>NZ_ML142848.1:0-532629 GCF_004138485.1 Peristeroidobacter soli
CAGCGGCCGGAATTGTTTGATCGGCTTCACCGACGTGGCGCCCGTGAAATGCATCTTTGGCGCGAGCGATGCCGCCAAGACCGTGGTGCTGTTCGGGGATTCGCACGCCGATCAGTGGTCCACCCCACTCGCCTCTTTAGCGAGCGCGCGCGGCTGGCGCTTGGTCACCGTTCTGAAGGCCTCTTGCGCAGTCTCGGACATCCCCTCCTACAGCCCTCGGCTGCGTCGAGACTGGCCGGAATGTGCCGAATGGCGCGCGCGGGCCATTGAGGAGATTCGCCAGTTGCAGCCCACCATGGTGATCGTCTCTCAATACTCGAGCGGCTACGTCCGTGGCCCGTGGAGCGCTCGCGGCAAGCACGCCGTCACGCACGACGCCTGGGAAGCCGGCTTGCGCAGGACGTTGAGTCGACTGCGAGAAACGAATGCCTCCATCCTGCTCTTGCGCGACAGCCCGTCCCCCGGAAGAAACGTCGGTACATGCATCGCACGTTCGCGCTGGCGCGGGCTATCCGAGTCGAACTGCGACACGCCTCGGATCGACGCACTCGACCCCGCGATATCGCCGCTCGAGCGCGCCGTGGCCACCTCGATGGGGGCCCGCTTCGGCGATCTGTCGGCCCAGTTCTGCGATGACACGACCTGTCCGAGCATGCGTTCAGGCATCCTCGTTTATCGGGATGCGAATCACATGACCACGGCGTTCGCCGCGCGCCAGGCGGCGAACTTGGAACCGATGCTCGAGCCGATGCTCGAGGGCACGTTGATGAGTCAGGAAGCGCCGAGGTCCTCGGGGTTGCCGCGAGACTCGCATCCGCGAGCCAGGTGATATTGCCCACACCGCCGCCCAGGCTGTGCAACTTTCGCAATGCCTCGATGTAGACGGGCACGAGTTTCGAAATCCGTGTGCTCCGGCAGTAAGCCGCGTCCGCGCGCTTCTTCCCCAAGGAAACATACGTCAGCGGTCCTACCAGCACCGGACGCGTTTGAATCCCGAGCGCCCGCGCCTGCGAGTATTCGTCGAATACCTTGGACGACGACAGTTTGAATGTTTGATTGGCCGCGAACTCCGGCACCAGATAGTGATAATTGGTGTCGAACCACTTCGACATTTCCATCGCCGTCACATCCCGGGCGCCGCGAGCCATGGTGAATCCCGCGAGCAGGATCGGACCAAAGCGAGGATGCGACGGAGTGCCGGCGGAAAGAACGTATCCGCGAGCAAGACCCGCCAGCTCCACCCCTCGAGAGCCCGACAGCCGACATCGCGCAATGGTTGTTACGCGACGGCCAGGGCAGGTCTTCGGACTCTCAGGCGGAAATCATCGCGAGCATGATTCGATCTAGTGGCGGTCGCTTCCCAGGCGCTTGCGCCCAGTGCCATGACCACGGTCGTTCCTGAATACCGCTGCGGGGCAGTTCCGGCATTGGGTTCATATAACAACCCGCACCGGATTCCCTATTAAGTCCGCTCGTTGAGGGCGGACACCGCTGGCGGGAGGAAAGATAAAGTTGCCGTCGGGGCCGCGGCAATGCGCGCTCTGTTCCGAATCCGCGCGACGCCACGTTATGCCGGGCATAAAGAGTTTTCATCGCGCCCGGCCGGTACTTTGATTGACCGTCCCGCCCGCGGGTCGGTATCATTTTGGTCGCTGAGGTGCCGTCCGGGGTCTTCGACCCCGACGGTGAAACGGGAAGCCAGTGACGTCCATCGAGGGCCATTCTGGCGCTGCCCCCGCAACGGTAAGCGAGTCGATGCGAATCACGATGCCACTGCCCGGCCGCCGGGTGGGAAGGCGATTCGAATCCATACTCGCGAGTCCGGAGACCGGCCTCATGCATTGGCACTGATCTGCGGTGGGCAGGCGTCGGCCGGCGTCTGCATCCCGCGCACTTCGCCTATCCGATCTCCCCGCCTCCGAAGATTCAGTCGACTTGGCTGGTTCTGTCGTTCGGAGCGCTTCATGGCTTCCAAAGATCTCTTTGCCTCTCCCGCCGTCGGTCAACAGGCCACCCGGTCGCTGGCTCAGCGCAAGGTCGTGGGCCTGGTGTCGTTGTTTGCCGGCTTGTTCTGCCTGTATTTCGTGGGCTTCGCGCCGATGGCTGCGGTTCACAACGCAGCTCACGACACTCGCCACGGCGCCGCTTTTCCCTGCCACTGATTCGCCATGCTACGAGACACCCTGCTAGCGGCGGCTCTTTCCGGGCTGGTCGCCGCGCTGCTGCTCACTGTCGTGCAAGCGATGTGGGTCACGCCGTTGATCCTGGAAGCCGAGACCTACGAATCGGCGGGCGCAGCTCCACCGCACGGTGCCGAGTCGCATGATCATGAGCACGATCATGGCGACGCCGAGGAGTGGGAGCCTGCCAATGGATGGGAGCGCACGAGCTTCACGCTCGCGGCCAATCTCGTGATGGGATTGGGTTATGGCCTGGTGCTCATCGGCGTGTATTCATTGTGGCGTCAGCCGGGTGGACTCTGGAGTGGCGTGGCCTTCGGCGTCGCCGGCTTCATCGTTTTCTTCGCAGCCCCGTCGCTCGGCCTGCCTCCGGAATTGCCGGGCACCGTCGCAGCTCCAGTGCAGGAACGCCAACTGTGGTGGGCCATGACCGCGCTGCTCACCGGCGGCGCGCTGCTGCTGGTGTTCTCCAGCCCGTTTTCGTGGGTCAAGGCGGCCGCGGCTGTCGTGCTGGCAATTGCGCCGCACGTTCTCATCGTCGCACCGACACCCGAAGTGCACGCCGCGCTGGCACCGGAAGAATTGCAACATCGCTTTCAGCTTGCGACCACCTTCGCGAATGCCGCCTTCTGGATCTTTCTCGGCGCGGCATCGAGTCTCGCGTTTCACAAACTGACGTCGTCGCATGGACGGCTCAGCGAGGCCTGATCGCTCCACGGAGCGCGAACCGGTGGCTGTCGAGGCTGCGATCGAGCTCTTTGTCTGCGACACCTGCCGCTATCGGCCGGACCAGCGCGAATGCGAAGGCCGCAGCGGCGGCGTGCAGCTTGCCGAGCATCTCGAACGTCAACTGAGTGACGCGCCCATGGCAGGCGTCCAGCTCCGTCGCGTCTCGTGTTTGATGGCGTGCTCACGTCATTGCACCGTGCACATTCGCTCCGCCGGAAAGTTTGGCTATCTGATCGGCGACTTCCCGCCGGACGCGGCGAGCGCGGCGACCGTGCTCACCTACGTGGATCTGTATCGGCAGTCCGACACCGGGCAAGTCCCTTATCGATCCTGGCCTCAGGCCATCAAGGGCCATTTCATCGCCCGCACTCCTCCCTGATTCGAACCGGACGCGCCATGTCACAATCCGCCAGCGCCACGCGCATTCCCGTCACCATCGTCACCGGCTTCCTCGGCAGCGGCAAAACCACGCTGCTACGGAATGTCTTGCAGATGGAGCACGGCAAGCGCCTGGCCGTCATCATCAACGAATTCGGCGAGCTCGGCATCGACCGCGAAATTCTCAAGGGCTGCGATATCGGCTGCGAGGAGCGCGAGCGTGCCGGCACGCTGTATGAGCTGTCGAATGGCTGCCTGTGCTGCACGGTGCAGGAAGAATTTCTGCCGGTCATGCAGCAGCTGGCCGAACGGCGCGCCGAGATCGATCACCTGCTGATCGAAACCTCGGGACTGGCATTGCCCAAGCCGCTGGTGCAGGCGTTCAACTGGCCGACGATCAAGAACGCGTTCACGGTGGACGCGGTCGTGACCGTCGTCGATGGCCCCGCAACCGCCGCCGGTCAGTTCGCCGAGAGCCCCGCGGCCGTGGACCAGCAGCGGCGCGCCGATCCGAACCTGGATCATGA
The DNA here is from genome assembly GCF_004138485.1 of Peristeroidobacter soli. Lineage (GTDB taxonomy): Bacteria > Pseudomonadota > Gammaproteobacteria > Steroidobacterales > Steroidobacteraceae > Steroidobacter > Steroidobacter soli. Next base: position 3,815 of record NZ_ML142848.1, read on the forward strand.
ATCGCCGTTGCACGAGCTGTTCGAGGATCAGCTGATGTCCGCCGATCTGGTCGTCGTGTCCAAGTCGGATCTGATGACGGCCGATCAAGGCGCGGCCGTCGACTCGATCATTCGTGAAGAAATCCCGCCGACGGTGAAGATCGTCCGTTCCCAGAGCGGCCGGGTCGACCTGAACGTGTTGCTCGGCGTCGGCGCCGCCGCCGAAGAAACCATTCATCTGCGTCCGGATCATCACAGCGGCCACACGGACGAGAACGGCGAGCACGATCATGACCATGACGCGTTCGATTCGGTCGTCGTGCGCCTCGGCACAGTCGATCCCGAACAGCTCGTGACCCGGCTCAAACGGCTGGCCGAGCATCATCAGATCTATCGGATCAAAGGATTCGCTGCCGTGCCCGGCAAGCCGATGCGGCTGGTGATCCAGGGCGTCGGTCGTCGCTTCGACACCTACTTCGATCGTCGCTGGCGCGACGACGAGGAGCGTCGTACCACGCTGGTGTTCATTGGCGAAGATCTGGACGCCACCGCGCTCGATACTGCCGTCGCGGACGTCGCGCTCGCCAGCTGATGCATCTGTTATCTGCCAAGGCTGGTGGATATACCGATGCGACGGTCACCGTTCGCATCGAGCAAGAGCCTGCGGACATCGTCATTCTGAGCGCGGCCGATACGACACTGTCGTTGTTGGCCGCGGCCGCCCGGCGCTTGCCGAATGGCTTTCCGTCGATCCGCATTTGTAACCTCATGCATCTGCGGGCGCCGGCATCGGTCGATTTGTATGTCGACGAAGTGCTACAGCACGCGCGCGTAGTCGTCGTCGACCATGTCGGCGGCGAGTCCTATTGGGCTTACGGCCTCGAACGTCTGGTGACTCTGTCGAAAGAGCGCCCGCAAACGTTGGTGTTGTTCTCGGGCGATCGTACCGAAGACCCGAATCTGACCAGCAAGAGCACCGTTCCCTGGCAGCAGTGCGAACAGTTGTTGCGCTATCTGCGCGAGAGCGGACCGGAGAACGCGGTCGAGTTCTTTGTGAGCCTGGGACACGACTTTCTCGGCTGGCAGCAGCAGCCGCGCCCGCCCCGCCCGTTCCCGGAAGCGCTCGTCTACGTTCCCGATCATGCAGCGGCAGGGATCGACGCGTGGCGCGCGCGGTGGGTCGCAGGCGCTCCGGTCGTCGCAGTCGTCTTTTATCGCTCGCATCTATCGGCCGGCAATACCGAGGCCTTCGATGTCTTGATCGCATCGATGCAACGCGCCGGCTTGAATCCTCTGCCGCTTGCGCTGAACTCGCTCAAGGACCCGCTGTGCTTGCAGGTATTGCGCACGCTATGTTTCGAGCACGACGTCGCGCTCATCCTGAATACAACCGCGTTCGCCACTGCTGCGTTGGATGATCCAGAACCCGCTCCGCTGGCCGGCACCATTCCAGTGCTGCAAGTCGTGCTCAGCGGCGGCAATCGCGAGGACTGGCAGGCGAACGATCACGGCCTCAGCCCCCGTGACATCGCCATGCAAGTGGCGCTGCCTGAAGTGGACGGCCGTATCGTCACTCGCGCCATCAGTTTCAAAGGCGCCGCCTATCGTTGCGAACGAACTCAGTACGAGCTCTCGAAGTATCAACCGGATCTCGAGCGCGTCGAGTTCGTCGTCGAGCTGAGCCGACGCTGGTGCCGGTTGCGACAGCTTGCGAACGAAAAAAAGAGGGTCGCGCTGATCATGGCGAACTATCCCTCTCGGGAAGGACGCATCGGCAATGGCGTGGGTCTCGACACGCCGGCCTCGGTCATCGCGATCCTGCGCGACCTGCAATCTCAAGGCTACGACCTCGCAGATATTCCCGACGATGGCGAGCAATTGCTCGCTCGGTTCCGCGACGGCGTGACCAACGATCCAGCGAGCTGGAGCGCGCGTTGGGCCTTTCAGAGTGTCGCGCTCGACGACTATCTCTCCTGGTTCGCACAGCTGCCGACCGAAAACCAACGCGCGGTGACCGAACGTTGGGGCGATGCTTCGACCGATCCCATGCTTCGGGAGGGCCGATTCATGATCTCCGGCCTGCGGCTGCACAAGATCTTCATCGGCCTGCAACCCGCCCGTGGTTATGAGATCGATCCGCACTCGACCTATCACAGTCCGGACCTGGTCCCGCCGCATCACTATCTCGCCTGCTATTTCTGGCTGCGCCATGGCTTCGAGTGCGATGCCATCGTGCACGTCGGCAAACACGGCAATCTCGAATGGCTGCCCGGTAAGAGCGTCGCGCTCGGCAACAGCTGCTGGCCGGATGTGCTGCTCGGCCCGATGCCGCACTTGTATCCGTTCATCGTCAACGATCCCGGCGAAGGCAGTCAGGCGAAGCGTCGTTCGCAAGCGGTGATCGTCGATCATCTGATGCCGCCGCTCACTCGCGCCGAGACCTATGGTCCGTTGCAGGACCTCGAGCGACAGGTCGACGAATACTACGAAGCACTGGTCATCGATCCGCGCCGTGCGGATATGCTGCGATCGACGATCCTCGCGAATGTCATCTCACAGAATCTGCACCAGGATCTGGGCATCGGCCGACCGGAGAATGCAGAGGCCGAGCGCGCCCTGCTCGTCCGGACCGATGCCTACTTGTGCGATCTGAAGGAATCGCAGATTCGCGATGGCCTCCATATCTTCGGCTGCTCGCCTCACGGCACTCAGCGGCGCGACACGTTACTGGCGCTGGCCCGATTTGCCGTGGGCGACGGCAGGGGTCGCAATGCCGGCCTGCTCGCCGCGCTATCGGCGGATCTGGGCTTGGAAGGATTCAATCCATTCGACTCCGACTGGACTCGCGAATGGACCGGGGCTCGTCCGGAGCTGCTGATGCGGACGAGCGACAGCGCGTGGCGTCACAACGGCGACACCCGCGAGCGGCTCGAAAAACTGGCTGCGACGTTGATTGAGCAGGTCGCGCCTGAGACCGATGCCACACCGCTCGACCTTCAAGGCCAATTGCCTCGCACCTTCCAGGTCATGGAACGCTTGCGAACGCATCTGCAGCCGTCGCTCGACAATTGCGGCGCGAGCGAGCTGCAAGGCTTGCGCGATGGCTTGAACGGCCGCTTCGTTCGCTCCGGTCCGAGCGGCGCGCCCTCTCGCGGTCGACCTGACGTATTGCCCACGGGCAAGAATTTCTATTCCGTCGATACGCGCGCCGTTCCAACGCCCACCGCATGGCGGCTCGGCTTTGCATCGGCGGCGCAAATGATCGAGCGCTATCTGCAAGAGCATGGCGACTACCCTCGCACCATCGGTTTGTCCGTCTGGGGCACGGCGACCATGCGCACCGGCGGCGACGACATCGCTCAGGCGCTCGCGCTGATGGGGGTTCGGCCCGTGTGGGCTCAGGGCAGCCATCGCGTGGCGGACTTCGAAATCCTGCCCGTCTCGATCCTGGACCGACCGCGCATCGATGTCACATTGCGGGTCTCGGGTTTCTTTCGCGACGCCTTCACCAACGTCATCGAGCTGTTCGATGCGGCCGTGCAAGCCGTCGCCGAACTGCCGGAAAGCGAGCATGACAATTTCATCCGCGCTCGCATTCTCAAAGACACTCAAAAACTCATCGAGGCCGGCACCGACCGGGACGCAGCTCGCGCGCAGGCAGGTTGGCGGGTCTTCGGCTCCAAGCCCGGCGCTTACGGCGCGGGCCTGCAATCGCTGATCGACAGCGGCAACTGGTCGACCGACGCCGACTTGAGCGATGCCTATTGCACCTGGGGCGGTTACGCGTACGGCCGCGGAGTTGCAGGTGTGCCCGCAGTGGCTCGCTTCAGCGAACGGTTGTCGGCCATGCAGCTCGTGGTCCAGAACCAGGACAACCGCGAGCACGACGTGCTCGACTCCAACGACTACTACCAGTTTCACGGCGGCATGGCCGCAGCCGTGCGTCACCTGAGCGGCTCCGCGCCAAGCGCCTATCACGCCGACCACAGCAATCCGGAAGCGCCACGCATCCGCACGTTGCGTGAAGAAATCGGCCGGGTGATCCGCTCGCGCGTGGTGAATCCGAAATGGATCGCCGGCGTGAAGCGCCATGGTTACAAGGGCGCCTTCGAGATCGCCGATACCGTCGACTATCTGTTCGCCTTCGACGCCACCGCGCACGTGCTCAGCGACTATCAGTACGCGCTGGTCGCCGACGCCTTCGTGAACGACGTCGACACGCGCGAATTCATCCTGCGTCACAACGCCAACGCCATGCACGACATCTGCGAACGATTGCTCGAAGCCATCGATCGCGAGCTGTGGGAATCGCCCGGCGAGTTCGAATCGACCCTGCGCCGGCACCTGCTCGACGCCGAAGCGCAGCTGGAGACTGTTTCATGAGCGACGCCATCCGCCCGGTGTTTCCTTTCTGCGCCATCGTTGGACAGTCGCGGCTGCAGCTGGCGCTGACACTCATCGCCATCGACCCTCGCATCGGCGGTCTGTTGATCGACGGGCCGCGTGGCACGGCGAAGTCCACGAGTGCCCGCGCGCTCGCCGAGCTGCTGCCCGGCGGCGCATTCGTCACGCTGCCGCTCGGCGCCACTGAAGAAATGCTCATCGGCTCGCTCAGCGTCGACGCAGCCCTGCAGTCCGGCAAAGTGACGTTCTCCCCCGGACTGCTGGCCAAGGCTCACGGCGGTGTGTTGTATGTCGACGAAGTGAACCTGCTGCCCGACGTGCTCGTCGATCAATTGCTTGACGTAGCCGCCAGCGGCGTAAACTTCATCGAGCGCGACGGCGTCTCGCACAAGCATGCGGCCAGCTTCGCCCTCATCGGCACGATGAATGCGGACGAAGGCGAGCTGCGGCCACAGCTGCAGGATCGGTTCGGTCTGGCACTATCGCTCACCGACTGCACCGATTCAGCGATGCGCGCGGATATCGTGAAGTCGCGGCTGGCGTTCGATCTGGATCCCGACGCGTTCCGTCATCGCTTCGCCGAATCGCAGAGCCGGCTACGCGACACCATCGCGGCTGCGCGGGCAGCGCTGCCTTCGATCACACTGGGTGACGCGTTGATCACCGAGGTGAGCGAGCTGTGTCTCGCCGCCGGCGTCGAGGGTTTGCGTGCCGATCTCGTGATCGTTCGTGCCGCTTGCGCCCTCGCTGCCTGGCAGCGCGATCCGCAGGTCACCATCGAGCACGTAAAGCAGGTCGCGCCGCTCGCTCTTCATCACCGATCGAGCAAGGGAACATCGCAGCAACCGCAGTCGACGCAGCGACCGTCGAAGTCGCAGGAGCAACCGCGCTCGAAGCCGGACGATGCCAAATGGGGCGCGATGGCCCCCGCTCCGGTCTCGGCCCTTGCGGCGCCTGCCCTTCAGCCTCCGGCTCAAAAAAAAAGTTTCTGAGCAGCGGGCCGCGAGGCACGAAGAGCCGTACTGGCATGGCGCCCGCCACCCGACAACTCACATCGATCCGTAGGCGCGCCAGCCGGCGCGTGCACTGGGTGCGCACGCTGGCGAGCAAGGGCCCGGAGCCTCTGCGATGGGAGCATCTTCGGTTCCGTCCTGGCGCCAGACAGATTCGAACCTTGCATTGTCTGCTGATCGATTGTTCCGCCTCGATGCTCCTGTCCCAACAACTCGCTGCTGCCAAAGGCATGCTGATGCAGCTCATCCAGATGGCGTACGACCAGCAAGCGGATATCGCCATCATCGGCTTTGCTGGCGCTGAAGCCCGCGTGTTCGTCGGCCCGACGCGAGCGCGCCCGCCGACATCGATCCATGCCGAGGAATGGTTGAGACCGGTCCGTGGCGGAGGCGCTACTCCACTAACGCGCGGCATTGCCGCTGCTTCCAGGCTGCTCGCGCAGGCCAAGCAGTCGCGATCTCAGCAAAACACCTGGCTCTGGCTGCTGACCGATGGCCGAAGCACCGAGTCGCCGCCACGCCCGACCGCAGCGGACAACATCGTCGTCATCGATTGCGAACGCAGCCGGGTCCGATTGCGAGGCTGCCTGACGCTGGCCGAGCGTTGGGCGGCCCAGTACATCGATCTCGGCAACCGCCCTTCGCGGCAGACTGCCAGCGTCGAGGCACAGCGAGGCATCGAGTCTTGAGCGAGATGACCTGGCGCGCGGATGTCGACTCGCTGGCGTTTCAGCCGCCGGATCATGCTGGCCATTGTTTCATTCATCGGCGCGCATTCGTCACGCTGTGCGCGGCGGAGACGATCGAAGATTGTGCGCGCTACTACCAGTCGAATCGAGCCGCGATCTTTCAGGCAGCGGCGGCCAAGATACAGCGTGACAGTTTGAGTCTTGAGGCGAACTTCCATTTGAACAGCCGAGACATCGCTCGCGTCGTGCGCTCCACCACCGACATCGAAGGCGCGACATGAACATGCGCTGGCTCGCACTCGCGCTCCTGACGCTCGCCGCGCCCCTGGCGCTGGCGAATGATGCGCCGATGCGAATCGTATCCATCAATGCCTGTCTCGATCCGATGCTGCTGGAACTGGTTCCCAAGGAGCGCATCGCTTCGCTGAGCCGCTATTCGAGCGATCCGTACCGTTCGGCGATTGCAGACGCCGCCAGGGAATTCCCCGCGACCCGCGAGTCCGCCGAAGAAATCGTGCTGCTGAAACCCGATCTGGTGTTGGCCAGCCGGCATACAGCGATGTTGACCCGCAACGCGCTGGGGCGCGTCGGGGTTCGCTTGGAGCTCTTCGAAATACCGCGAACCGTCGAAGCCAGCCTTGCCCAGGTGCAGCGGCTCGCCGAGCTCGTCCAGGAACCCGAGCGAGGCCGCGAGTTGGTCGCTCGCATCCAACGAGCCATCGAGGACGCCAGCCCGCCGCCGGGCGCCCAGCCATTGAGGGCCGTCATCTATCAGGCCGCCGGACTGAGCGCGGGCAAAGGAACGATCACCGACCAGCTCATGAGCATCGCGGGCCTCACGAACATCGCGGCACAGGCGCAGTTGAAAGGCTATCGCGTGCTGCCGTTGGAGTCTTTGATCGGCGCCGAGCCCGACATCGTCCTGCTCGGCGACACTTTGGGAGGCGCGACCCGCGCGGAGAAGCTGGTTCATCATCGCGCCCTCCGCACGCTCGAGCCCCGGAGCAGCTTCGGATCGTTTCCCGCCAAATATATGAATTGCCCGGGCCCGGTCATGATCGCCGCGCTGGATGCGCTGGTTGCCGCCAGGGATCAGGCGCTGAGCCGGGCTCGTGGGGGCCAGCCTGTTCTGCGAACCATGCGAGCGTCGCCGTAATCAGCACGAGTTCGCCGGCACATCCATCGCAGCTTCGCCTGCCATCACGCTCTGCTGATCTCCGACGGGAATACGCGCGAACAGCGTGAAGCCCTGGCCGTGGCCGGTCATGACCTTCCATTCCCCGCCGAGCATGTCCACGCGTTCGCGCATGCCGATCAGTCCCAGCCCGGGATGAGTCTGGTTTGGATCGGCCCCCTCGCCGTCGTCGCTGATACTGACCTCCACGGCATCGGCAACGCCGGCACCCGGCTCGGTACGCACCACGCGAACCGCGACATGGCTGGCTCGTGCATGACGGGACACGTTTGTCAGCGCTTCCTGTGTGAGCCGGTAGATGACCAGATTGAGCGGCTCGCTGAGCGAGTCGAGATCGCCATCCAACGTGACGCTCAACTGCACCTGCGACAGCCGTTGCCGGCAATGATCCAGGTAATGCTCCAGGGCCGCTTGCAGACCGAGATCGTCTAGAGCGATCGGTCGCAGTTCCCGGATCAGATCGCGTACCACCGCATGCAGATGATCCGCGTGCTGGATGATCGCGGCCACCGCCACCGCCGGCGGTCCACTCATCCGGGCCTGAATCGATACCGCATCGGTCTTGATCGCATTCAAATACTGGCCGAGCTCGTCGTGCAATTCGCGGGCGATGGACTTGCGCTCGGCTTCCTGGGCACGCAGATACTGTTGCGCCAGGCGGCGATTCTCGAGCAGCAGCGACTCCAGGCGCTGTTCGGCGGCGCGCCGCTTGATGAGCTCGCCGAGCATCTCCCGATATCTTCGCCACGCAAACCAGCATAGACACGACGCCAGCACGATGAGCGTGGGAAAGGCTTCGTCGACTTGCATCGACTCCCAGGCGCGCGTATGCGCAAACAGCCACTCGTTGAATTCGAAGTGCGTGAACAGCAAAACTGCCGCGAGCACCGCGAATGCCACGCAAGCAAGGTCTCGCCACAGCGCCGTTTTGTCCCCGGAGAACTGCCGGTCCACGCCACGACCTGAATTCATTGCCGCGCCTCCCTTCGGATGGTGTCACCTGTGTCACGCCCGGCCGTGAGCCTTTCCCAAGCGGCTCAGGAACATTTCTACACCTGTCGAGGGCTGCGTGTGAAATTCCAGGCCCCGCGGCGCCGGCTATAGCGCCGGGCCGCCGTTTGGCACGTGGCTGAGCGTCCGGGCCAAACTGTAGGCGATCGGGAGCTCATGCGAGTACCCTGCGATTGCGACAGCCCCGAAGCGGTCGCCTGGGGGTACCGTTCATGCTCGAGGCGTTTGCCGCACTACTGAAAGCTCTGCTGTATGCGGGAGTTCTGCTCTGTGCCGGCGCCGTCTTCGCTCAGGCCACGCTGCGGCCGCCACCCAACAGCAGCCATCTTCTCTCGCGACTGGTACGCCCCGGTGCCGCACTCACGATTTTCTCGGCGCTGGCTCACGTTGGATGTTTGTTCCTGCGACTGGGCGCGGGATTCGATACGGTCACGCTCTCGGCCGTGTTCCTGTCCGGAGTCGGTGCCGCGATGTGCTTGCAGATTACTGGTGCAGCACTACTTCTCATCACCGACCCGAGCGACGAGACCGCTCGCGGCACACAACTCAGCAATGCCGCTCTCGTCACTGCATCATTCGCCTTCAATGGTCATGCCGCCGCGGAGGGCCTCACCTCAGGGCTCGTTGCATTCCTGCATGTATCGTTCGCAGCTTGGTGGTTCACCGCGCTGTGGGTCCTGCGGGATGCGTGCATTCGTATGGAATTCCCGGCGGTCACGGCGCTGGTGATGCGATTCAGCGCCATCGCTTTCGGACTGGTTGGCGGACTGGTGATCGCCGGATTGCTGCTGATAGGAATGCTGGTGGAGTTCGCCAACGATCCGTGGCTGTCGGGCTACGGCCGATTGCTGGCCCTCAAGATCTTCCTGGCCCTGCTCGCTCTGGCGCTGGCAAGTTATAACAAAGTTCGCCTCACCAAGCGCCTGGCAGCAGGCGATGCGAGCGCCATTCGCTCGCTGCGCACGACGGTTGGCGCGGAGCTCACCTGCATCGGCGCGGTGCTCGTCGTCACCGCAGTTCTCACGACCTACACCTCGCCGCACCAGTAGGCACATCGCGAAGGAGACCTCTCAAGGCGCCTTTGCGGCCCCTGTCGCCGGCTGCACGGTGAGGACGATCGTGCCGCTGATCGGGTGCCCGTCCCTGGATAACGCCCGCCATTTGATTTCATTGCGCCCGGGTTCCAGTTGCGGCACAGCGGTGGTGAACGATGTGGCTTCGGCTTCGGGCGCGAAGGTCAACTTCCGTTCCGGCGCGCCGGCGTGCACGACGCTCACCGACACCAGACGAGCGGGTTCGTTGAAATTGATGACCACCGCCGGCGGTGACGCCGGCAGCACCGCCTCGTTGGCTGGAACCGTGTTCTTGACGGTGGAGTGAGCCAAGGCCGTTGTCGCAATACCTAGCATCGCGAGCGCTGCAAACATACGGGTCGACATCGCCGTCCTCCTGTTCGAGTGCTGACAACCGCATTTCACGAAGAATCGGCAAAGCACGGTTGCTCGAGAAAGGCATCATCGGCCGAGGAGTGTAGAAATGCCAGCAGATCCCGGACATTCACATTCCGCTCGGCAACCCGACTTGCCATGCGAGAGCAAGGCGACTACGTTGTGGCCATGAGCGAAGCCAAACAAACATCCAAGCGTATGTTATTCGCCATTGCACTGGCGGCCTTGCTGCCAATGAGCGCCCCGGCGCGGGCGGCGGACAGCTACCAGATCTACGTCAGCAACGAGCGCTCCGGCGATGTCACGGTCATCGACGGCGCCAGCCTCAAAGCGGTCGCAACGTTTCCGGTCGGCAAACGGCCGCGCGGAATTCATGCCAGCCCGGACGGCAAGACGGTCTACGTCGCGCTCAGTGGTACGCCCATCGAAGGCCCGCCGGAACTGGATGCCCAGGGCAATCCGGTATTCAAGCGAGACAAGGATGACGACGACGATGACGTGGATGCCGATAAAACGGCAGACGGCGTCGGCGTCGTGGATGTGGCGACACGCAAGCTGGTCAAGAAGATCGCGGTCGGCTCGGATCCCGAAGAGTTCGACCTCAGCCAGGACGGCCGGCGTCTGTATGTCTCCAACGAGGACGTGAAGACCGCCAGCGCCGTCGATGTCGCCAACGGCAAGGTCGAGAGCATCGTCCCGCTGACTCAGGAACCCGAGGGCGTGGCCGTGTCGCCCGACGGCAAGACCCTGGTCGTCACCTGCGAGACCGGCGGCGATGTGTTCTTCATCGACCTCGCCACGTTCAAGGTGAAAGGTCACGTCAAGGTCGGTCCCCGGCCGCGCTCGGTGGCGTTCCTGGAGGGCGGCAAGCTGGCGGTCGTTCCTTCCGAATCGGCGGGCAATCTCTACGTCATCGATACGGCTCAGCTCGAGCTCGTCAAAACGTTTGCCCTGCCCAAAGGCTCGCGCCCGATGCGCCTGCGTGCCTCCGCCGACGGCAGCAAGCTATACGCGAGTACGGGCCGCGGTGGCACGGTCGCAGTGATAGATGCCAAAAGCTTTGCAGTGCTCGCCAACATCGCCGTGGGCAAACGGCCCTGGGGCATCGTGCTGTCACCGGACGGCAAATATCTGTTTTCCGCCAATGGCCCTTCCAACGACGTGTCGGTCGTGGACCTCGCGAGCAACCGCGAAATTGCCAAAGTGAAAGCCGGCGACAGTCCCTGGGGGCTGGCGGTCGTGAAGACCGGCGCTAAGGACTGATCACATAGATCTGCTGTGCGACGACGCTGCGTGTGAATCCTTCCTTGTACACACGGGCTCGCAGTACGGCCGGGCCGTCAATGTGAATCGGCCCGTCGTAACGGGCGTCTTTCGGGCCCGGCACGCTGCCATCCAGTGTGTAGCGAATCTCGGCACCCGGTTCGCTACTCGTCAGCATCACACTCAGGGAATGTTCGAAGTTACCGCCGCTCGGTGAAATCGACGGGGGCGGCAGCACGTCGCGGCCCGGCAGACTCTCGATCCACTGACGTATCAGATTCACGCCTTGGGCATCGATGACATTGCGCGCGAGCGGCGGCATCCGAATCTCGCCATTGGTATCGATACGCATCAGCGCGACCGATCGCCAGGGATCGTGTGGCGAAATCACACGCGCACGGTCGATGTTCTGATCGATCAATACTGGACCGTCGATGAGCTGCTGCTCCGACAACGGCGTCTGGTAGCGCGCGTCGAAATTCGCCACGGTGGCACCGGGGCGATGACAATTTGCGCAGTTGGCGTCGAGCCAGGAGCGCGCGCGGTCCTCAACGCTGCAAGTCGTGTCGTCCGGTCGCGCCAGCGTCGGGAACGATGCGATGTCGGGGTCATTCAATTTCGTATCGAACAGACCGAGCCGGTTCCAGTGACGCAGCTGGTTTTCGCTCGACCCATCCTGGTAGCGTAGATCGCGATTCATCTGCCGCGTCTTGGGCCCCAGCGCACCTGAAGTGTGACTGTTGTGACACTCGAGACAATCCTTGCGGCTGGGGTAGTACCACGATTGAACATGCGTTCCGGCAGCGTCGCGGATCGTGATGTCTTCGTGCAAACCCTCCTCGGGCACCAGATCGGCGTCACTCAGATCCGGACGCCACTTGTAGGTGACACCGTAAACGCCGCCTGCCCGATCGAACACCAGCAGGCGTGTTTCCAGTCGCCGCGCGAGGTGTGGCTGAGACGCGTCGGTCGGCAGTTCGAACGTTTTGACGAAGACCGTACCGGGGGGAAACGTCCAGTCGCCGGCCGGTGAGAAGCCTACCTTGCCCTCGGGAATGGCCACGAACCGCGTCTTCCGTGCGCCATCGGACCAGAAGGCGAGCACCAGATCATAAGGAAGCAACGTTCTGGCAGGCTCGAGTTGCCTCAAATCGGCCAATGCGCCCGTCTGGGACAGCACCGGCGGGATCTTGCCGCTGGCGGTATCGGGCATGCCGAGCCAGGGCTTCGAAGGGACGCGAGAGGACGCAGGTGACACCGCGTACGTGCAACCCGCGAACCAGACCGCCAGCAGACATGCGACCACTCGATGAAGCATTGCCCGGAATCATGCCACGACTGGAACAGTGTATTAGCGTCGCGAGACCGCACCAGTCAGCATATTCAGGATAACTCACTCATGAAAATCTTTTTTTGCACAGGACCGGCCCGCCTCGCCATTCGACAGCGGGCCTCGAGTCGGCAATCTCACATCGCGCTTGGCCCCGCGGAACTTGCGGCCGTTCGCCCCAAGGACCCGCAGGGTCCACTCCCTCAAAACGCTCGAAGCACACCGATGAACAGACGCAACGACTGCCCCGACTCCAGCAGCGGGCTGTCTTCGAGCTTGCCCGGCAACGCGCGATACTTCAGGCCGCTCATCAGTACCCAGCGATCGGCGAAACCGTATTGCAGATCCAGCCCCACCTCCGGAATGACCGCTGTTCCGGGACGATAGCCACGCACACCGCGCGCGACTTCTTCGTCGAGGATGCCGTAGTAATAATCGGATCGGTCGGCGGACAACCAGGTCGCGCCGAGACTGGGCGTGAGCACGATGCTTTGCCCCAACTGGACGGGGTAGCCGTATGACACGCTCGCCTCGTAGCCGCCGCTGGCGCCGAGCACATCGGCGAGCGCCTGGAACTTCAGCTCGCCGTATCGACCGCTGAAGCCCACCTCGAAACCGGCATCCGCGCTGTCCTTGCGATCGGCGAGCAGGCTGCGATCGATGCCGTTGCGCGCGAGTCTCGATGCGCCGAAATCGTCGGCATCGATGCCATCGAAGTTGGGCGCCACGATCAGGTCGATCTCGAGCGCGCGGGTATCGAGCAGATGCACGCCGCCAGTGATGCCTTGGAAGAACAGGCGTGGGCTCTCATAGGTAATCAATGGAAAAGGCGTATAGCGCACTCCCCGGCCGGCGTAGGGGTTGTCGCTTGCGACCGCGCCGAGGCCGAGCCCCCATCGCGATGAGTCTTCCTCGGCGATCGCCTCGCCCGATGTCAAAGCGGCCAGCGACACGGCGAATTTCAATACAGTCGAAACGATGGAAACATTGGATTTCAAGACCGGGCTCTCCATGATCGAAACAGCAGAGACACAAAATCTTCGGTTGGACGCGCCCTGTCCGCTGTTTCAATCGCACGCGCATCAAAAAACTAACAAACACGCGCGCGAACCATCGCTCCCACGGATTGCAGCCAGGGTTGCTCTTCCCAATGCTTGCGCTCGAAGGCTGCAATTGCCTCGACGCTGGCCAGCGAGGCGCCGACCAGATCCAGCCCGTCCAGAAACATCTGCCGATGCCGCGCGGACATCGCGAACTTCGCGAGGTGCGTTCGGCTGCGCACCTGTAACCGTGCCACGTCGATGTCGATGCGGTTGGTCGCCGGATTGCGCACGTCGTTCATGAATCGATCGACATCCAATTGCGCGACCACGATCAGCAACAGGCCGTTGTTCATCGCATTCGAGTAGAAGATTTCGCCGAAGCTCGGCGCGATCACCGCGCGAATACCCAACTGCACCAGTCCCCAGACCGCGTGTTCCCGGCTGGAGCCGCAACCGAAATTCTGTTCGGCCACCAGGATCCGGCAGCCGGCATACTCGGGTTGGTTCAGAACGAAATCACTGCGTGGCGCGCCGTTGGCGTCGAAGCGCAGATCGTAGAGAACCCCGCGATCCAGCCCCGCCTTGTCGATGCCGCGCAGGAACTGCTTTGGCATGATCTGATCGGTGTCGAGATTCGGGATTGGCAATGCCGCCGCGACGCCCGCGATCGATGTGTCAGCGGACATGCGATGACTCCAAACGGCGGACGTCGGTGATACAGCCCGCGATGGCGGCAGCGGCGGCCATCGCCGGACTCATGAGATGAGTGCGGCCGGCGCGTCCCTGTCGCCCTTCGAAATTGCGATTGGTCGTCGACGCGCAGCGCTCACCCGGTCGCAGTACGTCGTCGTTCATCGCAAGACACATGGAACATCCCGGCTGGCGCCATTCGAAACCGGCCGCGATCAATCGCGCGGCAATGCCCTCGGCCTCCGCCTGATCGCGAACCGCACCTGAACCCGGCACGATCATGGCGCGCACGCGCGGATCCACCTTGCGATCGCCGACGATCTTGGCCACTTCACGCAAATCTTCAATCCGTGCGTTGGTGCACGAACCGATGAATACGCGATCGATCGCCAGTCCGTCCAGCGACGCGCCCGCCTCGAGTCCGATGTATCGAAGCGCGCGGGTTGCGGCCTCTCGCTGCTGCGGACTTCCGGCTCGAGCTGGATCGGGCACACGCTCGTCGATCGGAACGGATTGATCCGGACTGGTCCCCCAAGTCACGCGCGGCCCGACGTCACACGCATCGAACGAGAGCTCCACATCGAAGCGGGCATCATCGTCGGAGCGCAGTTTGCGCCACTGTTCGATGGCTCGTGGCAGATGCCGCTTCATATCAGGTGCGCGTGCCGACACGTATTCGATAGCTACGTCATCGGGCGCGATCAGCGCCCCGCGAGCGCCCGCCTCCACCGCCATATTGCAAATGGTCATTCTGGCTTCGACGGACAGCGCAGCAATGCCCTCACCCACAAACTCGACCACGTAACCCCGCGCGCCCTGCGCACCGATGTTCGCAATGATGTGCAGGACCAGATCCTTGGCCGTGCAGCCTACCGACAATCGCCCATCGACTCGAATGCGCATGTTGCTCGCGACTCGATGCACGAGCGTTTGCGTCGCAAGGACATGCTCCACTTCTGAAGTGCCGATGCCAAAGCCAAGCGCACCCAGCGCGCCATAGGTGGTCGTGTGACTGTCACCGCACAACACCACCATGCCGGGCCGGATCATGCCCAGTTCGGGCGCGATGACGTGCTCGATCCCCTGCAACGGATCGTTGGTATCGAACAGAGGAATGCCGTGGAGCTCACAATTGCGCGCCAGGTTGCTTGCTTGCAGCGCCGACGCGGGATCCACGATCACCCGATGTTTCAACGGATGGGTAGGAATGATGTGATCGACCACCGCGACGTTCTGCCAGGGACGGCGCACCGGCAAGCCTCGCTGCCGCAGCCCGGCGAACGCTTGCGGACTGGTGTACTCGTTCATGAGGTGCAGGTCCGCATACAGCAGGACATGCTCTTCATCGAGCCGTTGCACGCAGTGACTGTCGACCAGCTTTTGGTACAAAGTTCTCGACATGAGGATCGCGGCGCCGTCAGGTCGCGTAGGAAGGATCGATGCGATCCAGCATGCGAAGCAACCCGGGCCAGGCCAACAACCCGCCCAGCGATTTCGTCGCCACCGCAGCCTGCGCTTGCGCGCCCGCAATCATCTTCGCAGGGATCGGTGACAACGGAGTGCCGCCAGCCTGTGCGCGAACCTGGATGGTGCAGGCCGCTTCGAAGATATACATCGCGAGGAAGGCGTCGGCGATGGTCAGACCGACGGTCAACAAGCCATGATTGCGCAACATGAGGAACGTCTTATCGCCCAGATCGGCGACCAGACGCGGCTTCTCCTCGTCGTTCAACGCCACGCCTTCGTAGTCGTGATACGCCAGACTCGACAGAACGAACATCGACTGCTGCGAGATCGGCAGCACGCCATCGCGCTGAGCGGAGACCGCCACTCCGTTCAGACTGTGGACATGCAGGACGCATTTCGCGTCGTGACGCGCCGAATGCACCGCGGAGTGAATGACGAAGCCGGCGGGATTGACCGGAAAGGGCGAGTCGTCGAGCTTCTCCCCGGATACGCCGATCTTGACCAGCGACGACGCGGTGACTTCGTCGAACATCATGCCGTACGGATTGATCAGGAACTGATTGTCGGTGCCCGGCACGCGCGCGGTGATGTGCGTGAACACCAGATCGCTCCAGCCGAAGCGCGCGACCAGCCGATAGCAGGCGGCGAGATCGACTCGGGCCTGCCACTCCTCGGCGGACACGCGGTGCTGAACACTGGGAATCGACAGCTTGTTGGCACTCATGGACGACTCACCGGGTAACTGTAGTTCGACCGTCGGCAACGACACATTCCGACGGCGGATTCTCACCGTTCAGAACAGCAACGACACAGCGCGCGGCAATCATGTTGGTACGGTCCAGACCTTCCCGGGTCGACGCGCCGGAGTGCGGTTGCGCTATGACATTGGGCAGCGACGCGAGTTCCTGTGTCACGGACTGGTAACCGGAATCGGATTCGCTCATGAACACATCCAGGCCGGCCCCCGCCAGTCGCTGGTTCTGGAGCGCATTCAACAGATGCCGATCTTCGACCAGGCCGCCCCGCGCCGTGTTGATGACGAACGCGGTCGGCTTCATCGCGCGAATCGTCTCGTCGCGAATCAGAAAGCGGGTCTGTGGCGTGAGTGGCGCATGCAAGGTCAGGTAATCGCTCTGAGCTAGCACGGCATCGAGATCCACATACTCGAAGCCGAGCCGAGCAGCGAGATCCGCATCCTCACGAGGTGCGTGAACCAGCACTTTGCACTCGAACGCGGCGAGACGTTTGACGACGCTCCGACCGATCCGGCCGAGACCGATGACCCCTACGGTCTTGCGATAGAGGTCCGTGCCCAGCGGAATAGCCCACGAGCCGCGAGCAATACCCGCCTGCCCTTCGCGGAACCGTCGACCCAACGCGAGCATCATTCCGATGGTTTGGTCGGCGACAGTGGCATCGTTACCGCCGGCAGCAATCGTCGCGACCCGTCCGAGAT
This sequence comes from Peristeroidobacter soli, assembly GCF_004138485.1. Taxonomy (GTDB): domain Bacteria; phylum Pseudomonadota; class Gammaproteobacteria; order Steroidobacterales; family Steroidobacteraceae; genus Steroidobacter; species Steroidobacter soli. The sequence continues at coordinate 20,803 of NZ_ML142848.1, forward strand.
CCCGAATCGCAGCGACATCCACCCGTTCGTAACCGACGCCTCGGCGCGAGACGATCTTCAACTGCGGCAACGCCAGGAGCAACTCGCGAGTCACACGCGCATGACCGACGATCCAACCCTTCGCGTCCTGCAACCAGTCTCGAAGCGTGGACTCCGGCACGTCGCCGTCCGCCTTACCGGCGGGCAGCTCGGCGATGACCACATCGCAGCCGTTGTGACGAAGGTAATCGATGGTGGCTTCGTCGAAGAAGCGCTGAGTCACGACCACCTTGCGCGCGCTCATGCCCTGTCGTCCAACTCGACGTCCAGCAGTCGCACGAACTGTTGTCCGCAATGCATGTCGCGCTCGACCTCGCCGCCTTGCACGTTGGTGCGGGCGTACGAGATCTTCACCATGTGCAGCTTCGGCACCGGATAACGTTTGACCAGGCGCGGATCGGCGCCATACAGGCGCTGAAACAGCTCCGGACCCAGCACCGGCGACTCGCCATAACGCCTGAAGCTCGCGTCGCCGTCGAAGAACAGATCGATGGTGACCCAGAACGGCCCGGCGTTCTTGGAACGGATGTGATGACAAACCTGTCTGAGCGTGGTCATGGCGCGCGCTCCTGCCTGGACAGATCGAGCCATTCGGTGCGCACCAGCGCCTGGGGGTCGTCGACTTCGACCACATGATTCAATTTGAATTCGTACACGGGGCCGCGCTCGATGTCGGCCGGCGAGAACGCGAATCCGTAGCTCGGCAGCTCCTTGTCGAGCTCGATGGGAAAGTGAAAAAAATAGGGATTGCACGCCTTGGCGATCTGCGTGGCCATCTCCTGCGTATCGGCGGTGGCAACGAACAACACCCCGATCTCACGCGGTGCCGGCGTGCCCGCCGGCGGCTTATCGCCCGACACTGCATTCCACCCGTACATGCGCAACGAGATATGAAAGTCGCCGGCGGCCGGACCGATGGTGTCCCTCGTGCGCCGATACAGCCATGCCAGCATCTTGTCGTGGAACTCATCGACGCGCGTCAGCACGTCGGGATCCTGAATACCGATCAACATGATCGTCTGGTAGCGACCGCGCCCCGCGCCTTCGAGCTTCATGGTGTACGGTTGCGGCTTCCACACCGATCCGGTGACGCGCACGGCGCGATGATCGATGGCCGTATAGTCGGCCTCGGTCACGTCGAGCGTGCCGCCTGGCTCGGTCAGCAGGAAAGGATTGCTGTTCTCGTACAGCATATGGGCCGAGACGCTGTGCGGGCTGCATTGATTCTCGAGCGACGGCGGCTCGACCTCGAACCCGTTGCGATCGATGCTGATCAGCACGCCCGCGCTGGCGAGACGATTCACTGCGCATTGACCGCCACACTCGGCCACCTTGGCGGCGTGCCATGCCGGACCGGGCGGCGCGCCTTTCCACAGCGCGTACGAAGCGATGACGGCAGTATCGGTCGTGCGTCCACCGATGATGATGTCCGCGCCCGCTTGCAACGCTGCGATGTAAGGTTCGGCGCCCATCACCGCGACGATGTGATCGCAGGAATCGATCGTCGCGTCATCCAGCGCGCCGAGCGGCGGCAACGCACGCACCTTTCCCAACGCATTGCGAGCCTTGAGCGTCGCCTTGTCGATCTCTGAATAAAGGATAGCGATGCGCGGCTTGATGCCCAACTCCGCGGCGACTTCGAGAGCGATCTCCTTGGTCCAATCGACGTTGGCATCGCCGCCCGCCTGGCCGGCACTGCCGATGATCAAGGGAATGCGCGCGTCCGACGCCGCCTTCATCAACACCGTCAGATCCCGCTTGACCGAGCCTCGATTGTTCTTAGAGATCCCCAGCGCGAGATACGCGGCGCCGCTATCGGTCGACCCCGCGTCGGTGGCAATCGCGTGCATGCCGCGAGCCATGGCATAGCGAATCTCTTCCTCGCGCGCCCCCGCACCCAGCGATCCCGTGGGCACGAGTATCCGGATCGGACCCGCAAACGTTTCTGTGGTCTCAATACGCATCAATAATTCCAATAGAAAGTTGCGCCGTAGGTGCGCGGCGGGTTGTAGGCACCGAAGTTGGCGCCGAGAAACACAGCCTGGAAGGTCCGCGTGAGCTCATCGGTCAGATTCTTGCCCCACACCGAGACTGCCCATTTGTCGTTGGCGCTCGTGTACACCATGCGAGCGTCCAGGAAGTGCGTCGGTTCGCGAAACTCCGGCCCCACATTGGAGTTGTCGTCGAAGATCTTGCTCTCATAGCTGTAGTCGGCCGCGAAACCGAGTGTCGCGCCCTGAGACAACGTCCAGTCATACGCGGGCGATACGACGAGTTTGTGCTCCGGCGTGCGCGATACACGATTGCCCGCGTAGTTCACTCCGGGCTCCGGCGTGAACTTGTCGAAGGTCGCGTCGGTGTACGCATAGCTCAACGTCAGACGCGCGCCGTTGAACGGCCGCCAGCGCAGATAGGTTTCGTAACCTTTGATGGTCGCCTCGCCGGCGTTGTCCGTCACGATGGCCAGATTGGGCAGCGTGCGGCGCGTCTGCAGGTCGGTGTAGTCCATCCAGAACACGGTGTTGTTCCACACCAGCGAGCCGCCCGCGAAGCTGCTCTTCTGACCGAGCTCGTACTGCGTGGCGTACTCGGGTTCGAAATCGTCGGCCGCATCGGCCGCCGAGGACGGGTTGTCCTGAAAGCCGCCGCTCTTGAAGCCGCGCGAAATCATCACGTACAGCAAATGATCGTCGACCGGCGTGAACGACGCGCCGACTCGATAGGTCAACGCGTCGTAACGCTTGCCCACGGTCACATCGAATCTTTCCTCGGCGCGCACGATGTCGGCGCCCGCCGTGTTGGAGACGCGATAGTCCTTGTCGTCTTGCGAGTAGCGCACGCCGCCCGTGATGGAGAATCGCTCGGACACGGGCATGCTCACGTCGCCGAACACAGCGTAGCTGTCGAGCGTGGCCCGCTGCGTGTAGGTCTCGTTGAGCGCGTTACCCGCGAGATCCAACGCCAGGGTGTCGAGCCGGTCGGTCTCGCTGCCGAAGTTATAAAGACCCGCGACCCACGACACTCGCGAGCCCGCCAGCGAGCTGATCCGGAATTCATTGCTGTAGAAACTGCTCTGCTCGATATTGCCGCCGGCGATGTCGATGAAGTTGGTGGTCGGATTGCCACCGTCGAAGTCATAGGCCACGTCGTAGTCCAGATCGCGATAGGACCCGAGGTAGATCAGCGTCGCGAACGAAGTGTCGTAGTCCACCTGGACGCGCACACCCCAGGTATCGCGGTTCTGATAGCCATCCGTCGAGCCCGCGGTATGGTCTCTGTCGCGGTCGACGGTCCAGAACATCGCTTCGTCGGCGTCTTGGTCGAGATCGAACACGTGCTGCGCCGGCCCGGTGGCGCGATCCCGAGTGCCGTCGAGCGCCAGCGACAGACGCAGCTTGTCGTTGGGTTCGCCGAACAACTGGATTCGCGCACTGGAGGTGTCCTGGTCCTCGACGCGGTTGCCAGTGAAAGTGTTGCGAACGTAGCCGTCGTGCGTGCGCCAACTGCCGCTGGCACGTAACGCCGCCTTGCCATCGGCGAACGGTGCGTTCACGAAGCCGGCGCCATCGAGTCTTTGATAATTGCCGGCAGTGAATTCGGCGCCGGCATCGAACGAGGAAACATCGGGGCGGCGGCTGATCACATTGACGGCGCCGCCGACCACATTACGACCGTAGAGCGTGCCTTGCGGTCCCTTCAATACTTCGATGCGCTCCACGTCGAAGGCATCGAAGGCCACGGCCGCGGGTCGGCCGAGATAGATTTCATCCAGGAACACGGCGGCACTGGGATCGCCGGCAGCGCCGCGATCGTAGGAACCGATGCCACGAATGGCGAGCCGAGGTTGCGAGGCCGGATAAGCATCCATACTCAACCCCGGCGTGCGAGCGGCGACATCGCCGATCTGTTGCACGCGAGCCTGCCGGACCTGCTCCGCGTCCAGCACGGTCACTGTAATAGGAACGTCCTGCAGGCGTTCGCCACGCCGTTGGGCGGTGACCAGCACCTCTTCCAAGGCATTCGGCGAGTCGCTCGTCGACTGCGCCCGACTCGGACCCGCCACCGCAACCATCGCACCCGTCACTCCGCAAACCAGCAGTCCTCGGCCGATTGCACGCATACCGCCCCCTGGGATTGCCCATAAAAGTCATTGTTCTAGTCCGCTCCGGAGTAAGAGGCCCTCAATCGCCGTACGGCTCGGAACGGATCGGTCCGAGCCGTACGGCGACTGAGGGCCTCCGAACGGGGCGGGATGGGGGGCACGATACGGCGACAGGATTCAATCTGTCAATATTTTGGATGCAAAACTATTGTTCTTTGGATTTTATTCTTGACAACATTGGATTCGACGACGGAGCATCTCTCAACGCAAAGTGGCGATGGCGTGCAGTCGGGTCTTGGTGGCCAGGACGTGCGCGGACATCAACCGCCCCGCCTCCTCGCCGTCACCGGCGCGAATGGCCGCGAGCACGTGCTCGTGATCCGTTTGTGAAGCCCGGATGTGATCGGGGACCGTGGCGGAGAGTTGTCGATCCCGCTGGGGGACGTGGGCGGCGACGCTGGGACAGATGCGAGCCACGTCGCCCATCAGCGGATACACCAGCGTCATGCGGATGGAATTTCTCAGCACAGCATTGTGCGTGTTGAAGTGAATCGAGCGATGAAACAATCGATTGATGCCATACCATTCGAGCTCGATGGCCTCGGACCACTCGCCTCTATCGACAATGGCGCGCGATTGCCGGACCGCGGTGTCGAGCTTGTCCAGTTCCCTGTCGCTCCAGCCCCGCTCCACCGATTGCTGACACGCCAGCGCTTCGAGCGCGGCTCGCACGTCGATCGAATCGAACACATCGCGAATGGTGACGGCGCGAACGGTGTAGCCGCGATTCATGCTGTAGCTCACCAGGCCTTCGGCCGAGAGCAACGCCAGCGCACTGCGCACCGGCGTGCGCGAGACCTCCAGTTGTTCGGCCAGCGCCTCAGCGCGCAGCCGGGTGTCCGGCGCGATGTTTCCAGTCACGATCAATTCGCGCAGCTTGGACAGCACCGTGTGCGTCGCCATCTCGGCGTACTGGGGATCGGCCAACACGTCCGCGCTTTCATTCGTCTGCCCGACCATCGTCGTTACGTCCTCCAGGAAAACTAGCCCTTGAGCGCCACTCTGCTGCACCCGGCCGTGCTCGGCACGGCGATGGTCGTCACGTTCATGACGCTCATCATGACCAAACGCCTGTCCGCGATCGCGGCGCTGATCGCCGTGCCCATCGCGTTCGGCCTCATTGCCGGCGCGGGCGAGGGGCTCGGCGACATGATGTTGGAAGGCGTCGCACAGGTCACGCCCACCGCGTTGATGCTCTGCTTCGCCGTGCTGTACTTCGCCATTGTAATGGATGCCGGACTGTTTGATCCGCTGGTGCGCAAGGTCCTGGCGGTGGTCGGAGAAGATCCTCTGCGGATCAGCATCGGCACCGCGGTGCTGGCCATGCTGGTCTCGCTCGACGGCGACGGCACGACCACGGCGCTGATCGTCATCACGGCGTTTCTGCCCGTGTATCGACGGGTCGGCATGAATCCGCTGATCCTGGGCACGCTGCTGGCGTTGAGCAATTCGCTCATGAACTATTTGCCGTGGGGTGGCCCGTCGGCGCGAGCGGCAACCGCGGTCCATGCCGATCTCAACGACGTGTTCCTGCCGCTGCTGCCGGCGATGGGCGTGGGACTCGGGGCCACGCTGTTCCTGGCATGGCGCTTCGGCCTGGCCGAAAGACGCAGGCTTGCGATCAGCCCTGTTGTCATCCAGAACGACCCTGCGCAAATACCTGTATTGCCCGCGTCAATGACGGATGAGAGCGCGCGCCGGCCTCGCCTGTTCTGGCTCAATCTCGTGCTTACGGTCGGACTGGTGCTCGGCATGCTGTTGAGTCTGGCTCCGTTGCCGGTGCTGATGATGGGCGCGTTCGCCGCCGCGATCACCGTGAACTACCCTCATCTGAAGGAACAAAAGCAGCGACTGGCCGCGCACTCCGAAAACGTCGTCAACGTCGTGGTGCTGATCTTCGCGGCGGGCGCCTTCACCGGCATCTTGAACGGCACCGGCATGACGGATGCGATGGCCAGGGCCGCGTTGTCCATCGTGCCCGCCAGCGTCGGCCCGCTGCTCGCGCCGATCACGGCCCTGGTCAGCATGCCGCTGACTTTCGTGATGTCGAACGATGCTTATTACTTCGGTGTCGTGCCCGTCATCGCGCAGACCGCCGCGATGTACGGCATCGAGCCCGAGGCGATTGCCCGCGCCTCGCTGATGGGGCAACCAGTGCACTCGTTGAGCCCATTGCTCGCGCCAATTTATCTGGTCTGCGGGCTGCTCAAAGTCGACGTGGCCGACGCCCAGAAATTCTCGTTGAAGTGGGCGGTGTTCATCGGCTTGATCACGCTGACTGCAGCCATCGTGACGGGCGCCATTCCACTCGCGGGTGATGGCGTCGCGCTGGCGCCGAAGTGACATTCGCGATGAGTGACGGTATGCGCCGGGTGGCGACGTGGCTGGCGCTGATCGCGCTGGCGTCTGTGTTCATCGTCTTGCTGCGCGCGGCCGAAATGCCCGCGGCATTTCTCTTGGGCCCGATGGTCGCGGCCATCGTTCTCGCCGTCAGTGGCGCTCGCCCGCGCTTGCCTCGCTTCTTCATCATCGCGGCTCAGGCCGTGCTGGGTTGTCTCATCGCGGCGGCCCTCGACGATGAGCTCGTCCACGTGATCGCTGCGAGCTGGGAGATCTTCGTCGCCTTCAGTCTGGCTACCATCGTTATCACAGCGGTGCTGGCCGTACTGGTGACACGGACCGGCTGGTTGCCTGGAACGACGGCGATCTGGGGCCTGTCGCCCGGCGCCGCTTCAGCAATGGTCTTGCTTGCCGATGAATACGGCGCGGACAAGCGCATGGTTGCGATGATGCAGTACTCGCGCATCGTCCTGGTTGCGATCGCCGCGATTCTGCTGGCGAAGGTCGTTGGACTCCCGGGCCTGCCGAGTCAGGTCACTACGGCAGGCAATCTGCCCCCACAGTGGTTCACGCTCCCGCCGCTCATGCCATTTCTCGAAATGCTGTTGCTGGCCGCGAGTGGCATCGCTATCGCCATCTATTCCGGCAAAGCCAGCGCCGCGCTGTTCGTGCCAGCCTTCGCCGGCGCAGCGCTGCAGGCAGCGGGAGCCATTCACATCACCGTGCCGCCGATGCTTGCAACGCTGGCGTTCTGTGCCGTGGGCGTCTATGTGGGTTCGAGTTTTACACGCGAAGTGCTGGTGCATTCGTTGCGGGTCATGCCGGCCATGCTGGTCGCCATCCTGGCGATGATCCTGTTGTGCGGATTGTTGTCCCTTCTGTTCGGCCTGCTGCTGCCCGGCACGGACCCGTTGACCGCCTATCTCGCCATGAGCCCGGGCGGCATCGACGCCGCGGTGATCATCGCGAGCCAGGCGAGCGTATCGCTGCCGTTGATTCTTGCATCCCAATTCACGCGCCTGCTCTTCGTCATCGCCGGTGCGCCGACGCTGGCAAAATGGCTGGCACGACGACATCAACGACGCATGGGATGAGTCATGGCTCAGTACGGCGACTATCAACTGGAAATCTATCGCGCCGGACTGCGCGGCGTGGTACTCGACGTTGGCGCCGCCGGCGCGAAACGAGCTCCCTGCTAAATTCGTCCCATCAACAACAGAACGATCAAGACGATCAGCACCACGCCCAACAATCCGCTCGGCCCATAGCCCCAACTGCGGCTGTGTGGCCAGGTCGGCAGCGCGCCGACCAGAATCAGGATCAGGATGATCAGCAGAATCGTGCCCATTCGTGCAACCTCGATGACCGGATGTCGTAGCGAAACAATGCCTGCCTGTCGGCAAAAGTTTCGCCACCCGATCGAGAAGAGTTACACGGTTCGGGCCCGTTCAGCGCGCCTTGGCCATCAGCTCCATCACTTCGCGATGCCGGCCCTCATCCGCGAGCTCACGCCCCGGCCGGGGCGCCGCGCCGGCCGCGCGCTGCAGGTAGCGCAAGGCGTCGCGACATTCATTGCGATCGCAAAGATACTGGGCATAGAAATAATTCGGATCGATGCCATCGGGATTGAGCTGCAGCGCCTTGGCAAACAGCTCCTGCGCTTTGTTGTCGCTGCCGAATCCCAACGGAAAGCCGGGCACCTTGGAGTACAGGGCGCCGAGGCTCGTATAGGCCGAGCCATCCAATGCCCGGTCGTCGATCTTGAGCGCCGCTTCGAGCACGGCGCGGGATTTCTTCGCCAGGCTCAGCGCACCCAGGCCACCCTTGGCGCCGGCATAGGTGCTCAGCACGATGCCTTCCCAGATCAACGGTTCGGCGCGTTGCGGATTGTCGGTCGAGAATCGATGTGCCTCCGAGCTCAGTGCCTCGAACGCCTTGATCTTCTCGTCCTTCGAGGTGAGCTGATAATTCGCCACCGCCCACTGCTGTTGAATATGGGCGAGCTCGGTGTCGAACGGCGTTTGCGCCTGAGCGACACCGAGCAGCAGACCGACCAGCGGCACGATGCCGCGAAGGATGCGAGCGCTCATGAAACTTTCCTCGACTGGACTGTGCTGTTGACGAAAGCGGGCGTGGCCCGCGCCAAGGGTATCGACGCAGATCGGCTGCGGCTGGCGAAGTCGCGGATCGTGGCCAGCTTCTGCAACAGCGCCCGGTCGACCAGACGCGGCAACAATGCGTTGATACGAGCGAACAACTTCTCCGGCGTGCCGAATACCAGTTCGGTCTCATCGTCGCGCAGTGCCTGTACGATGCGATTGGCGACTGCCGCCGGCTCATCCGACACATTGCCGAGCGCTTGGTTCAGACTGTTGACCAGATCGTTGTTGAAGGCAGTGCGCGTGGCCCGGGGCGCGAAATAGTGAACGCGAATGTTGGTATCGGCGAGCTCGCGCCGGAGCGCTTCGGAGAAGCCGCGCAGTCCGAACTTCGTAGCGCTGTAAGCGCAGTTGCCCGCGAAGCCGATGGTGCCGAATACCGATCCAATGTTGACGATATGCGCCTCCCCGCTCAGCTCCAGGCGCGGGACCAGACGACGGCACAAGTCGATCGGAGCGGTCAGGTTGGTGGCAATCGCAGTCTCGATCGACTCCGCAGATTGTGCCGCCAGAAAACCAAAGTCGCCGACCGCCGCGTTGTTGACGAGCATGTCGATGCCGCCACCCCACCGCGATGCGAAGTCACATAGCCTCGCCCGATCCGACGCGCTGGTGATATCGGCGGCAAAGACTGCCGAACGCTCGCGGTCCGCGTGATGTTCGACCACGCTTGCGAGCGCCGCATGATCGCGGCCGGTCAGCAGGACCCAGGCGCCCTCATTCAGCAACGCGACGACCAACTCCCGTCCGATCCCGCCGCTTGCGCCGGTAATCAATATGCGTTTGTCTGTCAGATTCATGCTGCTCTCCCCGCGGTGGCTGCCAGGGACGGTTCATCCAGCTCGCGAAAGACATTCCCATACAACCGAAACATCACTTGCGCGCACCGCTCGACGGCCGCGCGATCCTGATCCTCGTCGAAGCGATTCAGGATCGCGTAGAGATCCTGAATGTGTTGCTGATCCAGCTGCCCGTGGCTGCGCAGATAGGTCAGCGCCTTGTTCGGCACTTGCAACGACGCCTGAATGCGATCCGCCGCATTGCATGCCAGCGCGATACTGGCGCCTTCCAGAACGAAGACCATGCCGAAGAAGCCAGCCGGATTGCGCCGCATGGCCGTGTCATAGGCGTATGCAACCATCGCATCGGTAGCAGTCGACGGCGGACTGCTCTGCGCCACTGATGGGTCGCCGCCCGCGGCCGCGATGTCATTCAAGATCCACTGATCGTGGCCCTCCTCCTCTTCCGTGTAATGAATGATCTCCTTGCGCAACCAATCGAGCCGCGCGGGCAGACGCGAGCCCACCGCCATCATCAACGGCACGGTGTGCCGCACGTGATGAAAGGCTTGAGTCAGAAAGGCGATGTACTCCTCGCGCTGGATCTGACCCGCGAGCGCACGGCGAATGATGGGCGCGCTCGTCAAGTACTCGCGGCCGTGCGCGGTCCGCGATGCGAGCTGCTCATGAAACTTCAGAGAAGTGATCGATTGCATGATCGTAGAGGGACTCGATGAGTTGGTGATATCTGGTCGCGATCTCCGCGCGACGCAGCCGCCCGTTGGCGGTCGACAAACCGTTCGCTGGCGTGGGCGCTTCAGGAAACACGGCCCAATTGCGTACCCGCGCATAGTCGGGCAGGCGTGAGTTGGCTCGGGCGATGGCCTCATCGACGGCGCTTTCATCCGCCGTGGGATGGGCGACGATCAGCGCCACGGGGTGCGCCCGTGCTTCGCCGCTGACCATTGCCACAGCGAGCGCCGGCTCGGACAGCAGTTCGCTTTCCACCCATTCGGGCGTGATATTTCGGCCCATGCTGGTGATGAACAGGTTCTTCACACGGCCGCGCACGTGAACGAAGCCGTCCGCATCGATCTCGCCGAGATCGCCGGTGCGCACTTCAGCGCTGTGCTGCTGTCGAGCACCGAGATAACCCGCCATCGTCGCGCCGCTGACGCAGATTTCACCGCTCGCATCGATGCGCACCTTCGCATGCGGCAAGGGACGCCCGACGCTCTCGGGCTTGTCATGGTCTGGCGTGTTGAGACACACGACCGAAGCGCACTCACTCAAGCCATAGCCCTGAAACACCGGCAGGCCGGCGCGCCGCGCCTGTTGCAGCAATTCCGTGGACACCGCGCCACCACCGACAGCGATGAACTTCAAAGATGCCGGCGCTCGCCAGCCGGCTCTGACAGCGTGAAGCAGAACGCGCAGCAGCTCCGGCACGAGAATCAGGCTTTCGGGCGTCGCTGCATCGATGGCCCGCAACAGCAGCGGCACTTTCAGGCCGGCATAGCCGACCCCCATCGTGTGGCCGGGAGGCACCACCACCTTCGCGCCCATCGTGAGCGGCACATACACGCCAGCGATGTTTTCGAGCAACGTCGCGAGCGGCAGCAAGCACAGGTGTGTTCGCACGCCCAGCCCCGCGGTTGCCGCGACCAGCGAACCGGTGACGGATTCAACGGTGCTTTGTCTCAGGCATACGCCTTTGGGCGCACCGGTGCTCCCCGAGGTGTAGGTCACTTTGCTGATGCCGGTCGATGGCGCGGTCTGGATGAAACATTGCTCTCGTCGTAGCAATGTCAGCCCGGTTCGAGGCGAGGTGGCGACATACGCAAATGTCGGGTGATCCCGTGTCAGTCGCTCGGGCGCATCGGTGAGTAGCCACTCGATACCCGCATCCTCGAACACATGCGCCACTTGTTCGCGGCTGAAAGATGGCGGCAATGGCACATTCAACGCCTCGCATGCCAGCAGCGCGAGGTCGCTCAGAATCCAAGGAGCGCCATTCTCGGCGAGCAGAGCGCATCGACGTACTCTCATCGACTGGAGCCAGCGTTGCTCATCCGCGACGAACTGCCGAACCTCGGCGTAGCTCAGCCGCAGCGTGCCGTCATCGATTGCCGGCAACGCGCCCTCGATCGCGCTCAACCTGTCGAGCATCGTGGTCGGCATGCTCATTGTCTCCGGCGACGGCGCAAGCTCAGGCCATCGGGGAGATAACCCACCATCACTCGCGGATGGCTGTCGTAGTAGCGTCCCCATTCATCGCCGGTACTCTGCGCGCGAGACGCTGTGGCCGCAGCGAGATCCAGCAACGGAGCGTGATAACTCGCAAGTATTCCGCGCACGGTGTCGGTCGCCGTGAACACCATCCATCGATGGCCGCGATCCAGCAGAATGCGCGGCAGATCGAGCACCAGGCGCATCGCCGAGCGACAATTGAGACCCGCAAGATTGCCGACTTCGACGATCTGAGAACGACTGACCTGCTGTCCGCAGGAGGATGCAATCGCGCGCTCTATCGGCTCGTCCAGATAGCGTTCGAGGAACAGCGCTTCATCGGCGGCGCATCGGAAGCCGGCAACGCTACAGATCGCCCCGCCGTCGTTGCGCATGGCCAGCAGGCTGGGCATGAACGAGCACACGCGTGCGCCGTGCCTCGCTGCAAATACCTCATGAACGAATCGCTCCAGAGCCTCGCGGCCAGGATCGTTCGCGTGATGAAGCGAGAGCTCATGACCCTGGCAACGACGCCTTTCATTGGCGTGCACCAGCGCCGGCCCCGCCGACAGCCGCGCTTCCGACATCTTCGCGCCCACCTTAGTGCTTGGATGCCAGGTAGGACGCGGGGTCCCGGCTTAATCAATCGGCGCGGTGCGACAGATGAGGTTTCATCCCCCGAAGAGTGAGCCGACAGCCGCGGTCGCGGCCATTGCCAGAGCGCCCCAGAATGTGACCCTGGTCGCGGCCGGGCCAATCGGCGCGCCCCCCGCTCTCGCCGCAACCGAACCGAGGACTGCGAGACATAACAGAGAACCCAGAGGCGCGACCCACAACAACGAGGACATTGGAACGAACAGGACCATCAGCAGAGGTAGAGCAGCCCCAGTGGCAAACGTCACAGCGGATGCCATTGCCGCCTGCACCGGTCGCGCGGCCAAGGCATCGGAAATGCCCAGCTCGTCGCGTGCGTGCGCTCCCAAAGCATCGTGCCGCATGAGTTGCGTGGCCACCTGCGAGGCAAGCTCGGGCTCCAGTCCACGCTTGACGTAAATTGCCGTCAGCTCCATCTGTTCCTGCGCGGGACTCGTCGCCAACTCCTGTCGCTCCCGGGCCAGGTCGGCACGTTCGGTGTCGGCTTGCGAGCTGACCGAAACATATTCCCCGGCGGCCATCGACATCGCGCCGCCGACCAGCCCGGCGATTCCGGAAAGCAGGACGCCGGAGGAACTCGTTCCTGCGGCGGCCACGCCCACGATCAGACTGGCGGTTGACACGATGCCGTCGTTCGCACCAAGCACCGCGGCGCGCAGCCAGCCGGTCCGCTGCGTTCGATGTCTTTCGGAATGGGCCTTCTTCATACGCGACCTGCCGAGCTGTTGAGGCGTCTTATTCTACAGAATAGGAACGCCCCCTCGAACTAGGTGCGCTCCCCGCCCAGGTCGAAATTCCAACGGAACGCCAGGGAGAGCGACGGGTCCTTCAGGTCGCCGCTGAAATGTTTCAGCTCATAAGGAATGGGACCGTCGGGGCCTGAAGAATCGGCGGTGATATCCCACTGCAGATTCGGTACATACAAGTAGCGATAGGTGAGATCGGCACTCAGTCGCGGCAACAGCTTCACCGTCAATCCTGCGAGCACTTGCGCGGCCGGCCTCACGACCATGTCGTCGGCGCCACCGAGAACCGGGAGACCGTCGCTCGATAGCCTTGCCAGCCGCCCGCCGATTTCCACTTGCGAGACAGCGACGCCAGCGCCCACGCCGATGAAGGGAGCGACGCGCCGCGCTTCACCCCAAGGAGCGTAGATCGCGTTCAGCATGGCCGTGGATGTATCGAACTTGCCGGTCATCGGCTTGCAACCGGGATAGCCCGGTGCGCCAGAACTGTTGGAGCAAAATCCCGACGGCCCTGCTTGTGGTGTGTAGGTGCTGTCGATATCCGTGGGCCGGAAGCCTGCCTCGAACTCCATGCGCCAGCGCTCGCCGAAGTGATGTCCGATGCGCCACAACGCGACGAAATTCGAGCTCAGCTGCCAATCCCACCGCTCACGCAAACCGCTGGCGTCACGCAGCGGCGACGTCGCCGAAATATCGGCGGGCACGTGCAGTCCGAGATCCAATACTGTGTACCAGCGGCTCGGGTCGCCCAAGGGGAAGTAGTCCGTCCGTGACGAACCGCCGCCCCATCGGCCGATCGAGACATCGCGCCATTTCACGTTGAGCGACACGTTGCGCGGCCGGCCGTAGTAACCGAAGTAGGTGTCCGACGAGGACAGATAGCTTTCATCGGTGACGTTCTCGGCCAGTAGCGACAGTTCAAGATTCGGCGTTATCTCGTAGCGCGCGCCGACATCGAACAGGTGATAGCCGGGCTCCGTGTAGTCGAAAGGCAGCGCGCCGATCAGCGCACCGGCGTCGTCGAACACCCGGCGCACGCCCGAGCTATAAATGTCGCTGCGATGGGAGTAACCGAGACTCAGGCTCAACTTCGGTTGCCAGCGCGGCGTCCAGCTGATGAACAGCTTGGCCAAGGACTCCGGTGATTGCGAATACACCGGCGCCCGCAGCGTCTTACGTTCGGTTTCGTTGTGGGTGTAGCTGAGCGACACGTCGAGCTGATCGAACAACTGCCCGGCGAATTCCAGCTCGTAGCCCGACGATGCGATCGTGGAGCCGCCCTCGTGATAGCACTGGCTGGTGCGGGTGGGCCCACAAGTGCTCAAGCCGTCGATGGGCTCCGCGACGTTGCTGTTGTCGGCGGTGTAGTAGCTGGCGCTCGCGACCCAGGCCGGCGTCGTATATCGCACCAGCAGTTCCTGGTTCTGATAAGCCATCGCCCCCAGTGGCCGGCCGGACAGGTCGTAATAGCTGTACTGGGAGGTGGTGCCTTCGGCGTAAGCCGGCGCGATACTCAAGCCACGCCACGGTTTGAGAACCACGGCATAGGTCGGTGTCCAGATGCCTGGTACGGGATAGTTGGCGACCGTCGTCGCATCGACGTAGTTGCTGCCGCCGGCCGAGGTCCAGGGATAGGACGGCGTGAACTGAAACTGATTGGAATTGAAGTAACTCAGGCCCAGCCGCAGATCGAGCTTGTCCCGCCACGCAATCAGATCCTCGACCGAGCCTCGCACGTTTCGCTGAGAGTACTCGGAGTGAAAGCCCCTGACGTTCGCCGGTACGCCGCTGTTGTCGTCGAACAGCTGTTCGACCGACGTCAAAGCCACTGGAAAGCGCCGCAACCGGATACTGTCATCGTCGAACTGCGCATCGTAATAACCTCCCTGCATGAGCAGGTTATGGGTGAGCCCCCAGGTTTCGAATCGGCCGCTGAGGCGCACGTCGCCAGCCAAGGTGGTGCTGTCGCTATCGGTGGCGAACATGGCACTCGGATTGGCGGGATACTGCGTAACGTCGCCATTGCTCAGGAAAGTGACGTTGCCGCTCTGAACTCTGTTCGTTTGAAAGTACGTCAGGACCGTGCGCGCAACGCCGATGCTGACATTCCAGTCCGCCGAGAAATCCGTCTCGATGCGCGTGAACAGTTCTGTTTCGTTGCTGTCCGAGCGTGCCCACTTCGGACCGAAATTGGTCGAGCGCGGCACATCGAATAGCGGTCCATCCGCGTATCGATAGATAGGCTGATACGGCGCATCCATTCTGGTCTCAGAGCGTCGCACGCCCAGTTCGCCGCGAGAGCTGGCCGAGAGCGGGATGTCGACGATGCCGTAGTAGAGCCGGCTCTCGCTCTTATATTTATCGTAAAAAGCGCCGGTGCTCTGCAGATTCAACACACCGCGCACGGCGATGTTCGAGCCGCCGACATCCGGCACGGTGACGTCATAGAGCCCTTCCATCCGATCCCAGCTGCCGCCGGTCAATGAGATCGTTTCGGCCGGCACGGTGCCGGGTCGCTTGCGAATCAGGTTGAGCGTGCCGCCGAGCGAGCCTTCGCCGACGGCGGCGGCATTACCTCCGCGTACCAGCTCGACCCGATCATAGGCGGCGAGATTGAAACGATTGCCGAATTCCGGTCCTTCACGTCCCATGACGAAGACCATCGGCAGCGCCACGCCCCCGTCGATCTGATAGGAGTCGATCGTCTGGCCGCGCGAGTACACGCCGTCCGATACCGCCACTCCTGGCAATCGCGCCAGCGCCTCGCCCAGATCGGTGACGTCCTGATCTTCCATCTGTTCACGCGTCAGCACCGACACGGCGCGCGCGTTGTCTTCGATGGCAATGGGACGGCCGCTGCCAACACTGGAGACCACCGGTCGATAGCCGACGGTTTCATCTTCCTGATGTCCACGCACGCCACCGAGCGACGCGACGCCATCACCGATTCTTGGCGGAGCTTCCGTTCGGGCGCCCTCGACACGCACAGGACCCAGCGTGCGCGGACCTCCGTCGCCCGGGACGCGCTGGATGGTCACGGTCGTCTCGTTGACGAAACGAAATGTGAGTCCGCTGCCGGCAAGGAGTTTTTGTAAGGCCGCCGCTGGTTCGAATACGCCGCTGAGCGCGGGTGCTTGCAAGCCGTCCACCAATCGGCCGTCGTAAACCAGCTGCAGTTTGCACTGGTCGGCGAGACTGTTCAGCGCCGCCGCCATCTTCTGTTGGGACACCTCCACTCGCAGCGGTTCCGCCGCGAAGCCCGCAACACTGAACACATTCAACAGGCCCGTCAGCACGGCTGTTCGCAGCCGCCGACTGCAATCTTTCTGTAACGAATTCCGCCGGGTCACGCTCGCTCTCCCCTTCTCATGGCTGCGATTTTTCGCCCCTCGCGGGATAGACGAACCGCCGGCACCAACCATGACAAGAAAGTCGCGCGTTGCGGTGTCGCGCGCCCACGCTCGTTCAATTGCGAGCAGCCATGCGCGACATCACGATCATCCCCCCCGGCCAGACCACGCGGGCCTTCAACGAGTACCGCCGCGAGGTTCGGGACTTCCTGCGCGGCCTGCTCAAATGCAGCCACACAGCGGACGACCTGACGCAGGAAACGTACTTGCGCGTGGCACGCCTGGACGAGACCACGGACGTCAAGAACTGGCGCGCCCTGATCCTGCGCATCGCGCGCAATCTCGCCATCGATCACCTGCGGGGGCGCGAGCGTCGTTTCGAAGTCGAACAGGAAATGGACGCTCTGTACGACGTCACCGACGAAGCCCCTGGCGCCGGTGAGACGCTGGCCAACGAGGAAAGCCTGCGGCTGCTCGAAAGCACCTTGCTAGAGCTGCCGCCCGTGCCTCGCCGCGTGCTGGAGTTATATCGCCAGCATGGCTATTCCCACCCGGAGATCGCACGCGAACTCGGGCTCTCTGTGCGAACCGTCGCGCGGCACATGGCGTTCGCCGTGAGCTACCTGCGGGAAAGGATGCACCGGTGATCTCTAACGATGGCGATCGAAGCAGCGTCGACCGGGCCGCCGACGAATGGATGGCGCTGCTCACATCGGGCACTGCCAAGGCCGAAGACTTCGCCGCCGCTCGCGAATGGTGCAGCCAGAACGACGAACATCGCGCCGCCTTTCAAAGAGCACGGCAGTTCTGGGATGCCTTCATCCGACCGCCGGCTGCAGCGCCTGCTGCCAAACCGACCGGACTCAGACGACCTCATCTGGCTGCGGCAGCCTGCGCTCTGCTCGTGGTGGCGGCTGGGTGGCAGGTTCGGGAGCAGCAATGGACCGCCGACTTTCGAACCGCGACCGGCGAGCAGAAAAGCATCGCATTGGAAGATGGCTCGACCGTAGTGCTGGACTCCGCCAGCGCGCTGGATGTGCACTACTCCGCCACGACGCGGGTTCTCAGCTTGCGCCGGGGCCAGGCGATGTTTCATGTGGCCCACGATGCGCAACGGCCATTCGTCGTGCATGACCGCGACGTGACGGCAACAGCGCTCGGCACTGTTTATGCGGTCTCTCGCCTGGATGAAGGCGCGCAAGTCAGCGTGCTCGAGGGGCGCGTCGCGGTGTCCAGGCAGGGCGCCGATCTCGTTACGCTGACCGCCGGACAGCGCGTCAGCCTCAGTTCAACGGGTGCGATCCACACCACCATCGATGCGGACAGCGAACTGGCCTGGGAACGCGGCATGCTGGTGGCGCAGAAACGTCCGCTCGATGCAGTGCTCGAAGACCTGGATCGCTATCAGCCGGGCGTGATCCTGCAGGCCGACGATCTGCGCGACCTGCCGGTGAGCGGCACGTTTCGCCTGGACACACCGGGAGCCACCCTCGGCGCCCTCGCCGCCGTCTTTCCCATCGAGATCACCAGACTGACGGACTACGTCACCATAGTCCGCCGGCGCGTCGACTGATCAAGCTTGCCGGGTCCGCCAGCCGGTGTGGTAGGTCTCACGGGCATCGCGCGAATAGGGGATTTCCGCCACTTTGACGCGGACCTCGCATTGACGATGGCGCTCGACGGTCGGCTTGCTGGTGCCGCCGTTCTCCTCGCCCCAGATCAGCGTCAACACGTCGCCGACATTGATGTTGTCATCGACCACGCCCAGGGACAGGCCACAACGCTCGTTGTGGCTGTAGCCGGTGAACATGGAGAGCCCGACGACCTTACCTCCCATGGTCACCGCGTCATAGGACGAGGACGCATAGTTCGCGATGGGCAGATCGAAGAACTTGTATGGCTTCTGCTCCGGCTCGGTCAGCGAACCCAGCACTTGCGCCAGGTCGGCGCCGTTCCATTCGAAAGTCACTTTCTTACGCCGTGGGCCATTCTCCTGGAGGCGACGCTCGAGCGCCTCGCGCCCCACGAAATCGTGATCGAATTTCACAAAGGGCCCATAACCCAGCTCATGCGGAGTGAGGTAATAGTCCTCGATGCGGTTCGAGACGAAGCTGCCGCCGATCGAGCCGGTGCCCTCGTAGCCGTTCGCCGGCAACCACTCCCGATATTTCTTCATCTTCTCGCCCGTATAGACCGCGGGCAGCGGTGAGGGAATCCAGCCGGACTCGAGGGTGTTACTCGCGTACGTTCGCGAACCCACCGCGACGATGCCCACGTCCTTGCCGGCTTCGAGGATGGCCGCCCGAATCTCGTCTCGCTGCTCGTAGGGACCCCACAACTCCAGACCGGGCTCGCCCGCCATGCCGTGGCGCAGAGCGCGCACCTTGCGCCCCTTGATGGTGATCTCATCGAAGTTGAAGAACTTGATCTCCGGCAACGGACCGCCATTCAAGCGCTCCAGCACCTGGGCTGCCTTCGGCCCCTGCACTTGATAGCGATAGTGGCGCCGGGTGACCGCATTGCCATTCGGATGCGACGTCGATCTGTCGTCCCGGATCACCGCAACGTTGAACCCGCCGGTCTGCGCATGGAACTGCAACCAGTTCACCGTGGGCGCCCGGCCCACGAACAGCAACTCCTGCTCATCGACATAGAACAGAATGCCATCGCCGATCACATAGCCGTCGTAGCTGAGCGGCACCATCTGTTTGGCTTTGCCGGGCGTGAAATTCTTGAAACTGTTGATCGTTGTATACGAGCACAGCTGCAGAGCGTCGGGCCCTTTGAGCGTGATCTCGGCCATGTGATGCGACTGGTCGAACAGCACCGCCGTCTCGCGCCAGGCCCGCTGCTCGGTCCGCCAGTTGCTGAACTCAGTCGGCACGACCGGATAGACATAGGCGCCGATCTGCGAGTTGCGCAGCATCGTCACCGGATTGCCGGTGCGAGCGAGAAGACTCTCCAACGATTCTTGTGCCATGTGCAGTGACCCGTCGATGAAATGGAACGGAGTTTCAGCGCAATACAATGGTGCCGTTGTCGGTGGGCCGGCAACACGACAATCCTGATTGTCTGTATTCGTTTCTCTGATACAGGTCGCAGGGTACAATCTACGAATGAACAAGCGCGCGGACAGGATCGCTATCGTCACGGGTGCCAGCAGTGGCATCGGTCAGGCCACCGCGGTGGCGCTGTTTGCAGAGGGTTGGCACGTCGTGTTCGCCGGGAGACGATTGGATCGCCTGGAGCAGGCCATCGTTGCAGCGACGCAGGCGCGGCGCGCTCAGGCAGGCGAAGCCGCTGCCCTGCCCCGTGCCCTGGCCGTGCAGACGGACGTGACCAGCGAAGATTCCGTGCGCAACCTGTTTGCGCGCACGTACGCGACTTTCGGGCGGCTGGACCTGCTATTCAACAATGCAGGAATCAGCGGTCAGGAAGTGCCGGTCGAAGACCTGTCGATCGACGTGTGGCGTTCCGTCGTCGACACCAATCTCACCGGCATGTTTCTTTGTATTCAGGAAGCCGTGCGCCTGATGAAACATCAGACGCCGCGCGGCGGCCGGATCATCAACAACGGCTCGATCTCCGCGCAGGTGCCACGCCGCAACTCGATCGCCTACACAGCGACCAAACATGCGGTCACCGGGTTGACCAAGTCGATTGCGCTCGACTGTCGCGACTTCGACATTGCCTGCGGCCAGATCGACGTCGGCAGAATCGATAGCGAGATCGGCGCCAGCTCGCCGACCGCAACGGCCAACCCGAGCTCGATCCCCAAGCTGGATACCCAGCTCGCGGCTCAGGCCGTCCTGCAAATGGCGAACCTGCCGATCGAAGCGAACATGTTGTTCACGACGTTGCTGCCGACGAAGATGCCATTCGTCGGCCGCGGCTGAGCGAAGCTCGACGCATCAGGGCATCGGGTACTCGTCGGCGTTTTTCACCCAGCCCTGCTGCTGTGAAAAGTCGAGCCGCGGCGGCGCGAAGATATCGGCCATGCGATTGCCTTCCGGACCCGGTGCCTGCGCTTCCGAGGTATGAATGATCCGAGCCGGGATCATGGTCGCCGACGGCGCTCCCACCTGAGCATGCTCATCCTCGCGCCAGTCGCTCTTGTTGGGGCCCCACGGCCAACGCAGGTGATGCACATAATTGCCCGCGAACACCAGCGAACATTGATCGAAGTCGTAATGGCTGTGCGGCGACATCTTGCTCGCGTCGCGCGCACGGCGGCTGGTGGGAGGAAAGCTCACCATGATCGTGGTACAGCGCCACATCGGGCCCATCTGTCCCGGCGTTCTCTCTCCTCGTTGCAGTTCATATTGTCGCAGCTTGTAACCCGCGGGCGGCGCCGGCCAGGGTTGGAAAGGAGGATGCGATGGATCGGGCTGCGCATAGGTCGCGGCGTTCGCGCACTTGGCATTCAAATCCGAGGACTGCGTCGAGAACAGCCGAACGATGCGCCCGCCTTTGGGCAAGCTGATCTTGCTGTCTCCGGGCGGCACGATGAGCAGCTGATGCCCCTCACCGCGCACTGACTCGCCGCCCGCCGTAATCTCATAAGGCGTGTCGTCGTCGGGCACGATGATCATGTACTCATCCGCCTGCGCGGTACGCGAGAAGCTCGCGCCCGGATTGGCTTCGATCCAATGGACGATCAGATTCTGGCTGCGGGTATACCAACCGCGGCCATTGGCATCGTTATCGATCGCGCTGTCCAGGTAGTAACGCCCGTACGACGCCGGCATCGCCGTCGTGCCGGACTGCGGATTGCCTTTCGGCGCCGCTAGCGCCGCGCGCGGATCTGACTTTTCGTACATACGGTCACCGGGGAGCGGCCCCTGCTTCGAGCGTCGATTTCAGATAGTTGGCCAGCCCGCCGAGCTGAAGAATTTTTGCCACTGACTCGGGGATGCGTGGAAACTCATAATCGCGGCCTGAGTGTGAAATCAGGCCGGCGGCGAGGTCGATCGACAGCTCATCGCCCTCCGCGACCGCATCGTACACCGCCGGGCATTCGAAGATGGGCAATCCATCGTTGATAGCGTTGCGATAGAACGTGCGAGCGAACGACGCCGCCACGACTGCCTTGATGCCGAGCCCCTGGATGGCGGTCGAGGCCTGCTCGCGAGCGCTGCCACAGCCAAAGTTGCGACCGGCCACCAGAATATCGAAGCTGCGCAGCCTGGCCGGAAAGCCCTCGCCGAGCATTTCGAAAGCATGCTCGGCGAGCTTCACCGGATCGATGTAAATCAAATAGCGGCCGGCGATGATGATGTCCGAGTTGACGTTGTCGCCGAACTTATAAATGCGGCCGGTAATCTTGTCTTGCATCTCATCCTCGCTCGGAAAGACTCATCGAAGGAACTCGCGCGGATCGGCGATCGCGCCCTTGAGCGCGGAGGCCGCGAGCGTCGCCGGGCTCGACAGATAGATACTGCTCTTGTTGCTTCCCATGCGACCGACGAAATTCCGGTTCGCCGTGGACAGCGACACTTCGCCGTCGGCCATGGTGCCACCATCACCCGCGCAGGCACCGCACCCCGGGTTCGTCACCAACGCGCCGCTTTCGATCAACGTCGCGAGCACGCCGGTGCGCATCGCTTCCAGCATGATCTCTTTCGATCCGGGCGTGACGATCAATCGCACGCGGGGATCGATCTTGCGTCCCGCCAGAATGTCGGCCGCAACCACCAGGTCCTCGTACTTGCCATTGGCGCAGGATCCGAGAAACGCCTGGTCGATGCGCGTGCCCATCACCTCGGCGACCGGTTTCGTGTTCTCCACCTGATGGGGACACGCGATCATGGGCGTGAGCTTCGCGAGATCGATGTCGATGCTCTGCTCATACACAGCCTCCGGATCGGCAAACACCGGCTGGTAACTCGCCGGATCCTTCAGACGCGGCAGCAGCCATTCGCTGGTCTTCTCGTCGGGCGGAATGAACACGCACTTCGAGCCCATCTCCATCGCGAGATTGGCCATGGTCATGCGCTCGGAGACGCTCATCTGGGGCAAGGCGCTGCCGTAGAACTCCACCGACTTGTATCCACAGCCATCCGCGCCGAGGGTACCGATGAGATACAACATCAGGTCTTTCGCGCTGACGCCGGCGGCAAAGCGGCCGTTCAGTGTCAACTTGATGGTGGTCGGCACCTTCATCCACAACTTGCCGGTCACCCACACGGAAGCAACTTCGGTGTAGCCAATGCCCGATCCCAGCGCTCCCAGCGCGCCATAGATCGTGCAGTGAGAGTCTGTGCCGACGATCAGATCCCCGGGCTTGACGTGCCCGTGCTCCATCAGCACCAGATGCGCGATCCCGGCATCGACGTCGTAAAACTTCTCGATGCCGTACTCCCGCGCAAAGTTGCGCGAAGTCTGCTGGTCGGCGGCGTACTTCTCGGTCTTCGCCGGCGAGATGTGGTCGAGAACGATGGCGAGCCGGTTGGGATCATACAGCCGCTTCGCGCCGATCTTCTTCATGACACTGACGGAGCGCCACGTTGCCGTGTGGCTCATCACGAGATCGGGATACGCATCGACGATCTGTCCCGGCTTGACGCGCTCGAGGCCTGCCTTCGCTGCCAGAATCTTTTCCGCGATCGTCTGACTCATCGCTCCTCCTTTCTTACCACCCAGATCTGGACATTCCTGGCAAAGAATCTGCTGCGGGCATGGTCTGCCGGGCAGCGGGTTTGTCCACGGCAGGGTAGTCGCCCTGTTCGGTTGCGGTTCATCATCTTAGGGTACGCGGGTCGGTGATTTTGCCGGTGAGCGCCGAAGCTGCCACGGTGAGCGCGGAAGCCAGGAAGTGACGGGCTTTGGGATGGCCGTTACGGCCGGGAAAGTTACGGGCCTGCGTCGAGATCATGACCTCGTCCTCCGCCAGCGCGCCCATGTTGAAAGCCTGATTGGAGCCGGCGCTCGGCGGGAAGATATTGGCACCCGCGACATGCAGCGTCTCGAACAAACCTTCCTTGAGTGCGGCAAGATAGATATCGCGCGACGCCGGCACGACCTGCAGACGCACGCCCGGATGAACACGCCGATTGGCGAAGCAACGAGCGAGCGTGCGTATGTCGCTCAGCCGTCCGCCAGTGCTGCCGCCCGCCTCCGCCACGTTGATCGGCGTTCCGACCGCGACATCGATGGGATGCACATTGCCGACCGTCGGCGGACACGCCACCTGAGGTTCGATCCGGCTGACATCGATATCGACGACCTCGGCATAGCGACAATCGGCATCGTTCTGGAAGAGCTCGAACTGCGGAGTGCCCGGCTTGTTCCCAAACAACGCCCGCACGTGACGCAGCGTCTTGTCGTCCGGATTCACGAAGCCGCATTTGCCGCCCACGTCGATCGCCTGCAACGGGAACAGGGCGCGATCGTTAACGTCCAGCGATTCGATGTAAGGCCCTGCGTACTCCAACGCCTTGTAGATGGCGCCGTCCTCGCCGAGCTTGCCGACCAGGAACTGCGAGATGTCACGCGGCTGAACGGCCGTCATCGGCGTGCCATGGAAATGAATCTTCACGGTCTCGGGAACCTTGAACCATCCCTTGTTCTGCGTGAAGCCCAGCGCGGCCATCGAGTTGTTGCCGACACCGGTGCTGAAGGCACCGAGCGCGCCATAGATGGGTGTGTGCGAATCGCAGCCGATGACGATCATGCCGGGCGTGACCAGCCCCGCCTCCATGACGACGTGATGGATGCTGCCGCAACCGCTGTCGAAGAGATTCTTCACGTTGTGTTTGGCCGCGAACCTGCGCACGGCCGCGAGCGCTTCGGCCGCGTCGCGCGTGGCCGGAGCGAAGTTGTGGTCGAAGGCGAAGACCAGCTTGGACGGGTCGGCGATGCTCGCGCCTTCCATCTCGTTCTCGAACACCTTCATGACGAAGTTGGCGCTCAGATCGTGCATCAACATCAGGTCGATGTCGGTGAGCACGACGTCGCCAGGCGCTACGCTCTTCTGGCCGCTCTTGCGGGCCAGGATTTTCTCCACCATGTTCATAGCACACGCAGTCCTTCCTGACTCTGCAGACAGGTATCGCCGTAGTAGAGCTGTCGACCGGCAGCGGGGATCTGCACTTGCAGAGAGACGATCGCGGTGGCCGCGGTATCCTCGAGGCTCTCCCACGAGTAAGGCCCTGAAAGGATCTCTCGCAGCTGTGTCTCGCTATCGGGCGAGCTCAGATTCGCGGTCAGCCCCGCGAAGTTGCGAGTGACTTTCGCCCAGTGGCCGTTGTATTCGATAGCGACCACCACCGAGGAATGCGGACCGATCGGGCGACCTTCCGCCGGAATCGGCGGCCCTTCGCCATCGGACACCAGAATGACCACGTCCTCCGCGCCGGCACGACGCAACACGCGTTCGAGCTGCCCGGTGAGCTCGTGGTCGCTCTGTTCCTCGAACGTCGCGATTTCCTGCTCCAGCACCTCGCGCGCCATCGAAGCGGCGCGCCCATGCATCCGGACTTCGACGTCGGCGGGCGCCGGGTGAATTTCACTGCGAGGCAAATCGATGAGTTCGACCTTGCCGGCAGTCATCTCGGCATGCAGATCGGTGGGCAAGCCTTCGAGATCGCCTACTCCCACCCGCTTCCAGCCACGCTCTTCGCAGAGCTTGAACAGGGCAGCCGGCGGGCTCGGGCTTGCGATGATTGTTTCGTGCACAGTCACCGTCTTGATCCACGGATAGACCCGAGGCGACAGCGCGCACAACAAGATGGGCGGCTCCTCGAGGGGCACGACCACGAAGGCCCGATTCCAATACGGCATGTAGTTCGACACGTAGCGCGCGTCGTTCGAGCGCCACACATCGGAGTACACCACAACTGCATCGACGCGCTTGCTGCGCGCGATCGCACGAATCGAAGCGAGCCGGGCCGCGAGTTCTTCGGGGGGCAGCTCTTTCTTTTCCCAACTGACGAGTCCTCGTTTCATGCCTGGAACAGCCTCTTTTCGGTCTGACTCAGCGACACGCACCCCGTTTCTGTCACCAGCAGCGTGTCACCGAACACCATGTATCCCGACAGCGGCAGATAGGTGTTGGGGTGACAGATGATCACCATGTCCTTCTTGCAGGTGTAATGCGTGCTTTCGAGAACGTGCGGCAACTCATCGGGATACAGCCCCAGGTTGTGACCTCGCACGCGCGTGTACTTCGAACCGGTGTACTCACCGTAGCCATGTTTGCGGAAGACATCGTTCTGCACGCGAGCCACATCCGAGATATCCACCCCGGGGCGCAGTAGGTCCTGCGCGGCTTGTTGTGCCTCGGCAAAAATGGCGTATGACTCCAATTGTTTCTCCGAGGGCGGGCCGATGATGAGCGTGCGACAGATCTGCGCGTAGTAGCCGTTGATCTGCGGTGTGAGCTCGGTGATCACTGAATCGCCATTGCGGAGCTTGCGAGCGGTAGGCGGTTTCATTGCCGTCACCTCGATGCCTCCGGAGGCCACCAGCATGAAGTTGTCTTCCGCGCCGTGCGCCTTGACGAAGCCCTCCACTTCCGCGACCAGCTCGTATTCCGTCATCCCGGCGCGGGCCACGCTCACGAAGTGTTCGTAACCTCGATCGGCCAACCGCGCGGCCTTGCGAATCCACTCGATCTCTTCCTGGGTTTTGACTCGGCGAATTTCCTCCACCGCCGCGGTCGCCGACACGGGCGCCGCGCTCGAGCTTTCTTTCACGGCACGTGCGAAACGCGCCTCCATTTGTTCGAGGCCATTGACGGCGACCACCGCAGAGCCGGCGTCGTGCAACAGCGTCTTCAACCCCTCGACGAGTTTGGGTACATAGGTGACGGAGCCACCCGTCCCCGCCTTCACGGGTTCCACATCCCAGGGATGAGTCACGACGGCGCGCACCTCACCCTCTTTGGTCAGCAGCGCGACTGCTTGCGGGCCGGAGAAACATACGCTGACCAGACAGCGGAAATGGTCCTTGCGCCACGTATCGCCGTAGAACAGCAGCATGTCCCAGCCACGCTGCGCCATCAGATCCAGAAACTCTCGCTTGCGCTCGGGATTCAACTTCAGCATGGGTCGTTCACCGTGTCGCCGAGCCGGGAAAACTTCCGGACTTCAAGAGCGGAATGAGCCCGCCCGCTTGCAGCATGCCCAGCAGAAACTGCGACGGCGGCGCGCCTTGCAGGCGCTTGCCAGTGGTGAGGTTCTCGAGCGTCGCCGCCTTGATGTCGACGCGCACTTCATCGCCGTCGTTGACCAGCGCATGCACACCGGTCGCTTCCAGCAGTGGCAAGCCGATCTCCAAACAGTTGCGATAGAACGTACGAGAAAACTGTTCCGCGACGACAGCGCCGATGCCGGTGGCTTTGAGTGCCTTGGTGGCCAGAGCGCGCCCCGACGAACAGCCGAAGTTGCGACCCGCGACCAGAATGTCGCCCGGCCGGACCTGTTTGGGAAACTCCGGATTCAGGGTTTCGAGCACGAAGGCCGCCATTTCTTGCGGCGACTTGAACATGACGTGCGTGGGAGTCAGGGCGTCGGTGGGAATATTGTCACCAAACTTCCAGCACCGCCCTTGAAAGATCCAGTTCGTTGCCAAGCGCCTCTTCCTGTCCACATGCCGTGGTTGCCTCTGACAACAAACATTCTCAAGGGCCCGCGCCCATGCCGTCCATTAGCCCTTGCTCAACGAGTCATAGCGAGTCGCTATGACTTTGAGTGAGCCGTTGGAGTTAGCAGTTGGAGATAGCTCCTGCACCGATCCATTGACCGCCGGCCCTTCTGAGCCGTACGGCGATTGAGGGCCTCCGTTATTCCTTTCGTACGATCTAAGAAGCCCTCAATCGCCGTACGGCTCGGAGCGACTGTGGCTCAGGATCTCCCGCGTCGGGAGGCCTTTCGCCTCGGAAGCAGTGGATATCCCAGCGTCGGACACAGCGCATAGATTTCCTTCTGCAACACCCGTGCAAGCTCGGACAGCTGCGCGTCCGCGCGCATTAGAAATCCCATGGGCCGCTCCACCGCCGCCGTCGCCACCTGCGCTCGCTGCGATGGTTTCAACACCACCTCCAGCAGCTTCCCGGCAATCACCTGATCCTCCACCGAATCCATCGATAGAATGCCGATGAACTCGCTGCCGATAGTTGCGGCGTTCAGATAGATCACCGAATTGCTGGTGATAGTCGTCGCTCGCGGCTCCACGCCGCGACTGTGCGCGAGCGCGCAAAGCGCGTCGTAATAGGAAAGAACGTCCGCGGAATAGAGCCAGCAATACTTCGTGAGCTGCTCGATACTCACCGCGCCGACGCTGGCGAGCGGGTGATTCGCATCGACGAACAGCCCGCAGCGATCATGAAACAACGTCTCCCCCACGAGATCCGGCTTGCCCACGATGGCATCCAGCGGCGCGATAGCGAAATCCAGCTCGCCCAGTTGCAGCGCTGGCACCAGTTCCTCCGCCACGCCACTCACCACGCTGAGCCGCACCGAATAGCGGCTTTGCGACAACTTCGCATTCGCCGCCGGAATCACGCGGCCCAGAAACCCCGTGCCACGAGCAACGCCCACCGTGACATGGCCGGTGAAGCCGCCGGAAATGGCGGCGCGCTCGTTGTCGAGTTGACGCCATTCGGCAAGCACGCGCTTGCCGCGACGATAGACGGCCTTGCCGAGCTCCGTCGTCGTCACGCCTTTGGTGCCTCGATAAAGCAGCGGCTCGCCGAAATAGGCCTCCAACTGATGGATGCTCTTGCTCAAGCCAGGCTGCGACAGGCTGAGACTCTCGGCCGCCTTGCCGAAGCTGCCCCCCTCGACCACGGCGATGAAACGTTTGAGCTGTGCGAAATCCATGAAGTCACATCCTTTGGCTATGACCTGTATCGGGCGGGCTATTGGACAGTGAGGGGCCAGTCGACCAGAATCGCGCTGGCAGCAGCATGCGAGGGGGAACAATGGCCGCGAACCTCAAACCCGACAGCACCGATGAAGCGCTCGAAGAGCGCATCTCGCGCCTGCTCGTGGGCGCCGTGGACATGCATTGTCATTCCGGCCCATCCGTGATGGCCCGTGACATGAATCACATCGAGGCCATGCAGGAAGCGTCCGCGGCGGGCTTTCGCGCAATGCTGATCAAGGACCACTATTACTCGGCGACCCCCGTCACCGAGATGCTCAATCAGACGCACGGACATCTGAAAGTCACGATGTTTTCCGGCGTGCCGCTCAACAATGCGCTGGGCGGCTTCAACAAGCACGCGGTCGATCATGGCATCGCGCTCGGCGCCAAACTCGTTTGGCTGCCGACTTTCTCCTCGAAGAATCACTGCGAATCCCGCTACGGCATCAGGGCCGGGTTCCCGCACACGAAAAAGAAGCTGCTGCCGATCGACCAGCTCACGCCGCTCGACGCCAACGGCAACGTCAAGGATGAGGTGAAGGAGATTCTGGATCTGATCGCGCAAAACGACGTCATCCTGGCCGGCGGTCACTGTCATGTCTCGGAGATCTTCCCGGTGTTCGAGGAGGCGAAGCGGCGCGGCGTGAAGCGGCTGCTGGTCAACCACCCGAGCTTCATCGTCGATGCCTCGCTCGAGGATGTGAAACAGTTTGTCGCGATGGGGGCCTATATCGAGCATTCGCTATGCATGTTCATTCCGGTTGCCAGAAGAAAAAGAGATCCGTTTCCGCCCGAGGAGCTGGACCGGTTGATCAAGGCGGGCACGGTGGATCGAACCATCCTCGCTTCGGACCTCGGCCAGCAAGGCGCTGATCATCCGGTCGTCGGATTTCGGAACGTGATCAGGATTTGCATGGGGTTGGGGTATTCGGATGAGGACATTCATAAGATGGTGTCGCGCAATCCGGTGGAGCTGTTGGGGATATAAGAGAGTCGGACCGGAGGCCCTCAATCGCCGTACGGCTCGGAACGGCTTCGTTCCGGCCTCCGCTTCAGGTCTCGGGTTTCGCCAGTTTCCTGAAATGCTCCAACTGCGTCAGCGCCCCCGACCTCAGCAGGCCTTGATCGCTCGCAACCATCAACGCCGTAACCCCAAGGTCGATCATCTTCTTGGCATCGTCCGAGGCCATATTCTGCGTGACCGCGCACAGGGCCTTGCCACTGTTGAGCACCGCTTTCGCAACGATACGCACAGCCTCTTCCACGCTCGGCGCAGGGCCGGTCGCATTACTTAGCGACAGGCCGAGATCGCCGCGTCCCAGAAAGAAACCGTCGATGCCCTCGACAGCCACAATCTCATCGATGTGCTCGAGCGCCTCGCGGTCCTCGATCATCGCAATCACCGTAGTGGTCGCATCCGACGCTGCGTAGTGAGCTTCGAACGACCGGCCGCCGTAGTCACCACCGCGACCGACACCCGAACCTCGCGTGCCGCCCTTGTAACGGGCCCATGACGCAATGTTTCGAGCCTTCTCCACCGAGGCGACGTGCGGAACCATGACCCCGATAGCTCCATCGTCCAGCGCGGAGAGGATGCTGTTCGCATCGGGCCGTGCAACGCGCACCAGCCCCGCGGTGTTGAAAGCCCGGGCGCCGAGGAAACCGACCTCGAGCGATTGCCGTGTCCACGGCGCATGCTCCTCGTCGAGCATGACGAAGTCATAACCCAGCGACCCCAGGATCTCCGTCGAGTGCGACGTGGGCGTTTTGCAGAACGTGCCGATCAGCAACTCGCGGGCGAGCAGGCGCTTGCGGAAGTCGCGTGGCGCGGGGCGTGGCAGTGAAGACGTCATGACGAGCGATGCCTCGATTCAAACCCAAGAAAACTGGCGAATCCGCTCGCCCCCTGCCAATCCCTTGCACGAATATTTTTGTCGAGCCGGTTCAATCGACCGATCTAATCAGCTAGGCTTATCTAAATTAGACCGATCGCCCTCGCCTGTCAAAGGAGTCGTTGCATGAGCCGGAAAGTGGTCCTCACCTGTGCCGTCACCGGCGGCGGACGCCCGCATCCCCGTCATCCCGCCATCCCGATCACCCCGGCCCAGATCGCGGACAGCTGTCTGGAGGCGGCGAAGGAAGGCGCCTCCGTCGTTCACATCCACGTGCGCAATCCCGAGACGGGAATGAGCTCCGACGACCCGCGGCTGTTCGACGAAGTGGTCGATCGCGTGCGTTCGAGCGGCGTCGATGTCGTCATCAACCTGACCTGCGGCATGGGTGCGCTGTTCGTGCCCGATCCCGAAGACGAGTCGCGCCCCGGGCCGTACTCCAAAATCTACCCCGTTCCCAAGCGGATGCGCCACATCGAGCGCAATCTGCCGGAGCTGGCGTCGTTCGATATCACCGCCGGCAACCGTCACTATGGCCGCTTCGAAGCCATCTACATGAACACGCCGCACTCCATGCGCCTGATGGCCAGGCGCTTCAAAGAGCTCGGCGTGAAGCCGGAGCTGGAAGTGTTCGACGCGGGCAACATCGTGCTCGCCAAGGAACTGATCGCCGAAGGCTTGATCGACGGCCCGCCGCTGTTTCAGATGGTGTTCGGCGTCAAATGGACCGCGCCGAGCGGCATCGAGCCGTTGCTCTATCAGCGCAACCTGTTGCCGTCCGACGCCGTGTGGCAAGCATTCGGCATCGGCACCGAACAGATGCCGATGCTGGCGCACACAGCGCTGCTGGGTGGACACGTCCGGGTGGGCCTGGAAGACAACTTGTATCTTTCGCGCGGCGTCTTCGCCACCAACGGTCAGCTGGTCGAACGCGCCCGCAAACTCTTGGAGTGCCTCGATCTAACCGTCGCGACGCCCGAGGAAGCGCGACAGATCTTTCATTTGAAGAAGCAACCCGCGCTTACAGAGCCAAGCCTGCCACGCTAGCTTCGCGATAAGCGGCCTGTGCCTCGGCGGTCAACGGAATGGACCGCCGGGCATCCAGATCCAGCGCGATACCCACCGTCCTGACGGCTGCCCAGGGCGCACCCGTCTCCGGGTCGAGCAGCCAATGTGAAGCGTGGGTGACTCGGTCCGTGCAGCCCGCGAGCGCCGAACGCACTTCACAACCGTCGCCTGCCTTGGGCCAGCGTACGTGCACGGTCTGAAACTCGATGAGCGCCGAGCCGACTCGCGATGTTCCGCCTGGCATCGTGCGCGCGAGCACGTCGCGCCAATCGCCATTTCGCAAGTGAGGAATGCTATCGGCAACACGCCCCATGAATGACGACATCCGCCAGTAGCCGTGGACATCGCAGCCGTCCGGCATGATCGTGCCGACGCCAGTCGTACGCATTCCCAATTGCCGCGCCCGTTCCAATGAGGCGGTGACCTCGACGTGATCGAGAACCAGGCTGCGCGGCTTCGCTTCACTGGGCGCTTCGCAAATCAAAGCGCTGGCCGCACGCGTCGCCTGTGCGGGCCAGGCTTCAGGCCGGCCACTGTCGCGCTCGATGTAACCGATCGAAAGCCGGAACGTCGCGGCCATCTTGCCGGAATTGGAGTGATGCAACAGAAACAATACCACCGCATCGTCGTGGCCCCAGCTGAGCACTTGCGCTGTCGCATGCAGGGCCGCGCCGGCTCGCGCCTCATGCAAAAAGCGCATGTGCTGTGCTTTGATGAATAGATGATGTGCGCCCGAGCCGTCATTGACATCCGTGAGCCCGAGCCATCGCGCGAGACCGGCAAGTGCCTGCTCCACGCGCGTCACGTAGTAGCGCGTGTTGAAGTGACCGACGTGGTCGCACTCCCAGGCATTGGCGCAACCTCTCCAGACCTCGATGGGCGCGCCGTTCATGAGTTCCCCACGACGAACAGCGCATCCAGCACAGTCGCTCCCTGCCCTCGTGGATGAATCCTGACCGGATTCAGATCCGCTTCGACGATCTCGGGATGCTGGAGCAGCAACGTGCTCAGGATTTCGACCACGGTGATGGCCGCGTCGAGATCCGCGGGCGGCGCGCCCCGATAGCCGTCGAACAGCTTCGCGCCCTTGAGTGAGCGCAATGCCTGCTCGATCTGCGCACGTCCCACGCCTGCCGGAATGAAGACCACATCCTGCAGCAACTCCGTGAGGATGCCGCCGAGCCCGACCATGATGACGGGACCCCAGCCGGCCTCGTTGCGCGCACCGATGATGATCTCGATGCCCGCCTCGCTCATGCGTTCCAACAGCATGCCATCGATCGACACGCCGGGCCGTTCGAGCGACAACCGTTGTTTCATCGCAGTCCACGCCGACCGCAACGAGGCGTCGTCGCGAATATCGAGCGCCACGGCGCCCGCTTCGGATTTATGCGGCAGCTGACTCGACTGTGCCTTCAGAGCGAGCGGAAAGCCGAGCTCGTCCGCAGCCTTCAGCGCCTCTTCGAATGACACGACGAAGCGGCTCGCAGGCATCGTCAAGCCGCGACGCGCGAGCAACTGCTTCGCACGGTATTCGGGAATCATCCCCGCATCGAGCGGCGCTTCGAGAGCGCGCGCAACGGCGGGCGTGACGTCAAACGAACGCGCCAGTCGCTTCACGGCCGCCAGCGCTCTGAACGCGCGCTCGGGCGATCGAAAGAACGGCGTGCCTGTGCTTCTGATCTGCTCCACGTACGTCTGCGGGATCGGACAGTCCTCGCCCAACATGGCAAAGACCACATCCGGTTTGCCATCGAGCGAACGCAAGGCCTCGATGATCAGCGGCAACTTGCGATCGGCCGACTCGGCGCTCGGCAACGATAGGGTGAGGACGACACTGCCGAAGGCTGCATCGACGGCGATCAGCTCCAGCACTCTGCGGTACAGGCCGGTGTCGCTCATGGCCTGCGCCGTGAGATCCAGCGGATTGCTGGGCGGAGAAAAAACCGGCAGCTGACTCACCAGCGCTGCATGAGTCGAAGCGGACAACGGCGGCAACTGCAGCCCGACCGTCTCGCAGAAATCGAGCGCCAGACCCTTGAAGGCTCCAGATTCGCCGACGATCGCAGTCCCTCCGGCGGCGCGCGGATTCCGCAAACGGATCAACAGCTCGGGAACATCGATCAACGCTTCGAGGCTATCGACCAGACAAACCCCACGCGCCGTCACCTGCGCCGCCATGACGGAATAATCACCGGACAACGCGCCGGTGTGAGTCTTGGCCGCATCACGCCCAGCGGCGCTGCGCCCGAGGTGATGCAAGACGACGTACTTGCCGGCCTCGCGCGCACGCGTGGCCAGATCCAGGAATCTCGCCGGCCGACGGATCTGCTCCATCAACATGGCGATGACTCGCGTATGAGGATCGCCGATGAACTCTTCGAGGAAGTCCTCTGCGCCGAGCGACGCTTCGTTGCCGGTCGACACCGAATATGACACACCGACGCCGCGTGCCTGCAGAGCAACTCTCACGGCCGAAGCCATCGCGCCACTTTGTGAAACGACTGCAACGCCCGGTCGATCGCCGAGCGCCTCGAACGGCGCCACGCCGAACATCAACGGGACGCTGTCGACATAGTTGATCGATCCGAGGCAGTTCGGCCCCTGCAGAGCGATGCCAGCGCTCTGCGCGATGGCCGCGATCTCCTGCTGCGCACGCTTGCCCTCTTCGCCAGCTTCAGCGAAACCGCCGGCAAGCACGATCAAGCCGCCGATGTTTTTTTCGGCGCAGGCACGTACCGCATCCGCTATGTGAGCTTGTGGAATGGCCAGTACCGCGCAGTCGATGCCGTCGGGGAGCTCGGCGATGGAACGAACACAGCGACGATCCCCGATGCGGTCGTAGCGGGGATTCACCAGATGCAGGGGTTTGGCGAAGCTGAATCGATCGAGGTTCGCCAGCACGCCCGCGCCGAGCGAGCCCCGAGTCGAAGATGCACCTACGATCGCCACGCTGCGAGGACGCAGAAGCCGACTGATCGACACGAGTTACTCCGGTCGCTTGTAACCCGACAGGCCGGGCCGATAGCTCTTCTCGTCGAGGAACTGCGTCAGCCCCTGACTGCGACCCCGCTCGGGATCGTGGAACTGCGATTCCGCGCTCTTGGCAAACAAATAATCGTTCGATACTTCCCACGGCATCTCTTGCACCATGCGCACGGCCATCTTCGTGCCACGCAGGACCGTCGGGTTCTTGCTGCGCAGGAGCGTCGCGAGCTCACGGGTATGCTGCTTCAGCTCGCTGAGCGGCACGGCCTCGTTGACCAAGCGCATCTCCGCAGCTTTGCGGCCATCGAACGTCTTGCCGGTCAGGGCGTAGTACATGGCATCCCGATGCGACATCACGGCAGTGATCGCCTTGGTCACCTGGCCGCCAGGCAGGATGCCCCAGTTGATTTCAGAGAGCCCGAACTGCGCTTCTTCGGCGGCGATCGCCAGATCGCACGCCACCAGCGGTGTGAACGCTCCGCCGAAGCACCAGCCGTTGACCATGGCGATGGTGGGCTTCGGATAAGTCAGCAGCATCTTCCATTGCCACTGCCACGCGGAGCGCTTGATGCGCATTTTCTTGGAATACGGCAGCGGATCCAGATCGCGGAAGAATTCCTTCAGATCCATGCCGGCGGAGAACGCATCGCCGGCGCCGGTCAACACCACCACCGCGACCCGATCGTCGATCTCCAGTGCATCCAGCACCCGCACCATCTCGTCGTTCAGCGCCGGACTCATGGCATTGCGCTTGTCGGGCCGGTTGAGAGTGACCCAGGCGATGCCTTCGTCGATTTCCACCAGCACAGTGGCCAGCGGTGGCTGCAACACGAGTTGCTCAGAGGTAGTCAACTTATATCCCTCCTGAAGGGAAACGCGAACCCATGAGCGCCACCATAATTCAATCAGCCTGGCTGATCAAATAAAATCAGCCAAGCTGATAACTTATTCCTCATTCCTCCTCGTTGTCGGGAATGTCGTGCAGCCCGGCCAGCACCTTCTCCATGAGCGCGCGATACGACTCGAGCTCGCCTGGCTCGAAGCTGGCAAAAATGGCCGCTTCCACCGCCGTGGCCGCCTTGTCGCAGGCGCGCAGAGTGCCCCGGCCCGCCTCGGTCATCGAAACTTCCAGAACGCGCTTGCTGCCCTTGGCGAGATTGCGCTCGATCAGGCCATTGCCCTCCAGATTCACGATCTGCTTGATCATGGTCTGCGGCTTGACGCCGAACAGGCGCGACAGCTCCGCCGAGGAGCGTTTGTTGTCGCCGCGCGAGAGCGCCGTCAGGATACGGAACTGGGTGGTGGTGACTCCCAGCGGCTGCAGAGCGGCCTCCAGGCGCAGGAACGTTTTGTACTGAACCTGCTTGACCAGGTAGAGGGTGCGGAACGGGGCCCGGGCGGCACCGCTGCGCGCGTTTTTCGAGGGTGGCTGTTTTTTCGCCATGCCGGTCATCGTGCTCCAATCGTGTCGGTTCGGAGCAGTATATAACTCCGGCGCGCTCATCCACTCATGGGAGATACGAGACACGCGGTTCTACGTATGACTTCAGCCCCATCAACCCCATGCCGCGGCCGATACCGGATTCCTTGCAGCCGCCGAAAGGAATTTCCGGCAAGGAACCGCCGTGAGAATTGATCCAGACTGTGCCCGCCTCGAGCCGCTGCACGATCTGCACGGCACGTTCCGGATGTCCGCTCCAGACCGAGGCGCCCAGACCGAAGCGAGTCGCGTTGGCGCGGGTCACCGCTTCATCGATCTCACTGAACGTCATCAGTGGCAGCACCGGTCCGAATTGCTCCTCGTCCACGAGGGGCGTGCCTTCGGCAACGCCGGTGATGATGGTTGGCGCAATGAAGTAGCCGGGCCTGTTCAGCGCCGCGCCTCCCGCCAGCGCGCGCCCGCCCCGACTCAGTGCATCGTCGATCAGACCCAGGACACGCTCGAACTGGGGGCGATTCTGAACCGGCCCCAGCTCCACCCCCGGCTCGAAGCCATCGCCGACTTTCGCCTGTTTCGCCAACTCGGCCAGCGCCGCACCGAGCCGGTCGAGTAGTGACTCGTGCACCAGCACTCGTTTGATGGCCATGCACCGCTGGCCGCTGTTGGCGAACGCCGCCGAAAAAATTTTCGGCGCGATCGTCTCGACCTCGGCGTCGGCCAGGACGATGGCGGCATCGTTGCCGCCGAGCTCGAGTGACACCCGCTTGAGATTCGACGCGGCGGCACTGGCCAGCACGCGTTTGCCGGTCGCGACCGAGCCCACGAAGCCGATCTTGTCGATGCCGGGATGTTCGGTCATCCATCGGCCCAGATCGTTGCCTCCGGACAGCGTGTTGAAGAGGCCTGGCGGCAAGGTCCTCGCTGCAATCTCTCCCAGCTGCAGCGTCGCGAGCGGCGTGAACGGCGAGGGTTTCAGGATCACGCTGTTGCCGGTCACCAGCGCCTGCGCGGCAATCTGTGTCGCCAGCAACACGGGCGAGTTCCAGGGCGCGATCGCCCCCACCACTCCCATGGGCTGGTAATCGAGTACCACACGGCCGCGTTCATCGGCGCGCAACGTTTCGGGAGTCAACTCGAATGCGAGCAGTCCTTCGATTCGAGCCGCGGTGGATTCGATCTCGCGAACCGCCGCCGCCAGCGGTTTGCCCTGCTCACGAGTCAACAGCGGTGCGAGGATCTGCGTCTCGGCGCGAATCGCCGCGGCGAATCCAGACAGGATTTCTCGTCGGCTCGCCGTTGGAACCGCTCGCCAGCGTTGGAACGCGCGCCGTGCCGCCTCCACCGCCAGGTCGAGCTGCGCGTGACTTGCGTCCGGCGCCTGAGCGAACGCACTGGCGGTTGCCGGGTTGATGACATCGAAGAGCCCGACTCCGTCGACCGGGCGGCCGTCGATGGTGTGTGTATGTCTCATTGCCATGAAAGAACTGTAGCTATGTCAGCCAGGCTGATCAATGTGCGTTGACAAGCCGCCCGCCATATATCATCTTAGCTGATATCAGCTCGGCTTACATAAGATCGAAACAGATCATCAGCTCTGCAGATGCAGATAAGGGGGAAAGATGCTGAAGAAAAGGAACGTTCCCGCGCGGGGTTCGCGCATGGGGATGCCGTTGCGTGAGACGCTGCTGGCAGCGACTGCTCTGGGCGCGATGCCCGCCCTGGCGCAGGACACGCCTGCGCCGGAAACGGCGGAGCTCGTGGAAATCGTAGTCACCGGTACCCGCGCGGCCCGCGACGGCTATCAGGCACCCAGCCCGACCAACGTCATCAACGCCGCGGTCATCGACAATCAGGCCGCCACCGGCCTGGGCGAAATTCTCGAACAGACCGGCATGGTCAAGGGCACTCGCAATCCCAATTCGAACGCGGTCAACACGGCCAGCCCGGGTCAATGGACCGCCGACCTGCGCGGCCTCGGCGGGCAGCGAACGCTGGTGCTGGTCGACAGCTCGCGCATCGTGCCCTTCGCGCCGGCGAGCAATCTGTCCGTGCCGACCACGACCGATCTGAATCTGATCCCGACCTTGATGGTGGAACGGGTCGAAACCGTCACCGGCGGCGCCTCGGCGCAGTATGGTTCCGATGCCGTGTCCGGCGTCGTGAACATTCTGTTGCGCCGTGAATTCGACGGTGTCCGCGTGCGTGCGCAGACCGGCATCTCCGAAGAAGGCGATGCCGAGGAAAATCGCGTCGGCGTGCTCGGCGGCTGGAATTCGGACAGCGGTCGCGCGCATGTGGTCTTCAGCGCCGACTGGGTCGACAGCGAAGGCATGGGCGACATCTACACCCGCGATTGGGGCCGTCGCGAAACCATGATCGTTTCGACACCCGGCAACCCCTCGCTCACCTGGGGCGACAACGTCCATACCGCGCTCGGTGTCGGCGGCGTCATCGGCCAGGGCCGCAATGCCGCCAACACGGCCAACGCGGCATTTACGTTGACCGGTCAGACCTTCAATCCCGACGGCTCGATTCGTCCGTTCCAATACGGCTATCCGCTGGCGCCCGGCGCCACCTCCAGCACCATGATCGGCGGCGAAGGCGAGTCCATCACCAAAGGCGTGTCGCAGGTCCCTGGCGTCGAACGTGCCTCGACCTATGCTCGTTTCGGCTTTGACTTCAGCGACCGTCTGTATGGCTACGCATCGCTCGGCTACTCGCAGTCCAAGGGATTGTTGACGGCGGCCCAACCGCGCCTCACCTCCACACAGCTGTTCATTCGAGCGGACAACGCGTTCCTGCCCACGGCCGTCCGAGATGCGATGACCGCGCAAGGTGTCGGCGGCTTCCGGATGACGCGTCAGGGCAACGACCTTGGCAACAACTCCTACGACGTCGAAAACAAATCGCCGCGCTTCTCGGCGGGCCTCGAGGGTTCATTCGCCAACGGCTGGGACTGGGATGCGCACGTTTCCTATGGGCGCAACGACTACAACTACGATTCCGAAAACAATCCCATCACGGCCAATCTGGCATTCGCGGTAGACGCGGTCCGCGACGGCAACGGCAATATCGTCTGCGCGGCGACCATTCCCGGCCACGCCCGCTTCAATGCCGCCGCCGCCGGCTGCGTCCCGCTCAATCTGTTCGGCGAAGGCAACACCTCGGCCGAAGCGCGCGATTATTTCCAGGGCAATCCGCACGCCGAAGTGGTCTACAAACAGAAGACCTTCGGCGCGAATCTGAGCGGCAAGCTGTTCGCCACCTGGGCGGGCCCGATTGCCGTTGCCACGGGTGTCGAATATCGCGATGAAGAGGAAGATGTGACGGCGGATCCGATCGCCACGGCGGGCGGATTCTTCACCGGCAACAACTCGCCGTACTCGGGTTCCTTCGACGTGTCGGAAGGCTATGTCGAAGCGATCGTCCCATTGGCGCGCGAGAACAGCTTCGCCAAGCTGATCGACCTCAACCTCGCCTACCGTTACGCCGACTACAGCACGGTCGGCGGGATGGAAGCATGGAAGACCGGCCTGGTGTGGGAACCGTTCGATTTCCTGCGCCTGCGCGTGAGTCAGTCTCGCGACATCCGCGCCCCCGCCATCAATGAGCTGTACAGCCCGGGCGCCGCCGTGACCAACAACATCACGATGATCAACATCAACGATCTGGGCACCGCCAACCCGACCGTGCGCAACTATGTGATTCCGCAACGGACCGCGGGCGGCGACGTGAACGTGCAGGCCGAGGAAGGCGACACCACGACCATCGGCTTCGTGTTCTCGCCCAATTACGGGCCGCTGACGGGTTTCAATTTCTCGGCCGACTACTACGACATCCAGCTCGACAAGGCGATCACCAATCTGAACGGTGCGAACATCGCGAACTTGTGCATCTCCGGCGTGCGCTCCTTCTGCAACCTGTTCACGTTCAACGCGGCGGGCGATCCCACCGCGTTGAATGCGGGCTCGATCAACCTCGGCAGCTTCGAGCAACGAGGCTACGATCTGCAGCTGGACTACTCGCATGAGCTGTTCAACGGCACGTGGACCATCGGCTACACCGGCACGTTCGTCACGGACTCGATCGTCGACACCGGCCTGCCCGGTGCCGTTCCGGTGGACCGCGCCGGCGAGCATGGCGCAGCCAACTTCGCAGCAGTGCCGGACTTCCGCGGCAACCTGACGACCAGCTTCAAGACCCATACCTGGTCGACCACGCTGCAAGCGGTCCACGTCAGCGCGGGCAAACTCGACAACCTCTACAACACGCCGGGCAATCCGACGATCAGCAAGAACGATATTCCTTCCTACGTTCTGTTCAACGTCTACGGCTCGTACACCATCAACGACCGGGTCCGACTGTTCGGCTCGATCCGGAACGCGCTGAATCGCGATCCGGTGATGACGCCCTACACGGTGCTCAACACTCCGGTGTACGGCGCCTACTACGATAAGGTGGGACGTCAGTACTCGCTCGGCTTGGACGTGACCTTCTAGCTCCGCGGCGACGACGGGCGCTTTTCTCAAACGCCCGTCGTTGCATTCGCGGTATGTACAGGCAGGAGAACGCGCGATGCCCACGGTTAGCAGGCGCAAGTTGATCGGGATGGGCGCCGGCCTGGCGTTGGTGACGAGCGCGGCATCGTATGCGCAGGAGGCGAGCCCCGCCGCACGCGCCTTGTTACGCGACGCTATCGACGTTCATACCCATCTCGACCCCGACAGTTTCGGTCCCCACAGCAATCAAGCGGCCCGTTCGCTCGATGTCCTCGACATGGCCCATCGCGCGCAACGCGCGGGCATGCGCGGCTTTGTGATCAAACAGCATTACGATCAAACCGCGCACCTCGCTTATCTCGCTCGCAAGGCAGTTCCTGGTGTTGAAGTGTTCGGCATGCTCTGTAGCAACCGGACCGTCGGTGGCCTGAATCCCGAGGCGGTACATCATTTCGCCGAAGTCCTTGGCGGGCATGCGCGCATCGTCAGCATGCCGACCTGGGATGCCGAGAATTACGTGCGTCAGTCGAAGAATCCCGCTCGTCCGGCGGTTCCCATCGCGCGTGACGGCGTGCTTCTGCCTGAAACCGTCGCACTGATAGAAACCATCGCTCACGCGCAGGTTCGTGATAGCAACGTCAAACTCGCCCTGGCCACCGGTCATGTGTCCGCTGCAGAGGCGCTGCTCGTCATTCGCGAGGCCCGGCGACGAGGCATCGAGCGGATCGTCGCGACACACGCGATGGGCCATCCGATCAACATGAGCATGGCGCAGATGAAAGAAGCCGCCGGGCTCGGCGCGTATGTCGAATTCGTCGCCAACTTCCTGAGCGGCCCGCGCGGCAGCTTCACCGTCCGGCAATATCATGACGCGATCCGCGAGATCGGACCGGCGCGAGTGATTTTGAGCAGCGACGGCGGCCAGGCCAATCGGCCGTTCCCCGACGATCTGATCGCGCAGGCCGCTCATCAGTTGCACGAGCAGGGCCTGAGCACCGCCGAGTTGCGCACGATGCTGGTCGAGAATCCGGCGACGTTGCTCGGTCTGCCACAGCGGCCGGGCTGATGCGCATGATGCGCCTTCGCGATGCTTCGAGTTTGCATGGATAATATCAGACAGGCTGATATCATCGGCCCAACCATTTGAGAGAGGAGAGCATCGTATGGCGGCACCCTCCACGTCCGGGGTGAAATCGATTGGCCAGGATGGGCCGCTCACGTTCTGGCAGATCGCCGTCGTCGCTCTGTGCGTGCTGGCGAACATCTGCGATGGCCTCGACACCACCTCGATCGCCTACGCCGCGCCGACGCTGCTGCGTGAATGGAACATCTCGCCGCAGGCTTTCGGCATCGTCCTGAGCGCGGGCGCTCTGGGCATGCTGGTCGGCGCCATCCTGGTCGCGCCACAAGCCGACAAAGTGGGCCGCCGCGCCATCATTCTCGCCGCCACCACCACCTCCTCGATCTGTATGTTCGGCCTGGCCGCCAGTCAGAACCTGACCCAACTCATGATCTTCCGATTCATGGTCGGCACCTGCGTCGGGGCGCTGCTGCCATCGCTGAGCATCATGGTGGTCGAGTTCTCGAACGAGAAACGTGGCAACCTCTTTCTGGCCCTGGTGCACATCGGCTTTGCCATCGGCGCGATCCTGGGCGCCGCGATCGGCGCGACCGTGGTCGAAACCTATGGCTGGCGAGCAATATTCCTTACGGGTGCGATCGTCACCAGCATTACGACGCTTGCCTGTTACGCCGCCCTGCCCGAGTCGGTG
This sequence comes from Peristeroidobacter soli, assembly GCF_004138485.1. GTDB lineage: Bacteria > Pseudomonadota > Gammaproteobacteria > Steroidobacterales > Steroidobacteraceae > Steroidobacter > Steroidobacter soli. Next base: position 62,789 of record NZ_ML142848.1, read on the forward strand.
AACTTTCTGCTGGCGCGGCAGCCGCCGAATGCGTTGGCGCGCGTCAACAAGATTCGCGAGCGCTTCGGCCAATCGCTGCTGACCGAGCTGCCGCCGAGGCCGCAAGCCAAGGTGCGAACATTCGACGGCATCGCCGCGATCCTGTCGCCCCAACTGATCCGTGCGACGCTGCTGCTGTGGCTGGCATCGTTCACGCGCTTCTTCATCAGCTACTTCCTCACCGGCTGGAAACCGCAAGTGCTGGTCATGGCGGGCTTCACCGACAAGGCGGCCATCGCCGTCGGCATGGCGACCAGCTCAGCGGCTTCCGTAGGCGTCCTGTGCATGGGCCTTTTCGCAGCGAAGATCGGCGCCGCGCGCGCCACAGCGATCATGCTTGCTGGCTGCGCCGCTGCGCTCATGGGCTTCGGCTTCACCCAATCGCCACTGCCACTCGTCCTGCTCGCCGTGGCGTGCATGTTCACGATCGAGGCTGCGTTCACCGGCATCCTCATCACCAGCACCCGTTTCTATTCGGTCGAGAACCGCAGCACCGGCGTCGGCTTCACGGTCGGCATCGGCCGCCTCGGCGCGATCGTCGGGCCTTACGTCGGTGGCGCTCTCATCGGCATGGGCTTCGACCGATCGGTGTACTTCCCGGTGTATGCCTCCGCGGCGGTCATCGGCGCAATCGCCATCGTCGCCGCCATGTCCCGTCGGCCGCCTGATGTTCGCGAAGGCCAGCCCGTCAACGCCAACTGACAAAGCTCATGCGTGTGATCGCACGACTATTCGTTTTCGCCGCGGCGGCACTCATCACCGGTTGCTCGTCACAAAAACCGCTGCTCATCGCTTCTCAAGGAAGCATTGCCGTCGGCGGAAAGATCGTGGGCGACCCCGGGAAGGCGTCGCTCCATTGCGATCACGGTGTCGCTGAATATCAGATTCCTCCTCGAGCCCGCGCGGTGAATCTGTTGATGTGGCACAGCGCCAGTGCCGTCGCCTGGCAACGACGATGGGATGGTGGCGAAGGCTTCCAGAGCATCTTCGTGAGGCGTGGCTACCCCGTCTATCTTTGGGACGGGCCACGCGTCGGCCGCGCCAACTGGGGCTGCGCCGAAACCACGTACACGCCGCGCGCGCGGGCCGATCAGCAGAACTTCGTCGCGTGGCGCTTCGGCCTCACCTATCCGAGCTGGTTCGAAAATGTGCAGTTCCCGAAAAACGATTCCGAAGCCTGGAATCAGGCCATGCGCGCCCGCTACGATGAATTCGACACCGTCGCGAACGCGCAGCTGGAAAGCGATGCCGCTGCGGCACTGGCGGATCGTATCGGGCCCACAGTTGCACTCACGAATTCGGCGGGCGGCTTGCGTGCTCTGCTCACGGCACTCAAGAGTGACAACATCAAAGGCATCGTGGCGTACGAGAACGTGGGCTGGGTCTACCCGCAGGGCGAAGGGCCCGACGTGCCCGAGGGACCGTTTGGTCCGGTCGAAGTGTCGCTCGAGGAATTTCGCAAGCTCACGCGCTTTCCGATACAAGTCGTCTGGGGCGACAACATCGAGCAATCCGCCGTCTATCAGGCGCGACTGGCGGAATCACGCCGCTTCGTCGACATCGTCAACAAGCACGGCGGCCAGGCCGAAGTGCTGGTGTTGCCCGAGGCCGGGCTCGATGGCAACACGCATCTGCCGTTCGCCGATCTGAACAACGTCGCCGTCGCCGATCTGCTCTCGACGTTTCTTGCTGATCACGGCCTCGACCGGCGGTGACCCCTCACACCCTCTACCCAGACGGCCTGCCCTCGCCGCGCCGTTACTGGTCCATGGCGACCACCATGATGGTGATCGCGATATGCGTCCTGGACAGCACCATCGTCAGTGTGGCTCTGCCGTCGATCGCGCGAGACCTCGACACGAGTGCGGCGACGTCCATCTGGATCATCAACAGCTATCAGATCGCGATTCTGATCGCGCTCATCCCGCTCGCGTCGCTGGGAGAGATCATCGGTTATCGACGGGTTTCCCAGGCAGGCCTGATCATCTTCACGATCGCCTCACTCGCGTGCACACTCGCGCACACGCTGCTAGAGCTGACGATTGCCCGCGCCGTACAAGGCCTCGGCGCCGCTGGCATCATGAGTGTGAACGCCGCTCTGGTTCGATTCACCTATCCCGCGAACACGCTGGGCCGCGCTACCGGCATCAACGCGATGGTGGCTGCCGTGGCTGCGGCAGCTGGCCCGACAGCGGGCGCGGCCGTGCTGGCGATTGCGGACTGGCGATGGTTGTTCGCCATCAACGTTCCCATCGGCATCGTCGCGGCGGCAATCGCGCAGTTTTCGTTGCCCTACACCGAACGCGCGCACCGTTCATTGGATTACGTGAGTGTGATACTGCACGTCGCAACGTTCGGTTTGCTCATCGCAGGGCTGCAATCGCTCATACACGAGAACGCGCGGCCCGGCGCCGCACTTCAGATCGGCGCAGCGTGCATGTTTGGCATGCTGCTGATTCGCCGTGAGATCCACAGGCCCGCCCCGCTCGTGCCTTTTGACTTGATGCGCCTGCCGATCTTCTCTCTGTCGCTCGCCATCAGCATGTGCTCGTTTTTCGCGCAGATGGCAGCATTCGTCGCGCTTCCCTTCGAGATTCAGCGACTGGGCCGCAGCGTCGTGGAAACGGGGTTGCTCATGACGCCGTGGCCGGTCGCCGTCGCGTTCGCGGCGCCTGTCGCCGGGCGACTTGCGGATCGTCATTCCTCAGCGATCCTCAGTGGCTTCGGGCTCATTGCGCTCTCGGCTGGACTCGTGTTGCTCGCGCTATTCCCGGAGCATGGCACCGCATGGGATCTCATGTGGCGCATGGCACTGTGCGGACTGGGTTTCGGCTTCTTTCAGGCGCCCAACAACCGCACGATGATGTCATCGGCTCCCCGCTCGCGCAGCGGCGCCGCCGCTGGAATGCTGAGCACGGTGCGCTCGCTCGGGCACGCCAGTGGCGCTGCCATCGTGGCCCTGCTATTCAGCACTCATCTGGAAGGCGGCACGAAGATCGCCCTGACTACTGCCGCAGCCATGGCAGCGATCGCCGCGTTGCTCAGCTTTTTGAGGTTGCGCCGCCATTAGACCGGCAAGGGCTCGCCGACGCCAAGATCCGCGCGATTCCCGCTTTGAATGGAGTGCAAGCGCGCGTACAGCCCATCGGCATGATTCACCAGGGTTGCATGCGTGCCTCGTTGAACGATGCGCCCACCCTCCAGGACCAGAATCAGATCCGCGCTCATCACCGTGCTCAGTCGATGCGCGATGACCACGGCAGTTCGTCCGCTCATCAGGCGTTGCAGCCCCGCCTGGACCAGATGCTCGGATCGGGAATCGAGCGCACTGGTGGCCTCATCCAATATGATCAGCTCGGGTTTCTTGAGCGTGGCGCGTGCGATGGCGATACGTTGCTTCTCGCCACCGGAGAGCTTGATGCCGCGCTCGCCGACCAATGTTTGATATTGCTCGGGCAAGGCGTCGATGAATTCATCCGCGTGCGCCGCGCGAGCGGCGGCAGCTATCTCCTCCGGCGTCGAGCTCGGTCGCGCGAAGGCGATGTTCTCCTCGATGGAATCGTTGAACAGTGCCACGTCCTGAAGCACGACGCCGAGACGCGCGCGGACCGACTGCTGACGATACCTGCTCAGATCCACGCCGTTGACCAGAATGCGGCCCGAGCTGGGATCGTAGAACCGCAACAGCAGTTTGATGATGGTGGTCTTGCCCGCCCCGCTCAGGCCCACCAGTGCCAGCGTCTGTCCTCGATGCAGCTTGAACGAAACATCGGCGAGCACGACGCGTGCCTGTTCGCCATAGGCAAAGCTGACGCGATCGAATTCGAGCGTTTCGATCTCGTCCAGGTCGATGGCGTCGGGCGCATCCAGAATCTCCGCGTCCGCGTCGATGAGCTCCATCAGACGCTCGGCATTGGTTTCGATATCGCCGGTCTGATTGATCAGGCGGGTCAACGGTTGCACGCTGTTGATCAGGTTCTGCGAGAGCATCAGCACCAGCAGAATGTCGCCTGGGGTGAAGCGTCCACCCAACGCGCCACGCGTGACCCATACAACCGCGAGGATGATGGCGATGGTCTGCACTGCGTTGATCAGGGTGTTGTGCTTCCACTGCTCCATGTGCATCTTGCCGCGTACGCCTCGCCACTCAGCTTGAGTCGAGTCATAGCGCTGCTTCACCGCCGGTTCTCCGCCGAAGCTGCGCACCGTCGCAATGCTCGAGACCATTTCCGCCAGCAGGCCCGACAGTCGCCCCGCCAGCCGTTGCCATCCGCGCCGATACGGCGTCGTCACTTTGAAAGACCGCATCGACACCGTCACACTGACCAGCAGCACGCCGATCATCAATGCGGCGACAGGCGGCGCCTTCACCGCCAGCACGGCGACAATCACCAGCATCTGCATGACGTTGGCCAGATTCTGCTCGATCAAAGTTCGCAGCCACATCGTGACCTGCGTGATGCCGTTGAAGCGATCCATGATCTCGCCGACCCGGGTACGCTCGTAGTAGTCGATAGACAGGCGGGTCATGTTGTCGAACACCCGCTGACGCAGTCCGCCGACCATGTCGATCCACAGATCGTCGGACTGCTTCTCCTGCACGAAGTTGAAGATCAGGACCGCGACGCGTAGCACGACGAACAGAGCGATCATCGTCGTAACCGAGCCGCCCGCCTGCGCGGCACTCACATCGTCGCCGAGCAGTCGCGCAATGACGTCGACGATGTGCTTGTAGATATAAGGAGTGCCCGCCCCGATCGCTCCCAGCACCAGACTCACGGCCAGCACGGCAAGCGTGCGGCCGCGATACTCGGGAATCAGCCTGATGACCCGCCAGATCTTCGACATGAAGCAAATTCTTGTTGGTTATTTGGTGAGCGCCGCCAGCGGCCGCGGATCGATCCAGTTGCGCACATCGAAATCCTGCGCCAGAAAGCCCCACTGCAACAGGAAGTTCTTGTAGCCCTCGAGCGCCACGATGGAGGACTCGGCCAGATCGGTGACCTGACGCAAATGCAGATCGGCGCCGTACGCCCGCCGCACATCGGCCTCTCGCGAACCCGTTTCGCGAGCCACATACGCAACCGTCTCGCCTGGATGCGCGACTGCCCACGCTCCCACATCCACGATGCGTTTCAAGAAGCGAGTGACGATGTCCGGTCGGGTCTGCAACAGATGCAAGTCCACTGTGACGGGGCGCGGCGCCCCATTGTTTGCCCGCACGCGCGGGTCCGGATGATTGCGAACGTCGAAGACCACGTGTGCCTTCAGCTGCTCGGTCACTTCGATACCCCGCGAGCCCTTGACGAAGATCGCATCGACACGCTTTTCGAGGAGTGCTTCGACTTCCTTGCCATAGGCGGCACGCTGGCCACCCGTGAACGCGGGCGCCCGCGGAGAGTCGCTGTAGTCGGCATCGATGAATTCGACTTCCTTCGGGTCGATACCCGCGAGCTGCAACGTGACCACGACGCCACGCAGTGCCGAGGCGCGACTGTGGTCGATCGAGTTGTGATGACGAGGCAATGCCACCCGGCGCCCGCGCAAATCCGCCGGCGCCTGGATGCCCGAGCCAGGCAACGTCAGGATGCCTTGATACTCATCGACCCAGTTCAGTCCGATCACGCGTGTCTCACGGCCCTTCGCTCGCGCCCAGATCGGCGGCACATTGCCGCCCTGGCGAAACGAATTGTGCAGATGATGATCGTAGTGCGACTCGCGCACTGTCGCGTCTTCGGTTTCCTGCAGAGTGCTGATCTGAATACCGTCGGCGGCGAACTCCTCGTTGAACCAACCCAACTGCGCGGCCAATCCGAGCGGAGTCGGCACCGGGCATCGGGTATACCAGAGCTGTCGCAGCTCGGCGTCGGCAAGGTCATCGGGTTGAGCTGACATGAATGATCTCCTGGGAGGGCGAAGCCGGCTTGCGCCACCACTGACTCAAGACCCAGTCATAGGGAGCGTAGTAATCCGGCAATTGTTCGGCGAAGGCCAGAGCGGTGTTGTAAGCAACGCGATGCTCGAACGAATAGCGCTCCGGCACCACGTAGTAGCCATGCATGAGGACACGATCCAGCGCACGAGCCACCGTTTTCAATTCATCGGCGGAATGCGCGAGCGAGAGCTTGTCGATCAGCGCATCGATCACGGGCGACTTGACGCCGATGGTGTTCTCCGAGCCGGGCACGTCGGCGTCGGCACTGTTGAGCTTGGCACGCAGGTCGCTACCCGGCACCCGCGACTCCCGGAACACGATCATCGCCATGTCGTAATCGAAGTTCTGCATGGCCTTGCGTTGCGCGACCTGATCGCCGAGCCGGCGTTTGACGATGATTCCGTAGCGCCCGATGTTCCTCAGATAAGTCTCGATACGTGGCAGGGGAATGCCCTCGCTCAAGCTGGCTTCGAGCACGAACGGCTCGCCCTTGGCATTGCGCAGGGCGCCGTCACGATAGGTCCAGCCCGCCTCCGCGAGCAAACGCTGACCTTTGATGAGCTTGTCACGCAGCGACGTGGGTGCAACCTGTGCGGAGTTTGGCACCATGGGACCGAACACCGCGGGATCGAGCTGATCGCGCCACGGCTCGAGCAGCTTCAATTCCTGTGCCGAGGGCTCGCCGGTCGCGGCCAGCTCGCTGTTGGAGAAATAGCTGTACGGATGTTTGTACTCGCCATAAAAGATGTTCTTGTTGATCCAGTCGAAATCCAGTGCCAGCGCCAGTGCCTGGCGCACGCGCACGTCCTGGAAGCGCTCGCGACGCAAGTTGAAGATGTAGCCGTTCATGCCTGGCACGTTGGTGTGCGGGAACAGCCGCTTGGTGAGCTCGCCGGCGGCGAAGCGTCCGCCCGTGTACACGCAACACCAGTTGCGTGCCTTGCCCTCCACCATGACGTCGAACTCGCCGGCTTTGAACGCTTCGACTTGCAGGTCATAGTCGCGAAACAGCTTGTAGCTGACGACGTCAAAGTTGAACGCGCCCCGCCGCACCGGCAAGTCGGCCGCCCAATAGTTCGGGTTGCGTCGATAACGGATGCCACCGCGCACATAGTCGGCCTGCTCGACCACGTAGGGACCGCTCGCGATCGGCGCATCAGTCTGTACATCGGCGAACGGCTTGCCCTGGCCCCAGCGAGGCGAGAACACCGGCAGTGTGCCGGCGACGAACGCCTGTTCATGGCTGGCGCGCTTGAACTCGAAGCGGACCGTCATGTCGTCCACCAGCACGGCTCGTTCGATGCCGGCGAAGTACAGCCGGAAACGGGGCGCGGCACTCTTGCCCGTCAGCGTATCGAACGAATATTTCACGTCGGCCGCGGTGACCCGGTCGCCATTCGAGAAGCGCGCGGCCGGATTCACGTGGAAGGTCGCTGCGCGCAAGTCAGATGCCACGGCGATGTCATCGGCGATCAATCCATACTGCGTGGTCGCCTCGTCCATGCTGTAGACCGCGAGCGTCTCGAACACCAGCTCGATCAATCCTGGCGCCGCCTTGCCTCGCAGAGTGTACGGGTTGAGCTTTTCGAAGTTGGTCGCTTCATAGGACGTTGACAAGCGCAGCGTGCCGCCCTTGGGCGCGTCCGGATCGGCGTATTCGAAGTGTTGGAAACCCGCCGGATATTTCGGCTCGCCGTACAGCGCAATGGCATGCGCCGCTTCAGCCCCCGGTGCCAGCAGCGCCAGCATGAAGATCAGAGTAAACCGGCTCATTGGGCCGCTCTCAGCAGACTTTGGGTGTAGGTGTGACGCGGCGAGCCCAGGAGCTGCTGTGTCTCACCCGTCTCGACGACCTTGCCATCCTTCATCACCAGCAGGTGATGCGACATCGCATTCGCAACGGCGATGTCGTGCGTGATCAGGATGTAGCTCAACTGATATCGGCGCTGCAGACGGGTCAGCAAGGCCAGCACCTGGCGTTGAATGGAAACGTCGAGCGCCGAGGTAGGTTCGTCCAGCACCACGATGAGCGGCTTCAACACCACCGCGCGCGCGATCGCAATCCTTTGTCGCTGGCCGCCCGAGAATTCGTGCGGATAACGCGACAGCGCCGACTCCGGCAACCCGACTTCGCCCAGCACTTCGATCAGCGCCGCCCGCCGCTGCGCCGCTGTCAGTTCGGGCCGATGCAACTCCAGCCCCTCGCCGATGATCTGCTCGACCGTCATGCGTGGCGACAACGAACCAAAGGGATCTTGAAACACGACTTGCAGTTGGCCGCGCATCGCACGCCAGGCATTGCTGGCGTACTTCACTCCCCGACCGTCATATTCGACCGTGCCGGCCGCGGGCCTCACCAACCCGAGCACCGCCAGCGCGAGCGTGGATTTTCCCGAGCCTGATTCGCCGAGCACGCCCAGCGTTTCGCCCCGCCGAAGTTGAAAGTCGACACCGTCGACGGCGGCGAGCGTATTGCGCCTGAATCGCTCACGCCAGCCACCGCGCCGATGTTTGAATTCGACGCGCAGGCCGGAAGCCTTAAGCACGGTGGGTTCGGAGGCTTCGACCGGCGTGACCGCGCGAACCGGCTGACTGTCCATCAGACGGCGCGTGTACGGATGTTTCGGCGCTTCGAACAGCTGCTCGGTCGGCGCCACTTCCACCAGCACGCCCTGCTCCATCACGGCGACGCGCTGAGCGAACTTTCTCACCAGGTGCAGATCATGCGTAATCAACAGCACCGCGAGCCCGTCGCGCTGCTGCAGCTTCAACAGCAACTCCACGATCCTGGCGCGAATGGTCACATCCAGCGCCGTCGTCGGCTCGTCGGCGATCAGCAGTCTGGGCTTGCACGCCAACGCCATCGCGATCATCGCGCGCTGCCGCTGGCCACCAGACAACTGATGAGGATAGCTGTCGACGCGACGCGCGGGATCAGCGACGCCGGTGGATTCCAACAGTGAAATGGCCGCCTCGCGCGCCCGTCTCGCACTCAGGCCCTCATGGAGCACGAGCGTTTCGATGATCTGCTTGCCGATGGTGAGCACCGGATTGAGCGCCGACATCGGTTCCTGAAAAATCATGGAAATGTCCCGGCCACGGAGGGTCCGGATCTGCTCATCGTCATAGCGAGACAGATCCTCGCCTTGAAAGCGGATGGCGCCACTGATGCTGGCCTCCTCCAGGAGGCGCAACACCGACAGTGCGGTGACGGTTTTTCCGGAGCCCGACTCACCGACCAGCGCGACACGCTCCCCCGCCTGCACGGCCAGAGACAAATCGCGCACGGCAACGGTATCGCCGAAGCGAACCGACAGTTTTTCCAGCTCGAGCAGCGGCGCCGTCATGATGCCGCCGCAGCGCTGTCGCGCACGCGTGTATCGAGCGCGGTGCGCAGCGCCTCACCGATGAATGTGAGCAGCAACAACGTGATCACCAGCACGAAGAACGTCGGCACCGAGATCCACCAGGCATATAGATAAGTTTTGCCCTGCGCGAGCAGCTCGCCCAGGCTGGGCGTCGGCGGTGGCACGCCGAGACCGAGAAAGTCCAGGCTCGTGAGCGCCATGATGGCGGCGCTCATGCGGAACGGCAGGAAAGTGATCACGGGAGTGAGACTGTTCGGCAGGACGTGCCGCCAGATGATCTGCAAGTTCGTCAGCCCCATGGCACGCGCCGCGGTTACATACTCGAGCTGCCGATTGCGCAGAAACTCCGCGCGCACGTAGTCCGATAGCGAAATCCAGCCAAACGCGGACAACAGCACGAACACCAGCAACAGGCTCGGTTCGAAGAACGAGGCAAAGATGATCAGCAGATACAGCTCCGGCAGCGCGCCCCAGATCTCGATCAGGCGCTGCGTGACCAGATCCACCCGCCCGCCGAAATAGCCTTGCAGAGCGCCGAGCGCCACACCGATCAGCACTCCCGACACCGTCAGTGCCAGACCGAACAACACCGACAGTCGAAACGCGTAGAACAAACGGGCCGCCACGTCGCGACCGATGATGTCCGTGCCCAGCCAGTTGCTGGCGGAAGGCGGCGCGGGATGCGGCGTCTCGGGGAAATAGTTCATCGCCTTGTAGCCCCAGCGATTGAACGTGAACAACGCGAAGTTGCCCGGTGCCGTCAGCTGCTGTTGCACGAAGGGATCGTGATAGTCGGCTTCGGTGAGCAGTTCTCCGCCCAGATCCGCCTCCGACAGGGTCTGCACGATCGGCACATACCAATGCCCGTCGTAGCGAGCCAGCAGTGGCTTGTCGTTCGAGAGCAGCTCCGCCAGCAGGCTGATGGCCAGCATCGAGGCCAGGATCAACAGGCTGTAATAACCGAGGCGCTGACGTTTGAAACGCTCCCACACCCGCCGGCCGGGTGAAACGGATTCCACCACGGTCGGCCTCGTCGCCTCGGCGACCGGCGGCACCAGAGAGAGGCCCACATCATCCGGCAGAGTACTCACGTCAGCTCCGGTGCGAATCGAACTTGATGCGCGGATCGGCCAGCACATACGCGAGATCGCCGATCAGCTTGGTGAACAGCCCGAGCAACGTGAATAGAAACAGCGTGCCGATGACCACCGGATAATCCCGCCGACGCACCGATTCGAACGACAGCAGACCGAGCCCGTCGAGCGAGAACAGCGTCTCGATCAACAGACTGCCTGTGAAGAACGCGGCGATGAAGGTTGCGGGAAAGCCCGTGACCAGCGGCAGCAACGCGTTACGAAACACGTGTCGCCACAACACACTGCGTTCCGACAGTCCCTTGGCCCGGGCGGTGAGCACGTACTGACGCCGGATCTGTTCGAGCACCGCATGCTTGGTCAGCATCGTCTTCACCGCGAACTGACTGACGACCGTAGCGGTGACGGGCAAAGCGATATGCCAGAGATAGTCGAGCACCTTTCCGGTCGCGCTCAGCTGTTCCCAGTTCTCCGAGGTGAGCCCTCGCAAGGGAAACACCGTCCAGTAAGTCCCGCCGCCGAACAACACCAGCAACAGCACGCCCAGCACGAAGCCCGGAATCGCATAGCCAGTCATCACCAGCACGCTGCTGACCAGGTCGAAGCGCGTGCCGGCGCGGACGGCCTTGGCAATGCCCAGCGGCACCGAGATCAAGTACGTGAGCATGAAAGTCCACAGTCCGAGCGACAGCGACACCGGCAGCTTGGATTTGATCAACGACCAGACACTTTCGTGCGTGAAGTAGCTTTCGCCCAGATCGAAACGCGCGAAGCGGCTGATCATGAGCCAGTAGCGTTCGAGCACGGGCTTGTCGAAGCCGTACATTTCTCGAAGCTGCTGCAACTGGCTGTCGTCGACCCGGCCGCCCGCGCTGTAGTTCAAACCGCCACCGCCGCTGGCCTCGGCGCCGGTGTCGGTGCCCTGCGCTTCGTTCAACACATGCTCGATCGGTCCGCCGGGCACGAACTGAGTGATGATGAACGTCAACGTCACCACGCCGAACAGAGTCGGCAGCATGACGAGCAGGCGTTTGAGGAAGTAGAGCACTACTTCCCCTGCTCGAGCAGCTTGCGCGCGTTCTCGAGCGGGCGACGATCGGTCCACTCCTCGAGATCGAAATCGCGTTCCAGGAAACCGTGCAACAGCAGGAAGTCGATCTGCTTGCGGAACAGCGCCAGCCGTTCCGGCGACAGATCGGGATGCAGCGACTTGTGGAAGTCATTGCGATAGGCGGCGGCCACACCATCCGCGCTCCCCCGCGTCTCACTTTGCAGCACCTCACGCACGCCAGCTTCGTTGTTTACCGCCCAGTCGGCCGCGCGCAGGCTTTGCGCGATGAAACGACTCACCAGATCGAGATGGTCGTTGAGGAAATCCTCGTGCACAGTGATGGGCCGCGGCGTACCGTTGTTCACGCGGAAACGACGATCAGGCAACGTGTCCAGGTCGATGGCGACCACGACGCCGAGCCGCTTCGCTGCATCCACTGCGGAAGCGCCCTTCACATAGACGGCATCGACCCGTCCCTGCACCAGATCGTTGAGTCCCCACCAAAGGTTCTGCAGCGCTTGAGCGTTGGCGGGAGCGGCGCCTGATTCGATCCGGCGTGCCTCCACTTCGACGAAAGTCACATCGTCAAAGCTCAGTCCGGCATACGCCAGCGCGCCTCGCACACCGGCGAGCGTCATGCCGCGACCGATGCTGCTGCCGCGGATGTGACTCGGAATCCGATGCTCGATGAAACTGGGGAGCGCGATCCTGCGGCCCTTCAGATCCTTCGGCTCGCGGATGCCGGAATCGGGCCGCGCGATGATGGCCTGGCCTTCATCGATCCAGGTCAGACCGATCAAGCGAGTCTTCGCCCCCTGCGCACGAGCCGCGATCGACAGCATGTTGCCGCCTTCGCGGATCAGCGTGTTCAGCTCGTGATCGTAGTGATGCCGGGACAGATCGCTGTTGCGCGCGTCCTCCTGCAGCGTCGACAGCGGAATGCCGTCGCGGGCGAACTCCTCCGTGAGCCAACCGAGCTTGTACGCCAGACCCGTCGCCGTCGGCACCGGGCAGCGTGTGAACCAGATGCGATCGACGGCGGGCGTATTGGACGGCTTCAATGCAGCGTTGCTGGACATGATTGATCCTTTGATGAGTGAGTGAGCTCGAGTTTCAGTACTTGACGGTGACAGCGACGCCGTAGGTACGCGGCGGACCGTTCGAGTACGAACCCGTGATCAGCGAGGTGTTGCGATAAATCTTGTCGGTCACGTTCAGCGCATAGGCGCGGAACTCGTAGTTGCCGGCCGGCGACTGATAGCCCGCCGACACGTTACCCAGCGTGTACGCCGGCTCGATCAGCGCCCGGCTGGTCTGATCGGTGGCATTGAAGTACGACTTGGTGCGATACGCCCAATCGGTATCCAGCGCCAGATGACCGCCGTTGGAGAGCGGCAGCTTGTACCCGAGCTGCAGATTGCTGATCACCCGAGGCACCCGGTTGAACCAGTTGCCGCGCGCGTTGCTGGTCGGCGAATCCTGGAAATCGGTGAACTCGGTGTTGTTGTAGCCAAGGTTCAGACGGACGTTGAGATTGGTGATGGGGACGACCGCCAGCTCCACTTCCGCGCCCTTGGAGACGCCGCTCCTGGCGTTGATGAACGTCAGCACCTGCTGGTTGTTGGCGTCGAGCGTGGTCGCCTTCTGCTGGATGTCGGTGTAGTCGTAATAGAACGTCGCGACGTTCAGCACCACGCGGCTGTCCCACCACTCGCTCTTCAAGCCGAGCTCGTAGGCCTTGAGATATTCGGGCTCGATCACCGTCACCTGATTCTGGCGCGTCGCGCCGGCGTTGAAACTGCCGCCGTTGAAACCTTTCGAATGGCGGAAGTAGACGCGCAGGTTGTCATTGATTGCGTAGCCCGGAGTGATTTCGTAGGTGAAGGCGTTCCAGGTCTTCTGCTGATTCTGAACCGCGTCGTTGCGCAGCGGACGGTTGACGATCAGCTCCGGCACCCACCACTGATTCAGATCGCCGAACGCAAAGCCGGTGACGCCGGTCTGGTTGAGCAGATCGACCCGCTTGGTCTCCGAGGTTTGCCGCACACCCAGGCCAAGATCGAACTTCTCGGTGAAGTGATAGGTCGCGTTCGCAAACGCCGCGTAGCTCTCCGCCTCCAGCGTGTATGCGTTGATGGTGTAGCTGATCGGTTTTGCCGCGCCCGCGGCGGTAAGCGAGCCCGGCAGCGCCGCGCTTTCGCTGTCGGCGACCAGCTTGCCGTTGAAGTAGTGCGCGCCCAGGATCCAGGTCAAGCGTTCATCGGCGCGCGACGTAAGCCGAAACTCCTGACTGAACTGATCCACTTCGAACGCCGTGTGCGTGCGGGTCGATTCGTAGGGTACGGCATCGCCACCCAGCTGCTCGCGCTCGAAGTTTTCGTATCCCGAGATGGACGCGAGCGTCCAGCCGTTGGCGAATTGCTTGTTCAAGGTCACCGTGGCACCACGCTGCTGCAGATCGTCTTCGCGATCGGCGAGCGAGGGAACGTTGAAGCGCGTCTGCTCCCGATTGTTGTAATTGCCGCTGGTCAGCACCGGACCGCTGAAATCGCGGTAGTGCAGGTTCACGACCCCGTCGAACGTATCGGAGAACTGCGTGAGCAGTTGGAAGCGGACACCCGCGTCGCTCCAGCTGTCGGTGCCGGGCAGGAAGCTGTTCTGGGTATAGAGATCGGCCTCGTTGTACTGGCCCGACAGGCGCGCCGCGAACACGCCGTCCTTGAGCCCGCCGCCGATGGCGCCTTCGATCAGCTTCTCGTTGTAGTCGCCGTAGGCCACCTTCAGATAGCCATCCGGATCGAAGCTGGGCTTGCGGGAAATGAAATTGATCGCGCCGCCCGTGGTGTTCTTGCCCCACAGCGTGCCCTGCGGACCGCGCAGCACTTCCACCCGCTCCAGATCGAACAAGGGAAAGCCCACCGTGGAAGCATTCCAGATATATACGTCATCGACATACGTGCCGATCGGATTGGTGTTCCAGATGGATGCATCCGACAGACCGATGCCGCGAATGTAGAACTTCGGTCGTCCGTGGCCGTCGGTGGTATCCGCGGTCATGTTCGGCACGAAGCGGATCACGTCGCCGGCATTGCGCACTTCTGAATTGGCGACGGTCTCGCCGCTGATCACGCTGACCGCCGATGCGATCTCCTGCACGTTCTGTTCGCGGCGCTCGGCGGTCACGACGACCGTTTCGACCGCGTCGCCGCCGGCGACATTCTCGGCAGCGGCGGTGGTTACCGCGGCGAACGTCAGAGACAAATAGCTCAAGGCCAGCGGAGCACGCACGCTCCACTGTGCCATTTCACGGGAAAACATGGGAAACCTCAGGTGAGGCGCATGACTGCGCTGTTCGAATCTTGATTGCAGTCTACGAAGCACCGGTCACCGGCGCTGTTATGCCGCGGTTACGGATGAGTCACAACTTCACTCTGTCAGCGACGCAGAGCGGCCATTCCGTGCGGAAAATCGTGCACGCCGCGAAGTAACGATGCTTACAAACGTTGTGGTTACAACACATGAGCTCATAACGAGTCGATCTGAAGGCCGCGCTTCCCGACCGGCACTATCCTGCGCACATCGGTCGACTCATCAACGTCAGGAACCTCGCGTGAGCAACGTCAACTCCAAAGTCGAAACCCTCTGGTTCACTCGCTGCGCGGGCGGCGGTCGCGGCGGCGTGCCCACCGCCTCGGGCATCGCATACAAGCTGGGCTACCTGGAACAGGAGTTCAGAGCCGACGGCATTCAGTTGCGCACTCTGCAGGAGGATGCCGGCCCGGAATTGTTACATCATCATTACGAGCATGGTCTGCCCACGCTGATCCGCGAAGGCGGCAACCTGTTTGCCATTCCCGCCAAGGCCCAAGGCGCTCAGACCCGTCTGATCGGTTTGACCTGGATCGATGAAGCGCAGTCCATTCTCGTGCGACCCGACTCGGACATCCGCTCGCCGGTCCAACTCAAAGGCAAGCGCCTCGGCGTGCCCGCCTTCCGCGCCAACGATATCGAGGAGAATCGCCGCGGCCGGAGCATCAATCGGCTGGGCGCTCTGCATGGTTACAAAGGGGCGCTGGCGGCGGCCGGCCTGACGCTCGACGATGTCGAGCTGGTTGAAATCCCCTGGGACCAGGCCAGAGATGCCGATGCCTTCGGCGGCTGGCGCCAGGGCTTTCAACCGTTGCTCGACGGCAGCATCGATGGCTTCTATGTGAAAGGCGCCGCGGCTCAGGATGGCGCACGCGTCTTCGGCCTGGAGGTCGGCATCGATCTGGATCGCCTGCCCGAGCGCCGCTTCCGTGTGAACAACGGCACGCCGCGGCCCATCACCGTGCACCAGGACTTCCTGGACAATCATTTCGACTTGCTGGTTCGTTTCCTGCACCAGACGCTGCGCGCCGCCGAGTGGGCCAAGAACAATCTCGCCGGCGTGAGTGAGATTCTCCAGAGCGAGACCGGTGCGACCGCCAGCGGCGTGGCTGCCGCGTATCGCAATGGCTTTCATCTGTCGCTCGCTCCGGATCTTTCCGCAGAGCGCCTCGCACTGTTCCGTCAGCAGAAGAATTTTTTGTTCACGTACGGCGTGCTGGATCGCGACTTCGATTTCGATGCCTGGATCGATCCGCGGCCGCTGGATGAAGCCTTGCGACGGCTGCATTCGACCAAGGCCGCGGCCTGATCGCTCACTGGTTCCGCTCAGAACGGCGGAACCAGCCCCAACCGGATGGCCGCCCGCAGCAGCTGTGTCCCGTTATCCGCGCCGAGCTTCTGCCGGATCGAAGACTGATGATTGGCGACGGTCTTCGGGTTCAGGCCCAGCTGCCGGGCGATCTCATTGAGAGCACAGCCGTCCGCGAGCAGCTTCAGCACCTCGAACTCCCGCGCCGAAAGAATCTCGTGGCTGCCTTGCTCGGTGCTCAGCGGCTGCAGCGCCAGCGTCTGCGCCACATCGGGACTGAGAAACCGGCGGCCGCCTGCGACGCTGGCCACCGCCTCCACCAGCACGCGAGGTGCGGCCGCTTTCGTCAGATAGCCAGCCGCGCCAGCTTCGAGCGCACGCCGGGCAAAGATGGCGTCCTCATACATGCTGAACATCAACACGCGTGCCTTGGGTTCATGCACCAGAATCCGGCGGAGGGCTTCGATGCCGCTCACGCCCGGCAAGGCGATGTCCATGACGGCGACATCCGGCATCAAGCTGCAAAACATGTGATAGGCCTCGGTGGCGCTGGCGGCCTCGCCTACGACCGTGATGCCGCCGCTGACTTCCAGCAATCGCCGGTACCCCTCACGCACGACGGAGTGATCGTCCACCAGCAGCACCGTTGTTCGCGCACTCATGGCGTCACTCCTGGGCTGATCGCCGTTTCCCGTTGGGCCCTCCCACGCCCATCACGGTATCACAGGAGGAAACACCAGAGGGCCGCCGTTGAGCGTCGTCGTTCTCGTGCCGGGCCGCGGGAAAGACTGGACCTCGTGCAACACGGTGCCCGCGAACGTCACGGTGCGATGGCCGAGAGTATCCGGCAACGACACCGACACCCCGTCGCAATCGGCATCACAACGAAACGCCTGACTGACCGGGCTGCTGTAAGTCACGCTCACCACCGCTCCGGCGCGCAGGATCACTTCAATCGGGGCGAAACTCTGATCGTCGAACATCTCGAGCTTCTGGTCGCCATTGTCGAGCACCGACGTTGTCCGGTTCGCCTCCGCCGAACAGAAGTTGAAAGGACCTGACAGGACGTCGATCGCCACCGTATCGGACGCTGGGTCGCAACCCGCGAGCGCCGGAAATACCAGCGGCGTATTGGGATCGACGAAGTAGACAGTCGTGAAAGAGGCCTTGAGCGTCGCAGTCGTACCGGTCGGCGCTCCAGACTCTGTCATTCCCGACAGCGTCGTGTTCGCAAAGCTCACGTTCCGAACCAGCACGGGCATGTCGGGTCCCAGGTCCGTGTTGACGGTCACGGGGCCGAGGGTGATTCCATTGCACGCCTCAGCCTCGCACGCGAAACGAACGGTCGGGATGAGCGTCGCCGGGTCATACTGGAAGAAATAAACGCTCACGACGCTGTCGTTGCCATCCGTCACCAGCTCGACCTGCGGATAGGCGGGGTCCGCTCCACTCGTGTCAGCGAACGCGTAGACCGCCCGTGATGGCGTCGCGCCGCGCGATGTATTCAGCGTGCCGCCGATATTCAAAGGATCGAACGCATCGACGCATTGAGCGATGACGGTATTGTCCGCGAGGACCACGAAGAACTTGTTGGTGCTGCATGGGAGCACCGGCAGCTCCACGCCGGGAATGGCGCCCCTGAGAACTCCGTTCAGCACGGCACCCTCCGATGTGCCTGTCAGCGTCGCGCTGGTGAACGTCAAGGAACGCGTCTGATCGCTGGCGGCAACTCCTAAGATGACTCCGCCGCAAGCACTGCCGCTGCAGGAATAGGTGAGACCCGCGTTGACGTAGTCCGCACTCAGAATTTCATCGCCGCGCACCCTCACGGTAAGCGTGTCGTTCGTGGGCGCCGAGAAGACATAGTCAATGACGCTGTTGTCGTCCTCCTCGCGATTCGCCGTCTTGGTCGCCGGACAGAACTCCCGCGACACGCCGGCGATGTCTATTACAACGTTCTCCTCGATGCACAGGCGTGCCAGTGAAGCCACCTGCCGAGAGAGCGTCGCGAGCGTACTCCCATTGGTTACCAGCACCGCTTCGAGCGCCTGAATGGTGTCGAACATCGGATCGCCGGAGGTTGCATTGAAGGCCGAAGTAATGAAGCTCGCATCCCCCGATCGAACCGACACGCCCAGCACATCCCGCAGATAGGCCGTGACCTTGGCTTGCGCTGCCCGGATCTTTTCGTCGGTGACCATTTCAGTGCCGTTGGCGCCGAAGGCCGCGTACGCCGCCGTCGGATCCTGCCCCATCAGCTGAGCGAACAGGAGCGTCGTGAGCGGCGTGACATTCGCCGTCCCCGCTTGTGTGGCGACCGAATACAGGAAGACCTGCTGATCATTTGCGTCGGGGCCGATCCAACGCAACGCGTACGGACCGGTCAGCTGTGACAGGTCCACGCTGTAGCGATTGGTCCCGCTCGAATTGCTGGCGGTTCGGGGCAGGCCCGCCGTTCCCTTCGCCGTTACCGGCCCTGCCGTCACTCTGTCGTCATAAGCAGCGGTTCCGGCGAGCGTCGGCGTTGTGAGTGTGGTCTGCTTGGGGGGGGCATCTTCGCCGCACCCCGCGAGCAACATCGCAAATGCCAGGGCGATCAGCCCGAAACGCCGCCCGTGCCTTCTCTCCAACATGTGAGTTGATCCCCGGGAACTGGCGCCTACATCGGTGGCAGGATGAGAGATCCGTTCAGTACGGCATTGCTCTCGCCGCTATTCGTGTCGATCAGAGTGGTGCCGGCAAAAGTGAAACGGCGCGCGCCTTCGGCGTTTGCCACTGAGATCCGCACGCTGCCGCACTCGACGGACCGGCAGGCAAGTGAGACCTCGCCCTCGTACTGCACTCGCCTGACCTGCTGATCCTGATCGGCGGCCACCACGATCGATTCGCCATCGAGACTGGTGAAGCGGTAACGCCGGGTGCCGTCATCGGCAACCTCGAAGCCCGCGCCTCCCTGCGGACAGAAAGTTTGCGACGAACTGTCGCTGGTGACGATGCTGACGCCCTGCCCGGGACACGCAAGGTCGGAGAACTCCTCGGCGGGGATCTCGATGCGTCCGCTCAATTGCAGAGACTCTTGCGTGGCCGACGTTTCGTTCGAGCTCGTTCGCATAAGCGCCGTCCGCTCGAGAGTCATCACGCGAGCTCCCTGCGCGTCGCGCCTGCTGATCGTGATGCCCTGGCACGCCGCAGCCACGCAGTGGAACTCCGGCCGGACGTCACTGCCCCAAGCCGCCGACAGGATGTTGCCCCCGGCGACTTCGACACGCAGCCAGCGCTGTGGCGCGGTGAGCGAAGCAATTTGATGGGAGCGCACGCTGCCGTTGTGTTTTGTGATGAGCGCGCCCATGCACACGGACTCGATGGAGTCATCCATCGCGATTTCGAGCTGCTGTCCGGCGCAGGCAGATGAGGACTTCGCTGCCTCCGCGATCTCCCTGGTGGGCTCGACCTGCTCGTGGTCCAACCCGGCCGCAAGCCGATCGGGCGGTCGCGGTTCAGTGCGGTCGCCGTGTTTCACGACGCCAAGCGCGACGATCGCCACGGCCCCGAGCAGCGAGAGCACAACCCATTTCCGTTTTGGTCTTGCCACGTCGACGATCTCCTTCGGCGGGCGTCGCGATGACGACGCCCGCTTGCCCCGGCTCATTGCATCAGGACGTCTTGCAGGCATACGCCTGCGCCTGAATGTTGGTCGGAATCTGAGTTTCCTCGCCGCCCTGCCAGTACTTGATGGCGAAGCTGGTCAGCGCGTAATGATCGCTGGTGCCGCCGAACGGGCAGTTCTGCCGCACGAACAGCCAAGGCGACCAGATGCTGTTCACGCCATCCGGATCGAAGACATTGGTATCCGCCCAATACATGACCCTGCCGTTGTCCCGGTCGGCCGCCGAGCCCGGGGGTACGACTTGGTTGATGCCCTTATAGGTCTTGCCGGTGTATTCGAGATACTTCACCGCCAGCGAATTGTCGGGATCGGTGCCCGAGGTGCTGCCGCTCCCCATCCAATAGCTGACCCAGGCCGACAGCGATGCGCCAGTGCCGCGGATGTTTCGAAAGAAATTGTTGATCTCGAAACAATCGTTACTGGTGCCGCTCCACAGCGGGCAATTGGGATTGCGGGCCGGGAAGTTCACCGGCGTCGCGGCCATGCGGACCCGCGTGGCCAGCATGAACGTATTGGTCGCATCGCAAGTCGAGCCGGTGCCCAGACAATAAACGCGGTCATACAGAGTGCCGACGTTGACGCCGCTCACCGTGATGTTTGCTGTACGCGTCGCTTTCAGAATGTAGCCCGTGAGACCGCCGGAGCCGCCCGGCAGACCACCGACGATGCAGGTCGCCGGCGGCGGAACGGTGAATGGTTTGGGGTTCACGGTAATGATCGGTGGGTCCATGTCGGGCAGCAGGCATTCGGTCGCTTGCGCCGGCGCCTGATGAAACAAGGCCGCCGCCGCACCCAGGACCATCGCACATGACAAGGCATTTGATGTTTTCACGGAATATCTCCTTCCTGTAGAGAATCTCGCGTCGTTGCAAGCCGGGCAGCGTTATTCCTCGCCCTCCTCCTCGTCGTCGTCATCCTCCGGTGGCGGCACGCCGTTGGGTTGATAGCTGGTCGTGTAGAAATCCACCGCGTCGAGCGGATCGTCGACATCGGAGTTGAGCACCCGCAGCCCCAGCGTGTTGAGAGAGATGCCGGTGGGCGCGCGCGTCTTGGTCAACAGCCAGGGCGAACGCGCGCTGCTCGTGCCGTCCGGGTCGGCGGCGTTGGCATCGATACGAAAATCGACCCATGTGTTGTCGCGTTCCGGCTCGTCGCCCTCGAACTCGTTCAGGCCTTGCACAGTGCGTCCGGCCTCGTGCAGCGCCTCGGTCGCGCCATCCAGGAAATAGGCCACCGAGACGGCCTTTCCCGGACGCGTCTGGCGGAACAGATCGTTCACGTTGAACGAGGCACCGCTCGAGTCCCATGGGTTCGCGTTCATGATCACGCGCACGCCAAAGATATAAAGCTTAGGCTTGCCGACGTTGCGCCAGACCCGCTCGTTCACCGTGCCGATCTCGATGTCGTTGTAGATCAGCGGCGCCGACCGGGATGCCACCAGGGCGTAGCCCGGCTCGCCCGGCAGGCTGGTCAGCCTGCAGCGCTGATTCCAGCCCGCGCTGGTGGGGTTGCAGCGGGTCAGCACCGAATCGCCGGTTTTCGAAAGCCGTTCGAATCCCGCCGCCGCAG
The DNA here is from genome assembly GCF_004138485.1 of Peristeroidobacter soli. Lineage (GTDB taxonomy): Bacteria > Pseudomonadota > Gammaproteobacteria > Steroidobacterales > Steroidobacteraceae > Steroidobacter > Steroidobacter soli. The sequence goes on from NZ_ML142848.1 coordinate 84,190, forward strand.
CCTCGCCCGTCGCCAGCCCCAACCCCGTGCACGATACGATCAATCCGTAAAGAATCTTCCGTTTCATCTGCTCGCTCCTCTTCTTGTGATTGATGGCGTCCACACCTCATCGCGATTCATACGTGAAACCGAGCCAGACCCCACGCGGTGCTCCGGGTCCGACGTAAGTCGAATTGCGCCACTCGCTGGAGTTGTAGTTCCAGCCGCTCGGGCCGAGCGCGCCATTGACCGAAGGCGAGAATGGATTCACCCCCAGCCGGCCGGCGCTGAAATATTCCTCGTCGAGCAGATTGCTGATCCGTGCGAACAGCGTCAGGCGCTCGCCGATCCGATAGTTGGTATCGAGATCGACGACCACGAAGCCGTCGGTCCGTCCCTGGTTGGTGAACGGACGGCCGCGACGCACGTACATCTGCTCCAGCCCGTTGTTCGCGCAGCCGCCACCGAGCGAACAGAAGTAGAGCCCGGTCTCCTGATCCGTCCCGGCGGGCTCATGCAGGTTGTTCTCGTTGCCTCTGACGAACGAGGCGGAATGCGCGGTGACGTCCACACCAACCCGCCACGCCGGGGTGAGATTCAACGTCAGTGTGCCGTTGTAGTTGTGCTCGGGAATTCCCGGCAGACGCGCCCCCGGATCGATGCGGATCATATGATAGGTGCCGCGCCCGCCATTGGCGCTCGCCGTTGGCGAGGGCAGCGAATTGAATGCGCCGAGCTCGGGAAGATTGGTCGACGCCTGCGAGTTCTGGTTGAAATCCGCGGTGCTGTTGTGCGGGCTCACTGTATAGAACGTCGATTGGAACGTTGCTTCGGTATAGGAATACGCGAGTCGCAGTTCGAGCGGACCCGCCGCGCCCGCCAGCCCCACTTCGAAGCCCTGACGCCGCGTCTTGCCGACGGTATCGAAATAGCTCTTGCCATCGCCGACACCGACGAAATAGATATCGTCCTTCAGATCGGTGCGAAATACGCTCGCATTCCACTGCACCCGGCTTCCCAAAGTGCCGCGCGCGCCTGCCTCCGCCGAATCGGAACGGATTTGCGGCAGATGAGGATCGCCGGAGAGCGTGGTCGGCAGACTGCAGCCCGGCGAGACCAGGCTTCGCGGCGCTCGCGATGTGAGATTCCCAAACGGGATGTCGATCAGCGTGTCATCGAACGCGCATCCCAATTCGACCACCGATGGCACGCGCGCGCCGCGACTCACATTCCCGTAGAGATTGAGCGAGGCAACCGGCAGCCAGTTGATGCCCACCTGGGGATTGAACGAGCTGTAGTCGAAAGATTCCCGGGTGCGAGTCTGCCCGTTGACGAGTTGATCGATGATGGCGCTGCCGGTACGCAGCTCGTGCAATTCATCCAGCGCCGCCCGCACCAGCAGATCGCTGTCGACACTCGTGCTGTTGTATCGGCCGGCGAGGGTCAGATGCAGGTTCGGCAGCATCGACCACGTTTCGCTGAAATAGGCGCTGCGGGTCGTTGCCGTGCCATGGAAGTCGTTGCCGGGCACATCGTTCGCGGCCGCATAGTACTGAGACGCGATGCTGGACGGATCCAGATACACCCGATGCGAAGCATCGATGAGCGCCAGGCGCTGAACCATGCGATACGCGGCACGGCTGCGGTCGATGGACACACCCACCATGAGCTTGTGACTCGCGAGATTCCAATTCGACTGCACCGCGCCGCCATAGGTCGTCTGAGTCAGAGTTGTCGGCGTCATCAATCCGATCGGTGTTCCGTCGACGACGCCCGATCCCGAGGTGATACCGCCCACGAGACGGCTCTGCACCGCGCCGTTACGCGCGAGAAACTCTCCAGGCTGTGTCGGGTCCACGACCGCATCGTGGTCGAAACTGAAGTCATCGAACCCTTCATAGGCATCGCCGTTCAACGCATCTCGATCGCTGCCGCGGCGGTAGACCTGCGCGGTGATGTTGATGGCTTCAGAGACGTCGTACGCGCCGCTCAGTGCGAACTGTCTGAGTCGGTTGCGTGTCTCATCGGGTGAGGTGAAGACGGATTCCGGCCGCTCGTCGTAGAGCTCGCTGGGAATCAACCCGTTGCCCACCAGGTCGTTGTCGGCGAGCAGCGCGGACGCCGTGATCACGCCGAACCGGCCTCGCCAGTCCGCTCGACCGAAGAACTGCCGGACCTGCGAAGGCGAGTTGTCGCGCCAGCCCTCTTCCTCGAAGTAGTTCAGGGCGGCAAAGCCGCCGATCGCGCCGTTGTTCGCGCCAAGAGTCAGCTGTCCCTGGCGGCGGCCGAAGGAGCCCGCCAGTCCGCCCGCTTCGATTCCCTGCGACGAGAATCCGCTGCGCGTGCGGACGGAAAGCGCGCCGCCCAGCGTGTTGAGACCAAACAGTGGATTCGAACCGGGAAAGACATCGAACCGTTCGATCGCATTCAGCGGGATCAGATCCCAGTTCACCACATCGCCGAACGGCTCGTTGACCCGGATGCCATCGAAGAACACCGACAGGCCCTGCGGCGTGCCCGCCTGCGGACTCGCCGTGAAGCCCCGGTAGTTCACGTCCATCTGAAAGGGATTGCCCGAATACTCATTGATGCTGACGCCTTGCATCTTCTCGTTCATGAGCTCGCCGATGCTCAGCGCGCCCGCCTCGGCAATCTGGCGCTTGCCCAGACTCTGAACGTTGCCTGGAATCTGATCTTTGTTGAGCAGCAAGCCCGGCATGGGGCCGGCATCGGTCGGACGGACGCCTGCCACGATGACATCGGGCTCGACATCGCCCGATGTTTGCGCCGCCGTGATGTCCGACAGTGTCACGCCACAGCATACGAATGCGACGGCGATCGGCGAGGGCAGCGAGCAAACAGCGCTTGCCCGGTCCCGGCTTTGTTCCGACATCACGCATTCCCTGTGCAGCTGTCACCAAGGTCTCGTGGCCGGCAGTCTAAGCATCCGGCACCTGGACAAGCCACGGAGAAGCTCCCGAAGAATCCATGAAGGATTCCTCGATTGTCACGGCACAGGCGCGACACTCTCCTTCTTCAGGAACTGAGCCACCACCCAACGGAACTGTGACAACGCCGTATCGACGCTCAGCGGGGTCATCGTGAAGCCGGGATCGAGCGCCAGGTTGTGCTGTTGAGCCGTGATCATGGCACGGTCTTCGTTGAATGCCTTGACGATGCCGGCGTGGATCTCGCGGGTGACTTCGGGACGATCGATCAAAAAGTTGTGAGCGTGCCCGAAGAAATAGTGTGTCGAGGTCTCGGTCTCCGGCGTGAGCGCCTGGCAGCCGCGGAATGCCAGCGCATCCTCGCGGTGACTATCCTGACCGCCTGTGCCGGCAGGCATCATTCCGGAATCCATCAGCAGCACGCCGGGCACCACGAAGTCGTAGTACATCCAACGATCGACGCGAGCGCCTTCCGGATAGTTGGCGTACTTCGCCGAGTACTCCGGAGGCTGGGTATTGGCAACCCACTTGGTCAGACGCACGCCGCGTTGATTGCGCTCCACTTTGGGCAGTACCGCCGCATAGTCCGTCGATCCGCCTACCGTGGTCGGATGCAGGAACGGCAGATGCGAGAAGTCGAGGAGGTTGTCGGCGATCAACAGATAGTTCACGTCATAGTGCAGATAACCATCCAGAGAACGCCATTGCGGATGGTCGAGCCATTGGGTATCCGGAATCAGCGCCGGATCCGCGAGCGCCGGGTCGCCCATCCAGACCCAGATCCAGCGATGACGTTCGACGACCGGGAAGGCCCTGACTTTCGCATTGGGGGGAATCCGGGTCTGCGCCGGGGCACCGATGCATTGCCCGGACCGGTCATATAGCAGGCCGTGATACATGCAGCGGATCTGATCGCCGCCCTGCTCCGTCCGTCCCATCGAGAGCCGGGCCGCGCGATGACAGCATCGATCCAGCAGGGCCACGACCTGCCCGTTGCGATCGCGCCAGAAGACCAGCGGCCGATTGATGATGGTGCGGCTGAACAGCCCGTCCGCGGGCACCTCTTTATCCCAGCCGGCGACGTACCAGCAATTCTCGATGAACAACGCGGCTCCCCCCAGCAATGCCCGATTGCAAGCCATTCTGATCGGCTCATAATCGACGCTCAAGACGATGGCACGGACTCTGACTATCTGTGGAAACGATAATCCTCGGGGCGCAAGGTTTCGATCTGAACCTGCTGCGCGTCCTCATTGCGCTGGATCGCACGCGTCATGTCACCAAAGCCGCCGCGCTGCTGGACATGAGTCAATCGGGTTTCAGCTCCGCCCTCGCCCGGCTGCGACAGCACGCCGGAGATGCACTGTTCGTCCGTAGCGCGGCGGGCATGACGCCAACGCCACGTGCGCAGAAGATGATCGAAGCCGCGCGCAATGCTCTGATCACGGTGGGCGAAGGCGTGCTGGCACCGCCGGCATTCGAGCCCGCAACCGCGTCGACTGAATTTCGGTTCGCGATGTCCGATCTCGCCGAGATCGTTTTCTTGCCGAAGCTGCTCGGCCACCTGCAGCGAGTCGCTCCGCAGGCGAGCGCGAGCAGCGAGCAGTTGTCAGAGGACGCGGTGCCGGCCGCGCTTGCCGACGGTGCGGTGGATCTGGCGCTCGGTTATTTTCCGGAGCTGTCGACCCAGATCCATTTTCATCAGCGCCTGTACCGGCATACCTTTGCCTGCCTGGTCCGCCGGGGACACCCGCTCGATCAGGGGCGCCTGACGACGAAGGCGTTTGCATCGCTGGGACACATCGTCGTCGCATCGCCGGCGCGCAGCGGCAGGTTGTTCGATACCTGGCTGCATCGCAAGCGGATCAAGCGGCGTATCGTGCTGCGAACGCCGCACCACCTCAGCCTGCCGACCATCGTCGAGAGCACCGACTTGATCGCCATCGTGCCGCTGGCGGTCGGCGCGCGCTTTGCGGAGACCAACGCCGTCGACCTGATGGCTCTGCCCTTCAAGCCGCCGATGTTCAACGTCGAGCAGCATTGGCATCGACGCTTCCAGCACGACACGAGGCACCGCTGGCTGCGTCAACAGATCGCCACCCTGTTCAACGACCGCAGCGACGACTGGGCGGCCGTTGAACAGAGGCTGTATGGCGCCGGGCTGCGCAAGAAAGCCGCTCGATAGCGGCGTCAACGCACGCGTTGTAACGACTCTCCCAGCAATGCCCAGCCGGGATCGAACGATGCCACGCGTCCTTGCGGATCGATGCCGAACGTGACGAAGAATTGCATCAGCTCGGCGCCGGCGCTGCTGACATGCAAGCGAAAGGTCTCGCCGCGCCAAGGTTCGAGGCGCCAGCGGAAGACTCCAGGTAGCCGCAGGAACAACTCGTTGCCCACGTGTTCGATACCGACCTCGCCGAGCTCCGCATTCCGATACGGGCCGGCATATTCGCGCAGCGGCAGCGAGGGTGGCATTCGCTTGCCGCGACTTCGCTGCAATTCGAGCTGGTGGCGTCGTTCTTCCGCCTCGGCGCGCTCGGCGACTCGCAGCAGATCCCCACTCCAATCGTGCGGCTCGACTTCCAGTAACGCGTCCAGGATGCGCATGGCAATCGCTGAATTCATCAAACCGTGCCCGCCGCGCCCGTAGCTGTTGGCAAGCACGACCACGCCCATGCGCCGCTCCGGAATCATCGCAATGAGCGACATCGCGCCCAGCAGCGCGCCGCCATGATCGATATAGCGATAGCCACGAAAAGTGTCGGTGAACCAGCCGAGCGCGTAGCCCGGCGGCCCGCGACTCGGACTCACCCGCTCGACCACGCTCGAAACCGCGCTGAACGACGACGACGGCGATTCGCGAATCAACGTCTGGGTCGTATGCAACTCCGCCAGCGTCGCCTGGCGCAGCATCGGTTGCCCGTCGCTCAGATGCCAGCGCGTCCATTGCAACAGGTCGTCCAGATTGGAGACGGCGGAGCCAGCGGCGGCGCCGCCTTGCAACGATATCTGCCAGGGTAAAACAACGGCCGCCGGGGGCGCGTGCCAGTGAGGCATCGAAACGTTGTCGTTGAGCGCGAGCTCCAGGCTCACCGCACCGGCCGGCGCCTGACCATACATGCTCGGTGCCAGATGTTCCGGTCGCCACAGCCCCGCCGTATCGACACTCGCGAAGCTGTTCTTCATGCGCAGTGGCGCGAACAACCGTTGCTCGACGAACTGCGCCCAGCTCATCCCCGAGACCGCGCTCACCAGCTCGCCGGCCACGTCGTAGAGCGAGTTGCTATAGAGCATCGAATCACGGAATGACGTGAATTGCCGCAGAATCCGCGTGCGGTTCAATACATCGCGGGCGGTCATGGGCACGACGACCTCGGTGCCGCCCTCGAAGCCCACGCGATTTGCGAGCAGATCGCGCACCGTGACTCGGGACGTCACCCACGGGTCTGAGAGTCGAAACGCCGGCAAATGATCGATGACCAGATCATCCCAACGAATCCGCCCCTCCTCGACCAGCAGCGCCAGCGCCGCCGCGGTCACCGCTTTGGTCAGTGAGCCGATCTCGAACAGGCTCTGCGTATCCAGGCGCTGCGGCTTGCCGATCTCTCGGGCGCCATAGCCCCTGGCGAAGACGACCTCGCCATCGAGAACGACGCCGACCGCCACGCCGGGCACTTGCCAATCCCGGCGGGCCTGTTCGATATAACCGTCGAGAGCGACGACTCGCGAGTCGTCGGCCCTCACAGTGCAGGTGACGAAGCAAAGCGTGATAACGATCCGCCACGCGCAGCGAGCGATGTGACTCATGTCAGAACCGATACAACGCCTGACCCGTCACGGTCCGCGCCGGATTCACGTGCACGCCGAATCCGAAGCCGTTGTACGCCGGTGTGTAGTACTTCTCGTTGAATAGATTGGTTGCGGCCACTTGCAAGCGCCAGCGTTCGAAGTTGCGAAACACCCGCACGTCGAACTCCGTGAAGTCGCCGAAATCGAAGCGGACCGGCCGGCCGTCGAGGCCAAGATCCGCGGAGAATGCGACGCGGCCGCGTTTGTGAACGACACCCGCGCCCACGCCGAACCCCTGCAATGCGCCGCCCTGGAACTGGTAGCTGCTGAACATCGACAAGCCGAACTTCGGCGCGTTCTCCGGCTGATAGCCCTTGAACTCGCCGTCGATGAATTCGGCGTCCATCCAGCCCAGCGAACCGAACAATTCCCAGCCGGCCAGCACCGTGCCCTGAAACTCGACTTCGACGCCCCGGCTGCGCTGGGTGCCGATGGCATCGGAAAACGGCGTATTGATGCGCGACTGCGCGATGTTGCTACGTTCCATATCGAACACCGCCAGCGAATAGGAGAAGCGCGGCGACAGCGTGCCTTTCAGGCCGATCTCCTTGGCGACCCCCTCCTCCGGAGCGATGAATCGATTCACATCGCTCAGCAAGGTCTGCGGCTCGAAACTTTCGCCATAGCTGGCGTAGAGATTCAGGTTCGGCGTCAGCGCATAAGTGACACCGCCTTGAAACGTCCAGACGCTGGTCTGCAGATCGACGCGATCGTACGGCGTATCGCTGCCAGGCAAGGTGGCGTCGCCCGATCGCGTGTGATCGCTGTTGTCGTCGCGCGAGTAGCGACCGCCGATCAACACCGTCAGCCGGTCGATGGGACGAATGAACGCCTGCGCGGTGACGCCGAGACTCTCCTGCTCCAGGCGCCGCTGAAAATAATCGCTGTAGTATTCGGGCCCGTTCGGGCGCGGCGTAGCGGTATTGTAGGTGGGATCGAAGACGCTCGGCGTCGGCGCATTCGCGCTGGAGTACAGCAGCGGATTCTTCAGCGTCGAGTAGTCCGCGCCGACGAACAACGTGTGGGTATGTCCGAACAGCTCCACGTCGCCATAGACGTTCACTTCCGCGCCGTCGAGCGTGAAGCTGTTGTCGTTACGCTCGGCGAAAGAGAACAGCGGCACGCCGTCGGCCTGGAGGTAACCGCTGTTCCGTTGCGAGTACAGCAAGTCCTGTTGGTTGTGTTGCGCATTGAATCGCAAGGTCCAGTCGCCCGCGAAACGATGCTCGAGGCTCGCCTGCAGCAGCTTCGCCTCGAACTCGCTCCTGTTCCAGGACGCGCCGTTGAAATGCGAGCGCGGCAGATTCGGCACCACCAGCAAGTTCGGATCCATGCCCGTCGCGAAAGCCTGGTCGAGATCGCCCAGATACTGCAGCCCCGCGCTCCACTGCGGCACCAGGTCGAACTTCTGATAATTGAAACGCACGTACGCCGAAGTATCGGGGCTGAACTCGTACCGCAACGTCGGTGCGATCACGGTCGTTTCCTTGCCGGCATAGTCGAGATAGGAATTCTCATCGAGGCGCGCACCGACGAAGCGATAGGTCAGTGCGCCATCGTCGGTCACCGCACCGTACACATCCGCATCGGCCCGATAATGATCGAAGCTGCCCACTTCCAGTTTCAGCTCGCCGCCGAACTCGCTGTGGGGCATTTTCGAGGTGGCGTTCAGGGTGCCGGCGATCGAGTTCTGGCCGTACATGGTCGAAGTTGCGCCCTTCACCAGCTCCAGCCGTTCGAACGAGGCGAAGTCCAGATTGAAGTCGGCGCGCAGCCGGAAGCCGTCGATCTTGACCGCGTTGTTGCTCTGCTGACGAAAACCGCGAAAGTAATTGACGGTGAAATTGTCGGTTCGATGGGTCGTGCCGCCGGTCGCATCGACTCGATAGACGTCCTGAAAGGTCTTGATGGCGGCGAAGTCCATCACGTCGCCGGTGATGGCCATGACGGTCTGCGGGGTGTCCTTGATGGACAGCGGCACTTTCAACGCGGTGCCGGCGGTGTCGTCGTGGAAGCGGGCGCCATGCACCACGATCTCATCGACGACCTGCGTCTGTTGCGCCCCTCGCTCGGCGGCGGCGCGCACGACGATGGAGCCATCGCCCTCCATCACATACTCCAGCTGCGTGCCTTCGAGCAATCGTTCGACGGCCTGCTGCATCGTCATGGTGCCCGAGACCGCCGTCGACCGCTTGCCGGACGTCATTTGATGAGGCGCGATCACGATCACGTCGGACTGGCGCGAGAACTCCACGAGCGCTTCGGCCAGCGACTTGGCGGGAATATCAAACTTCTTTACCGGCGTCTCCGCGCCTTGCGCGGCCGTCGTCACTACTGCGCCGGCCAATGCGATCGCCACGGCGCAACTCAAACGCCAACGGCGCAGGCTGTTCGACACCATCGACTCACTCCCCATGTTTTTGTCGACCCGCAGGGGGCCTGTGCGAGTGAGACAATCGAGCGCGGGCGATTCGCACCGCGGGCGGGAAAAAACTATTCGGCGCGCGGCGCCAGACGAATCGTGCGCTCATCGACGCGAATCACCTCGATGGGCAAAGCGCGCGCCAGCACTTCCAGCATCCGGTCGATCTGATCGGCGCGAAACGCCGCGGTCAACTGCAGGTCGCCGACCGACGGATCGGCGAGCTGAATCTCGCCGCCGTAGTAACGAGTCACATCGGCGACAACGTCACGCAAGCGCGCATCGACATAAACGAGACGCCCGGATCGCCAGGCGGCCAGATTCTCCTGCGCGACTGGAAACGTGGCGTTCAGCTGTCCGGAATTCGAAACGCTCGCGCCCTGCCCCGCGGTCAATGCATGGGCGCCACGCAGTGTCGGTTGTGCGTCGGCCTTGGCAGTTGCCGTCGTGGCCTGCGCGCCGCCGTTCAATACTTCGACGCGCCCTTCGAGCACCGACACCCGAATCGAATCGGCGGCCCGTGTGACGTCGAACCGTGTGCCCACCACGCGTACCGTCGTAGCTCCGGCCGATACGAAAAACGGCCGGCTCGGATCGTGAGCCACATCGAAGAACGCCTGCCCATCGAGCAGCTTCACCCGGCGCTCCCGATCGTTGAAATCGACGCTGATCCGCGAAGCGGCGCCGAGCGAGATGGTCGTGCCATCATCGAGCGTCACTTCCTTGAGCTGCGCCACCTCGGTGGAGAACCGCTCGCCGGTAAGCAATGGCACTCCAACCCGGAACAGCAACGCACCGATCACCGCCACGACTACGGCCGCGGCGGCTGCAAGCGGCCAGGCCCGCCTGGTCGCAGACGGCGCGGGGCTCGTGGGCACTTCATCGATCAAATGCCCCATTCCACCGATCATCGACCAGGCTGCCCGCTGGGCCTGGAACACTCGCTCATGCTCGGCGTCGGCGCTCAGCCAGGCAGCGAAACGGTCACGCTGCTGGCTCGACGCGCTCGGGTCGCTCAGTATCACCAGCCATTCGCTGGCTTCCTCTTCGATGCGCGAAAAGGCGTTCATCGGCCGCCTCGCTTGCTACCGCCCGCGTCGTTTACTTCCAACAACATGCGGCCGCATTCCCGCACGGCCAGAGCGACATGTTTACGAATGACTGACTCCGACAATCCGGCCCGCCGCGCGATCTCGGCGTAGCTCAACCCTTCGACTCGATTCAGCAGCAAGTAGGATCGGCGCGGCTGAGGCATGGCGCGGATGGCGGCCTCGACCAGCGCGTAATGCTCCTCGGCCTGCGCGCTTTTCTCCGGGCTGATCTCATCTCGAACCTGCTGCAGCTCCTCCGTCTCGGGCATCGGCGTGAGAAAGCGCCGGCCGATACGCTCACGCTTGCGGTAGTTGAGCACGATGTTGACAGCGGTGCGGTACAGGAACGCCCGTGGATTGAGTACCTGACTGGGCGCGACCGTCGCGAAATTGACGAATGCCTGCTGAGCCACGTCTTCCGGCTCCGGCGGTCCGCCCCCAAACCGGGAGCGAACGAACGCCACCAGCTCCTTGCGGTAGCTTCCATACAGCACCGATAAGGACATCTCAGACCCGGCCAGCGCCGCTTCTTCAGCTGAACCCTCGCTCACGGATTCGAGCTTACTACGGGCCGCGGCCGCCGTAACAAAATCCGCGGGCCGGTGCGGATCGGGGTGGCTCGATTGTCTATGTGTTTCATGGGCGCCGAATCTGCACATTGCCTACATTGCCCGGCCGTCGCGTCCGTGAGTTGATGCGATCCATGCAACCGCCGTCGCGCCTGTGGCATCTGTTCGACCGCTGGGTCCTGGGCATTCTCGAAGCCATTCTGGCGTTTGGCATCGTGGCGGCGATCGTGGTCACGGTGTGGCTGGTCATTCGCCGCATCCCGCACGCGATGATGCAAATCGACAACGTCGCGGAATTGCAGCAGGCGGTACAGGCTCTGTTTGCCGGCATCCTGCTGGTGGTGCTCGGCCTGGAGCTGATGGATACGCTCAGGAACTATTTCATCGAGCACCGGATGCGCGTCGAGCTCCTGATCAGCGTGGCATTGATCGCAGTCGCACGCCACGTCATCCAGCTCGATTATGAGCACAGCGAACCCAAGCTCGTAGCCGCGATGGCCTTCCTGGTACTGGCGCTCACGGCCAGCTATGTCGGCGTTCGCGCGCTGATGCGCAAAGACACCGAGAGGGAGCAAAACAGCCCTGGTCCATGATGCGCATACTCATCGCCGCGATCTTCTCCTTTCTGCTGTTCCTGGGCACAGTGGCGTGCCTGCGAATGGGCTGGCGGCTGGGCCGTGCCCGGTTGCGCGCAAGTGGCGAAGACTCGGTCGCCGGCCTCGGCGCGATCGAAGGCGCGATCTATGCATTGATGGGCTTGCTGATTGCCTTCACCTTTACCGGCGCGGCCCAGCGCTTCGAGAATCGCCGCGATCTCATCGTTGCCGAGGTCAATGCGATCGGTACTGCATGGCTGCGACTCGATATTCTCGATGCCGAGGCGCGTCAGGAGGTAAGGACCCTCTTCAAAGAATATCTGGACGTGCGCATCGCCACGTATGCGAACGTCAGCGACACCGAGCTGACCGCGGCCCGCGTCGCCAGATCGCTGGAGCTGCAGAAGGCGATTTGGAACCGGCTGATCGCGGCCGCAAAGCAGGACCCCACGGTCCGCACCACTTCGAGCGTGCTGCCGCCGGTCAATGAGATGTTCGACCTCGCGAACACCCGGCTGCTGGCCACGCGGCAGCATCCGCCGCTCGCCATTTATCTGATGCTGGCGTTTCTGATCCTCGTCAGCGCGGTGTTCGCGGGCTTCGCCATGGCCAAATCGGAACGACGCAGCATGCTGCACATCGTCGGCTTCGCCGCGGTCGTCAGTATCGCGGCCTATCTCATTCTGGATCTGGAATTCCCCCGCCTGGGACTGCTGCGGGTCGACGCCTTCGATGAAGCCTTCCTGCAACTGCGACGGTCGATGGAATGAATCCGTGCCTCAAAACCGCTCCGCTACATATTTATAAGGATAGTCCGGCTCCCGATAGCCCTTCGGCCCCTGTCGCTTCGGCAGTTTGACTTTCTGGTACGGCGCCTTCTTGTACGGAATCCGACTCAGCAGATGACTGATGATGTTCAGACGTCCCTTTCTCTTGTCGTCGGTCCTGGCAACGAACCACGGCGCCCACTCCGTGTCGGTGGTCTTGAACATGTCGTCGCGCGCGCGGGAGTAATCGTACCAGCGTCCGTAGGACTTCAGATCCATGGGCGAGAGTTTCCAGATCTTGCGGCCGTCGTCGATGCGATCCTGCAGGCGCCGCGTCTGCTCCTCCATGGACACTTCGAGCCAGTACTTGATCAGGATGATCCCGGAGTCGACGATGGCTTTCTCGACTTTGGGCGTGGTGTTTAGAAACTCCCGGGCCTGGCTTTCCTTGCAGAACCCCAGCACGCGCTCGACGCCGGCCCGGTTGTACCAGCTGCGATCGAAGATCACCACCTCGCCGGCCGCGGGCAGATGCGGCACATATCGCTGCACGAACATCTGACTCTTCTCGCGATCCGACGGCGCCGGCAAGGCGATGACGCGAAACACTCGCGGACTGACCCGCTCGGTGATGGCCTTGATGGTGCCGCCCTTGCCGGCGCCGTCGCGCCCTTCGAAGACGACGCACACCTTCAGCCCCTTGTGCACGACCCACTGCTGGAGCGCGACCAGCTCGACGTGCAGTTTCTTGAGTTGCTGGTCGTACTCCTTGCGCGTGAGCCCGCCTTGCTTGGATTGTTTCATGTCGTCACCGTCACTTGGATGCCGCAATCGACTTGCGAAAGAGTGCCAGGCTGTAGACGAAGAACGCCAGCCCGACGCCGGCCACCATCAGGAATTCCTGCCACACCGCCGAGAGACCGCCGCCTCGATAGATGATGACTTGCGAGAAACTCACGAAGTGCCGCGCCGGCAGAAAATAAGTGAGTGCCTGCAGCCAGCGCGGCTGACTCTCGACCGGCGTCGAGCCGCCGGACAGCAGCATCAGCACCACGATCACCAGAATGATCAGCAAGGCGAACTGCGCCATCGATCGTGAGATGGTGCCGAGAAATATTCCCAAGGCGGTCGCGAAGAACAGATACAGCAGCACGCCGACGAACCACAGCGTGAAGGAACCCGCGAACGGCACCTTGAGCGCCCACTGCACGATCAGGAACAGCGAGGCCGCGGTCGCGATCAGGATCACCAGACTGTTGGCCCAGACCTTGGCCATGGCGATCTCGAATGCCGTGAGCGGCATCACCAGCAGATGCTCGAGCGTGCCGTGCTCGCGCTCGCGAATGACGGCGGCCCCGGTCAGGATCACGGTCAGCAGCGAGATCTGATTGATGATGGCCACGACGCTCTTGAACCAGGAGGACTCCGCGTTCGGATTGAACAGGCGGCGCACGACGATCTGGATCGGTGGCGGCGATGCCAGATCGGTACGTTCGAGGAACGAGGAGACGCGGTCGGTAATGATGTTTCGGATATAGCCGGCGCCGATGCCGGCCTGCTGCATCGCTGTCGCATCGATGCTGACCTGGATGGCGGGGTTGCGTCCGGCGCGCAGGTCGAGCTCGAAGCGCGGCGGCAATGAGACGACGAACATGTACAGGCCGCGGTCCATCGCCTCCTGCACCACGCTCGCATCGACCAGCTCCGGATATTTGAAGCGCGGCGGATAGAACGCGTTGAACAGTTCTTGCGACAGCGCCGAATGATCCTCGTCCACGAAAGCGATCGAGGCATTGTTCACTTCGCTGGACGTGCCGGTGGCCTGGACGTAGATGGCCAGCGTGAATGCATACACGACGAACAGCACCATGACCGTGTCGCTCATCAGGCTGCGGATTTCCTTGATCCCCAACCAGAAGATGTTCATGAGCGACGCCAAGATCATTTCTCCTGCTTCTTCAGGCCGATCCAGCTGATGGCCAGGAACACCGGAATGCAGGCGGCCAGAAACAGCACATCCCCGAGCATCAGGCCCGCCGGCAGTCCCTTGGTATAGGTGCCCAGGCTGGAATGCATGTAGTACGACGCAGGCCAGATCTCGCCGATCACTCTCGCGCCGCCTTCCAGCGTCGAGACCGGCTGCAACAGTCCCGAGAACTGGATGGTCGGGACGATGGTCAGGATCGCCGTGACGAAGACCGCCGCGACCTGGCTGCTGGTGAATGTCGAAGTAATCATGCCCAGCCCGGTCGTGGCCATGACGTACAGCAGCGTGCACAGCGTCAGCATCAGAAAGCTGCCCTTGATCGGGACCCCGAACACCAGCACCGTCATCGCCGCCAGAATGAAAAAATTGATCAGGCCGATCACGACGTAAGGCAGCTGCTTGCCGATCAGGTACTCCACCTTGCCGGTCGGAGTGACATAGAAGTTGATCATCGAGCCGAGCTCCTTCTCGCGCACGATGCTGACGGTCATGAGAATCGCCGGAATCAGCAGCAGCAACAGCGCCGGCACGCTCGGCGCAATCGAGTAGATGCTCTCGAACGTCGGGTTGTACATGAAACGTTCTTCGATGTCGGCCTGGTTCTTCTGAGGCTTCGACGTTGGCAGACCCACCGCCGGATCCTGCAGCGCTCTCGCATGCACGCCCAGGACGTACTGCGCGACCGTTTCGCCACGGAAGGTCATCGCGCCATCCACCTGCGCCAGTACTTCCGGTCGTGCGCCTCGACGAAGATTGCGGCCGAAATCCGGTGGCATCTCGATGACCAGCGAATCCTCGTCCGCCTGCAGACGCTTCAGCCCCTCCTCCGCCGACTGCACAGGCGCAGTCTGAGTGAAGTAGCGCGGTATCGACGCGAACTGCTCCAGATACGCACGGCTATCAGGCGATCGATCCAGATCGTTGGTCGAATAGCGAATGCGTTCGACGTCGGTCGTGATACCGAAGCCGCACACGATCATCAGCAATGCGGAGCCGAGGAATGCGAACGTCAGCCGCACCGGATCGCGCAGGATCTGCATAGTCTCGTTGCGCGCGTAAGCGAGCATTCTCATCAGGGGCAGGCGCCACGGCGCAGGCTGCGCGTGCTCGGGATGCGCAGGTGTTTCCGCCACGGTTGCGGCCGGTGTCGCAGTATCGCTTTTCGCTGCTCCGGTCCCGCCCGCCTTCTCCGCAATGGCATCCTCCATGTAACCAATGAAGGCTTCCTCCAGATTGGGCGCACCACGCCGCTCGATGAGCTCTTGCGGAGCGCCGTACGCCAGCACCTTGCCGGCATGCATGAGCGAGATGCGGTCGCATCGCATGCCCTCGTTCATGAAGTGGGTGGTGACGAAGATCGTGACGTTCTGTTTGCGCGACAGATCGATGAGCAGTTCCCAGAAGCTGTCGCGCGCGACCGGATCGACACCGGAAGTGGGCTCGTCCAGGATCAGAATCTGCGGATCGTGCAACACCGCCACGGCCAGCGACAACCGCTGCTTCAATCCCATCGGCAGATCTTCGGCCAGCGCATCGAGATGAGCTTCCAGCCCGAAACGTTGCACGAGCTCGTCGATCCGCGCCTTCGCCTTCTCGGGCGCGAGATGGTACAGACGCGCATGCAGCTCGAGGTTCTGACGAATGGTCATCTCGCCATAGAGCGAGAACGCCTGCGTCATGTAGCCCAGATTCTCTCGCACCTCCATGCTGCCGGCTTCGACGGAGCTGCCGAAGATGGTCGCCGTGCCTTCCGTCGGTGTGAGCAATCCAGTCAGCATCTTCATGGTCGTGGACTTGCCGCAGCCGTTGGAGCCGAGAAAGCCGAAGATCTCGCCGCGCTCGATCGACAGCGTGACATGATCCACCGCGGTGAAATCTCCGAACCTTTGCGTGAGTCCTTTCGCATCGATGGCGATCTCCGCCTTGCCGGCCGTGCGTGGCGGGATCGTCAGCTCCTTGTGTCCGCGGCGCTTCTCCTCCGGCAGCAACCGGATGAAACATTGCTCCAGATCCTTCGACGCAGTCCGCTGCATCAGTTCGGCCGGCGTGCCGGTCGCGAGCACTTTTCCGGCATCCATCGCCACGATCCAGTCCCACATCTGAGCTTCATCCATGTAGGCAGTCGCGATAACCACACTCATGCTCGGCCGGTCCCTGCGGATATCGTCGATGAGCGCCCAGAACTGTCGGCGAGACAGCGGATCCACGCCGGTGGTGGGCTCATCGAGCACCAGCAGATCCGGCTCGTGAACCAGCGCCCCGCACAGCCCCACCTTTTGTTTCATGCCGCCGGAGAGCTTGCCCGCGGGGCGCTGAGGAAACGGCGCGAGCCCGGTGGCGTCGAGCAGTTCCTGCACCTTCGCCGGACGCTCGGTGCGCGACAGCCCGAACAGCTGAGCCATGAAATCGATGTTGTCCCACACGCTCAGCTCGAGATACAGATTCTTGCCGAGCCCTTGCGGCATATATGCAATCCGCGGACAGACGAGCCGGCGATGACGGATGTCACCGATATCGCCGCCCAGCACGGTCATGGTGCCTTCCTGCATTTTCCTCGAGCCCGCCAGCAGCCCCATGAGCGTGGACTTGCCGACGCCGTCCGGACCGATGATGCCGACCATCAGGCCGCTGGGAATATCGAGCGTGATTCCGTCGAGCGCGAGCACCTCGCCGTAACGGTGCGTAACGTTCTTGATCGCGGCGACTGGGCCGCGCGCCGATGCGGTGGCAGGCGCTGCAGGAACGGTGACCACTGGCGCTCCTACCTGGCCGCTGGAACAGATTCGTTTTGAGCGGCCGCGGGTGCTGGCGTCGCAGCCGGATTCACCAGACCTTTTTCGAGCCAGTCGGGCCACACCGCCGAGTCATTCACTTTCACGTAGCCCACGCCGCGCACGCCGGTCTTGATCTGCTCGATGTATTCCGTCGCCAGCACATTCGGCAACTGAATCTTGACCCGGAACATCAGCTTCTCGCGCTCGCTCTTGGTCTCGACCTGCTTCGGGGTGAACTGAGCCTCCGGCGACACGAAGCTCACTTTGCCAGCGACCGAACGACCGGGCGCATGATCGACCGTGATGCGTGCATCGGCACCGATCTTGATCGCCGCCGCCTCGGCGCTGGGCAGGAAGATCTCCATATAAACATCTTCCAGATTGACCAGCGTGAGCGCCTTACCCCCCGGCCCCAGCACTTCGCCCGGCTCGGCCAGGCGATACAAAACTCTGCCCTGCACGGGTGCGGTCAGCGTCGCATCGGCGATACGCGACTGCGTCTTCGCGACCTTCGCTTCAGCGGTCTCGATATCCTGCTGAGCGGACTGCAATCGGGCCTGATCCTGTTCGAGCGACGCCTCGGACGCCGCCAATGCCGTGGTACGCACGTCGAACTCCCGTTGCGAGCTGGCCCGCTCCGCCAGCATCTTGCGCGAACGATCCACTTCGATGCGTGCGAGCTTCACTTCGCTGGTTCGCTTCACGATGGCCGACTTGGCGGCCGCCAGTTGTTCTCTTGCCGCCAGCGCCGCCGATTTGTCGCCGGCCAGCTCTGCTTCGATCGTCACCGTGTCGAGGTGCGCGAGCACCTGACCTCGCTGCACCAGATCGCCTTCGTTGACCAGGATGTCCTTGACGCGCAGCGGCTCCTTCGCCGAGACATCGACGAGCTTCGCTTCCACGCGGCCATTGCCCGAGGCGATTCCCTCCGGCAACGCGGCCTGCTTCGATTGCCAGAACTGGTAGCCGAAGATGGCCGCCACCAGGACCACGATCCCGACGATGAACCACTTGTTGGTGAGTATCTTGGGCATGGCGCTACCTCGAGACGGGCGAATGCAACTTCGGCTGCTGCGAGAAATAGTCGCCCCAGTCGGTGCGTTTCTGCATTTCCTCTCGCATGTTCTCGGGAACGAACGGCTGACCGGCACGCGTCTCCCAACCGCCACCCAATGCCTTGTACAGCGCGATCAGATTGGTCGCGACCGCCGAGCGCGCCCGCGCCAGATTGTTTTCTTCCTGCAATTGCGAGCGTTGCGCATCCAGCACGCGTTGAAAGTCGACCGCGCCCTCGCGATATTGAATGAAAGCGAGCTCCACGGAACGTCGCGCCGAGTTGGCCGCGTTCTGTTGAAAGCCCGTGACCTCCTGCGCTTTCAGATATCCCACCAGGCTGTCCTCGACTTCCTGTGCTGCCTTGAGCACCGTGTCCTGGTAGCCGACCATCAGCCGCTGAAAGCGCGCGTCTTCGACACGCACCCGGTTCTTGGTACGACCGTAGTCGAGGAAGGTCCATGAGATGCGAGGGCCGAGCGCATAGAACAGACTGCCGGAATCGAACAGGTTGCCGCTCTCGATGGTGCTGCCGCTGGTGGTCTGGAATCCAATCGTTCCAAACAGCTGGATGCGCGGATACAGATCCGCTTTGGCCACGCCGATCCGTTCTGACTGCGCGATAGCGGAGAATTCGGCGCCACGCACGTCGGGTCGTCTTCGTAACATCTCGGCAGGAACGCTCAGCGCCACTTGCGCCGGCGGCATCGGAATTTCGTGCGGCCCTTGCAGCAGCGCCAGCACCGAACCGGTCGGCTGACCCAATAGCGTGCTCAGCGCGTTCTGAGACTGCGCCAGGCTGGCCTCGAGTTGGGGAATCGAGGCCCGGGTGCTCTCCAGCAACGCACTCGCCTGACTGACATCCAGCTCCGAGGTGGCCCCGTTGCGATAGCGCGATTCGGCGATTCGCAGCCCCTCTTCCTGGACGCCGACATTGTTACGGCCTTGCGCGATCAGCACCTCGAACATCCGGATGGTCGCGTACGTGCGGGCCACCTCGGCGCTCAATGAAACGAGCGCGTCCTGATAGTCAGCAACCGAGCCGAGATAGGCCGCTTCCTGCGATTTCACACCGCGACCGAACCTGCGCCAGAAATCCGCTTCCCAGGTGGCATCGAAGCCGACCTGGTAATCCCAGAAGTCGCGGTCGAAGTTGATGCTGTTGGCCAGGTTCTCGCTCAGACTGATGCGGGTCGCGCTCGCCATCGCCGCCTGCAATTGCGGATATTGCTGGCCGACGGCGATGCCCAATGCAGCGCGTGCCTCCATGATCCGCACACCCGCCGCCCGCAACGAAAGATTCTGGCTGCAGGCCAGATCGATCAGGCGATCGAGGACCGGATCGTTGAATGTCTTCCACCAGGCGCTGTCGGTCGCGGACTGAGTCGTCACCTGGGCATTGGCCGCTGTGCTCCAGCCTTCGTTGATCTTTACCTGCGGCCGCACGTACTCGGGCCCGACCGCGCAGCCGGACAGAACCAGCATCGCCCCCAGCAGCGCTAAGACGGACTCTCGTTGCATGCTTTGCGTGCGCACGTTGCGAACCCTCACTGTGCGGGCGGAGCCGCGAACTGCGAGCACGCTCGAACTTTAGTCCCGCTCCTCAGGCCCCACTATTGCGTCAAGGGGAAGGTTCCGACGGCCAGATGCTCACGTGCGGACGACATGCGTCATGCATCGCTGCACAACCATCACGGCAAATTCAACGCGGCATCACGCACGCAATTTATAAGACCTCGTTGATCGAACATCCGCAGACGAGCACGAGGTTGAGAGAATGAAACATCAAATGAAACATCGGTGGCTGGCAGCGGCGCTGCTGCTGGTGGCGGGAACGTCGGCCCAGGCGGCGCTGGTCCGCGTGAATTTCGAGGGCGCCAATTCGAGCCCGACCGCGGCCAACGTGTTCGGCGAGCCCGTTCCGGGCGTGTCGGGCTACGTCATCTATGAGAGCAACACGACCGGCACGTTGTTCAGCGACTTCAACGGCCTGACCTACAACTACGCGAACGCCATCAAGGAAGTCGGCTTCACGCTGCACGATGGCGACACCGACATCGTGTTCTCCGGCGTGAGAACGGGCAGCTTCGGCTCCGCGCAGGTACGCGACGGCGCGGGCAACCTTCAGGACAACATCTCGTTCAACAACATGACATTGACCGCGGCTCAGGTGAACGGTGAGCCTGCGGGATTCCAGAACGCACAGCTGACGCTGCGCCTGGCAACGAGCGGCACGTCGCCCCTCAACCCCTGGTCCGCGACGGCTCTGCCGAGCACGTTCGATCCGCTGCAGTTCGATGGCCAGAACCAGTTGCAAGTGTTCATTGCGCGCGCCGCCGGTTCGCAGCCGACCGGTGTCGCCGTCAACTTCAACTACAACCTGTCCGCAGTGTCGGTCACGCCAGTACCGCTGCCGGCCGCTGCCTGGTTGCTGCTAACCAGCCTCGGCGGCCTGGTGACGATCGCTCGTCGCCGCCGCTGAGCTCACTTGTAAGATCGATCCGGCCGGCGCAATCGGCGCCGGCCGCTCAATAGATACAGCGAAACGTGGTGATGTAGCGCGTCTTCTCGTTCGGAGCGCCTGCGTCTTTCTGGACGGTTGAGACCACCTCTGCGCGCACGGCGCGGGCCTTGCTGCAAGCCCGATTGGCCAGCTCCTTGCCCTTCTCGTCGCCGCCGGCATGTTCGACGCTGTCGGTGGCGTCATGGTTGATCTTGACCACGGCGCAGCCGGCGAACAGCGTTGCAGCCACCAGCAGCACGATCGAATTCCGCATGAATCTGTCCTCGCGAGGCGACCGAAGCGTCCTCGCCGCCGATTCTAACGCCAGCCTCCGAGGGACCCGAAGGGCCTTTTGAGGTATTTTGACCCTGATCCGGCGATGCCCTAGCGAGGTGAACCATGACCCTTTCTCCATTGGCTGGCAAACCTGCCCCCAAGGAACTGTTGATCGATCCCGCGCAGCTCGAGCGTGAGTACTACGCCCGTAAACCTGACCCGACCGATCCCACCCAGCTGGTGAGCTTCGGTACCAGCGGCCATCGCGGTTCACCGCTCAATGGATCGTTCAACGAGACGCACATCCTCGCGGTCACGCAAGCCATCTGCGACTACCGGCGCGCTCAGAGCATCAGCGGGCCGCTTTTCATGGGCCGCGACACGCATGCGGTGTCCGCGCCGGCGCAGCGCACCGCCTTGGAAGTGCTTGCCGCCAACGGCGTCGAGACGATCATCCAGAGCGCGGATGGATTCACGCCGACGCCGGCGATATCGCGGGCCATTCTCGTGTACAACCGCGGCCGCACCGAGCGGCTCGCGGACGGCATCGTCATCACGCCTTCGCATAACCCGCCGGAGGATGGGGGATTCAAGTACAACCCGCCGAACGGCGGACCGGCCGAGTCCGATGTGACCGGTTGGATCCAGGCCCGCGCCAACACGCTGCTGCGCGAAGGCAATCGAGACGTGCGACGCATGGCGCCGTCGACGTCCACATTTCAGGAGCAGGACTTCGCTGCTGCATATGTGGACGACCTGCGGCACGTCATCGACATGGACGCAATCCGCGAGGCGCGCTTGAAACTCGCCGTCGATCCCCTCGGCGGCGCCGCCGTGCACTACTGGGAACCGATCAATCGCGTGTACGGGCTGGACATCGAAGTGGTCAATCCGCGGGTCGATCCGACGTTCTCGTTCATGACCGTGGATCACGACGGCAAGATCCGCATGGATTGCTCGAGCCCGTACGCGATGGCCAGCCTGCTCAGGCTAAAGGATCGCTTCGCCGTCGCCTTCGCCAACGATACCGACGCCGATCGTCACGGCATCGTCACGCCATCGGCAGGATTGCTGAATCCCAACCATTATCTCGCGGTCGCCATCCGCTATCTGTTGACTCATCGCCCGCGCTGGAACACGGGCGCGGCGGTCGGCAAGACGCTCGTGTCGAGCAGCCTGATCGACCGCGTGGTTGCAACGGCCGGCCGTCGCTTGTTCGAGTCGCCGGTGGGATTCAAATGGTTCGCACCGGGCCTGCTCGACGGCTCGGTCTGTTTCGGCGGCGAGGAAAGCGCGGGCGCAAGTTTCCTGCGCATGGATGGAACGGCCTGGAGCACCGACAAGGACGGCCCCATTCTCGCGCTGCTCGCAGCCGAAATTACTGCGCGAACTGGCAAGGATCCGGGCGAGCACTATCGTGAGATCACGGCGCAGTTCGGCGCCCCCTACTACACGCGCATCGATGCGCCCGCGACGCCAGAGCAAAAGACCCGCCTCGGGAAACTCACTGCCGACGCGGTGCAAGCCTCCACGCTCGCGGGTGAACCAATCACCGCGAAGCTGACACGCGCGCCGGGCAACAACGCACCCATCGGTGGGCTCAAAGTTGTCACCGACACGGGCTGGTTCGCGGCTCGTCCGTCCGGTACCGAGAATCTATACAAGATCTATGCGGAGAGCTTCCGCGATACCCGGCATCTGGAGTTGCTGGTCGCCGAGGCCCGGCAGATCGTCTCCGAATCCCTCGGCGCGTCCTGAGCGGAGGCTCATCCGCATTAGATGCAGCAGCCGGTGGCCCTTGCCACCGGTCCAGCGTCGGCAGGACACCGACCGTCCCGAATTCCAGCCATGTCATTCTCAGGACACAAGCCGTCGTGAGCATTGACTGGAGGGAGGTCTCGTCCAATGAAACTTCTGGTCATTACCAACGATCCGGTGCGCGGCACCGAGCTGGCCGACACTCTGGAACATGGCGGCCATCTGGTGGTTCGAGCCTGGAGCGCAGGCGAGGCGCTGCTGCTGATCCGCAACGATCCGCCGATGCTTGCGATCATCGATCGGTGTTACGGCGACGTCCCCGAGGCCACGAGGCTCGCCGACTACCTGCTCGATAAACGCATCGACATGCTTTGGCTCGGCGAGCCACCGCCGCTGCTTCCCAAGTCATCGAATGCACTGGTCGCGGCACTCGCGCCGCCGTGTGATCCCGGCCGTGTCAACCTCGCGCTGGAGGTAATCGCGCACACGCGTGCCGGTGCGGAAATGCCGGCGCGCCCGGTCGGGCTGGCTTATCTGACGCCGGCGCCGTCGACGGGACCGGCCATCATTTCTTGACGTACTCAGTATCGGTCGGTCCCTCGCCGGTGATGTAGACCACAGCGGGTGCGTCGCCAGTGAAAGCAAAATGCGCGACGCCCGCGGGTTCGGTGTAGAAGCCGCCCGGTCCGAGCGTGGTGGTTGCGCCTTCGCTGGCACGTTCACCGTAGCCAAAATGCCATTCGCCTGAAACGACGATGGCGTTCCGGTTGTCGCGATGGCTATGCGCCTCGATGCGCGTATGCGCTGGCACTCGAATTTCGAACGCATAGGGACCGGATGCATTCGGATTGCCCGAGAGCACCGTCGTTTGCACGCCGTTGAGCCCCGACGTACCCACGCCACCCTCGCCTCGCGCCATCTCGTCGACCTGCGCTTTGGTCAGGCGCGTTTGCCGCAATGGTGCGTTCGATGCGGTTTGCAGGAAGCTGCGAATCGCGGCAATCGTCGGTCCCGGCTGTTCCTCCATGAGCCAATGACCGGAGTCGGCAATGACGACCTGATGCACGTCGTCCGCCGCGAAACGCATCACGAACGCCATGGTGGGACCGAATGAATGATCGCCGCCCACCGCCAGCACCGGCATTTGCAAACGCCCGCGCGTCAGCAAGTTACGATTGTCGATTGCGTCCTGATCGAAGGCGGCGAACTGCGCAAAACCCGCGTGCATGCGCCCGGTGCGTGCGTACAGAGCGGCATAGTGAGCGCGCGCGGCTTCGCTGAAGCGCGCCGGATTCGCCGCGAATTCATTCCAGAAGCGATCCAGATAGATGCGCTCCCGACCGGCGACGAGGCGCTCCATGTCGGGGCCGCCGAAACGGAAATGCCACAGCAGCGGGTTCTTCAGGACTTCTTCCCAAGGCCCCACGCCGGGGACCGGAGCGTCCATCATCACCAGACGCGTCGTGCGCTCCGGATGTGAGGCGGCGAAAGCAAACGCCACCATGTTGCCGATGTCATGAGCGACGACATCCGCCTCGCGCACCTGTAGCGCATCGAGCACGCCGGCCATGTCCTCGGCCTGGTTCTTCTTGGTGAACCCATCGGCGGCGACAGCGGACAGGCCCATGCCTCGCAGGTCCGGCACGATAACGGTGCGATCACGCATCAGTTGCGCGGCCAGCGGTGCCCACATGTCGCCCGTGTCGCCATAGCCATGAAGCATCAGGACCGCCGGCCCCGACCCGCCGACTCGCACGTGGAGGGTCGTGCCGTTGGTCGCGATGTCCTGGGTACGAAAGCCCTTCGGGTATTCGAAACTCTCCGCGCCCAGCACGGTCCCGACCGACATCCAGGCGACCGCGGCCAGCAACAGACTTCGTGGGCTCATTCTTCTCTCCGTCGAGCGACCAGTGCGCGAAATCAGTATGCTCAAAGACGATGAGCCTGAGCAGGTCGAAAACGTCGAACCAACCTTCCGGAGATTCCGAACGATGAAGCTCGATGGAGTCGCTGCCTTTATCGCCGTGGCCGACACCGGCTCGGTCAACGAAGCGGCGCGTCGGCTGCGCCTTTCCAAGTCCGCGGTCAGCGAGCGGCTCACCGAATTGGAGCGGGCACTCGGCGCCCATCTCATCCAACGCAACAGCCGGCAGCTGGCCCTGACCGAGGATGGCCTGGCGTTCTTGCAGCGGGCGAAACGAATAATCGCGGAAGCGGATGCGGCCGCCGCGGAGCTCGCACATCGGCGTGGTGAGATCACCGGGCCGCTGCGTATTTCAGCCCCGCGCGGCTTCGGCGACACGCATCTCGGCCCTGCCCTCCACACCTTCATGGAGCGCTATCCCGAAGTTTCGGTCATCGCGGACTACGACGACCGCATCGGCGATGCGGCCGGCGGCTATGACGCGGTCATTCGAATTGCCCAGGGCGAGATGCCGAAGCTGGTCACGCAAACACTGACTGTCAGCCGCCGCACCCTGGTGGCATCGCCGAGTTACCTCGCGCAGTACGGGCGGCCCGGAACCATCGAGGATCTCGCTCAGCATCAAGCCATCCACTACATGGAACGCCACCCGGACGATTGGAGTTTCAGGAGCGGGACGGATTTGCTGGTCGCTCGCGTCGCCCCGCGGCTTCGTATCACGTCCTGTCTGGCGATGCGCGACGCTGCGATTGCAGGGCTCGGGATAGCATCGTTGCCGACTTTTCACAGCCATCAGGCGATCAAGTCGGGCGCGCTCGAAATCCTCGACATCGGCGCGGACCCCGATGTCACGCCGATCGTGATCGCCCACCAGAACGACATGCGACCCTCGGCAAAACTGACCGCGCTGATCGAACATCTGAAACTCGCGTTCGGCAACCCGCCCTATTGGGACGATGGCCTGCCGCTGTGAGCGCCGGGCCCGTCAGTTCAGGCCGGTCAACTGCAGATCGAAGTTCACTCGTTCCTGCACGCCCGTGAACTCGATGGGCGCGGGCAAGGTTCGCACCGGATACATGCCGCACACTTCGCCGGGATCGCACAAATTGCCGTCGTTGTTCATATCGGTACCGGCGATGGCGACATAGCCACCGAGCGGCAGATCGTCGAACCGGAAACGACGGATCCGATCGGAGATCTGCACGGTGCGAATCGGGGCGGCGGAGTTGGCGTCGATCGCGCGCACGTACAGCGCTCCGACGCTCGAGCCGATGCCGAAGAACACGTTGTTCACCACCACCGGCAGTTGCGTGATCCCCGCGGTGGATTGGATTTCGATGGTCGCGTGATGCACGCCTCGCGACAGCGTCGAGTAGTCGGCGACAACCTCGTAATTGCCCAGTCCATTGTTGTCGACCCCTTGCGGCGTGACGGTGAGCCACGACTGCACGGCGCGCACGCTCGTCACTGACAGCACACCGATACCCACGTTTTGCAGCTTGAAGTAGTCCGAGCGATAGATGCGGTTCAAGCTGATCGTATTCGGTGTCGACCCCACCCGCGCCGGCGGCGTGAAATCGTCGTTCGCGGCCTGCACCGCCTTATAGGCATTGATGAGGCCGTGACCCAGCTCGGGAATCGAGCTGTTGGTGGCCACCGGATCGGTGAGCCAGCCGCCTGCCAGCAATTGCCGGAGCTCCAACGGATTGAGCGACGGCCGCACCGACTTCATCAGCGCAAAGATGCCCGAGACGTGCGGTGCCGCCATCGAGGTGCCTTCGAGACTGGAATAGCCGAGGCCATTGGGTTGTCCGCCGGTGCTGAACACGCCGTCGGGGAAATGATCGTTGTCGACGTCGTTCAAGGTGTCGCCGCCGGGTGCGCCGAGCGACACATATCTTCCATAGTTCGAATATCGCGCCAGACTGCCTCCCGAACCAGTGGCGGCCACCGTGAATACGGTCGGACATGACGCAGGCGTGTACTCGACATTGGATTGATCGTTGCCCGCCGAAGCCACCACGATGACGCCGCTGTTCGACACCGCAGTAAACAACTCCGCCGTCGCCGGATCGCAGCTACCGTAGGCACCCAGACTCATATTGATGATATCGGCTCGTCGCGCCGGCACTTGCCCCGAATCATTGGGCAGACCCGCGGCATAACGCACTGCTTGCAGGATGTCGTAGGAAGTACCGCTGCGCCCATTCAACGCTCGAATCGGCATGATCCGGCTGCCCCAGGCGATGCCGCTGCCTCCCACACCATTGTTGGCAAGCGCGCCGATGGTGCCCATGACGTGAGTGCCGTGATAGATGCGCACGCCGCCCGTGTCGTAGCCGCTATCGGCGAAGTTCGTGTCGCGATCCACCATGTCGTAGCCGTCGACGAACTTACCCTGCAGGTCGGGGTGATTGACGACCGCACCGGAATCGATCACCGCGACGATGACATCGCTCGAACCCGTCGTGACGTCCCATGCCGCGGGCAGGCCGACAGCGTTGTAGTGCCAACGCTGGCGAGCAAACATTGGATCAGTCGGCACGGCCTGCGCATGCATGATCCGATTTACGCTTGCGTGACGCACATCCCCGAGCTGCGACAGCCGCTTGACCTCTCGCAGAGTCGCGAGCTTGTCGCGCATTTCGGCGGAGAGATTCATTTCCGCCTTCTGCCCGAACCAGGGACGGCGTGACTTGGTAGCCGCGCCCGTCACAGTCGACGGCGAGGCGGTCGAGAATGTCACCAGTGTTTCTCGCGCAGGCGCACTCGATTTGCGCTGGAACGCGCCGCCGTTCGAGATCTCCCGCGTCACGATGGCTTGGCCGGGCACGAACTCGCTCGCCAATGTCGCCGGCCGACCGACATTCAGGACTGGAGGATCTTCGAGTGTCAGCAGGTAGTTCATGCCGCCGCGTTCGGCCTTCACGCCGACGACGAAGGTGCCGGTGCGGGGCAGCGCAATCAGCTCTTCATTGGTGGCTCCCATGGAGGCATCGACCAGGGCGCCGGTGTCGCGGTCGTATAGATACAAATCCGCGTCGTCACGCTGCCCTGCCGGCACGGACAGATCGACCGAGGGCAGGCGCAACCGCACGACCTGATCGGCGAGGTCGCTCGCGAAATAGAAGTAGTCCCACT
Organism: Peristeroidobacter soli; assembly: GCF_004138485.1. GTDB lineage: Bacteria > Pseudomonadota > Gammaproteobacteria > Steroidobacterales > Steroidobacteraceae > Steroidobacter > Steroidobacter soli. Next base: position 111,830 of record NZ_ML142848.1, read on the forward strand.
GATCGCCGGCGGCGAACGAACGTCCGGCCGGCCCCTGGCCAGCAACGTTCACATAGCCAGGCACGGCGCCGAACGCCGGTATGTATCCCACCGCTGTGCTGTCGTTGGACACGTACTGCGCATTCGGGTCGTTCACATCCGTGTCGATGTAGACTCCATCCGGAATGCTCAGCTCTCCCGACAGCGTCTTCACCGGCGCTTCCACGGTCTTGTACCAGGTGATATCGGGCCCGGTGCATTGCACGCCGGCTCGGATAAAGCTCGAGGAATAGCTGGCTTCGATGGAATATTGCACCGAGCCTGTCGGCGGCAGCGTCGGCGGGGTGCCGGTGACCGCCCATTGCGCGACACATTCAGTCGCCCAGGGTGCGGACCAGGCAAAGGTGACCACGCTGCCGCGCTCGACCAGCGCCGGCGTTATCGTGAACTCGATGGGCGGCGGCGCCCGGACGACGGTAACACTCACACTGCGGGACACCGAGCCTGCACTGTTGGTACAGGTCAATGTGTAATTCGCCGTCTGCTGCAAATCGGCTAACGTCTCGGCGCCTTCGATCGCGCGACTCCCCGACCAGGCGCCGGAAGCCGTGCAACTGGTGGCCGATGCCGCGTTCCAGGTCAGCGTGACCGGATCGCCTTGAGTCACCATGAGGGCACTGGTGTTGAAGGTGAGCGTCGGCGGCTGCCGGGCGCCGTCGCCGCCACCGCTGCTGCTGCCTCCCCCACCTCCGCCACTTCCGCCGCCACCACCGCACGCAGCGAGACCGACGACCAGAAGCAACGGCAAGAAATCCATCCCGCGCATAGAAACTCACCCAGCGCCGTGCCGAGAAAATCCGTGTTATCGGCGCTGTTTGATACTAGCCCACGGGGTGCGGCCTCGCTAGCGCGGGCGCTTGGCTCCCAGGGTCAGGCTGTTTGAGAGGAGAAACGACTCAGCCCGGCGGCATCCGCAATGACTCCAGCAAGGCCGTGATGGTCAGGCGCCACTCGCTCCGATCTTGCGGAGGCTGGAACTGCGGTTCGATCCTTGCCGCATGCAGCACCCTGGCGGGATAGACGATCGCGCGGTTGAACTTCAGCTCACTCGCAAAGATCCTCTCGAACAACGAGCTGTCGCCATTGATATAGCCTCGAGGCGGCGGTCCATGGATCCGCATGTCACCGTTCATCGCGAGCTGATAATTGGTGACGTTGTCCCTGGTTATCTCTTCGTAGCCGGTCCTGCGATGTCTGTAGAACGCGGTTCCGGAAAACCTCGGACCGCATAGATAGATCACGGCCGCGAACAGAGTCGGGTCGGTGGAATCATAGTGAGGAATGCACTGGATGGGCCGCAGATCCCGGCTCGCCGTGGTCACTACAGAAAAGAAACTGGTATCGCTGGAGATGACTCGATCGTCCTCCAGCATGCCGTTGCGCTGAAGGATCGGTGTGAGCCAGGCGCGAAACGAAGTTGAGAAGTTCTCGGGCACGGCGGCCCGCACGCCGGGGTAGAGATTGCCAGGGTCCTGACTGTAAGACTGAGCCAGGCCCACGGCGGCCACGCCTTCAGGGTCGCACAGAACATCATCTATCGAACTCACTTTGATGCCGCTGCGGCCGATGCGAACCAGCTCGACTGCCGCGTTGTCGTTGAACGCAACCACTCAGCTTGCGCTTGCCTGCCAGGCGCGACTGAGAGCGATGCGCTGGTTCTTGAGTCGAATCAGATTGAATATCTGGCCACTCGCGACCATCACTGCATAAATCAGGTCGAGCTGCCCCGCCTGCCACAGGCGGGTGACTTCCGCCGTCGCGAGCTGCCTGAATCTTTCCTCGTCGAGACCGTAGAGACCTTGAACCTGCAGCGGCGTGCCATCGTCCAGCACGATGTCGAGCACGATGGGCGCCAGCAGATCGAGGGACAGCACGGCCGCGATGAATTGCTCGGTCGCGGTTCTTCCTGTGACCAGTTCACCCAGGACGGCCAATATTTCCTTGAGATAGGCCGAGTCGCTGCCATCGGCATTCACGAGGGTTCTGGTCCCTGCGCCGTCCACAGCGGCGTGATCGAGATCGATGCACAGAACGTTTTCGCTGCCCACGTAGAACGGCTGCCGCCGCACGTTCAGCGGCACGTAGGCCACGTCGAGCCCGGTTCCCGTCCAGAACAGATTCTCCTGAACGTCCAGACCGCTCAGGACATAGGGCGCGAACCGCCCGGTGTCAGGATGTTTCGCAAACACGATCGGATACTGAGTCGCGGCCTTGCGAAATTCGCTCACGACGATGGGAATCAGATGTTGACGGGCAGCGTCGGCTTCGACCCGGTCCGCGCGGATCTTCAATTCCCGATGTTCGCTGCGCGACAGCTCGACTGGACGCATCCTGCACCTGCTCGCGATGGCTAGATCTTTTGCAGACCGAGCTCTTTGATCCGGTCGATCAGCGCACGATTCTTCGGCAGCGTTCGGGTCCATCTCGTCTTGAGTGTTTCGTTCTGCGCGAAGGCCCGTTGGGCGCCGCCGAGGTCCCGATCCAGCGACTGATGACCCAGATCCGTTCTGAAGCCCATGCCGAACAACACATATTGATAGCTGGCGGCGGGAAACATTTCGCAGTTGCTGGTGAAGTCCTGATCGCCCGGCGCCCGATAGCGCCACAGTTCCATCTGCTCCTTCAGACTGTGCGGAATGCCGGCCGGATCGCGATTGTCGATCCAGAACCTGGAATCGGTGCGACGGCTCAGAATGTAATGCAGTTTCAGAAAATCGATGATCCGGTCCCAGCGATACTGGGTGGTCGAATTGTAGCGACGGGCGACGATATCCATCGTCTCGCGCGTCGCCGGCAGCATGGTGCTGATCAGCTCGGCCGACAGCTCGATCAGCACCAGTGCCGACGCTTCGAGGGGTTCGAGGAATCCTCCTGCCAGGCCCACCGCGACACAGTTTCCTTTCCAGAACGTTTGACGATGTCCGCAAGCAATCTTGATCTCCCTGGGTTTCAGATCGCGATGCTGGTCGCCGACGTAAGCGCGCAGTTCATCGAAGGCGGCATCGGCAGTGGTGTGATTGCTCGAATACACGTAGCCCACGCCGCGCCGGCTCTGCAACCCGATGTCCCAGATCCAGCCATGTTTCTGCGCGGTCGACACTGTGTACGGAACGATGTCGCTTTGTTCATCGTCATGTGGCACCTGCACGGCCAGCGCACGATCGATGAACAGCACATCGCCGCGATCCACGAACGGCACGCCCATCGTTTCGCCCAGCAACAGGGAGCGGAAACCCGAGGCGTCGACAAAGAGATCGGCGGCGAGGCGACCTGACTTGCGGGTCTGCACGGAATCGATGTCGCCGGTGTCACTTCTGATGACCCCGGTCACGTCATCCACGATGTGCTGGACGCCGAGCTGCTTGACGCAATGATCCCGAATGAAGCCCGCGAACCGGCCGGCATCCAGATGATAGGCGTAGTTGGCGACCCCGGCGTATTCCGGTGTCGTGATCAATTTGGGCGCGAGGCCCAGCTCGCAGACCGCCTCCTGAAAACAAACTGCATTGGAGAACGACGGCGCCTGCAACTGCCCTTCCGAATATCTCATCCAATAGGGAGCCAGATCGAGGCTCGGAAAGCCCTCCGGCAACATCAGCGGATGATAGTAGAAGTCTGCAGGCTCGCCGGTCACCCAGCGGGCGAACTTCGCGCCGTGCTTGAACGACGCGTTACATTCGCGAAAGAAGTCGGTCTCGGAGATGCCCACCTTTTTCAAGGTCGAGCGCATCGTCGGCCAGGTACCCTCGCCCACCCCGATGATGCCGATGGTTTCACTTTCCACCAGCGTCAGCCGCAGCCCGCCCGATCCGTGGCGTGCCGCGATGATGGCGGCGGTCAGCCATCCAGCCGTTCCGCCGCCGACGATACAAATCGATCGCACCGGACGTTCCATGCCCGATGATAGATCAGAACTGAGCCCGGACACCGATCTTGTAGCGACGCCCGCTGTCTTCCGCGTAGAGGAACTGGTTCTCGTAGTACGCGTACTTCAGCACCGGCCGGTTGGTCAGATTGACGCCCTCCAGGAAGACTCCAAGGCTCTTGTTGATGTGATACGTCGCACTGGCATCCAGCTGATATCGGCCACGAACCTGGGTGACGGCCTGGCCGGCGCCGTTCAGCGGCGGTGGCGAAAGATATTGCAAAAAGTTTTCTCGCCAGTTGAGTGCCATGCGCGCTTCGAAATTGCTCTTGTCGTCGTAGAACAGCACGCCGTTGGCCGAGTTGGACAGCCCGGTCAGCGCGAACTTGTTGGCCAGGTCCTGAGGATCGAGGTCCTTGTCGCTGCGTGCGAGCGTGCCGTTGAGCTGGATGCCGAAGCCGCTGTCGCCGAAGGACTGCTGGATGCCCGCTTCCAATCCGTACACCTGCGCACTTTCGCCGTTGGTGGGCGCGGTGATGGTGAATTGCGCCGGCTGTCCGGTGGCGGGATCGAGCAGCGGCGTACCGGCGGAATTGTTCACCGCGCCGGTGGTCTGATTCAGCACGATGAAGTTGCTCACATCCTTGTAGTACGCGCCAATGGAAATGAAATTGGCGTCGCCATAATAATATTCGAACGACAGATCCAGATTGTTGGACCGGAACGGCTGCAGATCGGGCGTACCGCTGGCCGCCGCGAAATTGCCCGGCCGCAAGGTCACCAGCGTCGTGACCGGCGAGAGCTGCTCGAGCGTGGGACGGGTCATCGTCTGGGATGTGGCAAAGCGCGCCGTGATCTGATCCGTCAGCGCCCATTTGAACGACAGATTGGGCAAGACATCAGTGTAATGATTCGACTTCGATACGGTCGCGGTGCCCGCCGTGGAAACGCCATATTGAGTGGCGTCGTTGGCGAGCCGGGTCAGCGCCACGAAGTTGGTCGCCAGTCCACTGATATCCGCCTGCGTATTCTCGACACGCACGCCGACGACACTACTGAACGATCGACCGCCCAGGCTGCCTGCGAACACGGCTTGCAGATAGCCCCCATAAACATCCTCTTCCACCAGAGAATCGTTCACCTTGGGCGGGGCGAACGTGAAGCCGGGCGTGCTGGCCTGTTGCTGCTGGGTGATGGCGTTGAACAACGACTGGCCATCGAAGGTCAGCCAGCGGGTGGTCAGACGATTCGCCCCGCTGATGCCGGACAGGAAGCCGCCGCCGGCATTGAAAACCCCGATGGGAACGTTCGCCGGCGCCGGATTGTTATAGCCGCACGTCGTGCATCCCGTGCCGCCGTCATTCGAATAGAGCGCGGTATCTTTCTCGTCCCGGGAAAACAACGCGCCCAACCGCAGACTGGTCAACCCCTCATCCGAACGGTCGCCCGCCACTTCCAGATCGGCACGCAACTGGGCCACTTTGTCATCGACACCGTAGCCTCGATAGAGCATCACGTGTTGGAACATCGGCTGCGTGCCGCCCGCCACACCGGCATTGGGACCGTCGGTCGGCCTCACGAAACCGGTGGTGAACGGCAGGATCGAGCCATCGGATTGAAACCGGATCGTCTGGCCGGTGTACCCCAGCAGCGCAAGCTCGCTCTCCGCACCACCGTTCGGATCTTCCTTGGCGCGCGACACGCTGCCATCCAGATTGAGCGTCATACGATCCGAGAGCCGCCATTCGACATTCAGGCCGCTCGCGCTGAGACGAGTCTTTTTGTCGAACGCCTTGTCATGGAAGTCGGACGCCATGCCGACGCCTTGAGTCAGATCGATCGCCGTGCCATTGGCGTCGGTCACGACGTTGGTCAGGTTGGACGGCGTGAACCAATGACCGAACGAACGTGCGTCGGTGGTGTTGGTGAAGCGCGAATAGAGCGTGTCCGCGGTGATGGTCAGATCGTCATTGGGCTTGTATTGCAGTACCAGAGTACCGCCGATGCGCTTGCGATCCTCGAAGGTCACCTTGGTATCGAAGTTTTGCGGGACGAACAGATTCCCTTGCGGATTCGACCCTGTGATCCCGACGCCGGCCCCGCCATTGATCTGAGAGGCCGGCGTGCCGCCGTTCACGATCCAGCCATCGGTCTGCGCTTGATTCAGCCGGTCCTTGCGGCGCTGATAGCTGCCCGACAACAGAATACCGAACCGATCGTCGGCAAAACGATTGCTGATCAGGAACGAAGCGTCGGGCGAGGACTCATCCGAGTTGTCCTCGTAGTTGATATCTCCGGACGCGGACAGCTTGAACCCCTGATAATCGAACGGCCGTGCCGTTCTGATATTGATGGCCGAGCCCACGCCGCCGGACTGCAACTGCGCCACCGACGACTTGAACACCTCGACACCCGAAATGAGCTCGGAGGCCAGGGTGTCGAACGAAAACGCCCGGCCGCTGGCCTGCGCCGGATCGGTCGGCGTGGCGATCTGGCGTCCATTCAGCAAGACGTTGTTGAATTCCGGTCCGAAGCCGCGCACCGTCACAAACGCGCCCTCGCCGCCGGAGCGATCGATCGACACGCCGGTGATTCGTTGTAACGACTCGGCCAGGTTGGTATCCGGGAGCTTGCCGATATCCTCGGGCGAAATGGCGTCGACGATCCCCAAGGAGTCGCGCTTGATGGTCATCGAGTTGACCAGCGACTGACGCAGTCCGGTCACGACCACTTCCTGAATGGTTTCGCCGGTCTCCACTGGCTCCTGCGGCTCACGCGGCGGCACCGTTTGCGCCTGAGCAAGCCGGATGTAGCCTGAATGGCTGCCAGGCACCGCCGATGAAGTTGAAGGCGGGGCTGCGCTGGGCGCGTCGCTGCTCGTGGCATCGGCACGCTTTTTCTCGGTGGCAACCGGACGAATGGTCGCGGTATCGGTGCCGCTGTAGATCGCAATCAGCCCCGTGCCTCGTAACATCTGCTCCAGAGCGGCGTGCTTCTCGAGCTGTCCCGTCACGGGATTGGCCGTCGCGCTTCTGACGGCATCGTAGCGGTAGAGCAATTGCATCTTCGCCTGCGCGGCGAAACTCTTGAGGGCCTCAGGCAGAGGCTGGGCGTCGATATCGAATTGCGCGGGATCGGCGTTCGCTCTGCCTGGCGTGGTCAGCAACAGTCCCGATGCGCAGGCCAACGCCTGCAAAATCGCCAGCCGGACCAATCGATTGGTCGCTTTCATGCCCCCTCCTTGGAGTCTCGCGTCGTTATGCTCTCATGGCTTCCGCAGTGGTTACGACCCGCGAGTGGTCAAAGTCCCCCAGTCTATTTCTGCACAATCTATGGAGTAACCGGTGTCGCCTGGTACGCGCGCCACGCCGAATCGACGACGGCCGCCCGAATCTGCTGTGCTTCGGCGGACGTGATCAATCCCTGAAACGAGCCCATGCCTTTCGCGGCACGCACGCCTTTCAAGACGATGTCTTCGAACTGCTGGTGAGTCTCGGCGCTCATCCAGCGCAGATCGGGAATCGCCCCCGGCCCTTCGTTGGCATGGCACCGCGCGCAGTGACGTTTCATCAATGCGTTGCCTGCTTCGATATCCGCTGCCGAGCCGAAACGCTCGACCGCCGGACGCGGCACCGAAGTTTCCCGACGCAACTCCGCCGGCTTGGGCACGACGCCGCCATCGAGTTTGAATGCAACGATGCGGCCGGCGTTGCCGTATCGTTCCGCCGCCGTGCCCGCCGGATGCACTCCGCCCAATGCGCCACCGAAGCCCGCCATCACAGCGACGTACTGCACGCCATCGAGCTCGTAGGTCATCGGCGCGGCCATGATGCTCGTGCCGACGTCGATGGCCCCGAGCGCACGACCGTCGGTCGCACGATAAACATGGAGCACGCCGGTGGAGCGCCCCTGGAACACCAGGTTGCCCGCCGTGGTCATCACGCCGCCGCCATTCCAGATCGCATTCATCTGACCGGTCCATTGATCGGACGTGTCGACTTGCCACGCAACTTTGTTTGCTACGGGATCCCACGCACGCAGGAATCCGCGGATCGTCGTGTCGGGCTGACCTTTGCCAAGCTCGGACAGCGGCGGCAGATGTTTCGTGTGCGCGGACTCCAGACCCCAATCCCCTGCGTGCTGCGCGGGGAATGCGTAGATCGCGCCGGTGTTGATGCCGCCTTTTTGGTACACGTAAGGCGCATCGGGAATCCAATAGACTGCACTCGCTTCCAACACAGGGATATAAACCAACCCCGTATCAGGATTGAATGCCATCGGCTGCCAGTTGTGTCCGCCGGCGGGCGAAGGAAACACCAGCTTCGGCCCGTTGCTGTAATCGCCCTGCCCCGTTTCGACCGGCCGCCCGGTTTTCTGATCGACACCGGACGCCCAGCTGACCGGCACATACGGCTGCGCCGACAGCAGCTCGCCGGTCGCGCGATCGAGCACATAAAAGAAACCGTTCTTCGGTGCCTGCATCAAGACCTGACGGGTCCGAGCGCCGATCTTCAGATCGGCCAGGATCATCTTCTGCGTGGCCGTGTAGTCCCACTGATCGCCCGGCGTGGTCTGGTAGTGCCACGCGAGCCGTCCGGTCTTGGGATGGATGGCGAGAATCGAGGAAACATAGAGATTGTCGCCGCCCTTCGGGCTGCGCAGCTTGCGCGGATACAACGCGGAGTTGCCGACGCCTACATATAAGAGATCGAGTCTGGCATCGTAGGCCATGCCATCCCACACGGTGCCGCCGAGCCCGACCTCCCAACGCGAATCCGGATCCCAGGTCTTCGCGGCCTGCTCCAGCTCGGAATGTTCGAACGGACCGGTCGCGCTGCCCGGCACCGTAAAGAAGCGCCAGGCCAGCTCGCCGGAATCGACTCGATAGGCGCTGACGTAGCCGCGCGCATCCAACTCACCGCCGGAGTTGCCGATGACCACCACATCGCCCGCGACGTAGGGCGAACCGGTAACGGTGTAACCGCGCTCGTGATCGACGATGGTATCGACACGCCACAACGCTTTGCCGTCTTTGGCGTCGAGCGCGGACAACTGTCCGTCGATGGCTGCCGTGAACACACGACCTTCGGAGAACGCGAGGCCACGACTGACGATGCCACAGCAAACTTTGCTGGTGATGGCGTCATTGACCTTGGGATCGAACACCCAGCGTTGCTGACCCGTGCGCGCATCGAGCGCGTGCACGAATCCCCAAGGCGCACTCGCATACATCACGCCATCGACCACGACCGGCGTTGCTTCCTGACCATGCGTGGTCCGCAGGTCGTAACTCCATGCAAAGCCGAGACGAGCGGCATTGCCTTCGTCGATCTGCCGCAGCGGGGAATGATAGGTCTGTGCGGCATCGTGACCGCCGGTCAACCAGCCTGCGTCGCTCGATTGAATGGCTGGTGCCTGCTGCTTCGAGCAAGCGGACGACAACAAGACGACAACGGTCGCGAAGATCGACGCACGCGTGCATGGCGCAGAATTCACCAACTACCACTCCCCCAATCGTTGAGGCCGGAGTTTTACGCGATGTCGCCCGGGGACGTGATCAATTCGCCTAACGGAGTCGATAAGCGGGTTTTATGGCTTGGGGTTGCAACGGGGCGATCTGACGTATAATCGCGGCTCCAATCTCCAGGTGACGCAGTGACCGACTTTCCTCCTTGCCCCCAATGCGGCTCGACTCTGACCTATCAGGACGCCGACCTTTATATCTGCCCCGAATGCAGTCACGAATGGTCCGTTAGCGCCGCGGCACCGGCCGCCGAGCCGGAACGGGTCGTGCGCGACTCCGTGGGCAACGAGCTTCACGACGGCGACGCCGTGACCGTGATCAAGGACCTGAAAGTGAAAGGCTCCTCGCTGGTGGTCAAGATGGGCACCAAGGTAAAGAACATCCGGCTGGTCGAGGGCGATCACGACATCGACTGCAAGATCGACGGCATCGGCGCGATGCAGTTGAAATCGGAGTTCGTGAAGAAGGCGTAGGACCCTTTACTCCTTTTTACCGCCGCCAGCCTGTCCGCCATCCGCACCAATGAGGCAAACGAAGCGGCGGACATCTTGCGCATGACCCGGCTGCGGTGGATCTGAACCGTGATCTCGGCGATCGCCAGTCGCTGAGCGATCTGCTTGTTGAGCAAGCCGTCGGTCACCAGCTCGAACACTTCGCGCTCGCGCGCCGATAACAGCTCGTACCTGGAGCACAGCTCGCGAATCTGCACCCGCCGATCCAGCGACGAACGAGCTTCTTGCAGAGCGTAACGCACGGCGTTCAGCAGCCGATCCGCGCCACAGGGCACCGTCAGAAAATCGACGGCGCCGGCTTTCAATGCCCGCACACAGGAAGAAATGCAGCGCTCCCGCGTGAGGAACAGGATGGCGGCGCCTTCCCGGGCCAGCTCGTCCTGGAGCTCGAAGCAGCTCGCGTCCTGCAGGCGCACATCGAGAATCGCGCATGCGACCGCCCCCGGTGCGAGACGAGCGGCCAGCCCGGACGCCGTGCTCAAACCGATGGCATGCAATCCAGCGGACGCGACGGTGCGCTCGATCCACGCACGCGTGGGTTCATCGCCATTGACGATGAACACCACTGGTTCGACAACTGTGCCGCCGTGCCGCTGATCCGCCATCTGAAACCTCACCGATCTGCTCCGTGAGGCCATTCTCATTCCGGCCGGGCGCCGTCACCAAGTTAGTTGTGGTAAAGCGGTGCCGTCTGCTCCTTTACCGGTTAACCGGAATCAAAGGATCTCCATCCGGACGACTTTGACGCCGCCGTCGGCGAGCTCGGGCAGCTTCGCCAGCCACGCCTTCACGTAAGACATGTTGTTGTGCGCCTCGAAGTCGGCTTCGTTGGCGAAGACTTCATAGAATACGAAGTGCCCCCGCGAGGTGCGATCCTCCTGAAGGAAATACAGCAGATTCTTCGGGTCGCCGCGGACCAGTTCGATCAGTGGCAACGTGACGGCGCGCAGTTCGTCCTCCTTACCCGGCTTCGCGCGAACTTCCGCCACGACCGAAAACACACCGGGCCGGGCATGCTCATAGCCCTTGCCGGGCCCAACTTCCGCCGCTATTGCCGATGCACTCGCGAGGCACGCAGCGATGCTCAGGATGAGTGGCTCTAGAGCGGTGCGCATATCAGATCCCTCCTTCGGCGACCAGGCGCCGGCGCGCTTCGAATGCATTGCTGAAAGTCTGTTTGACCGGCCCCAGCGCCTGCACGAATTCGAGCTGTTCGCCCTCCGGTCCCTTGCAATAGATCAACGACCAGCCGTTCGACTTTCCTTCGGTGATCCTGTTGGTGTTGGCACTGCTCGGTGCCGCGAGTCGCTCCTTCTCCGTCCTCACTGTGACCACCCGGTTCGCTTTGACCTGGGTCATGCCGCGGCGGGCCGACTCGGCTTCGAGGTCGTGAATGAACTGGTTGAAGTCCACGTCGTCGCGAATGTAGAAGCAGATGTGCATGGAGCGTGGATACGCCGGACTCATGTGGTCGCGTGGCTCGGCCCAGCTCTCGCCACCGCCCATCGGTTGCCTGGCGTCGCGGTACTGCAGAAGCTCGATCACGACGTTGTCGAACTGAATGAAGCGCACATCGAGGCGCTGTTCGCCGCCCTTCAGGTCCGGGATGCCGATGGTGCGTGGATTGACCTTTCGCTCTCGCGCCACGATTTCCTGATCGGTCAGCAGCGTGTTGTGGATACGTTCGCCCTGGAAGTCGCCGTCGCGCATCACTTCGGTTCCACCGAGCACCTCGGTGTAGAACGCGAACGCTCGATCCATGTTCTGCACGGTCAAGCCGAAGTGCTGCACGCCCTGTAAGCGTCCGCCCAGCGAACCGCTATTTCTGCGCGCCGAGGCGTCGTTGCTCGTCTGCGTCATCGCCGCTGGCGCCGCCGCTGCCACGGCGATTGCGCCGGCAGCTACGATCAGCTCGCGCCGACCGGGATCGGCGATATCGGTTGAGTTCTTGGGGTCATTGGCCATGGATGATTCTCCGGCAGGGGTGTCCCGGAAAATCTAGAGCGGCGCAGGTCAGCCCTCAATTATGCTTTTCTATGATCGACGCCATGCTCGCCAGGCAAGCGTAGTCGCGTGCCTCGCCGGTGGGAATAACGGGAGCCCATGATTTGAAGGTCGCTGTCAGTCGCGTACGTTCCGCGACATGCACACCTCAGGCCTGCAACTTCGATCGATCGAGCCGCGCCATCGGGGCGGCCTCACCCGCTGGCAGCTGTTGAAGATTCACGCGGAAATCGACACCAACCTGAGCGAGAGCATCCGCAATCGACAGTTGGCCAGCTGCATCTGCCTGAGTCCGTTTCACTTCGCCCGCGCCTTCCGTCAGAGCACGGGCATGTCACCGCAGCGTTACGTCACCCGCCGTCGCATCGAGCGCGCTCAGCAGCTCATGCTGTCGACCGATGCGACCTTGAGCGAGATTTCATTTGAATGCGGATTCGCGGACCAATCGCACCTCAATCGACGATTCGTCGCGGCAGTGGGAGTGACCCCTCGGGCGTGGCGCAGGGCTGCTGCGTCCACGCCCGTCGAGAGCTCATTGCGCGCGCCAGCGGTAGCGATACTCGATTCCATACATCCGCTCGTTGCCCACCGACTGGCCGATCGCTCCCGGAGCAAAAGCGCTGCTGCCGAAGCCCCGCACGATCGCGTAGTCCTTATCCAGCAGGTTACGAGCCCAAAGCGTGAGCGACGAACCGCCCGAAGCTTCCTCGACCCCGAGCCGCAGATTCACCAGCCCGTATGAGTCGCCCATGATCTGCGGCGAGTTGGCGGCGTCCGAGTAGCGCTCGCTGCGATACGTGTATTCGGCCCGGCCCAGGAAATTCCAGCGCTCGGACAGCGGCTGCAGATACTGAGTCGTGGCGCTGAACGAATGTTTCGGCGACTGCGGCAGCGTGTGACCGGAGAAGTCGGCACCTGCCGGCGTGGCACCTCGGAACGAATCGTACGAAGCGTCGGTGTAGCCGTAACCCAAGGTGACATCGAGATCCGCCGCGAGCCGCGCCACGATCTCCAGCTCACCGCCCTTGCTGATCGCCTTGGCCGCGTTCGACGTCTGATAGTTGATGATGCCCTGCGCGTTCTGGATGAGCTGATTGACCTGCAGGTCCTGATAGTCCATGTAGAACACGTCGGCGTTGAGGCGCAGCCGGCCGTCCAAAAGCGTGGTCTTGACGCCGACTTCGTAGTTGTCGACGTACTCCGGATCGAACTCCGCCAGCGATCCGTCCGCTTGCAGCAGCGAGAACGAGAACGCGTTGTAGCCGCCGGATTTGAAGCCGTGCGAGTAAGTCACATAGCCGAGGACATCGTCGGAAAACGACCAGGTGGCCGAGGTGAGCCAGGTGGCTTCTTCATCGGTGCGTGAGTCGGTGACGCGCGGAGTGTTCGGTACGAACTGGCCCGTTGGATCGGCGAACAACTGATGATTGATGCTCTTCTCCTCGGAGGTGTAGCGCAGGCCGGCGATGAGCTTCAATCGATCGGTGGCGCGGATCTCCAATTGTCCGAAGCCCGCATAGCTTTCCGATTCGAGGCCGATGTCGATGTAGCCAACGCCCGGCGTTGGATTGGATCCCAGCGGCAACCCGAATACCGCGAACACGTCCCTGCCAACCCGCGCCCACGCTTCGGCGTCCATGTCCTGCTGGTCGTAATAGACACCGAGCAGATAGCCGAGACGGTCGCCGGCGTTGCCCGCGAAGCGCAGTTCCTGGCTGAGCTGGCTCTGGTCTTCCTTGATGCCGGTGCCAAAGATGTCGAACGCCGACTTGTTCGAACTCTGGAAATTGTTCCAGTCGAAGGCGCGATAGGCCGTGATGGAAGTGAACGTGCCGCCGGCCACGCGCCAGTTGGCCTCGGCCGAGATGCCCCACAGATCGCGATCCTGAAATGCCGAGGGCGCATCGTTGATGACCCGGTCCCACGGATTCACATCCTGAGGCGAATTGAAGGGCGCGCGGGCATAGAGCGGCGAAGGCACGAGGATTTCGTTTGCACCGTCGTGTGTCCGGTCGCGTGCCGCATCGGCACGAAAGATGATGCTCAGCGTGTCGTTGACATCGTACAGAGCGGCAATGCGCGCATTGATATTGTTGACGTCGTTGTTGTCCGGCCCCGCCAGGTTCTCGAGCAAGCCATCGCGTTGCTGGTATTGCACGGCGCCGCGAATCGCCAGGCTGTCGCCGAGCTTCGGTGTGTTGCCGATCAACGTGACCGTCGCGGCGTTGAAGTTGCCGTAGTCGAGGCCGAGTGAGAATTCCGCCTGATCGGTCGGCAGCTTGCTGACGAAGCTCAGCGCACCACCGATGGTGTTCTTGCCGAAGATCGTGCCCTGCGGCCCGCGCAATACTTCGACGCGCTCCAGGTCGTACATCGCGGTGTTCACCGTCGTCGGACGCGCCATGTAGACCCCGTCGACGTACACGCCCACGGAAGGATCGATACCGACGCTGTTGGGATCCGAAAGAATGCCACGCACCGAAATCGCCGTGGCGCGGATCGAATCGTTGAAGTTGATATAGACGTTCGGAGCCTGCGCGATGAAGTCATCGAGACGGCTCACGCCACTGGCTTCCAGCGCATCCGCGCCGAACACGCTGATGGAGATGGGCACCTCCTGCGCGTTCTCCGATTTTTTCTGCGCCGTGACCACCACGGTCTCCAGCGCCAAAGTGCTCTGTCCGGCCGATTGCTGAGCCTGCGCGACCGACCAGCCCATGCCGGTCGCCGCCGTACCCAGTGCAATCGCCACCGCCGCCGCACTGCCTGTTTTGTTCATCACCGCTCGCTCCCCAGTTATCCGATGCCGCCAGATCGCACACGTACCATCGTTTGATGTTTTGACTTGTATCACGATTTTAATCCGATGGTCAAAATTAGATCTGACGGTCTACTGGCATCCCTCCGGGGCTGTGATTTTCGGCACCGGATTGAGGCGTCCGTACTTGCGCAATGCCTGTTGTAAGCGCTCGGCGGGCAATCCTTGAACGGTATTGCCATCGATGCCGGTCATGGTACGACCGGCCACGATGGCATTGACGATGGCCTCTTCGGTGGCGAGCACGGCGGCTTCGAAGATGGGATTCATCGCGAACGGATCGATGTATTGCGCCGTGATCAAGTTGCCGGCGGGCGCGCCCGGCTCGGCGGTGGAGAACGCGAGAAAGATATCGCCCGAGGTCGTGCCTGACATGCCGCCGACACGCGCCATTCCATGGGTCGCGCGCAACGCGACGCGCCGCAATTGATCGGGTAGCACCGGCGCATCGGTCGCAATGACCACGAGCAACGAACCGTCCTTGCGCTGTCCTTTCGACGGCATCAAATCCTGAATCTCGCGCCCGACCGGCACGCCGCTGATCGTGAGCTGCGCACGGCTGCCGTAATTCGCCTGCACGATCGCACCCACCATATAGCCACCGGCGCGCTGCGAGAGCCGGCGCGAGGACGTGCCGATGCCGCCCTTGAAATCGTGCGCGATCATGCCGGTGCCGCCACCGACGGCTCCCTCCTGGACTCGTCCACCACGAGCGGCGTCCATCGCGGCAAACACATCGCTCTGACGCACGTGCTGACCGAATGAATCGTTGAGGAAGCCGTCGTAGGTCTCGCCGACGGTCGGCAACAGATGAACGAAGAGCTTCTGCGGATCGGGCCCGAGTTGCCGGCGGTACCAGCTCATGACCGAATCGCGCACGACGCCCACGCTGCCGGTTCCGGTGAACATGACCGGCCCGCTGAGCAAGCCTGTTTCATCGATCATGGCGCGACCGGTCAACTCGCCGGTGCCGTTGGCAACGAACACACCCGCGCGTACGAAGCCCGAGTGGCTCCGGCCCTTCGGGAAAATCGCCGTCACCCCGGTGCGAACCGGCCCCTGCCCCATCTGCAGCGGCCCATCGCCGGAGATCAGCGTCGCGTGGCCGACTTCCACGCCGGCGACATCCGTGATGGCGTTGCAGGCGCCCGGCGTTCCCTCGAACGGAACGCCCAGATCGCGGGCTCGCAACGGTGCATCCGCCGCTTGCACCACGGGCATCAAGGCCAGCGCGGCAAGCAACACCGCGGATCGAATGCTTCGCTCGATAAGACTCGTCATTTCAACCCCCGCCGCTGCCGGCGAATCCCATGGAAAAACCACTGTACTAATATTTGACCGACGGCCAATGCGTGCCTAGTATTCCCAACTGCCCTGGCGGATGCCAGCGAAACTTTTACGGAACGACTCAGGACCCGCTCATGACCCGCCCGTCACGGTTGCGAAGCGCTCTGTTCTTAGTGCTGATCGCATTCGCTCTCGCCCCACCCTCGGTCGCGCAAGTCGGAGCACCCGCTTACGACACCCTGCTGGTGGGCGGCTCGATCATCGACGGCACGGGAGCGCCCGCACGACGCGCCGACGTGGCCATCAGTAACGGGCGCATAGCAGCCATCGGCGACCTGCGCACCGCCACGGCTCAACGTCGCCTGGATGTCACGGGATTGACCGTGACGCCTGGATTCATCGACGTGCACAGTCATGCGGATGAAGATTTGATATTGCCTGAGTTCCGGGCTGCGCCGGCGATGATCAGGCAAGGCGTCACGACCGCTGTGTTTGGCATAGATGGTGGCTACAGTCTCGGCGAGATGCGTCAGCTGCGCGAACGCATGCAGGCTGATGGCACCGGCGTCAACTATCTGTTCTTCGCCGGACACAATGGCATCCGCAAGGACGTGATGGGCATGGCCAACCGCGCGCCAACACCCGAGGAATTGCAGCGCATGCAGGAGCAAGTGCGGGTGTCGATGCAGGAAGGCGCGATCGGCCTGTCGACCGGCTTGATGTATCTGCCGGGCCAATATGCCTCGACCCAGGAAGTCATCGAGCTTGCGCGCGTCGCCGCGCCCTTTCAGGGAATCTATGATTCTCACGACCGCGATCCGGGCTTCCAGCTGCTGTCCTCGGTTGGCGAGTGCCTCGAGATCGGCGAGCGCGCGGGGGTCGAAACTCACGTCGCTCATCTCAAAGCCGTCGGCTTGCGTAACGCCGGGCTCACGCCTCAGCTCATTGCGATGATCGAGAAGTCGCGGGCACGCAAGGAAGTCGTGACGGCCGACGTTTATCCATACGATGGCGCCACCGCACGGCTCGCCATCGAGGTTCTGGTGCCACCCGCCGGCAGTTCACTGGCGAAGAATCAAGCGCTGATCGCAGATGTCACGACCGCCGATGACGCGCGGACCACGGCTGTGCGAGATCTCGTGTCGGAGTGGCGTTCGGTGTTACGCGATCCTGCACAACGCGCGAACATCAAGCAGCTCACGGAAAACCCGGCAGCAGACAGCTATTCATGGGTCCGTGCTGTGGGCTACGACTCATTCCGCATCGTCAGCAGCCGCGATGCCAGGCTGGTCAACCGGATGATTTCCGACCTGGCGCGCGAACGCTCAGTCACGCAGTTCGACGTGCTCGCAGGCCTCATCGAGGACGAAGGCGCGAGTGCCCGGCTCACCATGGGCTCCATTCGCGAGGAAGAAGTGCGTCAGTTGTTACGTCAGCCGTGGGTGATGATTTCGAGCGATGGCCGGGAAGGTGGCATCGCGGGCGGCCGCGGGCACCCTCGTTATCGGGGCAGCTTCGCGCGGGTGCTCGCCTACTACGTCCGCGAGCATGGCGTGTTGACGCTTGCCGACGCGGTCCATCGAATGAGCGGCCTGCCCGCCGGCTACCTGAAATTGACCGACCGGGGCGTGCTGCGCGCCGGCGCCTGGGCGGACATCGCCGTCTTCGATCCGCGCGCCGTGCAGGATCATTCGACATGGGACGATCCCGCCGCCTACGCCACCGGCGTGCAATTCGTTTTCGTCAACGGCGAGCCGGCGCTGACCCGAGGCCAGCCGACCGCGCGGCTCGACGGGCGTTATCTGCCTTTCCGCGCCAAACCGGTGACGACGCGTTAAACTGCAAGATGAATCCGCAGGGGAGCGAACGCTTCATGGCAAAACAAACCAACGTCCGCGCACGTGAGCAAATGACATTCATCGAGGAAGCCCGGCGCAAGCAGATCCTCGAGGCGGCTCTGAAACTGTTCGCGGAACGGGGCTACGACCAGACCTCGCTCTCCGACATCGCAGCGGCCTGCAGCGTCAGCAAGGGCGTGGTTTCCTACCACTTCGAAGGCAAGGCGCAGATCGGCGCCGAGGCGTTGCGGTACATCCTGCGCGGTTATGCGGATTTCGTCCGGCAGCGTCTGGAGACCAAAACGTCCTATCGCGAAAAGCTGCTCGAATTGCCCGCGGCCTGCATCGACTACATGCAACAGAGTCCGGCGGACTACGTGACCTACCTCGACACGCTAGGGAGCTTCGGTAATGCGACCGAACGGCGCCAGTTCCTCGCCAAGGGCTATGCAGGCATGCGCAGTCTGGTGGTCGATCTGATCGTGCAGGGTCAGAAGCGCAAGGAAGTGGCCGCGTTCCCCGCCCAACCGGTGGCCGACATCCTGCAAGCCGCGATCGATGGACTCACCGAGCAGGCCGCTGCCGCGCCTCGTGAAGTCGACCTGGAAGCCTCGAAACGAGCGCTACAGAAAATTGTCGCCGCGATCGTCGACGGCGATCTGCCACTGCCGCGCAAATAATCACATCGACTGCTCGGCCAGCGCCAGCTCACGCAGCCGTCGCTTGTCGATCTTGCCGATCGGCAGCATCGGTGGATCGCGCAGGACCGTGAATCGCTTGGGTACTTTGTAGTTTGCCAGCAGTCGCCGGCAGTGTGCCTGCAGTTCCTCGCTGCTGGGCTCGGAGCCGGTGGCGACGACGAACGCGTGCCCTACTTCGCCATAGATGGGATCTGGCACGGCCACCACCGCCGCGAGCGCCACGCTCGCATGCAGCTCGAGCGCCTGTTCGATCTCGCGCGGATAGATGTTGTAGCCGCCAGACTTGAAGATCTCCTTGAGCCTGCCGACCAGCCGCAACCGTCCATCGGCGCGACGAACCGCGAGATCGCCGGTGTGCAGCCAGCCCTCGCGATCGATGGCATCGGCGGTCGCATCCGGGCGGCGCCAGTAGCCGCACATGATGAAATCGCCGCGCACCTGGATTTCACCCGGCGTATCGCGCGCTGTGACCTCACCGTTTGCATCCGCCAGCCGGACTTCATAGGCCGCCGGTGCCGAACCGATGGTCTCCGCCAACTCCTCGCGGGAGGCGTCGGCACTGGTGAATGTGACGGACCCGACCGTCTCGGTCAGACCATAGGAAGTCGCCAGCCGCACGCCCATCGCCGCCAGCCGATCGACCAGCTCCACCGATGCCGCCGCCCCGCTCCAGAATATGAATTGCAGCGACGACAGATCGGTGCTCGCGAACGCAGGATCCGCCATCGACAGCAGAAACGTCGTCGGCACGCCGCCCCAGAACGTGACCCGCTGCGACTCGATCCGTTCCAGCACCGCAGCCGGATCGAACTTCTCCAGAAATACGATGCAGCCACCGGCCACCAGCGTGTAGCAACTGACATCGCCGACACAACCGATGTGATTGATGGGGAAAAAATTGAGTGTGCGCAGCGGCGCCGGGTGCCATTGCGAATATTGAACCAGAGAACAGCGAACCAGCCCTCGATGCGGCAGTAACGCCCCCTTGGGCTGGCCTGTGCTGCCCGAGGTATAGACGATCAGCGCCGGGTCCTCCGGCGCAACCTGCGTCCGTGCCTGCTCCACATGCGCGGGCGCGATCTCATTGCCTCGATTCAAAAACACCGGCAGCGTCGTCAGCTCGCCGCCCGCTGGCATCTCGTCCAACGCAATCCAATGCTCGATCTGCGGCAGAGAACGACGTAACGCATGCAGCTCGGGCAAATAGTCGCGCCCGGCGATGCGAGTCCGCGTCAACACGATCTTCGGCTCACTATCGCTCAATACATACAGCAGCTCCTGCCGCTGATAGCGCGGATTCAAGCCGACCCAGATTGCGCCCAACGACGCCGTCGCCAGGAATACAACCAGATACTCCGGATGCGGCGTGGTCAGCGTTGCGACCCGATCGCCTCGCTGGACACCGGCTGCGAGCAGCGCCCGGCTCAGTTCGTCGACCTGTCGGGCCAGCTCCCGATACGAGGTGCAATGCTCATCGATCACCATGGCCGGCGCGTCCGGCGTGGCCGCGGCGTACCACGCAACGTAATCGCTGATCCGGCGCAGGAAAGGCGGTTCGATCATTCGCTACGACTCAGTTCAAACGATAACGGCGTAATAGCGCGAGGCTCATCGGCACCAACAGGGCGGGCGCAATCGCGAAGGCGATACGAATGCCTTCGAGCGCCTGTGCCGTCTGCGGATACTCGTCACGGCTCACGCCCCCGATGAAGCCACTCATCTGCAAGATCATGCCCGCGACCAGCGGCCCCATCGCAAGGCCGAGCTTCTCGGCGGCGACCCACACGCCACAGATAAAACCCTCGCGACGCAACCCCGTCGTGTCCGTATCGTAGCGAATCACGTCGGTGAGCATGGCGAATGGCAGCACCTGCTGAGCCCCGAACCCCACACCAACCAAGCCGAGAAACGCCAGCAACGACACCACGGATTGCGCACTGCCGGTCAGCAGTCCGAGCGCGCCGCAAGCCAGCAGCAACATCGCGATGAAGTAAGTGTCGCGCTTGCCGAAGCGACGCGACAGGTAATTCCACAGCGGCAGACTGAGCACGGCCGCTCCCATCAACACCAATAGCATCTGCCCCACCAGCGTCTCGTCCGCACCCATGATATGAGCGGAAAAATACGGCGCGGACGCGATGAGAGTGGCGATGGCCACGATCTGAACCATATACGACGCCGCCAGCGTCACGAACGGACGATTGCGAAAGATCAATGAGAACTGCTCACGCATCGATGTAGTGTCCACGGGCGGCTCGGCCAGACGCAAACCGCGAGTCGCACAATAGGCCCAGAACATCGCGACCGCAGTCGCGCCGCCGACGATCCACGACATCGCGGCATAGCCGGACCGCCCGCCACCAAAGCTTCCCACGAGCAGCGGCGCCACCGCCGAGCCGATCACTGCACCGATCAATGCGAAGCCCATGCGCCAGGAGACGATGCGAACACGCTCGGCCGGGTCGTCGCTCATCTCCGCCGGCATGGCAACGTAGGGAATCGAGAACAGACTATAAGAGAACGAGCTCAGCGCGAACATGCCGGCCACGTACCAGAACGCCCCTGACGACGACACGGACGCGGGCACGTTGAACAGAAAGACATAGGTAAAGAACATCAGCAGCGCCCCTGCCAGCAAGTACGGACGCCGGCGACCGTAGCGACTGCGCGTGCGATCGGAAACGAGACCGACAAACGGATCGGCGATCACATCGAGCGCCTTCGGCAGGAACACCGCGATCCCGGCCAGCGCCGCGGGCACGGCAAGCGTGTCCGTCAAGAAATACAGAAGCAGCACGCCCGGCGTGGTCGAGAAGATCCCGGTGCCGAGCGAGCCGATTCCGTAGCCGATCAAAGTACGCGTCGGCAGTCGGGAGAGCGTCATGGACGCGACGAGTCCACATGCTGTGCCGGCATTGAACTATTGAGCGAGTTCATGAAGACGCGCCTGGCGTGAGCACCGTTGCGCGCGTCCTCGAATACGAACTCCGACTCATCGTCGTTGCCAAACAGGAACCGGCCACCGCCCTGATGCAGCAGCGGCTGAAGATTCGTCGCTGCTGCTCCGTAGCCAAACATCAAACGTCCGTCGCGGGCTTGAAACGTGACGGTGTCCACGCCGATACGATACGGCGCGAATCGATATTCGCCGGCATAGCGACTCAACTCCTTCGACGTCAGCTTTTCGTCGCGCACCGGCCGGGCCGGCAGACCGAGGACGATGCGTGCCACCTTGCGCTCCAGGCTCACCGCCGTCGGCTGTCCCTTGTTGTTCGTGAGGATGACCACGGTCACGTCCTGCTGCGGGTAGTAGGCATGCGCGGCCGAATAGCCCCAGATCTCACCCGAATGCGCATACTTCGTCATGCCGTCGAAGTCGGAACGGATCAGCGCTCCGAGCAGATATTGATTGGCACTGCCGTCGGCAAACGGCACGCCGCTCGTCATCAGCTCCCGCACCTTCGGACTCATCGCAGCCGACTTGAATGTGGCACGCCGGTAGTGAGCAACTTCCTCCGCCGTGGACAGCAGCGAGCCCGCCGAGAAAGGCACGAGGTAATACCACGGCGTGGCATGGATGAATCCTTCGGGGCGCTTCTCATAGCCGATGGCGCGACGAGCAATCACCTGCCGATCGTCACCCGTATAGATTTGCTTGATGCCCAGCGGCGCGAGCACCGATTCACGCAGATAGTCGTAGTAGTCGCGGCCGCTCGCCGCCTCCACCAGCAGGCCGAGCAGGTAATAGCCCGAGTTCGAATAGCTCCATTGGGTACCCGGCGCGAACGCCAGCGGCCGGCTCTCGAACACCTTTCGCACCTCCGGGCGCTGCATTTCCGAACGCCGCAACTGTGGCGCGATGCCCGGAATTTCGTTCACATAGTTGGGAATGCCGGAGGTGTGGACCAGCAGCTGTCGCACCGTCGCGGCGCCCCCCGGGCCCTGATAGTCGGTCAGGTACTGACGAATCGGCGCATCCAGATCCACCTTACCCTCGGCCACGAGCTGCAGGACTGCATGTGCCGTGAACGATTTCGTGATCGAACCGATCGCATAGACCGAATCAGCACGCGCAGCCACATCGTGTTCGAGATCGGTGACGCCGAAGCCCGCGGCATACGAAGTCGCGCCGCCTCTATCGACATAGATGCTGACCGCCGCCGTCCCCGAACGCGTCATGAAGTCTGCAGCCGCCGACGCAACTGCCGCGCGCTGCTCGGCGCTGAGCGAAACATCGCCAGGACCGTCCGCGTACAGAGGCCGCGCAACGAGCAACACCAGCAGCCAGCAGGCGCCGGCCAGAAAACGTTCAAACATCAGAATTCCCCCGAGACTGAGTCCGCCCGACGCATCAATTGCAGGCACGCTTGTATTTCGAATGACATCGCCGCTTCGAGCGCATCGTTCTGCCCGAGTCGCAATCCAGCCAGTGTCAAACGCACCGATTCCGCGTCGAGCTGCGACAGCTGCCGCGCCAACTTCAACGCGACTTCCAGCAACTCCTCGTCCGGCACGATGCGAGCGATCAGACCTGCTTCGCGCCCTGCTTCGGCGGACCAGCGCTCACCGGTCAGCAATAGATGAGTCGCTCGCGAGAACCCGATCAGCCTGGGCAGCAGCATGAGCGACCCGTTGGTGAAGAACAGGCCCCGTTGCAGCTCCGGAAACATGAAGTACGCCCCGGGCGCGGCCAGGCGGATATCGCAGCTCAGGGTGAGCTCGGCCCCGAAGCCCACGGCGGGCCCATTGATCGCGGCGACGATCGGCTTGTTGATCGACTGCATCCGGCGCGTGATCCGCTGCAGCTGGCCGAGCTTCTCGGTCAGCTCGCGGACGTTACTGCGATCGATGCTGTCCACGTCGTTGAGGTCCTGACCGGCGCTGAAGGCACGCCCGGCCCCCGTCAGGACCAGCACCCGCTGCGAATCGTCGTCGCCGAAGCGCGCGATGCACTCTTCGAGCTCGCCATACATGGATCGAGAAAAGGCGTTCAGACACTGCGGCCGGTTGAAGCGCAGCAGCGTGACGCCTTCGGTCCGTTCGGGTGTGATATCCATCGGCTTCAATATTGACTACTGGTCAGTTTTTATACCACTATCACAATCTCAATGGAAGCACACCGATAACGAAGCCGAGGACCCCATGCAGAATCGATTCATCCGTATCGCCGCCGCGGTCTCACTCGCCGGTATGCACGGTGCCGCGTTTGGCGCCACGCCCGATTGCGCGGACGGATTGCTGAGCAAGGCTGAAGCTCACGAGGCCATCGCATTCGTCGGGGACCGCGTGTCCAGCGCGCACGCCGGTTCGCTCGATGGCATGCGAGCGTCTGTGCGCGACGGACTGAAGCAATTGAAAGGGTCGGTGTCGAAGTCGATACCCGCCTCGGAGCTCGGGCTGGCGATCAATCGCGTGCTCGCCGGAGCGGAAGATGCTCATCTGCGCCTGAAGCTGTCGCCCACGGTCGAGGTGAAGTGCGCGCAGCTGCCGCTGCCCCTGACCTGGTCGGAGAATGGACTGCTGGTGCGCGGCGGCTCGAAAATCCCCGCTGGATCGCGTGTCCTCGCCATCGGTAAACATTCGCTCGAGGAACTCGACGACCTCGCCGCCGCCGTGATTCCGCACGAGAATCGCTATTGGGCTCGGAGTGAGTTCGTACGCCTGCTACCGCGAGCCGATACCCTGCGCGCTCTGCATCTGCTCGATGGCAATGATTCGCTGGAGATCACCTACCAACCGCCGGGCGGCGCGCCGGCCAGACAGCGGTTGCAATTGAATCCGGCAACCGCTGCGCCACGCCCCTGGATCGGTTACGAAACCTGGCCGCAGCAGTCGACCGGCCTGTTGTGGCTGGACCGATGCGAGGTGAATGAAGAATTCAACCGCACGCTGGAACGTTTCGTCGCTGAAGTACGCCAGCTGAAGCTACGTAAGGTAGCAATCGATCTGCGCGGCAATCCAGGCGGCGACTCCTCGGTCGCGCTCGCCATTCTTCGTGCCTTCGGTCACCCACCCTCCAGCGCATTCTCGGTGGATATTCGCGTGTCGCCGGAACTGAGCCAGGCCCAACCGGCCTTCGATCCCGCCAATATGTCACCTGTCTTCGAGAAACTCGGCCTGCAGCCGCTCGCGCCGGACACACGTCACTACACTCTCGCCGGCAACCTGGTCCTGGCGCAGCTCGCGCAGCGACTGCCGCCCGAGCCGGCCGGCCTCGTGAAGCCGGACGTGGATTTGTATCTGCTGGTCGACGGCGGCACATTCTCGAGTGCCGCCCTGTTCGCGGGACTGGTACGAGACAACAATCTCGGCCTGCTGGTTGGCGAACCCATCGGCAACTCGGCTTCCTTCAATGCCAGCGAGATTCATCTCGACGTGCCGCATCTCCCCTATTTCCTCAACCTGTCGACGGCGCGACTGCTGCGAGCGGATGTGAACGCAGGACCGGCGCAAACCTTGCTGCCCGATGTGCTGGCGCCAGCCACTCCGGCATCGTTGGCCGCTCAAAAGGATGTCGCGTTGGAGTTCGTTCGCGCGCGACAGTGAAAATGCGCGTTTGATTCAGGTCGAGGCCATGCCCGCGGCTGGGCGCTGTAATGGCGCCCCGAAACTGTGCAACGAGTGTTCGATGCAATTCCTCTGACGGCGCCGCCCGATCTCAGCAACGCCCGCCGGGTGATTCTCCGGCATACCATAATGAATCCGTTGCTGCGGGATGCCGGGAATCAGCAGTTGCATCGATCGCTACTTCGAATTCCTGTCACGTCGGATTCGTCCCTAGCGGCTAAGGACTACCTCAGGCTCAACTCTGGCTGGTTGCTGCCGACAACGGGAATTCGAGTTCCAGAGAAGACTGAAAGATGAGAGACAATGGACCCGTGACCCAGACCGAGTACGTGCTGCCCGATGATGAAGTCATCATCACGCACACGGACCGCTCCAGCCGGATCACGTACGCCAACCCGGCATTCCTCGCCAGCAGCCAGTTCTCGCTCGAAGAATGCATGGGACAACCGCAGAACATCGTGCGTCATCCCGACATGCCCAAGGAAGCATTCGCGGATCTGTGGGCCACCATCGGCTCCGGGCAAAGTTGGTGCGGCATCGTGAAGAATCGTCGCAAGGACGGCGGCTTCTACTGGGTTCGCGCCAACGTCACTCCCATGGTGGAAGAAGGCGGGCGCATCGCCGGCTACATGTCGGTCCGCACCAAGCCCACACGAGCGGAGATTGCCCGGGCCGAGCACGTGTATGCCGACATCCGCAACGGACGGGCTCACAATTTTCAGATCGATCGCGGTCGGCTTCGCGACATGTCGCTGATGAGCCGGCTCGGCCGGCTGGTCACGCACCTGTCGCTGGAACGCGGCTCCTGGCTCGTGCTGGGCACGCTCATGGCGCTGCTCTCCGCCATCCTGTTCACGAGCACGCGCACGGCCGGCATGGGCATCACCGGCTGGCTGAGCCTGGCAGCCATCGGCCTGGTCTGCGCCAATCTTTACTACGTATTGCGATATGTGGCGACACCGGTGCGAGAGCTGCAGGCTGCGGCATCGAAACTGCTGAGCGGCGACACGCAGACACGCATCTCGAGCGATGCCGTTCAGTCCATCGACGCGCTCGCTGAGGGATTCGAGCAACTGCGCGTGAAGCTGCATGGCGTGCTCAAGGACAATCATCAGGCCGCGACGGAAGTTCACGGCGGTGTCTCTCACGTCGTGAACTCCAGCAGCGACATCTCCAATCGCACCCAGGAGCATGCCGCGAGCCTCGAAGAGACCGCTGCATCGATCGAGCAGATTACCGCGACCGTGGAACGCAATACCGAGGGTGCACGACAGGCCGCCAACCTGGCGAACGAGTCGTTCGAGCTCACGGCGCGCGGTCGACGCATCGTCAGCGACATGCATGCGACGATGGGCTCGATTCTCGATTCCTCCCGTCGCATCGGCGATATCGTCGGCATCATCGACGGCATCGCCTTCCAGACCAATCTGCTGGCATTGAATGCCGCGGTGGAAGCCGCCCGCGCCGGCGAACAAGGCAAGGGCTTCGCCGTGGTCGCTCAAGAAGTTCGCAGCCTCGCGCAACGATCGGCGTCGGCCGCCAAAGAGATCAAAGATCTGATCAGCGTGTCGAGCGCCACTGTGGCCCGCGGCAGCGAGCTCGCCAGCGAAGCGGAAACTTCGATGGGTCTGGTGGTCGACTCGGTGCAACGGGTCAGCCAGATGATTCGGGATATCGAGGGCGCCAGCCGCGAACAGGCCGCCGGTGTCGAGCAGATCAGCCAGGCCGTCACGCAGATGGATACAATCACCCAGCGCGACGCGCACGCAGCCCAGAAGCTGCTCGAAACGGCGACCGAGCTGCAAAGCCAGTCGCAATATATGTTTGCGGCAATTTCTGCGTTCGCAATGCATACGGCCGAAGTGCCGGCCGTCGTTACCACGCACCCGCTGGCTCACAGCGACGAAATCGAGCACTCACTTCGAGCGGCCTGACCTGCCGCGAACCGTTACAGTGCAGCCGATGCTTGCGTGGAAATAACAAAGTCACGCAAGCTCGCGGTTTTGTTACTTCCCTGAAACTGGCACAGCCCTTGAATGCTTGCATGAGCGATCTCATCAGCAGGGTTGCCAGCCGCTATGAACCAGGGAATGTCGCGCCGTGGCTTTCTGCATATGGTCGGTGCCGTCGGCGGCACCACGGCCATATATCAAGCTGCACTCGGAATGGGCTTGTTGCCCGCCGTCACTCACGCAGCCCGTCCCGACATTGCCCCGCTGACAGGCAAGCGCCGTAAGAAGATCGCCATCCTCGGTGCCGGCATCGCCGGACTGACGGCGGCCTATGAGTTGCGGCAAAAAGGTTACGACGTTCAGATCATCGAGGCCTCCCATCGCGCCGGCGGCCGCAATCTCACCTTGCGCGGTGGCGATCTGATCGATGAGTGCGGCTATCCGCAGACGTGCGGCTTCGATCGCGATCCCGATCTGTATTTCAACGCCGGGCCCGCCCGCATTCCCGGCCATCACTCCGCCCTGCTCGGCTATTGCAAGGAACTCGGCGTATCGTTGGCGCCGTTCATCAATGACAACCGCAGCGCCTTGGTACAGGACGATGCGATGTTCAATGGCCGGCCGATCCGCAATCGCGAATACATCACCGATACGCGCGGCTTCATCGCCGAGCTGCTCGCCAAATCACTGAAGCCGGAACAATTGAGCGCGCCCTTCACCGGCGCCGATTACAGCCATCTGCTCGAGTACGTGCGTCAGTTCGGCGAGCTCGACGGACGCTTCACTTATGCAGGCTCTCCCCGGGCGGGATTCGCCAGGCACGACTACACCGGCCCGGAGGCGCTCAAACAGCCGTTGCCCATTGCGGAGCTGATGCGTTCGCGATTCATGTATGTCATGAGCTTCGGCGAGCTGGACGATCAGTCCGCGATGATGATGGAGCCGGTCGGCGGCATGGACCGCATCGTCGCCGGCTTCATGGCCAAGGTCGGCGACTGCGTCCGCCTGCACTCCCAGGTCGAAAGCGTGCGCTCCACCGATACCGGCGTCGATGTCGTCTACCGACACAAGGGCCAACGCACGCTGCTCCAGGCCGACTATTGCCTGAACAGCATTCCGATGCCGCTATTGGCCGGCATCGATCACAACTTTCCGCCGGAATACGCCGACGGCTTCACGGCGGTACAACGCGGCAAGCTGTTCAAGATCGGACTGCAGATGAAAGAACGCTTCTGGGAACGTGAGGGCATCTATGGAGGCATCTCGTGGACCATGCAGGACATCGTGCAGCTGTGGTATCCCGCGCACGGCATCCATCGACAGAAAGGCGTGATGCTCGGCGCCTACACATTCGATGATCAGACCGGCGAGAAATTCGCGCGCCTGACGCCGGCGCAACGCATCGAGCTGGCCATTCAGCAAGGCGAGAAACTGCATCCGGGTTACGGCGGCTATGTCGAAAGCGCCGTGAGCATCCCCTGGCATCGGATGAATCACATGCTCGGATGCTCCACGCGATGGGATGATTCGGTTCGCACGCAATGGTTCAAGCGCCTGCAGGCTCCACTCGGCAGCCACTACCTGATCGGCGATCAACTGAGTTATCACTCGGGCTGGCAGGAGGGCGCGATTCATTCAGCCTTTCATGCCATTGCCGATATCGATCGACGGGTGCGCGAGCAAGCGACGCAAGTGGTGGCGGCATGAAGGCCTGGCTGCCATTGATCGCGACCACTGTGCTCTCCACCACAGCGATTGCTGCCGACAACTCCGATCTCTCCTACTGCACCGTGTGTCACGGCGCGCACGGCAACGGCAATCCTGCCATTCGCGCGCCAAAAATATCGGCGATGGAACCCTGGTACATCCGCCGTCAACTCGAAGCCTTTCGCGACGGCGTCCGCGGCACGCATCCGGACGATGCCGCCGGTCATGAGATGCAGCCCGTCGGCGTCCGCTTGCGCGATGGAGCCGCGATGGATGCGGCGATCGAATATGTCTCGACCTTCAAACCGAAAGCCCCGCCGATCACCGTAACAGGCGACGCTGCCCGCGGCCGCGAGCTGTACGTGACATGCGCGTCCTGCCATGGCTCGAACGGCGAAGGCAATCAAACAGTGGGCGCGCCGGCACTCGCCGATCGAACGGACTGGTATCTCGTCACTCAGCTGCGGAACTACAAAGCGGGCTTACGCGGCAGCGATCAGCGCGATACCAATGGCGCTCAGATGCGCGCGCTCGCGCAGACGCTGCCGGATACACAAGCCATCGACGACGTGGTCACGTATATTAATACGCTGCGCGCACGTCGCTGACTGTTGTCATCTCGCCAAGAAGGAATCAGATATGTCAGGCATCCGCCTCGCTACCGCGATCGCCGCCTCGCTGGTGCTCATGTCCAGCGCGAACGCCGCCGATGTAGTGCGCCACGCACTCACCGGCGGTTCGAAATTCCCAATCGCACGGGCCGTCGAAGTGCCGGCCGGCAAGACCATCCTCTTTCACAGCGGCATCACCCCGACCCCGGCCAATCCCAAAGCCACCGAAGGCTCGCCGGAATACTGGGGCGACACTCAGACCCAGGCCATGAGCGCGTTCGGCAGAATCAAGGAATCGCTGGATCTGCTCGGCCTCGGATTCAAGGACGTGGTCGCCATGACCGTGTATCTGGTGGGCGATCCCGCCAAGGCGGGCCGCATGGATTTCGCCGGGTTCATGGCGGCGTACTCGCAGTTCTTCGGCACCAGGGAACAACCCAACCTGCCCGCCCGCTCGACCGTGCAAGTGGCGGGGCTGGTCGCACCGGGCATGCTGGTGGAGATCGAAGTGCAGCTCGCGAAATGAATCCGACCGGCGGGTGAGCCCATGCCCACCCGCCTTCGACCTCAGAACTTGTACGAGACCCTGCCGTAGTAATAACCGCCGTTGATGCCGAACGGCGAGAACGACGGGTATTGCGAAACCGCACCGTTGTCGCCATCACGGAACTGCACGGCGCGATAGGCATCGTTACGTTTCTCAGGCATCTCATCGAACAGATTGACCGCGCCCAGAGTCAACGTGAGGCCCGCCATCGCTTCCAGCGAGACCTCCAGATTGGTGATCGGCGTGACCCCGATGGTGGTTTCATAGAACATGATCTGACCGTTGGTGGCACCGCCGTCGTTTTCGAATTGCGACGACTCGCCGTAGATCACCTCACGCAGACTCACGGTCAGCCGCTCCCATCGGAACGTGCCGCCCAGATTCAGCACATATTCCGGGACGGTATCCTGCAGGTCCGACAGCGCCACCTTGTCGAACAACGCCTGCGAGGTGCCCAGCTGCGGCGGCGTTGCCCGAATGGAAGTCACGTCCGTCTTGTTGTAAGTCGCGGTGGCGTTCCAATCGACCTGCATCGGGCCGTACTCCGTCCGATAGTCGAACACGAGG
Organism: Peristeroidobacter soli; assembly: GCF_004138485.1. GTDB lineage: Bacteria > Pseudomonadota > Gammaproteobacteria > Steroidobacterales > Steroidobacteraceae > Steroidobacter > Steroidobacter soli. The sequence goes on from NZ_ML142848.1 coordinate 142,369, forward strand.
TCCGCGCCGCGCGTTCGCGTGGTCACGCCGTTGGTGAACAGGTTGATGCCGGTGTCGCCGCTGGCCGTGACTTCGGGGTCGAGAATGTTGCCGTTGGCGATGATGGCGTCGACGATGGCCTGCGAGAACAGCTCGCCGTCGATCGTGCCGTAGAAAGTACTGGTGGCGGCGATACGGTTGCGCACCTCCACCTCATAAACATCGAAGGTCAGCGACATACTGTCCATCGGCCGCATGACGAAGCCGAAGGAATAGTTGGTCGATTTCTCCGGCTGCAGCCCCGCCCCGAGACCGAGCAGCGCCGTCGCCGGCGAGTTCGGCGGCATCTGCACGAACGCCGTCGTCGGTCCGACGTTGGTCGCGGAGTAGTACGACTCCGCCAGTGTCGGAGCACGAAAGCCGGTGCTGAACGTGCTGCGCAATGCGAACGAAGGCGCGAAGTCATAACGCACCGTCGCCTTGCCGACCGAGGTGTCGCCGAAGTCACTGTAATCTTCGTAGCGCCCGGCGATTCCGACCCGCAATCCCTCCATCGGCTGGAGCGAGAAATCGACATAGCCGGCGACGTTGTCGCGATCGTAACTGCCCGCATCCGACAGACCGATGCCGGGGAAGGATTGACCGCCCTCGAGATAGCGCGAAGCCGCATCGCCGGGCGATGCCTCCCAGGTTTCCTTGCGATACTCCGCGCCAAACGCGAAGTTCAACGGCCCGGCCATGCCGAGATCGAAGGTCTTGACCATGTCGAGGCTCGTCGTCCACTGGGACGCCGTGTAAGTGCCGTCATAGAAATCGGTCGGCGTGGCGCCCGTGGCGGCGAAGAGAGAAGCATTGGCGCTGTCTCGTGTGAACATGTCGATCTCGTCCTTGCCATAGGTGGACGCGAGATCCCAGCGCCATTCACCGACGCCGCCCTGAATGCCCGCCGTGATCTGATAGTCCGTCTCCTCGATTTCTTCCCGCGGATCGAAGCCATAGGGATACAGGTAGGTCACTTCACCCGTGTCGGGATCCGTGTGTGAAACGCGACTCGGCAGCCGGTAGTTTTCATAGGAGCCCGCGTTCTTCTCTCCCCAGGTACCGAAGGCATAAACCTCCGTGCTCTCGCCCACCATGATCCCGCTGTTGAACGACGCCAGCTTCATGTCGTATTCGGCATCGCCGAATATGTTGTTCAGGTACGGGTAACCCTTGGCAAACGGCATGTTGGTGTTCGGAAACGTGCCACCGCTCGCGGGGTCCACGTTCGCCGGATTCACGACACGCGGATCGATCCCGCCGCGATCGGTATGCGCATGCTGCCGCGTTTCGCCCGAGATATTCAGAAACGAATCGTCCGTGGGCGCCAGTCCGATGCTCCCTGAAATCGAATCGGTATCGCCATCGCCGGCGTAGTAGCCGCCATGCGTATAGCTGATGCCGCTGCCCGAATCGTCCTTCTTGAGCTTGATATTGATCACGCCCGCGATGGCATCGGTACCGTACTGGGCCGCCGCCCCTTCGGTCAGCACCTCCAGATGATCGATCGACTCCACCGGAATGAAATTCAGATCGACGCCGGCGCCGCCCTGGTAGGGTCCGCCGAGAACCGCCAGGCTTGCGGTGGTGTGGCGGCGCTTGCCGTTTACCAGCACCAGCACGTGATTCGGACTCAAGCCACGCAGCTTGGCCTGCAATGTCTGATTGGCCATGTCGCCGCCAAACGCCTGCGCAGTGAACGATGGCACTGTATTGGCGAGAGCATTCATCAGATCCGGCTTGCCGGCGGATTCCAGTGCCGCCGCGTCCAGAACCTGCACCGGCGAAGAGCTTTCGACGGCCTTCATTCCCGAGACGCGCGATCCTGTGACGACGATTTCTTCTACTTTGTGCTTCTCGTCCGCGGCACCATCCGCGAGCGCCTGTGACACAGCGAGGGACAGGAGGGTACCGGTCAGTGCGACCGTTTTCGAATTGATCTTGTTGGAAACAGAGCTATCTGGCCAGCGGTGCGCGGCGTTGCGCCCCTTCGAGTGATTCATGTTCATGGCATGACCTCCGAACAGGGGTGTTGAAAGCTGCTGTTGTTGCTCACGACCGCACGCCCGCCGTTCCTACCTTGGAACAGCTCATTCAGCATGCCCGCATCAACAGCGCACGGGAAAGGTTGCAATAAGCCGGCCAGAGGGCTGACCGGCCGTCGTCACATGACGATCCGAGCCGCATCGACATCCGGCGCCGCGGCTCGACGTCGCAAATGTTTCATGAACTTACATTTGATCGTCGCTTGAAAAATCGTGACATCGGCAAGCGTCACGACCGATATGCGCAGGCGACCGGTGTGGTGCAGAGCCCTTGTTTGGTGCTCTGGCGTGAGTCGATCGGCCGCGCGCCTGCCCGATCCTGGCGCGCGGCCGTTTATTCATAATCCTGCTATCGGGCCGAGCTCAGCTGCTGCTGACGCAAGGCACGCCAGCGCTGATATTGATCGGCCTTGTCCTTTGCCGAATCTTCCTTATCGTTGAGCCAGAAGTTGAACCAGTCGATGGTGCGTTCGGCCACGGCCAGCTTGTGTTGCGGCTGCCATTTGATGTGATACTCGCCTGGAAACACATAGGTCTCGACCGGCTTGTTGGCATCCTTCAATGCCACATAAGTCGGCAGCCCCATCAGCAGTTCGCTGTCCGCCACCTGAATCAGCACGGGCGCACGAACCTTGTCCGCGTTGAAGGCCAGCGACATGGGCTGCCAACGTTCCATCAGCTGCTGGGGACTGGTCGCCTGTAACATCGAGTACAGGAACTCTCGCATCCAGGAATTCACGGACAGCTGATAGACATACGGCGACCAGCTGCCGCTGTGCGCCACGGCGGCGAAACGATTCGAGTTGAACAACGCGAACTCGACGGTTTCCGCGCCGTCGCTCAGGCCGGTGAGACCGACACGTGACGCATCGATGATGCCGCGCTCGGACAGTTTGTCGATGACGATCTCCAAGGCCGTCAGCGCGGTCTTGCGCTCACGCGCATCCTCCCATTCCCTGGCCTCGGACTGACCGACCTTTTTCGGTTCGAATTTCTTCATCGCCCCCCAGTCTTCCGGCCGGTCGAAGCTGAGCACGGCGAATCCCGCGGCAGCCAGCGGATAAATGGGATATTCCTCGCCTACTCCACCGCGCAGAAAGCCCTTCGATCGATACTGCACGATCACCAGCGGCAGACGCTTGCCCTGCGGATGATTCGGCGGCAACACCAGGTGACCGAAGGTCGGGTTGCCGTAGGCGTCGTGCCATTCGATTTTTTCGACGCTGCCGAGCTCGAATGCAGCCAATCCCGGGTTCGGATCGAACACCGTTTGCAGTTTTCCATCGCGCAACGAGATCGATACGAGCTTGCGTGGCGTCGTCGCCGTCTCGTGCAGACAAACGGCACGACCGCTTCTCACATCGCAGGCGTCGATGACGCCGTCGAGGTGATAGATCCGTCGCACTTTGCTCGCACCCGGGCGCCATGCCGACAACGTCAGTTCACTGTACGCGTGCCCTTCACGATTCAGCAGGATGATTTCGTCGCCGTGCCACCAGAACGCCTTCAGCTGCCCATGACATTCCGGCGCACCACAACGCTTGCCATCGGCGAACAGGGTCAGCTCGGCCGCGAAGCCCGGGCTTTCGACCGGAGTCTCGTTCTCGAACCAGGCGAAACGCTTGCCCGATGCATCCGGTGTCACCTTCTGAATGACCCGCTCGGACGCCACGCCAGGAGGACGGATCGCCGGCTGCTTTGAGGTTGCGGTATCGAGGCGCTCTTGCTTGCTGGCAACATCGACGACCCACGCCGTCGGCGTGCACTTCTGCGATGCCGGCTGTGGGACGTCCCAGCCATCTTCAGTACACGCAAACCACAATGGCACATTACTGTTGTCGGGCACCCAGCGATCGTCGAGCAGGATGCCGCGATCGCCTTCCTCCTGCTCGGTGCGAGCCATCATGGAGCGATCGCGCCCCACCTTGAACTCGATGGCCTGGCCGTCCGCGCTCCAGTTGAAGTCGAGCACATCGGCTGGGTTGTGCGTGACCTGCTCCTGCAGAGACCCATCCGCGCGACTGCGCCACACTTGCACGTGACTATTGTCCTTGCGCAGATACGCGACCCACTGACCATCGGGAGACCACTTCCCCACAGGCGTTGCGCGCGAGCCGTTGATGCGACCGAGCGGGCTCGGATTCAACATCACCTCACCCCCCGCGCCGATATGCACCGGCGCGGCGCCGTTGACGGCCGCTACGTACCAATCGAGCTTATAAGTCCGCGCGGCGAAGTCTGCCTGCTGAATTTGAATCGCGACCGACTGCCCATCCGGCGACAGCGCCAGCGCTCCGTTGTAACCCCCGATCTGCTTCATCGACAGCAAGTCGGCCGAGGTGAATGGCTGTTTCGCCGCCGCCGCATGACTGGCAACGATGGCCACCCACAGAATCGAACACTTCATCGAACGCATGCCTCAGCTCCCGGAATTCTGATTCTTGGCGCGCCACTCGCGGGCCATTGCATCCCACCGTGCGTATTGATCGCTCTTGTCCGGCGACGCATCGCGCTTGCCGATCAGCCAATAGTTGAACCAGTCGAAGCTGCGATTCATGGCCGCCGCGCGCCGCTGCGGGTGCCAGAAGATGTGCGACTCGTCGGGAAAGAACACGAACTCGTTCGGGACCTTTGCCAGACGCAGCATCATGTGCAGCTCCAGCCCGAACATCGACGAGCGCGCCGCCGACTGCTGCAGCATGGCGCCGGAGAATTGATCGACACGAAACACCGCCGAATGTTTACGGTAGTTCTCGACCGCGCGCGGGTCGTATGGCGAGCCGCCAAACATGCCCTGATACAAACCCACATAGTTGTCGGTGCCGCCCGCCCAGTAGCCGGAAGGCATCCAACCGCCCGCGTCGCCGTTGGCGCCCGCTTTGAACAGCTTCGAGTGGCTCATTGCGTACTCGACCACTTCGCAGCCGCGGCTGTAGCCCGCGATGCCTGCCTGATTCGCATCGACGATGCCCGCATCGGCTGCCCACTGCACCGCTGCCTCGATACCCTCCAACGGCTCGACGTTCTTATAGAACTGCATCGCTTCGACGTTGGCATCGCCGCCATCGGTGTGCAGGAACTTGTCGCGGGACTGGCGTGTACGGGCGTTGCTGATTGGATCGTTCACCGAGAGCACGACATAACCCGACTCCGCGAACACTTGCACCGGCGCCTCCGCCTGGAAGCCGTAGTAAGCGAAGCGATTGCGCGCATCGCCGCCATGGGTGACGACCATGACGGGATATTTCTTGCCACTCACAAAGTTGCGAGGATAGGTGACGTAGCCGTCGCTCACGCCACCGGACTTGCCCGTCCATTCACGACGCTCGCTCTTCAGCGGCTCGATCTCTTCGAGCGCGGCGTTGGGCTTCGCGATGGTTTTGACTTCGCCTCGGCTCGGCGACACCGCGACCAGCTGTTGTGGCTCAGTGAGCGATTCGCGAACGCATGCGCCGTATTCGAGATTCTGGCTGAACACGCAGTTGGAGAAATGATCCCGCCGCTGCGACCACTTCGAATTCGCCGCCACGTTGGGAAACAGCACCAGGCCATCGTGATCTCGATAAGTCACGCCGAGCACGGCGCGGTCGCCAGCGGCATTCCACGAGGAACCTACGCGGCTGCTGAGCCGCGAGTAGTCCACCGGTCCATGATCCTTCAACACCTTGCCGGACACGTCCAGATGAACGAGCCGCTTGCCGTTCGCCTCGTCTCTGACCGTGACGAAGCTTTGCCCATTCGGCAGCGGCGAGGCATACAGCGCTTCCAACGCCGCGGCATTCGGAACGCGCTCCACCTTGCCGCTGGCAAGATCGATTGCCATGCGAACGAAGTCGCGCCGGCCGCCATTGGTGCTCTCCGAATCGGAGTACTGCAAACGCTTGCCATCGCTGGACCAGGCCACCGAATCGCGGGAGAAGCGCAGGAAATCGTCCATGGCGCTGGCAGGCACATGGGCCAGCAAGCGATCTTCCGTCGGCCGCCACAATCGCAGCTCGGTGCCGTCCATCGCGCTCATGTCCTTGCCGAACGCCAGGCTCGTCATGGTCGCGGAGTTGTAGACCACGCCGGCGTTGGTGACGGCCTGCTGCTCGGCGGGCGATCTGAGTCGCAGCTTCGCATACCACAGCGCCGAGCCATCGGGCGACCAGGCATAGGAAACGACGCCGGTCTGACGCGACTCGTCATGCGCGCTTTGTAACATTCCGCCGAAGCCACCGACGGGCGCGGTTCGCTCGGTCACGATGAGCGGTCGGGTCCCGCCCCGGTCATCGATCTCATAGAGCTGGACGCCTTGGCCCAGATCCGCGCGAACCGTCCACCGATCGGTGCCGGGGCGTGGCGAAACATCGTCCATGTAGGCCGTGTCCAGAATCTTTCGCGCGGCCGAGCTGCCATCGGCCGGCACGACGTAGAGACTGAAACGAGTGTCGCCCCGCTCCACCGAGCTTTGTCTGAACACGAACGCCACCCGCCGCCGTTGCTCGTCCAGCGTGGTGCTCGTGATCTGACCGGTCTCGACGATGTCACGGATCGTCCAGCTCCTCGTGCCGCCCGCAGGGCCTGCCGCGTGGCCGGAACCGACGACAAAAACCGAGCACAGCGCCACCATCCAGGCGCAGCGATTTGCTTGCATGGGAAAGTCCTCGAAGAAGAGCGGCCGGTTAGAGCTTCAGCCCGGCCTGGAGATAGATGAATCGACCGCGGATGTCGTACTGCGTCGGGTCGTAACCCACCGAGCCACGGTTATAGGAATAGTCGGGCAGACGGTTGAACAGGTTCACCGCGCCGACCGTCACGTAGGCCTGCTCCATGACGGAACCGGACCAGCCCAGCGCCTTGCCCACTTGCAGCTTGGCGTTGATATCGAACACGGCGAAGTCGCCGAGCTTGCGCTTGGACGGATCGTAATCCTCGTACTCACCGACGTAGCGAGCCACCAGCGTCGCCTGCAGCAGCGACGTGTTCCAGCCAAGCGATGCCGAACCTTTCCAGTTGGGCGCAAAGAAGCTGGCGGTCGCTTTACCCGCCCGATTCTGCACCGGCACGCCGGGCACCAGCCCGGTGTCGTACTTATATATGTAGGACGCGGACACGCTGGGCACGAACTCGCCCAGGCGCGTACGCACACGCCAGCTTGCCCCAGTATCCACACCCGCCAGATCGAACGTGCCGAAGTTCAGATAGATGTTGCGGAACTCCGTGATGCGACCGGGGTAGCCGTTGGCAATGTCCTGCGGCGTCGGCTGTGAGCGTACGACATAGCCGGGGAACAGTTCTTCATTGGCAATGACCACGCTCTGGTTGAGCAGGTTCGCGTAGTTCTCGATCTTGGTGGTCCAATGCGTCGCCAGCAGCTCGAATCCCGGTAACGCCGCCGGCGTGAATACGAAGCCCGCGCTGGTGGAGTAACCGGTCATCGCGTCCAGATCGGGATTGCCGCCCGTGTAGTACCTCGCGGCGTAAGCTTCGTTGCCGCGACGGCTGTCAGTCAGTGTCGATTGGGTCGAGACCGTCGGCGAGAACAGCTGATACAACCGCGGCGGCTTGTACGCCTCGCTATACGCCGCTCGCAACAGCAGCGACTCGTGGGGCCGCACTTCGACACCGAATTGCGTCGACAGCTCACTGCCGAAGTCGCTGTAGTCGTCGAAGCGAACCGCGCCGGTCAATGCGAGCCGGGCCGCGTTGCCGCCTTCGCCCGGTCCGATCAACGGCACGCGCACTTCGCTGAACAGCGCATAGTTGTCGCGGTCACCGCCGAAGGTGGTGATGTAGTAGTTGTAGAACAGCTTGCTACGCTCGACCTCCGCGCCGAACGACGCTTGAACCGCACCGGCACCGAAGTCGAACAACGGCCCGCTGATGAATCCCGTGACCGAAGTGAGATCCGAGGTCAGCTCGTTGACCAGCGTCATCAAGCCATACGGCTTCAGTTCATCCAGGGTCCAGTGACGATCGGAGAAAACATTCAGCGCGGTGGCCGGATTGGAATCGGCCAGCGCCTCCGCGAAGCGCGGCTCCGCGTTGGGGTCGAACACCGGGCCTTCATCGGTCGTGTCCTTGCCCTTGGTATAGGTCCCCGCCACTTCCCAGCGCCATGCGCCGATGTCGCCACGCAGGCCCAGCGCCGCGCGACCGTACTCCTGCTTCAAGCAGTAGCAAAAGCCCTCGTCGGTACGAAACACGTGATCGACGCCGATATCCACGCCGAACGGATTGAAGGCGTTCGAGGCCGGCACCCGATAGGCTTGATGCATGAAGATCGGATAGTCCATTTCCTCCGACTCGTAGCGGGAATACATCGCCTCGCCGAACAGCTCCACGTTGGGTGTCACGTCGAATGTTCCATACAGCATCGCGCTGGTCGACTCCGTGGCGGGAATCACCGAGGAGTAGCGATAGAAGCCCATGTCCCGCTGCAACGTTCCCGCGGTGGCGGCGAAATCGGCCGGCGTCAAGCCAATGCCATCGGTGCCCACCGGAATCGCGGCAAAGCGCGAGTTCAGGCCCGGCAGATTGGAGCCGTCGCGTGAATAAACATTGCCCGGCATGCCATAGGTCACGGCATAAACGTGACCGCCATAGCGCGAGTAATCCGTGTCCGCTGTGATCGCGCGCTCCGAGCCCCACAATACGGAGTTCTTGGAATACGACCCCATGAATGACAGCGAGCCGCGTGAGAATGTCTTGCCCATCGCGAAGCTGAATCGCTGCTCATCGTAGCCATCGGCACTGCCATAGCGCGCATCGACTTCGGCGCCATCGAAATCTGTCTTGAGAATGATGTTGACGACGCCTGCGAGCGCATCGCCGCCGTAGATCGCGGACGATCCCGAAGGCAACAGCTCGATACGCTCCACCGCGGACAGCGGCAGAACGTTGAGATTGGTGATGCCGCTGCTCGCTTGAAACGGCGTGCCGGCCAAGCGGCGACCATTCAGCAACACCAGCGCCGTTCCGGACGGCAAGCCACGCAGTTGCACGGTCTGGCTGCCGCGTCCAGATTGAAACGGCGCCGTGGTCGATTGCACCGACACCTCGGGCATTTGATTGAGCGCCTGCGCCACACTCGTCGCGCCGCTGCTGTCGATCTCCGCACGACTCATGATTTTCACGGGCACCGGTTGTTGCTGACGTGTCGTCGACAGACGCGAACCGGTAACGACCAGCTCTTCCACTTCGCTGTAGCGCGGACTGTTCGTCTCCTGCTTACCGCTGGCGCTCTGCCTGGCCTCGGAGGAGAACTCCGCCTGTGCAATCCGCAGACGCTGCCAGACCGTCGGCGACTCGACCGGCGCATCCTCGGGCGCGCTCAGCGACAGGAAGGAGATCTGATCGGGCAGCATGCCCGTGCTCGGCAACTCGATCTGCGTCGGGGCCGGCACGATGGTGATGGTCTTGTCATCGACCTTGCGATGAACCAGCCCGGTGCCCCGTAACAACTCGGTCAGCGCTTCTTCAGGCGTCAGATCGCCGGCGATGCCCGACGTGTTCAAGCCACGCACGAACTCGGGACGATAGACGATCTGAAAATCGCGCTGCTTGGCGAGGGTCTGCAACGCCGGCCCCAATCCCTGCGCTGGAATGTGAGTCGACTTGCGAATCGCCGCCTCGACGTCCGAGGCCAGCGACAAACCCACCGAGGAAACACAGATCGCCGCAACAATGGCTGCACGCATGAACACTACTCCCCTGCCTCTGTGGAGGCTTGTTGTGACTGCCGTCGCAGTCGACGACAGTTTCATGGCGCCCTTAGAACGGACGCAGGGGAAAAGTGGATACCTGAATTTTCGCTCGCGCTCATTCACGGCGCGAGATGCGGATCTCCGTATCCGTTTCCTGCACTTGGAAGTCCGGCTGTTGCCGCAGGAAGCTCAGCAACGAGGCGGGTTCCGTGGAAGAAAACACGCCGCTGATCAGAAATCCTTTCAATGCAGCGTCGCGAATGACCAGTTGTCGCAAGTTATATCGATTGAATTCGTCGGCCACCTCGGCGAGAGTCGCGGCATCGAATACGAGTTGACGCTGCGTCCACGCCGTGGCGGCGGCAACGTTCGTGCCCTCGGGATGATTGATTCGATCGGCCACCACGATGACCTGCTCGCCCGCGCCGAGCGAGCTGACCGAATCGACGCTGCGTTCCACGGCGCCAGCGGAGCCGGCTCGCACTTCCACCTTGCCTTCGAGCACAGTGACCAGGGTGCCACTGGAGCGACGATACACATCGAACTGGGTCCCGACGGCGCGAACGCGCGTGTGACCGCTATGGACGATGAACGGTCGCAGCGGATTCTTCGCCACTTGGAACATTCCTTGACCTTCCAGCAGCTCGACCAGGCGCTCCTGCTCGGAGAAGCGCACGCGAATGCGAGAGCGTGCGTTCAATTCGACGCGCGAGCCATCGCTCAGAGTCAGCAAGCGCTGTTCGCCGATGCCCGTCGTATAAGTCAGCGCCTGCGTGCCCTGCCACCAAACGATGGCGACGGAGATGCAGACAATGGCAACGCAAGCAGCGAGACGTTGAGGCCAACCGATTCGTCGAGCCTGGGGCTTGCTTGGAACGCTCGGCGCGGCGGGGGTCCCCGCCAGCGTCACCACATTGCTCGATAGCTCAGCGGACGCGATCAAAGCGTCGATGTCGACGCGTCGTTGCGCATCCAAGGCGGCGGCATCGGTCCATACAGTGGACAGCTCGAGGTACGCGCGCACGTGCGCGGGAGACTTGGCGATCCATGCCGCGAACTCCGCCCGCTCCTCCGCATCGCCGCCACCATCGCGCAGGGTCACGAGCCACTCGGCCGCCTCCTCCTGGATTCGTGAGTCGCTCATTGATTCGCCTGCTCCCGTTCCCGCGCCCGTTCGAGGCGGCGCTGGCAATGGACCAGCGCGCGCGCGAGATACTTCTTGGCCATGGCGCGGGAAACGCCCAGCCGCTCGGCGACTTCTTCCAACGTGTAACCGTCCCGTCGATGCAACAACAACGCCGCCTGGGCCTTGGCGGGCAGCTTCTCCATCGCCTGCTCCAGATCCTGGACCCGTTGCTGACGCTCGACCTGTTCGGCCGGATCGTGCTCGGCGACGGTACGCAGCTCGGTGAAGATCTCGCCGAGATCGACGATCACCGGCGCGGCCGTCTGCCGCAGGGTGTGCTCGTTCAAGAGGTGGCTCGCGACCGTGAACATGTACGCTTCCGGATTACGGATCAGCTCGTGCTTGTCGACCCGAAGCAGCCGCAAGTACACCTCCTGTGCCAGATCCGGTGCATCGCCGGCATTGCGCAGCCGGGCCGCCAGAAAGCGCTGCAGCCGCCGGCCGTACTGGACGGCAACGTCGGCCACGAACGATTTCCTGCGGTCGCTATTGTGCAAACCCCACCCCGCCTGCGACCGCACGAAGGACGGTCCGGGGCTATAGAACAGGGAACGGCGAAAAGTGGCTACCTTTATTTTGCAGGCCGGGCTGGGCCCCTATAGACTCTCACTACGGTTACCACCTACTAAAAACTAGAAGTCCCAGCCCAGTCGTGACCGACCGTGATTTGACGGAATCCGCGCCCGAGGCGCAGCAGTTGCGTGTCCTGATGTTTCCCAAACACGGGGACAATCCGTACCTGCGCAGCCTGTCGGAAAATCTCGAACGTCAGGGCGTGCGGGTCGACGATTTCAGCTTCATGCAGGCGCTGAAGAACCGTTATGACGTTCTACACCTGCATTGGCCCGACCTGCATCTGCACGCCCGTTCCTCATTACGCACCATTGTGAAGCACGCCCGACTCGCGCTGCTCTTTGCGTGGTTGCGCTGGCGCAAGACTCGCATCGTCTGGACGATGCACAACCTGAAACCGCACGAGCGTCACTTGCCGCTGGGCGAACGACTGTTCTCGCTGTGGTTTCCGCGCCTGTGCACTCACGTCATCGCCCTCACTCAACACGGCTTGGCCTCGGCGCTGACTACTTATCCGGCGCTCCGTAACAAATCCGCAGCCGTGATTCCTCATGGCCACTATCGGGATGCTTATCCACCTGCGCAGTCCCGATCGAGTTGCCGGGATCAGTTGGGCCTCGCCCGACGCTTCACATTCCTGTTCCTCGGCCACATCCGCCCGTACAAGAATCTGCCCGCGCTGATCGACGCCTTTCGCAAGCTGCCGCACGCCGACGTGCAACTCGTGATCGCGGGGCAGCTCGGCCACACGATGCGTGCCGACGAGCTTCAGCAACTGGTCGCCGATGACTCACGCATCCGGCTGTCGTTGCAGTTTGTTCCGGAAGAACAGGTGCCGCTGTACGTCGGCGCGGCCGATGTCATGGTCCTGCCCTTTCAAAACATCCTGAATTCCGGCAGCGTCTTTCTGGCGCTGTCTTTCAATCGCGCGGTACTCGCACCCGATCTCGGCTCACTCCCCGAGATTCAAAGTCACGTCGGCAAGCGCTGGCTCACGCTCTACAGCGGTCGGTTGCAGACGGAACATCTGTTGCAAGCGATGGGATCGGCGACGATCGGCGAGGATGAAACAGTCGATCTCAGCGCGTACGACTGGCGGGAGATCGGCCGGCGCACCCGGGACTTCTATCTGAAGGGCCGGCGGCTGGTGTCGAACTTGCGGGTTCGAGCCGACGGCGTGTGAATCGCCTCAAGACCCCGACTCGGCGTTATCCAGCAGCGCCGCGCAATTCTCGTCCTTCGCCAGACCCGGATCGATAAATGCAACGACCGCGGCGATCGGCGTGATCACGGCGCCGATGGCCGCCGCCACCGCACCCTGCGTCGCCACCTTCCCCACATCCACGCCGATGCTGGGATCGAGCAGATGCCCGTTGACCTCTACCGGCGTGCGCAACCGTGCGAGGCGCAGCTTCTTCGGCTCCCCCTTGATGGAAAGATCGAGCTCTTCGGGTCCCAGGCGAATCTCGCCGCGACCTTGGATGCGCACATCCTTCGTGTCGAAGACGACATTGTCGGCGCGCATCTTGCCGTCCTTCACCTCGAACTGAGCCACGCCACAGCGAATCGGCGCCTGGTCATCGCTTCCCTTCAACAACAGCCCCAAACCGCGAGCGACATTGATACCGGTGAGCTCGGCAAGCGCTGCGTTGACCTGTCCACTCGGCAGAATGAACGACACACGGCCATCCGCGTCCGCCATCAAGTCATGCACCGAATCTCCCTGCCCCTCGATCACGGCTCGCCCCTGGATCACACCGGCGAGCGGCGGCTGCGCGTCCGGTTTCTTGCCTTTCAACTGATCGAGCTGAAGGTCCTTCACCCGGATATCCAGCCTGGTTTGTGGAATCTTGCCGGTGGCATCGATTCGAGCCGTGCCACTCAACTGACCTTGCGGCAATTCGAGCGCGAACGGTGACACCGCCAGCACGCCGTCATCCAGCTTCACGTGAAATGCAACCTTCTTCATCGGCACTGAACCCGCGTCAATGGCGCGTGCCTCGAAGCGTACGTCCGCGTCCATGGCTCGAACGCGATCGACCTGCAGATGCGACGTTGGAAACAAACGCGCGTTGGGATTCTTCGCTGGCGGTTTCGATGGCTGACTCTTACCCTGCAGCGACCCTGCAGTCTCAGGCTCGGAACCCAGCGACGCCGCGAGATCTTTCAGGCGCAACTGTCGAGAGTGCAAATCTCCCGTAACAGCGGGACGTTTGCGCGACGCATCGACCGTGAGCGCACCGCCGATGTCGCTCTGTCCAATCTTGCCCGCCAGCTTCGTCACCTTGATCACCTTCACGTCCCGCTCGACATGCGCGGACACATCGAACGGTGGCGTATTCGGCAAAGCGAGCTGCGTCAGATAGTAGAGATCGGCCAGGTCGCCGCCCCTGGCGTGAACGTTGAGCGCCAGCTTGCCGAGATCGAAAGGTTTCTTCACCGTGCCATCGGACTCGACGCGGATGTCTCCGGCGCGCACTTGTAACTTGAAGGGATACGGCTCGTCCGGATCGAGATTGACCAGCGGGCCGCCGCCCACGCTCATATTGAAGGGCTGCTCGTTGATGGTGCCCTTACCCTTGATGTTGAAAGCGAACTTTTCCTTCTCGGCAATGGACTCATGCGCCTGCACGGTGCCATCGACTTTGAGCTTGAGCAGTTCGTCCCGTACGGTCAGTTGACCGTCGTCGATCAGAAAATCGCGGATCACCGGCAGTTTGGGCGGCTTACCCGCCGGGGCATTGCTGGGCTTGGTGTTCTCGAACGTCCAGTTCGCGCGCCCCTGAGCGTCACGATGCAAATAGACCTCGGGCTCAACCAGCTCGACTCGCGGCAGGATGATGTCGCCGATGAACAGAGGGAGCAGCTTTATCTGGACGTTGAGCCGATCGATGCGCGCCATGGGGCGGTCGGCTTCCCAGGGCGGGTTGCCGATGACCAGTCCTTCAATGCTGGCCCGTGGGGTCAGCGACCAGAGGTGCACGTCGAGTGGCCCGTCGATCTTCACAGTGCGACCGGACTTTGCGCTCGCCACCCGCTCCACCGGGCCTTTGAGCCGGTTCCAGTCGGCAAAGGCCAATACCAGCAGTATCAGAACGAACAGGCCGGCAATGCCCAGGGCGATCCACTTCAGCGCGGCTCGCCAGGTCGGTAGTCTCATCTCCTGCGGCTCATGTAACCCGTGCAGCTCGATGACCTAACGATTGGCCGGCCCCGGCCGTTCCTCGTTGCGCCGACCGCCGCCATCTTTCAAAATCGGGCTCGAAATTCCCGACTCAGGCACCTATCGACCATGTCCAGCCCGCTCCCCGAGGTCAGCGATCAGCTCAACTCCCCCAGCTTCCTGCTCCCGGTGGAAGACACGAACTTCCTGCTACGAGACGAGATGCGAGCCGCGCGTTTCGCCCTGGAGTACTCCAAGGCGGACCTGTTGCTGCGGGATTGGGGCGTGCGTTCGACCATCATCGTCTTCGGTAGCGCGCGCGTGCCCTCGCCGGAGCGAATGGAATCCTGGAAACAGGCGGCGGTCCAGCCCAGCGAAGCGGAAACCCAGAAGATGGAGCGTCAGCTGGCCTGGTACGAGGCCGCGCGTGAATTCGGTCGCATCGCAAGCGAGCGCGGTGGTGCGAAGGCGCCTCGGGATCGATGGCGAGACAACGTGATCGCGACGGGCGGCGGCCCGGGCATCATGGAAGCGGCGAACCGCGGTGCCTACGAGGCCCACGCGCCGACCATCGGTTTCAACATCACTTTGCCGCACGAACAACTGCCGAATCGCTACACCACGCCGGAGCTGACGTTTCGCTTCCACTACTTCGCGATGCGTAAGATGCACCTGGCCATGCGCGCGCATGCGCTGGTGGTCTTTCCGGGCGGCTTCGGCACCATGGATGAATTGTTCGAAGTGCTGACGTTGCGCCAGACCGGCAAGGCGCCGAGCATTCCCATCGTGATGTACGACCGCCGTTACTGGCAGCGCCTGTTGAATCTGGACGCGTTGCTGGAGGAGTCGATGATCAGCCCGGACGATCTGGCGCTGTTCGACTACGCCGACTCGGCCGAAGACATCTGGCGCATTCTGATCGAGCGCGGCTTGCGTACTTCCTAGAGGCATCCGTGAACATTCGAGCCCGTCCCTTGCGCTGGCCGCTGGTCGCCGCCCTGCTCATGCTCGCGACCGGCTGTGCCGTCCTCGCCGCGCGTCAGCTCGATACGGAATATGGCACGACCTCCGCCAAGGAGTTCACGCCGGCAAGCTCGGCGCCGGTGTCCTACGAAAAAGACATTCGGCCGTTGATGGAGAATCGCTGCCTCGTCTGCCACGGTTGCTACGACGCTCCGTGCCAGCTCAAGCTCGACTCCTACGAAGGCATCCTGCGCGGCGGTAGCAAAGATCGGGTCTATCACTCCGCTCGTCTGACACCGGCCGCGACTTCACGACTGTTCGAAGACGCACAGACCACGGCGCAGTGGCGCGAACGCGGCTTTCATCCTGTGCTCAACGAGCGTCGCGACGAGAGCACTGCCAACGTACAGGCCGGGCTGCTGGCTCGGATGCTCGAGCTCAAACAATTGCATCCGCTGCCCGAAGGCAAGATCCTGCCGGAGAGCTTCGACTTCTCGCTGGGCCGCGCCGAGCAATGCCCGAAGATCGAAGAGTTCGAAGGCTTCGCCGACAAATATCCGTTGTGGGGCATGCCCTATGGCCTGCCGCCGCTCAGCGACCAGGAGCACGGCAAACTCATCGGCTGGCTGGCGGCAGGCGCGCCGGCCACCGGGCCCGCAGCGCTCAGCGAGCGCCTGACCAGGGAGCTGAATTACTGGGAAACCCTGTTCAACGGCGACAGCTTGAAACATCAGCTGGCCGCGCGTTACTTGTACGAGCATTTGTATCTCGCCCACATCTACTTCGAGGACAAGGGCGCCGATACCGTGTTCTTCAAGGTGGTCCGCTCGCGCACGCCGCCCGGGCAACCGCTCGATCTCATCAGCACTCGCCGTCCTTACGACGATCCCGGTGTGGCGCGCGTGTACTATCGGCTGTGGCGCGATCCCGCGAGCGTCGTCGCAAAGACCCACCTGCCGTATCTGTTGACCCCGGCCCGCCGCGATCTGTGGCGCAAGTGGTTCATCGACGCCGACTACACCGTCGCAGCGCTCCCCGGTTATGACGCGCATACCGCGTCCAACCCGTTCTATACCTATCAGCGCATTCCTTATCGCTCGCGCTACAGCTTCCTGCTCGATGAAGCGGAGTTCACCATCATGAACTTCATCAAGGGGCCGGTGTGCCGGGGCAATATCGCGCTGGACGTCATTCAAGACCGCTTCTGGGTGTTCTTCACCGCGCCGGAGTCGGCGGTCGGTCCGGAGTTCTCCCAGTTCCTGGCGAATCAGGACGAGAATCTGAAACTGCCCGCCGGCGTCGACAGCGGACTGTGGTCGGTGACTCATTGGCTCAGCTACGCCGGCGCGCAGCGTCGCTACCTCGAAGCCAAGGGAAATTTCATTCGCAAGAACGCCGATGCATTACGCGCCGCCGGACTGAATACATTCTGGAACGGCGAAGGCCACAATCGAAACGCCGCCCTCACCGTGTTCCGCCACTACGACAGCGCCACCGTCGTGCAGGGGATGGTCGGCACCCCGCCGCAAACCGCGTGGCTGATCGACTATCCCATCCTGGAGCGCATCCACTACCTGCTGGTCGCGGGCTTCGATGTGTATGGCACAGCTTCGCATCAGGCGATGACGCGCATGTACATGGACTTCCTGCGGATGGAATCGGAGATGAACTTCGTCGGCTTCCTGCCGCCGGATCGTCGCAAGGCCGAGATCGATCAGTGGTATCGCGGCGCCGAGAAGGACGTGCGCGAATATCTGAATGCCTATTTCGAGCGCGAGGCCCTGCTGCCGCCGTTCGAGGCGACCACGGATGATCCCAAGGCCGAGCTGTTCGCCGCGCTCCGCAAACGGATGGCGCCGATCCTCAACCAAAGCAACGATCTGTCGCACTCCGGCTTGTCGGCCCGCAGCGTCGCGACCCTCGCACAGCTGGACAACCTGCGCGGCGTGCCGGCGTCCATCGTGCCGCAGGTGACATTCATCAACGTCAGGGATCACGGCTTGCTCACTCTGTTGAGCAACAGCGCCTACACCAACATCGCCTCCATGTTCGGCGAAGCCAATCGCCGTCTGGTGGCGGAAGACAGTGTGACCCTGGCCAATGGCGTCATCGGCGCCTATCCCAACGTCTTCCTCGATGTGAGCGAAGCGGACCTGCCCGAGCTGGTGAGCCGGATCCAGCAACTGCGCAACGAAGCGGATTACGCGGCGCTGCTAGACCGTTTCGGTGTCCGCCGTACCGACCCTCGCTTCTGGTCGCTGAGCGACCAGTTGCTGAGCAAGTATCGTCGCGCGGAGCCGCTGACCTCCGGCGTGCTCGATTACAGTCGTTACGACAATCGCTGAGCCCGATCGCTAGGCGCTGCGTCGGACCACATACAGTTTCTTTTCCGACATGGCTTCGATGGCATCGGCCACCCCTTCCCGGCCGAGCCCGGCGGCGCCGCCACCGCCGAAGGGCATCGCGTCGATGCGAAAGTCGGTGCTGTCGTTGACGATCACCGCGGCCGCATTCGCCACGCTGTAGGCGCGCAACGATGTGTCAATGGAGCTGGTGAAGATCGCGGCGTGAATGGCGTCACTGGCAGTCGCCAGGCGATGCAGGAGATCGGCGGTGTCCGTGGCAATCTCCAACGTCGCGACCGGTCCGAATATTTCCTCACTCAACAGCGGATGATCCGCGGCGAGCCCTTCGATCCAGGTGGCGGCAACTCGATTGCCAGCCTCCCAACCACCGCTGAGCACTTCCGCCCCAGCGCTGCGAGCCTGATCGATTTTGAACATAACCCGGCGCGCCGACGTTTGATCGACCAGTGGGCCCAGCTCCGTCGCTTCATCGCGTTTCGGCCCCATCCGCATGGCGCCCGCCAGCGAGCACAGACGCTCACGCAGCGCAGGCGCGATCTTCGCCTCGACGATGACCCGTTGCGCATGCACGCAGTTCTGCCCCGCCGCCCAAAATGCACCCGAGTGAATGGATTGCGCCGCCGCTTCGATATCGGCGTCCGCTGCCACAGCCACTACACCGACGCCGCCCAGTTCCGCGAGCAGACGTTTGAGCCCGATCCGTGCGGCAATGGCAGCCCCCGCAGTTCGGCCGCCCGTGAAAGAAACAACTCTGGGTCGACGATCGGCAACCAGCATCGCGCCCAGCTCGGCACCGCCGAACGCAATCTGCACCGAGCCTTCCGGCGCGTTTGATTCGCGAAAATGCTCCACCAGCTTGAGCGCCGAGAACGGCGTCTGCGGATGCGGCTTGATCACCACCGGCGCGCCCAACGCAAAAGCCGGCCCGAGCTTGTGAGCCACCAGGTTCAATGGATCGTTATAGGGCGTGATCGCGGCAACCACGCCGGCCGGCTGCAACTGCCACCAGCCCATCCGATCGACGCCGCCGCGAGCCTGATCGAAAGGAACGACTGCGCCGCCAATGCGCTTCGCTTCTTCGGCGGACAACCGCAATGTTTCTACACAGCGCGCAACTTCGCGGCGCGCCTCGCGCAGCGTCTTGATGCCTTCCGTCGCAATCAGCTGCGCATGATCCTCAGCTTGTGCCTCGACCCTGCCGGCGACCGCCGTCAATATCTTCGACCGCTCGTAAGCGGCCAGACGTGGAGCGCGCAACGCGTCCGTGGCTCGGGTAAGAATGCGATCGAGCTCAACCGCACTGGTCGTTTCGACCTCCCCGACGACGCTGCCATCATCGGGGTCGCGCACGACGATCGTCGACATTACACAGCCCGTTCGCGTTTGAGCTGTTCCGTCACTTCGACCACGGCATCGCGCGTGATCTCCGCAATGATTCCGGCATCCGCCTGCGTCAGCACCAACGGAGGCGCAAATCCCAGGATGTCGCCGTGAGGCATGGCACGCGTGATCAGCCCTCGCTTGCGAGCGGCGGCGGACAACCTCGCTCCCACTTTCTGCGCGGCATCGAAACGTCGTCGAGTGGTCCGGTCGGCAACGAACTCGATAGCTGCCAGCATGCCAACGCCACGAATCTCGGCAACGAACTCATTCGAGCCGAGCGCATCGCTCAATTGTTTGCGCAAATAGGTGCCGACGCGCTCGGCGTTGTCGGCCAGCTTCTCCCGCTCCAGGATGTCCAGGCACACATTCGCGGCCGCCGCTCCCAGCGGGTGACCGCTGTAGGTGTAACCGTGCGAGAAAGCACCGACCTGATCGGCAGCATCGCGTACCACATTCCAGATGCGCTCGCCGATGATGGAGGCGGACATCGGCACATAAGCGCTGGTCAAGCCTTTGGCCGCCGTGATGAGGTCGGGCTTCATACCATAGCGATCGCTGCCGAACGGCGTGCCGATGCGACCGAAACCGCACACCACTTCGTCCGCGATCAACAGCACATCGTAGCGATTCAACACCGCCTGGATCTGGTCCCAATAACCCTCGGGCGGTGGAATCAAACCACCCGTGCCGAGCACGGGCTCGGCGATGAACGCGCCCACGGTCTCCGGCCCTTCCTGCAGGATCAACGCTTCCAGTTCAGCCGCGCGACGCTTCGAGAACTGCTGTTCGGTTTCGCCCGCCTGAGCGCCCCAATAGTGATGAGGCACACCTGCGTGCCGCACGATGGGCAGCGGCAGATCCATGTGCTGGTGATAGAACGACAGGCCGGTCATCGACCCTGAAATCACCGAGCAACCGTGATAGCCGCGCTCGCGCGAGATGATCTTCTTCTTGCGCGGCTGGCCACGCAGGTTGTTGTAGTACCAGACCAGCTTGGCGTTGGTCTCGTTGGCGTCGGAGCCGGACAAGCCATAGAACACCTTGCTCATGCCGGCCGGCGCCATCTCGATCAGGCGAGCCGACAGTCGTGCCAATGCTTCGGTCGTGTGGCCGGCGTACGAGTGATAGTAGGCAAGCTTGCGAGCCTGCCCGGCGATGGCTTCGGCAATTTCCGGGCGCCCGTAGCCGACGTTCACACAATACAGCCCGCCGAATGCATCGATGAGCTCGGTGCCGTCCGCTCCTTTGATACGAACCCCCGAACCGGACTCCACCACGAAGCAGTCCGCCGCCCCGGACGCATAGTCCTTGGCCTGGGTGAAGGGGTGCAGGACCGACGCACGGTCCATGGACTTGAGCTGTTCGAGCGAGGTCATGGGCAAATTCTCCTTGGGAGTCGATAAAATCTACCTAACGGCCCTGCGATAAGTTCGCAAGATTGATTCGGGAATGATAAAAGTTATCGCATGGAGACCGAACTCGACGCCGCCGACTACCGCTTGCTGGAGCTGTTGCAGGCCGACGCCCGCACGCCGATCGCGGCGCTGGCGGAGATCGTCGGCCTGTCCGAACCCGCCTGCTATCGGCGCATTCAGCGCTTGAAGCGCGAAAAAGTCATCGAGCGGGAAGTCGCTGTGGTGTCACCGCGCACCATGGGATGGCCGCTCACGATGATCGTGCTGGTGACGCTCGAGCGCGAGCGCACGGCCATTCTCGACCAGTTCATTCGTAAGCTGCAGGGCGTGCCGGAGATCGTCGAGGCCTGGTATGTCACTGGCGATTACGATTTCGCCTTGCGCGTCGTCGCCCAGAGCATGGAGAGCTTCGAGACGCTGACGCGCGACGTTCTGTATGCGGACAACTTCGTCAAGAACTTCAAGACGCTGGTGACCATGCGCACCGTGAAGACGCAAAGTCCGCTCAAAGCGGCCGTCATCGAGTAATCGACTCAGCGCCCACTCAAAGCGGTCATCGCGGAGCGATCGAGCTCAGCGACGGGAATCGCCCGTCATGGATGGCCGTTCCCAGAACCGCCGGATCTCTCCGCGAGGATCGTCGTCCACCGCCAGCTGCTCATCGAACACGGCGACCTTGCGCCTGGTCGTCTCGAACGGCAGCCAACTGAGCCCTCCCGGCAGCTGCGGCTTGCCACTACGTGCGAACTCGATACACGCGGATGCGAGCTGATGACACAACCGGCGGCCCACGGCCGATCCGCCACCCACGATGGCGTCGCGAGCATTGTTGAAAGTTGCCGGCACGTCGACGAAATGAACCGCGCCGAACTTGCCGTCATACGCGGGCGACGGCCAACGCCATAGATAGGAATACACCGGCGCTCCGCCCCGCCGCACCCGAAGCTCGGCTTGCGTGAGCAGCGGCTTGCGATAGTTGAGATCCGAGAGCATCTGCGCCTGGATCAGAAACGGCGTCTTCCGCGGTGCCTGGTCTCGATACAGCGCAAGGATCTCACGCGCTTGATCTGGATACCGGGACTGGATGACCTCGAGTAGCCCCGCCTCGTCCAGATCGAAGTTGGTGTTGAACATCGCCGCATCTTCCAGCGTCGAGGCCATCATCAGCGGCACATCGTCGCTCGGCGCCGGTTGCTCGGAATCGAAATAGTGCCGGGGCAGCGCCTCGATACCGACGACCGGCGCGAAATCCGTCATTCCCAGCTGCCACTGCGCCTCAATGAGTCGCTGCCACGGCACGCGTTGCAAAGCTCGAATATTCGAAGCACGCAAGCCCAGCGTCGATAACAGCTTCTCGGTATTCGCGGTCGCGGCTTCGCGTGAAGCCAACCGCAATCTACCGCCACTTTGAATGATGGCGCGGTGGAACAGCCCGCGGGCTGCCGGCATCGCCAGCAACGTCGCGACCTTCGCGCCGCCCCCAGACTGCCCGACGATGGTCACGCGGCTCGGATCGCCACCGAATTCTCGAATGTTGTCGCGAACCCAGGCCAGCGCCGCCACCATGTCCAACGCACCGACCGCACCGGCCGAGGCGAACTCCTCGGGCACACCGAGATCCGCCAGGTGCAAATACCCCAGCGAGGCCAGTCGATGATTGACGGTAACCACCACGACATCACCGAGCAATGCGAGGTTCTTGCCATCGTAGCCCGGCGAGTTGGCCGTACCACGATCGAAGTTGCCGCCGTGAAAAGAAACAAACACCGGTCGTGGCGTGCCGTCGCGCAGACCGGGCGTCCACACGTTCAGGTTCAAACAATCTTCACTCATCACGCCGGCCGACTGATCCCAGCCGATCAGCTGGAAATACTCGGAGCGAAAATCCATTGCTCGCAGCCCCGCCTGCGGACAAAGAGTGGTGAAGCCAAGGCACTCGCGCACACCCGCCCACGGCTGCGGCTTGAGTGGCGGCATGAAACGATTGGCGCCGCCGGTGGGCGCGCCGTAGGGAATGCCCCGGAACTGAGCTATCGGCCCGTCCATCACACCCATCACCTTGCCGAAGCGGGTCTCGGCGATGGGCAGCACCGGCTCGGCCGACCAAAGGGGCTGCGCAATGGCAGCCCCCGCGACACCGAGCAGCATCGATCGACGGGTCAACATGGACACTAGAACTTGGTGCTCATACGCACCGAATAATAGCGCCCGGTCGGATCGTACGAGTTCAACGGATAGTTGCCGTAGATGGAGGTATCCATGGGCGGCTCGCGGCCGAACACGTTGTCCACCGCCGTCGTCACCCCGACGCGATCGAACTGATAGCTCAACGACAGATCGGTGGAAACATACGCGCCGAGACGACGCTTCACCGTGCTGCCTGGATTGTTCACCGAGCTGAAGCCGTTCGTGCCGAGCGATGCGCTCCAGCGATCCAGCGACCACTGCACGTTGGCGCTCGCCTTGAGCTTCGGATATACCGCCATGAAATCGCGGACCGTGCCGAGATAGCTCACCGGATCGCTGCCCGGCATATCCACCTCTTCGAACGTGAGATAGCGCGAGCCATTGAGGCCCACCGTGAACGTGCCGATATCGAACTCGGGCAGCCGGTACTGGACCGAGAAGTCGATGCCGTCGACGGTGCGCTCGGCGAGGTTGAACGGTCCGCGAGTCACTTGAAGAATGCGGTTGGCCGCGCTGTCGAATTGCACCCGATCGGCGAACTCAGCCCCCGCGTTGCCCGGACCGCCGGTCGCGAAATAGCGATCGATGATGTACTGCACGCTCAGATCGCGCACGATGTCCTGCTGTTCGATCCGGAAGTAGCCGGTCGAAACCATCAGACCGGGCACGCTGTCCGGCCGGAAAGTCACATCGAGGTTATAGATGTCGCTGCTCTCCGGCTTCAGCTGCCGATTGCCGATGGAATAGATATCCAGCGCGAAGGACTGGCCGCTACGCGGATCGCGAAACGACTGTTGCGGCGTGGTAAAACCGTTGCTGGCAAGATCCGTCACGCCGGGCGCCACGAAGCCCTGACTATAAGAGCCGCGCACCAGCAGCGAGTCGATCGGCCGCCAACGCAACGATACCGAGCCGACCGTGGTATCGAACATATCCTGATAATCTTCGGCGCGCCCTGCGAGGTCCAGCGTCAAGCTGTCGAACAACGGCACGTTGACTTCGGCGAAGTAACCCGTGATGTCATAGAGGAAGTCATACGGGAACGACCCGCGGAAATCGTAGGTCGCCTGGCCCAGTGGCCGATCGACGTAGCTACGACGACGCTCGACGCCAACGGCGCCGGTCATCCTGCCCGCCGGCAACTCGACGATCGGTCCACGCACCGAGGCAATCACCGACTGCTCGTACGAGTTCTCATCGAACGGCAACGTCACACGCAGCTCATCGATCACCGTGGCGCTGTTCGGGCCGAAAGGATTGAAGGCATCCGGCGTGGTCCGAGCCAGTGCGCGCTCCAGCGCCGCGAGGTTGATCTGATTGGCCTGCGATTCATCGCGATTGAACTCGGAACGATTGAAAGCCACCTGCCAGTCGTAGTCCGCACCGATCCGACCGCGCAGGCCGGCGACGATCCGGTACTCGTCGCGCTTGAGCGTGCGCTCCGTGTAGCCGAGTTCCGCGAAGCGCAGGTCCCAGTTCAGAATGTCCACCGCATTGCCACCGAACAGCTGCTGGTTGTAATAGTTGGTGGCGGGAATGCGCAGATTGAAGATGCGAGGCGGACCATCGTTGATGGTGGCGACCGAACGCGCGCCATTGGAGACCGTCAGCGCCGCCGCATAGTAACGATCGCTGGTGTCGGTCTTGGTGTAGCTGAAATCGGAGAAGAACGTCAGTGTGTCCTCGATCAGCTCATATTCCAGGCTGCCGAACAGCGAGGTCTGCTGCAGCGGGAACGTCACGTAGAAGCCCTGATTGGTCGCGGTATTCCAGGTGTCGGTCGCAGTGTTGCGCAACCGGAAATCGCCGGTGCCGGTGGGCTGCGTGACGCCATCGCGAATCGTGTAGCGCCCCGGCGTGCTGCCGGCGCCGAAGAATCCGGCGGGAAACGTGAACGAGCCCGGCACGCGCACCGAATTGACGTTGCGAGAGCCATTGAACAAATCGCGCCGCTGCAGGGAAGTGATGCCCTTCTGATCCAGATACGACGCGCCCAGCATCAGGTTGCCTCGCCCATCGCCGATTGGCGTGCCCGCGAGGAACGAAGCCGAGACAGTCTCGCGGCCGCCACGCGAGGAATCGCCATAGAACGTATCGAAGGCGATGCCATCGAAATCTTTCTTCAGGATGTAGTTGATCACGCCGGCAACCGCGTCGGTGCCGTAGATGGCCGAGGCGCCACCGGTCAGCACTTCGACACGTTCGATGGCAGCGGCCGGAATGGAGTTCATGTTGGACGCGCCATTGACGCCATCCTGCGCGATACGAAAGCCGTTGACGAGGAACAACGTATTCTTGGCTTCGAGACCGCGCATGCCGATGGCGGCCTCACCCTCGCCGTTGAAGCCCCAGGTGCCGCGGCCGTCCGCGGACAGGGCGACGGAAAGCTTCTGCAGAAAGTCGGCCGGCGTGGCCTGCGCGCCCTGTTTGAAATCTTCGATGTTGATCGTGGTCACGGGCAGCGGACTGTCGTCCGCCTGGGCCAGACGCGAGCCGGTCACTGTGATCTCCGCGATCGCGCTGCCTTCGTTCGATTGCGATTGGGTTGACGGCGGCGTCGAGTCGCGCGGTGCCGGCACCGTCTCTTCAGCAGACGCCAATCGCAGGCTGGCCTGCGGCACGGAGCTGGTCTTCTCGGTAACCTTCCCTACGGTGATCGACGTATCGCCGACCACTTGGAAGCGCAGACCCGCCGGGTCGAGCAGCCGCAGGAGCGCCTGCTTGATCGGCAACGCGCCGTTGATGCCGGTGGTCGTCTGGCCGGTCAGATCTTCGCGAATGATGACTTGCAGGCGCGACTGCTGCGAGAACTGAATCAGCGCCGCCGACAGATCCTGCGCCGGGATGTTGAACTCGATGCGCTTGTCCAGATCGGCGCCGAGCGCGCCCTGTGCCAACAAGCTCGCCAGCACCGCGAGCGCGACCCGACTGCCTCTCTTGCTGCCGCGCTGATGAATTGACTCGCTCATCCGTTCTCCCCTGCTGCTTTTTGTCCGGCGGATTTGCCAACGCAGCTATGACGAGCGACCGTCAGATTTTTGAACCTCGGTGCGGCAAAGAAAGTTCTAGCGCGAGCTGAGGACGATCTCGCCATCGTCGACACGCCGCACGCTGACCGGATAGGCGGCCTCGATACCCGCGAGCCAATCCTCCAGCGAGGCGGCGAACGCCGTGCCCGTGAACGGCAGTGACGCGATCTCGGGATCGTCGATCACGATCTTGTGCTCGGAGTAGCGGTTCAGATCCTCGATGACCGAACCCAGCGGCTCACGAACATACGCCAGCTCGCCACTGCGCCAGGCCAACGCCACCGCTGGATTCACTGTCGCAATGGACGCGGTCCGGCGTCGATTGGAATAACGCAGCTGATAGCCGGCGGCGGCGCGCCACGTTTCCCGATCGCCCGCCACTTCGACGATGCCTTCCTCGACGGTGACGACGATGTCATCGTCCTGGCGGCGCACGTCGAACGCCGTGCCGACCGCGGTCACGCTGACCGCACCCGCCTGCACGACGAACGGCCGCAGCCGATCGTGCTTCACCTTGAAATACGCTTCGCCCGAGGACAGATCGAGCTTGCGGGTCGGGCCGCTGAAATCGAGGTTCACCAGGCTTTGCGCGCCCAGAATCATCTTCGAGCCATCCGGCAAGGTGGCCGCACGGTTGCTCACGGCAGCCGTGACGACTGCAGATGATGGGGATTGCATCTGGACAATCGAGAATGTCAGCGCCACCGCCGCCACGCCCGCCGCCAAGGCCCACGCGACTCTCGAGCGACGCACCGGTTTGACGACCGGCAGCTGCTTGAGCGCGTCCAGATCCTGCCAGTCCCGCTGCAAAGCTTCGTAAGCCGCAAGATTCCGGTCGTCGGCATGACACCAGCGCAACCACTCCTCCACATCCGCTTCGGTGTGAGTGGCACTGTTGAGTCGAAGCAGCCAGTCGCCCGCTTCCTCCAACCGCCGCAGCTCATCGGGCTGTATCGTTTGCTGCGTGCTCATGCCTTGAGCAACTCCCTGGCCTGCGCGATCGAGTGGCCTTCCCGCCGCAACCGGATATAGATCAGCGCGCGCGTGATGAACTTACGCACCATGCGCTCGGAGATCCCCATGCGGATGGCGACCTCCTCCAGAGGCCGATCCTCGAGCTTGTGGAGCCGGAACGCTTCCCGACACCGGTCGGGCAATTCGTCAACCGCGTCACGAAGCAATTGCAACTCCTGCTGTGCGATCGCGGCTCGCTCGGCGCGCGGCTCTTCGCAGAAATCATCGAGCGAGCCCAGTCGATCCACGCGTGAACGCGAGCGCCGCTGGCGCAATCGATCGACCGCCAGGTTCTCCGCGATCCGAAACAAATAGGCGCGCAGATAACTGACGGCCCCTTGCGCGGTATCCAGCTGCAACAGCTTGACGTACGCTTCCTGGGCGACTTCCTTCGCCTCCTGTTCGTTCTTCAGTCGGCCCACGAGCAGGCCGACCAGCATACGATTGTGCTCGCGAAACAAACGCGCCACATGGGAGCCGCGTTCGTCTTCGGTTGGCAACTCGTCGAGTTTCATTCGCCCCGCAAGGTGCGTTCGAAGAAATCGAACACCTTGTCCATGGGCCGCGCTCGCGGTCCAACGTGTCCTGCTTCCGGCGCGATGGAGAATTCGACGTGCGTGCCCTGCTCCAGCAGGCGGTAGCCCAGATCGATGATGCCCTCCATGTGTCCCGAGCGGTCCAGCTCGCCCATGGTGATGAGCGTCGGCGCGCGCCAGGCTTCGATGTCGGCAACCGACGAGGAACGAAACGCCAGATCTTCGATCTGCACTCGCTCACTGAGCCTGATCAGATCGGGCGGCGCGCTGGGCCAGCCTTCGTCGCGCTGATCGAGCTTCATCTCGCCCACCCAGTCTCCGACTCCGCTCATGTGTGCGCCAGCCGCGAAATACTGCGGCAGGCGTGAGAGCGCCAATGAAACGATGAAGCCGCCGTACGAGCCGCCCATGATGCCAATGCGCTTCGCGTCCACGTCACTAAGACCTCGCAGGTACAACACCAGCGCTTCGATATCCTTGACCTCGCTGCCACCCGTCGCGCCGCGCCCCTCAGGCAATCGATATTCGATGCCATCACCTGTGCCGCCGCGATAATTCATCTCGACAAACACATAGCCACGCGACGCCGCGTATTGGCCCAACGCGGTGTACACGCCATTACCCGGCGACACTCGCCCCTCGGGGCCGCCCTTGGATGAAATGATGACGGGATAGCCGCTCTTGGGAGCGGGGCTGCGCGGCCAGAAAATCAGCTGTTGAGAAACGACGCCATCCGCGGCCTTCACCGGCACAACATCGGTATCAACGAACTGCTCCCACACCTGCGCCGTACGAGTCGACACCTGAGAGTACGCACCGAGCGGACGAGCCTGCGCTTTCGTCGTCAGAAGCATATGTCGATTCGGTATGCGTCCCTTGTCATTGCTCAGGTACGCAACCACACCGCCCGCCAGCTCCATCGGGCTGTGCTCGACACCGCCCGAGGTGAGACGTTCCGCTTTACCGCCGTTCAACGGCGCACGCCACACGTGCAGGCGCGCTGAGTCGTCCACATTCGAAGCAAACAGGATGCTCCGGCCGTCGCCACTCACGACCGGCAGCGTCACTTCGCCTTTACCAGTCATCAGCGGCTTCGGTGCGCCACCCTTCGCGCCGATGGCATAAGCCGACACCCATCCGGTTTTCTCCCAGGGGAAGACGATGGCGCCGGTCGAAGTCCAACGCAGCTGCGTCACCTCGGCGTTGGGTTCCATCCACGAGCCGATGCCGAACGGCTCAAACACGCTGCCGATACCAGCATCAGCCTGCCACAGCGTGCGAACGGCATCGCTGTCCGCCGCGGCAACGAGCAAACTCCACGGCGCACCTTGTTTCCTCGGCGAAAAGCGGTACTCGCGGCTCCAATTGCCCGGCATGCGCACGAACGCCACCTCGCGGCCATCGGGCGACCAGACCGGCGATTGATCACGGAAGATGCCGGGTTGGAGATAGCGCGCCTTGCCGGTGGCCACGTCGAGAATGGCAACGTAGCTCTGCGCCGCCCGACGCCAACTGACGTACGCCAGCCGGCGACCGTCCGGCGAATAGGTCAAGCTCGTGAGCTTCTGGGCCGCGTAGTGCTCCGCGTTGTTCTCGAGCATCGGCCGCCGCGACAGCCGTGTGCCATCGACGCGATATTCATACACCATCGGTCCACGCACAGTAGCGAACGATCCCCCGTCGGGAGCGAACACCGGCGCCCCCTCGGGAACATCGCTGCCGGTGGCCAGGCGCTCACTGCGTCCATTGGTCACATCGACTCGCCAGAACTCCCTGGTGTCGTTCGCCTGATACGGACCGAACGCAGGCGTGGCAGACCCGCGCGTGTAGTAGAGAGTGACATTGTCGGGCGACGCATAGGCCGCGTTCAACGTGCCACCGTCCTGCGTCGCCAGCAATTCACGCGGACGAAAATCCGGCGCGAACGCAATCATCAACCTGCTGCCTTCGATCCATGCGGCATACCGGCCCGACGCCGGCACGACCAGATTGTTCGCCCTGAGCTGCAAGCTGGTGTGGGCTTCGAGGGATTCAGCCAGCGTGAACGACGACGCCGCATCTGCATGCAGCGCCGTCACCATCATCCCAACCGCCACCATCATGCCGCTTCGAATGCGGCGACTGAGTTTGTTCATCGGCTCACTCTGCCTGCCAGGCGCGCCAGCCCACGGCACGGTAGATGCCGTCGACTTCGTCGTAGTGCAATTCCAGATCGTTCAAATTCAGGTCGTCGGCGCGAAAGGTGCCGAACGATTGCAGCAGCGGGCTGGGGGCGACATCGCTGCGGACCGGATACTTGAACACGTTTTTCGACAGCAGCGCTTGTCCTTTAGGACTCAGCAAGAAGCGCACGAGCTTCATCGCATCGTCCTTACGGGTCGTACCGGCGCGCACGCCGACACCGGTCACGTTCACATGTTGACCGGCGCCATCCTGATCGAGCCAGGCCACCCCCAGAGTGTCGGCGAGCTTCAAGCCATTCGTCTTTTCGCGTCCCTTCGCCATCTCGTAACAGATGTAGTACGTGTTCACGAAGCCGAGCGCGAACTCGCCTTTGGCGACTCGCCAGATATTGCCGGTGTCGCCGGAGTACTCGGGATACACACCTGCATTGTCGCGCACCGCCTTGGCCCAGGCCGCCGCGCTCTCGTAGCCATCGTGCACGATCATCGATGCGAGCAACGAACGGTTGTACACGTTGGACGCCCCGCGCAAGGCGATCTTGCCCCGCCACTTCGGATCGGCCAGATCGCGATACGACTTGATCTCGCCGGCCTTCACCTGCGCCTTGTTGTAGATCACCGCGCGGGCCCGCAACATCACGCCGTACCAGGCACCATCCCGGTCGCGCCAGCGAGCCGGCACGATCGCGTCCAGATCCGGCGAGCGGATGCGCTCGAACGAATTGAGCTTCTTCGCTTCGGTGAGGCTCTTGTAGTCCGACACCAGAATGACGTCGGTGTCGAACTTGTCGTAAGAGTCGGTGACTTTGACGGCGATGCCGCTGTCTTTGCTGAACTCATCGATGACGGGCTGAAGGAACTGCGCGCTGTGATACCAATTGACGGTGAGCGGCTCCTTCTCCGCAGCACTCACCATCGGTGCCGCCCATGCGCAGGCTGCAACCAGGGCAGCACGAATCCACGTGACTCTGCAACGAAGCATCAGACAGGCTCCTGAAAAAGATTGGGAGGCCGGCTATTTGCCGGTGAGATGCAAGGGTGAGATTGCGTCGATGTACAGCAGCGCGTCGAAAGCGGCCGCCGGTTTTATCTGGTTGTATTCTTCGCGCACATTGATGTTGCGCACCGGCCGCGGCTGCGCGAACCAATCGCGTACCGGGCCGGCATTCGGCAACGTGCGCAGATCGAGTAGAAAGCTCGGCTTGCCGACGCGCGACATCACGCCGTTCAGGCTCTCAGGCTTGGACGGCGGCACGGCGCGCAGCTGATTGTCGAAACCAAACATTCCGAGCCAATCCCGCGTTTCGCCTCGGTGGTACAGCGAGGCGATCACCACCAGGTCGTTGCCGAGCAGAGGCTGAACGAACTCAGCCATCGTGCTGTGTAGCTCAGCATCGTCCGCCGGCAGCATGCGCCACTTGGCAACGTGCGAGTTGTGCGCGAACACGAACAACCGTCCCTTCGGCCCTTCCCGCTCCAACACCCAACGCAGGTTCTCGGCGGCGGCGATGTCGCGCCCCTGGCCCTTCATGCGCGAATGCGCCACCAGCTGTCGCGCGGCGACGGCGTGTCGATAGGCGCGTTGATACGCGTCGAGTGAGCTCTTGGCCGCCCAGAGCACCTGGTAGCGTTCGAACAGGCTCACCAGCTCTTGGACGGCAATCACCAGTTGATCTTGTGTCGATGGCTCGGTCTTAGGCCATTGCGTAACGTTGAAAGCCGGCAGCAACGGGGAGAAGCGGCTTTCGACGGCTTGCGCGCGTTTGGCGTCGACGGTGCGCATGTAGTCGATCGCGGGTTGCACGAGCAGGCGGCCATCGGGGCGCGTTGTTCCGCTCATCTCCAGGCCGTAGAAATGGACCTTTCTCGATGTGGTCGGCCGTGCGTTGTAGGCCCGCATCCACTCGACCAGCGCGCGGTTCTCTTCGAACGACGCTGCGGTCCACGAGAAGACGCCGTGAGTGGCGGCATCGAGGTCTTTCGACTTGCCGGTGACGTAGTCGTCGGTCATCCAGCCTTCGGAGAGGCTGGTTTCCGCCGCGATGGCCGTGAAGCCGAGTTGCTCGACGGCATAGGCAAACATTCGATTGCGCAGGGTCCAGAGTTCACTGGCATTGTGCGTGCCTTCGCCGAATGCCAGCACCCGCGCGTCGCCGACCACTGCTTTGAGCGGAGTGAGGTCGTCGCCAAATGGGACGGCGTGCTGAGCGGACCATGCGACAACTCGCTCCGCGTCGTCTGCGGCCGTCGCCGCCATGAACGGCGTGATAGCAACGGCCGCTAACAACCAAGCGGCGAACGTGCGGAAAGTCAGACCGCGCGGCTCAAAGCGACGGCGATGACCAAGCCGAACAAGTTGGCGGCAACTCATTTCACACGCTCGAACGCCACATCTTTGATCCAGCCGAACTGGTTGGTCAGATCGAGGCCATTGATGAGACCGTCCCGGCCACGCTTGAAGCGCACGACCATTCGATTATCCAGGTCGTAGAACTCATCCTGCAGCAGCGGCTCGAAGCGCCACGCTTTGGCTTTATCGCCCTGCTCCACGATGCGCGCCGTGAGTTGCCCGCCCTGCACACTGAAGCGATACGTTGCACTCAGCTCAGCGCTGAGATAGTCCCCCGCGTAGCTCGCCATCTGCGCCGACGTAGGCGCCACCGGCTGGACTCGCGCAAACACGCCGGATCCATACTTCCTGCCCTCGACCTGACGCAGCGTACTGGCGGCAGCATCCACCGGCCCGCCGAACTCGATAATGATGTTCTCTTCATTACGGAAGCGCGCCGGTGCGAGCGGCAGGAAGTCATATCGTTTGGCGTCACCATCGACAATGAGCTTGTTGTCGCCCGCCTTCACCAGCATCGGGAGCCGCAGCTCCGGCTCGCGATACACACCCGCGAAACGATCGAGTTGAGCGCGAGTGAGTCGAATCGTCGACTCCCCTCCCGCCGCTTTGCCTTGTGGCGCCAGCCCCAGGAAAATATCGGCGACCGCCATCACGACTTCCTGCGCATACACGCCGTTGTTACAGAAGCCGAACACACCGAGCTTGCGCTGCGGAAACATCATGGCGAGCGCCTTGTAGCCCTCGCCCGATCCGCTGTGCGCCACCTGTTCGATGCCGCGATAGGGATTGAGCCGTAGACCGAACCCATAGTCCAGGGCAGTCCCGTCGAGCAAGCGACCCGGAGTGCGCAGCAGTTTCGTGAGCGCCGTGCCACCGGCCAGACCACTTCGTTCTGCGAACAGGTTATTGGCCCACTTCGCGTAGTCATCGAGCGTCGTCATCAGTCCGCCCGATCCGAGATGCGCCGGTGCTTCCCCATCGGTATTGCGCCAACCGTTCTTGACGCGAGAGTACGGCAACGCGCGCCCCGCAGTACCGCGAGTGCCCGATCCGAAATACGTATGCGTCATACCGAGCGGTCGAAAGATATTCTCCTCGGCGTAAGCAGCAAGCGACTTGCGCGTCGTTCGCTGGATGATCTCAGCCAACAGCAGATAGCCGCCGTTACCGTAGAGATACTGCGTGCCCGGTTCGAAGTTCAGCGCGCGCTGGCGAGCGAGCAAGGCGACGCGAGCGGCCTGTGTCTCATATCGTTCCGGATTGCCGGTGAGGCTCACCAGCCTGCCATGATCGCGTATCCCGTCCGTGTGATAGACCAGCTCCGCAATGGTGATCGGCCGTCCATAGTCGGGCATCTCCGGCAGATACTTGCGGATGTCGTCGTCCAGACTGAAATACTTCTGCTGGGCGGCAATCGCGACCGCCGCGGCGGTGAACTGCTTGGTGATCGAAGCGACGCCAAACACCAGCTCAGGGGTATTGCGCGCCTTCGATTCCATATCCGCGAGCCCGTAGGCGTCCTTGAAGGCCCATTGCCCATCCTGAAGCACTCCGACCGCGCATCCCGGCTCGCCCGCTTTCTCCTGACTCGCGAGAAACGCCGCGGCCCGCGCCGCCGGCGTGCCCGACGCCGCCGCGTGCGTCATGCACGAGGCGAGCGCCAACACGAGCGGCAGCACCGATCGGACTGTCGTCATGACTTTCACGCTTACAGCTTGTAGCCGATACGCACCAGATAGTTTCGATAGGCGTCGTAAGAGATGCGGTTGGCCGAGATCGCCGAATACACGTCCTCATCCGTAACGTTGTTCACCAGCAGACTGATCTCGAAATGCTGATTCAAGGGATAGTACGCACCGAGATCGACCCGAGTGTGGCCCGGCAGACGCAATGTGTTCTGATCGTCGGCAAAGCGCGCATTGACGTTCTGTACCGCGATGGAGAACGCCAGACCGTCGAACCAGCCACCGACCAGGTCGTATCGAGACATGAGCGAGAACGTGTTCTTCGGGGCGTTGGCCAACTCGTTGCCGTCCAACACGCGATCGGTGCTGTTCACCTCCGTCTTCATGTGCGCGAAGGCGGCGTACAGCGTCCAGTTCGGCAGCGGCTGACCGTTCACCGACAGCTCCACACCCTGCGACTTCACATCGCCGAGCGGCAACTGGAAGCCCGGATTGTTCGGATCCGGCGCGAGCACGTCGGGCTTCTCGACCTGGAACACCGCGAGGTTGCCGATCAACCCCGAGCGGCCGAGCGTGACCTTGGCGCCTGCCTCGATCTGATTGCCTTCTTCGGGCGGAAACGGCTTTGCACCAGCGGTCGTGCCACTGCGCGGCAGGAACGACTCGGAGCGATTCGCGAACAGCGAGATGTCCGGCGTGAGCTCGTACACCGCGCCGAACTGCGTCGGCCACGCGTCCTGCGACAGTTTGGTCGTGACCCGGTTGGTGGTGCCCGCCGCCTGGAAAACGTTTTCCGATTCGATCTTCGCGTAGCGCACGCCGAGAATGACGTGCAACCTCTCGGCGAAAGAGATGCGGTCTTGCAGGAACATGCCGGTGGTATCGGTCTTGATGCCCGAGCCATTGATCAGCAGCGGATTGGGAATCACCGAGTTGTAGACCGGCGCGTACAGATCGAGCGGCGTGGTCGCGATGTTGGCGCGTCCCTTGAAATTGTCCTGATCCTGCGACAGATAGTCGCCGCCGATCACGAAACGATGCCGCGCCGGACCGGTCTCGAACTCTCCGGCCAGATCCAGGCGCCCGGCGATGTCATCGCCGCGTGAATCGATGGCCAGGAAGCGCAACCGGCGCAGCGTGCGAAAGTCCGTGTTCAGAAAGCCGTTGGACACGATGTCCGCGGCGTCCTCCTGACCGTACGTGTAAGTGGTCACCAGCTGCGCAGTCAGCGTATCGGTGAAGGAATGTTTCAGTCGCGCTTCGATGCGTCGGGCATTGCGCGTCGTCCCCACCTCCTCCTCGTCCGGATTGGCGGGGAAGAACGAGCGGCGATAGTCGCCGTTGGGATTCGGCGTGATCAATCCGGCCGCGGGTCCGCCGAGCCAGGTGCCCGCGCCCCATTCATTGCGCGAGTACAAGCCTTCCAGCGTCAGCAGCGTGCGATCCGAAAGATCGATCTCGACGACCGGCGCCACGACGATCTTGTTCAAGCTCCAGTAGTCCAGAAAGGATTCGCGATCGCGCCACTCGGCGTTCAAGCGCACGCGCACGCTGTCGGACAGCGGACCGCCCACGTCGATGGAATAACGCTGATCGTTGTAGCTGCCGAAGCCCGCCTCGGCGCTGAGATGAAATGCATCCTTCGGCCGCTTGGTCACGACGTTCACGACCGCACCGGGCTGCATCGAGCCGTACAGGACCGACGCCGGCCCCATCAGCACTTCGACGCGCTCCGCGTTGACCAGGTCGGCACCGTGATTCATGGTGTCGAGCGTCACGCCGTTGATGGTGCGAACGGATTGAAAGCCACGGATCACCGTCTCGCCCGGATTGAAACCGAACTCCGAATAGCGCGATGCGGAAGTCGGCACGAAACGCAGCACGTTGTACGTATCGACGGCGGCCACGCTCTCCAGAAACTCCGGATTGAACGCGGTGAGGGTTTGCGGAATGTCTTTCTGCGTGTACTGAGTTGCGCGACCGAATACCGTCACGGTATCGAGCACAACTTCCGACAGGGTGTCCGCGCTGGACTCTTCCTTCGTCGACGCAGTTGCCTGACGGATCATCAACGCGCCCGATGACGAGCGAACCGCGACCAGACCGCTATCCTGCAGCAAGCGCTCGAGCGCGGCTTCGGCGGTGAACTCGCCCTTCAACTCCGGCGCAGTGAGCTTTTCGACGAACTCGCTGCTGACGATGATCTGCTGTCCGGAGATCTGCCCGAAGCGCTGCAACGCCTGCGACATCGGTTGCGCAGACAGATCGAAATGATAACTGGGCACTTCAGCGGCGACCGCGGCTCCCATCAACGCCGCCGCGACAGCAACTACCAGCGGCGAGGCCGCCTTCGAGAATGTTCGGACCATACGCATGCCTTATAAGAATGTGGGCGCTGACCGTTTCGCGCTCCCCTGCAAGGACAGACGACGGTTTTCAGAAAACCCTCAAGGCAGACGGATGAATTTTTCAGCGATGATTGAGCGCGATGGCGCCGTCGGCGGTGGTGCTGGCGATCACCGGCAGATATTCGGTGACGGTGCTGATGAAGCCATCGGTGTCGCCGGCATTGAAGAAGCCGGTGATGCGCAAGTTGGCAATGCGCGGATCCGCAATCAGCAGGCGTTGCGATGAATAATGACTCATCCTTTCGATGACGGAAGCGAGCGACTCGTCGTCGAACACCAGATGCCCGCTCTCCCACGCACTCACGTGCGCGGCGCTGACAGGCCCCACCTCAGGCATCGTGCCCGATCGAAGCGCAAGCTGCTCGCCGGCAGTGAGCTGGACGAACGGTGCACTGCCGCTCGTGATGATGGTGCCGGAGTTGATGATCTGGTCGCGCAGCGTGGCCACATCGACTTCAGCGCTCTGTGGAGCGACGACCACTCGACCCTCGAGCAAGGTCACTCGCAATTCCGGCCCGAGCGTATCGATATTGAACGAGGTGCCCACGGCGATGACCTGCTGACCGCGCGCCTTCACGGAGAAAGGTCTCGACGTATCGTGCGCGACATCGAAGCGCGCCTGGCCGTGCGACAGAACGAGTATGCGACGCTCTTTCGAATAGCGCACCTGCACTTCACTGTTCGAATCCAAGGTGACGCGCGAGTCATCGCTCAGCGTCACGACCCGGCGCTCACCCATCGACGTGCTATAGGTCTCCGGACGCGTCAGGCCCCACGTGGTCAGAGCGCCGACCACCATGAGCACCATCGCGGCGGCGACGATGCGCCGACCGGAATCGATCGATGACCACCACCGATGCTCTTTGGCCGCACGCGCAGCGGCGGCGTCCGCGAGCGCGAGACGACGCAGCTCCTCGCCCTCATCCGATGTTTCATGTTCGTCCAGCAAGCTCCAGGCGCCGCGCACCTGCTGCCAGGCGGCCGAATTGAGCGGACTTTCGCTGAGCCACGCGACGAACTCACTGCTGGTGTCGAGCCCCGACGACTCGAAATACACCTGCCACGCGGTCGCCTCCTCCAACGCGACGCTGCCCGGCTCGATCTCGACCGATGCGCGACTCATTGCTGGGTCACCTCGGGCTGTCGGCCATAGCGCGAGGCCAGATGCAACGACGCCCGCATCACGTGCTTCTCGACACTGCTGATGGAAATGCCATAACGCTCGGCGATGTCCTTGTGCTTCATTTTCTCGAGCCGGAACAGCACGAAGATGTTGCGCGTCCGCTCGCCCAGCTCATCGAGCGTACGTACCACATCTTCGAGCGACGAGCGGCTGCTCAGAATGCGCTCGGGCGAGAGCGTCTGGGCGAACTCACCCTCCAGCTCCGGGCCCGCGGTGTCGTCGAGCCGCACGAAGCCCGGCAGGCCGGCGCGCAACTGGCGGCGCCGCTGGTCGCGCAACAGATTGATCGCGACCTTGAAGACGAAGTTGGCGGCGTGCTCGATACGCCGGCGGTCCGTGCTCAGAACCCTCAGCAGCACTTCCTGCGCCAGATCCTCCGCTTCGCGCCGGTCCTTGATGCGACGGGAAAAAAACGCGATGAGCGGCCCGCGAAATTGCGCGGACAGGTCACTTTGCAAGCTGGCGGCAGACGCTGGGTGATCGCTCATAAGCACCGACCATAGTGGTGTCGCGCTGGCGTCGTCGGCGGCGCTTACAGGACATATATAACACAGCCCGCCGGCACGGCTCACCAAAAGGACCGACCGCTTTGCATTCAGGGCCGGCCCCGCTGTGCTCAGTGCGACAACTCCGGCGCCAGGGCCAGCCGGAAGCCCAGATTGATCAAGCGGCCGCCCTCCGGCGTCACGCCGAAGCGCTGCGCCGAGCGGTTGTCGAACACGGGGTTGTTCCAGCCACCGCCGCGCACGACGCGACGGATGCCCGAGGTCGGGCCAAGCGGGTCGGTCACCGCGCCGCCAGGCAGAGGACGCTCGTACCAATCCATCGACCACTCCCACACATTGCCGATCATGTCGTAGAGGCCCCACGCATTCGGTTGCTTCAGACCGACGTGGCGCGGACCGGCAATGGTCGGCGTGGAGTACTGGCGCTCCGGCCGATAGGAAACATCGAAGCCGCGACCGCTATAACCGATCGCACTGTTGCCCGCGTACCAGGCCAGCGGATCGAGCGCGGGCGCATTGCTCTGACCTAGAATTTCGAGCGTGCCCTTGTAGATCGCTCCCGTCGTTCCTGCGCGGGCGGCATATTCCCATTCGGCATCGGTGGGCAATCGATAGACATACCCTTTGGGCAAGCGCCCCGCGGCATGCTCGCGCCGATTGAGCTTGTCGCAGAAGGCCATCGCATCGGTCCAGCTCACCAGATACATCGCCACCGCATCGCTGGTATCGCCGAGCAATGCGTCGGAGCTGGTGGCGTTGGCGATGGTGGCGCCGTGCATCTCGACAGTGCGCAGCTCGCGCTTGCCGTTGTTATAGACCTTCTTGTCGTTGAACACTTGATCCGCGGCCGCCTGCAGATCGGTCCCCATCACGGCACGCCATTGACCATGAGTCACTTCATAACGACCGATCCAGAAGGGCTTGCTGATCGTGACCTTGGTCAACGGCTCCTCGTCCGTTTCGCGCGCGGGCTCATCGGCGGGACTGCCCATCACGAACGAGCCCGCCGGTATCGGCATGAGCTCGAGCTCGATGTCCGGCACGGTGCGCGGTTCGAGAGGTTGCGACGCTTCGGCAAAGCACGCGACGAGCATGGTGGCGAAGAACATCGCGAATCGGTGAGGCTGCGGTCGGTACATGCGCTTTCCTGTAGTCAGGCACAACGGCACGCAAGCCTATACAGACGCGCAACCCCTGCTTAGCAATTGAGACGCCGGCCCGGTCCACACGGACCGAGCCGGAACGCAGCGACGGGGCTCAAGGCAGATTCTTCTCCGCCTGATTGCTCCACGAAGTGTTGGTGTTGATCTCGGGCGTCGTGCCGACGAAGGCGCCACGCGCTGTGCTGTCGCCGCGCAGGGTGTACATCAACCACGCATTGATATAACCAAGGAAGCCACCGCCGCTGTTTTGAATCGTGTTGTGCCCCGCGCCCTTGAGCACGGCCTTCGCGGCGGCTCCGGGAACCTGATTGTAGAAGCCCGTCTGCGTGGACGCAGACGCGATGATGATGTCGGTGGAGCCGCTCAGGAACAACACCGGGACGGTGAGTTGGTCGACATAGTATTCGTCTCCCGCACTCACCCAGATCGTATTCGGCAGAGCGATCGTCACCGCCGTTTTGATCAGGCCATTCGAATGATTGGTGACGTTCACCGTGCCGCCCGCGCCCTGCGAATGACCGATGGCGCCGACTTTGCCGGTGTCGAGCTTCTGATAAAAGAGACTGGCGCTGTCGCTGTCTCTGGCCACCATATATTGAGCGGCCGCCAACATCTCCGCGCCGGTGCCG
Organism: Peristeroidobacter soli; assembly: GCF_004138485.1. Classification (GTDB taxonomy): domain Bacteria; phylum Pseudomonadota; class Gammaproteobacteria; order Steroidobacterales; family Steroidobacteraceae; genus Steroidobacter; species Steroidobacter soli. The sequence continues at coordinate 182,042 of NZ_ML142848.1, forward strand.
GTGGTGGGATCGTCGACCGCCACGACCACGAATCCCCACGACGCCAGATGATTGAGCAAGCCGTAGTAGTTGCTCGGCGTCGCGTTACTGCCGTTGCCCCAGGTGATGATGGGATGGCGCATGCCACCCGCCCCGAGCGTGGTCGGATAGTACAAGTTGTAGACGAGCCCGGACGTGTCGGTGACCGTCGCGGTGCTGACAGAGAAGGTGCCCGCGGTTTTATATGTCGTCTCAATGGTGTTGGCCGCGGCGGCCGGACGCACGACGCCGACCATCCCGATCGTCAACGCGCCCACCGCCCAGACGATGGCAGCCGCGGCGCTCAGTGAACGCATCATCCGTTCTGCGATTTTCATTCGTATCCCCCGACCGGAGCTGGCATGGGGGCCGCGGCGGTCTCCGGTGCCTGGCCCGCCGTGGCCCTCGATTTTTAATTGTTGGTTCTCTTCTGTTTCGACTAATTCTGCATTTTTATTCGTATCTGTCCATAGTTTTTGAATACTCGGTCCGGGCCGTATCGGAGCCAGACCGGAACGCTTGAATTCGGCTCGGGACGTCTGTTACCGTCTGTAGCACTACAAAAGGTAGCACTCGTATGAAAGCAACCAAGGCCGAGCTCGGCGAGCTGGAACGCGCGGTGATGAACATCGTGTGGGCGAACAGCTCGCTCAGTGCCGAAGCCATCCGGGAAAAACTGGACCGAGGACTCAAGGAGACCACCGTTCGCACGGTGCTGCGCAGGCTCGAGACCAAGGGCTTGGTGAGTCACAAAGTCGAGAACCGGACGTTCATGTATGAAGCCGCCGAGCCTCGACGCAAAGTCGCGGCTCGCGCCATCAAACGTATCGTCGACTGGTTTTGTGACGGCTCGGTCGACGAAGTGCTGGTGGGACTGGTCGACGCGAAGATGGTCGACCGAGCTCAGGTCGATCGGCTGCTGAACGCCATCGAACAGGCGGAAAAACAGCCCAAGGACGCTTCACCCCCGCCTCGTTCCAGGAAAGGAGCACGCTCATGATGGCGCTCGTCGCTGAATACACGGTCCGTTCCATTGCATTGGGATTGTTGGTGTTTCTGGCGGTGAAGGCATTGCATGTGCGGGACGCGCGCCTGGAGCGCACCGTCTGGCGGATCATTCTCGTGTCCGCGGTTTCGATGCCAGCGCTGCTGGAGCTGATTTCGCGCGCTCCCGTGCCGGCACCGGTCTTGAGTGCGAGCTATGCAGAGCTGGTGACTCTGACCGCTCCGAGTTCGATATCCATCTGGAGCACAGCCCTGCTCGCTCTGGTTGTCACGGTCTCTGGCGTGCTCATCGTTCGTCAGCTGACTGGTGTCATTCGGTGCTGGCTCATGCGCCAACGCGCCACGCCGATGGCGATGTACGAACCCCTGGATGTCCGCATCAGCGACGACGTGAGCTCGCCGGCAACCGTCTTTTCGACCGTGCTCGTGCCGCGAGACTTCAAGGAATGGGACGGCGAAGCGCGGCGACTGGCGATCGAGCATGAGCGATCGCATGTGGCCGGCAAAGATTTCCATGTGCAATGCCTGGCTCAGCTCTATCGAAGCGTGTTCTGGTTCAATCCCTTCGCGTGGTGGCTGGCCGGTCGTCTGGCATTGTTGAATGAACACGTCAGCGACGACGCCGCAGTCGCCAGTCGAACGGACGAGCGCACGACGTACGCCAGGATTCTTCTGAGTCTGGCGCAGCGCTCTGCGGTCAACGCGAACCTCGTCCCGATGATCCGCACTCACTTTCTCAGCCGTCGTATCGAGCGCATCCTGCGACACACCGGCGTGAGCCAGGCGAGCGCACTCAAGACTGCACTGATCGCCTGTTTGCTCGTGCCCATTCTCACAGCTACCGCCGCGGTTCGATCACCCACGGAACCCGGGAGTTATACAAACGGTCTCGAGCTGTTCCACTCCCGGTTGAATTCGGCAGCGCTGGTGGTACTGCCGAAGAGCAATCCCAACAAGCCGCTCTCAGCGCCGAAATATCCTCCAGCATCGCGGCGCCTCGGAGAGACCGGCACAGTCGTGCTGAAGCTGCACGTGCTGGAAGACGGCTCCGTCGCGGATGCGGCGATCGCCAAGTCGAGCGGCTATCCCGATCTGGATTACTCCGCTTTCTACGAAGCATTTCAGTGGCGTCTCGACCCCGGGACCATCGATGGCACGCCGTCGAGAATGTGGGGCAAGTTCGCCGTCACCTTCCAGTTGACCAAAGACCCATGAAACATCGCCTGCTGGTACTCGTGCTGCCCTGGATGGCACTCACCGGTTGCGGCACGCCTCCGCAACGCGCGGAGTTCACCAGTGGCTATCCGACATACAACTGCCCGGAGACGCTCGAAGGCCAGGTGACATTGCAGGCCGAGGTTCGGCCGCTGGATTCGCAAACGACGATCCTGCATCAACCGTCGATCGTCACCCGGGGAATGCTCGCCAGACGGTTGCTCATTTCGGTGACGCCGAGCGGCTTGCACGCAAAGGATCGAATCGTCTGGAGCACATTGAGTGTCGCCACCTTCGGCGGCACGTTTCTCGGCTGGGATCACTTTGAACTTGCCGCGCCCGAGCAACGCACGCAGGAGACCTCGACGGTGGTCGCCTCTCCCGGCCAACTGAAGATCACTCGCGTTGCCAAGGGGCGCGCCGATCTCGCCGGCAGTCAGTCCATCGACCTCGTGATCATGCCCGGCGGCGTGGCTGTTGACGACACGGTCGTCCATTTCTCCGCGCTGTGGACCGACAATGGCATGCCGCTGACGAGCGATCACGTCGCTCCGCAACTCATTCCCTTGCGCCACCCTCCGGGGCTCGACGTTGTCGAAGCTACGCTGGAGCTGAGCTTCGTCGTTCGCGTGGCAGACACCGGCGACGAATGGGTGTGCGGCAGCCAGGCACGGGTGACATTGATCGATCGCGATTCCTTGCGTCAGCCACTCTGGGATCTCGGCCTGGCCTCCGCGAACGCGATTCGCAACGAACGGCTGGCTCTATTCGATCCCACGCTGGGCGCCGTTCGACTGGTATTCGACAGCCCCGCCGGCGCGCATTCGTTTGCCAGCTGGATGCGCGCGACCGGCGCGACTCGAGTGGGCTCTTACGCCCTTTCGATCTTCGAGCAGACCGGTCCGTCGACCACGCGCCCGTTCGGCCCGGTCGATGAGAACGTCATGCGCACCCTGCGTCCCGTGACCATCGCGGACATCGGCGGCATCAAGGTGGGGCCCGCGGGCGAGCCTTGAGGCCGTCCTCATTTATTTTTGAGGTTATCCTCAGTTTCGTTATACTGACCCGCGTCGCCGTAGTCGCGGCGGGAGGGTCGCTATGTCGCGTCGGTTCGCTGCGTTATTCGCCGTAGTACTAATGACAGTCACATCGGTCGCACTCGGCAGCGACCCGATGGAGCAACGCCTGGACCGACTCCTCACGCAAGCGACGTCCGGTGGCGACAAGCCCGGCATCGCGGTGGCCATCCAGCGAGGCACTCAGGTCATTTATTCCAAAGGCTTCGGCTATGCCGACGTCGAACATCGCATCCCGGTCACCCCTGACACCGTGTTCCCGATCGGCTCGATCACCAAGACCATGACGGGGCTTGCGATCACGCAGCTGGTCGCCGCGGGCAAGATCGATCTCGACGCCCCTGCTGGAAAATATGTGCCCGAATTGCCTGCGCCGGCACGCGATGCTCTGGTCCGTCACCTTTTGAACCACACCTCGGGACTGGTGAACTACACCGATCTGCCGGAGTTTCCTCGCGGCGCGGAGCGGCCGGTGACGCGTGCGGAAGTGCTGAGCTGGTTCGCCACCAAGCCGCTGCAGTTCGAGCCCGGCACGCGTTACAACTACACGAACTCAGGAACATTCCTGCTCGGGCTCATCATCGAGCACGTGACCGGCCAAACCTATAATGACTATGTCGGGCAGCATGTGTTCGCGCCGTTCGGCATGCAGCACACGTCGATGTCGGACTGGCGCACGCTGGTGGATCACCGGGCGCACGGCTACCAACACAGCAAGACGGGATTGGTCAACGCGCCCCGCTACGATCCGTTGGTCGCCTTCTCCGCCGGCGCCGTGATGTCGACCACGGGAGACATGCTCAAGTATCGAGCGGGAGTGTTCACAGGTAACGCGACTCCCGCTGCGATTCGCGAACGATTGCACCGGCTGGAGCGCCTGCGCGACGGCACGCTCGTTCCCTATTCGCTGGGCTGCCTGGTGCACGTGACGCTGGACGGACATCGCCGCATCATGCACTCGGGCGATATCTCCGGGTTCTCGGCGCACTATTCGTACTATCCGGACGACGATACGACCCTCGTCGTGCTGACCAACAGCGACAGCGGCGTTCCACCGGTATCGCTGGAAGCCAAGCTCGCTCGCGTCGTCCTGGGCATCGCCGAACCCCGCCGCGACGAAGTGCCATTGCCCGAATCGCTGGGGCAAAGCTATGCCGGCGAATACACCATGGGGCCGATCACCTTCGGGTTCACCCGCATGGGCTTCAAGTACCAGAACGGCGTGCTGTATGCCGTATTTGGCGGTGCCGACGGCCCTTCCCTGCCGCTGAAGCACCTCGGCAACGGGCGTTTCATCTCGACCATCGACGATGAGCACACTTTCCAGTTCGAGCGCGCCGGCAAGCAGCGACGACTCGTGACCCATTTCTATGGCGGAGAGTTCACGGCCAGCGCTCAGTGACCCGAACTCCACGTACAATGCACGGCGTCCGGTTCGCAACGTGGGTTTGACATGACGCTGTCCTACATCGAGCACCTCAAGCAGGGCCTGCGCGATTCGCCGCCCAAACAGAAAGGTCAGCGGACTCGGCAACGGCTGCGCATCGCGACGGCGGAAGCTCTCGAACGCACCGGCTATCACGCCATGCGGGTGCTCGACATCACCACGGCGGCTGAAGTCGCCGAGGGCCTGTTCTACGTCTACTTCAAGGACAAGACCGAAGCGACCTTGAGTGTGCTCAACGAAATGCTCGAGGATTTCCTCGGCTTCTCCACGCTCACGACCGAGGAACACGATTCCTTCAGTGCGATCCGCGCCGCCAATCGACGCTGGCTGGCGGTGTGTCGCGCCAACGCCGGCCTCATGCGCTGCCTGTTACAGGTCAGCGATGAAGAACCGGGCCTGACCGACCTTGCGCAACGGGCCAATCGACTCTGGTACGACATCGTGGCCCAGACGCACGTCAAACGTCGCGGCCAACCGGATGCCAAGCCCTCCGTGCTGTTCGCCACCTATCTGCTCGGCGGCATGATGGACGAGTTGGTCAGGAAGCTATTCATCTATCCCGACCCGGGACTGCAGAAGCTGCAGAAGAAACTAAAGGCCGACGACGATGCATTGGCGGACGCAGCCAGTGTGATCTGGTTGCGAGTGCTGAGCCCCGAGGCGAAACCGCCCGACGATTTGCCCAAAGCCGCCGCGGCGCTGGTCGATTGGATGAAGATGAAGCGCTGATCAGGGACGCAGCCCGAAACTGGCGCGCCCCGCCTGGCGCAGCGGCCCGACCAGATTCGCAAAGTCGCAGAGGAACGCGCGAGTCTGCCTCGGCGCAATGATGTCCTCCACCAGAAACTTCTCGGCCGTCAGCAGCGGCGAGCGTGCGCGATTGAGCCGTGCCTCGATTTCGCCGCGCTTCGCAGCTCGATCCGTGGCGGCAGCAAGCTCCGATTTATATGCAGCCTCGATGCCGCCTTCGATGGGCAGCGAGCCCCAGTCGCCCGAGGGCCACGCGCATCGATAACGGAACCGTCTGGGATTGCACATGCCGGCACCCGCCACGCCAAATGCCTTGCGAACGATGACGGTGCACCAAGGCACCGTCGCCTGATACACGCTCGCCAGCGCGCGCGCACCGTGTCGTAACGTGCCCGCACGCTCTGCCTGCATGCCCACCATGAATCCGGGAATGTCGACCAGGTGCACGACGGGCAAATGAAATGTTTGTGCCAGCTCGATGAACCGGACCAGTTTCTGGGCCGTGTCCGCGGTCCAGGCGCCGCCGTAGTAATTCGGATCGCTGGCGATGACAGCGACCGGCCAACCATCCAGGCGCGCGAAGCCCGTGATCGAAGCTCGCCCCCAGTGACGTCCGATCTCAAAGAAGCTGCCGGCATCGAGCACGCACTCGAGCACGCGACGCATCTTGTAGGCGTAGCGTCGATCGCGCGGGACGATTGAATCGAGTTCCTCCGCAATACGCCGAGGTGAATCCTCGGATGAGATACGCACAGGCAATTCATCGACCGAGCTGGGAAGATACGAAAGAAATCGACGAGCCTTGGCGAAAGCCTCCGTTTCGTTCTCAGCCAGATCGTCCACGGAACCGATCTGCGCATGCACCGCCGCTCCGCCCAGCTCTTCCTTGGTGACGTTCTGGCCGATCGCCGCCACCAGCGACGGACCGGCAGCGAACATCTGTCCCTGCTTGCTCAACAGCACCGAATAATGACTCGACACCAGCCGTGCCGCGCCCAGCCCCGCTATCGGCCCGAGTCCCAGCGCGACGACGGGGACGGTCGATAGATTCTCGACGACCCAGTTCCAGCCCGGCAGCTCCGGCACATACGTGTGGCCGGTCATTTCCAGGGTCTTGACCGAACCGCCGCCGCCGGAACCGTCCAGCAGCCGCACGATGGGCATCCTGAATTCATTCGCCATCTGCTCGGCCTGCACCAGCTTCTCGTGAATCGCAGCGTCGGCGGCGCCACCACGAACCGTGAAGTCGTCACCCGAGACCACGACGGGACGGCTGTCGATGCAACCCCACCCGAATCGCGAGTTGGCAGGCGTGAAGCCGAGCAACTGACCGTCCTCGGCGTAGCGGCCCGTGCCTGCGAGCGCACCGATCTCCCGAAACGTATCCGCGTCGAGCAATTGATCGATGCGTTCGAGCACCGTCAGCTTGCCCTTGGCGTGCTGTATCTCGACTTTGTCGGCGCCGCCCATCTCGGCCGATGCACGACGTCGATCTTCGATCCGTGCGATTTCCGGCGCCCAACCCTCGGCCGGATTCGTTACGTTGTCGCTCATATCACAGCGCGCGGGAGATCAGCTCTTTCATGATCTCATTGGTGCCGCCGTAGATACGTTGAACGCGCGCATCCGCGAACATCCGGCACACCAGCGTTTCATTCATATAGCCATAGCCGCCATGCAACTGCAGACAGCGATCGATGACTTGCTGTTGCATGTCGGTGATCCACCACTTGGCCATCGCGGCGGTGGTCGAGTCGAGCGAGCCGTCCACCACACGCTGAATGCAATCGTTGACGAACACCCGGGCGATGCGGGCAATCGTCGCCACTTCGGCGAGCTCGAACTTGGTGTTCTGAAACTCGAACACCGGCTTGCCGAATGCACTGCGCTCCTTTACGTAGCGCAGCGTTTCCTCGATGGCACCTTCCATGGCCGCGACACCGCTGACCGCGATCACCGCACGCTCGTAGGGCAGGTCGCTCATCAGCTGATGGAACCCCTTGCCTGCCACGCCACCCAGTAAACAATCGACCGGCACTCGCACGTCCTCGAAGAACAGCAACGAGGTGTCCTGAGCCTGCATGCCCATCTTGTCCAGCACGGCACCGACGCGATACCCCGGCAGGTCGGCCGTCTCGACCATCAGGATCGACATGCCCGAAGCGCGCTGCGTGGGATCGGTCTTCACCACCAGCGCCAGCAATCCTGCGAGCGAGCCGTTGGTGATGAACGTCTTCGCGCCATTGATGACGTAGTGCTGGCCATCGCGCCGCGCGGTCATTCGAATTGCCTGCAAATCAGAGCCCGTGCCCGGTTCCGTCATCGCGATCGCACCGACCAGCTCACCCCGAGCCAGCCGCGGCAGCCAACGCTGCTTCTGCTCATGTGTGCCATGCCGATTCACATACTGCGCGCAGATGCTGTGCACGCCCGTCGCGAATCCCACCAACCCACGGCGACTCAAAGCATCGTGCACGATGGACTCATGACGGAAGTCGCCGCCGCCACCGCCGTACTCCAGCGGAATATCCGTGCAAAGCAGACCCACCTCACCCGCCTCGCGCCAGATCTCGTGCCCGACACTGTGCTCGCGACGCCAGCGCGCATCCTGAGGCACCATTCGTTCGGTGACGAAGCGTTCGGCGACCTCGCGAAACAGCGTCAGTTCTTCATTCATCCATGGCGCGATGACTTCCATCGATTCTCCCGTCGAACGAGGTTGTGGCTCAGAACCGGGTCGTGAGCTTGACGCCGTAAGTCCGAGGCGCGCCGAACGTGGTCGTGGTCTCGTCATAAGCAAACGGCGGCAGGAAGGATAACAGCGGCCGCTGCGTCGTGCGATTCACGGCGTAGAGCTCATCGGTGAGATTGCGCGCATAAACCTCGAGCGTCCAGCCCTCGCCGAGCCGCAGCCCTGCCCTGGCATTCAACAACGTGTACGACTCCAACCGGTTACGCGGGTCGTTCTGAACATCGGGATACGTCCGGTCGCGATACGCCCCCTCCAGTCTGATGAAAGCGCCGATCGCGGCATTGATCGACCAGCTGTACTGCGTGGCCAGCGATGCGCTCAAGCTCGGCGCGAACGGCAGGTCGTTGCCTTTCAGATCGCCGCCGTACTGATCGATGAAACGATCGAAGCTGGCATCGAGCAATCCCAGGCCGGCGCTGATGTTGAGGTTGGCCGTGGGTTGCGCCACCAGATCGAGCTCGATGCCGGTCACCGATGCATTCGCCGCGTTGCCGATGTAGTTGGAGAATGTATCGGGATCGTATTGCGTGACCTGCAGATCCTTGTAGTCCATGTAGAACACGGCAACGTTGGCCTGGGCGCGCCCGCCGAACAGCACCGCCTTGGCGCCCAGCTCGAAGTTGTCGACCCGCTCGGCGTCGAACGAAATATTGTCCGCCGTCGACAGCACATCCACATTGAAGCCGCCGCTCTTGTACCCGGACGAGTACGTGGCATAGAAATTCCAGCTCGGATTGAGCGAATACATCAGGCTGGCGGTGGGCGTGAATTCGCCGCCACTGTAGTCGTCGGTCAGCGGACCGATGGCCGGCACGAAGCCGAGCCCGTTCGGATCGAGCTGCTGGAAGCTAAGGTCTTTCTGCTCATAGGTGTAGCGCCCGCCCAGCGTCGCCGCCCACCGGTCGGCGAAATGATAGGTGGCGTTGGCGAAGGCGGCATAGCCGTCGGTCGTGACCTCGGCGCGCTGATCGAACGACTTCCATCCATAGGGGATGCCCAGGATATCGGCGAGACCATCGCCGATGAACACCGGCGTGTGCGTGTCCGAGTCCTGCTTGGAATAGTAGAGGCCGACCACGTACTCGAGCGTTCGTCCCGAGGGTGAGGCGAGCCGCAGCTCTTGAGAGGTGTACTCGCTGCTTTGCTCATACTCGGCCCAGGAATGATTGAAACCGTTCCAGGTTTCATCGGAATACGTCTCCCATTGGGACTTGCGGAAGGCCGTGATCGACGTCAGGGAATGACCGGAATCGAGCGCATAGTTCACCGTCAACGCCGCGCCGCTGTAATCGATGTGCTCCCACGAGTGGTAAGCCTCGTCGAACGTGAATGCGCCTGGCTCGTTACCGAACGTGCCTCGGGTCACTTCGGCGCGATACGGCTCGCCGTCGATCCGATTCACATCGGCCGAGAAATTCACTTCGAGCTTGTCGGAAGGCGTCGCGCGCAACTGGACACGCACGCCGTCCTGCAACTTGCTGCCCGCGCGGCTGCCATCGAACATGTTCTTCGCATAGCCGTCCTCGGTCAGACCGTAAGCCGCAATCTTGCCGAACAGCAGGCCCTCCTTGAGGGGACCGCTAAGAAATCCGACAGCTTCGGCATGCCCGTAATTGCCGCCATCCAGTGACAACGAGCCCGCAACCTCATCGCTGGGCTTGAGGGTCGTCAGGCTGATGGCGCCGGCAATCGTGTTCTTACCGAAGATCGTGCCCTGAGGTCCGCGCAGGAACTCGACCTGAGCGATGTCGGGCAGACGCTGGTTGTATGTTTCGGCCCGGCCCGTGTAGACGCCGTCCAGATACACGCCGACGCCGGTTTCCTGACCGATGCTGCGAGCCTCGGTCGAGATGCCGCGGATCACCAGGTTGGTGCGTCGTTCCTGATTGCCGGTGCCGACGATCACGTTGGGCACGACATCGCCAAGATTCTTCAGCTCAGTCGCGCCCCGCTGCGCCAGGGCATCTGCACCGATGGCGACAATCGAGATCGGCACATCACGCAGATCTTCATCGCGCATGCGCGCGGACACGACGATCTCTTCCAGCGTGTCCGTCGTGGCGACCGTATCGCCCTCGGCATGAGCCGCCGAGGTCAGAACCAAAGCACAGGCAGTTGCAAGCGAGCCACTGCTTTTCATGATCTTGTCGTACATCAGCCCTCCCCAGCGGAAAACAACCCACCCCGATCGACACTACGCCTTACTAAATTTGAGGTCAATCTCATTTATAGTCGAAATACATCAACGCCGCGGACCTGGAAACTCGAGCACGCTGCGGGTGATTCGCGCGCGCAACGATTCAAAATCCAGATGCCCCGGCTTGCCTTCTTCCCAGTAGCCATCTTCCGTGTTCACTTGAAGTGCGATCGATATCGCCGCGGCCGGGTAGTAGCGCATCGATGTGCGGTAGCCCGGGATGTATCCATCGTGACCGTGAGCCAAGGGCAAGCCGCCAGCGGCAGGAAACACGCCCGCCCCCAATCCGTAATAACGCGCATTCGTTACCCCGGCGGGTACGGCCAGCATCTCCGCCAGCGCAGTAGCATCCAATGCTTTCCCGCCGTACAAAGCGGACGCCCACCTCGCCAGATCGCCCGCGTTGCTGACGAAGCCGCCCGCCGTGAACTCGATGGCTGGGTCGTAAGTCAGCACACCGCCCTCCGCCACCATGGTCGGCCCGAGCAGCAACGGGTTTTGTCCGTTTGCATACCCCTGCGTGAGTCCCGGAATTCTTCGCACGTTCGACGGCGCCGTCAGCGTGAGGCCGAGCGGATCGAGAAAGGATTCGCGCGCCAGGTCGTAATAGGCGCGACCGGTGGCCGACTCCATGGCGAGGCCGACGATCAAGTACCCGACGTCCGTATAGTTGAACCCCTGCCCTGGCGCGAATAACGGCGGCTGATCGCAGACGAACTCGATCAACGTGTCGAAGCCGGGGACGTAGTTGGGATTCTCGGCGAGCCGCGCGCGGTACCACTCGAAGAAGCGCGGATTGTTATAGTAATTTTCCAATCCGCCGCGATGCTGGAGCAGCAGCCGGATCGTCAATGCGTCAGCGTTCGGCAGTCGCTGAAACCACGGCCGGCCGCCAAGGTATTTCGACACCTTATCGTCGAGCGACCAGACGCCTTGCCGCGACAATTTAATGGCCGTCGCAGCCGCCAGCGTCTTGCCCGTGCTGCCAGAGAGCATGCGCGAGTCGGGTGTCATGCGAACCTTGCGTTCGACGTCCGCATAGCCGCTCGCAACCTTCCCCAGGCGTCCATCGGGCAGAACAAACGCCGCCGTGATTCCGGGCACGGAATAACGAGCGCGCTCGGCGTCGACCGCCGACTGGAAACGCGCCACCAATGCCGCGTACTGCGACTCGCTCAGAGGCGCCGCGTCGACCGCTGCATGCCACACGAACGTTGTCGCCGCGATCACCAGAAATCGAGCCAATCCCCGCACCGGACTCTCCCCAGGGGCTCCCCCGTCGTCGGCAAGGTTGACCTTTTGCAAAACTGAGGTCAAGCTCAATTACGACGATTCGAAGCGGCGAGCCCGCGGAGTGAGACACATGCCGGAAGCACAGGTTGAAGACACGCTGAACCGTTTAGCGCCTGGCGAAGAAGTGGGGGTTTCCCCTTGGCTCACCGTGTCGCAATCGATGATCGACTCCTTCGGTCACGCCACGCTCGATCCCGATCCGATGCATATCGATCCGGAATGGGCGGCGGCCAACAGCCCCTATCAGGGCACCATTGCCTTTGGATTTCTGACCATCTCGTTGCTGACTCATCTGTTGCATGGCTCGATGGGCGTTCGCGGCGCGCACGATCCGCGCCGTTCTGGGTATTACCTCAACTACGGATTCGATCGCATCAGGCTGGTGGCGCCGGTACGAACCGGTCGCCGGATCCGCGGCAGCTTCAAGATGCTCGATCGTAAGACGGACGAGCGCGGGCGGCTGATCACCACGTTCGACTGCACAGTCGAGATCGAAGGCGAGTCGCGCCCCGCTCTCGTCGCTCAGTGGCTCACCGTTTGGGTTCCGCCCAACACGTGAGCACCGTGGATCTCGATCCAAGTTGGAGCCGCGCCTCGCCGACACGACGCGCATCCGCTGCTTATGCAGCGGGCTCATTCGGTACCGGCGTCTTCTCCACGGTGCCGACTGTCATCCTGCTCTACTTCTGCACCGAGATCCTGGCGCTGCCCGCGGCCTGGGCGACGCTCATCGTCTTCGTTCCCAAGCTCTGGTCGATGCTTTGGGATCCCTGGGTGGGCGCATGGTCGGATCGCACGAGCACCCGCTTCGGTCGCCGGCGACCTTTCATGATCGTCGGCGCGCTCGGCATGCCACTCGCGTTCGTCGCGATGTTCAGCCCGCCGTCCCTCGATGTCCTCGCCACCGGCGTCTGGGTCGGCATCACTTATTTCTTGCTCGCCACGCTCTATTCGCTATTCGCGGTTCCTTACGTGGCCATTCCCGCCGAGCTCATCGACGACGAGGATGCACGCGCTCGCCTGATCGCCTGGCGGATGTTCGTCGTCATGCTGGGTATCCTGACCGGCGCGGGACTGGTGCCATGGCTGGTGACGTTCCATGGCGGCGGACGCATCGGCTACGCATCGATGTCGGTCGGCGTCGCCATCGCTTGCGCGTTGGCCATGACGGGACCGATTGCCATGCTGCGCGGTCGGGATATGCCCCGCTCCTCCGCCATCGCCACAAAGTCACATCGCGAGCAAAGCGTGTTCTGGCGAGCGCTGCGAGACCGTTCGTTTCTCCAACTAGGTTTTGCGTATCTGTTGCTACTGTCCGCAAGCGGCTCGGTCACTTCCGCCATCCCATATTTCGTCACACACTACTTCGGCCGCAGCGAAAGCGACATCGGGACCGCTCTGTTCGTCATGCTCATTGCGACAACAGTGACGGTAACTTCGTGGGGCCGCCTCGGGCGACGCTACGGCGAACTGCGGATGTTGCAAATGGCTGTGGCTCTCTATGCACTTGCCGCGCTCGCTGTCGGAGCATTGTCCCTGCTGCATGCTCCTTGGCTTTCGGCTCTGCTCGTATTCGCGCTGCTTGGCATTCCGTTTGGAGCGATGCAGGTATTGCCTTACACGCTGGTCGCCACGTTGATTCGCGCAAGCTGCGCGCAAAATCATTCTGCCGAAGGAACATTGACGGGCCTGTGGACTGCCACAGAGAAGCTCGGCCTGGCCCTTGGCCCGACGATCACCGGCCTGGCGTTGTGGATTGCAGGTTCCGGCGGTGACACCGCTCTGCCAGTCGTAACGATCGCGGCATCCGGCTTGCTCATGATGGGCTCGATGGCAACGCTACGCTCTTTGGGGCCTTCGCAATGACGACGCTGACCAGAATCAGCGACTATGTGAGCTGGCATGCCGCTCGCGATCCGCACGCGGTTGCGCTGGTTCACGGCGAGCATCGCATTTCGTATCGCTCACTCGAGCAGCGGGTCGATCGTCTCGCCGCCGCGCTGCTGGCCGCCGGAGTGCGCAAAGGCGATCGCGTAGCCACGTTGTCGACGCCTCATCCCGATTTCGTGGTGAGCCTGCTCGCCGCAACTTCCATCGGCGCCATCTGGCTGGGATTGAACCCGCGCTATCGCCTGCCCGAGTTGCAGCACTGTGTGGTCGACGCGGCTGCAAAGCTCCTGCTTGCACGCCGCGATCTGCTCGGCCGCTGCTACGACACCGAAATCGATGCACTTCGCGCGTCGTCTGAATCGCTCGAGCAGGTCGTTCTGTTCGACGACCCGAGTGAGCGAGCATTTCTCGACCGCGGCAACTGCATCGATGCGCGACAGCTGGAGCAGGCACGCGCTGATGTCGACAGCCGGGATCCGTGCCTGCTCGTCTACACCTCGGGCTCGACCGGCACACCCAAAGGCGCCCTGCTCCATCACAGCGGCATCGTCGATTTCGCAATGCTCTGCAATTCGCTCTGGCCGCTCTCGCCCCACCGGGTCATCAACTATTTCCCCATCAATCACATCGGCAGCGTCGTCGATTGCATGATGCCTTGCCTGGTGGCCGGTGGCACACAGGTCATGCTCGAGCAATTCGATCCGGCGGTGTGTCTCGAACTGATCGAGCGTGAGCGCGTCACGCTGTGGGGTTCCGTGCCGAGTGTGTTCCAAATGCAGCTGGAGCTGCCGAACTTTGCGCAGTTCGATCTCTCTTCCGTGCAGCTGATCGCCTGGGGAGGCGCGGCGATGCCCCGCGAAACCATCGAACGCCTCAGAGCCCTATGCTCAAAACTCGCGACCAACTACGGCATGACGGAAACCTCCAGCGCGATTACCATGGTCGAGCCCACGGACGACCTCGACGTTCTCGCGAACACCGTGGGCCACCCGAGGCCCGGCTCGGAAGTTCGACTGGTCGACGACCAGGGCCGCCCGATCCCAATCGGCCATCCCGGGGAAATCCAGGTGCGCTCCCGATGTAACTTTCTCGGTTACTGGCAGCGACCGGACGCCACCGCCGCTGCATTCACATCCGACGGCTTCTTCCGCACCGGTGACCTTGGCGAACAACGATCCGACGGACGAATCCGGCTGATCGGGCGTTTGAAAGAGATGTACAAGTCCGGCGGCTACAACGTGTATCCGCGGGAAGTGGAAACTGTGATCGAAGCGCATCCCAGTGTAGCGAGCGCCGCGGTCGTCTCCATTCCGGATCCCCTTTGGCAGGAAGTCGGGGTCGCCTACGTCGTGGCCCGTGAATCGATCACGACACAACAGATCGAACAGTACTGTCGCGACCGGCTCGCGAACTACAAATTGCCCAAGCGCATAGTCCTGGTTGCCGAGCTGCCACTGCTCCCGATCGGCAAGGTCGATAAGCGCACACTGCGCGATTGGGCCGAGCGCGGCGTCACCCATAAAGACTGACGGCGTCCTCAGCGATAGAGGTATACGAACCCGCCACAGATGGATATCGGAGGGTTTCACTCACGGCTGAACCAGCGCCGTGCGGGCAGACCGCAATTGGAGCCTGACGATTGGCAAGGTGAACCTCCCGACGTAAAGTGGCCCCACCATGACCTGGTCAGCCAAACAATACAGTACTTTCGAGGATGAGCGCACCCGCCCCTCGCGGGACCTGGTCAACGCCATTGCACTGGATCACGTCGCTACCGCTGTCGATCTCGGCTGCGGTCCCGGCAATTCGACCGAGGTGCTCGCTCGACGCTATCCGTCGGCGATCATCAGCGGCATCGACAGCTCGGAGGATATGATCGACAGCGCGAGACGGCGGCTACCGCAGCTCGCATTCGAAGTTGCCGACATCGCAACCTGGCACGCGCCGCGCCCGCTGGATGTCATCCTCGCCAATGCTTCGCTCCAATGGTTGCCGGACCACGGATCTCTGTATCCGCGACTGGTCTCACAACTGACCGAGGGTGGATGCCTCGCGATCCAGACGCCGGACAATCTCAACGAGCCCGCGCATCGAATCGCACGGCAGGTTGCCACCGAGGGCGCCTGGGCAAACAAGATCGGACACGTCACTCATCCCGAGCGCCATGATGCGCGCTGGTACTACTCGCTGCTCCAGCCCATCTGCAGTCGCGTCGACGTGTGGCAAACCACGTACTTCCATCCGCTGCAAAATCATCGGGCCCTGGTCGAGTGGTTCAAAGGCTCCGCATTGCGTCCCTTCCTGGCGCCGTTGACGCCCGATGAGCAGCAAACATTTCTGGCGACCTATGAGCGAGAGATGACCACCGCCTACCCCGCGCTCGAATCGGGACGGGTGCTGCTGCCATTTCCCCGGCTGTTCCTCCTGGCCACGCGCTGACCCGCTCCCGTCAGCTCTATGCGATTTTCAGCTTCCGCAACTTCTCGACCAGCGCGCTGACCTGATCGTCGCCGATATCGAGATGCATCACGAAGCGTATCGTCGACCCGCCCATGCTGCCCGCTTTGATGCCATGGCTTTGCAGCGTCCGCAGGAAGTCCTCGGTGTTCAGGTGAGCATCGAGGGTGAAGATCACGATATTCGTTTCGACGGGCAACACACTCGACACGTACGCGAGACCTTGCAGCTCGCGTTCCAGCGTTTTCGCTCGCAGATGATCGTCGCGCAGTCGGGCGACGTTGTGCTCCAGCGCGTATAGACCCGCCGCGGCCAGATAGCCCGCCTGCCGCATGCCTCCGCCCATCATCTTCCGAAACCGGGCGGACTTCGCAATGAACTCGCGAGGCCCCAGCAGCAACGAGCCCGCCGGCGCCCCGAGGCCTTTTGAGAGGCAGATGGAAATCGTGTCGAACACGCGGCCGTAGTCGCGTGGCGATTCGTTACGGGCAACGATGGCGTTGAAGACTCTCGCGCCGTCCAGATGCAATGCCAGCTCACGCTCATCGCAGACACCACGGATTCGTTCCAGCTCGGCAAAGTCCCAGCAGGCACCGCCGCCTTTGTTCACCGTGTTCTCCACTACGACGAGTCGCGACCACGCGGCGTGCACGTCAGTCCGGGAATTGACTTGGGATCGGACCTGTTCCGCCGTGAATCGCCCGCGATCGCCCTTCAACAAGCGCACCGACGCGCCGCTGTTGGCGGCGATGCCACCGACTTCGTACAGGTACACGTGCGACAGCTCATCGCAAATGACCTCGTCGCCCGGGCGCGTGTGCACCCGGATGCCGATCTGATTGGTCATGGTTCCGGACGGACAGAACAGCGCCGCTTCCATTCCGAACAGATCGGCCGCCTTGCTCTGGAGCGCATTGACAGTTTCGTCTTCGCCGTAGACGTCGTCGCCGACTTCGGCGGACATCATTGCTTCCAGCATGGCTGGGGTCGGGCGCGTGACGGTATCGCTGCGGGCATCGATGATCTGGGACATCAGGGGCTCTCCGTGGGGCCCGGCGATGCTAACGACGCGGTGCGCCGCGAGCAAGGCAGACACCTGATTCCCGGCACCTTCTATGGCTCAGATCCGCTTCGCGACAGGTGCGACCGGCTCGTGCCTGCGCTCCTTCACCTCCTTCATCACGGCGCGCGCGCCGCTCTCGAGCAACTGGTCGGCCGGCAGGAGGGCGAACAGTTGCATGATGCGGGCGATGATGCCCGTCCACCCCGTTTGATGGCTCGCGCCGAGTCCGGCGCCGTTGTCGCCATGGAAGTACTCGTAGAACTGAATGTAGTCGCGCCAGTGCGGATCGGTTTGAAACTTTTCAGTGCCGCCGTAAACGGGGCGTCGGCCGTTCGCGTCGCGCTGAAAGATCGCAGCGAGCCTTCGTGCCAGCTCCTCCGCCACCTGGTATAGATTCATGTGCCGCCCGGAGCCCGTCGGGCACTCCACGGTGAAGTCCTCTCCGTAGTACGTGTAGTACTGAATCAATGCGCGAATGATCAGTCCATTCACCGGCATCCAGATCGGGCCACGCCAATTGGAATTGCCCCCAAACATGCCGTTGTCGGATTCCGCCGGCAGGTAGCCGACCCGATACTCCTGCCCGCCGACCCAGAATTGATAGGGCCGATCCAAATGGGCTCTGGACAGCGAACGAATCCCGTAGGGACTGAAAAATTCGCGCTCATCCAGCATGCGCGCCAGCACGCGTCGCAGCCGGGTCTCATCGAGAATGGAGGCCATCAGTCTGCCGTGCTGGCCGCGACTGCTCGGATCGTGGATGGCGCTCATCAGCTCGGGATGCGACACCAGAAAATCGCGCAGCGCGTGCCCCACTTCGGGATACTTTTCCACCAGCCGTCCATCGAAAACCGTGACCGCGCAGAACGGCAGCAATCCCACCATCGAGCGAACTTTCAGTCGCTGAGCCGTGCCATCGGGCAGCTGCAACACGTCGTAAAAGAATCCATCGTCCTCATCCCACATGCCGACGCCGTCCTGCGACGTCACCATCGAGGCTGCGATCCACAGAAAATGCTCGGCGAACTTGGTACACATCCGGATGTAAGTCGGTCGCGCCAGGGTCAGCTCGATGGCGATCTCCAGCATGTTCTGACAGAACAGCGCCATCCACGCCGTGCCATCGGCTTGTTCCAGATGACCGCCGGTGGGCAACGGCGCGCTGCGATCGAACACACCGATGTTGTCGAGGCCGAGGAAGCCGCCCTCGAATACGTTCTTGCCGTCGCGATCCTTGCGGTTCACCCACCAGGTGAAGTTCAACAGCAGCGCATGGAAAGAGCGCTCCAGCCAATCGACATCGCCGCTGCCGCGCGTTGCCGCCTCGAGCCGATACGTGAAGATCGTCGACCACGCATGCACCGGCGGATTCACGTCACCGAAGTTCCACTCGTACGCGGGCAATTGGCCGCTCGGGTGCAGGTACGTGGCCTGTAACATCAGGTCCAGCTGCTGCTTGCCGAAGTCTTCGTCCACCAGCGTCAGCGCCAGAATATGGAATGCGAGGTCCCAGGCTGCGTACCACGGATATTCCCATTTGTCCGGCATCGAAATGATGTCGGCGTTGTGCATGTGGCGCCACTGCGAATTGCGCGGTATCTGCCGGCCGAAGTTGCGACGCTCCTGCACCCAGGCCGCGATGTCGTAGTAGTAGAACTGCTTCGACCAGAGCATGCCCGCCAACGCCTGACGGACGATGCTCCTGGCATCGTCGTCGAGCGAGCGGGGAATGACGCTCGCGTAGAATTCGTCCGCCTCCTGCTTGCGTTCGTTGCACGCATCGTCGAAGTTCGTTGCAAACATCTCGTTGGATCGATCCCGAGACGAAACGATCTGCGCCGGCGCGCGCTCACATAGACGCAACCGCACGACCTGCGATTCGCCCGCGCCCACCTCGATCGTGTAGTGCACCGCTGCCTTGGTCCCGAAACGCTCGGGATTGACCGCTTCCGAACGGCCGTGCACGATGTAATCGTTGATGCCGTCCTTGACATACGGCGTGCGGTTCGGCTGCCCCTGCAGACGCTCGCTGTTGGTCTCATTCTCGGTGAACAACAGCTCGGCGGGCCGTTCGCTATAGATGAATCGCTCACCCAGCTGGGGATGTGAAACCCGGATCACGTTGCCCGACGCACCGGTCGAGATCCGTCGCAGCACCGGCCGGGGGCTGGTGCCGTACGGCGTCCAGGTGTTACGGAACCAGAAAGTCGGCAGCAGATGCAAAGCGGCTGCGTCCGGGCCGCGATTGCAGACAGTGATCTGCATCAGGAGGTCTTCGGGCGACGCCTTGGCGTACTCGACGAACACGTCGAAGTAGCGGTCCTCGTTGAAAATGCCCGTGTCCAGCAATTCATATTCGAACTCGTCACGACGCCGCGCGCGATTGGTGTGCACCAGATCGTCGTAGGGGTAGGCGCGCTGCGGATATTTGTATAGATACTTCAGATACGAGTGGGTCGGCGTCGAATCGAGATAGAAGTAATATTCCTTCACGTCCTCGCCGTGATTGCCTTCGCTGTTGGTCAGACCGAACAGCCGTTCCTTGATGATGGGGTCGGTGCCATTCCACAACGCCAGCGCCACGCAGAGTTGCTGGCGGTCATCGCACAAGCCCGCCATGCCGTCCTCGCCCCAGTGGTAAGCGTAGGAACGCGCTTGATCGTGAGTCAGGTGATTCCACGCATCGCCGCTGTCGCTGTAATCCTCGCGCACCGTTCCCCATTGGCGCTCACTCAAGTACGGCCCCCAGCGACGCCAGGCCGCAATCCCCGCGCGGGCAGCTCGCAAACGATGAGACTCGGCGTCGGCACTCATGAGCGCTGCTGCCTAGAACGAGGTGGCTATGAACAGCGTCGGACCGCTGGTCTGAATCTGCGCTTTGCCTTGCCAATCCTCTTTTGTGGACGCGACCTGGAAGCTGGTGTCGCGGTACCCCAGGCCGACGCTGAAGTGTCGCCAGGGCTGATAGATCAGGTCCACGCCGCTGCTGAACACGTCACCGTCGATATTGCCGGTGCTGAGCGAGAGCCGATCCACGCGCATGTTCAACAGCCACCGATCCGCCAGCGCCACGCGCGCATAAAGAGTGATGAACGGCAGCGGTGCCGTCTGGCTGGCGAAATCGGAGCCGAGATTTCTGGTCGACAGTCCCGCCTCCAGCCTGGCGACGTGCGCGCCCAGACCGAGGCCGACTTCCTTATCCTTGCTGCGAAAGAACGCGTAGCCGACGCTGACCCTGAAATCCTCGAAGTTGAAGGTGGCAGTGGCGACCGAATTGATCGGAATGTTCAGGTTGCCCCAGTCGATGACGCGCTGGGTCTGCTTTTCGTTGCTGCGGTCCAGTTTGAAATATTCGACTTCCAGCTGCCAGCGCCGGGTGAAGTGCCAGCGCGCGTCGAACAGGCCGACGGTATCGTCCTTGGCCAGACCGAAGTCGTCCTCGAAGTCGATGAGCGTGCCGACGATGCCGCGGTTGAGGTTTGCTGTGACATTCGACTCAGCGTAAATCGCCCCGGCACTGAAGTACCACGCGTCGGACATCAGTGGATGATCGGGAATGCATTCGTTGCATTGCTCCGCGGCTGCGGAGCGCGCGAGCGATATGAGCCCTATTGCGACCACCACCGCGACAGCGCGAGGGAATTCTTGAATTCGCATGGCCATCTCATGTTCGCTGCCCTCTCACAGGCTAGAGATGCTGCAAGCGCCCGCGAATCTGTACAGCGGGCACCCATCAACGACTTCAGCCGCGCGCTTTGGCGGCGACGAAGCCCGGCCGGCTGCTGAGGCGCTCCCAATAGGCGGAAATTTCCGGGCTGAACTTAGGCTCCAAGCTCAGTTTCCGGGCGAACAGCAGTGCGTAGCCGACACACAGATCGGCCATCGTGAAGCGCCCGGCGCACAGCCAGTCGCGCTGTTTCAACGTCCGGGTGAGATGACGCAGGCGGGAGAGAAACCATTGGGTGTAATCGTCCGCCGCCTGTTGCAGACGACGCTCGCCGGATTCCAACTGGGAATATCGAAAGATGATGGCCAGCGGCGTCGTCAGCGTGGCCTCGCTGCGATGAAGCCAGTCGAGCCAGAGTGGATAGTCGGGCTCATCCACCGCCACGGCCAGCGGCGTAGGACCGTAACGTGTCGCGAGGTACTGCGGGATCGCCGCGGATTCCGTCATTCGAACCTCGCCGTCGATCAGCAGCGGAATCGTGCCGAGCGGATTGTGTTCGAGATAATCGGGCTGCCGGAGACGAGGCGGAAACGGCAGCTGATGCAAGCGGTACGGCAAGCCCATTTCTTCCAGGGCCCAGAGCGCGCGAAACGAACGCGCGTCGGTGCAGTGATAGAGCTCGATCATCGCCGGTGTCGTCAGATCAGCCTTTCAATGAAATGTTGAAACGCGACGGCGGTCGAAGCGACGCTGGCTGCGGATACGCAGCGTGCGTCGTCTTCGGCAACGTGGTGATAGCGATGAATGCCAAACACCCCGGCGGCCGGCGCATAACCCGCCGCGATGATCTCAGTAAGCTCGCCCGCCGACAACGTGTCGCTCGAATAAGGCGCCTCCAGCCCGGCATGACCGGCAAACACCTCGCGAGCCAGCGGCACCAGCGCCGGGCTGAGCGACAGGAATCGTTGCGTGTCCACGCTGGGCAGCGGCCGCCACTGCCCCAGGCCTTCGTGCCAGTCGCGCGCGGCGACGTTGGCGCCGAGATGCAGCCAGAAATGAGTATCGGCGGGCTTGGGCGTGAACGTCTTGAGCGCCTCCGCGGCGCCGAGATACTCATATTCATGCCCGGTGTTGCAGACGAAAGCGAGGTTGTGAGTTTGCACTGCCTGACTCGCCCAACGCGCCAGCCACAACCACGCGGCGACACCCGGACCGCGCTCCCCAGCGCACACATACCAACCTGATCGCGGCGTCGACACGACCAACCAGCGCGGCTTGCCGCGATTGATCCGGCCCACAAAATTGAACGCCGGACGTTGCCCGCCATTGCCGCGAATCACCATTGTCGCCGGCGCACGGCGCATCGCCGCTGTCAGGAAAGGTGCGGCATTCTCCGGCGCGATCAATGCAACGGGGCCGCCAAACATCGGAGCGCGACCGTCCGCATTCAGCGCGATGATCTTGCCCGTGGGACCGTTGGTGATCACGACGGCGGCCTTGGCCCCCGCCGCGAACGCGGCAGTGATCGGTTCGCGAATCGGCTTCGCAAGCGCCGACGACCAACGCCCGAACGGCAAGTCCAGCAATGCGATCGCGCCCGCGAGCGAAGCCTCAGCTCGGCCGGCTGGATCGATGTGCACCAGCGGGCCGGTGATTCCATCAGGCCCGGTCTGGACGACGATGGGCTGCGGCCAGAGCGCTGCCTTGGAATCTCCGCAGATCAGTTCGCTGCGCGCCGGTTCGAAGAAGGGCGTCGCGAACTCCTGTCGCTCGACCTGGTAGCCCAAGCCCTCCAACTCCGCAGCCAGCCAGTGACCGCAAGCGGTATCCCCCGCTCCGCCCGCCTGCTTGATGCCGAAGCCAATGTACTTGTCGAGATCGTTGGCCACCGACGCCTGCAAGTCGACGGGCGGCTTTGCCATCGCGACGGTCGCCGGAAGCACGGCGCTGCCCACGAGAAACGTTCGCCTGCTAGTGCGTGCCATGCTGTCTGCGTCCCAGTAACAAGATGCTGATCAGAGATACCACGCACATGGCGCAAAGATAAATCGAAATCGGCCCGCTCGACTGATAACGGGCGAACAACGCCGTCGCGATGATCGGTGCAAAGCCGCCGCCGCACACCGAGCCGATCTGGTATCCCAGCGACGCGCCCGAATAGCGCACGTCCCTGGGGAACAGCTCGGCGAACAGCGCCGCCTGCGGCCCATACATCATGCTGACGAACACCAGGGCCACCGTGATCGCCAGCGTGACCGCGACCGGCGACGTGGAATCGATGAGCGGAAAGACCGCGAAGGCCCACAGCCCCGACAGAATCGCTCCGAGCTGGAAAATCCCCCGCCGGCCAAAGCGATCCGACAAGGCACCGCACAGAATGAGCGCCGGAATCATCGCCACGCTGCCGATCATGACCGCAAAGAGCAGCACCTCGCGCGCGATCCCAACGGTGGCGGTACCGTACGCGACCGCATAGGTGATCGCGATATAGAAACAGACGTTGTTGGCGACGAACGCGCCGCCCGCGAGCAGCACCTCACGGCCATGGCCACGCAACACCTTTAATATGGGTGAGGGTCTCTCGGCCGGCTCGCTCTCCTGCACCGGCTTGGATGTTCCCGCCGGCTCGGCGACGTTGAAGTGAATGTACACGCCGATGACGATGAGGCCGACGCTGATCAGGAAACCGATCCGCCAGCCCCAGACCAGAAAATCAGCGGGCTCGATCAGCGCACTCGCGAGCAGAAAGACGGCGTTCGCGAGCACGACGCCCAGAGGCACACCGATCTGCACGAAGCTGCTGTAGAAGCCTTGCTTGTCCGGCGGAGCGCTTTCGATCGCCAGCAGCGCCGCCCCGCCCCATTGCCCGCCGACCGCAAGCCCTTGCACGAAGCGCAATACGACGAGCAGCAGCGGCGCGAGGCTGCCCACCGTCGCATAGCTCGGCAATAGCCCGATCAGTGTCGTCGATGCTCCCATCAATATCATGGCGAGCACCAGCGCCCGCTTGCGTCCGTGCAAGTCGCCGAAATGCCCGAACAGCATTCCACCGATGGGCCTCGCAATGAAGCCCACCGCGAACGTGCTGAACGCCGCGATCTGCGCGACGAACTGCGGCAGATCCGGCGGAAAGAACAGTTTCGGAAAGACCAGCGCCGCCGCCGTGCCGTAGATAAAAAAGTCGTACCACTCGACCGCGGCGCCCGCGGACGCCATCGCGACGACTTTGACGTTGGGTTTACCTACAGGCGGCGGCAGCTTGGTCAAGGCCCGCTCACCAGCTGTACATGACACTGAGGCCGTAAGTACGCGGCTTGTTGAACCGCGCCGACAGCGGGTAACCCGCCTGAGTGAACTTGAGCACTTGCACTTCCTCGTCGGTGAAGTTGCGCACGAACGCCGCGACTTGCACGTTGTTGAAGTTGAGTCCGGTACGTGCTCCGAAGATATCGAAGTCGGAGAGCGGAATGAACGGCGTCGCCACCGTCACCGTATCCTGCCCGCCGCCGCGCTGGCCGGAATAGCTCACATTGATGAACGCGTCGACGCTGGCCGTGATCGGTTGCCGATAGTCGACCACCGCGGAGTACGTCCAATCCGGGATCTGCGCGACCCGCGATCCCTGGATGGGCAGCCCCGACACGCCCGTGGGCACCTCGTCGAATTCCGCCTTCTGATTGGTCGCGCTGAGATTGGTCGACAGCACGCCCTGGCCCAAACGGAAACGCGCGTCCACCGAAGCTTCGACGCCGCGGGCCTCGATCGTGCCGCCATTGACGGTGAAGAACTGTCCGCCCACGCCACAGGCATTGGTCACGGTGCAGCCGTCGTTGAGGCTGGTGATCGCATCGGTGGTGCGCGACAGATAGCCGGACAGACGCACGAAAATGTTCGGCATGACGCTGGCCTTCACGCCGGCTTCGTAGCCGGTCGTGTTCTCGTTGTCGTAAGTGAACACGAAAGGATTCGGCGCGTTCGCATTGAACGTGCCGTTGTTGACGCCGCCCGCGCGATAGCCGGTGCCGACCTTGGCATAGATCAACGTGCTGTCGAAGCTGGGAACCTTGTAGCTCGCTGTGAACGTGTACGCGGGCTCGTCCGCGTCGAACTTGTAGGTCGTGGGAATCTTGGTATAGGTCGTGGTGTAGAGCGCCGTGATGCCCTGAGTCGCTTCCTTGGAATCCTTGGTGAAACGCCCCTCGCCGACCAGAGTGAAGTCGCCGATGGCGTATTGCAGCGATGCGTAGCCCGCATACGACGAAATGCTCTGTTTGGTGCGAGCATCGGTGCCGTAGATCAGCGGGAACGGCGTCGGACAATTGATCGACGTGGGCAACGGCCGCACGCAGACCGGCTGGCTCGGCGTGCCGCTGCAGAAACTCCCCGTGAGCGTGAACGCGCACGGCGAAGAAACCACCAGCAATTGATAGTCGTCACGTTGCGAGAGGCCTTCCGCACCGATGATCCACGACAGGCTGCCGTCCGCGGCTTTACCCGTAAGATGCAGATCCTGATAAAGGGTGCGGTCCCGGACGTTGGTCCGGACTTGACCGTAAGGCCAGATGCCGATCTGGCCCTGCTGGCGCATCTCGATCGCCGTCGCCACGTCGATGGCCGCGGCGTATTGCTGATTCGAGGTCCAGTCCGTGACCATGGTGGTCGACTCGAGCGTCCAGTGGTCGCTCAGGTCGTAGCTCGCCAGCAGCATGCTGCGCTTGACCTTCTGTTGCATCCCGTCGTCGCCGGTGTGCGGCAGAACGAATCGGGATTGCTGATAACCCCGCGGGATCTGCGCATTCACACCGCCCGCCGGCACCAGCAGGCTGTTTACAAACGTCGGCAGTTCCAGATCCTGCCCATCGACCAGCAAAGTCACATCCAGCGGGCCGGAGCGATAGCGAATCTGGCCGCGCGCCGTGAAGCCGCTGCTGCTGTCGTAATATTTGTCGTGGTTGGGGTCGTAGTAGAAGCCCCCTGTCTGATCGTAATGTTCCGCGCCGACGCGCACCGCGACTGTATCGCCCAGGGTTTGATTGATCACGCCCGCGACACGGTTCTGGTCGAGATCGAACGTCCACATGTCGCGGACGTAGCCGCTGTTCTCGAACTTCGGTTTGGCGAGGATGAGGTTCACCACGCCGAATTCGGAGTTGCGTCCATAGAGTGCGCCCTGCGGACCTTCCAACACTTCGACCCGCTCCAGATCGAAATAATCGAGCGCCTTGAAGTTACGTCCACCGAGCGTGCTGCTTCCGGCATAGGCACCGTTGACGAACAAGCCCACGCCGGAGTCCGCACCGGTCGCACGCTGAGTGCCCGAGCCGCGAATCGAGACTTCGGCCAGGTTCTCACTCGCCACATCGTTGAAACGCACCCCCGGCACGGTGTTGAGCAAGTCGCCGCTGCCCGCGATCGGTCCTTTCGATTCGAGCTGTTCCGCGGTCACCGCCGAGATCGTGCCCGGCACATCGCGAATACTTTCCTCGCGACGGCGCGCGGTGACGACGATGGCTTCGAGCACCTCGACGTTACTGTCGACGGACTGCGGCGTGGCGCCCGGCGTCTGAGCGAGAGCCGGCGTCGCGACGACGACAGCCAGGATTGCGGGCGTGACCAAAGCATTGAGCATGCATCCCCCTAACGGCGTTTGTTCTTGCTGTGCCGATTGAGCGTCAATTTCGATGAAATTGTTCAACAATCCTAATTACAATGCCGCGACGCGAACGACAATGTCAACCAGATTGTACGACAATCAAGATTGTGACTATCATGTCACCCGTTGCGGCGGCCGGCCCCGGCTCGGGCACAACCGCGCTTGAGTGAGAGGTAACCTTTTGAGCGACAAGAAAGAATCTGCAGCTCAGGACGACGGCGCGGCGCCCGCGGCGATGACTGCGGACGATGTCGCCCATGCCCTGCGACAGAAGATCCAGAAAAGTGAGCTTGCGCCCGGCGAATGGCTGCGCGAGGTGAGGTTGTGCAGCGAATTCGGCGTCGGACGCTCAACGGTTCGCCGCGCGCTCCGAGAGTTGGCCGATGACGGTTTGATCGAGCTCGAAGAAAACCGGGGCGCGCGTGTTCTCGCGACCACGGCCGAAGAAGTGTTCGATCTTTATGAAACTCGCGCGGCGCTCTACGGCCTGGCGGCTCGTTTCGCCTGCCTGCGCGCTTCGGACGCGGCGATTCGACACATGCTCGTCGACATCGATCGTTTGCTGAGCGACGCCGCGAGCGGCGCGCCGGCCGAACAGATCATCGAGGTCAGCGAGGCCATCTTCAGCGAGATGGCTGAATCGGCGAGTCGCGACGCGCAGAGGATGATCGAATCGGTTCGCCGCAAGACGCGTTTCCATTTCTCGTATGTCGCGCTCGCATTGACCGCGAACGGCCCGGGGCCCTATGAGCATTGGCGTCGCGTGCGTGCTGCGCTCATCGCTCGCGATGCGAACGAGGCGGCGCAGGCCGCGCGAGACATTCTCTATTTCATGCAAGGCGAAGTCGCTCGAATCATGCTGGCGCACGGGCGTCGCGCAGCGAACAACCGAGGCTGACAATGGCTGTCCGATCGCACCTCAAGGCTCTGCTGCTGGCAACCGCAATTGCCAGCGCGATCGTGTCAGTAGCGCCGGCGTCGCCTGTAACGACGGCGTCGAGCGAGCCGTCGCAGGCGATGACCAACCTGCTCGACTATCTGCGTAATCGCAACACCACCGGCTTCCTGGTCATTCAGGACGGCAAGGTGCTGATCGAGAAGAACTGGCCCGCGCCCGCGGACAACCGGCAATTCTCGATGTTCGTTTACGGGAAGAACCCACGAGGCGCGCTGCTCGAGGACGTGGCTTCTCAGCAGAAGAGTTTCGTCTCGGTGCTGGTCGCCATCGCCATCGACAAAGGGTTGATCGATATCGAGAAGCCCGTCTCCTCCTACCTCGGAGCGGGCTGGTCCAAGGCGACGCCGGAGCAGGAAACAAAGATCCGCGTCATCGACGTGCTGACGATGAGCTCGGGCCTCAACGACAAGTTCGGCTACGAAGCGCCGGTGGGCACGGTCTTCTACTACAACACTCCCGTGTATGCAGTGACGAAACGTATCGTCGCGGCCGCTGCGAATCAGTCGCTCGACACCCTCACGCGCGAGTGGCTCACCGCTCCAGCCGGAATGAATGAAACCGCCTGGCGCCAACGCCCCGCCGCGCTCGCCTCAGTCGGCAACGACACAGGTCTGGTCACCACGCCGCGCGACACCGCGCTGTTCGGACTCATGATTCTCAACGGCGGCGTTGCAAATGACGGCAAGCGCATCGTTTCCGAAGCCAATCTCGAGGCGATGTTCACGCCTTCGACCACCAACCCCGCGTACGGTCGCTTGTGGTGGTTGAACGGCGGCGCTTACTCAGTGCGCGCGCTGATCGGACGCAAGGATGGCCCGCTGATCCCCGCCGCTCCCACCGACACGATCGCCGCGTTCGGATTGTTCGATCGTCGTCTCTATGTCGTCCCCAGTCGCAAACTGGTCGTGGTGCGCACCGGCGCGGACGCCGGCGACAAAGAGTTCGACCAGCAACTCTGGCTGCGCCTGATGAAGGTCGTCGGCTGACACGACTGCACAACTGGGGGACCTCATGGAGATCGCGCACCGCGTAGCGGCGCTCGGCCTGGCGGCCTTGAGCGCGATGGTCGACTGGAACGTCGGCGTGACCGCACCGGTCCTGCCGCCCGCGCAGGAGACGTGCCGGTGACGATTGACGGAAGCATTCAGGCATTTCCGCTGACGCTGCACCGGATTCTCGATCACGCGGCGAAGTGGCATCCCGAGGTGGAGGTCGTCACCGCCAGCGAGAGCGGCGCCAACCGTCGCGTCGGTTATGCATCACTTCGTCAACGCGCGCGCAAGATCTCTCGGGTGTTGAGTGACTTCGGCGTCGTCGTGGGCTCGCGCGTCGCGACGCTGGCGTGGAACAGCCAGGCGCATGTCGAAGCATGGTATGCAGTGATGGGCATGGGCGCCGTGTGTCACACGCTCAACCCGCGCCTCACCTCGACGCAACTCGCCTGGATGCTCGGGCAGTCGGGTGCAAAGATTCTGATCGTGAGCGCCGATCTGCTGCCCCTGGCGATCGAGGTCGCCGCGGACGCGTCGCATCTCGAACGCATCCTGGTGATCGATGCCGACGCGACCGGCCAAGGGCCCGCTAACGTTGAACTGCTGACGCTCGAGTCGTTGATCGAACGCACGACCGGTGACTTCGAATGGGGCGGTTTCGATGAGTGCGCGCCGAGCGGCCTCTGTTTTACTTCGGGTTCGACCGGCGCCCCCAAGGGGGTCACCTACACTCACCGCTCCAGCTTTCTGCACACGTTGCGCCTGTTACAAGCCGATGTGCTCGGACTGAAGAGCGTCGACACCGTGCTGCCCGTCGTACCGATGTTTCATGCGAATGCCTGGGGGCTGCCGTTCGCGGTGCCTGCCACAGGCGGCAAGCTCGTGCTGCCCGGCCGTCACGCCGACGGCGCCAGTCTCGCGCGACTGATCGCGGCAGAGAAAGTAACGATCGCGGTCGGCGTGCCCACGGTCTGGCTCGGGTTGTGCGAGCACCTGGAAACCACTGGCGCGAAGTTGCCATCGCTCCAGCGCATCGTCGTCGGTGGCGCGCCCATGCCGCCCGCATTGATGGAACGAATCGAGAAACAACTCGGCGTTCCAGTGCAAACGAGCTGGGGCATGACTGAGCTCTCCCCGGTCGGCACGTTCGGTGTGATGAGCGACTCAGTACGCCAAGCCGCGGTGTCCGGTCGCCCCGCGCTCGGCGTCGACCTGATGCTCGCCGATCCGAACGGCGAGCCGCTCGAGCAACAGCGCGAACAGGAAGGCCGCCTGCACGTTCGAGGAGCTGCAGTCATCGAACGCTATTTCGGCCAGCAAGGCCCGGCGATCGGCGCGGACGGCTGGTTCGATACTGGCGACCTGGCCCGCATCGACGCTCGAGGTAATTTGATGATCACCGGACGCGCCAAGGACTTGATCAAATCCGGCGGCGAATGGATCAATCCCGCGGAGATCGAGGCCGTCGTCTGCGCACTGCCCGAAGTTTCGCTCGCCGCCGTGATCGGCCGGAACGATCATAAATGGGGCGAGCGGCCGATCCTGCTGGTGGAGATGCGCGAGGACCACGACATCTCCGATCAGGATCTGCTCGCTTCGCTACGCGGCCGGGTCGCGTCCTGGTGGATTCCCGACGCCGTCGTGCGCGTGCCAAATATGCCGCTCGCCGCCACGGGCAAGATCGACAAGATCCGTCTGCGCGCGACGTTCGGCGGCGGCTAGTCGCTCATCGGCGCTCGCAACGCCCGCCAGCGCAGGTATTGCTCGCGCTTGTCCGGATCCGGATCTTCGCGGCCCGACAACCAGAAGCCAAACCAATCGACGTTGCGCTGATAGACCCGCAACCGGTGCACCGGCTGCGTCTTCAGATGCCGCTCCTGCGGATAGACAATGAGCTCGACCGGCTTGCCCGCCTCCTTCAAGGTCAGGAACAGCGGCACGGCGAGCGAATATTCGAAGTCCGATGCCTGGATCAGCAACGGCGCCTCGATGCGTGACGCATTCAACATCGGCGAGAGCTCCCGCCATGCCGCCTGCGCGTCACCGAACGGGTCGCCGATTCTCAGCGAGTCCTTGTCGCGATACTGCGGTCCGCCATAGTAATGAATGACTGGATCGTTGCCGGCACCGCTGACCGCCGCCGCGGCAAAATGAATCTTGGTCGAATGAGAAATGGCATATGTCCCCTTGTCCGCGCCATCGCTCAAGCCCGAGATGCCGACGCGCTTGGGATCGATCCAGCCACGTTCGGTGAGTTGCTCGACAGCAGCTTCCAACGCCGTGAGCACGCTTTTATGATCCCGCCCGTCATGATGAAGCAGTCGCATCGCTTCCGGGTGATCCAGCTGCGCATAGGCGAGGCGGTTCTCGGGCCGATCGACGCTCAGCACACACAGCCCACGCTCGGCGAGCAGATGGATGGGATATTCATTGCCCACCGCACCTCGCAAGAAGCCTCGCGACAGGTACAACGTAATCACCAGCGGACACGCCGGCGATGCCTTGCCGCCGGGCGGCTCGACGAAGTGCCCGAACGCCGGCGTGCCGTTGGCATCCTTGAACTCGATGCGAGTCACGCGCCCAAAACGAACCTCCCGCATCCTTGGGTTCAAATCCACCCACCGACTCAACTTGCCGGTCCGCAGATCGAGTCGCGCGATCTCAGGTGCAAGTGTCGGCGCCTCATGGATGCAGAACGCCAGGTCGTTACGCATCGCGCAGCCAGATGGCGCCAAAGCGCGCGCGCCCACCAGCAAGTCATCGCTCACCAGAATGCGTCGCACTTTCCCCTTCGTGGGCGACCATGCGTAAAAGGCGGTGGCATCGACGGTGTCACGTTCGCGGCGCTGGAAATACAACTCCTGTCCGTCACGGCTCCAGCTCAGGCCAGCCATGCGCCCGGTGCAGAGTGCATCTTCGCAGGCCGTAACAACTCGATCACGCGGGTTCAACAAGGCAAGCTGCGAAGGATGGCGCTGGTCTGGAAAGCGAATGCCCGGCGCGGGGCGACTGAAGGCCACCATCGAATTCGTCGGATGCGGCGTGTGATAGTACGTCGCCTCTTCGAGCCCCCCGACGCGCGATCCGAGCGCATCCCACTCGGCTTGGGTGGCAACTCGCTCGGCACCGGACTTCAAGTCGTAGACGCGATAGCCGTTGCCTTCGAGCGGGGCCACGCGTTCCACTGTCCCATCGATTTCGGTGAGGCCCGCTCCGTAATAGGACTGCAGCGACTCCGACATGATGTAACCCGATTTGCCCGCCTCGCTCGAATACCGGGCCTGCGCATCGCGCGCAGGACCACGTTCATAAATCACGCTGTGCGAATCGCGATCCCAGCGGAAGTCGAGCACGTCGCCCTCGCTGTGCGTGAGCTGCCGTTGCAGGCCATCCTCGAGACGGCTCATCCAGAGCTGGGTCTGCCCGGCCACGGTCATCAAGTATGCGATGGCGGTGGAATCATTCGTCCACTGCGGCTCGCGCAGTGCCGGGAATCCAGTGGCATGCCGCCCCGGCATCGCATAGGAAATCTGCCCCGCCGAGCCGAGCGCTCTCACGTCGCTCGAATCGGTCGTCGACACCGCAAACCAGGATGAGCGATAGTCATTGGTCGCAAGCTCCGCCTGTGTGACTTGATACGCGAGCCAGCGACCGTCCGGCGAGATCGTCGGCGCCGATGGCTCGCTCAACGTGAGCAGATCCATCGCCGTGATGGCCCGGGTACCGGCGACGGCATGAATCGACAACAGCGTGGCGCACAGGCCCGCAAGCAACATACCGGTGCGCATGATCACATCCCCAGCGAGAGATTGACGTACCAGAAGCGTCCGCGCATGTCAGCCTGCAACAGATCATACGGCGCGATGGATGTATTGTTCGAGTAACCGCCGATCTCGTTGGTCAAGTTGGTTGCACCCAACGTGACTTTGAATTCACGGGACAACAGCGGCCCCAGGCCATCCGCTTTGGTCCAGGTGATCTGACCATCCAGCCACTGGTACGGGCCCAGCCGCCCGGTGCCCGCATAGTCGATGGACGATGAGACATATCGATAGGTCAGACTGCCGCTCAAGCCGCTGATGTGACCGAGCATGGCGGTCGCCGATGCTCGCATGCGCGGTGCGAAGCCGGACAAGTTCGCCCGCCCCGCACGGCTGGTCGCTGTCGCGCCGGGGATCAACGCACTCTCGTATTTATCGACGTACGTGCCGTTCACGATCAGCGAGCCGTTCAAACTGTCGCTGAACAACTTCGCGCCTGCGGTCGCCTGGAAATCCAGCCCCTCGCTGGTGAGCTCTCCGAAGTTCACGCGCGTGGTATCCATCGAAAGGATGCGTCCCGGATAGCCGAGCGCGACATCGGCCGGCGTCGGCGCCGCCCGCACGATACGTTCGGCGAACAAGCTCTCATTCTCCAGCAACGTGGCTGAGCTGAAGAACTGCACGGTGTTGTCGATGCTCACCCGAAAGGCGTTCACCGAAACCGCGCCATTGATGGCGGGCAGATCCAGGGTCACGCCCAGATCGAACGAAGTCCCCTTCTCCGCGTCGAGGTACGGGTTGCCGCCGGACGTTCCCATCACCGATATCACTTCGCCGCCACGAGCCGGATCGACAGCCGTAGTCGTCTGCGTCAGGCGGGGCGCGAACAAGTAGTACAAGGACGGCGCACGAAATGCCGTGCCGTAGTTGGAATGCAGTCGCACTCGATCCCAGGGATACCAGCTGGCGCCGAAGCGATACGTGAAGCTGCTGCCAAAATCGTCGTGATCGTCATAACGAGCCGCCGTGTTCAACTCCACCAGCGGCGCACCGAGCCGCGTCGAGCCCAGCTCCAGTGCCAGCTCCGCGAAGCCCGACGTGACCGCGCGGTCCGCAACCACACCGTAGTATTCGAGATCTTCGGTCCGATGCTCGACGCCGAAGGCCATCGGCAGACTCACCGCTTCGGCAAGCGCGAACTCGGTCCGCGCAACTGCCGTTCCCTGCATGGACTTCGTTTCGCCTTCGATGGTCCGATGCGATCGAATCGCCGCCAGCGTCGCCGGATTGTTCGGCGACGTCGAGAATACATTGAGGGCAACGGCCGGATCGCTGGAATTCAAATACTGCCGCACCAACGCATAGTCGATGTAGTTGTCGAGCTGCGTGTTCACGCGGGAACGATCCCACAGCCCGCTGACGCTGACATCGAAACGGCCGAGCCGGATATTGTCACCGGCCAGCAGCGCGCGCGTGTACTTGGTCTCGTAATGATCTTCTCGATTGCCGAGCTCGTTGAACCGATAGTCGACGCCCACCGCCTCGCCGAAAGGATTGAACGGATTGGTCGCGGGCACGGTGAAATAACCAACGGAGCCGGAGAACAAACTGTCCGGTGCCGCCGGCATGAACACCTCGTTCTCTCCGAGCAGCACCTGAGCGGATACAATTGCTCCGCTGTCCAGCGAGAGCTTGCCTGTGGCCAGCAATGTATTTCGATTGGTCTGCGTCAGCAGCGGATACGCTGAAATCACTGATTCGCGGTTCAATACTCCGTCGGTCGCGGCGAAGTCGGCTGGTGTCAACACCGTGCCCGCGGCACTCGAAGGAATACCTGCCCGCGTGCTGGTCAATCCGGGTAGAGCTGTGCCGTCCAGAGAATAAACATTGCCGGGATAGCTCGAGGTCGAGCGCCGGTCGAGGCCACCGAAACGCCGATAGTCCGAGTCCGATGTGAGCGCGCGCTCCGAGCCCAACAGTGGATCGCGATGGAATGCATCGCCAATCAGCATCCAGGAAACCGCGCCGGCCGAGCCGCCATAGCTCAAGCTGGCACGACGCTCGGCGGCGCCACCCTCGCTGCTGTCGCCATAGCGCAGATCGGCGGCGATTCCATCGAGCGAATCGCGCAGGATGATGTTCACCGCACCGGCCATGGCGTCCGAGCCATAAATGGCGGAGGCGGTGCCACTGATGATCTCGATGCGCTCGACCGCGGCCGCGGGAATCATCGAGGGATCGTTGTACAACCCGGCAACGGCAGGCGATGCAGAGACGCGATGTCCGTTGATCAGCAACAGCGTCGTACCTGTCGGCATGCCGCGCAGCTGGATCGTGGATGAAGCGCCGGCCGACATCGCACCGGACTCATCGTTGGTGACCGACGCCTGCGACAGGCGGCTGATCACTTCCAGCACCGTGGCGCCGCCGTTGCGATCGATGTCACTGCGACTGATCGTCGTGAGCATCGAGGTGGGCTCGCCTTGTTTGCGCAGATGCGTGCCGGTGACGACGACCTCCATGATGTCGCGATCGGGATCGAGCCCTTCGCGACGCGAGCCACGTTCCATCGGCACGATGCTCACGCCGCCTTCGTTCAAGATCACGTAGGTGAAGCCGGTTCCCCGCAGCAGCTGCGCCAGCGCTTCGACCGACGTGAGCTCGCCGGACGCCCCCTTGGTCTTGAGTTTGCTCAGCTCATCGCCATAGGCAATCTGAAAGCCGCGTTCCTTGGCCAATGCCTGCAAGGCCGCGCCCAGATCCTGCGCGACGATGTTCGTCGGCCTGCGCGCTTCGGTCCATGAATCTGCGGCGAACGTCGTGCCGGCAAAGGAAACACAGGCAATGGCAATGGCCAGACTCGAGCGCATGAACTCTCCCCGCCTTCGTTGAGGCTGTACGGCCGTCGACCGGTATGGCGACGGCTTCATGCGCTGTAGAGAGAAAATTGCCGCGGGCGATACCCCGCCGCGGCGGAAAAATATTCAGCCGTCATCGTGAACGATTCGAACCTGGTCGCCGCGTTCGATCACGCTGACGTGCGGACGGCTGCGCAGATAACCGATCATGAATTGCGGATCGATGGAGAACACGCCGCTCAGACGCAGCGGCGTCGCCGCGCGCTCCTCGACGAGGAGCTTGCGAGTGCTGTAACGATTGAACTCCTCCGCCACCTCGGCGAGCGTCGTCGATTGGAATATCAACTGCCGCTGCGTCCAGGCGGTGACGACCGGAAGCTCCGCGAGCACCGCGCTGCCCGGACCGGCGTCTGTCACCGTGACCTGCTCGCCCGCGACGAGCGGTGTTCCGCCGGTCGCCTTCGCGCCAGGCGAGGAGGCATTCTCCGCTCGCTCTGGAGCATCCTTCACCTCAGAGGCCGCGCCCGACACGACCACCTTTCCTTCGATGACCGTGACGACGATGCCGCTGTCCTTGCGATAGACGTCGAACTGAGTGCCGACTGCCCGCACATAGGTGCGGTCGCTGCCGACGATGAAGGGCCGATCCGGATCCTTCGCTACCTTGAACAGCGCCTGCCCTTCCAGCAAATCGATCTCTCGCTGGTGCGCAGACATGCGCACGCGAATCCGCGAACGCGAATTGAGTGTCACGACCGACCCGTCGGCCAGCGCCAGCGTGCGCTGCTCGCCGGCATCCGTGGCATACGCAGGCGCGCGACCGAGCGTCAGGGTCGCGACCAATCCCACCGCGATCAGCACGCCGCCCACTGCCGCCGCAGCGAGATATCTCCTGCGCGTGCCCGGGCCATCCTCGGATCTACGCCGCGCTGGCGGCGTTCGAACTCCCGCAGCGATTGGAACCACATTCTCTTCGGATTGAATCGCCACCAACAGCCGTGCAGAGGAAAGCTGCTGCCCGGCATCCAGACCATCGCCTTCGTTCCAGATCGCGGCCATCTCCAGATAGGCCCGCAAATGTTCGGGAGACGTGCGCACCCACGCGTCGAACTGCTGCAGCTGGGCCGGCTCCAGTTCGCCAGTACGGAACTCGACCAGCCATCCGGCGGCCTCTTCGGAAATCTGCGGGTTCAAAGTGTTGCCAGTCATAGCGTCCCTACTCGGCCTCTTTGAGCCGTTTACGAAAATGCACCAGCGCCTTCACCAGATACTTCTTGGCCATGGGCCGGGAGATGCCCAGCCGGGCGCTGGTCTGCTCGATGGTCAGGCCGTCGCGACGATGGAACAGGAAGGTCGCCTGCACCTTGGGCGAGAGCTCCAGCAGCGCGTCGTCGAGCGCTTCGACACATTGCTGAGCGCTGACTTCGAGGGCCGGGTCGAGCTGTTCGAGATCGCCGCTCTCGGCCAGCACCGCATCCAGCTCGACTTGGGAGGCGCCGCCCGAACGCTTCAATCCGTACTCGATGGCCACGTGTCGCGCGATGGTGAATATGTAGGCTTCCGGCGTCCGCACCGTGGCCACGCTCGGAATGCGCAACAGGCGCAGGAACACCTCCTGCACCAGATCCGGGATATCGGCGTCGTTGCGCACCCGGGTGCGCAGGAATCGTCTCAAGCCTGCTTCATGACGCCTGGCCAGGTCTTCGACCCAGGCATGCGGATCCTGCAACGGCAACGTCGCTCCCGAAAATGGTCGTCCGTTGACGTAGAGTCCGAATCGGCGCGGTCGATACCCCCGAGTCGAAAATAATCTAAGCCCAGTGCAAAGTAACGGCGGTCAGCACCAGATAGCGCCCGACCTTGGCCACGGTGACGAGCAACAGGAACACCGGCAGCGGCTCGCGCAAAACGCCGGCGATGACGGTCAGCGGATCTCCAATGAGGGGCACCCAGCTCAACAGCAACGACCACTTGCCGTAGCGCTGGTACCAGGCTCGATACCGCTCCAATGTGGCAGGCTGCACAGGAAACCAGGAGCGCTCGCTGAAGCGCTCGACCCATCGGCCCAGTCCCCAGTTCAGCGTGGCACCGAGCACATTGCCGACGCTGGCAACCGTGACCAGCAGCGACGCGGGATAGTTGTCGGTCAGCAGCAGCCCGACCAGCGCGGCCTCCGACTGCATCGGCAGAAAAGTGGCGGCCAGGAAGGCGACCAGGAACAGTCCCGCGTAGATCGCCAGATCCGGCATGTGGCTCACCATCGTCATTCACCTCACGATGGTAGCGCGGTTCCCGACACTGCGCCGGCATCCGTGCCGGCCGGGATTTTCTTCAACGACGCGCGGCGGTCCGGATCATTTCATTCCGCTCGCCCGTGCGCTGTGCGTGCAGGGCCGAGAGGAGCGGTCGATTGGCCTGCCCTACTGCATCGCTGAGCGCGCTTTGGTAGCAGGCACGAGCGCGCACCATCCGCTCCAGCTCGCGCGATTGATCGACGCGACAGACGATTTTCGCAGCTGAGCGAATTCGATCGTAGGCCAGCTCGGCGCCCTTCGGGGTCGATGTCTCGATGCCCGCGAGGCTGACGACGATCTTTGGTACATCGCCAGTGCCGCCATTGTCGGCACTGGCGAATCCCGAGACCAAGCAGGCAGCAATGACGGTCAGCAACAGAATGTGACTGCGCTCAGGCGCGGCGTTGAGTTTGCACATGATCTTTGACTCCAGAAGTGAGAGAGGGGTATCAAGCGCTTTGCCCGGCGCTTGCTGGAGCAGATTGCAGGCGTCATGCCGGCTCGGCCGGTGAGCTGCGGGATTTCGCTAAGTCACTGAAGTCGACGGCGAATCATTAGGGCAGCAAGAGGAATCCGCACAGCGTGTCGTGCTGGCGCGCGGGCGGGATTCGTTGGCTCGCGACCAACGTCGCGAGCTGCAGTGTTGGAGGCGCGGCGGTCAATTCGAGTTGGCCCCAGGTCCTCTTGACCGATTCGGGCGGCGCGCATCAGATCGCGTCATGTATTCGCGAATCCTGGTTCCCATCGATGGCAGCGTGGCCTCCGCCCGAGGGCTCGATGAGGCCATGGACCTTGCCGGTCATTTGCAGGCTCGCATGCAGCTCGTGCACGTCGTGGAGCCGTGGATCATGGTGACCGTGGAAGCGATGCCTGCCACGGTTCATCAGGTCGCCGAGGACATCCGCAAAATCGGCGGCGCGCTGTTACAGGAGTGCAAGGACAAGGTGACCAACGCCGGCATCGAGGTCGATGTGGAACTGATCGAGACTCTCGGTGATTCGGCCGGCGAATGCATCGTGAAAAAGGCCCGGGAAATGGATGCCGATCTCATCGTCTGCGGCACTCACGGCCGCCGCGGCTTTCGCAGACTCCTGATGGGCAGCGATGCGGAATACATCGTGCGACGGGCACCCGTGCCGGTGCTGCTGGTACGCAACCAGGACCCGAGCTAGCCATCACCGCGCATCCTTGAAGATCTGCCCTTCCTTCATCACGAACGAGATCTCACCGGCATCGCCGAGAGCGTCGATCTTCGTCAAGGGATCGCGTTTCGTTGCAATGATGTCCGCGATCATGCCGGGCGCGATCATGCCAAGGCTGTCGCCGCGCCCGAGTGCATTGGCCGCGTTCACCGTGGCCGCACGCAGCACCTGCTCGGGCGGCATACCCGCCTGTGCGAGCAATCCAAACTCCACATGACTCTGCTCGACATCGAAGATGCCCAGGTCCGTACCGAAGATGATGGGCACGCCGGCTCGATAGGCCTTGCCGACACCCTCCAGTCCTTCCTGGAACCTGAAGTCGATCATCTTCCCCGCGAGCAGGGTCGGCGTGTACGCCGTGCCGTGCTTTTTCATCAACGCAATGGCTGCGTCGTCGACCGGGCCGTGCTCGATCGTGTCCGCACCCGCCGCGATGACCATGTGCAGATACGCCGGCGAGCCGATCACATGTGCCGCCACCTTGCGATCCAGCTGATGCGCGGTGTCGATGATGGCCTGCACTTCCGCCTGAGACTCGACCATCTGCACCTTCGGAGCGTCGAAGGGCAAACCGGATTGCCGCAGCTTGACCACATCCGCGCCCCGGCGCACTTCCTGACGCACGACCTTGATGCACTCGGTAACGCCTGTGCAGTTGCCGCGATTGGATACGTACTGCTCGAGATCTTTGCGAACATCCCAGCGGGACGCATCCAGATCGCCGCCATCGACGGAGATCTGCGGCTCCGAAACAAACATCCGGGGACCGACGACCAAACCCTTGTTGATGGCGTCGCGCAGCGCGTATTGGGTGCTCGACTGATCGCCCAACGAGCGAATCGTCGTGAAGCCGCTCATCAACAACGCCTTGGCTCGCGGCAGCATGCTCAGCACCGCCTCCGCCGGCGGACGCATGTAAGCCATTGCGATCTGCGGCTCCGTCGGTGCCGCAAGATCGAGCACGCCGGTCAGATGAGTGTGCATATCGATCAGGCCCGGCATGACCCACGCGTCCTTCAAGTCGACCACGTTGTCGCCGGCAACGAATCCTTCCTTCACCGCGACGACTTTGCCGTCCTCGACGATCACGGAACGATTCGTGAGCGGCGGTTTACCGGGCTCGGCAATGAGATGGCCCGCATGAATCACGGTAGTGGTCGGCGCGTTCTGCGCCCACGCGACCGACGCGACGGCAGCGAACATGACGGCAAAGGAGAATTTTGAGAGAGGGCGCATGAGTTTTCCTCGAACGAATTCCGCACCGGCGCCACGGCGCCGGCGATTGAAGGGCCTGAAGGGGAAACCGTGGACTAGAGCCGGTAATCGAGCGTCACACCGACGGTGCGAGGCCGGATCAGGTATTGCTGAAGTGGATCGTCCAACGCAGTCGTCACGCCATGACTGTTGGTCACGTTATTGACGAACGCCGTGAGACTGAACTGGTTGAAGCGCAACGCGACGCGTGCATCGACTACGCTGAAGTCGCCCTGCTCCGCGCCGGCTCCAAAGATGCCGGGCGCCTCCGAAAGATAGCGATGCGAGAGCACGAAAGACGGCGCCAGCGGCAGTCGGGACATCTCATAAGTGAGCGTGCTCGACACCTGCCACTGCGATGCGCCGGGCAGTGTGGACCCCGCGGGCACGATGTCCTGACCGCCACCGGGATTGAAATCTTCCACCAGCTCGGCATTCAAATAGGTGAGGTTGGTGGTGAACAGCAGATCGCGGGCAATCAGCCACGTCGCCGTGCCCTCGACACCATAGCTCTCCGCCTTGCCCGCATTGCTCGCATAGTTGAGCCGCAGCGGGGTCTGCTGCCGCAGTTGGATATCCCGCCAGTCGATGTAGAACACCGTGCCGTCCAGGCGCACGCGCTGACCGAACAGATCCGAGCGCACGCCCAACTCGTAGTTGAACAGCGAATCGGAATCGAACTGCCGCGGCACCGTGAACCCCGGTTCCGACACGATGATGTTGGGGCCGCCATACCGGAAACCTTTGCTCGCCAGACCATACGCCATGAAGTCGTCGCCCGGCGTCCAGGTGACGGAGATCTTCGGGGTAAAGCCGTTCTCCTTCTGCGTGCCGGACTCCGCACTCTGCAGCGCCCCCGTCGTCAGCAGCGTATAGAAGCCACTCGACAACGTTTCATTCTCGACCTTGGTTTCGAACGCGCGACCGCCGAGCGTCATCTTCCACACATCGTTGAAATGATAAGTCGCCTCACCGAACAGCGCGCGCTCTTCGCCGCGCACTGGAATCCGGGCGTCCAGAAAAATATCGCCCGGCGCCGAGATCTCCCCGATCCCTTCGCCCAACAGCGGCCCAAAGACCTCCTCGATGACGGCCGCGGTGCCCGGCCCGCCCGCCAGGTTGCGAATGTTCATGCGCGTGTCATCGCGCATGGCGCCGATGAGATATTCAAACGACCGCCCGGTCGGCGACGCGAGCCGCACTTCGAACGTCTTGCCGCGACTGGTCGAAGGCGCGCTGATGGTAATCGGCGTCACGCCCGGCAGCAGCGACTGCAGATCGCCGGTCGCATCCTCGATGTTGTCCGAGCGCTTCTCGTGATGAGCCGCGGACACTGTCAAAGTACCAAAGCCGAACTCCTGGTCGACCCGCAAGTTATGAAGGGTGGTTTCATACTCGCCAAACTCCGGCACCACGGTATTTTTCCGCAGGCGTCCTGCGGTCTGCGGCTCCTGATATCCCACGTCGTCGTTGTTCAAGGTCTGATTCAGGAATAGATAGTTGACCTTGGTTCGGTCGGTGGGCGTCCACAGCGCTTGCACGCGGCCGCCGCGAATCAGCACGCGATCCGCATCGCGCCGTCCCGTGCCGACGTTGTCGATGAAGCCGGCATCGTCGCGATAGACATAGACGCCGCGTAGCGCGAGCTGGTCGCTCACGATCGGCGCATTGATCATGACTTTGCCGGACTGATTGCTGCCGCCGCCGGTGACGCCCGCGTAGCTGCCTTGAACTCGCGCGTCCCATCGCGAGGCATCCGGCCGGGCCGTCTGATAATTGATCGCGCCACCCAACGAGGCGGACCCGAACAACGTGCCCTGCGGACCGCGCAGCACCGAAACGTTGTTGACGTCGAAGGCGTCGATGTCGGGAATGGCGATGGCAAAGAACGGATCGGTGAGCGGCACGTCGTCGAGGAAATAACCGGTCGTGCCCTGCCCCTGGTCGATGCGCGTGGTCGTGGAGATACCGCGAATCGTCACCGAGGAATTCCCCGGCGCGCTGCCATTGAAGATCACACCCGGCGTGCGAGAGATGTAGTCCGCCATGCTCTGCGCTCCCACCCGCTCCAGCTCACTGCCCGTCAGTGCGCTGACCGAGCCGGAGATTCTTCGTACCGCCTCGGGTCGCTTGGTCGCGGTGACGATGACTTCTTCCAGCAACAGCGACGCATCGGCGGACGCCTGCGCGAGGTGCGGAGGCTCGGAAGAATCAACCGCGCTCGTCGACTCCGTCTCGGGCGCGGAGAATACGGTGACGGTACGCTCATCGAGGTAGCGATATTCCAGATCCGTTCCCTGCAACAGCGCCCGCAACGCTTCGTCGCTGGTCACATCGCCGATCACTCCTCGCGTATGCAACTTCGCCACTTCTTCGGAAACATAGATGATCTGCAGCTTGTGATCTTTGGCGAAGGCTCGTAGTGCCGGCCCGAGCCCTTGCGCCGGAATGAACGTTCGTTTCTTGATCGCGGCCTGCACGTCGGCCGCCATCGACAGGCCGACCGAGAGTGATATCGCCGCCGCCAGCACGCTCAAACGCATGAGAACTCCCCTGCCTCTCAAGAGGCTTGTAGTACCCAGCGTCCGTTGACGTGGGCTCATGCGTTAGAAGAGTGTGAGATCGGACATCGGGTACCCCGCCGCGTCAGTTATTTTTGCCGACGCGGATCTCCGTTTCCGTCTCCACGACACGCAGCTCCCGCCGCGCTTGCAGGAAGCGGATCAGCGAGGAAGGGTCGGTCGAGGAAAACACGCCGCTGATGTGGAAGTCGTAGTGCTGGTCCTTGTCGATGACCAATCGGCGAGTGTTGTAACGATTGAACTCCTCGGCGACTTCGACCAACGAGGCGGTATCGAACACCAGTTCGCGTTGCCGCCACGCGGTCGCGCCCTCGATGTTTGGATGCGCCAGGCGCTGCGCGGCGCTGTCGCTGACATTCACCTGCTCGCCCGCCGACACCAACAAGCCTGACGCGAGCGCTCCGGTCTGCGGTTCGGCGAAACTCACATCGCCGGCGCCGCGCTCGGCAAGCACGGCCACCCGTCCTTCCACGACGGTGACAATGGTGCCGCGTCGCTTGCGATAGACGTCGAACTGCGTGCCGACGGCGCGAACGAGAGTGCCACCGCTCTCGACCACGAAGGGGCGAGCATGATCCTTGGCCACATTGAACAACGCCTGCCCCTCGATCAGCTCGACGCCGCGCAGGCGGGACGAGAACCGGATCCTGACCTTGGAGCGCGAGTTCAGATCTACAGTCGAGCCGTCGGCGAGCACGATGGAGCGTTGCTCGCCGACACCCGTCGCATACGTCTGCGGCCAGAACATCAGCGACACGACCACCAGCACTGCCGCAGCGGCCGCAAGCGACGCCGTTAGTGCAAGCCTACGCGTGAGCTTCGACGGCGGCGACGGGGGAACAACCGGCTCGCGCGCGGACGAAAGCTCGACCACGTTGTTGCGATGTCGGACGGCGGCCGCGATCAGCGCCTCGACATCCGCATCCGCCGGAATGGCGGCACCCGCCTCTTGATAGAGAGCGGCGACTTCCAGATAAGCGGCAATGTGCTCTGGCGATTGGCGCAGCCATCGATCCAGGTCGCGCCGGGCAGCGGCATCCAGCTCGCCTGAGCGGCACTCGCCGAACCAGTCGCAGGCCTCTTCATAGACCTGCGCGTTGAACTTGCCTCGGACACTGCGCTCCATCACGGCGACCCTATTCCTGCTCCGCCAGGCTCTGGCGAAAGCGCATCAATGCCTTGGTCAGATACTTCTTGGCCATGGGCCGCGACACGCCCATGCGCTCGGCGATCTCATCGAAGCTCAAGCCGTCGCGGCGGCTCAGAATGAAGGCGGCCCGCACCTTGGGATGCAACTCATCCAGCGCCTTCTGCAATTGTTCCAGGCATTGCTGAGCGCTGGCATCCAGCTCCGGGTTGGCATCGTGCG
The DNA here is from genome assembly GCF_004138485.1 of Peristeroidobacter soli. Taxonomy (GTDB): domain Bacteria; phylum Pseudomonadota; class Gammaproteobacteria; order Steroidobacterales; family Steroidobacteraceae; genus Steroidobacter; species Steroidobacter soli. The sequence goes on from NZ_ML142848.1 coordinate 225,795, forward strand.
CCGAGGGCGCTGGATCGAGCATGCGCATGAGCTGCGCCGGACTGCCGGCGGGTCCCGACTGCAAGGCCTGCTGCTGGACCACGTGCTGAGCGACCGTGAACAGATACGCCTCCGGCGAGCGAATCGACGCCGCATCGGGCACGCGAAGCATTCGCAGGTACACCTCCTGGATGAAATCCGGCACGTCCGCCACGTTTCGCACGCGCGCGAGCAGGAACCGGCGCAGCTGCAGGCCGTGACTCGCCACGAGCCCCGCCACCAGGGATGGAGCGTTGCAACCCGCCAAGCCAGCCTCCTTTGGTCGTTGGTCCTTATAAGAGTCGTTTGTCCGCCGCTGGTCACCCCTCGCCGCGAAATTTTTTGTTGTGTAAAGGCGTCAGCGGCGGAATGCGGTGGTTGCCTATAGTGACAAAGTATTCTCTAATCAGGATACTATTCTCCTATAATGCCAACTTGATCCCGTTCTGGTGGGAGGCTCGATGAAGCGACTGGCCCTGGCAACCCTATGCGCCTTGACGCTGGGAGCTGCACGAGCAGAAGAGACGTCCCCTGGCTACGACGTGGTCATTCGCAACGGGCGAGTGCTCGACGGCCTGGGCAATCCCTGGATCAACGCGGACGTTGCCATCGCAAACGGTCGCATCGCCGCGGTCGGCCGGATCCCCGGACGGGGCCGCAAGGAGATCGACGCGCGCGGGCTCTATGTTTCGCCAGGTTGGGTCGACATGATGGACCAATCGGGCGAGGTTCTTCGCACCGAGGGCCGCGCGGAGAACAAGCTTCTGCAAGGCGTGACCACCGCCATCGCCGGCGAAGGCGGCACGCCGGTCCCGGCCGAGGAGATCCCCGCCTACTTCGCCCAGTTGGAACGACAAGGAATCTCGCTCAATTTCGGCAGCTACTACAGCACCGCGCAGGCTCGAGTCGCGGTGATGGGCGACGGTGCCGGCCAGCCGACGCCCGCGCAACTGGAAAAGATGAAGTCGCTGGTGGCCACAGCCATGCGCGGTGGCGCCCTGGGCGTGGCGACCGCGTTGATCTATCCACCCGACAGCTTTCAATCCACCCAGGATCTGATCGAGCTGTCGAAAGTCGCCGCGGCCTGCGGCGGCATCTACGCCAGCCACATGCGCGACGAGAGCGCCAACCTGCTGAGCGCCATTTCCGAATCCATCCAGATCGGCGAACAGGCCGGCGTCCCGATCGAGATCTTTCATCTCAAGGGCGCGTATCAGCCCGGCTGGCACCAGTTGATGCCGCAAGCGATTGCTCAGATCGACGCGGCTCGACAGCGCGGCGTCGATATCGCCGCGGACATGTATCTCTACGAAGCCGGCGGCACCGGCCTCGAAATCACCGTGCCGAGCTGGGTGTGGGAAGGCGGCTTCAAACAAGGCTTGAAGAAGCTCCAGAACCGCAAGGTGCGTGAGCGCCTGAAGCGCGAAGTCGCGGGCGGCTCGTTGCCCGGCTGGTCGAACCTCGTGCATGCCTCGGGCGGCTGGGATCGCGTGGTGCTGGCGAACGCGTTCAATCCCAAATACCAGCGCTTCCACAACCGCAGCCTCGCGGCCATCGGCAAGGAGCTCGGCAAGGATCCCGCCGACGTGGCCTGGGACATCGTGATCGAAGCCCAGCCCAATCGCGCCATGGCGCTGTATTTCATGATGGACGAGAAAGACATCGAAACGGCGCTGCGCACGCCTTGGGTGTCGCTCGGCAGCGATGCCTCGGCCAGCGAAAAACTCAACGCCACCGACGGGCTGGGACTGCCCCACCCTCGCTCCTATGGAAACTTCCCACGCCTCATCGCCGAGTACGTGAGAAAGCGCGGCGTGCTGACGCTGCCCGACGCGATTCGAAAACTCACGTCGTGGCCAGCGACGCGCATGCGCCAGTTCGATCGCGGCGCCATTCGCACCGGCCTGTGGGCCGACATCACCGTCTTCGACTACGACCGCATTCAGGATCGCGCGACCTATCAGAACCCCACTGCCACCCCCGAAGGCATCCAGTACGTACTGGTGAACGGCCAGGTGGTGGTCTCTGAGGGTCGACACACAGGTGCAAAGCCAGGCGTGGCTTTGAAGAGCAGCGGCTGCGCAAGGGACCCGGCCGAGGCACGCACCTGACATCGTTTTGGGGATTGCATCGAGAAATCAACAAGGGGTCATCATGATCGCAGTATCGGACAGTCGTTTTTCAGCGCGCGTCGGCCGCCAGAGCAAAGTCGCTCTCGCCGTCGCCTTCGCATGCGCCAGCGCGGCTCATGCTCAAACTCAATCGGCCACGGAAAACGTCGAGCCGATCGATGTGGTGGTGGTCAGCGGCTCGCGCATCAGCACCGCCGGCTTCGACGCCCCCACGCCGACCACGGTGCTGGGCGAAGTTGAAATGCGCCAGGCCGGCCGCACCGACATCGCGGCGACACTCACCGACTTGCCGCAATTCCGTGCGACGGACTCCGCAGCGTCGACGAATACTGTGACCAGCTCGGGCCAGACACCCGCCGACCTGCGCGGCTTGGGCTCGTCTCGCACCTTGGTGCTGGTGAACAACCGCCGTTACGTCAGCGCCAACGATCTGCAGACCGTGCCGTACTCGCTGGTCAAGCGTATCGACGTGGTCACCGGCGGCGCCTCGGCCGCTTACGGTTCGGACGCTGTTGCCGGCGTCGTGAACATCATTCTGGATGACGAAAAAGAAGGCGTCGAAGTCGGCGTGCAGCGTGGCCGCTCCACGCACGGCGATGCCGAGAAGACCCTGGTCGAGGCGTCCTTCGGCACCAAACTGTTCGACGACCGCGCTCACCTGCTGCTCGGCGCCGACTATTTGAAAGACGACGGCATCATTCCGGCGATTCGTCGCCCGCGCATCGGCGCGTCCAACTTTTTCCCGGACGCCAACGGCAATCTGTATCCGACCATGAACCTGCGCGAAGCCCGGCGTAGCGAAGGCGGTCTGATCAACACCGGCGTGCTCGCCGGCAATACCTTCGATCCGGACGGCACCCTGCGCCCCTTCCAGTACGGTGTGCGCAGCCCGTTCTCGCCCAGTCTGATGATTGGCGGCGAGGGCTATCACATCGACCAGTACCGCTCCGTGGTGGCGCCGATCGAGCGCAAGAATGCCCTGGGTCGCTTCTCGGTCAATGTGACCGATACGTTCAAAGCCTGGGCCGAGGTCAGCTACAACAACGTCAACGACAAGCGCGTGTTCTTCCCGGATCTCGCGATCACGCAGCTGGAAATGTCGTACGACAACCCGTACCTGAATCTCACGCCGGCGCAGCGTGCGCTGGTCAATGGTGCGGGTGAAACCACGTTCACGATGGGCCGCGCGGTGACCGACGTCGCGCTCGCCAGTTACGACTACGATCGCGAGACCGTCCAGGCCACCGTCGGTTTCGACGGCGAATTCGCCGACGGCAAATGGCGCTACAACGGCTACTACGGTCAGGGCAAGCAGGAACAGGACATGCGCCTGACGAATCTGGCGCTGGCCGAGAACTTCATGAATGCCATCGACGCGGTCGTGGGCCCGAACAACACGCCGGTGTGCCGGATCGCGCTGACCGATCCGACCACCGCGTGCCGGCCGCTGAATCTGTTCGGCTCCGGCCGCGCCGATCAGGCCGCCATCGACTACGCGACGGCGGATTGGCGCGCGTTCGATGAAAACTGGCTGCAGACCGCCGGTTTCATCCTGAGCGGCGAACCGTTCGAGCTGTGGGACAAGCCCGTGTCGCTCGCCACCGGCGTCGAATATCGCAAAGAAGAGTACCGCTCGACCTACGACGCGAATTCGCTGGCCGGCAATTTCGCCACCATCAACGGCGACAACATCCCGAAGGTGAGCAACGACGTGACCGAAGGGTTCGTGGAAGTCGCGCTGCCCCTGCTGGTGGACAAGCCGCTGGTGAAGTCGCTCGACTTCAACGGCGCCGCCCGCCTCTCCGATTACAAGAACAGCGGCCAGATCTGGTCGTGGAAGCTCGGCGGCACATGGCACATGGTGGAGGATGTCAAGCTGCGCGCCACCCGGTCCCGCGACATTCGCGCACCGAACCTGATCGAGCTGTACTCCACGCCCGGCACGTACTACACGACCGTGCAGGACAAGTCGCAGGCGACACCGCCGACCGCGCAGGTAACCCTGTTCACCGGCGGCAATCCGCAACTCGATCCCGAGATCGCCGACACGCTGACCGTCGGCGCGGTGTTCACACCCTCGTTCGTACCGGGCCTCGAAGTGTCGCTCGACTACTATCACATCAAGATCGAGGACGTGATCTCCACGCTGACGGCGCAGGAAATCGTCAACAGCTGCTATGACGAGGGCAATCAGAGTGCCTGCAGTCAGATCACTCGCGACGGCACCGGCGGCATTTCCCAGATCAACGCCACCTACATCAACATCGCCGAGTACACCAACAAGGGCTACGACCTCGAGGCATCCTACAAGATGCCGATCGGTCCCGGTCAGCTGACCGTGCGCGGCCTGTTGAACTACGTCGATTCGCTGGTGGTGGACAACGGCATCTCCGCGATCGAAGGCGCCGGCTATCTCGGCTGGCAAACCGGATATCTGGTCCCGAAGTGGCGCGGTTCGCTGTCCTTCGCCTATGAAAGCGAGTTTGTCGGCGGCGACGTGCGCGCCCGTTATCTCGACGGCGGCGGCTATGCACCCGAGGAAGTCGTGGCCCTGGCCGGCAACCACATCGGCAGCCGCGCTTACATCGATCTGGGTCTGCGCACCTACATTCCGGTGGGCGATTCGAAAGTGACGGTGTTCGGCAGCGTGCAGAACGTGTTCGACAAGCAACCGGCGGTGGCCGCGTTGAACTCGCCCTACTTCGACATCATCGGCCGGTACTTCACGCTCGGCGTGCGTGCCAACTTCTGATAGAGCAGCATCATGAAACAGTTGATCGTCGCCCTCGTGGCAGCCCTGGCTCCGGCCGTCGTCTGGAGCGCCCCTTATGAATTGGTGATTCGCGGGGGGCGCGTGCTGGATCCCGAAACCGGGCTGGACGCGACCATGAACGTCGGCATCAACCAGGGACGCATCGCACGCGTCTCGACGGAGCCACTCACCGGAACCCGCAGCATCGATGCGAAGGGACTGGTGGTGGCTCCGGGTTTCATCGATCTGCATCAGCACGGACAGAATGAAGAATCCGGCGTGCTGAAAGCGTTCGACGGCGTCACCAGCGGCCTCGAGATGGAGATCGGGGTCCCCGACGTCAAAGAGTTTCTGACACGGAAGTCCGGTCACTCGTTGATCAACTATGGAACGACCGCGAGTCACGCGGCGGCGCGAGCTGCCGCGTTCGGCTCACCGCTGGCGGGAGACGACCTCATCCCTCAGAGCGGACATGCGACCAACGATCCGGCCACGCCGGAACAAGTCAGGCAGATGCAGGCTCGCCTCAACAGCGAGATCGATGCCGGCGGTCTGGGCATCGGCATGGGCATTCAATACGTGCCGGGCGCGACCCGTCAGGAGATCATTCATATCTTCCAGACGGCGGCGGGCCGCAATGTGCCGGTGTTCACGCACATTCGCAGCGTCGGCCGTAAAGAGCCCGGCTCCAGCATCGAATCGGTCAGCGAAGTCATCGGCGCGGCGGCGGTGACTGGCGCCCCGCTTCAGATTGTTCATATCAATTCGACCTGCCTGGCCGATGTTTCGGACTGTCTGGCCATGGTCGCCGGCGCGAAAGCACGCGGGCTCGATGTGACCGCGGAGGCTTATCCGTACATCGCCGGCATGACCTCGATCAACTCCGCCCTGTTCAATCCGGGCTGGCAGGAAAAGTTCGGCATCGGCTACGACTCCTTGATGCTGCCGGAGACCGGCGAGCGACTCACCAAGGAACGCTTCGACGAGCTGCATGCCTCGCCGAAAACCCAGGGCGTGGTGCTCTTCGTCAATCGTCAGGAAGTGGTCGACGGCGTCATCGCCAACCCGCTCACCTCGATTGCGAGCGACGGTGAAATCGGCCACCCGCGCAACGCAGGCAGCTACAGCATGATCCTCGCGCGCTACGTCCGCGAGCTGCGCACGATCAGCTTGAGCGATGCGATTCGCAAGATGAGCCTGATGCCGGCGCAGCGGCTGGAAAAAGCCACCGTGTCGGCGCGACGCAAAGGCAGAATTCAGGAAGGCGCGGACGCGGATATCGTGGTGTTCGACCTGGCCACGGTGAAAGACCGGGCCACCTACGAGAAGCCCAACGAGCGCAGCACCGGCATGAAGTTCGTGCTGGTGAACGGCACGCTGGTAATCGATAAAGGCGCGCTAGTTTCCGGCGTATTGCCGGGTAAAGGCATCGTGTCCAAGCAGTGAGGTCGATGCCGTACCGAGTCGATCCCACAGACTGCCGATGAGCGTGTCGCCGTTCACGACGAACACGCTCTCGTCATGTAACACGGTTCGATTCGGCACGGCGAGGCCCGGATAAGGCTTGGCGCTGTCGGGCTCATCGGTCTTGATCACCCCCGCCAGCGACAAGCGCGGCGCCGCGCTCGTCACATCATCTATTTCCAGCAGATGGATGCCGCTGTACGTCCACTTGAAGCCGTTGTTATACGGCGTATCGAACACATTGATCGGCAGCGCGATCCGGTAACCTTTGGTTGGTTCGTGCGGCAACACCGCCAGTGCCTGCGGGTCGTCGGTCGCCTCGCTCGATGAGCCCAACTGCCCGAACACTTGCGTGCCCAGCGATCGCGGCTGCCGAATGTCAGTTGCGTCGAAGAGCTCGACCTTGATCCCGCGCTCTCGCCCCACAGAGAGCAGCAACGTCTCGCCCGTCGGCCCGATGATGGGCTGCAGATGAGTCGCGACGCCGGGAATTTCGAGCGCGCCGGCAATGAACGGGTCCACGGGCCGGCTCAAGTCGATGACGTACAGCGGGTCGGTCACTCTGGCAGTCACAACATACGCGCGCTCGCCAAAGAAACGCACGGCGTGTATCTGCTCACCTGGCTTACCGAGAGGCGCTGGCTGTTGCGCGTTCGGCAACTTCGCCATCACGGCGAGCCGTCGATCCGGCGTTTCACGCAACACCGACAGGCCATGTACGTCGCCATGGCTCGTAACGACGCGCAAGTCGCCCCGGAACTCATCCATAAAGTATGAAGCCTTCAGCCAGCCCATCCGGCCGCCGACCGCGCCGCTCGCGCGATAAGTGATATCGCCGCGATTCAACCCGAACTTGTGTAGCACCGTAATCGCCGCGCCGTCGGCGTCATCACCTTCGCCACCGACATACAAACTGTCGACCGAAGCGTAGATGCCGTTGACGTTGGTGCTGACGCAGTTGACATCGGTCACGCGCCGCTCGCTCAGATCGACGGCGGTGATGACCACCAGGTCGGCGTACGCGTCCCGTGACGACAGACTTGCCGGTAACACGCAGTCGCGGATCGTAGCGAGCGGCAATCTGGCTCCGCCGTCGATGCTGTAACCAGGCAGCAGCTCCGCCGCGGTCGCGCCAAGAATGCGCCGTTCGTTTGCTTCCCGGGCCGCGACCGTGTCCGCCGGCAATTTCAATCCCGACAGTCGCGGTCGATAGCTGCTGACGAGATACAACATATCGCCGATCTTGCGACTGGCACGCAGCCAGCCGTCGAGCTCGAGCTTCCAGGCCTGCGAGATGTTGAAAGGATCGCGCACATCGAGCAATTGCAGGACGGTGCGATCGGGCAGAGCCACGAGCGCGTCGACCGCCAGCCGGGATTGCAACCAACCCTGATAGTTCTGACTGACCGCCGCGACATAGTCCGTCCGCCCGCTGGCGGATTGCACTTGATACAGCAGCGGCGCGGAGCTGCGCTCACCCTCCAGGGTGAACTCGGAGGTGACTCGAATCTCCGCGTCCGCCGGATTGGTGCTCGCGACTTTCAGAACGTTGCGAATCAGCCCGCCAGGCTGCGGCCTGGGAACGAGCGCATAAATGCGCTCGCCGTCGTATTTGACGAGATCCGGCTCATCCACGCCTGCCACCGGTACGGTGGTGCCGGAATATCGGGCTGACCCGTCGACGGTGGCCGCCGCGGGTCCATCGATGAGAGCGATCTCAGGCGCGCCGCCCAACGACATCCGAATTCCATTGCGGAGGGCTGCCAATACCTGTTCGCCCTTTGTCGCATATTGCAAGCCACCCTCGGTCGAAGTCGCCAGTCGCAGATCGGAGTAGTCGGTATTCAGCGACTGCCCGTCGGAGCCGTCACGGCCCGCCAGCCCGAGCGAGGTCGCCAGCAGCAGCGCAGTGTTTTTCGCTGATGAGCTCATGCACGGTTCTCCGGATCGGTGCTGACATCGGCCGCCGGCATACTAGGAACAGGTGGCTGGCGAATCCGTCGCGCATTTGTAAAGGTTGTCAGTGGGACGTACAGATGGCACGCTGTGTTAACAGAGCAGGAACACGACGTACATTTGCGTAACAAATCGCTACTAAAGCTTCACAGCTGAGCGCGTGCGCACTGGGGACAATGCCGCTCCAGCGCGGCCCGACCGCACGCACGCAGCACACGCCAATGCCTACGAAACTGCGCACATTCGCCCTGCTTCTGCTCATTTCAGCCTGCCTCCCGCAGCCCGCCGGTGCACAAGTTAAATGCACGGCCGTATCACCGGATTGCGTAGTCGTCGGTGAGTGGGATCTCAGCGTCGGGCTCGGCGCCGGCGTGCGCACCAACCCGGTCGCGGGTCGTTCAGACATTCCACTGTACGTCATTCCTCAGTTCAGTTATTACGGCAAGCGCTTCTTCGTCGACAACCTGGAGCCGGGATTCACATTGCACGAGGGGGCTGTGCACACGATCAACCTCGTAGCCGCGCCGGGTTACGACCGCGTATTTTTCAGCCGTAGCGATCCGCAGAACCTGCTGGTGAACAGCCTGGCTGCCGCGCCGGGAGTGGGCGCAGGCGCGGGCGGGGATAACCTCGGCTCGGGCGATGGGCGCAGCGCTCAGGAATTTCCCACTCATCGGCGCCGCACGACTTATCTCGCCGGCCCCGAGTGGTTGTTTTCCTACGGCCGGTTCGCCGGACAGCTCAGCGCCCTGTATGAAGTGACCGGTCGACACGATGGCTATGAAGTCCGAGGCGCGATCTCCACGCCGCTGATCCAGACCGAACATTCCCTGATCGCAAACGCCGGCTTCACCTGGAAGAGTGCGCAGACGGTGCGCTACTACTACGGCATCGAGGGATTCTATCGACCGGCCGCGGCGCTCAATCCTTTCGTCAAACTGGCTTACTCCCGCGTGCTGTCCGAACGTTGGACGCTCAATGCCTTCGTTCACTACGAATATCTCAGCGATGAGATCGGTGACAGTCCGCTGGTCTCCGATCCATCGGTGGTAACTGCGTTTGTGGGTTTCAACTTCAAAGTATTCTAGTGCGGCGCTGCTGTATGGCCTGCTCCTCGCAGTCCCGGCCAGTGCCGCGCCCGAAGCCGGGCCGCCACCGATCGAGCTCCAGTTGCGTCCGCGTGTCTGCACGCTTGCCGACAACGACGCAACCTGCAACACCACCGTCCGTGCGCAATGGCGCTCGCCCAAGAACGAGTCTCTGTGTCTGGTGATCGTCGACCAACCTCACATCAAGCACTGCTGGGAACAGCACTCCGAAGGCACGTATAGCGTGGAAGTTTCTTTCAGCCAGGATCTGGTGGTCCAGTTGCGCGATACCGAGCTCGATCGGGTGCTGGCCTCGCAGGCGATCGCCGTCATTCGCAAGGCATTGCAGTTTCGACGCAAGCGCCGGCAACCCTGGAGCATCTTCTATTGAGCGCCGAACCCTCCCTGCCGGTCATCCTGCTGGTCGAAGACGACCCGCGGCTGTCGGAGCTGGTGCGCACGTATCTGCAGGGCAATGGCTTTCGAGTGATCGTGGAACATCGCGGTGAGCTGGTGGTCGGGCATCTACAGCAGGACCGGCCCGACCTGATCATTCTCGACCTGGGTCTGCCGGGCCGCGATGGCTTTTCGGTATGCAAGGAAATCCGCAGCCTGTCGTCGCTGCCCATTCTGATCCTCACCGCGCGCAACAACGACATCGATCATGTCGTGGGTCTGGAGCTGGGCGCCGACGATTACGTCGCCAAGCCGGTCGAGCCTCGCGTGCTGGTAGCACGCATTCATGCGCTGTTACGTCGTAGCAAGAGCAGCGCACCGCCCGAACAGCGCCTGTTGAAGTTCGGCAACGTTTGTATCAATCCGCTGTCCCGCTCGGTATTCGTTGGGACGGATGAAGTCACCCTCTCCAGCAACGAATTCGACCTGCTGTTCTTCCTGGCGTGCCGCGCCGGAGAGATTCAGTCGCGCGAGACGTTGTATCAACAGCTCTACAAGCGCGACTACGACGGGCTCGATCGCACCCTCGACGTGCGGGTCTCGCATCTGCGCAAGAAGCTGAGTGACGCCGGCGCGCCGGAACGAATCAGAACGGTGTGGGGCCACGGCTACCTGTTCGCGTCCGAAGGCTGAGCATGACGCGTCACTTTCTGCAGCTCTACTTTGGCATCGTCGCGACGCTCGCCATCGTCAGCTGGGGTCAGGACCGGTTGTGGCATCTGTATGCGGACTCCGCACGGCCCGACAGCTATCCATCGCAAGCCGCCGTGCTGACTCTCGTCGAACGACAGCTCGAATCGATTCCGCAGGAACGCTGGCCCGCGGCGGTCGATGAGCTCGCTCGCAGCACCGGCTTGGATCTGGATCTCATGGAGCCCGAGGAATTGGCCGGCATCGATGCGGCCGGGCCGCGGCAAGACGAGCCGGCGCTGTGGACCGACGCGGAGAATCGAGTCTGGGCTCTGCAGCGACTGGCCAACAGCGATCGCATGCTCGCGTTCCGATTCGTGGCTGAAACATCCCAGCGAACGCCGCTGGAATGGCTGGCGGTCATCGTTTTCTATGCCGCCATCGCGCTGGTCATCATGCTGTGGCTATGGCCACTGCGTCGCGACCTGCGCGCGCTCGAGGACTCGACGCTGAAATTCGGCGATCGCAACTGGAGTTTCGACGCCGCGATCCCGCCCCGCTCTCCCGTCGCCTCGCTCGCCGCCGCGTTCGGCCGCATGGCGCGCCGGATCGACGGACTGATCGGCTCGCACAAGGACATGGCGAATGCAATGTCGCACGAGATCAAAACACCGCTGTCGCGCATGCGCTTCGAGATCGAGCTGGCACGCTCGGCCGAAACGCGCGAAGCCATCCTGCAACACCTCGACCATTTGAACACCGACATCGCCGAGCTGAACGCCTTCGTCACCGCGACCCTGGAATATGCGGTGCTGGAGCGAGCGGAAGTCGCGTTGAACATCGGCCAGCACGATTTCACGCTGGTGGTCCCGGCCGTGACCGAATCCGTCAGGCGCAGTGCCCGCAGCGACCTGATGTTGAGCTACGACGTCGCCCACGATACTCACAAGGTGATGTGCGACGCGCACCTCATCGAAACGGTACTGCGCAATCTGCTGTACAACGCCACGCGCTACGCGAAGCAACGAGTCCACGTGAGCTTCAAGATTGCGGCCGACAGCTATCATCTCTACGTCGAAGACGATGGTCCCGGCATTCCCGCACCGGACCGCGAACGCGTGTTCGGCTCGTTCGTGCAACTCAGCGCGCGCAGCACTTCACACACCGGCTTCGGACTCGGCCTGGCGATCGTCAAACGCGCCATCGAATGGCACGGCGGCGCCGCCCGCGTCGACGGATCACCGCTCGGCGGCGCCAGATTCATGGTCGAGTGGCCGGTGCGAACCAGCGGCGCCTGAGCGCCGCGGTCTCATGACACCTTTGAGAGTTGCCGCGCCGTAAGGCCCCGTTCTTTACGGCAGCATTGAAAATCAACCCGAGCCGTAAAGCCGCGTTCCTTACGGCACGCCTCGAAAATCATCCAGCCGTAAACTTCGTTCCTTACGGCACGCCTCGAAAATCATCCAGCCGTAAACTTCGTTCCTACGGCACGCCTTGAAAATCATCCAGCCGTTCCTTACGGCATGGCTCTCACAACTCGAAATCCCAGCGTGTTATTCCGCCGGGCCGAGTCATCGCCGCCATAGCGCTGCGCCGAGCGCACCGCTTCCGGCTTGTTGTACCAGCCGCCGCCACGATCGATACGCCGGGCACAGTCTCCGCTCAACCAGGCGCGACCATCCGTCGGCGCGCCCTGATACGACTCGTTGTAGCAGTCCTCCACCCATTCCCAAACATTGCCGACAGTGTCGTACAGGCCGAATCCATTCGGCTTGAAGCTGCCCACGGGTGAGGTCTTCGCGTAGCCATCGTTGCAATCATGGCGCGGCCAATCCGGATGTTCCTGCTTCACCGACTCATCGCCGACGTTGGCGAACTCACAAGCCCGCTGCGAATCCTCACCCCAGAACCAGGGCGTCGTCGAGCCACCGCGCGCTGCGTATTCCCACTCGGCCTCGCTCGGCACGCGATACTGCTTGCCGGTTTTCTTCGTCAGCCACTTCGCATACCCCTGCGCCATCTCGAAGTTGACGTTGAGAACCGGCCGACGCCCGCGCCCCCAGCCTTCATCTCCGACCGCGTCGCACGCCTTGGCCGCCACACAAGCGTCCCATTCATCGAACGTGACTTCGTACTTTCCAATCGCGAACGGTTTGACGAACGTGACCGTATGCAACGGCCCTTCGTCGGCGAGACGCCCCTCCTCCCGCTCGGCAGAGCCCATCTGAAACTTGCCAGCGGGCACGACGACCATTTCAGGACAATCCGCGCAGTCCCGAATGCTGGACGCATCAGCCCAAACGACGCCGGGAGCGAGCATTACGCAGCTCAACCAGAAGTCTCTCATCGCTCAACGCCTCCAACCATCGCCTCATCACGAAACTTTCGATACACGGCGCGCGCCTCGTCGAACTGCGCATAGACGTGATCCTTCTCACGCTGCGAGCGCCAGCCCGGCCACGCCTCCGCCATCTGCTGCAACTTGTCGATCCACTTCAGACAATAGTCCGCGGCCGCCGCGTTGCGCACGGGCTGATCGCCAACTGTCACCCACACCGGATTGGTGAACGCCTGTGCGAACTCAGCATCGAGTGGATAGCGCTCTTTCGGATTTCCCTCCGCGCGCAGGTGATACCAGCCACTGCGCGCGACCTTGAGCTTCTTGCTCAATTGCGCGCTCCTGCGATTCGCCGACAGCGGGATCTTCTCGATAGCCTCACCATTCCATATGAGCGTGACGGTCTCCAGCGGCGTGATCGATTGCACGCGCGCCTCGACGGTGACTTCACCACCGGCGGCCGGCAGTTTGATTTCGTTGCCGGGGATCTGGCCGTTCACCGTCAGCTCAACCAGCGGCCCCGTCGATACAAACGCGTGTCCGTTGCGCAAGCCTTCGAACCAGGCGTCGGCGTCGAGCCCGCGATCGCCGGTGTGCACATAGGTCCGCGCCGAGCCGACCATCTTCGAGATCTGCATGCTGCTGATCGAGTCCTCACCACCGACAGCGGTCACGCGCAGTCCGTTGTTGAGGGTCGCATACCAAGGAAAGAAACTGCCCAGGCCCGGGTAGGACCATTCGAGCGCATCCGTCGTGCCGAGCGCGGCATCGACGATATAACCTTTGCCGCCACCGAGCGTGCCGAGCAGCGGATCTTTGCTGCCGAACGCATGCACGTATCCAACGGTCGCGCCCTGCGCCTTCGCCTTGCGCAGCATGTCCGTATTGCTCGGATACAGGCTCTCGATTGCCGTCCCCTCGTAGCCCGTGGTGAACGGGCTGATCAGATGATCGCGCAGCTGGAACATGAACACGTGCCCATAAAACGCCGGCCGATATTCCTGGCCCACGATCATCAGCCGCTCCGGCGTCGAGATCGGGTGCGGCTTGCCGCCGGGAATGAACAGGTCGTAATCGAGGATACGATTGTCCTTGTTCGCGACCTGCTCGTTGACCATGTCCTGATCTTCGGCGGCCGACATCATCATCAGATTCGCCGGCGTGTTGTGCAGGTTGCCGGCGTAGTTCATGTGAACGTGGGTCGAGCCGTTGTACCAGCCGCGGGCCGACAGATCGGTCAGTGGCTGCAGTTTCAAATCGATCTGCGCGAGCTTGCCGTCACGAACCTGCACCGTCGTCTGCACCGGCGTGTATTCGAAGCCCTTGACGGCCTCGATGGTCACAGGCCCGACCGGCACCTGGACCCGAAATGTTCCGGTCTGATGGAAGACCCGATCACCCTCACCGGTCACGCGAGCGTACGCGTCTTCCGGCGCATACATCTTTCCATCCGATGCGGTCAGATGAATGCGCGAAGCGGTCGGACGACCGGTCGCCGCGTCGAGCGTCCGCACCGAAAGCGCAGCTGTCGGCCGTTTCCAGCGCCGCTCACCGATGTGGATCTTCTTCAGCGTTCCGCCATGAGTCTCCAGCAACTGCAGCTGCGGCAGACCGTCCTCATTCGAGATGAATGCGATCCACTCGCCATCCGGCGACCAGCGCGGATGGAAAGCGTCGTGCCGGAAGAAGGTCAGCTTGTAGGGTTCGCCGCCGGCGGTCGGCTGCACGTAAAGGTTGTTGAATTGATCCGCCGCGCCCCGCGTCGACGAATAGACGAAACGCTTGCCGTCGAGAGAGACATCGGGCCTTGTACGGAACAGCGATTGCTCCGCAAGCACTGTAGTCGCCTGTTCGATGCCGTTCGCCGCTGCTGGCACGCGCAAGACGTTGCCCGAGCCGAGCGGCACGTTGCGATTCGAAACCAGCAGCAACTCCTTGCCATCGGGCATCCAGGCCGGCGTGATGTGCAGGTCCATCGGTCCGAAATAGAGGCGGTCCCGGCCGAAGTCGTTGTCGTGCGTGACGGCGATCTCGTCGCCCGCGAAGCGTCCATCTTTCAATGCGCGGATGTAGACATTGAAAGCGCCCTTGGGCCTGGTCGACACGTAGGCGAGCCGCGTTCCGTCCGGTGAGAACGTGGGGTCCATGTAGACCTGATCATCCGAGGTCAGCGGCCAGCTCTTGCCGGTCTGGACCTCGACGATCTCCAGTTGAATCGTCTGGCCACCATCGTCGGCGACGTACGCGATCCAACGCCCGTCGGGCGACCAGGTCGGCATCGAATGATACTTGCGAGAGTAAGTGAGCTCACGTGCACTGCCCAAGCTCGGATCGACGATCCAGATGGAACCGCTCATGGCGACCGCGATCTTCGATCCGTCCGGTGACCAGGCCGGTGCCCACGGCGTCGAGCTCGGCGCAGGGCCGAAGTAATAGTTGTGCGTGTAGAAGCCGCCCTGCGTCGAGGCAGGATAGGAAACATTCTGGCCGACGCTCATTGCGCTGACCAGCAACAGACCCACAGCAACCAAGCTGACAAAGGGAGAGCCAAGACGTTTCATGCGGGGCGTGATCGCTCGAACAATGGAGACAGACGTTTCATGCAGGACGTGATCGTTCGAGCACTGGAGACCGACGTTTCATGCGTGGCGTGGTCGTTCGAGCGCTGTGGAGAGTCGGGT
Source organism: Peristeroidobacter soli (assembly GCF_004138485.1). Taxonomy (GTDB): domain Bacteria; phylum Pseudomonadota; class Gammaproteobacteria; order Steroidobacterales; family Steroidobacteraceae; genus Steroidobacter; species Steroidobacter soli. The sequence goes on from NZ_ML142848.1 coordinate 241,310, forward strand.
CAATGTTGCTGGGACTCGCTCATCCATTGTTTCAAACGCGTCGGCTCATGGCGTTTCAGCGCGGGATGACGCTCGATCGCGCGGTCGATGCTCGCAGCGTTGCCGTCGCGTACGTGCGCATCGAGGAAAGCAAGGACCACATCGCCAATCGCGGACAGCGCTTCATTGCCATCGATCTCACCCACACGTTCCACCCGTTTCGGGCCATCGAGCAAGGCGACGAGGTCCGTGAATCCCATGTGCCGGATGCCCTCCAGACGAACACGCAGCACATCGTTCTTCTGGCCCGCCTCATCCCAGGTTTCATAGGCAAGATCGTTGGGGCTGAAATCCGCGGCGCGAGGCTGGCCTTCGAACAGGCTGTATCGTTCCCAGTCACTGAGCAGCAGCAAGAAGGGACGGCCCACCGGTCGATCAAACAACTCCGGATCGAAGTTCTGACCATCGAGGTTCACCGCCGCGCGACAGGCATCGACCAGCTTGCAAGTCGTGCCCGCGGTCGCGCCGCCGAACGACATGCCGGCGAAGGCAAGGCGACTGCGGTCAGCCGTGGCCAACACGTCGCGCAGACTCTTGGGCTCGTTGTTGGTGACGATAGTCTTGGCAACCGCCAATGTATCGTCTCGCCATTCGGCGAAGGAACGGCCGAGCCGGGTCGCCGGAAAGGACTCCGCATAAACGGGCAGCGCTTCGCGAGCTGTTGCGAGGTCCTTCCCTCCCACCAGCGCCTTCATTGCCGTACCAAACCTCGCGTCATCTCCCAAGCTCGCGAGCTTGGTCGCGGCGATGCTGCCATCCTCCAGACGCACGTCCGCGACGTCTCCAGGATGCGCAATCGACACCACGATGTAACCATGACTCGCGAGGCGCGCGGCGAGCACGCTGTTCTGCTCTGGATATAAGAAGAAGCCGTGGCTGTACACCACCACCGGAAATCCCCGTGACGGCTTCGCCGGCGTCGCGCCTGGTCGCACTTTCATCCGCGTGGTTGTCAGCGCGTGCAGGTCTTCGACTGCGTAACTGAAATTGCGAGCGATGGCCGGCAAGGTGACGGTCGCCGCATCGCCTTCCATATAGCCCGCGCCGCCGACCGCCCGCCCCTTCGCCGGATACCAGACAATCGCCGGCATTCGCCTCGGCCCGCTGACCGGATCGGCGGCATCGAGTCGTCGCGACAGGTCGGCGAATTCGGCCCGGACCACGCCGACGTCGTACTTGCCGTCCGGCATCGGCACTGCCGACGCCGACACCGGCGCAGACGCGAATGCAGCCCACGCCGCAATGACGATGCAGAAGAACGATTGCCCCATGCTCAACCACCTTTGTCGACGACAATGCGCGGTCATCGCGCTGGCATCAGTAACGCTCGACTTTCTTGCCTTCGGCAAACGCCGCCAGCCCTCGCCTGGCATCGGCACTGGTGAACGCCAGTTGCCCGAGCACGGCCTCCCGACGAAACGCGTCCTCGAGCGGCAGATCGCTCAACTCCCGGACCGCGCGTTTGGTGACCTTGAGTGCCGTGGGACTCAAACGCACCAGGCGCTCGGCCCACTGAGTCGCAGTCTCCGACAGCTGCTCTGGCGCGACGACTCGATTGAGCAAACCGACCCGCAACAACTGTTCGCTGCTGAAACGATCCGCCGTCATCAGGATTTCCATCGCCGCCGCGTAGCCGATCTGCCGGACCAGCCGCACGAGCGTGCCGCCCGCCGGCACGATTCCAAGCGAGACTTCGGGAAGGCTGAATACTGCCGCGCTGGACGCGATACGCAAGTCTGTCGCGAGCATGATCTCGAATCCGGCCCCCATGCACAGCCCGTTGATGGCGCAGACGATGGGCTTGTCGAGGTTCAAGTGCTTCAGATGCGCGGCATCCCACGCGGAGATATCGATCTCGTTGCGCGCCAGTGCGGGGATGGACTCCTTCAGGTCGGCGCCGGCACAGAACGAGCGATCGCCTGCACCAGTGAGGATCACCACGCGCACGCAGTCGTCTTCGCCGGCCGCCTTGAATGCAGCGCCCAGCTCGTCGTACATGGCCAGCGTCATCGCATTGAGCTTGGCCGGCCGATTGAAAGTGATGCGGGCGATGCCGTCCTGAACGTCGTAAGCGATGGCCATCAGATCACCTTGCGCTCGCGCAGCGACTCGAAAGCCTGCCGGTCGAGGCCGAGCCAATCGAGAAAGACGGTTTCGTTGTGCTCGCCGATCAATGGGACCCTGGGCTCCGCGCCGACGGAGCTTTCAGACAAATGCACGGCGGAGCCAAAGACCTTGACCTTGGTATCGCCGTAGCCCACCTGCACGAGCATGTCCCGCGCCAGCATGTGCGGATCCTCGACGACTTCGCCGATGTTCTTGATCGGGCTCAGCGGGAAGCGGTCGGACGCGATGGCCTCGAGCTCCTGCTTGGTCTTATCGGCGAACCAGCCACGAACGATGGGTTCGACCCGGCGCGCATACACCGCTTGATCGAAGCGCTTCTCCATCGTGTCGATCTCGGGATCGGTCGCGAACTGCGGCGTACCGAACGCGGCACAGGACTCTTGCCAGAACTTGTCCGTGTACCCGCCGAAGAACACATGACCGTCCTTGCATTCATAACGGCCATACGGCCGCACGAACGGATGATCGTTGCCCAGCGGCTCCGCGATCTTCCCTTGAGTCGTGAAATTCACAACGGCGTTTTCGGTGAGTGTGAACACCGCATCCTGCTGTGAGACATCCACGAGCCGGCCGACGCCTTTGCTCTCCGCTTCACGCAAAGCGGCAACGGTGCCAAGCGCGGCATATAACGAGGCAGCGAGATCGCCGATGATCGTGCCGACCCGCTGCGGCTCACCCGGTGTTCCGTTCATCGACCATAGTCCTCCGCTTGCTTGAGCGGAGTTGTCGTAGGCGGGACGCGCCGAGTTCGGACCGCTTTGCCCGAAGCCGCTGATACCTGTGTAAATCAACCGCGGATTGACCTTACGCAGCGCCTCGAAATCCAGGCCGAGCTTGCGCATGGTGCCCGGCCGGAAGTTTTCGACCACGACATGAGCCTTGCGAACCATGTCGAAAAACAACTCGCGGCCCCGGGCCGACTTCAGATCCAGCGTCACGCCCAGCTTGTGCCGATTGTATTGAGCGAAGAATCCGCTGAGCCGTTCCGTGCCCTGCTCCACCATCGGTGGAAACGTGCGCACGTAATCGGGGTCCTGCGGATTCTCGATCTTGATGACAGTCGCGCCCAGGTCGGCGAGCATCATCGTGCAGTACGGCCCCGCGACGACCCGCGTCAGGTCCAACACCAACACGCCATGCAACGGCCCGACCGCGGGAGCTGCCGGCACTTCGTTTTCAGCCGCGGCCATGGAGAAACCTCACTTGCGCGCCTGCGCGAGCAATTCGACGGCCAGATCCATGCGAACGTCGCGCAACTCGACCATGCGTTTGACGACCGCATCCACTTCAGCCCCGACGGCACCAGCCGCCACCGCGATATTGCGAGCGTGCAGCGCCATGTGCCCGCGCTGGATTCCTTCGGTGGCGAGTGCGCGCATCGCACCCATGTTCTGCGCGAGACCGACGGCAACGATGATCTCGGCCAGCTCTTGAGCCGAAGTCACTTGCAGGATTCTCAACGCAGCTCGCGCCAGCGGATGTGTCTTGGTCGCGCCGCCGACCAGGCCCACCGGCATCGGCATCTCAATGGTGCCGATCAGATCGCCGTCATTCGCGCGCTCCCAGGTCGTCAACGAAGTGTAGTGACCGCTGCGCGACGCGTACGCATGCGCACCTGCCTCGACGGCACGCCAGTCGTTGCCGGTGGCAACGACGATGGGATCGATGCCGTTCATGATGCCTTTGTTATGAGTCGCGGCCCGATAAGGATCGACAGCGGCGAACGTGTAGGCGTCGAGCATTCCTTCGATCACGCGTTCACCGGAATATTCCGACGTCGCGAGCACCGACGGCGATACACGCAGACTGGCCCGCGCCAGACGCAGGTCGGCGAGATTGGAAAGGATACGAAGGCGGACCGACCCGCCGGTGATGCCTTCGATCTTCGTTGCCACCGCCTCGGCCATGGTGTTCACGGTATTGGCACCCATGGCGTCGCGGACGTCGACGATCAGGTGAGCGACGACCATGGGACCGCGAGGCGTTTCGGGGAACACATGCACCTCGATGTCCCGACAGCCGCCGCCCAACCCGACCAGTACCTTGTCACGGCCGTTCGCCACCTCGATCAACTCGGCGCGCGCACGCAGGATGGCCTGACGCGCGCCATGAGGATCGGACACGCCGATGACTTGAATCTGAGAACGCATCAGCGGCGGCGTGCTCGATGTGAAGAAGCCGCCCGACTCACGCACCAGCTTGGCCATGAACGAGGCCGCGGCGACGATCGACGGCTCTTCCACCACCATCGGCACGACGACGTCCTTGCCATTGATCCGGAAGTTGCTGGCCACCGCGAGCGGCAGCTCGAAGGTGCCGATGACGTTCTCGATCATTCCATCGGCCGCGCCAATCGGCAGCGAGCCGGGCTTGGCGAGCAGATCCACGTCGGCGGCCGCGACGATGCCGGCATCGGCAAGCGCACGCAGGCGCTGTGAGGGAGTCAACGAGCGGAAATTCGGCAGGCGTGAATCGAGTGTCATGATCGTCTCGCGAGTGCTAATCGATATTCAATACGCAGAACGAAACAGCTCCAGAAAGTCCTGCTCGCTGGTGAGGCGCGGATTGCAGGTGCTGTGGTCCGAGGCAAAGCTGCGTCGAGCCAATTCATTCAGCCGATCTTCATCGATCCCGACATCGCGCAAGCGCGGCGGAATGCCAAGATCGCTGCAAAGTGCGCGCAGCCCGTGAATGGCCTGTGCCCCACCCTTCGCTTCACGTCGACCGCTGCCGTCGATGCCCAACACTGCAGCGATCCGCGCATATCGCTCGGGATTCGCAGGCGCGTTGAACGCGGCGGCGTGCGGCAAACAGACGGCACTGGCCAGCCCCTGCGGCACTGGGAACAACGAGCTCACCGCCGACGCCATGCAACTCACATTGCCCAATCCGGTGACGCCGAACGACATCGCGGCCATGGCCGATCCACACAACATATCCAGCGCGGCCGATGGGTTGTTTCGATCCGCGACGAAGACGCGAATGCTGGCCGCGATCAGTGTCATCGCGTGCAAGTTCAGCGCATCGGAAAAGACCGTGGCTCGTTTGGACAAGTAGGACTCGAATGCATGCACGAAGGCGTCGATGCCGGCATGGGCCGCGTCATGGCTGGGCATGGGGCCCACTGTGAGCGGATCCAGAATCGCGGCCGCCCCCTCCGCCGACACTGCGGCTCGCGTGCCGGCCGTCGTCGGGATGGAGATCAGCGGCAACGACGACATCAGCAGATCGACCGACTTCGCCACCTCGATGGTGTTCTCGCCACCGATAGCCACGATTCCTTCGGCATGCCGTTCACGACTCCGCTCGAATGCAGCTTGAACATCGATATCGCTGAGCACGACCGTCGCAACGTCGATCTGCGCCAGGATGTCGGCCACCTTGCGGTGAATGGCGCTGTCCACGAGCGCGGGATCGAGCAGCACCAGCAAACGTTTGGACGCATGCTCACGAACCAGATCGGCGAGCCGCTCATGAGCACCGACGCCGAAGATGAGCTTCGTCGGACACTCGAATGAGCCGATGCCCGCTTCATGCCACATGGACGCGGGCACCTCGCTCATGCAGTAACACCGAACGCAGGAACGCGACGCCGTCGTCAACCGCTTCGTTGGCAACGCGCGAGATGGCAACCGCCTCGATGAAGCTGTGCGGCGCGCCTGGGTAAACCTTGGCCTGCACCTGGACGCCGGCTTCGAGCAAGCGGCCGGCCATGTGCAAGTTCTGTTCGGCCAGGATGTCGCACTCGGCAATCACCAGAAACACTGGCGGCAAGCCCTGCAACGGCGCATACGCGGTTGCTACATACGGGTCGCGCCGATCGCCGAGGCGGCCGATGTAGTTGTCCCAGAACGTGTCGACTTCGTTGGTCGTCAGCATGTCTTGCTCGGTGCCATAGCGTTGCCGAGAAGCCGGCGAGCAATCCGGCGTCGAGCCGCCGTAGATGCTCAACACTGCTTTCACCAGATTCGGATGACCGGCGTCCCGCAAGCGCAGCGCGGCGCCCATCGAAAGATTGCCGCCCGCGGAGTCGCCTCCCACCGCGATCCGTTCGCCGTCCAGACCATGCGCCCGACCTTGCTCGTGCAACCAGTGCACGACGGCGATCACTTGATTCAGTGCGGTCGGATAGCGGACTTCGGGAGACAGATCGTAATCGACACCCACGACGGCCATGCCGCCGCGGTGTGCGAATTCGCGCATCACTCGATCGTGCGTGTTCACGCTGAACAACGACCAGCCGCCGCCGTGCATGTAAACAAACGTCGGCTTGCCGTGACCCGGCGACGGATCGTAGATACGCAGGCGAACGGGACCGGCCTTCGTCTCGGCGACGATGTTGCGAGTGTCGGCGATCACCGGCCCGCCCTTGGTCCAGGGCGCGCGAGTGATCTCGCAGATTTCGCGGCGCTCAGGCCAACTGAGGTCACGGCCCGCGGTCAGCTCGCGGCCCTTCGCGATGACGTCGTCGATGAAACGTTTGATTTCCGGATCGAGCGCGCGCGGCGGCGGCTGACTCGGTGCCAATGCCTGCGCCGGCCGGGATTCGCCGAAGCGACGCATCCACTTGGTCAACGGCGCCTGGTCTTTGATATCCAGCGCACGCAGGATGTCGGCGAACACTTCGTCGCGCTCGTCCTGACCCAGCTTGAAACAGCTGCGCACGGCGAGAATTCTGGCCTCGAAACCGATGATGCCGGCCACGAGCTTGTCGTAACGCGCACCCATCTCTTCGCTCGACCAGGCGGCCGGACGATTCGTCTCCATTTGCTCGACCAGCCCCGACAGCAAACGATCCGCATCCGCGCGCGTGTCGCAAAACTTCAGATCGACATCGAACACCGCGCTCGCGTAATTCCACGTCGGACCCCAGGTGCGGTCGCTCACCCACGAGGGCGAGATGTAACCGTGCGGGCCGATCAGCAATACCGTGGCTCGCGAGGTGGCAGCGAGCGCTGCCACTTGCGGATTGCGTCGGGCGAAATGACCCAATAAGGTTCGCGGCGTGCCATCGGCATCGCACACGAGTTGCACCGGCAGCGGCGTCGCATGCTGTGCGCCCGGCCCGCCGGAGACGATCCATGCCAGAGGTTGCTCCTGCACCAGGGCACGAAGGTCCTCGGCGCTGCGGGGTTCGAATCGGTTGCTCATGAAAATCGTCGAGGTGAACTTATGAATTGAAAGTGGCGACGCTGTGCCTGGGCCAGCGCTGGGCCCAGGGCAACGCGGCTTCGAGCTCGAACGCCAGCGTGAGCAACACGTCTTCTTGCGCGCGATCCGCGGCAAACATGCTGCCGATGGGCAACCCTTCGCTGCTCTGGAACAGCGGCAACGAAATGGCCGGCGTACCCGCCATGTTTTGCAGCGGCGTGTACGCGATCCAGTCGAACATCGTCGACATCAGCTGTTCCATCGGCACCGCCGGCCCATAGGTGCCGAGCAGCGGCGGCGGTGCGTTCGTCACCGGCGACAGAACAACATCGAAGCGCGAGAAGAACTCATTGAGCTGAATCGGCAGCCGTGCGATCTGTTGATACGCGCGCTCCAGTGCCGTCGTCGGCAATCCTTCGGCACGCTTGCCCAGCCCGATGGTCCACGGCTCGATTGCATCCTCCAGCCGGCCGCCGCCCAACAGCGCGCGAGTCGCATCGACACAGTCCGCGGCCAGGTGCGACCAGATGTTTTCGAACGAATCGAGAAAGGCATGACCGTCGATGGGCCAGGAAGTCCGTTCGACCTTGTGCCCAAGACTCGCGCACAGATCCGCGGTGGATGCGATTGCCCGAGCGACGTCCGCGTGCGGGACATTCCCTCGCAAGCCATGTTCGATCACTGCGATACGCAGGCGACGTGACGAAGGACCAGTCACAACAGAGCGTTTTGAATCGTAGTGAGCCGCGGCGAAGCCCCACGCAACGTCACGAACACTGCGTGAATGCAGACTGTCCGCGACCAGCAAATCTTCGACGAGGTGACGGGCGCGCACGCGAACCGTGCTGTCGCGTCCGGGTTTCAGTCCGACCACGCCACAGCATGACGACGGCAAGCGAATCGAACCGCCGCCGTCACTGCCGTGCGCGAGTGGCACGAGCCCGGCTGCGATAGCAGCGACGGCGCCACCGCTCGATCCGCCCGGTGAATGCTCGAGCGACCACGGATTGCGCGTCGTCGGTCCCGCGAGCGGCTCGGTCGACGCCAACAATCCAAACTCCGGCATCGAAGACTTGCCGAGCGCGACCAACCCGGCCTGCTGCATGCGTTGCACGTACGGATAGCCATGTTGAATGGCCTTGCGCGTCCGGCTGCGTGAACAGGACGTCGTCGGCATGCCGGGATAATCCAGCGAATCTTTCGGCAGCCACGGCACACCGCGCATCGTGCCGCCGCTTTCGCGCAGCGCTCGAGCTTCAGCGCGAGCCAGAGCGGGATCGTAATGACTCAAGGCACGCACGGTCGGATCGAGCGCGTCGATGCGCAGAATCGCGGCCTCCGTCAGTGCCTCGACCGGCAGCTCGCCAGCGCGGACGAGTCGTGCCTGATCGTGCGCATCCAGCTTGCCGAGCGCCAGCGCATCGGACAATGAAACTTCGCGGATCGTCATCAGTTCAAACTTCCCGAAAGCTCGGCGGGCGCCGTCTGCAGGCTCTGAGCCCGTGGCTTGCCATACAGCGTGTAGATCGCGAATCCGATCGCGAGATAAGTCAGCAGCAGGCAAGCAGGCAGCCATTCGCCGTGACGGATCTGATTCACCAGATCGAGCAGCACCGGCAAGGTCATCAGGAAGCTGACGATGATGGCGAGCACCGGCACCGTGCCGAACCAGATCCCGTTGATCCACACGCCGCCCAGCGGCACGCGGAAGCGCCCTTGTTTTTCCGGCTCGCGACTGCGCAGGTCGATCAGCGCGGCCGCCACCATCGCGAACGTGAGCGACACGCCGAGCGAAATCATGTCGGCCAGCACCGAGATCGGCAGCAGCGCCGCGCCGAGCCCGGCGAGACTGGCCAGCATGAGATTGGCCTTCCACAGACTGTTGCGCTTCGGATGGACCACCGAGAACAGTCGCGGCAGATAGCCGTCGTTGGACATCGCGTAGCAGACGCGCGAGTGACCGAAGGCATTGGCGAGAAGCACCGAACCGAGGCCGGCCAGCGCACCGATCTTGATCAGCGTGGCGATCACGGGCCAACCGATGCGATCGACCGCGAGCGCGATGGGATCGGCGACGCCGAGCTCGCGGAACGGCACCAACCCAGTCAGCACTGTCGCGACCGCCACGTACAACAACGCGCAGATCGCCAACGAACCGAGAATGCCCACCGGCACGTCGCGATGGGGATTGCGCGTCTCGGCGGCGGCCGTCGACACCGTTTCAAAACCGAGGAAGGCGAAGAACAGCAACGAAGCAGCGCGCGCGATGCCTTCCCAGCCATACGTGAATCCGCCTTCGTTGGCCGGGATGTACGGCTGCCAGTTGGTCGGATCGACCGCGTGCGCACCGGCCAGCACGAAGCCAACCAGCACCAGCACCTTGATCACCACCAGCACGGAATTGACGAGCGCGGACTTCGAGATGCCGAGCGCGAGAATGATGCCGGCACCGAGACACGCCGCAGCCGCGACCAGGTTCACGCTGTTGCCAATGCCGAATTGAAAGCCGACGCCGTCCACCAGTTTCGCGGTCACCAGCGAGGTCGACACGCTCGCCGGCACGTGAATACCGAAATCGCCGAGCAGGCTCAGGAGATAGCCGCCGAAGCCCAGGCCGAGCATGGACGCGGCGATGTTGTACTCCAGGAAGAGCAGCCAGCCGAGCGCCCATCCCGGCAGTGCACCGAACGTGCGGCGGGTGTAGGTGTAAGAAGATCCCGACTCCGGCAGCCGCGACGCCAGCTCGGCGTAGCACAGGCCCACCAGCAAGCACGCGAAGCCGGCGAGCAGGAACGAGATGGTGACGGCCGGCCCGGCGAAGGACGCCGCGGCGGTACCGGTCATGACGAAGACGCCGGCGCCAAGGATGTTGGCGACCCCCAGCACCAGCAGCCCCGCCCAGCCGAGCGAGGGACGCAGCGAAGCTGCGGATTGCGAGTCGGGAGGATTCCCTGGTTGTGTCATTACTTCGGCCAGAACGTTCGGGTGGCGTGACGCGTGCGAGTAAATATGGATATAGTCGGCGTCAACGTCCAGCCATCAGCCACGGCGTGAGGCAGGTGCACAGCCCTTGATGTGCAAGGCTTTTTTCCTGAGACCACGCAACAATCGGCGCGGCGGGCCGGCAAAAGACGCAGATCCTTACCGGCAGGTCCGGGAGATTGACAGGATCGACCGCCCGCGCCGCTCGCCCCGCAGCAGGTACGTGTGATGAGCGCCCCGCATGAAAAGAAAGACACCCCCGCGAACTTCGAAGAGGTGGACCAGATCGACCTCAAGATCATGGAGGTCCTGCAGAAGGACGCCCGGATCACCAACCAGGCGCTGGCCGATCGGGTCGCGCTGTCGCCGAGCGCCTGCCTGCGACGGGTACGCGACCTCGAAACCCGCGGGCTGATCAGCGCCTACCGCGCGCAGATCCAGGTCGACAAGATGCGCAGCGTGACCATCGTGATGGCGCACATCACGTTCTCGCAGCACACGATCAAGAATCTGCACGACTTCGACGCCTGCATCGAAACCCTCCCGGAGATCGTCGAGTCGTATCGGGTCAGCGGCAACGTCGACTACATCCTGCGCGTGGTCGTGCCCGACATGCATGCGTGGAAACGCATCATGACCGTGCTGGTGAACGGCGGCTTCGGCGTGGAAAAGATCGTCTCGCACTTCCTGATGGATCAGATCAAGACGTTCAAGGGCTACAAGCTGATCCAGAAGCCCGGCGACTGAGGTCACTGCGTGACGGGCAACACGATGTGACTTGCATCGGGGCCAGCGACCACCACCTTCTGCGTCGCCTTTACGTAGTCACGCGGCCTGGCGAAGAAAATGTTCGGGACGAACGTCTGCGGATTGCGGTCGTAGAGCGGGAACCAGCTCGACTGCACCTGAACCATGATGCGATGACCGGGCCGGAACACGTGATTCGCATCGGGTAACGCGAACTCGTACAGCAACGGCACATCGGGCTCGAGCGGCGCCGCTTGCGACAGCGACTTGCGATAGCGGCCGCGAAAGATCTCCATTGCTATGGGCAACTGATAGCCACTCATCCCCGGATCGTCCGCTCGATCCGGATACACATCGATGAGCTTCACGACCCAATCGCTGTCCGTGCCGCTGCTCGACGCCATGAGCTTGACCATTGGCTCGCCCGCGATGCTCACTGCTTTATCGAGCACTTTCGATGTGAATGTGAGCACGTCAGACCGCGCGGCACTGCTGCGCTGATCGCTCGTCAGCCACGGTTCCCATTGCTCGCCGTCGTCGTCCACTCGAATCGGACGCGGCACGAACGTCACCGGATCGGCCGGATCGGAAATGTAGTTCGCCGTTTGCATCGCGCCTGGAGTTGCCGCGAACCCCAACTCGCCCTTCGGCTTCAGATAGAGCCTGGTGGTGCTCGCTTGCGCCGGCGGCCATTGTTCCAGCCGTCGCCATTCGTTGGTCCCCGACTGAAACGCGGTGACCGGCGCCACATCCATCGGCGTGCCTTTCAAATGATGCGCGAGAAACGGGGCGAGCACGTGCTGTCGCCACCACTTCGCCGTGTCGTGCCCCCAGCGAATCTTGCCGACGCTGCTGCCATCGAAGATGGCGTGCGCGTGGTGCCAGGGCCCCAAGGTGAGATAGACCATCCTGCCCGTCTTGTCCTTGGGCTCGATGGCTTGGTAGACCGCGGTGGCGCCGTAGATATCTTCCTGATCCCACAGCGAGTGCGAAATCATCACCGGCACCTGCAGCGGCCGGCTCGCAAGGATCCGGTCGACGGCCTGCGACTGCCAGAACTCATCGTAGGCCGGATGCTCGACGATGTTTCGCCAGTACTGAACCTTATCGGTGCCGCGCTGGCGCGCCAGTTCTCCCACCGATCCGGCGCGCATGAATGTTTCGTAGCGATCGGTGCTGTCCCACGGGAATTCGAGACTGTTGTCGCGTGACTCGCTGCCGTGAATGGCGGCGATCGCGTACTGGCGGAAGGCGCCGTTATGAAACCAGTCGTCGCCGCGCCAGCCGTCGACCATCGGGTCCATCGGCACGGCGACTTTCAGGGCGGGATGCGGATTCACCAGCGCCATCAGCGTCGTGAAGCCGTTATAGGAAATGCCGATGACGCCGACCTTGCCGTCGCTCTCGGCGACGTGCTTCACCAGCCAATCGATGGTGTCGTAAGCGTCCGTCGATTCGTCCACTGAAGTGCGATTGAACGGCGAGCCGGCGAGCGGCCGGGTCATGACAAAGTCGCCGCCCGAGCCGTGCTTGCCGCGAATGTCCTGAACGACCCGGATGTAGCCGCCGTCCACGATCACATCGGCGGCATTGTCGAAGCCTTCGAGCAGCACGCGCATGTCGCTGCTCTCTTTCTGCTTCGTCATCCACTCCGCGTTGTAGGGCGTGCGCGTGAGCAGGATGGGCGCCTCGTTCGCACCCTTCGGAATCACGATCACCGTGTGCAGCTTCACCCCATCGCGCATGGGGATGTCGAAGACGCGGCGTTCGTAGTTGGCCGCGCTGGCGAGCGAGCTGATGAACAGCACTGTAACCAGCGCGCATCGTCCCAATGCAGTCCAAGCAGAAGTCATATGACTCTCTCGCCGCCGGCCAACCACAGGCCGGCGGCGATGATGCCAACGATGCGGACGACTTAGAAGCGCCAGTCCACGCTCAGCGAGTAGTTACGTGGCGCACCGTAGTAGCCCACGTTGTACAGGCTGGTGATGTACTTCTCGTCGCCGATGTTGTTGACGTTGCCGCGGACCGTGATGTTCGGCTGGATATCCCAGGCCGCGAACGCGTTCACCAGCGCATAGCTGTCCTGGTAAACCGGGTGGAAGGTGTAATCCTCCTCACCCTTGATACCGCTCTGCCACTTGCCGCTGATGCCGAAGGATAGCGCCGTGAAACTCGGCACTCGCGCGCTGATCGTCGCATTGGCAGTCCGGCGCGGCACCCACGAATAGGTGTCGTCGCCGTCTTCGCCATCCATCCGCAGATAGGTGTAGCCGAGCAACACATCGACATTCTCGCCGAGCTTGCCGGTGGCCTCGAACTCGAGGCCCTCGGATTCGACGTCGACCCCTCGGTAGTAACCATAGGCGTAACCGGGCATGAAGATGGTGTCGACATACGTCGCGAGGCCATCCTGCTTCGCCTTGAACACGGCGAAGGTCGTCAACAGGCGCTGGTCCAGCCACTCGACCTTGACGCCGGTCTCGTAGTTCGTGCCCTTGGTCGGTGCCAGATAACCGCGGTTGATGTCGACCTGCTCCTGCGGCTGGAAGATGTACGAATAGTTGACGTAGCCGAGGACCCGGTCGGTGAAGTCGAACGTCAAGCCGGCATACGGAGCGAACTTGCGGTCGGTCTTGTCGGTGACCTGGCCGGTGTTGTCGACGGCATCGAGCGAGTATTCGGCCCAGTTGAAGCCGATGATGGCCTTCAATCGGTCGGTCAATGCCACCCGGCTCGCGCCGAACACGCGCTTCATCTCCTGGTCCATGGTCGTGTAAACCGCCTTCGCGCCCCACACCGGTTCGGGAATCGCGTCGCCGGCAAACGGGAAGGCGGGCAACGCCTGGAACTGCACGCCGGTCGTGTCCGTCGGGTTGTAGTAGTCCACGCCATCGCTCTTCGCCCAGCTCACGCCGAGCATCGCTTCACTCTCGCGGCCGAACAGCTCGAACCTGCCGTTGAGCTTCACGTCGACCAGATGCGCCTCGGTCTGGTACGGGCTGCGGTAGGCCCAGCCATACAACCCTTCGTGAGTCACCGGATCCATGCCGGCGAGCGAATACGCCATGAAGATCTTGGAGTCGTGCTCGTACAGGCGATAGTTGTACGACGTCTCCACTTTCCAGTCGTCGCCGAGCCGGTGGGTGTACTCGACGAAAGCGGCTTTCGTGGTGGAGTTCCAGTGCACCCAATCCTGAGTGGCCGAGGCGCTGCGATCCCAGTTGAGCCGATTGCCGTCGACATCCGTGAAGGTCAGCGCGCCCCACATGCCGTGGTCGGTCTTGGCCTCCTGCCAGGAATAGCCGAACGCCAGCGAGCCGTTCTCGCCGATCTGGCCGTCGATCACGCCGTAAACATATTTCGTACCGGACTCGAAGTCGCGCAGGTACGAATCGCTCTCCTCGTTCGCGACCACCAGGCGGCCGGCCCAGGTGCCCGCTTCGTTGAATGGCGTCGAGTAATCGGCCTCGACGCGGCGGCGATCCCAGGAGCCGATGGTCACGCCGATCTTGCCCTGCGCTTCGTTGGTCGGACGCTTGCGGACATAGTTGATGGTGCCGGAGGCGTTGCCGACGCCGGTCAGCAGACCGTTCGCGCCACGGATCACTTCCAGCTTTTCGAAGCCGAACGTGTCGATTCTGTTGGTGACCAGGCCCCAGCCGTTGGGCAGGCCGACGCCGTCGATCTGGGTGTTCTTGATCTCGAAGCCGCGCGCCAGGAACTGAGTGAGATTGGTCGAGGTCTGCTCGACCTGGATGCCGGTGGCCATGCGCAGCGAATCGTTCAGATTGTCCGAGCCGAACTGCTCCATCTGCTCCGCGTTGATCACGCTGATCGACTGCGGGGTTTCCTTGATCGCCATGTCCAGATTGGTGGCACCGCTGCTGACGCGCCGGGCGCGCTGGGCCACGACGAACACTTCCTCCAGCGACTCGGCTTTCATGTTCGAAGTGCCCGCGTCGGCGGTCGTCTGACCGTGCGCGGTGCCGGCAAACGCACCCGCTGCAAGAATCGCCGTGGACAGAACGCACTGGCGCCGGGGCGCCGCGGATCGAAGCTTCATTGGTACAAGGTCTCCCAGCCGATTTTCTCTATTAGGACTTTGTGATCCCCGGGGACCAATATGGGATCGTCGCGCGCTGCCGTCCATCCACTGGACGACAGGCGCCGAATCGCGGCTGAGCCTTGAAATTAAAAGATTTTTCTCACTCCGAGCGCAAGAATCCGCGCGTCATGCGGCACAAATGCGCAGATCCGCGCGGGCATGTCGCGAAGAAAGATAGGATCGGCGACCTCGAAACAGCGTCGAATCAATCAGCGCCGTTCTGCTTCGCATCGTCCTCGACCCGGGTGAACTCGATATCCCGCACCCAACCAAACTGAGCGCTCGCCTTGAATCCACGGATGCCCTGCTGCCGGTCGCGGACAAACCGGGCGATGAAACGATGCTCGAGCGAGACGAACTCATCCTCCAGCATGGGTTCGAGCGAGATCGCCGGCGTTTGAATCGATGGCCGGTCGCGTCCGCCGCGCATCGTCAGCCGCCCCTCCGCCACCGACACCTCGTACAACGTATCGAGCTCGGCGCTGTAGTAACGCCCCACATAGCCTTGCAGACGCGCCGCGCTTGGCTGCGCGACCTCGATCCGCTCGAACCTGCTGGTGCCGCTCGACAGACTGGGATGCAACTGCCGGAAACCTGGTGAAACAGCGCTGCCGTCCGGGGGCGCCGCGAATTCGAACTCACCTTTGACGCCGCTCGCCTCGAACCGATTCGCCGCAACCCGCCGCAATGTATGCTCGATGACGTCACCGACCATGTGCAGAGCACCGTCGCGCACGCTGACGATTCGCGGCAAGGCAAGCTGAGGATCGCGGTAGAACCCGACAAAACGCGCCAGGTCACTCATGCTCGATCGCTGCGTCGTCACGGAGTTGGAGCTATCCACAGTCGCTGGGATGCCGAGCAACGCGTCGGCAACCGCCATGACCAGCGAGTCCGCATACGCACCGTTGTTACACAGGCCGACGACGACCAGCGCGCGCTTCGGAAAGATCATGGCGTAGGTCTTGTAACCCAATCCCGAGCCGCCGTGGCTGAGCGTCTCGTTTCCTTTGTAGGGCGCAGTCTCCAGCCCGAACGCGTAATCGGTGCGCGAGCCGTCGGCGAGCAGCGCCGTTTCGCGTAACCTGCTTTGCAGTGCCTTGCCCCCCGGCAACAGACTCTGCGCGGCGATCAGATTGGCGGCCCAACGCTGGTAATCGTCCACGGTGGTCATCAATCCACCCGGACCGGGAGTGATCAGATTTTCCTGCGCGGTGGGTTGCCACCCCGCGGCCGTCTTCGAATACGGTTGAGCTCGCAGCACATCGGGCGGCGCGCCGTGTGCAAAGTAGGTGTGTGTCATTCCGAGCGGCTTGAAGATGTTGTCGGCCGCGAATGCCTGCAATGAACGTCCCGTGGCGCGCTCGACAATCTCCGCGAGCAGCAGATACCCTGAATTGTTGTAACTGAACTCGGTGCGCGGTACGAAGTTGAGGCGCTGCTGACGGGCGATGAGCTTCAGGATGGCCGGCTTGTCCCGATACAGATCGGGCTTGAACGTCAGTTTGACCAGATGATTGAAATCGCGCAGGCCGCTGACATGATGGATCAGATCGCGCACCGCCACTTTGTGACCATAGTCGGGCAGCTCCGTCAGGATTTTTCGAATGTCATCATCGAGACTGAAATATCCCTGCTCGGCGGCAATCGCGGCGGCGGCGGCGGTGAATTGCTTGGAGATCGACGCCGCGCCGAACACGGACTGCGGCGTGAGCGCCTTGCGATCCGTGAGGTCCGCCAGGCCAAAGGCCGTATGTAACAAAGCCCGCCCCGAGCGATAGGCGCCGATCGCGCATCCCGGCTCATCCGGCCGGGATGCCTGAGCGACGATCTGCGCGGCGCGGGCGACCCGAGCCGGGTCGTCCACTGCCGCGGCGTCGACCAACCCCGGCAGCAAACCGGCACACAACATCGCGACCCAACCGACGGCGCGGGATCTGTTCATCGCCATGACCTGTCGTCGCCCGGTTTTAGAACTTGTATCCGAGCTGCATGCCGATGGTGCGCGGCCGTGGAATGTAACCAAAGCCGGCGAGCGTGTTGGTCAAGCCGCGCCACGCGAACTCATCCACGTTCGTCAGGTTGTTTACGAACAGCTCGGCATCGACCCCGAGGAGATGCGCGCCGGTACGCAGATTGATCCGCGTATAGCCGCCCGATTTGGTGAGCGGGCTCTGCTGAAGATTGCCGTAGAACGTGCCGGTGTACGCACCGTCCAGGCGGGTGTAGGCATCGACGCTGGCCAGTGAGAAGTCGTACTGCAGGGCCAGATTGGCGACCACCTTCGGCGATCCCGGCAACCGATCGCCATCGAACGCATTCAGCGCCGGTGCATCCGCCGTCAACTCGGCATCGGTGTATGAAGCGCCGAAGTCCACTCGCAAGCCGTGCGTGAGTTGCAGGCTGCCCTGCAGCTCCGCTCCCGTCGACATCGCCTCGCCGGCATTCGCCACATAGAAATAGGCGGCCGAGCCGCACGTCACGCGCGTGTTGGTAGGCAGCCCCTCCCACTTGATCCGATAGGCGCTGCCGTTGAGCACCAGTCGACCGTCGAGCAACGTGAATTTGCCGCCCAGCTCGTAGTTGTCCAGCGTGTCGGAATCGATTTCACGCGTCGACGCCATGGTGATATCGGTGCCATCGACCAGACCGTCGCGGTTGGTGTCGCAGACCGCGTCGATGAGTCCGGCGCTCGGCCGGCCGAGCCGGAAGCCCTGCGACCAGCTGGCATACAGCATCGCGGTATCCGTGGGCTTGTAGCTCAGGTTGGCCTTGAAGTTCTCACCGGACTTGTCGATGTCGTTGTCGGAAACGTTGATCGCGCCCAACGCCGTACCGACGAACCAGCCCTGGGTTTCCAACCGGTTGTCGCGCTCATACCGATAGTGGCGCCCGCCCACGGTGAGCTCCAGTTGCTGCGTCAGCTGATAGGAGATCTCCGCGAACAGCGCATCTTGTTTCAGATCGCGGCGGTTGTCGTAGATGCCGAGGATGTCATCGACACCGTTGCCGCGGGGATTACGTGCCGGATCGATCAGCGTGCCATAGGTTTCCACCGAACTGGCATCGGATTTCTCATGGAACACGCCCGCCAGGAACTGCAGCGGACCGTCGAGCTTCGATGCCATGCGCAGCTCGGCGGACAACGCGCTGTAGGGGCTGCGCGTCATGGTGTCGTAGTAGGAGTTGAACGACGCACCGTTGCTGAACTCGGTCGCCGAATCGGTCCAGGACACCGACGCCACCAGATCGGCCCAGCTCACATCGTAATCGAGCACCAGGTTGGTGATGTCGACCCGGTTGTAATAGACATGATCGACCGCGCCGCGAATCGCATGCTGGGGACTGATACGAAAGCGGATGTAGCCGTAGCCATCGTCCAGGCCCTGCGATGAGCTGAAGCCTTGCTGCTCGGACGTCTGTCTCACATGCGACAGCGTCACCAGCAGATTATCGAGCGCCTGCCAGCCGATCGCCATGCGCCCGCCCACCTGTTCGTCGCTGCCGCGATCGCTTGCGTTCGTGGCCAGCGCCAGGGCTTGCGGCCCCAACAGCGTGGCGTAGGCCTGCATCTGCGGATCGGATCCGGACACGTTGTTGTAGTAGCCGCTGTTCTCATATTTGTAGCCGACCACGCGAACCGCCAGCCGGTCGTCGACCAGCGGCACGTTCAGAATCCCCTGAAACATCGTGTTGTCGCCGCCGTTGCCGCTGGTATTCGAATAGCTCGCGGCCACTTTGCCTTCGAAGCGGGTCAGCACCGGCGCCACCGGGATGGTGCGCACCGCGCCGCCGAGCGATGAGTCGCCGAAAGATGTGCCCTGGGGACCGCGCAACACCTCGACCCGCTCGATGTCCACCAGCTTGAGATCGACGCCGCTGCCGCCGAGCAGACCGGCGGAATTGGTGATCGGCGTCTCGCCGAAATAAGTCGCGACCGTGGTGCCGGCCCCGAAGTTCTGAGTATCCGGAGAAGTTTCGATGCCGCGAATGACGATCGCGTTGCTGGAAGCGCGGGTTTCGATGTAGCTGACGCCGGGTACCGCGGCGAGATAGTCGGCCATGCCCTTCAGGCCGCGGCGCTCGATCTCCTGGTTACCGATCGCGGTGATACTGATCGGCACGCCCTGGATACTCTCGGCGCGCTTGGTTGCGGTGACAATGATCTCGGCCACCACCGCCGAATCCTCGACGGCGGACGCCTTTTCAGGAGCCGGCGGAATCCGCCGCACGGCAATGGTGTTCTCGTTGAGATACTCGAACTCCAGCCCGCTGTTGGCCAGCAGCTTCTCCAGCGCAATCCGCGGCTTGTACTCGCCCACCAGGCGCTCCGAAGTGACGCCTTCGGCATCCGGGGTCTGCAGGATCACTTGCACACCGGCCTGACGCGCAAACTCATTGAGCGCCTCGCCGATGGGCTGCGCCTGGATGTCGAGCTTGACGGGCACCTCCTGCGCCCCCTGAGCGTGCGCCACGCCGAGCGCCGCGAGAATTGCCGTCAATAACAGTGCACGATGCGTCCGCATGATGATTCGCTCCCCGACTTTCATGTTGGTGGACCCGCGCCCGATGCCGGGCATCGCGCGGCCCTTACTGATGAAGATCGGCCTCGACAGAATCTGTTTACCGAGGTAAACAAAAATCGCCCCGAACCGATCATTACTCCCATGAGTCGAGAGAATCACGACCTGTCCGACGCCGGCGCGGAGCCGCCTGCCCCACGCGACGGGCCGAACGCAAGCGGACCCGCGTTCGAGGAATTGCGTGGCGGGTTGCGCAGTTACCTGAGGCGTCGCCTGCGGCGCGCCGAGGACGTGGAGGATCTCGCCCAAGAGGTTTACTTGAGGCTGCTGCGCTTCACCGATAGCAAGCAGGTGAAGTCGCCTGCAGCCTATGCATTCAGGGTGGCCCTGCACGTCCTGTACGAATTCAATCTGCGCCAGCACCGCAGCCCGATCACGTACAACTCCGACTCGGCCGCGGCCGCCGCCGAACATCTTCCCGACAGCGCGGCGCCGCCCGAAGAGATCCACGATCAGTTGCTGCTGCGGGCGACGCTCAAGGAACGCATCGATCGGCTGCCGCCGATGCAGCGACTGGTGCTGTTGCTGACCACCCGCGAAGAGCTGTCCTACGACGAAATCGCGGTCAAACTCGGCATTTCCGCGAGCACTGCCCGCGTCCACCTGTTTCGAGCCATGGCCACCCTCAGGGATGAAGCCTCCAAGCAAGGACCCCCATGAAAACCCACGATCATGACCGGGAGCGCAGGCTCATCAGCCAACAGGCGCAGCAATGGATCTGCGATCTGCGCGACGCCCGGCAGGACCAGGAAGCCGAGTTCACGCGCTGGCTGAAACGCTCGCCGCAGCATGTGGCTGAATTTCTGTTGGCGACGTCCCGCTGGGATGAGATGCGCGACATCGGGCGGCTGGATGCCACCGATCTGGAGGCGCTCGCCGCCGAGGCGCTTACGAGCGAGAACCGGGACAATGTCGTTCGCCTCAATCCCGGGGCGCCCGCCGAGATCGAACCGCCGGCCCTCGAACCCACCGCGACGGCCCATCGACGCCTGGGGCGCGCAGCGGCCTGGACGATCGCCGCGAGCTCGATACTGGCGATCACGATGATCGCGTGGGCAGGCTGGCGCATCCATGCCGGGCCGACTTACGCGACCGCGGTCGGTGAGCAGCGGACCTTGCAGTTGCCGGATGGATCGCTATTGCAATTGAACACGCACTCACGCGTGCAGGTGCATTTCTCCTCGACGTCGCGCGACGTGCGGCTGCTGGAAGGCGAAGCGTTCTTTAGCGTGCAGCACGACCCGACCCGACCGTTCCGCGTCGAATCCGCCGGGACCGTGGTTCAGGCCGTA
Organism: Peristeroidobacter soli; assembly: GCF_004138485.1. Classification (GTDB taxonomy): domain Bacteria; phylum Pseudomonadota; class Gammaproteobacteria; order Steroidobacterales; family Steroidobacteraceae; genus Steroidobacter; species Steroidobacter soli. The sequence goes on from NZ_ML142848.1 coordinate 262,339, forward strand.
GGCACGCAATTCAATGTGTATCGCGACGGCAGCGAGACCAAGGTGGCGGTCATCGAAGGGCGCGTTCGCATCGTCGATCACACCGCCGAGCGCGAACAGGAACCCCAGCAACTGCTGAGTGCCGGCGAGCAAGTCAGCATCGCACCGGACCGTTCCGTGATCAAAGACCCCAGCGACGACGTCGCCAGCGCGGTTGCCTGGCGACAGCGCAAGCTGGTATTCAATGGCAAGCGGCTGGAGGAGATCGCGGCGGAATTCAATCGCTACAACCAGCGACGGATCGTCGTCACCGACGACGCGGCCGGCAACAAACTGCTGTCCGGGACCTTCAACGCCGACGATCCGGATTCGCTGATGTTGTTTCTCGGCCGCCTGGACGATCTCAGGGTGCAAACGACCGCCGACCAGTTCCTGATCGGCGGCCGCTGATCTCAATACAGATCGAACCAGGCCTTCACCCCCGACGCGCCGATCGAGTCGATGGTGAACTCGTGGCCCGCCGCGTGCTGAAGCTCCTGGGTCGCGACGCCCGCCGATAGCAGCGCCTGGTAGTACTGATCGACAGTCGACACCGGCACGAACGGATCGAGCTGCCCCCGCGCTGACCGGTCACCGTGCCTTCGAAATCCAATACCGGTCACCTGACAGCAAGCGACAGTTCCCGTTGTCGCAAGATCCGATACACCGCCGGAATCACCAGCAGCGACAGCAGCGGCGCCGTGATCATTCCACCCACCATTGGTGCGGCGATCCGCTGCATCACCTCCGAACCCGTGCCATGGCTCCACATGATGGGCAACAGGCCGGCGATGATGACGCTCACGGTCATGACCTTGGGCCGCACGCGTAGCACCGCGCCCTCGCGGATCGCTTCGTCGAGCAAGGCCAATGTCGGTGGCCGTCCCGATGCAAGCCGTTCCTCCCAGGCCTGCTTGAGATAGATGAGCATGACGACACCGAACTCCGCGGCGACGCCCGCGAGCGCGATGAACCCCACGGCGGTCGCAATCGACACCTGATGCCCCAGCAGATAGACGTACCAGAATCCGCCGATCAGTGCGAACGGCAAAGTTCCCATGATGAGCAATGCCTCATCGACCCGACGGAACGTGAGATAGAGCAATACAAAGATCACGACCAGGGTGAACGGCACCACGATCCGAAGTTTGGCCTGCGCACGCTCCATATATTCGAACTGCCCGGACCAGGCAATCGAGTAGCCGGCTGGCAGACCGACCTCACGCGCGACCGCTTTCTTCATGTCCTCGACGGCTGACGCAAGATCCCGCCCACGCAGGTCGACATAAACCCATCCCGACAACCGCGCGTTCTCGCTTCGAAGCATCGGCGGGCCATTGGTGATTTTCAGCTCGGCCACGGTGCCGAGAGTGATTTGAGCCCCGCTGGCGGTCACGATGGGCAATTGCCGCAGATCGGATAGCGAGTCGCGCAACTCACGCGGATAACGCACGCTGATGGGAAAGCGCTGCCGGCCTTCCACCGTCTCCGCAATCGTCTCACCGCCAATCGCCGCAGTAATGATGCTCTGGACCCCATCGATGTTCAGACCATAACGTCCCGCCGCATCACGATCGATGTGCACTTCAACATAGCGACCGCCGGTGAGCCGTTCGGCCAACGCGGACGTAACGCCAGGCACCTGCTTCACTGTCTGCTCGATCTGCTGAGCGACGCGATCGATGACGGCCGGATCGGCGCCGGCAATCTTGATGCCCACGGGACTCTTGATGCCCGTGGCCAGCATGTCGATACGATTCCTGATGGGCGGCACCCAGGTATTCGCGAGCCCCGGGATCTCGAGGGTTCGATCCAACTCCTCGATGAGCGCTTCAGTCGTCAGTCCCTCACGCCACTGATCGCGCGGCTTGAATTGAACCGTGGTCTCGACCATTTCGATCGGTGCCGGATCGGTCGCGGTCTCCGCCCGCCCCATCTTGCCGAACACCCGCTGCACTTCGGGAACGGTCATCAACAGCCGATCCATCTGCTGCAACAACTGCGAAGCCTTGCCCACCGACAGCCCGGGCAACGCCGAGGGCATGTACAACAGATCCCCCTCATCGAGCGGCGGCATGAACTCACTACCCACTCGCATGATCGGGAATGCGGTGAATGCCAGCAGAATCATGCCGACCACGATGGTGAACACCGGTCGCTCGAGCACCCGATCGAGCAGCGGTCGGTAGCCACGCACCAGCCATCGACTCAGCGGATTCCTGTCTTCCGCTGGAATGCGCCCGCGAATGAAGTAGCCCATGAGCACCGGAACGAGCGTGACAGCAAGCCCGGCTGCTGCCGCCATCGCGTAGGTCTTGGTGTAGGCGAGCGGCGCGAACAGGCGTCCTTCCTGCGCCTCGAGCGTGAAGATCGGAATAAACGATAGCGTGATGATCAGCAGACTGAAGAACAGCGCCGGACCGACTTGCACGCTCGCATCGCCAACGAGCTTCCAATGCTCCGCGGATGACAGCTCGCGCTCCGGGTTGGCTTCGCGCCAACGCTCCAGATGCTTGTGCACGTTCTCGATCATGACGATCGCGGCGTCGACCATCGCGCCGATGGCGATTGCAATGCCGCCGAGCGACATGATGTTCGCATTGATCCCCTGGTAGTACATGATCACGAAGGCGATGAGCACGCCCAACGGCAGCGAGACGATGGCCACCAGCGCTGAGCGCAGATGAAACAGAAACACCAGGCACACCAGCGCAACGACCACGAATTCCTCGGCCAGTTTGCTGGTGAGATTGCGCATCGAACGCTCGATCAACCCCGAGCGGTCGTAGGTCTCTACCACCTCCACGCCTTCCGGCAGTCCGGGTTTGAGCTGTTCGAGCTTGCGCTTGACGGCCTGGATGGTTTCGAGCGCATTCTTCCCCGAACGCATCACGATGATGCCGCCGGTCACTTCTCCTTCGCCATCGAGCTCGGCTATGCCTCGCCGCAGATCCGGTCCCAGCTGTATGTGAGCCACGTCGCCCAACTTCACCGGCACACCCGATGCGTCGGCCCGCAGTGGAATCTTTCGAAAATCATCCAGGCTTCGCAGATACCCAGTGGCACGCACCATGTACTCCGCCTCGGCAAGCTCGAGCACTGAGCCACCCGCTTCCTGATTCGCGCCACGGATCGCTTCGATGACCTCTCGATGTGAGATTCCGTAAGCGCGCAGCCGATCCGGCTGTAGCACGACCTGATACTGGCGCACGGCACCGCCGAGCGTGGCCACTTCCGCGACGTTCGGCACGCTCTTGAGTTCGTACTTGAGAAACCAGTCTTGAATGGCGCGCAGCTGCGACAGGTCGTGCCGGCCGGTGCGATCCACGAGCGCATATTCATAGATCCAGCCCACCCCGGTCGCATCCGGCCCGATGGAGGGCTGCACGTTGGCAGGCAACCGCCCCTGCACCTGATTCAGATATTCGAGCACACGCGAGCGCGCCCAATACAAATCGGTGCCGTCCTCGAACAGGATATAAACGAAGGAGTCGCCGAAAAACGAGTAGCCCCGAACCGCTTTCGCACCGGGCACGGACAGCATCGTCGTGGTCAACGGATAGGTGACCTGATCCTCGACGATGCGGGGCGCCTGCCCCGGATAGGAAGTGCGAATGATCACTTGCACATCGGACAGGTCCGGCAAGGCATCCAGGGGCGTGCGTGAGACGGCCCATGTTCCCCATGCGGCAAACACAATCGTCGCGAGCAGGACCAGGAAACGATTCTGCAGCGACCAGCGAATGAGCGCTGCAATCATTGCCGCGGCTCCTTCGCATCGCCCGACAGCCGCGACACCGTCGATCTGAGGCTCGCCTCCGAATCGATCAGGAACTGACCTGACAGCACGATCGACTGCCCTTCCGTCAGCCCGGAGAGAATCGCCGTCTTACCATTCGCTTCCGCTCCGACGCTGACGTTCACAACGTCGAAGCCACCTGCTTCGCGCGCCACGACGACCACCGTGCGCTCCCCCGTCATGATCACCGCTTCGCTTGGAACCAAGAGCTGTTCCCGACCTGCGTTACCCGCGAACTCGAGCGAAACGAACATGCCGGGCGCGAGTTTGAACGCCGGGTTCTCGATCTCGATGCGGACCGGCAGCGTGCGTGTCTGTGGCTCGATCTCTGGCAACAGCGCCACCACGTGGCCTTTGAAGCTCACGCCTGGCCACGCCGTGGCGTGAGCAGTCGCGCTCGACCCAATCGGGATCGATGCAACCTGCGCCTCGGGCACCTGGGCGTTGGCCCACACCGTCGTCAGTCCATTGATTCGGAACAGTGCCGCGCCCGCTGGAAACGCAGCACCCTCACGCACAGCAAGCTCCGCCACGACGCCATCGACGGGCGCCACCACTGTCGTCGTCGCATTCGTGTGACGGTTCTTCTCCAGATCGAGAATCGTGGACTCGGGCACACCGAGCACTGCGAGTCGTCGCCTGGCAGCTTCACGAATTCCCTGCCCGCGCTCCGACTGAGCATCGAGCAGCGTGAGATATTCCTCCTGCGCGGCGAGCCATGCCGGCGACTGAATATCGACAAGCGGTTGACCGCGACGCACGCGCTCCAGTACGGACTTCACATGGAGTCGAATGACATAGCCTTCGACGCGAGACTGCACGACTTCGAGCAGGCGCTCATCAAAGGCAACGTTGCCCACCGTGCTCAATCGCGACTGCAGAGCCCCTTTCTCCACCGTTCCCAGCCGAATGCCTAGATTCTGTGAGACAGCCGGACTCACCGTCACTTGCGTACCGCTCACTTCGTCGTCCACGTATACGGGCACCAGATCCATGTCCATGAACGGCGACTTGCCTGGCTTGTCGAAGCGCGATCCCGGCGACATGGGGTCGTGCCAATAAAGTACTTTGCGTTCGGCCTGCTCCACGGCGATCTCGCTCGACGGACGCCGTGAAATCGCGACGCCGACAGCCACTCCGATCAGCAACGCAACCATCGCAGCTGCAATCAATTTATAGTCGCGGCTCATGGCTGAGCGCTCCCCGCGACAGTGCGCGTCGGATAGTTGAGATACGCCAGATAGGCCCACGCAGCGCCGAGATCCGCCAGCACCTTTGCGTGCTCGCGCTCGAGCGCGAACTCATCGATCCGCGCGTCGAGCACTTCAGCGATGGCTGTCTGGCCCGACTGGAATCCTGCGAGCGTTGCCCGCGATCGCTCGCGCGCTATCGGCAATCGGTCCCGCTCCAGTAGTTGAATGCGTGCGCGTGCGCTCTCCCAAACCTCCAGCTGTTGGGCCACCTCCGCCGTGTGCATGCGAAGTTGCGCCTCCCGTTCGCTTCGCAACTGCTCCAGCTCGGCATGGCGCGCGGCGATGACAGGGTCCTGTCGAGTACCGCCAAAGATCGGCAGCCCAACGCGCACCTGAAACGACACCATGTCGCCGTACACATCGCCGCGCTTGCCGTAGGAGAGCTCCGTTGTGATATCCGGCCGCTTCTGCGCACGGGCGAGATTGAGACGCGCATCGGCGGCTGACAGCTCAGCGTCCAATGTTTCCAATGCGACGTGTTGATGAATCGAGGCGAGCAGGACCTCACGCGGCGCTGGGAGCTGATCGACAGGACCCGGCGCGGACAGCTCACGACCTGCATCGTCACCCAGCCATCGAGCCAGCTCGATCCTTGCAATCTTTTCGATGCGACGCGCTTCGAGCAGTCGATCTTCGAATTCGCCAACAGCCGACGCCGCCGCGAGTGCATCCGCCGCCGTGCCCCGGCCGCTCGCCAGAGCAGTCCGTGCGACTTCGGCTTGCAACATGACCTCCGGACGACTCTCCTCCAGACTCAAGGCCACCTTCTGTGCCGCATACACGTCGAACCAGGCGCGGCTCACCTGCACGGCGATTTCCTGCTGTTCCTGCAGGGACCTTGCCCGAGCGGTTTTTATCTGAGCCTCGGCCTGCTCGCGTTCCGAAGCACGCTTGCGTGAATTCGGGAACGTTTGCATGACGCCGATCTCGCGCATCGTCATCTCCTCGCGATCGAAGCTCCAGGCATTGCGGCCTTCCATGGGCACGTTCACTGCCCCCACCAGCAGTTCCGGATCCGGCAACCGGCCCGCAGCGACAGCTGCGTGCTGAGCGGCTTCAACCATTGCCGCTCGCGCCTGCAATTCCGGCGCACGGTGCAGGGCCAGCTCGATGGACTGTTCGAACGACAAAGGATCGGAATACGCCGCAGTCGCGGGCATGAGAACGAGCGCTGTCGCGAGCAACGCGCTCAGGGACCTGACGAACATACATTCCTCGTGAGCGCGCACCGACGCGCGCTCGTGAAGCAAATGGAATTGGAATGCGGCAGCCTCGCAGTCGACCGTTACGTCAACGCGGATGAGCCGCGGGCTTCACATGCCGAGGATATTTAGAGGCGTAGACGCCCGGTGCGCAGGTAGGTGTCCTGCTGAGGAATGATGAGCGGAGGATCGATCGGTGCTCTGGACAAGAGCACCGGCGGCGCGCGCGGCATGACGAAGCCCGGCTGCGCACTGCCCTCGGCAGGCAATGATGTTTGCTCGTCGTGGTGTTGCTGTGTCGAAACTGAGGATGAGTTCGACGTCGCCGCCGGCGCACAACAGACCAGAGCCGCCGGGTCCTGCGCCGGATGGCTCCGCTCAGTTTCGCAAGGCACGCCTTCCGGACAACAGTCGCGCTGCTCAGGCATGACGCTGCAAGCCAGCGACGGGGTGACCCAGCCACACAGGCTCAGCAACAGAATGCAAAGGAACCGCAGGGAGCGACTCATGGGCGCAGTCTACCGCCCGGAAGAATGGGCCTACAAGGCGACTGGCTCTGAGGACGTCCGTAACAACGCGTAGCGCCCCTGAAGCCACGGCAGGGTGTGAACCAGTCGGATCCCTGGCGGTCCATGCAAGGGACCGCCGACGCCACCGTCCAAGATGAACGTCACAAAGCCGCCATCAAGTTCGTGAGAAACTGCCCGCCCTGAGGCATACTAACTGCATGTTACGTCACTCCCCCATCGCCAGGCTCCTGTGGCTGCTCGCCATAGCGCTGCTATTGGTGCGGGTTGGAGAGGCGCATCTGCATCTGTGCCTGGATGGCCAGCAGCAACAATCGGTGGCCGTGCACGTCGAGGACGCGCCGACGCACAGCGGTACCGAAGCGTCCACCGATGATCACAACGACGTGGATGTCGATCTCTCGGTCGCTCCCTGGGTCAAGAAGATCGGCGTCGACGAACTGCCAGTCATCGTGTTTGCAAGCATCCTGCTCGCGATGCTGCTGCCGATCACACAGAGCACGCGCCGTCCGGCCCGGCGGGTCATTCCCCCTCTCGCCTCTGTCTTCGATCTCCGTCCGCCGCTGCGCGGACCGCCTCGCTAAACCTCCGTTCTTCAGTCATTCCCTGTGACGTCACGCGTGTGAACCCGCGCGTGCTGTAGGAGGTTTTTTCATGCGATCGGCATTTGCACGCGCCTGGGCGTCGTGCGCTCTATTGTTTTTGTCTGTTGTTTGTTCCGCTGAATCGGCCAATCCGGAGGGCGAGCTGACGCTGGCGCGTGCCATCGACGCCGCCCTGCGCAGCAATCCCGACCTGCTGGCGAGCGCGTATGAATTGAGCGCCGCTCAAGCACGAATCGTGCAGGCGGAGTTGCGACCGAATCCGGAATTGGGCGTGGAGCTGGAGAATTTTGCGGGCACCGGTGCGGCTCGGGGAGTCGACTCGCTCGAGACGACGCTCAGCCTCAGCCAGGTCGTCGAACTGGGCGGCAAGCGAGGCTTGCGTCGCGCGGCCGCGGAGGCCGATCTGGATTTCACCGGTATCGAACAACGCGCTCGCGAGTTGGATGTCCTGTCGGAAGTCACGGGGCGATTTATCGATGTCGTCGCCGCGCAGGAAAGGGTTCGCTTCGCCATACAGGCAGCGGCGCTCTCCCAGAAAACGCTCGATGCCATCGGCGCTCGCGTCGAGGCGGGACGTTCCCCGGAAGCAGAGCGCAGCCGAGCACGGATCGCGCTGACTCGGGCACTCATCGAACAGCGACAGGCGGAAAGCGAGCTGCGCGCAGCTCGTTACGCTCTCTCCGCCGCGTGGGGCAGCCCCGAGCCCGCATTCACTACGGCCAGAGCAGAGCTATTCGATCTGCGTGCAGTGGAATCCTTCCAGGCGCTGATGGACCGCCTGGAACAGTCACCCGATTTCACTCGGTTCGCGTCGGAAGCACGCCTGCGCGAAGCGGAGTTGCGACTTGCCCGCGTCCAGGCTCGGCCGAACCTCACTTTCAGCGTCGGCGTGCGGCGTTTCGAAGAGACCCATGACGCTGCGCTCGTCGCCGGCTTCTCGATGCCGCTACCGGTCTACGACCGGAATCAAGGCTCGATTCGGGAAGCGCAAGTCCGGCTCACCCAAACAGACGCGCTTCGCAACGCCGCTCGCATCAAGGCGCGCGCCAGCCTGCTTGCTCTGTATCAGGAAATGAATACGGATCGCGCTCGCGTCGACACGTTGCGAAACGAGGCCCTGCCTCAAGCGCAACTCGCGCTCGAGCAGACACGCAGCGGTTACGACCGTGGGCGCTTTTCCTTCCTGGAGCTCATCACGGTCCAGGAGGAACTGCTCGGGTTGCAAGCTGCGGCCATCGATGCCGCCGCCGCCTACCACCGCGTGCTGGCTGAGATCGAACGTCTCACCGGCGCCGCCCTCACCCGCCCGATTTCACCTTGAGTTGCCCCCATGAATCAAAAATCACTATTGGTGTTGATCGCCGCGGCGTTGGCCCTCAGCGGTTGCGGCGGCCCCGGTCCCACTACAGAGGCAGCATCCGCGCGAACCACGCCCGACCACGACGAGCATGGCGAAGAAAGCAGCGAGCCGAAGCCTGTCGCGCTGACGCCCGAACAAATTCAGGCCGCGGGAATCGTCGTCGCTGAAGCCGGCCCGGCCATCATCCGCGAGACATTGCCGGTCTACGGCGTGATCGCACCGAATGCCGAGCGCGTCCGGGATGTCGGTGCCCGCTTCCCTGGCGTGATTCGCACCGTCACCGCGAAAATCGGCGACTCCGTGCGCGCCGGTCAAACATTGGCCACCGTCGAGAGCAACGAGAGCTTGCAAACTTACGCGGTCGTCGCGCCCCTCAATGGCGTCGTCTCCGCGCGCCAGGCAAACCCGGGCGAGCAGACCGGCGACAAGGTGCTGTTCACGATCGCCGACCTGTCGTCCGTATGGGTTGAGCTCTCACTGTTTCCTCGCGACATGGCAAAAGTGCGCGTCGGCCAGACGGTTCGGGTGTCGAGCAATGACACGGGCGTGAACGCCGACGGCAAGATCGTCTACGTCGCGCCTTTCGGCAGCAGCGCCAATCAAACGTTGACCGCGCGAGTGCTCCTCGACAACGCCGATCGCCGCTGGGCTCCCGGATTGTATGTAACGGCGCATGTCACGCTTGGCGAGAATCAGGTTCCGCTCGTCGTTCGCAACGAAGCCTTGCAGACGCTGGAGAACGACAACGTCGTGTTCGTTCACGCCGAGGAAGGATTCAAACCGCGACCTGTGCGCATCGGTCGTGCCGACGGCCAGCTGAGCGAAGTGACGGCTGGACTGCAAGCGGGCGAACGCTATGCCGCCGCGAACAGCTACATCCTCAAGGCCGAGCTGGGCAAAGGCTCGGCCGAGCACGGACACTAGGAGCCCGCCCATGATCGACGCAATCCTGCGTTTTTCGATTGCCCGGCGCTGGCTGGTGCTGTTCCTGGTGCTGGTCGCCGCCGCCGCCGGCCTCTGGAACTATCAACGCCTGCCCATCGACGCGGTGCCCGACATCACCAACGTCCAGGTTCAGATCAACACCCAGGCGCCCGGCTACTCGCCGCTCGAAGTCGAGCAGCGCATCACCTATCTGGTCGAGGTTGCGATCGCGGGCCTGCCGCACCTGGAGTACACGCGCTCGCTGTCTCGCTATGGATTGTCACAAGTCACCGTGGTGTTCCAGGACGGGACCGACATCTACTTCGCCCGCAATCTGATCAACGAACGCCTGCAACAGGCGAAGAGCCAGCTGCCCGGCGGCATCGAACCGGAGATGGGCCCGATTGCCACCGGCCTGGGCGAAATCTATCTCTACACCGTGCACGCCGACGCGGATGCCCGTCAGCCCGACGGACGCCCCTACGACGCCACTGCCCTTCGTACGTTGCAGGACTGGGTCATTCGTCCCCAGTTGCGCCAGGTTCCGGGCGTGACCGAGGTCAATACCATTGGCGGCTTTGAAAGGGAATATCACGTCACGCCCGATCCCGCGCGACTGCTCGCGTTCGGGCTGAGTTTCGACGACATCGTGGCGGCGCTGGAAAAGAACAACGCCAACGTCGGCGCCGGCTACATCGAGCGCAACGGTGAACAGTATCTGATCCGCTCGCCCGGCCAGGTCGCCGACATTCCGTCCATCGAACAGATCATCGTCGCGCATCGCGGTGGCGTACCGGTCACGATTCGAGACGTCGCGGAGGTGGCCTACGGCAAGCAGTTGCGCACCGGCGCGGCCACACGCGACGGCGAAGAGACCGTACTCGGCACGGCGGTGATGCTGATCGCGGAAAACAGCCGCACCGTCTCGAAGGCCGTGTCTGAAAAGCTCGCCGAGATCAACAAGACCTTGCCCGCGGGAATCACCGCCGATCCCGTCTACGATCGCACGGTGCTCGTCGAGAAAACCATCGCCACCGTTCAAAAGAATCTGCTCGAAGGCGCGATACTGGTCGTTGCGGTCCTGTTGCTGATGCTGGGCAACGTCCGCGCCGCCCTGCTGACAGCCGCAGTCATTCCGCTTTCGATGTTGATGCTGATGACCGGCATGGTGCAATCGAAAGTCAGCGCCAATCTGATGTCGCTCGGCGCGCTCGACTTCGGCCTGATCGTCGACGGCGCCGTGATCATCGTCGAGAACTGCATCCTGCGGCTGTCACAGCGGCAACATCGGCTCGGACGGTTGCTGAATCTGGAAGAGCGCTTGAAGGCGGTGTTCTCCGCCACTCGCGAAGTGTTCACGCCGAGCCTGGTCAGCGTGCTCGTGGTCATTCTGGTCAATCTGCCCATCCTCGCCCTCACCGGCGTGGAAGGAAAGATGTTCCGGCCCATGGCGCTCGCCGTCATCATCGCGCTGATCGCGGCTCTCATCCTGTCACTGACGCTCGTGCCCGCCGCAGTCGCGCTGTTCCTGACTGGCAGGATCGAGGAAAAAGAGAACGCGATCGTGCGAGGCGCGCGCCATGCCTATGCGCCCATCCTCGAGGGTGCATTGAGGTTCCGGACGTTCATCCTCGCCGGCGCGGTACTCTTCGTCGGGCTCTGCGGGTGGATCGGTTCGCGCATGGGCTCGGAGTTCATTCCCAATCTCGACGAGGGCGACCTCGCGGTTCAAGCGCTGCGTATTCCGGGCACCAGCCTCACTCAATCGCTGGAGATGCAGTTCCAACTGGAGCGCGCGCTGCGAGACGTGCCGGAGGTGAAGACGTACTTCTCCCGTGTCGGCACCGCCGAAGTGGCGACCGATCCGATGCCACCGAACATTTCGGACGGCTACATCATGCTCAAGGATCGCAGCGACTGGCCCGATCCCAGGAAGACCAAGGCCGAGCTGGTGAAGCAGATCGAGGAGAAGCTCGAGGCCATTCCGGGCAACGCGTTCGAAATCAGTCAGCCCATTCAACTGCGCTTCAATGAACTGATCTCGGGCGTGCGTTCGGACCTGGGCATCAAGATCTACGGCGACGACCTGGATCAGTTGTTGAAATCGGGTAACGCCATCGCGCGCGTCCTGAATGGCATCGAGGGCGCCGAGGGTGTGAAAGTCGAACAGGTGGCGGGCCTGCCCGTTCTGTCCATCGAACCCAATCGCGCGGCGCTGTATCGCTATGGCCTGAATGTCGCGGACGTTCAGGACGTGCTCTCCGCCGCGACCGGTGGCGAAGAAGCAGGTCAGATCTTCGAAGGCGATCAGCGCTTCGGCGTGGTGGTTCGACTGCCGGAGCATCTGCGTGCGGATGTCACCAATTTGTCGCGCCTGCCCATCTCGCTGCCTCAGGGCGGCTATGTGCCGCTTGGCGAAGTTGCAGCGCTGCAGCTCGCGCCCGGACCGAATCAGATCAGTCGCGAGAATGGCAAACGTCGGCTGGTGGTTTCGGCGAACGTACGCGACCGTGACTTGGGTGGCTTCGTAACGGAAGCGCAAGCCAAGATCGCGCAGGAGATCGAACTGCCGTCGGGATATTGGCTCGACTACGGCGGCACGTTCGAGCAACTGCAATCGGCATCGCAACGGCTCGGCGTGCTGGTGCCCGTGACGCTGGTGATGATCTTCGCGCTGCTGCTGATGACATTCGGCTCGGCGAAAGACGCCGCTCTGGTGTTCAGCGGCGTCCCGCTGGCGCTCACCGGCGGTGTCATCGCACTTTGGATTCGCGACATCCCGTTGTCGATCACTGCAGGCGTCGGGTTCATCACGCTGTCCGGTGTCGCTGTGCTCACTGGGGTCATGATGGTGTCCGCATTCCGCGATCGACTCGCAAATGGAGTGGGATTGGAGGATGCGATCCGAGAAGGCGCGATGATGCGCTTACGTCCGATCTTGATGGTCGCACTCGTAGCCGCCCTCGGATTTCTACCCATGGCGCTGAACACGAGCACGGGCGCGGAAGTGCAGCGGCCGCTGGCCACCGTCGTCATCGGCGGCATTCTTTCCTCGACGCTGCTGACCTTGCTGGTGCTGCCCGGTTTGTATCGCATGGCCTACCGGCCCGAGTCGGTTCGCGTCACCCCGGCACAGACATTACAGGAGTCTCACTGATGAAGCGCCAGCTACGCCGGCCAGCGAATATGCAGCTCGTCGATGACGAAGGCATGCGAGTGCTGGTGCCCGCCGTCGCGCAGGTGAGGATGGTCCGGCGGCAGGTCGTCATGACGATGTGCGAGGATTTCCTTGTCACGACGCGGCCAGGCGATCGAGGCAACGAGCACGCCCGCCGCGGCGAGGCCCGTCATCGCCAGCAGCGCCGACGCCGTTCCCGCCCGTGCGCCCAGCCAGCCCACCAGCGGATAGGCAATCAACCAGCACGCGTGTGACAAAGAGAACTGCGCAGCGAACAGCGCCGGGCGATCTGCTTCATGCGAAGACCGACGCAGGAGCCGACCGCCTGGTGTGACCAGAGCCGCGTACGCCGCACCGAGCGCAAGCCAGGCGACTAACAGCATGGGCCAGCGCGAAGATGAAGACAGCGACGACCACAGCGCCCCTTGCAGCGCCAGCACGAGCGTCAGAGCGACGCCGCCGGTCATCATCACGATACGATCCGACCAGCGCCGCAGAATGCGGGGTAAACAGAACGCCATCGTCATGGACCCAGCGCCAAACGCCGCGAGCGCCAGCGCGACCGCTCGGTCCGAATGTCCCAGCTCACTACGCACGATCACCGCGGTATTCACGATGACCATCGCGCTTCCGGCAGCTGCCGCGAGGTTGAGCGCCATCAGTCCACGCAATCGTGGCGTCAGCAGATAAATTCGAATGCCACGCGTGAGCTTCTCTCGAACGGTTGTCTGCAACGTCGGCAAGACAGCCCGTGGCAGCACCACCGAGACAACCAGCAACGCAGAGCCCAGAAAGCCGAGCGCCGTGCCGACGAACAACGCGTTGTAGCTGACGACAAGCAACAGCACCGCCGCCAGCGCCGGGCTGAGCAGCGTCTCCAGATCATAGGCAAGCCGCGAGAGCGACAACGCCTTGGTGTAATCCTTCTCCTGCGGCAACACCTCCGGAATGGTGGCCTGGAAGGTCGGCGTGAACGCCGCCGAACAACTCTGCAAGACGAAGATCAGCACGTAGATCTGCCAGATCTGGGTAACGAATGGCAGCACGGCAACGACAGCCAGTCGCGCCAGATCGAGCGTCACCAGCAACGTCCGACGCGGCAGACGATTCGCGTAGGCGCCCGCGATGGGCGCGATCCCCACGTAAGCAATCATCTTGATCGCCAGCGCGACACCGAGCACGGCGCCGGCACTTTTCCCAGCGAGGTCGTATGCCAGCAAGCCCAACGCAACGGTGGCCAGCCCCGTCCCGACCAGCGCGACGATCTGCGCCAGGAACAGGTGGCGATACGTGCGGTCGGCAAGCACCGCGAACAGGGAATCTCCGCTCTTCATAGCCATGCGCGCCATTCTCAGCGCAAAGCCCGCTCCGATCGATAAGCAAGGTTACGGGGGGACTGATGCACCAGACTATAGAGCGCAGGCAGCACGATCAACGTCAGCAAAGTGGACGACACGATGCCGCCGATGACCACCGTCGCCAGCGGCCGCTGCACCTCGCTGCCGATGCCGGTGTTGAAAGCCATCGGCACGAATCCCAGAGCGGCCACCAGCGCCGTCATCAGCACCGGTCGCAGCCGGGTCGAAGCACCCTGACGAATCGCCGCCTCGAGCGATACCGCCCGGCTGCGCAACTCGCCGATGAATGTCACCATCACCAGTCCGTTGAGCACGGCGATGCCGGACAGCGCGATGAAACCCACGGCCGCTGAAATGGAGAACGGAATGTCGCGCATCCAGAGCGACAGTACGCCGCCCGTCAATGCCAGCGGCACCCCGGAGAAAATGACGGCGGCATCCCTCATCGAGCCCAAGGCGAAATACAACAGACCGCCGATGACGAGCAGCGTCAGTGGCACCACCACCCCGAGCCGCTTCGAGGCAGACTCGAGTTGCTCGAACGTGCCGCCGTATTCAATCCAGTAACCCGCCGGCAATGCGACTCGCTCCGACACAGCTGCACGCACGTCACCCACGAACGAACCGAGATCGCGACCGCGTACGTTTGCTGTCACGACCACGCGACGTTTGCCGCTCTCCCGATTGATCTGGTTGACGCCCGCTTCCAACTGCAGCTGCGCGATCTCGCCCAACGGCACATAGCCGCCCGCTCGCACTGGCACCGGCAGCAGTTGCAACGAATCCATATTGGTTCGTAACTTCTCGGGCAGACGCACGACGATGTCGGAACGGCGGTCGCCCTCGTAGAACGCGCCGCCCACCGAACCGCCGACGGCAGTGGCGACCAGATCCTGAACCTCGGCTACGTTGATTCCCAAACGTGCCATGGCTTCGCGCTTCGGCAGCACGGTCATCACCGGCAAGCCAGTGGCCTGTTCGACGGCAACGTCGGCTGCGCCGCTGACGCTCTCGACGGCATCGCCAATCTCACCGCCCAGTTGCACCAGCGTATCGAAATCGTCGCCAAACACCTTGACCGCGAGCTCGGCACGCACCCCCGCGATCAGTTCGTTGAAGCGCATCTGAATCGGCTGCAGGAACTCATATCGATTGCCCGGGATCGGCGCGACATGCCCGGCGAGCTCGGCGACGAACCGGGCTGTGGGCTTGTCGGGATCGGGCCATTGATCGCGAGGCTTCAGGATGATGAAGTTGTCGGCCACGCTCGGCGGCGCCGCTTCGGTGGCGACTTCAGCCGTGCCGATCTTCGCAAACACCCGCTCCACCTCGGGCAATTCCTGCACGCGCGCCTCCAGCAATTTTTGCTGCTGGATCGCCTGAGTCAGCGACGTTCCCGGAATGCGCAGGGCATGCATGGCGACGTCGCCTTCGTCCAGATTCGGAATGAATTCCGTGCCGAGCCGTGTGACCAGCCATCCGCAGAACAAGGTCAGCACCACCGCCGCACTCACCACAGGCCAGCGCAATCGAAGCGCCAGGCCGATCAGCGGCTCGTAGGCCGAGTTCGCCGCACGCACGATGACGTTGTGCTTCTCCGGCATGGGCTTGCGAAACAGCAACGCGACGCCCGCCGGCACGAAAGTCAGCGACAGCATCATGGCGCTGATCAATGCGATGATCACAGTGATCGCCATTGGATGAAACATCTTGCCCTCGACGCCTGTGAGCGCCAGGATCGGCAGATACACGGCCGCGATGATGAAGACGCCGAACATCGCCGGTCGCAGCACTTCACGGGTCGCCTCGAACACGATGCTCAGGCGCTCGGACAGCGCCAGCTCGTGATCCTCGCGAGTCACCGCCAGCGACAGACGCCGCAGACAGTTCTCCACGATGATCACCGCGCCATCGACGATGAGCCCGAAATCGAGCGCGCCCAGGCTCATGAGGTTGGCGGTGACCCCGCTTTGGACCATGCCCGTGATGGTCATCAGCATGGCCAGTGGAATGACCGCCGCCGTCAGCAGCGCGGCTCGAACGTTTCCGAGCAGCAGGAACAGAACGACAATGACCAGCAACGCACCTTCGACCAGATTCTTCTCGACGGTGGCGAGCGTCTTTTCGACCAGTCGTGTTCGATCGTAGACCGCCGTCACCGTGATGCCCTCGGGCAGACTGGCCTTGATCCGATCGAGCCGGTCGGCAACGCGACGCGCGACCTCGCGACTGTTCTCGCCTATCAGCATGAAGACGGTGCTCATCACGACCTCGCGGCCGTTCTGAGTCGCCGCGCCGGTGCGCAGTTCCTGGCCGATATCCACCGTCGCGACATCTCGCACGCGAAGCGGCACGCCATCGAGTTCCTTGACCACGATACTCCCGAGGTCCTCGATGGACAGGGCCTGCCCCGGCACTCGCATGAGCCACTGGGCGCCGTTGTGCTCGATGTAACCCGCGCCACGATTGCCGTTGTTTGTTTCCACGGCTCGCAGCAGATCGGCCTGAGTCAGGCCGTGAGCCAACAGTCGCGCCGGATCCGGCGCAATCAGAATCTCCTTGCGATAGCCACCGATCGGATTGACCTCGATCACCCCGGGGACACGCAACAGCTGCGGACGAATGATCCAATCGTGCACGGTACGCAGGTCGGTCGGCGTCACCTCGCTGCCGTCGGCATTTCTGGCGCCCGGTTCGGCATCGACCGTGAACATGAAGATCTCGCCGAGGCCCGTGGCAATCGGCCCCATTACCGGCTCACGTCCTTCCGGCAGGTTGCCGCGCACCGCCAGCATTCGCTCGGCCACCAACTGACGCGCGAAGTAGATATCGGTGCCGTCTTCGAACACGACAGTGACTTGCGATAGTCCGTAACGCGACAGCGAGCGCGTGTAGGACAGGCGGGGCAGCCCGGCCATCGCGGTCTCGAGCGGCGTGGTGATCCTCTGCTCCGCTTCGAGCGGCGTATAGCCCGGCGCCTCGACGTTGACGATCACCTGAACATTGGTGATGTCCGGCACGGCGTCGATGGGCAATCGCAGGAAACTGAAGACACCGAGCGCTGCGACCAGCAGTGTCGCCAGTATGACCAGTCCGCGGCGGCGGATGGATAGATTCAGGATGCGTTCGATCACGATGATTCCTCAGTGGTCGTGCGAGGCACCGGACTTGCCGACGTCAGCCGCGATCAGATAACTGTTCTCGGTCACGTACTGCGCGCCAGGCTCCAGACCGCCGAGCACCTCGACCCACTCGCCATAGCGCTTGCCCAGCTCGAGCATACGAACCTCGTACGTATTCTCGACGCGTTCGAACACGACGGTGAAATCGCGGAACGGCTGCAGCCCCGAGGTCTTCACCGCGAGCGGAACGTCGTGGTTGGCGACTGCCACCTGTGCGGTCACAAAGCTGCCGACCAGCAATTCCCCTCGCGAGTTATCCAGCGTGACGCGCGCGGTGACCATTTGATTGGCGCCGGCTTGCACGTCGATGCGATCGACGCGACCGGTCAAGGTCACGTCGGAATCGTTGGCCTTGACCGTCACCGTCGCCCCCGGCCGAACCCGCGCACGGTCCCGCTGAAAGACACCGAGCTCGGCCCACACCACACTGGGATCGACGATGGCAAACAGCACGCGCTCGGCGGTTTGCTCTCCTTCATTGGCACTGCGCTCGGTGATGACACCGGCGATCGGTGCCGTGACCGTGTAGGTCTGCAGGCTTTCGTTACTTTCGATCACCGCCAGCGCGTCGCCGACGCGCACCGGATCGCCCAGACGCTTGCTTACCGAACGAATGATTCCAGGAAAGCGCGCGCTGACATCGCGACGATGCGACTGCGCCGCCACGATGCGCCCGTACAGCGACACCGATTCCACCAATGTCGCCGGCCCGGCAGGCTCCACTTTGATTCCCGCCGCATCGGCGATTTCACTGGCGATGGTGGTGCGCCCCTCGAAGCTGTCGAAGGACCACTGATGAGCTTGCCCGCTATAGGACGCCGTGACATTGACGCTGAAGGAATGCGGTTCATGGACCACTCCGCTGCCGCGCAGATAGCCGGCGTGCGGTGTGAAGGTGAACCGGTCGATCTTGTTACCGAGCCGATGCAGCTCGACTCTCACGTCGACGCTATCGAGCGGCACGGCTTTGCCGTCGAGCGTCGGCCACGCGTGATATTCCGGCGGAACGCCCGACTCGAAAATGGCCAGCTCGATCGCGAACGGCCCATCCTTCAGCAGGCGGCCGTTGTTGGGCCCTTTGACGACCTGTTCGGCAGCATGCGCCTCATGCTCGCTATTCGCCGCAGGCGGTTGCTCGCGTGCTCCGCAGCCCGCGAGCAGCAGTGCGGCGATCACTAGAAATGGTTTGTTCATGGCTTTACTCATGGCTGAAAGCGACCGCTCAGGGCGGCAGCGGTCAATCGTTCTATTTCGATGCGAAAGCGGTGCACGTTCGCGGCCGCTTCCAACAGCGCGCGACGTTGCTCGAGCAGCTCGCGTTGCGCCGCCACCCATTCGATATATCCATACCGCCCGCGCTCATACGCATAGCGCGACTGCTCTACCGCCGTTTCCATGCGCGGCAGAACGTCGTTGCGCAGGACCTCCGTCTCTGAGTGTGCGTGGCGAAGTTCCTGATAGAGCGCAAACAACTCAGCATCCAATTGCACGCGCAGCGCCTCTTGCCTGGCATCGACTCGAGCCGCTTGAGCGCGCGCCGTCGCGATCGCACCCTCCGTTTGAGCGCGCGCCGGCAGCGGCACAGTGAGGCCGACGACGAGCGCGTGATCGCTTTGGTCTTCAAAGCGGCGGATGCCGGCCGTAACTTGCCAAGGCGGTCGTCGCGTGGTTTCCGCCAGCCGCAACTCCGCTTCACGCAGCCGGCGTTCGGACAGAAGCATTTCAAATTGTGGATTGCGTTCGAGGCGCTCGACGAAAGTCTCGTACGCTTCGAGCCGCGGCAGATTCAGTAGCGCCCCTTCGACGGAGCCAAACTCGAACTGCCGCGCTCCCCACAGTGCGGCCAGGCGGCGCTTCGCCGTGGCGAGTTGATGCTCGACATGCTCGTGTTCGAGGCGGAGCTTCGCAATCTGAGCGTAGGCGCGTGCCTCTTCGGCCTCTGGCGACTTGGCCGCCTTCACTCGGACTTGCACGGCCGACAATGTTTCTTGTGCCAGCTGCACCGAGCGATTCACCTCCGCCAGCTCTTCCTGACTGGCGAGAATCGCGAGATATCGACGTGCTGCTTCGGCCGCGACGTCGAGGCGACGCACCGTCGTCTCCACATCGAGCAACTGACCGCCGGCCAGCGCCGCATCCACCCGGCGCTGGCGTGCTCCATGCTCTATCAGGAAGCCCAGACTGAGCGTGGTTTCAGCGGAATCGAAACCGCGGCGCGCTCCCGTGCCCAGCGCGTTCTCGACCAACAGACTCACTTCGGGACTGGGACGTGCGCCCGCCTGCCGGACGCGCCCCAGCTGCGCCTCCAGCTCGTACCCAAACGCCTTCAAATCCGGATTGTTTTGCAGGCTGCGAATGATCGCGTCCTGCAGGCCGAGCGCCGACTGCGAAAACGCCGTGAGCGGCACGCCGCAGGAAAGCGACGCACACACGCAGGCCGCCAGCGCCTTGCGGGCAAATGAAGAAAACATTGCAAACTCCATCCGTGCGCACGCGGCGCACTGCTAGAAACGCGGTGTCGTTATCAGCGGATGGAGAAAACGGGAGGACCGCGCAGCGGCGGTCGCCAATGGCCACGCCGGGAGGCGCGCTCGGGATCGGAGGAAGGGGGTGAGAAGACAGCAACGCGCGGTCGTGCCACCAGGAAGGCGATCGCAACCAAGCAAGCCAACGGGATCCAGTTCGACCAGGACATGGACTGGAATGTGTTCTGCGCGCTCAGCGAACCTTGCAGGTCGACGATTTGCTCGGCGGCACCAGGCGCGCTGTCAGAGTGCGGATGAGAATGGGGCTCGAGGTCGTGGCTATGGCCGGAATGCACAGCCGTGCTCAACGAAGCCGCGGAACTGATGTGCGCATGACTGGTATCGAACGGCATCAGCAGGACGCTGAGGTTCAATAGCAGACACAGAATGACGAGGGAACGGCGCACGCCGGGAGTCTAACCCGGGCGCCAGACGCGTGGAAGGCCAGAACTTTTCGCCGTATGCTCCGCCGATGCGTCTGCTGCTCGTCGAAGACGAAGAGAAAACCCGGACCTACCTGTGCAAGGGACTCAAGGAGGCCGGGTTCGTCGTGGACTCCGCCGACGACGGCGTGGGCGGCGCGCACCTGATGGAGACGCAGGAGTATGACCTGCTGATTCTGGATGTGATGCTGCCAGGCAGAGATGGCTGGTCGCTGGTCAGCCAGCTGCGGGCGTCTGGAAAACGCACGCCGGTGCTGTTTCTAACGGCTCGCGATCAGACCGAGGACCTGGTCAAGGGGCTGGAGCTGGGCGCGGACGACTATGTCGTCAAACCGTTCGTCTATGCGGAGCTGCTGGCCCGCGTGCGCGCCCTCACCCGCCGGGCTCAAAGCAGAGAGCCGGATACGCTGCGGGTCGCGGATCTCGAGCTGGACTTTCACAAACACAGAGCGACCCGCGCCGGCCGCCTGCTCGACCTCACACCGAAGGAATTTCTGCTGCTCGCACTGTTGATGCGCCGTCAGGGCGAGGTGCTCAGCCGGACACTGATTGCCTCACAAGTCTGGGACATCAACTTCGATAGCGACCTGAACCTGGTGGACGTCTCCGTCGGCCGGCTGCGGCGCAAAGTCGATGGCGACTCGCAGCTCAAGCTCATCCACACTGTGCGCGGTGTCGGCTTCGTCCTCGAAGCGCGTTGACTACTGCTTCTTGATGAAGCTCTCCGCCCGGTCGAATCTGCTCGACTCGATCGAGAACAGATCCAGGATCGTATCGAACACCGCGGGCTGACCGTACTCGTCGCGCTCGACGACGGAGATCGGCACCGACGATTTGACGATCAACGGAATCTGCGCCTGCTCGTCGGGCAACTTCATGCCGGGCGGCATGCCATGAAACATCACGCCGTTCTCCAGCAACGATTCGCCGTGATCGGACAGATAGATGAGCAGATAGGGCACGCGCGACTGCTCCAGCGTCTGAATCACCTGCCCCAGCACGTGGTCGACGTAAAGAATGGTGTTGTCGTATGAGTTGTAGATCTGCTCGGTGGTGCACTTGCCCGCGACGTCGGCGTCCTCGCACATGGGCTTGAACTGCTGGAACTCCGGTGGATGCCGGTCGCTGTAGACCGGCCCATGACTACCGCCGCCCAGATGCAGGACGATGAATCGGTAGCCGGACTGGTAATTGGCGACATTGCTCTGGAGCAGCGGAATCACATCTTCGTCGTAACATTTGCCGCCGTGACCGCAATTTGTCACCTTGGTTTCTCCGACCGATGCGCAATTGTCGTAGAGCGTGTAGTTCACGTAGCACACGGTCGGGATGCCGGCTTTGGCGACCACCGTCGTAAGCTTGATGTCGTCCTTGGTCAGGATCTTCGGCAGCGCATAGAGCGTTGAAGCTCGCGTCGCGATGCCGTCGAGCAGATGCAACCCCGGCGTCTTCTCCAGCACGGGCGTGGTGTTCTTGCGCGTGTAGCCGTAAACACTGAAGTTCTTTTTCCGCGAAGACTCGCCGACCGCCAGCACCACCACGAGGTCATCGGGCGCCGTCACGCGCGCATCGATCTGCACCTCTTTTTCGCTGCGCTTGAAATGAGGTTTGATCGCCTTGGACGTCGCGTTGATGGAACTGGAAATGACGTTGACCGGCACCAGCGAGTAAACGATGTATTTATTCGAGACATTGCCGGCCCGAAGAATGGCGTTGTACTCGACGTACAGGCAGGCCAGGGCCAGCAGGAACGTCACGCCGAACAGTTTCAGCGAACCCAGCAGGTAGCGACCCGAGGCCTGAAACTCCACGTCCACCCACAGGATGATGGCTATCGGCACCACCATCAGGAACAGGACGTACGGGATCATCTGCGCCGACAGGAGTTGGCGCACTTCCGTGGCATCGGTGTGCACGGTGTTCTGGACCATGGAGCTGTCGATGGCGACACCGTACTTCGCGATGAAGTAAGTGACCGCGGCGCTCAGGACGGTCAGCACGATCGCGAACGGCTTGAGCGTCCAGCGATGGGCCAGCAGCGTGAAGAACGCGATGAACAGACACAGCCCGGCGACCAGATAGGCGCTCAGTGCCGAGTAGTCGATGCCGTCGCCCTGACGGAACCAGCGCGACAGGCTGTCGATGTTGATCGCGTTACAGACCGCATACAGCAGCAGGGAAAACGCCACCAGGAACCGGGTATGCGACGTTCGCAGTCGCGCTCTGGAATTTAACAAAGTCGGCTCGCTCGGCTACCGCTGCAAACGGGTGGGCGATTGTAGCGGCAACTTTTCGTTGGCGTGCAATCGGTGATGCACCGCGATTGGTTTTTCTCCAGCTCGCGTCTTACAGCCAATGTCGCTGCCGGCCCAGCGTTGGTCGGGCGGTTCGTCGTGCTTGCGGGGGCGCTTTTCTCGATGCAGTACCTCAAGTTGAATCGTAGCCGGATCATTCTGGCCTGCTTCGCGGCATCGGCCTCGCTGCTGATGGTGTTTCCGCAGATCGATCTCTCCATCTCGCGACTGTTTTTCGACCGGGGTTTCCCGTTCGCCGACCATTGGTGGAACCAGCTCATGCACGCGAGCATGGGCTACGTCCTCTGTCTCTCCTTGACTACAGTGGTCACAGTGTATGTTTGCAACAAGTTGTGGAAGCGCAACGTGTGGCAGCTGGACGGGAAAAAGATCGCGTACCTGTTCCTGGTCCTGCTGCTCGGTGCCGGGCTGATCGTCAACCTGGTGCTCAAGGACAATTTCGGCCGGGCGCGACCCAGAAATGTCGTGGAGTTCGGCGGCACCAGGCTCTACACAGCGCCTTTCATCGTCAGCGACGAGTGCGGCAAGAACTGTTCGTTCTCATCGGGCGAGGCCGCCGGCGGATTTTTCTTTCTGGCGCTGGCCCGGGCGCTGAGCCGACGACGCGCTGTGCTGGCCGCGGCATTCGGCTTTGGCGCGATGGCATCGTTGTGCCGTATCGCCAGCGGCGCGCACTTCTTCTCCGATACGGTCGCCTCCTTCTTTGTGATGCTGATCGTCGCGGACGTTCTGTACTACTACCTGCTGTCGCCGGAACGGGAACGGGTGGCGCCGAGACCGCTCGCCTTGCCCAGACCGCAGGTCGAAATCCCATGAGGTACACTCACATGTAAATGCCCGATGCCCCTGCCAAGAATGCTGAGGGATCCAGCACGTGGTCGATTGCCGCGCGCATCACGGCGCTCATCACGGTGTCCGGCTTCGGCCTGCTGCTGGCTGGTGGCTTGTTTCTCTATTGGACCTTGGCGCGGAGCCTCGACGACGAGACCGCGCGCTTTCTGGCCGACAAAGTCTTCGTGCTCAGAGCGATCATTCACGATCGACCGCACGACATGGCCGCATTCGACGAGGAAACCCGACTGGAGGGAGCCGCCCGGCGTTTCAGTCGTTACTACGTGCGCGTGCTGGACGAACAGCGACAGTTGATCGTCGAAACGCCCGACATGAGCAAGCTCATCGCGCCGGCCGCATTCGCCGCCGAAGTGGCGGTCCCCGAGGAGATGCGCGAGATCGAGGTGGGCACTCAGTCGCTCGCCCTGATGACCACGAGCGCGCCGACCACCGATGGCAGATCCTGGCAGGTGCAAATCGCGCTCGACGTCTCCAATAAAGAAGCGTTGCTCGAGCGTTATCGACGCAATCTGCTCCTCGTACTCCTGACGGGCCTGGCGACGTCCGCGCTCGGCGGCTACGCGATTGCGCGTCGGGGGCTTGCGCCGCTCGATTCAATCACCCGCGCCGCTCGTGCCATCAGTGCCACGAACCTGGACCATCGCGTCAGCAGTCAGGCCTGGCCGAAAGAGTTGACCGCCCTCGCCGGCGCCTTCGACCAGATGCTGGAGCGTCTCGAAGACTCGTTCCGGCGTCTGTCGCAATTCTCGGCGGATATCGCGCACGAGCTGCGCACGCCGGTGACGAATTTCCTGACCGAGTCGCAGGTGACGCTGTCGCAGCCGCGCTCGCTGGAAGAATATCGGCAGGTGCTCGAATCCGGCATCGAGGAATTCGCCAGCCTGGCGCGCATGATCGACTCCCTGCTGTTCCTGGCACGCGCCGATCAGGTCGACGGACGGCTGGAGCGGGTCGAGCTCGACGCCGCCAGGGAAGTCGGCAACGTCATCGAGTTTCATCGCGCCAACGCCGAAGAAAATGGCGTGACCCTCGCCTGCGAAGGCAATGCCCCGCTCTATGCCAACTCTCTGCTGTTCCAGCGGGCGATCAGCAATCTGCTGAGCAATGCCGTCCGTCACACGCCCGCAGCCGGACGAGTC
The DNA here is from genome assembly GCF_004138485.1 of Peristeroidobacter soli. Taxonomy (GTDB): domain Bacteria; phylum Pseudomonadota; class Gammaproteobacteria; order Steroidobacterales; family Steroidobacteraceae; genus Steroidobacter; species Steroidobacter soli. Next base: position 287,019 of record NZ_ML142848.1, read on the forward strand.
ACGGTCGGAATCGCAACCGCCGATGGCGGCTCGACCAGCATCTGTGTCCGCGACACGGGCTCCGGCATCGCTGCCGAACACCTGCCCCATCTGTTCGATCGCTTCTATCGCGCCGACGCCTCTCGCAGCCAGCGAACGGGCGGATTCGGATTGGGCCTCGCGCTGGTCCAATCCATCATGACGTTGCACGGTGGCGCGGCTCGTCTGGTGAGTGAAATCGGCAAAGGCACGGCCATCACCCTCACCTTTCCCGGCAAACCCGATCTCTGACAACTTCGTCAAAGTTTCGTCAGAGTTGTGTTACTGCCGCGCTGGCACTATGGGGCGATGTACCCGATGCCGCTCCGTCGCGCCTCGATCCTCGCGGCAAGCCTGTTGACGCTCACAGCCTGTACCCACTTCGAACCTCGACCGCTGCAACCGGAGACCATCGCTGAGAAGTACCACACGCTCAGCTTGAATGACGATGACCTGCGGGCGTTTCTGCAGACCGCCGCCCCGCAGCTCGCCGAACCCTGGCCGCGACCGTCGTGGGATCTGTCGGCTCTGACGCTCGCTGCATTCCACTTCAATAGCGATCTTCAGCTGGCACGCGCCGAGTGGCAAACAGCCGAAGCGACAGTGGCTTCTGCAGCGATGCGGACCAACCCCTCGCTCACCGTGACGCCCACTTACAACGTCGATGCGCAGAGTGGCACGTCGCCCTGGCTACCCGGCGTATCCCTGGATATTCCGATCGAGACGGCCGGCAAGCGTCGTCTTCGAATCAGTAAAGCCCGGCATCTTGCGGAAGCGGCACGGCTGAATTTCATCGGTGCCGCCTGGCAGGTTCGGAGTGAATTGCGATCGGCATTGATCGAGCTGACCGCCGCGCAACGCCGCTTCGCGTTGTTACAAGAGCAACTGAGCGTGCAGCAACGTATCACAGACCTCCTGCAGCAGCGGTTCGAGCTCGGTGCGGCATCGGCCGCCGACCTCTCGCCTGCCCGACTCGCCACAACCCGTCTGCAGCTCGACCTCGCCGAAGCAGAGCGGCAACAGAAGGATGCTCAAAGCAATCTCGCGCGTGCGCTTGGTGTGCCGTTACATGCGCTTACCGGCGTGCCGTTGAACTTCGCTCTCGATCCGGCCCCCGCTCTCGATGTGGCACAGTCACGTCGGCTCGCGCTTCAACATCGAGCCGATATTGCCGCCGGGCTCGCCGAGTACGCGGCGAGCGAGGCCGATCTGCAGACGGAGATCGCCAAACAATATCCCGATATCCATCTGGGACCGGCGTACGAGTGGGATCAAGGGGAGAGCAAATGGAGCCTGGGGCTCGGCTTGGAGCTGCCCTTGAATCGTAATCGAGGCGGCATCGCCCAGGCGGAAGCGCGACGCGACGAAAGCGCGGCTCGCTTTCGTGCGCTCGAAACAGGCGTCATTGCGCAGATCGATCAGGTCAATGCCACTCACCGTCTCACGAGAGATCAACTGGCGCGAGCACGCACGCTTCACGAGGCACTCGCAAACGATATCGCTCGCCAGGACCTGCGCCTGCGCGCCGGCGATATCGATCAACTGGAATATCAAACGTCGAAGCTCGAAGCCGCGGTCAGCGCCGTGGCGGTTCTCGACATCGAAACTCGAGCGGCACAGGCCGCCGGCGAGCTGGAAGATGCGCTTCAACAGCCGCTCGCCGCAATCGATGCACTCCAATGAAAAACACCTGGGCGGCTTTGGCAGGCGGGATACTCATCGGCGCTCTGGCGGTGTGGGGGCTCGCTCACTTCAACGCGGAAGAACTGCAGCAGCCGGATGACGATGAAGCAACCGGGAACAACTCCACTCCCGGCGTCGTGCAGCTGGATCGGGAACGGCAGACCCAGGCCGGAATCGTCCTGGCCGACCTCGAACCTCGCGAGGTCGCGCAGGAGGTGAAAGGCTACGGGCGCGTCGTCGACACTCAGCCGCTGCTCGATATGCTCGCCGAACTGCGCTCCGCCCAGGCCTCGCTCGAAGCGTCGACCAAAGAATACGAACGCGTACAGGCGCTGCACGCGAACGATCAAAACGCGTCGGCACGCACGGTGGAGACTGCGTCGGTCACGGTGAAGCGCGATCAGATTCAAGTAGAGACGATTCGCAGCAGGCTCGGCAGTGCCTGGGGTGCAGCGTTCATCAAAAGCGATGCGGCTCGGCTGGTGCAATCGCTATCGAGCCTGGACGCGGTGTTGATCCAGGTGGACCTCGCGGCCGGCGAGTCGCTGCAGTCGTCGCCCGCCGCTGCACGCATCGAGTCTCCTTTCGATTCCACACGCTCCGCGGAGGCGCGATTTCTAGGTCGGGCGACGATGGCATCCGCACAGACGCCCGGCCAGGGTTTCCTGTTTCTGCTCCAGCCCAACTCGTTCGAGCTGCGGCCCGGGATGGGCATCGTTGCCTTTCTCACACTCGAAGGACCGCGACTGCGCGGCGTGCTAGTACCGCGCTCCGCCATCGTTCGTCACCAGGGACAGCCCTGGGTGTACGTGCAAACGGCCGATCGCACTTTCGAACGCAAACCCGTCCTGCTGGAACATGCCTTCGATGACGGCTGGTTCCTCGAGGCCAGTGTCGCGCCTTCAGGTCGCGTCGCCGTCAACGGCGCGCAGACTCTGCTCTCCGAAGAGCTTCGATCTCAGATTCATCTGGCGGACTGAGCATGCTCCGTCGCATCGTCGCGCTGTGTGTCCGCTGCCGCGTTCTGGTCGTGGCCACTGCCCTGCTGCTGGCGGCCTACGGCCTGTTCATCGCTCAGCGCGCGAAGCTCGACGTCTTTCCGGAGTTCGCGCCACCGCAAATCGTCGTGCAAACGGAAGCACCGGGCTTGTCCGCCGAAGCGGTCGAGACGCTGGTGACGCGCCCGATCGAGTACAGCCTGAATGGCACGCCCGCGCTGGAGAACATCTACTCGCAATCCATCCAGGGACTCTCGGTCGTCACGCTGGTTTTCGAAGACGACGCCGACATCTATCGAGTGCGCCAGCTGACCGCCGAACGTCTCGCGCAGCTCGGCAGCACCCTTCCCACCGGCGTTCACACGCCTGCCATGGGCGCGCTCGCATCGTCCACCAGCATGGTGCTGTCGATCGGCCTCACCTCCGAACATCACTCGCCGATGGAACTGCGCACGATGGCCGACTGGACCGTGCGACAGCGATTGCTCGGCGTTCCTGGCGTCGCACGCGTGGAGACATTCGGCGGCGAGATCCGGCAATTGCAGATCCAGCTCCTGCCGGATCGCATGATGCTGTATGGATTGTCGATCGATGAGGTCGTCGCGGCCGCGAGCAGATCCACTGGCGTCCGAGGCGCTGGGTTCATCGAGACCGACAATCAACGCATCACGCTACGCACTGAAGGACAGTCCCTCTCCGCGGCCGCCCTGGCCGAAGCCGTGGTTGCACAACATGGCACCACGAGCGTGCGACTGCGCGACGTCGCGAACGTCGTCGATGGGCCTGAGCCGAAGATCGGCGATGCGCTGGTCATGGGCCAGCCCGGCGTCATCATGAACATCCATGGCCAGTACGGCGCGAACACGCGGGATGTGACGATTGCGGTCGAAGCGGCGCTTGCCCAGCTGCGGCCGATTCTGAACGCCGAACGAGTCACGCTGCATCCGGCGCTGTTCCGCCCCGCCAATTTCATCGAGACTTCGATTCGCAACATCACCACCGCGCTGTTGATCGGCGGCGCGCTGGTGATCGTGGTGCTGCTGTTCTTCCTGGCCAATCTTCGCAGCGCCTTCATCGCGATTGCCACGATCCCCCTGTCCCTGCTGATGGCACTGGTGGCCTACGAGCATTTCGGCGCATCGATCAACACCATCACGATCGGTGGCTTTGCCATCGCCATCGGCGAAGTCGTCGACGATGCCATCATCGGGCTGGAAAACGTATGGCGACGCCTGCGCGAGAACCGGGCGAGCGCCGAGCCGAAGCCATTCGATACTGTGGTCATCGATGCGACGCTCGAAGTACGCAGCCCCATCGTGTATGCGACCTTCATCGTCGTCGCCGTGTTCTGGCCCGTGCTCATGATGTCGGGCATCAACGGCAGACTGTTCGCGCCGCTGGCCGTGTCGTTCGTCCTGGCCGCCATCGCTTCGCTCATCGTCGCGATCACGTTGACGCCGGCGCTGTGCAGCCTGCTGCTCGCGAATACGGATGCGCGGGAGCCCGGCTATATCGAACGATTGAAACACTGGCACCGACGCGTTCTGGAGCGGATCGACCGGCGCCCCCGACTCATCATCGGCGGCACTGCCGTCGTATGCCTCGCTGCCTTGTGCGCACTGCCCTTCATGGGCGGAGAGTTCCTGCCGGAGTTCAAGGAAGGTCATTACGTTCTGCGAGTGATGACCGCTCCAGGAACTTCGGTCGACGCGGGGCTCCACTTGGGTGGGCGGATCACGCAGGAGCTGTTGCAGAACCCGCACATACAATCGGTATCCCAACAGCTCGGGCGCGCCGAACAGGGTGAAGACACGGCGGGCCCTGAGTTCAGCGAATTTCACATCGAGCTGAAGCGGCTCTCCGGCGAGGACGAGGAACAGGTCCAGGAGGAGATCCGGGCGGCGCTGAAAACGTTTCCCGGCATCAGCTTTGCCGTCACGCCGTTCCTGGAAGAACGCATCGAAGAGATTCTCACCGGCGGCCGCGGCGAGCTGGTGATCAATATCTTCGGCGAAGACCTCGACGTTCTGGACCGCGTCGCTCAGCAAATCAGGAATGTCGTGGCTACGGTGCCGGGCGCGGCCGACGTACTGTCGCAAACCCAAGCCGGCGCGCCCGAACTCGAAGTCATCTTGCGCCCGGATCGTCTGCGCCAATACGGATTCGCACCGTTGGAGGTGCTCGAAGCCATCCAATTCGCTTACCAAGGCGTCGTGGTGGCGCAGACCAACGATAACAACCGGGTGTTCGAGGTAGCGGTCATCCTCGAACCTGGCAGTCGCCGGGATCCGGAGGCGATTGGCGGAATGTCGATACGGAACGCCGCTGGCACGACGCTGCCTCTGCGGGAGCTGGCGAACATCGAAAACACGTCAGGCCGCTACGTGATCATGCACGAGGGCACGCAACGGCGTCAGCAGGTCACTTCAGACGTCGTTGGCCGCGACTCGAGCTCGTTCGCGCAGGCCGTTCAGGAGAAGCTCCGTTCCGACATCGCGTTGCCACCGGATGTTTCGGTGGTCGTCGGCGGCGCGGAGCAAGCCCGGGTGACGGCGCAGAACGAATTGCTGTTGCATTCCGCGTTCGTGGTGATCGTGATCGTCATGCTTCTGTCGATGGTGTTCGCCAACCGGCGCAACCTGCTGCTCGTGATGGCCAACATTCCGTTTGCATTGGCCGGCGGCGTGCTCATCCTGCTGCTCACCGGCGGCGCGCTGTCGATCGGCGCCATGGTCGGCTTCATCTCGCTGTTCGGCATCAGCATGCGCAATTCCATCCTCATGATCTCCCACTACGAGGAACTGGTGACTCGTGAAGGCAGACCCTGGGGCCTGGCGACCGCCCTGCAGGGCGCGAGCGAACGCCTCGTGCCCATCGTCATGACCGCATTGGTCGTCGCCCTCGGCCTGCTGCCCATCGCGGTCGGCAGCGAAGAGGCCGGCAAGGAAATCGAAGGCCCGATGGCCATCGTCATCCTGGGCGGTCTGGTGACCAGCATGCTGTTGAACCTGCTGGTCCTGCCGGCGCTGGCCGTCCGGTTCGGACGGTTCGAGCTTCAGAAGGCTTCGTCGAACGCAACCTCGCCCTGAACGCCCACTTGATACGCCGACACGCGGCGTTCGAAGAAGTTGGTCAGCTCCTGCACATCCTGCAGTTCCATGAACGCGAAGGGATTGCGCACGTTGTAACGCGTCGGCAGATGCAGCACCCGCAAGCGCTGATCGGCAACGTATTCGAGGTACTGCCGCATCTCGCGACGAGTCAGACCGACGACTCCGCCCGACAGCACATCCTCAGCGAACGCAGCCTCGCACTCGACCGCTTCCTCGATCATGGCCTGCACCTGCCGCGCCCAGGAAGCGTCGAAAAGATGTGGCTCTTCCCGGCGCACGGTGTTGATGACTTCGAATGCGAACGCCATGTGCGCACTCTCGTCACGGAACACCCAGTTCGTGCCGGCGGCCAAGCCGGGCAGCAGTCCGCGGGAGCGCAGAAAATAGACGTAGGCGAACGCACCGAAGAAGAACAAGCCCTCGATGCAGCTGGCAAAGCACGTCAGATTCAGCAGGAAACGACGCTTGTCGTCATCGCTCGCGATCCGCTGCAGGCCGAACACCTCATCGGTCCACTTCTGACAGAACTCGGCCTTGCGCCGGATCGACGGAATGTTCTCGATGGCGGCGAACGCCTGCGCGCGCCGTTGCTGATCCGGAACGTAGTTGTCGAGCAGCGTGAGATAGAACTGGATGTGCAGCGCCTCCTCGAACAGCTGGCGCGACAGATACATGCGCGCCTCGGGCGAATTGATGTGCCGGTACAGGCTGATGACCAGGTTGTTGGAGACGATCGAATCGCCGGTGGCGAAGAACGCCACCAGCCGCTCGATCAGATGCCGGTCGGCCGGCGTCATTCGCTGCGACAGATGACTCAGATCGATCTGGAAGTCGATCTCCTCGACCGTCCAGGTGTTCTTGATCGCAGCCCGGTACATTTCGTAGAAGCGCGGATGGCGCATCGGACGCAAGGTCAGATCGAAGCCCGAATCCAGCAACGAAGCCCGGCGTGAAGTCGAAGTCATGACGGCGCTCACTGGCAGGCCTCGCACATTTCAGGATTTTCCAAGGAACACACCACGGCGGCCGTGTCGCTCACCTGCACCGTCGTCTTCGCGATGTTGGTCGCCGGACGCGAACGCAAGTAGTAGGTCGTCTTGATGCCGCTCTTCCACGCATACATGTACATGCTGGAGAGCTGACCGATCGTGGGATTGGCAATGAACAGGTTCAACGACTGGCTCTGATCGATGTACGCGCCACGCGCCGCCGCCAGATCGATCAGCCCTCGCATGGGCACCTCCCAAGCCGTGCGATAGATGGCGCGCAGCGCCTCGGGAATATCCGCAATGCCCTGCACCGAGCCATCGGCGAGCTTGATCTGATTGCGAATCTCGTCGGTCCACAATCCGAGCTGCTTCAACTCCTCCACCAGATACCGGTTCACCTGGAGGAAATCGCCAGACAGGGTCTCGCGCTTGAACAGGTTGGAGACCTGCGGCTCGATGCACTCGTAACAACCGGCGATCGAGGCGATCGTGGCGGTCGGCGCGATGGCGATCAGCAAACTGTTACGCAGGCCGTGCGCTTTGATTTCATCGCGCAACGTATTCCACTGCGCCACATCCGACGGCGTGACGCCCCAGCTGTCGAACTGCAACTCACCCTCCGCTGCGCGCGTTTCCTTGAACGTATCGTGCGGTCCCAGCTCTCGGGCCAGCTCCATCGATGTCCGCAGGGCGTGGAAGTAGACCGTCTCGGCAATGCGCGTCGACATCTGCTTCGCTTGCGAGCTGTCGAACGCCAGCCGCAGCTGAAAGAACACATCCTGCAGGCCCATCACGCCGAGGCCGACCGGACGCCAGCGCATGTTCGAGGCGCGCGCCGTGGCGATCGGATAGAAGTTCAGATCGATGACGCGATCCAACTGCCGCACGGCCGTCTGCACCGTCTGCGCCAGCTTGTCGAAATCGAAGGCGCCGTCGATCACATGACGGCCCAGATTGATGGAGCCGAGATTGCAGACCGCCGTCTCGCCCTCGCTCGTCACCTCGAGAATCTCGGTGCACAGATTCGACAGGTGAATCGTATTGCCGGCACGCGCGGTTTGATTGCCCGCACGGTTGCACTTGTCCTTGAAGGTCATCCAGCCGTTGCCGGTCTGCGCCAGCGTGCGCATCATGCGAGCATACAAGTCGCGTGCACGAACGGACTTCCGCGCCAGTCCTTGCGCCTCGGCCTGGGCATAGGCCGCATCGAACGCCTCGCCCCACAGATCCGGCAACTGCGGCACGTCCTTCGGATCGAACAGCGACCACATTTCATCCGCTTCCACCCGGCGCATGAACAGATCGCAGATCCAGTTCGCGAGGTTGATGTGATGAGTGCGACGGCCTTCGTCGCCCGTGTTGTCGCGAAGCTCCAGAAACGCTTCGATATCGGCGTGCCACGGCTCCAGATAAACACAAGCCGCGCCCTTCCGCTTACCACCTTGATTCACGGCCGCGACCGACGAGTCGAGCGTCTTCAACCACGGCACGATGCCGTTCGACAGGCCATTGGTGGCGCGAATCAACGACCCTTCGGAGCGCACGCGATGCCAGGCCACGCCGATGCCGCCGGAGAATTTCGACAGCAGCGCGATGTCCTTGTAACGGTCATAGATGGATTCGAGCGAATCGCCCGGCGAATCGAGCAGGAAGCAGCTGGACAGTTGCTCGTGACGCGTACCGGCGTTGAACAGCGTCGGTGAGCTGGGAATGTAGTCGAGCGACGAGAACACCTGATACAGGTCGATCGCCTCGTGCACGCTGGTGCTCAGCGCGCAGGCGATGCGCATCCAGAACTGCTGTGGCGTCTCCAGCGCGAGCCGGCGCGTCGGATGCTTCAGCAAGTAGCGGTCGTGCAGCGTCTTCAGGCCGAAGTACTCGAACTCGTGCGTGCGACGCGCATCGATGGCGTCGTTGAGCTTGCGAGCGTTACTCTCGACAAAGCTCATCACGCGCTCGTTGATCAGCCCGACATCGAAGCCGAGGCGAATCGATTGCGAGAACGAATAAACGCCCTGCCCCTGCACCTCCTTGTCGATGAAGCCCGCGAGCAGGCGGGCCGCGAGGCGCGAATATTCGGGCTCCTCGAACGTGAACGATGCAGCCGTGCGGATCGACAGCTCATCCAGCTCCCGCGTGGTCGCGCCATCGTACAAGCCGGCGATGGTCTTCAATGCGACGCGCATCGGATCGACCGCGTCGAGGCCATCGCCACAGCGACCGACCGCTCGCACGATCTTGTTCACATCGACGGCTTCGCGCTCGCCATTGCGCTTGGTGACCCGCATCTGGGTGCGAGCCGAGTGTGGCGGCGTCAAATGAAAATCGGTCTGAGGAGAATCGAGCGTCGCCTGCATGTTCCTGGTCCCCGAAGCATGGGGCTCGCGACGCAAAGACAACGCACGGCCCTCGCGCTTTGCAAGCACGAACCGTTACGCGGCCTTCGCTCCCGCGAGCGAAATCGGGTGATCGATGAGAGCGGGGAATAACGGAGCGCGGTCGCTTGCGAAGGCAGCGACGCGAACATCCGCCAGCCCTTTCCCACGAGAGCCCGACAGCCTGTGCGCGCCTGTGACGACGCGCGATCTTCGGCAGGTCTTCGGGCTCATGGGCTGCGGCGAATGCCGACCTACTTGGCGCTGCTTCCCAGGCAAAAGCCCAGTGCTGTGTGCGCCGTTCGTTCCCAATTACCGCTGCGGGGCAGCTCCGGAATGCGCGCCAGGAGGGGCGCGGTCACCGGATTCCCTTTTCAGCCCACCCCACTGATCTTGGGGCAGGCACCGAGGATGGGCACAAGATATTGTGGTTTGCGCAAGGCGTCAACGCTCATTTCAGATTCCAGACCAGTTTCAGCCAGCCGGTGCGGCCCGGCTCGTTGATCCGCACGGGATCCGCCGGATAGCCGAAGTCGGCGCTGCCGGCGAGGTTCAAATGCTCCGCGTAGGCCCGGTCGAGCAGATTGTCGATGCCGACCGAGAGACTCATCTGCGTGGACAAGCGATAGGCACCATTCAGCGACAACACCGCGAAGCCGCCCGTCTCGCTCAGGTCGCGCCCCACCACGTTGCCCTGGCCGGGAGCCACGCGACCCTGACCATCGACGATTCGTAACAGCGCGCCGGCCGACCAGCGCGTGTTGTCGTAAGCCAGCGTGAAGCGCGCATCGAGCGGCGGAATCTGTGGCAATGCCGCTCCGGTATCGCGGTTCTCCGCCCAGGCATAAGCAACGGTGGCGCCGAGTTTCCATCGCGACAGCAGCCGGAACTCCACACCCGCTTCGCCGCCACGCACGTTGGCGTCTACCTGATCGACGCTCGACATCAAGCCCATCATCCCGCCGCTGCTGTAAGTGAACAGGATGAAGTCATCGATCCGTCCGGCGTACGCCGAGACCCATGCATCTATGTGGGGAGTCCGATACTGCAAACCGACGTCCAGCTGCGTGGTCTGCTCGGGATCGAGCGCGGAGAACGCATTCACCGAGCCCATCGGCCCCATGTCCGCCGAAAACAATTCCCAGTAGTCCGGCATTCGTTCGGCCCGGCCAACGCCCGCGAACCAGCTGATGGGCGCGTTACTCACGTCATGTTCGTATCGAGCGAAACCATTGGCGAGCGTCTCTTTGCGAGTGTCGCCGGCGGTGGGATTTGGCATCGGCATCATGCCGCCGCTCATCTGTCGCTTGTCCGTGACTTCCGCGCGATCGGCACGCGCACCGAACACGGCGCGGCCGCTATCGTGCATTCGCCACGCGAGCTCGACGAACGCCCCCGTGTTGGAAAGATCCGCGTCGGTCTGCCAGGGCTGCAGTTCATAGGCTCCCCGCCCCATCGCGCTACGATCTCGGTGGCGGCTGTCTTGAGTATCGGCGCCCGCCGTGACTTCCACGCTCGCGAGCCGCCACATCGCCGCAACCCTGCCGCCGGTGGTGCGCCGATCGACATTCGCCGCCATGGGCATCGGCATCGAGCTCATGGGATTCGGCTCGCGCAAGGTGTAGTTGTCCATGACGTGGTCGGCGTAGTTGTAGAAAACATTCGCCTTCACTTCCTTCAAGACCCCGGTGAGACCGGTCTTCTCGATTCGCAGGCCATAGCTGGTGCGCTCGAACTGAGCGCCGTCCATGCCACGCCCCGCGTAACGTGCTTCGCCATCGCCAGCGCCGGCGGACAGCTCGAGCAGCGTGCCCTCTGACGGCGTCCAACCGAGCGCGGCGTCCGCGTTCCATTTCTGCCAGCTCGAGGGCACGCGATTGCCGTCGCCATCTTCATAGTCATCCGCTTCGGAACGATTGGCGCTCAAGCGCGCGTAGCCCTGGCTCGCACCGCCAACCGCGTCCAGCACCTGATCGTTGCGACCGTGCGATCCAGCCAAGGCATTGGCATTCACCCGCACTCCAGGCTGGTCGAATCGATTGGCGTTGGCATCGCGTTCGAAACGAATGGTGCCGGCGGACGCCCCCGGCCCCCACAGCACGGTCTGCGGCCCCTTGATGACGACCAGCCGGTCATAGGTCTCCGGCGACACGTACGAGAGCGGATTGTCCATGCGGGCGGGACAGGCGCCGGGCATCGCGCCGTCGTTGGTGAGAATATTGAGGCGCGAACCGAACATTCCTCGCAGCACCGGATCGCCGTTGGTACCACCGTTACGCACGGCGCTGAAGCCAGGAATGGTTTTCAGATAGTCCGCCCCGTCGCTGGCAGGCACCGGCTGGCGCGGCAGCTTGGGGTCGGTGATAAATGTGAGCGGCAACTTTGGCGCCACTCCCGTGACGACAACGACGTCCAGCAAGTCATCGCCGGATGCCGCGCGATGCTCTACTTCCGCGGCACTCGCCACACCTGCGACCAAAGGCCCGACGACCACCAACCAACCCGCCAGCGACGCAGAGATCTCGCGCACTCTTCTCTCCCTAACGACAATGTCGTGAATTGTCGCTCCGGCGGTGGCCGGGCGGGTGCGACCGAATGTCGCAGTAACGCGCGTTATTCGCCGGGCTCATCGGGGAGCTTGCGCTCCGGTCCCGGACGTTTTGCCAGCTTGCGCTGTAACGATCTGCGATGCATCCCGAGCAGCCGCGCGGCGGCCGATATATTGCCGTCGGTTTCGCTCAGCGCCTGCTGGATATGTTCCCACTCGACGCGCGACAGCGGGACCATGGTGTTCTCCGGCGCCGAGTCGCTCTCGATCTCATCGTTCAGAGCGCGCACGATGGCATCCGCGGTGACCGGCTTCGTCAAATAGTTGTCCGCGCCGCGTTTGATTGCCTCCACCGCCGTCGCGATGCTCGCATAGCCGGTGACCAGCAGGATTTTCATGTCCTCGCGCACCGCCTTGAGCGGATCGATCAACGCGAGCCCGGACTCTTTGCCCAAACGCAGATCGATGAGCGCGAACTCCGGGCGATGCAGTCGTGCCGCCTCGGTGGCAGCCGCGACGGTATGCGCGAGCACGACGGTGAAGCCCCGCTTCTGCAGCGACCGCTGCAACGTTCGCAGATACAACTCATCGTCGTCCACCAGCAGGCCCGGACCCGCGATCATGTTTTCACCATCGCCGGCAGATCGAAAGTCACTGACACCCCTTGCCCCTCCACGGCCGCCTGCATCGACAGCGAGCCCCCCAACCGCTCCACCGTTGCATGCGAAAGCGCCAGACCGATTCCCATGCCGTCCGGTTTGTTGGTCCGGAACAGCCGCGAGGGGAGCAACGGCTGGGCCTGACCGAAGCCCATTCCGTAGTCACGTATCGAGACTCGCAGCCGGTGCGAATCGGCATCGATGTGCAGATCGACGCGCGCCGCTCCAGCCTGCTCGCCCGCATCGGCGGCATTGTTGAGCAAGGCCAGCAATAAATGTCCCACCGCGGGATCGACGTTCTGGAGCGTGGCCGCCGAACCCGAACGATGCAGCTCGATGGTCGGCCGCACCAGTTGCCAGCGTTCGATCACCCGTTCCAGATCGACATTCGATGCCCGACTGCCGGACTGGCCGGCTTCAGCGGGCTGCGCCAGCTCTCGTACCCGGTCGCGACACACTTCGAGCAACGATTTCATGGTCGCATAATCTTCCCGCCGCGACTCCGTCGTCGCATCCGCCGCCAGATCCTCGACCATCAACGTCAGGGTGCCGAGCGGTGTATTGAGCTCATGCGCCACCGACGCGGCGTGCGTGGCGAGCGCGATGATGCCCTCGTTACGAGTGAACCGCTCCCGCAACCGGGCGACCTCACGCTCGCTGTTTCTCCTCGCGGCGGCCACTCGCGTGAAGAAGATCAGCACGACGGCAGCCGAGACCACGAAATTCACCAGCATGCCGACCTTATGGATGCTGAACGCATCGCTGAACAGGCCATGCACATGAGGCAATTCGCGGCCGGCGAGCGCGGACGCGCAATAGCCTGCGATGGCCGCCGCCGCGATCGCCGCCATCCAACGGCCCGGCAACGCCAGGATCGACAACGCGATCGGCAACAGAAACAGCGAGGAGAACGGGTTCTCCACGCCGCCGCTCCAGGCCACCATCCAGGCCAGCACCACGATATCCACGAGCATGTGCCCAAAGACTTCGGGCGCGCTCACCTCGAAGGAACGACGCACCCGCCAGGCGGCAAACCCATTGAACGCCGCGAGCGCGCCGATGCCCCACCACAGCGGCGCCTCGGGCAAGTCCACCTGCAGCGGGCCGGTGACGATCACGACGGTGAGCGCCTGGCCGACGATCGCCAGCCAGCGCAGATTGACGAGCAGCCTTATGAAAGACAGGGCAGCGTAATTGTCCACGGGGTGACTGTAGCGGCGATCGGTACGCCAGGGGTGCGACAAGTTGTCGCAGCCTGCCGAGCCGCGCGTCAATGGTCAAATTCACCCGCCCCAAATCAGCTTTAGCCCCAGGTCCAATAGTGCCGCCGCGCCTGAGGTGGGAATCTTCGCCGATTGCAGGTTGGAAGGAATGGGTCATGTACCAGCCCCTGTCGAACCGGATGAGCATCTGCATCGTCGGTGGCGCACTCATTGCGATCGCCGGATGCGAAGCCACCTCGCATCGGGTCGGCCAGACCGCGAGCGTGCAATTCGGGCTCGTACAAAATGCGCAGCAAGTCACGTTGGACTCGAATGCCGCGCAAGGCGCGCTGATTGGCGGAACCATCGGCATCATGTCCGGCGGACGCGGGCGCGGTGCCACCACTGGAGCCGTCGTCGGTGCCGCCGGTGCAACTGCCATGCAAGGCAATCGGACCGGCATTCAGTACACGGTGCAGATGGCGGACGGCAGCTCCACTCGCATCATCAGCGATCAGCGCGAGATCAAGGTCAACGATTGTGTCGCCATCGAACGCGTCGGCAGTCGAGCAAACATTCGTCGCGCGTCGTCCGACTACTGCGATCCCACCAACGCGCAGGCGGTCAGCCAGGTGAGCGATGCCGTCAAGTCGGAAGCAGTCCATTGCGATTCCGCCAAAGAAGAGCTCGCGAAGGCGACGGATCAGAAGGCCATGGATCTGGCCGTTCGCAAAATCGAGCTGCTGTGCGACGACTGATGGATAAAGCGCGCCGCGGTCCTGGCCACCGCTGTCGGCGGCCAGGAAATCAAATGAACCACCCCGTCCGCTGCCGGCTCAGTCGCTCACTCCGAACACCTGCACTTCCCGCCCCGAACCGCCGGTCACACAGTAGCTCGTTACTGTGTCATCGATCCCGAGGAAGTACATCCTCTGGCCGCTGGTCTTCGCAGCCAGTGCCGTCGCGAGGAAATATTTGCTGCTCTCGCCCGCATTCGCCGGATACCAGATGTTCTTCGATGCATCCGCAAACTCCACCATGATACGGGGAAAACTGTTGCACATGGCGGTGCGCACCTGAACCGGCACCGCCCAGCCTTCGAACGTGGCGGAGCAGAACCCTGATCATTCCGACCGGGGTCGACGCGGACAAATCTCGACGCACGTCGCGTCACGGCGAGCTGGTCTATCGGCGCTTCAACATTCCCAGGCGCCGGCGAGTGATCGTCTACATGGGACTTTTACATGAGCGCAAGGGCGTTCATGTCTTGATGGGCGCTGCGTGCATCTGGTGCAGCAACTGAAGCGTGACGACATTCACGTTCTGTTCCTCGGCAACGTCGGTGAAGAAGTGGAACTGGTCCGCCCGCATTGGAACGACGCGTCCTCGCACATCACCTTCGGCGGCTATCAAACCGATGTGCCGGCGCTATTGTCGTTGCTATACGCAGCAGCATCAGTTGAACAATCTGGTGCGCTACCTGAGCGAGCGGCTTTAAGCCGGCGCGTCGCTCGGTCGCAGCCGATAGCCCAGCCCGGTTTCGGTGATGATGAACACCGGCTGTGCCGGATTCGGTTCCAGCTTCTGACGCAGATGTTTCAAGCACGCGCGCAAACTCTGCGTATCGTGCGCTCGATCCGGGCCCCACGCTTCGCGAATCAGCTGATTGGCGGTCACGATCATCCCGGCCTGACGCGCGAGCGACTCGAGCACTCGATATTCCAGCGGAGTGAAACGGATTTCCTTGTTGGCGGCGCGTGCCTCCCGGCGGGTCAGGTCGATCGTGACATCACCGAGCCGGACGATGGCCGTGCGATCCGAGCCTCGCGAAGTCCGGCGTAGAGCGGCGCGCACTCGCGCGATCAACTCGGGCGCACTGAACGGTTTGGTGACGTAGTCATCGGCGCCAGCCTCGAGTGCCGCCACCTTCTGTGTTTCCATGGTCCGCGCCGACAACACGATGATGGGCACGCTGGACCACGCGCGAACGCCCTGGATCACAGACATGCCGTCGGCATCGGGCAGCCCCAGATCGACGAGCAGCAGATCGGGTCGATGAGTCCGCGCTTCGATCAACGCTCGCGCCGCTGTCTCGGCCTCGACCAGACGATACGGCTCGGACTGCAACAGTGCGCGCAGCACGGAGCGAATGGTCGGGTCGTCTTCCACGACCAGAATGCGGTGCATGGCCTGGGTCACGGCGAGCCTGCAGTGGTTGGAAGATCGAACTCGACCCGCGCCCCGCCGCCTGGCCGGTCGGTCGCGCGAATCGTGCCGCCATGCGCATGGACGATGGCGCGACAAATCGCCAATCCCAGGCCGGCGCCGGCGACCGCGCCTTCATCCTGTCCGCGACTGAATTTGTCGAACAGGCGCTCGCGATCGACGGCTGGAAAACCAGGCCCTTCATCGTCGATTTCCACCAGCACCCGCTCTGCCTCGAGCCGCGCCCTGATATGAACGACCGCCTCCGCAGGCGTGTACTTGGCCGCGTTGTCGAAGATGTTGGCGAGCGCTTGCACGATCAAAGTGCCATCCACGTGTAACACAGGCAGGTCATTGGGCAGATCGATGCGGACCGGATGGCTGCGCAGGCGCTCTTCGACCCGGCCCAGCGCCGAGCCGATCAAATCATCGAGCGCGTGCAGGTCGCGCCTGAGCGTGATCTGGCCCGATTCGAAGCGCATCAGATCCAGCACGTTGGAAACGATCTCCGACATTTCCACGGCCTTCGCTTCGATCGAGCGGGCCAGCTGGGTGCGGATGCCGTCGTCGAGCTCTCGTCCCCGCTCGGCCAGCGTGCTGCTGGCGCCGGCAATCGCCGCCAGCGGCGTGCGCAAATCGTGCGATATCGAAGCCAATAACGTATTGCGCAGGCTTTCGGTTTCCGCGGCGACCCGCCCTGCTTCGGCGGCAGCCGACAAGCCGGCACGTTCGACGGCGAGACTCAACTGCTCAGCGAACGCTTCCAGCAGACGGGTCTGCTCCGGTGCCAGCAATCGCCGCTTGGTCTGTGGCAACACCGCCAGCACACCGAAGCGTTGCTGCTCGTGGGTGAGCAGAAGATACATTGCCGGCGACTCCGGCCTGTGATCGGAACCGAGACCGCCGCGCGGCCCATGATCGAATACCCACTGCGCCACGGACAGGTCGGCGTTTCGGAACGACCCCTCGATCGGCGCCTCGTCGGGACGTTGCAACTTGCCGGTGGCATCGGGCAGCAGCACGGCAGCGTTGCAATCGAAAACTTCCACGATGTGTCGAACCGCGATGCGCGACATGTTCGCGACACCGCGCGTGGCACTGAGATCGCGGCTCATCGCATATAGCAATGCCGTGCGCCGCTCTCGATCTCCGGTGGCCCGGATCTGCCGGCGCACACTACCCATCAGATTCGCCATGGTGACCGCGACGATCAACATCACAGTGAACGTGACCAGATACTGCAGATCGGACATCGTCAGCATGAAGCGCGGCGGCACGAAAAACACGGCGAGCAGGATGACGTTGGCCAGACAGGCCAGCGCCGCGGGCCCGCGGCCGAACTTGATACCGACGAACGCCGAGCTGGCCAGGTAAGTCATCACGATGTTAGGCAGCGCGAAAAATGGATCCATCGCGTACGTGATGGCGGTGGTGAGCGCGCTGATCGCGAGCGCCCATGCATAACGCCGCCATTGGATGGATGCCAGCAGGCCGGTCTCGGAGGCGTCCACGGCTCGTGCGTCGACGCGCTCGCCATGGCCAGCATCGACGCTGATGACGTCGAAGCCCTCAGCCTTGCGGACCAGACGCCACGTCGTCGATGGCCGCAACCAGGCAAGCAGCCCGCGTCGCTTCGGCGCGCCAATCACGAGATGGGTCGCTTCGGAGATCCGTGCATAGTCCAGCAACGCTTCCGAGGCGGACGGCCCATCCAACGTCACTGTCTGCGCACCGAACGACGCCGCGAGGCGCTGCAATTCGGCCCAGCCATTGCGTGAAGAGGGCGTTTCGACGAAGACCAGCGTCCACGGCGCCGCCAGCAAATCGGCCACGCGCTTCCCCGCCAGCATCACTTGTTCGGCTTGTGGATCCGCTCCCACGGCCACCAGCACTCGTTGTTTACGACTCGGCGGAGGCGCCATGAATCCAGGGGTGTTTGGTTGGTTGCCAGCTGCGATGGCCTACTATGGCGCAGGCGCCGGGACGAGTACACCAGTCAAAGTACGAGGCCCCTGCTTGGGCAGCTCAATGGTCCGCGCCAGTTTCATGGCCGGCCGCTCGATCAGGACATTCATGATCCACGCGGCGACGATGCTCGTCAGCATGCCGCAGAGGAATGCGATGTAGGCCCAGACAGTGGAATAGTGGACGCCAATCAGTTCCCGGACCAGGACGGTGGTGCGCCAACCGATGCCGAGGTGCAATAGATACAAGCTGTAAGAGATGCGCCCCAGGAACTGCATGACCGGTCCGGCGAGGGACTTGCGCCAGGGCTCGAATCGAAAGCTCGCCACGATCGCGAGACCGGTGGCGGCGGTCACCAGCGGAGCCGCGACTCGATAAGTGCCGTCGCCGAACACCACCGCGGCAACCACGCACACGACCATCGAGACGATGAGCACATCCCGGTCGCAGTGACCGCGATAGTAAAGGTAGACGACCACGCCCAGCGCGAATTGGAACCAGCGGTCCAGAAACAGCCCCGGCCGCAACGGCGGCAGCAGACCGACGAACAGGCAGATCGACCAGAGAAAGGTCAGCGACAGCGCGACGCTGGCGATGGTACGAAGGGTGACGACACTGACGCCGGCATTGCGCATTTTTTCCAGCAGCACCAGCGACAGTACCAATACCATGTAGAACTGCACTTCGTAGCACAGCGTCCAGAACACCGGCAGGATGTGCTCATAGCCCAGGAAGGTCTGCACATAGAACGCATTCGTGAGGATCTGCGCGGTCGAGGGCAACTCCCGGGAGTACTGCACCAGCAAATGGCCGCTGAGCCACAGCAGCCCCACTTCCAGCAGGATCACCGACCAGTACGGCAGGTCGAGGCGTACGAACCGGCGGGCGGCGAACCGGCCGAAATACTTGAACGAGTACTCGCCGGCGGTCAGGCTGTGGGCGATCACGAAACCGCTGAGCACGAAGAAGATCTGTACGCCGTAGCGGCCGAAAGAGGCCAGCTCCGCGATCCCGGGCCCGAGAATGCCCGGATGCCGGTCGGAAGCCGCGTCGGCAAGGTGAGCGATCGCCACCAGCAGCGCGGCCACGCCTCGCAGCCCGTCGATGAACTCGAACCGAGCTGAACTCGACGCTGTCTCGCCGGTGGCCGCCATTATTTCTCGGGCAAGTAGGAAGGATGCGGTGGTGGACGACGCGGCGGGTCCTTGATGAGCCATGCAATCGAGATCAAGCCAGCCAACGCCACGACGGTCAGCACAACGATATGCTTCATCATTATTAGGTGGCGTCCCCGCGAGCCATCTCGATCGCGCGACAACCCCTGTCGCGTCTCCCGGAAGCGACAATAGGGTCAGCGTTGTGATCGCGGCGTGACTTTTTCAGGCCGCCCTGGCAATTCGGGATAGACCGCACACGAGTGTCGGCGAACTTGCCAATTGCGCGACTCGATATGAGAACGAATTCACAGGCCGCTCATTCGTGGTCGGCAGGAACGACCGCGGGCCTGGACGGCTTGCGCCGGTCAGTGTCGTGCCGGCATGGCATCAGAAACGCACGCCCAGTCCGATATCGACCAGCAGGAAGGTCTGCTTCGGTTGATAAGGCGCGTAGTGAAGATCCGCTTCCGCCCAGGCTTCGACGAAGCGACCGAGCGGCCAGGAGCGCAGGGCCGACAGGTGCGGTCCCCATCGATGCACGAATTCGCTGCCGCCCAGATCCTGATCGGGGTAGCCTACGTGATAGGCCTCCTCGTAACGTGCCGCGCCAATGGCCACGTCGACGGGCCAGTCGGTCGCCGCTCGCGTCACCACGAAATCGAAACCCTCGTAGTCGAGATCGTTGTCGCCGGTATTGCTCTGAATCCCCTGCGTCCGCTCGAACGAGCCCTTCAGATAACGCACGCGGAATCTATCGCCCGGCAGCGCCACCGACAGCGCGCCCATCTTGTGACCGTTGACGTACACGGCGCCCTCGCCCGTCAGCATCGTCCCGACCCCACCACCGCCCCACACGGACACATGATCCGCGTGCGCTGTCATACCGATTCCCATCGCAACCAGGAACACCAGCGGAGGAACGGGACGTGCGAAGCCCATGGCACCTCTCCTCAGTGACGCCTGTTCGGTTGGACGTCACCCGCACGTTGAATCAGTCGCTACCGGCGCGCGTTCGGATCCGGATTCCACCGAGGGGCGCGCTTCTCTGTGAAAGCTTTCGGGCCTTCCTCGAAATCCGGGTGCGCCCATTGTGACTTGAGCAGTTCCCAACCCATCACGGCCGCGGCCGGATCGGCGAGCTCGGTGGCACCCCAGATCGCACGCTTGGTCAGCGCCATGGCCTGCGGCGAGTTACTGCACATCGCTCGAGCAAGCTCCCGTGCCCGGGTCAGCGCCGCGTTCGGATCGGGCCGCCGCCATTCAGCGTCAGCAAAGCAACGCCGTCGGTCAGCTCGAAACCCAGCGCTGATTCATCCATGAGGTTGTGACTTCAGTTGCGACCGCAGTTTGCTCGGCGTCGCGGAGAACCAGCGATAACAGCTGCGTGAGAAAATCGACGGATCCGAGTAACCAAGCTTCTCGGCCACATGCTTGAAGAGCATGTCATCCCGCTGCAGGTAACGAAGCGCCACATCGCGACGAACCCTGTCCTTGATGTCTTCGAAGGACGTGCCTGCCGCGCGCAGCCGCCGTTGCAGCGTACGAGGATGCACGCACAGTTCGGCCGCAATCCGCTCGCACGTGCAGTTCTTGCTGTCCAGACCCTGAAGCACTCGATGTCGAACCTGAGATAACAGCGGCGCCTGCGTTTTCGGATAGCGTGTCTCGATGAACGAAGTCGCCATCTCGTACACGCGATCATCGGGATCGACGACCGGTCGCAACAAGTCCTGCTCGGTGAGCACCAATCCATCGACCCGCTGACCGAACAGCACCTGACAGCCGAAGCGCGACTGATAATTGAGGCGCGTCGACTGCTGAGTGTGACGGAACATGACCTTGCGAACGCGTGCCACGCCCGCGGTGATCTCGCGAATATTCAAGCAAGCCAGCATGAAGGCGTGCTCGATCGCTTGCGATCTCTCTTCGGGTTCCTGAAGCAGAATCTCCAGTCGCAGCAACAACAGGTGCCGCTCCCGATCCGGCTCGAAGCGAACCCGCGTCGCGAGCGAGTACGCGTGGATGTGCCTGGCGCAATAGCCGATCGCCTGCCCCAGCGTCTTGGAGTTCTTCATCACCACGCCGATCGGGCCGATGGCTTTGTTGCCTCCTTGCAGCGCGGCCAGTTGCAAGCCGAAGTCCGGGCATGACAGTGAGTCGGCTGCGGACTGCATCACTCGCAACAGTGATCGATATTCGATGACTGCATCTCGCGTAGCGAGCGCGTCGACGTCGATCTGTGCCTCGCGAAGTAGCGCGTCGGGGTCGCCGCCGAGCTCGCGAACCAGCTCGGGAAAGCCGCGAAGCGCACTGGCGGCGACGATGGCCGGTGCGCCCTGCAACTCGGGCATCATGACGCCGCACTCGCGGGCTGATAGCCAACGTACGCCGTCTCTTCCAGAAACGCTTCGAAGCCGAACGCGCCCCACTCGCGGCCGTTGCCCGACATCTTGCAGCCGCCGAAGGGTGAGTGAGGATCGAGCAAATCCAAGTCGCCGTTGAGACAGACCTGGCCGGCACGGATTCTCGAACCGACTTCTCGCGCCTTCTCGATCGTGCCTGCGTGCACATAGGCTGCGAGCCCGTAAGGAGTGTCGTTGGCGATGCGCACCGCTTCGTCGACGCTGTCGTATGGCTCGATCGCCAGCACCGGCCCGAAGATTTCTTCGCGCGCGATGGTCATGTCATTGGTGACATCGGAGAAAATCGTCGGCTTCACGTAGTAGCCCTGCGCGAGACCCGCGGGCTTGCCCACGCCGCCGACCACCACGGTCGCACCCTCGTCGATGCCTTTTTGGATCAGCTGCTGCACGCGATTCCATTGCGAAGCATTGACCAGTGGCCCGACGAAGGCGCCGCTATCCGGCGGACCGACCTGCAATGTCTCAGCCGTCGCCTTGGCGATGGCAACGACCTGCGCGAGCCTGGAGCGTGGCACGATCATGCGCGAAGGCACCGAGCACGTCTGGCCGGAATTCAGAAACATATAACGCACTCCCGAAGCCACGGCCTTCTCCAGATCCGCGTCTTCCAGAATCACGTTCGGGCTCTTGCCGCCGAGTTCCTGATGCACCCGTTTGACCGTAGCGGCCGCGTTGCGAGCCACTTCGACACCTGCGCGAGTCGAACCGGTGATCGAAACCGCGTCGACCTCCGGATGACTGCTGAGCGCCGCACCGACCGTCGGCCCGTCGCCGAAGATCATGTTGAACACACCCGGCGGCAGCTTCGCCGCCTCCATGATCTCCGCCAGGATCTGTGCCGAGAACGGCGCGAACTCCGACGGCTTCCACACCATCGTGCACCCGACCGCGAGCGCCGGAATGATCTTGGTGATAGCGAGCGAGATGGGCCAGTTCCAAGGCGTGATCAACGCGCAGACACCGATGGGCTTCTTGCTCACCATCGTGATGCCGCTCAAATGATCGAAGGCGTAGGTTTTGAGCAGCTCGATAGCGACGTTGATGTGAGTGGCCGGCAGCGGCACCTGCGCCTGCTCGGCGAGCCAGTTCGGACAGCCCATCTCGGCTGTGACCGCGGCTTGCAAATCAGCCTTGCGGGCTTCGAACTGTGCGGCCACTCGTTGCAGCAGCTCGACACGTTGCTCGCGAGTGGTACGCGAGTAGCTATCGAATGCCCGGCGCGCAGCAGTCACCGCGCGATTCACATCCTCTGCGGCCCCCATCCTGACCTGTCCGACGACTTTCTCCGTCGCGGGATCGATCACCTCGAACTTGCCGGTGCCGACCGGTTCGACCCAGCGGCCGTCGATATAAAACTTTACGCAGTCACGCATACTGACTTACCCCCGCTCAGCGCAGAAACGCACGCAGATCGCGTTCAATAATGGCTCGCGCGTCGCGCACGATGCGCGCGACGAGCTCGGCAACCGTGGGCACGTCGCCGATCAAACCCTGCGACTGCCCCGCCCACACCAGACCGGCATCGAGATTGCCGGTCTCCAACAACTCTCGCCCCCGAGCGCCGCGCACCAGTGGGGCCACGTCTTCGAAGGTCGCATCGGGTCGACTCAGACGTCGCACGACCTCATCGGACACACTGTTCTTGCCGACGCGTGCGGTGTTGTGCAGCTTGCGGAAGATCAGATTGGTGCCGCGTTCGTCGTTGTCGACCAGAAACTGTTTGACCTTGTCATGAATCGGCGCTTCCTGAGTCGCGCAGAAGCGCGTCCCCATGTTCACGCCCTGCGCGCCGAGCGCCATCGCTGCCGCCAGACCGCGACCATCGGCGAAGCCGCCCGAAGCGATGACGGGAATTTTCACTTTGTCCACGGTTGCCGGAATCAGGATCAGGCCGGGCACATCGTCTTCGCCTGGATGACCGGCGCATTCGAAACCGTCGATGGAGATCACATCCACGCCCATCCGCTCGGCGGACAACGCGTGACGCACCGAGGTGCACTTGTGAATGACTTTCACGCCGTTGGCTTTGAAGTCGTCGACGTGTTCCTTGGGCTTGGAGCCCGCGGTCTCGACGATCTTGATGCCGCTCTCGATGATGGCGCGTCGGTACTCCGCATACGGCGGCGGCGTCATCGTCGGCAGGATGGTCAGGTTCACGCCGAACGGCTTGTCGGTCATGCCGCGACACCGTTCGATCTCCTTCGCCAAGGCTTCCGGCGTCGGCTGTGTCAGCGCGGTGAGAATGCCGAGCGCACCAGCGTTCGAAACCGCTGCGGCCAGTTCGGCTCGACCGACCCACTGCATGCCGCCTTGAACGATGGGATGCTCGATGCCGAGCAATTCGGTGAACGCCGTCTTGAGCGCCATGGTCAGAGCGCCTCCACGATGGTGACGTTCGCCAACCCGCCGCCTTCACACATCGCCTGCAATCCGTAACGCTTGCCGCGTGCACGGAGTGCGTAGATCAAGGTGCTCATCAGCTTGGCGCCCGATGCACCGAGTGGATGACCCAGCGCGATTGCACCGCCGTTGACGTTGAGCCGTTGCGGGTCAGCGTCCAAAGCCTGCAACCAAGCCAGCGCGACCGGCGCGAATGCCTCGTTCACTTCATACAGGTCGATATCCTGCATGCGCAGACCGCTGCGCTCGAGCGCACGATGAGTGGCGGGAATCGGGGTTTCCAGCATGACCACCGGGTCGCTGCCCAGCACGGTCATGTGATGAATGCGGGCCAGCGGTTTGAGTCCGTGCTGCTTCAACGCACGCTCGTTCACGACCAACAAGCCAGCCGCGCCGTCGCACATCTGACTCGCGCTCGCAGCGGAGAGGATTCCGCCCTCTTCCAAGGGTTTCACTGCCGCGATTGAAGCGAGCGAGGCGTCGTAACGGATGCCTTCGTCCTTGGTGTGAAGGCCGTCTTTGCCTTCTACCGGAAGGATTTCCTGCTTGAAGGCGCCAGCATTCGTAGCCGCGGCGGCACGCTGATGGCTGAGCAATGCGTAGGCGTCGAGCTGCTCACGTGTGTAACCGTACTTCTGCGCGAGCATCTTCGCGCCTGTGAATTGGCTGAACTCCTTGACGCCATAGCGACGTTGAATGCGCTCGCTCCAAGGTCCGCCGAAGCCCGCGTTGACGGCCAAGTTCGTCGGCGCTCCCATCGGCACCCGACTCATGCTCTCCACGCCCGCTGCGATCACGATGTCCTGCGTACCGGACATCACTGCTTGCGCCGCGAAGTGCAGCGCCTGCTGAGACGAACCGCATTGGCGATCGATCGAAACGGCGGGCACGCTGTCCGGCAGCTTCGACGCAAGCACGGCATTGCGACCGATATGAAAGCTCTGCTCGCCGACCTGGCTCACACAGCCAACGATCACATCATCAACGGCGCCCGGATCAATGCCGCTACGATCGACGAGCGCGTTCAG
The DNA here is from genome assembly GCF_004138485.1 of Peristeroidobacter soli. Classification (GTDB taxonomy): domain Bacteria; phylum Pseudomonadota; class Gammaproteobacteria; order Steroidobacterales; family Steroidobacteraceae; genus Steroidobacter; species Steroidobacter soli. The sequence continues at coordinate 311,782 of NZ_ML142848.1, forward strand.
GACCTCACCGGCGAGATCCGCCGGATGCCAGCCCGAGAGCTGACCGTTACGACGACCGCCAGCGGTACGAGCCGCGGCGACAATGAATGCATCACCCATGACAATCCTCTACCCGGCGCGCGACAGCGCGGCCTCACTCAAATACTTGGTCGCGCTCCAGCCGCCATCGACCGCGATCACCTGACCATTGATGAACGCACCATCGGGCGAGCACAGCAGCGCCACCAAGCCAGCGACATCTTCCGTCGTGCCGGGGCGCGCGGCGGGCGTCATCTCAAAGTTCATTCGCTTGAATCGCTCGCTGTTCCAGGCGTACTCGGTCATTCCAGTGCGTAACACACCGGGCGCGACCACATTCGATCGAACGCCTTGCGCGCCGTATTGAGCCGCCATGTGCGTAGTGAGGCCGATGATTCCGGCCTTCGCCGCGGAATAAGCACCGCCGCGCACGCCACCGATGACCGCGAACGTAGACGCGATGTTCACAATCGCCGCCTCGCCTTTAAACGCCGCCAGCGCCGAGCGGCAGTATCGAAACGGCGCCCGCAACAGCACGTCTAGAAACAAATCCAGATCCGCGTCGGACGTCTCGTGCACCGGCTTCGGCTGACCGATGCCGGCATTGTTGACCAGGTAATCGAGCCGACCGAATCGCTCCATGGCGAGATCGACTGCATCCTGAGGCGCGCTGTCGTGTGTTACGTCCTGCTGAATCGTCGCAAGCGCCGCGCCCTTCGGCAGAGCCGCCTGCAAACGCTGCAGCCCCTCAGGATTCCGCCCGCTGCCAACGATGGCAACGCCTTTCTCAGCGAGGCGCACGGCAATCGCACGCCCCAAGTCGCCACTCGCCCCAGTAATCAAAGCCACCGGCTGGGAGCTCATCATTCACCTCGACTCTTTGACGGCGGCCACGCCAGATCGACCGAGGCCGCGAATTGTTCCTGACTGCCGCCCGACTCGGCCTGCAACGCACGGATGCGATAAGTCCATAGATGCAACGGATACTCGAGCGTGAGTCCCATCGCGCCGGAGAACTGATGCAGATCGAAGGTGAGCTGCCGCGCCATCTCTTGCGCATAGCCTGCAGCGGCGGCGGCATCAGCCGCGTCGCCTCCATCGGCAGCTCGCAGTGTCAGAACGCGACACGCTTCGACGCTGGTCGCGGCCATCGCCAGCCGATGCTGCACAGCTTGAAACGCACCAATAGGCTTACCGAACTGCTCTCGTTCCTTGACCTGACGCAGCGTGCGCTGAAGCGCCGCGTCCGCTGCTCCAGTGATCTCAGCGGCAATCGCCAATCGATAGCGTCGAAGCAACTCGTCCGCAGGCACATCGACTACTACCGCGCGCTCAAGCGCCGCTGGTACCAACACACCGTATGGATACGCATAGTGAGTGGTGCACGCTCGCACGTCTTCCGGTTGCAGCTCCACCAGGCTCACTTGATCGTCGGCCAAGATGACGAGGGTGTGCGCGCCCGACAAGAATCGGATCGGTCGTGTCGCAAGACGCGCCGCACGTGATCCGGATCGACCCGACACCGCGACTGACGTCTCGCCAGCCGAAGTCTCTCGAACGATCGCGATCGGCCGACGCACCGTCTCCGGCAACAGCGGCCCGATCAACAGCGAAGTGGCTGCTTCGACACAGACCGGCAGCTTGCCGATGCCGATAGCGACGAGTACCGCTTCGAGCGTGGAGTACCCATGCTGAGCCAGCGAGAAGAACCCCGCATCCTGCAGCTGTTCTTCCAGCGCCGGATCGGCAATGTACCGGTCCACACAGCGCTCCGGCTCAGCGCCCTCGCCAGTAATCGCGACGAGCGCATCGAGCAGCATCGTCTGTTCTTCGGTGAGCTCAAACTGCACGGGCGCGCTCCCTCGGCAGTTCGAGAAACATCCGGGCAATCAGGTCGAGCTGAACCTCGGCAGCACCCGAAGCGAGCCCTGCCGCAATCGCTCGCATGTGATGTGCCAATAACAAAGGCGGCGCCCCCTCGTGCAATCCGTCCGGCACAAAGTCGAGGACGAACTCACAAACGGCGCGCTCCGCCGAAACCACCGCCCATCGCGCCAGCGAACCTTGCCCACGATCCGCCCCCCGCTTGGCACGCTGATCAACCACTCCATACACCAGCATCCGAGCAGCCTCGACCGCCGCGAGCGCCTGACCCGCACGTGCCTTGACCGCGATCGAATCGAGCTCCCCGCGATCTCGCAAAAGGCCAATCGCTGTATCGAGCGCACGCCGAGCAAAGGCGTACCTCGGAATGCCGATACGCTCGTTAGCGAGCGCATGCGTGATGATGTCCCACCCCTGCCCTTCGCCCCCGAGGCGCTGCGGCTCAGCGACGAACACATCGTGGAAGAACACCTCGTGGATGTCGCCTTCACCAATCAACGCCGGAATCTGCTGGACCTTGATGCCCGGGCTGTTCATGGGCACCAGGAAGATGGCAATACCCCCTTTGCGATCGGCACTGGTGCGTGCGAGCAAGAAGCAGTACTCCGCCTCCGCCGCATAGGACGTCCAGATCTTCGACCCATTGATGAGATAGCCGCCGTCGACCCGTTCGGCTCGCGTCCGCAACGATGCCAGATCGGAGCCGGCGTTCGGCTCGGAGAATCCCTGGCACCAGATGACGGTGCCGGCGGCAATCCGGGGCAGATGTTCCTGTTGCTGAGCCGGCGACCCGTAACGCATCAGAGTCGGGCCGATCCAGTTCACATTCATATATTGCGGGCCGCGAGGCTCGCCGGCTGCCCACAACTCCTCGCCGATGATGAAGTGTTCCCAGGTCGAGGCGCCGCGACCACCGAACTCCACCGGCCAATGCGGAACCAACAACCCCCGCGCGGCCAGCTTCGGACAGAACTCTCGTGAGAACGCGGTCTGTTCGGCGGATCCTGGCCCTTCACGGGCGATGCGATCCCAATCGGCAGGCAGGGTCTCGGCGAGCACCGTCCGGACCGAGTCGCGAAGTGCCAGATGCTCGGGCGTCCAACTGAAATCCATCGTGCCTCTACTGGGTGGCTGGAGACTGCCTGGGTGGAACGGCCGCAAGCAGCATGAGCGCGGAGATGATTGAAACAGCACTCACGGCATAGAACGCCATCGTGTAAGTGCCTTGTCGGTCGTACAGCAGGCCGACCAGAAACGGCGATGCCGCGGCGACGGCATTGCTGAAGGGCATCAGCGCGCCGAGGATCGAGGCGAACGCCGTCGGCCCAAAGTAATTGGCCACGGTCGAATGCCAACACGTCAACGCGGCGCCCGACCCGAAGCCGAGCAAGCCCGTGAATAGATACATTGCGGCCGCGCTCTGCGCGTGTGTCGCTACAAACACTGCCAACCCCATCATCACAATCGACACGGACCACGCATAACGCGGCTCGATCCGGTCGCAGAAAAATCCGACGCTGAGCTTTCCAGCGATGGTGCACATTGCAAACAAGCCGAGTGCCGCGGCAGTCGCTTCAGCGGAGTGACCGAGATCGCGCAGGTGAGGAACAGCGTGAGCGATCGCGGCAACGGACGGCACAGATTCACCGACCGCAGCAACGCCAATGAGCCAGAACGCCGGAGTCCTCATCGCGTCGCGGACCGTCCAGCGCTCACGAGTCCGATACACCGTCGACACAAAGCCCGTGGCCTGCTCGCCGCCCTGAATCGCCTGCGCCTTGGCACCATCCGGCTGCTGCCCCAGATCGGCCGGCCGGTTCTTCACCACCAGCAATGCAATGGCAGCCGCAGCCAGCGCAGCCACGAGTACCACGTACCATGCTGCCCGCCAGTTGCCATCGGCCAATGCAATCACGCGCGTCAGCAACGGCGCGAACAGCAATCCGCCAATACCACTACCGGTCAACACCAACGCCAGTGCCAACGCGCGCCTCCTCTCAAACCATGCGCTCGCACAGGTCTGCGCCGGAATCAGCGCACCGAAGGCGCAGCCCAGTCCCAGCATCAGTCCGTAAGCGACCACATACTGCCAGCCCTGAGTCACCCAGGAGGCGAGCAAGATGGAGCCAAAGGCGACAAAAAGAGAGCCGATACACAGCGACAGGCGCGCCCCGAGCGAGTTGATGACCCGCGCGACCAGAGGCGCACCCAGACCGACCGAGAGCACGAAGACCGTGGAGCCCAAGCCGAGAGTCCCTCGACTCAGGCCGAGCTCCCTGGCCATCGGTGCGTTGATCACGCTCGCACCGACGTACGCCACACCCAGATTGACGGAGACGATGGCCGACAGCGCGGCCAACAGTTTCCAGCCGAAGAACTTGCCGGCATCCGCCATCGACAGCTCCAATGAACTCGCGGAGAAAGCCGGAGTATGCGGCTGGGAGTTCATCGCCGTCAGGCGCTCTTCTTCTTGCCGTAACCGAAATCGTGCTCGGTGCCGGTGGCGTTGATGATCATGGCCCACAGCGACCACCAACTGATGGCCATCGTGAACTCCAGTGCGCCCTGCTCGCCGTACTGTTTGACGACGCGCTTGAACAATTCATCGGACACTTCACCGCTGCAGACGGCGAAGGTGTACTCGATCACCAGGCGCTGTTCGTCGTCGAACACGTTGGCCGTTTTCCAGAACGGGATGCAGGCCTGCTGTTCCATCGAAATGCCCGCCGCCTCGGCGCCGCGCATGTGCGACTGGAACGAGAAGTGACACTTGAAGTGCACATTCAACGTCTGCACCGCCAATTCCTTGACCGCCTTCTGCTGCGAGGTCCACGGCATCTCGCGAACGATGTAGTCGCTGAGCTGGATGAGCCGCATCGCCAGCTTCGGATCGCGCGCGACCGTGGCGAACGCAGCGCTCTTGCCGGGGATCTCCGGATTCGCGTTGCCCGGAAACATGTGATTGAACAAGTCCTGCACCGCCTGCCTGGTCGAGGCATCGGGAGTGCCTGGATAGTCGGACGGCGGGAAGTCGGACGGCTTGAAGACGAGTTGGAGTCGTGCCATGGATGATCTCTCACTTAAAAGGTCGGCGGTCCCTCGCCTGCGATGTTCCCGCGTCAGAAGTTGTATTCGGCCTGGAGCACGACTTCGCGCGGACGATTGAACGTTGCAACGAACTGGGTCGGCGGACCGCCCGGCGCGCTGGACGAAGCGATCATGTAGTACTCGTTGGTCAGGTTGCGTCCGATCAACGACAGCTTGAAGCGCTCGTCCTCCGGCATCAGATTGATGGCCGCGTTCAGGCGCCAGAACGCGTCTTGCATGCCACCGGGATGATTGTCGGTGTGCGCTTGATACGAATCGCTGTGGGAAGCGTCGACGGAGAAGTCGGCGATCCATCCGGCGGTGAACTGTGCGCGATAGTCGGCACCGATGCTGAATGTCACATCGGGCGCGCGAACCAGCGCGGTTCCAGAAAGATTTTGCGAGCCGCCGACACAGCCGAGTGCCGCAGTCTGGCCCGCATAACACGGCGCAGTCCGATAGTCCGTGTAGCGTGCGCGGTTGTAGCCGACATTGCCGTTGAAGGAAAGATTGTCGGTCGCGAGCCAGTTGAACGATCCAGAGACACCTTCGGTGCGAGCCGCGGCGGCATTGCCGATATTGAAGCTGAGCGTGGTCGGATCGAACGACGCCACCTGCAGGCCGTCGTACTCATATCGATACGCCGTCACATCCAGTCGCAACGTGTCGGCCAGCAAGGTCGATTTGTAACCGATCTCGAAGCCTTTGCTCTCTTCCGGACCGAACTTCACGCTGTCGACGGTGAAGGCCCGTTGCAGAATCGCGCCGTTCGACAGGCCGCCCGATTTGAAGCCGGTCTTGTAGGCGCCGTAGATCGTCTGATCCGGCGCGGGATGCCAGGTCAGGGTGACTTCCGGAGAAACATTGTCGTCGTCGTAGCTGGAGTGCAGGACGTCGCCCACCGGACGCAGATTGAGCGTGGTGACGCCGATCGAAAGATTCTCGAAGTCGCCATCTTTCTCTTCATGCGTGTAACGCGCACCGCCGGCCAGCTCCAGCGAGTCGGTGATGTTCCAGCGCACCTGCGCGAAGCCGGAATAGCTTTCGCTGTCGACGCTGGCGCGCGTCTCGAACGTGGTCCAGTTCTGGGCCATGACGTTGAAACCGCCGTGGAACAGATCGGCGGCATTGAACCAGGGCCGGCGCGACTTCTCGAAATACACACCGCCCATGAAATTGAGCGGACCGTCGAACTCGGTATTCACGCGCACTTCCTGCGTGAACAGCTCGTAATCCTCGTGCTGCGTGCTCCACAGCAGCGAGAACGGCGTGTAGTCGGCGTTGTTGCCGCCAGTCACGGTCTGGTCGTAGTAACCCGTCGTCGACGTGAGCGAGACTTTGTCGAACTCCTTGTTGAGCGTCAGCGCGCCGAGCACGAACTTCGAATCGTAGTAAGGCAGACCGCCATTGCCGTACGGATAGTTCTCGGCGTACACCGCCGGCAACGACGCTTCCGCCTTGCGCTGATTCTTCTCGCAATCGGCATAAGGCATGGCGATGACGGCGATCGTCGGCACGGTCTGCCCCCCGGTGCAATACAGCTCGACGTATGCGTTCATCGCATTCATCGACTGCTTGTCCCAGGTCACTTTCAAATTCGCGTTGAAGTCCGACGAAGGCTCCCAACGCAACGTCAGGCGACCGGAATAGTTGTCGCCATCGGGACCTTTGTTACCGAACGTCGCGCCTGGCACCGTCACACCAGGATGCAACGGATCGGCGACCGGCTGAGCGACGTTGTCGATCCAGCCATTCATGGCGCTGCCTCGGAACGCGAGTCGCGCCGAGAACGTGTCCGAGATCGGCCCCGACACCATGCCTTCGACGTAGCGCTCTTCGGCTTCCATCTCGTAGCCGGCCTTGACGCTGGCTTCGAAATGATCGGTGGGATCGCCGCTGCGCAGGGAAATCACGCCCGCCGGGGAATTCTTGCCGAAGAACAAAGACTGCGGACCCGCCAGGACTTCCACCTGCGCGATGTCGTACACACTCGAATTGATGACGCGGCCACGACTGAGCGGCACGCCGTCGATGCTCACCGCCACGCTTTGATCCAGGCCCGCATCGGTACCCGAGGAACTGATACCCCGGATAGTGAGAAAGCCGCCCGTGCCATTGGTGTTTCGCCCGATCATCACTTGCGGGGCAAGCTCGGCGACTTTGCTGAGGTCGGTGGCGATATTGCTTTCGAGCTGGGTCGGCGTGATCGAGGAGATCGCGACCGGCACATCCTGCTGCGATTCGGCACGCTTGCGGGCGGTGACCACCACCGTTTCCAGGCCGACACGGCCGCGCGCTTGAGTATCGTCAGTGGTCTCGCCGGGCGCGACCTGTGCGAAGGCGCCGGCGGTCTCGAGCAATGCAATGACGCCAACCATCAGTCGACGCGAATGTTTGTACATGACTCCCCCGAAAAATTGACCGAATACTTGCAATATTCATCGTCAACTGCGGTCCCTGTGACATCCGCACCCGCGCAGTCGCTTCGCGTCGCCCTCTCGAACGACCTTATCGCCGATCCCTTCGATTGTAAACTGTCGACACTTTGCTAAAGCAAACCGCGCGACTCCCGTTGACTCATCACCGCACCGACTTCGCCGCCCGCACGCGCCCGCTCTTTTTCGCCGGCGTCTTCTTTTTCGCTTCCGTCACATCATCGGCGAACTCGGCCGACAACGATTCGATGCGTGCGTGACTGATATGTTCACGCATCACCGCCTCGGCCGCGACCGGATCGCGACGGCGGAGCGCCGCGATGATCTGCTTGTGCTCCTCCACCACTCGCAATGCCGTCTCACGCGTCGTCACAGCGACGGAACGATGCACCTTGAGCAGGAAGTTCACCTCTTCGGTGAGCATCTTGCTGAGCCGTTCGTTGCCGCTGCCCACGATGATGCGGGTGTGGAAATCCAGATCCCAGGAGTCGTAGTCCTCCCCTTTGCCCGGCTTGTGCTTGTAACGGGTCAGCACCTGCTCGAGCGCGTCGATATCCGCATCGCTCATGTGCTTCGCGGCCAGGCCGCACGCCAGACCTTGCAGGACTTCCTGAACCTGCAGGATCTCCGACACATCCTTGCGTGACAGCGCCACCACTCGCACGCCGATGTTGGTGGTGCGCTCCAGAAGCTTGCGCCCTTCGAGCCGGCGGATCGCCTCTCGCAGCGGGCCCCGGCTGACGCCCAACGACATCGCCAGCTGCAATTCGCTGAGCTTGCTGCCCGCCGCCAACTCGCCGCTCAGAATCGCGGCTTCGAGTCGTTCGGTGACGCTGTCGACCAGCGAATGCGCACGCACCTTATTGTTCAACAATCCATGGATCTCCCGAAGTGCCGACCTCCCGTTCAATGCGACTTCCTGACGGCCTTCGCGTCGTAAATGGTCTGCGCGGCGGTCAGATCGTCGAGCACGGGCCCAACGATGGGATGATCTTGCATCCGTGCATAGTACTCAAGCAGCGGCTCGTGAGGCTCCAGCAGGTTGCCCTCCACGCCCAGCATCCGCGCGATGCGGGCACTCAGATGCAGCGACGGCGGCAGCACGCAATCGGCCAGCGACACCGCCCCATCCGCCTTCGGCAACGGCGTCTTCATGAAATGGGCCAGCGAGGCCAGGCCCTGCTTCCAGCGCGTCAGCTCATTCTCGACGGCGCGCTCATCGCGCGTCGCCGGATTGAGATGCGGAAACAGCCGGATGACCGGCGCCATGACATAGAGATCGACCACACGAATCGCCACATCCACCCGGGCGCGTTGCTCCGGCAGATTCGGCAACAGCGACGGCCTCGGGAAACGCGCCTCGAGATAGTTGAGAATGCTCTGCGACTCCGGAATCGCCTCACCGGTGTCGGTGATCAGCAGCGGAATCTTGCCGATGGGGTTGAGCGCCAGATATTCGGCTGACTTCACCCCACCGGTCGGCGGACGCACGCACTCCAGCTCGAGCTGTTTGGCGCGCGCAGCGATCAGCACGCGCGCGCCAAAGGGAGATTCAGGCGTTGTGATGACTCTCATGCGCCCTCGCCTCGATTAGTAACCGCTACCCTTAGTGATCGGCGCCGCTTGAGCCTGCGAAGGCGCCGGCGCCGCGGGCACGCCGAGGTTGTCGCCCTCTTCGCCGTACCAGGTCCGGAACTCGGCGAAGCCAGGCAGCTCCGAGAACGATTGGACCGATGCTTTGTCGATGACCACATGGATCAGCGCGGGCTTGCCGGACTCCAACGCTCGCGTCACCGCGGGCCCGATGTCCTCAGCCTTCTCGACGTATTCACCGTGAGCACCGAAGCTCTCGGCGGTCTTGTCGAGACGAACCTGTGTGTTCCACTTCGCTTCAGTCGCCGTGCAATCCGGGCCGAAGTTCGCTTTGTACGAAGCGACCTCGATGCCCCAGGCGTAGTCGACCGCCACGATACAAATGACGGGCAGATTCTTACGAACCGCCGTCTCGAGTTCGGAAATATGGAACAGGATGGACGAGTCGCCGGTCAGCAGCACCACTCGACGCGAGTTGCCGACCGCAACCTGCGCACCGATCGCGTACGGCAGTCCCGGACCGACGGCGCCGTAGTTCGAATTCCACATCAGATCGCGAGGCGGGTTGTGCATCAGGGCGCCGAAATACATGCTCGATGCGCCACCATCGCGAACGATCACGGCGTCCTTCGGCAGCACACGGGTCGACTCCACCGCGAGACGAGCCCCATGAATCGGGGTCGATGTGGTGGAGACGGAATCGAACAGTTGCTTCTGCTGAGCCGCGTGAGCCTTGCTCCAGCCCGGCAATTCTTCGGGCGCCTTGCGCTCGGTCTTGAGCGCCGCGCTCAGCTGAGGAACGACATCGCGCAGATCGCCGACCAGCGGCACATCGATCGGACGGTTGACGCCGATGGCGGTGGGATCGCGCTCGATATAAATCCACTGACGCTCGACGTTGCCCTTGCTCCAGTGCCGGCCGCGACCGTAGTGCAGCGGCTCGCCAAGCTCGGTGCCGATGGCGACCACGGCATCGGACTTCGCGACGATTTCGGAAGCGACCGCCGAACCGTACGGGAAGGTGCGATCGTCCAGCCCTTCGATGACCGCCTGGCCGCCGGTCGTCTGAATCACCGGGCAAGCCAGCTTGCGCGCCAGCTCCGCCACTTCGCGATGCGCACGTGACACGAACGCGCCCTGACCGACCAACAGGATGGGATGGCTCGCGCGCTTCAACGCAGCGACGGCATCGTTGATCGCATCGTCGCTCGCGCGCTGATGCACGAGGCGATAACGATGCGGCGCCGGCGCGGGCGGCAACGTGAGATCCGCCTGCATGACACTCAACGGCAACTCGATATACACAGGACCCGGCACGCCGCTCAGTGCGCGACGAAAGGCCTCGTGCACGATTTCATCGACCTGCTCGGGATATTCGATGATGCCCACATACTTCATCGCGCCTTCGAACAGCTTCGGCTGACTCAGGTACTGCATCTTGCCCCGGCGCACGCGCTGCTCGTACAGCCTGTGACGCTGCCCCATGACGAAGATCGCCGGCACGTTCTCCTTGGCCAGATAGATCGCGCCCGCCGCCATGTTGGCGACGCCGGGACCTTTGTTGACACCGAGCACGGCCGGTTTGCCGGTCAGTCGATACACGCCGTCGGCCATCAACGCGCCGGCCTGTTCGTGATGAGGGGCGATCACTTTCATGCCGCGCGCTTCGGCCGTCATGAACATGCCGAACAGGCCCGGATCGGGAATGCCGAAGATCGTGTCGACGTCCTCGGCCTGAATCAGCTCAACGATGCGCTCATGAATTTTCACGTCGACGATGCTCCTGTGGGGACCTGCCTATGATGGCCGAACCGCGCAAAGTGTCAACAGTTTACACATTACGATTTTTGACCGTCAGGCGCCGGGCAGATTGATCTGGCCGTCGATCAGCAGCGTCCGGTAATCCGCCGCTTTGAGCCGATGCGCCACCGCCGCCTGGTACTCATCGCTGCGATACCAGGCGCGCGCATCCTCCATCGATGGGAAACTCAAGATGACCGCGGTCTCGGCGGGCGGTCCCTCGAGCACTTCGAACTCGCTGTTCTTGGCCACGAAGCTCGCCTTCTGCGCCGGCGCCAGAGGCGCCAGCTTGAAGTACTGCTCGAAATGTTTGGGCTCGACGGTCTTGTTACGAATGATGACGACGTACGCGGTCATGATCCAACTCCTCGACTGAAACTCACATCCGGAAAGTGGCGCGCAACCAGACTTCACGCCCCCGCTCTGCCACGCACGACGCCTCATCGGAACCCGCGGGTCCCGGCAGCACCGCGCCCGCAACCTGGCCGCCGAAGAACACGCCGTTCTGCGAATTCGAATTGAAACAATTCGCCGCGGTGATCTTGTCGTTGAGGTTGTTGCCGATCAGCGCCAGCTCCCACTTCTCGCCGGCCTTGAGCGTCACGTTGGCACCGGCCTTGACGTAGTCGTCCTGGAAGAAGCCCGGCGCATTGATCAGATTCAGCGAGTACTTCGAGGAGAAGCTCGCCAGCGTGCCGAAGCTGAGCCGCAAGGTATCGCCGACCGGCATCTCATAATCGAAGCCCAGCGATCCCATCCACTCCGGCGCGCGCACCAGCGGCTCGCCTTCCAGATCCTGCGAGGTGTAGCGGCCAGTCGCCGGATTGAGCAGTTGATCGCAGCCCTGACCGATGGTCTGGCCGTTGCCGCAAGGCGCATTGGGGAATGAGGTATAACGCGCGCGGTTGTAGTTCAACGCGGCCTGCACGCTGAACCCAGGGATGCTGAAAGGCGCGAAGGTCGCGTCCATGTCGACACCATAAACATCGGCCGACGCCGCGTTGAGCGTGCGCAGGATCAACGCACCGGTCACACCGGAAATTTCGTTGGCGCCGACTTGCAGGTTCGAATACTTGTAGTAGTAGGCAGCGGCATTGAACGAGAGCTGGCGATCGAGCAGCCGGCTCTTCAAACCCACTTCACCGCCCTTCACCTTCTCGTCGTCGAACGAGCCGGCCGTGGTCGGAGTCAGGAAGATGACACCGTTGAACGAACCCGACTTGAAGCCGGTCTTGTAAGCGGCGAACAGGGTGAGATCGTCGGTCGCCGAGTAGGTCAAGGTCACTTCCGGCGAAACGTTGGTCGCTTCGATCTCCGGATCCAGCAGCACCGACTTGCCAACCGGACCGTTGGCCGCGTTGTAGTTGTACTGCTCATGCGAGCGCTTCTCACGCGTCCAGCGCGCACCCGGTGCGAGCTCCAGGTCCGGCGCGATCTTCCAAACCACCTGACCGAAGAACGAAATCGAGTCGATGTCGATGTGGTGAGCGAAATCGTTCAGCGTGTCGGCGAGGCCGAGGACCGTGTTGCCTCTCAGACGCACGGCCGTCTTCTGCATGCCGTCCTGATAGAAACCGCCCAACGTGAAATTGATCGGGCCGTCGTAGTCCGACGCGAGCCGGAATTCCTGCGTCAACTGGTCGCTGTCGAAGTCGCTGTCCGAGACCAGCGCGGATGCGCCGCCGATCACGCTGGCGAGATACAGATATTCCTGATTCAGCCAGTAGTAGCCGGTCAACGACGTAAGCGTCAGGCCGTTACCGAAGTTGATGTTCTGCTCCAGCGATGTGAGCAACTGCTTCTGTGTGTTGAACGGCTTGCCGCCGTTGCGCAGACCGGTGAACACCGCGGGGTCCGGCCAGGCAACACGAATGCTCCGATTGATCTTGCAGTCGTCACCGGCGATGAAGGAGATGTTGCGCGGAGCAACGCCACCCGTGCCGTCGGGGCAGTAGCCCAACTCATTCGCCGGCCAGGTGCCCTGCATGTCGGTGTACTGATAGCTGGTCTTCAGCTTCGCGCTGTAGGGCCCATCGGGAGTGAACAGCGCCGTACCGCGAACGATCACATCTTCCGTCGGCGTGACGCGTCGATCGGTGGGGTTGATGCTCGCCAGTCCGGGAATCACTTCCGCGTCGTTGCGGAAATAGCCGGCCTGATCCGAGTAGCGCGCCGCGAGCCTGAGCTTCACCGAATCGGAGACCGGACCGGAGATCATCGCCTCGGCGATCTTTTCCTCCGCTTCGTACTCATAGCCGACGCGAGCGCTGGATTCGAACGTGTCGGTGGGATCGACGCTGCGCAGGGAGATCACGCCGGCCGGGCTGTTCTTACCGTAGAACAGCGCCTGCGGACCTTTCATCACTTCGACCTGCGCGACGTCGAACATGCCGATGCCGTACGCGAGACCCTGCGTCAGCTGCAGGCCGTCGACGTTGAGCGAGATCGAGTTGTCGACCGTCGCATTGTTCGCAGTGGTGCCGATGCCGCGGATCGACACCTGCAATCCATTCGCCGCCAACGATGTGCCGATCAGCAGGCCCGGCACGCGCTGAGCGACCGTGTACAAATCGTCGGTCGCGTGTTGTTCGAGCGATTCCTGAGTGATCGCCGTCATCACCACCGGCACCTTCAGAATCGATTCGTTCTTCTTGCGAGCCGTGACGATGATGCTTTCGAGCGTTTCGCCCGTCTGCGTGGCTGCTGCATCGGACGAGGTCGTTTGCGCCTGAGCGGCGGCCACGCCGCCCGTGGCGAGGCAGCCACACACCAGATGCGTAACGAGTTTGCGTGTTCTCATGATCTCCCCCGGAAGATTGTCAACTGTCAACAGTTACCGTTAAATGCAAGCCTTGCGTCGTGCCGGTTCAATCCGTTGCGCAACTCCCTTGGCGACGCCAGAAACCAGCGCACACAGCTGCGCGACAGCACCGATGCTTCGGAGTACCCGAGCATCTCGGTCACGCGCATCAGCGGAATATCCGGCTGCTGCAGATAGCGCAGCGCCATGTCCCGACGCACCGAATCCCGCAGCGTTTCGAACGACTCCCCTTCCTGCCGCAACTTCCGCTGCAAGGTGCGGCGATGAAGGCGCAGAGCCGCCGCGAGCGACTCCTGCGTGCACTCCCCTTCGACGAGCAGCCGCGCGATGTGAATTCGCGCGGGCAGGGTCAACGGCGTCAGCCCCCTGCGGAAACGACGGTCGATGAAAATCGTGGCCATTTCATGGAGCTGCCGCGAGGAAACATGTTCCGCACCGGGCTCCACACCCGCGGCGTCACGAAGCCCACGGGGATCTCCGCCCAGACGCGTGACGATCTCGTCGAAGCCGCGCAGCGAATCGTTGGGCACCAGCGTGGAATCCTGCGTCACGTTGCAACCCTCTCACGCCACCAGTCGCAAGCCGGGCCTGGGCCACTGCGCTTCGAACAGCTGACCGTAGCCCGACAGCGTGATGTAGGCCGTGCGCATGCTCGGGCCGCCAAAACAAATGTTGGTGCAATACCCTTCCGGCGCCTCGTAGAACTCGATGAGCTCGCCCGCCGGCGAGAACACGCTGATGCCACCGCGCACCAGCGTTGCGACACAGATATTGCCGCTCGCTTCCACCGCCAGCGAATCGAAACGTTGATAGCCTGGCAGACCCGCGACCAGCTTGCCGCCATTGGGCGATGGAAATGACTGTAACTGCAACTGCCCCGGCTCGATCACCGGATACGACCACAACCGACTCGTCTCCGTCTCCGCGACGTACAGCGTTCGCTCGTCCGGCGACAGGCCGACGCCGTTGGGTGTCAGCAGCGGGAACGCGGCACGTCGAATGAAACTTCCATCGATGCGCGCGTAGTACAGCGCGCCGAGCATGAGACGGTCGGCGAACTTCTTGCCGAAGTCCGTAAACCAAAAACCGCCGTGCGAATCGAACACGATGTCGTTGGGGCCGTGCAGCGGCACCCCGTCGCAATGGGTGTAGAGCACCTCGACCTTTCCGGTCGACAGGTTCACTCGTTGAATGCTGCCGCCTTTGTAATCGGACGCCTCACCTGTCGGTCGAGTGAATCCATCGTCGGTGCGCCAGCTGAATCCGCCGTTGTTACAGACGTAGCAGTGACCCTCAGGGCCGATGGCCGCACCGTTCGGACCGCCGCCCAATTCCGCGACGACTTTGACTTCACTGCCGGGCAGCCATCGCTTCAAGCAACGGCCCGCGATCTCCACGAACAGCACGCTGCCATCCGGCATGGCGATCGGCCCTTCTGGAAATCCCAGACCGGAGGCGACGACACGGCCCTGCAGTTGCGACATTACTCATTCCCCCGGACGGCACACATATATATGTAGGGCTGGCTCAGTCCTGGCCGCCGCCGGGCAGCTCGATATTCCGATCCACGATTTCGATCACTGCCGGGAAGTAGCGCCCCGACCAGCCGTTGGTCGCCGTCGCCGCGTAGTAGCGTTGCGCGAGCTGCGTGGCATGCGCCGAAACCCCCACCTGCTCCGCCAGCTCGAGCACGCAGCTGATGTCTTTCAGCACGTACTCAGGAGAAAACGCTTTGTCCGGGAACTGCCGCGGCAACATCGCTTTGCGCGCGTGATTGCGCAGGGCGAAGCTGTCACCCGAGCCCTTGGACACAGCTTCGATCAAAACTTCCGGTCGCACGCCACCGCGCGCTCCGACCACCATCATTTCAGCGATGGCAACGGTGTTCTCGAACAGCAATGCGTTGTTGACGAGCTTGACGACCTGGCCGCATCCCACGGCGCCACAGTGCGTGACATCGGAGCCCATATAACTCAACAGAGGTGAGATGCGCGCGAACAGTGCCTCATCGGCACCGACCATGATGCTCAACTCGCCGCGCTGTGCCGCTTCTCTCGTACGAGCCACCGGCGCGTCTGCGAATGCGACGCCCATTGATGCCAGACGCTCAGCGACACTACGCGCGCCGGCGACGGTCGTCGTGCTCAAGTCGACAATGATCTTCGGTCGATGCGATCCGCTGGTCAGCCCTTCCGCACCGAGACACACCTGCTCGACCTGCTTATCGCCCGGCAGCGACAGAAACACGATGTCCGCGCGCCGTGCGATCTCGGTCAGTGTTTGAGCCCGAGTCGCCTTCGTTCCTTCCAAGCCGGCGAATGCCGACGCGTTCATGTCGAACGCAATCACGTCGCCGGGATGCTTGAGCGCGATGTTTCGACACATCGGCGCGCCCATCACGCCGAGACCGACGAAACCGATCGTCGCAGCTGCTGCAGCGCTCATGGCTCAATCCATCCACATGCCGCCGCTGATATCCAGCGACGTGCCGGTGATCCAGTTGGACGCGGGCGAGCACAGAAACAAGGCAGCTTGCGCGATGTCCTCGGCGTTGCCGTAGCGCCCCAAAGGAACAGTGGCATTTGCCGACGGCGCCTGGTTGCTCGTGACATTCGCCCACATCGCGGTTTCAACCGGACCCGGCGCGAGTGTGTTGGCGTACACGCCATGAGGAGCGCCGGCCTTCGCAATCCAACGCATCATTCCATGGACCGCCGCCTTGGAAGCAACGTACGCAGGACCCGATGCGACACCGCCATTCTTCGCGGCGATCGAGCCGCACGCGAGAATCTTGCCGTAGCCCTTCTCACACATGATGGGAAACAACTTGCGAGCCGGGTTCACGACGCCGAGCACATTGACCGACAGCATCGAATTCCACTCTTCGTCGGTGCTCTGCGCGAGCGGCGTGCGAGCGATCACGCCGGCACACAGCACGAGAACATCTACCTTGCCGTGACGAGCCAATACGCCGTCGATGACTTTGTCCGTATCGGCGCGCGACGTGACGTTGTACTGGCGATACTCGATGCCAGGGCCAATGTCTTCGTGCTCGCTCAGATCGGTGGCGATGACGCTCGCGCCCGCGGCCCTGAAGGTATTGGCGACTGCGCGCCCCATGCCGCCAGACCCGCCGGTGATCAGAACCACTTGCCCGGCCAGACTCGGCGGTCCGCTCAGATGCTGCGCCATAACTCTCTACCCCTGAACCTCAAAAAGAGACCCGAGCTAAACGAAGCTCGCCTTGGCCGACATCGCCAACTCGCCCTCCGGCCCGCGCGCCCACAGCGCCAGCGTGCCATCGTCGCTCGCCTGCCCTTCGAGCTGGAAGGCGCGACTGACGAACAGCGGTGCTACCCCTCGAAAATCAAAACCGGCGAGGCGTCGACCGCCACCATGCTCCACCGCGAACTGCTGTAACAGCGTAGCAGTGAGCGGTCCGTGCACGACCAGGTCCGGATAGCCCTCTTCGTTGCGAGCGTACGCCTGGTCGTAGTGAATGCGATGACCGTTGAAGGTCAACGCCGAATAGCGGAATAGCAGAGTCGTGTCCGGCATGACACTGCGACTCCACTGCGCCACGCCGTCGTAACGCCGCGGTTGAGAGTCCGCACTCGACGTCGTCGCCTCGCGAAAGACGACATCCTGTTCTTCCGAGATGCACACGGTGCCATCGCACGTGATTGTGTGCTCGAGGGTAACGAACACCAACGAGCCACGCTTGCCGGTCTTGCTCTCGATCTTGAGGATGCGACTGCGCTTCTTCGCTGTCGCGTCGATCGGCAATGGCGCCAGGTAACGGATGCGACTGCCGGCCCACATGCGACGCGGCTGTTCGATGGGCGGCAAGAAACCGCCGCGTTGAGGATGGCCATCCACGCCAAGTGCACTGGCACGCGCCGTGGGATTGAAGAACAACCACTGCCAACCGGGCGGAAGTGGCTGTCCAGCATCCAGGACGGATTCGAGATCGAGAGTGGCGGCCATGGCCCGAGCCACGGACACCGAAATCCGCTCGTCAGTTTCCTGTTCCCGGCCCACCCAGGCTTGCAGATCCGCAGGCACGCATACCCCCGTCAATGAATTCAGGTCTGAGCGCCGAAGCGCTTGCCTGAGAACAATATAGAATGCATTCTATATAAAAGGAACCCCTGCGAGCTAAATAGATCGTCATGAAACTCCCTCCCCTGGCCGGTCGCCGGGTCATCGAGCTCGGCACCATGCTGGCCGCCCCGTTCGCCGCCCACATCCTTTCGCAGCTCGGCGCCGAGGTCATCAAGGTCGAACCGCCGACCGGCGATCCGACCCGCAGCCTGGTCCGTGGCGGCCCGAGCGGCACCTTCATTGCCTACAGTCACAGTAAGAAAAGCGTGTGCATCGACCTGTCGAAACCCGAAGGTCATGCGGCGTTTTGCAAGTTGCTGAAGACGGCCGATGCCTTGGTCCACAACCTTTCTCCCAAGGCCGCTCGCAAGCTGAAGCTCACGCGCGAGGACTGTGAAGCCGTCAATCCGCAACTCGTCTATTGTCACATTCGCGGTTATGCCGCCGGGCCCCAGCAAGACGATCTCGCGTCCAATCCGGTGGCCGAAGCGTCCACCGGCGTCATGGAAGCGAACCGCATCAATGGACGACCGAGTCGCCTCGGCCCTTCGTATCACGATCAGTTCGCGGGTGCTTATGCGGTCATCGGCATCCTCGCCTCGATGCTGAACTCACGCGAAAAGAACACCGCAGCCGAGCCTGTCGAAATCGGTTTGTATGAAACAGGACTGCACGTCGCCTCGCGCGATCTGGTGGGAATTCAGCTGAAAACCCAGCTTTTGGGCCGTCCCGAGCGCGAGCCTCATGGTGAATTCAGCATGCCTGGCTACGGCGCTTATCAGACATCCGACCGGCGCTGGATTTATTTGCTGATGCTCACGGACGGTCATTGGTTGAAGTTCAGCCAGGCCATGGGCCTGCCCCCCGACGACTCCCTCGCCACGTTGCGTCAACGAAAAAAAGTGCGCGAACAAGTGGAGGACCTGGTGAAGTCCGCGATGGCCGCGCATACGTTCGACGCCGCCACTGCACGTTTGAAAGCCGCGGGCGTCGGCTTCACCGAAGTGTTGCCGCTCGAGCGCGTGCTCGATGCACCTCAAGCGCGTGAGCCAGGGAAACTGCGAGACGTTCCACTACGAACGCTCGACTTCGCCGTTCCTGAGTTCCCTCGCTTGCACGCCGGCTCGGACGGTGTACCGACCCAACCGCCTCCCGAACTCGGCGCGCACACCGCCGAGCTGCTTGGCACCGCCGGTGTCACGCCAGAGGAATATCGATCGATGCTGAGCACCGGCGCCGTTCAAGAAGCGGCCCCGAATGCTTTCGCCTGGGCGCCCGTTCGCAACGAGCGCTGACCGGCGCTGCTCTCAGCCACCGTCCGATGCCGCTCCCGACGAGCAACAGTCGTTGACAGTGCCAGATAAAAGAATGCATTCTGCATTATCCATTCAGGAGACGATCTTTGAGTAATCCAGCCGCCACCTCCTCCGAAGTCGGTTCCGCGCCCGCCGAGGGCCGCATCACCGACCAGGCCATCGCCGATGCCAGGGCCATGATCGGCCTGCACCTGCGCCCCGAAGGTCCGTATCTCCAGGACGCCACCGCCGACACGTTGCGTAACTGGTGCAACGGCATCGGCGACTTGAACCCGCTGTATCGGGAGATCGGTTACGGCGCGTCGACTCGCTACGGCTCGATGCTCGCGCATCCCATGTTCCCGATGGCCTTCGGTTGGTTGGGACGCACGCGCTGGGGTCTGCCCGGCGTGCACGGCTTCTACGCCGGCAACGACTGGGAACTGTTTCGTCACGTGCGTCCGGGCGATCGCATCACCGCCATCGAACGCGTCGTCGGCGTGGAGGAGAAGCAGAGCAAGTTCTCCGGTCGACTGGTCCTGCAGTACGTCGAAGCCTGCTACTACAACCAGCGCAGCGAACTGGTTGCTCGCGCCTTGGGCACCTGCACGCGTCATGAGCGCAAAGCCGCGCGCGACACCGGCAAGTACAAAGATATCGAGCAGTATCAATACACCGACGAGCAACATGATCGCATCGATCAGATGGTGCTCGACGAGCCCAAGAACATTCGCGGCTCCGCCGTTCGCTACTGGGAAGATGTGAAGGAAGGCGAAGAACTGCCGAGCATCGCGCGTGGCCCGCTGTCACTCATGGATACGATGGGATTCCTGGTCGGTTGCGGTCGTGGTCATACGCACGGCGTGGTGCTGCAAGCGGCGGTCAAACATCCCGGCCACTTCTTCCGCAATCCCGAGGCTGGCGGTGGCGTCGAGTACACCGGCATCGGCCATCATCGCGAATCGGTGGCGAAAGAAGTCGGCGTGCCGGGCACCTACGACTACGGCCCGCAGCGCTCTTCGTGGATGTGCTCCCTCATCACCAACTGGATGGGCGACGCCGGCATCCTCAAGCGAGTGCGCAGTGAAATGCGCCGTTTCAACATCGTCGGCGACACGACCTTCTGCAAAGGCAAGGTCGTCCGCAAGTACGTGAAGGACAGGACCGCGTTGGTCGACATCGAGATCGCCGCCGAAAATCAGCGCGGCGAAGTGACGACGCCGGGTCTGGCGACCGTTGCCCTGCCCTCGCGCGACGTGAAGTTGCCGGCATTCATCGACGGCTCGGGCGTCGATCTCGAGTTGCCGCTGATTCGTTAACCGAGCCGCTGCAGAGGCATCACGTGATCAATGGATTGCCACTCGCGGGTTGTCGCGTCGTCGAGAACTCACGCTCTGTCGCGGCGGCTTATGCAGGTCGCCTGCTCGCCGCGATGGGCGCCACTGTGGTGATGCTCGAACCGAAGGAGGGGTCGCCGTTACGGACGGCCCCTCCTTTGGTCAAGGACGGCGGGCCCAGTGCATTGTTTGGATTCCTGGCGCCCAACAAACGCAGTCTCACCTGCGATCTGCTTTCACCGGAAGGTCAAAGCGTGCTTGCCGGCGTTCTCGAGAACGCGGACATCCTGATCGACGACACGCCGGTCCACGACCGCGCGGCCCGCAAGCTCGATCCGGAAGCCATCGCCAGATACTTCCCCAAGCTCATTCATGTGAGCGTGCTGCCCTTTGGCGCGAGCGGCCCCAAGGCCGATTGGGACGGCGAGGAAGTGAATCTGCTGCATGCCGGCGGCGAAGGCTTTCTGTTGCCGAACGGCTTGTCGCACGAGCGTTTTCCGGATCGGCCGCCGCTGAAAATCTACGGCCATTTCGCTCAGTATCAAGGCGGCTGCATGGCGGCGTTTTCCGCGCTGTCGGCGTGGTGGTCGGTCGCGGAGGCCGGCGGCCAATATGTGGATGTATCGGTACAGGACGCGGTGCTCTCGGTGGGCGCGTTCGCATTACAACGATTGGGAGACGGTTCGCTGGAACACCGAAGCACCCGACGCTTCCGCTATGGCGGCGTCTTCGAAGCTCAAG
Source organism: Peristeroidobacter soli (assembly GCF_004138485.1). Lineage (GTDB taxonomy): Bacteria > Pseudomonadota > Gammaproteobacteria > Steroidobacterales > Steroidobacteraceae > Steroidobacter > Steroidobacter soli. Next base: position 332,897 of record NZ_ML142848.1, read on the forward strand.
ACGGCTTTGTCGAATTGCTCACGTTGGAAGATCGCCAGTGGCAGGCGCTGGTGGAGCTTCAGGATCGCCCCGAATGGGCGCGCGATCCGGCGCTGCTCGATCCGTTGGAACGCAGCCGGCGCGGCGATGAGATCAATGCTCACATTCGCGAATGGATGAGCCGACATCACGTCGACGACATCGTCCACCGCGCTCAACAGTTGGGTGTGCCTGCCGCGAAGTACCGCACACCCGCGGATGTCATCAACGGCGAGCACGAGCGCTTCCGTGGCCTGTTCGCACCATTGGCCATTAATGGAAATGAACAAGCCGAAGTCATGGTCGCGCCCTTCCAATTCCGCGCCACGCCGCTGCAAGTCAGCCAGCGTCTGCCGGAATTGGGCGAGATGAATCGGGAGCTGACTCGATGACGGCTCCCCTGCGCGGCGTACGAATCGCCGACTTCACGATTCATGCGGCCGGCCCCTTCTGCACCCAACTGCTCGGCCAGCTCGGCGCCGAATGCATCAAGATCGAAAGCAAGACCCGGCCAGACGCGTTTCGCAAACCGCATGCCGTTTACGGACGAATGACGGCCGCTACGTTCGACCAGGTGTCCGTCAACAAGCTGTCGGTACGACTCAATCTGAAACATCCGGAAGCGGTGGTGCTGGCAAAGCGCCTCGTGGCCATCTCGGACATCACCGCCGAAAGCTTTCGCGCCGGTGTGATGAAACGCCTGGGCCTCGGCTTCGAAGAACTATGCAAAGTGAAGTCCGACGTCATTCTGTTGTCGCTGTCGTCGTGCGGGCAAAGCGGCCCGGACTCGCACTTCGCCGGTTACGCGCCGTTGTTTGGCGCCTGGGGTGGACTGGGCTGGATGAGCGGCTACAGCGACGGCCCCCCGGTCGAGATGCGCCACGTGATGGATCATTCCGCCGGGCTCCATGCCGCCGCGGCAACCATGGCCGCGCTTCATCAACGCCGCCTTACCGGGAAAGCACAACACGTCGACGTGGCCGCGAGAGAAGTTGCTTCGGCGATGATCGGCGACGCGCTGGTACTGGCCAGTTTGGGCATCGAACCGGCCCGGCCAGGAAATAGTCACATGTCGATGGCTCCGCACGGTGTGTACCCCACGCGCGAACCGGACCGCTGGCTGACACTCGCCGTTCGCGGCGACCGGGAATGGCAGGCACTGGTACGTGAGTTGGAACAACCCGCGGCCGCCGTCGATTCCCGGTTCTCCACTGCCGAGGCTCGCGTGCGCCATTCCGCCGAACTCGATGTCCTGCTTGCAAAATGGCTGGCAAACGCCAGCGCCGACAGCATGGCCGAACGGCTGCAACGCGCCGGCGTCTGCGCCCATGTTTCCTGGAACACAGCGGACATCGCACGCGATCCACATTTGCGAGAACGCGGTGTGACTCGTGAAGTCAGCGGCCCCGATATTCCGACTCGCGTCGCCGTCGGCGCGCCCGTACGATTTTCCAAGACCACCGATGTTGGCATCCGCCGCTTGACGCCGGCCCTGGGGCAGGATGAAGACTATGTCTTCGGCGAGTTGCTCGGTCTGAGCTCGGCCCAGCGCGCCGACCTCGAACGGCGCGAAGTCATTCTTTAACTGAGGGATTGCCAAGTGAGCAGCATCTATCTCGTGCTCGACATGATGAACGACCTGGTGCACGCCGACGGCCCGAACGGCAAGGCGGCGTATGGCGAGCAGGTGCGCGCGCGCCGGATCATCGAGAACACCCGTCGTGCAATCGACAAGGCCCGCGCCGCCAACCTGCCCATCGGCTTCGTCCGCGTCGGTTTTTCACCGGACTATCGGGAATGCCCGACCCACTCGCCGATCTTCTCCGGCGCCCGCAAGAACGGCGTGTTCAAGCTGGGCACCTGGGGCACGCAAACCCACCCCGAGCTGGGCCAGCAGGCCGGCGACTTCGACATCGTCAAGCATCGCGTGAGCCCGTTCTACGGCACCAACCTTGAGGTGATCCTGCGCACCCACGGCGTGCGTCGCATCTACTGCTCGGGCATTTCGACCAACGCCGTGGTGCAGGCGGCGGTCCGCGAAGGTCATGACCGCGACTATGAAATGGTCGTACTCGAGGACGCCTGCTGCGGCCTGTCGACGGAAGAGCACGAAGGCGCCATCAAGTCCTTCCAGCGGTTCTGCAAGCTGTCCTCCTCCACGGAGGTCGCGTTCGAATAGGCCCCAGGTATACTGCGGCCCCATGGACTTTCGAACCAAAGAGGAACGAGTCGCGGACTTCCTGCGGGAGGGCATCATTTCCGGAATGTTCCCCCGCGGCTCGCGACTCAAACAGGCCGAGATCGCCGAGCGCCTCCAGCTGAGCATCACGCCGGTTCGCGAGGCGTTGAAGCTGCTGGAAGCCGAAGGCTATGTGACGGGCGATTCCCATCGGGGCGCCTCGGTCGTGCCATTCGACGAAGCCGCCTCCGAGGAAGTTCTGGAGCTGCGGCTACTGCTCGAATCGAGGCTCATCCGGCGCACCGCCGAGAAAGTCACGGCGCAGGACCTGACCGAGCTGCGCGCGCTGGCCAAGGAATTCGAAGAAGCGTTCGCGCGTGGCGATCGGCCCGCGGCCAGAGGCGTGAACTATCGCTTCCACCGTCGGCTCTACGACGTGGCGCAGATGCCCCAGACCCTGCATTTCGTGCAGATTCTATGGGCCCGTTACCCGTTCGATCTGATCAACGCCGTGCAAGGTCGGGGCGACGAAGCCGCTAAAGAACACGATGAAATTCTGCAGGCCCTGATCGACGGGGATGCCTCGGCCGCCGTGCTCGCCATGCGCAAGCACATCGAATCCGGCTTCGGCGTCCTGAAGAAGTCGCCCTAACGACGCCCCGCCTGTAACGTGCGATTGGCCTGCAGAACGATCGCATAGTCGATCATCGCCCCGTCCAGCACGAACGCCGCCGAGCCCCGCGCCTCGGCCTCACGAAATGCATCGACGACGCGCTGTGCCCGGGCGATCTCTTGCTCCGTTGGAGAAAACGCGCGGTTGATCGGCTCGACATGATCCGGATGAATGCACAGCTTGCCCTGGAATCCCAAGGTGCGTGCCCATCGCAGCGAATTGCCAAAACCTTCCTCGTCCTTGGTATTCAGCCAGGCCAGATCGATCGGCGGCTCGATCCCCGCCGTCCGCGCAGCCAGCACCAGCGAGCTGCGAAATGCGATGAGCTCGATTTCTTCACGGGACCAGCGCACGCCCAGGTCCGCCGTGAAATCACCCGCACCAAACGCGAATCGCTTCACGCGAGCAGCGGCACGAGAAATTGCTTCGGCATGCGACACGCCCGCGGCAGTCTCGATCAAGGGAATCAGATCGACCGAGCCCTGCGCCAGCCCGCGCTCACGTTCCAATTGTGAGATGAGCCAGTCGGCGATCTTGATTTGATCCGGCGAATCGACCTTGGTCAGCACGATGCCGTCGACGCCCTTCTGTACGACCGCGCACAGATCGCCGTAGCCGAACTCAGTGGACAATGCGTTGGTACGAACGTAACCGAGCGCGGCACGCGGCTTCTGCAGTGCTGCGACTACAGCGCCGCGTGCGGCGACTTTCTCGGCGACGGGACAGGCGTCTTCCAGATCGAGAATGACCACGTCCGCGGGCAACGTGAACGCCTTCTCGATGCGACGGGCATGATTTCCAGGCGCGAACAACAGCGAACGTAACAGCTTCATGACTCAGCATGGCACATCGCCGGCGCGTGACTCTTGACGTGAAGCGACGTCACCCGCTCGTCACGCGCCGCTCCGGCGCCGGACTCAGATACTTATCCAGCCATTCGAGCGTGCGCCGTGTGAGATCGCGAACGTTGGCCGGACTCATCGGGCCGTGACCCTCGCCCCAATATTTCACGTAGTCCACCTCTTTGCGCTGACGCTTCAACGCCACGAACATGTCGTCGTACTGCTGCGAGAAACCGCCGACGTCCATGTCGGTGCTCACCAGCAGAATCGGCGTCTGAACCTGCCTCGCGTACGCGATGGGACTGATCTTCCAGTAGTACGCCGGGTCATCCCACGGCGAGAATCCCAGTCCGAACTGATCCAGACTTTCATAGCGGGTCGCTCCGCCCTGCCAGGACGACACCGCTGGATAGAACAGGTCGGCCACACCGATGCCGAAGTAATGACTCTGGATATTGGCGATGCCGTTGATCGACACGATCGCTTTGAATCGTGTGCTGTGACCGGCGAGCCATACGCCCGTGAATCCCGCACCACTCGCGCCGACCACCGCCAGGCGTTCGGGATCGACGTAGCCCGTTTGAACCGCAGCGTCGATGGCACGATCCACGGCTGCGACGACACCATCGAGCGGACCGCCTTCCGGCGTCGCGACCATCGGTGCCGCCACGTTGAGTAACGCATACCCATGCGACACCAGCGGTGCACGGTTCTCATACGTGAACCCCTGGAGATCCGGCACGTCGGGACAACGCGGCCGACTGCTCGGATACACGTACACCATCGTCGGCAACCGCTGCCCCGACTTCGCCTGCGGCGGCAATGTGAGGCAGCTGGTAACGACCTCGCCACCGGCCCCCGGATACTTGATACGCTGATTCGTCGGCAGATCGATGTCGGCCAGCAGGCCATTGATCTTCGCAACGACTTGCTCCCGGTCACGAGGCAGATGTAGCACCAGCTCGGTGCCTCGCGGCTGCACTTTGCGATAGGCAACCATGTCGCCCGCCATCGAAATCGCAACCGCCTCGGGCCGGCCGTCACGCAGCTCGACGCGCTTCACGGTCCCGCGCTCCAGATCGAATGTCACCAACGAACCGGTGGTCTTCTCGCTGTACACGACGCGGGACTCGAATGGTTCGCGGCTGCGAGCGGCATTCGAGGCCAGCGGCGCCGTTTCGATCTCGATGTTTGCAAATGCCGTCCGTACTCGGCCGCGAGCATCCAGTTTGTGAATTCTGTTCTCGAGCACGATGAATGAATTCCCCGCCGCCCACGGCGAAATTGCGCCGAAACGCGCAGTGAGATTACGGGGAGCTTGCGACGCACTCAGCCAGTACCAGTCGAATCGGCCGGGATCGACGTTCAAATCACGCCCGGTGACGCCACGATTCGAGAAGCGCGGCTGCGACACACCGGGCGGATTCGGCCGCGCCGGCACGGCGATGTCCGCACCGATCCAAACGAAACGCATCGGCTTCGCGGGCGGCCCGAACTCGCGTTCGTTCACCAGGTCGAGGCCGGTGTGAGGCAGCGATTGCAGGCGATGACTGGCGACATCGAATGTACGAAACACGCCAGACTGACTGTCCTCCTCGTCATGCCACGCAAAGAAGCCGAGCCTGCGTCCATCGGCGGACCACTCCACCGTGCCGGGCATTGCATCGAGCCTGGCGTCCACATCGATGCGACGAGTCGTCGCCGTTTCGAACAACGCCAATCGGCCGCGCCCCGGTACCCAGTTGTTGCCGAGCCCGTCCACCGGCATCTGAGGTTTCTCGAACTGCTGAATGGCGACCACATGACGACCGCCCGGCGCCAGGCGCAGATCGGAAAACAGTCCTTCGGCCCACGTCGCCGTCGATCCATCGCGCACGTCGAACGCCACCAATCGACCGGACAGCGGCGGACTCGAACCACCGTCGCGCCGGCTTCGATAGACGCTGGCGGACACCTCTGTTCCGCTCCAGGCTTTGCGCCACTCCGCCGCCAGCTTTTCGCCCGTCGCGCGTCGCAGATACGGAATGAATGGCGGCAAGCTGCCCGGCGCACGCGCGGCGAACAAAAGTTTGCTGTCGCCGGCCCATATCGGTGTGAGATTGTGAATATAGTTCAGCTCGGGCAACGCCTCCGACAGTCGCGACTCGCCCGTCTCGCGATCCACCGCCCCCAACCGCAGCTCGCCCTCCTTTGCTTCCAGATACGCGACATACCTGCCATCCGGCGAAAGGTTGATCAACGCGCGAACGGCGGCAGGATCGATGGGCAATAACGGACGCGTCGTCGCGTCGCCGTTGGTCTCGACCGACATCAGATGTCCAAACCTCGGTCCAGGAATGATCATCATGCCAAAGTCCGGAAACTCCTCGAGCGGCGGTGCCTGCACGAACACGAGTGCGTCGCCCGAGGGCGTGAAGGCCCCCGGCCCGATCTCCTCCATGCGAAGCGCATCGTCGACCGTGAACGGCCGCGCGATCGATCCCACCGACACCGCGCAAAGCAGTGCCGCCGCCGCGACTCTTCGTGCGGCCTTCATACCTGCTGTGAGCGGCATCAGAAATTGCTCTTGAGTGAGAGGTAATAGGTGGCGCCGCGCGGGTCGCCATAGAAGCTGTAGTAGAGATTCGAGGAGTTGCCTGCGTCGAACGCCGGCGCCTCATCGAATACATTTCTCACGCCCAGACGCACTTCGATGTTCGACAGCCACTGCAATCCCAAGCCGCCGGTGCGGTAGCCCGCATACACATCGTTGAACAACTGCGAGTCCACTCGCCCGTCGCCGCCCTGACTCAGCCGGACGCCGGCATTGGTGCTCACGAGATACGAATCGATGTAACGCGCCGTCCAGCCCGCCAGCCAGCGACCGTTGCTCCAATCCACGCCGACGTTGCCTTTGAGCTTCGAAGGATAGCCGGCGGTGATGCCGACGTTCTCCACATACGGCTGACCCGGCAGCAACTGCGTTTCGAAGTGCGGCTGACGCGTACCGAGCGCATAGAAATCGAAAGTGCCGAGCGAGGCAGTCGTCAATCGATAGTCCACCGAGAAATCCCACGCTTCCAAACGCGTGCGCGCGATATTCATTCGCGACAGGTCGAGATACGTGATCGGTCCGACTCCATACGGATCGCCCGGTGCCGGCGCGGCGCGCACGACGCGCTCAGGGAACAGAGCTTCGTTATCGACCAGCTGCTGCTGAGGCAGGAAGGTGATCGCGTTGCTCTTGCTGATACGCGTGTAGTCGAGCGACATGCGCAGCGCCGGTAGCTGCAGCGGCGAGAACACGACGCCCGCCGACCAGCTCCGTGATTCTTCCGGATCCAGATTCGGATTGCCCACACCGCCATCGATGCTGGGACTGGCAGCGGCGTTGCCACGACGCGGATCGAGGACTGACACAGACAGTCCCGGAATCACGATGGGTGCCAGCTGGTTCACGTCCGGCGGCAGAAATCCCGTGCCGAAACTGGCGCGCAGAATCCAGCTCGGTGCCGGCACGTAGCGCAGGCCGATCGTGGGATTGACGGAGCTCAGCTGTTTCTCGCCACGATACAATCGTGTGTTCGAGCCTGCGGTGTAGGAGCCCGTGACGGCGTCGATGGTGTACTCGTCCCACCGTCCGGCAAGTTGCAGCTCCAGTTCACGCACGCCGGGCTTCGCGTTCGCCGGGCCGATCAGCGGCAACCGCGCTTCGAGATAGGCGCTGTTCACCGCTTGCATGCGTCCAGGAAAAACCGTGGTGACGCCGGCCGAACTGGTCTGGCGCGCCTCATCGATGTCCAGCGTGCTGTGTTCGATCATCGTCGACAGCATCACCGGGCCGCCGGGCAATTGCAGAACGGGTCCACTCAGGCGCACGACGGCGTCCTGGAACGTGGCGTAGTACGGCGTCGGGAGCGACGCTGGATTCAGGAACGCCGCCATGTCCACCGGATGGTCGTTCAGATCGCGCAACACATCGATGGCACCCGAGTTGATCGCGGTCGCAAGCGCCGAGGTCGCCGAGAAAGCGTTACGAAAATAACTGCGCGAGCGATCCCAGGTGTAGTCGGTCTCCGCCGTCCACGCGCCCGGCAGCTGGAAAATCAGGCCGCCCATGGCACGACGCTGGCTGTTGGTGTGAATCGAATAGGTATCGCCAAAAGACAGCGGCACCGTCACGCGAATCGGCTGAGCGAACGGATTGTTGGGCGCATTGGCGGCGATGCTGTACACGCCCTGCACCTGGTTGGAAGCATAGAGACCATCGTTGTTGGACGCGCCCAGATCCAGAAACGCGCTGATATGGTCGGTCAGCGGTCGCCGGATCGTCGCTGAAAACGTTTTGACTTCGGGATCGGCGACCAGTGCACGGCCAGCTCCGCTGCCGTTGGCCGGAGCCGAGACGCCTTGTCGGGTACGAGCAAGATCGAAGTTATATTGTCCGGCCTCGGTGAGAAACGCGTGACCGCCATCACCCGCTGCCGCGAGTCCCGCGTATCCGACCGGCACATTCACGATTGGCGAATTCAGTGGTGTGCCGTCGTCGAGCGTCAGATTCCGGGGCGTGCCGTCGGGATTGGTGGCCGCGCTGCGGATATTCGTGGTGTAGCCCAGCGGTGGCGTCGCTGAATTCAGGAACAAGCCGGGATTGTTGGCGAACACGCGCAAGCGTCCGTTGCGCATGTAATCGCGTTCATCCATCAGAAATGGATTGGCATCCGAGTACGAGCCGGCCAGCAGCACGGAGGTCTTGCCATCTTCGAGTGTGAAGCCGGCGCTCACATCGATCTTGCGCTGAGCCGTATCGCTCGCGAACGAGTTCTCATACGTCATGCGTGTTTCCACGCCGGTGTAGTCGCGACGCATGATGATGTTGATCACGCCGCCGGTCGCCCCGCCGCCGTAGATGCCCGAAGCCGTCGTCGGCAGGATCTCGATGCGCTCGACTGCCGCCATGGAAATGCCATTGATGTCCGACTGCGCCGGCACGCCCTGAACGCTCGGATTCACCGCGCGGTGGCCGTCGATCAGAATCAGCGTTTCGTTGGGACTCAGGCCGCGCAACGCAATCATACTCTGATTGCCGTTGCCGCCGCCCGCCTGCGACGGCGAGCCCGAAATCGAATTCATCGGCAGGCGCTGCCTGAGAAAGTCGCCAAGATTCGTGGCACCGGAGCGTTCGATGGTGGCCCGGTCGAAAATCACATAGGGCTGCGAATCGTCGCGACTGCGGGCGATGTCCATGTTGAGCACTCGCGAGCCGGTCACGAGAATTTCAGGCATGGCCATGCGGTCGCGCGGCGAGTCCGCTGGCGTGCCGATGGCACCGGTTGCCGATGTCGCGTCGTCGCTGCTCTTCGTTTCACGCTCCGGTTTGACGGTCGACTCGGCCTGCGCAATCTGTAACTGGGCGCTGACGGCATCTCTCACATGCGCGCCGGTCTTCGCCTCGGCGGAAATGACGACCGCGCCTTGCTCGTTGACTCTGGATGTCAGACCCGTGCCTCTGAGCAACTGCTCCAACGCTCGCAGCGGCGGCATCGAGCCCGACACCGCGGGCGCCTGCTTGCCTTCGAGCAGCGGGCCCGGCGCCATGATGGCGACATTGGACTGAGCGGAGAAATCCAGCAGCGCCTTGGCCAGCGACTGCGATTGGATGTTGAAGACTTTGCTTTCGTCGGCGTGCACGGACGTCGCGCACACACAGGCCAGCAGCAGCAATGATCGAACTCGCATGTCACTCCCCGAGGTTATCGTTGTGCTGCTTGTGACGATGCAGCCTCGGATTTTTTTCAGCGTGCCGCGCGTAACACGATCCTTCCGGCGCGGCTGCGATCGACGACGATGGGCTGAGAGCCCGCCAGACTGTCGAGCATGGTGTCGATCTGATCGGTGCGAAACGCGGCAGTGACCGGCACCTCGCGCAGCCGATCGTCGGCGAATACGATCTCGCTGTCGCTATATCGATTCGCATCGGCGATGACTTCGGCGAGCCGCGTGTTCTCGTAGCTCAAGCGCCCCACTCGCCACGCCCCCGCCTCCACTGCCACGATCGAATGCACTTCGATCGCAGCTCCCGACGAGACCGCTTCCTGCCCCGCCGTCAGCGTGCGTTTGCTGACAGACGCGTCCGGCTGCTGAGCATGAGCCGCGGGCATCACTTCAACGACGCCTTCTTTCACCGCGACGTGCACGTTCCCAGCACCATGACGTAAGTCGAACTGCGTGCCCACGACGCGCACCATGGTGTCGCCGGCGCGAACATAGAACGGCCGCGTCCGATCTTTGGCGACCGAGAAAAACGCTTCGCCGGCTTCGAGATCGGCACGACGCTCGGTGTCGACGAATGTGACCCGCAATTTCGACCGGGCACCGAGCGTGACGTGGCTGCCATCAGCAAGCGCGAGCTCACGGACCTCGCCTCTACCTGTGCGATATACCGTGCCGCCCGTCGTGAGCAACAGGAACGTCAGCGCCACCGCCAGCACGACACTGGCCGCCGCCAACGACCAATGGGTACGACGCCGGCTGAATGCGGCCTTGCTCACGTCCACATCGCTCAGTGCTCCGACCACGCTCACATCGCGCCAGAGTTGTTCGACGCACCGATAAGCGTCTCGATGAGCGACATCGGCACTGAGCCAGGCTTCGAACTCCGCACGTTCCGGCGCCGTCAGGGCACCGCCATGCACTTGCACCAGCCAGCGACGCGCCCGTTCATCGATCATGCCGACCGCGGATGACTTCTGCTCCTGCCTCATGGCGACTCCATTTCCTTCAACGCGGCATCCAGCGCCGCGACCGCCCGCACCAGCTGACGGCTGATATCGGCGAGCGACCAACCCGTGCGACTGGCAATCTCCTCGTACGTCATGCCGTGAACGCGACTCATCGCGAGCACCTGCTGCTGCTTGAGCGGCAGCTTCTTGAGCGCCGCGTTGATCGCGTCGAACCGCTGCCACTCCATCACGACGCGCTCAGGAGACGCGTCCTGCAACGGCGCCGCGCCGGCCTGAGCGAGCGCGTCGCGAGCGTACCGATCGGCCCGATCCTGCGAACGCCGGTAATCGAGCACGATGTTTCGAACCATCGTGAACAGGAAAGCGCGGGGATTCTGGATGCGCTCGGGCGAGTCGAGCGCGGCGTACCGAGTGAACGCCAGCTGCACCACATCCTCAGGCTCGGGCGGCCCGGCCCCGAAGGTGTGACTGACATAACGACACAGCTCCTGCCAATGCGCCCGGTACAGCCGCCGGAGGTCGAACACCGAGGGCGTCACGGGGAACTGACCCGGGCGGGATTCTTCGGCGCTTCGAGGCGTGCGAAATGGCAGCACCTCCGACAGCGCCGGCTTCGGCGTTGACGCATCACCCATCATCGACCCTGGCCGGCACACCTCACGGCGGACTGTTGACTCCGCCACCTCCCCGACGAGCGAGGCGGCACCTGTCGCGACGGACCGTCGCGAAATCGTCCCTGCCGATTGAGACGCTGCAGGCGTGGATTTTTTCCAGCCCAGGGTCATTATTGTTCGATTCTAGCGAACGGCTGGCGGACCCTTACAGCTGCGTGGCGCCGATGCCACGCACTGCCTCCAGCACCGCCAATGCATCACGCCGTTTGACATCGAAATGTTCGTCGGTCAGCCACAGATGGAGTTGGTCCCAGGAGAAACCGCCAGCGATCAATGCAGTGGCCGCGTGTTTCACCGCACTTACCGTGCGCTCTTGAAACGGCAAGGCACGCACAGCGGTCACGAACTGACGCGCCAACTCCTCACATTGGGGAGCGGCCGAGAGCACCAAGCGAGCGACTTCCCTGATCTGCACCAGCGGATAGGAAACGAGTTCCCACGAGTCCGGAAGGAACGTGACGGCGACTTCATCATCATCCGTGAGTTCGCATCGGGCAAATGCCGCCCAAATCTCTCCCACGCCGCGCATGTCGCTCGAGCATTCGCAAGCACGTAGCGCTCCCAGACTGGCGCCACCGAAGAGTCGCGCCCCGGTGGCAGCGGCCGCACGCACTTCCGCCGGAGTTACGGCAAGTGATTGGTGAAATACGCCATCGATGAGCCCGATCGCGCGAGCGCCCGAACTCGCCGCGCGTAACAAATCGCCACGAGCGGCAGGCGGCAGGAACAGAACATCCGGAACATTCGGCCGCGGCGCACGCAGGCTCGGTCCCGCAAAAACGATCAGGCCAGGCATAACCAGCCGCGCGCTCGCGCTCCGACCCGGGAGGGATCGAACGCCCAAACCTCGAGGCCCGGCGCAATTGCACGCACCACCGTAAGACTCACGGTTGGCAGGCTCAAATCCACCCAGCTCACCGACGCGGGAAGATCGAGACAGCACAGACGTGTTTGCAATCCCTGGAGTACTTCGAATGCAGAAGCGCCATTCCATCCTTCGCGAACCGGAACGGCACGCGCATCCCCGGCGCTCAAAAACCAGGGGTCGGTTGGCTCGAGCTCATGACGATCCACTAAATCCTCGCGCGCACCCTGCAGATCCGTGAGCCGGCTCTGTGCGGCTTCTTGCAGAGCTGCGCGCAGCGCCTCCACGGCGTCGGGCCGAGCCGCCACGCCCATGTGTGCAAGAACGCCGTCGTGAATCACGCACAGATAACATGGCACATCTGTATCGCAGTGAAGATCGCGCACCAAAATGTCATGGCCACGCGACTGAATTGCTTGCAGCTCAGCGGGCACACATTCGCGCACCGAAGTCAGATCGACCACGGGAACACGATCTCCTTGCCCCACCGTGGCCAACGCCACTGCACGCGAATAGGCATCGCGCTCAATACATTCCAACAGGGCGAATACGAGTGCTTCCTCGAGCGTCGCCCCAGCCGCGAGTCCGGTAGTGTTGGCCGCGCACAGGCGCACCGCGCTCTCGCTCGGTTGATAGGGAAAGAACACCGCGTTGGCGGGCACCCATAGAAAATCGCCGTCGATCGTCCGGCCTTCGCACCAATCCACTGTTTCGGTGCCGCTGAGTCCATCAGGAAGGATCAGCGCCTCGGGAGACAAGACTCGACCATCGAGAGCGCTCGCCGGCGCCGTGCGAATCGCGACCCGCCCGCGGGGCTCGGCGCAATAGCGTTCGAGCGCTTCCGCGAGCGCCCCTACACGAGCATGTAACTCGTTGCTGCCTTTGCCCGTGCTGACACTGACAGACTCACCGATCGGATCCCTCCGCACGGCACTGGCGGTTGCAATCCCAATTCCATCGAGTCGTGTGATGCTGCCGGTCCGTGCCACACCGAAAGTGGGCGCGGACGATTCCAGGATGGCTGCCACGCGCTCGATTGGCAGCGCGCGGCACCAGCTCTCAGCTCTTGGAGGGAGGGGCACCGGCACCGCCCGGCGTCGCACCCGCTCGCTCGATCTGCAACCACTTTTCGGATTGCTGTGTTGCCGACCGAGGCTGTGAAAGCGGCGCGGGTGTCACGGCCCGGGTTTGCGAAAAAGAATGGTTTGACCTGTTCACGAGCTTACTCCTGTAACTGCCGCTGCCATGGTATGCGCAACGACCATCTCCGGATTCCACAAATTGTTCATCAGCATGCGCTGATAGTAAGCGGCCTTGGGATCGAACACCTCCGGTTCCAGCCGGACCGACACACTCTCCCCGAGCAGGGCCTGTGCCTGAGCCATGTACGGCTCCAGTTGCATGCCGACCTTTTCCTGCCGGTAGCGCTCGCCGACTCTCAGAAAATCTTTCAGCCGCTGCCGTAGCGGAGCATTTTCCTGATCTCTGACCCGCGACACCAGCAACTCGCCCAGCAGTCCGCGTTCACGCACATCGACAGCCCAATCCTCGATCGCATGCGCGATGTCCAGACCGCCAGCGCGGCGGAACACCCACTCGCTCGACGGAAGGGCGAGCAGAACCCAGCGTCCCAAATAACTCCGCAACGCGCCTTCGTACGATTCGAGCTCGAAATTGAAGCGTCCAGCCCGAATCACGGCGTGATCCATCGTTTCGAGCACCGACTGCAGAGCTTCATCCTCGTTGTGCGCAGAGGCTTCGGTCCGCGGCTGCCGCTCCTCCGCGACATCGTGACCGTCCCAGCTCCAACCCACCGTGGCAACTTTGCCCAGCTTGCCAAGGCGGTAAGCGGCGGCGACGCGCATCGCAGGATATTCGAGGCTCGTTTTGTCCAGCAGCTCCTTGGCCTGGCGCAAGAGCTTGCGCGCCGTCATGCGATCCATCTGCGAAGCGGGCGCGAAGGAATAATGATGAGCCAGATCGATGGCACCGGAGGCCCAGAGAATGGCCTCCGCGCCCGAGGTCATCTTGTCGGCGAGCAGCACGAACTCCGGCCCGGTTTCACGACGGCTGTTCGGATCCGGATACTGGAAGTTCACCAAGCAATTCGTCAGCCGTTTGCGGCGGTCGCTGCCGGGCCAGGTAGCTGCCAGCGAAGTGAATACTTTCTTGTCACGAGTTTCCGATCCACCGTCATCGTGCACCAGCGTACGAAGCATCGCCTCGTAGTGCTCGTCGGCAACGGTTCGAATACCTGTGCCACGAAGCTCGGCCAGTGCCAGCAGAGCCGCGTGCCGCAAGTGAAAGCGCGGACGATCGTGTGGATGAAACGGCTGATCGCCGGACGGACGCAGCGATTCCAATGCCTCTGTCAGACTCGGTATCGGGGGGACGGGCTCTTGCTTGCTCGATTGACCGTCAGTGGCGCCGATACGCTCACGCCCTTTCGGCGTGATCTCCATGAATCGCTCGCGACCTTGTCTGGTCTCCGTCGCCCAGCCGTTCTCCATCAACTGCTTCGACAGCCGCGAAATCATGGAGCGCGTTGAAGTGTTGTCCTCGCCGTAGATCTCCACAGCCAAACGGCTCTTGATGCGACTGCCACGCGCCAGCAACCGAAGCGCGCGCTCGCATTGCATGTTCAGCGTTTGAGTTTCGGCCACCATGCCGGAATGCTACGGTGTGCCACCCCTGGAGTCAATCGTGAGTCAACTATCATCAACTATTCTAAAGTATGTAAAACTGACGACGCCGAGGCTGGGACTTCGAGCGGATGCCAGACATTAAATGATTGAATGTAAAGGTAATTCGCCGCCAGCTCTCGAGCCAGGCGCCAGACCCGAGGCACCCCCTTCGCCACGACGGCAATGCGTTGGCGTGGCACGCAGGAATCGACAATGGTCAAAAGGTGACCCGAGTCCCCAGCGGCATCTTCGATCCCAATAGTCTGCAGACGCTCATGCAGCGCTTGCTCGAGCCTGCGGCGACTCGGGCGCTTTGGAAGCGCCATGGGTTTCTCGTCACGCACGTACTTGAGGCGATAAGGCGCCCAATGTCGTGCCACGCAGGTGTGCTGAAGCAGCGGTGCCCGGGACGACCAGGGTGTGCGCGGCAGGACCCAATTCCGTTCCAGCAACTCCGTTTGCTGTGGACGCCGATCCCACAAATCCGCCAGATAACGGTCAGCGGCCCAGATCACCTGAATGGCCTCGTTGCGATTGAGCTCCGCGCCAAGTCGCCAGCCGCGGTCTTCCTCCGCCATGGAGTCGTCCCTCGCTACCGGGCGGTTCCCGATCAATTGTGCGACCTGGGTCAGCAGCGAGGCGACGTCGTCCGTCACCAATGGATGTTCGATGTCGAGCAAATTTGCGGTCGGCGTCTCTTCCTCCTCTGGACAGACACACGAGACCAACCGGGACAGCATGCCGATCACCGTTCGCCCACCGATGGCCGGCAGCACGGACTGGATGCGACTGCGCAAGCGTGTTTCGAAGTTCGTTTGCATACCGTCCTGGTCGACCGGGTCGTCCGTCGTTTGCTCGAGTTGCGCCAGCCGCCGCCACTTTTCCTTCGCCGACTCGATGACACTCCGTTCGAAACCCATTTGCGTCAGCGTGACCCACGACGCGGCAACCGCCTCCCGCCCCCACATCGCATGCGTCTGTTTCTGCGGCCCATGGCGCACGACGATCGCATCGAACTCCCCCGAGGATTCGCCCTTTGCAAATCGCACGTCGAACGTCTCAGGATGTGGCCTGGGCTGATCGGCGTCGATCGCGGCGGTGTCTCTCGGCTCCCACCGGGCCGGCCCAGCTCGATATTCCGTGCGCGGATCGCGCATCAGCAATTGTGCCGCGAGAAATTTGCTCACCCTCCAAGCGGGACTGACGAGCGCCCCTCCGCCTTCGCGATTGGTCAGGACCACGGAGGTCGTGGCGCGCCGTGAGTCCAGCAAACGCCAGAGGGCACGGTCCCATGCAATTCTCTTGTATCCCTCAGTCACGTCCAGATCCGTTCCAAGGCGCGCCCGCTCCTCGACTTCCTTGATTCGATGGTCGATCTCAGCGGCAAAAGGCTCCATATCCAGCAAGCAGTCCCGGAGATGATGATGACGGAAGCCCTTCACTCGCACGCGCAGCAGGTCTGTCAGCCCACCATCGCCCGTGCCCGAAATAAGATATTGCATCTGACGGCCCGTCGGTCGTTCGCGCTCCAGCGTGTCGTCGAGCCAGTACAGGCTCGCCTCGGTATCCCGTATGCGGGCCTCGCTGCCGAAACCCGTCGCAATGATCACCACATCGAAGACATCGCATCTGGCAGCTTCCCTGGCATCGTCAGTCAAAGGAACCCAAGTGACGTTCCACTCCCCGCCGCAGCTATGCACGCGAACGCCGCGTGCAATCTGGTGCCCGGGGTACTTGAGGCGCTTCCTGGAGCTCCGCGAACCTTGCAGTGCTTCGAAGGAGAGATACTTCTGATGCAGCAGCTCTCCTATGTCGCTTGCATAGCCCGCGTACCAGTTCATCACCGGAAAGTTGGTGCCGGTACATTTCCATCTGGGATCGGGCCACCAGCGAAACAGATTGGGATGGAGCCATCGCGTGCGGCAGCCACGCAGATTCCATAGCAGATCGTTGGACTCGATCACCGTTACCACGGCCTCCCGCGTAATCGCATACGCGGCAGCAGTGAGACCTGCGGCGCCACCACCCACGACGCAGACGCGATTTCCGCGCGCGAGTCTTCCCTCAGCAAACAGAGAATGAACCAGATTCAATGCTCGAGCCTGCTGAGACGACACCGCGATCCGTTCGCCCACGCACAGCGAGCCGATGACGAACACGCCCCGGTAGCCCTGATTGGTTTCGTCGGTGAGCTCGTACAGATCCAAGACGTCTTTGGTATTCATATTATTTATCGTCCCGCCAGGTCGCCGAGCCCGGGATCGATATATTTCACCACAGACCCGAGCGATGAGTCGGGAACATTCTGGGACCCGAGGGTCTCGTCGTAAAACCCGTTGGTAGCAGCGAATTTCTTGCTGTCGCCCGGTCACGGATGCGGAGCGCAAGGCCCTGATTGAGTATATGAAGACTTTGTAGCCAAATTTGTCCTCGGCGACCCGACGGTGTCGATTTGCGTCGACGCCGTTCGTATAGGCAGGTCAGGCGATATCGGATCGCCTTCAACCCGAGGACCCGACCGTGAAGCATTATCTGTTGAGCATCTATCAGCCCGACGGCCCGCCGCCCCCGCCGGACATTCTCGAACCCATCATGCGCGACGTGAACGAGGTGATCCGCGAAATGAAGGCGGCCGGCGCCCTCGTGTTCGGCGGCGGCCTGTACCCGGCATCGACGGCCACGGTGTTGACGTTCAAGGACGGCAAGATGCTGACCACCGATGGGCCGTACATCGAAGGCAAGGAACACCTCGGCGGCTTCGACATCATCCAGGCGCCCGACCTGGATGCGGCACTCGAGTGGGGCCGCAAACTGGCACGCGCCATCACCCTGCCCATCGAAGTCAGACCGTTTCAACACAACGGCTGACGACGAGCGATGGCGCTGTCGCAAGCGGACATTGCCCGCATCTTTCGCGCGGAATACGGACGCGCGGTGGCGGTGCTGACGCGCGCATTCGGCAACATCGACACTGCCGAGGAAGCCGTGCAGGACGCCTTCGCCACTGCGATCGAACGCTGGCCCAAGGACGGGCCACCGCCGAGCCCCGCGGGCTGGATCATCACGACCGCACGCAACCGCGCCATCGACCGCCTGCGTAAAGACAGCTCGCGACAGGAGCGGCATGAGCAGGCGGTCCTGATGCAGTCGAAAGAGCCGATCGATGAGGACGACCCCGTGCACGACGATCGCTTGCGCCTGATCTTCACGTGTTGTCATCCGTCGCTCGCGACCAATGCGCAGGTGGCACTCACCTTACGATTGCTCGGCGGTTTGACCACGCCGGAAATCGCCAAGGCCTTCCTGATTCCCGAAGTCACCCTGGCACAACGCCTGGTGCGCGCCAAAGGAAAGATTCGTGACGCCGGCATCCCCTATCGAGTCCCCGAAGCGAGCGAACTCCCGGCCCGCCTGGTTCCCGTGCTCGCCGTCCTGTATCTGATCTTCAACGAAGGTTACGCGGCGACTTCCGGCACCGGGCTCACGCGCGGCGAGCTTTGCACGGAAGCCATCCGGCTCACTCGCGTGCTGCTGAGTGAGCTGCCGGATGAACTGGAAATCCAAGGACTGCTGGCGTTGATGCTGTTGTCGGACGCTCGCCGCTCAGCGCGTGTAGATTGCGATGGCCAATTGGTATTACTGCGGGATCAGGATCGCAGCCGATGGGATCCCACACCGACCCTCGAGGGCTTGAGGCTCGTCCAACGCTGCTTACGTCACAATCGACCCGGGCCTTACCAGATACAGGCAGCAATCAATGCGGCCCACGCCATCGCCGCCCACACCGACGAAACGGACTGGGCTCAGATCGTTCGACTCTACGATCAATTGCTGGCGATCCAGCCGACGCCGGTAGTGGCGTTGAATCGCGCGGTGGCGGTCGCGGAGGTCGATGGACCTCAGGCAGCGTTGCAACTGATCGATGCCCTCACTGCCGAGCTCGACCGCTTCTATCTGTTTCACGCGATCCGTGCCGACCTGTTGCGGCGTCTCGATCGCAACGAGCATGCAGCGGCATCGTACAGAAACGCCATCGAGCGCTGTGAGAACGAGGCGGAAAAGGAGTTCTTGAAACGCCGCCTCGCCGAGCTGAGCTGAGGCGATCAGTTCAGATCGCGGGCAACGCGGAAGCCCAGGCCGAAGTAGCGACCCTCGACCGGACTGCGCAGGCGATAAGTCGTTCGTAACAAACGACCCGGATCGCCCCAGCCACCGCCACGCACGCCGCGCCGATCGGTCAGCGAACAATTGGCGGTACGCGCACTGCCATCGGCGGAAGCGCCGTTGTAATTGTCGTTATAGCAATCCTCCAGCCACTCCCAAGCATTGCCTTTAACGTCGTACAGACCGAGCGCATCCGGTGCAAAGCTGCCGACCGGCGCGGTGGTCAGCCAACGATCCTTGCCCTCGGCGAGCGAAGTACAGCAATGCGCTTCGGCACCGTAGTTGGCAGTGTCATGACTGACTGAAACCTTACCGGCCTGCGCGATGTACTCCCATTCGGCTTCGGTGAGCAACCGATAGTGCTTGCCTGTGCTCTTGCTCAGCCACTCGACGTAGCGCTTGGCATCGTTCCAGTTGATACACACCACGGGATGATTCGATTCCTGCGGGTAGCCTGGCTGGCGCCAGTTCCACCCGGCCTTGTTCTCCCATTTGCCCTGCCACTTGCCGTCTTCGTAACCGTGGCAACTGTTGCCCGCGTCGTGGCCGGTGCTGTCGATGAACTTCGCGAACTGCCCGCGCGTGACTTCATAGACACCCACCGCAAAGGGCCTGGCGATTGTTACCCGATGCCGGGGGCGCTCATCATCTTTCGCCTCGGCGTCGCCATCGGCGGCTCCCATCTCGAAGCTGCCCGCGGGCACCACCTTCATCTCGGGACAATCGGCGCAGTCACGAATCACCTGCGACGCATCGGCATGCGCGACCGACGACAACGCTACGATCAGCATCGCGAGCCAGCAATGGCGCATCGAGCTCTCCCCAGGATTCGTGGTGTTCTACGACTGGGAAGTGTGGTCGCGCGGCCCACTGGTATGGGTGCAAACGGCTACGGGCTGGTGATGGCTCGGCACCAGCCGCGCGCCCTCAGCTACGAGCGGTAGTCGACCAGGATGCGATTCGACTCGATCTGCCACGTCGCAGCGTTGCAGTTGCCATAGACGGTGACTCCCTTCCCAGCGATTACCGCCGCCAGCACCATCGCCAACCAATCCTTTTCCTTATTCACGGGAGGCGTGATGAGCACCGAGGTGGCACTGCAGCTCGAGCTGCGCCCCGGGACTGTTATCGCGATCCCGCCGTTGTTCACCTGAAGCAGGATCTGTCCGCTCGACGATTGCTCGATCAGATCGAAGCGCTCGCTGACCCGGTCGAACCAATCCGCCGCCGACGCCGGCACGGAACCGAGCAGGCCGAGCGTGGCGGCGAAAGAGATAATGGCTTTCATGCTGAACCTGTGATGAAGAATCATTGGATGGAGATCCAGGACGTACCGCCACTCAAGTAGTGCCGACCCGCCCGGTCATTCCAGAACACACTGCCATTGCCGCTGCAGGTGAAACCCGGCGTGCCCCAGGTCGTGATCGTCGTTTGCAGCACCACCTGCTGATGGGTACCGGCAGTGACAGTCACAGGCGAGCTGGTGTCGCCAACGCCCGGGCTGAAGTGCAGCGTCCCCGCCGGCGTTCCATTGACGGTGATGCTGGTATAGCCCGTGTTACAACCGGCACCGCTGGTCGCCCCGACACCGAACGTGATGGAAATTCTGTCCTGGATACGATCCGAGTTCGTGAGCGTCTTGTTCGGGCAGGACACCGACGCGGTCCAGAGCGTCGCCGGGTCTGTGTTACCCGTGACCCGGATGCGGAACTTCGATGTGCCGAGCGAGGCGGGATTGAACTGATACGTCCAGTTGCGCCAGCCGCTGACCATATTCGTGGTCGTGACCACCAGCGTCTGCGCGGAATTCTCGGCGCGAATCTCGAACTTGTCCGGAATCTGGTAGGCCTCGAACTCGATCTGCACCGGCCCCGCCTCCGACCCCATCTCCATCAGCTGATTGAAGCCCTCCGACGAACCGCCCGCGGACAGGGCCTGGCCGCAAGGAACGGGGGGCGCCGAATAGTCCGTCACCCTGCCGGCGGTACGCAGCATCGACTCGCTGCCGATGGTTCCTACGAAGACGGCAACGACTTTGCTTGCAGTGTTCGGCGGTTCTGCCAGCGCCGGTGTCGACTGGCCCGCGGCCACCGTACCTCCCCACGTCCCGCCGGAAACAGGGAAACGCTGACCAGTGGTGGTCTGGTAGTACAGCTCGAACTGGCCGCTCATCGTTTCCGCCGCTTCATTTCTAATGACCCAGCCCGGCCCGGACGCCGCGCGGCTCACGCTGAGCTTGCCCGCGAAGAAATGATTGATCAGCCCCGCGGAAAAGCTGACGGCTCGTGGCAACAGCACGGGATACTGCTGTTCATAGACATAGGAGTTGACTCCGAACAGCATGCTGAAGCCACTGTTTTGTAACATCCGGTCGACCAGCGATTGGGTCGCCAGCACCCGGTTGGGTTGGGAACCGAACGCGTATCCATCGTAGATCGGCCCCGTCACCACCTGCATGGGACCGGTGAGAGTATTGGTGTCGCGCAACCGGATCGTGACAGTTCGCGTCTCGATGGTCTTGCCCTGACCGTTCGGCAAGGGAAACTCCGGATTCGCCAGCACGGTGCTGCCGTTGGATTGAAAGCCGGTGCTCTGACTGACGAAGTTCTGAGAGGTGTACTCCGCCATCCCCACATACATCGGCGAGCCGGCCCCCGAAGTAACCCAGTAGTCGCGCGCACGCGCAAAGCTCGGCACCGGATAGGGATTGTTGTTGACGATCGAGGCGATGTTCACCCTGGCGTAGCCTTCGGTGTAGGCCTCGATCCAGGCGCGCTCGGGAGGATTGATGGGAGAATGAGCTTCGTTACGTGTGTGCGCCGGCTGCGCCATATCCTGCACGTGATGCACGACGTGGCCGAGCGTCTGTAACACCATGCCCATCGAGTTGTCGCGATCCGTGGGATTGGGCTGAATGAGTGCTGCATACAAGTTCGCCTGCGCATCCCGATATGAGAAGTTCTGTGGCCGGCCGCCCGCCGCGAGACACGACACGTATCTGGTGGTCACCTGCCCGTTGTCCTCCAGCGCCCAGTCGGGCGACGGGTGCCCGAGGACACCGCCCCACTCGAGCGCCCGCCCGCCGTGCTGTGGATCGAAGAAATGATTGAATGGGCGCGTCCAGTCGGAGGGGCAAAGGCCCGCAGTGTGATAGTCCTCCGCTGCGGCACCGTATGCCACGACTTCGCGAGGAAGTCGCACGCCTCCAGTGACGGGCACACCGTCGACGGTTATCTCGCGATAGGTACCCGAGGGATTGAAACCAAGGTCCGTCAGCAGCGACGGATCCGACAAGCGCGAGCGATCGAAGGCCAGTGCTGTCAGGGTGGTATGCGTCGACGGCTCATAAGCGAGCGCCGTACCGACCGTGCCGAGCACACCCACAGCGACCCAGTTCATCCATGACAGAGTTTTTTTCATATTGAAGCTCAGTGCGTATCGGTCGTACACCAATAGCTCCGCAGCGGCAGATCGCTGCGGACGCCGGCCGCATCGAACTCTGCCCTGAGTTGCACCAGTGCATTGAATAAGCGCGGCGCCGCCCGCCAGTCGCAACGGTCACCGCCGAGATTCACATCGAGAGGCGTCCAGAAAGTGCTCATTCGGGACGCATACTCCGCCGGGGCCCCCTCGACTCTGCGCATCAGCAGAGTCCGCGCATGCGAGTCATCCTCAGTGTTCGCTTCACGAACGACCACCAGAGGGTCGTAGCCGCTCTTGAACACCCGAACGGTCGGCTCGGAGAGTGCAACCGTGGTACCAGGAGGCGGACGCTTCGGCCCCCACGCGGGAATTTGGAAGCGGCCGCGCGCGTCGGTCACGCGTTCGAAAATCGCCAGCTGTCCCTGCGGGTAACCTTCCATTCCTTTGATCTGCCAGTTCACCAGTACGATGGCATCAGCAAGCGGCGCGCCAGTCCCCTCATCGATCACCTGGCCCTCGATCGGTCCGGAGCACCATGCTTTGGTGCAGCCACTCAGGCCGAGCAGCACACAACCCAGCAAGCTGGCCACGGCTCCGACACGAGCCCCCATGAATCAAAATTCCTCGAGTTGCCAGCGATTGCTCGACTTACGAAACACGATCACATGCAGATAGGTGCTGCCGCTGTAGGTCTGCGTGACGGCATATTCGGCAAAGTTGTCATCGGTGCTCACTTCGCGCGGCTGACCAAGTGTCGAAGTGAAGGTCGTAACCGCGGAGCCGAGATTGGTGAGGCCCGCCATATACTTTGCCTGCGTGACCGGCGAAATGAACTGTTGCGCCGACGTAAGATCCCCTGCGTCCAACGCCGCGCAGAACGCACGCCACGCCATCATGACTCGATCCTCTTCATCCTGAGGCGCAGCAAACAAGCCATCGACGCTGGCGGCAAACACCGTATCGATCGTGCCGTTGGTCCGTAACACCAGATCCGCGCGGCCGTCTCGATTCGTATCGACCAACGACACACTGTGGGTCGAGCCACTGATATCCACGCCGAGGTTGGCGACGGAAAGCTGTTGCAACAGGACTGGTGCGCCCGTCGACGAAGACGTCACGATGACGAAATTCGGTGCCCCGCTGGTCCGACCTCGCAACAACATCGCATTGTTGCCGTTGCCCAGCACATCGCCGAACACCAGATCGTGGCTGCTTGCCTGCCAGGCCGGGTGGTTGAGCAGAGCCGGGCTGGGATTGGTCACCAGCGAGTAAGACCCACCCGATGACAGCAACACGAACGTCGGACTGGCCGATTTGATCAGGATCGGTACCAGCACATCGATGTCCACGAACGCCAGATTGACCTTGGCCTTGACCAGCAGATCCGGAGTTCCATCGCCATTAACGTCCCCCATGGAGACGAGATACTGTGCGCGCTGTAACGCGAACTGGTATTGCTGCGGAATGGCTTGGGCATGCAGCGCGCGGAGCGGCAGCAAAACCGCGAACACGGCGCCCGCGATGACCACACTGCTTCCCAACCGCGCCAGCCATTTCCTGTGTGATGTTTTCAGCTTGCCTGCCATGGTGCTGGATCTCGAATTGTTGACGCGCCCGATCGATTCCCGACCCCAAAAAATCGGCAGCCGCGATCCGCCCGCGAGTGCGAGCCCGCCACGACTTGGAAACGATCAAGGGAGCTGCGCGGTGACCTGGTCGACGCCCTTCCCTAGCTCAGATCCATCATCCCTGACTTCGGCCCGCGATTGATTTTTCTGTATTCAGTTTGGAATCGTTGCCGAGCCGCTGTCAATATTCTTTGCGCCCCGGCCATCGAAATCAGGGATTCACCGAAAGAAACATCGCAGGATGTAGAGCGATCAACGGACGCGTTGACAACGGCACGCGGCTGTAGCAAGTTCGCTGCCTCGTCTCAGTGGAACAAGAGCGCAGCGCTCGGAGGCAGGATCGCTACTTCAGCTTCCGCTCATCCAACCCCAGGCTGCGCCCGATGATCTCCTTCATGATCTCCGAGCTGCCGGCGAAAATCCGGGACACGCGAGCTTCGGTGTACATCCGGCTGATGCGGTACTCCTCCATGTAGCCCGCGCCGCCGTGGAGCTGGACGCAGGCGTCGACGACCCGGCCTTCGACCTCGCTGGCCACCAGCTTGGCGCCCGCGACTTCGTCGGCGGTCAGGCGGTCGGCGTTGTATTCGAGCACGCATTGATCGACGAACGTCTGTGCCGAATCGATCTCGGCCCGCAGGCCGGCCATCACGAAGCGGCTGTTCTGAAACATTCCCACCGGTCGGCCGAACGCGCGACGATTTTGGATGAACTCGAGGGTGATATCGAAAGCAGTCTGCGCCGCCGCCATCGAGTCGATCGCCGCGATCAACCGCTCGCCGACCAGAAACTGCTGTAAGAATCCGAAGCCTTTGGTGGCATCCCCAAGTACGTTGCGCTTGGGCACGGCGACGTTGTCGAAGAACAGCTCGGACGTGTCCTGCGCTCTCAGCCCCATTTTGTGCAAGCGATTGCCGCGCTTGAAACCGGGCATGCCGGCTTCGACGACGAACAGTCCGATGCCGTAGCGCTGATCGGGCACGGTGCGAGCGGCGACGATGATCAGATCGGCCAGCTGGCCATTGGAGATATAGGTCTTCGAGCCATTGAGCAGCCAGTGCTCGCCCTGATCCACCGCGGTTGCCTTCATACCCGCGAGATCGCTGCCGGCGCCCGGCTCCGTCATGGCGACGGCGAGGATCGACTCGCCGCTCGCGCACTTGGGCAGCCAGCGCAGCTTCTGCTCCTCGTCGCCAAGCCCGTCGATGTAGGGCGCGACCAGCCCGGAGTGCAGGTTGATATAGAAGCCCGGCTCGCCGTGCCGGATGTTTTCTTCGTAGACGATCTGCTCGTAACGAAAGTCCTCGACGCCGGCGCCGCCGTACTTCTCGTCGGCCCACATCAGCAGATAGCCCTGCTCGCCGGCCTTGGTGTAGGCCCAGCGATCGACGTGACCCTGCTCGCGCCAACGCTCGCCGTGCGGACCTATTTCGTTACGAAAGAAACGACGGACAGTTTCCCGGAATGCATCGTGCTCGGGTTCGAAGATCAACCGGCGCATGGTTCAGGCAGCAGCGGTGCGCGGTAACGCAGTTTCATAGAAAGCCTCGCCCTGTTCCGCTCTTGCTCGCAGCCAATCGGAAGGCGCGAAGCGAGCGCCATAGGTGGACGCCATGCGTTCGGCCTCAGCGACGAACTTCTCCATGCCCACGGTCTCGATGAAGGACAGCGGACCACCGGTCCACGCCGGAAAGCCCCAGCCCAACAGCGCGCCCACATCCGCATCGGCCGGATGCGTAATTACGCCCTCTTCCAGACACCGCGCGGTCTCGAGCGCCTGGATGTACAGCAACCGATCGCGAAGCTCTTCGACGCCGGGCTGTTTTCGCGCCGGCGGAAACGCGGCCGACAGGCCGGGCCACAGGCGTTTCGGCGCGTCCTTGGGATAGTCATAAAAGCCGCCGCCATGACGCCGCCCCGGTCGCTTGATCTCATGGAGCATGCGTCTCATCACATCGTACGCGCACGGCCGCTTGAAGTTCGCACCGAGCGCGGCCTCCGCTTCCTGCACGATCTTCCACGGCAGCTCGATAGTCACCTCATCGAGCAAGGCCAGCGGACCGACCGGAAAGCCGGCAGCCATCGCCGCATTCTCGATGCGCGCGGGCTCGATGCCCTCCTCCAGCATGCGCATGCCTTCGTGAATGAAGGTCTGAAACACCCGGCTGGTATAGAAGCCGCGTGAGTCGTTCACGACAATCGGAGTCATGCGCAGCTGCCCGACGAAATCGAGCGACTTCGCGAGCGTCTCCTGACTCGTACTTGCGCCGACGATCACCTCCACCAGTGGCATGCGATCGACGGGAGAAAAGAAGTGCAGCCCGATGAACTGCGCCGGCCGGGACGACGCCTCGGCCAGGCGGCCGATCGGCAGCGTCGAAGTATTGCTGCCGAAGATCGCTGATGCGCCCAACACCGCCTCGGCCCGCTGGGTAACCTCGGCTTTCACCCCGACATCTTCAAAGACAGCCTCGATCACCAGCTCGCAGCCCGCCAGAGATTCATAACTCGTCGTCGGCTTGATCCGCGCCAGTATGGCGTCAGCAGCGTCTCTGCTCTGCTTGCCGCGCTCAACTGCTTTGTCGAGCAACTTCACCGAATACTGCTTGCCCTTCTCGGCCAATTCGAGCGAGCTATCCAGTAGCACAACTTCAACGCCCGCCTGCGCCGCGACGTATGCGATGCCCGAGCCCATCATGCCGGCGCCGAGCACACCGAGACGAGTAACGGCCGACTTCGCCACGTCACGCGGCCGCCGCGCGAGCTTGCTGGCCTCGCCGCGATTCACGAACGACGTGCGGATCAAATTTCTCGCCACCGGATCACAGAGCAATCGCGCGAAGTGCTTGGACTCCAGCTGCAGCGCCTTGTCGAACGGCAACAGCAGGCCCTGGAACAAACAATCGAGGATGGCGATAGGCGCGGGAAAGTTGCGTCGAGTCTGAGCCGCGATCTGCGCGGGACGCTCGCTCATCACCTTGACGACCGTGGGATTCAGCAAGCCATTGCTGCTTCGATAACCTTTGACATCCCACGCACGCACGGGATTGGACGAATTCAACAACCAGCCGCGAGCGGCGGACAACAACTGCGCGGCCGGCACGACTTGATCGACCATGCCCAGCTGCAACGCTTCCGTCGGCGGGACACTGCGCCCGTCCAACAACAACGCCGCTGCCTTTTCCAACCCGACCATGCGAGCCAATCGCTGCGTGCCACCGGAGCCCGGCAGCAAACCCACCGTCACTTCCGGCAAACCGACCACGGCCTTGGGATCATCGACGATGACGCGATGATGACACGCCAGCGCCAGTTCATAACCGCCGCCCAGCGCCAGTCCATTGATGGCGGCAACGAACGGCTTGCCGCACGTCTCCAGCCGGCGATGCATCTGAACCGAGGGTTTCTGGCTGAATGCATACGCCTGTTTGAGCGTGAGCGCGCCGCCAGCAATGCCGAGAATGTATTTCAGGTCCGCACCCGCCATGAACGCAGGTTTGGCCGAAGTAATGATGGCGCCCTTGATCGATGCGTCCGCGGCGACACGCTCGATCGCGGCGATCATGTCGTCGATGAACTGCGGCGACACCACGTTCATCGGCTTGTCCGGCGCCTCCAGGGTGATCAAAGCGATGCCATCGGCATCCACGTCGAGCCGTAACGTCTTCATCCCGTCAAACCCTTTCGATGATCGTGGCAGTGCCCAGGCCATTGCCCGCGCACAGAGTGATCAAGGCCGTGCCCAGCCCGCGCCGCTCCAGCTCATCCAGCACGATGCCGAGAATGATGGCGCCAGTGGCCCCGAGCGGATGTCCCATCGCGATCGCGCCGCCATTGACATTGACCTTTTGCGGATCGAGATCGAGCGCGCGGATGTATCGCAGAACAACGGCGGCAAACGCCTCGTTGATCTCGAACAGATCGATGTCCTTCAGCGACATCCCGCAGCGCTTGAGCAGCTTATGTGTCACAGCCGACGGCGCCGTGAGCATGATGGTCGGCTCGCTGCCGATGGACGTGAATGCCTTCACTCGCGCACGCGGCTTCAGGCCGGCGCGTTCGCCAAAGCTCTTGTTGCCCACCAGCACGGCTCCGGCACCATCGACGATGCCGCTGGAATTGCCGCCATGATGTACGTGTTGAATGGTCTCGATCTGCGGATAGCGTTGAATGCCGACGGCATCGAAGCCCATCTGACCCAGACCGACGAACGAGGGCTTGAGCTTTGCCAGGCCTTCGCGAGTCGTCTCGGGCCGCATGTGCTCGTCACGATCCAGCACCACTTCGCCGATGAGATCGCGCACCGGAACGACCGCTTTGCTGAACCGTCCCTGCTGCCAGGCCAACGCCGCGCGCCGCTGACTTTCCACGGCGTAATCGTCCACGTCTTCGCGAGTGAAGCCATCCAAGGTCGCGATCATGTCCGCGCCGATACCCTGTGGCGCGAAGTAGTTGTGATACGCGAACCAAGGATCGGCAGACCAGGCGCCGCTGTCCGCCCCCATGACGGTGCGTGACATGGACTCAACGCCGCCGCCAATCGCCGCATCGGACGCGCCCGTCATCACTTGCGCGGCCGCCGCGTTCACCGCTTCCAGCGCCGAGGCGCAGAAACGATGCACCTGCTGACCCGCGACGCTTTGCTCATATCCCGCCGCCAACACCGCCGCCCGGCCGATGTTTCCTCCCTGCTCGCCTACCGGCTGCGCGCAGCCAAGCACCACGTCGTCAACGAGCCCCGTATCCAGACCGTTGCGTTCAGCCAGTGCCTGTAGCACCTGCGCGGCCAGCTGCACTGAAGTGATCTCATGCAGCGAGCCGTCGGGTCGCCCGCGACCTCGCGGTGTGCGGGCGTGATCGAAAATAAATGCGTCAGTCATACTCTCATCAACTAGAAGTCGTACCCGATCCGCAAGCCGTACGTGAGCGGCGCGCCGATGAAACGGTTGGCGCCGAGCGCGCCCAGTGTCGAACCCCAATAGGAATATTCTTCCTTGGTCAGGTTCTTGCCGAACAGCGACACCTTCCACTGGTGGTTCAGGCTCACGTAATCGATGCTCGCATCGACCAGCGTGTAGGCCGGACCGGAGACCGTGTTGGCGTCGTTGAAGAATTCCTTGTCGGTGTACGAAACACCGCCGCGCAATGACAGCTGCCCGATCTGATCCAGATCGAATGTATAAGCTGCGCTCGCGGCGAACGTCTGTTCCGGCACTCGCACGAAGTCCAGGCTGGTATCGAAGCCCGCGACCGCCGAATCGTAGCTGGCGTCGGTGTAGCCATAGCCCGCGGTCAGCACCAGGTGATCCGTGGCCTGAGCCACCACATCCAGCTCGATGCCTTGAATGGTCGCGTCGGCCACGTTGAACGTGGATTGCACCACACCGTACACCGGGTCGACACCGAGCACCGTACGCTGCAGATCCTTGTACTTGTTCACGTAACCGGCAGCGTTCAACCGGACCGTGCCATCGAACAGCTCACCCTTGTAGCCGAGCTCGAACGCATTCACCTCTTCCGAATCGAACGGTTCGAAAATCACGTTGCCGCGCAGACTGTAGCCGCCGCTGCGGAAGCCGCGCGTCGCGCTGCCATAGACCAGGTGGCCGTCCGCCGGCTTGAAGCCGAGCACGACCTTCGGCGAGAAATCGCTCCAGGTATGCTCATCGCTGGGGCCGTAGTTGAACGTGCAATCGCCGAAGCCGTAGATCGAACGGTCGGCGCACAACGTCAGCGCCGAACTGAACGGCACACTCTTCGCTTCCTTCGTTTCCTCGGTGTAGCGGCCGCCGAGCGTCAAGGTCCAACGATCGGCCAGCTTGATATCGACTTCGCCGAACGCCGCGTACGACTCCTGATCGAGGTGAGCGCGCGTCACCGTCAACGTGGCGTGACGATTGAGATCGCGACCTTCGGAATGCGTGTAGTCCTGCTTGAAGTAGTACAGGCCCGCGGTGAAGTTGACGCGGCCGTCGTATTCGGAGGAATAGAGCAGTTCCTGGCTGAACTGGTCCTGGTCGAAAGCGATCGATTGATTGAAGTAGCTGAACTGCGAACCGTCGAAGTCGGTAGTGTTCTCGACCTCGACTTTGCGCACGCCGGTGATGGACGTGATCTTGCCGGCCAGCGCTTCCCAATTCATTTCCAGCACGCCGAAGTTCACTTCGATGTCGGAGTAGCCGGGATTGTCGAGTTGCACGTCCCAGAAATTGCGAGGCTGGCGGAAGCCGTCGTTGTACGGGCCGTTACCCGGCACTTCCCAACCGACCGCCGCGGTGGAGTCGCCGTCCTGCTGGTAATTCTCCAGGATCAGCGAGGCGGTGAAGTTATCGGTCGGCGTGGCCAGGATCGTGCCGCGAATCAAGGTCGAGTTGTTCTCGCCGAAGTCCTTGCCGTTGGCGAGATTCTTGTAATAGCCGTCGAGATTGCGATCGAGCACGGCGAGCTTCACCGCCAGCTTGTCCTTGATCACCGGCCCTTCGATCTTGCCGGAGATATCGAAGCGACCGTAGTTGCCGACGACAGTCTGCGCGGCCAGATCGAAATCACCGGAAGGACGAGCCGTGCGAACCAGTACCGCGCCGCCCGTGACGTTGCGACCGAACAGCGTGCCCTGCGGTCCCCGCAGAATTTCCACCGACTCGACATCGAACGTATCGAGCATGGCGCCGTAGTTGGAGCCCCAATAGACGCCGTCTTGAATGATGCCCACCGCCGGCTCGTCCGAAGCGGTCGTGCCCGACACGCCCATGCCGCGGATGGTGAAGTTCTGGCCACCGACCTGGCTGGTCGGCTTCAGACCCACGCTCGGCGCGAGCTTGCCGATGTCGTCGAGATTGTCGGCGAACACGGCTTCGAGCTGTGCCGCACCGAATGCCGAGATAGCGAGCGGCGTATCCTGGACCGCTTCATCGGCGGCGCGTTTGCGAGCGCTCACCAGGACTGTTTCCAGCAACACCGACG
This sequence comes from Peristeroidobacter soli, assembly GCF_004138485.1. Classification (GTDB taxonomy): domain Bacteria; phylum Pseudomonadota; class Gammaproteobacteria; order Steroidobacterales; family Steroidobacteraceae; genus Steroidobacter; species Steroidobacter soli. The sequence continues at coordinate 363,732 of NZ_ML142848.1, forward strand.
TCGACGCATTGGCAGATTCCGTAGTGCTCTGCGCATGCGTCAGATTGACCGGGGCCATCGACACGGCCACTGCCGCTGCGGCGAGCTTCCAGGGGGCGCCGCTGACGCGCTGCTGGAAATGACGTTTGTTGTATTGACTCATCCCCCACACCTCGACGATTCGTGACTTTGTATCGGATATGAAACTAGGCCCTCCCTGCCGCCAGTAAACCTACCCAAAGATAGGCCAGGAAAGGGGACAGATTTAAAAATCCGTCCCCACTCGACTCCGCTCCAACGCGCGCCGATAGTGCGGTAACGCCGAGAACAACAGGACCGCGGCGCCAGCCGCACTGATCGCGCAAACGACAGCGAGCGACAATCCCACTTTCGACGGATCGCCGAACACGCGATCGGTGACGACGGCCACCACAGTCGGCGCCGCGCCCAATCCGATCACGGACAGAACGAACAAATAGAGCGACGCCACGATGCCTCGCATGCGATTGGGTGTCGCCAATTGCAAAGCGGTCGCCGACATCGCCTGGGGCAGACTGAAAAAGAAAGTGCCGCCCGCCGCCGCGATCAGCGCGCCTGAAAATCCCGGCATCAACGGCAGGATCGCGGTGAAGATCACCAGGCCGATGCACGCGATGGCAGCGACCCGAATGGGACTGTCAGCGTGACCCCGCCGCGCCAGCCATCGATCCACGAACGGCCCGCTGAGCACGCCCGCCGATCCCATGATCAACACCAGCACGCCATATCGCAGACCCACCGTCGTAGGATCGGCACCATGCGCACGCATCAGGAACGATGGCATCCACGCCGGCAACGCGTAGAGCACGATGACGATCAACGCCATGCCCAGATAGAACCGCACGTAGAACGCACGCCCCTGCCATAGAAACTCGATCACTTCCCGAATCGAGAAACTCCGGTCCCGAGTACCGATGGTCTGCGCGCCGCGCGACGGTTCGCGAATCGTGAGCAAGGCCATGGCGAGAACGACGCCGGGCAAACCGATCATGACAAACGTCAGTTGCCACGGTTGCAGATGGGCCAGCATCGGGGCGAGCTCACGCAAGGTGCCCATCGAACCGATCACCATGCCGCCGGCGATCATCGCAAGCCCGCCGCCAATGTACGGCCCCATCAGATAGATGCTCATTGCCCGGGGCAAGCGCTCGCGATTGAAGTAATCCGCAATCAATGACCACGCCGCCGGAGCGAGACAAGCTTCCGCCGCGCCGACCGCCGCACGCGCCAGGAACAGTTGCCAGTAATTCTCGGCCAGTCCGCACAGCGCCGAGAAAATGCTCCACGTGCCCACGCCGAACACCAGGATGTTGCGTCGATTGCCAACATCGGCCCAGCGGCCGAACCAGGGCGAGAACGCGATGTACGAGCCCATGAACGCAATTCCCTGCAACAGGCTCAGCTGCGTGTCCGTCAGCAGCAGGTCGCGCTTGATGTCCTCCACCAGCAGGTTCAGCACCTGCCGGTCGATGAACGCCACCGTATACGCGAACGTCAGCAGGAACAGCACGTACCAGGCATAGTTGCCGCGATCTCGCGTCGGCACGAGCGCGGCTTCGGTGGGAGTGATGGAGCTCAACGTGCGATCCACAGCTGGAAACCCAGCCTTACCATGCGGATTGCCGCCGGTCCCGGTCTTCTATCTTTAGATAGGCAACAGCGACGATAGGGCTTGGCATGGTGGCCACGATGCCGGAACCGCTGAAAATCCACGTTGCCGATGAGGAGCTGCGCGACCTGAAGGCGCGGCTGTCCCGCCCCCGGTGGCCGGACCAGCCCGAGGCGGCCGCCGCTTGGCGCCAGGGGACGGACCTCTCCTATATAAGAGAGCTGGCCGCTTACTGGCGCGACCGCTATGACTGGCGCCGGCGCGAACAGGCCCTGAACGAGCTGCCCAATTACAGCGCGTCGCTCGACGGCATCGATCTGCACTTCGTTCATCGACCCGGCGTCGGCCGCTCGCCGCTGCCGCTGTTGTTGTTGCACGGCTGGCCGAGCTCATTCATCGAGTTCGAGCGGGTCATTCCCATGCTCACCGATCCCGCTCGTTTCGGTGCCGACCCGGCCGACTCGTTCAGTGTGGTGGTGCCTTCGCTGCCCGGGTACGGCTTGTCGTTTCGCCCGAATCAGCCGCGCTTCGATATTGCGCAGATTGCCGCCACGTTGACCAAACTCATGCGCGAGACGCTGGGATATCGACGCTTCGGCGCGCACGGCGGCGATTGGGGCGCGCACATCGCCACGCGACTCGGTCATGCACACGCTCAAGCGTTGATGGGCATTCATCTCACCATGCTCGTTCTACCCCGCCCGCGATCGGTCGAAACGGACGAGGAACGCGCCTATGTCGATACAGTGGCCCGCTGGAATCGCGAAGACTCGGGTTACGCCGTGATCCAGGGCACGCGTCCACAAACGCTGGCCTATGGCTTGACCGATTCGCCGGTCGGACTGGCGGCGTGGCTGGTGGAGAAATTTCGCGAATGGAGCGACTGCGACGGCGACATCGAGCGTCGCTTCGACAAGGACACGCTGCTGGACACGATCACGCTCTACTGGCTCACCGGCTGCATCAACAGCTCATTCGGTTTATATCACTCGATCCGGCACGCCAAGGCGACTGAGCCGACGCGTATTGAAGTCCCCACCGGTTACACTCGCTTTCCCGAGGGCGCACTGCATCCGCCCCGCTCGCTGGCCGAGCGCGCTTACAACATTCAGCACTGGAGCGACATGCCCGCCGGCGGACATTTCCCTGCCATCGAAGAACCCGCCGCGCTCGCGCAAGAGATTCGCGAGTTCTTCCGACCCTTGCGCACGTTCAAGTGAAGACACAACGTTTCCAAGGCCACGGCCTGCAAATGACCGCCGACGTCGGCGGCGATCCCGCATCCCCGGCGGTCGTGCTGCTCCATGGTGGCGGCCAGACTCGGCACGCCTGGGGCAGCACCGCGCGCGCGTTGATCGACGCGGGTTGGTACGTCGTTTCGCTCGATCTGCGCGGGCATGGCGACAGCGAATGGGATCCGAACGGCGACTACTCTCTCGACCTGCAAGTGGAAGATCTGCGCTCGGTGCTGAAGCAGCTGCCATCGCGCCCAGCGCTGGTCGGCGCATCGTTGGGCGGGCTGGTCTCGCTGCTCACGGTCGGCGAAACGCAGGAGCTGGTCGCGAGCCGGCTCGTGCTCGTCGATGTGACGCCCATGCTCGATCCCGAGGGCGAGGCGCGCGTGCTCGGGTTCATGACTGCGTATCCGCAAGGTTTCGCGAGCATTGAAGAGGCGGCGGATGCTGTCGCTGCTTATCTGCCACATCGCCCGCGTCCGTCGAGCACGGCAGGTCTACAGCGCAATCTACGGCTGCGGCCGGATGGTCGTTACTACTGGCACTGGGATCCGCGACTGTTCGATCGCCTGCGCGCCAGCCCGCAATTTCAAGCTGCCCGCTATGAAGCGGCCGCCAGGAATGTGCGCGTGCCCGCCCTGCTCGTTCGGGGCCAGCAAAGCGAGCTGGTGTCGCCCGAGAACGTGAAGCATTTTCTGGACCTGATACCCAGCGCCCGATACGTGGACGTCGCCGGTGCCGGCCACATGGTAGCCGGCGACCGCAACGATGCGTTCAGTGCCGCCGTGCTGCAATTTCTGGAATCCTCATGAGCCTCGAAAACAAACGCGTCGGCCAACTCGATCTCGCCCGCCATGGCGCGGTCACGCTGCTGACCATCGATCGGGTCGAAAAACACAACGCGCTCACTGCGGAATTCTGGGGCGATCTGCGACGCGTGCTCGGTGAGCTCGAAGCGGATCAGCAGACGCGGGCCATCGTGCTCACTGGTGCTGGCGACAAGGCGTTCTGTGCCGGCGGCGATATCGCGGGTTTCGCCTCGCTCACGACATTGGAAAGCAAGCGTGCGTATCAGATCGATGCAATGAATGGGTTCGCGGCGTTGGAGAACTGTCCGCTGCCGGTGATTGCAGCGGTGAATGGCCTGGCATTGGGTGGCGGATGCGAGCTGACGTTGGCGTGCGATAGCGTGCTCGCTTCCGATCGCGCGACCTTCGGCATGCCGGAGGCGGCGCTTGGATTGGTGCCAGGCTATGGAGTGCTTCGAGCACCGCATGTCATCGGCCGGCAGATGACCAAGCTCATGGTGATGGCCAGCGAAACCCTGGACGCTCAGCAAGCCCTGCAGGCAGGGCTCGTACAGCGAGTCATTCCGCATGCAGAGCTGTTGCCTAAGGCATTGGCACTGGCTGAGAAGGTCGCGAGCAACTCAGCGATGGCCCATGCCGTCGGCAAGCGGCTGATCAATCGTGGCATCGAGCGCGCGGAGTTTGATTACTCCGTCGAGGCGCTGACGGTTCTGCAAAGCTCCGCCGAAACGCAGCAGCGGGTGCGAGCTTTCATCGATCGGCGCAAGAAATAGCTCACGCCGCCGCGACCTGTCTCGCACGTCACCGGCACCCGCCGTCGTCTCTGTCACACGTCGTGCGCGCTACCTGAGCCGGCCATGGTCATGAACATCAGGTTCGCGCCGCCATCGACCATCAAATTCACGCCGCTGATGAAGCTCGCCCGCGGCCCGAGCAGAAACGCAATCGCTTGAGCCGTCTCCTCAGGCTGCGCAATCCGATGAAGCGCAATCGCACGCTCTCGTTTGGCACGCTCGACTGAATCGGCATAGACCTTGGCGGTCATCGGCGTGAGCGTCGAGCCTGGCGAGACGCAATTGCACCGGATGCCATCGCCGCCCCACTCCACCGCCATCTGCTGAATCAACATGACCAGCGCCGCCTTGCTCGCGCTGTACATACCCAACGGCGGCGTGGGCATGATGCTCGCGAGCGATGAAGTCGCAACGATCGAGCCACGCGAGGCTTTCAACAACGGCCGAGCCGCCTGGGCGAGCAGCAGCGTCGCGCGAGTATTCAACGCAAGCACCTGGTCATAGTCGGCGACCGACAGCGACGCCAACGGCCCGACCTTGATCATGCCGGCGTTACTCACCAGCCCGTCCAACCCACCAAACGCCTCATTCGCCTTGCTCACAATGCGCGCCGGCGCTTCAACGTCCAATAGATCCGCAACCCCGGTGACAACCTCAGCGCCGTCATCGCGCAGTTGAACGGCAGCTGTCTCCAACGCCTCCGCGTTCCGCCCGGTGATGAGCAACTGCGCCCGTCCATTCCACGGCTCAGCGGCAAGCAGCCGCGCCGTCGCCAGGCCGATCCCACTCGCACCGCCAGTGATGATGATTCGCATGACGCCTCAAGCCGCAGGCGTTCGCAGCTGCTCGCGCAACTTGAACTTCTGAATCTTGGTCGCGGACATGGGCCACTCGGTGACGAAGCGCACTTCGCGCGGCACTTTGAAACTCGCGAGCTTGCCTTTGCAGAACGCGATCAGCTCGGCAGCCTCAGCCTGCTTGCCCGGCAACAGCTCCACGAACGCAACCGCCACCTCACCATAGTAATCGTCGGCCTTGCCGACGACCTGCGTCATCTTCACTGCCGGGTGACGCCCGAGAAAAGCTTCGATCTCCGCGGCGGCGACGTTCTCGCCACCGACTTTGAGCATGTCCTTGATGCGGCCGAGAAAGTAGACAAACCCTTCCGCGTCGAGCATCCCGCAATCGCCCGTGCGCACCCAACCACCGTCGACGATGGTCGCTTCGGTCGCTGCCTCGTCCTTGTAATAAGAATGGAAGGAGTTCGGCCCACGAAACTGAATCTCGCCTTGCCCGCCAGCCGGGGCTACGTTGCCTGCCTCATCGATGATGCGCACTTCGACGCCTTCGATCGGCGTGCCATTCGTGCGCAGTCGCTTCTCTTCAACCGCATCGGCGCGAGTGAACGACACATACCCGCAAGCTTCGGTCATACCGAAAAGCTGAAGAGTCAGAATGCCTGGTGGCAGATACTCCTGCATCAACTTGTGAGTCTCATGTGGAGCGACCGCCACCATGCTGCGCGCATTCGCGAACGCCGCCTTGTCGTAGTCCGGTTCACGCAGCACCGGCAGGATCAGCGTGAAGAATCCCGGATACAGATGCTCGATGCGATGATTGCGAATCAAGCGCAGCGCCGCTGCGGCCTGGTGATGAATCGAAGTCGCAAAGGCAGCGCCGCGCGAGACGGCGGTCGCCGTGAGCCCAATGCCGCCGACGTGAAAGCACGGCATGGGCACCCACACCTTCTCACCCGGCTGCAAATTCACGGCATACGGATATGTGTTCACCCATGTGGCATAGATGCCTCGATGGGTCAGCTGACACGCCTTCGGCGCGGCGGTCGTTCCCGACGTGAACAGCATCACCGCGATGTCATCGATCGTCGCAGACGCCGCGCATTCCTCCAGCGCCGCATCGGACACACCGCTGCCTTCCGCCGTGAAAGACGCCAGCGACAGGAACGGCACTCGCTCGCTGTTTCCCACCAAAATGATGTTTTCGAGATGCGGCGCGCTGGCCAGCCGCAAGCGACCGTTACTCCGCCCTTCAGACAGATCCGGCAGCGTCTCCCACAGCAAGTCGCCAAAGTTCACATGCTCATCGATGCGATCCGTGGTGAACAACAGGCGAATGTCCGAGAAGCCCACCGCATACTTGAGCTCATGACTCTTGTACCGCGCATTGATCGTGACCGTGATGGCCCCGAGCAACTGAATCGCAAAATGCACGACAAAGAACTCGGGGCAGTTCGGCATGAACACGCCGATCCGATCGCCTTTACGAATGCCGCGCGCGTACATTCCCTTGGCAAGCGCCGTCGCCCGGCTCAGCAGCTCCTGGTATGTCAGCGTCTCTTCATCGACGATGATACAAACACGCTCACCATGAATGGCCGCCTGCTGTCGCAACAGCGCGCCGTGCGGAAGAGAATTGACGGGTCTGCTCATTGCTTACAATCCGCCATTCACATCGACAGTGCTGCCGGTGATGTAGCTCGCCTCGTCGCTGGCGAGAAATGCCACGACGTTCGCGATTTCCCGCGGGTGCGCGGCACGTTTCAACGGCGTGGTCTGCAAATACTTTTCCTTCACTGCGGGCGGCAAGGCCTTACCCATGCCCGCATCGATCAGCGCCGGCGCGATGGCATTGATGCGAATGTTGTGTTCCGCGAGCAGCCGCCCAAACGTCGCCGTCATGTTGATGACCGCCGCCTTCGAGGCGCCATAGTCGATCTGCGAACTGCCGCCGCGACCCGCGATGGATGCGATGTTGACGATGTTGCCACCGCCCGTGTCCTTCATCTGCTTCGCGACCTGCTGGCACAGGTACATCACTGCGGTCACGTTGACCGCCATGGTGCGCTGGATCTGCTCCGGCGACAGGTCCCACATCGACACCGGATTGTAGTAAGCCGCATTGTTCACCAACAGCCGCAGCGGCCCGATTTCGCGACGGATCTGATCGAGTGTCGCGCTCAGTGTGGCGAGGTTGGAGAGATCGCTCGAATAGTGCTGCCAGGGGCCCGCAGAGCTCGGAGCACGCAAATCCAGGCCGACGACTCGATAACCCTCATTGGCCAACCGGGAGGCGATGGCCGCGCCCAGTTCGCCACTGGTTCCGGTGACGAGCGCATTTCTGTCCGAACTCATGATTCCCCCGAAGAAAGCCGCACCAACAAACTGCCACGAGCGGTCACGTCTCCTGCGACCACGAGCACAGCCTCCACTATGCCCGCCCGCGGCGCGACGACCGGCAGTTCCATCTTCATCGCTTCCAGAACGACCAGCACGGCGCCTTTGGCGACAGCCTCGCCTGCTTTGACACACACCGCCACCACCGCTCCAGCGATGGGCGCCACCGGTTCTGTTTCCGACTTTTTCTGATCCGTGACTCGAGCCGTGCCGCTCGCTGCCTGCACCGTACGCTGCTCGCGTCGCGGGCCAAAGACGGCAATCTCGATCGCTCCCTGAGTCGTCGATAAGCGCACCCGGCGCTCGTTGCTGGTGCCAACCGACGCGGCACTGTTCGGTGTTTCCGGACGCGTCGCCTCCTCCGGACGCCAGCTGCGTTCCGCCGAGCCGGTGTCGTGCGTGACGGCGATGAACTCCGGCTGGCCCAGCACTTGTCGCAAATAGGGCGCGGTCGTCATGACACCGCTCACATTCAACGCACCCAATGCGGCGCTCAGCCGAATGCGGGCGGTCTCGCGATCCGGCCCCCAGGCCTGCACCTTACCGAACATCGAGTCGTAATGACCGACTACGGTATCGCCGGCCTCGACGCCGAAATCAAGTCTGAGCCACGGCCCCTGCGGCAAGGACATCGCATCGATGCGACCGGGTCGAGGCTGAAACCCTTCCCACGGATCTTCGGCCGCGATCCGGGCTTGCATGGCGTGGCCATGAATTTCTACGTCCTCTTGCGAGAAGCGCAGTGGTTCGCCGCGAGCGATTCGGATCTGCTCGGCGACGATATCGATGCCCGTGACCAATTCAGTGACGCCGTGCTCGACCTGCAGGCGCGTGTTCATCTCGAGAAAATAGAACCGCTCGGCGGCGACGTCGACCAGGAACTCGACGGTGCCAGCGCTGCGGTAGCTCACGTCTTTCGTTAGTCGGATGGCGGACATCGCCACTGCTTGCCGTAAAGATTCGGGCAAGGCCGGGGCCGGCGCTTCTTCGATCAACTTCTGATGTCGGCGTTGAACCGAGCAATCACGATCGCCCAGATGCACGACGTTGCCATGCGCATCGGCGAGCACTTGCACTTCAACATGACGTGCCGATGCAATGTAACGCTCCAGATAAACCTCGGCCCGGCCGAACGCGGCATTGGCCTCACGCCCCGCGGATTGCAGAGCCGTCGCGAGTTCGTCGGGCCCGCGCACGATGCGCATGCCACGACCGCCACCGCCGAAGCATGCCTTCACGACCAGCGGATAGCCGATTTTCTCGGCGATATCCATGGCACTGGACGCGTCTTTAATCGTGCCCGATGAGCCAGGTAGCAGCGGCACTCCGCTGCGACGGGCGGCATCGCGAGCTGCAACCTTGTCACCCATCTGCGCGATGGTGCCCGGCTGCGGGCCTACGAAGATCAGGCCCGCGTCGATGACCGCTTGCGCGAACTCGGCATTCTCACTGAGCAGACCGTAACCGGGATGCACAGCATCGGCTCCAGACTCGCGCGCGACCGCGACGATCTTGTCGATGTCGAGATACGACTCACGCGCCGGCGCGGGACCGAGTCGATGAGCTTCGTCCGCGAGCCGCGTGTGTAATGCGCCAGCGTCAGCGTCGCTGTAGACCGCGATGGCTCGAACGCCAAGCTCGCGACAGGCCCGAACGATGCGCACCGCCACTTCGCCGCGATTGGCAATCAGAAGCTTCAAACCGATCTCTCCAATACCTGCCGCGTGTATGCGAGCATCAGAACAATCTCTCCAGCACCTGCGGCGTATACGGCCGCAATTCATCGAATCTCTGCTCGCGCACCTTGCGCGCCCATTCATGGTCGGCGAGCAGCGCTCGCCCGACCGCGACCAGATCGAACTCGCCTGCTTCGAGCCGTTCGAGCAAGCTGTCGATGTTCGCAACTTCGGCCTGCTGATTGAGTGCTCGGTCCCCGCGAGTGACCAACTCTTTAGACAGCCCCACACTGCCAACAGTCATCGCCGGTTTCCCAGTGAGCCGCTTGGCCCACCCCGCCAGATTGAGCGTCGAGCCAGCGAACTCCGGTTCCCAATAGCGCCGCTGCGAGCAATCGAACGCGTCGACGCCAGCCGAAGCCAACACCTGCAACAACTCACCCAGCTCTTCCGGCGTGCGCGCCAGCTTCGCGGCGTAGTCCTGCTCTTTCCACTGAGAGATACGGAACATGAGCGGGAAATCAGCGCCAACCTCGCGGCGAATGGCCTGCAACGTCTCAACCGCAAACCGCGTACGGCCCTCCAGATCACCGCCATACTCATCGTCACGCCGGTTGATCGGCTCCCAAAAGAACTGATCAAACAGATAACCGTGCGCACCATGAATCGCCACGCCATCGAATCCCAACTCGCGCGCAGCCAGCGCCGCACGGGCAAACGCTTCAGTCACACCTCGAATCTCTTCCTGACTGGCCGGCGGTGCCACCGCACGCTTGTCCGGCAGAAACAGCCCCGACGGACTCACACTCGGCAAATGTTTGTTCGGATACTCCTGCGATGGCCGCCTGGAGACACCGACGTGCCAGAGCTGCGGCATGATCCTGCCGCCAACCTCATGCACCTCCTCCACCACTCGGCGCCACGCAGGCAGAGCGTCGCCATGAAACTGAGGCACGCGCACCGAATAGGACGCGACCGGATGATCCACCGTCGTCCCTTCAGTGATGATGAGTCCGCAATCGTTAGCCGCACGCCGCCGGTAATAAGCCGCGACATCGGCGCCCGGCACGCCTTCCGGTGAATGCCAACGAGTCATGGGCGCCATGACGACGCGATTCGGCAGTCGCAGTCCGTTCAGCGTGAACGGTTGAAACAGCGCGTCGACCGGCCGGCTCATCACCAGCGCCCCGTCACTCGCACCGGCCGATCTCCCCAGGCAATGTCGATGGCTTGCGAGATCACATCGCGGGTCTGCGCCGGCTCGATCACATCATCGAGCGACAGATGCGCGGCGGCTTCCCAAGGCTCCGACTCGGTCACCCATTCTTGAATCAGTTGTGCCGCAAGCTCGGCTGCCGCCGCCTCGCCCTGCTCCCTCGCCACTTGATCCAAGCGGCGTCGATATACCGTCTGCACGCCGGCCTCCGGCGCCATGAATCCCATCTCGGCCGTCGGCCACGCGAATTGAAAACTGGGATGGGTCGGTCGTCCGCCCATCGCGAAATGACCGCCGCCGTAGGCTTTGCGAATCACGACACCGATCTTCGGCACCTTGGCATCGGCAATGCGCGACACCAGCTTCTCGTACGCATGCAGGATGCCGTTGCGCTCGGCTTCCGTACCGATCAACAAGCCAGGCACATCGTGCAGAAACACCAGCGGCAGGTTGAACGTGTCGCACAGATGCACGAAATCGTGTTCCTTACGCAGCGCATGCGGATCGAGCGCGCCGGCACCGATCAACGGCTGATTCGCCACGATGCCCACCGGGTGACCATCGATGCGCGCCAACGAACAAATCAAACTCGGCCCCCACTCCGCGCCCCACGGCAGAATGCTGGCCTCGTCGGCAATGGCCTCGATCACCTGATTCATGTCGTACGCGGACTTCGAGCCGGTCGGCACGATCGTTGTGAGATCGCCAGGCGGGCGTGCCGGTGCGCGGGCCGGTGCAACCGGCGCGGGCAACGACGCATTCGCGGGCAAGAAGGAAAGAAAGGCGGCGATCGCATCCATCGCCTCGCGCTCGTTATCGACCGCGAGCAATGCATTGCCAACGATGAGCGCCGCGGCCGGCCCACCGAGCTCCTGATCGGTGACTTCCTGAGCAATCGCCGCTGAGACCACCGACGGCCCGGACAGCGCGACCGAGCCGGTCTTCACCATCACCACGAAATGCGCCGTCGATGCATGCAACGCCGAGTCGCCGTACGACGGCCCGAGAATCGCCGCCGCTCTGGGCACCGGCGCCTGGCCTTCAGGCGATTTCACAAACGTCTTGAAATCGAGCGGCAGATGGCTGAAGCGCCAGCCCATCACATCGGGAATGCGCCCGCCGTCGGCATCACACAGCAGTACCAGCGGAAAGCCGAATCGTTGCGCCATCTCGATCAGCCGGCCCTGCTTGCGCATGCTGGTGGGCGCCGTCGTTCCGGCGAGCACGCTCGAATCGATGCCAACCACCCCGACCCGCCGGCCATCGAGCCGTGCAAAGCCGGTGACGACCGCGTCGCCCGGCACATGCCGTTCGGTGCGTCGTTCCGGCAGGCCGAGGGCGCCGATCTCAAACCACGATCCGTGGTCGACCAGCATCGCGACCCGCTCACGGACCGGCAGCCGGCCCGACGCCCGATGCCGCCGCAAGCCCTCTTCCCCACCCATTTCCCGCGCGCGCTGTTGTCGGGCGCGCAAATCGTCGACTTTCGCCTGCATGCCGCCCGATTCGGGGCGATTCACGCTGTTATCTGACCTGTTCATGGAGGTGGACGCTAACCGCAGGCCCGCAAAAGGAGGGCCTATCGTTCGATAGGTGCCCCTCCCAGGCCCGGATCGCAGGCTGTGCTCCAGCATGGCGGACCATTGTCCGCCGGCATGCGAACAGGGGATACGATGAGCTGCCCGATCACCATGCGATCGCTGGAGAACGCCGACCCGTTTCCGGCTTACGAGACGCTGCGCGCGCAGGGCCCGGTGGTTTGGGACGAGTCGCTCAAGGGCTGGCTGGTGCTGGACTTCGAGCTGTGCCGGCACGTCGAATTCAACGAAGCCAGCCAGTTCCGGAACATGTACGCCGACGCCGACCCGCTCATCGTGGAGCTGAAAGGCGGCGCCGCCAACATCACGGTATCGCAAGGCGAGCAGCACTCGCGCATGCGCCGCTTTCACCAGACCCTGCTGTCGCCCAAGGCGTTGCAGTCCTATCGCGACCAGATCGTCACCCCCATCATTCAGGCCATGCTCGAGCGCGTGCTCGCCAAGGGCGGCTCGGCCGATCTCGCCGCCGACTTCGGCGATGAAATTCCGCCGCGAGTCATCTGCGCCCTGCTCGGCATGCCGTGGCAGGACGAAGGACTGATTCGCAAGACGCTCGAGCTCAATGAAGAAATCATGAAATGGATCGGGCGCGGCTACTACGACGAAGCCAGCGTGCGCGACGCCCGTGCCGCCTCCGCCGCCATCAACGAGATCCTGCTGCCCTTCATTCGCGAGCGTCGGGAACGGCCCCAGGACGATTTCATCAGCCGCGTGTGGCGCGAAGCTCCGCACGAATACGGCGAGCTTTCCGAAAGCGATGCGCTCGCCATTTGTCGCGAGCTGTATCTCGGCGGCGCCGACACCACCGTCCACGGCATCGCAAACTCGCTGTACTTGCTGTTGTGGAATCCGGAGATGCGCGCGGCCGTCGAGCGGGATCGCGAACAGATCGCCGGTGTGATCGAGGAAGCGCAACGTCTCTTCGGCTCACCGCAATGGCGCTATCGCCGCGCCAATCAGGACTGCGAGCTCGGTGGCGTCGAGGTGAAGAAGGATCAGATGATCGTGCTGCTGCATGGAGCCGCGAATCGCGATCCCAAACGCTTTGGCGAATGCCCTGCCGCGCCGGACCTGGCGCGGCCAAGACTGCGCGATCACCTCACATTCAACTACGGCCCGCGCAGCTGCGTGGGCATGGGGCTGGCGCGCATCGAAATGAAAGACGCGCTGAATGGCGTGCTCGATCGCCTGCCCAATGTCCGCCCCGATCCGAACGCCGAGCCGCCGCGCTTCGCCAATCTATTCATGCGCTCGTTCCGTCCCTTGCACGTGCGCTTCGACAGCTGAGATCTCGAATGAACAAGTTCGTGGCGCTGATGCGCCGTTACGTTTACGACTACACCAATCGCCACGACTTCGCGGTCTGCGACGAGATCATGGTGCCCGGCTACACCCTGCACATGGGCACCTATGACTTGACTGGACGCGACACTCATTACAAGCCCGCCACCCACAAACAATTCCAGCAATTTCCGGGACTGAGCCTGACGGTCAACGAGATCGTCACCAATGGTTCGCGCTTGAGCCTGCGCTTCTCGGAGCACGGCGCATCGATGCGTCACAACGGTGCGCTCGCTTCGTGGGCCGGTATCGGCTTGTACAAATGGGACGGTGAACGATTGACCGAGAACTATGTCGAACAGGACTACTACTCGCGACGCGAACAGCTCGCGAGCGGTCAACCGAAGCCGGTCGAGTCGCCCGCGCTCGCGCCTTGGGATACGACACCGCAGCCGGAGAATCGCGAGGCGGAGAACCTGGTTCGAAAAGTGTTGAGCAATGGTGATCTCACGGCAACACCGGGCATCGAGTTCGACGACGCGTGGACGGGCGCGCCACTGCAGAAAGTGTTGCAACCTGACGGCGCTGTAATCGACGACCTGTTCTCGGCGGGCGACAAAGTTGCGTTTCGTATCACTCAGTCGGGCCGACTGCTGGCGGATTTCGCGCCGGCCGAGCAGGTGGGCACGCCTGCGTTCCTGCACATGACCGGCATCGTCACGGTGCGCGACGGGCGGATCGTCGGCGGTCGCGTGATTCGAGACCGACTCGGATTGTATCGAAGGCTTCATGCCAGCCAGCACTGAGGCTATGATGTCCAAAACACGGATCCGGGGGGAGCCGTTGTGGGAATTATTCGAACGCGGCTGACGCCGCCGACCGAGCCCGCCAGTCTGATCGCCAGGCCGCGGCTGTTGAAACGGCTCGACGAGATCGAGCACACCGGCCTCACTGTCGTGCTGGCGCCCGCGGGTTATGGCAAGACGACACTGCTGGCGCAGTGGTATCGCACGCTGGTCTCGTCGGGTCGCGCATGCGGCTGGCTCACCGCCGATCCTTCCGATGGCGATACGGTCGGCATGCTCACGTACATCGCGGCCGCGCTGTCCGACGCTGGCGTGTCGCTCGAGCCGCGCCTCGAACGCATCCTGCGTACCGATGTCTTTCCGTCGAGCGAATTCCTGACGAACGTGATCATCGAGGCGCTGGAGCGCAACGGCGGCACCGTCTATCTGTTCATCGACGATGCTCATCTGCTCGCGCCCGAACCCATTCATGCGCTGGGCCGCCTGATCGAACAGGCGCCGCCGACGACCTGTTTCATCACCGCGTCGCGTTCGCTGCCCGATCTGCATCTGGCCCGTGCCCGGGCGCGAGGCCACTTGCATGAAGTGCAGGCCGAGGATCTGAAGTTCACGCCCGACGAAACGCGGCACTTCATCACCGAAGGCGATCATTCGCCGCTCGATGAACAGGACTTGTCGACGTTGCAACTGCGCACCGAGGGCTGGATCGCCGGTCTCAAACTCGCCACGCTCGCGCTACGTCGAGGCACCGCGCCGAAGGAATTGCTCGCCACGTTCAGCGGCAGCAATCGCTCGGTTTCGGATTTCTTCGCCGAAGAAGTGTTCTCGTCGCAGCCCGAATCAGTACGCGAGTTCCTGCTCAAGACCTCGGTGCTGGATCGCTTTTGTCCCGCGCTATGCGAAGCGGTGACCGGTCAGCCCGATGCGCGCCGTCAGCTGTATGAAATCGAGGAACGAGGGTTGTTCCTGTTGCAGCTGGACCAGGAACGCCACTGGCATCGCTATCATCATCTGTTCGCGACGTTCCTGCAGCGCCGTCTGCATGAGTACGACGCGCTGGCGCATCGCGATCTGCATCTGCGTGCGAGCGACTGGTTCTGGGAAACCGGCTCGCCGGTCGATGCGATCGAGCACGCGCTCAAAGCCGAAGCACCGGAGCGCGCGGCCGAGCTGCTGGAGCGACGCTGCCAGGAACTCACATACGTCGGCAAGATCCGACTGGTCGCCAAATTCGCGGCGCAGATTCCGCAGGCGATCCTGCACCGATATCCCGGCGTACTGCTGACCGTGGCTTGGCGCCAGACGCGCGCCCTGCACTTCGAAGAAGCCGACGAGTTGATTCGCATCGCTGGCGAGCGCCTGGACCAGATGGCTGCCGCGAACGAAGTGCCGCCCGCAGAGCTGCGCCGTCTGCGCTATCTGCATTTGCATCGTGAGATGGTGCTCACCGCCGCGCGCGATCGCATGGCCGACGTGGAACGTCGCTGCCAGCATCTGCTCGATGAGTATCCGGAAGAACAGCATCCGTACCTCAAGGGCACGATTTACGGTCATCTGCTGGCCGCCCGGCGCGATCAGTTCAAGCTGTCGGACTACGAGAAGCTGTTCGCGACCTCGCAAGGTTTTTTGAAACGCTCGGTCTACAGCTTCGCGGCCGTGGGTTTGCAGGCCGGCATCGGTCCCTTTCAATTTCTGGCCGGCAAGACCGCGGCCGCGCGCGCATTGCTGGAACAGGGCCGGGATGAAGGCGTTCGCTATAGCGGCCGCCATTCCTCGGCGACCGCTGTTTGCTCGCTGCCGCTGGCTCAGCTCGTGTACGAAAACAACGAAGTCGATCTGGCGGCGGAACTCGTCGATGAGGCCATGCCATCAGCGGTGGGTTACGGATTCGTCGATCAACTGGTCTCCGCGTTCGTCACTCGCACGCGCGTCCTGCATGCTCGGAACGACATCTCCGGCGCTTTCCAGATATTGGACGATGGCATGACCATCGCCGTCGAGCGCGACTTGGAGCGATTGAAGCTGGCGTTGCTGGCCGAGCGGGTCCGGCTGTTGATCGAGACCGGACAGCCCGACGAAGCCACGCGTCACGCCGCACTTCATGGAATTTCCGTGACGGATCGCGCTCCGACGCCGGGCGATGCCGTGACCACCCGCGATGAATATCGCGCCATCATCTGGGTGCGCGTGGCCTGCGCGACCGATCATCTGTTCGAAGCGACGACGGTGGCCCGCCAGTGGCGCAGCTTCTGTGCGGCCCGTGGCGCGACGCTGTCCTTGGTCCGTTGGGACATTCTGCTCGCTTGCATCCATTTCACCAGCGGCAACAAGCTCGCCGCTCAACGCGCGCTGCGCGAAGCACTGACGCACGGTGCGAACGTGCGCTGCGTTCGGAGCTTCCTCGACGAGGGTGCGATCATGCGCACTTTGCTCGAAACGGTTGAGCCGTCCGAGTCGACCCATCCCACCGACGCGTTCGCCGATGAGTTGCGGAGCCTGTTCGACGGCGGCGATCATCGTCCGCAACGCGCGCCGGATGACGCTACGACCGATGAAGGCCTGTACGGTCGTTTCAGTCAGCGCGAACGGGAGATTCTGAGCCTGGTTGCCTCAGGCCTGCGCAACAAGGAGGTCGCGGAGCGTCTCGGCATGACCGAGGGCACCATCAAGTGGTACCTGCAACAGGTCTACGACAAGATCGGTACGCGTCGTCGGCAGCGCGCGGTGGAACGAGCGCGGCAATTCGGGTTGATCGCCTCGTGAGATCTCAACGAGCCGCCGCGTAAACGCAGCGGCCGGTCGCCAATAACTTGCCCGCCGCGCTGTGGACTCGGACGTCCACCGTGACGATCCTCGACCCGGCTCGCAGCATCTCGGCCGTGATCATGAAATCGCCCTCGATGGCGTTGGCGTGAAAGTCGACGCGCATGTCGATGGTCGGGCCGCTCTGCCCTTTCGCCGCCAGGATGACCGCAAACGCACTGACATCGATCACGCAGGCGAAGATGCCTCCGTGCGTCATCCCCTTCCCACCTTCGAGCTCGGCGCGCCAGGGCATGCGCAACTGTGCACGTTGCGGTGAGGCTTCCACCGCCCGGATGCCCAGCCAGCGATTGAACGACGCCGAGGCCAGGCGCTCGTTGATCGCCTCCAGAGTCAGGACTGATTCGCTCATGATTCGGATTAAACAGCAATCCTGCCGCGGGCGGGAGCGCTATCTTTCGATAGGTGATGGGCCCCCACCGCCGCCTCGACACTGCAACCCTCGAAACTACGCAGGTCGGGAACAGCGTGTTGAACTTCGAACTATCGGAAGAACATCTGGGCTTCCGCGACATGGTCCGTAAATGGGTGGACAAGGAAGTGCCCAAGAGCTGGGCACGCAAGCTGGAGCAGGACGAACATAGTTATCCGTTCGAGCTCTGGGACAAGTTCACCGAAGCCGGCTTCCACGGCATCGGCATCGACGAACGCTACGGCGGCCAGGGCGGCGACCTGTACATGCAAATGATCCTGGCCCGCGAGCTGGCGCGCTCGCTCGGCGGCCTGGCCTGGATCTGGGGCATCACCTCCTTCGCCGGCGGCAAATCCATCGGCGTCTACGGCACGCCCGCGCAGAAAGAGAAATTCCTGCCACAGATCACCGCCGGCAAGCTGCGCGCCGCGATCGCTTTCACCGAACCTGGTGGCGGCACCGACGTGCTCGGCGCGCTGCGTACCGAAGGCGTGCGTGGCGACGGCGGTTGGATCATCAACGGCGAAAAGATCTGGAGCTCCTCGGCTCATGTCGCCGACTATCTGCTGCTGCTCGCCCGCACCGATCGCAATGTGAGCAAGCGCCATCACGGCGTGAGCCTGTTCTGGATTCCCACCAAATCCCCGGGCGTGAAGATCACATCGCTGCCCAAGCTCGGCATGCGCTCGATGGGCTCGTGCACCGTCCATCTGCAAGATGTATTCGTTCCCGACGAGCTGGTGCTGGGCGAACCCGGCAACGCCTGGTACATGCTGCTGCCGACGCTCAACAACGAACGCATCATGGTCTCCGCCTTCTGTCTCGGCGTGCTCGATGGCGTGATGGAGGATGCTCTCGACTACGTCAAGCAACGCAAGGCGTTCGGCAAGTTCATCGGCGAATTCCAGGCCTTGCAGCACTACATCGCGGACATCGCCATGTGGCGCCAGCAGGTCGAGCTGATGATGCTTCATTGCGCCTGGCTGCAGACCAACGGTCGCAATGCTCACATGGAGTCGAGCATGCTGAAGGTGACTGCTTCCGAATATGCGAATCGAGCTGCCGACCTCGGCATCCAGATTCTCGGCGGCATGGGCTACTCGGCGGAGACCGACATGCAGCGTTACTGGCGCGACTCACGGCTGTGGCGCATCGGCCCGATCACCAACGAGATGGCTCGCAACGTGATCGCCGAAGGCCTCGGCCTGCCGCGCTCGTTCTGACATGAGCGGCGAACAACCGCCGGCCGTTGCTGGTACACGCCTGCCCGGCGGCGAATATCGGATCACGGCCGAAGAGAACCGCACTCTGTGCGAAGCACTTCATACGCAGCCAGCGAGCGACGGTCGCGCGCACGAGATCTATTCGTACATCGCCACGCAATCGGGTATGGGCCTGAGCGTCGACGGACTGCTGGCGATCTGTGAGTTCGACGCCGCGGACGGCCCGATGCTCGGCAGCAGCAACGCTCGCTATCTCGGCGCGCTGCGGACCGATGAAACTTATCGAGTGAGCGGCGAGATCCTCAGCCTCAATCGCAAGCAAAGCAAAAAGCTCGGCATCATGGATGTGCTCGAGTACCGGCTCACGATGACGCGCGCTTCCGGAGACCCTGTGTTGGAAGTGATCAATATCTGGATCCTGCCCCGGCGGGCACTCTCATGATCTCGCTCGGCGACGCCCTGCCCGCGTGGCGCATCGAAGCCGTCAGCCCCGAGAATATGCGACGGCTGGCCGAGACGCTACGCGATCCCAATCCTATTCATCTCGATCCCGCGGCGGTGGCCAAACTCGGTCTCGGCGATCGAGTGATCAATCAAGGCCCGGCGAACCTCGCGTACATCATCAATATGCTTCATGCCGCGTTTCCTGGAGCACAGTTGCTCCAGCTGGACGCCCGCTTCCTCGCGAATGTCTTCGGCGGCGACGCTGTCGAGGCCGGTGGACGGGTCACTGCAATCGCCGACGATGGCACACGCATCAGTTGCGACACCTGGCTCAACGTCGACGGACGCGGCCCCGCAGTCAGTGCTCAGGCACAGCTGCTCCTTGGAGCGAGCAAATGAAAGCGTTGATGCTGACCAAGACCGAAGGACCTGGCTCGGTCGAACTGCAGGATATCGATCAACCGACGCCGGCGCCCGGCGAAGTGCGGGTCGCGCTTCGAGCGGCGTCGCTGAACTATCGTGAGCTGTGGATCAGTCGCGGCCAATATCCCGGGATGAAGTTGCCTTCCGGCCTCGGCGCGGATGGCGCGGGCGTCATCGATGCCGTCGGTGCTGGCGTCGATTCGACACATGTCGGCCGCGAAGTCGTGCTCTACCCTGGCCAGGGCTGGGGCGACAATCCGAAATATCCCAGCAAGCATTTCGCGCTCTACGGCATGCCGCTCCCCGGGACGCTCGCCCAATGTATCTGTGTGCCGCTGGAGAACGTGCTGGATAAGCCGGCGTCGCTGAGCTTCGAAGAAGCGGCTTGTTTACCCACTGCGGGACTGACTGCGTGGCGCGCGTTGCGGGTGAAGGCCAATCTGATCTCCGGCGAGACGGTGCTCATCACCGGTATCGGCGGCGGTGTCGCCGTCGCGGCTTGCGTGTTCGCGGTCGCCATGGGCGGCAAGGTGTTTGTAACGAGCAGCGCCGAGGAGAAGATTCGTCGAGCTGAACAGCTCGGCGCAGCAGGCGGTGTCGTCTACAAACAGGATAAGTGGGGCAAGGCGCTCGGCAAGCTCGCGGGCGGCATCGATGTCGTCGTCGACGGCGCAGCCGCCAGCTCACTGTCACAATACGTTCGCTGCCTGAACATGGGCGCGCGTGTCGTGATCTACGGCTCGACCGGCGGTGTCGACGCTCAATTCTCCACGCCCGATCTGTTCCTGCGTCATGCGACGATCCTTGGCACCGCCATGGGCACGCCGACGGATTTCAGAGAAATGATCGCGTTCGTCGCACACCATCGGCTGCGCCCGATCATCGATAAACGCTTCCCGCTGGCACAGACACGAGACGCATTGCTCGCACTCGAAAGCAGTCACGACATGGGCAAGATCGTCGTCAGCATGTCATGAGCGCTCTATTCGACATCCGCGGCAAAACCGTTCTCATCACCGGCGGCGTGCACGGCCTGGGCCGCATGATCGCCGAGGGCATGCTACGGGCCGGCGCGAAAGTGTATGTCACCTCTCGCAAAGCCGACGCGGCAGCTGCCGCCGAATCCGAGCTGCGACAGCTCGGCGACTGCGTCGCCCTCACCGCCGATCTGGTGAACGCCGAAGCCACCGTCGCACTCGCCAATGAAATCAAATCGCGCGAGCCTCGCCTGCATGCCGTCATCAACAATGCCGGCAAGACCTGGGGCGCGCCGCTGGACCACTTTCCCGACAAAGCCTGGAATCCGATCTTCGCGGTGAACGTGCAGGGGCCGTTCACGCTCGTGCGTGAGTTGCTGCCGATTCTGGCAGCGGCCGGCTCCGAGGAAGATCCGTCGCGAGTGATCAACATCGGCTCGCTCGCGGGCGCCGTGGTCGAACGCATCGACGCGTTCTCTTACTCAGCCAGCAAGGCGGCGATCCATCATCTATCCCGAGTGCTCGCGGCGGAGCTGGCGGAACGTCACATCACTGTGAACGTCGTCGTGCCCGGCTACTTCCCCACGCAGATGACGGCGCACATTCGCAGCGACGAGGATCAAACCCACGAGCTGCTGGAGCGCATTCCCCTCGCTCGCCTCGGCCATGCGGACGACATCGCGGGCCTGTGCATTTTCTTGTGCTCGCGTGCCGGCCGATACATGACCGGCGCCGAGCTCTACGTCGACGGCGGCATGAGCGGTTGTCGCTGAGGAGATCCGATGGCGCAACGCTTGCCCGCCTCGCTGGACGACATCACGGCCGAGTGGCTGAGCGCCGCGCTCGCCTCTCGCTATCCGGGTGTCAAAGTCAACTCTGTATTCTTCGGCACGCAGATCGCCGGCACTGGCATGAAAGTCCGGCTGCTGCTCGATTACAACGCTGCCGGTCACGCAGCCCGGCTGCCCGCCACGATGTGGATCAAAGGCGCGCTGCATGAGTACGCCAGGAACATTCGCGCTGCGTTTCAGCGTGAAGTGCTGTTCTATCGCGAGGTCGCGCCGCTCGGCATCGTTCGCAGCCCCAAGGCCTACTTCGCCGAGAGTGACGAAGAAGCCGGTCAGGGCATCGTGCTCATGGAGGACCTATTGGCGAGCCACGCATCGTTCGGCGATCCCGTGCACCCTGCCCCGCCCGAGCTGGTCGCGAGCACGCTGCGCATGGAGGCACAACTGCACGCGCGCTGGTGGCAAAGCCCCGACTTGAAACAATTCGGTGAACGTGGCGGCTCGCTGCGAACCGACGGCGTGATCGATCGACTCATGGCGCCAGTGAGCTGGAACGCCGCCATGTCGATGCCACGATCGCGCGGCATCCCGCAGGCACTACGCGATGGTCCGCGTGTGCACGATGCGATCCACAAGATGCTCGCGATGAACGATCGACTGCCGGAGTGTTTGCTTCACGGCGATCCGCATCTCGGCAACATGTACTTCCCGGTCGAAGGCGGCATTGGATTCCTGGACTGGCAGCGAATGATGCGCGGTCCCTGGATCTGGGATGTGGCGTACACGCTGTGCGGCTTCCTCAGCGTTGCCGATCGACGCCGTCACGAACGCGAGTTACTTGCCAACTATCTGGACGAGCTCCGCAAGGCCGGTGGCGACGCGCCGGGCTTCGAAATCGCCTGGCAGTTGTATCAAGCTCAGCTGTTCTACGGCATGGTCTGGTCGGTGGTGCCACCGGGCACGCAGCCCGAAGACGCCATCGAGAGTGTTTGCACGCGCTTTGCCGTAGCGATTGCCGACCACGACGCGTTTCAGGCGCTCTAGTCTCCATGAACCATTCAACCAGGCGCGGCGGCCCTCTCAGCGGCGTCCGCATCATCGAAGTTGCCGGTCTTGGCCCCGGTCCTTTCTGCGGCATGATGCTCGCGGACATGGGCGCCGACGTGCTCACCATCGAACGCAGCACTGCCAACGATACGCGCCAGGAGCCGCTGACTCGAAATCGCACTCGCCTCGCGCTCGATTTGAAGAACCCTTCGGATCGTGAAGTGTTGTTGGAATTGGTCGAGCACGCCGAGGTGCTGTTCGAAGGCTATCGCCCGGGCGTGGCCGAGCGGTTGGGCTTCGGACCGGACGTTTGCTTGAAGCGCAATCCCAAGCTCGTCTACGGGCGCATGACCGGCTGGGGACAAACCGGTCCGTTGGCCAACGCCGCCGGCCACGACATCAACTACATCGCCCTGACCGGTGCCTTGCATGGAATCGGGCGCAATGGCGAGAAGCCGGTGCCGCCGCTCAACCTGGTTGGCGATTTCGGCGGCGGTGGCATGATGCTGGCATTCGGCATCGTCTGCGCGCTGCTGGAAGCGCGACGCTCCGGACAGGGGCAAGTCGTCGACGCCGCCATGGTCGACGGCGCCATCGCGCTCATGGCCATGAGCATCGGCTTCAAAGCGGGCGGCACTCATCCCGATGGCGTCGGCAGCAGCATCTTGTCGGGCGCTGCCCACTACTACGACACATACGAAACCAGCGACGGCAAGTACATCAGCATCGGCTCGCTCGAGCCACAGTTCTTCGCGTTGCTCATGCAGAAGCTGGAGCTGACGGATAGCGATATGGCGCGGACCGGCATGACCAGTGCCCAAGGCTTCGATGCGAATGTCTGGAAGACGATGAAGCCGCGCGTGGCGGAGATCTTCCGCAAGCGGACGCGCGATGAATGGTGTGCGCTACTCGAAGGCACGGATGTTTGCTTCGCGCCCGTGCTGTCCTTGTCCGAGGCGCCCTTTCATCCGCACAACCAGGCGCGTCAGGCGTTCGTTGATGTCGCCGGTCAATTGCAGAACGCGCCCGCGCCTCGCTTCAGCGGAACGCCGACCGATCACCCGCGACACGCTCAGCAGGGATCGCAAGCCCTCGGAGCGTTAGGTGAACGCTGGGCGCTGCCTTCGTCGGCCATCGACAGGCTGGTCGGCGCCAGCCGGCTCTAGAGCACGAGCATGAGCCTGAAAGGCAAAACGCTATTCATCACCGGCGCCAGTCGCGGCATCGGCCTCGCCATCGGTCTGCGCGCGGCTCGGGACGGCGCGAATATAGTGATCGCAGCCAAGACGTCGCAGCCCCATCCGAAGCTCGCAGGCACGATCCACAGCGCGGCCGAGCAGATCGAAGCGGCCGGCGGTCGAGCGTTGCCCGTCGTTGTTGACGTGCGCGATGAAGCATCGGTGCGAGCCGCTATCGATGCGGCGGTAGACCGCTTCGGTGGCATCGATATCTGCGTCAACAATGCGTCGGCGATCAGTCTGACCGGCACACTCGAAACCGACATGAAACGTTACGACCTGATGCATCAGGTCAACGCACGTGGCACTTTCCTGGTCTCGCGCTTGTGCATCCCTCACTTGCGGGCAGCGGTGAATCCGCATGTATTGGCGCTGTGCCCGCCTCTCGACCTGCGCCCTGAATGGTTTGCCGCGCATCCGGCTTACACCGCATCGAAGTACGGCATGAGCCTTTACATGATGGCAATGGCTGCGGAATTTCGTGACGAAGGGATCGCGTTCAACGGGCTGTGGCCGCGCACGACGATTGCAACGGCAGCGGTAAAGTTCGCTCCGGGCGGCGCGGAGTTGATGGATCGCTCGCGCACACCGGAGATTCTGGCCGATGCGGCCCATGCGATTTTCTGCCGCCCGGCGCAGTCGGCCACCGGACAGTTTTATCTGGACGACGAAGTTCTGTATGCCGAGGGCATCACCGACTTCAGCGGGTATTCACGCAATACCGCTGCGGAGCTGGCCGTCGACCTGTTCGTCGACCCCGCCGCGCCGGCGCCGCCAGGCGTCCGCGTCGGTATGCCGTAATGATCGAGCAAATGATCTCAGCCGACGAGCGCCCGCAACTCCCGAATCGTTGCGAGCAGTTCTTCCGGCGGATCCGGAATGAAGCCGGCAATGCTGGTCAGCATACCAATCTTCAGGAACGTGGCGAGCTTCTGCTCCGGCAGCCGGCCGTTCATGGCATCGTCGATGATGGAATATTCGGCGTTGGCAATCAGCGTGTGCAGGAAATACAGCTCGGTCTTGCCGATGCGGTTGCGCTCCCCGGCGACCAGATGGTCCAGGAACGGCGTGACGTGCGAGATCGCGATGTCTCTGAGAATCCCGTAGATGCCGCTGTCCAGGCTCGACGAGAAATACACCGGCGCCAGCTGTCGCGAGTATTCCCGTTTACGCTTGATGATCCGGGTCAGCCGGTCGATACGGCTCAGAATCTCCTCGATGCTCTGCGGACCGGTGCCCGCGCCCTCGGCGGCGATGGATTCGTAAAAGAACTCCTTGATCGCCGTGCCGATCATGGCCTCACGATTGTCGAAGTGCAGATACAACGTGCGCAAGGCGACGTTGGCGCGCTCGCTGACATTCCTGATCGTCGCCGCGCCGATGCCGCTCTCCTCCACGATCGCCAGCGTGGCGGCGATGATGCGGGCGCGCCGCTCCACCATCGCTTTGGATTGATAGGTTCGAGGCACCTTGCGGGCCACACTGCCTCGGCTTTTCTTGGTTTTTTTCACGACGGACTCCGGCATACGGATCGACTCAGCTCGAAAGTTCAGAGGACCGCATCATGAAAGCAGCGATCGACCGAAGACTGGCGGTGGTGACCGGCGGCTGTGGCGGCATGGGCATCGCATGCGCCCGCGAATTCGGCAGGTCGCACGATCTGCTGCTCACCGACATTTCAGCGGACCGACTCGCGCAGACGCAGTCACAACTCCGCGAGGAAGGATACATCGTACGCGACTGCGTGGCAGGGGACCTGGCTGACGCCGACGTGGTCGGCAAGCTCATGCAAGCCGTCGATTCACACGGTCGTCTCGGTGTGCTCCTCCATACCGCGGGCGTATCGTCCGGCATGGCCGAATGGCACCGCATTCTGCGCACGAATGTGATTGGAACGCGGCTGCTGCTCGGGGCGATCGAGTCGCGCCTGTCGATGGGCTGTGTGGGCGTGCTCATCGCTTCTGTCGCAGGCCATCTCGCTCCGGCCGATCGCGAGGTCGATACCCTGCTCGCATCGGACACGCCGCCGGAAGAACTGCTCAGCAAGATGGAGCGGCATCTGCAACGGCTCGCAGCGGCACAGGGACAAAACGGCTCGTTCGTATATTCCGGCCTGAGCGGCCCCGCATATGGAGTATCGAAGCGGGCGACGATCCGCGAGGCCGCGCTACGTTCCGCGGCCTGGGCGGAAAAAGGCGCCCGCATCGTCTCGATCTCTCCAGGCATCATCTGGACTCCGATGGGTCGCTACGAGGTCGAGCACGGACAGGCCGCGAGCATCGTGCTCGAGCAGACGGCATTGCGTCGCTGGGGCACGTCGATGGATATCGCGCGGGCAGCTCGATTTCTGGCGTCAGAGGATGCGTCCTTCATCACCGGCACTGACCTGCGCATCGACGGCGGCATGGTTCCCGTTCGCCTCGGCGAAGGCTATTGAGTCTACTCGCTTTGCTGCTTCTGAAGCACTCGCGCGGAAGAAATTACGTAGGCCCGGATCGATTCGACCTGCTCGGCCGTCAAGCTGCCGGCAAATGAAATCATGCCGCGCGATTCGAGCGCGCCGTTCAGAACGACATTTGCAAAAGACGCCTGATGGCCCGTCATCGGCGAGCGTCGCAGGTCGGGCAGGATGCCCGTCGACAGCAGCGAAGCGCCGTGGCAACGGCTGCAATAGCTGGAATATAAGCCCCGCCCTTCATCGATGCGTGGCTGCGGCCACTGCTCGGCCGTCGGTGTCGCGGGTGGCAGCGGCACCGGCGTGTACGCAGGCAAACGCACGCCACCCTTGAGTTTGAAAGCAAGCACACGACCATTGGGCGCGGCAAACGCGGGCTTCAGTGCGGGCAGCGCCAACGGCACCGCGCCTCCATAACCAGCCATCACGGCGATGTACTGCTCACCGCCAACACGATACGTCACTGGCCCACCAATCACGCCGGTCTGCACGTCGTAATGCCAGAGCCGCTCACCGTTGCTCGCGCGAAATGCCTGGAGCTGCTTGTCGGCCGTGCCCTGGAATACGAGATCGCCCGCGGTCGCGAGGACACCGCCATTCCACGGGCCGGTATGTTCGACGTGCCAGGCTTCCTTCTGCGCAACCGGATCCCACGCGATCAGACGACCTTTCAACATCGTCGCAATCGTCGCGCGCTGTGCGAGATCGTCGGGTGCGCCGAGCAGGCTGAAATCGATGCCCGTGTTGAGCGTTTTCGGACGCGCCTCGAAAGCGGGATCGTCGCGGTAGGCCATCGGCAGTTCCTGTGCAGGAATATATGCAAGCCCGGTCGCGGGACTGAAGGCCATCGGCTGCCAGTTGTGCGCGCCCGCTCCGCCCGGCTGCGCAACGAACGTCGCGTTCTCATAACGAGCTTCGGGCACTTCCTGCGGCCGGCCCGTCTCCAGATCGATGCCCGTGGCCCAGGTCACCGGCACGAAGTTGCGCGCCGATAACAATTTGCCGCTCTCGCGATCGATGACATAGAAAAATCCATTCTTCGGTGCCTGCAACAGCACCTTCCGCTTGCGACCTTCGATGACCAGGTCGGTGAGTGTGATCGATTGATTGGCGTTGTAGTCCCAGGTCTCGCCGGGATTGACCTGGTAGTGCCACAGATATTCGCCGGTGCTCGGCCGCAGGGCGATGATCGAACACAGAAATAAATTGTCGCCTTTGCCTTCGGAGCGGATACGACGGTTCCAAGGCAAACCGTTGCCTGTGCCGACGTATAGCTGATCGAGCTCCTGGTCGTAAACGATCGAGTCCCACGCGGTACCACCGCCGCCGTACTCGTGCCACTTGCCGAACCACGTCGGCAGCGCCTTTTCGGCCAGCACCTTATCGGACACTGCGCCATCGGGACCTTTCGCCGGATCGCCGGGCACGGTATAGAAACGCCACGCGAGCCTGCCTGTCTCAGCGTCGTATGCACTCACATAACCGCGCACTTGATAAATGTCCGCGCCGCCATTGCCGATGATGACCTTGCCCTTCACTACGCGGGGCGCGCCGGTAATCGTGTAGGAGGCCTTCGGATCGGTGGTCTCGACGGACCACACCACTTTGCCCGTGCTGGCATCGAGTGCGACGAGCCGGCCGTCGAGCGTGCCAACGTAGACCTTGCCTCGATAGACCGCGACGCCTCGATTCACCACGTCGCAACAGGCTTTGATCGCCGTGGCGCCGGGCACCTGCGGATCGTAGGTCCACAGCGCCTTGCCGCTCGCCGCATCGAGCGCGACCACTTTGCTCCATGCAGTCGACGTGTACATCACGCCGTCGACGACGATGGGTGTGGCTTCCTGGCCGCGATTGGTGTCGAGATCGTGGAACCACGCCAGTTCGAGCTGCGCGACGTTGCCAGCGTTGATCTGCTCGAGCGAGCTGAACCGCTGTTCGTTATAGGTTCGTCCATAACTCAGCCAGTCATCCGCATTCGACTCCGCACTCATCAGGCGCGCATCGTCGACGTTTGCAACTGTTCTGGGCGCGGATGCGGATGGAGCCTTTTGCTGCTGGCACGCGCCGAGCAGTGTCACGACGATGAGCGCCGCGCAGCTTCTTGTGATGTTCATGATGAATCTTCCGGATCAGCTGAAGGCGAAGCCTGGATAGCCCTGGCTGCGCTCCTGGTCGCAGCGCTCGCGATAGGTGAGATAGCCGCCGACATACGCGAGGATGGCTCGCGGCTTGCCCGGAACATTCGCTCCGACGTACCAGCTGTTGGCATGCTCCCAAAGCGTCCCCTTGACGAGATCGTTGACGTGACGCGTCCATAGTTCTTCCGCCTCACGCGTTGCCTCGCAACGCTGGAAGCCGTGCTTCTCGCAATGGGAGATCAGGGCTGCGATCCACTCGACTTGCATCTCGTTCGTCATGACGACGTTGGTCAGCACCGACGGACTGCCCGGGCCGCCGACCATGTAAAGATTCGGGAAACCGTGCACGCTGATCCCAAGATGCGAGTGTGGGCCGTGCGCCCAGCCCTCCTTCAAGGATTCGCCGCTCGTGCCGCGCAGATCGATGCTGGTCAGCGCGCCCGTCAGCGCGTCGAAGCCCGAAGCCGAGATCAGTACATCGAGCTCAATGGTGCGACCGCCGACCACGACGCCCTCAGGCGTGAAGCGCTCGATGGGCTCGGACTTGATGTCGATGAGCTCGACGTTGTCGCGATTGAATGTCTCATAGAAATCGGTGCCCACGGTGCAACGCTTCGTGCCATAGGCATAGCCGCGCGGCGTCAGCTTGTCGGCGATACGAGGATTCTTGACGATGGTGCCGATCTTGCCCCGCAGGAAGTTGGCCGCTTCCTCGTTCACCTCGGAATCCGCCATGGCATCGCAGAACGCCCAGCCCACGACGCCGCCACCGTTCGCATAACGCGCCTCGTAGATCTCGCGCCGACGCTCCGGCGTGAACTCGCCGGCCTTCCTAAACATTGCGTCGTTGATCGTGTCGTCGAGCATGATGTCGCCGCCGCCCCAGCGCAGGCAGTTCTGCAGCCGGTGCCGGGTCAGCTCGCGATTCTTTTCCCACCACTCGTAATCCGCCTCGGTCAATGGACGGTTGCGGGCGGGTGCATAGAAGTTCGGCGTGCGCATCAGCACCGTCAATTGTTTGCATTGTCCAGCGACGATGGGGATGGCTTGCACCGCCGACGAGCCGGTGCCGATGATGGCCACGCGCTTGCCGGCAAAGTCGGGTGAGCGCTCGGGCCAGCGGGCGGTGTGGATCACCAATCCCTTGAAATCCTTGAGGCCGGGGATGTCGGGCATGATCGGCGTCGTGATCGGGCCGGCCGCGGAGAAGAAATGTCGCGCGCGGTAGGTCTCGCCCTGCTCCGTGCGGATCGTCCACAGATTCTTCCGGTCATCGAAGACGGCGGAGACGACGCGGGAATTGAAGCGGATGTCGCGCCGGAGATCCAGCTTGTTCGCCACCCAACTCAGGTACGCCTGAATCTCGTCGCGTTTCGCGTAGCGCTCGCTCCATTTCCAGCCTTCATCGAGCAGCGGCGAGAACGTGTAGCAATACACGAGGCTTTCGACGTCGCAGCGGGCGCCTGGATAGCGGTTCCAGTACCACGCGCCGCCGACATCGGGCGCGGATTCGACTGCCAACACCTTGAGGCCGTTCTCGCGCAAGCGATATAGAGCATGTAATCCTGCGAAGCCCGCCCCCAGCACGAGAGCATCCAGAACGGGTTCAATCGACGACTCTTGAGACATGCAGGTTCTCTCGACAATAAGCAATCTGTGTTATTGGGCTCGGCTGCTCAGCTCGGTCGCTCAGCTCGACCACACGGGGGCGCGGCGCTCGACGAATGCCTTCGCGCCTTCCTGGTAGTCGCTTGCCGCAAGCACGTGCTTGACGGCATCGTCCTGGGTGGCGCGGAGATCGGCTTCGCAAAGATCGGCTGCGTGTCGCGTGACACGCAGGCTCTCGCGAACCGCAATCGGTGAATTCGCAGCGATGCGGCTTGCGATGGCCAATGCCTCGTCGCGCACCGCGCCCGGCGCGGCAATACGGTTCACCAGACCGGCCTCGTAGGCGCGCTTCGCACTCAGCGGCTCGCCAGTCACGACCATCTCGATCGCGAGCGCCCGAGATAGACAACGAGTGATCCGGTATGCACCTCCGGCTCCGGCGATGAGTCCACGCTTGACCTCAGGAAGCGCGAAGCTCGCCGTTTCGCAGGCCACGACGATGTCGCACGACAATGCGATCTCCACGCCTCCGCCTGCGGCCGGCCCCTGTACAGCGGCGATCCATGGCTTTGTTTTCTTCGCGTACACGAAGCCCGCGAAGCCACCGTCCGGCGTGACGGTCTCCCACATCTTTCCGGCGGCTACCGCTTTGAGATCGAGGCCCGCACAGAAAATGTCTCCGGTCGCCGCGAGCACGGCAACGCGGATCGACTTGTCTTCTTCGATCTGCTTCGTGAAGCGCTCGATCGCGAGCGCGACAGCACCGTTCACGGCGTTGCGCGCGGCCGGCCGGTTCAACGTCACCAGTGCGATGTGCTCGCCGATGCGCTCGAACTGGACCTCATCTTCGACTGCGTTGCTCATTCCACGGATCTCCAGATAACCAATCCATCCAGCGCCTCGATCTCATTGCCGCGCACGAGCAACGGATTGACCTCCAGCGAATCGAGCTTGGGACCGAGCGCTAGCGCAGCGTTGCCGATGTTCACGATGACGTCGGCGAGACGATCGAGGTCGGTCGTGGCCGAGTTTCGAAAGCCTTGCAGGAGTTTTCGGCCCCGCAGGCGGGACAGCATGTCGAGCACTTCCCTGTGCTCGACCGGCAACGCCGCGATGGCAACGTCCGCAAGCAGTTCGACCAGCACACCGCCCAAGCCGATCGTGATCGTGGGGCCCCAGGTCGGGTCGCGCCGCACGCCGACGAGCAGCTCCACTCCACCCTGTCGCATCGGTGAAGCAATCACGCCTTCGATTCGCACCTCGGGCTTGTGGGACTTCACCGCTTTCAGTATTTCGTCGTAGGCCGTGGCTGCATCGGCGGCGACGACATTGAGACGCACGCCGCCGACCTCGGTCTTGTGCGCGATGTCGGGCGAAAGGATTTTCAACGCCAGCGGCCCGGTCATGCCGAGCGACTGCGCGTCGGCACGCGAGCGAATGATCTTCGCCGGGATTACTGGCACGCCGTGGGATGCGAGAAAGTCGAGCACGGCTCGCTCGTTCGAGAGGCGAGGTACGAGCGTGGCGCCGGGCTCGTTCGAACGACCAGGCGTGGCGCTGCGTGTTTTCGAGAGATCCAGTCCGGCCGCGGTGGCTCGATCATTGGCGGCCGGCAACAGCAGCGGTTGCGATGTCGCTGCGAGTCGTTGCGACCACCACGCCGCCTTTGCAACGGCTCGCAACATCGGATCGATGCCACATACAACATGCGGCAGGTCGTGTTCTGCAATCATGCGTCGCGTGACGTCGGTGAGCGTCTTGACGGTCGTCAGCACCATGACCGCGGGCTTGTCGATGGTCTTCACCGCTCGTCCGATTGCAGCCAAACCCGCTGGCAATGCCACCGCCCCTTCGACGGTCGGGACACCGATATTGACCCCGACGATGCCAATGCCGGGCGCGGCAGCCGCCACAGGAATCAGCCGCTCCAGCAAAGAAGGATCTCGGACCGCCGCGCCTGTCACATCCAGCGGATTCATCGACGACGCAAAGTCCGCAATCAGAGTCTTCAGAACAGCCGTCGTCTCGGCAGGAAACGCAGGAACACTGGCGCCGGCAGCCTCCGCCCCGTCGGCAACCAACGTGCACGCGCCGCCCGAGATTGAAATGAACCCCAACCCCGACGCAGGCAGCGGGCCGGTCGCCGCGAGCAGGCCCGCAGTGACAATCAAATCCTCTACGGAATGCACGCGGATCACACCGAGCCGCTCGCAGATAGCATCGAAGACTTTGTCGTTGCCAGCGAGCGACCCCGTGTGCGCCTTCGCAACCTCACCCGCAAGCTCGCTGCGACCGATCTTGAGCATCACGATGGGTTTGCGTCGCTCGCGGCATCGCCGCGCAGCCTGCGCAAACACAGCCGGATTGCGGATCGATTCGGCGAACACGGCAATCGCGCGAGTGTCCTCGTCATCGACGAGATAATCGATGACATCGGCGAGACTCAGCTGCGCCTCGTTGCCGGTCGCCGCGACGAAGCTGGTGCCGATGTTCTGACTATGCGCGAACTCATTCAGCTCGCTCGCGGTCGCCCCACTCTGCGACACGATAGCAATGCGGGGCGCCAGCAATGGCAGGACCGCCGGCACAGACGACACCGGGGTGCGCGCGCTGACGTTGTTATAACCGAGCGAGTTCGGGCCCCAGATGTTCATGCCGAGCTCGCACGCCTTGTCCAGCAGTTGCTGCTGTAACACCGCGCCCTGCTCGCCGATCTCCGCATAGCCCGAAGTCAGGATGGCGGCATTGCGAATGCCCGCAGCGGCGGCGTCCTCCAGCGCCTCGATGACTGCAGACTGCGGCACGAAGATGAAAGCGACGTCGATGTCGCGCCCGATATCGCGACAGGATCGATGCCCTTTGACGCCCATGACGTCGACACCGTTGCGATTGACGGCGCACACATAGCCATCGAACGCGAAGTCACGCAGGTTCTGCATGATGAAGCCCGTCCACGCGGACTTCTCGGTCGCGCCGACGAGCACGATACTGCGCGGCCGAAACAGCTTGGTCAGCCGATGCTCGCGTCCATGGGAACTATCTGCGCGGTCGCTAGCAGCGTAGCCGCTGTCGGCACGCGAACTATCCGGGCTGGAGCTGCCGACGCTGGGTTGATCAATGCTGGCATTCATCTCGCGCTCCTCAGCTCTCGATCGTCGCCGCCAGGCGCTCGACCGCATCCGCGAACTCCTGCTGGAACTCGCGAACCACCGCGGCGGCGGGACGCACGGCATCGATGAGGCCAACACCCTGGCCCACCCAATAGCTCACGAGATCCTTCGCGGCCTCGTTGCCTGCATCCGCCGCCTTGTCGATGCGAGCGAACGTTGGAATGCTGATCATGGCCATGATCGGCATCGGCAACGCTCCAGGGCTGTCCGGCCCGTCCCACGCGTCGTGCCAGCTCGATTTCAATTGACGGCTCGGCTTGCCGGTGCGCGACTTCGAACGGATCGTGTCGCGCGAACCCGCTGCGATCATCTTCTGCTTGAATGTTTCAGACGTTTCCGCCTCGGCAGTCGCGAGCCACACCGAGCCGGTCCACGCACCGGCGGCCCCCATCGCCATGCAGCCTGCCATCTGCGCGCCGTTCATGATGCCGCCCGCGGCGAGCACGGGAACGTCGCGAATCGGTTTGATCGCACGAAGTACTTCCGGCACGAGTACGAGAGTGGAAACTTCACCGCAGTGGCCGCCCGCCTCCGCGCCCTGCGCGATCAGTAAATCCACACCCGCCTTCACCTGGCGGACCGCATGTTCCTTCGCACCGACGAGCGCACCGACAGGAATGCCATGACGCCGCGCGCGCTCGATCATCGATGGCGGCGCGATGCCCAGCGCATTGACGATGAGCCGGATCGGATGACGGAACGCAACGTCCATGAGCGCCTCGCCCACTTCCGGCAGGGTTGCCGGCGGCAGCTTGTCGACAACATCTTCGGGCTGCACGGTGATGCCATGTTTACGCAGCAGCCCCACGGCGAAATCGATGTGCTGCTTCGGTACCTGCGCAGCGAGTGAGGCCATGTCCGTTGCCGGCCCGAACGACTGATGCTCGGGCACGAGAATGTCGATGCCGTACGGCATCCCGTTCACATGCTCATCGATCCATTTCAATTCCCGCTCGAGCGATTCCGGTGTGAAGCTGCTGCCACCGAGCACCCCGAAGCCGCCGGCGCGACTGACAGCGGCAACGACATCTCGACAATGACTGAAAGCGAACAGCGGAAACTCCGCGCCGACCAGACTCTTGATGGGTTCCATCACTTCACCTTCCCATTCCCAGACCACGCTGCGCGATGATGTTTCGCTGGATCTCGTTACTGCCGCCGCCAACGACGTACATGATGGTGCTCCGGAGCAGCAGCTCGATATCGCCGTCGGCCGGTACTTCGGACGAGCCCTGACCGAGCAGCGCCACCGAACCGAGCAGATCGAGCGCCGATTCACACACTGACTGCGCGAGCTCACTCGCAAAAACTTTCGCCATCGCCGCTTGCGCAAGCTGCGCCGGACCCACCGACGCAGGCGCAAGCGACTGCGCGACCAGCAAACGACTCGTGACCATCTCCGCAGCGAGCTGCCCGATGCGATCGCGAGTCAACGATTCCTGCTTGAGCTGCGGCCGCTGCCGCACCGACTGAGCGATCGACCCGAGCAAGGCCTGCACTCGAATGGCGAGGCCGCCCATCGCGATCCGTTCGTTAGCAAGCGCGCCCGCCAGGATCGCCCAACCTGCGTTCTCCTCGCCCAGTCGCGAATCGACCGGGACACGCACATTGTCGAAGAAGATGCTGCAGAACTTCTGTCCATACATCGCTTCCATGGTATGGATCGTGATGCCGGGCGCGTTCATGGGCACGATGAACAAGCTGATCCCCGCATGTCTCATCTTTGGATCAGGATGCGTGCGCGCGGCCAACAACATGTGCGAAGCGCGCTGACCATCGGTGGTCCAGATCTTTTGCCCGTTCACGACGTACTCATCGCCATCACGAACCGCGCGCGTCCGCAGGCTGGCGAGATCGGAACCTGACTCGGGCTCGCTGTAGCCGAGGCAACCGGTCACCGTGCCGGCGCGCATGCCTGGCAGCAGCGCCTCTTTCAATGTCTGCGAGCCGTGCGCGATGACCTCCGGTGCCATGATCCGGCAACTGCAGATCAGCGAATGATCGGTGGCGCCGGCTTTGAGCAGTTCCTCGGCGTAAGCGAGTTGTTCGAAGGGTGTTGCGTCGAGACCGTCGGCGGCTTTTGGCCAGTTGAGCGTGCTCCATCCCGCACGACCCAGTCGCCCGGCGAACTGGAGATCCCAAACACGCTCCCCGACCGGGCGGGCCCGCGATGCGTCCCGCTCTTGCGACGACCAGTTCTTCGCCAGCCACGCGCGAAAGCGCGCACGGAACGACGCGACAGGATCATCGGCGTGACTGAAGAGCGCATCGACGCCCGGGCCATCTTCGGCCAGAACAAAATCGGCAAGTTCTGCCCTCGCCTTGCCCACGCCGCCAAGGCGTACCAGATCCGCGTGCACACGCCGGAACAAGGCTGGCGCTGGATGCTCTTCAGAAAAGCCGATGGCGCCGAAACAATGCTGGGTCTCCAACGCGACTTTACGCAACGAGCCGGCAGCAAATGCGGTTGCGGACGCAGCCAGCGCACGCCAGTTCGCAGCGCCCTCATCGTGCGCGCGACCTGCAGCGGCGAGTTGCAAGCGACAGCCTTCGAGCGCCATGTGGCTGTTCGCCATCTTGTGCTGAATCGCCTGGAACGATGCGATGGGTTGCCCGAACTGCTTGCGCTCCTTGCCGTAACGAAGGAATGACTCGAAGCCTTCCACCGCGGCACCGTAGGCGCGGGCCGCCCAGCCGAGCCGCACGATGGCCAGGAGCTCGGCACATTGTTCATGCGTCAACTGACGCGCGCGTGCCGGCGACCACAGATGGAGATTGGCAAACCCGGGCACGAGTGCCGGCGTCGATTCCAGCGATGCGCCCTCGGCATCGCGCTTCACGGCACACAAATAATAGTCGTCGGTGAGTACCAGCCACTCGTCCGCGTCAGCTGCCCCTTCGACAAAGCGTGCGACGCCCAGCACCCGCTCCGGCTCGAATACCAGATTGCCGGAATGTTCCTTCCTGCCGAAGGTCCCAACGGCCAGCGCCAGGCGAGAGTTCGACCCAGTCAGTCCGCGGCCGTAACGGTTTGCAATCGACGATTCGAGCACCGGCAGCACCGACGCGCGTCGGCCCAGCTCAGTCATCACGACCAGCAAGTCCGCGAGGGAATCGGAATGTTCGCCGGAGAAGAACCCGGTGAGCCCCTGCTCGATGACGTTGGACCAGAGCGCCTCCCCCGCCAGCATGCGCCGGACGGATTCTGCGAGCAGCTCCGTGTGCTCGTCCCCCTGCATCACATCCGCCTCCAGTAGCGATAGCCGTCGTCCGCCTTCACGCAGACACCACGCGCCCCCACAGGCTCGACCTCCCCCGACACGAGGAACTCCAGCCCCGCTTGATCGTCCTGGGGAACGCGACACACGAAGCGTCGCTCGTCGGGCGCACGCGCAACGATGGTGCCGAAACTCGGCCGCCCATCGCGTCCGTACGGCACGGAATAGGCTTCGATGCGCCCCGGCCCCACGTACTCTTCATCGAATGCCGGCGCGGGTCCGCGAAGACGCTGTGCATCCAGCTCGAAATCGAAGTCTCGCGGTAACGTCGCTGCGGGTTCGCGAGACAGCACGATCGAATGGTTGTGGGTCGCGAAGCCGCCGTTCGCGAAAATAAAGCCGTGCTTGCCACCCGCCCGCAGCTTGCGAGTCATCATGACGATGGCGTGCATCATGCAATTGCCGATAGGTCCGCCGCCGAAACTGAGCCCGCCATACACGCTCGGCGAACGCTCGAGCGGCCAGTCGAGAACACGTCGAGCCATCTTCGCGACGCAGGGGAAACAGTTATACAACTCGACGTAGTCGAGGTCGGTGGCACGCAGTCCATTGAGCTCCAGCGTCTTACCGATCGAGACTTCCATCGCTCGGGAATGAACATAGGAATCACGGGCGAGGAAGTCTTCGCTTTCGCTGGCCGCCGCGCCCGCACCGACATGGACGATGCGATCCTCGGCGATGCCCATGCGACGCGCACGATCCAGACTCGTGACGATCACGGCAGCACCCTGGTTCACCGCGCTGTTCGCAACCATGAGCTTGGTGTATGGAAACGTAATCATGCGATTGCGGTCGGACACCGTCGCAATCTGTTCGGCGGTCAGCGGCTCGCGGATAAATGCTTCATCATTTTCGGCAGCGGCACGCGAGTACGCAGACCACATCACGCCGGTTTCATGTCGCGCCTCTGCGAAGCTTTGCCCCCACGCAGCCCGCGTGGCCGATTCATACAACGGGTAAACGTCGGTCGGCGTCGTCAGTCCGTACTTGCGCAAGAAAGGTTTGACGGTCGCGTCGAGCAACTCTCGCATGGCATTCTGGGATTTTCCGGTCTCCGCGGCGCTACGTTTAGCGGCTGTTCGTAGCGCTTCGCCGCCAGCCAGCGCGGCGACTTCGACCTCTCCGGAGGCGATCAGATTGGCGGCATGATTCAAAAGAAAGACCGGCCCGTCGCCGCTGGGCTGCGGCGTGAGCAACGAAGACCTGGGCGCCAGTCCCGCCGCCTCGATCAGATGCGGCAGGAACGGCTCGGTGCCCGGCCACGGCGCAACGCTGCCACTCATGTGGTTCTCGACACCGAGGAAATCGAGCTGCGCCAGCACGCCGCCGCCCGCATCACGATCTGCGTTTGCCAGTGCGGCCTGCATCAGGTCGATGACGTCGAGGTCGGTCAAATCGTTTATCTGACCGACGCCGACAATGACCGGAACCCTGCTCGCTTGCATCGCTTGTCTCATGTAGCCGGCACCGGGAGGCGCGGAACCCTCGCCTCCTGATGCCATCGTCGCTCAGAACTTGAACTGCCCCTGGAACAGCACCTGGCGGCTGCGGTTCGCGAGCCCGAGCAACTGCACGGTCGATCCCACCGCTGCCGGCGAGCCCGGCTTTTCGGCGACATACGAGGTATAGAACTCGTTCGACAGATTCTTGCCGATCAACGAGAGCTGCCAACGCTCGTCCGCGGGACCGAAGCTCAGGTTCGCATCGAACAGCCAGAAGGCCGGCTGGTCGCCGAACGGATTGCCGTTGTCCGCAGCGATGTAGTCGTCGCTGAAGCGCGCGTTGCCGGCGATCGTGAGCGTGTAATTGGAACCGAGCGGCAGCTTGGCGTCGAAGCCGGCGTTGGCCGTGAAATCCGGCGCGCGCGACAACGCTTGACCCGAGCGCTGCCACGAGAATGTGCCGTTGCCATTGGGCACGTTGCAGCCCTGCGCCGCTGTCTGGCCACCCCAGCACTGCGCGAGATAGTCGTCGAAGCGGGCTTTGTTATATGCCGCCCCGCCGTTGAGCGTCAGCCAGTCGAGTGGCTTTGCGGACAGCTCAGCCTCGATGCCTTTGATCGTGGCCGACGCCGCGTTCGAGATGATGAAGCTGGTGGTCGCGGCGTTGAACGCCGTGACTTGCAGGTTGGTGTAGTCGTAGGTGTAGACGTTGCTCGTCAGCACCACGCGGCCATCGAGCAATCGCGACTTCACGCCACCCTCGAAGCCGTCGATCTCTTCGGACTTGAAGCGGATCGAATCGACGGTGATGGTCGCCGGCACCAGATTCGTGCTGATGCCGAAGCCACCGGATTTGTAACCCGTCCGGTAACCGACATACGCGGTGAAGTCTTCGGTGGGCCGCCAGGTCAGCGTTGCCTCGGGCGACAGGTTGTCGTCCTTGAAGTCGTCCGTGAACATCTTGCCTTGTGGCGCGAGCGCCGTGCCCGACAGCGGCGGATGTACCCATGCGTTGGTCATCCGCGAGTCCTTCTCCTCATGCGTGTAGCGAACGCCACCCGCCAGTTCCAGATGATCCGTGATGTCCCAGGTGAGCTGGCCGAATGCGGAGATCGTCTCGCCGTCGGTGCTGCCCGGCTTCTCCCAGGTGTGATATTTCCCGGTGGCGGCATCGACCGGCAACGGCGCGATCAGCACGGTGTTGGTGAAATCGAGCGTCGTGTCCTGATAGTACGCGCCGAGCATGAAGTTGAGCGGCGAGTCGAACTTCGAGAACCAGCGCACTTCCTGGCTCAGCGATTCGAACTTCTCGTGCTCGGCCGCGTCGTACGCCATGTAGACGGTGCCGTCGTAGTTGTCGAAATATTGGGTGTCGCTGTTGAAATAGCCCGTTACGAACGCCGCGCCAAAGCGATCGCCCACGTAATTGATGGCCAGACTGCCCAGCGCCATCTTCGTATCGGTGTACGGAAACTGTTCGGCAACCGGCCAATTGTTCGCATAGCCATTGGGCAAGCCGCCGTTCGAATACCGGCCGTCGAGCTTGCAATCGCCGAAGGGATCGACGGCGGGAGTAGGAATGCCCGCGTAGACCACGACCGGCGTGGCGTAGGCTCCGCAATTGATGACTTCCTGTCCGGCGGACGGGCCGTCATCGGTGTGTTTCATGCCGGCGATCTTCAGCTCGGCGTTGAGGGGGCTGCCTTCCGGATTCCACGCGAGGCTGACGCGACCGAGGAAATTCTTGTCGCCGGGCCGATCTGTCTCTGGCGCCTGCGGCAGATTGTTGGGACCGGCAAACGGTGAGCTGTTCAGTTGCCCCGCCGTGTTTCTCAACCAGCCATCCATCTCGCTGTAGCGCAGAGCGACGCGTCCTGACAGCGTGTCCGTGATTGGACCGGAGACCACGCCCTCGGTGATGTATTCGTCGGCTTCGAACTCATAGCCCGCGCGAACGTAGCCCTCGAAGCTGCTGGTGGGCGATGCCGAGGTCATGTTGATCACGCCCGCCGGACTGTTCTTACCGAAGAACAATGCCTGCGGGCCTTTCATCACTTCGACCTGTTTC
The DNA here is from genome assembly GCF_004138485.1 of Peristeroidobacter soli. Classification (GTDB taxonomy): domain Bacteria; phylum Pseudomonadota; class Gammaproteobacteria; order Steroidobacterales; family Steroidobacteraceae; genus Steroidobacter; species Steroidobacter soli. Next base: position 403,505 of record NZ_ML142848.1, read on the forward strand.
AGATCCAGCATGCCGAAATCGATGATGCGGGCACGACCGGTCTGCACGCCGTCGACGTTGACCGCAACGGCCTGGTCGAAGCCGGCGTTCGACGGCGAGGAACCGATACCACGCAGCACGATGACGCCACCGCCGCCGCTCGAGGAGCGATCGATTGCCAATGACGGCACCTGCCGCGCTAGATCACGCGCATCTCTCGAACCGAACGTCGTCAGCTGTTCGGCAGTGATCGCCGATACCGCGACGGGTGCTTCGAGCAGACTTTCCTCCCGCTGACGCGCGGTCACGATGACCTCTTCCAGCGGCGCGTCGGCCGATGCGCCTTCGGCCGCCAGCGGTGCAGAGACCGGCGCCAATCCCAGCGCGCACGCCACGGCCGATGTGAGCAACGCCCCGGCCCGTTTGGATCTGAATTTGTTCTTGATGTTCACGATTACCCCCCAATTCCAGCTGACTTATGTATTGCCTAGAGCAGTCATCAGTCCGGTACACGCGCGATCGATGATTCCCTGCGACGATGGAATCGCGCGCCTGAGCATCGCGATGCCGTGGATGTGACCGGGAGCCTCGATGAAATGCACATCGACGCCCGCCTTCGCGCAGCTCGCGGCGTAGCTGCGACCTTCGTCCCTGAGCGGATCCAAGCCGCAAGTGAGCAGCACCAGTGGTGGCAGGCGCTCGAACGATTCGGCGCGCAATGGCGAACAGCGCCAGTCGCGCCTCTGCGCTCGATCGGGCACGTAGCTGTCGATGAAACATTCCATATCGGCCGCTTCTAGCAGATAGCCGGCGGCGCACTCCGAATACGATCCGCCACGCCCGGCGACATCGACCACTGGGTACAGCAACAACTGAGCACGCACGCCGCCATCGCTTCGAAGCTCATGCGCGACGGCGGCAGCAAGCCCGCCTCCTGCGCTGTCGCCGGCGACGATGACGCCGCGTGTGCCAGCAGCCGCGAGCACGAGCTGCGTCGCAGCCAGCGCATCTTCGTAAGCAGCTGGGAATGTGGCTTCGGGCGCGAGTCGATAGTCGACGCTGACCAGTCGCAGCTTCGTGCCCGCGGCAATGGATCGACACAGGCTGTCGTAGCTATCGAGGTCGCCCGTAGTCCAGCCACCGCCATGAAAGTAAACGATGGTCGGACCCGACTTGGCGATCCCCGGAGGAACATAGACGCGAGCCGACAACTGGCGAGTGCCACCGATGTCGAGGACGATGTCCTCGCTCTCGACTGAAGGATCGGCAGGCAAGTCGACCGCCGCAGCCAATGCGCGTACGGCGGCGCGCGCGTCGACGACAGACAGCGAACGAAACGGCGGCTGCCCCGCGATATTGTCGAGGAACACACGCACATCCGCCGCGGGTACTTTCGAGTGAGTCACGGCAGCCTCAAGGATTGCCGAGGGCGACGTAAACGGCTTTCGACTCCAGAAAAGCCTTGAAACCTTCGTCGCCCATCTCGCGACCGATGCCAGATTCCTTGTAGCCGCCGAATGGCATGGACGGATGCGTCACGCCGTAGCAATTGATCCAGACATTGCCGGCGCGCAACCGGTTCGCGAGTGTGTGCGCTTTGTCGAGACTGCTGGTGAAGATGCCGGCGCCGAGGCCGTAGTTCGTGTCGTTCGCCAGTGCGACCACTTCGTCGAAATCGTCGAACGGTGTCGCGACGACCACCGGCCCGAAAATCTCCTCTCGCGCCATGCGCGCGCCGGCGGTGAGATTCGTGAAGACCGTCGGCTCGATGAAGAAACCATCGCCGCCGACGCTTTTGCCGCCCGCGACGACCTTGCCGCCCTCGTGTTCACCCAGCGCGATGTAGTCAGCGACGCGCTTCAGCTGCTTGCCGGAAATCAGCGGCCCGATCTGATTCTCCGCGTCCAGCCCCGAGCCCACCTTCAGCGACTTCGCAAAGTTCGCGACGCCTTCGACGACGCGATCGAAGGAACGACGCTGTACGTACAGACGCGAACCCGCGAAACATACCTGGCCGGAGTTCGCGAAGATCGCCATCGCGGCTCCCGGAATCGCGCGATCCATGTCCGCATCGTCGAAGACGACGCACGGCGATTTGCCGCCGAGCTCCAGCGTCACGCGCTTGATGCTATCGGCCGCGGACTTCAGGACATGTTTGCCAGTCGCTGTAGATCCCGTGAATGAAATCTTGTCGACACCAGGATGAGCCACCAGTGCGGCACCGGCATCGCCGTGGCCAGGAACGACGTTGAGCACGCCCGGTGGGAACCCTGCTTGCAACGCAAGCTCGCCCAGCCGTAGAGCAGTGAGTGGCGTATCTTCGGCCGGCTTGACGATACAAGCACAACCGGCCGCGAGTGCCGGTGCCACTTTGATCATGAAGGTGGCGATCGGGCCGTTCCAGGGAATGATCAGGCCGACCACACCTACGGGTTCGAGCGCCGAATAGGAATGAAATCGTGCGCCGTCTCCCGAAGTTACCGCCGATGTGTTCTGACCGATGACACGGCCGGTCATCCCGGCAAAGTGCCGAAGCCACGCCGCGGAAGCACCGACGCCCCACTGCGCGAAGCCTTTCGGCATGCCGTTGTCGAGCACCTCCAGCTCAACCAGCTCTTCGATGTTCTGTTCGAGCAGATCGGCATATCGCAACATGAGCCGCGCCCGCGCGGCCGCCGACATGCCACGCCATTCAGCGCTCTCGAATGCATGCCGGGCAACGCCGACGGCGCGATCGATATCTTCGCTGCCCGCCTTGGCTACGCTGGCGATGACCTGACCGGTCGCGGGATTGCGTGTTTCGAAACGATTACCGGCAGTGGCTCGGGAAGGTGCGTCGCCAATGAGCAAGCCATGCTCGCGCTCCAGGAAGCGGCGTGCCGCCGACGACTGCAGCAATGAATCGACTGCTCGCGTGCTCATCATTCCCCCTGCCTCGATCATCGTCTTGCCGATGGCAAATCAACGACTCTGCATTCCCTGTCCCGTCTCGTCCGATCTGCGCGGACGATGACGTGCTCCATTCGTCATCTTTTCGACGAGTCAATTTCTAACTCATCTGCATCCGCCGGGTCAAGAAAAGTATAACGCGATGCAATTTTTAACGACGTCGCCATCGATGCGACGGAACGGGGATTTCGCGGTGAAACCGGAATGTTTCGAGAAACGCGGGCAGCTGTCGTGCCGGCGTGGCTGCCGGCTATCTTTCGATAGGTGCGTCGGGTCGGGAGAAGTGCCTTCGGTCATCGACGAACTTGTCTGTCGTCGCCAGGGAAACCGGCTGAACGATAGTCCGTCCATTCATGAGATATTCCTCGCCACAGCTCCTTGTCACCGCAGGCCACTGACCTTGCGGTGACTTCGTAACGCCCGGGCCAGAAGAGTTTACTGATCGCAACTTTGGTCGGCGGCTCCTCATCTGAGCTTCCGAGAACAGCGAATCGGGCTAGCGTCGCTCGAAACGCAGCCCCCGCAGACCGATCATTTGCAGCTCCACCCAGTTCGCGGGTCCAGTCACGGGGACTGCGATCGCGCCCCGGCCGGCGGTGAATTCTCCTTCCCGGCCCGGCAGCAGCGGTAACTTCATGCCCATCAACTCCGTCGAAAGCTTGCCGTTCTCGAAGCCGACTCGCAGCTGCGCACCGTTCTCGTCATTGCGGTAGTCGCCCGCGTAGCGCGCCAGATCGGTCGGTTGCCATTGGGTCGTCAGTTCGTAATGATCCAGGTCGCCCGCATACTCCATCGATGCCCGTCCAGGACCGAACGAGAGATAGATCGGCCACGACTGCAACGGCTCGGTGCGATAGACCTTCGGTGCGAACGGCTCCGGCGTCAGAAGACTGCCGCGATATCGCAGCCGCAAGGCGCCGGCGCCGTCACGTTCGAGCTGCAGATACTCGCCATACGCAACGTTTCGATACAGGCCGGGCTGAGCCGCCGCAATCTCGACTCGCGACGGTGCGGATTGCAATGTCACGATCTCCGCCGCCGCCGCCCGTGGCAGCATCGACGCTCCCAGATATGCATCGGCCACTGCTTCAGCGCGCACTCCCGCGCCAGCATCGCTGCGATTACAAAGCACAGTGACCGCGAAGCGCTGCTTGGGAAATACCAGGAACGCGTGCCGGAAGCCGTTCATCGAACCGCCATGCCGTAGCACTGGAAGGCCGCGATACGTCGAGTTGGTCAGGCCGGCACCATACGAGGTCGGTGTTCCGTTGGCGAGTACTCCGACCTCGCTCATGCGTTCGATGAGCGCCTTGCCGCCCACCTTGCCGGACCAGAAGTTTCCAGCCCACTTCGACAGGTCAGTGAGCGTGGTTCTGATGTCACCCGCGCCGATGAAGGAAACGAACGCCATCTGGCCCGCCACCGTGACCTTGCCGCCGGCAACCATGTAGCTGTTTGCGAGCCGCTCACGAGGCACCTCTGGACGCTCGCCGACGCTGGTGTCCTTCATGCCCAGCGGACGAAACACCCGCGCGGCGACGAATTCGCCGAATCGTTGCCCGCTCGCCTTCTCCACCGCCCGCGACAGCAAAAAATACCCCGTATTGCTGTACATGTACTCGGTGCCAGGCGCGGTCTCCGCCGCCTGCTGACGCGCCAGTAATTCGATCGTGCGAGCTTCATCCAACTTGGTGGTCACGGGCGGATTCTGGATCCGCGACAGCGCGACGTAATCGCGCAACCCGCCGGTGTGATGTAACAAGTGACGAATCGTGACGGGCTGAGCGTACTCACCCAAGTCGGGCACGAACTTTCGGATCGAGTCATCGAGTGACAGGCGTCGTTCGCGCTCCAATAGCAGAACTGCGAACGCTGTGAACTGCTTGGAGAGAGACGCGGCGTCGAAGACTGTGTCCGCACCGATGCGCCGGCCGCTCTCGACATCGGCCAGACCGAAGCCGTCGATGAAAGATTGTTTGCCGTCCTGCCAGGTTCCCACCGCGCAGCCCGGTGCCGATGCGCCATCCAGATCCGCGAACGGCGCGGCGGCGTCGAGGGCAGCCGGCGTCGCACCGTGCAGGATGCGATCATCCGGAAGAGCGACCGACTGATAACCCGCGTCGGCGCGAATCTGCTCCGCAGTGAACGGAAAGCGATACAGCTGACCGCGGGAGAACAACTCGACCTGCGGCGAATAAAACGGCGACGCTGGATCCACGGATTGGTCGTAAGCAAGGACGCCATCCACCAGCGGCCCGTGTTCGTCGAAGGTCACGATCTGCAGATAGCTGGTGCCATGAACGATGTCATAGCCGTCCTTGTTGAGCGGCGCGGTGCGAATGGCGTTCAGCACGCCGAGCCCGCCATCGCCGCCGGGTATGGGAATCTTGCGTCCGTTGCGAGTCACGGTCTGCAATTGACTCAGCGACGCATCCAGCGCGATGCCTTTGTCCGTAAGCGACGCCACCGCGCCTCCCAGCGCCGTCAGCAGTTGTTTCGCGACTTCCGCATTCCCAATGTTCAGCTGACGCGGCGTGTTCACCGGATCGGCGGCATCGAATGGCACGGCATACAAGCCAGGAATCTTCTCCGCCTTGGACCAGAACTCACGGAACAGCGCGACGCCGCGGCTCTCCGGATCGTCCTTGCGATTCCACGCCGAAAGCACGCCACACGCCGGCGCGAGATCGACGGCCTGGTCAGCCACGGTCGCAGTGGACGTTTGTTTGCACAGTTTGAGCAGATCATCCAGCGCCAGCAGGGCCGCATAATTGCGGTTGGAGAACAGCATCGCCTTGACGGCGTCGCGCGAGAGCTTGCTACCCGCCAGACCATCAGTTCCAGCAAGGCGGCGCTCGATGTCGAACAATTGCATGCGATTGCGGAAGCCCTGCTCGATCGCGCCCGGCCCGTTCATCGGCGACCGCCCTTGCAAGCGCGTCTTCGCGTTCACCAGCCAATAACTGTCGTTGGCATTGGCGAGGTAATCGACGCGAGTGGTTGTCGGCAGCTGCGAGGCCGCGATGATGCCTCGTCCCGGCACTTTGGGTTGCCGCGTCCAGTTGCATCGCTCGCGAGCGCCATCGAGCACGAATATTCCTTCCGAATCAGCCAGCGCTGCCGCGGCTGCCGAAGGCTTGCAGTCCGCGAGCATCGCGGCCGACACGTTGGGCTGACGCGAGTAGTCCGCATACAACGCGTCGCCGTTGCGATCGACGGCCAGCGTATTGACCCAGGGCAACGCGGCCTTCGCACCGGCAGCCGCTTTGAGCTCCGGGACATTGCGCGCCTTGGCCATGTTGAGCCAGGTGTCGAGCGCGTCGGTGTTCTGGCGATTGACGTCGCCCAGCGCGTACGCGGTCGCCGCCGTCCACTTCAAACCGTTCGACGGCACGATCAACACCGGACCGAACACAGTTTCGTAGAACGTATGCTGGCGCGAACCCGTCTTGCCGTCCTCGCCCTGCACTTCTGCAGAGACGGTGACCGGCGTCATCGCAACCCAATTGCCGTCGACGCGATAGCGCAGCGGATCGCTGGGATCCAGCGTGAGCTCGAACAACGTGAAGCGCTTGGCGTAGGAAACCGTGTGCGTCCAGGCCACATCCTTGTTGAAGCCCATGCCCACGACCGGCAGCGGCGGAATGGTCGAGCCCATGATGTCGACCTCGCCGGGAATGGTCAGGTGAATCTGGTAGAAGCGGTTCTCACCCTTCCAGGGAAAGTGCGGGTTGCCCAACAGCAGACCGCGGCCGTTGTCGGTGACCTCGCGGCCGAAGGCCCAACCGTTGCTGCCGAGTTGCGGCACCTCCATCTCGGCAAGCGAGGGCACGATGAACTGCCCAACGATTGCGGGCTTGTTCGGAGGCGCGGCGGCGACCAGCGCATCGGCCAGGCCGTAAGCGCTGGTGAGCACGACCTTCTCTGAAATGACCCGATACATATCATCGAGCGTCATCGGTCGCACCCAGGCGGCGTCACGGCAATCAGCCGGCCGCTGCGCCGGCGGCGTGACGGCAAGATAGCGGTTGTAGCCAGCCACGTATCCGCGCAACAGGTCCTTTACCGAAGGAGACATCCTGTCGAACTGCGCCCGGGCGGCATCGTCGATGCGATAGTAATAACGTGAGTAGAAGTCTTTCCGCAGGTTCCCTCCGCCCTGCCCCGCGCCGAAATACTTCGCCTGCTCGCCATTGACGGTGACCAGGTACCTCGCGAGCAAACATACGTTGTCAGTCGCGTGCGCGAATCCGAATCCATAGCCGAGCCCCGCATAGTCGGGGGACTTCACATGCACGACGCCGTACTGAGTGCGCGACAGCTCGACGCTCGGCGCGGCTGCCAAGCCCGAGCCGCAATACAGGACCGTGGCGAGCAAGGCCCGCGCTTTCCAGCAATTCCCCAACATCCACCGACTCCCCTTGAACCTACTGCATGACGGCGCGGCCGCGATGGCGCACGAAGCGACCTGGCCTGGCGCCGGTGTGCTCGCCGTCCGCAAGCACCTGCACCCCATTGACGAAGACGTGGCGCATGCCGATTGCGTATCGATGCGGATCCGCGAACGTCGAACGATCGGCGATGGCCGCTGGCTCGAAGATCACCACGTCGGCGTAGCGCCCGACTTCGATCCGGCCACGATCTTCGATACCCAGCGTCTGCGCCGGCAGCGACGACAGGCGTCGCACGGCTTCTTCGAGCGACACGACCTTGTCCTCGCGAACGTACTTTCCCAGCACACGAGCGAAGGTTCCGTAAGCGCGGGGATGCTCAGGCCCTTGCGACACCGCCGTTTCGACGGTCGGCGAACCCGCGTCCGAACCGAAACTCATCCAAGGCAACGAGATCGCGCGCCGGATGTTCTCTTCCGACATCAGGAAATACGCGACCTGCAGGCGACTGCCATCCTCGATCACCAGATCGATCACCGTATCTTCCACAGACGTGCCGCGCTCGCGAGCCACCGCACCCAGCGTCTTGCCGACGATGGACTGCAGGCCGGGAGACTTCACACCGAGGATCAGCACATTCTCCGGCGAGCCCACATTGCGCAGTCGATTCGACCAGGTGGGTGTCGACGGCGCCTTCATCTCCTCCAGCAGTCGTGCGCGAACCGCCGGATCTTTCAATCGAGCGACCCAGGCATCGAGCCCACCGTCCTGCACCCAGGGCGGCATGGTCACATCGAGACCCGTGGCTGAGGCCGTGTACGGATACATGTCCGCAGTGATGCGCACTCCGGCCTTACGTGCGGCCTCGATCCTGTCGATGACGATGTCGAGCTTGTTCCAGTTCGGCGCGCCGAGTGCTTTCAGATGATAGATCTCGGCGGGAACTCTTGCCGAGCGAGCGATCTCGATGACCTCCTCGACCGACTCCACCAAGCGGTCGCCCTCATCGCGAATGTGAGAAATGTAGATGCCACCGAACTCCGCCGCGGCCTTGGACAGCGCGATCAGCTCATCGGTATTGGCGAACGTCGCGGGTGCATACGCAAGCGCAGAACTGACGCCGAACGCGCCCTCTTGCATGGCATCTCTCACCAACTGCTGCATGGCCTGCAGTTCTGTGGGAACAGCCGCGCGATTCGCAGCGCCAATGACATGCAGGCGCACCGTGGTTGCCCCGACGAAGGACGCGACGTTCGGTGACACGCCGCGCTTCTCCAGCAATTCCAGATATTGACCGAGTGTCGTCCAGCTCAGGTCGACGCCAAGCTTGCGCATGCGCGGACCGAACTGCTGCTTCATCGCGTCGTTCAGCGGTCCCATGGTCATGCCTTCGCCGAGCAGTTCCAGCGTCACGCCCTGACGGATGTCGCTTTGACTGTTGCCGTCGACCAGCAGCGAGTCGGTCGCCCAGCTGAGCATGTTGATGAAGCCCGGCGCGACCGCCAGCCCGGCCGCGTTCACCGTTTGCTTCGCCGTCTTGTCGCGCAACTTTCCGATAGCAACGATCCGGTCGCCGCGCAGCCCGACATCGATCTTGCGACCGGGAGCACCGCTGCCGTCGTAGACGGTGCCGCCGCGAATGAGCACATCGAAATCTTCAGCTGCGGCGATCGATGCGGCGAGCATCAGCCACGCCGCCGCCAACGTCCGGAGCATCGATCTCATCATCGCGAGCCGTTCAGCGAACGAACGGCGCCACGCGTTCGAACACGGTTCCCCGCATCCCACCGCCGACGATGCGGAAGCCGGTCGGCTTGCCCGAAGGCTCGCGCACGAATTCGATGGAGCCCATCGGAATGTCGTCGGTGTCGTACCGATCGGCGGTCACGGGGCTGAGGCGGATCGGTTTGGTCGACCAGATGGAGCGCGCGGTGAGCTGTCCGTCCTGAACGGTAAAGGTGTAAGTGATATCGACCTCACCGGTGCGATAGTCGCCCGTCAGCAATTGCAGATCCGCAAGCGTCGGCGAGACCGGAGGGATGCGTTCGTATCGATCGCCGGTATCCTCGCCCAGCGCGCCGACCAGACGGAAGCCGGTCACGGCACCGCGCTTGTCGCGATCGATCTTGAAATAGCGCAGTTCAGTGCCGAGGGTGCGTGAGAACACATCGTCCTTGCGCAGCTGAACGTCCGAGCTCGGCCAGCCAGTCGACAGCCACTGCAACTTGCCGTCCTTCTCGACGATGTCGGCGGCCCACAGATAGGGATTGAGATAGTGACCGACCAGTGCCTGCCGCTGCTTGGCCGTGGATTGAATGACCGGCGCGCCGCCGTCAACGATGGAGCGCGGTCCGGGCGCCGCACCGAGATAAAGCTCGACGATCTTGCGGGCAATGTCACCCAGATTGCGCTGTGAGTTGGCCAGCAACACCACGCCGAATCGTTCCTTCGGCAGGTATACCAGCGTGCTGCGGTAGGTGTAGTCGGAGCCATCGTGCGTGATGGCGGGATGGCCGGCGAAATCCTGGTTGAACAGACCGAACGCATAATTGATCGGCTTGCCGTCGCGGAGCTTGCCCGGCGTGAACACTCGTTCGATGAAAGCGGCATCGCCGACGCGAGGCTGATCGAAGTTGGCGAGCCACTTCATCATGTCAGTGACGCTCGAATGCAAACCCGTCGGACCGACCAGTTCCGAGCCCAGCACCGCGCGTCCCCAACCTTTGCCGCGTGGAGTGAAACCATCCGCCAGCTCCGGAATGATCTCGCTCGCATCGTCACGAAACAGCGTCTGCTTCATCCCCAGCGGCTCGAAGATGCGAGCGTCCGTGAACTGCCGCAGCGTCTGACCGCTCGCCGCCTGCACGATGGCCGCGAGCAACGTGTAGCCAGTGTTGTTGTAGCTGAAACGTGTCCCAGGCGGAGAAACCAATCCGCGCTGCCTCGCGATCAACGACAACGCCTGCTGCTGTTTGAGATTGTCGTTACGGTAGCGCTGGGCCATCCAGAACATCATGTTCTGTTCCTTCAGCCCGCTCAGGTGATGAACCAGATCGCCGACAGTGATCGGCGCGCCGAAATCCGGCATCTGCGGCAGGTAGGTACGGATGTCGTCGTCCAGTTTCACCTTGCCATCGCGCACCAGCAGCGCGATGGCGAATGCCGTGAACTCTTTCGACACGCTCGCCACATGAAACACGGTATGTTCCGTGATGGGAGCGTCGCGCCCGGGTATCGCGTTACCGTACCCATGGGCGTAGATCGTTTTTCCTTCGTGATAGATGCCGACGGCGATGCCCGGCCCATCGGCCGTGACCTCGCCGAACAACGCATCGACCGCGCGCTGCTTGCTCTCGTCCTGAGCGGACGCGGATACGGCGAACGACAACCAGCACACCGCCAACAGCAGCGCACGCATCGACAACTTTCTCATGAACTGCTGCTCCGACCGTTACCAGCGATACCGCAACGTCGCGAGCACTGTGCGTCCATAACCGTAGAACACCGTGCCGTTGTAGAAGCCGGGCGTGAAATATTCCTTGTCGAGCAGGTTCGACACGTTCACCGACAGCGCATACCCCCTCCAGGTATAATGCCCGGCCAGATCCACCAGCGTGTAGCCGTCGACACGAACGGAGTTGTCGGTGTTGTAGGTATCGGTCAAGTAACGCGCGCCAGCGCCGAGGTCCAGCGTGTGATCGGCACCGAGCGCGAAGGTGTAATCAGCCCACAGAGAAATGTTGTGCTCGGGAATGCCGAGCTGCTTCAAACCCACCGTGGAAATGCCATTGGCGGCCGGATTCGCCTTGGTGGTCTCGGCGTCGGTGTATGCATAGGCGGCGATCAGGTTGAGGGCTTCGGTCACTTTGGTACGTCCCTCGAGCTCGACGCCGCGGGAACGAACCTCACCCTGCTGCACGAAAAAGCCGGCATGAGCGGGATCGGGCGTCGAAACATTCGTCTGGGTCAGCTCGTACACCGCGAGTGTCAGCAGCGAGCCGGGATCGATCTGGTACTTCACACCGACTTCGATCTGTTTGCCTTCGGTGGGCTCGAACGGCCGGCCGCCGAAGCTGGTGCCGGGCAGCGGCTGAAAGGAGGTCGAATAGCTCGCATAAGGCGCCAAGCCAAGGGCGGTTTCATAGATGGCACCGACGCGGCCAGTGATCTTGTCGTCCTCCACGACCTGACGCACGTTCAGATTGCGAACCAGATTCTCGGTCCGAACTTCGTCGCGGCGCAGGCCGCCGGTGATCGACAGGCCCTGCCATTTCACCTGGTCCTGCAGATAGATGCCGGTCTGGTCCAGGCTGGAGGTTTGATTGATCGCGAGCGTCGGCGCCCAAACGATGGGCATGTCGTACACGGGAGCGAACACATCGATGGCAGCGATGGTGCCGTTGCGCTGGACATTGTTACGACGATGCCACGCGTAGTCGATGCCGACCAGCACGGTGTTCTCGATCGCATCGCCATGCAACGACCAGGCGAGATTCGCGTCCGTGGTGAGTTGCTTCGAGTCGGCCACTCGATCCACGCCGAGCCGCGATTGCAACCGGTTGTTGGTGAGATTGCCGCTGGCAGTGGGTGACACGGCCTTCAGCCGGGTATCCGATTCGGAATAGCGCAACACCTGGTTGAAGCGCAGGCTGTCGGTGAAGCGGTGCTTGAATTCATAGGCCGCGGCCTCGCCTTCCACTTCGAACAGATTCCAGCTCGGATCGCCCAGAAAACGATTCGCTGGAATCTGGCCGTTGGGATTGGGTCGCACCGTGCCAACGACCGGAAAGCTCTGCTCGCCACCGCTGCCTTCGGTTTTCAAATATTGCGTGAGCAGCGTGAGCTCGGTGCGCTCCGACGGCGCCCAGGTCAGCGCCGGCGCGGCGTAGATGCGATTGTCTTCGACGTAGTCGAACTGCGTGTCGGACTCGCGGCCGAGCGCGGTCATGCGATAGCGCCACTCGGCATCAGCATCGATGGGCCCGCTGAAATCCGCGGCGCCCTGCAGACGATCGTGCGAGCCGCCCTGCACGACTAGCTCGCGCAGCGTCGTCTTGGTCGGACGCTTGGTGATCGCGTTGACCAGACCGCCGGGCGCGCCCTGTCCATACAGCACCGACGACGGTCCCTTCAGCAGCTCGATGCGTTCCAGGCCGTAGGTTTCCAGATCGCCGTCCAGGCCGTTGAACTGCTGTCGCAACCCGTCGCGAAACACGCTGCCCGCGGTGTTGTTGGAACGAAAGCCGCGCAGGTAGAAATCCTGCATGCCTTGTCCGCCGGGATAGTCACGAAACTTGATGCCGGAGCTATAGCTCAACGCCCCGTTCAAATCCTGCACGCCGCGCAGTTCCATTTCTTCCCGCGTCACCACCGACAGCGACTGTGACGTTTCCGTCACGCTCGCTTCAGTCTTGGTGGCGGTCACCACGATGAACTCGAGCATCTCTTCGGTATTCGCCGCGGCCGTCGGAGTGTTGACTGCCTCGGGCCGTCGCAGGCTGACGGTGTTCGGGCCGGCGGGATGAACGTTCAATCGCGTTCCCTGCAACAGCGCATCGAGCGCCGCGGCCACCGACATCTGACCTTGCACGCCCTGGGTCTGCAGCCCACGGACCAGCCCTGCCGACGCCATCACCTGAACGCCAGACTGCTGTGAGAACTCGATCAGTGCTGTCGCGAGCGACTGCGCACCGATGCGCAGCTCGACGATCCGCCCCAGAGCATCGGTCTCAGTCGCCGCCGCCGCGGCGGAAACAGTCCCAGGGGTCCCCGAAAAAACACAGGCCAGAACGGCCATGCCTTGCCACGCCCGAACCATCGCGCTCTCTCCCCGTTTGTTGTCTGCCAGGACCGGGCAATGCCCGGTCTTTGACAGTGAAACGAGTGAGCCGCGCCAGGTGGCACTACGATTTTTTTATCGTTTACGGATCAACCTGAATTCGCTCTCGCCGTTGGGCTGCAACTGAACGGGAAACTCGCCGGGCAGCGCCCGCAGCCATTCGTCTACCGACACCGCGAACACCGTGCCGGTGAACGCCAGCCCATCGGCCGCTCCTTGCTCCACGACCACGCGCCGGTGCGAATATCGATTGATGTCGGCCAGCACTGCGGCGAGCGGTTCATCGATGTATTCCAACCGGCCTTCCCGCCACGCCAGTGCGCGTGCCGGGTTGGTCGCGCGCACCGATGCCGCCGTGTTTTCGTCCGTCCAGCGGGCTTCGTTACCTGCGCTCACGCGCATCGAATCGGCGGCGATTTTCGGCAGCGGCTCGGCGGCGCGATAAATCTCGACCGTGCCTTCGTCGACCGTGACGATGACGCGATCGCCGGCACTGCGCACGTTGAACGCGGTACCCACGGCACGCACGCGACGATCGCCGACGCTGACGATGAACGGCCGCTGCGGATTCGGTTGCACGTCAAAGTACGCTTCGCCGCCGGGGCGCAGCTCGAGCAAACGTTGCTGCTCGGTGTAGCGCACGTCGACCGCCGACTTCGCGGCCAACTCGACCGTCGAACCATCGGGCAACGTCTTGCGCGAGACCGACACTGCGGCATCCGCGACGAGCCGTTCCGGCTGACGCGCCAGATACAACGACACGGCGATGCCGACCGCCGCCAGCGATGCCGCCAGTGCCATCATCCAGTGACGCCGAACCGGAGGCGATGCAACTTCGGGTTTACGTAGCGCCTGCAGTCGTGATGGCGCATCCGGCGCCTCCGCCAGCGCACCCACTCCCTGCCAGAAACTCTGTGCATCCTCGAACGCCTGGCGATGGCGCTCATCGCTTTCGCACCACGCCAGCCAGGCCGCGAGATCCTGTTCGCTGAGCGAGTCTTCTTTCAACCGCACTACCCAGCGCGCTGCTTCATCCATGATGCGTGCGTCTACGGACACGCTGCTCATGGCATCACCTGCATTCTGGCCGCGAGCGGCGACAGGCCTTTCAAGCGCAACTGGCAATACACCGCCGTCCGGCTGAGATAGCTGCGGACCATGCGTTTGTTCACGCCCAGCTCGGCGGCGATCTGTTCGGTGGACCAATCGTCGAAACGATGCAGGACGAACGCCCGTCGGTATTTCGGTGGCAACTCGTGCAGGGTCTTTTCGATGAAGGCCAGTTCCTCGGCCGCCATGAGCCGGCGCTCCGGACTCAATCCGTCCACCAGATCGGGGGCCGGCTCGCGATTGTCCAGCCGTGCGCGGGCGCCACGCTGGCGGGCGCGATCCACGGCGATATTCAACGCGGTCTTGAAGAGATAGGCGCGCAGGAACTCGACCGCAGCGGGGCGCTGCAACTGGAGCAGTCGAACGTAGGCCTCCTGCGCGACCTCGCGTGCCTCCTGCTCGTTGCCCAGCCGTGACATCAGGAATGCATGCAGCGACCGGTTATGTTCGGCGAACAGCCGTGACAACACCTCGAAGCGAGGCGGCTCGCTGCTCTGTGGCAGCGGCGCGTCGGCGGGCAACAAAGGATAGAGCGAAGGCATCAGGCGGTTCATCGGCACCCAGGACCTGTCGACGCCAGAAGTATAGGCCTGCTGAGTAACAGAATGCCCGGGCGCGCCGCTTAGCGCCCGGGTGCCGAGCCTTTGCAGGGAGGGCTGTCAGCCCGCGGCCGGCATCAACGCGCCCGCCCGCGCCACTGCTCGTACAACGACGGCCCGGTCACTGCCTGGAACTTCATGGGCGCCAGCGACGCCTGCTTCGGCATGGACGCGAAGAACTGTTGCGCCGGCGTGGTCGTGAAGTCGGCATCGATGAACGAGTACACCTTCTGCATCAGCTCGGGCTGCTGCGCCATCACTTCGTTCATCTCGGTGCAATGAGTACCGCCGGCGATCTCGAGCAGATGACCTTGTTTCAGGAAGCCGCGCAGATGCCGGGAATTCTCGATCGGCGTCGACCAGTCCAGATCGCCATTGAGCAACATCACTGGCACGTCGATGGACCAGTCGGCGCGAAAGTCGTCCCCGACCCGACGCGTCGGCGTCAGGTCCCGCGTGTTGTGATAATGATCGTTGATATCGCCGAGCCACTTCTCTTCCGACGCCTTGCGCAGGTACGCGTCGCGAGCCGCGGTGATATCGAGACTGTTATCGATCAGCAGCAGGATCAGCGGGCTGCGCTCGGTGCTGGTGCGGGATTCCCAGGTCTTCGCGGCCAGATAGCGATAGTCACCGGCGTCCAGCTCGGCAAGAAATCGCGGCCAGTTCGCCAGACTGTCCAGCCGGGTGCCAGTGCCGAAACCATTTGCATTGCGCACCAGCTCGCGCAGATCGTCGGCACCGACAGTGACCTGCACCCGCCGCCCGGTCTTCGGCTCCTCGATCTCGACCTTCGCGGGCTGCGCTTCCAGGCGCTGCAAGACATTCTGCAACGACTTGATCAAGCCGCCCTTCGGCACGTACTTCGCGAATGACGGATCGGCTTCCGCGAGCTGCGCGAGATGGACCATCGAAGTCCACAGGCCTCGCGGATCGTCATAAGTGTGATCGAGCGGTTCGACGCCGCTCAGCAACGCACGGTCCACCGTCTGCGGCCAACGCTTGAGATACGACAGGCTCCACTGCGATCCAAAGCTGCAGCCGCGCAGAACGATCTTGTCGTAGCCCAGCGCGGCGCGAACATCATGCAGATCGTCGACGATGTTCAGAATGTCATAGCCTCGCAGGTCGACGCCCCGACGCGTCCACTCCTGCAACGCCGCTTCGAGCGTGGACCGCTGACTTTGACGGGTCTGCTCCGCCGAGCCCGGCAGATCCAGCGGCAAGGGAGCCGGCGGCAGCGTCATCGCCGGCACGAGCCCGGGCGCGCGAGGATTACCGCGTTGGCTGACGTAAATCACGTCGCGCGTGGCGCGCAAGAAGCGCAGTTGCTCGCGCTCCCATCGACTCGTAAACGTGAAGTCGCTGCCCGGGCCGCCCGCCACCAGGAAAACCGGTGCGCGTTTCGCCTCGCTCGCACCGGCGGGCGCCGCGAGCGCCCGGAAGCGCAGGAAGTGAACGGCGATCTTGCGACTGGCCGGATCGGCTCGATTCTCCGGAACGAAGATCAGGCCGCGCTCGGCCTCGAGCGCCGGCTCGCCGTCCATGCGCAGCTGGTCCGGGGTCAAGATCAGGTCGTGACTCAGGCCTGGCACCGAATACAGCGCCGCACAGAGCGCGGTCGATAAAGCCAACCGCTTCAGCCAGACACATTTCATCATCGGGAACCTCGAACAACGATCCGCATGATCAGCTTGATACGCGCCGTCATCCGACAGCTTAGCCGCCGGCTTCGACAACTTGGCATTCCGGCGCTGCTGGTACGATCCAGCGGGCGAAACTGGCGGCGTCGGCGTTGCCGCCACTCAACACGATCACGACCCGCTTGCCCCGGCAATCGATCCGATTCGCCAGCACCGCTGCCAACGCAACGGCACCGCCCGGCTCCACGACCAGTTTCAACTCACGCCAGGCGAAGCGGATCGCCTCGATGGTCATTTCGTCGGTTACCGTCAGCCCGCCCGCCAGGCGCGGGCCGGTGATGGCGAACGTCAGCACGCCGGGGCTCGGCGCCATCAAGGCGTCGCAGAGGGTGGCGGGACCGGGTGGATTGGTCTCGCGCCGGCCCGAACGCAGCGACCGGGCGGTGTCGTCGTAGCCTGCCGGCTCGGCACTGTAGAGATTGACGCCAGGATTCTCCGATTTGATGGCGAGACAGGTGCCAGCAAGCAATCCGCCGCCGCCGGTTGGAACGATGCATGCGTCCGGCTCCATGCCGAGCGCCCGGGCCTGCCACACGATCTCCAATCCCACCGTGCCCTGCCCGGCGATGATGTAAGGATCGTCGAAGGACGGCACCACGATGGCGCCTCGCTCGCGCGCGAGCCGGTCGGCGATCTCTTCTCGCACGTCGGTGATGCGATCGTAGAAGACGATCTCGGCTCCGTAGCCTCGCGCATTCTCGACCTTGATACCCGGCGCATCGCGCGGCATGACCACCGTCGCTGGAATTCCCAGCCGCTGGGCCGCCGCCGCTATGCCTTGCGCATGATTCCCGGAGGAGAACGCGACCACGCCGGCACGCCGCTGTTCGGCGTCCAGTTGCATGAGCCGGTTGAGCGCGCCACGAAACTTGAAGGACCCCGTGACCTGCAGGCATTCGGCCTTGACCAGAATCCGCCCACCGGTGCGTCGATCGAGCGCTGCGTTCTGGATCAGCGGTGTTTCCAGCACCTGGCCGGTCAGCCGCCGGGCCGCAAACTTCACATCATCCGCGCTCACACGCTGCATTTTGATTCCGACTGGACTTCGAGCCGACGAAGGATGCGGCAGCTCCGCGCCGGGCTCATCGGAAAATCTACTGAAGACGCGCGCCCGGCGCCGATTCGGCGCAAACTGGCGGCCCGAAGGCATCGGAGGGCGGGCATGAAGCACTTTCTGCTGTTCTATGAAGTGGGCGCGGACTATGTGGAAAAGCGGGCCCAGTTCCGGGACGCCCATCTGCGCAAGGCCTGGGACTCCATTGCCCGCAACGAGATGATCCTCGGCGGCGCATTGGCCGACCCCACCGACGGCGCGGTCATCCTGTTTCGCGGCGAATCGCGGCAAGTCGCCGAGGCCTTCGCCAAGTCGGATCCTTATGTCCAGAACGGGCTGGTCGCCCACTGGTACGTGCGCGAGTGGACCACTGTCGTGGGCGAGCTGGCCATCCATCCGGTACCGCCGCCGAAGTGAGGTTCGACCCTCGATTACGGATTTCGCCCCCTCCCCGGTCTTCTTACTAGAGGGGGACCCTGATGGCGCACGACAAGCGACCCGGCCGAACGTTGGCATCGACGACAGCAGTCTCGGCAAATCCGCCGCTGTGACCTTCGAGATCTACGGCGACGGCCGGCTGCTGGCCCAATCGAAGCCCAGGTCGAAGGTGGGCGATCAGCTTGTCGAACGTGCGGACGTGGCTACGCATGGCGAAATCCAATAAAAACCCCAGAAAAGCAAAAAACCCGGCGGTCGGGCCGAATCACACCGCCAGAGGAAATATCCCGAACAGCAACGAGCTGACCAGCATGACCGCGCAGGCGGCCAATGCCCAGGACAGCGAGAACCGCTGATGTTCCCCAAACTCGATCCGCGCCATGCCGACCAGCAGATAGGTCGAGGGCACCAGCGGGCTGAGCAAATGAATCTGCTGTCCGACCAGTGACGCCCGGGCCAGCACGGCCGGGTCGATGCCATAGGCGGCCGCGGCCTGCGCCAGGATGGGCAGCATGCCGAAATAAAAAGCGTCGTTGGAAATGAAAAAAGTAAAAGGGATGCTGAGCAAGGCCGTGATCGGCGCAAGATAAGGCCCCAGCTCCGGCGGCAACATTCCCAGGACCGACTGGGCCATTGCATCGACCATGCGGGTGCCCGAGAGGATGCCCATGAAAATGCCGGCCGCGAAAATCAACGCAACGACGGCGAGCGCGTTTCCGGCATGGGCGGTCAGCCGTTGTTTCTGCTCGGCGAGCGACGGGTAGTTCAGCGTCAACGCCACCGCGAATGCCAGCATGAACAACACCGCGAGCGGCAGCACGCCGAGAATCAACATCACCATGAGCGTCGCGGTCAGCGCCAGGTTCACCACGAACAACTTCGGACGCAGCGCGGCCTGATTCCGTTCGGGCTCTTCGGAGATGAGATCGCTTTGGACGAGCGCCTCCGCGATGGGCGTACTCTGAGAGGCCAAACGCATTCGCTCTCGCCGCCCGAACCACCATGCAACGACGATCACCCACGCCGCCCCCACCAACATGACGGGCACCATTGGCAGAAACACGGTGGCCGGATCGAGTTTCAATGCACTGGCGGCGCGCGCCGTCGGCCCGCCCCAAGGCAGCAGATTGGTGACAGCCGCGGCCATGATGATGACGCAGGCCATGCAGCGCACGTCCAGTTTGAGATGCCGATATAGCGGCAGCATCGCGGACACCGTGATCATATAAGTGGTGGTGCCATCGCCATCCAGCGACACCACCAGCGCCAGCACTGCGGTCCCGACCAGGATCTTCACTGGATCGCTACCGACGAACTTAACGATTCTCACGATCAGCGGATCGAACAATCCGGCATCGATCATGATGCCGAAGTACAGAATCGCGAACAGCAACATGACGCCCGTCGGCGCCAGCTGCTTCACGCCGTCGATCATCATCGCGCCGAGGTTCGGCGCGAATCCACCGAGCACGCCGAACACGGTCGGCACGATGATCAGTGCCACCAGCGCGGACAGCTTGCGCGTCATGATCAGCGTCATGAACGTCGCAACCATGGCGAACGCCAGCAGCGACAGCATCGATTCGCTCAAGTGCGTGCGCTCGACACGGCTCCGTGCAACGTCGGACGCGACGTTGCGGCGGAATTCACATTGACGCTGCGATCGAGAGTCAGCGCGCCGCCGTCGAAGCGGCAGACCACGGTATCTCGAAATGCGGTCTCGACGAACTGCCAGGTCATCTCAAACGTGCGCTCATCGAGCCAGCGCCCACCCGCGACGACCCGCAGAGTGTCTGGCTCATACTGATGGTGGAGCTTGCCGCCTGTCATGGTGGTTTCGGATTCGATCCAGTCCCGCAGGCCGACTGTGACATGGTGAATGCCGCGCGCATCCTGAAGCGAAAACAGGCAGCGCTCTGGGCTGAAGTCGAACTGAACGCTGACGACCTGATCGTCGTTCGGCTGCATATCGAATCGTCGTCCAGATATTTCCTGCGACGTGGGCGAACGAGTCGAGGCCAGCGGCTCGAGCAATCGGAGCTTTCGGCAGCGATGGGCAAGCGCGTCACTCCCGCCCCGGTCGCCAGTAAAGGCCGCCGGAAAATAGCGCCAGACCGCATCGCGCAGTTTCTCATCGGTGGTGCCGGCCGTGCAGGCCAGCACCGCGTCGTGCTCGGGAAACACGAAGCAGAACTGTCCGAACAAACCCGCGGCGTAATAGATTCCGTGGCCCGGCCCTAGCCACCAATGATATCCATATCGACCGTTGTGAGCCTGCGCGCGAGTGGCCTCGCCCACCCAGGAGGCGGGCAGAATCTGCTGCCCCTGCCATTGCCCCTTCTGCAGATGCAGACGCCCCAGCTTCAGCGTATCGAGCGTGGTCCAACTCAAGCCGTTGCCGCCGGGATTGATACCGCCGGGCCCCAGATCCCACAGCATGTTTCGCATGCCCAGCGGTTCAAACAATCGCGGCTCGAGATAGTCGCGCAGAGACATGCCGGTCGTTCGCGTAATCAACGCCGAGAGCATGAAGCTGGCGGCGCTGTTGTAAACAAACGTGGTGCCCGGCTCATGTATCAGCGGCAGCTTGAAGAACTCCGCAACCCAGCTGGTCGTGATCTGCCGCCACACCGAGCCGGACACGCCTTCCCCGTGCCCGGTCTGCATGGTCAGCAGATCGCGCACCGTCATCTGTGACAATGACGGCGCGGCGTTCGCCGGCAACTCGCTCTCGAAGAAGGTAGCCACCGTATCCTCGAGACCAAAGCGGCCCTCGGCGATCGCCAGTCCCACGCCACATGCCGTCACACTCTTGGTAAGTGAGTGCTGCATGTGAAGACGTTCGCTACGATAAGGCTGCCACCATCCTTCAGCCGCCACGGCACCGTGCCGATAGAGAATGAAGCTGTGCAGTTCGATGTCTCGCGCCGCCGCCTCGTCGAGAAACGCCAGCACCGCACGCGAATCGATGCCCTGCTCGCGCGCCGGGATCACCGACGCGCAACCCGAGGCACTCGCCGCCACACTCCCGAGCAGCAGCGAGTTGAAGCTTCGCCTCGTGATCTTCATCAATAAGTCACGGTGTACGTCATACGCATCGTTGCGCCCTGCCCCTGACTGAAGTACGCGCTGTTTGCGTAACGCCAACTGTCCGGCGTGAAGTAATCCTCGTTGAGCGCGTTGTTGACGGCGATGGCAAGAACGCCCGGGCCCGCCTGGCCGCTGACCGAAAGATCCAGCAGCGAGTACGCTTCGACATCGGCCTGGCCGAATACGGCCGGATTGTTCGGGAAGCGGCTCTGTCGCGCGGAATGCATGAACTGCCCACGCACTTTCCAGGTTTCGCCGAGAGCACGGTCGATATAGACCGTCGACTTCACCGGTCCGATACGAGTCGTGTCGAGTTTCGACCACCGGCCGGTGGTCACATTCTGGGTCTTGCCATCCACCCAACTGACCGATGCCCCGAGCTGCCAGTCGTCCGATACCTCGGCGTCTACCGAGAACTCCGCGCCCCACAACTTTTCAGGCGCGCGCGACAGCTCGAACGTCAAGGCGTTGTAGGTCGAGCCGTAGTCGGACGTGCTGTAGAACACGGCAAATTGCGTTTTCACTCCGCCCCGATCCGTGCGCATGCCGAGCTCCCAGCTGTTCACGGTGTCGGCCTTGAAATTGAACACCTCGACGCTCGGCGCCGACGTCGAACGCAAGGCGCGGCCGAAATCCCCGATCGAATAGCCTTGCGAGAAACCCGCGTAGTAACTGAATCCTTCGAACGCGCCCGAGCTGATCGGCGTGGTCACGACGCCGATGTTGCCCACCAGACCATCGAAGCCCACTTCACCGCCCTGCACTGTCACGCCACCGAGCAACGTCGGCGAGCTGGCGATGGTCGTGAATGTATCCACGGAGATCTTTGTATCGTCGTAACGCACGCCGCCGCGGACATTCAGCCAGTCGCTCACCGGCATTTCGAGTTGCACGAACGGCGCAATCGACTTCGCGACCAGCTCGGGCACATAGACGCGGCCGTCGAGGAGCACCTGCACCGAGTTGTCGTGCGTATAGTCGACGCCCCAGAGCAAGCTGCCGGTCCGGCCGCTGAATGTCAGCGGCGTATAGACGTCGGAGCGCAAGCCCCAACGTTCGGATTCGATCTGGGTCTGTCCGCCGTTGGGCGGAAAATTCGCCGGCGGCAGCGCGAATCCGTAGCGCGCGTCGTACTCGTTGTAGTAGCCGGACAGGTTCAACTCACTGTCGTGGAACAAGCCGCGCTGTACGTAACGCAGGATGGTGGTCTGACTCTTGGTGAGCTTGTCTTCGCCAGGCGGTTCGGCACGAATCGAGTTGGTCGCCACCGAACCGAAGACGCCGGCGGCGCCCGCGATGTACGCGGTGTCCTGGATGTTCTGGTAGGCGTTGGTCGAGAGATAGAGGCTGGCGTTGTCGTTGATGTTGAAACCGAACTTGCCGTAATAGTTGTAAGTGTTGGTATCGGCGATACCGCCCTGACGCTGCGGATCGGGAATGATGCGCTTGCCGTCGGCGGCGAACAGCGAATTGTAGGCTTCGTAATAGCCGCTGCCGACGAACGAGAATCGCTCGCCCGCCGCGACGGCGCTTTGTTCGACAGACCAGTTGAGACTGTCGCTCATGTGCGTGAGCGAGCCACCCACGCCTACACTGGTGCGCAACTCGCTCTCTCCCGGCTGGGCCTCGCGCGTCGCATAGTTGATGACGCCGCCAGCGGCGCCGAGACCGTAGATCGCGGTCGCGCCTCTGATCACGTCGACGCGACCGATGGCCGACGGGCTGATCAATCGCAGATCGCGGCCGCCATCTCGCAGCGGCACCGTTGCGGGCACGCCGTCGATGAACACGGCGGGCTTGCGGCCACGAAGGGTCTGAAACGCATTCGAGTAGCTGCCCCCCGACGACAACCCCATGCCAGGAACGGTTCGCTGCAAAACCTCGCCCAGGTCGTTGGAGAATTGGGTCTGCTCGCGAAGATCCGCGGCATCCAGCACCGTGACCGAACCCGGCACGGATTCGAGATTCGCGGGCAACCGTGAACGGGTGGCCGAGACGGTGATTTCTTCCACCGAGTCCGCACCGTTCGTGTTGGCCTTGTCCGCCGAGCTGGCGGTGCCGGCGGCCAGCATCCCCATCGCCGACAGCGCGGCGATTTCCATCGTTCTATTACGCACCATGTCGTTCTCCCCTTTGTTGAGTATATAGGCAGCCGTTCAGAGCATCGCGCCGTCGGGCTGCGACCATAAAAACTGACCCGTCCTTGATTCGCGGACGCGGTCGCGTCCGCGTCGCTTCAACGCGCCTTGCCGGCCCGTTCGAGAATCTTTCCGAAGAAGTCCTGCACCTGTGCATCGAGCTTCTCGGACTCGTGCCCGGCTCCGGGAACAATGTCGTGACGGACCTTGATCCCCGCAGCCTCAAAGCTGCGTTTCAGGTTCACCATGCGCGCCACTCGCGAATTGCCGGCGGCGTTGAAGTCAGCCCCCTGCACGCCTTCGCCCATCCAGTAGGCGGAGGACTTGTCGATGGTTCCCGGGTGGGGCTTGTTGTCTTCAGCGCCGATCACCATTTGCACCGGCACCTTGCGCATCGCCGGCAAATTCATCTTCACCCCGAAGCGGGGTAACACGTCGCGCACGCCGATCCACCAATCGCTCTGGTCATCCAGCAATGTCACGACGCCCGGCGCGCCGATCGACACGCCAAGCAAGCGATGCGGATGCAGGTAATAGAAGCGATGCGCGAAGTGACCGCCGCCGGAGAAGCCGAACAGCAGGAAGCGCTCATCGCGCAGCCGGTACTTCGCCGCGATCTCGTCGACCATGCTGAGCAACACCAGGTCGTAGCGCGTGTTCTGGAAATCGATCAGCTTGTAGTTCTCGAGATCGTTCGAGGCCTGCGTGTTCGCGGCGAACAACGGTGCCAGCACGATTGCGTCGTGCTCTTCGGCAAACCTGGCGTAGCGTGAGCGATAACCGGCAGCATCACGCTCCGTCCCATGCACGACGACGATCAACCAATACTCTTTGGTGCCGTACTCGTCGTAGTTTCTTGGCACGAACAGCGTGTAGAGCATGCGTGGATCGAGGCGTGCCGCCCGATACGGCGTGTTGCCGACGTCGGACCACTCGAATTCCTTCTTGGGACCGTCATCGGCGCCCCAGCCCGGACTCGCCAGCGCCAGCCCCAGCATCGCCACGATCGCCTGCAACACTTTCATGCTGTCTCCACTCATCGCACGGCCTGGACCACGGCGTTGAAGAAGTCGTTGTCGAGCATGCCTCCCTCGGCGAAACGCGGCTTGGAGCGCGCGCTCAACGTGACGACGATCAACTGGTGGAGCGGATTGATATAGATGTACTGACCGAAGATGCCGCGAGCACTGAACGCCCCGTCGACGAACGTGCCATCCGGCGCCGCCACCGGCCACCACATGTAACCATAGTGGACCTGTTTGTCCCCCATCTTTCTGGACAGCGTCGCCTCGGGCACCCAGCCATCGGGCAGCACCTGACGTCCGCCGGCATGACCCCCGTTGAGGAAGAACAGGCCGAAACGCCCGAAATCGCGCAGGGTCGCATCCAGTCCGGTGCCCGCGATCTCCAGGCCGCCCGGCGTCTCCAGCCACCATTGCGCCGGCTGCTCCATCGAGAACTTCGACCAGATCTTGTCGCTGAGGTAATCGCACAGCCACTGGCCGGTGGTGGCGCGCAACAGTGCCCCGACGATGTGAACCTCACCCGTGCTGTATTCCCACCGGTCTCCGGACGGGGCGATGCGCTCGCGGCTGGCGAGATAGCGAGTGATCGCGCCGGGCTTCTGATCCAGCTGCAACTCCAGCATCGAGCGCCGATGCGAGCGCGCGTCGGTCTGGTCTTCATCCCAGCTCAACCCGGTCGCCATCTGCAACAGATGCTTGATCGTGACCTGCGCGTAAGGCGTACCGTCCAGCTCGGGCAGATAGCGCGTCAATAGATCGTCGACGCTGCGAATCGCGCCATCGTGGATGGCCGCGCCGACCAGAGTCGTGCTGATCGACTTCGCCACCGACATCGACGGCCAACGCGTCTGCTGATCGATCCCCAGATCGTAATGTTCTCGCAGCACCTTGCCATCCTTGATGACCAGCAGACCGGCGACCCGATTGCGCGAGACATAGTCGGCGAGATCGAATTGCTTGCCGTACGACTGAATGGTCACATCTTCCAGCGTGGTACTCGCACGAGGCAGCGGATACGGATTGGAGCCGCATGCAATGGCTCGTTGCGCAAAGGTCCACTGATGCGTCTTGAACAGATCGACCAGATCCGTCGGTAGCAACTTGCCCGCATAGGCATTGCGGACTCGTACCTGGGCCGCACTCCGGACCTCGTTGAAGTGAGTCGCTGCTGCCTGGTCAACCGTACGCATGGATTCCTCGTTACTCGAAAAGCGTCGTTGAATATTTATATTCCCTGCTCACATCGCGACGGGTGCCTACCGCGCTCTTCGCGGTGTATCTGCTACACCGCGTGTTGCCCCGATTGCGCGCACAGCTCGCGCAGCTTCAACACGGCGCTTTCAGGCGTCGTGAGCACAGGGCGTCCGGTCATCTGTTCGATCGGCGCCGCCGCCCGCGCCAGAGAGAATTGCCCCAGGACCAGGCTGTTCGTCACCGGCATCTGCGCGGCTGCTTCTGTTACCAGATAGTCATGCGTATGCCCGTCGCCTCGCTTCAGAGCGTCGAGCGCACCTTTCACTACACGCGCATCCACTTCCACACTGACGCCGCGTTGCCGAGCCATCGCATCGAGATCTGCGCGCAATGCCGCTAGCGATGGCGGAAAGCTCACGAGCAGACCGACGCGCCCTCCCAGCGTCACGGCATCCTCGAACGTCGCCTCGTTCGGCCGCACGACCGGAATCTTCACCGCTCGTTTCACCGCATCGATCGCTGGCCCGAGCGCAGCGCAGGTAACGAGGACAGCTGCAGTAGTGCCGCCCTGGCCCGAACACGACTCGGCGTAGCGCGCGAGGGCGACGACGCGATCGACAATGGCCGGCGTCATTTCTCCCGCGCGCGTCAGGTCAGCGGACAGCGAGCTGTCCAGCAGATCGAACGTGATCGCACGCGGCCACAGAGCGGCGAACGCGGCATGAATCGGCTCGATCGACTCCGGAAACGCGTGCAACAGCGCGATGCGCGGGCCATCAATCCGCGGCATGCGTAAAAATCTTTTTTGTAATGAGCCAGCGTTCACCGTCGTGGACCAGCGATAGATAATCGTGATGGTAGAAGCCGAGCATCGGGCAGCGCGCCTTGACGTACGCCACCTGATTCATGACCTCGATTCCGAGCGCCTCCATCTGAAACTCCTCGCCGCGTTGATGCGGCGATTCCCGGCTGGAGACCGCGTCGAGAAAGCCTTGCAACGAGTTCTGATAAGGCGCGCCGTGGACATCTCCGATCAACTGCACCTGCGGATGAAACACCGACTTCAACAGCGTCGCATCGCCATAGTAGAGGCCGTCGAAGTAGCGTCGGAGCAGAGCCTCGATTTCCTCTTGTGCTTGCACAGGCCCTCCTCAGGCCAACGCGAATAGTTTCGCGGTGGCATCCAGGCTGCGTTTCACTTTATCCGCCAGCTCGTCGATCTCGCTGCGAGAGATGACCAGCGGCGGGCTCAGCACGACCGTCGACTGCCCGAGCGGTCGCATGATCAGATTGTTTTGAGTGGCGAACTCGCGGCAACGAATGCCGACCTCCTGTTCCGGCGCAAATACGGTGCGCCGGGCCTGATCTTTCACCAGCTGGAAGCCGGCCAGCAGCCCCACTCCGCGCAACTCGCCGACGATGGGATGCCCAGTCGTCACTTGCTCCATGGCCTTGCGGAAGTACGGCGCGGTGTCATGACGCACCCGCTCGATAATTTCTTCCTTCTTGATCAGCTCGATGTTGGCGAGCGCCACCGCGCAGGCGGCCGGATGGCCCGAGTAGGTGTAACCGTGATGAACCATGCCGGCCTTGTCATTGATGACTTCGAAGATGCGCTCGTGAATCGCCGCGGCGGCAATCGGCAGGTAGCCTGAAGACAGGCCTTTCGCCATGGGCATGAAGTCCGGCTTGATGCCGTACATCTCCGAGCCGAACCAGTGACCGAGACGACCGAAGCCGCAGATCACTTCGTCCGCCACCAGCAGCACGTCGTACTTGCGACAGATACGCTGAATCTCGGGCCAATAGGTCAGCGGCGGATCGATGACTCCGCCCGCGCCTTGCACCGGCTCGCCGATGAAGGCGGCGACATTCTCGGGACCGAGCTCGAGAATCTTCGTTTCCAACTCGCGAGCGGCCTGGATGCCGAACTCGTCACGGGACAGATCGCCGCCGCGCAGATACCAATGCGGATGTGAAATATGAGCGAACTCAGGCAGGTTCTTGCCATCCTGGGTATGCATCGCCGGCATGCCGCCGAGACTCGACGCCGCAACCGTGCTGCCGTGGTAACCCCAGGTGCGACCGATGAACGTACGCTTGTTCGGCTTGCCCATCAGCGCCCAGTACAGACGCGCCAGCCGAATGATGGTGTCGTTGGCTTCGGAGCCGGAGTTGGCGAAGAAGAAATGTTTCAGGCCCGGCGGTGTCAACTCGGACAGCTGCTGCGCCAGCTCGATCTGCGTCGGTGTCGAGGTCTGGAAGAAGCTGTTGTAGTAAGGCAGCTCGAGCAACTGGCGCGTCGCCGCGTCAACCAGCTCACGCCGACCGTAGCCAACCGCCACACACCACAGCCCGGCCATGCCGTCCAGGATCTTGTTGCCTTCGTTGTCCCAAACGTAAACGCCTTCCGCGCGCGTGATCACTCGCGTGCCACGGGCAGCCAGGGTCTTGGAATCGGTGAACGGATGCATGTGATGCGCCCGATCCATCGCCTGCCATTCGCCCGTCGATCTTTTCTCAGCCATCGTTCCAACCCTCAACGACAAATTTGATTTGTGACCATCACGCCGTCACGCGCAACACTCGCAGCAACGGCCCGCGCAATATCGGGATCAACACGGCGCCGCAGCCCACGATGACCCCGTGCATCGACCAGAACTGAGTGGTCGACAATGTTTCGTAGAAGCGGCCCAGCCAGCCGCTGAACAGGCCGCCGAGAAACATCGCGAGATAGGTGGCGCCAACCATCATCGCGTTCACCGCCACCGGCGCGGCTCGCGATATGAAGGTGAGAGCGATCGGCCAGGTGTACAGATAGCCGATGGCGCAAACGAAATGAAATGCCAGCGGCCAGACGATCGAGATCCTGCCGCCGCCCGACAACGTCGCGCCGACGCCGAGCAATGCACAGCCCATCGCGAAGGCGGCGCAGCCGGCTGCGATCTTGGTGAGATCCTTCGGCTCGGCGCCCCGCCTCGCTTGACGACGCCAGTACCAGATCACCGCCGGTGCCAGCGCCAGCACCGCCATGGTGTCGAACGATTGGAACCAGGTCACCGGAACATTGAAGCCGAACAGCGTCCGGTCGACGTGATCGCGCAACCAGAGCGGATAGGTATTCCAGACCTGGGTCTGGCCGATCCAGTACAAGGCCACGACGCCGATGACACCGGCCAGCGCAAGGATGGCCGCCCCGTCGCCGGGCTGAAGCTGAACGCGGGCCGATGCATCCGACGTAACCCGGTCGGGCGGCAGGTGGCCGCGCCCACTCATATATATGGCGATGCCGACCAGCATCCCGACGCCGGCGACCCCGAAGCCGTAGTGCCAGCCGTACAGCTCGCCCAGCGTCCCGCACACCAGAGGTGCGACGAACGCGCCGACATTGATCGCCAGGCAATACATCGAGAACGCCGAGTCGCGACGGCTGTCCGACTTTTCGTAGAGATTGCCCACCTGCGCGGCGAGATTTCCCTTGAGCAGGCCCGAGCCGAGAATCAGCGCCGCCAGCGCCATCAGAAATGCGGACTCGAAGATCATCAGGAAATGACCGATGGCCATCAGCAACGCGCCGGCAATGACCGCCCGCGTCCGGCCGGTGAGCCGATCGCCGATCAAACCGCCGAGGATCGGGAAGAAATACACCAGCGCGATGTAGAGCCCGAAGATCTGCGACGCCAACGCCTGCGTCGACAGCGGTCCGAGCACCGACTCGAGCAGTGAACGAAACGCGGCGAAGCCGGCGATGTTTTCGACGTTCCCCGCCTGCAGCAACTGCCCCGTCATGTACAGGACCAGGAGTGCCTGCATTCCGTAGAAGGAGAATCGCTCCCAACCCTCAGCGAAAACGATGTACGCGAGGCCGCGCGGATGGCCGAAGAACGTCCGTTGCAGAGGCGGGCTTTGATAATTGCCCACCGCTGCAATCGCAGCGTTCATCGGCTCAACTCTGCTGGCGCCTGCCATCGGTGCTGCTCGCGTGTCGCATTCGATGGTTTTTTATACTAGCGAGGTCCCGCCCCACGGTTGCATAGGGCGGTAGCGCCGGTGTACGTGGTACACCGGGCGGTGACTCCGATCAGCCCGCGTCGGGGACCTTGAGCTCCGGATGATCCTTGGCGATGGTAGTCGTCAACCAGTCGCGGAAGCTGCGAATGGGCAGCGCGTCCCACCGCTCCGAGCGAGCGACGAACTGAAGTATCCCCATGGCGGGCGGCTCAAAGCTGTCGAGCCCCGCGCCGATATCCACCAGCTGGCGCTGCTTCAGCTCTTCGGCTACCACCAGATAATTGATCAGCGCGACACCGCGTCCATGACGTGCCGCCTCGAGCGCGAGCTGAGCCTGCCACAGCCGTGGACCGGACAACTCCTCGTCGGGGTGCACGCCATGGCTGGCCAGCCAGTTGCGCCAACGGATCAGATTGTCTTCATGGAGCAGTTGGTGGCCCAGAATGTCCTTGGGTTCGCGAATCCTGGCATTCCGCGCCAGATACTCACGACTCGCCACCGCGATCACCGGCGCCCGCGCGATCTCGACGCTACGACACTCGGCTGGAATCTCGTAGGCACCGGCATACATGGCCACGATGCGCAGATCGACGTCGGCGTGGTGGGTCAGGAAGTCCGGACTGCGGTCCATGGGCCGCACTTCGATATCGAAACCGGGATGGGCCAGCTCGAAATCCCCCAGCCTTCCGGAGATCCAATGCAAGGCAAAGGCCGGCATGCAATGAATGTGCAGCCGCCGGCTGTCGCCCCGCTTCATCAGGTCGATAGTGGCGTTGGAAATGGAATCGATCGCCGCGCTGATCTGCTTGTGATAACGCACCCCATCCTCGGTCAGGACCGTGCCATTGGCGGTGCGGGCGATCAGCTTGGTGCCCGTCCACTCCTCGATGGTGCGCAGGTGGCGGCTGATCACCCCGTGATCGCGACACAAGTATTGAGCCGCCCGCCTCACCCCGCCGAGCCGGGCAATGGCGTCGAATGCGCGCAAGGCGTCGAATGGCGGCAGCCCCTTCCGCGACGGCAGCGCGGGCGCTGGCGGATCGATCCGGCGTCGGTCTTCAGCAGACATCATGATCTCTGGCTCGCAGTAGCGTGCTTGGATCCAGCAACCGCTGCCTGTGAGCGGCCGCACCTTGGAACGAGTATGCCTACAGCAAGGCCCCCGGCCAATCCATCCTTACAGAATGGTCCGGGGGCGGCGCTGCATACGATGGTGGCGGCGGTGTACGAGTGGCACCACAGCCTGGAGGGGCTACGAACCGGGAGAAGTGCAGGTGCCGATCGCCTGGCCGAAGCGGGTCGGGAACGAGCTCTCGATGGAGGCTTCGTCACTGTGCCCGTTGCGCAAATCCGTCGCCACTTTGCGATCCTGCTCGCTGAGACTCGACCAGACACAATCGCAGACGGCGGCCTCGTTCGAGAGATGATCGGAACGCAGAGTGAATTCGGGCAGCGGGTGCGCGCTACAAACGATCGTCGCAGAGGTGGTTTCAGAAGTGGGAGGTGCGGCTCTCGGGGTACTGCAGCCGGTGCCTGCGAGAGCCAGAATCAGCAGGGAATATTTCATGGCTTGGCTCCGAAGTGGAGGCCCTTGCGGGCCTCCACCAGCGTGCGCTTACACGCGGACGAAATGATCCCAGTAGCTGTACTCGGTCTGGGTGCGCGTGCGCTTCCAGCCTTCATAGGTCTGACGGGTCAGATAACCGTCGTGGAACGTCTGGCCGACATAGGAGCTGAACATCTGGGTGTAGCCGCTCCACGAGCCGGTGCTCACGAAGGAGCTGCGCAGGTGCCAGTCGGCGCCGCCGGACAGTTCGGTCATCGACTTGCGATCCAGCGCCTGGGAGAGGTTGAGATCAGCGAGGTTCAACGTGGTCATGTCAGTATCTCCGAGTGGTTGAGGTTGCTATCGAAGCGCCGTTACGTTTGCGCTTGATCGAGGAATAGCAGGCGCCGTGCCAGCCGTGCCAACAGGCCGAAACTTTCTGGTAAGTGACTGACGGCAGATGAGAAATAGTTGATGGATCAAAAATCGGCGCCACTGCTTGCCGGTTCGAGGACCTGAGTTCGTTGGAGCAAAGCCAACGAAAATTCAGTGTCGTGTTGGATCGAAACCGACTCAGACCGGGGCTGCGGGAGCTCCGCCAGCGGCGTGCGATTTCGCCGACTGACGCGCGCTGATGCCGTGCTTCTTGAGCAGCGTCTGCACGTGACTGCGATTCATGCCAATGTTCCTGGCGAGATCCGTCACGCGATAGTTCGCTTTGGCCAGGCACTCCAGCAGATAGCTGCGCTCCGCTTCGTCACTGGCCTTGCGCTTGGCGTCGACCAGCGATGTCGCTGGCTCTACTTCGAGCTGTGCGGTCCGCTCCGGCACTTTCGCACGCACGTTCTCCGGCAGATGCTCCAGATCCGCCGTCTCGGTCGCCAGGCACGAAATCCGAAAGATGATATTTCTCAGCTCGCGAATGTTTCCTGGATAGTCGTACGAGCTCAGGAAGCTGGTGAGCCGTCGCGACAGCTTCACGGGCTGGCGATTCAATCTCGACGAGGCTTCGTTCGAGAGATACTCGATCAGCACCGGAATTTCATCGCGCCGGTCACGCAGCGCCGGCAACGTCACTTGAATGATGCTGAGCCTGTAATAAAGATCCTCTCGGAATGTGCCGGCCTTGCACATCTCGAGCAGATTCTTGTTGGTCGCCGCGACGATGCGCGCGTCGACACTGATGACCTGATCCGATCCGACCCGCTGGATCTCGTTGGACTGCAGGACCCGTAGCAGCTTCACCTGCCCGATCAGCGGCAGCTCGCCGATCTCATCCAGAAAAATCGTCCCCCCGTTCGCCGCCTCGAACTTGCCGGCGCGATCCGTGCTCGCGCCGGTGAATGCGCCCCGCTTGTGTCCGAACAGCTCGGACTCGAGCAGGTTCTCTGGAATCGCGCCGCAGTTCACGGTGATGTACGGCCGATCGGCGCGATTGCCGTTCGCGTGGATGACTTTCGCCATCAACTCCTTACCCGTACCACTTTCGCCATCGACCAGCACTGGCAGGTCCGTGCGTGCAGCCTTCTCCGCGATCTCCAGCGCCTCGATGAGCCTCGGACTGTCGCCGAACACGCCGTCGAACTGAAAGTCACGTTCCAACAGCGCATGCCGTCGTTGGGCGACGCTCTGATTACGCGGCGCCGAGGTGCTGGCCTTGACGAAGCGCTCGGTGTGCGACAGGCGCAGCACCTCGTCGCGCATCGTCGTGCACTGATTCAGCAGCTTCTGGATCTGGGCCCGATCGAGAGTCTGCGCCCAACGCAAGGTCGAGCGCAGAATCTCGATCTTCTCCAGCAAGGCCGCGTACGAGATCGTCGCTTCGAGATTCGAGTCGACGGTTTTCATCGTGGCGGCGTTACATCACTTCGAGCCGATGTTCGCTGGCCTGGGCCGCCAGCCATTGCTCTTTCAGCACGCGCCGGATCTCGGCCTTGGTCTCCTCATCCAGCACCGCGGGCCGTTTCTCGTTGACCATGAAGATCTCGAAGCACGTGCCGTCCGGCGAGGCAAAGGGGCCGATGATCTCGCCCTTCTGCGCATGGAACACCTTGGCTTCCACGTCACCACGCAACGCTCCTCGCAGCACACTGCCGATATGTCCGCCGTGGCCGCGCGTATCGGCGATGGAGTGCTCGTTCGCGAGCTCGGCGAACCGCTCCGGCTCATCGATCAGAATGGCCATGATCTCCTTGGCCTTGCCCGCCGAGTCCAGCACGATGTGACTCACGTCGATAGTGTCGAACTGGGGTGAATTCAGGCGGAAGAACTGCTCGACCTTGTCGTCGGTCACCACGTGCTCCATCATTTTCTCGAAGCACAGGGTTTCGGTCACGTAGATCTCGTACTCCTCGGGCGTGACTCTCATGCTTTCCAGATAGCGCTTCATTTCCACGGCCCGATGCAATCCATTCACGCGGCGCAGCTGATCCGAACGCTGCTGCACCGATTCCGGCGTGATCCGGACGCCGTGTTTCCTCGCCGAATGCACGGCCAGCTTCTCCTGGACGATATCATCGATCAGCCCGTCGAACCGGCCGCTCAACTTCAGCAGTTTGACGAAGCTGTCGGAGCTGATGATCTCGTCATTGATACGAATCAGATTGGTCATGACGAAGACTCCTCTCGAAACAAAAGAAACCTCTTTGCTCAGGGAACATCGTTACTGTGATCCGTTCGTCCGCATTCGTCCAGGCTGCCGAAAGGGCATGAGAACTTTCATTCGCCCGATTTCCAACGCTTGCCGTCCCGATTGATTCGACGTTGCAACGATTCGATCGGCAACGGACGAAGGTGCGCGGACCAGCGACCTGTTGCGGCGCGCAGACCGGTCGCACTCTTCGCTTGATTCATCAGAAAGAAGGCAGTCGATTGTCTCGGCCACAGGGGACGCGTGCCGAGCCCGACGATGGCGCGCATCGCTTCCCGGTCGAGCTCGATGCTGTCTTCAAGATCCGCGATGACCAGTTTGCTCATCGGTCTCTCCAGTAATGGGTTCGATCCAACATCGCGGCCTTTAATTGTTGGCCGTGACCCAACGAGCTCAGGCTGCCGAGCTCCTGGCGCGTCGCACCGATTTTTCATGACTCAACTATTTCCCAACTGACTTCAGCCACTTACCAGAAAGTTTCGGCCTGTTGGCACGGCTGGCACGGCGCCTGCTATTCCTCGATCAAGCGCCAACGCAACGGCGCTTCGATAGCAACCTCAACCACTCGGAGATACTGACATGACCACGTTGAACCTCGCCGATCTCAACCTCTCCCAGGCGCTGGATCGCAAGTCGATGACCGAACTGTCCGGCGGCGCCGACTGGCACCTGCGCAGCTCCTTCGTGAGCACCGGCTCGTGGAGCGGCTACACCCAGATGTTCAGCTCCTATGTCGGCCAGACGTTCCACGACGGTTATCTGACCCGTCAGACCTACGAAGGCTGGAAGCGCACGCGCACCCAGACCGAGTACAGCTACTGGGATCATTTCGTCCGCGTGTAATCGCACGTTCTTCCCCCCGCAAGAGGAGGCCCGCAAAGGCCTCCTCTTCTTTACGTCTCTAAGCAGCGCTGCTCATCATCTGCTTCTGCACCAGCTGGTGATACATTCCTTTGCGCTCGATCAGCTCACGATGCGCGCCCTCTTCGACGATGCTGCCGTTGTAGAGCACCAGGATCTTGTCCGCATTCATGATCGTGCTGAGCCGATGCGCGATCACGATCGACGTGCGCCCCCTCAGCACGTCCTGCATGTTCCGGAGAATGTTGCTCTCTGACTGGCTGTCGAGCGCCGACGTCGCCTCGTCCAGGATCAGGACGCGAGGATCGTGATAGAGCGCCCGGGCAATGCACAGACGCTGCATCTGTCCACCCGACAGGCCCATGCCTCGCTCACCGACGATCTGCTCGTAACCCAGCGGCATGGCGCTGATGAAGTTGTGAGCATCCGCCATCTTCGCGACCTCAACGACACGCCGTCGGTCCGGATTCTCTTCACCGGCGGCGATATTCTCAGCGACGGTGCCCGAGAACAGCAGATTGTTCTGCATCACGTAGCCGAGCTGAGCGCGGTAGTACTCCTTCTCGACCAGATTCATGTCGTAGCCGTCGACGTAAATGGAACCCTCGGTCGGCGCGTAGAACCCGGCGACGAGCTTGGCCAGCGTGGTCTTGCCGGAGCCGCTTTGACCGACGATCGCGACCATCTGGCCCGACTCGATGGAGCAACGGATGTTCTCCAGCACGAAGCGGTTTTCCTTGCCGCCGTAACGGAAGAACACATTGTCGAAGCGAATATCGCCCTTCAGGCTGGGCAGCATGATGCGCGACTCGATGTCCTGAGGCTTCTGCTCCGGATCCAGATCCAGCACGTCGCCCAGCCGCTCCATCGCAACGCCCGTCTCCTGCAGCTGATCCCACAAGCCGATCAGCCCCATGACCGGCGCCAGGGCGCTGCCCATCAACATGGTGAATGCGATCAGCTGACCGATGGTGAGCTGCTCATCCAGCACCAGGCTCGCGCCAATCCACAGAATCACGACTGAACTGGCGGCACTGAGCATCTGACCGGTGAACCCCACCAGCAGATCGAAACGCTGCGCCCGATACTGCACATCCAGCGCCTTCGCGTAACGGCTTTCCCAGCGCATGCGCATCGGGCGTTCGATACCCATCGCCTTCACCGTCTCGGCACCGCTCAACGTCTCCATCAGCACCGACTCGGCATCCGTCGACGTCTCGAAAGAGCGCCGCGCGTACTGCTTGATTCTCGGCGTCGCCATCACTGTCAGCAGACCTATGGGAATGATGAAGGCTATCAGCAGCAACGACAGCTTGACGCTATAGAGGAACATGACGATGAAGTAGATGAACGCCATCAACGTATTCAGCAGCGTGCTCACGGTCGACTCGGTGAGGAAGTTGCGCACTTTCATGTTTTCCTGGAAGCGCGCGAAGATGTCGCCGGTCCGGCGTCGGTTGAAGAAATCGAGCGGCAACGACAGGGTGTGCCGGAAGAACTGCGAGATCATCTCGAAATCGAGATTGCGCCGGATGAAGTTCGCGAGGAAGCCCCGCATCAACGTGGTGAGACGCGTGAACACGTGCACGATGATCAAGCCGACGATCAGCACGTGCAGCAGTTGCAGATTCTGGTGAACCACGACCCGATCGAGGATGTTTTGAACGATGATCGGAGGTGCCACCCCCAACAGCTCGATCACCAGCGTCGCCATGGCGACATAGCCGATGACGTGCTTGAACGGCGCGAGATAGTTGACGAATCGCATCCACGGCGATTGACCGGCACGCGACTGCGACAGATCGGCGCTGGGCGAGAACAACAGACATGTGCCGGTCCAGCCCTTCTCGAAATCCGCCACCGTCATCCTGGCAAAACCTCGCGCCGGATCGGCAACCCACACATGCCGCCTGGATACGCCGTAGACCACGATGTAGTGGTATCCCTCCCAGTGGGCGATGAAGGGGAGCTCGAAGCCGAGCATCGATTCGAAAGTGCACTTCATGCCGCGAGCCGCAAAGCCCAGCGATTCACCCACACGCGCGAGGCTATCGAGCGTCGCCCCCTCCGTAGTGACGTTCGCCATCTCGCGCAACTTGCCGAGCGTGATCGCGATCCCGTAATGCTTGCTGATCATCGCGAGGCAGGCGGCGCCGCAGTCGGCCTCCTCCGCCTGTTCGACCAGCTCGAAGCGCGGGATGACTTTCTCTCCAGCACCAGTACGACCGGCGATATCGAGCAACAGGCGTCGACCTCTGCGTTCGGCCAACTGCTTCTGCCGCTCCAGCTCGCGCTCCGCCGCCTTGACTCTGCTTTCCAGAAATTCCTTCATCTGTGGCTTGCGTTCGAGCAACAACCGCAAGGTGTCCGTGGGAATGACCAGCAACAACGCATCCGTTTCCGCAACCACCGAGGCCGGTTGCTCACCAGGATTGAGTGCGGCGGACTCACCGAAGAACTCACCCTGGCGCGCGAGGCCAATCGGATACTGCGTGCCCTCTTCCTCGCGGGTGATCTTTACTTTGCCCTGACGCACGACATAGAGACGCCGGTCGTCCGAAGACCCCTGGGTGAGAATCGTGGCGCCCGCCTCGACACGCTTGACGCCCAGGCTGCGCACGAGCTGGGCCAGCTCGGCTTGATCTACTTTGCCCTTGAGCTCGAACAGGCGACTCACCACGCCGCCCGCCATCCGAATCGCGGTGTAACTGGAGAGGAAGGCCGCAGCCTCCTTGTTGCTGGCAAGCACCGGCGCGATGGCCTCGCGTGACAGGAACAGAATTTCCGTCTTCGTCGACGCGCGCGCCGATGCATCGTGGACATGCTCACGCAGGGCGCCGATCTCAGCGAGAACGTCACCCGCCTTGCGCACGCCCTGACTGACCTCCTTGCCGCTCTCTTCGCTGAACAGCCGGACCGTTCCGGATCGAATCACATACAAGCCGGCATTCTTCTGGCCGGCTTCGAACACCGCTTCGCCGAATTCGTACCAGCGCGAGTCCACAAAGGTCGCGAGCTGCTGCAGGTCGGCGGCACTGAATGCGGAGAACATCTCGACCGTGGCGAGAAATTCAACCACCGCATCGTCGGCCAGTGAGCGAAGTTCTTTCATGAGGGTCATCCGACGGAGTTTCTGAAAGGATCGATGGCGAGATCGATCAGGCGCCGGCTGTCGACGACGATCTCGACCTTGGCGGCCATGCCGTAGCGAATCGGCGTCGCCACGTTATTGATGGTGAAGTGGTCGCTCTGCAGCCCGACCCGCGCCTTGTAGACGATCTGCTTGGTGTCGCGGTTGGGGCTCGAGGCCGGCGAGATATGTTCCAGTTCGCCCGTCAGCACACCGTAGCGCTGATACGGAAACGCATTCACTTTGACTCGAACCGGCATGCCGGGCTTCAGGAAGGCCCGGTCGCGTTCGTTGATCTCGATCTCCAGGACCTTGCGAGCGCCTTTGGGTGCGATCAGGACCACCGGTGTTTTCTCGTCGACCTGCGCGCCAACGTCGGTGAAGGTCACGGTGGTAACGACACCGTCCATGGGAGCGCGGATCCGCAGGAAATTATCCTCGTCGATATCCTCGTAGCTGATGCGCGAGGCTGCCTTGGACTTGGCGCGCGCCAGACGCACATCCGTCTCGGCCTGCTCCTCTTCCTGCGTCACACGCAGCACCATGTTGTCGTACTGGGCCTGAGTCGCGAGCAGGTCTTGGGATTTCTTTTGCAACTCCTGTTTCTTCTTGTCGTAGTCCTGCATCAACGACACTTCGAACTCGCCCAGCTCGCTTTCCGCCAGCTTGTAGTCGAGGGTCTTTTCGCGCAGGAAGCCGCGCTTCTCTTCCACTTGATCCCTGGACAGGCCGCCGTTGCCCGACGAATTGAACAAGCGCTCGTGCTGCTCCAACACGCGCTGCGCCTGATCGCGCTCGGCGCCGGCCTTGGCGAGCTTGGCGCGAGCCTTCTCCAATTTCAGCTGCTGCTCTTCCGCGAGCTTCTTGACGCTCTCGGCGACGCGCCAGTCGTTGTCGCGCTCGTCGGCGGCAATCTTCTCCTTGAGTGCCGCGATCTCTTTCTCCATCGCTTTTTTCTTGGTCGGAAACATTTCGTAGCCGCGTTCGGCGGCCGCGAGATGCACCGATGCCTGCGTCGCTTGCCCCGCCAGCTCGATGGCACTGGGAGAATCGATCCGCGCCACCACGTCGCCCTTCTGGATGGGCATGCCTTCGGTCACATAGACATTGACCAGCTCGCCCTTGATGGGCAGATACACGCCCTGCTGCTCGAGCTCGGGCTTCACCATGCCCGTGCTTTCCACGACCACGTCGGACTTGCCGATGAAAGACCACAGCACGGCCGCGATCAGCAGCCCGAAGAACACCAGGATGGTGCCGCGAATCAGTCGTGACGGCTGATCCGTCACGATGGCGACGCCTTCCGGACCGTGCTCCTCGAAGAACCGATTCAGTCCTTTTTTGG
Organism: Peristeroidobacter soli; assembly: GCF_004138485.1. Taxonomy (GTDB): domain Bacteria; phylum Pseudomonadota; class Gammaproteobacteria; order Steroidobacterales; family Steroidobacteraceae; genus Steroidobacter; species Steroidobacter soli. The sequence goes on from NZ_ML142848.1 coordinate 442,557, forward strand.
ATCGGTAGTAGACTGTACCCATAATGATTGCTCCGAGATTTCGGGCAGCAGCTCCAGTTTGGCGTGCAGGAGCACCGGCTCCAGCACGATGTTCAGATCCTGCAGCCAGCGTCGCTGACGCTGGACTTCATCGACGACATCCTGCTGCAGCGATTGCCATTCGGGCGGCGGCGTCACTTGCAGGAGTTGATAAGTTCGAGCACCGCTGCTGATCTCGCGATACGCGCTGGAAAGACGTTTCGCCTGGCCCGAGAACCGCGGCGACACGCGCTCCTCCACTCGAATCACGCCCGGAATGCCGCCGGCACTTTGATATTCGCTCCAGTAAGCGCGCACGCGGGCAAGCGATTGATCCATTCGCGGCAACACCTTCTCCTTGTGAGCGACGAAGTCCGGCTCGAGCGTCTTGATCAAATGCCCGTCTTCGTCCGGACGCAGCGACGACCACACCACCAGCAGACGATCCCAGTACTCATCCTTGCCCTTGGTCATCAGCAAGGCGTCGTAGTCGGCACCGACCTTCTCGTAGCGCGCGATCTGGCGGGTCGCCACTTCACCCCAAGGGGCGTCTGTCACGGACTGCAGGATCGCGATCGCCTCGTCGTGATTGCCCGTACGCCAGGCTTCGGCCGCCTTCGCATGTTTGGCGATGACGTCGGGCGGAGGCAGCGCGCTCGCCAGCCAGGTACCGATGTAGTCGGTGAAGATGGGGGTCTGGAACTTCGACGTTTCCTTCAACTCAGCCAGCTGCAACAGCTCCTTGCGCTGAACCAGCTGCTTGAGCGTGTCATAGCGCGCCAGATCGTCACGCAGGGCATCGATGCCGGAGACGCGGGGATAGTTGGACGTGAATTCGCTGAGCAGCTTGTCGATGCTCTGTCGTTCATCGCGCTTCAGCGCCGACTGAATCGACGTCTTCAATTCATCGATGGCCTTCACGTAGAGTGAGTTGTCACCGCGCAAGGTGGTGAGACTGCTGAAGATCCGCGCGTGGATGGGCTCGAACTGCGGGATCTGAGTGACGATCTGGTCCATGATCTGCTGGCGGCGGAAACTATCGCTGCTCCATTCATCCACCAGGGCGCGGATCGGCGCTTCATCCCGGAACAGAACGATCGGGCCGGATGTGCCGCCGCGCTCCGCCATGTGCGCTTCCAGTTTTCCCGCCCACGCGAGGGTGTCGATCATCTGCAGCCCGCGGGGAATGAAGGGATGTGCCTCGCGCTGAGTCTCCAGATATCGAGCGGCCTCGGGATAGCGGTCGTGATCGATGTGATCCATCCAGGTGGGCACGATGGCCCGGGTCAGGGCCTCTTCGCCCCAGGTGCTTGCTTCGGCGTCGTTCGGATGGTGTTCGAGATAGCGATTGGCGGCGATCGCACTCTCGCTGTATTGCCCCTCGTCGAGCAGCTCTTTGATCTGATGACGATCCTGGCCCACCAGGTACGTGATCGCAATAGCCATCACGATCACACCGAGCAACGCGGCCGCGCCCCACATGAAGCGTCGATCGACGGTGCCGCCACCTAGTGCACGCCACACCTGCCCGACAGTCGCTCCGAGCTTGCGCAGCCCCTTGGGCGGCTCTTTGAGTTGCAGCGTCTCCATCGTCGCGGCGTGGGCGCCGGCGTTGGAGCCTTGCACCACTTCGTCGTCCGAGCAGAACACATTGATGAATGAGTCCGCCGAGCTGACGAAGCGCGTGCGATTCGCGCCACCGCGCGACTCGACTGCAGCGGGTTGCTCCACTATCTCGGGCTGCGTTGCGGGTCTCGATTGCGGTTCCACCTTCGGCTGCTGTGTGGCGCGAGACGGCGGCGCCTGATCCGACCGACCGAACACCGTCGCGGCAAACTGCGTTGGCTCATGCAGGCTCTCGATGCGCACCCGGTACGAGAACGTCGGGTCGCCGAAAGCAACGACGTCTCCATCGGCCAACGGCCTCGATCGTTCGTCCAACCTCGCGCCCGAAACAAACGTCCCGTTGGAACTCTCCAGGTCTTCAACATTGACCCGGCCCCCCTTGAGCGCGATCACCGCGTGGCGACGCGACAGCTTGCGCCATGCACTCGACAGCCGCTCCCGGTATTGATCGAAGCCCGCCTCGTTGCGCGAGATCAGAAACGGAAAGTTCTGGATCGCGATGGTCTCCAGACCATTCGTCGGATCTTCCGGCACCAAGGTGACGCGCATCGCCGGGCTCTTGTTCGCAGTCGGCTCGTTGGCTTGCCGGATCTCTACTCGAAATTCGACAGCGCCACCCAGAGTGATGTGATCGTTGTTGTTCAGCAGAGCGATGTTGTTCTTCAGCTCGCGCTCATTGATGCGAGTGCCGTTGAGGCTACCCAGATCGGCGATGAAGAACTTGCCGTCCTCCTGAAACACGCGGGCATGACGCCGCGACAGGCTGGAAGCCTCGACGCCGAGTCTGGATGCGAACGGCTCCTCGTTGCGGCCGATGGCCAACAGATCGTCGACGATGCTGATATCGCCAAGGTCCGGATGAGAGACGGGCTTCAGAATGGCTTTCATAGAAAAAACAGCGCTCACTTCACCGTCTTGGAGTCGGCGACTTCCCGCATGCCCGGCCGCTCGGCCTCCCAACCTCCGCCCAGCGCCTTGTAGAGCGTCACGGTGTCGGTGAGCAGTTGCTCATAGGTCGAGAGAATCTGCTGCTGAGCGCCGAGCAGACTGCGCTCGGTGTCGAACACTTCCAGCTGCGACACCAGCCCTTCCCGCAAACGGGCATCCTGGACATTGCGAACGACCTGCAGATCGGCGACCTGCGCTTCGAGCTGCTTGATCTGCTCGCGCCGGGAATTCAGATTGACCATCGCAATCTCCACTTCCTCGTACGCGCCCAGGACCGTCTTTCGATATTCCTCGCGCGAGATCGCCAGATCCGCCTCGTTGAGCTTCACATCCATCTTCAGATCGCGATCGAACAATCCGGCCCATGATGCCGCCAATCCAAAGGTCCAGGTATTGATCACTGTCGCGGTGAAGCTCTGCCCCGTCTTCGCCGCGCCGGTCAGAGAGAACGTCGGCAGCCGCGCCAACCTCGCCTTGCCGACCAGATGATGGGCTGCCAGCACGTCGTACTCGGCCTTCAGCACATCGGGACGCCGCGACAGGACGTCGGCGGGCAATACCTCCGGCACTTCGAGGATGCGCACGCTGTCTCTCAAGTTGCCGACAGGCACGGACAGCTCACCCGCCGGCACACCGACCAGCGTCGCGAGCTTCAGCTCAGCTTCGGCGCGCCCCCGTTGCAAGTCGAGCAACTGGGTCTGCAGGTTCGCGACCTCCGCCTTCTGCGACCGGATCTTGGTTTCCGGCACCATGCCTTCCTTGTGCTGGGCGTAATAGATATCCAGCAACTCTTCGGCCTGCTTCTTCGAATCCAGTTGCTGAACGACCTGTTCGTCGAACTGACGGATCTGGAAGTAACGTTCCGCGACGCTCGCGATGAGTGTGAGCTGCGCCGCCCGCCAGTCCATTTCGGTGGCCTGATAGCGCGCATCGGCCACCTGCATCTCCTTGCGAATCTTGCCCCAGAGGTCCAGCTCCCAGGTCAGCGCGGCACCGAGCGATTCGGTCTCGCGCGTGGTCTTGACCGCTGCGTTGTTACTTTTGCCACGAGCGATCGCATCCGCCGGCGCCAGCGCCACTTTCGGAGTGGCGCTGAGCCTGTCCTTACCGAGCTGTACGCCCGCCTTGTCCAGGCGCAGCGCCGCGATCCGCATGTCGAGGCCTTGATCGATGGCCCGCTGAATGAGCTGGATCAGATAAGGATCGCCGAAGCCGTGCCACCAATCGGGCAGAATGACTTCGGAAGCGGTGAGCTCGCGGCCTTCGAGCTGCGACCATTGTGGTTTGTCGGGAACCTCGGGGCGCTTGTAGTCGGGACCCTGGAGGGTGCTGCAACCCGCGACCAGTATCGTGATCGCTGCAAGCGTCAGCGCTCGAATCCTTTCGACGCGATTGAGCGGCCCTGGATGGTTCACTGGGTTCTCCCACGACCGAATCCATTCGGTTCGTCGTCGATGTGAGATGCAATGAGCAGGGAGCATAGCAGCCTCGCCGCCCGCCACCACTGTTCGTTCGATCTATTTGGCTCGGCCAGAAGTGTGTCAGTGAGACACGCACGAATGTTTCATCGCGTCGCACGATTTATCTGAGCTACACTGGCCCCATGCACGAGCTGAGCAATGAACTCGGACGCTTCATCAGCGGCGCAATCGATCTGGATCAGTTGCGCGCCGTGTTTCGTGGCTATCTCAATCAGCATCCGCAAGAGCGGGAATCGATCTCACGCTGGTTGCGAAACACCGTCGAGGAAGGCCGGCTGTCGGCGACCGTCTGGCTCACCTTGAGAGATCTGTTCGATCCGCCGGCGGCGACGCTGGAATCACCGCGCAGTGCAATGCAATCGAAGGCGACCGTGCTCGCCCGCGGCCAGGCGCAGCCGCCGCTGTTCGAACCCGATCCGGAAGTGGCGTGCGAAACGCTGGTTCCGAACATGGTCGTGAAAGAACGATTCCTGCTGGTGGAGCGCCTGGGTCGCGGCGGCATGGGACAAGTGTTCAAGGCACTCGACCGGCGCCGCCAGGAAGCGCACGACCGGCAGCCCTACATCGCGCTGAAAGTATTGAATCGGGAAGTCAGCGCACATCCCGAGTCGTTTATGGCGTTGCAGCGCGAGGCTCGTCGCGCCAGCACCCTTGCCCATCCGAATGTGGTCACGGTTTATGACTTCGACCGCGACGGCTCACGTATCTATATGACGATGGAATATCTGGAGGGCCAGGGCCTCGATGAGTTCATCGACGCGCGCTGTAGCGACGGGCTGCCGCTCGCCGAGGTCTTGCCGATCATTCGCGGGGTGGCGATGGCGCTGGAGTACGGCCATCAGAAACGCATCGTCCATTGCGATCTCAAGCCCGGCAACATCTTCGTCTGCAACGACGGCACGGTGAAGGTGCTCGACTTCGGCATCGCCCGATTGATCCAATCCACCGATACCCGTAGCGATCAGACCCTTTTCGATCCGGCGTTGGTGCTGCATGGACTGACTCCAGCTTATGCGTCGTTGGAGATGTGGAAACAGGCCGCGCCCGATCCGCGCGACGACATTTACGCGCTGGCGTGCGTCACCTACGAATTGCTGAGCGGACGCCACCCTTTCGACCGGCAATCCGCCAAGATCGTCAATGAGCGCAAGCTGACGCCGAAGCGCATCCCATCGCTCACGCGCGATCAATGGGAGGGCTTGAAACAGGGGCTGGCGCTGAACCGCGAAGATCGAACCCCCAGTGTCGGTGCTTTTCTCGGGGCATTCACGCCGCAGAGTCGCTTGAAGAAATATGCCCTGCCCGGAGCAGTCGCTGGATTGCTGGTCGCCGTGGGCGCGGTGGCAGTGGGCGCGCGTTACTATCGAGTGGCAGTGGAAGATTCAACGATGGAAGTCCTGCAATGTGCGCAGATTCCCAAGCCTGCGATCACGAATGCTCAGCAGCCGAGGCCAGCACTGACCGCCGAGCAGCAGCAGGAGATCGATGACCATATCGCGCTGGCCCGGGATTATATGCTCGACGCGACGCCGGCCACGCGCGTCGAGGATCTCAAATACATTCTCAGTGACGGGCCGAACAGCGTGACGGACATTCTGACCGCGGTCCTCAAGATGGATCCGTCACAGCGGGACGCCCTGCAATTGCAAACGGATGTGGCAAACGTCTACGCAGAACGGGCACGCTCTCTGGCAAACGAGCGCCGCGTGACCGAGGCGCTCGACTTGATCCGCTATGGCCGGCAGGTACTGCCGTCGAGCCAGGAGTTGCTCCGGCTCGAACAGAGCTTCTGCCGGATGGATGCGCTAGCCCATAACTAGAACTGTCCGCGCAGACCGGCGGCAATCGAATTGCCGCTGACGTTCGACGTTCCCAGCAACGCCTCATACACCAGGTAAGCCTGCAGACGCCGCGGGAACACCGCTGACAGTCCGATGCTGGCAACGCCGAAATCCGCGTCGACCTGGTCGGTCAGCATGCTGAAGCACGAGATGCTGCAGGAAAAGTTCTTCGGGTCCGACGCACCCAGTGCCAACGAATCCTCGAGTACGTACTTGGCTCGAATCGTACGCGCACTGTCCTCGAACTCGTGGTGCCACTCGGCCCGCAGGCTCGGCACCAGGACACCGAAGTCGCGACTGATGGGCCGGGACAGAGCAAGGCCGACGATGGACCGCGTCGACTTGATGGTCTGGTCGTCGTAGCGCAAAGCCAGGCCGCCGCCGGCTTGATCCGTTTCGCTATAGCCATCGACGTCGACATCGCGATAGCTGCCGCTCAGCGAAGGCGTGAGATCCCAACCGCCGAGGTGAAAGTCATAACCGACCGTGAGGCCCAGCGCGATGTAGCTACCGTCGGGGCTGCCGGTCATCGTCCGCACGGCGCCACAACTCGGGTTACAAGCCGCATTGGCCGAATCGTAGACGACGCGTCGAGAAACATCCGACGACAGCGAGCCATAGGTACCAATGCCGCTCACCGTCCATCGTTCGCCGAAGTAGCCGCCGAACACCGAGCCGCTGACTCCCTTGACTTCCACGTCGCCGCCACTGACGAACACCGCATGATCGAAGTCGGCCTTATAGTTGTCGTAGCCGAGGGAGAAGCCGAGAACGCCGGAGCCGAAGTTGTAGTCGGCACCCGTCGTCACACTCACCGAATCGTAGTCAAAGGCGTCGACGGCGACCGTCTGGTCCTGATCGCCGAAGCCATAACTGCTCTCGACGAACCAGCCCCATTTCTTGCTCTCGGCCGACAGCGCTTGCTCATCGGACGAGGCGCCTCCGCCGAAGCGCTGCCTGGCGGTGCCCATTCGCAACGCGGTCAATCGACCGCCGATGTTCGAGAACTGCCCCGACGATACTTGAGTGGACATGGTGCCTTGTGCGGCAAGCTCCTCGCCGGACACCTGTTGAACGGCCGCCAGCAGCTGACTGCGGTCGCTGTATCCCAGGTTACGACCGGTACCGGCCGGAATGCCTTGAAAAACGCGAGCCGTCTCCACCATTTCGTTACAACGGGCGAACAGATCCTGCTTGGCGCCTGTCAGTCGCAATCCCCCCTCCGCCGCCAACGATGTGCACATGCCTTGCACGGCATAGCCCGCCTGCTGCTGCAAGCCGGTCGCGGCACTGCGCGGGTCATTGACGAATAACGAGAGCGCACCGGTTTGACTCGCTGTCTGTGCCTGCGTGACGGTCGCGCAAGCGCCGGCGGCAGCGATCGCACAGCACGCCATCGTTCTCGTTGCCAGTTTTGTATTCATCGTCGGCGTCTCCCTGGTCTTGTAGGATGGTCAATAATTCAGTGCGGCGACTTTCACCGGCTCGGCCACCGGCACAAAAAAGAAATCGCCGATATCGTGATTGGCGTCTTGCAAGGTCGAATACGTCGGCCGCTGTCGCTGGCCGTTCTGTCCGACCTGGACGGGTTGCGCGAGCATCCGACCGCTGAGCTCATGCGACAGCATCTCGCCGCTCATGACGTTGTCGTTCTGGCGCAGCACCTGGATGAAATAACGGGCGAACACGGAATGATTGCCATCGCCCGAGCTGTCCGCGACCGGTGTGACTTCGCCTGAAGTCAGCACCATGCGCGCCCGACGATTCCATTGAACGCGCAGCCGGGTTTCGTTCAGGCCACGGCCGATCGTCGTGGTCTTCGGATGAGTGATGGCGCCGGAGAAGCACGAGTCCGCCACCAGCAGCACGTGCTTGGCGTTCATTTCCTTGATCTTGGCGCGAATGTGATCCGCTTCGAGCCAGCCCGCATGCGTGTCGCGGTCGGCTTCGACCCCCAGCCAGAACGCCCGACCCGACGTGGCGTCTACATCGCCATGGCCGGCGTAATAGATAAGTAGGTTGTCCTGGGGCGTCAGCGTACGTTTGGCGTCATGTAACGCCACCATGATCTGTTCGCGCGTGGCATCGAGCAGCAATTGCACCTGGAAGCCATAGCGCTCCTTCAACAGCTGCGCGATCTCCTTCGCGTCATTTGCCGGCGTGTCCAGCGACTCCATGTAGTGATAGAGGCTGTTGCCAATGACGATGGCGTGATAGTTCCCACTACTGCTATTGCGCAGCTCGCCCAGCGACAACTGCACCGATGCCGGCCGACTGTCGACCGAGCGCATCTTGCCCATGGCCTGCGTCGGTGGAACCTGAGCGCTCGCCAGGACCGTGCCTTTATCGGCGGGTTTGCCGGTCGACAGCGTCTGGGCCACCAGCGCATCGAAGCGCTTCGACTGTTCCTGCAAGCGCTCATTGAGGCTGGCGATCTGGCCGTCCTTCGCCCTCAAATCCTGTTGACGCGCTTCCAGGTCCTTTCTCAGGAAGGCGATCTGCATCTCGCTGGCCTGGCGGTTGGTCGACAGCTGACGCTGCAGCTCATCGCGTGCCTGGGCCAGCTGTGCCATGTCGGTGGCTTTCTCCGTCTGCAGCTGGTCGAGCCGTTCGCGCTGCTCGTTGAGCTTCTGCTGTGCCATTCGTAACGACGCGCGTGCTCGCGCCGCTTCATCGGCCGCGCCGCCCAGATCCTTGTCGCGCTGTTGACTCAGCCGTTGCACTTCCGAGCGCAACGAATCAGTTTCGGAGCTCAACGCGGTCAACCGCCGCTGCTTCTCCTGGAGCTCACCGTTACGGGCCGCCATTTGCCCTTCGAACTCGCGCATGAGCGCGGCTTTATCCTGCTTCGCCAGCGTGCGCAGCGATGCAATTTCCTGCTCCCGCTGTTTGATCTGCTTCTGCTGATCGTCCAGCTGCGAACGTAAGGAATTCACGCTCGCCTGCTTGTCCGTGTCCGCCGACTTCGCGGCGGCCTTGGCGGCATCGACCTGCGCCCGGCTCGCTTCCGCCAGCGCCTTTTCGAGCGAGGCCGCGCGTAGTTTTTGACGATCCAAGTCTCGCTCGCGAGCCGCGAGCATCGCAGTCGCCTGATCCTTCGATTTCTCGGCGGCGCGCTCGACCTCCTCCCGCTCGGTCACCAACTGGTCCACCTCGGCGCGGTACTGAGTGCGCAAGTCGGCGAGCTCTTGCTCCGACCTGAACAGCCGCTGGTCAGCTTGCGACAGACGAGCCGTCAGTTCCTGGTTCTTCGCGCGCTCGCCGGTCAGCAGCTCATTGAGCTCCATACTGGACGCCTGTGACTGCGCCATGCGATTCGACAGTTGCGTCTGCTGCTGCGTGAGCTGAGTGTTGAGCGCATTCATCTTGTCACGCGCCGCGCTCAACTCACTTTCCTTGGCGGTCAATGCGTTGCGCAACTCCGCAACCTTCGATCCATCCCCTTGACCTTGCCTGGCCGCGGCCAACTGCTCACGCAGATCGAGCGCAGCGGATTCGGATTTCGCGAGTTGGGCTCGCGCCTGAAAGGCGGCATTCGTCGTGTCCGACAGCTGTGCTCGTAATGTCTGCAGCTCGGCATTGGAGGCGTCGAGTTGCTCACTCAAAGCGGCCACTTGTCTGGCGCCTTCCTCTTCCGCTTCAGAGATCTTCCAGGCGTAGTCGAGCTCGTCGCCCAGGCCCGCGGCCTTGCGCTGCAGGTTGAGTGCGAGCATGGGATCTCTCTTGACGCCCAGACCCTGCTCGTACAGATAGCCAAGCTCCTGGATCGCCGGTGAATAATTCTGATCGGCCGCGCGCTGATACCAAGTCGCCGCGACGGCGGGATCGCTCTCTACGCCGCCCATGCCGTTCGCATAGATTCGGGCGACATAGTATTGAGCTTCCGGTTCGCCCGCCTTCGCGAGCGGCATCCAGCGCTCGATGGACAGTGTGCCGCTCGAGAGATCGCCGATGGTGTACTCGCCACCGCGGGCGCGACAGTCGACTGCCGACAATCTCACCAGGCGACCGGGCGTTAGATAAGAGCGCATGCCGCCGAGCTTCTGCAGCTTTCCAGGCAGCTGACAGTCGACGACGATCGCATCTTCCAGATTGGCCGCGGCAATGCGGCTGCGTTCTTCTGTTTCCGAATTTTTTTCGGCCGCGAGTGGTGCCCCACTTGCTACCACGAGAGTACCGACACCGAGTGCGAGGAACGCGCGCCGAACGCGCACAGCGAATGTTGTCATCGCGGCACTCCCCAAGAAACGTCACAGCCATCGCTCGCGCGGGCGGGCGGCAACGTCGAGGCTGCTACCGCAGCACGAGAAATAAGAAACAAACCACTGCGAGTGAGCGCGACCCGTTCGCAGTCGGATCGCTGCAGGATATACCCCTCGATACAGCAACATTCAAGACGATCAACCACTGCTCGACTCCGATTGCCGAGGCGCATTTATTCGCCGCAGCGCGTGAGCGTGCAATGGAACTCAAGTTCATCAGTGGATTGATCGCAATCGCAAGGCAACACGCCGCGACATCGCGTCGCAGCGTGCACTAGGGCCTGTGAACACTCATTGGATGGACTGCGTTGCGCCTCCAATCGCCTGCAGCAAGGCGCAAAGCGCAGCCCTCGCGTAGCGAGGGCAAGCTTTGTAACGCAGCGGCAGGCCCATGTTTCATGAGAATCGGGAGGCGCAACCCGTCTAATGAATAAATATCCTTGGATGGGACGAGCTATTGGGGTTCAGGACGTCGTTGCTCCTCCCTTATGTGCAGAGAGCACACGGCGCTCGTCCCGCCTAGCCCTGAACCGCAATAGCTCGTCGCAGCCCATCCAATGAGTGTTAACAGGCCCTAGGACTATCGAACGATCTTGATCAGCTCGCGAACGGAACGACTGACTCCTTTGTCTCCCTCGGCGGAGAGTTGTCCGAGCTTGTCGTCCCATTTCATTCGGGTCGTGCGCCCGATTCCTTTTTCATAGTCGTACGACACGCCGTCGTCGTCATAGAGCGTGAACTCGGCGTTCCTTCCTGGATAGACGCGAATCTCCTCGAGCGGCTGAGGTGTCGCGGTGCTGGAGATATCCGCGCCCATCGGCACGATGGAACCCGCCCGAACGAACAGCGGAATCACATCGATCGGGGCTGCGACCGTGACCGTTTGCCCACCGGCCAACTTCTGGTTCGTCCAGTAGTTGTACCAATCGCTGCCCGCCGGCAAATAAACCTCGCGACTCTCTCTGCCCTGCTCGGTGACCGGCGCAACCAGGAACGCGGGGCCGAACATGTATTGATCGCCGATGCTCAAAGCCTTGGGATCGTTCGGGAAATCCATGAACAATGCGCGCATGAACGGCGCGCCCGTGTCGTAGGTACGTTTTCCCAGCGAATACAAATACGGCATCAACGTGTAACGCAGTTTCAGATATCGACTGATGATGGCTTCCGCTTCCTTGCCGTACGACCACACCTCCGTTTCCTTGCGCAGGCCATGCGCGCGCATGGTCGGCAGGAACGTTCCGTACTGATACCAACGAACAGCCAGCTCCGGATAGTCGTCGTAGTTTCCAACGACACTGCGTGCGTCGGATGGATCGACCAGCGGTTTGCGCTCCGGCCCATGAGGCGGCACATGCCACTGCCAACCACCGATGTCGTTACCCCAATAGGCAAGCCCCGACGCGGTGAAGTTCAAACCGGTCGTGACTTGCTGCTTCAGTGCTTCCCAGGTCGGATGAATGTCGGAGGACCAGAACAGATTGCCGTAACGCTGCGAGCCAAGGTACGCCGCGCGCGCCAGGATCAAGTTACGTTTATTTGGCCGATCTCGTCGCGCCCCTTCGGCGACACCCTGCGTATGGACCAGCGGATACAGATTTCGATAACGGTCGCCGCTGCCCACGCTATAGAAGTAACCCTCGGGCACCAGATCCGGCTCGGTCTCGTCCAGCCAGAACCAATCGAAGCCTTGCGAAGCGATGTTGTCCCGGATCTTGCCCCAGAACCATTCGCGCGCTTCGGGATTGGTGCTATCGAGCAAAGCTCCCGCCCGATCGCTGCGGATCGGCAGACCATCGACAGGCCGGCCGTCGGCGTGCTTCAACAACCACCCTTTCGATGCGAGCAGATCGAAGTAGCGCGACTCGAGCTCGAAGCGCGGCCATACGCTGATCATGGACCGCACGCCCTGATCATTGAGTGTTTTGTTCATCGCCGCCGGCGACGGGAAGTCCACCGGATTGATGTCGAGCTGCCCCATGCGCGTCCAGTAGAACCAGTCGACGACCATGATGTCGAGCGGATAGCCGCGCTGACGATAGCCCGCCGCGACATCGAGCACCTGCTGCTGGTTCTCGTAACGTGCCTTGCTCTGGATGTAACCGAACGCAGCCTTTGGCGGCAACGGTGTAACACCTGTGAGCTTGCGATAACCCGCGTACAGATCGTCAGCGGTATCGCCCACGATTACGAAGTACGAGACCCGCTCGCCGACTCTGGATTGCCAAGAGGTGCGACCTTGCAGCCCGGCCGAGATCGTCGTGCTGGACGGATTGTCCCAAAGGATGCCGTAGCCTTTGTTCGTTACCAGGAACGGCACGCACACCGTTTCACCGGCGGGCGCATCGTAGTTGTGCTTGCAGTCGATGGTTCGGCCGCGATGATCGAGGATGCCTTCCTGATTCTGACCCAGCCCGTAGTAATGCTCCTCAGGTGGTGCGACGAAGCTCGCCCCGACCCGGAATGTTTTCTCGCCGTTCACCGTGTGCGGCGCCAGCTCCCAGCCGCTCATCTCAACGACAGTTTCGCCGTTCGGCTTGCGTACCCTCAGTGACACGGGCGGCAGCGACGGCGCGAAGTAGCGCTGCATCTGATTCGGTGGCCCTGGGTTCGGTTGAGCCTTCACTTCGACAGACAGCGCCGGCGAGGAAAAAGTATCACCCGCCGCGGCGACCTCATGCTTCCATCCCTTGGCATCGGGATTGGCCACGAAGCCGTAGCCCGCGGACGCAACCACCCGCTCCTTCTCCAAGCTCAACGTAACGCGCACGATGTTGGGCGCGTACGGCTCGATCGCGACAAAGCTGCCGTTGCGATCGAGCAAGCCCAACGGCTCAGCCATAACGGCGCCGCTGCAACACAGCGCCAACGCAACCATCGCCGAGCGATTCATCGGAGTCATGCATTTATTCCCTGGAGGTTCGGATCACGCCGCTTTGCAGTTGTTCTCGATGAACTGCCGATGGCTGGGCATATGCGCGACAGCGGCATGTAGGTTGTTTCGCAGTCCTTCGGCCTTCTGCTCCAACTCAGCGAGCGACATGATATCGGCCAGCGGATCCCAGCGCTGCGGCTCGATCCCCTGGCCCAACATGACCGCGACCCAGCTTGCGTCGGCGAACAGCTGCCCGTCATGCCGGGCGACTTTGGCTCGCGAGCGAAACAGCTCCAGCCGATGCGCGAGCGTGTCGGGCATGGCCATGTGCCGACAGTCACGCCAGAACGGCTCGTCGCGCCGATTGGCGACGTAGTGCAGGATGATGAAGTCGCGAATCTGCTCGTACTCCGCGATGCTGAGCCGGTTGAACTCATCCTCTGCGGCCGGATCGATCGACCCGGACGGCAACAAGGACAGGAAACGAAACACCGCCGCTTGCACCAGATGCAGGCTGGTCGATTCGAGCGGTTCCATGAAACCGCCGGCCAATCCCAACGCCACGCAGTTGCCATTCCAGAATTTCTTCCGCCGCCCGGTCGTGAAACGCAACAGCCGCGGCTCGGCGAGAGGCCTGGCGTCCAGGTTCGCGAGCAAAACACGCGCTGCTTCGTCATCGGTGATGTAGTTCGAACAGTAGACATGTCCGTTGCCAGTTCGATGCTGGAGCGGGATGCGCCACTGCCAGCCCGCCTGATGTGCCGTCGAACGCGTGTACGGCACCAGGCCCTCTTCGTTTCTTTCGCAGGGAACGGCCAGTGCGCGATTGCATGGCAGCCAGTGTGACCAGTCTTCAAAGCCGGTCTCGAGCGTACGCTCGATCAGCAGGCCCTGAAACCCGGAGCAGTCCATAAAGAAGTCGCCGGAGAGCGTTCGACCATCGTGAAGCCGCAGCCCTGCAATCAAACCGCTCTCGCCATGGCGATCGACCTGAACGATGCGGCCCTCGTGACGCACGACGCCCCGCTGTTCGGCGTAGCCTCGAAGGAATCGAGCGTAGAGCCCGGCATCGAAGTGATAGGCATAGGCCAGTTGCGGCATGTCTTTGGGCATCGTCGGAAACGGCGGCAGGAATCGCCCTTGCTGAGCGGCGATCGCGGCCGGCGAGTAATCGCTCAGCGGATGAGGATGGCCGTTCGCTTTCAGACGCAGCCAGAACTGATGAAACGAAATGCCGTCGATGTTGGCGCCGAACTCGCCAAACTGATGAAAGTAGCGCTGCCCGGTACGGCCCCAGTGACGAAACTCGATGCCCAGTTTGAAGCTGGCCTGCGTCGCCCGAACAAACTCCCGCTCGTTGATCCCGAGAACCTTGTTGAAGAATTGCAGCGGCGGAATCGTCGCCTCGCCAACACCGACCGTGCCGATCTCCTCGGACTCGATCAGACTGATCCGATGAACGCCCTTGAGCGCATGAGCCAGCGCGGCGGCAGCCATCCAACCTGCGGAGCCGCCGCCGACGATCACGAAATTCATGTCAGAAGGTGCACCTTACAAATACGCTGTAACGCCGGTCCGCGCTCACCCAGTTGTGATAAGTCAGACCGGTGTGGTCGACGAAGTTGTCGACCAGAATACGATACGGCGCGTCCGTGAGGTTGACCGCTTGCAGGCCGACCTTGAGCTTCTGGGTCGCATTCCACACCACGGAACCGTCGAGCTGGCCGTAGTCGTCGGCCCAGGCAGGAATGTTCAGATTGGCGGCCGCCATCGTCAGCACATATTTCTCACGCCAGTTGTAGGCCAGCCGCGCTTCGAACCGTTGCGCGCTGTAATACAGCTCGGCGTTGTAGCTGGTCTTACTCAAGCCCTCCAAGGGATAGTTGTCGAGCGCTGAGTTGTCCCGCTGGTTCTGATCATATGGGTTTGCCGCGACGTTGCGCGTGCCGCCACTCTCCACATAAGTGAACGCCGCTCGCGCGCCGAAGTTCTTCCAGAACCCCGGCAGGAAATCGAAGAAGCTGTTGTACGCAACCTCGAAGCCCTGCACATATCCGTTGCCTTGATTCTCCGGCCGCAACACCCGAACCGTGCGCGTCTGACCGTTGTTGGTGTACTCCACGGAGGAGTTCAACGATGTTTCCATGAAGCCTTCGAGCTGCTTGTAGAAGATCGCGCCGGTCAGGGAGTTGGTGGGATTGATATACCACTCCGCCGCCACATCGTATTGCCACGAGCGCATCGGCTCCAGGTCGGGATTGCCGGAGAAGCCGTTGTACTGGGACACGCAGTTGCCCACGCCCGCCCCGTCAGGCAGCTCGCTGCAAGTACCATTGACCATCAATCCAAGCTTGGCCTGAATGTTGATCGCAGGTAACAACAATGGGAAATCCGGCCTCGCCAGCGAACGCGCCACCGCCAGGCGCAGGAACACGTTGTCCTGCACCTTGAAACGCAGGTTCAAACTGGGCAGCACATCGGTATAGCTGTTCTCGTCGGTCCCTTCGATCGACGCGCCATTGGCGAACGCCGATTCGTCCGGCGCACCGACCAGATTGGCACCGCTGAAGGTGAGCAATCCCGTGCCGGAGTTTTCGGTCCGCACCACGCGCACGCCCAGATTGCCGTCGAGCTTGCCCTTGCCGAAATGCGCGTTCACGTAACCGGCCAACGTCTTCTGATTCTGGGTGTTGATGCCGAGACCGTCGTTGCCGGGCGTCGTATCGGCGAAATCGCCGTTCCACGGCGTCCAATCACAACAGTTCGTGCCCAGCGTTTCGACACTGTGGATCGTGCTCTCGAAGGCAGCGCGACTGTTGAACGCTGAAGATCGCGGGAACAGATACACACTCGGCGCCCGCCCGCCGTGGAACCAATCCGAGAAGCCCTGCTGGATATAGGGCACGCCGCCGTCACCGAACGTCGTGGCACCGCCGCCCCATGACTGAGCGACCGTTCCCCAGCGATAACCCGTTTCCCGCGTCGTCGAGCTGTAGTCTTCGTGACGAATGCCAAAGCGGATACGATCGAGCCAGTCGCTATTGTCGAACGTGTACTCGCCATCGGCACGATACGCCCAGGCGTCGGCATCGTTCTTTTCGTAATGATCCATGGCCCAGCCGTAGTAATACTGCTCGGCATCGGTCATCACGCTGTTCGGCCTGACTCTGATGCTGGGTTCGTTGCTGCCATTCAGGCGCAGCTCGACCGCCAGCGCATTGGGATCGCTCTGTGCGAAGGTCGGCGATCCGATCGTCAGGTCGGCTGCATCCGTATCCGCGAGCGCCCGTTGCACGTCCATGTCGAAGCGCCATCGATCGCCCGGATGCCAGGTCAGATGCAGAGCCGCGTCGTGGTTCTTGCTTTCGCGCTCGTTGTAGCGCGCCGAGCCGTTGAAATAGTTGTTGGTGATGTCGCCACTCACCAGATAGCCATTCGACACTTGCAGATTGCTGCCGGTCAGGGCGTTGCCCTGTTCGGTCCACAGAGCATTCTCATTCTGCTCGAACGTGGCGTCCGCGATGAAATATTGCAGCGACACGTCGACGGTATCGCCGGGCCGCCATTGCAGAGCCAGCGAACCGCCGAGACGATCGCGATCCACAGTGAGCTCTCGCCAGCCGACACCGCCAGGTGCAAACACCGTCTGGCCTTCGTAGCCAGGCAAGTTGCTGCGGGCGTAGTACTTGTCGATGTGCAGCGTGTGCGTCTGACTGGTGAGCCGAGACGCGCTGCCCGAGATCAGGAAGCCGAGCTCGCCGATGCCGGTATTCCAGCGATCGCTGAACAGGAACGAGCCCGAAGGACGCTCCTTGTTGGCGAGATCGCCCATCGCATATTCCGCCGACACGCCCACCGTTCGATCGGGGCTGTCGAACGGCAACCGGGTACGCAGGTCCACGACACCCGACAGACCGCCTTCGATCATGGCCGCCGATGGGTTTTTATAAACGTCGACGGCGGCCATCAGCTCGGGCGGAATATCCTCGAAGCCGAGCGTGCGACTCTTTTTCGCGGAGAATGCCGATCGACCGTTCAACTCGCTTCGCACCCAGGTCAAGCCACGGACCGTGGCCCCCGCGCCTTCCACGGCAATGCGATCAGCATCGCGCGCTTCGGGCACTCGGCCGATCGCCACGCCGGGAATGCGTTGAAGCACTTCAGTGACGCTGCGATCGGGCAAGGCGCCGATGTCGGCCGCGGTGATCGAATCGAGGATTTCTTCCGCCTCGGCTTTGCGAGCCTGCGATGTTTTCAATTGCTCGCGAATGCCGGTGACCACAACCTCTTCCACTTCGGAGGATGCCCCGGAAGCATTCTGCGCGTACGCTTGTGTTGTCGATAACGCCAGCAGAATCGCGAGTGCCGGTACTGTCGGTGCCGCGTTACGAAGATGCAGCGCGCGGCGCACGGCGATAGTCACGGCCGTTCCGTGCTCCGCCCGATTAGAACTCACCTCAGCCATAACAACGTATCCCCCATTGCTTGACCTGTCGTGCCAATCGTTGAGGGAGACCCAAGCGCGACGCCGCGCTTGTTTCACGCGATCGTCACCGTCCCCCACTCGTCATCGTCGCCGGCCCGGGGCAACCGGATCGGCAATGAAATATTATTCACTAATGATCATACGCCTTAGCTCGGACAAATGTCCATCGCTGGACAGAATTTCTGCGGCAGCCATTGAAATTCGTTTTCCAGTCCGCGGCATTTGTAGAACTTCGCTACACACGAACCGGTGTCGTCCGCTCGACATTCATGTCACGGTTACCAGGCGTAAAGACTCGCCCACGAATACGTGCCACCAGTGACGGAGAAGTAGTAATAGCCGTCCGCCGATCGGGTGAGCGGCAGCTGGCCGCAGGTTCGAGCCTGGCCGCCTACCGTCAAGGTGCGGCCGTCGAAGTTCGAACAGCCCCAGCCGTTGATGGTCTGGCTGGTTCGATAGCAAACCGCGCCCGTGGTGTTGAAGTTGCCGGTGTTGTTGGTGAACGAGATCGGATTGGAACAAGTGCCGCCCGTTCCGCTCGTGTTGAATGTCGCGGTCACATTGCGAGCCGCGGTCATGGATAGCGTGCAGGTGCTCGTGCCCGTGCATGCCCCACTCCATCCTGCGAAAGCTGAGCCACTCGCTGCCGCGGCGGTCAGCGTTACGGAAGTGCCGCTCGCATAGTTCGCTGTACAAGTGCTGCCGCAGTTGATTCCGGAGGGCGACGCCGTCACCGTGCCGCTGCCAGTGCCGGCCTTAGTCACTGCAAGAGGAAAAGTCGTCGCAGTGCTGCTGAAGGTCGCGGTAACTGCGCGCGCTACCGTCATTGAAACAGTGCACGCACTGGTGCCTGAACATGCACCACTCCAACCTGAGAATGTGGAACCGCTCGCCGCCGTCGCGGTCAGCGTGACGGATGTACCGGTTGAATAGCTGGCACTACAAGTAGCGCCGCAGTTGATTCCCGACGGCGTCGAAGTGACCGTGCCGCTGCCCGCTCCGGCCTTCGTAACAGTAAGCGCGTAGTTCACCGGAGTACCGATGCCAGCGCCGCGTTTGACCGCGTCCAGCACGCCCTGGTCGACAACCGCTCCGCTGTTGCGATCGAAGATTGCGAAGCCGTTCGTCTGGCTCGGCTGCACCCCGTTATCCCAATAGAATGTCTTGATCCCGTTGCTGGCCGCCGCTCGATTGACGTACTCGAGATAGTACTGACGTGCGGGCAAACTGAGATTCGGACGCGTGGCCACGCCGTACTCGCCAATGATCACTGGAATGTTCTGACTGACCCACTTGGCTTTGACCTGGGCGAACAGATCGTCGTGATAGGCCTCCTGTGCCCAAGTGCACGCGCTTTGGCTCGGATACGGTGCGCCCCAATACAAACAGCTGCCGCTCTGATTCAGCGTGAAGTCATACGGATCGTAGTGATGAATCTCGACGATCAGCCGGTTGGCGGCCGTGTCGGTCGGCATCGAGAAATAATTCAGTCCGTGCCAGGCATTGGTGTTGTAGGTCTGCACGACCAGCGTGCGCGAGGCATTGTTGCCACCGGTAGCACGCACTGCATTTACAAACGTCTGGTTATAGGACTGTTGAACCGCGATGTGCTCGGCGGTCGGCGTGCCATAGTCGGCATGCACTTCATTGGTTCCAGCGAACAGCAAGCGCTCGTTGTAATCACGGAACGTGGTCGCGATCTGCGTCCAATAGGCGTTCTGTTTCTGATTGACCGCCGTCTGGTACGAGTACAGCGGATGTTCCTCGAGCCAACCGCCGTCCCAATGAATGTTCAGGATGACGACCATGCCCTGACCGTGCGCGTAGTCGACGACTTGTTTGACGCGCGCCATCCAGGTCGCATCGAGCGTCATCGTCGATTGATTCGCGTGACAATCCCAAGCAGCGGGAATGCGAATGGCGTTGAAACCCGCGGCCTTCACCGAGTTGATGAATTGCTGAGTCACGGCCGGATTGCCCCATGCAGTCTCGCCGCATTGAGCTTCGAGCGTGTTGCCCAGGTTCCAGCCGAGTTGAATCTGTGCCGCAACCTGCGTCGCCGTCGGCAAAGTCTGCGACCAGACTGTCATGGGCAGCAGCAGTAACGTCCAAAGCATGTGCCGTGGCAGCGGAGACCACTTGAATCCGTTCATGTGTCACCCCCGGATGGACCAGCGTTGCGCGCGCGGTGTTGACCCCGCTCAAGCTGCAACGACGTTGTTCGTTCCTTTCGACCGGCGCCACCGTGAACCTCATTGGCCACCGTTGTCAACAGGGTTTTCTGCGCTCCCGCGCTGTCTCCCGAGCCATTCCGCAGCCGGCGCGTGGACAGCGTCAACAAGAATTCTTGTGGCGTTCTGGCGTTAGCGGCCGCGCCCGGGACATTTCTGATACCGCTACCAGCGGCATTCAAATGGTGCTACCTTCCGGCGCCACCGATCTCAAAGTCAGGGGAACTCATGAATCGTCCGCCGTTGAACCTGCTTGCATGCGCCGTGCTCGTCGTGCTGGCCGCCTGCTCTTCCAAAGAACAGCCCGCCGCGGACCAGGCAAGCGCGGATCAGCAGACACCTGCCAAAGCAAAACGTGAGTATCTCTCGCAGCCGCTGGTCTCCGAGATCTACACCGCCGACCCGTCGGCCCACATTTGGGACGGCAAGATTTATGTTTATCCCAGTCACGACATCGACGGCACGACGCCGGAAGACGACCTCGGCGCGCACTTCGAGATGCGTGACTATCGCATCCTGAGCATGGACAAGATCGGCGGACCGGTCACACTGCATCCGGTCGCGCTCGACGTGAGTCAGGTCCCTTGGGCCGACAAGCAAATGTGGGCGCCGGACGCCGCGAAGAAGAACGACACCTATTTCCTGTATTTCCCGGCCAAGGATAGACAAGGCGCGTTTCGCATCGGTGTCGCGACCTCCAAGTCGCCGACGGGTCCGTTCGAGCCCCGCCCCGAACCGATCAAGGGCAGTTTCTCGATCGATCCGGCGGTGTTCACCGATAACGACGGTCGCACGTACATGTACTTCGGCGGCATCTGGGGCGGCCAGCTGCAGCGGAACACCACGGGCACTTACGATCCGAACGGTTCCAAGACCGATCTGCAAGCGGACGATCAGCCGGCATTGACCGCGAAGGTCGCGGCGCTCGGCGACGACATGCTGGAGTTCTCGGAAAAGCCGCGAGATGTAGTGATCCTGGACGAGAACGGCAAGCCGCTGCTCGGCGGCGACCACGACCGCCGCTTCTTCGAAGCGTCCTGGATGCACAAGTACAACGGCAAGTACTACTTCAGCTACTCGACCGGTGACACGCACTACATCGTTTATGCCATCGGCGATTCGCCGTACGGACCGTTCAAATACACCGGCCGCATTCTCGAGCCGGTGGAAGGCTGGACCACGCACCACTCCATCGTCGAGTCGGAGGGCCGCTGGTGGTTGTTCTATGCCGATTCGCAACTGTCGGGGCAGACCCGTCTGCGCAACGTGAAAGTGACCGAGCTGTTCTACAACCCGGACGGCACGATCAAGACCATCAACCCGTTCGTGAGTCCCTGAAGCGGGTCGTGTCGCTCACCCAGCCGAACGTGTGACCCTCGCTGAAAATCACGCGTAGCGTCGCTTCGTGATCCGCTGGATCATAGGCGGCGCATGCGTCCTGCAGCAGCACGCAGCAGTAACCGAGGTCGACGGCCGATCGCAATGTCGAAGCCACACAACATTGTGTGGTGACGCCTGTCAGCAGCAATGTATCGATGCCTCGCTCGCGCAGAATGTCGTCGAGCGAAGTTCGATGAAACGCGCTGAAGCCCGCCTTATCGATTACCGGCTCATCGGCGTGCGGCCGCATCTCGTCGACGATCTCGCTGCCCTGCTCGCCACGAACAAGAAATCTGCCGAGCGGCCCGGCGGCGCCAATGACGGTATCGAACTGTCGGCGATAGCGATTGAGATCCGACAGGTCCGGCGCATAGACCTCTCGCGTGTGAGCTACGAACATGTGCAGCTCACGAGCAATGTCCAACGCAACGCGAGCCGCGGCTGTTGCCGAAAGCAGTTGCTCAACGGGCGCGCCACGAGCGGCAGCCATCCCATCGAGAGATACGAAGTCCCGTTGGAAATCGATGCAGACCAGCGCGGTCGTGTCGGGACTCAACGAGATCGAGCGGCCGCGTTCACAACTCAGATTCACAATCTCAACGCCTCTTGGTGCTCGCGCCGTTCCTGGTCGTGCCGCGCTGTCCCGCCTTGCGCGACGGCTTTCCATCCTCCCCGCGCTGCCGATGCACACGGTCGAAGCCGACGAACGTCGTGCCGAATTCGGTGGCCGCATCCAGATGCTCGTACACCGAATCGCCCAACTGCTCGATCACATCTTCGAGCAGCAGGTTCAACATGCTGGTGATGGGGGCGTTGTTGTCCCAGAAGCGCCCCGAGTCGGTCCGCACTTGCAAGGCATGCGGAGTGACTTCGCTCGCCCAACGACAGTACGCGTCCGTGGCCAGCACGAGCGGCACTTTGAGACTGTTCGCCTTCTGCGCCAGTAAACGAAACCACCGCGAGTAGCGACGGCAATCGATCATCAACAGGCAGCTGCGAGAGCTCGCCTCCGTTTTCAGATCAGCGAAGGCACGACTGTCGACCGACAAGTAACGTACGCTCGGCCGTACATAGGCAAGCTGATCGGCAAACGCCATGGCCGCGCCACGCTCGGTTTGAAAGCCCGCGACGAACACCTTGTCGGCGGCGGCAATGACCTTGACCACGTCGCGCCACATCGGCGTTTCAGCGAGCGCATGCACCGACTCGACCGCTTCCAGCTCGGCACGCATGGCTCTCGCCCGCTCCAGATTTTTTGGAGCCGGTGCCGTGGCACCACGCTTGTCCCAGGGCGCGCGAGTCGCATCCGACACCTCCGAACGCATCTCTGCCCGCAACTCTCCCAGGCCCCGATAGCCCAGCGCCTTGAGCGTGCGACCGACGGTCATGGAGCTGATGCCCAATCGTTTGGCGATCGAATCGGCCGTCTCGAACGGCAACTGCTCGGGATGCGCGGCCAGATGTGCCGCGACCGCCTGTTCCGCCGTGCTCAACTCCCCCGAACGCGACTGTATGAGCGATTGATAGCGGTGCGTGTGCCGGGCTTGTGTGGAGCTGTCTTTATCCATTGCCGCTATCATGCACCTCGGCGCCGATGATTCAAGAGCGCCTCAAAGTCGAGTGCTTCAGTCCATACGCCGCATACAGTGCAGCGCCGATGAGCAGCCACAACGCGAGCCGCACCCAGGTGTCATGCGGCAAGCTCGCCATCAATGCCACACACACCAGGATGCCGGCGATGGGCACCAGCGGATAGCCGGGAACCCGGAAAGGACGCGGCAGATCGGGCCGCCGCCGACGCAGAACGATCACGCCGAGACACACGATAGCGAACGCGAGCAGTGTGCCGATCGAAATCAATTCCCCCAGCAATTGCAATGGAAATGCGCCAGCGATGAGGGCCGCGCTCACGCCAGTGACGAGCGTGCCAATGTGCGGGGTACGCCATCGTGGATGGACCGCCACGAACGCCGGCGGCAACAAACCATCGCGCGCCATGCCGTAGAAGATTCGGACCTGGCCGAGCAATGTGACCAGCAGCGCCGAAATGAGACCGACCACGACGACCGCGCCGATGAGTGGTTTCGCCCACGCAAGTGCGGGCCCCGCCGCGGCCAGTGCAACGTAGACCGGATCGGCGACGCCCAACTCGCGATAGTCCGCCAAACCCGTCACCATCAGCGAGACCAGCACGTACAGCACGGTGCAAATCACGAGCGATGCAATGAGGGCCCACGGCACGACCCGTTGCGCTTCACGCGTTTCCTGTGACATCGCCGAAACGGCATCGAAGCCGATGTAAGAATAGAAGACGATGGCCGCGCCGGTCGCCACGCCGCTGAGGCCGAACGCACCGAACTCCCCGGTGTTCGCGGGCAGGAAGGGCGTCCAATGATCGGCTTGCACGAACATCAGACCGGCGACGCCGACGATCAGGATCGCCACGACTTTCGCGACCACGATGAGATCGTTGACGCGCGCCGACAGCTGCGTGCCCGCGAGCAGCAATCCCGTGCACAACATGACGACCGCCGCCGCCGGCACATTGAACAGACCACCCGTCGCAACCAATCCTTGCGCAGTGACATCCAATGGTGCCTGCGTCAGTGCCGCCGGCAGCACCAATCCAAAGTCCGCCGCCAGCGACGTCGCGTATCCCGCCCAGCCGATCGCGATCAACGAGCTCGCAAATAAATACTCGAGCACCAGACACCAGCCGATGGTCCAGGCGACCGCCTCCCCCAACGTCGCATAGGCGTAGGTGTAGGCACTGCCGGCAACGGGCACCATCGACGCGAACTCCGCGTAACACAGTCCCGCCAATGCGCACGCAATGCTCGCGAGCACGAATGAGAGCACGACCGCCGGCCCCGCATGCTCGGCGGCGACCGTGCCCGTCAGCACGAAAATGCCGGCGCCGATGGTGCTGCCAACGCCGAAGCAAGTCAGGCTGAAGAAACTCAAGGTCCGCGGCAAGGCCGACGACGCCGGCGCCTGCGCGACCAGCGACTCGATCGACTTGCGTTCGAACAACCGCGACAGGCCAGCCACTAGCGCAGCCCCGCCAGCAACCAGCAGCTCGATCGCATCGTCATGGGTCACTCCCCGGCGTCATGTGTCTTTGTTATATAACTAACAAATCTTGTTTTCGTTGTCTAACCCACATAGCCTACGGGATAGGGGAATGACATGGGCTAATTCGGCCGAAAGACCCGCGGCGCAGCTCAGGCATGTCCTGAAAAGACCCCGCGCCCGCTCAGGTCCGGGCGGCCCGGGCCGAAATAACCCAGCAATCATTGGCAGCTGAAGAAGCCACAACCATGAGAACGCTCGGGCCCCTCAAGGATGCGGAATATGTGCTCCCCGATGGCGAAGTCATCATCACGCACACCGATCCTTCCAGTCGCATCACCTACGCCAACACGGCCTTCCTGACCAGCAGCGGGTACACGCTCGAAGAGTGCCTCGGTCAGCCTCAGAACATCGTTCGTCATCCCGATATGCCCAAAGAGGCGTTCGCCGATCTGTGGCGGACCATTCGCGCAGGCAAATCGTGGACCGGTCTGGTGAAGAATCGCCGCAAGAACGGCGGCTTCTACTGGGTGCGCGCCAACGTCACGCCGATGGTCGATTCACAGCGCGGCGAAATCGTTGGTTACATGTCGGTTCGGGTCAAACCGACGCTCGCCGAGATTCAACAAGCCGAGCAGGTTTATGCCGCGATCCGCGGCGGTCGCGCCGGCAGCCTGTGCATTCGCGAAGGCCGTGTATTCGACGCTTCCTGGTTGGGCGGCCTGAAGCGCGCATTGAATCCTTCGCTGCGCATCGGCACCTGGGCGGTCATCGGCTTTCTGAGCGCACTGCTGCTCGCGATGGGTGCCATCAGTGCAGCCACCGTCGGAGCCGGCTGGATGACCTATCTCAGTTTCCTTGGCGCCGCCATCGCGCTCGCCAACATGTTTTATATCCAATCGAACGTCGTTCGGCCGCTCATCCGGCTGCAGCGTGCGACTTTCGATCTGCTCAGCGGCGACACTCGCACGCGCATTCCGACCGCCGGCGTATCGTGCATCGTCTCCGTCGCGGGAACGCTCGAGCAAGTGCGAGTGAAACTGGACGGCGTGCTGAAAGACAACATGGCCGCCGCCTCACGCGTGCAATCCGGCGTGGTGCAGGTCGTGGACTCCAACGCCGACCTTTCCAATCGCACCGGAGAGCATGCCGCCAGCCTCCAGGAGACCGCAGCATCGCTGGAAGAACTGACCGCAACTGTCACGCGCAATCGCGACAACGCGCATGAAGCGGTGTCGCTGGCAACGAAGTCGTTCGACGTGACGACGCGCGGCCGCGACGTGGTGGGCCAGCTGTTCTCGACGATGAGCGAGATCTCGGGCTCCTCGACACGGATCGGCGAGATCGTCGGCATCATCGACGGCATCGCGTTCCAGACCAACCTGCTCGCGCTCAACGCCGCTGTCGAAGCGGCACGCGCTGGCGATCAAGGCCGCGGCTTCGCGGTCGTCGCTCAGGAAGTACGCAGCCTCGCGCAGCGCTCGGCCGCGGCGGCCAAGGAAGTGAAGACTCTGATCCAGGCGTCCGAGCAGACCGTCACTCGCGGCTCCGAGCTGGCCAGCCAGGCCGAGCGGGCCATGACGCAGGTCGTGGACTCGGTTCAACAGGTCACCGGCGTCATCCAGGAAATCGAGGCCGCGACCCGCGAGCAGGCCGAAGGCATCGATCAGATCAACAAGGCCGTCACTCAGATGGACAACATCACCCAGCAGGATGCGCACATGGCCCAGCAGCTCAGCGAAACCGCCCGGTCGCTGCAGGATGAGTCGACGCAAATGCTGGCCGCGATCTCCGCCTTCTCGATGCAGCAGGAGCAGGGCGGCGCATCCGCTGCCACTCGACGAACGCCGGCCCACCGACCGACTCACGCCGTCGAACGGATTCAGACTCGACGCGTGGCGTAAGCGAGACTTCAGCGCCGCCGCCCTTCCCCGGGCGCGGCGCATTCGCTATCGTGACGCGACCTTCCTCACTTCAATGTCGCTCACCGGCGACCGACGCTGCTCACGATGGAGATACCGACGCCGGCTGCCGAGCCTCAGGCCGACGAAGTCGAGCCCGCGGGAAAACTGACTCGCATCGCGCGCTTCCTCGAGCGCGTTCCCTGGCTCATTCCGACCATCAGCTTCATCACGGGCGTCATCGGCTTCGTGATGGTCAAACGCGGCGCGGACCTCGCGCGCGTCATCGCCATTGCCGCGTTGGCAGGTTGGGTGTGGCTGCTCATCGAACCCCTCGTCCGTCGCTTCCTGGAGCAGCGCCGCTCGGGCATCGGCAAGTTTGTATCGAACTTCCTGACACAGTCGTTGCAACAGGAAGTGCTGTTCTTCTCCCTGCCGTTTCTGTTCGGCGCGTTACAGCGCGATGTCGGTCAGATCATCTTCATCGCCATCGCTGCCGCGGCTGCCCTGCTCACCGCACTGGATCCCCTCTACGAACGCTGGATCGCAGCTCGCGCGGCGACGAGGCTGCTGTTTCACGCCTATTGCAGCTTGATTGTCGCAGTCGTTGTCGTGCCGATGGTCGTGCATCTGTCGCTGGAGCAGGCGCTGCCACTGGCTCTCGGCGCTGTCGTCGTGTGGCTGCTGCTCACGGCACCGATGTCGCTGCGGTCCTTGCGATCGACCCGTCACAAGCTGATCTGGGTCACCTGTTCCATGCTCGCACCGCTGCTGGTGTGGGTATTGCGCGCCCACGTTCCACCGGCGGGACTGGCAGTGACACAAGCTGTCATCACGCAGTCCATCGTCGATCGAACCCCCGGCCCCGCCGTGCGCTCACTGACGAGCGCCGAACTGAGCGCCGGCGTCGTCGCCTTCGCCGCGATCCGTGCGCCGAGCGGCGTCGCTCAATCCATCATCTTCGAATGGCGCCACGCCGGCGAAGTCGAACGCATCACCGCCGAAATCCACGGCGGCAACGACAGCGGCTGGCGCACCTACTCGCGCAAGTCACTCTTCCCTGCCAATGCGCTCGGCCGCTGGACCGTCGACGTGAGAACGCCGCAAGGTCAGCTGCTCAAGCGCATGCAATTCACAGTGCAGGACTGACGCTATCGCGCCGGTTTCCGCTGGTAGTTGAGCACCGCGCCCCACGTCGTCGTCTCGGTGGCGTACGTGCGTGCGCCGAGCGAGAAATATCGACCGCTCCATGACAACGCGAGTGAATTCGCGAATCCCGTGGACACAGGAACGGTGGCCGGCGATTCGAACACCGCGGTCTGCCGCCACTTGTTCTGCGTCTGATCGAACGCAACGACATACGGAATGCCATAAGCACCGTCGTCCTGGTCCGCGAATGCGACCAGCGATTTGCCGTGTGCGCTCAACGTCACCCGCGTGCCAAACGAGCGACGCTCCGGCAGGTTCGGTCTGAGCACTGTGCGCGTCGGCAGCCATTGGTGGGCTGGCCGTCGATACATCCGGATCACCCCTGTCGAGCCATCCGAGGCGGCGGCGAATGGCGAGCCGATCGCCAGCGCGCGACCGTCCGCGCTCAAATCGAAACCCTCGGTCTGTCCTTCGGGCTCGTAGGCGGTGCCGCCGAAATGCGGTTCGCTGGCCGAACCCTCGAGCTCGGCGGCGAGATTCCAGCTGCCATCGTCATGTTTGTGAAACAGGTAGACGGTGTTGGCCCGATTCGGCCAACCGCCGAGGTCGAAATCTTCGGTATCGGGATTCTGCTCGGCCGCGAGCACGCCCAGTGCGCGGCCATCTTCGCTCAGACGCAGCCCCCAACCGAACCAATCGTTGCTCTGTGGCGCCGGAGCAGTCAAAGCTTCCTGCTCGCTCCAGGCACCCGCCTGTTTCGCGAACACATACACCGCACCGGCATCAGACTGAGTGACGCCGTCCGAATCGATCGATTCATACGGCGCACCGACGGCGACTACATCGCCCGCCGCGCTGATCTCGACGGTGCGTCCAAACGACGCCGAGTCCTGCGGACGGCTGGCTCGCAGCATCGTCTCTTCCGTCCACACACCGTGGCGACGCTTATAAACAAACGCCGAACCCGGCCCGGCGTCCTGGCTCGGTGCGTCGTAGCCTTCGTACTGCGCACCCACCACGAGCACGTTGCCGGCCATGCTGAGCGCCACATCCGAGCCGAAGAAATCGTAGCCTCGAGCCGTCGGCGGCTCGAGTTTGGTTTCCAATTTCCAGCCATCGCGCGCGCGTCGATACACGTAGACCGCGCCCGACCCGTACCAGGGCCACTCGCTGCCACCGTAGTACCAAACGTCGGAAACTGCGAGGGTGCTACCGTCGCCGCTCAACGCAACTTGAATGCCGTATTGCTGATTCTTCGACTGATTGGTCGGCTCGTGATACTCGTAGTCGGAAGTCAGGAGCTTCGCGGTCCGGTTCCACGGTTGCTGACGCGACGCGTTATCGACTTTGTTCGCCGCCGGCACCGGTCGACTGAGGGGCCCTGCGGACGCGGCCCCCGTGACCATTGCCAACGCAACGCTAGCCGCCAGGAAAACCCCTGAAATTCTCGTGCGCACGCCCCCTCCCCATGATCGACACTGTGGTGGGCGATGCGCCCCCTTTGCAATGTTTGACCATGGTGGAGGGTTCCTTTGCCGACGCTAGCGATCGGTCAAGCGCTGAAACGACACCGCCGGCACATTCGGATTCTTGTATTGCGCCGATGTTTGATCGGACACGTGCGTGACCCCCGGCACTTTCGCCCAAGCCTGCGCTTCCGATCTGCTGTTCGCGATCACCAGCACGCGTCGATGGCCGAGATTGCCGAAAGGCTTCTTCACGTAGTTCACATGCCACGGCGACAGCGGCTTCGGATGCTCGATCACGACCCCATCGAGATAGCGCTCGGCCGAGGTGAAGTTCATCGTGCCCGCTTCCCAGACATTGTTCGAGACGATGATGAAGTCCGGATTGATGGCGCGACGCTTCGCGTCCAGACGCCGCACCAGATCCAGGTTGCCGTTGGCGAACGCGTTCTTTTCCGACTGCGGCCAGGAGTTCCACTCGGCGAGGCTGGACCACGGCCGGACACCCACTGCATCCAGGAACACGCCATCGACCTTCTTCTCCCGCATCAAGCGCTCGACGTAGCTCACCACCCAATCGGACCAGTCCGAACCGGCGCGAATATCCGTCATGCGTGTGTTCGGCCACGGGCTGCGCTGGCCGTACGTCGGGTGCGGCCACAGCGGCACCTGGCCAATGTCGTTCATGTAGTACTGGGTGTCGAGCGCACACACGTAATGATCCGGGCGAGCAACCGGATTGACGTAGGCGAGCACTTCGGCGCCCTTCTGGCGAGCTTCCTGAAACGCGGGGTCGTTGCGATTGCAGCGTCCGGCGATGAGCATCGCGGTGGGTTTACCGTACAGCGGTACATTGGTGACGGTCTTGAAAGCGATTCCGAGCGGGTTGGCAGCGTCGGCGTTGCCCGCGACAAAAGCGAGCGACAGCGAGACCGCTGCAGCGAATGCATGCGTCCGTAACATGGGTCGAGTCCCCTAGGCAGATTGTTTGTAGAAACCGCTGAGCCCGGACTACGCAAACTCTTTCTGGGAATTGGCGCGTGCCCGGTGATTCATTGGGCGTGCGCGGGGAACTTATTCGCGCGCGCCAGCGTTATGCAAACTGTCGCCGCGGTTCTACGCTGAATTTTTTCTACGAATAAATTTCAAACATTCAGCGCTGCGACTCCGAACGTTCCCGAATCGCGTGAAATTCAGAGTCCGAGCGCCATTGCGGCCAGCGTCGTGAGTTGGCGAGATCGCCTGCGATGGTGTGAAACAATTCGACATCCTGAGCAGCGCCGCGCAAATCCCAGCTCGCCTCCCAGGTATCGCAAGTCTGGTGATAGCAGCGCATGTAGTCGGTCAGCCACTTTTCGCCGGCCGCTCGACCGCCCTCGCGCAGATCTGGCGCACCACTGAGCGCCATCAACAACAGCACTGGCACGCCTTGTCTTGCCAGCGAGAAATGATCGGCGCGATAAAACAAGCCGCGCTCCGGCAGCGTCTCCGGCGTGATGGTTCTATCCTGTTTCGCGGCCGCTCGCGCGAGGTCGTCTTCGAGTTCGCTCTGCCCCGCGCCCACCAGCAACACGTCGCGCGACAGCCCCGCGGTCTGCAGGACATCGAGCGTCAGATTCGCCACAGTCTTCGGCAACGGATACACCGGATTCGACGCGTAGGCCTGCGATCCGATGAGACCGCGCTCCTCGGCCGTCCAAGCCGCGAACACCATCGTGCGCTTCGGGCGAGACTCAGTCTTGAAGAGGCGAGCCAACTCCATCACGCCGGCAGTACCGAGCGCGTCGTCGTTCGCACCCGGCCGAACCTTTCGTCCTTGCGCATCCGGCGCGCCGAGGCCGTACGCATCCCAATGCGCCGACATCATCACGACCTCGTCGGGATGTTCACTACCCGTGATCTTCGCCAGTACGTTGTGGCTGATGCTCTTGGTGGTCGCCACCGGCACGTCCGCAGTGAACGTCGCGCCCTTCAATTCCACGGGTTTGAAATCCGCGCTGCGTGCTTTCCGGCGCAACTCGCTCAGATCCAGGCCGGCGCTACGAAACAACTCTGTCGCCGCTTCGCCTTCCAGCCATCCCTGCAATTTCACGGTCGGCGGCGCCTTCGAAGCATCCGGATACACCAGCGCATAGTTCTCGCCGCCCGGCGCGGTGACTGTCGACCAGCCGTAGCCGGCGCCGTCGGTGTCGTGAACGATGAGCGCCGCGACTGCGCCCCGCCTCGCCGCTTCTTCGTACTTGTAGGACCAGCGACCGTAGTAGGTCATACGACGCGAGCCGAACTTTCCAGCGACGGTCTCGCCCGGCTGCGCGGAGAAGTCCGGATCGTTGACCAGACACACCAGGACCTTGCCGCGCAGATCGACGCCTTTGAAGTCGTCCCATCGACGCTCCGGCGCGGTCACGCCGTAGCCCACGAACACCATTGGCGCGCCTTCGATCGTCAGCTTCTGTGAATCCCGGACGGTGCTGAAATAGATGTTCTTGGCCTGGGTCAGGGGCTGCGCCTTGCCGTCGATGGTCACCTGCAAAGTCCGCGGCGTTTCGATCTGAGTTCGCAGCAGCGGCACTTCCTGCGTCCAGGAGCCCTTGGCGCCGCCTGGCTCCAGGCCGTAACTACGAAATGCCTCGACCAGATAATTGACCGTTTTGGTCTCGCCCGCCGTCCCCGGCGCGCGTCCCTCGAACTCATCCGAAGCGAGCACGCGAACCACATCCGACATGCGTTTTGCATCGACGGCTTCGGCGGAGACGGCGCTGAACGGAACGCAGCCGATCAGCACCGCGAAGCCAGCAAGATGGGTCTTCATAATTTGCATGTCAGTCGAGAATCGCAATCATTGCGCCGCTGCCCAAGTTATCACACAGGGCATGCCGCCAGCTCCTGCGACCCGCTTCGGGTTCGCATATCGCCAGCCCGTCGCTGCACGATCAATCAACAAGAGCTGGCCTCATGAATAAATTTCGCTCCGCCGTCCCGGCATGTACGTTTGCGCTCGCCGCCCTGCCCTTCGTCGCGATGTCTCAGGAAGCGTCGAAGGAACAGACCCTGTCCACGATCAAGGTGCAGGCAGCAGAAGCCACCGATGCATCGACTGAAGGCACGGGTTACGCCGCGCCCGCCACCACGCTGGGCAAGGACACGCGGCCGCTGCGAGAGCTGCCTCACTCGGTGACCATCATCACGCGCGAGCAACTCACCGATCAGAACCTCACCACGGTCGAGTCGGCGCTGAAGAACGTCACCGGCGTCACCATCCAACGCTACGACGCCACGGGCACCTATACGCAGTTCATGGCGCGTGGCTATGCCGCCGACACCTATCAGCTCGACGGTCTGACGGTGCAGACCGATACCAACGGCATCTACTTCGATCTCGCGGCTTACGATCGTGTCGAAGTACAACGTGGCGCCGCCGGCCTGTTCAGTGGCGCGGGTGAACCGGGTGTCACGGTAAACATGGCCCGCAAACGCGCCTGGTCGGACTTCCGACTCGATGGCGGACTGACCGTCGGCTCCTGGAACGAGCGTCGTCTCGATCTGGATCTCAACGCCCCACTGAACGACGACGGCTCGGTGCGAGGCCGCGTCGTCGGCGTGGTGCAGAACTTCGACACCTTCATGGACGGCATCGACGACAACAAGAAACGTCTGATCTACGGCACGCTGGAAACCGATCTCGGCGAGCAGACCACGCTGTCGCTGGGAGTGACCTGGCAAAACGTCGACACCGTGTTGTCGCGCGGCCTGCCGACCTTCGCGAACGCTCAACTCATCGATATGCCGCGTTCGACCATGCCGGTGATGGATTGGAACTATCAGGAGCTGGATTCGAAGAGCGCCTTCGTCGAGCTGGAACATCGAGGTGATGACGACGCGCTGTTCAAAGTGGCCCTGCGCCACCTGCAGCGTAAGAACGAGGCCGCGTATCTGGATCCGTCCATTCCCACCGCCGACGGCACGATGAACGCGCTGTCCGTGTCGGCGTTCGAACGCGACGACGCCGACAGCAGCTTCGACGTTTACTACAGCAAGCCGCTGACCTGGGGCGGCCAAACCCACAACCTGCTCATCGGCGCCGACTATCGTCGTTCGAAGAACGAGACCGACTACGCCCCGTACAGCGGGCTCATCAACGGCTCGATCAATTTGTTCGACGTCGATCATCGCGCCATCCCGAAACCGGACTTCGACTTGAGCGTGAACGTCACGGATACCGAGGTCACGTCCTACGGCACGTATGCCCAGCTGCGCTACAAAGTTGCCTCGGCCTGGACGCTGATCGGTGGCGGTCGTTTGAGCTGGTGGGAATCCGAGACCGTGACCAACGCCGTGCCGAGCGGCTTCGACGCGGACGCGGAATTCACGCCATATGTCGCCGCCATCGTCGATGTCACGCCGTCCATCGCCCTGTACACGAGCTACAACGAGATCTTCAAACCCCAGAATGCCCGCACGGTTTCTGGAGAGCAGATCGAGCCGCGCACCGGCCGCCAGGTGGAGCTGGGCTTGAAGGGTGAAGCCATCGAAGGTCAGTTGCTGTACACGGCCGCGATCTATCGACTCATCGATGAGAACCGCGCCATCGCCGATCCCGCGAACCTCACTTTCTCCATCCCGTCCGGTAAAGCCCGCGCGCAAGGCTTCGAGGTCGACACTCGCGGCGAGATCACTCCGCAATGGTCAGTCAGCGCCGGCTACGCGTACACCGAAACAAAATATCTGCGCAGCACTCCAGCCCAGCAAGGTCAGCCGATCAGCTCCTTCACGCCGAAGCACAGCGGCAATCTGTGGGTTCATCACGCACTGAGTGAAAGCATCGTGCGCGGCGTGGAGATCGGCTTTGGGTTGAGATCGGTCAGCGACTTCTATAACGGCACCGGTGCCCAGCTAATCCGGGGACCGGGTTACACCGTGTTCCAGCTCGGCGCCAGCTACGACATCACGCCGAAGTATCGACTGTCCTTCAACGTGGACAATCTGTTCGACAAGAGCTACTGGGAAAAAGTCAGCGGGCCCACTCGACAGAACTTCTTCGGTGAGCCGCGCCGCATCTCGGTATCGCTGCGAGGATCGCTGTAACGGTCAGCGCGCTGCCCGCCGTGCCGCTCGACGCAACTCAAGCGGCGCGCCGGTTCCCGCTACGAAACGCCACAACCGACCGGCCGCCGGACGATCCGAGCGACTTCGAGGCCGCATCAACCCCTCGCTGCAGAGTGAATGCGGAGATGGCGCCCATCATGATCCGCGACTGTTGCTGCAACTCCTCGGCAGTCTCGGCCAGTTCCTGGATCATCTGCGCGTCGCGTTGAGTCACTTCGTCCATTTGGCGAACCGCGGCGTTGATTTGCTCGATGCCGGCCGACTGCTGCTGGCCGGCACTGTCGATCTCCTCGATCACCTCCGCCACCTGTCGAACCGCGGCGACGACCTGCCGCATTGCTTCGTCCGCCTGCCCCGCCAATTCACCGCCGTGTTCGACCGTCAAGCTCGCGGCGCCGATCAACTCGCGAATCTCCTTCGCCGATGCCGCCGAGCGTTGCGCGAGATTGCGCACTTCCTGCGCCACGACCGCGAATCCTCGTCCCTGCTCGCCGGCCCGAGCGGCCTCCACCGCTGCATTCAGCGCCAGCAGATTGGTTTGAAATGCGATGCCGTCGATGATGCCCACGATCTCACCGATCCGCTGCGATGAGCGCGCGATAGCGCTCATCGTTTCATGCATCTGCGTCACGACCTCCCGGCCGCGCCCGGTTTTGATCGAACATTCCTGCGCGAGCTGTGCCGCCTGCTGCGTGCTCGCAGCGTTGCGAGCCACCGTCGCGGAGAGTTGTTCGAGCGAGGCCGCCGTTTCTTCCAGGCTCGCCGCGTTCTCCGTAGCGCGCTCGGAAATCTCGTCGATGGAGTCGCTGACCGTACCGACTCCGCCGCTGAGCCCGGTCGCGGCGGTCAGGTTGTCCTTGAGCACGCCGTCGAGCTTCACTCTCAATTGTTCGAATGCCAGCGCGACCCGCGCGATGCAGATCGGTCCGAGTTCTTCGATACGGCTGCGGGTATCTCCCGCAACGAGCCGGAAAGCGGTGGCTTGCAATGCCAGCAGCGCTCCGACCACGCTGACCTGCGTATAGATGAGCGCGCCCACGGCGATCAGCGTGCCGAGCACGCTCGCCAACGCGGCGACGCCCCAACCTTCCATCGCCACGCTGCGTAAGCCGACAAAGCCTTGCAGGAGAATGAGTGCCCCCATGACCACCCAGGCGCTGGCCCGAAGCGATGGACTCAGCATGCGTTGGAATGCGCCCTGCAACGACGCATCCACCACGCGACCTTCCCGGATCCGCAGGCTGCGGGCCGAGCCGGAGCGAAACTTTGCATAGATCCGTTCCGCCGCGGCTATCTCATCGCGTGTCGGTTTCACGCGTACCGACATATAACCGATGGTCCTTCCCTCCTGCATCATGGGCGTGACGTTGGCGCGCACCCAGTAGAAACCGCCATCCTTGCGTCGGTTCTTCACGATGCCGGTCCAGCTCCTGCCGGCCCGGATGGTGCGCCACAGATCGGCGAATGCTTCGCGCGGCATGTCCGGATGCCGGACGATATTCTGAGGCTGCCCCATGCACTCCTCCAGCGTGTACTGGCTGCTGGTCAGGAACGCGGGGTTGGCGTAAGTGATACGACTGTCCGGATCGGTGTGCGTAATGATCACCTCATCCTCGGGCAGGACGTATTCCGTCGGCGTCGCATTGTGGTTCGAATACATGTGATGTTCCTCTTCACCGGAGCGCAGCGGTGTCAATCCGATGCGTGCTGAGGAAATTTTCGTCCTCCGGCAGCGACGATTGAGCAACGCGGCCAGGCATCGTCTGCAATTGCGACCAGTAACGCAGATTCCGGGGCGGCGCGGCGGCGGGTTCGCAAAGTTGATTGAGCATTACAACCAGTTGTGGCCGGCGACGCCGGCTGCCGAAGCGCGCCGTGACGCCTAGAATGCAACGTCGATGATGAGCACGTCCTGATAAGTACCGGCCGGCGGCGTCGGCTGATCCGGATAGATGCGAGCTTCGTAGGTGAACGACTCGGGCACGTTGCCCAGCGCGGGTACGGCTTGCAGCGCCCGATGCGAGAGCGCATCCCAGGGCTGGCCGCCTGGGCGGAACACATCATATTCCAGCCGGTTTGTGCCCGAGCCCATGCGCCTGCGGCCGCCGCTGAAATAGTTGCCGTTGCTCAACCCCACGCTGTAGGTCGTGCCCTTGGTGCACCTCACGCGTAATGCGCCGCTCACCGGCGCAAAACTATCCGCGAACGGCGCGCCGCCAAAATCGATGTCATCGGCGTCGAATCGGCAATCGCGAGTCACATTCAATGTGACTGTCACCTGGACGGCCTCGCCCGCGCCAGGCAGCGACGACTGCGTCAACGTGCATAGTCCCAGCAGGCAGCTTTGCGTGATGCCGGCGCTGCGCGTCCAACCGCCAATGCAGATGCCGACGGCGCTGATGTTCGTGCACACAGCGTAGTGCCAGCGCAAGGTGATCGTTCCGGTGTAAGTGCCGCTTGCGACGTTGCCGGCCGCGCCCAGATTGAGGAAGAGTTGCACCTCGCCGCTGGAGCCCCCCAGGCTCAGCAGGCTCGCGCCGGCGAGATTGCCCGAGGTCGAGCCGGCGGTGAGCGGCACACCGGCAGGCACTGTAGTTACATCGAAAGGAATGCTGTCGCCGCTGACCGCGTTCACCAGGCCCGCGCTCTTGCTATCCACCGAGATGAATATGTATTGACTGGACAGCAACCCGAGAATGCCGCTGCACGTCAGACCGCTGTTGCCGGAGCCGGCGCCGGTCACCGCGGTGGTCGCGTCAAACGAGCTTTTGCTGCCGAGATCGATCGAGGCCGTGCTCGTGGTCGAACAGGCGGAGACATCCAACGGGATGACGATCCAGGCCAGCAGCAAGAGGCACAACCGGCTCATGGCGCGTTCTCGCACGTCAGCGGACCCAGTTGCGTGAGCGCGGTCGCGGGCTGTGACAAAACCGCCTCGACGCGACAGCTGCTGCCATCGGGCCGCTGACCGTGGATTTCGAGTTGCGGCGGCAGGTCTTCGAAATAAACCAGCCCGTCGTAGCCCACGGTCCCCGCCTGACCGGAATGGTTCTCCAGCACCTGGCTGCCCACCGGCAGCACGCGGCCATCGCGGTCCACCAGTTTGATGAGTGCAGCGGTCACGCGTCGCACGTCGAAGCTCAATAACGCACCGCTGTTCCGTTTCACCGCGAGGCGCCGCTCCGTGTCGGCGACCGAGATCTCGGGCGGCAGGTCGATGGGATCGATGCTGAATTTCGCGGCGTAATGCGAGGTGACCCACGGAACGAGCAGCCGGCCGCGCTCGTTGGTGTAGCCGACCAACTGGTTCTCGTAGCGAACCGGCACGCCGGCGATCCCGTCCGTGGACACGACGACGAAGGCATCGCTGACCTGCCGGGCAGCGAACATTTCATTCCCCATCGCCAGCAGCGACCCTCGCAGGTCGGCCCAGCGAGCCTGTCGCCCCTCATAGGTGGCCATGCCAGTCTCGGCACGAGCGTAGCGACCGCTCCACGCCACGCTGGCATCGGTGAACGAATCGTCGGCCGTGCCGCTCGCATGCCCGAGATTCCAGCCGATACCGCCCTGGGACGGCACGCCGCGGGAGTACTGGATGTATTCGTTCGAAGCCGAATCCTGCTGCGTGCCGATCGAGAGATTGCCGCCCCGGCCGAACGAAGCGAGCAGTTGCGCCGTGAATGTCCCTTCACCCAGTCGCAGATCGCGGCTGGCGCCAATCCTCAGACTGAGCGCCCCGGGCAAGGACCTCACATAAGAAACATTCAACAGCCGCAGCGCCGAGCCGCCCGCCGGCTGCACCCGAATGTGACTGAGTGCCACGCTGCCGATGCGAGCCAGCGACCAGCCGGCCGTCAGGATGTCGCTGCTACTGGCGCCGGACCAGGCGGCGCCGGCATCGGCGTTCGCGAGCGTGTAGAAATCCGCCGAGCTGCGCGTGCCCTGGTAGCCGACATTGAAACCGCGATTCGCGTACCGATAGCCGAAAGAATATTGCCAGCCCTGAGTGCCGTAGTTGGCGCTGCGGCTCAACGAACCGTTCAACACGCCGAGCGTGCCCGCGGTCGCCACGGCGCCCAGCCCCAGCAAGCCGAAGTTACCCACCGCCGTGGTCGCAATCTCGGCCTGGCTTTCGAGCGTGACGGCGTCGGTCAGGCCATAGCGCAACGATCCGGCGCCGGCGAAGCGTCCATAGGAAAAGTTCTCGAAGCCGTAATCACGCCGCATCGCCCCGAGACTCAGCGAGTAGTCGGACAGCCCCCGCCGCAACAACTCGCTGCTCGCGTAGAACGGCAGCGTGGTCGTGACCTGTCTGCCGAGGATGTCCGTGGTAACCAGCGTCGCCTCGCCCGCTCCAGTGACCAGCGGCATGCTCGATATCGTGTAAGGACCCGGGCGCAAGTTTTCCGAGCGCGCCCGCTGGCCGTTGATGAACAGATCGAGCGTGGATGGAATCGCGGCCTGGCCGGAGAACTGCGGCAGCGGATAAGTGATCAAGTCGGGCCGCAGCCGGAAGTCACGCGACAGCTTGACGCCCGCGATGCGCGCCGGCGCACTCCAGGTCTGCGCCGAGGTGATGAGATCGCCCACCGTCCAACTCTGCAGTTGCTGCTCGTTCGAATTGGACCAGGCCGTGTCGAACCGGACATAGCCGCGCTGACCAGCGCCGACTTGCGGCCACTCCCCCGCGGCGTCCGAATAGCGATGCAAGCCAGTGTTCTTGACCACTCCGTAACCACCGAACAACCGCTGCTCCGACCAGAGCGACGCGGACATCGGCTGATCTTCGCCATCGACGACGTGCATGCCGTAGTTCAGTGCGAATCCGGCGCTGCTGCTTGCCGCTGGCGTGCCGCGCGACGTCTCATCCAGATGTTGTACGGCGAGCCACTCCGGCGGCACGGTGAGTTCCAGCAGCAGAGCGTTGGCGTCGTAACGGTGCCGGATGCCGGGTGCCCAGTCGAGCGACAACCACTGCTCGGTCTCGCCACCGAGCCTGGAAACATTCACGCCGGCGGCACGCAAGTCGCCGATGCGCACCCGCAGGTCCGCACCGGCCTGCTGTACCGGAACGACGCTCCCCGCCGCAACGCCGTTGATCCGCAAATCTAGATACAAAGTCGTTGGGATGGCCGAGGCCGCGTCGCCGGAAATGGGCAGCGGCGGCGGCAACGCCGCGTCGCCGAGTGCGGCCTGGCATAGAAGCAACCAGCTTCCGCAACTCCATCGAGAGGCCCACGCCCGGCAACCGCGACAGCGCATGGTCACTCACCGGGCAACGTCACCGGCGGTGCATTTGTTTCCAGCTGCGCCTGCAGTTGCCGGCCGGACGGCACTCCTGCCGGCAACGGCCAGCGCATCGTTCGTCCCGGCAGCACGTAGCCGAGCAACCCGGTCGCGACATCGATGGACCCGTCGTCGGCAGCGAGTGCCATGCGCGCCGCATTGACGAACCGCACCTGGCTCAGCCGTGCATGGCCCGAACCGGAATTGCGAACCTGCATGTACCTCGTGCCGCCGTCTTCGACCAGCCGCCAGCTCAGCGCAGGCTGCGCGCGGGTAGCGCTCGGGCGCCCCCCTGCCTGCTTGCGCCACAGCCCTTCTCCGTAAGCGAACAAGGGCAGCGAGTAGCGCATCTGCAATCTCAAGCCGGAGCCGCCGGCCGGCTGCGCCGTCGGAATCTCATCGACCAGGATGCGAAACGCGCGTTCCTCGGCAGCGACCAGCGGCGCGGTCAATGTGAGCCGCACCAGTTGTTTCTTGCCGGGAGCGATGGTGGTGAAGGGCGGCGTGCCGACGATCAGGTTCTGCGCGGTGTAGTCGTCCTGGAAGTTCTGCTGATCCCAGGCGAGCACGCGGATCTGCAAGGTAACGGGCGTGCTGCCGACATTCTCCAGCCACAGCGCGCCGGCCCTGCGTCCGGCTTCGATGGTCGGATCGAGCGGCCAGATGAGCAACGTCGTACTGGCGAACGCAGCGGCCGGGGACATCGCCAGTGCCAGAACGACGGCAACCGCCCGGAGCATTTGTCGAAGTGTCGCGCGCATCACCAACTCACCGTCACTTGCACGCTGTCCTGGTAACTGCCCGGCCAATATGCGCCGGGCGCCGGCGGCACTCGCCCGAATACAGGCAGGTCTAGCACGGCCAACGCGCCGGTTGCCGAGATCGCCACGGCTCGCGGCGTGCTGCCGACGAAGGGCTCCAGTCCCGTGCTGTCGGCATACAGGTCGTATGGAACATAGTGCGCGCCACTGGATAACCGTCGCTGATTGCCGGCGGCATGCAGGCCCACGTCAATGACGACGCTGGCGGAGGTGACCCCCACACACTGCAATTGCAGCGTCCCCATCGAGAGCTGCGATTGCGCGGTCAACGGCCGCTGGAACAAGGACGGCTGAGTCGAAAAATCCAGCGTGCCGAAGTCGACACCGCTCGCCTGCGATTGCCCGGCGACACGGCAGCCGCTTTCCAAGCGCGCCGATACTTGCAGCACGCCCGTGGTGGGCGCGGTCTGCGCCGTCACGACGCTTGGCCCGATGAGTGCGCAGCCAAGCATCGCCATCGCACTCGCCTGCAACAGATTGCCAACTTCCCGGCGCATCGCTCTCAACCTCAGAAAGTCAGGGTGATGCTCACCAGGTCGCTGTAATTGCCGGCGGCCAGACCCGCCTGCGGAGCGACCACTCCATGAACAGGCAGATCGAAAGTGCCGCCGGCGCCCGGCACCGTAGCGGATAGATTCAGCGCGCCGCCGCCAACGCTGTATTCGACGCCGCCTCCATTGGGCTGCGTGAACAGACGGTACTGCACGAAGTTGCCGCCCGCGGCCATGCGACGGACACCTCCGGATGCATTCTGGCCACTGCCGACGAGAATATTCAGCGCAGCGCCTGCCGAGCATTCCAGCTGCACGGTGCTGCCGCTGATCATGGCCTGCGCGTGGAGGTTCTCCGTAAAAATAGTGGGCGCGGCGCCGAAATCCATCGTGCCGAAGTCCACCGCCGAGAGCGGGTCGGTCGAACCGGAAACGATGCAGCCATTCTCCAGCTGCAGCTGCACGCCCATGCTGCCCGAGACACTGGCCTGTGCGGCCGAACCTGCGATCAGCGCGACCGCGGCCCCCATACCCAACCATCGATTGCAATGTTTCATGCCGGCCTCTCCGTTGTTGACTACGTTCCCGGTAACTCGCGGCCGATTCGCCCGCCGCTTGAGATTGAAGGCAGACGCCAGGCCGAATCCGTGACTCATTCTTCGGTGCGGCCCCGGGCGGCAGCCTCGTGTCCCGGTCGATGGTTGGTATTTCCAGCAAGATGTGCGGCGCACACTGCACGGCGCGCCGTGGGTTGTGACGTCATCAGCAGGATAGCCGGGAAGGTCCGTGGCAATGTCAACCGTATCGGCGCAACCCGCGCCGTTGCTTACATCGATATATGGGCTGGACGTGAGATGTGGAAGGCGAGAAGACTCAAGGTCATACAATACTACGGACTGTTGTCACTGCTGGGACTGATGTTTCTAGTGCAGCTATGGGCGCTGGCAGTGGTTCTGCTGGATGAGACAATTCATAGTCAGCATGTAGCCATCATGATCGCGGACGTGCTGGTCATGCTCATCGGTGCTGCCCTGACTTCGGCGGTGTGGCATGCACGGCCACGGATTGCACGCCGACCTCCGGCGGATCGGCCGGTCCGCCCTGCCGCCGCGAACGTCAGATCGCCCGCGAAGCAGCCCGGCTCCGTTCCGCTACGCAAACAACCGTTACCTGTCAGGCCCGCCGCCGCGCCAGCGAAGCCCGTGCCTGACGCGCAATCGCACGGCGACTCGAACAACGTGACAGCGATGCTTCACCAGTTGGCGCACAAGGCACAGCACGACAGCTTGACGGGC
This sequence comes from Peristeroidobacter soli, assembly GCF_004138485.1. Taxonomy (GTDB): domain Bacteria; phylum Pseudomonadota; class Gammaproteobacteria; order Steroidobacterales; family Steroidobacteraceae; genus Steroidobacter; species Steroidobacter soli. The sequence continues at coordinate 484,292 of NZ_ML142848.1, forward strand.
TTGCCGAATCGTTCGCTGGCGCTGGATCGCTTGCAACAATTGATCACGCGCGCCGAACGTCATCAATACTCGCTGGCCGTGATGTTCATCGACCTCAATGGCTTCAAACCGCTGAACGATACCTACGGCCACGACTTCGGCGACAAGGTGCTGCGCAAGACTGCTGAGCGGCTGAAGCGCTCGATACGCGGACTGGACACAGTGGCGCGCCTCGGCGGCGACGAATTCCTGATCATCATGGATCAGGTCGATGAGCACAAAGCGCTGGAGGCGGCGCAGACCTTGTCGACCATCGTGGGTCAACCCGTGGCCGCGAAGCGGGGACCGGTGTGCGTCGGCATGAGCACGGGCATCGCCATCTACCCGAAACACGGCACGGCCGCCCGCCCACTGCTGCGAGCGGCGGACTCGGCGATGTATCAATCGAAACGCCAGGGCGGACATCCGGTGCTCGCCGCCGCGCTCGCGGAACCCGCTTGCCCGATGTCGCGCACGGGAAGATTCAACGACACGACCAGCATCAATCCGAAACTACTCGATACCTGGGACGGCACTCTGCGCGGCTTGCGCGCTCTGTCGGAAACTCCCGCAACGACACGGCCGAAGCGGACCGGCGAATAGAAAATCCATGGTAGGTACATTCGACGATATCTCTGAGCGGGGGGCGCGTCGATGATCGCTGTCGGAAAAATTCCTATATCTACCGGGCGAGATGCACTGACTAGCGTGTTAGCGGATGACTCCTTCGTGCAGCATTTGGCCTTGCAGTATGCAGAGCCTGTCGCTGTCACCAGCCTTGCCGGCTCCCTCATGTTCATCAATCCCGCCTTCGCCGCGTTGTGCGATGAGCCTGCGGACGCACCTTTGGTCGGTACCAACGTGGTCACAGCCAGTGGCAGACGAATCGAATCGTCGCTATTGGACGCAGCACTGAAGTCCGACGTCCACCAACAGATCCACTGGCCCTCCGCGCGTCGAACATCGCGAGACTTCGTCTGCACGGTTCGCTGTGTCCGCGAAGACGACGTTCCGTTGTGCCTCGTAGTGACATTGCACGACATCGACGCTCTGGTAGCCGACCGCAGCCGCGAGCGGGTCGATCTCGACAGCCTGTGCGAGGCGAGCGGGCTCATCGCCGCGTGCTCATGGCAACTGCGCCTGGATGAACCGTCGGCGAAGATCTGTTGGTCGCCGCAGGCCGGAGCGGTACTCGGCATCGGCACGGCGTCGCCACCGACAGACCTTGCCGCGTTTCTGCGCTTGATTCCGCCCGAAGACCGCGTCCATGTAAATCATGCGATCGCCGGCGCTATCGAGCAGTCCGGCGGCTACGAGGTGCAATACCGCCTGCGCTCGATGGACGGCTCGTTACATACGATGATCGGTTTGGGCAAAGTGGTCGAGGCGGCGGACGGCTCGCGGCGTCTCATCGCGCTGGAGCTCGACACAGCCCGCAGTAACATCGCCGGCGGCGGCAGCGTTTTTCAGGAGCGTCTGTTGTCGGCTGTGCTCGCCGGCACCGACCAGCCGATCTGTGTGCTCGATCGCCAGCTGCGCTATAGCCATTTCAATGCCGCCTATGCCGCACTCATCTCGGCCACGCAAGGCATCGCGGTGACCAACGGCATGCCCTCGCTCGACTCGATCCAGGACGTGGCGCGTCGCCGCCGGCTCGGCGCGACCTTGAGCCGCACGCTGAAGGGCGAGCGGCTGATCGAAACCATGGAGTTCGAATATCCCGAATCGCACGCGCGCCAATGGATCGATTTCTCCTTCAGTCCGCTGCTGAGCGCCGATGGCCGCGTCGACGGGATCGTCGCCTGCGGCCAGGATGTGTCGGCCGCCAGGAACGCGGAACGCCGCCGGCGCCGCTTCAACGAAGAGTTGCAGCGACAGGTGAAATTGCAGACGGAGAAGCTCGACAACGCGGCGTGGGGATTGAACGCGGTGCTCGCCCCGGCGGTCGACGCATTCGACACGCCACTGCAACGGCTGGGAACCGCGATCGAGATCCTGCAACAGCCGATGAACGAAATCGTTTCGCGGCCCGCCGAACCGGTTCTGCGCGACGCCGCGCGGGCCACGGACGAGATCGCGGATCTGGTCCGCGGACTGTCGGACCTGCCACTGGTCGCGACTTGTGAATTGAAAATGGAGCAGATCGACATGAACCGACTGTTTCAGGAGTGCCTGCAAGCGGAGCTCGAGCGGACCGCCGGCCGGCAGGTCGAGCTCGATATCGCAGCGTTGCCGCCGCTGCGCACCGATCGGAAGCTGATACAACTGGTCGTGCGCCATCTCCTCGGCGCTGTCATCAAGGCGACGCCGGCTCGCGTCGGCGTGCTCGCCGCGGCTACAGGAGACGAACTGGTGTGGACGATTACCAACGGCACCGGTTTCACGCAGCCGCCGGCCCGATCTTCCGAGGATGGGCTGGAAACCTTTGGAGAAAATCCGGCTGACAGGCTGTCGCTCGCGATCGTCCGCGGCGCCGTGCGCTGTCTCGGTGGCCGGGTGTGGGCCGAGGGCGACGCCGATCGCAGCGTTGCACTCCACTTCGTCATCGCCGGGGAGTAGCGATCATGGATGCGTCCGGCACAATGTCTGCCGACTTGTCATCGGATTGCGAGAGGTTGGCCGCCGACGCCCTGGATACCGACATTCTCGGCACCAGTCTCGACTTCGCCATGCATGGTGCGATGGCCGTACTGCGTCGTGACCTGCTGGCGCAGCTCGGTGCGGTACGACCGGTGGTCTTCAACCTGCTGGCGCTGGTCGGCGCCAATCCCGGCATCTTGCAGACACAACTGGCCGACGCACTGCTGCTCGATCGCGGCTCGGCGGCGAGCCTGGTCAAGAAGCTGCAGCAGTGGCGATGGGTGGAGCACCGGGTGCGCGAAGCCGATCGGCGCTGCAAAGGACTGTATCTGTCCGTGACCGGCGCACGCACGCTGCGACACCTGAAAAGTCAGTTCCAGAAACATACAGCGCGTTTCCATTCGCGGTTCACTCCGGACGAACACCGGCAGTTGCTGGAATTCCTTCAGCGGATCGCGCGGCAATGAACGACTAACCGACGGTCAGCGTCGGCCGGGCACGGTCCGCCGCGACCGAGCCGATCTTCGCTGCGTGCTCGAAACCATGGCGTCGAAACACGTCGAGCACTTCTTCCACAGCGGCAGGCAGGCACGCCACCAGCAGTCCGCCGCTGGTTTGCGGATCGCTGAGCAACGCTTGGTCTTCAGCTGCAAATGTCGGGGGAAGCGCAACTTCGGCGCCATAGCCCGACCAGTTGCGGCCAGACGCGCCCGTGACAAAACCTTGCGTCGCCAGCGCACGCACGCCCTTGAGCAAAGGCACCGCCGACCACTCAATCTGTACGTCGCACCGCGCGCCTCGTGCCAACTCCAGCGTATGACCGGCGAGGCCAAACCCCGTTACGTCAGTCAGTGCATGCACGCCCGCGAGCGCCGCGAGATCCGGGCCCGGCGTATTCAGCTTGGTCGTGGTTGCCATCATTTGCTCATATCCCGCCGCATCCAGCGCTCCCTTCTTGAGCGCAGCCGACAACACACCGACACCGAGCGGCTTGCCGAGCACCAGCACATCGCCGGGCCGAGCATCGGCGTTTCGTTTGATGCGATCGGGGTGCGCGATTCCCAGCGCCACCAATCCGTAGATGGGCTCGACAGAATCGATGCTATGCCCGCCGGCAATCGGAATGCCGGCGTCCCGGCACACCGACGCACCGCCCTCGAGAATTCGCCCGATCGTGGCTGGCGACAGCACATTGATCGGCATGCCTACGATGGCCAGCGCCAGAATGGGCCGCCCGCCCATCGCATAAACGTCGCTGATCGCATTGGTCGCGGCGATCCGGCCGAAGTCGTGCGGATCGTCGACGATGGGCATGAAGAAATCGGTCGTCGCGATCAGCGCCTGCTGGTCGTTGAGTCGATAGACGGCGGCATCGTCGGAGGTTTCCATGCCGACCATCAGCTCCGGCGGAATCGGCAGCGCCGACGTGCCTTTGAGAATCTGCGACAACAGTCCCGGTGCGATCTTGCAGCCACAGCCGCCACCGTGAGACAAAGAACTGAGGCGGGGTTCAGCGGATTGATTCATGAGGATCACTTCGCGGCAAGCCGATCGAGTTGTGCGAGGAAGCCCGGCTCGTCTTCCAGACAGCGCAGATCGAGCACCAGCGCGTCATCTGCGATTCGTCCGATGACCGGCGTCGGCAACTTGCGTAACGCGGCAGCCAGACGCCGCAATGCCGAACCGGCTTTGGCGCTGGTGGGACGACATGTCAGCGCCATGCTCGGAATGATTTCGACGGGCAATGAACCGCTGCCCACCTGGCTCGCAACCGGCGCCACAGTCACTTGCCATTGATCTCCGAGTGCGGCGGCAAGATGTGGCAACAGTCGATTCGCAAGCGCTTCGATGTCGGTGACCGGACGCGTCAACAAGCGCAGCGTTGGCAGCTCCTTAGCCAACAGATCAGGCGTGCGATACGCAAGCAAGGTTCCTTCGAGCGCGGCCAGGACCGGCTTCGACACACGCAGCGCACGCTTCAATGGATGACGTTTGATCTTGTCGATCAACGCCTTCTTACCCACGATCAGCCCCGCCTGCGGCCCACCGAGCAGTTTGTCGCCACTGAATGTCACAACGTCGGCGCCACTGGCGATCGTCTCACGCACCACAGGCTCCTTCGGCAGACCGTACGCAGCCAGGTCGATCAGACTGCCGGCACCGAGATCCATGATGAAGGGCAACTGGTGCTCGTGCGCGATGCGCGCGACCTCGGGCTCCGCAACATCGGCAACAAATCCACTGATCTTGTAGTTGCTCGTGTGGACTTTCATGAGTGCCGCCGTTTTCGGACCGATGGCCTTCTGGTAATCGGCGGCGTGCGTTCGATTGGTCGTGCCGACCTCGATCAGTCGAGTATTGGCACTGCGCATGACATCGGGAATCCGGAACGCCCCTCCGATCTCGACCAACTCGCCACGAGACAGGATGACCTCGCGCTTCTGCGCCAGTGTCGCGAGCACGAGCAACACCGCCGCCGCATTGTTGTTCACGACCGTCGCCGCTTCGGCCCCGGTCAACTCGATGAGAATATCCTCGACCAGGTTGTCACGTTCGCCGCGACCGCCGCTGTCGAGATCGAACTCCAGATTGCAGGCTTCACGCATGGCCATGGAAGCATGCTCGATGGCTCGCGACGACAGCTGCGTGCGACCCAGGTTCGTGTGAAGCACGGTGCCGGTCAGGTTGAACACGCGGCGCAATCGCGGCGTGGCGCGCACCATCAACCGATCCTCGACTCGTCGCGATAACTCCTTGTCACTTGGCGACAGATATTCCGACTCGTGCATACGTGCGCGATAATCGTCGAGCACCGCTCGGATCGCATCGACCACCGCGCCGCGACCGTAGATTTCGCACAGGGGAGCTACGGTGTCGAAACGCACGACGCGATCGACAGAGGGGAAAGGACTGGTCGGCTGACTGGCCATGGATCGGGGTCCGCGTTGCCCTGGTCCCTATCATATCGAGACCGCATGCTCGTAGCGACCGCAGGTCACATCGATCACGGCAAAAACTTCGCTGATCCGCGCGCTCACCGGCGTTGAGACGGATCGGCTGCCGGAAGAGCGCGCACGGGGCATTTCCATCGACCTGGGCTTTGCCTACTGGCGGCCCGACGACGCTCCGATCACCGGCGTCGTGGCAGCGGCGATGTCTGGCGCATCGACGACGAGCGTTTCATGTTGCGCGATCAGGTCGCCGCGCTGGCTGAACGCGCCGCTGCGCTGGCCCGGGACGTGGGGGGCAAGGGCTTCACCGCTGCCCAATATCGGGATGCAATCGGCATCGGCCGCAATCAAGTGATCCGCATTCTCGAATTCTTCGACAGCATCGGCGTCATGCGTCGTGACGGTGACCGCCGCAAAGTGCGGCCCGATTATTTTCTGGTGGTCGGCCAACTGGACAATGCAGCCCACCCAAATGCACCATAGCCGCGGAAGAGAAACATCCCCGGCGGGGTGCCCGGACTTCAAACTCGGAGGAAGGTGCCATGCATCTTCGGCAGGTTCGACTCCTGCCTCTTCCGCCACGTCTTCTCGCCCCTAGGGACGTACTCATGCATCGCCTCGCCCGTCTCGATGAAATTATCGACTCGACTCTCGCGCCGCTCGCTCAGCGCACCGACGAGGAAGGCCGTTTCCCCCGCGAAGTAATTCATGCACTCGGTGAAGCCGGGCTGCTCGGCCTCACCTTGCCGACGCGTGTACGCGGCATGGGCCTGGGGCTGCGCGAAGCCACTGAAGTTGTGTCGCGCATCGCGCAAACCTGCCCTTCCACCGCCATGGTGGTATGCATGCATTATTGCGCCACCGCCGTAGTGAATCAGTTCGGTACCGACGAACTGCGGGAAGCCATTGCATTGGGCAGACATCTGTCGACGCTCGCGTTCTCCGAAGCTGAGTCGCGCAGCCACTTCTGGGCACCGGTGAGCACGGCGCGGGCTGAAGGCAACGATGTGGTACTGGATGCGCGCAAGAGCTGGGTCACCTCGGCATTCGAAGCCGACAGCTATGTCTGGTCGAGCAAACCGTTGGCGGCCGAAGGCGCGAGCACGCTCTGGTTGGTCGATGCGAAGCTGTCTGGTTTGAGTCAGCCTGGCGCATTTGACGGTCTCGGCCTGCGCGGCAACGCGTCCACGCCGATTGCTGCTCGAGGCGTGCGCATTCGGACAATCGATCGACTGGGCGACGACGGCAAAGGCTTCGACATCATGATGGGCGTCGTGCTGCCGTGGTTTTCAACACTGAGTGCCGCGTGCTCCGTCGGCTTGATGGAGGGCGCGCTCACTCGAGCCATCGCTCACGTCGCCGGGACCAAACATCAGCATATCGGTACCTCGCTGGCCGATTTGCCGACCATTCGTGCTTACCTCGCACGCGCCCGCATTCGCACTGATTCCGTCAACGCGTTACTCAGCGATACCGTCGCCGCGATTACCGACAATCGCAGCGATACCATACTTCGCGTTCTGGAAGTCAAAGCGGCCGCTGGCGAAGCCGCACTCGAAGTTACGGACACGGCAATGCGCGTCTGCGGTGGCGCCGCGTTTCGTGGCGAGGCCGGCATCGAACGATTGTTCCGTGACGCCCGCGCTGCAAGCGTGATGGCTCCGACGTCCGACGTGCTCTACGATTTCATCGGCAAAGCGATCACCGGCCTGCCGCTGTTCTGAGGCTCAGCTATGAATCAACCCGATCTCATCATGGGCGCGGTGGCGTACGCCCCCAAAGTCGTCACCATCTGGGAAGGCTTCAAGACCTGGTTCCAGAAACGCGGCTTGCAGTTCGATTATGTGTTGTATTCGAACTATGAAGCGCAGGTCGAAGCGCAGTTCAATGGCTCGATTCATCTGGCCTGGAACTCACCGCTTGCGTGGGTACGTGCGGATCGTATCGCCCGCAGTCTCGGACAGTCCGTGCAAGCAGTGGCGATGCGCGATACCGACCGCGACCTTCGCTCAGTGATCGTCACGAGAGCCGACAGTCCCGTGCAGAGCATCGCCGACCTGCAGGACCGGACGCTCGGTGTCGGCGCGATCGATTCGCCGCAAGCCACGTTGATTCCTTTACATCACTTGCGCTCGGCCGAGGTCGTCGATGGTCGCGATTTCCAAGTCCGTCGTTTCGACGCGCTGGGCGGCAAGCACGGCGACCACATCGGCGGCGAACGCGACGCCGCCCTCGCATTGTTGCGAGGTGAGATCGACGCGGCCTGCATGATCGACGGCAACCTCCTCGCCTTCGGGCTCGACGGCACCCTGCCCGCCGGCAGCACGCGCGTGATCTCACAGACCAGGCCTTACGATCATTGCAACTTCACCACCAGCCCCGACGCCCCGGCCTACGCGATCTCACAGTTCGTCGATCTGCTGCTGTCGATGCGTTGGGACGATCCAAAGGTGCGCCCGCTGCTCGAACTGGAAGGTTTGAAACAATGGCTGCCGGGACGAACCAGCGGCTACGCCGCGCTCGAGCGCGCAGTCGACGAAGACAACTTCTATGGACCCGACGGCAGCATCCGCAACGCCGAGTATCGATACTGAAGCGCTCGGCCTGGACGAAGGCGCCCTGCTCCTCGTCCGCCGCGCTTTGGCGCAAGTGCCGGTTGGTGGCAATCTGCTCGCTCGCGGTCGCGCGCCGAATTGGGAATTGCATCTGACCGCGTGGTGTCGTCAGCAAGGCCATGCGATCCAGACATCGGCGCTATCCGATGGAGTTTGTGAGGCGATCGTCACACGCGGCCCGTGGGCGGAAGGCCGCTGGCGCGACGCGCTGACTGCAGGTCAGAGCCAATTGCCCGCGCCATCGGCCAAGCCCGAGTGGGGGCTGGCGGCACGCGGCGCCACGGTTGAAGCCGGCAGTCCGGCATTCAACTTCACCCTGAGCAATCGCGACGAACTGTGGGCCACGACGGCCGATGAGATCTACGCCCAAGGCGTCGCGGCTCAATGGGATCCGCAAACCGCCATCGATTGGGATACGCCGTTCGAAATCGATCCCGAGATCGAAGCCGCCGTCGTTCAAGTCATGACATTCCTGGTCGAGAACGAGAATGCGGCGCTCATCGTGCCTGCGCGGCATCTCGGTCAGCTCCATCCGCACTATCGCGAAGTACAGCAGGTGCTCGCGCTCCAATGTGCCGACGAAGCACGACACGTTGAAGTCTTCACGCGCCGTCTCGGCATGCGCGGACGGCAGCCGATGCTGTCGACAGCCGGCGGTCAGGCCTCACTGCGCACGTTGTTACAGGCGCCCGACTTTTCCTCCGCGACCTTTCTGCTGTCGGTGCTCGGCGAAGGCACGTTCGTGAACCTGCTCAGCTTCCTCCATGAGTACGGGCCCGACCCAGTGACGCGTCAGATCTGCCGGCTCGCCGCGCGCGACGAAGCGCGTCACGTCGCCTTCGGCATGGCGCATTTGAAGTATCGACTCTCGGTCGAACCCGACTATCTGGCCCGGCTGCAGAACGCCATCGAACAGCGCCACGAAGCGCTGGCGCCTACGTCGGGCTTGAATGAAGAAGTCTTCGACGCCTTGATTCTGATCGCCGCCGGCTCCCTCACGCCAGCCGCAATCGCACGCGGATACGCAGCCGTTCAACGACTCAAACTCGACATGGCCGCGGGCCGCAAATCCCGGTTGTTACATCTGGGATTTCCGGCCGATCAGGCCCAACGCCTCGCGGACCTGCACACCCGCAATTTCATGTGAGCGTCGAGCCGCTGACGCTCTCGTAGCGCTTGCCCAAGGTGTACGCGATCGGGAACCAGATCAGACACACCACGGCACCGAAGATCGCCAGCCCCGTCACGCCGAACGGCAGGATGAACGAGCTGACCCACGCCGAGCTCACGTCGCCGAAGCGGTACACCACCGTGTCGATGACGTTCTTCGCTTTGTATTTGCTTTCCTGATCGACGACCGTGAACAGCATTTCACGCGTGGGCTTGGCTACGGCGTATTCGGCGACGCGCCGGGTGATCTGAATGCTGGCCAGCACGAGCAGCACCGGCGACAGAATCGCCGCGAAGAACGCGATCACCATGATGATCGGATTGACCAGCAGCCCCGTCGTCACGCCGAAGCGCGAAATGATACGCCCGGTGCCGAACAGCTGAATGAAGACGGCGGTGCTGTTCACGATCAGATCGATGGTCGCATACGCCTGGGTGCGCGCCTCGCGGCTTTCGAACGATTTGGTGATCAGGTCGCCGAGCTGGATATAGACGACCGTGGAAATCCAGGTCATCAGCAACAGGAACGCGGCGAGCAGCAACAGGTAACGCGATTTCATCAACAGCTTGAAGCCGTCCAGCGGATTGCCGGCGAGCTTGTGATCGAGCGTGGTCCGCTGCGCCTCGACCCCGGCGGCGATCATGCGACTCTTCTCCACCGAGAGCATGTGCACCAGCATCGCGGTCAGGGCGAAACCCGCGGCCGAGATCAACATTAAATTCTCGTTACCTAGCGACTTCACCAGCAAAGTCGCGGTCGCCGGCCCGACGATGCCGCCGATGGTGCCGCCGGCGGCGACGAAACCGAACAGCCGTTTCGCCTGGGTGCGCGAGAACAGATCGGCCATGAACGTCCAGAATACGGAAATGATGAGCATGTTGAAGGTGCTCACCCAGATGTAGAACGCGGCCGCCACCCAGCGGTCTTCTTCAGCGCCAAATTCGAAGGCGGCATAGAAGCCGACGATCGATAGCGCGACCACGCCGTAGATCCAGGGCAGGAACGTCGACAGCTTCACGCGCGACGCCATCCACGAGTACAGCGGCGCGACCAGGAAGCTCACGATGAACGTGCCGGTGAACAGCTGCTGGATGTTGTCCATGCCGTACACCGTGCCCATGGCGTCGCGCACCGGCTTGATGACGGAATAGCTGCCGAACAACAGAAAGAAAAACGTCATGCTGAGCACGACGGCCCGCATCTCATACGCTTCGATGACCGAGGCCGATTTGAAGAACCGGGCCACTCCGGAGGTCGGGCTGTCGTTTACTACTTGCATTGTCACTCGCAGTTACGCGCTTTACGCGGACGGGCAACCAAGTAAGACCCCACGAATCCACCGGGAGCCCCCATGTGGCGCGCCTGGGGGGCCACCCCCTAAGGTCCTGCCGGGATTGACTGTAATCGGCTAATCTATGCCGCGTCATGCAGAGCGACCCCAAGCCGACCAACGATAAGAATGCAGCGCTGGATGCGCTCGACCAGCAACTGCTGGGGCTGTTGCGTGTGAATGCCCGTACCCCGACTGCGACGCTGGCGAGAAAGCTGGGCGTTTCCCGGGGCACCATCTCGAACCGGCTGGCCCGGCTGGAAGCCAATGGTGTGATCGCCGGCTATTCGGTGCAGGTCCGTGCCCACTCGCAGCCGACGGGCATCAGGGCCTGGATCAGTATCGCAGTGGACGGAGACAAGACCCGCGACGTGGTGCAACGTCTATTGGGCGAGCCCTCGGTGAGCTCGCTTCACGATACCAACGGTCGATGGGATCTGCTGGCCGAGGTGCACGCCGCTTCGATCGCCGAGCTGTCCGAGGTGCTGGAGCGCATCCGGAAGATCAAAGGCGTCGGTAACACCGAGACCAGCATCCACCTGCAAACATTCAGGCTGACTTAGGCCGCCCGTCGCATCCGGCCGCGCTTGCCGGCGCCGAGCGTGCCGCCGAACAGATCTTTCGGATCGTCCAGATCCGGCACCAGATCGATCTGACGACAGAACTCCGGACGCTCGCGGGTCAGCTCGTTGAGGAACTTCAGTGCCGAGTAGTCCTCGAGCGCGAAGCCCACCGAATCGAACACCGTGATTTCACCGTCGGCGCCGCGCCCCGGCCGTACGCCATTGACGACATCGGCAAACTCGGTGACGGAGAATTCCGCCGGCATCTGTTGAATCTCGCCTTCGATGCGCGACTGAGGTTCGTACTCCACGATGACGCGAGCATCGGGCCGCCGCAGAATGTCCGCGTGCAGCTCGGTCTTGCCGGGGCAGTCGCCGCCGACGGCGTTCAAATGCATTCCAGGGGCGACCATGGACGGCGTCACGATCACAGCGTTGCGCTTGTCGGCGGTGACGGTCGTGATGATGTCGGCGCCCAACGCCGCTTCCGCGCTGGAAGTCGCATGAACCAACGAAACGCCTCGGAACTCCGGCATGCCACGCAGATTTTGCGCGAGCTTCGCGGTCGCTTGCGGATCGACGTCGTACATGCGCAGTTCGGTGATACCCAGCATGCGCTGGAACGCGATGGCCTGAAACTCGCTCTGAGCGCCGTTGCCGATCAACGCCATCTTCCTGCTGTTGGGCCGTGCCATCCACTTCGCCGCCAGCGCCGACATGGCGGCGGTGCGAAGCGCGGTGGTTATCGTGAGCTCGGACAGCAACACCGGATAGCCCGTGGAAACTTCCGCCAGCACGCCGAACGCGGTGACGGTCAGCAGGCCGAGGCTGGTGTTCTTGGGATGACCGTTCACATATTTGAATGAGTACAGATCGCCGTCGCTGATCGGCATCAACTCGATGACGCCGACATCCGAATGACTGGCGAGCCGCGCCGACTTCTCGAACTGACCCCAGCGCCGATAGTCCGACTCGATCTGAGCGGCCAGCCGCTCCATGAATTCACCCGGTCCGATCTGGTTCACCAGGTGCTGAATGTCCGCGATGCCGACGTAGTCGACCATGCTGCTGCCCTCGCCCAAATGCTTGTTATGCAAGTGGTTATGGTAGGAAGGCCGCGCGTCATCCAGAAGCAGGCAGGCTGCCCGGTCGGGCCGGGTTTATTGACGAAACGACAGCACTTTTTGACGTTCCGGCAGCGGCGGGTAGCGATGCCACAGATCGTTCACCGCCGCCGCGACCCGGGTCTCCAATGCCTCGCTGACACAGATCGTGGTCATCGCCGAGCGGATTTCGCCATCCCAATACGGATCCAGCGACTCTTGCTCCGGATCCTGACGGAGCACGATCACGGGCGTGAAACGGGTGCGTGGATCGATGCGCATTCGGGCGATGACGCCGGCGGCAGGAATCAGTGGCAGCTCTTCCGCCAGCAACACCAGATCCGGCACGGGCGGATCGACGGTCAACAAGCCGCGATGAAACAGGAAGCGCACCGCTTGCTCGCCATCTTTTACACGGAGCACCGACGCCTCTGGGAGATGTCGTCTGATGCCCTTCGCGATCACGGCCCAGTCAGCGCCGCAGGGTTCCGCTACGAGTACATTGATATTCATAATCGCTCATCGGTGTCCCACTCATTCATGAACACGAATTGGCGATGCCACTGGTTGCACCCGAGGCACTCCGTACCCTGCGTCGGTATTTGCGGGATGCAACCAACCCTCGACGCCAACTCGTCGCGATAAAACTCCGGTGCGCCGTGGTTGTTCCGTATCCGCCTCACGCATGGGCCGGCAGCACATTGGCGTTCAGGCGGAACAGATTCGTCGGATCGTATTTGGTCTTCAACGCCACCAGCTTCTTGTAGTTGCCGCGATAGTTGGCGTTGATGTCGCTCGCGGTCGCCTCTCGTGGCATGTCATTGATGTAGAACCCGCGAGTGAACTTCTCGAGCGTCGACCAATACTGTTTGGTCGCGGCGATGTGATCGGTTGGATCGTCGCCATGACGCCAACCGCTCATGGTCATCATGTTGGCAATCGCATACCGGTTTGCGAAGGCCGTTGCGTCCTCGGGCACGCGACCGCAGGCGCCGCCGCAATGCTGGAAGAACACCGCCGTCGTCCGGCGCGGGTCGCCTTTGAGTCCATCGACCAATGCCGAGATCAATTCTCCCGGCACCGTCGAGATGAATCCGCCTTTGATGTAGGTGCCCAGCATGCGCGCATCGGCCCAATCGCCGGATCGTTGCAGTTCGACGTAGTCCATCGACTTGAGCGTGTCGCTGGTCGGTGTACCGATCTTTCGCAGCGGCGCCAGCGCACGGTCCGCGTCCTTCGCCGGGCCGCTGTAGCAAACATCCAATTGCGCCGCGCCCGGCCCGCCACCCGGCGGCAGCACGATGACGGGATCGAAGTACAAATCGTCCGGGGCCTTCGGCGCGTAGTCCGCGTACATCGTGAGCAGATCGCGTGCCTTTTCAATCGGAAACGACAGCCGCCCTCCGACGACCTGCCGCTGCATCGGATGCAAATTGAATTCGAAGTTGGTGACGACGCCGAAGTTGCCGCTGCCACCGCGCAGCCCCCAGAACAGATCCGGGTTCTCTTGCAAACTCGCGTGGCGCAACTTCCCATCCGCCGTCACCACGTCCAACGAGCTCAGATTGTCGATGGCCATGCCATAGCGGCGCGCGATCCGTCCGAAACCACCGCCGAGCGTCAACCCGCCCACGCCGGTGTGAGACACGGTGCCCAGTGGCGTAACCAATCCCTGCGCCATCGACTCACGATCGACCAATCCGAGCAGGCTTCCTCCCTTCACCGACACTCGGCGCCCGGCTGCATCCACCGTCGCGCCGCGAAAGTCCTTGAGATCGATCTGCATTCCGCGCTCGCAACTCGACTGTCCCGAATGACTGTGACCGCCGCATTTCACCGCCAGCAACAGGGTGCGTTCGCGTGCGAAGCTCACCGCTTTCTGGATATCGGCAACGTCGGTCGGCTGTACGACGAGTGCGGGATGTTTGTCGAAGGAAGGATTCAACAACAGACGCGCCTCGTCGTAACCTGCGTCGCCCCGCAGGAGCAACTGGCCTTGCAGCGCTTCGGCGAGCTCACGAACCTCGGCACTGCGCAGCGTGATGGCGCTGCCATCGACAGTGACTGCGGGAATATCGGGAGTCGGTCCGGAGCGGGCCAGCGCCGGCACGAACCTCAAGGTCGGCAGCACGGCGGCAGCCAATAGCGTTGATCTCACGAACTCGCGGCGTTGCATAGAAGCCCCCAGCGTTGGTGCGCGGCACATTTGTTCTTATGGTCTTGGCCCCGAGTAGATGCGCCTGCGCTCGCGAATGCAACCCGCGCTGTTACTACTGTCTTTCGTCAGGGTGGGCGCCGATGACGATGAGCTTGTCGTCGGCCTGGATGCGCAGATCGCTTTCCCAGAAACTGTGGCTTTTCCGGTCACGTACAACGCGCAGAATCAGTGCCCGACTCTCGAATGGACGACTGGCAAGAGAGTCAGGAAGACCGCTGCGACATCTCGAGTCGCAGCCACGCACGAGCGTGCGTCCACTCGCGTTCCACTGTTTCATCGGAAATGCCCAGTACCTGCGCGGTCTGCTCGACGGTGAGGCCGTCGAAGCAACGCATGGCTACGATTCGCGCCTGGCGAGGATCCAACGATTCGAGGCGGGATAGCAGCTCGTCGAGCGCGTCCATGGTATCCGCGTCGTCACGCCGGTAGGCCCGCCTTTCCCTGGCGCGCGCCGCGCGAAAGCGACGCATGGCGGTCGCCGCGAGCGAAAAGAACTGCGCTCGCTCCTGCCAGTCGACACCGGCAGACTTTACCGGTTCGTCGGGCGGTTGCGAGTCGCGCTCGCGCCTATCTCGCAGCCTGCGTCGCATGGTTCGGCCCCCAGAACCACTCGATGCGAGCTTTCCGTCGCTGCTCCCGCAACCATGCATCGAACAGATGCGTCACGACGGCGCTTCGCAATTGAGGATTGCGGTCCGCCGGCTCGACGGAAACGATATTGATCACCAGGCGCGCATCGCCCACCTCGATCGGGCCGAGCAAGTCCCCGACGCGCAGTGACGTGGAATCATCGTTGATTCGAGCTGCCAGACGATGACGCACTTCTTTACGATAGAAAAATTGAGTGCGACCGCTGCCGTCCGCGAACACCGCGTCTTCCGCCGCATGCAGGAACGACTGCGAGCCATTGCGCACAACATCCGCAACCTGCCGGGCGACTCGTGGATCTGATGTCTGCAACACGCGGGTGTTGATTGCATCGAACGTATTCCGATGCAACTCGAGATGACGTTCGACGTCCTCGCCGACGATCAGCTCCCGCAGCTTGGCGGCCCGCGCCAGTCGCCCGGCCAGATCCGTCAGGCCTTGCATGCTCATCCCACTTTCCACAAGCCAGGCATGCGTATCAGCGGCGGTCAGCAGCCCACGACGCCGGCGAATATCGTTCACCGACGCTTGCACCTCGGCCTGGCCGACTTCGATCTGGCGACGCTCCAGCTCGGCCTCGATCAAACAACTGTCGATCAACCGCTGCATCAGCGGCTTGCGCTGCCAGAGCAAATCGAGATGCCGGATCGCGTTTTCCACGGGCATCACGGTGCCGTTCACACGTAGCAGTTCGGAGTCGCGCCACGGCTGCAAACCACGCAGCGCCCAAGGCAACGCGTCGTCGTGACAGACGCTAAGCGAGACGGTGCCTTCGAACCCTGGCGGCCGGATCAACGCGTCGTAGTGACGCGAGCCGTCGAATGGCTGCTCGTCCCAGATCAGCTCGATGGATGCAGTGGGATGACGCGAGCGCAAGGCGTCCACGCGACCGTGAGCATGCGACGGCGCGATGCCTTCCCTGGAAATCCCTTCGAGGCACGACAGAACATCCGTCACTACCGAGTGATGAGTCTCAAGCATGAGCAAGCTCCGCGACGGGCAACTGATGCGCGCGCATGGGGGACATGAGAAGGTCGGCGATGGCGTCGCTGATCGGCAGTCCCGCGATCTGTTCGATCCAGGCGTACTCGCCGGCTGAATTGAGCTCGAGGAATACATAGCGATCGTCCGGTGTCAGGATCAAATCGATCGTGCCGTAGGTGAGACCGAACTGAGCGACCAGCTGCACGCAGCGGTCCGCGACGTCGCGCGGTAACTGGTGCGGGTGATGCGGCGTGGAGCCGAGATCGTAACGTCGCCAGTCGAAGTGGGTACGATTCGTCTTCTGCGAATGAATCTCCGCGGCGAATACGCGATCGCCGACGACGGTCACGCGCAGCTCGAGACGTTTTGGCACGTACGCCTGAAAGACGATGGGCGACAGGCTCACCGATTCGGCATGCATGACGTCACGACGCGTGACGCCGCAGGTCAGCCGCGAAAACTGGGTACCCCTGCGCTCTCTAAGAGACAGATTCGCGGTGATCTTATGAATCAGACGCCCCTCCTGTTCCCGATACAGATCGAGGAACTCGCGGGGGTCGTTGGTGAATATGGTGGGTGCGATGTCGAAGCCCAATGCTTTGGCACGCGCCATGTGGGTCGGCTTGCGTTGCGCGGTCCGCATGACTGTCGGGCTGCCGGGCAGCATCAGACAGTCCATGCTCTCCCATAGCGCGCTCAAAAACTCACCGCAATCCCGCTCGACGACCGCTCGCACTTCCTCATCCGTGATCGACGGATGCGCGACCGAAAGACTGGGCCGCCGGAACCAGATGGAGGTGAGCTCTTCGAAACGCACCACCTGACCGTCGACTCGCAGCGCATAACGCGGCATACCGTCCCGATACGACACAGTGATGCGCGCTTCCGAAGGAAAGCGGCCCGAATCGAATATCAGAACATTGACGCCGCGGCTGCGCAGGCGTCTTTCGACAGCCTGAGCGGTCGGATCGTCGGCAGTGGATACGATGAGAATCATGGGTTACTCGTCAGCGCTCGGAAAAGCGCGCTCCGCTGCAACGACGGAGCGCGCCCGATCATCTATCGATCAGGGGTAAGCCCACTCGTCGGGCTTGGCGTTCGGGCCGGAAACCCAGGTGGGGATCATGCGCTGACCGCCAGTCACGGCCTGCAGCTCCTCGCTGCTCAGGTCCGTGCCCACGGGCTGCTCCAGATCCTCGATCTCGATACGCACTTGGTTATTCATCGTCTTGCTTCCCTGAATGACTCGTCAGTGGTCCAAGAGCGCGCGCCGCCGTCGCAGCGGTGGCGCGCGCCCCGATCATCGATCGATCAGTTCTTGATGTCCCACTCGTCGGCCTTGCCCTGCGAGCCGCAGGTCCAGGTCACTTCCATGCGCACGCCGCCGGTCACGGCCTGCAGCTCTTCGCTGCTCAGCTCGGTGCCCACGGCCTGGTCCAGATCCTTGATCTCGATACGAACTTCGTTATTCATAGTCCTGATTACCTGATTGAGTGAATTGAATTGCAACGGGCCTGCTGCGCGAGGCCCTCCCCCTCGGAAGGGAGGCGTGTCCGGACGCGCGGCAGGGCCCTTGCGCGCGAGTCCGGGACATTCGGTAGTGCGATGATCCGGCCCGCCATGGCGATGGTTTCCGGACGATGCGCAATGATGATTCGGGTCAGTGCCAGCGACTGCACGGCTTCGTTCACGCCGCGCTCGCAGTCGACGTCGAGATGGCTGGTGGCCTCATCGAGCGCCAGGATTTTCGGTTGTTTGTACAGCGCACGAGCCAGCAGCACCCGCTGCTTCTGGCCGCCGGAGAGCGCGTCGCCCATGTCGCCGATGAGCGTGTTGTAGCCCATGGGCATCGACAGGATATCGTCGTGAATCACGGCGAGCCGCGCGCAGTCCTCGATGCGGGCCTGATCGGAATTGGCGTCGAAGAAACAAATATTGTCGGCGATGGAACCCGCGAACAGCTTGTCCTCCTGCATCACCGCACCGATCAGATCGAGATGCGCCGGCGCCAGCTGCGCGATGTTCACCCCGCCGATCAGAATTTCACCTTCGCTCGGAGCGACCAGACCGAGGATCAACTTCAGCAGCGTCGACTTGCCGCAGCCCGACGGACCGACGATGGCAACCGATTCGCCAGCGGCAATCCTGAAACTCAGGTTGTGGAGCACCGGCGGAGTGAAGCTCGAGTAGCGGAACGTGACATTACGGAACTCGATATCCGCGGGCAGCGTCGACGCGATCTCAGTGGCGGCAACCGGCTCCGGCTCCGCGAGGGCGATGTCGGCCACGCGCTCGGCGTGTAGTCCCAACATCCGCAGCTCGACGAACTTGTCGGTGAATGCACCGATGCGGGTCACGAACGTGGTCTTGAACGAGACGAACGCGAACAGCATGCCGACGGTGAACTGAGCATCGAGCACCAGCAGCGCGGCAATCCAGATCACCGCGATGTTCTCGACGCCGAACAGTGCGCCGTTCAACGCCCGATACAGAATATCCAGCCGCTCGGTGCGGATTTCGGCATTGAAGTTACGAACCAGCAGATTCTCGTGAATGGTGCGCCGGTGCGCCTGGCGATTGAACAGCTTCACGCTCTGGATGCCGCGAATGGTCTCCAGGAAGCTGCTCTGCTGATTGGCGGCGTGGGTGATCTGCTCCTGCTGAGCATGGAACAGCGGGCGATACAGCGCCGCGCGCAACAGGGCGTAAAGCACAGCGGCAACGCACACGATGGCGGTGAGCGTGCCGCTGTAGGCAAACATCACGATGAGCGTGATGATCGCCATCAAGCCGTCGACCAGCGCCTCGACGAAGCTCGAGGTGAGCGTGCGCTGAATGGCATTGAGGGACTCGAAGCGGGACGACAGATCGCCGAGGTGACGCTTCTCGAAGAACGACATCGGCAGCCGCAACAGATGCGCGAACAGGTTCGTGATCATCTGCGCGCTCAGGCGCATTTCCAGCACCGTCAGCACCCAGGAGCGCGCGGCTGTAACGCCGACATGCACCAGCGCAACCATCAGAAAGCCGATGCCGAGCACGGCGATGAGATTGCGGTCGGCCGACACCACGGCGTTATCCACCACCAGCTGCGTGAAGAACGGCGCCAGGATGGTGAGCACTTCGAGCGCCAGCGCCATGCTGAAGATCTGACCGAGCGTGCCCTTCATGCCGCGCAAACGACCGAGCAGTTGAAGCACCGAAACCTTCTGACGATCCTGTTGCGGCTGGAACTCTTCGAGCCGCGACAGCTCCAGACAGACACCCGTGTAGTGTGGCGACATCTCAGCGAGCGTCAGCAGTCTTTCGCCGCTCGCCGGATCGTGGATGATCGCGCGGCTGCCCCGCATGCCCGCGAGCACGACGAAATGATTCAGGTTCCAATGCAGGATCGCCGGCGCGGTCACTCGCGGTAACGCTTCCAGCTCCACCTTCAGTGGCCGCGAGCCGAGTTGCAGCTGAGTCGCCACCTGCATGATGTGAGCGAGAGTCGCGCCCTGCATGGAGAGTGCGTGGCGACGACGCAGCGACGCCAGATCGATATCGTGACCGTGATACGCGGCCACCATCGCCAGACACGCCAGCCCGCATTCGGCGGCTTCTGTCTGCAGCACGACCGGCGTGCGTCGTTTTCCGGAGAAGTTGAGTTGCATGGCTGGGCGACTCACATCCGCTTGGTCACGGATTGCAGCGGCTCGATCGCCCACTCGATGAGGCGGCGGCGCTCCAGCGAGAGGTCGGCATCGAGCTGCATGCCGGCCTGCAGCGGGAAGTTCATCGCGCCGGTCTCGACCTGTTGCGAGGTCAGGCGCACCGTCACCCGATAGAACGGCTGATTCGTGTTCACCGGCACGTCCAGGTCCTCGGGCGACATCAAGGTGCGCGCAATTTCCACGACTCGACCATCGAAGCTGCCGAAACGCTGGTACGGGAACGCCTGGTAGCGCATCCACACCTGGTCGCCGATGTCGATGAAGCCGATGGAACTGCTCGGCACCAGCAACTTCGCCTGCAACTCCGCATCCTTCGGCAGGATGGCGAGCAGCGAGGCGCGATCAGTGACGGTCTGGCCGATCTCGCCCGAGATCGCGGTGACGGTGCCATCCGCCGGCGCGGTGATCACGATCGATCGGCGCGATTGATATTCGGCGCGCTCCTGAGCCAGCGCCAGGGTTTCACGCTCGATCTCCGACAGGCGCTGACGTGCACTGATCTCGGTGGTCGCGAGCTCCTGGCGATGTTGTTTGATCTCGCGCTCGAGCTGAGTGCGGGCACGGCGCAGTTCCACCAGCCGGGACTGCTGTTCGAGCATGTCGGCGTTCTTCTGGTCCGCGTCGATCTGCGATACGAAGCGCTGGTCCAGCAACTCGGCGTGACGACGCGCGATCCGCTCGGCGCTGGCGGCGCGCTGTCTCTGGAGCGCAAGCGAATCGTCCAGTTCCTGCAACTCGCGTTCCTGGCTCGCCACCGATTCGCGCAGCGAATTGGCCTGCACCGTCGCGAGCTTCTGCTGATCGGCACGCTCCGCTTCGAGATTCTTCAAGCGCTGCTCGAGCTGCGCGATGGCGGTCGCCTGGGTTGCGGCAATCTGCGTCGATGCCCCTTCGGGGGAGACCACGAACAGCTCATCGCCCCGATGAACTTTCTGACCCTCGGCAACACGCCGCTCCATGAGCGTGCCCGCTTGCGGCGCATACACTTTGATGAGGCCGGCGCTCGGCGCGAGATAACCCGGCACCTGTGCCTTGCGGGCCAGCTCGCCGAAGCAGGCAAACATCAGCAGCGCGAGGACGATACCGACGCAGACCGCGGTCAGACGCGGATACGAAACCGGGTGCGCCTCCAGCGACTCGCCGACCAGGGACAGCCGGCGCGCATCGATCGCTTCCTGACGGAACAACGCCGGGCGGGGACGGCTTGGCGATGTGTTGACGGCTTGCATACCGGGTTGAAGCGGAATGCGCCGTCGGACTGGCTCAGGTTATTGATTGTCCTTAAGGATGAGACGTCGGTCACGGCCATTGGACGTGAGTCGCCGTCACGCGATCTTCCGCACCGGCTGGCGATAGCGCTGCGCCATCTTCTCCATCGAGATTGGCTCGATCTTGCCGGCCTGACCCGCCGAGCCAAACGCTTCGAAGCGCGCCCGGCAGATTTCTCGCGCTGCCGCCGTGGCCTGACTCAGGAACTTGCGAGGATCGAACTCACCCCGATCCTGGTTCATCAGGCGACGCATCGCGCCGGTCATCGCAATTCGAATGTCGGTGTCGATGTTCACCTTGCGCACCCCATTGCGGATGCCTTCCTGGATCTGCTCGACCGGCACCCCATACGTTTCCTTGAACTCGCCACCATGCTCACGAATGATGGCCAGCCACTCCTGAGGCACCGACGATGAGCCATGCATCACCAGGTGCGTGTTCGGAATGCGTTCGTGAATCTCCCGGATGCGCGAGATCGCTAGAATGTCGCCGGTCGGCCTGCGCGAGAACTTGTACGCGCCATGCGACGTGCCAATCGCGATGGCCAATGCGTCGACGCCGGTCTGCTCGACGAAGTCCGCGCACTGCGCCGGATCGGTGAGCAACTGATCGCGACTCAAAACACCCTCCGCGCCAACGCCATCCTCCTCACCCGCCATGCCGGACTCGAGCGAGCCCAGGCAACCGAGCTCGCCCTCCACCGACACACCGACGGCATGCGACATCTCGACGACCTTGGCCGTGACCCGTACGTTGTACTCGTACGGTGCAGGGGTCTTCATGTCCTCTCGCAGCGAGCCATCCATCATCACGCTGGTGAACCCCGAGCGGATGGATCCGATACACACGGCGGGACTGGCGCCGTGATCCTGATGCAGAACGATGGGAATGTGCGGCCACGTCTCCACGGCGGCGAGCACCACATGACGCAGGAACGCCTCACCCGCGTACTTGCGCGCCCCGGCGGAGACTTGCAGGATCGCAGGACTATCGGTCTCGTCCGCGGCCTGCATGATCGCCTGCACCTGTTCCATGTTATTGACGTTGAACGCCGGCATGCCGTAACCGTGCTCGGCGGCGTGATCGAGCAGTTGTCGCAATGACACGAGGCTCATGACAATCCCCCGCTGGATATCAAATCACCGATTTGACGGCGTCGACGACTCGTTCGGGCACGAACTCGAAATACTTCATCAGATCGGACGCCGGCGCCGATTCGCCGAAGCGATCGAGGCCGATCACCCCGCCGCGGCGTCCAACGTACTTGCGCCAGATATCCGTCACGCCCGCTTCGACAGCGACGGCGGGCAACTCCATCGGCAGTACCAGAGCGCGATAGTCGGCGTCCTGACGATCGAACACTGTGGTCGAAGGCATCGAGACGACGCGAACCGGAATTCCTTCGTCCGCCAGCCGCTTCCGTGCCTCGACGGCCAGCCCGACCTCGGAACCCGTCGCGATGATCACCGCGCGCGGCTCAACATCCGGTTCAACGAGCACATAGCCGCCCCGACGAATGTTCCCAATCGCAGCCGGGTCGCGATTCTGGAAAGACACGTTCTGCCGACTGAGCACCAGACTCGTCGGACCCTCCTCGCGCTCGATCGCCGCGGTCCACGCGACCACGGTCTCCAAAGTGTCGCAAGGCCGCCAGACCTCCATGTTCGGAATCAACCGCAACGTCGCGACGTGCTCGACCGGTTGATGGGTCGGGCCATCCTCACCCAGACCAATCGAGTCGTGCGTGAAGACAAAGATCGAACGGATCCGCATCAACGCCGCCATGCGCAGAGCGTTGCGACAGTAATCCGAGAACGTCAGGAACGTTCCGCCGTAGGGAATGAATCCGCCGTGCAACGCCAGGCCGTTCATGATCGCGGCCATGCCGAACTCACGCACACCGTAGTAGAGATAGTTGCCGCCGCTTTTGCTGGTAATTGCGCGCGACCCCGACCACAACGTCAGATTCGATCCGGCAAGATCGGCCGAGCCGCCGATCAACTCCGGCAACGACGGCGCCATGCCTTCGATGGCTTCCTGCGACGCCTTGCGTGTCGCCACGGTCGCGGCCTTCGCATGCGTTCGCGCCATCAACCGACGAGCGTTCTCCGCAAAGTCGTCCGGAAGCTCACCTCGCATGCGACGCTCGAGCTCACGACTCGATTGCGTGTGTGTGGCTGCGTACGCCGCCAGCTTCTCGCGCCAGGCGCTCTCGTAAATCGCCCCTGCCTGCCGGGCATCCCACAACTCATATATATGGGCCGGGATCTCAAAAGGACCGTATTGCCAGCCCAACGCCTCACGGGTGGCGGCAATCTCCTGATCCCCCAGCGGCGAGCCATGCGCATCGTGCGTGCCGGCCTTGTTCGGCGAGCCCTTGGCGATGACGGTCTTGCAACAGAGCAGCGACGGCTTGTCTGTCACCGACTTCGCGGCGCGAATCGCGTTGTCGATGGCGTCGCTGTCGTGACCCTCCACGTTCGGCACGACATGCCAGCCGTAACTTGCAAAGCGCCGGGGCGTGTCGTCGGTGAACCAACCCGCAACATGGCCATCGATGGAGATGCCATTGTCGTCATAGAACACGATGAGCTTGCCGAGCCCCAGCGTGCCCGCGAGCGAACAAGCCTCGTGCGAGATGCCTTCCATCAAGCAGCCGTCGCCGAGGAACACATAGGTGTGATGATCGATGATCTCGCAGCCCGGCCGATTGAACTGCGCGGCGAGCACCTTCTCCGCGATTGCCATGCCCACGCCATTCGCGATGCCCTGCCCCAACGGCCCGGTCGTCGTCTCCACACCGGGCGTGATGCCGTACTCGGGATGTCCCGGCGTTCTCGAATGCAGCTGACGGAATCGCTGCAGCTGTTGCAGCGGCAGGTCGTAACCCGTCAGATGCAGCAGCGAGTACAACAGCATGGAGCCGTGCCCATTCGACAGCACGAAGCGGTCGCGATTGAACCACTCCGGATTCGCGGGGTTGTGACGCAGATGACGTTGCCACAACACTTCGGCGATCTCGGCCATGCCCATCGGCATGCCGGGGTGACCGGAGTTTGCTTTCTGCACGGCATCCATCGCCAGCGCACGAAGCACGTTGATTCCTTCGTGACGCGGCCCTAGTGGGCGCGGCCTCGATCTCTGTGGGTCGACTTCGGCGCTCATGGTATGGCCCTCAGTGCACGAGTTCCGCTGCGGGGACGCACGCTCAGCTCCATGATCTCGCTCACGTCGCTGACGATGGCATCCGGCCGCAGCTCCTCCAGCGGCTGATCGCGGTGATAACCATAGTCCACCGCAACGACGCGACATCCCGCCGCATGCGCCGCTTGAATATCGGCGCGCGAATCGCCGACCAACAACATGTCGATGGGCTCGATTTCAGCCTGCGAACAGGCCGAATACAGCAGCGACGGGCTCGGCTTTCGATCCTCCGGACGATCGGGACAGAGCAAGGCGGTGAAGAAGCCGCTCAGTCCCGCCAGCTCCAGCAACGGCTGCGCGAACTTGCGTTCCTTGTTGGTCACACAGCACAGCGTGAGACCGGCCGCGCGCAGCGTGTGCAATGTCATCACCACGTTGGGATAGATACGGCTGCGCTGAAACACCCGTTGCCCGTACAGATTCCGGAACAACGTCGAGGCCATCTCCAGTATCGGCGCATCCGGCGTCACACCGGCCTGCGTCAGTACCTTTTTGACGAACTCATCGATCCCCGCGCCGATCAAGCCAGGAATGCGCTCGTCCGGCAGTGGCCGGCCACCCAGCATGACCAGCATCATGTTGGCCGCCGCGCCCAGATCCGGCGCGGTGTCGATGATCGTGCCGTCGAGATCGAACGACACGGCGGCGACGCAATCGATGAGCTTCGGCATGGGGACCTCGAGTCAGAGAGTGGGCTCCAGCAGTGCGTGCTTGGTCCGTTGCGACCGGCGTGCCAGCGACTCCTTGCGACGCTCGATCAGCCGCAGAATCATCGGCGTGAAAATCAACTGCAGCGCCAGGTCCATCTTGCCGCCGGGACAGACGATGGTGTTCGAGCGGGACATGAACGAGTCGTGCAGCATCGCCAGCAGGTACGGAAAGTCGATGCCCTGCGGGTTCGCGAATCGAATCACCAGCATCGATTCTTCCGGTGTCGGAATGAACCGCGCGATGAACGGATCGGACGTGTCGACGACCGGCACGCGCTGAAAGTTGATGTGTGTGCGGGAGAACTGCGGGCAGATGTAATGAACGTAATCATGCATTCGTCGCAGAATCGTGTCGGCCACCGCCTCCGTGGAATAGCCGCGTGTGGATCGGTCGCGGTGTAACTTCTGAATCCATTCGAGATTGATGACCGGCACGACCCCGATCAGCAGATCGACATGCTTCCAGATCTGAATGCCTTCATGAGCTGCCGCGCCGTGCAAGCCCTCGTAGAACAGCAGGTCGGTCGTATCGGGCAACTCCTCCCATGCAGTGAATGTGCCCGGCTTCTGTCCGTACGGCGCAGCCTCCTGATCGTCGTGCAGATACCTGCGCCGCTGTCCTCGACCGTTTTCGCCGTAGCTTCTGAACAGTCCGTCCAGCTCGGCGAACAAGTTCGCATCCGGCCCGAAATGACTGAAGTACTGATCGCCGCGAGTGAGCGCATCCGCCATCTGCTGCTTCATGCCCGCGCGGTCATAGCGATGAAAGCTGTCGCCTTCCACGAACGCGGCCGTGATCGATTCGCGCCGGAAGATCTGCTCGAAGGTCCGCATGACCGACGTCGTGCCGGCGCCAGAGGAACCCGTACATGCGATGATGGGATGGGTGGCTGACATGACCGTGACCTATGCTGGAGTTCTGAGCACGCTGCGGGTACCGAACAACGGCGCCTTGAATTCAAAGTCGTTGCACTCGGCGTGATAGCGCTCGATGCGCTCCACTTCCGCGCGTGCTCCGAAGATGAAGCCGATGCGCTGATGCAGGCTGTCGGGTTTGACGGTCAGCACCGGTTCGCGGCCCGTGCTGGCGCGCCCGCCCGCCTGTTCGATCAGAAAGCCGAGCGGGTTGGCTTCGTACAGCAGTCGCAGACGGCCAGGCTTGGTCAGATCCCGCCGATCGCGGGGATACATATAGACGCCGCCACGCATGAGAATGCGATGAGCTTCAGCCACCACGGCGGCGACCCAGCGCATGTTGAAATCGCGACCGCGGGGGCCCGCCGCCCCTTCCTGACATTCGCGCACATAGCGCGTGATCGGCGACTCCCAGTAACGTGAATTGGATGCATTGATCGCAAACTCCGAGGTGGTTTCCGGAATGCGCAGATCCGGATGGGTCAACATGAACTCGCCGATCTCACGATCCAGCGTGAACCCGTGCACGCCGCGTCCCGTGCTCAGCACGAGCATGGTGGACGGCCCATAGATCGCGTATCCCGCGCACACCTGCTCGGTGCCCGGCTGTAAAAAATGCTCCTCGGACGGGTCCGTGACACCGTCAGGACAGCGCAGCACAGAAAAAATACTGCCGACGGCGACATTCACATCCACGTTCGAGGAGCCATCGAGTGGGTCGAACAGCAACAAATATTGGCCAGTGGGATACTCCGCGGGAATCGAATAAGGCTTCTCCATCTCTTCGGACACCATGCCGGCCAGTTGACCGCCCCACTCATTGGTACGAATGAAGATGTCGTTGGTCAGCACATCCAGCTTTTTTTGAACCTCGCCCTGGACGTTGACGACGCCGGCATCGCCATAGGCGCCCGACAGCGCGCCCTTGCCGATGAGCGTCGCGATCCGCTTGCACGCCAGGCGCACGTCATTTACCAGCGCGGTGAAGTTGCCGGTCGCATTCGCGTGACGGCGTTGTTCCTCGATCAGGAATCGGGTCAGCGTTCTGGGCGCGGGCGTCGTCATGGTTGCAATTCTCCCTGTCGTCCTGGGGGTGGGGTCTCGGCGAACACGCGGCTGGCTCGTATGTCCGCCGCTTCGATCGTCATGAGATCGTTCCTCGCGAGCGACGCGTCACGCCTGTTGAACAAGCGGCTGGCTTGTCGCAACCGTGCGCGGTCCAGCGCATTGCGAATGGATCGGGCATTCGCGAAATGCGGCATCGTCTGTCGGCGCTCGATGTATTCCTCCAGCGCGGTCCGGGCCTCGGCGCTGAGCGAGTACTGCATCTGATCGAGCATCAGGTCGGCGATGGCGAGCAGCTCCGCCGCCGTGTAGTCCGGGAATGCGATGTGATGCGCGATGCGCGACGACATCCCGGGGTTGCTACGGAAGAAGCGATCCATGCGGTCTTCGTAGCCGGCCAGAATCACGACCAGATCGTCGCGATGGTTTTCCATTTCCTGTAACAGGATTTCGATGGCTTCCTGGCCGTAGTCGCGCTCGTTCTCCGGCCGATATAAATAGTAAGCCTCGTCGATGAACAGCACGCCGCCCATGGCGCGCTTCAGCACTTCGCGAGTCTTGGGCGCGGTGTGGCCGATGTATTGTCCGACCAGGTCGTCGCGAGTCACGGCGACCATGTGACCTTTGCGCACGTAGCCGAGTCGATGCAGGATCTCGGCCATGCGCAGGGCGACGGTGGTCTTGCCGGTGCCGGGGTTGCCGGTGAAGCTCATGTGAAGCGAGAGTGCTTCAGTACTCAGGCCGGCTTGTTTGCGCAGGGTGTCGACCAGCAAGAGTGCGCAGATGTCCCGAATGCGGGTCTTCACGGGAGCGAGCCCGACCAGCTCGCTCTCCAGCTGCTCGAGCACGTCGGCGACGTGCGAGTCGCGGAAGGCGGCTTCGAGATTGAAGGCGTCTGTGTGTTTGAGCACAGAATTCATTAGGAAGGACCCTCACCCCAACCCCTCTCCCTGAAGGCAGAGGGGCTATAAAAAATGAGATCGTGTCGGCCTCGAACCGGCGGAGCCGTTCGTCCAAACCCGCGGCTACGTCAGTACCGATGCCCTTCCGGCCGCCTTGTCGCGTACGACCGCATCGAATACCTCACCTCACGACCCGGCCCTTCTTCACGTAACAACTCGAAGCCAGGTTCTTCCTGTGGCCGCGCGACGATGAACGAGAGTCGCAGCGACTCGATGCCGCGCGTCGAGTCGAACGCATTCACCTTGATGTATCGGTTCGGAAACGTGCGGCGGCACTCATCCACTTCCCGCATGATTCCAGCCGCGTCCTTCAGATCGAACATCGGATTGCCGTACATCTCCCAGTACGTGTTACGAGGGTGCGGATCCTCGGTGTGCTCGACCGACACGGCCCAGCCACGTTGCAGGCAGTACTCGATCTGCGAGCTGATCTGCGCGTCCGTGAGATCGGGAAGAAAGGAGAAGGTGCCTTGAGTAAGTCGCATGGCTGTGGCCTCGAATAAGATCAAGCGGCCGCGGTCGGCGTCGGGACAAAATCTGGTGTATCGGTGCTCGCATAGTCGAACGTGACCTCGCCCCAGGTATCGAGCGCCGCTCGCAGCGGTGTGCAGTGCCTGGCGGCTTCGGAAAGAATCGCTGGCCCTTCGCGCCAGATGTCCCGCCCTTCGTTCCGGGCCAGCACCATCGCTTCGAGCGCTACTCGATTCGCCGTGGCACCAGCCGAGATGCCCATCGGATGACCGATGGTTCCGCCACCGAACTGCAGCACGGTGTCGTCACCGAGATAGGTCAGCAGCTGATGCATCTGCCCCGCGTGAATGCCGCCGGACGCGACTGGCATGATGCCGCCCAGCCCCGCCCAGTCCTGCTCGAAGAAGATGCCGCGCTGTAGATCCACCGGGTTGTGCGGCTCTCGCAGCACGTTGTAGAAGCCCTGCACCGTATTTGGATCGCCTTCGAGCTTGCCGACGATGGTGCCGGCGTGCAGATGATCGACACCCGCGAGCCGCATCCACTTGGCGATAACGCGGAAAGAAACGCCGTGATTCTTCTGCCGCGTGTACGTGCCGTGACCCGCGCGATGCAGATGCAGGATCATGTCGTTCTTGCGAGCCCATCGCGCCATGGATTGAATGGCGGTGTAACCAATGACCAGATCGATCATCACGATCACCGATCCCAAATCTCTGGCGAACGCGGCGCGCTCGTACATGTCCTCCATGGTCGCGGCAGTGACGTTGAGATAATGACCCTTCACTTCTCCGCTCACGGCCTGAGCGCGATTCACCGCTTCCATGCAATTCAGAAAACGATCGCGCCAGTGCATGAACGGCTGCGAGTTGATGTTTTCATCGTCCTTGGTGAAATCGAGCCCGCCCTGCAGCGCCTCGTACACCACGCGCCCATAGTTCTTGCCGGACAGGCCGAGCTTGGGCTTCACTGTCGCGCCGAGCAGCGGCCGACCGAACTTATCGAGACGCTCGCGCTCGACGATGATGCCGGTGGCCGGCCCGGCGAACGTCTTCACGTACGCGACCGGAAAACGCATGTCCTCCAGCCGCAGTGCCTTGAGCGGCTTGAAGCCGAACACGTTGCCGATGATGGACGCGGTCAGATTCGCGACCGAGCCGGGCTCGAATAAGTCCAGATCGTAAGCGATATAAGCGAAGTACTGCCCCGGCGCACCGGGCACCGGCTCGACCTTGTAGGCCTTGGCGCGATAACGATCGCAAGCAGTCAATCGATCGGTCCACACCACGGTCCACGTTGCTGTTGACGACTCACCGGCAACGGCCGCCGCCGCTTCGTTCGCATCCACCCCCTCCTGCGGTGTGATACGAAACATCGCCAGCACATCGGTGTCCTTGGGCCGATAGCCACTGTCCCAATAACCCATTTGCGCGTATTTCAACACTCCTGCCCGGTAGCGCTCGGCCGCCGGATCCGACGCAGTGCGATTACCGATTCGTTTCATGGCCATCGTGCCTCGTTAGTGCCGCCAGACGTGTGGGGCACAATGTGGCGGCCCAGGCTCATTAGGTCCAATTGGAAATAGTTGACCTCTGGATAAGATTCTCTTATCAAGAGCGACTCGGGCATCCTGCCACTCGCGCTTTGGCGCAAAGGGGAAAAGGCGCGACTTTTCCCCCTGCGCTCGCCGCCTGCGGCAGCGGGCACATCCCTGTGCCTGGGGTGGCACGGGCCACGTTTCATGCATCGTATGGAGTCGCCATGCGGAACATCACCTTGAGACAGATGCGGGTGTTTGCGGCCGTAGCGCGTTACCGCTCCTTCACCAAAGCGGCGCGCGAGCTGCACCTCACGCAGCCGGCGATTTCTCAGCAGATCAAACTGCTCGAGATCGAGGTCGGATTGCCCTTGCTCGAGCACGTTGGCCGCCAGATTCATCTCACCGCGGCCGGCGATGAGCTATTGCGTTATGCCTCGCAAGTCACCGAGCTGTTGCGTGAAGCGGGTGAATCGCTCTCGGCGATGCGCGGTTTGAAACGCGGCGTGTTGAAGCTGGGCGCGGTGAGCACGGCAAAATATTTCGCGCCGTCGCTGCTCTCGGCATTCGCGCCCGCCTATCCGGAAGTCACCATTCGTTTCTCGGTGGGCAATCGGGAGGAAATCATCCAGCAGCTCGCCGCCAATGAGACCGACCTGGTGATCATGGGACGACCGCCCCGTGAGCTCATCACCATCGCCGAGCCGTTCGCGAAACATCCGCTGGTCGTCATCGCCTCGCCCACCCATCCGCTCGCCGGCAAACGTCGCGTTCCCCTGGAGCGGTTGGGCAGTGAGAACTTCATCATCCGCGAGGAAGGCTCCGGAACCCGAGCCTCGATGGAACATGTTTTCAACAAACGCGGCGTGCCGATCCGCGCGCTGATGGAAGTCAGCAGCAACGAAACCATCAAGCAAGCCGTCATGGCCGGCATGGGCATCGGCTTCATCTCCATCCATACCGTGGGCCTGGAGCTGGCGGCCGGCAAGCTGGTGATGTTGAACGTGACCGGTCTGCCGCTGATTCGCGACTGGTTCGTGATTCATATGCGGGACAAGCGCCTGTCGCCGATCGCGGTGGCGTTCCGCAGCTTTTTGCTCGAAAAAGGCGCGGCGATCATTCACAAGACGGCCGAGGAGAGTCGTTCCATTCTGCGTGCTGCCGGCGGCTGAGACCGGGTTTGCAGCTTCGATAATTACTCGTACAATTATCTCGGACAGCACGGGGGGACGCACGACAGTGTCGATACCTATCAATCGCCGCGAATTGCTCGCGGCCGCGGGCGCGCTTGGCCTGCTTTCTCAGAGCACCACTTCTAACGCAGCGCCGAACGCCACGCCGCTGCTCGCCCCCACGCCCCCGATGGGCTGGAACAGCTGGAATTCCTTCGCGACGACCATCACCGAGGACCAGGCAATCGCGAACGCTGAGATCATGGCGCGCGAGTTGAAGTCGTTCGGCTACGATATTTTCACCATCGACATCCAATGGTATGAAGGCGCGGCCACGGGCTACGACTACAACACTAGGCCCATCCCGACGATGGATGAGCATGGCCGACTGCTGCCGGCACCGAATCGTTTTCCATCCAGTGTGAAAGGCGCGGGATTCAAACCCATCGCCGACAAAGTTCACGCGCTCGGATTGAAGTTTGGCGTGCATCTCATGCGCGGCATTCCTCGGCTCGCAGTGGAACGCAACCTGCCGATCCTCGGCGGCAAATGGAAGGCCCGCGACATCGCCAACACCGACAGCATTTGCCCATGGAACCCCGATATGTACGGCGTCGACATGAGCAAGCCCGGCGCGCAGGAGTACTACAACAGCGTGTTCGCATTGCTCGCGTCCTGGGACATCGACTTCGTAAAGATGGACGACATGAGTCGTCCGTACGATGCGAATGCACCTGAGATCGAAGCCGCGCAGCGGGCCATTCGGGCCAGCCGCCGTCCGATGATTCTGAGTCTGTCGCCCGGCGAGACGCCGTTGGCAAGCGGCGGGCACGTACGCCGTTACGCGCAGATGTGGCGCATCAGCGACGACTTCTGGGACGAATGGCCACAACTGAAAGCGCAGTTCACGCGACTGGAGAACTGGTCGATGTTCCGTCAGCCCGGTCGCTGGCCCGACGCGGACATGCTGCCGCTCGGCCGCTTGCAGATGGGCAAGCGTGACTGTCACTTCACGCCGGACGAGCAACGCACGCTGATGACGCTATGGTCCATCGCTCGTTCACCTCTGATCATGGGCGGCGACTTGCGGCATCTCGATCCGGCAACGCTCGCCCTGCTGACCAACCGTGAAGTGCTCGCAGTCAATCAGGCGAGCCGCGACAACCAACCATCCGCACTGATCGAAGAAGTTCGCACGTGGACCGCGCGTGCCGAAAATGGCGAGACCCGCTATCTCGCGATGTTCAACATCAGCGACAAGGCCGAGAGCAAACAGGTCCACTTCGATCTCTCGCGCCTCGGCTTGAAATCCGCGAGGGTTCGGGACCTTTGGGCCAAGCGTGACATCGGCACTGTTCGCGATCGCGTGTCCGCCACGCTCGCCCCTCACGCGTCGCTGCTCTACGGCCTCACGCCGGTGTAGCTCGAGCTGGCGTCCGCGCCGAATTCTGACGTCGCTGTAAGCTGAGTCCGAAGCGCCGGTCGCAGCCCCCGTTGTTTGCAATGTCGTTCGATTTCCTGGACGCTATGTTCAGCGGGAGCTCGAACGATGAACACCAAACGCCGGCGCATCGGCTGGCTGATCTTACTCGTGCCGTTATATGCGGCTTGCTCGGCCACCTATCTCGGCCAATCCGGGCGCTTGAGCAACAACGATTGGCGCACGGCCAGCCGCGAACCTGTCGGCCTCGCCCCCGATCCCGCCACGACGCCGGAAGCCGTCGTGCAAGTGTATGCGGCGCGCACCATCAACTGGAAAGGTTACTTCGGCGTGCACACCTGGATCGCCGTGAAGCGCAGCGGCGCACCCGAATTCACAGTTCACGAAGTCATCGGCTATCGATTGCGACGAGACGGCGCAACCGTCGTCTCACGCGTGCGCCCACCGGACAGCCGCTGGTTCGGCGCCGAGCCCGACCTGCTCAAAGACGTTCGCGGGCCCGGCGTCGACGCATTGATCGATCGCATCGAAGTGGCGGTCCAGAACTATCCATACAACGGCACCTATCGCATCTGGCCCGGCCCCAACTCGAACACCTTCACCGCCTTCGTGCTGCGCGACGTTCCGGAACTGCGCGTCGACCTGCCGCCTACCGCCATCGGCAAGGATTATCTCGGCATCGTCCCGGTCGCACTCACGCCGAGCGGCACCGGCGGGCAAGTCAATCTGTTGGGCATCGCCGGCATCGCCGCCGGTTGGGAAGAAGGTGTCGAACTGAATCTGCTGGGCCTGACGTTCGGCGTCGATCCCGCCAGCCTGTCGATCAAGCTACCGCTGCTCGGCCGGATCGGTCCGGATGATCACGAGCCGGTGATCATTCAATAGCTCACAGCAGCTGATCGGATCCGATCACATGCAGGCCCGGCTCGGCGCGAACCGCGGCGTCGAGCATGGCGCGGGCGATCCTCGTAGCCGGGTTCATGCGCCAACGCTTCGGCACCAGCGAGCCAAGCGCTCCCAACACGGCCAACGTCACCCGCTCGCCGGTACGAATCTCATCGCGATTGCCGCCGATGAAGCCGGGCCGGGCCAGGGTCAGCGAAGGAAAATTCAAGCGAGTCAGCTCGCGCTCGACCTCGCCTTTGACCCGGGTATAGAAGATGCGCGATCCAGGATCGGCGCCGAGCGCCGAGTTCAGCACATACACCGGCGTGCCGTGCTGACGAGCCAGCCGCGCGACCGCGAGCGGATATTCGTAATCGACCCGTTTGAATGCTTCCTGCGAACCCGCGATCCGCATCGTGGTGCCGAGCGCGCAGATGACGGCGTCCACCTGCCACCAGGGCGCGTCGGCAGGCAGATTGTCGAAATCCACCTGCACCGCCTGCAGCTTCGAATTCGGCGGCAGCGGCCGGCGAGTCAATGCGACGACCGCGGTTATCCGGGGATCGGCGAGCGCGAAGTCCAGGACGCTTCGCCCCACCAGCCCGGTCGCGCCAACCAGCAGCAGTTTCACGACTCACCTCATCTGGCGAACAACTGCCCGATATCCTTGAACGCCTTGAACTCCAGCGCGTTACCGCAAGGGTCGAACAGGAACATCGTGGCCTGCTCGCCAGTTTGACCTCGGAAGCGAATGTGAGGCTCGATCGCGAACCGGGTGCCGAAAGACTTCAGTCGTTCGGCGAGCGCCTCCCATTGCTCCCAGGCGAGCACCACGCCGAAGTGTGGCACGGGCACGTCGTGACCGTCGACGGGATTGGTATGCGCGTGCTCCTGTGATGCGGTCTTGGGATGCTCGTGAATGACGAGCTGATGGCCGAAGAAGTCGAAGTCCACCCATTGCGCGCTCGAGCGCCCTTCCGCCAGGCCGAAGACCTCGCCATAGAAGCGGCGCGCGGCGGGCAGATCGTGAACGGGGATGGCGAGATGGAAGGGTGACAGACTCATGAATTCATCCTGGCCGTCGATCGCGACAGCAGACAACAAAAAATTGGCTATGCTCGGCGCCCTCGGGCTCCGACAGTTCTCACTATCGAGGGACTCTACATGAAGTTCGTCCTGACCTGCCTGATGACACTGCCGATGACCGCGGGACTCGCGCATGCCGCGGGCGACTCCGAATGGCAATCGTTGTTCGACGGCAAGACGCTGAACGGCTGGCGCATCGCCAACGGCGCGGCGAAATACGAAGTGATCGACGGCGCCATCGTCGGCACCACCACCGCCGGCTCGCCCAACAGCTTTCTGGCCACCGACCGGACTTTCAGCGATTTCGTGCTGGAATTCGAGGCTAAACAAACCGTCGGCCCGACCAACAGCGGCGTGCAGTTCCGCAGCCAGAGCAAGCCGGAAATCATGCAAGGCCGCGTGCATGGACCGCAGATGGATCTGGATCCGTCCGAGCGCCAGTGGACCGGCGGCCTCTATGACGAAGCCATGAGCGGCTGGTGGTATCCGGGCACGCTCAACCCGCAGCCGGGGCTCTACAAGTTCAACGAGTGGAATCAGATCCGGATCGAAGCGCTCGGCCCGTCGATGCGCACCTGGGTCAATGGCCAGCTGTCGGCGTACGTGCTGGATGCGACCTATACAGACGGCTTCATCGCGCTGCAGGTCCATTCCATCGACCAGCCCGACGAGGCCGGCCGCCAGATTCACTGGCGCAATCTGCGAATCAGGGAACACCCGAGCGCCTCGCCCGGCGAGGCGACCATCTTCGTCCGCAACACCCTTCCCAATGACTTGAGCGAAGTGGAACGCAAGCAGGGCTGGCAGTTGCTCTGGGACGGCACCTCGACCACCGGCTGGCGCAGCGCCAAGGGCGAGCCCTTCCCCACGCACGGCTGGAGGATCAAAGACGGTGAACTGATCATCACCGGCGGTCGCGGCGGCGACGTGGTCACTGAAAAAACCTTCGGCGCCTTCGAGCTGCAGCTGGATTTCAAGCTGACTCCCGGCGCGAACAGCGGCATCAAATACTACGTGGGCGACTATGGCACCGGCGATGCGCTCGGCCTCGAATATCAGCTGCTGGATGACGAACGTCACCCCGATGCGAAACAAGGCACCGACGGCGATCGCACGCTCGCGTCCCTGTACGATATCCAGCCGCGCGGCAGACTGATGTCGAACGTCGGCATCGCACCGAAGGTCGGTGAATGGCAGCATGCACGCATCGTCGCCGGTGCCGACGGCACCATCGAGCACTGGCTCAACGGCGTGAAGGTGCTTGCGTTCAAGCGCGGCTCGGAAGATTTTCAGCGCCGCGTCGCCGCCAGCAAGTTCAAGGACATCGCCAATTTCGGCCAGCTGGAACAGGGCCGGATTCTGCTGCAGGATCATGGCGATGAGGTTCGTTTTCGTAGCATCAAGATCCGTGCGCTTTAAGGACGAGCAATGAGCACCAATGATCGACGTACCTTCCTGCAATCCGCCGGTCTCGCGGGCATCGCCTCAGCTCTTTCATCGGTTGCATCGGCGGAAGGTACGCCCGCGGTCGAGAAAGCGAAGACCGAAGCGCCGGCGAGCAAACATTCCATTCGCTTCGGCGTGATCGGCCTCGACCACGCCCACATCTACAGCATGACCGCGGCCGTGCAACGTGGCGGCGGCCGGCTCGTGGCCGTTTACGGTTCGGATCCCAAACAGATCGCGGACTTTCGCGCCAAATTCGGCGATGTGAAGATCGCGCGCAGCGAGGATGAGATCCTGCAGGACAAGTCCATCCAGCTGATCGC
Organism: Peristeroidobacter soli; assembly: GCF_004138485.1. Taxonomy (GTDB): domain Bacteria; phylum Pseudomonadota; class Gammaproteobacteria; order Steroidobacterales; family Steroidobacteraceae; genus Steroidobacter; species Steroidobacter soli. Next base: position 520,672 of record NZ_ML142848.1, read on the forward strand.
CGGCGCGCCGATTCCCGATCAGCGCGCGCCGCTCGGCGTGCGCGCGATGCAGGCTGGAAAGGACTATCTCGCGGACAAGCCCGGCATCGTCACATTGGACCAGTTGGCCGAGGTGCGCCGGACGGTCGCGGCCACCGGTCGAAAATTCGCGATCATGTATTCGGAACGGCTCGAAGTGCGCTCGGCGGTGTATGCGGGAGAGCTGATTCGCCAGGGCGCGATCGGCCGGGTCGTTCAGACCGTCAATCTCGCCCCTCATCGCGTGAATGCGCCATCGCGACCGGAGTGGTTCTGGGACAAGGCTCGCTTCGGCGGCATTCTCACCGACATCGGTTCGCATCAGGCCGACCAGTTTCTCTACTACACCAACAGCTCACAGGCGCGCGTCGTCGCGGCACAGACCGGCAATCTCGCGCACCCGGGCTATCCGAAGTTCGAAGACTTTGGCGACATGACCATGACTGGCAACGGCGGCACCGGCTACGTGCGCGTCGATTGGTACACGCCCGACGGACTGAGCACCTGGGGCGATGGCCGCCTGTTCATCCTCGGCACCGAGGGTTACATCGAACTGCGCAAATACATCAACGTCGCCTCCGGGCTGCCGGGTGGCGATCACCTGTACGTCGTGGACCGCAAGCAGGCGCGCTATATCGATTGCAAAGAGGTCGCCCTGCCGTTCGGTCCGCAGTTCGTCACGGACATCGTGGAGCGCACCCAGGTTGCGCAGGATCAGCAACAGGCCCTGCTCGCGGCCGAGCTGGTGCTCACCGCCCAACGGGACGCGACCCGGCCAATCCTGGCTTGATTGGCCTGACCATGTTAGCGATCCCAATACAGCATTGACAGGCTTCCCGCACTGATCTAACAATCTGCTGGTCAGGCCACTTTCCAACGTTGAGGGTGGCCGGCCAGGGGGAAAATCCGGTTCTGCGATGTCGCTCGAAAAGGCGGCACGGCCGCGCTCGTCCGCGGAAAAACCCAAGCTTCCTCCATGTCGACGGCCCTACATCGTGGTCCACGAGAAGAAGGAGCTGAAGATGGAACGAGGCATCACTGCGCTCAGCGCGGGAATGTTGAGCTTGTGCATGGGGAGCGTCGCCTGCGCACAGGAAACATCCACCGCCGATCCCGGCCAACTCGAAGAGGTCGTGGTCTCGGGCTATCGCCAGAGCCTGGAGATCGCGCTGGACGCCAAGCGCGACTCGATCAACTTCATCGATTCCATCACCGCCGAGGACGTCGGCAAGCTGCCGGACAACAATCTCGCCGAAGCGCTGCAGCGCGTGCCCGGCGTGCAGATCTCGCGCACCAACGGCGAAGGCCAGCAAATCTCGATACGCGGCATGGGGCCGAGCTTTGTTCGCGTGTTGCTCGATGGCATGCCGGTATCGGCCGCCTCCGAAGGCAGCGTCGATCAGCAAGCGCGCAATCGCGAGTTCGATTTCGATCTGTTGCCCTCGGAAATCTTCAGCATGCTGCAGGTTTCGAAGACCCCCAAAGCCAGCACCACCGAGGGCGGCCTGTCGGGCACGGTGGATCTGCGCACACCCCGCCCCTTCGATTACCACGACTTCCAGGCCAGCTATCAGCTCAAAGGCACGTATCAATCCACCTCCGAGGAAGTCGATCCTCGCGCCAGTTTTCTGATCAGCAAGAACTGGGACGGCAAGTTCGGCGCGCTGTTGAGCATGTCCGTGTCACAGCGAACATTCCGTACCGATGGCTGGACCTCGCAAGGCTGGACCTCCGGTCGCATTCCCAACAATCCGCCGGCGCCGGGATATTCGGGCGGCTTCGACTGGAATCTGCCGAGCGTCAATGCAAACGTCGCCAATCGCGCGCCCGACTTCGTCAACGAATCGGGCCTGACCAATGCGCAGCTCGCCAACGCTCAGGTTCCCCGGCTCGGTCGTCCCGAAACCCAGGTCGGCGATCGCGACCGGGTCGGCGGCACGCTGGCGCTGCAATGGGCTCCCAGCGAGGATCTGTCGTTCAACCTCGACGTGATCTACGCCAAGCTGGATTCGGATTTCGATCGCTACACCAACAATCTGCTGGTACGAAACACCACGCCGCAAACCGCGGGTGCGACCGGCTTCGGCTACATCACACCGAGCAACTTTCAGGTCGACGGCAACAACACGCTGACCCACGGCACGCTGCTCAACGCAAAATTCTGGTCCGAGAATCGTCTGTTCGAGCAGGAGTCCGACTTCAAGCACCTCGGCCTCGGCGGCTCGTGGCAGATCACGGACAATGTCGGCCTGGACGTGAAGGCCTCCAAGGCGGAATCCGATTTCCGCTGGCGCATGACCACCTACCTGTTCCTGTCGCGTCCGGGATCGGTCGACATCGACGTGAACGGCGGCATCCCGAAAATCACGCCGCAGCTCGATCTGGCCGACGTCGGCAACTGGCAGTTCGACACGGTGCGCGTGCAGCCGCGTACCCGCGAGGAAGAGAACGAGAATCTATCGCTTGACCTTAAGTTCGGCGACGACGACCGAAACATTCGGGTCGGCGCGCTGGGTAACAAGTATTACCGCGAGCGCCTCGCGTATTCGTCTTCCGTCGGCGTAACGCAGGGCACGGCATTGACCCCTTTCGGTTATACCGGTGGCGCCAATCTCAATGAGTTCAACATCGGCAGCTTCGCCGAAGTGGTGCCGGTGAAGAACTTCGGCAAGGACCTCGACGATCCGGTCGGCTACAACCGCTGGATCGTCAGCGACCTCGACGCCTTCGGCCGGATGTTGAATCCGAACGCGCTCGACGCCGCCGCCAATCTGGATTTCCAGAACTCAGGCAGCTTCGAGGAAAAGAATCTGTCGGCGTACGTGGAAGCCAACGGGCGCTTCGACCTGTGGGGCCGCACTCTGCGCGTCAACGCCGGCGTGCGCTATGTGAAGACCGAGCACGAGATGGAAGGCTTCATTCGCGTCCCGTCGACGCCGCCGGCCGCGGGCAATCTGTTCGGCCTGCGCAAGGAAGATTACGGCCGCAATAACATCGACGGCGAATACACCAAGACGCTGCCGTCGCTGAACCTCGCCTACGACGTGAGCGACTCGCTGGTGACACGCTTCTCGGTCTCCCGGGCGATGACCCGCCCCAATCCTTCCGACTTGCAGCCGTTCACCTCGATCAGCACCGGCGGCGTGGTCTCGCAGGGCAATCCCAACCTCGATCCCTACATCGCCGATCAGCTCGACGGCGGCATCGAATGGTATTTCTCGGAAGGCGGCGCGTTGGGCGGCAACCTGTTCTATAAAGAAATCACCGGTTTCGTCGTGCGGCAGAACGTTCCGCAGCCGTTCCGGAATGCCGGCGTCCCGCTCGACACCATCACCGATCCGACCATCCTGGCGCTGCTGCCGAACGGCCTCGACACCGTTCTGCTGTTCAATACACCGGTGAACATCGAAGCCGTGACTTATCTGAAAGGCGCCGAAGTGCTGTATCAGCAGCGCCTCGACAAGCTGCTGCAGGGCCTGGGCGTCACTCTGAATTTCACGCGCCTGGACCCGGGCAGTCAGACCATCCTCGGCCTGGCGGAGAACAATTACAACGCCATTGCGTATTATGAACAGGACCGCTTCGCGCTCCGGCTGTCGTATAACTATCGCGACGACTACGTCGAATGTGAGCTGAACTGCGGCTCGACCTCGCCGGAGACCGGATATCGCCGCGAAGCGGGTTATCTGGATTTTTCCGGTAGCGTAAACTTCGCAGCGCTCGGCCAGGAGCTGACGCTGAGTCTGGAAGCGCTGAATCTGACCGATGAGGAAGAGTATTCGTTCTACGGTTATGAGAATCGTGCGAATACATTGAACAAACCCGGCCGCCAGTTCATTTTGGGTATCCGCGGCCAGTTCTAGGAAGACCCCATGAGACCACGACACCCCTCGAGCTCCCTTTCCCGCCGCACCTTTGGCAAGACGCTGATGGGGTTGTCGTTGCCGCTGATACTGCCCAGCCGCTTGTGGGGCGCCGAGGCCCCCAGCAATCGCATCCGGGTCGGGCAGATCGGCTGCGGTCGTATCGCGCGCGATCATGATATGCCGGGGGTTCTGAAATCCGGGCTCGCCGACATCGTCGCGGTTTGCGATCTCGACGCAAATCGCGCGGCCGAAGGCAGGAAGCGCGTCGAGGAGTTGTATCGCGAGATCGATGCAACGCTGCCGACCGTCAGCGTGCACGCCGACTATCGCGAGATCCTTCAGCGCAAGGACATCGATGCGGTCGTCATCAGCACGCCGGATCATCAGCATGCCGAGCCTGCGCTGGCCGCCATCCTGGCCGGCAAGGATGTTTATTTGCAGAAGCCGTTCACGATGACCGTCGCCGAGGGCAGGATTCTTCGAGACGAAGTCGCGCGTAGCCAACGCATCCTGCAGGTTGGCAGTCAGCAGCGCTCCTGGAAGCAGTTTCGTGAGGCCGCGCAGTTCGTTCGTTCCGGACGCATCGGGCAAGTGCGCAGCGTCGAGATCGGTTTACCTATCGATCCCACCGCGCCGGACGATCCGGCGCAGCCCGTGCCGAAGGGCTTCGACTTCGATCGATGGCTCGGGCCCGCCGAGCTTGCGTACTACACCGAGCAGCGCGTTCATCCGCGAGTCGGCTACACGCGCCCGGGTTGGCTGCGTAACGAATCGTTCTGTCTGGGCATGATCACGGGCTGGGGTTCGCATCACTACGACACCATGCATTGGGCGCTCGATCTGGAATCGAGCGGTCCGTCGCGGGTGGAAGGCACGGCCGAATTCCCGACCAACAAGATCTGGAACGTGCACGGCGCCTACGACGTGAAGCTCACCTATCCCGGGGACATCCGCGTGCATGTTTCCGACAAGAATCCGAACGGACTCAAGTTCATCGGCGACGACGGCTGGATCTGGGTCACGCGCGATGGCCAGGCGACCGCGAGCGATCCCAAGTCCGGGCAGACCCTGCCGCCGCTCGACGCCAGCGATAAACGGCTGCTCGATCCGAAGGGTTTGAAAGTGGAGCTGCCTCGCAGCGACAGTCATCACAAGAACTGGCTGGAAAGCGTGCGCTCACGCAAGGAGCCACTCGCCCCCGCGCGCATCGCTCACCGCAGCGGCAGCGCCTGTATCGTCAGCTGGATCGCAATGAAGCTGCAACGCCCGCTCACCTGGGATGTGAAGTCCGAAAGTTTCGTCAACGATGCCGAGGCGAATAAGTGGCTGTCACGTCCCGAACGGGCTCCGTACGGCGTGACGCGATTGATCAAGAGCTGAACGGCATCATGCGGGATCTGTTGAAGTCCCTGGTCAGCGCGACGCTGATGGCTGGTGTTGTGCTCACTTCTCACGCCGCAGGCGTTACCGGTCCGGTGCGTCTGGTGACGCTGGATCCCGGGCATTTCCATGCCTCGCTGGTCCAGAAGTTCATGTATGAAGGCGTCGATCCGTCGGTGCACGTCTACGCTCCCAAAGGCGACGACGTGCTCGAACATATGAAGCGCATCGAAGGCTTCAACAAGCGAGCGGACCGACCCACGCACTGGCGCACTGAGATCTACACCGGCCCCGACTACTTGCAACGCATGCTTCAGGATCGAAGCGGCAATGTCGTGGTCATCTCCGGCAACAACGCACAGAAGGCGCAGTACATCCTCAGCTCCATCGAGTCGGGCTTCAACGTGCTCGCCGACAAGCCGATGGCGATCACACCGCCCGACCTGGAAAAGCTCAAGCAGGCGTTCGCGCTCGCGGAGCAGAAAGGCACCCTGCTCTACGACATCATGACGGAGCGCTTCGAGATCACCTCCATCCTGCAACGGGAGCTGTCACAGCGACCGGAACTGTTCGGCTCGTTGCAGAAAGGGATGCCCACCGATCCTTCCATTCGCAAGGAGAGCGTGCATCACTTCTCCAAGATCGTAGCCGGCGCGCCCTTGAAGCGGCCGCAATGGTTCTTCGACGTGCGTCAGCAAGGCGAAGGGCTGGTCGATGTGACGACCCATCTGGTGGATCTGGTGCAGTGGCAGGCATTTCCGGAGCAGGCACTGCAGCCCGAAGACGCGCAAGTGCTCAGCGCGAAATACAGCCGAACGCCGATCACGCTCGAGCAGTTCAGCAAAGTCACGGGCGCCACGGCATTCCCCGAGTTCCTGAAGTCGGACGTGCGGAACGGCGTGCTGAATGTCTATGCGAATGGCGAGTTCACCTACCGCCTGCGCGACGTGCACGCGCTGATCTCGGTCAAGTGGAACTTCGAAGCTCCTCCAGGCGGCGGTGACACACACTTCTCAGTGATGCGTGGCTCGAAGGCCACGCTCATGATTCAGCAAGGCGCGGCCCAGCAGTTCAAGCCCGTGCTCTACATAGAGCGTGCGAAGAACGTGACAGCCGAGGCCTTCGATGCAGCGGTGAAATCCACCATCGAATCCTTACAAAGCAACTACCCGGGCGTGGGCATGCGCCGCGACGGCGAACGCTGGACGGTCACTGTGCCCGAGACCTACAACCTCGGTCACGAAGCGCACTTCGCCCAGGTCACCGAAAACTTCCTCAAGTATCTGCGCTCAGGCAAGCTGCCGGCATGGGAAGTGCCGAACATGCTCACCAAGTACGCGACCCTCATGCAGGCGTATCAGCTCAGTCGATGAGAGCTCACAAAGCGGGCCGCGGCAGGGTCGCGGCCGTCTGCCTGGCATTGATCCCGGCCTGGCACGCCCAGGCGCAGAGTGGCGACCGCCCCGGTGAGAAACAACAACCGCCGCCGTCGCACATCAAAGCGCCGCCTGCCATCAGGACCAAGATCAGGGAATGAAGGGACTCGCGCCGGCCCTCGCCGGATCGCAATGGGTCAATGGCTCGCCGCAGGCACTGGTGCGCATCGTGCTCAACGGCAAGGTCGATCAACTCGCCATGCCCAGCCTCGCCACGCTGGACGACGCGACCATCGCCTCCATCCTTACTTATGTGCGCCGTTCGTGGGGCAATGAAGCCAGTCCGATCGATGCACGCACGGTCGAGTCCATCCGCGGTGTGGTCTCTCATCGCGACCAGCCGTGGAGCGACGAAGAGCTCCAGCCGCTGCGTTGACCGACCGCTGTCGGCATCGAGCGACAATCCGACGCGCTCTGCGGTCGTCCGCAAGTGCCCTCGGGTAATCCGACAGCCACCTCGGCCCGAAACCCCCATGTAAAAATCGGACCGTCCTATTGTCTTGCCGATTTTTCTGGCTCTATGCTGACGGGCCTGCTGCAAGGATGTGTGCTTAGAAGAAATGCACTCGGCCCATCACCCCATTTTCGTCATCCTGTCGGTCCTCACGGCGTGGTTCGGCTCCTGGACCGCGCTCGATCTGTTCCGCCGGGTGCGAGCCCACGGCGGATCGTGGCGACTGGCCTGGATCGCGGCGGCCGGCGTCGCCATGGGCTTGAGCATCTGGTCCATGCATTTCATCGCCATGCTCGGCTTCGATCCGGGCAGCGAAGTGCGCTACCAGGTCGGGCTCACGCTGTTGTCACTGGTCCTGGCGATAGCGACCACCGCGTTCGCCTTCTTCTTCACCTCGCGACGGCAGTCGTTCAAGCGACAACTGGTCAGTGGCGTGATCATGGGTGCCGGCATCTGCACGATGCATTACGTCGGCATGGCGGCGTTGATCACGAGCGTCGTGCTGACCTACAACGAGATATATGCGGTGCTCGCCTTCCTGGTGGCAGTCAGCGCATCGACGGGTGCGTTGGTGATGGCGGCAAGGGAAACCACGGCAACAAAACGTGCCCTGGGCGCCTGTGCGCTGGGCTTCGCCATCGTCGGCATGCACTACTCCGCGATGCTGGGCGTTGAGATCGGCGCGACAACTCTCAGCGACATCGAGCCGGCCGGCGTCGATACGATAGTGCTGGCCATCGGCATTGCCGCGGGCACGTTCTTCATTCTGTTACTGACGCTGATCGCGGCACTTCACGACCGCCGGGTCGAAGCGTTGGCGCTGCAGGCCGCGCTTCACAGCGAGCAACAGCTGCGCGCCGTGCTGGACAACCTGCCGATTGGAGTGCTGGTCGCGGCCTCGCCCACTGGCGAAGTGCGCTTTGCCAACGCCGAGGCGGAACGTCTGCTGGGCCGAGCGATCGATACCCAAGCAATCTGGGATCAGCAGATCGCCGGCGGAGTGGTCGATCACGCGGGCAATCGTCGATTACCCAAAGACTATGTGCTCTATAGAGCGATGACCGAGGGCCGGCGCATCGGCCCGCATCTGCAAAGCTATCGTCGACCCGACGGCGAAATCGTGCAGTTCGAGACCACCGCGGCTCCGGTGCAAGCCCGAGGCGAAGCGCAACTGACGGTCGCCGCGTTTCACGACGTGACGGCCAAGCTCGCTGCCGAACAACGCGCCGCCGATGCCATCGCCGCGAAAGTCGAAGCGGAAGCCGCGCTGCTGCACGCCCAACGACTCGACGCGCTCGGTCGTTTGACCGGCGGCGTGGCGCACGATTTCAACAATCTGCTGACGGTAGTCATCGGGGCGCTGGACGTCATTCTCAAACATCCGGAGAACGCGGTCCGTCGCAAGCGACTCGGCGAAGCCGCGCTCGCCGCCGCACGCCGTGGCGAACGACTCACCGCTCAACTGCTGGCGTTCGCGCGCCGCCAACCCCTGCAGCCGCAAGCCTGCGATCTGAATGTGCTGATTCGGGAATGCGAGCCGCTGTTGAAACGAGCGACCGGCGAATCGATCTCGCTGGTGATGCGCTTGTGCTCCGACGAAGCGGTCGCGCTGATCGATCCCGCGCAGTTCGAAGCATCGCTGTTGAATCTGCTGGTGAACGCGACCGACGCCAGCTCCGCCGGCGGCGAGATCGTCGTGCAGACCAAAGTCGTGGACCTGTCGACCGACGAATTGCCGAATCTGGCTCGCGGCCGTTATCTGGAAGTGAGCGTCGCCGATCGCGGCGAAGGTATGAACGAAGCGGTCATGAGCCGGATCTTCGAGCCCTTCTTCACGACCAAGTCCGCCGGCAAGGGCACGGGACTCGGCCTGAGTCAGGTGTATGGATTCGTGCGTCAGTCCGGCGGCGAAGTCGAAGTGCGCAGTGTGCTCGGCGCGGGCACCACGTTCCGCATCTACTTGCCGATAGGCGCCGCTCTGCCCGTACCGGAAACAACACCCGATCGCAGGATCCACGCGTCGAGCACTGGTTGGAATATTCTGCTGACCGAAGACGATCCTTCGGTCGGCGGCATCGTGGAAGTGATGCTCGCCGATCTAGGTCACAACGTCGTTCGCGCGTCCAATGCGGAGCAAGCGCTACGCATTCTGAAATCGGATGCGAGCATCGACGCATTGCTGAGCGACGTGGTCATGCCCGGCGGCATCAACGGCGTCGAACTGGCCGGACAGGCGCGGCAGCTCCGACCCGACATCAAGATCCTGCTCAGCTCCGGCTATGCCGGAGAAACCTTGGAAGAATCGCTGGCGCACGGCGGCGCCTGGCCGTTCCTGAGAAAACCCTATCTGGCGAGCGAGCTGGCCGAAGCGCTGGAGAGCCTGCGCGATCCGGACGGCGACGACCGCTACCAACGACGAACCGGCTGACCGCCGCGCTAATCGAAGGTCGCCGTCTCCCGCCCCTTGGTGGCCTCGAGCCCGACGGTTTTCTCCAGCCCCATCGCTCCGGTGAAGATCGCGTTGTGGATATCGGCGTCGGTCAGAGTCGCACCGTCCAGCCAGGCATTTGCCAGGTTCGTTCCCGTCAGGTCGGTTCGACTCAGATTGGTGCGAGTGAGATCGGCCTCGCGCAAGTCGGCGTAACTCAAGTCGCCTCGCGACAGATCCGCGCCGACCAGCTTCGCGCCTTTGAGCGATGCATGCGTGAGCACGATCCGGATCAAACCCATCGGTTGATTGCGCATGTCCGCGCCCGACTTCAGCTCGGATAGATTGGCGCCGTCCAGGTTCACCGAATCACCCTTGCTCATGAGCCGCGCGCCGCGCAGGTCGGCCCCGGACAGATTTGCTCTGTCCATCAACACGCCGAAGATGCTCGACTCACGCAGATCCGCATTGACCAGCACCGTGCCTCGCATGAGCGTCAGGTCGAGGTTGCAATGGGCCAGTTTGGCATTGGAAAGATTCGCGCCGTCGAGATTGGCGCCGAACAAGCGGGCACCGCGGAAATCGACACCGGACAGATCGACGCCCGCCGCTTGCAGATTGGAAAGGTCCTTGCTGCCGGACTCGAGCCTGGATATCACTTGTTGTCGAGTCACAGGCTCGGCGGCAAATGACGAATTCGCGGCACATATCAGCCAGGCCAGACACAGGCCGGCCAGGATCGACCTGCGATGCCACAAGGCTTCTCGATGTTTCCTGGAAAGCACGCTGAGCCTCGGTCCAGAAACGTGACCTCACTGCGCTGACTGTATCACTGTGCCGGTGTGTGCCGTAACACTGTCACCTACTGACACATTGTGATCTGTTGCTCTCACCACACGACGGCGCGCTCGCTCCGCTCTACGTTGCAAACAATGCGCCGATGCATATCGATTGCCTACGGGCGAATCGCGATGTGCAGGCGCACCGGCCCGATCCTGAAGTGGCATAGCGCTTGCTACTAGTGGGCAACGGGCAACACCGTTCAGGGGAAAAAACATGCGCACAGAAGAATCAAGAAATGGATCCACCCATATTTTGTGGTACGCGGCAGCTGCCGTATTGCTGGCAAGTCTCTCGCCGCGCCCGGCCGCCGCCGTCGAAGTTCCCGCCGGCGACTGGAAACTGACGGCCAGCGGCAACGTGAATGTTTATTACATTCATTCCAGCTGCGAAGACCAGCTCTCGCTAGGTATTACGGGCGGGCTCGCTTGCCGCGGTGGCGCCGGCGTCACGAACAGCTCGTCGATCAGCAACGGTCTGTTGCCGGCCGCGCTCGCGATCGGCGCGTCGACGACGCAGAAGGGCCTGGATCTGTCGGTGACCTTCGGCTTCTATCCAGGCATCAGCACCAACGACGGCAGTCCGAATCTGCAGCAAGGCGCGCCGCTGTTGAACACGGCCCTGGGCACCACCGCCATCGACATGCGCCAGGTCTTCATGACTTTCGGTAACAAGCAGATCGGCGAGTTCATGCTCGGTCGCAACATCGGCCTGTTCGGCGCGGATGCGATCCTGAACGACATGACGCTGCCCGGCGTCGGCGCGGGCAACGGCAACTATGCGGCGCCGGCCAACACGTCACTGGGCTCGATCGGTCTGGGTTACATCTACACGGACTGGCTCGGCCAGATCAATTACACCACGCCGAGCTTCGGCGGCTTCAAACTCACCGTGGGTGTCTTCGATCCGCTCGAGCCCATCACTCAAGGCACGCCGACGCCGGAAGGCAGCCCCGGCTATCACGCCAAGATCGCGTACAAGGCCGACAAGTTCTATCTGTCCGCCAGCTTCATCTCGCAGAAACACGAAGGCCCGCTGAACGTCGGCGACTTCGACAGCACGGGCTGGGACGCCGGCGGCAAGGTCACGCTCGCCGGCCTGGAAGTGATGGGCTGGTACTACAGCGGCAAAGGCATGGGCACCACGGCCCTGTATCTGTTCGGCGCGACGGCGCTGGGTCAGGAACGCGACTCCGATGGCTTCCTCGCTCAGGTCACTTACAAATTCGGCGATCTCAAGGTCGGCGTGAACTACGGCCAGAGCAACCTGGACCTCGCCTCGGGCGAAGCGCCGTCGGATCTGGTGAAAACCAATGAGAAATACACCGGCGGCGTCTATTACTCATTGACCGAGAACCTGACCCTGATCGGCGAGTACTCGGATATCAAATCCAAGTCTCACAACAACATCGAGAACAAGAGCAACAACTTCAACATCGGTGCTTATCTGTCGTTCTGAGTAACGGCACTGGCGGGGGGGGCGCCCAAGCGCCCCCCCCCCCCCACCAACAAGAAACCCAGAACCAGCGCGCAAAAA
>NZ_ML142848.1:532639-2090300 GCF_004138485.1 Peristeroidobacter soli
CACCCTGGGTGCTTATCTGTGTTTTTTCTTACCGGCAGGGGGGGGCGGCGCCCACTCGCGCCCCGCCGCCCATCCCTAGAAGAACCCGTTCACCTGCGCGAAATAGATCTTCCTGTTCTGCAGATCGTTCTGCGGAATGCCGTCGTAGAGGCGTGCGCCGACTCGCAGCTGCAGGAACTGGAACGGCACGTACTCCCACACCAGACTGAACCGGTTCTGCTCGTCCTCGTCCACGTCGGTGTCGGGCTCGAACACCTCGGCGGTGAGTTTGAGATTCTGGCCGCGACTGATCAGCCAGTTGCCCTCGATCAATCCCACCCATTGTTTGCGTTCGGTCGGGCCGAGCGTTTCGTCCTTCAGATAGTCGGCCTCGGCGAGCCAGGCGATCGGGCCGGTGCGAACGCCCGCGAACACGCCCTGCATCTGCCGATTGCCCTCACTCGTGTGGTTGTAATTGAACCCTGCGCCCACTCGCCAGATGCTCTGCACATGCTCGGCCCGTACGCTCGCCTGCTTGCCTTCGTCGGTCTCGGGACCGCTGGCAGTGCCATTGGTGACGGCGAGTTGCGCCGTCCATTGAGCGGACTCATAGCCCACTTGCACCCCTTGATCCGGTGTCGCGAAAGTGATGCCGGTCACCTGGCGAATGAACGCGTCGTCATCCTCGAGCCGCAAGCCATACGGCAGATAGAACTGACCCGCCTGCATGCTCCAGTGCTGATCTTTGGTGGTGTAACGAGCGAACGCCTCCAGGTTGGTGCTGCCTCCCGGCGCCAGCCGCTGATCGATATAAACGGCGAGCCGGTCGGGAATCGCGGTGACCGCCAGGTACGCCCGCATTTCCTGCAGCTCGAACTCGGAGCTCGCCTTGGTGTTCGGCACGTCGGTGTACGTCGCGTTCGCACGCAGATTGCCGCCGAGCGCGACAAACGAGTTCAGCATGCCGGTCCACGCATCCGTCCCCGTGCCCTCGATGCGACGTGCCGGCAGCGCGGTCTGCGCCCAAGCGTTACCGAATGCGTTACGCATGCCACCGCCGGCCGGATTGAAATGACAGCTCGCACACTTCAGCCCTTCGCGAACGGCAAAGTACGGCTCGGCCTGTGCAACGTGAATGCTGGAGATCAGGACGAGTGCGACGAGCGCGCAGATTTTCCGAAACAGCATGCTCGACCTCATCGCGTCATCTCCACGGTAAAACGCAGGACGAAATCCCCGCCGGGCGTGCCGTCGTCATCGCCGTCGATGGGGCGGGCCTGCATATCGGCCATCGCAACCGGATCGCCGCCACTGATACGTAACTCGTAGGAATCCGCCTCGAGCGGCGCGAGACGCGGCGTGATCGCGAGAACGCTGGGCAGATCGGAACGAACCGTCACGTTGACGGGCACCGGGACTTCGTTGCCCGAGTCGAAGTTGCCGTCGCCACCGCTGGCACGCAGCTGAATCAGATTCGATTGCAGCAGCGATGCATCGAGCTCGACGTTCGATGCGATGACGATATCGCGCACAGGCGCCGGCACAGCCTCGTCGCGCGCGGGTGAGATAGCTGTCAGCGTGACCAACTCGAAACGCGACTTCGAACTGCCACCCACGCCGCCACTCGCGCCAGGGCTGTTCGGTGCGCCGTTCGTGATCCACTGCCGGATCACCGCGATCGTCTCCGCCGGCAAGGCCGGCTGATTCAGCGGCATGCGTCCACCACGCGCCGCTGTGCCTTCCAGCTTTTGAATCAGATAACTCGCGTCCGGATTGCCCGGCTGCACTCGCCGCAGCGCCGGCACTTCGACGCTCGGCGCATTCACGAGCAGCGCATAGGACGCGCCTTCATCCAGCCGCAATCCCAACGGCGCGGCCGCGCCGGCATGACATGCAGTACACACTGGCGTGAAAACATTCGCCTGTATGGATTGAAAGGTGGGCTGCAACGTGCCGCCACTACTCTCACCCTCCGGTCGACCGTTTTCATCCAGTCCCTTGCCGTCGCCAGCGCAACCGGCGAGTGCACACGTCATGCACGTCGCCAAGAGCTTCGCCTTTCTCATGCATTCACCCAGGCGTTGTTGTTCGTGGCATGAGTGCCTGCGCGGACCTGTCCGGTTCATGCACGTGCGTTGAACTTTCCGAATGACGCGTAGGTACTCATGAGCACAACCCTCGGCAGCGACGCTCATGGGGAAAACGACATGCAATTACGAAGAGCCGTGCAAATTTCACTCGCCGTGTCCGTGCTCGCAGCCAGTGGCTGCGGTGGAGGTAGCGGCTACGGAGGCGGCTCGGGTGGCATGGCGCAGGCCGCTGCACCGACCGCGACGATTACTGCACCGAGCGGCGCCTCGCTCAATCGAACCGTGCAACTGACAGCCAACGCCACCGCCGGCGCGGGCATCAATCGAGTGGAGTTTCTGGTCGACGGCACCGTCATCGCGACCGATACCACCGCGCCTTACGAGGCGAGCTGGGACACATCAACAGTCGCCGATGGCACGCATTCACTCACTGCACGCACCGTCGACAGTGCAAATGCTTCCGCAACTTCAACCGCCGCCACGGTGACCGTGCTCAACGCGCCCGTGATCGATGTGACTACCACCGCGGCAGAAGTCTTTCCGAGCACGAACTCGGCAGCCACGGGCACCGGACAGATCACATTCAATCTGGTGACAGGGGCAGTGACCGGTGGTGTCACGCTCAGTGGCATCACCGCGACGATGGCGCATATTCACGACGGCATTGCAGGCACGAATGGGCCGGTGATCGTCAACTTCGTCCAGAGCGGCACCGATCCGAATCGCTGGGATGCGCAGACCGGCGCCGTGCTGACGGCCGATCAGGTGACCGCGCTACTCGCCGGTCAGTTGTATGTAAACGTGCACACCGCCGCATTTCCCAACGGCGAGATTCGCGGGCAGCTCCGCCCGCAAGGAATCAAGGTCGCCGTGGCGACACTGGATGACAGCCAGGTCGTGCCGCCCGTGACCAACTCGGCAACTGGCTTCGCCGCGATGACCGTCGACGAAACGGCGAGCACAGCGACGGTGCACGTACAGACGACGGGTGTGGACGATGCAACCGAGGCTCACGTGCACAACGCGCCCGCCGGCCAGAACGCGTCGGCACCGCTGTTCTCGTTGATGAAAGACCCAACGGCGCCCACGCACTGGTTGCTGGAAGGACAGGCCATCACGCAAGCCGATCGAGATGCACTGGCGGCCGACAATCTGTATGTCGATGTGCATACACCGGGCGCGCCGGCTGGCGCATTGCGTGGTCAGCTGTCACTCGACACGACCCCGGTGACGACGGCTGCACCCACACTCACTCAGCTGCAATCCACCCTCTTCACGCCGATCTGTTCGGGATGTCACACCGGCGGCGGCAGCTCGCTGCCCTCCTCGATGAATTTGAGCAGCGCCGCCGCGACGTTTGCTGCGATTGTAGGTGTCGCAAGTACAGAACAACCCTCGGTGATGCGCATCAGCGCCGGCAATCCAGATACGAGCTATCTGGTCCGCAAGATCGAAGGCGCGGCCGGCATCAGCGGCGGTCGCATGCCGCTGGGCGGTGCGCCCCTCGATCCGGCGTTGATCGCGAATGTGCGAGCGTGGATCACAGCGGGTGCTCAAAACAATTGATACGGAGGCCATCGTCAACTTCGGGCAACGACTTTTGACAGTACGCATCGGGCCGTCGAAACGCGTATGCTGCTGGTCCCGGGAATGCTCTCGGACCACGGCCCGACATGAGCACGTTCACTTCGTCCCCCGCTCGACGCGTCGTTCCATGCGTCGCAGGCCTGTTGAGCTTTTTCGTCCCGCTTCGCAGCGCGCAAGCTGAAGTCAAATGGTCCGGGTCGCTGGCTTTGACCAGCGATTACATTCAGCAAGGCGTGTCACAGACACGGGGCGAGCCGGCGCTGCAAGGCGGGCTACGCGCGCAACTCGATGAACGCTGGACGGTCGGGGCCTGGGCTTCCACCATCAATCGTTATCGCGTGCCGAGCGCGAGCACGGAGATCGATGTGTATGCGGCCCGCGCCTGGCGGCTCAGCCCGGACTGGGTCACCTCGCTCACGGCCACGCATTACTTCTATCCGAACGACCTGCCCCGGGTGAACTACGATTACGACGAGGTCACCGCGTCGCTGGGCTATCGATCCACGGTGTTTGCGACAGTGGCCTGGTCACCGAACTACGGCGACGCGAGTTATCAAGGCATTGCGGAAGACAGCACCACGCTGTCGTACGAATTGAGCGCCAACGAGCCCATTTACGGCGGTTGGTCCGGAAATGTCGGCATCGGCTATCGGGATCTGAGCCAGCTGTTCGACGAGTCGTATTGGTACGGCCACGCGGGGTTGATGCTGTCGACCAACCGGTTCACCGTGCATCTGACCTACACCTACGTGGACGGCACGGCGCGCGAACTGTTCGGGCACGACCGGGCGGCCATTACCTGGTTGGGCACGGTGATCTGGAGATTCGGCAACCTGCATTGAACCGCCCCGTCTGCCCAGGGTACCTACCCGCGTGATCACGCGTATCCACAACGAATCGGGTCCGAAGCTGGCGACAGTCGCCAAGCCGGCCGCGCTCAGCAACAACGAAGCCGAGCTGGCGCTGATCCGTCGGGTGAGCCTGCGCGATCGCACCGCCTTGCGCGATCTGTACCTGCTCTATCATCGCCGCCTGTCCCGTTTCCTGATGCGGCTGACGCAACGGCAGGACCTGGCCGAGGAAGTCATCAACGACACCTTACTGGTGGTGTGGAACAGCGCCGACCGTTTTCGCGGCGACTCGCGGGTCTCGACCTGGATCGTCGGCATCGCGTACCGGCGCGCATTGAAAAGCATCCGGCGACGACGCTCGTTCGAGCTGGTCGAGCTGGAAGCCACCGATGCGCTGGTCGGCGTCGACAATCTGCAAGCCTGCGAGACCCAGGAATGGATCGAAGAAGCGCTGCAGGAGCTGCCGCTCGAGCAACGGCTGTGCCTGGAGCTGGCGTATGTGCTCGGCCACTCCTGCGAGGAAATCTCGGTGATCACCAGCTGCCCGGTCAACACCGTCAAGACACGCCTGTACCATGCCCGCCGTAAACTGAGCGTGCTGTTGCCACGACTGGCCGAGGGCAAGTGACCAATCGCATGCACCCCCGTATGCACGCCAACCATGAACATTGCTGGGAGTTGATTCCCTGGGTCGTGAACGGCCGCGCTTCCGACGCCGAGCATCGCGCTGTCCTGACTCATGCCGAAACTTGCGCCGAGTGTCGCGAAGAGCTGGAGCGACATCGTTTGATTCATGGCCAGATGCGCGGCACCGACGATGTAATCGCGGCGCCAAATGCGTCGTGGCAGAAGCTGCTCGCGCAGATCGATACACAACCCGCAACGCCGGTATCCGAATCCCGCAAAGCCCGCCGGCCGTGGCTGATCGCTGCACTCTGGCTGCAGCTGGTGGCCATCGCCGCGCTGGCCGGCGCGTTGTTCACTTCCATCCGGCAGCCGGAATACAAAACCCTATCCACACCGACGCCCGATGTCACAGATTCACGCGCGGCCGTGCGAGTGGTGTTCGCTCCCGATGCGCCCTTGAACAAAGTCAACGAGCTGTTGCGACAGATCGACGCCAACATCATCGCCGGACCGAGCGAAGCTGGCGTCTATACGCTGTCGGCATCGGCCGGCAAGGACGTGCAACGAATCATCGTGACGTTGCGTGCGCATCCGGAAGTTCTGTTTGCCGAGCCGAGTCAGACGGCCGTCGGAACCTACCAATGAAACGCCTGGCTGCCTGGGTCGCGCTGCTCGCCCTCGCCGGCTGCATGCAGGTCGCGCGCGACGGCACCGAAGAAGAACTGATTCGCACCCATCCCGAACGATTCGTCGTCATCACCATACACAACACCGACACGATGCCGTCGGCCCGTGCCGGCTCCTCACCGCGCGACTACGGTGCGGCCATGCCCTACGCGATCGCACCGACGACGCGTGCGATGGCTTCGCAGCTCGCCACGTACTACAAAATGAAACCGGTGCGCGAGTGGCCCATCGCGCAACTGAGCGTTCATTGCATCGTGTATGAGATGAATGCGCGCGAATCGCAGCCCGACCTGCTGCGACGACTGCGCAGCGATGCGCGAGTGGAATCGGCGCAACCGTTGAACTCGTTCGCCGCGCTCAGCAGTGCCGACACCCTGCCCTACAACGATCCGTACGCCGGACTCCAAGGCAGTCTGGTCGCGATGGGTGTCCCCCAGGCGCACACCTGGTCGCGAGGCAAAGGCGTGAATATCGCGGTCATCGACACGGCCGTCGACACCTCACACGCCGACCTCGCCGGCAGCCATATCTCTGTCAGCAATTTCACAGGACAACGCCAGCGCCCGGCCGCACACGGCACGGCGGTGACCGGCATCATCGCGGCGACCGGCGGCAATCATCTGGGCATCGTGGGAATCGCACCGGAAGCGGACGTGCATGCGCTGGCGGCCTGCTGGGCCGATCCGGCCAATCCTGCTCAGGCGGTCTGCGACAGCTTCACGCTCGCCATCGCCCTGGCGAAGGCCATCGAGTTGAAAGCTCACATCGTGAACCTGAGCCTGGGTGGCCCGAGCGATCCATTGCTGCGCCGGCTGGTCGAGCACGGCCTGG
Organism: Peristeroidobacter soli; assembly: GCF_004138485.1. Taxonomy (GTDB): domain Bacteria; phylum Pseudomonadota; class Gammaproteobacteria; order Steroidobacterales; family Steroidobacteraceae; genus Steroidobacter; species Steroidobacter soli. The sequence continues at coordinate 539,292 of NZ_ML142848.1, forward strand.
CACGCGACATGGTTTTCGTGGCGGCGCTGCCGGGCTCGGGAGCGGCGACCGGCTTTCCGTCGGAAATTCCTGGCGTGCTGGTCGTCGACGCGGTCGGGCACGAACACACGGCCCGGAATGTTTTGCTCGCGCCCGGCACCGACGTGCTCACGCTGGTCCCGCAGAATGGTTATGACTTTGTTTCCGGCAGCTCGATGGCGGCGGCCAATGTCACTGGCGGCATCGCCTTATTACTGTCACATCGGCTGAAGGCCAACGAAGTCCGGGAGGTGCTGGCACAGACCGCGCCAAGCGGGGACAGCATCAATCTCTGTGTGGCCCTCGCCGGCCGTCAGGCCGGCCAGCAGTGCCGGCCCACGATGTCGCACGCCGTTCAGTTAAACCGCTGACCCCCACGCCGGGCTGTTTCTTTTCCGCGCGCAGGAATACTCTATCCCTTGCCTTCACGCAGGGGGGCACCATGGCGCTTTCTGGCCTTCTCGAGTCGAAGAACGCGCAACGCACGGTCGCGGCCGGAGCGTCGGGTGCGCTTCACCTCATGATTTTCATCGTCGCCTTCGTCCTGGGCGGCAAGCAGGACGGCATCGGCTCCAACGACCAGTCGTTCGCACAACTGGTTCTGATCGAAGCGCCGAATGTCGATCGCGCCGAGGGTCTGGAGCTGCGGCCGATCGAACCCATGCAGGCCTCGACCCTGCCGGCCGAGATCGCGGTCACCATGCCCGAGCTGCCACTGCCCGCTTCCGAGGCAGTCAGAAGCAATCCGGCGGATGAGGAACTGACCCCACCCGATGTTCAAACCCAGCCGACGCCACCCGTCGCGCCCGTGGTGGACAAACCGCAAGTGACCTTCCTGGCGTCGATCCAGGAACAGACTTCGCTCCCGCAACGCCTGGCCAAGCTCGCCGAAGAGCTGCAAAACAAGCCCGAAACCCCGCTGCAATGGCAACAGGACGGCAAGCAGTACACAGCCAGGATGGTGTGGGAACGCGCCCGGGACGGGACTGCGCTCGACCGCGTCGTCGCCGAAGTGAGCGCGTCCGATCACGGCAAACTCATGTCGACGCGGATCATGCTCAAACGGCTCGCGTTCTCGCAGTTCACTCAAGTGGTGGATCGCTGGGATCCGCTGGTCCAGCTGCACGATGACGTCATCGTCGGCCGCTTTCACAGCAATTCGCAGTTCAACGTACTGCGCGATGGCAAAGTCGGGCCGAAGTTTCTGGGCAAGGTCACGACCTCGGCGCGCAGTTTCGAAATGTCCGCCCGAGGTCGCAACCGGGAGTCGGATGTTTTCGTGGGCGGCATAGAAACACGCACGAACCGCATCAACCTGCCGCAGTCGCTGCAGCCTTTCGCCTGGGCGCCTTACGATGCAGAAGCGCGCGTTCATCAGCTGACGGACGACACGCGCATCCGCTTCTTCGCCGACGGCAGTTATATGTGGCGCACGCATGATGCGCCCGGCTCGGGCTATATGAACAAGCCTTCGGATCATCCGGTGTACTTCGTCGGCAATGTCGGCTCGACGCTGTACGTGCAAGGCGTGGTGGCGGGCAACATACTGGTCTACTCACCAACCAAGATCGTGATCGAGGACGATCTCATCTACGCCAACGACCCGCGCCGCGATCCGCAATCGCGCGACTATCTCGGCCTGGTCAGCGATCGCTATATCGAAATCGCCTCGCCGGGCACGACCGGCCCCGGCGACCTGACCATTCATGCGGCCATTTTTGCTGGCCGCCGCTTTGTCGTGCGCGACATCGATCATCCCCGTGCGGCAACCTTGAGGATTTTCGGGAGCCTGTCGGCCGGCAGCCTGTCAGCCAGCGAGCCGCGCTACGCAACCGAAATCGAGTACGACCACCGCTTCGAGCAGCGCCGGCCGCCGGGTTTCCCGATGACCACCCGCTATGAAGCCGAGCAATGGAATGGCCGTTGGTCGCAGTCGCCGGAACGAATGGCCGACGACACGCTCTAATTGCAAGGCTAGGATTCGACCGGGTTCAAACAAGCGGCTCGGAGAATCCATGGGCTTCTGGGGGATTGAGGGAGATATGGCCCGGCGTCTGTTTTTGTTCGCACTCGTATCGCTGGCACCGCTCGCGAGTCCGGCCAATGACGTCGATATTCCGTCCGCCCTGCCGCCGCCAGCCGCGGACAATCAGGTCGAGGAAGTCGTCGTTGCCGCCCCCGAGCCGCGCTATGTCGCGCCCACCCTGAGAGATCGCATCGGCCGCGTGTGGGCTCCGGTCTACATCAACGGCAAAGGTCCTTACAAACTGGTGCTCGACACCGGCGCCAACCGGACCGCCGTCATTCCAGCGCTCGCCCGGAAGATCGGTACCGATCCCGGCACGAACGTGTTGAAAGTGCTCGGCGCGACCGGCTCCTCCATCGTGCCCGCCATCAAGGTCAACAGCATCGAAGTCGGCGACCTGTTCCTCGGCGACCGCCAGGTCGCCATCGTCCCCGACGTGTTCGGCGGCGCCGAAGGCGTGCTGGGCGCGGACGGCCTCAGCGACAAGCGCGTCCATATCGATTTCAAGAACGATGAAATCACCATCCTGCGTTCGACCGGCCCGGTCCGCGCCAACGGCTACACCAGAATTCCGGTGAAGCTGCGCTACGGCCACCTGCTGATGTTCGACGTCAAACTCGCCGGCGTCCGCACGCACGCCATGCTCGACACCGGCGCGCAAACCACCATCGGCAACAGCACGCTGCGCAACGCGCTCGCGAAAAGAAAACGTCAGGGCGTGGAGAACACCATCATCGGCGTCACGCTCGACGCCCAGAAAGGCGAAACCGTGCTGGCCCCGTCCGTCGAGTTGGGCGACCTCACGCTCAGAGGCATGCAGGTGACGTTCGGCGATATGTATATCTTCGATGCGTGGAAGATGACGGATCAGCCCGCGTTGCTGATCGGCATGGATATCATCGGGCTGCTGGATACGTTGATCATCGATTACAAGCGGCGGGAGCTGCATTTGCGGGCTCGCGGGTAAGAAAAGAAACGCTGAGGCTGCGACACCCTTCACGAGCCGGAACTCCCTCCGTACGTACTGCTTCCAGACGATCCGCACCGAATAATCCGACCGCACCTCATTGCGGAGCTCGATCATGGCATCTGCGGTCGCGGCGTCAGCCGCCAATTCCAAGCGTGTCACCGTCGACAATTTCAAGCGCGCCGAGACCGACACCTATTTCGGCAAGTTCGTCGCCGACGCCGGTGGCCTGGCCGGATTCCTGCACGCGCGGGAACCGACGCCTCTCGATAAGCAAACTGTCATCCGAATGAATCGAGATACGCTGTATTCACCAGCGGTCGTCGATCTCGACGCGGGCCCCGCCACCGTGACGTTCCCGGATGCCGGCGGGCGCTTCATGTCCATGCAAGTGATCGACGAAGATCACTACACACCGGCGGTTGTCTATGAGCCTGGCGCCCACGTCTTTACGAAAGAGCAGATCGGCACGCGCTACGTGGTGTTTGTGGTCCGCACGTTCGTCGACCCCAACGCTCCCTCGGATCTGAAGCAGGTACATGCCCTGCAGGATCAACTCGAGGTAACCCAACCGAAGCCTGGACGATGGGACGCACCGGACTGGGATCCGGTATCGCTCAAGAAGGTCCGCGAGTCATTACTTGCAGTGACGGCAGCGAGCGGCGGGATCGATTCAGCCCGCATGTTCGGCCCGCGGGAACAGGTCGACCCCGTGCAGCATCTGCTCGGCACGGCCGCCGGTTGGGGCGGCAATCCGCTCAGCGACGCCTTCTACGCAGGCATCGCGCCGCCCGACAACGACGGCAAGACCGTCTACACCCTGACCGTGAGAGAGGTTCCGGTCGACGGCTTCTGGTCGGTCAGCGTGTACAACAAAGATGGATTCTTCGAAAAGAACGATCTCGACGTCTACTCGCTCAACAATTTGACCGCGAAGCCCGATGCCGATGGCTCAGTCACCATTCAGTTCGGCGGCTGTGACGGCAAGGCTCCGAACTGTATGCCGATCTCACCGGGATGGTCGTACGTCGTGCGCATGTATCGCCCCCGCGCCGAGATTCTCAACGGCACCTGGACGTTCCCGCAGGCACGGCCCTTGAAGAGATAACAAGCAACGCCGGTCTCGATCACGCCGGGGCGGGCGCCGGCACGGCCAGGGCCGGGGGCCGCCCCGGCGCCTGCAAACTTCACGCTAGCTGCGAGCCCTGCCTCGCCACGCTGCCTCGATGGTGGCGATATCGATCTTTCGCATTTCCATCATCGCGTCGAACGCGCGCTTCGCGGCCGCCCGATCCGGATCGGTGGTCGCTTGTATCAGCACACGCGGAGTGATCTGCCAGTTCAGGCCCCACTTATCCTTGCACCACCCGCAGGCACTCTCGGCACCGCCGTTACCGACGATGGCATTCCAATAGCGGTCGGTCTCCGCCTGGTCCTCGGTGAGGATCTGAAACGAAAACGCTTCGGAATGCTTGAAGATGGGCCCGCCGTTCAGCCCGACGCAAGGGACGCCCACCACCGTGAACTCGACGGTCAGCACTTGACCTTCCTTGCCACCGGGAAAATCGCCGGGCGCTCGATGGACCGCGGTCACCTTGCTGTCCGGAAACGTCCGGGCGTAGAAGTTGGCGGCTTCCTCCGCCGCGTTGTCGTACCAGACACAGATTACATTTTTAGCCATCGTGGGTCTCCTTCGTGGGCCCGTTGAGCAAGCTTGTCGACCCAAGGACGAACCAGCCATCCGGAATCCGACAACCCGGAGCCATTTTGCACCGGAGGGCCGCGAAGCGGCGTCTACGACGGAGTGTCCGGGACAGATTCCCGGAGCAGTTCTGCCGGCTGAGGACGTCGTTTCGAGACTGGCCGTGCCGACCTCAGCTCCTCACGAAACACTGCCACGGTGCCACCCACGCTGATCACCAGCAGGATCAACCCGGCGAAGAAGATATGATATTTGTACGGCTCGCCGATGGCCGCGCCGAGAGGAGTACACCACGCTCCGGTGGAAGCACAAGAGCAGAGCAGGAAGGCGACCGGGATCTCCTGGGCCGCGACCACGACAGCAACCAGCTGGAACAGGTGCCTCTTGGCAAACCGGCCACGCCGTCTGATCAGGATGATCAGCCCCAACAGACCGAACACGATCGAAGTACACGCAATTTGCAGATCCGGCAACGTCACATCGTGTGCCTCTGATTGATCGCCTGGCGCCCGAGCACCCATCCTGCCCACATGGCAACCGCAGACAGCAATACCGCGCTGATCAGGCGCAGCGACTCCGGTTGCATGCTCCGTAACGGAAAGAGTCCGCCATAGACATTCAAAGCGGACCACATCAGATCGAGTGCGCCGAGACTGACCGATAGCGGCACGACCAGCCCGATCAGTCGATCCACACGACCAGGCACGCTGTTATTCTTCGAGCCAGCCAGGCGCTCGAGCTGGGACTTTGTATCGGAGAAATTTATAACGTTGACCGGGAGCGAATCCTCGGCATGGCGTGCCAGCAACTTCGCTCTTCTGACATAGCCGTGATAGCGATAGATATCGAGCAGAGCCTCGACATGGAGTTGGCTGGCCTTGAGCCACGCGAGATACTCCCTTCGCTCCGTGTGAGTCAGGTCGTTCGCCACCAGCCGGACGAACCATGCCGCCGCGTCTCGCTCGGCAAGTTCGATGGACTCCTCGGATTTCAACACAGACGACGGGGCCTGAATTTCGATGTAGATATTAGCAGGACCGGCGCTCGCGACGACCTTAGCCCCACGTTTCCAGCCCGCGCCACCGTGCCGGCGGCGATGGATTCGAGGTATGCCTAAGCCTTGCGGTAACTCACCAGCGCTGGTTCAATCAAGCCCTGCACCAGTCCGCCAGTGCGCGCAAACGTCGACCAGAGCGCTCTGACTTTCCTGGCGCTGGCGTGCACGTCGGCCCAGGTCAGGCCAGCGATCAGATCGGCGTCGCGCCAGGTCGACTCGTCACCGAACAGCAGCGGCAGATCGATGGCATGCGTCGCGCCCAGCCGGTTCGTCTTCGATCCCCAATGAATCTTGTAGGTATAAGCGTGGCCACCGGCCCGCGCATGACGATTCGCAAAACGATCGGCCGCGACGGCGTAGACCTTGCGCGTAATGGTTCTGACAACGACGCGACGAACCGTATCGCCGACCAGCGGCAGAGCTGCGAGCTTACGCAACGGCTCCATGATGGGTATGAAGAACGCCCCCTCCTCGGCCGCCGAACCAATCAATACATCGAAGCGACGCGCGCACCGCGACCACGCCGAGTCCACTTCTTCCTCGGGTGGCAAAGGATGATGTCCATACTGCGTACCGAACGGCATCGCGGCGGGCCAACCAAAACCTTGCGACGCTGAAACGACCGAAGCCTGCGCGACGATCACCTCTTCCGTCGGCGCATCGTGTGTAACGTGGGCCGCGATCTTCATCATCGCTTCGGTCATTTTGCGACGGCCCAAGCTGATGCCGAGCGGTGCGCTTTGAATGATGGCGCGGCGGAATAAATCCTGCGCACCCTCCGCGATCATCAAGTGAGCAATCGCGTCCCCGCCCGCGGACTGGCCGAACAGCGTGATGTTCTCCGTATCGCCACCGAACGCCGCGATGTTTGCCTTCACCCAACGCAATGCCTCGATGATGTCGAGCAGACCCAGATTCGCTGCTCGCCCGCCAGCGCCGCCGAGGAATCCCAGCAATCCCAAACGATAGGTCACCGAAACAACGACGACGCCCTGCTCTTCTACCAACGCGCGTGCGTCGTAGATCGCCGCGTCGCCGGCCCCGAACACGTAGGACCCGCCATGAATCCACACCATCACAGGTCGCTTCTCGCCCGATGCAATGTCATCCGGTGCGGTGACCGACAACCGTAAACAATCCTCGGTGAACGCCAACGTTCGCACCGACGAGTTCATGAGCCCCATCCCGAAGGGGTGATCCGCCTGAGCACACGCCGGCGACCACTCGGTAGCATCAATGTCGGCCGCAGACGCCGGCTCCGGCACCGGCGGCTGGAAACGCAGGGCGCGCGCGTAACGAATGCCCGTGGCGCGAATCACTCGCCCATCGTGCCAACCGATGATGCGGCCCGCGGGTGCGTCGAAGGAAGAAATCATCGGCGAACTATAGCCGATGTCTTGCGTCCGCTAGATGGCCAGGCCCCGCAGCTTGTCATGGACGTAAGTCTTGGCTCGCTGACACGCCAGCTCCATCGGCATGCCCGATGCCATCAAGGCCGCGATGGCCGAACTGAGCGCACAGCCCGTACCACGCATCGTGACATCGAGGCGCTTGGCTCGGAACAGGAGGGGCGGCCCGGTTCGCGTCGCCAGTACGTCCACCGAGTCACCGTCAGTCCCGTGTCCGCCCTTCAGAAGCACACCAACCGAGCCGAAGCGAAGCAGCTTCTCCGCCTGCGTCGCCTGCTCGCCTTCGTCCTTGGCGATCGGCTCGTCGAGCAGTACGCCAGCTTCGATCAGGTTTGGAGTGACCAGTGTGGACCGACGCAGGAGTTGATCTCGCAGCAACCGCTCTCCTTCCGGATCGAGCAACGTCGCGCCGGACGATGAGCAGAGCACCGGATCGAGGATGATCGGTATATCACTGCTGTCGAGCAGCTCATCGAGCACCGCCCGCACGTTGGCGCCGGTGCCGAGCATGCCAATCTTGATGGCACGAACGTCGTTTGCACGGAGCGCCGCTCGCAGCTGTTGCCTCACCAACCCGGGCGCGAGGGCATACGATGTCACAACCTCGCTATTTGTCTGCGCCGTAACAGCGGTGACGACACACGATGCGCGAGCGCCGAGTTCGGTAATGACTTGGACGTCTCTGACCAAGCCGGCGCCGCCACTCGAATCGGTGCCGGCGATGACGAGGACAGGTGCCGCAGCGGCGCTGAAATTATCGGACACGGATGCAGCCATATGACACGCGCTATCCGACCGGCGGTGGAGCCGCCGTCATCGACCTCGCCGCCTCGTCGATCCACTCGCGCGCTCTGAGCTCTGGCGTCGCGTGCCGAAGCACGTCGGACACTACGGCAGCGCTGTCGGCACCGGCTGCAAACACGTCCGGCAGCCGCTCCACACTGAGCCCACCAATAGCGACCAACGGAATCGGCGCCACTCTCTGTTTCCATTCTGAAATTCGCGCCAGCCCCTGCGGCGCCCACGGCATCACCTTCAACGTGGTCGGATAGATCGGCCCGAGCGCAACGTAGTCAGGCCCAAACGTCAGCGCCCGCTCCAATTCCTCATGACTATGGGTGCTGATACCAATTCGCACGCCAGCCCGCTGCAACGCCGGCACATCGGCCTCATCCAGATCCGACTGCCCGAGGTGCACGAAATCGCAGCCTTCATCGAGCGCGATCCTCCAATAGTCGTTGACGATCAAACACGCGCCGGCCTGCGCACATAACCCCTTGGCCGTCACCACTTGCTCACGAATTTCCGCGTCCGGTCGATCCTTGATGCGCAACTGGACCAGTTTCACGCCCACCGGCAGCAACCTGCGCAGCCACGCCACATCGTCGACGATCAAATAAAACGGATCGAGCTTCATACCAGATGCGCCAGGCCGAGCTCGGGCGTCGATGGAATCGCAACGTCACTCGGCAGCATGGGCTGCGCAACGAACGCTGCGCGCCCCGCTTTGACGGCATCCGCAAACGCCCGCGCCATCCCGACAGGATCGCCCGCACGCGCCACCGCCGTATTGATCAACACGCCATCCATGCCCAACTCCAACGCTCGCGCCGCGTGCGACGGCACGCCGATGCCTGCATCCACGATCAACGGCACTTCAGGAAATCGAGCGCGCATCGCTCGCAGGCCGACCACATTATTCAAGCCCTGCCCCGAGCCGATCGGCGCGCCCCACGGCATCAACACCCGACAGCCCGCATCCAGCAGCCTATCGGCAACGACCAGATCCTCGGTTGTATAGGGAAAGACCTGGAATCCGTCTTCACACAGAATCTTCGCCGCCTCCACCAACCCGAACACATCGGGCTGCAAAGTCGTGCGATCGCCGATCACTTCGAGCTTGATCCAGCGGGTGTCGAACACTTCGCGCGCCATGTGCGCCGTCGTGACCGCCTCTTTCACCGAATGACACCCGGCCGTGTTCGGCAGCACGCGCACCCCCAGCGATCGAATGATCGAAAAGAACCCCTGCCCCGAACGTTCGCCACTCGACTCGCGTCGCAGAGACACAGTCACAACGTCGGTGCCCGACGACTTGACCGCCTCCATCAACACGGCCGGCGACGGATATCTCGACGTCCCGAGCAGCAGTCTGGACGTGAGCGTCGTGTCGTAAACGAGCACGTCATCCTCCTTGCATCGGAGCCACGACTTCGATGCGATCGCCTTCGTTGAGGGCGATCTCCAGACGTTGTTTTTTCGGAACGAACTGCCCGTTCACAGCAGTCGCGATGGGGCCGTCGCAATAGCCCAGCTCCCGGAGCGCCTGTTCCAGGCGGCTCTCCGCGATCTCCCGCTCGACACCGTTAAGCGTGATTTTCATACGCTACCTGAGGACAGATTTCACCGCTCAACACGGCATCCGCCGCCATCCGTGCGAACGCTGGCGCGAGCAGAAATCCGTGCCGAAAGAAACCATTGATATAAATTCGATCCCGGCGCCAGGTGATGCGTGGCATGTTATCCGGGAACGCGGGCCGCACCTGCGAGCCCATCTCGAGAATCTCCGCCTCTGCGAACGCCGGATGTAACGAACACGCCGCGCTCAGCAACTCCAGCACCGAGCGCGCAGTGACCCGACTCAGCTCGTCGCTCTCGATCATGGTGGCACCCACCATGAACACGCCGTTCGGACGCGGCACGATATAGACCGGAACGCGGGGGGCGAGCAATCGCACCGGGCGATTGAGCGTGATCTCTCTCGAGCGCAACACCAGCATTTCCCCTTTGACCCCGCGAAGCTCCCGTAGCGCTTCCCTCGCAGCCAATCCGGTGCAGTCGACAACGAAATGATTGCCATCGGATCGGGCAGCGCTCGCCGCGCCGAAGTGAATTCGCCCGCCCAACGAGATGAATCTATCGGCCAGAGAGCGCAGCGCCTCGCGCGGATCGATGTGTGCCTCGTCCTTGAAGAACAACCCTTTCGGAAAGCGATTCGCGAGCGCCGGTTCAAGCTCGCCGATGCCGCCCGCATCCAACCATTCATATCGCCCCGTTCGCCGACTGAGCGAAACCAGTTCCGAGATGTGGCGGCCATGCGCAAGGACCAGACTCCCTCGCTGTACCAGCGCCGGCACGCGCTTCCTCCACCATGCGACACTCTGCTCACCGAACGTCGCGACCAGATCAGCGGAGTGATCACACTCGCACCAAGGCGCAAGCATGCCGCCGGCGTACCACGAGCAGTTGTGCGGTCCGAAGCTGGCCGCTTGCTCGAACACTTCCGTGGGAACGCCACGTTCGGCGAACTCGACGGCGCAAGTCATGCCCGCCACGCCGGCACCGACGATCGACACGCGCACGTTACTCAGCCCAGCTCCGGGCGAACGTAGATCTCGCCCTGCTCGCGAAACTTCACCGCCATCTCGCTCATGCCGGACTCACGCGCCGCCGCTTGAACCTCGTGCGAGATTCGCATGGAGCAGAACTTCGGGCCGCACATCGAACAGAAGTGCGCGAGCTTGTGCGCCTCGCGCGGCATAGTCTCGTCGTGGAAGGCGCAGGCCGTATCGGGATCGAGCGACAGGTTGAATTGATCTTCCCAGCGGAAGTCGAAGCGCGCGCGTGAAATCGCATCGTCGCGATCTCGCGCGCCCGGATGCCCTTTGGCCAGGTCCGCCGCATGCGCCGCGATCTTGTACGTAATGACGCCGGTCTTCACGTCATCTCGATTGGGCAATCCCAAATGTTCCTTCGGCGTCACGTAACACAGCATCGCCGTACCGAACCAGCCGATCATGGCCGCGCCGATGGCTGACGTGATGTGATCGTAGCCCGGCGCGATATCGGTGGTCAGTGGCCCGAGCGTGTAGAACGGCGCTTCGGCGCAGTGCTTCAGCTGCTCGTCCATGTTCTCCTTGATCTTATGCATCGGCACGTGGCCCGGCCCCTCGATCATCACCTGGCAGTCGTGCTTCCAGGCAATTCTCGTCAGCTCGCCGAGCGTTCTGAGCTCTGCAAACTGCGCGGCATCGTTCGCATCCGCGATCGAGCCAGGACGCAAGCCGTCGCCGAGCGAGAAGCTCACATCGTAGGCGCGGCAGATCTCGCAGATTTCTTCGAAGTGCTCGTACAGGAAGCTTTCACGGTGATGAGCCAGACACCACTTCGCCATGATCGAGCCGCCGCGCGACACGATGCCCGTGACTCGGTTCGCCGTGAGTGGGATGTAGGCGAGCCGCACTCCCGCGTGAATCGTGAAGTAATCGACGCCCTGCTCCGCCTGCTCGATCAGCGTGTCGCGGAAAATCTCCCACGTGAGCGCTTCAGCGACGCCGTCCACTTTTTCCAGCGCTTGATAGAGGGGCACGGTGCCGATGGGCACCGGCGAATTGCGCAGAATCCATTCACGGATGTTGTGAATGTTCTTGCCCGTGGACAGATCCATGACAGTGTCCGCGCCCCAGCGGATCGCCCACACCATCTTGTCGACCTCTTCCGACATGCTCGAGGTCACCGCGGAATTGCCGATATTGGCATTGATCTTCACCAGGAAGTTGCGACCGATGATCATCGGCTCGGACTCGGGATGATTGATGTTCGCGGGGATGATCGCGCGACCCGCCGCGATCTCGGCGCGCACGAACTCGGGTGTCACATACTCGGGCAAATTGGCGCCCCAGGAATTCCCCTCCCCACCGTTCGCCTTGAGTTTCGCGCGACCGACATTCTCTCGAATCGCCACGTATTCCATCTCTGGCGTGATGATTCCGGCGCGCGCATAGGCGAGCTGAGTGACGGCCGCGTTCGATTTCGCGCGTAACGGCTGTTGCTTGACCGGAAACCCGGTCAGCTCTGATGTTGTTGATCGCTGCGTTTCCTGCCGCTCCACATCGTGACGAGCCAGAATCCACGGCTCGCGAATGCGTGTCAGCCCCCGCTCGATCTGAATGTTTGCGCGCGGATCGGTGTACGGACCGGAGGAATCGTAGACCACTACATCGGGCTCATTGGCCGACGGATGCAACTGGATCGCTCGCATCGGCACTTGAATGTGCGGATGTAAGACGCCGGATTCATAGACTTTTCGGGAGGAAGGCAGCGCGGCCGTGCTCACGGGGACCGATTTGGCGTTCATCTGATTCTCCAGTGGGAGATCCAGCGCCATCGTGAGTAGCACGCGCACGTGCGACGTCGTCAAAGACCATCGCTCCGCGCTTACGACTTTCCTACGCCAGCATGACCTGGATCAGGTGTAAGGGTCGCCATATCGCGCACGAGCGCCAATGACCTCTCAGCCCCTATAGGGACTCCCCTAGCGAGCGCGACGTTACCTGCTGCGGGCGATGCGAGTCAAGCCGCGTTCACGCGAGCGTCTTCATCGCGGCGAGCACCGTCGCACACGAATGCTCCAATGAAACCTCGCCATCGATGCGAACAATTGGAACATTCCGCTGCGCCAACCACCGCTCATGCTTATCACGACCGCGCCCCGGCAACCGCCCTTCATCGTACTGCGCGGACCACTCGATGAATGCCGGATCGATATAACCCCACTGCTCTTGCTCGCGCCGACGCAATCGCTCGATCCGAATCTCGGCGAGGCGACGTCGGCACCCAGAAATAATCATCCACGTCGAACGCCGCCGCCGAAAGCTCGGCCGCCAGCGCACGAGCAAGCGTGGAGGTGCCTGAACCGGAGGCGCCGGTGATGAGGATGCGCATTGAAAATATGACACTCAGGGAGGGCCCCACCTTATCTGGATAGGACCCCGATATAAGGGGGATAAAGCCCCCGCCCGGGCGGTCCATGTAAGTGGCTGATTTTATGGGCCGCACCTAGTCCAGCCCGCATGACCTCTGAGCTCCCCGATATGAGGGGGATATAAGGACCACCTGCGCAAGCCATGGTTATCAAGAACCCCCATGCCCTGCTCGACCGCCTGATCGCGGAGCGCGCCGAAAGCGCGTGGCTGGAGTTCAAACAGAACAATGGCGATCCCGAGATGATTGGCAGGTGCGTGTCGGCATGCGCCAACGGTGCCGTATTGGTCGGCAAGGAACGAGCATTCATCGCGTTCGGCATCGAGAACGGCACCAGGAAAAAAGTCGGCACCTGCGTTCGTCTCAGCGAAATGACCAAGGGCGCCGAGAACTTTCAGAACTGGTTGACGCGCATGCTGGAGCCGAGACTGATGCTGGAATTTCTCGACTTCGAGCAAGACGGTCTGTGTTTCTCGATCATCTCGATCGAGCCGTCGTACGACCGGCCGATTCGCTTCGCAGGCAGTGAGTATGTCCGTGTTGGCGAGAACGTCAAACCGCTCCGAGACCTGCCCGAGCAAGAGCGTGCGTTGTGGCTCGCAACCAGCCGTCACAGATTCGAAAGCGCAATCGCGTTGACGCATCAAAGTGCCGAACAGGTACTGGAAATCCTCGATACCTCAGCATACTACTCACTCACCGGCAAAGAGCCGCCGAAGAGCGCCGACGAAATCATTCGGCAGTTCTCGACTATGGGTTGTATCAAGGACGACTCCGAAGGCGGCTACGACATCACCAATCTCGGCGCCGTTCTTTTTGCACGCGACCTGACGAGTTTTCCGTCGGTGTCGAACAAGTCCGTGCGGCTCATCAAGTACGTCGGCGGAGACAAGTCGAAATCGGAACGAGAGATCGAAAGCCGTAACGGATATGCAGTCAGCTTCGCCGGACTGATAGGCTTCATACGCGATCAGGTTCCGATGGAGGAACAATACGTCGACGGCGTCCGCCGGGCGACACCGATCTTCCCAATGATCGCGGTTCGCGAGGTGATTGCGAACGCGCTCATCCATCAGGACTTCACCGTCAGCGGCACCGGCCCGATGGTCGAGATCTATCAGGACCGTATCGAGGTCATCAACCCCGGCAACTCGCTCATAGCAGTCGACCGGATCATCGACGAACGCCGCTCGCGCAATGAGAAGCTGGCCAGTACGATGCGAGAGCTCGGCATCTGTGAGGAAAGAGGTGGCGGCATCGACAAGGCCATCCTGGAGATAGAAGAGCGATCCCTGCCGGCACCGGAATTCTTCGCTTCCGAGAATTCGATGCGCGTCGTCCTGTTCGGACCGAAGCCGTTCAACAAACTTTCGAAGGCCGACAAAATCTGGGCCTGCTTCTGTCACTGCGTCGTTCGATGGCTCGGGCACGACTATATGAACAATACGACGTTGCGGGCTCGTTTCAAGCTGACGCCAGCGGAGTACCAGGCGGCCTCCACCGTCATCAGCGATGCCAAGAAGGCTGGCCGGATCGTTCCCGCGGACGAGGGCCAAGGCAATAAATACGCAAGGTACGTCCCCTACTGGGTGCGCTGACTCACTGCCGCCGCCCCGATCTCACGCGGAAAGTTGTGACTTCCCCGGGCCCTGCTTTCAGGAAACCCCTGAGCACCGCCGCCCCATCGCCCATCCCTCCCCCGCCCCGTCCGTCGCTTTGCGACGGACCTCTCATAATCCACGACGGCGTGACCGTAATTTTTCGGCCATGCCTGCCGATGCAGGGCAACAGACGACGGATTACGCGCGGCCCCGTTGGCCGCGAGTCGAACGCCATGCTGAAAAAAATCGCCATATCTGAAGTTCGAACCGGGATGTTCGTGGCTTCGGTCGAGGGACCGTGGCTCAAACATTCCTTCTGGAAAACCCGCTTTCTGGTGGAGCCGGAATCGCTCGCGCGTCTGAAAGCGTCGGGTCTCGCGGAGTGCTGGATAGACACTTCCAAAGGGCTGGACGTCGCGCGTCCCAAGAGCGAAACCCCGGTCATCGAGGTCGTCCCGACCCCGCCGCCGCAGGCAGCGAAACCGAAAGTGCGCCGTTCCATGGGCGATGAACTGCACAACGCATCCAATGTGTTGAAGCGCTCCAAGGAAGCCGTCAACTCGCTGTTCGCCGAAGCGCGCATGGGCAACGCCGTCAACACCAGCGAGTGCGCGCCGCTGGTCAATGACATCGTCGACTCCGTCGACAGCAACTCGCACGCATTGATCAGCCTGTGTCGCTTGAAGACCGCCGACGAATACACCTACATGCACTCCGTGTCGGTGTGCGCGTTGATGGTGTCGCTGGGTAAACAACTCGGGCTCGATGAACCAACGCTGCGCGACGCCGGCATGGCCGGTCTGCTGCACGATCTGGGCAAAGCGGTGATGCCTCAGGACATCATCAACAAGCCGGGCAAGCTCACCGACGACGAATTCACCATCATCAAATCGCATCCGGTGCGTGGCCACGAGATGCTGCTGGAAAGCGGCGTCAGCAACGAAAGCGTGCTCGATGTGGCCCGCCACCATCATGAGCGAATCGACGGCAAGGGCTATCCCGACGCGCTGAGCGCCGACAAGATCTCGTTGATCGCGCGCATGAGCGCGGTCTGCGACGTTTACGACGCCGTCACTTCCGACCGGCCCTACAAATCGGGCTGGGACCCGGCCGAATCGGTCGCGCGCATGGCGTCGTGGGAAGGTCACTTCGACTCGGTGGTGTTGCAGACGTTCATCAAGACCATCGGCATCTATCCGGTCGGCTCGCTGGTGCGCATGGCGTCCGGCAAGCTGGGCGTGGTCGTGGAACAGAATCCCGCCAGGCTCACCGCGCCGAAAGTAAAACTGTTCTTCTCCACCAAGTCGGGCATGCCGTTCGAGCCCAAGCTGGTGGATCTGATGGATCCGCATGCCACCGAGAAGATCGTGGCGCGCGAACCGCCCGAGAACTGGAGCTTCGGCTACCTCAACGATCTGTGGGCAACTCACGTCGCGTGAGTGACGGACAGAACTGACTCGGTGGGTGGCCCAACACCCGCTTGAACATCGCCGTGAACGCACTCGGGCTGTCATAGCCGAGATCGCCGGCCACATTCGCGACCGGGCGACCGGCCGCGAGCTGTGTCATCGCCGCCAGCAACCGCGCTTGCCGACGCCACGAGCCGAACGTAATCCCCGTTTCTCTATGAAACAAACGCTCGAGCGTGCGTGAGCTGGCGCCGACGGTCGCGCCCCACTCCGCACTCGTCCTGCAGTCCGAGGGATCCTGCAGAATCGCCTGGCAAATACGCCGCACCCGACTGTCTTCCGGCATCGGGATGTGCAGCGGCAACGTGCCGATCTCACGAATCTCACTCAGGATCAGCTCGGTCAGATGAACCGACGGAGTCACGCGAGGCTCGGCCTCGGCAAGCGCGACCATGCGCAGTATCAGCTCACGAAGTAACGAGGTGACTTCGATGACACAACAATCCGCCGGCAAATCAGACCGCGCATCGGGCCGCAAGAACAACGTGCGCATCTTCACCGTGCTGTTCGCACGGATTTCGTGAGGCACTTGCGGCGGCACCCAGATCGCCCGCATCGGCGGCACGACCCAGATTCCATTCGGGGTGTCGACGCGCATGATGCCGGACGACGCGTGGATGAGCTGCGCGCGATCGTGCTGATGACGCGCGATCAGATAGCCCGCGGGATAGTCACGTGAAAACGCGACGATCGCCTCGGGACGCTGCTCCAGCTTTCGAACCAGCGCTAACGCTGCACCCTCGATCGCCATGGAGCTACGAAGCGGCTTTGACTCGTTTCAGATCCGGCAACCAGATCGCCAGCACGCCGAGCACCGGCAGGAACGCGCCGAGCTTGTAAACGAACGCGATTCCGTAGAGATCCGCCACGTGCCCGAACGACGCCGCGGCCAGGCCGCCGATGCCGAACGAGAAACCAAACATCATGCCCGAGACCATGCCGACTCTGGTGGGCATCAGCTCTTGCGCGAACACGACGATCGCGGGAAATGCGGAGGCGAGCGTGAGCCCGATGACCACCGTGAGCGCTTCGGTCCACGCCAGACTCACGAACGGCAACATGAGCGTAAACGGCAACGCGCCCAGCACGGAGAACTGGATCATGGTCTTGCGACTGAACCGATCGCCGAAATAACCGCCGAGCAGCGTGCCTAAAGCGATCGAGCCCAGGAACAGGAACAGATGCACCTGCGCCTCGACCACGCTCATGTTGAAGCGCTCGATCAGATAGAACGTGTAGTAGTTGGTCAGGCTCGCCATGTAGGCGTATTTGGAAAAGATCAGCAGCAGCAGGATGGTCATGCCTCGCACGACCGTCTTGCGAGGAATCGCCGATTCCTGCCGGCGCGTGCTGTGCGCCCGCTTCAAGCGGGGCAAGCCATGATGTTTGTACCAGACGCCGACATTCCAAAGGATGGCCGTCGACACCAACGTCAACAGCGCGAACGCTCCCAGACCCGACTGCCCCCATTGCACGACCACCAGCGCCGCCAGCAACGGACCGATCGCCTGCCCCGCGTTACCGCCCAATTGAAACAACGATTGCGCCAGCGAGTGCCGACCACCCGCCGCCATGCGCGCCACGCGCGATGCTTCCGGATGAAACACCGAAGAGCCCATGCCCAGCAGCGCCGCGCCGGCCAGCAACCATTCGAAGTTGCCGGCCAGTGAAATCACCAACAGGCCCGACGCCGTGAACAGCGTGCCCATCGGCAACGAAAACGGCATGGGCCGGCGGTCGGCCACATAACCGACCACGGGCTGAAGCATCGACGCCGTCAGCTGATACGCCAGCGAGATCCAGCCCAGTTCCGCGAACGTCAGGTGATGGCTCGCTTTGAGCGCGGGATACGAGCCCTGCAGCAGCGACTGCATCGTGTCGTTCAACAGATGGCAGAAGCTGATGGCAATGATGACGGGAAAAGCGGTCTCGTCCCGCCAGCTGGCAGGATCACGAGCCTCGGCCGAAGAGTTCAAACGGATGCTCCCAACAGGAAAACTCATCGGACGGCACTGTCCGATGGTGGTCAGCTCACAGTGTAAGGAGTCGGCGGCGCGGCGTCCCTAACAAGATTGACACCTTTCGTCGCGAAACGGACAAGCCTAGGGCCTACTCCGCCAGTAAATGCAGGACGATTTCGCGCACATGCGGCCGCTGGCGGTGTTCGAACAGGTAGAGGGCCTGCCAGGTGCCGAGCACCGGTTCGCCGTCGAGCACCGGGATGGACAATTGCACTTGGGTCAACGCCGTGCGCAGATGGGCCGGCATGTCGTCGGGCCCTTCGTCGTCGTGCTCATAGCGACCCGGATCTTCGGGCGCGATCTGCTCGAAGAACGCTTCCAGATCGGTACGCACTTCCGGGGCCGCATTCTCCTGGATCAACAACGACGCCGACGTGTGCTTGCAAAAGACCGTCAGCAATCCTGTAGTGACGCGTTGAGCCGCCACCCACGCACGCACGTCCTTGGTGAAATCCACCAGGCCACGCCGGGTCGTGCGAATCGACAGAAGGTGAGTGAACTGACGCATCGACTCAGGAAACTTTCGCTCCGACCGCCCGTAAACAGAACGCCACGATGCCCTCGACCAGTTCCGCGCGCGCGTCCCGCTTGCTTCGAGGCGTGATCGGCCGGATCAAGGCTTCAGTGAACGCGCCGACGATGCAAGCCGCGCCGATATCGATGGATTGCGCCGGGAATTCGCCTTTATCGATGCCTTCGACCAGCAGCGACTTGAACACTTCACCGAAGCGGATACGCCCCAGCAAGCGCGCCTCATCGACATCCTCGTCGGCCGGCTCGGCAATGAACGCATAAGCCAGATACGGCCCTTCGAGCGCACGGTTCGCAAACGACTCCACGCAGGCCCGCAGACGAGCCGTCACATCACCCTCGCCTTGGACAATGTCCTGCAGGATCGCGATCTCGTGATCGATGGCGCTGGTCAGCACTTCGACGAATAGCGCCGACTTGGAAGGGAAGTAACGATAGATGGCCCCGGCGGACAGCCCGGCACTGGAGGCCACGGCCGCAATGGAGGCGGAGTTGAACCCGCCCTCCGCGACCAGGGCGCGCGCCGCCTTGAGGATGCGCTGGCGGTTGTCGGCCAGCCGCTCCTCCATCAGGAAGGATCGCTTGTAGCTCATGGCGCCGATCCTAGCACGAAGTGAATCTCAGTTTTTTTTGTGAATCGCCATTCACTTCTTGGCCAGCCCCTCCTACAATGCCGTCGGGCCGAGCGGATAGCGGCTAACAGGGGTTTCATGAACGTCATTGCTTCCAAGCTGCGAACCGGCAGCGACGAATACCGCGCCAACAGCGCCGCCCTGCGCGCGCTCGTCGACGAACTGCGCGGCCGGACCGCTACCGCCGCCTTGGGCGGTTCCGAAAGCGCCCGGCAAAAACATACCTCACGCGGCAAGCTGCTGGTGCGCGATCGTATCGATCTGCTGCTCGATCCCGGCACGCCGTTTCTCGAATTCTCGGCGCTCGCCGCTTATGGAATGTATGGCGGGGAAGTCGCGAGCTCGGGCGCCGTGGCCGGCGTCGGCCGGATCAATGGCCGTGAGTGCGTGATCGTCGGCAACGACGCGACCGTCAAAGGCGGCACGTACTACCCGATCACCATCAAGAAACATTTGCGCGCGCAAGAGATCGCGCGTGAGAACCGCCTGCCCTGCGTATATCTGGTCGACTCCGGCGGCGCATTCCTGCCCATGCAGGACGAAGTATTCCCGGACAAGGAACATTTCGGTCGGATCTTTTTCAATCAAGCCAACCTGTCGGCACTGGGCATTCCGCAGATCGCTTGCGTGATGGGCTCGTGCACCGCTGGCGGTGCCTACGTGCCGGCGATGAGCGATGAGGCCGTGATCGTTCGCAATCAAGGCACGATCTTCCTCGGTGGCCCGCCGCTGGTGAAGGCCGCAACCGGCGAAGTCGTCAGCGCCGAAGATCTCGGCGGCGGCGATGTGCACACTCGAATCTCCGGCGTCGCGGATCATCTCGCCGAGAACGATCATCACGCGTTGGCCATCGTTCGCCGCATCGTCGGCAACCTCGGCCCTCGCGAAACGCTGTTTCAGCCGCAAGCAGTCGAAGATCCGCTGTACGACCCGGAAGAACTGTACGGCGTCATTCCGGCCGACACTCGCAAGCCCTTCGACGTGCGCGAAGTCATCGCCCGCATCGTCGACGGCTCGCGCTTCGACGAGTTCAAAGCTCGCTTCGGCACCACGCTCGTCACTGGTTTCTCACACGTGTACGGCTACCCGGTCGGCATCATCGCCAACAACGGCGTGCTGTTCTCCGAGTCGGCGCAGAAGGCCGCGCACTTCATCGAGCTGTGCTCTCAGCGCCGCATCCCGCTGGTGTTCCTGCAGAACATTACGGGCTTCATGGTCGGTCGCAAATATGAGAACGAAGGCATCGCTCGCCACGGCGCGAAAATGGTGACCGCGGTCGCGACGGCTCAAGTACCGAAGTTCACCGTGCTGATCGGCGGCTCCTACGGTGCGGGCAACTACGGCATGTGTGGTCGCGCTTACTCGCCCCGCTTCTTGTGGACCTGGCCGAACTCGAAGATCTCCGTGATGGGCGGCGAGCAAGCCGCGAACGTGCTCGCGACCGTGCGTCGTGATGCGCTCGAAGCTCAGGGCAAACAGTGGAGCGCCGCCGAGGAAGAAGCCTTCAAAGCACCGACCAAAGCGCAGTTCGAAACGCAAGGCAGCGCCTACTACGCCACCGCGCGTCTCTGGGACGACGGCATCATCGATCCGGCCCAAACCCGACGCACCTTGGGGCTCGGCCTCGCCGCCGCGGCGAATGCACCGGTCGGCGACACGCGCTTCGGCGTGTTCCGCATGTAAGGATCAGAAAGAACATGTTCACCAAAATCCTGATCGCCAATCGCGGCGAAATTGCATGCCGGGTCATCGCCACTTGTCGCAAGCTCGGCATTCGCACCGTCGCGGTCTATTCCGAGGCCGACGCCGGCGCGCGTCACGTCCGTCTTGCGGACGAGGCTTACTGCGTCGGCCCGGCGGCGTCGCGTGAGAGCTATCTCCGCATCGACCGTATCATCGAAGTTTGCAAACAGTCCGGTGCACAGGCCGTGCACCCCGGTTACGGCTTCCTCTCCGAGAACGAAAGCTTCGCACATGCGTGCGAAGAGAACGGCGTCGTCTTCATCGGCCCGCCGGTGAAGAGCATTCGCGCGATGGGCCTGAAATCGGCCGCCAAGGCACTCATGCAGCAGGCCAAGGTGCCGCTGGTGCCCGGCTATCACGGTGCCGATCAAGATCCCGCATTGTTGCAACGGGAAGCGGATCGCATCGGCTATCCCGTGCTGATCAAAGCGTCGGCCGGTGGTGGCGGCAAGGGCATGCGCGTCGTCAACGCGGCGAATGAATTCGCCGCCGCGCTCGCGTCATGTCAGCGCGAGGCCCGCACGTCGTTTGGCGATGACAACGTCCTCATCGAAAAGTATCTCCAGCAGCCGCGGCACATCGAGATCCAGGTGTTCGCCGACCGGGCCGGCAACACGATCAGCCTCAACGAGCGCGATTGCTCGGCCCAGCGTCGACATCAAAAGGTGGTCGAAGAAGCCCCCGCTCCCAGCGTGAAGCCCGACCAGCGCGCGGCCATGGGCAAGGCGGCTTGCGATGCCGCTCGCGCCGTCGGTTATGTCGGCGCCGGCACGGTCGAGTTCATCGCGGACTCGCAGGGCAATTTCTATTTCATGGAAATGAACACGCGCCTGCAGGTGGAGCATCCGGTCACTGAGATGATCACCGGTCTGGACCTCGTCGAATGGCAGCTGCGCGTTGCCGCCGGCGAAAATCTGCCGCTCACTCAGGAGCAGGTACCACTGAACGGACACTCGATCGAAGTGCGCATCTACGCCGAAGAACCTGAGAAGGGCTTCCTGCCGTCGGTCGGCCGGCTCGCGTATTTCAGGACGCCCGCTCCTTCCGCGCATGTGCGTCTCGACACCGGCGTCGAACAGGGCGACGAGATCACTCCGCACTACGACCCCATGATCGCCAAGCTGATCGTTTGGGATCACACCCGTGAAGCCGCCATCGAGCGCATGCTCGGCGCGCTGGCTGAGACGCGCATCGTGGGCGTTGGTCACAACGTGAACTTCCTGTCCCGCCTCGTCGGTCACCCGGCGTTCCGCGAAGGCCGCGTCGATACCGGCCTGATCGAACGTGAGCGAGCCGCGTTGATTCCCACCGCCGCCGAGCTGCCGAAGCAAATCTTCGAGGTCGCCGCGCTTGCTCAGCTCGCCACTGAACGTGACCAGTCGTCGAGTTCTCCGTGGAGCATCACGGATGGCTGGCGGATCAATGGCACGCAGACTCGTACGTTACAGTTTTCTGCCGGCGAACAGACTGCGACCGTGTCGGTGCAGTACACGTCGACGGGCTATCTCATTGGTGATGAACCCGCGCGCGTGGTGCGTACGTCAGATTCGGATCTGCGTCTCACCATCGGTCAACGTCACATCAACACTGCCGTCGTGAAATCCGGCGAGCAGATGCATGTGTTCCTTCGTGGCCAGCAGCATGTGCTCACCTACAACGATCCGCTCGTGCACGCCGGCGAGACCGAAGAGACTCAAGGGGGATTGACCGCGCCGATGCCCGGCAAAATCATCGCCCTGCTCTCCGAACCCGGCGCCGAAGTCGCCAAGGGTGCGCCCTTGTTGGTGATGGAGGCGATGAAGATGGAGCTGACTGTGTTCGCGCCGAGCAAGGGCAAGCTGGTGAGCTACCTCTGCAATGCCGGCGATCAAGTCAAGGAAGGCGTGCCGCTGGTGGACTTCCAAGCCAGCACCTGATGCACCGATAGAGCCCGCAGCGCGTGCGCCCGAGGAAGCGCACGCGTGTACATGAAAATGATACGCGTCGCGGGTGACACTGGAACCTATGCGCCGCCCTGGCGTTCCACGGGTCTCGCCTCGGCTCGGAGAGTGTCATGGCAAAAGTTCTGGTTCTCTACTATTCCTCGTACGGACACATCGAACAGATGGCGGCCGCTGTCGCCGAAGGCGCTCGCTCCGCCGGCGCGCAGGTGGAAGTCAAACGCGTCCCCGAAACAGTGCCCGAAGATGTGGCACGCAAGTCCGGCTTCAAGCTGGACCAGCCGGCCCCGATCGCCACCATCGACGAGCTGCCCCAATACGACGCGATCATCTTCGGCACGGGCACCCGCTACGGCAACATGACGGCGCAGATGAAAACCTTCATCGACCAGACGGGCCCGCTGTGGGTCAAAGGCTCGCTGGTGGGCAAGGTGGGATCGGTGTTCTCGTCGTCGAACACTCAACACGGCGGACAGGAATCCACCATCCTCACCTTTCATCCGGTGCTGCTGCACCTGGGCTTCATCATCGTCGGCCTGCCGTACGCGTTTCAGGGCCAGATGGGTACGAGCGAAGTCATGGGCAACTCACCCTACGGCGCATCGACGATCGCCGGCACCGACGGCAGCCGACAGCCTTCCAAGATCGAGCTCGATGGAGCGCGCTATCAAGGGAGGCACGTTGCGGAGATCGCAGCGAAGATCGCCGGGCGCTAACGGTCATCGCTGCGCTCTGACCTCGCCCCCGGCTCCCCGCTGACGCGGGGTTACAACCTCTCATCGGCAGCAACGCAAACCGACACCGCGTTACAAACTCCTGTCGGCAGCAACGCAAACCGACACCGCGCTACAAACTTCTGTCGGCAACAACGCGAACCGACGCCGCGTTACAAACTCTTGTCGGCAGCAACGCGAACCGACGCCGCGTTACAAACTCTTGTCGGCAGCAACGCGAACCGACGCCGCGCTACAAACTCCTGTCGGCAGCAACGCGAACCGACGCCGCGTTACAAACTCTTGTCGGCAGCAACGCGAACCGACACCGCGTTACAAACTCTTGTCGGCAGCAACGCAAACCGACACCGCGTTACAAACTCTTGTCGGCAGCAACGCGAACCGACACCGCGTTACAAACTCTTGTCGGCAGCAACGCGAACCGACACCGCGTTACAAACTCTTGTCGGCAGCAACGCAAACCGACACCGCGTTACAAAATCTTGTCGGCAGCAACGCGAACCGACACCGCGTTACAAACTCTTGTCGGCAGCAACGCGAACCGACACCGCGTTACAAACTCTTGTCGGCAGCAACGCGAACCGACGCGGAGGCGACGCCGGGAGGGGGATGTGTCCTCCCGGCAATTGGAAATACAGGGACGGGATTTCCGCATAGGCGCATCAGGGACGTGCGCCCAGGAGCGCAAGGCGCGACGGGCGTGCCGGTGCCGGGAGGGCACATCCCCCTCCCGGCGGCGCGAACCACCGAGCCTCCGAATCCGTGTCCGACTCCGACTCCGACTCCGACTCCGACTCCGACTCCGACTCCGACTCCGACTCCGACTCCGACTCCGACTCCGACTCCGACTCCGACTCCGACTCCGACTCCGGCTCCGAGCATGCGAAATCAGATAGCCGACCACCCACCCCCCAACGCCTTGAACAAGGTAATCGACGCATTCACCCGAGCAAGCTTCGCCTGCACCAGCGAATCCTCCGCATTGAGCTGCGACGTCTGACTCTCCAACACAGTCAACAAATCATCAGACCCCGCCTGATACCTCGTCGTCGCGAGCCGCAGCGCCAGCTGCGCCTGCTCCACAGTCTGCGTGAGCAGCGACGTGCGACGCTCGGCCGTCGACACCGCACTCAAGCTGTCGTTCACTTCCTTGACGCTGGTCAGCACTGTTTGGAGATACGTCTCAACCAGCTCACGACGAGAAGCATCCGCCAGCTGCACCTGACCACGCAGCTCACCTCCGTCGAACAGAACCTGCGACAGCGACGCCGCCAGCGCCGCGACGCTCGACGATCCGCCGGTGATCCAGTTCGTCACAACACCCGTCGCACTCAACTCCATGCTCGGATACAGCGCCGCCCGCGCCACTCCAACATCCGCATTGGCGGCGACCAAGTCCGCCTCCGCGGCCCTAACATCCGGCCGCCTCTGCAACAGATCCCCCGGCTGCCCCGCCGCGATCGCCGGCGGCTGCACGTCAGCGAGCGTTTCCGTTCGAATCGTGAAGTCCTGCGGCACGCGCCCCAACAATAAAGCCAGCGCACTCTGCGTCTCAGTCAGACTCTGCTGCAACTCCGGCACTTCCGCTTCGATACTCAACAACGCCGTACGCTGTTGAGCAACGTCCAAGCCATTCGCCGCGCCCTTGTTATAACGAACCTCGACCAGCGACATCAGCGACCGCGCCGCCTCGAGATTCTTCAGTGCAATGGCCAACCGATCCTTCAACGCCAGCGTCTGGAAATAATAGGAAGCCACGTCGGCCTGCAAGACCAGCCGCGTCGTCTGCATATCGAATTCACGAGCCGCAACCCGGGCCGCCGCGGCCCGCACATTCGCTCGGTTCCCGCCCCACAGATCCAGCTCATAACTCACCGACAGCTGCGAATCATCCGACGAAGACAGCGACCTCGCGCCATTCAATTCCTTCTGCCGCGACCCACCGACGGACGCGGATGCATACGGCACCAACCGACTGCTCGCCATCTTCGCCGTCGCCTTCGCCTGCTCGATGCGGATCGTCGCCGCCGCGAGATCGTGATTCGCAGCGAGCGCCTCGGCCATCAACTGTTCCAGCTCCGCGTCCTTGAACAGATCGTTCCACTCAGAAGACGCATCGTTCGTCGCTGCGGCCTGCGTCACCCACGACTCCGGCAGATCGGACTTCGGCCGGTCGTACTGCGGCGTCACGCTGCAACCAGCCAGAACACCGAGCACTGCAACCGCCACCACACGCTTCATATGAATCATGTTCATTACTCCGAGGCCAGGGCAACGACCGGGTCCATGTAAGCCGCTTTACGCGCCGGCAGATATCCAAACAGCATGCCCGTCAGCAACGCCGACCCCAACGCCAGCAAAGCAGGCGTCGGTGTGAAAGCCACGTTGGTTCCCAAGGCCTTCGCAATGAAGCCGGCCGTGAATCCGAGCGCCACGCCGATCAATCCCCCGATGCCACACACCACCAGCGCTTCCGTATTGAACTGCAGCAGGATGTTGCTGGCCCGCGCGCCCGTCGCCATGCGCACGCCAATCTCACGGGTCCGCTCCGTCACACTCACCAGCATGATGTTCATCACGCCGATACCGCCGACGATCAGCGAGATCGCCGCGACACAACCGAGCAGCAACGTCAGCGTATTTTGCGTCGAGGCTGCCGCCGCCATGAATGAGCTGGTGCTACGGATCTGGAAGTCCTCGAGGTGATGCCGTGACATCAGCAACTGACGGATCTCCTCCTGCGTCTCCGCGGTTTTCTCATCCGACGCCAATTTCACATTGACCGATCCCAGGTACTGCTGACCGAACAATCGATTGAATCCCGTCGACAGCGGCACGAACGCCGCATCGTCCATATCGGAGCCGAAGGAGTTCGCGCCCTTGGTCGACAGCACACCGATGATTTCGAACGGCGTATTGCCCACCAGAATAAACTGACCCACCGGATCTTCGTCGTTCGGAAACAGATTCTTCGCGACCGTCTTGCCGATCACGATCACCGTGGCATAGCTGCGAACGTCGTCCTCGGTGACGAACGTGCCGCTCGCCATCGGCCAGTTCTGCGTGACTTGATATGCCGGCCAAACGCCCGTGATGTTGCTCTGATAATCGATCGAGCCCATGCGCAAGGTCGCGCGCGTCTTTCGCTCCGGCGAGACGGCGACCACATTGTCCATCTCCGAGATCGCCTGCGCATCCGCCGGCACCAGCGTCGCGATATCACCGGTCGGGCGCGAACCCGGCGCGCCGGGAAACACGAGCAACAGGTTGCTGCCCATCGCCGAGATTTGCTTCATCACGGCTTCTTTACTGCCGTTACCGATAGCCAGCATGGTCACGACGGCCGCAACACCAATCATCACGCCGAGCAGCGTCAACGCACTACGAAACTTGTTCGCACGAAGCGAGCGCATGGCCATCTTCACGGCCTCTTCCAGATCGTCGAGCCAGTTTGCCTGCGCCGCGTTCGAGACGCGCTGATTCGAACCGGCGACCGCCCGCTTCACGCCCGAGTCGTCGACGATCCGCCCATCCTTGATGTGCACGATGCGCTCCGCATGCTCGGCGACCGACGCGTCGTGCGTGATCAAAATGATGGTGCGACCTTCCGAATGCAGCTGTTTGAGCAGCGCCATCACTTCGGCACCGCTGCGGCTGTCGAGCGCGCCGGTCGGTTCGTCCGCGAGAATGACCTCTGCGTCGTTCATCAGTGCGCGAGCAATCGACACGCGCTGCTGCTGACCGCCGGACAGCTGATTCGGTCGATGGTCCGTACGTTCGCCCAGACCGAGTTTGGCCAACAAGCTCTTCGCGCGCTGTCTGCGTGCGTCTTGCGCCATGCCCGCGTAGATCGCCGGCAGTTCAACGTTCTCCGCCGCCGACACCGTCGCGAGCAAGTTGTAACGCTGAAACACGAAACCAAACGTGTCACGACGCAACGCCGCCAGCTCATCGGGATTCAAGCTGCCCACGTCGACGCCATTCACTTCATAGCGACCTTCAGTGGGACGATCCAGGCAGCCGAGGATATTCATCAGCGTCGACTTGCCCGAGCCCGACTGGCCCATGATGGCCACGAACTCGCCGCGCCGGATTTCCAGCGAGGCGTGATCGAGCGCGCGGATCTCGGAATCGCCGCTGACATAGACGCGACTGGCGTCGACGACTCGAATCAGCGGTGCAGTGGCGGTCATTGTGTTCTCCCGATGCGTCATGCGACTGCGTTAGAGGCGCGGGCCCATCTGTCGGCCCGGGCCGCCTTGCGCCGCGCCGCCCGCTGGCGTGACCACAGCGGCAACGACCAACTGATCGCCAGGCAACAGGCCGGAGACGATCTGTGCCATCGAACGATTTGTGAGGCCGACCTTCACATCGCGCTCGACCACGCCCTGGTTCGTCAGCACTTTCGCTTTGTAAGCATCGGCGCCCGCGTCGCGTTGGGCCTGCAGAGCATTGAGGGGCGCGAGCGGCACATCCTTCGCTTCACCCAACGTGAAGAACACTTGCACCGTCATCTGCGGCAACAACAGGCCTTCACGGTTGTCCACGTCGATGAGCACGTTGTAGAGCACCACATCGTTCTCGACGACCGGCGTTGGATAAACGGCGCGCACCTTGCCGTGCCACTTCTTCTCCGGCATGCCGAGCGTCGTGAACGTCGCGGGCATGTCGACTGTGACACGACTCACATCAGCTTCGGCGACCTGCGCCCAAACAGTCATCACATCCATATTCGCGACCTGCACGATGACTGGCGCGGATTGCGTGGCATTCACGGTCTGGCCTTCGAGCGTCGTCTGAGATGCGACGGTGCCATCGAGCGGCGCGTAGATCTTGGTGTAGCCGAGATTGGCGAGGTCGCCAGCGAGCGTCGCTTCAGCGGCCTTGATCTGAGCGCGCGTCGCGGCGACTGTCGCGGCGGCAACCTTGGCCTGCGCGTCGGCCTGATCCACCGTGGTCTGGCTGATGGCATCGGCGGCCCGCATTTCCTGATTGCGCTTCAGCTCGGTCACCGCGAGCGCGGACTCCGCCAGTTGCTGATCCAGTTGAGCTTTCAGATTCTCCAGCGTGGCGCGATCTTTACGAACCGTCGACTCGTACACGGTCGGATCGATCTCGGCGATCAAGTCGCCCTTGGTGACGCGGTCGCCGATCTCCACATGGATTTTCATGACCCGGCCGCCCACCTGGGTGCCCACGTCGACATAATCCTTGGGTTCGATCGAGCCCACGGCGGTGATGCTCTTTTGCAGGTCACCCCGCGTCACGGTCACGGTCTTCATATCCGCGTTGTCATTGCCGCCGAGGTAATGGCAGGCCCCCGCCACCAGCGCCGCGGCCAGAACCGCAGGCAGACCCAGCTTCTGCCAGGAGCCGAGTTTTCGGGCTTGTTGCATGGTCGAGCCTCCGCCAGCGCTGTTTTTCATGGGCTCGAGCATGGCCAGCAAACGTGGAGGAAAATTGAAGACTTTGTGGAGTCGACGCCCGAGCCTTGCTCCGGGGCACCCTGGCGGGCGTTAATGGCAGCCATGAAATGGAGCATTTCGACCAAGCTGTTCCTGGTCCTGGTGGCCATCAGCATCGTGGCCGTGGCGGCCATGGGCCTGTCGGCGCGCATCAGCTTCACACGCGGCTTCATCGGCTATCTCAACGACCAGAGCACGGCCTATGTCGAATCAGTGATTCCCCGCTTGGCCGAGGCCTATCAGGCCGAGGGCGGCTGGGACTTCCTTCACCGCAATAACCGCGCCTGGTTCCGCCTGCTCGACACGCGTGGCCGTCGCGACGGTCCGCCCCAATTCTCTGAAGTCGACTTCACGGCCACACAACTGCGCTTGACGCTGCTGGATGCGGACGAGGACGTTGTCATCGGCAATCGCGAGTTCTCCCGCGATACGCCGAGGCGACCGATCGAGGTCGATGGCAAAACGGTGGGCTGGCTGGTGCTCGTGCCGTTCCAGCAAGCCACCGCCGCCGCCGACGTGCGCTTTCAAAAACGACAGCTCACTCAGAACTGGCTGATCGGACTCGGCACCGTGCTGCTCGCGGCACTTGCTGCATGGTGGCTGTCGCGATTGCTGGTAACGCCACTCACACGAATCGCCAAGGCCACACACAACCTCGCGAGCGGCGACTACAGCGTGCGCATTCCCGTGGCCTCGAAGGACGAAATCGGTGGATTGTCGGAAGACTTCAATCGTCTCGCTCAGGCGCTCGCACACAACGAACAATTGCGCCGTTCGTTCATGGCGGACGTCTCCCATGAATTGCGCACGCCCCTGTCCGTGCTGAAGGGCGAGCTCGAGGCCATCGAAGACGGCGTGCGGACCATGACACCCGCGACGCTCGCGTCGTTGCAATCGGAGGTCGCGACGCTCAGCAAACTGGTCAGCGATCTTTACGATTTGTCTCTATCCGACATCGGCGCGCTGAGCTATCGCATGGCCGACGTGGACATCGGCGACGTGCTCCACTCCACGCTCGGCGTGTTTCAGCAGCGGCTCGCAGAGCGCGGGCTCAAAGTGGAAACGCGGATCGATTCGCCAGCGGTGGTCAATGGTGACGAGGGCCGCCTGCAGCAGCTGTTCACGAATCTGCTCGAGAACTGTGCGCGTTACACACAATCCGATGGCACCGTGCGCGTCGCTTGCCGGAACACAAACGACGACGTGCTCATTGAGATCGAAGACTCGGGGCCTGGTGTCGCCGCCGACATTCTGCCGCGCATCTTCCAGAGATTCGTGCGCGCGGAAGCCTCGCGAAATCGCTCGCATGGCGGCGCGGGCCTGGGACTGGCCATCTGCGCCAACATCGTTCAGGCTCATGGCGGTACGATCACCGCCAGCGCTGCACCGCTGGGAGGGTTGCTGATCAGCATCCGCCTGCCACGACTGCGTACGTTGAAAGGTGTGATATGAGCGACGGCGCCCCACCGACCCGAGTTCTGATCGTCGAGGACGAGCCCAAGCTGGCGCAGTTGCTCGCGGACTATCTCACGTCGGCCGGTTATCACACGCAGATGATCGGCGACGGTCGCGAAGTCGCGCCTGCCCTCAAGGCCGCGCATTTCGACCTGATGCTGCTGGATCTGATGCTGCCCGGTCGCGACGGCCTGGAGGTCTGCAAAGAGGTGCGCGCCTTCAGCAATATTCCGATCGTGATGGTGACGGCGCGTGTCGAAGAAATCGATCGGCTGCTGGGACTGGAGCTCGGCGCGGATGACTACATCTGCAAACCTTTCAGTCCGCGCGAGGTGGTCGCGCGAGTGAAAGCGATTCTTCGCAGAAGTCCGCAGCAGGTGAAGGCGCAGGTCGATTCCAAGCTGCACATCGACGAAGCCCAGTTCAAAGCCACGCTCAACGGCCAGCTGCTGGATCTGACGCCGGTGGAATTCCGGCTGCTCAAAGCATTGTCGGCATCGCCCGGGCGCGTGTTCTCGCGCCAGCAACTGTTAAATACGTTGTACGAAGATCACCGCGTCGTGACCGACCGTACCGTCGACAGTCACGTGAAAAACCTGCGCCGCAAGCTGCAGCTGGCGAATCCCGAAGACGAGCTGATCGAATCGATCTACGGCGTCGGCTATCGCTTCACGATGCCCTAGTGCTGCCGGCTGGACGGCGGCATGCGCAGCTCGTGCTTGCGCACCGAGCTCAGATAGCGATGCACCCGCTCGGCATCGGCCGTGCCCAGCAGATCCACAGGGCGGCCGCCCAAGGTGTCGTTCGAGGTATTGAGCCAGGCCTTGGCTCGCTCCACCGAGCCGAGCACTTCCACGATGGTACGGAACAGGCCGACGAGCTGGAGCGCGCCTTGCCACTCCTGCTGTTGCGGATCGAGCACGCGTTCGCCGGTCTGCAACCGCGCGATATCGTCGCTCGACAAACCCAGCAGCAATGGCAATTCCGCCTCGAGACTCAGCTGACCGGCCGCACGCAATACCGCCTTGGTCAGCAAGGCGGGAGACAACTGATTCAGATCGGCACGGTCTGCAGCCACGCTTTCGCCTCTTCCAATTGCTCGAAGGACCGCAAGGTAACGCCGGCCGGCGCGCCGGACATGACATTCGCCACCGACTGCTTGCCGAAAAATCCATTCGGACACTTGCTCGCCGTGGCTTTCAAGCCCGCTTTGAGCGCTCTGGGAAACCAGTCCTCACGCAGCCAGCCCTGATCGTCGACCGTGATCACCGCGAGCGAACTGTCGTCACCCAGGATCTTGTGTAAAGCATGCCGCCGCAGCAGATCGAGGGCGCACTCGTGCACGAAGCGCAGCTGCGAGCTGGTGGCATAACGCCCCCAGACCAGCATGACACACGGGATGCCAGCATCCACCGTGATCCGGCAAATGGGATTGTCCGCGATATTTGCGACCAGCCTGGCACCGTCGCTGGACTCCGTCCGGACCACTTCCGTGAGTTGCCGCAGGGATTCCGTTTCCTGCCCTCGCCCTGAACCACCCGTCATTTCGCCTCGACCGCCCTCCCGAGTTCGTAGGCGCGATCATAGTTCGATATGTGCTCCAGGGCGACCCTGGCTGTTTTACCAGTGGGTCGATATCGCGATCAGGCCGCGACCGGCGGGCATTCCGGCAGGATGAAATAGAACGTCGCGCCCGCGCCCGGCTGCGACTCGGCCCATACCCGGCCACCGTGTTTTTCGATCACCGACTTCACGATGGTGAGCCCGAGGCCCGTGCCCTCGAACTCGCGTTCCGAGTGCAGGCGCTGGAACGCACCGAACAGACGCGGCGCATATTTGGGATCGAATCCAACGCCGTTGTCGCGCACGAAATAAGCACGA
This sequence comes from Peristeroidobacter soli, assembly GCF_004138485.1. Lineage (GTDB taxonomy): Bacteria > Pseudomonadota > Gammaproteobacteria > Steroidobacterales > Steroidobacteraceae > Steroidobacter > Steroidobacter soli. The sequence goes on from NZ_ML142848.1 coordinate 571,706, forward strand.
TCGCCGCCTTCCACGTCGGTGGCGCCGACCCAGATCTCCGGGGTCGCGCGGGTCTGTGAGAACTTCACCGCGTTGGCAATCAAGTTGCGCAACGCCAGCGTCAACAGGCCGGCATCGGCGCGCACACATTCGGAGGACTTCAGTGCGATGTGCACTTCGGCCGGCGGTTGCGGATTCACTTCCGACACCACCTGCCGCAGCAGATCGCCGAGCTCCAGTTCCTGAGTCTGCAGCTCGCGCTGACTGACCGACGCGAGCTTCAACAGATTTTCGATGATCGCGTCCATGCGCCGGGTCGTGGCCGAGATCGCATCCATGTCGCGCTGGACCTGCGGCGTGACCGACTTGCCGAGGTCCTCCATCAACATCGTCGAATAGCCTTTGATCGCCCGCAGCGGTGCGCGCAAGTCATGCGAGACGCTGCGAGTGAACGCTTCCAGATCGCGATACGCCGCTTCCAAGCGTCGATTCGCCGTTTCCAGCTCCTGCGTGCGCTCGCCGACGCGGTGTTCGAGCGTGGCGTTGAGCAACTTCACCTGTTCCTCTTGCTGCCGCCGGGCGGTGATGTCACGCAATGACGCGAAGAACACGGTTTGCCCACGCCGCAGCGTGGACGCGATCGAGATGGCGACGATGATTTCAGCACCGTCACGTCGCAGCGCGGGCATCTCGGTGCGCTTGCCGAGCACCGTGTGCTTGCGAATGTGAAAGTTTCTGATCGCGTTGATGTGCGCCTCGCGCAGGCTCTCCGGCACGATGATGTCGGCGAGCTGGCGCCCCAGCACTTCGTCCTTGGTCCAGCCGAAAGTCTGCACCGCCTGTTTGTTCCATTCCAGGATGCGATCCTGTTCGTCGATGACGATGAACACTTCCAGCGAATTCTCCAGAATGGTCGCCGCGTCCCGCTCTTTTTCCAGCAGCCGCTCGTCGGCCAGCGCGCGTTCACGCAGCACGTGCCGGCTGCGAGCCATCGCGAAGGCCAGGCAGCTCAACAATACCGAGCCGCACGCGCCGACCATCCAGACGATCCACACCGGCACCACCTGATTGTTCTTGATCATCGACGCCGTGGCGGCCAGACGCAGCGTCCAGCCATGACCGCCGACGACGACCTGACGCAGCACGAATACCGACTCGGCGACGTGCGCATCGTCAGCAGCGCGTCGATACAGCAACTCACCGTTGCTCACCTGCTGATCGTCATAGACCTCGAGCTCCACATCGCGCGGGTCGCCTTCGAAAACATGCTCCATGAAATCGCCCGCCCGAAACGGGCTGTACACATAGCCGATCAACGCGTCGCGACGCTCTTGCACGGTGGCGGTGGGCAGGTCGCGCTGATAAACGGGCACATACATTAGAAAGCCCGGTTGCGGAGTGGCATCGATCTCCTGCACCAGCGTGACTTTGGCGGTCACAGCCGCCGTCCGCTCGTCCCGAGCCCGCTCCATGGCGGTACGACGGATGGCTTCGCTGGCCATGTCGAAGCCGAGCGCTTGTTTGTTTCGTGTGTCCTGCGGTTCCAGAAAAATGATGGCGGTCTGTGGATGCTCTTCGCGGCCGGCGGGATTGCTCCACAACCCGTTGGGCAAGGCACCGATCTGGGCCGGACTCAGCTTGTCGACGACCGCCGTGAAGCCATAGCCCTGCACGCCGACCAGCGCTTCGCCCAGATTCAACGGCCGCACGAACCGCCGCCATTGTTCTTCGGCGATGGGCCAGGCGTTATCGATGAAACCGGCGCCGGCACGCAGCACCGCTTCGCAGGCCATCATTCGATCCTCGACGGCATGCTCGCTGTGCGAGGCGCGTTCTTCCAATGTGCTTTGGGTCAACGCGCGAGCGGCGCGCTCCATGGAGAGCGCGAAGACTGCCGTCACGGCGGCGCCCAATCCCAGAATGGCCAGCGCGATCGCGCCCGGCAGCAGCCATCCGGAACGGGATTGTTCGAGTTGCCCGTCGCGTGCGCTCATCGGCTCTTGGTGATCCATCCCCCGACGGGGACACTATCGCCGAGCAGCACGGCGCCACATGGGTAGAAATACGGTTGTGGGCTCCCCTCACCAAGCAACTCACCAAAGTCAGAAGCGCGCGCTCGCTTCGCCCCGACGCAATATAGGCAACGCTGCCCTATAAGGCTGGCACCGCGGGGTCCTATCGTCCTGTCTCCACCAACAGGAGTTCCCCATGCATCCGTTCCAACGCCCTTTGCTGGCCGCCGCGATCCTGAGTCTGCCGCTGCTGGTCTCGGCCCACGATCAAGGCAACGACGATTCAGACCGTCCGCTGACGAGCAAGGGTCAGGCACCGCTGGTGGAGAAGGTGAAACGCTCCACGGCGCACTTCAAGAACATCGGCACCGCACTCAACGAAGGCTGGGTCGCGGCGACTCCTTGCGTCAGCGGTCCGACGGCCGGCGCGATGGGCGTGCATTTCGTACTGCCGGCGCGGGTCGGCGATGGTCAGGTCGATGGCGATGAGCCGGAAGCGTTGATCTACGAGCCGCTGCCGAACGGCGCGATGCGCCTGGTGGGCGTGGAATTCCTGGTGATCGCCGCCGACTGGACCAGCAAACATCCAGGCACCGCGCCCAACGTCGACGGTCACCTGATGCACTACGTGGGCGAACCGAATCGCTACGGTCTGCCGGCGTTCTACGAGCTGCACGTGTGGGCGTGGGAACGCAACCCGGACGGCTACTTCTCCGATTGGAACAAACTGGTGACTTGTAACAAGCAAGCCGCGCAGTGAGGTCGATCAGGCGAACACCGCGTCCAGGAACATCATCACCGCGAACCCGCCGAGCAACGAAAACGTCGCGACATCCTCGTAACCGTTGCGATGGGTCTCGGGAATGATTTCGTCGCTGATGATGAACAGCATCGCGCCGGCCGCCATGCCGAGCACGATGGGCATCATCGGTCCGGCGATCCACACGGCGGAGGCACCCAGGGCTCCGCCGAGGGGTTCGACCAGTCCCGTCAGGGATGCGACCAGGAATGCCTGCGACTTGGAATAGTCGATGGCCAGCATGGCGGCGGCCACCGCGAGCCCTTCCGGGATGTTCTGCAAACCGATGCCGACCGCGAGCGGCATCGCCTTGCCCAGGTCTCCGCCGGCGAAGCCAACGCCGACTGCCATGCCTTCGGGAAAGTTGTGCAACGTGATGGCGATGATGAACAGCCACAGCCGTTGCATGCGCAGACTGTCCGGCCCTTCCTTGCCGAGCACGAAGTGCTCGTGAGGCACGCGCGTGTGGATCCAGTACAAGCCGATTGCGCCGCCGAGCAGACCGAATATCACAATCAGCACGGCCAGCGGCTTGGAAGATATGTAGCCCTCGGCATGATCGAGCGCGGGCTGTAACAGCGAGAAGAACGTCGCCGCCAGCATGACGCCCGCCGCACCACTCAGCAGCGCGTCTTGCGCTTTCGGCGAGGGACGGCGAAAGAAGAACACCCAGACTGCGCCGACCACCGTACCCATGCCAGCAATGAAGCTGGCAGTGAAGCCGCGCCAGAAAATCTCATGAGCTTGCATCGACGGATCTTATCGGTAGTTGGGCAGGACCAGCGAGCCAAAGCTGAGATAGACCGCGTCGCGCCCGTCGAAGGTACGACCGTACCCCAGCTGCAGCGGACCGATCGGCAAATCCAGCCCGAGGAAGATGCTGCCCGCCTTGATCAGATCGCCGGTCGACACGTCGTTCTTGTCGAGCCAGGCGTTGCCCGCCTCCAGACTGCCCGCCAGATACACAGGCAAATCGAACAGCAAGCTCTGCCGGGTGAGACGTCGATAGTAGATGCCGCGGAAGAACAGCATCTGCGTGCCGATCAGCTCGCGCTCGCTCAGCCCCGAAAGAAACGTCAGTCCGCCCAAGGTGGACAGCGTCTGCAAGGCGCCGGTCTCATCCTTCGACAACGACGCACGGCCGCCGAGCATCACCGTGTTCCGACCGAAGCTGAAAGCCTTGTCGAATGAGGCACGCAGCAGGTCGCCATCCTGATCGGAGCCCAGCGAAGTGTCGAACATCGTGTACGCGATCTCGGTGCGCATGCCGTGACGAGGGAAACGCACGTTGTCCAGGCTGTCCCAAAGAACGCCGAACTCCACGCCGCCCACATCCTCGGAGTTGAGCTCGCCGAATTCGGGCAAGCCCACTTTCAAATCGGCTCGCGCCCGGCTGCGAACCAGCGAGGTAGACAGCTGCAACCGGTCGCCGATGTCGCGCCCGATTTTGAAAGCGCCGCCATAGGTCGTGAGCCGGTATTCAGCGGCCGTCACGTTCTCGACCACCAGCGGCTGATTGAGCGCGCTGTACTCGAGCGAGGGCGAGACGAACCAGTTGCCGCGCTCGGCGAACGGCAGATACAGATCGGTCGCGAGCGACAGCACTCGCCCCAGGCCGACCAACGTACGCCACTCGCCGCCCTTCTCGGTCAGGCTCGTGACCCGGCCTTCCACGTTCAACTGATAGTCGCTGTTGCCGGCGAAGTCGTCGTCGATCTGCAGACCGCCGCGAAACAAGGTGCGCCCGAGAGCCGCGTCCACCGGCACGACTCGCAGCCCCTCCCGGCCTTGCGCATCGGTCTCCAAGTGATACGCGATGGACTCGTAAGTGCCGCGACCGAAGGTGCCGGTGATATCGTCCTCCAGCTTCTTCAGGTCCAGCGGGTGGTGCGATTTGGTGCTGAGCCGATCATGGACGAACTCCGCCGTCCCGCTGTGCGACGTATCCACTTCGACGAAATCCACCATCCTGGGCGGCGAATAAGGCTCACGCTGCCTGTTCTGCCAGGCTTGATACTCCGCTTCGGAGACGGACAGCTCACGCAATTGCTCGACCGCCGCCAGCGCCCCTCTTTCGCCCGCATCGACGCCTTCGATCGCCTGCTGAAAACTGGCGCTGGTGAGCAACCCCAGATCCGGACGGATCAGCACGTCGCGGCTGCTCATCTTGCTCAGACTCTGCTGACTGCGATCGCGCATCATGCCGCTGACCATCTGCACCAGCACTTGCACGCCACTCTGCACGGACTCCGCCGGCGCGAGCGGCTGTCCCACGTCGACGACGATCACGCGGTCGACGCCCATCTCACGAGCGACATCGATGGGAATGTTATTGACGATGCCGCCGTCCACGAGCACGCGGCCCTCATGCTTCACCGGTGCAAACGCGCCCGGCACCGCCATGCTCGCACGCACCGCCAACGCCAGGTCACCGGACTGAAACACGACCGGCTTCACCTGACCGATGTCGGTGGCGACACAGCGAAACGGAATCGGCAGATCGTCGAAACTTTCGACCTTGCCGCGGCCTAGAAACATCCGACGCAGCCACAGTCCGAGCTTCTGTCCGCGCACCAGCGTGGTGGGAAATCTCAGGCTGCCGTTATCCAGACCGACCTCGAGATTGGCCACGATGCCAATGTCGGTTTCCTTCTGGCGCATCGGCCGTTCGCGACGCGCGGTGTCGTCGTGGAAGATGTCGATCCAGTCGATGGAGCCGATGGCGCGCTCGATCTCGTCGGGGGAATAACCGGCGGCATACAAACCGCCGACGATGGACCCGACGCTGGTACCGGTGATGGCGTGGATCGGAATGCGCTCGCGCTCCAGCACTTTCAACACGCCGATGTGAGCTGCGCCTCGCGCCCCGCCGCCGCCGAGCACCAGCCCGATGCGCTCGCCCTCCGCGTGCGTCGACGGGCTCAGACAAGTCGCCAGCAACAATAGAAGACCGCGCGCCGCGTGCAGCCAATGCGTGCCCTTCATGGTCAGCCTCTCAGCCCTCATTTGGGGCCGGAGTCTGCTGGAAACTCAGCGGACTGTCACGGCCGGTAATCCAGCTTGCGGACCGCGATCCGGTCGGACTGGTACGAGGCCAACCACAGATCGTTGTCGACCAGCAGCGCCGCCGAGACGCCATTGAATGCCGGATCGGGGCCGTCGTAGGCGATGAGTTTGAATTGCAGGGTGCCGGGATCGAACTGGGCCACGCCGTAGCCCCGATGGCACAACATGCCATCCGCCTTACCATCCACGATCTTGCGAAGTCCGCCGCAGGCCGGCTCGTCCATCTGCATGCCCGCGAGCAGCAAGCGGCCCTCATGCCAATGAATGTTGTCGGGCATGAATCCCGGGGCGACCGCGCGACGGGCCGGCTTCGATGAGTCGGCCCGTGAGAACACGACGACCGAGCGCCAGCCGAACGCAACGACATAGAACTCCCGGTCGTCGGGCGAGGTCTCGATGCCGTTGTTTCCCGGCAGCTCGGTGCCTTTGAGCAAGTTGAAACTCTCAGCGCCGGGTCGCCATTCGTACACGCCGCCGGTGGTCTTGCCGAGCACGAAGTCGGTGATGGATGTGCCGGGATGGGTCAGCACGCTCGCGAGAATGGTGCCGTCCGAGAAGGTCGCGACACTGTTGGCGGCAATGCCGTCCGGCAACGGCACGCAACCAATCCATGACAGCTTCGGCTCGTCGCCTCGCGCATCGATAGAAAACACCTCGATGCTCTCGCGCCCACCGTGATTGGCGACGTAAAGGCGATGGAGCGAGGGTGCCATCGTGCGCAGGCTGATACCCTGCGCGTTGAACATCTCAGCGGAAGGCGGTGACGCGCAGCGTGGGAAAGATTGCGTGTCAGGGCGAATCTGATCCGGCGTTCCCGAATACCACCACCGCATCGAGTGCGCCGAGCTGTCCACCAGCTTCAGCCCGGCTCCATTGCTGAAGCCGCTGAAGACCAGCCAGCGCGTGCCGGGGATGCGAGCGACATCCTCCGGTCGCTCGGCACCGCAAATGAATCGCAGATGATTGGTTGGAGCGCACGGGGCCGAAGGGGCGTCGCTCGCTGCGGGCTGTATTGCGCCCACAGCGAGCGACAGGGTCAACCAAACAAGCCTCCGTCTCACGGTTACAGCGAGAACCGCAGCCCCAGATAGTAGGAGCGGCCGACCGCGTCGAACACGCTAGTGTCCGTGCTGTTCTGTGAGCTGGACACGAACACCGAGTCCTCATCCGTCAGGTTGGTGATACCCATGCGGATCTGCCACCGGTCGTTGATTTCGTACGAGCCGACCAGGTCGTACAGGTTGTAGGCACCCACACCGATGCCAGGATTCGCGGGCGTGGTCACCGCCGTCACGTCGTCCATGGAAGCTTGATATCGCCAACGCACCGATACCGAAGCGCCGCCGATGCCGTAACCGACGCTGGTCAACGCTTTGTATTCGGGATACGACGCGCCGACCGTGTTCGTGCCGCCGTATTCCTGGAAAGGCGTGTTCGGCAATGTCTGGATGGAGAAGTTCTTGGAGTAACCCACGCCCGTAGAGAAGAACACGCGGCCCGCACCGAAGCCCAAGTCGTTCAAGTCGGCGCTCCACGCGAACTGCACGTCGATGCCGCTGGTCTCGAGACCGCCGAGATTCAGATACGGCGTACGGATCACTTGCAACAGACCGTTCGCATCGCGAGCCAACAGGGCGCAGAACGAATTGTTGGGATCGTAGCCGGGGTTGGAACCATCCAGGTTGTAGCACTTGCTGAGCGCCGTGAGGCCCGGAACGATGGAGATCACGTCCTTGATGCTGATGTCGTAGTAGTCGACCGACAGCGTGATGCCGCTCACCCATGGCGACTCGGAGTTCGGTTGCCAGGAGAAGCCGATGTTGTATGTATCGGCGGTCTCCGGATCCAGGTCGCGATTACCTCGAGTCAGGCCCGCGGTCGCGGTGGTGGGGAACGTGTAGTTGTCGATCACGGCCGTCGGGATTCCCTGCGCAAGACACAGCGCTCTCACACTTGCACCGCCCGCGCCGGTACGAGCGGAAGAGCGGATGTCGCAAGGGTCGCCGACAGATGCCGGCGGCGTGCCGAATGCGATCTGCGAACCGCTGTCGGCAGCGAACAACTCACCGATGTTCGGAGCACGCACGGCGCGCTGATAGCCACCGCGAATCAACAGGCCCGGCGACGGCGTCCATTTGATATCGCCCTCGTAGCTGTCGACGCTGCCGCTGGTCGAATAATCGGAACGACGGAACGCCGCGCCCACGTTCAAGCGATCGATCAACGGCAGGCCGCTCAGGATCGGCACGTCGATCTGCGCCGCGTACTCGGTCACGTCGTACTTGCCTTGCGACGGCAGCGAAGCAATGACAGCTTCGATGTTCTGCGACGCCAGCTGCGAGTCCGGGCTGTATCGATACGTGTTCTTGCGATGGGACGCCAGCAACGCCATCTTCACTTCGCCCGCCGGCAAGCTGAAGAGGTCGCCTTGCACGACCCCCTGGAAGTTCGTCTGTGTCAGCACTTCGGTGCTTTTCGCCGTCGTCGTCATGTAGGCGCGGCACTGAGCCGAAATGTTGCTGCTGTTCGCCCGGCCGAACGGATTGAAGCCGCCCGCGCACAGCGAGTTGCCGCCATCCGGCGCGTTCAGCAGGTTCTGCACCTGACTCTTGAGCACGGCGTTGTAGTTGGACTGCAAATGATTGGTGTCGTCGTACGAGCCATACAGATCCCACGTCCAGCTCTCGAACGGCAGCGAACCCTTCAAGCCAACCAGGTATTGCGAGGTGTCGTAGTGCTCATCCCACGACTTGGCCGGCAGGCCAACGTAGCGGCCGTTCCAAGTGAAGCGCGCGTTCGGATCCGGGCGAGATGCGAGCAGCGTGCGCAGATCCGCCGGAATGAACGGGTTCGTGACCGGAATGCTCGTCAGCGTGCCGAACTGCGTAAGACTGCCACCGCTGCTGGTGGTCACTTCGGAATCGACATGCATGAACTGACCGTACAACGTCAGGGTGTCGCTGAAGTCATAGTCGAACTTGGTATAGATGGAAGTGCGGTCCAGCGGATTCTGGATCACGCCCTGCGGGCCCACCGGCATGCGAACATTGCCGCCGATGATCCGGTATGCACCGTCCGTGGGACCTCGATAGTTTCTCGCGCCGGTCTGCGCGAACAGCGTGCCATCGTCGTTGAAGCCGAGATTGAGCGTATTGCCGACCGTTCCCGTCACGCCATAGCTTGTAAACAAACTGTTGACGGCAGCCTGCGTCGGCAGATTGGTCGCCGAAGGCACGAACGTGCCCTGACCGATGAAGGACGATGGCGTCACCAGATCGAAGAAGTCGCGTTTGTCGCCCATCAAACCCTCGCGCGTCGAGTAGCCGATGGATAGCAGCGCCTGACCGCGACTGTCCGCGAAGGACGTTCCGAAGGCGGCCGACGATGTGATCTGCTCATAGTCGCCGCGCTCCGAGTTGCCATACTGCACGTCGGTGCGAATGCCTTCGAAATGAGGCAGCGTGATGAAGTTGACCACGCCCGACATCGCGTCCGAACCGTACACCGCCGACGCGCCGCCGGTGATGGTCTGCACGCTCGACAGGATGGCATCGGGAATGAGATTGATATCGACGTTGCCCGAGATATCCGCGAGCGGCAGACGACGACCATCCAGCAGCACGAGGTTGCGGTTTGAGCCCAGGCCGCGCAGGTTCACAGTCGCGTGACCGCCCGTGCCTTGCCCGCCGTTACCAGCGGTACCTGCCGGCGAGAACTGCGGCAGCTGATTGAGCGCCGCTTCGAGAGTAACCGCACCGGTCTGTTTCAACGCCTCGGCATCGGCGATGACGATGGGACTCGGTGCGACGTGATTCGGATCGGAGATCAGCGAGCCGGTGACTACGACTTCTTCGAGTCCCGTCGCCGCCTGATCCTGGGCCATGGCTGTGGTCACAACCGTCGTTGCCGTCAAACCCGCCACGAAATGACGAACGACGGGCCATCTTGTCTGTTTCATTGTTCATCCCCCCAAACACAACGTTCTTGTCGATGTCGAAACTTTGCTCAGGTAATCGCGACCTCTCTCATTCCGCAGCAGCCAGCGCGGCCGGCCGGCGTGCCAGGGAATCGAAGTGCTGGGCCATGCGCTGCGCATCCGGCGCAATGCCCGTGAACAGGCGGAACGCACCGACGGCTTGATAGATGGCCATGCCACCGCCATCGAGCGTGCGACAGCCGCTGCTGCGCGCGGTCTTCAATAACTGCGTCTGCAGCGGGAAATAGATGATCTCGACGACCCACTGCGAGGCGCGCAGCAACTCGGCCGGCAACGGCAGTCCCGGATTCTTCGCCATGCCGGTCGTCGTGGCATGCACGAGTCCGTCGGCGGCGGCCATTGCAACTCGCAAGTCCGTGACAGCTGCAATCTGCCGAGCAGGAAACAATTCGCTCAGCGATGCGACCAGCGCCCGCATCTTCGCGGTGTCGATGTCGTAGATGTCCAAGCGTTGCGCGCCGAGCTTCAACATCGCATAGGCAACCGCGGCTCCCGCGCCACCCGCGCCAAGCTGCACGACGCGCTCGAGAGCGGCACCTTGCAAGCCGAGCTTGAAACTCTCCGCGAAGCCCCACCAATCGGTGTTGTGCCCGATCCGGCGTCCTTCGGAGAACACCACGGTATTCACGGCACCGAGCGCCCTCGCATCGTCGCTCAATGAATCCAGCATCGGCAGAATGATCTGTTTGCAAGGATGCGTGATGTTCAGTCCGGCAAGGCCACGCTCCTGCGCTGACGCCAGCAGTGACGGCAACGCCGCCACGCCGCCGTTGATGCGGTCGAGATCGAGCAACTCGTAGCGATAGTCCAGGCCCTGTGCCGCGCCCTCTTCCATGTGCAGTGCCGGTGTCAGCGACTGCTGAATCGCCGAGCCGATCAACCCGGCCAGCACGCGACGACTGGTTTCGGTGGAAACGGCGGAGCTCACTTGCGTTGGCCTCCGAGCACCGCATCGATGAACTCAAAGGTTTTGGCCAGCGCTTGCAGACTCGCCTGACGGGTCGCCTCGGGCGAGCCGCCGATGAAACTGTGATCGACCGCCGGAATCACCACCAGCTCCGACGCAACTCCTTTCGCACGCAGCGCCGCGTCGAAGGAACGTGACTGGCCGACGGCCACGACTTTGTCCATCTCGCCATGGATCAGCAGCGTCGGCGGATCCTTGGCATCGATGTGTGAGATCGGGCTGGCAAGCGCGACCTTGTCCGCGCACTGCGCCGGCGCACAGCCCAAATACTTACCGGCTGCTGATACCGCATCGTCGACGCCGGGTGGTGGCGGCGGGATGGCGTTGAAATCGAACACGCCGTACCAGGCGACCAAACCCTGCACGCAATCGGATTGGCTCGCGACGCTCTTGTCGCCCGTCTCCGGCTCCAACGCTTCGACACCGCAAGTCGTCGCGGCGAGCGCTGCCAACTGGCCGCCGGCCGAGCCGCCCCAAACCACCGTTTTCTGCGGATCGACGGAATATTTCGCCGCGTTGGCCCGCAGCCACTTGATCGCGTTCTTCACGTCCTGAATCGCCGCCGGAAATTTCGCTTCGCTGCTGAGGCGATACTCCACCGACACGACCACGTAACCCTTGCGAGCCAGCGACGCGAGAACGGCCGGCCAGTTCGCGAACGCGCCGGAATGGCGAGTGTGACCACTGATCCAGCCGCCACCATGGATATAAACAACCAGCGGACGCGGGCCCTTGGGCGCGACCTGTCGATAAATATCCAGTCGCAACGGCCGGAAGCCCGGCTGCGTGCTGTAAATCACATCGGGATGACTTTCGACGTCCGATCCGAATGAAACCTTGGCTCTCGGATAGCGATCTTCGAGCACGGGCGCCGCGGCCGTTTCCGCAGTCACATCGGCCCGGGCCGCCGGTGCCGCGAAATGCAGCGCCACGGTCACCGCCCCCAACCAAGCCCCGAATTCGACCTTGCCCCTGGAAGTCACTGTGCTCTCGCCGCCATTGGCTATGTTCTGTACTAGTTCGTACATACTGCCTCGACCACGAGCCGGCGGTCAAGCGTCGAGGCTAATTCTGAGAATCGGCGCGATAGCGCGACTGCGCGGCGATGCGAATGGCGGCGTTGCTCGCGCCGTAGGATTGGTAATCGCGTCGCTGCACGATCTCGAAGAAAAAACGTTTGGCGAACGCTCGCGTGAACAGCTGGAAATACTCGCCCCGCCCGTCGCGCTCGTACAGGATGTCGTTGGCGGCGAGCCGTTCGATGAGCGCGCCATCCAGGTCGTAACGTGCCTGCAGATCTTCGTAATAGTTGGCCGGGATCGGCAGCGTCTGCGCGCCGTATTCCTTCAGCAACAGCGCGGTTTTGAAGATATCGTTCGTCTGTAACGCCAGGTGCTGAACGCCCGCCCCCATGAATCCATGCAGGAAACGCGACGACAATGTCTGGGGCGTCGAGGAGCTGTTCAGCACGATACGGAAGGTTCGATCCGACGACTCCACCGCCTGGCTGTAAACCAGGCCGAACGGATCGTCTATCTCGACCTGCGCGGTCTTCGATACGGCGAACAAAGAGAGGTAGTACAGCAGCCACGACAGCATGGCCTCGTACTCCATCGTCTGAGTCACGTAGTCGATGCGCGTCAAGTCGACACCACGCGCGCCGGCGGCAGGATCGCTCACCGCGAGGAAATCATTCTTCCAGACGTGCTGCTCTTCGCCGTCGCGAATGAAATAGAGCAGACTCTCACCGACACCCCGGGCCGCGGGAATCTGTAACTCGCCCGCGCCCACTGGTTGAGAAAAGCTGCTGATCTGCAGCGCCTGCGCGCGCTCCATCGCCGCCTGGACATTCTCGACCCGCACCCCCATCGCGCACACCGACGCCCCGTGCATGTCGGCATACGCGCGTGCGAAGCTGGCGGGTTCGTTGTTGATCAGCAGATTGATGCCATTCTGACTCCAGCGCGTGACTCGCTTGGAACGATGCCGCCCGGTGAGCGTGAAACCCAGGGTCTCGAACATTTGCCCGAGCGGCTCGACCTCGTTGTCGTTGGCGGCGAACTCGACGAATTCGATCCCGTGACACTGCACGCGCGGCGGTCGTCCCGATCCCTTCGCGAGCAATAGGCGTCGAGCGACCTGATCTTCGATATATCGCAACGACCGCATGCCATCCACCGCCGTCGTCGAAGCCGCGCTCGCCCGGTACCGATCGTTGAACACCTCGAGCGACCAGATGCCGTTGTAACCGCGAGCGCGCAACGCCGCGACATACGCTTCGAGATCCAGCTCGCCCTGTCCCGGCAAGTAACGAAAGTGACGACTCCACGAACGGAAATCCATCTGGATGACCGGCGCGTCGGCCAGATGCACCAGGAAGATCCTGGCCGGGTCGATGTCCGGCAGGCTGTCGATGGGAATGTTCCGGACCAGCGAATGGAAGCTGCCGAGCACCAGCCCGAGCGCCGGATGGCTCACTTCCTTGACGACCGCCCACGCTTCACGGTGATCGAAGATATAGCGCCCCCACGCGAGCGCTTCGTAACCAACGCGCATGCCGCGCGCATGCACGCGTTCCGCCAGCTCGTGGAAGTCGGCAACGATTCGCTGACGATCGCCGGACGTTGCCGTGGAGCCATTGCTACCGACGATCAGCAGATCGGTCCCGACCTGCTCCATCGCATCGAGCTTGCGTTCGATGAGACTGAAGCTGTGCGCCCGGGCGGCGCCCGACATGCCTTCGAAATCGTTGACCCGTTGGAACGCGGTACACGTCAGCCCCAGCTCACGGATCATCCGGCCGACGTCGCGCGCCGTACCGTCGTAGGTGAGCAGATCGTTCTCGACCAGCTCGACTCCGTCGAACCCCGCTTCGACGATGGCGCGCAGCTTGGCATCGAGTCGGCCGCTGATGGAGACGGAGGCGATGGACGTGAACATGGGCGGCGCTCCCTCGGCACGTGCGTCCGTACCGGTTCGTACAGTCTAAGCGCCGAAAGCGCCGTACACCATCCCCGGACGTACCCGGCGCACCGAGGCAGGTCAGCTCTTGCGCACTTCCAGCAGCCGCTCCACGGCTTCGATGATGATTTTCTTGTGCCGCTTGCGCAGCTTCGGATCGGACAGATCGCGATCGAAGATGGCGCCGAACGTGTGCCGGTTCGAGACGCGGAAGAAACAGAACGCGCTGATCAGCAAGTGCACGTCGACCGGATCCAGATCGGCGCGGAATACGCCCTCCTTCCGGCCCCGCTCGAGAATGCTGGTCAAGGTGCGAATCACGCTCTGATTCAGTTCCTTGATGGAGCTGAGATTGGTCAGATGCCTGGCCTGATGAATGTTTTCCACGCTCACCAGGCTGATGAACATCGGATGGGTTTCATCGTAATCGAAAGTCAGCTCGATCAGCTTGCGCATGGCCGCGCGCGGTTCCATGTCGAGCAGCTTGGCCTTTTCCTCGAGCGCCCGGATATCCATGTAGGCTTTTTCGAGCACCGCCTGATACAGGCCCTCCTTGCCCTTGAAGTAGTAATAAATCATCCGCTTCGAGGTACGCGTGCGCTCGGCGATCTGATCGACGCGCGCGCCGCTCAAACCGTTGATCGCGAACTCCTCGGTGGCTACCGCGAGAATGTCCTGCACCGAGGCTTCCGGATCGCGGGTCACGACGGCGAGTTGCTCGGCGGCGGCTTTTTTCTTGGTTGGCTTGCTCATGGCTGGACCTCGTTCATTGACACTCTGTACCAGCTGGTACATAGTGAAAAAATGGACCGGTTGGTACACCACCGGTCGAATAAGCATCGACGGGGGACGGGATGGAGAGCACGGCGACAGTGGCGGTGAAAGCGGACACGGGCGTCATGCGCAGCCGCGCGCGACTGACCGTGCTGGGGCTGATCACTGTCGGCACCATGATCAATTATCTGGATCGTGCCGTGCTGGGCGTCGCCGCCCCGTCGATGACCAGGGAACTGGGGCTGGATGCAGTGGTGATGGGCATCGTGTTCTCGGCTTTTTCCTGGACCTATGCCGCGGCTCAGATTCCCGGCGGCGCGTTCGTCGATCGGGTCGGTGCGCGGCTGTCGTATTTCTGGTCGGTCAGCATCTGGTCGGTGTTCACGCTGCTGCAGGGCCTGGCGTCGGGCCTCGTTTCCTTGCTCACATTCCGCCTCGGATTGGGCGTCGCCGAGGCGCCATGTTATCCCACCAACAGCCGCGTGCTAAGCACATGGTTTCCACAACACGAGCGCGCCCGCGCCACCGGAGTCTACTCGGTGGGCCAGTATTTTGGCTTGGCCTTCCTGAGCCCGCTGCTGTTCTGGATCGTGGCCGAGCTCGGCTGGCGGGCGCTGTTCTGGATCGCCGGCGTCGCGGGCCTGTTGTTCGCCGCCGCCTGGCTGAAAATCTATCGCGACCCGCAGGACCATCCCACCGTCAACCAGGCCGAGCTGGACTACATCGAGGCCGGCGACGGGCTGGGTTATCGGGGCGCGGCCACACCGTTCGCGTGGAGCAATATTCTCGGCTTGCTCAGGCACCGACAGGTGCTGGGCGCGTCCATCGGCCAGTTCGCCGGCAACTCCACGCTGGTGTTCTTTCTCACCTGGTTTCCGACCTACCTGGCCACCGAGCGAAACATGGGCTGGCTCAAGGTCGGCTTTTATGCGGTGATGCCGTTCATCGCCGCTTCGGTCGGCGTGCTGGTGGGCGGCTGGGTCTCGGACATGATCATCCGACGCACCGGCTCGGCGACCCTGGGCCGCAAGCTGCCCATCCTCACCGGCCTGCTGCTCGCCTCCACCATCGTGATCGCGAACTTCGTCGACAGCGACCAGGTCGTGATCGCCGTCATGTCAGTGGCGTTCTTCGGCCAGGGCATGGTCAACCTGGGCTGGACACTGATCACCGACGTGGCCCCGAAGCGGCTGATCGGCCTGACCGGCGGCGTCTTCAACCTGTTCGCCAACCTCGCCGGCATCGTCACGCCTATCGTCATCGGCGTGATCGTGGGCGCCACCGGCTCGTTCTTCTTCGCTCTCGCCTACATCGCGGTCGTCGCCATCATCGGTGCGCTCTCGTACATCTTCATCGTCGGTGAGGTGAAGCCCGTCGAGATGGCTGATTGAAACTTCGGATCGGGCATCCTGCCACGCCGCGCGTGCGAACCGGCAAAAGGCGTGACTTTTGCCTCTCGCTCGCCGCCCTTGGCGGCGCGGGTACATCCTGTACCCGACTCAATCGCGAGGCGTCCGTGGCGCGCCCGCTCCGACGGCTCCAGGCATGTTCACGGTCGAGAAGAAATCCATCCGTTTCACGTCGAAGCGGCGCGCGCGGATTTCGTCACCGAACTCAGTGAACTCTTGCGTGCGCACCGTGAACTTCGGCGGCTTCACATCGCCGGTCGTTGGATCGCCCGTGCTCGCGAATGCCACCAGCGCATCCGACATCTTGTTGGCGAGGGCGCGATCGTAGTCCGTCCAGGCACGCGTCCGGCGGATGCGGTTGTAAACATCCTGCGTCAGCAAGAAGAACGGCACTTCACTGGTGTGATACGCACCGGCGGTCGCCGGATTGAGATCCGCGATGACCACGCCCGGCTCGTAGGAATGCGGATGGCTGTACATGTACACGTAAGTCGCCGCCTTCCCTTTCGCGACCTGTCCGAGTGCCCAGCTGCGCATCGATGTGGCCATGCCGCCATCGCGTACGGCGGTGGCGCCTGCGCTCGGCACCTCCGCATCGGAACGCACCGGATACAGCTTCAAGAACTGATCGGTCTTGTCGCCGAAGTATTTCTTCGCCGCCGTGTTGAACTCATCGATGGAACGCGCCGTACGCAGGTCATTGCCACTCTCGTCGCGCGTAAAGCCTATGAGCAGCGGTACATCGTTCTGCTCGCCGCTGGCGAAGATCTCGCGCGGCGTACGTGGCATGAAGTGGGCGTCGATGTTTGGGCGGAACCGCACAGTGCCGGCCGTTCCACCCAATTGAAACTCCGCCTGCGCGGCTAGAATGCGATCGGCGGGCACGTTACGCAGATCGGTCAGCGAGCCGACCTTGAGCGCTCGCTGCAGCTCGAGCCCGGACTGCTCCGCCTCGTTTTGTGAGATGGGATCCGAGCCGGCCCGCAAACCTCCGCCACTCATGCCCACGATGCGCTGGAACAACCCCTTCGCGAGCGGACTGGCCTGCAAGCTGAACGCCGAGCTGGCGCCGGCCGACTGCCCCATCACCGTCACCCGCTTCGGATCGCCACCGAAGCGTTCGATATTTCGCTGAATCCACTGCAAGGCCGCGACCTGATCGAGGTGACCATAATTACCCGAGGCATGATGCGGCGAAGTGGCGGTCAGCTCTGGATGCGCCATGAAACCGAACGCACCGACGCGATACCCAGCGGTGATATAGATCACACCCTTCTTGGCCAGATTCTCACCGCCGTAGTTGGGCATGCTGGCCGAACCGATCGACAGCCCGCCGCCGTACAACCACAGAATGACGGGCGCCTTCACACCTTGTGGCAGCGAAGCAGGTGCCCAGATGTTCAGATACAAACAGTCTTCGCTGGTCGCCTCCTCGCCGAAGTAGTGATTGATGTTGTGGGGGCGGAGGATCTGGATGCACTCAGGTGCGAAACGGTCTGCGTTGTAGACGCCCTTCCAGGACTCGCGCGGCTGTGGCTCGCGCCAGCGCAGATCACCGGTTGGCGGCGCCGCGAATGGCACTCCGAAGTAGGCGCGCACACCCGAAGCAAGCAGCTTGCCGCTGACGCTGCCAGTGTCGATCGCGACCGGGTCGTCGGGAATCGGACTCTCAACGATCTGAGCCTGGGTGCCGCTCATCCACAAAGCGGTCGTTGCCAGGAGCGCGCGAAACACGGCCGCGCGCAGGCTCGAAGAGTGCTGCATCTACATCCCCCGAAAATCAATCAGCCACGATGCCACGACCGCCAGGGTCATGGCGTGTTGTCGGTTGTTCGTCGCCGGCTCAGGTCGAAACGTGACTCACCTTCCGGCCCGGCGAGTAAATGTCCATGATGTTCCAGTGACCCGCCGTTGGCACCGGCGCATTCTCCATGATCACATCGAGCAGATACGGCTTGCCACAATTCACCGCATGCTCCAGCGCCGGCTTGAACTGATCCGCCGACTCGATGCGCACCGAGTCCACGCCATAAGCCTTGGCGACAGCCGCGAAGTCCGGCGAGTACGGCCGATCGTTGTGCCGGAACACCGTGCCGAACGTCGTACCGAAGTGCGCCTTCTCCAGACCCGCGATGGTGCCGAACGCCAGATTGTTCATCACGACCCAGACGACGGCCGCGTTCTGCTCGACGGCACTTGCGAGCACGGCTGGGTTCTGTCCGAACCCGCCATCACCGACGAGAGACACCACCACTCGGTCCGGCCGCGCGATCTTCGCACCCAACGCAGCCGGCGCGCCAAAGCCCATGGTGGCATAACCGCCGGGCGTGAGAATCGTGCCGGGCTCGAGAATCGGGAACTGCTGACCGACGCCATTCTTGTTCCAACCCACGTCCGTCGTGATGAACGCGTCTCGCGGCAACACCGCCCGCACGTCAGCGAGAATGCGCTCAGGCCGCATTGGAAACTGTGAGCTCGCCTCCGCCGCGGCGTTGTTGCTCTTGAACTGCTTGCGATAGGCGGCGATCTCCTGTCGAAGCGGCTCGTTGAGTCGCGGGTTCGGCAACAGCTCACGCGCGACGCGATTCAGCACGGTGAGCGCCTGTTTCAGATCGGCGATCACGCCAATCTCGACTGGATAGTTGCGCCCAAGCTCCGCCGGGTCGATATCGATGTGAATCAGCCTGGTCGGTGGCATGTTGAACGTGAACTCACCCTCCCACGAGCTGCAGTCGGCTTCGCAGAAGCGGGTGCCGAGTGCGAGCACATAGTCGGCGTTGCGACAGCTGTCGTTGATGTACTTCGTGCCCCAGAAGCCCGTCATGCCCAACGTCAGCGGATGATCGTCGGGCAGCGCGCCCTTACCCATCAATGAATGCGCGACCGGAATGCCCAGATGATCGGCGAGATCCCGCAGCTCTTTCGCCGCATCCGCCAGCAGAATGCCGCCACCGACATACATGACGGGTTGCCGGGCGCTCAGCAGCGTCTTCACGATAGTGCGAGCGGTAGCGTCATCGATCGATGGCTTTTGATACGCCGGCGCGTTCACACTCACCCGATCGAACAACGTCGAACGAGCTTCCGCGGAGAAGATGTCCATGGGCACGGAGATGAGCACCGGCCCCGGCCGCCCGCTCTCGGCGAGATGAAACGCCTTGTCGACAATCTCCGGCAGCAGATCCGGACGCTCCACACGCCACGCGCGTTTCACGAACGGACGATAGATCTCGAACTGCGACGCGTCGGCATGCATGTTCACCTCTTGATGAGGATGCTTGCCGTAGTAATGACTCGGCACGTCGCCCGCGATCACCACCATCGGAATCGAATCGAGCGCCGCGTTTGCCACACCGGTCGCCGCATTGGTGAGACCCGGGCCCAGATGACTCAGCACGACGCCGGTCTTCCGGCTCGCCCTCGCGTAACCATCGGCCGCATGAGCCGCGATCTGCTCATGGCGCGTATTCACGAAACAAATCGAGCTTTTCTCCAGTGCCGCGAGCACCGCGATGTTGGTGTGGCCGCACAGGCCAAAGATGTGCTCGACGCCGCGCGCTTCGAGATATTCGACCAGCAACTGGGCTACGGTGTGTGTCATACGGACCTCGACCTTCAATGGGCTCATCGATCCGGATCGAGCGAGCGTCGCTCCGGGCCGCTGTAGGTATATGGAATCTCTTTGGGCATGGGACCTTTGATGCGCTCGTTCCGCTGCGATTGTTCCCAGGCATGCGACAGGATTCCCACGGAGCGCGACAGGATGAACAAGCCGCGCCCCATGGGCGGGGGGAAACCCAATTCGGAAAAGATCACCGCGGTGATGCCATCGATGTTCATCGGGATGGCTCTACCGGTGCGTCGACGCAGCGCTGCTTCAACCTCGACACCGATGCGCGCATAGTTTCCCGAGACCGTGCCATCGCGCGCCGCCTCCTCCACCAACGCAAGCAACGGAGCGACGCGCGGGTCGACGGGATGAAAGCGATGACCGAAGCCGGGAATGATCTTGCCGTTCCGCGCGACAAAGCTGTCGAGCGCACGATCGGTCGACGCCGCGAGATCGTCACCGCTGGCAGCACGAACCTCTTCGTACAATTCCATGCACTGCTGGCCCGGGCCCCCATGGATGTCGCCGAGCACGTTCACGCCGGAGGCGACTGCGTTGTTGAGATCGACGCCGCAGGTGATCGCCATGCGCGCGATGGCAATCGACGGCGCGTGCGGGCCGTGATCGACCGACGCCACCAGTGCCGCCTCGAGCAACTTGCTCTGTCCCTTCGATGGCAGCTCACCGCGGGTCATGAGCCAGATCATGTCGGGGAACGAGATGCGCCCGATCAGCTCCTGAATGGGATAGCCACGCACCTCGATCGTGCCCGGATGGATGTCGATGATCCGTGTGTCCCACCAGGCATGTGCCTTATCGACCAAGGTCCGCGAGTCGTCGCTCATATCGCACCGCTGGAACGAAAGCCCTGGATCTCTTCTGAGCCATAGCCGAGTTCGCGGAGCATTTCCTCGGTGTGCTGGCCCAGTGTCGGCGGCCGGAGATCGGCCGGAGCATCAGCATCGGAATAGCGATAGCCGCCTTGCACGACGCTCACGTCCTTGCCGATACCGGCGACGTTCGGAACCTTTCGAATCAACTGCCGATGCGCAATCTGCGGCAGATCCAATGCTTGCGGGACGCTCAACACGCGCCCCGCGGGCACGCCCGCTTTGTTGAGCTGATCTTCCCAATACACGGCTGGCTGCTGACGCAATTCCGTCTCGATCAGCAACGTCAGCACTTCACGATTCCGCTTGCGCGATTCGCGAGTCAGAAAGCGGGGATCGCCCACCAGATCCGGCCGCTCGATGAGCCTGGCCAGCGATGCAAACTGATCGTCCGTGTTCGCCGCGATGTTCAACAGCCCGGCGCCTGTTTTGAACGTGCCCGACGGCGCGGCGGTGAAGTTGTCGTTGCCGATGGCTTCGGGCTCGACGCCGGCGAGCAGATAGTTCGACACCACCCAGCCCATGGTCGCGATGGTCGAGTCGAGCATCGAGACATCGATGAATCTTCCTTCGCCAGTGCGCTCCCGCCCGACCAGCGCGCTGGAGATAGCGAAGGCCGCGGTCAATCCGCCAATGCTGTCGCTCACCGGATAGCCGACGCGGTAAGGCGCGTTGTGACGATCGCCGGTGATACTCATCACGCCCGACAGGCCCTGCACGATCTGGTCATACGCCGGCGCCTCGCGCATCGGCCCTTCCTGACCGAAGCCGCTGATCGCACAGTAAATGAGTCGCGGATTGATGCCGGCGAGCGCGTGGTAGCCCAACCCCAGCCGATCCATCACGCCAGGGCGAAAGTTCTCCACCAGCACATCGGCACTGCGCACCAGTCGACGGAATATTTCCTTGCCGCCCTCGAGCTTCAGATTCAACGTCAGGGATTTCTTGCCGCCGTTCTGCGCGATGAACGACGCCCCCATGAGCTGCTGATTGAGCTCCGGGTTCGCGCCCAGCTGTCGCGCGAGGTCGCCGGTTTCGGGGACCTCGACCTTGATGACCTGCGCGCCGGAGAGCGTCAGCTGATAGGAACAGAACGGCCCTGCCAGCACATTGGTGATATCGATGACTCGAATGCCGGACAGCACTGCCGTCATGAGGACTTCCTCGCTGGTGCATTGGCGATCCAGACGCACTTGGTGTCCAGATACTCGCGAATCGCATCGAGCCCGGACTCACGGCCGATGCCTGAGCGCTTCATGCCGCCAAATGGAGCGGTGAAACTCGTTGCGCGATAATTGTTCACCCACACGGTGCCGGCTTTGAGCTTCGCGGTCATGGACATCGCTCGATGCAGATCCTTGGTCCACACCGCCGCGGCCAGGCCGAACGCCACATCGTTGCCGATCCGCACCGCATCTGCCTCGTCCTCGAACGGAATCACACACAGCACGGGACCGAACACTTCCTCGCGCGCGATCCGCATCCGCATGTCGACGTCGGTGAAGATGGTCGGTTCGATGAACTGCCCCGCGCCCAGGTCGGGACGCGCATTGCCGCCTGCCACACAGCGAGCCCCCTCCGCTTTGGCAATGTCGATGTACTTCAGGATCTTTTCGAATTGCGGGCGCGTGGCGATCGGACCGACCTGAGTCTCCGCCAGCGTCGGATCGCCCAGCTTCAAGCCCTTGGTGAATGCCACCAGACGTGCGACGAATTCATCGTGGATGGATCGCTGTAACAACAACCGCGAGCCGGCCTGACAACTCTGCCCGGACGCTGCGAAGATGCCGGCGAACACGCCGTTCAACGCCAGGTCGAAATCGGCATCGTCGAAGATGATGTTCGGCGATTTCCCGCCCAACTCCAGTGTGACTGTCTTCAAGCCCCGCGCCGCCAGCTCATAGACGCGGATGCCGGCCGCCTCGCCACCGGTAAAGCCGATGTGAGCAACGTCGGGATGCGACACCAGCGGCGCGCCAACTTCATCGCCGAAGCCCGTGACCACGTTCACGACACCATCCGGGAAGCCGGCGCGCCGGAACAGATCTGCGAATTCGACGATGGCGCAGGAGGTGAACTCGGAAGGCTTGATGACGGCCGTGCAGCCCGCCGCCAATGCCGGAGCCAACTTCCAACTCGTCAATGTCAGAGGCGAATTCCACGGGGTGATGATGCCAATCACACCCTTCGGTTCGTAGCGAATGTAGGTGAGCGCGCCGCCTTTGTCGTTCGGCACGACGTGGCCCTGCACTTTGTCGGCAAGGCCCGCGTAGTAATGAAAATATTCGCCGACGTAACGAACCTGCGAAGTGACCTCGGAGGCCAGTTTGCCGTTGTCGCGTTGCTCGATCTGCGCCAGGCGCGGCGCCTCTTCGATGATCAGATCGGCCACCTTGCGCAGTAACGCGGCCCGCTTCGACGCTGAGATTTCGGACCACGCTGGATTGGTGGATGCAGCTCTCGCCGCGCTTACCGCCGCAGCCACATCGTCGGCATTGCCCCGCGCGATCTCGGCCCAGGCTTCGCCGCTGTACGGATTTTCACTCGCGAGATAACTCCCGCCGCGCGGCGCCGTCTCCTTGCCGCCGATGTAGTGCCCATAGCGTTTCATTTATCTGGCCCGCAACCGTCCGCACTCATCGAGACGATGAGAATCCCCGCGGCGGCGCGGACGCTAGAGTAGCCCTTTGTGGACTAACTAGTCCATACGTGTGTACTATTTGGTTCATTGATGAGCCACGGGCCGCGCATGCATCCTGAATATTCCCTCGCCCACCTCACCGTGCTCGGCCTGGCGCCGCCCGGGATGATCGCCGCGGCAGCCAAGGCTGGTTATTCCTACGTGGGCTTGCGGCTCAACGCTGTCACGGCCGACGAGCCGCAGTACGCGTTACATCGGGATCGCGCGCTTCTGCTGGAAACGAAGAGACAGCTCGCGGCGACCGGTTTGCGAGTCCTGGATGTGGAGCTCATTCGCCTCACACCGGACTTCGATATCCACGAGCACGATGCCCTGCTGGATGTGAGCGCCGAGCTCGGTGCCCGGCATCTCATCGCTCAGGGCGCCGACTCGAACCTGGAACGCGTCATCGAGCATTTCGCTCAGCTCTGTGACGCCGCCGGGACGCGCAATCTCACCGCCGACATCGAGTTCGTGACATGGACCGAGACAGCGGACCTCGCCCGTGCCGCTGCAATCGTTCGAGGCGCCGCGCGAAACAATGCCGGGCTACTCATCGATACGTTGCATTTCTCGCGATCCCATGAAGATGTCGCCGAGCTGGCCAGGCTGCCACGCTCGTGGTTCCACTACGCCCAAGTCTGCGACGCACCGAGCGAACCGCCCCCGACCCTCGATGGTTTGATCTTCGCTGCCCGCAACGACCGAATGTTTCTCGGCACGGGCGGGCTGGACCTGCAAGGAATTCTGGGCGCGCTGCCAGCCGGCATTCCCTACTCGCTCGAGATTCCGACCGCCGCGCTGGCAAAGAGAGTTGGACTTGAGGAGTGCGCGCGGCTCGCATTGGAGAGCGCCAAGGATTTCTTTGCCGCCAGCTCGTCGCGCCCGCTCGATTCGACGCCGCCGTCCTCGCGTCGCCTGCACCCCTAGAAAACGCGGGCACCGAGGAGCATTCCCCCTCGGCGCCCGACTGAACATCAGAAGTTCAGCTGCAGACCCGCGTAGTAGTAGCGACCAAGAATGTCGTAAGTGCCCGGCTGCGTCTGACCGATCGTGCCACCGACGATCGGCGGCTCTTCGTCGGCAAGGTTGTTGACGCCGCCGCGAAGCAGAATGGCGTCGTTCAGCCGATACGCCAGCGTCAGATCAAACAAATCGTAGGCCGGCACGCCCGCCGCCGGGCTTGCCGGTCGCGTCACTGCCGTCACATCGTCCATCGAGGGCAGATGACGCCAACGCACGCCCGCCTCGAAGTTCGGCAGACGGTATGTCAGAGACATCAGCGTCTTCCAATCCGGCAGCGGAATGCCGCCGTTCTGGGTGCCATCGATGGTGCCTGCAAACTCCTGCCACCGCGAGCCTTGCAACAGCTGCACTTCGTACGAGTTGGTAAAGTTCGCCACCAGATTCACATCCAGGCTGCCCGGGCCGAGCGGAAACTGCCAATCGACCTGCGCATCGATACCACTGGTCCGCAGGCCGCCGAGGTTGAAGTACGGCGTGGCGATGATGTCCACACCACCTGTCGTAGCGTTGCGCTGAATGATCTGGCAGTAGACGTTGGCCGCGTCGTACGAAGGATTGCTGCCATCGAGGTTGTAGCACTTGCTCAGCGCCGTGCCACCACTCACCGGCCCGATCACATCGCTGATGTCGATGTCGTAGTAGTCGACTGAGATCGACACATCCGAGAACAGCGCAGAGTCGAACGATGGACGCCACACCGCGCCGAACGTGATCGTCTCCGCCTCTTCGGGCGTCAGATCCTTATTGCCGCTGTTGATGACGCCGATGGCCACCGTCGTGTACTGATAGGTGTCCGCGATCTGCGATGGCACGCCAGTGGCCACGCAAAGAGCTCGAACCGCCGCGCCACTCGCACCGGTGCGAGCCGATGAACGCACATCGCAAGGATCGCCCTGCCCCGGCGGTGAACCGATCTGTGCCTGTGCGCCGAGTCGGTTGTACAGCTCACCAATGTTCGGCGCCCGAATTGCATGTTCGAAGCCACCTCGGAACGAGAAGCCCTTGAACGGCTCCCACATGCCGTCGGCCTTGTAGGTTTCAACTCGCCCCGACACGTCGTAATCGGACACGCGGAAGCCCAGGTTCAGATCCAGCCGACGCGCGAACGCCTTGTCCTTGAGCAGCGGCACGAGCAACTCGAGGGCCGCCTCTTTCACATCGCTCGAGCCCTGCGCGGGATAGGTCTGCAAGGTACCGATGATGTCCAGGTTCTCCCGCGACGGGTCCGGGTCGAACTCGAACTTGTTCTCGCGCGTGTCCAGCGTGAACGCGAACTTCAAGTCGCCGGCGGGCATCGCAAACAGCGAGCCTTTGACGCTGGCTTCGAAGATGGTCTGCGTGAGCTGCGTGTAGTCGTGAGTCTCCGCTTCGAGATAGTCCCGGCACTGCTGCGAAACCGCCGTCGAATTTGCATAGCCGAACGGATTGAACCCGCCCGCACAGATCGACGCGCCACCGTCCGCCGCATACAGCAGCGTGCGCATACGGGAGTTCAGAATGGCCTTGTCCTGCGTCTCGACCAGATCGGTCGAGTCATACGAGCCGTAGATGTCCCACTGCCAGTCCTTGAACGGCAGATCGCCACGCACGCCGAAGATGTATTGGCCGACCGTGAAGTCGGACGGGAACGCGCGTGCTTCCAACCCCATGAAGCGCTGGTTGATTGTGAAGTCCGCGGTGGGATTCGGGCGCGACGCCAGAATCGTGCGCAGATCATTCGGAATGAATGGATTCGTCACGGGCACCGTGGGCACGACATACAGCGTCGGGGTCCAGCCCACCTGCCCTGTCGCCGTCGTGCGGTTGTAGAGGAACTGACCGTACACCTCGATGTTCTCGCTCACGTCATAGTCGAACTTGCCGAAGAACGACTTACGTTCCATCGGATTGACGATGTACTCCTGGTACGTGACCGGCTGGCGAACATTGTTGCCAGTGGTGCTGAAGTAACCCGTGGTCGGGCCCTGATAGTTGAACACGCCAATCTGACCGAACAGCGTGCCGTTGTCGTTCACGCCCAGACTGCGGGAATTCAGCACCGAGCCTGGCGCCACGCCGTATTGAGCAAACACCGTGTTGACCGCGGCCTGCGTCGGCAGATTCGTCGGCGACGGCACATAGGTGCCGTTGGCAACGAACGACGACAGGACGCCGAGCTGATAGAAGTCGCGATCCCTGCCGAACAGCACGTCGCGATCGGTGTAGCCCGCGGACAGCAGCACATTGCCGCGGCCCTCGCTGATTTCGAAACCCGCAGTGATGCCAACGTCCGTCGTATTCGCGTCGCCGCGATCGCTGATGCCCGAGCGAAGATCGATCTGCACGCCATCGACGCGTCGCTTGCTCTTGAAGTTGACGACGCCCGACATCGCGTCCGAACCGTACACCGCCGATGCGCCGCCGGTGATCGTCTCCACGCCTTCGAGAATGAACTGCGGAATCAAGTTGACGTCGACGATCGCATTGGCATTCGACAACGGCAGGCGCCGGCCGTCGAGCAATACCAGGTTGCGCTGTTCGCCGAGCCCTCGCAGATTCAACGATGCACGCCCCGCCAACGCGACCGCGCCGATCGTGCTCTGCGTCTGGCCCTGCACGAACTGCGGCAGCTGATTCAGCGCGTTCTCGATGTTGACCGTGCCGGTCTGGGTGATGGCGTCCTCGCCGAAAGTGACGATCGGACTGCTCGAGGAATAATCCGGCCGTGAGATACGCGAGCCGGTGACGACCAGCTCTTCGACTTCCTGCGTGCTGGCGGTGCTGGCCGGTGCGGCGGCCTGGCCGAACGCCACCCCATGGCTGAAGACGGCCAGGAAAGACGCGGCCTGTGCAATGGCCCCTGTTCTGGTACGCATCGATTGCCCCCTGTCTTGACGATGTTCTGTGGCGCTCGCGCGTTTCCATTGCCCTGAAACGAAACCGGTACGGGCAAGCCCATACCGGCCCAGGGGCGAGCGTATGATCTGAGTGTACGAACCAGTACGTTTGTGTCAAGCGCGTTGACATGTACCAAACGGTTAATTTACTTTCGCCGCGACCGATAGCTAACAAGCGACGATTTCAGGGGGCGTGCGAATGGAACATTTGCATGAAGCGCATGCGCGCGCCCGCGGGCCATGCGAACACGCGTCACGGAGACGACCATGAAGCTCAGACTCGCCTTGTCTCTCGCTGTCTTATCGCTCTCTCCTCTTGCCGCTGATGCCGGTGACGATCATCGTCACCGCCCGCGCGCGGCCGATCTCAAAGACTGTTGCACTGCTGGCGATGAAGATTTCCCGAAAGTCGGCGGCAATCTCGGCAATCAGAACTACAGCCGGCTGAAACAAATCGATCGGGCCAGGCTGCGCAAGCTCGGCGCGGTGTGGTTGAACAAGATCGAAGGCGGCCTGACCACCGGCAACAACCAGAGCACGCCGGTGGTCGTCGACGGTGTGATTTATCTGGAATCGGCGCTCGGCAACGTGATTGCCGTCGATGGGCGGACCGGCGTGACCCGGTGGAAGTATCTGCAGACCCGAGGAAATCTCACCCGTCGCGGTGTCGCTGTGGGCCAGGGATTGGTCTACACGCTATCCGGCGACAACTACGTGGTCGCGCTCGACAAAGACACCGGTGAAGTCGTATGGGAACGGCAGCACGAAGGCTGGGGCAATGTCGAGAAAGTCGCGGTCGTTTATTACGGCGGTCGTCTGTTCATCGGCACCAACGACGCCGACCGAAACGCCGCCTTGGCCCTGGATGCGACGAGCGGCGACAAGCTCTGGCATTTCTGGGGCGCACCCGGCCCCGGCGAGTTCGGCAACGACACCTGGGAAGGCGATACCTGGCAAGAAGCCGGCGCCGCGCCCTGGATTCATCCGGCCATCGATCCGGAATTGAAGACCGTCTACTTCACGTTCGGCAATATTCGCGCCGGGTCTTCGCAGAACGGCGCCACGCGCGGCGGCGACAACTTGTTCGGCAATTCCATCGTCGCGCTCGACCTGGATACCGGCGCCTACAAATGGCACTTCCAGTCCGTTCATCACGACATCTGGGACATGGACAACGTCATGGCCCCGGTGATCGTCGATGCCAGAATCCGCGGCCGCGAGCGCAAGCTCATCGTCTACGGCAGCAAATCCGGCATGTATTACGTTCTCGATCGCCGCGACGGCAGCGCGCCGCTCGGCATCGATGAGATTCCCGTGGCGCAGGAGCCGCGACAGAAAACATCGCCGACGCAACCGTTCCCGCGACAAGGCGCCTGGACTGAAACATGCGTCGTCGATCAACCGCTCGGTACTGCGATTCCAGGCAACCCCAATCGCGCGGTACCGAACTATGAGCGCGGCTGCATCTATCCGGCGCATTGGGATGTTCCGATCCTCTCAGTGCCGGGCCACGGCGGCGGCGCGGACTGGAATCATCACTCGTTCAGTCAAAGCACCGGCTTGATGTACACCGGCTTCGGCTACGTGGCCGCGGCCCACTCTCTCACCGAATCGAGCAATGGTTTGCGGCCGCCGGGCGAATATCAGACAGGTGGCATCGTCGCGGTCGACCCAAGCACCAATCGCATTCGCTGGAAGAAACGGATGCCGTACTCGCTGGCACACGGCAACGGCATTCTCACGACCGCATCGGATCTGCTTTTCATCGGCCAGCCCGACGGTAATCTGCTCGCGCTCGATGCGCGCAGTGGCGAAGAGTTGTGGCGCTTCCAGACTGGCGCTGCGATCAGCGCGAGCCCCATCAGCTATGAGATCAATGGCGAGCAGTACATCGCCATCTATGCCGGCGGCACCGGCATTCCCTACGGCAACTCGGCGCCGCGCGGTGACAATCTGTGGGCGTTCAGACTTGGCGGCAAACTCGCGCAAGCCGTCACGCCGCCCGCTCCTGTCGTTCGTCGGCCTGTGTCGGGTGGTCCGGTCGAAGGCAGCGTCGTCGCCAATACCGTCGTTCTCGCTCGCACTTACAACGCCGCGAGCAACACGGTTGGCGCGACGGAATCGACTGCGGTCAACGGCATGGCACCGACTCATCTTCGCGTCGCGCCGGGCTCGACAGTGACGTTCACCAATCCAGCCACGAACCTCAATACGCACTGCGCGACCCAGTTCTTCGAAGGCTTGTTCAACTTCCGCCTCGCGCCGGGCGAATCGGCGACGTACCGGTTCGATCAGCCCGGGGAATACTTCTTCAACGACTGTTTCAGCCCGCGACCGACCGGCAAGGTGGAAGTCATTCAGCCGACTCAATAACCAGCAGGGGGATAGAAAATGACGAACCAACCAGCTCTCGCGCGAGCCGCGTGGCTTGCCTGCGCGACACTAGGACTCTCATTGAGCGCGGCCGCCGGCGATCGCGGCTACGACGATGACGATCACTACGATCGCAACGATCGTGGTGACAAGAGCAGCAGCTACGATCCGGCGTACAACGTTTGCCGGGGCGTCGATCCTCGTTGCTATCACGACTGGGCGGCCGGCGAGCGCGAAGGCAATCGCGTGCTCATTTATTCGCGCACCGCCGGGCCGAGACACGCGAACCTCGGTCCTCGCCTCGCGGCCGGATTGAATCCTGCGCTGGGCTCGGGCAACGTGATGCAGAACGCGCTCAAGAGCTGGCTGGAGCAGGAGGGCATCGAGGTCGACTGGACTGAGGATGTGACGCGTCTCTCCAATCTGCATCGCTACAAGGCCGTGATTTTCGCCAGCACCACTCGCGATACGTTGCAGGCTCACGGGCGTGCTATCGATCCGACGCTGGCAATCAACACTTCGACCAGCGCGCATCTGGATGCGGCCAAGACCGCGCTTCGACAATACATTCGCGCTGGCGGCGGATTCGTCGGGATCCACAACGCGTTCGGAACGGAATACAACTGGCCCTGGTACGAAGGGCTGCTCGGCAATGCCAACTACTACGATCATGGCGCGAATCAGGACGGCATGGTGAAAATCGTCTCGCGCGGCGACTCCTCCACGACAGGGTTGCCGAAGAGCTGGCCGTTCCGGGATGAGTGGTACAACCTCGAGCCGTTTCCGACCCGGGTGAAATTTCTTGCCACCGTGGATGAGAACACGCTCGCCACCCGGCGCACGGTGCATCCAGGGCATGGCGACTTTCATCCGGTGACGTGGTGCCAGTATTACGACGGCGGTCGCTCGTGGGTCACGACGCTGGGTCACGACGGCGCGGCATTCACGGATGGCTCGGGATTCCCCGGCCAGCCGCAGTTCAAACAGATGGTGGTGAATGGCATCAAGTCGGCGATGGGACTGGTGCCGTTCTGCACGGGTGGGCGCTAGCGCACGTCCGATGCCCGGCAAGTGCCTGCCAGCTCGGGCGACCCTCCGGCGTCATCGATCCGACCGGTGGGGCATGCCGTCGCATGCCCTGCTGGCGATGATAATGATCGGTGGCGGATACAGCTCGCCAGGCGCGGCGGATCAGCCGTCCCGCGTTTCTTTCACGGCGCCAGCGGGATTGATAGCGCACGTAAGTAACGGGGGTTCGAATCCCCGTGGGGACGCCAACTCCGACGCCCGTCTGTTCTTCGGCGCCTCTCACCCAGACACCGGCTTCGAACTCTGGACCTCCGACGGCACGGACGCCGGCACTCGCCCCGTCAAAGATATCCGCCCTGGCTTCCGCGGTTCCTATCCCGCATCCATTACTTCATTTCACAATCGCGTCTTCTTCGCAGCAGACGATGGCACGCACGGCCTCGAACTCTGGTCCAGCGACGGAACCGCGGACGGCACGACACTTATAAAGGATATCCAGCGCGGCGCCGCCGCTTCGACGCCCAACGCGCCAACCGTCGCCGGCGAATATTTGTATTTCGTCGCTGACGACGGCGAACACGGCCACGAACTCTGGCGCACCGGCGGCACCCCTGATTCAACCTCGCTCGTCGCCGATATCTCACCGGGCCCACCCGGCTCCGTGCCGCGACATCTCACCGCAGCCGGCAATCTCGTCTTCTTCGTCGCCAACGATCCCACCGCCGGAGCGGAGATCTGGGTCACCGACGGCACTCGGTCCGGCACGCGCCGGGTGACAGACATCAATCCCGGCGCGTTGGATACGAACGTGCTGTCCCTGCGGGCCCTTGGTGACTTTGTCGTGGCGGTCGCGGCCGACGAGGAACACGGCATCGAGCCATGGCGAACAGATGCCCGGGCCAACACGCGGCTGATCAGAGACATTCGACCCGGTTCGGCCGCCTCGCAGCCCCGCTACCTGCAACGCCTCAACGACCACATCTACTTTCAAGCCAACGACGGCAAGCACGGCTTCGAACTGTGGCGGACCGACGGTACGGAGCGAGGCACACAGCTCGTGAAGGACATCCGCCCCGGCATCGAGAGCTCGCTCCCGAGTCATCTCGTTACGGTCAACGGCATGATCTTCTTCGCCGCCATGGATGGGAAACACGGAGTCGAACTCTGGCAGAGCGACGGCTCAGCGGCCGGCACGCGCATGACGGCCGATATCAATCCAGGCCAGGACAGCTCGTCACCCGGCCAACTCACCGCCATCGGCAACTCGCTCTACTTTGCCGCCGGCACGCCGGCACACGGCTGGGAACCCTGGCGCGTCAAAGGTGGAACTCAGTCGCCTGCGATGCTGAAGGACCTCCGCGCCGGCAAGGACAGCTCCTATCCAAATCAATTCGTTGCGTTCGGCAAACAGCTCGCCTTCGTCGGCGACGACGATCAGGGTCAGGCGCGACTATGGATAGTCGATTCCGGTGGGCAAGCGCTCAAGCCGAGTGCCCCAGAAATGTCGCCACTCCATCCAGGAACATCTGGACACTGATCATCACCAGCACCATGCCCATCAAGCGCTCCATCGCAATCAAGCCCCGCTCGCCGAGCGCCTTATAAAAGAACGGAGCGGCAATCAGAATGACCGCGGTGGCCGCCCAGGCGACGGTGGTCGCCAGCCACAGCTGAAACGTGCTCTCGGTCGTGCCCCGGAGCAGCAGCAGGGTCGCGAGCGTCGACGGGCCGGCGATCAAGGGAATCGCAAGGGGCACCACCAGCGGCTCGCCCTCGGAGTTATCGTCGAGCCCGCCGGCGGCGGGAAAGACCATGCGCAGGGCGATCAGAAACAGCACGATGCCGCCCGCGATACTGATGGTCCCCTGCTGAATTCTCAGCAGCGACAGCGCGCGATCGCCGAGGAGCATGAAAAAGATCAATACGACATACGCGATCAATACCTCGCGCACCAGCACTTTCCGCCGCCGCTCCGGCGGCACCCGCTTGAGCACCGCGAGGAACACGGGCACATTGCCCAGCGGATCCATGATCAACCACAGTGTGATGACGGCGGAGAGGATGTCCATCCGCACAGAATCGCACAACTGAATGCGACGCGTCACTCAGAACTGCTTTTCCAGCCGCATGAACCAGAAGCGCTGCCTGGGATCGCTCAACGACGGATCGAATCCGACATCCAGCCCCGACGCAGAATACTGTGGCGGAGTATCCAAAACGTTCAGAGCACCCACCGTCACTCTCACACCACGAGACAGCCCGGTGTCCGGCCACAGTGCCTCGACACTCATCGATGCCTGCAGATCGACAAAAGCCTGCGGATGCAGCTGCCGCCCTGTGCGCCGGTTCGCAACCATGTCGTCGTACGAGCCGATGAGCCGCGTTTGCAGGGCCGCGCTCGCAAGCTCGCTTTGCCATTTGAGCGACAACGCACCTCGCCACCGCGGAACGGTGCCACGAGGATTGGCGACGCCGAGGCGAGTCGTCGGCGCGGTCCCGGGAACATCGACCGTGGCGAACTGATCCATCCACGTGGCGGCCAACGTCGCGTCGATGTCCCAAAGGAAGCGATAGGAAACACTCGCATCGATGCCGCTTGCCTCGAGCCCACCGACATGAGTCATCGAGATATCGACTGATCGAATGACGCCAGGCCGCCCAGCCGCCAGGTCCGCGGCGGAAGGAGCTTCACGTTGGATCAGTCCCGCGAACTCCGCTTCATGCTCCAGCACCAGACTCAGCGGCGGCGTCATGATACGACTGTCGATTTGTTTCAACCAATAGTCGGCCTGCAACGTCAGCTTCGGCAGAGCGCTCGGCGACACAGTAAATCCGAACGACGTGGAATCGCCGCGCGCCAGCGGCAACTCGGGGTTGTTGCCGCCTCGGACGATGACCGGCACCACTTCGCCGCCTCTGCGTCGGTCCGGAACCGCGGTTACGACTTCATAGCCCGGGCCGAACATTTCGAACAGAGACGGCGCTCGAAACTGACTGGCCAACGATGCATGCAGCTCGAGCCCTGGCAGCGGCCGCCACCGCAGCGCGTAACTGGAGGTGGCGATATCGCCGATATCGCTGAAGCGATCCCAGCGCGTGCTCAGATGCGCTTCGAGAACCCATAAAGGAATATCCAGCCCCGCCTGCGCCGTCGCGACGGTTCGCGCCCCGACACTGCGTTCATCGCGCCATTGCGCATCGAACGACCCGATGGCATCGCCGCCGACCGATGCGAACAACGGTCCCCTCAAGGTCGCCGCGGCGGCTGTCCCGAACGAGCGAATGTTGAATGCGCTGGGCGGCAATTGCAGCGAGTCCATCAGCTCGGGACTGCCGGCGGCACCGGCCTGAAACATATTGAGGGCGGTCGCCGGATCGGTCGAGGCCAGCGCGGCGGCGACGCGACGATCATCGAGCGCATGGTTTGCCCAGCGCGTAGCGAATTCTTCACTGCGCGAACCCGTGACCGACCACTGCCACGCTCCCAGCTGCCCCCGCAGCCCGCTGGCGAGACGCCACCACCGCGACTCGGTCTCGACCTGTCGCGGCTCGATCTCCAGAAACAAGCGCGACACGTACACCGGCGCGCCGAAAGGATTGTAGGGATTGTCAGCCGGCACTAGAGCATCCAGCACGGTAGGTGGCGTGTACCGGTAATCGCAATCGCGCCACACGCCCATGAGCTCGGCGAAGGGCGCGATCGAGCGAGACTTGCCTTGCACGGTCGCCAGCACACTGCGCCGGTTCGTGGCGGGCAGGATCGACGAGAAGCGACGCAGGCTGTCGAGCCGATACTCGCCGGCGGTGTCCTGAAAATCGCCGATGCTGGCGACGCGGTCCGGCGTCCCATCGGGCACCGCCGCGAACGAAGCAGATAGTCCTGGCAAAGGCGCGCCCGTGGTCGAGCGAACGTTGCCGGGCCAGGTGGCGCGCGAGCGATAGTCCGGCCCGCCGTATTCACTGTAATTTTGATCGCGCGAGAAGTCGCGCGACTGCCCGGGCAGCTCTTTGCGGTCGAAATAATCCACCCACAGACCGGCGGACCACCGCGCCCGATCGGTCCCGACACTGGCAGCCACCTGACGTTGCATGCCGCCGCCGGCCGCGCCGCCGATGGCATACCACGCCAGCGGCGCGCCGGGTTTCTTGAGCTCGATATCGATCGTGCCGCCGAGCGCACGCAGCCCGAGCTCGGCGGCACGCATCTCGTCCACTGCTTCGACCCGTTCGACGAAACTCAGCGGGATCGCATTCAAGTCGAACGCGACTCCGGAAATGGCGGTGGGTGCGAGCCAACCCCGGTTGATTCTCACCGCCGTGAAGTTGATGCCCAGCCCTCGCAGGTCCGCGAACTGCGCGCCGTCGCCCCAAACGAATTCAGAAGACATCTGTCCGGCCGCATGTACGACAGCGTCTCCTACCGTCGCAAAGCCGACCTGATCGTAATCGTTGGCCGAGAAGATCACGTCGGCAGGACTGATGCGCGAGGCGCCGATTCGAGTGCCTTGCACAGTCAGCGTGCCCGCGTCGTTGGTTGCCTCAACCCCTGTGGGTACACGCACAGTTGTCGCCGGTCTCTGATTGACGGGAGCGCTGCGCAAGTCGTACGCGAGAGTGCCGGTCCGCAGGGCCGTCAGCCCAGTGCCCGCGAGCATCTGTTCCAACGCCGCGCCGATCTCCAGTTCAGCGCCGATGTGACAGACCTTCACTTGAGGCAATGAGTCGGAGTCGTAAGTGATGGTGGCGCCGGTGCGCTGCCCGAGTGCGAACAACGCCTCCGTGATCGGCTCGGTCGCGGTGCAGGTCCGATGACTCCGATCGCTCGCGAGCACGGGCGCGGTCAACGACAGGCAGATGAGCAACGTGCAGTGAATCGCGACATCGCCACCGGTCCGCGGCGCAAAAGCATACGTAGAACGGCAAGCCATTTTCGCTAGATCGTCTGGCGCGTTTCGGTTACCCCGCCTTTCAGCCGCCGTTGACGATATTTTTGATGCGAGCCCCGATTGGCTGTCAAAACTCATGGCCTCGTGCAACTTCGCTCTAACAAAGCGAGATTTCACGTGACCGACCGAGAAGCCCCACCCAATCCCCCGCCGCTCGACCGGCAGGATCCTTTCGACCGGCGCTGGTTCCAGATCGAGGGCGCCGTGCATCGGATTCTGCGCGTTCGACTGAAATATCCGGACGCCGCGCTCGAGATGTTGAACGAGATCTACGTGCGGATGCGCAACAGCCCCGACATCACGACCATCCTGGACATGAAGAGCTATGCGTTGGGCATGGCCAGAAATATCCAGAGAGAGCAGCTTCGCGACCAGTGGCTGCACCTGCGCCTGAACCGGCGCTTCGTGGATGACCAGGCGGTATCGCGAGGCGACGCCGACGAGCTCACGCCGGAACGCATCTGCGACGGGCAACAGCAATGGGCGCGAACCGATCGGGTGCTCGAGCAACTGCCCGCCGAAGACCGAAACATTTATGAAGCCCGCGCCAGCGGCGAAACGCCGAAGGCGATCGCCGAGAGCCTGGGCCTCGACCGCGACACGGTGTACCGCAAACTTCGTTCCACCCGCCAATGGCTCCGCGACAAGCTGGGCCTAGCCAAAGGCAACAACCCATGAACCACCCGGATTTCATCGACGAACCGAGCAGTCGGCAGCGTGCAGCGGAATTCTGGTATGGACGCCTCGACGCTCCCGACCTGCAGGACCAGGAATGGCAGTCGTTCATCGACTGGCAATCCAACCCCGAGAATCAGGAAGCTTTCGATGCCGCGGCGACCGAGCACGAGCGGATGTTCATGGTCCGTCAGCGCTCGGCCTCGCATCGTGAGGAGGCGCCCCGTGCTCTGCCATTGAAACTGGCGGCCGTCGCTCTGGCGATCTGCCTGCACCTCGGCGTCATCGTGACGACGATCCGCTACGAAAACCGCCCGGACACCATGGTTTTCG
This sequence comes from Peristeroidobacter soli, assembly GCF_004138485.1. Taxonomy (GTDB): domain Bacteria; phylum Pseudomonadota; class Gammaproteobacteria; order Steroidobacterales; family Steroidobacteraceae; genus Steroidobacter; species Steroidobacter soli. The sequence continues at coordinate 608,108 of NZ_ML142848.1, forward strand.
TGACCGCCGACAAAGCCGCCGGCTGGCCGCTCGAGGATGGCAGTTATCTGCGCGCAGAGCCCAACACCCGCGTGGAAGTCGAGTTCGATAGAAGGCAACGGTCGATGCGACTGCGCTACGGCAACGCCTTCTTTCAGGTCGCCCGGGCGCCGGGCCGGCCCTTCTTCGTGCACACGCAGCTCGCAGTCGTCGAAGCCCGAGGCACCGCGTTTGGCGTCGCCCTCGACGATCGGGATGCCAAGGTGACCGTGGAGGAAGGAACAGTCGCCGTCTCTCCCGCCGCCGGCTTCGCGCCCTTCTATCTGCACCCGAACGAACAGGCCCAGGTGTCCTCCAACAGCATCGAGCGCGTGCGCCTGGGCAAGGACACGCCGGCATTGCGATGGGCGACGACCATTCAGTTCGATCGCCGGCCCGCCATCGAAGCCGTGGCGGATTTCTCCGCGCGCAGCGGCATCAAGATTGCGCTCGATGGCTCATCGCCCGCGCTCGCCTCGCCCGTGTCGGGCGTTTTCCAATTCAAATCGCCGGTCGAGTTCGCGCAGCACGTCGCCAACAAGACCGGCAGTCCGGTGCTGGTGTATCGACCGGGCCTGGCGACGATCAGAGTTTGGCCGCCGCAGGCGCCCTCGACGCGATGACGAAACATGCGACGCGGCGACGACCCATTAGGGTCATCGTCGCGCGCTAACGTTCCTTCTTATAGATCCCGCGCGCTACAAACAACCATCCGGTTGCAACTAGCTGCTCCGTAACGCAAGCTGTTTTTCGATTCGTGCGCGAGTCGAAAAACGTGATCTCGCGCGCAAGCAACTAAATTCGGCATTTGCCCGCTCGCCATCTCGTCGTGATGTTGAGATATATCTAACATCAACAACGATCGAGATCGACTCCATCGAGGGCGAACTGTTGAAGACCGAGGCTCGCGGAGCCGATCGAAGCTCACTGGATCGTGCTGCCAGAACATTCGCTGCCACTCTGTGCACTCTGAGATGGCAGCACACGCGATCGCTGCAGGACATGGCGTCGTGCACCGGCACTCCTCGATGGCGCATCGATCAATTGGTCACGGGACAGGCGCTGCCATCTTGGGACGAAGCGCAAGCACTGGCGTGGCACTTCAAAGTGCCCCTGTCCCAGTTGATTCTGCCGCTGCAACGAGCAAGCGCCACTCCGCGTGCCCTCGGTACATACATTCACCCGCGGACCACGCCGTCCGCGAGCATCCATAGAACGCGTTCATTGCAAATCCTCGCGGCGGCGTATCCCCATCTCTTCGATGTGACGTTGGCGCAATGGCCCGCGTGGCTCGCGCCCGATCTGAACGAATGCTTGGCCGCGGAAGTGGCGAGCTTACGCATCACCGCGGAATTGCTCTCGGAACGCGACGCGTTGGACGCAACCGTTGGCGTCCAGAACCGGCTTCGCGCACTGACGATTCGACACCGACTGCGGCTCCGCGCTCCTCATGCCATCGACGTGCATCGGCTGGCGCTTGGACTCGATGCGGCGCTGGCGGCGCTGGATCATCCGGTCGGTCTGCTTGGAAACGTTCGATGGGACGATGCCATCGCCGCATTGAACGACACCGCGAGCGCGCTACGCGCCGAGTTCCTCGCACGATGATACGAGAACCCGTCGGGGAAACTCGTGAGGTCCGAGAGGAGCTCACGAAGCGCGCACTTGCCGACGCCGTGCGCAAACGCATGTCGGCTCGCCGACTGCGCCAGACCGATCTGGCGCGATGGAGTGGGGTCAGTCGATCGTTCGTCCAGTCGGTATTGCGAGCGGAGCGGGACGGCTCGCTCTTCATGTTCCTGGAGCTGAGCCGCGGCCTGGGCGTCGACGACGCCTGCGATCTGTTACGAGAAGTTCTCGATCGCCGTGACGCGCTCCGCGCCGCCCGGACCTTGCGCGCTAAATGAAGTTGGCGTTCCTAGGACGGGCGCCGTGGGCGCTTTCCGACAACCGGGCGATGAAAATTCAGCCGAAGCGGCGGAACAGTCGAGCGAGGGAGCCGGCCTTGGGCTGCGCCTTGGCGACCGGCTTGAACGCCTGCATGCGAATCGTCTGCTCACGCCACTCGAAGTACGACGGGCTGGACGACTTATCGTCTTCGTCGATCAAGGTCAGCCGACCGATTCGAGAGCGGGCACGAAGCTGATTCTGCATGGGCGCATCCGGGCACAAGTTGACTGAGCATCAACTTAGGCCAGCACGCGCCCCATCTGAATAGGGCGTCCGCTGAACGGAATCTGCGGCGCCCACGCCGGGAAGATTTTGCAACCCTTAGCGCGCCCGGCTTGACTTGCAGATGAATCTGAATCGCGGCGAGTTGCAAGGGCAACGTTTCCTGCGGGAAGAGACGGTCCGGGAGCCGGCATGCAGTCATTCATCGCTCCGACCGGGCGAGTAAAGATCTCGCCCGGCTGCTCAGCTGCCTCGAGCCGGAGAAGCTTCCGCGCGGCGGCCGGCGGCGCTAGCTCACTCGAAGCCGTGATATTCCGACTTCCGGGCCGACTGCGCCGGCGCGGCGGCCGCGTGTCCGGATTCCGCGGCAAACCAGCGGCGATACAGCTCCTCCATCCCCTTGAATTTCAGATCGTCGGCATTCGGCAGCGCGTTCATCGGCGCCTGCTCGGCATCGGCGAAGGAAAAGGACAGTGCGGTAACGATGGGCCTGATGCGTCGGTAACCCTCCGCCATGTCGCTGGCGGTAAAAGAAACAGTCTCATTTTCATAGCTCACGCCGGGCATGCCCTTCAGCCACCGCATATTTGCTGGCGCCACCGCGCGCACGGCGATCCGCAACGGCCCCTCCGGGCGCATGACCACCGCCGAACTCAATCGCTGTACCGCCAGCTTTGCCTGCTTGCGCATGGCTGCGTGCACCTGCTCCACGGGATAGAGCTCAGCGTCCGAAGCGCTCTTGGCCTTCTTGGTGGTCACATACTGCAGCCAGGGCATGGTTTTCAGATCGGCCGCGAGTCGATCGTCGCCGGACGCAAAAATCACTGGAATGCCCGCTCGCCCGTACAGCAATCCGACCAGCTCGGTTTCAGTGATCGAGTGACCGTTCACCAGCAATTCCATGCCGATCGTATAGGTGTGAGCCGCGAATCCACCGCTACCGCTCTTGCAATGCATGCCCACCACCGCGACGGCATCGAACTCGCTTTTTTGCGCGAGATCGAGATAGGCGTCGAAAGGCTCCGCGCGCGATATCAGCCGGGCGCGCTTATCCAGCTGGTCCACCAGAATGTCGGGCCCGGGATTGCCGCTGCCATGACCGTCGGCGACGACCACGGAAGCGGCACCGCCAGCAAACAAGCCTTCGATCACCGCATTGACGTCCGCGATCAACAGCGCCTGCCCTCGCGGATACGCCGGGTGGCCATATAAAAATGTATAGGGATCGTTTTGACCGGACAGCCCTTCCATGTCATGGATCAGCAGAACGCGTGGCCCTGGCCGGTCCGCAGCGTTGGCAAACTCAGTAGATAAAACACCGGTGAGCAGCACCAGCACCATGGCCAGCGCTCGCCCACGGAACGCTCCCCCCACGATTGAGAACACTTTCATTAATCACTCCTCGACTTGAATGTATTTATAGTCACTCTCGCGCAACAATCGACGCAGCGGCTCCATCTGCTCTTCATAGTTGCGCCAGCGACCGACCGAACGCTGATAGATGGGCTGCCGGACCTGCCAGCGACTCGGTGTGCGGACGGTGCGGCCGGTTTGTTGGAAATCGAGACAGGCGGGATCCCATTCGAGCCCGCAGTAGTCGACCAGTGCGCGAGCGTGTGTCTCAGGATCCTTCACCAGCGCTTCGTAGCGCAGTTCGAACATCGGCAACGGCAACGACGCGCGCCAATGCGCCATGAGGCGGTCGTACTGCAGGAAGTACTGGCCGAAATGTTCCAGACTGGTGGTGAAATCGCTGTCCATGTCGAACAGCTCGATCAGGCAGGACAATCCCACGTCCATGGGGTCGCGTCGGCAATGGACGATGCGGGCATGCGGGAACATCGTGGCAATCATGCCCAGGTGCATGAAGTTCACCGGCAGTTTATCGGTGACGCGCAATGCCTCCCCGGCATTCGCTTCGAGGCCGCGCAGATACTCCTGTGCCAGCGCGGCCAGCCTCGACGCGTCGAGCGTCGCAACGTTGGCCGGATAGCCCGGACGCAGTCCCTTGAGGATGCGCGGCATATCCTGCAATTCACCGGCACCGGACACTGAGCGATGACTGGCCAGGATCTGTTCGGTGAGCGTGGTGCCGGAGCGCGGCATGCCCACGATGAAGACCGGCCGCGCGGAATCGCCGCCATGCGCAGTCGCCCGATCGAAGAAGGATCGTGAGAACGCGGCAATCGTTCGATCGATCTGCTCGGCGACGCGCCGTATTTCGAAACCTGCTCCGCGCTCCTGGACGATGCGTTTGGCGGCAATGAAATGTTCGAACGCGCGTGGGTACTGTCGCTCGCGATCGTAGTACTTGCCGATGCCGCTATGTAACCTGATACGTGCCCGCTCATCGATGTCGTCATCGGTCAGCAGTTGCTCGGCATCCCGGACAATCTCGGCGCTCGGCTCATAGGAGCGGACCGCGATCAAATTTGCCAGCGCGCCGGGGTGCCGGGGTCTGATCTCGAGGACGCGCTGATAATGCTCGGCAGCCTCGGTGAAGCGACCTTTCTGCTCCAGCAGCAAGCCGAGATTGATATGAGCGCGCACGAACCGGGGATCGATCTCCAACGCACGTTCATGCATGGCGACGGCACCGTCCGAATCGCGCTCTTCGTTCAAGGCGTTCGCAAGGTTATAGGCCGCGAGCGCCGAGAGCGGGTTCAGCTCCAGAGCCCGCCGATACAATTCGATCGCCCGCACCGGATCGCGAACCCGGAGGGCGTTTGCAAGATTGTTGATGGAGTCCGCATGCGTGGGATCGACCTGCACGGCCCGCTCGAAACAGTCGAGCGCGGCTTCCTTGTCTTTCAGCCCCACCCACACCTGGCCGAGGTGGTTGTGAGCACGCGCATCGCCCGGCTCGATCTGGATTGCACGCTGTAGCAAGCGCAGAGCCTCCTGCGGATGGCCGGTCTGTTGCGCAATCAATCCCAGATAGTGAAGCGCGCGCGAATGATCCGGAAACTCCGCGAGCACTTCCTTGTAGACCGCGTAAGCAAAAGGAACATCGCCTTGCTTGTGTCTCAGGAAGGCCGCCTCGACTCTGCTGTCGGCGGCGGCGCGAGCGGCTGTGACGTTCATGCTAGAGTGCTCCCATGCTGATCGGCGAACCCACCAGCCCGCTGGGCGAATACGACTGCACCGAGCTCACCCGGCGCGTATTGAGCGTCGAGGAACCGCAGTGGCACCAGGATGCCCGCCGTCAGCAGTCGTACGATGTTCATGCACAAACCCAATCGCTCATCCTGTTGTTCTGTTCGGGCTGGCCGAAGATTTCCATCGCACGCGCCAACGGCTGGGATCTGCTCGCCGACGTGGCCGTGCCGGTGATGGACCGGATCATCGCCGACCACTATGCGCCCGGCGGTCAAGTACTGCGCGCCATGATGACGCGCTTGCCGCCCGGCGGCCGCATCGCCCGCCACCGCGACTCGCATCCATCGTTCGCCATCGCGCATCGAATCCACGTGCCACTGCAAACGAATCCGCAAGTGGAGTTCGTCGTCGGCAATGAAATTGTTCCGCCTCGCGCTCATTTCGCCTTCGAACTGAATAACCGGGTCGAGCATCAAGTCATCAATCGCGGCACCGAGCCGCGCATCCACTTCATCTTCGACTACGCGCCTCCTCAGACTCAGTCATGAACCACGTTCCGCGGTTGTTGGCATCGTCGGTGGTTCGTGGCAGTCGACTCGGCCAGAGTCACGGCGGACTGTTCCTGGTCGATATGGTCGAAGGCACGATCGAGCAAAAGCTCGACTGGAACCGGACCGACATCGATATCAGCGGACGCGGCGGCGATCGCGGCTTGCGCGGCATCGCCTTTCATCGGGACAACATCATCGTCGCGGCCAATGCCGAGATCCTGTTTCTCGATCGGGCGTTCAATTGGACCGACACGTACACCTGCCGCTTCCTGCGTCATTGCCACGAGATTGCCGTGCATGGCGAGCTGCTGTTCGTCACTTCCACCGGCTTCGACAGCATCCTGACGTTCGATCTGCGCTCGCGAACGTTCGTGCAGGGACTGCAGTTGCGCTATGAGGCGGGTACTGCCAAGGCGCTCGCTTACGATCCGCAAGCGGCGCAGGGCCCCGCCCCGAGTCAGGCACTGCACATCAACAGCGTCACCGCCACATCCACGGGAATCCATGTCAGCGGCTTGCGCATGCAACAGTTGCTGCGCCTTCGGGGCGAAGAGGTGGTCGCCGTGGCGAGCCTGCCCACGGGAACTCACAACGCTCAGTTGCTGGCCGGCGGACTGATCTACAACGATACCGCCGCCGACCGGGTCTGCTTCCATAGCGGGGGACGAATCGTGACGATGAGCGTGCCTGGCTACCCGCATGAGCAAATACTCAATTCAGAACGCGTCGATGCGGGCGTCGCGCGGCCAGGCTTCGCGCGCGGTCTGTGCGAAGTCGCTCCGGGCATGATCGCGGTCGGTTCATCTCCCTCGACGCTATCCATCCACGACCTGAGGAGCGGCACCCGAGTGCTGAGCAGAAATCTGTCCATGGACGTTCGCAATGCCATCCATGGCCTGGCAGTCTGGCCGTACGAAGAGTGATGCGATCAGTCATGGTTCGCCCCTCGAGAAAGGAGACTCGCTGGCATCGCCGAGCACCGGTAAGCGCAACATGGAGCGAGTCGCCTCGCCCAGATGAACCGCCAGTGCCGGCGCGGGATCGCGTTCCTGGCCGAGTGTGTTGCCTCGATCCGCGCCGGCAATCGTCAGTCGCAATCGGTCCCCCTGTCGAAACACGCGCCCCACTGCGAGCATCGTGAATTCCAGTGCTGCCGGCGTTGCCGACAGCGGCGGCGTCGCAGCGATGTCGACGGACTGCGAGCTGGGAAAGGGCAATCCGAAATTCCGATACGGCGGCTGCCCCAAGGTTCGATGCGAGGCACGGAGCAGACCGTCGGAGATCAACCTCGACGTCCCGTCCTCCGAAACGACAGTCAGATACGCATGCACGTCGGCATCGGCGGCGTTCTGCGACGACAGCCAGAGTTTCACCACGGGAATCCCGGCCACATACAGGTCGCGCGCCAGCGGTGGCGACGTGTAAGTGAGCGATCTCATGTCGTTGCTGGTGACGGCGACGTCATAAACATTGCCACCCCAGCGCGTTCCGAGACTCCCGACTGTCGCGTCATAGCTGACGGTCCACGACTGACTCGACGACGCCTCGTCCGGCGACACCCCCAACGAGCCGTCGTACTGAGATAGCACCGTGTTGGAAACCTTTCCGGAAAGATACAGATCCCGGTACTGCGCCTGGCGCGATGGCCAACCATCGGCGCTGAACCATTCCGTGTGCCGCGGATCTCGCTGCAGACCGAACTGAACGGCCGGGCGTCGCTCAGCGTCGTTGGGCACCTTGCGCAGCCAATGATCGAACCATCGCAAGGTCTCGCGTGTTACCAGCCGATCACGCTCGATATCGCGCGGATCGTTCGGCGCCGGACCGGACCTGCCATGCGGATACGGCCCGTAAATCAATTTCCTCGGCACGCTCAGATTGGCGTACCAGAGCAGCATGTCGTTGGCATAGATGTCATGCCAGCCGCCCGACAGCAGCGTCGGAATGCCACTGGCGTTGACTCGATCCAGCACGGTGTAGAGGTTGTTCTGCCCCTGCAGCTGATAGCGATCGATGAACGGCAGCGCGTCCCGGACCACGCCGACGGTCGCGAAGCTGTCCAGATGTTTGAAATATTCGTCGTCGACGCCGGCGCGATGCTCCTCGATCGCTCGCCGTAACAGCACCTGCTTGGGGTCCGCGTCGACCGCCGAGATGTTGGTGATCGGCGCGTTGGGATCCGTCGAACGATTGTCGAGCTTCGCAACGTTCTGTACCCAACCGCCCTGCCAGCCGCTACGAAAAATGCCGCCCATCGCGTAAGCGGAGTTCGGTCCGTCGAAGAAGGCATACACCATCGACAACGCCTTCAACGCGGGAGGATTCTCCGCCGCCACTCTCGGCTGCACTTCACCGAGATAGGACGAGCCCAGCATCCCGACTGTGCCATCGCTCCAACGCTGCCGGGCAATCCAGCCAATGAGATCGAAACCGTCCTTGCCCTCGATGTCGTCTCCCTCGGCGTGCGACGGTCCGAACGACGCACCCGAGCCGCGCACATCCGCGACGACCAGCGCATAGCCGTATGCCAGCAGCAACTCGGACCGCACGGCATTATCGGAGATCGTCATCAAGCCACGCGCATCGGTGGGCGAGTATTTGTCGTTCTTGGTGCCGCCCTCTGGCAACGGTCGCGATCGACCGTAGCGCGTGTACTCCAGCACCACAGGAAAGCGACCGCGGACCACTTTGCCGTCGCGTGCCGGCAAGTAGTAGTCGACTGCCAGCTGCACGCCGTCCCGCATCGTCACATAGACGGAGCGCCGGATCGCTTGTCGATAGATAAACGGCTCATCGCGTCGATACTCGCCGACACCGGCTGCCACGGTGGACAGCCCCGCCACGGATTGCACCGGCGCGGCGTGCGCAACGACCGATACAAACAGCGCCACGAAGATCGACAGCGATTGGATGACTCGACTCAAGTGAACACCTCACTGCATCTGAAGCCGCAGCACGAACTCTCTCGGCGGCGTGACGCCCATCAGGTTCTGCACGAAATAATCCCACCGTCGGCGCAGGAAGTAAGGATCGTAGCTGGCCGAGGGCGCCTTGGGATTGCCCAGATCGACCAGGCCGTGATTGCGGTTGGGCAGAATCAGCATGTCGAAGTCCTTGTTCGCGGCAATCAGCGCGTCAGCCAGCTGCAGCATGTTGCTGACGTGGACGTTGTCGTCCAGGTCGCCGTGGACCAACAGCAACCGTCCCCGCAGTTGCGAGGCGAGCGCCGCGTTGGCTTGATTCAGATAGTTGTCGCCGACCGGATAGCCCTGGAACCGTTCGCCCCATTCCGCCCAGTAGCTGCGCTGATCGTGATTGCCGGCGGACGACACCGCTACTTTATAGAACTCCGGATACTTCAACATGGCTCGAGCCGATGCATAGCCGCCGCCGGAGTGACCGTAAATGCCGACGCGCTCCAGATCGATGAACGAGTAGCGCCCGGCCAATGTCTCGATCGCGGCGACGTGATCCTCCAGCGCGCCGGCCGCGCCCATGTTGCCGTAGGCGTACTCACGAAAAGCTCGCGACCGCCAGGGTGTGCCTCTGCCATCGACCGTGATGACGATGAAGCCCAACTCCGCGAGTGCCAGGTCGTCTTCACGATGAGCGCTGCCTTCCAGACTGAAGGTTTTCGGGGTGCGAATGTGCTGCGGCCCGGGATAGATCGCATCCAGCACCGGATAGCGACGTTTCGGATCGAAGTTGGACGGACGCAGGATCATGCCGTACAGATCCGTTCGACCGTCGCTGGCCTTGACCGTGAAAGGCTCCGGAAAACGCCAGCCTGTGGCCAGCAACGGCGCAAGATCCGCTTTTTGAAGTGTCCGCACCGCCCGTCCATCCGCGGCACGCAACACCGTCACCGGCGCCAGATCGATTCGGGAATACGTGTCGACGAAGTATCGTCCGTTAGGCGAGAACACGATGCTGTGATCGGCCGGCTCGGGGGTCAGCAACTTCGGCCTGGCACCCTCCAATCCGACGCGATACAGAAATCTCAGGTAGGGATCCTGGCCCGTCTCCGCGCCGCCCGCGGTGAAATAAATCTGTCCCCGTTCTGCATCGATGTAGTGAATGTCGCGCACCGCCCAGTTGCCGCGAGTCAATTGCTTTTTGATGGCACCGGTCCGCCCATCGACCAGGTAAAGGTGGTTCCAGCCATCGCGCTCAGAGGTCCACAGCAGATCGTTGCCTATCATCCGCAGCTGCGAGTTGCGATTGATGTATGTATCGGTAAGCTCCTCCAGCGCAGTCCGCACTTGCGCAGTGCTCGCATCGGCGACGTGCAGCCTGGCGCTCTTGAATCCTCTCGTCTCCTCCAGAAAAAACACTTGCGTGCCGCGCTCGTTCCAGCCCATCTGCAATGGGAAGCTGGTCATGCGTACGAACGGAGCAAGATCGAGCGGCTGCACCTGCGCGCTGCGCAGATCCACGAGCACCATCTTCACCTTTGGCACCCCGGCATCCCCGGGCATCGGATACGGGAATCGGTGCATCCGTGGGCGCGCTTCAGGCACCGTTTGCAACATGCCGATCTCCGTCACCTCTCGCGCATCGATGCGGTATGTCAGCAGCCGCGTCGAATCCGGTGAGAAAACGACTTCGATCTCGGGTGGATTCTTGCGCAGAGCGTCGGTGACCGGCGTCAAGCTGATGCCGCTGTCGCTGGCGTAGTCGTTGCGTGGTTCGCCATCGTGGGTCAGCGCACGCTCCTGGTTGGTCTGTGTATCGCGCGACCAGAGATTGTGGTCGCGAATGAAAACCGCCCAGCGCCGGTCCGGAGACAACACTTCTCCGGGCTTCGCACCCACCGGTTGTTGCTGGACCGAGCAGCGATAAGCGCTGAGCTCACAACGCCAGCTCACATCGTCCAGCATGAAGGCAATGGACTCGTCGTTGTCACCAAACTCGATCGAGTCGAACGGCAGGTCCCGCGCGCTGTACACCTTGCTCGCAGTGGAGATGCCAGCGGCCAGCCGCGCGTGATCGAACGCAGGTTGCTGCGTACCGCGCGCCGGATCGACGCGCAGGAACGTTTTCACGCCGGCATGCTCATCGAGGTACCAGAACTGATCGCCCTGACCGATCCAATGCGGATCGAGACTGGTGCGAGAAACCAGCGTGTGCGCGCTCTGCATGCGAGCCGCCCGTTCGTAGTCCGATATCGTGCCCTGCGCGAACACCGCAGAGCTCAATCCGCACAAGCACAGAACTGACCAGGCACATTTCATTTCGAGCGCTCACTGGACGGCACCGGCTCCGGGCGCGGCACATGCGGAATGCTGACGATGCGGCCCTCTTGCAGGACCACGTGACCGTCGCGGATCGCCACGGACAGCTTCTTCAGATCTTCCAGGCGTTCATCCGGCCGGCCATCGAGCACGATCACATCGGCCAGCTTGCCCGGTTGCAACGTGCCGAGCTTGTCATCCATGCCCAGGATCTGTGCATTGGTGCGCGTGGCAGCGACCAACGCCTGTGACACTGTGTAGCCACCGGCCACGAACTGCTGCAGCTCGGTGATGTACGACTGCGGCAGGTAGCGAAACCAGTCGGTCACCAGATCCGTCCCCACACCCATGCGGATACCGGCCTGCTTCATCTGGCGGAACAGGGCCAGGTTCGCCGCCTTGGAGAAACTGAAGCGCCGCGACGTGGAATCGAAATAGCCGCCGTCCAGATCGAAGATATAAATGTAGGGAACCAGCGTCGGCACCGAATCGACCTTCCGGCTCGCCATCAAACGAATGGTCTCCGGCGTGCGCGGTAGCGGATGCTCCACCGAATCCACGCCAGCCTCCACGGCCCACTGGATGTATTGAGTCTCGGCGTCGACGGTCACTTTCAATCCAAGCGAATGAGCTTCGTCGATCGCGGCCCTCACTTCCTCACGTGAGTAGTGACTGGCGAGCTTGATCAGATCCGCGCCGCGTTTGAACTGCTCTCTCACCGCCTCGCGCCAATCGTCCGGCCCGGAAGCTTCGCGGGTTCTGCCGTTGGACGCTCCGTGACAGGAAGGTCGCAGTCCTTCGGCACCGTGACCACCCGTGCCCGTGATCAACTGACCGGCCGCGAAAATGCGTGGACCGGCAATTCGATTCTGCGCGACCCATCGCTTCAGAACGAACGGCACCGCGCCCTGACCGCCGACATCGCGCACCGTTGTAACACCGGACTCCAGGAAATAGCGCAGACGCTCAGCGCCGCGTAGCGCGGCGGCGGCATCGTCATCCGCTTCTTCAGACGGCGTCTCCGGCTCTGAATAGCTCAGATGGGTATGCAGATCGATCAGGCCCGGCATGACGGTCCGGCCCGACACATCGATCACTCGCGCCTGCGACGGCCATTGCGTCGAACTCGCGGGCAGCACCGCGCTGATGCGATTGCCTTCGATGACGACATTCGCATCGACAGCAGCGGCACCCGTGCCATCGAATACGCGCCCGCCTTTGAGGACCAGCCAGCCCTCGGGGCCGCGTGGCCCCGGTGCGGCAGGAACCTGGCGCGGATCGTCCGACACGACGGTCGTCGGATCCAGCCATTGCTTGCGATCGTACAATCGCTCCTGAGCGGCGCAGAGGCTGGCGCTCAACAGCGCCAGCGCCAGCAGACATCTCGAGCCCGTCACCATCGATACGACACGCTGCCGATCACCTGGCGAGGCGGATTGACCTGCAATCCGAACCACATCGCCTCGGAGTACGAGCGGTAGTACTTCGTATCGAGCAAATTGGTCGCTGCAATCTCATAGCGCCAGCGATCCCGATCGTAGAACAGGCGCAGGTCCACTTCGGTGAATCCGCCAAGATCGAAGGCGACCGGCCGCGCATAGTTGGCTGCGTCGAATGTTTCCATACCCGACTTGCGTACCACGCCGGCACCGACGCCGGCGCCACGCAACACGCCTTCCTGGAACTGATAGCTGGTGAACAGCGACAAGCCGAAATCCGGCGCATTCGCGGATTGGAACCCGGCGTACTGCCCCTCGATGAACTCAGCCTCCAGCCAGGCGACCGAGCCGAACACTTCCCAGCCGGGCAGCACGGTTCCCTGGAACTCCACTTCCACGCCACGACTGCGTTGCGTGCCGAGCGGCAACACGAAGCCCGGATGAGCCGGATCGCGTTGCTGAATATTGGTCCGGCGCATGTCGAATACGGCGGCGCTATAGAACATTCGACCATTGAGCGCATCGCCCTTCACCCCCACTTCGTACGCTTTGCCTTCCTCCGGCCCAGCCAGGCCGCCGCTGAACAGCAGCCCCCCGCGCGGCTCGAAGGTTTCGCCATAGCTGCCATAAATATTCAGTTGCGGCGTCAGTGCGTACGTCACACCGCCCTGCATCGTCACTTCCGACGCTTTCAGCTCACTCCATGCGCCATACGGTATCCCGGAATAATCTTGCAGGTCCGGGATATCCCCGCCGCGACGATGGTTGCGCGTCACGTCGCGCGAATAACGTGCGCCGACGGATAGGGTGAGATCATCTATCGGCCGCACCAGTACCTGCGCAGTGACGCCGGATATCTCACGGCGATTCTCCGAGTCATTGAAGAAGTCATAGTCCGCCGCCGAGCGATGCGCCGGGATGTTGGACCAGTCGGGATGCAGGATGCTGAAGCCCGCCGGACCAGACTGGCCGAAATCCAATGTATCGGTATTCAGCTCGGCATAGTCGGCGCCGAAGAACAACGTGTGCCGATGGCCGAAGGCTTCCACGTCGCCGAACAGATTGACTTCCGCCGCATACACTTCGTTCTCTTGTTCGCGACCGTAGAGGTAAGCGAACGTGTCGCCGGCTTGATCCGTGTTCCAGGTCTGGAAGGCGTCCGCCTCGCCGGTGACCTTCTGATACTGCACGTTGCCGCGCAGTTGCCAGCGGTTCTCGAAGCTGTGCTCCAGCACGGTCTGCGCGAAGGTCGCTTCCTTCTCCGTATGATTCCACGGCGCTCCGCCAGAACGGTCGCGCGGCGTGCGCGGCACGACGAAATTGCTCGGAATCAGCTGATCTGGATCGCTCTCGTCGGTGCCGATGAACTGCGCACCGAAACCGAATGATGGCGAGTAGACGTATTTCTGGTAGATCACGCGCGCCGTAACAGACGTAGCATCATCGATTTGATACTTCAGCGTCGGTGCGAGTGCCGTGACCCGTGAGCCGTCGACGTCGAGATAGCTATCGTCGTCCTGCGCGGCACCCACCAATCGATAGCTGAAGCGTCCCGCATCGTCGATCGGGCCGTGCACATCGGCTTGAACGCGACGGTGCTCATAGCTGCCGTACTCCAGATCGAGCTCGGCGCCAAAGCTGTCGGTGGGCGCCTTGGAAATGGCGTTGAGGGTTCCGGAAATGGAGTTCTGGCCATACAGCGTCGAGGTCGCGCCCTTCACCACCTCGAAGCGCTCGAACGGCGACAGATCCATGTCGATGTTGGCCGTCATCCGGAAGCCGTCGACCTTGATGGCATTGATGCCCTGCTGCAGGAAGCCGCGATAGTAGTTGCGGGGGAATCCGTCGCGCGCGTGCGAGACGCCGCCGGAGGCGTCGACTTTGTAGATGTCCTCGAAACTGGTGATGCTGGCGAAGTCGAGCAGATCCTGCGTGATCACCTTGACGCTCTGGGGCGTGTCCTTGAGCGACAACGGCATCTTGAGCGCACTCTGCGCGTCCGCAAATTTGAATTGCGTCGCGCGGACCACCACCTCCTCCAATTCGGTTTTTTCGCCGTCGGCGGCGGCGTTTGCCAGACCGGCACCGACGCATAACGACATGCCGACCGCACCGAGTGCGGAATGCTTCTTGATCATTGAGCTCCCCTTACATTTTTTGTCGGTTGACCGTCGAGGAGCGGCGCCTGCTCCCTCAGGTGTTGCATCAGGCTCAGCAGCGTGCGATCGCGCCGCTGCTGATGCCGCACGATGTCGTCGCTCTTCATGGTCGCTATCAGGTACTCGTGGATGCGCTCGATCAACGCGTGATCCCAGCGATAGTCGGCGCGAATGTCCGCCATCAGACGGCGGGCCCCCGCTTCGTCCGTCAACATGTATTCGTGGTAACCGCGCGTCGCATTCAGATGGCTGGTTTCGAACGGGCCGAGAAACGCCCAGCGCAATCCCAGCCCGTGCTTGATCGCGGCATCGATATCTTTCGGCTCGCAATAGCCCTCGCCGACCAGATGCAGCGCCTCGCCGATCAGCGCGTACTGCAGCCGGTTGATGACATAGCCGTTGATCTCGCGCTTCAGATCGATCGGCACCATGCCCAGCGACATCACCAGCGTGCGACATGCAGTGACGGCCCACTCCTGCGTCCACGGCGTCGGGCAAATCTCCACGGCACGCAGGATGTGCGGAGGATTCACCGGATGAACCAGCAAACAGCGGCTGGCTCCCGGCAGCCCTTCGGTGAATTTCGAGACCGGCAGTTCGCCGGAAGAACTCCCGATCGTGATCGATGGCGCGGTGAGCGCGTCGAGCTCGACGAAGACCCGGCGCTTCACCGCCGGATCGTCGGAGACGCTCTCTTGCACGTGCTGTACGCCATCGAGCGCGCTGGTGAGCGACGTGGCGCCATGAATGCGTTCCCGGAGAAGCTCCTTTCGTGCCAGCAGGCCAGCGGCCACGAAGTCATCCGCCGCCGCATCGATGAAAGTCCAGGCGCGCGACAGCGCCGCCTCGGAGATGTCGAAGAGCCGCACCTGCGCGCCTCCCATCGCGTAGGCGATGGCCCAGCTGCGTCCGATATTTCCAGCGCCGACGCAGGCGACCCGCGGTGATTTGAATTCTGTTGTCTCAGCCATGGCCCCGAAGCATCCCCGATGGCGACAGCGCGACTGTCGCCGGTGAGGTCATCTTGCGGTAATCCTGGCTCAGCAACAGGCCCAGCACGGGCGATGCTCACAGACCCAGAGCACGCGTGCGGCTACTCGCCCTGCAATACGCGCAGCTTCCGTTCCTCGACGTCCAGAGAATTCCGGTGGCTCGCCGCGAGGTGCCAGAACAGAGCACCGGCGAACGCCCACAACAGCATCAATATCCACTGCAGCAGGCCGCCGCCGGCCAGCGCGGTCACGATACCGGCAGCGATGAGCCCGATTGAAAGCGCCACGGCGAGCCAGGGCAGCAGCGTTCCCTCGCTCACCCGATAGGGTCGAGCGTCGTTCGGGCGCAAGCGTCGCAGCTTGATCAAGCCGGTGCACACCAAAGCGAACACCACGAGCAAGGGCACCGCCGCCATGTCGACGATCGGTCCCAAGGCGTTGCGGCCGAGCAACCCCATCGCCACCGCCAATGCGGAGATGAAGAGTGTCGCGCGCAACGGCACCGGGGGCTCACCGGCGCGAGGCGGGCGCTCGTGCGCGAAGAACGGCAGCGTCACTCCCGCCCGCGCCATTCCCTGCAGCACGCGAGCACCGGACATCAGATTCGCATTCCAGCCAGTCAGGATGCCACTGATGCCGGCGAGGATGGCGAGATAGGCCAGCCAGGGTTGGCCCAGTCCCTCTTTGAACGCCGAGAAAATCGGCAGCGTCGATGCCTGCAGTGCCGAGCGCTCCATCGAGACCGCGGCCGCGAGAATCGCGCCTCCATAAAAGACGAAAGCACCGGCAGTGGCGAGCCCGACGATGGCTCCCAGCGATTGCAGTCGTACACCTGGGCGCCGATCGCGAACTGCCTGGGGCAGCACATCGAAGCCGGCGAAAAAAAACGGCGTCATGACCGCCACCGACAACACGCCGATCCAGGCCGGCGCGGTTTCCTGAACGGCGAACAGAGGGTTGAGATATTCGCTCCGCCCCAACAGCAGCGCGCAGCCGAACAAGGTGATGCCGATGACGATCTTCATGACGACCAGCGCGTCCTGAAAAACCGCGCGCGGCCCGACGCCGCGCAGATTCACGATCGTTATCGCCACCACGCCGCCCAACCCAAGCAACACATCGCCCAACCGCACCTGGCCCGCGAACGCCTCGTAGACCACCGGCCCACCCAACGCGGGCAGCACGGTTTCCAGCAGCCACGCGATGGTCACGAAGTACCAGCCGCAAGTGGCGGCATACATCAGCACCAGAAACCATCCAGCCGCCGCCGCCGCGCGTTCGCCGAACGCTTCGAAGACGTAGGCCATCGAGCCATTGGCATCGGGAAACATCGCCATCATCTCGGCGAAGCACAGGCCGATCAGCCACATGATCAGCGCACCGACGCCGAACGCGAGCAACGCGCCGGCCGGGCCCGCTTCATTGATCCACAGGCCCGTGGCTACGATCCAGGCGACGCCTATGATCGTGCCGAACAGCACCGTGAACAGCTGAAACGGTCCCAGTCCGGGGCTGCGCTTCACTGCCAGGCCGCCTCGCATACGCGCAACCAGTTGCGCCCGAGAATGTCCTCGATCTCCTCGTTGGTGAAGCCGCCGGCCAACAGGCCAGCGACGATCTCGGGCAGTTGCTCGGGCAACACATAGGAGAAGCCGGGCCAATGCGGGTCGGCGGCCACCGGCCATTCATCCGGACGCGACCGAATCCAGGCCGAGATCGCCGCGCCGTCGAAGACGACGTCCAATCCCAGCCCCACGTGCTTCGGCCCGACCAGCTGACAAACGTGCTCGATATGACGCACCACTGCCGACGCGAGATCGTCGTGGCTGCCCAGATAGCCGCTGCAGCCGGAGATGCCGACGAGGCCGCCCGTTGCCGCGACGGCGCGGATCTGTTCGTCGCTGATGTTTCGAAAGCTAGGCGCCAACGCAGCGGCGTTCGAATGACTGAATACCATCGGCCGCCGCGCCCTCGCCAGCGCGTCGAGCGAGGTGCGCGGGCCGCAATGACTCAGATCGACCAGCACGCCCACGCGCTGCATCTCCTCGACGACGCGTGCGCCGAATCGCGTCAGCCCGCCATCGTTCGCATCCGCGCACCCGCCGCCAGCGCTGTTGGCGGAGTTGAATGCAAGCAGGTTGTGACGAATGCCCAGATCTCTGAACGCCTCGATCAGATCCAGATTGCGCTCCAGGCAGCGCGTGCCTTCGAAATGCAGAGCGACCGCAAGTTTGCCGGCGCGGCGCGCCGCCTCGATATCGCCGATCCGGTGCACGATCTGCACCTCCGGCAGCGCTGCGAGACGCCGTCGCGCGTCGGCCACGATGGCCAGGGCTTGCGCACTGTTGTGACGATCGCCGGCGAGCGTCACCGACAACAGATTCACGCCGGCGTGCTTGAAGCGGAGCAGCTTGCTGTAGTCATTGCCCACGGTGTCGGCGGGGTCGAAGTCCAACGGCCACACCATGTCGCAGATCAGCGCGTCGCGACAGAGCTGCTCGGCGCGCTCGGCAAAGACATCCGACTGCATCATCTTTCCCCCTCCCCCTCACTTTGGATTCTCTAGCCTAGAGGGCGATGGTGGCGCTCGGACAGACCCAAACATCGGTAACACCCCAGGCCCAGCCCAGGGCATTGCGACGCTATGACGTTCCGTTCGCCGCGGCCGGAGCGTTGACCAGGGCCGCCAGGGTCTCGACCGCGTCTCGAATGACCTCGAGCGGCAACGACGAGAAGCCGAACACCAGGCCGGCGCTGTCGCGGCCGTCGCGATAGAAATTCTTCAGCGGCACCAGGATGATCCCGGCCTTGGCCGCCTTCGCCACCAGAGCATCCAGCGACATCCGGTTCAACAGGCGCGGCGTCATGAAGCCCAGCAGATGCAGCCCGGTCACGTCGGGTTGGATCTCGATCAGACCCGTCAGATGCTCGCGCATCGACGCGAGGAGCGCCGACTGTCGCTCGCGATACACCTGACGCATGCGCCTCAAGTGCGTCGCGAAGTGCCCACGGCCGATGAAGCTCGCCATCACCGGCTGCTCCAGGATCGATGGATGGTTGTCGATGGCGTCGCGCGCGCTGCTGAAATCGTTCACCAGCCCCGGGTGCATCACCATGTAGCCCATCCGCAGCGACGGAAAGATCGATTTCGAAAACGTGCCGATGTAGATCACGCGGCCATCGCGATCGAGGCTCTTGAGCGTCGCCAGCGGCGTGCCGGTGTAACGAAACTCGCCGTCGTAATCGTCTTCCAGCACCCACGCGTTGGCAGCGGCGGCCCAATCGAGCAATTCCCGACGTCGTTGCAGACTCATCGTCATGCCGAGAGGATGCTGATGTGCGGGCGTCACGATTGCCATGCGAGCGTGCGGCGCGCGGCGGATGCCTTCGCTGACGATCATGCCCTGCTCATCGATCGGCACATCGACCGGCACCAGTCCATTCGCCTCCACCATGGCGTAGACCTCACGCGCAGTCGCCTCCTCGATCCAGATGGCATCGCCGGGCTGCATCGCCAGGCGCATGCATAGATCCATGGCATGAAAGCCACCGCCCGTGACGATCACATCCTCGGCATCGCACGTCAGGCCGCGCATCGTGCTGAGATACTGTGCGATCGCCGAGCGCAGTGGCAGATAACCCCGGGGGTCGGCACTGTCGATCACCACCCGCCGCGGCTTCGACCAGTGACTGCGATAAAGATCCACCCAGACGTCGAATGGAAACTCCTCGCTCTCCGGGTGACCAAGCTCGAATGGCCGGGCGGACTGCGCGCAGCGCGCTCGTCGATGCGTCGATATGCGAACGCCGCGGCTGGAGAGAATGCTCGATGCGGGAGTCGGCACTTCGGCCGGCAAGATCGGCCGCTCGGCGAAGAAATAACTGTCAGGCGCCCGCTCCGCGACCACCGTGTTCATGCGCGCGACGCCGACCAGATAGCCTTCGGCGATCAACTTCTCGAACGCCGCCTTGACGGTATTGCGCGAACAGTCCAGCTCATCCGCCAGGATGCGAGTCGATGGCATCGGCGTGCCCGCGGCTAGCCGGCCGCCGGCAATCGCCGAGGCAATCTGTTCACTCAGTTGATCGCTCAGCGGCTGCGCACTGGCCCGGTCGAGCGACAGCCCGAGCAGAATGAACAGCGACGCCCCTGCGTCGCTCTTCGCGCGACCGGTCATGTCAGCACTCCGCAACGGCTCAATGCCAGCGATACTGCAACCCGACGCCGAGAAAATCTATGGATTCGTTTTCGACCCTATAGCGGGTCCAGCCGCCCGTGAACGCCAGGCCGCTGTCGAACCCGTATTCGAGCCCGGCGCCGTACGTGAGATCGAAGCCACTGTCTTCACGCTTCAGGAAGTCGCCGCCGGAGTTGCGCAGGGTGTAGTCGGCATTCCACGCGAAGGCGCCGAGCTGCGCCACCATCTCGAACCTCTTGCCCAACGGATAGCGTCCTGCGACGTTGAAATCGAAGCCGCTGGCGAGGGTGACAGATGCTTTTCTATTCCCACTCGATCGTGGCCGGCGGCTTGCCCGAAATGTCATACGTCACGCGCGAAATCCCGTTGACCTCGTTACAAATCCGCCGGGCCACGAGATCCAGGAACTCATAAGGCAGACGCGACCAGCGAGCCGTCATGAAGTCGATGGTTTC
Organism: Peristeroidobacter soli; assembly: GCF_004138485.1. Taxonomy (GTDB): domain Bacteria; phylum Pseudomonadota; class Gammaproteobacteria; order Steroidobacterales; family Steroidobacteraceae; genus Steroidobacter; species Steroidobacter soli. Next base: position 628,426 of record NZ_ML142848.1, read on the forward strand.
CACGGCACGCAGCGCGATGACATAGTCATAACGACGGCCATCGCCCATCACGGCCACCGAACGTACTGGCAGAAACACAGCGAACGCCTGGCTGGTGCGATCGTAGAGATCGTGTTTGCGCAGCTCGTCGAGGAAGATCGCATCGGCCTTGCGGAGCAGATCGGCGTACTGCTTCGTCACTTCACCAAGGATGCGAACGCCGAGGCCCGGGCCCGGGAACGGATGGCGATACACCATCTCGCGCGGCAGGCCGAGTTCGACACCGAGCTTGCGCACTTCGTCTTTGAACAGCTCACGCAGTGGCTCGCACAGCTTGAGGTTCATCTTCTCCGGCAGACCGCCGACGTTGTGATGACTCTTGATCACATGCGCCTTGCCCGTGCGGGCACCGGCGGACTCGATGACGTCCGGATAGATCGTGCCCTGCGCGAGGTAGCGGATGCCCTGCAGCTTGCCGGCCTCTTCTTCGAACACTTCGACGAACAGACGACCGATGATCTTGCGCTTGCGCTCCGGGTCCGTCTCGCCCTTCAGCGCCGTGAGGAAACGTTCCTCGGCGTTGACCCGAATGACGCGCACGCCCATGTGCTTGCCAAACGTTTCCATGACCTGATCGCCTTCTCCTTCCCGGAGCAGGCCGTGATCGACGAACACGCAGGTGAGCTGATCGCCAACCGCGCGATGTAACAATGCGCCGACGACGGATGAATCGACGCCGCCCGACAGGCCGAGCAGCACGTTGTCACGGCCGACCTGCTCGCGAACGCGAGCGATGGAATCGCTGATGATATTGCCCGGGCTCCAACGCGCTTCGCAGCCGCAGATCTCACGCACGAAGCGTTCGAGGATCTTTTCGCCCTGGAGCGTGTGAGTCACTTCCGGATGGAACTGCACCGCGTAGTAGTGACGCGACTCATCGGCCATCGCCGCCAGCGGCACGCTGTTGGTGAAACCGACTGCGACGAAGCCCGGCGGCAGTTCATCGACTTTGTCACCGTGGCTCATCCACACATCGAGCAACGGCCTGCCCTGCTCGTCCTTGTGATCGAACAAACCCTCGAGGAGTTTGCACGGCACCGATGACGTCACCTGCGCGTAGCCGAATTCACGATGTTTGCCGGCAGTGACGCGACCGCCGAGCTGCGCGGCCATTGTCTGCATGCCGTAGCAAATGCCCAGCACCGGCACCCCACTTTGGAACACTGCTTGCGGCGCCGTCGGACCTTTGGTGTCCGTGACCGACTCCGGGCCGCCCGAGAGAATGATGCCTTTGGCACCAAACTCGCGAACCTCGGCGTCTGTGACATCCCAAGGCAGGATCTCGCAGTACACGCCGCTTTCGCGCACGCGCCGGGCAATCAGCTGAGTGTATTGCGCGCCGAAATCGAGGATCAGAATGCGGTGCGCGTGGATGTCGGAGCGAGGCAAGGTATCAGCTGACACGGTAGTTGGGTGCTTCTTTTGTGATCGTCACATCATGCACATGGCTTTCGCGCACACCGGCGTTCGTGATGCGCACGAACTGCGGCCGCGTCCGCATTTCTTCAATGGTGCGGCAACCGGTGTAACCCATCGCTGCCCGCAAGCCGCCGGCCAGCTGGTGCAGGATGGTGACAACAGAACCCTTGTACGGCACGCGGCCTTCGACGCCTTCCGGCACCAGCTTTTCCAGCTCCGCGGTCGCATCCTGGAAATAGCGGTCCTTGGAACCGTGGGTCTGAGCCATGGCACCGAGCGAGCCCATGCCGCGATACGACTTATAGGAGGCGCCTTGATACAGCTCCACTTCGCCCGGCGACTCTTCGGTGCCGGCGAACATGCCGCCGCACATCACCGAATTCGCACCGGCGACCAGCGCCTTGGCGATATCGCCGGAGAAGCGAATGCCGCCGTCCGCGATCAGCGGCACGCCGGAATCCTTCAACGCAGCGGCCACGTTGGCCACCGCCGTGATCTGCGGAACGCCGACGCCGGCGACGACGCGAGTGGTGCAGATCGAGCCGGGACCGATGCCGACCTTCACGCCGTCCGCGCCCGCCTCGACCAACGCCAGAGCCGCGTCGGCGGTAACAATATTGCCGCCGATGACTTGCTGATCGCGCCAGGTCTGCTTGATCTCGCGGACCATCTGAATCACGCCGCTCGAATGGCCGTGCGCGGTGTCGACGATGATCACGTCGACGCCGACTTCACGCAGGGCGGCGACCCGCTTCAGCGTGTCCGCCCCGGTACCGACAGCGGCACCGACGCGCAGCGCACCTCGATCGTCCTTGGCGGCACGCGGGAATTCGGTGGCTTTCTGGAAGTCCTTGACCGTGATCATGCCCTTCAAGTTGAAGTTGGCATCCACGACCAGCACCTTCTCGATGCGATGCTTGTGGAGCAATGCCAGCACTTCGTCCTTCGGCGCGTTCTCGCGCACTGTAACGAGGCGTTCTTGCGGGGTCATGACGGTGGAGACCGGGGCGTCGAGCTTGGTCTCGAACCGCAGGTCGCGGTGAGTCACGATGCCGACCGCCTTCGAGCCGACCACGACCGGCACGCCGGAAATGTTCTTGGAGCGGGTCAGCTCCAGCACTTCGCGAATGGTCTTGTCGGGGGAGATGGTGAATGGGTCGTGGATCACGCCGCTTTCGAACTTCTTCACCTTGCCCACTTCGCGGGCCTGAGCCTCGATACTCATGTTCTTGTGAATGATGCCGATGCCGCCTTCCTGCGCGATGGTGATCGCCAGGCGCGCCTCGGTCACGGTGTCCATGGCGGCGGACAGAATGGGTAGATTGAGACGGATCGAGCGCGTGAGTTGCGTGCTTAGGTCAGCGTCGCGCGGCAAGAAATTGGAATAAGCCGGGACTAGAAGCACGTCGTCGAAGGTGAGTGCTTCCTCGAGAATACGCATGGTGGAGGCCTGCGGGATATCGATGAAAGCACGCCATTGTACGCGGCGGAGCCCCTCCGGTAAATGCACGTACCCGATGTCGGGCATCGGACGCGCCGGGCAACGCCGGACGTGCGCACCCGAGACGTAGGCTGTAGCCTTCCGGCCCATGAATCGTGAGCTGGAATTCGACTTCTCGGCGCCGCCGGCCGCCCCCAAGGCGGCCGATGAGCCTGCGCCCGCCCCGCGCCCCGCCGAGCCGGTGACCAAAAAGGCCGCTCCGCCGGGGCGCAAGACTGCCCGGACGCCCGTTCGCGCGCCGATAGAAGATGTCGATGACGACCAGCCCGCCGCGCCGACCGAGCCTGAACGCGACGTCTACACCCCCGGCCGCCTGAACAAGGAGGCTCGCATGCTCCTGGAGCGCGGGCTGCCGTCGCTGTGGCTGGAAGGCGAGATTTCCAACCTGTCGCGGCCCTCGTCCGGGCATTGGTACTTCTCGCTCAAGGACGAGTCCGCCCAACTGCGTTGCGCCATGTTCCGTCAAAAGAACCTGGGCGCCCGCTTCACCCCGAAGGACGGCATGCATGTGCTGACCCGCGGGCGCGTGAGCCTGTACGAGCCTCGCGGCGACTACCAGTTCATCGCGGATCACATGGAAGAAGCCGGCGAAGGCGTGCTCCGTCGTCGGTTCGAGTTGCTCAAGACCAAGCTCGCCGCTGAAGGCCTGTTCGATGCGAGCCGGAAGAAAGCTCTGCCTCGCCTGCCCCGACGGATCGGCGTTGTGACTTCTCCCACCGGCGCGGCCGTGCGCGACGTGCTCAACATTCTGCGTCGCCGGTTCTGCACGATTCCGGTGTTGATCTATCCGGTTCAGGTGCAGGGTGAGAGCGCGGCCGGTCAGATCGCCCGGACCATTCGCATGGCCTCGGCTCGCGCTGAGTGCGATGTGCTCATCGTTGCCCGCGGTGGCGGCTCGCTCGAGGATCTGTGGGCGTTCAACGAGGAAGTGGTCGCGCGCGCCATTTTCGATTGCCAGATTCCGATCGTGTCCGGGGTCGGCCACGAGGTCGATTTCACGATCGCCGATTTCGTGGCCGACGTGCGTGCGCCGACGCCGTCCGGTGCGGCCGAGATCGTCGCGCCCGATTGCAACGAGTGGACCCGCAGCGTCGACCTGCTCGGTCGTCGTGCGCGAAACGCTATGGTTCGAAGCATGGCCGCCCGACAGCAACGACTCGTGTGGCTGGAACGGCGGCTCGCGCAGGTTCATCCCGGCGTGGAGCTGCGACAGAAGGCGCAGCGTCTCGATGATTTGGAACAGCGCCTGACTCGTTGCATGCGACACGGATTGTTTCAGCGCCGACATACGCTCGTGGAGCTTGCCGCGCATTTGCGGCAGCGCTCGCCTGCCCTGCGCGTTTCCGCTGCTCGCGGCAGATTGGAGATTGCTCGCAAGACGCTGGGCACTTCATTGCAACGGCGCGTGAGTGTGGCCGAGAGCCGGCTGCGTCACGCTGCCAGCAATCTGCGCCAACAGTCGCCCGCTCCTCGCATCGTGGCCTTGCGCCGCCGAGTTGAGATTGCCGATCGGAGCATGGAGACGTCGCTGCAACGTCAGCTGCGCAATCTGGAAGCACGCTTCAAACTCGCCGCCGGCAAGTTGAATACGGTGAGTCCGCTGGCCACATTGCAACGAGGCTATGCCATCGTCACGGACGCCCAGGGCACGGTCGTTACGGATGCAACGTCGGTGAGCAAAGGCGACATGATTCAGACCCGTTTGTCCCGCGGCACGGTACAAGCTCGCGTCGAGCAAATCACGCCGCATCGAGATGACGAGAACCAATGACTTCGACGACTCGGGCCTTGACGCTACGCCTCGCCACTTCCCTGCTGCTGCTCGCCGGCGTCGCCGCCGGCGCCACTGAGCTACCGACAGAAAGCCGCGTTCCCGGCGGCATCGCGTTCATCCCCGTGCCGGGCGCCGATCTGGCGCCGACGGTCCTGTTCAATACGCATCGGGTCGCTGTGGTTCGGCGTGACGAACAATGGCTCGCGGTGGTTGGCATTCCCCTGGCTGAGAAACCCGGCGAGTTGAAAATCAAAGTCAGCACGCCGAACGGCACGACCGAGGTGCCCTTCACCATCACCGACAAGAAATATAAGACCCAGTATCTGACCATCAAGGATCAGCGCAAGGTCGAGCCCAATCCGGACGATCTCAAGCGCATCGGCGCGGAAACGAAGCGCTCGGACGTCGCGCTGTCGAAATTCACCGCGCTACCGACGCCATCGCTGCAATTGCTCGCGCCCATCGAAGGCGTGCGCTCCGATTCCTACGGCTCACGCCGCGTCTTCAACGGCCAACCGCGCAGCCCTCACTCCGGCATGGATATCGCCGCCGCCAAAGGCACCCCGATCAAATCCCCCGCCGCTGGCACGATCGTCGAAGCCGGCGAGTTCTTCTTCAACGGCAACACGCTGTACATCGATCACGGCGACGGCCTGGTGACCATGTACTGCCACCTCGACACGATCAAAGTGAAACTCGGCGACCGCGTCACCCAAGGCGAAGTCATCGGCACGGTCGGCGCGACCGGGCGCGTGACCGGGCCTCATCTGCATTGGGGGGTGGCGTTGAATCGGGCGATGGTGGATCCGGCCTTGTTTATCGGCAGCAAGTAGCTACTCGACATTCAGCGAGTAGCTGGTACTCCGCCCACCGCCGGGATCTTTTTTCAGCGCCTCTCTGTCGACCAGGTCGAGGATGTCGCGATAAGCGGTGTCTTGGGAGCACTTGGCGAGCGCGGCCCACTTCGACGTTGTGAGTTTGCCCTCAAAGCCGTCGAGCAGGCGGTTCAATACCTTGATCTGCCGTTCATTCAACGGCTCCTTGGCAAATCGCTCCCAGAAACGCGCCTTGTTCAGCACGCCACCGAGCAGTTGCTGTGAGCCTTCCATCGCACGCAACAGACAGCTCAGAAACCATTCGTGCCACGCGGTTACGTCGAGTCCGCCTTTTTGAGTGCGCTCCAGCGTCAGATAGTAGTCGTCGCGCTCGCGACGTATCTGGGCCGACATGCTGTAGAAGCGCTGGTGCGACCCTTCCGAACGCGCCAGCGCCATATCGGCTATCGCACGCGCGATCCTGCCGTTGCCGTCGTCGAATGGATGGATGGTCACAAACCACAGGTGCGCAAGACTCGCGATCAGCAGCTCATCCATCTCGCCAGGCTTGTTGAACCAGGTCAGGAATTTCTTCACCTCGCCACGCAGCCGTTTCGCGGGCGGCGCCTGGTAATGAACTTTTTGTTTGCCGACCGGGCCGGAGACCACTTGCATCGGCCCGTCGTGATCGTCACGCCATTTGCCGACCAGGATGTCGCGCATCGCGCTGCGTGCCGTCGGAAACAACGAGGCATGCCATGCAAACAGCCGCCGGTCGGTCAGCGGCTGCACAAAATGGCCGGTGGCATCGAGCATCATTTCAACGACGCCGTCGACGCTGCGGTCCGAGCGGACCAGCCCGCCGATATCCAGGCCGAGCTGGCGCGCTATGGAGGATCGGACCTGATCGCCGTCGAGCTTCTCGCCTTCGATCTCGCTCGACTTGAGCACCTCCTGGGTCATAGCCCGCAAGTGCGCTTCGCCACGCAGATCGAAGCCCAACGCCTGCATCTTGCCCAGCAGTCGCCCCTGCTCCCTGGTGACGCGGGTGAGCAGCGGCGCGAGCCTGGGCCCGTCCCAGCTCAGCCTCGGCCAGTCCTGCATCTGCCAGATGTACACGCGCCATTCTCCGCGGAATGTGCGGAGATTATGCGGCCGGCGGGTCCCCCAGGCAAGCTAATCTCCGCATAAGATGCGGAGATTAGCCTCCCTATTCTCCGCACGACCCCGCTACGACCTAGGAATTCGCCAGCTTCAGATCCGCCAGGAAGTCGCTGATCACCGGCCGGAAGCGGTCCATGTCGACCAGGAAGGAATCGTGGCCCTGGATCGAGGCGAGGCGGGCGAATTGCACGGTGCGGGTGCCGTTGCTCAGGCCGTCGGCGAGCTCCTGTTGTTGTTCGATGGGGAACAGCAGGTCGGTCTCGACGCCGATGATCAACGCGCGTTCGACGGTGAACCGGCGCAGCGCTTCGGCGACCGAGCCGCCGTGGTCGGCGAGGTCGAACAGGTCCATGGCACGTGAGATGTAGAGATAGCAGTTCGGGTCGAACTGGCCGATGAATTTGACGGCGTGATTCTCCAGATACGACTCGACTTCGAAGTCGATGCCGAACGGGTCGCCCGGCTTGCGCTCGGCATTGGCGCGCTCACGGCCGAAACGCTGCAGCCATTCCTTCGCGGAACGATAAGTGATCATGCCGAGCTTGCGAGCGAGGCGCATGCCTTGCACGGGGATCGCATCGTTCGCGTAGTTGCCGTCCAGCCAGGCCGGATCTTTGCGAATCATCTCTCGCTGCAGAGAGCGCAGAGCAATGGCGAATGGCGTGGAGCGGGCGGCGGAGGAAATGGACACGAGCGCCCGGGCGCCTTCAGGAAACAATGCGCAGTAAGCCAGAACCGTCATGCCACCGAGCGAGGGGCCGACGACGGCGGCGAGTTTCTTGATCCCCAAGGACGCGACGACTTCATGGCCGGCGCGGGCGATGTCTTCGACGGTGAGCACGGGGAACGTCAGTCGATAGCACTGACCGGTGGACGGATTGATCGATGCGGGCGAGGTCGAGCCGAACGGGCTGCCGAGCGAGTTCACGCAGATCACGAAGAAGCGACGCGTGTCGATGGGACGGCCCGGGCCGATCATGTCTTCCCACCAGCCCGGCGCGGGATCCTCGGTGGAGGATGCTGCGTGGGCCGACGGGGACAGGCCGGTGAAGATCAGGATGGCGTTGTCGTTGCAGAAACTCAGGTCGCCCCAGGTCTCGTAGGCGATCTGCACGTCCGGCAAGGCGCCGCCGCGCCGCATGGGAAACGGCCGGTCGAGCTTGAGAATTTTGCGGGCTGAAGCCATGAGTCAGTCCAGAACCGGATTGTTACCGGCAGTGTAAACCCGTGCCCGACAACCGGACATCGCGGCCCGCTATATGCAGATGCCGCCCGGTCAGTGCTTCTTCGGAGCGCGCTTCGCCCTGCGTTGCTCGGTCCGGCGCTGGCGCGGTGTCAGCGGATTTCTCTTGCCCTTGAACGGATTGTCATCGGTACGGAATTGCACACGCACCGGCGTGCCTTCCAGGCGGAAGTTCTTGCGAAACACGTTCGCCAGATAGCGCTTGTATGCATCCGGGACGTGCTGGATCTGGTTGCCGTGGACGACGATGATCGGCGGGTTGCGTCCGCCCTGGTGGGCGTAGCGCAGTTTGATGCGACGGCCGCGAACGAGAGGCGGCTGGTGCTGTTCCATGGCCGTCTCGAGCACACGCGTCAACTCCGGCGTCGCCATCTCTCGCATCGACGCGTCGTACGCGTGCTTCACAGCTCGCATCAACTCGCCGACGCCGGTGCCGTGCAGGGCTGAAATGAAATGTACCGGGGCGAAATCCAGGAACGGCAGGCGCAGATCCAGGCCCGCGCGAATCTCGTCTCGCTTGTCCGAAGGAATGCCGTCCCACTTGTTGACGGCGATCAACAACGCGCGCCCGCGCTCCGCGACCATGCCGAACAAGCTCGCATCCTGTTCGGTCACCGCATCGTGAGCATCGATCACGCCGATCACGACGTTTGCCGAATCGACCGCCTGCAGCGCCTTGATGACACTGAACTTCTCGATCGCCTCTTCGACACGGGCGCGGCGACGCACGCCGGCGGTATCGATCAATGTATACGTTTGACCATCACGCTCGAACGGCACGAACACCGCGTCGCGCGTGGTGCCTGGTTGATCGAAGGAGATCAGCCGCTCTTCGCCCAGCAGACGATTGATGAGCGTCGACTTGCCGACGTTGGGCCGGCCGATGACCGCGACTCGAACGTCGTCCTGTCCACCGGCAGCGGCAGCGCCTTCCGGCAGCTCGATGCCTTCGAGCGCCTCATCCATCACCGTCCGCACATTGTCGCCGTGCTGGGCGGAGATCGCGCGAGGTTCGCCCAAACCAAGGCCATAAAAATCCGCGCCGGCGGTGGCGGAATCGACGCCTTCCGCTTTATTCGCAACCAGGAACACTTTCTTGTTCAGCTTGCGAAGCGTCTGCGCGATGTAATGATCGTCCGGCGTCACACCGCTGCGGGAGTCGACCAGAAACAAAACTCGATCGGCCTCCTCCACCGCGCGCAGCGCCTGCTTGACCATGTGTTGCTCGACGCCTTGCGCGTCGATGACCAGGCCGCCGGTATCGACGACCACATACGGGATCGAGCCGACTTTGCCGTAACCGTAATTGCGGTCGCGCGTCAGGCCGGGCATGTCCGCGACCAGAGCGTCGCGGGTGCGCGTGAGGAAGTTGAATAACGTCGACTTACCGACGTTGGGGCGACCGACTAGAGCAACGACAGGCAGCATGATGAGTAACTGGAAATAACGAATGAGTGCGTGCTGCCCGAGAGCAGCGGCCGATTATTGGCCGCTGTCTGCCGTTTTGACTTCGCGGGACTTGCTGCGAAATGCGAGCAGCTTGCCCGAGTCGGTCTGCACGAACACGCGTTCGGCGTCGGCGACCGCGGCATTGGTGATGCGCTCGCCGTCGGTCTTCTGCCGAGCGACCAGAGCACCCGTGGCCTTGTCGAGCCAGTGCATGTAACCCTCGAAGTCGCCGACCACCAGCGCGTCGCCATCGATGGCCGGCGCGGTCAGGCCGCGACGTCTCATCGCGTTCTGTTCCCACTGCACGGCGCCGTCACTGCGACGCATGGCGATCACCACGCTGTCCGAGTTGGTGAGATACAGATTCTGCTCGTCCATGGCGAAGCCGCGATAGCTCGAAGCATCGCGCGCCCACCAGATCTGGCCGGAATCGCGCGCCAGCATCGCGACCCGTCCCTGGAAGCCGACGACGAAAATGTCGTCGCCCGAAACACGTGCCGGCGAATCGATGTCGGCGAGACGCTCCAGCTCGGTACGGCCGCGCGGCGAGTTCACGATCGTGTCCCACATCACTTCGCCGTTACGCGGATCGATGGCGAGCACCTTGCCATTGTCGAAGCCGGCGATGATGCGATCGCCCGCCAGCACCGGCGGCGCCGTGCCACGCAGAGTGAGTCGGGGCACCTGCTCGTCGACCGCCCACTTGGTCGAGCCATCGGCAACCGACAGGCCTTCGACGTGACCATCGACGGTGCGGATCACGACGATGTCGTTCACGACCAGCGGTTGGGCGAGGATCTCGCTCGCGATCGCCCTCTTCCAGCGTTGCGCGCCGTTGCTTGCATCCAGCCCGATGATGTCGCCGTCGCTCGAGCCGAGCACGACCAGCCCGCCGCCGACTTCCGGCCCCGCCGACAGCGCCAGCTTGGTCTTCACGATCCAGTTGCGCTTGCCCGTAGCGGCGGCCACGGAGATCACCTCACCGTCGTGAGAGGCCGCGTACACATTGCCTTCGACGACGTTCGGCTTCAGCGCCAGGCGCAGCCGCTCGGAATCGCCGCCCAGGCCCGCCGACCACACGCGATGCACGTCGCGGGTTGCCTTGAGCTCGGTCAGCTCCGCCGGCGGATCGACCTCCTTGTCATTGTCGCAGCCGAGCATGACGAGCAAGGCTGTCGCGGCGGCGGCGATGCGCGCACCACGATACAAACGGTTCAAGGAAGTCTTCTTGTCGATCATGGCTGACCCTCGGCCTTCGCCTCCGGCTTGGTCTCGGGCGTGGCGGCTTTCTTGTCGCCCCCCACGTCCTGCAGTTTCATTTCGAGCAACGTGCGATCGATCGAACGATCGGCGCTCGGATCGATGTTAGCCGTCAGCGCCGCCGCATACTCGGCCCGCGCGCCTTCGGGGTTGCCTTTCGCAACCTGAGCATCGCCCCGGATCTCGCGAACCTGCGGCCCGAATGCCCCCGCCTTCTCCGGATTCAGCAAGCTCAGCACTTCGTCGTGCTTACCTTGCTGAAGCAGCACACGAGCGACCCGCAAGCGCGCCACCCAGGCGAGCTCGGTATCGGCGGACTCATCGGCCACGGCCCGCAGCAGCGGCAGAGCTTCGTCGTACTTGCCGTCCTCGACGTGCTGCTTGGCCAGCAACAGCCGGCTCTGCTGCGTGTAGGGTGACTTCTTGTGATCGGCCACGAGCGTGCCCAGCGTGCGATTCGCCGCGTCCAGGTCCTTCTTGTCGATCGCGCCATGGAACTCGTCGTAGAGCTTGGCCGCCTCGGCCGACTGATTCGCGGTGTGCACCTTCCAGTACTGCCAGCCGCCCAGCAGCGCCAGACCCAGCACGATGCCGCCCAGGATCCAGGACCAGTTCTCCCGCCACCAGTTGCGGAGCGCCTCTTCCTGATCGCGATCGGTCAGATAATCTTCGACCATGACTTCGTCTTGCTTTGTAGTAAGGAGTTGGAGACTTCGGGTCCGGATCAACGCTTCAGGCGCGCGCCCAATTCGTCGACCAGTCGCTCCCAGGCGACTTCCACCTGCGGCGCCTCCACCCGCAGAGACTTCAGACCAGCGACCCGCTTTTCAGTTTCCGAATCGCCAAGAATCAATGCCCAGGCCGCGCCGCTCTTGTCGGAGCGCTTGAGCTGCGAATTGAAACTGCCACCGCCGCAGTTCATCTCGATGCGCAGGCCGGGGATTTGGTCGCGCAGGGTTTCAGCGAGGCGCAGCCCTTCCGCCTCGGCCCGCTCGCCGGCGATCACGAAGTACACATCGGGGGCCTGAGCCGGCACCGCACCGTTCTGCACCTTGATCAGGTCGATGACTCGTTCCTGACCCAGTGCCCAGCCGATGGCCGGCGTGGGCTTGCCGCCCAACTGCTCGACCAGACCGTCGTAACGGCCGCCGGAGCACACCGCGCCCTGTGAACCCAGCTCGGTCGTCACCCACTCGAACACCGTGTGCGAGTAGTAATCGAGGCCGCGGACCAGCAGCGGATTCAAAACATATTTCACGCCCAGCGCATCGAGGTGGCGGCACAGCCCGTTGAAGTGCGTGCGCGATTCCTCATCGAGATGCTCGGTCAGCATCGGCGCGTTCTTGATGATGTCCTGCAGCTCCGGATTCTTGCTGTCGAGAATGCGCAGCGGGTTGCCGTCCAGACGCTTCAGGCTGTCGGCATCCAGCTTGGACTTGTGAGCGGTGAAATATTCCACCAGCTTTTCGCGATACACGCGGCGCGACGCCGGCGTGCCCAGCGAGTTCAGATTCAATTCCAGACGCTTCACGCCGGCCTGCGTGAGCAGTCGCGAGCTGACCAGAATCACTTCCGCGTCGATGTCCGGGCCGGGATAACCGAAGGCCTCGACGTCCAGCTGATGAAACTGACGGAAGCGGCCCCGCTGCGGCTTCTCGTGACGAAACATCGGGCCGGACATCCACACGCGCTGCTTCTGATTGTGCAGAAGGCCGTTGCTGATCATGGCGCGCACGACGCCGGCGGTGCCTTCCGGACGCAGGGTGAGCGAGTCGCCGCTCGGATCCTGGAAGGTGAACATCTCCTTCGACACGACATCGGTGAACTCACCGATCGAACGCTTGAACAGGCCGGTGTGCTCGACCAGCGGCAAGCGGATTTCCTGATACGCGTAGGACGCGAAGATCTCGCGCGCCAATGTTTCCAGGCGCTGCCAGGCCGCCGTTTCGGCCGGCAAGATATCGTTCATGCCGCGCGGCGGCTGGATCTGCTGCTGACTCACTCGACCGGAACCTCACCACTCGCCATCTGCACCGTGCCGCCCGGCACGACCACGAATTTGGCCGCGTCTTTACCCGCTCTGCGGGGCACGACGATTTGACGATCGTTCACTTGAACCGTCACCGCGGACGCCTTGCCGAGCGTGACTCGCAACGGCGGCGGCCCTGAAACGGTGCTCACCTTGCCGCTCTCACCCATACCGAACATCAGACGCTTGCCATTCGCGTCGTAGATCTCGGTCCACGAGGCGTCGTTGAACTCGAGCCGCATCCGAATGTCCGCTGTTTCCGCCACCGTTGCCGGTGCAGCCACAGGTGCCGCCGCAGCGGGCACGGCATTCGACACCGTCGGCGGCGACTGAGCGTCGGGCTCACCCGGCTCCGCCGGCAATGCCGATGGCAGAGCACCGGACTGTGTGACCGCTTCATCCGGCGTCGCCGACTGCATCGGGTCGTGCGTCGACACGGTCGACCAGATCCACCATCCCATCAACAGCGCGACCAAGCCGACGGCGGACCACAACGGCCCGGCCAGCGAGCGATGCTCGAAATCCACCGGCCCCGAGACGACCCCGGGCGCGGGAATATGAACCGGCACTTCCCGCTGACCGGTCACCGCCTCGTAGCGCTCGATGATGAACTGCGGAGACAGCCCCAACAGCGCTGCGTACTGGCGCAGGTGACCGCGCGCATACACCGACGGCCCCAACTCTTCGAATCGATTGTCCTCGATGGCCGCCACGATGCGCGCGTCCAGGTGCAGCTCTTCGGCGATATGCAGCGCAGTGATCGAGCGACGCTCGCGCTCCCGCCGCAGCAGTTCGCCAGGCGTCAACGACTCGGGGGCCGGCTCCGGTGAGTTGGCCCGCGCGGTCTCGACGGCCGTGCTGTCACTGCTGTCGCCAGCTGCATTCATCCAGGATTCCGCTCGGACTCGATCAACTCCTTGGTCTGAGCGGCCCTCGGGTATTCCAGTTTCAAACGCTCCGCGTAGTTTTTCGCGGCAGCTTCGTTACCCAGGCCTCGCTCGATACGCACACCCAGCCACAGCGAGGCGGCATTGGTGCGGCCCACTTCCTGGTAGCGTTCGAGGAAGCCGCGAGCGGACAGATAATCGGTTTGTTTGTATTGCAGGTCGGCCATCTGAATCAGCGCCTCGCCGAACTTCGGCCGCACCTTCAGTGCGCTGCGTAGATTCGCCTCGGCGGCCTTCATGTCGCCGCCGTTGCGGGCGCAGTTGGCCGCGTTCAGATACGCGACTTCAGGCGTGCGATACAACGGATTGCTCGCGGCATCGATCATCAGCTTGGCGCCGCGCTCGTACTTGCCCTTCTGGCACAGAAACGCGCCGTAGTTGTTCTGCAGCTCCGGATTCTTCGGATCGAGCGACAGGCCCTTGGCGAAGTACGCTTCAGCTTTGTTACTTTCGCCGAGCCGCTCGTACAGCATGCCGGCGGTGGTCTGCGCCTGCGCGTTGCGCGGATTCTGCTCGACCGCGCGGTCGATCTTTTCCTTGGCCTGGACCAGGTTGTTCTTGCGCAGATAGTCGGTGCCGATCTGCAGATTGATCTCGGCGGCGCGCTCGTTGTCGGGCTTGCCGAGCGTCTTCCTATTGCTGGTGCTCACGTTGTTGCTGCTGACGCAACCGGCGAGCGCAGCAGTCACCACCAGCAAAGCAACCGCCGCGCGTTTCATCACTGCACCGCCACTGAGATCAGCTTCGAACCCAGACGCACTGTCGTACGGTCGTGCACGCGTCCCACCAACTGTCCGCAGGCGGCATCGATATCGTCGCCGCGCGTCCGGCGCGTCGTTGCGATCACTCCGTTCGTATTCAGAATGTCACGGAAGCGTTCGATGGCGGCGGCGCTGGAACGTTTGTAACGCGTGCCCGGAAATGGATTGAACGGGATCAGATTCAGCTTGGCGGGCCGGCCCTTGAGCAGGCTGACCAGCTCGTACGCATGCTCGGGATGATCGTTCACGCCATCGAGCATGACGTATTCGAACGTGATGCTGCGGGCGTTCTGTTTGTTGACGTACACCCAGCACGCGTCCAGCAGCTCGGCAATCTTGTGCTTGCGATTGATGGGCACCAGCTCGTCACGCAACGTGTCGTTCGGCGCGTGCAGCGACACGGCAAGCGCGCAGTTGGTTTCTTCGGCGAGCTTCAACATCTGGGGCACCAGCCCCGAGGTGCTCACCGTGACCCGGCGACGCGAAATGTCGAAGCCCAGATCGTCCATCAGAATTTCGGTGGCGGGCACCACGTTGCGATAGTTCGCGAGCGGCTCGCCCATGCCCATGAACACGATGTTGGTGACGACCCGATCGCCACCGTGCTGGTAGCCCAGCTCCTTGTTCGCCAGCCACACCTGACCGACGATCTCGGCGGCATTCAGATTGCGATTGAAGCCCTGCTGCGCGGTGGAGCAGAAGGTGCAATCCATCGCGCACCCGACCTGGCTCGAAATGCACAGCGTGCCGCGGCCGGGCTCGGGAATGAACACCATCTCGATGCCCTGCTTCACACCCTCACTCGTGTTCATCGCCAGCAACCACTTGCGGGTGCCGTCGGCGGACACTTGAGTCAGGGTGATCTCGGGCACCGCGACTTCGGCGACTTCGACGAGCTTGGCGCGGAAGCTCTTCGCCAGGTCGGTCATCTGATCGAAATCGGCGACGTGGCGCTTGTACAGCCACTTCATCAATTGCCGGGCGCGAAACGGCTTCTCGCCCATGTTCGCGACGAACGCCTCCAGCTCGGTCCGAGTCAGACCCAGCAGGTTCGTCTTGACGGTCGTCGCGTTCATGAAATGCCTGCAGTCGCGATCAGCGCGTGCGCGGGCAGAGTTCGGTCGCCGCGAAGAAGTATGCGATCTCGATTTTCGCGTTGTCGAGGCTGTCCGAGCCGTGCACGGTGTTCTCGTCGATGCTGTTGGCCAGATCGGCGCGGATCGTGCCTTTGTCGGCCTTCTTCGGGTCGGTGGCGCCCATCAGCTCGCGGTTCTTGGCCACCGCGTTTTCGCCTTCCAGCACCTGGAGCATCACCGGGCCGGAGATCATGAACTTGACCAGGTCCTTGAAGAACGGACGCTCTTTGTGGACCGCATAGAAACCCTCGGCCTGGGCCTGGGTCAGCTGCACCATCTTGGCGGCCACGATCTTGAGGCCGGCCTGCTCGAAGCGGCGGTACACCTCACCGATCACGTTCTTCTGCACGCCGTCGGGTTTGACAATGGAAAAAGTGCGTTCGACCGCCATGAGGAATCGTCCCGTTAATCAATGAATTGGAAAGGGTTTGCCGAGCCGGACCGAGGCTGATGTCGGCGAGCGGCGGCAATTGCGCGCGCGCAGTCTACCCGGCATGGCCGGGAGCAGCAAGAAATTGAATAGGGACGCGGAGTTAGGCTGCTAGCTTAAGCACTTACACGCTAAAGCTCTCACCACAGCCGCACTCGCCCTTGGCCTGTGGATTGCGGAAGCGGAACGCCTCGTTCAGGCCCTGCTTCACGAAGTCCACCTCGGTACCGTTGATGTAGTCCAGATGGTCGCGGTCGACGATGACTTTCACGCCGCGGTCCTCGAACACCACGTCGTTGGAGCCGATGTCGTCCGCATAGTTCACGACGTACGCGAACCCTGAACAGCCCGTCTTCTTGACCGCGAGGCGTAGGCCCACGCCGTGGCCCCTGCGTGTGAGGAAAGACTGGACACGATCGGCAGCGGCGGAAGTCAGTGAGATGCTCATAGCGGGTACAAGCGTGATGGCGGTGGCCTGGCGAATCAAGTGCGAAGGTTATGCCAATTAGGCACTCACGGACCTGATTATGGAATGAACGGCGGCCAGGCTTCACCCAGCGAATGTACGGCATCTTCCAGAATGAGAAGCCGGCCACGCTTTTCCAGAGGAAATCCCAGCGCCTGGTCGGCATCGCGCCAGCGCCAGGCCCGCAGCTGATCCCGGTCGAGGCCCACCAGCCGCTCGCTCAACCAGGAGCCGGCGGCGATGCAATGAGGACAGCCATAGGCTTCGAAACGCACCGCTTCGATTCGATGGTCCGAAATGCGCGCACTGAGAACGAACATCGTGCCCTGCGCGACGCTGCCTGCGGTGCCCCGGACGACGCCCTCGCCCGCTTCGAAATGCCCGCCGTTGCGCGGATGCTCGAAGTGGTCGACGACGGTCGCGGAATATTCAGGTTCCATGCGACTGAGCGACGACCGGCGACAGCGCGCGCAGCCGTTCGACCTCGCGTCTGACGATGGCGATGGCGCGACCGATGTCATCCTCGGTCGTGAAACGGCCCAGGCTGAACCGGATCGAGCTTTGCGCCAGTTGGTCGGTGCGGCCGAGCGCTCGAAGGACGTATGACGCCTCGTCCGAGCCCGACGAGCAGGCCGAGCCCGACGACACCGCCAGCTCACGCAGCCCGAAGCGCAGGCTCTCGCCTTCGACGTTGTGGAAACAAACATTGAGCACGCCGGCGACGCGCTCGGTGGGATGACCGTTGAGCTCGACGCCGCCGATGGCGTTCAAGCCCTGCCAAAGCCGTTCCCGAAGCGCCGTCACGCGAGCGACATCCGCTTCGCGGTCGCGCTCACCGATCTCGAACGCCGCGCCCATGCCGACGATTTGATGCGTCGGCAACGTACCCGAGCGCAATCCGGTTTCCTGACCGCCGCCATACGACAGCGGCCGCAATCCCAGCGGCGGCCGGCGACGGATATACAGCGCGCCGATGCCCTTGGGCCCGTAGGTCTTGTGTGCGGTGATGGACATCAGGTCGATGTTCATCGCCTCGACGTTGATCGGCAATTTGCCCGCGCTCTGGGCCGCATCGACATGGAACGCGACCCCTCGCTCGCGACAGATCGCGCCAATCGCAGCCACGTCCTGAATCACGCCGGTTTCGTTGTTGACGTGCATGAGCGAGACCAGCTGCGTGTCCGGGCGCAGCGCTTCGCGAACCTGCTCGGGCCGCACGATGCCGTCGGCGCCCGGTTTCAGCCAGGTCACTTCAAAGCCTTCCTTCTCGAGCTGCTTGAACGCATCGATCACGGCTTTGTGCTCGGTGCGGGAGGTCACAACATGACGGCCGCGATCCGCGTGAAAGCGCGCTACGCCGAGAATCGCGAGGTTGTCCGACTCCGTCGCTCCCGACGTCCAGATGATGCATTCGGGACGCGCGCCGATCGCGGCAGCAACCTGCTGTCGCGCCTTCTCGACCATCGCGCGGGCGCGAGTACCGAATGAGTGGCCCGACGAAGGATTGCCGTGCGCGCCCTCGGGGCGCAGGCATTCGATCATCAGCTCGGCGACGCGAGGGTCGACCGGATTGGTGGCCGCGTAATCGAGATAAATCGTCTTTGCAGGAGTCATGAGGAAACGGTCTTCCCGGCGGTGCGCCGACGCGATTGCACGGCGGTGAGAATGCCACGAAGGATGTTCATTTCATTCTGGTCGAGCCGCGCGCGGTTGAACAAGCGACGAATCCGAGCCATCAGGTGACCTCCTCCGGTGCGGTCGCGAAAATCGATCTCTTCCAGAACGCGTTCGACGTGCTCATACAGCAATTCCATTTCACGAGCGGTCGCAAACGGCACATCGGGCGGCGGCTGCGTGGGCGCGTCGGCACGCGTCGCCAGCATGATTTCGTACGCGATCACCTGAACCGCCATGCCCAGATTCAGCGATGAGTAGTCGCCTGCGGTGGGAATGGTGACCAGGCGCTGGCAGCGAGACAGCTCGTCGTTGCTCAGCCCGAACTTTTCCGAGCCGAACACGATCGCGACATTGCCCACCTGCGCCGCTTCGGCGACCAGTTGCGCGCATTCGCGGGGCTCGACCAGATCGAAGCTCAGGTAGCGTTTGCGGGCACTGGTGCCGACCACGAAGCCGCAGTCGGCGATCGCGTCATCGAATTCCTCATGGACCCGGGCGCCCTCCAGCACGTCGTCCGCGCCCGAGGCGCGCGCCGTGGCCTCCTCATGAGGAAAAGCCTTGGGCCGCACCAGGTGCAGCTCGCTCAGCCCCATGTTTTTCATGGCGCGGGCCACCGCGCCGATATTGCCGGGGTGGTTGGGATCGACCAGGACGACACGAATACTCATCGTAATGCGCTATTCTAGCGCCCCTCACCGGTGGCTGGGTCCCGCCTGTATTGAATCTGGGGCCCGCTGCCACGCTCTTTACCATCCCCTGCCCCTGGCCCTGATCCGTGATTGGATCGGGGGCGCATCGTTCGAGGTCGTTTTCCATGCAGCCTTTGCTCAATATTGCCGTCCGCGCCGCCCGTCGTGCCGGTGAAGTCATCGTCCGTGGCATGAACCGCGTGCATCGCCTCGATATCCGCCAGAAGGGGCAGAACGATTTCGTCTCGGAGATCGATACCCAGGCCGAGATGGAAATCATCGAGATCGTGCGCAAGAGCTATCCGGACCACGCCTTCCTCGCCGAGGAAAGCGGCTCGCACGGCGGGTCGATCGACAGCGAGTTCGTGTGGATCATCGATCCGCTCGACGGCACCACCAACTACCTCCATGGCTTCCCGCAGTTCGCCGTTTCCATCGGCGTGCAGCGCCGTGGGCGCATGGAACACGCGGTCGTCTACGACCCGCTGCGGCAGGAGCTGTTCACGGCGTCGCGCGGTGAAGGAGCGCAGCTGGATGGGCGCCGGATTCGAGTCAGCCCGCATGTGGGGCTGGAGCGGGCACTGATCGGGACGGGCTTCCCTTATCGGACCAATCTGCATTGGATCGACCAGTACATGGCCATGTTCAAGGCCGTGACGATGGCCACTGCCGGCATTCGCCGGCCGGGCGCGGCGGCGCTGGATCTGGCTTACGTGGCGGCGGGCCGGCTCGATGCGTTCTGGGAGTTCGGCTTGTCGCCGTGGGATACGGCGGCGGGGACTTTGTTGATTACTGAAGCGGGCGGATTGGTGAGCTCGCTCCAGGGGACGGAGTACAAGCAGGGCGGGAATATTCTGGCGGGGACGCCGAAGGTGCATGCACCGCTGCTGGAGCTGCTGGCTCCGCACGTTCCTTCGGAACTGACCTGAGTCGCTTGCCGCGCCCTGCGGGGCGGCCGCGAAGAAGAGATAGATAAGTTTATTTTTGCCCCTGCGGGGCGGCCCGGAGGTCGCAGCCGCCCTTGCCGGCGCACAGAGCGACGGAAAGCGCGACTTGATCGCGCCCATCGAGCGCAATTGAAGCCCGACGAGGTCGTCGACTACGGGCGAATTGAAAGCCGCCGCTCTGGCTTCGATAAAGCCTGGCCCGATTCCCCCTCAGGGAGGAGCCGCCTCTTCTCGTCACGGTTCCTCCCCCGAAGGGGGAGGAACCAATCATCCTCAAATCCGGCGCTCTGCCGAAGGCAGAGTCGCCGGCCGCGAAGCGTCTTCAGTCCTGAGCCGGGGCCGGCTGCTTGACGCTGCCGTTGCCGTTCTGGCCCAGCGGGCTCTTGCCGTAGCCGTACACCGCGTACACCAGCAGGCCGATACCGGCCCACACGAAGAACGTCAGCTGCGTGCGCAGCGGCAGCGAGAACATCAGGAACGCGCAGCCCGCCATCGCCAGCGGCGCGACGACCCACACGCCGGGGGCGCGGAACGGACGGTGACGCTCCGGCTCGCGCTTGCGAAGAATCATCACACCGGCCGCCACGGTCAGGAACGCGAACAGCGTGCCGCTATTCGACAAGTCGGCCAGCACACCGACCGGGAAGAAGGCCGCGAACACCGTCACCGCCAGGCCGGTGACGATGGTCACCACGTGCGGCGTATGGAATTTCGGATGGATCTTGGTGAGCGACTCGTTGAACGGCAATAGTTTGTCGCGCGCCATCGCGAAGAAGATGCGGGTCTGGCCGAACAACATCATCAGGATCACCGACGGCAACGCCAGGAACGCCGCCAGGCCGATCAGCTTCGACATCGACTTCCAGCCGATCTGATCGAGCACGTGCGCCAGCGGCTCGCCGCTGCACACTAGCTTGTCGGCATTGTCGGGCTGGCGGCATGCGATGGCCATGTCGGCGCTGCCCGGCTCGTAAGCGAGGTTGGTGACGGGATCGATCACCGGCTGCGAACCGATCGTCCCGACCGCGCCAGCGGCAACCAGGATGTAGAAGATCGTGCAGATGACCAGCGAACCGATCAGGCCGATCGGCATGTTGCGTTGTGGGTTCTTGGTTTCTTCCGCCGCGGTCGAGACCGCGTCGAAACCGACGTAAGCGAAGAAGATGGACGCCGCCGCGCCGGCGATGCCCATGCCGGAAATCTCGCCGATGAAGCCGTTGGGAGAGAACGGCTCGAAGTTGTCCATGTTCATCACCGGCACCGCCAGGATGATGAACAGCGTCAGCGCGACGATCTTGATGCCGACCAGAATGGCGTTCACGGTCGCGCTCTCACGCGTGCCGAGCGTCAGCAGCCCCGTCACCAGCAACGCGATGACCGCGGCCGGAACGTTCATGATGCCGCCGACGTGCAGGCCGCTGGTGAATGCCGCGGGTATGTCTACGTCGAAGGATCGCTCCACCAGGCCGACGAAATAATTCGACCATCCCACCGAGACCGCGCTGGCGGCGACGGCGTATTCGAGAATCAGCGCCCAGCCCACCATCCAGGCGATCACTTCGCCGAGCACGGCGTAGGAATACGTGTAGGCGGAGCCCGAGACCGGCACCATGGCGGCCAGCTCGGCGTAGCACAGCGCCGTGACGGCGCAGACGAAGCCCGCGATCACGAACGACATCATCATGCCGGGCCCCGCCTTTTGCGCGGCTTCGGCGGTCAACACGAAAATACCGGTGCCGATCACGGCGCCGATGCCGAGCATGGTCAGCTGAAACGCGCCCAGGGTGCGCGTCAGCGATTTCTTCTCCGCGCTTTCGAGGATTTGCGCGAGAGGTTTGATACGCCAATTCATTATGTCGGTTTCCTCGGGAATTTAAGTTTGAGCTGCCGCTGGCCAGCGTCCCGACCCTGTTATCGGGCGCTCGGCGGAGCGGATCATAGGCACATCAGGCCCTGGAAATCACCCGTGCTCCATCGTAGGCGGGCAAGACATTCCCCGGCACCACAATGGGGACAATATCTGTAAAGTCGCGTCCCGAGTGCTTTCCTTTCGGGTTCAAGAGACTGCCGGCCGCCATGAACGAAGCCTTGCTCGTAATCTTCGGAATCAAAGTAACCGCGTGGAAGCTCATCGGCTACTCCGGTGTGTTCCTGTTCGCCGGCCGCTGGTTCGTACAGCTGGCCGCGTCCAAGGCCTCCGGCAAACCGGTCATGCCCACTCTGTTCTGGTACATGAGCGCCATCGGCAGCGTACTGCTGCTGGCCTATTTCATCTTCGGCAAGAACGACTCGGTCGGCGTCATGTCGAATCTGTTCCCGCTGTTCGTCGCACTCTACAACCTGTATCTGGATAGCAAGAATAAAAAAAGACTGGCGGCACTCGGTTAGTAAGACGAGCGAGCGGCACCGATCCGCCACGTGTCTTACTCTTCCTCCAGCCTCTTGCGCAGCTGAACCGGTTCTTCCTTGGGCCGGTTCATGCGCTTGCGCAGCTGCATGTTGAGCAGTTCCACCGCCACCGAAAACGCCATGGCGAAGTAGATATAGCCCTTCGGGATGTGGAAGCCGACACCCTCGCCGATCAGCGCCATGCCGATCAGGATCAGGAATGACAGCGCCAGCATCTTGATGGTCGGATGACGATCGACGAAGTCGCCGATCGGCCCGGCCAGGAACATCATCATCAGCACCGCGACGATCACCGCCGCGATCATCACTTCGACGTGGTCGGCCATACCCACTGCCGTAATAACCGAGTCGAGCGAGAACACAATGTCGATAATTGCGATCTGCACGATCGTCGACATGAACGTGGCGCTGCCCTTGGCCTCGTGCTGCTCGCTCTCGCCTTCCAGGCTGCCATGGATCTCGAGCGTGCTCTTCGCGAGCAGGAACAGACCGCCGCCAAACAGGATCAGGTCCCGCCCCGACACACCGCGACCGAAGAGCGAGAACAACTCCGCCGACAGGCCCATCACCCAGGTGATCGACAGCAGCAGCAGGATGCGCGTGATCATGGCCAGCGCCAGGCCGAAGGTCCGGCCCCGAGCGCGCTGCTCCGGCGGCAGGCGGCCCACCAAAATGGAAATGAAAATGATGTTGTCGATGCCGAGGACGATCTCCAGGGCCGTCAGCGTCAGGAACGCCAGCCATACTTGGGGATCGGTCAGGAATTCCACGTGCCAGCCCTCAATCGTTACGCAGATCGACGTCGCTCGACGCCTCGCGGCGTGACACCCACAGCGAGGCGAGGATGCCGATCGCCAGGAACCCGATGATCACGCCGAGCGAGATGGCGTGCGGAATCTCGACATGATGATGCAACATCATCTTCACGCCGACGAAGGCCAGGATGAACACCAGGCTGAATTTGATGTATTTGAACATCACCATCAGGCCGGCGATCGCGAAGTACAGGGAACGCAGACCGAGGATGGCGAACGCGTTCGAGGTGAACACGATGAACGACTCCTGGGTCACCGCGAAGATCGCCGGAATGGAGTCGACCGCGAACACCACGTCGGCGAAATCGACCAGCAACAAAGTGACGAACAGCGGCGTGGCGGCACGCGCGCCGTTGACGGTCGTGAAGAAACGTTCGCCGTCGAGCTGATCGGTGACCGGATAGATGCGACGCGCGACCCGCACCATCACGCTCTTGCCGGGATCGAACTGCTCCTCGTCGCTCTTCAGCATGCGCGCCGCGGAGAACAGCAGGATTCCGCCGAACACATAGAACATCCAGTCGAACGAGTGGATCAGCGCCGAGCCGGCCGCGATCATCGCGCCCCGTAGCAGGATGGCGGCGGCGATGCCCCAGAACAGCACGCGATACTGGTACTGCGCCGGAATCTTCATGTAGGTGAAGATCACGGCGATCACGAAGATGTTGTCGACCGACAGCGACCACTCGAGCAGATAGCCGGTGATGTACTGGATCATTGCCTCGCTGCCGCTCGGCGCGTCGGGCGAGACGCGCCAGCCGAACCAATGATGTTCGTAGACGCCGTACACCAGGCCCGAGAACGACAGTGCCACCAGGATCCAGACGACGGTCCAGCCGAGCGCCTGGCGGACGCTCATTTCCCTGGCCTCCCGATGCAGCACCACCAGATCCAGCGCCAGCACGCTCAGATACAGGGCGAAGAACACCACCCAGACCATCCAGCTCATGACGTTGCCGCTGTGCAGGTCTGGGAACGCACTTCGCTACGGCAAGGCGTCGATTTCGGAGGTGTCTTTCTTTTGTTCGATGAGATCCGCGGCGGACAGCTTCATGTCCAGCGCGAGCGCGCCGGCAACGTAGATGGACGAGTACGTGCCGACCAGGATGCCGATGGTCAACGCCCACGAGAAGCCGCGCAGGGTCTCGCCGCCTTCGATGAGCAACACCACCACGACCAGCAACGTGGCGCCGGAGGTGATGATGGTTCGTGACAGCGTCTGGTTGATCGACGCGTCCATGATTTCCTCGGGCGACGCCCGGCGCATCGATTGGAAATTTTCACGCACCCGATCGAACACCACGACCGTGTCGTTCAGCGAGTAGCCGATGACCGCCAGGATGGCCGCCAGCACCGCGAGGTCGAACGGAATGTCGCTGACCGCGAAGAAGCCGAGAATGAGCAACGGATCGTGCAGGGTCGCGATCACCGCGCTGACACCCATCTTCCATTGGAAGCGGAACCAGGTGTAGATGCCGATCAGCACGAACGTGAACAGAATCGCCAGGCCGCCCTGATTGGTCAGCTCCTCGCCGACCTGCGGACCGACCACTTCGGCACGCCGCAACTCGACCTCCGGATCGATCTTCTTCAACGCATCGGTCACCGACTTGCTGACCTGATTCACGTCCTGCCCTTCGGTCGGCAGCAGGCGCACGGCGACGGTGCGCTCGTCGCCGAAGTTCTGCACCTGAGCTTCGTGGAAGCCCGCTTCCGCCAGCGCATTACGCGTGCGCTCGATGTTCGCGGCCTTCGGATAGGCGAACTCCAGCACCACGCCGCCGGTGAAGTCGATGCCCAGATTCAAGCCGTGCACGAACAGCAGCACGATGGACGCGATGATGGCGACGCCCGACACCCCGTACCACACCTTGCGGGTGTGCATGAACGGGTATTTCGTAACCTTGTGAAAGAACTCCATGGCGGGGCTCTCTTAAATGGACAAGTGATCGAGCTTGCGGCGGGTACCCCAGATCGCATGGACCAGGGCGCGGCTGCCGACAACCGACGTGAACAGCGAAGTGATGATGCCGAGCGTCATCACGATGGCGAAGCTGCGGATCGTGCCGGTGCCGAAGGCGAACAGCACCACGCCGGCGATCAGCGTCGTGACGTTCGAGTCGGCAATGGTCGCGAAGGCTTTTTCGAAGCCGACGTTGATCGATTGCAGCGGTGAGTTGCCGTTACGCAGCTCCTCACGAATACGTTCGTAGATCAGGATGTTCGCGTCGACGGCAATACCCATGTGGAACACCACGGCGGCGATACCGGGCAACGACAACGACGCCTGCAGCATCGACAGCAGACCGACGGTGAGGATCAGGTTCGACGCCAGCACCAGGTTGGCGATCCAGCCGAACGCGCGGTAGTAGATCGCCATGAAGATGAACGTCAGCACCAGGCCGATGGCCATGGCGCGAATGCCGCGATCGATGTTGTCCTGACCCAGGCTCGGACCGACCGAACGCTGCTCGACGATGGTCTGCGGAGCGGCCAGCGCGCCGGAACGAAGCAACAGCGCGAGCTCGCGGGCTTCAGTCGCCTGCAAACCGGTGATACGGAAGCGCGACGACAGCACGCTTTGAATGGTCGCGTCGCTGATGACTTCCTCTTCAGTACACAACGCGCCGTTACGCGTGCCCTCGCAGCGCTCGCCTTCGGCCAGTTGTTTCTTTTCGATGTAGACGACGGCCATGCGCTTGCCGACGTTGTCGCGGGTAGCTTCCATCATCGACTGACCGCCACGCGAATCGAGCGTGACGTTCACTTGCGGGGAGCCTTCGGCAAAGCCCGACGACGCGTCGGACAGCTGCTCGCCGGTCGCGATGATTTCGCGCTTCACCAGGATCGGACGGCCGTCGCGGGACTTCAGCAGCTTCGAGCCGATCGGCACGCGCTTGGTCTGCTCGGCTTCGTAAGGATTGTTGCTCTCGTCGACGAGACGGAACTCGAGGGTCGCGGTGGCACCCAGCACGCGGATCGCTTCGTTCGGATCCTGCACGCCCGGCAGCTGCACGACGATGCGGTTCACCGCCTGGCGGGTCACGATGGGCTCGGAAATGCCCAGCTCGTCGACGCGATTGCGCAGCGTGGTGATGTTCTGCTGAACGGCGATGTCCTGACGGCGCTTCACTTCGGCCGGCGTCATGGTCATGACGATGACCGGACCTTCGGCGCTCGTCGAGGTGTTCAAGAGCACGCCGCCGTCCGGCGAGCGCAAGGCATCCTGCGCCTTGGTCAGATCGTCCTGACTGCGCAGCGTGACCCGAACTTCCTCGTTCACCCGCGTCACCGCGCCATAGGGAATTCGCTTGTCACGCAGGGTCGCGCGGGCATCGCGTTCCATGCGGTCGAAGGCCTGATCGATCGCGCCCTGCACGTCCACTTCATAAACGAAGTGCACGCCGCCGCGCAGATCGAGGCCGAGGCTCATCGGCTTCAGGCCGATGTTGCGCATCCAGTCCGGGGCGCGAGAGGCGGTCGACAGCGCGACCAGGAATTCGCCCTCGCCGCGCTTGGCGACGGTCTCGCGCGCCTTGGCCTGCGCGTCCGCGTCGGGGAAACGCAGCACCAGCCGGTCCTTTTCGGACCAGTGGGCTTCCACCGGTACGCTGTCGGCCTTGAGCAAACCCAGCACCTTATCCGTGCTGGCCTGATCCATGGCCACGCGGTCGTTACGCGACAGCTGCAGCGCTGGCCCTTCGCCGAACACGTTGGGTAACGCGAACAGCGTGCCGACCACCATCACGATGATGACCAGCCAGTATTTCCACTTGGCGAAATGATACATGGGTAGTTCTTATCGCGGCGGCGTCCGGGCTGGGAGCCGGGCGCCACCCATGCTGGTTAGGCGCTTTTCAGCGTGCCCTTCGGAAGCTCTTGGGACACGGCGGAACGCTGTATCTTGATGTTGACGCCCGGCGCGATCTCCAGGGTCACGAACTGTTCGCTCACCTCGACGATCTTGCCCAGGATGCCGCCGTTGGTGACCACCTCGGCGCCGACGCCGAGGGCGGCAACCATGGCGCGATGTTCCTTGGCGCGCTTGGTCTGCGGACGGATCAGCAGGAAGTAGAAAACCACGAAAATCAGCACCAGCGGCAAAAACTGCATGAGCGCGCTGGGCTGGCCCGGGGCGCCAGCCGCCTGAGCGGCAGCGGTAGAAATCAACCAGTCCATCTTGCAATGCCCCCGAAACTGAGGAAAACAACCGGAAAAGAATGAGAAAACCCTGTCTGCCGGCGCGATGGGCGCGCACCCCGAAACCGCCGGGGTCGGCAAAGAGCGGCGCATTATACACACCGCCCTTCCGGCCACTATCCGGCGCTTTCCAGCCCGCTCCCGACCCCTGCCGCCCGGGCGAGTGCCGTACACTGTCGGCCCTCGAGCTATGAGGCTGATTCGACTGCATGCTTTCCCGCGATGTCCTGATTCTGCTGTTGCTGACCCTGTTGAACGGATTCTTCGCGCTGTCGGAAATGGCGCTGGTCGCCGCCAAGAAGGTGCGGCTGCAGGCAGCGGTCGAACAGGGGCGGTCGGGGGCCAAGTGGGCATTGTCGCTGATGGAAGATCCGACCGCGTTGCTGTCGGCGATTCAGATCGGCATCACCATCATCGGCATCGTCAACGGCGTCTACAGCACCAATGTCTTCGCCGCGCCGCTGGCCGCGCAGCTCATTGAGCTGGGCCTGAATCCCCAATTCGCCGACGACGTCGCGACTGGCGTGGTGGTCTTGGTGGTCACCTTCGTGACGCTGGTTATCGGCGAGCTGATCCCCAAACGCGTCGCCCTGCTGCACGCGGAATCTCTGGCGATCTTCGTCGCGCCCCCCATGCGTTTGTTCGCCACGCTGATGGTGCCGTTCGTATGGTTGTTGCGCGTGACGGTGAACCGGCTGCTCCGACTGCTGCCCATCTCGTCCGCCCCGCAGGCGGCGGTGACTGAAGACGACGTGCGCGCCCTGGTCGCCGAAGGCACGACTGCCGGCGTCTTCCTGGCGTCGGAGCGGCGCCTGCTCGAAGGTGTGCTGGCGCTAGCCGACCGCAAAGTCGGCTCCATCATGGTTCCGCGTCAGGACGTGATCTGGCTGGATATCGAAGAGAAGATCGAAGTGCTGTGGCAACGGGCCAAGGAAAGCGGTCACGCGCGCTTCCTGGTGGCACGCGAGAAGTTCGACAACCTGCTCGGCATGATCACCCTCGCCGACCTGAGCGAAGCCCTGCACCGGGGCGAGCTGGATCCGGAGCGGGATCTGGATCCGCCGCTGCACATTCCCGATTCGATCTCGGTCCTGCAATTGCTGGATCAATTTCAGCGCTCCAGCACGCACCTGGCCGTGGTCACCGACGAATACGGCGAGATCGAAGGCATCACCACGCCCATCGATATTCTCAAGGCGATAGCCGGGGAGCTGCCGGACCTGGGCAGTCGCGAACGCGCCGAGTATGTTCAGCGCGAGGACGGCTCGTGGCTGGTCGACGGCCACATGCCCATCGAAGAGTTACAGCAGCGCCTGGGCCGCCGCGACATGGGTGGCCGCGACTATCACACCGTCGCGGGCTTCGTGCTGGCGCGCCTCGGCCGCATTCCCAAGGCCGGCGATACGCTGACCTGGCGCGATCTGAAGATCGAGATCATGGACATGGACGGCGTGCGCATCGACAAGATCCTGCTGCGCAAGCAGAACGCGGCGACTTGAGGCTCAAGGCGTCCCGGTCTTCTTGACCGAGATCTTGGTCGAGCCGTCGGCCGCGACGATCGCCAGGTCTTCCTTGGTCGAGTGCTCTTCCAGCCATTCGCGCCAGATCGCCAGCGACACCGCCAGCAGCACCGGACCGATGAACAGGCCGACCAGGCCGAACGCCAGCACACCGCCGAGCACACCGAACACCACCAGCAGGAACGGCATGCGGGTCGCGTTGGAAATCACCAGCGGCCGCACGATGTTGTCCACCCAGCTGACCAGGATCAGACCCCACAGAATCAGGCCGATACCGTCGACCATCTCCCCTCGCACCAGAGCCCAGGTCGCGAGGCTGCCCCACACCATGGGCGCGCCGAATGGAATCAACGCGATAATCACGGTGACCGCGCCCATCAGCACCGGCGCTTCGACACCGAAAATCCAGTAGCCGATACCCGCCGCCACACCCTGGGCGAGCGCGCCCAGCATCAGTGCGTACACGACGGCTTGGGTCGTGGCACCCGCCGCGTCGATGTAGTCATGCACGCGAGGACCCAATATTCCTTCCAGCACGGCGCGCGCTTCACGCATCAGCCGCGGACCGTCGCGTAACAGGAAGTACATGGAAAACACGGCGAAGAACAACTTGGCGATGTTACGTCCCGCGCCACCGATGAGCTTGGTCACCTCGACCGACGACTGTTCGAACATCAACATCAACTGACCGCGCAACGCCTTGGGCTCGGCGGCGATCTGATTCAGGATTTCCTGCGCCTGTGCGCCGACATAAGGCAGATCGCGAATGGCCTGCGGCAATTGCGGGTTGGTCGCCAGGAACTCCTGGATCCGCGTATAGGCCGCCACGCCTTCCACTCGCAGCATCAGGATCAGCCACACCAGCGGCACGACGATGATGAGCGTCACCAGAATCGTCGAAATCAACGAGGCCGCCGAGTTGCGACTGCCGCACATCTGCAGCACCCGCAAGTGCAACGGCCAGGCGACATACGCCAGGATGGCGCCCCAGATCAGCGGCACGATGAACGGCTGCAGCACCGTGAAGGTCAGCAGCAGAATGCCCAGGATCAGGCCTGAAACCAGCAGGCGACGGAACCAGGGCGCGGTAGGCAGATCGGCGAGCATGAATGGAGATCGGCTAACTCAAGCGTGTTTGTCGCATTAGTCGCTGGCGTCGCCCCGTGACCGACGCGCATAGAAGCCCGCGACGAAGGCCTCGAATCGATGCTCCTCGATGGCAGTGCGTATGGACTGCATCAGGGACAGATAGAAGTGCAGATTATGAATGCTGCCGAGGCGCGCGGCCAGAATTTCGCCGCAGCGGTCCAGGTGTCGCAAATACGCACGGCTGTAATTCATGCAGGTGTAACACGGGCATGCTTCATCCAGCGGCCCGGTATCCGTCTCGTACCTGGCGTTACGGATGCGCACCACGCCGGTACTAGTAAACAAGTGTCCATTGCGCGCATTCCGCGTCGGCATGACGCAATCGAACATGTCGACGCCCCGGCGCACCGCCTCGACCAGGTCTTCCGGCGTGCCGACGCCCATCAGATAGCGGGGTCGATCCTTCGGCAGATGCGGAACGATGCCGTCGAGCATCCGCTCGCGCTCTTCCTTCGGCTCGCCGACCGCGAGACCGCCGACGGCATAACCATCGAAACCGATCTGCTGCAATCCCGCCGCGGATTCCTGGCGCAACGCTGTATACATGCCGCCCTGGACGATGCCGAACAGCGCGTTGGGATTCTCCAGCCGATTGAACTCGGCGCGACTGCGCAACGCCCAACGCAACGACAGCTCCATCGACCGTCGCGCTTCCTGTTCCGTCGCCGGATACGGCGTGCATTCATCGAAAATCATCACCACATCGGCGTCGAGATCCTTCTGCACCTGCATGGATCGCTCGGGCGTCAGCATCACCGCGTCGCCGTTGATGGGCGAGCGGAAATTCACGCCCTCTTCGGTGATCTTGCGCATGGTCGCGAGACTGAACACCTGAAAACCGCCCGAGTCCGTGAGGATGGGCTTTTCCCAATGCATGAAACGATGCAGACCGTCGTGAGCGCGAATGACCGGCATGCCCGGCCGGAGCATCAGATGAAATGTATTGCCGAGCACGATCTGCGCGCCCATGCCGACGAGCTCTTCCGGCGTCATCGCCTTCACGGTGCCGTAAGTGCCCACGGGCATGAAGATGGGCGTCTCGACCACACCGCGAGGAAACGTCAATCGACCGCGACGGGCGAGGCCCTCGGTCGTGAGCAATTCGAACTGCATTCCCATTTCTTACCCAACCGCTAACCGCGAACCGCCAACCGCTGTTCTAGAAACATCGCGTCACCGTAACTGAAGAAACGATAGCGCTGCGCGACCGCGTGCCGATACGCCGACATCACTGCGTCGAAACCGCCGAAGGCACTGACCAGCATCAGTAAGGTCGATTCCGGCAAATGAAAGTTGGTGAGCAGCGCATCGATCACGTTGAACCGATAGCCCGGCGTAATAAACAATCGGGTTTCGCCCTCGTAGGGCTGCAACTTGCCCGATTGCGCCGCCGACTCGAGCGTACGCACGACGGTGGTTCCCACCGCGACCACTCGCCCGCCTCGCGCTTTCGTTGCTTCGATGGCGGCGCAAGCAGCGGCGCTCACACTGATTCGCTCGGCGTGCATGCGATGTTGCTGCAAATCCTCGACGCGGACGTTCTGAAACGTGCCGGCGCCGACATGCAATGTCACAAACGTCGACTCGACGCCTTTGGCTTTGCACCGGGCCAGAATTTCAGCATCGAAATGCAGCCCCGCCGTCGGCGCCGCCACCGCCCCCGGCTCGCGCGCGTATACCGTCTGATAGCGAGTTGCGTCGTCGAGCTCGGCGGTGCGCTCTATATAAGGAGGCAGCGGCATCGCGCCGTATTGCTGAAAGAACGCCAGCGGCTCGGCACTCAACTCCAATTCGAACAGATCGTCGTGTCGCTGGATGAAACGCGCCTGGACGCCGCCGGCCAGCGCGACGGGCGCTTCGGTACGGAGCGGCTTGCTCGCATTCACGTGCGCCAGAATCCGATTTCCGTCCAGCACGCGCTCGAGCAGGATTTCCACCTGCCCACCGGTCGGCTTCACGCCGTGTACGCGGGCCGGGATGACCCGCGTGTCGTTGAAAACCAGCAGGTCGCCGGCCCTCAGCAAGCCCGGAAAGTCGGTAAAACGCAGGTCCTGCAAGGGGCTAGCCACGTGCAGCAGCCGCCCTCCCGCCCGGTCTTGGGGAGGATGCTGGGCAATCAGGTCGACCGGCAGGTCATAGGCGAAGTCGGTGCGCCGCATGGGGCGCGCACGGTAACAGAAATTGCCGCCTGCGCCGAAAAGTGCGCCGGCGGCGACCAAGCCAGGGGGCGCAGCACCGCCCCCTTGGCTCAGGTGAAATCGTTTACGCGGGCTCGTCCCCGATGGTGATCAAGCCGCGCTCCGGCCCGCCCGGCCCAGGCGGCGGTAGCGGCACCGCGCCCGGTCCACCCGGCCCGGGGCCGATCATGATGTCCTCGCGCGGCCCGCCTTCCGGCCCTTCAAACTGCTGATGGAAGATGAAGGGCCCGGTGCGCGCGGCCGCCGGCTCGTCCGGGATGGTGATGTCGAACGACATCTTCTTTTTCTGGCGCAACACATTGAGTGTCAGCTTCTCGCCCGCCTGATAGGAGCCGAGGATCCGGAACGCATGCGCCGGATTCGAGGGTGTGCGTCCGTCGATATCGACGATGACATCGCCATCCTCCAACTTCAGGCGACTGTCCGCAGGCGCGCGCACCACGAGCAGGCCCTTGTCCGTGCCGAAGTACTGACCGAGCTTAGGCGTCAGCGGCACCAACTCCGCCGAACCGAACACGCCGACCGCGCGCATCGCGCCGAGCGGCCCCATCGGAAACGTCGGCCCCCCCACCGTCCCGAACTTCCCGCGGACCGCCACCGGCGGCATCGCGAACAAACGATCCGGCGTCTGCGCCGTCACGGTCGCTGTCGCGACTTTGTTCTCCCGGCGATAGCGGAGTTGCACCTTCTCGCCGGGCTTCACGTCGCTCAGTGCCTTGAGCAACACCTCGCGCGCGGACGAGTCATCCGTGCGCTTGAGCTGCGTGTCGCCGATCGCGACCAGCACGTCGCCCGCCTTCAGCCCCGCGCTCTCGGCAGCACCACCCGGGCTCACGCTCACAACGCGCACGCCTTCGGCCTGATCGTCACCGCGCGGTCCGAGATTGATCCCGAGCATGGCACGCGGCGGACCGAACCCGGTGAACGCCCGCATCGACGGCACCGAGTAGTCCGACATCGACATGCTCAGCTCAGCAACTTCGCGAGCCGCCGTGTCGAGCCGACGCCGCGCATCCTCGAGCTTCTTCTCGATCTGCGCCTGCGACTCCTCGGACTTCTTCTCAACTTCCGCCGCAGTAACCGACACCGTCGCAACGGCCGCGGCAATGGCCAGTAACGCGACGCGAACCTTCGTATTCATAGCCTTACTCCGTGCAACGTAGCCCATTGGTAGAGCAGCTGACTCTTAATCAGTCGGTTCCAGGCTCGTGCACTACTGCCTAGAACCAGAGCGCGCCGGCCTCGGCGTAGCGCACCTTCACCAGCGAATCCATCAATTCCACGCGCTCGCGCCACAGCTGGCGCGATTGCTCTTCGTTCAAATCCGCCTCGGGCGCATTCGAGAGCTGGAAATCCAGCCATTGAATACGCTGCTCGATCGTGTCGATGGTGGCCGCCGTGGACACGCGCTCGATGCGCGGACGGTCCGGCAGCTTCTGCAGCATCTGCTCGAGTTGCTGAGACTGCGCGACCAACTCGTCGACATGCGGGATGATCTGCGGCAGCGTTGCTTCCGCCGTCGCGCTCTCGCTGCGCCGATCGAAATGACCGGCGAGCAACGTAATCACAGTTAACGTAACTATCGCCGCGGCCGCCGCCGCGAGCCCGACCTTACGGAGACGCGGACCGAGGTTGCGTTCAGGAATCGTCTGGCGGATTCGATCCCACGCCATGTCCGGCGCCTGGAACTGCGGCAATGCCTGCATCTCCGCGCGAATCGCCGACAGCCGCTGCAACTCGCCGCTGCAGATCGGGCACACCCTGACGTGTTCGGCAACGTCGGCCGCGACCGGCTCGCCATCGCGAAGACTCAACAAGTGCTCGATACGTGCGTGCATGACGTTGCTCTCGCCGGTTGCTCCAACAGCTCCCGCAAGCGGGCATGTGCCCGCGACAGCTGCGACTTCGAAAAACTCGCCGTGCGTCCCAGCAGGCGTCCAATCTCCGCGTGTGTATAACCCTCAACGTCGTGCAGCCACACCACACTGCGCGTGAGCGCAGGCAACGTCGCCAGAGCACGCTCCACATCGGCACTCGCCGACGCCTGCGCATCCGGGTGCGAGGCCCCATCCAGCAGCACCACCGGCGCCGCGGACTCATCGTCGTTATCCAGGTACAGCAGGCTGCGATGCCACGGCGAACGCAGGTACATCAAGCACTTGCTCACCGCGATACTGCGCACCCACCCGCCAAACGCCCCCTCTCCGGAATACGCGCCGACGTTCCGCAGGACCTCGACAAAGGTCTCCTGGAACAGCTCGTCCGCGATCGCCGCGCGGACCACCAGGCGCCGAATCAGGGTATAGATGGGCCGCCGACACGCCCGATAAATGGTCTCGTGGGCCCGCGGATCGCCCCCCTGGGCTGCCCGGACCACTTCAGCGGCGACCTCGATACCCTGAAAGTGCGACATCGGCTGGTTTGATGCGGCCGCCGGCAAAAAGGTCGCAAAAAAGTGGTTGTAGCCGGGCAACGTCCTTCCGCTATAATCGCCGCCCTTCGCTTCCCGTAGCCGGCGTGGCGGAACTGGTAGACGCAGCGGACTCAAAATCCGCCGCCCTTAAAAGCGTGTGGGTTCGATTCCCTCCGCCGGCACCATCTTCTTCGTCCGAGAGAGCGGCCAGTCAGGTCCTCTCATGCCCGTTGCGGCCTAGTTTCTAGACGTTTTTGCTCCACCACGTTCTTCGGTTGTCCAAGGACCGCCTAGCACGTACGGGTAACTCTAGGACTCGCCGCCCAACTAGGGGTAACCGGACGATGCTGACCGAAGTCGAGATTCGCGCGGCGAAAGCCGTTGAAGTTGCTCGACGGCGGCGGGCTGTATTTGCTTGTTACCCCGGTGGTGGGCAGTGGTGGCGGCTCAAGTATCGGGCACGACGGGAAGGAGCGCGGGATTTCGCTTGGGGTGTAGCCGGATGTCTCGCTGAAGCGAGCAAGGATCTGCCGCGACGATGCTCGGCGCATGGAACGCCGACCAAGATGGGTTGGCTGCGGCGCGCGAACAGCACCTCAAGGCATTTCAGTGGCACGTCGAAAAGGAACTCGCCCAGCAAGGCGAGAGACTTTACGAGGTGAAAGGGAAAAAGATGTTGGTTCGTGGCCCTCTTCCGAATTAGGAACCGCGCGTAGACGCTCGCGATATATAGCCCAGGCCCATCGCCGTGCCCCAGATCCAGCGAGGTCGCTACTCGCGCCTCTCGCTCACTGAAGCCTTCATCGCGATAAGCCTGCATGCGTTCGGCTGCGGAGGCGTAGCGGGCACTGTGACGCTGAGTGTCGGCGCGATGGCAGACATTTCAATAAACACCAATCGCCAGTTCCAGATCCGGACTGACTGAGACATCGGCGCGCGTCAAGAGGCGTCGGTTGCAGACGCGGTGTCACTTGCCCGGCGTCGGTGAAATGTGTTGCGGTGACAACAGGTTGCGGCAGTGGGCCGTGTGCGTCACCTTCTCGGCTTCGCCCAAGACAGTGACGCACGCGTGGAGGAACACTGCGTTTGGCGCAGCTTTATATGTTTACGTCGTTAGAAGACTGGTTGCCGCAGGATGCGACCGCTGGACAGCGGATTGGAGAAGAATGGCGTCAGCGCCCGAGTGATGAGTCAGGACCACAGCCTGGTTGGCTGCGTAGCTCTGCTTGGTCTAAAGCTGCTTTTGGGGTTGCCTGCAAATGCAGGCGGGGTTACGACGATGCCCTCGTCGTCAGGGAATAATCGCCGAGGTCGAGAATGCGCCAGCGGCTAGCGATCTGCAAACTATCATCGTGAGTCCGCGCGCCCTACGTCTGCCGAGGTCCACCGAGAACTGCAAACCAAGCAGTGATCGACCAAGCTCGCCAGACTTTGCGCTGGCGCTGCGCTCGGCTGCCGACGCGTCGGACCACATCGCGACGCTCTATCCCTTGGAGAACCTTCTTGGACGATGCGGCGGAATCCAATGCTCAAATTGCGAGCCAACCGCGCATGCTGAACTGGGCACGTTTGTTTTTTGACACCTACTTAGCAGGTAGATAGCTTATCGGACATCGAGCTACCACCCGCCCCGTCTCATCTGTTACGTTCCGCGGCATCAAGCATGTCGCCAACCTTCCTTCGGAAATTTCCGAGCGATGCGAGGCCGCCTTACATAGATCCCGCGCCTCTCGCATCCGACCTGGAGGAGCAGCGATATGGACGGCGAGCGCTGGGAAGGACTCAACGAGTTGCCGAACGAGAGGAATTTGATCGCTGTCGGCGGTGACTAAGATGGCTCTATCCATCACTCCGAGATGCGCGTCGGTCAGGACGCGCACAGCAAATGCCACGTCCGTCTGCTTCTCTTCATAGAAGTCGCAGTATCGCGCGAACCCGTTACAGTATTTCTTGCTCTTGAGAAACCGAGATTCGACTACCGCGACTCGCTGCGCGACAAGGGCGGTGATGTACTCACGATGGCGCTGGTACTTGTCGGCGTTCCATACCATTGGCGCCGTGAAATACGTCACGCCAACCAATGTGTCCTGTTTCTCAAGAAACGATGCAGCGAGCACCCGGAGGTTGAGCCACTTGAGCTCCGGGCGCTGTAACTTGCTGATGGCATGGTACAAATTGAATCCGTCGACATAGAACGAAACTTTGGCCATGGTCTAGCAATTTCCTTTTCGATCCTTATAATCTTCGCATCTCCCCGCCGGGCTGCGGACGGCGGAAAAAGGGGCTAAACCTTCGGGTTGGCCCCTTTCTCTTTTCTGGGGTTCTGCTACTCCGATGCGAGCGGCCCCGACAGAACGTCGGAGCCGCTTGGTCATTGACCGCCTTCAATGCGGCCCTTTGCCCTCGATCTCCGCTTTTTCATCCTTGAGTAAGCTCGCGTCGATACGCGCGCTCGCCGCGGAGACAAACGCGTGGACGACCGCCACGGCATCAGCTAAGTCAGCGTCACATTCGTTGTCGTACTCAGCCGCGCATTGAATGCATGCGAGTACCGCTGATGCCTTCTGAAGCTCTCTGACTTCCGCGCGAATGCGCTCAGCGTCTACCGTGGCCGTCATGGAGCACCGCCTTGCGCGGAGAAGTACGCGGTGAGCGCTTCGAGCACCTCTTCCACGAGTGTCCGAGCCGACCTAATGACCGAGGCAATTGCACCTGGGTAACGCTCGATGTTTTCGGGTTACACCAGCAGGGTTCAACCCCGTATCGAGTTGGCTGCCGAGGCTTAGGCGGCGCCGGTTGCTCTAGGTCGCGGAAGTCATCATCGCGGGAGAGATACTCCAGCAGAGGCAACGGATCATCGC
This sequence comes from Peristeroidobacter soli, assembly GCF_004138485.1. Classification (GTDB taxonomy): domain Bacteria; phylum Pseudomonadota; class Gammaproteobacteria; order Steroidobacterales; family Steroidobacteraceae; genus Steroidobacter; species Steroidobacter soli. The sequence goes on from NZ_ML142848.1 coordinate 665,737, forward strand.
CGACCCGGCGAACGATCCACATGAACTCCCTAACCTCCACCAGCCGCGCACCGCTCTCAATCTTCGAAATATACGACCGGCACCGGTCCAGCCGATCCGCGAGCCGCGTTTGGCTCAGACCCGCCCACCTTCTGGCCCTGGCTATGATCACCCCGACACGCTTCGCCGGGTCGGCCCGTTTCTCAGCTTTGGCGCCGCCGTCCGCGCCATCGGCGAATGACCTCATACCTCACTGAAGCGTGCCCGTGAGCGGTTGAGTGAGGCGCGCCATCTGCTCGCCGATGGCATCAACCCGGCCGCGAAGAAGAAGGCCGAGCGCGAAGCCGACGGTATCGAAAGCCCAATGGCTGCTCGATGATTGGCTGAACAAGTCTGCGGGCAAGATCCCGCTCCGCCAGCTAAGGGCCGCCGACTCGTACCGCGACACCGTGCGTCCGCATCTAGGGCAGATGCGCTTCGAACCATTGCACCAGGCGCGCGGTGTAATCGATGGCCGCCGGCAGCTTGCGAATCCCATGCCCCTCCTCCGGATAAGTCACGAGGACGGAACTCACGCCATGCTCCAGCAGCGCATTGTGAAACTGCACGGCCTCCTGAGGCGGCGTACAGCGATCGAGAGCACCGCAGATGCTGAGCGTGGGAGTTGTAACTTTTTTCGCATGCATGACGGGGCTGCGGTCGAAGTACTTGCCCGTGGAGTTGTGATAGGTGTCGTCGAGAAACAGCGCGACGAAATGCGGGATGTTGGAGATGAGGTGTTGCGTGACATGGTTGGAGACGGGCGCGACGGGCACGGCGGCGGCGAAACGTTGATCCTGCGTGATCAACCAGTAGCTCATGAAGCCGCCGTAGCTCACGCCGGTGACGCCGAGGCGATCAGGATCCGCGACGCCCATGGCGACGAGGTGGTCCAAGCCTGAGAGATAGTCATAAGTATCAGCGCCGCCCATGTCACCCACCACGGCGCGCGCGAACTCCTGCCCGTACCCGGCGCTGCCTCGAGGATTCGGAAGAAACACGGCGTAGCCGCGCTGAATCAACACCAGGGCATACATCGTGCCGCGCGCGAGCCAGCGAGGGCGCCAGTGGCCGACGGGTCCACCGTGGATGGCCATGACCGTCGGGTGAGGCCCTTCACCCTTCGGTGTGAGTAACCATCCCTCGATGTCCAGGCCGTCCGGTGCTTTCCAGGTGAGTCGCTCGATGTCACGGATGGCTTGCGTAGCGTGACCGTAGCCAAGATCAAATGACTTCACTGTTCGATATCTGCCGCTCTCGATCACAGCGATCTGCGGCGCGCATTTGAACCCTTCGCCGACCAGCACGCAGTCGCCGGTCTCTCCAAATCCTGAAGCGGATGCAAACAACCCTGGCGTAGTCAGTTCGTCGCTCGCCCAGAGCTCCGTGAACGTTCCCACTCTCGCATCGCATACTCCGATCACAGTCTGGAAGCGGCGATGTCCGACGAGCACGAGCTGATGTTCGGAACGCCATTCGGTGTGAGTGACGTCGACGCGGTTCGTGTCGATGGCGCGGGCGGTGCCTGACACCACGTCGAGCAACTTCAAATCACCCGCGACGAACCAGCGATCGCTGCACACGGCCTCGACGATGGCGACGCAGGCGCCCGAGGGCGATGCCGACGGCCATCCCAATTGGTCTTTCGGGGTGAAGATCTCGCGACCGTTGCCGGTCTCGATATCGATGATCTTCAGCCGCGCGCTGTACCAAAGCCCTTCTCCGGGTCCTGCTGAAACGATGGCGGCCACGGATGAATTCCCGCACCAGGCCGATTCCCAGATGTTGCAAGCCGCGGGCCCGATGGGGCGAACGCTAACGTCGGCGAGCTCATGGATCCACGCGCGCCGCCACTGAAAGCTCTCATCGCCGGTATCGACGGCGGGAACCCATGCGGGCAACGGTTCAGCCGTGCGCTTGCTCGAAATTGCGCCCTGCCCTCCGGCGATATCGGCACCGTGTCCGGCGACACCGAGCAGGATGCGTTGGCCATCCGGCGACCAATGCAGATACTCGACCCAACCGTCGACGCGTGGCGTGCTTTGCACGGCACCCGTCTCGGGATTCAGCAGGTACAGCTGAAAATCACCGGATGCGTGGCGATCCGACAGAAATGCGATGCGCCGACCATCGGGAGAAAACCTGGGCAGACGATCCGTGTTCGGCCCGAACGTGAGCACCCGGGTGTCGCCCGTTGCAAGCGTCGTCAAACAGATGCGGGTGGCAGGCAGGCCCTCGAGCTTGTCCATGATCGCGCCTGCGAACACGGCTCTCGTGCCATCCGGCGAAGCATTCACCTCGGCCGCATCGCTGATCTGGCCGGTGCCCGGCTGCCTGAATGTGTTGAACAGCGTTGCGATTTCGCCGTACAACGCGGTGGTTCGCAGGTCTCTTTCCACACGCACTCCTGAACACTAAACGGCCTGGGCTTTTTCGATATCGCCGGTGACCGACACGCTGCCTCGCCAGACATGCAAAGCAGCCCACAGGTAGCCGGGACACAGGGCGAGCAGCGCATAACGAAGCGACTCTTCACCGGCCCAGCTGCGAAACTGATCGCTCAAGAATCCCGCGGCCAGGGGTCCCAGCCCCATGCCAATGAGATTGGCGAAGAGATAGACGATCGCGATGGACGTGGCGCGCATGTGCTGCGGCACCACGGTTTGAACGGTGGCAAACAAAGGGCCGGTGGCGGTGGCGCCGCCGAGCGTCGCGAGCGCAACCAGCGCAAACGCAATTCGATAATCGGAGGTCAGATAAACACCGGCCGAGATGACACCGAAGGCTGCGAAGCCCACAGCCATGAGCTTCAACTGCAGACCTTCATTTCGCGCCGCATAGCGTGAAGCAATTTCTCCGCCGGCAATGGCACCGACAACCCCGGCGAGTCCTGCCGTCAGCGCAAACCAGGTGCCGAGCTCTCCGGTCTGCAATCCAAAGCTGCGCACGAAATAGCTCGGCTGCCATTGCCAGATCCCGGTGCCAAAAAAAAACGTAATGGAGAAACAAATGTGCAGATGACGAAACGTTCGGTTGGACCAAAGGGTCGAGATCACCCGCTTCAGGTCCGGTGGCGGGCCCGCGTCGGCATGCCGGCGGGGCGGCTCTTTCAAGGTGAAATGAGCCAGTAAGGCCAGTAGCAGGCCGGGTGCGCCGAGGATCACGAACGTTGCCCGCCAGCCGTAGAGCTCGTTCAGCCACCCTGCCAGGAAGTAACCCACGACGATACTCAACGGACCACCGAGCATATAGATCGAAACCGCTCGCGGCCGCTGCGCTCGGGAGAACGTGTCGGCGATCAGCGAATGCGCTGGCGGCACACATCCGGCCTCACCCACGGCGACGCCGACCCGTATCAGCAGCAGCTGCGCAAAACTGCCAGCCATCCCGCACAGCGCGACCAAGCCACTCCAGAGCGCGGTCGTGATGGCAATGATCGAGACGCGATTACCGCGATCAGCCCAGCGTGCGATCGGAATGCCGGCGACGGAATAGAACAGCGCAAAGGCGATGCCGCTCAGGAACCCCAGCTGCGTGTCGCTCAAGGCAAGGTCGGCCTTGATGTCCTGCAGGGCAATCGCCAGGATCGAGCGATCCAGAAAGTTGAACGTCAAGATGACGAGCAGGATCGCGAGCAAATAGTGCGGGCGCGACGGGCTCATCATTCGCAGGGAGCGAACGGCAGTGCGCGCGTGCGGAGCGTCGTGTACTGAAGTCCGCTCGCATCCTCGCTGAAAACCAGGAACCCGCCCCAACTCATCGAAGTCGTCGAGCGAGCGCGCCAGATGTTCTCGGCGAGGCATTCGAGCGTGAAGTCTGCAGAGCCGAAGCGTCCCTCCGTGTGCATTCTTACTCCTTCCGCCGCTGCGAAGATCGTGAGCTCGGTCCGGGTGGCGTCGTGGCGATAGCGCCCGACAAAGTGTCCGGCACTTTTTCTCTCAGGCACGACGCGATGCAGTTCGTCACGATTGCCGAAGTCGTCGAAGAGAACTGTCACCGGCTCGAGCGAGTCTCCGACGGGCGTCACGCTCATCTTCATATATGACAGAAGCGCCGTGGGATGGAGCGTCCCGCGGTCCTCGCGCCCCTCATTGCGCTCCACGGGGATGTCGTATCCGTCCATCACCAGGATCGGATCGCCTTTATTGATCCAGGGATGATCCTGCTCGGACGCAGTCAGCTGGAGCACACGCCCAGTCGTCGGCGAGCGGAATACACCACGCGCAAAAGGTCCTTGGACGGCAGACGCGTGCGGGGCGAGCTCCGGAAGACACGTGTCCAGAATTTCCAAAGCCAGCATCACGGCCGACACATCGTGACGATTGGTCATGACGATGAGGTCGAGCCCGGCCGCGGGCACCTTCAGCATCTGCGAATTGGCGCCCTGTCCGCCGCCGGCGTGATGGAGAATCGAGAAGCCGCGATAGTCGCCACTCATCAAACCCATGCCGTAGCCGGTCGACGAACCGTTCGCCAGGTACTGCGGTTCTTTCAACAGCCGCCACGTTGCAGCGCTGCCGACGATCGGAGCATCCATGTGCGCCATCCAGCGCAGCATGTCATCGACCGTGGAGACCATGCCGGCTTCACCCGCCAGTGCCGTGCCAACGTAGCAACGGTCGAAACCGCCCTTGCCGTCGATCATGTGCATGGTGGCGCTGTTAGGAACGAAATCGTTATCCGTTCGCCGCAGCAGCGTGTCGTGCATGCCGATCGGCGCAAAGATGCGCTCGCGCAGTACGGCTTCGAGCGACTGCCCCGAGATTTTTTCGATGACGGCACTCAGCAGCAGAAACCCGCCATTCTGATAGGACCATGCCGTCCCGGGTGCCGAGTTCACATCGTCCAGGTCCCGGTAGTACGACAGCAGATCGTCGCTCGACATGGGGCGGCCCGTGCCGCTGAACTGCCAGGTGAGATCGTGCGGATCGCGTAAACCGCCGAGGTTACCCATGAGCTGCCGCATCGTCACACCGTGCGTGATCGAATGCAGCGCTGGCAGATATGAGCCGAGTGTGTCGTCGACACCTGCCAGCCCCTGTTCACAAAGCAACAGATACGCGAGGCAGGTGAACTGCTTGGAGGTCGAATAGATCCGCATGCGCATCGATGGCGACAGCATCACGGGCAGCTCCATGCTCGCGAGCCCGAACCCCTTGCGATAGACGACTCTGCCCTGCAAGCGGATGCCGACTGCTGCACCCGGCAGTTGGCACTGATCCAGGGCCGCGAAGATCGAATCGATGCGGCGCGAATCGAAGCTGACCTCGGTCATCTAGAAATTCCGTGTCAACGAAACACCGTAGGTCCTCGGCTGGATATAAGTAATGGTGTTGGGGCTCGCCGAGCCCACGCCGATCACGCCGCGCTTGTCGGCGAGGTTGTTGACGAACAGCGTGGCGCTCCAGGAGTCATCGCGCAGGCCGGCTCTCAAATCGGTCTTCGTATACGACGGCATCTGCTCACGCGGAACCGCCGCGCTCACGGCGAAGGCTTCCTCGCGGTCACCGACATAACTGAGCGATGCGCCCAGCGAACCGGTCCAGGCACCCAGTGGGAAATCCTGATCGAGCGACAAGCTGCCGGAGAAACGACTGCTGTAGGGCAAGCGATCACCCGCCAGTGCGAAGGCACCGGAGGCTGTCGACGGCAGATCTTCCTTCAGCTCCGCATCGCTGTAGGTCGCCCACGCGGACAACGTCAGGCCATCGGTCGGTCGCGATTCCAGCGACAGCTCGATTCCCTGACTCTTGGCGCGGCTGCCGTTGTCGTTATAGCCCACGGCTGAACTGGTCAGTGCAATCTGAATGTCCTTCCAATCGATGTAGTACACCGAGGCATCGAAGGCCAGCAGCCCGTCGAACGTCTTGCCCTTCACGCCAACTTCATAGTTCAGAGTCTTGTCGGGTCCGTACTCGGTCGGGATGCCGAGCCCGATGCTCGTGTTGGGGCCGCCCGGCCGATAGCCCGAAGCGAGCCGCGCATACATCATGAGATCGGATGAGAGTTTGAAACGCGGGGTCACCAGATACGTGAACGCGCTGTCCTCGGAATCGAACACATCGCCTCCGCCCTGAGCACCGCCATTGACCCACGCCAGGCTTGCAGTCTGCGCGTACGTCGCCTGGTCGCGAACGAACCGACCGCCGACCTGAACATCGAATCGATCGGTCACATCGAAGGTGAGATTGGTGAACGCCGCGTATTCCTCGAATGAGGCGATCGTCCTGAACCGCGCCAGCTCGCCGACAATCGCGGCGGTATCGAAATCGGCAGCGTAGGCCAGCTGGCTGCCGTCCGTGTCTTCATCCGCGTAATAGACTCCGACCAACCACTCGACCCGATCGCTCAAAGGCACCACGGCGCGGACCTCCTGCGTGAACCGCGTGGTCTTGCTGGGTTGAATGACTGATACGCCCGACACGCCGAAGCCGTTGAATCCCACCATCGGGATACCGTCGCGGGCAATCCCGCCCAACCCAGGGCTGAGATCGAACAGGAACGTCGTATCAACGTCGGCATAGGCACTGATCGACGTGAGCTCGACCCCACCGATCCTGGCGGAAAGATTGGCGCTGTAGATCCGGAGCTTCTTGTCATAGCCGCCCGAATCAGGAACGACGCTTTGCTCGAGATCGCCCCGATCCGCAGCCGCTGAGACGTAGTTGTTTCCGGAGGAATCGCCGTTCTGTACCAGCGCGCCGAGTTTCAACGTCACATTGTCCGAGATGCGCCAGAGCGCCGATGCGCGCCCGCCTTGCACGTCCTGTTCGTTGACGCCTGTCGCGCCATGATCCGGATCGTCGATATAACCGGCCTCGCGCCGTTTGAATCCGCTCACACGGATCGCCCAGCGGTCACTCAACGGAATGTTGACGTTACCGCGGACGCTGTAGCCGGCATCGTCTGCGTTTTCGACCCCGCTCAATCCCAGTTGCACCGAGCCTTCGAGCGCATCGGTGGACGGGTCGATGGTGACGTACTTCAGCAAGCCGCCAATGCTGCTCGCGCCGTACAGCGTACCCTGGGGTCCGCGCAGCACTTCGACGTGCGACAGATCGCTCGGGTCGACCTCGGCGACGACATTGCCGAAGCCGGAGGATGAAGGCGAGTTATAGGAAACATCGTCGATGACCGTGCCGACGGTGGGATTCGAATATAGACCAGAGACCAGGCCGCGAATGGCGATCGTCGCGCCACCGTAGGAGCCGGGCGGAGTGAGACTCAAGCCGGGTATCCGCGTGTAGTAGTCCTGCAGTTGATTCTGGCTGCTGTTGACGAGCATCCGGGCGCCGATCACGGAAACGGGCACGGGGACGTCTTGCAGGCGCTCTTGTTTCTTTTGTGCGGTGACAATGATCTCTTCAACGTTGAGTTCGCCGACGGCGGACGCCGAATTGCCGGAGACCGTGTCGTCCGGGCTCGATGTCGCTTGCGCCAGCCTCACTCGACCGGTCTGCTCCACCACCATCGCCGTGGGCTTGCCGATCAGGATGGCGCCATTCTTGGTCGTGCTGAAAGTGAGCCCGGTATCGCGCAGCAGCTGCGAGAGGGCGGCGAACGCATCGAGCTTCCCCTGAACCCCAGCGGTGGACTTTTCGCTGACCAGTTCGGGAGCGAACAACAATTGCTGCTGACTCTGGCGCGCAAACTCCGTCAGCGCGCTCGCCAGATTCTGTGCACCGATGCTGAAGGCGACCGGTGCAGACTCCTCGGCATGGATTGTCATGGCACCCATCGCCAGGACCGAACACGCCACGCCAAGCAGGGCTCGTTTCACGGCCGAATGGATCAGCGACATCGATTCTCCCCTCCTCGGCGCTGGCATGCGCTCGTTCGGGGAATAAAACGCAGCGGGCTGAAAAACCCGAACCGGTCTCGCTACCGGCGCGCTTCGAGGACGATGCGCTTGCCGCCCGCCTGATGCGATTCGATCGGAAAATAGCCGGTGAGCGCTTCGACGAAGAGCTCGGGACGGCCGGTGGCGAAAGCACCACTGATCTTGAGATCCGCCAGTTTCGGGTCGAGCAACTCGATCTGAACGTCCGAGTACCGATTGATTTCGGCGATCGCCTCGGCCAGGCGCGTGCCTTCGAAGATCACCTGCCCGCGCCGCCAGCTCGTGACTTTCTCGGCGTCGGTGGTGCGGACGGTCGCGACCTCGCCGCCGTCGATTCGCAGTTGCTCTCCAGCCGTCAACGGCGCGAGAGCAACTTGCTTCGAAGGCATGCGAGGCTCCACACGCACCGAGCCCTCGAGCATGGTGAGCAGCACCTGATGCCCATCGATACGAACATCGAACACCGTCCCGAGCGCCACGAATCGTCGTCCGGTCGCTTCCACCACAAACGGCCGGGTGGGGTCCTTGGCGACCTCGAACAATGCCTGACCTCGCATCAGCCGAACTCGCCGCTCCGACTCTTGGAATGCGAGGCGCAGTTCACTGCCACTGTTGAGCGTGACGTGCGAGCCGTCAGGAAGCGTTGCCGTGAGTCGCTCTCCGACCGCCGTGGCATAGTGCTCAGGACTGCGCCCAAAGGGTCTGAGGGAAAGCTGGGTGACGGCCAGAAGCCCCGCCATGGCCAAGACGAACCCCGCTGCCCAGGCGAGCGGCCTGGCCGCAGTCCGGTTTCGCCGCGTGAGCATCAACGCCGTCTCGTGCCGAAGGGCGAGCAGCGGTGCCGCCGTGGCATGGGCTTGTAGCGCACGCCAGGTCTCGCTCACCCGATCGAAGGCCTTCTGATGAGCTGCGCTAGCCATTCGCCAGGCATCGAATTCTTTTCGGAGTGCCTCAGTAACGTTCTCGTCGCGCAGCCGCTCATGCCATCGCGCTGCCGCCTCGCGCACCGGATCGTCCTCATGAGGTTGCAGGCTTTCCATGATTCTACTCATCCTGCGCGTCGCTCATCTGCTCCAGCGCAAGGCTCACCTGCGCCAGCGCTCTAGCCGAATGCTTTTCGACCGCGCGAACGGAAATACCGTAGAGCCGTGCGATCTCAGCATGCTTCAAGCCTTCGAAGCAGCGGAGCATGAAGACATCGCGCGTGCGTCCCGGCAACTTGCGCAAGGCGGCGACGACCTGCGCCATCGCCTCCTGACCCAGTAAGACGCGCTCCGGCGAAAAATCCGAACCCGTCCCGCCAGTCTCTTCGACGATTTCCACCTCAACGCCTCGAACCACTCGACGGCGCAAGTGATCGCGCCAGGCATTCGAGGCGGTTTGGAAGATGTAGGCTTCGGGGTTCTGGAGGGCGGTGACTCGAGGGTTGCGGGACAAGCTCAAGAAAACCTGCTGCACGAGATCCTGCACATCCGCGGAGCGCCGTGCCCGCTTTCTGAAAAAGCTCAGCAACGGAGCGTAGTAGCGCTCGGCCACCTCATCCAGGCGGGTACGAGCAGGCGAGTGAGCGGATTTTGCGGTAGGTGTACCCAATGGGGATCTGTATCCGAAGATCGGCATACGTTGACCCAGCGCGATACCCGATGCAACCGGGAAAATAAATTTCGGCCAGGCGTTCGGGATTCGGAAGATCGTGCGTTTTACTTTGGATCGGAGCGGTCGCTCATGCCTCTAAATCGGCCCGAATCGTTTCGCCCGTTTTCCAGAAATGCACGGCGCCCCAGAAGGCGACCCCTGAGACCATGAGCATCGAGTAACGTAAAGCGTCGGCTCCCAGACTGGGTCGCAGCACATCGCTGAGGATGCCGACGATTTGCGGCCCGAGGCCCATCCCGATCAGGTTCGCGAACAGCATCACCACCGCGAGCGTTGTAGCTCGCATATCCTCCGGCACGAGCCGCTGCAACAACGCGAACACGGGGCCGAAAAAGAAGTTGAATGCCACGGCGATCGGTACCAGCGCCATGAGCGCCTGATGCTTGTGAGGCAACAGCAGGAATGCAGCAAGGCACGGCACCAATGAGGCAATCCCGAACGCAATGGCTCGCAGTTGACCACGCTCATCATGAGCATAGAAGCGACTCGCCCCGTAGCCCCCCAGAAGAATACCGGCGGTGCCCCCTACGCCGACGATGAGTCCCAGCCAGATGCCGAGCTCCGCGGTGCCCATGCCGTGGCTACGCATCAGGAAGGCGGCGTACCAGGGGCTCAGGCCCAGGCTCATCATATAAAGAACGATCAGCGCGATGCTCAGGTGCCGGCACGAGCGCTGGTTCCACAGCAAACTCAAAACGTCTCGAAAAAAAGGCGCGGGCTTGATGCTCTTCGTGACGGCGTGGACGTTGACTCGCGGCTCACGCACGGTGAGCTTCACCAGAATCGCAAGCAGCAAGCCCGGGATGCCAAGCAGGAAGAAAGTCATCCGCCAGCCGTACTGCTCGTTGAGCCAGCCGCCGAGCATGAAACTCAGCAACGCCGATAGGGTGCTGCCCGAGACGTAGACCGACAGGGCCCGGCTGCGCTCGCCCGCCTCAGGAAAATAATCGCCCACCAAAGAGTAGGTCGGTGGATTGCTTCCCGACTCGCCGACAGCAGCGGCGATACGCGCGAGTACCAGTTGCGCATAATTCGTGACGAGCATGCAGCTCATCACCGTAACAGCCCAGAGCGCAACGGCCAGCGAGGCGATCGTGACGCGATTGCCCCGATCGGCCCAACGTGCCATGGGCAAGCCCAAGGTGGCATAGAACAGTGCGAACGCAATGCCCGTCAGGAAGCCGAGCTGCGTGTCACTGAGACCCAGATCCTCCTTGATCGGCTCCAGCAGCAGCATCATGAGGCCACGGTCGACGAGATTGAACAGGTAAACCGCCGCCATCACGCCCAGCACGTATCGCTTGTAGGCTGTGCTGAACACTACAGAAAGCGCTCAAACCAATCGATGAGTGCAGCGTTCTGACCGACGCGCGCCGCGGGCGGCCCCATGGAATCGCCCATGTGATCCGCATCGCGCAGACGTACCATCTCGGTCGTGCAGCCGGCATCCAGCAGCGCGCGGTAGAACTGCTCGGCTTGCGAGATCGGACAGCGAAAATCCTTCTCACCGTGGATCAACAGCGTCGGCGTAGTCACCCGATGCGCGTATGTGATGGGCGAGCGAGATCGGTAAACGTCGGGAATCTCGTGCGGCCTGCCACCGAGATCGCGGCTGAAAAAATCCGGCGCGTCCGAGAGATAGTAGGCCGTCGTCAGATCGGTAATCGAAGCCTCGGCGACAGCGGCGCGAAAGCGGTGGGTGTGCCCCACGACCCAGGCCGTGGCAAACCCGCCATGTGAAGCGCCCCACACGGCGAGCCGATCGCGATCGGCGAGGCCGAGCTCGATGGCCCGCTCCACCGCCGCCATGTGATCGGGAAAGCCGCGGGCACCCCAGTCGCCCATGATGGCGCGCGCGAAGGATTCGCCATAGCCGAACGAGCCGCGGAAATTGGCAAACAGCACACCGAAGCCGCGGGCGGCTAGCAGGTGAAAATCGAATCTGAATGCATGTCCCGCGGCCATGAAGGGACCGCCGTGAATGAACGAGACGGTGGGCAGCGGGCCACGCGAGTCTTCACGCGCTATGAACCAACCTTCGAGATCGGTGCCATCCTCGCTACGAAATTGCAGCGACTGCAGACGCAGCCGCGGCCACGTGGCTAATACGTCGTCGTTCGCTCGAGTGATGCGACGCTCAGTCGTGCTTTCGAGCAGATGGAGATCCGGCGGGCATCGCATGTCCGTTGCGAGGAACAGCATCCTGTCGGTGCCCGCATGGGCATCGAGCAGCAGACATGCGCGCTCGCCACCCACGATGCGTTCACTGCTACGAAGCTCGCCAGACAGCGAGACTCTCCAGATCTCAGCCTGGCCGCCGTACTGGATATTGACCCACGCGCTCTCGGCATCCCTCACGATCAAGCCATTGAACGAACCGACATCCCAGATCGGCATGTCGTGATGCAGGCGAAACCCCACCCGCCCCGGGTGCTCGTTGGATCGACAGCTCGCAGTACCGTCATTCAGATCCAAAACCCACAGATCGGTGGTCGGAATAGTCACGGTACTGCGGTAAGCGCCGATGAATGCTATTCCCATCCCGTTCGGCAGCCATCTCGCCTGGCCGATGAACCAGCCATCGCTCAGCGGTTGCCGCAAGCTGTGCCGACTCACATCGACGATGTATAGAGTCGGTGAGTAGCCTGCGCCCGGAATCGGACTGCGAGTGCCGAGGAACAGGATGCGCCGACCCGCATCGTCCCATTCCATTTGGGTATAGAAGCCCAGCTCATCGACCAGCGTCGCTACAGTGCCCTGGGTCACATCGATCAGGCAGAGTCGTTGCGAACCTCCATCGACGAGGCCGATCCCATCCGCACGAAAGTCTCGGGACGTGATGCGTCGAACCGGGGAGCTCTCCTGATGGAGCGTCGCGAGGACCACTGCGATTTGTTGGCCACTCGGCGAGCAGGCAGGAGGTCCTTGAACCGCCGCGTCGGTCAGGGGAATCTCGCGTCGCTGACGAGTTCCGACGTCGGTCAAGACGAGGCCGACGCCCTCTTCGCCCGACTCCACATGAACCAGCCAGCGACCGTCGGGCGACCACCGCGGGTACCGGCCATCGCCCTGGCCGGAAATACACTGCTGCGCTCCGGATTCGAGATCGAGAAGATAGACCTCGAATCGATCCGCGCACGCACTCGCCCGCGTCATCTCGTACGCAACCCATTGGCCATCGGGCGACAGGCGTCCGTCGCGGATGAACTGCAACCGCAATACGTCCTCCGCGTCCATGCCGTCAAAAAGTCTTTTCGACTGAAAGACCAATGATTCTCGGCTGAATATAGGTGACACCGGTCAGGCCGTAGGTGTTGAGCACGCCGCGCTCGTCGGTCACGTTGTTGGCAAACAAGTTCGTCGTCCACGTGTCGAACCGCAAACCCGCTCGCAGGTCGCTCTTGGTATAGGAGGCATAGGCGGGGGCGCCACCGGACCCGATTGCACTCAGTCGCTTGCCGACGTAACTGACCGAGCCGCCAACGAAGCCCAGCATGCTTCCCAGCGGAAACTCCTGGTCGATCGACAGATTGCCGGCGAATCGGCTGCTGAACGGCAATCGATCGCCCTTCCGAGCGGTACCGGCGGTGGACGGAAAATCTTCCGTGAGTTCGGCATCGGTCCAGGTCGCGGAAGCCGCAAGCGTCAAGCCAGTCACCGGACGCGATTCCAGCGTGAGCTCGAGACCCTGACTGCGTGCTTCACCGGCGTTGTCGTAATAAGTCAGGAACGTCGCTGGATCTTGCAACTGCAGCTGAATGTCGCGCCAGTCGATGTGATACAGCGAGACATCGAACGACAGTGCCGAGTCGAGCAGATCGCCCTTCAAACCGACTTCGCTACTGCGAGTCTTGTCGGGATCGTATTCACGGGGCAGATTGGAGATCACGCTGATGCCGCCGTTCGGCCCGCCCGGGCGATAGCCGGAGGCGAGACGTGCGTAGAACATGAGGTCGTCCGACACCCTGAAACGGGGCGTCAACAGATAGGTGAACGCGCTGTCCTTCGAATGGGCTTCGGGTTGCATCGAGTCCGGGCCGCCGAACAATGGACCGCCCACGATGTTTTGAAAATCCGATTCGTTGCGGCTCTGGCGTCCGCCAACCTGCACGTCGAAGCGGTCGGTTACATGCCACGTCACATCGGTAAAGGCTGCGTACTCCTCGAAAGTGTTCAGATAGGTGAGGTGCGCGATCTCGCCTGCCGAGGCGCTGGTGGTGAAATCCACGGCAGCCACCGTCTGATAATTTCGTGGCGTCTTTTCGCGTGCGTAGAACGCGCCGAACAGCCAATCGATACGTTCTCCCAGCGGCATCGCGACTCGCAGCTCTTGCGTGAACTTGTGCGTGCTCACGTCCTGCACGGAATTGGCGCCCGCGACTCCGAACTGAGAAGCAGCATACCCGCCGAGCAACCATGAAAAATCCCACCGGAACGTATTCTCGCTTTGCGTGTAAGCGCTGATGGAGGTGAGATCGGCAATGCCGGCTTTCGCCGTGAGCTGCGCGCTGTAGACCTCGAATCGCTTGCGATAGCCGCCGGAGTTCGGCGTGCGGTTCTGTTCGAGATCGCCCAGCTCGCCTGGTCCGGTCACTACATCCGCCTCCGCGCTGCCGTGAACGTTGGTGTCCTGCATGAGCGCGCCGAGCTTCAGCGAAACATCGTTGGAGAGCTTCCATAGAGCAGTCAGTCGCCCTCCCGAGACACGGCCCCAGTTGACCGCCTTTTCATCGCTTCCCGGATTGTCGATGAAGCCCGGGTCTTCGCGGGTGAAGGCACTGGCGCGCAGCGCCAGCGTGTCGCTGAAGGGAATATTGGCCGCCGCCCGCACGTTGTAGCCCGGCTCGTCGCCATTCTGGATGCTGCTGATTCCGCCCTGCACGCGTCCCTTGAATGTGTCGGTGGTCGGATCCACGGTGACGTATTTGATGAGCCCCCCGATGCTACTCGCGCCGTAGAGCGTTCCCTGTGGCCCGCGCAACACCTCGACTCGCGCGAGGTCGCTGGGATCGAAGTCCGATACCACGTTGCCGAATCCCACCGTGTTGGACGAGGTATGAGGTACGTCATCGACGACGATCCCCACCGTGGGGCTTTGGAAGAATCCCGTGACCACGCCGCGAATCGCGACGGTCGAACTCCCGAAGGGTTGCGAGGTGGTCAGACTCAGCCCCGGAATGCGGGTGTAGTAGTCCTCGAGCCGCAACTGATTCGACTGAGTGAGCAATTGGCCACTCACCGCAGTGACCGGAACGGGAACGTCCTGCAGGCGCTCCACACGCTTCTGGGCGGTGACCACGACCTCGTTGACGCTCAGAACCGCGATGGCATCCGCATCGGACCGGGCGTCGGCCCCATTGAAGGACGCGGCTGCGGCTTGCGCGAACCGCATGGGCGCCGGCGTCGAACGAAGGTTCACACCCACTTCTGTGCTGCTTGAAGTCGTCTCCCCCGCGACTGCCCTGAAGACCTTTACTGTTCGTTCGTTCACGAACTCATACTTCAAGCCAGTATTGGCCAAGAGCTCATCGAGCGCGCCCGCGACGGTACGCTCCCCGCTCACTGGAGGGGTCTTGAGTCCATTGAGAGAAACGTTATCGACCCGCACCAGCACCTGGATCCCGGCCTGGCGACCCAGTTCTTTCAGCGCCGCCCGGATCGGCTGCGATTCGATATTCAGCGGCACCCGAGCAGCTTCCTCTGCTTTCCCCGGCGCGACACAGCAGATCCCCAACGCAACGGCAGTGCAAAGACGTGCGGCAATTTTGTTCATCGTTTCCCCTTCGGCCTACGCGGTCACCCTACCGTTCATGTCGGTTCGGCCGGTCGAAACGTTAGTTGAAAAATCTCACTAACGAACGCCTCCTGAAACCCGATATAGCTTGTAGAGGGCCCATACACCGTGGCTTACGAGAACCTGGCCGAGCCGTCAGGCGCCTTGAAGCGCCTCGAGGAGGTATTTCGCCTCTGCTCGCCGCAATTGCATCGCTATATCCGGCGTCGGCTCCGCCGACCCGCGGACGCGCAGGATCTGACGCAGGAAGTATTCGAACGCTTCCTGCGCGGCGACTGGCGGGCAAAAATCCGCGACCCGCAGGCTTACCTGTTCGGTATCGCCTCGCACGTCGTCGCGGATGCGCGGATCGCCGAACACCGCAGCCCGATAACCTATGACTCCGAGACATTCGGCGAGGTCAGCGAGAGCGTCGCGGCGTTGGACAAGGCCGATAGTCTGGTCTTCGTGGAGGAGCTCGAGCACGCGATGGCACACCTGCCGGCCGCCCACCGGGTCGCATTGCTGCTGACGAAGCGGGATGGCCTGACGTGCAAGGAAGCTGCACTGAAGATGAGCAGTACCGAAGGCACTGTCCGTCTGTATGTGTGTGAAGCGAGGGCGCAGCTTCGGGCGCTGCTCAGGAAACGGTAAGGACGACGAGATGGAAGTCCAAGAGAAGATCGACGAGTTGATCGCGCTACGAGCCTCGCAATGGCTCGATCGCCTGCCTGCGGCCACCGAATCCGAGCGTGAGGAATTCGTGCGCTGGCTCGAGGAAAGCCGCGCGAATCTGCAGGCGTTCCTCGAAGTCTCGGAGATCGAGCTGGGCTTGCATCAGGTCGACGCCGGCCGACGTGAGAATATAGATGCGCTATTGAAACAGCTCGCCGGGAATGTCGTTCCATTGAATCGCGGCACTCCTCGGCCGCGCCTTCGTCACCGTGGTCGATTGATTGCAGCACTGGCGGCCGGCGTGGGATTCATTGCGATCGCCGTGCCGATCGCTTTCAGGTCGTTCAGCCCACCCCAGTTCACGACGGCGATCGGTGAGCAACGGACGGTGGAGCTGGACGATCGATCCGTGGTGACCCTGAATGCCGCGTCCCGAATGAGAGTGGATCTCCGCGCGACCGAGCGCGACGTCGAACTGCGCGAGGGCGAAGCCATCTTCATCGTGGCGCATGATCCGAAACGCCCGTTTCGGGTGTACACAATGAATGCCCAGGTCGAGGCCGTCGGCACACAGTTCAATGTCTATGCCAAGGCCAACGGCAGCACACGTGTCTCGGTACTGGAAGGCCGGGTGCGGCTGCTGCCGAGGGCAGGCGGCAGCGCGCAGGCTGGCACCCTCTTCCTTGATGGCGGAGAGGAAGCCGAGATTCGGATTGACGGCTCGGTGCATCGGATTCCGGATGCCGTCGTGGCAAATGCAGTGGCCTGGCGGCAGCGGCGTCTGGTCTTCAACGATGCCTGGCTCGAGGACATGGTGACGGAATTCAACCGTTACAATCGGAACCTGCAGTTGAAACTCGAGGGCGTACCGGAACACTCTTACCAATATGACGGCATTTTCGATGCCGCCGATCCACAGTCGTTCGTGGACCTGCTCTCCAAAGAACCGGATCTGCAGATTGAGCGCGAGGGCGCCGACGTGTTCGTGCGGCGAAGGACGCCCTAGGACTTGAATCCTCGCCACGAGGCGAGCGCACCTCGCATCAGTTACTGCCCCTTTCAACACAGCGAGAGCACGTAGGACTAACATTGCGGTCAGCAATGCACTCACTCGTTATGGGCTAGATTTGACCCTGTAACGGATGACTGAGCATGTGCGCGCGAATACTCCCTGTCTTTGTTGCCTCTTTGGCGCTCCTGAGTTCGATTACCTCGGCTGCGGCGCGTGAGCCGCAAGTTGAGGCCCGTGAACCTCAGCAATCGGAAATCGAAGAAGCACTGCTGCTGGCAGAGGGTGAACTTGAACCATACCTCGATGATTACACTCGGCGAAGGTTGTACAACAGAGGCATGGAACGCTCTGCGTTTGACAATCTAGCGTGGCAGTCATTTTGTAGCGATGTGTACGCCGCACTCGCCAACCCCACACCAATACTTACGCCAGTACCTGTAGTAGTACTTGGCGGCACCTATTCCAGTTGCATGGACATCGCTTCGTCTAACTCTCAGACCAAACAGAACTGGCTACGGAATGCATTTGGTGAATTTTAAAGGACAGCACGTATGTTGAATCGTACTTTTTCATACATTGACATGAACAACGATTGTCACAACGTTGTCGCCATTATCGATGCCCCGAAAAAGCTGGAGCTCCCCCTCAATGCCCCGCCGGGGCAGCCAGGCGCATACGCATGTGATTTCCGAGTCAATGGTGCCGACTTAGATATCAAAGGCAGTGCGTTCGGAGTCGATGAGTTTCACGCCGTTCTGGGGGCGTTCCGCGATTTGCGACTTCAGCTTGATGCCTTGGGGGACAGGATTAAGTTCCTGGACATTGCAGGATGGACCGGTATACCAAGAATGGTGACACTGGGAGATTCGATTGAGGTTCAACGGCGCATCGAAGCCGTATTGGACAACGAACATAAGAAGCGCCAGGACGAACTTACCGCCAGGCGTTTGGCCGCTGAGTCCAAGGAAAAGCGCTAGTCGTTATCGATTGCAGCTCATGCGCTGCTCGGGAACGCGCGCGGGCGACATGTCGGACCCGCGCGGGTTCGTAAGTCATGGTTCCCGGCTCATGACGATCAATTCGCCAGGGGCTGGTACGGCATTGCTGCGCCGGCCAGTCGCCCTCTTCTCATATTTAAGTATGTTCAAGCGGCCGGCAGTCAGCTCGCGCCCGGCGATCGCATGAACTCGCAATAGGGCGCTTGCACCCGAGCGCGCTTCAAACAAAAACACCGGCCGGTCTTCACGCCGTAAATCGCGGCGAGGTCACGGTCCAAAATAACTCGACAACCTCGCACGAGCAGGATCGACGAGCTGATCTGCTCGATCGGCACGAGCGCGGTTGCTTCGTTCTTGGTCATTCGCTGCTCCTGGACTTCTCAAAGCGCACTCGTACAATTTCAGCATCTCCCCGCCGGTCGGCGGACGGCGAAAAAAGGAGGCTAAACCCTACGGTTGGCCCCTTTCTTTTTTCTGCGGTTGTGCTACGGCGAGAAGTACGCGGTGAGTGCCGTTCCGGCGCAGCGAAGCCGCGGAGGCTGAGGTACAAATCGCGCACGGTCGACGCGAAACAGAGCCTGCACCCATGAAACATTCCATCAAAGTGTTTCCGATTCTCCTCGCTGTGTTTGGAACGGCATCTGGCGCAGTCGATGGGGAAGTCCCTGCGTGGGCCTATGCGCTGAATCCACCGACCGCGCAGCCGGTCATGAAGGAGGACGAGCCGCAGCGCGTTCCTGGAAGTTCCGCGAGCTTCACTCGAGGTGAGATCGCGGCAATTGCAGTTCGGCCACCCGATTGGCACCCGGATGAGCATCCGACGATGCCTGGAATCGTCGGGCGCAGCAGGGAGCCGCGGGTATATGCCTGCGCCTACTGTCATTTGCCCAATGGCGCGGGACGCCCGGAAAACGCCAGCCTTGCCGGGCTGAGCGCCAGCTACATCAAAGCTCAGATAGCGGCTTTTCGCGAGGACCGGCGCTTGGGCTCGGAGCCAGGACGCGCGCCTCAAACGAATATGATTGCGCTCGCGAAGCAGCTGACGGAGATCGAAATTGAAGAGTCGGCAAATTACTTTGCGGCGCTGAGTCCGGTGTCCTTCGTCAAGGTCATAGAGTCTCCGACCGCGCCGCGCACGGTGGTGGCCGGCTGGATGCTCAGGAAGGCGCCCGGCACGAGTACTGAACCCATCGGCAACCGGATTGTCGAGCTGGCCGAAGAAACGGAGCGGTTCGAGAACCGGGATTCACGCACGCCCTACGTTGCATACGTGCCGACAGGAAGCCTCGCGCGAGGCGCTGATCTGGTCGCCACGGGTAGTTCCGGACTCACCCTGCCCTGCGCGTCCTGTCACGGCGCAGATTTGAACGGGCTGGCTGACGTACCGCGAATTGCGGGCCGCTCGCCGAGCTATCTGTTTCGCCAGCTATACGATCTGCGCGGAGGCACACGCACGGGCGCTGCATCGGAGTCGATGAAGCCAGTCGTTGCCAGCCTGACGGACGCAGATATGGTGGCAATAGCAGCGTACCTGGCGAGTCGAACCCATTGATCGATGCTGAAGTCACATTCGCATCAGCGCATGCTTTAAACTTCCCCACTCATCCTCTGACCGATCGAAGGCAACGCGTTGGCGCAGAAATTCTATGTAGTGTGGGCGGGACGGCAGACCGGCGTGTTCACGGACTGGCCTACCACGCATCGACAGGTCGATGGGTTCGCGGGTGCGCGCTACAAGTCATTCCCAACTCGCGGGGAAGCTGAGCGGGCTTTTGCGAGCGGTGCGCCGAAGGCCGCCTTCGTGCGCCGGACGCCAGCGAAGACGAGCGCGCAGGCGGCGGTACCCATCGATCCAACGGCGTTCGATTTACAGATCTACTGCGATGGCGCCTGCGATCCCAATCCTGGCCGGTCGGGTTCCGGGCTCGCGGTCTATCATCAAGGCAAGCTGGCGCAGCTGTGGTTCGGTCTTCACAACCCAACTGGCACCAACAACACCGCCGAGCTCAACGCTCTGCATCGCGCGTTGCTGATGGCGGAAGCCGCGCTCGTCAATGGCTCGACGGTGCAGATCCTTTGCGATTCGACCTACGCGATCAATTGCATTTCCAAATGGGCCGCCGGTTGGGAGAAAAAAGGCTGGCGCAAGACCGGCGGTGAGATCAAGAACCTCGCGATCATCCAAGCCGCGCACGCGGTCTTCAGCCGCATTCAATCCAAGGTGCACCTGACTCACGTCAAAGCGCACGTGGGCACACAAGGCAACGAGCTGGCGGATCGCATGGCGATGTACGCGGTCGAGACCGGCAACGTGGAGCTGAGCGAGTACGGCGGCGACATCGATGTCGCCGCGATTCTGCGCATGCGCGCAGGGTGAACGGCTTCGACAGCTGGAGCAGGGTTGGTTGATCGAACAACCGCCCTCGCTGCAGGCTGCACTCGGGCATCGTGCTCAATTCGTCAACACTGACGAATCAGCATTCGCCACAGCCCATGCAGTATTCGCCCCATGTACCATTACCTGTGATCGGTTCCGCCCCGGCGGGTCGGTACATTTTTCAGTCGACTATTTTTTTCAGCCTTGGCGTTCAATCCGTATTTCAAACCTCTCGTCGTCAGTCTGCTGCTGGCATTCCTGTTCGGCGCATCGGCCTCCGCCGACGACCTGGTGACCTCGCGTGCCGTGCTGGTGGACGGCACCGGCAACCTGGACATCGAGGACGTAGTGAAGAGTGAATTCAAGCGCACCGGGCCAATCTTGGTCGGCGGCTTCACCGATGCAACCCAATGGCTGCGCATCACGGTGCGTGCGCCGACGGACGGCGGAACGTTCGAATTGCGCATCCGGCCGACCTTCCTCGATGAAGTCGTGCTCTACGAACCGAACCCGGCAGAGCCAGGCGCCTGGCGACAGCGCGTGACGGGCGACCGCCACGCCAACCCGGACCGTCCGGCCACCACGCTGGGCTTTCTCATGGCACCGGTGCAGGAACAGACGACCTATTATCTGCGGCTCAAAACAACGAGCAGTTCACTGCTCGTCGTGGAAGCGCTCACGCCCGTCGATGCGCGGACCGACGATCTCTTCCGGCAGTTGATCCACGTCATCTACCTCGGTGTCATGCTCTCGATGGCCGTGCTCGCGCTGCTCGGCATGATCAACCTGAGCTCACGTCTGGCAGCAGTGTTCCTGCTTTACCTCACGACACAGACGGCGGCATTCGTCGCGCTCAACGGCTATCTGGCCTACTTCACTACCGCCGCGCATGCCCATTGGGGCGACACGATCACCAGCATCCTCGTGCTGGGGAGCGTCGCCACCGGCGTACTCTTCTACAGCCACGTGTTTCGCGACTACGAGGCATCCTCTGCCGGTCTGCGTTTTCTCTACGCTCTGCTGCTCGTCTTCATCGTCGAGCTCTGCCTCATGAGCGTGGGCCAGGCCCGACTCGCGCTACAGATCAACAGTTACGTCGTTCTGATACTCGGTGCGCTCACACCGTTCGTTGCGCTGTCGATGCGTGCAGGCCCCGAGCGCGAACGTCGCATCATCTGCGGGCTCGTCTGGCTGCAGGCTGGCGCCCTCACATTCATGATGATGCCGATGTTGGGATTGCTTTCGTCCGGCGTAGAGTGGATCGTCGACGCGCCATTGAGCCAGGGCCTGGTCGCCGCCGCGGTGATGTGCGCGATTCTTCACCAGCGCACGCGCGGCTTGGTCGAAGCCCGGCGCCGGGCCGAAATTGAAATGAAGATGACTCACACTCTGCTAGACGCCGAGCGCCAGCGCGCCGCCGAGCAGGCGCGCTTCATGGACATGCTCACTCACGAACTGAAGACGCCGATCGCCGCGGTCAAGATGATGTTTGAGTTGCCCGACGCCTCCGAGAGAACGCGGCGTCACGCACTGAGTACGCTCGAGGATATGGATGCCGTCGTCGAGCGCTGCCGGCAACTGGATCTTCTTCAGCAAGGCCGTTTCACACCACGCCGCGAGCTGTGCCAGGTTGATGCTCTGTTGGAGGAGATCTTCGCATCCAGCCGCGCTCCGGATCGGCTGCATCTGGCCAGCGAACCGGCGCCCGACGTCGAAAGCGATCGGCACCTGCTGAAGATCATTCTGGGCAATCTCGTCGATAATGCGCTCAAATATTCCGCGCCCGGCTCCGATATCGATTGCCGCATCGAGCGACAGGAGAGCGATGGACAGGCGCATGTCCGCGTTTCCATCGAAAACCAACCCGGCCCGGCCGGGTTGCCGGATCCGGACAAATTATTCGACAAGTATTACCGCAGCCCGCTCGCTCACCGTTACACCGGCTCGGGCCTCGGCCTCTATCTCGTCCGGCATCTGGCGGAGCTGCTGGAGGTTCGCTTGAGTTACGACCAGATTCACCAGCGCGCACGGTTCACCCTATGGATCCCCACCTGAACATCGCCGTGGTCGAAGACCACGAGGCACTGCGCATCGTCACTGTCGAAGCGCTGCAGAGCCGGGGACATCGCGTCACTGGAGTCGAAAGCGCCGAAAGCCTGCAGGAGATGCTCGGCAATCAGCCGCTCGAACTGGTGGTGGTCGACGTCAACCTGCCGGGCGAGGACGGTGTCAGCCTGGCGCGCCGGCTCAAGCAGAGCCATCCGGATCTGGGTGTGATCGTGGTCAGTGCGGGTACGCGGCTCGACGACAAGCTCGACGCTTATGAATGCGGGGCGGATATCTATTTGACCAAGCCGATCGCGGTGGAAGAGCTCTGCGCGGCGGCAGGCGCGCTGGGGAAACGAATTCAACGCACGAGTCATCCGCCGCCCTCGGGCTTCAGCCTGGATCTCAAACGGATGCGGTTGCGCGGTCCCGCCGGCGAAATATCACTCACATCGCAGGATGCGACTCTGCTCGCCGCGCTGGTGCGTGCCCCCGGTCGTCGTCTCGAAACCTGGCAACTCCTCGAACAGCTCGGTTGGCTCGAAACCGGCAAGATCGCGCTCGAAGTTCCCGTCAGCCGTCTGCGACGCAAGTTCAGCGTTGTCGGCGCAACAGCGAATCCCCTCATCGCCATCCGCAAGCAGGGCTATCAGCTCAGCTGTGACGTCGTAATCGCGTAAGGCGCCTCGGTAGGCCGCAGTGCGGATAAACCCCGACGGGGATCGCGACAAAACCGGATCCGCGCGCCATACCGACCCCGTAAATGGCGCCGTTACTCGCTGTCGAATCACGCCGGACTTTTTTCCGCAATGTTTCGCAAGGATCTTGATGTCCGGCTTCATAGATTCCGGTCGCACAGGCACGGACGCGGCGAAAATGTGAGTTAAATCACACTGCTGCGCGATTATTTACATGGTCGCGACAGCACCCTGGCGCCGCTCCGCCCGCACTCTAGGAGCCGTCAATGCGATATCCCTCAATGAATCATGTGTACCGTCTCGTCTGGAGCACGGCGAAGAATGCTTGGGTTGCCGTGGCCGAAACCACGCGAGGACGCGGCAAATCATCGCGCTCCAAGACCCTCCGACGAACAGTGCTGGCGACGTTGCTCGCAGCGAGCGGCGCGCACGCTCAGACCACAGTGGTCGACGGCGGTGGCAATTCGGGCTGCATGATTGGCGTCTCCACCTGCAATCTGCAGCGAAGCGACGCCACCTATACCAACTTCTACACCCAGGGCGGCGCCGGTAGCGGTGGCGGCGCGGGTTTGGGCGGCGTGTTCTTCGTCAACAGCGGTGCCAGCCTGTCACTGAACAATGTCAGCTTCCTGCACAACGTCGTCAAAGGCGGTGAAGGCGGCAGCTCTCCCGACGTGAACGTCTCCGGTCTGACGCTGAACCTGCTCGACAAGACCGCCGACGTAACATCGGTCAGCGCGCTGCAGGTCAGACCCACGCTAGCGGACGACGGCAATGGCAACCTCAGTGTGTCCGGGGCGATCCTGAGCTCCGCGAACCCGCTGATCAAATCCGGCGCGGTGGTCAACGTGACCGGTACCACGGGCGCCACCACGATCAGTAACATCAATGGCAGCACCGTCACCTTCGGCTCGGCGCTCGCGGTCGATAACAGCGCGATCAAGAATCTGGGCGGCGCCACCCTCAACGCCGGCACCGACACGATAAGCGTCGCCAGCTTCGGCTCGCTGCAGCCCTCGGACATCGTGGCCGGCTTGTCGGTAGTCGGCGCGGGGATCCCGAGTGGCACCACCATCCTCGATGTCACGCGCGACAACACCAACGCGGTGACCGGCATCAAGCTCAGCAACAACATCACAGTCGGTGGCACCAACGCCAGTTTGAGACTGGTCGACGTCCGCAGCTTCAACGCCTCCCAATTCGCAGTATCGAACGGAGGCACGCAGCTCACGCTGCCGGCCACAGGCCTGGGCCTCGCGGTCGGCATGACCCTCACCGGCACCGGCGTTCCGGCCGGCACCAGGATCACTGCCATCAACGGCGACGAAGTCACATTGTCGCAGGCGATCTCGTCCACCGCCGTCGGCTTCTCCGGCAGCCTGCCGGCGACGGTAGTCGGCCAGAACACCATCCAATTGACTGCTCTCGACAGTCGCCTGCAGGTGGGCGCGGCAATCAGCGGCACCGGTATTCCCGCCGGCACCACGATCACCAATATCGACCCGGCGACCGGCGTGCTCACGCTGAGCCAGAGCCTCACGGCCAATCCCACGCAGTTCACCTCCAAGCGCATCACCGCGCAAAGCGGTACTCAGTTGACCCTGCTCAGCGCCACCGGTCTGGTGGTCGGCATGCAGGTCGAGGGCACGGGAATCCCGGCGGGCACCACGATTACCGGCATCAATGGCAACGTCGTCACCCTCTCGAGCACTCCGACAGGGACGGTCAACGGTTTCATCGCCAGCTCTCCCTATCGCGTCGGCGGCTCCCTCAACGGGATGTCTGTCACAGGAGCCAATGGCTCGAACGGCGGTGGCGGCGTCAATGCGCCCTCCGCCATCGTCTACATCACGGACGGCGAAGGCCGCGACGGCACCCGAGGCGGCAGCGCCGGCAACGGCAGCGGCGGAGTCGGTGGTAACGGCGGTAACGGCGGTAACGGCAGCGGCGGCGTTCCGTTCAACTACGAGTTCACCAGGGACACGATTGAAAAGACGGCGGCGGCTGTTTCCGAAACGGCCGCCGCGGCTGGCGCACTAGCGACATTTCCTCCTAACGCAGTGCTGTCGGCCGCCCATATCGCATCAGCTACCGTGGCCTACGCGCAGCTCGCTGTCGCTATCGCCAACCTCACGCAATGGGGTATTGACCTGAGCAATGGCACTGCTGGACGAGGCGGTGACGGCGGCGGCGGCGGCAATGGCGGCAACGGCTCTCCGTTCTTCGGCGGCGGCGCGGGTGGCGCGGGCGGCGACGGCGGTAGCGGTGCGCTCAGCTTCACCGACGGCGGCGAAGGCGGTAGTGGTGGCGGAGGCGGTGCTGGCGGCTTTGGCGCGGGCGGCGGCTCGGGCGGTGCCGGCGGTTCGAGCGGAGGCACCGGCAACTCCACCGACGGCGACTCCGGCGCCGGTGGCCTCGCCGGCTTCGGCGGCGGCGTTGGCAGTAATGGCGACGGCTTGTTTGGCGGCGGCGGCTCCGGCTTCGGCGGCGCCATCTTCGTACGTAACGGCGGCACCTTGAGCTTGACCGGCAACGTGCTGTTTCGAGAGAACACCGTGCTCGCCGGTTCCAGCAACAACGGCGGCGCGCCCGGCCAGGCGGCGGGCTCCGATATCTTCATCATGCGAGGTGCCGATGTGCTGCTGGCACCTGGCAACGGCAGGACCATTCGCATCGAAGGGCAGATCGCCGACGACAGCGCCGCGAGCATCGCCAACGGCAGCTATGCCGCGGGTGCCGGCGCCGATCTGCGCATCGGCGGCGGCGGCTTGGTGCAATTGGCGGGCACCAATACCTATTCGGGCCGAACCATCCTCGAAGGCGCCACGCTTGAAACCACGCTGGGCCGGGGTATTCATTCGGCCAGCTCCGTCGTATTCCGAGGTCAGGGCAGCCTGGGCGGACTGAATACCGGCAACGCCGGTGTGCTGTTACTCAGCGAGAACGTGACCCAGCGCGCCGGGTCGGTGGTGCCGGGGCAATTCAGCTGGAACGGCGCGGGCGGGTTCGCCTCAGGCACCGCGAGCGGCATCACGATCAATTTCGGCCAGACCGCGGGAGGCACCGGGCAGGTGCTCGACTGGGGCAGCTCCTATCTCGCCAACAACTCGACGCTGGTGTTCGGCTCGGAGTACAGCCAGGGCTCGGTCGATCTGCGCAATGACATCAATCTCAACGGCAACACCGGCAGGGTCGCGGTTTACGGCAGCCTGTCCGCCAGCACAGCGGTACCCGCGCAGACCGCATATCTGAGCGGCAGACTCACCAACGGCAGCTTGCAAGTCGGCAGCGCCGGCTACGCTGGCACGCTGTATCTGACTGGCCAGAACGAGCTCGGCGCCTTCACTCTCAACACCGGAGTGGTGTCCACGCTTGGCACTGCCGGCGCCAACGGTCGCTTGATGCGCACCAGTGGCGGTAGCGTCGCCATCAACGGCGGCACCCTGGTGCTGGCCGGCGACGAAAACCTCACCTCGCTGTCCGTCGCAACCGGCGGCCACTTGCTATCGGTCGGAACTCTCACTGGTGGCACCGCCGTCAACGACGGGATGCTCTCCTATCTCGGCAGTACCACACTCACCAACCTGACCAACAACGCCGACGGTATTCTGAATATCGCTGGCACCTTGACGGCGAGCGGCGTACTCGACAATCACGCCCAGGGCATGCTGGTCCAGATCGGTCAGATCACTGCGGGCAGCGCCGTGAACGACGGCCTGTGGACGGTGAGCGGCCAGCGCACTCTGACGACACCCTCGCTGACCGGCAGTGGCGCGTTCGACCTCGCCACGGCGCCGGACCTCCTGACCATCGACCAAAGCGGCAACAGCACCTTCGCCGGCAGCTTCGGCGGTGCAGGTGCCATCATCAAGACAGGCACAGGCACGCTGACACTGACTGGCGCCAGCAGCCACGCAGGTGGCACGACGGTCGCGGCCGGTACGCTGGACACCACCGGCGGCGGCACGCTGGTGGACAACGGTGCAATCACAGTCAACACGGGCGCCACGTTCAGAGCGGGTACCGTCGATACGGTCGGCGCGGTCGTCAACGGCGGCACCCTCATCGTTGCAGCGGATCAGCACGTCGCCTCCCTGGCGAATGCTGGCACCACCCAGCTCGCCGCCGACCTGACGAGCGCCGGCAACGTTGCGAACGACGGCGTCTGGGCAGTGAGCGGCCAGCGCACCCTCTCGACGGCTGCACTGACCGGTAGCGGAACGTTCGACCTCACCACGGCACCGGAGCTGCTGACCATCGACCAGAGTGGCAACAGCACCTTCGCCGGCGCCTTTGGCGGCGCAGGTGCCTTGATCAAGACAGGCGCGGGCACGCTGGCACTGACTGGTGCCAGCAGCCACCTCGGTGGCACCACGGTTGCGGCCGGTACGCTGGACACCACGGGCGGCGGCACGCTGGCCGACGGCGGCACAATCGCGATCAGCACTGGCGCGACCTTCACGGCGGGCACCGTCGACACAGTCGGCGCTGTGATCAACGACGGCAATTTCATCGTGGCAGCGGACCAGTACGTCGCCTCTCTGGCGAATACCGGCACCACCCAACTCGCCGCCAACCTGACTAGCGCGGGCGGCGTCGTGAACGACGGCCTCTGGGCAGTGAGCGGTCAGCGTACTCTCGTGACACCGACGCTGACCGGCAGCGGCGCGTTCGATCTCACGACGGCACAGGATCTGCTGACCATCGATCAAGCCAGCGACAGCACTTTCGCCGGCAGCTTCGGCGGCTTGGGTGCTCTGATCAAGGCCGGTGCCAGCACGCTGACACTCACCGGCGCCAGCAGCCACCGGGGTGGCACTGCGGTTGCGGCCGGCACGCTGGACACCACCGGCGGCGGTACGCTGGCCGACGATGGCGCGATCGCAATCGTCACTGGCGCCACCTTCAGGGCGGGCACCGCCGACACCATCGGCGCGGTGATCAACGGCGGCAATTTCATCGTGGCAGCGGATCAGCACGTCGCCTCCCTGACGAACGCGGGAACGACCCAGCTCGCCGCCAACCTGACGAGCGCCGGAACCGTGACCAACGAGGGCGCCCTCAATGTGTCCGCCAGCCACACAATGACGACCACCGGACTGGCCGGCGGTTTGACGGGTGTGGTTCAGCTCGATCAGGCAACCGATGTGCTGACTCTGAATCAATCGCAGAACAGCGCGTACAGTGGCCGGATCTCGGGCGCAGGCTCGCTGATCAAGACCGGCGCAGGCACGCTCACGCTCGACAACAGCAACGTGAGCTCGATAAACATCGGCGGCGAGCTGGTCATCAATCAAGGCACGGTGGCCCTGGATGGCGACTACATCCTCGATCAGGGCATGGACGTGGTGGTCAACAGCGGCACCGTCGACAATCAGCAGGTCGTCGGTACGCTGCAACTGATCAACGGCGATCAGAGCATCTTCTCGCTGAGCGGCGCGGGCCAGATCGATCTCGGCGCGACCAATCGCCTGACGGTGCGCAACGGCGGCAACTTCACCGGCTCGGTGCTGGGCTCCGGCGCGCTCGACATTCGCAGCGGTTCGTTCCAGCTCGACAACGATCTGATCTCGCTCGATCCGACCAGCGTGTTCGAGTTGGGCGGTGAGGATTCCCAGGCATCGACGACGGTGGGCAGC
This sequence comes from Peristeroidobacter soli, assembly GCF_004138485.1. GTDB lineage: Bacteria > Pseudomonadota > Gammaproteobacteria > Steroidobacterales > Steroidobacteraceae > Steroidobacter > Steroidobacter soli. The sequence continues at coordinate 694,469 of NZ_ML142848.1, forward strand.
GGCGCCACGCTGCAATTCCCGGCCGTGGATCTGCTGCAGAACTCGACGCTCGCGGTCGCGACGGGCGGCTCCGTTGTTTCCAACCGCATCGGCCTCGGCGGCAATTCGCTGCTCGAGATCGCGGCGGGCGGCACGGCGCAGTCGAGCACCGTCCGGGTGACCGACATCGCGAAGCTCGACGTGCAAGGCACGCTGAACGCGAGCGAGATCGTCGTCAGCTCCACCGCCACGAGCCCGGACACGGCGGCGGTCCTGCATCTGGGCAATCCGTTCGATCCCACCACTCGGGGCAGCGTCACTGCGACTCGCACCGAGATCACCGGCGGTGTTCTCTCCGGCAACGGCTCGATATCCGGCCAGGTGATGATGGGCTCGAGCTCGTGGCTCAGGCCCGGCAATTCACCGGGCAGCCTGCAGTTCGTCGATCTGACCTTGGGCAACCAGTCCACCGCGCAAATGGAAATCGGCGGCACCGCCGGCAGCCGGGTCGCGGGCGTCGACCACGATGTCATTCAGGTCACGGGCAGCCTGCGCATCGAGAATGGCGCCACGCTGGTCATCGATCAGTTCGGCAACGGCGACGACCTCGCCCGCGGCGAGGCGATCAAGCTGTTCGATTTCCGAGACGGCCAGGTTTCCGGCCAGTTCGCGAGCGTGCAGAAGACCTACGGTGAGGAGGCCTTGCTCAACGTCAGCACCGGTACCGTCATCGGCCTGGGTAGCGGCGGCTATGGCGATTTCCATAGCCAGGTCGCACACGGTCGCAACAACAGCGCGATGCTGGATGCCCTGATGGTCGAAGAGGCGGGCGGCGTTCGTCAGTTCTACGGCGGCAAACTGGTCGAACGGCTGGTCGCTGCCTACGCCAACGGCGCCGACAGCACATCGATCTTCGCTCAAGCCTCGCCCGAGGCTTACACCAGCTTGATCGAACAAGGCCGGCAGGCGTTGTTCTTCACGCCGGACGCCGATATCGGCAGCGATCTCGGCGAGGCACGCGGCGCCTTCGCGACCGTCTACACCCGTAGCGGCAAAGCGAGGAACGGCGGTTACGCCAAGTACGATCTGGATGCCGACGGCGTACAGGTCGGTTACAGCATGGGCGAGAGCCTGATCGGCAAGGCGAGCCTGGGCATGGAGGACGGCCGGAACCACAGCAACACGTTGCGTGGCAGCTCGGACGGACTGATCGGATCGCTGGCGGCAGCGAAGACGTTGCCAGTGAAAGGTCTGTATCTGTCGGGCCGCGTGTCTTACGCGGAGTACAAGACGGATGCCTCGCGTCAGACCAGCGCCGGTACCGCCAAGGCTGACCGTATCGACTCGAGCGCGTGGCTCGCCGGCGTCGGCGTGATGCATCTGGCCCACTTCGAGCGGCTGAGCTTGCGCTCGTCGTTTGAAGTTGCCAGCTACAGTGTCACGGTCGATGGCTTCAGCGAGACCAACTCACTGTCGGTCACCGATGCTCTGTCCGTGCGCGAACTGAAGCAGGACGGAACTGCGCTGGTCGCCGGCATGGAACTGAGCGGCAATCTGTCCGACAGCTGGTTGTTACGTGCTGGCGCCAACGTCGTGCACGACTTGAGTGGCGACGACCAGGAAGTGAGTGCCAGCGTGAACGGCGAGAATGCGGCGTTCACCGTGCGCAATCCGGGCCTGGGCAAGACGCAGTTCAGCGTTTTGGGCAGCGTGGGTTATCGCATGGGCGATGCCGGCAACCTCGACCTGTCGCTGCAGACCTTCGGCAGCAAGGGTTCGCAGGCCAGCCTCTCGTACAGCAAGCAGTTCTAAGGTGATTGGGGGATTCGGCCCGGCCGGATCCCCCTGTTCTACCGCCACTGCGCGCGCTTTGACGTCCGACCGATCCCCGGGTTGAACTGGTTGCGGGGATCGAGCGTTCGATAGAACTCGGCCAGCGCCGGCTTCGCTGGATACAAATGGCCGACATTGTGTTCAGCGGGATACTCCGCACCTCGCTCATCGAGCCAATGCAACAGTCGATGTTCGAGCGCCTGGGCATCCACTCCCTGGCGAACCAGATAGTCCAGGTGAAAGACGTGACAGAAGAAATGTCCGTAGTTCAGCGCCAGATGAATGTCGTCGCGAACATCGTCCGGCGGCGCATCGGACCATCTCATATCGTTGCGTCGCAGAGCGACATCGAGTGCGACGATGTCCGCCACTTGCTGGCGATGCATGGTCCGATACCGGATGGCCGCGCCAGCCGCCACGAACCGGTGTAGAAGGGCTTTCTCAGCTTCCTGCTCGGTACATTCGAAAACGTCTCCGCTGCCGGAAGGAAACATGGCGCCGAAATAGCCGGCGGCTTCCTCGATGCCCTCACCCGCCATTTTCAGAATCAGATGATGCTCGAAGCGGTCACGCCAGGCTCTCATTCGGGTCGGCAGATGATTCGGGAACAGGCCGCTCAACCTCTGTAATAAAACATCGCTGGCCCCTCGACCTCCCAGCCCGAGGCGCAACACCCAGTCATCGAATCTTCGCTTCAGACTCATCAGGGCCGGCAGTCGCCTCGTGCCCAGATGATGAATGATCAGGAAGGCATCTTTGCCGTACCGGTCGGCGACATCGAACATGTCACGATGCATGTACTCACCGGCCACGGGCAGGTTCTCGAAGCGCGAGAGTATGTGCCGCCGTATCTCGGTGAGTTCTGCCGGATCCCGGGTGCCAACGTAGAAGACACGCGTCCGTACATCTTTTGGAAACGTATCGAGGCGAGCAGCGAACACCACAACCTTACCCGCACAGCCCGACGCTTCGAACAGCCGCTCGGGGTTGGCATTGAAACGTGCTGGCACATCGGAGTCGATCTCTCGCAGGCGCCGCGCGTAGTCGCGATCGGAGCCCCAGCGATCTGGATCGTATTCGATATCCCCGGCGGCGAACTCGCCCCGGTCGAGCCGCGCCAGCATTTGCTCGCTGTCCTGGCCCAGCTTCACGCCGAGATGATTGACGAGCTGCAGCTCGCCACTCGCACTCACTCGTGCAAACAACGCCATCTGCGTAAACGCCGGACCGCGTCTGATCAACGCCCCGCCGGAGTTGTTACTCACTCCTCCGAGCACCGATGCGCCGATACAGGACGAACCGATCACTGAGTGCGGCTCGCGGCCGAACGGTTCGAGCGCCTGTTCCAGTTGATGTAGCGTGGCACCGGGCAGACAAATCACCTGTCGACCCTGGTCGATCACGTACAGCTTTGTCATGGACATCGTGTTGACGATCACGACATCGCGATCGTAGTCATCGCCCGCTGGCGTGGATCCACCCGTGAGCCCGGTGTTGGCGGCTTGCACGATGACGACCTTGTCAGCCGCGACGCAAGCCTGCAGGACCCGCCACAGCTCGACTAACGAGCGCGGGCTGACAACTGCGAGCACAACACCGGCGCCGTAGCGGAATCCTGTGCGATAGGGTCGCGTGGCGTTGCTATCAGTCAGTACGCGCGCATTGCCGACGATCAGCTTCAAAGCAGCAACGAAACCACTCATCTTGCGCCGAAGGCCGCGATGCCGCTGCCCCGTACATCCGTTTCCACGGCGAACAAGCCGCCCGCGAGCGGTTCCTCGGCCAACTGTTGCGCACTCAGATTCTTGCGCGCAGTAGTGATAAACAGTGTCGTCCCTCGCGGACCGCCAAAGGCACATTTGGTCGGATTGCTGACTGGCATGCCCATGCTGGAAAGCACCTCTCCGGTTGCGGAGAGTCTGACGATCTTTCTTCCCCCCCATAGCGCGCACCAGACACCGCCGTGCTCGTCGATCGTCATGCCGTCCGGGTAGCCCTCGCGCTCATCGAATTGATGAAAGAGCTGCGCCCGCGCGGCGAATCCCTTTTCATCTACGGGCGCGCGATAGATGCGCCGGGCAAGCGTATCGGTGAAGAACACGATGCGCCGCTCGAGGTCGAACGCGGGACCATTGGTGATCGCACACGCTCCCCACATCTCGGCGGTCGAGCGCTCGGCGGTGAGTCGATAGAACCGGCCGCTCGGATTGCGCTCGAGCAGGTCCAGCGTGCCGTACCAAAAATTCCCCCACGGGTCGCACGCGCCGTCGTTAGTACGCAGGCCCGGACCGGTCCCCGAAGCGATGCGCGAGCCAACGGTGCGAGCATTCGTGTCGAGCTCATAAAATCCCGAGGCGGACGCCGCAACGAGACGACCGGCGCCCGCTGGCACCAGACACGTTGCAGCGAACGGCAAACACCATTGCCACCGCTCCTGCGTCTCGGGATCGAACCTATGCAACAGAGCGCGCGCGATATCTACCCAGTAGATCGAACGATCTTCGTCGTGCCACAGGCAGCTTTCGCCAAGCTCGGCCTTGGCATCCCAGACGCAGACGGGGGATTCAGTGCGAGTGTCGTGGAGGACCTTCGCTCGCGGCGATTCGTTGATAGTTCTTTTCTGTTGCAAGACCGGCTCCTTCGTCCAGCGGACGAACATAGGCTCGATAGATCTCCTGCCAGGGCGTCTGGTGTTGCGGATGGCGCGGCACCGATCGCGACCGCCGCCGGGACAATTCCGCGTCGTCGACCAGCAGATCGACGCGGCGCTGAACCAGATCGATACGGATGCGATCGTCGGTTTCGACCAGTGCCAGGCCCTCGCCGGTCGCTGACTCCGGCGTGACATGCAGGATGGAAGGACTCGCCGACGTGCCGCTCTGGCGGCCATCGCCGATGCAGGGAAGGATGTCGACGCCGCGTCGAATCAGATAATCCGGAGGAGACATGTTGACGACTTCCGCCGACCCCGGATAACCGACAGGACCGCAGCCGCGCATCACCAGAATGCAATCTTCGTCGATCGCCAGCGACGGCTGGTCGATTCGCTGGTGATAATCTTCCGGACCTTCGAAGACGATGGCCCGCCCGACGAACGCGCCGCGCCGCTCCGGCCCCTGGAAATAACGTTGTGAGAACGCTTCAGTGAGCACCGATGTCTTGAACACGGCGGAGCGAAAGATGTTGCTCTCCAGGATCAGAAAGCCGGCGTCGGCGCGAATCGGATTGGCGACCGATCGGATGACGCGCTCGTCAGTGCTTCTGTAATCCGCGTAGACCTGGCCCACGCTCGGGCCGGCAACACTCAGAGTCTGTGTTTCGATCAGCCCTGCCCGAATGAGCTCGCCGAGCACGGCGGGCACACCGCCGGCACGATAGAAATCCTCGCCCAGATATTCACCAGCGGGCTGACAGTTCACCAGCAGCGGCACCTCGGCTCCGCACCTGCCCCACTCTTCGAGCTTGAACGGCAATCCGATGGAGTCGGCGATCGCTTGAACATGGACGGTCGCGTTGGTCGAACCGCCAAGCGCCGCACAGACGCGAATGGCGTTACGGAACGCGGCGGCGGTCAAGATCGCGGAAGGCCGAAGGTCTTCATGCACCATCTCAACGATGCGGCGACCGGTGGCGTAAGCCATCTGAGCTCGCTCTCGGTAGGGAGCGGGAATGGCCGCGCAACCGGGTAACGACATGCCGAGCGCTTCGGCAAGACTGTTCATGGTCAGCGCGGTGCCCATGGTGTTGCAGTGACCGATGCTCGGCGAGGACGCGAGCACTTCTCGCATGAACCCTTCGAAATCGATCTCGCCCGTTTTCAGTCGATCACGAGCACGCCAGATGATGGAGCCCGAACCGACGCGCGCATCGCCAGCCCAGCCGTTCAACATCGGGCCGCCGGACAGAACGATTGCGGGAATATCGACGGCCGCCGCGGCCATCAGGCTCGCTGGCGTCGTCTTGTCGCAGCCCGTCGTCAGCACGACCGCATCGAGCGGATAGCCGTACAGAATTTCGATGAGCCCGAGGTAGGCCAGATTCCGGTCGAGCGCCGCCGTCGGACGCTTGCCCATTTCATGAATGGCGTGCACCGGAAACTCGAACGGCACACCGCCAGCGTCGCGAATTCCGTCGCGCACGCGCGCGGCCAGGGCGATGTGATGTCGATTGCAGGGAGCGAGGTCGCTGCCGGTCTGTGCGATGCCGATGATCGGGCGTCCCGATCTCAGCTCATCGCCAGTCAATCCGTAGTTGAGATACCGCTCCAGATAGATGGCGGTTTCGACCGGATGCCCGGGATCGTCGAACCACGCACGGCTGCGAAGTTGCCGGGACGGTTTGCTCATGTCTTCCCTTGTGCCCACTGAATGGACTGGGAAGGTGCGCTTCGGAGCCTGCGCCCACTACCTCGGAGTTTTCGTGCGTGTGGGCTTTTTTTGCCCGCCGTTGGTCACACGGCTTTCAGGGGCGGATATTCGATGGCGCGCTCGTTGAGGACGCGGGTGCGCTCACGATATTCACTGGGGTTCATGTGCTTGAGCGCGCGGAACTGACGATTGAAGTTCGACAGGTTCCGATAGCCGCATTCCATCGCGATCTCGGTGATGCTGGCGTTACTGTTGCTGCCGAGCAGCCGACAGGCTTTGTGGACGCGCAGGATGTTGACGAAGTCGACGAAGTTGCGCCCGGTCGCGGCCCGGAAGAAACGACTGAACGACGAAGCCGTCATGCCCAGACGCTCGGCCACCTCGGCCTGACTGATTTCCAGATCCAGATTCTCGCGCACATAACGATGCACGATCTCGATCCGGTGCCGGTTCACCGGCGTGATGTCGTTGTGGAGATGGTAATCCTTCGCCGCGAGCTGCCTGCGGTCCGTCGACTTGGACAGCAGATTCAAGATATCCAGCAAGCGAAGCAGCCGATCCAGCCCTTTCTGGGCCACCAGCGCGTGAAGCAAGGGACCGACCGCCTGAACCGTCGGGCCAAAAAAATGCAAACCGCAGGCCGCATCCTCGCACAGCTGCATGATCCCTTTGCTCTCCGGAAGCCTGCTGAGCAGGTCGCCGAGATAGTTCTCCCAGAACTGAACCACGACCAGCTCCGCCGTCTCGTGATTGGGCGCGTGCCGGTCGTTCTGCCAGCAATGCGGCAGGTTCGGACCCACCAGCACCAGGTCGCCGGGCGAGTAGCGTTCGATGCTATCGCCGACGAAGCGCGTGCCCTGGCTGTGAATCAGCCAGGTCAGTTCGAATTCCGGGTGATAGTGCCAGGTGTGATCGGTCGACAGGTCTTCGGATAGAAAGTGCAGGCAGCGAAAGCTGCTTTCGGTATCGGCCTGCACCGCTTCGAACTGCGGATCCAACGTGTGGACGGCGGCACGCTTGCCTGGTTTCGCTTCCGATGCGCGCCCGTCGCTGACTGGCGAAGTACGCACTCTCATATTGCATCGTCCGATCGAGATGGCGCCAAAGTAGCACTCCCTCGTAGACAGAGCAACGCCGGCTAAGCGGAACCCAGATCGACCCACGCCGAGTTGGCACGGCTCGACGCGATGACCGCCGCGATGAAGCGCATGCCACGCAAGCCATCTTCCGCATCGGGCAACGGATGATCCATCTTGCCGCCGGCCGCGCCGTTGGCCGCTTCGATGAGGCCCGCAAAATCTTTATACAGCTGGGCAAAAGCCTCGATGTAGCCTTCGGGTGCCCGCTGGGGATGCGGGTCGCTTGCGATGCCGCCGCGCCGATTTCATGCCCGCCGCGAGAGAGCACTTGTGGAGCCTTGCCGAACTCGGCGAAGCGCAATTGATTGGGATGTTCCTGTTCCCATTCGAGGGACGCGCGCTCGCCATAGACACGCAGGCGCAATCCGTTCTCGCGCCCGATGGCGACCTGACTCGCCCACAACATGCCGCGCGCGCCGTTGGTGAATCGCATCATCACCTGCACATCGTCATCGAGCCTGCGGCCAGGCACGAACGTCGACAGTTGTGCGGCGACCGCCTCGCAGCGCTCGCCGGTGACGAACTCCGCAATCTGGTAGGCGTGTGTTCCGATATCGCCAACACATCCGCCGGCACCGCTTCGCGTCGGATCGGTCCGCCACAAGGCTTGCTTCTGACCGGATTGCTCCAGCGCGGTGGCGAGCCACTCCTGCGGATATTCCACTTGCACGACTCGAATCCCGCCGAGCTTTCCCGCGCGAGCCATGGCTCGTGCCTGACGCACCATCGGATAACCGGTGTAAGTGTGAGCAAGCCCGAAGACGCACTTCGATCTGGCCGCGGCCGCAACCAGATCCTCGGCTTCGGCGACGCTGGTGGTCATCGGCTTCTCGCAGAAGACGTGGATGCCGGCATCGAGAAACGCGCGCGCTGGCCCGTGATGTAAATGGTTGGGCGTCACGATCGCCACGGCATCGATGCGGTCGGCACGCGCCACCTCGCGCTCCACCATGGACTTGTAGTCCGCATAGCTGCGTTCTCGCGAGACGTGACACTCGGCGGCGCTTGCGTGCGCACGATCCGGGTCTGAGGAGAACGCGCCGGCGACCAGCTCGAACCGATCGTCGAGCCGCGCCGCCATCCGGTGGACCGCACCGATGAAGGCGCCCTGGCCACCGCCCACCATTCCGAGTCGCAGTCGTCTACGCATGTGAGCTCAACCCCAGTACCGAGTCGATCAGACTTCGATCCACTTTCGAGTCGGCGAAATCGTCGAAGCTCCGCTCCGCAACCTTGATCAGATGCCGCTGGATGAACGGCGCTCCTTCAGTCGCGCCCACCACCGCATCCTTGATGGCGCATTCCCATTCGAGCACCGCCCAGCCCGCATAGTCGTGCCGCGTCAGCCGCGAGAATATGCCGCCGAAATCGATCTGACCGTCACCGAGCGAGCGAAAGCGCCCGGCTCGCGCCGGCCAGGACTGATAGCCGCCGTAGACCCCCTGCCTCGCCGACACGTTGAATTCCGCGTCCTTGACGTGAAACGCCTTGATCCGTTCGTGGTAGACGTCGATGTAGCCGAGGTAGTCGATGTTCTGCAGCAGCAGATGACTTGGATCGTACAGCATGTTGCAGCGAGGATGATTGTCGACCTGCTCCAGGAACATCTCGAAAGTCACGCCATCGTGTAGGTCTTCGCCCGGATGGATTTCGAAACACAGATCGACACCGGCCGCGTCGAACGCATCCAGGATGGGGCGCCAGCGCCGCGCCAGCTCCTTGAACGCCGTTTCGATCAGCCCGGGAGGGCGCGGCGGCCAGGGATAAAAATAGGGCCAGGCCAGCGCGCCTGAAAAAGTTGCATGCGCCGTCAGGCCGAAATTCCTGGATGCCCTGGCGGCCAGCAATAATTGTTCGACGGCCCATTGCTGACGAGCGACCGGATCGCGTTGCTGAGCCGGCGGCGCGAACGCATCGAACACCAGATCATAGGCCGGATGGGTGGCGACCAGTTGGCCCTGCAAATGCGTGGACAGCTCAGTCACCGCGATGCCGAGCTCCGCCAGCATCCCCTGAATGTCCTCGCAGTAACTTTTGCTGGCCGCCGCCTTCGCCAGATCGAACAGCCGTCCATCCCAGGTCGGAATCTGAACCCCGATAAACCCCAGTCCCGCCGCCCATCGCGCGATCGACTCCAGCGTATTGAACGGCGCTGCGTCGCCGGCGAACTGGGCCAGAAATATCCCCGGACCTTTGATCGTTCTCATTTGAAATCTCCTAGCGCGCGCGCCGCGACTCAGGCGCCGGGCTTTTCATAGGGCCAATTGGCCTGCGTAAACACTCCGCCATCCACCCAAAGAGTTTGACCGGTGACGAAAGACGCGCCCGGCGATGCCAGGTACAGCACGACGTCCGCCACGTCTTTCGTCTGGCCGATCCGTCGCAGCGGCGTAATCGCCGACCAGGTACCGGCGTAGTCGCCTGCTTCCGCTTGCGTGCGTTCGATCTCGATCGCGCCCGGCGCGACACAATTCACTCGGATCGCATGCGGACCGAGCTCGATGGCTGCAACCTTGGTGAGCTGCTCGATGCCGCCCTTGGACGCGGTGTAGTCGACCAGCTTCGGGAACGCGAGCTTGTTACATCCCGAGCCGATGTTCACGATGGCACCGGGCTTACCTGCCGCGACCAGACGACGCGCCACGTTCTGTGTATTCAGAAAACAGCCCTTCAGATTGGTGCGGATGACCCGATCCCAGCTCTCTTCCTCCAGATCGAGCAACGACGCCCAGGTTTGCACGCCGGCGTTGTTGACCAGCAGGTCCGGAACGCCCCGCCAGGCGGCGACCCGGTCATAAAACGCGTCCACGTCCGACTTGATACCGACATCGCATTGGACACAGAGCACATCCGCTCCGGCGGCACGCGCGCTGGCCGATGTTTGCTCAGCCTCGTGCGGGCGGCTGACATAACTGAATGCAACGTCCCAGCCTTCGCGTGCCAGCGCATTCACAATCGCACGACCGATGCCGGTACTGCCGCCGGTGACAACCGCCAGACGCCGTGACACTGCGCTCACTGGTTCGCACTCCCGATGTGAGCGCGCACGCGTTGACGCTGCTGGCCCAATCCTGAAATTCCCAATCTCATCTCGTCGCCCGCTTTCAGCCACACGGGCGGCTTGCGCCCCATGCCGACGCCAGGAGGCGTGCCGGTGCTGATGATGTCTCCGGGCTGCAGGCTCATGAACTGGCTGACGTAATGCACCAGGAACGGCACATTGAAAATCATGTGGCGCGTGTTGCCGGTCTGTACCCGTTGGCCGTTCACGTCGCACCACAATTCGAGATCGGCAAGATCGGCGATCTCATCCAATGTCACCAGATACGGCCCCATCGGCGCGAACGTGTCGCAGCTCTTGCCTTTGTCCCATTGACCGCCACGCTCCAGCTGAAACGTGCGCTCCGACAGATCGTTGATCACGCACAGGCCCGCGACGTGGCTCAGCGCTTGCTCGACAGTCACGTTGCGCGCCTCGCGGCCGATCACGACGCCGAGCTCGACTTCCCAGTCGCTCTTGATCGAATCTTTCGGCAACTGCACGTCGTCGTTGGGACCGCAGATCGATGACGTCGCCTTCATGAATACGACCGGCTCCGCCGGAATCTCCATGTTGGCCTCGCGAGCATGATCTACATAGTTGAGGCCGATACAGATGATCTTGCCGACCGCCGCGACCGGCGGTCCGATGCGGATCGTCTCATTCAAGAGCGGCAGTTTGTCCGGATCGATGGCGGCGAACGACGCGAAATGGCTGGCCAGATGGCGCGTCTCGAAATCGGAGAGCAGCGCGGACAGATCGCGATGGCCGCCGCGAGCGTCCACCATTCCCGCACGCTCGTGCCCCCGGGGTCCGTGTCGAAAAAATCTCATAGTGATAAAAAAGGTACTGGTGCCGACTGCTGATCGATAGGCCGCAGTTGCTTGCGCTTGCATATTCTTTTGCCACCGACGGTCATCGGGAGCCGAAGCGATAGGCGACCTCGAAATGAAACACGCCGCCCGCCTCCAGGAGGGTGCAGGGAAAATCCGGGCGATTGGGTGCGTCCGGAAACTGCTCGGGCTCCAGACATAACCCTCGATAGGCACGCCACGGCTGGTTCAGCCATTGACCGGTGTAGAACTGCAGCGCCGGCTGATTCGTGAAGAGCTGCATCGACATCCTGCCCCGCGGGCAGCTGAGTTCCGCGGCGGGTTGGGTCCCATCGAGGATGAAGGCATGGTCGAAGCCGCGAGCGCTCCGAATCTGTGGATCGGGAGCGAGCAGACGATCTCCAATTCGGGTCCGCTGCCGGAGATCGAAGGGAGTGCCCGCCACCTGGCGCGGCGCGCCTTCTGGAATACCGCTCGGGTCGATGGGCAGGAAGCGATCGGCGTTGATGGCGACCTGATGATCCTCGACGTTGCTGGAGGGATCGCCGGTCAAGTTGAAATACGGATGCACCGTGAAGCTCACGGGCGTCGGCCGGTCGGTCGTGGCATCGACTGTCACGCTCAGCGCGTCTGGCGTGAGCTCATAAGTTGCCGTGACTGCCAGCGTGCCCGGATATCCACCCTCGCCGTCGGGTGAGATGTAACGGAGCACGATACGCCGCGCCCCGGTTTCTTCCACGCTCAGCACCGTCCAGTCCCTGGAGTGCAAACCGGCAGAACCGCCGTGCAAATGATTCGGACCGTCGTTCGGGTCAACTCGATATCTCTGGCCCGCGACAGAGAACGTCGAGTTGGCCAACCGATTCGCGTAGCGGCCGATCATTCGTCCCATGTACGCGGAATCGAAACGGCGCGTCGAGGTGGAGGGAAGGATCAAGTCGATGTATTCGTCCGGCCCCGGTGCCCGCAATGACAACAAGGCCGCACCGAAGGGATCTATCCGTGCCTGCAAACCATCCTTCCACGCCAGTGTCAGCGGCTCCATCACAAACTCATCCCGCCATCCACGATGATGTCGCTGCCGGTCATGAACTTGGCTGCGTCGCTGGCCAGCATCACGGCGATCTCGGCAATCTCCTCGCTGCGCCCGAACCTGCCCATCGGCTGGCGCGCCAGGAAGGCGTCGAGCGCCGAGTCGCCTTGTTGAGCAATCCGTTCCTGCAACGACGGTGTCATCACAGTTCCCGGAGATATCGAGTTGCAGCGAACGCCGCGATCGATGAAATCGCGCGCCACGGATTTAGTCAGTCCGATGACCGCGGCCTTGGTCGTCGCATAGGCAAAGCGGTTCACCACCGCCTTCGTCGAAGAAACGACCGAAGCGATGTTGACGATCGAGCCCTCTTTCGCAGCGAGCATCGAGGGCAACAGCGCGGAGATGGTGTTGAACATCGACATCACGTTCACGTCGAATGTTTTACTGAGGACCGCCGGGCTCGTGTCCAGCACGCTGCCGGCCGGAACGATGCCCACGCAATTGACGAGAACGCCAATATCACGGTGCTGGTCCGCGATCTGGCGCATCGCGTTTGGATCGGTCACATCCAGCTGCAGCCACTCGATGCCTTGGCTGACAGGTTGATCGGGCGCCACGGGCTGCAAGTCCGCAGCGACGACGGTCGCCCCTTCTCTCGCGAAGGCTGCCGCGATGCTGCGCCCGATGCCCTGCGCAGCGCCCGTGACAAACGCCGTCTTTCCAGCCAATTTCCCCACCGTGGCACTGCTCATGTGTCGAGGGTCTGGAGATATTTGTAGCTGATCCTGGCCGACTCCAGCGCGGGGCGAACGAACGGCGGCTCCTGCTCCACGTAGCCCGCTTTGACGCCGGTGGCTTTGGCGGCCTTGAACACGCTCGGCCAATCGACGGCGCCCTGGCCGATCTCCACCGAGGTCATTTCCATCGACGTGTTGCCGGCGACCGGTTTCAGATCCTTGATATGCAGCAGCTGGAATCGCCCCGGATACCGGGTCAGATAGCCCGCGGGATCCTGACCCGCGGCTTTCACCCAACCAACGTCCATTTCCATCGCGACCAGCTTCGGATCGGTCACCCGCAACAGCTCGTCGTAGCCCGGCACGCCGTTGAACTTTTTGAACTCGGCGTTGTGATTGTGATACGCCAGCTGAATGCCCGCCTTGCGCGTCTGCTCGCCGATACGATTGAGCAGCTCGCCATCGCGCTTGAAATCATCCAGCGTCAATGAATCGAACGCTTCGCGCAGCTTGCTCAACTCGAATCCAGGCTTGCCGAAGCCGGGAATGCGCACGTTCGGAACGACCAGATACTTCCAGCCGATGGCTTGCGCGAACTCGATGCACTGTGCAAGGTTGTCGATCAGCGTCGGCGTGTTCGGCTCGAGCGCCTGCAACGGGAACATGCCGCTCTCGCAGACCAGGCCGGCCGCATCGAGCGACTTGCGCAGGGCGCGGGCGCTGCGGCCGTAGGTGCCCGGCAGCTCGACATATTTGTAGCCGATGGCGGCAATCTTCCGGAGCGTGCCGTCCAGGTCCTGGGTCATCTCGGCGTTGACCGTGTAGAGCTGGATGCCGATCTTGAGCTGCGACGCCGACGCGCCGGCCGCCAGAGCATGAGTCGAGATGACGCTGCCGGCCAGCATGGCCGCGGCACTTTGTTGTAAGAACAGACGACGCGACATTTCCATCACTGATCCTCTCGATTACTGCTTCACTTCGGCAATGCAAAGGCGATGTAGACATCGCCGCGCGGGCCGCTCAGCTTGCCACCGCCAGTCGCCGCGATCACGACGTACTGACGCCCATCGACCTCATAGGTTGCCGGCGTCGCCAGCCCCATGAACGGCAGCTTGTGTTCCCACAGCTCTTTACCGTTGCTCTTGTCGAACGCTCTGATCTTGCTGTCCCGGGCGCCGGCCGCGAACACGAGGCCGCCGGCTGTGACGATGGTTCCGGCATAGTTCTCGGTGCCGGTTTTCGGAATCCCCTTGGCGGTCAGTTCTTCGTACTCGCCCAGCGGCACTTTCCATACGATCTTGCCGGTGCTCAGATCGATGGCATTGAGCGTGCCCCACGGCGGTGTGCTGGCCGGATAACCCTCATCGTCGATGAAGCGGCTGAACTTGGTGAGGGAATATTCGCCCGGCTGGTCCGACGGCTTGACGCCATCCATTTGCGGCACATCGCGCTCATACAGGAAATCCGCGACCGCCGTGAATTCATCGCCGCTCAATGCCTGCGGCGGCATGCCGCCCTGCCCGTTTCTGACGATGTCGGGGAAGTACTGTTCATGCACTCGTTCCTTCAGATTGACCAGCGACGGCGCGGTCCCCTTGCCCTCCCGCTGTTGTCCGTGACAGGCCGCGCAGTGAGATAGAAACACTTTCTCGCCCGGCGTCGGCGGCGCATTCGGGTCGCGAACCGCCGCCTTGTGGCCGCTCTTGAGCGTCAGGATCCAGGGAATCTCGTTGGCATTGACGAACAGCCAGCCACTGGTTGGATCGAACGACGCGCCGGTCCACTCGGCGCCGCCTTCGATGCCGAACAGGATCAGCGGACGCCCATCGCTGAACGGCTTGAACCAGCCGAAGTCGGCTTTATCCGCCTGTTCCCGCACGAATGCGTGCGCCTTGGGGGTGCGCTGAGTGATGTCGGCCAGCGTGAACTCCTGGCGCGAGAACGGTTGCGGCAATTCCAGATCCGGTTGATACGGCCAGGTGCGCTCGCCGGGAAGCGTCGACGTCGGCGCGCGCCGCATGCGGTAAGGAAACAGCGGCTTGCCGGTGAGCCGATCCAACAGCAGCGTGTTGCCCATCTTGGTCAGCTGCGCCACTGCATCCACTTTCTTGCCGTTGCGGGTGACCGTCACCAGATTGGGTGGCGAGGCGATGTCCAGGTCCCAGATGTTGTGCGCGATGTCCTGGAAGTACCAGAGCAACTTGCCGGTGCGGGCATCGAGGGCGACGATGCTGTTGGAGTAGAGATTGCGTTCTTCGCGATTGTTGGGCTGCGGAATCAGCAGGTGCGGATCGCCCACCTGGAAGAAGGCAATGCCACGCTTGGCATCGAGCACCATCCCGGCCCAACAGTTGTATTTGAACTTCGAATCATCGGCGTTGAGGCTGAAGCCCCACACACGAGCGCCCGTGACGACGTTGAACGCATCCACGACGTTGGATTTGGGCGCGACCAGAATGTCTTCGAACACCGCGGGCGCTACCGGCGGACCGTCGTCGCCTCCGGTCGACGGCACTCTGCCCCGATCGCCGAATGTTTCAATCGGTTTGCCCGTCTTTGGATCCAGCGCGTACACCCACGTGCCGGATGCGAAGAACAATCGTGGCCCCACCGAGCCACTCTTGCCCGGCCAGTACAACAAACCGCGATAAGCGGGCCCCCAATAGCCACTCGTCTCGGGTTTGAAGCGCCACAGCTCCACACCGGTTGCGGCGTTGACGGCGGCAATGTGCTTGCCCGTGGTGGGCGCATACATCACGCCATTCGCAATCACCGGATTGGCGGCGACATCCGCCAGACCGTCACCGGAACGATAAGTCCACGCCACCTGCAGCTTCGAAACGTTGTCGCGCCGGATCTGATCCAACGCCGAATAGCGCGTGCCCCCGGCATCGGCATGTGAGCGCATCCAAGAACGATGCGACTCGGTATCCGGCGCGGCGGGCGTCAGCTCCGAATCCTTGGCGGCTGGAATGACTTTATACAAAGGGAGAGCCGCCCTCGCGGCAGCGCTCTCCACGGTCAAAGGTTGAACCGGGGCGTCGGCATTGACGACGCCCGCGGCCATGCACGAGAGAAAAACGAGCCCGAATCGAACCATGGATTTCTCTCCCCGTCTCAGAACTTGAAGCGCATGCCGAGGTAGTAACGCCGCCCGGTGAGCTGATACAGGCGGTTGAACCCATACTTGTTGACCTCGACCTCGGCCTCTTCGGTCAGGTTCACGACCGAGGCATTGAAGGCCAGCGACTCGTTCAAGTTGTAGTTGGCGGACAGATCCAGCTGGCCGTAGCCCTTCACGTAGCGGCCATCGCCGAAGTTGGACACGGCATCGCCCACCCACTGGCTGCGATAGTTATAAACGGCGTGCACGTCGACCGCGCCGTTGTCGTAGTACAGGCCGAGGTTGTACGAATCATCCGAGACACCGGTGAGCGGCAGCGGCCCCTGACGTTCATTCAAGGTCACTTTGCCCGACCAGATGTGGGTGTAGTTGGCCTGCATGCCCAGGCCGCTCAGCACGCCGGGAAGAAACGCGAACGGCTGCTGGTAACCGATCTCGACCCCCTTGAGCGTGGTCGCCTGCGCATTCACCGGCTGCGCCACCGACAACGTGATGGGGATGACGTCGCCGATCTGATAGCCCGAGCCCAGCAGGTTGCCGCCCAACAGGATCTGATGAATCTCGTCGGTGTAGCGCGTGACCACCAGATTTTTCACATCCTTATAGAAGCCCGCGATGGCCAGCAGGCTGCGATCGCCGAAATACCATTCCAGCGACAGATCGACCTGATCGGCCCGATACGGTTTGAGGTTGGGATTGCCCTTGGCCAACGTGCCGCGCCAGGTGCCTGCCGGCGGCGGCTGAGTCGGCGCGCTTGGATTGCTGGCTGCCGCCAGCAGGTTCATGTCCGGTCGTTGCATGACGCGAGCCGCCGCGAAGCGCAGCACGACGTCGTCGCTCAGCTGATAACTCAAATTGAAGTTGGGCAACACGTCGTCGTACGTCGAGTCCTGTCCCAACAAGTCCGCGGCGCTGTAGCTCAGCGAGTTGTTCAACCCATAGATGAGATACGCATCGGAAGGCGGAACGAAGCCCGAAGACAGCGTCTCGGTGCGCACGGCGCGCACGCCCACGTTGCCGGTCAATCGATCGTCCGCCATCGCAAAGTCGAGCCGCGCATACAACGAGGTCGACTTCTCCTCCACTTCCGTCGTGCTCGTCAGCTGCTGCGCGGCTGGATGAGCCGCCATGTACGCCGCCATCGGATAGTCGTGGAAGAACTTGTCCAGATTCACGGTCAGCCAGTTGCGCGGCGGCTGTGCTCCACCGCTGTACGAATCGAAGAACGTCGGATTGCGATTGATCATCGCGTACGGGCTCATGTCGGCCGCGAACCCGTCGGCGGTGTTGTTCAGCCAGTTCGGCGTGTTGGCCAACGTCCGGTTGGCATGATCGGCGCCGACTTTCAGCGTCTTCAACCAACCGGTGTCGAGCTGCCTGGCGGCGTCGAGCCTGAAATTCCAGATTTTGTCCGTGGTCGGCGCCTGATACGAACCTTGAATGCCGCTGAAGGTGTAGTTGTTGATGTCGTTCGGATCGAAACCGTTGTAGAAGCTCACGGTGAGCGGCCCGCCTGGATCCCGGGAGGCGTCGTACGTCAGTGCCGCTCCGGGAGCTCGGGTGGCAAAGGACACGTATAGCTGGGTCGATTCGGTGCGCGCGTGCCCGTACGAAGCCTGGCCGTCGAGCGTCCAGGAGCCCAGCGACAGAGTGGCGCCGAGCGCGGTCGACGTAAGATTCTGTTCGTACTCGAACCGATTCGCCTGCATCCAGGCAAACACATTCCGGCCCGACCAGGCGGTCTCGACATTGTTGCCGTCGAGGGTGACCGAGTCCGTCGGCGAGACGCCCAAGGCGCCCGCGCCCGGGTAGAAATTCTGTCCCTGGTAGAAGTTGTAGCGCTGTTCGAATCGCGAGACCAACGTATCCGCGCGCAGCTCGAGCATGTCGTTGACCTTGAACTGAAGTGCGCTCACCGCGCTCCAGCGCTTGTCCGTGCCGACGTTGTCATTGGCGCGCAGACCGAACACACGATACGCAGTGCCCGGACCGGTGTAGCTCGCATCTTCAATGACGCCGTCCGTTCCGGTGTTCTGCACGTCGAAGTCGCGCTCGTTGTAGTCCACTCCGACCATCCAGCCGAGCCGGTCATCCATGAAGGTGTCCGTGTAGAGCGCGGATGCGCGCGGCGTGATGCTCGTGCTCGCCTGTTCGTCGTATGCGCCCTCGACGTTGAGTACACCGCGCGTCTGCCCGTAGGTCAGCGGTTGAATGGTCTGCATGTTCACGGTGGCGGCGAGGCCGCTTTCCGGCATGTCGGCGGTCGGCGTCTTGTAGACGTCGACTCGCTGCGCGAAATTCGTGGGCAATACCTGGAAGTCGAAGGCGCGCGAGCCCGAACCCGACGGCACCTGGCGTCCGTTGTACAGCGTGTTGGTGAACTTCGGATCGAGACCGCGCACGCTGATGAATGCGCCATTGCCCAGCCGGCGGGTGATCTGCACACCGGTGATTCTTTGCAGGGACTCGGCCAGATTCTGTTCGGGAAACTTGCCGATGTCCTCGGCCGAGATGCCGTCGCTGATCACGTCCGCCACGCGCTTGTTCTCGATCGCACGCTCGAGACTGCCCGCGTAGCCGGTGACGACCACCTCCTCCAGCGCCGCCTGCGATTCGGCCTGCGGCTCGGCAGCCCAAGCCATGGCGCCCGGAATGCCCGCTGAAACCAGCAGCACGCCACGCACGGCCGCTGCGATCGTTCGCTCACTCATCACTTCCCCCCGCCTGGCCTCTTGAGAGCCAATGTCATGCCAACTTCGGACCGCGATACTTGCCGGCCCGAGCGTCCGTGGTACGGACGTTCAAACCGGCGCTGTTTGACTTTGCGGGATCAGCATAGGGGGCGGGCGCTCGGCCGAGCTACCCGTCATTTTCAGTGGGATCGCGCTTTTTTTGCCCGTGGTGACGCTACCACGGTCGGCGCGTTATTCGGGCGAACCGGTGCGAGCGACGACGCGCCCCTCCTTCATCACGAACGACACCTCGGCCAGCACACGCGCGTCGTCGAGCGGATTGGCCGGCGTCGCAATCAGATCGGCATACTGTCCTTTGGCAATGGCACCGCGCTCGCCATCGATGCGCATGAGCCTGGCACCGTGAGTGGTCATCGCCTTGACGATGTAAGGCGAGCCAATGCCGGCCTCCAGCCACACATCGATGAAGTCCAGCGACATCCGGCCGCGATCGCGACCTGGCAAGTCGTGCGTCACATCGGTGCCGAACGCGATCAGGACGCCGAGGTCATACGCACGACGCAACCTCGCCAGCTTCGCACGAGCTCGTTCGCGCGCCACCGCGGGGTTGGCAGGATTGCCCGCCAGCACGTGGCTCAGCGGGATATCGGTGTTCACCAGATAGGTGCCCTTCTGCTTCATCAACTTCAGCACTGGATCGGTTACCGCGTATGCATGCTCGATGCTGTCCGCGCCGCCGAGCACGGCGGCCTTTGCAGTCAGATCATCCTTGGCGTGCACGGCCAAAGTCACTCCCGCGCGATGCGCCTCCTCCGCCGCGACCCGAATCTCCTCTTCTGTGTAGACGCCATGCGTGCCACCGCGAGCATCGGACACGAGCTTGATCACCCGCGCGCCGTAAAACAAATTGGTGCGCACTGCTTTGCGTACCTCCTCGACACCGTCGGCGTCGATGTACTCGTAGTTCCAGCACGGCCCGACATCGTGTGAAACGGCGTCCTGCTGCCCGCCGAACGGCGCGATGATCTTGCCCGCGTTGACGATGGTCGGTCCCACGAACAACCCGGCCTCGATCGCACGCCGCAGATCGGTATCGGCGTACTGACCGGCATTGCCGACATCACGAACCGTGGTAAAGCCGGCCCTCAGCATGTCCTGCGCGTTGCGCAGCCCCATCAGCGTCCGATAGCCATTGCCATGAGCGAGATAGTTCGTGCACAACGCGGCCGTGTAGTCGTAGCTCAGATGCGTGTGCAGATCCATCAGCCCGGGCAACACCCAGCTGGCCGACAGGTCGATCACACGCGCCGGCGCCGGGACCGGCATGCGGTCCACGACATCGACGATCTTCGCGCCTTCGATCAGCACGATCTTGTTCTGAGACACGGTGGCCGTGGCCGGATCGATCAGATGCCCCGCCTTGAGAGCGATGATCTCGGCGAGCGCCGGCTCGATCAGCAGAGTGCTCGCGAGCGCAACGATCGCACACACGCCGCTGCGCTTCATCGCTTCGCTCCTTCGTTGACGCGTGTTGCCTCGAACGAGTAAGAACGTCGCTGCGTCGAATGCCACGCGGCTGGCCTTGGTTCGATTGAATCCCGCCAGGCTGAATTTCATTGAGCCGATCCCTTGAATGTGCCGCACGACTCGCATCGATACACGACCCGTCCCCCGAGCATGGTCCACTGCACTTGGGTCTGCGCGATCTGCGCAGGCGTCAGTGCCGCCACGTTGCGATCAAGCAGAATCAGATCCGCCTCTTTGCCAACGACGATGGATCCGACCTTGTCTTCCAGGCGCGCAGCGGTTGCGGCACCGATGGTGTAGGCGTCGAGCATCGTGGGAAGCGTCACGCGTTCACGCTCATTGAGTACACCGAACGGTCCCGCTCGCGTCATCGCCTGCGCGATGGCTTCCCACGGATTGCCGCTGCTCACCGGCCAGTCGCTGCCGCCAGCGATGATTGCCCCTGCATCGGCCAGCGAACGCGCGGCGTATTGTTCCTCCCAGACCTCGGGCGTGAGATAAGGCTTGATCAGTTGCTGCTCAGTCTCATCGAGCGTCGCCCACAGCAACTGGAAAGAAGCGACCGCACCCAGTTGCCTGAATCGGGGAACATCCGCCGGCGCGATCAAATGAAGATGTGCGAGCGAATGATGAATCGTGCTGGAAGGATTCTGCTTGCGCGCCGCTTCGATCGAGTCGAGCGCGACTCGCACCGCGCGATCGCCGATCGCATGAATATGAACCAGCATGTCGTGGCGCTCCGCATCGGTGACGATGCGCGCCATCTCGGCGGGTTCGATCTTGAGCGCGCCGGTGCCGCCGGTGCCGACGTAAGGAGTCAGCACCGCCGCGGTCTGCGCGGGATAGTCGACCACGCCGTCCGCAAACAGTTTGACGCCGACGACCGAGAAATTCGGCAGCCCCGAATATTTGTCGCGCAACCGGTAGATCTCCGGCAGCTCCTGCGAGCTTTGCGCTTCCAGCAACGCCGACACTCGCACCGTGAGATCGCCGGACCGCGCCAGGTCCTGATACAAATTCAGGATCGCCTCGCCATCGGAAGACGGATGACCGGCATTCGCTTCGAGTAGCGCAGTGACGCCATGCTCGTTGAGATAACGAACCGCGGTTGTACCCCAAGCGCGGTCGTAGCGACCATCGCGACCGGGTAAGCCGCGAAACAGATTGGACGCGCCGGCTTCCACCGCGAAGCCGGTCGGTTCACCGGCGCTGTCGACCGAGTAGTCCTTGCGCTTCTCCGCCGGCATGGCCGCAAGCGACTCGCGGCTGATGCCGAGAACCTTCAGCATCGCGCGGTTCGCCCACGCCGTATGCGAGTCCGAACCAGCAAACAACATCGGCCGTGCCGCGTACGGCGGCTGATTGAAGATCGCGCCGAGATTCTCCGACCACAACGCAGGATGCACGCCAACGATGACCGCACGCCCCTCGTGCAATGCCTTGCCGCTGGCAATCGACTCGTCGACGAAGGCCTTGAACTGCGGCAATGTCACGTGACCGCCGCCGAGATCCGCGAGCGTCATCTGTCGCCCGCCGGCGAGCGGATGAACGTGACTGTCGATGAGACCGGGCATCAACATCCCGCCCTGTAGATCGACCACTCGCGTGGCGGGGCCGGTCCATGAACTCATCGCTGCATCGTCGCCGACGGCAATGATCTTGCCGCCGCGAATTGCCACCGCCTGTGCCCACGGGTGAGCCGAATCGGCGGTGTAGACCTTGCCGTTCTTCAACACCTCGTCGGCGGGCGGAGGCGATGCGGGCCGCGTGCACGCAACGAGCACTACGCTCGCGAAAATCGTGAGAGTGAATTTGAACACGTGGGCTCCCGAGCCAGTGGACGGCGGCCGGAGAGATGCCTCCAGCCGCCGCGAATCCGCTTCAGTACGTGACGGTCAGTAGCTCGCGCTGAGCGACATCCGGAACGTGCGCGGCTCGCCGTACATCAGGAATCCCTGTTGCGTGCCGCTGAAGTAGTTCTTGTCGGTGAGGTTCTCCACGATCAGGCGCAACTTGGCCTGGGTCTGACCGAGCGGGAAGCCGTAGATCAAACCGGCGTCGAAGCGCACATAGTCATCGATAGCGAAAGTATTGGCGGTATCGACGAAACGTTTGCCCGAATAGAAGGCACCGGCGTTGACCGACACCTCGGCCGGAATCGGCAGACGCCAGTTCGCGTACACGCTCGCCTTGAACCTCGGCACGTTGAACGGCTGCTTGCCATCCAGCGCGCCGCCCGCCGTCTTCTTCAGTTCAGCATCGATGTAGAGCGCGCTGGAAACGAGGCGCAGATCCGGAGTCAGCTGACCGGACAGCATCGCCTCGACGCCCCGGTGCACTTGACGGCCGTCCTGAACGTAATAGTTGTTGGCGTCGACCAACTCCAGGCCTTTGTCGATTTCGAACACGGCGGCCGAGAACGTGGCGCCGTCCACCAGATCCGCCTTCACGCCCACCTCATATTGATGGCTCTTGAGCGGCGACATGACCTGACCGACATTCTCCGTACCGACCGGTGCCTGCCCGCCTACCTCGAGCCCTTCGGCATAGCTGGCGTAGATAGAGACATTCGAGCGCGGCTTGAAGATGATGCCGCCGCTCGGCGTGATCGCCGACTCGTCATAGAGCCAGTCGCGCGTGTGGTCGTCGCCGTAGAAGGTTTCGAACTTCGGCTTGCTATAGCGCACGCCGGCGAACAGATTCAGCCAGTCGGTCAAGTGCATGTAGTCGGTGGCATAGACCGCGAACTGATTCAGGCGCTCCATGAGCATGGAATCGCCCACCGCCGGGTTCGGATTCTCGATGTGCACGGACCGGTCGAAGATGTTCTTCGTGCCCGCCAGCACGAAACCGCTGGCCGCCGGGTAGTAGTTGGGATGTTCCATCTGCATCGCGCCCACCACCAGTTCGTGCTTGACCGACCCGGTCATCAACGTTCCGGTCAGTGACGCTTCCAGCGTCAGCGGCGAGAACTCCTGATCGGGCGCGCGCCACAGATAGACGTCGTAGTCACCATTGGTCTGCATGGAGCCGCCCACCCAGTAGAACTGCGAATGGTTGCGCCACACCTGCGCCTTCTGCGCGCCCAAGCGCAACTTCCAGTCCGGGCTCAGCTCATACGTCATCCGCACCGAGCCCATGAAGGTGCGCGTCGGATACCGCGTGTATTCCTCACCCACGTAGACGCGACGATCGATGCGCTTCAGAAAAGCGCGAATCTGTTCGTGACTGAACTGGTTCGGATCGAAGGCATCGAAATCGATGTTCTGGCCGAGCTCGGTGTCGCGATACTGATATTCGGCGTCCGCCTCGACCAGCAACCGGTCGGTGGGCGTCCAGGTCAGGAACATGCTGACCATCTCACGCTTGCCGTCCACGCCGCGAATGAACTGCTCCTCATGCGCGCGCACGGCGTTGAAACGAATGCCGATGTCGTCGCTGATCTTGCCGCCCAGATCCAGGTGCACGCCGTAGCCGCCATTGCTGTCGCCGAAGACGTCCATGAAGCGATACGGCGTTTCAGTCGGACGTTTCAACACATAGTTGACGATGCCGCCCGGCGCGGTGAAACCGTAGCGCAAGGCTGTGAGCCCTTTGACGATCTCCACCGCGGCCTTGTTCTCGAAAGGCATCTGCGCATTGTTGGGGAACAAGCTGCCTTCGCGGTAGTAACCGCTTTCGTTCGCGAGCGTGAAGCCGCGAATCGACACTGAATCGTAGAAGCCGACGCCGCCGCTGTTGTTACCCGTGCCGGTGGAGGCATCGTTCTTGGCGACATGAAACAGGGTACGGACCTGCTGGTCCTGCAACAGTTCGATCGGGAACGCCGTCACCTGGAACGGCGTGTCGAGGATGCTTTGCTCGCCGAACAGTGCCGACGACTGGGTACGAGAGTTGTAGCCCAGCTCACGCACGCCCACGACCGTCACTTCTTCCAGACGCGAACTGTTTGTCTCTTCCTTGGCGGCCGCCGGGGCCGGCACGCGTGCCTGACTCTCGGTCTGTGCCACTCGCAGGAAGCCTTCCGACGGCCGCACGTACGCGCCCTTCTCCGCGACAGCCTCGCGAGGCGTGGAGATTCTGATGGTGCGGGCATTGACGAATTCATAGCGCAGCTCGGTGCCCATCAGCAGTTGCTGCAAGGCCTGTTGGGCGGACAACGCACCGACCACGCGTGGTGTCATCACTGCACCAGCCGGCAGGTCCTCATCGCGCAAGACCACCTGCAACCCGGTTTGATCGGCGAACTTCTCCAGCGCCGCCCGGATCGGCTGCGGCTCGATGTTGAAGGCGACCCGTGCCGCTTCGTCGTCGGCGACCGCCATGCCACTCAACAACAGCGCGGTTCCGGTGGCCAGCCAGCGTTTCGGAATTCTCATCGGTGCTCCCCAGATCGTTTTAGTGTGGTCATTGGGGTAGTGGGACGCGAGCGGCAAAACCTTGATTGTCGATCTGGAAATCAAGGAATTTGCCCGAACGCCCCACTAAGGTGTACTAGAGGGGTCCATCTGCGAAGGCCATGACACAGGCGAAAGCGAAACATCTCGATGCGGCGGCCCGGCTGGCGGCGGTCGCATTCCAGAAGTACGAGGGAGCCCTGCACCGCTATGTACTGCGCCGGCTGCGGCGACCGCAATCGGCGCCCGACATCACTCAGGACATCTTCGAGCGCTTTCTGAAAGTCAATCGCGCCGACGCCATTCGCAATCCCCAGGCCTACCTGTTCGGGATCGCCGCCCATGTCCTGAGCGAAGCCCACTATCACCAGGAGCACGACCCGGTGACCTACGACTCGGAGCTGCTCGAGAAGCGCACCGAGGTCGCGGGCTGCGGCAGTCCGGATGAATTGACCGACACACTGGCTATGCAAAGGGATCTGCTGGAGGCACTCAGGGCGCTCCCCGACAACCATCTGGTCGCGGTGCTGCTGGTGAAAGGCGAAGGCCTGTCCTACGAGGAGGCGGCCCGTGCCGCCGGCTTCACCGAAAGCACCATCGGCACCTATCTCACGCATGCTCGGGCCAAATTGAAGCTGATGCTCGAGGAGTACTACAGCGGCACGGAGTCACCGCCATGACCCTGGTCCAGAAACAGATCGATCGGTTGCTGGCGCAGCGGGCTTCCGAATGGGTGGAAATACTGAAGACGGCCGGGCCCGCCGAGCACGAGGCCTTCGTGGACTGGCTACGCGAGTCGCGACGGCACGTCGAGGAATTCCTGACCGTCGTCGCGCTCGACCGTGAGCTGGACGGCCTCGACATGCAAGGCCGTTTCGACAAGGACGCATTACTGAGCCGCGTCTCTGCCACCGTCGCTCCGCTGCCATTGCCCGTGATGGAACCCGCGAGCCGCGTGACGAAAGCACAACGTTTCACTCGCCGCCGCTGGGCAGCCGCGCTGGTTGCCGGCCTGGCCGTTGCACTCGTCGGCCTGCTGTTCGCGGCCGACTTCATCGTGCCCGCGCAGAATTTCGTCACAGCGCCCGGCGTGCGTCAGTCCATCGAGTTACAGGACGGCTCGGTCGTGCAACTGAATGCGGACTCTCATGTGCGGGTACGCATGTATCGATCGGCGCGAGAGCTGGAGCTGCTGAGAGGCGAAGCGCTGTTCAAGGTGGCGCACGACACGAATCGCCCGTTCCGCGTTCACGCCGGCAATGCAGTGGTTCAGGCGTTGGGCACGCAGTTCAACGTCAGCACCCAATCCTCCGGCACGGTCGTCTCGGTGGTCGAAGGCAAAGTGCGGGTATCGAATGAAACATCCGACAGCCCCGCGCCACCGGTCGACGCGCTGATCGCCGGCCAACAAGCGGTGATTGCGCCAACCGGAACCATTACGCGCAATGAAACGGTCGACGTGAAGCAGGCGCTGACCTGGCAGCCGCAACGCCTGGTATTCCGGAAGACGCCGCTGGAAGAGATCGCGCAACAGTTCAACAGTCACAACGTGACGCCGAAGCTGCGCCTGATCGGTATCGAGCGCGACTCGCACCACTACTCGGCAACCTTCGATGCCGACGATCCGCAGTCCTTCGGCGCTCTGTTGGAGAAGGAGCCGGACCTGGCTGTCGAGTGGCGTCCGGGCGAGATCCTGATCCGCCGGCGGTAGCTGCTACCCCTCGACCTGTTGCGTTTCCTGACGGCCACCTGACGCAATCAGCCGGCGGGCTGTCAGGCGACGCTGGGCACACTGCCGACTCACGTCGACAGTACTGCTCCCCATGCCCCGATTCTCGTCTCTCTTATTACTCGGCCTGCTCGCACTGACCCCCATGGTCCGTGGCGACGACCTGATGACGTCCTGGCAGGCGGCGCGCGAGTACGACGCCAACTTCGCCGCCGCCCAGGACACGCTGGCGGCGGGCATCGAACAAGCGAACCTGGCGACCGCAGCCGTGCTGCCCCAACTCGACCTCATCGGCTCGGGCGAGCACCGCGACGAAGACTACCGCTCGGGCAATCCCGAGCCGAAGGCCAGCGAGCGCACTTCGGGTCGTATAGGCGGGTGGTCGGTGTCGCTGTCGCAGCCCCTCTACGACGCCAATGCCTTCGCCGACCGGGCGCAGCTGCTCAAAGGAGCCGACAGAGCGCGAATCGCGTTCCGTGTCGCCGAGCAGGACCTGATCCTGCGCACGACGCAGGCCTGCTTCGATGTGCTGCTCGCGCAGAACAATCTGACCCTGGTGCGTGCCCAGAAGGATGCGATCAGTCAGCAGCTCGCGCAGGCGAAGAAAACGTTTGCGCTCGGGCTTGCGACGATCACCGACACCGATGAAGCGCAGGCCCGCTACGACACGATCATCGCAGCCGAGATCGCCGCCCGCAGCGACCTTCAGGTCAAAGCCGCTGCCTACACCAACTTGACCGGCCTCGATCCCGCTCAGCTGCGAACCATCGGCGACACCACGCCGGCCATCGATCCGCCGCGCGACACACTCGCCACCTTCCTGGAACAAGCCGAGCGCAACAACCTGACGCTGCGGTCCGAACAACTGGGCCTGGACATCGCCCGGGCCGAGATCGATCGCTATCGCCTGTCGCACTCCCCGGTGGTCGCGCTGGTCGCCAGTTATGGTCACGACATCGAAGACGGCAGCATCTCCTCTTCGGGTTGGCGCGATCGCACTGACACCGGCGTGGTCGGCGTACAAGTGACCGTTCCTTTATTCAGTGGCGGCGCGCGACAGTCCCGGCTGCGTCAGGCCAAGGCGACCGCCAGTGCAAGTGCCAACACGCTCGAAGCTCTGCGACGCGACGTGAAACTGCAGACTCAGCAGTTCTATCTCGATGTCGTCAGCGGCGCCGCCCGGCTGCGCGCCCTGGATCAAGCACGCATCTCTGGCGCGTCGGCGCTACAGTCGAGCAAGACCGGCCGAGATGTCGGCGTGCGCACCACCCTCGATGTGCTCAACGCCGAGCAGGCGTACTACCAGACGCTCTACGACCGCACCTCGGCCCGCTATCAATATCTGTTCAGCCGTCTGCAACTCGCCGCCTCGCTCGGCGAGCTCACCGAGCGGCAGCTGGCTATGGTCAATACCTGGCTCGACTCCCCTCCTTTCACCGCTCCCGCCGAGATGCTGCCGTGATGTCGCTCAGGAAACATTGGTTTTGGGGGGCCGCCGCGCTCGTGATCCTCGGCGCGGGACTGGCCACACAACAGGGCAATCAAGCGGCCGCCAAGAGCGATCGTCCCAAACTGCTGCCGGCAGTGCGTGTCGGTACGGCACAGACGCTCGACCTGCCGGTGCAAATCCAGGGTCAGGGCCATCTGGTCGCGCTGAACCGGGTCGACGTGCGCCCGCAGATCACCGGAATCATTCGCACCGTGCACTTTCGCGAAGGCGACGATATCCGGGCCGGGCAACTGCTGTTCGAAATCGATCCGTCGGAGGCCAAGGCGCAGCTCAGCCGCACGCAAGCGCAGGCAGCGCAGATCAAAGCGCAACTGGACGACGCCGATCGCGACTATCACCGTTCCACCGAACTGGTGAAAGCCGGTTTCATTTCACCGAGCGCCGCCGACACCAGCGCGAGCAAAGTGGCATCGTTGCGTGCCCAATATGAAGCGGCGCTCGCCGAGGCCGAAACCGCCAAAGTGCAGCTCGGTCATACGCGCATCCTCTCGCCGATCGCGGCACGCGCCGGTGCGGTCGATGTTCATCCCGGCAGCCTCGCCGAGATCGGCGGCTCGTTGCCGCTCGTCACGCTGCTGCAGTTCGATCCAATCGGCGTGGAATTCAGTCTGCCCGAATCCCAACTCAACTCGATCCTCAAGGGACGCAGCGAACGGGCCCTGCACATCCAGTTGAACACTCCCGACGGCCAGCAGGTCGAAGGCAAGCTCACATTCATCGACAACACCGTCAATCGCAATACCGGCACCATCAACCTCAAAGCCAGTTTCCCCAATGCCACGGGCACGCTGTGGCCCGGCGCGTTCGTGCGGGTGGACTTGCAGGCCGGCCTCGACCGCAACGCCACCGTGTTGCCGCCACAAGCATTGCTGCAGGGACCGGCGGGTCATTTCGTCTACGTGCTCAACGACGCCAACGAAGTGAACGCGCAACCCGTCACGCTGTTACGAATTCAGGATGAACGAGCCGTCGTCGAAGGGTTGTCCGGCACACCGCGCGTGGTGATCGAAGGCAACCGCAATCTTCGTGCCGGCATGAAAGTTCAGGTGCGCTCATGAATCTCTCCCGCCTGTGCCTGCGCCGTCCAGTGGCAACCTCGCTGCTGTGGCTGGCAGTCGTCGTCGCTGGCCTCGCCAGCTGGACACAGCTGCCGATCGCGGCGCTGCCTAAATATGAAACGCCCAACATTCAAGTGAAGGCGGTGCTGTCCGGCGCCAGTCCCGAAACCATGGCGAGCTCGATCGCGACCCCGCTGGAGAAACAGTTCTCGGCGATCGCCGGCCTGGTGCGCACCTCGTCCACGAGCATTCAAGGAGAAACCAAGATCCAGCTCGAATTCGATTCTTCACGCAGCATCGATTCGGCGGCCACGGAAGTGCAGGCCGCGCTGTCGAATGCGACTCGTCAGCTGCCGCCCGAAATGAAAACGCCGCCGAGCTATTCGCGTGTGAATCCCGGCGACGCGCCGATCCTCACCTTGGGCCTGAGCTCGCCCACCATGACGTTGGGCCAGTTGAACGCCTATATCGACAATCTGGTCGTCCCGGCGATGTCCGCGGTGAGCGGCGTGGCACAAGTGAACATCAAAGGTCACAAACGATTCGCGGTACGTGCCGAGATCGATCCGGAGCGATTGACCGCACTGAATCTCACGCTGGATGAAGTCAGCGCGGCGTTGCAGTCCGCAAACTCCAATACGCCGCTCGGCCAGTTGGACAACGCACGGCAAATGTTGTCCCTGCAGATGCCCAACCAGCTCAAAGTCGCCGACGACTTCGCGCGAGTGGTCGTTGCCACGCGCGATGGTCAGATCATCCGGCTCAGCGATGTGGCCACGGTCCGCGACAGCATCGAGAACACTCAGAGCACCAGCGACGTGAACGGCGAGGACGCGGTGCTGGTCGAAATCAACCGCCTGCCGGAAGCGAACACGGTCGCCACCGTTCAGGCGATTCGCGAGCTGCTGCCCCGGCTGCAACAGCAATTGCCCGCCTCCATCAAGATCGTCGAGTTGAACGACCGCTCGCGGTCCATTCGCGAAGCGATCCACGACGTTTATCTGACGATGTTGCTGACGGTCGCGCTGGTGGTACTGGTGATCCTGCTGTTCCTGCGTCACGGCCGCGCGACGTTGATTCCCGCGCTCAGCCTGCCCATCTCCTTGCTCGGCACGTTCGGACTGATGCATCTGCTGGAACTGAGCCTGAACAGCATCTCGTTGATGGGCCTGACCATTGCCGTCGGCCTGGTGGTCGACGACGCCATCGTGGTGCTGGAGAACATCATGCGGCACATCGAAGAAGGCATGCCGGTGCGAGAAGCGACGCTGCGGGGTGCCGGCGAAGTCGGCTTCACCGTGCTCTCGATCTCACTGTCGCTGGTCGCCGCGTTCATTCCCATCTTCTTCCTGCCGGGCACCGTGGGCGCCCTGTTTCATGAGTTCGCCGTCGTGGTCTCGTTGTCGATTCTGGTCTCCGCGGCGGTGGCGCTCACCTTGATTCCGGTGCTCGTGCCGGCCCTGCTGAAACATCGGACAGCCAAGGTGCACGAGCCGCGATGGGCGCGATATACGGAACAGGCGATCCAGGCGACCACGCGTGCCTATGGCCGACTGCTCGACGTCGCGCTTGCTCGCCGCGGGTTCGTACTCGCTCTGGGCGCGTCCACCATTGCACTCACCGTCTGGCTGTACATGATCGCCCCCAAAGGCTTCTTCCCTCAGGAAGACACGGGACAGATCGAAACCAAAGTGATCACGTCCCAGGACATGTCGTATGAAGGCCGGCTCGCCATCATTCGCCAGCTGCAAGCGGTGTTGCGGAAGGAGCCCGCGATCGCCACGCTGGCGTCCAAAGTCGACCACGACACCACGCGCCTCACCATCGGCCTGAAAGCTCGCAATCAGCGCCCTGCGATGGCGGACGTTCTGCAGAGCCTGCGTGAGCATTCGAATTTCCTGCCGGGCGTGCGCGTCACCTTCAGCCCGGTGCAGAACCTCAAGGTTGGCTCGGGCAGCTCGGCGAGCGCCAACCAATACATCCTGCAATCGGTGGGCAGCGATGAGCTGAACCGCTGGGGCGATGCTCTGCTGGACGAGTTGCGCAAGTCGCCGGTATTCGCGGAACTGCAGAACGATCTGGAACGCGAAGGATTGCAGATCACGCTCGACATCGATTATCCGCGAGCCGCGCAGCTCGGCGTGGACATGAGCAACATTCGCAGCACGCTCTACTCCGCTTTCGGCACGCGCCAGGTGTCGTCGATCTATGCACCCGCCGATACGTATCAGGTCATCCTCGAAGTCGCGCCCGAACGCCGGCGCGATGAAACCGACCTGTCGCGTCTGTACGTTCGCAACGGCACCGGCGGACTGGTGCCGCTGAGCTCTTTCGCTCGCATGGTCCGCGAGCGTGGCGTGCTGGCGGTCGAGCACGAATCGCAACTGCCCGCCATCACGTTCTCGTTCGAGCTCGCACCCGGCAAGTCGCTGTCCGATGCTTCCGTGGCGATCGATCACGCGCGTGAAGCGATCGACATGCCGACCACGATCTTCGGCAAGTTCGGCGGCCAGGCTGCGTTGTTCGCCCAGTCCCAGCATACCAACCTGTGGCTGATCCTGATCGCCGTGGGTGTCGTCTACGTGGTGCTCGGCATGCTGTATGAAAGCTGGATCCATCCGGCGACCATTCTGCTCGGCATTCCCTCCGCCGCGCTCGGTGCCCTGCTCTGCTTGCGGCTGGTCGGCATGGAACTGACGGTGACGGCGATGATCGGCGTGCTGCTACTCATCGGCATCGTCAAGAAGAACGCCATCATGATGATCGACTTCGCCATCGAGCTGCGACGGAGCAACTCGATGGGCGCCGCGCAGGCCATCCGTCAGGCCTGCTTGCTGCGCTTCCGTCCCATCATGATGACGACGCTGTGCGCGCTCATGGGTGCCTTGCCGATGGCTCTGGGGATCGGCGCCGGCGCCGAGATTCGTCAACCTCTCGGCGTCGTGGTGGTCGGTGGCCTGTTGATGTCGCAGCTGATCACGCTGTTCATCACGCCGGTGCTGTACGTCACCTTCGACCGACGCAACAAATCGACGGTGCGTGAGCTCGATTACTCGAAACCACCCTGGCCTGGATCTGAGCCGCGACCAACGGCTCCCATAACTTGGGATTGACGACCGCCACGGCCTCGGCCTGTTCATTCCAATGGGGCACGAACTCACTGATGCCCTCGATCCAGTGCTGGCGCTGCGGATCGAAACGTTAGACGACAAGCCCTTCGATATCAGTCGGCAGTCGCGCTTACGTCACCAAGCTGCAACAATCGCGATTCGCCACGTTACGCGGCGCTCGAGGAGACTTCCGATGGGATTACAAATGAACTGGCTGCACTGGGCTCTGGCGTCCGCAGTGTTCGCGGCACTCACCGCGATCTTTGCCAAGGTCGGCCTGGAAGGCATCAACTCGGATATCGCGACGATGATCCGCGCCATCATCATTGCGCTGTTGCTGGCGGCGTTCGTTCGATATAGCGGCCAGTGGGTGAACCCACTCACCTTCTCCGCGCGCAACTGGACCTTCCTGGTGTTGTCGGCGTTGGCGACCGGCGCGTCCTGGGTCTGCTACTTTCGAGCCCTGCAGTTGGGCGAGGCGTCCAAGGTCGCGCCCATCGACAAGCTCAGCGTGATCCTGGTGGCGATCTTTGCAGTCACGTTTCTTGGCGAGCGTCCGGCACTCAAGGACTGGGCCGGCATCTCGCTGGTCGGTGCGGGCGTGTTGTTACTTGCGATCAAGCGCTGAGAAGGTTCTAGCAGGCGGTCCGCGGCCACAGGCGGGCTTTGAAGCCCACCGTGTACAGTGTGAGCGAGATCGCCCACACCAGGAACGCACTCCAGATATCGTGAGACACGAAGTGCGCACCACGCGATTGTTGCGCGATTCCGAAGATCAGCCCGCCCAGGATTCCGGTCGCCAAACCAAGACGTGCCCAGCGGCGGTTGCGCTCACGAAAGACGAACCAGAATGCGAGCAGCGCGTATCCCGAACTTGCATGCGCCGCCGGGAAACACTGGCCGTGCTTCATGCCCTCCGGGCGGGGCGAGAACAGGTGGACATACGGCATCTCGCCACCGAACTCGCTCAACGCTCGCGGACAGTGCACATTGGTTGCGGTCTTCAGCAGCCCCACCGTGCCAATCGACAACAGCAGCGCAAGTACCAGGTAGCCCGCCGGACGCCGCCACTCCCGCCAGCGAGGCTTGTAGAAGCTCAGCCCCCACACGATCAGCGCCGCCAGCGCGATCAGCCGTAACAACCATTGCCCGCCGGTGTGGACGATCTCATTTGTGAGCAGGCTGCGCGCGCCAATCCACCGTCCGCTCGCCCCGTCGAAGAACAGTGCGTGCGCGATATCCACATCCAACAGGGAAAAACTGAACAGCGCAGCCGACAGCACGAACAGGATCAAGGGGACCCGCAGCAGCCGCCACCACAACTGCCTCGGTCCTTCAGCGTCGTTCATCGTCATCTGCAAGGCCGCCCTCTAGAATTGCTGTTTTGTTTCGACGATCAGCTGCATGTTGCTGATCGAGTTGTCGCCGTCCAGCGGGAATGCCAGATCGACGTGAATCACGTTGCCCAGGCCCGAGCGAGTATTGCCGATCCGCAGCCCGACGCCCACATCCTTCAACAACCCCAGGTTCGAATCACCCACCGGATTGTTGCCCCAGGTACGTCCGACGTCGAAAAACGCGGCGCCGCCGATACGAAACAGACGAAATGGATACCAGTCCGTGAAATAACGCTGTTCCAGCGTGAGCAGCGCCGAAGACGTTCCGGCCTGATAACGCAACGGATAGCCGCGCAGACCATTGTCCCCGCCCAACAGGTTCTGATGATCCAGATCCAGATTGCGCGCGGCAACGCCCTCGATGCTGGCGAAGAACAACGCCTTTTTCGATTGCGGGACGTAGTAGCGTGCAGTCACGTCCATGATCGTGTCGTGCAACGCTCCCTCTTCCAGTCGTCCCGCCAGCGCGCCGTTGAGCAACAGCGTCGAAGCTTCGCCTACCCGAAATCCCCGACCCGCCTTGGTCGCGAACATCAGCGCTTCGCGATCCGAGCCCAGCGCACGATCGGCCCAGCCCAGCATCGCGCTCCAGCTGGCGCCGAGATGAAAATCTTCGGTACGCCCGATCTGGTCACGATTGTGCTCCTTGACGAAATCGTCCTGCACCAGCTCGAAGCCGATCCACGGATAGACCAGCCGGCGATCCTCGGGAATCAATTGCGAGGGTGTCGAGCCGGGCACGGGGGAAAAGGATTCGTCGTCGTAAGTGATGCCGCTGGTCCAGCGCCGCGTCCAGCCGTTGACCAGTCCCGCCGACCAGCCTCCGTAGGCCGTGGCCACCTGCTTGGAGTTGCGAAACTCATCGACGACGTGCCCGCGATCGTACAGGGATTCGATACGGTCATCGTCCATGGCCGCCACGCCAAAGGCATTGCGCGTCGTCAGCGAATAAAACGGCCGGTCCAGCTTGAAGCCGCGCGTCGAACCATCGCTGTTGTTCGAGTAATTCGCGGTCAGCGATGCCCAGGTGCCGGCCAGATGAGGATCCTTGTACTCCAGCTCGTCGGAACTGCGATCGATGCCCGACTTGTGAGACAGGGAAATCGACGTGCCCGTCCCCAGGATGTTCAGCTCCTCGAGCTCGAACCCCGAAGTATTCTTGCCGCCGTGACGACCGAAGGAAACGCCGGGGCTGAGCGTCCAGACATCGCGCGTGGTCACGCGCAGATCGACCACTCCATCGTGATAGGCAATCGGGCGGATGGAGGCGTCGTAGAGATAGCGGGCCGAGCGCAGGATCCGCTCCGACTCATCGACACTCTGCTGCGAATAGCGCTCGCCCGGATGAAACAGCAGCTGCCGGCGAATCACCTGATCGCGCGTCTTGATCCGCAAGTTGTTGGCCAGCCGATAGAGCGCCTTGTCCTCCCGCGGGTCGGTGGTGTCGAAAACGTTCTGAGCATCGATGACGATCTGCCCGATGACGGCGCCACTACGTTCCAGCTCATCCGTCGACGGCACGGTATCCGCCGATTCCGCACTCGCGAGTGCAGCAGCAAGCAAGCCACTGACTGCCGCGAGCAGCAGAATGCGTCGAAACTGGGCCATGACACCGCCATCAGGTCGCCTTTCAGTTGGACGCCGCCGCGGCTCAGAATCATTCGCTGGCTTTTTAGTAGCGCCACAGCACGCCGATCGACGGAATGAGCGGCAGCCACGAATCCACTGCTTGCGAGTATTGCAGTGTGCCGTCCGCGTTGCGCTCGACCTCATATTCCATGCAGCACGGATTGTTCCGGCTCAGGGCATTGTTGACTTCGACAAAGACATCCAGCGCACCGCGGCTCAGCGCAAACGTCCGGGTCAGACGCGCATCCAGCGTATTGTAAAAATCGAAACGCTCGCCATTGCGGTGGGCCACCGAGATCGCCGGCGTGCCCGAAACCGAGCTCACGGTCAGCCCCGTCGTCGGCCAGCCGGTGTGATAGGAATTTGCAAGCGTCGCGCTCCACGGCCCTCGCGACCACGAGATGCCGACGTTGATGGCATGCGTTTGATCCCAGCTGCGCAGTACATTGACGCCAACGACCCGGTCCTCGACCCGCGACCATGCGTAGCTGAACCAACCACTCCATGAGCCATGCGGGCGCAGCCGTAACAGTAACTCGACGCCACGCGCCCGCGCGCTGTGCGCATCCACGAGAACACGATCGAATTCAGCCTCCGGAAACAGCACCAGAGGATCGAACAGATTCTCGAAGTGCGGTTGAATGTCTCGATAATATTTTCGGTACAGCTCCAGCCGCAGATCGACGCCGTTCTCGAACGAATGATCCAGGCCGAGGATGGCATGGTCCGCATGCTGCACCGGATAGAAACGGTCGATCCCATCCTCGACCTGCAGCTCGTTGACCCCCTGTGACTGAAAGAACCGTCCCCAACTCGCTCGAACGCGCGTGCTCGCGCCGAGCGTGTACATGACACTCAGGCGTGGGCTCCACTGCTCACCGTCGTCCGAGTCATCGTAGGTCTGGGTGTCGACACGCATTCCGCCTTGAAGCATCCAACGTCGGCTGAGCGTGGCACGCACATCCCAGTAGGCCGACGTTTCATAACCCTCCGGCGCCGGCGACAGAACCCGCTGCAATGCCCGGGCGGGCGAGCCCGGAAAGGGATAGTCCGGCTCGAAACGCATCTGGCTGCGATAGTCGTAACGCCCGGTGAGATAGCGGCCCTCGACACCGAAGCGATGATCTAGCGTTGCACCCGTCCACCGGTTCTCGAGTCGCAACCCCAGAATGCGAAAGTTACGTTCGTCGGCCACGCCACCGGCGCGGCGCCCCGGCTCCTCGACGCTCGCTTCACGCTCATTGAACAGCTCGGTATAGGAAGCAATCAGTCGACTGCTGGCCGCGTCCGACCATTCATGCTCCACCGTGCCCCACCCATATACGTTGTTGTATTCGGCGCTCGCCGATTGAGTGCCTGCGGCATTGGTCGCCGTGATGCCGTCGTGCGACAGCAAGGTATTGAAGGCGACGCGCGTGGCATCGCTGACTTGGTACTCCACGCGGGCAAATGCGTCGGAATAGTCCGGCCTGCCGAACTCGTTGCCGGCGACTCGCGCGAGGTCGCCGACATTGCCGCGCCGGGCGGACACCAGAAAGCGTCCGCGGTCGTCGTCGAACTGTAGTGCGGCCAGCGCGCTGGTGTGAAACACGTTGAGGCCCACCTCGTAGTAGCGCGGCCGGTCCGGTTGAATCGTGCTCGCGTCCACGATGGCGCTCATGCGGTCGCCATAGATCGCGGGAAAGCCGCCCGAGTAGAACTCCATGCCGGCGATGACGCGTGAGTCGAGCAGACTGACGGGGCTCAGGAAGTTCTTCAGATGAAATGGCTCATACAGCCGCAGACCATTCAAAATGATCGCCGTCTCGCCGGGCGCGCCGCCGCGCACCGAGGCCAGGCTGGAGAATCCATTGCTCGCCGACCCGGGCAAGCGCTCGATGGCTCGCAGAGTCTCATCCGCGAGCCTGGGGATGTTTTTCAGCTGTTCCTGGGTCAGGAACGTATTCGCAGCCACATCGGACGGGGTCAGCGTGTAACGGCTGGTCTGCACCACCACTTCTTCGGGCCTGATGAAACGCGCCGGACTCTCCTGCGTCGTCACCGCCCGCTTCACGGCCGTTGGATCGGCAACCACCGCGTATACCCGCTGAACTACAGGGGACAGACTCAATCCGTGCGGGCCGAGGATTGCGCGGGCCAACTCGACACCGCTGCTCACGGCGGGCTCTTGCTCGACGCGTAGCTCTCGCGGCACGAGTTGGGAGCTGTAGATGAAGGTCAGCCCCTCGCCGCGCAGCTCGTCCAGGATCTGCGCCACCGGACGTCCCTGGTACTCCGCGAATGCCGCATCGCCCATCAGAAGACCAGCCACGCCACAGAGCGTCATCCAAGGCGCAGCTGGCCACGAACACATGCCTCATCGATTCCTTGGTGGTATTGGGGTGAGACGACAGCCGGCCTAATAGCATGCGGCATGTCGGAAAAAAATCGTTTTGGCGATTCGCCATCGATCTCGATGAAGCACGATTGATTGTTGCGACGGCGTCGTCTAACGCCAATGCCGATTGAAAACTCGAAGAAGGGGCATGTCCCGGCCCGCCGTATGATTCGCGCACGTCGTGTCGTCCCACGGCACGATGAATAGCACCACGTCCCCCGAAAGCATCGATCAATTGTCGGTGGCGTTGTGCTCATCGCAGGACCGGGCGCTCGTGGCCGGGGTATTGCAGGGCGACCAGCGTGCCTTCAATGAGTTCTTCAACACCTACTTCGCGCGGGTCTACCGCTTTGCCCTGCCTCGCCTGAATCGCGACCACGATGCCGCGCGCGAGGTCGTGCAGGCGACGCTCGTGAAAGGGCTCCGGGCGCTGCCCGGCTTTCGTTTCGACGCCACGCTGTTCACCTGGCTGTGTCAGATCTGCAGACGCCAGATCGCGGACTACGTGAAGGTCAACAGCCGTCTCCGAAACAACATCGTGCTGATCGAAGACAACCCCGAGATTCGCGACGCGCTCGAGGATGCAGAGGGAGCAGCGGAATCGGATCCGCAGCATGCGTATAGCGCCGAGGAACGACGCCACCTGGTTCGCAACATCCTCGATCACTTGCCGGCACGCTATGGCGACGTGCTGGAGTGGAAGTACATCGATGGACACAGCGTCGAGGAAATCGGCGCCCGTCTGGGCCTGGGCCACGGCGCGGCTCAGTCGCTGCTGGCGCGCGCCCGCGTAGCCTTTCGCCAGGCCGTCGAGACCGTATTCGGCTCAACCGCGGACGACATTCTCGCGGGCATGCAATGAGATCCATCCTATGAACATCATTCCTGACTCCTCACCGGATGATGACCGCACCATCGGTGCGCTGTTGCGGCGGGCTGGGGCACGCGATCTGCCACCGGCACACGTACAAAAGATTGTCTGGACCGCCGTCCACGCCGATTGGCAAGATATGATGGACGGACGCAAGCAACGTCGACGCCGCATCCTCGGCTGGAGCGTCGCTGCGGGCGTCGCCATCGTCGCATGCATCACAATGTTCGTAGTGGAACCCGCACCGATGACGGTCGCCACCATCGAACATATCGACGGACGATTGATCGCTTCGAGCAGCAAGGGTGCCTTGCCTGCTATCGCGCCGGGCGGACTCGTGGTGCCGGGCGAATCGCTGCGGACCGATGCTCACAGTCGTGCCGCGCTACGCTGGCCGGGCGGGCTATCGCTCCGTCTCGATCACGAGAC
Organism: Peristeroidobacter soli; assembly: GCF_004138485.1. Classification (GTDB taxonomy): domain Bacteria; phylum Pseudomonadota; class Gammaproteobacteria; order Steroidobacterales; family Steroidobacteraceae; genus Steroidobacter; species Steroidobacter soli. Next base: position 733,284 of record NZ_ML142848.1, read on the forward strand.
CGCAATCACACTGCAATCTCCCACCCGCCTCGCACTCGTTCACGGCACCGTGTATGTCGATGCGCCCGATCACGACGACGCGCTGTCGATCGCAACGTCGTTCGGCACCGTGCATCACATCGGAACCCAGTACATGGTGGTCGCGCGACCCGGTCTGCTCGATGTGAGTATTCGCGAAGGCCGAGTCTCGATCGACAGCAACGAATCGTCATTGATCGCCTCGGCGGGCGAACGCATCCGCGTGAACGCGGAAGGAACCGTCGAGCGCACGACCATCAGCGCCACCGATGATTCCTGGCAATGGACCGTCTCGGCCACGCCGGCATTTACAATCGACAATCAGCCTCTGGCTGCTTTTCTCGCGTGGATTTCCCGACAGACCGGGCGCCCGGTGGTGTTCGCTTCCCCGCAGGCCAGGACCGCGGCCTCCCAGGTCATTCTCAAAGGATCGATCGAAGGCCTGGACCTGGACACAGCGCTGTCCGTGGTGCTCTCCACGACGCGACTGCACCGCTATCCCACCAAAGACGATTCGATAGGCATCGCATTGACCAAGCCGTAGCTGTCAGATTCCTATCAGCACCGCGCCGGCCAGCATGGGTAGCCCGCATCGATGACGGCTCAGAGGCGCGACTCCCGCTGCGGCTCCCTCATGAACAGATAGACCAGCAGAGAACACAAGACGCAGGCGGTCACGTACCAATAGAACCAGGTTTCGTGGCCGATGTGCTTGCACCACAGAGCAATGCTTTCAGCACTGCCGCCGAACACCGAGACCGTGATGGAGTACGGAAGGCCGACACCGAGTGCACGAATCTCCACCGGAAACAGCTCCGCTTTCACGACTGCGCTGATGGAGCTGTACAGCGATGAGATCGCCAGCGCGATCATGATCAGATAGAACGCTGTCCACGCATCATCAGCGCGCGACAGCGCGCTGAGCAACGGCACGGTCGAGAAGAGTGCCAGCACGCCGAATGCGATCAGGATGGGACGACGGCCGACCCGATCCGACAGAGCCCCCATCGGCGGCTGCAACAGCATGAACACGAACAGACTGGCCGCGGACACCAGTGTCGACTCGCCCTTGCTGAGGCCGACGGTGTTCACCAGGAACTTCTGCATGTACGTGGTGAAGGTGTAGAAGAACAGCGTGCCGCCGACGGTGAGGCCGACGACGATCGCCACCTCCTTCGGATGTTTCAGCAGCATCGACAACTGCCCCGCCCCGGCCGCGGCATTCTTGTCCTTGCTCCGATAAGCCTCGGTCTCCTCCAGATTGCGACGCAGATACAAAGCAGCCACGGCGGCCACGGCGCCGATAGCGAACGGAATGCGCCAACCCCACGTTTCCAGCTCGTGTGCGTCGAGCACGAAGAATTGCAGCACCATGAGCACAGCCAAGGCGAGCAGCTGCCCCATGATCAATGTCACATAGAGAATGCCGGAATAGAACCCCCGACGGCCGGCCGTGGCGATTTCGCTCATGTACGTGGCACTGGTGCCGTACTCGCCACCCACGCTGAAACCTTGCAGCAGACGGGCGAACAGCAACGACGCAGGCGCTGCGATACCGATGGAGTCATAGGTCGGCGTGACCGCGATGATCAACGACCCCAGGCACATCAACAGCACCGACATCGTGAGCGCCGCCTTGCGGCCGTGCCGGTCCGCATAGCGCCCCATCACCCAACCGCCGATCGGACGCATCAGGAACCCCACGGCGAAGATCGCCGCGGTGTTCATCAGCTGCAGGGTGCTGTTACTCGCAGGGAAAAAGCTCGGCGCGAAATAGATGGCGAATGCCGCGTACGTATACCAGTCGTACCACTCGATGAGATTGCCGACCGAGCCGCCCACGATGGAACGCAGGCGGCTCGCCTCCCCGGCCGCTCGACCAGCAGGCATCAAGCCAGGCCGAACAGCTGCGCGGTCTGGTCGAGGCTGCGCTTCATCTTGTCGACCAGCTCATCCACCTGCGGCCGTGTGATCACCAGCGGCGGCGCGACGACCAGCGTCTGCGGACCCGCCGGCCGCATGATCAAGTTGTTCTGAATCGCGAATTCGCGCGCCTTCACCGGCGCTTCGTGAGTCGGCGGCAGCACCTTGCGGTTGGCCTTGTCGCTGACCAGTTGCACGGCGCCGATCAGACCGACACCGCGCAGCTCGCCGACGATGGGATGCGCATCGGCCATCTGCTGCAGCGTCGAGCGGAAGTACGGCGCGATGTCCGATTTCACGCGCTCGACCAGCTCTTCCTTCTTCATCAGCGCGATGTTTGCAAGCGCCACCGCGCATGCCGCCGGATGACCCGAGTAAGTGAAGCCGTGATGAATCATCTTGCCGCCTTCGCTCAGCACCTCGAAGATGCGATCGTGAATGGCGACGGCGCCGATCGGCAGATAGCCCGACGACAGGCCCTTCGCCATCGGCATGAAATCCGGCTCGATGCCGTAGGTCTGGGAGCCGAACCATTCGCCGGTACGACCGAAGCCGCAGATCACTTCGTCCGCGACCACCAGCACGTCGTACTTCTTGCAGATGCGCTGAATTTCCGGCCAATAGGTCGACGGTGGATCGATGCCGCCGCCGGCGCCCTGGCACGGCTCGCCGATGAAGGCCGCGACATTGTCGGCACCGAGCTCGAGAATCTTTTTCTCCAGCTCGCGCGCCGCCTGCAAGCCGAACTCTTCCTTCGACAGGTCGCCGCCCTGCGTGTACCAGTGCGGATGAATGATGTGCGCGAAGTGCGGCAACATCTCGTGATCCTGATCGTGCATGGGCGGCATGCCGCCGAGGCTCGAGGTGGCGACCGTGCTGCCGTGATAGCCCCATTGCCGACCGATGAAGGTGCGCTTGGTCGGCTTGCCTCGCAGCTTCCAGTAGTAGCGCGCGAGACGAATCACCGTGTCGTTGGCTTCCGAACCGGAGTTGGTGAAAAAGAACCGGTTCAGGCCGGGCGGCGTGAGCTCCGACAGCACATGGCTCAGCTCGATCTGGCTCGGTGTCGACGTCTGGAAGAAGCTGTTGTAGTACGGCAGCGTCTTCAGCTGTTCGTTGGCGGCGTCGATCAGCTCCTGACGGCCGTAACCCACGGCCACGCACCACAGACCGGCCATGCCGTCGAGGATCTTGTTGCCCTCACTGTCCCAGATGTAAACGCCTTCGGCGCGCGTGATGACGCGAGTGCCCTTCTTGTTCAGGTCCCTCGGGTCGGTGAACGGGTGCATGTGATGCGCCCGGTCCAGGCCCTGCCATTGCTGAGTGGTTCGCACGATCTGTGACATGATGAAATCCTCTTACCGTGCGGGGAGGATATGTCGATGTCATGCGCTTCAAGGGTGCAAAGGTAGCAGGGTCGTGGTGTTGATCCAGCACCGCTGAGCTGACACGGTGACCTATCCACACCGCACTGATCGATGCCGCACCGGCCTGCCTCGGGAGCAGGCCGCATACTGCGCGCTGGTCCCGAATCAGACATCGGCTCATGAGCAGGCTCGCCCGCAAAACCGCCATCATCACTGGAGCCACCTCGGGCATCGGTGCCGCAACCGCCGTGCTATTCGCCGAACACGGTGCCAATCTCGTGCTCACCGGCCGGCGCGCCAGGCTCGGTGAAGATGTTGCCAGACAATGTCGGGATGTCGGCGCCGAGTGCGTCTTCGTCGAGACGGACCACACGCAGCTGGGCGATTGTGAAGAGGTCGTTCAGACCGCGCTCGACGCGTTCGGCGGCATCGACATTCTGTTCAACAACGCGGGCATCGTTCCTCGCGGCACCGCCGAGACTACGGAACTATCGATGTGGCAAGCGACATTCGATACCAATGTGACGGCGGTGTGGCAGATGTGCCGGCTGGTGTTGCCCCACATGCGCGCTCGCGGCGGCGGAGCCATCGTCAACCACGGTTCAGACTGGTCGGTGGTCGGTGGCACCAACGCCCTCGCCTACGTCGCGAGCAAGGGCGCCTTGGCCATGATGACCAAAGCCATGGCGCTCGACCATGCGGCCGACAACATCCGCGTCAACGCAGTCTGCCCCGGCGACACGTTCGTCGAACGCTTCCAGAAGAAATTGACCACCGCGCAGGCCATCGCTCAGGCAAGCGCCCACATTCCCTTGAAACGTTTTGCCTCGCCCGCCGAAATCGCATACGCAGTGCTGTACCTCGCCTCGCCCGAGTCTTCGTATGTCACTGGCCATCTGCTGCTGGTCGACGGTGGCCACACTGCGCAATAAGCGGGGACCCCGACCTCTACTTGCATAGCGCCGAGTGTTCGCCTCGCTCGCCTCCAGAGGCCATTGGAGCGCCACTCATATATGAGTCCAGAACAGCGATGTCGCGAGTAGTGACCAGTGCACCGATGTACCCATCCGGCCTATCTGGAGAAACCCTATGCCGCCGGCCAAACGAGTGCAAGCTGCACATATTTCGTCTCAGCAGCTCAAGGACTTGCATCGATCGCTCATCGACATCATCGGCGAATTCAACCGTCCGCAACGGGACGAGTACATGGTGCGGGCGGCGGGAGTGTCGCTCGAAGGCGTCCTGTTTCCGCTGCTGGTCGGGATCGAAAGAGTCGGCCCGATCGGACTGGTCGAGCTCGCCGACCGGGCCGGACGCGACTACACCACCGTGAGTCGACAGGTCGCAAAACTCGAAGCGCTGGGGCTGGTGAGGCGCGAGGAAAACTCGGTGGACCGTCGCGTGCGCAAAGTCGCCATCACGCCACAAGGAAAAGCGATGACCAACCGGATTGACACCGCCCGCGAGCGTTTCGCTCGCGCGATTTTCGATACCTGGGAACCTGGCGACGTGGCAGCGCTGGTACGGCTCAGTCGCAAGTTCGCGGATGCTTTGAAGAGCTGAGGTAGAATCGGCCCGCGTCTGCTCTCCTCCGAGGCCTACCGCCATGGCAACTCAATCCACGATGCTCGAGCTCGGCACCGCCGCGCCGGACTTTCGGCTGCCCAGCTTCGACGGCAAGGTAACGGCGCTCGCCGATTTCCAAGACGCGCGCGGGCTGGTGGTCGCGTTCATTTGCAACCACTGCCCTTTCGTCAAACACATCCGCAATGAGTTCGGCCGCTTTGCGCGGGAGTATCAGTCACGAGGCATCGCGGTCGTGGCCATCAACTCGAACGACATACAGGCCTATCCCGACGACGGCCCGGAAGGCATGGCAGCCGAAGCGAGCAGCGCCGGCTACACGTTTCCCTATCTGCTCGATGAAACCCAGGCGGTCGCCAAAGCCTATCGAGCAGTCTGCACCCCCGACCTGTTTCTTTTCGACGCGCAACGCCGGCTGGTCTATCGCGGCCAGTTCGATGACAGCCGCCCCAACAAGGGCACAGCGACCGGCGCCGATCTGCGCGCCGCATGCGACGCTCTCCTCGCCGGCACTCAGGTGACGAAGGATCAAAAGCCGAGCATCGGCTGCAGTATCAAATGGAAGAAATAGCGCGGCGATCCCGCCTCAGTCATTTCTTGACCTCATGAAACGTGGCCATGATGTGCTGGCTGCCTGACAACGGCACGGCCGCGGTCGCATTGATCCGCTTGGCCGTCACTTCCTTACAATCGCCGGGCTGCACCGTCGCTTCCTGATCGTCGTAACGCAGCTTCATGGCGGCGGACTCGTCGCTGGCTTTGACGCACACCTTGTAGTCCTTGGCGGTCTGGCTGTCGTGAATGGTCTTGACCTCCTTGCCGGTCAGGTCGATTTCGCCCGGCGTGACCGCGGCCTTCATCTTGTCCATGGTCGCCTCGGTCTTCTCTTCGGCAAACGCGGACGAGAAGCCCAGTACGGCCAGCATCGTCGCGAGTAACAACTTCCTATTCATCGTCGTACACCTCGTGATCGGGTTCGTATCGGCCCGATCACGGTGGACGCCCCGGATCTCACTTGCAATCGGAACATCGTGCAGCGCCTGGGACTATTCTGTAAGCGGATGTCTGCCGGAAAGAATCACAATGGGGCCGTCATGAGCGCAAGCATCGCCCGCCTGCCAGCCACCTGGCCCTCCTGGATCGCACCGGCGCTGACGCTGCTGCTTCTGTGCGTCGTGCTCCTGGTCGTGCATCGAGAGCTCGAACATTTTCATCTGCACGAGATGCTCGGGTACCTGCGCGGGATCCCCGCGTCGCATCTCGTCGCTGCGGCGATCTGCACCGTCGTGAGTTATGCGCTGCTCGGGCTGTTCGACCTCACCGGCCTGCGTTACCTGGGCAAGCGACTGCCGTACCCGCGCGTCGCGCTCAGTTCATTCATCGCCTACGCCATTGCAAACAACGCTGGAGCAAGCGCGTTGACCGGCACGGCGATGCGCCTGCGCCTGTACACACCCCAAGGGCTCACAGGCACTGAAATCGTGACGCTGCAGGGCTATTGCAGCCTGACGACCGCGCTCGGGCTCGGCACTTTGACCGCGCTGTCGCTGCTGTTCGCCCACGACCGAAGCGTCGCGATGTTTCATTTGCTCGGCGCCTGGACCTGGGTCTGCGGTCTGCTCCTATTCGGGGCGATCGCCGCGTACGTCGGCTGGGGCAGCATGGCCACTCGCGGGATCGGGTTTCGCGGCTGGTCGCTGCGACCACCCGGCCCCGTGCTCGCACCTCTGCAAGTCGTGCTCGCTTCCCTCGAGCTGTCGATGGATTGCGCCGTGCTGTGGTTGTTGCTGCCGCCGGACGCGCACATCGGATTGCCGGGTTTTATCGGTGTATTCGCACTCGCTGTCGCCGCGGGAATCATCAGTCACGTGCCGGGCGGGCTGGGCGTGTTCGAGTCGGTCGTGCTACTGGCGGTGCCGAACGTGCCACGCAATGAGTTGCTCGGCGCGCTGCTCGCCTATCGCGCCATCTATTACGTGGCACCGCTCATCGTTGCCGGAGCGTTATTCGCAGTGGTGGAGTTATACGGTTATCGACATCGTGTTGAACGGGTGAGCTCGCTCGTCTCCGCCTACGTGGCCCAAGTGTCGCCACAGATCGCCGGAACCCTGGTGCTGCTCGCCGGCATCGTCCTGCTGATTTCCGGTGCGACGCCGGCCACGGCCTCGCGCCTGGTGATACTGCGATCGCTATTGCCGTTGCCCGTCCTGGAGATGTCGCATCTCATCGGCAGCATCAGCGGGTTGGGTCTGCTGGTGCTCGCACGCGCGCTGTATCGCCGCGTCCGCGAAGCTTATCGAGTGGCGGTCGCACTGCTGATCGCGGGAATCGTGGTGTCGCTGCTGAAAGGGCTCGACTACGAAGAAGCCGCGATCCTTGCGATCGCCCTCGCCGTTCTGTATCTCGGACGCGATGCGTTCCATCGTCCCGCGTCGCTCATGGAAGAGCGCTTCACGCCGATGTGGATCGTCGGCATCGCCGCCGTGCTCGGCGCCGTTGCCTGGGTTGGCTACTTCGCTCACCGACACGTCCAATATTCCAGTGAGCTGTGGTGGACGTTCGCCTTCTCAGCCGACGCCCCGCGCACGCTGCGGGCACTGTTGATTACAGTGCTGACTGCAGCGACGTTCTTTGCGATGAACCTGCTGCGTCCGGCGCGTCCACCGCCGGTGGCACCGAGTTCCAAAGAACTGGAACGCGCACGCGCCATCATCGATCGCTCCGATGAAACGCTCGCCAATGCCGCCCTCTGCGCAGACAAACGTCTGTTGTTCGCACCGAACGATGAGGCGTTCATCATGTATCAAGTCGCTCGGCGCAGTTGGGTGGCGCTTGGTGATCCCGTCGGTGCGCCAGAGCACTACGAGGAGCTGGTCTGGCGGTTCACCGAGCTCACCCACAGATATGGCGGCTGGACCGTGTTCTATCAGGCCGGTCCCGATCACCTCCCGCTCTACATCGACTGCGGCCTGTCGCCGGTGAAAATCGGCGAAGAGGCGCGGGTGTCACTGTCGGAATTCAGTCTGAGCGGCAGCGAGCGCCGTGACATTCGCCAATCGCACGCACACGCCGCGCGTGACGACGCGACATTCGAGGTTGTCCCGGTCGAATCGGTACCCGCACTGCTGCCTGAGCTGCATGCGATCTCCGATGCCTGGTTGCAAGAGAAGAGCGCTGGCGAGAAAGGCTTCTCCATCGGCAGGTTCGATGAAACATACATTCGGCAGTTTCCTGTCGCCGTGGTCCGGCGCGGCGAGACCCCGGTGGCCTTCGCCAACCTGTGGACCACTCGCAGTAGAGCGGAGCTGTCGGTGGATCTGATGCGCTTTGGCGCCGGCGCACCGCACGGCGTCATGGACTTTCTGTTCGCCGAGTTGATGTCATGGGGACGCGCGCAGGGTTATCGCTGGTTCAATCTCGGCATGGCGCCGCTCGCCGGGCTGGACCAGGGATCGTTCACGCCCGCCTGGCATCGTATCGGCAGTTTCGTATTCCGCCACGGCGAACATTTTTATAACTTCGAGGGTCTCAGGAGCTACAAGGCGAAATTCGCCCCGGTCTGGATCGCCCGATACCTGGCCGCGCCACCCGGCATCCTGGTGCTGCCGGGCGTGCTCGCGGACATCTCGACTTTGATCGCCGGCGGCTTGAAGGAACTGGTGAAGAAATGAATTCGCAGTGGCGACGATTGCTATGGCTGGCTCTGTTCGCATGGACCGGCCTCGTCGATGCAGCCCCTTCGGCACTGGCCGATCTGTCCTTGATCGAGGTTCCCGCCGGCAAGTCAGGGACCTCGGAGCCGAAGCCGCTCGCCATTCTGATTACCGGGGATGGCGGCTGGGCACGCATCGACCGTTCGCTGAGCGCCGATCTGGCCGCCAACGGCATTCCCGTGGTCGGCTTCGACTCGCTTCACTACTTCTGGAAACTGCGCACACCGGAAGAAACCGCACGAGATGTCGCCCGGACCATGAAACATTACCGGGAGGCGTGGTCGCGCGAACGGGTCATGCTCATCGGCTATTCGCTCGGCGCCGACGTCATGCCGTTCATCGTCAACCGCTTGCCGGCGGAGTTACGCGAGCACGTCTGTTCCGTCGTGCTGATCGGCCTGAGCGATACCGTGGCCTTCGAGGTTCATATGAAACAATGGCTGCCGGGCACCAAACCCGAGGGCAAGCCGGTCGCTCCGGAGCTCGCGAAACTGACGCCGTCCAGGTTACTGTGCCTCTACGGCTCGGACGAACAGGATTCGCTGTGTCCAAGCCTGTCCCGAACGGACGCACGGGTCGAACAGATCGGCAGCGGACATCATCTGGGCGGTCAATATGGCGAGATCGCCCAGCGAATCATCGCGGCGTCACGCTGCTGACGTCACTCCAGCGACTGATCCCGCACCATCAGCACCGGCACCGGTGCGTGACGTAGCACGAGCTCGGCATCGCTGCCCAGGATCAGCCGCTTCAACCCTCGCCGGCCATGCGTGCCGAGGACGATCAGCTCGGCGCCCGAGTCACTGGCCTGCGCGACGATTTCTTTCCACGCGTGCGCGCCGATCTTCTCGACCATCTGCTGCTCGAACGGCACACCGGCATCGCGAGCGACCATGGCGGCGTGCTCGAGAATCTTCAAACCCGAGCTGCGTATTTCTTCCGCCAATGCCTGGTAGTAGGCCGTGGATGCGATCTCCGTCTCCAGGATCAGCGTATTCAACACATGCACCAGCAACAGGCGCGAACCGGTCGCCTTTGCCAAGCGGATTGCCTCATTCAGGCCGCTCAGGGAGGTCACGCTTCCGTCGACGGCAACGAGAATCTTCTTATACACGGCGGTTCACCTGTCAGAGGACCAGCAATTCGGCGAAGTTCGGAGTCTTCACGACCAACAGATCACAAGGTAATTGTTCCAGCACCAATTCGGCGGTGCTGCCGATCAAGAGTCGTTTCAGGCCCCGGCGTGAGATCGCGCCCATCGCCATGATGTCGATCTCATATTCCTGCGCGACCCGACACAACGCTTCGGTCACGCCGCCAACTTCCAGATGAACCTGCTGCGCCGGCAGCCGATATTCCGACGTGACCGCGGTCAGATCGTCGAGCTTCGCTTTGCGTTCGGCCTCCAAGGTCTCCGGCGGGATGTCGATCACCAGCGCTGGCACAGCCACCGCCGATGCAATCATGGCCGCCGGGATATAGGTGTGGATGGCATGCAGCTCGCCGCCGAGCGCCTGAGCAAGCCGGGTCGCCTCATCCAGGATGCAATGATCCAGCAACCTCGGCTTGTCATCCGCATGACCTGGATCGAGCGCCGCACCGAGGCGGGGATGCGCCGACCAGGGCGTCGGCTTCACCAGCAACAACGGCACCGGACATCCTCGAATCAGCTCCCAGTCGGTATTCGTCAGGAACGAGCGCTGCGCAATCGTATGATGATGCGTGTCCTTGATCACCAGCCCCGCGCAGGTGTGTTTGACCCGCTCCAGCAATGCGGTGTGCAGTGGGTCCGCGGACAGGATCTCAGTCGTGACATCGAGGCCCCGATCTCGCAACGGCGCGGCGATGGACTCGAGCCACGGGCCGAGTGGTTGCAGCGGCTTTTGGGGCGACTCCTTCATGTGCTGCGCGAATCGTGTATTGCGCGCCGCTTGAGTGTCGCAGATGAACAGATCGAGTCGCGCCGAAAGCTGCTTCGCCAGCAACGCCCCCTTGGCAACCGCGGAGCGTTGTTTGGACGTCGGATCGACGATCACCAGAATGTTTTGGATCGGATTCATGGCCCCGCCTCGCTGGATGGGAGCGATTCATCGGCGTGTACTCAGTCTCATCCCACAGGCGCCAGTGCGGGAACCGGTGAATTCCCCTAACCTACCCGCACAACCCCAGGGTGATGGCTGCGCTCGCTTGCGAGGAGACTACGCTCATGCCCGCTGAACACTCCCTGTGCCTGCGCTTGCATGGCCCAGGACAACCTTTGGTGCTGGAGCAACGACCGGTGCCGGTGCCCGGTCCGGGCCAGGTGCTGCTCAAAGTCGGTGCATGCGGGGTGTGTCGCACCGATTTGCATCTCATCGATGGCGAGTTGCCGGACCCCAAGCTGCCCATCGTGCCCGGCCATGAGATCGTCGGCACCGTCGTTACCGGCGGTGCAGGAACCCACTACCCATCCGGCACCCGCTTGGGCGTGCCGTGGCTGGGTTACACCTGCGGCATTTGTGAGTTCTGTTTGAGCGGCCAGGAGAATCTCTGCGACCGGGCCGCGTTCACCGGCTATCAACTCGATGGGGGTTATGCAGAGCACGTGGTCGCCGATGCGCGCTACTGTTTCGAGCTGCCCGCCTCGCTCGACGATGCACACGCCGCGCCACTGCTTTGCGCGGGGCTGATCGGCTACCGCACGTGGCGGATGGCTTGGAACGCGAAGCGCCTGGGGATTTACGGCTTCGGCGCAGCCGCGCATCTGATTGCCCAAGTCGCGACTCACAAGGGGCAAGAGGTTTACGCCTTTACTCGCGCCGGCGACGTCATTGCCCAGCAATTCGCGTTGCAATTGGGCGCGCGCTGGGCCGGGGCCAGTGAGGAACAACCGCCCGTGCTGCTGGATGCTGCCCTCATCTTTGCACCGGTCGGGCAATTGGTGCCGTTGGCACTGCGAGCCGTGCGCAAAGGCGGCAGCGTAATCTGCGGTGGCATTCACATGAGCGATATTCCATCGTTACCCTACTCATTGATTTGGGGTGAGCGCTGCATTCGCTCGGTCGCCAACCTGACCCGTCGCGACGGCACCGAATTTCTGGCGCTGGCCGGCGAGATCGGCATTCAGCCCAGCATAGAAACCCTGCCTCTGAGTCGAGCCAACGAGGCACTGGAGCGTGTGCGTGCGGGCGCGCTCAGCGGCGCGGCAGTTTTGATTCCGGAGTGACATGAAGTCTCAGCTACGATTGGCTTGCGTTGCCCTCGGCGTACTACTGACGACAGCTGCACATGCTGACGCAGGTCTGCGTTGGCTGCAAAACGGCAGACCGACGGCGCAAGCGGTGGAGATGGCTCAGGCTTTCAATCGAGCCGAGTACTACGGACTTTCCTCCGCCTCTTATCGAACTCGCCTGTCAGCCGCTCAGCTGGAACGTATCGCCAATGGCATGGCGGACTCGGAATTACAGCATCGCTACGATCAGGAACTTTCAGAGTTGGCGGGACGCTTCGCCTCTCACCTGCATCACGGGCGCATCGCTCCGCGCGCTGCCGGGTTCGATCTGCCGGCGGCGGGTACTGACACCGACGGGCAGTTCGTCGAGCAACTCGCAGGCAGCAACGATCTGCAGGCAACGTTCGCGTCGATCGAGCCGCAAATGCTTCCCTATCAACTGCTCAAACAAGCGCTCGTGCGCTATCGGCAGCTTGCTTCGGAACGAACAGTTGCACCGCTGCCTGCTCTGCCGGGCCGCACGCTGAAACCAGGCGATGTCTACGAGGGCGCCGCGCAGTTACGCCGACAGCTCATCCTGCTCGGCGACCTGCCGGAAGCAACCAGGACCGCGGCCAGCGAGTCGAACATCATCGACCCGGAACTGGCGCAGGCACTGGAGCAGTTTCAAGCACGGCATGGCCTCGGAGTGGATGGCGCACTGGGACGACAGACGCTGGCTGCGCTGAACGTTCCGATTCAACAGCGAGTGCGTCAGATCGAGCTGTCGATGGAGCGCTGGCGCTGGCTGAACGCCGGGTCGCGCCCCGACATCGTCATCAACGTTCCTCAGTTCATGCTGTACGCCCTGCCTCGTCCCCATCGGGCCGAAGAGCAGTTGCTCGAAATGCCCGTCATCGTCGGTCGAACCGGAGATCGCACGCCGGTCTTCAGCGCGCCCATCGAAGAGGTCGTGTTCAACCCGTACTGGGACGTGCCGGCCAGCATCCTGCAAAAGGAACTCTTGCCAAAGATTCGCAAGGACGTGAGCTATCTCGAACGTCATCACTTCGAAATCGTGCGTGGGCCGGGCGACGACGCCAGGGTCCAGCAACCGACGCCTGCCGTCATATCCGCCCTGGCCGCTGGAGAACTGCGGCTGCGACAGCGGCCGGGCGCCGACAACGCGCTCGGGCCGGTGAAGTTCATATTGCCCAATCGATACTCGATCCGTCTGCATGGCACTTCGGAACCTCGCCTGTTCAACTCCGTGCAACGCGCGCTCAGTCACGGCTGCATCCGGGTCAGCGACCCCGCCGCGCTGGCGGAATACGTGCTCGCCAATGCACGCGGCGAATGGGATTCGGCGACGATTCAAACTGCCCTGTGCGGCGAGACACCGAGACGCGTGCGCCTGGAGAAGCCAGTTCAAGTCCTGGTCTTCTATGCCACGGCAGCGGCTACGAGATCTCGTGGCGTCCTGTTCACCCCGGACTTGTATGGCCACGATGCTCGTCTGGAGAAGTTGCTGGCGGACCTCGAGCCGTCGTGAGCAGGCCGCTACCTGGCCCGCTTGCCCAACTCCCGCATCTTCTTCAGATATCCCTGCCGCGCTTCGCCGGCCAGGCCGGCGACGTTACCGATCAAGGTCGCACGGACACGGCGAAAGCCGATGAAATGCAGAATGTTCCTCTGCAGACTGCGCACGCTGTGCGCGCGAAAATACCATCGATACAGCCATCCAGGCATGCCCATCGTTACGACGATTCTCGCGCTCTTGCCGGACTGCAACTTCACGGGCCAGCGACCTAATTTACGCGCGCTGAATGCAAAGCCCGGTCGCAATACCTGTTCGAGCAGCGCCTTCAGCATCGCCGGCATCGATCCCAGCCAGAGCGGATACAGGATGACGACGTGCGTGGCCCAATCGACCAGGCCCTGACAGCGTCGAATCGTCTGCGACGGATCCCCATTCTGATAGTCCGCCTGCGTACGCAGCAACGGAAACTCCAGGTCCGCCAGTCGCAGCATCATGACCTCATGCTGGCCTGACGCCGCACCATCCCGATACGCATCGGCCAACGCGTGCACGAAACGCTCGGGAGCCGGGTCCGGATGTCCGTCGATGATCAGGATCTGTTCAGTCATGGGTGCTATCGACCATCGGCAAGCGCGAGGCGTAGTCGGCAATCGCCGCGAACTGGTCATAGGTGAGTTGCTGGAGCATCTCGACAATCTCCGGGCTCACGCTGTAGCGATGGTCCGCCGACAGTTCGCGCATCTGCATGAGTAAATAGGAGTAGTGCTGTCGGCGCAGCGCTGGCGTCGCATGGGCTTCATTTCCTCCGCCCTGCGCCCCGTGACAGAACGCGCACAGCCCTTGGTAATGACGCTTGCCCATCGCCAGCTGAGTACCATCGCCCACTTCCGGCTTCGGGTTCGGATCCAGGCTGCCCAGATAGCGCGCGAGATCGCCGATGGCTTGCGGCGCGGTTAACGACTTGCGGGCCGCGATCCGGTGCATGTCGGTCGAGGCACGCTCGCCTTCGGCCATGTCGACGAATTGTTTGATGAGATAGATCGGCAGCTGTGACGCGAGCGATGGCACCACGTCGTTTGCGTTGCCATAGGCCTCCTTGCCGTGACACCTGGCGCATTGCTGCGCGAAGAGCTTCTTGCCCGCACTGATATCCGGCGTTACGCGTAGCGCCTGCTCGACGAGCTCATCGCGACGGAACTCCTGAGCCTCCGCCGGAGCGCAGATCAGCGACGCCCATAGCAACAGTCCCGGAAGGCATCCAGCGCCAAGGCGTCGGTACTCATGGAACATACGCGCATGCAATCGCGTCTCTCGAATCGAGACCCCCTTATCGTCGGCGCGCTCCGGTGCGCTCACCATGCGGGGTTGACCGTAGAAGTTACGTGATCCCTACGGTGCCGCTGTGCCCGCCACTGGCTTAGCTTGAGACCGTCATGACCGAAACTGCCCCGCCGTTGCGCATCGAGGACCTGCTGCTGCCAGCGGCGTTCGAGCATGACACTACCCATCCGCGCCTGGTCGAAACCCATATTTCCTGGGTCATTCTTACCGGGTCGTTCGCGTACAAGATCAAGAAGCCGGTGAAGCTCGACTTCATCGACACCTCCACACTCGAACGCCGACGGCACTACTGTAACGAGGAATTGCGGCTGAATCGGCGCCTGGCGCCGAAGCTCTACCTCGACGTCGTTCCGATCACGTGTCAGGCCGGCCGCACTCGCATGGGCGGCAATGGCCCTGCGATCGAGTACGCCGTTCGTTTGAGACAGTTCTCTCCGGACGCGGAATTGCCGGCACTCCTCGACCGCGGCGAGGTCTCACTGCCAGAGATACTGCGCCTCGGCGAAACGCTCGCCGATTTCCACCTGCGGACTGACGAGATCTCCGCTTCGAATGCGCCCCAAGCCACGCAGCGCATGTACGACACGGTGCTCGGCAATCTGGAACAACTGCTCGAGTACACGGAGCACCGTCGCGACATTCAGGAGCTTCGACCGCTATGGGACTGGACACACGCCGAGATCGAAACGTACGAAGCGGCGTTCGAAGGACGTGCCCGGGAACATCGGATCCGCGATTGTCATGGCGATCTGCACGCCGCGAACATCGTACGATTCGAAGGCCGACTGGTGCCGTTCGACTGTATCGACTTCGATCCGCAGCTGCGATGTATCGATGTCATGAACGACATCGCCTTTCTGATCATGGATCTGCACAGTCACGACCGCGAAGATCTCGCGGCCGCGCTGTTGAGCCGCTATCTGGAAATCACGGGCGACTATGAGGGCGTTCGCCTGCTGCCGTTCTATGCGGTATATCGGGCTCTGGTGCGAGCGAAAGTCGACGCGATCGCTGCCGAACAGTCCCCTCACCTCGTGGCTCAGTACACGCAGCGAATGCAACGACGCGTGCGGACGGCCGTGCAGCTCACCGAACGTCCCCGCCCCATGCTGCTGTTGATGCACGGCATGTCCGGCTCCGGCAAGTCCTGGCTGAGCGAACAGTTGGTCGCTCCGTTACATGCGTTGCGCATTCGGTCGGATCTGGAAAGGAAACGCTTGCTTGGCGCTTCCCCATCAACGGCCGGCTTCAGACAAGGCAACTACTCGCCTGAGATGAGCCACCGCGTTTATGCGAGGCTCGTGGAGTGCGCGGAGAGCTGCCTGCAGGCCGGTTTCAACGTGATCGTCGACGCTGCCTTTCTCGATGCCGCCGACCGTGAGCTGTTCACGTCGCTGGCGGAGCGCATGAATGTGGAGTGTGTTTTCATTTCCTGCCAGGCCGATCCGGCAACTCTGCTGAATCGGGTAGCAACGCGGGCCCAGCGCGGCGATGATGCGTCCGAAGCCGATCAGTCCGTGGTCAACGCGCAGTTGCGTGACTTCGAACCGCTCGAGTCAGAGCGCCACCGCATCGTCCAAGTCGATACTCGCGATGCCGATGCTGTCGAGAACGCGGTCAGTTCTCTGCAGACGGCTTCTGTAGCAGCCAGACGTAATCGGCCAGCCGCCCGATAATCACGCGAGTGGCTCGCTCCGCGTCCGGGTTGCCGATCTCCAGACGACTCAAGTCCTCGCCCCACACAGGCATCGTGCGACTGCCGTGCGCGCCAACGACGAAACGGCCATCGATGATCCTTTCGATCCGATCGCGCGGATACGATCCTTGCGCCCGACGCGCAATCAGCGTCAGATCCGGCACTTCCACTTTGAACGAGCTGGCGACGGGCCCATCGCCACGCCCCGTCATGCCATGACAGCTGGCACAGAAGCGGCCGTAAAGCTCTTGCCCCGACATTGCCACATAGTCGGCGGCGCTCGCCGTCGCATTCCAACTCAGCAGAGCCGCCGTGCAGATGAGTGACGCGGTACGCATTGTTCTTAACTCTTCTGGATGGTGCGCAGATAGTCGACCAGGCGATCGATCAGCGCGTCCACACGGGCGCGCTCGGCCGGATCGTTCATCGTCTCGCTGCGATAGAACTGCCAGCCCCAGACCGGCATGTCCCGCGGCCCATGCGCCGGATGTTCGAATCGTCCATCGATGGTCCGATGCACATCCTCAGCCGGAAACTCGCCACCCTGGCGATGCGCGATCCGAGTGAGATCCGGCACATGAATCTTCACCAGCGGCGCCACCGGCCCATCGCCCTCGCCGCCCACGCCATGACAGCTGGCACAGAACGATTGATACATTTCCAGCCCCGACATGTTCGTGACTTCCCGCTGCGTCGGCTGCGAGGCGCACGCTGCGAGAACCAGGGGCAACGCCAGGAATGGAATCGACCAGAACTTCATGCTCCGCTCCTTCACATCATCCAGCGCGTGTCCGCCGCTCCAACCGTTGCTCGTGCTTGATCGAGCCGGTGATGTCGCACATGAACGTCGTAATGAGGTCGAAAGCGTCGTCGATGGCGATGACCCCCGTCAAGGCCCCGCGACTGTCGACCACCGGCACGCGACGGACGCCGTTCAGGCGCATGGCCTGCAACAGGTCGCTCACGTCTTCGTCTTCTCTTGCGACCAGAGGGTCCCGCGTCATGACGTCATCGACCCTGAGCGCCTCCGGATCGATCTTCTTGGCGAGCACCTCGACCACCATGTCACGATCGGTGAGCACGCCGATGGGACGTCGCAAGTCGTCGCCCAGCCGGTGCACGATCAGGAATCCGACGTGATGCTCCCGCATCAGGCGCGCCGCATCCGTGATGCCTTCAGTATTGGCTATGGAGATAGCCCCGTGTCGACAAACGTCGGCAATTTTCATGACGCCCTCCAGAACACCCCACGCGAAGCAAGTGTTCTCCGCCGCGGAGGGCTCAACTATGCGGGGATGGCCGTAACGGCTACGTGGCAGCGGCTAACCGTGGGCTCGAGTGATCAACTCATCGAGGGCATCGATGATCTGCTGACCTTCCTCGGCCAGGGAGTGCACGACCTTTCCCAACTTGTCCGTGGCAACGGAAACAAGCTCCAGGGGATGCAGAACGACGAGTGTCCCCTCGACGGTGAATGTCGGATTGAAACGCGGCAGGGCAATCTTGTCGAGGTTCGACTTCTTCACCAGCGGCACGACGACGCGACGCCGGTACTTATCGAAGACGGCCGATTGCACCACGACGACGTAAGGAATCGCGTCGCGATTCGCGCCTCGATTGCGATGGACGTCGAACTGAGCCATCTACAGGGTCGAATGCTCATCGGCGCATGAGCCGTGCTTTTCGCCAAAAGCATTCCAATCATTGACCGCCTCCTGGAGCGCCTGGGCATGAGCTTCCCTGCGCTCCTTCTCCTTGGTCACGAAGTCGGCAAGCAAGGACTCAACCACCTCGGAAAGGTTGTTGGTCACTTCGCGAACCTTGGCGATCAAATCCTCGTTCAAGGACAGATTCACCGGCCGCTTCGGCGATTTCAGGTTATAGGCAGGGCGCATTCGGAGTGGCTGCAGCATTCATGCGCATACTATGCGCATGAACCCCCGGAAAGCAATACCGGCACCTCCGATCAGCGAGCCGAACGCCCCGAGGGACGCAAGCTCGCCGCGACCGACCGCAGACCCGCGAGGGCGAATGTGACCATGTGGTCCACCAGCGCGTCGGTGTCGGTGAGCAGCGTAGGAAATATTTTCTTTTGCCAGTCGGGATTCGCGACCAGTAGAAACATGCAGGGACCGACGATGCTGACGGTCGAGCGGCTCACCGCCGGATGAGTGGGCGGGACGCCGAGGATGTCGCCGATCAGTCCGGTCACCATTTTCGCCTTGGGCACGACTTGATTCTTCATCATGCCATCCATGAGCGACGACGGCGCCATGAGCTCGCGACTCAGCACACGCAGCTCCCATGCACCCGAGTCGCGCTTCGCCACTTCGCCGACGATCTTTCGCAACAGCAAGCGCAGCTTGTCCGCCCCACTCGCGTCGCTCTGAGTGATCTCGGTGACGATGTCTATGCTGATCAGGCGCGCGTGCGCCTCCTCCAGCACCGCTGCATACAAACCATCCTTGCCGCCAAAGTGATAATTGACGGCCGCGATGTTGGCATTCGCGAGCTCGCAGATCTCCTTGCTGGTGGCCCGCTCATAGCCGTGTTCAGCGAACACGCGACCCGCGACCTCCAGCAATTGTTGCTTCGTCTGCGCCCCATTTTCGCGGATTGCCACGCGCGGCGGCGGGCGCCTGGTTGCCTGCCGTTGCTTCATGGCGGGGCTGTCAGTCTTGCGGGGACGGGCCATTCACGACTCGAACAAATAAAGTTGAAATTCAAATTTGATTTTGAATAGACTGGCGGCAGATTGCAACCCTGCCCTCGGACGGACCCCGTGCCGAAAAGAATCATTCCAATCGTAGTGATCGCGCTGGCGGCGCTCGCTTTGCTGGGCTACTGGCTGCTCCATCGCGGCAGCGACAGCTCGCAGATCGTCTTACAAGGCAACGTCGATCTGCGGCAGGTCGAGCTGCCTTTCAACGACAGCGAACGCATCGCCGAAGTGCTGGTCGAGGAAGGCACGACCGTGAAGGCGGGCCAGGTGCTGGCGCGGCTCGATACCGGTCGCCTGCTCCCGCGCGTAGCTCAGGCGGAAGCGCGCGCCGCGGCCCAACGCGAGGCTCTGCGCAAGCTTCAAAATGGCGCACGCCCCGAGGAAAAAGCCCAAGCCCGTGCGGCACTCGCTGCCGCGCAAGCCGAAGCGACAAATGCAACGAGTCAGTTGCAACGCTTACGAAGCATCAACGATGAATCCAAGGGCCGAGCCATCAGTCCGCAGGATCTCGAAGCCGCTGTCGCAGCGGCGCGCATGAGCGAAGCGCAAGCCGAGAGCCAGCGCAAGGCGCTCGATCTGACCCTCGCCGGCCCGCGCGTGGAAGAAATCGATCAAGCGAAGGCGCAACTCGATGCAGCCGAGGCTGACCTGGCCCTCCTCAAACGACAGCTGGCGGATGCAGATCTGGTCGCGCCCACGGATGGAGTCATTCGCAATCGCCTCATGGAGCCGGGCGAGCTTGCGACTCCGCAGCGCCCCGTGTTCGCCTTGGCGATCACCACACCGAAGTGGGTCCGCGCGTATCTTTCTGAAATGGAACTGAGCCGCATAGCACTGGGCGCTCCGGCACGCGTCACGATGGACAGTGCGCCAGAAGATCCGCTGACCGGCAAAGTCGGCTTCATCTCCTCGACGGCAGAATTCACGCCAAAGACCGTTCAAACCGAGGAGTTGCGCACCAGCCTGGTCTATGAAGTCCGAGTCTTCGTCGACGACCCACAGGACCGGCTGCGCCTCGGCATGCCGGCGACCGTAACGATCACGCCCACC
Source organism: Peristeroidobacter soli (assembly GCF_004138485.1). Classification (GTDB taxonomy): domain Bacteria; phylum Pseudomonadota; class Gammaproteobacteria; order Steroidobacterales; family Steroidobacteraceae; genus Steroidobacter; species Steroidobacter soli. The sequence continues at coordinate 753,428 of NZ_ML142848.1, forward strand.
GAGCAGACCGCCAATGCGCGCGAGTCCGAAAAATGAACGGCGGCGCTGGCGACCTCATCGTCCAAGGTGAGGCCCTCACCAAACGATTCGCGCGACAGAAGAACGACACGATCACCGCGCTCGACCATGTTTCCTTCGGCGCGCGGCATGGTACGTTGACTGCGCTCGTCGGCCCGGATGGCGCGGGCAAGACGACACTGCTGCGACTTGCGGCGGGTCTCATGAAGCCCGACGAAGGCACACTGACGGTGATCGGCCTCGACGCGGCCAGGCAGCCGCAGGCCATTCAAGACCGCATCAGTTACATGCCTCAGCGCTTCGGCCTCTACGAAGACCTGAGCGTCCAGGAAAATCTGGACCTGTACGCGGATCTGCACGGAGTCAGCCATGAGCAGCGCGCCGAGCGTTATCCGCGCCTGATGGAGATGACGGCCCTTGCGCCGTTTCTCGACCGGCTCGCCGGCCAACTCTCCGGCGGCATGAAACAAAAGCTCGGCCTCGCCTGCACGCTGGTGCGCTCGCCGGAATTGTTACTGCTCGATGAGCCCACCGTCGGTGTCGATCCGTTATCCCGACGCGAGCTGTGGGACATCGTGAGCGGTCTGGTCGAAAATGAAGGCTTGTCCGTCCTCGTCAGCACCTCCTATATGGACGAAGCCGAGCGTTGCGCTCACGTGGTCGTGCTCCACGAAGGCAAGGTGCTGGCAAGCGGCCCACCCGACGAGTTGCGATCACGCGCAGACGGCCACTCCTTCTTTGTAATCTCACAGCGGCAAGAACCCGCACGCAAACTGCAGGCGGAGCTCATCGACCGCCCCGACGTCATCGACGCGGTACCTCAAGGCGGCCAGGTGCGCGTAGTACTGCGCGAGCGCGAGCCGTTGTCGCTCGAGGGCGCAACGCTCGAAGCGACGCCTCCCAATCTCGAAGACAGTCTGATGATGTTGCTGCGGCAGGAAACGCACGTGCGGCCCGCCGCGAACGCCGCGCTCGAGCTCGTCAAGAAAGAGGCGCAGGGTCACGACGTCGTCATCGAAGTGCACGATCTGGTCCGCAAGTTCGGCGACTTCACCGCCGTGAATCGCACCAGCTTCGAAGTAAAGCGGGGCGAAGTGTTCGGACTGCTCGGCCCGAATGGCGCCGGCAAGACCACCACGTTTCGAATGCTGTGCGGCCTGCTGCCCGCCACGTCCGGAACGCTACGAGTCGCCGGCGCGGACCTGCGACGGGCACGCGCCGAAGCCCGACAGAACATCGGCTACGTGGCACAGAAATTCTCGCTCTACGGCGACATCAGCGTGCTCGAGAACCTGCAATTCTTCGCGGGCGCCTACGGCCTGCGCAATTCGCGCGCCGAGCAACGCATCGAATGGGCCATGGAGAACTTCGAGCTCAAGCAGCGCGCGACGTCCACCGCCGGCTCGCTCCCGGGCGGCTTCCAGCGCCGTCTGGCGATGGCCGCCGCGCTGTTGCACGAGCCCGCCATCGTCTTTCTCGACGAGCCGACCAGCGGCGCGGATCCGTTGGCCAGGCGCGAATTCTGGCGACGGATCGGCTCGCTCGCCGATCACGGCACGACCATCGTGGTCACCACCCACTTCATGGAAGAAGCCGAGTACTGCGATCGGATCATGATCCAGGACGCGGGCACGATGCTGGCGATCGGCACGCCCGAAGAAGTGCGCAAACAGGCGGGCGAAGCCGACCGGCCGGCGCGCTCCATGGAAGAAGCATTCATCGGCATCGTCGAACACGCCCGCGAACGAGCCCAACGTCAGGAGCACGCCGCATGAGCGACCCACCCGCTCAATCGCAGCGACTTTCCTGGCGCCGGTTGCGCGCGCTGACCGTGAAAGAAACCCGTCAGCTGCTCCGGGACAAGAGCAACCTGATGGTCGGCCTGTTCCTGCCGGTCGTGCTGATTTTGATTTTCGGCTACGGCCTGTCGTTCGACGTGAGAAACGCCCCCGTCGGCATCGTCTCGCAGGACACGTCGCCCACGGCCCGGGACGTCGTCGCAGGTTTTTACCTGTCGCCCTACTTCACCGTGACCGAGTTGCACTCCATGAGTGAGGCGCAGCGCTTGATGCGCGCGGGCAGGATCGAGGCGATCGTGTACATGCAGACCGATTTCTCGCGCAGGCTGGCAGCGGGCAACGCGACCATTCAAGTGCTGGTTAACGGCGTGGATGCAAATCGCGCACGTGTACTGGAGGGATTCGCGCAAGGAGCGATTGGACAGTGGAGCGTCAAGCGCGCGGCAGCCGGCGCAGGGGGCGCCATGCCCGCACCAGCGGTGCGACTGGAAACACGCCTGTGGTTCAACGAGGCGAACACGAGTACGCACTTTCTGGTTCCGGGGCTCATCGTTCTGATCATGACGTTGAACGGTGCACTGCTCACCTCGCTGGTGATGGCGCGTGAATGGGAGCGCGGCACGCTGGAATCTCTGTTCGTTACGCCGATCAACACCGGCGAGCTGATCGCCTCCAAGCTCATTCCCTACTTCGGCGTCGGCCTGTGCGGTCTCGCGATGTGCCTGCTGGCTGGGAAATTTCTGTTCTTCGTGCCCATCCGCGGCTCGTTGCTGCTGATCATCTTGATCTCGATGCTCTATCTGTTGGTGTCGCTGAGCCTGGGCCTGCTGATCTCCGCCGCCACCAAGAATCAGTTCCTGGCCTCGCAGATCGCTTTGATCACCAGCTTCCTGCCGGCGCTGATGCTGTCGGGGTTCATTTTCGACCTGCGCAGCGTGCCCGCCATCGTGCGCGCCATCAGCACGGTGCTGCCGCCCACGTACTACGTCGAAGCGCTGCAGACGCTGTTTCTCGCCGGCAATGTGCCCGGACTGATCATCAAGGACGTCGCCGTGCTCATCGTCGCCGCAGTCGTCCTGCTCGTCCTCATCCGGATCAACACGCGGAAGCAACTGGTATGAACGCGACGCTCCACCGCATCGCCATTCTGATCCGCAAGGAGCTGATCGCGATCTTGAAGGACCCGCGCAGCCGGCTGGTGCTGGTATTGCCAGTGGTTCTGCAGTCGTTGCTGTTCGGCTATGCAGCCACGTTCGATCTGAACGAAGTGCCCTATGCGCTGCTGGACACCGACCGAAGCAACGCTTCGACTCAGTTCATGGCACAAGTCGACGGTTCGGGTGTGTTCACGCGAGTGGCGAATCTGACCAGTGCCTCGCAGATCGGCGAGACCATCGGCAAGAAGCGCGCGATCCTGGTCATCCATGTGCCCTTCAACTTCGAACGCGACATCGAGTCGGGACGCGGCGGCGTCGTGCAAGTCATTGCCGACGGCCGTAACTCGAATACGGGCAATGTCGCCGCCTCCTATGTCACCGCCGCGGTCGATCGCTTCAACACCCAGTGGAATGAACTGCGGGGCGGTCCGACGCCGGCACTCACCATTCAAACCCGCGCCTGGTACAACCCGAACATGGAGACACGCTGGGCCATGATTCCCGCCCTCATTGGCGCGCTGAGCATGCTCCAGGTGTTGATGCTGTCCGCGCTGTCGGTGGCACGCGAACGCGAACAAGGCACGTTCGATCAGTTGCTCGTCACCCCGTTGCGCCCGACGGAAATCATGTTCGGCAAGGCGGTGCCGCCCATTCTGATCGGGCTGACGCAGTCCTCCATCATTTTCCTGGTGGCGCGTTTCTGGTTCGGCATTCCCTTTCAAGGCTCGCTGATCACGCTCTATTCCGGGTTGCTGTTGTTCACCACCGCCGCGGTCGGCATCGGACTCGCGCTCTCGGCGTTTTCGAAGACCATGCAACAGGCCATGCTGTACACGTTCGTTCTGCTGATGCCGATGATGCTGCTCTCCGGCCTGACCTCGGCGATCAGCAACATGCCGCCGGCCATGCAGTACCTGACCTATGCCAATCCGCTGCGCTATGCGATCGACCTGGTGCGGCGTGTATATCTCGAAGGAGCGAGCTTCGGTTATCTCTACCACGACATGTGGCCGCTGGTGATCATCGCGCTGGTGACCCTGCCCATGGCTAGGTGGCTATTCCGACACCGGCTCGTGTAGGTGCATCATGAGAAACAAGATCATCTGGATTGCGATCGGTTCGGCGCTGCTCGGCGGTTGTGCCGTCGGCCCGGATTTCAAAGCGCCGCAGCCCGCTCTGCCGGAGCACTGGCGCGACTCCACGGTTGCCAACGACGCGATCGAGCAGATGTGGTGGAAACAATTCCACGACGCGACGCTCGACGACCTCGTCGCCCGCGCACTCTCGAACAACGCCAACGTGCAGCTCGCCATGCTACGGGTCGCGCAGAGTCGAGTGCTTCGCAATGCCGATTCGGGCGCGTTCTGGCCGAACGTGAATGCCAAGGGCGCCTATCAACGCGAACGACAGAGCGAGCTCGGCACGGCCACCCGAATGATCGATTTGATCGCGCCCGCGGGTGAACGCGAGCAGATCGTCCAGGTGCTCAGCGAACCGTTCGACGTGTTTCAGGCCGGCTTCGACGTTGGCTGGGAACTGGACCTGTGGGGCCGGCTTCGTCGCACGGTCGAAGCGTCCGACGCCAACGTGCGCTCGAGCGAACAGGACCTGCGCGACGCTCAACTCTCTCTCATTGGCGAAGTCGTGCGCGGCTATCTGGAACTGCGCGGCGCTCAGGATCAATTGCGAATTGCGACCGCCGATGCCGCCGCCGGCCAGGATCTGGTGGAGCTCACTGAGTATCGGGTCAAAGGCGGCCTGGTCGATCAACTCGATCTGGCCACCCAGCGCGCCCGTCTCGCCGACACGCGATCGACGTTGCCGCAATTGAAACAGCAGGAAACCCAGTTGCTGAGCGCACTGGCGGTGCTGCTCAATGAGCCGCCCGGCTCACTCGACACTCAACTCACCGCCGCGCCGCCGACGTTCACGTTGCCACCCGCCGTTGCCGGCGGCGTGCCTTCGGAAGTCGCGCGACGCCGTCCCGATATTCAGCGAGCCGAAGCGCAGTTGCATGCGGCAACAGCGGAGATCGGCATTGCCGTCGCCGATTTATATCCACGTATCACGCTGACGGGTAGCTTCGTGCAGGAATCGCTGCGCGCATCGGACCTTGGCGACTGGGGTGCGCGACAGTGGTCCGTCGGCCCGAGCATCAGTCTGCCGATCTTCGATGGCGGTCGCCGGCGCGCAGTTGTCGAAGTTCGCAAACTCGACCAACAGCAGGCCGCCGTGTCGTATCAACAAACGGTGTTACGCGCGTGGCATGAAATCGAAACCGCGTTGAGCGGCTATAGCGCCGAGCAGGAACACAATCGGGAGCTGTCAACCGCCCTCACCGCGAGCCGCGACGCCTATGACATCGCTCGCGTCCGCTACAACCACGGCATGATCAACTATCTCGGCGAGCTCGAAGCGCGGCGCACGTTACTGCAGACGGAACGCGCCTACAGTCAGAGCAACATTCAGCTGGGGACGCAGTTGGTCGCGGTCTACAAGGCGCTGGGTGGCGGCTGGCCGCAGTGAGGGACGATAGCGGCTCTCGGCAATCTGGAGGTGCGGCTGGGAGATAGCCACTAACACGCGGAATACTGCAGGTTATTTGCGCTTATCGTCTTTAATTTGCATCATGACGCATGTTAGGCGGCTCGCTCTGCATCTCGACACCTCCCGAGGACAAAGCCGAATGAAGGACTCACGCAGGCTCCCCTCCATCTCCATCCTGCTCGCCTCGATTCTGCTGATGACCCAGGGTCTCGCAGCGGCGGCCACAAAACCGATTGACCGCGACAAGACTCTCCCCCTCCTCGAACGCGCCGCCGACTGGCAGCTCGCGCACCTCGAACCCGTCGACACGCTCAAAGTCATGCGCGAGGAAACGCGCAGTCCGCGAAGCTGGCAGCAAGCTGCCTTCTATATCGGGCTGACGGCGCTCGCTGAACGAAGCAAATCGGAGCGCTTCAAGGAAGCCATCCTGAGTCAGGGGCGAAATCAGAGATGGCGGCTTGGGGACAGGACGTATCACGCCGACGATCAGGCGATCGGGCAGAGTTATCTTTGGGCTTCTGCCCACGGCGCGGGACAGGAAGCGCTCGTGCCCACGCGAAGGAGGCTCGAGGCGATCATGGCGGCGCCGCCGACGAACGATCTCGACGCGCGTGGAGGGGCGCAGTGTTGGGATCGGTGGTGTTGGTGTGATGCGTTGTTCATGGCGCCGCCGCTGTGGGTCGAGTTGTCGCGGGTCACGAAGGATCCGCGCTACGCCGAGTTCGCGCACAAGGAATGGAAGGCGACGCAGGCTTACCTCTACGACCGCGAGCAACATCTGTTCTATCGCGACAGCCGCTTCTTCGACCGACGAGATTCGAAGGGGCGCAAGTTGTTCTGGAGTCGTGGCAACGGCTGGGTATTCGCGGGCGTGGCGCGGGTGCTCACAGCACTGCCGAAGGACGATCCAACGCGGCCCGCCTACGAAACGCTGTTCAAGGAAATGGCGGCGAAAATACTGACATTACAGAAGCCGGACGGGTATTGGCCCACCTCGCTGCTGGCGCCGGAGAACGCGCCGCCTGAATCGAGTGGCACGGGCTTCTTCGTTTACGGCCTGGCATGGGGCATCGACATCGGCCTGCTCGATCGCGCCACCTACGAACCGGCGGCGCTTCGAGGTTGGCAGGCGCTGGAGAAAGCAGTGGACGCGGACGGCCGGCTCGGATGGGTACAGCAAGTGAGCGACAGGCCAGAGCAAGTTGAGCAGTCGGACACCCAGTTCTATGGTGTCGGTGCGCTGTTGCTGGCGGGCTCGGCGCTGCTCGATCTCTATAAATAGCGCTCAAGCATCGAGCAGACGGCGCACGCGTGCCGCCAGTTGCGTGCGATTGAAAGGTTTGGTCAACAGCTCGACGTTGCTCTCGAGCTTGCCCTGTTGAAACATCGCGTCCTGCGCATAACCCGTAGTGAACAGCACGGGTAGCTCGGGGCGCAGCCGACGCGCCTCCTCGGCGAGCTCGCGGCCGCTCATATGCGGCAGCCCTACATCGGTGAACAGCAATCGAATTTCGGGATGATCGGCAATCATCCGCAACGCCGACGGGCCGTCGGACGCGTGCAGAACCGAGAAGCCCAGCTCTTCCAGACATTCGATGCTGTAAGCCCGCACATCCTTCTCGTCCTCGACGACCAGCACGGTCTCGGTCTTGTCGCCACGGGGCAGTTCATCGCCGTTTCGTTCGGACCGAGGCTCAGCCGACGCGTCGACGCGAGGCAGATACACTTTCACGGTCGTGCCTTGACCCGGCTCACTCTGCAACTTCACCGTGCCGCCGGATTGCTTCACGAAGCCGAACACCTGACTCAACCCCAGCCCGGTGCCCTGCCCCAGCGGCTTGGTGGTAAAGAATGGATCGAAGGCGCGGGCGACCACTTCAGCGGACATGCCGACACCTGTATCGACCACGCTGATCACCGCATGCGGACCGGGCTTCAGATCTCCCAGACGCAGCGCCTCGTCCTCGCTGACATCCACCAGCTCGGTCATGATCGTCAGCGTGCCTTTGCCGGACATCGCGTCGCGCGCGTTCACTGCCAGATTCAACAGCGCGCTTTCCATCTGATTCGGATCCACGCTGACCTGACCGACGCCGGCGCTCAAGCGTGATTGCACGGCGATGGCTTCGGGCAGCGTGCGACGGATCAGTTCGAGCAGCGTCGTCACCAACTGATTCACAGCGGTGGGCTTCGGATTGAGCGGTTGCCGGCGGGCGAAGGCGAGCAACTGATGTGTCAAAGCAGCCGCACGCTCGGCACCGCGCGTAGCATGCTCGATCGCACGCTGCAATTTCTCGTCATCCGCCGCCGCGCGCCGCTGCACGACATCCAGATTTCCCAGGATCACGGTGAGCAGATTGTTGAAGTCGTGCGCGACGCCGCCGGTGAGCTGGCCGATCGCTTCCATCTTCTGCGCCTGATTGAGCTGCTCCTGAATCAAACGCCGCTCGGTCATGTCACGCGTGATCTTGGCGTAGCCGACGACTCGATGATCCGGCCCGTAGATCGGATCGATCAGCACGCTGGCCCAGAAGCGCGAGCCGTCCTTGCGCATGCGCCAGCCCTCGCCTTCGAACTTGCCTTTGGTCGCGACCAGGCTGAGCGAGCGATCCGGCAGCCCGATGGCACGATCCTCGACGGTGTAGAACTGCGAGAAATGGCGACCGATGATTTCCTCCGCGCTGTAGCCCTTGATACGCTCGGCACCTGGATTCCACGAGGAAACGAATCCGTCGGCGTCGAGCATATAGATCGCGCAATCCGTCACGCCCGCGACCAGCTGCGCGAACTGCCGTTCGGAGCGGGTCATTTCCTCGGTGCGCGATCGCACTTCACGTTTGAGAGAGTCGTTGAGCTCGCGCAGCTCGCGGGAAACCCGGGCACGCTCGATCGAATCCCAGCAACGGCTCGCGACCAGCTGCAACAGATCGACCTCTTCCGCCCGCCAGCGTCGCGGCTTGTCGTGATGAACGGCCATGAGCGCGCACAAGTGGCCCGCCTTGATCAGCGGCACGGAAATCATCGAGCGGATCTGTGCCTGGCGATAATTGCCGAGAACACTCTGCGTGCGCGGATCGGTCTCGGCATCCTCGATGACGCAGGCCTGCCCCGATTCGATCAGCCGCACGAACTCGGCGCCGAACTCGCTGGAGCGATACCGGCCGACGAATGGCCGCACGCCGTTGCTGTAATCGCAGGTTATTTCAAAGGAATCCTGGTCGCGCGCCACATCCGCATACGCGCAGCGACTGACTTTCAGGTACTCGCAGACGAGACGGGCCGCTGTCAGCGTGATCTCGGCGGCATCCACCAGGGGGTGAATGGCTTGATTCAACGCCAGCAGGAACTCGTAAGGTGCAGTCTGGGGCGGCACTTCTCTCATTGCCGTCCCATATGCCATTTACATGCCAGCCATGCAAGTACACCCGGCATGGAAAGGGGGCGGAGTCGGCTCAGCGGCCAGCTCCGCCCCCTGGCGTCGGCAAGTCGCCGTCAGATCAGAACTTCACTGTGGCGCTCACGTGCAGGAAGCGGCCCAACATGTCGTAGTAGCCGTCGACAGTGTTGAAGTAGTTGGTCGACAGATTGAGGCTGACCAGTGGCGGCTCCTTGTCCAGAATGTTGTTTACGCCGGTGACGATGCTGATGTTGTCGCCCACCGAGAACGTCCCCGACAGGTCGAAGAAACTCTGGGCGTTGATGCCGGCGTCGATACCCGACGTGACCGCCGGATTGTCGACCTCACCGTAGTAGCGCCAGTTCAGCGTCGCCGACCAGAAGCTGTCCGAGGCGTAGGTCGCGCCGAACGTGTGGCGCCACTTCGGCGTCGGGAAGTTGCAGTTGCTGCTGTACAAGCCTTCGCACGAGAAGCGCGAGCCCGGCACGCCCTTGACGTTCTCTTGGAATTTTTTCAAGAAACGGCTGCCATTGAGTGAGAACCTTACATCGCCCGCGCCGACCGGCACGGCGTAGTCGAGGTTCAGATCCACACCGCGGTAATGCCAGGCACCGAGATTGGCGTTGGTAGCTGCGATGTAGCCGCCCGAACCGCTCAGCAAGTCCAGCCACAGATTGCCGTCCGCCGCGCGATGAATGAGGCTGCACAGCGACGCATCGCCGGTCAAAGCGCACTGGTTGAGCGCCGTCGACGCGCCCACCGTCCCGATCACGTCATCGATCTTGATATCCCAATAGTCGATGGCGATGTTCATCCGGTCCAGCGGCGAGAGCACCAGACCGATGGTGACGGTGTCGGCCTGCTCCGGATCCAGGTTGGGATTGCCGCCGGTCAGCTGGTTGAACTGGCCGACCGGATTGGCGGTGACTGAGCCATAGCGGCCCGGATCGACACCGGTGCGCGCGCACTGCTCAGCGGAATACAACGGAGTGGCGCCGGCGCAAGGATCGGAACCGTTCCACAGACCGTTCGATTGCGGCTCGAACAACTCGGCCACGTTCGGAGCACGCACTGCGCGGTTGAAACCGCCGCGCAGTTTCAGTTGCTGAATCGGCCGATAGTTCAGACCGGCCTTCCAGGTGCTCTGCGTGCCGGACAGGTTGTAATCGGAGTAGCGATAGCCGAGCTCCGCCGACAGGTTCTGCACCCACGGCAGATTCTCGACCAAGGGCACCGCGGCTTCGACGAAGAACTCGGTCACATCGTACGAGCCCTTGGTGTCCTGCTGCTGCGTGCGACCGAGGATGTCGCCCTGTTTCTGCGGATCGTCGAAGTACGTGCCGAATGTTTCCTTGCGATACTCGGTGCCGAGCACCAGCGCGATCGGATTGGCCGCGGACGGAATCGTCAATGGCAGATCGCCGGAAACGAAGGCATTGGCCACATACGTACTGGCGTCGCCATCGATGTAATGATCGCTGGTCATGTAGTCCAGCGCGTCCTGCGTGACGCCGCCCGGCGTGAACACCATGTACGGGCGGCAAGAGCCGCCCGAGACGCACACGATCTCACCGTTGCCGTTACGAGTCAGGTTGACGGCATTCAACACCCGGCTGCGCACGAACACATTCGTGCCCTGCTCGGAGCTGGTGGTGTTGCCGTACATGAACGATACGTCGTAACGCCAGTTGGAGGTGATGTCGCCCTTCAAGCCGGTGACGGTGCGGAACGAGTTGTACACCTTGTCCCAATAACGGGCCTGGCCTTCCACGTTGCGCTTGTACAGGTTGACGGTGAACGAATCGGTGGGCGCAAGATTCAAACCGCTCGCGCCGCAAATCTCCGCCGCCTGCGCCGTGCTCAAAATCGGGCTGTCGCAGCGAATCGTCGCCGGCATGCCGAACGTGGCGGTTTCATCGTAGTAGTTGCGGCTCTCGGCGCGCATGAAGTTCGCTTCAAAATACGCCGTGGCGTGCTCGTTGATTTCGTAGTTGACGAATGCACCGGCGCGCAGCCGCTTGGCCGGGTGGCGCATCGACAGATTGTTGCCCCAGTTGGCGAGATTGTCGTCGTAAGGCACCAGGCTGCCGTCGTTCGCCAGCATCATCTCGGCATCGAGCTCAGGAAAATAATAGTTCGGCCGGCCGGCTTCGAACGAACCGCTGCAGGTCGCATCCGAACCGAGTGCGCAGGAGGTGTAATCGCGCGCGCTCATTCGCAACAGCGCGCTCTTGTCGGCGCCGAGGTAGGCGCTGATGTGCCCGGCGCCGTCCGCGAATTTTCCGCCGGCGGCGATATCGATCTTGTACTGCTCGCCATCGAAGGAATTGCCTTTCGCGTACCACTCCTCGCCACGTGCATCCATCGCACGCGACACCATCGTGTTGTCGTTGTCGTGCTGGAAGGCGGAAGCGCCGGTGGAAATCTTGAAGCCTTCGAACTCCGTATCCATGACGAAGTTGACGACACCGGCAACCGCGTCGGCGCCATACACCGAGGAAGCGCCGCCAGTGAGGATTTCAACATTCTTGATCAAGCCCGGCGGCACCAGGCTCGGATCGGGCGCGGCGTCACCGTAACCGCCCGCTTGCAAACGACGGCCGTTGACCAGCACGAGGGTACGCTCAGAACCGAGAGCACGCAGATTGACGAAGGTTCGGCCGGACTCGCTCTGCTCGGTGCGCAGCTGTGGCATGTGCATCAGCATTTCTTCAGTGCGGATGTAACCGCGCTGCGCGATCTCGACTTCACCGAGCACCGACACCGGACTGACCGCCTCGATGTCTTTACGCGTCAGTCGCGAGCCGGTGACCACAACTTCAGCGACATTCTCGGACGTCGACGATAGTGGCTCGGCCGCCGGAGCGGTCTGCTCCATGGCGCCGCCGGCGATGGCCGCCGATGTATTGAAATGAGCCAGCGTCGCGGCGATTGCGACAGCCAGCAAACGATTCCGACCGGTAAACGATTTCAGCATGTTCAACCCCTGATCCGGTCGTCTTCGACCGATACGACATTCAGTCGATCAGGAGCCGGCTTTCCAGCAAGTCGATTTGCACCTCGGAATAAAAAGGCCGAGGCAGCATGTACCGCCCCGGCCTCGTATCGTCGTTGCTTCAGAACTTCACAGTCGCGGTCAGGTGCACGAAACGACCCAGCATGTCGTAGTACCCGTCGACGGTGTTGTAGTAGTTGGTCGAGATGTTGAGGCTGACCAGCGGCGGTTCCTTGTCGAGGATGTTGTTCACGCCGGTCACGATGCTGACGTTGTCCGCCACCTTGAACGTGCCCGACAGGTCGAAGAAGCTCTGCGCGTTGATGCCCGAGTCGATACCGGTCGTGACCGCCGGGTTGTCGACCGCACCGAAGTAACGCCAGGAGACCGTCGTCGACCAGAAGCTGTCCGAGGCGTAGGTCGCACCGAACGTATGGCGCCACTTCGGCGTCGGGAAGTTGCAGTTGGCGCTGTACAACCCTTCGCAAGAGAAGCGCGAACCCGCCAGCCCCTTGACGTTCTCACGGAACTTCTTGAGGAAGCGGCTGCCATTCAACGAGAACGTCACATCGCCGGCGCCCACGGGCAGGCTGTAATCCATGCTCAGGTCCACGCCGCGATAGTGCCAGGAACCCAGGTTGGCGTTGGTGGCCAGGATGTAGCCGCCCGAGCCGCTCAGCATATCCAGCCACAGATTGCCGTCCGGAGCGCGGCGAATCAGGTTGCACAGCGACGCTTCGCCGGTCAGGGCGCACTGGTTGAGGGCCGTCGAAGCGCCCACCGTGCCGATCACGTCGTCGATCTTGATGTCCCAATAGTCCAGCGTGACGTTCATTCCACTCAGCGGCGAGAGCACCAGGCCCACGGTGATGGTGTCGGCCGTTTCCGGATCGAGGAGCGGATTGCCGCCGGTGATCTGGTTGAACTGACCCACCGGGTTGGCGCTCACCGAACCATACTGACTCGCCGACACGCCAGTGCGTGCGCACTGTGCCGCGCTGTACAGCGGATTGGCGCCGGCACAGGGGTCCGAACCGTTCCACAGACCGTTGGCCTGCGGACGGAACAACTCGACCACGTTCGCAGCGCGGACCGCGCGGTTGAAACCGCCGCGCAACTTCAGCTGACTCGTCGGGCGATAGTTGAGACCGACCTTCCACGTCTCCTGCTCGCCGGACAGGTTGTAGTCGGAGAAGCGGAAGCCGAGCTCCGCCGACAGGTTCTGCACCCACGGCAGGTCTTCGATCAACGGCACCGCCGCCTCGACGAAATATTCCTTCACGTCGTAACTGCCGCTGGTGTCCTGCTGACGCGTGCGGCCGAGGATGTCGCCCTGCTTCTGCGGATCGTCGTAGAACGCACCGAAGGTTTCCTTGCGATACTCGGCGCCGAGCACCAGGGCGACGGGGTTGCGAGCGGTCGGCATCGTCAGTGGCAAGTCGCCGGAAACGAAGGCGTTGGTCACATAGGTGCTCGCGTCGCCGTCGATGTAATGATCCGAAGTCAGATAATCGAGCGCGGCCTGCGTGATGCCGCCCGGCGTGAACAACATGTATGGCACGCACGCACCGCCCGACACGCACACGATGTCGCCGTTGCCGTTGCGAGTGACGTTCACTGCGTTCAACAGGCGGCTGCGCACGAACACATTCGTGCCCTGCTCCGCGCTCGTGGTGTTGCCGTACAGGAACGACACGTCGTAGCGCCAGTTCGCATTGATATCGCCCTTCACACCCGTGACCGCGCGGAACGAGTTGTACGTCTTGTCCCAATAACGCGCATCGCCTTCGACGTTGCGCTTGTACAGGTTGACGCTGAAGCTCTGCGTCGGCAGCAGATTCAGGCCGCCGGGACCGCAGATCTGCGCTTGCTGGGCCGGGCTCAACAGCGGGCTGTCGCAGCGGATCGAGGCCGGCACGCCGAACGTCGCCGTCTCGTCGTAGTAGTTACGAGATTCGGCGCGCATGAAATTCAACTCGAAATACGGCTTGGCGTGCTCGTTGATTTCGTAGTTGATGAAGGCGCCGCCGCGCAGACGCTTGGCGGGATGGCGCATCGACAGGTTGTTGCCCCAGTTGGCGAGGTTGTTGGTGTAGGCCGCCAGCGAGCCGTCGTCCTGCAGGGTCTGCCGGCCCAGGGGATTGGCGAAAATGAAGTTCGGATCGCCGGCTTCCAGCGAGCCACTGCAAGTCGCGTCGGCAGCGAGCGCGCAGGAGGTATAGTCGCGTGCGCTCATGCGCAACAACGAGCTCTTGTCGATGCCGAGGTAGGCACTGATGTGGCCGGCACCGTCCATGAATCTGCCGCCCGCCATGATATCCAGCTTGTACTGTTCGCCATCGAAGGAGTTGCCCTTCGCGTACCAGTTCTCGCCGCGTGCATCCATGGCTCTGGACACCATGGTGTTGTCGTTGTCGTGCTGGAAACCGGACACGCTGCCGGTCATCTTGAACCCTTCGAAATCGGTATCCATCACGAAGTTGACGACACCCGCGACGGCGTCCGCACCGTACACCGAGGAGGCGCCGCCGGTGAGGATCTCGACGTTCTTGATCAGGCCCGGAGGCACGATGCTCGCATCGGCGGCCGCGTCACTGTAACCGCCCGATTGCAGACGTCGGCCGTTGACCAGCACGAGGGTACGCTGCGAACCCAGACCGCGCAGATCGACGAACGTGCGGCCGGACGTGCTCTGGAAAGTCTGCAGCTGCGGCATGTGCATCAGAATTTCTTCCGTGCGAATGTAGCCGCGCTGTGCGATTTCCACTTCGCCCAGCATGGTGACAGGGCTCACTGCCTCGATGTCACGACGCTGCAGTCGAGAACCCGTAACGACGATCTCGGCGAGATTGTCGCTGCTGCTCGCCGAGCCCGGCGCAGTCGACTCGGCCGGTGCCGGTGCCGGCGCCGGCGCCGCACCGCTGGAATCCTGCAGATAAGCGGCATTCACGATAGTCGCCTGAGCCAGCCGGATAGGCCGCGCACCCGACGCCGAAGAGTCATGCGCAGCGGCCCGCGGTGTCGTCGTGACCAGCAGCGCATCGCCCTGCTCTTTGATGATGAGCTGTGTGCCTTCGATGAGCTTTTCGAATGCCGCGCGCGGCTCCATCACGCCGCTGACGCCGGAGGTTCGCAGACCCTGCAGCGCTCTGCTCGGATACACGACATCGACATTGCATTGCTTGCCGAGCGACTCCAACGCGTCCTGCAGAGTTCCTGCGGAAACATTGATGGCTCTCGGTGCACCGGCGGCGACTTGATCGGCGATCGCCGCCGATGCATTGAAATGTGTCAGCGCCGCGGTAATAGCGACGGCGATCAACGTGTTTCTACTGGACGTCTTCAGCATGCCTCAACCCCATGACTCGGTTCTTATCGACCGGATACAAAATCAGTCGATCAGGAATCGGGTTTCCGGCAAGTCAATTTGCGCGCAGCACGATTCGTTCGTCTTCCATGACGACCTGAATCGGAAAACCTTCCGAGAGCAAACGAACGAAAGCTTCCGGCTGAGTCGCGCGGAAGATGCCACCGATCTGCAAGGCTGCGACCCGATCGTCTTCGATGACGATGGGCCGCGTGTTGTAACGATTGAACTCGGTAACCGCGTTCGACAGCGGCGTATCGCGGAACGTCAGCACGCCGTTGCGCCAGCTGAGCGAGCGCTCGATATCCGCCAATGCTTCCTTTTGGACCAGCATGTCGTCGTGACGCGCGCGCAGGACCGAGCCAGCGCTCAACGGGCCCGGCGGCTTGACTTGCTTGCTCGGCGTTTCCATGCGCACCGTGCCTTCGGAAACGATCAATCGCATTTCGTCGCCTTCGCGACGCACCGAGAATGCGGTACCGACGGCAATGATGCGTTTGTCGCCGGCCACGACCACGAAAGGCCGGTTGGGATCCTTGGCGACTTCGAAGAACGCCTCGCCATGTTTCAACTCGACGCGCCGCTCGTGCTCATTCAGCGCGATCGACACCTGACTGTTGGTATTCAGCAGGACGCGCGAGCCGTCGACCATCGGCACGCTCTGCATGCCGCCCACCACCGTGACATGCGTGCCACGCGGAACGTTCGTCGCCTTGAACACGACCAGACTGACACCGACGGCGAGCACCAGCGCCGCCGCGAGCGCTCGCCAACGCAACTGTCGTTCGCTGATCTGCGGCCGCTTCGGCACGGGCTGCGGCTGGGGCTGAGCATTGGCGTTGGTGGTGCTGGTGTTGCCCACCAGCGCCTGCAAGCGCCCGGTCTCCTGCCACGCCGCGTTCAATCGGTAGTAGGCGACGCGATGGCCCGGCGATGCCGCCAACCACTCATTGAAGGCAGTCGCATCCGCCTCGCTCCATTCCCCGGAGTCACGGCGTGCAATCCAGGCAGCGGCGGCGCGTTCGCTTTGTTCTCTACTCTCCATGTCGGGACTCGACAGCAATCAGCGGCTCATCGTTGACTCGCTTGGCGGATGAATGCCCGGTGCTGCCATACAGGGCATTTGCAAGCAGGGCGATGCCGCGGACCAGATGGCGTTCCACCGTGGCCTCGGCGATCCCCAACCGTTCGGCGATCTGTTTCTGGGACAGGCCTTCGACCCGCTTCATCCACACCACTTCCCGGCAACGCGGCGGCAGGCGGTCGAACAACTTCGACAGCCGCTGCACCTGTTCCCGGCCGGTGGCGCGACGCTCCGGCGAGACCTCGTCTATTAGGACGTTTAACGAATCCACATCCTCCAACAGATCGATCGCGACGATGCGTTCGCGACGGACACGGTCGATGAGCAGGTGGCGCGCCACTCCGAACAGGAACGCGCGCGGCGAGTGCGGGAGCTGCCGCTCCGCGCCTTCCAGGACCCGCACATAGATGTCGTGACGGATGTCCTGCACGTCGTTCTGATTGAACCAGTTGCGCGATAGAAACCGCACCAGCGCGGGCTCGTGAATCAGGATCTCGCGACGAAACCAGTCCTCAATCGACGCTTGCACGGCTCACGTCCCGTTGAGTTTGTGCAGGCGGCGGGCATTGTCCGCGAGGATCATGCGCGCATAGCGCACGGCGTCGTCCTTGGTCAGCACGCCGTCGTCCACCAGCACCGCCAGTGCCTTGGCCACGTGCTTCTTCGCCCACTTCGCGCCCAGATAAAAGAACTCGGGCACGTGATACGCGTCGCTGCCGTACATGACTTTCGACAGCGGCGCGGTCTCGAACGTTTCCAACAGGCGCTGATACAAGCCCCGGTTCACGAACGGCGCCATCACCGACATGTCGTACCAGACGTTCGGGAAGATGTGCGACATGTACGCCGCTTCAGTGTGATGCGGGAAGCCGGCGTGCAACAGCACGATCTGCACCGGCTTCTGCGGCAAGTCGACCGGATAGCGCACGACGTTTTCCAGCTTGTATGGATAGTGCGTGCTGATCTTGTCTTGCCCTTCGCCATTGCCGGCGTGGATGTGCAAAGGGATATCGAGCTCGTATGCGACCGCGCAGGTCTCCCATACGATGAAATCCTGCAGTGTCTTCCAGAACGCCGGACGCCATTCGCGATTCCAGACGCGCTTCTTGTCGGCTGCCGGCAGCTTGCGCCATTGTTCCCACGCCTGCTCGGCCTGGGCCGCGGTGACTACCTCAACGTCAGCTCCCGTCTGTTTCACGATGCCGGACTTGAACGCAACCGCGCCCTGCTCTTTCGCCCGACGCCGCAGCTGCTCCCGATTCCCGGAAACGAGGTCCGAGAACGGAATGTCCTTGTCGATGATGCCGTACGCGCCAGCGGTTGCAACGTCGTACACCTTCATGCGCAGACTGCGTTTGAAGTCCGCCTGCTTGGGCTCCGGCAGGGTCCACGCGCCCAACGAGCCTTGCACCAACGCGCCTTCCAGCTTCGCCGAGCCGAACAGGTCGTTCACGTAACGCCAGAAGTCGCCCCGGGTGTACTCGTTGCGAGCCGCGATCACGTCCTTCAACGTCGGCTTGCAACGGAAGAAGGTCGCCATCTCCTTGGTGAGCGCCTCGACGAACGTGGTACTGCGCATTTGCGAGACCACTTCGTCGAAACGCTTCTGGATGCCGTACTTGTGATCCAGACGCGCGCGCTCTTCCGGCCCCGCCGCACGCCATTGCTCGTAAACCGTCTGCTCCTGACCGGGCTCGGCCGGGAAGTACGCGTCCAGCATCCACGCGCTCAACGCCAGCGTTTCGAGAAAAATCTCTTCAGTGACCGGCGCCAGTGCAGGGAAACCATGAGAGTGCACATCGAGCACGGGCATTGCCTCGATGGCCTCGGCCAGCTCGTGCGCCGTGTTGCCGGTCGCACTTTGCGACGCGTGGGCAGACTTGCTGGCGACGACGCCGGCCGCACTCGCCAGTCCCAACAGAGACATGATGTGTCTGCGATTGAACAACGCGCGATCCCCGATTCATTCTTGTACTCGCGGGGGACAATACGTCGCCAGGATCGCGGCGCCAAGCGCTGTTACAAAGGAACAACTCGCTTGCAGGAAGTGCGCGGGCCGTTCGTCTCAATTAGATTGAGCAGCGCGTAAAGTCGGGACGCGACCCCGGCGGTTTTCAGTATTTATACCGAAAAGCCAGCTGGAGCAGGCGCTCCGTGGCGCTGGCCGGCAAACCGACTTCCGCACGCTGGCGGAGCGAGCCACTGAGCTGAATGGCTTCGGCGGCCAGCTGACAGTGATCGTTCAGATCGAACAGGTACGCGGCAGTCCACGCATCCGCGTCCTGGTTGCTGTCGAAAAACCGCGCATTACGCACAGTTTCGGTCTCCATGCGGTCGTAGCGTGCAGTAATTCGGTGCGGCCCGTACTGCTGACTCAACAACACGAACCACGAGTCGAAATCGACGATGATCAGGCCGCGACCGTCGACGCTCGGCCCGACCGCGGTATCGCCTCGCATGTACTGCGAAATCGCCGTGATCGCGTGCGGCAGCTCGAGCCGGGCCCCCAGCGCGTCGAACCGGGTCAGCCAGGTCGGTTCGCGCGCGTGCCGCTTCGACGTGTCGCCCCGGTTGTCGTAATGCAGAGCCCGGAGCACGTGCCGGCCGGAAATTTTCGCCTCCAGGCCCGCGTAATAACCCATCCGGTGGTCGACCTCGTCGAAGAACTCGATGTTGGGAATGCTCGGGTTCATGACGATGGGTCGCGGCAGTTCCCCGAATAGCGCGGTCTGCCGGTCGTGAATCCCCCAGCCGCGCTGGAACAGCAGAATGCCGGCCGGATCGTTCCAGGCATAGACCGAGCCAACCACGCTCACATCGAAATTGCGTCCGGCGGTCGCGCCGAGCGCGGTCAGCGACGTTTCCAGGCCGATGGTCCGCAATTCTTCGCCGAGCCATGTGTTGATGGCTGACGAGCTGATGCTGTACAGGCTGTCCCAGCCGACGGTGCGATTCTCCAGAGAGATCGGCGCGTAGAATGCCCCCACTCGCGTCTTCCAACGCAACCAGTTCGATGGATATGGCCGCCACTCGAGATATGCCTCGGTGAGATCGATAGGATTTTGATCGCCGTCGCCCGTGGCTCTCGCGGTGACGTTGTAACGAACGGTCTCGATGAGCTCACCGGCGGCGTCGATCATCACGCTGCCGAGCCTGAT
Source organism: Peristeroidobacter soli (assembly GCF_004138485.1). Lineage (GTDB taxonomy): Bacteria > Pseudomonadota > Gammaproteobacteria > Steroidobacterales > Steroidobacteraceae > Steroidobacter > Steroidobacter soli. The sequence goes on from NZ_ML142848.1 coordinate 772,950, forward strand.
CCCGTCATCGTCGCGACCGAAGCGCAACTGACCGGTGCCACCCTCGGCAAAGGAATCCAACGGCGAATCGACGGCGACGGCGCGCACGTCGATCTGAGCGGTGAGTTCGTGCGATCCCGCGTCCTGAGCGAGCGCGGACTGACTCAATGTCCACGCGGAGATCGCCAGTGCAAAACAAGAGAGGCGCATCAGTAGTCTCGCACGCGCTTGTCTTTGATCGGCACCGGCTCGGGCCGCAAGCCGCGTTTCAATTTGAACGACGCGCGAGCCGATGTCTCACCGACGACGACGCTCTGAGTCTGCAACCACTCATGCGGTGGCAGTAGCGGCGTCCACACCTGCAGCTCGTACTCGCCTGCCGGGATATCCCGCGCCTTCCACACGCCGTCGCTTGCCGTCGTGCCGAACCAGGGTGATTCCGTGATGTAGAGATAACCGATCATGTTGTCGTGGATGTTGCAGCCGACGGTCACGATGCCCGGCTTGTCGAACAACACGGGCTCACGCGGCTTGCCGTGATACAGGGCCAGCTCGAAACGCTTGGGCGGCGAGAACGAATACACCTGATGCGCCACCGAATCGTTATTGGAGAACAGCACGCGCGTGCCGGTCTGGATGGCGAGCACATAGGGCGCGAATTGTCGGTCGACCTGGTCCATCTCGACCATTGTGGGCGACCGCGCCGGCGCGCTGACCGGAGCTTTCGGCGTTGCGACGACAACCACATTGCGGGCCGGCTGCCCCTGGTTATCGCTCACATTGACGGTCAGCTCATTGGCCGACGCCGCCGGGCCTGCAAGGGCCAACCCCAGCAGCACGACCGAGACTCGATGCGGCGGCGGATTCACGCGGCGGATTCTGCCTCCGGCGTTGCGCCGGGAGCATGCCCTGGCGCACAGAATTGCAGGAATATCCTGGGATAAGGCTCGGCCCAGGCGCGCGTGTTCCGATACATATAATGCTCGCCGAACCAGTTGCGAAGCCCGCAACACCGGTGTCAGCGTCTCACCACCAGCGACGCATACCGCACCTTGCGCGAGAGGTGACAAATCGGCACCATGCAACGGACGGACACGCAGCTGCCAGCCACGCTCCGCAAATCCTTCCATGGAGGTTTCAATGCCCCCGACGGGGTGAGGTGATTCGTGCGTACCGTTTCCAGTATCAGCACCGCAGCTTCGATGAACGACGAAGAACTCCGGGTGCGTGCACCGACCACGCAGTTGTTGTCGCGTCGCGCTCTGCCCCCTTTCGAGACGTTGCGAGCCTTCGATGCCATTGCGCGCCTGGGCGGCGTGCGTAAGGCAGCTCAGTACTTATGTCGTGACCACGCGGTGGTCAGCCGCCATTTGCGTGCCATCGAGGACTGGACCGGCACCAAATTGATTCAACGAACCGCCGCCGGCAGCGTGTTGACCGAAGACGGCATTCGTTATCACCGCGACATCGCCAGCGCGCTCGACATCATCGCGCGCGCCACCGTCGACTTGATCAAGCGCGGCGACCATCGTTGCCTGCATATCCGTTGCATGCCGGGCTTCGCCCTGCACTGGCTATCGGGGCATCTCGGCGATTTCGAGAAGGCCAATCCAGGACTCGACGTGGAATTGCAGCCGGCCAATCGCAGCCCCGAGTTCCTTTCCGCCGATACCGACATCGAGATCCGCTTCGTCGGCTCCTACCGGGCGCCTCTGCAGGTGCCGCCGCATTTGAAGAGCATCGAGATCGCGCGCGCGCCGATCATCCCGGTCGCCAGCCGGGCCTATCTGTCCAGCGCACCGCCGGTGCGCCACCCGCGCGATTTATTGAAACATCAGCTTCTGCATGAACAGGATACGGACGGCTGGCTGCGTTGGCTCGCCGCCCATGGCGTGTCCGAAGAAGGCGAGCTGCCCGGCCCTCGCCTGTGGCAAGGGCATTTGACACTCGAAGGCGCGCGCTTCGGACGAGGGATCGCGCTGACCAATTCGCTGATTGCCGCCGACGACATCGCCGCCGGCCGGCTGGTGGACATTACCCATCAGCGTCCGGCGTTCGTCACGCAGCTGGGTATCTACCATTTCATCGCACGCGCCGATCGCTGGCAGTCGCGCGTGATCGAGAAGTTCCGCCACTGGCTCACCGCGACCATCGCCAAGGAGCACCCGGAACTGGCGCCCCCGAGCAACTAGGCGCCAGCATCTCTCTTAGCTGCCGGCGCTGAACTGGTAACGCCGATATCACCGCGCTATGCGCCGTCGGAACCGGACGTTCGGACAAAGCCTTTTCCAACAGCTGGTCGCGGCTCCATCAATGAGTGATAGCAGGCTGGCCGAGCTGGTGGCTGCACGACCATGATTCGTCTCGCGGCGTGAAGCTCGACATTCAGGGTCAGTTCGCCGGAGCTGCCGCGACCGGCGGATCCTGTCGAATGTGACTCTCCGCCAGCGCGTTCACGTCACCCAGTTTGTTGCCGGCAACTTTCGTGTTGCTCGCGAAGACCGCCGCCTGCTGATTCGCATACAGGCCATATCGTGCGTTGCCTTCCACCGTTGAGCCGGAGATGTGTGCGACCGAGCTGTCGTAGGCCGTGATCGCGCTCGAGTCGTTGCCTCGAACCAGTGCATTACGCAGGCGCAGATAAGCGGTTTCGTGCAGCCACACGCCGACGTGCCCGTCGAGCACTCGCAGGTTCGATACGTCGAGCTGCGTGTCGCCGCGGCCGCTCAAGCCCATCTTCTGGAACTTGCTGATGGTGACGTCGTCGATGCGGGCCTTGCTGTCGATGACGAAGATGCCATGGCCGTCGTAGATCTTGTCTTCCTCGATCTCGTAGTTGAAGCCGGTGATCTCGAGATGACCGATGTTCACGTCGGCATTGCGAACGACGATGGCGGACATGGGCATCTTGTCGTTGCCGGCGATCACCACGCCTCGTTCGCCGACCAGCGAGATGTCCTTGTCATCGATGACCACGAACGCACGCACCACTAAATCGCGAAACGGCACGTCAAGATAGGCGCGAGGCGTGTAGCGGCCCGCACGGAGTTGAATCGTGTCGCCGTTGTTGGCACGAGCGACCGCGTCGGGAATGCTTTGGTCGCCCTTGAAGTCGCAATCGCTCGCTGTCGCCGACGCCGGGCACACCGTCCAGGTACGCGCCTCGCGCTGTCGCGCGGCGCTTCCTTTAGCTGCGCTGGAGCCTCCGCCGCCAACGGCTCCGGCCTTGGGGGCGACAGTGCTCGCGACTGCCGTGCCGGCGGTTGTGATGCTAGCGGCTGCTGTGCCGACGACTGCGGCGCTGGCAGTTGCGATGCTAGCGGCAGCGGCGAGCGTGGCCGCAATGGCCGCCATGAGCGTGCAAACGGCTTGGAGGCCTGAGCGCTGCCGCGGCGAGCGAACGACATTGGCACCGTGACGCTGATGTTGCTCGCTGCGGGACACAGGCTCGTGGAGGTGGCAGCCGCTCCTATCGGTCATTGCTCGGCCCATGACTTCTCCCAATCGATGTTGTTCGGGGCTCGATGGGCTTCCCAGAAGAACTTGCCTCGGGGTTTGTTGTAGTTGCCAATCTCGTTCATGGTGTTCGCGTCGTACAGACGGCCGTTCACCATCGTGTAACGCACGCTGTTGCTGTTCTGGATATCTTCGAGCGGGTTCCTGTCGAGCACGATGATGTCGGCCAGCTTGCCCGGCTCCAGCGAGCCCATCTGCTTATCCAAGCCATGTGTTCGCGCGCCGTTCAACGTCGCCGTGCGCAGCACGTTCATGTTGCTCATGCCGCCTTGGGAAAGCAGCCACATCTCCCAATGCAACGACAACCCGATGACGTGCCCATGCGAGCCGGCATTCACGATCACACCCGCGTCATCGAGCTTCTTCACGGAGCGCGACACCGAACGGAACCCCACATCCCACAGCTCGTCGGCGACATTGATCGTCGTCATGCCGCGCACGTAAGGCGGCGCGTAGTGCGGCGTTGGCACCGGGCTGTAGCCGCTGGTGACCACCTGCACGAACTGACGCACCTTCGGATCTTCCCAAACGCGCTGTTTCTGATAGATGAAGTTGTCACCCAGCAGTTCGCCATTCAGCACGATCAGCGTCGGCGTGTGCGGCGTCTGGCCGTGCTTGAACAGCTGTACGACGTCGTCGTAGTAGGTCGCGACCGGCAGGTTGTGCTGTTGATTGGTGTTGCCGTCGATGACCGCAGTGAGATCGAGATAGAAATTGCTCTCGCCCTCCACGTCCACCATGACGCCCGCCTCGCGGCCCGCCTTGATCAGCATCTGCCGCTGACTGCGCATCGGCTGACGATAGCTCTTCACGATGGTGCCGCCGAGCGCCTTCTTGCGCGCCATGAAATCCTGCGCGTCCTGATAGCTGAAGATGGGCACGTAACCGCCATCGACCTTGGCGATGCGACCGAACGCGATCAGGCCCGACTCGATGGAGCGCGGACCGACCATATCGCCGGTGAGCGTCATTTCGGTCTGCGTGTAAGCCGGCAGCTCGAGGCTGTACGGGTCGTAGTTGGTGGTGACGCCGAACGCGAGATCGGCGTAACGAGCCGACTGACGCTGCGGCATCAAGCCCGAGGACGTGTAGTAACAATTGTTGATGTGACCATGCATGTCGAACAGGCCGGGCATCACCGTCTTGCCAGTCGCATCGATCACCTTCGCGCCCGACGGCACGGTCACTTGATCGGCCGCGCCAACAGCGACGATGCGATTGCCACGCACGACAACCGTGCCGCGCTCGATGACCTGATCGCCCGCCATCGTGATGAGACGTGCGTTGGTGAAGGCGATCTCGCCCGCAGGCGAGTCAACCGGCGCTTCCAGACCTGCTGCCAATCGTTGCAGCTGCGGCTTCGCGTTCGCAGGCGCATTCTCATCGATCGCGGCGGTCACGAACTGATCGCCCACCGCCCAATGCAACCGCTTCGAGTCGCCCGCCCACGTCAGCGCATAACCGCCGATATCGCTGACCTGAGTGACCGGATTCGCGCCGTCGCCCGGCGCCAGCGTCACTGGTACGCCAGTCTGGCGATAGCGGGTCACGTAGTACTGCTGACGATGACGGAACGCGATCCATTTCAGATCCGGACTGATGCGCGGCTCCGACGTGTCCGCATCGAGCGTCTTGGCATGCACGCGCCGGTCGAAGCCGTCGAGATTCACGCTCTCCAACGCAGCGATGACCGCGTGATCGATATAACTCTTGGTGGCGAAGTAGATGCGCTTACCGTCGGGCGAGAATATGGGCGCATCGCCCGGGTCGCCGGCGTAGTGAGGTTCGCCGCCATTGGCGTCGATCCAATACAAGCCGACTTTGGCTTCGCGGCCGCCGAGGCAGCGATCGCCCTCGTCGATCTTGAATACGATGCGGCTGCCATCCGGCGAGAACGACGGAGTGCGCAACACGCCAGCGGTGCTGTAGATGGTTTTGGGCGCGCCACCTTGCGAGCCGACCACCATCAAACGACTGCCGCTCTCATCATTCCAGTCGACATACGCGACTTTCCGACCGTCGTGCGAGAACGCCGGCTCGAACTCGAACGTGCCGGCACGAGTCAGACGCGTGGGCTTGGCATCGTCCTGCTTGCGCCACAATCGTCCGAGCGCGTTGAACACCACGACCCGATCGTCCGGCGAATAGGCGAGCTGACGAATCGCCTTCACCTTGATCGACTTCGGCGCCAGGTCCTGCGTGAAGCGCGGCGGCACGGTCATCTTGTGACGCGAGCGGACGCTGAACGGAATCTCCTGCGCCTGCCCCGTGTCCATGTCGACGTTCATGAGCTTGCCTTTGCCCCAGATCGCGACATGGCGGTTATCCGGGAACCAGCCGTACTGCGGGTAATAGCCGTCGATCCAGCTGTAGTCAGCCTGCTCGTCTCGATCCAGGCCTTCGTACACGGGCAGCTCCTTGCCCGAGGCGATGTCGTAAACGAATAACACCGTCTTCTCTCGCACACGGCGAACGAACGCGATGCGCTTGTCGTCCGGCGACAGCTGCGGAGCGATGGCGCTGCCGAAGCCGCGAATCAGTTGCTGTGCCTCGCCGCTCGCCAGATCCCGACGCATCACCGCCAGGTTGCTATGGTTGGCGTCGACATAGACGCGCGACTTGCTCGGCTTGGTGACCTTCTCCGTGTAGTAAACATAGCGGCCGTCACGTGAGAACTGCGGCTCGTTGACCGGCTCGTCATTGGCCGGCCCGGGGACCAGCAGTCGCCCACTGCCGCCGCGCAAGTCATAGATGCGAAGCTCGGCGCCGTGATGTTTGTCTTCGGTCGCGAACTGCAACGCGCCCGCGACGGACTTGCCGTCGCCGGTCCAGGCAGGCGTGCTCAGCAGACGAACGGTTTCTTTGGTCACTTGCCGCGCATTGGAACCATCGGCGTTGGCGATCCAGAAGTTGTCGCTGCCACCGCCGTCGCTGATGTACAGCAGTTGGCTACCATCCGGGCTGAAGCGCGGATTGCGCTGCATGGCCGCCCCACCGAACAGCAGCTTGGCTTCGCCACCGGCCGCGGGCAGCGAATAAATATCGCCCAGCAGATCGAACACGAGCGTCTTGCCGTCGGGACTGACGGTGACGCTCATCCAGGTGCCTTCGTCGACCTGGAATTCAACGTCGTAAGAGGGCTGACCGGTGTCTTCGACATTCCAATTGGACTGAGCGAACGCCGGCACCGCGAGCAGGGACGACAACAGCAGCTTGAAACAAGTATTCATGGTGTTCATCGTCCGCTCACTGCCCCGACCACGCCGAGTTCCAATCGATGCCCTTGTAGTCATCCATCTCCCAATAGAATCGAGTGCGCACTCGTGGATGGTTGCCGATCTCGTTCATGGTCGCCGAGTCGTAGAGCCGGCCGTTGAGCACGGTGTAACGGACCGAGTTGCTGTTACGAATGTCCTCCAGCGGATTGCGGTCGAGCACGATCAGGTCGGCGAGCTTGCCGACTTCGAGCGAGCCCAGCTGTTTGTCGAAACCGAGGGTCTTCGCACCGTTCAACGTTGCCGCGCGCAAGATGTGATGATTGCTCATGCCGCCTTGCGCGAGCAGCTGCATCTCCCAGTGCATCGCCAGCCCGGCGATCTCGCCGTGCGAACCGACATTGATACGCACGCCGGCGTCATCCAGCTTCTTGACGGAGCGCGACACCGAGCGGAAGCCGATATCCCACAGCTCGTCGGCCAGGTGAATGCTGGTCATGTTTCGAGCGTAAGCAGGCGCGCCGCTCGGCACCTCGAGCGCCCCGTAAGTCGCGGTGACTTCCTGCGCGAAGGCTTTCACCTTGGGATCTTCCCAAGCGCGCTCCCGCGCATAGAGGAAGTTCTCGCCGTACAGCTCGCCGAACGCAACGATCAGCGTCGGGGTGTTCGAGCTGGTGCCGTGACTCATCAGCTGAATCACGTCGTCGTAATAGTTCGCGACCGGCATGTTGTGTTCGACGTTGCTATGACCGTCGAGCACCATGGAAAGGCTGTTATAGAAATGGCCCTCGCCTTCCACGTCGACCATGATGCCGGTCTCGCGCCCCGCCTTGACCAGCATCTGCCGTTGCTGACGGCCCGGCTGCTTGTAACTCTTGATGAACATGTCGCCGAGCGCCTGCTTGCGTAGCAACGCCTTGTGCGCGTCGTCGTACTTGCGCAGCGGTACATAGTTGAAGTCGGTTTTCTTCGCGCGCCCATAGATCGGGCTGCCCGAACCGATCCAGCGCGGACCGACAGTGATGCCGGCGAGATCCGTTTCGCGCGTCTCGTAGTTCGGCAGTTCGCTCGAATAGGGATCGAAGTTGGTCGTCACACCGAACGACATCGCGGCATAGCGCGCCGCCTGCTTTTGCGGCATCACGCCGGTTCGATAACAACAGTCGATGTGACCATGCATGTCGACCAAGCCCGGCATGATGGTCTTGCCGGCGGCATCGACCACTTTCGCATCGCTGGGAACCGTGACCGAACCGCTCGCGCCGAGGGCAACGATACGATTGCCGTCGACGACCACGGTGCCCTGCTCGATCACCTCATCGCCCTTCATCGTGATGATGCGTGCGTTGGTGAACGCGAGCTTGCCCGTGGGCACATCGGCCGGCACTTTCAGATCGACCTTGGCGTACGGCTGCGGCAAAGCCGTGGAGCTAGCATCTCCGACACGCGCCCGGTACAACGAAGCGCCGAGCGTCCAGTACAGCGTCGACGAATCGCTCGACCAGGTCAGCGAATGCCCACCGAGATCGGTCAACGTCCGCACCGGCACCTCGCCGTTGCGAGCGCTGACGGTCAACGGCGCGCCGATTTCCTGAAATGGCATCACGTAGAACTGCTGCGTCTCGCGGAATGCGATCCACCGCAGATCCGGGCTGACGTGCAGATCCAGCGTATCGGCATTGAGTGTGTGTGCGTGCTCTCGCTTGTCCGTGCCATCGGCCGTCACACTGACCAGGGAGTGCAACAGCTCCCCTTTCACTTTCGATGCCTCGATGTAGTAGATGCGCTGCCCGTCCGGAGAGAACATCGGCAGATCGTCGCCCTCGACAACGAAGCGGCTCTCGCCACCGGCCGCCGGCACGATGTAGATGCCCGGATGCGTGCCATAGCCGCCCATGTTCTTGTCGGCTTCGTCGATGCGGTACACGACGCGCTTGCCATCAGGCGAGAAGGATGGATTACGAATGACGCCGCGGCTGGTCGCGATCGCGCGTCCGTTTCGGCCGGCGCTATTGGCGACCTTCAGCGTGCTGCCGCGCTCGTCGTCCCACTCGACGTAGGCGAATGAACGGCCATCGCGCGAGAACGCCGGATCGAATTCGAACCCGGTGCTCTTGGTCAACCGGGCCGGTGCCGCCGACTCCGATTGAGTCCACAGCCGATCGAGCGCGGTGAACACCAGACGCGTGCCGTCATTCGACGGCGCGAGTTGTCGCAATGATCGAACCGACACCGAGTCCGGCGCCGGGTTCTGTTCGAAATGCGGTGCTTGAACGATGCGATGCCTGGCGTGCACGCGAAACGGAATTTCGCTTGCCGTACTGGTCTGTGTGTCGACGTTGTACAGCTTGCCCTTGCCCCAGATGGCAATGTGACGATTGTCCGGAAACCAGTCGAAGCGCGGGTAATACGCGTTCTGCTGCACGAAGTCGGCGTGCAGGTCGCGATCCAGATCGTCGAACACCGGGGTTTGCGTGCGGGTCGCGACGTCATAGATGAACAGTACGGTCTTTTCCTTGACGCGCCGGATGAACGCAACCTTCTTGCCGTCGTGCGAGACTTCCGGCGTGGTGGCACTGCCCCAACCACCCATCAACTCCTCGGTCGCGCCCGATTCGAGCTCGCGCCGCTTGATGACGTAGTTGGGATTCATCGCGTTGACGTAGATATTCGGCTCGATGATCCGCTGCGTGTAGTAGACGAACTTGCCATCGGGCGTGAAGCTCGGCTCCTGCACATCGCGGCGATTGCCGGGCATCTCCACCAGCACGGCACCCTTGCCGCCGCGCATATCGAACAGCCGGATCTCCGAGGCCTTCATCAACTGGAAGGTCGAGTAGGCCTGCACGACGGCGACCGACTCGTCGTTCGGCCCCCACGTCGGTGCGCCCAGCATGTTGACGGCGTCGTGAGTGATCTGCCGCGCATTCGAGCCATCGACGTTGGAGATCCAGGCGTTGTCGTAGCCGCTCTCATCGCTCTGATACAGCAGCTTGCTGCCATCGGCGCTGAAGCTTGGGAAAATCTGCATGGCCGGTCCTCCATGGACCAGCCGTGCATCGCCACCTTTGACGGGCAACACATAGATGTCGCCGAGCAGATCGAAGGCGAGCGTCGCGCCGTCCGGGCTCACGTCGACGCTCATCCAGGTCCCTTCGTTGACAGTGAACTCGGCGTCGACATACGGCTGCCCCGTATCGTTGACGTTCCAGGTTTGCTCACCGGCCAGCGCCGCCGTGCTCAGTAACGCAAAACCGACGGCCAGCCACAGCCGCTCGAGTCGCCGCTTCTCTGTCATTCACTCGCCCCCAAAAAAATCGTGCTTCACTCAGCCTGCCTACCAGCGATAACGGAACGAGCCCCGGATCGACCGTGTCTCACCCACCGTGCACAGCACGGAGAAGCGGGTGAAGCAGGACGAGGCGTATTCCTTGTCGGCCAGGTTCTGGATATTCAACGCGACGCGCATGTTATTCCATTCGTAGTGAACCGCCGCGTCGTACAGCGTGTAGCTCGGGCTCTCCACCGTGTTCAAGTCATCCGAGAATGTCGAGGACTGATAGCGCGCGCCGAAGCCCACGCCGAGCGCATCGAGCCCGATGCTCTTGAAGTTGTAGTCCAGCCAGAGCGCCGCCTTGTGCTTGGGAATCTGCGGGAACTGTTTGCCGATCAGCTCGGGCAGCATGTTCTCCTTCTGCTCCGTGTCCAGGTAGCTGTAGCTGGCGATGTAGCTCAAGCCGTTGTCCATGGCGGTGAACGCTTCGAGCTCCACGCCGCGCGACGACGCCTTGCCGGTCTGGAACAGATTGAAGTCGTCGTCGCGATCCACGAAGTTGGTGCGTTCCAGATCGAACAGCGCCAGGGTGAACAGGCCGTTGAAGCTCTTGGGCTGATACTTCACGCCCACCTCGTACTGCCGGCCGGTTTCTGGATCGAACGGATTGCCTGCCGCATCCACGCCCGAGGACGGCAGGAACGACTCGGCGTAGCTCGCGTACGGCGCGAAGCCGCTATCGAATACGTACACCACACCGCCGCGCAGTGACAGCTCGTCGTCGGTCTGATCCTGAGTCTTGCTCTGGCTCAGTCGCGAGTAGGTGCTGCTGGTCGCACGATCGTAGCGCGCGCCCAGATTGAAGATCAGTTTCTCCTGGATCTTGATCTCATCCTGCAAATAGACGCCGAGCTGATCCAGCTCGATATCATCGTCACCCCACGGCGCCGGCCGCGTGATGTTCGCCACGCCGTACACGGGCGCGAAGATGTCGATCGGCGTCAGCGTGGCGTTGTGATGCTGACGATGCCAGGCGCTCACGTCCTGGTAGTCGACACCTGCCAGCACCTTGTGTTTTACCGCATCGGAGCCGAGTGCCACGTGCAGCTGGTTGTCGATGGTCAACCCCTCCAGCGTGCCGTAGCTGAAGGCCGCGCGACGGAACACGATACGATCGGCATCGGCCGGATTCTGACTGATGCCCATGCTGTACACGGCGATCTCGGTCAGCTTCACATCGTTGTAGCGCGTGTTCTGGAAGAAGCGCACCGAATCGTTGAATCGATGCTCGAACTGATAGCCCACCGAGAATTCGCTGCGATCGTAGTCGTCCAGCCCCGGCTCGCCGCTGAAGCGGCTGACCGGAATGCGGCCGTTCGGATTCGGCTCGAGCATGCCCAGCGCCGGCAACGACTGCGACGGCTTGGTCTTGTCCTGCTGATAGGTGCCGAGGAAGGTGAACGAAGTGTCGTCGGAGAGCCGCCAGCGCAGGGATCCGGCGAGGAACTGGCGGTCGTCCGGAACGTAATCGATCTGCGTGTCGCTCTCGCGAATCAAGCCGGTCAGCCGGCCGCTCCAGGTGCCCGCGTCATCGAACGAGCTGCCAACGTCGAACTGCGCCTGCTTGCGATCGTTGTTGCCGAACTCCAGACCCACTTCGCCGAAGGCCTGGTCCTTGGGCAGCTTGGAAACAAAGTTGATCAGACCACCGGGGCTGCCCTGACCGTAAAGCACCGACGCCGGACCGCGCGGCACTTCGACGCGCTCGGCGCCGTACGGCTCGAGGTTGTAGCTCACCGCCCAGCCTGGATTGATCAGCGCCAGCCCATCGCGAAAGATGCCGGCGGCCGCAGCCGTGAAGCCGCGCATGTTGACGCTGGTAAAGCGTGGCTCGACACCGAACGGCTCGGCATTCACGCCCGGCGTGTAACGCAAAGCTTCGGTGAGCTTGCTCGCGCCCCACGAATCCAGCAGGTCGCGCGAGATCACCGACAACGATGCCGGCGTTTCGATCGGCGGCGTATCGCTCTTGGTGCCCGAGCTGTTCACCGGCGGCACGAAGTCCTTGCCGAACACCACCACTTCCTCGACCGTCTCGCTCTGCGCTAGACAAACCATCGGCTGCGCCAGTGCAGCCAGGGTCAACAACAACGAGCCATGTGATTTTTTAATCATGATTCACTCCCCAATCTGCAATGACACAAGCGAACTATCCGCCGAGCGCTTCCACCGCACTGTTGAAGAAATCGTTGTCGGCGATGACTTCGGATCCCTTGGGCTTGGCCCGTGCGCTCAACACCACAATCACGAGCTGTCGCGTCGGATTGATATAGATGTACTGACCGAAGATGCCGCGGGCGCTGAACGCACCGTCGGCGAATGAACCGTCGCGCGCGGCGACCGGCCACCACATGTAGCCGTAGTCGAGGCGCTTGCCGGCGATGTCGCGGGGCTGAGTGGCTTCGCGCACCCAGCCTTCGGGCAACACGCGGCTCGAGCCGATCATCCCGTCGTTCAACATGAACTGACCGAAGCGCGCGTAATCGCGCAACGAAGCGTTGATGCCGCTGCCCGCGACTTCCAGGCCCTGCGGCGATTCGAGCCACCACGTGGCATCGAGCTCCATGCCGAGCGGCTGCCACAGCTTCTCGGACAGATAATCGGCGCACCAACGACCGACCGCCGCGCGAATCAGCGCGCCGACCACGTGCGTCTCACCGGTGCTGTAATTCCAGATCGTGCCGGGCTCGGCGACGCGCGGCTGCCCGGACAGGAAATTCAGAATCGTCCCCGGCTGCTGGGCAATCTGCAGATCCAGCATGACGCGACGTTCCGAGGTCGGATCGGTGTGAGTGTCGTCCCAGCGCACGCCCGACGTCATCTGTAACAAGTGACGAATCGACACGCCGCCGTAGCCGCCATTCTTCAGCTGCGGCAGATAGCGGGTCAGCGGATCGTCGACGCTGTGGATCAGGCCATCCTGAATCGCCGCGCCCACCAGCGTAGTGGCAATGGACTTTGCCATGGACATGGAAATCCAACGCGTGCGCGCGTCGTTGCCGAACTCGTAGTGCTCCAGGCAGATCTCGCCCCGATGCATTATCAACAGGCCGGCGATGCGATTGCGGGAAATGTAGTCGACCAGGTCGTAGCGGGACGCGTTGGCATGCACGGCCAGGTCTTCGATCTGGCGTTTGGCCCGAGGCAAGGGTTGGACGTGGCTGCCGCGCTTGATCAACCGGGTGGAGAACACCCAGCTGTCGTCGCGGAACAGGCGCAATTGCCGGTCGGGACGCAACTTGCCCGCATAGGCATTGCGAGCGTCTTCGTCCTCGAAGCCGTTCTCGAGTGCTTCGAGTGTCGCCGTCATCGTTGTGCTGTCACGCTGCAAGCCCGTCTCTCCCCACGCTCATCGTCGCGAGGGTTTTTATAGGCCATTCATGCGCCGGGCTGGGTTGCCTAGCGTGCGCCGGCGGTGAGACCGGGTCACCACTGCCCCCTGGCGGTGTGCTCTCAACACCACGCTGGTCGCGATATCACCCGGGGTGCCGCGCCCACCCTGCAATAATCCGCGGAAGTTCCAGGAGATCCACGAGTGGCAGCACGTCCCGAGACGAACCCGGTCGATGCATCGGCGCCGGCGATCGCCGCTCCCACTGCGACCTTCGAGGCCAGCAACGGCTATCGACACTATGTGGTGTGGCTGCTGTTCCTGGTCTACACCTGCAATTTCGTCGACCGGCAGATCCTGTCCATCGTCATCGAGCCCATCAAGCGGGAATTCGGCCTGCATGACTGGCAGCTCGGCCTGTTGAGCGGGCTGGCGTTCGCGGCGTTCTACTCGACCTTGGGCATCCCGATCGCGCGCCTCGCCGACCGGCGCAGCCGCGTGAACATCATCTCGATCTCCATCGTGATCTGGAGCGCCTTCACTGCGGTGACCGGCGTCGCGAAGAACTTCTGGCACCTGTTGATCGCGCGCATCGGCGTCGGTGTCGGCGAAGCGGGCTGCAGTCCGCCGGCCTACTCGCTCATCAGCGATTACTTCGATCAGAGCAAGCGGGCGACGGCGCTGTCGATCTATTCCATGGGCGTCTACGCCGGCGGCGCATTGGGCTTCGTCGTGGGCGGACAAATTGCGCACGTTTATGGCTGGCGCGCGGCGTTCTTCGCCGTCGGCTTGCCGGGGCTGATCGTGGCGTTGCTGGTGAAGCTGACGCTTCGCGAACCGCCTCGAGGTTTCTCGGAGCAGCGGGCCGCCACTACCCATGAACCGGTGGCGTTCAAGAAGCTCGTGACAGAACTGTGGTCGCGGCGCTCGTTCCGGCATCTATCGCTTGCGGCCGGCCTGCATTCCTTTGCCGCGTATGGCGTGAACAACTTCTATTCGCCGTTCTTCATGCGCACGCATGGCATGACGATCGCGGAATTGAGCGCTTGGCTGGCGTTCGTGGTGGCGCTCGGCGGACTGACCGGCACCTATCTCGCCGGCCGGCTATGCGACCGCTGTTACAATCGCACCGACGATCCACGCTGGTATTTGTGGATTCCAGCCGGCTCGCTGCTGTTCAACACCGCGTTCGGCCAGCTCGCGTACTCGCTCGACGATCGTTATCACGCGCTGTATGCGCTCATTCCTTTCGTCGCGATGAGCGCCGCCTATCTCGCGCCCAGCATCGCGGCGACTCATCGGCTGGTGGGATTGCACGAGCGTGCCCAGGCCAGCGCGGTGCTGTTGCTGATCCTGAACTTCATCGGCCTCGGCCTGGGGCCGATGTTCACTGGCGTGGTCAGCGACGCGATCAACAGTTATCTGGCGAGCCACGGCGTGGCCGAGCAACAGGCTCAGGCGGATGGCCTGCGTTGGGCCATCCGCGTCACCATCATGATCAACCTCTGGTCAGCGCTGCATTACTTCCTGGCGGCACGCACGCTGCGCGAAGACATCAAGGCGTCGGCGCGGGCTTGACGTCATAAACGACCACGCGCTCCCACAGGTGCTCGCAGTCGGCGACGAACTTCTTGTGGATGGGATGCACCTGGTAGGCGTTCTGGCCGGCCACGTCGTCGAAGAACAGGATTTCCGACGCGCTGTAGCTGGAGTCGACCACGCCACGCTGCTCGGTCTCGGCCGGCACGCCGATGTGAATGGCCTTGACGGTCTCGATGCCGCCCAGCGTCCGCAGGCCGGTCAGCAATCGCGCCAGGTCGTCCTTGGACTTGGGATTCTTGAGCCAGAAGAACACATGATGGACCACCGGCGGAATCGTGGCCTTGCCGGCGGTTCCGGCGTTGCCTGAGGTCGCGGCTTGCGCCGAGGCACCGACGCCCGCCAGGGCGGCAGCGGCGGTGATGACTTCTCGTCGGCTATGGGTCGTCATGCTGAGTCCTTTTGCCTGAGTTAATCCGGGCCGAGTATAAGCCGACACTGACAGGACCCCGAATGCGGCGGGCATATGAAGGTGCGGGAGCTGCCGGGCGGCGGACCCGCCAGTCCTTTATGATTCGCGCCATGGATAGCGCCACGCCCGCCCCTTCGTCGCCCGCCGAGCGCTCGTTGCCCGTGGATGCGATCCGCCAGCGCAGCCTGGTCGCGGCATTACGCGCGTTTCTGCCGGAAGACGCGGTGCTGTTTCGTGAAGAAGATACGCGCCCTTACGAGTGCGACGGCCTGACGCTGTTCCGCCAGTTGCCCATGATCGTGGCGCTGCCGGAGACCGAAGACCAGATCCGGCGCATTCTGCGGCTCTGTCACGAGCACAAGGTGCCCGTCGTCCCGCGGGGCGCCGGCACCGGCCTGTCTGGCAGCGCTCTGCCCCATCA
Organism: Peristeroidobacter soli; assembly: GCF_004138485.1. Lineage (GTDB taxonomy): Bacteria > Pseudomonadota > Gammaproteobacteria > Steroidobacterales > Steroidobacteraceae > Steroidobacter > Steroidobacter soli. Next base: position 788,757 of record NZ_ML142848.1, read on the forward strand.
CGCGGGACTGTTGCTGTCGCTGGCGAAACTCAATCGGATCCTGTCCATCGATGCCCGCGCGCGAACGGCCACCGTTCAGCCCGGGGTGCGCAATCTCGCGATCAGCGAAGCGGCGGCACGTCATCGTCTTTATTACGCCCCCGACCCGTCGAGCCAGATCGCCTGCACCATCGGCGGCAACGTCGCCGAGAACTCCGGCGGCGTGCACTGTTTGAAGTACGGGCTGACGGTTCACAACGTCTTGCGCGTACGCGGCCTCACCAGCGATGGCGAGCCGGTGGAATTTGGGGGCCTGGCGCCGGACGCACCCGGTCTCGACTTGTTGGCGCTGGTCGTCGGTTCGGAAGGCATGCTTGCGGTAGTCACGGAAGTTACGGTGCGACTCGTGCCGGTCGCGCAGACCGCCCGATGCATCATGGCCAGCTTCGCGGACATCGGCGAAGCCGGCGATGCGGTCGCCGCGTTGATTGCCGACGGCATCATTCCTGCCGGCCTGGAGATGCTCGATCAAGCAGCGAGCCGGCTGGTCGAGCCGTTCGCCAACGCCGGTTACGATCTGGATGCGGCCGCGGTGTTGTTATGCGAGTCCGACGGCACGCCCGAAGAGGTCGCCGAAGAAATCGAACGCATGTCGGCGGTACTGCTTGCCGCGCGCGCCACGCGCATTCAAGTGTCGAACAGTGAAGCCGAACGCCTGCGCTTCTGGGCTGGACGAAAGAACGCGTTCCCCGCTGCCGGCAGAGCCTCGCCTGCTTATTACTGCATGGACGGCACGATCCCGAGGCGTCGGCTCGGCGAAGTATTGAAAGCGATTCAAGCGCTGGAGCCGAAGTACCGACTGCGCTGCCCGAACGTGTTTCATGCAGGCGATGGCAATTTACATCCGTTGATTCTGTTCGACGACGCCGATCCGGATTCGGTCGCGCGCGCAGAAGCGTTCGGTGCCGAGATCCTGGAGCTGTGTGTGCAAATGGGCGGCACGGTGACCGGCGAGCACGGCGTCGGCGTCGAGAAGCTGGATCAAATGTGCTCGCAATTCGGCCGCCCCACGCTCGATGCGTTCCTCGCCGTGAAGGGCGCGTTCGATCCGGCGGGCTTGCTGAACCCCGGCAAGGTCATTCCGACGCTGCATCGCTGCGCCGAGTATGGTCGCATGCGGGTTCACGGGGGCAAGATTCGATTCCCTGAGTTGCCGCGCTTCTGATGGATCAGGCACTGAGCCAACTGTGCGAGACCGTGCGCGCCGCATCCGAGTCGCGGACACCGCTGCTCATTCGAGCCGGTGGCACCAAGGACTTCTACGGCAACACCGCCGAGGGCACATTGCTCGATCCGCGCAGGGTCGCGGGCATTGTTGATTACGAACCCACGGAGCTCGTTGTGACGGCGCGCGCCGGCACTTCACTTTCCGAGCTGGAGCAGTTGCTTACCGAGAACGGACAGATGCTCGCCTTCGAGCCACCGCACTTCGGCGCGAACGCGACCATCGGCGGCTGCATTGCTGCCGGCTTGTCGGGCCCGCGACGCGTCTCTTTCGGCCCGACGTATGGCGGCGTTCGTGACTTCGTGCTCGGTGCCAGGCTGGTCGATGGTCGCGGCGAGTTGCTGAGCTTTGGCGGCACGGTCATGAAGAACGTCGCCGGCTACGATGTATCGCGATTGCTCGCCGGCTCGATGGGCATTCTCGGCGTGATCGCCGAAGTGTCCATCAAAGTGCTGCCGCGCCCGATCTCACATCACACGCTGTGCTTCGAAATGCCTGAAGTCGCGGCCGTGTACAAGCTCAATGAGTGGGCGGGACGACCGCTGCCCCTGTCGGCGTCGGTTTGGTACGACGGCGCGCTCTATCTGAGACTGGCCGGCGCGTCGGCGGCTGTGAGCGCCGCACGCCTTCAGCTTGGCGGCGAGGACTTCGACAACCGCCAGGCCGACGCTTTCTGGACCAGCATTCGCGAGCAGACGCATCCGTTCTTCGATGGCGACGCGCCACTGTGGCGCATCTCGGTGCCGTCGACTGCTCCTGTCCTGTCGATCGACGAACCCTCGTTGATCGAGTGGAATGGATCGCTCCGCTGGTTGCGTACGAATCGGAGCGCCGAACAGGTGCGCGAATGCGCGCGACAAGCTGGCGGCCATGCGACATTGTTTCGAGGCGGCGATCGATCGGCGGGCGCGTTCACGCCGTTGACGCCGCCGATCGCCGCCATTCATCGTCGACTGAAAACGCAGTTCGATCCCGCGAACATTTTCAATCGCGGCCGGCTGTATCCGGATCTTTGAGCAAGGCGCCATGAGAACGCAGCTCGCCGACTTCATCAAAGACGCGCCCGAAGGCAAGGAAGCCGAGGAGATCGTGCGCCGCTGCGTGCACTGTGGCTTCTGCACGGCGACCTGCCCTACCTATCAGTTGCTGGGCGACGAGTTGGACGGCCCGCGCGGGCGGATTTATCTGATGAAGCAGGTGCTCGAAGGCGTCGAGCCGACACGAAGCACGCAGGTTCATCTGGATCGATGCCTCACCTGCCGCGCCTGTGAGACGACCTGTCCTTCGGGGGTGCAGTATGGCCGGCTGCTGGATATAGGCCGCGGCATCGTCGAGCAGAAAATCGAACGGCCGTTCAGCGAACAGGTGGCGCGGTCGGCATTGAAACATGGCTTGACCAGCAAGCTGTTCGGCCCGGCCATGCGCACGGGCCAGGTCATGCGCTCGTTGCTGCCCGAATCGATTCGCGCGAAGGTTCCGGAACGACGCGATGCCGGCGCGTGGCCGCGGCGATTGCACGCTCGCAAGATGTTACTGCCGCTTGGCTGTGTGCAGCCGTCGATGTCCCCTGGGATCGACACCGCGACGGCGCGCGTGTTGGATGCGCTCGAGATCGAGGTGATCACACCGGCCGCGAACTGCTGTGGCGCCATCAAGCATCACTTAAATGACCACGATGCCGCGCTGGCCGAAATCAAAGACAACATCGACGCCTGGTGGCCGCACGTCGAGGCGGGCGTCGAAGCGATCGTGATGAACGCGTCGGGCTGTGGCGCGATGGTGAAGGAATACGCGCATCTGCTGCGCGACGATCCGCGCTATGCAGAGAAGGCCCGTCGGATCGTCGAGCTCACGAAGGATCTGGCCGAGCTGTTGCCGCCGCATGCGGCAACGCTGGCGAGCAAGGTTCGCCAGCAACCCGAACGCGTGGTGTTTCATCCACCCTGCACCCTTCAGCACGGCCAGAAAATCCGTGGCGCTGTCGAGCAACTGCTCCGCACGCTCGGCGCAGAAGTGCTGCCGCTGGCCGAGAGTCACTTATGCTGTGGTTCGGCCGGCACCTATTCCGTTTTGCAGCCGGAGCTGAGCAAACAACTGCGCGACCGCAAGCTCGAGGCGTTACAGGCTCAGCAGCCGGCGGTGATTCTCTCGGCCAATATTGGCTGCATCACCCATCTTGCGAATGGCGCGCAGGCGCCGGTGCGCCACTGGATCGAGTGGCTCGACGCCCGCCTCGCCTGATTGCTCAGCCCGCTGCCTTCAGCTCGCGGCGGCGCTTGTGCAGAATGTGCTCCGTGTAGCCGTTCGGTTGCTCGCGACCGAGGAAGATCAAATCACTCGCGGCCCTGAACGCGATACTGCCATTCAAGTTGCTGGCCATCGGCCGATACGCCGGATCGCCGGCGTTCTGCGCATCGACCACTGCAGCCATGCGCTTCAATGTCTCTTTGACACGATCTTCCGTGCACACGCCATGGAGCAGCCAGTTCGCGACATGCTGACTCGAAATGCGCAGCGTGGCGCGGTCTTCCATCAAGCCCACATCGTGAATGTCCGGCACCTTCGAACAGCCGACGCCTTGATCGATCCAACGCACCACGTAACCGAGAATGCCCTGAATGTTGTTGTCCAGCTCGCTCTGAATCTCTTCGGACGTGAAGCCCGACGCCGCGAGCGGCGAGCGCAACAGATCGTCGATGCCGGTCGCTTGGCCTGACTGAAGCTGACGCTGCAATTCATTCTGAACCGCACGCACATCCACCTGATGATAGTGAAGCGCGTGCAATGTGGCCGCCGTCGGCGACGGCACCCATGCAGTGTTCGCACCGGCGCGCGGATGACCCGCCTTCGCCGCCAGCATGCCGGCCATCTTGTCCGGCATCGCCCACATGCCTTTGCCGATCTGCGCGCGGCCGCGCAGGCCGTCGTTCAAACCGATTTCGACGTTGCGCTTCTCATAGGCGACCAGCCAAGGCTGGGTCTTGATGGCGTCCTTGCGCAGCACCGGCCCGCCCTGCATGGCGGTGTGAATCTCGTCGCCGGTGCGATCCAGGAAGCCCGTGTTGATGAACACGATGCGATGTTTGACCTTCTCGATGCAGGCACTCAGGTTCAAGCTGGTGCGACGCTCTTCGTCCATCACACCGATCTTCACCGTGTGTTGCGGCAACCCGAGCGCCTCTTCGACCCAACCAAACAAATCGTTGGCCAGCGCAGCTTCGTCCGGACCATGCATCTTCGGCTTCACGACGTACACCGAGCCGGTGCGGCTGTTACGGCCGCCGCCACGCAGGTCGTGCAAGGCGATGGCAACAGTGACCAGCGCGTCGAGCACCGTCTCGAAAATCTCCTTGCCCTCGTGCAGCACGGCGTCGGTGCGCATGTGATGACCGACGTTACGCACCAGCATCAGACTGCGGCCGGGCAATGTGAGCTCTTTGTGACCCGGCGCGGTGTAGACGCGGTCCGTGTTGAGCTGGCGGGTCGTCGTGCCCTTGCCCTTCGCGAAGGTCGCTTGCAGATCGCCTTTCATCAGGCCGAGCCAATTGCTGTAAACGGCGACTTTTTCTTCCGCATCGACAGCGGCAACCGAATCCTCGCAGTCTTGAATGGTCGTGATCGCGGACTCCAGCACCACATCCGACACGCCAGCCGCGTCCGTCGCACCGATCGGATGTTTGCGATCGATACAGATTTCCACATGCAGGCCGTGATGACGCAGCAGGATGCCTTGCGGCTCGGCGCCACTGCCGCGCCAGCCTTCGAGCGTCGCAGGAACAGCCAGTGTCGCGCGCGATCCGTCCTTGAGCGTCACGACCAACTTATCGCTTTCGATGGCGTACTTGGTCGCATCTTCGTGCTTGCCGTGCGTGAGCGCGGCGACGTCATCCAGAAGCTTGCGCGCATACGCGATGACTTTCGCGCCACGCTCAGCGCTGTAGGGCGAGCCGGCGGGCAATGGCGCTTCCAACGCGTCGGTGCCATAGAGTGCATCGTAGAGACTGCCCCAGCGCGCATTCGCCGCGTTCAATGCATAGCGAGCGTTGCTCAAGGGCACGACGAGCTGCGGCCCGGCGAGATGCGCAATCTCCTTGTCGACGTGCTCGGTGTCGACCTGAAACGCGGCGGGCTCGGGAACGAGGTAACCGATGGATTCGAGGAACTGGCGCTGCCTGGCTACGTCGACGGGTTGACCACGCTGCTGTTGCCACCAGCCATCGATGCGCGCCTGCAGATCGTCACGTTTGGCCAGCAGCGGCTCGTTACGAGCCGAGAATTCTCCGACAATACGTTCCAGGCTGTTCCAGAACGCCGGTTCCTGCACCCCGGTCCCGGCCAGGGCCCGCTTGACGAAATCGTGCAGCACCGGCGCGATCTCCAGGGACCCCACTTTCACTCTTGCGCTCATCGTTATGTCACTCACAGCTTCCGACTGCCGTGACTATAAACCGGCTCACCAGTCCGGTGCGACCAGCCGCCGTTTGCCGTCGGCCGAGCGCGCGATACCTGGCTGGTCGAGGCCTGCACGATCCCACAGCTCGCACGTGACTTCGCGATGGCGCTGGTCGAGCGCTTCGCAGTAGTTCGTGTACATACACAGCCGCACATCGGCGCCTCGCCCGCTCAACACTTTCACGAACCAGTCCGGATCGGCCAGCGCCTGCCGGGCGAAACCCACCACGTCGGCCTGCTCGGAGGCGAGCACTGCTTCGGCGTGCTGGAAATTATGAATGCCGCCAGCCGTGACCAGCGGTGTCAGGCAACCGTGCGACCGGATCGCGGCCCGGATCAGCTTTGAGGGCGGCAGATTTCGCCCGAACGGGCCGATGGCGTCGGAATAGTAGGAAGGCATGCACTCGTAGCCGCTCGGGCCCGTGTATGGATAGGCGGCCTCGCCCACTTTGGGCTGTTTGGCATCGTCGAACTTGCCGCCGCGCGAGACCGAAATGAAATCCATGCCGGCGGCGGCAAACTGAGTCGCGTACCACACCGCGTCCTCGACGCTGCTGCCACCCTCGACGCACTCCTGCGCGAGAAACCGGCAACCGACCGCGAAGTTCTTACTCACTGCCTGGCGGACGACGGCATGAACCTCGAGCGGCAATCGCACTCGTGCTTCGCGCGAGCCGCCGTAGCCGTCCTTACGACCGTTGGTTGCCGATAGGAACGAAGCCATCGTGTATGCGTGCGCGTAGTGAAGCTCGACGCCATCGAGTCCGGCGGCTTCGGCACGGGCGGCGGCGGCCGCGAATAGTTTGGGCAAGGTGCCGGGCAGGTTGGCAATGTGCTCCAGCTCCATGTCGGTCACTCGTTCGCGATAGCCATGATCGAGCGATTCGAGCTCGCGCGCGGAGAGAACTGATCGCAGTGATTCTTGGTCGAGTGATGCCAATCGTGTGCGGATGTCCGACTCCGATGCGTCCGGCATCGCCAGCGCTCGTCGATGTGCGTCGGTGATTCGGAGCAAGCGCTCAAAGTACTTCGCTCGCTCGGGGCGGCGGCGCATGGCGAGGAAGTCGATGAGTTGAATCAGCAGTCGCGTGTGACCGCCACTCGCACGGCGCACGACTTCAACCAGCTGTCGGATGCCCGGCAGGAATCGATCGTCGCCCAGCCGAAGCAAGGGGCCGCTGGGCACATCGCGAATACCGGTCGCTTCAATGACGATTGCGCCCGGACGGCCGCGGGCGAAACGCTCGTACCACGCCAGCACGTTCGGTGAGACGAATCCATCCTCGGTGGCACGCCAGGGCACCATCGCGGGCACCCACGTGCGCTGTTCGAGGCTCAATGGACCGAGCTGGATCGGACTGAACAGACGAGATCGCGCGGCCCGCTCGGCGCTCGGCCAGGGACCCGAAGCCGGTTGATAGCGGATGCGCTCCGGCGGCCGCCACATCGACATCAGCGGTTGGCGGTTAGCGGTTGGCGGTTCGCGGGCACGACCGCAGTGGCTTCGATTTCCACCTTGGCCTTCGTTTCCATCAGCGCGACCACCTGCACTACCGCCATCACAGGAAAATGACGTCCCATGACCTCGCGATACGCCGCGCCGATCTGCGGCAGCTCAGCGTAATACTCGTCGCGGCTCGTGACGTACCACGTGAAACGAACGATGTGTTCCGGGCCGGCGTCGGCTTCCTTCAACACGGCGACGATGTTCGTCAACGTCTGGCGAACTTGCTCACCCAGCGTTGCTGGAAACTGCTGCCGTTCGTCCCAGCCAACCTGTCCTGCCACGAACACTTGACGGCCTTCCGCCACCACGCCGTTTGAATAGCCCTTGGGACGCGGCCAGCCCGCCGGCTGAAGCACTTGCATGGTCATTTCAGAACCTCACGCGCGATGATCAGTTTCTGCACTTCTGTCGCGCCCTCATAGATCCGCAACGCTCGAATGTCGCGATACAGGCGTTCGACAACTTCGCCATGCACGACGCCTCGCCCGCCAAACATCTGCACGGCGCGATCGATGACTGTCTGCGCGCTTTCGGTGGCCGTCATCTTCGCCATCGCGGCGCTCTTGGTCACGGGCTGTCCGGTGTCTCGTTGCCACGCTGCTCGATAAGTGAGCAACGCGGCGGCATCGATGGCCGTCGCCATCTCGGCGATTGCGGCCTGGGTGAGCTGGAAATCGGCGAGCGTCTTGCCGAACATCGCTCGTTGCCGCGAGTAAGCGACCGCCTCATCCAGCGCTCGTCTCGCGAAGCCCAGCGCGGCGGCGGCCACTGATGCGCGAAAGATGTCGAGCGTACGCATCGCAATCTTGAACCCGTCGCCTTCGACACCGATGCGCCGGCTCGCAGGAACACGGCAGTTTGCAAATCGCAACGTTCCGAGCGGATGAGGCGCGATGACGTCGATCCGATCTTCGATGCTGAAGCCTGGATCGCTCGGCTCCACCAGAAATGCAGTGATGCCTTGCGCGCCGACCGTTCCGTCCGACCGCGTCTGGCCGGGTGTCGTGCGTGCGAATACGCAATACATATCGGCGATACCGCCGTTCGAGATCCAGGTCTTGGTGCCGTTCAGCACGTAGTGGTCGCCGTCGAGCCGTGCCGATGTTTGCATGGCTGCGACGTCCGAGCCCGCCTCTGGCTCCGACAGAGCAAATGCAGAGATTGCCGAGCCGTTCGCGACACGCGGCAGGTACTGCTGCTGCAGCGCTGCGTCGCCGGCGAGCGATAGGGAACCACTACCGAGTCCTTGCATGGCGAATGCGAAGTCGGCGAGACCATCGTGATAGGCCAGAGTCTCGCGAATCAAACAGATGGCGCGGGAGTCGAATTCTTCTAGCGCCCCGCCATGCTCCGCTCGAACGCAGTAACGAGCGATACCCGCCTTGCCGAGCGCCGCAACCAGCCTGCGCGCTTGGGCGTCGACCTCAGGTCGCGACTCTCCATGCGCGTGACCCGTGAGATGCTCCACGCTCCACGACGCCACCAAGTCCGCAAGCGCGCGATGTTCCGAGGCAAAGAATGGCCAGCTCAGCCGTTCGCCGAGATCGAACCGCACGCTCATCGGCCGACGAACTCCGGCTTGCGCTTGTGCGCGAACGCTTCGAACGCGCGGCGGAAATCCTCGCTCTGCATACAGATGGCCTGCGCCTGAGCTTCCGCTTCCAGCGCCTGCTCGATGCTCATGTTCCATTCCTGATTGAGCATGGTCTTGGTCATGCTGTGCGCGAACGTCGGCCCTGCCACGATACCGCGAGCCAGACGCGTCGCTTCCGCCAGCAGTTGATCGGCAGCGACCAACTGGTTGAAGAAGCCCCAACGCTCACCTTCTTCCGCCGTCATCGCACGACCGGTAAACATGAGCTCGGCGGCGCGGCCTTGACCGATCAGCCGCGGCAGAATGGCGCACGCCCCCATGTCACAACCTGCCAGACCGACCCGCGTAAACAGGAATGCCGTCTTCGCCGCCGGCGTGCCGACCCGCATGTCGGACACCATCGCGATGATGGCCCCGGCGCCGGCGCAGATGCCGTCGACTGCCGAGATCACGACTTGAGGGCAGCCGCGAATCGCTTTCACCAGATCGCCCGTCATGCGGGTGAACGTCAGCAACTCCGGCATGGTCATGCGCGTGAGCGGACCGATGATGTCGTGCACGTCGCCACCGGACGAAAAATTGCCCGCGGCGCCATCGATCACGATGGCTTTGATATCTTTGTCATAGACCAGATTGCGAAACAGATCGCGCAGCTCGGCATAGGACGCGAACGTCAGCGGGTTCTTGCGCTCGGGCACGTTGAGCGTCACGTGACCGACGCCCTCCTCGACCCGCCACAGGAAGTGCTGCGCCTGCCAGGTCGACAGCTGCAATTGAGTGAATGACATGCGTCCCCCGATCTACATGACTTCGCCACCGGCGATGGCGATGCTCTGGCCGGTGATGCTCTCGGTGCCCGGTAAGCACAGCCACGCGACGGCGTTGGCCACTTCCTCACAGCGAATCAAGCGACGCTGCGGATTGTTGGCGACGAGCACCGCGAGCGCCTCGCTCTCCGAGCGCTGCGTCTTGGCTTGAATGTTACTGATGGTCTCGCGAACCATGTCGGTATCGGTATAGCCGGGACACACCGCATTCACGGTGATGTTCCGACCGGCCACTTCCAACGCCAGCGACCGGGTGAGACCGATCACACCGTGTTTCGCGGCGCTGTACGCGGCCACGTACGGATAACCTTTCAACCCTGCGGTACTCGCGACGTTCACGATGCGTCCGAAATTCCGCTGCAGCATCGACGGCAAAGCGTGGCGTATTCCGTAGTAGGTGCCGGTGAGATTGACCGCCAGCATCGTCTGCCACAGCGCATCGTCCATCTTATGCACGGGTGCGCTCAGCGCCTGCCCGGCGTTGTTCACGAGAATATCGATCGGACCGAAGCGGTTGCCGGCGTCTTCCATAGCCGACCGCATTTGATCGCTGTTGCCGACGTCGGCGGCCACGCCGTGGGCGTTCTGCGTACTCAGCTTTATCGCCGCTTCGACCACGGTCTCGAGCTTTCGCCCGAGCAACGTCACTCTGGCGCCCTCCTCGAGCAGACGTTGAGCGATGGCGACGCCGATTCCCCGGCTCGCGCCGGTCACCAGCGCGTGCTTGCCCGAGAGCGATGGCGAGTTCGTGCTCAAACGGCACCGATCATTTGTGAGGCCCGCGCGAGATTGCGCTCCAGCTGACTCTTACCGGAGAGATATGCTTTGGGCCAATGCTGCTCGGTCCAGTTCTGAGCCGCGGCGGCATGCAATGTCCACGACGGGTCCGCCAGATGCGGACGAGCCAGCGCGCACAGATCGGCACGACCGGCCGCGATGATGGAATTCACATGATCCGCTTCGAAGATGTTGCCGACCGCGATGGTCGCGATATCCACGCTATTGCGAAGCAGATCGGAGAACGGCGTTTGATACATGCGACCGTAGACTGGCTTCTGCCAGGGCACGGTTTGACCGGACGACACGTCGATCAGATCCGCCCCCGCCTCGCGCAGCGCTCGCGCGAACGCCACCAAATCGTCCTCGCTGAGTCCACCCTCCGCCCAATCGCACGCAGAGACGCGCACTGACATTGGCTTGTCGGCCGGCCACACTGCGCGACACGCTTTGAAGACGGCGAGCGGGAAACGCATGCGGTTTTCGATGGGACCGCCGAATTCGTCCTCGCGACGGTTCGTCAGCGGCGACAGGAAGCTCGCCAGCAAGTAGCCGTGCGCCATGTGCAACTCGAGCATGTCGAACCCCGCCTGCACGCCCAACCGTGCCGCGTGGACGAATTGCTGAGTGACTTGCTCCACGTCTTCCAGCGTCATGGCACGCGGCGTTTGACTGATGCCGTCGAGATACGGCAGCGGCGACGCGGAGATCAGCTCCCAGTTTCCTTCACGCAACGGATGATCCGCTCGCTCCCAGCCCAACTGCGTCGAGCCCTTGCGACCGGAATGGCCCAGCTGCAAGGAGAACTTTGCCGCGGAGTGCGAGTGAACGAATTCGACGATGCGTTGCCAAGCATCGCGTTGCGCATCGTTCCACAGGCCCGTGCAGCCCGGGCTGATGCGACCGCTCGGCGAGACGCAGGTCATCTCCGTTACAACCAAGCCCGCACCGCCGGCGGCACGCGAGCCGTAATGCATCAGGTGCCAATCGTTAGGCACACCGTCGACCGCCTGGTATTGCGCCATCGGCGACACGACGACCCGATTCACAAGCTCCATGCCGCGCAACCTGAATGGCAGAAACATCGGCGGCCGCGGCCCACTGACTCCGGCGCGCCGCGCGAGATCGCGCTCGACGCCTTCGACAAACGCGCCATCGCGCACACGCAAGTTGTCATGACCGATGCGCTGGCTGCCGGTCAGCAAGCTATAGGCGAACTGCATCGGCTCGAGATGGACGTAGCGGTCGACGTTCTCGAACCATTCCATCCGATTCCGCGCGGCGCTCTGTAACTTCAACGCTTCGAGGCTGCGTTCCGCCTGATAGGACTCGAGCCCGGCCGTTACGTCAGTCGCATGTGCGACATGCTTGACGAGTGAAGCGGCGTCTTCCATCGCCAACTTGGTGCCGGAGCCAATGCTGAAGTGCGCGGTGTGCGCAGCGTCGCCGATCAGCACGATGTTGCCGGTGTGCCAGCGCTTGCAGAGCACGCGACTGAAGTTGAGCCACGCCGAACCGCGCAGATGGTTCGCGTTGCTCATCAGGCTGTGTCCATCGAGATAGCGACCGAACAGCCGCTCGCAGAACTCGATGCTCTGCTGCGTGTTGAACTGATCCATCCCGTGCGCTTGCCAGGTTTCCTCGCGGGTTTCGACGATGACGGTCGACAGCTCGTCGCTGAATTGATAGGCATGGATCTGGAACCAGCCGTGCCCGGTCCGTTCGAACGCGAACGTGAACGCCGGAAAACGCTGACGTGTGCCGAGCCAGATGTATCGGCACTTGCGCACGTCGATGTCGGGCTCGAACACGGCGGCAAACTGCTTGCGGGTACGGCTGTTGACGCCGTCCGCGGCGACGATCAGATCGGCGTCGGCGAACTGCGCGGGATCGTCGATGTCGTGCTGGAAGCTTTGCTTTACACCTAAAGCAGTGGCCCGCTCCTGCAATTTGTTGAGCAGCAGCTTACGGGAGATGCCGCAGAACCCGTGCCCTCCGGAGCGCACCCGCTCGTCCTTGAAGTGCACGTCGATGTCGTCCCAATGATGGAAGTTGCTGACGATGGCGTCGTGAGATTCGGGATCGGTGGCGCGGAATCCCTGCAGGGTCTGATCGGAGAAAACCACGCCCCAGCCGAAGGTATCGTCCGGGCGATTGCGCTCGACCACCTCGACGCTGGCGCCGGGCAGCGCCTTCTTGAACAGAATTCCGGCATACAGGCCGGCCGGCCCGCCGCCCAGACAAACGATGCGCTTCATGGCACTGTGCCGGTCATCCCAAGATGGCATCCATGGTACGGTTGAGATATTTTAAGTGTCAACTATCTCCACGGACCTGAGCCGATGCCCACCGCGACCCGCGCCTTCGCCGAGAAACTCGGCGGCTCTCCGCACAGCAAGACTTCGCTGCGGCTGTGGCTGCGGCTGCTCAGCTGCTCCATGATCATCGAGCGGCGCATCCGGGCTCGGCTCGAGGAGCAGTTCGAGACCACCCTGCCCCGGTTCGATGTGATGGCGGCGCTCGAACGGGAGCCGGATGGATTGACGATGAGTCAGCTGTCGGCGGCGCTGCTGGTGTCCAATGGCAATGTCACTGGGATCGTGAACCGGCTGATCGAAGAGCTGCTGGTCGTGCGAACCTCGGAGTCGGACGATCGGCGGATCGCGACGGTGCGGCTGACCAGAAAGGGGCGCGAGTCGTTTCAGAAGATGGCGCGGGGGCACGAAGCCTGGGTCGATGAGATGTTTGCTGGGCTGACCGAGGCGCAGATGGAACAGTTGATGAAATTGCTCGCGTCGGTGCGGCATTCCGTGGACGCCGATCGGGACTAAAACCGTTGCGCCGGGCGCAGCGAAAGGGGACCATGCCGTGTCCTCGCACCCGCCGCGACCCTCATGAAGTTCTGCTCCAATTGTGCCCACCCGGTCAGTCTCAGTGTCCCGCCGGGCGACCATCTGCCCCGCTTCGTGTGCGCCAACTGCGGCACCATCCATTACGAGAATCCGCGCATCATCGCGGGCTGTGTGATCGAACACGACGGCAAGCTCCTGTTGTGCAAACGGGCCATCGAGCCGCGGCACGGCTTCTGGACCACGCCCGCCGGCTTCATGGAGAACGGCGAGTCGGTGCAGCAGGCGGCAGCCCGGGAGGCGATGGAGGAGGCGTTGGCGCACGTGCGGATCGGCTCGATGCTGTCCGTCGTCAACGTGCTGCGCGCCCATCAGGTGCACATCACCTTTCGCGCCACGCTGACGCAGCCTTCGTTTGGCATTGGGCCCGAGAGCCTGGAGTCACAGCTGTACGCCGAGGAAGAGATTCCGTGGCCCGAGATCGCCTTCCTGAGCGTGGAATTTGCCCTGCGGCGCTACCTGGACGACCGGGCCAAGGGCCGGGAGCTGCTGCATTTCCGCGATATCGACTGGGTGGACGGCAAAGCGGTCATGACCGACGGCCATTCCCAATAAACAGGGCTCCATAACGTACTTGCCTCGCATCCCCGCGCCCCCTTTGGCACAATGCGCGGCCTCGAACGGCGTAATCACCTTGTCCACGACGCCGTTGTAGAGCGATTTTTCGGAGTTCTAGCCGATGACCTTCGTCGTCACTGAAAACTGCATCAAGTGCAAGTACACCGATTGCGTCGAGGTGTGCCCGGTCGACTGTTTCCATGAAGGTCCGAACTTCCTGGTGATCGACCCGGATGAATGCATCGACTGCACCCTGTGCGAGCCGGAGTGCCCGGCCGAGGCGATTTTCTCCGAGGAGGAACTGCCCGACGGTCAGCAGCACTTCAAGCAGCTCAATGCCGAGCTGACCAAGTCCTGGCCGGTGATCACGGAAAAGAAGGCGATGCCCGCCGACGCCAAGGAATGGGACGGCAAGCCGGATAAGTTGAAGCTTTTGGAGCGCTGAAACAGCGCTCGGGCTCGATCGCTCACCCGCCTTGCGCGGGTGAGCTTAAACCGCCCTTAATTGACGGCGGTACCGTCCAGCTTGCTGACCATCTGGTCCGGCGCCAGGTAGCCGCCGATGTACTCGCCGCTGTCGGTGAAGATGGCCGGCGTGCCACGCACACCGAGCTGCTCGCCCAACTTGAACTGCTTGGCGATCGGGGTAGCGCATTGCGCGGCCTTGACCGCCTTGCCCGCCTTCGCCTCGGTGATCGCTTTCTTACGGTCGGTCGAGCACCACACCGCTTCCATCTTGGCCCAGTCGTCGGTGCCCGGGCCGGCCCGCGGATAGGCCAGGTAGCGCACCTGCACGCCACGATCGTTCAACTGCGCGATCTCGCTATGGAGCTTGCGGCAATAACCGCATTCCACGTCGGTGAACACGGTGATCGTGTACTTCACCTTCTGCGGCTTGAACACGATCATGTCCTTCTCATCGAGCCTGGACAGCGCCGACATGCGGGCCTTCTGCCGGCCGGTCTCGGTGAGATTGGTACGGGAGTCGATTTCGTACATGTCGCCCGCGATCAGGAAGCGCCCGTCGCCGCTGACATAGGCCACTTCGCCACCCATCTGGACTTCGTAGATGTCCTTCATGGGCGAAGGACGCACTTCGTCGACCTTCATGTCGGGGAATTTCTTGGCGATCACCGCGCGAATGGTCGCGTCGGCGGATTTCTGGTCGCCCGCCTTGGCCGGCGCGGCCGTTTCGGCGGCGGCCGCGGAAGTGGCCAGCAAGGTCGCCAGCGACAAGTTGGCGAACAGACACAACAACAGCTTTTTCATGGGAACTCTCGTGACCCTCGCCCGATTCGACGCCGCCCGGACGGCGCAGTTCAATGGAATTCGGCTAGAGGAAGCGAACGGAGTCTACCAGGAGCTCCGTCTTGAACGAGAGTACGTTGGGTCAAGGCGCCAGGACCAGAGGCCCCCAACCGCCGTGCGGCTCGAACACGGCGTCCTGACGACCAGTCGCCGGCTCTGTTGCGAACCGTACGGCTCAGACAAAGGGCATCGTCGCAATCAGCCGCAGGCTCGGATTCGAGCCGTACGGCGATTGAGGGCTTCTTTATCCGCGCGGGTGATGAAGGGCATGCAGCTCCTTCATGCGTTCCCGGGCGACGTGGGTGTAGATCTGCGTGGTCGACAGGTCGCTATGGCCCAGCAGCATCTGCACGACGCGCAGGTCCGCGCCATGATTCAGCAGATGGGTCGCAAATGCATGACGCAATGTGTGCGGCGACAACGCCTTCTGCACACCGGCCTTCTGCGCGTAGCGCTTGATGATGTGCCAGAAGGCCTGGCGCGTCATGCGGTCGCCACGGCGCGTGGGGAACAGATAGTCGGTCTGGCGCTCCAGCAGGATTTCCAGACGCGGGCCATTCATGAACTTCTGCAGCCAGGACACCGCCTCGTCGCCGAGCGGGATCAGGCGTTCGCGATCGCCCTTGCCGACGATGCGCAACACGCCCTGATTCATGTTGACCTGACTGGACTTCAGATTCACCAGCTCGGACACGCGCAGGCCCGTGGCGTACAGCACTTCGAGCATGCAACGGTCGCGATGACCCAGCGGATCTTCGATCGCCGGCGCCTTCAGTAGCGACTCGACCTCTTCCTCGGTCAGCGACTTCGGCAGCGAGCGGCCGATCTTGGGCATCGCGATCTGCGCGGTCGGATCTTCTTTGATCGCACCGTCGCGAATCAGGTAACGGTAGAATCTGCGAAAGCTGGACAGCTGGCGGGCAGTCGAACGCGGCCGTGCGCCGGCTTCGACCCGATGCGCGATGAACGCGAGCAGGTCGGCCCGCTTGGCGGCGACACTCGAGGTGCCTCGCGACTGCAGCCAACGATCTAGCGCAGTCAGATCGGCGCGGTAGGCGGACAGTGTGTTGGGCGACAGACCGCGCTCCATCCACACTGCGTCGAGAAAGCGGTCGATGGCCGCCAATGACGGCGTCTCGGGCATATCCTCGCCTGACCTCGAGTAAACTGATGCTTTGGTTACGGTGCTCATCGCCTTTAGGTTTGCGTCGTGATCGCTCACGACAGACCGTTGAATCGATGGCGGTCAGTATGGAGAGCGGGTTTGGCGCCGGGCGTGATTACAATCACAGAACCCCGGCAGGGTTTACATAAAGAGACTCAGTTCACAGAATTCGTGTGACCATGCCGGCGCTACATAAAACCCTGGGTGACTTCTGTGTCGAGTTATGACTGACGCGTGGCTGCGCGCGCCCTGGAACATTGTCCGGACCGCGCTGGAAATCGTTTATGGATTGTATGTACTGGTGGTGTTTCTGGCATTCGGCCTGACCGCCTTCGTCGCAGTCCTGCTGCCTTTCGGGATCAAGACGCGTCGGCATATCGCCCACTTCGCGGGGCGGGCCTTCTTCGCCGTCGCGGGCCTGAGGCTGCGAGTGATCGACGAGCACTTGTTGCCCGGTGGCCCGTGCGTGGTGGTCGCCAATCATGCCAGCTACCTGGACGGCATCGTGCTCAAGGCTGCCCTGCCCGCCCGCTTCTCGTTCGTCATCAAGAAAGAGTTCAGCCGCGTGCCGCTCGCCGGCCTGCTGTTGAGGCGCATCGGCTCGGAGTTCGTGGATCGCTTCAACCGGCATGCCGGCGGCATGGATGCGAGACGTCTGTTGAAAGCCGCCGATGCCGGTCAGGCGCTCGCCTTCTTTCCGGAGGGCACGTTCCTGGCGGAACCGGGGCTCGGCAAATTTCACAGCGGCGCATTCACCATCGCGGCACGCGTCGACCTGCCGGTGGTGCCGCTCGCGATCAAAGGCACGCGGCATGTCTTACCGTCCGGACGGTTCCTGCCCCGCCCCGGTCGCATCGATATCCACGTGCTGCCGTCGATCGGCCCGATGAGCGACATGAAGGCGTCCGACGCTGTCATCCATACCCGCGATCAGGCGCACGCGCGCATCCTCGCCGAATTGGGCGAACCGGACCTGTCGTCCAACGACGGCATCGCCGCCTTGCAGTCGAAACGAACCCTGGACACATAACCCCGCCTATAATCGTCGCCTGCGGTTTTCGAGGGACGGCGATGAACCTGTTCGAAGCGGTCGGCCGGCTCGGTCACGAGCAAGTAGTGTTCTTTCATCATCGCGAAAGCGGCCTGCGCTGCGTAATCGCGATTCACAACACCGCGCTGGGCCCGGGGCTCGGCGGTCTGCGCATGTGGCCGTACGCGAATGAAGCGGACGCCGTGCGCGACGTGCTCAAGCACTCCGCCGACATGACTCACAAAGCCGCCATCGCCGGCCTCAATCTCGGCGGCGCCAAAGGCGTGCTGATCGGCAATCCCGAAACCGACAAGAGCGAAGCGCTGTTTCGCGCGCTGGGCCGCTTCATTCAATCGCTCGGCGGACGCTACATCACGACCGAAGATGTCGGCACCAATGCCGACGACATGGAGCTCATTCGCCAGGAAACGAAACACGTGGTCGGTGTGCCCCAATTGCTGGGCGGCAGTGGCGAGCCTTCCCGCTTCACCGCGCTGGGCACCTTGCATGGCATTCGCGCTTGTATGGAATTCAAGCTCGGTCACTCGGACCTGCGCCGCACCAGCTTCGCCGTGCAAGGCGCCGGTCAGGTCGGATATCACCTGGCGAAGTCGCTGCGCGCGGCCGGCGCGAAAGTATTCATCACCGATATCAACGAAGAACGCATCGAGCACGCCGTCGCTGAGTTCGGCGCCGAAGCGGTGCCGATGTCACATATCTACGATGTGGACGCGGATGTGTTCTCGCCTTGCGCGCTCAGTGCGGTGATCAACGAAGACACCTTGCCTCGACTGCGTTGTCGCATCGTCGCCGGTGGCGCCAACAATCAACTCGAATCCGAAGAGCTGGGCACGGAGCTGGATCGTCGCGGCATTCTTTACGCGCCCGACTACGCCATCAATGCCGGCGGTCTGATGAACAGCGCGATCGAGCTCGAGGGCTACAACGAGGATCGCGCCTTGCGCAGCGTGGCGCGCATTCACAATATCATCAGCCGAATACTCACCCTCGCCGCCCGCAGCAACATTCCCACCTGGCAAGCGGCCCGACGCCTGGCGGAAGAGCGGATTGCCGCGCTCAGCCGCATAAAAATGCCTTACACCGGCCATTAGAGATAACAGATTGCCAACTGCAAGGCGCTGTGTTGCACTGCATACAAACTCGGCGTAGGCTGGGTACTTGCAAGTAAGTTAAGGCGCCGCCATAACTGGCCGGAGCCTGCTTGCGTGGCGTCCGGGGGTTTTGTACAAGGCCGCCCTTCACTGAATCGAATCACCAGTCGAGCATTGCCATGAGCGAACCGGTTTATATCGTTGCCGCCCGCCGTACTCCCATCGGCGCCTTCCAGGGGGCGCTCAGCCCGTTGACCGCTCCCCAGCTCGGCGCCGCCGCCGTGCAGGCCGCGATCAAGGATTCGGGCCTGTCGGCCGAACAGATCGACGAAACCATTCTGGGTTGCGTGCTGATGGCCGGCATCGGTCAGGCGCCTGGCCGTCAGGCCGCGCTGGCCGGCGGCGTGCCGCAGAAAGTGCCGGCCACGACCATCAACAAGATGTGCGGCTCCGGCTTGAAGGCCGTGATGATGGCCGCCGATCAGATTCGCGCCGGTTCGGCGAATGTGGTGCTCGCCGGTGGCATCGAGTCGATGACCAACGCGCCGTATCTGATTCCGAAAGCGCGTGGCGGCCTGCGCATGGGTCATTCGGAAATTCTGGATCACATGTTCTTCGACGGTCTGCAGAGCCCGTTCGACGGCAAGATGATGGGCACGTTCGCCGAAGCGACTGCCGCCAAGTATGGTTTCACTCGTCAGCAGCAGGATGAGTTCGCCGCCGAGTCGGTGCGTCGCGCGCTCGCCGCTGTCGAAGGCAATCACTTCAACAACGAAGTGGCGCCAGTCACCGTGAAGGATCGCAAGGGCGAGCGCGTCGTCGCGAAAGACGAAACGCCGTTCACTTGTGACATCAGCAAGATTCCGAGCCTGAAGCCCGCTTTCGCGAAAGACGGCACCGTCACCGCGGCGAGCTCTTCTTCGATCTCCGACGGCGCCTCGGCCCTGCTCATCGCCAGTGCCGCCGCCGTTCGTCAGCACAACCTGAAGCCGCTGGCCCGCATCGTCGGTTACACCAGCCACGCGCAGGCGCCGGAGTGGTTCACGACTGCGCCGGTCGGTGCGATTCAGTCGTTGCTCACCAAGACCGGCTGGTCCGCGGGCGATGTCGACTTGTATGAAATCAACGAAGCGTTCGCTGTCGTGACCATGGCCGCGATCAAGGATGTCGGCCTCGATCATGCGAAGGTCAACATCAACGGCGGCGCTTGCGCGCTCGGCCATCCGATCGGCGCCACCGGCGCTCGCATCCTGACCACGCTGGTCCACGCGCTGCGCAATCGCAATCTGAAGCGCGGTGTCGCGTCGCTGTGCATCGGCGGCGGCGAAGCGACGGCGCTGGCGGTCGAAATCGTCTGATTCGAGTGTGTGTACGGGGCAACGAGTCGCAAGGCTCGTTGCCCCGTTTTTTTTGGACTATTGACCAGGCAACCAGCCAAGCCTCCGACGACTCGAATCTCTCCGGGCCCTACACCGAGATCGGCGTATCCGGCGAAATCCCCGCGACCTCATAACCGCGCTTGAAGTCACGCACGTGCTTCGACATCCACTTCCTCGCCTCCTCCGCGTTCTTGTCGCGCACGGCATTGATGATGCGCTTCTGTGCGTCTGTGATACGGGCGCGGGCTTGAGGCACGGTATCGATCATTCGAGCGAGTGACGGGGCCAGCGCCTGGGCGAGCGATTGTTTCGCGAGCACCAGCACCTGATTGCGGGAAGCCGCGCCGAGTTGCTCGAAGAACAGCGCGACGATGTTCACGGAGTCCGGGTCGCCTTCCGGCGAATCGCGAAAGGCTTCGCTGGTCTGAGTCAGCGTGACCAGATCCGCCTGAGTCCGGCGCATGGCGGCCAGTGCCGCGACTTCGGGCTCGATCACCATCATCGCTTCCCAAACATCGACGAACGACACCTCGTGCAGCACCAGCGCGTGACGCATTCCGGAAGCAACCTTCGCCGCTTCAGGCCGGCTGACGATCATCCGCTTGGCCCCAGGCGGCCGCGTCACCAAGCCGGCACTTTCCAGCTGCCTCAGCGCTTCCCGCACCGTGGAGCGATGCACGCGGAATTGCTGTGCGAGCTCCAGCTCGGCCGGCAGGACATCGCCGCCGCGCAGGGCCCGCGACATGATTTTATGTTCGATCGCGGAGGACACTTTGGTGTACGCGGGCGCGCGCTCGACCGGGTCGAACATCGAGGCGCTGTCGGTGGATTCAGGAATGGCCGTCGTGGCAGCGCCCGCACGACGCGGCCTGGCGGCGGATATCGTCTTTTTTTTCATGACCATGGTGGCGGGAAGCGAAAGCGGTTATTGACTAAAAGACGGACTGTCGGACAATAGGGCAATTCGAGGTCGGGCGCCATCCGCCTGACCGGCACACATGACCGGGGGCCGCCGTGGAAGATTTCGATTTCGGGTTGGGTGAAGATCTGGACGCATTGCGTGCCACGGTAGCGAAGTTTGCGAGCGAACGCATCGCTCCCATCGCCGCCGACGTGGACCGCCAGAACAAGTTCCCGCGCGAGCTGTGGCCCGAGCTGGGCGACCTGGGCCTGCTGGGCATCACCGTCGAGGACGAATACGGCGGCAGCGGCCTGGGCTACCTGGCGCACGTTCTCGCCATGGAAGAGATCAGCCGCGCCTCGGCGTCGGTGGGCCTGTCGTACGGGGCGCATTCGAATCTGTGCGTCAACCAGCTGCGTCGCTGGGGCACGCCGGCACAGAAGGAGAAGTACCTGCCCCGCCTGATCACCGGCGAGCACCTGGGCGCGCTGGCGATGAGCGAGCCGGGCGCCGGCTCCGACGTGGTCGGCATGGGCACGCGCGCCGTGAAGAAGGGCGACAAGTACGTCCTGAACGGCAACAAGATGTGGATCACCAACGGCCCCACCGCCGACACCCTGGTGGTGTACGCGACGCTCGATCCGGAGCTCAGCGCCCGAGGCATCACGGCGTTCATCATCGAACGCGGCATGAAAGGTTTCTCCAGCGCCCAGAAGCTCGACAAGCTCGGCATGCGCGGCTCCGACACGTGCGAATTGGTGTTCCAGGACTGCGAAGTGCCCGCCGAAAACGTGCTGCATCAGGAAGGTAAAGGCGTGCAGGTGTTGATGAGCGGTCTGGATTACGAGCGGGTGGTGCTGGCCGGCGGTCCGCTCGGCATCATGCGGGCTTGCCTGGATGTTGTCATTCCCTATGTGCACGAGCGTCGTCAGTTCGGACGGGCCATCGGCACGTTCCAGCTCATGCAGGGCAAGATCGCCGACATGTACACCACCATGAACGCCTGCCGCGCTTATGTTTATTCCGTGGCCGCCGCCTGCGATCGCGGCAAGGTCACGCGTTTCGACGCGGCGGGCTGCATTCTGCAGGCCTCCGAGAAGGCGACGTGGATGGCGCTGGAAGCGATTCAATCGCTCGGCGGCAACGGCTACATCAACGACTACACCACCGGTCGCCTGCTGCGCGACGCGAAGCTGTACGAGATCGGCGCCGGCACCAGTGAAATCCGCCGCATGTTGATCGGCCGCGAGATCTTCGAAGCGACCGCCTGATGCCAGACGAGTGTCGCATGCAGTCATGCATTGCATGCGACCTCTGCCCTAACGTATTTAAGTCAGTCATGAACACCGTCACCACCAGCATCGATTCTCGCGGCGTCGCGACGCTGACACTCAACCGCCCGGAAAAGCACAACGCGCTCGACGGCGCGACCATGGGCGAAATGTATGAGGCGCTGACCCGGCTCGGCAGCGATCCCAACGTGCGCGTCGTCGTGCTCACGGGCGCGGGCGCCAGCTTCTGCGCCGGCGCGGACATCGGCCACATGCGCTCGATGTTGAACTTTACCGAAGAGCAGAACGTCGCCGACGCACAGGTGCTTGCGAAACTGCTGCGCAAACTCGATGAATTCGAGCTGCCGCTGATCGTACGCGTGAATGGCAACACGTTCGGCGGCGGCGTCGGCCTGGTCGCCTGCGCGGACATCGCGATCGGTGCAGCCTCGGCGAAATTCGCGCTGACCGAAGTGCGGCTCGGCATCGTGCCCGCGGCGATCTCGCCTTATGTCGTCGAGGCGATCGGTAGTCGTCAGGCGCGACGTTTGTTTCTCACGGCGGCACCGTTCACCGCTGACGAAGCCCAAAGCCTGGGATTACTGCATTTCACGACGGCGCCGGAGCAGCTCGATCAACTCGTCAACGAGCAGGTCGATCATTTGCTACGCGGCGGGCCGCAGGCCGTGCGTGCGGCGAAACAGCTGGTGAAGCGGGTCGCGCACTTCCATGATCGAGATGTGCTCGGCGATGAGACCGCCCGGCTCCTGGCACGGTTGCGCGTGAGCCCGGAAGGGAAGGAAGGCCTATCGGCGTTCCTGGAACGGCGTAAGGCGGGCTGGGTCCCGCAGGACTAGTTGACCACCGTTGTCGTTATGAAACCGGGCTTGGGCACGGATGCCTGGGGCGCCGGACTTGCCCACCGTTGTCGCGAAATACCCCCTTCTTGCAACGCAAAATACCGGGTAACATCCGACGCCTTCGTAGCGCCTGGGGAGCCCAATGCAGCTGGACGGAAAGCTTGTCACCATCACTGGCAGCGGCCGCGGCATTGGCCGTGCAATGGCGTTGGCATTCGCGCAGAAGCGCGCCAACCTCGCCCTCATCGATCTGAGCGCCGAACACCTCGCGCAGACCAAAGCGCTCTGCGAAGCAGAAGGCGTTCGCGCTGTCACCTATCTTTGTAACGTCACGAGCGAGCAGGAAGTCGAACGCACGCTCGACCAGGTGGTCGGCGATTTCGGCCGCCTCGATGTGATGATCAACAATGCCGGCATCACCAAAGATGCGCTGCTGGTCAAAGTCCAGGACGGCAAGGTGGTCAACAAGATGTCCATGGATCAATGGCGCGCCGTCGTCGATGTAAATCTAACAGGCGTGTTTCTTGGCGCGCGCGAAGCTGCCGCCCGCATGATTGCGTTGGGCAATGGCGGCGTGATCATCAGCACTTCGAGCATTTCCCGCGCGGGCAACATGGGCCAGTCGAACTACTCCGCCACCAAGGCCGGCGTGGTATCGATGTCCGTCGTGTGGGCGAAAGAGCTCGCGCGGTACGGAATTCGCACCGGCGCGATCGCTCCGGGCTTTACGCGCACCGAAATTCTCGACACGATGAAACCCGAGATGATCGAGCGCGCCGTCAGCGCAGTGCCACTGCGTCGCATGGCGGAACCGGCTGAAATGGCGCACGCCGCCCTCTTCATCGCCGAGAACGATTACTTTTCAGGCCGCGTCATCGAAGTGGACGGCGGTCAGCGACTATGACGTCAGAATCGCCGCCGGGCGTATCGACTACCCTGAGCGCAATGAACTGATGGTCGCGAGACCCAGTGGATTCGAAGATCTGAGATTGAGGGGTACAACACCATGAAGTTGAATGAAGTGCGGGCCGTCATCACGGGCGGCGCCTCGGGCCTCGGTCATGCAGTTGCGCAGCGGCTGATCGCCGCCGGCGCCAAAGTCACATTGCTGGATTTGAACGAAGCCGCCGGCCAGGAAGCCGCCAAAGCTCTGGGCGGCAGCGCGTTCTTCGCGAAAGTGGATGTGAGCGACGAAGCCGCCGTCGACGCCGCCATCGCCAAAGCCAAGAGCGACATGGGTGGCTTGAACCTCGCCGTGAATTGCGCCGGCGTCGCGACGCCCCGTCGTCTGGTCAACAAGGAAGGCGCCATGCCCGGCGACTACTTCCGCAAGATCGTCGGCATCAACCTGGTCGGCACGCTGCTGGTCTCCAAGGCCGCCGCCGCCGCCATGAGCCTCAACACGCCGAATGAAGAAGGCGAGCGGGGCGCGATCATCATGACCGCGTCGGTCGCCGCGTTCGACGGCCAGATCGGCCAGGTCGCCTACTCCGCTTCCAAGGCCGGCGTGGTCGGCATGACGCTGCCGATGGCGCGCGATCTTTCGACCGCCGGCATCCGCGTCATGACCATCGCCCCGGGCATCTTCAAGACGCCGATGATGGCGTCGTTGCCGCAGGAAGCGCAGGATTCGCTCGGCCGGCAGGTTCCGTTCCCGCCGCGCCTGGGTCGCCCCGAGGAATACGCCGCGCTGGTCACGCACATTTGCGAGAACACGATGTTGAACGGTGAAGTCATCCGTTTGGACGGTGCGATCCGCATGTCGCCGAAGTAATACCCTTCGACAGACAACGATTAAGAATCGACAAGACGCGAGCGGACACAGCCAACGAGACTGCAAGCCATGACCGAACGTGAAGTGATGGAATATGACGTCGTGATCGTCGGCGCCGGCCCTGCTGGGCTGGCGTGCGCGATCCGACTCAAACAGCTCAAGCCCGATCTGAACATCTGCGTGCTGGAAAAGGCTTCGGCCGTGGGCGCGCACTCGCTGTCGGGCGCTGTGCTCGAATCCGGCCCGCTCGAGCAGTTGCTGCCGAACTGGCGCACCGACTACACCGGCATGAAAGTGCCGGCGGTGGAAGACGACGTGCGCCTGATGACGCGCACCGGCTCGTTCAAGCTGCCGAACTGGGCGGTGAATCTGTCGCCCATGAACAATCATGGCAACTTCATCATTTCGCTCGGCCAGCTGACGCCGTGGATGGCCTCGCAGGCCGAAGCGCTCGGCATCGACATCTTCCCGGGCTTCTCCGCCGCTGAAGCCGTGTTCGACGAGAACGGCGCCGTCAAAGGCGTGCGCATCGGCGACATGGGGCTCGAGAAGAACGGCGAGCCCGGCCCGAACTACACACCGGGCGTGGAGATTCACGCCGCCACGACCGTGCTGGCCGAAGGCTCGCGTGGCTCGATCTCCAAACAACTCATCGCCAAATACAATTTGCGCGACGGCATCGATCCGCCGACGTTCGGCTTGGGCTTCAAGGAACTGTGGCAATTGCCACCGGGCCGCGTTAAGCCGGGCCGCATCGAGCACGCATTCGGCTGGCCGCTCGATACCGCGACGTATGGCGGCAGCTTCCTGTATCACCTCGACAACGATCGCGTGTATGTCGGCTACGTCGTCGGCCTGAACTACAAGGATCCGCGGCTGAAGCCGTTCGAAGCGTTCCAGCAGTTCAAGAATCATCCGCGCATCAAGCCGTTGCTGGAAGGCGGCGAGATCCTCGCGGCCGGTGCCCGCACGATCGCGGCCGGTGGCTATCAGTCGTTGCCGCGACTCGACATGCCGGGCGCGATGCTGATCGGCGATGCCGGCGGCACCCTCAACGTCTTCAAGATCAAAGGCATCCATCAGGCCATCCGTTCGGGCGCACTGGCAGCCGAGCACCTGGCCGAGCAAGGCAAGAGTGCGGGTTTCGATACACGCTGGCGGAACTCGCCCGGCCACCAGGAATTGCACTCGGTGCGCAACTTCAAGCCGGCGTTCAAACGCGGCCTGTATTTTGCGATGGCCAATGCCGGCATCGAATCGCTGCTGAAAGGCAAAGTGCCCTGGACCCTGCGCAATACCGCGGACTGGTCGGCACTGGAGAAGCTGGGCGACTACGCTTCCCCCGATCGCGGTTGGAGCGATCGCAGCTTGCCGCCGCGCGATCGCCTGGCGTCGGTGTTTTTCGCCGGCAACGTGCATGACGAAGCGCAACCGGTGCACCTGAAGGTGCTGGACACATCGATCTGCGTGACCCGCTGTACCAAGGAATATGGCAACCCTTGTCAGAACTTCTGCCCGGCCGGCGTGTATGAAATGGTCGATGACGGCCAGGGCAGCAAGCGCCTGCAGATCAACGCCGCCAACTGCGTTCATTGCAAAGCGTGCGACATCAAGGATCCGTACGAGATCATCAACTGGACCACGCCGGAAGGCGGCTCGGGTCCGAACTACCAGAATATGTAGTCTCGAGTGGCTTGGGCACGGACGCCCTGATGCAGCGGGCACATGGAGGTGCAGGAGCTGCCCGAAGGGCCGCTGACATGGAGCCCGCCGCGCAACCGATCTGGACTCCCTCCCCCGAGCGCGCCCGCAACGCTGCGCTCACCCGCTTCTCTCATTACGTGCAAGAGCGCTACAAGGCGCCGGTGCACGACTACGCCTCGCTGCATCGCTGGTCGGTCGAGTTTCCCGAGCACTTCTGGAATGCGGTATGGGACTTCTGTGAGATCCGCAGCTCGCAGAACGCACAGCTGACGATCGAAGACGGCGCGCGCATGCCCGGCGCCAAATGGTTCGTCGGCGCGCTGCTGAACTACGCCGAGAATTTGATTCCGGTCAGTGACGATTCGATTGCCATCATCTTTCGCAACGAGGCGGGCCAGCGCCGCGAACTGACCCGCCGCGAGCTACGCAGCGAGGTCGCGCGCGTCGCGGACGGTTTGAAGCAGGCCGGCGTGAAGATGGGCGACCGCGTCGCCGGTTATCTACCAAACATTCCAGAAGCCGTCATTGCGATGCTGGCCACCACCAGTATCGGCGCCATCTGGTCTTCGTGCCCGGCGGAATTCGACGTCAGCGCGGTGACGGATCGGTTCGGCCAGATCGAGCCGCGCGTATTGTTTGCTACTGACTCCCTGCCGAGCGTCGCGGCCATGTGCAAACAAATCTCCAGCATCGAGCGTGTCGTGCTCGTGCCTTATCTGAATACCGATGCGAAGGCGGATCAGGTCCCACACGGCGTGCTGTTCAGTGAGTTCGGCAGGCCCGACCAGCCATTGACCTTCACGCAACTGCCGTTCGAACAGCCGGCATTCATCGTGTATTCGTCCGGCAAGACCGGCGCGCCCAAGTGCATCGTGCACAGCGCTGGCGGCGCACTGATTCAGCAGAAGAAAGAAAACATGCTGCATTCGGACCTGGGCGCCGAAGACCGATATTTGCATGTCACGACCTGCGGCTCGGCGATGTGGAATACGCTTGCGAGCGGACTGGCGACCGGCGCCACCATCGTGCTGTTCGATGGCACGCCATCGCAGTCGGATCCCAAGATTCTGTGGCGCATGGCGGCCGAAGAGCGCGTGACCATTTTCGGCACGGACCCGGAATTTCTCACGACCTGCGAGCAGCTGGGTTTGCGACCGCGCGAAGAGTTCGACTTGAGCGCGCTGCGGACGGTGCTATTGACCGGCGCGCCGCCGGGCCCGACTCACTATCGATACGTTTACCGGGACGTGCATCCGGACATCCACCTCGCATCCCTGTCGGACAGCACAGACCTCATGACCTGCCTGGGCACGGGCTGCCCGACCCTGCCGGTGTACGAAGGCGAGATGCAGGCACTCGGCCTGGGAATGAAAGTGCAAGTGTTCGACGCTGCGGGTAAAGCGCTGATCGGCCAGCAGGGCGAATTGGTGTGCAGCCAGCCGTTCCCGTCCCTGCCGGAAGGCTTCTGGGGCGATGCGCCGACCGACGCTCTGGTGACCACTTATTTCTCGCGCTACCCGAATGTCTGGTGGCACGGCGAGCTGGCCACCATCACGCCCCGGGGTGGCCTGATCGTGCATGATCGCCCGGAATCGCCCGGCCGGAACTGAAGCTCGGTTACTATGGGCGCCGACAGGATCTCGCGAAAGCTTCAGCAGTGCCCGACCACCTTACGCCCGCCACCACCGTCGCCGCCCTCTACCAACGCGAATGCGCCCGCCTCGGGTATCAACGTGATCCCGTGCAGGAGCGCGTCGTCGCCTTGCTGGACAATCTGCGGGAGCGGCTGATCGCTCCACAGCCCAAGGGAGGCCTGCTCAAAGGCCTGTTGTCGCGCAAGGAACATCGGCTGCAAAAGGGTCTGTACCTCTGGGGCGGCGTCGGTCGCGGCAAGACCTGGCTGATGGACCTGTTCTATCAGAGCCTGCCGTTCAAGGAGCGCCAGCGCAGCCATTTCCACCGTTTCATGCAGTCGGTGCACGACGAGCTGAAGAAACATCAGGACCGCGCCGATCCGCTGGAACTGATCGCCGAGAAGATCGCGAAGAAGACTCGCATCATCTGTTTCGATGAGTTCTTTGTCTCCGACATCGCGGACGCGATGTTGCTCGGCACGTTGTTTGGCGCGCTGTTCCAGCGCGGTGTCACGTTGGTGGCAACGTCGAACGTGGAGCCCGACAATCTCTACAAGGAAGGTCTGCAGCGCGCCCGCTTCGTGCCAGCGATCAAGTTGTTGAAAGAGCACACCCAGGTCGTGCACGTCGACAGCAAGACCGACTATCGCCTGCGCCTGCTGGAACGAGCGACGACGTGGTTCGATTCGCAGGATGCGAAAACCACCCCGGCACTGGTGAACCTGTTCGAAGCGATGGCAGGTGAACCCGGAGCGGCCGATGCGACGCTGACGTTGAATCATCGCCGCCTGCACGCCCGGCGCCATGCGGGCGATGTCATCTGGTTCACGTTCAAGGAACTCTGTGACGGCCCGCGCGGCCAGGCGGACTACATCGAGATCGCCCGTTGTTATCACACGGTGTTCGTCAGCGACATTCCGGCGCTCGGCGTGGAATCGGAGAATCAGACGCGACGGTTCATCACGATGGTCGATGAGTTCTACGACCGCGCCGTCAAACTGATCATCTCAGCCGAGAAGCCGGTGATCGATCTGTATCACGGCGCGAAGCTGAAGTTTGAATTCGAGCGTACGCAGAGCCGGCTGATCGAGATGCAGTCGCAGGAATACCTGGCGCGGCCGCATCAGCCCTGAGCCTCCAAACCACGCCGCCGGCCCAAGCGCCAACGGCTGCTCAAAGACCGAATTATCTCGAACCTGAAGGCCCGATCCTTCAGAGCGCCCCTGAGTCAAAGCGCTTCGCGAGGATAATCAGCCCGACAGCGCCATCGTCCGCTGCGGCATGAACTGCGCCTTGCGACGAGTCTCCGCGCTCTCCATCGCGCGGGTCGCGGCACTCGTATCGCCACCCAACTGCATCACTCGCGCGGTCAGCTGCCAATTCGACGGGCTCGACGGCTTCAACTGAGTCCGCTCGGCGATCAGCGCACGCGCCAGCCGGATCTGATCCGACCGCAGCGCCGCCTCGACCAACGTGAGATGAATCAGATCGCGTTGCGCATTGCTGCCCCCGAAGCGGTTCGCAATGGTTCGAATCGCCAGCAGTCGGCGTACCACATCGGAATATCGGCGATCCGAGAATGACACCAGCGCCTTGGCAAGCGGCAAGCCCACCTCGCGAGTCATCATGGCGTTGGTATCCGTACCCGTGCACTTCTGCTCCATCGCCGCGATCGTCCGTTGCGCCAGATCCGTTCGCTCCGCTCCGACGAATGCCATGACGGCATGCGCGTCATTGAACGCGTAATACGCATGATCGACGAACGGCTCCCAGGTACTGGCCAGGGCGCCCCAGCGATTGCCTACGTCGACCCCGCGCAACTGCAGCCGCCAGAGCATCGCCGACGCGTCGATCATTTCCAGCGGCACCTGCGACGGCGCCGGACGAATGCGACGGTCATAGAGATCCAGCACCTGAGCGACGTTGCCCGCGTCGAGATGAAACAACCCGAGATGCCACCAGTTGTGGAACGCCAGGCCGTTGTTGTCCGCCCAGTCCCGCTCACGCGAGGTGAGGAAATCGATGCCTTCGCGAATGCGGCCTTGCATCTCCATCACATGAGTGACGGCGTGCACGCCCCACGCATCGACCGGATTGATCTCCAGGGCACGGCGACCGATGTCTTCGGCGCGCGAATACAACCCGGTTTCCTCCAGTCCAAACGCATACATTCCGAGTACATAGTTATAACCCGGCGCGCTCGTGTCCCATTCGGGCAACACTTGAGCCACGCGATCGCGCAGCATGGTGCTGGAGCCCATAAAGAAATCGCCGACGTGCGCTACCTGTAGTGCCAGCAGGTCCCGCGGATATTCCAACAGGATGTCGCCGTACCGACGGATCGAGCCGGCGAAATCGCCATGCAGCCAGGAGCGTGCCGCGGCGGCGTGGGCCCGCTCACGATCGTTAGCTCGCCGGCCCAACGATTCGATGGCTTCGATACTTTCCGTCAGCAGTGGCACCCCCATGCGATCGGTGGCCATGATCATCAGCCCGGCCCGCAGACAATGTCCCATGGCGAAGCCCGGATCGGCCTCGAGCGCGGCCTGGATGCTGGCCAGCGGGTCGAGCCGGTAGCTCACCGACAGCCCCAGCGCCTGCTCGAACTGTTGCAGCGATGCAGTACTGCGGGTCGAAACCGGGCAACCGCGTGAATCTCGAAGCGACATGACCTTCCTCCTGGGGTAAGTACTTGGGGGCGCCCCTTCATGGGGCCTATTTGTACCGAGCCCTCGTGAGTCGAAGGTCTCGACAGCCGTGAAAAAAGCGTGAAAATGTCGCCCCCGGCCCGCCGATTCCGATTGGTACAGCGTCACAACCAGAATTCAGCGCCAGATCCGTCGTGAGTGAACTAACGTTACAAGTGCTCGGGTCATTTCACGTCCGCGACGCGAGCGGCGGCGAAGTCCGCATTGCCTCCCGCAAAGGTCGCGCCCTGCTCGCCTATCTGGCCCTGCGTCCCGGTGAATCTCACAGCCGCGACCGCCTGGCCACGTTGCTTTGGGAAGATGCCGACGAGGAGCTGGCACGCACCAGCTTGCGTCAGGCACTGGCCGCGCTTCGAAAATCACTGCCGTCCGGGGCGCAGGCGGCGTTGCTGGCCGATACTGAGACCGTAGGCGTCGATGCCGGATTGCTACAAAGTGACATCGGCGCCTTCCGCGACTCCCTGCTCGCCGGCACGCGCACTTCGTTACAAGACGCGATCAATCACTATCGCGGCGATTTGTTGGATGGCTTCGACGCGCGCTCCACTGCCTTCGATGAATGGCTGAGCAGCGAGCGCAGCGCTCTGCGCAAACAGATGAGTGAGGCCCTGCAGCGGCTCACCGATCTGTGCGTGGCATCGGAAGACAACGACGGCGCGCTGACCGCATCCATCAAGCTCGTCTCTCTGGAGCCCCTGAACGAAGCCGCTCACCGGCGCATCATGGAGCTGCAGGCAAGGCGCAACTCCTACGCTGAAGCGCTCCGACAGTACCGCGTGTGCCGCGATGTGCTGCGCCGGGAACTGGATGTTTCTCCCGAGGCGGCCACCGACCAGTTGTATCGAGAACTGATGCGTAAACGTCGCGCGGCGGTTTCTGAGCCCGTGGACGGCGAGTCGTTCATCGATGAGCCGGCTGAAGCAGCGCCGGCACCGGCAGCGCGCCAGGAACTCCGCCCCAGCCTGCGTGACGCGACGATCTTCGTCGCCCGCCTCGAAGGCTTACTGGAAACAGAGGCTCGACTCGATCCCGAAGAAGCGCATTTGCTGTCGAATGAGTTTCAGTGCCGAGTGCAGAGTGCGGTCCGGGAATTCGGCGGGCTGGCGGATCGACGCGTCGGCTCGAACGTCATGGCGGCCTTCGGCATTCCTCATTCCTACGGAAACGAAGCTGAACGCGCCGCACGAGCCGCGCTGATGTTACGTGACATGGTGAACGCGAAGCCGTGGCCTGTGCCCGGCTCGATGGCACTGCGCATCGGCATCGCTCAGGGACAAATCCTCTGCGGCACCGAAGTGTTTCCTCTGAGCGGACGGCCCACGCACGAAGCGCACATTCTTGCCGCTCAAGCCCAGGACGGCGAAGTACTGATTTCGGAGGACATTCGCCAGTCGCTGGGTGAGCGCGTCAGCACTCAACGCGTCGGAGCGGCGATGCAAGCCCATTCCGAACCGGTGAATGCCTGGGCATTGAATGCCATCGGCGCCGAAAGCGGCACGACTGCACAGCCGTTTGTGGGTCGCCGCCCCGAGCTGGCGATGATTCTCGCATCGCTGGATCGATGCATGTCGAGCCGACATGGCCGTGCCATCGTGGTGCGCGGTGAAGCGGGTATCGGCAAGACGCGACTGGTCGATGCGGTCCGCAGTACCGCCGTCGAGCGCGGCGTCGGCGTGCACTCGGCACAGATCTTCGATTTCGGCCAGTCTCCGGGCCGGCGCCCGATCACCATGCTCGCTCTGAGTCTGCTCGGCATTCGTGCCGACGCGCCCGCTACCGAACGCAAGGCGGCCGTGCAACGAATGGCGGCATCGCGAGGCGGCAATATCGATCAAATCATTTTCCTGAGCGACCTGATCGATGCGCCGCTGGATCCGGAGCTGGCGGCACTGGAAAAAGCGATGGAAGTCGCCACGCGTCAGCGAGGCCGCACGCTTGCACTCGCGCAGATCATTGAAACGGCAGCACAGCGCTCGCCACAATTGCTGATCGTCGAAGATGTGCACTGGGCGGACACCGATGAGCTGGCGCGACTCGGAGAGATCGCAGCCGTGGTCGCGAACTGCCAGATTCTGTTCATCATGACGACGCGCCCCGAAGGCGATCCGATCAGCGCGAGCTGGCGCGCTCGTGCGCGCGGTTGCCCGGTAACGACGGTCGACCTCGCTCCGCTGGCAGAAGACGAAGCCCAGGAGCTGGCCGCACACTATCCCGAGCTGTCGAGCGAGACGATCCAGGAATGTATCGTGCGCGCCGAGGGCTATCCGTTGTTTCTGGATCAGCTGTTGCGCTCGGCCAGTGCCGGCCAGCATGCATTGCCAGGATCGGTGCGTTCGTTGGTGCTGTCGCGTGCGGACAGCTTATCTCCGCTGGATCACCTGGCGCTCGAAGCCGCGGCCGTGCTCGGCCAGCGCACCGAACTGGCGATCATTCGCCGCATGATCGAAGACGAGAGTTACGAGCCGGAGAAGCTGATCGCCACCACGCTGGTTCGCAGTGATGGCGTCGAGCTGGAGTTTGCTCACGCGCTGTTCCGTGACGCGATTTATGAGTCGACGCTGAAATCGCAGCGACGCGCCCTGCATCGAGTCGCAGCCGCCTGGTTCGGATCACGCGATCTCTCGTTACACGCGGAGCACCTGGCAGCTGCCGATGACGACGGCGCCGCCGAGGCTTACCTAAGAGCTGCCGAGGCCGAGCGTACGTTGCTTCGTTACGAACGAGCGCTCAACCTTGCGAACAAGGCCAGCGCCGTCGCGCGCGAGCCGATGATGCTGCACAGGACGAGCGTGCTGCTCGGCGAACTGCTCCTGCATCTGGGCCGGACTCACGATGCTCTAGCGGCATTCCGGGAGGCGCTGGACTTCGCCATCGACCAGAGCGGTCATGGCGCCGCGTGGCTCGGCATTTCCTCCGCTCTGCGCATCATGGACCGCTACGAAGAGGCGCTCGAAGCATTGGAGCGCGCGCAGAACATCTTCGGCGACACCACCGATGCGCGGACCCGGGCTCGCATGAGCACGCTCCAGGGCAATCTTTATTTTCCGTTGGGTCGCTTCGATGCGTGCCTGCAGGCACACCAGAAGGCCTATCAATTTGCCCAGGAAGCAAACTCCCCGGACGAACTGGCGCGAGCGCTCGGCGGCCTGGGCGACGCTCACTATCAACGCGGCAACTTGCTGACGGCGCGCAAACATTTCGTACAGTGCGTGAAGGAAGCGCGTGAGCACGGCTTGATCGGCGTGCTGCTCGCGAACTTGCCCATGGTCGGCATTACCCAGGTCTATTGCGGCGAAGTCGCCGCCGGCCGCTCTGCCTTGCAGGAATGCCGGGAGATCGCATGCCGCGTCGGCGACCTGCGCAGCGAAATGATTTCGGTGTTGTGCCTAACCTCCGGCTTGATCCTGCAAGGTAAGAACGAGGAACGCGCCAACCTGGCCAGACAGGCGCTGCAACTGGCCAAACAGCTCGGGGCGCGCCGCTTCCATGCCGAGTGTCTGGGCATCCTCGCCAGCTGCATGAGCGAGCCGGAGAGTCGCAACGAGGCTTTGCAACTGGTCGAGGAAGGACTGCAACTCAGCCGCGAAATGGGCATGTCCTACTGTGGCGCTTCCTTGCTCGGCATATTGGCCCGACTGACGTCCGATCCGGCGCAACGCGCGGCGGCGCTGGCGGAAGGGGAAACGGTGCTGGCGTCAGGCTGCGTCAGTCACAGCTATTTCGAGTTCTACCATCACGCGATGGAAGTGAGCATCGAGCAGAGCGCCTGGCAGGCCGCGCGCCGTTACGCAAACGACCTCGCCACTTATACGGCGGCTGAGCCGCTGGCGCCGACGGATCTGCAGAGCGCGCGGGCACGCCTGTTGGCGGACGTGGGCGAGAACGTCATCACGTCACAAACGCTGCCCGAGCTCGAATCGCTCAAGCAGCGCTGTCATCACATGGACGCAGTGGCGCTCATCCCGGCGATCGACGCGGCGATCACACTGGTTGGACGAGCGCCGACAGCCTGACGCGGCCGATCAAGCCGCGTCCGCATCCGAATCCGGATCGTAGCCCAGGTTCGGCGACAGCCAGCGCTGCGCTTCCTCCAGCGAGATCTTCTTGCGCGCGGCGTAGTTCTGCACCTGATCGACGTCGATCTTGCCGACCGCGAAGTAGTGCGAGCCAGGGTGCGAGAAGTACCAGCCGCTCACCGCCGCCGTCGGATACATCGCGAACGACTCGGTGATCTTGATGCCCGCGTTCGCCTCCGGATCCAGCAGCTTCCACAGCGTCGCCTTCTCGGTGTGGTCCGGACACGCGGGATAACCCGGCGCCGGACGAATGCCGCGATAGTCTTCCTTGATCAACTGATCGTTGGTGAACCGCTCATCGGGCGCGTAACCCCAGAACTCGCGACGCACGCGCTCATGCATGCGCTCGGCGAACGCTTCGGCGAAACGATCCGCCAGTGCCTTGAGCATGATGCTCGAGTAGTCGTCGTGGGCTTTCTCGAAGCGTTCCAGATGCGGCTCGATGCCGATGCCGCCAGTGACGGCGAACGCACCGATGTAGTCGCGACGGCCGGAAGACTTCGGCGCGATGAAATCCGACAGCGCATCGTGCGACTGACCCGTCGGCTTGCCCTTCTGCTGACGCAGGAAATGCAGCCTGTGGAGCACGCGCGTACGCGACTCGTCGGTGTAGATCTCAACGTCGTCGTCATCGACGCTGTTCGCCGGGAACAATCCGATGACGCCGCGCGCGGTGAGCCAGCGCTCACGCACCACCTGCTTCAACATGCGGCGGGCATCGGCGTACAAGTTGCTGACCTGTTCGCCGACGACGGGATCGGTGAGGATGTCGGGGAACTTGCCGCCGAATTCCCATGCATTGAAGAACGGCATCCAGTCGATGTACCGGGTCAGATCTTCCAGCGAGAAATCGTCGAACGTGCGAATGCCGAGGAACTTCGGCACCGGCGGCACATATGAATCCCAACCGCCGTTGAACTTGTTCGCGCGCGCCTGAGCAATCGTCAGCTGCGGCGCCTTGATCTTCTTGCCCGCGTGCTGTTCGCGACGGACCGCGTGCTCCGCCTTGGTCTTCTCGACGAATTCCCGACGCAACGCCGCCGTGACCAATTGCTGACACACGCCGACCGAGCGCGACGCGTCCTTTACGTAGATCACCGGGCCCTTGTATTGCGGATCGATCTTCACCGACGTGTGCGCCGGCGAAGTGGTCGCGCCACCGATCAACAGCGGCTGTTCGAAGCCTTGACGCTGCATCTCGCGCGCCACGTGCACCATCTCGTCCAACGATGGCGTAATGAGGCCGGACAAGCCGATCATGTCTGCATTCTCACGCCGTGCCGTCTCGAGGATGCGCTCGGCCGGCACCATCACACCCAGATCGATCACTTCGAAGTTATTGCACTGGAGCACGACGCCGACGATGTTCTTGCCGATGTCGTGCACATCGCCCTTCACCGTCGCCATGATGATCTTGCCGTTCGACCTGGCAACCTGGCCGGAGCGCGCCTTCTCTTCCTCGATGAACGGAATGAGGTGCGCGACCGCCTTCTTCATGACGCGCGCCGACTTCACGACCTGCGGCAGGAACATCTTGCCGCTGCCGAACAGGTCGCCGACGACGTTCATGCCGTCCATCAGCGGGCCTTCGATGACGTGCAGCGGACGCTCCGCCTTCTGTCGCGCTTCTTCAGTATCGACCGTGATGAACTCGTCGATACCCTTGACCAGCGCATGCTCGAGCCGCTTCTCGACCGGCAGACTGCGCCAGGCCAGGTCTGCTTCCTTCTTCGCCCCGACTTCGCCCTTGAAGCGCGCGGCAATCTCCAGCAACCGCTCGGTCGCATCCGGGCGACGATTCAAAATCACATCCTCGACGCGCTCGCGCAGCTCGGGGTTGATGTCCTCGTAGATGGCCAGCTGACCGGCGTTGACGATACCCATCGTCATGCCTGCCTTGATGGCGTGATACAGGAACACCGAGTGCATCGCCTCGCGCACCGGGTCATTGCCGCGGAACGAGAAGGAAACATTGCTCACGCCGCCGCTGATGTGGGCGTACGGGCAGGTCCTTCTGATCTCGGCCGTCGCTTCGATGAAGTCGACGGAATAGTTGTTGTGCTCTTCGATGCCGGTCGCCACCGCGAAGATGTTCGGATCGAAAATGATGTCTTCGGCCGGGAAGCCGACCTGCTCGGTCAGAATTTTGTACGAGCGCTGACAGATCTCGACCTTGCGCTTCACCGTGTCGGCCTGACCGGTCTCGTCGAACGCCATCACGACGACCGCCGCGCCGTAGGCACGCACTTTCTTCGCGTGCTCGATGAACGCCGCCTCGCCTTCCTTCAAGCTGATGGAATTGACGATGCCCTTGCCCTGAATGCGCTTCAGACCCGCCTCGATGACCGTCCACTTGGACGAGTCGATCATGATGGGCACGCGCGAAATGTCGGGCTCGGACGCGATCAGATTCAGGAAGCGCACCATCGCGGCTTCCGAATCCAACATGCCTTCGTCCATGTTGATATCGATGACCTGCGCACCACTCGCCACCTGCTGGCGGGCGATATCGAGCGCGGCGTTGTAATCGTCCGCTTCGATCAGCTTGCGGAACTTCGCCGAACCCGTGACGTTGGTGCGCTCACCGACGTTCACGAACAGGCTGTCAGGACCGATGTTGCACGGCTCGAGACCCGACAAACGCGCGCGCTTTTCGAGCACCGGAGGCACGCGAGGCTTGACGCCCTCCACGGCTTCACGAATGTGCTTGATGTGGTCGGGCGTGGTGCCGCAGCAACCGCCGACGATGTTCACGAAGCCGCTGGTCGCGAACTCCTTGACGAGCTCGGCGGTCTCGCAGGCATGTTCGTCATACTCGCCGAAGGCATTCGGCAAGCCCGCGTTCGGATACGCGCTGACATAAACATCGGCGATGCGCGACATCTCTTCGATGTACGGGCGCAGCTGCTTCGCGCCCAGCGCGCAGTTCAAACCGATGGCGAGCGGCTTCGCGTGACGCACGGAGTTCCAGAACGCTTCGGTCGTTTGACCGGAAAGCGTGCGGCCCGACGCGTCGGTGATCGTGCCGGAAATGATGATGGGAATATCGATTCCCGTCTCGTCGATCGCCTGTCGGGCCGCATAGATCGCAGCCTTCGCATTCAGCGTGTCGAAGATGGTCTCGATCAGCAGGATATCGACGCCCGCCTCGATCAACGCACGCGCGCCGATCAGATAGGTGTCCGACAGCTGGTCGAAGTCGATGTTACGGAACGCGGGGTCATTGACGTTCGGCGACAGCGACGCCGTGCGATTCGTCGGGCCCAGCGCGCCGGCAACGAACTTCACCTGCCCCGTCTTCGCGAAATACTCATCCGCGGCGTCGCGCGCCACCTTGGCGCCAGCGAGATTGATCTCGCGCACCAAGTGCTCCATCTGGTAGTCGGCCTGCGAGGAATAGTTCGCGGTGAACGTGTTCGTCTCGACGATGTCCGCGCCCGACTCCATGTACTTGGTGTGGATGGCCTTGATGATCTCCGGCCGCGTCAACACCAGGATGTCGCTGTTGCCTTTCAGATCGCACGGCCAGTCCTTGAACCGGTCGCCGCGATAGTCGGCTTCAGTGAGCTTGTAGCCCTGAATCATGGTGCCCATGCCGCCGTCGAGCATCACGATGCGCTCGGTCAACAGACGGTGCAGAGTGGCCAGTCGTTCGGTGCGATTCATGTTTCTTGTTCCTCAACCTGCGGCGGCCTGCGCCAGCACCGGCCGCACGCCGAGCGCATGACAAATGGCATAACTCAGCTCGGCACGATTCAGCGTATAGAAATGGAATTCTTCGACGCCGTGCTTCTGCAGCTCCTGCACCTGCTCGATCGCGACGGCTGCAGCGATGAGTCGGCGCGTATCGGCGTCATCATCGAGACCGTCGAAGCGGTGCGCCAGCCAATCCGGCACGCTGGCTCCGCAACGCTGCGCCATGCGTAGCATCTGCGGGAAACGCGTGATGGGGAGAATGCCGGGGACGATACTGGCATTGATACCGGCCGCCGCGCATTGATCGCGGAAGCGCAGGAACAGACTCGTATCGAAGAAGAATTGAGTGATCGCGCGATCGGCGCCGGCGTCGATCTTCGACTTCAGATTGGTCAGCTCGAATTCCGCGCTCGGCGATTCAGGATGCGGCTCCGGATAGGTGGCCACCGAGATCTCGAAGTTGGCGACCGACTTCAAGCCCTTCACCAGATCGACCGCGTACGGAAAACCCTCCGGGTGCGGAACGTACTTCGTCGCGCCCTGCGGCGGATCACCGCGCAACGCCACGATGTGACGAATGCCGTTGGCCCAGTAGTCACGGGCGATATCCAGAATCTCTTCGCGGGGCGCGCCGATGCAGGTCAGATGCGGAGCTGCGGTCAGCGCCGTGTTCTTCTGAACTTTCGTGACGATGTTGTGTGTACGAGCGCGCGTCGAGCCGTCCGCGCCGTATGTCACGGACACAAACCGCGGCTGCAACGGCGCGAGGCGCTCCACGGACTCCCACAACGTCTGCTCCATCGCCTCGTCCTTCGGCGGGAAGAACTCGAACGACACCGTGGGTCGGCCCCGCAGCTTGCTCAAGCTGTTGGCGACCTGGTCCTTGAGCTTTTCGACTGACATGTTTCTTTCCTCAGTTCCTTTCAGTGACTCAGGCGCAGCTTCATGCCGCCGCCGTACTGCGTGCCACGCGCCGACCGATGGCCACCAGCAGATGCCCTGCTTCGGTGTCCACGGGGCGCACACGGGAAACTTCCAACCCTGCTTTGGTAAACCATTCGCGCAGAGTGGCGATGGGATTCGCGGAGGACACCGAGCTCAGCGAATCGAAGTCTTCGATGACCACGGCGCGTCCGCCGTGCTTCAGTGTTCGTGTGATTTCCGCCAGCGCCACCAGCGGACGCTCCGCGCTAGCCAGCACTCGCTCGGCGACGACGGTGTCGAACAGCGGCGCGGCGAACGGCAGGTCGTACATGTCGCCTCGCTGCAGCTCGCAATGACTCAAGCCCGCGCCGTGCACTTTCGTGCGCGCGAGTTTCAGTGCTTCGCTGGAAATGTCGACGCCTACCGCGCGGGTCGCCTTGGCGCCGAGGAGCTTGAGCATGTGACCGGAGCCGGTGCCTACATCGAGCAGCGCCCCGATCGGCTCACTCGCCAGTTCTTCGACGACGGTGGCGTCGACCAGATCCGAGCTCTTCTCGAGCGAGTCTTCGACGGCGAGATGATCCGCCGCGCGGCGGCCGCGCTCGGCGATGACTTCTTCCATCCGACGACGGTCTCGTCGGAGCACGTCATCTTCTTCGTCCACCAACGCCAGCAGCTGCCAAACCGTGTCTCGCGCCTCACCGGAGGCGGGCGCGCGGTAGTACACCCACAGCTGCTCTCGGAACCGATCCAGCAGTCCAGCGTCGCAGAGGAGTTTCAGATGCCGCGACACTCGCGGCTGACTTTGCCCGATCACCTCGCCGATCTCTCCCACCGTCAGCTCCGCCCGCGCCAATAGCGCAAGCAGCCGCAGCCGGGTGGGTTCGGCAGCAGCTCTCAGAGCAGAAACGGCAGATAAGAAGCTCGGCATTCGGGGTGTCGGCGACTTAAGGATATAAAGATATCTTTATATGGACGCGCAGCACTATACGCGAGCTCGCCCGCCAATGTCACGCTCCCAGCTCACACCTCCGCGAAGAACGCCCCACAGACCCAGCCTGAACAATGACTTAGCTCGCCCCTGAGCTGCCACGCCGGGCGTACTATCCTGGAGTAATTGGATTTTTCAGGACCCCAAAACGCCAGAAGCCGCGACCCGCGCGGCTTCTCTTCAGCTCGAATCCGACGAAAGGCTTTTTTAGGGCAACCGGCGGGTGGGATCGAAGTCCGCAACCCGGGGCGTGTTGACGAACGCCACCACCACGGTGACGACGGACAGCAGAGCCAGCAGAATTCCCTTCGACAGTTTCAGGCTGCCCTGAAACCCTTCGATGAAGGGTTGTACAACGTTCTGAATCATCGACGCACCTCCAAGACTTGCCTGCAGAAATGCACCATCCCGCCAATCAACACCACAGCGCTGAACGCGGCGTCAGCATAAACCAAGTACAGCTCCAGCTCGGTGATCAATTTGAAGATCTCATCTGGAAAAGGGTGGTGACGATGCAGCGCATGTAACACCACGGAGACCAGCCACCCCGTAGCAAACAATGCCGTAAAGATGAAGGCCGCTCCAACCAGGTGCCCGACCAGGGCCATCACAGACCACCAATAGCCGACTCGTCGCTCCCTCGCTCCCCAGTACAACTCGCCCTCTCCTCGGCTTGTTTTGAGACCTCTCGATGGCCCCAGCCTACCCCCGATTTGAGTGGCATCTCGACGCGTTTAGCGCGAGAAATCGTTGATCACAGTGATGCCCGTTCCGCGGAAGCTGTCCATGTCGGCGAGCGCGGCTGGTGCCGCGGAGAGGGAGATAGTCTTTTCGACGAGGAGTTGAGGTTGTACTCGGCCCGTGAGGATCAGGTCGAGCATGGCGTCGTAGCGATGAGCCTGCATGCCATGACTGCCCATGACTTGCAGCTCTTTCGCGATGACCAAGCCCATTGGCACCGGCGGATCGGCGTGCGCGCCGAGCACCAGGCCGACCTGGACGTGGCGACCTTGCGGACGCAGGCAGGCGATGGAGTTGTAGCAGGTGACGCGACTGCCGAGTGCGTCCATGGATACGTGAGCGCCACCGCGCGTGTGCTCGACGATGGCTGCTTTCACGTCGACGTTCGCCAACACGCCGACTTCGGCGCCGAGGCGCCTGGCGAAATCAAGTTTGCTTTGATCGATATCGACGGCGATGACTCGCGCGCCCATGGCGTTGGCGATCATGATCGCCGACAGCCCCACGCCTCCGCAGCCATGAATCGCCACCCACTCGCCAGGCTGCACGCGAGCCTGATCTACGACGGCTCGAAATGACGTCGCGAATCGGCAGCCAAGACTGGCCGCGGTGACGAAGTCGATGGCTTCGGGAAGATGGACGAGATTGATGTCCGCGTAGTCGATGGCGACGAATTCGGCGAACGAACCCCACGCAGTGAAGCCCGGCTGAAACTGCGACGCGCAGATTTGCTGCTGACCCTTCGCGCATTGCTCACAGCGACCGCAGCCACTGACGAATGGCA
This sequence comes from Peristeroidobacter soli, assembly GCF_004138485.1. Classification (GTDB taxonomy): domain Bacteria; phylum Pseudomonadota; class Gammaproteobacteria; order Steroidobacterales; family Steroidobacteraceae; genus Steroidobacter; species Steroidobacter soli. The sequence goes on from NZ_ML142848.1 coordinate 830,703, forward strand.
CGGTGACCCGATCGCCCACTTTAAAACGCGCGACGTTGGCGCCGACCGCCGCAACGACGCCAGCCAGTTCGTGGCCGGGGACATGAGGGAGGCGAATATCCGCGTCGTGCCCCATCCAGCCATGCCAGTCGCTGCGACAAATGCCGGACGCCGCGACTTTGATGACCACGCCGCCCGCAGCCGGCGCAGGATCACGAACGTCGACGCAATCGAGAGCACCGCCGAACGATTCGAAGAGGACCGCTCTCACGGAAAATCGACTCAGTGCCGCCGATCGGGTGCGTCAGTGGTGGGCGTGGCCGTGCCGGCAAACAGCTGTTCGACGTCGACCGAATCGAATCGATACGCCCGATTGCAGAAGTCGCAGCGCACTTCGACGTGCCCCTGCTCCGCCAGCACCGAGCGCACCTCTTCCGCCCCCAACGCCTTGAGCATGCCGACGACGCGTTCTCGAGAGCAGCGGCACTTGAAGAACACCGGCGCGGACTCGAACATGCGCACATCGTCTTCGGCGAACAACCGGCGCAGGATGTTTCGATCGCTCAGGGTCTGCAGCTCTTCGGGCTTCAACGTGTCGCCGAGCATTTGCACCCGATTCCACGCGTCGTCGATCTCCGCCCGATTCATTTCATGCGCCCGCGAACCCACGGTGCGTGACTTCACAGAGTCATCCGACAGTCGCTGCAACAGCAGCCCGGACGCGCCATTCTCATCCGCATGCAGCCACAGCCGCGTGGGCAACTGCTCGGACGTCTCGAAATAATTGCGCAAGCAATCGGACAGACGCTCGCCCGTCAACGGCACGATGCCCTGATAGCGCTGCGAGAGGTCCTCGTTCTCGACCGTGACAGTCATGGTGCCTTCGCCGGACAGCGCGGCGAGATCGGGCTGGAATTCGGCGTCCTTGTAGCGGGCCACCGCCCGCACCCCCAGCGCATCGGAGCATTGCGCCAGCATCAGATGCATCGGCCCCTGCCCCTTCAACTGCAGGCTCAGGGTGCCATCGAACTTCATGGTGGCAGCGAGCAGTACCGAGGCTGCGACCGCTTCGCCCAGCGTGTCGCGAATGACAGGCGGATATTCCCGATGCTCGAGCAGCGCGCGCCACGAGGCGTCCAGGTGGACGATGTGGCCGCGAATCGGATAGTGCTCGAACAGGAATCTGTGCAGGCAATCGCGATCGTGCATGACAGGGACTTCGGCCGGGGTGACGGGAAGGCGGATGATGGTACTCATCCGCCGTTACATTAGCCCGCCCCGTTCATTTTCAACAGGCCGGTCGCGCTCGAAAAAATCGCCCTAGCCGGCCAGCTTCTTTTTCAACAGCTCATTGACCTGGGCCGGATCGGCCTTGCCACCGGTGACCTTCATCACCTGGCCGACAAAGAAGCCGAACAGCTTGTCCTTGCCGGAGCGATAGTCCGCCAGCTGCTTGGGATTGGCCGCCATGACCTCGTCGATGGTCTTTTCGATGGCGCCGGTGTCGGTGATTACCTTCAGCCCCTTGGCCTCGATGATGGCATCGGCGTCCACGCCGTCCGACCACATCGCCTCGAACACTTCCTTGGCGATCTTGCCGGAGATGGTCTTGTCGGCAATTCTCGCCAGCAGGCCCGCGAGGCGCGCGGCATCGATGCGCGTCCCGGTGATCTCGACACCGTCCTTGTTGAGCGCCGCCGACAGCTCGCCCATCGTCCAGTTCGCCGCGAGCTTCTCGTTGCCTTCGAGATTCTTCGACTTCAGCGACGCGAGCACCGCCTCGTAGAAATCGCCCATCTCGCGGCTCGCGGTCAGCACGCCCGCGTCATACGCGGACAGGCCGAACTTCTCGACGTAACGACCCGCCTTCTGATCCGGCAGCTCGGGCAGCGTGCCGCGCACACCCTCGATGAAGTCCTTCTCGATCACCACCGGCAGCAGGTCCGGATCCGGGAAGTAACGATAGTCGTTGGCTTCTTCCTTGGAACGCAGCGAGCGCGTCTCGCCCTTGTCGGGATCGAACAGACGCGTTTCCTGTTTGATGCTGCGACCGGCCTCGATCTCTTCGATCTGGCGCGCCACTTCGTAGTTGATGGCCTTTTCGATATACCGGAACGAGTTCAGGTTCTTGATCTCGCAGCGGGTGCCGAACTTCTCCTGGCCCTGCGGGCGCACCGAGACGTTGGCGTCACAGCGGAACGAGCCTTCCTGCATGTTGCCGTCGCAGATCTCCAGGTAGCGCACCAGCGTATGAATCTTCTTCAGGTACGCGACCGCTTCTTTGGCCGAGCGCATATCGGGCTCGGAGACGATTTCCAGCAACGGCGTGCCGGCGCGATTCAGGTCGATACCCGAAGCGCCCTGGAAATCCTCGTGCAACGACTTGCCGGCATCTTCTTCCAGATGCGCGCGCGTGATGCCGATGACCTTGACCGAGCCGTCCTCGAGCAGGATCTGCATCGAGCCCTTCTCGACCACCGGCTTTTCGTACTGGCTGATCTGATAGCCCTTCGGCAGGTCGGGATAGAAATAGTTCTTGCGCGCGAAAATGGAACGCGGCGAGATCTGCGCGCCGATTGCGAGACCGAACTTCACGGCCATGCGCACGGCTTCGCGATTCAACACCGGCAGCACGCCGGGGTAGCCCAGATCGACCAGATTCGCCTGTGCATTCGGCGCGGCGCCGTAGGCGGTCGCGGCACTGGAGAAGATCTTGCTGCGCGTGGCCAGCTGCGCGTGGATTTCCAAACCGATGACGGTTTCCCAGCTCATCATGCGTAACCCTTAGGAATGTCTCTGTGCCACAGCGTCTCGTTCTGGTAGCCGTGCGCGACGTTGAGCAATTTAGCCTCGGCGAAGTGCGGACCGATGATCTGCAATCCCACCGGCAGGCCGCCCACCGTGCCGCACGGAATCGACATGGCCGGCAGGCCCGCCAGGTTGGCACCGATGGTGTAGATGTCGTTCAAGTACATGGTGATGGGATCGTCGACCTTGGCGCCGATGTCGAACGCCGGCGTCGGCGAGGTCGGCCCCATCAGCACATCGACTTGCTGGAAGGCGCGAGCGAAGTCGTCCGTGATCAGGCGGCGAACCTTCTGCGCGCGCAGGTAATACGCGTCGTAGTAACCCGCCGAGAGCACATAGGTGCCGGTCATGATGCGACGTTTGACCTCGGCACCGAAGCCCTCGCCACGCGAGCGCATGTAAAGATCTTCGAGGCCCTGCGGATTCTCGCAGCGATAGCCGAAGCGCACGCCGTCGAAACGTGACAGGTTCGACGAACACTCCGCCGGCGCGACCACATAATAGGTAGGCACGGACAGCGGCAGATTCGGCAAGCTCACTTCGATCAGCTTCGCGCCGAGGCGCTCGTACACCTGCAGCGCCTCGCGGATCAGCTTGGCCGTCGACTCTTCCAAGCCGCTTTCGAAGAACTCCTTCAGCAGGCCGATCTTCAAACCGGCGAGCGGCCGATCGAGGCCGGCGACGTAGTCGGGCACCGGCGTGTCGACACTGGTCGAATCCCGCGGGTCGAAGCCGGCCATGTCACGCAGAACCATCGCCGCGTCCTTCGCGGTGATGGTCATCGTGCCGGCCTGATCGAGGCTGGAGGCGAACGCGATCATTCCGTACCGGGATACGCGTCCATACGTGGGCTTCAGGCCGGTCAGACCGGTGAGCGCCGCGGGCTGACGGATCGAGCCGCCGGTATCGGTCGCGGTTGCCACGGGCGCGAGTCGCGCGGCGACCGACGCCGCCGATCCGCCCGACGAGCCGCCCGGTACTTTTTTCAGGTCCCAGGGGTTTTTCACCGGACCGTAAAAGCTGGTTTCGTTCGAGGAGCCCATCGCGAACTCATCCATGTTCGCCTTGCCCAGCATGACGACGCCAGATTGCGACAACTTCTCCACGATGGTGGCGTCGTATGGCGCGACGAAGTTGGACAGCATGCGCGAGCCGCACGTGGTCAATACACCGTCGGTGCAGAAGATGTCTTTGTGAATCAGCGGCAAGCCGGCCAATGCGCCCGCCTCGCCCGAGGCCAGCAGCTCATCAGCCCGCCGCGCCGCGGCCAGCGCGTACTCCGGAGTGACCGTGATGAGCGCGTTCAGCGCCGGGTTCAAGCGCTCGATTCGCGCCAGAAAATGCCGGGCGAGCTCGACGCTGGAAAAGCGGCGCGCCCGCAATCCTTCGTTGAGCTCCGCCAACGTCAGGTGATGCAGTTCAGTCATGGGTCACTCGATCACTTTGGGCACGAGATACAGATCCGCTTCGACGCGGGGCGCGTTGCGCTGATATTTGGCGTGCTGGTCGGTATCCAGCACTTCGTCCGGGCGCATCCTTTGCACCTGATCCGCGAGCGGATGCGCCATCGGCTCGACCGCCGCGGTATCCGCGGCGTTGAGCTGCGCGACGAAGTCGAAGATCTTCGACAGGCTGTCCACATACACTGGCAGCTGCTCATCGCTGAGCTTCAGGCGCGCCAGCTTGGCGATGTTCTTCACATCGTTATCGGTAAGACTCATGGGCCGAAACTTCCGCTGAAAGACAGATGAGAAATCGCGGCCAGTGAGACCTCACGCTCGCCGCGACCTCAGGCGAAAGCGTAGCGAGGAGCAAAAAAGACCGCAAAAATCCCTGGAAAATTGCGGCGTAATCATACACCTGAAAGCTTGTGCTATGTGAAACCCGTTGCTAGAGTACCGCAACTTTTTTGCCCCTCCTTTCTCCTCGCGCCTCGACCCGTACGCTCGACGCACAACAACCATGTTTAAAAACCTACGCGGGTATTTTTCCAACGACCTGTCGATCGATCTGGGGACTGCGAACACCCTCATCTACGTGCGCGGCAAAGGCATCGTGCTGAACGAGCCTTCAGTGGTCGCGATCCGTGAAGAGCCCGGCCGGGCCGGCAAGAAGATCGAGGCGGTCGGCCAGGAAGCGAAGAACATGCTGGGCCGCACGCCCGGCCACATCACCGCGATTCGGCCGATGAAAGACGGCGTGATCGCCGACTTCACCGTCACCGAGAAGATGCTGCAGTACTTCATCGAGAAGGTGCACGGCAATCGCTTGATGCGTCCCAGCCCGCGCGTGCTGATCTGCGTGCCGTATGGCTCGACCCAGGTCGAACGTCGCGCGATTCAGGAATCGGCCGAAGGCGCCGGCGCCCGCTGGGTGCGACTGATCGAAGAACCGATGGCGGCCGCGGTCGGCGCCGGTCTGCCGGTTCATGAAGCGCGCGGCTCGATGGTGCTCGACATCGGTGGCGGCACTTCCGAAGTCGCGGTCATCTCGCTCAACGGTATCGTGTACGCCTCGTCGGTGCGCATCGGCGGCGATCGCTTCGACGACGCCATCATCAATTACGTGCGCCGGAACTACGGCATCCTGATCGGCGAGGCCACGGCCGAAAAGATCAAGATCGAAATCGGCTCGGCCTATCCCGGCCAGCAGGTGAACGAGATTTCCGTGAAGGGCCGCAACCTTTCCGAAGGCGTGCCGCGCAGCTTCACCCTGAATTCGAACGAAATCCTCGAAGCGTTGCAGGAACCGCTGGCCGGCATCGTCGGCGCGGTCAAGGTCGCGCTGGAACAGACGCCACCCGAGCTGGGCGCGGACGTGGCCGAGCGCGGCATCGTGCTCACCGGCGGTGGCGCCCTGCTGCGTGACATCGACAAGCTGCTGATGGAAGAGACCGGCCTGCCGGTGGTGGTTTCGGAAGATCCGCTGACCTGCGTGGCCCGCGGTGGCGGCCGCATGCTGGAGCTGATCGACGAGCACGGCCCTGCGCTGTTCAATCTGGAATAGCGGTGTCGGCGAACTAGCAGAGGGTTCGCCTGCGCATAACCAATGGTCACGCTGAGCTCCGATAGCCGGAACATCATTGGCCGAGGCCCGCCGCTCGGCGCCGGCTTGTTTTTCCTCGGAATTGTCTCGGTCGGCATGATGATGCTCGACCATCGCAGCAACTATCTGGAGACCGTGCGCCAATGGCTCGGCGCGGCGGCCTCGCCGGTCTATGCCGTCGTGCAGACGCCCGGCCAGGCGTGGGACTGGCTGACTGGCAGTTTCGCGGACCGCGGCCGGTTGCGCACCGAGAACAGCGAGCTTTCTGAACAGCTGCGCGAAGCACGCGTCAAGCTGCTGCAATTCGATTCGTTGCGTGAAGAGAATGTCCGTCTGCGGGCCGTGCGCGAAGCCTCGGCCGGCGTCGGCGGTCGGACCATGATCGCGGAGATCATGCGGGTCGATGTCGATCCATTCCGTCACCGCGTGCGAATCAATAAGGGCGCCGACGACGGCGTGTTCAAGAATCAGCCGGTGCTGGACGCGTTCGGCATCGTCGGCCAGGTCGTTCAGGTGGACAAGTACACCTCGACCATCATTCTGATCAGCGACGCCGAGCACGCCATTCCCGTTCAGGTGAATCGCAACGGCATCCGTTCCATCGCGGTCGGCGCGGGCGATCTGGGCAAGCTCAGCCTGCCCTACATGACCGTGGAATCGGATGTGAAGGTCGAGGACCTGCTGGTGTCCTCGGGTCTGGACGGCATTTTCCCGGCCGGTTATCCGGTCGCCCGCGTGAGCAAAGTGGAGCGCAATCCAGCCGATACGTTCGCGCTGGTGGAAGCCAAGCCGCTGGCCCAGCTCGATCGCGATCGCGAAGTACTGCTGTTGTGGGACGACACGCCGCAGGTGGAAGCACCGGGCGCGAAGCCGAAACCGGCTACAGAATCGAAGCCCGCAGCCGAAGCATCGACTGCGCCCACGCCCCCCGCGCAAGCGACGTCGGGGCAGCCGGCGCCCGCGGCTCAAGCACCGGCGCCAACGCCGGGCGCGCAGCCGCTGCCGCAGCCACAACCACCGACCGAAGACTAAATGACGCCCTTCTCTGCACTCGGGGCCCGGACCAACCATCGTGAGTGACGGTCGTATCAGTCGCCTGCGCGTCACTTTCACGGTGATCCTGGCGATCATTTTCGCGGTGCTGCCGCTGCCCGAGCCGATCAACGCGGCCCGGCCCGACCTGCTGTTGCTGCTGGTGATCTACTGGTCGCTGAGCGCGCCACGCATCGCCGGCCTGCTGTTCGCCTGGTTCTGCGGCCTGTCCATCGACGTGCTCAAAGGCATCATTCTCGGCCAGCACGCGCTGGCGTTTCTGGTGGTGGCCTACTTCACCCACAAGTTTCAGCTGCGCATCCGTATCTTTCCGCTCTCCCAGCAGACGCTCACCGTGTTTGCATTCCTGGCGCTCTATCAGTTCATCGTGTTCTGGCTGGATGGCATCATAGGCCAGCCGGTCACGACCTGGATGCGCTGGCTGCCGGTGATCAGCGGCGCGATTCTGTGGCCCATCCTGGTCGCCGGTCTGGATACCTGGAACCGGCGGAACCGTTAGCGCCCGTCCCCCTTCAGTCATGGCTCGCGCAGTCCGCATCAAGGATCATCACGCCGAAAGCCAGCTGTTCGAACAGCGGGCCATCATCGCGGCCGTGCTCATGGTCATCGCCATGGGCCTGGTGATCTCGCGTCTGGTGTGGCTGCAGGTCGTGAAATACGACTACTTCGCCGATCTGTCGCAAGGTAACCGGATCCGCATCGAGCCGATTCCGCCGAACCGAGGCCTGATCCTGGATCGCAACGGCGTACCGCTCGCGACCAACGCGCCGTCCTATCAATTGGAATTGACCAAGGAGCAGGTCCAGGACATCGACGCCACCCTGAACGGCATCGCCGAGGTGGGGCTGATCGACAAGGACAACATTCCCACCATCAAGCGCGACCTGCGCGGCCGGCGCAGCTTCGACGCGGTGCCGATCAAGCTGCAGCTCACCGAGGTCGAGGTGGCGCGTTTCGCGGCCCGGCGCCATCAGTTTCCGGGTGTCGAGATCCGCCCGCGCCTGACCCGCTATTACCCGCTGGCCGAAAGCAGCGTGCACGCCATCGGCTATGTCGGCGCGATCAGCGAAGACGACAAGAAACGTCTGAACATCGACGAGTACGCCGGCACCACGCTGACCGGCAAGAACGGCGTCGAGTACGCGTACGAAGCTCAGTTGCACGGCAAAGCGGGCATGCAACAGCTCCTGGTGAATGCCCAGGGCCGCAGCGTCGAGCGCATCGGTAACGAAGCCGCCAAACTCGAGCGCAAGGAGCCGGTGTCGGGCAACGACCTGTTCCTGACCATCGACATGCGCACCCAGCAGGCGGCGGAAGAAGCGCTGCGCGGTCAGCGCGCGTCGGCCGTGGCGATCGATCCCAACAACGGCGACGTGCTCGCGTTCGTCAGCACGCCGGCCTTCGATCCGAATTTGTTCGCTCGCGGCCTGACGCGTCCCGAGTACCTGGCGCTGACCGAAAATCCGGATCGGCCGATGTTCGACCGCGTGATCCGCGGCGTGTATCCGCCCGGCTCGACCGTCAAACCCATGATGGCACTGGCGGCGCTCGACAAGGGCGTCGTGACTCCGGAGAACACGGTTTACTGCCGTGGCGCCTATCGCATGCCCGGCGTCAGCCGACCGTGGCGCGACTGGAAGCCCGGCGGTCACGGCCCGGTCGACATGCGCAAGGCCATCGCCACCTCGTGCGACGTTTATTTCTATGGCATCGCCAACGAAATGGGCGTGGATCACATCCACGACTATCTGTCGCAGTTCGGCATGGGCACCCTCACCGGCATCGATATCCCGGGTGAAAAGATCGGCCTGCTGCCCTCGACGGAATGGAAGAAGAAGGCATTCCGTCGCAAGGAAGCGCAGATGTGGTTCCCCGGCGATACGATCAGTATCGGCATCGGCCAGGGCTACATGAACGCGACGCCGCTGCAGCTGGCGCATGCCACTGCGACGATCGCGAGCCGCGGTCATCGCTTCAAACCTCGGCTGGTGCGCGCCATTCGCAACGTGACGACTGGTGAAGTCAGCGAGCTCAAGCCGGCGGAGCTGCCCTCCCCGCACGTCCAGGATCCGCGCGCGTGGGACATCGCGATCGGTGGCATGTACGACGTCGCGAACGCTCCTTACGGTACCGCTCGTGGCGCGACAGCCAACGCGCTCTACAAGATCGCGGGCAAGAGCGGCACGGCTCAGGTGTTCACCGTTGCTGCCAACGAAAAAATGCGTAAGGCCGGCGATCTCGCCGAGCATCTGCGCGACCACGCCTTGTTCGTGGCATTCGCCCCCGTTGAAGCGCCGCGCATCGCCGTCGCCATCGTCGTCGAAAACGCTCCGGGCGGTGGCTCGGCGTTCGCCGCCCCGATCGCCCGCCGCATCCTGGACACCTATTTGCTGACGCCCGAACAGTTGGCGGAACAGGAAGCGAAAAAGAAGCCCGCCCCAGCCGCAGCGCCCCCACCGCGTCGAGGTGAGGAATGAGCATCGATACCATCGATTCATCACGCACTCAGCGCACACTGACCGGCACCGCGCAGCTCTTGCTGGCGTTGCATCTCGACGGTCCGCTGTTCATCGCACTGTGCATGGTCGGCGCGGTTGGCAGCATCGTGCTGTTCAGCGCCTCGGGCAGCAGTCTCGACATGCTCGAAGCGCAGTTGATGCGTTTCGCGCTCGGTCTGATCGCGATGATCATGCTGGCTCAAGTGCCGCCTCGAATCATTCGTAATGCCGCGCCGGTGGCCTGGGTGCTCGGCCTGCTCCTGTTGCTGGCCGTGATGTTCCAAGGCGATATCGCGATGGGCGCGCAGCGCTGGCTCGATCTGGGCTTCGTGCGTTTCCAGCCTTCCGAAATCATGAAGCTGGCGGTGCCACTGGCCTGCGCGTGGTTTCTGCATGAGCGGCCCTTGCCGCCGAGCTTCACATCGTTGCTGGTGCTGGCGCTCGGCATCGGCATTCCGACGTTGATCATCGCCGAGCAACCGGACCTGGGCACATCGCTGCTGGTCGCCGCGGGCGGCGGCATGGTCGTGCTGCTCGCCGGTCTGCAGTTCAAATACATCCTTTCCGTGGTCGGCCTGCTCGTGCCGGTCGCCATCGGCTCGTGGCATTTCCTGCTACACGACTATCAGAAACAACGCGTGCTCACGTTCCTGGATCCGCAAAGCGATCCGCTGGGCTCGGGCTATCACATCATTCAATCGCAGATTGCGATCGGCTCGGGCGGCGTGTTCGGCAAGGGCTATCTCAACGGCAGTCAGGCGCAGCTGGAGTTCCTGCCCGAGCGTTCCACCGACTTCATTTTCGCCGTGGTCGGCGAGGAATGGGGCCTGATCGGCCTGGTGACCATCATTCTGCTGTTCATGTTCGTCATCGGCCGGGCGCTGTATCTGGCCGCGACGGCGCACGACACGTTCTCGCGGCTGGCCTCGGGCAGCCTGGCGCTGACGTTCTGCGTGTATGTTTTCGTCAATACCGGCATGGTCACCGGCCTGCTTCCGGTGGTCGGCGTGCCGCTGCCATTCGTCAGCTATGGCGGTACTGCAATGGTGACCCTCATGGCCGGTTTCGGTATTCTCATGTCCTTGTGCGCGAAGCGGAAACTGGTGAGCCGTTGAGATTGAATCTGCTATCCCTTGCGCCCTTGGTCCTGTCCGCTGTTGCGTCGCCTGCGCTCGCCTTCGATATCAAGCGCCCGGAAGTCCGCTCCTTCATCGACACCATGACGCGCGAGCACGGCTTCGACAAAGCCAGGCTCGAAGCGCTGCTGAAGACCGCTGAGACCAAGCAACCCATTCTGGATGCCATCAGCCGCCCCGCCGAGCGCGTGGTGCCGTGGTGGGAATATCGCGAGCGTTTCCTCACCGACAAACGCATCAACCAGGGCGCCGACTTCTGGGTCGGCCATGGCGAGAAACTCAAGCAAATTCCCGATCCGCAGCTGGCCAACACCGTGGTCGGCATTCTCGGCGTGGAGACCTCGTTCGGTCGCATCACCGGCCGCTACAAAGTGCTCGATGCGCTGGTGACATTGGGTTTCGATTACCCGCCGCGGGGTGAGTTCTTCCTCGGCGAGCTGAAGGAATTCCTGTTGTTGTCGCGCGAAGAGAAGGTCGACCCGGCGACCGTGCTCGGCTCCTACGCCGGCGCCATGGGCGCGGCGCAGTTCATCTCCTCCAGCTACCGCAAGTGGGCGGTGGACGGCGATGGCGACGGGCATCGCGACCTGTGGCACAGCTGGGACGACGTGATCGGCTCGATCGCGAATTATCTGGTCGAGAACGGCTGGGTGAACGGCCAGCCGGTAGCGGTCGACGCCACGCTCGGCAACCCCGACCTGTCGCGGTTTGACATCAAGTTGGCTTTGAACGAAACCGTGCAATCATTACGCGACAAGGGCGTGAAGTTCGAGACCAGTCTGCCGCCGGACGCTCCGGCCATGCTGGTCGTGGGTCAGGGCAAGGACGGGCCGCTGTATCGGGTCGGCTTCAACAACTTCTACGCCATCACGCGGTATAACCGCAGTCCGATGTATGCCATGGCGGTACACGACTTGGGCGAGGCCATTCAGAACTTCATGAGGGATACCGAGAGATGAAGACGCGGGCCTGGCGACCCTCAACGTCTCATCGGCTTCCTTTCCTGCTGGCTCTGATCGTTGCCGGCTGCAGCACGCCGCCTTCGGTCATCAGTCCGCCCAAACATCCGCCGTTGCCCTCGCCCGGCCCCATACCGGCAGACATAGAAAACATTCCTGATCCCGTGCCTCGCGCCGAGCCCCGCTCGGCTCGCGGCAATCCGCCGTTCTACGATGTGCTCGGCAAGCGCTATTTCGTGCTCAACACCGCCGAAGGTTACCTGGAGCGCGGTGTCGCGTCCTGGTACGGCCCGGGCTTTCACGCCGCCAACACCTCCAACGGCGAAAGTTACGACATGTACGCCATGACCGGGGCCCACAAGACCCTGCCGCTGCCCGCGTATGTCCAGGTCACGAACTTGAGCAACGGCAAGCACGTGGTCGTGCGCTTGAACGATCGCGGACCGTTCAAGGAAGGTCGGATCATCGATCTTTCCTACACCGCCGCCGCCAAGCTCGACATGCTCAAGGCCGGCACGACGTTCGTCGAAGTGCGTGCCCTCACGCCGATGCAAAAGTCCGCACCGCCGCCGGCGCCGGCCGCCACCTCGGACTTGTATGTGCAGGCGGGCGCGTTCGGCACCGAAGCCAACGCCACCAAACTGCTCGGACAACTGCGTGCCAAAGGCATCGACAACGCGTTCGTGCGTGAGGACCAGGTCGATGGCAAGGCGCTGTACCGCGTGCGTGTCGGGCCGATTCCGAGCGTCAACGAATTCGATAAAGTGGTGAAGCGCCTGCGCATGCTGGGCTTCCCCGACGCCCGCCTCGCTGCCAATTGACATGAACTGATCCATGCCCGATCCGCTATCGCAGTGCTACCTCAATGGCGAGTATGTAGCGCTGCGTGATGCTCGAATCTCGCCGCTCGACCGGGGATTCCTGTTCGGCGACAGCGTGTATGAAGTGCTGCCGGTGTTCGGCGGGCGGATGTTTCTATTCCGCGAGCACTTCGACCGGCTGGCCCGCAGCCTGCGCGAGATCCGCATCGAGAATCCGCACACTCACGAACAGTGGCGCGGCATTCTCGAGCAACTGATCGCTCGCAATGGCAGCAGCGATTGTTACGTTTATGTGCAGGTGAGTCGCGGCGCCGAGTTCGGGCGCAATCATGCGTTCCCGGTCGTGGCGGTCCCGCCCACCGTGTTCGCGATGGCCTCGCCTCTGCCTGTGTTCACCGATGCTCAGCGTGCGGCAGGGGTATCCGCGATCACTGTCGAAGACTTTCGCTGGGGCCGATGTGACATCAAGAGCACGGCGCTGCTCGCCAACGTGCTGATGAAACAGCAAGCGCTCGACGCGGGCGCCAACGAAGCGATCATCGTGCGCGACGGCGAAGTCATGGAAGGCTCATCGACCAGCGTGTTCGTCGTGAAGAGCGGCGTGGTCGCCACGCCGCCGAACAGTCACCGCATTCTTCCGGGCACGACGCGCGATGCCGCGCTGTCGCTCGCAAACAATGTCATGCCGGCGGAGATTCGCAGGATCTCCACCGATGAACTGCGCTCAGCCGATGAGGTCTGGATTTCCGCCGCGACTCGCGATGTGCTGCCGGTGACCAGTATCGACGGCGCACCGGTCGGCAGCGGTCGCCCGGGCCCTGCGTGGCTGCGTATGGCGGATTCGTTCGTCAAGCTCCGCCAGGACCTGGCCGGCACCCCCGCCTACACGCCCTGAGCGGTGAATTGCGGCTTGACTTGACGCCTTTCAGGCCGCATATCGGGCGCCATGACCGAAACCAGCAAAGACACCCTGTTCGAGTTCCCCTGTGACTTTCCCCTGAAAGTCATGGGCCGGCATACGGACGACTTCCGCAGCATCGTGCTGGGCATCGTGCAGAAGCACGCCGGCCCCATCGAGGCCTCCAACATCGAAGAGCGGCCCAGCAGCAGCGGCAGCTATCTGAGCCTCACCTGCACGTTCACGGCGCAGAGCAAACAACAGTTGGACGAACTGTACCGCGAGCTCACGGCGCACGAGCGCGTGATGGTGGTTCTGTAAGCCGATCGTCAGTCGGCCGCGACGCGAATGACGACCTTGCCGGTCGAGCGCCGGGTGTTGAGCATGTCGAGCGCTTCGGTGAAGCGTTCCAGGCCCTCGAGCTCGGTGACGTGCGGCTTGATCTTGCCGCTCTCGAACAACTCGAACAGCGCTTTCAAGTTGGCTGCATGAAGCGCCGGTTCTTTGCGAGTGTGCGCGCCCCAGAAGACGCCGACGAGTGAGCATCCCTTGAGCAAGGCCAGGTTCAGAGGGATTGCCGGAATCTTGCCGCCGGCGAAGCCGATGACCAGATAACGCCCGTTCCAGGCCATCGAGCGAACGACCTGCTCGGCGAAGTCCGCGCCGACCGGATCGTAGGCCACATCGATGCCGCGATCGCCGGTGAATTCCATCACCTTCGCTTTGATCGTGTCCTGTGTGTAATTGAACACCGCGTCCGCGCCGTGACGCTTCGCCAGTTCCAGTTTCTCCGGCGTGCTCGCGCCCGCCAGCACTCGGGCACCGAGCGCCTTGCCAATCTCGATCGCGGTCAAGCCAACGCCGCCCGCGGCGCCGAGCACTAGCAATGTTTCTCCGGGCTGAATGTTTGCTCGTTGCACCAACGCGTGATACGTCGTGCCGTAGTTGACGAGAAACCCCGCGGCCGCGGCCATGCTCATCGAGCCGGGCAACGGTATCAGCGCGTGCGAGGGAGCGACGCATTCCTCGGCGAGACCGCCCTGCCCTGCCATCGCCAGGACTCTCGCGCCCGGTTTGAAATCCGTTACGTCGGCGGCGACTGCAGTGATCACACCGGCGACTTCGCTGCCAGGGGTATAGGGCACTTCCGGCTTGACCTGATATTTACCCGCCACCATCAGCGCATCGGGAAAGCCGAAGCCCACCGCATGCACTCGAATACGAACGTAGCCCGGCGGCAATGCCGGCGCGGGAATCTCTTTTACGGAAAGATCAGGAGGCGGCCCATAGCTGCTCAGAACGACTGCTCGCATGGCGGAACCTTGGCATGAGGGTAGCTAGCCGGCGCCGGGCGTCAGCTGCAACGATGCAAGCAACCGCGGTGACAACGCATCCGCGACTTCCTGCACACTTGCGTTCACCCCCAGCGAGCGCAGGTCGGTCACTTCCAGACCGCGATAGCCGCAGGGATTGATGCGCTGGAACGGCTGCAGATCCATCGCAACATTGAACGCGAGGCCATGATAGCTGCTGCCGCGGCGGATCCGCAGCCCGATGCTGGCAACTTTGCGTCCGTTTACATACACACCGGGCGCTTCGCGTTTCGCGACCGCCTCGATGTTCCACGATGCGAGCAGATCGATGATGGCGTTCTCCAATGCCATCACCATTTGTCTCACACCGAGCCCCGCTCTTCTCACATCGAGCAATGGATAGACGACGAGCTGTCCCGGCCCGTGGTACGTCACTTGCCCACCGCGATCGATCTGCACCACGGGAATGTCGCCGGGCGCGAGCAGATGCTCCGGCGCGGCGTTCATGCCGAGCGTGAAAACGGGAGGATGTTCGAGCAGCCAGATCTGGTCGGGTGTGTTCGCGTCACGCTCGTTGGTGAACGTCTGCATCGCGCGCCAGGTCGGCTCGTAGTCGACGCGGCCCAACCAGCGCAACACCGGCGGCGTCGCAGTCGACGTGTCGGTGGTGGCAGCTACTGTGGAATTCGACATGAGCGCGACAGTGGCGACGCCACTCGTTTCATCAGGGGTTGCCGACGGCGGGCTTCAAACCAGCGTTGTTTCTTTCCAGCGCGCGCTCGGCACGATAGCTGGAACGCACCAGCGGCCCGGACACGCATTCGAGAAACCCTTTCGCCAGCGCCCACTCGCGATATTTCTCGAACTCGGCGGGCGTCACCCAGCGTTCGATGGCCAGATGATTCGGCGTCGGCCGCAGGTACTGGCCGAGCGTGAGAATGTCGACGCCGACCGCGCGCATGTCGTCCATCGCGGTCTCGATCTCTTCGTCGGTCTCGCCGAGGCCGAGCATCAGACTGGTCTTGGTCAGCACGTCGGGACGGAAACGTTTGGCGTGACCGAGCACGGCCAATGTCTGTTCATAGCTGGCGCGCGGGTCACGCACCGGATGAGTGAGACGACGCACGGTCTCGACGTTCTGCGCAAACACTTCCAGCCCGCTGGCGACGACCGTCTCGACATCGGCCATCACGCCCTGGAAGTCCGGTGTCAGCGCTTCGACCGCGGTGGTCGGATTGAGGCGCTTGATCTCGCGCACGCTGGCGGCGAAATGAGCCGCGCCGCCGTCGGGCAGATCGTCGCGATTCACCGAGGTGAGGACGACGTACTTGAGCTTCATCAGCTGCACTGTGCGGGCGCTGTTGGCGGGCTCCTCGGCGTCTAGCCAACCATGCGGGTTGCCCGTGTCGACGGCGCAGAAGCGACAGGCGCGCGTACAAACGGCACCCATGAGCATGATGGTGGCAGTGCCGGCATTCCAGCACTCACCGATGTTCGGACACTTGGCTTCTTCGCAGACGGTCGCGAGCCGATGTTCCTTGACCGTGTTCTTCACGGAATCGAAGCCACGACCGGCGGGCATCGGGGCGCGCAGCCAGGTGGGCTTGCGACCGAACTCCACGGGAGCGGACTGGGCGGACGCCTTGATCCCGTCCTTGATGGCGCTGAAGCCCTGCGGCGTACGGTACTTGTCGCCGCTACGAACGATGGGGATGCCTTTGAATTCGGTCACTGCGGGCTCGCTTCAGGAAAGCCCCTCATGGGGGCTCGCGGGATGGAATTCTAGCCCAAAAAGAAAACCCGGCCTGGGCCGGGTTTCGAATCAGAACAGGTGCCCGGCCTTTTGGGGGCCGGGCTTTTTGACATTACGTCTGATCGTGTCGATCAGGTCGACTGGGCGCGCACGGCCCACAGGTCGGCCAGGTCGTTCCACTTCGAGGCATCCTTGACGGCGTTGAAGGCCTGCTTGGCCTGGTCCTTCTGGCCCTTCTTCAGGTAAGCCATGCCGAGGCTGATGTTGGCTTCGTCGATGTCGGTCACGCCGGTGCCGGTGCTGATGCCCTTCTGCAGCGCTGCGATGGCCTTGTCGGTCTCGCCGTAGCTCAGATAGGCCTGACCCAGCGCGACGCTCGGCTGGCCGGAGCTGGACTTCTCGGCTGCGCTGGCGAGCTGCGCGAGCTCGGCGCGGTCGGTGTCGGCCTGCTTCTTGGCCTGGGTCAACAGGCGGTCGTAGCGGCCCTGCTCGGTCTTGTCGGCGCTCTTCAGCACGCCCGCGTCCATGCCCTTCTGCATGATGCTCTGGGCTTCGCCCGGCACGCCGGCGTCGATGGCCAGCTGCGCCATTTCGACGAAGTCGCCCTTGTCCTTCAAGGTGCCGACATCGTTCATCAGGCGGTAATAGCCGAGGGTCATGCGATCGCCGCTGGCTTTACGGCGATAGATGTCGAGCAGATTCTCCCAATACTCGGGTTTGGGGTAGTAACGAACCATGGTCTTGAGCGCGTCGCCGATGCCGTCCTTGTCCTGCGGCTGCATCTTGAAGTACGAGCTCATGACGATCTGGATCCAGTTCTCGTCGGGCTTGCGGCCGGCCTTCTCGGCATTCTTGACCACGTTGCTCATGGTCGCGGCGGCGCCCTTGTAGTCGTTCAGCAGGTACTGCGACTGACCGAGCAGGATGCCCATGTCTTCGGTGTTCGGGTGCTTGTCGAGCCACTTCTTGGCCCACACCGACGCCTTGTTGTAATCCTTCATCTGGAAATACAGCTGGGCGACGGTCTTGGTGCGTTCGTCGACCTGTTCGGCCGGCATCAGACCGGAGTTCAGCATGCGCTCGAACACCGGCGCGGCTTCGCCGAACTTCTTCTGCTGGATCAGCACGAAGCCCATGAATTCGTCGATCTGGTAAGCCTCGAATGGAGTCTTCTTCTCGACCGCCGCGGCTTTCTTGATCTCGGTGAGCGCCGCGTCCCATTGCTTCTTCTGCATGGCCTCCTGAGCGGCCTTGAGCGGCACGGCGACAGCCTTGGTCGTGATCTTGTTCTGGGCCTGCTCGGCGGCCTGGGCCGCGGGGGCCAACAAAGTCATCGCGGGAACGACGGCTCCCAGGGCGAGTGAAATCGCGACGGCAATACTTCGTACTCGAGTCATATGGTTTCCCGATCTATAACTAAGGGCGAATCGACCCACAGCCACTCAATTCGTTCAATCGTTCGAGGCGGTTACGCTGCCAGGCTCAAATTATGACCGCGGTCCGGAGCATAAATTCGCTGGCCGCCGCATCCGTACGGCGTGCAAGGGTATACCGAAATCTGTGAGTCTCTGACTACAAACGGTCGGCGGCGGGAATTGTTTCGACTCCCGCCGCCTGAAGAGCTTATCCGAACGGCATCGGTCAGCCCGGGTTCATCCCGGGCTGGACGATTACTCGCCCATGAATTGTTCGTTGCCGACGAAGCCGATGCGCTGCATGCCGTTGCGCTGGGCCAGAGCCAGCACCTTGGCCACCGTGTCGTAGTTGGCACGACGGTCCGGACGCACGTGCAGCTCGGGCTGCGGGTTCTTGGCCGCTTCAGCGCGGAAGTAGCCTTCCAGCTGATCCAGCTGCACCACCGAGCCGTTCCACACCACGCTGCCGTCCCAGTCGATATCGATACGGATCGGCTCCTGCTGAACCTGATTCTCCGGGGGCGGACGGTTGGTCTGGGGCATATCCAGCTTTACCGCATGGGTCATCACCGGCAAGGTGATGATGAACATGATCAGCAGCACCAACATGACGTCGATCAACGGCGTCGTGTTGATGTCCATCATGGGTTCGTCTGAACCGCCGCCGCCTACACTCATTGCCATGGCAAATACCTCTTCTTTCTAGCGCGGCGATCAGCGCGAGTTCGCGCCCGGCTCAGTGATGAACCCGACCTTCTGGATACCGGCACGTTGCGCGGTGAGAATCACCCGACCGACGTACTCGTAACGCGTGGCCTGGTCGGCACGCACGTGCACTTCGGGTTGCGGCTTCAACACAGCGGCGCCCTTCAGACGCTCCAGCAGCGCGGCGGTGTCCGGGATCAGGGACTGGTTCCAGTAGATCTGGCCATCCTTGTTCACCGAGATATTGATGTTTTCCGGCGCGGTCTTGGTCGCCTCGTTACGGACCTTGGGCAACTCGACCGGAATGGTGTGCGTGATCACCGGGATGGTGATCATGAACACGATCAGCAGCACCAACATGACGTCCACCAGCGGCGTCGTGTTGATCTCGGACATGGCCTTTTCCTCGTCTTCCGAGGGAGCGTACATGCCTTGATATGAACTCATAACGTGCTCCGATGAAGAAAGGCCCCGGATCCTTCAGGAGATCCGGGGCCGTTCACATTACTTACGGGTCACCGCGGCAGCGGGGGCAGCGGCCGGAGCGCGGCCAGCGGCGGCCGGGAGCGGGCCGGACTCGACGCGGGCGCCGCTCACCAGGTAGGCGTGCAGGTCCGAGGCGAAGTAACGCAGCTTCTCGATGATGTCCTTGTTACGGCCGAGGAGCCAGTTGTAACCCCACACGGCCGGCACGGCGACGAACAGACCGATGGCGGTCATGATCAACGCTTCACCGATCGGGCCGGCGGTCTTGTCGAGCGAGGCCTGGCCGGCGAGGGAAATCTGGATCAGCGCGTTGTAGATGCCCCACACCGTGCCGAACAGACCGACGAACGGAGCCGTCGAACCGGTGGTGGCGAGCACCGACAGGCCGGTGTTCAGACGCTTGGTGATGGAGTCGACCGTGCGGTACAGCGACGCGGTGATCCACTCGTGCAGCGGGATCTGGTCGGTCAGGCGGCCTTCGTGATGCTGAGCGGCGCGCAGGCCGT
This sequence comes from Peristeroidobacter soli, assembly GCF_004138485.1. Classification (GTDB taxonomy): domain Bacteria; phylum Pseudomonadota; class Gammaproteobacteria; order Steroidobacterales; family Steroidobacteraceae; genus Steroidobacter; species Steroidobacter soli. The sequence continues at coordinate 850,078 of NZ_ML142848.1, forward strand.
CTTCCACCATCATGCGGAACGCGTTGTCCTTGCCGGTGAGCTTGGCAGCGCCGTCACGGATGTTGCCGGCGGTCCAGAAGCCTTTTTCGACTTCCTTGTACTGCTTGAACAGGCGACGCTGATCCCACGCCTTGGTGAGAATGATGTACCAGGACGCGAGCGACAGGATCACCATGATGATCAAGGTGCCGTGCGCGACCACCCCACCCTGCTCCCACAGTGCTTGTAGGCCGAAGGGGTTTTCGACGTTTTCGGTGTTCGGAGCTGCCATGGAACGATGTCCTCTACGATTAAATCAATGACCTTGAGTCAAAGGGGTGGAGTTTTACTTGCCGTTCTTGCCATTACGGGGGCCCGCCGGGCGGGCCCTGGTCGCGCAATACAAGCCTCAGTCCGTGAGTTTGAATGTGACGGCGAACTGCCCCCACATCGGAACCGGTTTGCCATTCTCGGTACCCGGCACCAGGCGCCAGGACCGCTTCACTTCGCGCACGGCCGCTTCGTCCAGGCGGGGGAAGCCGCTCGACTGCTTCACTTTGGCTTCGCCGACACGGCCGTTCTCGAGCACGTAGACCTCGAGGATGACAGTGCCCGCTTCGCCGGCGCGACGCGATGAAGGGGGATATTCAGGCTGCGTCAGCGGGCGACGCGAATCCGACTTCGGCGCCGTGCGCGACACGGGAGCCGGCGGAGCGGCGATCGGCGGCGGCGTGGTCGGACGCACCTGAGTGGTCTGTTGAATGGCGTTGGTCGGCGGCGCGTCCGGCGCGATGGAGATGTCGATCTCCGGCGGCGGCACGAACGGCGGCGGGGTTTCGATCTTGGGCGGCGGCGGCGGCGGCGGCTCGTCCTGCTTCGGCGCCTCTTCGATCATGCGGGTTTCGATGGGGCCCAGCACGACGTCGATGATCTGATGGGACAGGCCGGAATTCAGCAGCCAGAACATCCCGACGTGCAATCCGATGATGATCGCGAGGACGAGACCGCGGCGGGTGAAAAACGACGTGTCCGTGGCTGGTGCGTAGGGCATGCTTTGCAGCTCAACAAAAATAAAACACGGGGATCAAGATCAACCCCGCATAGTTAGTGCGCAACCGTTAGTGGTCGTTCGATGCGTATGCTCATTGGGCATACAACCCCCGTTTCTGCCGGCCCTCACTCGCGCGTCCCCATCCAGGATGGCCGGAATAAGTCCGTAAATTCCGTATTGACGCGTTGTCCTACAGACCGCAGAAACGGCGGGCAAGGTATAAAGTTTCTGCGAGGAAGGCAAGCACTCCGAAACAGAATCTACCTACTTGTAAACTAACTTTGATGATAGGAAACGCGAACCCAAAACCCCTTGCGCACCATTGATGTGCTCGCGCTGCAGGCATTGCAGCACCAGCGTGCAGGCCGCGCCGGGTTACCGTACTGGGCAACGATCACCGTAGTCGATTGTTCCACTCGATGATGAACGAGCGGCCCGGGCTCACCGTGCTCGTACGACAACATTTAGAGACAGCGCGCGCAACGAATAGTTACGCCGAGCCACGATTTAAGGCGAATTCGATGGGTATCAGCACCAGCGCCCGGCGCGGCTCGCCGTCTTCCACGTAGGGGCGGAAGGCCGCGCGTAACACGGCATCGCGCGCGGCATCGTCCAGTCGCGCGTGCCCGCTGGACGTTTCTATTTCGATGCTGCTCGCCTCGCCCTGCTCGTCGATCACTACTCGTAAGACGACCAGTCCCTGTTCTCTCAAGCGCCGTGACTGAGGTGGATAACGGGGTGAAGGCTCGCGGACATATTCAACCGTCGACACTAACTTTGGTGTGCTCCGATCGGCTGCTTGCGTGGCCGGCGGCGGCGGTGCCTGCACGGGAATCGTGATCGCGCGGGTCGACGGCGGAGCGTCGGTGGGAATGTCGATCTGGGGCAGATCGGGCATCTGCAGGATCGGTTGCGGCGTTACCACGGCGACCTGCGGCAACTCCCTGCGTTGCGTGGGTTCAGGCTGAGATACGAAGGTCGCGGTCAGCGGCACTTGCGCAACAGCCAGCCGGATCTGAGGGGCGAAGGTGAGCGCCAGATAGAGTCCGAGCGCATGCACGCCGGCGATAGTGGCGGCGACACACAGTCGCCGCGAATGATCTTCTGCAAACACGGCTGTTCTCGCGCTCGAAAATTTGCTTATCGGAGGAACGACAGCGCGAATCATGCCCTGGACCCTGCTTGGTTGTAAATGAGAACCCTTCTCACTTAAAGTAGTACTCACACAACAACAGCCAGCCAGTGCCCTGCCGCCGCGTGCGTGCCGGGTCCGCCAGCCAGACGTCCAGACCATTCATATAGGGAGACTTCTAGCTATGCGCGACTTCAAGGTTGGGCGCCGCTCTACTCTTGCGGCTGCTGTATTCACCGCTCTGCAGGCTGCAGCTCCGCAGCTGCATGCCGCGGAGAGCGACCCGCAACAGATGCGGAAAATTCAGGTCGACGCGGTCGACGACGCCGTCAAGACGGATGTGGCCTCGTCACCGAAATATACGCAGCCGCTGCTCGATACCCCGCAGACCATCCAGGTGATTCCGCAGTCGGTGATCCGCGACCGGGCCGCGACCACGCTGCGCGATGTCTTGCGCAATTCGCCGGGCATCACGTTTCAAGCGGGCGAAGGCGGCGGTGGGTTGCCGGGCGATCAGAATTTCTCGATGCGCGGCTCCAGCGCGCGCAACAGTCTGTTCATCGACGGCGTGCGCGATGTCGGCAGCTACACGCGCGATTCCTTCAACATGCAGCAGGTCGAAGTGATCAAGGGCCCGACCGGCACGATGGCCGGCCGCAGCGCTACCACCGGCGCAATCAATCAAGTCACCAAGACGCCTCATCAGGGAGATTCGCAAGACTATTCGCTGGGCTTCGGCAGCGACGATTACAAACGGGTCAGCAGTGACATCAATCTCGGGCTCGGCGACAGCATGGCGTTGCGCTTGAACGCGATGTATCACGACGCCGAAGTCTCGAATCGCGACGTGGTGGAGAACAAGCGCTGGGGCATCGCGCCTTCGTTCGCGCTCGGGCTCGGCACCGCCACGCGCTTCACCGCCAGCGCGCTGTATGTCGAGGAAGACAATGTCCCCGACTATGGCTTGCCCTGGACCACGGTCACGCAGAACGGTGTGACATATCCCACCGGCGCGTATGACACGACACCCGCGGTGGATCAAAGCAACTTCTACGGCCTGAAGAATTACGACTTCGAGGACATCGAGACCAAGAGCGGCACGCTGCAGCTCGAGCACGACTTCAGCGACCGGATCACCGCGCGCAACGTCTTGCGCTACCTGGACAGCGAGCGCTCGTCCGCGATCACGGCGCCGCGTCCGCCAAACCGGCAGCTGCAACGTCGTGACATGGAGACCGAGAACATCACCAACCTCACCGATGTCACGATCGAATTCAGCACCGGCGCGATTGAACATACTCTGGTGACCGGTTTGGAACTGTCGCGCGAAACCACCGAAGGCCGCAACAGCGCGAACACGGCCAATCAGCCGCCCATCACGGATTTCTTCCATCCCGATCCGAATCAGCGCCCGCTCGGCCCGATGGCGATCAACGGCGGCAATCCGTCGCAGACGGAGATCAAGAGCATCGGTCTGTACGCCGTCGACACCATCAAGCTCACCGAACAATGGGCGATCACCGCGGGCCTGCGTCGTGACGACGTGGACGTCGACTATGAATTGCGCAACTTCGCGACGCGCGCGGTGACCGAATCGTTGTCGCGCTCGGACACCGAGATCACGTATCAAGGCGCAGTGACGTTCAAGCCTGTCGAAGCAGGCACGCTGTATGTCGCGTACGGCACTGGCTTTGATCCCACGGTCGATGCAGGCACCACCGGCTCGGGGCTCAGCAGTGCGCCGACCCAGGCAAATAACGTCAGATTGCCGCCCGAAGAAAGCAACAATCTGGAAGCCGGCGTGAAATGGGAGCTGCTGGACCGGCGGCTCGCATTGAACGGCGCGGTGTTCCGCACCGAGAAGAAAAACCTGCGCACGCGCAATCTCAACACCGATCCGTTCATTCTCAACGGCAAGCAACAGATCGAGGGTGTGGAGCTGTCCGCTTCCGGCCTGATCACCGATGCGTGGTCGGTATTCGCGGGCGCGAGCTTCCTCGACACCGAATACAAGCTGTCGCGTAACGCTCTGGAGCAAGGTCAGGAGCTGCCGCTGGTGCCGGAGGTCTCCGCCAACGCGTGGACGACGTATGTCTTCCCGTTCGGCCTGACCGTCGGCCTGGGCGTGCAATACATCGACGACATGGTTCGCTCGCGGAGCGCGACGCTCGGCACGCTGACGGTCGACGGCGTGACGCTGTTCGATGTGATGGCGACTTACACCATCAATGACAAGGTGTCGCTGCGGCTCAACGTGCTCAACCTGAGTGACGAGGAATATGTCGACCGGTTTGGCGGCGGTCACTATGTGCCCGGCGCGGGTCGAGCCGCGCAGCTCACCGCGTTCCTGAGCTTCTAAAAAATCGAGGGGTGAGCGCGGATGTCTTTTCGAGGCGACTCAATGTCGCCTCGAACCGCGCGAACGCCGGTACACGGACGCAACGGCTGGTAAACGCTTCAGGGACGACTACTCGAGAAGACCTTCATGCTGTTACATGTCCCCAACGTTCTCACCGCCGGGCAGGTCGCCGAATGCCGTCGCCAGCTCGACGCGGCCGATTGGATCGACGGCCGCGTCACCGCCGGCCATCAATCGGCCAAAGCCAAAGACAACGCGCAGTTGCCCGAAGACTCGCCGGTCGCGCGCCAGCTCGGGCAGATGATTCTGGCGGCGCTGGAACACAACCCGCTGTTTCTTGCCGGCGCGCTGCCGCTCAAGATTTTTCCGCCGCTGTTCAATCGCTACGCCGGCGGCCAATCTTTCGGCAATCACGTGGACAACGCCATCAGGCAGGTGCGCAACACTCCGCATCGGGTTCGCACCGACATCTCCGCGACATTGTTTCTTGCGTCACCGTCCGAGTATGACGGCGGTGAGCTGATGATCGACGACACCTATGGCTCACACAGTGTGAAGCTGCCGGCGGGCGATCTCGTGCTCTACCCTTCCACCAGCTTGCATCGTGTGCAGCCGGTGACGCGGGGCGCGCGGATCGCGTCGTTCTTCTGGATTCAAAGCATGGTGCGCGACGATGGCGAGCGCACGCTATTGTTCGATCTGGACTTGGCCGTGCAACGCCTGGGGGGCGACGTGCCCGGTCATCCGAGCGTGGTGCAGCTCACCGGCATCTATCACAATCTGCTGCGACGCTGGGCCGACGCATCCTGATCGATCCGCTGCAGCTGTTGGGGCGTGCCGACGTTGTGCCACACGCCCCGGTACAGCTCGCCGCTGACCCGATTCTGTCTGATCCAGTCGAACATCAGCGGCGCGAGCGGAAACTTGCCAGGCGCTGAGGCCGCGAAGAACTCCGGCCGCATCACGCCGATGTTGGCGTACGTGTAACGCTCGCCACTGTCGGTGAGCCGATCGCCCGCGAGACCGAAATCGCCGCGCGCATGAAAGTCCGGATTGGGCACGAGCACGAAGTGCGCCATGTCGCCGGCCGCAAGTCTTTTCATGACGTCGCCAAGCGGATACTGGGTCCACACATCGCCGCTGACGACGACGAACGGATCGGTGCCTGACGGGCCCGCGAGCAGCGGCAGCGCCTTGAACACGCCGCCGCCGGTTTCCAGCGCGGCGTCGCCCTCGTCGCTGTAATGAATGCGCACGCCGAACTGCGAGCCGTCGCCAAGCGCCGCGCGAATCTGTTGCCCGAGCCAGGCGAGATTGATGACGATCTCACGCACCCCGGCGGCCGCCAGGGCCTCGATGTGATACTGGATCATCGGCTTGCCAGCCACGGTCAGCAGCGGCTTGGGCGTGTGGTCCGTCAGCGGACGCATCCGCTCCCCCCGTCCGGCCGCGAGAATCATCGCGCGCATGAAGCTGTCCTACAGTCCCGCCATCGCCGGGACGATGCGCTGTTCGATGAAGCCGGTGAGGAAGTCCAGGTCGCCGTAATTCTTCGTGACCTGCCTGACATAACTCAGCGTGCGCGGCAGATCCTTCAAGTACCCGGACTTGCCGTCGCGGTGATACAGGCGCGCGAAGATGCCGAGCACCTTGAGCTGACGCTGCACGCCCATCAGATCGAACCAGCGCTGGAACTGCGCGGGATTGCTGCCCACGTCGACACCGCTGCGCTGACCCACGTCGCGGAAATGTTTGATCCACGCATGCACGCGCTCGAGCGGCCATTGCACATACGAGTCGCGGAGCAGTGACACCAGATCGTAGGTGACCGGCCCCAATACCGCGTCCTGGAAGTCCAGAATGCCGGGGTTGGCACCGTGCCCGCCTTTATCGCGACTCACGCCATCGGTGACCATGAGATTGCGCGAGTGATAGTCGCGATGAACGAACACTCGCGGCTGTTGCAAGGCTTCGGCGACCAGCGTGTCGAAAGTGTTGGCGAGCCCGACCACCTCGGTCTCGCTCAGCTGCAGGCCGAGATGCTTGATACAGAACCATTCAGGAAACAGCCCCATCTCACGACGCAGCAGCGCGTCGTCATAGGGCGGCAGCTGCGCGGCGTGTTGACCGGCGCGCGCTTGAATAGCGACCAATGCCTCGATGGCCTCGCGATACAGCCGCTCGGCATCGGCGCCGGCGTCCAGGTCGGCCAGATAGGTGCGCGACCCCAGATCGGTGTTCAGCAAGAAGCCGTTGGTGTCGTCCCGATGCAGCACCTTGGGCGCATTCACCCCCACATCCACCAGCATGGCGGCGACGCGGATGTAGGGCCCCATGTCCTCCTTACCGGGCGGAGCATCCATGGCAATCCAGGTTTGCCCCTGGCGCGAAACACGGAAATAGCGACGGAAGCTGGCGTCGGCGGAGGCCGTGGTCACCGTGAAATCGCGCGCACCGAACAGCCCGGCGAGCCAACGCTCGAGCTGTTGCAGACGCAGGTCGGAACCATCGTTTGAAAGTGAGGACACGCGGGACGCTGCTCCAATTCTGGTGTGGGACGTAAATAGACGGCCAGCGAAGAACGGCGCTCATTATAATCGCCCCCCGATGCACCGAACTGCGACACCCCTAACAAGCCTTTCAATTGCAATCGCCGCAGTGCTGGCTGCCTCGTCGCTATCGGGCGCGGCATACGCGGCCGACCCTGCAAAGACTGCAGAGCCGGCGGCCTCGCAGGAAGCGCCCAAGTGCCCGGCCCCGAATACGCCGGCCAGCACCTCGGCGAATCGCCGCGAGGTCAAGGCGCCGGCACCACTGCCCGAAGACGTCGAGTTCGAAGCGGACGGCGCCGAAGGCACCCGCGACGGCAATCTGAAACTCACCGGCAAAGTCGAAATCCGTCAGGGCGAGCGCCGCATCGAGACCCGCGACGCCACCTACAACACGCAGGACGAGAGCTTCGACGTCACCGAGGGCGTGAAGTACACCGATGGCGCAGTCACCGTGCAAGGCCAGGGCGCGCACGTCGATCGTGCCGGCGGCGCGGTCTTCGACCATGCCGAGTTCGAGCTGGCGGATCGTAATGCGCGCGGCTCGGCCGATCGTATCCGGGCGACTACCGAGGGCACGCTGTCGCTCGACAAAGTCAGGTACACGACCTGCCCGCTCGGCAACGAGGACTGGATGCTCACCGCGTCCGACATCGACATCAGTCAGCGCGCCGGTATCGGCATCGGCCGCGGCGTGCGTCTGGACTTCAAGGGCGTGCCGCTGCTGTACACGCCGTTCATTTCCTTTCCGGTCGGCAACGAGCGCAAGTCCGGGTTCCTGTTTCCGACCATCGGCACCTCCTCGCGCAGCGGTTATTCGCTGTCCGTGCCGTGGTACTGGAACATCGCCACCAACTACGACGCGACCTTCACGCCGACCTACTTCAGCAAGCGTGGCCTGAAGCTCGACAGCGAGTTTCGTTACCTGAACCAGGCCGGTGAAGGCCAGCTCGAAGTGCAGTATCTGCCGGACGACAACCAGTTCGGCGCCGAGCGCAGCCTGATCCGCTTCGTCGATCAATCCGATTTCACCAGCCGCCTGCGCCTCAACGTCGACGCCGCCAACGTCAGCGACGATGAATGGTTCGAGGACTTCGGCATGGGCCCCGAAGGCACCAGCGTCACGTACCTGAACCGCTCGGCCAGCCTCACGTATCTGGACGATCGCTGGCTGGCGATCCTGCACGCGCAGAACTTCCAGACCATCGACTTCGCCACCGACAACCGGATGCCGATCGCGCCGGTGGATCGCCCGTACACCATGCTGCCGCAGATGGCAGTGCGCGCGAACTTTCCCGATCAGCCGTTCGGACTCACCTACGGCATGGATTTCGAGCTGGTCAACTTCCAGCACAACGTCGAGAGCCTGAACACCGGCTGGCGTACCGACTTCGCGCCGGAAGTCCGCATGCCGCTGCGAGGCGCCGGCGTCTATCTCGAGCCCTCGGCGAGCTGGCGCTACACGCGTTATCAACTCGACCAGTCGGTGCCGATCACGGACAGTCTCGGCAACACGATCAGAACCGACGATGCATTCACGCGCTCGGCGCCGGTGCTGAGCGTCGACGGCGGCATGGTGTTCGAACGCCTGTTCGGCTCGCGCAAACAGCGACTCAGCACCATCGAGCCGCGCTTCATGTATTTGTATGTTCCTTATCGCAACCAGGACAACCTGCCGGTGTTCGACACCGAGCTGGCCGATCTGAATCTGGTGCAGCTGTTCCGTACCAATCGTTATATCGGCGCGGACCGCCTCGGCGACGCCAACGAAATCGCGATCGGCGTCACCTCGCGCTGGCTCGACGCCGACACCGGCGAGCAGTACATCGCCGCGACCATCGGCCAGGCGTATTACTTCGACCAGCCGAAAGTGACCTTGCCCGGCGAAACCCAGAACGACACGGAGACCTCCGACATCGTTGCCGAGCTCGATCTGCGGGCCTACGGCAATTGGAACATCCGCGGCGGCATCCAATGGGATCCGAGCGAGACGCGCTCGGAGCGCGGCCAGCTGGCGCTCCAGTACAAGCCCAGCTACGACCGGGTCATGAATCTGGGCTATCGGTTCCGTCGCGACCGGCTCGAGCAGGTCGACGGCTCGGTGGCCTGGCCGATCAGCAAGCAATGGAGCGTGTACGCCCGCATGGTGTATTCGCTCGAAGGCCATGCCATCGACCCCGCCGCCCAGCCCACCAACGGCTCGCAAACCGTCGACGAAAAAGGCGTGATCGACCAGTTCGCCGGCCTGGAGTATCGCTCCTGTTGCTGGCGTTTCCGCGTGGTCGGGCGCCGCTATGTCAGCGACCGCACCGGCGACCTGGACACCAGCGTGCTGTTCCAGCTCGAACTTAACGGCCTGTCGAATGTCGGAGTGGGGGCCGATACTTTTCTGGAACGGTCGATTCGGGGATACTCCGTCGATTCCCCTAAAGATGAATGACGCCCCGCCCCGGCGGGACGCCCCAGTGGCCTAACCCTGGTTGAGCATGAAACTCCGTCCTACCCGCAAAGTTACTAGCGCGATCCGTGGCTGCCTGCTTGGCCTGAGCCTGTTGGGGCTGGCCGGCGGCGCCCTCGCCCAGACCCGTGAGCTGTCCAGCAACGGCGTCCTGCTCGACCGCATCGCCGCCGTGGTCAACGAGGGCGTGGTGCTGAACTCGCAGCTCGATGAGCAGACCGAGGAGATCACTGCCCGGCTGCGTCAGCAAAACACCGAACTGCCGCCGCGCAACGTCCTGCGCCAGCAGATCCTCGAGCGTCTGGTGATCGAGGAGATCCAGATGCAGCGGGCCAACAAGCTCGGCATTCAGGTTTCCGACGAAATGCTGAACGGCGCGCTCGACGATGTCGCCAAACGCAACAACATCGGCTTCGCCGACCTGCCCCAGGCGCTGTCCCAGCAGGGCATCGACTACCGCACGTTCCGCGACGAGATCCGCCGCCAGATGACTCTGCAGCTGCTGCGTCAGCGCGACGTGATCGGTCGTATCAATATTTCGCCGCGCGAGCTCGAGCAGTTCATGACCCGCCAGCAGGCCGCGCCGGACAAGAATGCCGAATACAACGTTTCGCACATTCTGATTTCGGTGCCGGTGAGCGCGTCGCCGGAGCAGATCGAAGCCCGTGAAAAGCGCGCCAAAGAGGTTTACGACAAAGCGGCTGGCGGCGACGATTTCGCACAGCTCGCGGTCACCTACTCCGACAGCAGCACCAACATCGAAGGCGGCGCGCTCGGCTGGCGCCGTGGCACGCAGCTGCCGTCCATCCTCGCCGAGAACATTGCCAAGATGAAGCCGGGCCAGACGGCCCAGCCGATTCGTACGCCTGCCGGCTTCCATATCTTCCGTCTGAATGAAGTGCGCGGCGGCGTGCAGCAGTCGGTGGTGGCGCAGGTGCATGCACGTCACATCCTGCTCCGGACCACCGAGCTGGAAGACGATCAGACCGTCGAGCAGAAGCTCAACAACATTCGCACCCGGGTGATCGACGGCAAGGAAGACTTCGCCGCCATCGCCGCGGTGACGTCGCAGGACCCAGGCTCGGCCGCCGACGGTGGCGATCTGGGCTGGGCCGGTCCCGGCAGCTTCGTGCCCGAGTTCGAAAAACAGATCGACGCGCTGAGCGAGAACGAGATCTCCAAGCCGTTCAAGACTCAATACGGCTGGCACATCGTGCAGCTGCTCGGTCGCCGTCAGCACGATTCGACCGACGATCTGAAGCGGCAGCGCGCGTTCGCCGAACTGCGTGAGTCCAAGGCCGAAGAAGAAACCGAACTGTGGCTGCGTCGCCTGCGCGACGAAGCGTTCGTGGAATACAGGATGTGATGGCACATGCCGGCGCGCGCCTACCGAGGCTCATCGTAACTTCGGGTGAGCCAGCGGGCATCGGGCCGGATCTGTGTCTCGCCATCGCCGCGCGCGATTGGCCTTGCGATGTCGTCGTTGCCGCCGACATCGAGCTGTTGAAACAACGCGCTCAGCAGCTGCGACTCAGCATCCGACTCCTCCCCTATGTCAGCAGCACCGTGGTGCCGGCTCATCAGCCCGGCACTTTGCGTGTGTTGCATGTACCGACCGCTGCGCCGGTCGAGTCCGGCAAGCTGAACGTCGCGAACGCGCGTTATGTACTGAACCTGCTCGACGCCGCCGCTCAAGGCTGTCTCACTGGCGAGTTCGACGCGATGGTCACCGCGCCCGTGCAGAAGAGCGTCATCAACGACGCGGGCGTGCCGTTCTCGGGACACACGGAATATCTCGCTGAACGAACCGGCGGCTCACATCCAGTGATGATGTTGGCCACTGATACTCTGCGCGTCGCGCTGGTTACGACACATCTGCCGCTGCTCGACGTGAGCGCGGCGATCACCGAAGACACGCTGACTCGTGTCATTCGTATTCTCGATCACGATCTGCGCACCCGCTTCGACATCGCCGAGCCGCGCCTGCTGGTACTGGGATTGAATCCGCACGCAGGCGAGTCGGGCCACTTGGGTCGCGAAGAAATCGAAGTGATCGAGCCCACACTGAAACGGTTACGTGCGGAAGGATTGCATCTCATCGGGCCGGCGCCCGCGGACACCGCTTTCACTCCTCACATGCTCCAGCAGGCCGACGCCGTACTCGCGATGTTTCATGACCAGGGCCTGCCGGTCATCAAATACGCCGGCTTCGGCGACTGCGTGAATATCACCCTCGGCCTGCCCATCGTGCGCACCTCCGTCGATCATGGCACCGCGCTGGCCCTGGCCGGCACGGGCCAGGCCGACGACAGCAGCCTGGCCGCAGCGATGCAGATAGCGCTTCGAATGACCCATGCACCAAGCTCGCAAACGATTCGGCCAGCACTTCCTGCATGACCCGGGCGTGATCGGGCGCATCGTCGCCGCGATCGCGCCTCAGCCGCAGGATCGCATGGTCGAGATCGGGCCCGGCCTGGGTGCGCTCACCGTGCCGTTGCTGGCCCGCCTGAACGAATTGCACGCCGTCGAAATCGACCGCGACGCGATCCGGCATTTGCAGGAAATCACCGGCAACGACCCGCGCCTGCATATCCATTCGGCCGACGTGCTGGAGTTCTCGTTCGCTCATATATATGAAGGCGAGCGACTGAGACTGGTCGGCAACCTGCCCTACAACATTTCCACGCCGCTGCTATTTCATCTGATCGCACAGCGCGAACGCATTCTGGACATGCACTTCATGCTGCAAAAAGAGGTGGTGGACCGAATGGCCGCGGCGCCGGGCTCGGAGCACTACGGCCGGCTGACGGTGATGCTGGCTCCATGGGTGCGCGTCGAGCCCCTGTTCGATATCGGCCCCGGCGCGTTCAAGCCGCCGCCGAGAGTGGTGTCCACCGTGGTGCGACTGACACCCCATGAACAGCCCCTGGCCATCGGCGACCCCCGACATTACTCGACCGTGGTCGGCGCGGCTTTCTCCCAGCGGCGCAAGACCCTGCGCAATTCGCTCAAATCTTTCCTGGACGCCGAAGACATCGTCGCGGCGGGCATCGATCCGGGCTTGCGCGCCGAGGTGCTGTCGCCGGCCCAATTTGTCGCGCTGAGCAGCCGACTGGCCGCCAAGCTCCTATAATCGACCCGGCCTTCGTTGGCTATGGAGGGGACTGCAATGCGCGACTACAAGAACATCCTGCTCGTGGTCGACCTGTCCGACGACAGTCAGATCATCGGTGAACGGGCCAAGGCCATCGCCGCCTGTTATCAATCCGAGATCACGCTGCTACACGTGGTCGAATATGTCCCGGTCGAGCCCATGGGCGAAGCACTGTTGCCGACGGTGCAGATCGAAGGCGAGCTGGTGGAGCGCGCCAAGCTGCGGCTCGCCGAGCTCGCCACCCGGCTGTCACTGTCGAATAGCCGACAGTTGGTCGAGACCGGCGGCATCAAGAGCGAAATCATTCGGGCCGCGCAGCGTCTTCACAGCGATCTCATCGTGCTCGGCAGCCGCGAGCGGCACGGTCTCGCGATTCTGCTGAACTTCACCGAAGACACCATCCTGCACGCGGCGCCTTGCGACGTGCTGGCGGTCCGGCTGCACTAAAGCGGACATAAGATTCGGACAGCACCGGTCGGCCCGATTTTTCCGGCAAGATCCTAGCTCGGGACTGCTAGAATCGTTCCGGCTTAGAGCCAGTCATCCGGATATGACAGACACCACGCCCCCCAAAAGTCGCGCTTCCTCCAGCCATCCGGTGCGCGATGCCGATCCCACATCCGCCGCGCTTCATAAGATTCGCGTCGACGTGAGCGCCAACTATGTCGGCGAACAGTCCAAGCCGGACGAGGGGCACTATGCCTTTTCCTACACCATCACCATCCGCAACGAAGGCCAGGTGCCAGCGCGCCTGCTGACGCGTCATTGGGTGATCACCGACGCCAACGGCAAGGTGAAGGAAGTGCGCGGCGAGGGTGTGGTGGGCGAACAGCCTTATCTGCTGCCGGGCCAGGGTTTCCGTTATTCCAGCGGTGCCGTGCTGGAAACGCCGGTGGGCGCCATGCAGGGCAGTTATCAGATGCTCGCGGACGACGGTGCCCACTTCGATGCGCCGATCGCGCCGTTCACCTTGGCCATGCCAGGGCTGCTGCACTGAGCGACGCAGCCCATGGCCGTCTATGCCATCGGCGACGTTCAGGGATGTGACGAAGAATTCTCGCAGCTCCTGACCCGACTCAATTTCTCCCCGTCGCGCGACACGCTGTGGCTGGTCGGCGATCTGGTGAATCGCGGACCGCGCTCGCTGGCAGTGTTACGTCGAGTGAAAGCGCTCGGTAACTCCGCAATCAGCGTGCTCGGCAATCACGATCTGCATCTGCTCGCGCTGGCGCTGTCGCCGACCGAGCCGCTCAAATCCAAAGACACGCTCAAAGAAATACTCGCCGCGCCCGATCGCGATGAGCTGCTCCACTGGCTGCGCCATCGCCCGATGCTTCATCACGATGCCAGGCTCGGTTACACGATGGTTCACGCCGGGCTGCCGCCGCAATGGGATCTGAAGCTCGCACAGTCGTGCGCGCGCGAGCTCGAAGAAACATTGCGCGACGAGCACAGCTGTCGCGAGCTGTTCGCGAACATGTATGGCGACAAGCCGGATCGCTGGTCGGAGGATTTGCAGGGCATCGAGCGCCTGCGCTTCATCACCAACTGCCTCACACGGCTGCGCTTCTGCCGCGCCGACGGGCGTCTGGATCTGAAATTCAAAGGCGAAGTGAAAGACGCGCCGAAGCATCTGATGCCGTGGTTCCAGGTGCCCGACCGACGCTCGCGCGAGGCTCGCATCGTCTGCGGTCACTGGTCGGCTCTCGGTTATCACGATGCCGACGGGGTGCTCGCGATCGACACCGGCTGCGTGTGGGGCGAGAAGCTCTGCGCGGTGCGGCTCGATCAATCCCCGCCCGCGCCGGTATTCGTGGCGTGTTACTCGTCGGGCCTCAGGGCCGGCAACGACTAAGTCCCCTGTTTGGGTTCCGCTGCGTCGGGCTTGGGAATTTCGATCAGCGCCTCGACTTCCAAGCGCGGCTGCCCCATCGTGAGTTGATTCGGCGAGCACTGCACGTCGTCGCGCACGATGCGCACGGCCAGCTTCGGCAGCACCTTTTTCTGCAGCTCGTCGATCAGCTCGCAATCGCCGGGTTGCAGATCCAGACGGCCGCGGGTCAGCGACACCGGCCGCCACTGGGCCGGAAATTCCTCGAGGCTGTCGAGCGGATGATCGCTCTTCTTGCCTCGGACCCGCTGCGCCAGCTCGCGCACACTCTTGTTCTTGTCCCGCTCGGCCAGCGCCGCTGGCGTCGCCTCGACGGGACTGATGACTTGCATGACCACCCGAGGCATGCGCGCCACCGAGGACGGACATTCCGCCGAGCGCACCTTGACTCTCGCGTGCACCCCGAGCTCGCGCATGATGCGCTCGATCTTCGCTTCCAGGCTGGTACAGGAATAGAACGTGGTGAAACTCTGGAAATAGAAGCTGATTTCCTGCTGCTTCCAGATGGATTGCACCGGGTCCGCGCCCTTCATCTGCGTATCGGGCGTGGCGGCCTGCCCCTCGGCGACTCCGGTCGCGGGCAAGCTGAATAGCAGCGCCAGCCACAATAGTGGCGCTGAAGTTACGCATTGACGCGTCATGAGCGGTGTCCTCCGCATTGGCCGACAAGCATGGTCTGTGCCCGCGCCGGACGCAAGGTATACTGGCCACCCGCGGAGAACCCCAGCATGAGCCCGCTCAAAGCCTTCAATTTTCGCGACTGGATCGACAAGCATCGCGAATACCTCAAGCCGCCGGTCAACAACCGGCTGGTGTTTCGCGACTCCGAGTTCATCATCATGGTGGTCGGCGGCCCGAATTCGCGCACCGATTATCACGAGGATCCGGGCGAGGAGTTCTTCTATCAGCTGGAAGGCGACATGACCCTGCGCACCATGCAGGAGGGCGCTCGGGTCGACATTCCGATCCGCGAAGGCGAAATCCTGCTGCTGCCGCCGCGCGTTCCGCACTCCCCGCAACGTCATGCGAACACGGTCGGCCTGGTGATCGAACGCAAACGGCGGCCCGAGGAACAGGACGGCTTTCTCTGGTTCTGCGAGCACTGCTCCTATCCGCTGCATGCCGAGTACCTGCACGTCAGCGACATCGAGAAGCAGTTGCCGCCGGTGTTCGAGCGTTTCTACAACTCGCTGGAAATGCGGACCTGTCAGGCCTGCGGCGCGGTCGCGCACAAGCGCTGATCAGCATCGTTCGATGCGTGACCCGTCCCCTGCTGCCAGTGCGCTCGCTGTCGAAATCGGCGGTCGACGTTGGCACGTCGCCCTCGATGGTCAATACCGGGGCCACGACATCTCCATTCCGTTGCGATTCAACGAAGCTCAGCCGACTTTCTTCGGCGCGGCGGCCGCGAGCGCTCAACCGATAACGGCCGGTTCGTTCGTCGGCGATGTGCGCCATGGCGGCAGCTGCAATTGCTCCGTTCATACGCTGGCACCTCATTGCAACGGCACGCACACCGAGTGCGTCGGTCATATCACCGCGGAACGCTTGAGTGTGCGCGATCTGGCAGTCCGGCATTTCAGCGCGGCATTGCTGATCTCCGTCACACCTGAGTCATCTGCTGAGATTTCCGGTGATCGAGTGATCTCCCTGGCCGCGCTGAGCAAAGCCGTCGGCACCGCGACGCTGAGCGACTATCAAGCGCTCGTGGTGCGAACGCTGCCGAATGAATCTTCCAAGCTCACCTGCAATTACGACGCTGGCCCGATGCCGCCATATTTCACGATCGAAGCCATGCACCACATCGTCGAGCAAGGCATCGATACGTTGGTCGTCGATCTGCCCTCGATAGATCGCGCCCAGGATGGCGGCAAGCTGGCCAATCACCGGGTCTTCTGGGGCATGCCCGCGGGCAGCACGTCCGCTGCGACTGTCACTCGCAAGCACGCCACCATCACGGAAATGGCATTCATCGACGATGCCGTCGCCGACGGACCGTATCTGCTGAACCTGCAGGTCGCCCCGTTTGTCATCGACGCCGCGCCTGCGCGACCCATTTTGTTGCCTCTGTCACCCGCATGAACGTTCCCGTCGAGCGCACCTTCGCCGAACAGCAGGATGCCGCCGATCCCTTGGCCTCATTGCGCGCCGAGTTTTTCATTCCTCAGCGCGAGCGTGGCGGCGACAGCGTTTATCTGTGCGGCCATTCGCTCGGCCTGCAGCCACGCGGCGTGGCCCGTGTGCTCAATGAAGAACTGAAGCATTGGGCGGAGCTTGCGGTCGAGGGGCATTTCGCCTCGTCGCGTCCGTGGCTGCCGTATCACGAGCAGCTGACGAATTCGCTGGCGAAGTTGACAGGGGCGCAGCCGCTGGAAGTCGTCGCGATGAATTCGCTGACGGTGAACCTGCATCTGATGCTCGCCAGCTTCTATCGCCCACGCCCTGGACGCGCTGCCATTCTGGTCGAGCAAACGGCATTCCCGTCGGATCAGTACGCCGTCGCCTCGCAGATCAAATATCACGGCTTCGACCCGAACACCGCGCTGATCGAAATTGGTCCGCGAGCGGGTGAAGACGTGCTTCGTACCGACGATATTTGCTCGCTGATCGAACGCGAAGGTCAGCGCATCGCCACAGTGATGTTGCCCGGGGTGCAGTACTTGACAGGTCAGCGCTTCGACATCGCAGCGATCACTCGTTGCGCTCGACGACAGGGCTGCACTGTCGGCTTCGACCTCGCCCACGCCATCGGCAACGTGCCATTGCGCCTGCATGATTGGGACGTCGATTTCGCGGTGTGGTGCAGTTACAAATATTTGAACGCCGGGCCCGGTGCGATCGGTGGGTGTTTCGTCCACGAACGTCATGCCCGCGCGCTGGACTTGCCCCGCTTCGCGGGCTGGTGGGGTCACGACAAGCAAAGCCGATTCCAAATGCCGGCCACTTTCCAACCCATTGCAGGCGCGGAAGGCTGGCAGCTGTCGAATCCTCCGATTCTCGCCGCCGCGCCGCTGCTCGCTTCGTTGCCGCTGTTCGATGCGGCGGGCATGGACGGGCTGCGAGCGAAGTCGCTGCGCCTGACGGCTTATCTGCAATCGATCCTTGAAGCACGCTTGTCCCAGTCGCTCACCGTGACGACGCCGAGCGATCCCGAGGCTCGCGGCTGTCAGCTTTCGATTCGTTTGCGCCGCTCTTCGACTGAGGCGCGCGCCGCATTCGATGCACTCGCGGAGCAAGGCATCTTCTGCGACTGGCGCGAGCCCGACATCATCCGCGTCGCGCCGGTGCCGCTCTACAATTCGTTTCTCGATGTGTGGCAATTCGTCGCCGCGCTGGAGCAAGCGCTGCAATGAACGACGGTGGACGTAACGAACCGATAACCGTCGTCGGCGCAGGGCTGGCCGGCACGCTGCTCGCCATCATCCTGGCCCGTCGCGGCCACCGCGTGCGCTTATATGAACGCCAGGACGACATGCGACGCGTCCTGCTCGACGCGGGCCGCTCCATCAATCTCGCCCTGGCGGCGCGCGGCATTCGAGCGCTGGAGCTCGCCGGCGTCATGCGGCAAGTGGAGCCCGAGCTGGTGCCCCTGCCCGGCCGCATGCTCCACGATCTGAGCGGCGGACTGACCTTCGTGCCTTACGGCCAGCGCCCCGAAGAAGTCATTTATTCCGTGTCCCGGCCTGGATTGAACCGCATTCTGCTCGATGCCGCCGAACAGGCCGGCGTCGAGTTGCTGTTCCGTCATGCCGCGGTCGGTGCGGACTTCACCCGCAAGCAAGTCGAGTTCCAGGATCCGTCGGGTCGGGCGCACGACATCGCGATGGAGCACGTGTTTGCGACCGATGGCGCCGGCTCGATCTTGCGCCGGACGATGGTGGAGCAGCTCGGCATCGCCTGCACCGAGGACTTGCTGAAGCACGGCTACAAAGAGCTGACGCTGCCGCCCTTCCCGGACGGCCGCCCGCGAATCGACAAGCATGCCCTGCACATCTGGCCGCGCGGCGGCTTCATGCTCATCGCGCTTCCAAACATCGACGGCAGCTTCACAGTCACGCTGTTCCTGCCGCTCACTGGCCCGGAGAGCTTCGAGACGCTGACGTCACCGGTCAGCATCGAAACCTTCTTCGCTACGCACTTCCCCGACGTGCGACAGCTGATGCCGAATCTGGCCGCGGAGTTCCTCCAGCATCCCACCGGCATCATGGGCACGGTGCGCTGTCAGCAATGGTCTTTCGAAGATCGTTTGTTGCTGATCGGCGATGCCGCTCACGCCATCACGCCGTTCCATGGTCAGGGCATGAATTGTTGTTTCGAAGACTGCAGCGAGCTCGACGCGCTCCTCACCGGCAGTGACAACTGGGCGCGCAGCTTCCGCGAATTCGAGACAGCGCGCCTGCCCAACACCAATGCCATCGCCGACATGGCCATCGAGAACTATCTGGAGATGCGCGATACGGTGCGCGATCCGAAGTTCCATCTGCACAAAGCCCTGTCGCTCGAGCTGGAGCGCCGGCATCCGACGCGCTTCGTGCCGCGCTATTCGATGGTCATGTTTCGAGACGACATTCCTTACTCAGTAGCGTTCGAACGCGGCCGCATTCAAAGCGAAATCCTGTTCGCTCTGACTCAGACGGCCGACACGCTCGCGGCCGTGGACTACGATGCCGCCGCGCGACTGATTGAAGCGAGATTGCAGCCGCTCGGCTGACTATCATCTGTGCCGGCGTCCACGCGCTGGACTGTGCATTTACGTCCAGCCGCGCTGCGCTTACAACAGCGCATCCGCTACGAGGTTTGAGCCATGCGCAGCCTGAATTTCCGCATCGTCAACGTGTTCACATTCAACGGTGGCACGCTCACCGGCAATCCGCTGTGCGTCTTCGAAGATGCCACCGGGCTGGACACCGGGACCATGCAGGCACTGGCACGCCAGTTCAATTTATCTGAAACGACATTCATTCAACCGTCGAGCTCGGCCAATGCGCACGTGCGTATCTTCACGCCGAGTTACGAAATGCCATTCGCCGGTCATCCCACGCTCGGCACCGCGTTTGTTTGTCGGGAGCTGGGCCTAGGCGGCGATCGACTGCGTCTGGAAATGACAGCCGGCATCATTCCGGTCGAAGCAAAGGCCAACCGCTGGACATTGCAGGCCAACGCGCCGACCTGGCGCGCGTGCGAAGCGTCGCGTGAGAAGCTGGCGGCGATGCTCGGGCTCGAGGTCGGCGACATCGGCGAGCAACCGCTCTGGGTGAAGGCAGGCAAGGAACAGCTGATCATTCCTTTGACCAGCGAGGCCGCAGTGCGCCGCGCCACGCCTCGGCCCGATTTGTTTGGCGCGGTTCGCAGCGAAGATGGCCACAGCATGGCCTATATCTTTGCGCCACCCGTCGGCGGCCGCACCTTGTCCCGTTTCTTTTTCCCGGACGGCCCAGCCATCCTGGAAGACCCCGCCACCGGCTCGGCCACCGCGAACTTCGGTGGCTGGTGGGTTGCCACCGGTCAGGCCCTGCCCTGCCAATTGCAAATATCACAAGGCGAGTACGTCGCACGGCCCTCCACACTATTTCTGCACGTGGACCAGGAACGGCGCATTTTTGTCAGCGGCGAAGTCGTGGAGATCGCCCGCGGCACGCTGAATTTTTGACCTCGACGCGGCGATTCTGCCGCCATCTACGATTACTTCCTGATTGGCAAGTGCTTGCACTGTGCCTAAGGTCATGACCGACTGAATCTCGGTAGCGCCTGGGGAATGTAGATGCCAGAGGTCGGATCAGTAATAACGCGTACTAAAAACGACTGGTTGGCCAAGGTCGCACGCTCATGCTGAGCACCTCGTTGTTACTTCCCGATAGCGCATTGGGCGCCGGCGTGAAGTGCGACGCATGGCCGGCCTGGCAACGCTTCAAGCTGCTGTACCTGAGTCACGACGGCCGGATCATCGACGCCAGCAGCGAGGCGCAGATCACCACGTCGGAAGGCCAGTCGTCCGCACTGTTCTTCGCTCTCGTCGGTAACGACCGCGAAGCATTCGACCGCATCCTGCGCTGGACCCATAACAACCTTTCCGGCAGCCAGCTCGAAAGATTACTGCCGGCACGGCGCTGGGGCCGCGACCACGACGGTGCCTGGCGCGTGCTCGACAGTCACTCCGCGACCGATGCCAATCTTTGGATCGCGTACACACTCGGCGAAGCGTCGCGGCTGTGGAACGAGCAACGCTACGCGAGCCTGGGCGCCGACATCGCAGAAAACATTCTGAGACAGGAAGGCGGGCGACTGAACCCCCGCGACCTGCCACTGGTCGTAATCCGCGGACTGCAGCGGCAGACCAAGGATCCGCTGTGGACCGAAATCGAGAGGTTTGCCGAGCAAGTCATCCTTGGCTCGACTCTCGACGGATTCGAGTACGACACGATCCGCATCTATCTCTGGGCCGGCATGTTGCCGGCCTCGGATCCGACGCGCGACAAACTCCTCGACGCATTGAAGCCAGCGCTCGAAGACGTCGCCAAGCGCGCCGCGCCGCTCGAAACGGTGGGCCCACCCGGCGGCTCAGCGGCGCTGTTACCCATGCTGGCCAACGCCAGAATGACCGCCACTCTACAACTGCATCGGCAGAGAGCCGCCGACGGCTCGTTACAAGACAATCAGAGCCATTACAGCGATGCCTTGGCGCTGTTCGGATTGGGCTGGCTGGAGCAGCGCTATCGTTTCAATCGCTCCGGCGTGTTGACCGTGCGCTGGACTCCCGCCTCCGATCGAACGCATTAGCCCTGGCGCGAATACGATGGACCGGAAGTAGCGAATAACCCATTGCGGGCGCGGGCAGCGCGCTATTCCGGTGCGGCGAGGATTGCCGCCGCATGCTGGATTTTCAAAGCCCCGCCCACATACGGGAACCATCCACGCTCGCGGGACATCTATCCCTCGATGTTGTAATGATGAGTGACCACACTGCCGTCGCTCACCCATTGACGCCCGGGTAACTCACGATGACGTCGCGCTCTTCTGGTGCAGCTGTCGCCTCGCATTACGACGACATGCCGTTGTCACTGGTGCTGTTTCGCTACCTGTGGCCCTTCTGGTTGTTCAAGGACGCCAGCCGTGGCGATCGCATGACGCGCGCGGCCGCATATCGCCACAACCGCAGTATGCGAATCTATCTGCCCGGCTATCTGATGAAATGGATGTTCAGTTGTGTCACCGCGTTCGCCATCACCTCGGGTTTCGGCTCGCTGTCGACGGCGCAGGCCGCGGGCACCACGGATTCGCTGGACGTGTTCGCCATCATTGCCGCCGGCTGGGGCATCATTTTCGCGTGCAGCATGTGCGTGCTGTTCGTCACCAGCTACATCTACCTCTACTTGAGCCGCAACGACGCCTGAGCCCCTGCCGCAGCTGATCGTCTCCCGAAAATAAGCTAGTCTTGCCCGAAATCGGGCAGGATTGTTGGGAAATGACGCACGAGTCGGCAGACTTCGCCTCCGCACCGGATTCGAAGGGGGCACAGGACGACATGGGCGAGTTGGTCGACTATCTGGCCCGCTCCAGCCGCCTGACGCCCCAGGAAGCGGCCCGGCTGGTCAATGAAGTCCTGGCCTTCATGAGCGAAGTGCCCGAGGACTTCATCCGCCGCCGCCATCTGGCCCTGCAATCCCAGGGCCTTTCGAACCGTGCCATCTATCTGCAGATCAGCGACGAGCTGGCCGCGCGACGCTTTCGCGCGCCGGAGTTCAGCGAGCGACAGATCCGCAGAATCATTTACGGTTGATTTGCTTCGGACGGGTCTACTCATGTGCGGCATCGTCGGTTACATCGGCAAGCGCGAGGCGGCGCCGATTCTCGTTGAAGGCCTGCGACGGCTCGAATATCGCGGCTACGACTCGGCCGGCATCGCCTGCGCACGCAACGAGAAACTCGCCGTCTTCAAGAGCAAAGGCAAGGTGCGCGATCTCGAACGAGCGCTGCCGGAGCGACTGAAAGGAACGACCGGCATTGCCCATACCCGCTGGGCCACGCACGGCGAGCCTAGCGATCGGAACGCGCATCCGCATACCGATACCAGCGAGCGCTTCGCCATCGTTCACAACGGCATCGTCGAGAACGCCGCACAGCTGCGCTCAAAGCTTCAAGCCAGCGGCGTGAGCTTTCGATCGGACACTGATTCCGAAGTGCTGGCGCACCTCATCGCCGCCATGCCCGCCGACAGCCTGGAAGGGCGTGTGCGGGGCGCGCTGCGACTCATTACCGGCACGTATGGACTGGCCGTCATCGACGCCGAGCGGCCCGACACGATCGTGGTCGCACGCAATGGCAGCCCGGTCGTGCTCGGTATCGGCGAGCGCGAAATGTTCGTTGCCTCCGATCCCTCCGCGCTCGTGCGACACACGCAAAGCGTCGTGCATCTGGACGATGGCGAAGTGGCGGTGGTTCGCGCCGACGGCTTCGAAACATCGACGCTCGATGGCGGCGCCACCGCCAAGAAACCCTCGACGATTCCCTTCACCGACGAATCCTTCGACAAGGCAGGCTACTCGCACTACATGCGCAAGGAGATCGCCGAGCAGCCCGAGTCGATCCGGCGCACGCTGAGCGGCCGGCTCGATACGCGCTTCCAGACAACTCACATCGGTGGCTTGGAAATGGCGGCTCGGGAGCTGCTGGAAATCCGCCGGGTGAAGATTCTCGGCTGCGGCTCGGCGTATATCGCCGGCTGCTTCGGCGCGCATCTGATCGAACAATTGGCTCGCGTGCCGGCGCATGCGGAGCCGGCGTCCGAGTTTCGTTATCGCAATCCTGTGATCGAGCAGGACACGCTGTACATCGCGGTGTCTCAATCCGGCGAGACCTTCGACACGCTGGCGGCCGTGCAGGAAGTGAAACGCAAAGGCGGCCGGGTGCTCGGCATCGTCAACGTCGTCGGCAGCACGATTGCCCGCGAATGCGGCCGCGGCATCTATTTGCACGCCGGGCCGGAGATCGCGGTCGTATCGACCAAGACCTTCACCTCCACCGCCGTCGCCTTCGCACTGCTCGCCATTCACCTCGGCCGCATTCGCGACCTGTCCACCGCACACGGCGCCCGTCTTCTCAAAGCATTGGAAGCGCTGCCATCGCAGGTGGAAGAAATCCTTGCGATGGAACCGCACATCGCAAAGTTGGCGAAGCAATTGGCGGCCCACGAAAGCGCCTATTTCGTCGGCCGCGCCGCCGGCCATCCGGTCGCGATGGAAGGCGCATTGAAGCTGAAGGAGATCAGCTATATCCACGCCGAAGCCTATCCGGCCTCCGAGCTGAAACACGGCCCGCTGGCTCTCATCAGCCCACAGACACCCACCGTCGTCATCATGCCCCGGGACGATCTGTTCCCGAAGAACATCTCCACCCTGGAAGAAATCCGCGCCCGCAGCGGCCAGATCTACGCCATCACCCACCGCGGCGATCCCCTACCCGTCGCAGTCAACGGCACCATCGAAGTCCCCAAGTCCGAGCCCGAGCTCGACCCGCTGCTATTGAACATTCCTCTGCAATTGCTCGCCTATCACGTGGCACTCACCAAGGACCGGAATATCGACCAGCCACGGAATCTGGCGAAATCGGTGACGGTGGAATGAACCAACCAATGTTATTGGCGACTGCGCGCAGCGCACTACTTAGGCCACGCTCACAGCGACTTCATGAGGCCGAAGAGGAATCGGGACTGAGCGTCTAACAATTTCGGCGCGACGCGCCGATCTATTCATCCGGGGAGTATCCCGCCACGGAGATCGATGATGCTCAAGAACCTGACCATTCGCACGCGCCTGCAATTCGCCTTTGGCGTCGTTTGCGTGCTCATGGTGATCGCTGCCGTCGCCGGCGGGATCGGGACGCGCAATATTGTCGCGACCGCCGATCGGACCATGCACGGCGAGTTGCGGCTCGCGCAGCTGGCGACCGAGCTCAGGGTCGATGTCTTGCAGCTGCGCCGCTTCGAAAAGGACGTCTTCATCAATATCGAAGCGGCGACCAAGGTGCAGGACTATCGCGACAAGTGGGCGCAGGCCCTGCGGGATGCGCAGCAGGCGCGCAGCGAAGCCCTTGGACTGGCGAGCGACCAAACGCGTGCGCCATTGATCCAGCTCGAGAAAGAGCTGGAAGGGTACGCGACCGGCTTCCAGAGCACGCTGGCGGAGATTCAGTCGGGATCGCTGCAATCCACGGCGCAAGCCAATGCAGCCATGAGCAAGTACAAGCAGTCCGTCCATCAGGTCGATGAACTCGTCCTCCAGATCGTGACCGCCGCCAATGAGGAAGCCGGCAAGGTCGATGCCGTCATGACAGATCAAAGCGACGCGGTCATGACCACCTTGATCGGACTGACCGTCGTTTCTTTGTTGTTCGCGGCGGGACTGTCGATCGTCATCACCCGGGGCATCGTCGGCCCGGTCCGCTCGGCGGTGCAGCTTGCCCGCAGTGTCGCCGACGGCAAGCTCGGCCACGACTTCCAGATCAACGGCCGCGACGAAGTAGCGCAGCTGTTGCACGAGCTGGGCCGCATGGACAGCAAGCTCTGCGAGATCATCGGCGAGGTGCATGTCGGCGCGGGCAAAGTGCGCTCGACCGCCGCCGAGCTCGCGGAGAATAACGACCAGCTCTCGCAGCGAACGCAAGGCCAGGCCAGCTCGCTGGAGGAAACGGCAGCGGCCATCGAGGAAATGACCGCCGCGGTCAAAGCGAACGCGAGCAGCGCCACCAATGCGAGCGGCCTGGCGCGTAGCGCCAGCGATGTGGCGACCGCCGGCGGGAAAGTGGTGACATCGGCGGTCGATGCGATGTCGGCCATCAACGACTCCAGCCGTCGCATCGCCGATATCATCACCGTCATCGACGAGATCGCCTTCCAGACCAACCTGCTCGCATTGAACGCCGCGGTCGAAGCCGCGAGGGCGGGTGAGATGGGTCGCGGATTCGCGGTCGTTGCCAGCGAAGTTCGCAGCCTCGCTCAGCGCAGCGCCGATGCCGCGAAAGAGATCAAACAACTCATTGGCGACAGCGTGGAGAAGGTCCGCACCGGCTCGCAGCTGGTATCGATGTCGGGCGAGCAGTTACAGCAGATCGTCGCAAGCGTTCGCCGTGTCGCCGGCGTCGTCGATGAAATCGCGAACGCCAATTCCGAGCAGGCGTCGGGCGTGTCGGCGCTGAACGACTCGGTCGCGCAGCTCGATCACATCACTCAGCAAAACGCCGCGGGCACGGAAGAGATCGCCGCCGCCAGCAAGATGCTGCATGAGCAGTCGGAGCGGCTGGCAGCCACGGTCTCTTACTTCTCGATACCGCAGCAGCCCCTGAGTGTCGGCCAGCAGCGCCCGCAGACTAGGACATCGCCTGCAGCCAGCCTCAACGAGGAGCACGAGAGCGAAGCGCGCTACGGCACCTGAGCCGATGCGTCGTCTCAGTGACAGACCTTGTTTCTTCCGGTCCGCTTCGCCTTGTAGAGCATCTCATCGGCGCTCTTGTATAGATCCGCGAGCGACATGCTTTCTTGCAACGAACCGGCGCCGACCGAAATGGTGACGCGGATACTCTTGTCTTCAGCGACGAACGCGTGCGCTTCAACGAGCGAGCGCAACTCCTCGCCGATCTTCGCCGCGTTGTGCAGCGAGGTCTCCGGCAGAATCACGCAGAACTCTTCGCCGCCGTAACGACCCAGCCGGTCGCTGGGACGCAACCGTCGCTGCAGAATGCCGGCGAGACCGCGCAGCACCGAGTCGCCCGTGAGGTGGCCGTGGGTATCGTTGATGCTCTTGAAATGATCGATGTCGAGCATCAGCACCGACAGCTCGCGGCCGTGCCGGCGCGCGCGGGGAATCTCTTCTTCCAGCAGCGAGTCGAGCCGCTTGCGATTGGCGAGATCGGTGAGGCCGTCGGTGACGGCCATGCGATGGATGATCTCGTGATACTGCAGCTCGATATCCGAGCCGGACAGGTATTTGAAAATCGTGTCGCCGATCTTCAGGCGATCGCCCCGCTGCAGCTGACGTTCGCGGACGGTATGGGCGTCGTCGTTGATGAAGGTGCCGTTGGTGGACACCAGATCGACGACGAACAGGTTGCCGCCCCGCTGCTCCAGGCGGGCGTGCCGGCGGGAGACGCAGTCGCTCGGCAGGACGATGTCATTGTCCCGGCCGCGACCGACCGTGGTCTCGGACTTGTCGAGGACATAACGTCGCCCCAGGTCGGCCTGCACGGGCGCATGGATGACGACCAGGCACGCCTCACCGGGCCGCCTGACGCGCAGCTCATCGAGCCCCGTGACCCGGGTTTGTACGTCGTAATCGTGGTCCACGGCGCGCAAGATACTGTGCGCAGTGAGGAAACGTCCAGCTGGCCCGCCGGGCGAGCCGACCGGCGGTGAGCTAAAAATTGAATCCAGGCTTGTGGGGCAACAGACCGCGCACCTCGGCGTCTTTCAGCTCGCGCCATTGCCCTGTTTTGAGCCCGTCCAATGTCAAATTGATGATCCGGACACGTTGTAGCCGCAACACTTTGTAGCCGAAGAACGAGCACATGCGCCGGATCTGGCGGTTCAGGCCCTGGGTCAGGACGATCCGGAAGGTCGCCGGCGCGACCCGTGTGACTCTGCAGGGCCGGGTGACGGTGCCGAGAATCCGCACCCCGCTCGCCATGCCATTGAGAAAGATCTCAGTAACGGGCCGGTCCACCGTCACGACATATTCCTTTTCGTGGGCGTTCTCGACGCGCAGGATCTCGTTGACGATGTCACCGTTATTGGTCAGCAGGATCAGCCCTTCGGACTCCTTGTCCAGGCGGCCGATGGGAAAAATCCGTTCCCGATAGTTGACGAAGTCGGTGATGTTGCCGGGAATCTCGCGGTCGGTGGTGCAGATGACGCCGACCGGTTTATTCAGCGCCAGATAGACATGCTTCTGCTCGCCGCCGACCGGCTTGCCGTCGACACAAACGACATCGCCCTCCTTGACCTGGGTACCCAGCGTCGCGACCGCGCCGTTGATGGTGACCCGCCCCGCCTCGATCCTGGCGTCAGCCTCACGCCGCGAGCACAACCCGGTCTCGCTGATGAACTTGTTCAGCCGCATGTCACATCAGGCGGACGGGATGAACTCGTCGTCGCCCTGGTGCTCGCGCTCGAACATCAAGAACTCGTGATAACCGCAGCGGTTGCCGTACGGATACTTGCGGCACACGTTCGGCCGCGCTTCATACACGGTGCAGCGGCGCTCGTCCGTATCGAAGAAGCGGCAGATGGTTTTGTAGATGTGATCCTTCTGATGCCGCAGGATCTGCTCGTCCACTTCCTTGGTCTTGTAGTTGTAGGTGAACTTCTTCTTGGCCTCGGCATGCGACAGGCCGAAATGCTTCGCCAGGCGCGCGATATCGTGCTCGCTCAC
The DNA here is from genome assembly GCF_004138485.1 of Peristeroidobacter soli. Classification (GTDB taxonomy): domain Bacteria; phylum Pseudomonadota; class Gammaproteobacteria; order Steroidobacterales; family Steroidobacteraceae; genus Steroidobacter; species Steroidobacter soli. The sequence goes on from NZ_ML142848.1 coordinate 878,069, forward strand.
CGCGATACGCGAGTGGCTGCAACAATAGCCGGGACAGGTCGCACAGTCGTAACGCATCTTGGTCATGGGGCGACCCTCTCCAGCGTGCTGAAGGTAAAGGCGTGGGCGTGGCGCTCGTCGGCCGGATGATACTCCTTCGCGACCTCGCGCCACTGCTGTTCCTGCAGCGTAGGAAACACCACATCGCCGTCGACGCTGGCATGCACGCGCGTGAGATGGATGACCTGCACCTGCGGCAGGACTTGTCGGTAGATGTCGGCGCCGCCGACGATCACGATCTCCGGCGCCGGCCGCGCGGCCGCAATCGCCTCATCGATCGATGTCACGACGGTGCAGCCCGGAATTTCCAGCCCGGGTTGGCGCGAGATCACGATGTTCAGTCGACCCGGCAGCGGCCGACCGATGGAATCGAACGTCTTGCGCCCCATCACGATGGGTTTGCCCAGACTGAGCGCCTTGAAGCGTTTCAGATCGTCTGGCAAGCGCCACGGCAGCTGATTGCCGCTGCCGATGACGCCGTTCTCGGCCACCGCCACGATGATGGAAAACTTCAGCTCCGTAACACGGCTGCTGAATATCTTGTGATCGGACGTCATCGAGGCATCCCGGCGCGTTTACTTCCGGGCCTTTTTCTTGGCCTTTTTCTTCGCCTTCGCGTCGCGCAGGTCGGTCGGCTCCTTGTCCAGCATGGTGCCGCGGCATTTCTTGGCGCCGCAGCGGCAGGCGTACAACGCCAGCTCGGCCGGATCGTCGGTGCTTTCCCAAGTGAGCTGATAGTCGTAGCCCAGCTCCTCGCCCGGCTTGATGTTACGGATGGCGTCGATGAACACGCGGCTGTTCTCGATCACCGTCTCGCAATTGGGATTGCAGCTGTGATTGATGAAGCGCGCGTCGTTGCCGTCCACGCCGGCGTCGATCACGGTGCGATTGCTGGCGATGAACAGGAAGGTGTGACCGTCGTCGTCGCCCTTCTTCTCGTAGCGGGCATCGGCCTCGCCGTGAGAAATGCGCTCGCCGAGATATTCGATGACGCGCGCGCCCTTCTTGATGGGCATGATCGCGTACACGCCGCGACCATGAATCGGCGAGTTGCGGGCTTCGACCAGCGGCGAGTTCAGCACCACCGGCTTTTTCTTGGCGGCAGGTCTCCTCGCCATCCCGCGGGATGACCCCGGCCGCGCTCCTTGCGTCGCGCCGCCTTTGGGCCGTCGGGTGGATTTGCTGGACGAGCGAGTCTGGGTGCGCGACTGAGTGCGACGGTTCTTCGTAGCCATTTAGACAGCGATGGGCGCTTTGATGGAAGGATGAGCCTGGTAATCGACGATCTGAAAATCTTGGTATTCGTACTCGAAGATCGAAGGCGGCTTGCGCTTGATCACGAGCCTGGGCAACGGCAACGGTTCACGGCGCAGCTGTTCATCGGCCTGCTCGAGATGATTCAGATACAGATGACAATCGCCGCCGGTCCAGATGAACTCGCCCGGCTCCAGATCGCACTGCTGCGCGAACATGTGCGTCAGCAACGCATACGAGGCGATATTGAACGGCACGCCGAGGAACACATCGGCGCTGCGCTGATACAGCTGGCACGACAGCTTACCGTCGCCCACCCAGAACTGAAACAACGCGTGACACGGAGTCAGCGACATCTGCTCCAGCTCGCCCACGTTCCAGGCGTTGACGATGATGCGACGGGAATCGGGATTGCGACGGATCAGATCCAGCGTGCGGCTGATCTGGTCGATGGTCTTGCCGTCCGGCGCCGGCCACGAGCGCCACTGCTTGCCGTAGATCGGGCCGAGCTCGCCGTTCTCGTCGGCCCACTCGTCCCAGATCGACACGCCGTGCTCGTGCAGATATTTGACGTTGGTGTCGCCCCTCAGGAACCACAGCAACTCATAGATGATGGACTTCAGGTGCAGCTTCTTGGTCGTGACCAGGGGAAAACCCTGGCGCAGATCGAAGCGCGCCTGATGACCGAAAACCGACAGCGTGCCGGTGCCGGTGCGATCGGTCTTGCGCAGACCGTGCTCGCGGATCTGCCGGAGCAGCTGCAGGTACTGGATCATGACGCGGTCGCGAGCTGCTTGGCGCCGTAGTTGCCGCTCGCCTGCTGGCTGCGATACGCCCAGACCATCACGATGGCGCCGAGGACAATCATCGGCAGCGACAGAATCTGCCCCATGGTCACCCAGTTGAACAGCAGGTAACCGCGATTCTCATCGGGCACTCGCACGAACTCCACGGCGAAACGGCACACGCCGTACACGATCAGGAACAAACCGGTCGGCGCCAGTCTCGGCCGCGGCGTGCGCGTGAACAGCCACAGGACCACGAACAACAGCAGTCCTTCCAACAGACCCTCATAGAGCTGCGATGCATGGACATGCAACACGCAAGGATCGATGCCAAAGCGCTGACACAGGCGCTGAGCTTCGGCAGCCTGCACGGGATACAGCGGCGCCGGATCGACCATGAATCCCCAGGGCGCGTCGGTGGGCTTGCCCCACAACTCGCCATTGATGAAGTTACCGATGCGACCGGCGAAGATGCCGACGCCGGGCAGCGGCGCCAGAAAGTCGAGCACGTCGGCAAAGCGGCGCTGCCGCTGCCGGGCGAACAACATCGTCGCAAGGATCACGCCGATCAAGCCGCCATGGAACGACATGCCACCTTCCCAGATGCGGATGATGGTGAGCGGATCGGCCATCACCTGTTCACCGCCGTAGAACAGGATCCAGCCCAGCCGACCGCCGAGGATCACGCCGATGGCGGCGAAGAAGATCAGATCGTCGACTTCGGCCGGTTGCCAGGTCGAATCGGGGCGAGCTGCGCGCCGACGCGCCAGCCACCAGCCGGCCGCGAAGCCAATGACATACATGAGCCCATACCAGCGCACGGCCAGCGGGCCCACCGAGAAGATGATCGGGTCGATCGCGGGGTAGGGAATCATGATCGGCGAGTATACCAATGCCCGGCGGTGGGGCCCGACTCCGCCCGCCCGGTGCTTTTAATCGGTCACGACCCGACAGAAGTACGCCTTCAGGTAGCGCGTCTCCGGGATCGCAGGGTGGATCGGATGATCCGGCGCCTGGCCCCCGACTTCCACCACCTGCGCGAACCGGCCGAGATGACGCGCGCCCCGCTGGATCGCGGTCAGCAGGTGATCCGGCTCCAGGTGATAGGAACAGGAGCACGACACCAGGATGCCGTCCTTCTCCAGCAACTGCATGGCGAGCTGATTGAGCCGCTTGTACGCCGCTTCACCCTTGGGCACATCTTTCTTGCGCTTGATGAACGCCGGCGGATCGATCACCACCACATCGAAACGACGGCCCTCGGCATGGAGCTTTTCCATCACGTCGAACGCATCGCCCTTGAGCACCGCGGGCTTCAGGCCGTTGGCGGCGGCGCTCGCCTGCAACTGCTCCAGCGCGGACGCCGATGAATCCACGCAAGTGACTTCGGTCGCGCCCGCCTTGAGCGCGCCCAAACCCCAGGCGCCGAGATAACTGAAAACGTCGAGCACACGCGCGCCGCCGACGTATTTGCGCAAGGCCAGCCGATTCGCGGCCTGATCGAAGAACCAGCCGGTCTTCTGCCCGCTGCCCAGCGGCACCTGGAAGCCCACGCCGCCCTCTTCCACGACCACGAACTGGGGCGCCTCGCCGAATGCCGTCTCGACGTAATGCGGCAGGCCCTCCAGATCGCGCACGCCCGCGTCGTTCTTCCACACCAGCGCCGTGGGGTTGATGACCTTTTTCACCGCCGCTTCGATCTGCGGCCGCAACGCTTCCATGCCCGCCGTGGCGATCTGACCGACGATCACGTCGCCAAATCGATCCAGGACCAGGCCCGGCAACGCATCGGATTCGCCGTAGACCAGCCGGTAGAACGGCTTGTCGTAGAGCGAGTGACGCAGCGATTGCGCCACCTGCAGACGATGCACGAGCAGCGACTTGTCGGGCGGATATTGCGGGCTGCGGCCCAGGATTCGGGCGCTGATCAGCGAATGCGGATTCACATAGGCATAGCCCAGGAACTTGTCGCGATCGGAGACGATCCGGCACAGCGCGCCCGGCTTGAAAGCCGTCAGCGGCGTGCGCGCAGTGTCCACTTCGTTGGAAAACACCCACAGGTGGCCAGCGGCTAGACGACGATCCTCGCCCCGCTTCAGGCGCAACTCCGGCAGCTCAGCGGGCGTAGAGGACGTGGGGGTCGGTGTATCGGGGGAGGTGTTCATTTAAAGTGGGCGCATTCTATGCACGATTCAACACATCGCAACCGTCTCGCTCAGGAGACGAGCCCCTACCTGCTGCAACACGCCGCCAATCCGGTCGACTGGCATCCCTGGAGCGAGCAGGCTCTGGCGCTCGCCCGGCGCGAGAACAAGCCGATTCTACTGTCGATCGGCTATTCCGCCTGTCATTGGTGCCACGTCATGGCGCACGAATCCTTCGAGGATCCGGCCAGCGCGGCGCTGATGAACCAGCTGTTCGTGAACATCAAGGTCGATCGCGAGGAGCGGCCCGACCTGGACCGCATCTACCAGATCGCGCAACAGATGCTGACCCAGCGCGGCGGCGGCTGGCCGCTGACGATGTTTCTGTCCCCCAAGGACCAGCGTCCCTTCTTCGGCGGCACTTACTTTCCCAAGCAAGCGCGCCACGGCCTGCCCGCCTTCACCGACTTGTTACGACGCGTGGCGCAGTTCTATCGCGAGCGCGGCGACGACATTGCCCAGCAGAGCGAAGCGTTACAGCAAGCGTTCGATCAACTGCACTCGCCGCCCGCATCGGACGACACGGCGTTGACGTTGGCGCCGGCCCAAGCCGCACGCCAGCAGCTCGCCGGCGCCTTCGATCCTGAATTTGGCGGCTTCGGGGGCGCACCGAAATTTCCCCATCCGACCAATATCGAGTTCCTGTTGCGCCAGTGGCGCGCCACCGCCGGCGCCGAAGAGCCGGATCTGCACTCGCTCTACATGGCCACGCTGACCCTCAAGCGCATGGCCGACGGCGGCATCTACGATCATCTCGGCGGCGGCTTCGCGCGCTACAGCGTCGATGCCTACTGGATGATCCCGCATTTCGAAAAAATGCTTTATGACAACGGGCAGCTGCTGCGCGTCTATGCGCACGCCGCGTTGGCCACCGGTGAGCCGCTGTTCAGCCGGATCGCCAGCGAAACCGCCGACTGGATGATTCGTGACATGCAAGCGCCCGAAGGCGGTTTCCGGGCGGCGCTCGACGCCGACTCGGAGGGTCATGAAGGCAAGTTCTACGTGTGGCAGCCGAAGGAAGTGGCGCAACTGCTCGACGCGGACGACTACGCGGTGTTCGCACGCCACTTCGGTCTCGACCGCCCGGCGAACTTCGAAGACCAGGACTGGCATCTGCACGTATTTCGGTCGGAAGACGATATCGGCGCCGAGCTGGGCCTCGAGCCGGCGGAAGTCACTCGACGCCTCGAGCACGCGCGCCGCGTTCTGCTCGAAGTGCGCAATCGCCGCGTCTGGCCGGGGCGCGATGACAAAGTGCTCACCTCATGGAACGGTCTCGCGATCAGCGGCCTTGCGGTCGCGGCTCGTGCATTACGCCGCCCCGATCTGGCCGACGCCGCGGCCGGCGCGGTCGATTTCATTCGCCAGCAATGCTGGCGCGATGGCCGGCTGCTCGCGACATTCAAGGACGGCCGTGCGCGCTTCGCCGCTTATCTCGACGACTACGCATTCCTGCTCGACGGTGTGCTGGAACTGCTGCAAACCCGGTGGCGCAGCGAGGATCTGAAGTTCGCGACCGGGCTGGCCGAAGCGCTGCTGGTCCATTTCGAGGATCGCCAGTCCGGTGGTTTCTTTTTCACGGCGGACGATCACGAGCAGCTCATGCATCGCTCCCGTTCGTTCAGCGACGAAGCGCTGCCGGCAGGCAACGCCGTCGCGGCCCAGGCGCTCACGCGTCTGGGTCTGTTGCTGGGCGAAACCCGATTTCTGGACGCGGCGGCGAGAACGTTGCGCGCGGCCTGGCCCGCCTTGCAGCACTATCCTCATGCTCACACGGCGCTGCTGGTCGCGCTGGAAGAGCATCTGGAACCGCCCGAGATCGTCATCGTGCGCGGCGAGCGCGAGGAAGCCGAGAGTTGGCGCGACGAGCTGGCAAGAGTCTACGCGCCGAGACGATTGGTATTCGCTATCGCAGCGGATGCTTCAGGACTGCCGGCCGCGATTGCGGATAAGAAACCTCAGCCGGAGACCGCCGCGTATGTGTGTCGTGGGATGACTTGCTCGGCGCCGGTGCGCTCGCTGTCGTCGCTGGTGGCGCTGACTCGGAGCTGAGGCCGGGCCGCGCCGCGTCTGAATTCAAGTTTATTTCTTTTCTTTGGCGCGCTTCTTCGCCTGCTTCATGTGGCGGGAGCGCTCGATGCCGGCCATTTGTTTGGCGCGCGCCGACTCGATCGCCGCGTTGAGCGCGCGCCCGCCCCAGATCTTCAGCAGCTCGGCGTCGTTGACCACGTCCTGCGGCACTTCGTGATGATCGGTGGTGAGATCGAACGCGTTCGGATACGGCTTGAACTGCGGCATGCCCCGCGCGACATAATCGTCGAGGTTGCTCTTATCGGTGTGCAGGTACAGCTTCTCGCCCATCACGATGGCGAGCAGACGGTCGTCGATGAACACACCGACGCCGCCGAAAATCGCACGACTGGAGATTCGCCCGAGCGGCGCGAGTTGTTCTGCGACGTAACTGGCCAGGCTCGACTTGACCCGCATATCGAGCTACTCACTCTTCCTGATTGCTTCCAAGCAGCGCAGAGTTTACATCGCGAACCTCTACTGTAAACCCGCGATCGTCACTAACTGGCGACACTGTGCGCCAGTCCGCCAAAAAAACGCCGGGGCGGCAGAAAAAGTTATACGGCCGCGCCGAGGCGTCCCAGGTGCTGGCGAATTAAGTCACGCAACGGCGCGTGCGCCCGGCCGTCGAATGCCGGCGCTTGCTGCCAGTCATAACCCCAAGGATTGGCGGTGCGCATGGCCTCTGGCTCGTCGACGAAGCGCGGATGCACGTGAGCATGTAGAGCGGGCTCGACGTTGCCGAAGATCGCATAGTTGATTCGCAGCGCGCCGGTCGCGGCCAGTACGGCGTCGCCCAGCAAGCCGAGCTCGGCAAGGAACAAATCGCGGTCGGCCGGTTTCAGTGCGTTCAGATGCGGCACGACTGGATCGGGCAACAACAGACAGTAGCCCGCGAGCACTTGCCGCTGTCCCATCACCGCCCATCCAGAGCGCAGACGCGCAACCACGGTCGGGTCGTTACCGGTGCGGCAACTCTCGACCAGGCGATGAATGGCGGTGCTCATTTGCGAAACACGAAATAAACCGCCCCCATCATGCAGAGCGCCGCCCACAGGTAATCGAGCTTGAGCGGCTGACGCATGTACAACATCACGAACGGCACGAACACCGTCAACGTGATCACTTCCTGCAGGATCTTCAGCTGCGGCAGGCTCAGCACGGTGTAGCCGATGCGATTCGCCGGTACCTGCAACAGATATTCGAACAGCGCGATGCCCCAGCTGATCAGCGCCGCCACGATCCAGGGCTTCTGACTCAGCTCCTTGAGATGGGCATACCAAGCGAACGTCATGAACACGTTCGACAGCGTCAGCAACAGGATGGTCCGGAGAACCGGGCTCATGACGTTTTGATAGGGGTTTGGGGCACGTCGATCTTGCGTAGACGGGGCGGCGAAGCGCTGGTGTCCCGCTGTAGCACGAAATCGAACTCGTCGACCCGGGTGCACAGATCGAAATCGCGCTCCGGCGCCCAGTCGCACGCCGGATCGAAGAACTTCACGGCGCTGGACACTTTCCGCAGCTGCTCGCGAATGCCACTGACCGGCATCGGCTCGCCCAGCAAGCGAGACCGCAACAGCTCGGCGCACAGATCGTCTTCGTCGCAGTTCTCCCGCGCCTCGTGACCCATGCGAACCAGCGTCACTACTTCCGGCCGAAGTGCCTGGAGGTAGCGAACGATGGCCCCCGCATTGACCAGCGCGCCGGTGAGCGTCTCCACCGAAGCGGGCACGCTGGTGAATCCCTGCGTTCCGGCGTGAGTGGTGTGAATGATGGTGCGACCGGCAACGTCGAGCTTTTCCAGGTCGGCGGGAGAATTGCCGGAGTCGAATCCGGGCAACGGGCGCGCGTGGCGCTCGCCGATCAGCAGCCAGTCCGGATGCTGCCGCTTGAGCTCGCGCGCGTAATCGACTTCGGCGACGGGAATGACGGTCGCCGCGCCACGCGAGAACGCGTACGCGGCGACCGAAAACGCTCGGAACACATCGATGACGACGGCCACGCCCTGCGCCGACTGCGCACCGGCGACGTGATCTACTACGGTGACCTGCAAGCGGCGACCTCGTTCAGGCCGCCGCGCTCAGGCGGCGCGGCCTCGACCGCCAGCAGCCTTGCGCTGCAGGCGAACCACACGTCGCGCGTCGGCGGTCTCGTTCATCACGACGACCTTGGCGCGCTTGAAGAAGTTGAAGTCCGTGGCGCTGGCCCAGGTGTAGGCACCCATCATGCGGCCCACCACCAGGTCGCCCATCTCCAGCTCCGGCAACATGATGCATTCGTCGATCACGTCGATGGAGTCGCAGGTCGGCCCCGAGAGCACGCTCTCGTGCAGCTCGCCACCTTCGCGCAGCACCGACACCGGGTACTTGGCATGGTCGAACATCTGGCCGCTGTACGAACCGTACAGGCCGTCGTCCAGGTAGTACCACCAGCGACCGTCGCGCTTGGCCTTGCCCATCACCGAAGACACGGCGATAGCGGCAGGCGCGGCGATGAAGCGGCCCGGCTCGGCAATCACGCGGACGTGCGGCGGCAGCTTGGCGAGCGCGGCGCGGATCGGACGGCAGAACTCGTCGATCGGCGTAACCGCGTCGTTGTACGACACCGGGAAACCGCCGCCGATGTCGAGCACGTCGAGCGACGGCAGGCCCGCCAGCACGGCTTCCGCCATGATGTTGGTGCATGCCTGGACCGCTTCGACGTACTTCGCCGGGTCGGTCGCCTGAGAGCCGACGTGGAAGGACAAGCCCTTCACGCGCACGCCGAGGCGGCGCGCCTGCTCGATCATGCCCAGCACATCGCCAGGGGCGCAGCCGAACTTCTTCGACAGGTCGACCACGGCGTTCGGGCTGCGGAACGACACACGGATCAGCAGCTCGGCACGCTTGCGGTAGCGCACGAACTTCTTGACCTCTTCCGGGTTGTCCGCGACGAACGTGGTGACGCCGTAACGGAGCGCGTCACGGATGTCGCTGTCACGCTTGATCGGGTGAGTGTGAATGCAGCGGCTCGGGGCAATCCCCTGCTGCTTCACGAGCTCGACTTCGCCGGTGGTGGCGAGGTCGAAATAAGCACCTTCGTCGCGCAAGCAGGACACGACCGCGGCATGCGGCAGCGGCTTGAGCGCGTAGTGAAGATCTACACCCGGCAGCGCGGCCTTGAGGGCGCGGTACTGGCGGCGCACCTGCTCACAGTCCACCACCAGCAGGGGCGAACCAAAGCGGGCGACCAGCGCACGGATTTCGGTTTCCGTCAGCGTGGTGGAATCGAAGGAGTGGGCCGGAGAAACGGCGAGCGATTGCTTGGCTGCGCGGGGCAACACCTGTTGGGCACCTCTCAAAAAGCTGCGAACACTTAACCAACCAACAAGAGCGACAGATTTCTTGAACGTCTGAAGCTCTCACAAGTTCTGGTCGAGCGGCACTGCAGCTTACGCGTGGTGCTCTCTTACACAGGGCGACGCGAAATTTATCAAAAATGTCCGGCGATGCAAGAAGCGCGTCACAGTTTTTATCCCCGCGGGCGAAAAAAATCCGGACGCGCGACCCAGCGCACGGGCTCGTGCACAGCTCGATGGCTCTCTTACGTACGAAACGCAACCCAAGAAATGCCACGACTACCAGGCTCATACCCGACGATCCAGCATCGACGTAGCATTTCGTGAGCGCCGTTTTGACCGTTCAGGGAACTCGATAAATCCTAGCTTCCGTACACCACATGACCGCGACGACCGACACGCGCAGAGAGCTGGACGCGCTGCTGAAAAGCCGCGTACCGCTGATCGTCATCGAAACGCGCGACGAGCCGCGCGCCGTCGCCCTCCTCGCCTCGCTGGCACCTCAGCCCGCGAGCAAGGTGCACACGCCAGTGTTTCAGTGGACTGTCACGGACGGTTTGCGCCGGATCGATCTAAGTCTGGTCACTCCGCCGCAACACAATGACGATCCGACCGCATTGTTAAAAGGAATGCGCGCGACGGCGATGGGGGGCGTGTACATCCTGCTCGACTTCCATCCGTTCCTTGCCGATCCGGTGAACGTGCGACTGCTGAAGGACATCTGTCAGGACTACGACCGCGTCGCTCGCACCGTGGTGCTGATCAGTCACGAAATCCAGCTGCCGCGCGAGCTCGATCACTTGTGCGCGCGGCTCACGCTGGCATTTCCCGACCGAAACGAGCGCCTGGGCATCGTCGAGCGGGTCGCTTCGGAGTGGTCGAGAACTTACGGTCAGCGCGTAAAGACAGATCGCAAGTCTCTGGAACTGCTCGTGGAAAACCTCGGCGGACTGTCCACCGGCGACACCGAGCGACTGGCGCGCAAAGTCATTTTCGACGACGGCGCGCTGTTGCCGACGGATCTGCCGGCGGTGATGCAGGCGAAATATGAATTGTTAAACCGCGGCGGCGTGCTCGCGTACGAGTACGACACCGCGCAGTTCGCCGATCTCGGCGGCATGTCGCGGCTGAAGGAATGGCTGCGATTGCGGAAACCGGCTTTCGACGGCAGCGCGCCTCAGCTCGAGGCGCCCAAAGGCGTGCTGCTGCTCGGTGTGCAGGGCTGCGGCAAGAGTGTCGCGGCGAAAGCGGCCGCCGGCATCTTCGGCGTGCCTCTGCTCCGCCTGGATTTTGGCGCCATCGTGAACAAATACATCGGCGAGTCGGAGCGGAACCTGCGCGAATCGCTGACCACCGCGGAGACGATGTCCCCGTGCGTGCTGTGGATCGACGAGATCGAAAAAGGCGTCTCACTCGGCGACAGCGACAACGGCACCTCCCGGCGGCTCCTCGGTACGTTCCTTACGTGGCTGGCGGAGAAGAAAACGCGCGTATTTGTCGTGGCGACCGCGAACGATATTTCGTCGCTGCCGCCGGAGTTGGTACGAAAGGGCCGTCTCGACGAGATCTTTTTCGTCGACCTGCCGAGCGCCGCCGTCCGCGAGGACGTCCTGCGCATCCACGCAAAGAAGCGAAGCCTCACGCTCGCCGACAACCACGTGCGACAACTGGCCACGGCGTGCGAAGGTTTCTCGGGTGCGGAAATCGAGCAGGCCGTCGTGTCGGCCGTATACGCCGCTCACGCGAGCGGTGCGCCTGCCAGCGGTCAGCACATCCTTCAGGAGATTCGCGCGACCCGCCCGCTCTCGGTGACGATGGCGGAGAAGATTTCAGAGCTGCGATTGTGGGCTGCGGAGCGCACCGTTCCGGCCGAATAGTCGTCAGCGGCTGACACGCTCCGTTATTCGAGTGCCGTCAACGGGCGAATGGGACTGAGTTCCCGGATGAACAGCAACGCGTCATAGGCGGAACCCGGCCTCAGCTCTGAGTAATAACTCGTGCCCTGCCAATAGCTGCCGCGGAACGATTGATCACGATCGAACCACCGACGCCCCAGCGCCTGCGACTGGGAACGCAGATCGAGCGTGAACGACGGCAACCCCGTTGCCGCCAGTACCTCGTTCACGCTGCCAGCCTGTGACGCCGGCAGGATGACTGTCCGATTGCCGCCGTCCTGTATCTGGCCTCGATCATGAACCGAGCCGATCACTCGCAACTCATCTCCCAGCACCCGGCGAAGGTATTGTCCGAGCGAGGCAGGCTCGGCGCCCGCCGCGAGGGCTTCAGCTCGCAGATGGCCGTTGTGGACGAATACGAGCACTCGCGCCCGCGGCCCGGACTCGTGCAGCACCTTCAGCACATTGCCGCCCATCGTGCCGGCCAGATTCTCACCGCGCTTCGGATCGGGCGTCGGCCCGGGGAAGGGATGGCGCAGGTCCATGCCGTAAAAGTGAATACGCCGCGACGGCTCGCAAGCGGCGTTGTAATTGCGCATCCACTCCAGCAGCTGGTAATTCTCCAGCAGCGGTCGCTCGCGCCACGAGAACGTGCGGTTCGCAGAGAACACCCCCTCGACGGCTGCATCGCTCAACTTCCCTTCGCCCTGCACGTAAGCGTCGGCCAGTTGCGCGTGCACCGGGTGCGTCTCGGCCACGATCGCCGTGAAGCCGAGCTCCTCGACGAGATACTGAAACACACGATTCCTGACGATCAGAAATTCGTGCGCACCGTGCGTGCCTTCACCCAAACCCACCACGCGCGCCGAACCCACAATGCGAGTGAGCGCCCCCAGATCGTTGGCCGTCAGAGCGTCGATGTCTGGCGGCAGCGCGACGGCATGCGCCGCGGCCCAGGCGGTCGCTTCGTTTGCTTCGGCCGGTGTCGCTGCCGCGGCTGACGCCGGCTGCCAGCAAGTCAGCAGCGACCATGCCAGTAGCCAGGCACCTCTCAAGGCAGCACCGGTAACACCAGGCGCGAGGAAAACTCGGCCGAATCGCTCTGCACGTACACGCGGAGGGATGACCTTTCCTGCGGGTGTCACGCGCGACGACAGCTCAGCCCGGAGGGCCGCCCTCTTCGCCAAAGTCGGCAACCCAGGCAGCGATGTCCTGGTCGTAGGTGACGATGTTTTCGGCGCTGGCCGAGCGACGCAGCCGGTCGCGCACGGCGTCCCACTTCTCGCCTTCCGGGACTTCCTCGACCAGGATGATCTTCGCCGACGCCTTATCGAGCGTGCGCAGATTCGCGTACAGATTGCGCGCGTAGATATCCGGGCGGATACCGGCGTTGATCCACGTCATGAACGGATTCGCCGTGCCCGGCGGCCGTTGTGCCAGCACCGCGACTTTCTCGTGATTCGCGGTGAACTCGTTCATCACCGTCTCGAGCCGACGGCTCGGCACGACGTTCACCGGCGTTGCCGGCGAGTAATGCCGCGACGTCGAGCCCGGCACGCGCGGCGTGCTCGGATTCGCCCCGACCTGGATGGTCGGCACGACCGCCTGGAGCTGCGACAGACTGATGCTTCCCGGGCGCAACACTCGCGGACCGTCAGCGAGGCAGCTGACGATGGTGGATTCGAGACCGACTTTACAGTCGCCGCCGTCGAGCACGAACTTCAGCTCGTCGCCGAACTCTTCGCGCACGTGCTCCGCCCGCGTCGGGCTGACGTGACCATATTTGTTCGCCGACGGTGCAGCGATGCCGCCGCCGAACGCGTTGAGCAGTTGCTGCGCGACCGGATGATTCGGCACGCGAATCGCGACTGTGTCCTGCCCGCCAGTAATCACGTCGTTGACGGCCGGCGCGCGCTTCGCCACCAGCGTCAGCGGGCCCGGCCAGAATGCATCGGCGAGCTTCTTCGCTTCCGGCGTCATGTCGCGCACCCAGCGCTGCAGATAACGCGGGTGATCGATGTGCACGATCACCGGATGCGTCGAGGGCCGACCTTTGACGCGGAAAATCTTACGCACTGCGTCCGGGTTGTTGGCGTTCGCGCCCAGGCCGTACACCGTCTCGGTAGGAAATGCCACGAGCTCGCCGGCGCGCAGCGCTTCGACGGCCTCCTGGATTTCCTGTTGTAGAACTCGTCCTATAGCCATGGGCGCAATGATAGCAAGAGGGCTCCGGCCTTATTGTCGCGCGCGACGAACGGTCTTATTCGAGTGCCGTCCGGGTCCAGCCTTGCGCCGTCCGGCGCAGCTCGTAGGTCGGCCAGAAGCGCTTGTCGAGCTTCAGTGTCATGACTTCGACCGAGCCGTTCCAGGTCACAGTCCGCAGTCTGAGCGAGCTGCGGTCCTCGCGGCCACTGACGGCCTGGATGAACTGATCCAGATCGGCGACAGGCTTGCCGTCCACCTCGACGATGCGCCGGCCGGCCCACAGCTGATAACGCGTCGCCGGCGAGCCGTACGAGAAGTACGCGACGAACACGCCGTCCGGCTCGATGCCGCGCTGAGCCGCCAGTGCACGATGCGGCTTCTGCAACACCGCGCCGGCCCACACGACGATGCGATCGAGATCGCGGCCGCCGAGCTCCACCGTCGGCACATCGATGGTCTGCACGCCCTTGTCGCGCCAGACGGTCACTTTCACCGCCGGCTTCTGCACGCTTCGCTCCACTTCACGGAAACGATTCACGATGGCGCCATCGATATCCAGAATCAGATCGCCCGAGCGCAACAGCCCGTCCGCCGGCGAGCCGCCGACCGTGCGCACCACGCTGAGCACCTGACGGCGCTCCGGGCTGTGTTGCTCCAGACGGCGGATCCAGTCATCCGGCAAATCCTGCTTGCGGGCGACCGCCAGCGGCACCGGCTGCAGCTCGGCTTCCAGCGAATGTAACGCACGACCCTCGCGCAGTAACGGCAACATCTCCTGCACCAGCTCGGCCGAGATGCCGCGATTCTCCTGCGCAATCTCACGACCGGCTTCATAAGCGAAGCTGGCCCACGTCGCGATCACGGCGCCGCTCTTGTCGACCAGTACACCGTCGTAATCGGCCGGTCCATTGACCAGGGAGATGGTTTCGAGATTCGACTCACGGAACTGCAGCGTGCGCGACAGTGGGAATCCCACAGGGTCCACCGAGGCGACCGTCGCCGAGCGCGATTGCACCTTGCCATCGACACGCATGCCGACCGCCCACACTTCCTGACCCGGCTGCACATCCACCGCCTTCAAGGTCGCGGCCTTCGCTGGCGTCGCACCGATCAGCTTCGGGTCATACGAAATCGCGGCGATATTGTGCAGCGGATGGATATATTCCACTCGACCCGGCACTTCGATCGAGCCGGCGAACGTGATGCGCACGTCGCCCAGCGGCGCCGGCACAGTGTTGCGATCGACGATCACCAGGCCGCGCTCGGCATCGACGATCAGGCCCGTGCCGTAATAGCTGCGCTCGGTGATGCCCGACACCGAATACGGCATGTCGAAATTCACCAGCACCAGCGACGGCGCGAGTTTGTTGATCAACGGGTCGCCGGTCTTTGCGAACGTCGTCGTGGCCGGATCCGGCGCCTTCGCGAGACCGTCCGTTCCCCATGGGGTGCACGGCCAGGTGCCTTGCTTGTCGTCACGCTTGCAGACGCGCGCCGGGAACCAGCGGCGATCCATACGAATGCTTCGCCACTGCGCGGTCTTCGGATCGTCGATCGTGAAGAAACGCAGCGTCACGCGCTCGCCGTCACCGAGCTTCGCGAGCACTTCTTCCAGATCGCCCAGACCGCCGATCTCCTTGCCGCTCGCCTCGCTGATCACAGCGCCGCGAGGCACGCCCGCGGCGCCGAGTGAGTAGCCGGGATTGGCGACATACACGCCCTTGATCGGCACATTGATGTGACGCGCCTGCTGCCAGGACAGGTTGTGAACGACCGCGTCCCCGAACTCCAGGAACTCATCCGGCATCACTTCATACATGTCCTGGATGGGCAACTCGCGCTCGAACGCCTGGCCGCCGCGCTCGATCGACAGCTTCACCGTCTTGCCGACGCCGTCATCCAGCGTTGCGGCGAGCAGTGAGAAATCCGCGGTGAGCTGGCCGTTGATACGCACCAGAACGTCACCGGGCTCGAGCACGTTCTCGGCCTTCGAGCCCTTCTGCACTTCCGACACCACCAGCATGCCGACCGTGTTCGGAAACTTCTTGCGCACCTCGATTTCGGACTCGTTGCGCAGACCAAGCCGACGCACTTCGTCGAACGGCGTGTAGACGAACACCGTCTGCAGCGTGCCGCGAGCGACCGACTTGTTCTTCTGAATCGCTTCCAACGCGCGCGTCACGCGATCCAGCGGCAAATAGAAACTGGAGGCCGCGGCCGAGCTGCCGCCGGCATTGAGCGCCAGCACACGACCGTCGATGTCGATCACCGGCGAGCCCGACGAGCCACCCGAGGTGCTCGACGCCGCCTGGTAATAGAACGTGTTGAAGTCGTTGTACTTGCCGAGGCCGTAGTTCGGCGCCTCGCGATCCAGGCGCGCCAGCGTGCCGGCCAGGATGGAAAGCTGTTCGCCGGCATCGTTGCCGATGACCCGGATCTCACGTCCCACCTGCGCACCCTGCGGGAACAGCTTCAACTCGGTGGGCTTGATGAACCGCAGCTTCGAGGGGTCGTAACGATAGAAGCCGAAGTCGTGCACCGGATCGCGATACACCGGATACAGCGTGACTTCCTCGCGGTTCAGAAACACCGCGGTGGCGGTCACCGGGCCAGGCGTCACGACGTGACGATTGGTGAGAATCAGGCCGCGCTGGGCGTCGACCACGAAGCCGGTGGCCTGGCTCGACATATTCCATTCGGTATCGAAGGCGCGCGCCAGATCGACCTGGATGGTGACCACGCCGCTGGCGACGCGCTCCAGCGTGCGGGTCCAGCGTGAATCCTCGACATCGGGAACCGGCACCGCCGCGGGCGGCACCGGCGAGCCGGCAGCGGGCGCCGATCCGGGCGCCTGGGAATACGAAGGCAGAGCAGTGAGCAGCAGCAGTCCGGCAACGGCGAGAGTTCTATGCATGAGTGAACCGCGTTCGAGGCTGTTGAAGGAGCCGCGACCGGAGGGTTCACTCGAGCCGGGCTCGTTCAGCCCAGCAGCAGGAACCCCCAGATCACGATCAGGACGCCGAAGGATAACAGCACGGCGGTCGAGCCGACGTCCTTGGCCAGCCCGGACAGCTCGTGACGCTCCAGGCCGATCCGGTCGACCACGGTCTCGATGCCGGTGTTGAGCAGCTCCACGATCAATACCAGCAGGACCGAGCTGATCAATAAGGCCTTTTCGATGGGCGTCTTACCCAGGTAGAAGCCCAGCGGCAGCAACACCACCGCCAGGGCCACTTCCTGCCTGAACGCCGCTTCGCTGCGGAACGCGCCCCGGAAACCCTTCCATGAATTGACGAATGCGAGCAATAGCCGGCGCATGCCGGCCAGCTTGGGGCGCTCTGTTATTGTCATTCAGTGCTTCTCATGCCGTAGGTCAGATCGAGTTGCTTGGCGGCGCGCACGTCATCCAGACGACGAACCGGCAAAGTATACGGAGCGCCCTTGACCTTGGCCGCATCCTGTTCGGCCTCGGCCTGAATCGCGATCAATGCGTCCACGAAACCATCCAGCTCCTCCTTGGCCTCGGTCTCGGTGGGCTCGATCAACAGGCACTCCGGCACCAGCAGGGGGAAGTACGTGGTCGGCGCATGGTAGCCGTAGTCGAGCAGACGCTTGGCGAAGTCCATGGCGTTCACGCCCAGCTCCTTGGCCTGGCGCTTCATCGTGATGATGAATTCGTGGCTGGCGCGACGCTCCGGGTAGGCCGCATCGAAACCCGCCTTCTTCAAGCGAGCCAGCAGATAGTTGGCGTTGAGCGCCGAGAACTCCGCGACCCGGTGCATGCCTTCGCGACCGAGCATGCGCATATAAACATACGCACGCAGCAGCACGCCGGCGTTGCCCATGAACGCGGACAGGCGGCCGATGGTCTGCGGCACGTCCTTTTCATCCAGCCAGCGATAGTTGTCTCCATCCTTGCCCACGGTCGGAATGGGCAGGAACGGCAGCAACCGCTGACCGACGCCGACCGCACCCGAGCCCGGACCGCCACCGCCGTGCGGCGTGGAGAAGGTCTTGTGCAGGTTCATGTGGATCACGTCGAAGCCCATGTCGCCCGGACGCACCTTGCCGAGGATGGCGTTGAGGTTGGCACCGTCGTAATAAAGCAGGCCGCCGGCATCGTGCACGAGCTTGGCGACCTCCTGAATGCGACGTTCGAACACGCCGAGGGTCGAAGGATTGGTCAACATGATGCCGGCCGTCTTCGGACCCAGCGCGCCCTTGAGCGCATCGATGTCGATGTCGCCATTGGGCAGCGAAGGAATTTCGACCACCGTGCAACCACACATGGTCGCGGTCGCCGGATTGGTACCGTGCGCGGCATCCGGCACGATGATCTCGGTGCGCTCCAGATCGTTGCGAGCCTTGTGATAGGCACGAATCATCGCGACGCCGGCAAACTCACCCTGCGCGCCAGCCATCGGCGTGAGCGACACGCCTTTCATGCCGGTGACATCCTTGAGCATTTCCTGCAGCTCGTACAGGCACGCCAGGAAGCCCTGACTCACCGAGTCCGGCGCCAACGGATGACGTCCCAGGAACTCCGGCAGCATCGCGAACGCATTACACGCGCGCGGGTTGTACTTCATCGTGCACGAACCCAATGGATAAAAATGGGTATCGATCGAGAAGTTCAGCTGCGACAGCCGAGTGAAGTGACGCACGGCCTGCAGCTCGGAGACTTCCGGCAGCGCGGCGCGCTTGCGACGACGAAACTTCTCCGGCACCTGGGCGGTGGCACCTTGCGGATACTGGCCGACGGCGCTGCGCCCGGTGCGCGAATGTTTGAAAATCAAAGGTTCAGAGATGTGGCTCATCGGTTGCGCTCCACAACGCCGGTCACAATGTCGGTAAGGGCAATGGCATAGGTATCCAGGTCTGCGTCGGTGCGCGTTTCCGTCGCACACACCAGCAGCGCATTGCCCAGTTCGGGATAGAGATTCGACAAATCCAAGCCACCGACGATATTGCGTTCAGCCAAGGCGTCGAGCACCTCGCGCACCTTGACCGGCAGCTGTAACACAGCTTCATGAAAACGGTAACCGTCGAAGGCCAGTTTCACGCCGGGGATGCGCGTGAGCTTCTCGATCAGCTTGCTGGTCTGCCGTTGCGAAGTCGCCGCCACGGATTCCAGACCGGCCGCGCCGAGCAGCGACATGTGAATCGTCGCCGCCGTCACCAGCAGACCCTGGTTGGTGCAGATGTTCGAGGTCGCCTTGCTGCGGCGGATGTGTTGTTCACGGGCCTGCAGCGTCAGCGTGAAGCCCTGCTTGCCGTCCAGATCGACGGTGCGACCGATGATACGTCCCGGCATCTGACGCACGTGTTCCATACGCGTGGTCATGAAGCCGAAGTACGGGCCGCCCGACGACAGCGGCACGCCGAACGGCTGGCCGTCGCCGACCACGATATCGACCCCCTTCGTGCCCCACTCGCCCGGCGGCTTGAACAGCGCCAGCGACAGCGGATTCACCACCGCGATGACCAGCGCATTGTTGGCGTGCGCCCAGTCGGTGATCGCATCGACATCTTCCATCTGGCCGAAGAAGTTCGGCTGCTGGATCACGACGGCGGTGAGATCTTCGCCCTTCAGCGCTTCGAGCGTCGAGAACTGCAGCGTGCCCTTGCCGGACTCATACGGCAGCACCGTGAAGCTCAAGTTCTGACCTTCGACGACCGCGCGCGAGACCGACAGATACGTCGGGTTCAACGTCGACGGCACGACGATGCGAGCCGACTTCGACTTGCGATGCGCGCGCACCGCCATCAAACAGGCTTCGGCGAGCGCCGATGCGCCGTCGTAGAGCGACGCATTCGAGACTTCCATGCCCGTCAGGCTGCTCATCATGGACTGATATTCGTACAACAGCTGCAGCGTGCCCTGGCTCGCTTCGGCCTGATACGGCGTGTACGCGCTGTAGAACTCACCGCGCGTAACGATCGCCCAGACGGCAGCGGGAATGTGATGCTCGTAAGCGCCGGCGCCCAGGAAATTCAGCGGGCGACCGTCCTGGCTGGCGCGCGCCTGCATGAGGCGCCCGACCTCCATTTCGCTCAGTGCGTCGGGAATCGCGGCGAGCGATTTGATCCGCAGCGCCGCCGGGATTTCATCGAACAGCGCATCGATGCTGGGCGCGCCGATGGCGGCCAGCATTTCGCTGATCTCGGTTTCGGTATGTGGGATGAACGGCATGGCGGCACTCAGTGGGCAGCGTCAGCGACGACCTTCTCGTAGGCCTTGGCATCGAGCAGCTGTTGCAGCTCGCCGTTGTTGCTCGGCTTGATCTTGAACAGCCAGCCGGCGCCGTACGGATCGCTGTTGACCAGCTCGGGCGAGCCGCTCAGCGCATCGTTCGCGGCGATCACTTCGCCGGACAGCGGGCTATAGACATCCGAGGCGGCCTTGACCGACTCGACCACGGCGGCGGCGCCACCCTTGCTCAGCGACTTGCCCACTTCCGGCACTTCGACGAACACCAGATCGCCCAGCGCGCCCTGCGCATGGTCGGAGATGCCGATGGTGACGGTGCCGTCGCTCTCGACGCGCGCCCACTCGTGGGAATCCAGGTATTTCAGATCGGCGGGAATGTTCGACATGACGAGGTCCTCAATAACAAAGCGAAAATAAAATCAGAAAAGCTCGAATATTCGAAATCTGGCATACGGCCCGGACGCCGGGGCGCGTTACGAGACCAGCGGCTTGCCGTTGCGCACGAACGGAAACTTCACGACGCGGGCGGAGAGCAGCTTGCCTCGAATGTCGACTTCGACACGATCGCCGGTCGCCACCGGCACGCGCGCGAAGCCGATGGATTTCTCCATGGTCGGCGAGAACGTGCCGCTGGTGAGCTCGCCGTCGCCGGCGGCAGTCACGACGCGTTGATGACCCCGCAGCACGCCACGCTCGTCGAGAATCAGGCCGACGAGCTTGCGCTTCACACCCGCCGCGCGCTGCGCATCGAGCGCGGCGCGGCCGACGAAATCGCGTTCCGGCGGATCGAATGCGACGGTCCAGGTCAGACCGGATTCGAGCGGCGACTGGTTTTCATCCATGTCGTTGCCATACAGATTCATGCCCGCTTCGAGACGCAGCGTATCGCGCGCACCGAGACCGCACTCCGCGACGCCGGCCGCTTTCAGGTCGCTCCAGAATTTCGGCGCTTCGCCGACCGGCAACATCACTTCCCAGCCGTCTTCGCCGGTGTAACCGGTGCGGGCGATGAAGTATTGACCAAGCTCGCGGCCCACGAACGTCTTCAATTGCAGCGCTTCGTCGGCGTGCTTGCCGATCAGCGTCGCGGCCTTGGCACGGGCATTCGGCCCCTGCACGGCGATCATCGCCAGATCGGTGCGCGGCTTGATGTCGACGCCGAACTTGTCGGAGAAGCGCTTCAGCCAGGCGATGTCCTTGTCGCGCGTGCCGGCATTCACGACCACGCGGAACCAGGATTCGTTGATGAAATAGACGATGAGGTCGTCGACCACGCCGCCCTGCTCGTTGAGCATGCAGCTGTACAGCGCTTTGCCCGAGTCCTTCAGCTTGGCGACGTCATTGGCGAGCAGATAGCGCAGGTAGTCACGCACGCGCGCGCCGGTGACATCGGCGATCAGCATATGTGAAACGTCGAACATGCCGGCGTCGCGACGGACCGCGTGATGTTCTTCGATCTGGGAGCCGTAATTGACCGGCATGTCCCAGCCGCCGAAATCGACCATGCGGGCGCCGGCGGCGACGTGTGTGTCGTACAGGGGAGTCTTGAAGCCCATCGAATGCTCCGGATTGGCCGAGTTGAGTCAGGTAAAAAGGTTCGCGCCGAACGGCTGACCGTTCAACGCCCCTCTGTCCTGTGACCTGAGAGATCCGGTCCCCACTTGCAGTGAGACACCTCTCCCCTTCGGTGAACTGCCGACGTCGGCAGCTACTCTCCAGAGCCCTTCGAATGAGCCGCGGCCGCAAGGCCGTCGATTCACAGGGGCACGCCGTTCATTTGCCTGAGCGTTTCCGGGCGGTTGCGCCTTCGGCGGCGGGGTGGTTCCCGCTCTCTCCGGCCGTGCCTTGCGATGGGTGCGCGTATGGTAGCCGAACGCGGCGCCCGGCGCTCAATGGATGTGCGCTCGAAGCGTTACAATGTCCCCATCTATGCGCCCCACCCGACGTCACTCCATTCCCGTTCGTATCGGCTCTGTCACTGTGGGCGGCCCCGCCCCGGTCGTCGTGCAATCGATGACCAACACCGACACCGCCGATATCGAGTCCACGACCCAGCAGATCAAAGCCTTGGCGCGCGCCGGCTCCGAACTGGTGCGCGTTACTGTTAACACGGATGAGGCCGCCGCCGCCGTCCCGCACGTTCGCGACCGGCTCGCACGGATGGGCATTCACGTGCCCATCGTTGGCGACTTCCATTTCAATGGTCACAAACTGCTAAAGGCGCACCCGGCCTGCGCCGAAGCGCTGGCGAAGTACCGGATCAACCCCGGCAACGTCGGTCGGGGCAGCAAACGCGACCCGCAGTTCGCCGAAATGATCGAAGTCGCGATCCGCAACCACAAGCCGGTGCGCATCGGGGTGAACTGGGGCAGCCTGGATCAGGATCTGCTGACCCGGCTCATGGACGAAAAC
This sequence comes from Peristeroidobacter soli, assembly GCF_004138485.1. GTDB lineage: Bacteria > Pseudomonadota > Gammaproteobacteria > Steroidobacterales > Steroidobacteraceae > Steroidobacter > Steroidobacter soli. The sequence goes on from NZ_ML142848.1 coordinate 900,483, forward strand.
TCCAAGTCCGCCGATCCGATGGACGCTCGCGATGTCACGCGCGAGGCGCTGGTCGTGTCCGCGCTGGAATCGGCCAAACGCGCCGAAGAGCTGGGCCTGGGCTCGGATCACATCGTGATCTCGTGCAAGGTCAGCGGCGTGCAGGATCTGATCTCTGTGTATCGCAATTTGGCGAAACGCTGCGACTACGCGCTGCACCTCGGCCTCACCGAAGCCGGCATGGGTTCCAAAGGCATCGTCGCCTCGACTGCCGGCATGGCGGTACTGCTGCAAGAAGGCATTGGCGACACCATTCGCGTGTCGCTCACGCCCGAGCCCAACGGCGATCGCACCACGGAGGTCATCGTCGCGCAGGAGATCCTGCAGACCATGGGGCTGCGCTCGTTCATGCCCATGGTGGTCGCCTGCCCCGGCTGCGGTCGCACCACCTCGACGTATTTCCAGGAACTCGCCCAGAAGATCCAATCTCACATTCGTCATCAGATGCCGGAATGGCGCAAACAATTCGTCGGCGTCGAAGACATGACCGTGGCGGTCATGGGCTGCGTGGTCAACGGCCCCGGCGAGAGCAAGCACGCCAACATCGGCATCAGCCTGCCCGGCACGGGCGAGCGGCCGGTGGCGCCAGTTTATGTGGACGGCGAGAAGGGCCCCACGCTCAAGGGCGAGCACATCGCCGAAGAGTTTCAGTCGCTGGTCGAGGAGTACATCGCCAAAACCTACGCGCGCCGGGAGCCCGCATGACGGCGCTCACTGAACAACGCTGCAAGCCCTGCGAAGGCGGCGTCGCGCCGCTGTCGCCGAGTGAAGCCCAGGCGTTGATGAATCAGCTGAACGACGTTTGGAAACTCGCCGCCGACGGCCGTAGCATCCGCGCCGAATGGAAGTTCCGTAACTTCTATCACGCGATGAGCTTCGTGAACGCGGTGGCGCACATCGCCAATGCCGAAGATCATCACCCCGACCTGGAAGTCGGCTACGGCTATTGTCGGATGACCTATAACACTCACGCCATTGGCGGGCTGTCGCAGAACGATTTCATCTGCGCCGCCAAGGTGGACGCTCTACCTCGGACTTAGCTGGAGAATCGAATGCGCCGCGTTACGATGGGTCGCCTCCTGGCATGCATCGCCGCCCTCTGCTATGCCGCCAGCGCTGCGGCGATTGCGGTGCTCGATCTGACGTACGACGCGCCGAAAGATCAGCTCGTCATGACCATCGCCTATCGCGGCACCAATCCGGATCATGAATTCCGGGTGCAATGGGAAACGTGCGCAAAGCTCGATGACGAACGGATGCAGATTCTCGGCGTGCTGATCGACGACCAGCCCAACGATCACGCCCGTCAGGAATTCTCAAAGCCGCTGCGCATCGATATGCGCAACTTCAGCTGCCGGCCGGCCAAGGTGACGATCAAGACCTCGGCGGGCTTCTTCACCTCGGTGGATGTCCCGGCGCCGAAAACCAAGTGGAGCCCGCCTCAGCCCGGTACGGACCCGCGTAACGCGCCGTAACTAGGGCCTGTTAACAGGCCCTAGGCGACGCTGGCAACCGTTTGCGTCGCGAGCACCGGCCCGACGGGATGACAAAACTCACGCTGAGCGAACGCGATGCGCTCGGCGGCGGGGGCCGAAAAATTGGCGCGCTCGTCGCAGATCTTCAGACGACGTAACAATCCCTGCCGATTGGCGATCTGAATCGCCAGCCCCGGCCGGGCATTGAGCTCCAGCACCAGCGGACCGAGATCCCGATCGAGCACGACGTCGACGCCGATGTAGCCCATGCCGGTCAGCTCGTAGCAGCGCGCCGAAATATCCAGGATGACGTCCCAGTCCGGAATCTTCAGCCCCGAGATCGCGTGGGTCGTATCCGGGTGATGAGTGACCACCTGCGTTCCAACCACGCCATCCAGAGTCACCCCGGAGGCCAGATCGATGCCCGCGCCGACCGCGCCCTGATGCAGATTCGCTTTGCCGTGCGACTGACGCGTCGGCAGACGCACCATCGACATGATCGGAAAGCCGCGATACACGATCACCCGAATGTCCGGCACCCCCTGATAGCTGATGCGCTCGAACAGCGGCGAGAAACGCACCATGTATTCGACGATCACCACGTCCTGCACGCCGCCCAGACTGAACTGGCCATTGATGGCGTTGGACAGGTGATGAGACAGGAAGTCGTCGTCGAGCAACGTACCGCTGATGGTTCGATAACGGTGCGAGCTGCGCCCGGAGATCACCACGATGCCGTCGCCCGCGCTGCCATGGGCCGGCTTCAAGGCGAATTCCGGATGATCCTTCACGATCTCCGGCAGCCGCCGGATGTCGTGCTGAGTCTCGATCACCCCATACAACTGCGGAACCGCGATCCCCGCCGCCAACGCCAGCCGTTTGGTTTTCAGCTTGTCGTCGACCAGCGGATACAGCCGCCTCGGATTGAATCGCAGGATGTAGTCGCCGTTGCGCTTGTTCAGCCCAAGCACGCCTTCGTCGGCCAGCCCGCGATACCGGCCAAACATTACGGCCCGCTCCGCGACGGCGCCAACGCCTTGAAGCGCCATAGCTCCAGCAATCGATAGCCGGTGTAGCGGCCGGCCAGGATCGACACCGCGATCACCAGCAACAGCAGCTCGGGGAACACGAAGATCAAGTGCTCCAGCCACGCGATGCCCATGACGACATACGCGACCGCCGCGACCAGCAAGCTGCCGATACCCTCCTGGATGGCTTCCGAGGCGCCACGCTCTTCCCAGACGATGGACATGCGCTCGATGGTCATCGACAGAATGACCATGGGGAACAGCGCGATCGACAGGCCCGGCTGCAACTCCAGCTTCTGACTGAGCACACTGATCCCCATCATCAACAACACGACCACCGTCAGCACGGTCGTCAAACGCGGCACCAGCAGCAACCGCAGCTTTTCCAGATAGAACCGGATCAGCAGTCCCAACGAGACGATGACCGCGAACAGCACGATGCCCCACAGCAGCCGGGTCTCGCGAAAGGCCAGCGCGACCAGCACCGGCATGAACGTGCCGAACGTCTTCACGCCGATGAAGTTACGCAACAGCATGATCACCAGCGCGCCGATCGGAATCATCATCAGCACCGCATAGACCGCCTGCGTCGCGATGGGCAGCGAGAACAGCGAGAAATCCATGGCGTGCGAGCCAGTCAGTTCGGCGCGACGTTCCGCGACCACGATCGAGTCCAGCAGGTTCTGCTGAACCGCGAGCGTCACATCCAGATTGCCGCCGCCCTCGAGGCTGGCGATCGGCTCATCGCCACGCCACCAGATCAGGAAATCCGGCGGCAGCCCCTGCTCCAGCGTCTTGGGATCGAAGTACAGCCACTGCACGCCGTCATGCACTTCCAGCAGCTGTTGAGATTGCACCGGGCCCGTCACGCTGCGCAGTTGAATGCCATGGGCGATGCGCGCCGGGATCTGAGCACCTGCCAGGAAGATGGTCGCCAGCTCAGCCGCATCGGCATTGGCGCTGCCACGACTCATGAACAGGCTGACGTACGGATCGCGCTCGGCGTGATTGATGTGACGAAGCAACTCGGTCGTGAAGCTCGCCACGTCCGCCGACTGCCGCCGCACTTCGGCGATCAAACCCTCCATGGCGATACGCGACGGCTCATCGAGCACCGGCCGTTCAGGAAACGGCGGGGTCGTGTCCTCGGCGATACGGCTGGCATCGCGATACACCTGCGCGCGGTAGTACAGCGTCTGCGGACCACTCGCCTCACGCAGCGTCCATTGCGATTCACGGCCTGCCGGCGCGCTGCGGGTCGCATGACCGAAGCCTCGCGAAATGAAATTCTCATCCAGGATGGAGAAGCCCGGCGTCAGATTGGGAATGCGCAAGGTCGCCTTCACCGCCGCCGGTCCCGGATCGAAGCGCACCGCCGCCTCGACGGTCCAGACGCGCGTCTGTTCCTGCGGCTGCAGCGGGAAGCCGAGCACTTGCGACTTGTACGCGAACAGCGTCAAGCCGATCAGCGCCAGCACCGCTGACAGCACATAGATGTGACGATTGTTCATTCGATCAGGCGGGCGGAATCTTCGCTCTTGATATCGACCAGCAAATCCACGGGAACCGTTGCGCACCGGCCAGCTGCAGCCACGTCACCATGCTCGACCAGCAACGCCAGCTCCAGTGCGCGACCCAGAGTCATCGCCACCCGGCGGGCGTTGGCCTGCAGGCGGCGCGGGTCGTCATTGTGACTCAACCAGCTCGACACGTGCTCGACGGCGGCCAGTGCCTGCTGTCCGACCTGGGTCAGGCGCTCCTCATGCTGAGCGGAGATACCCTGCTGAATCCGCTGTCGCAATGCCGGCAATCCGGCGCTGAGCTCTCCACGCAGCACTGTATCCAATGCCAGCACGTTCGTGGTCCCTTCCCAGATCGGCAACACCTGGGTGTCCCTTAGCAGCAGCGGCAGACCGGTATCTTCTACATAACCGGCACCGCCGAAGGCTTCTATGCATTCGCTCACAACGTTGACGGCTTGTTTGGCGGTGAGCAGCTTGGCGATGGGGGTGATCAGTCGCAGCAGCGCCTTCTGAGCATCGTCGAGCTCGCCGGCCTCCTGTCGCCCGATCAGCTCCACCAGTTCGAAGGCCAGCAGGAACGCCCCTCGCGTTTCCGCTTCCAGGCCGGCGAGCGTATCGACGTGCAACGGCAGCTGGTCCAGCTTCGCACCGAACGCGCGCCGCTGACTGGCATAAGCACGCGCCAATGCCATTGCCCGGCGCATGAAGCTGACCGAAGTCACGCTGTTCCAGGCGCGGGTCACGGTCAACATGGGCTCGATGTTTCGAGTGCCATGTCGCGTATCGCCGACCAGCACGGCGCGCGCACCGTCCAATGTGAGCTCGGCGGTCGGGACCTTGCGCGTGCCCAACTTATCTTTCAAACGCTCGACGCGGATGCCGTTCAGGCGGCCCTCGTCGTCGTGCGTTTCGACGTAGAACATGGCGAGACCGCTGCCGCCGGGACCGTTGCCTTCGGGACGCGCGAGCGTGAGCGCCATTTGTGACGTGATGGCCGAGGTGAACCACTTCTTGCCAAACAAGCGCCAGCCACCGGACTCATCGCGCACAGCGCGAGTCAACGACGCACCGACATCGGAGCCGCCGGTCGATTCGGTCATCCATTGTCCGCTGGTCCAGGCCTGCGCCGGATCGCGACTGGTCAACCGGACGAGCGCGCGCTCGATGAGTGCCTGGTTGCCGGAAACGGATAACGTACGGGCGGCACCATCGGTCATGGCCAGGGGGCAGGTATAAACATCGGACGACGCATGGAACAGATACACCGCCGCGAACTGATGGATCCGGGAGAAGCGGCCGTGACGGCGTTCATAGGGAATCGCGATGAGCCCGTGACTCGCCGCGATGTCGGCGGCCCGGCGCCACAGCGGCGAGACCTCGATACGATCGACGCGATTGCCCCAGGCATCCCACTGCGTGAGCGTCGGCTCGTTGAGCCGGTCCTGCAACTGCAGTCGATACAACTCGCCGCCGGCCAGCTCACCGAGCTCGGCCAGTGACGGCTCGATCTGCGCCAGCATCCCGACGGGCAGGCGCCGCTGCAAATAGCCACGCAAAAAGGCATCGTCGCCATACTGGTTGCCCAGCACCGGCGGGGCTTGGATGAAGAGCGTGCTTTGCATCCCCCGGCCTCCAATGTCCCTTCAGCTCAACGATGCGAGCGAACCAACGCCGGCGCCGCCCCGCCAATGCCGAGCGCACGCCCCATCAGGAAACGTTTGGCGAGCATGCTGCCGTCCAGGATGCTCAAGCCGGTGCGACGCGCCCAGCCAAGCGTATCGGCGCGACTGCCAAACAACTTGTTCAAGCCATCGACCAGTCCCAATGCCACGGCGTTCTCGCTCTTGCGCCAGCGCTCGTAGCGACGCAGGACCCGTCGCTCCCCGATAGCGACCGGCGCAAGCCCGGCGTCCAGCTGCTCCGCCAGCACTTCGATCAACGCGGCGCTGTCCAGAAACCCCAGATTCACACCCTGCCCCGCCAATGGATGAATGGCGTGAGCCGCATCCCCGACCAGCACGAAGCGCTCACGGCAATACTCCCTGGCGTGGGTGAGCCGCAAAGGAAATTGACCTCGCGGCCCGGCCAGCTCGACTTTGCCAAGGAGGTTGTCGATAGCTTGCGCCAATTCATTGGCGACCTGCTCGGGAGCTGCGGACACCAGACGTTCGGCGTGCTCGGGCGTGGTGGTCCACACGATGGAACTGCGCCCGTCCGCGAGCGGCAGGAATGCGATCGGTCCATCGGGCAAGAACCGTTGCCACGCCGTTCGGGCATGCGGATGTTCGGTGCGCACGTGAGTCACAAAGGCACGTTGGTCGTAATCCCAACCGCGGGTCTCGATGCCAGCCAGCTTGCGACTCAATGAACCGGAGCCATCGGAGCCGACGATCAGCGCCGCCTCGATACGACGACCGTCGCTGAGAATCGCCGCGGCATGGTCGTCCTCGAACTCCAGACCGGTCAGCTCGCCACGGAGCAACGTCACCCGATTGCGAAAAGCGGCGCAGTCATAGATCGACCACAGCACGCGGCGGTTCTCGACGATGTAGCCGAGATTCGGCTCGCCCGATTCGCTCGCGGAGAAGTGAATCGACCCGGGGCCGCGCGGCTTGCCCTCAGCGTCCCATACGCTCATGTCATCGTACGCGCAGACGTGCCGGCCCGGTATCAGCGGCCATGCACCGATCTCGCTCAGGATGCGCTCAGAAGCACGTGAGATGGCGGAGACGCGCAGATCGATGTCGTCAGCCGCATCGGGCGGTGGCATGGTCGGCGGGTTCGCCTCCAGCACGGCGATGCGCAGGTCGGCGAACTGACGATGACTGGCGGCTAAAGCGGCGACACAGGCGCCGACCATGCCGCCGCCGATGATCAGAATGTGGAAGCCTGTTTTCATCCCTTGCTCAACGGCGCGCCGCGTGCCAGACGTGGCACTCGACCGGCGGCTCCCAGCGACAACTGCGACAATGCATCCTTCGCGGCCGGCATGAGATCGAACGCCAGCATGCCCGCGTTACGCAGCAGCTTGATCGGACCCAACGGCTGCGAGAACAACCTCACCAGGCCATCGGTGAAGCGCACGATGTTGCCGCGATCGGCGGCTCGCCATTCACGATAGCGTTGCAGCCACAAGCCATCGCCCGCGTCGAACTCACCGCCGGCTTGCGCGAGCCCGTCGGCAAGCACCTCGGCAAGGCTCACGGCATCGCGCAGGCCGAGGTTGAATCCCTGGCCCGCGATCGGATGCAGCGTCTGAGCCGCGTTACCGACAATCGCGAGACGCTCGGCGACGTATTCGTCGGAACGAGTCAACGACAACGGGTACAACTGACGTTGTCCCACCCGCGTGAAACGGCCGAGGCGGAAACCAAACGTGTCCTGCAAGCGCGCGAGGAACTCGGCATCGCTCAGGGCCGTCATTTCTTTGGCGGTCTCGGGACTGAAGGTCCACACCAGCCCCAATCGGCCTTCGGTCAACGGCAGCAGCGCGAGCGGCCCCGCATTGGTGAAACGCTCGTACGCGACGTGATCGTGGAAGTGCTGGGAGAGCACGTTGCTGACCAGCGCGACCTGCTCGTAGTCCCAGGTGCTCGAGCCGATGCCCGCCGATTGCCGCACGGTGGAACGAGCACCGTCGGCGGCGATCGCCAGCTTCGCCTCGACGATACGCACGCCGTCGTCCATCGCACATTCGATGCGCCGGGCGTGCGGTTGCAATTGCATCGACTGAACTTTGGCCGGTGCGAGCACGGTGATGGACGGTTCCGCCTGCAACCGCCGCCACAACGCCGCGCCCATCACGCGATTGACGACCACGTAGCCCAGCGAGCTCAGTCCCTGTTCCCTGGCATCGATCCGCGTGAAGCCGAAGCGGCCTTGATCGGAAACATGAATGCGCCGGATCGCGGTGGCCTCGCGTTCGATCAACGACCACACCCCGAGCGCTTCGAAAATGCGACGACTGCCGTTCGATATCGCAGTGGTGCGATCGTCGAAGCTCGGTTGCTCGACGGCACCGAACGGCGCCGCCTCGATCAGCACGACTTTGAGCCGCAGCTTCGCCAGGGCGAGCGCCAGGCTCGCGCCGACCAGTCCACCGCCGGCAATGGCGACGTCGACGGTCGAGGCGGGGGCGTGCGGGTCGCTCATGCGTTCATCAGCTTTTCGATGCCGTCGGCGTCCTTGACCAGGCCCGCCGTCAGCACCTCGTTGCCGTCCTTGGTTACAACCACGTCATCTTCGATGCGCACGCCGATGTTCCACCAGCGCTTCGACACCCCCTTGCTGCCAGCCGGAATATAGATGCCGGGCTCGACCGTCATCGCCATGCCGGGCTCCAGCACGCGCCATTGATCGCCGATCTTGTAGTCGCCGACATCGTGCACGTCCATGCCCAGCCAATGACCGGTGCGATGCATGTAGAAACGGCGATACGCGCCTTCCTTGATCAGATTGGGCACCTTGCCCTTCAGCAGGCCGAGCTTCACCAGGCCTTGGGTGATCGCTTTCACGGCGGCCTCGTGCGGCTCGTTCCAATGATTTCCCGGCCGGGTCTTGTCGATCGCGGCATGCTGAGCCTCCAATACGACCTCATACACCGCCCGCTGCTCCGGCGTGAACCGGCCGCCGACCGGAAAGGTGCGCGTGATATCGGACGCATACAGCTCGTATTCGCAGCCGGCGTCGATCAACAGCAGGTCGCCGTCGCGCAGTTCTTCCGAATTCTCGTGATAGTGCAGGATGCAGGTGTTCGCACCGCCGCCGACGATGGGGTGATACGAGATGTCCGCGTCGTTCATCCGGAACTCGTGGAGCAGCTCGGCCATCACCTGGTATTCCTTGCGACCCGGCTCGACGAACTGCATCGCGCGTCGATGGGCGGCCACCGCGATTCGGGCCGACTCGCGCATCGCCTCCAGTTCGGGGCGCGATTTGTATAGACGCATGTCGTGCAAGAGATGATCCAGCGCCACGAACTCCTGCGGCGGGTGGATGCCGGTGCGTGCCTGCGACTTGAGCGAGTTCACCCAGCCGATCACGCGCTGATCGAACTCCTGATGCAGTCCCATCGTGTAGAAGACGCGGTCACAGTTCTCCATCAGTCCAGGAAGGATGTCGTCGATGTCGTTGATGGGGAACGCATCGTCAGCACCGTAATCGCGCACAGCGCCTTCCGGCCCGGCACGTTTGCCATCCCATGTCTCGCGCGTCAGGTCGCGCTCGCGAGTGAACAGCACATACTCGCCGTGGGCGCGTCCCGGTATCAGCACGGCCACTGACTCCGGCTCGGCGAAGCCGGTGAGATAGAAGAAATCGCTATCGGGCCGATAGTGATAACTGACGTCGCTGTTGCGCGTCTTTTCGGGAACGGCGGGCAGGATGGCGATGGCGCCGCGGCCCATCATTTTCATGAGCTGCCGGCGCCGGCGGGCGAATTCGTCTTTGCGCATGAGCTACGCTGGTTGGATTAGTGCAGAGGGCCGGGATCGGGGTGGGTGTCGTCGTCGTCCAGTTCGAGGTCGCTGTCCGCGCCGGTCTCGATGCGATGGACGGCGGCGGGAATCAGTTCGTCGTGGATCAACTGCACGCCGACGCGCACGTACTCGACCACTTCGGCATAGGCTTCTTCTTCGCTCTCGTTGCCGTCGCCTTCCAGCTCGACGCTGGCGCGGCCGATGTGCGTGAGGTCGTTGAGAATTTCGTTGACGTTGCCGGGCAGCTGTTCCTGCTTCAGCGCCATCTTATTGGCTGGTCCGGCGGTGCCGAATCCATACAGGAAGCCCTGGCACCACTGCGACAGGCCGGCGGCGCGCGTGGCCAGCGAAACATCGTCGTCGGGCAACAGCGCTTCGAATTCCATGTCTTCGCCGCGCAACGCATTGAGCGTGTCGGCGTACAACAGACGCAACGCCTGCTGACTGTCCTCGTCGTTGCGCTGATCGGCGTCGGGAATGATTTCTTCCAGCCAGCGCTCCATCGAATAGTGGGGCGACGTGCACAGCGCGCCGACCAGACAACCGTGGGCTTCCGTCGCCGGCACCGACGAGTCGAGCCCTTCCAGGACGCGAGCGACTTCCGCGAATGTGACTTGCAGCATCGCGTGTATCTTAGCACTGTGCCCCCTGTGGCATTGAGCCGCTCCATGGATTTGACGGATTTCGGCCCTGGTTTGACCGGTCGGAGGGCGGGACGCATAATCCGGCGCATGAATCCACTTTCGTCCACCGGCGCCTCCCGGGCCGTCGTCGATCAAGAGCTGAAACAGCTCGAACGGCGTGTGGACGAGCTGGTCGCGCTGGTCTCCCAATTGCAGGAAGAGAACCGCGCCTTGCGCCAGCGACAGGATTCGATGATGACGGAGCGTGCCACGCTGCTACAGAAGAATGAGCAGGTGCGCGCGCGGGTCGAAGCGATGATTGGCCGCCTGAAGGCGATGGAGCACAACGCATGAGCGACCGCATGGTCCGTGTCAGTGTGCGAATCCTGGAAAAGGAGTACCAGGTCGCCTGCCTGCCCGAAGAGCGTTCCGAATTGCTCGACTCGGCGGAATTTCTCAACGGCAAGATGCGCGACATCCGCGACGCCGGCAATATCGTCGGCCTGGACCGGATCGCGGTGATGGCGGCTCTGAACCTCGCGCACGAATTGCTCAAGCGCAATCGTAACGAGGCCATCGAGAGCGAAGTCAGCGAGCGCGTCAAGCAGATGCGCGAGCGGGTGGAATCGGCATTGAGCCGAGGACAGCAATTGCCGCTGTAGGCATTGAAACCCGACGCTCCGGCCCGGATATGGGGTACGGATGAACTTGGGGCTGCGGATGCGCGTTACGGACGCAGACTCAGAATCGATTTTGTTATGGCGCTGCCTGCGGTGTTCGACATGTGTCGGGTTACCTCTCGACCCTAATGTTAATACCCCCGGGATTCGGCGACGTGGTAGCGGTGTGCAAGTCCGTCTCGAACGGAAAGCCTTAGCTGCCACAGCTGCGTCCCACCTATTGCTCCGTGTCGAGAGCAATGGCTCATGACGGCACAGGCGGGTAGCGCCTCCTCTCCTTCCTCCGGGCCGGCGGCACTGCTGGAACGACAGCAACTGCGCCGGCACATGCGGCAACTCCGTCGCGCGCTCTCGCCAACGACACGTGACGAAGCGCATCGGCAATTCGCCCGCTTCCTCAGCGGCTCGCATCGCTTGCGCCCGCGACAACGGATCGCGGTGTACTTCGCGTACGGTCACGAAGCGGACCTGAGTCACGTGATCGACATCGCACGCCGGCGCGGTTGCCTGCTCTACCTACCGGTCATCACAGACTTTCGTCGTAGCCGCATGCGCTTCGTGCGCTATCGAACCGATAGCGTGATGCGCGTAAACCGGTACGGCATCGCCGAACCCGATCCGCGTCATGCCGAAGTCATTCCGGTGCGCCAACTCGATCTGATCCTGCTGCCGCTGGTCGCATTCGACGAGCGCGGCTGGCGGCTCGGCAGCGGCGCCGGCTTCTACGATCGCAGCCTGCATCACTTGCGCGAAGGACGCCGCTGGCGGCGACCGACGCTCATCGGCGTCGCTTACGAGTGCCAGCGCGTCGCGCGACTGCAGGCCGATCGCTGGGACGTGCCGCTCGATGGCATCGTGACTGAACGGGGACTGCATTGGTTCGAGCGGCACCCTGCTACGCTCTGATCATTCACTCACGGAGTCGCCATGAACTACTGGTTGATGAAGTCCGAGCCCTCGGTGTTCGGCATCGAGCAACTCGCCAAGGCCAAGAACAGCACCACCGGCTGGGATGGCGTGCGCAATTTCCAGGCGCGCAACTACCTCAGGCAGATGCAGCAGGGCGACCTGGTGTTCTTCTATCACTCGAGCTGCGAAATCCCTGGAATTGCAGGCGTTGCCGCCGTACAACGCGAGGCGTATCCGGACCCGACGCAGTTCGAGAAAAAGAACGATCACTACGATGCGGCCAGCGATCCGGACAACCCGCGCTGGTACATGGTCGACGTGAAGCTCGTCAGGAAGTTCGACAGGGTCATCGCGCTCGATGAACTGCGCAAGCATGCCGACGGCAAGCTCAAGGACATGATCGTGCTCAAACGCGGCAACCGACTGTCGATCACACCGGTCAGCAAGAGCGAATGGAGCTTCATCGAGTCGCTCGAGCGAGCTTCGAGATGAGAGGGAGCACAACAAAATTGCACGCGCCTCTTGCTTGCCATTTTTAATTTATGTATATACTGCGCCCGGACTAACTCGACATGGAGATCTAGTATCATGGCAACGAAAGCAAAGAAGTCTGCGAAGAAGAAAGGCGGCAAGAAGAAGGCTGCCAAGAAGAAGTAAGTTCTTCTGAGTAGATGATGATGAAGACTGTGCCCGCGAAAGCGGGCACAGTCGTTTCCGGAGCCTGGAAAAATAGGTCTTTCAGCGCATCCACCCCAACGAGCCGCACACCATGAACGCCGACCAACTCAAGCAGCAAGCCGCCCTCGCCGCCCTCAGCCACGTGCAGGAGGACGCCATCCTCGGCATCGGAACCGGGTCGACGGTGGATCTGTTTATCGATGCGCTGGCTGCGCAAAAGCTGCGCATTCGAGGCGCGGTATCCAGTTCGGAGCGCTCGACGACGCGGTTACGCCGGTACGGTATCGATGTGCTCGACCTCAATACGACGGGTGAGCTGGACCTCTACATCGATGGTGCGGACGAGTCGGATCGTCACCGACGCCTGATCAAGGGCGGTGGGGGTGCATTGACCCGCGAGAAGATCGTTGCCGCCGCATCGCGGCGCTTCATCTGCATCGCCGATGAATCCAAACTCGTCGGCGTGCTCGGCAAGTTCCCGTTGCCGGTCGAAGTGATTCCGATGGCGCGCTCGTACGTCGCCCGACAATTGGTCGCGCTGGGGGGACAGCCGGTCTATCGCGAAGGCTTCGTCACCGACAACGGCAATCAAATCCTCGACGTGCATGGTCTGTCCATCGTCGATCCGGTCACGATGGAGAGCGACATCAATCAGCTCGCCGGCGTGGTGACCGTCGGTCTGTTCGCACGACGGCCGGCGGATCTGCTGATTCTCGGTTCGCCTAGCGGCGTGCAGACGATTTGAACGAGCCGACCGCGGACAGGATCTCCGTGACCAGCTTTGGACCGCGATAAATGAGGCCGGTGTAGATCTGAATCAGATCCGCACCGGCCTGCAAGGCAGCAACCGCCGCCGCACCTGAATCGATCCCACCCACCGCGATCAGCGGCACGTCGTTGCCCAGATGCTCACGCAAGACGGGGATCGACTTCAGCGCCAGCGTACGCATCGGCGCGCCGCTCAATCCACCTTGCTGCTCACTGTTCGGCACACCCTTCACCACATCGCGAGTGATCGTGGTGTTGGTGGCGATCACACCGTCGATGCGCAGCTCGCGAACCAATCCAGCGATCGCGGCGAGATCTTCGCTCGCCAGATCGGGCGACACCTTCACCAATATCGGCAGCGCTCGCCCCGAGCTTGAGGTCAATTGCACGCGAGCTTCGAGAAGAGCATCGAGGATGGGACGCAGTTGATCGACTTGCTGCAGCTGTCGCAGGTTCGCAGTGTTCGGTGACGAGACGTTCACGGTCACGTAGTCGGCGTGCGGAGCGACGACGCGAAAACATTCGACGTAATTTCGCGCGGCATCTTCGAGTGGCGTGGTCGCGTTCTTGCCGATGTTGATACCGCACGGTCCTTTGAACTTGCGCTGCGCCAGACGATGCGCAATCGCCTCGGCCCCTTCATTCGGAAAGCCCATGCGATTGATGAGCGCATTCACTTCAGGCAGTCGAAACAGACGCGGCCTCGCGTTACCGACTTGTGCCTGTGCCGTCACCGTACCCGCTTCGATAAAGCCAAAACCGAGTGCACCGAGCGCGTCGATGTGCTTCGCGTTTTTATCGAGTCCCGCGGCCAGACCGACGCGATTCGGAAAGCGCAAACCCATGAGCGTTACGCCCTCCTCCGGCCTCGACTCATGCGTGCCGAGCATGCCCAGCGAGTGGGCCATCTCGAGCATGGCGAAGGTCACTTCGTGCGCGCGCTCACCCTCGAGGGAGAAGAGGATGGGACGGATGAATGGGTAGAGGGTGTTGATCATTGCTGGCACGCCGGAGGGACTGGGCACCGGCCAATTATCGGGTTTATCCGCCAGCTTTGTACGCCGCTAACATCGACTCGTGGTTTTATTTCCAATTCGGATTGTGGTTGAGTTTCGCGCCGTACGGCCACGCAAGCACCTGCTTGGAATCGGTGGACCGTTTCGCAAACCACCCCGCGGGCAAGTCGCGGCGTGAGTTTCCGCAGTCACAACAGCGCGGCAAGGCGGCGTGAGTTACCAGCCGAAGTCACCCGACCAACTCCGAGAAAGCTTAGCCGGCGCGTGCGTGGTGCCGAGGCCATCCCCAAAAAGCAAAAGCCCGCCGAGAGGCGGGCTTTGCGTGTTGGTTGGGGGACTAGGATTCGAACCTAGGTTGACGGAGTCAGAGTCCGTAGTCCTACCGCTAGACGATCCCCCAATAATCCCAGGACCGCGGTTAGCGCTTCGAGAACTGGGTTCCGCGACGGGCCTTGCGGAAACCGACCTTCTTACGCTCGACTTCGCGGGCGTCGCGGGTCACGTAACCGGCGTCGCGCAGGGTCTTGCGCAGCGTCTCGTCGTACTCCATCAACGCGCGGGTCAGACCGTGACGGATCGCGCCGGCCTGGCCGGTGATGCCACCGCCCTTGACCGTCACTTCCACGTCGAAGGTGTTGTCCATGCTCACGGCTTCCAGCGGCTGACGCACGATCATGCGCGCGGTCTTGCGGCCGAAGAACTCATCCAGCGTGCGGTTGTTCACGCGGATGTTGCCGGTGCCCTTGCGCAGGAACACGCGGGCAGTGGAGGTCTTGCGGCGGCCGGTGCCGTAGTTGGTCGAAATGGCCATGTGATACCTGAATTAAATCTCGAGGGCCTTCGGCTGCTGAGCGGCGTGCGGGTGCTTGTCGCCCGCAAACACGTGCAGCTTCTTGAACATCGCGCGGCCGAGCGGGTTCTTCGGGAGCATGCCCTTGACCGCGAACTCGATGGCGCGCTCGGGGTGCTTGTCGAGCAGCTTTTCCAAGCTGGTGCTCTTCAGGTTACCCATGTAGCCGGTGTGGTGATGGTAGAACTTGTCCGTCAGCTTGCGCCCCGTCACGCGGACCTTGCCAGCGTTCAGGATGACGATGTGATCGCCAGTGTCGCAGTTGGGCGTGTAAGACGCCTTGTGCTTGCCGCGCAAACGCGAGGCAACCTCGGAAGCCAGACGGCCCAGGGTCTTGCCAGTCGCGTCGACGACGAACCAGTCACGACGGACCGTTTGCGCATTGGCGAAGACGGTACTCATTGAAATCTCCGGGAAAACTTATGCGCCCCTGCCAGCCAGGGGGCGAAAAGGCCGGCAAGTCTAATGGACACCTGAGGCCAATGCAAACGCTTAGAAGCGTTGATTTACGGCAGGATTCCCCTAGCCCTCGCCGGGCACCCCGGAGGCCGGCCGGCCGCGGGGGACATATATAATGAATCCCCATGGAATCCTCGAGCCACGCCGAGCCGACCGGCCGCCGTTATACCCTCCTCGACCGCCTGCTGCAGCCGGCCGATCAGACGCTGCGGACCCTGTTCGCCAGCCATGTCGCGGCCCGGCCGAATCCTGCCGACAACCAGCCCGAAACACCCGAAATTGCCGACAACCCGGCCAACCGCCGCCATGTGGCCGCCCTGATGCGGATCAATCATTCCGGCGAGGTGGCGGCGCAGGCCCTCTACCAGGGACAGGCGTTCACTTCCCGGGCCGATGCAACCAGGGCATCACTGATGGAAGCGGCTCGCGAGGAGACCGACCATCTGGCCTGGTGCGCCGATCGCATCCGCCAGCTGGGCGGCCGGACCAGTGTGCTGAACCCGCTCTGGTACGCGGGCTCTTTCACCATCGGCGCACTCGCCGGGCTGGCGGGCGACAAGGTGAGCCTGGGATTCGTGGCCGAGACCGAACGCCAGGTGGTGGAGCATCTCGACGGACATTTGCAACGTTTGCCGGCAGACGATGCGCGCACCCGCGCCATCATCCAGCAAATGAGCGCCGACGAAGAACGTCATGGACGCAATGCTGAACTGGCCGGTGGTGCGGCGTTGCCGGGGCCGGTGCGAACGATGATGAAGCTCACCGCCAAGGTGATGACGCGGATCTCGTACTGGCTGTGAGAGTGTGATCGGGTCGACACATTGAGCTGAACGACATTGATCCTGCCGTCAAATAGTCGACGTAACGATTTGCCGTGCAAGCAAAAGCTTGCGATGTAGGGTCATACTGTATTAAAAGTCGCGGCAAGACATATTGTCGTCAAGTCATCCCACTAAAGTCATTTAGTTACAAGCACAAGGCGAATAGGGGCGGGTTATGGAAGAGGGCGCAAGGCCATTGAGCGATATTCCGGCGATCAACCGGTTCCTGAGCTACTGCCGGATTCGCACGGTGCCTTCCAAGACCGTCGTCATCCACGCCGGCGACCTGCCCGATGTGCTGTATTACATCGTCAGCGGCTCGGTCGAAGTGATGATCGAGGACGAGGAAGGCAACGAGATGGTGCTCGCCTACCTCAACAAAGGGCAGTTCTTCGGTGAGATGGGCCTGTTCTACGAACAGCCCACCCGCAGCGCCTGGGTCCGCACGCGTCAGCAGTGCGAGCTGGCCGAAATGACCTATCCCCGCTTCCGTCAGCTCGCGGCCGAAAGCCCGGGCCTGGTGTTCGAGCTCGCCACCCAGCTCGCCACCCGCCTCGATCGCACCAATCGCAAGCTCGGCGACCTGGCCTTCGTCGACGTGACCGGCCGGGTCGCGCACGCCATCATGGATCTGTGCAGCGAGCCGGACGCGATGACTCATCCGGAAGGCATGCAGATCAAGGTGAGCCGTCAGGAGCTGTCGCGCCTGGTCGGTTGCTCGCGTGAAATGGCGGGCCGCGTGTTGAAGGTGCTGGAAGACCAGGGCCTGCTGCGCGCTACCGGCAAGACCATCGTCGTGTTCGGCGCTCGCCCGAAGATGAAGACCAAGCCGCCGCTGGCCGCCGCCGCGGGCCGCGCTGGCGCCGCTACCGCGGGCACGTCACCCGCGAATCGTCGTACCGATGATGACGACGAGGACGATGAAGACGACTTCGACGACGAGGACGAGGAATAGAACCTCGCTTCAGTCGCGAGACGACTCACTGAAGGCCGCGCAAGCGGCCTTCAGCGTTTCTGGCGCCCGCTACTTCGCAGCCTTCGCGATCTCGGCTCGCATGTCTGAAATCGTTTTGCGGTAATCCTTCGAGCCGAAGATCGCCGAGCCCGCCACGAACGTATCCGCACCGGCAGCCGCGATCTCGCCGATGTTGTCGACCTTCACGCCGCCGTCGATCTGCAAGCGAATATCACGACCGCTCGCGGCGATCATCTCGCGCACCTTCTTCAGCTTGCCCAGCGCAGACGGAATGAATTTCTGTCCGCCGAAGCCCGGGTTGACCGACATCAACAAAATCATGTCGACCTTGTCGAGCACGTAATCCAGCACATTCAACGGCGTCGCCGGATTGAGCACGATGCCGGGATGACAGCCATGCTCGCGAATCAAACCGAGAGTGCGATCGATATGCTCGCTCGCTTCGGGATGGAAGCTGATCCACGATGCGCCCGCGGCCGCGAAGTCGGGAATGATTCGGTCGACCGGCTTCACCATCAGATGCACATCGATGGGCGCGGTGATGCCGTGCTTGCGCAGCGCCTCGCACACCAGCGGCCCGATGGTGAGGTTGGGCACGTAATGATTGTCCATCACGTCGAAATGAATGGTGTCGGCACCGGCGTCCAGCACGGCCTTCACCTCTTCGCCGAGGCGAGCGAAATCGGCGGAGAGAATCGAAGGAGCAATCCAGGGTTGGTGTGTGGGCATGGCGGAAACCTCGTGATCTATCGCATCGCGCGTGCTTCACGCAGCACTTCGTAAGCAGCGCGAACTTGCCGGGTTTTTTCCTCGGCGACTTTCATCATCGACTCCGGCAGGCCGCGCGCGACCAGCTTGTCGGGATGATTTTGATTCATCAAGCGGCGATATGCCTTCGTGACTTCGGCATCCGACGCCTCGGCAGTAACACCCAGCACTTCGTAGGCCTGCGCGACTTTGTCGACTCGGGGGCGCGCCTCGGGCGGTTGACGGGACGACTGCTGCATTCGCAGAAGCGCCTCCATCTGTATCACCTCGTAAGCCGACACGCTCAACGTCGCCGCGACTCGAGCCATCACCTGGCGCGCGGCCGGCGTGAAGCTGCCGCTCCACAATGCGGTCTGCAATTGAATCTGGATGAACATGCGCAGCACGTCGGGGCGGTCGGCCAGCTTGCGGCGCAGCTGTCGCAGTGTCGCCTCCAGCGGAAATTCCTTTTCCTTGCCCTGCGTGAACATCTGGATGGCGAATTCGACTTCGCGATCGCCGAGCCGGAATTCGGCCATGATGGCGCGCGCGGCGCGGATCTCACTTTCCGAAACGTGTCCGTCGGCCTTGGCGATGTGGCCCATGACCTGGAAGGTGGCGCGGAAGAACGCTTCCTGCGCGCCCATGCCGGCCATCTGGGCCGTGGCCGCGTCGTCCTCGCTGTTGCCCAGGCTGCCGGCAAGACCACTCTCGGCCTGCGCGTCGAACAGGTGACCGATGAAGGTGCCGAACAATGCGCCGACCGGACCCGCGGTCACCCCGCCGATCAGCGCGCCCAGTGCTTTACCTTGCCAGAACATCGATGCTTGAAGCCCTCCTCACCCGCTGCGACAATCCACAACTTGGTGACAATGGCCCATTTTGTGGATTCGTCACCTGGCGATATGTTAGCAGCTCGTACCCGCTGCGATTCGTCCGACGGTCAACAGTGTTTTTCCTCTCATTTTTCATCGAGTAATCCAGTGACTCAGCCCTCCCCGCCCATGCACGAGTCGCGCTTGAGCGGCCTCCAGCGCATCTATCAGGGCAAAGTCCGCGACATCTACGCCATCGACGACCGGCAGATGCTGATCGTCACCACCGACCGCCTGAGCGCGTTCGACGTGGTGCTGCCCGACCCGATTCCGGGCAAGGGCGCGGTGTTGACCAAGATCTCGCGCTTCTGGTTCGACCGCACCAGGCACATCGTGCCCAATCACATCCTGGACACGCCGCTGGAGAGCGTGGTCACCGACCCGGCCGAGCGCGCATTGATCGCCGATCGGTACATGATCGTGAAGCGCCTCAAGGCGCTGCCCATCGAAGCGGTGGTGCGCGGTTACATCATCGGCTCGGGCTGGAAGGACTACCAACAGAGCGGCAAGGTGTGCGGCATTCAGCTGCCCGAAGGCCTGCGACAGGCCGATCGTCTGGCCGAACCGCTGTTCACGCCGGCGACCAAGGCCGAGATCGGCGAGCACGATGAGAACATCGATTACGACCGCGCCGTCGCGATCGTCGGTCGTGGCCTCGCCGAACAAGTGCGCGCCACCGCGCTCGCGTTGTATCGCTTCGCCACCGAATACGCACTCACTCGCGGCATCATCATCGCCGACACCAAATTCGAATTCGGCATCGACGACGCCGGTCATCTGACCCTGATCGACGAGGCGCTGACGCCCGACTCCTCGCGCTTCTGGCCCGCCGACACCTATCGGCCGGGCACCAGTCCGCCGAGCTTCGACAAACAGTTCGTGCGCGACTACCTGGAAACATTGACGTGGGACAAGCGCGCGCCCGGACCGAAGCTGCCGCCCGAGGTGGCGCAGAAGACCGGCGAGAAATACGCCGAAGCGCTGCGTCGCCTGACCGCATAGGGCATGACTTCGAGCCGGTTGCATGCCAAGAACGATCGCACTGATCTATCTGGCCGCTGGCGCCCTCTGGATCTTCCTGACCGATCGCTGGCTGGAATGGCTGGACCTGGATCCGCACACGCTCCAGGTCCTGCACACCGCCAAGGGCTGGCTGGCCATTCTCGGCTCGGCCGTACTGCTGTACATCCTGCTTCGACGACACAAGCGGCGCGATGACGCGGCGGTCTCCGCGCTGCTCGAATCACAGCGCGAAGTGCAGCAGATCAATGCCGACCTGGAAAAGCGCGTGGCGGAACGCACGCGTCAGCTGCAAGCCGCGAATCGCGAGCTGGAATCGTTCGCTTACGCCGTCTCTCACGATCTGCGCGCGCCGCTGCGCAGCCTCTCCGGCTTCAGCCAGATCCTGCAAGAGACCGCATCGGAACAGCTGGATGAAAAGTCGCTGCACTATCTGCGACGCATTCACGACGCCAGTCAGCGCATGTCCGGCCTCATCGAGGCCCTGCTCGGCTTGTCTCGAATCAGTACCGCCGAGCTGGCGATCCGGCCGGTCAATTTCACGCAGCTCTGCACCGATGCCGCCGCGGCGCTGCGCGCGAAGTTCCCGGATCACAAGGTGCAGGTCGAGATCGCACCCAACATGCACGTCGAAGGCGATGCCCGCCTGCTTCGCATCGCCATGGACTGCCTGCTCGCCAACGCCTGGAAATTCACGATCAAAGCCGCGCAACCGATGGTGACGGTCGGCGTGCAAACTGGCGTGACCGGCGGCCACATCTACTTCGTGCGCGACAATGGCGTCGGCTTCGATATGGCGTACGCGAACAAATTGTTCGTGCCCTTCCAGCGATTGCATCCGGACGCGGAATATCAGGGCAGCGGCATCGGCCTGGTCACGGCCCAGCGCGTCATCGCGCGCCACAGCGGCCGCATCTGGGCCGAAGCCCAGGTCAACGAAGGCGCGACGTTTTATTTCACCATCAACGCGCCGCTCGCCCCGCCTGCCAGGCCTTGAAGATGGCGTGAATCTCGTTGATGCCGTCGGTCAGCGCCGCCGGCCCCGGCTGCAAAATGATCGGTGACTTGATCTCGTGCAACTGCGCGTCGGCGACGGCCGGCACGCTGCTCCAACCCTCGCGCGCAACGACGTTCTCGGGCCGGAACTTCTTGCCGCACCAGGAGCCGAGAATGATATCGGGCGCACGACGCACCACCTCCTGCGGATCGGCGATGATCCGATGCTTCGCCAGCGACTGGCGCGAATTGTCTTCGAAACAATCGTCACCGCCCGCGACGCCGATCAGTTCCGAGACCCAGCGGATGCCTGAAATCATTGGCTCATCCCATTCCTCGAAATAAACGCGCGGCCGAGCGGTGAACTGCGCCGCCGAGGCGCGGACACTTTCGAGGTTGGCCGCGAGCCTGGTGCACAGCTGCGCCGCCTTGGCCTCGCAACCGATCATGCCGCCGAGAATGCCGATCATGCCGAAGATCCCGGCGATGTCGCGGTGATTGAAAATGTGAACGTTCAGCCCGTGCCGCACCAGGTCGGCGGCGATGTCGGCCTGCAGATCGGAGAAACCCAGCACCAGGTCGGGATTGAGCTCACGGATGCGATCGACCTTGGCGCTCGTGAACGCCGACACCTTCGGCTTCTCCTTGCGAGCGCGCGCCGGCCGCACGGTGAAACCCGAAATGCCTACGATGCGCCAGTCCTCTTCGAGCAGGTACAGCGTTTCGGTGGTCTCCTCGGTGAGGCAGACGATGCGGGAAGGAAAATTGCCGGAGGTGTAGTTCACTGCGCCAACTCGATAAACACTATAGGCACATGGACGTGCCTCGCCGCCACAGGCGGCGGGCGACGGACAAAAATCACATTTTTTGGCCGGTCGCCGCGCGCGTCGTGACAGGAGTCCGATCGCGCGCAACAATATGCCATGATCGCGCCGTTGCTAGCTCGCCTGGAACATTGGCTGTTCGAGCCGCCGGAATCCATCATCGGCCGGCCGCTGTGGAAACTTACGCGCATCCTGCGCTATCCCTACGCGCTGATCCGCGATATCGCCCTCGGCGAGCTCACGCTCCGCGCCATGAGCTTGGTGTACACGACGCTTTTGTCGATCGTGCCCATCATCGCCCTGTCCTTCTCGGTGCTCAAAGGCCTGGGCTATCACCGCGAGCTCGAGCCGGTACTGTACAGCTTCCTGGAGCCGCTCGGCGACCGCGCCTACGAGATCACCCAGCAGGTGATGGCTTTCGTCGACAACGTGCGCGGCGGCGTGCTCGGCTCGATCGGCTTGATCTTCCTGCTCTACACCTTGATCTCGACCGTGCAGAAGGTCGAGGAGAGTTTCAATTTCGTGTGGCGCGTCGAGCAGCCCCGCAGCATCGGACGCCGTTTCAGCGAGTACCTGAGCGTCATGGTGGTCGGGCCGGCCGTCATCGTCGCGGCGTTGGGCTTGATCGCAACCCTCGGCAGCACCAGCTTTGTCGAAACGCTGTCGCACTATCGCCCCTTCGACACCGTGCTGCTGATCCTGGGCCGCATCACGCCCTATCTGCTGGTCTCGGGCGTGTTCACGTTCATGTATGCCTTCGTGCCCAACACCAAGGTGCGATTGCGGGCAGCTTTGATCGGCGGTGTCGCAGCCGGTGCCGCGTGGGCCTTCAGCGGCATGGTGCTGACGCAGTTCTTTTCCCACGCGTCGACCACCATGGTCATCTACGCCGGCTTCGCCATCGTCATCGTGGCGCTCATGTGGCTGTACATTTCCTGGCTCATCCTGCTGCTCGGCGCACAGCTGTCGTTCTATATCCAGAACCCGCAGTACCTGCGGCCCGGACGCGGCGTGATCGCGCTGAATTCGAGCATGCGCGAGCGGGTGGCGCTGTCCATCATGTATCTCATCGTCAACGACTACCGGACGGCCCAGCATCGCTGGACGTCGAATCGTCTCGCCGACCATCTGGATCTGCCGGGCGCGGCGCTGACACCGATCCTGGACGCGCTCGAACATCGCAAGCTGTTGCTGATCGCGGAAGATGACAGCTGGGTGCCGGCACGCGATCCGCATACGATCGAATTGAATGATGTGCTGGATGCCGTGCGCCACGACACCGCGGGCCCGCGCCTCAGCAAATGCAGAGATATCGCACCGGCGGTGGATGCGGCGAGAGTCGCCGAGCAGGCGCTACAGAACAGCTTGAAGGGAAGAACAGTGGCCGAGCTGGTTGAACAACAACCGCCCGTCGGTCATCACTCCCACAACCAGCACGCGCCCGGTCAACACGCCTCGAACCAGGCGTAACTCACTCGCCCGCGATCGTCATCTTCTCCAGCAGCACCGACCCGGTTCGAATGCCGCCGCGCGCATCGACGTCGTTGCCGATGGCGACGATCTCCCGATACATGTCCTTGAGGTTGCCGGCGATGGTGATCTCGTTCACCGGATATTGAATCTCGCCGTTCTCGATCCAGAAGCCGGCGGCGCCGCGCGAGTAGTCGCCGGTGACGCCGTTGATCCCCTGCCCCATCAGCTCGGTCACCATCAAGCCGCGATTCATCTTCTTCAGCAGCGCCTGAAAGTCATCGGAGCCGTGCGACACGATGAGATTGTGAACTCCGCCCGCATTGCCCGTGGTACGCAACCCGAGCTTGCGCGCCGAATAGGTGCTCAGGATGTATCCAGTGAGCACGCCATCCTTGATCAACTCGCGATCGCGCGTGACCACGCCTTCGCTATCGAACGGCGAGCTGGCCATCGCCTTGGGAATATGCGGCCGCTCGGAAATCTGCACCCACGAGGGGAAGATCTGTTGACCCGCCGCGTCGAGCAGGAACGATGCGCGTCGATACTGACTGCCACCGCGAACCGCGCCGAGGAAATGCCCCATCAGCCCGCGAGCCAGTTCGGGAACGAACAGCACGGGTGCAGTGATCGTCGGCAGCTTCTTCGCGTTCAACCGGCGTAACGCACGAGCCGCGGCCGTCTTGCCGATCGACTCGCCATCTTCCAGCTCGCGCCAATCGCGCACCGAGCTGTACCAGTAGTCACGCTGCATCTCGCCGTCATCCTGCGCGACGACGACACAGCTCAAACTGTGGATGCTGCTCGGGAAGCCACCGAGGAATCCCAGTGAATTGCCGAATACGCGCAGACCTTGATGACTCGACAGCGTCGCGCCTTCGGAATTGCCGATGCGCTTGTCCGCGTTGAGCGCGGCCGCTTCGCAAGCCACCGCCAGATCGCGCGCCGCGTCCGGCTCGATGCCCCACGGATGTGACAACTGCAGATCCGGAAACTCACGCGCCAGATCTTCCGGATCGGGCAGACCCGCGCACTCATCTTCCGCCGTGAAGCCAGCGATGCTGAATGCCTTGGCAACGGTCTCGCGAATCGCTTGCGGTCGCAGGTCGGCGGTGCTCGCCGTGCCTTTGCGCTTGCCGCGATAGACGGTGATGCCCATCCCGCGATCACGCTGATACTCGAGCGTTTCGACTTCGCCCAAGCGCGCCGTGACTGAAAGCCCGGTGTCGACACTGATGCCGACTTCGGATTCGGTGGCCCCCAGCTTCCGGCCCTCCTCGATCGCTAGGGCGACCAGGTCCTGCAGGTCCTGTTGCGAGTGGCTGAGCTGGGTGGAGGGAGTGCTGGGAACTTGAGCCATGGCCGGAGTGTATCAGTCAGGGCACACCGACCGGAGTTGGTAGCCGCCGACTTGCATGGGGACCGCCGGGCACGCATCCTTGCGCCCCCAGAAACGGCCTGTCCTGACATGACCGACGACGCCGATGACGACGGCTCCTACGACGAGCGCCCCAGTAAAAGCCTGCGCAAGCGGCAGAGCGACGACCTGCAGCAGCTCGGCGAAGCGCTGATCGAGCTGTCCGACAGCGAGCTGGCAGCCCTGCCCCTGCCCGAGCAACTGCGCGACGCCGTGGAGCTGGCCCGTCGAATCACTGCGCACGGCGGCCTGTACCGGCAGAAACAGTACATCGGCAAGTTGATGCGCAAGCTCGACGCCGAGCCGATCCGCGAGGCGCTGGAGGCCAAACGCACCCGGGAGCGGGTCGAGGCCACCCGGTTTCATCGCATCGAGCAGTGGCGCGACCGCCTGTTACGAGAAGGCAGCGACGGCATCGCCGCGTTCGCCGCCGAATTCCCGCACGCCGACAGCAAAGCCATCGGCAAGCTGACCGAGCGCGCCCGCAAGGAACAGCAGCAGACCTCGCAGAAAGTCACGCCCGCCGGGCGCGAGCTGTTCCGCGTCTTACGCGACGCCCTGTCGAACGCAGCCCCCTGATACAATCCTCCTTATGAAACCGCTAGTTGGCATCATCATGGGCTCCAAGTCCGATTGGGAGACTTTGCAGCCCGCCGCGAACACCCTGGAGCGCCTGGGGATCGCATTCGAGACGCGCGTGGTCTCGGCCCATCGCACCCCGGACTTGTTGTTCGAGTACGCGGAGACGGCGCGAGAGCGCGGCCTGGAAGTCATCATCGCGGGCGCCGGTGGCGCCGCCCATTTGCCGGGCATGACCGCCGCCAAGACCAGCCTGCCCGTGCTCGGCGTGCCGGTGCAGTCGAAGATGCTCTCCGGCATCGATTCATTGCTGTCCATCGTGCAGATGCCCGCCGGCATTCCGGTCGGCACGCTGGCGATCGGCCAGGCCGGCGCGACCAATGCAGCGTTGTTCGCCGCCTCGATCCTCGCCAACAAGTACGAGCCGGTGCGCACCGCGCTCGACCAGTTCCGGGCCGACCAGACCGCGACCGTGCTGGCCAATCCCGATCCGTCCCTCACTGCCCTGTCCCGGCCATGAAAATCGGCATCATCGGTGCGGGCCAGCTGGGACGCATGCTGGCCCTGGCGGGGTATCCGCTCGGCTTGCGGTTCGTGTTCCTCGATCAGAGCAGCGACGCGCCCGGCGGTCAGGTCGGCAAGATCATTCCCGGCGCGTTCGACGATCCGGACAAGCTCGCGGAGCTGGCGGAGGAAGTCGATGTCGTGACCTTCGACGTCGAGAACGTGCCGGTCGCGGCGGTCGAACCCATTGCCAGCAAGAAACCTTTCCTGCCGCCGGTGAAGGCACTCGGCGCTTCGCAGGATCGCTTGCACGAGAAAACATTGTTCCGGCAGCTGAAGATTCCGACGCCGGAATTCATGGCGGTCGACTCGATCGACGATCTGCGCGCGGCCGTGGAAAACATCGGCCTGCCCGGCGTGCTCAAGACGCGGCGTCTCGGTTACGACGGACGCGGTCAGTTCTATTTGAAGAAACCCGCGGACATCGAAGCCGCGTGGCAGACGCTCGGCACCGTGCCGTTGATCTACGAAGGCTTCGTCGATTTCACGCGCGAGGTGTCCATCATCGGCGTGCGTAGCACGCGTGGCGAAACATTGTTCTATCCGTTGTCGGCGAACACACATTCACAGGGCATTTTGCGCTATTCAATCGCGCCCTATCGAAGTGCCTCGCTGCAGAAGCAGGCGGAAACATACATGCGCCGCCTGTTGAAACATCTGGATTACGCCGGGGTACTCACCATCGAGTTCTTCGTGCGCGGTGGCAAGCTGATCGCCAACGAGATGGCGCCACGCGTGCACAACTCGGGGCACTGGACCATCGAAGGCGCGCAGACCAGTCAATTCGAGAATCATGTACGCGCCATTCTCGGTTTGCCGCTCGGAAGCACTCGCCCGAACGGGCACTCGGCCATGATGAACTTCATCGGTAGCATCCCGGAGCTCGGGAACATTCTCCGGGTGTCGGGCGTACACTTCCACAGCTACGGGAAAGAACCGCGGCCCAACCGCAAGCTCGGACATTGCACCATCAACGCCCCATCGCCGGCCGCCAGGGATCGGGCATTGCAACAGTTGCTCCGGCTGAAGATGTAACTCGAGCGGACCGCTGGTCAGCGCCGGAGTGGCAATCGCCAGATTCTGGTGAATTGACGGTGGGATTTTTGTGTCCGGCTACGGTTCTCCGTAAACTTGCCTCGCCTGACAGGTCTGCCGACCCAGATACCCCAACTGCATGTATCTAGAACTGTTCAAACTGCACGAGTTGCCGTTCCGGCTGACCCCGGACCCGCAGTTCCTGTACCTGTCCAAGCACCATGCGCGCGCCAAGGCGTACATGGAGTCCACCATCTGGTTCACCGACGGTTTCGTGGTCATCACCGGCGAGATCGGCTCGGGCAAGACCACCCTGATCGAGACCTTCCTGAAGGAGCTCGAAAAGGACGTGGTGGTGGCGCAGATCAATCAGACCCAGGTCACCGCCATCGAATTCCTGCAGAGCGTGCTGGTGCAGTTCGGCTTTTCGCCGTTCAAGATGAAAAAGGCCGAGCTGCTCGCCACCCTGAACGAGTTTCTGGTCGAGCAATACGCCAACGGCCGACGCGTGCTGCTGATCGTCGACGAAGCCCAGAATCTGTCAAACAAGGTGCTGGAAGAGATCCGCATGCTGTCGGGCGTGGAGACCACCAAGGAAAAGGTCCTGCGCATCATCCTCGCCGGTCAGCCGGAGCTGAACGACAAGCTCAACGCGCCCGGGCTGGTGCAGCTGGCTCAGCGCATCCGCCTGCGCTTCCACCTGACCGCGCTGTCGAAGACCGATATGGCCGCGTACATCCAGCATCGTCTGGAAGTGGCGGGCTCGCAGGGTCGGCAGATTTTCGATCCCGAAACATTCTCGTTGATCTATCGCTACACCGGCGGCGTGCCGCGTCTGGTGAACACGCTCGCCGACACGGCGATGATGGCGGCGTTCGCACAGGATCGCCCCACGGTCAGCGTCGACGATGTGAAAGCCGCCGTCGAAGAATTGCAGTGGGTGGAATACGCCGAGCGTTCCGTGAAGTTGCAGGCGCTGCATGGCATGCCGGGCAGCATGAACGGCGGAATGCACGGTGGCATGAACGGCGGCGAAGAAACATCGACCGGCGCGCGTCGTATCGTGCTCGGCCGCATCCTGGTCGGCTTCAACGGCCAGACCATCGCCGAACGCGAGCTCACCCCGGGCCGGTTCATCATCGGCCGCACGCCGGACAACGATCTGCAGATCGACAGCAAGTTCATCAGCCGTCATCACGCGCAGATCATCACTTCGATTCATACGTCGGTGCTCGAGGATCTGAACAGCACCAACGGCATCTACGTGCGCTCCAAGCGCGTCCGCCGCCGCATGCTGAACGACGGCGACGTGGTGCAGATCGGTCAGCACGAGATCATGTATTTCGACGAGCGCACCAATCGCAGCCGGACGGCGTTCCACGACCTGGACGACGACGCGCAGCCCATGCATGACGGCCCGGATCGCGGTCACGCCGCGACCCTCGCGCAGGACGACGGCACCTCACTGGAGGAACGGGCGGAGCGCGAGGAAGAAGAGGAAGAGCAGCGGGCGAATGAGTTCGGCGGCGGCCGCTAGCGGCGGCCGTTCAGATCTTGTCGTCGAGCGAGCGGCTGTCGTATTCGGCCTGCTTGGTCCGATAGTCCTTCCGGCGCAGCCATAGCACCAGCCCGCCCATCAGGCTCAACGCGCCCACGGCCAGCAACACACTGGGCCAGGCTTTGGCCTCGACCACCCAGGCCGCGGCCAGCAAGGCGATCCCCACCAGCATATACAGGTAGGGCAGCAGCTCGTAGACAGGACGAGAGATCCACATAACAAAGAGTCACAGCCGGCGACCGCAACATCGTAACAGCGCAAGGCCGCCGGCGGGAGCACCGCCCCAGATACATGGACGTACCCCGCCGCCGCAGGTGGCGGGCGAGCGGCAAAAGTCACGCCTTTTACCGCCTCACCACGAGGGTCGTGGCAGGGCTCGGCGGTGCCTCCAGCGAAGCACTGCTTCGCTCCGCCGAGGGGGTGTACACCGATGTATGCGCTGGGCCTACGCGGAGCAGGGACTGCGCAGCGTAATGCCCGATCCCGAGTTATTGAGCAGTGCCGCCGACGGTCAAGCCATCGACCCGCAGGGTCGGCTGGCCGACGCCCACCGGGATGTCCTGCCCTTCCTTGCCGCAGGTACCGACGCCCTCGTCCAGCTTCAGATCGTTGCCGACCATCGACACCCGGCGCATGACTTCCGGCCCGTTGCCGATCAGCGTGGCGCCGCGCACGGGCGCGCCCAGCTTGCCGTTCTCGATCAGATAAGCCTCGCTGGCCGAGAACACGAACTTGCCCGAAGTGATATCCACCTGACCGCCGCCGAAGTTGCGGCAATACAAGCCCTTCTGCACCGAGCCGATGATTTCCTGCGGATCGTGCTTGCCCGCCAGCATGTATGTATTCGTCATGCGCGGCATGGTCATGTGCGCGAACGACTCGCGACGGCCATTACCCGTCGGCGCGACACCCATCAGTCGCGCATTCAGCTTGTCCTGCATGTAGCCGCGCAGGATGCCGTTCTCGATGAGCGTCGTGCACTGAGTCGGCACACCCTCATCGTCGATGTTCAACGAGCCACGACGCGAGCCGAGCGTGCCGTCATCGACGATGGTGCACAGCTCGGACGCGACCTGCTCGCCGATCTTGCCGGAGAACGCCGAAGTCCCCTTGCGATTGAAGTCGCCTTCCAGACCGTGACCCACCGCTTCGTGCAACAACACGCCGGGCCAACCTGGGCCGAGCACCACGGTCATCGTGCCCGCGGGCGCCGGGACTGCGTCGAGATTCACCAACGCGCCGCGCACCGCTTCGTGCACCAGTTCTTTCCAACGATCCTTTTCCAGGAACTTGGCGAAGCCATAACGACCGCCCGTGCCCGCGTAACCCTGTTCGCGGCGACCGTCCTTCTCGACGATCACAGAAACATTCATGCGCACCAGCGGCCGCACGTCGGCGGCAACCGTACCGTCGCTCGCCATCACCAGCACGACTTCATGCGCGCCGGACAAGCTCGCCATCACCTGCGTCACGTGCGGATCGAGCCGACGCGCTTCGCGATCCACACGCTCGAGCAATTGCACCTTGTCGGTGTCGCTCAAACCTTCGAGCGGATCGAACGGCAGATACAACTGATGGCCGGCGGTCGAACGCCAGGCCTGCATGGATTTGTTTGCTCCGCTGCGCGCGATGGCGCGCGCGGCCAGCGAGGCTTCGGTCAGCGCCGGCAACACGATCTCATCCGAGTACGCGAAGCCCGTCTTCTCACCCGCGAGCGCGCGCACGCCGACGCCCTGCTCGATGCTGTGCGAACCGTCTTTGACGATGCCGTCTTCGAGCGACCACGACTCTTCGCGACTCAACTGAAAATACAAATCCGCGTAGTCGACGCTGTAGCCCATCACGCTGCCGAGCACGCTGGCGATGCGCTCGTCATCGAGACCCGAGGGCGCGAGAATGGCCTGACGCGCCACTTCCAGCGGCTGCGAGGCGTTGAAAGCCTTGGGCAACTCCAGATGCAGACGATCGTGAACGGCGGTAACTGTGGTGCTCATGCGCGTGAGGGTTCCTCGTGATCGGTCCGCGGCATCAAAGAGTGGGCGCGATTGTAAAACGCCGGTGCGACAGCGCCGGGAATCGTTCGCGGAGTTCTTGTTGGACAGTGCGGTCGATTTCGGCCACTGCAAGGCCGGGACCGGCGTCGGCGACGCGAGAAAGGACCTGGCCCCAGGGATCCACGATGAGCGAGTCTCCCCAGGTCTCCCGCCCATTGGGGTGGATGCCACTTTGCGCTGGGGCCAGGACGTAGCACAGATTCTCAACTGCCCGCGCACGCATCAACAATTCCCAATGTGCCTTACCCGTGGGTGCGGTAAACGCTGAAGGCAGGCTAAGGATTTCCGCCCCCTGCGCCTGAAGCACCCGAAATAATTCAGGAAAGCGTACGTCATAGCACACCGCCATGCCGATCCTGCCACAGGGGGTAGAGATGACCTTTGCCTGATTGCCAGGCGCGACAGTGGCGGATTCCCGATAGCGCTCATCGCGGGTCGGCGCCTCGCGATTCGGAATGCCTACATCGAACAGATGAATCTTGTCGTAACGGCCGACGCAGCGACCGTGATCGTCGAACAGCAGCGACGCGGCCGCGACCCGATTGGGCTCATTCTCGACGCGCAGGGGAATCGTGCCGCCGATGATCCACAACCCCAGCTCACGCGCGCAGTGGCCCAGGAACGCCTGAATGGGCCCCTCGCCGGGTGTTTCAGCCACCGCGACCTTTTCGGCCTCCTTGCGGCCCATGATGGCGAAGTTTTCAGGCAGCGCGGCCAGCGTCGCGCCCTCGGCGCGCGCACGCTCCAACAAACTGCGCGCCATCGCGAGATTGGCTTCGACCTCGGGCGCCGAGGTCATTTGCAGGACAGCTGCTCGAAATGTGTTGTCAGTCACCCGTCACTTCCGCTTTGGCATCCGCCGCGTCGACACGTTCGACCACGGGGGCATCCCAAGGTCCGGTGATCCGATAGTAGCCGCGGGTGATGCCCTTGAGGGGCTCCTTGAAGACTTGCGAGAACAGCAACACCGCCGCGCCCACCACCGGACCACCGGCGAGCGCGCCGGCGACCGGCAACGACGCGCCGAGATTCCCCGTTACAACGGCCGTTTGGTCGTAATCGCGTGTGCCAAGACCGGTGCGACCCGCGATGCCGATCTCGGCGGCGGGGCCTCTCAGCAACAGGTTGTTGGTGTAAGCATTGCCGTCGCGCAATTCGAAATCGCCGCGCACGGTGTCGAACGCCAGACCTTTCTCGGTGAGATCGCTGAAGTCCAACGCCAGGCGACGCGGCAACGCGCCGACACTGAACAATCCCAGCACGCGACCAGCGCCCGGCTGCAAATTCACGATCTGCCCGGTTTCGGCCTCGATGCGGATCGCACCCGATGCGTGCTCGAGAATGTTGCTGTCGTAGCCGCCATTCCACGCCAGGTCCGCCGTGATCGCGCCACGCTTGGCTTCGAGGAACGGCGTGTAGTTCAGCGCTTTCAACGTCGCCGCAACATCTTTGCTTTCGATGGATGCGTCCAGCGTGGAGCGCGGACCATCCACAGTCTTCAACCATTCTCCCTGCGCTTCGCCACGCACGGACTCGGCGAGGACGGTCGCGTTGTCGAAACGAATGCCTTGCGGGACTCGCGTTGCTTTCAAATCGACTGCGCCAACGGTGCGAGTGCCGAGAAGCAGGTTGCCCACGTAGATCTGCATGTTCGGCAGAATTCGTGGGTCCAGGTCTTGGTCATCAGCTTTCCTGGCCGCATCTGGCTGCTCTTCGTTCGGCACTTTGTCGATGACCAGGCGCTCCATCGTCGCGCGCAGCGGCTGCGTTCCCGTGAACACTTCCGGAATCAACACCTGGCCCGTGGCACTGTCGCCGCTCACGTCGACCCGCCAGCCACTCTGAGTCGATTGCAACACGCCGCGCAGATCGGGGAAGCGATAGCCGAACATTTGAAAGTCGGCGACTCGCACATTCGCGGCCTGCAGATAATCCGACAGCTTCGGACCGTCGTCGTTGCGTGCCGGGGCACCGGGAGCCGGGTCAGGACCGCGCAGCGCGAGCCAGTCATCCAGAACGAAACGTTGCACATTGCCTTCGATCCGGAACCCGCGATGACTGGGAAGCGCGGGCGCAATCGCGTCGGCGCGTACACCGCCACGATCCAGCGTCCAACCATCATCAGACGCACGCAGCCGGATCAACGCTCTCAGGTCGCCGTAGGCGGTACGCGACACCAGCTGTTCATCGTCGATGTCCAAAGCCACTTGCAACGGCCGCTCATCGGCCACGGCCTTGCCGACGGGCTCCGGCAAAATGATTGCCAGCCCACGCAGATTGGAATCGATTTTGATGTTGCGACGCTGAGCGGCTGCGCTGTCGCCGCTCGCGATCGGCATGCTCACGTGATAATCGCTGGCGCCACTGAGTTTCACCGTGGCCGGCAACGAGAACAGCGAGTGCAGTTCGGCGGCCTCCGCGTGACCCTGTGCATCGAGCTGCGAGGCATTGGCATTCTGCTGCTCGATCTTCACGCTCAGCGGCCCGCCGAGGAACCGGCCTTTCAGATCCGCCTCGGCGATCAATGAATTCTTGACCGTCAGCTCGCCGGTCAGCGACTGCACCGGAGCGGAAATCTTTTGCATCGTCACGGTGGCATCGGCAAAGCGCGCCGTGACATCGATCTTGCGATGGTCGAGATTCTTCAGCGGCAGTTCCAACCGCACATCGGCGCTCATCGGACCACGTCCGCCCAAGCGCGCGAATGTTTCGCCGAGTCTTGGACCGATCGGGCTGGCCTTCACGAACGCCAGGCCCGCATCCAGATCGCTGGCGGCCGCCGCCTTGATCGACAGCTGATTCTGTCTGAAATCCGGAATGTCGGCCGTCGCCTGGCTCATGCGCAGGTCGCCGATCATGGCGGAGGTCGCATGCACTCGCATGCCTTGATTGCGGAACTCGACTTCAGCCATCAGATCGCGCGCCGGCTGCCAGCCTTCCTGATAATCGAACAGCGCGTTCTCGACCTGGGCGCGCGCCAGGAAGGTTCCTTCATTCTTACGGAACGGGAACTGACGCATCGGGCCTTTGTAGGTGAACTCGGCGGTGGCGATCCGGCCGTCGACCAGCGCGTGATCGAACCACTCCAGCGTCTTCGGTCCCAGCTTGTCGGCCGGCAGATATTTGTGAGTCGAGCCGACTTTGAGATCTTCGCCCTGCGCGAACAGATCCATGACCGGCGACGTGCCGTCGCTGGGCAAGGTCAGATGCATGCGCGCCACGGCGCGACCGTCATCGCCCTGCACCCGGAACTGATCGGTGCTCACGATCAGACCCGCATCGGTTCGCTGCCACGACAGCACCCCTTCGGCGGAGGACGCCACCAGCACATCACGAAACGTTCGCGGCAGACTGAACTCGATGACCTTGGACGCGAGCCGCAGCTGACCTGCGTGATCGTTGAGATCCACGCTGCCGGTGATGCCCGTGACGCCCGGTGCCTGCAACACCGGCTCGATTCCAATGTTGTCGAGCTTGGTTTCCAGCGAGTAAGTGACGGGCACATCCGGCGCCGTGCGCGCGAACGAAAACTTCACATCCGTCAACGCGCCTCTGGCCTGCATCGCGCGCACCCGCGCCAATGCCTCGCTTTCCGGCGCGTAGGCCAGCCAGGGCCAGATGTTCGCCAGCACGATGCGATCCGCTTCGCCGCTGACCTGGAGCATGCCTCGATCGTTGCGCGACCAGCGCGCGGCGATCTTCTTTGCCTGCCACGACGAGTCGCTGCGAATCGCGTCCACATCCGACAGCGTGACGCTCCACTGGT
The DNA here is from genome assembly GCF_004138485.1 of Peristeroidobacter soli. Lineage (GTDB taxonomy): Bacteria > Pseudomonadota > Gammaproteobacteria > Steroidobacterales > Steroidobacteraceae > Steroidobacter > Steroidobacter soli. Next base: position 934,710 of record NZ_ML142848.1, read on the forward strand.
TGTCGGCCTTCTGGGCATTCAGGGCGAAGGCCAGTCGCGAGTAGCTCAGGATTTGTGGCGCGACCGGCGCGGGTTCTTCTGCAACCACCGCCGGCTCGGGCTCGATCGGATGTTTCGGCGCCGGTTTCGGTGGATCGTCACTCGACACGAATGGCACGAGCGGCGCTGCCTTCGGCAACGGAGTCGTCCACACCGGCAGCTCCGTGGTGAGCTGGCCCACATCGACAGCCGCCGACAGCTGCAACAGCTGCGCGCCTTTCAACGTGCCGCTCACCCGTAACGCGCCGTGGCCACTCTCCGGAGCCGGCCAGGCATCGGGCAACAAATCGGCCCAGCCGGCCAGATCCAGCTTCTGTCCTGCGACGTTGAACGTGGACAGCAATGTGCTGGAGTTTTCGAGCGCGCCTTCGGCCGTGGCGCTGAATTTCAATTCCTCGCCCAGGGTCTTCGGCAAGGACGCCGTGCCCTTCAAGTCCATCGAGTCGGTGCTGCGCTTGAGCTCGAAACTCACGCCCGACAACGACCACGGGCCTCGGCCGGTGATCGCATCCCGGAACGAGACCACGGCGTCGTGCACGACGAAGCGGCCGGTCGGTAATTGTTCCAACGAGATCGGCTTGATCTCGCGTTCGGGCAGCGCGCTTTGCCCGAGCAATTGAATCTTGCCTTCGGTGGTGCGGATCAGCGCGATCTGCGGCGCCTCGAGCGAGAAGCGCCCGCCGGTGATACGACCGTTGGCGATGGAATTCCAGAGATCGAAACCGACGCTGCCCCGGCGCGCAACGAACAAGGTTCGCGTGCGATCCGGCGTGCGCACCACCGCGTCGTCGAACACCAGCTCCGGACCATACAGCCGCAGCCGCGCGCTCAAGGATCGGAACTCGACGATCAGTCCGCTGCGCTCACCGATCCAGTCCTGCAGTTGTACTCGATATTCCGGCACGCGCCCGACGATGAAGCCGAACGTCGCGAACAACAGGCCCACGATCATGGCCAGCACCACCAGAGTGCCGAGCAGCCATTTGAGAATTTTACGTGGGCGGGACATTACTCAGAAGGCATCACACTGCAATCACATCAACACCACATCGTACTGATCCTGCTGGTACAGCGCTTCGGTCTGAAGACGGATGGGCTTGCCGGTGTGCACTTCCAGCTCGGCCAGCGCCGCCGACTCCTCATCCAGCAGCCGTTCGATCACATCCTGGTGCGCCAGTACCATCAGTTCCTGGAACTGGAATTGACGCGACTGTCGCAGAATCTCGCGGAAGATCTCGTAACAAACTGTTTCGGTGGTCTTGACGAAGCCGCGCCCCTCGCAGGTTGGACACGCCGAGCACAGCATATGTTCGAGACTCTCGCGGGTGCGCTTGCGGGTCATCTCGACCAGGCCCAGCGGCGACACCGACGAAATGTGATTCTTGGCATGATCGGCGGCCAGCGATTTCTCCAGCGCCTGCAGCACCTGCTTGCGATGCTCCTCTTCCTCCATGTCGATGAAGTCGATGATGATGATGCCGCCCAGATTACGTAAGCGTAATTGACGCGCGATCGCCACGGCCGCTTCCAGATTGGTCCGGAAAATCGTCTCTTCGAGCGAGCGCTGGCCCACATAGGCGCCGGTGTTCACATCGATGGTGGTCATCGATTCGGTCTGGTCGAAAATCAGATGGCCGCCGGATTTCAGCGGCACCTTGCGCTCCAGCGACTTCTGTATCTCGTCCTCGACGCCGTACAGATCGAAGATCGGGCGTTCGCCGCGATACAGCTCGATGCGTTCGGTCATCTCCGGCATGAAGGTGCGGGCAAATTCGATCATGCGCTGATGCGTCTCGGGTTGATCGACACCGACGTGCTCGATGCCGCTCGATACCACGTCGCGCATGACGCGCACCGGCAACGGCAGATCCTCGTGCACCAGATTGCCCGGCTTCGCCGCCGCCGCTTTCTCGCTGAGCACGCTCCAGAGCTTTTGCAGAAACATCATGTCGGCGCGCAACGCGTCCGGGGTCGCGCCCTCAGCAGCAGTACGCACGATATAACCGCCAGGTTCATCGGCCCGCACGAACAGGTTCGCGGCCTCGCGCAGCCGCTGCCGCTCAGCCTCGTCTTCGATGCGTGCCGAAATTCCGATGCCGCGGCCCTTGGGCATATAAACCAGATACCGTGACGGAATCGTGATGAACGTCGTCAGACGGGCGCCCTTGGTGCCGAGCGGATCCTTCAGCACCTGGACCAATATTTCGCCCCCTTCGCTGACCAGAGTCTGAATATCCGGCGTCCGGCCCTCGTCCACCGGCAGATCGGGGCTGCCGTTTTCACCCACCGCCGGATGCACGATGTCGGAGGCGTGCAAGAACGCGGTGCGCTCCAGGCCGATATCGACGAAGGCCGCCTGCATGCCCGGCAGCACGCGGGATACACGTCCCTTGTAAATGTTGCTGATGAGGCCGCGCTTGTTGGCCCGCTCCAGAAAGATTTCCTGCAGCACGCCGTTTTCGACCAGGGCGGCGCGCGCCTCGCGGGGGCTGATGTTGATCAGGATCTCGGCCGTCATCCCTGAACCTCGCTCGCGTTTCTGTGCGCGCTCAGCAATTCGGCGGTCTCGAACAGCGGCAGGCCCATGATGCCGGAGTAACTCCCAGCGATGTGCCGGATGAACACGGCGCCGCGCCCCTGGATGGCATAGCCACCCGCCTTGTCGGCAGGTTCCCCCGTGCGCCAGTAGGCCCTTATCTCCGCCTGTGTCAGTTCACGGAACGTGACATCGCTGATGCTCAGGCGCACCTCGCTGCCGCTGTCGCTGCGGACCGCGACGGCCGTGTGCACCTGATGAGTACGCCCGGACAGCAATTGGAGCATCCGGACACAGTCATCTTCGTCGGCCGGCTTGCCGAGGATGCTTTGATCGACGACGACAGTCGTGTCCGAGCCGAGCACGGGCAGGCGCCGCTCTTTGGGAAGGCTGCCCCAGAGGGTGTCGGCCTTCAGGGCGGCGAGCCGTGTGACATATTTTTCCGGCGCCTCGGCCCCGCTCACGGACTCGTCGACGGCCACCGGCGCGACCCGGTGCGCGACCCCGATCTGAGTCAGCAGTGCGCTACGGCGTGGCGACGCCGAGGCCAGATAGATCAACGGCTTGGCGGATGAATTTGGGGTTTCTGACATGCGCCGAAGGATACAGGATGAGCTACCTCCTGTACCCTCGAACGGTGCCGGTCAGAATTGCTGGTTGGCCAGGAACACGTCCAGGTCGGCATCCGAGAAAAACACCAGCGACACCTGCTCGATCGCATCGGCTCTCGCCAGCCCCTCGCTGATCGCGGTCGACGCGATCGCCGCCGCCTCGTCCTTCGGATAGCCATAAGCACCGGTGGAAATCGCCGGAAACGCCACCGAGCCCAACGAATGGCTGGCCGCGATCGCCAGGGACTTCTTGTAGCAGGACGCGAGCAGCGTATCGGGCTGCTGATCCCGGCCCCAGACCGGCCCGACGGTATGAATCACGTAACGCGCCGGCAGCTTGCCCGCCGTCGTCAGCACCGCTTCGCCCGCCGGCAAGCCGCGCGGATAACAGGTTTCCCGCAGCTCCTGACAGGCCCGCAGGATCTCCCCACCGCCGCGTCGATGAATGGCGCCGTCGACGCCGCCACCGCCCAGCAACGAGGAATTGGCCGCGTTCACGACCGCATCGACGGGCAGCCCGGTGATGTCGCCGGTGCGCACCTCGACCCGCCCCCCCAGGAATGTGTGACTCATGTTGGCCTCCGGACGGTCCTCCCCACGCACCCAGCGCAGGGCTGCGGCCGGCTCCTCGAACATGCGCAACTTTATGTCAGAGCCGACGGCTTCACTGATCAGAATCAGCACGTGCGCGGCGGCGGCGAGGTTGCCGGGCTTGAAAAGTGCGGCCCAGCGCACTTCGCAAGGAACCGCAATGTGCACCAGGTAGTCGCGGCAACGCTGGATTTCGCTGTAATCCCAGTTGCCGTACGCCTCGCGGTAGTCGGCGATGGCATGCATGCCCGGGACATATTCCGGATCGGCTCGTGCCTGATTCAGCAACTCCATCAACGAATCCGCCGTCAACTCGCCCCAGACTTTGAGTCTGATCAGGTTCGCGCCGGCGTCGATCGAGTAGCTGGACTCCATGACTATCGCCATAACTTCGATCCCATCCTGGCCAATGCCGTGGCCGCTTCCTATCATAACCTCGTCACGTACATTTGCGACTGTGCCGTGGCAATGGATGTGCTGAGGGAATCAACTTAGGATGTTTTATACATCGATGCTACCGATGTCGAGTCAACCGTTCGCGCACACGAATACGAGCAGGGTCACGGATGCGCCCAGAGGATAAAAAATCTCCCGGCAGTCGGCAGCGCACGGCGTTTCCGGTCATCCCCGGCTATCGCTTTCTGCAGACCATCGCGCGCTCGCCGAAGTCCGAGGTGCACGTCGCCTTGTCGGTGGAGTTGGGTCACAACGTGGCGGTGAAGGTGCTGCGCACCGGACCGCTGTCGACCCTCGAAGCCGGCGAGGAAGAACGCTTCGATCGCGAGCGCGAACTACTGATGCGCATCAAACATCCGGCCATCGTCGATGTTTACGACTGGGGGCACGGCGAGGACTTTCGTTACATCGTCACCGAATATTTCCCGGGCGGCAGTCTGGAATTGCGGATTCGCAACCTGATGACAGCGACAGACAGCGTGGACATCTTTCTGCAGATCGCCGCGGCCCTGCAGGTGGTGCACGCCGCCAACCTATGTCATCGCGACCTCAAGCCCGCCAATGTGATGATGCGTCCCGACGGGCGCATCGTGCTCATCGACTTCGGGCTGGCCAAACATTTGGGCACAGCGCACACCAACGCGGGTGAAGTGCGAGGCTCGCCCTATTACATCAGCCCGGAACAGGCGGAAGGCGCCGAGGTCGATCAGCGCAGCGATATCTACAGCCTGGGCATCATGTTCTACGAAATGCTGACCGGTCAGCGGCCCTTCAGAGGAACCTCGGTGATTGGGATCATACAATCACATCGCAACGACCCGATTCCGGTGTTGCCGGAGCCGCTGAGTCGTTTTCAACGCTTGATCGATGGGATGCTGGCGAAGGAACCGTCCGAACGATTCCCCACTGTGGCGTCGGCGGTTGCGGAGATGGCCCGGCTCAAAGTCTGAGCGTCAGGCCCGATGGTACGGATGACCTTTGATGATCATCACCGCGCGATACAGCGCCTCGGCCAACACGACGCGCGCCAAAGCATGAGGCAACGTCAGCCCGGACAGCGACCATCGAAACTCCGCCCTCGCATCAACCTCCGGCGCCAACCCCTCCGGCCCACCGATGCAAAACACGACGTCGCGACCGTCCCGCGCGCGAGTCTGGAGAAACTGAGCGAGCTGCTCACTGGAAACGTTCTTGCCGCCAACCTGGAGGGCCACGACGTACGCGCCCTGGGGGATGGCAGCGAGCATCTTCTCGCCTTCCCTGGCGATGGCTTGCGCCGGGGGGCTGGACCCGGCGCGCTGGCCGAGCGCGATTTCTTTTAGTTCGAGCTTGTAATCGCGCGTGAACCGGCCCGCGTAGTCCTCGAAACCGGCGTTGACCCAGTCAGGCAGCTTCGTCCCCGCTGCTACTACGATCAGCCGCATGAGTGGTTCACAAACCTGGGTTCAAGCGCTCTGCTCGGCCGCCTCACGGCGCGCGGCGCTCACGTCCCACAGGCTCTCGAGCCGATAGAACTCACGCACCTTCGGCAACATGATGTGCACGATCACGTCGCCCATGTCGACCAGCACCCACTCGCCATCGCGCTCGCCCTCCACGCCCATCGGCCGGAAGCCGGCCTTCTTGGCATGCTCGACCACCCGATCGGCGATCGAACGCACGTGACGATCGGAGTTGCCGCTGGCGATGATCATGGTGTCGGTGATGTCGGTGAGCTTGGTCACCGCCAGCACTTTCACGTTCACGGCCTTCATCTCATCGAGCGCATGCTCCACGACCGAAACCACCGGCTGCTGCTTCGCCGCCGTTACAGCGGGAGCCTTGCTCGCGGCGGCCTTCTTCTTGGCAGCGGGAGCCGGGCCTTTACTCGCCATCTTCTTACGGGCGGTGCTCAGCTTGGTCACATTGGCAGGCGCCTTGGAAGGTACCTTCTTCTTGGCGCTGGAGGGTCGGGAAGTTTTTTTCGCTCGCTTGACGGCCATGCTCACCTCTTGGGTTGCGACTTGTAACAGCCGGTCTGCTCGATGATCGCCCGGACCGAATCGGGCATCAGGTAACGCGGATCGCGACCCATCGCGATCAACTTGCGCACCTCGGTGGATGAAATTTCCAGCTGCGTCACCGCGTGAATGTAGATGCACCCGGCGCGTTGCTCGTGCAGATCGTTGATGCGGCCCGTGCCGCGATCCACCAGCAGCTCGCCCAACGGGCCCATGCTCGGCGCGCGCCAGCCGGGACGATGCGCCACGACCAGATGCGCCAGCTCCAGCAGTTCACGCCACTGGTGCCATTTCGGCAAGCCTAGAAATGCGTCCATGCCGACGATCAGACACAGCGAGTGGTCGGGAAAGTCCGCTCGCAAGGTCCGCATGGTATCGACCGAATAAGACAATCCTTCGCGCCGGATCTCGCGATCGTCGACGGTGAAGCCCGGCTGACCTTCGGTGGCGGCCCTGACCATGGCGAGGCGCTGTTCGGCGTCCGCCACGGTCGTATCACGATGCGGCGGCGTGCCGGCCGGCATGAAGCGCATCTCGTTCAGTCGCAGCGCTTGCAGCAACTCAAAGGCGGTGCGCAGATGACCGAAATGAATCGGATCGAAGGTGCCGCCGAAAATACCGATCGTCGTCATGATGAAAGCGTCATGCAGGTCAGGCGGCGGTCGCGAGCCTGAGGCCGGCGAGCCCCGCCACCAGGCGTTCGAACTCCAGCCACGGATCGCTGCGGATCACGCCCTTGATCATGCGATCGGCGCGTTCGGCGCTGAGCAACAGCTCGCGCACGGTTTTCGGCTTGAGTCGTGACAAAGCCTGTTTCATCGCTGGCTGACGATTGCGCCACACGTAGAGTGCATTCATGGCGCTGTCGGCGCTCTGGCCCCGACGCATCAGGTGCTGGCAGCGTGCGATCCATTGCAGATCTTTGTTCAGGGCCCAGAGCACGATGGGCGGCTCGATATCTTCGCCACGCAAGCCTTCCAGCACGCGCAGCGCTCGAGCGACGTTGCCTTTCATCGCCGCGTCACCCAGTTGCAGGACATCGAAGCGCGCACTGTCGGCGACTGCATCGACGATCGTATCCGCAGTGACCGGGCCCGGCGGCAGCAACAGCGCGAGCTTTTCGACTTCCTGATGCGCGGCCAGCAGATTGCCTTCGACGCGCTCGGCGAGCAGCGTCGCCGCCTCGCTATCGGCTTTGAGATTCTGTTTGGCGAGGCGTTCGCGAATCCATGCCGGCAGGCGCGCCAGCTCCAGCGGCCAGATCTGCACGACCACGCCGTGCTTCTCGATGGCGCTGACCCAGCGCGAGTTCTGTACGCGACCATCCATCTTGCCGGTGATGATCAGCACCAGGTTGTCGGCCGACGGCTCGGTCGCCAGCTCGATGATGGCATCGGCGCCCTGCTCGCCCGGCGTCGGATTGGTCATCCGGATCTCGATGATCTTGCGCTCGGCGAACAGCGACATGGCCTTGCTGTTGGAAAGCAACGCCTGCCAGTCGAAGCCGCGCTCGACCACGTTCAACTCGCGCTCGGTGAAACCCTGGCTGCGGGCACGCGCGCGCACGGCATCGGCCGCTTCGTTGACCAATAGGGGCTCGTCGCCAGAGATCAGATAGACAGGCGCGAGCCGCGACAGACTGGCCGCGAGTGTTTCGCCGGAGAGCTTCACAGCGTAGCGCCGGAGCACCGGCGTGAAGTTGCGGCGGACACGGCAGGAAGGATCGAAAACACTCGCGCCAAAATAACTTGCGCCTGAATTGCGGGAGGAACGCGGACTGATTGCGATGGCGGCGATTATGGCCCAAGCCGGTCGCGAAGCGCCAGTTGCGGCGGCCGTTGTATCGCCCCCACAACGGTGCTTTTACTCAGGATTCGGTCAGGACCCGCTGGTATTGTGCTTGGCAAGAGACAGGTCCTCCGTTAGCTTACGCGGCTGAGGGTGTTGCAAACCCCTCGAGTTTCTGACCAGCACATGTCCATTTTCCACCTGGCACGCAATCCACCAGCCTGGCTACGAGCGGCGCTCGTATGCTTGCTGTTGGCGTTTGCCGTGGATTCGATCGCGCACGTCGTCCATCAGCACGACGACACGGTCAAAACAGTCGGCGCTCACGGCCCGGCGTGCGGCTACTGTGCCGCCTTCGACGGGCTGATCGATGCCCCCAAGCAAAGCTACGCCGCCGTCAACGCCGTCACCGTCGTTACTTATGTAGCGCCGGTTGCCGATGTTTCAGTTTCCTTCCGCCCCGCCGTCACCGCGCAGCCGCGCGGCCCGCCTCGATAACTCGCAGTCCCTTAGTCATTCCTCGCCCTGACCGGTGAGGTCGTTGCTCGTGCGATCGAAGTCCACAACACCGGACCGTCGCGCGAGTCGCTGCAGTTATTCAGGAATGTTTGTCATGCGCCGTTCTCATTTGTTACGCGTAGCCGTGGCCGCGTTGATGGTCAGCCACGCCGCTTTGTCCCAGGAATCCAAGACCGAGGAAGTGGTGGTCACATCCTCGGCGCTGCGTGAAAACCCACTCGATGTCGCGCAACCCACTTCGGTCATGTCGGGCGACGATTTGCGCCGTCAGATCGCCGGCAGCATCGGCGAAACCCTGTCGAGCCAGTTGGGCGTCAGCTCGACCTACTTCGGCCCGAGCGCCAGCCGGCCGGTGATTCGCGGTCTGGCCGGAGATCGCGTGCAGGTCCTGCAGGACGGCCTGGCGTCGCTGGACGTTTCCAGTCTCAGCCAGGATCACGCCGTCACGCTGGAAACGGTGGTGTCGCAGCAGATCGAGATCGTCAAAGGTCCGGCCGCACTCCTGTACGGCAGCGGCGCCTCGGGCGGCCTGGTGAATGTCGTCAGCACGCGCGTGCCGACCGAAGTGCCGGCGCAGCCGATCACTGGCGCCGTCGAAGTTCGTGGCGATACCGCCAGTGAAGAGCGCACCGGCGCTTTCAGTCTGGATGGCGGCGCGGGCAACTTCGCTTTCCACGCCGACTACTTCGATCGCGAGACCGACGACGTGGAAATCCCCGGCTTTGCCCAGTCCGACGCCCTGCGCCGTCAGCTGATCGAGGCCGGCGAAGAGCCGGACGACATTCGCGGCCACATTCCGAACACTCAGGGTGAAGCGAGCGGTGGCGCGATCGGCGGCTCGTACATCGGTCAGCAAGGGCTCGCCGGCCTGTCCTATAGCCGTTACGAAACCACCTACGGCATCCCGGGCGAGGCAGAGGCCTTCATCGACATGAAGCAGGATCGCTTCGACGGCAAGGCGGAGCTCGACCTGGAAGGCACGATCAAGAAGCTGCGTCTCACCGGCGCGTACAACGACTACACCCACACCGAGTTCGAAGCCCCCGGCGAACCCGGCACCGTGTTCAACCAGAATGCGTACGAGCTGCGCTTCGCCGCCGATCACGAGTTCGGCAACGGCTGGCGCGGCACGACCGGCCTGCAATACGTCGACGTGGACTTCGAAGCCATTGGCGAAGAAGCCTTCGTGCCCAGCTCCACGACGCAGACGTTGAGTGTGTTCGCGTTCGAAGAGCATCACTTCGAGAGCTGGACGATCGAGCTGGGCGCGCGCGCCGAACAGCAGAAGATCGACGTGAACGCAGCTCTGCCCGACTACGACGAGACTGCCATCAGCCTGTCCGCCGGCGCCGTGTGGGACTTCGCGGAAGATCACGCCCTGGCGCTGAATCTGACCCGCACCCAGCGCAACCCGCAGGCGGCCGAGCTGTACGCCGACGGTCCGCACATCGCCGCGCAACGCTACGAGGTCGGCGATACAAATCTGGATAAGGAAACCTCAGTCACGGCCGACCTGTCGCTGCGTCATACGGGCGACAACCTCAGCTGGGTGGTGAGCGCCTTCTACAACGACTACACCGATTACATCTACGCCTCGCCGACGGGCGATATCGAAGACGATCTGCCGGTGTACGTCTATCTGCAGGACGGCGCGAAATTTCATGGCTTCGAGGCCGAGGTGAACGTGCCGCTGCTGGATGACGGCAATCGCCATCTGGGACTGCGGCTCGCGTCCGACTATGTGCGGGGCAAGCTCGATAACGGCGAGGATCTGCCGCAGATTCCGCCGCTGCGTTTCGGCGCCGGCCTGCACTACGACCAGGATGCCTGGCACATCGGTGCTCAAGCGTTCTACTACAGCAAGCAGGACAAGGTCGCGACCAACGAGCTGCCGACCGACAGTTTCGTGCTGGCCGAAATGGATGCGAGCTATCGGGTGCCGGTGGGATCGACCAGCGTGTTCCTGTTCCTGCGTGGTACGAACCTGCTCGACGAAGACGCGCGCCAGCACGCGTCGCCGCTGAAGGACATCGCACCGCTTGCCGGCCGCTCGTGGCACATCGGCGCGCGCGCGGAGTTCTGACAATCTAGAAAGGGGACAGATTTATAATCTGTCCCCTTCCGGTGGTAGTCGTTACGCAGCCTCGGCGTAAGACTCTTGCTGTTCACCATGACTGACGCTCGGGCCCGCAACGTACGACGCGCGGCCCGATGAACCAAACCGGAAGAACGACACCAGTTCCTGCAACCGCTGCGCCTGCTGTTGCATGGACTTCGCGGCCGCGGCGGACTCTTCCACCAACGCCGCGTTCTGCTGGGTCGCCGTGTCCATGTTCGCGATGGCGTGATTGATCTGATCGATACCGGTCGACTGCTCGGAGGTCGCCGCCGCGATCTCGGCGACGATGTTCGTCACCTTCGCCACGCCACTGACGATATCCGCCAGCGACTTGCCCGAATTACCGACCAGTTGCGAACCCGAGTCGACCTTGCCGACCGAATCGCTGATCAAGCCCTTGATCTCACGCGCCGCCGTGGCGCTGCGCTGAGCGAGGCTGCGCACTTCACCGGCCACGACCGCGAAGCCGCGCCCCTGCTCACCCGCGCGGGCCGCTTCCACTGCTGCGTTCAACGCGAGCAGGTTCGTCTGGAACGCGATCTCGTCGATCACGCCGATGATGTCCTCGATACGTTTGCTGGACGAAGTGATCTCACCCATCGCACCGACCGCGCGCTGAACGGCCACACCGCCCTGGTCCGCCTGCGTGCGCGTGTTCGAGGCGATCTGATTCGCATGTTTCGCGTTCTCGGCGTTCTGTTTCACCGTCGCGGTCATCTCTTCGATGCTCGCGGCGGTTTCTTCCAGCGCCGCAGCCTGCTCCTGCGTGCGCTGACTCAGGTCGTCGCTGCCCTGGGAGAGCTGACTCGCGGCACGATCCACTTCGGCGGCGCTCTCGCTCACTTGCGACATGGTCTCCATCAACTTCGTGTCCATGTCCTTCAGGCTGCGCAGCAGCGCTGAGATCTCGTCGCTGCCGCTGGTATCGACCTGATTGCCCAGCTCACCGCGGCTCACGCGACGGGCCAGATCTTCGGCGCGCGCCAGGCCGCTGGAAATATGCTTCGTCAGCAACACCGCGAACCACACCGCCACCACCAGCGCGGCCACGAAACAGCCGAGCATGACGTTGCGATCGCGGTTCAATTCGCCCTGCGCGCGCACGATCATTTCAGCTGCGGCCGCCTCACGCGCCTTCGCCAACTGCTCGGTCGTCACATCCATGCGATCGATCACCGGCTCGATGGCATCGATACGAATCTTCGCGGCAGCGTCATAGTCACCCGCCAGCAGCAAGTCGATTTCTTTCTTGCCGGCGTCGACGATGGCGGCGCGCTGCGACTTGATGTCCTCGAGCAGGCTGCGCTCCCGGTCGCTCAAGGGATATTTGCTGAACAGCTCGGTCAGCTCGTTGATCCGGGCGCGATTCTGCTTGACCTGCTCGTAGTTCTTTTGGGTGAACGCCGGATCACGATGCGCGTAGCCTTCGAGCCGGTATTGCTGACTCTGCAGCGAGCGCTGGTAGATCTCGTTGATCTGGGTGATGGGCACGAGGTTCTCGGCCTGCAACTGCTCCATGCGCAGCGAGCTGGCGTTGAACGCGCTGAGCGCGACACCGCACACCACCAGCATGGCGACAGCCAGTACGCCCAGATTCACGTACATCCGGGTTTTGATCGTGAGCATCGACATGGACTTTCTTGCCTGTGTTGAGAAACGGGGCGTCCCGCGAGCAAACGCCGGCCGTGGCAAAATGCGGGATATGTCCGACTTATCGACCGATGCCGGCCGGGATGCAGCGTCCCGACATCGATTCAGGGATTGCCTGAAGCGCCACTGGGGCGATGGTCTATGATCCCGGCCACGGTACCGGGGCCTGAAGGGGGAATCGATTTGTCTCTTTTTAGTGCGTCCAGCGCCGCTCTATTGGAGCGCGAGCAACGCCGTTTCATCTCGGAGCATCCCGAAACCCTACGTCGCGACAAGGCCTTGCGACAGCATTGGTTGAATGGCGTGCCCATGCATTGGATGACGGACTGGCAGTTGCCGGCGCCGTTGATCCTGCGGGAAGCCTCCGGATCCACATTCACCGACGTCGACGGACGCAGGTATTCCGACTTCTGTTTGGGCGATACGGGCGCGATGTTTGGTCACTCCCCACCCGCGGTCGCGAATGCGTTGAAACATCAAGCGTCGCACGGCTTGACCTGCATGCTGCCCACGGAACAAACCGCACGTGCCGGTGAGCTGTTGGCCGAGCGCTTCGACCTGCCCTATTGGCAAATCACTCAAACAGCGACCGATGCGAATCGCGCGGTATTGCGTTGGGCTCGTGCGCTGACAGGTCGCAAACACATTCTGGTGTTCGACGGTTGCTATCACGGCTCGCTCGAAGACACCCTCGTCCGACTCGACCACGGCAACGTGGTCACGCGGCCAGGACAGATCGGTCAGGTCGCCGACTTCGCATCCCATGCACGCGTAGTCGAGTTCAACGATCTCGCCGCGCTCGAAGCGGCGCTCGCGGACGGTGAGGTCGCCTGTTTGCTCGCCGAACCTGTCATGACCAACGCCGGCATGGTGTTGCCACGAGACGGCTTTTGGACGGAGGCACGCAAGCTCTGCTCTCGCTATCAGACCCTGCTCGCCATCGACGAAACTCACACACTCAGCAGCGGTCCGCGCGGACACGCGCATCGGCTCGGACTCGCGCCTGACTTCTTGATCGCCGGCAAGGCCATCGCCGGCGGCATGCCAACCGCCGTCTACGGCTTCACTGCCGAGCTCGCGAAACGGATGGAACATCTGCTCGAAACCAAGCCCTCGGGCCATTCGGGTATGGGCACGACGTTGGCCGCGAACGCACTCGCAACCGCTGCGCTCGTCGCGTGCTTGCAGGATGTGATGACGAACGCTGCCTACGCTCACATGCTCACGCTCTCCACAGCGCTGGCGGACGGTTTGACGAAGCGCATCACCGAACGCGCCCTCCCCTGGCATGTCACGAGCGTCGGCGCACGCAGCGAGTTGGTTTTCACGCCGACGCCAGCACGGACCGCACGCGAGTCCCTGGCGGCCGCAGCGCCGATACTCGAACGTCTGTTGCATCTTTACCTGCTGAATCGGGGCGTGCTGGTCACGCCGTTCCACAACATGATGCTGGTGAGCCCCGCGACCACCGCCGACCAGGTGCAAGCGCTGCTCGAGCACTTCGATGAGTTCCTGCATGAACTTCGATAACACCGCAGCCAGAACGTTTCTCGACGCGCACCCCGACGTGGCAGCCATCGAGCTGCTGATCACCGATCCCAACGGCGTGCCCAGAGGCAAGCTGATCGCGCGCGAAGAACTGCTCTCGCTTTACAACGACGGTCGCTGCGTCGCCGGCTCCATTCTCGGCCTCGATGTCACGGGTGAAGATGTGGAAGCGACCGGGCTGGTCTGGTCGGTGGGCGATGCCGATCGTATCTGTCGCCCCGTGCCCGGCACGCTGGTGCGAGCGAATTGGATGTCTCGCCCCGGCGCGCAGGTGCTGATGACCATGTACGAAGCCGATGGCCGCCCATGCACTGCCGATCCAAGACATGCATTGGCTCGCTCGGTACAACGGTTACAGCAACTGGGATTGCGAGCAGTGGTTGCCGCCGAGATCGAGTTCTATCTGGTGGCGAGAGACGCGCAAGGAAAACTCGTGCCCGCCCCGGGACTGTTATCACAACGCGCCCCGCAACGACTCGACTCCTATGGCCTCGGCAAGCTGCAGGACATGGCACCGCTCTTCGACGACATCTATGCCGGTGCTCGCGCGCAGGGACTGCCGCTGCGAACACTCATGTCTGAGTATGCTCCGGGCCAATACGAGATCACTCTGCTCCATCGCGACGACGCGTTACGCGCCATCGACGATGCGATCCTGTTCAAGCGCTTGCTCCGCGCCACTGCTCTGAAACATGGGCTGACCGCCTGCTTCATGCCAAAACCTTTCGCGGATCAGGCCGGCAGTGGCATGCACATGCACGTCAGCGTACAGGACGAGAACGGCAACAACGCATTCGCCGCCGACGATCCTGCCGGCACGCCGCTACTAAGACACGCCATCGGCGGACTGCAAAAGACCATGGCCGAGAGCATGCTGATATTCGCGCCCAACGCGAACTCGTATCGGCGCTTCCGTCATCACAGCTACGCGCCGATGGCACCGACCTGGGGCATCAACAATCGGTCCGTCAGTTTGCGCGTCCCGGCCGGTCCTCCAGCAAGCCGGCACATCGAACATCGGGTCAGCGGTGCGGACGCGAATCCCTATCTGGTCGCGGCGACCGTGCTCGCCGGCGTGCATGCCGGTATCACTGCCAAGCTCGACCCGGGTCCACCCATCACCGGCAATGGCTACGAGAGTGGTATCGCCGCCTCACTGCCGAGAGATTGGCTGGGCGCAATCAAAGCCGCCGACGACTCGATGTTCCTGCGCGAAGCGCTGGGCGAGGAATTCCTGCGGGCTTATCTCGCGATCAAGACCCAGGAATGGGACAAGTACAACGCGCTGGTGCCCCCGACAGACCACGACTGGTACCTCGATAGCGTATAAACTGCGCCGATGCGTTTCGATTTGACCGATCTCAAGCTGTTCCTGCACGTCGTCGAAGCCGGCAGCATCACCGCCGGCGCGGAGCGCATGCACCTCGCCGTCGCCGCCGCCAGCACTCGAATCCGTAACATGGAAATCGAGCTGGGCACGCCGCTGCTGAACCGCGAACGCCAGGGCGTTCATCCGACGCCCGCGGGCCGCACGCTGGTTCATCACGCACGCCAGATGTTGCAGCAGGCGGAGCGCATGCGAGCCGAGCTGGGCGAGTACGCCGACGGGCTCAAAGGTCACGTACGGCTGCTCTCCAACACCAATGCGCTGACCGAATTCCTGCCCGAGCCCCTCAGCAATTTCCTGACCTCGCATCCCCAGGTGAACATCGATCTGGAAGAGCGCTTGAGCGACGAGATCGTCGCCGCGATCGCCGACGGCAAGGCCGACATCGGTATCGTCGCCGGCACCGAGGACGTCACCGGCCTGGAAGTCTTTCCGTTCCGCGTCGACCGGTTTGTTCTAGTGACCGCGCCCACCCATCCGCTCGCCGCGAAGAACAGGATCGCGTTCGCCGACGCCCTCGACAGCGATTTCGTCGGGCTGGATCGTTCCAGCTCACTGCAACGATTCCTGTCCGAGAAGGCCGAACGCATCGGTCGCCGCCTCAAGCTGCGCGTGCAGCTTCGTAGCTTCGACGCCGTGTGTCGCATGGTCGAAGGCAACGTCGGTATCGGCGTCGTGCCGGAGACCACTGCCGCACGCGCCATGCGTACGATGAAGTTGCATGTGATCGAGCTGAGCGACGATTGGGCGCCGCGTAATTTGATGATCTGCGTGCGCAGCCTGCGGGATCTGCCGATCTATGCGCAGGACCTGGTGAAGTCGCTCGCGCAGCCGCTCGATATGGAGATGTGGGTCGCGAAGGCTTAGGCCGTCACAGCGACTGGCCGCTCCGCCCGGCTGGTGATCCACACGCCGAACATCACGACCACCCCGCCGACAATGGCCCGCGCCGACAGCGGGTCGCCCAGCACGACTACACCGGTGAGCACGCCGACGATGGGAATCAGGTTGGTGTAAACGCCGACTTCGCTCGCATCGAGGTGGCGGAGCGACGCGTTGTACAGCAAATACGCAACACCTGAGGCGATGCCGCCCAGATAGAGCAGCTCCACCCAGCCGATCAGTGGCAACGGCGGCAGCCCGTCGCCGGCGAGGTTCGCGGTGACCACTTCGTAGCCGGCCAACGGCAGTAATAACAACGACCCCGTGCCGGTCACCGCCACGGTGATCACCAGCGAATCGAAACCGGCAGCGCGTTTGGCGAGCGCGGTATACAGCCCCCAACACACCACCGAAGCAAACATCAGCAGGCTGCCGAACAGACTGGACTCGCCGCCGTCCGAGCCGCTGCCCGAAAAGACGATCAGTACCCCGCCCACCGACATCGCGATACCCAGCCAGCGCAGCGCCGTGGCCCGCTCCCTCAACCACAGCACCGCGACCAGCGCGGTCATGGCGGGAATGGACGCCTGAACCAGCGCGCCCTGCGAAGCCGACACGGACATCATCGCCATGTTGAACACGAGGTAGTACAGCGCCACGCCGATAAAGCCCATCAACCAGATGGTCGGCCACGGCAGCCGCAGTCCCGGGGTCTTGCGGGACAACGCAAAGGGCAGCAACACCAGGGTGCCGACGATGACGCGCACGAAGGCCACCGTGAACGGCGGCCACACCGCGATCAGCTCCTTGGTCACCATGAAGGTACTGCCCCACACCACCATGGTGAGCACCAGCAACAGCATGGATCGGGTGTGGGTCGCTAACGGCATACGCCATTCTCGCACGTGCGACGCTTCCCTATCTGCTCGCGACAGCCGAGAATTGATCTGTCTAAAGTTGGTCTCCCCGGAGCATTGATGGCTACCAAGAAGCGCAAAACGACCCGGCGCTCTGCCCGCCCCGCCCCCGCCAGCAAACAACGCAATCACGCCCGGCATGCCGTGCTCGCCAAGCGCAAGCGGCCGGCCAAGGCGAAGACCGGCGGTGGCTTGCGCACGTTGTATCCCGCCATCAAGCCCAATAAGAGCGGCATGTTGCGCGTCTCGGATACCCACGAGATCTATTACGAGGAATGCGGCAACCCCAAGGGCAAGCCGGCCGTGTTCGTGCATGGCGGCCCGGGCGCGGGTTGTGACAATCGCGCGCGCAGCTTCTTCGACCCCGATGCCTACCGCATCATCCTGTTCGATCAGCGCGGCTGCGGCCGGAGCAAGCCGCACGCCAGCCTCGAGGACAACACCACCTGGCACCTGGTCGAGGACATGGAGAAGCTGCGCAAGCATCTCGGCATCGACAAATGGCTGGTGTTCGGCGGCTCATGGGGCTCGACGCTCGGACTGGCGTATTCACAAACCCATCCGGAACGCGTCAGCGAGATCGTTCTGCGCGGCATCTTCACGCTGACCCAGTTCGAGCTGCGCTGGTTCTATTTCGAAGGCGGCGCGAGCGCCCTGTTCCCGGATCATTGGCAAAACTATGTGGCCGCCATTCCGCCCGCCGAGCGCGGCGACATGATCGAGGCGTTCTACAAGCGACTGACCAGCGACGATCGCGACACCCGGGTGAAAGCCGCCCGTGCCTGGTCGATCTGGGAAGCCGCGACCAGCTATCTGCACATCAACGAAGAGAACCTGCACAAGTGGAACGAAGAGGACTTCGCGGTGGCCGTGGCGCGCATCGAATGTCACTACTTCGTGAACCGCGGCTTCCTGGAAACCGAAGATCAGCTGATCAAGAACGTGGACCGCATCCGTCACATTCCAGCAGTGATCGTGCAGGGTCGATACGACGTGGTGTGCCCGATGCAAACCGCCTGGAAACTGCATCAAGCCTGGCCGGAGGCGGACTTCCAGGTCTCGCCGGACGCGGGTCACTCAGCGTTCGAGGCCGGCAATACACATCGGCTGATCGAAGCGACTGATAAATTCAGATAGTTCTTCTGCGCCAGGTCGGCCGCGCGTCGTCGTCGATGACGCCGCGGTCGACCAGCCAGGCGCGCGCATCGTCGGCGTCCTGCTCGAACCACGCGCGTGCGGAGCCGAGACGGAACGTGTAGCCCCACGCGTCCATGTCATGAAACATGCGCTCGCGACCGACGCCCGGCAGCTCGCCGGCCAGCACGATCTGTAAATAACAAACGCCGTTTTCTTCGTCGTAATCGCCGCCCGCGTCCTTGTCCAGTTGCTCGCGGCGCGAGTCGTCCATGCAAATGAAATGACCGGCTTCGTGAAGTAACGAATGCAGTGGCGTATCGGCGCGCCAATAAATCTTCGAGCCGACCAGCCCCGCCTCGCTGTCGCCCCAATAGGAACCCGGGATGGTTTCCTCGGCACCGAGCGCCACGCATTCCATGCCGTAACGATCCAGAAGCCCCGTCACGACGTCGACGCCGACGTCAGTGACCTTCAACACCTCTGTCATCAGAGCGCAGCCAGACGTCTCACGACCTGACCCGCCAGATCTCGAGCCAGTGCCTCGCGCAGAACCGCCTGTTCCTTTTGCTTGGCGAGCACGGCGGTTTCGTCGTAGCTGTAATCGCGGGTCAGCTCGAGCTTCTCCGGGGCGATCAGCTCCTCGGTGCGGCCGTTGACCGAGTACTCGATGGAATAGAACACCTCGTATTCCTCCGGCGTGTTGCGGCCGGACACGGTGAGCACTCGCTGCCCGCTCACATCCTTGATGATCTTCACGACCGCGGTCGCTTCGTCCTCATTGTTGGTGAGCCGCGCCCCCGAGGCTTGCAGACTCTCGCGCAACGCCCGGTGGAAATCGGTGTAGCGATCCTTGGTATCGACATAAGTGGTCGCCATGACCGACGACAGCTTGGTCGTGCCCTGCAGGCGCCAGCCGCACCCCGCCAACGACGAGGTCAGGCAGAGCGAAACCAGCAACCAGCAAAGACGACGGGCGGAGGCAGAAAGCGTCACAGGCACTCTCGCGGGAGCGAAACAGGGCCGACATGTTCGCGGGCCCTGGCTTCCGGGTCAATCTGCGCCGGTCAGCGGGCTGCGGTGAACGGCTGGCTCGCGCGCATGGCCGCCGGGCTTTTGAGCACGCATTCGCTGTCGACCACGTAACCGTGACGGCAGACGATGCCCGCGTGCGTGGCCACACTGCGCTGAACGGCAGCCAACTGCTCATTCCCCGAATGGCCGGGGCAGCCCCGGCAATGCTCGGCCACGTTGAGCATTTCGTTCGCGTCGGCCGGCGAGCTGTCATTGCCATCCCGCTCCAGCGCCGCGACGCCATAGCTGAAGGCCAGCGGCACCGAAGCACTGGCGGCATAGCGGGTCAGCCCCACCATCATGCGGTCCTTGATGAGCGGCGCCTCGGTGACGCCCGCCTCGGGCAACACCACCGCGAACACCGCCCCCACCGGCGACTCCATGCGAGCAATCCAGTCCACATGCGCGCGAACCGAGGCGTCGATCGCCTGGACCACGCACTTCAATGTCGTTGCATCGGGCACGCTTTCATCGACAGGCGCACCTTCGATCCGGGCGCCCACGGTCATCAGCGCCAGCTGCCGGCCATAACGCTGACCGCGACGAATCTCTGACAGCAGTCGGGTGTGCAATTCGCTATGTGAGAACGCACCGGACTCGACATCGATGCTCACCGATTGCTCCATCACCGCTTCCTGCGCCTCGCGCAGCGAACGGCGCAACGCCAGCGTGTTGAACGCGGCGTAGATGCGGGCGAACAATTCGGGATCGGAAACTTTCTTGGTGAGATAGTCGTCGACGCCGGCGACGTAGCCCTGCTCGAAGTCAGTGCTGGCGTCGCGCATGGTCAGCATGATTATGTAAGTATCTTCGGTACCGCGCGCGCGCAGCGTCTGCGTCAGCGCCAGACCATCCATCACCGGCATGTGCCAATCGGTGACCACCAGGGGATACCACTGACGGTCGAGCACATCGAGCGCCTCCTGCCCATTGGAGGCATGCTCGACTTCAAAACCGGCGGCAGTCAGCCGCCTCGTGATCAACTCGCGATCCTGCTCGTCGTCATCGACCACCAGGATGCGTGACGGCAACGCTCGCTGCAGTACTGACAGCCGCGTTGCCATGACACCCGCTTTCATCCGCTTATCTCTCGAGACCGTACAAGATTTGCACTACCCGCGTTGCTTTATCATTCACGCGTTCAGGTGGCAACCACGGTTTGTACGTTTACTCCCTATAGCTGGGGTCGATGCGGTCCATTTTGCGCAACAGCGCGGGCCAGACCAGCCCGGTGCCGGCGCCGCGAGTCACCTGTTTCATGTATTCGGGCACGGTGGCGAGCACGCTCTCGGGAATTTCTATCAGCTGCGAATTGCCGCCGGCGGCTTGCGCCATGATCTGGATTTCACAGGCGCGCTGCAGACTGAACATCATCATGAAAGCGTCGGAGACGATGCGGCCGACGGTCAGCAGTCCATGATTGCGCAGGATCATGTGGCGTGCAGCGCCCAGATGCGCCTGCAGACGTCCCTTCTCTTCCGGATTGAGAGCGATACCTTCGTAATCGTGGTACGACAAACTGAGCAGGATCAGCGTCGCCTGTTGTGAGATCGGCAACAACCCGTCCTTCTGCGCCGAGACCGCGATACCCGCCATCGTGTGGAGATGTAAGACACAACCGGCGTCTTCACGCACCTGGTGAATGGCGCTGTGAATGGTGTAGCCGGCGGGATTGATCTCGTAAGGGCTCGGCAATGTTTTGTTGCCGGACAAATCGACGCGCACCAGATTGGACGCGGCGACTTCCTCGAACATCAAGCCATAGGGATTGATCAGGAAGTCATGCGTGCCCGGCACGCGCGCCGAGATGTGAGTGAAGACCAGATCGTCCCAGCCGAAATGCGCGACCAGACGATAACAGGCGGCCAGATCGACGCGCGTCGCCCATTCCTCGGCCGACACCTGTGCACGCACGTCCGCGACGGCACGTTCTGCAGCTGACATATGCGATCCCCCCGATGTATGTCATCGAGGCTACGCCGGCGCCACAAGCCCCCGCAAGTCTCCCGAGCGGAGGCCGTGGTTCACACCACCACGTTGACCAGCTTGCCTTTCACTACGATCACTTTGCGGACCGGCTTGCCTTCGATCCACTTCTGCACAGTGGCGTCGGCCAGGGCGGCCTCGCGGATCTGTTGCTCGGTGGCGCTCGCTTCGACGGTCACCTGGCTGCGTAATTTGCCGTTTACTTGTATGACGACGTCGATGCTGTCGCGAACCAGCGCGGCGGCATCGGGCTGCGGCCAGGAGTGATCGATCAGCGGATCGGTATGACCGAGCGCCTGCCACAGCACGTGTCCGGCATGCGGCACGATGGGCGACAACATCTGCACGACGAACTCGAGCGCTTCCTGGCGCACGGCCCGACCTTGCGGCGTCTGGTCCTCGAACTTCGACAGCGTGTTCATGAATTCCATCACCGCGGCGATGGCGGTGTTGAACACGCGACGACGGCCGAGGTCGTCGGTCACCTTTTGCAACGTGCTGTGCGCGGCACGGCGCACGTTACGCTGCTCGTCGGTCAGCTCGCCGGACACCTTGCCACTCACCAGACCCGCGGTGACATGCTCGTGCACCATGCGCCACAAACGACGCATGAAACGCGACGCGCCTTCGACCCCGTCGTCCGACCATTCCAACGTATCTTCCGGCGGCGCCTTGAACATCATGAACAGGCGCACGCTGTCCGCGCCGTACTGTTCGACCAGCTTGGTGGGATCGACGCCGTTGTTCTTGGACTTCGACATGGTGCGCATGCCTTCCCACTCGACCGGCTTGCCGTCCGAATTCAAGGTGGCGCCGACGCGCGCGCCCTTCGCGTCGACCTGCACGTTCACATCGACTGGATTGAAATATTCGATCGCGCCTTCCCCGGTGCGACGCGAATAGATGTCGTTGAGCACCATGCCCTGCGTGAGCAGGTTCTGGAACGGCTCCTTCACTTTCACCAGCCCCATGTCGTGCATCACGCGCGTCCAGAAACGTGCGTACAACAAGTGCAGAATCGCGTGCTCGATGCCGCCGATGTATTGATTGACCGGCGACCAATAGTTGGCGCGCTCATCGACCATGGCTTTGTCGTTCTTGGCGGAAGCGAAGCGCAGGAAGTACCACGACGAATCGACGAACGTATCCATCGTGTCCGTCTCGCGCCGCGCCGGGCCGCCGCACCGGGGACATTTGCAATCGAGGAACGACGGCGTCTTGTTGAGCGGATTGCCGCTGCCATCCGGCACCAGACCCTCGGGCAACACCACCGGCAGATCCTGTTCCGGCACCGGCACCACGTCGCACTTCGGGCAATGGATCAACGGAATCGGGCAGCCCCAATACCGCTGACGCGAAATACCCCAATCACGCAGACGCCACTGCACGTGCTTCTCGCCGTAGCCCTTGGCACTGAGATCGGCGGCGATGGCGTCGATGGCCGCCGCGTGCTCCAGACCGTCGTACTTGCCGGAATTGATGAGCACGCCGTACTCGCCATACCAGGATTGCCACTCGGCCACGGAGAACTTCGCGATGCCCCCCTCGAGGACGTGTCGATCTTCCGGGCGAATCGGATCGCGCACGGTGTCGTTCGACTGGGCGACGCCGTCTCGCAGCGCGCGGCGATGCGCGTTGCTGGCCGCAGGCTCGATCACTTGTTTGATCGGCAGGCCGTACTTCAACGCGAACGCGAAGTCGCGCTCGTCGTGCGCCGGCACGCCCATCACGGCGCCTTCGCCGTAAGTCATGAGCACATAGTTGCCCACCCACACCGGCACTGGTTCGCCTGAGATCGGATGCTTCACGAACAAGCCGGTCGGCATGCCCTTCTTTTCCATCTGCGCGATCTCGGCTTCCTGCTCGGTGCCGAGTTTGCATTCCTCGATGAAGGCAGCGAGCTGAGGATTCGACTGCGCGGCGTACGTCGCGAGCGGATGCTCGGCGGCGACGGCCACGAACGTCACCCCCATGATGGTGTCGGCGCGCGTGGTGAACACGCTCAGCAAACGTTGCTCGCCCTGCAATTCATACGGAAAGCTCAGGCGCACGCCTTCGCTGCGACCGATCCAGTTCGCCTGCATGGCGCGCACGCGCTCGGGCCAGCCCGGCATGTCGTTCAGCGCGTCGAGCAAGTCGGGCGCGTAGGCGGTGATGCGCAGGTAGTACATCGGGATCTCGCGCTTCTCGACCAGCGCGCCGGTGCGCCAGCCGCGGCCGTCGATCACCTGCTCGTTGGCGAGCACGGTCTGATCGATGGGATCCCAGTTCACGATGCCGGTTTTGCGATAGGCAATGCCCTTCTCCAGCATCTTCAGGAACAGCCACTGGTTCCAGCGGTAGTACTCGGGCTGGCAGGTCGCCAGTTCGCGATCCCAATCGAGCGCAAAGCCCAGCGACTGCAGCTGGCGCTTCATGTAGGCGATGTTCTCGTAGGTCCACCTGGCCGGCGGCACGCCATTCTTCATCGCGGCGTTCTCGGCCGGCAGACCGAAGGCGTCCCACCCCATGGGCTGCAGCACGTTGTAGCCCTGCATGCGCAGGAACCGGGTGATCACGTCACCGATGGTGTAATTGCGCACATGCCCCATGTGCAGCCGGCCACTGGGGTACGGAAACATGCACAGGCAGTAATAGCTGGGGCGGCTCGGATCTTCCTTGACGGCGAAGGCCTGGCGGTCGGTCCAGAAAGCCTGCGCCTCGGCCTCCACGGCGGAGGGTTCGTATTGGGACTGCATCGTTATGGGCGTATTGGGGCCAGGAGGCCCGGTTGAAAGGCGCGAAGGATACCAGAGGCTCACCCCGCGGGCCGGAAGACCCAGGGGGTGGGTCTTCCGCCCTCAATCCATCCCACGCAGGGTAAACCGGAACTCCGCGCCCCGGCCGGGGCTGGCTTCGGCCCAGATGGTGCCGCCATGGCGCTCGACGATGCGGCTGACCGTGGCCAACCCGATGCCGGTGCCCTCGAATTCGTCCTGCCGGTGCAACCGCTGGAACACGCCGAACAGCTTGCGGGCATAACGCATGTCGAAGCCGACGCCGTTGTCCCGCACGTAGATGTACCGCTCGCCAGGCGCAGCCGTCGTGCCGGTGTCGCCCTCGCCGACCACGCCCGTGCCGACCTCGATGACGGTCTTGGCGCGCGGCCGGGAGTATTTGACCGCATTGCCGATCAGGTTCGCGAACACCTGTTGCATCAACTCGGGATCGCAGCTGACGGCGGGCAAGGGATTCAGGTGCCATTCGATGTCACGGCCCTGCGCTTCCTGACTGGCGCGATCGACCGCGTGCTTCACCAGGCCGTCCAGCTTGCACGGCTCGCGACGCATCTCGACATGACTGACCCGCGACAGCGCCAGCAACCCGTCGATCAGCGCGCTCATCTCCTTGGCGCCGCGCTGAATCTGTTCCATGTGAATGGTGGGCTCGCGCGCACCCGGCGGGCCTTTGTGCTCACGAAGCATCTGCACGTGCGCATGAATCAGACGCAGCGGCGCGCGCAGATCGTGGGCGACCGAATAAGAGAACGCCTCGAGCTCGCGATTGGCGATCTCCAGCTCGGCGGTGCGCTCGGCGACGCGTTTCTCCAGGTCCTGATTCAAGCGCCGGATTTCACTTTCCATCTCGGCGCGCCGGTCGATTTCATCCTGCAGCGCCTGATGCTGAAGCGCGTTCTCATAAGCCACGGCGACCTGGGCCGCGATGGCGCGCGCCACCGCCAGATCCTCCTCCGTGAATCCCGGCAGACCGATCCGGTTCAGCACACACAAATAACCATAGGATTTGGTGACCGACGCGATCGGCACGCCCAGCATGGAAACAAACTCGCCGCGCTGAGTGACTGCGTCCGCGGGGAGGGATTCATCCGGCGACATCGGATAGAGCGCCGAACCACCGCTCTCCAGGGACTGCACCAGATCGCGATACATGCGCGAGCCGAGCAAACGTTCCATTTCCTCGCCGGCCAGGCCGCTCGACGTGGTCACCTGACGCGAGCCGCTGTCGCCCACGATCACGAGCTGGGCCACTTGCGCAAGCAGAATGTCGCGCGCGGCGTCGCAAGTGGATTCGAGAATCACGGCAGGATCGGTTTGACCGAACACTCGACGGCTGAATGTCACCAATGCGCTCAATCGTTCCTGAGCACCGCCGTTCACGGAAAGCGCGGGGGGCTGCTGCGTTCCGCCGGCCGGCTTGGTTGCCAGCGCGGCGTTCACGGTCTCGCGCACGATCTCCAGATCGTACGGTTTGGACAGCGTGCTACGAACGCCCAGCGACCGGGCCATCTCGCGCACTTCACGTTCATGATAGGAGGCTGAACAGAAAATCACCGGCGTGCCGGACATGCTCTCGTCCTGGCGCAGCTTGCGCACCAGTTCGTAACCGTCCATGCGCGGCATGACGATGTCTGTAATGAGCAGGTCGGGATGCTCGGTACGCAATAAATGCAAAGCTTCGATACCGTCGGCGGCTTGCAACAGGTCGTAGTCGCCATCCGCCAGCGACAGCATCAGCAGCTCGCGCGCCTCCGCATCGTCTTCCGCGACCAGTATTTTTCCGCCCTTTGCCACGTCCCGTTCCCCGCGACCAAATCTGTGGCCATCGTTGAAATGAAAATCGCCACACGCTGGCGTCCCTCGCCAGCGAACGCAATCAGTACGTTTCACCGCACAACGGCGTTCCTCATCCAAACCCTTTATACGCGGATAGGGCAATCCCTCAAAAGCAGGGGAACGTGAGTCTGTTCACCTGTCCCAGAAAGACCCACCCCCTGACCCCCTCCCGTGCCGGGAGGGGGAATTCAATTTTTGCTCCCTGCGGGAGCACGGCTCATTCGGAGTTGCCCCCACCGCGGATTATTCAGACTGTGCGCGCCAGCAGCTGCCGATTCGAAACATCCATCGGGGGCGAAATCGCGCGCACTTGTTTCGTTGTGAATCAGAACTCCTGCCAGGCGCTGTCGTCGCCGCTGGCTTTGGCCATCGGCATGGGCGCCGGGGCCGGGGCCGGGCGAGCTGCCGGCTTGGCAGCGGGACGCTTGATCGCCGGACGCGCGATCGGGCGCACCGATGCAGCCGGTTTGGTCGACGCGATTCTGCTCGCGATCGGCGACTGATTGCCCGCCGTGCGGAAGAACGAAATCTCCGTCACCAGTTGCTGAGCCTGCTGCTCCATGGACTTGGCCGCCGAGGCCGCCTCTTCCACCAGCGCCGCGTTCTGCTGGGTCGTGTCGTCCATCTGTGTGACAGCATTGTTCACCTGATCGATGCCCTGAGCCTGCTCTTCGCTGGCGGCGGCGATCTCGGCGACGATGTCGCTGACTTTCTTGACGCTGTCCATGATCTCGCCGAGCACCTTGCCGGACTCGTCGACCAGCTCGCTGCCGCTGCGGACCTTTTCCACCGAGTCGCCGATGAGATCCTTGATCTCCTTGGCGGCCGTGGCGCTGCGCTGAGCGAGGCTGCGCACTTCGCTCGCCACCACCGCGAAGCCACGCCCCTGCTCGCCGGCACGGGCTGCTTCGACAGCCGCGTTCAACGCGAGCAGATTGGTCTGGAACGCGATCTCATCGATGACACTGATGATGTCGGCGATCTTGCGGCTGGAGTTGTTGATCTCCGCCATCGCACTGACCGCACGCGACACCACTTCGCCACCGCGCTCGGCCTGACCGCGAGCACCGCTGGCCAGCTGATTCGCCTGCCGCGCGTTATCGGCGTTCTGTTTCACCGTCGCGGTCATCTCTTCCATGCTCGATGCGGTTTCTTCCAGCGCCGATGCCTGCTCCTGCGTACGCTGTGACAGATCGTCGTTACCGCGCGAGAGCTGCGATGCCGCGCCGCCGACCGCGTCCGATGCGCCACGCACGCTGCCGACGATCTCGTGCAGCTTTTCATCCATACGCTTGAGCGCACCGAGCAGCACGCCGAATTCGTCACCACGGCTGGCGTCGATCTTGTGACCCAGATGACCGTCGGCGATGTTCTCGGCGACACTCATCGCCGTGCCGAGGCCCGACATGATGGCGCGCATCAGCAAGAGAGCGAACACGCCGGCGGCGGCGAGAGCGAGCACGATCGCGCCGATCATGATGGCGCGGTTGTGACTGAAATCGTCCTGCGCCCCTTTGAGAGCTTCTTCGGCGCGCTTGAACTGATGAGCCGATGCCACGGTGAGCGCGTCATCCAGGGCATCGAATGCCGGATCCATTTTCTCGACGATGATCTTTCCGGCCAGTTCGTCGTCGTTGGCAGCGACGGCGGCTTCGAACTCGGCGACCAGCGGTTTCAGCGTCTCGTGGGCTTGCTTGACCGCTGCGAATTTCGCCCGTCCTTCCTCGGTGGTCTGCTTGTCGCCGAAGTCCTGCATCATCTGATCGATGGTCTGCAGGTTCTCCTTGCGCTGCTGGTTGTAGCGTGCGATCGCGGCGGGATCGTCGGCCAGCACGGTCAACGAGACCAGCGCCTGCCGGTCGAGCTCGCGGGCCCGCAACTCGCCCAGATCGCCCATCACCAGCACCCGGCGCTGATACATGTCGTCGAGATCGGCGATGACGCCGTTCATGCCATACAGACCGAGGCTGCCGACGATGACCATGGAGGCCGCCAGCACCAGCAACGTGCCGATAATACGCGTGCGAATACTTAATGACCCAAAGCTCATACGAATCTACCAGTGAGTATTTCCTTCGGGTCTATCGACCTTACAGGCCTGACATTGAATACCGGAAGCGCCAAATCAGGGTGCGCCGAGTAGTGCGCTGCGAGTTACCCCGATGACGGATCGAGGCGCGCAAATGAAAACGCCCGGAGGTTCCGAGGAACCGCCGGGCGTGGAATAGCGAGGAAATATCTGTTCAGTCGCCGAGCGCGGTGCGCAGCGCGCTGATCTCATCGGCGCAATCGCGCATCACGTGCACGCACTTCTCGTTGTCGAGGCCCAGGCGCCAGAACGATTTCACGCCCTGCATGTTGAGCTCCAGATCGGCCTCGTGACCGAAGAAGCCGGCCATCATCACCGCCACGGTCAGCACGTCGGTCACGTCGCGCTCATCGTTGATGCGTTCGATGTTCTCGTGCTCGCCGATGGCTTCGGCGATGTGCTCGGGGAAACCCCAGTTCTCCACGATGGCCTTGCCGACGTTGGCATGCCAGTCGCGCATCAGCTGTTGCAGCGTCTGCGGTTCCTTGAAGAACGGATGTTTGTGAGCCCGCGCCAGGATATAGATCTTGCCCACGTTGTGCAGCAGGCCCGCCAGCATGGCTTCATCGGCATTGACGCTGGTGCGCGAAGCAACCGCATAGGCAAGCGCGGCCACGGTGGTCGCTTCCTGCCAGAGCGCTTCGAGCTCCTTGGAAATATGTTTCAGCTCGCTCGCCTTGCGCAGCTGCGCGATGGCGAACGACACGGCCGCGGTACGCACGTTGTTGTGACCGATGCGATTCACCGCGGTCTTCAAATCGGCTACGGAACGGCCGCTGCGATTCAATGCGGCCGAGTTGGCGAGCGTGAAGACGCGGGCCGCGAGACCCGCTTCGGAGCCCACCACGCGGGCGATCTGTTCATTGGAAACATGCTCGTCCGCCAGCACCTTGCGCACGCGCACGGCGACGTCGGGGAACGACGGCAACTCGACCTTGCCGGTGGAAACCTCGGCGGCCAACTCACTCACGAACGCGAACGCGGAGGCATGATCGGTGCCGGCGGTCATCTGAGCTTGTTGGGCGGCCTGGTAGGCGTTATGTGGGGTGCTCATGGTCGCGGTTGTGGCAGTCGGGCGGAATCTGTACAAACTCTACTGCGACGTGCTTCTCACGATCTGCGGCGCTGTTGGCATTTCTGAGCACCGCTGTACATATTTCTCGGCTAACCGTGCGCCAGCTTGCCGCTCGGCTGATCCGCGGTGAGCTGCAACACCTCGCCGGCGACCCGATGCAGAGGCAACACGTGCTGGGCGGCGCCCATTTTCACGGCGGCGCCGGGCATGCCCCAGACCACGCTGGTGGCCTCGTCCTGGGCAATGGTCGACGCACCGGCGTCGAGCATTTCTTTCAGGCCCCGGGCGCCGTCGTCGCCCATGCCCGTGAGAATCACGCCCACGGCGTTCGGGCCGACGTTCTGCGCCACCGAGCGGAACATCACATCCACGCTGGGCCGATGACGGTTCACATGCGGACCGTTGCTCAGTTTGCAGCGATAGCGCGCGCCGTCCCGTTCGATCAACAGGTGCTGATCGCCGGGCGCGATGTAAACGTGACCGGGAAGAATGTACTGACCGTCGCTGGCCTCGCACACCGACATCGGCGAGCAACGATTCATGCGTTCGGCAAACGGTTTGCTGAAAGCCGCCGGGATGTGCTGAGAGATGACCACGGCCGGTGCGTCCGGCGGCAACGCTTCGAGCACTTCGCGAATGGCTTCGGTACCGCCCGTCGACGCGCCGATCGCAATGATTCGATCGGTCGTGCGCAGGAAACGTTTACCGGAGCCAGCGGGCAACACCGCATCGGCACTGTGGCGCTGTTCGGTGTGCAGCGACGTGGCCACTGCCGGCCTCGGCGTCGACACTCGGGCGTTGACGCGAGCCTTGGACGCGACCTTCACTTTCGCGATCAGCTCGTCGGCATATTTCTCCAGGCTGCCGGCCAGGTCGACCTTCGGCTTGGTGACGAAATCGATCGCGCCCAGTTCCAGCGCGCGCAAAGTGACATCGGCGCCCTGCGCAGTCAGTGACGACACCATCACCACCGGCATCGGCCGCAACCGCATCAGGTTCTCGAGGAACGTGACACCGTCCATGCGGGGCATCTCCACGTCGAGCGTGATGACGTCCGGATTCAGTTGTTTGATCTTCTCGCGCGCCGCGTACGGATCGGTGGCGGTGCCGACGATCTCGATGTCGCGATCCTTGCTGAGCATTTCGCTCAGCAGCTTTCGCACCAGAGCCGAGTCGTCGACGATCAGGAGTTTGATAGC
The DNA here is from genome assembly GCF_004138485.1 of Peristeroidobacter soli. Taxonomy (GTDB): domain Bacteria; phylum Pseudomonadota; class Gammaproteobacteria; order Steroidobacterales; family Steroidobacteraceae; genus Steroidobacter; species Steroidobacter soli. The sequence goes on from NZ_ML142848.1 coordinate 964,923, forward strand.
CATAAGGGTCGGACCGGTCCTCAGAACAGATCGATCTCGCCGGCCACTGGCGTCTTCTCCAGGCCCTTGAGGAGTTGTTCGTCTTGCGATGCCACGTCCCTGGCCACATCCCTGCCATGACTCGAGGTCAAATGGCGCACTCGAACGCGGCCAGTCAACGGGAAATACTGCACGTGACGCGGGCAGGTATCGCCCACGTCCTCGGACGTCACGCGCAAGCCTTCCTGCTTGAGGAACTCGCGCACGAAAGTCACATTGTGATCGCCGACATCGGTCAGCGTCTTCAGCACGCGGCCACCGCCGAAGATTTTCACTTCGAGATCGGCGCGCGTGCCGCCGGCCTTCAGAATGCGGTTGATCAATTGTTCCATCGAGGCGCTGCCATAACGGGTGGCGCGGCCGGCGGCGCCGGTCTCCCACGTGTCGTGACCGTTGCCGCTCGGCCGGGGCAGCATGAAATGATTCATGCCGCCGATGCCGAGCTTGGAATTGCGGATGCAGGCCGAGACGCACGAGCCGAGCACCGTGTCGAGCACTTCATCGTGAGTGGTCACGTAGAAGTCGCCCGGCAGCAGCTTGGCGATCACCTGGCCCTGCGGATTGGTGTAACGGCGAATGTTCTCGAAGCCCGGCAACACTTTCGCCAATGCTGGTTTCTCAACCATTGGCGCCCCCGTTGCGGCGGTAGATGGTTTTGCCAACCAGCTTGAAGGGCGCGGAGCCTGCATGAATGGATTCCGAGTGGCCGATACACAGGTAACCGCCGGGCGTCAGCAACTCGCTGAAGCGGTTCACCAGCTTCTCGCGCGTCGGTTGGTCGAAATAGATCATCACGTTCCGGCAGAAAATCACATCGAATGGACCTTTCATCGGCCACGCGTGCAACAGGTTGAGCGCTCGGAACGTAATCATCGATTTGAGATCGTGCTTGGCGACGGCGCAGCCTTCATGCTCGCCCGCGCCTTTCTGCCAGAAACGCTTCAGCCGCTCCGGCGAGACACTCGACATGCGGTCGAGAGGATAGATCCCCGCCGTGGCGGCAGCGACCACGTCGCTGTCGATGTCGGTGGCGAGAATCTTGAAGTCGTAACGTGGCGAAGACGGCAGCACTTCGTTCGCTACCATGGCGATACAGTGCGGCTCTTCACCGGTGGAGCAACCCGCGGACCAGATGCGAATCCGGCGCGAAGCGGCGTTGCGCTTCATCGCTTCGGGCAGCATGTACGAGGCCAACGCCTCGAAATGATGGTTCTCGCGGAAGAACGAGGTGACGTTGGTGGTGATCGCGTTGATCAGTCCGACCAGTTCCTCGGGACCGGCGTCGCGCAGATATTCGCAGTAGGACTCGTAGCTCGGCAGTCCGAGCTCGCGCAGGCGTCGCGCCAGTCGCCCCTGCACCAGCTGGCGCTTGTTGGGGCCGAGCACGATGCCGGCGTTCTCGCCGACCACGTGGCGGATGAAGTCGAACTCGGCGTCGCCGAGCTGAGGTCCATAGTGCGCGGAGTCGGCGGAAGGAGCGGATGAAGCTGGAGTCGGCATAGGGACGGATTCGGCGTGTGACCAACGGCTCGCAAGGTGGCCCCTCGCGAGCCGTTACTCACATTCATCGTAAGAAAGTTTGTTGATCAATTTGCATGTTTACTGTCATCAACTTTGATTACCGAAGCATTCCGTTCAGTAGTTCGATGGCTGATGTCAGGGTAGTCGATCAATCAACGCTTCCTCAGGCTGCTGGGCTCAGTGCCACTCCCGTGACATCCGCGCCGATCAGTTGATCGATATCGAGCAGCATTACCATGCGGCCCGACACAGAAGCCAAACCCTCGATGAACTCAGTGCTGACGTGCGCGCCGAACTCCGGCGCCGGCTTCACGTCGCTGGCGGCCACGTCGATCACGTCGGAAACACCATCGACCACCACGCCGAAGTCGCGACGGCCAGTGGCCGACTGCACCGTCAACACGATGATGACGGTGAGCGGGGTGTATTCGGCATGCTGCAGGTTGAAGCGCATGCGCAGGTCGACGATCGGCACGATCGAGCCGCGCAGGTTCAACACGCCGAGCACGTGGCTGGGCGCCTGCGGGATGCGCGTAACCGGCTGCCAGCCGCGAATTTCCTGAACTCGCAGGATGTCCACGCCGTAAGTTTCCTCGCCCAGCGTGAACGTCAGCATCTGGTTGGAACCGGCAGCGGCGGCATCGATCTGCGCGGCAACTTGATTGGTCATGAAACGGGTCTCCTGCTGTCTGTCGCGTTCGACCCCGGCAACCGGCCGGCGTCAGTGACAGCGCTCAATTTATGTATCGGCGTTTATCGGTGCGGGATGAGTAAGACATTCGCTGCATCGACCGTGCGCCGGCTCCGGGCGCTCCCACTTATGTCGTGGGGCGCCCGGCGCCGACTGTTAGAAATCGCTCCACTGGCTGTCATCGCCGCTGGCGCGGGCCAGGGGCGCCGGGGACGAAGCAACCGCCTTGGGCTTGCTCGCCAGGCCCGCCTTGCGGACGGCCTGCGGACGCGGACGCGTGACGGGCTGAGCCTGGCGAACGACCTCGGGAGCCGCATGCGAATGCGAGCCCGAACCCGTGATGCCGCTGCCGTCGGCGCGACGGAAATAGCCGATCTGGTTCACCAGCGTGCCGGACTGCTGTTCCATCGACTTGCTGGCCGCGGACGCTTCTTCCACCAGCGCAGCGTTCTGCTGCGTGACGTTGTCCATCTGGCTCACCGCGTTGTTCACCTGCTCGATGCCCGCCGATTGTTCTTCGGACGCGGCCGCGATCTCGGCGACGATGTCGGTGACTTTCTTGACGCTTTCCATGATCTCGGACAGCGTCTTGCCGGACTCGTCCACCAGCTCGGAGCCGACCTTGACCTTGTCGACGGAGTCGTTGATGAGGCCTTTGATTTCCTTCGCGGCGCTGGCGCTACGCTGCGCGAGGTTGCGCACTTCGGTCGCGACCACCGCGAAGCCGCGGCCCTGTTCGCCGGCACGCGCCGCTTCGACGGCCGCGTTCAACGCGAGCAGATTGGTCTGGAAGGCGATCTCGTCGATGACACCGATGATGTCGGCGATCTTGCGGCTGGAGTTGTTGATCTCGCCGACCGCGGCGATCGCACGCTGCACGACTGCTCCGCCCTTTTCGGCCTGTTCGCGAGCACCCACCGCCAGCTGATTCGCCTGACGCGCGTTGTCCGCGTTCTGTTTCACCGTCGCGGTCATCTGCTCCATGCTGGAAGCGGTTTCTTCCAGAGCGGCCGCCTGTTCCTGCGTACGCTGCGACAGATCGTCGTTGCCATGTGACAGCTGACGAGCCGCCGCGCCGACCGCGTCCGCGCTGCCGCGCACGCCGCCGACGATTTCAACCAGTTTGCCGTCCATGCGCTTCAAGCCTTCGAGCAGGCGACCCAACTCATCGCTGGTCTCGACACGCACATCGTTGCCCAGCTCACCGCTGGAGATCCGGTCGGCGATGCTCACCGCCGTGTTCAATGTGCTGACGATGGAGCGGATGATCAGCCAGCCGAGCAGACCGGACAGGCCGATGCCGACCACGATGGCGCCGATGATGAAGGCGCTGGATTTCTTGAACGACGCGTCCGCTTCGGTGCGCATCACCTGCGCCACTTCGATCTGCGTCTTGAGCAGATTGTCGCCGGCGGTGTTGAGCTTCTCGTAGGCCGGACGGGCCTTCTCGATCAGGGTGCTTTCGGCGGCGCTGAAGTTGCCGGACTGCGCGGCGAGCATCGCCTCCTGCACCAGCCCGAGCACATCGGCGCCGTTGGCGCGGAACTGTTCGACGATCTGGCGCTCCTTGTCGGTCAGCTCGGTGGCGTCGAGCTTGGCGAGCAGCTCTTTCACTTCGCCCTGACGTTCCTGGAGCAGATCGAGCGCGGCCTTGACCGCGGCGCCATCCTGACGGATGACCACTTCCTCGGCCTTTTCGAGCACCGCGCGCTCATGAGTCTCGATGGTGCCGACCCAGCCCGTGGGCATGAAGCGATTGGAGAAAATCGCATCGAGGTCGGCGTTGGAAGATCTAGTGCCGCTCAAGCCGATGCCGCCGACCAGGATCATCACGACCCCGGTCAACGCCAAGGTCGCGAACAGCTTGGCCTTGACCGAAATATTCCACGTGTTCATACGATCGATTCCTTAGCTCGCTTTTGAGCCCCAACTTGCTTTTGTGAACCCCAGACAAAATCCTTGGCGGGCGCCCGGACAATCCGTTGGGCGCACCGGCTCCCCGCTGCCCGGTGTCAGGCAGCCAGCCTCTGCGTCGCGACCCGGATCAGACCCGGCACGTCGAGAATCAATGCCACGGCGCCATCGCCCAGGATGGTTGCGCCCGACACGCCGTCGACTCGACGGAAATTCGTTTCCAGAGATTTGATGACCACTTGCTGCTGACCGAGCAGGTCGTCGACGAACAAGCCGACTTTGCGGCCCTCGCCTTCCACGACCATGATCAACCCTTCGTGCAGCTGGGTCGTGCGCGGCTCGACGCCGAACACTTCATGCAAGCGCACCACCGGCACGTAGCCGTCGCGGAACCAGAACACTTCGCCCGAGCCTGCGACGCGGTTCACCATGCCCTGCTTCAACTGCAGCGACTCGATGATGGTGATCAGCGGCACGATGTAGGTTTCGGTGCCGACCGCAACCGACTGACCGTCGACGATCGCCAGGGTCAGCGGCAGCGTGATGATGAAGCGCGAGCCCTTGCCGTATTCCGAGCGCACTTCGATCGTGCCGCCCAGCTCCTTGATGTTCCTGCGCACCACGTCCATGCCGACGCCGCGGCCGGAAATGTCAGTGGTCTGCTCGGCGGTGGAGAAGCCCGCCATGAAAATCAGCTCGTAGATCTGGTCGTCGGACAGCGTTTCGTTCGGGCCGATCAGGTTGCGCTCGCGCGCCTTCTTCAGGATGCGGTCCTTGTTCAAGCCGCCGCCGTCATCGCCCACTTCGACGGTGATGGCGCCGCCCTTGTGATACGCGTTGAGGAATACGGTACCGGTCTGTGGCTTGCCCGCGGCAGAGCGCACGTCGGGCATTTCGATACCGTGATCGACGCTGTTACGCACCAGGTGCACCAGCGGATCGCCGATCTTCTCCATGACCGTCTTGTCGAGCTCGGTCTGGTCGCCGGTCATTTTGAGTTCAACGTGCTTGCCGAGACGACCGCTCAAATCGCGCACCATGCGCGGGAAGCGGCTGAACACGAAGCTGATGGGCAACATGCGCACGCGCATGACGCTTTCCTGCAGCTCGCGAACGTTTCTTTCCAGCGTCGCCAGGCCCGAGCGCAACTGCTCGGCGGCATGGCCGGTGAACTTCGAGCCCAGCTGAGTGAGCATGGACTGCGTGATCACCAGCTCGCCGACGGTGTTCATCAGCTCGTCGATTTTCTCGGTGCTGACGCGGATCGAGCCGCCGTCGGTGGCACCGGCCTTCGGACCTTCGTGAACCGCTGCGGCAGCGGCCGGATGCGGCGCTTCCTTCGGCGCTTCGGCCGGCTTGGCGTCCGCGATATTCACGACGTTCGAAGGCTTCGCTTCCGACGCGGGCGCCGCAGTGGCGGCCACAGGCGCTGCAGCCTGCACCGGCACTTCTTCTTCGGTGATCTGCAGATCGCAATCGCCTTCGGCCCAATCGAACACGCCATTGACCACTTCGCGGGCGGCGTCGGTGTCGAGGGTCAGATCCCAGGCGAGATAACAGGATTCCGGCTCCAGCGCTTCGAGCGACGGCAACGCGTTGCCATCGAGCTTGACGCTGAGCTCGCCGATCTCGCTCAGCTCACGAATCATGCGCAACGGATCGTTACCGTGCACGAACAGCTGCGGGTACGGACGGAAGCTGATGCGCCAACGATGCGCGACGCGCGGCTTCGCCGCTTCGACGGCGGCGGGAGCCGGAGCGGCTGCGACGACCGGAGCGGGAGCAGGCGCGGCGGCCGGCTGATTCTTCTGTGCGATCGCCAGCTCCAGATCGAACTGCAGATCGGCGACGCGCTGCGCGTCGATCGGTTCCTTACGCTGCACCGAGCGGAGCATTTCGCGCATCACGTCCACTGACTTCAGCAGCAGATCGGTGACGTGCCGCGTCACCTGCATGCGATTGCCACGCAGCTCGTCGAGCAGGGTTTCGCAAGTGTGAGTGAACGAGGCCACTTCGGAGAAGCCGAAGGTCGCGCTGCCCCCCTTGATGGAATGAGCGACGCGGAAAATCGTGCCGATCAGCTCCGGCTCGGGCGCGCCGAGATTGAGCTTGAGCAGGGCGGCCTCCATCGAGTCGAGCGCTTCGAAGCTCTCCTCGAAAAAGGCGTCGTGAAATTGGGCGAGATCGATGGCCACTCTTGTTTACCTCAGCACGCGATGCATAGTCGCCACCAGTTGCGCCGGATCGAAAGGTTTCACGATCCAGCCGGTGGCCCCGGCGTCCTTACCTTCTTTTTTACGGTCCGGGCCCGCTTCGGTGGTCAGCATCAGAATGGGGATGTGGCGATAGGCGGATTCGGCGCGCAGCGCGCGAATCAACTGGATGCCATCCATCACCGGCATGTTGACGTCCGAGAGCACCAGGTCGAAACCCGATTGGCGCGCGATGTCGAGCGCTTCCTGGCCATCGCTGGCGGAAGTCACCTCGAAGCCCGCGCTGCTCAGCGCGATGCGCACCATGTCGCGCATCGAAGGAGAATCGTCGACGGCCAGTATCCGCGTCATGCGGCAACTCCTTTTGTCTCGAAGCCGAGCAACTCACCGACGCCGAGCAGACGCACTGCATCCTGCAGCGCCTCCGACTCGCCACGCCAGGCGACGCTCTGGTTGCGACCGCTGCGATCGCGCACGAAGGCGCACAGCAACTGCATGGTCGCGGTATCGACCCGTTCGACGGCGCTCACGTCGAGGGTCACGGCGTCGCCGTGATTCGAGAAAGCGCACAAGGAAGTCTTGAGGGCAGCGGCATCTTTCACGCTGCAGTTGGAAGCCAGCACCACGATGGGATCGCCAACGACGGCGGGCTCGGAAGATTCAGTGACAGCCACTTCGGCAATGACCTCGGCAACGGACGTTTCTTCCGTCGCCACCTCGGCGACGGCTTCGGCAGCCTGCTCAGTGGAAGCGTCGGCGATCGGCTCGACGGCGGCTTCGGCAACGACAGTCTCTTCAGCAAGCCCGGCGGCGACTGCGGCGACCGGCTCGCTGGCAACATCGGCGACCGCCTCGGCCGCGACGGCCTCGGCAACCTGCTCGACCGACGCATCGACCACCGACTCGGCGACCAGCGCTTCGACCGCGGTCGGGCTCAATTCAACGGCGCATTCCATCGCAGCCTCGGCAACGACCGGCACGTCAGCGCTCGCAACGTCCACGCCCGTCGCCTCGGTGACCGATGCGGCTTTGGCTGAACGTTTGCGCTTGCTTGTTTTCATGACGCTGCTTGTGGGTCGTAGTACTGATTTCACAGATTCGGGATTCATATCGGCATATGAGGGGGCGGCTTTAGGTGAGCTACGTCGCACTACTTAACCGTGGCCGGCTAAAGCTCGGGGATTCCCTGCCGTTAAATTGGTGAAGCAGTTCACGTTGGCACCGAACTCGCACGAGTAGCCCTGTCATGCGTATCGACCTGGTCGACTTTCGCACTACCAGCCCGGCCGGGAGCACCAGCCCCAGCCTGCTGTCGGAGTGGCGCGTTGGCGCGCTCCTGCAGGCTATTGCCGTGCGCGACGCCGCCAGCGGCCAGCTGTACCTGGATATCGGCGGTCAACGGCATAACGCCCGTCTCGCCAACGGCAACGGCGCTGGCCCGGCCAACGGCGAAGTCCTCAATGTCCGGGTGCTGCGTAACAGCCCGGTGCTGGCGTTGGAAACTCTCTCCTCTTCCGCAGCGATCGGCGCCGACGCGGATACCGCTGTCGTTTCCGATGCCATGCGTCGTTTCGTACCTCGTCAGGAAAGCCCCGCGCTCATGCTCGCCAATCTTTCCTGGCTGGCCCAAGGAAAAAATGTGGGCAAGAATGGCTTCGACGAACTGCCGAAGGCCGTGACGCAGGCCGCCGCTCAGCTCTGGCAGTCTTTGCCAGATGCGGAATCCCTCGGCGACCCGAAAACGCTGGCGAATGCCATTCTGCGCTCCGGCACTTTTCTGGAAGCGAATCTCGCCGATGTGTCGGGGGGAACGACCGAGCCGAAAGTCCTCGTCAATGATTTGAAAGCGTTGATGCTCACATTGAGCCGTACGCTGCGCGATAGTGGTGCGCGTCCGAATGCAGCTCGTTCGGATATCGCGATGGATGCCGCCCCTCCGAGCGCTCGCGGGCCGTTGACCTCGCTGAACGCAGCGCCGGCCACCTTCTCGATGATCGACGGGGCCGAGCAGCAGCTCAATGAATTGTCACGTCAGACCGAGGGTGCCATCGCGCGTCTCACGACGACGCAGATCACCAACACCGCGCCGGACCCGGCGATGCAGTCGATGCTCATCGAGCTGCCGGTGCGCCATGACGATCGGGCCTCCATGCTCCGTCTGCGCGTCGAGCACGACGAATCCCGCAAGCGTCAGGGCGGCGGCGATTCGTGGAGTGTCGAAGCCGCCATGGATCTTGGTCCGGTCGGCGCGTTGCATGCGAAAGTGACTCTGAGCGGTCATCGCGTCGGCGTGCAACTGCGGGCCGAATCGCCTGCCATTGTGAATGCGCTGTCCGCGCATGCCGGCGAGCTCGAAGCCATCCTGCGCGACGCAGGCCTCGAGATCGATCGAATCGTTTGTTTGCACGGCATGCCCGTTGGCGACACCGGTGCGCGGGCCGCGCGCTTATTGGACGTACGCGCATGAACGAACGTCCCAAGCCACCGATCGCCGTTGCGCTCCACTACAACGTCAATGGCGGTGGCGCGCCTCGCGTCGTCGCCAAAGGCGCCGGTCAGATCGCGGAAAAGATCGTCGAGACCGCTCGCGAACACAACGTCCCCTTGCAAGAGGACGCGGCGCTCGCCGGCGCGTTGTCTAAACTGGATATCGGACGGGAAATTCCCAAGGAACTGTACGTGGCGGTTGCTCACGTACTCGCGTTCGCCTGGTCGATCGCGGGCAAGAGCCCGCCGCCGGCGAGCTCGTCACGTCCGGAAGATCAGACTTCCCAGACCGCGCGACTGCCGGCGCTGAGTTACTCGCGGTTCAGCTGACCACGCTCAACAGCGAGCCACGCTTGCGGCCAGTGATCTGCGGAGCCGGCGCCTGCTGTTGCGGAGCCTGAGCAACCTGCTGCTGTTGACGAGCCTGCCAGGCAGCCACTTCCGGCTGTGACTTGGCGGCGTGCAGACGAGTCAGCAGCTCGGCTTCATGACGAGTGATACCGCAGTTCGACACCAGATCTTCGACGGCGGAGCCGTTCTTGGCCATGCGCAGCGCCAGGTCGTACCCACGCGCCTGAGCAGTGGCGACGGCAGCCGGCAGTTGCGGACGGCGCGAGTCCGTTTCGGCGCGCTCGCTCATCGCTTCGATGCGCGCGCTCATGACCGTCACGGTCTCGTGCAGGGTGCGCATTTCGGTGAAAGCGCGATCGAGCTGATCCCGCAGCGCCTGGGAATCCCGCTCATCGGCCCGCCGCCAGCGCGTGAACGCCAGCGCGAAAATCCAGAACGCGCCGATCAGCAGCACGGCACGGCCGGCGATCAGCACGGTTTCCAGCGAGGGATTGGGCAGAATTTCAAACATCGCGACTCCCGTCAGATGGCGTCAAACCTTTGGCGCGCGCCGCAGGTCCCGACAGGATAGGAGCAGGATGCGTGCCACCGGCCCGCGCCCGGGTCCGGCCGGGGCAGCTGCAAAGTCCGCTTTTGCGAACCGGTTAACGTTCTGGGGTAAACGGCCTCGCAAGCGTCCAGCCGCCCGACCTCATCCCGGGCCGGCGTGGCGCCATCGAGGACGCTGCCTATTCGCTGGCCCGGCCGGCCGCCTCACGGACTTGCTGAAGTTCCCGACGCATGAAGGCAAAGTTCGACTGGCCCGCGTGCTTCTCCATATGAGCCAGCGCGGCGTCGATCAACTCGACGGCCCCCTGACTGTCACCCATGCGCAGCTTCAGACGCGCGCTGTCCGACGCCAGTTGCAAGTAATCCAGATCGAATTCTTCAGGCACCTCGAGCGCGCCATGCTGAGCCAACGCCCCACGCGCCGTGGGCAAATCGTTTTCGGCGAGCGCCACGTCGATGAGAGCGGCGAGATAGGAATCCGCCTTCTGCGCAGGCACGCCATAGAACGGCGGCAATTCGGGTACATGGGTCAATTCGGCTTTGGCGGCCGCGACCTTTCCCTGCGACGCCAGCGCGCGGGCACGCACGGCCAGATATTGAACGCCGTTGGGAACGAAGCGTTTGCCGAACTCCAGCCACTGTTTCCGATACGGCTCGAGAACGGCCAGCGCCTGATCGGCATGCCCTTCCTCCAGCAGCCCATGCGCCTTGTACACGGCAGTATCGAACTCGACCGCGGTCGGATTCGCGACATGCTCAGGCGTCAGCACCATGTCGAAGTACTCGTGCGCCTGTTTGATCCTGCCCGCCTGATGCAGCGCCTGACCGTACAGACCCAGATGAATGCGCGTGTAGATGGAAACGTCGCCGGCATGCTGACGCAACAGCCCGATGCCTTTCTCGTAGTCGCGCAAGGCATCGTCGACCCAGCCCAGCTGCATCTCACAAAACGCCGCCCACGCGTAGCTCGCGCCCAGATCGCTGTAGGCCTGCAGGCCCGATCGTTGAAACACATCGATGGCGGCCTGGAAATACTCGACGGCCGTGTGCATGTCGCCCTGCGTCCGGTGCAACTGACCGAGCGCATACACCGAGTTGAAGTGGCCGGGATCGTTGGGATACCGCGTCTTGAACAGATCCACCGCCGCGGACATGAGCCGGATCTCCCGCATGGGATCGGTGGAGAACTGCGCGATCGTCGTGCCGAGCGCGCGAGCTCGCAGCAGCGAGGTGTGATCGTTGCGGGCATCGAGCACTCGCAAAGCCTCGTCACGACTCTCGCCCGCCTCCTCGCCCCGACCGAGCAACCGGCCTGAATAGGCGACGCCGATCAAAGCATCGACGTAGGCGTCGCTATTGGTGAGATGCAGCTCGCGCGCGATCTTCACCGACTCGCGCGACAACGCACTGGCCCGCTCGAACTCGTTGATATCGAGCAGCAGCCGCGCGACGGTGTTCATGACTTCCATGCGCACCGCCGGCGTGTCCTTGAACTCGTGCAGGACTTTGTCACCCGCCGCCACCAGCAGCTCGTGCACAGGCATGTTGCGGGCCTTGAGCGCGTCGGGCTGCAAACGCGTGTTCTTTTCGAACAGGGCGGTCATGAACGACTGCACAGCGCGCGTCTTTCTGACTTCCTCCTGAGCGATCAGCGTCTGCTCGGCCGCGATGCGCGCCTGCCATGTGGTAGTCACGATGCCGGCAACCAGCGCGAGCGTCGCCAGCAACGCTGCCGTCACCGCATATTTGTGACGACTCATGAACTTGCTGGCGCGGTATCCCAGCGAATCGCCGCGTGCCCGCACCGGCATGCCATCGAGATAGTTGCGCAAGTCTTCAGAGAACTGACCGACGCTGGCGTAGCGCCGCTCCGGCTCTTTGCGCAAAGCCATCAACAGCACGTTATCGAGATCGCCCTGTAACGCGCGTCGCACTCGTTTGCGGGCGAACTGCGTCTGCGGTGCTGTCTCGCCCGCTGCCTGCCGCACGCGGGTTTCATTGACAGCCGTGCTCGGCTTGCTCGGTGCGGAGTCGCTGAGAATCTCGACCGCCCGCTCGGCGGCATTGTCTTCGCGATACGGACTGCGACCCGTCAACAGCCGATACAGCACCACACCCAGCGAATAAACATCGCTGGCGGTGGTGATGGGATCGCCGCGCACCTGTTCCGGGCTCGCGTACTCCAGCGTCATCACGCGCACTTGAGTCGCCGTCATGTCCGAGGCCGTCGTGGCGGGCTCGGTTTCGAGCAGCTTGGCGATGCCGAAGTCCAACAGCTTCACGGTGCCTTCGGCCGTCACCAGGATGTTGCCGGGCTTCAAGTCCCGATGCACCACCAGGCGCTGGTGAGCGAAGCTGACCGCCGCGCAGACCTGCAGGAACAGCCGCACCCGCTGCTCGACGCTGAGCTGCCGCTCTTCGCAATACACGTCGATGGGCTGACCGGCGATCAGCTCCATCACCAGATAGGGCACGCCCTCGTCGGTTGCACCCCCGTCGATCAGACGCGCGATATTGGGATGCTCGAGCTGAGCGAGGATCTGGCGCTCGGAACGGAACCGCCAGGCGACCCGGGAGGCATCGTGATCGACGCGCACCAGCTTGATGGCCACGCGCGATTGGTAGTGATCGTCGGCGCGCTCGGCCTGATACACCTCGCCCATGCCGCCCCGGCCGATCAACTCGATGAGGCGGTACGGCCCCAGGCGCGATCCGATGCGGAGCTTGGGAAAGATGGGTTCGGTCGACATGCAGCTCGAAAGCGGGCTTTTCTTTTGACCGCTATTCTGCATGAGTTCCGCGTCCCCTTGCGCAGCGCACCCTTAAAAAATCGACAGCGCCGGATTTCTTTACGTTATCGGCCCAGCGTCAGCGGGTAGACCCCTAACATCACCCGTTCGAAGTGCTGTTTGACCGCGTTGTGACAGCGACAGGCGCGCCGTTCGAGCCCGGCCTGATCGGTGATTCGCAAGCCGCCGCGACGGGTCTGGATCAGACCGTGTTGACGAAACACCTGTAGCAGCCGGCTGGCATAGTTTCTTCCGATGCCCACCATCGCGGCCAGCTGTGCATGAGTCAACGGCAGGTCCCGGTCGTCGCGCCGGTCCATCGCGTCGATGATCCATTTCGCCAGCCGCTGTTCGATGGAATGAGCGGCGTTGCAGGCGGTGGACTGAAAGATCTGCGCCAGCAGGCAGTCGGCGTAGCGGGCGAACAGATGCGCGGCGTATCGCGATTGCTGCTGGACCGCCTGCAGGTCTTCCAGACGCATGCGCAGGAACGGTCCGCCGAACTGCACCACGATACGAGTGAACGCCGGCACGTCGCCATGACTGACGATGCCGCCGACCGCCCCCTCCTTGCCGACCAGGACGGTCTCGATCTCTTGCCCTTCCTCGGTGACCACCCGGAATGATGCGACGCTCGGGCCACAGGGAAAATAAACGGTGCCCATCGAATCGCCCGGGCTGTACAGCACTTGATTGGCATGCGCGCCGAACCAGTCGGTGTGCCGTTGAAACAAGGCGAAATCCGGCTCGCTCAGCAGCCGCAACAGATGATTGTCCGGTCGTTGGTACGCCGTCATGACCCCCTTCCCCTACCCTTCGTTGTCAGAAAGAACTGTACAATTTTGTACGCAGCTGCACGCCATGCACTTCGTGCCTGAACACTCTTAGAATCGAGCCATGACCAGTCCCGGCTCATCGATCGGCCCCCGCGTTGACCTCACCAATTGCGACCGTGAGCCCATTCATCTGCTCGGCGCCATTCAACCGTTCGGATTCTTGCTGGCCGTCTCGACGCCCGATTGGTTCGTGCAGCGCGTATCCAGCAACGTCGCTGACTGGCTGAAAGTTGCACCGGCCGAGATGCTCGGCCGTTCGCTGCTCAATTTCATGCATGCCGAGGCCATCCATACGCTGCGCAATCAGCTGCACATCGTGAACATGACCGGCACCGCCGCCCGGCTGTTCGGCATTCATATCGACGACTCGAACCGCCGCTTCGACGTGGCCGTGCACACACTGGACGGCACGGTGCTGATCGAATGCGAGCCCAGTGTCGCCGACAGCTCGGTAAATGCGAGCGCGCTGGTTCGAGGCATGATGAATCGCGTGCAGAGCATGCGAGATCCGCGCACGTTGAGTCGCGTCGCTGCCCGGGAGCTGCGGGCGTTGACCGGCTTCGATCGGGTGATGGTGTATCGCTTCGCCCATGACGACTCCGGCGAGGTCATCGCCGAATCGGCCCACGCCGGCGTCGACTCGTTCCTCGGCCTGCACTATCCGGCCAGCGATATCCCCCGCCAGGCGCGAGTGCTGTACGAGCGCAACTGGCTGCGAATCATCCCCGACATCGAGGCGTTGCCCTCGCCCATCGAGCCGACCCTCGATGCCAGCGGCAAGCCGCTCGATCTGTCGCAGAGCGTGTTACGCAGCGTGTCGCCCATCCATATCGAATATCTGCGGAACATGGGCGTGCGCGCCTCCATGTCGGTGTCGATTCTCAGAGAAGGACGGTTGTGGGGACTGTTCGCCTGCCATCACTATGCTCCGCTGCACGTCAGCTTCGAGCGGCGCACCGCTGCCGAGCTGTTCGGACAGATGTTCTCGCTGCTGATGGAGAACCGCGAGCGCGAGGCCGAGAGCGGTTATGAAAATCGCGCCCGCGAGCTGCACGATAGATTGGTACAGGACATGGTGGGCGAAGAGAACCGCGCCCAAAGCATCACCCGACACCTGGACGACATCGCCGACCAGCTGACCTGCGACGGCATCGGCCTGTCGCTCGGCAGCCAGGTCACATTGCACGGCATGACGCCGGAGCCGCAGCAGTTCGCTGGATTGATCCAACACCTGCGCACCTCACTCGCCTCCGCGGAGAACTACGCCACCAACGAAATTCGCGCGGTCTATCCGCAGGCGGTCAAGTTTCAGGAACGCGCCGCCGGCATGCTGGTGATGCCGCTGTCCAGACTGCCGCGCGATTATCTGGTCTTCTTCCGGCGCGAAGTGGCACGCACGGTGAACTGGGCCGGCAATCCAAACAAGTCGGTCACCGCGGGCCCGCTCGGCGACCGGCTGACACCTCGCAAGAGCTTCGAGCTGTGGCGCGAGACGGTCACCGGTCAATCGGTGCCGTGGTCGCAGGTGGATCGGCGCATCGCCAACGGTCTGCGCGTCAGCCTGCTCGAAGTGATCCTGCGCCTGTCCGATCAAACCGAGGAAGAACGGCGCCGCGCGATGCAGAGACAGGATCTGCTGATCGCCGAGCTGAATCATCGCGTACGAAACATCCTGAGCCTGATCCGCGGCCTGATCAATCAAAGCCGCGATCCCAATCTCACGTCCGTGCAATTCATGGATGTGGTGGGATCTCGAATTCAGGCATTGGCTCGCGCGCACGATCTGATCACCGCGGACCAATGGGGGCCCGCGCTGTTCAGCGCAATGGTGGAATCGGAAGCCGCCGCTTACTTGAACGGCGGCGCCAAACGAGTGCAACTCGTTGGCCCCGACGCTCGCCTGCTACCGCAGGCATTCAACGCCGTGGCGCTGGTGATGCACGAGCTCATCACGAATTCGGCCAAGTACGGCGCACTGACCGACCGGCGCGGCACGGTCACTATCGAAACGCGGCTGGACGATTCAAACAACTTCATCATCGACTGGCGCGAGCGTGGCGGCCCGCCGGTACAGGCGCCGAGCCGTCGCGGCTTCGGCAGCGCCGTGATCGAACGCACCATTCCCTTCGATCTGAAGGGTCAGGCGCAGGTCGATTTCGAGCTGGCGGGCGTGCACGCCTGTTTCCTGATTCCCGGCGACTACGTGCGACGCATCGACAAGACCTCGGCACAACCCGAGACAGCGCCGCCGGTCGCGCCCGAAGACATGCTCATGCCCACGGACATCCTGCTGGTCGAAGACAACTTCATCATCGCGCTCGATGCCGAAGACGCGCTGCGCAGGGCCGGCGCTGGTGAAGTCCGCACGGCGAGCAGCGTCAACGCCGCACTGGAAATGATCGACGAACGCACGCCGGAATTCGCGGTGCTGGATGTGAATCTGGGCATCGAAACCAGTTTCGAGATCGCGAACCGGTTGCTGGTGCTCGGCGTGCCGTTCGCGTTCATGACCGGCTACGGCGAGAATGAGTCCTTCCCCGACGAGCTCGCGCAGGTGCCTCGCATCCGCAAGCCCTTCACGCATCAGAGTCTTGCCGCCGTGCTCGGCCGGCGACGTTGAGCCTCAGCCCGCGAACTCCAGCGCGAACAGCTTCACCTGATCCTTCTCCGCCATCTCGATGAAACGTTGGAAGTGCATGCCGCACTTCTGCAGCACCTGGATCGAGCGCTCGTTGTCGGGTGAAGTGATCGCGAGGATGCGCGGCAGGCGATGCTCGCGATGGCCGTACTTGAGCACAGCGGCCGCGGCTTCCAGCGCATAGCCCTTGCCCCAATGCTCCGGCAGGAACGCATAGCCGATGTCCGGGTCCGGCAATGTGTCCCGTTTCAGCAAACCGCACGAGCCGACTGCCTCGCCGGTACTTTTCAACTCGACGCAAAACATGCCGAAGCCGAAACGCTCGTACATGTCCAGTGGCCCGGTGCGTAGATAGTTGCGCGCATCGTCCAGATTGCGCACGTGCTTATCGCCGATGTAGCGCAGCCATGCCGGCTCGTTGACCAGCCTGAAAATGAATTCAGCGTCGTCGAGCGTCAGCCGCCGCAGCACCAGCCTGTCAGTTTCCAGAACACGCATGGCATCCCCCGTCAACTGCAATGAGACGATGCTACAGGCTTTCCAGAACCTGCATCAATTCGCTGGCGGTATGGGTCCAGGAGAACTGCTCGGCGCGTACCAGGCCCGCCGCGATATTGGCCTGGCGCAACTGCCGGTCGTTGAGCAAGCGATCGATGCCCGCAGCGATCGCATCGACCGACTCCGGATCGACCAGCAGCGCGGCATCCCCGGAAATCTCCTTGGTGCCGAAGCGATCCGAAGTGAGCACCGGACAACTGCACGCCATGGCTTCCATGATGGGCATACCGACCGACTCGTACAACGACGGCAACAGCAACCCCTCGGCCATCTGATAGAACGCCGGCAGATCCTGGTTCTCGATCCAGCCCGGCCACTTCACCCATTCGGAAATATTCTGACGCCTGGGCTCATCCAGCTCGTGCGCGGACAGATAGCGATTGCCGCCCCCGGCGATCACCAGCGGGATGCCTTGCGCCGGACCGACCTTGGCGTAGGCCTGAATCAAGCGCGTGAAATTCTTCGGTGGATAGACCGCGCCACAGTACAGCAGGAAACGCGGCGGCAACGAGAATCGCTGACGGACCTGTGCCAGCTGTTCCGGCGACAGTCGCGTACGAAAGCCCTGGTTCAGTCCGGAGTAGATGGTGTGAATCCGCTCGCGCGGCACCTGCAGATACTTCTGCAAATGATCCGTCGTCACGGCGGACACCGAGATCAACGCGTCGGCCTTGGCTGCGTAGCGCGGCACGAGATAGCGATGACTCATCCGATCGAGGAACGCCGATGCCTGTGGCATCGCGTACCAGTCGAGCCCATGACACACCCACGACGTCTTGCACCTGGCGCGCAGCGGAATCGAATACTTGGGATTGAACAGCACGTCGATGCCGAGCTCAGCCACCGCGCGCGGCACCTTGATCTGATCCCAATACAGAATCGGCCCGCCCTCCAGCAGCACCTCCTGTACACCGTCGAGACCGCTGTAAGTGCCGAGCCGCTGCCGATTCCGGAACAGCAGCACGATCTCATGTTTGCGATTGATTTCGATCAGCGAGCGCACCACTTCGCGGGTGTACACCTTCACCCCGCCCTCGTGCTGATCGAAGTGACGCAACATGATCCCTAAGCGCATGACATCAACTCATCGTGTCTCAATGCCGACGATAAGCAGCGAACTGCTCACGATACTGAGGCAATGACGTCGCATAAAACGCTTCGGCGTAACCCTGGAAGCCCGGCGGATTCATCAGCCCCGCCGAGCGGTGTGCATTCAAGCCGATACTGGCATGCAGGTAATCGCATTGTTGCAATTGGCTGCGGTACTCCTGCAACGCCTGTTTCTTGGTGTCGATGGTGCTATCGATCCGCACCAGGCAGTTCGGGAACAGCGGCGTCCACACTTCATAGCCCATGCACTGGAATTGCAGCGGCGTGCCCGCAACCGCATCGAGCAACACCCGACTCGCGGCCCGGTGATCCGGATGCTCTTCCAGATAGAACGGCAGATAGACGATCTCAGGCCGATGTTTCAACAGCACGTCGCGCAACTGCTCCGCCGCCCGGTCGCATTTGTCGAGCGCGCCGTCCTCCGCGTCCAGGCAAACCATGCGACCGATGCCGAGCCGCTGTAGCGCCGCCCGTGCCTCAGTGATCCGCAATTCGATGAGCTCCCGCTGCTTTCGCTCTCGCTCTTCGCCATACAACGTGTTTACCTCACTGCTGCCGTTGCGCCCATCCGTGAGAAACACCACTGTAATCTGCGCTCCCCGTTGTGCATGCAGAGCCAACGTTCCACCGCAGCCAATCGTTTCATCGTCCATGTGGGGCGCGAGGACCACGATCTTTTCCGCGCCGGGCTGCCACACCATGGCCGAATGGTTGTAGACGCCCGAGACCTGCAGCAGTCCAGACGATTGAAGATAAGGTCGCGCCGCGCGACTCAGTCGTTTCAGCAGGGCCTTGGTCAACTGTTTCATGTCAGACCGGGAGCGTAGCTGCGCCGACGCAGCGCGCCGGCTAAATTGCCGAAATAGAGCAGGTCCACCAACAGATAAGAACCCACCAGCGCGGCGATGGTCGCGCCGATACCAAACACAGGTGTAAAGCCAACCGTCAGTAGCACACAGACCAGCGTGCCCAACGTAATTCGAACCGCGCGCGCCACATTCAGATTCGCGGCCAGCATCAGGCGACCAAGCACGATTTCCAGGCCTTGCGCAAATACGATAGCGGCCATCGCCGCGATGATCGTTTCAGAACCCGCGAAGCGCTCGCCGAGCACCGGCACCAGCAACGGCGGCACCAGCAGATACATGGCCAGCGCCAGCACCACCGCGAGCACCGAGCCGATGATCAGCCCCTGACGTGCCAGTCTTTGAAATCCCACCGGATCCGCGAACGCCAGGCACAGCCGTGGATACACGGCCACGCCGATGAAGACCAACGGCAGACAGGCCACCTCCACCAGCTTGAGTCCAGTGGCGTAGACACCCGCAGCGGCTTCTCCCAATTGCAGCGACAGCACGATCACGCCAATCCTATTCAACAACTGCCCCAGCAGCCCCACTGCCGCGAACGACCACAACCGCCGCGTCCCTTCCAGCACATTCCGAGC
This sequence comes from Peristeroidobacter soli, assembly GCF_004138485.1. Classification (GTDB taxonomy): domain Bacteria; phylum Pseudomonadota; class Gammaproteobacteria; order Steroidobacterales; family Steroidobacteraceae; genus Steroidobacter; species Steroidobacter soli. The sequence goes on from NZ_ML142848.1 coordinate 984,066, forward strand.
GTCGAAATTCGGCAGCAGACGCGCCTCGAACGACGACGCCGAGCGCAACGCCAGCGCCAGCATCAACACACCGCCGGTGGCGAACGCCACCGAAGCGGCGTGCAGCGACCACTCGAACGCCCAGATCAGCAGACCGGTGATGACAAAAGCGAAGCCCCTGCCGAGCAGATTGATGAACGCCGGCGGCAACATCTGTTGCTGAGCCATGGCCGGCACGAACAAAGTCGCCGAGAACGCGGCGCCCAACTGATAGATGGTCATCGAGACGATGATCAGCAGCGTGGTCGCTCTCGGCTGCGTGATCAATAAGTAGCCGAGGAGCACCAGCATCACGACGACAGCGATACAGACCTGCGAGCCGAGCAGATTCGAAATCAGCGCCGAGCGCCGCTCGACCGGCAGGCGCGAATACTCGCGCACCCCGAACTCATCGATGCCCAGCGTTGCCGCGTAGTAAACGAGGCCGGCCAGCGCGAAACCGTAGCCGTACTCGCCCATGCCCTCCGGACCGAACCGCCGGGACACGACCAGAAACAACAGAAAATTGAGCAGGTCCGCGCCAATCCGGCAGGCGAGCAGCGCAAAGGCATTGCGCCCGGTGTTGTACCCCGTCGACGAGGGGGGAGGAGGTGCAGTCATGGACCCGCTTTAAGGCGCTGCAGCGCCTGTCCGTTATTCCGCGGATTCGAATCGCGGATCTGGCAGATAACGCGCCGCGTCGGCAGCGGTTCCCAGAAGCGCTGTTACGGAAAGTTTATCTGGCCGCCGGAGGTGCAGGTGGCTCGATGGTCTGCGCGGTGGTCACGGCAGGCTCGGGTTGCGGTTGGACTGGTGGCTGCGGCTGCGACAGCTGCGGTGGCGCCTCGTCCGGCTGGCCCCGCTCGCGTCCATACTCGCCTTCGGGATTGCCGCTGCCGCTCAAAATCACCAGCAGCACGCGACGATTCAGATTGCGATTCTGCTCGGTGTCGTTGGGATACGCGGGACGAAACTCGCCCAGGCCGACGATCGCCAGACGATGCGGATCCATGCCGGCGTCGGTGAACAGGTGAACCACGCTGGCCGCGCGCGCCGCCGACAGCTCCCAGTTCGAGGTGAACGCGGCGGACTTGATCGGCCGGTTGTCGGTGTGGCCTTCGACGCGAATCGCGTTGGGGAACGGCTTCAAGGTCAGCGCCAGCTGATTCAGAATGTTCTGCGCCTCCGGCGACAGCTTCGCGACGCCGCTCGGGAACAGGATGTCGGTGCGGATCTCGACCTCCACCCACACGCCATGACGGCGCACCACGATCATCTGATCGCGGATCAGCTCGCTCATCGCGTTCTCGACTTCGGCGGCGACGTTTTCCAGCTCCGCCACCGCCGAGGCCGAATGTTCGGCTTCGTATGCATTGTCCGCCGCGTGGCGAGTGCCCTGACTCTGATCGGCAACTTGCAACGGCGAAGGCTCCAGCATGCTGCGCGGCTGCCCGCTCAGCATCGCCTGCTGCACGATGGTCATATTGATATCGGCGCCCGAGCCGACGCTCTTCTCGCCGACTTGAATCGGTTGCAGCGTACGCGGTGAGCCACGGAACGCGGCCACGAGCGAGTCGGACAGAATTCGATACTTGCCCTCGTTGACCGAGGACATGGCGTACATCACCACGAAGAACGCCAGCAGCAACGTCACCAGGTCGCCATAGGGAATGGCCCACGCTTCGTGGTTGGCATGCTCTTCGTGCTGGTGACGGCGGCCCATGATGTTTGTTGGGCTCGCTTAGTGCAGATAGCCCTGCAGCTTGGCTTCGATGCTGCGCGGGTTCTCGCCCTGCGCGATCGAGATCATGCCTTCGATCACCATCTCGCGCGTCTGGCTCAGGCCCTGGATCGAGACCTTGAGCTTGCTCGCGACCGGCAGGAAGAACAGATTGGCGAAGCCGATGCCGTAGATGGTTGCAACGAACGCGGCCGCGATGCCGTGGCCGAGCTTGGCCGGATCGGCGAGGTTTTGCATCACCGCCATCAAACCGAGCACGGCACCGATGATGCCGAGCGTCGGCGCATAGATGCCCATGCCTTCAAACACCTTGGCGGCGCGCGTGTCAGCCTGCTCACGCGTATGCAGGTCCACTTCCATGACACTGCGGATGATCTCCGGCTCGCTGCCGTCGACCACCAGCTGCAAGCCCTTGCGCACGAACTCGTCGCGCTCGCGCTCGATCAACGACTCGAGGCCCAGCAAGCCTTGCTTGCGAGCCGTGTTGCTCCACTCCACCATTTTCTTGATCATGGTGTCGCGCTCGACCACCGGCGGGCTGAACACCCACGGCAGGATCGACAGCGCCCGCTTCATCACATGCAGCGGAGTTTGAATACAGATCGCGGCGATCGTACCGACGATCACGATCATGAAAGCCGCGCCCGACAATAGCGAATGGATCCCGGCGCCCTTCAGCACGGCGCCGATGAGGATCGCACAGGCCGCGAGCACCAGGCCGATGAGCGAAAGAATATCCATGGGGCGAGAGCGTCTTCCTTCTAACTGTCGTCGCTGCGAGCCGACTGATCGCCCTTGAACAGTCGGCGCCGCTGGCAGCTACTACATTCCTGAGTTACATGCCCAGGCCGGCGAGTAGCGAATCCACGTCATCCTGGCTGCTGGCCGAGGGGCCGTTGTCGACACCCGGCACCGCCGGACCGAAGCCGCGGGACATGCCGTCGCTGGGCGCGGGCTTCTCGACCGGCAACGCGCCCGGGCCCGTGCGCGACAGACGTACCAGATCCACCAGCGCGGTCTCGAGCTCGGCGACCAGCTTCATCACGCCGCGAATGATCTGACCCGACAGGTCCTGATAGCCCTGAGCCATCAGCACCTCGGTGAGATTGCCGCGCACTTTATCCATATCGGCGCGCGAGGCCACGAGAAACGCGTCCATCTTCTGGATCATCACGCGGAATTCTTCGATCTCGATCTTGCGGGCGCGGAACCTGGCCCACATTTCGTTGATGTCGCCGGCGCTGCGCGAGGTGCGCTCGGCCAGCGGACCACACTGCTCCACCAGGTCCATGGTGCGATGAGCGGCTTCGTCGGTCATCTTCAACACGTGGTCGAGGCGTGCGCGTGCATCCGGCACTTCTTTTTCGGCCAGATCCACCAGCCGTGAGTCGACGCTGAAACGATCCAGCGCGGATTGCAGATCGCCGGTCAGCTTGCGCAGCTCGGAGAACAGCGTGCGTTCGCGCTTGTGCACGAGCAGATCGAGCTCGGAAAGAAACAAATGCTCGTCGCCGGCGGCGAGCGCGCCGGCCAACGTGGCAATGCTCGATCCGTAGTCTTTGCGTAGCGCTTCGATGCCTGAAGTCATGATGGTCAGCTCAATGTTCGCTTGTGGGCGTGCGCGCGGGATCAGGCCGCGCGCTGCTCCAGGATCTTGTCGATCTTTTCCTTGAGCGTAACCGCGGTGAAAGGTTTGATGACGTAGCCGTTCACGCCGGCCTGCGCCGCTTCGATGATCTGCTCACGCTTGGCTTCCGCGGTCAGCATCAACACCGGCAGCTTCGCCAGCTTCGGATCCGAACGCACGGCCTTCAACAGGTCCAGGCCGGGCATGCCGGGCATGTTCCAGTCGGTGACCAGGAATTCGATGCCGCCCGCCTGCAGGATGGGCAGCGCGGTCTGACCGTCGTCGGCCTCCTGCACGTTCTGGTAACCCAGATCGTTCAACAGATTCTTGATGATTCGCCGCATGGTCGAGAAGTCGTCGACCACCAGGAACTTCATGTCTTTGCTCACTTCAGCTCACTCCTATCTCAGATCCGGCTCTCGACGCGGTCACGCCAATCCGACAGCCGAGCCTTCAAACGTACCAGCGCCTGTCCGTGCAGCTGGCAAACCCGCGATTCAGTCACCTTCAACACCGCGCCGATCTCTTTCAGATTCAGCTCGTCGTCGTAGTACATCGACATCACCAGGCGCTCGCGCTCCGGCAGCTCCTTGATCGCGCCCGCCAGCGCCGAGCGAAAACCGTCTTCGGTCGCATCGAGGAACGGATCCGCGCCCTCGTCCTCCACGCGCCCCAGCAACGACTCCTCGTCACCGGTCGAATCGTCGAGACTCGCGACCCGGCAGCTCGCCGCGTCCTGAGCGATGCGGTGGTACTCATCGAGCGACACACCCATCTTCTCGGCGACCTCGACATCGCGGGCTTCGCGACCGAACTCCGCCTCCAGCTCACGCACGGCCGCGGCCGCTGCGCGCGCCTTGCGATGAACCGAGCGCGGCGCCCAGTCCAGCTTGCGAAGCGCATCGAGCATCGCGCCACGAATGCGGATACCCGCATACGTTTCAAAACTCGCGCCGCGATCCGCCGTGTAGTTGGATGCAGCTTCCAGCAGGCCGAGCATGCCGGCCTGGATCAAATCGGAGACTTCGACCGAAGCCGGCAGGCGCCCCGCCAGGTGATAGGCGATGCGCTTGACCAGTTCGGCATGACGGACGACCAACGCATCGGTCTTGCTGGGCGCGGTGGTTGCGCCCTGATAAGCACGCAAACCGCTCATTTCACCACCTCCAGGCGGACCTGGGGACGGCGCACCAGCCGCTCCACGAAGAACTCGAGGTTGCCTCGCGGCCCCTCCGGTACAGGCCACTTATCGGCCTTGAGCGCCAATTTCTTGAATGCACGCGAGGCCGGGCTGGCGGGGAACGCACTCACGACGGGACGCTGTTCACGAATCGCCCGGCGCAAATAAGGGTCTTCAGGGATTTCCCCAACGTATTCCAGGGTGACATCCAGGAAACGACTGGTGACCTTCTGCAACTTCTCGAACAACCCCGCCCCTTCGCCCGGCGCGCGGGCCATGTTTGCTACGACTTGGAACTTGTTCACACCGTGGTTGCGGCTCAGCACCTTGGCGAGCGCGTACGCGTCGGTCATCGAGGCCGGTTCGTCACATACAACTAGCAGCACGTGCTGCGCCGCTTGTGTGAACTGGACCACACTATGAGCAATGCCCGCGGAGGTATCGACGATCAACGTGTCGAGCCGCGTGCTGATGGCACTGAACGCCTGCACCAGACTCAGATGACCCGCGGCGGAAAGATTAGCCAGCTCGGCCACACCCGAGGCACCAGGCACCACCTGAATGCCATGCGGCGATTCCAGGATGATTTCTTCCAGCGTGCGCTCGCCGTTCAAAACGTGGGCCATCGTGTAGCGCGGCGACAAGCCGAGGAACACGTCGACGTTGGCCAGGCCCAGATCGCCATCGAGCAACATCACGCGACGGCCGGCGCTCGCCAGCGCCGTGGCCAGATTCACCGAAACGCTGGTCTTGCCCACGCCACCTTTGCCGCCGGTGACTGCAATCACCTGCACCGGCCCGGGATTCGCGGCTCGCTGCAGACCGATCGATTGAATGGATTCCATAGATACTTCGTCAAAGATGAGAAATTGAACGGGTCATCAGCTTCATGCGATGGCGTGCGCCACGGTGCCGAATCGGCGACGTAACAAATCCTCATCCGCTGAGGCGCCAGACTTACGAGACAATTCGACGGCACGCGCGATCAACTGATGCGCGCGCGCGGGAGCCAGATCTTCCGGAACACGCTGGCCTTCGCTGACGTAGGTCACCGGCAGGCGGGCGCGAATCAACGTGGAAATCGCACCGCCGAGGCTGGTCGCTTCGTCCAGCTTGGTGAGCACGCAAGTGGTCGGCTTCGCCGACGCAAAACGCGTGACCGCTTCTTCGATCGCCCCGGCCTGCGCGGAGGCGGACAACACCAGCGTCGTTTCCATGCGCTCGCTCGCTGCAGACAGCAGCTTCAACTCCTGCTCTAGCCGCGGATCGCGCGGACTCAGGCCGGCCGTGTCGATCAACACCAAACGTTTGTCGGAGAGATGGTCGAGCACGTCGGCGAGCTCGGCCGAACCATCGAGCGCATACGCCGGCACGCCGAGCAGGCGACCGAGCGTTTGGACCTGTTCCTGCGCACCGATGCGAACGGAGTCGGTCGAGATCAGCGCGATGTCGCGCGGGCCATGACGCATCACCCAACGAGCCGCGAGCTTCGCGATCAGCGTGGTTTTGCCCACGCCCGTCGCGCCGACGAGCGCAACGACACCGCCGCCATCCATCCACCGCTCACCACCGGTCGTTTCGATCTTGCGCGCGAGCAGCGCCAGCGCGAGACGATTCGCTTCGGCCAGCTCCAGACGCGTCGGCATCTGAGTGACGATTTCAGTCGCCAGCTCCTGCGCCAGACCGAGCTGCGTCAGCTGCTTCAACAGTTCAGTCTGAATCGGCGAACGGCGGGAGAGATCGTTCCACGCAAGCGTCGCCAGCTGCGTTTCCAACATGCGGCGCAGAGTGCGGAGCTCTTCGTTGACGTCGCTGTTGGCGTCGATCAGATCGAGGCGGGAGAGATCCATATCACGCGCCGACTCAGCTTCGACGGCGTAACGACCTCGGTCATTGGATGCCGACGTTTCAGCTGCGTAGCGAGCGCGATCGCTGGAGCCCTGAGCCTCAGCTTGGTTTCGAGCGCGGCCAGAGGCCTGCGCTTCGGACGCGTAGCGAGCGCGCTCGTTAGCGCCCGCGCGATTCCCCGGCGCACGCTCGGCCGCCGCGTGACGCTGCGCGCCTTCATCGCTCTCCTCCATGTAACGATTCGTCTGCAGAGCACGCTCGCTCGTGCGCGCCTGCGCCGGCTGCGACGCGAACTGGCGCGTCAGCTCGGCACGCTCGCTCATATATTCATTGGCCGGCGCATTCTGCGTGCGGGGCTTCGTCGCACCACCGAACAACGCTGGGTCATGCTGAGCAGCGCGCGCAGGCGCGGTCTGAGAAACATTGCCCTGAGCCTGTGCCTGGCGACGCTCGGCACCGTACGTGTCGACGAGACCGCTATCGACCGCCAACTGCTCGGTCGCCGCGTCTTCACCTTCGTAGTCGACGGCGGCGACGACTTCGACGCCGCCGGGCACACGTCGGCTCGACAAAATCACCGCGTCGGGACCCTGCGCATCACGCACCTGGCGCAACGCTGTCCGCATGTCTTCGGCACGATATTGTTTGATCTTCATACCTTGCTAACTACTCTCAGCGACCCACCGCAGTGACCAAGCGGACCTTGCGGTTGTCCGGAATCTCATTCCACGCCAGCACGTGCATGTTCGGCACGATCGAGCGCATGAAGCGCGCCAGCGTCTGCCTCAGCTGCGGCGGCACCAGCAGCACCGCCGGCTCACCCGTCAACTCCTGACGTTGCGCGGCTTCCGCCAGACGACGCTGCATCCGTTCCGCCAGGCCCGGCTCGAGGCCCGGCGTCGCGGCGTTGGTACCCGACAGCGAATTCGTCAACAGCTGCTCCAAGTCCGGCTCCAGCGTGATGACCGGCAACTCGGTGGCCATCCCCGCGATGTCCTGCACGATCTGCCGACCGAGCGCGACCCGAACCTGCGACTGCAACTGCACCGGATCCTGGGTACGCGCGGCGTGCTCCGCCAAAGTTTCGACGATCGTGCGCATGTTTCGGATCGGAACTCGCTCTGCCAACAGACCTTGCAAGGTACGGACCACCGTGCCCAACGGCAGCAGTCGCGGAGTGAGATCTTCGACAAGTTTTGGAGCAGTTTTTGCGAGCGTGTTGAGCAAGTGTTGCACTTCCTCATGGCCGAGCAGCTCATGAGCGTGGGTCTGAATCACATTGCTCAAATGCGTGGCAATCACGGTGCTGGCATCGACCACCGTATAGCCGAGCGTCTGCGCGTGATCGCGCATGGAAGGCTCGATCCACACCGCTTCCATGCCGAAAGCGGGATCGCGCGTCTCGATGCCGGTCAGCCGACCGAACACCTTGCCCGGGTTGATGGCGAGCTCGCGCTCGGGATAGATCACGCCATCGCCCACCGGCACGCCCGCCAGATTGATGCGATAGGAATTCGGCGCCAAGTCGAGGTTGTCGCGGATGTGTACGGTTTGTACCAGGAAGCCGAGATCCTGCGTGAGCTTGCGACGGACACCGCGGATGCGCGCGAGCAGATCGCCGCCCTGAGCTTTGTCGACCAGCGGCACCAGTCGATAACCGACTTCGAGTCCGATGATGTCGACCGGCTGCACGTCATCCCACGTGAGTTCCTTCGACTCCGATGCCGCCGGCGGCGGAGCAGCCGCAGCTGCAGCCGCGGCTACCTCTTCTTCGGACGGCTGTTCCTTGGCGCGCTTGTTCAACATGTAAGCACCGCCACCGCAGAGCGCAGCCATCATCAGGAACGGCAGGTTCGGCATGCCCGGGATGATGCCCATCACGCCGAGCAAGCTCGCAGCGATCGCCAGCGCCCGCGGCTGACCGAACAACTGCTTCGACAACTCGCCGCCCATGTCCTGCGCACTCGAAACACGCGTCACAATGATCGCGACCGCGGTCGAGAGCAGCAGTGCCGGAATCTGCGCCACCAGACCGTCACCGATAGCGAGCAGCGTGTAAGTCCGGGCCGCATCGCTGAAGGCCATGCCGTGAGCCATCATGCCGATGCCCAGGCCGCCCAACATATTAATGATCAGAATCAGGATGCCGGCCGTCGCGTCACCGCGCACGAACTTGCTGGCACCGTCCATCGAACCGTAGAAGTCCGCTTCCTGACGCACTTCGCCGCGACGAGTGCGCGCTTCTTCCTGCGTGATCAAACCGGCGTTGAGGTCGGCGTCGATCGCCATCTGCTTGCCGGGCATCGCGTCCAAGGTGAAACGCGCGGTCACTTCTGAGATACGACCCGAACCCTTGGTGACGACGATGAAGTTGATGATGGTGAGAATTGCGAACACGATCACACCGACGGCGTAGTTGCCGCCGATCACGAACTCACCGAACGACGCAATGACCTTACCGGCGGCGTGCCCGCCCGTATGACCGTGCAGAAGCACCACACGCGTCGACGCAACGTTCAACGCCAGGCGGAGCAACGTCGCGAGCAGCAGGACCGTCGGAAAAATGGCGAACTCGAGCGGCCGCTGCACGTAGAACACGACCATCACGACGATCAACGACAGCGCGATGTTGAACGTGAAAAGCACGTCCAGCGCGATCGGCGGCAGCGGCAGGATCACCATCGCCAACGTCGCCAACACGCCCACCGGCACACCGATGCCGGAGCGCAGTAGCGCTTTCAGGTCGAGCTTGGAGCTGGTTGCAGAGGCTGTGGCCATTCGTCGTCGTCAAAAATCCGTTGCCTGATCCGCTGCGTCGGTATTCCGGCGCACGCCCTATAGGGTGCAACTCCCGGACCACGGGCCTCACCGCCCGGCGGGCGTTGGTCACAGTTTGGAAAGGTGCCGCTAAGGGGGCGGCCTGGTGGGCCGATAGCGGCCGGCGGTGGGAATGGGGAGTGTGACGGGGATCACGGAGCGCGGTGACTAGGAGCGCACTTGCCAGACGGCTGGATCGCGACGTACGTGAAACACCGCGAGCACAACCAGACTGGTTCCTCTCACCCGAAAGTTATTCGCCGGACGTCAGCGAGGACTCGAGGAAACGGCTCGAATCTATCAGGTCGATCCGGTCGACGGTAGTTCCACCCACCCCGCCACACATTCAAATGAAAAGCCCGCCTTGCGGCGGGCGGGGGAAATCCTACTGCCGACCAAAGGGGCGGACTCAGACTTCGAAGCGAAGTTTGGAGCACACCGGTGCGCATCAACAAGCCTCACAGTGACCCCTAATTTTCCTTCAGCACCCCGCCCCAGCTCGCCGGATCGACGTCCGAAACAGTCTGCGAGAACGTCCACACATAGCCAGCGAGGTCCTGCGCGGAGTACTGCCGCTCTCCATAGGGGTAGTCCGTCGGCTCGCTGATGATCGTCGCTCCGTGCGCCTTCGCACGTGCGAAGTGCGCGGCGGCGTCGGCTACTCGGATCATCACGGAGAAGTTGGCGCGCGACGCCTCACTAGGCGCGCCACCCGCGATGACGACCGCGCCCGACTCAGCATGCAGTTGCACGCGGTGAGATCCTACGAGCAGACGCTCTCTGAATCCGAACGCAGCGCAGAGCCACTTACTCGCCTCGACCACATCGGGATAAGCCAGCACCGGAATGACGCCGCTGGACGGCATCGAGCGGTTCTCTAACATAGGACTGACCTCAAGCCTGTCGCTCGCAATCATAGCGCCAAGTTACACCTCGATGTGCAAGTGCGTACGAGAGAAACTCGTGAGCAGCAATCTCCGCGGAAACATCGACTGTTAAATTCGACAGCGATCTCACCAAGCGAAAGACTCAGATTGCAAACCAAGCTCCGGTGGCGCTCCTCCTGACGAGATCCCTTTATCTCGCACACATTGCATTCTTGCCACGGATACCATCCTCGCCAGCAAGGAAGCACCTGAGAGGAGTTCTGATGCCGAAGGATAGAACGGTCGCGCTCGCACCTACCGAACGCATTGCGCAATCAATCATCGTGCTGCGCGGTCAGCGCGTACTGCTCGACAGCGACCTCGCAGCGCTATACAAGGTTGAAACGCGACGACTCAACGAGCAAGTCCGCCGAAACAAGGTTCGATTTCCCGCGGACTTTATTTTCGAAGTGACGGACGATGAGTTCGAAATCTTGATGTCGCAATTTGCGACATCAAGATGGGGCGGCCGCCGCAAGCGGCCATTCGCCTTCACTGAGCACGGCGCCATCATGGCTGCAACAGTTCTCAACAGCCCACGGGCAGTCGCCATGACAATCCACATCGTGCGCGCCTTTTTGCAGCTGCGTCACCTGCTCGCGTCCAACAAACAACTCGCGGAAAAGTTCGCTCAACTGGAAAGAAAGGTATCGACGCATGATCAGGCGATCGTCGGCATTCTCAAAGCGATTCGCGAACTCATGCGCCTGCCCGAGCCAAAGAAGCGCCCCATCGGCTTCACTGCCAATCTCGACGAATAGGCTCATCTGCTCCAAGAATAAAATTGACGCACCACGACACGTCATAACCAGGAAATATTTCAAACAAATGACCTTCTTCGCGAGGGAAAACTGTGACGATTGTCGCTCTACATATTAGGAACATCAGCTTCACCACGGAAGGAGGTTCTGCAGTTCCAAGGAAGCGCGAGTCGTGCACGGATGCACACGATAATCACGAGTCGGACATGGAGTTGTCAGTGACATCGCCGCTCATGACCGAGCGAGCTCGCGAAGCTTCCGGAGTCGAAATCGAACCGCTCCCACGGCTCGTGACGGCTTCTCACACAAGGAAAGTGACAAAAAAAATAACAGGAGGAAGTCAGCACACGCATGCCACGCCAAAGCCAGGACGGCGAAGTGACATGCAAACGCACTACTCACCTTGAGTCCCGCCGCGGGTTGCCAGGGAGCAGCCCGCGGCGATTGCATTCGCGTAGCAATCACTGACTGACGCATCACAACACGTCATAACTCGAAAATATTTCAAACAAACCACGCTTCACGCGAGGGAAAAGTGTGACGTTTGTCGCTCTATATAAATAGGAACAGCCGTTTTATCAGGGAGGGAAATCAGCTGTTCCACGGAAGCGCGAGCTGTGCAGGGACGCACACGATGATCGAAAGTCGACAGGGAGTTGGCATCGACACATCGCCGCTCAGGAACGAGCGGGCTCGCGAATCTTCCTGAAATCCACCATGAATCACGGAATCCGCTGCAGCTCCTCCGATCCCCCGGGATTGTAGTAGGGATCGTTGGTGCCAAGGTAGTCGCCGCCATCGGTGCGTATCACACGGTCGTATTCGATCGAGCCCCGCACGGTGCCGCCGCCGGCGGGATCGGCGTATGTGTTGTAGCCACCGATCGCTTCGAGCGTGCGCCGTTGAATGCGGTCGTCGGTGGCTTGGGAGCGATGCCAGCCTTCCGAATAGATCTGTGCCACTTCCCGACTGGTCTGCATGGCAATCATCGAGCGCTCGCGAGCGCCGCGGGCGTTGATCTTGGCCATCTCATTGGCGTGCCACGAATCGATGCGAGCGCGTTGCGCGCGAGCGATGCGATCGGCCGCCTCCTTGCCCGCCTGGTTCGCCATCGCCACCCACTCTCGGTCGATCTTCACCGATCGGCGGATCTGCTCCGCCACCGAAGGATCGAGCCGGCCCGCCGGCGCGCGCATCGCATACACCGCGGGCGTGGCGATCGCCACGTGCCCTTGCAGTTGTGAAATGCTCAGCATCGCGGCCAATACCTCCCGAAACTCCACCCCGTCGCGTTGATAGGCAATCAGCAGCTCGCCGGCCTCGAAGTGAGCTTGCCCGCCGGGCTGTTGAACAGCCTGTGACTCCTGGGCCATATCCGGTCGATCGCGATACTCGAGGATGCGCACGGACGGATAGCGTTGCGCGACGATTTCCAGCAACTCGCGCGGCGAGCGGACCGGCAGCACGGGGCAGGGATAAAACTGATTCTCCGTGCCTTGCAGCTGCCACGAATAGCCGGGCAACAGCTCGAACTCGCTGCCGTCGTCGGAGCGGGCCAGCCACTTCGCTCGCAGGTAATTGCTGACGCACTCACCGCTACGATCCCAGCTCATGCCGCCGTGTGTCTGCCAGCCTTCGGGAACATTCACCGTGGCCGCAACGATGGGCTGGCCGAAACCGGTTTGATCCATGATGGCGGCGGGTTCCATCGCACCGGTCCACGCACGATCCCCCGCCTCCGCACCACTCAGCGCAGGCAACGTATCGTCCGAGGCTCGCGAACCACAGCCGCCAAGCGCGAGCGCCACGATGCCGCCGAACACAGCCGCCTTCGATGCTTTGATGCTCATTTGTCTCCCCCGAATGGTGGTGATGATCGAGCCGGAGATCGGGTCTGCCCGATGCTCGGCCGGCCACGCCTCTCCCAGCGGTCGAGGAGTGTCCGTGTCGCTGGATGCGCAAAACGAGGGGAAATCGGCTCACACAAAAATTGCGGCGGGCCGCGATGAGCCGAATCGGAGGCGTTTTACGCCTCTGGGAAGATCAATCGGAATCCTTCAACGCCTCATGCAACCACACGCGTGCCGCCTGCCAGTGGCGCTTCACAGTCGCGGGCGACATCTCCAGCGCCCGAGCCGTCTCCTCGATGGTGAGCCCGGCGAAGTAGCGCAACTCCACGATGCAGCCCTTGTCCGGATCGATCTGTTCGAGGCGAGCCAGCGCGGCGTCGAGTCGCTGCACGTCGACGCCGCCGCTGTTGTCAGCCACGTCGACACCGCTCAGCGTGATCTGCTGGCCGCCGTCGCGCTTCGCGGCGCCCCGCTTGCGTGCATGATCGACGAGAATCTCACGCATCAGCCGGCCGACGATACGAACGAAGTGCGAGCTGCAGCGCCAATCGATGCGCTCCACGCCACTCAGGCGCATGTACGCTTCGTTCACCAGCGCGGTCGGCTGCAGGGTATGGTTGCGACGTTCGCCGGCCAGCTCACGGCTGGCGAGGGCACGCAGCTCAGGGTAGACGGCGTCGATCACCCGATCGCGGGCGGACAGGTCGCCCTGGCGCCAGTCGGAAAGCAATTGAGTAAGGGCGATGGTCACGCCGGCGAGTCTAGCAGCGCGGCCCCTCGGAGCAGGCGGGAGTAGTTCAAGAATGGCCAATGACGAAGGCGAGGTCCTGCGCTGGTTCGAGCGTGCTCTGGAGCGGCCCGCCGCCGAACGCTACGACTGGTTGGTGGATCAACATCTGCCGGACTGGCTGCGCCGGCGAGTGGAACGTTTGCTCGAAGCCGATGCCGAGATCGACAGCCAGTTCCTGGAACCCACCCCGGCGTGGCCGGACTACGGCGCATTCCCGCAAATAGGCGAATGCCTCGGCAACTACGAGTTGGTGCGACAACTGGACGCCGGCGGCATGGGCGTCGTCTTTCTGGCGCGGCGCGCCGACGCTACTTTCGAGCAGCAGGTCGCCATCAAGGTGATCCGCCCCCTGCACCTGGAGAGCGCGCCCGCCCTCCGCCGGCGCCTGATCGAACGCTTCGAGAATGAGCGCGCCCTGCTCGCCCGCCTCGATCATCGCAATGTGGCGCGCATTCTGGACGGCGGCAGTACCCGCTCGGGCATGCCCTACCTGGTGATGGAATATGTCGACGGCCCTTCGCTGATCGAGTACTGCGACCGCAATCGTCTGGACGTGCGCGCGCGGGTCGCCCTGTTTCGTAAAGTGTGCGAAGGCGTGCAGGACGCTCATCGACACCTCATCGTGCATCGTGACCTCAAGCCGGAGAACATCCTGGTCGGCGCCGACGACGAACCGCGCCTGCTGGACTTCGGTATCGCGCGCACGCTGGAGAAGCAGGATCGGGATTTCAGCGGCGTGACTCACCTGACGGCCATGACCCCGGCTTACGCCAGCCCCGAGCAAGTCCGGCGACAGCCGCTGACCACCAGTTCCGACGTCTATTCGCTGGGCGTCGTGCTGTATCAGTTGCTCTCGGGAAAGCGCCCGTACGAGCTCGCCGAGCTCACACCGACGCAAGTCGAGCAGGTCGTCTGCTACAGCACGCACGAACCTCTGAGGAAATCTCTGCGACAGGCGCCACTGTCCGAAGCGGAGCGGGATACGCGTGCCGCTCAGCTATCGACGGATCTCGATCGCATCGTGGCCAAGGCCATGCATCGCGACCCCGAACGTCGCTACGCGTCGGCGCGCGAGCTGGCGGACGATCTGCAGCGTTATCTCAGCGGCCGGCCGGTGGCCGCGCATCCAGATTCCATGTGGTATCGAGCACGCAAGTTCGTCGGCCGCCATCGCGTCGGCAGCGCGGCAGCGGTGGTCGCGACGCTCTCGGTTCTCACAGCGACGGGGATTGCGTGGTGGCAAGCCGACGCGGCCCGCCGCGCCGCCGCCGATACCCGGCTGATCAACCAGTTTCTGCTCGATGTGCTGCAGATGTCGGACCCCTTCGACGCCGGCAGCGAACTGACGCTGAGCCGGGCGTTGGATCAGGCGGCCTCCGGCATCGACGAGCGCTTCGCCGGTCGGCCCGACCTGAGCGCCGAGATTCGATTCGGTATCGGCTACAGCATGCTCAGCCGCTATCGGCTCGAGGCCGCCGAGCGACAGCTGACGCAGGCATTGGAGGAGAGCCTGGCGCAATTCGGGCCCGAGGACATTCGAACGTTGCGCGTACTCGACGGCATCGCGGGTCTGCGGCAGGAACAAGGCCGCATCGACGAAGCTCGGACAGCTTACGAACGAGTCATCGCCACCGTCGAGGCCACGCATCAGACCGGCGATCCGTTGTATGTGACGCTGCTCGGCAATCTCGGCAACCTGCATCTGGTCCAGGAACAATATCCGGAGGCCGAGCGCTGGCTGCTGCGCGCGCAAGCAGCCATCGACCAACGCAACGACGGCCTGACACTGGATCGCGCCAATCTCTACAACAATCTCGCACACGTTACGCACGGAATGGAAGACTACGAGCGTGCGGAGGCGTTCTACGTCCGCGCGCAAGCAATGTATGAGCAGTTGTTTCCCAATGGCAACCCGGACCTGGCGAGCCTGCTCAACAACCACGCACTGCTCGCGGAAGATCGAGGTCGCACGGCAGAGGCACTGAGCCTGCATCGTCGTTCGCTCGAGGTGCGTCGTCGCGTGTTCGGCAGCGAACATCCGATGGTCGTGGTCGCGCTCGCCAATGTGGCGCGCAACTCGACCAAGATCGATCCGCCGCAATCGCTCGCCATGGCGCAGGAGGCCGCCGACATGGCAGATCGCGTCTACACCGAGCCGGCGAGCCGCCATGCGTCGGTTTATGCAACGCTGGCCGAAGCGCGATTGGCAACGAGCGACCTGGATGGCGCGGTCGAAGCGCTCACGCACGCCATAGCGCTACTGGAAAAAGTAACGGCCCCTCCCCCCAGCGTGGGACGCTATCTGGAACGCGTGCGCGTGGCGCTGTGCGAGCAGCATCGCACGGCCCGCATTTGCGCTATCGAGCAAACGCACTGACGATTGTCGGTCGGGCACCCGCAGGGGTGCCCGACCTCGCCTCCCACGGCGTTAGAAGTTGACGCGCGCGCCGACGCCAATCGTACGAGGACGCAGCGTGGTCGCCGACGACTCGCCTGAGGTGCGGGAGAAGTCCAGATAGGGCGACTCGTCGAGCAGGTTGTTGACGAACAGCCGGTACTGCCAGTCGCCGCGGAAGATCGTGAAGTTGAGATTCACGATGTCGTACGAGCCCTGGATCTGCGTGATGTTGGGCACATTCGCCGACGTGCCGTTCGGATACGACACCAGCATGGTCGTATCGAACTGACGCAGGCTCGAATCGCGATATTGATACTCGGCGCGAATCGTCGCATCCATGGTCTCGCTCAACCGGAACTTGTAATCGCCGTACAGGTTGCCCATCCACTCCGGCGTGTCGAGCACGGACTGACCGACCTGCGCCGAAACGCCAGGCGCGGATTCAGTGATCTCAGCATCTGTGTAGCTCGCAGTACCGCCGATCGTCAGCGCATCGGTCACCGCAGCTTCGATCGCAAGTTCCGCGCCCTTGATCTCCGCCGCGCCAACGTTACCGACGAATTGGAATCCGCACGTCGGCAAGTTCACCTGCTGCTGAATCTTGCTCCAGTCCGTGTAATACACCGCCGCGTTCACCGTCGCGCGACGATCGAGCACCTGATTCTTGCTGCCGACTTCATACGTCCACAACGTATCCGGCCGATAGCTGTCCGGCACGCGATCGATACCGAGACGCTCGAAGTCCGGCGCGCACAACGGGCTGTTGGTGTTGAAACGATTCGGTCCGCCCTGACGGAAGCCCTTGCTCGCCGTCGTGTAGAGCAGATTGTCCGGCGTGGCCCGCCAGGTGAGCGAGACTTTCGGTGTCAGGCCGTCTTCGCTGCTCTTCTTGTTGTCGACGGTGCTGGCGCCGCCGTTGAAGATGCCGTCGAACTCGGCGTTGACCGTCTGATCCTGGTCGAAGTAGCGCAGGCCGACCGTCAGGTCCAGGTTGGAAAGAATCTCGAACGTGAGCTCGCCGAACGCGGCGAACTGTTTGCTGTCGGTGCGCTGATCGCCGAAGTAAGTGACATCGGTACCCAAACCGAACGGCACGCCGGCCCCCACCGTGGTCACGACCTGCAACAGCTCATCTTCCTGATCGGCGTAGTACAAGCCGCCCACCCACTGCAGACGGCCGCCGATCGCTTCACCCGACAGGCGCAATTCCTGCGTGAACGTCTTGGTGGTCGTATCGGAAGTGTTGTAAGAGTCGTACGGGAAGAACGCGCCCGCCAGGTTGCCGATGAACAGCGAGTAGTCGCGATCCCAATTCACGTCGCGATCGACATAGGCACTGATCGAGGTGAGGGTCGCGCCGCCGAAGTCATTGGTGATCGTGAGGCTGTAGATGCCCACGTCGTCCTTGGTCGGCTGGGCAAAGCGATACGACGCCCGATATTCCGGCAGGTTGGTGAAGAAAGTGTCCGTACCGTCCTTGTCGCTTTTCTGGAAGAACACCGCCGGCACGATGGTCAACGTATCCGTCGGCGTGTACTTCGCGGACAGGCGCACTGAAAGCAAGTCGCGCTCGTTGCTATCGTCCTGACGGAAATTGCTCAACGTCGAGTAACGGGTCGGCTGGATCGCCGCGGGCGGGTTGGTCGTGCTGCGCGTCCAGACTTCAGTATCGCCGTTGGGAACGTTGTCGACGTAGCCGCCGGTCTTGCGATAAGACACGCCACCGCGCACCGCCAGCTTCTCCGCGACGAGCGGAATGTTTGCGACGCCTTCGGCTTCATAAGAAATATCGCCACCGCGCGTGCTCGACATGCCAGCCGCTGTGGAGAACGACGTCTTATCGATCTCAGCCTGACGGCTCACGTACTTGATGGCGCCGCCCATGGCACTGCCACCGTACAACGTGCCCTGCGGCCCCTTCAGAACTTCGACCCGTTCGAAGTCGAAGAACGCCGGATCGATGGCGCCCGCGAAGCCGGTGGAGATGGACACGAGCGAAATGTCGTCGAGATACACGCCCACCGTCGGGCTCGACGCCTCGGTGCTGATGCCACGAATCGCGTAGCGGCTCTGGCCGGGCTCGGTGCCGGCGAAAGAAACACCTGGCACGCTGCGTAACAAGTCCTGGAATTGCGTGATGCCCTGCTGTTCCAGCTGCACGCCCGAGACCGCAGTGACCGCCATCGGCACCTCCTGCAGTTTCTGTTCGCGCTTCTGAGCGGTGACGACGATTTCCTCCAGCCCTTCTCCGGCAGCGCTTTCCTGAGCGAAAGCGTGCAACGGAATCGTGCTGGCAAGGACCGCCGCGCTCATCGCGGCGGCAAGATGAGTTCGGTTGTTCACTGGCGATGACCTCGGGATGGATTTATCAGAATGCGACGGGGTTGCCGTCTGCCTTATAGGTGCGTCCCTGCTTCATCACGAACGAAATCCGCTCGAGCAGGCGAATGTCGGTGAGCGGGTCGCCTTGCACGGCGACAATGTCCGCGAAATGACCGGGCTGCAGCGTGCCGATGTCCTTGCTGCGATCGAGCAGATCGGCCGCGTTCTGGGTAGCCGCGCGAATCGCTTCGAACGGCGGCACGCCCGCCTCCACCATGTAGCCGAACTCGCGAGCATTGCGACCGTGCGGATACACACCGGAGTCCGTGCCGAATGCGATCGGCACACCGGCCTTCCAGGCGCGGCCGAGTGCGGCCACCATGAGCGGGCCGATCTCGAGTGCTTTGGCCTGCACGGACGGAGGGAAGAAACCGGGCGTCTTCGCGGCCTCAGCAACAGACGCGCCGGCGATAACAGTAGGAACCAGGTAGACGTGATTCTTCTTCATGAGCGCGTACGTCTTCGGCGTGAGATACGTGCCGTGCTCGACTGAAGAAACACCCGCTGACACCGCGATATATGCACCCTCATCGCCGTGCGCGTGGGCCGCCACTTTCAAGCCGTGACTCTTCGCGGTCTCGACAATCGCCTGCAACTCGGGCGATGTGAACTGCGGGCCTGAGCCGTGATCGGCAACTGACATCACACCGCCGGTTGCCGTGACCTTGATGACATCCGCGCCGCGCTTGATGGCGATCCGCGTGCCGCGAATGGCGCTGTCGACACCGTCGACGACGCCGTCGGCTTCCGTCGGATGGAACAACTCTTCCCGATATCCCGCGGACGGATCACCATGGCCGCCCGAAATCGACAACAAATTCGTGGCAACGAGCATGCGAGGTCCCGGCACGTCGCCGCGCTCGATGGCGTTCTTGAGCGCGACATCGACCAGATGCTGACCGCCAAGATCTCGCACCGTCGTGAAGCCGGTCATCAGCACGGTCTTCGCGTTACGCGCGGCTTTGTAAGCAATGTCACCGTCGGTGTCGACGAACTTGCTCAGATAGGCGCCCTTGCCAAATTCCATCGTGAGGTGGGTATGGCTGTCGATGAAGCCGGGCAGGCAGGTGGCCTTACGCAGATCGATCGTCTGCGCGCCGGCCGGTGCGGCTGTGAAGCCGCTGTCGACGCGGACCACGCGGCCTTGTTCGATGACGATGGAACGTTCGGATAGAGGTTGAGCCGACGCGGCCGGATCGATGAGCGTGCCGCAATGGACAACGATGCTCGAAGCCGGCTCGGCTGCGTGCGCGACGCCGCCAATCAACAAGCCAATAGCGGCACGAACCAGCAAGGAAAGAGGACGGATGGGTTGGCTCATGAATCTCTCAACGATAGCCCGCAGGCCCTCAGCTCTTCGCCTTCAACGCTTCGACGGCACTATTCGCGCACGCGGCGTCTTGATCCGGATGTCCGCCCGACACCCCCACTGCGCCCGCAACCGCTTCAGCGCTGCGAGCGAACGGCACGCCGCCTGGAATCGACGTCAGCTCCATGGTGATGAACGCATCGCGCGTGCCCGCATCACCTTGCACGATCGGCGACAGCACCGCCGTCGGCGCTCGCGTGCGAATCGACGTCCGTGCTTTGAGCAACGCTGCGTCGACGGCCACGGGCATCGCCCCGTCCTGTCGCTTCGATGCGATCAACGCGCCGCTCGCGTCCACGACGACCACGCTCACCGGCGGCATTTTGTTAGCAGCGGCGTATGCGAAGCAGCTGGCGATCATTCTCTCGGCCGAAGCAAGTGCGGAATCGGCGGCGAGTGCGGAGGGCCCGGCGCACAACACGCAGGCAGCCAGTAACGTTCTCAGGCGTGACATCAGTGGGCAGCTCCAGTGGAAGCGGTAGCCGGCGAATGACCCGGCGCAGACTTGGAAGAATTGGGCAGCTCAGGTGCAGTAGCCGGCACGTGAGGCGCGGTCTGCGGCGCATGGGGCGCAGACTGAGGAGCGTTCTGCTCCTCATACGCGCTCCACGCCGAGTCGACGAGGGCCGCGCGAATCTGCTGAGCCTGCGCGGACGTGAGCAAGTTCGCGAACGAACCCATGCCTTTGGAAGCGCGCACGCCCTTCAACACGATGTCTTCGAATTCCTGGTGAGTCTGCGCACTCATCCAGCGCAGATCGGGAATCGCGCCCGGGCCTTCGTTCGCATGACAACGCGCACAGTTGCGCTTCAACAATTCGTTGCCGGTCTCGATGTCCGCAGCCGAACCGAAACGCTCCACCGACGGGCGCGGAACAGAAGAAACATGCTCCTTCTCGGCCGGCTTCGGCACCGGGCCGCCGTCGATCTTGAATGTCACGATGCGCCCGGCATTGCCATAGCGTTCGGCAGCAGTGCCGACGGGATGCACACCACCGAGCGCGCCACCGTAGCCGGCCATCACCGAAACGTACTGAACGCCGTCGAGCTCATAAGTCATCGGCGCAGCCATGATGCTGGTGCCGATGTCGATGGCCGCGAGCGGATGACCATCGGTCGCGCGATAGACGTGCAGCGCGCCGGTCGACTGGCCCTGGAACACCAGATTGCCCGACGTGGTCATCACGCCGCCGCCATTCCAGATCGCGTTCATCTGGCCCACCCACTGGCCGGACGTTTCAACTTCCCACACGACTTTGTTTGCTACCGGATCCCAGGCGCGCAGGAAGCCGCGAATGGTCGTGTCGGGCTGGCCTTTGCCCAGCTCGGACAACGGCGGCAGATGTTTCGCCGCCGGCCCTTCCAATCCCCAATTGCCCGCGTGCGCCGCCGGGAACGCATACATCGCGCCGGCATTGGCGCCACCCTTGGCATAGACAAACGGCTCGGCAGGAATCCAGAACACCGCGCTCGCTTCCAGCGTCGGGATGTAAACCAGCCCCGTCTCCGGGTTGAACGCCATCGGATGCCAGTTGTGGCCGCCCGCGGGCGAAGGAAACACCAGCTTCGGACCGTTGCTGTAATCGGCCAGCCCCGTTTCGATGGCACGGCCGGTTTGCTGATCGACGCCGGACGCCCAATTCACCGGCACATAAGGCCTGGCGGAGAGCAGCTCGCCAGTCGCGCGATCGAGCACATAGAAAAAACCATTCTTCGGTGCCTGCATCAGCACCTGACGCGTCTGCTCGCCGATCTTCAGATCGGCAAGGATCATCTTCTGAGTGGCGGTGTAGTCCCACTGATCGCCGGGCGTGGTCTGGTAATGCCAGGCCATCCGGCCGGTCTTCGGATTGATCGCGAGAATCGACGCAACGTACAGATTGTCGCCGCCGTTCGGGCTACGCAGCTTGCGCGGGTACAACGCGGAGTTGCCGACGCCCACGTACAGCAGATCGAGCTTGGCGTCGTAGGCCATGCCGTCCCAAACGGTGCCGCCGAGGCCGACATCAAAACGTGACTTGGGATCCCAGGTCTTCGCGGCCGCTTCCAGCTCGGGATGTTCGAACGGCCCGGTCGAGCTGCCCGGCACGGTATAGAAGCGCCACGCCAGCTCGCCGGAGCTCACCTTGTAGGCAGTGATGTAGCCGCGCGCATCGAGCTCGCCGCCTGAATTGCCGATGACGACGACATCACCCGCGACGTACGGCGAGCCAGTGACGGTGTAGCCGCGCTCGTGGTCGACGATCGTATCGGCCTGCCACAAGACTTTGCCGTCCTTGGCGTCGAGAGCCGACAACCGGCCGTCGATGGACGCCGTGAATACGCGCCCTTCCGCGAACGCGAGGCCGCGGCTGACGATGCCACAACAAACTTTGCTGGTGATGGAGTTGTCGACCTTTGGATCGAACACCCAGCGGCGTTGCCCGGTGCGTGCATCGACAGCGTGCACGAATCCCCACGGCGCGCTGGCATACATCACGCCGTCGACCACGACGGGCGTGGCTTCCTGGCCGTGCGTCGTTTCGAGATCGTAATGCCAGGCGAAGCCGAGCCGGCCGGCATTGGACTCGTCGATCTGCTTCAGCGGGGAATGATAAGTCTGGGCCTCGTCGTGGCCGCCGGTCAGCCAGCCGGCGTCCGCCGACGCCGATGCTTTCGGAGCCGCGGCCTCATGTTTGGAGCAGCCGGATGCCAGCAGGCCCAACACAGCCACGGCGGACCACGCACGCCACGCATTGCTCACTAGCCGTTCTCCCGAATCGATCCCCAGTGACGGTGTTTTACGCGATGTCGGCCGGCCCGGCTTACGCGATCCTCACTAAGTCATTCGAGATCGTCACTATCGGGCGGTAGCTCGGAAAAGTCGCGCCTTTTGCCGGGCGTATCGAAAGGGCCTCGGCCGCTTTCGATCATCGAGCCGGCAATGCTCGGGCTTCGCTGGGGGAATGGCCGAAGTAGCGGTGGAATGCCGAGCTGAACGCGCCGGTCGAGGAATAGCCGACCGACAAAGCGACCTCTGAGACATTGAGGCTGGATTCGCGCAGCAGGCGCCGCGCTTCATTCATCCGCAAGCCGCTGGCGAAGTCGAAGATGGACACGCCGAACAGCGTGCGAAAGCCGGTGCAGAGCTTGTTGCGATTGAGCCCGAACTCGCGGGCCAGGTCCTCGATGCGGGTGCCTTCCATGAAACCGGCTTCCAGGCGCTCGCGGACCTGTTGCAGCTGGCGCTTGTCCCGCTCGGTCAGCCGGACCGACGAACCCCGGGCCTCAGCCGGCGACACCAGGTGCTCCACGACGGTATGGATGAATTCCAGCGCCTTGGCTTCCAGAAACAACTTACGCATCGGGCCGGAGCTGCGACAGCCGAGAATTTCCCGGGCGAGCCGGATCTCATCGGGCGTCGGTACGGCGGTGGCCAGGCGTGGGGAATAAGCGTACCGGCTGATCACGTCTTCGAGCGCGACCGGCACATTGGTGCTACCGGTGTCGAGGTATTCGAGGAACCGCTGCCGCTCCATGGCGACCGTGATCGACACTTCCTCGTGATGGGCGAAGATGTGGTCGATCTTGGGCAGGTCGCGCTCGTGAAGCAGGACGGCGGTGGCCGTGTCGTCGAGGGCCAGCATGTCGTAGCCGTCGAAGGTCAGCGAGCGCCGACCCGACAGCCGGACATGGAATTTGATCATGTCCTCGCCGTGGATCAGGCTATCGAAGCGCTCGCGCAGGCGGTAGTTGTCGATAGAAAGCCACAGCCGGCCGAAATCCACCAGTTCCGACGTCCCCGTGCCCGGCATGTCCAGGGTCGGCGGCACGAACGTGGCGGGTAATGACAGCGGCGGCTCGGTCATGGCGACCGAGTCTATGCCATTACTCTTCGACCGTCACATCCGGCCGCGGCGGCGGCTGGAAGCCGGAACGTTTCGCGACCCGCAGCTGGAAGACGTAGGTCAGGACCTGAGCGACGGCCTGATAGACGGTGGAGGGAATCTCGCCACCAATATCGACGTTTCTATACAACACACGGGCCAGCGGCGGCGCTTCGAAGATCGGCACGTTGTTTTCCGCCGCGATCTCACGGATACGGGCGGCGACCAGGTCTACGCCCTTGGCGACGACGATCGGGGCGCGCATGCGGTTCTCGTCATAACGCAGAGCCACGGCGAAGTGCGTCGGGTTGGTGACGATCACGTCCGCCTTCGGCACGTCCTGCATCATGCGCTGGCGGGCCATCTGCTGTTGCAACTGACGGATGCGGCCCTTCACTTCCGGCGAGCCCTCCGATTCCTTGTGCTCTTCGCGGATTTCCTGGCGGCTCATCTTCAACTGTTTGGCGTACGTATACAGCTGATACGGCACGTCGATGCCGGCGATGATCAGCAAGCCGGCCGTAATAGATATGAGTGCCTTGCCGGCCAGGGTGATGGTGTGAGCAATGGCCTGGTCGAGCGGCTCCTGACCCAGACCGAGCAACAGATTGACGTCCTTCCAAAGCACGATCACGGCGATCAGACCGACGATGCCGAACTTGGCAAGCGCCTTGACCAGCTCGATCACGGCGCGCGAGGAGAAGATGCGCTTCACGCCTTCCAAAGGATTCAAGCGATTGAACTGCGGCGCGAGCGCTTCGGTACTGAACGACCAACCGCCGAGTGCGAGCGGCGCAAGCAGCGCCGCGAGACAGATGATGCCGAGCACGGGCGCGCACATCTTCAATCCATCGATGGCCGCGCTGGTCAGGGAGGGAATCATCTGTGACGAATCCAGCGCCTGCTCGCGAGTCAGCGTCAGGCTGCGTTCCATGAAACCAAACATCTTGGCGGCGATCCGATCGCCCATCATGTATAGCGCCGCCGCGGCCGACATGGTCACCGCCGCCGCGCTCAACTCCCTGGATCTGGGGATCTGGCCTTTGCGCCTCGCATCCTCGAGGCGCTTGGGAGTGGCACTTTCGGTTTTTTCCTGTGCGTCATCACCCTCTGCCATACGTCACCCCTATGGCGAGATTCTGAGCAGCGTACGGATGACTCCGAACGCCGCTTCGAGTGATTGATTGAAAGCGACCAGCACCGAGGGCAGGCCGACGTACATGATCACCAGGCCGGAGATCAGCGTGATCGGGAAACCGACCGCGAACAGATTCAGCGTCGGGGCGGCGCGGCTCATCACGCCGAACGCCAGGTTCACGACCAGCAGCGCGGCCATGCCGGGCAACGCCACGACCAACGCGCCCGCGAACAGCTGACTACCCCACTCGCCCAGGCGCCAGATCATCTCGCTGTTGAGCCCGGTCATGCCCACCGGCAAGGTCGTGAAGCCTTGCACCAGCAGTTCGATCAGCACCAGATGACCGTTGATCGCCAGGAACGTCAACGTCACCAGAATCATATACATCTGACCGAGCACCGGCGTGCTCACACCGCGCAGCGGATCGACGTTGAACGCGAAACCCAGACCCATCGTGTTGGCCAGCAACTGGCCGCCCATGGCGAGCGCATCGAAGATCAGCTGCAACGCGAACGCGCTGGCGAAGCCGATCAACACCTGATGCAGGGTCACGATCACGGCGGCGAACGAAAACACTTCGACGTTCGGCGCCGGAATCAGCGGCGCGACGATGAACGTGATCGCGCCGGCCAGAAACAATCGCACGCGCGGCGGCACGAAGCCGGCACCGAAGATGGGCGCCATCATGAAACAGGCGCCGATGCGCAGGAACGGCCACAGGTACTGCGCCAGCCAGGCTTCGAGCTGTCCCGTGGTGAGATTGATCATCGGCTTGCGTCGTCAGCCAATGAGACCGGGAATGCTCTCGAACAGCTCGCGCGTGTAGCCGACGATGAGCTTGAGCATCCAGGGGCCGGCGATCACCAGCGTCGCCGCCATGCCGAGCAGCTTGGGAATGAACGACAGGGTCATTTCGTTGATCTGAGTCGCCGCCTGGAACACGCCGACCAGCAAGCCGATCGCCAGCGCGGCGAGCAGCAGCGGCGCCGCCAGCAGCATGGTGATCTCCAGCGCGTGGCGGCCGATCGTCATGATGGTCTCGGGCGTCATGTGTAGAAGCTCGCTGCCAGCGTGCCCATGATCAGGCTCCAGCCATCGACCAGCACGAACAGCATCAATTTGAAGGGCAAGGAGATCAGCACCGGCGACAGCATCATCATGCCCATGGACATGAGCACGCTGGCCACCACCAGGTCGATGATCACGAACGGAATGAAGATCAGGAAGCCGATCTGGAACGCCGACTTCAGCTCGCTGGTCGCGAACGCCGGCACCAGGATGCGCAACGGCACGTCCTCGGGCTTGTCGAAGCCCTGGCCGCCGGAGATGCGCACGAAGGTCGCGATATCGCTTTCGCGCGTCTGATCGAGCATGAACTTCTTGAGCGGCTCCACGCCGGTGTTCATGGCGGTGGTCGCGTCGATCTTGCCTTCCATGTATGGCTGCACGGCCTGCGTGTTCACCTGGTCGAGGACCGGTCCCATCACGAACAGCGTGAGAAACAACGACAGACCGATCAACACTTGATTCGGCGGCGCCTGGCCGGCGCCCAGTGCCTGACGCAGGATGGCCAGTACGATGACGATGCGCGTGAACGCCGTCATCATCAGCACGATGCCCGGCAACAGCGTGATCGCCGTCATCAGGATCAGGATCTGCAAGGTCAGCGAATATTGCTGACCGCCGCCCGGCGCGGTGGAAACAGTGACCGCCGGAATGCCCTGAGCAAAAGAAATGAACGGTGCGAGCAGCAACAGCGCCGCCAGCGCATACCGCGCGAGCCCCCGGCCGCGCAGCTTGTCGAAAGCTCGCATCACAGCCCGAGGCTCCGCTTCAGGATGGTTTTGAAATCGGTGGGGTGCTGCGGCGTCGAGCCGTCCGCTGCAGGAGCCGGAACTGACGGTGTCTGCGGCGTCACGGGTTCATCGAGAACGTGCAACGTGTTCACGCGGCCGGGAGCCACGCCGATCAGCAGCTGTTGCTTGCCGACCTGCACGAGCACGACGCGTTCTTTCTGACCGACGACGACCTCGGTGACCACCTGAAGCGCGCCGTTACCAAACTTGCCGAAGCCCCGCAGACGACGCGTCACCCAGGCGGCGGCGAACACGACGCCCAACACGAGCAACAACGACAGCGTCACTTGAGTCAGACTGCCCGCGCCGACGGCGGCGGGTGCCTGGGACGCTTCGGGAGCCGCGAATTTCTCGGCGGCGAACACCATCGGCGCGGCTAGACACAGAACGCCGATCACGGCCGTGACGGCCAGACCTCGAAGTGCCACGCCACGAATGACGGACAGCATCAAGGTGCGCGGCATGAGAACTTTCGCCTGACTCACTTCGACTCGACTCACTTCAGCTTGCGGATGCGCTCGGACGGGGAGATCACGTCGGTGAGACGGATGCCGAACTTCTCGTTCACGACCACGACTTCGCCGTGCGCGACCAGCGTGCCGTTGACGAACACGTCGAGCGGCTCGCCGGCGGCGCGATCCAGCTCCACCACCGAGCCCTGGTTGAGCTGCAGCAGGTTGCGGATCGGGATGCGCGTGCGGCCCACTTCCATCGACAGCGTGACCGGCACGTCGAGAATGACGTCCAGATTCACATCGCCGGGCACGCCGGTCGGAATGCTGGCCTCGGCCGCGGGCGGTTGGGTGGCGGCGTTGCGCTGACGCTGCTCCTGTTCCAGCAGCTCGGCAAACTGGGCGGCCTGGGCCGCCTCCATCGCTTCTCTACTCATGCTCATGGTTTCAAGCCTTCGCGTTCAGAACGTCCAGCAGCCGCGGACGCACACGGGAAATACGATCTTCGATCTGCACGGCCTGCTGGCCGTTGGAAACACCGAACTTGCCCCGGAAGATGGGCACGTCCTCGGCCATGATGGTGGCGCGACCGTTGAAGTCGCACGGCAGGATGTCGCCCGCCTTCAGATCCATCAGCTGGCGCATGGTCAGCTTGGCACGGCCTAGAAGTGTCGTTAATTCCACGTCCGCGTCCTCGATCTCTTCCTTCAGCGCGCTGACCCAGCGCTCGTCGTGCTCGACGCGATCGCTCGCCACGCCGGCGTCCAGCAACTCGCGCAGCGGCTCGATCATCGCGTACGGCATGGTGATGTGAATGTCGCCGCCACCGCCGTCGAGCTCGACGTGGAAGCTGGTGATCACCACGATTTCGGTCGGGCTCACGATGTTGGCGAAGTGCGGATTGATTTCGGAGTTGACGTACTCGATGTCCAGGCGCTGCACGTGCGACCAGGCTTCCTTCAGATCGGCGAACACGTGTTTGAGCAGCATGTGAATGATCCGCTGCTCGGTCGCGGTGAACTCGCGACCTTCGATCTTGGCGTAACGGCCGTTGCCGCCGAAGAAGTTGTCGACCGTGGTGAACACCAGTTTCGGATCGAGCACGATCAGGCCGGTGCCCCGCAGCGGCGCGATCTTCACCAGATTCAAATTGGTCGGCACGTGCAACGAATGCACGTATTCGCTGAACTTCAGCATCTTCACCGGTGCGACCGCGACCTCCGGGGTCCGGCGCAGCAGGTTGAACAGGCTGATACGAAACAGGCGCGCGAACCGCTCGTTGATCATCTCGAGCGTGGGCATGCGCCCGCGCACGATGCGCACCTGGTTCGAGAAATCGTAATTGCGCGCCTCGCCGGGCGCGATCGGCGCTTCAGTCTTGACCGCGCCGCTGTCTACGCCATGTAGCAGGGCATCGATTTCATCTTGATTTAGAATGTCACTGCCGGACATGTCTCAATCTCTGTGGTTACTGCATCACGAAGCTGGTGAAGTACAACTGCTCGACGTTCTCGGCCTTGCCGCCTTCGGCCGCGATCACGTCGGCCACTGCCTTGAGCGCCTCGGTGCGCAGCTGCTCCTTGCCTTCACGCGAGCTCAGCGTCTCGAAGGTCTGGCCCCCCAGCAGCATCAACAGGTCGTTGCGCAGCTTCGGGTCGTGCTGCTTGATCATCTCGGCGGTCGCCGGATCCCGGGTCATCACTTCGACGCTGACCTGGAGGAAACGCATCATGCCTTTGTTCTGGAAGTTGACCACGAACGGCGGATCGAACTTGCTGTAGATGGCCGGCAGCTTCGCGGTCGGCACGGCGGCGGCTTCGGCGTGCTCTTCCTTGCCCTTCTTGGCGGTCATGAAATACACGCCACCGCCCGCTGCTCCCGCAGCGAGCACCGAGCACAACACGATCACCAGCATTTTGGATTTGCCGGGAGGCGCCGCAGGAGCGTCACCAGCAGGAGCGTCAGACATCGCGCATTTCCTCGAAGACTTCGTCGCACGCCGGTTAAAGAGCAAGCCACGTGCCACGCCCTGCCCCGAGCATGCAAGTGATTAATTCAAAAGGGAAATACGCGAAAAACACAGTGTGAACTGCGACACACCGCAAGTGCGCGACAGAATCCTGACGCGGGCACTTGAGCAGCACGTCACAGTTACCTGCCAGCTCGGCTCCGCCAGTGTCAAAGGCTGGACGCTCGCTCAGCCGTCCATCGGATGCAGCGGCGTGCGTAAAGTCAGCTGATAGAACGCCAGATCCAGCCAGCCGCCGAATTTGAAGCCCGACTCACGGATCGTGCCGGCGTGCACGAAGCCGAGCTTCTCATGCATGGCGATGCTGCCGGCGTTGGTCGCATCGATGCCGCCCACCATCACGTGCAAATCCTGCGCACGAGCCGCCTCTATCAGACGTTTCATCAGCGCCAGACCGAGACCCTTGCCTCGGTGATCCTGGTGCACGTACACCGAATGCTCGACGGTGTACTTGTACGCCGGACGCTCGCGGAACACACCGTACGTGGCGAACCCCATCAGTGTGCCCTGCTCGTCCTCGACGCCGATGACCGGATAGCCCTTCGCCTCCTTGGCCTTGAACCAGGTCACCATGCTGTCTGGTGTGCGCTCGACATACTCATAAACCGCGGTGGACGTGCGGATCTGCTCGTTGAGGATGTCCAGAATCGCCGCGCCGTGGTCGGAAAGAGTGCAGGTCAGGAACTTCATCGCTCGCTCCTCATCGGTCACGCGCTACGCGCCGTGATCCCGTAGCCCAACCATGCAACCAGCAAGCCAAGGACGATGCTCACGACCACGTTGGCGATCGCGACGCCCGCCTCGCCCCGCTTGAACAGCAACAGCGTCTCCAGGCCGAACGCCGAGAACGTGGTGAACCCGCCCAGGATGCCGGTGAACAGGAACACGCGCTCCTCCGGCGTGAAAAAGTCCTGCTTCACGGCCATGCCTGCCAGCAACCCGGCGATGAAACAGCCGATGACATTGACGGCGAGCGTGCCGATGGGAAAGCGCCAGTTCGGCGTCGCGTGCAACACCCAACCGGACAGCTTGAAGCGCGCCATCGAGCCGAGGGCGCCGCCTAGCGCGACGAGCAGGATCTGTTTCAATTTGTCACCTCGCCAGCACGATATCGCAGCAGTTGCTCTTTGAATATCTGGTGTAACCCTTCGACCCGCCGCTCGCGTCCAACCCGACGGACCGAATCATTGACGTCGAGGCAGCGATGTTTCAGCAGTTCACGCAGGCAGCGGCTGGCGCAATTCTATTCGCTTGCGGATGGTTGAGCATTACGAGTTGCTACGCCGGCGAAGACGGCTACATCACGACCGCCGCTGGCGAAGACGCCATCGGCCGATCCACGAGAGCCGCGCTTCAGGGAAATGGGAAGCTCGCAGCGTCGGTCCTGCTGGGCGTGCCGAGGAATCACTTCGCCGGCAAGGACATCGCCTATCGCCGATGCATGCTCCAGCGCTTCGGCGCGAAGTCCTCGGCGCCCTCTCGCCCGGACGTGGGCGATCCTTTCGTCAGCAAGGTCCTCGGCCTCTATCAGACGTATTGGTGGCGCGCGCTGATGGCGCCTACCGACCGCGATAGTCACGGCCGCCAGCTCCAGCGCGATCTCAGCGCGTTACTTGGTGAGCCGGACACGATCGACGACTGGGGCCTCCTCGATGAACGTGTCGCTCACGAACTGCGAGCACGAGGCTACTACTCTCAGCTCGGCAACACGCCGCCGCTGCGAGAGCTCATGATCTGGCGGAAACAGGACTCTTCGCAGCGCGAAGTTCAGCTGCCGGAACGCACTTATCCTGTGAAGCTCGAAGTGCTGAACGACTTCGTGACACGCGGTTGGAGCGCATTTGCACGTTGCGATCGAGGGTCGAACGGCGGCTGGGCCACCGATGAGCGCTTGTTCGCCGTCGGTCCCGCGTTTCCTCTTGGCCTGGACAGTGAAGCGTTCCGCGCCAGTTTGCTGGGCCATGAAACTCAGCACTTCGCGGATCTCCAACAGTTCCCCGCGCTCCAGCCCTGGGAGCTTGAATATCGCGCCAAGCTCGCCGAGCTGTGGATGTCGCGAGACTCGCTGCAGTTCCTGCTCAGCAAGTTCAACAGCGATCAAGGCGACGACCAGGGCGTGCCGCATCTGTTCGCGAACAGGCAAGTGATGCGGGATCTGCACGCGCACCTGGCCGAGAACGGCGTGAAATGCAGGCGCGATGACTTGTTCGACGTCGATCCCGATCGGCTTCGCGCAGCAGCCGTGCAGGTATTGAATCGAGACACGCGCGTTCGGGAATATGCGGCCAGCCTGGCCGTGACGAACCCGGCCAAGCCCGGCAAATGACCGCCGATCAGCGCAAAGCCCAGGCCAACGCGTCCTCCAACCGGTCGTTTCCCCAGAACAACTCGCGCCCGACGACGAAGGACGGCGCACCGAAGATGCCGCGCTCCATCGCTGCCGCGGTCTGAACTTTGAATTTGTCCTTGGCGAGCTGAGTTTGTGCCGTCGCCAGCAGGGTTGCAGCGTCCTGACCTGCTTGCGTCAGGCATCGCGCCACGACGTCCGGATTGGAAATCTCCGCGTCATCGGCAAAGTTCGCGCGATACACAGAGCGAACGAACTCTGGCACCCATGCCTCTTCCGAATGCGCACACACCACTCGCGCGGCAAGCAGGCCATTGCGCGGGAATTTGCTCGGTCTGCGCAACGGAAGATTGAGGCTCTCGCAGATGCGCTCCATGTCGCGCCACATGTAGCGGCCCTTGGCTTCATAGATATTGAATGGCGAATCGTTCCAGCCTTGCTGCTGAAAGATCGGCCCCAACAGGAAGGGCCGCCACGCCACCTGCACACCGCGCTCCGCCGCGAGCGCCTCGATGCGCATCGCCGCCGGATAGGAATACGTGCTCGCGAACTCGAACCAGAACTCGACCTTCATGCCGCCTCCCCCTTCTGAGCAGGCGGACATGCTAACCGACCCCGCCGCCCGAGCACGAGCAGGAACAACGCGAGCACCCAGTGAAAGGCGACTGGAATGCCGCCAGCGTCGATGACGTTCCCAGCGCCGCGCTGGAACTGCACGATCAACCGCAACAGCATCACTGCGAAATACACGACCGCGATCCGGCGTAGCCACAACTGCCCATTGCCCCGTGCACGATGCCCCGCCTGCATCTCGCGCATCACGACGGCCGACATGAGCATCAGAAGCGCGATCTGCAATGGCAGCAGGATCGGATAGGGAATCAGACCCGAGTACCAGTCGTGCATCGATGGCAACCAGGGCGGTGCCAGCAACAGTACCTCCAGCTGCCCCAACACGCGCAGCAAGAACAACGCAACGCAGCTCCACAGCACGACGATTCGCCCCGAACTCGACTCGAGCACGCGCGCGATGCTCATCGCGCCCCCGCGAATTGATCCCGGTAGTGCCGATACCAATCGCTCTGGAACACCTCGCGTGGATCGAAGCGCCTCTTGGCGGCGAGGAAATGCTCGAACGTTGGATAGCAAGTCCGCAATTGATCGGCCGTAGCGTGCCGGTGGTACGTGAGGAAGTAGCTACCGCCATGCTGAATGGCGATGTCGATCAACCGTCGAAATGCCTCCGCTGAAGCAGCCAGACCGCGCGGATCATGATCGACGTGCAAATTGAAAATCACACAAGCGAAGCGCTCGCGAGCCCAGGCGATCAAGGTCTCCGTATCCGGCTCGATCAAGCGCACGGTACCGTAAATGAAATCCACCCGGTGCCTGAGAAAGTCCCTGCGCACATCCAGCATGAACGCAGTCAGCCGTTGCCGCGGCACATACAACTCCGTGATCATCTCCGACCCGGGGACCTGCGGCAGCAACGCCTCATCGAGCTTGCCGTGATAGTCATCCAGGTACACGCTCAACTGATGCGTATCGCTCCAGTAGATCTGCCCTGACGACTGCAAATAGAAGTCCGCGAATTCATTGAACGCACGCAACTTGTTGCGATGAGCGAGGTACAGGAGCCGGCGCCAGTCCGCGGGTGACAATCGAATCTGGTTCGGCGGAATCGGTGTATCGGGCGCGACCGGCCGATAACAGGAGAAAACGCCGCGAGACAAAAATCCGCGATCCTCCGGCGCGCTCGAGAATTGGAAGTCGCCGTAGAGATAGCCTGCGTCGATGCGCTCCTGAAAGCGCTCCATGATCTGCTCGATCCGCGCGAGCTCCACGACGCGCTCGACCTTCTGCCGTGGCACCAGACGCAACTTCACCGAAGTGACGACACCGAACAATCCATAGCCGCCGACGATCAGCCGAAACAACTCGTAATTGCGCGTCCGGCTGCATGCCACGACCGAGCCGTCGGCCAGCACCACTTCGAGCGCTTCGATGTCGTTGACGAACGGCGCGTACGACAGCCCTCGTCCATGAATGTTTGCAGCGACGGCACCGCCGAGCGTCAGTCGATCCGCGCCAGTTTGCTTCTGGCGAATACCCCACGCGCTGGCGCCGTCGCGCTGCTCGATCACGTAGTGCCGCATCAAATCCGGCCAGGTGATGCCAGCCTCGGCGTGAATGATGCCGCGCTCCCGATCGAAGCCGAGCACCTTGTTCATGGATCGCATGTCGAGCAGCCAGGCATCCGTCGCGAACTGCTGGCCGCCCATGGCGTGACAGGAGCCGGCGACACTCAAGTGTTCGCTCGTCTTCACGGCACGAACCACATCCTCCACGCAGCGAGGAGTGAGACGGCCGAGCACACTCGTCGCATTGAGATGAGAGTGCCTGTCGTTGCAGAGCTCACGATGCCAGGAATCGATCGAGGTCAGCGCGTTCATGCCGTTCAGGTCCGTGTTGCCAGGAATGGGGCAAGCGTGCTGATCGACCCCCGGAATCCGCAACCAGGCTTGCGGAAGTATCGGGATTCGATACTCTGGGCCTCACCCGGCCAGACTGGAACCAGAACCGATGAGCGAGTGCGCGCAAATCATTGCCGTGTTGAAACGCAGCCTGAAGGCGCGAGGCACGACCTATCGCGACCTGGCCACGGCGGTGGGCCTGAGCGAAGCATCGATCAAACGCATCTTCGCCGAGGAAACGTTCTCACTGGCGCGGCTGGAGCAGATCTGCACGGCGCTGGGATTGAGCATCATGGAAGTCGCCAGAATGGCGGCCCAGCAGACCACGCCCGGCGGCCAGCAGCTCAGCATCGAACAGGAGGAAACACTGGCCAGCGATTCACGCCTGCTCGCCTGCTTTCATCTCCTGCTCAACGGACGCGAGACCCCGGCCATCGCCAGCGAGCTCGATCTGCCGGAGCGCGAGTTGCGTCGCCTGCTGGTGAAGCTGGATGCGGCCAGGCTGATCGAGCTACAGCCCAAGATGAAAGTACGGCTGCGCACGTCGAATGTGATTTCCTGGCGCAGTCACGGGCCGGTGCGCCGGCTCTATGAACAGCAGGTAAAAACGGAATTCCTGCAGTCCGATTTCAACGGCCGGCACGAGTCGATCAGCTTCGCCTCGGCGGAGTTGTCCGAGGCCTCGGCGAAAATCCTGACGCGTAAAGCCGAGCTGCTCGCGCGCGACTTCGCGGAACTCGCCGCGCTCGACTCGGGGCTGCCGGACAAGGACAAGCGCAGTATGGGCCTGCTGCTCGCCCTGCGCCCGTGGGTATTCTCGATGTACGACGGGCTGCGAAAGAAAGGTTAAGCGTACGCGTCGAGCAAGCCGAGCCGGACTTGAGCCGCCGACACGGAGGTCACGCCCTCATCGCCACCAAAGCCCGACGCTGACGACGAAGATTGCGGCGTCGGATTCTGCTGCTGACGCGGCGGCTCACGAGAAACGTTGGCATCCGCCAGCGACAGGCCCGTCGACGCAAACATTTCACGCAATCGAGGCAATGCGTTTTCGATGGCGTTGCGCGTATCGACATGGGCAGCACCGAACTGCACCG
The DNA here is from genome assembly GCF_004138485.1 of Peristeroidobacter soli. GTDB lineage: Bacteria > Pseudomonadota > Gammaproteobacteria > Steroidobacterales > Steroidobacteraceae > Steroidobacter > Steroidobacter soli. The sequence continues at coordinate 1,019,031 of NZ_ML142848.1, forward strand.
ATGCCTGATCGCCATTCATCGTGATCCGCACCTCCAGCGGGCCGAGATGTTCCGGCGACAACCGCAGCGACGCCGTGTGCTTGCCCTGCTCCACCATCATGGTCATGCGCGAACCGATCTCATCGGCCCACTGCGCAGTGCCAACAGGAACGTTCACCGGGCGAGCGTGTGCGGAATCGGCCTGGCGCAGCGGCGACACGTTGTCGGCGGGCAATTGAGGAATCTCGAACTTGCCCTGGCCCGCTCCGTCCGGCTGAATCAGATCGGTGAGCAGCTGCGCTTCGGGAGCGACCGTCTCCTTCGACTTACCCAACCCGCCAGCGACACCTAGCAGCGCGCCCGCTTCGGCCCCGAGGTCAGGTTTCACTTCGGTCGGCATCACGGGCAAGGACAACGGCATCATGCCGATCATGTCGGTGGAGTCCGGATCGGTGTCCAACTCTTCCGTATCTTTGCTTGCGGGCAGCGCAGGCCCTGTCTGCATTGCTGTCGACGCAGGCGTCGGTGCGACCGCGCCGGCGAGCTGACCCAGCATCGACATGAAATCCACTGAAACACTCGACGGCGCGGCCGACGCCGACGTCGCGGGCGCAGCGGCAGCGGGTGTGGAAGTGCTGGCGACTGGCATGGGACCACCTGAAGAAGGAACACTGGGCGTCATGGTCGGATCAAGGTCTGGGAATCTTGCGTTGGGCGCGCTCGTCGCTTTCGCGCTGCTCGCGCCGTTCTGTCACATGGCGCTCTTCGGCCTGCCAGCGCTCGACCACGTGGCCCAGCGCCTTGGAACGTCGCAAAGCTTCCTGCCACTTTAAGCGCTCGGCCTCATGTTCGGCGCGGGCACGGGTCACAAGCGCCTGCTGCTGCTTGATGGCCTCGGCCAATCTTGCGAGAAAAGCCTGGTAATCGCGCATCTCCATGACGCCGATGCCGGTCGCGGCACGCTGCTGGAAGCCCTGTTCGTACTCGGCCTTGTAGCGCACCAGCTCGTCGAGTTTCTTATCGCCGTCCAGCACTCGTTTTTCGAACGTGGCGACGCTTCGAGCCAGCCGCTGCTGCGCCTCCTCGACGATGTGCTGAACCGGTTCGAGTCGTTTCGCTCGGGTCATCTAGTTCAACCGCCTACCAATGCCTGCAACTGCGCGAGGCTGGTGCGGTAGTCGACCGACTCGTGCACGTTCTGCTGGAGGAACTTCTGCATCGCCGGCCAGGCGGCGATTGCCGCGTCGATGCGCGGATCGCTGCCTTTGTTATAGGCACCGATCGCGATCAGGTCGCGGTTTTGCTGGAAGGTCGATAACGCCTGTTTGAACTGACGCGCCATCTGCGTATGTTCGTTCGGCACGATCTCGTGCATCACGCGGCTGATGGACGCTTCGACGTCGATGGCCGGATAGTGGCCAGCTTCGGCGTAACGACGGGTCAACACGATGTGGCCGTCGAGAATCGCGCGAGCCGAGTCGGCGATGGGATCCTGTTGATCGTCGCCTTCGCTCAGCACCGTATAGAACGCGGTGATCGAGCCCGACCCGCTGTCGCCGTTGCCGGCGCGCTCCACGAGCTGCGGCAACTTGGCGAACACGGACGGCGGATAACCTTTGGTGGCCGGCGCTTCGCCGATCGCGAGGCCGATCTCACGTTGCGCCTGAGCAAAGCGCGTGAGTGAATCCATGATCAACAACACATTCTTGCCTTGATCGCGGAAATACTCGGCAATCGCCGTTGCGCGCCACGCGCCATGCAAACGCATCAGCGGCGGGTTGTCCGCCGGCGACGCGACGACGATGGAGCGCGCCAGACCTTCCGGTCCGAGAATGCGTTCGACGAATTCTTTCACTTCGCGACCACGCTCGCCGATCAGACCGACGACGATGACATCGGCCGTCGTGTAGCGAGCCATCATGCCGAGTAGCACGCTCTTACCGACGCCGGAGCCGGCGAACAAACCGATACGCTGACCGCGACCGACGGTGAGCAACGAGTTGATGGCGCGCACACCGACATCGAGCGGTTCCTCGATGGGTTTACGCATCAGCGGATTGATCGGCGCACCGATCATGCGAATACGATCTTCACAATCCAGCGGCCCGAGGCCATCGAGCGCGTTGCCCGCGCCATCGATGATACGGCCCATGAGCTGCGGCCCGACAACCGCCGTGCCCGCACCTGTGCGAGGTACGACACGCGCGTTCGGTTTCAAACCATGAATGTCGCCGGTCGGCATGAGATATAAACGGTCGCCTGAGAAGCCGACGACTTCGGCTTCGACGCTGTGGCCGTTCGAGCCCAGCACGTCACAACGATCGCCGATCGCGGCCTGACAACCCGCGGCTTCGAGCGTGAGACCGATCATGCGAGTGAGCACGCCTTCAACCGGCGGCGGCTCCATTTTCTCGACGACTCGAGCGGCTCGCTGGAGCTGCCTGGCCCAGTTCGCGCCACGCTTGAGCTGCAGAACCGGAGCGTCCTGCGGCCCAAGGTCCGCGCCCGATGAATTCCCGCGTGAGGCCGCGCTGTTCATACCTGCCCCGCTTTGGCGTCGTCGCCAAACATGTCGGCAGACGCGCCGGCGTCAGCGGACGCTTCGTCGCCGCGCACGGCCGTCGCGCGTTCGTCACCCAACAGAGCGCTAATGACGCTGCCGATCCGTGTTTCCAAACGCGCATCGATCTGCGCCGTCTCGGTCGAGACTCGGCAACCACCGCGCCCCATGACCGGATCCTCAGCAATCGTCCAGGCGCGCTCGCCAACGGGCGCCGCGAGTTTCTCGCGAACGACCGCCGCATCTTCAGGATGTAAATGAACCCGCACATCGCGAGCCGACGCCGGCAACAGCGCCACGGTCTCACGAATGATCGCGATCACTTGACTCGGATCGATGCGCAGCTCACGACGCACCAGGTGACGGCCGATGCTCAGCGCGAGCTGCAACAGCTGATCCTCCACTTCGGGATCGAGCTCGTCCAACGGACGCGCCAATGAATTGATGATGGAGTCGAGACGCTCGATGCGCGTCTGCAGCTGTTGAAGCTGCGGACGCATCTCGCGCTCGACCGCGGCCAGCGCCTGGGCGCGACCTTCTTCCTGGCCCTTGGCGAACGCTTCGTCGTACGTGCGCTGTTCGAGATCTTCCAGCTCCTGCACGGTCTTGCCGGGGCGACGCCCCTGCACGGCCGCCTGCATGCTGGTGATGCTCGGCAATTCGTAGCGCGGCGGGCTCGTCATACGAACTCTTCACCCTTGCCGCCGAGCTGGATGGTGCCGGCTTCGGACATCTTACGAACCTGCAACAGAATTTCCTTCTGCGCGGCTTCCACTTCGGACAAGCGCACCGGACCGCGCGACTCCAGATCGTCCTTGAGCATTTCGGCGGCACGCTGCGACATGTTCTTGAAGATCTTCGCCTTGAGATCGTCCTCGGCACCTTTCATGGCGAGCAGCAGTTTCTCGCCCGGCACGGCGCGCAACACTTCCTGCATGCCACGATCGTCGATCTCGACCAGATCGCCGAACACGAACATCAGGTCCTGGATCTTGCCGCCGAGCGAGTCGTCCACCTTGCGGATGTTCTCGATCAGCACGCTCTCCTGGGTCGAATCCAGGAAGTTCATGATCTGCGCCGCCGTCTTGATGCCGCCGATGACCGACGTCTTGAGCGCGCCGGTCTTGCCCGCGAACTGTTTCTCGATCACTTCGTCGAGCTCGTGCAACGCCGTCGGCTGAATGCCGTCGAGCGTCGCGATACGCATGATCACGTCCGCGCGCAGCCAATCCGGGAACTGCGACAGGATCTCCGCCGACTGATCGGCATCGAGATACGCGAGCACGATGGAAATGATCTGCGGATGTTCCTGACGGATCAGCTCGGCGACCGCGCGCGCGTCCATCCACTTCAGCGCCTCCAGACCCTTGCTGGAGCGGCCGAACAGAATACGATCGATCACGCCGCCGGCCTTGTCTTCGCCGAGCGCGCCGATCAGCACCTTGCGCAGATAGTCGTCGACGCCGATGCCCAGCGCGGTCTTTTCCTCGAGCTCCTTGGTGAAGCCGGCGAGCACGTCCTGCACTTCCTGACGTGAAATATTCTGCAGCTGGGTCATGGCCCCGCCGATGCGCTGCACGTCTTTGGCGCCCATGTGCTTCATCACTTCGGTGGCTTCCGCCTCGCCGAGCGACAGCAACAGGATGGCGGCACGCTCAGTGCCGTTGCGCTTGGGTTCCTTATCTTTACTCATCATCGCCGACCCACGTCTTCACCAGCTGCGCCACACGAGCGGGATCCTGCGCCACCAGAGCGCGGGCTGCCGCGATCTGTCCGTCATAATCGAGCGGTGCCGCCAGGCTGCCATCGGCGGCGAGCGCTGCCGGCGCTGCCATCGCCATAGCGACTGGATTCACCTGCTGCACTTGAGCCTGCTTGTCGTCCTTGTCCTTGCCCTTCTTCTCGACCTTCGGCGGCACGCCCAACAAGCTGCGAAGCATCGGTCGCAACACCGCGAACACCAGCACCAGCAGTGCGATCAAACCGACCAGCAACTTCGCCATGTCGCGCATCAGCGGCTGTTCCCACAGCGGGATCTTGTCCGGCACGATGTCTTCCGGCTTGGTCTCGCCGCGGAACGACTGATTCACGACGCTGACGCTGTCACCGCGCTGTTCGTTGAAACCGATCGCGTCCTTGACCAGCTTGGTCATATTCTCGATCTGCTCCGGCGTGATCGCCGTTTCAGTGACCTTGCCGTCCTCGCCGGTCGCTCGCAGGTTGTCCACCAGCACCGCCACGGTGAGGCGCTTGAGACGGCCCGCCGGCGACCTGGTGTAAGCCACCGTGCGATCGATTTCATAATTGCGAGTCGCCTGCTTGGACGTGTTGTCCGGCGGCGCGACGGTCGCGGCACCGTTTGCATTCCCGTTCGCGGCGGCCGCGGCGCCAGTCGCGCCGGCCGGCGCCGGAGTCGCGCTCGCACCCGGCGGCAGCGCAGTGCCCGGCTGCGGCGGCTGATTGCTCAACGCCCCCGGCACACCCTGCGAACCTGCACCGTTACGGCTCGACTCTTCCGATGTCTGCTCGCTGCGAACGATCTGGCTTTCCGGCCGGTACTGCTCACGAGCTTCTTCCGTCGTGGACATCTCGACATCGGCGACGACCTGCGCACGTACGCGATCGCTGCCGACCAGCGGCGCCAGCAACTGCTGAACTCGCTGCGTGTAACGATCTTCGAGCTCGCGCGCGATTTCCATTTGCTTCTCGCGCTCGGCCACTTCGGTGTTGGTGCCATTGGGAGACGACAACAGGCGGCCCTGTTGATCGACGACCGTGACCTGCTCCGCTTCGAGTTCAGGAATGCTGGACGCGACCAGATTCACGATCGCGGTGACCTGCTCCGACTCCAGACGACGGCCCGGCTTCATCTGCAGGAACACCGAGGCGCTCGGCTTGCGACGATCGCGAACGAACGCGGACTGACGAGGCAACGCGAGGTGCACGCGCGCACCCTCGACGGCCTGCAGATTGGTGATGGTGCGAGCAAGCTCGGTTTCCAACGCGTGCTGATAACGCGCGCCTTCCATGAACTGACTGACGCCGAAGCCCGGATCCTTCGACATGACGGAGAAACCGCCATCGCCTTCCGGCAGACCCTGACCGGCGAGTTTCAAGCGCGCGTCGTGCACGCGATCGGCGGGCACAGTGATCGTGCCGCCGCCTTCGAGCTTATAAGGAATGCCGTTGGTATCCAGCGCCTGCGCGATCTGCGCGGCATCCGACTGACCGAGACCGCCGTACAACAAACTGTAGGTCGGCTCCTTCGACCACAGAACGATGCCGACACCGGCGGCCACTGCGGCTGCGATGCCAATCAGGAGCACCAGCGGCTTGAAAGCCGGCGGAATGAGCGTCGGCCGCGGCGGCTGTGCGGGCGTCGACGTCTCTGCCGGCATGCCAGCCGACATCTGCGCAGGCGACGGCAATGCTGCTTCAGCACTCATGCTTTACCCCGAATACTCCACTCATGTCGCATAACAAACCTTGGCTCTGCCTATTCATTAGTCACCAGTCAGGAGTCACTTCTAAATAGGCATGTTCATGATTTCCTGATACGCGCTCACGAAGCGGTTGCGCACTTCGGTGACCGCGCGGAAGGAAACACTGGCCTTCTGCATTTCCAACATCACTTGCGGCAGCTCGATGCCGGGCACGCCCTGCTCGAACTTGGTTGCCAGATCCGAGGCGCGAGCCTGCGTCTGGTTGACCGAATCCAGTCCTTGTTTCAACACATTCGCGAACGAGTTGGTCGGCGACTGAACGGCGCTTTCCACGCCCGCCACTTTGGCAACGTCGTTCGTCGGAGCGCCGACGCCACCGCCGACCCCCTTGATCTGCGACTGCATGGCGCGGATCTGCGAGAGCACGGCGTCGATCTGTAATGAAGACATGTCTGCTTACCTCAAGCCGCCGGAACCACGAAGCCCGCCTCGCGCAGACGCTGCAACTTGTAACGCAACGTGCGGGGACTGATGCCGAGGCGCTTCGCGGCCGCCTGGCGATTGCCGCCATCCGAGCGAAGCGCATCCAGAATCAGATCGCGCTCGGCGCTCGACAACGAATCCGAGAGACCGCCTTCAGCAGTACCGTTCCTGCGAACGGTCTCCTGCGCAAATGGACGCTGAGGCGCGGCCACGAAATCACGAACCGTCTGACTCGCAGCGGCCAGCGCGGCCGGCAATGCATCCAGACCTTCGATTTCGAGATGAATGTGCTCCGGCTGGATCACCGAGCCATTGGCGAGAATCAGAGCACGCTGCATGACATTGTCCAGCTCGCGCACATTGCCCGGCCACGGATACAACAACAGCATGTGAGCGGCATCGGCGCTCAGCGCCGGAATACGCTCACCGGCGCGGCAGCGAGCAGTCAGCAAACGCATCGCGAGCGGGAGCACGTCGTCACGACGTTCACGTAACGGCGAGGTCTGCAAAGGAAACACGTTCAAACGGTAGTAGAGATCTTCACGAAAACGACCGGCGGCAACTTCGGCACGCAGGTTGCGGTTCGTGGTCGCGAGGACGCGCACATCCAGCGCAATGGAAGAACGACCGCCGAGACGCTCCACTTCGCGCTCCTGAAGAACGCGCAGCAGCTTGGCCTGCAGGCCCAGCGGCATCTCGGTCACTTCGTCCAACAGCAGCGTGCCGCCCTGCGCCTGCTCGAACTTGCCGGCGTGGCTGGCATGCGCGCCCGTGAACGAACCCTTCTCGTAGCCGAACAGAATGGCTTCGAGCATGTTTTCCGGAATCGCCGCGCAGTTCACCGCCACGAAGGCTTTGGTGGCGCGCGTCGAATGACGATGAATGAAACGAGCCAGCACTTCCTTGCCGGTGCCCGACTCACCGGCGATCAGCACCGTGCAGTCGCTGGCGGCGACGCGTCGGGCCAGGTCGGCCAGGCGGCGCGACGTATCGGCAATTGCAACCATGTCGTCCGATGACGAGAGCGCCGCGCGCGGATCGGACACCGCAACGGCGTCGTCATTGACCGCCTGCTGGGTGCTCACGTCGTCGAACTCTGTTTGTGACACTGCGCTCATTCGTACGGATCTCTGTTTGCCACCCCAGAGGGAGCAAGTTCTGTTCCAGGGCCGTAGCGGAGAGGTTTTGCCGGTGAATCCTGTGGAGCCCATCACACCGGCAAAGGTTTGCCGCGGCAATCGCGCCCAGCCGCGCGTTGAGCTGGGCCGCGTCCGTCAAAGTTCCGACGCGGCGGCCTCGTTGAGCATGTGGAATTTGCGCAGCTTCTCGACCAGCGTGGTACGACGCAGTTTCAACAGACGCGCCGCATGCGCGACGGTGCCACCGGCACGGGTCAGCGCTTGCTGGATCAGATCGCGCTCGATGGTGAAAAGATGATCACGCAGGTCGATGCCTTCGGCCGGCAGTTGCACGACCGCGGCCCCGCTCGGCTCGCTGGACAGCATGGACATGACTTCCCGGTCCTCGTCCAGCGCCTCTTCGGCTTCCAGCTCGGACTCCAGGGTCTCGACCGGCACCTGCAGATCGGCGCTCAGGTCCAGTTCGGCGAGCAAATCGGCCGGCCGATACTTCAGCGGCAGATCGGCCACGTCGACCGAGCGATTCGGGCAAAGAATGGACAGACGCTCGATCAGATTGCCGAGCTCGCGCACATTGCCGGGCCAGGGATAGTGGCTCAGCACCTTGAGCGCCCGGCTGGTCAGTTCGACTCGGCTGCGCCCCTCGGCGACGTTCCGATCGGAAAAGTCCCGCACCAGCATCGACAGGTCCTCCATGCGGGTCCGCAGCGCCGGCATTTCGATGGGGAACACGTTCAAGCGATAGAACAGGTCCTCGCGGAACGTGCCCTTGGTGATCGATTCCTCGAGGTTGCGGTGAGTGGCGGCGATGATGCGCACGTTGCAGCGGATCGGTGTGTGATTGCCGACGCGCTCGAATACCCGTTCCTGCAACACCCTCAGCAGCTTCACCTGCATCGGCAGACTCATGTCGCCGATCTCGTCGAGGAACAGCGTGCCGCCCTCGGCGATCTCGAAGCGGCCCTTGCGAGCCGCGATGGCACCGGTGAAGGAGCCTTTCTCGTGTCCGAACAGCTCGCTCTCCAGCAACTCCGCGGGGATGGCGCCGCAGTTGATGGCGACGAACGGACGCTGGCGACGCGGACTCGCCTCATGGACGGCACGAGCCGCCAGCTCCTTACCGGTGCCCGACTCGCCCAGGATCAGCACGCTCGAGTCGTGAGCGGCGACCTGGCGAATGAGGCGCGTGACATCGCGGATCGCGGCCGACGAGCCGGTAGGCATGGCAACGTCGCTGATCTCCGCCGGGGCAACCTGTGCCGGCATGCGCAAGGCCGTGCCCAGCACGGAATGCTTGAACGGAAATGTGAGGCGCTTCACACGAGCGACGCCAACCGCGGCGATCAATTGATCCGCGACGGTCGAAGAGCCGTACGCCACCACCGGGATGTCGCTCAGCTGCTCGCGCAAGGCGGCGCCCAGCTCGACCCAGTCGCAGTCGGCGACATCGCCGACCAGCAGCGCCGGGGGATTGTTCGGGGTTTGAATCACGGCGCGCATCAGGGCGCAATGATCGATCAGCAGCGGCTCGAGACTCAGTTCACGCAAGACGTCCGCGACTTTTTCTGCCCGCCCAGAGTCGCTGTCGTATACGACGGCCTGCTGGATGGTCAGGCTTCTCGCCTGGGTGTCGTTCAAATTCATTCCGTCGCCTCGCGCCGAACGCGTCAGTATTTTTGTAAAACCTGACGGGCATTCTGTGCTTGGGAATGAACGGCTCTATCAGGCTAACCCTGAACGCCACGCGTGCGTGAACTGCTGCCAGAAATTTGGCGCCCGGCTCAGGGAGGAGCTGAGTAAACCATGGTGCCGACCGCAAGAAAATGCGCACTGGCGCGCACTTTCATCGCGCCTGAGCAGTACCGATACTGCGTCGGACTATTGGCGCGCGCAAAACGAGTGCGACCTGCGTCACACTCCAGGACCTGACAACTCTTGCAATCTCAACAAGCAAGTAAATCTTGCGGGGCCTCCCCCAATGATCGGCGGAAGGCCCACAAGCTTGAGCACTAACTGCCCGGCTGCGCCGGCGCGATCTCCTCGAACCACGCATCGATCCGCTCCACGAGGTCGCGAGCATTGGCCGGACTGCTGATGGCGTGCCCCTCACCCCAATACCGGACGAAGCGAGCCCGCTTGCCCTGACGGTAGAGCGCACTGAAGAACTCCTCGCCCTGCTGAAGCGCCACGTAGTCCATGTCGCCCTGGACGATCATGAGCGGCGTCTGCACACGGTCCACCGCGAAGTAAGGACTGTTGCGTAGGTAGCGATTCAAGTCCGCCCACGGCGGCGATCCCATGCCGGTCTGTCCGCCCTCCGTCATCGCCATCTGGTTCGCGTACTCCGGCGCGTAGTCGGTGTAGCGGAACCTCGCATCGAACTGTCCGTACAAGCTGATGAGGTTGGACAACCCCGCCAGCGATACACCGGCGGCGAAGCGCCTGGTCTGAGTCAGCAACCCGTAAGTGGAATAGCCGCCGAAGCTGGCGCCCATCACGAACAGGCGTTGCGGGTCGGCGATGCCGAGCTCGACCGCCTTATCCACCGCCGGCAACACGCCGTTGGGCAGTTTCAGCATGGGATCCTCGACGGTGCCGAGCGGTTTGAGCGGCATGCTCGGCAGCAGCACCGCATAACCACGCGCGGCCCAAATGTGCGCGCTGTACTGCGAGATCCAGCGACCGAACTTCAGACTCTCGGGCGGCACTTCGGAGAACATCTGGCCGGCGTAGACCGATGTGATCATCGGATAGCGACGGCCAGGCACGTAGCCCACGGGCATGAGCACCCAACCGCGCAGCTTCTCGCCATCCAGACTCGTGTACTCGATCGATCGCTGCTCGGGTTTGGCGATGTCGCGCAGCCAGCCATTCGCATCGATCAGCGTCGACGTCGCGCCGTTGCGATCCACCAGCGACAGACGCAGGCCATCGCCAGGATTGGCTTGAAACACGGTGCGCCCGCTTGCCGGCGCGAAGCTGAGCAACTCCGCGCCGGCTTCCGGCGTGGCCAGCGCCGTTCGCTTGCCCGATGCCAGGTCGAGGTGCTCCAGCGTGAGTGCCGTACCTCGACGAATGCTCACGACCAGATCCCTGTAGACGGTTCCCGGCACCGCGTACTCGCGCTGGCCATCGTTGGTGGTTGCGGGCCAAACGATCTCTTCGATCTTGTCGCCAACGATTCGAGCCGGCGGCGCGTCCAACTGGATGCGCCACAACTCGCCCTCCACCAGGCCGACGAACGAGCGGCGCGACGTTTCAGGCCACAACTGCACCGGCACTCGGGTCATCGCGGACGTGAGATTGCGGCGCTTGCCATTCGAGCTCACCAGCCACCAGTCGCGGCGTGCATCGGCCGCCGGGGACCGGTCGTTTGCTCGCTCGACCCCACGAATGAGCAAAGAGCCCTGCGCCGTCCATTCGATTTGCGGCGGGATCCACCACGAACCCACGGTGCCCAGATATAGCGAACCCAGATCGACAACATCGAGCGTGCCTCGACGCGGGTCCGCGATGTACAACTGCTGCAGGCCATCGCGAACATTCTCGAAACCGAACATTGCGAGCCGATTGCCATCGGGCGACCAACGCAGCGAGCCGTACTCCAGATCTCGCGCAATCGACTCAGCGCTCAATACGCGACGACCCGCGCGATCGACGACATCGAGCGTATAAGTTCGATTCACATCCTGCTTGACCGGCTTGTCGATACGCGGTGGGGTGACTCCCACTTGCCTTGCGTAAGCGATGTAGTCGCCGCGCGGGGATGGCGATGGGGCGATGGAGGTTGCGTCCGCCAGGACCAAAGCTGCGCCGCTCACCTCGAAACGCACCAACTGACCTTGGGGTCGCTTGCTGATATCGATGGGAACGCCGCTCTCCAGCACGCTCGCCGAGGTCTGCTCGCCCAGTACGGTCCTGGCCCATTGCGTGGTCGCGATTCGCTGCGTCTTCTGCTCGACATCGAGGCCGATGGGCCGCTCGCCCGCGGGCAGCAACGGGCAGATGAGATGAGTCGCATCCAGCCAGATCTGCGGCGCGCGGCGGACGCTCGAGTCGGAATTGACGCCGCGTTCGCTCAAGCGCTGCAGCGTTCCGGTCTGGCTGTCCCAGAGCCACAGCCAGATGTTGTCGCCCACTATCGGCCCGCGCGTGGACAGCATCGCAATGTAGCGACCGTCCGGCGACCAGGCCGGAGCGAACCAGCCAGAGCCGTCCCCGGCGCCTCGGGTGATGTTGATTGCCTCGGTCGCGCCCGGGCGTTTCAGCCACACGTCGCCGAGCTGGTTGTTATATAAAAAATCGATCCTGAAGTTGCGCGAGGTTGCCCGTGGCCGGGTGCGAGTAAACGCAACGGTCTTGCCGTCCGGAGACACTGCCACCGGGCCGCCGTAGTAAGTGCCCGAGCCCTCGAGCTGAAATATATCGTCCACGGCCAGCCCGCGCTCGGCGGCTCGAACAATGCCGGATGCAGCGAGCACGGCCGCCAGGAGCAGCAACGATTTGCAGCGGATCATGGGTCGGTGCTCCGTCATTTGCCCGAGCCGCCAAACTGCTTGGCGATGTCCACGAAGAAATAACGGCCGATCGCGTTCGCATTGGTGCCGTCGAAGTCATAGCCATAGTAGTTGACGAAAGGCGGCGCCTCGTCGGTCAGGTTCTGCACGCCCACGCCGATGCGCAGCCCACTCAGCCAGCCGGCCCGCCGGTCGGTGACGTACTGCGTGGACAGATCGATGGTGGTCCACGAATCGATGGGCGCCTCGAATCCCGGCCGCGTGTCCCGATAGGAGTCCACGTAGTTCACGAATACGGTGGCGCGCAGATTGCCGCGACTCCAGCCGATCGAGTTGCGAAGTTTCAGATCCACCGGCAGATGCAACTCGTTGAGTCCCTGTCGCAGCGGCGACTCTTCGGTCAGCTGTTCCTTTTTGCGGAACAGATACGTGCCGCCGAGCCGGATGTTGAAATTGCCCAGCGCGGTGACCAACGCATAGCCCAATTCGAAGTCGAGCCCGCTCTGCTCGACGCGGGCGACGTTCGCCAACTGGTTGTGGATGATGGCGCTGACATTCGCGGCCGGCTGCAACACCTGACCAGTGCTGATCCGCAGACGCGGATCGTCGTAGTAGGACTGCACGACCGCATCGTCGGGGTCGCGCTCGATGAAGTCGCGATATCGTTCCTCGAGCAGGAACACGTCGTAGATCGAGCCGGCCACCGGCGTGGCGATCCGATGGTCGATCTGCAAATCGAAATAGGTGAGCGTGGCCGAAAATCCTGGCAGCGCTCGCGGCGTGAAATCCAATCCCGCGGTCCAGCTCTCGGCCTTTTCGGCACGCAGGTCGCTGTTGTTCCCGCTCAGCATGATGAGCGGCGACTGGCCAGTCGGCGAGCGCGGATCCGTGACCACGTAGTAATAAGGTGTCACTGGCACCGAGACTTCGCTGGTCTCGTACAGACTCGGCGCGCGCATCGAGGTGCCATACGTCGAACGCAGGTTCAGCCCTTGCGCCGGCGACCACAGCAGGCCCAGCTTCGGATTCGTGGTCGAACCGAAGTCGCTGTAGTGGTCATAGCGACCCGCCAGCGTCAGCTCGAGACGCTCCAGGCCCGTATGCCGATTCGCTTCGCCCACGAAAGGAACCAGCACCTCGGCGAATGCGGCGGACACGTCGCGGTCGCGTGCCCCGCCGGTGGGCGCGGACGTGCCGGTCGAATCGAATGTTTCGTGACGTAAATGCACGCCCGCGGCCAGCTTCACCTGCCCGCCCGGCAACGCGAAGATCGCGCCATCCGTTTTTGCGTCGAGCGCCTGCACCGTCGTGCTCATATCGACGAGCCCGAGGCGCACATTGTTACGAATGGTGGGTTGGCTGGTGGTACTGACGCTGTAGGACCCCGCCACTTCAGCCGCCCAATCATTCGGCAGTTGCATCAGCAATGCGCCGGTGCCGCCGTACTGTGTCACCTCCACCGGCAGGGCGATCAGGGTCAGGCCGGAGTGATACGACAGATCGCTGCTGCGTTGGGTGTACATGCCGTCGGCCACGAGCTGCACGCGGTCGGTGAGCGATTGAGTGAGCGACACGAGCCCACTGTGCCGGCGCATCTCCGGAACGAGCGCCATCTCCTGAACGCTGGCGTTGCGCGTGATCTCACGTTCCTTGGTGAGCAGCGAATCCCGGTCGGAATACTCATACGTCGCCAGCACGCCGCCGGAATTCCACTGTGTGCCGAACGTCTGCCCGAGCCGGCGCTCGGCGCTGCTGCCTTCGGTCACGTCGCCATAGCGAACCCGGGTCTCGGCGCCTTCATAGTCCCTTCGCAGCACGATATTGACGACACCGCCGACCGCATCGGCGCCGTAGATCGCCGAGGCGCCATCGGTCAGCACGTCGACCCGCTCGATGGCGGCCAGCGGAATCATCGACAGGTCCACCGAATCGCCGATGCCCGCCGCCGCCAGGCGACGGCCGTTCAACAACGTCAACGTGGAATCGCTGCCGATGCCACGCAGGTTGGCGCCGGAGGAGCGGCCGAAGTTGTAATTGGAGGCTTCATCGCCGACCGTGGCGCCCATGGTGAGCTCGGAAAAGCCGCCACCGAAGTTCTGCGGCAGGCTTTGAATGAGCTGCTGTGTGCTGGAGAACCCGGAGTCTTCGATATCCTCGCGGCTGAAAACCAACAGGGGCGCGGCACCGGTGGCGCCGCGAATGTGCGAGCCGGTGACGACGATTTCCTGAATGGCGCCGGCGTCCGACGTCGTCACGGGCTTGCCGCGAATCGCCACCGTATTCGCGTCGATGACGTCGTAGTTGAGCTGGGTGCCCTTCAGCAATGTATCCAGCGCATCGCGTGCGACCCGCTCGCCATTCACACCGGGCGTCGAGCGCCCCTCCAGCACATCGGCCGAGCCGGTCACCTGCACTCCGGATTGCTCCGAATAGCGCAGCAGTGCCGAAGACAACTCCTGCGGCTCGATGGCGAACTTGATCCTGGACGCCAGATCGGCGGCCGCCGGCACCGGGTGCAGGCTGGCCCCCAGACACAGCAGACCGATGGCGAGACCTGTTTTAATAGTCATGCAACTCCCCAGTGATATTCCCGGGGACTAGACGAATGGCGCCGCCGATAGTGAACTGAAAAACGATGCCGCAAAAGAGAGTTCCGGAATGCCCTCGCCATTCGTCTAGCCCCCGATGAACGACGGAAACTTCAGCTCCGACGAATCCGAGAGCGGACCGGGAGATGCGCCCGACGCGCGCTCCCAGCGCGTCGAGCGGCTGTTCCGGGAACACAACGAGGCGCTGATCCGCTTTCTCATGTCTCGCATGCGCTCCTACCACGAAGCGCGCGAAGTGGCGCAGGAAGCCTATGTCCGCCTGCTGAGCCTGGACGATACCGGCGCGGTCAGTTATCTCCGCGCGTTTCTGTTCAAGACCGCCGCCAACATCGCCATCGACCGACAGCGGCGCGATCACTCTTATGGCCGCGTCGATGAATTGCCGCTGTTCCAGGAATTGACTGAGCAACGCACTCCGGAGCGGCGGGTCGCGGGCGAGCAGACACTGGCACGCCTGCAGCGGCTCATCGCCGCGTTGCCGGCCAAATGCCGCGAAGCCTTCGTGCTTCATCAGTTTCACAACATGAGTCCAGCGCAGATCGCTCAGCAGATGCGCGTTTCCGAGCGCATGGTCCGCAAATACATCGTCCGTGCCCTCGCCCACTGCCGGGCTGGCTTGGACTCGACTGGAGGATCAGGGAATGATTGAGCAGACAGGCGCCGATCAGGATCGCGCGCATCTGGCAGCAGCCGAGTGGCTGCTGAAGTTGCAGGATGCGGACGTGCCGGTCGAAGAAGTCATGGCCTGGCAGCGCTGGGTGCAGGCCGATCCAAAGAATCTGGCGGCGTTCGAGCGCATGCAGGAGATGACTCTACAGTTGCGCGCTCTGCAAACACCGGCACGGGCCGGACGCCTCGAGATGGCGCTGGACAGTTACGACGGCTCGGTACCGGTGTCGCAATGGCGTCCACGACGACACGTCATCTTCGCCGCGGCGGCCGCGCTGCTGATCAGCGTCGTTATCGCGTGGCAAGCAACGACTCTGCAACGAGGTCCTGTCGATGTGCTGGCGACGGCCGTCGCCGAGAATCGCATCGTCACGCTCGCCGACGGTTCCACCGTCACCTTGGGCGGCAAGACTCAACTCGAAGTTGCATTCGATCCCAACGAACGACTCGTGACGTTGTCGAACGGCGAAGCCTTGTTCCGCGTGGCCAGGGATGCCCAGCGTCCGTTCAAGGTCCGAGCCGGCGACGCGACGGTGATCGCGCTCGGCACCGAATTCAATGTTCGCCACGGCGAGCGGCAGATCGTGGTCTCGGTGCTCGAAGGCAAGGTACGGGTCGAGCCGACGCCCGGCATCGTGCCGCTGGCGATACGCAGGCCCTTTCAGCCGGCATTGAAACCGGTACAGGTGACGGCCGGAGAACAATCGATCGCGACCGACGCGAGCATCGGCGATGCCGAGCGATTGACCGACCCGGCGTCTGTCGTCTCCTGGCAGAAGGGCCGGCTGGCATTCCGTCGTCAGCCGCTGCGCACGGTGCTCGAAGATGTGAATCGCTATACGCCCAAACCCATCGTGCCGGCGGACGACACGGTGGGCGCTTTGCGCATCACCGGCACCGTCGACGGCAACAACGTCACTGGATGGCTGGCGAGCCTGGAAAACGTGTTTGAATTACAAGCGGTGGAGGATGCCGATCGCATCGTGCTGCGACGTTCGGAAACGCCGCGGCACCGATGAGTCATTTCTTCGGCTGACGCACGCCGGCGACCTGACGCCGATGCTTGCGGAAAGCGAGCTTCTCCAGCAGATCGGAGATATTTTCGCCCGGCGGCACGAAGCGCACCTTGACCTTACCGTCAGGGCTTACCGAAGCGATCCGGCCGAACAGCCGCAACGGATCGGCGACGCAATCGCGCAAATAGACTTCGAGCACACCCTGATTGCCCAACGGCGGGAATGGCGAAGTGCCCTGGAACACACCGCCGAGCGCGTTGAAGCGCACCGCCGCCGGCTTGGGGCGCGGACGGCTGGCGATCAGCAGCGCGCCGACCATGTCCAGCAGCAGGTTCATTTTCATTTCCAGCCGCATGATGTCGGCGGCGTGAGGCGAATTGTCGTCCGGCTTCTCGATCTGACCGTGTTCGTCGAGCGCCGCGACCGCCTGCAATACGCGCAGGTTGCGGTCGGCGAAGCTGCCGACGACGGCCGGATCGAAAGGTTCGGGCAATGGCCTCCAGGCCACCGGCAATACGTCTTCGTAGGCCAGCTCTTCGTACAGAATGACCGTGTCCAATCCTTCATACATAGCAGCTACCTGCTCTGTTTGAGCAGCTCCAACATGCTGTCCACCGCGGCCGAGTCTGGCGTGTCCACCACGCCGTTCGCAACCGTTCCCTGTGTCGTCGTATCGAAGTGAGGAAAGACATTCGCGGGGGCAATCTTTGCCACCGCCGCATCCGATTCCGCCATCGCCTGCTGGAGCGCGCCCAGCCACTGACGGTCCTGTGGCGACGCGGACGCCGACAGGTTGTTCAACAATTCACGGCGCTCCTGCACCGTCTTGGGCACGTCCTGCCACTGGCCGGTCATGGCCTGCTGGACGAGCTTGTGGGTGGCGGCCAGTACGCCGTCGGCAATGATCGAGCTCATCGGCCACGACCCTCCGGAGCAATCGCCAGCCACGCACCGCGGATCTCATGCAGCAGCAGGCTCACTTCGTCGAGCATCTCCACCTTGTTTTCGGTGGTGGCGAGCAGCAGGCGGCGGCACATGTAATCGTACAGCTCGGCGAGGTTGGCGGCGATCTGTCCGCCATTGCGCAGATCGAGACTGTTGCGCAGCTCGCCGATGATGGACATGGAACGATTGATCAGACGAGCCTTCTCGGACGTCTCGTTCCGCTGCATGCAACCACGCGCGGTCGAGATGCGCTCCAGGGCGCCGTCCAGCAACATCACGATCAGGCGATGCGGGTCCGAAGCCGCCACACCACCATGCGCAGCTGCGCTCTGATAGGCGGCGAGATTCGAAGACTTTGCGTAACCCAGCATGCTCATGCTCCATCAATCCTTGAAGGGGGTAACGGCGTCCGCGGGGGTTACTTGAGGCGTCCAAACCTCAGAGTTTCCACGCGTCAACTTCAATTCGGCGACCAGCTCGGCAACGAATCGATCTGCTGCGACAGGTACGCCGACGTGGACGACAGACTCGACAGCAGGGTGTCGAGCCGGGTGAACTGTTTCAGATACGTCTGCTGCACTATCTGCATGCGCAGGTCGATGTCGTCCTTTTTCTTGGTCAACGCTTTCTGCTCGGCCTGCAGGGCCTTGTTGCGCGTATCGATGGCGGCGCCGTTGGCGAGACGATCGGTGATCTGGGAGTACAGCTTCGCGGCCACGCCGGTCTCGGCGTTGCCGAACAGACGCGCCACGCCGTCGAAGTCGCTGGACAGTGCGGCATCCAGCTTGGTGTCGTCGATGGACAGCGTGCCGTCCTTCGCCGAAGAAGTGATGCCGATGGACGCGAGCGTCTGCACGGCCGCGCCGGCTTCGGCCACCGGACTCGACAAAGTGCGGCGGATCTCGGTGTCGACGCCGGTCAGAATCGAATCGCCGAGCATCGGACCGCCAGTCTGCGAGGCGGAGTCGTAGCCGCCGAGGCGGGTCATCATGCCGCGCAGAGTGTTGTACGCGGTGACGAACGACTTGATCTTGTCCTTCGCCGCGCTCTTGTCATAACCCACTTCGATACCGACCGTCGTGCCCGGCTCGGCCGAAGCCAGGTTCAAGGTCACGCCGTCGATCACACCGGTCAGGGTGTTGGTCTCGCTGGTCGTCGCATAGCCCGCCACATTCACCAGTGCGTCCTGTGCCGCACGCAGCTGGGTGTAGTTCGCCGTGTTGGTGGTGGTGTACTCGAGCGCCGACAGCGTGCCCGCCTGCGTCACTTGAATCGCGTTGGCGGCACCGGTCTTGGTCGACGTGAGCACCAGGTGCGCGCCGTCGGCTGCATTGATGATCGAGGCGCTGACACCGGGATTGCTGGTGGACGAATTGATGGCGTTGCGAATGTCGGCGAGCGTGTTGGCCGGATCGGCGATGCCGACGCTGAAGCTGGTGGCACCGAGCGAAATCGTCAGCGTGCCGGAGCCGACCACCGTGGTGGCACCGCCGGCGAACGCCGTCGATGAAATCTGCTGCGAGCTCGCCAGTTGCTCGACTTCGATATCGTAGCGGCCCGGCGCGGCAGTGGCCGTGGCGGTGGCGGTCACGATGTCCGCATCGGTGCTGGTCGTGGAACGACCGCTGAACACGTTGGTGGTTTTCAGTCCGTTCAACGCGCCCTGAAACGTCGACAGCGCACCCAGCAAGGCGCTGGTCGCGGAGATCTGCAGCGTGTTCTTGGAAACAGCACGCGCCAGCTGATCGTCCAGCGGTTTGCGCTCGGCCGCGACCAGCTGGGACACCAGACTGTTCACGTCGATCGACGAGCCGCCCACCACGCCTGAAGTTGCCATCGTCTGTTTCCTTGTTCCGTTACACGGTCTGATCGATCAGACCGGTGTGCGCCTTGCCGCCCAGGTTGTGCGCCAGGCGCATGATTTCTTCCGAGGGGATCTGCCGGATGGTCTCGCCAGTGTTCTTGTCCTTGACCGTGACCACCGTGCGACCGCTGTCCTCGTCGATCCGAAATTCCAGGTAACGATTCATGCTCTGCATGTATGTTTCCAGCTGCTGAGCCGCGCGCTTCACCTCTTCGGTGGAAGGCTCGGCCGGCTGGCGAACGGGCGTCGCTTCGGCAGCCGCGGTCGGCTGCGGAAATGACGGCGAGCGGGGAGATCTTGCGATCTCCCCGCCCGCTTCGACCTGACTTGCGTCAAGCCTGCTCATCATTCACTCCGTGGAGTGCTCATTAGCCGCGGAGCAGCGAGAGCACGTTCTGCGGAGCCGAGTTCGCCTGCGCGACCATCGCCGTACCTGCCTGCTGCAGGATCTGCGACTTGGTCATGGCGGCCGTTTCAGACGCGAAGTCCGCGTCCTGAATTCGGCTGCGCGAAGCAGTCAAGTTCTCGGCAGTGGTCTGCAGCGAGGCAACGACCGACTGGAAGCGGTTCTGCGTGGCACCGAGCGAAGCGCGAGCGCCGCTGATCTGGCCGAGGGCGGCGTCGATCGAGGCCAGCGCGTTACGCGCATTGTCAGCAGTCGTCACGTCGATCGCGGAGATCGCAGTGCCGCTCGGGCCGACGCCGATGGCGGCGTTGCCCAGACCCGTGGTCGCCGTGCCACCGAAAGTGATCGCCGTGACGCTGCTCGGAGCGACATAGTCGATATCGAACGTCGCGGTGACCGCGGTGGTCAGGCCGCCGAGGCCCACGTCACCCAACGTCGAACCACCGGCAGCGGTGAAGTTCGTGATGGAGATGTTACGACCGTCGGCCGCCGTCAAGCGCAGACCGGTGCCCGTATCCGTCGCCGTCACGCCCGTGGCGGCCGACTGTGCGTTGATCGCGGCGAGCGAGTTGGAAATGTTGCTGGCAGCGCTGGCCGAAGTGGCCACCGAAATGTTGATGCCGTTGAGGCTGAACGTCGTGGTGCCGGCACTGGCCGCAGCGGCGCCCGTCAGGGTACCGGAGGCAACCGTAGCGTCGGCATGCGCGGTCAAGCCGGTGATGCCCTGCGAGTTGATCGCGTTGACCAACGAGCGGGTGTCGGAGAACGTCGCGCCGCCGCCAATGTTGACCGCACCGCCGCCGGTGTCGACCGAGAACGTACCGGCGGCGGTAAACGTCTGGTTCTGACGTGTGACGCCGTTGAACGCACCGAGCGCCGCCGAGCGGGCATTGGTGATCGAAGAGACCGTGATCTGGTCGGTGGCGGTCGCGTTGGCGCCGACCTGGAAGGTCTGAGCCTGGAACGAGCCGTCCAGCAGCTTCACGCCGTTGAACGAAGAGGCCTGCGCAACGCGGTCGATTTCTTCCGCGAGCTGCTGCACTTCGGCGTTCAAGGCAGCGCGGTCGGAGGCGCTGTTGGACGCGTTGGCGGACTGCACCGCCAGTTCGCGCATACGCTGCAGGTTGTTGCCGATCTGCGAGAGGTCGCCTTCGGCCGTCTGCGCAAGGGAGATACCGTCGTTCGCGTTACGAGCAGCGACCGTGAGGCCGTTGATCTGCGAGGTCAGACGCTCAGAGATGGCGAGACCGGCGGCGTCGTCCTTCGCGCTGTTGATGCGCAGACCGGAAGACAGACGCTGCAGGGAGGTCGCCAAAGAATTGGCGGATGTCGACAGGTTACGCTGAGCGTTCAGCGACATCACGTTCGTGTTGATTACAAGTGCCATGAAACAAACTCCTGGTGATTACGTTGCCGTAAGACCCCAAGTCTTCCGGCTTGCATCTCAGCACTGACGGCGTGATGTGCGCCGGACTGCTGTTCAAGTGCTGTATCGGTGCGACCACCTGGAACTTGAGTGGGTGTTACCACATCGATGAAAAGTGAGCACTCGGTCACGGACAGCGGCTTAACAGTGGCGAGCAAAGGGTAAAAAGCCTACGCAGCAACGCTCTGACACATGATCGAAAGCGGCCGAGGCCCTTTCGATCAGCGCTATCAACTCAGATAGTTGAACAGCGACAGATTGGAGATCTTGCTGTAGGACAGCTGCGCCGCCTGCAAGCCCACCAGTTGTTGATTCATTTTGGTGAGCGCCTGCGCATAGTCCAGATCGCGCAGATCGGACAGCGCGCTGGCCGTATCGATATCCATCGATTCGCGCGAGGAATCCGCGGAATCGAGCCTCGCGAGCCGGGTGCCGACTTCAGCGCGCACGCCGAGGAAATGATCGCTCGCTTGATCCAGCTGTTGTAACGAACCGGAGAGCGTCGAGGTCAGTTTGGCGTTCGCGGCGGCGTTGCCCGCCGGCTGCCGCAGCAGATCGACGACGTTGCCGATCGTTTCGAAAACGCTTTCGCTGCGGCTGCGGTTCACGGTGAAGGTATCGCCCGTCGCGGGCGCGCCCGAGACAGTGACGTTCACGCCGTTGAATGTAATGGCGCTGCCGGCGGTGTAAGTGCCGGTCTGCACGACGTTCGCCGGCGTGGCACCGTCGGTGATCTGATAGGCGGTCGGCGATGTGAAAGTGATGGTGTAGTCGTCCGGCACCCAGCTGGCCCGATCCACCACCGAGCCCACGTCGATCGACCCCGAGCCGGTGTTGCTCATGTTCACGGCGGTCGAGAACGTGCCGTTGCCTTCGGGAATGTTCATGAACACGTCGTAGCCGTTGTGACTGTCGGCCATGCGCTGCGTGCTGGAGATCTGCAGCTGCCGCGAGCCCTGATCGGCCACGTAGCTGATCGCCGAGCCCGAGCCGCCCGCGAACGGCTGCGTCCTGGTCGAATAGCCCGAGAACAGATATTCGCCGTTGCCGTCCTGACGATTGGCGATGTCCTGGATTTCGTCCAGACGTTGCGCCAGCTCGGTCGCGATGGACTTGCGATCGGTGTCGCTCAACGTGGCGGTGTTGCCCGCCGACACCATCAGCTCGCGCACGCGGCCCATCGCGTTGCTCATATCGACGAACGCCTGCTCCTCGAGATTCAGACGATTCTTCGCCAGCGTGCTGTTCTTCGCGAACTGCTCCGACTCGGACTGCGAGCGCTGCAGTTCCTGGATGTGCACGTAGGCGATCGGATCGTCGGCCGGCGTGGTGACGCGCAAGCCGAGCGCCATCTGGTTCTGCAGCTTCGCGAGCCCCGACTGCTGCTCCAGCATCGCGCTGAGCGAGCCCATCGAAAAACCGAGAGTGGACATACGCATGTTCAAACCTCTTCTCGAGCAGCCGTCCCTGGAACGTTAGCCAGCCGTTACATCCGTGTACCGGCGTTCGCCCGGACTCACCCGCGGGTCGCCTGGAGCACGGACTGGAAGCAGCTGTCCGCGACTCGAATCATTTGCGAGATGGCCATGTAGGCCTGCTGAAAGCGCAACAGGTTGGCGGCTTCTTCGTCGAGGTTCACGCCCGACACCGCCTGCATGGATTCGGTCGCTTCTTCGGCAACCACTTTTTGCGCGGCGGCCGTCACTTGCGCCGCATTGGTCTTGACGCCGATGTCGCCGACGAACTGACCGATGCCCTGCGACAGCGAGGTGGTGCCGTTATTCATCACCGGCTCGTTCATGAGACCGGCGAGCAGCAACATGTTCCGGTTGTCGCCGGTGCCGGTGCTGTTATCTCCGACAGTGAATGTATCGCCCGCTGCCGGCGTGCCGCTGACCTGCACGCGCCAGCCATTGGCGTCGATGTTCGAACCCGCCGTATAGGTGTACACGGTCGGATCGCCACTCACCGTATAGGTCGTGGCGCTGGTGAAAGTAATGGTCGCCGCCGTACGCAACGCTGGGTTGGTGGGATTCAACACCTCGCCCGCGGTGATCGTGGCGCTGCCCTGATTGCCGGTGCCGGCTTGAGCACGGATGGGAGCGGCCGCCGCGACCTCGGCCGGATCCGTGACCAGCACCTGCATCGAGCTGACCGCGCCGGCGGTCGGCATGATCTTCAAGCTGTCGCCGACGCCCGCCGTGCCGCTCACCACGATCGACAAACCATCGGCCACGAACGGATCGCCCGCCGTGCCCGTACCGCTCATCGGCACGGTTGCGCCCGTAGCCGCGTTCCGCAAGCTCCAGCCACCGGCGGTATTGGTGAGAATGTAATCGGAGTTCGTCAGCGCGCCCGTGCTGGTGCGCGTGACGGTCGCACTGGAATTGCCCGTGTTGTTTGCATGCGGACGAACCACGACATCGCCGACGGCGAAGAAATCGCCGCCCATGTTGCCGTTGAGGTCCATGCCGGCGTTGTGCTGCTCGTTCATCACATCGGCCAGCGCGACGCTGATCTTGCCGATGGTGTTGCGCGCCGGATCGAGCATTTCAGTACGAAAACTGAGCAGGCCGCCCAACGTGCCGCCCGAGAGCGAGCTGGTGATATCGATGGTGCCGACGCTCGACTGCACGGCCAGGCGCTTGCGCGTCGGATCGTACGGATCGCTGGTGGCGACGACTTTGGCCGGATCGCTGCCGACCACCAGCGGCTGGCCGTTGCCGATGAACACGTTCATCTGATTGTCGTCGGTCTTCACGACGTTGACGTTCACGTGCGTCGACAGCTGGTCGATCAGACGATCGCGCTGATCCAGCAAGTCGTTCGGCGCCTGACCGCTTTGCGCATAACCGCTGGCGATCTGTTTGTTGAGGTCCGCGATGCCCCTGGCAAGCGAGGTGATGGTATCGGCCTCAGTAGAGATCGACGCATTCACCTGGCTGTCCAGGCTCTTCAAGCTCGAGTCGTAGCTCTTCAAACGATCGACCAGGCTGCCCGCCTCGCTCAGCATCGTCTGGCGCGCGGCCGTGGAATTCGGCGCGTTGGCAACGGACTGCAAAGCGTTGACGAACTTCTGCATCGTGGCGCTCAAGCCCGTGGTCGAGTCACCGAACAGATTGCTGACGCGCGCGGCCTGGCTTGCATACGTATTCGATTGGTTGTAAGCGCTCGACGCGCTACGCGCCTGGTCGGACAGGAAACTGTCGTAGGCGCGATTGACGGCGGCGACATCCGCGCCGCTGCCGACCCAGTTGCCGCCGAGGAACTGCGGCGTGCGGGTCTGGAAATCCGGCAACTGCCGGCTGTAGCCCGGGGTGTTGGCGTTGGTGATGTTGTGGCTGGTCACGTCCAGCGCCCGCTGGAACGCGAGCAGGCCGGAAATGCTGGTATTTAACAGGTCTGCCATGACTTCACCGGAACAGCGGTTGCGGGCCCATCAGATCAAAACCGACGCAGTCCGCCGCTACCGCCGTTTGTCGGCGAGAGCGAGGCGAACTTTAGGGAGTTGCCTGAGGCGTTGTTAGTGAGCGCGCGGACTTCGTCGGCCACGGCGACGATCTTCTGCGCGTAGTTCGGATCGGTGGCATAACCACCGTCCTGCAACGCCGAGGCGAAGGTGGCCACATCACCACCCGCGCCTCGGGCGTTTTCATACCGAGGGTTGTTGCCGATCAGTTGGGCATAATCGTTGAAGCTGTCCGCTGCAGACGCGTATGCGCGGAAGCGCTCGACCTTGCGCACGGCAACGCCATCTTCGAATTCCAGCGTCGTCACATTCGCGGTCGCGCCATCCCAGCTCGAGCCCGCTTTGATCCCAAACAAATTGAAACTGGAGCCGTCCGAGTGGTTCGGCACCGCGCGGCCCCAACCTGTTTCAAGCGCGGCCTGAGCGACCAGCGCACTCGGATCGACGCCGAGCGCCTCGCCTGCCTGCTGCGCATGCGGCCACATCATCTTCACGAAATCTTCTTTCGACTGCGCCAGTGGCTGATGATCGGCCGCGGCGGAAACATTCTGCGTGGCCGACGGGAACTGCGCTTTGGATGCAGCTTCGTTCGCCGCAGCCGCGTCCATGCCTTTCACCATGCCCGACGTCGCCAGCTGGCGCACCAGCACGTCCGCAAGCCCCAGGCCCTTGCCCTTGGACAGCTCCATCGAAATCTGGTCGTCGAACATGTCCTGATAGAAATCGCCCTGCTGGCTGGAAAACATCGAGCCCTCGCTGAAGCTGCGATTCGCATCGCGCATGCTCTTCAGCATCATCTGGGTGAACAGGCTCTCGAACTGCTTGGCCGCCTGCTTGAGCGTCGCCACGTCCTGCGACTTGGTGGCGTCATTGCGCAACGACGCCAGGCCGGCGAAGTCGAAGGAAGCATTGATGGGCGCGGTCATTGGTGGCGCCCCTTTAGATGACGATCAGCTCGGCGCGCAGCGCGCCTGCTTCTTTCAGCGCTTCGAGAATGGCGACCAGATCGCCAGGCGCCGCGCCGACTTGATTCACGGCACGCACGATCTCATCGAGGTTGACGCCCGCGTTGAAAACAAACATGCGTGCCGCGCCTTGCTCGACTTTGATGTCGGAACGCGGCGTCACCACGGTCTCACCGTTGGACAGTGCGTTCGGCTGGCTCACATCGTTGCGCTCGGTGATCGTCACCGACAGCGAGCCGTGAGCCACGGCCGCCGGCGTCACGCGCACCAGCGAGCCGATCACGACGGTGCCGGTGCGGGAATTCACGATCACACGCGCCGGCGCTTCACCCGGCTGAATTTCGATCGCTTCGAGCGTCGAGAGATAAGCAATGCGCTGGCTGGAGTCCGTCGGCGCCTGCACTCGCACCGAAACCGCATCCATGGCGCGAGCCGTGTCTGGACCGAGCATCTTGTTGATGCCGTCGGTCAAGCGCGCAGCGGTCGTGAAGTCCGGCGTGTTGAGATTCAACGTGACATACGGCTCGCTCGCGAAGTTGCTCGCGACGGCGCGCTCGACTGAAGCACCGTTCGGGATGCGGCCGGAGCTGGGAACGTTGAGCGAAATACGCGAACCGTCCTTGCCCTGCACGCCGAAGCCGCTGACCACCAGGCTGCCCTGACCGATCGCGTACACCTCACCGTCGATACCGCGCAGCGGAGTCATCAACAGGCTGCCGCCGCGCAGGCTGGTCGCGTTGCCGATGGAGTCGACGGTGATATCGATCGTCTGACCGGGCTTGGAGAACGCCGGCAGATCGGCACGCACCGTCACGGCGGCAACGTTCTTCAGCTGCGGATTCACGTTCGCCGGGATGGTCACGCCGAACTTCGCCAGCATGTTACGAATGCTTTGAATGGTGAACGGCGCCTGGCTGGTCTGGTCGCCGGTGCCGTCGAGGCCCACCACCAGACCGTAGCCCACCAGCTGGTTGCCACGTACGCCCGCGACCGACGCCAGATCTTTGACGCGCTCGGCCCTGGCCTGCGTCGAGACGAACATCGCCGGCACGACAAACATCGCGGCCGTCGTCAACGCGGTCAGTACTTTTGTGAGCTTCATCACGCTTGGTCCCGTACCTTTCAATATCTGGGCGCCGTTGATCAGAACGGCAACCAAGGGATATTGAAGAATCGTGCCAACAGGCCCGGCGTGTTCGCGTCATTGAGCGCGCCCTTGCCGCCGTAGCCGATCTGCGCGTCGGCAACCTTCAAGGATGAGATGGAGTTATCAGGATCGATGTCGATCGGGCGCACGATGCCCTGAATGCGCACGTACTCGCGGCCCTGGTTGATTGTGATCCATTTCTGACCTCTGACCAGAAGATTGCCGTTCGGCAGCCGCTGCGCCACCGTGACTGTGATGTCGCCCACAAGTCGGTTGCTCTGGCTGCTGTCGCCGGCGCCGTCGAACGACGATTTATTGTCGACCGACATGTTCAGCACCTCGGTGCCGTTGACGGTCACCGGCCGGCCGGCAATGGTCGGCCCCGGCATCGCCACGTTGGTGGCCTTGCTGGTGGTGGTGCTCGAGGACTTGGTGGCGTTGGTGCTTTCGTTGAGCTTGATGGTCAGCGTATCGCCCACGCGGCGCGCGACCGAGTTCTCGAACAGCGCAACGTCGTGACCCACCTGATAGATGGCGCCATTGCCGCTCTCCTGAGTCGGCGCCGGCTCGGGCCAGGTCGCGGAATAATCCGGTTCCTTCGGCGGGGTCACGCAGCCGCTGAGAGCAAATGCGGCCGCGACCACCACGAACAGGTTACGCACGGTGACGTTGATCATTGCTCAGTCGCTTCAAAGATTGTTGGTCAGATACTGGAGCATCTGATCGGTGGTCGAGATCGCCTTCGAGTTCATCTCGTAAGCGCGCTGGGTTTCGATCATGTTCACCAGCTCTTCCACCACGTTGACGTTGGAGGCTTCGAGCGCGCCCTGCTCGATGTAACCCAGGCCGTTCAAGCCCGGCGTGCCGGTCTGCGGCGTGCCGCTCGCGGCCGACTCGACCAGCAGGTTCTCGCCCTTGGGCTGCAGGCCCGCGGGATTGATGAAGTCCACCAGCTGCAGCGTGCCGATCTGCGTCGGCGCGGACTGACCCGACAGCTGCGCGGTGACCACACCATCCTTACCGATGGTGATGCTCTGTACTCCGTCGGGAATCGTGATGCCCGGCTGCACGCGATAGCCGGCGGACGTGACCAGCTCGCCTTGCGGATTGAGCTCGAAGTCGCCGTCGCGCGTGTAGCCCATCGTGCCATCGGGCAACAGCACCTGGAAAAAGCCGCGACCGTTCACAGCAACATCGAGGCTGTTGCCAGTGGTCTGCATGTTTCCTTGCGTGTACTGCTTCTCCGTCGCCACGACGCGGACACCCGTGCCGAGCGACAAGCCCGTCGGCGCAACCGTGTCCTGCGAGGTCGAGCCGCCGACCTGACGCACGTTCTGATACAGCAGGTCCTCGAACACAGCGCGGCCCTTCTTGAAGCCGGTCGTGCTGACGTTGGCGAGGTTATGAGAGGTCACGGACATGCGCGTCTGCTGCGCATCGAGTCCGGTTTTGGCGGCCCATAAAGCTGGATTCATGATGAGTACCTGAAGAAGTGACTGGTAACTGGTGGCGGATTACATGCCGCCACGGAGCAGCTGTGCCGAAGTCGCCGCATTCTCTTCGGCGGTGCGCATCGCTTTGACTTGCAGATCGAAACGACGCGCCAGCTCGATCATGTTGACCATGGCGTCCGCCGTGTTGACGTTGCTGGATTCGAGCGAGCCGGTCGCGAGTTTCACGTTCGCATCCGGCGGCACATCGACGCCGGTGGAGCTGCGAAACAAACCGTCCTCGCCGCGAACCATGTCCGCATCCGGCGGATTCACCAGCTTGATGCGGCCGATCATCGCGGTGGTTTCCGCGCCCTGGCCCAGCGGAATGACGGAGATGGTGCCGTCGGCACCGATAGTCAGCGACGTGTTCGGCGGCACGCTGATCGGACCGCCCTCACCCATCACCTGATGGCCCGCACCGGTCAGCAACATGCCGTTCGTATCGACGCGCAGGTCGCCGGCACGCGTATAAGCCTCACGCCCATCCTTGCCCAGCACCGCGATCCAGCCCGCGCCGTTGACACCCACGTCCAGATCGCGGCCCGTCGACATCAACGAGCCCTGCGTCGGATCCCAACCCGTGGTCGAGTTGGTCGCATAGGCGCGCGAGGTATATCCCGTCCCGGCCACGTTGCGCGTTTGAAACGCACTCATGTCGGCGCGAAAACCGGTCGTGCTCGCGTTGGCGAGGTTGTGGTTGTTCGCGGTCTGGGCGCGCAAGGTCTCCTTGGCGCCCGACATCGAGACGTACAGAAAGCGGTCCATTAGTTACTCGATCTCACTTGCGTGAGAGTTGGCGAATATTGACCTAGCGAATATTGATGATGGTCTGCGTGATCTGGTCGGCCGTCGAAATCATCTGCGAGTTGGCCTGGAAATTACGCTGCGCCGTGATCATGTTGACCAGCTGCGCGGTGATGTCGACGTTCGACGCTTCCAGCGCGCCCGACTGAATCAGACCGAAGCCCGAGTTGCCGGCCTGGCCGTTCAACGGCTGACCCGAACCAAACGTCTGCGCCCAGGTGGTGTCGCCGAGCTGCTGCAACCCCTGCGGGTTCTGGAAGTTCGCGATCGCGACCTGACCGAGCTGCGTCGACTGACCGTTGGTGAAGCGGGCCTGCACCACGCCGGTGGAATCGATGTCGATACCGATCAGGCGGCCGGTGGTGTAACCGTCCTGCGTGATCGAGGTCATCGTGAACGTATCGCCGTACTGGGTCGTGCGGCTCAGATCCATGGTGATGTTGAGCGGCGCCGCGCCCGTCGACAGACCCGCGGCCGCGTCATAGGTCGGCAACACGAACTGGCCGTTGGCCGGCGTCGTCAGATTGCCGTTCTGGTCATACACCAGATGCTGCGTGCCGGACGGGTTGCCGTCGATGGTCATGTGCATGTCCCATTCGTTGGTCGCCGTCTTCACGTAGTACATGCTGGCCGTGTGCGCCGCGCCGAGCGAGTCGTACACAGTCATCGAACGCGCAGTGTTGTAGCTGGTTTCATCGGACGCGCTGAACGGCGTCGTGGTCGGCACCGTCGCCGCGGACGGCAGATTGAAAATCGTCTCGACTTCCGACGTGGCGGCCGGCGAGCTCTCGCTCGTCACCAGCCGCAGATCGGTCATGGTGCTGGTGTTGAAACTGCCGTTGGCTCCCGCCGGATACACCTGCAGGCGCTGAGCCTGGCTGTTCACGACATAGCCGTCGTTGTTGGGACGGAACGCGCCGGCACGGCTGTAAACCGTGGAGCCGCCGTCGCTCAGGATGAAAAAGCCCTGGCCGCTGAGCGCCAGGTCCATGCTGTTGTTGGTGGTATTGATGTTGCCCTGGGTGAACTGCTGCGCCACCGAGGCCACCTTCACGCCGTTACCGGTCGCGTTGCGGTTGACGCCGTACGGAGAGACAGCAAACAAATCTGCGAACTCGGCGCGCGACTGCTTGAAGCCGGTGGTCGAGGAGTTGGCGATGTTGTTGGCGGTGACGTTCAAGTCCTGCTGAGCCGCATTGAGACCGCTGAGCGCGATACCGAAAGACATTTGAGTGACTCCTAAGACGAAAAACTACCAACCGAAATTTCGACGACCCTGAACTCGATGACACTACCGGTCGTAAGACCAACTCAATCGAGATGCTTGGCGAAGTGTCATGATTCGGCTGCGAGAAAGTGGCAAGCCCGTTAACTGAAATCTGTTACTGCACGCGACGCACGTCGGCCATCGAGATCGAGCCGAGCGTCGGAGTATTCAAAGAGAGATTGTTGCCGGAGGCGTCCAGGCTGACGCTGGACACGCGTCCCGCCATCAGCACCTCGAGCGATCCGCTCTGGCCGCGCACGTTGGCGACGGCTTCGATGTCGTACGTATCCGATTCGGCCTGGGTGCCGTCGCTGCGCAGGCCGTCCCAAGTAAAGTTCTGCGTACCTTCGGCGGTCTCGAGCTGAATCTCGCGCACTACGGTGCCGGCCGAGTCGGTGATGCGCAGTTGCAAGGATGTCGTCCCGGCCGGAACGTCGACCTGGCCGCTGACCGTGCCGCCCTGGGTATGTTCGAAGCTGTCGGCCGAGGCGAGGATGTCGCGGCCGATCATGGTCGAGCCGTTCAATGTCTGGGTCGAACGCAGCGACGCCGCCAATGTTTCCAGCGAGGTCTGCATGCCCTGCACGCCCGACACCGTGCCGAACTGCGCGAGCTGCGAGATGAACTCGGTGCCTTCCAGCGGCTTCAACGGATCCTGATTCTTCAACTGCGCCGTCATCAGCGTCAGGAACGAATCGATGCCGAGCGTCTGATCCTTCTTCTGCTTGGCCTCGGCCTCGGCCTGCGCCTGCGCGGCCCAGTTCTGGATCGGATCGGTAGCAATAGCCATGTCATCAACTCCGGAGATTTCTATCTATTACGAGCCGAGCCGCAACGTGGCCAGCATCATTTCCTTGGCGGTATTCATCACTTCGACGTTGTTCTGGTAGGAACGCGACGCCGAGATCATGTCGGTCATCTCTTCGACCGTGTTCACGTTGGGCGCGTACACATAACCATTGGTGTCGGCGAGCGGATTGCCCGGCTCGTAGCGGGCGCTCGGCGCTTCCGGATTCTCGAAGATGCCTTTGACCGCCACGCCGGAGGACGACGCGTCCTTGCCGAGGCCGTTCTTGATGGCTTCGAACAACGGATGCTTGGCCTTGTAGACCTGATTCGGATCGCCGCTGACGCTGTCGGCGTTGGCGAGGTTGCTGGCGGTGGTGTTGAGGCGCACCGACTGCGCGCTCATGCCGGAGCCGGCGATGTTGAAAATGTTGAAAGAGGACATGTGTCGTTACCTCTTATTGACCCGTGATGGCGGTCATCAGGCCGCGGAACTTCGAGTTCAGGAACTGCAGGGTCGCCTGATAGCGAACCGTGTTCTCGGCGAACTGGGCCTGCTCCATCTGCGCATCGACGGTGTTGCCATCGAGCGAAGGCGCGAGCGGGTTGCGGTATTTCAGTTCAGGCGCCGGCGAGCCGTTGACCATCTTGGGCCCGATGTGCCCGGCATTCGTGGTCTGCAGATGCACCCCCGGCTGCGCGTTGCCGCCTGCCTGAGCCAGCGCTGCTTTGAAATCGATGTCACGAGCGCGATAGCCGGGCGTGTCGGCATTGGCGAGGTTCGCCGCCAGCAATTCGGTCCGCTGCGAGCGCAGCGTCAGCGCCTGCGCGTGCACTCCCAGATGTTTGTCGATTGCGCTCGTCATGATTGCATCCGCCAGAAAACTGTCTGCGAAAGTAGTTAGCAAGGCGCGTGCCACCTTCTCTCGAGCCGCGTCATTCCTCGGCTCGCCGCTGCTCGCGAGCATTAGCAAACAAAAAAGTCGCGACGTGGATCACGCGACGGTGGCAACGATTTGCCGCCCCGGCAGAGCTGAGGACACTGACACGTCGGTAATTCGCGCCGCCGACGTTGCGTCAGCTCGCGTCGCTGAGCGGAGCGTCCGGTGGCTGGCGCCGCGCGAGGTGACGTCCCTCCTCCCGGCACCGTGCTCCCCTGCTGCCTTCGCTATCGCTCGTCCCGTTGGTCCCGTCCCTGGGCGCACTGCTACGAAAAAGTCCCTCTTTTTCGAAGCTGCCGGAAGGAGGGACGTCACCTCGCACGACGCCTATAGGTCAGTAGTAATGGCAAGCGTCCGGAGGCGCATCGCTTCAATGCCCTATTGGTAGTAGCTGCCGTACGGAGGAAGAGACGTCACCTTGACTCCTATGGATCAGCGGCAACCGCGCCACTCCGTCCTCTTGCCAAACCTCCGGGCGAAGCAAGCAGGTCGGCGGCCGACGGGCCGCTCGACCGTCTGGCCGGTCGGGGCGTGTGCATTTCGGCGTCCGGCTGATTTGTTGGCTGCGTCACAGTTCGTACCATCAACCCGGCGCGTTCTGGGGCGCGCACGATTTGTGGCATTTCACTTGCTTTGTTTCAGGCAGCGTCAATGAGACGACTCTCGGCGGTTTCGATAGTGAGCAGCTTTCGTTCTTATATAGGTGCCTCGATGGGCGCCATTGCAGCTCTGGCCTTCGCGGCACACGCGAACGCCGCGGGCGTGCAGACCATCGATTCGATTCGGGCAGCGGCTGAGCAGTTCGTACGGTCTTCCCTGCCGGAAAAATCCACCAAACATTTCGTCACCGCCGGCAACCTCGATCCGCGGCTGCGGCTCGATGAATGCGCGTCCCCGCTGGAGGCCTTCTCGCAAGGCACAGCGATGAATACCGGTCGCATGACCATCGGCGTGCGCTGCCCGTCCGCGAACCCGTGGACGATTTATGTGCCGGTCAGCGTCGAAGTCGAAGTTTCCGTGCTGGTGCTGAGAAGGCCGCTGTCCCGGCGCTCGCGGGTCGAGCTCGCCGATGTCGAGCCGCAGGTCCGTCGCCTGCCCGGGCTGGCGTCAGTCTTCATCAACGACGTGGGCAGCCTGCAGGGCCATCGCCTGAAGCGGTCGCTGCCCGTCGGCACTGCGCTGACGGTCGAGATGCTCCAGCCGGACGTGCTGGTTCGTCGGGGTCAACAGGTCACGTTGATTGCCGCTAACAGCAGTGTGCAGATTCGCGCCCAGGGCCAGGCGCTCACCGAGGGCGCCGTCGACGAGCGCGTGCGGGTCCAGAATGTGAGCTCGCTCAAGGTTGTGGAAGGTGTAGTGGAAAGTGATGGAGTTGTCAGGGTCGGGCTGTGAAAAACCGCGCGAAACCGCGGCGGCTTTCTGACACTGGGGTTTTCCCTGCGTCGCGAAACGGCGCCAGATTTGTCAGAAGCTGGCCGAGTGTGCCGCGAGTCCCAGAAACTCCCGGTGAAAACGAGTTTTGTGTCGCTGCTGACGGGTTACAGGAGTGTGCCGAGCCGAGTTGATTTGACCTATTGTCACGCCGGGTTTTCGCGCACTTGAGTGAATCCCCTAAGGCACCTCTGAGGCCGTGACCGATGAGGGTGCTAAAGTTCTCAGAATTGCGGCCGTTACCCTCTTCGAGCGGTGCGACGTTGTTGTCGAAAGCCGCAACCGGAGAAAGGACGTGACTACCAAAATCACTGGCTATCAGAACACCCCCGTACAGGTGGGCACCGATAAGTCGGTGTCGCGCGTGAAGGATGGTGCTGCGAGCTCCGCCGAAGTGGCGAGCAAGCCGGCCAACCCCGTGCAGATCACTGACCAGGCCCGCCAGCTGGCGGCGCTGGAGCAGACAGTGAACAGCGTCCCGGTGGTGAACGAGGCGAAAGTCGCGCGCATCCGCCAGGCGATCGAAGACGGTAGTTACCAGGTGGTGCCGGAGCGCATCGCCGACAAGCTGCTCCGCATGGATCGCGATTTAGGCGCAGTGCAGAGCTGAAGCGGAGTGTTTCAGATATAGACGAGGAGTGAGATTCGTGGATCCGGTTGTCTGTCGCGATACGCTCGACAAGTTGATCGCCGAAGAATCGAGCACGCTGGACCAGCTGCATCAGCTGCTCGAGCGTGAGCATGAATTTCTGGTCGCCAACGACGTGGACGCGCTGGAGCGCGCCGGTCATGCGCGTCAGAACTGCATCGGTACGCTGATGCGTATCGAAGACGACCGCAAGGCATTGTGTCGGGCACTGAACGTGCCGACCGACAATCACGGTCTCGATCGCGTCCTGGCGTGGTGCGATCCCACCAAACAATTGCGTCGTCGCTGGAAAGAACTCGGCGAACGCGCCGACCGCTGCCGGACTGCCAATGATCGCAACGGCGCCCTGGTCACTGCGCGCATGAGTCGCGTGCAAGGCTTGTTGGACATCGTCACGGGTCGCGCCGGTCAGCCCAAGACTTACGGCCGCCAGGGCGCTTTCCAGAATCAGCCGCGCACCGGCCGCGTCATCGTCTCTGTCTGATCCTGAAATCACCGGCCGCGCCCGCGGCCAGGTGATGTTTCCTCATCCGTTCAGTTGATTCAGGTCGACGGCTCTCTCGGGAGCCGGCGGCCTGTCGCTATTTGCAACGACGTCGCCGAGCCGCAGCAGGATGCTCGCGGTGAGCTTACTGCCCTCCTCTTTCACCATGCGCGAGACCGCCAGGTTCAACAGCGCATTGGCGATGTATTCCCGCTGCGCCATCGGCACGTCGCGCAGCGAGCTCTGAATCCGATGCATCACCGATTGCAGCTGCGCCACTTCCACGCCGCGATCGTCATCGGTCATTACACGAGTCAAACAACGGCGGGACACGACTGCGTTCATCACTAGGCTCCGTTGACTCAGGACACGAAATGCAGCGCCTCGACCCAGGCTCGCACACCGACAATCGCGGCGAGCACGGCGCTGACCAGAGAAGGGAAAGCAGGCAGAGGCACGCGCAACCAGCGTTGACGCGGCGAGGCGGAATAAACGAGCGCGGCGGCCAGCATCCAGGTGGCGAGCGCAAAGATCAGCATCCAAACATCCGTTGGCACAGCGACCTCGACTACGCCGATGTTTGTTTATTCGGCGGCGCGATGTGAAGGAGCTGGCTGCGCCGCTCTCGGGGGAGGAGGCAACGGCGCTGGCGGGCGAGATCGCATCGCCCTTCGGGCTCGCGATCGATTCATTTCAGGAACAAGCTCACCTGAGTCCCGAAGGACTCACGTGACCGGGCGATCCAGCACTGAGTCCCGCGGAACCCGGTGACCGATCGCTTCAGCGAGCGGTCACTTCGTGAGAATCAACTTGTTACTGTGAGTCACACGCAGACGGTAATAACCGCCGCTGTGCTCGATCAGGATTTCCCGCGCCTTGCCGAAGAGCTCTTCGGAACGCAGTAAAGGAATCGCCGGCAAACGAGCAAGCTCGGTGGCCGGCGATCGAACCTCCGCTGGGCGGAGAGGGGTTTTGGATTGTGTGTGCAGCATGGATGCAAATGATAATGACTCTCATTAATAGTGCAAGCGTCTATTGGACTTTTTTTGATCCGTGCCGTTTTGTACCTATGCCAGCGGCTGGCTCAAGGCAACGCGCCCATGTCTTTCAAGGCGTTACGTATGACAGCCAGATTTTGTGAGCTGGCCGTCTCGCCCTTCTCCGCCACCTCGTCCGCCTGCGCGAACAGCGGATGGAACAGGCCGAGCTTGTCGACCGGCCCCTTCAAGGTGACCTCGCCCTGCTTCACGAAAATCTGCGACCACTCATCGCGCACCTGATCCCAGAACTGTTTGGTGCGCTCGTAATAAACATCGGCCTGCGCGAAGTCGGCGTCACGAATTCGCTCGTAACGAGCGACACCATATTCGCGCGCGACATACGGCTGCGACGGATCGATCGCACGCGCCGACGTGAGCACCGTCTTCAAATTGTTTTCTTCTTGAATCCATCCCGTCGGCGAGATGGTGTGACGATTGGTGCCGACCAGCACCTGATAGTCGTCGCGCACGCTCCATTCGCGTCGGGGCAGCGGCCGCCAGGTCTCTGCGCTCAACCAGGAAGAGAAACTGCCTGAATGTTCCCAACGCCCGACGCTCGCGTAACGCGGCGACTCGTCGACTTGATAAACCGTCTGCAACCAGACGCCTTTGGCATCGGCGGCACTGAGCTTGCGACGTTGCCAACGATCGCGACCGCGGTACTCGACGATATTCGCGGGCTGGTATTGCCAGTCCTGACGCCAATGTTTGGTGACCATGGGCTCGCTGATCGAGCCGTCCTTCTGCACGATGCGCATCTCCAGGATGTGCACCAGGCTGATGTTCTTGCCGTCGTCGCTGTCGACGTAAACCTTTTCCGTGCCCCACGATTGATAAGGCGCGTTCGGTTTTTCCAGCGTTTTGAAAGGCACGACTTCGAGGAAGTCGAAAGTGACTCGATAGGTCCCGGCCATGGCGAGAATGGCGCGACGGTCGCGCTCCAGATCGGTCAAGCCGGCCGCGCGCAAATCTTTCCATGCTTTGGAGGGCTCGAGATCGAGCGTGACTGGCGCGCCTTTCGTCGTGCCACCTCGCGGAGCTGGCACGCCCGCTTCCAAAGGCCACGAGAATGTATAGCGCGCTGGCGCCGACGCTTGCTGTGGTTTGCCCGAGTACTCGTCGGCGCCCGACGCCGCACTAACGAACAGCGTCGCCGCGATGGCGGCGACCCAACCTTCCACTCTGATCATGACCGACTCCTGAACGCACTAGCTTGGATCCGACGTGGTCCTGGCGGTCCCGTCAGTGTAAGCGAGCGGCGTTCCAGAGTTGGAGCGTCAGCACTCCGGCAGGTTGACGGCGAGACCGCCCAGCGAGGTTTCCTTGTAGGAATCCTGCATATCGGCCCCGGTCCGCCGCATGGTCTCGATCACCTTGTCCAGTGTGACGTGGTGCGAACCGTCGCCCATGAGCGCGAGGCGTGACGCGTCCACCGCCTTCACTGCGCCGGTGGCATTGCGCTCGATACAAGGAATCTGCACCAGACCGCCGATGGGATCGCACGTCAGACCGAGGTTGTGCTCCATACCGATCTCGGCCGCATTCTCGATCTGCTGGTTGGTACCGCCTTGCGCTGCCGCGAGGCCAGCAGCGGCAATGGAACACGCGACGCCGATCTCGCCCTGACAGCCCACTTCCGCAGCGGAGATACTGGCGTTCAGCTTGTACAGCGAACCGATCGCGCCGGCCGTCAGCAAAAATGTATGACGCCCTTCGCGCGTACCATTACAGAAACGATCGTAATAACGCAGTACAGATGGCACGACCCCGGCCGCACCGTTCGTCGGCGCAGTGACCACTTTGCCACCCGCCGCGTTCTCTTCATTGACCGCGAGCGCCCACACGTTGATCCAGTCCATCGCGATGAGGCCGTCCGAGCTCTGCGCCTGTTCGCGCTTTTCCAGCATGCCGCGCAACTTGGCTGCGCGACGCTTCACATTCAAACCGCCCGGCAATATGCCTTCCTGCCGCAGACCGCGATCGATGCAGGAATTCATGGCCTCGGCGATGCGGTCCAGCCGGGCGAGCACTTCCTCGCGAGTCTGGGTCGCGCATTCATTGCGCATCATCACTTCGGCGATCGTCAGACCATTGCGCTCAGCGACCTCCAGCAACTCCGCCGCGTCGGAGAACGGCAGCGGAACGGTGGTTGCGGCCATCGCCGTCGCAGGCGCCTTGGCTTCTTCGTCGCTGACGACGAAGCCACCGCCGACGGAATAGAAAGTCGCCTCGCGCAACAGCTCGCCGCCGGCATCGCGCGCGAACAGCGTCAACGCGTTCGGGTGATACGGCAGGCTTTCTTTGTATTTCCAGTGGATGTCGCGCTCGATGCGGAAGTCGATCTCATGACTCCCCGCCAGCTTCAGCTTGCCGTGCTGACGAACGTCTTCGATGAGCCCGGCCGCCGCATCGGGATCGACTTGCGCAGGCAACCAACCCGCGAGGCCGGTCGTGACAGCGGTATCAGTGGCGTGGCCCTTACCCGTCAGCGCCAGTGAACCATAAAGATTCACGGTGACCTGGGCGACTCGCGCCAGAATTCCCTGCTCATCCAGCGACTTCGCGAACCGGCAGGCAGCGGTCATCGGCCCCATGGTGTGGGAGCTCGACGGCCCGATGCCGATTTTGAACATGTCGAAGACACTGACGGTCGCTGCGCTCAAGAGACACTCTCGTTCAACGGTAAAACCCGCGAATAGTAAACGTACGGCCTGCACGGGGGTGTTGCCGGCGGACACATTAATTGATTCTTCGGGGCAATTTCGAAATTTTCAGCAAAGGACTTGCCAATGAGAATTATTCTCATACACTGCCAACCTATCCTCCTCTCATTCAGTGTCGCGCGCGTCTGTGATTTCACCGGATCTTGCAGTGGTTGCTCATGGCTGAAGCCCTCCGTGCCTCCTCCGCCCGAGCGCAAAAGGCCCGCGCGTTCTGGCTGAAGCACCTTCATCAGTGGCACTGGATGAGCGCGGCGATGTGCCTGGTCGCGATGCTGCTGTTCAGTGTCACCGGCTTCACGCTCAACCACGCTTCGTGGATTGGGGCGAAGCCCAAGGTCACGACCCAGACGGCGGCCCTGCCGGCACCGTTGCGCGAGCAATTGAAGAAGACGCGGGAGTCTAGTGGCGATGACAAGGCCGCGCTCCCGACCGAAGTAGCGGATTGGCTCGACCAGACATTGACGGTGCGAGTCGAGGACCGCGAGACCGAATGGTCGGACGATGAAATCTATGTGTCGCTGCCGCGCCCCGGCGGCGATGCCTGGCTGACGGTGAATCTGGAGGACGGCGAAGTCACGCACGAGCTCACCGATCGCGGTTGGCTGTCGTACTTCAACGATCTGCACAAGGGACGCAATGCCGGCGCCGCGTGGAGCCTGTTCATCGACGTGTTCGCCTTCGCGGTGCTGGTGTTCGCAATCACCGGACTGCTGCTGTTGAAGATGCATGCGGGCAATCGTCCCGGCACCTGGCCGATGGTGGCGCTGGGACTGGTGCTGCCGCTGCTGCTGGCGATTTTGTTTATTCATTGAACGATGGGAATGGACATGAGAACAATCACCAAGCTGGCCAGCGCCATGCTGCTGATCGGATCGAGCTGCGCGGCGTTCGGGACCGAGTTGAATCTCAAGCTGACGATTCCGCGTCCGGACGTCGCCGAATATCACCGCCCATACCTCGCGGTGTGGGTGGAGAATCAGGATCAAAGCGCCGCCGCGCAGCTCGCCGTCTGGTATCAGACCGACACTAAAAAAGAAGACGGCACGCAGTGGCTGAAGGATCTGCGTCAATGGTGGCGTCGTGGCGGCCGTGAGATCCAGATGCCGGTCGACGGCGTTACCGGCGCAACCCGCCCCGCCGGTGAATACACGCTGAGTTTCAAGAACACGGACAAGCAACTCGCGACGCTCGCGCCCGGCAAATACAACGTCGTGGTCGAAGCCGTGCGCGAAGTCGGCGGACGCGAGCTGCTGCGCGTGCCGTTCGAATGGCCCGGCACTCGGAAACAAACGGCGACGGCTCAGGGCAAGTCCGAGCTCGGCGCCATCACGCTCAACATCACTCCATAACTCCTTCGCGAGGAAAACCATGAGAACCGCACTTCGCGCCATTGCCGCCACCGCCGCCCTGCTCGCTCCGTTCGCGAGTCATGCGCACAAGATGTGGCTGCTGCCCTCCGCTACCGTGTCGACTGTCGATCAATGGATCACCGTCGACGCGGCGGTCTCGAACGATCTGTTCTATTTCAATCATGTGCCGCTGCGCCTGGATTCGCTGGCAATCACCGCGCCCGATGGCTCGAAAGTCAACGCGGAGAATCCGTTCACCGGCAAATATCGCAGCGTGTTCGACGTGCAGCTCAAGCAGAACGGCACGTACAAGGTCGCGCTCGTCAACAACGGCTTGTTCGCGAGCTACGAAGAGAACGGTCAGCGCAAACGCTGGCGCGGTAACGCGGAGAAGTTCGCGAAAGAAGTCCCCGCCGATGCCAAGAACCTGGAAGTGAGCGAGTCGGTCGGCCGAGTCGAGACCTTCGTCACCGCCGGCAAGCCGACCGAAGGCGCACTGAAGTCTGCCAACGTCGGTCTCGAACTGGTGCCGCTGACTCATCCGAACGACCTGTACGCGGGTGAAGCGTCGAAGTTTCGTTTCTTGATCGACGGCCAACCCGCCGCCAATCTCGAGGTGGTCGTGCAGGCCGGCGGCACCCGCTATCGCAACGACCAGGAAGAACAGAAGCTCAAGACTGACGCCAAAGGCGAGCTGGCCGTGAACTGGCCGACGCCCGGCATGTACTGGCTCGAAACCGGCTCGGAAGATCAGAAGACATCGCTCAAGCAGGCCAAGCAGCGCCGGTTGAGCTACGTCGCGACGTTCGAAGTATTGCCGCAGTAAGGCGGAATGTCCGGGATTCTCGACGGCCTCAGCGACGCACGACTGTATTCAGCGTGCGTCGTTGTCGTTTTGTATCTCACCACCTGCGCGTATTTTCTCTGGCCGCGACGCCGGCCCGCCCTGGTCGCCACTGGCGGCGATCCCACGCTGATCGCGTTCGCCAGCCAGACGGGATTCGCCGCCGAACTGGCGAATCGAACCGCACAATCGCTGCAAGCCGCCGGCGCGCCCGTGATGCTCGCGTCGTTACAGCAGATCGACAATCGGATCCTGAAGCAAACCAGGCACGCGCTATTCGTCGTCAGCACGACCGGCGAAGGCGACGCACCGGATCCCGCCGCCGGATTCGTTCGAGATGTGCTGGATGGCGCCGTGCCGCTCAAGGAGCTGAGCTATGGCGTGCTCGCACTGGGCGATCGCGAGTACGACAACTACTGCGCGTTCGGACATCGCCTCGACCAGTGGCTGAGGCATCAAGGCGCGACCGCCTTGTTCGATGTGATCGAAGTCGACAATGGCGACGAAGGCGCGCTCCGCCATTGGCAGCATCAGCTCAGTGTGATGAGCAACAGCCCCGACCTGCCTGATTGGGAAGCTCCGCGCTACGATCGCTGGCGCCTCACCGCGCGCCATCACATCAATCCCGGCAGTGCGGGTGACGCCTGTTTTCACATCGAACTGCGTCCGCAGACCACAGACGTCAAATGGCAGGCGGGCGACATCGCCGAGATCGATCCGCGCAATTCAACCTGGGACGACAAGCGCGAGCCGCTGCCTCACCGCGAATATTCCATTGCGTCGTTGCCCACCGACGGCGCGATTCATTTGCTCGTACGGCAGATGCGCCGCCCGGATGGCGAGCCCGGCCTGGGTAGCGGCTGGCTGACGGCTGGCGCGAGAGTTGGAGATGACATTGCTGTCCGCGTGCGCCCCAATCCCAATTTTCACGCGCCTCAAAGCAATGTACCCCTGATCCTCATCGGCAACGGCACCGGTATCGCGGGCCTGCGAGCATTGCTGAAGGCTCGTATCACCGAAGGTCGCCACCGCAACTGGCTCATCTTTGGCGAGCGCAACCTCGCGCACGACAGGTTCTACGGCGAGGAGATCGAGCGGTGGCGCGCCAGCGGACAATTGGAACGCGTCGACCAAGTGTTCTCGCGCGATCAGGCAGAGCGGCGCTACGTCCAACACGGCGTAGTCGAGTGCGGCGACGAATTGAAACGTTGGGTCAGCGACGGCGCGGCGATTTACGTGTGCGGCAGCTTGCAAGGCATGGCGCCGGCGGTCGACGCCGCACTCTCGGAAGTGCTCGGCGCCGACCTGCTCGAAGAACTGGCGATCACGGGCCGCTACCGGCGCGACGTCTACTAAAGCCCCCAGCCGCGATGATTCGGATACGGCGCGCGCTCGCCGGCGTATCTCAGGCCTTTCACGCAGCGGATGATCCACCAGATCGCCAGCGCGATCAGGATCGGCACGCCGATCAACACCCAGGTCAGCACCACACCGATCGCGCCGACCACCAGGCCGAACCAGAACGTGCGGATCTGCAGCTCGTAGTGCGTGCGCAGCCACTCCGGCGCGTCGTCCTTATAGACGTAAGCCATGATCACGCCGATCAGCGCCGTGACGCCTGAAATCAATGCCAGCAAATAGAGCACGTAGATGACGTTGACCATCGACGTATTCGCCGAACTGTCGCTAACGCTCTGATTCACGGTGGACTCCCAAGCCTCACGCTAATATGAAAATTGTGCGACCGGTCACGCTCCCGCTCAACCGCATTCACCGGCAAATAGCCGCGACTGGCCCGGATTGCTGCCGGCGGGGAATCAATTACATGCCATTCGCCACGATGATGCCACGCGCACGACGGCGTAGTCTGCACTCACAGTTTGAAGCGAAAGGCGAGGAGATAGTCCATGCTCGATTTCGAAGACGACAAGGTGGTGCACATGCCGACCGGTGTGCAGACGACTTCGCCGGAAGCGGCAAAGACGCTGGAACAGGCGTGGCAGCGCCGTCGCGCCGAGCTTGCCGATTGGGCGCCGTCCGCCGGCTGGCTCACCGATCGTCGTGACGTGCGACATCTCGGCCGCGTCGGCGCCCGCTGAGAATCCAACCTCAACCGACCGGCGCGACCACGAACGATGGATCGAGCTCTTTAGCCCAGGCCAGTAAGCCCCCTTCCAAATCAGCCACATTTGTCATCCCGGCGCGCGTGGCGACGGCCGACGCGGTCAAGCTACGCCCGCCGCTGCGACAAATGAAAACGACCAGCTGATCGCGAGGAATTTCGGCAAGCCGCCGCTCGACTTCGCCAACGGGAATGCTCACCGCTCCCGGCAAATGCGAAGCGCGGAATTCGTTCGGTGATCGCACATCGACGATGGCGACTTTCCCCAACAGCTCTC
This sequence comes from Peristeroidobacter soli, assembly GCF_004138485.1. Lineage (GTDB taxonomy): Bacteria > Pseudomonadota > Gammaproteobacteria > Steroidobacterales > Steroidobacteraceae > Steroidobacter > Steroidobacter soli. Next base: position 1,061,878 of record NZ_ML142848.1, read on the forward strand.
GCAACTCCAGCGGCGACAGGCGCCGCGTCACCTCGGCACTGCAGGCCTCAGCCAGATCCGCTGGCTCATGAATCGTCGGATGATCGCCGCAGACCGCGCAGTCCGGGCGCCGCGTGAATCGAAACTCGCCGAAGCGCATCGCCAACGCATCGTAGGTCAACAGCCGGCCGAGCAACGGCTCACCGACGCCGACGATCACCTTGATCGCTTCGGTCGCCTGAATCGTGCCCATCACCCCCGGCAACACACCGAGCACACCTGCCTCAGCGCAGTTCGGCACGAGACCATCGGCCGGCGGCTCGGGAAACAAACATCGATAGCAAGGTGCCTGGCCCGGTATATACGTCATGGCCTGCCCTTCGAACCGGTGGATGGCGGCGGAGACCAGCGGCTTGCGCAGAATCACGCACGCATCGTTGGAAAGATAACGTGTGTTGAACCGATCCGTGCCATCGAGCACCACGTCGTACTTACTGAAGATCTCGCGCACATTCGCGGCACGCAGCTCAACAGTGTGCGACACCAGCTCGATCTCAGGATTGAGCGCGAGCAAACGTTCCTTCGCGACCTCCGCTTTCGGCCTGCCGACGCTCTGCGTGTCGTACAGCACCTGTCGCTGCAGATTCGAGACATCCACCCGGTCGTTGTCGATCACACCGATCGTGCCCACGCCCGACGCCGCCAGATACAACGCCGCTGGCGAACCCAGGCCACCGGCGCCGACCAGCAGCACTTTCGCGGCCTTGAGTTTTTCCTGGCCTGGAATACCGATCTCGCGCAGCGCCAGGTGGCGGCTGTAACGCGCGAGATCCGCTGGAGATAACGAAGGAGTCGACATCGCTCGACCATCACACTTGCCACCAGCCCTGTCAACCGCGAACCTGAACCGTTGCTAAATGCAGAAAGCGGCGTGTCATGGATTGCGCGCTTGATGCACCGACAGGCAGCTCTTTCGGCCGGCCTGTTGAAGCTCACCGACAGCGCGCTCGATAATTCTCGCGCAGCGGGCTGACCCATTAAGCCCGGCACCAGCACGAACGGACGCTGACTGACACGGACCGGAGCAGCCCAGATGGCTTTTCTCGTTGTATCCTCGATGCAGCAATACGGTGCCGGAGATCACCGATGAGTGCCAGCAACCCCCTGGTCGCAGCGACGTCAGCACCGCCGCGCGCCCACCGAACCGTCAACGCGAACATCAATAACTTCTCCGCCGGCCTGACCCGCATCGATCCCAGGCCCTACGCGATCGTGTGCATGCATATCGGCCCGTCGGTGGAAGTGACCTGCGACCGCGGCGGCAAACTGCGTCACGGCCGGGAAGTCGCGGGCGATCTGGATATCATTCCGGCGCACACGCCGGCCGCATGGGAAACCAAACAAAGCGGCACCACGCTGGTCATGCGCGTGCCCGATGAACTGCTCCGCAATGTCGCGATCGAGCTCGACATGGATCCCTCCAACATCGAGATCGCCGACCGCTTCCAGTTGCGCGATCCGTTCATCGAACACATCGGCTGGGCCATCAAGGCCGATCTCGAATCGGGCGGCGCGGGCGGACGTTTGTTTCGTGAAAGTCTCGGCACCGCACTCGCCGCGCGGCTGCTTCAACGTCACAACCGCCGTTCGCTGCCGATGCGCGATCCGAAGGGCGGCTTGAGCGCGTGGAAACTCAAGCTGGTGATCTCGCACATCGAGGACAACCTGGAAAGCGAGCTGTCGCTGGCGGAAATCGCCAAGGTCGCCGGTGTCAGCGTGTCGCATCTGAAGACGCTATTCCGGCGCTCGACCGGCACGCCGGTGCATCAATACATTCTGCGCCGGCGTGTGGAGCGGGCGAAGTTGCTGCTACAGGATGAGTCGCTGTCGATCGCGCAGATCGCGTTCGCCACCGGCTTTGCACATCAGAGCCATCTGGCCCGTCACATGCGCAAGATTCTGGGCGTCACGCCGGCAGCGGCGCGGCGCGATCTGGCGCGTCCGCATATGGCGGAGCAGGCGGCGAACGTCTGATCAAGCGGTCACGTCTACGCGCAGCTGCAGCTCGGCGATCATCTGCTCGCGCATGATGAACTTCTGAATCTTGCCCGTGACCGTCATCGGGAACTGCTCGACGAACCGAACGTGCGTCGGTACTTTGAAATGCGCGATCTGATCGCGACAGAACAGCCGGATCGCATCGGCATCGCACGGTTCAACGCCTTTGAGCTTGATCCAGGCGCACACCACTTCGCCATACCGCTGATCCGGAATGCCGAACACCTGCACGTCTTGAATCTGCGGATGGCGGTACAGGAACTCTTCCACCTCACGCGGTGAAATGTTCTCGCCGCCACGAATGATCAGATCCTTCACGCGACCGGCGATGTTGCAATAACCCTGGGCATCGATCACCGCCAGATCGCCCGTGTGCATCCAGCCTTGTTCGTCGACGGCCTGACGCGTCTTCTCGGCGTCATCCCAATAGCCGGTCATCACGCTGTAGCCGCGAGTCAGCAACTCGCCGCGCTCGCCTCGCGGCACCACTCGGCCATCGATATCGACGATCTTCACTTCCAGATGCGGATGAATCCTGCCGACCGTGGACACGCGACGCTCGATGGAATCGTCATTGCGGCTTTGGAAACTCACCGGGCTGGTCTCCGTCATGCCGTAAGCGATGGTGACCTCGCGCATGTGCATGTCAGCGATGACGCGCTTCATCACTTCGACCGGGCACGGCGCGCCCGCCATGACGCCGGTGCGCAGCGAACTCAAGTCATACTGCTGAAATTGTGGATGATCCAGCTCGGCGATAAACATCGTCGGTACGCCATAGAGGCCCGTGCATTTCTCGGCCGCGACCGCTTCCAACACAGCGCCGGGATCGAACGCCTCGGACGGAAAGATCATCGCCGCACCGTGCGTCACGCAACCAAGCACGCCCATCACCATGCCAAAGCAGTGATATAGCGGCACGGGAATGCACAGGCTGTCCTCGTGCGAGAACGCCATGTGACTCGCGACGAAGTAGCCGTTGTTGACGATGTTGTGATGAGACAGCGTCGCGCCCTTGGGCAGGCCTGTCGTGCCACTCGTGAACTGAATATTGATGGGATCTTCCGGCTGCAACAGCGAACGCAGCTCGTTCAATCGTTCGCGTTCAACGTCGGTGCCCAAGGTTTCGACCACGCGGAACGGCATGAAGCCCGGCACACGCGCATCGTCGGTGAGAATCACGGTACGTAACGTCGGCAGCCGCGCGGACTGAAGATCACCGACCGCGCTCGTCGCCAGCTCCGGCGCGAGTTGCCGAAGCATGCCGACGTAGTCGCTGCTCTTGAAGTTGGGCGCGAGTATCAACGCCCGGCAGCCGACTTTGTTGAGCGCGAACTCCAGCTCCGAGATGCGATAAGCGGGATTGACGTTGACCAGAATCAAGCCGGCCTTGGCCGTCGCGAATTGGGTGAGCACCCATTCATACCGGTTCGGCGACCAGATGCCGACCCGATCGCCCGGCTGCAGGCCCAGACCGAGCAAGCCGGCGGCGAAGCGTTCCGCCGCTTCGTTCAGTTCGCGATAGGTCCAGCGGATGTTCTGATGACGGACGATCAGCGCCGGCCGCTCGCCCCAGCGACGCGCCGCGTCCTCGAGCGCCATGCCGACGGTTTTGTAGAGCAGCGGCACCGACCCGGTGCCACAAACGTAGCTCAGCTCCATGGATCCCCCAGCGAGCTCGCGGCCCGCCAATCTACATATCTGATTTCACGAGGCAGTCGAGACGAAGCGTGCGTGCTCTCGATCTTTACGAACCTCATCGCCACGGAATACCTGACCGCTCATGGCCACGTACACCCCCGGGGGTAAGGTCTGCACCGCTGCGAAAGCCATCCCCAGGTTGAACATCGCATCGCTTTCCGCGAAACGGGCCGGCGACAGCGCGCCGGTGAAGACGATGGTCTTGCCGGCGATGGCTTTGAGCACCTGGGCCGAGTCGGTCATGGTGTCGGTGCCGTGCGTGATGACGACCCGATCGGTGTCGAGCGCCGCGACCGTCTCGTACAGCGCCCGGCGATCCTGGTCGGTCAGGTCCAGGCTGTCCTTGCGAAACATCTCGACCACGCGGAACGGGCGCGTGACATTGGCCACGTCCAGCATCTTCTTGACCATGGGCTCGCCGATCTTGTACGCGCTGAGGGCGTCGAAGTAGGCCTTGTCGATGGTGCCGCCCGTGGTTATGACCACGATGGGTGCGATGACTTTTTGCATCCGGGCAAGATACCAGCCTGGCGGGTGGACCATAAAGACCCCCATGAACCCGCTTCACGAGTCCATGCGTTACAGTCGCCCCGCGTTTCAGGTCTTACAGGAGACGGCGATGGAATTCAGGCAATTGGGCGCATCGGGTTTCAGGGTCCCGGTGTTCAGCCTCGGCACCGGCACGTTCGGCGGCAAAGGTGAGTTCTTCAAGAGCTGGGGAGAGAACGACGCCCGGGAGGCGACCCGGCTGGTCGACATCTGCCTGGACGCCGGCATCAACATGTTCGACTCCGCCGATATCTACTCGGGGGGTGCCGCAGAAGAGATCCTGGGCGCGGCCATCAAGGGCCGGCGCGATCAGGTCATCATTTCCACTAAGGCCACCTTCCGCCACGGCAAGGGCCCGAACGACGTGGGCTCCTCGCGCTTCAACCTGGTGCGCGCGGTCGACAAGGCGCTGAGCCGTCTGGGAACCGACTACATCGACATCTTCCAACTGCACGGCTACGACGCGCTCACTCCGGTCGAAGAGACGCTGCAAACCCTCGACGACCTGGTGCGCGCGGGCAAGCTTCGTTACACCGGCGTCTCGAACTTCTCCGGCTGGCACTTGATGAAGTCGCTGGCCGCCTCGGATCGCCATGGCTGGAACCGCCACGTCGTGCACCAGGCGTATTACTCGCTGATCGGCCGCGATTACGAATGGGAGCTGATGCCGCTCGGTGTGGAGCAGAAAGTCAGCGCCATCGTCTGGAGTCCACTGGGTTGGGGCCGGCTGACCGGCAAGATCCGGCGCGGTCAGGGGCTGCCCGAAACTTCGCGCCTGCGCTCGCAATTGAGCATCGACAAAGGACCGCCGGTCGCGGACGAGTATCTTTACAAGGTCGTGGACGCGCTCGACGAAGTGGCGAAGGAAACCGGCAAGACGGTGCCGCAGATCGCTCTGAACTGGCTGTTACAGCGACCGACCGTTGCGAACGTCATCGTCGGCGCCCGCAACGAGGAGCAGCTGAAACAGAACCTCGGCGCGCTGGGTTGGAATCTCACGGCCGAGCAGGTGAAGAAACTGGATGAGGCCAGCGCGACGCCGCTGGCCTATCCGTACTGGCATCAGCGCGACTTCAAGGAACGCAATCCGCCGCCAGTCTGATGGGCCCTGACGACGGGCACGCTCAACGCGTGCTCGTCGCCGCCGTCTTTTGATAGCCAGGTCCACGCACGACCTGGCCGGGCTTCGCGCCGGTGTGCTCGCCGTCGCGAAGCACCTGCACGCCATTCACGAAGACGTGTTGCACGCCGGTCGCGTACTGATGCGGCTTCTCGAAGGTCGCGTGATCCTGGATGGTCTTCGGATCGAACACCACGATGTCGGCGAAGCATTCCTTCTTCAGACAACCGCGATGGGTCAGCTTGAACGTCTCGGCCGGCAGGCTGGTGAGACGACGGATCGCATCCTGCAGCGTCGTCACTTTCTCATCGCGAACATACTTGCCGAGGAAGCGGGCGAACGTGCCGTAGGTACGCGGATGCGGATTGCTGAGCAGGAACGGGCCTTCCGGCGCCGAAGCTTCCGCATCCGAATCGATGTTCACCCAAGGCTGCGACAGGCCGAGCTTCACATTCTCTTCCGACATCAGGAAGTAAGCGGTGCCGACGCGCGTGTGATCTTCGATGACCAGATCGATCGCCGCATCTTCCGGCGACACGCCCCGCATCCTGGCGACTTCGGCCAGCGTTTTGCCGGTGAGCGGCTTGAGCTTGTCCGTCTTGAAACCGATCAACAGCACGCGACTGGCATCGCCCGCCCCTTGCAGCAGGCTTTCGAAGTCGGCGTTCGGATCGCGCATTTCCTTGAGCACACGCGCGCGGATCTCAGGCTTCTTCAAGCGCGCGACCCAATCATCGATACCGCCTTCCTGTACCCACGTCGGCATGGCCGCATCGAGGCCAGTGGCGCCCGCCGTGTAGGCATACATATCGGCGGTGATCTTCTGACCGGACTTGCGAGCGGCTTCGATCTTGTCGATGGCCTGCTGCATCTTCGGCCAGTTCTTCTTGCCCGCGGCCTTCAAGTGATAGACCTGCGCCGGCACCTTGGCTTGCTTCGAGATCAGCAACAGCTCGTCCAGCGCTTCGAGGAACCGGTCGCCTTCGCTGCGCATGTGTGAAATGTAAGCGCCGCCAAATTCACCAGCCGCCTTGGTGATCGCGATCAGCTCGTCGGTCTTCGCATAGTTGCCGGGCGCGTAGATCAATGAGCTGCCGACGCCGAGCGCGCCTTCGCGCATCGCCTGACGAACCAGATCCTGCATCCGCTTCAGCTCTTCCGGCGTGGGCGCGCGGTTGGCGAAACCGATTTCGTGCTGCCGAACCGTGGCCGCGCCGACGAACGAAGCGATGTTCGGCGAAATGCCCTTCTTCACCAGGAAGTCCAGATATTCGCCGAGCGTGGTCCAGCTGATGTCGTAGCGGATATCGCCCTGGGTCTTGAGCATCTCGTCGCGAATCGTGGCGTTGACCGGCCCCATCGAGGTGCCTTCGCCAAAGATCTCCAGGGTCACGCCCTGCTTGATGTCGCTCATGCCGCGACCGTCGTAAATCAACGATTCGGTGGCCCAGGACAGCGTATTGATGAAGCCCGGCGCCACCGCCAGCCCCTTGGCATCGACAGTCTGCTTGCCCTGGTAATCGGCGAGCTTGCCGACCGCGACGACACGGCCATTGCGTACCGCCACCGAACCTTGGACGGGATTGCCGCCGCTGCCGTCGTAAATCACGCCGTTGTTGATCAGCAGGTCGACTTGTTCGGCCGCCGAGGCCGCGGTCGTCAGGCCGAGGCATAGGACGATCTTCGCGATGACGAGAGGCTTGAGACGCACGATGGCTCCAAACGATGACGAATGGGGGAAGCGACCCTAGCGCAGATCCGCGCTTGTCGCACAGAGATTCACAACCTGAGCTACAAGGAAGACCATCCCGGGGCCCGCTTCCTGCAAGACCGCCGCGACCACAGGCTCAGCTTTCGAAGACCCTCTCCAGCACGCCGGCCAGTTCCTCCACGGTATCGGGCTTGAGCACGAGTTCGCGGACGCCAACCTGCTTGGCGATCACGCGATCCTCGGCGCGCACGTAGCCGGAGGTGACGACGACGGGCAGGTCGGCACGAACTTCTCGAATGGCCTGCGCGACGTGGAAGCCCGACATGCCCGGCATGGACAGGTCGGTGACGATTACGTCGAAGGCGGCCGGCTGTTCACGCAAGGCTTGCAAAGCCTGCTCGGCGTCGGTGAAGCCGGTGACTTGATAGCCGGACTTCTGAAGCATGCGAATCATCAGATAGACGAGCGCGTCCTCGTCGTCGATATACATCACACGCCGGCCGCGCCCTTGCGCTGGCGGGGTGGCGACCACTGGCTGGGTCGGCGACGGGGCCGCATCGACGGCTGGAAAATACAGTCTGAATGTCGCACCTCGTCCGGGCTCGCTGGTTGCAAGCACCGATCCTTCATGGCTGCGCATGATGCCGTCGACCACGCTGAGCCCAAGCCCCGTGCCGCGCCCCACCGGCTTCGTCGTGAAGAACGGATCGAACACGCGATCGAGCGTGGCCTTGTCCATGCCACTGCCCGTATCGGTCACGGACAACCGCACATAGCGACCGGCTTTCAATTCCGGCGTCAAAGTCCCGCCTTGCGCGACATGCACCTCGTCGAGCGCCACGCTGATACATCCGGCCGCGCCGTCGCCGATGGCATGTGCCGAGTTGGTCACCAGATTGATCATGATCTGATGAATCTGGGTCGCATCGGCCCGCACCGACGGCAACGCTGCGGCGAAATGGGTGTTGATCTCGATCATCGCCGGCAGCGTCGCACGCAACAGCTTGATTGCATCCTCCACCGCGGGCTGCAGCTGAAGCACTTCGCGACGACAATCGTTCTGCCGGCTGAAGGTCAGAATGCGATTGACCAGATCGGTGGCCCGCGCAGTGGCCTTCGCGATCTCGGCCAGGTTGTTTTGAATCGGATGCTCGGGCGCCAGCTCCAGCTTCGCCAGACGCGTGTTGCCGGCCACCGCCAGCAGAATATTGTTGAAGTCATGAGCGATACCGCCGGCGAGCGTGCCCAGCGCTTCGATCTTCTGCGCGTGATGCAAGGCATCTTCGGCGTTCCTGCGCGCCGTGACATCGATCGTCGCGCCGATCATCCGCGTGGCGACGCCCTGCTCGTCCCGCTCGATCTGCCCGTTGACGTCGACCCATTGCGAGACGCCGTCGGGACGGAGCAAACGAAACTCCAGCGAGATCTCGCGCGCATTGCCCTTGATATGTTCTTCCATGGAGCGGCCAACCCACTCCCGATCTTCCGGATGCAACAGCGCCGTTGCCGTGGCGATAGGCAATATTCCGTGATGACGACGCTGCCCCCAAAGTTTGTACATCGCGCTGTCCCACCACACGGTGCGCTTGTGCAGGTCCCAAACCCAGGTGCCGATGCGCCCCGCTCTCACCGCCGCCCGCAATCGTTCCTCACTGTGTCGATTGCGAACGTGCGACACATGACCGCTACGGTGATGCCCGGTTCGCGGCCTGACGGCAATCAGCGTGCATCGCGCATCGCCGGCCTCGACCGGCAGTTGGATGAAGCGCAACGGGAAGGTGCTGCCATCGAGACGATGTCCGGTGGCGCGTCGACGGGTCGCGAGCGACTCACCGCGATCCAGGGGGCGCCATGCTGGAATCAACTCATCGATCGCGAACTGAGTCAGATCGCGCTGCTCGTAGCCAAACAATCTGGCGGCGGCACGGTTGCCCGCGGTGATGTGTCCATACTCGTCGATCAATACCGCCGCCGCCGGCCAATGCGCCAGCGTCAGTCGCACGATCGTCGAGCCCAATCCCTCTTCCCCAGTCTGGTCGTCACCGTCCCTGTGTGGCGACTGTTGCCGCGGCTGGCCACCACGGCGATTCGCCCGAACGGATTTCACAGGTCACCTCTGCGGGCCTGATCGATTAATTATTCCTGAAACATCGAAGCCCCACCCGACTGCTGTCGGATGGGGCTATCTGTTTCTACTACGCTACGCAACAGCGCGCACGTAGGAATTACCGTCGGACGTTATTGCCTGTCCGTCTCAGGACAATTTCGCATCGATCAGCGCTGTCAGATCCGCCTTGCGCGGCAGACCGACTTTCTGACCGACCACTTCGCCACCCTTGAACAGCAGGACCGTCGGCACGCCACGGACACCGAAGCGATACGCCGTCTGATTGTTGGCATCGACGTCGATGGTCTTCACTGTCAGACGACCGTCATAATCGCGCGCGATGTCTTCGATCATCGGCTTCATCGCCTTGCACGGACCGCACCAGTCCGCTTCGAACTTCAGCAGCACCGGACCCGCGGCGGACAGCACCTGCTCGTTGAAGCTGGCGTCCGTTACCGCGACAAACTTCCCATCGCTCATGAACCTCTCCTTCTCGGAGTGTGACCTTGGTGAGCCAACATGCGCCCGAGGGCAGTCACGGGCAATCGCCATTGGCAATCCCATCAATCGACAACTTCGATGGCGCTTGCCATCATGGGCTTCCTTCACCACCGAGTTGCGCCGTTGAGCCTGTGTCGTGCCGATAAGTTCCTGCTGGCCAGTGCGGCTGTAACCCTCGGCTCCGCCACGGTTTTCGGCCCCGGTGCGCTGGGCCTGGGAATGCCGCTGAGCGCCTATGCGCTGCTGGTGGCGGACGGCATCTTCCGCCCTGCCTCCTCGCTGCTGTACCCGACGCTGGTCCGGGGCCGAACCGACCGGCCGCGAGTGGCACTCACTTTCGATGACGGGCCCGATCCAGAGGTCACCCCCGCCGTGCTGGATTTGCTCGCGAAGTACCACGCCCGCGCGACGTTCTTCGTCATTGGCCGTTATCTGGACAAACATCGGGCGTTGGGCGAGCGCATGCATCGTGAAGGCCACGAGATCGGCAATCACTCCTGGCATCACTCGCCGTTTCAGAATTTCTATCCGGCCTCCGGGCACGGCGTCGAAATCGATCGTTGCTCACAGCTGATCCAGGCGGTGACGCAATCGAAACGCGAGCCGTTGTATCGGCCGCCGGTCGGCTTGAAGAGTCCCGGGATGTCACGCGCGGCTCACAAGCGCAAGCTCGAGGTCGTAGCGTGGTCCATCCATTCGAGAGACACCATGGCGCGCGATCCTCACGCGGTCGCGAACGGCGTGGTGAATCGCGCCCGACCAGGAGATATCGTGCTACTGCATGACGGGCACGATCGCGAGAACCATCATCGCCCGCTGATTCTCGAAGCGCTGCCATTGTTGTTGGAAGGGCTGCGCCAGCGCGGGCTCGAATCGGTGACGGTCAGCGAGCTGTCGAACGAAACTCAGCCGGCGACACCCGCTCCCAACGGCGCCAGACTCGCCGCAGATGATGCGCGGAGCTGAAGCCGCTGCGCTCGGCGACCCGCTCCAACGCTAAATCACTATTCGCGACCATTTCTCGCGCCACCGCCACGCGAAGGCGCTGCACGTAATCGAGCGGCGAGCATCCTGCGTGCTCCGCGAACAGCCGGCCGAGATTTCGAGCGCTCATACAAGCAATCGCAGCCAGCTTTGAAGAGGACCAGTCCGCGGCGGGATTGCGAGCAATCGCATCCTGGACTTTGTGAACCGCGGGATGAATGTGATTTCGGTGCATGACCCACGCCGAGAGCTGCGGGTCGGCGGTGGTCCGCCTCATGTAAACGACGAGATCGCGTGCCACAGCCACGGCAATCTTGTGACCCAATTGCTGACCGATCATGTGCAGCACGAGGTCGATGCCTGACGTCACGCCGGCACTCGTCATGACATGACCGTCCTCGACGAAGATCCGATTGCCGTGCACCGTCGCACTCGGCTCGATCCTGGCGAGCTCACTGACCAGATCGTGGTGTGTCGTGCACTCACGCCCGCGCAACAGCCCGGCGTTCGCAGCCACCAGGCTGCCCGAGCAAACACACATCAATGTCACCGTTTCATTGCGAGCGATGACCTGCAGCCACCGGGTCAGTTGCTTGAACGGTTCCGATTCCAGATCGAACGCGGCCGTCGTGACCCCCGCGACGACGACAATCGCATGGTCCGGCACGGTGGCCGGCAACGGCTGCAGCTCGCAAAGCTGCAGCCCGATGCAGGAACGCAATGAGGAACTGCTGCCAACGAACTGAAGATCGTAGCTGCCGGGCACGAGCTTGGTGGCCAACCGAAACGCTTCGGCCGCACCGGCCACGTCGAGCAGCACGACCTCAGGCAACAGCGCGAACAGCACCGTCCTCATGCGTTGGTCCTCAGATCACTACGGCTTCCGAGTGCTGAACCTGGGCAAACCGGCCTTGCAGTACCAGCTCCGTGCGGTCGCGAATCTCGGCCGGCGTATACGTGCGGCCCGATCCAGACACCATGGGAAAAGTCAGCGTGGCATCCATGGCGTACGTGACACTATAGCCGAGATCCGACGCATGACGCGTGGTCGTCTCACAGCACTGCTCGGTGCGGATGCCCGTTACGATCAGCCGGTCGACGCCATGAGTGCGTAGCCAGTAGTCGAGACTCTTGCCGTTCTTAGTGGTCGCGAACATGGCCGAATGCACGGCCTTGGTGAACACTTCGGTGGGCCGGACCTCCAGCTGCGGCAATGTCTTGATCAGCCCGGACTCCTGCGAAAATGGATTTTCCGCGCCTTCCTCATCGACATGGAATACCTGCAGCACCGGCAGTCCCGCCTTGTGGGCACGGTTCACCAGCTGCTGCAGACTCTGGACGAACTCAGGCAGCTCGGCGTCGTTCCAATACGGACGGCGGGTAAACGACTGCTGCACATCGATGACGAGCAACGCGGACTTCATGACCACTCCTCCAGGACAACGTGAGCGCATGGTGCGCGCCACGTGGTCCGGGGACGAGAGCCGCCGTCGACAGGCAGCGGTCAAAAACGGCCAGCAGGCCCTGGCTGCCGATCATGACCGGTAGGCTTCGCGCCCCACGCCCTGAATGGGAATGCCCTGCGATTTCAGTACTTCGTGCTGAAGCGCGTACATGGCCGCGGCCGCCTCGTCGATGGCTTTCACGAACGCCAGCGAGCCTTGCAGGATGGGCGCAAGCCGGGCCTTGTCCTGAATGCGAGCGGGCGGATATTCGTGCTCGACGACCAGATAGGTCTTGGCCGGATCGATCGACAGCAGCTCACGCGCGGCGAGCTGATGATCGAGCCAATCGACACTGCGGTTCTGCAGATACGCGAGCGGATCATGACGTGCCGTGCCCGGCAGCTCGTGCTCGCACAGCACCGTTTGTTTCTTCCACGCATTGCCTTGATCGGCCGGATTGGGCGATGGCTTGCCGTCGATCCAATCGCCCCGCTGCAGGGTCTGTCCGCCGTAACCCCAAGCAGCGACGCCGCGCGAATCCACGACCTGACCTTTGACGTGAAATCCGCCGATGAGAAACGCGTAACCCGAATCCTTGAGATATTGAAACAGCGAGCGCGTGTCCTGCCCCATCAGAATCGCATGCGATGGATCGTAGTGAATGCGGAACTGATCGCCGACGCCATGCCGCTCACAAATCCGATGTAACGCAATCCACGGGCCGGGCGCGTAGGCGATGTTGTTGTGCCAGCGATCGAGCACATTCCAACCGGGCATGGGACATTGCTCGACCCGATAGGTCAGGCCGCGCGCCTTCGCTTCCTTGAGCAATGGAATGAACGCCTCTTCGAACATGATGAGGTTCTGATCCATTTCCAGCTGCGGATTGCGACCGACGAAACCGCACACCGCGTCCGTGCCCAACAGCACGGCAGCATCGAACACGCGCAACATGAAGTCATATTTCTTGCGACGTGCCGCGGGGTCGGCCACCAGCATGTTGTCGAAGTAACCGAGATCGGACAGGCCGACGCCGGTTTCCTTCATGGCCGCCAGCACGCGAGCCGCCCGTTGTTTGTTGAAGGGCTGACGCAGATCCAGCGTGTTCGCCACGGGGTCGAGCATGGCCTCGGCCGGCACATCGCTTTCGGTGGGATGCAACGCCGACGACAGCTGAATGTTCGGCGAGCCGATGTCGCGAGCAAATTGCAGCCACTCTTCGATGGCCAGATCCGGATCGGCATCCCGCCGCTCCCGAGGCGTCAACTCCTGCAACGCCGCAGTCAGGATGCTGAGCTTCATGGGCTTGGGGGCAAAGGCTGTGGTGCTCATGCCCCCGAGTGTGGCAGATCCTGTAACCGTTTACAGCGGCCTGCGGGGCCTGCGGCCGGCAGTGTCCCGGAGGTTGGATAGCCAGAGGCGGTGGTGTCAGCCGGAGGCGATGGGAGTAGCCGAAGGCAGCGAGCACCGGCCGAAGGCAGTGGCGTCAGCCGAAGGCAGTGGACGCTGGCCGAAGGCCGTGGCGTCAGCCGAAGGCCGTAGCGCTAGTCGAAGGCGATGGGGCTAGCCGAAGGCGGCCTGGTATTCCGGGGGCTTGAACCCGATCAACAGCTTGGCCCCCTTCTCCAACACCGGCCGCTTGATCATCGACGGCTGCGCCAGCATCAACGCAATGGCCTTGCGCTCGTTCAAATCGGCCTTGTCCGCGTCAGGCAATTTACGAAACGTGGTGCCGGCCCGATTCAGCACGGTCTCCCACCCCGCCTTCTTACACCACGCTTCCAGATGCTCGCGGTCGATGCCCGAAACCTTGTAGTCATGAAACTGGTACTTCACCCCGTGCTCATCGAGCCAGGCGCGCGCTTTTTTCATGGTGTCGCAGGCTTTGATGCCATAGATCGTCGTTGTCATTCAGAAATTGTACTTCACACCGAAGCGCACGGTACGCGGCTCCTCCTGCTCGCCATGAATCAGGGCGCTAGCGCCGACCGCCCGGGCGTGCGCGACGACGACTTCTCAGCGATCCAGGCCTGCACGCGCTTGCTCACGACATCCAACGGCAGCGCTCCGCTGAGGAGCAGCTTGTCGTGAAACTCGCGCACATTGAAGTTCTCCCCGAGCGCCTCCTCCGCATCACGACGCAGACCTCGCAGGCGCAGCTCACCGATCTTGTACGCCAGCGCCTGGCCCGGCCAGGAGATGTAACGCTCGAGCTCCGTCTGGATGTTGTGAGGCGCGAGCGCCGAGTTCTCGGTGAAGCAGCGACGCGCCTGCTCAATATCCCACCCCAGCCAGTGAATGCCGGTGTCGGCCACCAGGCGGCAGGCTCGCCACATTTCGTAGGAGTAGCGACCGAAACGCTCGTACGGATCGCGATAGATCCCCATCTCCTCGCCCAGGAACTCCGAATACAGCCCCCACCCCTCGACGAACGCCGTCGGGCTGGTATTGCGACGGAAGTACGGGATGCCGCTCAGCTCCTGAGACAGAGCGATCTGCAGATGATGGCCCGGCACCGCCTCGTGCACGGTCAGCGCCGGCAGCTCATACAGCGGCCGCTGATCCAGATGCGAGGTGTTGACCATGTACCCGCCCGCCTGCCCCTGCTGCATGCTGCCGACCCAATAGCGACCGGTCGTATAACCGTCCGCGATATCCGCCGGCACCGGCCGCACGCCATAGGGCAATCGCGGCAGCGTGCCGAACAGACGCGGCAACTGATCGTCGGAGCGCTTGGCGATCTCGCTCGCCTTCTCCATCAGCTCTTCCGGTGTCTTGGCATAGAAGCGCGGATCGGTGCGAAGCATTTTCAGAAAGTCCGCGAAGCTGCCCTTGAAGCCGGTCTCCGCGATGGTCTGCTCCATCAGCCCACGAATGCGGGCAACTTCCGACTGACCCAGTTGATGAATCTCATCCGGCGTCATCTGCGTGGTGGTCTCACGCCGCACGAAGAATTTGTAGGAGCTCTCGCCGTTCGGAACCGTTCGCCACGCAAGCTTCGGCCGCGCGGCGCGCAGATAGTCCTTCTCCATGAAATCGGCAAATTTCTTCTGCGCCGGCAGGATGCGATCGCGCACGATCGCGAGCGCCTTGGTGCGATATTCCTGTTGAGCCGCGGCCGGGATGCTCGACGGCATGCGCGCGAACGGCAATAACAGCGAGCTCTCTTCCGGCTTGGTGTTCGCCACCTTGCGAGCCACTTCGAGCACGCGATCGGCCACGATACGCGGCTGCGTGTATTTGGTCTTGATGCCTCGCTGCAGATTGGCGAGGTTCTGCTCGTAGTACGCCGGCGTCGCTTCGAGTCGAGCGAGCCATGCATCCGCGTCGTCACGCGAACCGATCGTGGTCGTGCGCGCCAGATAGTCGAGCAATGTATGAAAGCCGCTGTCGTTCTCGAACGGGATGCGCGGCAGATCGAGTGTGAGTTGTTCCGAATGAAGCACGACGACGCCAGTGAGCAACTGATGATTCAACGCCGCGTCTTCGGACAAGCCCGAGGTGTCGATCGCCGCGAGCCGCTCCCCGATGCTCTTCAGCTGCTTCGCATTCGCCGCTTGTGTCTCAGGCCGCACATCGGGAAGCCGTCGCAATGCCCCTCGATCTCCTTCCTGCCCCGCGCTCACCGGATCGTCCTTCCGGATCAACTGCTCGTACTCCTCGATCAGTGCGCTCAAGCTCGACTCGGGCGTCTGCGCACTCACCACAGAGCACGACAGCAGCAGAGCCAGACAGCTCAGCAAGGACGCGGGACGGAACATGAAACCCATGAGGCCCTCTCCATAGGATTTGGAAGACGGCATCTTGGGCCGCCGGCTCATGAAATTAAAGAGCCGCGGCGGCGAGAGACAGTTAGCGAGGCGCGGCCAGCTCGGTGGAGCCCAGACCACCGCGGAGCACGCTGGCATTGAAGCCGCGTTCCGCAAGAATGTAGGCACAAGCCGAGCTGCGACGGCCGGTGTCGCAGCAAACGATGTAATGACGATTGCGATCCAGCGCTTTCATTTTCAGGCGCAGCGAATGCAACGGAATGTTGATCGCGCCTTCGGCCCGGTAGTGCTCGAACTCCGACGGCAGGCGCACATCGATCCACTGCCCTTCTTCCCTGGCGACGATGCGCTTGGCGCTCTCATAGTCGACCCAGTCGAGCAGCGGCTCGTGCAGCAGCTTGCGGAAATCGTCCTTGGCCAGCCGCATCAGCACGCCATCGGTCACCATGGTCACGGTGGCGTTGCGCTTCACGTCGGAGATCAGCGCTTCTTCACCGAAGGTATCGCCCATCTTGAGCTCGGCGAGCCGCACGCCATCCTTGTTGAGCGGCGTCTCGCGCGCGACCTGGCAGATGCCTTTGACGACCACATAGAAATAATCGCCGATATCGCCCTGTTTGATGACCACCTCGCCGGCGCGGCAATCGATCCGCTGCAGGCGCATGAACACGGCCTGGATGTTGGCCGGCGGAATCTTGTGAAACGCCTTGGTCTGCAACAGCGCGGTCATCCAGTCGTCCGGACCGGGCGCGTTCTCGTCCAGGCCGTTCAACTCCAGCACCTTGTAGGCACCGGTCTGGTCGAGCGTGACCGCGACGTCCAGGAATTCGCTGTCGATCTGGAAATATTCGATCCGGTCGGAAGTGACCACCGCCGAATAGGGCCGCGGCAGCTGATGCGCCAGCGGGCTCTTGGATTTGGGCGTGCCGCTCCTCACCGAGCCGACGATCTCACCCTCGGCGAGCAGGTCGATCGAGCCGCTGATCAGATAGAAGGTCTGCTTTTCCTCGTCGCCTTCGGTGAACAGCAGCCGACCCTTGGGCGCCTGGCGCCGGGTCATCTTCCGGGCGAACACAGCCACGCTTTCGGGCTTCATGCCGTCGAACGGCGCGAAACTCCGCAGCAGGGCCAGCTCTTTGGGACTCCCGGATACTTCCATGGCCAAGATCTTGTTATTTGACCTGACCGAGTATTAGGCAGCCGCCTTAGGTAATCCGCGATGTATCTCACAACTGAGCGGGGCATGCCGTCCGGACAGCGCCCGAACGTCAACATTCTGTCGGTGCTGCTACATTCGCTGATACCAGGCCGCGGGTAAGCCCCGTAGCAACCACGCCATCAGCCGCCAGCGCCGGGTCACATAGGCGTGCCGCTTCCGGCCACGGATGGCAGCCAATATCTGTTCCGCCGCCTTCTCGGCCGGAGCCACCCAGAACAGCCCCGGCCCCTGCGCCATGGCGGTCGCCACGAAACCGGGCTGGATATCGGTCACCGTGATCGGCAGGCCGTTGCGATGGCAGCGCTGCCGGATGCCTTCGAGATAATTGGAAACAAACGCTTTGGACGCGTTGTATGCCGGCGCGGCCCGACCGCCACGCAGGGCCGCTATCGATGAGATGCCGACCAGATGTCCCGAGCCCCGCTGTTCGAGCGCGTGAATGGCTGCGTTCACCATGGCGGTGAAGCCGAGGACATTCACTTCGATGGTGCTTCGTTCTTGCGACCACTCCAGAGTCGGATTGATATACCCCACGCCGGAGCTGACTACATACAGCTCTACATCGCCCACCTCGGCAGCGAGCTCACGCAGCGCCGACATGGCGTGTTCAGGCTGGGCAATATCGATCACTTTGGTGAACGCGGCGTCGGGCAGGCTGGAGCGAATGCTCTCGAGCAGATCGCCACGACGCGCGGCGAGGCCGACTCGATAACCCTGGCTGGACAGACGCCGCGCCAGCGCGGCCCCGATGCCCGAGCTGGCTCCGATCACGATGGCACCCGGCATGAGACTCCTTTTGAACTTAATTACTTGTTTTTCCGGGCTGCCCGGACGTCCAGGCAACGTATCGAAGCTGTTCACCTTGAGTTCACCCCAGGGAACGGATCATGCTCACAACCGTTCTAAACGGGGGTGGGCAACATGATTTCGGGTAACGCCAACCGCCGACTCACGGATCGATCAAGCGGCCAACTCACAGGTGGCAGCAAGGTGACGAATTCCCTGACACAGTGGCTGACGGGACTCGCGAGCAGCGCGGTCTTGCTCGTCGCTTTCGGCGGCGTCGCGCGAGCCCAGGAGCCCGTGGTCGAGCCGGAACCCGTTGTCGAATCTTCCGACGATGGGGCGCCCGTTGTCGAACCTGTGGTCGAGCCACAATCCGCCACTGAGTCTTCCAGCCGCGGCACCGCCGTGACCGACCCGCCGAGTCGTGTCGCCCGCCTCGGCTATGTCGATGGTGAAGTCACCGTCGCGCCGGCCGGCACCGAAGAATGGGCCGAGGCCGCGCTCAACCGTCCGTTGACCAGCGGCGATCGACTGTGGGTCGAAGACAAAGGTCGCGCCGAGCTGCAGATCGGCTCCGCGGCGGTGTATCTCGATGGTGACACCGGCTTCGGTTTCATCGAGCTGGACGACAACGTGCTGCAAGCGAGCCTCACTGAAGGTGCCGCCACCATTCGCGTGCGCCGTCTCGCCCAAGGCGAAACCATTCAAGTCGAGACGCCGCACTCCACGGTGTATTTGAATCGCGTCGGCGAATATCACATCGAAGTCGACAAGGCGGCCGATCGCACCATCGTCAAGACCCGCACCGGTGAGGCCGAAGTTAGAGGCGGCAACAAGGAATTCACGGTGCGCGCCAATGAACGCGGCGTGTTCACTGGCTTGGAAACGCTCACCGGTCAGATCGAGCCGCTCGGTCCGCGCACCGCATTCGAGAACTGGGCGAACGATCGCGACGGTCGCAACGAGCGCTCGAAGTCGGCGCAGTATGTTTCTCGCGACGTGGTCGGTTACGAAGACCTCGACGACAACGGCACCTGGATCAGCGAGCCCGAGTACGGCTACGTGTGGCGACCGACCTATGTTGTGAGCGGCTGGGCGCCGTACCGCTACGGTCGCTGGGTGTATGTGTCGCCGTGGGGCTATTCGTGGGTCGATGACGCTCGCTGGGGCTACGCGCCGTTTCACTATGGCCGCTGGGCCTACATTCGCAGCAGCTGGTGCTGGGTCCCCGGCCCGCGTCACATTCGCCCCGTGTATGCGCCGGCACTGGTCGGCTGGGTCGGCGGCCCGGGTGTGGGCATCTCCGTCTCGTTCAGTAACGTCGGGTGGTATCCGCTGGGACCTCGCGATATTTACTATCCGGGCTACCGGCACACGCCGCGGTACATCCGCTACGTGAATGTTTCCAACACGGTTGTGGTCAACAACAACTATTTCTACGGCGGCCGGCGCGCTCCGCCGCCGCACTTCGACTATCACCGTTATCCGGGCGCCGTGACTTCAGTATCGCGCGATTACTTCGTCGGCGGCCGACGCATCGGCGATCACTGGGTGCGGCCAAGCGACCACGACATGCGCAGCTGGCACGGCGTGCGTGAACCACCCGCCATCGCGCCATATCGCGAAAGCGTGCTCGGTGGACAGGTCCGTCAGCCGCCACGCGATGCCAATCGGTTCAACATGGGCCGCGGTGACTACTACGCCGGTCGCGTGCCTTTCCATCGCGAACGCAGTGCCATCGAATCGAACGGCGGCCGACCGGTCGGCCGCTCCGAGCTGCTGGACCGCCAGGACGGCAATCCGAAACGTGGCGGCGATTTCCGTGCGATCCGCCCGGGCAGCGGCCCCGATATCAAGCGCACCGAGCGTGACCAGGCGCTGGGCATCAACGGCAACAATCGCCCTCGCGAACTGAATAACGACTCGGTGCGCGAGTGGCAAACGCGTCGTGACCGCGAGGATCGCAACGACAACTCGTCGTCTCGCCCCGGCAATAACTTCTCCACGCCTTCGCCTCGCGCCACCGAGCGCACTCGCGACGATGTTCGCGATCGAGTGAGAAGCATGCCGGCGGAAGAGTCGTCGAACATCCGTCGCAACGATCACATGCAACGCGTGCCAAGCAACGGCTATCAGCAGAACGGCAACGGCTTCTATCGCCCCAACGACAGCGTCCAGGACCGGTTCCGCGATCGCGAGCAATCTCGCAGTTCCGGCAGCTCGGGCGGCACCCGCGTCGAGCCGCGCCAGTACAGCCAGCCTCAGCCTCGCGTTGAGCCTCGCCAATACAGCCCGCCACAACCTCGCAGCGAACCGCGCAACTACTCTCCTCCGCCAAGCCAACCGCGGCAGCAGGAGCAGCCTCGCGCCCAGCCGCAGCCCTCACGTCCGTCCCCGTCAAATAGCAACAACGGCGGTGGTGGCGGCGGCGGAAAAGGCGGTGGCAATCGGCCGTGGAATACGCCGAAGGAACGCTGAGGAATCAGCGTTCCGCTCGTTCGCAAGGCTCGTGTTGCGACAATATTCGTAACACGTTACGCTAATTAAATGGCGAAGAAACGCGCTCGGGGCCGTCCGTCGACAGGATCAGCGATGTCCGCTGCCGAGCGGATGCGTCGTCTGCGCGAACGAAAAAAAGCCGCCGGACTGAGACCCGTCGTCGCCTGGGTTGCCGCGGAATCCGCTGCGCCGGCGACCTACTCGTCACATCGCCTGCTGGAGGCTCGCAGCCTCGCGATGCATGCGGTCATTGCTCGAAAGATCGAGCGCGATCCGAAGCTGTTGCAAGTTGCCCGAGGCAACGTCGAACGCTGGAGCGCCCAGCGAAATGACCAGCGACCAGCATGGCTGGACGAATGGCGCGAACTTTTGAATCAGCCGTGGGCGAACATCGCGGCGCTCATCACCGAGCCCAGCGAGAACGGCGCGCGGCTGCGCCAGTCTTCCCCCTTCGCTGGGATACTCACCAACCAGGAACGATGGCGCATCCATGAAGCGTTCCGAGCTTGAGCACATCATCCGGGCGGCGGGTTCGATCGCCAACGACTCGGAAATCGTCGTCATCGGAAGTCAGTCGATCCTCGGACAGTTTCCCAACGCTCCTGCGTCTCTGCTGGTCTCAGCCGAAGCCGATGTGTTCCCGATGCACCATCCACAGCTGTCGGATCTGATCGACGGCAGTATCGGCGAGGGTTCACCCTTCCACGAAATGTATGGTTACTACGCCCAGGGCGTCGACGATAAAACCGCGACGCTGCCCGGTGGCTGGCGCGAGCGACTGATACGAATCAACAATCCGAATACGGTGGGCGTGACGGGCCTGTGTCTCGAGGTTCACGACTTGGCGATTTCGAAGTATGTCGCCGGAAGGGAAAAGGACCGGGAGTTCACCAAGGAACTCGCGCACCATGGGATGACTCAGCGCGCGACCTTACTCGCTCGGGAGCGCGACACCGACCTGCCCGCCGAGCTGAGGAAGATAGTGAAGGCTCGAATCGACAGAGATTTCAAAGAACCCACGAAATGACATGGGCCGAAGCGAGACTTCGGCCCATGCGTGTGAGAGAGTTCTTATTTGCGTTTCAGGGCCGCGGCGAACGCATCGGCCATCGCGCCGGCACCCACCGACTCTTCGCGACGCGGCTGCTGCTGTTGACGCGGCGGCGGGCGTGAGTCGCGGTCGCGGCGGAAGTCGCCGGACGAGTTGTCACGCACGCGCTGAGCGGACTCGTCGAGGCGCATGGTGAGGGCGATGCGTTTGCGCTGCTGGTCGACTTCCAGCACTTTGACTTTCACCACGTCGCCGGCCTTCACCACTTCGCGCGGGTCCTTGACGAACTTGTTCGACATCATGGAGATGTGCACCAGGCCGTCCTGATGGACGCCGATGTCGACGAACGCGCCGAACGCGGTGACGTTGGTGACGACGCCTTCCAGGATCATGCCCTGGGTCAGATCCTTCAGCTCTTCCACGCCGTCCTTGAACGTCGCGGTCTTGAACTCGGGGCGCGGGTCGCGGCCCGGTTTCTCGAGCTCCTTGAGGATGTCCTTCACCGTCGGCAAGCCGAACTTCTCATCGGTGAACCGGGCCGGATCGACTTTCTTCAGCGTGGCGCCGTCACCCAGCACTTCCTTCACGGGTTTCTTCAAGTCCGCGATGATGCGCTCGACCACCGGATACGCTTCCGGATGCACCGCCGACATATCGAGCGGATTGTCGCCATTCATCACGCGCAAGAAGCCGGCGGCCTGCTCGTATGTCTTGTCACCGAGACGCGGCACCTTCTTCAAGCCGGCGCGATTCGCGAACACGCCGTGCTCGTCGCGATAACGCACGATGTTTTCGGCGAGCGTCGAGGACAAACCGGAGATGCGCGCCAGCAAAGCGGCGGACGCGGTATTCACATCGACGCCGACGGCGTTCACGCAATCCTCGACGACAGCGTCGAGGCTCTTGGCGAGCTTGGTCTGACTCACGTCGTGCTGATACTGACCGACGCCGATGGACTTCGGATCGATCTTCACCAGCTCGGCCAGCGGGTCCTGCAGACGGCGCGCGATGGAAACAGCGCCACGCAAGCTCACGTCCAGATCAGGGAATTCCTTGGCCGCAAGTGCGGAGGCTGAGTACACCGAAGCGCCCGCTTCCGACACGACGATCTTCGTGAGCTTCAGATCCGGATGCAGTTTGATCAACTCGCCGGCGAGCTTATCGGTCTCGCGCGAGGCGGTGCCGTTGCCGATGCTGACCAGATCGACGTTGTGCTTCTTGGCCAGCAACGCCAAGTGAGCAATCGTGCGATCCCACTCGTTACGCGGCACGTGCGGATAAACCGTTGCGGTCTCTAGCAACTTGCCGGTGTGATCGACGATGGCGACTTTCACGCCCGTGCGCAGGCCCGGGTCGAGGCCCATGGTGGCGCGCGGACCGGCCGGAGCAGCGAGCAACAGATCGTGCAGGTTGTGCGCGAAGACGCGAATCGCCTCTTCTTCCGAACGCTCACGCAACGCCGTCAGCAGTTCAGCTTCCAGCTGCCACGCGAGCTTGACCTGCCAGGTCCAGCGAACCGTCTGCAGCAGCCAGGCATCGGCGGGCTTCTTATGATCGGCGATGTTGAAACGAGCCGAGATCTTCAGCTCGCACGCATTGAACGGCGCCGGCCCCGTCGCGGGCGGCGGCTGCATGTCTTCAGGCAGCTTCAGGGTGACCTTGAGCAGCTCTTCCTTGCGGCCGCGGAACAGCGCCAGCGCGCGATGCGACGGCACGGTCTTGATCGTCTCGCTGTACGCGAAGTAGTCGCGAAACTTGGCGGCCGGCTCTTCCTTGCCTTCGGCAACGGTTGACACAACGACACCGTTGTCCTGCAGGTGGGTACGCAGGTTGTTCAGCAACTCGGCGTCTTCGGCGAATTGCTCGATCAGAATGGTACGCGCGCCTTCGAGCGCCCCCTTTACGTCCGCGACGCCCGGGTTGTCGTCGCCCTCGGCGTTCTTGAACGCAGGCTTCAGATACTTCGCGGCCTCGGTCTCGGGCACCAGCGAGTGATCGGCAAGCAGTGCCGCAGCCAGCACATCGAGCCCGGCCTCGCGCGCGATCTGCGCCTTGGTACGACGCTTGGGCTTGTACGGCAGGTACAAGTCCTCCAGGCGCTGCTTGGTGTCGGCCGCCTCGATGCTGGCACGCAGGGCAGGTGTCAGCTTTTTCTGTTCATCGATGCTCGCGATGATGGCCGCGCGGCGCTCTTCCAGCTCGCGCAGGTAGCCCAGCCGCTCCTCCAGAGTACGCAACTGCGTATCGTCCAGGCCCCCGGTCGCTTCTTTGCGATAGCGCGCGATGAACGGCACCGTCGCGCCTTCATCCAGCAGCGCCACGGCGGCGACGACCTGCTCTGGTTTGGCCGACAATTCGGCGGCAATGCGGGATTGAATCGACGGCAGCGGCATCAGGTCCGGTCCACAGAGCGAAAACGAAGGCGCGCACTATGAAGAACGAGCCCCGCCGCCACAAGGCTTGAGATTCCGACGGGACTGGTCTAAGCAAATTCCGCCATGCCCCGCCTGAATGGACACATGCAGCCGGGTTCCGGCTTCGGGTTCAACAACGAGGGCGGGAGCATCACGCTCCCGCCCTGTCTGCGTCAGAACTTCTGCCCGAACTTCACGCCAATCGTGCGCGGCTGATTGGTGACGATGTAGGGCTTGGTGCACATCTCCTCACGACACTGCGCAAAGCGCGTGATGTCGGCACGCTTGTCGAACGCGTTGTTCAGAAACACCTGGGCCGTCCACGACTCCTTGCCGAACCCGAAGCTGAAATCGGCCAGACCGTACGCGCGGTTCTTGCCGAGGATCCCTTCGTCGAACGTCGTGAGAGCCGCGCGGCTCTCGGACTGATAGACGAATGCGGCTTGCGCGAAGGCGTCGAACGAGCCCATCTCGAAACGATAGCGGCCGGTGAGATTCGCCTTGTAGTCGGGCACGACCGGCAGCGTCGTCCCGTCGCTCGCGCCGCGCAGCACGTCGGGACCGCCATAAGGGTCCGGCGCGAAACACTGATTCAGCGGCAACGGCTGCCCCGCTGCGTCGAGCAATTCGCAGAAGTCGCCACGCAATTTGGCGTCGAGCACCGACAGACCGCCCGAGATCAAGAAACTCTCGGTGGCCGCGAACTCCACATCCGTCTCGATACCTTTGATGCGCGCGCCGCCGGCGTTGGTGATATTGGTGAGACCGTTCAGGCCGGTGAACGAGAACTGGAAATCGTCCCAATCGAGCATGAACAGCGCGCCGTTGAAGCGCAGCCGGTTGTCCATCCAGGTCGTCTTCCAGCCCACTTCGTAGTTCTTCAGATAGTCGGCGTCGTACGGCGGGAACGTGCCGCGACGATTGACGCCACCGGGCCGGAAGCCCTTGGAGTACGTCACGTACACCATGCGTTCGTCATCGAACTTGTAAGTGAGATTGACCTTCGGCGTGATGCCATCGTCCTTGACGGACTTGTCGAGGTTCTTACAGGGCGCTGTGCTGACCGCGTGATAGGGGACCCAGCCGGAGCGATCCCCGACGTCATCGCCAAGCAGGCCGCTGCAAAGCGCCTCGCCGTTGGTACCGCTGCTGCTGTAGCCCTCGCCGTAACCGAAGAAGCCCGCCAGCGAGTTTTCGGCTTTGAACCAGCGCGCACCGCCGGTCAGCGTCAGCTTCTCGGTGATGTCGAAACTGAGCTCGCCGAACACCGCGTAGTCGCGATCCACCCGCTTCTGTTCCGTCAGCCAGATCGTGTCGGGCCAGTCGGTCACTTCGTAGACCGGGGTCAGGTTGTCGATCTTGTAGCGCTGCTCGATCAGGTGCTGCTGGCGCTGATAGAACAAGCCACCGACGAAACGCACCCGCTTGTCGCCAGGCGTCGACAGACGGAATTCATGGCTTTGACGCTTGTAACGATCCTTGCCCTGGATGTACTGCGTCGGCTCGATGGTGTCGCCCGCATCGTTGTACACGGTATAGCCGTACGAGATGTCGTAGAACAACGAGTAATCCGAGTAGTCCTGCTCGGTGTCCACATTGCGCTTGAGATAAGAGCCTGCGTACACCACGTCGAGATTGGCGATCTTGCCTTCGACCGTGAGCGCAGCTTGCGTCCAGCGATCGTCGGAAGTTTCCGGCCGATAACGCGCCACCTTGAGATCGCCCAGACTCGGATCGTAAGCAAACGCGCCGTTCGCTTCCTGCTGCTGATGCATCAACGTGGGCGTGATGGTCCAGCTGTCATTCAGATCCACACGCAGGGCGGCACGCGCGCCGTAAGTCTCCACATCGTTGTAATCTTTCTTGGCGCGGTCGGCGTTGTTGATGGTGATGTCGGCGGTGGGATAGAAACGATCCCGCGCGACATTGCTGATATAGCCCGCGTCGCGCTTGCCCCAACCGACCAGTCGGATCGCGGCATTTTCGCTCACCGGCAGATTGGCGAAGCCCTCGGCGACATAGCCGGCCTCGCCATCGAGCATGTTGCCTTCGATGTCGTAGCCCGCCACGAACTTCGATGGATCCGGTTTGTTGGTGATGATACGAATCGTGCCCGCTTGCGAGCTGGCGCCGTAGAGCGTGCCCTGCGGCCCGGCGAGCGCCTCGACCCGTTCGATGTCATAAACGTGCACGTCGAGCGCGCCCTGAATCGTGGTGATGGGCTGCTCGTCGAGATAGATACCCACCGAGGGCATCGAGCCCGAGTGGTTGCCGTTGTCGCCGCTGCTGACGCCGCGGAAGAACACTCGCGAGAAGCCGGGGCCCAGCGAGGTGTAGGACAGGCTGGGCAGAAACTTCGCGTAATCGGCGAAATCGGTGACGTGCAACTCTTCGAGCTTGGCGGTGCCGAGCGCGGTGATACTGACCGGCACCTCCTGCAGATTCTCCTGCCGTTTCTGAGCGGTGACGATCACCTGTTCGAGCACCGCGCCTTCGTTGGCCTGTTGCGCCGACGCCTGCGACAGCGTGACGGACAACGCGGCAGCCAATGGAACCGACATCGATCTTCGGCGACCTTGCCGAGGTTTGTGAGCATGCAAGCGACGATCAACCATCTTGCTCTCCCCATGTTGTAGGAACCGCGGGATACGACTCGAGCACCGGCCCGAGCGCCCGCTTCAAAGGATCCAGCCAGGATTCATAGTGTTGCCAGTGATCGACACCGTCGCGATAGATGGGACGGCGCACCTGCTCCGAGCTCGCCGTGCGTACCGCGCGATCGTTCTCATAGAAACGCAGACAACGCTCATCGAACGGCAGACCGCAGTAGTCGAGCAGCCGTCGCACTTCATTCTCGGTGTCATCGACCAGGGTCTCGTAAATCACCCGATGCACGCGCCCCGGCAACACCGCGTCGAAATGCGCCATCAGCTCGACATAGTCGCGGTAATAGCGACCGATGTCTTCGAGCCCATAAGTGAAATGCTGGCCGCGCGCGAAATGCTGCTTGAAGCCGGAGAAGCAGCAGCCCAACGGATGACGCCGCGCGTCGATGATCCTGGCCCGCGGCAGGATGAGCTGAATCAAACCGATGTGCGCGAAGTTGTTCGGCATCTTGTCGATGAAAAACGGCGCGTCGGTCTTGCGCTGGATGCGAGTATTCGCGATGTATTCATCGCCGAGCTCGCGCAGCTGATCGGCGGAAAGCTCAGCCAGCACTTCGGGGTACTTCGACGCCTCGGTTCGCGCTCGACGGCCTCCCAGCGAGCGCGACAGGTCGATGATGTCGGGCAATTCCATCGTGCCTTCGACCAGCGGATGACTGGACAGGATCTGCTCCAGCAACGTCGAGCCCGCGCGCGGCAAGCCGACGATGAAGATGGGATCCGGCGCGGCCGAACCCCAGCCGTCGCGTGCGGCGAAGAACCCGGGCGTGAACAACTGTTTCGAACGCTGCGTCTTCTCCGAAGTCTCGTCGGCGTCGTACTGGACCATCTCCCGCCGCAGCCGATTGCCCTGCTCATAGTGCTCGAACGACTTCGGGTAATCGTGCGCGTCCTCGAATGCCTTGCCGAGCGAGAAATGAAAGTGGAAGCGATCCTCGTCGCCGAGCTCGTTTCGTTGCAGTTGCTCCTGCATGCCCGCGACCTCCCGATCGCTGAAACGAAATGTTTTCAGATTCGCCAGACTCCAGTACGCCTCGCCGAGCTGAGGCGACAGCTCGATGGCGCGGCGATACGTCGTTACGCATTCGCCCTGCCGACCTGCCGTCTTCAGCGCGTGGCCATAGCTCATCCAGACCTTTGCGTTACTTGGATACTCCTTGACCACACCGGCATAGATCTTCAGCGCGCGATCGTAATCTCCGACCCGGCCCAATACGGCGGCCAGCAGATTACGAAATCCAGGATTGCGCGGGTCGGCGGCGAGCAAGCGGTCGAGCTGCTGCAGCGATTGGGCCAGCTTGTTCTGTCGCTGCAGAACGAACGCGTAGTTGTGACGCGCGCCGAGAAAACTGGGCGCCAGCTCGAGGCACCGTTCGAGCAGGACTTCAGCGTCCGCATAGCGCCCGAGCCGTGCGGCCACTTCGGCGAACATGCGAATCGCCGCGACATCGGTGGGATGCTGCTTCAAATGCTCACGAAGCAACGCTTCGGCGACCGCTATGCGGTTCTCCGCAAGCGCGACGCCCGCTTCGAGCAAGCGGGGATCGCGTGTCGAGAATCGAATGTGCTGAGCGTACGCGTGGTCGGCGCCTGCGGCGTCGCCGGCGGCGGTGAGATGGTCGGCCAGCGTTCGCCACGCGTCGGGCAAATCAGGCTGCAACTCGACCGCCCGGCGCAAGGCCGCGATCGCCTCGTCGCCCTGGCCATTGGCGCTGTGTGCAAGGCCCAACAGAAACTGTGCCAGCGGTTGTCGGGGAATGACCTTTAAAATCTCCCGCGCCTGCTCGGCGGCCGCAGACGGGTCATGATCCAGCAAATGCCGGGTATGCGAGAGGGCGATCTCCAGGGTTCCTACTGGTTCTGGTGTTGCGCTCATTCGTCAGCTGGCCAGTGACAACGCAATGTCCCCGCTGTGATCATAACGCCGCTGACACCTGTTACTGCAAATGCATTGAGACTCTTCATGTCCGCGACCCCATTCAGCTTCCGACTCGAATGCATCAAAAGTCCCGTTGGCGACATGCTGGTGGTGGCGGATGAGCAGGAGCGCTTGCGCGCGCTGGGCTGGGTCGATCTGGAAGCTCGGCTGCAACGGACGCTCGCGGTGCTGTACGGTGACGTGAAACTCCAGACTCAGCCGGTGGCGCCCGCGATCACAGAAGCCTTGCTCGGCTATCTCGAAGGCAAGTTGGATGCCATCGATTCGATTTCCGTGGAAACCGGCGGCACGGCCTTTCAGCGCTCGGTGTGGCAAGGTCTGCGCAGCATTCCGGTCGGCACCACGATGAGCTATGGCGACTTCGCCGCGCGCATCGGTCGCCCTAAAGCCGTGCGCGCCGTCGGTCATGCGAACGGCTCCAATCCCATCTGCATCGTCGTGCCGTGCCATCGTTTGATCGGCGCCGACGGCTCGCTCACCGGTTACGGCGGCGGCCTGCCCCGCAAACGCTGGTTGTTGAATCACGAAGCAGCAGCGCAAGGCAGGCTGATCTGATAGATTTTTGCGCTTCGATTTTTCGCCGCACGGATATCACAACTAATGCAGCAGCACGCTCATGCGCGCGGCGCCTCGCGTCGCCCGGTCATGATTCCTTTGCTGGGGTTCTTGCTGAGTGCCTGCGCGACCGCGCCGCAGTCGCAGACACCGACGCCACAAGCAACCCCCGCTCCATCGACACCCGCACCGTATACATCGACGTATCAAGCGCCGGCATCCGGGCCGACACTGATTCGCGGTGCAACTGTGCTGACCGGCACAGGCACGCGCATCGACAACGGCGACGTGCTGATCGTCGACGGCAAGATCTCGGCGGTCGGTACACAACTGACCGCGCCCGCCGGCGCCAGGGTCATTGCAGCGAACGGTCGCTGGGTCACGCCCGGCTTGATCGACGTGCATTCACACCTCGGTGTGTATCCCAGCCCCAGCGTCGACGCGCACAGCGACGGCAACGAAATGGTCGACCCGGTGACCGCGCAAGCGTGGGCCGAACACGCCATCTGGCCACAGGATCCCGGTTTCGAAACTGCGCTCCAGGGCGGCATCACCACCCTGCAGATCCTCCCGGGCTCGGGCAATCTCATCGGCGGTCGCGGTGTCACTGTGAAGAACGTGCATACCACGACTTATCAGGCCATGAAATTTCCCAACGCTCCGCAAGGCTTGAAGATGGCCTGCGGCGAGAACCCCAAGGGCTTCTATGGCGGCAAGGGTCAGGCGCCGATGACCCGCATGGGCAATGTCGCCGGCTATCGCCAGGCATTCGCCGATGCGCAGGCCTATCGTGAGGAGTGGAACAAATATCGCCGCGAGCTGGCCGAGTACCAAAAGAAACAAAAGGGCGAAAAAAAGCCGGACGACAAGCCGCCCTCACCGCCCAAGCGCGACCTGAAGTCGGAAACGCTGGTCGGCGCCATGAATGGCGAGATCCTGGTGCACATCCACTGCTACCGCTCCGACGAGATGGCCATCATGATCGACCTGGCCAGGGAGTTCGGCTTCAAGATCGCCGCGTTCCACCACGCCGTCGAGGCCTACAAGATCGCCGACGTGCTCGCCAGCAACAATATCTGCGGCGCCGAGTGGGCCGACTGGTGGGGCTTCAAGATGGAAGCCTTCGATGGCGTGCTGGAAAACATCGCGCTCACCGACATGCCCAAGAATGCCTGCGCGATCGTCCACTCCGATTCGGCCGAGGGTATACAACGACTCAACCAGGAGGCCGCGAAGGCCATGACCTATGGCAACCGCATGGGCCTCGCCATCTCGCGCGAGCATGCGATCACGTGGCTCACGTCGAACGCCGCGAAGGCGCTCGGCATCGACAAAGTCACCGGCACGCTCGAGGCCGGCAAGATGGGTGATGTGGTGATCTGGAACAGCGATCCCTTCAGCGTGTACGCGCTCGCCGAGCAGGTGTTCATCGATGGCACGCTGGCCTACGACCGCGCCAACCCGGCGACCCAACCCGCCTCGGATTTCCTGCTCGGCCAGTTTGAGACCGCTGTGAAAGGGAGCGCACAATAATGAAAGCTCTGATCGCCTCCGTGCTGGCGCTGAGCGCCAGCAGCGCCGCCCTCGCGCAGGATGTTTTGATTCGTGGCGCGACGGTCTATACGTCCACCGCCAAAGGCACGCTCACCAACACTGACGTGCTGATTCGCGACGGCAAGATCCACTCCATCGGCAGCGGCCTGTCCTCCAACGGCACCGTGATCGATGCCAAAGGTCGCGCGCTGACGCCGGGCATGTTCGCCGGCCTCAGCACCATCGGCATCCAGGAAGTCTCACAAGAGTCGACGACCGACGACGCCTCCATTGGCCTCGGCGCGCCTGCATATGAGATGCAGTGGCGGCCGGAGTTCGACGTGTCCGCCGCGTACAACGGCCGCTCCGTGCTCGTGCCGGTCACGCGCATCGAAGGCATGACCTGGACCGTGCTGAATCCCGGCATCGCCGGCAGCGGCAACTTCCTCGCCGGCCAAGGCGCGGCGGTGACGCTCGATGGTCGTCAGGACGCCGTGCTCGATGGCAGCCGCTCGCTGTTCATCAATCTCGGCGGCGGAATGAACTCACATTCCGGCGGCAGCCGCGCGGCACAGTGGATGGTGCTCGAGCAGGCCGTGCATGAAACGCGCAATCGCGTCTCCGATCAGAAGACGCTGATGCATCCGCTGGGTCGCGAAGTGTTCGCTCGTTATCTCTCCGGCGGACGGGTGATCTTCAACGTCGACCGCGCCGGCGAAATCGTCAAGACGATCGCGTTCGCCAAACGTTACGGCATCAAGCCGGTGATCGCCGGTGGCGCGGAAGCCTGGGTCGTGGCCGATCAACTCGCTGAAGCCAAAGTGCCGGTGATCCTCGACGCGCTCAACAATCTGCCGAACTCGTTCGACCAGATCGGCTCGCGCCTCGACAACGCAGCGCTGCTTTACAAAGCCGGCGTGAAGCTAACCTTCACTCAGTTCGAAGACAGCCACAACGCTCGCAAGGTCCGCCAGACCGCCGGCAACGCCGTCGCGCATGGCATGCCGAAGGAAGCGGCGATCACCGCGCTGACCGCCGACGCCGCCGAGATCTTCGGCCTCGGTGCGACTCGGGGCCATATCGCCGCCGGCCAGGTGGCCGATGTGGTGCTTTGGAGTGGCGACCCGCTCGATGTCACCAGCCTCGCCGACCAGGTCTGGATCGCCGGCCGCCCGATCGACATGCGCTCACGCCAGACCGACCTGCGCGATCGCTACTTCGAACGCCTGAAGCGCGCGACCGCGAACTGAGCGGTCAACCTCGCGGGCCGTGGTGCGTTGATGGGAGGAAGCGTTGGGTTGTACCAGCGCTTCCCCCGGATACTGAGGAACGCACCATGCCCCGCTTGTTTGTATCGACCGCCCTGCTGATTCTGTTAAGCGCGCCCGCCATGGCGCAGATGCGCGGTGAAGGCATCTTCGAACGCGCCGACACCAACCACGACGGCTCCGTCACCCGCGAAGAATTCCTCGCCGCCCGCGCCGCGCAGTTCGCCAAATTCGACCGCAACTCCGACGGCTACATCGACAGCGCCGACGTCCCCGAGCGTCTCGCCAAGCGTCGCGGCGGAGATTTCCTCGCGACCCAGTTCGATGCCGATGGCGACGGCAAGGTGAGCAAGGAAGAATTCGTGAACGGCCCGACCACGCTGTTCGACCGCGCCGACACCGACAAGAACAACGTGCTGGACGCGAAGGAACTCGCCGCGGCGAAAGAGCTTGCTAAAGAGAAAGGCCAGGAGTGGCGCAGTCGCAAGAATCAATAAACCAGTTCTTACGTCAGCCGGTACCTCCAAGATATCGGCAGCGCCAGGGGTGGGTATCTTCTCCCGGCAGATTCGAGGTACAGGGACGTGTCCTCGCATCAGCGCACACCAACCCGCTGGCACGGAACTGTTCCGCCTGCCGCTGCCGCTCATCGCCCGCCGTCATGCCGAACGCCGCACCAGCCCCGCTCATGGCCACGATACCGGGAGGTTTAACGTCGAGTAACGTCATTGGAAACAGCAAATAACTGGGGGAGGCAGGCGCGATTCACGACTGTGTGTCGTGCCCGCTAGTTTGCACGATGCGCCCGGCGCCATGGGGTAACGTGTGGGTTATGAAACAGTCCCAGCAGTTCTCTGCATCGTTCGCGGACGCCGTCTGGCCTGCAGACAGTGGGCATTTGGCATTCGGCCAATTGGCGCGTATAGTTATGCCACTTGGCATAAGTGAACCACCCATGACCGAATCAGTACCGAGGGTCGCCGAGGTACTCGGCGGCGTCAGCGTCCTCGGAGAGCAGCCGAAGAACACCGACGCTTGGATGACTATGATCGAGACCGGGCTACCTGCAGCCGCCGCGGAGGCGCTCAAGGAAGTCGTGGGCCTGGATGATCCAAGCCTGGCCGTAGCGCTGGGTGTCAGCATCCGCACTCTTGCACGCACGCGTGCCGTCCGAGGACGACTTGATTCTGTAGTCAGCGATCGCCTGTATCGACTGGCACGCCTCGTAGCCATCGCACGCGTGGTACTGGAGCACGACGATCAGGCCGTGTACTGGCTCACCCATCCGCAGCCCGGTCTTGGCGATCGCCGCCCCATCGACTTCGCGCGGAGTGAGCCTGGCGCACGGGAAGTCGAGAATCTGCTGCTGAGAATCGAGCACGGCGTCTATTCGTGAGCGTGTACACGTTCCGGCTGGTCAAGGCCAAGCACGCGGCCACCGCCTTCTCAGGCGAAGGCGCGCGGCTCGCCGGTGGCCGTTGGAATCGTCCCGGAACGTCGCTCGTCTACACCAGCGAATCCTTGTCGCTCGCTGCGCTGGAAACATTCGTGCATCTCCAGCCGGTCGACAAACGCATTCGCTACGTCTGGTTTCGTGTGATCGTTCCCGCGAATGTCGCTATCGACAAGTTGCCGTCACTGCCGAAGACGTGGCGCGATTCGCCGCCAGGTGAAGCAACTCAATCCGTTGGCAGTCGCTGGTCGAAACAGGCGACGGCTGCCGTCCTGCGAGTCCCCTCCATCCTCGTGCCCGGCGAGCACAACCTGCTTCTGAACCCCCAGCATCCCCAGTTCAGGCGATTGAAAATATCCGAGCCCGAGCCGTTCGAATTCGACGGACGACTCTGGAAAGCCAAGTAGTCCCCGGAAACAACAAGGGCGCCCGAAGGCGCCCTCTCTCAATCGAACCAACCGCCCCGACCGATCAAGTCGCCTGCACGGCGATCAGCCGCACGCGCAGGTACTGCTGACGCAGCGACTCTTCGAGCTCGCGCACGCGCTGGGCGAGCTCGGTGTGCTCGATGTGGTCGATGACGGCCTTCTTGGCGGCTTCGACTTTCTTCTGTTGCAGCATGGCCCAGTGAGCCAGCGTTTCCTTGAAGTGAGCCATTTCGGTTTCGAGCGACTGACGCAGGGCGGCCAGGCGGCCGTGGTCCTGGCACTGGCCGAGGTTCTCTTCGGCTTCCTGCAGCTGACGTTCGACCAGCGCCTGGCGGATCTGGAACTCGGGGACGCGCTTCAGGGAGCGGGCCAGGCCGACGAACTTGGCGGCGCAGATCAGCCACTTGGTCGGATCCCACTGGTACCAGCGGATGCCATTGCGGTAGTCCCACTGAAACAGGTGGTGATAGTTGTGATAGCCCTCGCCCCAGGTGAACAGCGCCAGCACGCCGTTGTCGCGGGCGGTGTTCTCAGTGGTGTAAGGACGGCTGCCCCAGAAGTGGGCCAGCGAGTTGATGAAGAACGTGCAGTGATGGCTGACGACCAGGCGCAGGAAGCCGCCGAGCAGCAGGCTGCCCCAGATGTTGCCATTCATCCAGCCCAGCAAGAGCGGCAGACCGAGGTTCATGGCCGTGGCGATCAGCACGTAATGCTTGTGCTGGAAGGCCACGATCGGATTGGCTTCGAGATCCTTGGCGTTACGGAAGTCCTGCTTGCCGCTCTCGTAGTTACGGAGCATCCAGCCCATGTGCGAGAACCACAGGCCGCGCTTGGCCGAGTACGGATCCTGATCCACGTCGTCCACGTGGCGATGGTGCACGCGATGAGACGACGCCCACACCAGGATGCTGTTCTGAAGCGCCATCGCGCCGAACAGCATGTAGAAAATCTGTAGAGGTTTGGACGCCTCGTAACTGCGATGCGCCCACAGACGGTGGTAGCCGGCGGTGATGGACATGCCGTTCAACGCCCAGAGCACGAAGAAGCACGCCCACTCGAAGCCGTCGAAACCGAACTTTACCCAGTACCACGGGAGCACCGTCACCACCGGAATGGTAGTGAGCACAAACATGATGAGCGCGGGCCAGTTGACGGGCGCGCGGTTCGGCATGGAATCAGCGGTCATCGGTACTCCGTCGAAAGCTTGAGGCTCGATCCTAACAGGGGCAGGCGGGAATTTCCGCGCAATAATGTCTCAGACCCACCCGGCCCGTACTTCGTGCGAAGTACCGGCCAGTTTCAGGGAATTCCCTAGGTTTCCGAGCCGAATCTGTGACTTAGCGCTCAGCCAGCGCTGCCACCAGGGCGCCGCGGGCGGTGGCTGTCAGTGGATCGCTGGCCATGCGCACCTCGCCGATCTGGAACGGCCAGGAGCGGCGGCGCAAGGCCTTCTCGAAGCGGTCCCGGAAGCCATTGGGCTTGGAGGTGCCGCCAGCCAGAATGATCGGCATGGGCTGATCGTTCCGGGGCAGTTTGGGGGTCTTCTGCACGGCCTTGCCCAGCTCCTCGACCAGCTGCTCGATCAGCTTGTCGTAATAGATGTGCAGCGCCTTGTCGATCTTGTCGCCACCCTCGCGGGTCAGGTCCAGCGTCTCTTCCTTGATGGCTTTGACGCGGGTGGCAGGCTCGTTGACGACCGCGCCGACCGAGGCGTCGATGAAGTCACCGCCGTGCGCCAGGCTCATGGTCAGCGACGGAATCGACAGGTACGAGATGGCGACGTTGCACATGCCGCCGCCGCAGGAGATGCCGATGCCGGTAAATCCTTCCTTCGCAAGCTCGGCCAGCACCACCGCCAGGCCTTCGTTGACCGCCAGCGGCGTGTAGCCCCGGCCCTTCAGATAACGCTTGATGGTTTCTTCGTGATAGGTCAGCTCATGACCCGTCTCGGGCGCGGCGGCCGGCACGGAGAACGCCAGCAATTCGCCAGGATTCCGGGACTGAGGCACCAGCGTGCTGAGCACGGTCTCGAGCACGTGAGTGGCCTGCGGCTCGCTGGGATTCAAGATGCCCTTGGCCATCGGCCGGCGCACGTTGGCGTTGAAGATGTGCGCGAACTTTTCCGAAGCGTCGCCGTAGACGATCAGCCGGTCGTTCTCGCGATAGAACGGCGTGCGATTCGCCTTCAGCCCTTGCTCGTGCAACGCCGAGTACGGCACGTCGAAGAATGCGTTGAGCTGCGAATCGGTGGTCGGTGAAATGTTGTCGCCGCGCGCGGAGACCACTTTGCTGGTGCCCACGTCGAGGCCGATGCGAGTGCGAGTACCGCTCTGGCTCTGGCCAGTGTGGCTGCCCGAGCCCGACGATTCCGAGCCGTGATCGTTACGATCGTCCATAGCGTTACCCTCTTGTGTCTGCCGTCTGTAAAACCGCTGTCTACCGGTTGCGATTGGCCAGGCCAGGCTCGTCCCCGGCCGGCGTCGGAAGTTCCGCGCGCCAGCGGCGATATTCCGCCTGGCGCTCGTGCCGTAAATCATCCAGAGAGATCGCGCGCTGGCGAGCCTCACCGGCGAGCTGCTGCTCGGCCGCGATCAACCCGGGCCAGCGCTCGCCCATCGTGCGCAGGAATTCACTGTCGTAAGTGAAGCCGAACAGCGCCACGCTCGGCAGCGGCTGCGCATACAAGTCCGGCAAGCCAAAGGCTTTGAACGGAAACCCCCGCGCCCAGTCGAGGTGATATCCAATCAAGCCCCGCTTCGGCGACACGCTCGCGAGCCCGTGCGTCACGCACATCTCCGGCGCGATCGCGAATCGCTGCCGCAGGTAATGAGTGAGATTGCGACCGGCGATCAGCTGAGCGCGCGTGATGGGCAACGTGCGCCCGCCCTCCCAGCGCGACTCGAACGATACCCCGAGGAATGCCGAATTCAGATCCAGATAAACCTCGTCGCCGCGCGCCCACACACCGTGTCCGGCATGATTCGCCCGGCTGTCGTCATCGACGATGCGATACACGCGGCCGAAGCGATCGATCATGTAGTTGTAGGCCTGCTCACGCTTCACGAAGCGGAGCAACGCTTCCGAACCCTTGCGCAATTCTTTCTCGTAGCCCGGCTCGAGCGGCCACAGGTCGCTCTCCGAGGTATGAAACAGGATGCCGATGGGACGATCGAGCTTGGTAGGTAACAACTTGCCATCGCGAGCGTGCACGCGATAGTCACGTGGCGTGCCCTTCACCGTGTACGCGGTCTCGATGCGCAAACCGTTGCTATACAACTCCCAGTCCGGCCCGCGATCCGCGAGCCATAGCATGCTGGGCACGATACCCACATCGTCATCAGCCAATGATTCGGCGACCGGCGGCTGATTGACCGGCGTATTTTCTTCGACTGGCGCGGGCGTGGTCAGCGTCGTCGGTACGGAAAGCGGTGCGGTCGTAGCTTCAATCGCAGTGGCATTCGCTTCGGTGGAAGAACCCACCGACGCCACTTGCTCAGGCTCACTGCGCCATCGATTGACCTGCCAGGCGACGATTGCAACGAGCACAGGAACAAACAACATCGCGGCCGCCGACGCGCCAACGACAACGCGACGCGCAGTCTTTCGAGCCGCGAGCGTGCGCTCCGCAATCTCTTCATCGGCATCGGCAACGGCGTCGAGCGCGCGCAAACCTTTCAATCGATACCAGGCGCGACGCGCGGGAGGAATGGGCACGAGCTGCACGAGTGCGCTCTTGTCACCGTCTTCGTTGAGCGCCTTTTGCAAATAGCGCAGCTTGACGATGGGATCGTCAATGTCATCCGTGATGCGTGTCAGCTCCTCGCCGCACTCACGGCTCACGGGCGGCCGCTCACGCCGATAGCGCTCCGTGGGCGAGCCTCTCGCTGCAGCCGTCATGGGCCGGCCATCCATCCAACGAAAACAATGGGATGCACGTTATGCCTGCGAACATTCTGCGTTGCAATCAGGGATTACAGTCGCGTTATGTCCGGCGAACCAGTACCTGGTTCACGGTCCCGCCAATTCCATGGCGGTGAGCACTCCAGAAATCGCGGTTCGCGAGCCGTTAGCCGCATATCGGCACGCGCGCGGCAAGCACCAAAAGCAGCAGCGATGGCAATGCGGGCCAAAGAGCCCACCGACGCGATGACCAGCGCGCTTCGACAAATGCCGTACGGCCTGGATAAGGATGAGCTTGATATGCGTGTTCGTCGGTGAGGTTGTAGACGCCCAGCGCGATGGAATCGCTGGCAGAGCGACGCTGAACGCCGTCTCCAACCCTCGGGCTCTGACCCGGGCGACGTTCTGAACGTTGGTGACATTCGAAGTCACCGTGAGTTCGTCTGACTGAAGATGCTGTCGCGCACGTCGTCCTGGAACAGACTCGCCCGCAACTTGCCCCAGCTGAACCAGCGCTCGACTGCAAGCAGACACCACCCAAGGTGAGACAGATTGCCCAACCTCACGAAGGTACTCGGCCGAGACGTTAGGTACATGGATGCACCCCGTCGCCGCCGGCGACGAGCGGCCGGTAAAAGTCACGCCTTTTGCCGGGCGCACGCCGGGCGGGGCAGGATGCCCCGATCCGGCGTCGTCAAAAAGGGCAGTACCCTTTTAGAGCAGTCTCTTTTTGAGCATTTTTTCTCTGCTCGTCGCTGCTTAGGATGCGTCCCATCGAGAACACTGATTGGGGAAGGCAATGGATACCGAGATCTGCGAGCAAGCCGATATCTACGAACAAGTCCGAGAGGCAGTGCGGCAAGCCGTAAGCGATACGCTGGCCCGGATCGCTACCCGGGACGATCTGAACACCCTGCTGCTGCAACTCATGCCGACCCCGGCGGCCGCGCCACGCCCGTCCACCCCTCCCAGCCCGGTCCGGCTGACGGCGCGCGAACAGGAAATCCTCGAGCGCATCACCGCCGGCGACAGCAACAAAGAAATCGCCCGGGCCTTCGATCTCAGTCTGCATACGGTGAAACGTCACGTCGCGAACATTCTGACCAAGCTCGGCGTCAGCTCGCGCGTGCAGGCGGCCACCTGGAAGTACGCGCGCCACTGATGAGATCGCCTTCGGCCATGTTGTCCCCGGAGCACATTCTGCGGACGGGCTTCGGGTTCCGCGCTTCGCAGACGTTGCTGTCGGCGGTCGCAGTTGGCTTGTTCACCGAGCTCGGCAAGGGGCCGCGCTCGAACCGTCAACTGCGCCGCTCGCTCGGCTTGAAACAGAGCGCCGTCGCCGAGCTGCTGGAGCCGCTCGTGGCGCTGGGTTTTCTGGAACGCGAAGGCGACGATGCCGGCGCCGTGTACGTCAACAGTAGGGAGAGCGGTCATTTCCTGGACCGGAACAGTCCCAGCTATCTCGGCGACGTGCTGTTACAGAACGCCCAACCCAAGGCTGCGCGACGGAAATCCTCGGCGACGGGGCTGATGACGATTGCCGCCTTGTTGCTGGCCGACCGGTTCGACTTCTCCGGCTATGGATCGATGCTCGACCTGGGCAGTACAGGCGGCCTGCTGGCGAGGGCCCTAGCCGCCCGACACGCGCACCTGGATTGCACGAGACTCGCCCTATCCGGCACCGCCGGCACCTTGCCTCGCGCCGATGTCATCGTCATGCCAATGATCCTCCGGCGTTTCGACGAAGCCGATCGAACGCGGCTCATCAAGCGCGCTCATCAGGCGCTGGCACCCGGCGGCTGCCTGATCGCCATCGAACTTCTGACCGGCGAGGATCGGCGTCGGGGCTCGTCCCTGGTCGCACTGCTGGGCGCCGACTCCCATCGCAACCGGGCACTCAGCTGGTCGGACCTGGATGACAGCTGTCGTGCAGCCGGCTTCGCACGCACCGAATTGTTGCCGCTGATCGGCCCGCTGACCGCGACCCTCGCCTACAAGCCGCCGAAACATTGAGTTGTCGGCTAGAATCCGGGACCAAACTCCAGCCCAAGGTCCCCGTCCCAGAGATCCATGGCCCGCAGCGACCCTCCCCGCGCCATCTCCCGTTTGCGTCATCGCCCGGTTGCGCGACGGGATGTCGACGAGTGTTTCGAGCTGCTGCCGCCGTGGCTCGGCGTGGATCAACAGCAAATCGCGGAAATCCGCCAGGTGTGGGACTGGCTCATCGACGAGCCGTCGCTGCTCTCGGGCATCATCGAGGATCTGGCGCTGCCGCCAGGCAAGCGCATCCAGGCGTCGGGCGTCACGCTCATCGTGCCGCGAAGCCTGGTGCAAGCGCTCGATCTGGACGGACAACCGCGAGCATTCATCACCCGGCGCATCTATAGCGCGCTCCGGGACGGCAGTTTCAAACCCATGACCAATCGGGAGATCGGCATCGAGAATGCCCGCGGCGATCTGACGATGATGATCCTGCACTTCTCCCAACGCGATCACGACATCGGCAATCCGTACGTCCAGGACGTGATTACGATGGCGAACGACACGTTCCGCACCTTTCATGACGGTTTCAATCTGCGCGCCGTGTACTACGAGACCGGTGAGATCAACGACCTGGTCGCCGAGGCGTCGGGCTTCATCCGGCGCCAGTACGCCGATCAGGCGGAGCTGCAGAAGTTGCCGCGCGAACATCAGCCGGCTTTCTTCGGTCTGACCCGCGAGCAGGCCAAAGGCCTGCTGCCCGGCTCGCCGGCTCGCAATTGTTTCCAGAATCAACCGCCGCTGTTTACGTTCTCGGCATCGCAACGCCGCCTGCTGTGGTTCGCCTTGTTCGACGACTCCGACGATGCGCTGATGCCGTTGCTCGATGTGTCGGTGCACGGCCTGAAGAAACTATGGCGTGGCATCTACGAGCGCATCGAAGACCGCATGCCCGAGTTCTTCGGCGACACCAGCGGCAGTGACGAAGGCAAGCGCGGCCCGGAAAAGCGCCGGCAAGTGCTCGCGTATGTGCGCCAGAGGCCCGAAGAACTGAGACCCTGGTCCGCTACCGATTGATCGTCTGCGACATGCACTGAAGTGCATGGCTCCCCTCTCAGCGCCGGCATAGCTCCTCCGAGCGATTCGACACCCGGCGCGCACCCGGAAACTTCGCGTCCATCGATCACCGCGGAGTCATCTCATGTTCAAGCGACTTTCCATTCTCGCCTGTCTGGCGCTCTCCCTGTCCGGCTGCATCAGCTCGGTCGACGCTGCCACCCTGCCCATGCCTACTGTCGAATATTCGGCGGATCGCATCATCGAAACCTCGCAAGGTTCGTTCGAAGGCAAGATCTTCGCCGCCAGGGACAAGGAGCGCACCGAGACCAGCATGCAAGGCATGCAGAGCGTGATGATCCTGCGTAAGGATCAGCAGCTGGGCTGGATGATCATGCCGGCGCAGCGCATGTATCAGAAGCTCGACTACAAGCAGGCCCAGCAGCAGAGCGGCTCGCAGCCCAGCGACGTGGAGATCACCGAAGTCGGCAGCGATACCGTCGAAGGCATCGCGGCCACCAAGTACAAGATGATCATGAAGGACGGCAGCGCCGGCGGCTTCCTGTGGATCACGCCCGAAGGCATCACGGTGAAGATGGACATGCTGTCCAAGGACGGCCGCGACAAGAACCGCACCACCGTCACGCTGAAGAACCTGGTGATCGGCCCGCAGGACGCCGCTCTGTTCGACCCGCCCGCCGACTACAAGGCCATGCCGTCGTTCGGTGGCGGCATGAAAGGCCTGTTCAATCGCTAACGCGCGTACGTCATCACATCAGGTGCAATCATGAAATCTCGACATCTCGCGGTGGCTGTGCTCGTCGCTACCTCTTTACTCACTAGCGCAGCCTTCGCGGACTGCGCCGGCGATGGCGTCGCCGACAAGAAGCGCTCGTTTCAAAAGGCACAGACTTTCGAGCACGACGGCAAGAAGGAACAGGCGTTGTTCGCTTATCAGGCGGCGCAGGGCTATGCGTGCGAACCCAACAATCCGTACGAAATGGACGCGGCGAGACGCGCCGCGCCGCTGGGCCTGGAGCTCGGACAGGCCGCCGAGAAGAAAGGCGATCTGGCGCGTGCCTTTCAGTTGTATGAGGCCGGCGGTCACTTTGCTCACGCCGATCGGGTGTTCATCGAAACCATTCGTGCCGAGGACGCTCCGCAGGCGTATCAACGGGCGCTGGAGCACTATCGAAATCGCGAAGGCGGCGCGTTCGTCAGCAACCATGCCGCCGCACTCAAAGTCACTGGCAGCTACGAGGTCGATCCCAAATACATGGCTGAAGTGATGGCTATGCCGAAGCGCGGCGTCGAGCGGGCGGCGGAAAAGGAGAAGGCGGCGTTCAACGAGCAGTTCTTGCGCGAGTACGTGCAGCTGATTCAGTCACAGCCGGACGACCCGAGCGACTTCGCAGCTCTGCAACGCGCGGGAGACGCCCAGACGGCGTTCGCGAATAAGTGGCCTGACCAGGATCCGATGAAAACGTCGCGCGATGCGATTCAGGCCATGCGCATGTGGGGTCTGAATGGCAACGACGAAGCGCTGAGCAAGGCGGTCGACGGTCGCGTGAAGTCGTTGGTCGAACAGCGGGCAACGCTGCTGCGTGACAAGTTCTTCAATGCGCCGAAGTTGCTCGGCGATGCGATGGACTTCTATCGCGTGCTGGGCTCGGACGCCGGCGTCGGCGGCAAGATCAAGGCGATTCGTTCGCAGGCCAGGCAGCTCGCGGCGCAGGCGGATGCGAAGCAGCGATATGGCTTGGCCGCTGAGTACTACAACATCGCGGGAGATGATGCCGCGGCCGATGCGTCCCGACAGAAACAGCAGCAGTTGGCGATGCAGAAGATGCAGCCGTCGATCGATGCGGCCCAGAAGCAAGCCGAGGAGTTGCAGAAGCAGTTCAGCGATCCGAAGGCGGTGGAAGCGATGCGCAAGCAAGCTGAGGCCGCGCAGGCTGCGATCCAGGCTCAGCAGAAAAAGCAGCAGAAGAACGGCGATAAGAAAAAGAGCGCGGAGGAGTTGGAGAAGGAGTTGGGAATGTAACAACTCAAAGGGTTGCCGGCTCGGCCTCGGCGGGGCAGCCCGGCCTGCTGAGCCGAATCCACTCGTAGCACGCCGCTCGCGTCGCAGTACTAATTGCATCGCCCGGCTCCGCCGGGCCGATGCGACTCCATCAATGAACCACCGGCTTCAATCTCCAGGCAACAGTAGCCTGTATCCGACCCCTGCCTCAGTCAACAGGTACTGCGGCCGAGCAGGATCCGGCTCGACTTTGGTCCGCAGGTTCTTGATACAAACTCTCAGGCTCCGGGTATCGCCATGCTTATCCGGCCCCCACGCCTCGTTGATGAGCTGCCGCTGCGTGACGATCATGCCGGACTGACGCGCCAGACTCTCGAGCACGCGATACTCGAGCGGCGTGAAATGCACGTCCCCCTTCGGCCCGACCGCCTGCCGCCGGGTCAGATCGAGCGAGATCGAGCCGATCTGCAAGTTCGGCACCTGCTCCGCCCCACGAACGTTCCGTCGCAACGCCGCCCGCACGCGCGCCAGCAACTCCGGCGCGCTGAACGGTTTGGTGACGTAATCATCCGCTCCCGCATCGAGCGCCTCGATCTTCTGCGACTCCATGGTGCGTGCCGACAGCACGACCACAGGCACCGGCGACCACTCACGAACCGATCGAATCACCTTGAGACCATCGGCATCCGGCAACCCCAGATCCACCAGCAACAAATCCGGCTTGTGAGTTCGCGCCTCGACGATCGCCCGTGCCGCGGTTTCGGTTTCAATGACTCGATAGCCCGCCGTCTTCAGCAGCGTGCGCAGGATGCCGCGAATGTCCGGCTCATCTTCGACGATGAGGACCTGATGGAGAGCCTGCGTCACGAGCTGCCCTCCTTCAGCGGCAAAGTGAAAACGAATCGCGCCCCGCCGCCCGGCCGCGCGCCGGCGGTAATATCGCCCCCATGAGCGCGAACGATCGCGCGACAGATCGCGAGCCCCAGCCCCGCGCCAACCGTCGCGCCCTCGTCGTTGCCTCGCTGAAACTTGTCGAACAACCGGCTCGCCTCTCCTGCAGGCAATCCAGGACCTGAATCGTCACAAGTGACAGCCACCGCGTCGTCGCGAACCACGGCGGAGATCGTCACCGATGTCTCGGGCGGCGTGTACTTCACCACGTTTTCCAGCAGATTGACGAAGACCTGCACGATCAAATTCGCGTCGACATGAACCGGCGGCAGATCGGCGGGCAGCTGCGACGTGACCTCATGCGAGCCGAGCCGCTCCTGCATGCGAATCAGCGCAGTGCCGAGCAGATCATCCAACGTCTCCCATTCCCGGCGCAGCGCGACCTGCCCGGACTCGAAGCGCATCAGGTCGAGCACGTTGGAAACCAGGTCCGTCATGTCACGTGCCTTGGACTCGATGGACCGCGCCAGCTTACGGCGCACCGCCGTGTCCAAATCATCGCCCTGCTCCACCAACGTGCTACTGGCACCTGCGATCACTGCGAGCGGCGTACGCAAGTCATGCGAGATGGAGGCGAGCAAGGTATTCCGCAAGCTCTCGGTTTCAGCAGCAACGCGTGAGGATTCCGCAGTTTCGGCGAGCTTGCCCCGCTCCACCGCCAGACCGATCTGCGCAGCGAACGTTTCCAGCAAACGCCGCTGCTCAGGCAACAGGACACGACGCCGGTTCTGAGGCAGCACCGCCAGCACCCCGAGCTGCTGTTGCTCACTCCCTAGCGGCAGATACAACGCGGGAGCGGCGGGCAACGTATCCGAGTCGAGCCCGGCGCGACGCCCATGATCGAGCACCCACTGTGCAATCGACAGATCCGCACCTCTGAGCGAACCCGCTTCAGGCACTTCGCGCGGATGTTTGAGCTTGCCGGCGGCGTCCGGCAACAAGACCACGGCCTGACATTGAAACACTTCGGCGACGTGACGAACCGCAACGCGCGCCATCTCGGCAATACCACGCGTCGCCGCCAACTCGCGACTCATCGCATACAACAGATA
Organism: Peristeroidobacter soli; assembly: GCF_004138485.1. Classification (GTDB taxonomy): domain Bacteria; phylum Pseudomonadota; class Gammaproteobacteria; order Steroidobacterales; family Steroidobacteraceae; genus Steroidobacter; species Steroidobacter soli. Next base: position 1,106,576 of record NZ_ML142848.1, read on the forward strand.
AGTCCGCCGTTCACGCGCGCCTGCGACGCGAGTCTGCTGCCGCACGCTCGCCATGAGATTCGCGATCACCAGCGTCACGATCAGCATCACCGCAAACGTCACGACGTACTGCGCGTCGGCAACCGAGAACGTGAAATGCGGTGGAACGAAACAAAAGTCGAACGCGAACACGTTGGCGATGGCCGTCAGCACGGCTGGCCCGCGCCCGAATCGAACGCCAGCGATGGTCGCGCCAAGCACATAGACCATCACGATGTTCGCCGCCTCGAAGCTGTCCTGCATCGAGAACCCGATCAGCGTGCAAATCAACGTGGTGGCCAGCGCCCACGCGTAGCGATCCCAATGCACGGGCATCGCCATTTCCGGCACATCGGACCGCTCGACCGCCACTTGCTTCGGCGAATCCGCGGGCGCAATGGTGATCACATCGAAGCCCTTCGCCTTGCGCGCCAGGGCCGTTGCCGTGGACGCCCGCAACAAAGCTCGCCAGCCCCGCCGCTTCGGCGCTCCAACGATCACGCGAGTGGCATTGCGAGTGTGCGCATACTCGGTCAATGTTTCAGCGGCCGTCGGGCCGTCGAGCGTCACCGTCTCCGCGCCCAGCGACTCTGCAAGACGCAGAACGTCGATGCGACGATTGCGCTGATGTTGTGACAGGCGCAGCAGCTCCGGCGTCTCCACATAAACAACCGACCAGACGGCATCGAGCGCGTCCGCCATGCGTTTGCCCGCTCGCACCAACTGCTCGGCCTGCTCATCCGGCCCTACGGCGACGAGCAGACGATCGCGCGCCATCCACGCGCGTGAGGCACGATCCAACGAAGCGGTTGCGCGAGCCGAAGCGTCGACACGATCGGCCATGCGACGGAGCGACAGCTCACGTAACGCGATCAAGTTGGATTTGCGGAAGAAACGATCGGCCGCCGTGCGCGCTTCTTCCGGCAAATAGATCAGACCTGCCTGCAGCCGGCCGAGCAGGTCGTCCGGCGGCAGGTCGATCAGCTCGACTTCATCGGCTTCGTCGAAAATACGATCGGGAATGGTCTCGCGCTGACGCACGCCGGTGATCTGCGCCACCAGATCGTTCAGACTCTCCAGATGCTGGACATTGACCGTGGTCCAGACGTTGATGCCCGCTTCGAGCAGTTCTTCGATGTCCTGCCAGCGTTTCGCATGGCGGGGCGGCGGATCGCCGTCGATGAGATTGGAATGCGCCAGCTCGTCGACCAGCGCGATGGCGGGCCGGCGTTTCAGCGCGGCGTCGAGATCGAACTCCTGGCGGACCAGCCCGCGATAACGGACCGGCAAGGTGGGCAGTTGCTCCAGGCCCTCGCGCAGGCTCTCGGTTTCGGCTCGCCCGTGCGGCTCGATATAACCGACCACCAGATCGGCGCCGGTCTCACTGACCCGATGCGCGGCCTCGAGCATCGAATAGGTCTTGCCGACCCCGGCCGAACCGCCGAAAAAGATACGCAGCTTGCCGCGCCTGGCGCGAGCTTCCTGGTCGTTGACGGCCGCCAGCAATTGGTCGGGATCGGGGCGCATGCCCGATTTGAGCATGCCACCCCGGTCGCCAGATAGACCAAACGTGTGAGGATTAGCCCGGGCAGCGTGACGCAGAAACGCTGTGAAGGGCATCCCGCGGGAGGGCTGCGCCCGGCAACTAAGACGCTCGGCTCTCGCTGACGGCAGCAACCGGGCTGTCTTCGGCACCGGGGTTGCGCAGCTCGCCTTCCCACTTCGACACCACCGCCGTCGCGACGCTGTTGCCGACCACGTTGGTCGCGGAACGGCCCATGTCGAGGAAGTGATCGATGCCGAGCAACAGCAACATGCCGGCTTCGGGAATATTGAAATGGGGCAGCGTCGCCGCGATCACGACCAGCGACGCACGTGGCACGCCGGCAATGCCCTTCGACGTGAGCATCAGCACCGCGACCATGACGATCTGCTGACCGATGCTCATCTCGATACCGTACACCTGCGCGATGAACATGATCGCGAACGTGCAATACATCATCGAACCGTCGAGGTTGAACGAATACCCCACCGGCAGCACGAAACTCGCCACTCGATTGCTACAACCAAACCGCTCCAGCTCTTCCAGCGTCTTCGGATAAGCCGCCTCGGAGCTGGCGGTCGAGAACGCAAGGATCACCGGCTCACGCACACGCCGCACGAGTTGGGTGATGCGCGGCCCGATCACGACGCCGCCGGCGATGACCAGCACCAGCCACAGGATCGCCAGGCCGAGATAGAACTCGCCGATGAACAATCCATACACGCCGATGATGCCCAGCCCCTCCCTGGCGACGGTGTTCGCAAGCGCTCCGAACACCGCGAGCGGCGCAAACAACATCACGTAACCGGTGACTTTCAACATGATGTGCGCGACCACGTCGAGCACTTCGATGACCACCTTGCTCCGCTCGCCCAACGACGCCATGGCGGTGCCAAAGAACAGCGAGAACACCACGATCTGCAGAATCTCGTTGCGTGCCATCGCATCGATGACGCTGGTCGGAATGGTGTGTTCGATGAAGATCTTCAACGACAGCGCATCGCCCTTCACGCCCGACGTCGCATTCGCTTCGGGAATCGGCAAGTGCATCGCTTTGCCGGGCTCGAACAGCTGCACCAGGATCAAGCCCAAGGTCAGCGAGATCACCGAAGCCCCGATGAACCACGCCAGCGCCTTACCGCCGACCCGGCCCACGGTTGCGATATCGCCCATCTTCGCAATGCCGACCACCAGGGTGGCGAACACCAGCGGCGCGATGATCATCTTGATCAACCGTAGGAATACGGTCGGCAGCAGCGATGTGAGTTCGGCGTAGCCGGCGCTCGACTCCGGGAAATACGCGTACGCGATGTAGCCGCTGAGGATACCCAGCACCAGACCGATAATGATCCAGCGAGTCAGGCGATTCGGCATGAAGATCCTTTAGACGGCAACCAGCAACGCAATGCCCAGCGCGATGCGATACCAGGCGAACACAGTGAATCGATGTGTCTGGATATATCGCAGCAGCCACTTCACCGCGATGAACGCGACGATCGCCGACACCACGAACCCCACCGCCAGGTCGCCCCAGTTCTCGTTCGCGAGCTGACCGTCTTCATACAACTTGAGCAATTCGTAAGCCGTCGCGGCGAACATGGTCGGAATGCCGACCAGGAACGCAAAATCGGCCGCGGCCGAACGCGACGTCATGCCGGCGAGCATGGCCGCGAAAATCGTCGCCGCCGAGCGCGACGTACCAGGAAACACTGCCGCGAGGATTTGCGCCAGACCGACCCAAGTGGCCACGCTCCAACTCAGCGTGTCACGGACCGGCTGCCGGCTGGCGTAAGCCTCGACCGCGAAAATCACGATGCCGCCGACGATCAGCGCCCAGGCAATCGGCGCCACCGTATCGGGAAGTTCCAAGCCGAGCTTCTTGGCGATCAGGCCGCCGATCACGGTGACGACGAACGCCCAGCTCAGCTTGTACAGATAATCGCGACTGACGGGATCCTTGAGATGGGTGACCAGATTCCACAACCGCTCCCAATAGATGAAGACCACCGCGAGAATCGCGCCCGCCTGAATGGCGACCGTGAACAGTTCCGAGCGCCGGCCCAGCCAGTGCTGCGCGATCAACAGATGACCGGTGCTGGAAATGGGCAGGAACTCGGTGATGCCCTCGATGATCCCGAGCAGCAGGACCTGTAAAAAATTATCCACTCGTCCCCATCAGCATTCAGTGGCACATCGGCCCATGATACTGGCGCGACGCAGCCGGGGACAGGGCCTGCGGGTTCACGAACCATGCATCCGGGCATTAAGTTTCGGCCACCCGCCGGCAACTGCCGTATTTACACTGAAGTCAGCAACTGGCGACAGGACTTGGACAGGTTTCAGCCGCGGCCCGAATTGAACTCGCGCATCCAGGCATGCAGCTCGGCACGACCGGCCTCGCTCAGACCGATCATGATGTCGGCGAACACATCGTCACGCTCATCCTGACCCAGTTTGAATTTGGCCCGTACGTTGCGAACCCTGGCGCGAAAGCCGATGACGCGCTGGGCCAATGAACCATAACGCGCGCCCATGTCATCCACTTTCCATGCAGCTGCCGTCGACGAGCGCGGCGTTTGCTTTTCCATCGTGTTCACGAGCTCACGCAGATGGGCTTCGATGGCTTCGGGCTGCTCGAAGAATTCCACGTCGACGAAGAACTGCACGCTGGCGTAATTCCAGGTCGGCGCCTGGGTCTTGTCCTGCATCCACGACGGCGAAATATAGCCATTCGTGCCCAGCACCAGCATCACCGCCTTGGGATTCTGCATCAGCAGTTTGTATTGATCGTTGGAGCGCGCGAAATGCCCTTCCAGCACGAGGTGGCCGTCGGCATCGGCTGCCGCGAGGATGGGCAGCAACGTCGAACGGTAGCTGTCTTCCGCGACCGAACCGGACACCACCCAGGCGAGCGGCTGCTGTTGCACGAGACGTAACAGATCCGCGTCGGAGCGCGGCGCGAAACGATCGACCTTGGCGTTCATGGTGCTGGGGCCCTGATGAAAGTGCGCAATGCTATTGGCCGCCGCGACCGGCAGCTTTGCTATGCGGATCATTTATTACAGCGCGCGGGCCACACGCGCTACGTATAAGCGGATCACATCTATGACTCGCCACCTGCGGTGGCGGGGTACATCCCTGTACCCGGACGTCAGCGCTCCGATTTACGCAGCGGCCAGAGTCCGGCCGCCAGGAGCAGGAAACTCACAATGATGACGGGCCAGTTACCGACCTGCGCATAAGGCGTCAGCCCGACGCGCGGCTGCACATCGCCGGTCAACACGCCCGGCTTGAAGCGAGGGAACGTTTTCTCGATCGCACCGTTGGCCGCGATGATCGCGGAGATGCCGTCATTCCCCGCACGCAGCAGCTGCCTGCCTGCCTCGAGCGCGCGCATGCGACTGATCTGCAGATGCTGATGGGCGGCAGTGGAATCGCCGAACCACGCATCGTTAGTCACATTCACCAGTAGCGTCGCGGTCTTGAGGACTTCGAGCTGATCCGAGGCGTAGGCGTCTTCATAACAAATCGTCAGCGCCAGCTTCTGACCGGCGGCGTCGAGCGGATCCTGATTCTCGACCCCGGCCCGGAAACCGCTGTACGGCAGATCCATGCCGCGCAGCCAGGAGGTGATCCACTTCGGCAGCTCCGGGAAATACTCGGTGAGCGGCACGAGCCTGCGCTTCGCGTACCACTGCGGCTCCTTGTCGAGCGCCAGCACCGCGTTGTAATACACCTGTTCTTCGAAGTCGTAACGCGCCTGGCCGAGGACCAGGGCCGAGCCCGCAGCGTGCGCGGCCGTCCACTCCTCGCTCAGCACATCGGTCAGCTCATGCGACAGACCGGGCAATGCCGCTTCCGGCCAAATGATCAGCTTGGTGCCGAGATGCTCGCGAGTGAGCTTGCGATACAGCTCGATGGTCTTGTCGCGCTGGTCCTCTTCCCATTTCATTTCCTGCGGGACCGCGCCTTGCACGATGGCGACGCTGATGGGTTCGCCGATCTTTTGGGTCCACTCTTTGTTGTGAACCGACAGACCGATCAGCCACACGACACCGATGACGCTGGCCGCCGCGATGCGCGTGTTCTTGTTTCCAAGCACCAGCGCGGCGACGGCACCGGCGCATAGAGTCACAGCCAGACTGACGGTGTAAACACCACCCACCGGCGCGAAGCCCGCGAGCCACGTATCAGTTTGTGTGTAGCCGAGCGCGAGCCAAGGAAAGCCGCTGAGAAACCAGCCCCGGAACCATTCGAGAATGACGATGGCCGCGGGCAGCACGAGCAACCAACGAACCCAGCCCTGTGCCGGAATCCAGCGCTTCAAGGCATAGCCGACCAACGCCGTGTACGCCGACATGATGGCGACCAGCGCCAGCATCACGAACATCGTCAACCACATCGGCGCGTGACCGATGGTGTGAATGCTGTGATACAGCCAGTACGTGCCGGCGAGATACGTGCCGGCGGTAAACAAGAAGCCACGCTTGGCGGCCTGCTTCGGCGTCGCGTCTTCCCAGGCGAGGAACAGGAACGCGCAGCAAAGCACCGCTAGCGGCCAGATATTGAACGGCGCGAACGCGAGCGACACCGCGGCGCCGACCGGCAAGGACGCGTGCGTGTAGAACTTGAAGGCTCGCACGCCCGGAGCGTGTTCCTTTTCGAGCAGCGGCATTGCCGCCATTTCTCCCTTCGAAGTGTTCACTTGGATGCGCTTGTCGGCTGCCGATACCCGCCGCGCAGCGTAGCATTGCTCGAGGTCATGACAATGACGAATGACAGGATCGATCGTGCCAAGCCGGCCCCGCCCATTTCATGCTTTGCCGGGCGATTTCCGCCGGTGCCTGTACCCGCCGCATTCGAGCGCCTGTCCGGCACATCGCAGCGTCCTCGTCCACCACCGGACCGGCGCGCACCCGATCAATCGTCTTTCGGTTCGATATCGCGCGGCGTGATCACACGCAGCAGGTCGAGGCGGCGGCGATCGGCGCGCAGTACTTTGAATTCGAGCCCGCCGAGCGAAAAAGATTCACCGCGCCGGGGCAACCGGCCCAGGCTGCTGATGGCCAGGCCACCGATGGTGTCGAACTCTTCGTCGCTGAAGTCGGTGTTGAAGTAGCCGTTGAACTCATCGATGCGGGTCTGCGCCTTGACGGTGAACTGCCGCTCGCCTTCCTTGCGGATGTCCAGGTCGTCGTCGGTGTCGTACTCATCGCCGATGTCGCCGACGATCTGCTCGAGCACGTCTTCGATGGTCACCAGGCCGGACACGCCGCCGTACTCGTCGACCACGATGGCCATGTGATGATGGCTGACGCGGAATTCCTTCAGCAGCACGTTGAGACGCTTACTCTCCGGAATGAACACCGCCGGACGCAGGCATTCCTTGATGTCGAAGTTGCCGCGGGCACCGTCGGCGAAATACCGCAGCAGGTCCTTGGCGAGCAGTATGCCGGCGATCTGATCGCGATCGTCGCCGATGACCGGATACCGCGAGTGGCCGTGCTCGACCACCATCGGCAGGATCTCCTCCGGCGGATCGTCACGATTCACAATTATCATCTGCGAGCGCGGCACCATGATGTCGCGCACCTGCAGCTCGACGACCCGAAACACCCCCTCCAGCATTTCATGCGCGTCGGAGTCGATGATGCCCCGCTCCCGCGCCTGCCCCAGCACTTCGTTGAGATCTTCCAGATCGCGCGGCTCGCCGCTCAGTGAGCCGGTGATCCGTCGCAGCCAGCTGCCGGTGTGACTGTGCTCTTCAGGCATAAGGGTTGTCGTATCCGAATTGCGCCAGAATCTTCACTTCACGGGCTTCCATCGCCGTGGCGTCACGATCGTTCTCGTGATCGAAGCCCAACAGATGCAGCACGCCGTGGACCACCATGTGGGCCCAATGCGCCTGCGCCGGTTTGCCCTGTTCCTTCGCCTCGCGCGCCACCACGGGCGCGCAGATGGCGAGATCACCGAGCTCGGAAAACTCTTTGGCAGGAAATCGAGTCGGCACGCCGTTCTTGCCCGGCGCGAGCGCCGCGGCCGGAAACGACAGCACGTTGGTCGGTTTGTCTTTGGCGCGCCAGGTACGGTTGAGACGGCGGCTCTCGGCGGCGCCGACGACGCGAATAGTGAGCGCGAGATCGCGGTCGTCACGGGGCAGATAGGGGGCGCAGGCAGCCTGCGCCCACCGGTTCAGACTCCGGGCATGCGGTACGCCGCGACGCGAACTTGCCACTTGCACGGTCACGGCCAATTTCAAGCTCCGTCGCCTCCAGGCCGGTCGGGAGCGGCCGCCTGTTTGCGTTCGTACGCCTGCACGATCCGCTGCACCAGCGGATGCCGGACCACGTCACGCGAGGTGAAGTGGGTGAAAGCGACGCCGTCGACGCCCGGCAGCACGTTCATCACATGCCTCAGCCCCGACAGCTGCTGCTTGGGCAGGTCGGTCTGGGTGATGTCGCCGGTCACGACCGCCTTGGAACCGAAGCCCATGCGGGTCAGAAACATCTTCATCTGCTCCACCGAGGTGTTCTGAGCTTCGTCCAGAATGATGAAGGAGTCATTAAGGGATCGGCCGCGCATGAACGCCAGCGGCGCGATTTCGATCACCTGGCGCTCGATGGCGCGCGCCACGCGGTCGAAGCCCATCATGTCATACAGGGCGTCATACATCGGCCGCAGATACGGATCCACTTTCTGGCCGATATCGCCGGGCAAGAAGCCCAGGCGCTCGCCCGCTTCCACCGCCGGACGCACCAGCACGATGCGACGGACGCGATCCGTCTGCAGCGCCTCGACCGCGCAGGCCACGGCAAGATAAGTCTTGCCTGTGCCCGCCGGCCCGATGCCGAACGTCAGATCGTTGGTGTGGATGTTATGCAGATACTGTCTCTGATTCGGCCCCCGCCCGCGGATCCCGCCGCGTTGGGTATGAATCGTCACCTCATCCGACGGACGAGGCGCGACCAATACTGGCGCCGTTGTCGCTTCTTCCATGCCTGCCTCCTGCACAGCCAAGTGCACACGATCCGGTGTGATTGCTTCCTTCGACGACAGATCGAACAAACGTCGCAGCACCCGCTCGGCCGCACTGGCCGCGGCCCCGGGGCCGGACACTTCTATGTGACCGCCACGACGATGCACCTGCACGTTGAACCGCTGCTCGACGTGCCGTAGGTTCTCGTCCATGGGGCCTACGAAATTGGCGAGCCGGGCGTTGTCCACTGGCTCGAACGCGAGCTCGCGCGTTGCGATGGATGCGTTCAATTGCGACCCACGCGCGCTCACTGAGTAGCCACGGCAAACTCCGCCGCGGCCGGGATGGAAGAAGTGTCGCCCGCGCCAACCAGCCGGCCACGCAGCGAATTCGGCATGGCTTCGGTGATCAACACATCGGCGAATTGATTGATCAGCGAGTGCGGGCCATCGAAGTTGACCCAGCGCATGTTCTCGGTCTTGCCGGCAATCTGTCCTTCGTGTTTCTTCGCGGGCCGCTCGACGAGCACACGCTGCACCGTGCCGACCATGCGACGACTGATCTCCAGGTGCTGCTGATTGATCCGCGCCTGAAGAATCTCCAGTCGCTTGTGCTTCTCTTCCTGAGAGACATCGTCCGGCAGCGACGCCGCCGGCGTACCGGGGCGACGGCTGTAGATGAAGCTGAAGGACTGATCGAAACCGACGTCGGCGATCAGGTTCATGGTCGCTTCGAAATCTTTCTCGGTCTCGCCGGGGAAGCCGACGATGAAATCCGACGAGATGCTGATGTCCGGGCGCACCGCGCGCAGCTTGCGGATCTTTTGTTTGTATTCGAGCGCAGTGTAACCACGCTTCATCGCCATGAGAATGCGGTCCGAGCCGGCCTGCACCGGCAGATGCAGATAATTCGCGAGCTGCGGCACGTCGCGATAAGCCTCGATCAGCGAGTCCTTGAACTCCACCGGATGTGACGTTGTGAAGCGGATGCGCTCGATGCCCGGCACGTCCGCCACGCAATAAATCAACGTACCCAGATCGCAAGGCGTTCCATCGTCCATCGGGCCGTTATACGCGTTGACGTTCTGGCCGAGCAGATTGATTTCCTTCACACCCTGATCGGCGAGCTGACGGATCTCCGTCATCACCGACTCGAACGGACGGCTCACTTCCTCGCCGCGCGTGTAAGGCACGACGCAGAAGGTGCAGTACTTGCTGCACCCTTCCATGATGGACACGAAGGCGGTCGCGCCTTCCGAGCGCGGCGCCGGCAGGTGATCGAACTTCTCGATCTCCGGAAAGCTCACGTCGACCACCGAGCGGCCGGCCGAGCGGATCTCGTTGATCATGTCCGGCAGCCGATGCAGGGTTTGCGGCCCGAACACCAGGTCGACATAGGGCGCGCGCTTGGTGATGCCGTCGCCTTCCTGACTGGCCACGCAGCCGCCCACGCCGATCAACAGGTCCGGCTTGTTCTTTTTCAGCTGCCGCCAGCCACCGAGCTGCGAGAACACCTTCTCCTGCGCCTTCTCGCGCACCGAGCAGGTATTGAGCAGCAACAGATCGGCCTGGGCCGGGTCGTCGGTCGGCTCGTAGCCCCCTGCCTCGCGCAGCACGTCCACCATGCGGGCGGAGTCGTACTCATTCATCTGGCAGCCGAAGGTGCGGATAAAGACGCGAGGCATTGGGTAGAACGGGCGGACGAACGCAAGCTATGAGGGCTGACAAGGATAAGGGCGCCGCCGGGGCTTTTCCACCGGCGCACGCAATTCGGGGCCCGGCAGCACAGTTGGCTGGCGGGCCCCGAGAGGTAGGGGCAATCTTTTGTTAATTCAAGAGCATGGCAACATTCGCCAGCCCCATTCCGGTGCGCTTCAGAACGGAATGTCGTCGTCGAAGCCGCCGCCACCGCCGTCATCGGCCGGCGGAGGCGCCGAACGCTCGCTCTGCTGGGGACGGGACGGGGCACGACGCGGCTGTTCGTCGTCGCCGCCAAAGCCGCCGCCACCCCCTCCACCACCGCCGCCTCCGCCACCACCCCGGCCGCCGAGCATCTGCATGTTCTGGCCGATGATTTCGGTGGTGTAACGGTCCTTGCCTTCCTTGTCCTGCCACTTACGGGTGCGCAGCGAGCCTTCGATGTAGACCTGCGAGCCCTTGCGCAGGTACTCCGCGGCGATCTCGCCGAGCTTGTCGTAGAGGACGATGGCGTGCCACTCGGTGCGCTCCTGCATGTCGCCGGTCTGCTTGTCCTTCCAGGACTCGGAGGTGGCGATGCGGATGTTGGTGACCGCCTTGCCGCTGGGCATGTAGCGCGTGTCGGGATCCGCTCCCAAGTTGCCCACCAGAATGACTTTATTGATACCGCGCGCCATGACAGCGAACCTCGAATTCAGTGAAGGCGGGGATTGTAAACGCGGTTGGCCAGGCTCGCAGGACATTCTCGACAGCCAAACTGGCAGTTATTCAGCCCCCCGCTACCGCCCGATTCGTGCTTGGCGACGCTGTGCCGGCCGCAGGCCAATTCCTGCCGTTGGCTGACCAGGTTTTGCTCCAACTTGGCCGGCTCCGTATATTGAACGATCCCCTTTTGACGCCACGTACGGTAGCCATGCCTTCCATCGTCATCCGCGGCGCCCGCACTCACAACCTGCGCAACATCGACCTCGAGATCCCGCGCGACAAGCTCATCGTCTTCACGGGCTTGTCGGGCTCGGGCAAGTCGTCGTTGGCGTTCGACACCATCTACGCCGAGGGCCAGCGGCGCTATGTCGAGTCGCTGTCGGCCTACGCGCGGCAATTCCTGTCGATGATGGAAAAGCCCGACATCGATTCGATCGAGGGCCTGTCGCCGGCCATCGCCATCGAGCAGAAGTCGACCAGCCACAATCCGCGCTCGACCGTTGGCACGGTCACCGAGATTTACGACCACCTGCGCCTGCTGTTCGCGCGCGTCGGCACGCCGCGCTGCCCGGATCACGGCGTCGATCTCGCCGCGCAGACGGTGAGTCAGATGGTCGATCAGGTGATGCGCCTGCCCGAGGGCACGCCGCTGCTGCTGCTCGCGCCGATGATCGATGAACGCAAAGGCGAGCACGCTCAGGTGTTCGAACAACTGCGCGGCCAGGGTTTCGTGCGCGCGCGCGTCGACGGCCACGTCGTCGAACTGGACGCCGTGCCAAAGCTCGACCCGAAGAAAAAGCACAGCATCGATGCGGTCGTCGACCGCGTGAAAGTCCGCCCCGACGCGGCTCAGCGCCTGGCGGAGTCCTTCGAAACGGCGCTGCGCATGGCAGACGGCGTCGCGCGGGTTTCGTTCATGGACGATCCGAAGCGTGAAGAACTGGTGTTCTCCGATAAGTTCGCCTGCACGGTCTGCGGTTACAGCATCGCGGACCTGGAGCCGAAGCTGTTCTCTTTCAACAATCCCGCCGGCGCGTGTGCCACGTGCTCGGGCTTGGGCGTGCAGCAGTTCTTCGATCCGGCGCGCGTGATTCATCATCCGAATTTGTCGATTGCCGGTGGCGCGATTCGCGGCTGGGATCGGCGCAACGCTTATTACTTCGCGTTGATGCAATCGCTGGCCAAACACTACAAGTTCGACGTCGAGAATCCTTGGGAGGATCTGCCTGCCAAGAGCCGAAAGGTCGTGCTCTACGGCAGCGGCGAAGAAAAGATCGACTTCAAATACGTCAACGCTGCGGGCGGAACGCTGCGTCGTTCTCACAAATGGGAAGGCGTGATTCCGAATCTCGAGCGGCGCTATCGCGAGACCGAGTCGGTCGCGGTTCGCGAGGAGCTTGCCAAGTACCTCAGCAATCAGCCCTGCCCCGATTGCGGCGGCACGCGTTTGAATCGCGCGGCCCGCAATGTGTTCGTTGCCGAGCGCAGTCTGCCGGAGCTGGCCAGATTGGCGGTCGCAGATGCGCTGAGCTTCAGCTCGGATCTGAAGCTGGAAGGCTGGCGCGGCGAGATCGCGGGCAAGATCATCAAAGAGATTGGCGAGCGATTGCGGTTCTTGAGCGATGTGGGGTTGGATTATCTGACCTTGGATCGCAGCGCCGACACGTTGTCCGGCGGCGAGGCGCAGCGCATTCGGCTCGCGAGTCAGATCGGCTCGGGGTTGGTTGGCTGTATGTACATTCTCGACGAGCCTTCGATCGGCTTGCACCAGCGCGATAACGATCGACTGCTGCTGACGTTGAACCGGCTGCGCGATTTAGGAAACACCGTGCTGGTCGTCGAGCACGACGAAGATGCGATTCGCCATGCCGATCATGTGGTCGACCTCGGCCCGGGCGCGGGCGTGCACGGCGGCCAGATCATCGCTCAAGGCACGCCGGCGGAGATCGCGGCGGATGCCAATTCGATCACGGGCCAGTACCTGTCCGGCAAGCGCGGGATTGCGATTCCGGCGATTCGCACGCCGGTGCAGGCGGAGCGTCATCTGCGCGTGGTGAACGCGCGCGGCAATAACTTGAAAGGCGTGACGGTCGATATTCCGCTCGGGGTGATGACGTGCGTGACCGGCGTGTCCGGCTCGGGCAAGTCGACGCTCGTGAACGACACGCTGTATCAATTCGTCGCGCGACAGCTGAACGATGCCTCCACCGACCCGGCGCCCAGCGACGGTGTCGAGGGCCTGGATGAGATCGATCGAGTCATCGATATCGACCAGAGCCCCATCGGCCGCACTCCGCGCTCCAACCCCGCGACGTACACGGGCCTGTTCACGCCGATTCGTGACATCTTCTCCGGCGTGCCGGAAGCGCGCGCTCGTGGCTATGAAGCGGGACGATTCAGCTTCAACGTCAAAGGCGGCCGCTGCGAGGCCTGCCAGGGCGACGGCGTGATCAAGGTCGAGATGCACTTCCTGCCCGACGTGTACGTGCCCTGCGATGTCTGCAAAGGCAAGCGCTACAACCGCGAGACGCTGGAGATTCGTTACAAGGGCAAGAACATCAGCGAAGTGCTGGAGATGACGGTCGAAGACGCGCTCGAATTCTTCCGCCACGCGCCGGTGATCGCACCGAAGCTGCAGACATTGATGGATGTCGGCTTGTCCTATATTCGCCTGGGTCAGAACGCCACGACGCTATCAGGCGGTGAGGCTCAGCGTGTGAAGCTGGCGAAGGAGCTGTCGAAGCGTTCGACCGGTCGCACGCTTTATATCCTGGACGAGCCGACGACCGGCCTGCACTTCTTCGACATCGAACAATTGCTGGGCGTGTTGCATCGTCTGCGCGATGAGGGCAACACGATCGTGGTCATCGAACACAACCTCGACGTGATCAAGACCGCGGATTGGATCATCGATCTGGGACCGGAAGGTGGCGGCGGTGGCGGCACGATCGTGGCGACCGGAACGCCCGAGCAGATTGCTCAGGTGAAGGGGTCGTACACCGGTAAGTATTTGCAGCCGATTCTGGAGAAAAAGAAGCCGGCGGCGGTTCGGAAGCGGGCGTGACGCCGCAGCCGACCCTGGCAGTCGCTACGGCTCATTCTCCACTTGCGGCCAGATGAGGTTCAAAATCCCGGCCACGGCGAACCCGATCACCGAAACGACAAAACATCCCATGGCCGCTATGGTGGCGGTGAACGACGCACCAAAGTCCATATCCCCTCCGACCGGTCCGGTGGCCATGAAGTTTGCGCAGAACACAAACAACAGCACCGCCACACAGCCCCCTGCCACGCGAAGGAATCGATTCCGCCACCAGATCCACAACGCCGCGCAAATCAGCGATGGCACGGCCAGCGATGCATAGCCTCCCAACGAAAGCTGGAACCGGGCATCCACGCTGGCGTAGCGCGCCCCGAGCGCAACAAGGCACGCCGCCGAGGCAAGCGACAGCAGAGCGATGAATGCGCTGTAACGCGACAACCTGAAACTCATAAATCTCGTTGAGCGGGTCTCAACCATTACAGACCGTCCTGATGCCCCATGAGCGTCTGGCTCAGCGCCGGAATCTCCAGCTCGAGATCGCCACCCGGCTGATGATGTCGCTACTCAAACTGCCGAGCTGCCCGTGCTGCTTTCGGGATAGGAAGGCAACCCGTCTGCGAAGATCACCCAGCTTACGTTGTGGCTCAGCCACGAGTGATGCGTTGGAGGATACTGGTTCGGATCATCTAGCGTGCACGTAGCAACGTCGATCTCTCCCGGGCACGATGCTGACCGATAGGTCAAAGGAGTGCCGCACGCCGGGCAGAATGTTCGCTCAACCGGATCGGATGACGAGAACCTTGCCGGCTCGCCTGTCATGAAACTGAAGTGGCGCTCCTCAACGGTGATCCAGGCGACGGCCGGCGCTCCGGAAATGCGCCTGCAAGTCTGGCAGTGACACACCATGCTGCCGATGGGCGGCGCCGACAGCCGGTATCTCACTTTGCCGCAGAAGCAACCGCCTTCAACGTCGACGCTTTCCATGACTCCCTCAGGCGTTAGTGGCGCGCTCAGTACCTCGGAATACTCACATAGATAGTGTATGTGCCACTCTTGGGATCACACAAATGGCTGTCGGCCTTCATCGGAGTCATAGGCTGCGTCGTCAACTGTAGACCCAGACGAGGATGATTCTCCCGCACGAATTGCTGCGCGGACTGTTCATCCATTGCAAATTGCAGCCGCATCGTCCCGTCCTCCATCGTGTAGGCGAGGTCTCCAACATAGTTCACCACACCCGGTTTCGCCTCGAACGTCGGTGACACTGAATCTCGGCACGGCCCGAAGTAAGTGCGGGTCGTCGGAAAAATCAGCGAGACACCGAGGCGCTCTTCCGGACGCGTCGCCTTCACCTTGACGAAGACATAACCCTGCTCTGGAAACGCGTTTACCTCCGGCACATCCAGTCGAGGCCTTCGCCAGGTATTGTCGTGCACGGGTCCACGCACCAGATGGATTCGACTCTCGGGCCGAAACCCAAGCAGCAGAATCGCCTCGTCGCTTCTCAGACGCACGGACGAATCGGATTTGATATTGCTGACGCCGCAGGCGCTTACAGTCAAAAGAAGTAGGACAACACTCAATATACGTTTCATGTTTATATCGTTCCGCTGATGAACATTCCGGTGCGATGCTATCGCGGCCGCTGGATGGGGCCGACGTCCATGCCGTCATGATAGCGTGCGCCGAAGAACTATTGAGATCGCTCGGCCGGTAACGACCACGGTGGACCTTTGGTGCACCGGAGTACGAGACTGCGCCTGCCCAGGATGAAGCAACTCATCCGTCGCAACAGACCGGCAGCCAGGAAGCCGAGATTGCCGCGCACCGTCAGGGACCAGCGATCGTTGGTCCCGAAGAAGCCGAAGCAGATCGACGACGGCCCTTCGATCTCCAGCTCCTGGATGAACCCGAAGTAGTCCGGTGTAGTGGCACGATCCAGCACGGCGCCGCTGGCGTCCAGCAGATAGAACCAATGACTGGTCCCGTCGAAATAGTCGTAGCTGACGATGAGCAGATAGCCTGCGTCGCACTGAAATTGATGTCGCAACTCGTCGCCGCAAATGACTCCGACGGAACGACCTTCCATCAGCAGAGGCCGGAGGTGATCCAACAATACTCCCCCGGCTGGAGTTGAACCTAATGCGAACCGGTGCGTTGCTTTCATGCCGTACGAGCCATCAAGACTTCGCTTCGACCTTTCCGCGGAAACGTACCACCGCCCGGCCGCCGACCAGGTAGCCGATCAGAGTGGAGACGAGCCAAAGCAGCTGCACCACCCACTTACCGTTCTGAAGCCCGAGCGCCCGGCTCAGAGCTTCGAGGCCGACGATGCATGCCGCGCAGCTGATGAGAGCAATGACATAGACGCCCATCCATTTGACGAAGCCGAGCGCAACGCCTTGTCTCGCCTGTCTTCGCCACAGCACGACAACAATGATCAGCGCAGGCAGTACGGCCTGGGCCGCGTAATAGATTGGATCTGACATCTGAAGCTCTACAACCGCCACAACGGCTTGGATCGCTTGAAGCGCATCATCGGTGTGCATACCTGCTTGGTTACTGACAAATATCGCTCACCAAAATCTCCACCAGGGTCTCGCCGCCTGAGGTGACGATTTCCTGGCCTCAGCTTCTCCGTCATCACTCCCACGCGCGAGCGCCGAGTAATCAGCTCGACCAGCAACGGCGATCGCTACCGCGGTCGAAACAATAGGCAGCTCATCGTGCAGAGACAATCCGAAAGCCCGCATCAGTTGCTCTGTTTCCTTCATGTAGTAGCTTTCAACAGCCATGCCTTCTTCTTGCGGGAGGCGCGCGCCGGAGAAAGCGAGCTGCCCATCAGTGTTCTGAATCATTCGCCGCAGCTGCCCGGACTCGTAGCTCGAGAAGTACGCGCATCCGCCGGCGGTTTCGACGATGAAGGAAACGACCGAGCCGAACCGGACGCTCAGTTTCTCGAGGGCTGCCTCGTCTCCGGGAAGGACGAAGCTGAAGTCCATGAGGATGGCCCAAGGCCCGTCCTGGCACAGCACATAGGCCTCGACTCCTTGATTGTCCTTGGTCCAATCGGCCGCCGACACAAAGCGCTCGTGGGCGCTCTTCCAGGACCAAACGTCGTCGACATTGGCGAACCCCTCGGCGGAATCGACAACCTCCAATTCTGGCCAGGTCTCCGAAAAAGCAGCCCTGAGCTCAGACAGCGACGTCTTCGCGGCGATGAGTCCGAAGTGCATGCCCATAGGTTTGCCTACTCCGCGAGAAACAGCGAATCGGTCCGAACAAATGCGCCCATGTGACGTTTCCGCGGAAACGTCAGGCAGCAGTTCTATTTCAGAATCCAGAACATCGGCGACCCACTTCACGGTGCCGTCGGAATTGATGCAGAAGACGATCCCCATCGACTCGCCATTCGGGCCGGTAAAGCCCTGATCGGGCTGTACGATGTCACCTATGGCGGGCAAAGATGACCCGTCGCCAAGCGTCAGGTCCACGCGATCCAACGGAATGTTGCTGATCGACCTGGCTTTCGGTGGGCGAAGCGCGCGCCCGTGACAACCTCGCTCGGCGCCACTCACTTCGCGTCGTAACACGTCTTTGACTCCGACTCGCTTTCCTTGAGCTCGAGACATAAGTTGTGGGTGGCCCACAGCACACAATCCTCATCCTTGTCGCCGAAACACATGACCGCGGCGGGCTGGTCGGTCGACTCGAGGAACTTCAAGTCGACGATGGCGACCAGATCGACCCTGCTGGCGGCATTGGCGATAGCCATGACAGTGCGAGCAAGCTGCCGACCGGAGCTTGGAATCCGGTGCGCGAAGTTTGATTCGCGTTTTTCATCGCCCGCCCCCAGGCACAGCGTCCGTGTGCCAGTGGCGATGAGGATAGACGAGCGGCACGAGCGCGCGCCACCAACGTGGCGAACGCAGCTGGAGCGTCGAATGTCAAATGCCGGGGTCAGCGCACCCGCTGCCGATTCGTCGAAATGAAGGTCTGGTGCACCTCGCCGTGCGCCACTTTTTCAGCGAACTTGCCGCCGGTGTATTCCGTCAGGATGGCGCGCCAGAAACCGACGGCAGCTTTGTTGTGGAGGAATTCGGTGATCTCCCAGCTGCCGGCGAAGCGGTTGAAGATCAGTTGAGCGGCGTCGCGGCCGACGCCGAGGCGGCGGGACTTCAGGGCGATGAAGAATTCGGCCATGCGGAAGTCGACCTGGTCGCGGCGATTCCGCGGCGGGCGGCTGACGAGCGCGAAGCCGGCGGGGTGGTCGTCTTTCAGGATGATCAGGGGATAGGAGCTGTCATCGGCGAACCACCGGGCCATCAGTTCCGTCTGCACCTCACGGGTGGCCGGGAACACGCCGGTGTTCATGCTCATTTGCGACAGGTCTTCGAGGTACTCCGGGTATTGAGCCTGGATCCATTGACGGTCGCGGGGAGAGTTCAGGGCATCGCGAATACTGACGGGCACGGCTTGCTGGCGAGTCCCTTGCCACCTCCGAGTTCTAATTCCGCGAGTACGGTACTGAAAAAGCGGAGCCGGCGATATCGGTGATCCCCGCGGCCGAAGGATCCGGGCGATCCTCAAAACAACACCGGGCGGAAAGCCCGCCCGGTGTTGGTGGGAACGGATGTTGCCATCCGCTCCTCAAGCTCGGTGACCGAGCCTGGCTCGATTACTGAGCCGGGGGCGGCGTGGTCTCGCCAGCCGGCGGCGCAGTGGCGGCGTCAGCAGGAGCTTCGGCCGGAGCGGCGCCTTCAGCAGGAGCGGCAGCAGCGTCGGCAGGAGCTTCGGCAGGAGCCGGAGCGGCTTCGGTCGCGGCAGGAGCAGCGGCGTCGGCCGGAGCCTCTTCCTTCTTGGCGCAAGCAGCGAGCGACAGCGACAACGCCAGAGCGGCGAGGATCATCTTTGTGTTCATGTGAACGATCACCCCAATGTGATGTAGGTTGATTGAACAGCAACGGATCAAGTGGCTCGCGCCACCATTCCCATGCGGCGGCGGGAGTCTAAGATGTTTCAGTTTGCTTTGAAACAGTCATGCAACATCCGATCGATCACGTCGCCGCATAAAGACAAATCACAAACACCATGAAAACCAGAGCCGCGCGCAGCGCCGCGTCGATGTCATTGATCTGTATCGTGCTCAGCGCGTGCAGTTCGACAGAACATCGGGTCGTTGACGAAATAGTGACATCCTGGCGCGAACAGCGCTCGCTGCCCAACATTGACGAAACGTTGACAATCGATTCCGCGTATCGCGTGCAAACGCGCAGCGTGCGCGAGCGATTGCATGGCGAGAGTCCGGCAGGATTCAAAGCGGGACTCACATCCGCGCCCGCGCAAGCACGTTTCAAAACCAACGATGCGGTAGCGGGCGTGCTGTTCAAGGGAGGAGCAGTGCCTTCTACGAGCACAGTGAGCTTGCACGCAATGCGTGGTCTCTTCATCGAAGTCGAAGTGGCGATGCGCATCGGTACGCCGATCGACAAACCACTCGCGGACGTCGCAGCACTGCGCACACACATCGATGGCGTCGGCCCCGCGATCGAGCTTCCCAATCTCGACTACGCGCAACCGCCATCGCTCGATGCCGTCGACATCGTCGCCACCAACGTCGCGGCAGCGAAGTACATCGTTGGTGAATTCGCTTCGCCTCAACAGCGCGATCCGAATGCGACCGACGTTCGCCTGGTGTGCAACGACAAAGAAATGCTCACCGGCAAAGGCACCGACGCGCTCGGCGATCAGTGGCGCGCGGCGTTGTTCCTGGTGAACAAAATGGTCGCGCAAGGATGGACGCTGGAGCGCGGGCAGATCTTACTCACCGGCTCGCTGGGTCGGATGGTTCCCGGCACGACGGGGCACTGTGTCGCCAGTTACCATGCGGGCCAGACGCAATGGGCGCAGCTCGAGATCAACGTAACGCCATGAACGCCCCACTGAAATCCTCATACACGGCGCATCTGCAAATCCAGCGCCGCCACACCGACGAGGCGCTCGCCGCCACCGGCTTCGACGCGGTGGCGATCTACGCCGGCGGTCATCACATGCAGTTCCTGGATGACCAGCCCTACCCGTTCAAGCCCAATCCCCACTTTCGGCTGTGGACACCGCTGGCGGAACCGGTCGACTGCTGGATCGTGTATCGGCCCGGGCAGCGCTTGCAGCTCGTGTTCCTGCAACCGGTGGACTACTGGTACCAGCCGCCCGAGATGCCGAACGATTTCTGGACCGATCAATTCGACTTCAAAGTCATTCGTGAAGCATCGGCAGCGAAAGCGCACATTGCTGGCGTGGGTCGCTGTGCATTCATTGGTGAATGGCGCGACGAATTTACCGATTGGGGTTTCACCGGACGCAATCCCGAGCCGCTCATGCATCGCTTGCATTACGTGCGCGCGTTCAAGACGGAGTACGAGCTCGAATGCATGCGTCGTGCGTCTCGCATGGCTGCACGCGGGCACAAAGCCGCTGAAGCGGCGTTTCGAGCTGGCGGTTCGGAGTACGACATCAACATGTCGTATATCCGTGCGACGGGACAAACGGAGAATGAACTGCCCTATCCCAATATCGTCGGGCTCAATGCCAACTCGGCGGTACTGCATTATCAGAATCAGGAACGGACGGCGCCTGCGCAGTCGCGTTCGTTTTTGATCGATGCGGGGGCGCAGTTTCATGGTTACGCAGCTGATGTCACGCGCACTTACTCGCGTGAGAACGATGACTTTGCGGCGTTGATCAAGGCGATGGATGACGAGCAGCAGGGTCTGTGTTCAGAGGTGCGTGCTGGCGTTGATTACGCCGATATTCATTTCAGTGCGCATCGGCGCGTTGCGAAGATTCTGCGTGAGTTTGGAGTGATCACGGCCGCGCCGGAGGAAGCGCTGGCGAGTGGACTGAGCAGCGTGTTCTTCCCGCACGGCGTCGGTCACTTGCTGGGACTGCAGGTCCACGATGTCGCGGGTTTCACTGTGACGCCGGATGGCCAGCAGAAGGCGCGTCCGCAAGGACACCCCTATCTGCGACTGACACGGACGTTGCAGCCGGGCTGCGTCGTCACGATCGAGCCGGGGTTGTACTTCATCGATCAATTGCTGGAGAAGGCGCGCACGTCGCCGCTGGGCAAGCAGATCAACTGGGAAACGGTGGCGCAGTTCAAGCCGTTTGGCGGGATTCGCGTCGAAGACAACGTCGCCGCGACGACGGGTGAGCCGGAGAACTTGACGCGTCCGGCGTTCGCCGCCGTGAACTAGAGCCGTCTTGCACGGGGAAAGCGTAGACGAGCGATACGCAGGCGTCGGCACGATACGTAAGCGTCAGCGCGACATGCGAGCACCAGTGCGATACGCAAGCGCCAGTGCGACACGTGAGCGCCAGCGGAGCGCAGGCGTGCCCCGCGAAGCGACTGCCGCGCAACGCAGGGTCGGCGCAAAGCGCCAACCCGCGTCAGCGACACCTCAGCGCTGCTGCTGTTTGAGCAGATCGCGAATCTCTTCGAGCAGAACTTCCTGGCGAGGCGGCGGAGGCGGCACTGCGGGAGCGGCGGGCTTGGCTTCCTCGGCGCGACGCAGGCGGTTGATCAGCTTCACGATCATGAAGATGGCGAAAGCCACGATCATGAAATCGAACGTCGCTTGCAGGAACACGCCATAGCGGATGGTCACCGGCTCCACGCCTTCCCGAATCGTCGGTAAGGTCACCGCGAGCTTGGTGAAATCCACGCCGCCGATGAGGTAGCCGAGCGGCGGGGTCACCACATCGCTGACCAGCGAGCTGACGATCTTGCCGAACGCGGCGCCGATGATGATACCGACGGCCATGTCGACCACGTTGCCCTTGACGGCGAATTCCCGGAATTCCTTGACGAAGCTCATAGCCACCTCGATTGGAGTTGTTAGCGCAACGAACGATACGCCAACCCAGGTGACAATTAGAAGCCGCCAGGTCAGCCGATGGAGCCGGCATGGGCCGCGACCGACGCAGCTCAGGGACAGATTATAAATCCGCCCCCATGACGAGCTGACGATCAGAAGCCGCGACGGCCTGGCCGGGGAACGGATTGAAGTCCGCTAGGGCCTGTTAACACTCATTGGATGGGCTGCGTTGCGCCTCCAATCGCCTGCAGCAAGGCGCAAAGCGCAGCCCATATGTCGATATGGGCAAGCTTTGTAACGCAGCGGCAGGCGATTCGAGGCGCAACCCGTTTAATGAATAAATATCCTTAGATGGGACGAGCTATTGCGGTTCAGGACGTCGTTGCTCCTCCCTTATGTGCAGAGAGCACACGGCGCTCGTCCCGCCTAGCCCTGAACCGCAATAGCTCGTCGCAGCCCATCCAATGAGTGTTAACAGGCCCTAGGTCAGCCGGTTGATGCCGTTATACGCCGCCACCCGGTACGCCTCGGCCATGGTCGGATAGTTGAAGGTGGTCTGGGTGAAGTAACGAATGTCGTTGTTCGGGCCGGCCATCACCGTCTGGCCGATGTGCACGATTTCCGAAGCGTTGTCGCCGAAGCAGTGGACTCCCAGCACCTGCATGGTCTCGGCGTGGAAGATGATCTTCAGCATGCCGACGCGCTCGTCCGTCATCTGCGCGCGCGCCAGGTTCTTGAACGAGCAGTGACCGACTTCATACGGCACCTTCGCTTCCTGCAGCTCGCGCTCGCCGCGACCGATCGAGGAGATCTCAGGGATCGTATAGATGCCGCTCGGGATGGTCGCGGTGCTATGGGGCGGAATGGAGGGATCGAGCATGTGCTGAACGGCATGCGAGCCCTGCACATACGCGGCGCTGGCCAGCGCCGGCGGTCCAGTAATGTCGCCGACGGCGTAAATGTGAGGCACGGCCGTCTGGTAGTGCTGATTCACTTCGATCTGGCCACGGCTGTTGGCCTTGAGGCCGACAGCATCGAGCTTGAGCTTGTCGGAGTTGCCGGTGCGGCCGTTGGCCCACAGCAGCAGATCCGATTTGATCTTGCGGCCCGATTCCAGATGCAGGACCACGTCGCGCTCGCGGGCTTCCAGTGCCTTGAACTGCTCGTTATGACGAATCACGCAGCCCTGTTCGCGCAGGTGATATGACAAAGCCTCGGCGATCTCATCGTCCAGGAAGGACAACAGCCGGTCGTGAGTATTGACCAGCGTCACCTTCGCGCCTAAGTTGATGAAGATCGAGGCGTACTCACAACCAATGACTCCCGCACCATAGATGGTCACGGAGAACGGATGCTGGTCGTAGCGCAGGATGGAATCGCTGTCTCGAATGCGTTCGTGGCTGAAGTCCACTTCGGGTGGATGGTACGGCCGCGACCCTGCCGCTATCACGATGTTCTTGCCGCTGACGCGCGTCGGCTTGCCGGTCGACGGCTGGATCTCCAGCGTGTTGGCGTCCACGAAGCTGGCCTCGCCGAAAAACACCGGAATCCGGTTCCGTTCATAAAAGCGCCGGCGGCTCGCCACCTGGGCCTCGATGACCTTGCCCGCCGAAGCCAACAGCTGCGGGTAGGTCAGCTTCGAGGCGTCGTGAAACTCGCGGAGCAGCGGGTTGCGCCTCAGGTCGTGGAGGATCTTCACCGCATGACGCAGCGCCTTGCTGGGGATGGTGCCCCAATGGGTACAGCCGCCGCCCACCTCGAAGTAGCGCTCGACGATAGCCACGCTGCGATGATTCTTGGCCGCCGTGAGCGCCGCGCCCTCGCCGGCGGGACCGCTGCCAATAACCACGAGATCGAATTGTTCGGTCGCCATGCTCGGTACCAGACTCTGATTCAAAGACTCCAGGCCGGTCCTGCGCATCCATGCGCCCCCGGCATTCGGGCGTCCTGCCCAGCACCGCGCATCATCCCCGACTCGTTGTCGACGAACAACAGTTCAGTACTGCAGAACGCAACAACCACGAGCCCGGCTCGGCCGACACCTGGGGCTAGCCCGGACTGCATGGCGCAATCCCCGAATATCCCGGCCTGCAGTCGCCATGTTTGAATCATTTTGGTGCTTTTGCGAACGTTGCTTTTACGCAAAGTCTCTTTCGCTGGCGCGCCGAACTCAGTTAGTCTTCGGGTGCTGAGTAACAGCAGCGGGCCAGTGAGCCCCGCCATGACAAAGTTCTGAATCTGGTTGGATCTAAACAAGGGGGATCCATGAAAGATCGAAGTGAGCGGCTGCGCCGTGCAGTGGTGGGTGCACTGGCTCTGGTGACCTTGCCTGCGCTGGGCCAGCAGGCATCGGAACCTCAAGAATCACGCACCATCGACACGATCATCGTCACTGCGCAGAAACGCGAACAAAGCCTGCAGGACGTGCCGATCGTAGTGACCGCCGTGTCCGAGCAACTGCTGAAGGACACCGGCGTCAAGGACATCAAGGATCTCACCATCCTCACGCCTGGCCTGCTGGTGACGTCGACCTCGAACGAGTCGGTCACCACCGCTCGCATCCGAGGCATCGGTACGGTGGGCGACAACGCCGGCCTGGAATCGTCGGTCGGTGTGGTCATCGACGGCGTGTATCGGCCGCGTAACGGCGTCGGCTTCGGCGACCTCGGCGAGCTGGAACGCATCGAGGTGCTGAAAGGCCCACAAGGCACGCTGTTCGGCAAGAACACCTCGGCCGGTGTGATCAACGTCGTCACCAAGCGGCCGTCGTTCGACTTCGGCGCCGACGTCGAGCTCACCGCCGGCGATTACGGCGCGATGGAAGGCGCGGCATCGGTGACGGGCCCGTTCTCTGAAAAGGTGGCCGGTCGTTTGTATGTAGCCTCGCGCGAGCGCGACGGCTATCTCGACATCGTGCGGGGCCCTGGCCCGCGCACCGACGACGAAGACGTCGATCGCAAGTTCACCACCGCGCGCGGTCAATTGCTGATCAAGCCCAGCGACGCGCTGGATATTCGCTTGACGGCCGACTACACCGATCGCGACGAGAACTGCTGCGCGGCTCCGCAAGCCATACTGACGCCTGTCACCGGCGTGCTCACGGTGCTGAACGCGTTGCAGCCGGGCTCATTCCGCAATCCCGCCGATCCGTTCGATCGGGTCGCCTACTCCAATCGCTCCACCAAACAGGAAGTGACCGACAAGGGCGTGTCGATGGAGCTCAATTGGGATCTCGCCGGCCTCGGTGGCGCGACGGTCACCTCGATCACCGCGTATCGCGATTGGGAAACCATCAACGGCCAGGACGCCGACTTCACCACGGTCGACATCCTGTATCGCAACCCCGACGGCAACTTCGGCAACGAGTTCAAGCAGCTCTCGCAGGAATTGCGTCTGGCCGGCGAGAGCGACAAGCTCAGCTGGCTGGTGGGCCTGTTCTACGCCGACGAAGACCTGGACTCGCGCGACCAGCTGATTCAGGGCACGCAGTTCCAGAATTACTTCGTCGGCTTGACGGGTGGCCCGACCGCGAGCCCGCTGGTCACGCTCGGCATCCTGACGCCCGGCTCGTATCCGGCCAACGCCGCGACCAAGGACGTGTATCAGCAGAATTCCAAGAACTGGGCGCTGTTCACCAACAACAGCATCCGCTTCACCGACGCGCTGGAACTGACGCTGGGTCTGCGCTACACGGATGAGTCGAAGGACCTCGACTCGCATTATCAAAACCTGCACGACGGTCTGGGCTGCACCCAGCTGCGCGCCAACGCCACGCTCCGCAACGCTGCGATCGCCGGCAGCTCGGGCGCGCAGACCATCTACGGCATCGGCTGTAGCGTCACCTACGCCGATCCGATCTTCGGCAACGTCCAGACCAAACAGTCGCTCGACGAAGAACAATGGAGCGGCACCGCCAAGCTCGCCTATCGCTTCACCGATGAAGTGATGTCGTATCTGTCGTACGCGAAGGGCTACAAGGGGGGCGGCTTCAATCTTTATCGCGAGCGCAACGGCGTGTTCCTGTTACCGGTCGGCGCGCCTGGTGGCCCGACGGTCGACACCGACACTCACTTCGAGAAGGAGACCGTGGACTCCTACGAGTTGGGCGTGAAGACACAGTGGGCCGGCAACAGCCTGCTGGTGAACGGCGCGGTGTTCTACCAGGACTACAGCGACTTCCAGCTCAACACCTTCACCGGCCTGCAGTTCATCGTGACTTCGCTGCCGCAGGTCGTGTCGCAGGGTGTGGACGTGGACTTCGTATGGTTCACTCCGCTCGAGCAGCTGAGCCTGCAAGGTGGCGTGACCTACGCGGAAACGACCATCGAGGACTTCGGCGGCCCGGCCAACCTCGCGTTCTTCCGTCCCGAGCGCAAGGACGACACGCTGTCGTTCGCACCGAAGTGGTCGTCGAGCCTGTCGGCGACTTACGACCAGCCCATCGGCAACAGCCTGCTCCTCCGCGCCAATATCGGTGCGCGCTACACCTCGGAGTACAACACCGGCTCGAACCTGGATCCGCGCAAGATGCAGGATGCAATGACGCTGGTGAACGCACGCCTGGGCTTCGGCGCTGCCGACGAGAAATGGATGGTCGAGCTGTGGGCGCTGAACGTGACCGACGAGGACTACTACCAGGTGCTGTTCGACGCCACGCTGCAAGGCTCGTCGACCGCTCCGAATCGCTCCGAAAGCACGCTCAACGGCTTCCTGGGCGCGCCTCGGACTTACGGTGTGACGGCCCGGTTCAAGTTCTGATAGCAACGACGAAGACTCTCGCAGGAGTCGGGGCGGCTTGGGCTCAACCAAGCCGCCCTTTTCTTTTACGAAGGATCGGGCATCCTGCCACGACCTCGCCGCCGCCATGGCGGCGGGCTCACCTGTTCGGGCTTCGATTCAATATGAAACACCTGCTATCGACGGTCCTGGCGCTGTTCGTTCTGGTTCAACCGGCCCGCGCCGAATGGATGGAGCGCGTCGAGGACGGGATCATGGGGACGCGCATCACGGTGGAGCTGTGGGCTACCGACGAGGCGCAAGGCAACGCCGCCATCGAGGCCGTGCTCGCGGAGATGCGGCGGGTCGATCAGGCGATGAGCACCTACAAGCCGACCAGCGAGCTGTCCATCGTCAATGCGCGCGCGGCGCAGGAGCCGGTCAAGGTTTCGCCCGAGCTGTTCGATCTGCTCACCACGGCGCTCGAGTATTCGCGCATCACCGACGGCGCGTTCGATATCACTTACGCGAGCGTCGGCTACATGTATGACTTCCGGAAACATATCCATCCGGATGAGAAACAGATCGCCGCCGCCTTGCCGGGGATCAACTATCGACACCTCGAGCTGGACAAGAAAAACAGCACGGTGCATTTCGCCCGCGCCGGCATGCGCATCGATCTGGGCGGTATCGGCAAAGGTCACGCAGTCGATCGAGGCATCGCCATTCTTCAGGCGCGCGGCATCGACCATGCCCTGGTGACCGCCGGCGGTGACAGCCGGATCATTGGAGATCGCTTCGGTCAGCCTTGGGTGGTGGGCATCAGGCATCCCGATCGCAAGGATGAAGTGATCGCGCGGATTCCACTGGAAGATGCGGCGCTGTCAACGTCGGGCGATTACGAACGTTACTTCGATGAGGGCGGCGTGCGCTATCACCACATCATCGACCCGAAGACCGGTCACTCCGCCAGCAAAGTAAGAAGCGCGACCATCATCGGGCCGACGGCGACGCGCACCGACGGGCTCTCCAAAACGGCCTTCGTGCTGGGGCCGGAGAAGGCCATCGAAATCTACAACCGGCTGGAAGACATCGATGCCGTGCTGGTGACGCCGGAAGGCAAAGTGCTGTACACCAAGGGCCTGGAGCCACCGAAACAATGAGACGCCGTCAGTTCTTCGCGAGCACTTCGACGTCCGGATACTTGCCGTAGCACGGGCAACGCTTGACGGCTTTCGAGAGCGCGCGCCGCGCCTTCTCCATGTTTTTCTCGAGCAGCCACGCTTGCGTCACGCGCAGCAGCGCCGTCGGTTCGCTGCTGGCCTCGTACGCTTCGTCGAGATCGCGATCCAGCGATGCCATCACTGCCTTGGGCGGACGCTTCGGATCGAGCTGCGACAACGTCAGGTAATAGTAGGCTCGCGCGCCCTTGTCGCCGGTCGTGCCGTTGCCCATCAGGAAGTCGCGCTCCACGATATCCAGCGCCTGCACATACGCATCGATGGCTTTCTGGCGGTCACCGGCGTGTCGATAGGAATCGGCGAGCGCGCCCCACATCTGATGAATCTCCGCGCTGCCGCCGGCCCGCGCCATGTCGAGCGCCGTCTGGCGCAGGCGCGCCGACTCGGAAAAATCCTTTAGATAGTAATAAACCAAGCCGAGAAACTCGGTGCCGGCATACGACGCCGGCGCCATCTCTCGCGCCTTCACGTAGAGAGTGCGGGCCGCCTCGAAATCGCCTCGACAGAAATACATCGTGCCGAGATTGGTCGTCACATACTCGTTGGACGGATCCAGCTCGTAAGCCTTTTGCAAAGCCGTGATTGCGGCATCGAGCGTGCCGATGCCGGATTCATACACGCCCAGCCACATGTACGGCTTCCAGAAGGCCGGCGTGATCCTGGTTGCTTCGCGTGCATGCTCCAGCGAAACGTCGGCCCATTGCTGTTCGCCGGTACGCCGCTGCATTTCGAACTCGACGTTGGCGAGTGCGAGCACGATCTCCATATCGTCGGGCTCCCGCTCTCGCGCTTTCGCGAGCATCGTCATCGCCTGTTCCGCGCGGCCCGATCGATTGAGAAACGCGGCCTGCGCACGAACGACTTCAGGAGCTTCCGGCGCCAGCTGGGCCGCGCGAATACAGGACTTCTCGGCATCCGCGAGCTGGCGCTCTTCGCTGTCGATCCAGACCGCATCGAGGATGACTTCGCAAAGGCCGGCATGAGCGGCCGCGTAGTTTGCGTCGTGACGAAGGGCTGCGTTGAAGTTGCCGGACGCACGGCGCAAGTTCAGCTCGCTCGGCGCCTGATCCATGAACCAGCGAGCACGCAGATATTCGTCTTGAACCGGCGCCAAGGGAAAGTGCGCTGGCGCGCGGGCGTCGCCCGCCGGCAAGCCGAACAACCGATGAACGGCGGAAGTGACGTGATCGGCGACGGAAGCCAATTTTCGAGCGCGGCTGGACGCCGGCAGGCTCTCGGCCCAGATCTGTTCTCGCCGTCCGCGAGCGTCGACGTAGGCGTAGACACGCACCGCCAGCAACTGACCGACCTGAACCACTTCGCCGTCGATCAGCGCGTCAACCCGGAAACGTTTGGCCAGCTCGGCGCGATCCTCGTTGCCGGTGATGGCGGGCAAGGCTGCCGACGCGACGCCCAGCGTGCGTTCCAGGCGTTCGCGAACCAGGACGGCCAACTCGCCGTCCGGGTCGTCCTTGAACTGGGTGATCGCGACTTTGAAGCGCCCGAAGCGCGGCTCCAATGGGGCGGCCTTCGTCTCCTCGGCCACGGATTCGCCGCCGGCGCCGCGCGCGAATAGATACCAGAGACCGCCGCCGATGACGCTGGCCAGAACAACGCAGAGCACGACCAATGGGGCGACGCTCCGCCACTCCCACCCATTCGGTGTTTTCACCGAGGTGACCGGAGCCGGCGCAACGGATACATCGGCAGCTTCGAGCGAACGCTCCGGCGCAGTCGATCCGACATCGGCTTTCGCGGCGCCAGCTTCTGTCTCATCGTCATCGGCGGTGAGATAGAGCAGATAGGCCTCGGTCCCGAGCGCCCGCGCGAGGCGTTCGAGCGTGGCCGGGTCGACGGGCTGCTCCCGAAACACGCGGTTCACCACATCCTTCGGTGCCGCGTCGAGCCCTTCCAGATCGGCAATGCGCTCGGCCAGAGCGGCCTGGGTTTTGAAGCCGGCAGCCGTCAATGCCCGCGTGAGCTTCTGGCGCGATGCCCGGACGCCCCGCCGGCGACTGCGTGGATCGCTTTCAGTCATGGGACAACATTCTTCTCGAACTAGGGGCGCATCTTAACCAGCGTTAAGTGGCGTTAACCACCCGCTTCTGTCGACGCGTGTAACCAATTGTTCGAGCAGTGTGGCGGCATGCATCCCACCCTCGCGTGTTCCCTCGTGCTGCTGGCATCGATCTCGATCGGCGGCTGCGCCCGTGCCCCGGTCGGCATCTATGCCGACGCCAGCGGTGCCACCCGCTACGAGTTCAGATCCGACGGACAGGTCTTCATCTCCGTGCTGGGCACGACTGTCAGTGCCGCCTACGAAGCCAACCGCGACCGCATCCTCGTCAGCGGTCCGCAAGGCACGGTCGTACTGGTGCGCAAAGCAGACCGCCTGCAAGGACCGATGGGATTGGAGCTGCTGCCCCAACCCAAGCAACCCGCCGCCCCGCGCCGTGGCTAACGAACGTTGCCGCACTGAGCGACGGCGGCGGCGCCCGAGGCGGGCAGCCGTTGTTGGAGCACGCTTTCCAGGCATCGCACCCAGTGCTGCATGCTGGCCGCCGGCTGATCCAGGCAGCTCTGCTGGGCTGGCAACCGCCCGGCGATCTGCTGGCCATACACCGTTCTCAAGCAATTGACGTACGGCTCGTCGATGCGCGCGGTGGCGGGATCTTGTGTGACTGGAGCGGTCGAGGAGGCGCAGGAAGCCGGCGTCCCCGGCACGACCACGCCGCCGACCTCAGGACACGCGAACGGCTTGAGGGTCTGCTCCATCTGGCGCCAGAACTGGCCGGGCGCGCTCGACAGACAGCCCGCGCCCTCGCCGGGCTCGACCTGCCGTCGCAGACAGCTCTCCAGCTCGTTCGGCTCGTTCTTGTTCACCACGCAAACGTTGGCGATGCGGGTCACCTCAGCGCCACCGCTCCGGCCGGCCGCTTGCCACAAGCAGGCGATGCGCTCGGTCTGCGCATCGCCGGCCGCGCGCAGCGGCGCTTCGAAGTACTTGCACAGGTCGCTGATGCCCTCCACCGGCATGTTCTCGCAGACCAGATTGAATTTGTCCCCGGACGACGTGTTGTTCCAGATGTCGCGACCGGCGCCGAACAGATCGGAGAGCCAGCCGGTGAAACGGTTCCAGGTGCGCGCCACGGGCCACGTCACGTTACGTCGCCACGCGTCGCTCGCGGCATCGCCGGCAGCCGAAGCAACGCTGCCGGTGATCTCGGCGACCGCCTGGCCCGCCAACTCCGGAGCTCGCTTGATGCAACTGCCGCCGGCGCCGAACAGCGTGAACACCACCGCGACCAGCAGGATGAGTTTGATCAGGCTCCAGGCCGCGCCTCCGCGGCTGTGTTCGCGGCTCGTCATACAATGTTTCTTTTGTAAGTTAATTCGACAACCGTCGGGCACGACGGGCTACGGTCTGTGCCGACGGGCACCGATATTGTATTTTTTCAGTTCACGCGACAAGCGATGAATTGCGGGAGAGTTCTCATGTATCGCCACCAGGCGGCCACCCGGGCCGTCGTCATTGTATTCACAACGCTGGTTGCGTGGTTATGGGCCGCGCCGTCCGCGCATGCGCAATCGTTGTTCGCCAACCCGGTGGCGACCCAGATCGCGAAGAAACAGGTCGAAGCGCAGGAGCTGCGTTTCCTGTTGCAAACCAAGCAGATCAGCGCCCAAGACTATGAGGCCCGGCTGCAAAGTAACAAAGCGCAGATCGCGTTGTTACAGAAAGTGGTCTCGCGCATGTCCAAGGAACAACAGGCGGACGTCCGTGCCCAGACCAAGGCGGCCTACAACGACGGTATGGCGCAATTGAAGGAGTATCAGAAGCAGTACGTGGCACAGCAGCGCCAGCTGCAGGCCGAAGAACGGCAACGGCAGGCCGACGAAAAACGCCAGGCACAAGTAGCGGCCCAGGAACAAAAGCAGCTGGAACGCGAGGAACAGCAGCGTCAGCAACAAGCCGCGCGTGAAGCACAAGCTGCCGCTCAACGACAGCAGGCAGAAGAACGCCAAGCGCAGGCAGCGGAACAGAGACGTTCGCAACAAGAGGAACAGCAGCGCCAGGCAGCCGAGCGACAGGCTCAACGCGAAGCGCAGCTCGCGGCCCAGCGTGAACAACAGGCAGCGACGCCAGTTCAGCAACCCCGCACCACGCCCTCGCCGCAAGTCGCCGCCTCGAAACAAAAGCAGGCGCCGCTCGCTCCGCCAGTATTCGCGCCGCCGCCTGAATCGTCCGGCTTCAACCTCGCTTATCTGTGGTTGCTGTTGATTCCAGTCGCCGGCGGCGCTTGTTTCATGTTCGTGAAGAGGCGCAAGCCGGCGCGCGCGGAGTTGTCGGCGCTCTCGGAGGAAGCAGGTTTCTCGGCGCTGCCCGAATTCGCTGCCGTGAAAGTGACGGCGACGCAACCCGCCCCATCAGTCGCAGCCGCCGCGGTGCCGACCCAATCCGGCGCCAGCGCCAAGGATCGTCTGCTCGCGCAACAGCGCGCGAAATATCAAGCCGCGATCACGGCGGCTACCGATCAGCTGACTCAAACGCAACTGGCCTTGCAGGAACGCGCGGCAATTCCGGAGGCCATCCGACAGGATCTGCGTCGTATCGCCGCCATGGTTCAGAACACGGCCAGCCAGCTGATGCGCGAACGTTATGCCAGCGTGCCCAAGGCGCTGCGCAATGCCGTCGTCCTGATGCCTTTCTTCCGGCGCTTCAAGCGCGCTGGCGGCGGCATGAAGATCCTGATGTTGATCGGCCTGGTGTGGCTGGCGATGACTCTGCGCGCCGTCGCGCTCCAGACCAGCATCGTGATTCCGATCCTGATCTATGCGCTGGTGCTGGTGCCCATCATGTTCTTCTTCGAGCGGCGCGCGCAGATCAAGGCGCCAGTCTCCGCCTTGCAGAAGAGCGCGGCCACGCTGAAACATCCGATGCTGACTTACTGCTATCCGGAGCAGGCCGCCAGCGCTCAGGGCACTTATCAATCGCTGCGAGTGAATGCAGCTCCGGAGCGCACAGTGCTCGAAGACGTGCCGTTCGCACAGTTGCCGAACGATGTGAGCCCGCCGCCCGGCGGCTTCTTCCTCGCGTTCGGCGATATCGCCACGTATCGGCTGAACATCAGCGGCACGCTCGCCCTGGTCGATTCCAAACAAGGCAACGATCTGATGCGCCTGTACGGCGCCGTCTGGACCGAAGCGCTGACCAGACACGCCGGCGAGCTCGCGCCATTGCTCCAACACTTCACGCAGTACGGCCAACTGAAGTGGACCGAACAGCAGCAGCGCCAGGAGATCCCGCGACTGGAGAATCTGCTCGCCAAGGTGCGGCGGCTGGAGCAGATCTGGCGACCGGTGTACACCGCCGAAAAAGTGTTCGAGTTCCTGATCCGCCGCATCGATCTGTTCAACTTGCGTGACCGGGCCACGCCGCCGGGCCTGTTGCTGTACGGCTATGCCGGCAATGGCAAGGAATTTCTCGGCCGCAGGATCGCGGATTCCGTGTTCGGCCAGTTCGTGAAGCCGAGCGCCGAACAACTCGCCTCCGCCAAGGACATCAAGGAACTGTGGAGCGCGCACACGGGACGCGGCCCCACCGTGCTATTCATCGATCATGCGGATCACGTGTTTGCACGCCCCGGCTCCGAGCACGACAGTGCCGGCACCAAGGAAGCAGTCGCGGCGTGGCTCGAGCAATGGAGCAAACATGAAGCCGCGCTCACGAATGTCTGGGTCGTGCTGAGCGCGCAGAGCGAACAGAACCTGCATCCGCGCATGCTTGCTCAGCTCGGCAGTTCCAAGATCGAGATCGTCGCCCCCGACGCGGCGGGTCGTCAGATGGTGCTGCAGGCTGCGTGCCTGGAAAGCGAGTTGCCGGGCAAGCCCCCGCAGTGGGTCGCCGAGGGTGCCAGCGGTGCTTCCATTCGCGAGCTGCGCGAAATCGTGCGCGAAACCAAGGTGCATTCGGTGCCCGACATACCCACCGATGAGCACTGGCGCGCTGCCGTGCGCACAGTGCGCGGTTCGGATGCGTCGTTCCGCGATGAAAGCAAAACCTGGAACCGGCTGGTGCTGCCGCCGGAGATCAAACAAGAGCTGCAACACGCTGCGCGAGTGTTGCGTGAAGCCGATCGCTATAAAGGCAAGGCCGACATTCCCAACATTCTCTTGTTCGGTCCGCCCGGCACCGGCAAGACCGACATCGCGCGCACCATTGCCAATGAAAGCGGCGTGAAGTTCATTGAAGCCAAGACCGCCGACCTCAAGGCGCAGTACATGGGGCAATCGGCGCATTTGGTACGTGAACTGTTCAATCGCGCCCGCGCCAGCGCGCCCTGCGTGCTGTTCATCGATGAGATCGACGCCGTGGCGGTGAAGCGCGGCTCGGGCGATGCGTACACCAACGATATCGTCACCGAAATGCTGGCGCAGATGGAAGGCGCTCAGAAATCCGATCGCCCGGTGATCGTGCTGGCCGCGACCAATCACAAGGAACAGATCGATCCAGCCATCCTGCGGCGGTTCACTTACGAGTTCGAGATTCCGCTGCCCGACGAGGCCGCGCGCGCCGAACTGCTCAAACGTTTCATCGCCGAGCGCCCGCTCGACCCGGCGCTGGACGTCGAAGAGATCGCCGCGTTCCTGGCCAAGCGACTCAACCGCAAGAGCGGCAGCGATCTGTCGATGCTGGTCAAGCGCGCCATGCAGCGTGCCGTGCGCGTCAGCAACTCGCCCGACGATGTGCGCCTGACTCGCGAGCTGTTGCTGGAAGAAGCGATGCCCAAAGGCAAGGAAGTCACCGATCAGGACTTGCAGCGTATCTGGAGTCAGATCGTGCTCAAGCCCGAGGTCAAGGAAGATCTGCTCGACAAGATTCGCATGTTCAACCGCGCCGACAAGGCGGCGCCCAAAGGCCTGCTGTTGTACGGGCCGCCGGGCACGGGCAAGACGGAGATCGCGCGCCGGATCGCCGACTCCGCGAGTTGTTTCTTCATGTCGCTCAAGGGCCCGGATCTCAAGGCGGGTTATATCGGCCAGAGTGGCGAGCGGGTCAAAAAGATCTGGGAACAGGCGCGCAGCCGCGGTCGCTGTGTGATCTTCGTCGATGAGTGCGAAGGCGTGTTCGCGCGCCGGGGCGGGAGCAACTCCGACTCGGCCTCCGAAGAGCTGGTGCAGGCGTTCCTCGCCGAATGGGATGGCGTCGGCACCGAAGACCAGCGCGTGTGGGTGATCGGTGCCACCAATCGCCGCGACCTGCTCGACGACGCCATCGTGTCGCGCTTCGGCGCGGACGTGCAGATCGATCTGCCGGGCGCGCCCCAACGAATCGAGATCCTGCGCCTGGAAATGGCCAAGCTGGAACGGCCGATGGAAATCCCCACCTTCCTCGGTCAGGCCACCACCGGTCTGTCCGGTCGCAACCTGGCGCGCGTCGCCAGCGACGTGTGTACGCTCGCCAGCAAGAGCGGAGGTGTGATCACTGAAGCAATGTGGCGCGAAGTGTTGAATCGTCACGTCAAGGCCGGCAGCGAAGCCGTCGATGAATCGGCGCGCTGGGATTCGCTGATCCTCGCCGATGAAACCCTGGCGAAGCTCAAAGGCGTATGCGAATCGTTGCGACACGTCGAAACATTGCGCGCGCAGGGCGTGCCGCCGCCGAAGGGCGCATTGCTCTACGGTCCGCCCGGCACCGGCAAGACGCAGATCGCGCGCACGCTCGCGAACGAGAGCGGTCTGCCGTTCATCGCCGCGTCCACCGCCGATCTGAAAGCAGGCTTCACGGGTCAGTCCGGCCAGAAAGTTCGCGAGCTGTTCGAGCGCGCGCGTGGCAAGGCGCCGTGCATCCTGTTCATCGACGAGATCGACGCAGTCGCTCCAGCACGTGGCGGCGCCAACGCCGACCAGTTCACCATCGAGATCGTCAATCAGCTGTTGCAGGAGATGGACGGCGTCAAGAAGACCGACCGCCACGTCTATGTGCTGGCGGCAACCAATCGACCCGAGGCGGTGGACGACGCGGTCCGTTCACGTCTGAAGGAAACCATCGAGATCCCGAATCCCGATGCCCGCCTGCGGCAACGTTTGTTCCGCGTGTTCCTCGACAAGCTCAAGACCGACTTCGACATCGACGAGATGGCGGCGGAGCTGGCGCGACGGACCAACAACATCGGCGGACGCGCCATGTCGGCGATCGTCGAGAACGCGTCGCAAGAGGCGGTCAATCGCGCGATCCGTGCCGGCACACCTGACAAGGTCGTACTGACTCGCGACGACCTGCTGCGCGAAGTCACTCCGCGCGGCAGGGAAGTGAGCGAGGCGGACCTGGCGAAGATCTGGGAGCGCATCGTGCTGGCGCCACAGATCAAGAGCGATCTGCTCGACAAGATCCGTCTGTTCAACGCCGCCGACAAAGCCGCCCCCAAGGGACTGTTGCTGTACGGACCGCCGGGCACCGGCAAGACCGAGATCGCACGGCGCATCGCCGACTCGGCGAGCTGTCAGTTCATGTCGTTGAAGGGCCCCGATTTGAAAGCCGGCTATGTCGGTCAGAGCGGCGAGAAAGTGAAAAAGATCTGGGAGCAGGCGCGCGGGCGCGGGCGTTGTGTGATCTTCGTCGACGAATGCGAAGGCGTGTTCGCGAGGCGCGGCGGCAGCAACGCGGATGCCGCGTCGGATGAAGTCGTGCAGGCGTTCCTGGCCGAATGGGACGGCGTCGGCACCGAGGGGCAGCAGATCTGGGTGGTGGGCGCCACCAATCGTCGCGACTTGCTCGACGACGCCATCGTGTCACGCTTCGGCGCGGCCGTGCCGATCGACCTGCCCGGCCCTGCGGAACGGTTACAAATATTGTCGTTGGAACTGGAAAAACTGGAGCGACCGAGTGCCGTTCCGGAATTTCTCGGCCAGGCCACGACAGGAATGTCGGGGCGCAATCTGTCGCGGCTGGCCAGCGAAGTGTGCACTCTCGCGAGCAAGGATGGCGGTCAGCTCACCGACGAATTGTGGCGCGAAGTTCTCAAACGCCACACGCAAGCGAGCAGCGAGGCCGTCGATCAAAGCGCGCGCTGGAGCTCGCTGGTGCTCGGCGATGACATCCTCGACAAGCTCAAGACCTTGTGCGAGTCGTTACGTCACAGCGAGGAATTCGCGGCCCAGGGTTTCGATATTCCCAAAGGCGCGCTGCTGTATGGGCCGCCCGGCACGGGCAAGACGCAGATCGCACGCACGCTGGCCAATGAGAGCGGCCTGACTTTCATCGCCGCGTCGACGGCCGACATGAAGGCCGGCTTCGTCGGGCAGTCGGGACAAAAGGTGCGCGAGCTGTTCGAACGTGCGCGCGGCAAGGCACCGTGCATCCTGTTCATCGACGAGATCGAGTCGGTTGCCTCGGCGCGCGGCGGCAGCAATGCGGATTCGTTCACCGGCGAGATCGTCACTCAGCTGCTGCAGGAAATGGATGGCGTGAAAAAATCCGAGCGCCCGGTCTTCGTGCTGGCCGCGACCAACCTTCGCGAACAGATCGATCCGGCGGTGCTGTCGCGCTTCGAGGAACAGATCAAGATCGGTCATCCCGATGCCGAACAGCGCAAACATCTGTTCACGTTGTTCCTGGGCAAGCTGCCGGCCGAGTTCGATCGCGCGTCGGTGGCGACGGAACTGGCGCAGGCCACGCACGACATCGGCGGGCGTGATATTCGCAACATCATTCAGAAGGCGTCGCAGAAGGCGATCCGGCGCGCGGGCGGCAATCCCAAGAACGTGAAATTGACACGCGAAGATCTGCTGAGCTCGCTGCCCACGCCGCCTCGTTCCGGCTCGCCGTCGCGGCCGGCTCAATCCCCGACGCCATCGGAGCTGAGACCATGATCGTCGCATCGGAGCAGTGGCACTCATGAATCAGCAACGACCTCCGCAATCGCCCCAGCAGCAACGGTCGCAGACGCAATCGCGACCCGCGCCCGCGTCCACACCGACCGCGCCGGCAGCCGCTGATGTCACGAAGGCGGCGATGCCGCCGCCGGCATCGGCACCAGCGGCACCTGCCGCGAGCGGGCCAGTCGCCATCGAGCCTGTCGAAGGAGCAAACAACGATGCGTCGTTGAACTTCGAATGGCGCGTGGTGGAACTGAGCGGGAATCGATCCTTCGGCTGCACGGTGAGCAGCGCGGCCGGTCATCCGATCAGCGTAAGGATCGAGCAGCTCTCGTATCAGAAAACATTGCGCGAGGACGGAGCGATCACGATTGCCGTGATTCCCGCGGGCCCAGCCGGCACGCCGGGAAAATTGACCGCCCGCGACGAAGCCACCGGTGCGACGGCGGAATTCACCTGGCAATGGCAACCTATCGGCAAGTCGAGCGGCGGTTCCGCGCTTGCATCGAAGCTGCTCAAGAAAGCAGCGCCGGCAAATGCTCCAGCCACGAAACAGGCGACGCGAAACGCGAAAGCAGCGGCTAAGAACAAGGCCGGCTCGGCAACCACCGCGTTCTTCGGTCAGCAGGCCAGTGGCCGACGCTTCGCGTTCATCCTCGACATGTCCGGCTCCATGGCGGGCACGCGTTGGGCGACGTGCACACGCGAGCTGTTCGCGTCGCTGCAGGCACTCACTTCGCAGGCACAGTTCTTCGTCGTGCTGTTTTCTTCCAGCGTCGCCGAGCCGCCGGGTCAGTCCGGCTGGATGGATGCGAGCGCGGACAACATCGCCTCGGTCGTCAACTGGATCTCCGGCATCCATCCCGACGGCGGCACGTATCCGAAGCCGGCGTTCGAACGCGTCTTTTCGCTGGGCGGCAAGCCCGACGCGGTTTACTTTCTCACCGACGGCGAGCTGTACGACTTCACGCCGTCGGACGCCCAACGATTGCGAGACGGCGGCAGCACGTCGCTGTGGGGCTCGCTCGCGAGGTTCTTTTCTTTCTCGGGCAACGACAACGAAAGCACCGGCACGGTGATCAACACGATCTCCCTGGACGACCGTTCCAGCAGCAAAGCGCTGGAGACGATGGCCGAGGAGTCCGGCGGGCAGTACCTGCACATCTCATCCAGCGACACGCCCGATCCGGAAGCCGGCGCCTAACCGGGACGAGAGCCATCCCGGGCGGGCCGTCGTCACCATCGCTTCGGCAACCATCGTCTCAACAGAAAAAGGCCCTGAGCTTGCGCCCAGGGCCTTTTGTTTCGTCGGCGCACGCCGCGTCAGGCGCGGCGCAAGCTCACTTCTTCGCGGCTGCTTTCTTCTTGGCAGCGCCGCCGGCCTTCTTCTTCGGCGCGGCAGTCTTCTTGGCAGACTTCTTCGCGGCGGCAGCCTCGACCTTCTTCGCCTTGGCGGCGGCCTTGGTCTCGGCCTTGGCCTTCTTCTCGGCCTTCTCAGCGTCGGACTTCACGGCCTTCTTGGTCACGCGCTTGGAAGCGGCCTTCTTCTTGGAAGCAGCCTTCTTCTTCGGTGCGGCCTCTTCGCCTTCGGTCGACGGAGCGGCTTCGGCATCGGCCAGCTCTGGCTGATCCAGCAGCTGCATGAGCGCCATCTCAGCGGCATCGCCCGGACGCGGGTTCATGCGCAGGATGCGGGTGTAGCCGCCCGGACGCGTCTGGAAGCGGGGGCCAAGCGTTTCAAACAGCTTCACGACCACTTCGGCGTCGCGCAGCAGGGAGAACGCACGGCGGCGGTTGGCATCGCTGTCGTCCTTGCCGAGCGTGATCAACGGCTCGACCACACGACGCAATTCCTTGGCCTTCGGCACCGTGGTGCGGATGGTCTCGTGACGCAGCAGCGAGGCCGCCATGTTACGGAGCATCGCCTGGCGATGCGGGGCATTGCGGCTGAGCTGCCGGCCGGAGAGTTGGTGACGCATTGTTCTAGGTCCTTACACAGAACCGGGGCTCACATCGTGAGCCCCGGGTTTAGTCTTTAGATGACGTCTCTATCGTCATCGCGCTTGAGGCTGACCGGCGGCCAGTTGTCCAGGCGCATGCCGAGCGACAGGCCGTGGCTCTCCAGGACTTCCTTGATCTCGGTGAGCGACTTCTTGCCGAGGTTCGGAGTACGGAGCAGCTCCACTTCGGTCCGCTGCACGAGATCGCCGATGTAATGGATGTTCTCGGCCTTCAAGCAGTTCGCGCTGCGAACCGTGAGCTCGAGCTCGTCCACCGGACGCAACAGGATCGGATCGAACTGCTGCTCGGCAGCCTTCGACGCGCCCTCGTCCTGGCCCTGCAGATCCACGAACACCGACAGCTGATCCTTCAGGATCGAACCGGCGCGGCGAATGGCTTCTTCCGCATCGATCGTGCCGTTGGTCTCGATGTCCAGGATCAGCTTGTCCAGGTTCGTGCGCTGCTCGACGCGCGCGCTCTCGACCGTGTAGGTCACGCGGCGGATCGGGCTGAACGACGCATCGAGCTGCAGACGGCCGATCGGGCCGCTGGACTCTTCGAACGTGGCGCGCTGGATGGCCGGACGGTAACCGCGGCCGCGCTCCACTTTGAGCGTCATATTCAGTTCACCAGCCTTCGTCAGATTCGCGATCACGAGGTCGGTGTTCAGCACTTCCACGTCGTGGTCGAGCTGGATGTCGCCCGCGGTCACGGGGCCCGGGCCCTTCTTGTGGAGGCGCAGCTCGGTCTCTTCACGCGCGTTCAAGCGGATCGCGACCTGCTTCAGATTCAACAAAATGTCGACGACGTCTTCCTGCACGCCCTCGATGCTGGTGTACTCATGGAGCACGCCATCGATCTCCGCTTCGGTGATCGCGCAGCCCGGCATGGAAGACAACAGCACGCGGCGCAGGGCGTTACCCAGCGTGTGTCCGAAGCCGCGCTCAAACGGCTCGATCACGACTTTCGCCTGCTTGGCGGTCGTGGGAGTCACTTTGACGACGCGAGGCTTCAGGAATTCGCCAACGGATGCCTGCATGGACCATTCACCTGTTTAGGTAAGTGTTGGGGATAAATCAGATATCGATCCCCGGAAGATATGGGCTGGAGGCGGATTTAACATCCGCCCCCAACGCAAACTTATTTCGAATACAACTCGACCACGAGGTTCTCGTTGATCTCGGGCAGAATCTCTTCGCGGTCGGGCAGCTGCTTGAACGTGCCGGTAAATTTCTTCTCATCGACCTCAACCCATGCCGGGAACCCGACCTGGGACTTGATCTGCAACGCGGTCTGGATGCGCAGCTGCTTCTGCGCCTTGTCACGAACCGCGATCACGTCGCCGGCGCTGCACTGGTACGAAGGGATGTTCACCACTTCGCCATTCACCGAGATCGACTTGTGGCTGACCAGCTGACGGGCTTCGCTGCGCGTGGCGGCGAATCCCATGCGGTAGACCACGTTGTCGAGACGGCCTTCCAGGAGCTGCAACAGGGTCGAACCCGTCGCGCCCGGACGACCGGTGGCCTTGATGTAGTAGTTGCGGAACTGTCTTTCAAGGACGCCGTACATGCGGCGCAGCTTCTGCTTCTCGCGCAGCTGCAGGCCGTAGTCGGACAAACGACCACGACGCTCACCCTTGATGCCGCCCGGCGGCACTTCCAGCTTGCACTTCGATTCCAGCGACTTGACGCCGCTCTTCAAGAACAAGTCGGTGCCTTCGCGGCGGGACAGCTTGCACTTCGGACCAAGATAACGAGCCATGCGACTTCCTTAGCGACGCGTCAGACGCGGCGCTTTTTGGGCGGACGGCAGCCGTTGTGCGGGATCGGCGTGACGTCGGAAATGTTTGTAATCTTCAGACCGCAGGCGTTGAGCGCGCGGACAGCGGACTCGCGGCCCGGGCCGGGGCCCTTGACGCGCACTTCCACCATCTTCACGCCGTGCTCCTGAGCGGCGGTGCCGGCCTTCTCGGCGGCAACCTGTGCGGCGAACGGCGTGCTCTTACGCGAACCGCGGAAACCGCAACCACCGCTGGTCGCCCACGACAGGGTGTTGCCCTGACGATCGGTGATCGTGACGATGGTGTTGTTGAACGACGCGTGCACGTGGGCAATCGCATCGGTCACATGCTTTTTGACCTTCTTGCGAGCGCCACCCTTGGCGCCGCCCTGGCCCTGTTGCTTCTGTTCAGCCATAACTATCTCTTAGGCCTTGCCGGCCGGGGTGTTCATCTTCACCGCCGCCTTACGCGGACCCTTACGGGTGCGGGCGTTGGTGCGCGTACGCTGACCACGCAGCGGAAGGCCACGGCGATGACGGATGCCGCGGTAGCAACCGAGGTCCATCAAACGCTTGATGTTCATGGACACTTCGCGGCGCAGGTCGCCTTCGACGGTGAGCTTGCCGATCGCCGAACGCAGCGCAGCCACTTCCGCGTCGGTGAGGTTCTTCACCAGCGTGTTCAGCTTGACGCCCGCGGTCTCACAGGCCTTCTGAGCCTGAGTGCGGCCAATACCGTAGATATGTGTGAGGCCAACCCACACATGCTTGTTCATCGGAATGTTGACGCCGGCAATGCGAGCCATCTGCGGACTACTCCCCGCGACGAAAAGCGCGGAACTTTAAACTAAAAAACCCAGTAACTCAATGCTTTAAAAAGATCTAAAGCGCGTCTCGAGCAGCCGTCCCTGGAGCCTCGGCCAGCCCGTACCTCCGTGTACGGTCGTTCGGCCGGCGCGACGACACGTTAAGTGTCCTCGCGAAGACATCCGGCCTCACCCCTGACGCTGCTTATGTCGCGCGTCGGAGCAGATTACGTACACCACGCGGCGGCGGCGCACGACCTTGCAGTTCTTGCAGATCTTCTTGACTGATGCACGGACCTTCATGACTCACTCCCGCGGATCGCTCACGCGCCCGCCATCAAATGCTGACTAATTCTGCTGACCCGGGCGGCCGTAACCGCGCAGATTGGCCTTTTTCATCAGGCCCTCGTACTGGTGCGACATGAGGTGTGCCGCGACCTGCGCCTGGAAGTCCATGATCACCACCACCATGATCAGCAGCGAGGTACCACCGAAGTAGAACGGCACGCTGAAGCGCGAGATCAGGAACTCAGGCAGCAAGCAGACGATGGTCACGTACAGCGCACCCCACACCGTCAACCGCGTCAGCACCTTGTCGATGTACTCACCGGTCTGCTGACCCGGGCGGATGCCCGGAATGAAGGCGCCCGACTTCTTCAGGTTCTCCGCGGTCTCGCGCGAGTTGAACACCAGCGCGGTGTAGAAGAAGCTGAAGAAAATG
The DNA here is from genome assembly GCF_004138485.1 of Peristeroidobacter soli. GTDB lineage: Bacteria > Pseudomonadota > Gammaproteobacteria > Steroidobacterales > Steroidobacteraceae > Steroidobacter > Steroidobacter soli. Next base: position 1,149,581 of record NZ_ML142848.1, read on the forward strand.
ATCAGACCGCCGTACAGGATCATGTGTGCCGGCTGACCCGGGGTCAGCGCCGCGGACACGTTCTGCAGCCAGGCGAAATTGCCCGAGCTGCCGCCCCAGCTGGCGATCGTCGCCGGAAACAGCAACAGGCTGGAGGCGAAGATCGGCGGAATCACGCCCGACATGTTCAACTTGAACGGCAGGTGAGTGCTCTGACCGGCGTACAGACGACGGCCCTGCTGACGCTTCGCGTAGTTCACCTGGATACGACGCTGGCCGCGCTCCACGAACACCACGAACGCGGTCACCGCGATCACCATGATGAACAGCACCAGCGCCAGCGCCGCGTTGATTTCACCGGTGCGCACCAGTTCCAAAGTACCGCCGATAGCCGCGGGCAAGCCCGCCACGATACCGGCCAGAATGATCATCGAAATGCCGTTGCCCAGACCGCGCTCGGTGATCTGCTCGCCCAGCCACATCAGGAACATGGTGCCGGCGATCAGCGTCATGGTCGCGACGAACACGAACTGCGGACCCGGCTGCAACACCACGCCCTGATTCTGGAACGCGATCGACGCCGAAGCGCCCTGCACCGCCGCCAGAATCACCGTGCCGTAACGCGTGTACTGCGTCAGCTTGCGACGGCCCGACTCGCCTTCCTTCTTGATCGCGGCCAGCGACGGCACGACCACCGCCATCATCTGAATGATGATGGACGCGGAGATGTAGGGCATGACGCCCAGCGCGAAGATCGACAGGCGTTGCAGCGCGCCGCCCGAGAACATGTTGAAGATGTCCAGGATGGTGCCCTTCTGCTCCTGGAAGAAGCGGGCGAGCGCCACCGGGTCGATACCCGGCGCTGGAATGAACGTGCCGATGCGATACACGATCAACGCGCCCAGCAAGAAGAACAACCGCTGTCGCAGCTCTGCGAAGCGGGTCATCTCGCCGAAGGCGGACAGAGACGCAGCGGTGGCGGGTTTGGTGGCCACGGAGTCCTTGTCGTTCAGTGAATCGTTACGATCGCGGCGTCAGAGGCTGCTTACTTGGCAGCCTCGAGCGCTTCGATCTTGCCGCCAGCCGCCTCGATGGCAGCCTTGGCGCCCTTGGTCAGGTGCACGCCCTTGATGGTCACGGCGCGGCTGATACCACCCGACAACACGATGCGTGCACGCTGGGCGAACTCCGGCACCAGGTTGGTGGCGCGCAGGACGTCCAGATCAATGACGTCGCCTTTGACCTTTGCAAGCTCCGACAGGCGCACTTCGGCGACGGTCGGGGCAATCCTGGAGCGGAAGCCGAACTTCGGCAGCCGGCGCTGGAGGGGCATCTGGCCGCCTTCGAAGCCGACCTTGTGATAACCACCCTTACGGGCGCGCTGACCCTTCACGCCGCGGCCGCAGGTCTTACCCTGGCCGGCGGAAGCGCCGCGACCGACGCGCAGACGCGTCTTCTTGCTGCCCGGAGCGGGCGAAATTTCATTGAGGCGCATGGTTTCGGTACTCATTAGCCCTTCACCTCTTCGACTTTCAGCAAGTGGCGCGAGGCGCTCAGCATGCCGCGAATTTCCGGCGTGTCCGACACAGTCACGGTGTCACGAATCCGGCGCAGACCCAGACCGCGCACGGTGGCGCGATGAGCCTTGAGCTGGCCGAAGACGCTCTTCACGAGCGTGACCTTGTAGCCCTTGTTGCTTGCCATGACGACTTCCTACTTCTATGAGGGCGCGTGAGTGATCGCCGGGCTCAGCCCAGGATCTCTTCCACGCGCTTGCCACGCTTCGCCGCGATGTCATCGGGCGACTGCGCGCTGTTCAACGCATTCATCGTGGCGCGCACGATGTTGATCGGGTTACGCGAGCCGTAGCTCTTCGCGAGCACGTTGCGCACGCCGGCACACTCGAACACGGCGCGCATGCCGCCGCCCGCGATCAAGCCGGTACCGTCGGCGGCCGGCTGCATGAACACGCGTGTTGCGCCGTGACGGCCGTGCACCGCGAAGTGCAACGTCGCGTTCTTCAGCGACACGTTCGACAGGTTCTTGCGGGCCGCCTGCATCGCCTTCTGGATCGCGACCGGCACTTCACGCGCCTTGCCGTAACCGAAGCCGACCTTGCCGCGTCCGTCGCCGACCACGGTCAGCGCGGTGAAGCCGAACTGACGGCCACCCTTCACGACTTTGGCGACGCGATTCACCGCGACGAGCTTTTCGATGTACTCGTCGCCCGCCTGGTTCTTTTCAACTCTTGCCATGGGTGTCTCTCTTAGAATTCCAGACCGTTTTCACGCGCGGCATCGGCCAGCGCCTTGATACGACCGTGGAACTTGAAGCCGGAACGATCGAAGGCCACTTTCGTGATGCCCTTCGCCTTGGCACGCTCGGCAATTGCCTTGCCGACGGCGGCAGCGGCAGTCGAATTGCCGGTGCCTGTCAAACCCTCGCGCACGTCCTTCTGCAAGGTCGACGCCTGCGCCAGCACCTTCGACTCGGTGTCGAAGATCTGCGCGTAGATGTGCTGAGACGTGCGATGCACCGACAGCCGCAGAACCTTCAGTTCGCGGATCTTGGCGCGAGCGCGGATCGCGCGGCGCAGTCGTTGAGCATTTTTGTTCATAAATAAAATCTCTAAAAAGTAACCGTTGCACCCTGGTATTCCATTCGGAACCCAGCGGCGCCGATGTTTACTTCTTCTTGGCTTCCTTCAGTTCGATCTTCTCGCCGGCATAGCGCACGCCCTTGCCCTTGTACGGCTCCGGCGGACGGAACGCGCGGATGTCGGCACAGACCTGGCCGAGCTTCTGCACGTCCGAACCCTTGACCAGAATTTCGGTCTGGCTCGGCGTTTCGATCGTGATGCCCTCGGGCGCCGTGTAGACGACCGGGTGCGAGAACCCCAGCGTGAGGTTCAGGTTCTTGCCCTGCGCAGCGGCGCGGTAACCGACGCCGACCAGCTCGAGCTTGCGCTCATAGCCCTTGCTGACACCGAGCACGATGTTCGCCAGGTGCGCGCGCGTCGAGCCCGCGACCATGTCGGCTTCGCGACCGTCGTTGGCCTTCTCGACCTTGAGCGTCGAGGCGTCCTGCACCACTTTCACCAAGCGGGCATTGAGCGCGAGGCTCAGCGTGCCCTTCGCGCCTTTGACGCTGATGGCGTCGGCGCTGATGGTGGCGGTCACGCCTTGCGGCAGTGGGACCGGCTGTTTTGCTACTCGAGACATTGCTGTGCGTCCCTATTAGGAAACGACGCAGATGACTTCGCCGCCGTGGCCCGCAGCGCGTGCCTGGCGATCGGTCATCACGCCCTTAGACGTGGAAACGATGGCAATACCCAGTCCGCCCAGGATGGAAGGCAGCTCGTCCTTCCCCTTGTAGACGCGCAGGCCGGGGCGGCTGATGCGCTCCAGGCGGTCGATGACCGGGCGGCCCTGGTAGTACTTCAGCTGTACCGCCAGCGTCGGCTTGCCCTCGACGTCGGTTGCGGAGAAATCTTCGATATAGCCTTCGTCCTTCAGCACCTTGGCAATCGCGACCTTCACCTTGGAAGTCGGCGCGTTGATTTCGGCTTTGCCAGAAGACTGCCCGTTACGAATACGGGTCAGGAAGTCGGCGATCGGATCCGTCATGCTCATTTATGCGTGCTCCAGAGGTACCAGCTGTTACCAGCTGGCCATGCCGAGGCCCGGAATTTCGCCGCGCATGGTCGCTTCGCGCAGCTTGGTGCGGCCCAATCCGAACTTGCGGTAGAAACCGCGCGGACGGCCGGTGATTGCGCAGCGATTACGCTGGCGGCTCTTGCTCGAGTCGCGCGGCAGAGCCTGCAACTGAGCGACAGCAGCTTCGCGTTCTGCCGGCGTGGAAGTCGGCTTGCGAATGATCTCTTTCAGCTTCGCGCGCTTGGCGGCGTAGCGCTTGACGAGCTTCGCACGCTTTTCTTCGCGATTGACCATCGATGTCTTGGCCATAACCTAACTCCCGCCGTTACTTGCGGAACGGAAAATTGAACGCTTCCAGCAACGCGCGGCCGGACTTGTCGTCCTTGGCGGTCGTGGTGATCGTGATGTCCATGCCCCGGATCGCATCGATCTGGTCGTATGCGATTTCCGGGAAGATGATCTGTTCCTTGACGCCGAAGTTGTAGTTGCCCTGGCCGTCGAAGGAGCGCGCGCTCACACCGCGGAAGTCGCGGATACGAGGCATCGCGATGCTCACCAGACGATCCAGGAACTCATACATGCGCGCGCCGCGCAGAGTCACCTTGGCGCCGATCGCGAGACCGTCGCGGACCTTGAAGGTCGCAACCGACTTGCGCGCGCGCGTCACCAACGGCTTCTGACCGGTGATCTTGGTGAGATCGCCGACCGCGTTGTCCATGATCTTCTTGTCCGCGACCGCTTCGCCGACGCCCATGTTGACCGTGATCTTGGTGATCTTCGGCACTTCCATGACGTTCGCGAGGCCCAGCGTCTCTTTGAGCTGGGACACGATCGTGTCGCGGTAATACTGTTCGAGTCTTGCCTTAGCCATCTTCGTTTAACCTTTGTGGACCCGCTCCGACGCCCATATCTATGGACATTAGGCGTCGACGGTTTCCTTGTTGGACTTGAAGAAGCGCACTTTCTTGCCGTCGGCAAGCGTACGGATGCCCACGCGGTCACCCTTCTTCGTCACGGGATTCCACAACGCCACGTTGGACAGATCGATCGAGGTTTCTTTCTCGACGATGCCACCCTGCACGTTACGCTGCGGGTTCGGCTTGGTGTGCCGCTTGACCATATTGATGCCCTCGACGACCACGCGGCCTTCGAGAACTTTGGTCACCGTGCCACGGCGGCCTTTGTCTCGGCCGGTGGTCACGACGACTTCGTCACCCTTACGAATCTTGTTCATGACCCAACTCTCAAAGAACTTCGGGAGCCAGCGAAATGATCTTCATGAACTGCGCGGTACGCAGCTCACGAGTCACGGGTCCGAAGATACGGGTGCCCACCGGCTCCAGCTTGTTGGTCAGCAACACCGCGGCGTTGCCGTCGAAGCGGATCAGCGAGCCGTCGGCACGACGCACACCGAACTTGGTGCGCACCACCACGGCGTCATAGACCTCGCCCTTCTTCACTTTGCCGCGCGGGATCGCATCACGGATGCTGACCTTGATGACATCGCCGACCGTCGCATAGCGACGCTTCGAGCCACCGAGCACCTTGATGCACATCAGGCTGCGGGCACCGCTGTTGTCAGCGGCATTCAACAACGTGCGCATCTGGATCATGGCGCGGCCTCCACGGCTTCAACCTGCACGGCGCGCTGGACGATCTTCACCAGACGCCAGGACTTGTGACGCGACAGCGGGCGGCACTCTTCGATGGCCACGGTGTCGCCTTCACGGCTTTCGTTGTTCTCGTCGTGAGCGAGAAACTGAGTCGAGCGGCGCTGATACTTGCCGTACTGAGGGTGCGGCACATAGCGCTCGACAGAGACCGTGATGGTCTTCTGCATCTTGTTGCTGACGACCTTACCGGTCAGCTGACGCGCAGCCTTGGTCTTAGCGGTGCTCATGTTTACTTACTACCTTTGGCGCGGCGCTGTTCGCCAGCCACGGTCTTCAAGCGCGCGATGTTGCGACGGACCTTGCTGAACTGGTCCGGCTTCGCGGCCTGGCCGGTGGCGCGGGCCATGCGGAGATTGAACTGTTCGCGACGCAGCTCCAGCAGCTCTTTCTGCAGGTCGGCGGGCGATTTGGCGCGCAATTCTTTGGCGGTGCTCATGGTCTATCTCTTACCGGACCTGGCGGGTCACGAACTGCGTGTCGACCGACAGCTTGGAGGCAGCCAGACGGAACGCTTCGCGAGCGATGCTCTCGGTCACGCCTTCCATCTCGAACAGCACCTTGCCCGGCTTGATCTTGGCGACGTAGTACTCGACGTTGCCCTTACCGGAGCCCATTCGGACTTCCAGCGGCTTCTTGGTGATCGGCAGGTCCGGGAACACACGGATCCACACCTGACCGCCACGCTTCACGTAACGGGTCATGGCACGACGCGCGGCTTCCAACTCACGCGCAGTCATGCGCGCGCGGCTGGTGGCCTTCAGGCCGTAGTCGCCGAAGGCGACATAGTTACCGCTCTGCGCGAGGCCGGCGTTGCGGCCCTTGAACGCCTTGCGGTACTTAGTGCGTTTGGGTTGCATCATGATCGGTTACCTCAGGCAGTGGCTTCAGCAGCCTGCGCCTGGCCTTCAGCCGACTCAGCCGGCTGTTCCTGCGTGTTGAACACTTCGCCCTTGAAGATCCACACCTTGACGCCGATGACGCCGTAGTTGGTGCGGGCTTCGGCGAGACCGTAGTCGATGTCCGCGCGCAGCGTGTGCAGCGGGATGCGGCCTTCGCGGTACTGTTCGGTACGTGCGATTTCGGCGCCGTTCAAGCGGCCCGCAACACGTACCTTGATGCCCAGCGCGCCGATGCGCATGGTGTTGGTCACGGCGCGCTTCATGGCACGACGGAACATCACGCGACGCTCGAGCTGCTGAGCAATGCCTTCGGCAACCAGCATCGCATCGAGCTCGGGCTTGCGGATCTCGGCGATGTTGATGCGCACGTCGGACGTCGGCATCTTCATCAGCTTCGAGACCTGACCGCGCAGCTTCTCGATGTCCTCGCCCTTCTTACCGATCACGATGCCGGGACGCGCGGTGTGAATGGTGATGTTCACTTTGCGCGCGGCGCGTTCGATCTGAATGCGGCTCACCGACGCTTCGGCCAGCTTCTTCTTCAGCAGCTCGCGCACCTGGAAGTCGGTGTACACGTGCGACGGAAAATTCTTGGTCGAGGCATACCACTTCGAGGTCCACTCACGGGTGATGCCGAGGCGGAAGCCGACCGGATTGACTTTTTGACCCATGGTTCTTACTCGCTCTTACCGTCGCCGACCGTCACGATGATGTGACTGTTGCGCTTCCAGATCCGATTGCCGCGGCCCTTGGCGCGCGCGTGGAAACGCTTCAGCACGGGGGCGGTGTCGACAGTGACGGTCTGCACCTTCAGCTCGTCCACATCCGCGCTCAGGTTGTTCTCGGCGTTGGCCACGGCCGACTCGAGAACTTTCAACACGAGGCGCGCGCCCTTCTTCGGCGTGTACTTCAGCGTGTTCAACGCGAGGCCGACGGGCTTGTCGCGGATCAAGTCCGCGATCAGGCGGCACTTCTGCGGAGAAATGCGCGCGTACTTCAGTTTGGCAGCGACTTGCATTGCAATTACTCCGCCGAGCTCTTCTTGTCGCCCGAGTGACCCTTGAAGGTACGCGTCGGTGCGAACTCACCCAGCTTGTGACCGACCATGTTCTCGGACACGAGCACGGGAATGTGCTGGCGGCCGTTGTGCACAGCCAGCGTCAGGCCGACGAAATCCGGCAGGATCATCGAACGGCGCGACCAGGTCTTGATCGGACGACGATCGTTCTTCTCGGCGGCGACGCGCACCTTCTTGGCGAGGTGCAAGTCGACGAACGGACCTTTCTTTACGGAACGAGGCACGTTGCTATCCTCTTAAGCTCAATTACGGCGGCGGATGATCATGCCCGCCGTGCGCTTGTTACGACGCGTCTTCTTGCCCTTGGTGTTCCAACCCCATGGGCTCACCGGATGCGGATTACCCTGGCCGGACTTACCTTCACCACCACCGTGCGGGTGATCGACCGGGTTCATGACCACACCGCGCACCGTCGGGCGGATGCCGCGCCAACGGATCGCACCGGCCTTGCCGTAGCTGCGCAGGTTGTGTTCGCCGTTAGAAACTTCACCGATGGTCGCGCGGCAGTCGACGTGCACCTTGCGCATCTCGGTGGAGCGCAGACGGATCGTCGCGTACATGCCTTCGCGAGCAGCCAGCTGGGCCGAGCCGCCGGCGCTGCGAGCGAGCTGCGCGCCCTTGCCGGGCTTCAGCTCGATGCAATGAATCGTGCTGCCGATCGGAATGTGGCGCAGCTGCATCGCGTTGCCAGCCTTGATCGGAGCTTCGGCGCCCGACATCACGGCATCGCCAGGAGCCATGTCCTTGGCCGCGATGATGTAGCGACGCTCGCCATCCTTGTACAGCACGAGCGCGAGATGCGCGGTGCGGTTCGGATCGTATTCGATGCGCTCAACTTTGCCGGCGATGCCGTCTTTATCGCGCAAGAAGTCGATGACGCGGTACTTCTGCTTGTGACCGCCGCCCTGGTGGCGCACGGTCTGACGGCCGAAGTGGTTGCGCGCGCCGGTCGAGTTCTTGTGCGTGACCAGCGACGTCTCGGGACCACCCTTGTGCAGGTGATCGCGCGAGATCTTCACCTGGAAGCGGCGGCCCGGCGAGGTCGGTTTTGACTTGATCAATGCCATGACTGATTTCCTGATGTTGCCGGTGGGCCGTTAGGCCTCGGTACCGGTCAGGTCGATGCTCTGACCCGGGGCCAGGCGCACATAAGCCTTCTTGTAGTCCTGCCGGCGACCGAGCCGCTGGCCGAAGCGCTTCTGCTTGCCGCCGACGTTCACGACGTTCACGTCCGCCACTTTGACTTCGAACATCAGTTCGACCGCGGCCTTGATGTCGCTGCTGGTGGCATCGCGACGCACGCGGAACACGAATTGGTTCGCCGTCTCGGCGATACGCGCGCTCTTCTCGGACACATGGGGTCCGAGCAGCACGTTCATCAGTTTTTCCTGACTCATGCGAGCCTCTCTTCGAGCAGGCGAACGGCACCGACCGTCGCGAGCACTTGGTCATGACGAGCGAGGCTCAGCGGATCGAGCGCGCTCACCGGCAACACGTCGACATACGGCAGGTTGCGCGAGGCGAGTTCCAACTTCTCGTCGAAGGCCTCGACCAGCACCAGCACGTTGTCGCCCTGGTTCAGTTCCTTGAGCTTCTGCAGCAGCAGCTTGGTCTTCGGCGCTTCCAGCTCGATGCCGTTGACGACCTGCAAGCGATCGGTACGGGCCAGCTGCGACAACATGGCCTGCAGACCGGCGCGATACATCTTGCGATTCACTTTCTGCGCGAAGTCACGCGGCTTGGCGGCGAATGCGCGACCACCACCAACCCAGATCGGGCTGCGGATGGAGCCGGCACGCGCCTGACCGGTGCCCTTCTGGCGCCACGGCTTGATGCCGCCGCCGCGCACTTCGGCCTTGGTCTTCTGCGCTTTGGTGCCCGCACGACCGGCCGCCATATAGGCGACGATGATCTGGTGCACCAGGGATTCGTTGTACTCGCGGGCGAACGTCGTGTCGGAGACCTGAACGTCCTGAGCCTGCGCGCCTTTGCTGATGAGTTTGAGGTTCATGGGCGACTACTCTTACTTCTTCGCCGGAGCAATGCGCTTGCGGCGCAGTTGCGCAGCAGCCTTCACCGACGGACGCACGATCACCTGACCGCCCTCGGCACCCGGAACGGCACCGCTGATCAGGATCAGGTTGCGCTCGGCATCGACGCGCACGACCTTGAGGTTCTCGATGGTGCGACGGACCTGGCCCATGTGGCCGGACATGCGCTTACCGAGGAACACGCGACCCGGGGTCTGACGCTGGCCGATGGAGCCAGGCGAACGGTGCGACACGGACACGCCGTGCGAGGCCGGCAGACCGCCGAAGTTGTGGCGCTTCATGGTGCCGGCGAAGCCCTTACCGATGGTGGTGCCGGTCACGTCGACGACCTGGCCCACTTCGAACGCGTCGACCTTGAGCTCGAAGCCCGCGGCGACATCCTTCAGGTCCTCGCCCTTCAAACGAAACTCGACCAGCTGCTTGCCGGGAGCGACTTTGACTTTGGCGTAGTGACCCGTGAGGGACTTGTTGGTATGCGACGCCTTGCGATCGCCGACCGCGACCTGGATGGCGCGATAGCCATCGGCTTCCAGCGTACGAACCTGCGTGACGCGGTTCGGCACGGCTTCGATGACGGTCACAGGAACGGCTTCACCCGCTTCCGTGTAGACGCGCGTCATACCCGCCTTTCGACCGACCAGACCCGGGGTCTTGGCAGCGCTCATCGTGATTCCTCGTTAATTACGGCGACACCGCCTGCCCCGGCTCATGACCGGTTCAGTGCGACACCGCGCTGATCCAACGCCCGCGACTACGATTGGCCGCGAACGGTAAAACTGACTTCTGCAGTGAAATCGGCGACGGGAGAATTCGAGGGGAACGACCGGAGACTTCCGATCATGCCGCTCGAGCGGTACCCCGTCAGGGCCAGACCTCGGCGCAAAGAGGCGCGCATTATAGTCAGGTAGACCGACTTTGCAAGCGCCTTGCTGACTTACGCCAGCTTTTCGTCCCTGTCGCCGGTTGCCGGCCTTTCCCGTGCTTGCCGGCATAACCGGCCGCTTTCCTTTGATTTTAGTTGCGGGCTTCGCCCGCGCCCAAAAGGAGAGCCTTTCCTTGAAGCTGCCGGCGCAGTTTGCCAGCGGCTGCGCTTGCTGCGGCTCCGACGCTCTTCGCTTACTACGGCGCCAGCGGCTGCGGTCCCTACGGCGCCGGCGGAGCCGGCTGCCTTCCTTCCCGGGTTTGCGGGCGAAACCCGCAAACAAAACACACTCTGCTCGCGAGGAGCGCCGGCGTCAGCCGGCGACCCGAGCGAACTCTTAGTTCAGCTTGATCTGCACGTCCACGCCGGCCGGCAGTTCCAGCTTCATCAGCGCGTCGACGGTCTTGTCCGTCGGGTTCAGGATGTCCATCAGGCGCTTGTGGGTGCGGATTTCGTACTGGTCGCGCGCGTCCTTGTCACCGTGCGGGGAGACCAGCAGGGTGAAGCGCTCCATCTTGGTCGGCAGCGGCACCGGACCCTTGACGGTGGCACCCGTGCGCTTGGCGGTCTCGACGATTTCGCGCGCCGAGTTGTCGATCAGACGATGATCGAACGCTTTGAGACGGATGCGGATGTTCTGGTTCGTTGCCATGGTTGCAAATCTCTTGAAACGCCGGAGGGTTGGTTCCGCCGGCGCCCGTTAAATTGATTACTTGATGATCTTGGCGACGACGCCGGCGCCGACCGTCTTGCCGCCTTCACGGATGGCGAAGCGCAGGCCTTCTTCCATCGCGATCGGCGCAATCAGCTCCACCACCATCTTGATGTTGTCGCCGGGCATGACCATTTCCACGCCTTCCGGCAGCTCGCACGCACCCGTCACGTCCGTCGTACGGAAGTAGAACTGCGGACGATAGCCCTTGAAGAACGGCGTATGACGACCGCCCTCTTCCTTCGTCAGCACGTACACCTCAGCTTCGAACTGCGTGTGCGGCTTGATCGAACCCGGCTTGCACAGCACCTGGCCGCGCTCCACTTCTTCGCGCTTCGTGCCACGCAGCAGCACGCCCACGTTGTCACCCGCCTGGCCCTGGTCCAGCAGCTTGCGGAACATTTCCACGCCCGTGCAGGTCGTCTTCGTCGTCGGACGGATGCCGACGATTTCAACTTCGTCGTTCACCTTCACGATGCCGCGCTCGATTCGACCCGTCACCACCGTGCCGCGGCCCGAGATCGAGAACACGTCTTCCACCGGCATCAGGAACGCGCCGTCGATCGCACGCTCCGGCACCGGAATGTACTTGTCCATCTCCGCCACCAGCTGCACCACCGCCGGCACGCCGATCGGGCTCTGATCGCCTTCCAGCGCCTTCAGCGCCGAACCCTTCACGATCGGGGTCGTGTCGCCAGGGAAGTCGTACTTGCTCAACAGCTCCCGCACTTCCATTTCCACCAGCTCGAGCAGCTCGGCGTCATCCACCATGTCCGCCTTGTTCAGGAACACCACGATGTACGGCACGCCCACCTGGCGGGCCAGCAGGATGTGCTCGCGCGTCTGCGGCATCGGGCCGTCAGCGGCCGAGCACACCAGAATCGCGCCGTCCATCTGCGCCGCGCCAGTGATCATGTTCTTCACGTAGTCGGCGTGGCCCGGGCAGTCCACGTGCGCGTAGTGACGCGCATCCGAGGTGTACTCCACGTGCGCCGTCGCGATCGTGATACCACGGGCGCGCTCTTCAGGCGCCTTGTCGATCTGGTCGTACGCCTTGAACTCACCGCCGTGCTTCTCAGCCATCACCTTCGTCAGCGCGGCCGTCAACGTGGTCTTGCCATGGTCGACGTGGCCGATGGTGCCTACGTTCACGTGCGGTTTGGTGCGTTCAAATTTCTCTTTGGCCACGGCGGCGTTCCTCTATCTATAACTTTAAAAAGCTGACGATGTCTGTTGCTGGCGCACGAATGCGTGGCGTCAGCCCTTCTTGGTAATCACATTGGCGACGTTGGTCGGCACTTCCATGTACTTGGCGAACTCCATCGTGTACGTGGCACGGCCCTGGCTCATGGAGCGCATGGACGTGGAGTACTGGAACATCTCGGCCAACGGCACTTCCGCCGTCACGACCTTGCCGGAGATGGAATCTTCCATGCCGACGATCTGACCGCGACGGCGGTTCAGGTCGCCCACGATGTCGCCGTAATAATCTTCCGGCGTCACCACTTCCACTTTCATGATGGGCTCGAGGATCACCGGCTTGGCGGCGGACATCGCGTCCTTGAACGCCATGGAGCCTGCGATCTTGAACGCCATTTCGTTCGAGTCGACGTCGTGATACGAGCCGTCGAACAGCGTTGCTTTGACGTCCACCACCGGATAGCCGGCTAGAACACCATTCGCGGTCGCTTCCTTGATGCCCTTTTCGACCGCCGGGATGTATTCCTTCGGAACCGCACCGCCGACGATGCCATTGACGAATTCGAAGCCCTTGCCGGTCTCGTTCGGCTCGAGCGTGATCCACACGTGTCCGTACTGGCCGCGGCCGCCGGACTGACGCACGAACTTGCCTTCCTGGTCGACCTTGGCGCGGATGGTCTCGCGGTAGGCGACCTGGGGCTTGCCCACGTTCGCTTCCACCTTGAACTCGCGCTTCATGCGATCGACGATGATTTCCAGGTGCAGCTCGCCCATGCCGGCAATGATGGTCTGACCGGACTCCGGATCGCTCGACAGACGGAACGACGGGTCTTCCTTCGCCAGGCGCTGCAGGGCCAGGCCCATCTTCTCCTGGTCGGCGAGCGTCTTGGGCTCGACCGCCACCGAGATCACCGGCTCGGGGAAGTCCATCTTTTCCAGCTGGATGGAATGATCGGGGTCGCACAGCGTGTCGCCCGTGATCACGTCCTTCAGGCCCACGGCAGCGGCGATGTCGCCGGCGCGGACTTCCTTGATCTCGCTGCGCTCGTTGGCGTGCATCTGGAGCAAGCGGCCGATGCGCTCCTTCTTGCCCTTGCCCGGATTGCTCACGGTGTCGCCGGAGTTGAGCACGCCGGAGTACACGCGGAAGAACGTCAGGTTGCCGACGAACGGATCGTTGAGGATCTTGAACGCGAGCGCCGAGAAGCGCTCCTCGTCGCTGGCCTTGCGCGTGCCTTCCTTGCCATCGGGCAGCAGGCCTTTGACCGGCGGCATTTCCACCGGCGAGGGCATGAACTCGATGATGGCATCGAGCATCGCCTGCACGCCTTTGTTCTTGAACGCCGAGCCGCACATGCAAACCACGATCTCGTTACGGATCGAACGTTCGCGCAGGCCCTGCTTGATCTCGTCTTCGCTGAGCGTGCCGCCTTCGAGATATTTGTTCAGCAATGTCTCGTTGGCTTCGGCCGCGGCCTCGATCATCTTGGCGCGCCACTCCTCGCACTGCTCCAGCATGTCGGCGGGAATATCGCGGTGCTCGAAGCGCGTGCCCTGGGTGGCGTCGTCCCACCAGATCTCCTTCATGCGGATCAGATCGACCACGCCGACGAACTTGTCTTCGGCGCCGATCGGCAGCTGAATCGGCACGGCATTGCCGCGCAGGCGCTGCTGGATCTGCTCGACACAACGCAGGAAATTGGCGCCGGCGCGGTCCATCTTGTTGACGAACGCGATGCGCGGCACTTTGTATTTGTTCATCTGCCGCCAGACCGTTTCGGACTGCGGCTGCACGCCGGCCACCGCGCAGAACACGGCTACGGCGCTGTCGAGCACGCGCAGGCTGCGCTCGACTTCGATGGTGAAGTCGACGTGGCCCGGGGTGTCGATGATGTTGATGCGATGTTCGGGGAAGTTGTTTTCCATCCCCTTCCAGAAGCAGGTCGTGGCGGCGGCGGTGATGGTGATGCCGCGCTCTTGCTCCTGTTCCATGTAGTCCATGACGGCCGCGCCGTCATGCACTTCACCGATCTTATGCGATACGCCCGTGTAAAAAAGAATGCGCTCGGTCGTCGTCGTCTTGCCCGCGTCAATGTGGGCAGAGATGCCGATGTTCCGATAGCGTTCGATGGGCGTAGTACGGGCCACTAGGGTCTCTTAAATTCCGATGATTCTGGCGGGGTCCCCGCGAAATCGCTCCACAAACCGGTCCAGTTAGCACGGAGCTCACGCGATTTCGTGGGGTGCCCTTTACCAGCGGTAGTGAGCGAACGCCTTGTTCGCTTCCGCCATACGATGCGTGTCTTCACGCTTGCGCACAGCCGAACCACGGTTTTCGGAAGCATCGAGCAGTTCGGCGGCGAGGCGCTGAGCCATCGACTTCTCGCTGCGCGCCGAAGCGGCTTCGATCAGCCAGCGCATGGCCAATGTCTGGCGGCGAGCCGAGCGAACTTCAACGGGCACCTGGTAGGTGGCACCACCGACGCGGCGGCTCTTCACCTCGACCGTCGGCTTCACGTTGTCCAGCGCCTGGGTCAGCAGCTCGATCGACTGCTCGTTCGGCTTGCCGGTCTTCTCGGTGATGCGATCGACCGCGCCGTACACGATCTTTTCCGCGACCGACTTCTTGCCGCGCTCCATGACCATGTTGACGAACTTGGCCAGCAGCAGGCTGTTGAAACGCGGATCGGGAAGAATCGTGCGGGTCGGGGCCGAGGCTCTACGAGACATGAGGTACTACCTTCAAAAATTTCGAGGGTGGGTGGCGCCGGTTATTTCTTCGGGCGCTTCGCGCCGTACTTCGAACGGCCCTGACGGCGGTCGTTGACGCCCGCGCAGTCGAGGGTGCCGCGCACCGTGTGATAGCGCACACCGGGGAGGTCTTTCACACGACCGCCGCGGATCAGCACCACCGAGTGTTCCTGCAGGTTGTGGCCTTCGCCGCCGATGTAGCTGATGACCTCGAAGCCATTGGTCAGGCGCACCTTGGCGACCTTACGCAGGGCGGAGTTCGGCTTTTTCGGCGTCGTGGTGTACACGCGCGTGCAGACACCGCGCTTCTGCGGGCATGCGGCGAGCGCGGGCACCTTCGTCTTGTAATTCGGCGAAGTGCGCGGCTTACGGACGAGCTGACTGATACTGGCCATAACCTAATGATTCCTAAAGAGAACACGAAGCCGCCTAGCTGTTCGCTAAGGCGGCCTGACTAAATCCGGGTGACTGGCGGGCGGAGGATGGTCGACGCCGGCCAAATCAAAGGCGCGGGATTGTAGGAATGTGACCCTGCAGTGTCAACGGCTTAGAGCCCCGGACACGTCGATTCTCACGGGAAAGGGGAGGGTTGACCCTCCCCCGGCCCAATTCCTTACTCCGCGTCGGACGAGGCCTCCGCCGATTCCTCGGTATCCACCCCACCACCGCCCATATCCATGAAGCCGCGACCCGTGCCGGAATCCCGGCGACGGCGACGCGAGTGGAAGAACGAGCCCGTACCCGCCGGGATGAGCCGGCCGACGATGACGTTCTCCTTCAAGCCACGCAGGTCGTCCTTCAGACCGCGTACGGCCGCTTCGGTCAACACGCGGGTGGTCTCCTGGAAGGAGGCCGCGGAGATGAACGACTCGGTCGCCAGCGACGCCTTGGTGATACCCAGCAGCACCGGCTCGAGGCGCGCGGGAATCTTGCCCTGCTCCTCGATGCGCTCGTTGACATCGGTCACGCGGGCGCGATCCAGCTGCTCGCCGCGCAACAGGACGGTGTCGCCCGCATGGGCGATTTCGACCTTACGCAGCATCTGGCGGATGATCACTTCAATGTGCTTGTCGTTGATCTTCACGCCCTGCAGCCGGTACACGTCCTGGATTTCGCGGACCAGGTAGTTGGCCAGCGATTCCACACCCTGCAGGCGCAGGATGTCGTGCGGGTTCGGCTCGCCGTCGGCGATCACTTCGCCGCGCTCCACCTGCTCACCTTCGAACACGTTCAGGTGACGCCACTTCGGAATCAGCTCCTCGTGCTTCTCACCCTGCTCGTCGGTGATGATCAAGCGGCGCTTGCCCTTGGTCTCCTTGCCGTAGCTCACGGTGCCCGAGTACTCGGCGAGGATCGCTGAGTCCTTCGGCTTGCGGGCTTCGAACAAGTCCGCGACGCGCGGCAGACCGCCGGTGATGTCGCGGGTCTTCGACGACTCTTGCGGGATACGCGCGATAACGTCGCCGACCGATACCTTGGCACCGTCTTCCAGGCTCACGATGGCGCCGGTAGGCAGCGCGTACACGGCCGGAATGTCGGTGTTGGCGAAGGTGACTTCCTTGCCCTTGGCGTTGACCAGGCGCACGACCGGACGCAGGTCCTTGCCGCCCGAGCTGCGCTGCTTCGGATCCATCACGACGGTGCTGGACAGGCCGGTCACTTCGTCGACCTGGCTCTGCACGGTCACGCCGTCGATGAAGTCCTGGAACTTGATGAAACCCGCCACTTCGGTCACGACCGGGTGGGTATGCGGATCCCAGGTCGCCACGATCTGGCCCGGCTCGATCGGATCGCCGTCCTTCACCGTGATCACGGCGCCGTACGGGATCTTGTAACGCTCACGCTCGCGACCGAACTCGTCGATCACGCCGAACTCACCGGAGCGCGAGGTCGCGACCCAGTGGCCCTTCTCGTGGTGCACGGTCTTCAGGTTATGCAGACGCGCGGTGCCCTTGCCCTTCGTTTCCACGGAGTTCGCGGCAGCCGCTCGAGACGCCGCACCACCGATGTGGAACGTACGCATCGTCAGCTGAGTACCCGGCTCACCGATGGACTGAGCGGCGATGACGCCGACCGCTTCACCCATGTTGATGCGATGACCACGCGCGAGGTCGCGGCCATAGCACTGCGCGCACACGCCGTAGCGGATCTCGCAGGCGATGGGCGAACGTACCTTCACCTGGTCCACGCCCTCGGCTTCGAGCAGCTTGACCAGCTTTTCGTCGATCAGCGTGCCGGCGGCCACGACCACCGACTCGCCGTTCGGCTTCATCACGTCTTCCGCGGCCACGCGACCCAGCACGCGCTCGCCCAGACCTTCGACCACGTCGCCGCCTTCGACGATCGGAGCCATGGTCAGGCCGTTGTTGGTGCCGCAGTCCTCTTCCGTGACCACCAGGTCCTGCGCCACGTCGACCAGACGCCGGGTCAGGTAACCGGAGTTCGCGGTCTTCAACGCGGTGTCGGCCAGACCCTTACGAGCGCCGTGCGTCGAGATGAAGTACTGCATGGCGTTCAAGCCTTCACGGAAGTTCGCCGTGATGGGCGTCTCGATGATGGAGCCGTCCGGCTTGGCCATCAGGCCGCGCATACCGGCGAGCTGACGAATCTGGGCCGCGCTACCGCGGGCGCCCGAGTCGGCCATCATGTAAATCGAGTTGAACGACTTCTGCGTGACCGTCTGACCCTTGGAGTTGACGACGTCTTCGACGCCGAGCTTGTCCATCATGGCCTTGGCCACCTGATCGTTGGTACGCGACCAGATGTCGACCACCTTGTTGTAACGCTCGCCGTTGGTGACCAGACCCGAAGCGTACTGCTCCTGAATCTCCTTCACTTCACGCTCGGCGCCACCCAGGATGCGGCCCTTCTGCTGAGGCACGACCATGTCGTCGACGCCGATCGACACACCGGCGCGCGTCGCGTACGCGAAGCCTGTGTACATCAGCTGGTCGGCGAACACGACGGCTTCCTTCAAGCCGACGCTGCGATAGCAGAGGTTGATGCAGCCGGAGATGGCCTTCTTGGTCATATCGCGGTTCACGACATCGAACGACATGCCCTTGGGCACGATCTCCGACAGCAGCGAACGACCGACGGTCGTGTCGACGACGCGCGTGCGAGGACGGAAGTTGCCTTCCTCGTTCTTCACGTACTCGACGATGCGGACCTTCACCTTGGCCTGCAGGTCGGCATGGCGGCTCTCATAGGCGCGATGCACTTCCTGCACGTCGGTGAACATCATGCCCTCGCCCTTCGCGTTCACGCGCTCGCGGGTCATGTAGTACAGACCGAGCACCACGTCTTGCGACGGCACGATGATCGGGTCGCCGTTGGCGGGCGACAGAATGTTGTTCGACGACATCATCAGCGCGCGGGCTTCGAGCTGCGCTTCCAGCGACAACGGCACGTGCACGGCCATCTGGTCGCCGTCGAAGTCGGCGTTGAACGCGGTACAGACCAGCGGATGCAGCTGGATCGCCTTGCCTTCGATCAACACCGGCTCGAACGCCTGAATGCCCAGACGGTGCAGGGTCGGCGCGCGGTTCAACAGCACGGGATGTTCGCGAATGACTTCTTCGAGAATGTCCCACACTTCCGGACCTTCACGCTCCACCATGCGCTTGGCGGCCTTGATGGTCGAAGCTTCGCCACGCAGCTGCAGCTTGGAGAAGATGAAGGGCTTGAACAGCTCCAGCGCCATCTTCTTCGGCAGACCGCACTGATGCAGGCGCAGGGTCGGGCCCACCACGATCACGGAACGACCGGAGTAGTCGACGCGCTTGCCGAGCAGGTTCTGACGGAAGCGGCCCTGCTTGCCCTTGATCATGTCGGCCAGCGACTTCAACGGGCGCTTGTTCGTGCCGGTGATGGCGCGACCGCGACGGCCGTTGTCGAGCAGCGCGTCCACCGCTTCCTGCAACATGCGCTTTTCGTTGCGCACGATGATGTCCGGCGCGTTCAACTCGAGGAGCCGGCGCAGACGGTTGTTACGGTTGATGACGCGGCGATACAGATCGTTCAGATCGGACGTCGCGAAGCGGCCGCCATCCAGCGGCACCAGCGGACGCAGATCCGGCGGCAGCACCGGCAGCACGGTCATGACCATCCACTCCGGCTTGTTGCCGGACTCGATGAACGACTCGAGCAGCTTCAGGCGCTTGGTGAGGCGCTTGATCTTGGTCTCGGAATTGGTGCCGAGGATCTCTTCGCGAACCTTGAGCACTTCCTGCTGCAGGTCCAGCGACTTCAGCAGCTCGTACACGGCTTCGGCACCCATGCGGGCATCGAACTCGTCGCCGTGCTGCTCGATGGCTTCCAGATACATTTCGTCGGTCAGCAACTGACCGCGCTGCAGCTGGGTCATGCCCGGCTCGATCACCACGAACGCTTCGAAATACAGCACGCGCTCGATTTCACGCAGCGTCATGTCGAGCATCAGACCGATGCGCGACGGCAGCGACTTCAGGAACCAGATATGAGCGGTCGGGCTGGCGAGCTCGATGTGGCCCATGCGCTCACGGCGCACCTTGGACTGGGTCACTTCGACGCCGCACTTTTCGCAGACCACGCCGCGATGCTTCAGGCGCTTGTACTTGCCGCACAAGCACTCGTAGTCCTTCACCGGTCCGAAGATCTTGGCGCAGAACAGACCATCACGCTCAGGCTTGAACGTGCGGTAGTTGATGGTTTCCGGCTTCTTCACTTCGCCGAACGACCACGAGCGGATCATTTCGGGCGAAGCGAGCCCGATCCGGATGGAATCGAAGTTCTCGACCGGAGTGTGCTGCTTGAAGAGCTTTAGCAAATCTTTCATGTCATCACCTATTTGAGTGTGCAGAAGAGGAATGAGTAAGCGCTTGCGCGATTACTTGTCGCTCTCCTGCTCCAGCTCCATGTTGATGCCCAGCGAACGGATTTCTTTCACCAGCACGTTGAAGGACTCGGGCATGCCGGCCTTCATCTCGTGGTTGCCGTCGACGATGGCCTTGTACATCTGCGTGCGGCCGTTCACGTCGTCGGACTTGACGGTCAACATTTCCTGCAGCGTGTACGAGGCGCCATACGCTTCCAGCGCCCAGACTTCCATTTCGCCGAAGCGCTGACCGCCGAACTGCGCCTTGCCACCCAGCGGCTGCTGCGTGACCAGCGAGTACGGGCCGGTCGAGCGGGCGTGCATCTTGTCGTCGACCAGGTGGTTGAGCTTCAGCATGTACATGTAGCCCACCGTCACCTGACGCTCGAAGCGCTCGCCGGTGCGACCGTCGAACAGCGTCGTCTGGCCGCTGGCCGGCAGATCCGCCAGCTCCAGCATGCGCTTGATTTCCTCTTCGGCCGCGCCGTCGAACACCGGCGTCGCCATCGGCACGCCGTGCCGCAGGTTGCCGGCCAACGCGATCACTTCATCGTCGGTCAGCGAAGCGATGTCCGCCTTCTGGCCGCCCGACTTGTTGTAGACCTCGTCGAGGAAGCCGCGGATCTGCGTGGCGCGCTCGGCGGCCATGCCATCGAGCATGCGGCCGATCTTGTGGCCGATGCCCTTGGCGGCCCAGCCCAGGTGCGTCTCGAGGATCTGACCGATGTTCATACGCGAAGGCACGCCCAGCGGGTTCAGCACGATGTCGACCGGCGTGCCGTGCTCGTCGAACGGCATGTCTTCGACCGGGATGATGGTGGAGACCACACCCTTGTTACCGTGGCGGCCGGCCATCTTGTCGCCCGGCTGCACGCGACGCTTCACGGCCAGGTACACCTTGACCATCTTCAGCACGCCCGGAGCGAGATCGTCGCCCGCGGTGATCTTGGCGCGCTTCTCGTCGAAGCGCTTCTCGAACTCCTTGCGCTGCGCCTTCAAGCGCTCGGCGGCGCGTTCGACCGCGGCGTTCTCTTCATCGTCCTGCAGACGGATTTCCAGCCACTGCTCGCGCGGCATGCTGGAGAGATACGACTCATCGAGCACGGTGCCGGCCTTGAGCTTCTGCGGGCCCGCCGAAGCCGGCTTGCCGAGCAGCACGGCCTGGATACGCTGGAACAAGTCGTCTTCGAGAATGCGGCGCTGGTCTTCCAGGTCCTTGCGAACCTTCTCCAGCTCCGACTTCTCGATCGACAACGCACGGCTGTCCTTCTCGACGCCATCGCGCGTGAACACGCGCACGTCGATCACGGTGCCGTCCATGCCCGGGGGCACGCGCAGCGAGGTGTCCTTAACGTCGGATGCCTTCTCACCGAAGATGGCGCGCAGCAGCTTCTCTTCCGGCGTCAGCTGAGTCTCGCCCTTCGGCGTGACCTTGCCCACCAGAATGTCGCCGGCCTTCACTTCGGCGCCGATGAACGCGATGCCGGCTTCATCGAGCTTGGCCAGCGCGATGTCGCCCACGTTCGGAATGTCGGCGGTGATTTCTTCAGGACCCAGCTTGGTATCGCGGGCCACGCACGTGAGTTCCTCGATGTGAATGGTCGTGAAGCGATCGTCATGGACGACGCGCTCCGAGATCAGGATCGAGTCTTCGAAGTTGTAGCCGTTCCAGGGCATGAACGCGACCAGCAGGTTCTGGCCCAGCGCCAGCTCGCCCAGGTTGGTGGACGGGCCGTCGGCCAGCACGTCGCCGCGCGCGATCACGTCACCCGCCTTCACCAGCGGACGCTGGTTGATACAGGTGTTCTGGTTGGAACGCGTGTACTTGGTCATCGAGTAGATGTCGACGCCGGCTTCCGAAGCCGACGTTTCGGCATCGTGCACGCGAACGACGATACGCGAGGCGTCGACCGAGTCGATCACGCCACCGCGACGCGCGACCACGGTCACGCCCGAGTCGATCGCCACAGCGCGCTCCATGCCGGTGCCGACCAGCGGCGTCTCGGCACGCAGCGTCGGCACAGCCTGACGTTGCATGTTCGAGCCCATCAACGCGCGGTTCGCGTCGTCGTGCTCGAGGAACGGAATCAGCGAGGCGGCCACCGACACGATCTGCTTCGGCGACACGTCCATGTACTGAATCTTGTCGGGCGAGGACAGCATGAACTCGTTCAAGTGACGGCACGACACCAGGTCGTCGGTGAACCGGTTGTCCTTGCCGAGCACCGCGTTCGCCTGCGCGATCACGTACTGACTTTCTTCGATGGCCGACAGGTAGTCGATCTCTTCGCCGACCACGCCGTCCACGACCTTGCGATACGGCGTTTCGAGGAAGCCGTAGTCGTTGGTGCGCGCGTACACGGACAACGAGTTGATCAGACCGATGTTCGGACCTTCAGGCGTTTCGATCGGGCAGACGCGGCCGTAGTGCGTCGGATGCACGTCGCGCACTTCGAAGCCGGCGCGTTCGCGCGTCAGGCCGCCTGGGCCGAGCGCGGACACGCGACGCTTGTGCGTGACTTCCGACAGCGGGTTGTTCTGATCCATGAACTGCGACAGCTGCGAGGAGCCGAAGAATTCCTTCACCGCCGCCGCGACCGGCTTGGCGTTGATCATTTCCTGCGGCATCAGGCCTTCGGACTCGGCGAGCGTCAGGCGCTCCTTCACGGCGCGCTCGACGCGCACCAGGCCGATGCGGAAGGCGTTCTCCGCCATTTCGCCGACCGAGCGCACGCGACGGTTGCCCAGGTGATCGATGTCGTCGACCTGGCCGTTGCCGTTGCGGATGTCGCACAGCTCCTTGATGACCGAAATGATGTCCGAGGTATCGGTGTACTTCTCGACCAGCTCCTTGGAGAACTCGTCGGTGCGCTTCGCGAAGTGCGCGGCGTCGTACAGGATGCCCGGGCCGACGATCTCTTCACGATGCACGCGACGGTTGAACTTCATGCGGCCCACGGCCGACAGGTCGTAGCGCTCGGCATTGAAGAACAGGTTCTGGAACAGGTTCTCGGCCGCGTCCTTGGTCGGCGGCTCGCCCGGACGCATCATGCGATAGATCTCGACCAGCGCCTCCAGACGGGTGCGGGTCGGGTCGATGCGCAGCGTATCGGAGATGTACGGGCCGCGATCCAGATCGTTCACGTACAGCGCACGGATTTCCGTGACGCCGGCTTCGATCAGCTTGTCGATCACGGTGACGGTCAGGATCTCGTTGGCCTTGGCCAGGATCTCGCCGGTCTCGGTGTTGAACACATCGTGCGCCAGGATCTTGCCGACCAGATATTCCTTCGGCACTTCCAGGCTGGTGACGTTCTTCTGCTCGAGCTGACGCACGTGACGCGCGGTCACGCGGCGGCCTTCCTCGACGATGACTTCGTCGCCGATCTTGATGGTGAACGACGCGGTCTCGCCGCGCAGGCGGGCCGGGATCAGTTCGAATTCAATTTTTGTCTTCGACAGCCGATAAGTGTTCTTGTCGAAGAACATGTCGAGCATCTGCTCTTCGGTGTAGCCGAGGGCGCGCAGGATGATGGTGACCGGCAGCTTGCGGCGGCGGTCGATACGCGCGAACACGCAGTCCTTCGGGTCGAACTCGAAATCGAGCCACGAGCCGCGATAGGGAATGATGCGCGCGGAGAACAGCAGTTTGCCCGAGCTGTGGGTCTTGCCGCGGTCGTGGTCGAAGAACACGCCCGGCGAACGGTGCAGCTGGGACACGATGACGCGCTCGGTGCCGTTCACGACGAACGTACCGTTGTCGGTCATCAGGGGCATTTCGCCCAGATAGACTTCCTGCTCGCGGATGTCCTTGACCGTCTTCTTGGTCGGGGTCGACGTCTCTTTATCGTAAACAACCAGGCGTACCTTCACTCGCAGCGGGGCTGCGTAGGTGAGGCCGCGCATCTGGCACTCCTTCACATCGAATACCGGATCGCCGAGGCGATAGCTGACGTATTCGAGAATGGCGTTGCCGGAGTAGCTGGTGATCGGGAACACGCTCTTGAAAGCGGCGTGCAGGCCCGCATCCGCCCGAGCCATCTCAGGCGCGTCGGCTTGTAGGAACTTGCGGTACGAGTCGAGCTGAATCGCCAGCAGGTAGGGCACCTCGAGGATGCTCTCCCGCTTGCCGAAGTCCTTACGGATACGCTTCTTCTCGGTGAACGAATAGGCCATCTGGGTCACCCTTGCCGAATCTGATTAGAGAGTTCAGGGCTTCGAAACTGAACTGGGGAGGCCACCCGACGTTGGGCCGCCGCCACAAAAGACAATAGGAAAGCACGGCGGACGGAGCCCGCTCCGCCGCCGCGCCTTCCAGGTACCGGTAAAAGTACGCTCAACAAAACTCCGGATGCGAGATTACTTGATCTCCGCAGCGGCGCCGGCCTCTTCCAGCTTCTTCTTGATCGAGTCCGCGTCGGCCTTCGGCACGCCATCCTTGACCACCGACGGCACGCCTTCGACCAGGTCCTTGGCTTCCTTCAAGCCCAGGCCCGTGATCTCGCGGATGACCTTGATGACGCCGACCTTGTTGGCGCCGAAGCTGGTCATGGTGACGGTGAACTCGGTCTTCTCTTCAGCGGCCGGGGCAGCAGCGCCACCAGCAGCCGGAGCAGCAGCAACGGCGACGGCAGCAGCGGCGCTCACGCCCCACTTCTCTTCCAGCGCCTTGACCAGGTCGACCACTTCCAACACCTTCAGGTTGGACAACGCGTCGATCAGTTCTTCCTTCGAAATAGCCATTTGAGTAACTCCAAAAATTAGATGATGTAACCGTAATCGAATCGGGCTGGCTTACGCCGCCGGTGCTTCGAGCTTGTCCTTGTGCGCAGCCAACACACGCACGAGCTGAGCGTGCGGTTCGTTGACGGTGCGGACCAGCTGACCGAGCGGGGTCGTGAGCAATCCCAACAGGGTTGCGCGAGCCGCATCGAGCGTCGGCAGGCTGGCGACACGGTCGAGATCCTTCGCGGTCAGCAACGCACCGCCGAGCGACACTACAGTCGGCACCAGCTTGTCGTTTGCCTTGGCAAAGTCCTTGACCAGCCGGGCAGCGGCACCCGGGTCATCCTTCGAGAACGCGAGAACCAGCGGACCTTTGAGGCTCTTGCCGACCACTTCGAACTGAGTGCCGGCGATAGCCTTGCGGGCCAACGTGTTCTTCACCACTCGCAGGTAGACACCGGATTTGCGGGCCTTGGTCCGCAGATCGGTCATCTGCGAAACCTTCAGACCGCGGTATTCCGCGGCCACCACGGACTGCGCTGTTGCAGCTACCGCGGCGACTTCGGCTACCAGCGCCTTCTTGTCATCGAGTCTGAGCGCCATGATTTCCTCCTGGCGTGAAGAGCGTTAATACGAACGGATGCGCCTCCTTTCGCATCCACCCTGGTCGCCTTTTCCTCGTTGCCGGGGAAGTACGACCTGACGGCGCCCTTCAGCGGGAAATCATCGCCGTGAGGCGATGACGACCGATTCGGGTAACACCATCTGCGCAGGCATCATTAAGGACTCACATCCACCTGCGGTCTTCGATGTGGCCAGCCTTGCGGCCGGCTTCATCAATCAACAGCGAGCCCCCACCGCGAGGTGAGCACCCGCTCGGAAACAAATTACAGCGACAGCGACGACTGCTCGACCGGCACACCCGGACCCATCGTCGAAGACACGGAAATCTTCTTCAGATAGATGCCCTTGGCGGCCGCCGGCTTGGCCTTCTGCAGGTCCGCCAGCAACGCTTGCAGGTTTTCCTTGAGCTTGGCCGCGTCGAAATTCGCCTTGCCGATCGTGCAATGAACGACGCCAGCCTTGTCGGAGCGGTAACGCACCTGACCGGCCTTGGCGTTCTTCACGGCGTCGGCGACGTTCGGGGTCACGGTGCCGACCTTCGGGTTCGGCATCAGGCCGCGAGGACCGAGGATCTGACCGAGCTGACCGACCACGCGCATCGCATCCGGAGAAGCGACCACCACGTCGAAGTTCATCTCGCCGGCCTTGACCTTCTCGGCCAGGTCTTCGAGGCCGACGATGTCGGCGCCGGCGGCGCGGGCCGCATCCTGGTTCTTGCCGGAGGTGAACACGGCGACGCGCACCGTCTTGCCGATACCGTTCGGCATCACCGTCGAGCCGCGGACCTGCTGGTCCGACTTCGAGGCATCGATGCCGAGGTTCACGGCCACGTCGACCGACTCGGCGAACTTCGCCTTGGCGAATTCCTGCACCAGGCCCAGGGCCACATCGATCGGATACACCTTGCCCGGCTCAATCTTGCCCGACCAGGCCTTCAAACGCTTAGCTACGAATGGCATGTCACACGCCCTCCACGTCAACGCCCATGCTGCGCGCAGTGCCCGCGACGGTGCGGACAGCGGCTTCCAGATCCGCGGCCGTCAAATCCGGCTGCTTGATCTTGGCGACGTCTTCGAGCTGCTTGCGGCTGATCTTGCCGACCTTGGCGGTATTGGGCGCGCCGCTGCCTTTCTCAATGCCGATGGCCTTGCGGATCAGCACCGACGCCGGCGGCGTCTTGAGAATGAAGGTGAAGCTGCGATCGCTGTAGACAGTGATCACAACTGGGGTCGGCAACCCCTTTTCCAAGCTCTGCGTCTGCGCGTTGAACGCTTTGCAGAATTCCATGATGTTGACGCCCTGCTGACCCAGCGCCGGACCGACCGGTGGGCTCGGGTTCGCCTGGCCTGCAGGAATCTGCAGTTTGATATAGCCAGTGACTTTCTTGGCCATGATGCTCTCCGGGTGCAAACGCCACTCTTACGAGCAGCTCCCCATCGTGTTTTCAACCAGGAACGCCGCAGCGTTCCGCCAAATCGTCAGGCCTTCTCGACCTGACTGAAATCCAGCTCCACGGGCGTCGAACGACCCAGGATCTGCACCGCCACCTGCAGGCGGTTCTTTTCGTAATTGACCGACTCGACCACGCCGTTGAAGTCGTTGAAGGGGCCGTCGATGACGCGCACCACTTCGCCGGGCTCGAACAGCACTTTGGGCTTCGGCTTGTCGATGCCTTCTTCGACGCGCCGGAGGATGCTCATCGCTTCCTTCTCGGTGATCGCAGCGGGCTTTTCCGGCGTGCCGCCGATGAAGCCGAGCACCTTGGGCACTTCCTTCACGAGGTGCCAGGTGGTCTCGTCCATCTCCATCTGCACCAGCACGTAGCCGGGATAGAACTTGCGCTCGCTCTTGCGCTTCTGACCGTCGCGCATCTCGACCACTTCTTCGGTCGGCACGAGGATCTCGCCGAACTTGTCCTGCAGGCCCTGCATCTTGATGCGGTCCTTCAGTCCTTCGGCAACCCGATGCTCGAAATTGGAATAGGCGTGTACCACGTACCAGCGCAAAGCCATGTCAACCTCCGCGCCCGGTCAGCCACTTCGTCAGGAAGCCGAGCAGCGTGTCCACGCCCCAGAAAAACAAACCGAGCACGACGATCATGACGAACACCACCAGGGTGACCTGCCAGGTCTCCTGGGTGCTCGGCCAGACCACCTTGCGAAGCTCGACGCGCGAGCTCTGCACGAACTGCCAGAAGGTCTTGCCCTGATAGGATTGCAGACTGACCAGCGCGCCCACGACCAGCGAGGCCAGCACGATGATCCAACGCAGCCAGATCGGCAGGTCGGACAGCAGATAGAAGCCCGCGATGCCCGCCGCCAGAATGACGACGCCCGCAGCGAGCTTCAGCGCGTCCAACGCTGTGGCGTTTTCCTGTACTTGGTCAGTCATTTCTCACTGCGCATGTCTGGCAGGCCAGGAGGGAATCGAACCCCCAACCTGCGGTTTTGGAGACCGCCGCTCTGCCAATTGAGCTACTGGCCTAAGACTGTTCAATTACAAAAAGGGTTAGCTTCCAACCGGCGGCTATCAACGCCACCGCGCTACCCCGTAATACTGCGGGCTTTAGCCCGCTCAAACTCACAACCCGGCCGGCGACTTTAGCAGCCGCCGGCGGGAATGACTGACTTACTTGATGATCTTGGCGACGACGCCGGCGCCGACCGTCTTGCCGCCTTCACGGATGGCGAAGCGCAGGCCTTCTTCCATCGCGATCGGCGCAATCAGCTCCACCACCATCTTGATGTTGTCGCCGGGCATGACCATTTCCACGCCTTCCGGCAGCTCGCACGCACCCGTCACGTCCGTCGTACGGAAGTAGAACTGCGGACGATAGCCCTTGAAGAACGGCGTATGACGACCGCCCTCTTCCTTCGTCAGCACGTACACCTCAGCTTCGAACTGCGTGTGCGGCTTGATCGAACCCGGCTTGCACAGCACCTGGCCGCGCTCCACTTCTTCGCGCTTCGTGCCACGCAGCAGCACGCCCACGTTGTCACCCGCCTGGCCCTGGTCCAGCAGCTTGCGGAACATTTCCACGCCCGTGCAGGTCGTCTTCGTCGTCGGACGGATGCCGACGATTTCAACTTCGTCGTTCACCTTCACGATGCCGCGCTCGATTCGACCCGTCACCACCGTGCCGCGGCCCGAGATCGAGAACACGTCTTCCACCGGCATCAGGAACGCGCCGTCGATCGCACGCTCCGGCACCGGAATGTACTTGTCCATCTCCGCCACCAGCTGCACCACCGCCGGCACGCCGATCGGGCTCTGATCGCCTTCCAGCGCCTTCAGCGCCGAACCCTTCACGATCGGGGTCGTGTCGCCAGGGAAGTCGTACTTGCTCAACAGCTCCCGCACTTCCATTTCCACCAGCTCGAGCAGCTCGGCGTCATCCACCATGTCCGCCTTGTTCAGGAACACCACGATGTACGGCACGCCCACCTGGCGGGCCAGCAGGATGTGCTCGCGCGTCTGCGGCATCGGGCCGTCAGCGGCCGAGCACACCAGAATCGCGCCGTCCATCTGCGCCGCGCCAGTGATCATGTTCTTCACGTAGTCGGCGTGGCCCGGGCAGTCCACGTGCGCGTAGTGACGCGCATCCGAGGTGTACTCCACGTGCGCCGTCGCGATCGTGATACCACGGGCGCGCTCTTCAGGCGCCTTGTCGATCTGGTCGTACGCCTTGAACTCACCGCCGTGCTTCTCAGCCATCACCTTCGTCAGCGCGGCCGTCAACGTGGTCTTGCCATGGTCGACGTGGCCGATGGTGCCTACGTTCACGTGCGGCTTGGTACGTTCAAACTTCTCTTTGGCCACAGCGGCGTTCCTCTAGCTAGAAGTCACTTATTCGAATGGCGTTGACAACAAACGATGGAGCTCACGACCGGGATTGAACCGGTGACCTCGTCCTTACCAAGGACGTGCTCTACCAACTGAGCTACGTGAGCGCCCTTCAAAACCGGGACGTTCCCTTCTCTATCTTCTTATATCCGCACGACTCGACTCATCGCGGTACGCGCAATGGAGCGGGTGATGGGAATCGAACCCACACCATCAGCTTGGAAGGCTGAGGTTCTACCATTGAACTACACCCGCATGAGGAGTGGTGGAGGGGGTAGGATTCGAACCTACGAAGGCATAAGCCAGCAGATTTACAGTCTGCCCCCGTTGGCCGCTTGGGTACCCCTCCGCGGACATAAGAGCCGGGCATTCTCTTCGCCGAACTATGGAGTGTCAACAGCCAACGAGAACTGTTTGACGCCTCGAAGCAAAATTCTTGGCTTAAGTCATGTCCTGAAGCGCCGATACAGGGCCCGTCGGCGTCATTCAGGCGCCGTCCCGTATTGAAACGCAGCCCATGGACACTGGTTATGCTGCCCTCGGACCTCGAACAACGACTCAAAGCGCAGGTCGATTTTCCCAGCCCGCCTCAAGTGGCGACTGAGATCATCGCGCTCGCGCGCGATCCGGACATCGAGATGGCCAAGGTGGCCACCGCCGTCGGCCGGGACCCGGCCATGACGGCCAAGATCCTGCGCATCGCGAACTCGGCATTTTACGCACAACGCCGTCCAAGCCAAAACTTGCGACAGGCGCTGGTCATCATCGGCCTGAATGCCGCGCTAACCCTGGCGCTCAGCTTCTCGCTGGTGAACTCCATGCGCGCTTTGCGCGCAACCGGCATCGATTACAGCCGCTTCTGGCGCCGCGCGCTGCTGGCCGCGACCGCCGCCCGCGCCTTCAGCGAAGCCGCCAAAACCGGGCATCCCGAAGACGTTTTCCTGTCCGCCATGCTCCAGGACATGGGCGTGCTGGCCCTGGACCGCGCCGCGCGCGACTTCTACAGCCAGCTGCCCCAGAAATCGACGCATGCCGACTGGGTGGCCTACGAAATCGCCAAGCTGGGTAAGGACCACTCCTACTACACTGCGATGATGCTGCGCGCGTGGAACCTGCCCGAGCGGCTGTGCAAGCCGGTCGAGGCCAGCCATTCGCCGCAGATGTTCGCCTGGACCACCGAGGAAGGTCAGTTCGCGCGCTGCGTCGCGCTGGGCAGCGACCTCGCCGAAGCGGTGCTGTCCTCAGATCAGGCCAGCTCGGTGCCGGCGCTGGCCCAACGGGCGCATCGCCTGTTGAGCATGAGCCACGAGCACTTCAACGAGGTTGTCGCGCGGATCCTGGCGCTGATTCCCGAGACGGAAGCGCTGTACGAGACCAGCATTCTCGAGTCCGATGACGCCGAGAACCTGCTGGCCGAGGCGCGTGAGCTACTCGCAGTCAGGAATCTGCACGCCTTGCAGGAAGTCACTAACCTGCAGGCCACGACCAGCGCCCTGCAGACGCGCACCGAGGAGGCCGAAGACTCGAGCCGCCGTGACCCGCTCACCGGCGTGCTCAACCGCCCGTGGCTCGATCGCATGCTGGATCGCGAGTTCACGCAGGCCGTGGTGTTCGGCCGCGACCTGAGCGTCGCGCACATCGACCTCGACCGCTTCAAGCTCGTCAACGAAAAGTTCGGCACGCCTGTGGGCGACAAGATTCTGCACAGCTGCGCGCAAGCGATTCAGGCCGTTATCCGCGGCAGCGATCTGGTGGCGCGCTTCGGCGGTGAGGAATTCATCGTCGTATTGCCAAGCACCGACCGCGCCATCGCGCGACAGGTCGCTCAACGCATTCTGGCGGCGATTGCTGGCCAGGATCATGGCGGCGACGGGGCCTCGGGCGCGCATGTCACGGCGTCGATCGGTGTCGCGACATATACGACCAACCAGCGCTTCCCCAGCACGCTCGCCTTGCTGGAAGCGGCCGACCACGCGCTCTACGCCGCGAAGCTCTGCGGCCGCAATCGCGTGGAATGCTACGACGAACTGCCGACCTCGCGCCGAAGTCCGGTCGCCGCTCGGACCTAACGAGCTACCGCTGGGGCCAGGTCGACCAGCTCGACCCGGCTCGCGTCGAACGCCTCTCCCAGGAACCGGCTGCCCACGCGTGCAAAACGCTCCGGGCTGTCCGTCGCCTGCAAGATCGGCGCGCCCCCCGGTCCGGTCGTATTCAACAATCCACGATCGATTAGTTCCGCCTGCACCGCCCGCGCCGTCGTTTCCGCCGAATCGACGATCGTGATCTGCGGCCCGATGACCGCACGCAACGCTGATGCGAGCACCGGGAAGTGAGTACAGCCGAGCAGCAACGTGTCGATCCGCGGGTCGTCACGAAACAACTCGTCAACATAACGATGCGCGATGGCCTCAGCGATGGCGCCGTCGGTCCACCCCTCCTCCGCCAGCGCGACGAACAGCGAGCAGGCCTGCGCCTTCACTTGCGCCGTCGGCTCCAACCGAGTGATCGCCCGTTGATAGGCGCCACCTCGCACCGTGCCCTCCGTCGCGAGCACCGCGATATGTCCACTCTTCGACGCCGCGCACCCCGCGATCGAGCCCGGCTCGATCACACCAATGACCGGCATCGGGGCGAACCGCTCGCGCAGCGGCTCGACCGCGACTGAAGACGCAGTGTTACACGCGATCACCAGGTACTTGATGCCCTGCCTGACCAGAAACTCCGCGGCCTGGATCGAATAGCGCAGCACCGAGTCGCCGCTCTTCGTGCCATAGGGAAGTCGTGCAGTGTCGCCGAGATAGATGAATCGCTCGTTCGGCAGCCGTTGTCGAAGCGCGCGGAGCACTGTCAGCCCGCCGACACCGGAGTCGAACACTCCGATGGGGAGCGAATTCGCTTTGCTCGAAGCCGGGAAACTGCTCACAGATGCCTGTTCCGCGAGGCGAGCAGCCGCCGACGAATCCAGCGTGGCCGCTGGCCACGAACTTCAGGCCGTATTTCGTCAAGCGTCAGCGGGGACACCATGCTGTTTGACCTAGGGGAATACATCAGTAGAACGAGGGTGGATATTGTGCAGGCGACATTGTGCCGTCCCAAATCGCCGATGAGTCTACATAACACCTCATCAACGGGCTTATCACGCGTCATCGAGCGCGGCATAATGATCGCGCAAAGATCGCATCGGGGAGTTGAGCATGGAGCGACGTCTCCATACACGTCATAGAGCGAGAACCGCCGTCTACGTTTCCGTCCCCGGACGCCCCGGCAAGCTGTGCCGCGCACGCAATTTGAGCGCGAACGGCGTGTTCATCGAGACCGAGAATCTGGGATTGAAAAAAGGTGCGACAGTGCACCTCGCGTTCGCCATCAATCTCGGCGTCGTCACCAAGATTCATCGCCGTACCGCCATCGTCGCGCACGTGTCCAAGGGTGGCACGGGCTTGATGATGGAAAGCCTCACCGGCACGCGCTGATTAAATGCGGGATCGGGCATTACGCTGCGCAGTCCCTGCTCCGCGTAAGCCCAGGGTGTACATCCCATATACACCCGCTCGGCGGAGCGAAGCATGCTTCGCTGAAAGTCACCGCCGAGCCCTGCCACGACCCGCATGCGAGCTGACAAAAAGGCGTGACTTTTTGTCGCTCGCCGCCGCCGATGGCGGCGGGGTGCATCCATGTCCCCATTAATCCCCTTTCAAACCCATCTCATCATCTCGTCTGCGTAGTCATTGCGTGCATGTCCGCCGCAATGGTCCGCGATGCGCCGAACAGCGATCCCGAGCACAACAGCATCAGCACCGGGATTACATACATCGCGCTGTGCAGACCCGCCGCGCGGAATTGTGCTTCCATTTCCGTCGCGCCGGCGGTCAGCATCGCTTGATGCGCGAAGTGATCGCTCAGCGCGCCCATGATGGTCGAGCCGAAGCTCGCACCTAATACGTACATCGCAAAGAAGTACAACGACACCGCCGTGCCGCGCAGATTGGGCGCGACCACATCTTGAATCGCGCTATACACGGTCGAGTAATACGCGAACGACAGCGCGCTCGACGTGCCCATCAGAATCGTGAACACGATCACGCCGCCCTTAGGCTGCTGAAGCGCCGTGAACACACACGGCGCCGCGAGCAACAACGCGAACGCCGCGACCAGCGTGCGACCATTCGACCTCGTCACACGCAACCGATCGCCGAGCCAGCCCCCCGCCAACAAACCGATCGCGCCCGTGAGCCCCAACGACACGGCCGAGATGGTGTTCGCATCCTGCAAACCGAGCTCATGGAACCGTTGCAGGAACGGCGTCTGAAACACATTCACCGCGTAGCTGTTGAAGTTGAACAGCAACCCGGACAGCACAATCCACCACATCGTCTTGATCCGCAGCACACTGCGAAAGGGCGAACCCGGCAGCGCCAGCGAAGTACGCTGCTCGATGGCACCGCGCGGTGGCTCTCGAATCAAGAGCGCGAGGCCTGCGAGGATCAAGCCAGGCAAGCACGCCACGAAAAAGGCCGTGCGCCATCCCCAGTGCTCGCCGATGTATCCCGCCAGCATATAAGCCGCGAACAATCCGAACGGCAGACCGAGCATGAAGATCGCCATTGCGCGCGCGCGACGCTCGGGTGGATACAAATCGCCGATCAACGATTGACCCGCCGGCGCGCAGCTCGCCTCGCCGATCCCTACGCCGATGCGCGTGAGCAAAAAGGATGTGTAGTTCCACGCCAATCCTGACGCGGCGGTAAGCACGCTCCAGAACGTCACACCGATTGCGATCAAGCGGGTCCGCAGCCAGTTGTCAGTGAGCCGCCCCAGCGGCACGCCCACGGCCGCATACACGAGCGTAAATACCGTGGCGACCAGGCCGAGCTGCGTATCGTTCAGCCCGAATTCGATCCGGATCGGCTCGCCCAGCGCGCCGGCGATCTGCCGATCGAAAAAATTCATCAGGTTGATGCCGAACAGTACCGTCAGTGCGAAACGCGCATTCCTCTGCTGTTCGGTCACGACGCCCCCGTTTATCGCGAGTTATTGGTATTGGCTCGCGAGCGTACCATCGAGGCCCGCAGCCGGGTGGGCAAAGAATTGTGGAACGGCGGCCTCACATCGTGTGCCAAAGCCGGAACGAGGATGCGATGATGCCGGGGTGACAGCCGCTCCCGTTTCCATGACCCGCAATGCCCCCGCCGACGGCGCCGACCTCGCCGCCGCGCTCAAGAGTCGCTTTGGATTCAGCTCGTTCCGCCCCGGCCAGGAAGCCATCGTGCGCGATGCGCTGGCCGGTCGCGATCTGCTGGCCATCATGCCCACCGGCGGCGGCAAGTCGCTGTGCTTCCAATTGCCCGCGGTTCTGCAGCCTGGCATCACATTGGTGATCTCGCCGTTGATCGCACTGATGCAGGACCAGGTCCGGCTGCTCCAGGACAACGGCATTTCGGCGACGTACATCAACTCCAGCCTCGAATCGAGCGAAGTGAGCGCACGCCTGCGCGGCGCGGCTCAAGGCGAATACAAACTGCTGTATCTCGCGCCCGAGCGTTTGTTACAGCCGGGCTTCTTCGATGGCGTGCTCGCGCGGCTGGACGCGGGCCGCGGCATCACCGCGTTCGTGGTCGACGAGGCCCATTGCGTGTCCGAATGGGGCCACGATTTTCGTCCGGAATATCGACAGCTCGCCGCGCTCCG
Source organism: Peristeroidobacter soli (assembly GCF_004138485.1). GTDB lineage: Bacteria > Pseudomonadota > Gammaproteobacteria > Steroidobacterales > Steroidobacteraceae > Steroidobacter > Steroidobacter soli. The sequence goes on from NZ_ML142848.1 coordinate 1,184,237, forward strand.
GCGACGCTACGAGAATGTTCCGTTGTTTGCATTCACCGCTACCGCGACACCGCGCGTCCGTCAGGACATCATCAATCAGCTGGCGCTGCACGATCCGGCGGTTCATGTCGCGAGCTTCAATCGCCCGAATCTGTATTACGGCGTGCGGCCGAAGAACAAGCGCACCTACGACGAGTTGCTGGCGCGAGCGCGCGAAGACAGCGCGGGCATCGTGTATTGCCAGTCGCGCAAGCGCGTCGACGAGCTCGCGTTGCAGTTGCAATCGGACGGCATCGACGCCCTGCCCTATCACGCCGGCCTGGATGCCGAGCAACGCCGTCTCAATCAGGAAGCTTTCATCCGCGACGACGCGCGCGTGATGGTTGCGACCATCGCTTTCGGCATGGGCATCAACAAGCCCGACGTGCGCTGGGTGATTCACTACGACCTGCCGCGCACGCTGGAAAGTTATTATCAGGAATCGGGCCGCGCCGGACGCGACGGCGATCCGGCCGAATGTATTCTGTATTTCAGCGCCGCCGACATTCGTACCGCCGAGTTCCTGATCCAGCAAAAGGTGGATCCCGAGACCGGCGAACCGCTCGAGGACGAGCAACGCCTCGCCCGCCAGCAACTGCGCCAGGTGCTCAACTACGCCGAGTCGACCGAGTGCCGGCGCGGAATCCAGCTTCGATACTTCGGCGAAGTGCTTCCCGATTCGTGCGGAAACTGCGACAACTGCCGCAACCCGCGCCAGCAGCAGGACCGCACGATCGAAGCCCAACAGTTTCTGTCGTGCATCGCGCGGCTCGCGCAGCGGCGCGAACGCTTCGGTGCCGCTTATTTGATCGACATCCTGCGCGGCAGCCAATCTCAGCGCCTGATCGACAATGGACATGCGCAGCTCAGCGTCTACGGCATCGGCAAGCAGCACAGCGTCGACACGTGGCGCGGCGTGGCGCGCGCCCTGCTCCATCAAGGGCTGGTCCAGGAGACGCAGGACGGCTATTCGGTGCTATCGCTCAACGCGGTCAGCTGGGAAGTCCTGCGCGGGGAACGCAAGGTGTATATCGCCGACGCACCAGCGGCGTCACGGCGCAAGTCGGATGCGTCCGGCGGCGCCGACGACCTGCACGTCGCCGATCAGCCGCTGTTCGATAAGTTGCGGGCCCTGCGGAAGAAGCTGGCGGACCAGAGCGGCGTACCGCCCTACGTCATATTCCACGACGCCACCTTGCGTGAGATGGTGCGCCGGGCGCCGGCCACCCTGGCAGAATTTGCCAATATCCCCGGGGTGGGTCAGGCGAAACTGGCACGCTACGGGCAGCTGTTCACGGATGAAATCCGCTCCGCCCGCTCCCGTACTTCCACGACCTAGTTGTCACTCATCCAATGCCCCGGCTTCCTTCACCGGAGCATTTCGACCAGTGGCCAATTTGCCGAGACCTGGGAACTCGGGTAATCGGAGCTTCCGCAGGTATAATCGCGCCGCCCCCGCGAGGCCGCCGGAGGCGCGACCCCCGTTACTATTGCTTACTGAGATTGCTTCGCTTTGACAGTCCAGAGACGACCGATGTTCATTCATGCCTCGGGTGAGTACTTGCCGGAACGGGTCGTTGACAACGACTACTTCGCGCGGCTGACCGGCCGGGCCTCGCCGTGGTTCGAGCAATTGACGGGCATTCGTCAACGCCGCCGCGCGGGTGAAGGCGAGAACGCCAATTCGATGGCGATCGCGGCCGTCAAGCATCTGCTGCGCACGGGCGACGCGACGCTCGACGACGTCGACCTCATCATCGGCGCTTCCTACACCCCGTGGGACACCATCGGCACCATCGCCCACGTGTTACAGCGCGAGTTCTCGCTCGCCAATGCGCGTGCCATGTATTTGTCCACGGCCTGCTCGTCTTTCATCGACGCCATCGACATGGCATCGGCCTACTTCGTCTCCGGCCGCTCGCGCAAGGCGCTGATCGTGGCCTCGGAGCACAACAGCCTCTACTCCTCCGATGGCGACGAGAAATCCGGTCACTTATGGGGCGACGGCGCGGCCGCCCTGATCCTGGGCGACACGCCGGGCAAGCTGCAGCTGGAAGTTCTGGACACACACACCGTCGGCCTCGCCGATCGCGGCAAAGGCCCGTTCGGCATCACCATGGTGCCGAGGGACGGCGGCTTGGTCATGCATCATGGCAAGGATATTTTCGTGCACGCGTGCCGGGAAATGGCCGGCATGGCGCGGCTGCTCCTCGAACGCAACAAGCTCACGGTGGGCGATGTCCGGCTGGTCATTCCACACCAGGCAAACAAACGCATCATCGATAGCGTGGCCAACGACCTTGGCCTGCAGCCGCAACGAGTGGCGCTGACGATTGGCGAGCTGGGCAACACCGGCTGCGCGAGCGTGGCGATCACGTTGCATCGTTACGCCCACAAGCTCGAGCCGGGTGAATACGCGTTGCTGATCGCGTTCGGCGGCGGCTATTCGGCAGCCGGCGCGCTGGTTCGCCGGGTTCCGTAAATCGATCTACGGTCGCGCTCGCTCAGAGCGCGACGTGCTCGCCGAATTTCGGCGGCTTCAAGATCAACGCGTCGCACGGCAACTTCTCGAGCACATCCTCGGCGGTGCTGCCGATGAAAATCCGCTTGAGGCCGCTGCGTGCGATCGCGCCCATCGTCATCACGTCCGCATTGATCCGCGCCGCCGCCAGCGGCAGCACTTGAGCCGGACCGCCCAGCTCGAGATGAATGTTCTTGGGCGCGACGTTGTAATCGCTGACCAGCGCAGTCACCAGCTCGCGACGATTCTTTTCCTCGAGCGCCAGCTCTTCCGGCGTCGCCGCGGCCACCATCGGCGGGTTCACCGCCGTCGCCGCGCCGATGATGGCCATCGGCAAATAAACATGCAGTACGTGCAGCTCGCCGTTCAATCGCTGCGCGACCAACGACGCGTGCTCTACGATCCAGTGATCGAGCATTTCCGGCTTGTCATTGACATGACCGGGATCGACCGCCGCCACGATGCGCGGCACCTCGGCCCATTTGCCACCTTTGGTCAACAGCAGCGGCACGGGGCAGCCGCGAATCAGCTGCCAATCCGTATTGGTCAGAAACGTTCGCTGAGCGAGCGAATGATGATGCGTGTCCTTGACCACCAGATCGGCATTCGTGTGTCGAATGCGATCGATCAATCCGACGTGCAGCGGATCGGCACAAGCGGTTTCAGTCGTGACATCCAGACCGCGGGCACGCAGCGGCGTGGCCAAGGCCTCCAGCTCACTTTTGAAATTGATCGGCAATGGCGCGCCCGGGTTGTCGCGCACGTGTGACGACAATCGCATCTCACGCGCCGCCTTGGTATCGCAGGCGAACAGCTCCAGTCGCGCATTGAACTTCTCCGCGAGCAACGCGGCTTTGTCCACGGCCGGGTGTTCGGTCGCGGTGGGGTCGACGATCGCTAGAATCTGCTTGATGTAATTGGTCACATGCGGGCCCTCGGGATCAGTCTCGAATCGCAGTGTGTCGCCCGGTATCGGGACAACCGCGTAACCGCTCCGGAGAAGCCCGGCGCTTTCAGACAGCGCCGCCGGTCATGCTGCGGCGATCGGTACCAGCGCCGCTGGAGAGCTCATCGATCGCGTCGAGCAATGCCGAGGTGTCGACCGGCTTACTCAGAAACCGACAATTCGGCACCGGCGTGCGCAACGAGCGCAGCACCGACGGCAGATCGCCGCTGAGCACGACACCGGGCACGTCGTAGCCCAGACGCTGGCGCAGGCGGGTCAGCAACTCCAGCCCGGTGTTGCGACCGTCGAGATGGTAGTCCGCGACAATCACATCGCCGCGCTGGAACTTCCCGAACAGCACCTCGGCCTCGGCGGCCGACGGCGCGCTCTCGACATGAAAGCCTTCGAAACGAAGGAACAGCTCGGTCGCCAGGCGCACGCCATCGTTGTCCTCGACGAGCAGGACTCGGGATCGACGCGTCGCGCCGCCGGCGGGTTCCACAGCGGCCGTCGAATCCGCTCCCGCGGCGATTGCGGTCAGATACTGATTTGGGATGCTGATGACCGCCTGCGTGCCCTCGCCGACTCGCGAGCGGATGCTCACATTGAACCCCAACAGTCGCGCGACTTCCTTGACGATCGCCAGGCCGAGCCCCACGCCCATGCGCTTCGCACCTTGCGTGTCGACCTGATAGTACTCATCGAAGATCCGATCCAGCTTGTCGGCCGGAATGCCGATGCCGGTGTCGCTCACAGTAATCGTCAGCGCGGCGGAGCCGGTCACGCAGCTGACCTTGACCTCGCCCTGATCGGTGTATTTCAACGCATTGCCGACCAGGTTCTGCAGCAGCTGATAGAACAGGGTGCGATCGGTCGAGACCACCAGGGACGCCGGCTCGACGCGAAACGCGATGCCCCGCGCCTGCGCCACCGACTCGAACTCGGTGTTGAGCTGATGAAGCGTGTCGGTGAGCGGCACATCGGCGAGCTGCGGCTCGATCGCGCCCGACTCCAGGCGGCTGATGTCGAGCAACGCGTTCAGCATCCGGGTCATGCCTTCGATCGCCCGCTCCTGCTGCTGTAACAGCTCGCGCAGATCGGGTCGCGAGATCTTGAGCATGGCCGCGTTCAGCAAGCGAATGGTTTGAATGGGCTGGCGCAGGTCATGACTGGCGGTCGCCAGGAAGCGACTCTTGGCGCGATTGGCCCGATCCGCCTCTTCGCGCGCGGCAATCAATGCTTCATTGATCTGCTGCCGTTCCGTGTTGTCGCGGATCGCGGCGGCGACGAACAGCCGCTCACCGATTTTGAACGGCGCCAGCCGGATACCGGCTGCGAACTCGCTGCCATCGGCGCGACGGGCATACAAATCCGCGATACGAGCGCCCATCTCGCGATTGCCGGGCTTGCTCAAGTACGCGGTCAGATGACTGACATGCTTGCCGCGCAGGCGCTCGGGGATCAGCGTCTCCAGCGGCTTGTCCAACAACTGTTCGAGCGCATAGCCGAACAGCTCGGTGACCGTCTCGTTGGCGAAACGGATACGGCCGTTGGCATCGACCACGATCAACGCGTCGGGCGAAGAGCGCAACAGGTGCTGAGTGATATCGTTGAGCTGGTCCATCATGTCTGGCTCTTCACAGACTGAAAATTATGCCGCTTTTCACGCCCGTAGGACATCGATGCCAACCACGACGCCCAAGCTCTAAGGGACGGGCGTAGTCGCTTCCGTGGAAGTCGCGGGTGTGCCGGGCAGGGGTTGCGGGCAGTCTGCGACCCATATGAAACTCCCGGAATCATGGCAATCCCGCCCCGTCTCCGTTCCGCCCCCGCCCGGCGAGGCAGTCATGGCCGCTGACGGCGACCCGTCCGGCGGGCCGGCGACGTCCCGGCTGCTGGAGCAATTGATGCAGATTGCCCGCACCTCGGCGCTGGAAGAAATGGCCAGCGGCTTCGCGCACGAGCTGAATCAGCCCATCGGCGCCATTGCCACGTTCGCGCAGGCTGCCGAGCGCATGCTGTCGCGGCCCGAGCCGATGACGGCGCAGGCGCTGGATGTCCTGCGTCACATCAGTAACGAAGCGCTCAATGCCGGTCAGGGCATCCGTCGCATCCGTAAGTTGTTCAATGATCACGCCGTGGCCCGCGTCAATTGCGCCATGTCCGACGTGATCGCCGAGCTGATGCCGGTGCTGGAGCTGCTCGCCAGCCGGGCGGGCGTGCGTCTGGAAATCGTCATCGACCCGTCGCTGCCCGCGGTCTCGGTCGACCGCCTGCGCATTCAGCACGTGCTCTACACACTGGTACAGAACTCGCTCGAAGCGCGCCGTCCCGCTCAACAGCCGGCCCGCGTGCGCATCGAAGTCACCGGCGACCGCTACGCCGTGACGACGGCCGTCATCGACAACGGCGTGGGCCTGACGACCGAGGCTCGCGCGCAATTGTTTCGACCGTTTTTCACCACCAAGGATCAGGGTACGGGCTTGGGCCTGGCGTCGAGCCGCGCTATCGTTGAAGCACACGAAGGCGCGATCGGCTGCGACGATGTCGAGGGCGGTGGCGCTAAATTCTGGTTCCGGATACCAGTGTCGATCTCCTAGCGTATGACCGCCAACAAAACGCCCGTTCGCAAAAAGCCCACGGTTTACATCGTCGACGACGACGACGGCATGCGTCGCGCCTTGAGCGTGCTCATGTCGACGGTGGGTTACAACGCCGTCAGCTTCGAGCGGCCCGCGGAATTCCTGCAGAAGCTGGATCCGAATCAGCCGGGCTGTCTGGTGCTCGACGTGCGCATGCCGGAAATGAGCGGGCTGGAGGTCCAGCAGCAGCTCAACCGCAGCGGCTCGATGCTGCCGGTGATCCTCATGACCGGGCACGGCGACATTCCGATGGCCGTGCAGGCCATGAAAGATGGCGCATTCGATTTTCTACAGAAGCCGTTCCGTGACCAGGACCTGCTCGATCGCATCAACGGCGCACTGAAACAGGACGCCGAGAATCGCGAGACCGTCGAGCGTCACGCCGACCTCAAACGCCGCAGCGAATCGCTCACCCCGCGCGAGCGCGAAGTGATGGCGCTGGTCGTCGATGGCCGCGCCAACAAAGTGATCGCCATCGACCTCGGCCTGAGCGAGCGCACCGTCGAAATTCACCGCGCCAATGTCATGGAAAAAATGCAGGCGCGCTCGGTGGCGCATCTGGTGAAGATGCACCTCACCCTGAATGGTGAAACTCTGGGCAATGGCTGACGATCAGCTATGCTGTGCTCGAGGAGTCACCATGTCAGTTGCCACGCGCGAAGATCCCACGCTCAGTCCTGAATATCTGACACGGCTGGACGCCTACTGGCGGGCCGCGAACTATCTCGCGGTCGGTCAGATCTATCTGATGGACAACCCGCTGCTCGAGCAGCCACTGCAGTTGTCGGACGTCAAGCCGCGCCTGCTGGGCCACTGGGGCACGACCCCGGGGCTCAACTTCATCTACGCGCATCTGAACCGTGTCATACGCAAGTATGACCTGGACATGCTGTATGTGGCGGGCCCGGGCCACGGCGGGCCGGCGCTGGTCGCGAATGTCTATCTCGAAGGCACGTACAGCGAGTACTACCCGAATATTTCCGAAGACAAGGACGGGATGCGCAAGCTGTTCAAACAGTTTTCGTTTCCCGGCGGCATTCCCAGTCATGTCGCGCCGGAAACCCCGGGCTCGATCCACGAAGGCGGCGAGCTCGGCTACGCGCTGTCGCATGCCACCGGCGCGGTACTCGACAATCCCGATCTCATCGTGACCTGCGTGGTCGGCGACGGCGAGGCCGAGACCGGCCCGCTCGCCACCAGCTGGCACTCGAACAAGTTTGTGAATCCCGTGCGCGATGGCGCGGTGCTGCCCATTCTGCATTTGAATGGTTACAAGATCGCCAGCCCGACGGTGCTCTCCCGCATCCCGCACGAAGAGCTGCTGCAGCTGATGAGCGGTTACGGCTACGAGCCGTTCGTGCTCGAACAAGCCGACACGCCGGCGGCAACCCACCTCGCCATGGCGAAGACCCTGGACCGCATGATCGAGCGCATTCGCGAGATTCAGGCGGACGCGCGCCAGAACGGTTTCCGTCAGCGTCCGCGCTGGCCGATGCTCATCATGCGCACGCCGAAAGGCTGGACCGGTCCCGAAGCAGTGGACGGCGTGCCAGTGGAGAACAGCTGGCGCTCGCATCAAGTGCCGCTCGCGCAGCTGGCGGAAAAGCCCGATCACTTGAAGCTGCTCGAACAATGGCTGCGCAGTTACAAGCCCGAAGAGTTGTTTACCGCAGAAGGCAAGTTACAGCCGCAACTGCGTGAGCTCGCGCCGGTCGGCAAGCGCCGCATGGGCGACAACCCGCACACGAACGGCGGTCTGTTGCTTCGCGAGCTGCGTCTGCCCGATTTCCGCGAGTACGCCGTCGAACTGCCCTCGCCAGGCGCGCGCACCGCTGAAGCCACGCGCGTCCAGGGCACGTTCCTACGCGACGTGATGAAGATGAATATGGATTCGAAGAACTTCCGGCTGTTCTCGCCGGACGAGTTCACGTCGAATCGCTGGGGCGATGTGCTGCAAGTCACCTCGCGCATGCTGGCCGCGGAGATTCTGCCCACGGACACCAGTGTCGCGATGGATGGCCGCGTCATGGAGATGCTCAGCGAGCATCAATGCCAGGGCTGGCTGGAGGGGTATCTGTTGACGGGCCGGCACGGCTTCTTCAGTTGCTACGAAGCGTTCGTGCACATCGTCGATTCGATGTTCAATCAGCACGCCAAGTGGCTCAAGACCTGTAACGACATTGCCTGGCGCCGCCCCATTGCTTCGTTGAATTATTTGTTGACATCGCATGTCTGGCGCCAGGACCACAACGGCTTCAGCCATCAGGACCCGGGCTTCATCGATCATGTGGTGAACAAGAAGCCCGAGGTGGTGCGCGTGTACCTGCCGCCCGACGCCAACACCCTGTTGAGCGTGACGGACCATTGTCTGCGCAGTCGCAACTACGTAAACGTCGTCGTGTGCGGCAAGCAGCCGCAGTATCAATGGCTGTCGATGGACGCGGCCATCAAACATTGCAGCGCCGGTGCCGGCATCTGGGATTGGGCCAGCAACGATCAGGACAGCTCGCCCGATATCGTGATGGCCTGCGCCGGCGATGTGCCGACGCTGGAAACATTGGCCGCGGTGTCGCTGCTGCGTGAGTGGGTGCCGTCGCTGAAGATTCGTTTCGTGAACGTCGTCGACATCATGACGCTCCAGCCGGAGCGCGAGCATCCGCACGGCATGAGCGACAAGGAGTTCGACGCCATGTTCACGACGGACAAGCCCATCCTGTTCGCCTTCCACGGCTATCCCTGGCTGATCCACCGCCTCACCTATCGCCGCAAGGGCCACGACAACCTGCACGTGCGCGGCTACAAGGAAGAAGGCACGACGACCACGCCGTTCGATATGACGGTGCTGAACGACCTCGACCGCTTCCATCTCGCCGAAGCCGCCATCGACCTGGTCCCGAGCCTGGGCGCTCAAGCCGGCCACTTACGCCAGCGACTGCGCGACAAGCTGATCGAGCATCGCGAATACATCTGCCGGCACGGAGAGGATATGCCGGAGGTTCGGAACTGGCAGTGGAAGGTGAAGTGAGAGCCCGCGCGGCATAGACCACGTACACGACTTGATGATCCTGCGCAGCGGTCCGGCACCTGCCCCGACCGCCGCATCGGGCCTTCGGCCCGGCAGCGCCTATCGGTTCAGGGCCGGCAGCTGCGCGTGCAGGAACCAGCGGTCGAGCACGACATTGCGTGCAAACCACTGCGTTTGCATCAGCGCGCGAGCCAGGCCGAGGCGCAATTTCGAGGGCAGCATCGCCAGCGCGGGCGCTTCGCCCCGCTCGCCGAAGCGGGCACGAAGGGCGGCTTCGTAAGGTGACAGCCGCTCGCGACGATAGTCGCGATCAGCGGCGACCGCGTTAGCGGCCGCCATCAATCCCGACTCGATCGCCGGCCGAATGCCCTCGCCGCTCTGGGTATACGCAAGGCCGGCGGCATCGCCAATGATCATCACGCCATCGTCCATCACAGGCCGATTGCCGTGCGCGTATAACAAATAGGCGTGCCCTTTGAACTTGCCCGGCAAGTCCGCCGGAATGCGCCCCTGCTCAGCCAGCGAGCGAGCAAACGTCTGCACGTGCTCAGCGAGCCGATGATTGCCTTCGCGACCCAAGCCGACGTTCAGATAGTTGCCCTTCCGGAAACACCAGCCATACCCCTTCAGGTCATCGCAGAAATACAGCTCCGGCCGCTCGCCAGTCACCGCACATCGAGCCGCCTGCGAGTCATTCAATTCGAACTCGATCTCTTGTGCACTGATGGCCCGCTCTTCCTTGCCCAGGTGCGCGCCAAGAAAGCGCGCCACCGGACAAAAATGACCGCCAGCTCCGATCACCAACGAAGCGGCAATCTCACCGTTCACGAGCCAGCGATCGCCCTGCCGCTCCATCGACTTCCACGCCTCGCCCATGCGCAAGCGCGCACCACTACGCTCCAACAAATAATGATCGAACTCACAACGCCGGATGCCGTAGCTGACGATCTTGCCGTAGCTCACGGACGCATTGGCTTGCTCGCCCATCCCAGTGATGAATGAATCGATGGGCTGCAAAACACGCCCCTGCCGATAGTCGTCGACATCGAGGTCCAGCTCCTGCACGACCTGCGGCGTAATCCACCCCGCGCACACCTTGTCCCGCGGGAATGTGCTCTTGTCCATGATGAGCACATCGAGCCCGGCCTTCCTCAGCGCCCGTGCGCACGTGGATCCGGCCGGGCCGCCGCCGACGATCAGCACATCACAAGTATCCGCACTCATGGGTGATACAGGTGCTCGCGCGTCATGGGAATCTTGTTGTTGGTGCCGGCCGAGAACACCACCTGAAACAGCTGCATCTCACCGGTGATGAACGCGGCACGCGAACCGGCCAGATACAGGCGCCACATTCTCACGAAGTTCTCGTCGAACATCCTGGCCACTTTATCGCGCGACTCTTCATACAACCGCCACCACCAATCCAACGTCCTGGCGTAATGCAGGCGAATGTTCTCCACATCCAGCACCGAGAAACCGGAGTCCTCGAAGATATCCATCATCTGTTTCAGCGACGGCGGATTGGCGCCCGGGAAGATGCGCCGGTCGATCCAGCGATGCATGGGCTTCCAGCGATTGCGACCGATGGTATGAATCAGCCCCAGCCCTTCGGTCTTCAGACAGCCGCGAATGACCTCGCCCAGCCCGGGGTAGTTCTCGACGCCGACGTGCTCCAGCATGCCGACCGAGACGAATGCGTCGTACGCGCCACGAATGTTTCTATAGTCGTCTTCGACGAACTCGACATGGCTCTCCAGTCCCTGAGCCTTGGCCCGTTCGCGCGCAAATGCGATCTGCTCGCGCGAGATATTGAACGCCCGGACTTTCACGCCGTGGTGACGCGCCATATACAACGCGAGCCCGCCCCAGCCACAACCGGCTTCGACGACCGTCATCCCCGGGCGCAGCTGTAACTTGCGGCACACATGCTCCATCTTGGCGTTCTGCGCTTCATCCAGCGTCGCGTCGGGCGTCGGGAAGTACGCGCAGGTGTACGCCATGGTCGAGCCCAGCCACAGGGAATAGAACTCGTTACCGATGTCGTAGTGATGATGAATATTCTCGCGCGAGCCATGCAACGTATTGGACGGCCGGCGGTGCAACCATTGCCCGACGCGTCGCAGGGCCGAGATGGAATTGCGGCCCGGATGAGCCCCGCCTTGATACAACACTTCGATGAGCCGGCCGAGATCGCCTTCGATCGGCAACTGGCCGGAGCTGTACAGCTCGCCGAACTGCAGATCGGGATCCCTGCACAGACGCACCAACGTGGATCGATTCGGAACATGCAGCGTCGCCACCGGCTCGTCGGCGCCCACGCGCTCGCCATTCCAAAGTGCAATCTGAACCGGCGGATCGCCGAATGCATGTAGCAGTGCACGTAGCATGCGGCCTTCGAGGGAGAGCGCTTGCGCCGGCGGGGTGGGTTGAGCGGAGGAATCATGCCGCGCGGGACCGGGTGGCGCACTGTCCGCCACGCGATACGCAGTCATAGGCCGCTCTCGAGAGGTCTGCATTGTTGTCTCCGCCCCCGCTGGCAGTCGCCGACCTTTATATTGGGATTTTTTCTATTCGATGCAAGCGTCCGGGCGCATTTGACGAATCGCTGCCCGGTTGTCGAAAGAATTGCTGCGAACTGCCGGCAAGGATTACACCCTGCCAGCATCCCCGGACTACCCCGCAGACCTTGCGTGGACCTCCGGAGCGCGCACGCCCGGCCCGCCTCTTATAAATACCGCCAGACAAAACGAATGAATCGGCCGAAGGTTCGGCCTGAATGACGACAAGGTGTGTGCCATGAGACTCGCTGCTGCAATTCTTTCCGCATTGACCCTGACCACCGCGCTCCCCACCCAGGCCCAGGAGGCCGGCGATTGGATCTGGCGCGTGGGTGTCCACAACGTGCGTCCCAAATCGGACAATCACGATCTGGTCAACGTCGACGCCGCTGCCCAGCTGACCTTCAATGCAACCTATATGCTCGCGCCCAACTGGGGTGTCGAGGTGCTCGCGGCCCTGCCGTTCGAGTCCGACATCAATCTGAACGGCGGTTCCCGGGTGGCCAAGACCAAGTACCTGCCGCCCACCGTCAGCCTGCAATATCACCTCAATCCCAACGGCGCGTGGCGTCCCTATGTGGGCACGGGCCTGAACTACACCCTGTTCTTCGACGAGAAGACCCGGGGCGCGCTGAACGGCGTCAAGCTGGAGCTGGATCCTTCCTGGGGTCTCGCGGCCCAGGTCGGCCTGGATGTGGATATCGGCTCGAACTGGTTCGTGAATGCCGACGCGCGCTGGTTCGACATCGACACCGACGCCAAGGCGAACGGCGCCAGCCTCGGCACCGTCGAGGTCGACCCATTGGCTTTCGGCCTGTCCATCGGCCGTCGCTTCTGACGCGCACAGCGTAGGTCCGCGAATGAAACTGGACGCTGCACTGATTCGTCGTTATGACAGCCACGGACCGCGTTACACGTCCTATCCGACGGCGGTTCAGTTTCATTCCGGGTTCGATGAGCAGAGTTACCGGCGCGTCGCGTTCCTGAGTAACGCCGGCGCGCCGCGGCCGCTGTCGATCTACGTGCACGTGCCGTTTTGTGCCAAGCCTTGTTTCTACTGTGGCTGTAACAAAATCGTCACCCGCAATCCGGCGCATGCTGAACAGTACCTGCAACGGTTGCGTCGTGAGATCGAACTGCAAGGCGCGTTGTTCGAGCGGCGGCGGAATGTGCGTCAGATGCACTTCGGCGGCGGTACGCCCACCTATCTGACGATGGCTCAGCTCGGCGGCGTGTTCGATCATCTGGGCAACCATTTCAGCATCGATCGCTCCGAGCGCCGCGAATTCTCCATCGAGATCGATCCCCGCACGCTCGACGCGAACACCCTGCCCGCGCTCGCAGGCTTGGGATTCAACCGGCTCAGTCTCGGCGTTCAGGACTTCGATCCCCGAGTGCAACAAGCGGTCAATCGCGAGCAAAGTCCTGAGCAAATTGCCGAATGCATGGCTCAGGCCCGCGCGCTGAACTACCGTTCGGTGAGCTTCGATCTCATTTACGGCCTGCCCCTGCAAACGGTCCAGAGCTTCGGCCAGACGCTCGATACGGTGATCGGGATGCGCCCGGATCGCATCGCCGCTTACGGCTACGCTCACATGCCTCGCCTGTTCAAGGCGCAGCGGGCGATCCATGCCGGGCAGCTGCCCGACTCGGAAACGCGCATGCAGTTGCTCGAGCTCACCGTCGAGCGGCTGACGGACGCAGGCTACGTCTACATCGGCATGGATCACTTCGCCCTGCCCGACGACGACCTGGCGCGCGCCATGCGCGACGGCAGCCTGCATCGTAACTTCCAGGGATATTCGACTCATGGCGATTGCGATCTGATCGGACTGGGCGTCAGCTCGATCGGCGCGGTCGGCAACTCTTATTCGCAGAATCGCAAGGATCTGTCCGGCTACTACGCCGCGCTCGATCAGGGCCGGCTGCCGGTGGATCGAGGCATCGCGCTGAGCGTCGACGATGTATTGCGCCGTGAAATCATTCAGCGACTCATGTGCAAGGGAGAGCTGCCCCTGCGTGAGATCGAAGCGCGCTACGCGCTCGATTTCAGCAGCTATTTTGCCGGCGAGCGGGTCGCGCTGAGTGCACTGGCCGAAGACGGGCTGATTACCAGCGATGCCGATACCATCAATGTGACCGAACGCGGCCGCGCGCTCCTGCGCACCATCGCCATGGTCTTCGACGCGTATCTGCCGCGCGCCGCGAGCACGCACTTCTCCAAGGTCATCTGATCGCCCGATCAGGCAATCCCTTAGCTACGCGCTTCGCAGGACGCGAAGGGCATGATCGCGTTCGACGTTGCCCGGGCGTCGAAATGAGAACCAGTCGGAATTCGCAGCCTTTATCAGGCATCCCACTCAGGGCTGGTGCGCAGTCTCTCTCGGGCTCTCCGTAATTAGAAAAAAAGTGCTGCAAGGTACCTTTGTTACGCCGACACAAACACCGTAACGAGGCTCCTTAATGTCCGCGAATGTTTTGCCCGCCAGCGCCGCGATACCCGTCGCGGACACCGAGGCGCGCGCCACTTACAACGACAAGGTCGTTCGCCAGTTCGCGATCATGACCGTCGTTTGGGGCATCGTCGGCATGGCAGTGGGCGCGTTCATCGCCGCTCAGCTGCTGTGGCCGGCGTTGAACTTCGACATTCCCTGGCTCACCTACAGCCGCCTGCGTCCGTTGCATACGAACGCCGTGATCTTCGCGTTCGGTGGCAGCGCGCTGTTCGCCACCTCGTACTACATCGTGCAGCGGACCTGCCATGCGCGACTGTTCTGCGACCGGCTCGCGTCGTTCACGTTCTGGGGCTGGCAAGCGGTGATCGTCGCCGCGGCCATCACGCTGCCGCTGGGCATCACTCAGAGCAAGGAATACGCCGAGCTGGAATGGCCCATCGATCTGCTGATCGCGATCGTGTGGGTGTCGTACGGCGTGGTGTTCTTCGGCACCATCGTCAAACGCAAGGTGAAACACATCTACGTCGCGAACTGGTTCTTCGCCGCGTACATCATCACCATCGCGGTCCTGCACATCGTCAACAACATCGCGATCCCGGTCTCCCCCACCAAGTCGTACATCGTTTATTCCGGCGTCGTCGACGCGATGGTGCAGTGGTGGTACGGCCACAACGCGGTGGGCTTCTTCCTCACCGCCGGCTTCCTCGGAATGATGTACTACGTCGTGCCCAAGCAGGTCGGCAAGCCGATTTATTCCTATCGGCTGTCCATCGTGCACTTCTGGGCGCTGATCTCCATCTACATGTGGGCCGGCCCGCATCACCTGCACTACACCTCGCTGCCCGACTGGGCGCAGTCGCTGGGCATGGTGTTCTCGCTGATCCTGCTGGCGCCGTCGTGGGGCGGCATGATCAACGGTCTGATGACCATGTCGGGCGCGTGGCATCGCCTGCGTACCGATCCCATCATGAAGTTCCTGGTGGTGTCGCTGTCGTTCTACGGCATGTCCACCTTCGAAGGCCCGATGATGTCCATCAAGACCGTGAACGCGCTGTCGCACTACACCGATTGGACCATCGGTCACGTGCACTCCGGCGCGCTCGGCTGGGTCGCCTTCATCAGCATCGCGGCGATGTATCAAATGATTCCGCGACTGTTCGGCAAGCAGCAGATGTGGAGCTCCAAGCTCATGGACGCGCACTTCTGGATCGCCACCATCGGCATCGTGCTGTACGTCACATCGATGTGGATCGCCGGCGTGATGCAGGGCTTGATGTGGCGCGCGGTGAACGCCGACGGCACGTTGACCTACACGTTCGTCGAAGCGCTCAAGGCGACCTATCCGTACTACGCCGTCCGGTTGCTCGGTGGCCTGATGTTCCTGAGCGGCATGTTCCTCATGGCCTACAACGTGTGGCGCACCGTGCGCGACACGCAGCCGGTCGACGCGCCTGTGCTCGCTCCCGCTACCAGTCATTGATCGCTCGCAATCATGAAACACGAAACCGTTGAAAAGAAGATTGCCTTGATGGGCGGGCTGATCGCGCTGGTGATCAGCGTCGGCGGCCTGGTGGAGATCGCGCCGCTCTACATGCAGAGCTCGGTGATCGAGCCCTCGCCCGGCATCAAGCCCTACTCCGCGCTCGCGCTCGAAGGTCGCGACGTGTACGTGCGCGAGGGTTGTTACAACTGCCACTCGCAGATGGTGCGGCCGTTGCCGGCGGAAACCGAGCGCTACGGTCACTACTCGATCGCCGGTGAAGCGGTGTACGACCATCCGTTCCAGTTCGGCTCCAAGCGCACGGGCCCGGATCTCGCGCGCGTCGGCGGTCGCTACACGGATGAATGGCATCGCATCCATCTGACCAATCCGCGCGACGTGGTGCCCGAATCGAACATGCCCGGCTTCCCCTGGCTCGCCGAGCGCACGATCGATCCGGCCGGCACCCAATCGAAGATGCAGGCGCTGCAGAAGATTGGCGTGCCCTATACGGCCCAGGAAATCGCGGATGCGCCGGAAGCCGTGCGTAACCGCACCGAGATGGAAGCGCTGATCGCCTACATGCAAGGCCTGAAGTTTTATGGCGAGCCCAAGGCCGCCGCTGGATCCGCGAAGGGGCAGAAATGAACATTGAACTGAACATGGGCCTGGTGCGCGGGCTGCTGACGCTGATTTTGTTTCTTGCCTTCATGACCCTGTGGGCCTGGGCCTGGAACAAGAACCGCCAGCCTGATTTCGACCGTATGGCGAATCTGCCCCTGGAAGATCAAGACTCGAACCCGGAACAGCCGCGATGATCAGCCAACCCGCCAGTCTTTTTATCGTCGTCTTCACCGCGATCAACATCGTCGCCTGTCTGTGGCTGATGTGGTGGACCGCACGCACGCGCGTCGCCCCGAGCTCGCATGAGCAGTCCGCCGAGAGTGCCGGCAAGACCGGCCACGTGTGGGACGGCGACCTGGAAGAACTGAACAATCCGCTGCCGCGCTGGTGGCTGGGCCTGTTCATCATCACCATCGTCTTCGGTGCCGGCTATCTCACTTTCTATCCCGGCATGGGCAACTTTGCCGGCACCTCGAAGTGGAGCTCGGTCGGTGCTTATGAAGAGCAGGTCGCGCGTCAGCGCGCGGTGTTTGAAGAGAAGCTCGCCACGTTGAAAGACAGCTCGCTGAAGGAACTGGCCAACAACGGCAGCGCCATGGCGACCGCGAAGAACTTGTTTGGCGCCAACTGCGCCGGCTGCCACGGCTCGGATGCTCGCGGTGCCAAGGGCTTCCCCAACCTCACCGACAAGGACTGGTTGTGGGGCGGCGACGAGCAGCGCGTGCTGGAGACCATCGAGCAGGGTCGTCACGGAATAATGCCGGCCCTCGGCAGCGCGCTCGGCGAGCAAGGCGTAAAAGAAGTTGCCTCGTATGTCGTGAGCTTGAGCGGCGGCAATGCGCCGGCCGACTGGGTCGCCGCCGGCCAGCAGCGTTTCGCGATGCTGTGCGTCGGTTGCCACGGCGTGGACGCCAAAGGCAATGCGATGCTCGGCGCACCGAATCTCACCGACAACGTCTGGCTGCACGGCGGTGACTTCGACACCGTGCGCGCCACCATCACCAACGGTCGCGACAATCAGATGCCCGCTCACAAGGAACTGCTCGGCGACACCAAGGTGAAATTGCTCGCCGCTTACGTGCTCAGCCTCAGCGAGCCCGAAATGCATGTCGCGAACTGAGCAGCCCATGCAGTCCCGCTGGCCGCACTTCCTGGAGGACCTGGGAGTGCTGCTGTGGGCTTCGTTTCTCGCGGCATGTGTCGCCACGCTGGTGTTCTTCGGATTCTTCGACCCACAACTGCTCGTGGATGATGCCGCGCCGCCTGCGTGGCTGGCCGATCGTCGCGCCGGCTACACCGTCGGCTTTTTCTTTTTCTGGATGATGTCCGCTATCGCCAGCTTTCTCACCGCCTACCTGATCGAGACTCGAAACGGCGCGGCGGACAGGGAACCCCGATGAACCCCGCGCGCGCTCCGCAACCCGTCAGCAATGACGGCGGCCTTTATATCGCCCACCAGAAAGTGTATCCGCGTGAAGTCGCGGGGCGCTTCAACCGCCTGCGCGTCGCCGCCACCATCGCGCTGCTCGGATTGTTTTATGCGATGCCGTGGCTGCAATGGGACGGCCGCCAGGCGGTGCTGTTCGATCTGCCGGCCCGCAAGTTTTATATCTTCGGCCTGACGTTCTTTCCGCAGGACTTCTTCCTGCTGACCTGGCTGCTGATCATCGCGGCCTTGTCGCTGTTCTTCTTTACCGCCCTGGCCGGCCGCCTGTGGTGCGGCTTCGCCTGTCCGCAAACAGTGTGGACTGAAATCTTCGTCTGGATGGAACGCTGGACCGAAGGCAATCGGCAGCAGCGCATGCGGCTCGACAAGTCGGCGTGGTCCCCTGAAAAAGTGGCGCGCAAGGCCGCCAAGCAAGTGCTGTGGATCACTTTCGCGCTCTACACCGGCTACACCTTCGTCGGCTACTTCACGCCGGTGCGCACGCTGACAGGCTCGGTGCTGACAGCAACCGTCGGTGGCTGGGAACTGTTCTGGATTCTGTTCTACGGCTTCGCCACCTACGGCAACGCCGGCTACATGCGAGAGCAAGTCTGCAAGTACATGTGTCCGTATGCGCGCTTCCAGGGTGCGATGTTCGACCGTAACACCCTGGTTATTTCTTACGACACCAAGCGCGGCGACCCGCGCGGCTCCCGCGCGCGCAATGTCGATCCGAAGAGCAAGGGTCTTGGCGACTGCATCGACTGCAAGCTGTGCGTGCAGGCGTGCCCGACCGGTATCGACATTCGTCAGGGCTTGCAGCTCGAATGCATCGCCTGCGCCGCGTGTATCGACGCGTGCGACGACGTGATGGACAAGATGAACTATCCGCGCGGCCTGGTTCGCTACACGACCCAGAACGCCATGGATAACCAGCCCACTCGCGTCATCAGGCCGCGCACCATCATTTACGCCACAGTGCTGCTGGCGCTGGTCGTCGGATTCGGTGTGGCGGTCGCGAATCGTCATCTGGTCGAGATCGACGTGCTCCGCGACCGCAATGCTCTGTACCGCTCCATCGAGGGCGGCCGGGTCGAAAACGTCTACACCGTGCGTTTCATCAACAAAGACACGCGTGAGCACGCGCTGCGCATCGGCGCCGAAGGCATCGACGGCCTCACTGTCGACACCGATCGCGACTTGCAGCGAGTCGGCGCTGGTGAAGTCGTGAGTGTCGCGGTCCGTGTGCGAGCACCGAGCAACGCGATCAGCGGCGGCCGGGACATCCAGATCGTGGTTCATTCCGACGATGGCGCCATCGAAGCCAAGTCCAAGGCGCGCTTCATCGCTCCGGTGGCTCGATGAACATCTGCTTCCACTGCGGCGAGCCGCTGCGAGGCTCGACGCTGATTGCACGCGTCGAGCAGCGCGACGAGCCTGTGTGTTGCAGTGGCTGTCAGGCCGTCGCCGAGCTGATCGCCGGCACCGGCCTCGGTGATTTCTATCGCTACCGCGACGGCAGCTCCGTTCGCCCCAGCGAAGGGACTCAGACGGACAAGTGGCGGGTCTACGCCGATCCGCAGTTCGCGGCCCAATTCACCCAGACCGCGCCGGGACAGACATCCGTCACGTTGCTCATCGAAGGCCTGCGCTGCTCGGCGTGCAGCTGGCTGATCGATCAAGTGTTGCGTCGACACGCTGGCATTCACGATGTGAGCGTGAACGCCGCGACGGGCCGAGCGAGCGTTATCTGGGACAGCACGAAGCTGAACCTGGCCGATGTCATGCGCACCATCGCGCAGCTCGGGTATGTGCCGCATCCGGTCACGGATGAAACCGTCACTCGGGCGTTACGCCAGGAGCGACGCGACAACCTCAAACGCCTGGCGGTCGCGGGCTTCGGCATGATGCAAGTCATGATGTTCGCCGTCGCCGTCTACTCGGCCCAGCTCGCGAACGAAGTCATGGAGCCGTCGCTGCTGAACTACTTCCGCTTCGTCAGCCTGCTGGTCGCGACGCCCGTCATGTTCTACGCCGGCGCGCCGATTCTACTGAGCGCCTGGAACAGCTTGCGAAGCCGCTCGATCGGCATGGACGTTCCGGTGAGCATCGCACTGGTGCTCGCTTATGGCGCGAGCGTCTGGAACACGTTCAACGGCGCCGTCGGCGAGGTGTACTTCGACTCGGTCACCATGTTCATTTTCTTCCTGACGCTCGGCCGCTTCGTGCAGATGAGCGTTCGTCAGCACACCGCCGGCGTCACCGACGCCTTGGCGCGGCAGTTGCCGTCCATCGCTCACCGCATCGACGCGGACAGGATCGAAGATGTGCCGGTGACCTCGCTGCGTGTCGGCGACCTGATCCAGGTGCGCCGAGGCGAGGTGCTGCCGGCCGACGGCCAGCTGCTCGATACCGAAGCTCACATCGATGAAGCCATGCTGACCGGTGAGTCGCTGCCGGTCCGGCATCAAGTGGGCCAGCGCGTAGTGGCGGGCACCATCAACGTCGACGGTCCGATCAGCATCAGGATCACCGCGCTGGGTGGAGACACGGCGCTATCTCACATCGTGGCACTGATGCAGCGAGCGCAAACCTACAAGCCGGCGCTGGCTCGCAATGCCGACGCCGCTGCCGGCAAGTTCCTTGGCTATGTGCTGATTGGCGCCGGACTCACCTGCGCGGCATGGCTGGCGATCAACCCGGCGCAGGCATTCGCTGCCACGCTGGCCGTGCTCGTTGTCGCCTGTCCATGCGCCTTCGCCATCGCCATGCCGGCGGCACTCGCCGCTGCGACGGCCAGCCTCGGACGCCACGGCATCCTGCTGACCGATCCCGATGCGCTCGAAAGCCTGGCGAAAGTGGATCACATCGTGTTCGACAAGACCGGCACGCTGACTCGCGGCGAACTGCACGTTTCCAAGTGTCTCTCCATGGGCGGTCTCAACGACTCTCGATGCCTGCAGATCGCGGCACTGCTCGAACGAGCCTCCGAACATCCGCTGGCCCGTGCGTTCGTGCCCTATCTCGACCAGGGGACCGTCGACGATCTGCGGACCGTCGCAGGCCGCGGCGTAGAGGGACGAATCGACGGCCGCCTGTATCGCATCGGCACCCCTGCCTTCGTCGCGGAGCTCCGCCAGGAACAGCAGCAGTCATCGTCGCCGGCCGAACTGATTGGCAGCGTCATTGCACTCGGCGATGAGAAACGCGCGCTCGCATGGTTCGAGCTGACCGACTCGCTCCGACCGGCCGCGGCCAGCGCCGTCAACCAGCTGCGCTCGCTGAACATCGAACCTCAGATTCTCAGCGGCGACGCTCATGGCGCCGTCCAGGCCGTCGCTCAGCAGTGCGGCATCGCCGAATCCTTCGCGCGGCGCACGGCGAAAGAGAAGCTGGCGCACGTGCTGAATCTGCAGAAAAACGGCAAGCGCGTTGCCGTCATCGGCGATGGTGTCAACGACGCGCCGGTATTGGGCGCAGCCAATGTTTCCATCGCGATGGGCCGAGGCGCGGCGCTGGCTCATGCCAGTGCCGGATTGGTGCTGGTCAGTGACAATCTGGCCGCGCTTCCGGAAGCCGTGCTGCTCGCACGTCGCACTTTGCGAATCGCGAAACAGAATCTGCTGTGGGCCGCGATCTACAATCTAGGCTCGATCCCGCTGGCTGCGCTAGGCTTCATTCCGCCGTGGCTCGCGGCGCTGGGCATGTCGCTCAGTTCGGTCGCTGTAGTATTGAATTCAACTCGACTGTTGCCGCGGGCGACTCGCAAGACGACGCCACCGGCCATGACATCCGCTCACCTGCGGGAGACGACGGCATGAGCATTCTGTTCGTTCTGATTCCGCTGAGCCTGGCGCTGGTGGTGTTCGCCGGCTGGGGCTTCTTCTGGGCCGTCAACACCGGTCAGTTCGACGATCTGGAATCGCCGGGCTGGGACGCGCTGCGCGACGACGCGCCGCCGGCGGAGAAACCGAACCTCGATGGCTGACGCGACCGACGCCATCAGTCTGTCGGCTGCGTTCATTGCCGGCGTCGCCGGCAGCGCTCATTGTTTCGCCATGTGCGGCGGCTTGGCGGGCGCGCTCGGCATGCGAGCGCGCACTACCGCGACGACTCCTCGTAGCGCGTTCACCAACGCGCTGTCCTATCACGTCGGCCGGCTGAGCGGCTATGCGATGGCTGGCGCCATCTGCGGCTTGATCGGCGCCTCGCTGCAAGCGGTGCTCGATCTCGCCAGCATCGGAGCGACGTTACGCGTCGCCAGCGGCGTGCTGTTGATGTTGATCGCCTTGCGAATGCTGTCGCCGTGGAATCCGCTGCGATGGCTGGAAACGTTGGGTGCAAAATTCTGGCGTCGGCTGCAGCCGTTCACCCTCGGCACCGGCAAATTGACCGGTCACACCCACGCCATCGCGCTCGGCTTTCTGTGGGGCTGGCTGCCGTGCGGCCTGGTCTACTCGATGTTGTTGTTCGCGGCGTTCAGCGGCCACGCCTTGAATGGAGCGGCGATTCTATTGGCGTTCGGTCTGGGCACGCTGCCGTCGATGCTGACCAGCAGCGTGCTCGCCTCTCAGATGCAACGTTTCCTCAAGAGTCGCTGGCCGCGATTTGCCAGCGGCACGCTACTGCTGCTGTTTGGCGCCTGGATGATCTGGGTGTCGATACCCGCGGGCGGCCACGCGCATCATCATTGATTCAATCGAGCCAGCGCCGCTTCGAGATTCTCACAGAAGTTCTCCGGACCGATCAGAGCGACGATGCCGGCACGACGCAGTTTGCCGGCCACCCGTTCATTGGCGCCGGTCAACATCACGCGCACCTTGCGTCGCTGCAGACCGCGGATCACTTCCTCCAGCGTCTGCAGCCCGGTGATGTCCATGAACGGCACCCAGCGCAGCCGGATGATGAGCACTTCCGGATCGGTGCCGGTGCTGGCCAGCGCCCGCTCGAAATTTTCCACGGCGCCGAAAAAGAACGGTCCTTCCACCGCGAAGGCCAGCACGCCCGGTGGAAAACTCAGCCCCCGATGCGCGAACTCGCGGCTCAGGTCCTGATGGGTCTGCTGTTGCACTTCCACGCTGCTCGACATCCGGCGCAGGAAATGCAGCGTCGCGACGATCACACCGATATTGACGGCGACCACCAGGTCCACGAATACCGTGAGTCCAAACGTCACCAGCAGCACGACCACGTCGGCCGGCGGTGCCCGTCGAACCATTTTGACGACGTGGCTCGCCTCGCTCATGTTCCAGGCGACCACGAACAGAATGGCCGCGAGTGCAGCCAACGGGATGTGCACAGCCAAGGGCGCGAGCGCGAGCACGATCAGCACCAGCGTCAACGCATGCGTGATGCCGGCGATCGGGCTGGTACCGCCGTTACGAACGTTGGTCGCCGTTCTGGCCAGCGCGCCGGTCGCGGCGAAACCGCCGAACAACGGCGCCGCGATGTTGGCGATGCCCTGTCCGATCAGCTCCTGATTCGAATCGTGACGAGTGCCGGCCATGCCGTCCGCGACCACGGCGGATAGCAGCGACTCGATAGCGCCGAGCATCGCGATGGTAAACGCGGGCCCGATCAGCTCGATGACACGGTCCACCGTGATTGCCGGCATGTGCAGCGCAGGCAGGCCGCGTGGAATTCCGCCGAACGCCGAGCCGATGGTGGCCACGCCTTCGATATGAAACATCGCCTGCACGATTGTGGCGAACAACAGCCCGAGCAGTGGTCCTGGCACACGCTTCAGAGCGGACACCTTCGGCGCGAACAGCACGATCAGCAGCGTCCCGGTCGCCAGCGCGGTCGTGCCGAGCTGTGCTTGTGGAAGCACCTCCAAAGTGTGCCAGAGCTTCTGATGGAAGTGCCGCCCCTCCACCACCGGCAGGCCGAAGAAGTCGTGCCACTGACCTATCCAGATGACGACGGCGATACCGGCGGTGAAGCCCAGGATCACCGGATCGGGAATGAACTTGATGATGGCGCCGAGCCGGGCAAGACCGAGCAGCAGCAACATCACGCCCGCGAGCAGCGTGGCGATTTGCAGGCCGTCGATGCCGTGCTCGGCGGTGATGCCCGAGAGGATGACGATGAACGCGCCGGTGGGTCCGGCGATCTGCAAGCGGCTGCCGCCGAACACCGATACCAGCAGTCCGGCGACGATGGCCGTGTACAGGCCCTGCTCGGGCTTGGCGCCCGAGGCGATCGCGAACGCCATGGCCAGCGGCAGGGCCACCACGCCCACGACGATGCCGGAGACGATGTTTCGTGCCCAGTGGGCGCGCCCCAGCAGGCCGGCGCGCTGTGCCTCCAGAATCGCAATCATCGAGAATGTTCCCTGAATCCCAGGCAAGGGATGCCCCGCAAGATTATGCGGCAGCGCCTCGGCCAGCAAACAACCAATGCCACGGATTCCATAGGTGTCAGTCCCTAGTGACGCGCCCGCTGCTCGTGCGGGACCCTCGTTCAGGCATGAGGCGGATGCCTAATCCCGGCTCGGACCGGCAATTCATGATGATCCGTTGTGACAGCGGCACACGCCATTGCCGCGCATCTGTCCGATAGTAGGCACATGCCATTGTCCGCTTTCATCGGCGCCGGTTCGCTCTCTCAGCGACGGCGCGCGCAAATGCAGGGCAAGCCCCTGCCCCGGACCTGGTACCGGCCCCTGCAGTTGCTGTGCTCGTTCCTGGCTCGTCCCTTCGTGGGCGGGCTGCGCGGCCGCGTGCACGAGCTCGAAAGCGAGCTCGACGTGCTCAACAGTTGCAGCATCGTGTCCACCACCGACGGCGGCGGCCGCATCACCCATGTCAACGAGCTGTTCTGTAGCGTCAGCGGCTACTCGCGAGAGGAGCTGATCGGCCGCAATCACAACGTGATCAACTCGGGCATTCACCCCCGCAAGTTCTTCATGAACATGTACCGGAACATCGCCACCGGTCAGCCCTGGCGCGGCGAGATCTGCAATCGCGCCAAGAACGGCGAAGACTTCTGGCTGGACATGACCATCATCCCGACCACCGACGGCTCCGGCCGGGTGGTCCGCTACACGTCGGTGTGCATCGACATCACGGAACGCAAGCAAACCGAGGAGACGCTGGCTCGATTGCGTGAGCGCCATGCACTGGCCATCGACGGTTCCGGCATCTGCCTGTGGGATTGGGATCTGGTGCGGAACTCGGTGGAGCTCGACGGCAACTGGGCCGCGATGCTCGGCTATGCCAGTGAAGAAGTGGCGCACACCTCGCCGGACTTCTGGAATCGCAACATGCATCCGGACGACCTGGCCAACAAGCTGCATCAGATCGAACGGCACTGCCAGGGCGAAACGGCGTACTTCGAAAGCGAGGCACGCATGCGTCACAAGGACGGCCACTGGGTGTCGCTGCTGATTCGCGGCGCGGTCAACAAGCGCGATCCGAACGGACTGGCGCTGCGACTCTCGGGCACGGCCATCGAGATCTCACAGCTCAAGCAGGCCGTGCGTCAAGCGGAGCAGTCCGAGGCACTGCTCAAGACCGTCATCGACCTGCTGCCGCAGCGGGTGTTCTGGAAGGATCGCGAAGGCCGCTTCCTCGGCGCCAACCGGAATTTCAAATCCGATGTGGGCGTGGAGAACATCGTCGGCAAGACCGATGGCGAAGTCCCCTGGGCCGGCGCGCAGCCCGACGGCACTCAGGAACGGCACATCATGGAACATCGCCAGCCCGTGCTGAACCACGCACAACAGCTGACCCTCGGCGACCACATCGAGTGGCGCACCACCAGCAAGGTGCCGCTCATCGACGCGCGCGGTGAGGTGTGGGGCGTGTTGGGCACGTATCAGGACATCACGCCGTACAAGATCGCCGAAGCCGAGCTGATCAAGGCGCGCAACGCCGCCGAGGACGCGAGCAAGGCCAAGAGCGAATTCCTGGCGACCATGAGCCACGAGATCCGCACGCCGATGAACGGCGTGATCGGCTTCACCGAGCTGCTGTTGCAAACGCCGATGAATGCCGAGCAACAGTCGATGGCCAGCACCATCCGCGATTCCGGCCGGGCGCTGATGACCATCATCGACGATATTCTGGATTTCTCGCGCATCGAGGCGGGCCGGGTGTCGCTCGAGCTGTCCAAGGTCGATGCGAAAAAGATCGCGAACGACGTGCTCGCGCTGTTGCGTCCGCGCGCAGCCGAGAAACAACTGGAATTCGACGTGCAGTGGCCGCCGGGCCTGTCCGCCACGGTGCTCGGCGACGCCGGTCGCGTGCGTCAGGTACTGGTGAATCTCGCCTCGAACGCGGTCAAGTTCACCGAAGCCGGTCGCGTCACCATTCGCGCCGTGGACGCCGACGGCATGTTGCGCCTGGAGGTCGAAGACACCGGCATCGGCATCACGCCCGATCAATTGTCTCGCCTGTTTTCCAAGTTCACCCAGGCCGACTCGTCCACGACTCGCAAATACGGTGGCACGGGGTTGGGCCTGGCGATCTCCAAACAGCTGGTGGAATTGATGGGCGGTCAGATCGGCGCGCACAGCCAGTCCGGCGTCGGCTCGACGTTCTGGTTCACGTTGCCGACGGCTCAGCGCAGCGAGCTGACCGCGACGAACCGGGTTCTCAAACTGGATGCGCGGCTGGAAGCGGGCGAGCAGCAGCCTGCGAGTACGTCACAGCCGCGAGTTCTGGTGGTCGAGGATCATGCCGTCAATCGCATGCTCGCGACCCGCTTGCTGGCCAGGCTCGGCTGTGAAGTGGAAATCGCCGAGAACGGTGTGATTGCCTGCGAGCGCACCTTGCAACAAACCTACGATCTGATCTTCATGGATTGTCAGATGCCGGAGATGGACGGCTTCGAAGCGACGCGCGTCATTCGCGAGCGGGAGCAGGCCGCCGGCCGACATACGCCCATCGTCGCACTCACCGCCAATGCCATGAGCCAGGATCGCGACCGGTGTCTGCAGGCGGGCATGGATGACTACATCACCAAGCCCTATTCCGTCACCGACTTCGAGCGGACCTTGCAGCGCTGGTGCAGCCCTCAGGCGTTGCCCGCGATGGGCATGGAGAAATAAACCGTCGCCCCGCGCCCTTCGGCACCCTCCGCCCAGGTGCGGCCGCCGTGACGCTGCACGATACGTCGCACGTTCGCCAACCCCACGCCCGTGCCTTCGAAGTCCTTCTCCGCATGCAGGCGCTGGAACACGCCGAACAAACGATCGGCATATTGCATGTTGAAGCCGACGCCATTGTCCTTGACGTAATAAACGACTTCATCGGTACCGACGTCGGCGCCGATCTCGATCTTGGCCGGATCCCGCGGCCGCGTGTACTTCACGGCGTTCGCCAGCAAATTCACCCACACTTGCTTCATCAGCTGCGGATCCCCCACGGTGTCCGGTATGGAGCGCCGCTGCCAATCGATGTGCCGATCGTTCAACTCCGGCCCCAGCTCCTGGAAGGTTTCGTCGATCAGGTCGTCCATGCGAATGCGTTGTCGATGCATGGCGGCGCGTCCGATACGTGAGAACGCCAGCAGATCGTCGATCAGCCGTGTCATGCGCAGGGCCGCCTTCTGCACGGTCTGGACGTGCCGCCGTTCTTCCGGGTTCAGCTTGGCGCCGGCCGACGCTTCGAGCATCGACACATAGGAATGAATGTGACGCAGCGGCATGCGCAGATCGTGCGAGACCGAATGACAGAACGATTCGAGGTCGGCATTGGCGGCCGACAGATCGTCGTTCTTCTCGCGCAGGGCACCGTTCAACTCCGTGACCTGCTCGGCGATGCGGACACGTTCGTTGATTTCCTGCTGCAGCTCGTAACGCGCCTTGTCCAGTTCGACGAACACCGCCACTTTCGCGCGCAACACCTCCGGCTCCAGCGGCTTCATCAGATAATCCACCGCGCCCGCCGAGTAGCCGCTGAACACCATCTCCGCCGTACGCATCATGCCGGTGAGAAAGATGATCGGCGTGGCCCGCGATCTTTCGCGTGCGCGAATCAACGCCGCGGTTTCGATGCCGCTCATGCCCGGCATCTGCACGTCCAGCAGGATCACGGCAAAGTCGTATTCCAGCACGCACTTGAGCGCCTGCTCGCCGCGCCGGGCCGTGATCAGATTCTGGCCCAGCCCTTCCAGCACCGCTTCCAGCGCGTCCAGGTTCGCCTGCTCGTCGTCCACCAGCAGGATGTTCGATTTGTAAACCCCTTTGCCCATCACCGAAATCCTCCGTTTCCCCGCCTCGCCGCTCAACACACCTTGCGATACAGGCGGTGACGCCGCGACAACAATTCATAGTGCGATTCATGCCGGGTCAGATGCAGCGACTCACTCTGGCCCAGCCCCAGAAATCCCAGTCTCACCAGACTGTCGCTCAGCAGCTGATGCACGCGGTAACGCAATGCCTCGTCGAAATACATCATCACGTTGCGACAGAAAATCACGTGGAACTCATTGAACGAGGCATCGCGCGCCAGGTCGTGACGAAACACGGCGATCCGATCCAGCACCGCGGGATCGATCACGGCCGCAGTCTTGCCGCGGCTGTAATAGTCGGACAGCGCGCGTATGCCGCCGGCCGCGCGATAGTTCTGTTCGTACTCCTCGAGCGCCGCCAGCGGCAGCACCCCGGCGCGAGCCTGCTCCAGCACGACCTCGTTGAGATCGGTCGCGTAGATGCGGCAGCGGTCGTACAGGCCTTCCTCACGCAACAGAATCGCCAGCGAATAGGCTTCCTGTCCGGTGGAACAGCCGGCGACCCAGAGCCTGGGATACGGATACGTGCGTAACAACGGCACGACGCGCTCACGAAACAAACGAAAAAACGACGGGTCGCGAAACATGGTCGTCACCCGCAGCATGAGCCGGTCGAGCACATGCGACAGAAAGCGCGGGTCGTCACGAATGCGATCGCTCAGCTCTGCGATGCCCGACAGGCCTTCGCCGCTGATCAGGCTGCGCAGGCGCCGGGTCAACGCGCGCTTGCCGTAACCGCTCAGGTCCACGCCGCTGAGATCGAACAGCCGGTCGAGGAACTGATGCAACTCTGGTCCGGCGGCATCATGACCGTGCGTATCCACCGGGCTAACGCTGTTTGTACAGCCACACGCGCAACATGGAGCGCAGCTGATCGAGATCCACCGGCTTCGCCAGGTAATCCGACGCGCCCGACTTCAAACACTCCTCACGTGCCCGCGCCATGGCCTTGGCGGTCAGCACGATGATGGGCAGGTTGGCGTGCCGTTCGATGCGGCGGATGCGGCGGATCGCCTCGAAACCATCCATCTCAGGCATCATCACGTCCATCAGCACCACGTCGAAATGTTCCGGCGACTGCATGATCTCGATGGCGGCCGCGCCGCTCTCCGCATAACGAACGCGCATGTGATGGCTCTCGAGGCCGGCGGTGATGGCGAAAATGTTCCGGACATCGTCGTCCACGACCAGCACGCTTCGTCCTCGCAGCAGCGGATCTTCCTTGCGCGCACGCTCCAGCAACTGGCGTCGCGATTCGGGCAGGCGCGCCGCCGGGTAATGCAACAGCAGCGCCGTCTCGTCCAGCAAGCGCTCAGGCGAGCTGGCGTCCTTGATGATGATCGCTTCGGACACCGCGCGCAGTTCGGTCTCTTCGGTACGCGACAGCGGCTTACCGGTATAGATCACCACTGGCGGGGAATTCTTACCGAGCCGGCGTTGCATGGTCGCGATCATGTCGGCGCCGCTCATGTCGGGCAGCATCAAGTCCGCGATGATGCAGTGGAAGCGACCTTCGTTCAGCGCCTGCAGCCCCTCGGCCGCCGTTCCCTTGGCCACGATTTCGACGTCGGTGGCGCTGAACAGCTCGACCACTGCCAGGCGCTGACGCTCGTCGTCCTCGACGATCAACAGCCGCCGCGCTGGATTGTCGAGCAGCGCCAGCGTCTCGCCGAGCACGCCGTCCAGCATCTCGCGCGTGACGGGCTTTTGCAGGAACGTCAGGGCACCTTGCATGAGCGCGCGCTCGCGCTGGTCTTCCACCGAGATCACGTGCACCGGGACATGCCGCAGCTCCGGATCATGTTTCAAACGATCCAGCACCGCCCAGCCGTTGCTGTCCTTGAGCAGCAGATCGAGCGTGATCGCACTCGGCTTGAAACGCCGCGCGGCGCGAATCGCTTCCTGCGCCGAGCGCTCGATGATGACTTTGAAACCTTTCTCACGCGCGAAGTCGGCCAGCACCGCGGAGAAACTGCGATCGTCCTCGATGACCAGCAGAATGCGGTCGTCGGGCGCGAGGTTGGAGCGATCGTCGTCGGCGACTTCCGCCGGGTCATCGAACGCATCGATATCGGAAAGATTCGACTCCTCCACCACCGCACGCGGCGTGAGCCGCGCAACCGGGGGCGGCGGTTCGTGCGCTTTCACAGCCGGTGCCTCGGGCGCCAGCGTCGCCGGTAGGTACAGTGAGAAAGTACTGCCCACGCCCGGCTTGCTCTCGAGCGTGAGCGCGCCTTGTAACAAACGGCTCAACTCGCGACTGATGGACAGTCCCAACCCGGTGCCGCCATACCGCCGCGCGGTACCGGCGTCCGCCTGTTGGAAGGCTTCGAACACAATCTCGCGACGATCCTCGGGAACGCCGATGCCTGTGTCGATGACCCGGAAGGCAACGACGGCATCGGCGTTCGCCAGTCTCGAAACATGGCTGCCCCATCCTGAAGTCACGCGTTCGATCTTGAGCGTGACGCCGCCCCTGGACGTGAACTTGAAGGCATTCGACAACAGGTTGCGCAGGATCTGTTGCAAGCGCCGGCCGTCGGTCACCAGCGTCGCCGGCACATCCGGGCCGACATCCACAGTGAACTTGAGATGCGCGCTCTCGGCGACATGATCGAACGCCTGGCGCATCTGATAGGTGATATCACCGATACGCACCTGCGCGACATCGGCCGTCACCGTGCCCGATTCGATCTTCGCCAGATCCAGGATGTCGTTGATAAGCTCCAGCAGATCGTTGCCGGCGCCGTGAATGGTATTGGCCCGTTCGACCTGCTTCGGCGTCAGCGTGCCTTCGTTGTTCTCGGCCAGGATCTTCGACAGGATCAACAGGCTGTTGAGCGGCGTGCGCAGCTCATGCGACATGTTGGCGAGAAACTCGGACTTGTACTTGGAGCTGAGCGCCAGCTGCTGCACTTTATCTTCCAGCGCCAGGCGCGCCCGGTCCACTTCCTTGTTGGCGCGCTCCAGCGCCTCCCGCTGCTCCTGGAGCACCGTCGCCTTCTCCTCCATCTCGACGTTGCTCTGCTGCAGCTCCTCGTTGACCTGCTCCATTTCCAGATTGGCCTGCTGGAGCTCGGTCTGCTGCTCGCGCAGCTTCTCCGACATCTCGGTCGCTTCTTCCAGCAGTTGCTCGGTCTTTCGTGCTTCCTGCAAGACGTGCAATACGGTGCCGTAGCTGTCGCAGAAGCGGCGGAGCAATGTGAGTTGAGGCGCGGAGAAGCCGCTCAGCGTGGCCAGTTCCAGTACCGCTTTGACCTTGCCCTCGAACACTGCAGGCATCACCACCACCTGCGCCGCCTTCGCCTGACCGAGCGCCGAGCTGACGCGCAGATAATCTTCCGGCACTTTATCCAGCACGACGCCGTTGGCGTCGCGAAAGCATTGACCGATCAAGCCCTGGCCGCGGGCGATCCGCTGCGGTGGATGCTCGCTGGCGTAGCTGGCCTGTAGTTCCAGCGTGTCGGAGGTGTCCGTGTCCGGAACATAGATCAGCGATTGCTTCGCGCCGACCAGAACCGCAAGTTCCGATAGCAGCTTCGCGCCCAGCTTGGCCGGATCGCGAGCGCCCTCCAGCAGACGTGACAGGCGCGCCAGACTGGTATTCATCCAGTCCTGTTCCGCCAGCGCCAGCTCACGGGCGGCGATCTGTGCGCCCATGTGATTGAACACCACCGCCAGCCGCCCCAGCTCGTCATCGCGCACGACCTCGACCGCTTGCTGATATTCGCCTCGCCCGATACGTGCAGCGCCCTCCGACAGCGCCGCGACCGGACGCAAGATGCTGCGAGTCACGAGCCAGCCGACGAAGGTAATGAGCAGTACTGCCCCAAGCGAGCCAAAGGTAACGACGTGCCGTGTCAATTGCTCAGCTACGGCCGCACTCGAACGGCGTTCCGCCAGCAAATGCCCCTCTTCCGCATCGATCGCCCTGGCCAGCTCATCGACCCGACTCATGATGGCATTGCCGCTCGTGACCGTCGCATCGGCATCCGTGCGCCGCGGATCGAACAACTGCCGCATGGCTTCGAAACGTTGCCGGACGACCGGGACCAGCGTGCCCAACAACTCCTGTTGCCTGGCGTTGTCCTGGGTCAACGACCTGAGCTCGGCGAGAGTGCGCTCGACATCGACGAGCGTGGTATCGAACTGCTCGCGGAACACCGGTTCGCTGGTCAGTTTGAAACCCCGCGCCGCCGCCTCCGCCTGTCGGATCAGGCCAAGCGCGCGCTCATTCGCGTTGAGCACTTCCAGTGAATGTTGTACCCACTGTCGTTCTTCGCCCGCCGCTTCGAGCCGTGAATTCACTGCCACGCTGAACACCGCCAGCAACAGCAGCGCAACGCCAAAGCCCGCGCCGATGCGCACACCGATAGGCAGTAAAGAGCGACGGGCGGGTTCTAATGGAATGGCGGCAAGCGGCGGCCTGCTATCGATGCCAGCCGTGGCGCTGGAGTCCATCCTGAGGGCAGGGTCAGCCAGCCCGGTCTGTCCAAACGAGCTGGCGTGCATGTTCCAGTAACTGTTGCAACATCGGCAGCGGCCGCAATCTAATATCGTATGTCGCGCAGGACGATAGATACCCCGGCTACCTGGAGCAATCGGTAGTTAACGCGCCTACAGCATTTGATACCGACGACCGATGGGGCCGACCGACGCCTTGCACCGATCATTGCCATGTCGTGAACCGTTGCCGCGCCAACGGTGGTAACAACAACAAAATGCCGTCGGATGCCTAGTTTTCCTGGAGCGATGTAAACTGCCGATGCGTGACCGGACATCAGGGAGAGGTGGGGGGATGAATAAAGCGATGCAGCCGATCGTCCATATCCTGGACGACGACGACGAGGTCCGCGATGTGCTGACGGCGGTCGTCCAGGCCGCCAATCATGTCGCCCTTTCTTACAGCCGACCTTCTCAGTTCCTGGAGAAGCTCGATCCTTCGCAGCCGGGCACGCTGATCCTGGACGTGCGCCTGCCGGAAATGAGCGGGCTGGAATTGCAACGTCATTTGAACCGCATCGGCTCCATCCTGCCGGTGATCCTGATCACCAACCACGCCGACATTCCCATGGTGGTCGAAGCCATGCGCGAGGGCGCGTTCGACTTCCTGGAGAAGCCGGTGCGACACCAGGATTTGATCGAACGGGTCAACGCGGCCATCAAGAAGGACGCGCAGAATCGGGAGAGCATGCGCCGGCATGCCGACATCCGTTCGCGATTCCTCACGCTCAGCGCCCGTGAGAAAGAAGTCCTGCAGCTGGTGGTGGACGGGCGCGCCAACAAGGTGATCGCGCTCGATCTGGGGCTGAGCGAGCGCACCGTCGAGGTCCATCGCGGCAACATCATGGACAAGATGGGAGCGCATTCGCTGGCCCATCTGGTCCGCATGCACATGATCATTCAGTCCGGCCTGGGCAACGCCTGAGTTCCCTCGCCTGCCGCCCGCCTGGTGAACGCCTCGCCGACGGATGAGGCGTTCCCTCAATTCCCCGGGAATGTGCGCTCCGAGGCTGCCGGACGCAGCGCTGTGATGTTGAATCGCGCCACTCGATTCGTTCCCTGGCTTCGACCTGTTCCAAGTGGCTTCCGGCTCCCCTACCAGACTCCTGATCGGCATCTCCTCGGCTTGCATCGTGCTCGCGGTGACTCTGGCCGTGGCCGCGAAACTGTTCGTCAGCCGTTTCGACACCATCGAAGACGCGCGCACCCTGGAGAAGGCGGAGCAGATCGTGCAGGCGGTGGATGCCGATCTGAATCAGCTGGCCATCAGCACGCGGGACTATGGCCAGTGGGATCTGATGTACAGCTACATCCAGCATCCCACCCGGCAGTTCGTCGAGGAGAACTTCACTCCCGACTCGCTGGCCAGCATGGAAGTGGACATGGTCGCGATCCTGGCTGCGGACGGCGAGCTGCTGTTCTCGGCCGAATTGCTCGAAGACGAACGTCGGCTGCGGCCGGGACCGCCCGGGCTGCTGCAATTCGTCAGTCATCTGCGTGGCGAACGGCGCGACTGGCACGACCGCGCACCGGTCCAGCGCGTCGTCGATACGCCACGCGGCCCGATGGCGTTTTCCATCGTCGAGATCAATCGCTCCGACAAGAGCGCCCCGACCGGCGCGCTGCTGCTGTTCGCCCGCCATTTCGATCCGGATGAAATCGAGCGCATCACGCAGACCAGCCAGCTGCCGGTGACCATGACCCGCGTCGCAGGCGACGAGCTCGAGTACGCCCGGCTGCCCGACCAGGTGCGCGAGTGGGTCGCGACCGCCGGCAGCCCGATGACTTTCGGCACCAACATCGATGACGGGCGGGCAGTCAGTTATGCACTGCTGCGAGACATGCACGGCAAGCCGGTCGCTTTGCTGAGCGCGCCAAGCACTCGTGATATCGCGACACTCGGCCGTCGCACCACGTTGCTGCTGATCGGCACCATCGCGCTGGTGCTGATCGCCTGCGTCGCCTCGCTGACCTTCCTGGTTCTGCGACTCAAACAAAGCTGGGAGCGGCAGGTCGCGGCGGAGCTGCGCCATCGCCAGACGCTCGATCACGTCGGCGAGCATGACTCGCTCACCGAGCTGCCGAATCGCGTGTACCTGCACAAACGTCTGCCGCAGCTACTGAATGAAGCAACGGACAGCGGCCGACCGCTCACCCTGTTGTATGTGGACCTCGACCATTTCAAACACGTCAACGAATCGCGCTGTCACGGCATCGGCGATCAATTGATCAAAATCGTCGCACAGCGACTCCAGGCTGCCACCCGCCCGGCCGACATCGTGATTCGCTCCGGCGGCGACGAGTTCGTGGTCGTCGCGCCGATGCTGGAGAGCATGCTGGAGATTCGCGCGCTGGCCAGCCGGCTGCTGCGAGCGTTACGCGAACCCATTCCGTTGAACGACGTCACCGTCGCCATGACCGCGAGCATCGGCGTCGCGGTTTATCCGCACGACGGCATGGATGCCGAGGCGCTGCTGAAACACGCCGACATCGCGTTGTATCGTGCCAAGGAGCTCGGCCGCGACAACTTCCAGCTGTTCGACGCGAAGATGAACACCGAACTGGCCGAGCACGTCGCCATCGAACAGGCGCTGCGCCGGGCCATCGGCACCGACCAGATCCATCTGGAATTCCAACCGCTGGTGGATCTGCAGAGCGGCCGGCTGACTTCGTTCGAAGCGCTGGCACGCTGGCGGCATCCGGAGCTCGGCACCGTCTCGCCGGGACGCTTCATTCCGGTGGCGGAAAAGAGCGGCCTGATCGTACCGCTGGGCGAACAGATCCTGCAGATGGTCATCGAACAACTGCACGACTGGCAACGAGCCGCAGTGCCGCTGGTGCCGGTGGCCGTCAACGTCGCGCCATTGCAATTCGAGCGCAGCGACTTTCCGACCCGTTGTCACGAGCTGGCGCTACAACACGATCTCGATCCCAAGTGGCTGTCGTTCGAGGTCACCGAGTCGGCCTGGCTGCAGAACTCGACCAAGAGCGTGGTGATGATCGACACCCTGCGCCACGCAGGCTCGCGGGTCTATCTGGACGACTTCGGCACCGGCTTCTCGAATCTGAGCTACCTGAAACATCTGCCCATCGACGCGGTGAAGATCGACCAGGCGTTCGTCAGAAACATCACCGTCGATCCGGGCGACGCGGCCATCGTGCGCGGCGTGTTGGCCATGGCCAAGCAATTGAACATCGACACCATCGCCGAAGGCATCGAGACCGCCGAACAGCTCGACTGTCTGCGCGAGATGGGCTGTCATCGTGGCCAGGGTTATTACTTCAGCAAACCGATCCCGGTCGAGCAATGCCGCGCGTTGCTGGAAGAAATGGACGAGATGCGCCGCTTCACCGAAACCGTCAAGGCTCGCGCGCTGCACGCGCTGCAGGCTCATGCGCCCGCAGCGTAACTCGTCGGTACGGCCTGACCGCGACGAATCCAGACATCGCCGCTCCACAACTCGAACACCAGCACGCGGCTGCCATAGCCGCCGGTATGCTCGGTTGAAATAATGAAGCCATGGTCGGCGAGCAGGGCTCTGCCCGCCGCGATATTCCGACTCGACACTTCGCGCACATCGGTGGGCGGCCGATGGGCATCGTTGGCGCCGGCGAACATGGAACCGCCGCCGAACAATTTGACGATGTAGTCCCTGGGCTGCGTGCCAGCGTTACGCAGCTCACGAAGAAACATCTGCATTACTTCGTCGGCGTAGTTTCCTTCCACCGCCGCGGCCGCCGTCCCTCCCGCGCCTCGGTGGGGCAGCATGTAATGACACATGCCGCCAATTTTCCGCCGCGGATGCCACATCGTGATCGACACGCACGAACCCAGCACGGTACGAATCTTGGTGTGACCGCCACCGAAGTAAAACTGCCCGATGTTCAGGACCACCTCGGTGACCTTGGGAGCATTCAACATGACAAGCACCGGCACATCGTCGTCAGCATGACGATGCCGTGTGCATACAGCTACCAGGCAATGCCCCAACCCCGCCTGGGATTTTCGCGTCAGTCGCCTGATACGATCCCTTACGTGAATACAAAGGACCTCCCCGCAACAAACATCATGCGTCGCAATGAAGAGGTTTTCTCACAAAGGAGGTGCTATAACTTGTGTTAACAAAAATCAGCAAAAAAGCCTGGCGTGCGCCGCGCCGATTGCTCCTTGGGACGATTGCAACCCTTAAGCGGACCTGCGTATAGATGCGGACATCGGGCCATGGGCGGCCTGCATAGACTGCTCGCAAAATCCAGGGTGCAGCGAAGCCGATCGGAACTCGAGGCGCGCGACGAGGAGATCCCCTGAACAACAAACATGATGTTTCCTCACTGACCTCGGCCGCCGTCATGGCAGTTCGACCCGGCCCGCCGCTGGCCTTGATGCCGTTCGCTCGAGCGATCGCCGCGCTGTGCGTCGCCGTCGGCGTCACTGCTCTGATCGGCTGGTGGCTGTCATTCCCCATCCTGCACAACCTCGTGCCCGGCCTGGGCACGCTCAAACCCAATACCGCACTGTGTTTCGTGCTCGGCGGACTGTCTCTCGCCGGTCTGGCCGCGCACTCGCGCCCCAACGGCGGCGTATTCAGCCGACTGTTGATCAGGCTTCAGCCGATTGCGGCGACGTTGTTACTTCTGGTCACCGGTACCACCCTGTTCAGTTATGCCGTGCGCGCGCCCGTCGGCATCGATCTGCTGCTGGTACCGCACGATCCACCGAATCGACTGAGTCTGTTTCCCTGGCGCATGTCGCCCATCTCCGCCATCAGCTTCAGCCTGCTGGCGATCACCATGCTGCCGTGGCCGGCCCGCTTGACGCGGCTGTGGCTGGCGATGGAAGTGATGGTGCTGCTCATCTCGGTGAGTGCATTCATCATGGTGCTGGGCTACGCCTATGAAGCGGCGTCGCTGTACTCGCTGCCGGGTTTCTCAGTCGTGGCATTGCATACAGCGCTCGGCTTGCTGGTACTCACAAAGGCGGTGCTGACGGTTCATCCCCGGTTCGTGCTGGCGGCTCAGATCATGGCGCCGGATCAGGCGGGCGCGGAAACACGCCGCCTGCTGCCGGCCGCCATCGCTCTTCCCTGCATCATCGGCTGGTTGCTGTTGCAAGGTCAGCGGCGCGGCTTCTACGACGCCGAGCTGGGGCTGGCGATGTTGACGGCGGTCAACATGCTGGTGTTCTCGATGCTGATCTGGTGGAACTCACACATCGTCCGCCGCAGCGACCAGGCGCTGCTCGCTCATCTGCGTCGCGTCGAGGCGGTCGCCGAGCTGGATCGAGCCATTCTCGGCATGCGTTCCACCCGGGAGATCGCCGGCAAGGCGCTGGATCATCTGCGGCGAATGGTGCCATGCGCCGGGGCCAGCGTGATCGTGTTCGATCGTCACTCCAGCGCGCATCGCCTGCTGGCTGCCGGCACCTGTGGCGCCACGAACTTCATTCCTCGCGTGCATTCGGTCGCAAGCTATGAAGAAGCATTACGAGACGTGGGCTCCGGCCAGGCCATTCTGTTGGGTGAGTTGCGTGCTGTCGACTCGAATACGGAACTGCTCGAGGAGTTGCGCCGGGCCGGCGTCGTTTCCTATGCGGGACTGCCCTTGCGGGGAGAGCAGCATCTGCTCGGCATGCTGGAGCTGATCGACGCACGTCCGCATTGTTTCAATGACGAACACATCCAGGCGGCACACAGCATCGCCGATCAGCTCGCCATCGCGCTCCAACAGGCGCTGCTCCGGGAAGACATCGAGCGGCACACTGCCTCGCTCGAGCGGCGCGTGGCGGAACGGACGCGCGAGCTACAGGCGATGAATCAGGAGCTGACCTTCGCCAACCGCGACCTGGAGGAGTTCACCGCTTCGGCCGCGCACGATCTGCGGGCGCCGCTGAACGGCATGGCCGGCCATTGCGGCCTGTTGCAGGCGATGATCGAACAACATCCCGACGCAGCAGCCAGCCGTCACATGGAGCGCATCGACGCCTCGGTGCGACGGATGAACGACGTCATCGACGGCATGCTCGGGCTCGCCCAGCTGACCAAAATCGAGCTGACCCGTCGGCCGGTCGATCTGAACCTCGTCGCCAGCGAAGTGATTCAGGAACTGCAGCAGCAATACCCCGACCACCGCGTGCGCTTCCAGATCGACTGCGGCGCGCCGATCTGCGCCGACCCACGCCTGATGCGCAGCCTGCTGGTCAATCTGTTGGGGAATGCCTGGAAGTATACGACGCACACCGACTTCCCTTCAGTGACCCTCGTGCGTAAAGAAGACCCGGGCGGCCCGCTGTTCGTGGTCCGGGACAATGGCGTGGGCTTCGACATGAACTTCGCCCAGCATTTGTTCGAGCCGTTCCGCCGGATGCATACGCTGTCCGAATTTCCGGGCGTCGGTATCGGGCTCGCGACGGCCGCGCGTATCGTGCAACGTTACGGCGGCAGGATTTGGGCGGACAGCACCGTGGGCCAGGGCTCGTCGTTCCATTTCACGCTGCCCGAAGCGGCAGCGACCCACGACGAGCCGGTGACGACGGATTAGAACTCGTGCCAGTCGCCGCCGCTGGCCTTGGCCATCGGCGCCGGAGCAGCCTTGGCTCGCACCACCGCTTTCGGTGCCGGCTTGCGCATCGGTTTGCCGATCGGCTTGACCGTGGCAACCGGACGCGACGCGGCCACCGGCGCCACCGCATGCGATGTCACATTGTCGGCGGTCCGGAACTGCCCCACCTGCGCGACCAGGCCCTGACCCTGCTGTTCGAGCGACTTGCTGGCGGCCGACGCCTCTTCCACGAGCGCCGCGTTCTGCTGCGTCATCGAATCCATGGTCGAAACCGCGTTGTTCACTTGATCGATGCCCTGCGCCTGCTCTTCGCTGGCGGCGGCAATTTCGGCGACGATGTCGCTGACCCGCTTCACCGACTCCATGATGTCGGCGAGCGTGCGACCCGATTCATCGACCAGCTCCGAACCGGCACGCACTTTGTCGACCGAATCGTTGATCAGATCTTTGATCTCCTTGGCGGCGCTGGCGCTGCGCTGAGCGAGGCTGCGCACTTCGGAGGCGACCACCGCGAAGCCGCGCCCCTGCTCGCCCGCACGCGCCGCTTCGACAGCCGCATTCAACGCCAGCAGATTGGTCTGGAACGCGATCTCGTCGATCACGCCGATGATGTCCGCGATCTTGCGGCTGGAGGCATTGATCTCGCCCATCGCGCCCACTGCACGTTGCACGACCTGCCCACCTTTTTCGGCGTGCGAGCGCGCGTTGGTCGAAAGCTGATTGGCCTGACGCGCATTGTCGGCGTTCTGTTTCACCGTCGCGGTCATCTCCTCCATGCTCGAGGCTGTTTCTTCCAGCGCGGCCGCCTGTTCCTGGGTGCGCTGATTCAGATCGTCGTTACCGCGAGCGATCTGCAACGCGCCGCTCGACATGGACGCCGACAGCGTCTTGGTGGTCGAGATGATGTTGTGCAGCTTCTCGATGAAGCCGTTGAGCGAGCGCGAGATCTCGCCGAACTCGGCGGACATCGGCGGCAGTTGATAAGTGAGATCGCCATCGCCGGCGCGCAGATCCTCGGTGGCCCGCAACACCTGACGCAACGGGTTGACGATGCTGCGAGCGATGGCAATGGCCATCATGATCGACAGAATCACCGTCAACGCACCACCGCCGATCAACACCGAGTTGGCAAACACCCGCGCTGCTTCGGCGGCGGCGGCGCGCTCCTCCAGCAGCCTGGCTTCGATGTCGCCGAGCTCGTCGATGATGGTGCGCATGCTGTCCATGCCTCGCTTGCCGCGGGCTTCGCGCTCGAAAGCGACGATGTCCGCCATGCTCGCCTCGCCAGTGATCACTTTGCGTCGCAGACCGATCGCGGGCTCGAGGGCCTGGCCCACCCATGCCTGCTCAGTCGTGCGCAGCTGTTTGAGCTTCTCCCTGACGTGCTCATCCAGCGTCTTCTCCTCGGCCGCCGCGAGATGCTTGTCGAATTCCGTCCGGCCCTGGTTGAAAGGCTCGAGGAAAGTATCGACACCGGCGAGCAGAAAGCCCCGGGTACCGGTTTCCATGTTGACGAGCGCATCGCTCAGACCGTTGATCTCCTCGATAACGTCATAGGTGTGAATGTTGGCGCGCTGGGCGTCGACCTGCTTGTTCTGGCTGACGGTGGCGACACTGATCAGCGCCACCAGGATGGCGATGACGATCGAAAAGGCGGCGATCAGGCGCGCGTTGATGCTGAGTCTGGACAGGCCCACAGGGACTCCGAGGTATGAGCACAGTTCTGCGTAGCTCGATATATCGGTCGTCCGCGGCGGGCCTTGACCTGAGCTGTAGTGATTCGGGGACGGCCTTACTTCCTACCAACGCAGGATGTCCACCGAGGAGCGGGAACTTCTACAATCAAGTGCTTATTGCTTGACTTGCGCAATCGGCCCGTTCCGCCCATGTGACAGCTCATCGGCGGCCCTCCAGCTACCGAGCGCAAGTGACTGACACCACACAAAAAGCATATGGCGCGCCTGCACCAAAATGGGGCACGCGCCCCAAAGTTAACGGTAACGGCAGCGACTGGAGCTACCATTCGCCCCCGCCGATGAATCCGTTTCTATCCAACACCCTGGAGGGATCATGACCGTCTTGCGAAATACCGCAGGTGATCCGGCCAAACAGCAACAAGCCATCGAAGCCCTCGCCAAGGAAAGCGAGACCTCAATCGAACACGTGCGCGAGCTCTACGAAATCGAACATGCTCGCCTGAATTCGCAAGCTCGAGTGAAGACTTTCGTCTCCGTGATCGCGACGCGCCTGGTGCGCAACACGCTGCACGCAGAACGTACCAGCAGCTGAGCTGAGCCGTCTTCCGGTCGCTCGGTTGTCATCGAGCGATCATCGAATCGAAACCTGCGTTGAACTTCGCCGGCGTATCTGTAGGCCGGTTCGAGCGCCCATCGAGTCAATTGTAAGAATGCGGCGCCGAACTCCCTATCCATTCGCAGGAGAGTTCAATGCCACGTTCTTTGCAATTGGCCGCGCCCGCGGCTTTGCTGGCGGCACTTTGTTCCTTTGCCGCGCTCGCCGGTGACTACGGTCGCGGCGACGACTACGGCGATCGTCACGACGACAAAGGCTCGCGCGGCACCGTGCAACTCGGCGACCGCCCGTTCTTTCTGATCGACGGTCTCGACGACAGCCGCCTCAAGGACAAGCTGCAGAGCTGCAAGGCCGGCCCATTCTACCAGTCCAGTTTCTCCATCGCCCATCGCGGTGCCCCGCTGCAGTTCCCGGAGCACACTAAGGAATCGTATGAAGCCGGCGCACGTCAGGGCGCGGGCGTGGTCGAGTGCGATGTGACTTTCACCAAGGACGGCGAGCTGGTGTGTCGTCACGACGAGTGCGATCTGCACACCACCACCAACATCGTCGACACCGACCTGAACGCCTCGTGCACCGTGCCCTGGGCTCCGGGCGTCACGCCGAAGTGCTGCGCCAGTGACATCACGCTCGCTCAGTTCAAGACGCTGAAGGGCAAGATGGATGCGTCCAACCCGAGCGCCACCACGTCGAAGGGCTACCTCGGCGGCACCGCTTCGTTCCGCACCGATCTCTACAACAGCCGCGGCACTCTGCTGACGCTGAAAGAGAGCATCGCGCTGAACAAGAAGCTCGGCGTGAAGCACACTCCGGAACTGAAGGCCGGCAATCCCGCGCGCCTGCAGACGGTGTTCGGCGGCCAGGAAGGCTACGCGCAGAAGATGATCGATACGTTCAAGGCCGCCGGCGTGAACCCGAAGGACGTGTATGCGCAGTCGTTCGACGTGCGCGACGTTCTGTACTGGATCAAGAACGAGCCGCGCTTCGGTCAGCAGGCCGTGTACCTCGATGACGTCGATCCGTCGTCGCCGGGCTTCCCGCGCCTGACGGTGGAAGAGCTGAAGCAGCTGAAGAAGCAGGGCGTGAAGATCATCGCTCCGCCGATCGGCGTGCTGCTGGCGGTGAACAGCAACGACGAGATCGTGCCGTCGCAGTACGCGCTCGACATCAAGAGCTTCGGCTTCGACATCATCACCTGGTCGTTCGAACGTGCCGACCTGCGCAACGGCGGCGTCGGCGCGGGCTTCTACTATGCGTTCGATCCGACCGGCCGTGCGCTGAAGAAAGACAGCGACATGTACAAGGCGCTGGATGTACTGGCCCGCAAGGTCGGCGTCATCGGCATCTTCTCCGACTGGCCGGCGACCGTCACCTACTACGCGAACTGCATGGGATTGAAATAATCCCGAGACCAGAATGGCAAAAGCCGGCGGCACTCGGGCCGCCGGCTTTTGTTATCGACTGATTACAGACGCGGCGTCTTCTGGCCCTGACCGCGAACCAGATTGTTGCCGACCTCGCTGACCATCACCGTCGCCAGCGTTTCCTGATCGCTGTTCGCGTCGATGGTCGCGACGTGATAGATCTCGCAGGTCGCCGCCTCGTGCGTCAGGTCGAGCACGCCATAACCACGACGGTTGAGATTGATGTACTTCAGGTGCGGCGACACGAAGCGCAACTGCCCCGCCAGCGCATCGGCGAGCGCATCCGGCACCGAAAGCGCTCATTGTTCTAGCTCCTGCGGCTGGGGCCGGTCCTGCGCTCCCGGCATTCGGCGTCCTGCCCAGCACCGGGACCTTCGACGCTTTGCAACCTGACGGCAAATCGGCCGCCGCGCGAGCTGCATTTCATGCAACACTGGTTCGAGCGCACGCTGCCCCATCGAAGAGCGCGCTCTGTTATTCATGGCGGTCGTTCAACTTCGTGAAATCCGATATGAAGCCATTCGTCGCCCTGCTGCTCGCCGTTCTCACTCCCTGGTCCGCTGCGCAGGCCTGGTCCCGCCCGGGACACATGGTCACCGCCGCGATTGCGTATGACGAATTGAGTGCGCAGGACCGACGAGTCATCGACAGGATCGTCGCGTTGGCCGAGAAACATCCGGATCGCGGCGCCTTCGAGGTCGCCGTTGGCCGTGCCACCGGCGACGAGCGCGGTCGCCGCCTGTTCCTCGAGCTCGCCCGCTGGCCGGACGACGCCCGCGGCAGCATTCACGATCATCCGACGTGGCACTACTGGTCGCGCCCCATCGTCGACAAATCGTCGCCTCCCCCACAGGTCCCTAAAGATGTCCCCCAGGGTTCGGCCAATGAAGCATTTGCACTGAACCTGAGCGTCGCCTCCGATTCACGCGCTGCAGCCGGAGAACGCGCAGTCGCGCTGGCCTGGATATTCCATCTGGTTGGCGACATGCATCAGCCCTTGCATAGCGTGTCGCAGGTATCGAAACGTTTCCCGGAAGGCGACCGCGGCGGCAGCCTGCAATTCGTGCTCGATCCGGTCGACAAGGCGCCGGTCTCCTTGCACTGGTACTGGGACGACCGGGTCAGTCGCGACGGCGAGCCCGAGCTGGCGCTGAAGAACGCCGAAGATCTCATGCG
This sequence comes from Peristeroidobacter soli, assembly GCF_004138485.1. Classification (GTDB taxonomy): domain Bacteria; phylum Pseudomonadota; class Gammaproteobacteria; order Steroidobacterales; family Steroidobacteraceae; genus Steroidobacter; species Steroidobacter soli. The sequence continues at coordinate 1,228,143 of NZ_ML142848.1, forward strand.
TCGCGTACCGCGCACGCAGTTCATGCTCCAACCGTTCAGGAGCGCCGCGGAGTTTTCGGAATGGGCCAAGGAGAGTTATCAGCTCGGCGACGCCGTCGCCTACGGCCCGGAACTACGAGCCAGCGATGCCGCGAAAACCGCGCCGGAACAGTCCAAGAGTTACCTCGATCAATCCCTGGAAGTCGCGGAACAGCGGCTCACATTGGCCGGCTATCGGCTCACCGAGGTACTGCGCTGGGTGTTCCGTAACGAGCGCTGATTCCGTCATCCAATTGCAATACAAGCGGTCGATCCGAAACTCGATCTGGTTCTGGAGCGGTTCATCGACGCCCCCAAGCGCCTGGTCTGGGAAGCGCTGACCCAGCCGGAACATCTCAAGCAGTGGTACATGCCCAAGCCCTGGGGAGTCGTTGCGAAGTGCGAGCTGGACGTGCGACCGGGCGGCATGTTCAGCATCGACACCGCAGCGACCGAGGGCGGCGAGGCGTTGCCCAATCTCGGCTGTTTCCTGGAAGTCGTGCCGATGGCACGACTCAGCTGGACCTCCATGCTGTTCCCTGGCTATCGCCCGGCCGTGTTCGATGACATTCCGATCACTGCCATCGTCACGCTGGAAACCGTGGGAGCCGGCACTCGCTACGTCTTCACGGCGCTACACCGGGATGCAGCCGACTTCGAAAAAAACAAAGCTTCGGGCTGGCAACAGGGGACCGAAATCGCTCTCGATCAGTTCGTAGCCCACGTGATGTCGATGAAATAGCTCCGGGCGACTTCAGTACGGTCGAAAATCGCCCGAGGCGACCGCCGTCGCACGATACGAGGGAGCAGCCGCACTCCGGCTGTTGCCACGCATCGGCGAGTTGACCGCACGACGCTCGCGAGAGTTGCTGGCGTCATGTCTATCCGACTTGGCCGGAGCGTGATCGCCAACGTCGAAGAACGCCACCGAGTCCTGCAACTGCGCCGCCTGACTGGACAGTTCTTCGGACGTAGCCGCCAGCTCTTCGGAGGCCGAGGCATTCTGTTGCGTGGCCATGCTGAGTTGATCCATGGCGGCGCCGATCTGCTTCACCGACTCGGTCTGCTCCTGTGACGCAGCGGTAATCTCCTGCACGAGATCGGAAGTGCGCTGGATCGACGGAACGATTGCGCCCAGCAATTCGCCGGCGTGTTCCGCGGTCGAGACGCTCTTGCCGGCGAGCTCGCCGATCTCCTTCGCCGCCTCCTGGCTACGCTCGGCAAGCTTGCGCACTTCGGACGCAACTACCGAGAAGCCCCTGCCATGTTCGCCCGCGCGTGCCGCCTCGATGGCCGCATTCAATGCCAGCAGATTGGTCTGATAGGCAATGTCGTCGATGATGCTGATCTTCTGTGCGATCTGTTTCATCGCGGCGACCGTCTGCGTCACCGCCTGCCCGCCTTCACCGGCCTCCTTGCTGGCCTTGGTGGCCATGCCGTCAGTGACTTTGGCGTTGTCGCTGTTCTGGGCGATCGACGCCGACATGCTCTCAACCGATGAAGTCGTCTCCTCCACCGAAGCCGCCTGTTCGGTAGCCGACTGCGACAGGCTCTGCGCCGTCGCGCTCACGTGGTTGGCGGCATCCGTCAGCGAAGCCGCAGCCGCGCGCACCTGCTCGATAATGGAGGCCAACTTGTCGCAACTTGAGTTGGCGTCGTTCTTGACCTGGTTGAATGTCCCCTGCGCCTCGCGAGTAATACGTTGGGTGAGATCGCCGGCCGCGAGGCCAGAGAACACACGACCCACATCCTCGATGATGGCAGCCAGCTTTTCGCTGGTGGCATTGGCATCCGCCTTCACGGCGCCGAAGACGCCCGTGTAATCGCGCGTGATGCGTTGGGACAGATCACCCGCCGCCAGCGCGCCGAACACACGGCCCACGTCGGAGAAAATGACGGAGGTCGTTTCCATCAGGGAATTGACGCCCGCACACAGCGATGCGATCGGCCCACTCTTGCCTTCCAGCGGAATCCGTTGCGACAGATCGCCGTCGCGGGCGGCGGAGGTAACCACCTGCGCCTGTTCGACGGCGTCACGCAACATGCGATTGGCATTGATCTCGGCCGTGATGTCGGTGGCGTACTTGACCACTTTCACCGGCTTGCCGTTCACATCCATGATCGGGTTGTAAGCCGCTTGAATCCAGATCTCTTTGCCGCCCTTGCCGATGCGTTTGTATTGACCGGTGTCGTACTCGCCGCGCCCCAGCTTCTCCCAGAACAGACGATATTCCACGCTGCCGCGATAGGCGGGATCGACGAACAGCGAGTGATGCTGTCCCTTGATCTCTTCCAGCGAATAGCCGAGCGTGGCCAGGAAATTGGCGTTGGCGTGCAGGATGCGCCCATCGAGCGAGAATTCGATGACTGCCTGCGCCTTGCTGATGGCGGCCAGCTGTCCTTCGAAATCCGCGGCGCGCTCCTTGGCGGCCGTGATGTCGGTGGCGAACTTGATGACCTTATACGGCTTGCCATTCCCATCGAGGATCGGGTTGTACGACGCCTGGATCCAGACTTCCTTCCCGCCCTTGCCGATGCGCTTGTACTGACCCTGGTCGAATTCGCCCCGATTCAGTTTGTCCCAGAACTGACGGTACTCGAGCGAGTTGGCATAGGCCGGGTCGGTAAACATGCTGTGATGACGGCCCTGCACTTCCTCGAGCCGATAGCCCAGGGTGCGCAGGAAATTGTCGTTCGCATGCAGGATGGTGCCGTCGAGCTTGAACTCGATCGTGGCCTGCACTTTATCCAGCGCGGCCAGCCGGCCCTGCATCTCGGACAACTCGCGCGCGCGCTCCAGCGCCGCTTGCCGTTCCTGTTCCGTGGGACCGAGCGCAAGCACATTACGCAACCACGACTTCGAAGCGTTCACACCTATCTCCTACGCAAGTTCGCGGAGCACATCTACGTCCTGCGCGCGGCGCTCCTTCGACGTGTAACGACTCGGTTTCCGCGCCCTGAATAGGGCTGAATCGATTTTGCGGGAAGCACTTAGCCCTCGGTGCCATTGCGACTGAGAGGGAACGGCTTGAACCATCCCCAGCAGCAACTGCCTGATGACGGGATTAGGCATCGGCCTGATGAGGCGTGTATGAGGCGTCTCACAGCAACGCTCGCTGACGTCGATCTTGAGGTACTGCAAAATTCCTCGCGGGCGGCCTGGCCGAACTCAGAAAGCAATGGCCGGTGACTTCGAGCTAAAATGTCCGTCAGATCCGCGACCTCGACCTCGAATGCAACTGATCGCCACCTGTCCCGAAGAAACCAAACCGGCCCTGGTTCTCGAGCTCGAAGCCCTGGGCGCGCTCAACATCGCGCCCGGCTATCGCGCCGTCGGCTTCGAGGCGAGCGACGCTCTTCTTTATGAGCTGCACCTCAAACTGCGAACGGCGAGCCGCATCCTGAAAGTCATCAAGGAAGTTCCGGCCAAGTCGCCGGAGATGCTGCGCTCACAGGCCCGGCGCATTCATTGGAATGAGCTGTTCGACGCGCGGCATGGCTTCATGGTCGAAAGCCAGGGTGACGACGCGGATAAGGCCGGAATGGCCCCGAAGCAAATCATCACCCAGGTGCGCGAGAGCATCCGCGACGTCTTCGAGCGCGCCCAAGGCGTGGCACCGGTCGTCGATCGAAGTGAGCCGAAGGTCGTCGTCGTGGCTCATCTGAGACACGGCCGCTGCATGCTGAGCTTCGACGTCTCGGGCAAGTCGTTACACAAGCGCGGTTATCGCGAACAGGGCCATCCGGCACCGCTCAAAGAAACGCTCTCCGCGGCGATCCTCATCATGGCGGGTTACGACGGCAGCCAGGCATTCATGGATCCAATGTGTGGCAGCGGCACGATTGCCATCGAGGCCGCGATGATGGCGGTCCGCAAGGCGCCACAGATCCATCGCAAGAAAGGCGAATTTCATTTCGAATGGCTCAAGGATTTCGATCGCGATCTGTGGCGCGCCACTCAGGATCGCGTGCGCGCCGAAAAACTGGAGGCCCCGGCGGCACCGGTCGTCGCTTCGGACATCAACCCCACCTATGTGGCGATGGCAAAGAAAAGTGCACTGGACGCGCGCGTCGAGCGATACATGACTTTCAACACGGGCCGCTTCCAGGATGCCGAGCCACCCGCACCCAGCGGAATCCTCGTGACCAATCTGCCGTATGGCGAACGCATCGGCAGCAGCGAGGGCGACATCGTGCAGCTGTACGAAGAAGTGGGCGACACCCTGAAGCAGAAGTTCAGCGGCTGGCAGGCCGCCATCCTGGCCGCCGCCGCCTCGCCCTATAAAGCGATTGGCCTCAAACCCAAGCGCACGATCTCCCTCATGAACGGCAGCATCCCCTGCAAGCTGCTGTTGTTTGATCTGTACTCGGGATCCCGTCGCGCTGTTCAACCGTGAACCGCGAGCAACCCATATCGCACGCCGGCCGCTATGAAGTGGTGGTACGCGATGGCATCGGCCGTATTCGCGATACCGTCTCGGGCGAGGTGATGCACTCGGTGAACGATCCGGCCGAGGAAGCGCACGCCCTTTATGTCGAGCAATCGCGACTGACGGAAAGATTGCGGGAGCAAAACACCGAGCCACTCGTCGTGTGGGACGTCGGCCTCGGCGCAGCGGCCAACGCGATGGCCACCATTCAGGCCGCCGAAGCGATGAATGTCGCCGATCGCGGCCGGCGGTTACTGCTGATCAGTTTCGAGAACGACTTGGACTCCCTCAAACTGGCGTTGGGTGTTCGTCAATGGTTCAAGCACCTCAACCACGTTGCGCCGGAACAATTGCTCACGAAGGACCGATGGGTGAACCGGGACGACTCGATCGAGTGGCGATTGCTTCAGGGGGATTTTGCGACCCTCAAATTCGCTGCCCCGCCGCCGGATCTGATCTTCTTCGATCCATTTTCATTCAAGACGGATAGTGAATTGTGGTCCGTGGCATCGTTCCACGAGCTGCTTCAAACATGCAACGGTCGCGCGACAGAATTATTCACGTACACCTACTCCACCGCCGTTCGGGCGGCGATGCTCGTCGCGGGTTTCCACGTGGCCAAGGGATGCGCGACCGGACCGAAAACAGAAACGACCATTGGTTTGTCGCCGCTCGCTGCGCGAGGCAATCACCGCCGGGAATTGCTCGGCGCAGCTTGGTTGCTTCGATGGAGCCGCAGCGGAGCACAAACGCCTTTCGGCGTGAGTGGAGACGATGAATCGTGGCGTGCAGCGGTGACTGGGCATCCGCAGTTTCAGTCGACTTGAGAAGTGGATGCCGCGGCCCATGAGCCGCGACACCCGCGCTGACTCAGCGAGAGGCGCCAGGCGCCGGCGTGTTGAGCAACTGCTGTTCCCAGAGATATGCAATGCCACTACCAGCGGCATGCTGCTTGAGAACCTCGGTCAGCTCGGCGGCGTGGTCGGTCCGCGCCCAGTCGCGCTGCCATTCGGCCGCCAGTGCCAGCCAGGTCATCATGTTCGCGCCGGCCGCGATCATGCGTTGAATGGCGACCTCGTGCGCTTCGACCGACGTAGCACCGGACGCATCGGTAATCACCGTCACATCCCAGCCTTCGCCCAGCGCCTGGATCACCGGCATCGCGACGCAGATCTCGGTCCACAGGCCCGCGATGATCAGCTGCTTGCGACCGGTCGCCTTGACCGCATCCACCACTTTCCGATCCTCCCAGGTGTTGATGAACGTCCGGTCGATCACTTGCTGACCGGGGAATACCTCCGTGATCTGAGGGAAGATGAGGCCGCCCCGCTCGGCGATCACGCTGGTTAGAATGGTGGGGACGCCAAACGCCCTGGCGGCCTTCGCCAGCGCGGTGGAATTGTTGACCACCATGTGCGGATCGTGGCTGTTCAAATTCGCGAGCTGGTAGGGCTGGTGGTCGATCAGAACGAGTACCGAATCTTCAGGTCGAAGCAGCGAAGCGAGGCCATTGCGAAAGGTCATGACTACATCCATTGATGCTGAGGTTGGTTTCCGGGAGCGCGGTGCCGACTGGGGCGCCGCTGGTGGAAAACGGACCTTGCCATTCACCTCCCTGCCGCGGTAGTCACGTTTTGTGCCACGCTGTGTCGCCTGATTGGGAACGCCGAATTGGATATCGAAGAGCTGCGGACATTTGTAGAAGTTGCTGACGCTGGCGGCGTTTCGCCCGCCGCCCGCCGGCTCGGCGTCGCCAAGTCCATCGTGAGTCGACGACTGCTCCGTCTCGAAGCGGAGCTCGGCGTCCAACTCCTGGCGCGAAACACCCGCGGTGCCGCCCTCACCGAAGCCGGACTTACGTTTCGAGACCATGCAGCCAGAGCGTGCGCTGAAATCGATGCGGCCCGGGAAACCATCCTGCCGACAGGCGACCTTCGCGGACGCTTGCGAATCGCCGCGCCGCTCTCTTTCGGCCCAACCCACTTTGCTGCCGTTCTCGCGAAGATGGCGCAACGTCACCCGCAGCTTCACATTCATACTTATTACAGCGATCGTTTCGTCGATGTCGTCGCGGAGGGTTTCGATTGTGCGATCCGGGTCGGCTATCTCCAGGACTCCACCTTGATTGCACGATGCGTCGGGCCGCTCTATGGGAAGCTGGTCGCGAGCCCCAACTACATCAAAGCGCACGGTTCGCCGGAGACGCCGGAAGATCTCGCCGCTCATGAAGCCCTCATGCAAGGAACAGAGAGCTGGCAGTTCATGGATGGCGAGAATATCGTCACGGTTCATCCACGAGGACACTTCAAAGCCGACAACGGCACCGCGCTCCTTGCCGCGGCCGTTGCAGGGCTCGGCATCGCTTATCTTCCCAATGGACTCACCGATGAGTACGTGACATCCGGAGCGCTGGTCCCAGTCATGACGCGCTATCCGCCGCCACCGGCAGGTATCTATGTCATCCGCCCGCCGGGGAGCCATCCGTCACGAAAGGTACGCGTGCTCACGGAGTTGCTGATCGAATGTTTTGAACAGTCGGCGCACGAACCCCACTAATTTTAAAATTCAGGGCGCAACCGCAGCCTGTTTAAGAGCACACTCTCCCCAGCTCAAAACGTCTCCAACCTTTGAGCGCTCCTACTGAACCTTTCTGTCGAGAGTGCAATGCATGAAACGTCGCAACTCACTCAAACCCACCGCAGACCCTCGCGCGCTCTACACAGCAACGGACGCCGCGACACCACCGCAGACGCTGGACGAAGCCATCGAACGCGTGCGCTCCCTCCTGCTGGAGGTCCGCGCGATGCTCCATTGCTTGTCCGAGGTACTGCAGTACTCGGATGACGATGACGGTGTCCTGCACGCGGAAGTCGCAGACGCAGCGGCGCGATGGATCAACGACTCCGCGGCAGATCTGGATATGGTGAAGCTGCGGCCGCTGATTGCGGCGATCAGAAAGCGGGAGGATGAGTCGGGGTCGGGTGGCTGTGGTTTGTATCAGCGCCTAAGTGCATGAGTTAACGCCAGATTGACCAGGAGATATGCTTGCCTTACTCTGCGTTCCCGCGCATATCCATAACATCCAAGAGCGCCAACGAATATCAAGCGGCCAATCCGTTTGGCTGTCTCCTTCGGGAACAGAGCAAGCGGTGCGGCCCCTTTCTTTGCGGTGCTCCGAGTGTGGCAACCTGCTAACTCAAGCGCACAGCCTCCAAATACTGTAACGCTGTTCATTGCCCAAGCCTGGCATGAACTGCTCAACCCGCAGACTCCTGATACGTTCCAGGCGCGTGTGCTCGATTTGCCCATGCTGATTGATGAGCTGTCAGGAGTCGCCGAGCTGGCACGTGAAGATGAGCGCTGGTCAAACTACCTGCCAGCGATCGCAGCCGAGATAAAGGACAACCGACAGCAGGAGGCACCCTATCTCGCGCGAGATTCCCGCCTTGCCTCCGCCATCGACGCGGTGATCGCTACTATCGATTCTGACACCAGGTCCCCGAACGTCCTGCGCGAACGATCTCAAATCGCCCTGACTCTCCTGGGTGACGTGCAAGCGCGGTGGCAGAAACACGCGCTTGAACTGGCGGCCGGCGACGGCCACCAGAAACAACTCTTGCTGCATCGCCTGTCAACGTTAGCGACGCATGTCCTGGACCGAGGGCTGGAGGAAGAGTCGCTCGCAAAGATTCATGGCGACAACTGCAGGGGCACTCCAGCTCCATTTGTTGAATCAGCCACGGGCTGCACGAGCGCCGGTCCGCGTAACTACACCTGCCTCCTCGCACTTTACGGAAGCCGGAGTGACCTCGCGGCTCTCATCGCCAATTCAAAGTTCACGCAGGTCGGCAAGGGCGCGGGAATTCGTCACGACGAGACATCGAAGCACTGGCATCAGGAGTACGGCGATCTATTCTTCGTCAGCTTTCCGTGCAGCGCGGTCTCGCGACGGATGGCTGCCGAACAATCTCTCCAAGCTATATCGACATTGCTGAATGTCCAGAATCTTTACCACAACAGCGCTGACTTCAGAGCCGGAGCGAGGGTACTCGTCTACGACCAGAACTACAGTGCGTTTTCCGTCGAAGTGAGTCCTGAAAAGCACTTCGGTCTCTTTCCGCGATCCGAATACCGGCGACTCAGCCGCGAAACCTACGCGCGAGTCGGACACCGCCTCGACGGACGCATCTCCAATGCACTGGAGTGCCATGCGTTGGCTCTCAGCGCCGATCATCCGAAAACAGCCATCATCAATCTTTGGACCGCTCTGGAAACCATCACAGGATTCTTGGGAGCCAAAGCGACCGGCGCGCGAGTAGCCGATTGCATCGCGCCCATCATCGCGAGGCGTCGGGTCGATAAAATCGCCACCTACCTGGCGCTCTCGGTTCATTCGATGGCGCAATGGGATGGACGAGGCATCGATTCAACCTTCCTGCCGGCCTCATCGGAGAAATTCGTCGCGCCGGATGACATCCTTCGAGCGGTCACTGGGAAAGCAAACAATCCGGCAGTAGAGTACTTGCTGCAGAGAAGCGCCGAATATCCGCTGCTGGTGAACCGCTTGTTCACAGTCTGGCAGCAGTTCCACGACCCCAAGGCTCTTGCGGGGTCGCTTGCACAGTCCAGGAAAAGAGTCGAATGGCAGATCTCTCGTATCTATCGTGCTCGAAACCTGTTGGTTCATCGTGGCGATCAAAGCAGGTACACGTGGAGGTTACTGCGCAACGCGCACTACTATGTTTCGTCTACCATCAGTCGCGTGCTGCACGATCTTCGTGATCAACCGCGCTGGACGGTCGATACATCGCTCGTGCATCAACAGCAACGCTACGACTACCTCCACGACCAGCTATTCTCCAAGCAGGGCGCAACGATTGTGTTTTCTGACCTGCTTCTGCAAAAGACCCGCAATTCAGACACGAAGGTCTGGGCCTGATTCCCAGCCGAAAGACTCGAGGCAGCTGCATAAAAATCAGCGAACCGGCCCATCCCTGCGCAAAATCTCCTCATCCGACTCTTGTTATGCTCGATCCAAAGCAGGGAGATGGATCGATGATGAAATACCTGGCGCTAGCGTTCGTTCTGTTCGCGGGCCCGACGCCTGCGCGGGCGACGTGGTCGGTAATCGCGCTGGATGCGCGTAGCGGTCAGGTGGTCATCGCGTCGGCGACCTGCGTTCGGCAAGAGGCATTTCCGAAGCGCGAGCCCAGCGCTGCGCGCGACTTGATGGATCTGCAGGCGGTGATCGTGCCCGGCGGCACGCTGCTCGGCGATCAAGTGGTCTATCTGGCCGCGCTCGCATTCACCCGCGCCACCGGCACGCTAGCCGATCGCGTCATGGCCGCGATGGAAGCGGCGGACGCCAACGGCGGGGACCACCGCTGCAATTGCGGATCGAACCCGATGGACTTCGTCCCCTGCGACAACAAGACGGCGCATGTTTCCTACATCGCCATCGCGGAGAAAGACGACCCGCAGGGCGTCACTCACAACGATGGCAAATACTTTGCGTACATCAGCGTGATGGATAACGACATCAAGCGCGGCGAAAGCGGCAACCCGGTACGCACGCTTCGTATGCGCTACGACGCGTGGGTGAAATCCGGCTCGCCGCGACTGGCGCCACCGCCGCCGACGCTGTATCAACCGAAGACCTGAGACGCGAGGCTAGCCGCCCGCCGGCAACTGCGCCCGGTTATCTGGAACGCGCCGGTACGCCGACGCATCCAGACGAGTTGGAAAGCTCACATCATCGCATCGTGTTTTTTATGGGGACGATTGGGCAAGCCGTTGCCAGATGAGCGCCTGCGTCGAAGCAATGAATGGAGACAATCGGCATCTCCCCTCCCAGCGATCAGCGCGCCCCATTGAGACAGCGCTTCAAGGCATCCCGGGCCGCGAGTCCCGAGTGCCAGGCGATGTCCGCAATGGACTGCCCCTGGTACTGCACCTCAAAGCTCCAGTTGTCCTCCATACCCGCCATCAGTGCATCGATGCTCGGTACGGCAAACGCAATCATCGGCCGCGCAGTCGCGCCCACAGTCATGAACACTGCGTTCAGCGTTGCGGGGGCCTCGTTGCCCTGCTTCAAGGTCACCAACACTTTCTGCCCGGCTTGCAACTTGGGAAACTGGTGATCGTCCATCAATGGCGCGAAGGCAAGTAGGGCTCCGCGGTAGTCCCCGCCCGGCCCGAACAACGTCACTGTCATGCCTTCCTTGAACGAGTCCTCGCCACCGACCTGAGGCTCGCGCTTGGCGCGAAGAAACGTCGCGGCGCAGAACTCTCCGGCTTTCGCCTGGGAGTTGGCCTGCATGAACTCCCACCACCCGGCGAGGATTTTTTCCCGGTACTGCCGCGCTTCTTCTTTATTGAGCTCGAGGATGCGCTTGGGGTCGAGTTGCTTCTGCGACTTGTCCATCACGGAACCGAGCACATCGAAAGCCTCCGCCGGCGCGGGCGCCGCTCCCTGACAGGGAGCGGCGACGAGGGCGGCCAGCATGCCCGTGGCCCACAGGAGTTTTCCGAGCATCGTTGTTTCGCCGGTCATCGCGACGCCTCTTTCGCCAGATCGTCACAAAGCATTCGCTGTCTGCCCAATCCCGCGTCCTCATAAGTCGATCGCACCAGGATGTCGTCGACCAGCCAGGCCCCGGCGCCGTCCTGTTTGGTTTTGAATTCGACGAAACACTCCGCATACCCGCCGGCCTCGCCACCGATCACTGCCCCTTGCGCGCCGATCACGGTCACGCCCGGCTTTTCCCAGTACTTCGTGTAGCGCAGAAACCGGCTGTCGCCGGCTTGATTGAAATCGGGATTGCCCATGACCTTGACCACGTCTTCCTCGGGCCTGCCTTTCCAGAGAATCAAGAGATTGGATTCGATCGGGGTGATCTTCTTGCCGTCGGGGCGGGTGGTATTCTTTCTGGCCGCCATTTCCGCCTGACTCTTCTTGATGCCCGCCAGCAGGCTGTTCTTGGCCGCTTCGATGGTGGGGGCAGCACTGGCCTGCATTTCCTCGAGCTTCCGCAGGGCCGCCGCCTTTTCCTCCTCGGTGGGCTTTCTGCTCCATTTACCGCTGGGATCCGGCCGCTTGCCGGCGACGACCTGCTCGTACCAGAACTGGTTCCAGGCGAAATCCAGAAACTCCGGCGCAAGCGTCGCGCCGATCAGCGCCATGTCGGAGGGCAAGCCGAGCCGGGCAATCTTCTCCCCGAAGCCCTTGAAGTCGAAATCCTCGCCCTGGATCGACTGGTGCAAGGCCTGGTCGATGTCGATGTGGTTGCAGGCAATGGCGCCGGCCCGGGACAGCATGGTGGCATCCGAGGTCTTCCAGTCGCTGACGGGAACAGGTTCGGATTGCAGATCCGAGCGCCGCAACTGGTAGCTCCCAGGCCCGATGCGGAACGTCACCGCGTCGCCCGCGCGGACCTTCTGCTTATTGGCGGTCAGCTTGTAGCTCGACATATCCATCGAGTACGCCGCCGGACACTGAAACTGCAGTTTCATGTGGACGAACTCGGGCTTCTTCGCGCTCTCATACACCGCGGTGACGTCGAGCTCACGGGTTTCGATCGGCCCCATGATCTGGTCGGGCGGAGTGCGATTGGTGATCGTACGCAGGTCCGCGAAGTACAGTTCGCGGTCACCCACCTCGCCTTGATATTGCAGAATGATCCCGAAAGCGTGCGCCTCTAATGGAAGCAGGAGCGAGGCCACTGACAACAGAAACACCCTGCGCATCGTCTTCACGCACTTTCCCCCTCACGGCAGTACCGGTCAACGCAATCAAAAACCCGGATTACAGGGCAACCGCACAGAATCGGGTAGCTGTCAGATCTTACAGGCCGCTGTCGCAGCCGATTCAAAACGGATGCGGATTGATCAATCCGCGCAGGATGGCGCGTGCGATGGCGTGCTGGCGGTTGCAGACATCCAGCTTGATCATGGAGTTATTGAGGTGGAAATTGACGGTACGCTCCGACATGCGGAGCAGCTGGCCGATCTCCCAGGAGGTCTTGCCGTCGGCAGCCCATCGCAGGCATTCGGCCTCGCGTGGGGTCAACACTTGCGGCGGTTCGGAGTCCGTGCTGACCAGCACGCGACGTACCGCTTCATGCACATGCCCCGCCAACATTTGCACGAAGGGCAAGGCCTGCCGCGTTATTTCCCGCGCTCCGGCATCGTTGCGATCGACCGAAAAACTGAGGATGCCGAGTTCGCCGTGAGGACTGTGGATGGGCATGCTGATGCCGGACCTGAGACCGAAGTCGGCGGCTTCGTTCATGACTTGCGAGGGCAGCGACCGCGGCTTGTACGCCAGGGCGTGCCACTCGACGGGAACGACATGCTGAGCGCAGTGGATGACCGCCGGGTCGCTCGCGGCATAGCCGCTTTCCCAGTAGTGGTCGAGCCACGCATCGGGATAGCCCTTGAGCATGATGACGCGCGCCTCGGCGAATTGGGTCGGAATCCTCAGCGCGTAGACGAAGAAATTGAATCCCAGTTGTTTGGCGTACGAGGCGCACAGCGCGGTGATTTCTTCGATGCCGTCGACTGACGAAAAGCGTTGTGAGGTGTCGTGGAAGAAATTCATCGGTCAGCGGTTCTTCACCAAGCCCGCCACAAACTCCTGCACCGACATCTTCTCCAGCCTCCCCCGATCCGCGAACATCGCCTTGATCGCCTCAGCCTGCTTCGGCGCGAACAGCTCCGTAACGGCCGCCTCGAACTTCTGCACGAGCACTGGCATGCCCTCCGCACGACGCTTGCGATGACCCAAGGGATAGTCGACCTGCACCCGCTCCGTGCGAGTCCCATCCTTGAAGAACACCTGTACCGCATTCCCGATCGCCCGCTTATCCGGCGCGTAGTACTCCTCCGTGAAGGTCGTGTTCTCACTCACGACCATCTTCCCTCTCAACACATCGATGCGCGGATCACTCGCCACAGCATCCTCATAGTCCGACGCCTGCAGCCGGCCGAAGATCAGCGCAATCGCGGTCATGTACTGAATGCAGTGATCGCGGTCGGCGGGATTGTTCAGAGGCCCGGTCTTGTCGATGATGCGGACGCCCGACTCCTGCGTCTCGATCACCACGCGTTCGATATTCTCGATGTGACGTTTCACCTGCGGGTGCAGCTTCATCGCCGCTTCAACGGCTGTCTGGCCGTGGAACTCCGCGGGGAAGGAAATCTTGAACAGGATGTTTTCCATCACGTAGCTGCCGAAGGGCTGAGGGAACGACAGCGCCTTGCCCCTCATCAACACATCCTGGAATCCCCACGTCGAGGCCGTGACCGCCGATGGATAGCCCATCTCGTCCACCATCGCCATCAACGCATGACGCACAGCCCGGCTGGTCGCATCACCCGCCGCCCAGCTCTTCCGCGATCCGGTATTCGGAGCATGTCGATAGGTCCGTAACGCGCCGCCATCCACGAACGCATTGGAAACCGCATTGATCACCTGTTCACGTGAGCCGCCGAGCATGGCGGTAGTCACAGCAGTGGACGCAAGGCGAACCAACAGAACGTGATCCAACCCAACCCGATTGAAACTATTCTCCAGCGCACCGACCCCCTGGATCTCATGCGCCTTGATCATCGCCGTGAGCAAGTCTCTCACGCGCAGCGTCGTCTTGCCCTGCGCCCCGCTCCGGCGAGCCAGGAAATCAGCGACTGCGAGAATGCCGCCGAGGTTGTCGGAAGGATGGCCCCACTCCGCGGCCAACCAGGTGTCGTTGAAGTCGAGCCAGCGAACCATCGAGCCGATATTGAACGCCGCCTGCACCGGGTCGAGCTCATAGCTCGTGCCCGGCACTCGCGAGCCGCCGGGCATCACCGCGCCCGGCACCACCGGCCCCAGCAACTTCGTGCACGCAGGATACTGCAAAGCCTGGAAGCCGCAGGCCAATGTATCCATCAAGCAGTAGTAAGCGGTCTCGTAAGCCGCTTCGCTGTCGATCTGATACGACAGCACGTACTCGGCGATCGCGGTGAGTATCGGATCCGGCGCCGGACGTTGCGCCGACTTGAGATCGTGATGGGCCATTACTTCCTCTGATCCAGCGGCACGAACTTCAGATTCTCCGGGCCGGTGTAATTCGCGCTCGGGCGGATGATCTTGCCGTCCTCGCGCTGTTCGATCACGTGCGCGGCCCAGCCGGTCGTGCGGGCGATGACGAACAACGGAGTAAACATCGCGGTCGGCACGCCCATCAGGTTGTAGGAGACCGCCGAGTACCAGTCCAGGTTCGGGAACATGTTCTTGATCTCTCTCATCGTCTTTTCCAGACGCGCGGCGACGTCGAACATCTTGCTGTCGCCCGCTTCCTGCGCCAGCTTCTGGGCGACGTTCTTGATGACCTCGTTGCGCGGATCGGAGATCGTATAGACCGGATGACCGAAACCGATGATCACTTCCTTGTTCGCCACGCGCTTGCGGATGTCCTCATCGGCTTGTTCGGGCGAGTCATAGCGCTGCTGGATTTCGAACGCGACTTCATTCGCGCCGCCGTGCTTCGGCCCGCGCAAGGCGCCGATCGCGCCCGTGATGGCCGAATACATATCCGAGCCGGTGCCCGCGATGACGCGAGCAGCAAACGTCGACGCGTTGAACTCGTGCTCGGCATAAAGAATGAGCGACGTATGCATCGCATGCACCCACTCACGCGACGGCGTCTCCTGATGCAACAGATGCAGGAAGTGACCGCCGATCGAATCGTCGTCGGTATCCACATCGATGCGACGACCGTGATGGCTGTAGTGATACCAATAGGTGAGCATGGAGCCGAGGCTGGCGATGAGCCGGTCGGCGATATCACGGGCCGCTGCAGCCGCGTGATGTTCGGGCTCCGGAAGAATGCAGCCCAACGTCGACACACCGGTACGCATGACATCCATCGGATGAGCGCCGGCGGGAATCTGCTCGAGCACCGACTTGAGCGCGGCAGGCAGGCCACGCAGACGTGACAGCTTCGCTTTGTAGCCGGCGAGCTCGGCGTGATTCGGCAGTTTGCCGTGAATCAGCAGGTACGCGATTTCCTCGAACTCGCAGCTCTTGGCGATATCGAGGATGTCATAACCCCGATAGTGCAGATCGTTGCCGCTGCGGCCGACGGTGCACAGTGCGGTATTTCCAGCAGTCACACCGGACAGTGCGACGGATTTCTTCGGCTTGAAACCTGCGTTCGAAGATGCTTCGGTCATCGCGAGCCCCCTGACGATTGCTCTGAATAAATTCCCTGGCGAGCCGCGCTGGAAATGCGCAGAGCGCAGCACTGCCGCTACTTTGCCACACTGGCCAGTCCGGCACGTGCGAACAATGGGGTATTGCCGAAGCCGCCGGCCCGGAGGGCTCGGCGGCGGCAAACTCAGGCTTGAGGCGCGGCGGCCTGTACCGGGCCGGCGAGGTTCTTCAGCGGCACCGTTTCGTCGGCGAGTGCGGCGGGATCGAAGGGTTTACAAGCCGCCACCATGCGCTTGGCGACCATGAATTCCTGGGCGCGATTGACGGCGTCGACGGCGATCAGCCGGCCTTGCTTCAAATAGAACGCAGCGAACGACTTGTTCTGCATCGAGCCACGCAGCACGAATTGATCGTAGCCTTGCGACAGCCCGGTCATTTGCAACTTCAGATCGTACTGATCGGACCAGAACCAGGGCACCGAGTCGTAAACTTTCGGTTTGCCGGCAAGCGAACCCGCGGCAACGCGCGCCTGCTCGACAGCATTCGGCACCGACTCCAGACGAATGCGACGTCCGCAGAACACGCTGGGATGACTCGTACAGTCACCGGCCGCAACGATGTCCGGATCGGACGTGACCGCGTACTCGTTGACGACGATGCCGTTGTCCACCTCCAGACCAGCAGCCTGCGCCAGTTCGGTGTTCGGCAACAAGCCGATACCGACGACCACGAAGTCCGCCGGAATCACCACACCGCCCGTGCAATGAACCGCAGTCACCGCGTCGCCCGCTTCGTTGAAGTCGAGGCCGGTCACTTCGATGTTGGTGCGCAGATCGACCCCGGCATTGCGATGGATCGTCTCGTAGAACTCCGACATCTGCGGCGCCGTCACTCGCGCGAGCACGCGCGGCAACGCTTCGAGCACGGTGACCTTCACGTCGCGAGCAATTGCCGACGCGGCAACTTCCAATCCAACGTAACCGCCACCGATAACGACCAGCCGCTGCCCTTCCTGGAAGCGCTCGCGAATCGCCATCACGTCATCGATATTGCGCAGGTAATGGAAGTTCCTGGTCCGCTCGGCGCGAGCCGCATCGCTGATGGTCATGCGACGGGCGCGACCGCCGGTGGCCAGGCCCAGCTTGGAATACGTGACTTCACGACCGTCATCGAACACCAGCTTCTTGTTGGCCCGATCGATGCGCTCGACGCGGCGGCTCAACAGCAAGCCGATGTTTGCTTTCTCATACGCAGCCTGTTGCCGCAGATACAGCGCCGTCGCCTCGCACTCGCCTTTCAGATAGGCCTTCGACAGCGGCGGGCGCTGATATGGCAGATACGCCTCTTCGCCGATGACCGTCAGCGGCCCGGCATAGCCTTGTTGACGTAGCGCGAACGCGAGCTCGCCGCCGGCATGACCCGCGCCGACGATATAAATGTGATCTTCAGTGTGCGTATCGGACATCATTCTTCCGGAGCGAGGATCACGCGCAGGCCGTCGTGTTCCGGCTGCAACTGGATCTGACAGGACAGACGCGAATTGTCCTGGCGGAACTGCAGCTCGGCGAGCAGATCGCCTTCATCGCTCTGACGCTCCGGCAGCTTCGCCACCCATTCCGGGGCGATGTAGACATGGCAGGTGGCGCAGGAGCACATGCCACCGCAGATTGCGCTGACGCCGTAGTCCAATTCGCGCAGCGTTTCCATCAAAGAGCCCTGCGGCGCCGTCTCCACCTCATGCTCACCGCCATTGCGGTCCACCACGCTCAACCGAATACTCATTCAAATGCTCCAGCCCGACCCAGACCCCGAAACCGGGCGGCAATTGTGCCATTTCACGGTCCGGAACGGCTCACAACTTGCCAAAAGACGCGGCGAATTCCAGCACTTCACGGGCCAGCCGGTGCTTGTCCCCCGCTGTCTTCATCAGCGTGGCGGTCAGGTGCGTGGCGACGCCGATTTCCGGCGCCAGATGCGCTTCGGACTGGTCGAGCACGAAGCCGTCGATGATGCCTTCGTAGAAGCGGGCAATGGTCGCGGACGACGGTTCCAGCTGCAACTCGCCCATGATTTTGCTGGTCGGGCCCTTCACCGCCAGGCCGTTGACCAGCGGCGAGACCGCGATCACCGGCGCTCTGGCCTCCACCAACAACTCGCGCCACGCGGGCATTTCCAGGAACGGCGCGATGCTCAGCCAGGGATTCGACGGACAGATGACGATGGTCCGCAGCGCCGGATCTTCCGCCACCTGCCGAAGGATAGGCACGAGCTGCGCGTCGGCCGCGCCCGCATAAGCGAGGCCCTTCACCACCGGCTCACAGCGTCGCGCGACGAAATAGTGCTGAAAATCCAGCGTCCCTTCGTCGGTGATCACCATGGTTCGCACCAGATCGTTCGACATTGGCACCACCCGGCTCAGGATGCCGAAGTGACGCGCGAAGTCGGTGGTGATGTTGGACAGCTTTTCGCCAGCATTCAGACGACGCGTGCGCTCGATATGGACCGCCAGGTCCTTGTCGCCGAGCCGGAACCAGCTCTCGCCGCCGAGCCGCTCTATTTCCGCCATGAAATGCCAGCTCTCGTTGGCGCGCCCCCAGCCCAGCTCGGGGTTCGCCAGGTCGGCGAGCGTGTAGAGCATGGTGTCGATGTCGGGCGAGATCGACAGGCCCAGATGCTCGAAATCGTCGCCGGTGTTGACCGCGACGGTCAGCTCGCCCGGCGGCAGCACATGCTGTAAACCCACGGCGAGCTTGGCCCCGCCGATGCCTCCTGACAGCGCCAGTACCTGAGTCATCGGAACAGATCCTGATCCTTGGACCGGAGCAACGCCGCCGCGTTACGTTCAGTCGCCGTCCATTGCAGTCCTCGTGCGATTACCACTGGAGTTCCCTCGCTTGCTTCACCCATGACCAACGCGGCGCCGGCGGCGACGGCGTCGGCCAAGCCGACCTCCGTCATTTCCAGCACGCGACCCTCCCGGTCATATTCGCCGCGACGGTCGATAATGGATGGCAGTCCGGCCGCTCCGATGGCGACATTGACGACGCCGTTGCGCCAGGCCCGGCCAAAACTGTCGCTGATCAGCACCGCCACCGGTACTTGCCAACGCGCCATCAGCTCGCTCCGCAAACGTTCAGCGGAAGCGTCCGGATCCTGAGGCAGCAATAACACTCGATCCCGGGCGGCGCCGGGAACGTTCGATCGATCGACGCCGGCATTGGCCATCACATGACCGAGCCGGTGACGAACGATGAGCACATTGGGCACGGCTCGCATCACTTCCTGTGACTCCGACAGCACGACTTCGACGAGCTTCGCATCCTTGCGCGTCTGCGCTGCCAATTCCAACGCGCGAGCCGACGGCGTGATCGTGCGCAAGTCGACGGTGCGGCCTTCGGCTTTGGAAACAATCTTCTGTGCAACGACGATCACATCGAACGGCGCGGGCACCAGGCCCGCACCCTCGACAGCCGTGGCGATCGTCTGCGACAGATCCCGACCCGCCTCGATTTCGGGCAACCCCGGCAAGGCGGTGAAGACAACGGATTTCACGCGATGAATCAGCGGCCCGTGAATTGCGGAGCGCGCTTCTCGAAGAACGCTTGCACGCCTTCGTCGAAATCCTGGCTGTCGATGCAGCCCCGTTGAATCTCACCTTCCTCGCGGATCGCACCAGCGAGATCCAATGCGTGCGCGCGACGAAGCAGCTGCTTCGTGCCCGCCACCGCCAGCGGCGGAGCGTCGGCCAGTTTCTCCGCGAGCGCGATGGCCTGATCGAGCAACTCCGCATCAGGCACAACTCGATTCGCCAGGCCCAGCTCGACACAGCGTGCCGCAGGAATGCGATCGCCTATCAGCGCCAGTTCAAAGGCGAGCCGAGTACCGACGCGCTCCGCGAATTGCCACGTGAGACCGCCATCGGGCACCAGTCCGATTTTCGCAAACGGCAATTGCACGAATGCTTTCTCGCCCATCACCAACATGTCGCACGCGAGCGCGTAGCCCGCGCCGATGCCGCTGGCGAAACCATTGACCGCGCCGATGACCGGCTTCGGCAACTGGGCGATGGCAAGAATGCCGGGCGCGAATTCCTCATCGATCATCGCCTGCACTTTCGCCCCCACGCGCGGCAAGCTGCCGAGATCGGCGCCAGCGCTGAAGCCGCGCCCCGCACCGGTCAGGACCACGGCGCGAATGTGTTCGGCGGCCGCGATCTTTTTGAAGGCATCGATCAGGCCGACACGCATCTCATGCGTGAACGTGTTCAGCGCATCGGGACGATTCCACGTCACAAGCGCCACCCGGCCGCGCTCTTCGTACAGGACTTCGCTCATAGCTCTCCCCTTCAACAGCACGGCAGGATGGCGCGAACCCGTGCGTCGTGCAACAGGATGACGGCTAAGGTTTAGGGGTATTGCCTATTTCGAACGGGGATCGCGGACTTCGGGCTGGGACGGAACGCCCGCGCGCACGCGCGCCACTATGTCGCACATCCAGTCGTGCAGATTGCGACGTAATGTTTCCGCACCGACAGTGTCTCCATGCACGACAGTGGCGAATGCGCGCCCCTTCAGGTGACCAATACACGGGCGTGACGATCATCACTTCATGCGCCGCGACCCAGCGCGGATAGATTTCGTTCATCCAATCGTCGATCCGGCCGAGCGAATGATTGGGATAGCACGAGCACGGCCAATGGCACAACGGCAGCGCCGTCGACACACAGGCCTTGCACGGATAAATGGCGGGTCGCGCCACTGCTCAGCAATATCCGAGTCGGGCCCTTCGCGTCTTCGTGCGAGCGCTGCGCTTTGCGAATCTCAGCGCGCGCCTGCAACCATTGTTCGGATAGCTGATATTCCGGATTCTCGAACTCGGGCCCGGCGGCGCGAGTGCGAGGAGCCTTACGGCCTTCGTGATACGCCTGCCACGCGATGTCCGCCAAGGCGTCGATGTCTTTCGAGCCCTCGAACGCAAGATCGTAACAGCGCTGACGGAAACGGTCGCGGAAGGTGTGCTGGTCGATCTGCGCCGACACGCCGAGTCTTCTCGGCTCCGGCACAACGGGTTCTTTGCAATCATCGGCTTCCTGCAGAAGAATCATCCCGACAGCCTGCCAAGAAATTCGCGCATCGCTGGAGAGCGACAGCGCCAACGAAAGAACGCTCGACGCCCCGATCGAGCGCGCCGCCGTCAACTCTTGATTGGCACCCACACTTCGAGACCGCCCTGCCCGGTCTTCCCATCGAACTCGGGGCCGTACACTTCGAGCGGCGGCGCATCGGCCGCTTCGTGGCCCGACTCCGGCGATGCCGGCGAGCAGTAACGCCTTCTTGTTCGAAATGCGGCGGCTCGAGCTTGGGAAGATGCTGATTGGTCATGGCGAGGGCTCCACGATGGCGCCCGCGCCTCGCATGATGGATCTTGCGGTCAGCGCGCCGGCGCCTTGGTCAGTGCCTGGTCCAGGATACCGCCGTCGGCAAAGTGAGTCTTGATGATGTTGTCCCAGCCGCCGAACACTTCCTCGACCGTCACCAGTTTGATCTCCGGGAACTGCGCGGCATATTTCTTCGAGACGTTGGCATCGCGGACGCGGTTGTAGTGTCGGGCAATGATGTCCTGGCCGGCCGGGCTGTAGAGATACTTCAGATAAGCAGTCGCGGCTTCGCGCGTCTTCTTGCGATCCACGACCTTGTCGACCACCGCGACCGGAAAATCGGCGCGCAGGCTCATGGACGGAACCACTTCCTGCAAATTGCTCTTGCCGTACTCGCGACGGATGGCGGTGATTTCGCTCTCGAAAGTGACCAGCACATCGCCGATATTGCGTTCGATGAACGTCGTCGTCGCGCCGCGTCCACCCGTGTCGAACACCGGCACATTCGCCAGCAAGCGGGCCACGAAATCCTTGGCCTTCGCTGCATCACCTTTGTTCTGCGCCAGCGCGTAAGCATACGCGGCGAGATAGGTGTAACGGCCATTGCCCGACGTCTTGGGATTCGGAAACACCACTTGAATGCCGGGCCTGGCGAGGTCGCTCCAGTCCTTCACCTGCTTGGGATTGCCCTGGCGCACCATCAACACCGGCAGCGAATAGAACGGCGATGCATTGTTCGGCAGCCGCTGCCGCCAGTCGGCACCGACCAGACCGGCCTTGTGGAGCAGATCGATGTCGGTGGCCTGATTGAACGTCACCACGTCGGCGGGCAAGCCGTCGGCCACCGAGCGGGCCTGCTTGGAAGAGCCGCCATGGGACTGACGGATCTTGAAGGTCTGGCCGGTCTGCTTTTTCCATTCAGCAACGAAGGCGGGATTCACATCCTCGAACAGCTCGCGCGCCACGTCGTAGGAGGCATTGAGCAGTTCCTGCGAAAACGCGGCGGGGGCCAGCAGCAATCCGGCCAGCGCCAGCCAGGGGCGAACGTTCCTACGCACTGCCATCGATCCTGAATGAGGGGGCAGCGATTCTGCAGGGAGCGCGCCGGCTGTGTCAGTAACGACGCGGTGATAAGGAAGTTATCGGCAGTTATGAGAGCAACGAGGCGGCGTCGCTGTCGACGCCGCCTCTCGGGCCGAATGGCCCCATCACGACTACTGATTCGGCGGCGGCGGCGTGGTGCCTTCAGCCGGCGGCGGAGTCGTGGTGGCATCCGGCGGCGGCGGCGTTTCGGACGGCGTCGGGCTCGGAGCCGGTTCAGCCGGGCTCGGTGCTGGCGTCGTCATCGGCGCGCTATCGGCCGGCGGCGAGGTCATGTCGGAGTTGTCGTTCTTTTTAGCGCAACCAGCCGCGAACACCACGGCGGTCACAGCGAGCAAAGTAAAGACACGCATGTCTCATCCTCCAGAATGTTTCCGATGATCGGCGTCCCCTACTAAGCGGTTTGCCTTCGGGATGGTTCCAAAACCGTCCGCGGCTCGATGAATGTCAATGTTTCGTCAACACAAGTTCATGCGTCGACCAAGGCCGTCTCTCTATAATGCGCAGCAAATACCAACCTGCGAACAAAGGAACTGACTCAATGCCCGCGTCCGCCCGCGCCATGGTTCACGCCTTCCTGGAGCGCGAGTTCATCCGGCAGGTGGAATTTCTTGCCGAGTTGGTGCGCGTGCCCAGTGACAATCCTCCCGGCGACTGCTCGCCTGCCGCGGAGCGCGCGCACGAATTGCTGGAAGGTCTGCTCGATCTGGAAGTCGAAATGGACGTCGTGCCCGAGGCGGTCGCTAAGGCGAATGGAATGATCTCCGCGACCAACCTGATCGTGCGCCGGCGTTTTGGCCGTGGCGGCGCGACCATCGCGCTCAATGCGCACGGTGATGTAGTGCCACCGGGCCAGGGCTGGACCCGCGATCCTTACGGCGCGGAGATCATCGACGATCCCGATCACGGGCTGGTGATGTTTGGTCGCGGCGTTGCGGTGAGTAAATCCGACTTCGCGACTTATACATGGGCCCTGCTCGCTCTGATTGAACTGGAGAAGCACGGCGTGCCGCTCAACGGCGTGGTCGAGCTGCACTTCACCTACGACGAGGAAGTCGGCGGCAATCTCGGGCCGAAGCGTCTCTTGCAACAGCATCTCAGCACGCCGAGCCTGGCGATCTGCGCCGGCTTCTCTTACGCGGTCACCAGCGCGCACAACGGCTGTTTGCACCTGGAAATCGTGGTGAATGGCAAGTCGGGTCACGCGGCGATTCCCGCCACGGGCGTCGACGCGCTCGAAGCGGCGACCGATATTCTCAACGTGCTCTATTCACAGCGAGCCGAGCTGTCGCAAAAGCAATCGAAGGTGCGCGGCATCGAGACGCCGACGCTGACCATCGGGCTCATCCAGGGCGGCATCAATACGAATGTCGTGCCCGACCGCGTCACGCTTCGCCTGGATCGCCGCACGATCCCGGAAGAGTCGGCCGAGGAGGCGGAATCACAGCTACGTGCGTTGATCGAAAGCGCGGTCGCGCAGCGTCCTGGCATCACTGTGGAAATCAAACGCGTCATGCTGGCGGAGCCGCTGCTCGAACTGCCCGACGCCGCGCGCATGATCATCGCCCTGCGTACGCACGCGGAAGAAGAGTTTGGCGTCGCCATCCCAGTGCAAGGTGTGCCGCTCTACACGGATGCGCGACACTATTCCTCAGCCGGCATTCCCACCGTGCTCTACGGCGCTGGCCCTAAAACGCTGCAGGATGCGAACGGTCACGGCGCGGACGAATGTTTGCGTCTCGACGATTTGAGAAAAGCGACCGCGGTGATCGCACTGACGCTCGCGGACTTGATGAAGGGCCACTAAGCCCTGGTTCGCGCCGTCGGCAAAAAGAAATCTTCGCCGACCGGCTTGTTCGCCAGGATCTCTTCACGCGTCAGTCCCTGCACTTCGTGCGGGAACACCAGCCACTGATCCGTCTCGCGAATGTAATAGTCGGGTCGCAACGAGCTGGTGTTCCGCGTGGGCTTGTAATAGACGGTCGCGATCCTCACCTGGTCCGGCATGTTGCGTCGACAGCGACGCTGCAACTCCGCGACCACGGCTTCGAGACTGCGCCCCGAATCGAACACGTCATCGATCACCAACAACTGGTCCTCGAAGCTCAACTGCGACACCAGGTAGTCGATCGCATGCACGCGCACTGTCTTCGATTGCCGGTCGATGCCTTGGTACGAGGAGGTGCGGATCGCGATGTGATCGCACTCGATGCCATTGAACTCCAGCACCTCCTGCACCGAGATGCCGATCGGCGCCCCGCCGCGCCACACGCCCACCAGGAACGACGGCCGGAAGCCGCTGCGGACGATCTGAACCCCCAGCGCCAGTGAGTCCCGCAACAGGGAATCCGCCGAAATATAGGTTTTTTCCATCGCCGCATCATACACGCGGGAGCCAACTCGCTTACACTGTCGACCTGATTCCGTAGACGAGGTTGACAGCATGAACTGGCTCGAACGCGACGCCGCCGCCGTATGGCATGGCTTTACCCAGATGGATTGCTATGTGGCCAACAGCCCGGTGATCGTGGAACGCGGCGAGGGCCGCGAATTGATCGATGTCGACGGGCGCCGGTACCTGGACGCGATCTCCTCGCTGTGGGTCACCACGCTGGGCCATCGCGTGCCGGAGCTCGACCAGGCATTGCGCGAGCAGCTGGATCGTGTCGCTCACTCCACCATGCTGGGCAATGGCAATCGGATCGCCATCGAGTTCGCCGAAGCGCTCGCGCGTGTCGTGCCGGTCGATCGCGCACACACTTTGTTCGCCTCAGACGGCGCGGCCGCCGTCGAGCAGGCGTTGAAGATCGCGTTCCAATACTGGACCAACAAAGGCGAGCAAGGACGTACGACGTATCTCGCATTCGGCGACGGCTATCACGGCGACACCATCGGCTCGCTGTCGTTGGGCGGCGGCGGCTTCGGCACGGAAATTTTCGATCCGCTGCGCTTCCCCGTGATCCGTGCTCCCGCATTCACGGAGCCCGGCGCTCTGCATAAGGCCGCGCAACTGGTTCGCGAACATCACCGCAAGCTCGCGGCGGTTGTGGTCGAGCCTCTGGTCCAAGGCGCGGCCGGCATGTCGATCGCGCCGGCGGCCGATTTCGCCGAGCTCGGCAAGGCCTGTCACGAAACCGGTGTGCTATTGATCTGCGACGAAGTCGCGACCGGCTTCGGCCGCACCGGCACGCTGTTCGCGTCCGAGCAATGCGGCTTGCGACCCGACTTGATGTGTTTGGGCAAAGGCATAACCGGAGGTTATCTGCCGATGTCGGCGACGGTCGCCTCACAGCGCGTATTCGCTGCATTCCTCGGCCCCGACTTGAGCGAGAAGACGCTGTATCACGGTCACTCGTACGGCGGCAACGCGCTCGCCGCGGCCGTCGCGCTCAAACACTTACAGATGGTTACGTCGTTGCCCGTCCTTGACAACGTCCGCGAGCGCTCGTCACAGCTGCGCGCTGAGCTCGAGACGCGCATTCGGCCCTTCAAGCGCGTCAAGGACATTCGCTTGCAGGGTTTGATGGGCGCGGTCGAGCTGGATACCAGCGGCGATCCCAAATTCGCGCGCCGGGTTTGTGCCGCAATGGTCAAACGCGGGGTGCTGTCGCGTTCCATGGGCCCCGTTGTGACAATCGTTCCGCCGCTGACCATTACCGCAGAGGAGATCGAGCGCATCGTCGTGGCACTCGCCGCCGCGCTGGAGGAAACAGCGTGAGCAACTGGAATACCTGGGCGGAGCGCGAGCTGGCCGGGCTGCGCGCCATCAACAGATACCGCGAGACGGTGCCGTTCGATGGGGACGGCCCGGAGGGCAAACTGAGAGATCGTCGGCTTGTTTCTTTTGCGTCCAACGATTATTTAGGCCTCGCTTCGCACCCGCAGGTCAAGCTCGCTGCCATTGCAGCGATCGAACGCTTTGGCACGGGTGCAATGGCCTCACGCCTGATCGTCGGGACCCGCAGCTTGCACGTCGAATTGGAATCTTTACTCGCCGAGTGGAACCTTACGGAGCGCGCACTCGTGTTCCCTTCTGGATACGCGGCGAATCTTGGCGTGCTCACCACCTTGGGCGAAACGGACGTGACGCTGTTCAGCGACGAACTCAATCACGCGTCGATTATCGATGGCTGTCGTCTGGCCAAAGCTCGCTCTTTGATTTACCGTCACCTGGATCTGCAGCACCTGCAGACCTTGCTTGGACAGACTCCAGGTCGGAAAATCGTGGTGACTGAATCGGTGTTCTCCATGGACGGCGACACTGCGCCCCTGCCCGCGCTCGCACAGTTGTGCAGCGAGCACGGGGCGTTGCTCATATTGGATGAAGCGCATGCCGCGCTCGGCCCGAAGCTCGCGCCGACTCGTGATTTAGAGGTATTGCACGTCGGCACCCTGTCGAAGACGCTGGGCTCGCTGGGCGGCTTCGTCGCCGGCTCCAGCCGCCTGATCGAGCTGCTGGTCAATCGCGCCCGGAGTTTTATCTTCACCACCGGCCTGTCACCCGCCGACACGGCGGCCGCGGCCGCGGCGGTGCGGATTTGTCGCAGCCAGGAAGGCGATCATTTGCGAGCGCGTTTGCGACATCTCATCGATATGATCCGGCCCGGCCATCCGTCGGCCATTGTGCCCATCGTGCTCGGCGAGGATGCGGCCGCGCTGGCCGCGGCAGCCGAGTTGCGAGAAAGCGGCATTCACGTGCCGGCAATTCGCCCACCGACGGTGCCGAAAGGAACTGCACGCCTGCGCGTCGCGCTGTCCGCATCGCATACCGAAGCGATGGTCAGGAACCTGCAAGCCGCGCTGGGCAAACTTGACTTTGTTAATTCGAACTACGCCAAAGACGCATGACTGAGACTGACTCCAGACCTTCCCTATTGATTGGTGTGATCGGGACGAGCACGGAAGTGGGAAAGACCTGGGTAACCGCCCAACTCCTCGCCACGCTGAAACTGCGGGGCACGCGAGTTGCCGCACGCAAGCCGGTGCAATCGTATGGTCCGGACGAAATCGACACCGATGCCGCTCGGCTCGCGGGCGCGAGTGGCGAGGAAGTAATCGACATCTGTCCGGCACACCGCTGGTATCCGATCGCGCTGGCGCCGCCGATGGCGGCTCACGCACTGGGGCGAGGCCCGGTGTGGCTGTCGGAGATCATCGAGGAGATCCGCTGGCCCGCGGATGTGGACATCGGTTTCGTCGAGACTGTCGGCGGCGTGCGCTCGCCGCTGGCCTGCGATGGCGACAGCCTCGATTTATTGAATCGCCTGGGGGTGGACCGGCTGTTGCTCGTGGCCGATGCGGAGCTCGGCACCATCAATGCCGTGCGCCTCACCCTCGCCGCGGTGGGCCCCACTCCCACCGTCGTCTATTTGAATCGCTTCGATCCGGACAACCGGCTGCACCAGCTGAATCGAAACTGGCTGGTCGAGCAGGACAAGCTCACCGTGATCACCGACGTGCATTCGCTGGCGCGCGCCATCGAAGACGTCTGCGAAGCGGCCTGACGATCACAGCTCGGCGCGAACGCCGACGCCAGCCTCGCGAGCGCGCCGATAAATGGCATGGGCCGCGGCCAGATCCTGAGCCGCGATGCCCAACGACTTATAAACCGTCACCTCGAACTCATCGGTGCGCCCCGGCACGGTGCCATTGAGCACTTCGCCGATTTCGCCACGAATGTGCCTGGCGGCATTCGTGCCCATCGCTCCCAACAACTCGCCCGCCTGAGCCAGCGCCGAGCCGCGGAAGTCGACGAAGAAACTGCTTCGCAAGACCAACGCATCGTCGACTTCACGCGCGGCGGCGGAGCTCGCGCCGACCAGATTCACGTGCGCGCCTTGTGCGATCCATGCGCCCTCGACGATCGGCTCGCGTGCGCTGGTGGTCGTGCAAACCAGATCGGCGCCCAGCAATGCATCGCGAATGGTTGCGTAGACTTCGATACGAGGCATGCCCGGCGCCAGCTCGCGGTCGGCGAACGCGTACGCCTTTTCTTTCGAGCGGCCCCAGACCCGCACCGAACGCAGCTTGCGAACCAGACTGATCGCATGCAGATGCGCGGCTGCCTGTTCGCCGGTACCAATGATCGCGAGATCGCAGGCATCGTCGGCGGCCAATGCCTTGGTCGCCACCGCTGTCGCCGCCGCAGTTCGCAAGCCAGTGATCGATGCGGCATCGATGATGGCGAGCGGCACGCCTTCGTGCGCCTCGAACAACACCACCACGCCCATGTGAGACGACAGGCCTCGTTGCGCGTTGGCGGGATAAACGGCGATCACTTTCGCGCCGATGCTGGCGGGCTCGTCGAGATAGCCCGGCATCACCGCCAG
Source organism: Peristeroidobacter soli (assembly GCF_004138485.1). GTDB lineage: Bacteria > Pseudomonadota > Gammaproteobacteria > Steroidobacterales > Steroidobacteraceae > Steroidobacter > Steroidobacter soli. Next base: position 1,256,592 of record NZ_ML142848.1, read on the forward strand.
AATGTTCTGAGTGCCCGGCGGCACGCACCCGATGCGCAAGGGCAACTGAGCCCCGCCGCGCGAGACTTCCCGCATGGCGCTTTCGACGATGGGAATGCAGTCCTGCATCGGCAACAACCGACGTACGTCGGCGCCGCTGATGACCAGCACGGGGGTGGAGGCTGTATGACTCATTTGTTGTATTCGCGAGAGACCGGAAACGTCACGCTGTATTCACGCAATCCAGCCACGAGTAACGCCAGGCCCTCGGCGAGCTCCTGATGTGATTGGCCATATCCCACTCTGATATGACCGGGCGCGCCGAAGAATTCACCCGGGGCCAGCGCCAGCCGTGAGCGGTCCCACATCCAGGAAGCGAAACGACGCGTATCGCCGACATGAGTCAGACGAGGAAAATACATGCAACCGTAATCGGGCACGGCGCCCGTGATCAGACCTTCGGTTTGCAACTGCGAGACTGTTTCCAACAGCAAAGGTCGATTGCGCGCCAGCACCGAGCGCCAATGCGATTCATACCCGATCGGCTGCTCGAGGATCAGCGCCGCGATGCCATGCGTGAATTTGGAAGATCCCGACTCGAACTCGGCATACACCGGCCGCAAGCGCTGCAATTTGCTTTCAGCCGCAATCATCCAGCCGCATTTCAAACCATGCAGGCCATAGACCTTGGTCAGGCTGTTGACGCTGATGAAACAGGGATCGAGCTGCGCCGCAGGTGCGGGACGCACACTCGCCGGCAGGAAATCGCCGTACACCTCGTCGATCAGCACCGTCACTTCCTGTTTGTTCGCAACCCGAGCGATGTCACGCAGCGTCGCTTCATCGAAGTAAGCGCCGCTCGGATTGTGAGCATTGCTCAGGACGATGAGCTCGGTGTTCGGCTGAATCAGCGCCGCCAGCTGGTCGATATCGACACCGAAGTCCGGCGCCACGCGCGGCAGAAAGCTGATGCTCGCGCCGCGACTCTTGGCGAAGCGCGGCAGCAACTCGAAGTAAGGCCGTTCGATGATGACGTGCGCACCGGGCTTCAGGAACGCGGTGTACACGTGCCAGATCGCGGAGGTGCAGCCCGTCGTGGCCAGGATGCTGCGTTCGTCGACGCCGTAGCGCCTGGCGATCGCACCGATGAGCAGCGGGCTGCCCCAGCCGAACGTGCTCCGAAAAGGAGAAGGCCGCCCTGATTCGAAGGCACAGCGGGCCTGTGCATATAACAGCGACGTCGGCTCCTGCATGGTGCTGTCGAACAGCAGCCAGCCACGCTCGCCCGACGACAGCAGCGCCGACAGCTCGCGATACCAACCGACGTAGTCGGGGTTGGCGAACACGGCGCTGGCGGAAGCTCGCGGCATGGCCGATCCGGCGTCCGGACCGGAAGCTGATTCGTTCCCTGGCGGGCCGTCCGGCCGCGCCGATTCCTCTTGCAAGACCTGTCTCCGCACGCAAGCCCGGGTTCATTGTCCGATCGCCCCCGGGGCATTTCTTTTCGTTGTGCTCCACCGGGGCGCCCCGGCAGGGATTGTTCATGCACGCCCCGCCCGTTCCTCTGCCGACCTATGCACCCCGGGCGTCGGCTCGACACCGACAAGGGCAAGAAATTGCTCCGCTCGCCAAACCGGCGGTCAGGATCAGGAGAAACAATAAGACGGTGCGCCTCAAGGGCTCCATGCTCCGGAAAATGGCAGACGTCGCGAACATCCTATGCGGCGGCGGCGGGTATTTCTTTTCATTCCACGCGCAGTCACCCCCAGGTGAAGCATGCGTTATACTCCAGCGAGCCTGCTCGGAACATAAGCTATGCCATCCGAACTCGACACCATCGATTTGAAGATCCTCAATCTGATGCAGCAGGACGCATCGCTGTCGACCGCGGAACTGGCCGAACGAGTCGGCCTGTCGCAGTCGCCCTGCTGGCGCCGCATCCAGCGCATGCGTGAGGAGGGTTACATCAAGTCGCAGGTGGTCATCGTCGACCGCCTCAAGCTCGGCTATCACATGCAGATGTTCGCGCAGGTCAAGATGACGCGGCTCAGCGAGTCCGAGCGCGCCGACTTCGTGCGCCAGATCCAGGGCATCCCGGAAATCCTCGAGTGCTACACGGTGTTTGGCGAAATGGACGTGATGCTGAAAGTCATCGCGCCCGACGTGATGTGGTATCAGGAGTTCATCTTCTCCACGCTGCTGAAGCTGCCCGGCGTGGTGGACGTGCGCTCCATCGTCACGCTCGTCGAAATGAAGAGCACGACGGCGGTGCCGCTCAAGACCAGGAAGCCTCGATGAGCCTCACCCGCAAAGCCCGTCGGTCGCTGTGTTCAATGATATGAATGATATTGACCGGCTGCTGGAAGTGCTGCCGAAGAAGCCGAACTGAAGAGGCCTCGGTGGCTCGCAGCGCCATAGAGTTCGCCCGCTCCCGGAGAGCCAAGCTGCAATTGAAAGCTTTTCTCCTTCTGAAAAGGAAAAGAACTTTTATTTAAAATTTGAATCCCCCTCCCGTTCACGGAAGGGGGCCAGAGGGTGGGTCTTCAGCTCAAAGTATTAAAGCTTCGCCGGGTCCGCATCCAGAATCGACGCCGCACCCTGCTTCACGACGCGCACCAACGTCTGCGCCTCCGGCAACAAATTCGCCGCATAGAACCGCGCGATCTGTTGCTTGGCCGTAAAGAACTCCGGATCTTCCGACGCCTGACGAACCGAAAGGTCGTGCGCCTTGGCCGTGAGCCAGCCACCGATCGCGACGCCGCCCAGCATCAAGTACGGCACGCAAATCGCCAACGCCCCTTCCGGATCCTTCAGCACCGCCGCCGTCGCTTCCTTCAACGCCGCGACACCTTCCAGCGCCGCTGCCTTGCTCGCGACGACACCGGCATCGCTCGACGAAATCTTCTCGAGCTCCGCCTGCATGTCAGCGATCAGCGCATTCATGGCGGCGCCATTGTCGCGACCGACCTTGCGGCCGACCAGATCGCCCGCCTGAATACCCGTGGTGCCTTCGTAAATCGGCGCGATGCGCGAGTCGCGCAGGGTCTGAGCGGCGCCGGTTTCTTCGATGAAGCCCATGCCACCGTGGACCTGCACACCCAGCGACGCCATCGTCACACCGAGCTCGGTCGACCAGGCCTTCACGATCGGAATCAGCAACTCACCGCGGGACTGCGCCTTCGTCTTCTCATCGCCCTCCGGCAGATGCTTGCCCAGATCGAGCTGCATCGCTGCGTACAGCGCCACTGCCCGGGCAGCATCCGTATAGGCCTTCTGAGTAAGCAGCATGCGCTTCACGTCGGGGTGATACGCGATCGGCGCCGTCTTCGAGCCTTCCGGCACATTCCGAGCCTTCGGCTTGCCCTGAACGCGAGTACGCGCATATTCGAGCGACTGCTGGTACGAGCGCTCGGCGAGCGCGTAGCCTTCCAGGCCGACGGACAAACGCGCGGCGTTCATCATGATGAACATATATTCGAGGCCGCGATTCTCTTCGCCGACCAGGTAACCCACCGCGCCTTCCTTGTCGCCATACGACAGTACGCAAGTCGGGCTGCCGTGAATGCCGAGCTTGTGCTCGATGGAAACAGTGCGCACGTCGTTGCGGGCACCGAGGCTGCCGTCGTCGTTGACCAGCACCTTCGGCACGATGAACAACGAGATGCCACGCACACCGGCCGGCGCGCCTTCGATGCGAGCGAGCACCATGTGAATGATGTTCGACGTGTAGTCGTGATCGCCGTAGGTGATGAAGATCTTCTGACCGTAGACCCGATAGCGATCGCCCTCACGCGCGGCGCGCGTGCGAATGGCGGCGAGATCCGAACCGGCCTGGGGCTCGGTCAGGTTCATGGTGCCGGTCCATTCGCCGCTGATCATCTTCGGCAGGTACTTTTCTTTCTGTGCCTGCGAGCCGCACTGATTGATGGCTTCCACCGCGCCCTGCGTAAGCATGGGGCAGAGCTTGAACGCCAGATTCGACGAGGCCCACAGTTCCTCCACCGCCGTGCCCAGCATGATGGGCGCGCCCTGGCCGCCGAACTCCGCCTCGGCGCGCAGCTGCGTCCAGCCGCCTTCGACGAACTTGGCATAAGCCGCCTTGAACTCGGCCGGCATACGCACGCCTTGCTCGGTCCACTTCGCACCGACTCGGTCGCCGATGCGATTGATCGGATCCAGCACCCCTTCCGCGAACCGCGCCGCCTCGTCCAGCACCGCGTCGGCAAACTCGGTGGAATAGTCAGGCAGGTCGGACAGTCCGACCAAACGTTGGTCGCCGACCAGCTGATGGATCGCGAAGCGCAGTTCTTTGAGAGGTGCTTTGTACATGGAAGTCAGTGTCTTAGCTGATCGGGTTACATGCTGCGCCGATACTGCCCGCCGACTTCGTACAGCGCGCGGGAGATCTGGCCCAGGGAACAAACTTTAACCGCGTTCATCAGCTCGGCAAAGACATTCCCGCCGGAGGTGGCCGCATTTTGCAATTTACGCAGAGCATCGACGCTATGCGCCGCGTTGCGCTGCTGGAAGGACTTCACGGCCGCGACCTGGAAATCCTTCTCTTCGTCGGTGGATCGGATCAACGCCACGCCCTTGGCCGCCTCATCCGCATCGGTGCTGGAAAGGAAGGTGTTCACACCGATCAGCGGCAGCGAGCCGTCATGCTTGCGCTTCTCGTAGTACATGCTCTCTTCCTGAATCTTGCCGCGCTGATACATCGTCTCCATGGCGCCCAGCACGCCGCCGCGCTCGGACAGCGATTCGAATTCCTTATACACGGCCTCTTCCACCAGATCGGTGAGCTGCTCGAGGAAGAACGAGCCCTGCCACGGATTCTGGTTGTTATTCAGGCCCAGCTCCTTGTTGATGATGAGCTGGATGGCCACCGCGCGACGCACGCTCTCTTCCGTCGGCGTCGTGAGCGCTTCGTCGTAAGCGTTCGTGTGCAGCGAGTTGCAGTTGTCGAACAGCGCGTACATCGCCTGCAGCGTGGTACGAATGTCGTTGAACTGTATCTCCTGCGCGTGCAACGAGCGGCCCGACGTCTGAACGTGATACTTCAACATCTGGCTGCGCGGACCGGCCCCATACAGATCGCGCATGGCGCGAGCCCAAATGCGACGGGCAACGCGGCCGATCACCGCGTACTCCGGGTCCATGCCGTTGGAGAAGAAGAACGACAGGTTCGGCGCGAAGTCGTCGATCTTCATGCCGCGAGCCAGGTAGTACTCGACGATGGTGAAGCCGTTCGACAGCGTGAACGCCAGCTGGCTGATCGGATTCGCGCCCGCCTCGGCGATGTGATAGCCGGAAATGGACACGGAATAGAAGTTCCGCACCTTGTTGTCGATGAAGAACTGCTGCACGTCGCCCATCATGCGCAGCGCGAACTCGGTGGAGAAGATGCAGGTGTTCTGCGCCTGATCTTCCTTGAGGATGTCGGCCTGCACCGTGCCGCGGACGAGTGACATTGCCTCGGCCTTCAGCTTCGCGTGCTCTTCAGCGCTCAACACGCCGGGAACAATCAGCTGATCGCTGGTGAGACCCAGCAGTGCGATACCGGAGCCATCGTGACCTTGCGGCAGGTCGCCATTGTAGATGGCGGGGTGGTCGCCCTTCAGCTCGGCAATGCGCTTCTCAGCCGCTTGCCAACGCCCTTGCTTGCGCAGGAAACGTTCGACGCGCTGATCGATGGCCGTGTTCATGAACATGGCGAGCAGCATCGGCGCCGGGCCATTGATGGTCATGGAAACGGACGTGGTCGGCGCGCACAGATCGAAGCCGGAATACAGCTTCTTCATATCGTCGAGCGTCGCAATCGACACGCCCGAGTTACCGGTGCGGCCATAGATGTCCGGACGCGTGTCCGGATCTTCACCGTACAGGGTCGTCGAATCGAACGCCGTCGAGAGACGCGTCGCGCCGTGACCGCCGGCGAGATAGTGGAAGCGACGGTTGGTACGCTCCGGCCCGCCCTCGCCCGCGAACATGCGAATCGGATCTTCTTCCTCGCGGCGATACGGATACACGCCACCGGTGTACGGATAGCTGCCCGGCAGGTTCTCGGACAGGATGAACTGCAGCGTTTCGCCCCAGTCCTTGAAGCGCGGCACGGCGATCTTCGGCATCGGATTGCCGCTCAACGACGTGACGTAATTGTCGCCAGTCACGTTCTTGTCGCGCACCTTGTACGAATACTTCTCGTCGGTGACGCCCTTGACCCGCTGCGGCCAGCGCTTCAGCTCGCCGACACCCTCGGCGCCAACTTCATCGAGCGCTTTGTTATATGCGGCGCGCAGCTCGCGACGAGTCGCGTCGATGGATTGATCGTTGAGATCCGCCTCGGGGAATCGATCCAGCGGCCCCGGCAGACGCGCGTCATGCAAAGCCCGCAACGTCTCATACACGCCGGACGCACGCCGAGCCGCATCGACCATGCCATCGATATTCGAGCGGACCTTGCGGCCCGCGCCCGCGATCTCGGCGAGGTAGCGGCTGCGTGTGCCCGGAATCAGCGGATCGCGCGACACGAACTTGATCGGCCCCACATCGCCCGGCGACCACTGCCGGTCCTGCAACTCCGGCCGCCGCTCGTTGACTAGCTGGCACAGCCGCGAGAACAGATGATTGACGCCAGGATCGTTGAAGCGGCTGGCGATGGTCGGAAACACCGGCAATTCTTCGTCCGGCAGACGCGCCCGATCGGGATGATTGCGACGCCACTGCTTGCGCACGTCACGCAAGGCATCTTCGGCGCCGCGCTTCTCGAACTTGTTGAGCACCACCACGTCGGCGAAATCCAGCATGTCGATCTTTTCGAGCTGGCTGGCCGCGCCGTATTCGCTGGTCATCACATAGGCCGACACATCGACCATGTCCGCGATCTCGGTGTCGGACTGACCGATACCGGCGGTCTCGACGATGATCAGATCGAACTGCGCGAGTCGCAGCAGGCCGATGACATCCTTCAGTACCGCGCTGGTCGCGAGGTTCTGGCGACGAGTCGCGAGCGAGCGCATGAACACGTTCGGCGCGGCGAGCGAATTCATGCGAATGCGGTCGCCCAGCAACGCGCCACCGGAACGACGACGCGTCGGATCCATCGCCACGACCGCGATGTTTCGATCCGGAAAGTGACGCACGAAGCGCTGGAGCAACTCGTCGTTGAGACTGGATTTACCGGCACCGCCCGTGCCCGTCAGACCGATGACCGGCGCGCCACCCTGCACCTTCGCAATCGCCTTGCGGATCTCCTGACCGGCCGCGTCCTCGGCGCTGGTGCCTTCCAGCAGAGAGATGGCCTGCGCCAGATGATGATGATCGCGCGGGTCCAAGGAGGCGCCGGCACCGAACGCATAGTTCGGCTTGGCGGAAGCGGCGACGCGCTTGAACACGTCGTCGATCATTCCATCCAGGCCCATGCGGCGGCCGTCTTCGGGCGTATAGATCTTTTCGACACCGTGCTTTTCCAGCGCCGCGACTTCATGCGGAGCAATCGTGCCGCCCCCGCCGACGATGACCCGAATGTGATCGACGCCCTGTTCGCGCAGCATGTCGACCATGTAGGCGAAATATTCGTTGTGTCCACCCTGGTAGGACGACACGGCGATGCCGTCCGCGTCCTCCTGAATCGCCGCACGCACGATGTCGGCCACGCTGCGGTTATGACCGAGGTGCACCACCTCCGCGCCATGCGCTTGCAGGAGGCGGCGGATCATGTTGATCGCGGCATCGTGACCGTCAAACAACGACGCGGCGCTGACGAAACGCAGCGGGTGCGCCTCGGGGCGGGTCGCCCGGTTGTCGGCACGGAAAGGCAGGACAGCGGCTGTATTCATGGTCGCCTCGGGGCGAAGCTGGGCATTTCGGGGCAGAGTAGAGTCAGGGAACATCTGTTCAATGGTCACTTCCGTCGACCTTCGCTCGACGAAGCATTTCAACCAGTTGCAACCTTACGAAACCGGGGAGTCGATCAATCAACGCTTCCCTAGACTCTAATTTACCCGCGAGTATATTTAGCCCGACCCCGCCGGGTCAATCAGGCCCACGGCCCGGCCAGCCTCAGGCTATGATTCAAGGCCTTACCCAAGTCAGGAGCAGCTCCCCGGTGGCAGGTCGACAGGCGCGCAAGAACTCTCCGCAACGGGCCGCGGGCCCGGCCCTCTGGGCTTCGGTCGGCGCGCGGGTCCGGGATCGGGAGCGCAAGCGGGACGCGGTCATAATGACGGCCGCCCGCGCCTTTCGGGAGCGCGGTTATCACAACACCTCCCTGGACGACATCGCCCGCGAGCTGAACGTCACCAAGCCGACCGTCTATCACTACGTCGAGAACAAGGAACAACTGCTGTTCGAATGTTTTCGTGCCGGCCTGAAGCTGATCATGGACGGCATCGAGGAACAGCGTGAATCGACGACCACCGGGCGCGAACGCCTGGCCGCGGTGATCGCCCGTTATGCGGAAGCCATCACCTCGGATTTCGGCTGGTGCATGGTGCAAGCCGAAAACCAGGACCTCAGTCCCACCATGAGCCGCAAGGTGAAGTCGCTGAAATCGGAAATCGACCAGGGCATTCGCGCGCTGATCCGTGCCGGCGTGTCGGACGGCTCGATTCGTGAGTGCGATGAGAAGATGACCGCGTTCGCGCTGGCGGGTGCGCTGAACTGGATCGCTCACTGGTACCGCAGCGACGACAAGCTCGCCGCCGCCGAGATCGCGCTTCGGTTCGTCGATCTGTTCGAGCTGGGCCTGCAGCCGCGCTGAGCAGGTGCCTTCGGCGACCAGCAGCGTAAATTCAAGCCTATCTCGCGCGGTTCGGCGTACCACGCTCGGCAACCGCCTTATCGAGAGCAACTTGTAACTTGCCGAGCGTCTGGACCATACGCGGTTGATCGACGTTGCCGCTGGCAACGAAGCTTGCAGCCATCCGCTCCAGCTCGCCCGCATGACCGCTGATCTCATTGAACTGCAACATCGCCCCGCTGCCGTGCATGCGATGGGTCACCGATTCGATTTCGCGAACCACGTCCAGATTGCCGCTCGCGGCAGTGTCGATCAGAGCTCGCAGCTCCACGACTTCCTTGGTGACGCGCTCCAGATACCGTCCCGCGATCTGGACCATCTTGGCGCGCAGTTCTTCGGGGCCGGTGGACATTACAAACCTTCCCAGATGGACAACACATGCTCGGCGAGCAGCATGGGATCGAAGGGTTTGGCGATGACCGCCGCGGCGCCGAGCGCTCGAAAGCGCGCCACTTCCTGCGGCATGGCCTTGGCGGTCATGAATATCACTGGAATGGATTGCAGCTCGGGCTGACTGCGCATCTGCTGCAAGGTCGTCGGCCCATCCATGTTCGGCATCATCACATCGAGCAACACCAGATCCGGCTTGCTCGCTTGCATGCTCTGTAGCGCACGCGTGCCCGAGTCCGCCGTGTTCACCGACAGCGTCGGCATGAGCCCGAGCGCCATCTGCACGATCTCGCGAATATCCGGCTCGTCATCGACGTACAGGATCTCGCGCAGGCTGTCTCTGTTCATTGATGGCGCGCCTCTGCATGAGCGTGCGACGAGATCGAGCTGAGCGCGAGAGGCGAATCGCTGTCCAGACACAGGGTGTAGCGATTGCGCCCGTCTCGTTTACTTGCATACAGACAATGATCGGCGATTTCCAGCAGCCCCTTGAAGCTCAGGTCGCTGGTCAGCATTTGCGCGGCTTCGGCGCCGCCGATGCTGATGGTCACGGGGATCGTTCCCACCGAAGTCTCGATGGGCGATTCCGCCAGACCCGCCACCAGCCGATGAGCGACGATCTCGGCACCGCGCAGATCGGTATCGATCAGCACGACCAGAAATTCCTCGCCGCCGTAACGGCCGATCCAGTCGCATGCCCGCGGCAACAAGTCTCGCAGGCGGCGATAAGCACTACGCAGCACTTCGTCTCCGACGGCATGACCGAAGCGATCGTTGATGCGTTTGAAATAATCGATGTCGAGCAACAGCACCGACACCGGATGATTGAAACGACGCGTACGCTCCAACTCCAGCGACAGCTGTCGTTCGAGATAGCGCCGGCTATAGGCACCGGTGAGCACGTCGGTGTTCGCCATCTGCCGCTTTTGATCGAGTGCGCGGCGCAATGCCTGCTCGAGACCGACGATGCGCCGGGCATTGCCAAGCCGTGCAATCAGCTCGGGCGTCGAGATGTTCTTCTTGCCCAGATAATCGTCCGCGCCCGCTTTCAAGCCCGAGACGATATCGGCGTCGCCGTTCTGCGCCGTGAGCAGGAAAATATATAAATAGCCGGGATACTGTCCCTCGCGCGCCCGCTTGCACAGCGTGACGCCGTCCATGCCGGGCATGTTGCGGTCGGTGATCATGATGGGGCAGAACTCGTGATCCAGCAGCTTCAAAGCCTCCTCGCCGCTGGCAGCCACCGCGGTCTCGTAACCCGCTTCCTGCACGACCGTGACCAGATAGTCGCGTGCCTCTGGATCGTCATCGACGATGAGCACGCGCACCTCGGGCTGCAATGCGCTCAGCTCAAGCGTCAGCGTCTGCTCGAATACGCTGGGATCGGATGGCATGATGGATCAGCTGGCTTCGGTGCGCCGTTGCGAGGTCGCAGTCGGCGCGACGCGCGCGCCCGCCTCCGCCTCACGCAATAGCGCTTCAATGTTCGAAACGATTTGTTGTGAAGGCTGTGTTTCTTGACCGGGCGTAAACGATGAGCAGCCCACGCGGGCCGTGAACGATTCGAGCGGGGTCAACAAACGCGCCGCCAACGTGGCGCTCAAGCGAGCCCCGACGCCGGCCGCGCCGGCGCCATTGGTCTCGGGCAGAAGGACGGCAATACGCTGCACGCCATCGCGTCCTCGATAGCGGGTCGCGAAATCGATATCGACTCGAATGGCGTCGCTCACGATCGCCACCGCCTGCGCCAACGTATTCGCCACCGGCGTGCCGCTCTCCGACTCGAGCTGCAACACCAGCACCGCCAGATTGCGACCATACCGCGCGGCGCGCTTCACTTCAGCTCGCATCCGGTCGGCCAGCACGCCGCTGGCCACATCGCTCACCAGGCTGGCGCCCTGTTGTTCTCTCACGGCATGTAGGGCTTGCCGCATCTCGACCGCCCGGAAGGCCGAGCGAATGGCAGCGACCACCTTCGCATCCGGCGCCCGCTTGCTCAGATAATCGTCCACGCCAGCAAAATACCCCCGCTCGTGCGAGCTGTCGTCGTCGAGCACTGTGAGCATGATGATGTAAGTTTCACTGTCCCCCTGGCCGCGCAGACTCTCCGTGAGACGAATGCCATCCATGCGCGGCATCTGCCAATCGGTGATCACCACGGGGAACGATTGAGTCTGCAACAGCTCGAGCGCGGCGCTGCCGTCGCTGACGGTATGCGTCTCGAAGCCGAGCGACTTCAGCCGGTCGGCCATCAGCTCCAGCTCGAGCTCGTCGTCGTCGACCAGCAATATGCGTTGAGGCGCCCGGCCCGCAGCCGCTGTCACAGATGCGTCATGAACGTTGCTCATGTGAGCGATGGCTCGAAGTTTGTGAGAATTTTCCGGTAGCTTGGACCCGTGCGCCGCGGCATGAGATCAGGTACCCCATGCCGTGTGCATGAGTGATTCCCGCAATCCCCGGCGAACATGAAGTCGATAGCAAAGGCGCGTATAGGCGCGTGCTGTCATAAACGTATTAATCGGGTCTGCCCATGGACCGACACGATCAGACGGAACAACTCGTAAGAGATGAACAGTTGCAGCTCCTGTTTGCGGGGCTGCCGTCCTCTTTGCTCGCCACCCTGCTACTGCTGACACTTACCGTCGCGGTCACGCATCTTGCCGGCTCCATTCACATCTATCCAGCCAGCGTGGGGATTCTGCTGGTCACAGCCGCGCGCTTCGTTCTCTGGCTGATGCATGGACGCCATGCCAATCGTGAAAACATTGCATGGTCAACGCTGTTCTTTATCGGCTCGGTCGCGGCCGGCGCGGCGTGGGGTTTCGGCGCCGTCGTCGTGTTTCCGGTTGGCGATGTCACCGCGCAGGCATTTGTCGCTTTTGTGATCGCCGGCGTATCGGCCGGTGCCGTCGCCACGCTGGCGGTCGAGAAATGGACGGCGCTCGGTTTCGTGTTGCCCTGTGTGGTGCCATTTGCGGTCAGGCTGCTGCTGGAGCCCGGCGCGTACAGCACCACGATGGGCGTGATGGTTGCGATCTATGCGGTCGTGATTTCGGCGTCCGGCATCCGACTGAGCCGGCACATCAGCGAGAACATCGTGCTTCGCTTGCAGGCGAGCGAGCAGCAGCGCAAACAAGAGCGCTCCGAACGCGCCCTCAGCCTGGCCAATCATCGCTTGCGGGATTTCATCGACGCCGCCGATCACGTCGCCATCGTCGCGCTCGACGATCACGGCATCGTCACCATGATGAATCGGGGTGCCGAGAAAATGCTCGGCTATTCCGAGCAGGAACTGGCCGGCAAGCTGACGCTGGAATTGCTGCTCGATCCCAAGGAGGTGCAGGACGTCGCCAACGAGCTGAGCAGCGCAGGCCGCCGCTTGTTCGGCCTGCATGCCTTCCTGCAATACAGCCGCGAAACCGGCTCGTTCCGCCGTGAGTGCGTGTTCATCGGCAAGAACGAACAGCGCGTGCTGGTGGATCTGGTGTTGACGCCCACGCACGGCGACGGCGACGCCACTGCCATCACCGGCTTTCTGGCCACCGCCACCGATATCAGCGAACGCAAGCGGGCCGCCGAAGCGCTGATCCGGATGAATCAACGCTTCGTGCTGGCCGCGCACTCCGGTGGCATGGGCATCTGGGACTGGGACGTCGCGGCGGATACGCTCACCTGGGACTCGCGCACCTACGAAATCTACGGCGCGCCTCGCGATGTGAAGCCCGACATGAATTACATGCTTCGCACCGTTCACCCGGATGATGTGGAGCGAGCGCGTGGCGAGCTGGTCGCCGCTCTGAGCGGCAAACAGCCACAGCTGCGCACCACGTTCCGAATCATCTGCCCCAGCGGCGAGGAACGCATCGTCAGCGCCTCCGGCTTGACCTTGCGTGACGCGAACGGTCGCGCCGTTCGCATGACCGGCTTGATCTGGGACATCACCGAGAGTCAGCGCGTCGAGCGCATGAAGAACGAGTTCGTGGCGACGGTCTCGCACGAGCTGCGCACGCCGCTGACCTCGATTCGAGGTTCGCTGGGTCTGGTATCGGCCGGCGTTGCAGGTAAGCTGCCGGAGCGCGCCGCCGGCCTGATCAGCATGGCCTTGAACAATTGCGAGCGCCTGACGCTGCTGATCAACGACATTCTCGACATGGAAAAACTCGAATCCGAGAAACAACGCTTCGAGGTGCGACGCATGGAGGTGAGTGAGCTGGTGAAGCGTTCCATGGAGGACAACACCGGCTTCGCGCAATCGCTCAGCGTGCATTTCGTTACGCCCGAACCGCTGTGTCGCACCGAGGTGCTGGTCGACCCGGGCCGGTTCCTGCAGGTGATGGCGAACCTGTTGTCGAACGCCAGCAAATTTTCGCCCGCCGGCGCCACCATCGAAGTCGCCGCCCGCTGCCAGCAGGGCCGCGTACGCGTTTCCGTCCGCGACTACGGCAAAGGCATTCCGCCGGAGTTCCAGCCGCGGATCTTCCAGAAGTTTTCTCAGGCCGATTCATCGGACTCGCGCAGTCGCGCCGGCACCGGCCTCGGCCTCGCGATCAGCCGCGCCATCGTCGAACGGCTCGGCGGTCACATCGGCTTCGACACCGGGCCCGGTGGTACCACGTTCTATTTCGAGCTGCCCGAGGCCGACAGCGTCGCCGCGCAGGCCGTGGCTCTTCAGCAGTCGAAAGTGTCATGAGCCCGCAGCGCCGGCCGTTGCGTAATAGCGATATCGTCGCGATGCTGCTGATCGCACTGGGCGTGCTGGTCGCCGGCGGCTGGCTGACGGGCAAGCCGCTGACCATCACGGTGGGCCTGGACAACATCGGCATGACGATGAATGCGGCCGCCAGCTTCATCATGGCCGGCCTCGCCTTGATCGTCTCGCGGCCAGCCGCACGACTCGGGCTTGCGGTGCTGCTGGCTATTCCCAGTGCGCTCACCTTGTGCGAGCACTTGTTCCAAGTCGACCTGGGCATCGATGACCTGCTCGGTCACTCGTGGATCCTGCACGCCGCGCCTCATCAAGGCCGCATGGCGCCGCAAGTAGCCGCCGCATTCGCCTTCGCGGCGGCCGCGCTCGCTCAACTCGCCCGTCCGCAAGACGGCCGTCTGCATTGGCTGGCGCCGCTGGCCACGGGCGCGGTGTTTTTGATCGCAATGGTGTCGCTGTTCGGCCGCTTGCTCCGGCTCGACATCATTTATGACTGGCACTACGCGACGCGCATCGCGCCTCATACCGCCGCCGGCTTGCTGTTGCTGTCGCTCGGCCTGGCGCAGATGACGTATCGACGCTCGTTCGACAAGACCGACGATGTCTCCAACGATTCGCGTCGCATTCTCGCGGTCAGCACGGCGGCGATGCTGGCGATCACCATCACCTGCGCGGCGGTGTGCTTCGCCGTGGTCGTGCGTCACAGTCACGATCTGCAACAGACGACGTTGGCTCGCGAGCTGCGCAATCAAGTGGACCTGATCAGCGCCGAGATCGCCAGTGAACGGCAGGAAGGCGAACGCGTGCTCGCGAGCCAGTCGTTGGCGCAGATCATCGCCCACAACTCGCCTGAGGTCAGCCTGGTCAAATTGCGCCAGAGTCTGCAGGGCTGGGCCGAGCGGCGGCTGCCGCTGAGTCGCGGCCTGCAGGCGCTGGATCTGGCCGATGCCGATGGCAATTCACTGTTGCAGTCGGGCTCGTTCGGCCCGCCGCCCAGCAGCGTCGTGCGCCTCGACAACCAGGCGCGGATCGAGATCGGCAACGAAGCTCATCTATCGATCGAACGGCCGACGCTTCCGGATGCCTCCGGCCGCAGCGGTTTCATCAGAATGCAATTCGCACTGCCGCGTCTGAACGCTGCCTTGTTGTCCGATCGGACGACCCGTGAATTCGATACGTCCATCTGCCAGGCCCTCAGCGCCAAATCGATGCAATGTCTGAGATTGGCATCTTCACCGCTGGCGAGCTTGCCCATCGCACGCGACACCGCAGGCCGCGCCGGCGCGTTGAATCTTGCGCTCAACGGCAAGAGCGGCGTGACCTTGGGCGCCGAACCCAGTGGCGCTCGTTTCTTCGCGGCGTACGGCCCGATTCCCGGCACGCCGTTGGTGACCACGCTCACGACGCCGCTCGATTCGCTCTACAGCGACCTGCGTCAGCGTTTGAACATGCTGTTGTTGCTGATGATCGGTCTGGTCACCGCGGCCGCCTGGTTGCTGCGCTGGCAGATCGCCCCACTGCTCATCAAGGTCACCACCGCACGCTCGCGTGCGAACGACAGTGCCATGCATCTGACCGCGATCATGAACACCGCGGGCGACGGCATCATCACCGTCAATCGGGTCGGCACCTTGTTGTCCGCCAATCCCGGTTTTGGCCGGCTGCTGGGCTCGGAATCGAGCGAGCTGGTCGGTCAGAACCTCACCCGTCTGTTGCCAGGACTGCAGTTGCTGGTCGACGGGCATGGCATGTACTCGCTGGCTCATTGCGCCGGCGAGCCCGCCATGGAATTCCAGCGCGAATCCGCCACCGGCGAAACGCTGTACCTGCAAGTGGAGTTTGCGTGGCTCGATCCAGCCACGCGCAGCACGCTCGTCGCAACGGTTCGCGATCTGACGTTGCTCAAACGCGGCGAGATGGAACTGCGCGAGACCCACGAGCGACTGCAAGACAGCGAACGTTTGTATCGCGATCAGGCGACGCGGCTCGCGACGCTGTTCGATAGCGTCGAGGACGCCATCGTCGTCATCAACGACAGCGGCAACATCGAATCCTGGAATCATGGGGCTGAGCAGCTATTCGGCTACAGGATGGAAGACATCCTCGGCAAGGACGCGCGCCTGTTGCTGCCCGAACCGCACGCCTCGCAGCTGTCGCGCTATATACAAACCCGCGAGCGCGTGAAGACCGGTCGCATCGAGATGGAAGGTCGGCATGGCAGCGGCCGGATCGTTCCGATCGAGGTATCGATTCGCGAAATGATCATCAACGACGAGCGGCTGCACGTGGCCGTGCTCCACGACATCTCCGTGCGCCGCGAAGTTGAGCGCATGAAAGCGGAGTTCATCTCGACGATCAGTCACGAGCTGCGCACGCCGCTCACGTCCATCGCCGGCTCGCTCACCCTCATCTCCGGCGGCGCCGCTGGAGAGATCCCCTCGAAAGCCGCACGACTGGTCGGCATCGCGCGCCAGAACAGCGAGCGGCTGATCCGCCTGATCAACGACATTCTGGATCTGGAAAAAGCCGAGGCCGGCAAGCTGGACTTCTCATTGCAGGTACGCTCGCTGCGCATGGAAGTTGCCTCGGTGGCCGAGTTCAACCGCGGCTTCGCGCAAGGACTGGGCGTCGCCATCGAGCTGGAGGACGGCGAGGATGCCGACGTGCTCATCGACAGCGACCGGCTCACTCAGGTTCTCACCAACCTGATCTCCAATGCCGCGAAGTTCTCACCGCCCGGCGGTGTCGTTCGTATTCGTATCGATCGCGAGAAGCCCTTCGATGTGCGCGTGACCGTCAGCGACAATGGTCCGGGCATTCCGCCGGAGTTCTGCCCGCGAATCTTCCAGAAATTCGCGCAGGCGGATGCATCCGACAGCCGCGCCAAGGGCGGCACGGGCCTGGGCCTGTCGATCGCCAAGACCATCACCGAAAAACTCGGCGGACGCATCGGCTTCGACACCGTCCCCGGCAAGGGCACCAGCTTCTACGTGATCCTGCCGGTCCACAGCCAGAGCCGCATCGCCGGGCACAGCAAGCACGAAGATATGTTGGCCGACTTCGAGCGCTCCGCACTGCCGCCGCGCAGTGAGATTCTGCCGCACGTCCTGCACGTCGAAGACGACCAATCGCTCTCCACCATCGTGCGCGAGGCAATGTCGCGCAATGCCGTTGTAACGTCAGCCCGATCGGTCGCAGCCGCTCGTCTGCAACTGGCCGAGAAACATTTCGATGCCGTGATCCTCGATGTGAGTCTGCCCGACGGCTCGGGCCTGGACCTGCTGCCCGTAGCAGCGCGCGCCGGCAAGCGCCCTCCAGTAATGGTTTCGTACACCGCTGATGAGCCGTCGCGGGCTTTGCGCAACATCGTGGATGCGGCGCTGGTCAAGTCGCGACATTCGGTCACTCAGCTGATGGTCACGGTGCTGGCGCAAATCGAACGAGCCGAGACTCGCGGCGCCGAAACTGTTCGGGCGAGCTAGCGCTCCGCCTCATCGCTCAGAAGCCGGATTCCAAGCATCCGCCCCGCCTCGGCGGCGGACAGCACTTTCGTATGCGATTGCCGCTTGCTCATCGGCGATTGCGCCGGAAATCGCTCAATAAATTGCCACCGGAAGACTCGATCTCATGTTCGGGCCCCGGATCGGGTTGGCGTTAGACTAGGGCCTGCCATTCGTTAGGAACTGCCGTCATGACCTCCGCCAAACCCTTCGCGCCCGCCTGCGAACGCAATCGAGACCCCATTCTCGACGTCCTGCGCCAGTATTTTTCCGATCGGCGGCGCGTGCTGGAGATCGGCAGCGGCACCGGTCAGCATGCGGTCCACTTCGCGCCGGCGTTTCCCAACGCAGTCTGGCAAACATCGGATGTCGCGGAGAATCTGCCAGGCATTCAGCTGTGGCTGGATGAAGCCGCCCTGCCGAACCTGCCGACGCCACTCACGCTGGATGTCACAGGCGACTGGCCGGACGCGCGCTTCGACGCAATCTTCAGCGCCAACTCGCTGCACATCATGCCGTGGCCGGCGGTGGAACAGTTCTTTGCCGGCGTCGGTCGCGTGCTGGAGCCCGGCGGCATCCTGGCCGTCTACGGGCCATTCAACTACCACGGCAGCTACACGAGCGACAGCAATCGCGAGTTCGACGGCTGGCTGAAACAACGCTCGGCACTGAGCGCCATTCGTGATTTCGAAGCCGTCGACCGCCTGGCTCAGGGCATCGGCTGCCACCTCGTGAAGGACCACACGATGCCGGCCAACAATCGTTTGCTGGTATGGCGCCGGTCCGACGCGTGAGGTCTCGTCATAGACTCAGCACTGTTGCCACCCCTGCCAGCTCTGCGTCCTGTAGCCTCGACTCAGATATCGAACTTCACGCCCTGAGCCAGCGGCAAGCGCGTTCCGTAGTTGATCGTGTTGGTCGCGCGCCGCATATAGGCCTTCCAACAATCCGAGCCGGCTTCGCGACCGCCGCCCGTTTCTTTCTCGCCACCGAAAGCGCCACCGATCTCGGCGCCCGAAGGGCCGATGTTGACGTTGGCGATACCGCAATCCGAACCGAGCGCCGACAGGAAATATTCCGCCTCGCGCAGATCGTTGGTGAAGATGCAGGACGACAGGCCCTGCGGCACTTCGTTGTGCCGCTGAATGGCTTCCTGCAGGTTGTCGTACTTCATCACGTACAGAATCGGCGCGAACGTCTCACGACGCACCACATCGTCCTGCGACGCCACTTCGACCAGCGCGGGACGAACGTAATAAGCATCGTCGCCCAACTCCGGCGCGACGCGCTCGCCACCGACCACCTTGCCGCCGATCGCCGCCGCCTGCTGAAGCGACTGCTGCATGGCCTGATAGGACTGCTTGTCCACCAGCGGGCCGATCAGAACATCCGCGCTCCGCGGATCGCCAATCGCCACTGACCCATAGACTTTCTTGAGACGCGCGACGCAATCGCCGTAGACAGCCGAGTGAACGAACAGCCGGCGCAGCGTCGTGCATCGCTGACCCGCCGTGCCCATCGCACCGAAAGCGATACCACGCAGCGCGAGATTCATATCAGCCGTGGGAGACACGATCGCCCCATTGTTTCCACCCAGCTCGAGAATGGCGCGCGCGAAGCGTGCAGCGAGTTTCGGCGCCACCGTGCGGCCCATGTGCGTCGAACCCGTCGCGGACACGAGCGGCACGCGCGGATGATCGACCAGAACTTCGCCGACCTCACGGCCACCGATCAGCAGCGTCGACAACCCGTCCGGTACGCCACCAAACTTCGCAGCGGCACGTTCGAACAGCGTTTGCACAGCGAGCGCGGTCAGCGGCGTCTTCTCCGACGGCTTCCACACGACGGAGTTGCCGCACACCAGCGCCAAAGTCGAGTTCCACGCCCACACGGCGACCGGGAAGTTGAACGCCGAGATCACACCGACGACACCCAGCGGGTGCCAGTTCTCCATCAAGCGATGATCGGCGCGCTCGGACGCAATCGTGAGACCGAACAGCTGACGCGACAGACCGACTGCGTAATCGCAAATGTCGATCATCTCCTGCACTTCGCCCTGTCCTTCAGAGATGATCTTGCCCGCTTCGAGCGTGACGAGACGTCCCAGATCCTCACGTGCCGCGCGCAACTCTTCACCAAACAAACGCACGAGCTCGCCGCGCTTCGGCGCGGGCACCGAGCGCCACTCGAGGAACGCGCGATGCGCCCGTTCGATCTGCTCGCTTGCTTCCTGAGCGGAGCACTCGCGCAGACGGCCGACGATCTGGCCGCTGATCGGCGAACGCGCTTGCAAGGTGCCGCTGTTGAAGCGTTCGGCCGGCACACCGAGGCGTGCGAGCGTGGCGGCGACATCGTCGATGACGTTGATCTGGGTCATGGTTGGGCTCATTTTGGCGCGTACGCACGCCCGAAGCGATTCGCCAGGAACGTATTCAGATCGATATCTTCCTGCCGGATGAAGCCGCGATCCGCGATCTTGCCGGTGGCAAGCAGATCGAGCACGCCCGTGATCCCCGCCGCCGTCGTGATCTGAATCGCACTACGCATCACGCCGCCAACCTCGGCGCTGTAGATCTTGTTCGCGTACGTATCCTGCACCAGCTGACCATTGCGCATGCCGCTGACCGTCACGAACACGATGACCACGTCCTGCAACGTCGCCGGCAGCGCGTTCTCCAGGATGTCCTTGAGCACATCGCGACGATCGCGCAGACGCAGATCGTTCAACAGCGCCTTCATGATGGCGGCGTGACCGGGATACCGGATCGTGCGGTAGTTGAGATTGCGCACCTTGCCGCTCAAGGTCTCGCACAGCGAGCCCAGACCGCCGGAGGTGTTGAACGCCTCGTAAGTCACGCCGTCGAGCGAGAACTCTTCGAGCTCTTCCATCGGCGGCACTTCGCGACGCTCGCCGTTGACGATGGCTTCGCAGGGCTCGCAGTACTCGTTGATGAGCCCTTCGGTGCTCCACGTCAGGTTGTAGTTGAGCGCGTTCGACGGGAACTTCGGCAGCGCGCCGACGCGCATGCGAACGTCGTGCAGCGTATCGAAGCGACGGATCAGATCGTAAGCGGCGATGGTGATGAAGCCCGGCGCGAGGCCGCACTGAGGAATGAACGCGGTCTGCGCGCCCTCCGCCAGCTTCTTCACCTTGCGCGTGGTCGCCACGTCTTCGGTGAGATCCAGATAGTGAGCGCCGGTCTCTTTGGCCGCGACGGCAATATCGCCCGTCAGATTGAACGGCACCGCGCTCAGCACGGCGAAGCTGCCCTTGAGCAACGCGCTCAGCTCGCGCGGATCGGTGACGTCGACCGCCTTGGTCTCGATCGCTGCGTTGAGGCCGCTGAAGCGACCCACCTGCCGGTCGGCCAGGGTGACGCGATAGTCGCCGCTAGCGGCGAGCATATCGGCAATGGTGACGCCAATCTTGCCGGCGCCTGCGACCACGATGTGTTTCATGGCGGGCATTGTCGGCAAGGCCCCGGTCGACGGGTATTGCCAAAGCGCCGAGCTGTCGGCAATGTTTCGGCGTTTTGTCGGTTCCCTTCGTCATTTCGCCGAGACACCGCCGTTTTCGCATGAAGCCCCGCCCGCAACCGCTCGATTCCGTCGACCAGCAACTCATCGCGCTGTTGCGCGAGAACGCTCGTGCTCCGACCGCCGTCCTCGCCCGCAGTCTCGGCCTGTCACGCACCACCGTGCAGAGCCGGCTGGAGCGGCTGGAGCGATCCAAGGTCATCACCGGCTATTCGGTGCGGCTCTCGGAAGCTCAGGAACGCGGCGCCGTGCACGCCTACATCATGATCACGGTGAAGCCGAAGCACGCCAGCCAGGTCGAACGCGAGGTGCGCAAGCTGAAGGACGTGCGCGTCCTGCAAGCGGTCAGCGGCGCCTTCGACCTGATGGCGCTGGCCGTCACCGATTCGATCACCGACATGGACGAGTTGATCGACTCCATCGGCGAGCTCGACGGCGTCGAGCGCACCACTTCATCGATCGTGCTGTCGACCAAGTTCGAGCGCTGAAAGCTGCCAGTTCTTTGGGATCTGAGCGCCTTCGCCCGACAGCAATGCCTCGAGCTTGCGCCCCGCCTCCGAGCTGTATATACAGCCAGACATGGACCTGGAGACCAAACTCGCCATCCTGGCCGACGCCGCCAAGTACGACGCCTCATGCGCCAGCAGTGGCGCGCCCAAGCGCAGCGCGGCTCCGGGCAAAGGCATGGGCTCCACTACAGGCATGGGCATCTGCCATAGCTATACACCCGACGGCCGCTGCGTCTCGTTGCTCAAGATCCTGCTGACCAACTTCTGTCTGTACGACTGTCTCTATTGCATCAACCGCCGTTCGAGCGACATTCCACGAGCGCGCTTCTCGGCGCAGGAAGTGGTGGACCTGACGCTCTGCTTCTACAGGCGCAACTACATCGAAGGGTTGTTCCTCAGCTCCGGCATCATCCGGACCGCCGATTACACGATGGAGCAACTGGTCGAGGTCGCGCGCACGCTGCGAGAGGAACACGAGTTTCGCGGCTACATTCATTTGAAGACCATTCCGGAAGCGAGCCCCGAGTTGGTCGCAGCCGCCGGCCGCTATGCCGATCGCTTGAGCGTCAACATCGAATTGCCCACGCGCGAGGCGCTGACGACGCTGGCACCGGAGAAGAGCGATGTCTCCATCAAGCGCGCCATGGGTGAGATTCGGCTCAAGCTCGACGAGAAAGCGGACGGTGGAGCAAAGGCGCCGCGCTTCTCACCGGCAGGTCAGAGCACGCAACTCATCGTCGGCGCCGACGAAAGCTCCGATGCCTCCATCATGGAGACGGCGGACACGCTGTATCGCTCGTACAAGCTG
The DNA here is from genome assembly GCF_004138485.1 of Peristeroidobacter soli. GTDB lineage: Bacteria > Pseudomonadota > Gammaproteobacteria > Steroidobacterales > Steroidobacteraceae > Steroidobacter > Steroidobacter soli. The sequence continues at coordinate 1,278,820 of NZ_ML142848.1, forward strand.
CGTCGAATCTATTACTCAGCTTTCAGTCCGATTCAACGCACGTCCGCGCTCCTGCCCAACAAAGCGCCACCGCTGATGCGCGAGCATCGGTTGTACCAAGCCGATTGGCTGATGCGTTATTACGAGTTCTCGCTGGGTGAGCTGTCGCAGGCCATGCCGGGCGGGAAGCTGGACTTGAGCGTCGATCCGAAGACCACCTGGGCGCTGGCGAATCGTCACCAATTCCCGGTGGACGTGAACACAGCCGACCGGCATCAACTGCTGCGCGTGCCGGGTCTCGGCGTGCGCGTGATCGATCGCATCATCAGCTCACGCCGGCATCGTAAGCTGCGTTACGAAGACCTGAAAACGCTCGGAGCGACACTGAAGCGCGCCCGTCATTTCATTTGCACGGCTGATTATCGGCCGCAACAAAGTGATCGCAGCTCCGACGGCCTGCGACATGCGTTGATCTCGGCTCCCGAACAGCAGTCATTGTTCTGACCATGTATTCGGCCTGCGTCCAAGAGTTCACGCAGTGGCGCGAGGTGGCGCGCCCACTGTTATCCACCGGCACTGTTCCGGAGGACATGGAGTGGAAACTGGGCCGACACTTCGAACCTCTGGCGCCTTCCCTCACAGCACCGACACCGTTGCGACTGTCGCGTCAACTGATCGAGCTATTGGAAACCATCAGCTGCTATCGACACGACGGCCGCTGGGACTTGATGTATCGCCTGGCTTGGCGTTCGTTACGGCAGCCGCACTTATTGGAGGACGCCGCCGATCCCGACGTTCACCGCGCCATGCAGATGGCCAGCGCCGTGAACCGCGAGATCCACAAGATGCACGCGTTCGTTCGCTTCCGCGAAATGACCGACGAGCAAGGCGAAAAGAAATATTTCGCGTGGTTCGAGCCCACGCACCAAGTCCTGCGCCTGGGCGTGCCGTTCTTTTGCAAACGCTTCCCGAACATGGAATGGATGATCGCCACGCCCGACGGCACCGCGCTGTGGCGCAACGGCGAGCTGCGATTCATCGAGACGCCGGACAAGTCGACGCTGCCCAAAGCGGATGCGCACGAAGGACTGTGGCGCACTTACTATCGAAACATCTGTAACGTGTCGCGCATCAACCCGCCAGCCATGCGACGCGAGATGCCGCAGCGATATTGGCGCAATCTGCCGGAGTCGGTCGAGATTCAAACGCTGTTGCGCGACGGTCAGTCGAGCTTTGCTCAGCGCCAGCGTGAAGCCATGGATCTGGAGCTCGCCAAAGCGCGAGCCATGCAACGCGCGTTGGCGGATCTCCCGGATCACTCTGGCGGCCCCTCGGCGTGTCGTCGTTGTGACATCTGGCGTCACGCGACTCAAGCCGTGCTCGGTGAAGGCTCGACCTCGGCATTCATCATGCTCGTCGGCGAACAGCCCGGCGATGAAGAGGATCTGCGCGGTCGGCCTTTCGTCGGTCCCGCTGGCCGCGTGCTCGATGAAGCATTGAAAGTCGCCGGACTGGAGCGCGGCGATCTCTACGTCACCAACGCCGTCAAACATTTCAAATGGCAACCACGCGGTAAGCGCCGGCTGCACCAGCGACCAGCCGCAAGCGAACTGGCTGCCTGCAACCATTGGCTCGATGCCGAGGTCTCGCAAGTCAAACCTCGCATCATCGTGGCGCTTGGCGTATCGGCACTACGCGCCGTCGCGGGCCTGACCGACTCGATCGAATCGGCTCGCCAGCTGCAGATTCCTCACGCGAGCGGAGCGCAGGTTGTCTGTACCTATCATCCGTCAGCGATCCTCCGCGCCGATCCTGCAAACGCAGATCAACTGCGCACCCACTTGGTGGACGATTTGCGTCGTGCCCGGGAACTTGCCGCGTGACCGTACGCTTCCTCTAAGATGTCCGCCGCCCCGCCACCGCTTGTGACCGTCACAGAGAACGGCCTGTATTGCCCGGCCGGTAGATTCCACATTGATCCCTGGCGGCCAGTCGAGACCGCTGTCATCACGCACGCCCATGGCGATCATCTGCGCCAGGGCGGCACGCGGTATCTACTCGCCGAACCTGGCCTCGCAATCGCGAGCCATCGCCTGGGCGCGGATCATCAGCCGACGCCGGTGAAATACGGCGAGCAACTGCAACTCGGCGCAACGACGATCTCACTGCACCCGGCCGGCCACATTCTCGGCTCGGCGCAGCTGCGCATCGAGCATGAAGGACAAGTGTGGGTCGTGTCCGGCGACTACAAGCGACAGCCCGATCCAACCTGCGCGCCATTCGAGCCACTGACCTGCGACGTATTCATCAGCGAGGCCACGTTCGCCTTGCCGGTGTATCAATGGCAGCCAACCGGCGAAGTGATCGAAGAAATCTTCCACTGGTGGCGAGCCAACAGGGAGCGCGGGCTCGCGTCCGTGTTGTTCTGTTACGCGCTCGGCAAGGCCCAACGCGTGTTGGCAGAACTGCGAGCATTCACCGACGAGACGGTGTACTTGCACGGCGCCGTGAATGTGTTGACGGACGTCTATCGGCAGCAAGACATCGAGATGCTCCCGACGATGCCCGTCACCGGCGAAAAGAAAACGGACTATCGCGGCGCTTTGATCATCGCTCCGCCGAGCGCCGCCGGCACGCCGTGGATGCGACGCTTCGGCGATCATTCCAGCGGTTTCTGCTCCGGCTGGATGCGAGTGCGCGGCAATCGACGGCGGCGTGGCTATGACCGCGGCTTCGTACTTTCCGATCACGTCGATTGGCCGGGCCTCATCGATACATTCAAGAGCACTGGCGCGAGCAAAATCCTGCTGACTCACGGCTACTCCGACGCTCTCGCTCGCTACATGAACGAGCTGGGCCTCTCCGCTGGCGCGCTTCAGACAGCGTACGGCGACGAGGAGCAGCAATGAGAACCTTCGCCGCGCTGTACGAAGAGCTCGACACGACGCAGTCGACCAACCTCAAAGTCGCGGCGATGTCCCGCTACTTTCGCGAAGCACCGCCCGCCGACGCGGCGTGGGCGACGTACATTCTCTCGGGCCGCCGGCTGAAACGTTTCATCGGACCGGCGCTGTTGAAACGCTGGTTGATCGACGAGGCCGCGCTGCCGGAGTGGCTGATCGATGAATCCTACAATTCGGTCGGCGACCTGGCCGAAACCATCGCGCTACTCACGGCTGGTACAGCTCACGGCGAAGCCGGCACTGACGATATCGCCCTCGCCGACTGGATCGAGGACCGCCTGTTGCCATTGCGCGAGGCGGAGGAAGACGTGCAACGCCAGACCATCACCGGCTGGTGGCGCGAGCTGCCTTATCGACAATGTTTCCTGTTGAATAAACTGCTCACGGGCGAGTTGCGCGTCGGCGTGTCGCAGCTGCTGGTCACACGAGCGCTCGCTGATGTCACCGGCATCGAACGCACCGAGCTAGCCGGTCGATTGATGGGCGACTGGCAGCCCGGCGCTCTCTTCTGGCAAGCGCTGCATGCGGCCGAGAGCCCGCGCACCGATCCTGCCGTTCCGTATCCTTTCTTCCTCGCGTCGCCGCTCGAAGGCGAACCGGGTCAACTCGGCGACCGCGACGCCTGGCAGGCCGAGTGGAAATGGGATGGCATTCGCGGCCAGCTGATCCGCCGCGCCAGCGAATGTCACTTGTGGTCGCGAGGTGAGGAACGTATCACCGACCGGTTTCCCGAGATCGTCGACGCGGCAGGCACGCTGCCCGACGGCGTCGTGCTCGATGGCGAAGTCGTCGCGTGGAAGGACGGACGGATCCAGCCCTTCGCTTTGTTACAGCAGCGCATCGGGCGCAAGAAGCTCACCGCCGCGATTCTGGCCACCGTGCCCGTGCAGTTCCTCGCCTATGACTTGCTCGAATTCAACGGCGAGGATCTTCGCGCGGCACCGCTTCGAGAACGCCGCGCTCACTTGGAAAAACTGCTGACGAACGCGTCGCCCATCCTGCAGGTCTCGCCCTTGGTCACCGCGCCGAGCTGGGAAGAACTCGCTCTGGCGCGCGCCGACTCACGGCAACGCAACGTCGAAGGCTTGATGCTGAAAGCGCTCGACTCGAGCTACGGTACCGGCCGTCAACGCGGCGCGTGGTGGAAGTGGAAGATCGAACCGCATTCATTCGATGCGGTCATGATCTACGCCCAACCCGGTCAAGGGCGCCGCTCGAACCTGTACACGGATTACACGTTCGGCGTCTGGCGGGATCGAGAGCTGGTGCCGGTCGCGAAAGCCTATTCAGGCTTGAGCAATCCCGAAGTGGAACAGCTCGATCGCTGGATTCGTGCTCACACCGTGGAGAAATTCGGCCCGGTGCGTTCCGTCGAGCCGAGCCAGGTGTTCGAGCTGGCGTATGAAGGCATCGCCGCTTCCGGCCGTCACAAATCCGGCATCGCGCTGCGTTTTCCACGAATTCTGCGCTGGCGCACCGACAAACCCGCCAGCGAAGCCGACACACTCGCGAATCTGCAAGCCGTGCTCACGCCGGCGCCCGACGCACCGGCTAACATTCGATAACAGGAGGCGATCATGAAATACACAGGCAGCTGCCATTGCGGCGACGTCGCGTTCGAGTTCGAGGGAACATTCGACGAGGTGATGGAGTGCAACTGTTCTCACTGCAGTCGCAAAGGTTATCTGTTGACCTTCATCCCGCACGAACAGTTGACAGTGAGCAAAGGCACCGAGAGCTTGAGTACCTACACTTTCAACAAGCACGTCATTCAGCATCACTTCTGCCAGAAGTGCGGCTGCGCGCCGTTCGGTGTAGGCATGAACCCGAAGGGCGGCAAGATGGCCGCCATCAACGTGCGTTGCCTGGAAGAGTTCGATCTGGCGGGCATCAAGCGCAAGCCAGTGGACGGCAAATCGTACTGACCGGCACATCGAACGAGGGATCGGGCATTCTGCCACGCCCCTCGTGCGAGTCGGCAAAAGGCGCGACTTTTGCCTCTCGCCGCCGCCTGCGGCGTCGAGGTACATCCATGTACCCGGTGGTGCTTCTCAGCTCAGGATCGCGGTCTGATAGTTCTGGGCAAGCGGCATCGGCTCCATCGCCAGTGCCAGCGCCTCGCGCGCCAGTTCGACCAGGCGCCGCGTGCAGTATTCGTACTCGCCGCGAGTGACGATGATGGACCAGGACACCGCGCCGGCCTGCTCCGTCACACGCAACATCGCCCGGGCCGGATCGAGGCGGGCCGGATCGCGGCCCGCCGTCTGCGCGGCCCGCGCCAACCCCTTCAATTCCCGATACAACGCCGAGCCGGCGCCTGCTTCCATCAAGCCGGCAAATGTGAGTGTCGCGGCTTCGATGTCGATGCGCAGCCTGCTGACACGGCCGTCCGGCCATTCGATGTCGATGGGCATGCGGCCGACGCGCAACTTGCCTTCTTGAAAGCTTCGCAGCTCGCCGCGTTCCACCAGGACGCGCAGGGCCGCGCAAACCGCCTTGACCTCTTTCGAGCGGCGGATGGGCGCGACAAAGTCACAGGAGTGGGTCATGTCCGTGGTGATTACTCATAACCTGATTCGCCTACCGATTGGTAGACGACGCATAGGATAGGCTGTCACGGCGGCCGGCTCCAGTACCCTTTCGCAACTTGTATCCAGACCTGTGGGAATGGAATACAGTGGCGCCCCCAAATCTGCATGAATTTATCTCCAGGTCAGCAAGAGTTCGGGTGAATGAGTCAAGACAGCTCCTTGTCAGCAAACGCGCGCGATAATCTCCGCCAGGCGGCCCTCGCCTACCACGAGCACCCGACCCCTGGAAAACTGGCCATCACGGCCACCAAGCAGTTGACCAACCAGCGCGATCTGGCGCTGGCGTATTCGCCCGGCGTGGCCGCGGCGTGCGAAGCAATTGCCGACGATCCTCTGGCGGCATTTCGTTACACCGCCCGCGGCAATCTCGTTGCGGTCATCACCAACGGCACGGCAGTGCTCGGTCTGGGCGCCATCGGCCCGCTGGCCGCCAAGCCGGTGATGGAAGGCAAGGCGGTGCTGTTCAAGAAATTTGCCGGTATCGACGTGTTCGATATCGAGCTGGACGTGAACGATCCGGACCGGCTGGTCGACGTGATCGCCGCGCTCGAGCCCACGTTCGGCGGCATCAATCTCGAGGACATCAAGGCCCCCGAGTGCTTCATCATCGAGCGCCGCCTGCGCGAACGCATGAAAATCCCGGTGTTTCATGACGATCAGCACGGCACCGCCATCATCGTCGCCGCCGCCGTGTTGAACGGTCTGCAAGTGGTCGACAAGGACATCAAGTCGGTGAAGCTGGCGGTCAGCGGCGCCGGTGCCGCCGCGCTGGCCTGCGTCGATCTGCTGGTCGACATCGGCCTGCCCCGCGAAAACGTCTGGCTCACCGATCTCGCCGGCGTCGTGTATGCGGGCCGCAAGGAATTGATGGATCCGGAGAAGGAGCGCTTCGCGCAGCCGACCGACAAGCGCACGCTCGCCGAGATCATCGTCGACGCTGACATATTCCTGGGCCTGTCGGCCGGCGGCGTGTTGAAGCCGCCCATGGTCGCCACCATGAAGCCGCACCCACTGATTCTTGCGCTCGCCAATCCGACGCCGGAAATCCTGCCGGAAGAGGTCGCGGCCGTACGTAGCGACGCGGTGATGGCCACCGGCCGCACCGATTATCCGAATCAGGTGAACAACGTGCTGTGCTTCCCGTACATCTTCCGGGGCGCGCTCGATGTTGGTGCAACGACGATCACGCGCTCGATGGAAATCGCCGCGGTCCATGCGATCGCGGAACTGGCCCGCCAGGAACAGAACGACATCGTCGCCAGTGCCTACAACACCGAAAATCTTACCTTCGGTCCCCACTACATCATCCCGAAACCGTTCGATCCGCGGCTGATCGTGAAGATCGCGCCGGCGGTCGCGAAGGCGGCGATGGACAGCGGCGTGGCGAGCCGGCCGATTCAGGATTTCGACGCCTACAGCCAGAAGCTGCAACAGTTCGTGTATCACAGCGGCACCTTCATGCAGCCGGTGTTCGCCGCGGCCCGCCGCGTCGATCGCCAGCATGCACGCATCATCTTCGCCGAGGGCGAGGAAGAGCGCGTGCTGCGCGCCGCTCAGATTCTGGTCGATGAAAAGCTGGGGCAGCCGATTCTGATCGGCCGTCGCGCCGTCATCGACAAACGCATCCAGAAGTACGGCCTGCGCCTGAAGCGTGACGAGCACTTCACCAATGTCGATCCCGAATACGATCCTCGCTATCGCGAATACTGGGAAGAATATCGTCAGCGCATGGGCCGCGAAGGCGTGACCGCGCAGTACGCCAAGCTCGAAATGCGCCGACGCACGACACTGATCGCGGCGATGCTGCTGAAGAAGGGCGAAGGCGATGGCTTGATCTGCGGCACGATCAGCAGCAGTGGCCGACATCTGAAATACGTCGATCGCGTGCTGGGCAAGAAGCCTGGAACCACCGTGTACGGCGCGATGAGCGCGCTGGTATTACCCGGCCGGCAGCTGTTCATCGTCGATACGCACGTGAATCTGGATCCCACTGCCGAGCAGCTCGCGGAGATCACGGTGCTCGCCGCCGCCGAAGTCAGAAACTTCGGCATCGAACCGAAAATCGCGCTGATCTCTCATTCCAACTTCGGCACCAGCAATGCGCCGTCGGCGGTGAAAATGCGTCGCGTGCTCGAGCTGGTGCGCGCGGCTGCACCGGAGCTGGATATCGATGGCGAAATGCACGGCGACTCGGCGCTCGACGAAGCGATCCGCAAGACCGCGCTGCCCGAGTCGACGCTGCATGGCTCGGCGAACCTGCTGGTGCTGCCGAACCTCGACGCCGCCAATATTTCTTATAACTTGCTGAAGACCGCGGCCGGTCAGAACGTGGCCATCGGGCCGATTCTGCTGGGCTGTGCCGCGCCGGTCACCATCCTGACGCCGTCGGTGACGGTGCGCCGGATCGTGAACATGGCGGCGCTGACCGTCGTGCACGCCAACGCCGCGAAGCAGGTTCAACTGGGGCTGTCCTCGCCCTGAGCTGGATGCGCGGCGGTCCCTCCCGGATGGGAGGGACCCGCCTGCAACGTTACTTGCGCCAGCGCTTGTGATCGTCGTCCTCGTATTTATGTGACAGCGTCTCGCCATTGCGGCGATCGATCACGATCTCGATCTCACGGCCCTGCGCGTCATAGCCCTCGACCTTGGCAATCAGATCGCGGACCTTGATCTCCTTGACCTTGATGCCCTGGGCGCTGAGCCGGCTCTCGATGTCGCCGATGCTCAAGGCGTTGGCCGGCACGCTGACCACGCCCGAAGTCGGGCTCTGCGCCCAGGCCGAGGCGCCGGCCACACCCGCCAGCGTCACCACCGCCGCCATCACCAGCGCTCGCGCGCCGCTCGTTCCAATAGTCATATCTGCGCTCCTGTGTAAAACTGCCTGAATCTTGGCGACCCGACGCCGCAAACGATCGATTTCGGGCTGCCATGGCGACGTAATCTACGTGCCGCACGCTGACGACAGCCCGTCAGCCATCGTCAGCTTCACGTCAGCGCCTGGCAGTCACAGTAGTGCCATGAAATCCAGACACTGGGTCACCCTCGCCTTGCTGCTCAGCGCCCTGCCGCTGGGGATGTCCACGGGGCTGGCCGACAAGAAGGACAACGAGCGCCAGATCGTGCGAGACGCCCTGCTGCGCGGCGAAGTGCTGCCACTGGTGAAAATCCTGGCCATCGCCAACCAGCAGGTGCCCGGCGACGTGATCAAGGTCGAGCTCGAGCAGGAAAAGATCGGACTGATCTATGAAATAAAAATACTCACTGGCACCGGCCGGGTCCGCGAAGTGAAAATAGACGCGCGCACCGGCAAGGTGATCAAGATCGAGGACGATTGATTGCGTGCCCTGGTGATCGAAGACGAGGCGGCGGTCGCTCAGGACGTAGCTCAGGCCCTGTCCGGCGCCGGCTTCGTCGTGGACATCGCCACTGAAGGCGAAGACGCCTGGTACAAAGGCAGCGTCGAAGACTACGACGTCGCGGTACTGGACCTCGGCCTGCCTCGCATCGACGGCCTGTCCGTGCTGAAACGCTGGCGTGGCGCGCAGCGCACCTTCCCCGTGCTGATTCTCTCCGCCCGCAACGACTGGACCGAAAAGGTCGCGGGCATCGAAGCCGGTGCCGACGATTATCTCGGCAAGCCCTTCGAAATGGGCGAGCTCATTGCACGCATTCGCGGCCTGGTCCGGCGCGCCGCGGGCCGCGCCTCCTCGACCATCGAAGTCGGCGAGCTCGTGCTCGACACGCATCGCATGTCGGCCACGTTCGCCGGCCGGCCGATCCGATTGTCACAATTGGAATTTCGGTTCCTCGACTATCTCGCTCACCAGAGCGGCCGCGCCGTCTCGGCCGGCGAGCTTGCGGAACATTTGTATGGTGCCGACGAGCCCGGCGATTCCAACGCCATCGAAGCTCTGGTCGTGCGGCTGCGGCGCAAGATCGGCCCGCAGGTGATCGAGACCCGGCGCGGCTTTGGCTATCTGCTCGCGGGTGACGGTGGGTGAAACCCCGATCCCTGCGCGTTCGGCTGCTGCTGAGCGCCGCGATCGCCATCTTCCTCGCACTGGCCGCCGCCTGGATGGCCATGACGGTGCTGTTCGAACGTCACATCGAACATCGCATCGAAGCCGATCTGATTCGCGACGGCTTGCAGCTGGCCGCGGCGCTGTCCGTCGGCGCGGACGGCACGCCGGCACTGGAGCATGAGCCTGGCGACTCCCGTTTCTTCGAGCCCGCGAGCGGCCTGTATTGGCAGGTCTCCACACTGCAGGGAGCATTGAACTCACGCTCGCTGTGGGATCAGCATCTGCCCGAGCCGAAGAATGCGACTTCGCTGCAATGGAAGAGCCGCACCGTCGAGGGGCCTTTCAATCAGCAGGTGCTGCTGGTCGAACGTTACATCCGCCCCGAACGCGCCGGCGCCGACGTGCTGGTCCAGCTCGCCCACGAGCAAAAGTCGCTGCACGAAGCGCGAGAAGAATTCGGCGAGGAGCTGGCGCTGTTCCTGGCGATTCTGTGGTTCATCTTGTCCGCGGCCGAGTGGGTGCAGGTCGAACTGGGATTGCGACCGCTGCGTCACGTGCGCAACGAGGTGGAAACATTGAAGCGCAACCCTCGCGAGCGCATGGCCGCGGCACACGTTGCAGAGATCGAGCCGCTGACGCTGGCAATCAATGAGCTTGCCGATGCCCGCGAGAAAGATCTGAGTCGCGCGCGTCGACGCGCCGCCGATCTCGCTCATGGATTGAAGACACCGCTGGCTGCGTTGTCGGCGCAGAGCCGCCGGGCTCGCGAGGCCGGCGCGACAGACGCCGCCGACGGATTGGATCACGCTATTGCCGCAGCCACGTCGGCCATCGAAGGTGAGCTTGCTCGCAGCCGAGCCGCCGCCATTCGTGCGGCTCCGAGCGGCGACACCACCATTGCGCTGCCATTGATCGAGTCGCTCGTCGGCGTCGTGGAGAAAACCGAGTTCGGTGCGCGGCTGGTGTTCGAAGTGAACATTCCCGAGGAGCTGCGCCTGCCGGTGGCCGGTGAAGATTTACTCGAGATCGCCGGCGCTCTGATCGAGAACGCCGCGCGCTATGCACGCCGACGCGTGCGTATTACGGGACAGGCGGTCGAAGGGGGCGTGTTGTTGGTCGAGGACGACGGCCCGGGCATCGAATCGGAAAAGGTCGCCGAAGCACTGATGCGCGGCGGACGACTCGACGAAGCCGGCCCGGGCCACGGCCTGGGCCTCGCCATCGCTCACGATCTCGTCGACGCCACGCGCGGCGCCATCACGCTGTTACGATCGGAACTCGGCGGACTCAAGGTCACTGTCGCCTGGCGAGCGCCAGAGCTCGTCACCCGCGGCCAAGAAAGCTGACGATCCAGCTGGCTATTCTCAGCGCGACGCGCTGAGGAAGTTACGAATCCATCCCGCCACGCGCCCGCCATCGTTCGGCTTCTGCAACGACGCCACCGCCGCGTCGGCGAAATCCTTCTGATAACGCGTGCCCCGACGCAGATCGATCAAGGCCGTGGCGTACTCCGGCGAGAACTCCGGATGGCCTTGAAATGAAATCGCACGACGCTCCGGATACTCGAGCACCGCGTACGGCGTGAACTCGCTGGCGGCGAGCACCTTCGCGTCCGGCGGCAGATCGATGATCTGATCCTGATGCGATACCGGAATGCTCAGCGTCAGCTCGGCATCCGAATTCATCCAGTCGGCGCGGCGTGTGATGTCATAACGGTGCAGCCCGGCGCCCCACCCTTTCGGCGACTTGGTCACATGCCCGCCGTAGGCTTCGGCCATGATCTGATGACCGAAACAGATGCCGACCACGGGCGCATGCCCGGAGGATTGCTGAATGAACTGTTTGAGCGGCTCGATCCAGGGCTCGCCGTCATACACACCGGCGGCGGAGCCGGTGATGAGATAGGCGTCGTGGCGCCCCACCTGCTCGGGCAGTTTCCCGCCGCGCACGTCGTAGTACGAGTAGTGATAGTCCGGCCCCAACATCTGCCGGAACATGTCGCCATACGAGCCAAAATGGTTCTTCAAATCGGCCGGCGGAGCGCCGGTCTCGAGAATGCCCAGGTCCATCGCGATCCCAAGAAAAGGACGATGGCCCATAGCTTAGCAAGCCGACAGCCCGCTGCGCCTAAGACATTCCCCGCGCTCACGGACAGCCCCATCCTTCACCGCCTTCGGCGGTGGGATGTATCGTTTTGGTTGCGGCGTGGAGCTGCACGCTGCGCCGCTGTGGCTTCGGTGCCAGCCATCGCGAGCGTGAGCCCGCCGGCGGCACCGAGAAATGTTCGGCGATCAAGATCGGATTGTGACTCTCGACTCATCGTTGGTTGTTCCTAGTACGACAGCGTCACTCGAATACCACCGTAGCGCCACCTTCGCCATGTCCGCGAACTCATGCACACCGGCGCTTTCCATTTGGCCTTCGGACACGACCGAGACAGCGAGCGGCACGTCCTGCACATTCTCGACGCGCTTCTGCGCCGTCACGGCCACCTCTTCGAGCTGGCGGCCGGACTCTTGATTGGTTTGAGCTTGAACCGGGACCACGACGAGGGCGCACGCAACCGCGCCCGCTCGCACAGCGAACTTATTCATCTTTTGTACCCCCTGGCTCGAACGACCTCATGTCGTCCTTTGGCGAGCCGGTCCTGCGCATCCATGCGCTCCCGGCATTCGGGCATCCTGCCCAGCACGGACCGTGGCAGTTGGCCTGACCAATTACAAATCTAAGGTAAGGCCGATACCCAGGACCGCCTCTAAACGAGCAACCCTTGGTACCGGCCATTCAGCGGAATTTGCCGAGCCGGCCGCTTGTGGCAATTGGTCAAGCCAGCAATAATCGACCCCTCCACGACTACCGGCCGACGCCTGACGAAAATGCCAGCAGACACTCAGCGACTGTACGAGCGCATCGCTCAGAAGCTGGCGGCCGGCATCGCGCGCGGCGAGTACAAAGTCGGCCAGCGCTTGCCTTCGGAGCGCGAGCTTGCGCAGTCCTTCTCGGTGTCGCGCCCGACCATTCGCGAAGCCATCATCGCGCTGGAACTGGATCGTCTGGTCGAGGTGCGCGTCGGCTCCGGCGTGTATGTCATGAATACCGAGCCGCCCGGGGGCAAAGCGGGCGCGACCGACATCGGCCCGTTCGAATTGCTCGAAGCGCGACGCTCCATCGAAGGCGAGGCTTGCGCGCTCGCCGCCACTCGCATCGACGATTCGCAGCTCGCCGAGCTGGCGACGCTGGTCAATGAAATGCGCACGGAAAACGAGCACGACGTGGTGCTCAGCGAAGACGCCGATCGGCGTTTTCATGAGCTGATCGCGGCCGCCACCCAGAACAGCGGCATGATCGCCGCGGTGAAAATGCTTTGGGATGCGCGCACCCGTTCACCGCAGAGTCGCTCGCTGAGCTCCAAGGTCCGCGCCACCGGCGTCAAGCCTCGCATCGACGAGCACACCGCCATCTTGAAAGCGCTCAAGCAACGCGATGCCGATGCGGCTCGCGAGGCCATGCGCGAGCATCTGTCGCGCGTCATCGACGCCCTGCTGAAAGCCACCGAGGTTCAGGAGCTGGAACGAGCCCGTCAGCAAATCGCCGAGCAGCGCAAGCGCTACGCCACGAAAAACTGAGGCGATCTTCTCATCGGTGAAAAAACCGTGAGCTGGCCGTGGGTTGGAGGATGCCGGCGTTGACATCGGGGATTGGTCAGGCCACAGTGGCATGACCAATATTCAACCCGACCCGCGACCCCGACCGCATGCACACCATCGTCGACGCCCGCGTCATCATTAGCTGCCCGGGCCGCAACTTCGTCACTCTCAAGATCACCACCAAGAGCGGTGTCCATGGCTTGGGCGACGCCACGCTCAATGGCCGCGAGCTCGCGGTCGCGAGCTATCTCACCGACCATGTGATTCCTTGCCTCATCGGCAAGGACGCGCGACAGATCGAAGACATCTGGCAATTCTTTTATCGAGGTGCCTATTGGCGCCGGGGGCCGGTCACGATGACCGCGATCGCCGCCGTCGACGTCGCGCTGTGGGACATCAAGGCCAAGAACGCGAACATGCCGCTCTACGATCTGCTCGGCGGCGCGAGTCGCACCGGCGTGATGGTCTACGGCCACGCCAACGGCAACGATCTCGACGAGACCATCGCGCAAGCGAAGAAGTACCAGGAGCTGGGCTACAAGGCGATCCGCTTGCAGAGCGGCGTGCCCGGCCTGGCGTCGACCTACGGCGTTTCCAAAGACAAGCTCTACTACGAACCGGCCGACGCCGCGAAGCCGACGGAAAACGTCTGGTCGACCAGCAAGTACCTGCCGACCGTGCCGAAATTGTTTGCTGCCGCCCGCGAGGCGCTCGGTTGGGACGTGCATCTGCTCCACGACGTGCATCACCGCCTGACACCGCTCGAAGCAGGCCGCCTCGGCAAGGATCTCGAACCGTTCCGTCCGTTCTGGCTCGAAGACGCCACGCCGGCGGAAAATCAGGCCGGCTTCCGCACGATCCGCCAGCACACGACGACGCCGCTCGCGGTCGGCGAAGTGTTCAATTCAGTGTGGGACGCGAAGCAATTGCTCGATGAGCAATTGATCGACTACATCCGCACGACCATCGTGCACGCCGGCGGCATCAGCCATGTCCGTCGCATCGCTCACCTCGCCGAGCTCAACAATGTGAGAACCGGGTTCCACGGCGCCACCGACCTGTCGCCGGTGTGCATGGGCGCGGCGCTGCATTTCGATCTGTGGGTGCCGAACTTCGGCATTCAGGAATACATGCGCCACACCGATGAGACCGATGCGGTGTTCCCGCACGCCTACACGTTCTCGAAAGGCGATCTGCATCCGGGTGAAGCGCCCGGACACGGCGTCGATATCGACGAGGCGCTGGCCGCGAAATATCCCTATCGCCCGGCGAGTCTGCCGGTCAACCGGCTCGAGGACGGCACGCTGTTCAATTGGTAACGGTGTCGGTCTCGGGCGTCGAGAGCGGCAGCGTGAAATGCACGGCCGTGCCTTTGCCCAGCTCGCTGTCGATCCAGATGCGCCCTTCGTGCGCTTCGACGATGCGCTTGGTGATATACAACCCGAGGCCGGTGCCATTGCGCCGGTTCTTGGCGCCCGAGAAATAGGCGTCGAACACCAGCGGCAGATCCTCGCTGGCAATGCCCGGCCCCGTATCGATCACCGACGCCTGCATCTCATCGCCGATGCGCTGCACGCTGACGCGAATCTGATCACCATGACGACAGAACTTGATCGCGTTCCCCAGCAGATTGGAGAACACCTGCAGGATGCGCTCGCGATCGCATAACACGACGGCGGCAAGCGCATCGCACTCGGCGACCAGCCGAATGCCTTTCTGCTGAGCCAACGGCTCGTGCACGGCGACGGCCTCATTCACCAGGTGCGCGGCAATCTCAGGGCGCAATTTCACCTCGATACGACCGGTACGGATGCTCGCCATGTCGAGCAAGTCCGCGATCACACGACTCATCAAATCGACGGTGCTCGACAGCCGGCCATGAATCGCCACTCGGGCATCGGCGCCGAGCTTCTCCGGCGGCTTGTTCAACATCTGCACGCCACTCTTGATCGCCTGCAGGAAGTTGCGAATGTCATGCGAGACCACCGCTAGCACGTCTTCGCGCGCCTGCACGGCGTCGCGTAGCAATCCCTCGCTCTCCTGCAACTGCTCGTATTGCTCAGCGAGCTTCTTGCGCTGCTGATCCAGACCGATGAAAGTATCGGTCTTGTGACGCAGGATGTTCGGATCGACCGGCTTGAACAGAAAGTCCACCGCGCCGGACTCATAGCCGCGAAACACTCGATTCGCTTCGCCCGTGCCCGCGGTCAGGAAAATGATCGGAATGTATTTGGAACGCTCGGTGCCGCGCATGTATTCGGCCAGCTCGAAGCCGTTCATCTCCGGCATCTGCACGTCGACGAACGCCAGCGCGAACTCATACTGCAGAATCAGCTCCAGCGCCTCGTTGCCCGAGCGGGCGGTGACGATATCGGCATCGTCCCGGCGCAGCAGCGCTTCCAGCGCGACCAGATTCTCCTCGATGTCGTCGACCACCAGGATGCGTGAACGCTCGGTCACGACGACCTCCGGCTCAACAGTTGTGTCAATCCAGAGGCTATCTCGTTGGGCGACCATACGTAGGTGGGCTCGAACAGGGCCAGCGCGGCCGCCGGCATGATGGCGACCTCGGCGGAAAGCGGCGATTGCACGATGGTCGTGCCACCCGCCGCGTGAATCTCATGTAATCCGGCGGCGCCGTCTTCGCTCGCGCCGCTCAGCAGAACGCCGACCAGCCCGGCGCGATACACGTCGCTCGCCGTCTCGAACAGCACGTCGATGGACGGCCGTGAGAAATGCACCGGCGGATCGACCGAAAGCGCAAAGCTGTCCCGTGACTCCATCAACAGGTGATAACTCGGGGGCGCGATGTAGATCGTGCCCCCGACAATCGGCTCTTTGTCTTCCACCTGCTTGACCGTCAACGACGTATCGGCACCCAGCAACTCGGCAAGACCGCTGGGATGCGGCGGCAGATGAATGACGATCACCACCGGGCAGGCCAGCGACTGCGGCAACTCACGCACTATCATGCGCAACACGTCGAGCGCGCCGGCCGAGCCACCGATGACGACCGCGGCGGCCATCAATCCACCCTCCGGTAGATCCTCTGCTCGCCGCTCAGTTCCTGGAATCGCTGCGCGTAAGCCGAAAATCGCACGGACTCCTTGGTGCCCAGACACAGAAAGCCGCGCCGGCACAGGGCGTCGTTGAACAGGCCCAGCGCCCGATCCTGCAAGGTCCGATCGAAATAGATCAGCACGTTCCGGCACGACACCAGCTGCACTTCGGAGAAAATGCTGTCGGTCGCGAGACTGTGATCAGCGAACGTGATGCGCTGCTTGAGCGTCGGCGACATCACCGCGCTGTCCTGAACCGCGTGATAGTGATCGGACAGCGAACCATGACCGCCCGCGCCGCGATGGTTCATCGTGAATTGCTTCATCCGGTCGAGCGCGTACACGCCCTTCTGCGCCTTGCGCAGGCTCTGATCGTTGATGTCGGTGGCGTAGATGCGTGAGCGCTCCAGCAGTCCTTCTTCGGCCAGCAGGATCGCGTACGAATACGCTTCCTCACCGGTACTGCAGCCGGCCACCCAGATCTTGAGCGACGGATAAGTGGCGAGCAGCGGAACTACCTGCTGCCGCACGGCCAGGAAGAACTCGGGGTCGCGAAACAAATCGCTGACCTGCACGGTGAGGTATTCGAGCAGGCGTGGAAATGCGCTCTCATCCTTCAGCAAACGATCCTGAAGCTGCCTCAGCGTGGCGCATTGAAAGTGCGTCAGCGCCTGCTGCAGCCGGCGCTTCAGCGAGGCGGTGGCATACTGGCGAAAGTCGTAATGATAGCGCCGGTAGATGATCTCCAGCAGCTGGCTGATCTCGGACTCTGAGATATCCAGCCTCAACGCGGCGCTCCTCGCCGCATCGGCATCCAGATACGCAGCAGCGACAACAGCTTTTCGATGTCGATGGGCTTGGTGATGTAATCGTTGGCGCCGGCCTGCAGACATTTCTGCCGGTCGTCCGGCATGGCCTTGGCCGTGAGCGCGATGATGGGCAGGTTGGCCCAACGACGTTCGGCACGAATCGCGCGCGTCGCCTCGAAGCCATCCATCTCGGGCATCATGATGTCCATCAACACCAGATCGATCTCGGCATTGCGCCCGAGCACTTCGAGCGCTTCGCGACCGTTGCGCGCGATCTCGATGATCGCACCGTGCGGCTCGAGCACTCGCGTGATCGCGAACACATTACGCACGTCGTCTTCGACCAACAGAATATGACGCTTCTCGAACACGGAGTCGCGGCTGCGCGCCACCCGCAACATGCGCTGCTGTTCCGCCGGCAACGACGCTTCCACCCGATGCAGGAACAGCGTCACTTCATCCAGCAATCGTTCCGGCGAACGCGTGCCTTTGATGATGATGGACTTGGAGTAGCGTCGCAGCTGCTGCTCTTCATCCGCGGACAGCGTGCGGCCGGTATAAACGATCACTGGCGGGAACGAATAGGCTTCGTCGGTCGCCATCTTCTCCAGCAGCTCGTAACCCGAGGCATCCGGCAGCGCCAGGTCGAGCACCATGCAGTCGAATGTCGACGAGCGCAGCTTCTCCAGCGCATCCGCCGCCGAAGCGACCGCCACGGTCTGCACCTGCTCGGAACGCAACAGATGTTCGATGCTGTCACGTTGCATGGCGTTGTCTTCGACGATCAGCACTGCGCGCGTGGCGTCGTTGGCTTTGCTCGCCAGCTTGGTGAGCGAGCCCAGCAGCTCCTCGCGCTCCACCGGCTTTCTCAGCACGTTGGCGGCACCCATTTCCAACGCGACGTGCGTGTAGTCGTGACCGGAGATGACCTGCACTGGAATGTGCCGCGTGGCCGGATCGTGCTTGAGCCGGTCGAGCACGGTCAGGCCCGTGTGATCCGGCAAGCGAATGTCGAGCACGATGGCGGTCGGCCGATGTTTGAGCGCCAGCTCGATGCCTTCATCCGCGGTGTGCGCGATCATGCATTCGAACTGCAGCCCGGAGGCGAGCGTGGCAATCGTATGCGCGAACGTCTCGTCGTCTTCGACGATGAGTAACAGGCGCGCGCCATTGGAGACGGTCGGCGCCGACTCATTAGTGCGCTCCACGAGCCGGCTTTCGCGAGTCCGCACTGGCACGCTGGCCGGCGGTGGCCGCGGAGTATCGAGATCCGCCTTCCCTTCCTGCGCCGGCATGGTTCGCGGCAACACCAGAGTGAACGCGCTGCCCACGCCCAACTCACTGTGCAATTCGATATGACCGCCGAGCATCGCCGCCAGCTCGCGCGAGATCGACAAGCCCAACCCGGTTCCACCGAAGCGTCGATTGGTCGTGCCGTCGGCCTGACGGAACGGTTCGAAAATGATTTCCTGCTTGTCCGGCGGGATGCCGATGCCGGTGTCTTCGACCGTGAATGCGATATCGCCCGTGCCGGCCCGCGTGAAGATCTTCAGGCTGACCTTGCCCTGCATGGTGAACTTCAACGCATTCGACAGCAGATTGCGCAGGACCTGGCGCAGCCGCTGCGAGTCGGTCTCCAGCTCGGCCGGCGCATCGTTGGCGAGCGTCAGCTCCAGCTCCACCCGCTTCTGACCCGCCATGGGACGAAACATCTGCCCCATGTTGTCGACCAGCGCCTGCAAGCCGACGCGCTCGCGCTTCAGATCGATCTGGCGCGCTTCGATCTTGGACAGATCCAGGATGTCGTTGATCAGCTCGAGCAGGTCGTTGCCGGCCGAATAGATGTTGCGCGCGAACTTCACCTGCTCCTCGGTGAGGTTGCCCGACGTATTGTCCGCCAGCAGCTTCGCCAGAATCAGCGAGCTGTTGAGCGGCGTGCGCAGCTCGTGCGACATGTTGGCGAGGAATTCGGACTTGAACTGATTGGAGCGCTCCAGCTCCGCCGCCTTGCCCAGCAGCTCGCGACGCGCGGCGTCCAGATCGTCGTTCTGATGCGCCAGCATCTGCATGTGTTCTTCGAGCTGAACGTTGCTCTGTTCCAACTCGGCCTGCTGGTCTTCCAGGCGGGCCTGGCTGTCGCGGAGCATGTTGCCTTGCTGTTCGAGCTCTTCGTTGCTGACGCGCAGCTCTTCCTGCTGAGTCTGCAATTCCTCCGCCTGCTGCTGGGTGGCACGCAGCAGCTCTTCGCGCTCGTTGCGCAGCCGGGCCGTGCGAATCGCAATACCCATCGACTCGCCCAACAGCTCCAGCAATTCCAGGTCGGCGCGACCGATGGCTTCGAGGAAGCCCAGCTCCAACGCACCGACAGCGACACCGTCGGCGATCACGGGACTGACGACCAGCGTCTTCGGCCGGATCGTGCCGAGCGCCCCGCTGATCTCCAGCTCACCGGCAGGCACGTCCTTCAAATGAATGGCCTTGCGCCCCTTGAGCACCTGACCGATCAAGCCCTCGTTCGCCACAATGCTGACGCGGGCGGGATGCGCAGCCGGTATGGCGTAGCCACCGATCAGCACCGCGCCGGTCGCGTCCTGGCGTGCATACAAAGCGCCGACACTGGCACCCAGGTACTCGCTGACGAACGCGGTGATGCGCTCGCCCACATCGGTCAGCGTCAGCTCGCCGAGCATGCGCTGTGAAAGCGTCGACTCCGCGTTCCGCATCCACTCGTCTTTACGTAACGACTGACGCGTGACGATCTGCATGCGCGTCTGAATCGCGAACGCCCAGATCACGACGGTCGCGAACGAGCGGTTCAGCTGGGCCACCCATTCCGTCCCGCCGGTCGGCGAATAAATGTAGTCGACCACGATCAGCACGGTCGACAGCGCCGCCACCAGCAGCGGCGCGCCCGGCCGGGTCAGGAAGATGCAGGCGCCGAGCGGGATGAGATAGAACAGCCACGTGGCTATGCCGATCCGGGTCTGCAGGTCCACCGCAAAGATGGCGAGCATGCTCGCGGCGATGAACACGTACCAACCGTCGTGCGTCTCTTTCTCGAAACGTTTACGCATTTTTTCGCTGGATTTCGTCGGGCCTGTCGCGGCGTCAGGAGCCTGGCCGCGACTTAGTATTTGGCATCTCGCCGAACGAGCGAAACCGTGGAAAAGTTCCCGAGGGCCGGCGCCTTTTTTACGGCCCGGGCTGCAGCCTCTTATAGAAAATGTGAGTGGCGCAGAACGCGCCGTCGGGCATGAGCGCGTAATCGGGAATCGTGCCGCTGTATTGCCAGCCCTGTCGTCGATACAGACGTTCGGCATCGTCGCTCGCCGTATCGAGCACGAGCACGGTCTTGCCCGCAGCCAATGCGCCCTGCTCGGCGGCCGTCAGCAAGGCCGCCCCAACACCGAGCTTGCGCGCCTTCCGATGCACCAACATCTTCGACACGTCACCCCGATGCGGCTGATTTTCCGGCAGGTCGAGCACCACCTGAACCGTGCCGACGATGGCACCTGAACCGTCCTCGGCGGCGTAAATGAGCCGCTCGCCCCGAGCCGCGCTTTCTGCTGCTTTCGCCCAGAAGGCGCGCGCCTTCTCGACCGTCATGGGCCACATGAAGCTCACCGACGCGCCGCCCTCGACGCAATCGATCAGCACGTCGCTCAAGGCTCGAATTTCCCGTTCGCCAATGACTTGCAGGCGACGGATCTGAATGCCATCCGGCACGGAGCTTCCTTTGCAGGCCTGGCCTGCGAGTGCGGAAAAGATATACAGGCGCGGATAGGTGTTCAATGGCTGGCACAGTCGGCGGGCAATGGTGATACTGTATATATCCACAGACTTTCCGTATCCCCATGTCGACCGCGCCGTCCATTGCGAACACAGCCTCCGCGAGCATGTCGGTCGCCGTGCGAGTGTTGTGCCAGTTCACCGCCAAGCGCGGCGATCTGGATTTGCGCTTCACTCCCGCGCCGAGCGCTCGCGAAGGCGTCGCGGGCCACATCATGGTCGCCTCTCGCCGCAGCAGTCGCGACTATCAAGCGGAGATGCCGCTTGAAGGCATCCACGACGGTCTGCATGTGCGCGGCCGCGCCGATGGCTACGACAGCAAGACGCGGCGTCTCGACGAATGCAAAACCTATCGCGGCGATCTCGCCCGCATGCCCGACAACCACCGCGCGTTGCATTGGGCGCAAGCAAAGATGTATGGAGCGATGCTGTGTCGAAAGCAGCAGTTGCGCGAGCTGCGCGTCGCGCTGGTGTATTTCGATGTGGACACCGAGGACGAGACGGTGGTGGCGGAAGATTTCCGCGCCGATGAGCTGGAAGCATTCTTCGAGGAACACTGCGCCAGTTACGGCGTGTGGGCCCGTTCGGAGCTGGCGCATCGTCAGGCTCGCGATCGAGCGCTGCTCGCACTGAGCTTTCCGTACGATTTCTATCCAACGCAACGTCAGCTCGCCGAGACGGTTTATCGTGCCGCTGCGATGAACGAGCATCTGCTCGCCCAAGCCCCGACGGGCGTGGGCAAGACGATGGGCACACTGTTTCCCATGCTCAAAGCTATCGGCGCACGGAAGATCGACCGGATCTTTTATCTCACGGCCAAGACCACTGGCCGTCAGCTCGCGCTCGACGCCTTGCAGGCGCTGGCACCCCCCGATCTGAAGCTCCGCGTTCTGGAGATCACGGCGCGCGAAAAGGTTTGCAGATATCCGGACTCCGCGTGTCACGGCGATTCCTGCCCGCTCGCCAAGAAATTCTACGACCGCTTGCCCGCCGCGCGGACCACGGCGCTGCAGCTGGGCACGATGACCCAAAAGGTCATTGGCAGTGTCGCGATCGAGCACGGCGTGTGTCCTTATTTCCTTTCTCAGGAACTGGCGCGCTGGAGCGATGTGATCATCGGCGACTACAACTATTACTTCGATCAAAGCGCGTTCTTGTATGGGCTCGCCCAGGAACAGGGCTGGCGCGTCGGCGTGCTGGTGGATGAAGCGCACAACTTGATCGAGCGGGCGCGGCGCATGTATTCGGCGTCCATCGATGCCGAGACTCTGCAGCGGGCGAAGAAAGAGGCGCCGACATCGCTGGTTCGCGCGATCGGACGACTCGGCACGGAATTCCATCGCATCGCCAATGCGCAACAGACGCCGTATCAGGTTTATGAGAATCCGCCGAAATCGTTCCTGAAGGCGCTGGACACCTACCTCAGCCAGCAAAGCGCACTGGCCGATCAAGCGGCGCTGTTCCCGGAACACGTGCAGAAGCTGTTCTTCGATGCTCTGGGGTTTTATGGACTCGCGGAGGAGTTCGCCGAGCATTCGCTGTTCGACATCACTCATCCCGAGCATGCGACGTTCACCCTCCGGAACATCGTACCCGGGCCGTTTCTGAAACTTCGTTTCGCGAACACGAGCTGCGTGGTGCTGTTCTCCGCCACGCTGACGCCGCGCCAGTTTTATCTGGACTTGCTGGGCCTGCCGGACACGACCCGCTGGCTGGACGTGGAGTCGCCGTTCACGCCGGATCAGCTCGACGTGCAACTGGTGCCGCACATTTCTACCCGTTATCAGCATCGCAGCGATTCGATCGCGCCCATGGTCGAGCTCATCGTCCGGCAGTTCGAGCGCAGGCCGGGCAACTATCTGGTGTTCGCCAGCAGCTTCGATTACCTGGCGCGGATCGCGGAAGAACTGGATCGGGTCGCTCCGCATATTCCCAATCGGCTGCAATCCCGCAACATGTCGGAGGCCGAGCGCAAACAATTCCTCGACGGCTTCGCTCCCGAGGGCCGCAGTCTCGCACTCGCTGTTTTGGGCGGCGCGTTCGGCGAAGGCATCGATCTGCCGGGCGAGCGCATGATCGGCGCGTTCATCGCCACTCTCGGCCTGCCGCAGCTCAACGAAGTGAGCGAACAGATGCGCCAGCGCCTGGATGAGTTGTTCGATGCCGGCTATGCGTACACGTATTTATATCCAGGCCTGCAGAAAGTGATTCAAGCCGCGGGACGCGTGATCCGGACCCGGCATGATCGCGGGGTCGTGTACTTGATCGATGACCGGTTCGGACAGCGCGAGGTCAGGAAGCTGTTGCCGAAGTGGTGGCGGTTGCAGAAATTGCCGGCTCCCGGCCGGAAAGCGACAAGTTCTGACCGGACGAGTTAATCTAGGCGCATGACGACTGCGCCCAGCACCTTCGCTATCCGGCGTCCCGCGGGCGGGCTGGCGCGCCATGTCAGTCAGTACTGGCTCAGTCTCAACAATACGTCGAGCGTGTACGCGGCCTTGCCGGACGGATGTGTGGATCTGGTGCTCGAAGTCACATCGAGCGGCTATCGCTCGTGGATCTATGGCAGCACGACCCGACCCACCGCGATTCCTTGCAAGGCTGGCACTCATTACCTGGGCATTCGATTTCGTCCCGGGCAGAGTCGTCACTTCATTAACGCCGCCGCGCATGAGATCACGGACGGTCGTGAAGACTTGCGAACACTGATGCGGTTTCCGGCGGCGCGCGTTGCTGCTCACATTGCGAGCGAGGCATTGTTCGATGAGCTCGATGCGATCTTGATCGCCGCGCTGAGCCGCACGCCGCCGGTCGAGAGTTACATCGATGGCATCGTTCAGCACGTCGACGCTCACCGCGGTGTCGCGAGAGTCGATGATATCGCTGTTCGCTTCGGCAAGAGCCGGAGGCAGATGGAGCGCGTGTTTCTGCAGACCGTCGGCGTGCCGCTGAAATTCTTTTGCATGATCTCGCGGCTCAAGCACGCCGCCGATTTGATCGTCCACCCGGCATCGCGCTCTTTGACGACGGTCGCTCACGACGCCGGTTATTCCGATCAAGCCCACATGACCCGCGACTTCACCCGCCTCGCCGGTGTCTCTCCCGGCCAGCTGCGGGTCGATGACGCATTTTTTCAATACCACTCGCCCCGCTGAGCGCATGCTCGCGTTTTCTCCCCGCGAGGTCCCGTCATGCACCTGGAATCCGCCTATCCGGTCATCGTCACCGATGCCATCGGCGCCTGCCGCGACTTCTATGTGCGGCACTTCGGATTCGACGTGGTGTTCGAATCGTCGTGGTTCATCTATCTGGCGTCGAAAGCCAATCCCGTGCTGGCCATCGCCTTCATGTCACCCGACCATCCCTCCTCGCCTCCCGGGCCCGAGCGGTTCAACGGCCAAGGCATGTTCTTCACCTTGCAGGTCGGCGACGCCGCTGCTGAATTTCACAAGCTGCGAACGTCGGGCGCACGCATTTCATATGAATTGCGCGACGAGCCTTGGGGGCAGCGCCGGTTCGGGATGGTCGATCCGTCCGGCACCTGGGTCGATGTGGTCCAGCAGATCGAGCCTGTGGCCGGGTTCTGGGATCCTTATATGAAATAGACGCCGCCGATTGAAATGTGATTGTCCACACACTGAAGGAGTCGCCGCGCGGTCATAATCCCGACAATTCAGGACGAATCGTCAACGGATCAACCATGTTCAAGACCGGCGCTCTGGTTGTCGGCATGCTCGCCGCGGTTACCTGCCAGGCTCACGACGGCACAGTCAACGCCGAAGAGCTGGAGCTCATTCGCAAGGCCAAAGTGATCGTCATCGTCCCGCAGGACAAGGTCCTGGCGGGCTTCACCGAGTCGCGCGCCGGCAAGGACTATGGCCTGATCGGCTTTGCCATCGACGTATTCCAGACCAAGGGAATGCTCGACAAGATGCATGAGGCGCTGAAGCCGGTTCAACAGGCGAGCAGCGACCTGGATTTCCGCCGCGATTTTCTCGCTCAATTGAAGGGCCTGGGAATCTTCGATTCGAGCCGCATCGAAGTCATCTCGAAAGCCCCCGAAAGCAAGTCGCAACGGCTGAAACTCACCGAGGCCGGCGGCGAGCCCGTGGTGCTGATCGACGCCGAATATCAATTCGCTCAGGACACCTACCGGACGCTCATAGTGGAGCTCACGATGACGTTGTGGGCGGACGGCAAGAAGAAGCCGCTGCACACCAACGGCATCAGCCACATCTCTGTGCCCGTGAATCTTTCGCAGGCCTGGGATATCGGCCCGATATCGATGCCGCTTTGGGCCCGAGACGGCGCACGCCGCTATCGAGCGGCTTATGCGGAAGGCATTGCTGGATCGATCGACCTGCTCGGCAAACTGATGGGGACGACGCTTCCACCCCGGGGATCGCCCACGGAGACCCGCATCAACTATTGCGATCTCACGCTCAAGAACGTACAGCGCGGCTTTGTGATCGAGGAGGCGGACGAGCGGGTCGTGCTGTTCGACGATGTGGGCATGACGATGCGATCCCTGCCCGTCGTTCCGACTTTCGCCAAGCGGCAGGCGGATATGAGACCCGTGAAGGATTCCGCCGCACGCGTGTACTTCTACCGGCCGGCGGATTCGGGCGTTTACTTCATCGAGCCGAGCGTCTACGCAAGCGGCTCGAAACTGGGCGAGCTCCCCGTGGCCACTTACGCGTCCATCGATGTCCCTCCCGGCAACTACTCTTTCCGCGTGAAATACGACGGCGATGCCCCGAGCGCAGGCATCGCCCGCAGTCAGATGGACCAGATCGCCCCGGTGACACTCGATGTGCAGGCCGGCAATGAATACTTCATCCAGTTCGAAACCTACAAAGGCATCCGGACCAAGAACGACGTGCTGAAGAGCATGGACCCGGCGGCTGCGCGCGAGGACCTGCAGGCGTTGTTGCCAGTGTGGTGGACGCTTTAGAGCGACTGACTACCGGCACGCTCGGTATGGACCGCTGACTCCGCGTCGCATTCGCCCGGCCATATACGTTACGGCAGGAGTAACTGCCGAAGTGCTCCAGCGTCGCGACCTTCTGCCCGAAGTGCGCCTGCGCGGCGGGTTCCAGAACATGCCGCTCCCATAACGCCAATGAGACCGCCGCCCGGCAGCTCAATGAGAACGGCTTGCCGACCCGGCTCGCTGTTCTCTAGCAAAATCAGTGGGCGCATGGATCGAGAACCCGTGCCCCGCTACAAAGGTTTCATGCGCGGCGCCGCTCGTGGATGCTGATCAGGTTGTTCCCGGCGTCGGCCGATCGCCTCGCAACGCCGCGGCTGCAGGCGTTAACGGGAGATTCGACGGCAACATGCGAAGTACGGCGCGAGCGACGCCACGATCCCTGATCATGACGTGCAGCTGTTCGCCGCGGCCGGCGAAAGTCACCTGCGTGCCGTGGAACAGCGATTTGTAAGCTTCGACTCGTTTGAAGTCGGCAAAGCTCCGCTCGTTCGGTTTGAAAACCTTGAATCGAAGTCCGCTATGGGTCAACCACAGCTTGGGGGAGATGCCGTTAGTCGTATGCCCCCACAGACGGCGATGTATTAGCTGGGACACCGGCACAATCATAGCGCCATCGCTTTCGCGCTCCAGCACCACACCATTCGGCACGTCACCCCAGTCGGGCACGCGACGCCGGTGCCAGCGCACGATCACTACAAATAACGCAACGATGAAGAGCGGCCAGATCTGGGCGATGACGGAACCTGTCACTGCGTCGCACCTGTTCAGTTGGACGCCGCTTCGCGAGCTTGCGTTACGAGACCGGTGATGGCGTCGAGAACGAGCTGCGGCTCATCGAGCTGAATATTGTGGCCCGCCTTGCTGGCGATGATGTGCCTGCCGTCCGTAGAGACAGCAACGAGCTCTCGTTGTAACTGCTGATGCACCGATCCGATGGCGATCTGCCACTCGCGCGGCAATGGATTTTTGTCGCTCGGCGCCTGGGGCGCCGCCGTGAGGACGATGAGCGGAAGGCTGCCGACGCTCATATGATCCCGGAATTGTTCGCCATTCTTCGCGAAATCGAACCATTCGCCGCCCATCGCTGTTCTGCCAGGCCCCTCGCGAAACCCGCGCATCAGCTCCGACTCATCCGCTCGCCGCTCGGGTAGCGCTGCATTCATGCGCGGCAGTTGCTGGGGATGCGAGGAGTCGATCAATACGAGTCCCACAACTTCATCGCGATAACGATTCGCGAATGCCAGAGCGTTCATTCCGCCGAGCGACTGACCGGCCAGCACATAAGGAGGAGCAACTTTCTCGACGGAGAGCAGCGCATGAAGCTCAGTCGCCACATCGAAACTCGTTCGCGCACGCTCCGCCTTGCTGCTGTGGCCGAGTCCGACGCGGTCGTAAACACAAATGCGCGTCAGTGACGCAATCTTCGGCGCGAGGGCGGCCCAGCCGACCGGCTGCTTCCAGGAAAAGACGGCTTCGACGGAGATCCCACCGCCCTGTTCAATGATCACAGTCGGGCGGCCCACGCCTTGACAGTAGTAACGAATCCTCAGGCCTTCGACTTGCGCATCCCGGAAGCCAACGGTCGCGGCGGGCGCCGGATCTGCTGGCGTTGCCAGTGGTACGACGAGCAAAGACAGGGCTGCGATCAACCGGCTCATGTTGGCTCCATTGTCAGGCGCAGACACTTTACTCATTTGCCGCACGCTCCGCCGCTGCCAAAAGAACCGGAGAGCAGCGACGGGCGGCGCGCATCGGCCTAAACCGCCGCGATCTCCTTGACGAAATCAGCATACGTCCGCAAAGGACGTCCCAGAATCGCCTGCACTCGATCCACCGCGTCCGCCGCACCGAGCATGCCGAACTTCTGGATGCCTGCCATCATCAGGCGCATGTCATAGGCCATCCAGGCAGGAGCGAACGCAGCCATCTGCGCTTCGAACGCGGCCACGTCGTCTCCGGCGTAAGTCACATTGCGCCCCAGAGCTGAACTCCAGATCTTCGCCGCTGACTCACCCGTGAGCGGCTCCGGACCGACCACATCCAACATCGTTCGCGGCAGCGGAGCGGGAGCGCGGTCGCGACGGAGCAGTTCTGCTACCGCGATGTCGGCGATGTCTCGCGTATCGACCATCGACACGCCAGCCGAGCCGATCGGCATCGGGTACACGCCGTACCCCTGAATAGCCTGATGAACGCTATGTTCGTTCTGCATGAAGTAGGCAGGACGCAGCACGGTCGCCGGCATGTCGAAACTTTCGATCATGCGCTCGACCGTATGTTTGCTGGTGAAGTGCGGCACATTTGTGTACTGGTCCGCATGGATGACCGAGAGATAGACGACGCGCTCGATGCCCGCGTCGCGAGCCAGGTTCAATGCGATGAGCGCCTGAGTCACTTCGTCGGGCGTCACTGCATTCAAAAGAAACAGCGTTCGTACCGACGACAGCGCGGCGCGCATCGAAGTCACGTCCGTCAGGTCGCCGACAACTTCAGTGACACCAGCCGGGAATGTCAGCTTGTCTGGCTGGCGAACCAGCGCTTTGACGTCCGCACCGGCGGCGGCGAGGCGTTGAACGACGAGAGAACCGACGGTGCCGGTCGCACCGGTAACGAGAATGCTCATGGGAGTCTCCGGGGAAGAAGGGGTTGCCACGGCGATCAAGATAGGCCGTTGCTTTGGTAATACGAAGACGCGAAAATGAAGACAGACCGTTTCAATAATGGAACAGCATGGATCTGAACGCTCTGGCCGATTTCGCGCTGGTCGCATCGAATGGCGGGCTGGGAAAGGCGAGTCGCGCGAGCGGCCGTTCGAAGGCGACCTTGTCCCGGCGCATCGCGGACCTGGAACAGCAGCTCGGCGTGCGGCTCATCGAGCGAAGCGCGCGCGGACTGAAGCTCACCGAAGCGGGACAGTCGCTGATGGCGCGAACCGAAGGACCGATGCTTGAAGTGGCCGAGGCCATGACGGCAACCCGCGAGGGACAGTCGGCGCCTCGCGGACGTTTGCGGGTGGCTTCCCCGATGTTGTTTTCTCAGCTGGCGATGGGCCGCATCAGCGCCGAGTTCTGCACGGCCTATCCAGAGGTCACCTGCGAAGTCGTGGCGGAAGACCGCTTGGTGGATCTCGTCGAGGAACAGTTCGACGTCACCATTCGCATCAACCCACGCCCGGACGGCAACCTGGTCGGCCGCTGCTTCGCCAAGGATCGGCTGGTCGTGGTGGCCGCGCCTGCCGTGACGCGGCCGAGACCCGGCGCGATCAGGCAAGTCCCTGGCATCGTGTTTTCAAATTTTCAACCGACGACCTGGACCCTCGACGGTGGCCGTTTGATCCTGGATCCTCTCCCCAAGCTCAGACTGTCCTCGTTCCTGATGATTCGCGACGCCGCGGTCGCCGGCGCGGGCGCCGCTCTCCTTCCGCAGTCCATCGCATGGAGTCAACTGGCTCGCGGAGAACTGGTTCAGTGGGGAGTGATTTCAGGCGTAGAGATCGAGCTCTGGGTGTTACATACGTCGCGGCGCCTTCCCGCCCCGAAGGTTCGTGCGTTCGTCGACTTCATGTGCGACCAATATCCGGACGTGTCTCTGGTGCTGAAAGGATAGACGTCGCTCAAGTATTCAAACCGCCCGACGTTGATATCCTGCGGTTCGCCGTAGCGTTACGCCGAGCTCGAGGGCGTGGCCCGGTTCGCGATGCGATGCTGGGACGATCGCACACTACAGAAGAAACAAAAGAGTTCGGTTCCATGACAGCCGCTGTCAGCGACCGAACGCTACCATTGCCGGCATGCAAACCATCTACTACGCCGCCGCCACCCTCGACGGCTTCATCGCCACCGAGGACGACTCGTTGGAATGGCTGTTCTGCCTGGGGACTTTGAACGACTCCAGCTATCCCGAGTTCATTGCAGGCGTGGGCGCGTTGGCGATGGGATCGGCGACGTACGAGTGGATGCTCGGGAACGCAGACAAAGTCGCGGCGGAAACAGGTTCCGCATGGCCCTACAGTCAGCCCGCATGGATATTCTCCACTCGCAAGCTGCCCGCGATAGCGGGAGCTGACATCCGCGTCGTCAGCGGAGATGTTCGAAACGTACATGCGGAGATGAGAGCGGCTGCCGGCACCAAGAACCTCTGGATCGTCGGCGGCGGCGATCTCGCCGGCCAGTTCCACGATTGCGGTCTGCTCGATCGACTCATCATTCAAATTGGATCGTGCACGCTAGGCACGGGAAAACCGCTGTTGCCGCGCAGGCTGCTCGGCCCGGCACTGCGCCTGGAGTCTGTTCGTCAGATGGGCTCGGGCATGGCCGAATTGCGTTACGAAGTACGGAAGCCGTGAGGCTGGCTCAGATCAGCGCGCGGATGATGCGTCCGAGTTCGGCGACGGCGTCCTCGACCTGGGGGGTCCAGGGATGGCCGTAGTTCAGGCGCAGACAATTGCGGAACTGCCGGCGCGCTGAAAACATCGGGCCCGGTGCAATGCTGATGTGGGCGTCGATGGCGCGGCGATGGACTTCGAGTGCGTCCACTTGTTCCGGCAATTCGATCCACAGGAAGTAGCCCCCCTCCGGCGTTGCGACTCGAAAGCCCGAGGGGAAATGTTGCTTGAGAGACGCCAGCGCCGCGCCCTGCTGTGAGCGCAACGCCTGGCGCAATTTCTCCAGGTGGCGGTCGTACCCTTCATTGCGAAGCATCTGCGCGATGCCGTTCTGAATGGGCACGCTCGTGGCGAGTGAAGTCGTCACCTTGCGGCGTTGGACCGCCGGCGCGAATCGTCCCGCCGCCGTCCAGCCCAATCGATAGCCGGGCGCGAGACACTTGGAGAACGAGCCGCAGTTGAGCACCAGCCCTTTGCGATCGAACGCCTTCGCCGGCTTGGGTCGCTGCTCGTCGAAATGCAGCTCGGCGTAAACATCATCTTCGATCAACGGGATCTCGTGCTCGGCGAGCAGGTGCACGAGGTCGCGCTTCTTTTCTTCCGGCAGCGAGGCGCCGAGTGGATTCTGGAACGTCGTCATGAACCAGCACGCACGTACATTGTGCTTGGTGATGGCCTGCTCCAACGCACCGAGATCGATGCCCTCGCGCGGATGTGTCGGAATCTCCACCGCTCGCAAGCCCCACGTTTCAATGGCCTGCAGGCAAGCGTAGAACGCAGGCGCTTCAATCGCGACCGTATCGCCGGGACGTGTGACGGTTTGCAAACACAACGTCAGCGCTTCGAGCGCGCCCGAGGTGACGACGATCTCATCCGCCGGCACCCGCGAACCAAACTGCAAATAGCGACGCGCAATCTGACGCCTCAATTCCGGGCTGCCGGGCGGCAGACTCTCAACAGTGCTCCACGGATCCATGTTCCTGGCGCTGCTACCCAGGTGTCGTGCGAGCTTCGCCCAAGGAAACAGCGTCGGACTGGGGAAAGCCGAGCCCAGCGGCACCACATCGCGATCACGCGATGCTTCGAGAATGTTGAAGACGAGATCGCTGACATCGACCTGCGTCGTGCGTGACGACGGCCGCGAGGCGCGCGGCTCGCTCGGTGCCTGTTGCCAACGATTGCTGACGTAGTAGCCCGAGCGGTGACGGCTTTCGACCAGACCGTTTGCTTCGAGTACGTCGTAGGCGCGCATCGCCGTGGCAGGACTCACTCCTCGCTCACGGCACAGCTCGCGCACCGATGGAATCCGCTCGCCCGCTTGCAGCGTGCCTTGCTGGATGAGCGATGTGAGATCGGCGGCCAGCTCCTGATACAGCTTCATGCGCCTGTTGTCAGTTGGGTTCCAGCGCCCCCATGTACCAGCCAATCATGAGGAAGGCAAACAACGCGACCGACAACGCCACGCGCACCGTCAGCGCCTTCACCATGGCTTTGGAATCGGTGGGACCGGACACCATGCTGAACATGGCGTGGCCCAGACTGATGACGATACCGATGATGGTGAGGATGATGAGTTCTTTCATGACTGCTCCGATGCATTCGCCTTGGCTGCAACACGCCGCGCTTCTTCGGCGGCCTCGCGACGGATCGTGTAGACCAGCGAGCTGAAGGCGACCGCGATCAATCCCATCAGCGCCACCATCAGGATCACCAGGCCACCGGCCTGCCGGTACGCCTCGTAAATCGCGCCTGCCACGCCGATGGGCGTCGTCACCAGCAGCAGAGGTTTGGCAATCCGCATCGCTTGTCTCCTTAGGTCGGAGGCCATGGTAGGGCTCATCTGTGCTGCATAACAGATGCAGATCGGCTCAAAAAAAGTGACACAGCAGGCACTGAAATCCCTACGGAACCGACCCCGACGCGGCCCGTTACTCCTGCATCGATCCATGGAGAAACTCCAATGCGCCCATTAACTTACGTTGTAGCGATTGCAGCCCTCGCAGGCTGGGCGAGTGTCTGTGCTCAAAGTACCGGCGGCCCGGGCGGCGCCCAGAACACGGCAAATCCGAATGCGACGCCTGGGGCGCAAGCGCCGGTGAATCAGCCTCAGACTTCCACGCCGCCATCGACGCCGACACCGGCGACCCGCAGTGTGCCTACACCCTCGTCGCAGTCTACCCAGCAGCCTGCGCAGACGACGCCGACGCAACCCACTCAGCCAAACGCAGCTCAGCAGACCCAGCCTGCGCAGCCGAGCTCGACGACTCAGCAGACGATGCCGGCTCAGCGCAATTCGACGCCCCAGCAGACCGTGCTCCCGCCCAACTCACAGAACACGACTCGGAACAATCCCACGACCAATAACTCGGTGAACAATCAGCAGCGCGTGCCGCCAGCTTCGCGCGGCGTGGGTACGACGGCCAATCGACCGGACTGTTCCAGGCTGCGGGGACTCGAGAAATCAGAGTGCGAGCGACGCGACACATCGCGTGACGATCTGCCGGCAGGCGTAACTACGACGCAGCCTGAGAAACCGCAGCAGTAACCGTAGCTACGCCTTCGCTGAAATGATGCCGAGGCGGTAGGCGGCACTGACCGCCTCGGCTCGCGTTGAAACATCCAACTTGGTGAAAATCGCAGCCAGGTGATGATCGATGGTTCTCGACGAGCGATTCAGTCGTTCGCCGATCTCCTTATTGCGCAAGCCTTGTGAAAGCAGGCCCAGCACCTCGATTTCCTTGGTCGTCAGTCCCGCAAGATTGTTCTGCGTGCTCTCCCGCGGGCCTCGCCGCAAGCCACGAACGCCTGCGGAGCGCAGTTTGTAACGCATCCGTTCGATCATGGGCCGCGCACCGAATGACTCGAACACGGTGAGGGCTTCGCGCTGCGCGGACTCATCGCCTTCCATCATCGCGCGCGCCGCTTCGAACGGACACTTCAATTCGCGCCACTTCTCAGCGGCCTCCTGCCAGCGGCCGTGGATCTCCATCGCGAAGGGCATCTGCATGCAGAACTCGGGCATGCCGCCGGGCAGCGAGCCTTCGCCTTGCCAACACCAAAACAATAGCTCCGACGCAAACCACGGATGCTGCTTGCGTACTGCCAGCTCGACGCCGGCGCAGCCTTCACTCGCCGCTTCAGCCGTTCGTCCTTCGAACCACGCCGCCTCGGCACGCGCGGCCTGCATCAGCGCAACTCGTTGCAAGGTTTTGGTATTGCCCGCGAGCTCCTGCGCTTCATGCAAAGCTTCCCACACCGCTGGATCGCCACGACGCGCTCGCACGCGCCCCAGCGCGATCAACGCAGTGATACGAGCAATCACCGGCGAGCGTCGATCGGCGAGCACGACATGCGCCGTACCGGATGCCTCTGTCCACCGCCCACGATACATCCACACCAGCGCCTGCCACGACAGCTGATATAGCCGCGAGAAATCGATGTCGCGCTCGCTGCAAAAGTCGATGCCACGACGAAGATAGTTGTCGGCGAGGTCGAATCGATAAACCTCGCCACACGCCGAGCCCAGATTGACGAAGGCGCTCGCAACCCACGAGTCCGACCGGATCTCCTCGGCAAGGGCACGGCTGCGTTCCAACTGCGCGCAGCCCTCGTCCACCCGACCGGCGATGATCAGCGACGAACCTATCGTGTTCAGACAATGAACGATGGATTCCCGATCGCCGAGTCGTTCGGCGGCCGCCTTCGCCAACTCGCCTTCGTGAATGGCCTGCGTCACGTCGCGATCGAGCATGCGCAGATGTGCCGCCCAACGACGCACCACAACCGCCGCGGCGCCCGACGCGTCGTCCGCGACCAACGACGCCGCCTCGCGCATCGTCACCTCGCTTTCCGCATTCTTTCCCGAAACCACCAGCGCATGCGCGAGCCGCGCAAGCGAGATCGCTTGTTTGCTTCGCTCGCCGAGAGTTCGCCAGAGCTCTACAGCGCTGAGTCGTGCGTCGATCGCATCGCTCACCATTCCGCTGAGCTGACATTCGGACGCATAGTCATCCAGCAATGCCGCGCGCTGAGCGGTCGATGCCGTCGCAAACTTCAGCGCCCGCGCCAGCTGCTGAGCCGCCTGTCGATGCGCCCCCTTCGCCGCCGCTTCACGAGCCGCCGCCGGAGCCAGCTGTAACACGGCATCTTCAAACGCGGCGCCTTCAGCGTGATGCGCGAGCCGCGCGAGATCCGGCGTCGCGCGTGATTGCAGCGCCTGTAACACCATGCGATGCAGGCTCATGGCTTTCGTGGGAGTCAACGCGTCGAGCACGGCTTCGCGAGCCAGCTCATGACGAAACATGAAGGCGCCGTTCTGTGCACACAGCACGCCGGTCGCGAGACATTCGTCGATCCAGCCACTCTCCGCCGCGGTCAACTCCTGCAACAACCACGGCTCGACTCGTGGACCCGCAACAGCAGCGGCATCGAGAATCGCTCGTGCAGATGGTCGCAAGCGGCCAGCGCGCGCAAGCACGGCGTCTCGCACTGTCGCCGGCATTGCAACGCCGCCCGCGGCGACGACTTCAGTAACAAAGAAAGGATTGCCGCCCGTCTTGGTCTGTAACTCAGCGGCATCGACGTCGCGATCGCCAATCAGCTCCTGAATCGCGGCAATCGACAAAGGCTGCAGTGACAGGCGCTTCGCACCGCTGGTGGCAAGATCGCCGAGCACCAGACGTAACGCGTGCGACGGCCCCACTTCGTCGCTACGAAAACTCACGACCAGCAGCGCATGAGTGCGACCGATGCGTCGACCGACATAACGCAGGAAATCCAGCGTCGCTTCGTCGGCCCAGTGCAGATCCTCGAGCACGATCAACGCCGGTGGGCGCGCCAGTTCGGTCAGAAAGCTGCTGAAAATCTGCAGACGCTCGACGTTGCTGTTGAGCGCGATCTGCCATTCGCCCTGGATTTGTGCGGCGATATCGAACAGGGGACCGAGCGGCCGAGGCGTCTGCAGAGCGTCGCAGGCGCCCCAATACACCGGCATCTGAGCGCGCTGGGATTCGGCGAAGGCTCGTAGCAGCGAGGTCTTGCCGATGCCGGCCTCGCCTTCGAGAAACAACAAGCTGCCCTGGCCCGCCGCGGCATTACGCAGCAGTCCCTGTAGCGAGGTCAGCAGTTCATCCCGCTCCAACAGCTTCATGCCCGGGCCCGCCACGCCGACGCCGTCGATCCTCGAAAAGCCTCGGGATCATAGCGCGGCTGACAGTGCCCGGGCGCGAGCCCTCGGGGTCAGTACAGGAAATACGGATCCAGCACCCGGACTTCGGAGATACGGTCGACCGGCAAGCCATTGCGACCGGCCACGGACCGGATCGCCTCGGGTGACGGGCCGTCGTAGATGCAGTAGGTCTTTTTGCGATCCGGGGTCACATAGGAATGGATCCAGGTCACGCCCTCCTGGGCGTTATTGCTGACCACATTCGACGCCGCCTTGGCGCCTTCCGCATTGGTGGGCAGGCCGAGACCGTCCGGGAAAGTACGTTCAATCAGATAACGGGGCATGTTCGTCTCCTCGATAGGGGGATGCCCGGTCACGATACGAATCCACCCCGCCGGCCAATACGGCGGGATTGCCTATATTGCGGACCTTACTTTGGTCAGGCCTCGGGCCCGCAGCGAAATGCCATGCAAACCGGCTTTATTCTTGATCGCGGACGGCGAGCGGCCCAGGGTCGTGGCAATCGCCTCGATCGACAGATTGCGGCCAGCGAGCTCTCTCAGGCGACGAACATCGGCGACGGACCAGGCATTGGGAAGCGCGGCGCGACGTGCCGCCGAACGAGCGTAATCATCGGACCAGAACATCACATCTCCACATCTGCGGTATCCCTCACGGGACCGAAGCCGGGCTTCGTCGCCAAAGTTCTACGGCAGTCGGCCCGGAGCGGCAAGTGAAAATCCCATTAGGTGCGCTCGCGGGAGCGCGCTGGATCTTCAGGAGATTGACGGGATTTCAGGCCGCGGGCCCGCTCATCCGCAGCTTGGCGATGTGGCCGCCGAGCACGGCGGCGGGCAGGCTCAGGATCAGGCCGAGGATTTTGAACCACAGCGGCAGATCGCCGGTGCCGATCATGCTGATGAGCATGCCCAGCACCCCGAAGGCCAGCGCATTGAAATACGGCATGCTGCGTGCGAAGCGGGCGGCGAGATAGCCGCCGAGGACGGTGGACGCTGTGCCCAGGATCATGCCCAACGTCAGATAGCGGACATCCTGCATCAACACCTGATAGGCATGCCGGATTTCCTCTTTCGACAGGTCGGAGCTGAACCCCGGGCCGCCGAACATCTGGGTCAACAGCATGCCCGAGAGGATGTCGACGCCCATGACGGCAAGAGTTGCAAGAATGACGGCGCGGATGCTGATGTTCGGCATACCGCAAGAGTAGGAGCCTGCCGGCGCTTTCGCCAGCACCCGCTAGCCGCGGCCGTTCATCCTGACGCCGAATTCGGCGGCACTTTCAGACAAGGCACGCCAGAAACTTTCGGCAAGGCTGCGGAACACCGCAATTTCGAACACCGCGTGACCGCTCGGGTCATCGTCGAGCCGCCATAGCGTCGCGCCGACATGGGCTGCGACGGTCGCCGCCACAGCGCCGCTGCGAAATATGCGCGGATGCAAATCGATGGGCACGATCTTGCACAGCGCCTCGCGCGCCTTCGGCCCCGACACACGCAACACCGCCTGGCCGTCGCTCTGATCGGAAATGGCGGCGAGATCACCGAGCGCATCGGTCAACGATGTGACACAGCCGTTACTTGCCCTTTCTACTGTCACAATCCACGCACCCGGCCCCGTAGCGATGAACGCGCACCCGCCGGCAGCCGAGCGTCTTGGCCCGGGCGACAGCTCGATACCAAATCGTTCGCGGACCCGCTTCGTCAACGCCTCATGCTGTCCACGCCTGGCCAGCACCGAAGCGATGCCCAACTCATCGCGCTCCTGCACGACCACACCGCTGCCAGGGGCTGTGATCGGCAGATCCGCGAAGGCCGCACGCGGCGTGAGTTCAATCTGTGAGTGAGCCATGCCTTCAACCTTTCAAGCGTGCGCCTTCGGGATCGAAGAACACAGGCGAGACGACCTCGACTTCGATTTCGCCGCTACGCAATGGGTCATACGCGCGCAGCCGTTCGCCGACACGTGCCTGGCCCCGAGCGAGCAAGCCCAAGCCAATCCAGTGATCGAGCATCGGCGAGAACGCGACGGACGTGAGATAACCTTGATCGTTGTTCAATGCCACCGTCGCGCCGCTCGAAAGAAAGTGCGCGCCGGCGAACAATCGTTTGCTTCGATCCACCGGTTTGAGACCGACCAAGGCGGGTCGATTCGCATCCACCAACCCTGGCCGCCCCGCCAGCACGCGCCCGATGAAGTCTTTCTTCGTCGACATCATGCGACCCAGGCCGAGATCGGCCGCGGTCGTCATCCCGTTCAACTCGTTGCCGGCGACATGCCCCTTCTCGATGCGCATGACGCCAAGAGCTTCGAGACCGTACGGAACGACGCCCCACTCCTGGCCCGCAGTCATGAGCGCGCGAATGGTGGCATCGCCGTAGCGCGCGGGCACCGCCAGTTCGAAAGCGAGCTCACCCGAGAACGAGACGCGGAACAGACGGGCTCGCATGCTCTGCCATTGAAACTCGGCGCAGGCCAGATAGGGGAATGCCTCGTTGGACACATCGATGGCGCCGCCGAGCAATCGCTCCAGCAAACGTCGCGAGTTCGGCCCTGCGATCGAGTATTGCGCCCATTGCTCTGTGATTGAGACGATCTGTACGTCCAGCTCCGGCCAGGTCACTTGCCGCGCATGTTCCAAGTGCTGCATGACCTTGCCGGCGTTCACGGTTGTCGTCGACATCACGTAGTGGCCGGGCGCAATGTGAGCCGTCGTGCCGTCGTCCATGACGAAGCCATCTTCACGCAACATGATTCCGTAGCGCGTCTTACCGACCGGCAACGTCGAGATCATGTTGATGTAGACCCGATCGAGAAACGTCGCGGCATCCTTGCCTTGAATATCGATCTTGCCCAGCGTCGATACGTCGCACACGCCGACGCTCGAACGCACCGACTTCACTTCGCGGTTCACCGTTTGCAGCCAGTCGGTCTCGCCCGGCTCGGCAAACCATTGCGCTCGCAGCCATTGCGCGGCTTCAACGAATGTCGCGCCTCGCTCCGCTGCCCAGCGATGACTGGCGGTAAGCCGCGTCGGCCGAAAGTCCTTGCCGCGATGATGCCCCACGAAAGCGCCGAACGAGACCGGCGTGTATGGCGGACGAAACACCGTCGTGCCCACTTCAGGAATGGTTCGTCCGGTAGCGGCTGCCAGCAACGCGAGACCGTTGACGTTGGACGTGCGGCCTTGATCGGTCCCCATGCCGAGCGTCGTGTAGCGCTTCAGATGCTCGACCGACGTGAATCCTTCGCGCGCCGCGAGCGTCACATCGTCGGCGGTCACGTCGTTCTGAAAATCGACGAACGCTTTGCCTCTCGAATCGGCGATGCGCCAGCAGGGCGTGACTCCCGACAGCTCATCATCCACTGTCGGCGCCGACCAGGCTGGCGCGTCATGACCGGTTGATTGAGCCGCCTCGGCGCCAGCTGCAGCGCCTTCTCTGAGCGCGGCAGCAAGCGTGAACGAACCGCGGGCCGCGCCTGCGACGATCGTTCCGCGTAACTCACTTGGCAGGAAGACCGAGAGCTCATCGCTCCAACGCGGGCGGCCACCGAGATGCGTCGACAAGGCGATGTTCGGATTCCATCCGCCGGACATGCACAACGCATCAGCCTTCAGATTCTCCATGCCGCCATCGTGCTTTCGGACCGTCACGCGAGTCAGCCCGTGCGAGCCCTGCGTGGCGACCACTTGCGCGCCCAGCAACGTGTAGATGCCGGTTTGCTTCGCGCCGGAGAGCAGCGACGCCGATATTTTCGTTCGCGTGTCGATGACAGCCCGAACCGCGATGCCGGCACGAGCCAGATCGAACGCGGTCACCCAGCCATCATCCGTCGATGTGAACACGACGGGGCTGTGGCCGACAGCAACACCAAATCGATGAAGATAGGTGCGAGCGGCGGAGGACATCATCACGCCCGGCCGGTCGTTGTCACCGAACACCAGCGGGCGCTCGATCGCGCCGGTCGCCAGCACAATGCGCCTGGCCACGATCTTCCACAGGCGCTGACGTGGCTGATGCGGTGACGGCGTCGGCAAATGATCGGAAACCCGCTCGACCGCACCGAACGTATTGCCGTCGTAAGCACCGAACACGGTCGTTCGACGCATCACTCGCACGTCCGGCAAGGATTCGAGCTCAGCTGCCGCCCGTTGCGTCCACTCCACGCCGCTGCAGCCACCGATCTCGCGACGATCGCCATTCAAGCGGCCCCCTAAAACGAAATCCTCGTCGCAGAGAATGACGCGAGCGCCAGCGCGTGCTGCGCTCAGCGCTGCTGCCAATCCAGCCGCGCCACCACCGATCACCAGCACATCGCAAAACGCATGCGCCTTCTCGTAAATGTCGGGATCGGATTGTTCGCTGGCACGCCCCAGACCGGCGGCCTTTCGAATCAGCGGCTCGTACACCTTTTCCCAAAACGCCGCCGGCCACATGAAGGTCTTGTAGTAGAACCCGGCGACGAAGATGGGTGAGAGCAGCGAGTTGATCGCGCCGACATCGAACCCGAGCGACGGCCAGCGATTCTGGCTGGTGGCTTCCAGGCCATCGAACAGTTCAGCCACCGTGGCCCGCGTGTTCGGCTCGCGACGCGCCCCGGTGCGCAGCTCGACGAGTGCGTTCGGCTCTTCGGAGCCGGCCGTGAGAATGCCGCGTGGACGATGGTATTTGAATGAGCGACCGACCAGTTGGACGCCGTTCGCGAGCAGCGCCGACGCCACCGTGTCGCCCGCATGCCCCGTGAAGCGACGGCCATCGAACTGAAACGTCAGCGCACGCTGACGATCGATCAGGCCGCCTTTGCCGAGCCGATGACCGCTCATGCGCGTGCCGCTTCCTGGTTTGTTTCGGTGGTCGCGTCGTTATACATCTCGACGGTGAATATCTCGTGGGTGCGCGTATCGCGAGTCACGCGCAGCCAGCTGCGACACCCGAAGCCGTGATACCACAGCTCCTCGTGGCGGCCCGCCGGGTTGTCACGCAGGTACACCGCCTCGAAGTATTGCTCCGGCGCACTGGGATCCGGACGGCGCACCGTCGCGTCGCCCAGATAGGTGAACTCGCTGGAATCCCGCTCGCCGCAGAACGGACATTGGATACGCATCAGTGCAAGTTGGGCTGCGCGCCCACTCCCTTTTCGTCGATCAGATGGCCGATGGCGAAGCGGTCGAGGCGATAGTCGCGCCCGACTTCATGCAGTTCATCGCGAGCCAGCAGATGAGCGAAACACCAGCCCGACGCCGGCGTCGCCTTGAAACCGCCGTAGCACCAACCGGTATTCAGATACAGGCCGGACAGCGGCGTGCGATCGATGATGGGCGAACCATCCATCGACATGTCCATCACACCGCCCCATGAGCGCAGCACACGCACGCGCCCCAGCGATGGAATGACGGCCATGCCGCCTTCGCAAACATCTTCGACCGTGGGCAGGTTGCCGCGTTGAGCGTAGGAGTTGTAACCGTCGATGTCGCCGCCGAACACCAGCCCGCCCTTGTCCGACTGGCTCACATAGAAATGCCCCGCGCCGAAGGTGATCACGCCCGGAATGCGCGGCTTGATCGACTCGGATACGAATGCCTGCAGGACGTGACTTTCGATGGGCAGCCGCAGACCGGCCAGATTGGTCAGCCTGGAGGTGTTACCTGCCACCGCAAGGCCGATCTTCGCTGCTTTGATTTCACCGCGCGAAGTGGTCACGCCGGCGATGCGGCCCGCCTCGCGAATGAATCCGGTGACTTCGCAGTTCTGAATGATATCCACGCCGCGATCGCTGGCCGCGCGTGCGTAGCCCCAGACGACTG
Organism: Peristeroidobacter soli; assembly: GCF_004138485.1. Taxonomy (GTDB): domain Bacteria; phylum Pseudomonadota; class Gammaproteobacteria; order Steroidobacterales; family Steroidobacteraceae; genus Steroidobacter; species Steroidobacter soli. The sequence goes on from NZ_ML142848.1 coordinate 1,320,047, forward strand.
CGTCATGCCGTGCCGTTCCACCGCGCCGCTGTAGCAAACCGCCCTGGATCGGAAAGCGGGCGTTGTCGAAATCCATGAACGGCGCGATGCGCCGGACCGCGTTCGCATCGAGCAGCTCGGCGTCGATGCCATGCATGCGCATCGCGTTGCCACGTCGCGCATAGGCGTCGCGCTGGGCGTCGGAGTGATACAAATTCAGAATGCCGCGCTGACTCACCATCGCGTTGTAGTTCAGGTCCTGCTCCAGCCCTTCCCAGAGCCGCATCGAGAACTCATAGAACGGCACATTGCCGGACAGCAGATAGTTGGAACGAATGATGGTGGTGTTACGGCCGGCGTTGCCCGAACCGATCCAGCCCTTCTCGAGCACGGCGACCCGGGTGATGCCGTGCACCTTGGAAAGATAGTGAGCCGTCGCGAGCCCGTGCCCGCCACCGCCGACGATGATGACGTCATAAGCCGGTTTGGGAACGGCGTCGCGCCACGCGGGAGTCCAGTCGCGATGACCCCGCAGCGCCTGACGCATGAGACTGAAGATGGAATAGCGCATATGTGTGCTAGGGCTGCGCTTTGCGCCTTGCTGCAGGCGATTGGAGGCGCAACGCAGCCCACCCAATGAGTGTTCACAGGCCTTGCATCTTAGGCAGGGGCCTGCGCGGCAATTGCTCATTTGCGACACGCTCTGTACAGTTTCCGCCATCGTGCCGCGACCCAAACCATTGCCCGGCGAATTGCCAGGGACCGTTCCGCCCGTAGAGTCGGTGGGCTTCCTGTTGATTCCTGGCTTTGCCTTGATGAGCTACGCCTGCGCGGTCGAGCCGCTGCGGGCAGCCAATGTACTGGCGGGCAAGACACTTTATAAATGGTGGAACGCCGCGCCCGCCGATAAACCCGCGCTCGCTTCGAATGGCGCGGCGGTGCTGCCGGACTTCAAGTTCGGTGCCGAGGTGGGTTCGCTCGATCTCATGCTGGTGTGTGCCGGCGGCAATCCGGCGACCTTCAACGATCGGCGGACATTCAGCTGGCTGAAGAAACTGGCGGCACGCGGCATCACCATCGGCGGCATTTCCGGCGGCCCGTTTATTCTCGCCAGGGCCGGCCTGCTGTCCGGCCGCCGCTGCACCGTGCATTGGGAACACATGCCCGCGTTTCAGGAAGCGTTCCCCGATGTGAAACTGACCCGTTCCTTGTTCGAATTCGACCGCGACCGCGCGACGTGTTCGGGCGGCGTTGCCGGGCTCGACATGATGGTGGCGTTGATCAGACGCGATCACGGCCATGAGCTGGCCGCCGCCGTCAGCGATTGGTTGTTACATACGCAGGTGAGAGAAGGCGCGGGGCCGCAACGAATGGATCTGCGCTTTCGACTGGGCGTGGGTGACGCGAAGCTGCTCAAAGCGCTGCGCGCGATGGAGGCGCACATCGAAACGCCGTTATCCCGCGACCGACTCGCGACGCTCGCGGGTGTGTCACTTCGGCAGCTCGAGCGCTCCTTCAACGGCGAACTGGGGCGCGGCGTACACGAGCACTATCTGGTCGTACGGCTGGCCAGATCCAGGCAACTGTTGCGTGAAACCTCGCTGTCCATCCTTGAAGTCGCGCTCGCCACCGGCTTTGCCTCCGCCAGTCAATTCTCGCGGGCGTTCCGCCGCAGCTTTGGATTCACGCCACGCGATGCTCGTGAACGCGAACAACGCGTCATCGATCCAAAGTAAAGCCTTCATCCAGCCAGCCGGTGATGCCGCCGATCATCAGCTTCACGGGGCGACCGAGCCGCGCCAGTCGGATCGCGCCACGGTGCGCGCCATTGCAGTGAGGACCTGCGCAGTACACCACGAAGACAGTGTCGGCCGGATAGTCGCGCAGCGTTGCTTCGATGATCTTTCCATGCGGCAGACTCACCGCGCCCGGCACGTGGCCCGCCTCGTAGAGCGCGTGACTTCGCACGTCGAGCAGCACGAAATCCTGCTTGCCGCTGGCCATCACGTCGTGCACATCCCAGCAGTCCGTTTCAAATTCGAGCGCGGTCGCGAAATGCTTCAGGGCGCGATCGCTGCTGGCAGGAGCGACGGCGGTGACGGCGGTGGTCATAAAATCCTCCAGGCTCGGTCGATGCAGGCATTCTGCGCAAAATCAGCCCTGGAGCCCACTGGCGCCGACGCCATAGATCGGTAACATCGCGCCATGAGCAAGCAATCCCGCTCCAGCCGGCATCGCGTCGTCGCCCTCGCTTACGACGGCCTGTGCACGTTCGAATTCGGCTGTGTCGTCGAGCTGTTCGCGCTCGACCGGCCGGAGCTGGGCGTGGAGTGGTACGACTTCGCGGTGTGCTCCGCCGAGCGCGGACCATTGCGCGCCGCCGGCGGCATCGAGGTCCGAGTACCCAACTCGCTGGCCTTGCTCGATGAGGCCGACACCATCGTGATTCCCGGCTGGCGAAATGCGGATGAAGTGCCGCCGCCTGCCCTGCTGCGTCGGATTCGCGCGGCTCATGAGCGAGGCGCGCGCCTTTGCACGATCTGCTCGGGTGTCTTCGTGCTCGCGGCAGCGGGTGTACTCGACGGCCGGACGGTCACGACCCATTGGCGCTACGCCGAGCGTCTGAGCAAACGTTATCCGACCGTGACGGTGGAACCAAACTCGCTTTATATCGATTCGGGACAGGTGCTCACCTCGGCCGGCTCCGCCGCGGGATTGGACATGCTGCTGCATCTCGTGCGACGGGACTATGGCGCCAGAATCGCAAATCAGGTCGCGCAACGCCTGGTCATTCCGCCTCACCGCGAAGGCGGCCAGGCTCAATATCTGCCGCGGCCCATGCCGCAGGATGAGCGCAATCGTCTTTCGAAACTCATCGACTGGGTTCGCGCGCACCCTTCGCAAGCTCACACGTTGCGAACATTGGCACGTCGCGCCTCCATGAGCCCGCGCACGCTGCAACGTCAGTTTCAGGAAACGGTCGGCTTTGGACCGTACGAGTGGCTGATTCGCGAGCGCGTCGCGCTAGCCAAGGACTTGCTGCAAACGGGCGGCCATTCACTGCCACGAGTGGCCGAGGCGGTGGGCTTCAAGTCACAAGAGACATTCCGGCGCCACTTCCGCCGCGTCGCCGGCACCAGCCCGGCCACCTATCGTCGCCAGTTCGCGAGCCCCTGACGGCCACTCCATGTCACGACCGAACCAGTTATTGCTGGTCCTGAGCTTCGTGGGATTCATCGCACTGGGCCTGCCGGATGCGGTGATCGGTGTCGTGTGGCCCGCGCTGCGCGTCCACTTCGGATTGAATCAGGATGCGTTGGGCCCGCTGTTCATCACAGTGACCGTGGGCTCGGTGATGGCGAGCACGGCCAGCGGCGTCATCCTGAGTCGAATGGGTATTGGCGACCTGCTCGCGTTCTCCTGCGCTCTGACGGCCGTCGCGCTGTTCGGCTATACGCTTGCGCCTTCGTGGACTGTTTTCGTCGCCATTGGGTTGCTGACGGGTTTCGGTGCGGGTGCCATCGACGCGGCAATCAACACTCACGCGGCGACGCGCTACTCAGCGCGGCTGGTCAATGTACTGCATGCGTTCTATGGCGTCGGCGCAGCGGCAGGACCGGCGTTGATGACCACCGTGCTGACGACAGGTCGCCCCTGGCAGCTCGGTTATCAAATCATCGTCGTCGTCGAGATCCTGCTTGCAGTTGCATTCGTTCTGTCGCGACGGCAGTGGCCGCCACCGGTGGCCTCGCATGAAGATCCTCTTCGACCGGCGCGTTTGATCGAGACGTTGCAGCTCGGCAAAGTTCAACTCTCATTGCTGGTGTTCCTGATCTACACAGGTTGCGAAGCTGCGGCGGGCGCGTGGGTATTCTCGTTGTTATACGAGGCTCGCGACATCACGACCGCAGCAGCGGGCACAGCCGTCACCCTGTATTGGGGCGGTTTGTTTGCGAGCCGACTCGGGTATGCGTTCCTGCCCTCGACCGTCAACCCGGAATCGATCGTCAAGCTCTGCATGATCGTAGCGCTTGCCGCTGTCGTGACGTTGCTGCTCGATCTGCACCCGAGGGTGGACACCGTGGCCATCGCCGTGATGGGCTTCGCCGCCGGACCGATCTTTCCCTCGATGATCGCAACCACTCCAGCACGCGTCGGTCCCCGCCACACGGCGAACACCGTCGGCTTGCAGGTATCGATGGGCGCGGTGGGTCTCGCAGCATTGCCCGCGCTGTGCGGCTTGATCGCTCAGTACTGGGGATTGGAGCTGATCCCGGTGGTGCTGATCATAGGATGGACGGTACTGCTGTCGACCTACCTCGCACTGCGCCGCCTATAGATCCAGCACCAGTCGCGACGACTTCGCCCGCGAGCAACAGGGCGTCATCTGATCGTTCCGTGCCCGTTCCTGATCCGTGAGGAAAGAGTCTCGATGATCTGGCACGCCGGAGATCACGCGCGTCAGGCACGTGCCGCACACTCCCTGGTCGCACGACGTCGGGATCTCGATGCCCTGATCGAGCAGCACTTCGACTATAGGCTTGTCGGCGGGAATCACGAACACCTGGCCGCTGCTCGCCAACTCCACTTCGAACTGCCCGGCCGGCGTGGCCGACTGCTCCGCCGGCGCGAAATACTCGCGATGCGTCTGCCCGTCCGGCCAGCCTCGAGCCTTGGCCGTCTGCAGCACATGGCTCATGAAGCCGCTCGGCCCGCACACATAGATATGAGTTCCCGGCAGCGGCTCGCCGAGCACCTGGTTCGCGTCGAACCGTTGCTCGTCCGGGCCATCGTCGAAGTGCACGCAGGCCTGCTTCGCGAACGTCGATTGTCGAATGCGCTCCAGGAACGCAGCTCGCGCCCGAGACCGCGTGCAGTAATGCATCTCGAAGTCGAGGCCGCGACGCGATAGATACTCGGCCATGGCCAGCAGCGGCGTCACGCCAATGCCGCCGGCAAGCAACAAGTGACGATCGGCGTTTGCCGCGAGCGGGAAATGATTCTTCGGCTCGCTGACTCGGATCACATCCGCCACTTTGACAGTATCGTGAAGCGCAACCGAGCCGCCACGCCCTTCAGGCTCACGAAGCGCGGCGATGAGGTAACGATGTTGTTCGCTCGGGTCGTTGCATAGCGAATACTGTCGAATCATGCCCGGCCCGAGCTCCACATCGACGTGAGCACCCGGCGTGAACGGAGGGAGCGCCCGCCCCTGCGGATCGATCAGCTCGAACGAGCAAATCTGTTGCGCTTCCTCACGGCGCGCAGCGACTTTCAGTTGCAGCCAGGAATGAATCATCGTGATACCGCTTGCGCAACCGGCTGCACGAACTGCATCGGTTGCTCACGCCTCGGATAGGGCCCCAGGGAAAGAAGAATCAAAGCGCCGACAGCGAACACCGCCGACGCAACGTAGAAGCTCACATCGTAGCTGGCGGTGCGATCGAACACGGTCGCGAACGCGACGGGAGCGACGCCCGAGCAAATCGCCAGCACCGCATACAGCACGGCGTAGATCTTGGCGTAGTGTTTCAAACCGAAGTAACGCGCGGTCAGGAACGACATCAGATCGAGCTCGGCGCCCGCCGCGAAACCGATCAGCAGCGCCGCGAAGCAGGCCAAATGGAACGACGGCGTTCCCACCAACATGAAACAGCCCACCACTGGCAGACACAACGCGACAGCGGCGACGCCCGGCGCCCAGAAGCGATCGATCAGATAGCCGACGACCAGGCGACCGAGCACGATCGCGAGGCCATACATGCCTTGCACGCTCGCCGCATCGTGAGCGGACATGCCGTTGTCCGTGAGGGCCGGAATCAGGTTGGGACTGATGCCGGACACGGCCATGTACACACATAGAATGGAAATGAACAGGATCCAGAACTTGTAACCGCGGAACGCTTCGCCAAGCGTCAGCCCCCAGCTCGCGTCGGCTACCGGTCGTGCTTTGCCAGCGCCGGCGCCTTCGGGCCGGAAGCCGAGATAAACGATCGGCCCCGCGAACAGAATCGGCAGCAAGGCAAGGCCGATGTACGCCGCCCGCCAACCGAACGATTCAACCAGCCAGACGCCATACTGAGGCGCAAGCACGGCGCAGATCCCCGTACCCGTCAGCGTCAGCCCGAGCGCGATGCCTCGCGTGCGATCGAAGTTGGCGGTGATCGCGCTGGTCCACGTCACTGGCGTGGTCCCGGCGCCAAACACCGCCATCACGCCATACGCGACATAGAGCATCCAGAGCTGTCCCTGGATGAACGCCGCGAAAATGAATCCCAGGCTCAATCCAAACAAGCCGACCAGCGCCGTGCGCCGCGCGCCGTAGCGATAAATGAGCCAGCCTACGACAGGTGCGATCAACGCGCCGAGGCCGGCGCTGAACAGGATCGAAGACTGGAACTGCGCTCGCGTCCATCCAAACTCTGCGGTGAGCGGCTTGACCAGCACACCGATGGAATAGAACGGCAGCACCACCGAGCTGCAGGTGACGCCCGCGCAGGCTGCCAGGATCAGCAGCCAGCCGCGGCGCAGTTCGTCAGTGCGTCCGGTCAAAACGAGTATCCCACCGTCACGCCGTAGCTGCGGGGGGAGCCGCCGAACGCTTGGTAACCCACACCCAACGAGCGAATATCGACGTAGTCCGTGTTGGTGATATTCCGGCCGAACATCGAGAACGACCACGCGCCGAGGTCGTAGCCGATGCTCGCGTCGAGAATGCCGTACTCCGGCATCACCAGCGCGTCGAAATTTCTCACGTCGGTGTCGGCCTCGGCACGACGCTCGTAGGCGAGGCGAGTTGCCAGCTTGCCTGCGCCGATATCGACCGTGTACGTGGCGGCGACATTCGCCTTCCACGGAATCACTCGATCGAACTTCAGATCGGTCGGATCGGTCACGCCGCCGCCGCATGGCGGACAGGTGATACCGAGCAGCGTGTCGTACTTGGCATCCACCGTGCCGTAATTCACATCCAGACGCAGCGAATCGATGGGCAACCAGCTGACCTCCAGCTCCACGCCCTGGATGGTTGCCGCGCCGGCGTTGAACAGGGTCGAGATCGGCGGATTGACGCCCGGCACGGTGCCGGTGCGTTGAATGTCCTTATAGTCCTGATAGAAGTACGCCGCGTTCACGCGCAGGTTGGGCAGCAGATCGGTCTTCGCTCCGATCTCGTAAGCCGTGTTGGTCTCTGGATCGGCCGGCACTGGAATGGCGGCGGCACTGCCGCGAGCATTGTAATTACCGGCGCGATATCCCACTGCGTAACTGAGATAGGTCGTGATATCGCTGTTCGGCCGATATGTCAGCACCGCTCGCGGCGTGACCTTGCTCCACTTCGAAGAATCCTCGATCGGCTGATCGACGCACAGCGCATAGCTTGCGCCGCACGCCGTGAGCGGACGGCGCATGTGGAAGTCCTTCTCGTCCTCGGTGTAACGCAAGCCCGCCGACAGCGTCCATCGGTCGGTGAAGTGATAGTCGAGATTGGCGTAGACCGCCGAGGTCGTGGAGTCCTGATTCCAGTAAGACGCGAAGTGATTGACGATGGTCGAGGTGTTGCTGCGGATCTCGCGCAACTCGGTCACGTCGGACTTGGCATCCATGTAGAAGACGCCGACCAGATAGTCGAGATCGTCGGTGATGTTGCCGTTGAAGCGCGATTCGATGCTGAACTGCTCCGCCTTCTCGACGTTGTCCGGGAAGATGGTCAGGCTGAACGGCGTGCCGTCGACGTTGATGGTCGCCTTGTAGTCGAGGTCACGATGCGCGACCACCGTCGTCCAGGTGCCGGCGTCGAAGTCCCATTGCAGCTCACCGATCGCGTGCCATGCCTCGATCTTGGTGTAGCCGGTCTCGGCCACGTTGGTTTCGTACTTGCCGGGATTCGGCGTGAAGCCCCACTGCGTATTGAGCGCCGTCGTCGCCGCGTCCCCGGGCACGACGGAGCGTGCGACGCCGCCGCCATCGTCGAAGTTCTGATACTGAGTCAGCAACGTGAATTTGACATCGTCGGTCGGCGTGAACACGAACGTCGGGCGCACGATCAAATGATCCTGAGCCGCGATTCTGCCGGTGGAGTGCTGCACCGGAGTGCCGTCGATATTGTTCACGTTGCAGTTCGGCGTTCCCGTCGGACACACCGGCACCGCCGCGTACGTGCCCTTCAGCGTGTTCTTGATGCGGCCGTCATCTTCGTGAGTCATGACGGCGAGACGCGCCGCAAGCTTGTCCTCGATGAGACTGCCTTCGATCGCCGCCTTCACTTCGCGCGTGTTGGCATCGCCGATGGTGAAGTTGATATTGCCGTTGAAATCGCCCGTCGGCCGACGCGAGCGCAGGACGATCGCGCCGCCGGACGCGTTACGGCCGAACAACACACCTTGTGGACCGCGCAGCACTTCGACGCTCTCGGCATCGAACGTATCCAGCACCGCGCCGGCCTGATAGTCGATCACCATGCCGTCCTGGAGAATATTGACCGGCGCGTCGATGGATCGCGTGCTGTTGGTGTTGCCGACGCCGCGGATCACGAAGTTCGAGAAGCCCGGAAAAGTGCCGACCGGATCGAGCTGCGCGTTCGGCACGATGCGGCCGATGTCGGTCACGCTGACCATCTGCGCCTGCTCGATCATGTTCCCGTCGACGGCGCTGACCGCCATGGGCACTTCCTGCACGGCGGTGCCGGCGGCTTTGCGCTCGGCGTAGACCAGCACCTCTTCCAGCTTGGGCGCTTCACTGGCCGCCTCGTCCGCCGCCCATGCCGGCGTGCTCACGGTGCCGCCGACCGCGGCCAACGCCAGCCCCAACAGACCTCTGGTTTGCATCGACATGCCGATCCCCCAATGCTGTTTTCTAGGATTTGAAGCCCGCCTCGTGGGCCGGCCGCCCACTGCGGGCTCGAAGCACAGACTACACTCGTTTACATCGATTTCGATACATCATTTTTCATCGATATCGATATTTATGCGCGCGTAGCGACTTTGTGGCGCCCAGGGCACAGCGGGCCCGGACCGCGTAATCGAGAGTTTCGTGGGCCGTGTTCGGCACTTCGATGCTGAGCGGCACGCCGTCGGGCAACGCGTCCAGGAGCGCCCCCAGTGGCAATGCCCCTTCGCCCGGAGGCAGACGAGCGGTGCGCGCCTCCCGAGCCAATAGCTCGTCGGGCGGCGCAGCGGCCGGCGCGTCGCAAAGCTGCGCAAGAGCGATGCTGTCCGGTGACAGCGTCGCGACTTGTTCGGGAGTGCCGCCCGAGCGCGCCAGGTGCAACGCGTCGATCAACACCTGCACATTCGGCCGTCCAGCGAGATCTATCAGCCGCATGGCGGACTGCAGATCGGTCACAGCGCGAAAACGCATGAACTCCAGCGCAACCCCGGTCTTCGCTGCCGCCGCGATATCGGCCAGCTCGGCAAGTCGATCTGCCGCGCGCCGCGCATCTGAATCCTCGACGACGGTTTGAATGAAGCTGAATCCCAGCTCCGCCGCCACATCGACGACGGCTTGCAGCTGCGCCCGAGTCGAGACTGGAGTGAGACTGACGACTTCGGCATCGAGCAACGAGACTCCAGACTCGCTGCACGCTCGCTTGATCGCGCGTATCAGCGGAACATTGCCGACCACCGCCGGCGCGCCGGCGAGATGTCGCGGCGGCAGAATTCGCAGCCCCGCCGATTGGTAGCCCGCCTCGGCGGCGGCCGCGATGTGTTCCAACGGGCCGGCGCCATCGACGGTCAAATATGCCAGCGAGAAAGCCCCCTGCCGCCACATGTGCCGCTGCGCTCAGCTCTGACGCAGCAGCCGACGTGCGTTGTCGGCGAGCTGCTGCGATATGTGGTGCGCATCCATGTGCTCAGGCTGATCCCAACCCGCGAAGTTCGTGCCCAACACCAGCCGATCGGCACCGACGAGGCGCTCGAGCATTTGTCGTGACATCGGATCGTGAACGTGATCGTCGTACCAGAGGCGGCGCAGCCGCTGCACGAAGGCGTCCTCGTCTCGCAGCGGCCCCTGCGACCATGGCCGCTTACGCGCGGCTTGTGAGAAACGGCCCGCAAGAAACGCAATGGCGCCGCCGCCATGACTGACGCATATGTCCAGATCCGGATGCCGATCCAGTACGCCGCCATAGATCAATGTTCCGACCGCGATTGTTTCCTGCGCGGCGAAGCCGATCAGCAGATCCAGGTCGAAATGACCGACGGCGGGAAATGCCGCCGGGCCATCGATGCCCGCCGGCGCCGGATGCAGGAACAGAGGAACATTCAATTCCACGAAGCGCCGATACAAAGGATCCAACCGCGGCGAATCGAGACGAATGCCGAACTCGGTGCCCACGTAGGCCCCCCACATGCCCAGCTCCCGCACCGCTCGCGTCAATTCCAAAGCCGCCAGCTCCGGCTCCTGCATGGGCAACGCGGCGAATCCGGCGAGGCGCTCCGGATAGCGCTCGACCAGTTGCGCCAGCGTGTCGTTGTGCCGGCGACAGAAGCTCACTGCCGAGGCGGCCTCGACAAAATGAAAGTACGTCAGTGGATTCGGCGACAGCACCTGAAAGTCGATGCCCGCTTTGTCCATGGCGGCGATGCGCAGGTCCGCATCCATGAAGGCGCTGCCACGATAACGTACGCCATGCAGCTCGTAGCCGCCGACGCGAAACAGCGGCCGACCGTCGGGCGCCGTCGTCAGCTCGGGGCCATGGTGGCCCGCCGTGCCGAAAGTTTCTTCGAGCACGGCGTGCGCGTGAATGTCGATGGTGCGTGCGGTCTTGATGGACATGAGATTCAGTGTGCTGGCTTGCCGAGCTGGCGCCGATAGGTATCCATGTCAAAGTAGTCGCGCCAGGCCCTGATCCTGCCGTCCTGGATTTCGAACGTGCCCATGATGGGCAGGCTGACCTCGACACCGCCGATGCTGAAATCGTCGACGCGCTCCGTCAGCACGCGGTCGCCGTCGACCGCGATGGCCAACAGCCGCCAATTGATCCAGTCGAAGCCGCCTTTGCTGGCGAGATACTCCGCGACCGCGCGACGTCCATCGAGCGGCGCGACCGGCATGTTGTGATAGCGGACGTTCTCGTCCAGCAACGCCAGCACGCGATCCATATCGTTGGCGTTCCAGGCCGCGATGAAGTCGTGCACGACTGCAAGCGCCGTCGCCTCGCGGTGTCGATCACGATCAGCCATACGATTGCGCCGCTCCGCCGTCCACCGCTAACGCCGTGCCTGTGAGGTAACTCGCGCGTTCGGAGCTCAAGAACGCCACAGCCGACGCGATCTCATTCGGCTCGGCCAGGCGCCCGAGCGGAATTCCAGAGGCAATGCGAGCCTCGACGGCGTCGACATCGGTGCCGGCGGCGCCCGCCTGCGAAGTGAAGATCTGCTGAACCCGATCGGTCCGCGTCCAGCCGGGACAAACGGTATTCACGAGCACGTTGTCCGCGGCCACTTCGTTCGCCAGCGTCTTCGCCCAGCCCAGCATGGCCATGCGAACGCTATTGGAGAGCATCAGGCCGGGAATCGGTTGTTTCACCGAGTACGACGAGACGTTCACGATGCGCCCCCATCGCTGCTCGCGCATGAAGGGCAGCGCCAGACGAGTCACGCGAACCGCGGACATCAATGTGAGATCGACGGCGGCTTGCCATGCGCTGTCATCAAGCGCGGTGAAGGTCCCCGGACGCGGGCCGCCGACGTTATTGATCAGTACGTGAATCCTCGAGTAGCGAGCAACAACCGCATCGATGAGCTTCGCCGCCCCCGGCTCATCCGAAAGATCGGCAGCTACGGGCAGCACGCGTCCCGTGCGTTCCGGATCGAGCGCATTTGCCGCGGCCTCGATGCTCGCTTGGTTACGCGAACAGATGGCCACGTTCGCACCCTCAGCAACGAACGCGCGCGCCGACTCGAAGCCGATACCTGCGCTCGCGCCGCAGACGATGACGATCTTGCCTTGCAACCCCAGGTCCATGAGTCAGCCCGGTGACAAGCCGAGGCCAAGGCCACCATCGACTTCGAGCACCGCACCGGTCGTCCACTCGGCGCAACTCAGATAGGCGATGGCCTCCGCGATCTCTTCCTCCGTGCCGATCCTTCCCAGAACGTGGCTGCTCGCCATGGCATCTAGCCGCTTGCGAGCCGCAGCGTCGTCGAGCAACCCAGCACGCTGATTGATCTCGGTGAACACCGCGCCCGGAACGACGCAGTTCACCCGAATCTTCTGCGAGCCGAGCTCGGCCGCCAGCACCCGGGTCAGTACTTCAACCGCCCCCTTGGTCGCTGCATACGGCGACGCGCCGGGATAAGCGCGGCGGGTATGCACGGAGCCGATGAAAACAATTGCGCCTCGAGTCCTGGCCAGATGCGGGACGGCAAGTCCGCTCAGCATCATCGCGGAGACTACATTGGAGTTGAACACGTCGAGCAGTTGCCGCTCCTCCAGCTCGACCAACGGTCCGCGATACATATTGCCGGCGTTGTTGATCAGCGCGTGCAGCCCATCGCCATGCGCGATGGCGGCGCCGAGAATGCCGGCGCGATCGTTCGCGTTGGTGATGTCACCCTCGACGAAATGACACGCCGGCCCGATGCTGTTTGCGACCGCCTCGAGCTTGCCACGCCGGCGGCCGCAGATCGTGACCCTCGCGCCACGCGCGGCAAAGTGCCTGGCAGTGCCCTCGCCCAAGCCCGAGCCGCCGCCTGTCACCAGCACTGACATGCCCGCGATATCACGCATGCGCCTCGAGCCCCCGTTTAGCTTCGTTCATCATCGCGGGCTCGAGCAGCCACTGCACGGCGCGCTTCAAAATACTCAAATGGGTCGGCTCAGCGATCGAATCCGGCCCATGCCCCAGAGCGTCGTAGATCACGCGCCCCGCACCATAGCGATAGCGCCACATCACCGGATGAGATTCGTCATCGCTTGCGGCGCGAGCTCGTAACAGTGGCTCGGCTTCCGGCGCGACTTGCAGACCTCGATATACTTCGTCGAACACTTCGAAGGGCGGCGCGGCGGCAACGATGCCGTCACCATCGATCGTGCGCTCCACTCGAACCTTGCCCGCCGGCGGATGAGACGACTGACCCCACACCCAACCGGCACCAAGAATCCTGGCCCATTGCGCCCAGCCGTCGAAGCAGATGCTTGCCGTGTGGAGCCCAAGCAACGAGCCACCCTCGCGCACGTAACGCTCGACGCTGTCACGCGCACCGGACGACAACTCGAACGCATACTGTTCGCGAAGCGGCGCGTACTTCTCATGCTGGGTCATCGTGAACAACAGTGCGTCGATAGTCAGCAGCTCGCAGTTGCTCACATCGATATTGCGCAACGCCGCGTCAGCGCCGGACACAATGGTCGTCTGCACTCCCATGGGCTCGATGGCCCCCGCGAATGCCGCCGCTGTGGCCGCGAAATCGTGATAGATGCCGCCAGTCACCAAGAGTTGTCGCAGAAGCTTCGCCACCCGGATCAGTCCCGGGGCAGTTGCATCAGGATGCTGTTGACCACGCCGCCATCCACGACCAGCTCGTGACCGTTGATGTAGGCCGCCTGCTCCGATGCCAGAAACAGCACTGCATTCGCGATGTCGTCGGCGACGCCGAGCCGGCGCTGCGGAACCGCGCCGCCTCGCAGCTTGCGCACTTTTGGATCCGCATAGATCGGCGCCGACATGCCCGCATCGATAAAGCCCGGAGCGATCGCGTTGATGCGCAACCCCGCCGGCGCCCATTCCAGCGACATGTGCTGGGTGAGCGAGGCCACCGCGGCCTTGCTCGCCGGATACGCTCCGGCACCCGGGCCCGGATGCACGGCATTGATCGATGTAATGTTGATGATCGAGCCACTGCCTCGCCCGACCATGCGTCTGGCCACCGCCTTGGCGCTGATGAAGCAGCCAATCAAATTCACCTCGACCACTTTCTTGAACGACTCCGCCGACTGTTCGAGCAGCGGCCCGAAGCGCACGATGCCGGCGTTGTTCACCAGCACGTCGGGAACCTCGCCGAACTGATCGAGCACAGCCTCGACATCGGCTTCGCTGCTGGTGTCGGCGCGATAGCCGACCGCATTCGGGATGCGAGCGGCAGCGGCCTTGACACGCTGCTCATCGACGTCGACCAGACCGACCCGATAGCCCGCCTGACTCGCGCGCAAGGCGATCTGCTCGCCGAGCCCGCCGCCGGCCCCCGTCACAATCATCGTTTTCATCGCGTGAACACCACGGGGTAGCGGCCCCAATTCGGACGTTGAGTATGTGCATCGGGCACCGGCGGCTGGTCGGGATCCGGCCGCACACCCGCATCGAGCAGCGCGCCGATCAGCAGCGAGATCAACCCGTACTGATGTTTGGCTGGATCGGTATCGGGCTTCGCGATCACACCGCCGTCGAGATCACGGCCGAGACACGTGTGCACACCGGAGCTGAAGGTCAGCCCGAACGGAAAGTGACCTCGCGGAATGACACGCGACGGATTGAACTCGCCCGCATCGGCGCCGTAGATCGACGGATCGCGATTGGCCGAGGCCAGATCGATCACGACCCGATCCTGCTCGGTCAACGCGTCGCCGCCCTGCATCGAGAACGGACACGTCGGCCGGCGCCATGCCACCGGACTGGCCGGATGCAGTCGCAGGCTTTCATGCACACAGCGTTGCAGAAACAGGCGGTCTTCGACGACCCGCTGCCAGTCCTCCGGATGACGCTCGCACCAGAGGAAGATCTCGTGCATCGCATGCGCCAGGGAATTCGACGTACTGTGCGACCCGGCCTGCAGATAGAACGCCATCTCTCGCAACAATACGTCGGGCGGCAATTCGACGCGGTCTTCATTCCGAAGCAGCACAGTGAGAATGTCTCGAGGCAGCTCCTCTTCGGAAAGCTCGCCGCGGCCGAATTTCGCGATCAGCTGTTGTCGTCGGCGGATGGACGGCTGCACGAAGCGCGCATCCAACACCTGCAGCGCCGCTCGCACCTCCGACTCGACTTCACTCTTCACTCGTTTCGAGTGCACGAGCGTCGCGCCCTCGCTGAAGATCTTCACCAGCTCGAACAGCACGGCGGTTTCATCGGCGGAACCCTCCGGACGATCGATGCCCGCAAAATCCGCCGTGAGATTCATCGTGACCCGGCGACCAAAGTCGATCAGATCCATGCGGCCGGCATCGAGATACGACGCCAGCGTCGCGGTCAGCGTCGCGGGAAACACGTCGCGCTCGTAGTACGCCAGGAACTCCTTGCGGAACACCCGGTTCTCGAGCAGGCGACGCAGCCGATGCTCTTCGCCGTCGAGCGTAAGCAGCGTCTTGTGCATGATCACGGCGCCAGCGTCGTACAACGCCTGGACCATCTGCGGGTGGCGCAGCGCTTCGACGGCGCCGGCGTAAGAGCTGACGTGATGTTCTTTCATCGGGCGAACACGAGGGGATAGGCCAACCAGGTTTCACGCTCGGTGGACAGGTCCTGCTCCGCCTTGCGAGTCGGATCCGGACGCGCGCCGTGCGCGAGAAACGCCCTTGCCAGCAACGTGACCGTTCCGAGCTGATGAGTTTCCGGATTGGTCGTCGCGGTCGGCAAGTCGCCCGCCGCCAGGTTCTTGCCAAGGCACGAATGCACACCTACGCCGAACGTGATGCCGTAGGGCATGCGCGGCGGAACTCTCGTGCGATGCGGATTGAACGATGCCGCGTCGTCACCGAAGGCATCGACTTGACGATTGGCCTGATACAGATCGATGACGATCGTGTCGGTGGTCGTCGCCGCTTGCCCGTTCGGTAGCGACATCGGGCACATCGCCTTGCGCTTCGACACGGGGCTGGACGGATGCAGCCGGAAACTCTCGTGCACACAGCGCTGCAGGAACAGCACGTCTTTTTCCAGACGCTCCCGCTCGGCCGGATTGCGCTCGCACAGCGCGAAGATCTCGTGCATGGCATGCGACAACGAGTGGATCGATGTATGCGCGCCGGCCAGAAAGTAGAACGCCGTCTCGCGCAGCACCCGCTCGCGTGGCAGATCGAGATTGAGCTCGTTGCGAAGCAGCAGCGTCAGGATGTCGCGCGGCAAGGCCGCTTCGTCGATCTCCCCGTTCCTGAACTTCGCCAACAGTGCTTCGCGCCGGGCGACCGACGGGCCGAAGAATCGTTCGTCGAACTCGCGCATGCCGTCGACGACCCGCTTCTTCAACTCCTCCGCCTCACTCGGCGTGCCCTTGAACTGCCCCATCGTCGCGGCGTGCCCGAACACGCGCAGCAGTCTCACCAGATCCGCCGTCTCCTCCGGCACGCGCCGCTGGCGATCGATTCCCGCGAAGTCGGCGGTCAGGCCGATCATCGCTCGATAGCCGATCTCGACCACGTCACCTCGGCCGGCCGCGACGAACGGACGCAACGTTTCCTCGACGACCGGCGGCAGGACCTCCTTTTCGTAGTACGAAAAAAAGTCCCGACGGAACACACTCATTTCCAGCGCGCGGCGTTGCTTGTGATCCTCGCCGTGCAGATTGACGAGCACGTCGGCCATGAGCGCCGCGCCCTCGTCGTACAGCGCCTGGCTCAGGTCCGGAATCGACAGCGTCTGCTGTGCTTCCTTGTAGCCGGTGACGGTGATGGTGCTCATCAATTGGAATTCCTGGAACGCATGGCCAGCTCGCGCGTGAGAATGGCCTTGGAGTAATTGCTGGTACGCCAGCCGCTGATGAGCTGGCGCGGCGGAATGGGTCGCTGCAGATCGATGAACCGGCCATCCGCGATGACATGCTTGAGGCGGGCGCGGTCGCCGAGGATGGTCACGTCCTTCGACGGGTCGCCATCGACGATGATGACGTCGGCAAGTTGATCGGGCGCGATCAAGCCGACTTTTCCCTCGAGTTTCAGCGCGCGGGCCGCGTCGAAGGTGGCGGCACGAATGGCCTGCAATGCGGTGAAGCCAAGATCGCGAACGAACACTTCGAGCTCGCGATAGTTCCAATCGCCGAGCGGCGTCAGCGAGAAACCGCCTTCGGTGCCGCACAGGATGGGAACGCCGGCAGCATGCAGACGCTGCAGCGTCGCGGCGCTGTCCGCGATCTCGCGACGGAACATTTCCTGGAGCGCCGGATCGGCTCCCACTGCCGAACCGAAGTCCGCCAGGTTGGCCTGGAACGTGAACGTCGGCACCACCGGAACTTTCCGCTCACACACAGCTTCGATGGCTTCCTCGTCCATATATGTGCCGTGCAGGATCATGTCGAAGCCCGCTCTGGCGGCATCTCGAGCGCTGCTCGCGTTCCGACAATGACCGACGACAGGAATACCCAGCGCGTGAGCGGTATCGCAAACCGCACGCAATTCGTCGTAAGTCCAGACAGTGAGCTCACCGCGAGCGCGCTGGCGCGGCACCAGTCCGGTGACATGGACTTTGATCCAGTCGACGCCATGTTTGATCTGCCGCCGCACCTCGCTCACGATCTCGTCGCGAGTCCGCGTGATCACCGCGTAGCCGCGTACGCCTTCATCGGGAATCAGGCGGCCTGCCGTGCCGCCGACCGAAGTCATCAACGCGTAACCGCCAGTGGCCATGCGCGGGCCTTCGATCACACCGGTTTCAATCGCGTCGCGCAGATCGACGCCGATCTCGAAGATGGAGTCGGCGTCGAAGAATCCGGTGACGCCGGCATACAGGAGCCGGCGCACATCCACGGCGGCGATGATCGCCGACAAGCCATGACGCCGGTGAAAAAACAGCTCGTCGTTGGAAATGGGGGCGTCGAAGGTGACGTGACAATGCGCGTCGATCAATCCGGGCATCAACGTCATGCCCGGCGCCGCCAGCCTGCGAACGTCCTGCAGGGTCGCGGCGCGGGTCGCGGCGGAAACGCCAACCGCCTTGATGCGCGAGCCTTCGATCAGCACGTCCGCAGCGAAGGGTGCGGAGCCGCTACCGTCGATGACGTTGCACCCCGTGATCAGAGTGACATTACTCAAGCACACCCCCGAATCCGATTTTGGCCGGACCGTGGCCCGTCCGATTCTCGTGTGCCGCTTTTATACCGTCGCGCCTTGGGCATTTCAATCGATTTCGATATAAATTCTGGTCGGCGCCCGCAAGCCGATGATTCGTCACATGGCGGGCACGGGCGCGAGATCCCGCAACTCGTACAACACGACTTCGTTCGTAAGCACGGCTATCGGCTCGTCGCCCTCGCACGGGGCGGGCAAGGCATGGCGCAACTGCGTCCGTGCTCGAGCTGCATCCGACACCCGGTCGAACCAGAGCTCCTCGATGTAATCGTAGGGCAGCCCCCAGGGGCGGCCGGTTTCAGTGGGCTGAGCCTGGTTCTGCACGAAGCCGCGCATGCTCTGCCCGATCGGTGTCGCCAGCAGATTCATTGCGTGGAGCAACGCATCGGCGTCGAATTCTTCGCGCATCACGCCTGCCTGGAGCTTCGCGAATCGAATCAGCTTTACGCGCGCCGACGGACGCGGCTCTTGAACCGTCCGCTCCTCCATCAACGCGCAGAAATTCACGACGAGCCGGTCGAATGTTTGCACTTCGTCCGCCTCCATCGCGCCCTGCGAGCTCGTGTCTTCGCGGTGCGCGCGCCGTGATTCCGGCGACTTGTGCCACACGATGCCGACGCCATCGTAGTCGTCGCCAGACTCGGGCAGCACGTCGCAATGAACGTAGCGCCAGATGTTCTTCCACCGCGGCATGCTCATGCCGAGCGCGCCGTGCTGTCGCCACCGTGGAGTGAATTGTTCGCGAGACAGCGCCGGGTTGCGACGCGCTAGATACATCAGCTTGGGTCGGATCATGCGAGCCCCCGTCAACGCACCGTCCGTCCTCCGTCGACGATGAGTTGCTCACCCGTGATAAAACTGGCGCGATCCGATAGCAGCCAGGCCGCGGCTTCCGCTTGTTCCTCGGGCGATGACACGCGACCGAGCGGAATGCCCTTGGTTGTCTCCTGCTCACCGCCCGGGCGCGTTCGCATCTGAAGCTCCATCATCTCGGTGCGCGTCGTGCCCGGGCAGATGCAGTTCACTCGCACGCCAAACGGCGCAGCGTCCAGCGCCACCGACTTGGTCAAGCCGATCACCGCATGCTTGCTCGCGCTGTACAGCGACAGGCCAGGGAAACCTCGCGTGCCGGCGATGGAGGACGTGTTCACGACCGCCCCCGCGCGTTGACGCTGCATGATTCGCAACTCGTGACGCAGACACAGCCATACCGATCGAACGTTGGTATCGAAGACCTGCTCATACATCTCGGCCGGCGTATCGACGAGCGGCACGGCATCCTGCGTCATGGCTGCGTTGTTGAAGGCGCCGTCGAGTCGACCGAACTCGCTTTCAATGAAAGCGAACAGACCTTCGATGCTCGACGCGTCACGCAGATCGGCGGATTTGAAGCAAGCACTGGCGCCAGCGGCAGCGATTGCCGCCCGCCCCTCCGCCTCACGCCGAGCCGTCGCGATGACTCGTGCGCCCTCACGGACGAACAAACCGACGGCAGCGCGGCCAATGCCGGCGCTCGCACCGGTAACCAGAATGACCTTGCCTTCGAGCATGCCCATACAACACCCCCTCAATGCAGCCGATCGAGCATGTCGCGCGAGAACGGCTGCAACGCCTCGGCGCCGCGCTCGGCAACTGTGCGCACCCAGTCGGGATTCGCCAACAACGCGCGCCCAACGGCGACCAAGTCGAACTCGCCGCGCGCAAGGAAATCTTCCAGGCGATCGATAGCTGCCTGATCGATCGCCGCGAACTGTTTGCCCTGAGGAGATTTGAAATCGTTGCCGAGCGTCACCGAGCCCACCGCGATGGTCGGCCGTCCCGATAGTTTTCGCGTCCAGCCCGCGAGCGTCAGATCGCTACCTGTGAACGCCGGATCCCAGAAGCGTCGGGTCGAACAATGGAAGACATCGACGCCGGCATCGACCAGTGGGCGCAGGAACCGCGTCAATTCATCCGGCGATGTGAACAGCTTCGCGTCGTAGTCGAGCTGCTTCCACTGCGAGAAGCGCAGCAGCACGGGGAACGACGGGCCAACGCGCCGGCGAATCTCCTGGACGACTTCGACGGCAAAGCGGCCACGCCGTTCGAGCCCGCCGCCATAGCGATCGGATCGCTGATTCGTGGTCGACCAGAAGAATTGATCGAGCAAATAGCCGTGCGCGCCGTGAATCTCGACGCCATCGCAGCCCAGCCGTTGCGCCAATACGGCGGCGGCCGCGAAGGATTCGATCGCCGCATCGATATCGGCCTGGGCCATCGCGCGCCCGATGGGACGATTCGCAGCCGCGAGGCCCGACGGACTGATGCGCGTCGCGGCGGCCAGTGTATCGGTCATGCCGACCATCGAGGGTTCGAACGCACCGACGTGCCACAGCTGCGGCACCAGGCACGCCCCCTCCTCGTGCACGGCTCGAGCCATTTCCCGCCAGGCCGGCGCGGATTCGGCGTTCAATCGCGGCACGCAAGCACCGAACGCACCGATCTCATCGGGCGCGCAGCCTTCAGTGATGATCATCGCGACCCCGCCCGCCGCTCGACGCCGGTAGTAAGCCATAACCTCCGGGCCCGGAACGCCGCCGGGCGAACGTTCGCGCGTCATCGGCGCCATCACCACGCGATTGCGCAGCGACAGCGCGCCGAGCTCGACCGGCTGCAACAGCCGGGTCACGGCACTGCTCATTACCACCCCCTGCTGGTCTCGCCCCAGCATACCCCATTTTAAATCTATTTCGATGTATTTATTCCGGCGCGCCCGGACACGCTACTATCGCCGCCCCGGAAGTGGAGCGAGCAATGATCAAGCACATCGTCCTGTGGCGGCTGAAAAACAAGGCGGACGTGGCGCGCGTCAAGCAGGAGCTGGAGAGCATGCGCGGCAGGATTCCAGGCCTGCTGGGCCTGGAGGTGGGCGTCAATTTCGCGGCGGGCTCACCGGTGGACGTGGGGCTGTACACCGAGTTCACGGACCGGGCGGCGCTGGCCGCATACGCCGACCATCCGGTGCACGCACCGGTGAAGCAAACAGTCGGCGCTCTGGTGGCCGAACGCTGGGTGCTGGACTACGAGACCTGAGCGACTATTCTTCGGTCTGCTCGGCCTGCTCGGCCAGGCGACGGCGCTCGGACTCGAACGCGTCCAGGCGATCGAAAATGTCGCGGAGCTGCTGACGCAACTGCTTCAGCTCAGCCTGCGACATGCCCTCGACCATTGCCTGATAGACATCCGAGCTCAGGGTGTTGCAGAGCTGCGCGACTTCCCGGCCCTTCTTGGTCAGCGAGACGGTGACCGAGCGGCTATCGTCCTCGGCGCGCTTGCGTTTGACCAGCCCGCGCTTTTCCAGCTGCAGGATCTGGTGAGAGATCGTCGATTGCGGCAGCACCATGCGGCTGACCAGATCGCCGACCCGCGCCTCTTCGTTTTCCATCAGGATGACCAGCATCCTCGAGTTGTGCAGATCGATGCCGTATTCCCGGAAATAGGGATTACAGATCAGAAACACCCGGGCGCTGATGCGATGGATGAGAAAGGAGATACGTTCGTCGAGCGGTGGTAGCGGCTTGTTCGATCTGGCCATTTCGCAGTTGCTATTCTTCGCAGATCCCTGCAACTGCGCCGCACTCTAGCACACGGCCGCCATACAAATAAAAGCACCCGTTGAAAAGCCAGCCGATCGCTCGGCTGGCTTCGAGTTGCCGGATCGACTCAGCGACGATCCTTGTCCTGATCGCGGTCCTGTTGCTCGGTGCGGTTGCCACTGCCACCTTGCTGTGGCGAACGCATCTGGCCCGATTGACCGGGTTGATTGCGCTGGCTGCCTTCCTGGCTCTGCTGACCCGATCGCGATCCGCCGCCTTGCTGATCCTGACGGACCTGGTTCTGACCCTGCTGCTTGTTACCCTGAGACGTCTGCTGCTGCTGGTTGCGATTGGCATCGCTGCCAGCCTGCGCAGTGCGATTCCGATCCTCAGGATTGTTACGCTCGTTCGCCATGAAAGTCTCCTCGAGTTGGCGCGTTGACTTCTCTATGAGGCCCGCCGCGAGTATCACGGAGGGGAAATTTCCCTCATCGATGTTGCGCCCGACATCGCAGACCTAAACGCGCGGCGCCTCCTGGAGTTGCATGCGGAGATGCGCATAGCCCGCAACGGGATATCCGAGACTGACGTAGGTTATAGCTGTCGTGCCAACCACGTCAGCCTGTGCGGACTGTCCACAATTGAACTCAGTGACTGTGCCCCGTCCAGGCCGGACTCCAGTCGATGCCATGTCGATCGCCGAGCTCCCAGTAGAATTTGCTACGCGGCCGATTGTAATTACCGATCTCGTTCATGCTCTGCGAATCGTACAGCCGGCCGTTCACCATGGTGTAAAGCACACTGTTGGTGTTGCGGATGTCGGCGAGCGGATCGCGATCCAGCACGATCAGATCGGCCAGCTTGCCGGCCTCTATGGAGCCGAGCTGATGATCCAGGCCGTACGTATGAGCGCCATTGATGGTCGCGGCACGCAGGATTCGCATCGGCGACATGCCGCCTTCGGCGAGCAGCTGCATTTCCCAATGAATGGCGATGCCGGAGGACTGGCCGTGCGAACCGACGTTGATGGTCACGCCCGCATCGTCGAGACGTTTGATGGAGCGCCCCACCGAACGGAAGCCCACGTCGTACAGCTCATCCGCATAATGAATGGACTGCATGCCACGCACGTACAGCGGCGCCTCGCCCGCGCCAGTGATCGGGTTGTACGCGTTGTTCACGCCCGGAATGTAAGTGCGAACCTTGCTTTCCTTCCAGGGCTCCTGGTGCTGATAAATGTAGTTTTCGCCGAACAGCTCGCCGAACGTGACGATCAGCGTCGGTGTGCTCGACATCGACGCGTTCTTGAACAGCTGCAACAGATCGTCGTAATACGTCGCGACCGGCAGGTTGTGCTCGAGGTTGGTGGTGCCGTCCAGAATCATGCTGACGTTATCGTAGAAGTGACCGGCGCCTTCCGCGTCGACCATCAACCCGCCTTCCGCCGCCGCCTGCAACAACCATTGCTTCTGTTCGCGCGTAGTCAGCTTGTAGCTCTTGAGAATGTGGCCGCCGATGGCTTGCTTGCGTCGCACGATGGCGCGCGCGTCTTCGAGATTCCGGATCTGATTGAACACACGATCCGGCTTGCCGGAGCGCCCGTAGATCACAAAGCCGGTGCTCAGCCAGCGCGGACCGACCATCTCACCCGCCTGCGTCATCTCAGTGGCTTCGTAGCTCGTGAGCTCGTTCGAATACGGATCGAAGTTCGTGGTCACGCCATACGCCAACGCGGCGTAGTGCGTCGGACGCTTCACCGGCGTTACGCCAGTCATGTAGCAGCAGTCGATGTGACCGTGCGCGTCGAACATTCCCGGCATGAGCGTCTTGCCACCGAGATCGATGACCTTCGCACCGCGCGGAACCGCGACGCTATCCATCGGACCGACTGCCTTGATCCGATTGCCTTCGACGACAACTGCGCCTCGTTCGATGATGTCCTGCCCGGTCATCGGCAGAATGCGGGCGTTCACGAAGGCGACGGTGCCTTCAGGAACATCGCCCTTGACGCTCAGAGCGATTGCACGCTGAGCTTTTTCAACGACACCGCGCTCACCCGGCGAGCTCACGAACAAATCCCGGCCAAGCGTCCAGATCATTTTCGAGGAGTCCGGCGTCCACACCAGCTCGAAGCCGTCTGTCGCAGTGAGCTGTCGGGCCGAGCTGTTTCCCTGCGCAGTGACTTTGAGTGCCTGATCGCTCTCCTGGTATGGCATCACGTACAGCTGGTTGAACTCTTTGAACGCCAGCCACCGACCATCCGGGCTGAGCACGAAGTCGCCCGTATCGGCAGTCTCGGCGTACGCCACATCGCGAGCATCCTTGCCATCGACACCAATGCTCCGGAGTAGCACGGCTTTGCGACCGGCGAAGTCCGATGCGCCGAAGAAATAGATGCGCTTGTCGTCAGGTGAGAACTGCGCGAGGCCGCTGGCTTCGGTGAGGAACTTCCCGCCAGTGCCGTCCGAGTTCACGAGATAGAGACCGACCCGATCCGCGGCACCGCCCATCGCGTTGTCAGGATCCATGATGCGATAGGCAACGCGGCGACCGTCGCGCGAGAACGTCGGCTGACGAATCGCACCTCGGCTGCTGACAATTACTTTCTCTTTGCCGTTGGCGGAACGCAGCTTGAGCGTCGAGCCGGTCTCATCATTCCACTCGACATACGCAAGCGTGCGCCCGTCCGGCGACCACATCGGCTCGCTCTCCGCCTGCACCGACTTGGTCAAACGTTGCGGAGCGCGCTGCCCCGCCAGATCCTGCCGCCAGAGCTTGCCGAGCGCGCGAAACACCAATTCACCGCTCGGCGAAACAGCGAGCTGCCTGAAGATACGCACGTCGAATTGACCGGGCGCCGATTCCAGCCGAGTGCGCAGCGTCTTGTGAATGCGATGGTGCGCGGGCGCCTGGAACGGAATCTGCGTCGCCTGACCGGTCTGCACATCGACCTTCAGCAACTGACCTTTGCCCCAGATGGCGACGTGACGATTGTCGGGGAACCAGCCGAACGCGGGGTAGTAGTGCTCTTGCGGGATATAGTCGCCCTGCAGATCGCGATCCAGCTCCTGATACACCGGGTGCTGCGTGTTCGACGCCACGTCATAACGGAACAACACAGTTTTCGAACCGACACGGCGAATGAATGCAACGGTCTTCGCATCGGGCGACACCTGCGGCGTCGTCGCGCTGCCGAAGCCGGCAATCAAATCCGAGCTCTCGCCGGTTTGCATATCGAGCCGGCGAATGACGAAGTTGCTGAGCCCCGTGTTCAAGTACACGTAGTGCTCGCCGCCTTTGCGCTCGGTGTAATAGAGATAACGACCGTCGGACGCGAGTCGCGGTTCCTGCACATCCTTGCCGCTCTCGGGCGGAGTCACGACGACTTGCTCGGCGGTGCCGTCGAGGAAGAAGCGGCGGACCTCCGACATCTTCATCTCATGCACGCTGGCGTTGGTTTTGATGGCCACGATGGAACGACCGTCATGCGACCACGCCGGCCCGGTGATCATCGCCAGGTTTTCCTTGCTGATCTGCCGTGCTCCCGAACCGTCGAGCGCCGAGATCCAGAGGTTGTCGGCACCCGTTTCATCGCTGAGATACACCAGCGACTTGCCGTCGGGACTGAACTGCGGGCTGCGCTGCACGGCCGGGCCGGAGTGAATGGGCCTGGCGACGCCGCCTTCGGCGGGCATCACATAGATGTCATTGAGCAGATCGAACGCGATGGTCTTGCCGTCGGGGCTTACATCCAGACTCATCCACGTCCCTTCGGTCGCGGTGAAATCGATATCGCGATACGCCGGCGCTTGATCGGCAGCGCCACTGAGTTGAGCCGTAAGCACGGCGCACAGCGCTCCGGCGAGCGTGAGCGCACGCCGGGCGTTGCTTCGTCCACTCATCGATGACCCCTGTTGAATATTGTCGGGTCATCTTATAGAGCCGGTTTCTCGCGAACCGGCGCGTTCTCGGAGCGGCTCGGTGCCCAGTGGGCACCAGCCGCCCGAGACTCAGGCGGCAGGCGCCGCCGGCTTGCGGAACTTCAGCGTCATGCGATCCGATTCGCCGATCGCATCGTACTTGGTGCGATCGAAGTTCGGATCGTTGGCATCCGGGCCTTCGCTGTAGGGGCGCGTGCGCTTGGTGGGCGGCAAGGTCCACACACCGAACGGATGATCCTTGGTGTCCTTGGCGTTGGCATTGATCTGCGACTTCTCGACCAGCTCGAAGCCGGCCTTCTGCGCCTGCTCGATCACGTAGGCTTCGGTGACATAGCCGCTCGCGGCCTTGGGATCCTGCTCACCCGGGTTGGCGCGATGCTGCTCGATGGCGAGAATGCCGCCAGGCTTGAGCGCGCCGTACAGATCCTTGAGGAATTTATCGGTGACGCCGCCGCCCATCCAGCCATGGAACGAGCGCGCCGACAGCGCGAAGTCGAACGTGTTCTCCGGCAGCGGCGCCGACCTGGCACCGAAGTTCACGAACTGCACCGAGCCATACACGTCGGGCCTGGCAGCAAAGCGCGCTTCGAAATCCTTGCGTCCCTGTTTGGCCGCTTCGGACAACTCCGGATTCGCGAGATCCGCAGCGGTCGCGTAGTACTTG
The DNA here is from genome assembly GCF_004138485.1 of Peristeroidobacter soli. Lineage (GTDB taxonomy): Bacteria > Pseudomonadota > Gammaproteobacteria > Steroidobacterales > Steroidobacteraceae > Steroidobacter > Steroidobacter soli. Next base: position 1,346,203 of record NZ_ML142848.1, read on the forward strand.
CCGCCGGTCGCATTCGCGTATGGCGCGAGGATATCGCTCCACCAACCGGCACCGGGCTGCACTTCGAGCACCGTCATGCCGGGCGCGAGCCCCCAGAACTCCAAGGCTTCCTTCGGATGACGAAACTCATCGCGCGCCTTGTCATCGGCGCTGCGCCACTCGCCACTGAGACTCGCAACCAACGGATCGGCGGCGGCTGGCTGAGTCGCTTCGGCAACCGGCGGCGTCTGCGTCGTGGGCTCCTGCTTCGAGCAAGCTGACAGCGCTGTAAGCAAAGCGAGCGCGGACACGCCCATCAATGACTTTCTCATTTGTTCTCTCCCGGTTGGTGGCAGACGGCTTCGAGATTCACTCCGTTGAGATCGACCACGAAGGCGCCGTAATAGTTCGGATGATAGTGCTCGCGAATGCCCGGCGGACCATTGTCGCGAGCGCCAGCCGCCATTGCTGCTTTATAGAACGCATCGACCTCCGCACGCGTCTTAGCCGTGAAGCACAAGTGCATGCCCTGCGGCGCCACGCCCTGGCCGATCCAGAAATAGGGTTTGTGGTCGGTGCCGAAGCCGGTGTAGTCGCTCGCCCGCCCGCTCTCCTCCTTGGGCACGTTCATGACCACGCCGATGCCGAGCGGTGCCAGTGCCTTCAGATAGAACGCCTTGGACGCCGCGAAGTCCGGGACGGAAATGCCAAGGTGGTCGAGCATGGGAGAGTCCCCTGAATGAATGGGCGCCAAGCATGGCATCGCCGCGTCGACCGGTTCAATCTCAGCGGTTGCGCCCTGTCGCGCCAGAGGCTCACTTGGTCGGCCAGACGGTCGACCTACTCAGGTGTGCGCGAGGCCGCCACCCCGTAATATCGACGGTACGGATCGCGTCGACGAACCGCCGCGGCGGAAGTGGTCTTCGAACGCTGGCAGCAAGATCGAACTTAGTGACCCGTCGTCGGGGTTGCCAGGCGTTGTTCCGGCTCTGCGGATGTAACCTTGCAGCCCCACACCGCGTAGAACAGCACATATAGCTCGCACACCGCGGTCAACAGGAACGACGTCTGCAGACCGAACATGTCGGCCAGTCGTCCCTGCACGACCACCAACGCGCCGCCGGCGATTGCCATGATCAACAGGCCCGAGCCTTCTTCGGTCAGCGGACCAAGACCGCGAATGCCGAGCGTGAAGATCGTCGGGAACATGATGGAGTGGAACAAGCCCACGGAAATCAGGCTCCACATCGCGACCTTTCCGGTCGCAAACACTGTGAGCACCATGACGATGAACGCGCCGGTAGCGGCCCACGCCAGCACATTCTCAGCCGCGAACTTACGCATCAGCTGACTGCCGGCGAAGCGCCCCACCATCATTCCACCCCAGAGCAGGAACAGATAGTTCGACGCCTGCGCGTGCGTCAGGTTGCCGATCTCCGGCGATGAGACGAAGTTGATGAACAGGTTGCTGACGCCGATCTCGGCGATCAGATAGATGAAGATCGCGGGAATGCCCAGCAGCAGATTGCGATGCTTCCACAGCGAATGGTTCTTGCGATCCGCAGCGTCGAGGCGGCGTGTGGCGGCATCGAGGTCCGGCAGTTTGTAACGCGCGATCACGACGGCGAGCACGACCAGCACCATCGCCACGATGAAATAAGGCAGCTGCACCGACTGCGCGTCGGCCAGGCGCTGCTCCATCGTCAGGACGGCGGCACCGCCTTCGACGTTGCCCGAGGCGCTGCGGCTCAGAATCAAATAGCCGCCAAACAACGGCGCGAACGTCGTACCCATCGAGTTGAACGCTTGCACCAGATTCAATCGTGACGACGCACTCTGCGCCGGGCCGATGACCGCGACGTATGGATTCGCTGCGACCTGCAGCAGCGTGATGCCGGCAGCGATGATGAACAGCGCCGTGAGCACGACGCCATAAGAAGGAATCCTCGCGGCCGGAATCATCAGCAGCGCGCCAACCGACATGATCAGCAGCCCCACCACCATCGAGCTCTTGTAGCCGATGCGCTCGATGAGCTTGGCCGACGGAATCGACGCAACGAAGTAAGCGATGAACCACACCGACTCGATCCAGGTGGTCTGGGTATAAGTCAGATCGAACACGGAGCGCAGGTGGGGCAACAACGTGTTGTTGATGACGGTGATGAAACCCCACATGAAGAACAGACTGGCCAGCAGCGTGAGCGCCGATTTCTGGGTGCTGGTGATACCGGCGCTGGGGCTGGCCGGAAGCGAAGACACGGGTGACGCCATGAACTGCTCCGAGGGGCGGGCGAATTGTCTGAGTATAGCCCAGGTGCCGGGCTGCCCAGCAACAGGTCGCCTCGGCCCCGCGAAGCCCGAGTCAGAGTTGGTAGCCGCCCAAGAACACGTCGAGGGCGCGGTCGACCATGCCTTTGATCTGCGCAGGCGTGGGGCTCGGCGCCTTGCGCAAGAAATATTGATGCCAGGGCTCGCCATGCGCGAGCAACGCCGCCAGATGTTGAGCTGCAATCTCAGGATCCGCGCGGCGCAGTTGATTGCGATCCATCGCGCCGGCGAGATAGCGCCCGATGGATTCGATGGTGCGCTTCGGTCCCGTCTCGAAAAACGACTCGCCGATATCGGAGTGCGCAGCTTCGCTGATCACCACGCGATACGCCGCCACCGCCTCGGGATCGGAAATGAACGCGAGGAATTGCTCGCCGAACCGCTGTAAAGCCGCGCGCACATCTTCATCGGCGCTTTCTTCGAGGCGCTGCACGGCCGGCGACACATACAGCTCAGCCAGCTTGTTCACGATCGCCAGGAACAGCGCCTCCTTGGACGGAAAGTAGCCGTACAAGGTCGCCTTCGAACCGCCCAAGCGGCTCGCAATCTCCGCCATCGAGGCGCGCTCATAGCCCAGCTCAAGGAAGGTTTTCCTTGCGATTTCAATGATTTCGTCGCGCTTGGCGTCGGTGCGGACTTTCATGTCGACCCCATCACATAACTGAACCGAGGTGTACATTTTTGCTTGACGGCCGGCGACTGTCAATTCTAAACTAAACCGTACAGTACGCTTTTGGTCATAGTTTGGAGCCCTCGTAATGACCCGCCCCTATCGCGCACCTTTGGCCGCCGCCGCGCTGAGCCTGATCGGCATGGCCGTGTTGACCGCTTGCGGCAAGCCGCCGATGGGACATGCGCCCGGCCCACAGGGAACCCCGAAGGTGAGCACGGTCGTCGTGCAGCCGCAGCCGGTGGTTCTCACGACTGAACTGCCCGGTCGCACCAGTGCCGTGCTGGTTGCGGATGTGCGGCCTCAAGTCACGGGCATTCTGCAATCACGAAAGTTCGTCGAAGGCAGTGCTGTGAAGAAGGGCGATCTGCTCTATCAGATCGATCCCGCCACTTATCGAGCCGCCGTCGACAGCGCCGAAGCGGCGCTCGCGAAGGCGCAAGCGAATCAGCACACGACGAAATTGAAAGCCGAGCGTTATCGCGAGCTCAAAGCGATCAACGCCGTCAGCCAGCAGGACGCCGACGATGCGGACGCCGCGTTGTTACAAGCGAATGCTGAGGTTGCATCCGCTCGCGCCGCGTTGGAAACCGCTCGAATCGATCTCGCCTACACACGCGTCACCTCGCCCATCACCGGCCGTATCGGCAAATCGTCCGTGACTGCCGGCGCGCTCGTAACCGCAAATCAAAGCGCCACGCTCGCGACGGTTCAACAGCTCGATCCGATGTATGTGGACGTCACGCAGTCGAGCAACACCGTGCTTCAGCTGAAGCGCGCCATCGCGCAAGGCCAGCTCGGCGATGGCACCGCGAAGGTGAAGCTCGTATTCGATGACGGCACGACTTATCCGATCGAAGGCAAATTGCAGTTCTCGGATGTCACGGTGGATGCAAACACCGGCTCAGTGACCTTGCGCGCCGAGTTCCCGAATCCCAAGGGCGAGCTCCTGCCGAATCTGTACGTCCGCGCGATCATCGAGGAGGGCACGATGTCGCAAGCGCTGCTCGTGCCTCAGCAGGCAGTGAGCCGTGACTCGACCGGCAAGCCGCACTCTTTCGTCGTCGGCAGCGACGGCAAAATTCAGCAGCGCCAACTGCTCACTCAACGAGCCATCGGCAATCAATGGCTGGTCACCGGCGGCCTCCAGGCCGGCGACGTGCTGGTCGTATCGGGCCAGCAGAAAGTTCAGCCCGGCGCGCTGGTCGAAGCCTCGCCTTATCAGCCGCCCGCCAGCGATGGTGAGCAGCTCGCGTCGCGCGTCGCGATGTAACCCAGTCAGACATCGAGAAACATCATGGTCCGCTTTTTCATCGATCGTCCGGTCTTCGCCTGGGTCATTGCGATCATCGTGATGCTCGCCGGCACGCTGGCGGTCACCACGTTGCCCATCGCCCAGTATCCCGACATCGCGCCGCCGGCGATCTCCATCACGGCGAACTATCCCGGCGCGTCCGCCAAGACCGTCGAGGACACGGTAACGCAAGTCATCGAGCAGAAAATGAAAGGGCTCGATCGACTCGCTTACATGTCGTCGACCAGCGAATCGTCGGGCCAGGTGACCATCACGCTGACATTCGAGAACGGCACCGACCCGGATACGGCACAGGTGCAAGTTCAGAACAAGCTGTCACTCGCGACAGCCTCGCTGCCCGAGGAAGTGCAACGTCAAGGTCTCACTGTCGCGAAGGCGGTGATGAACTTCGTGAGCGTGCTGGCGTTCGTCTCGAAAGACGGCAGCATGAACGCGGCCGATCTGAACGACTACGTCGCCGCCAACGTTCAAGACGCGCTGAGTCGCGTCGAAGGCGTCGGCGACACGCAGCTGTTCGGCGCGCAATATTCCATGCGCATCTGGCTCGATCCCAGCAAGCTCAACAACTATCACCTCACGGCGCTGGACGTGAGGAATGCCATCGCGGCCCAGAACACGCAGGTATCGGCCGGTCAGTTGGGCGGACTGCCCGCCGTGTCCGGTCAGCAGCTGAATGCGACGATCACTGCGCAGACCCGCCTGCGCACGGCCGATCAATTCGAAAACATCCTGCTTCGTACCCAAACCGACGGCTCGCAGGTGCGCCTGCGCGATGTCGCCCGCATCGAGCTCGGCAGCGAATCGTATGTCAGCGAGGGTCGTTACAACGGTCAGCCGACCGCCGGCCTCGCTCTGAAGCTTGCGACGGGCGCGAACGCGCTCGACACGATCAACGCCATCGACGCGCAGGTCGAAGAACTGCGCCCGTTCTTCCCACAGGGCCTGGAAGTCGTCAAACCGTACGACTCCACACCGTTCGTGCGCATCTCCATCCAGGAAGTGGTCAAGACACTGGTCGAAGCCATCGTGCTGGTGTTCCTGGTGATGTATCTGTTCCTGCAGAACTTCCGCGCCACGCTGATCCCGACGATCGCGGTGCCGGTCGTGCTGCTCGGTACGTTCGGCGTGCTGGCGGCTTTCGGCTTCACTATCAATACGCTCACGATGTTGGCGATGGTGCTGGCCATCGGCTTGCTCGTGGACGACGCCATCGTCGTCGTGGAAAACGTCGAGCGCGTGATGTCGGAAGAAGGGTTGCCGCCGCGTGAGGCCACCCGTAAATCCATGAGCCAGATCACTGGCGCGCTGGTCGGCGTTGCGCTCGTGCTCGCTGCCGTGTTCGTGCCGATGGCATTCTTCAGCGGCTCGACCGGCGTCATCTATCGTCAGTTCTCGATCACCATCGTCGCGGCGATGACGTTGTCCGTGCTGGTCGCGATGATTCTCACGCCCGCGCTGTGCGCGACGCTGCTCAAGCCGGTCGATCCTTCGCACGCTCGAGCAACCAAGGGCTTCTTCGGCGCGTTCAACCGCTGGATGGACAAGGGCACCGCTCGTTACGAAGGCGGGGTGCTCGGCATCCTGAATCGCCGTCGTCGCTTCATGATTGCGTATGCGGTCATCGTCGGCATCGTCGCGATGGTGTTCACCAAGATTCCGACGGGCTTCCTGCCCGATGAAGACCAGGGCACGATCTTCGCGATCGTTCAGTTGCCACCGGGTGCCACGCAGGACCGCACGCTGGACGTGATCAAACAGGTCGAGCACCACGTGCTCGAGGATCAGAAGGACTCAGTGGAATCCGTGCTCACAGTCGCAGGCTTCAGCTTCGCGGGTGGCGGACAGAACACCGGTATGGCGTTCATCAAATTGCGTCCTTGGGACGAGCGTACACACCCGGATCAGCAGATCGGCGCGGTGATCGCCAAAGCCTCGCAGTATTTCGCGACCATTCAAGATGCGCAGGTGTTCGCCTTCGCACCTCCGGCGGTTGCGGAGCTGGGTAACGCGAGCGGCTTCGATTTGATGCTCCAGGACCGCGCCAACCTCGGTCATGCAGCGTTGCTTCAAGCTCGCAATCAGCTGCTCGGCGCGCTCAGCCAGGAACGTTCGCTGGTCGGTGTGCGACCGAACGGCCAGGAAGACACGCCCGAGCTGCGCCTCGAGATCGATACTCACAAGGCCGGTGCGATGGGCCTGTCGCTCGCCGACATCAACGACACGTTCTCCAGCGCCTGGGGCAGCGTGTACGTCAACGACTTCATCGATCGCGGTCGTGTGAAGAAGGTGTTCATGCAGGCCGACGCGCCCTATCGCATGCTGCCCGAAGACATCAATCGCTGGTACGTGCGCAATGCCACCGGCGACATGGTGCCGTTCAGCGCATTCGCGAGCACCGAGTGGACGTCCGGCTCGCCGCGATTGGAACGCTACAACGGTGTGCCCTCGGTCGAGATTCTCGGCATGGCGCTGCCCGGCGTGGCGTCGAGCGGCGAAGCGATGGACATCGTCGAGCGTCATGCGAAGGAACTGCCTCCGGGCATCGGTTTCGAATGGACCGGCGTGTCCCTGCAGGAACGCGCGGCGGGCTCGCAGACGCTGCTGCTCTACACGCTCTCGATCGCGGTCGTATTCCTGTGTCTGGCAGCGCTCTATGAGAGCTGGGCGATTCCGCTCTCCGTCATTCTCGTCGTGCCGCTCGGTGTGCTCGGCGCGCTGATTGCCGCGATCCTGATGTGGAAGATGAACGATGTTTACTTCCAGGTCGGCCTGCTCACGACCATCGGCCTGGCATCGAAGAACGCGATTCTGATCGTCGAGTTCGCGAAGGATCTGTATGCACGCGGCACCGACTTGCTCGAAGCCGCGGTCACGGCGGCCCGCATGCGCCTGCGACCGATCCTCATGACCTCGCTCGCCTTCATCCTGGGCGCGCTGCCGCTGATGCTCAGCACCGGCGCAGGTGCTGGCGCTCGAAGCGCGCTCGGCGCGGCCGTCATCGGCGGCATGGTCTCGGGCACCGTGCTCGCGATCTTCTTCGTGCCGCTGCTGTTCGTGGTCGTGATGAAAGTGTTCACGCGCCGCCCTGCCCCGCAGGGTGATGCGCCCCTGGCCCTCGCCACTCCGGCGGAGACGCACTGATTATGAGTTACAGCAAACTGTTGATCGGCGCCGTGGCTGCCTCGTGGCTGGCCGGTTGCACGATGGCTCCCACTTACGAACGCCCCGCCGCGCCGGTCGCGGCGGACTATCCGGATGCAGGCAGCGCGTCGAGCGCGACGATCGCCGACATTCAGTGGCGCGAGTTCTATGCCGATCCGAAGTTGCGGGAGCTGATCGATCTGTCGCTCGCCAACAACCGTGACCTGCGCGTCGCAATTCTGAACATCGATCAGGCTCGCGCGCAGTATCGGATTCAGCGCTCGCAGAGCTTTCCGCAGCTCGATGCGGTTGGTAACGAAAGCGTGAATCGCGTTCCTGCCAGCGTGTCGCAAACTGGCAGCTCGATGACGACGCGGCAGTTCAACGCGAACATTGCGCTCAGCGCTTACGAGCTGGATCTGTTCGGTCGCGTGCGCAGCTTGAATGGCCAGGCGCTCGAGAGATTTCTTGCGACCGGCGAAGCGCGCAAGGCGACGCAGATCAGCCTGATCGCGGAAGTCGCCAATGCTTATCTCACTTGGTCGGCGGATCTGGAACAGCTCGCGCTCGCTCAACAGACGTTGCAGAGCCAGAGCGAAAGCTATGATCTGACCAAGCGCCGCTTCGAGCTGGGCAGCGCGTCCGAGTTGACGTTGCGCCAGATTCAAACGAGCGTCGATACAGCACGCGTGAATGTCGCGACCTACACGCGACTGATCGCTCAGGATCGAAATGCGCTCGTGTTACTGCTCGGCACTGCCGTGCCGGAGCATCTGACGCCTGCTTCCTTGAGCGACACGGTTAGCACGGTCGCTGATTTGCCTGCGGGTCTTCCTTCGGCTCTGCTGACTCGCCGCCCTGACATCTTGCAGGCAGAACACGAGCTCAAAGCCGCAAACTTCAACATCGGCGCAGCGCGCGCGGCCTTCTATCCACGCATCACACTGACTGGCTCGGCGGGTAGCAGCAGCAATGATTTGAACGGCCTGTTCGAAAGCGGCTCCGGCGCGTGGAGCTTCGTGCCTCAGATCAGCATCCCGCTGTTCGCCGGCGGCGCCAATCGCGCCAACCTCGACGCGGCTCATGTCGGCCGCCAGATCGAAGTCGCGCAGTACGAGCAGGCAATTCAGACGGCCTTCCGCGAAGTCGCCGACGCCCTCGCCGAACGCAACACCCTCGGCGACCAGCTCTCCGCGCGCCAGTCGCTCGTCGAAGCCACCGCCACCAGCTTCCGACTCTCGCAAGCCCGCTTCGAACGCGGCGTCGACAGCTACCTGGACGTCCTCGACTCGCAACGCTCCCTCTACACCGCCCAACAAGGCCTGATCGACGCCCGCCTGCAGAAGCTCACCAATACTGTCACCCTGTACAAGGCGTTAGGCGGCGGCTGGTCGGAGTAGAGGTTCCCGCCGGGGCGGTTCTGGCTTACAATGCCGCCCCTTCGCTTTCCGCGCACCGCTTCTCGGGTATAGCAACCTGCTGTATCCCAAAGGGAAATGCCGACTTAGCTCAGTTGGTAGAGCTACTGATTTGTAATCAGTGGGTCGGGGGTTCGAGTCCCTCAGTCGGCACCACTTCCGCACGCATCGCTTAGCTGAGGGCAGCAACGCGTTCACTCGTTACAGGCAAGACTTCCAGTCTGTGCACCAGAGCAAGTATGTTGACGCGGACCTTCACCCCCCGTTGATCGGGATGGCGATCGTCACAACGTGACCGCCATCATCCATGCTCCCGCCTAGGCTGCCACTGTCAGCCGGACTCCGAGTGAATCCAACACCTTCCGGACTGTTTCGTATCTCACCTTGGCACCGGGCGCCAGCGCCTTATACAGACTCTCTCGCCCCAACCCGGATGCCTTCGCGACTTGAGAAACGCCGCGGGCCTTTGCCACGTTGGCCATGGCGCGAAGAAACGTATCAGGGTTCGGATCTTCCAGTGCTGCCGCGAGATACTCGGCGATGACTTCCTCATTATCGAGAAATTCGGCGGCATCGAATGGCGCGAGCTCCGCAGCGCGCGACCTGGTCTTCGTGGAATGCTTCGCCTTCTTCATACTCATTCCTCCAATTCGCGCGCAAGCTGAATCGCACGCTTGATGTCACGCCTTTGCATGGACTTGTCTCCGCCCAACAGCAGCACATACACGACTCTTCCCTGTCGCGTGAAATACACCCGGTAACCCGGCCCGGTGTGAATGCGCATTTCACTGACGCCCTCACCTACTGGCTCACAATCACCGAAGTTTCCTAACTCCGCCGCATCCAGCCGCGCAACGATGCGCGCCTTGCCTCTGGGATCGCGCAACTGCCGCATCCATTTGGCAAACTCCGCCGTCCGGACCAGGGTGTTGACTACCTCCATTGTATCCGCCCGGATACAGGAATACCAGACTGAAAGAACATGTCCGCCTCTCATGATCATTTGGTCCTCGAACCCCATGATCGTGGCATCTCCACACCGACCCGCAGACAGCTGAAAAGGGGCTTGAACCGCTGGGTAAGCCACTTTCTTTTTTCTGAAATTGTGATTCGAAATGCCTCTCGAGAACGCCACCTCCGCGCGATTGCCCCAGACGATCACCCGCGCACCAGGCACACGCGGGCAGCCCACGGCAATCACGCCGAGGCTTCTGGTCCGCTTGCATCCCCCGCCGATATCATTGCGCCCATGCCACTCCCGGCAGGACGCTAGAAGCAACTCATGACCCGGCGAGCTCTGACCTTCCTTGCCTGTCTCACCCTCTACGCCACAGCATCGGTCGCAGCGACGCCCGTGTTGAAACTCTGGCGCCTGGACTGCGGCGCCATCCTGGAAAGCGATCTGAACTTGTTCTCCGACACGTACGCATACGTCGGCCAGTCAAAAGAGTTGACAGTGAGCTGCTATCTCATCAAGCACGGAGACAGGTACATGCTGTGGGACACAGGCTTAGCCACCGAAGCGCTGGGCAAGCCACTGCAAGGTCCAGGCGCGACAGGCGAGAGTTTGAGCAAGTCGATACCGGATCAGTTGAAGACGCTGGGCATCGAGACGAAGCAGATCGGGATCATCGGGATCAGTCACTATCACTACGACCACACCGGACAGGCCGCAACGTTTCCACGAGCACGACTGCTGATGGGCAAAGGAGACATCGCCGCGCTACGAACGCCGGGAAGTGAACGGGCAAAGCCGCTGGCGCATTGGCTGAGCGGCGAAGGCAAGTTGGAGGAAATAAACGGGGATAAGGATGTGTTCGGCGATCAAAGTGTAGTGATGATCGACCTGCCGGGACACACACCCGGGCACCACGGCCTGCTCGTGAAGCTCTCGAAACAATACGTCCTGTTGTCCGGCGACGTGGCGCACTTCGAGCAGAACTACGCCACGAACGGCGTGCCAGTCTTCAACACGGATCGAGCGCAGTCGCTCGCATCGTTGGATCGATTCAAGGGGCTCGCGAAGAATCTGCGCGCGGCCGTGGTGATTCAGCACGAGCAGGCGGACATCAAGAAGCTGCCCGCCTTTCCGGCGTACGCGGAATAAAAACAAAAGGGCCCGCGACTCACGCCACGGGCCCCTCGAACTGCTGGCGATGCAGAACTACTTCTTCTTGCGCACAGCCTTCACAGCCGCCTCGGCGTTGATGAAGCCATAGCCGTCGAGTTGGCTGTAGCCCTTGCCAATGAGGTTGAAGAACTCGCCGCGGAAGCCGCCGCCGCCTTCGTACGTGCCGAAGAAGCTCGCGCCGCCAGGAATGACATCGCCCGAAGGAAGCGACACGCCGCCGCCCAGCAAGTCGGCGGAGTTACCGCCGGCTGCGACGTTCGGTCCGGCGGCGTCGGCTTCGTCGCGATCGATGCCGAACGACAGCAGGTCGCCGCTACGGAACGAGCCGGGACGGAAAGCGAGATCGAGCTGTTTCCATTGACCCGCGACACCCGGCAGATCGGCAGGCAGCGACGCAGTGGCGGTCACATCCGACGCACTCAATCCCACCGTGCGACCGACAACGAACGGCTGACCCGGCGCGGGCAACGGCGCGCTGCGCTCATCGAACACGATGCCCTTCGGCGTCTGAGTCACATTGCCACCGCTGCCGTTGATGGAGAAGCTCGCCAGTTTTCGCAACCCGAGTTGCGTGATCGTGAACACGTTGGGATCGAACTGACTGATGGAGTTCTGATCGGCCGCTGCATTGACCGCGATCAGACTGCCGCCCGACAGCGCGAAGCCCGACGAGAAGAACGGATCGAGATCGTGACGGAAGGCGCTGTCCTGCAGGACCTTGCGCATCTTCTCCGGCTTCACCGAGCCCGGTCCGCCCGCCGCGTTGAGCACCAGCGCCGCGATCGCCGCCGCGTGCGGAGCCGCCGCACTGGTGCCGAAGAAGTTCGGGAAGGTGTCCGGATCAACGATCGAGTCCGAGGTGAAGAACGTGGTGTTGGCACCGTCCATCGCCGCCATGTCCGGCTTCTGGCGAATCTGCGGCGTGCGATAGCGCTTGTTGTTCTTGTCGAAATAAATCGTCGACGGTCCGGGCGACGTGAACGCCTCCGGAACAAACGGCGCGTAGAACGCATAGGCCGCGACACCCATCGCGCCTTCAGCCGAGTTGTGGCCGTAGGTCACGGGCCCGAGATAGCTGAAATACTCCTGCGGATTCACGCCGCTGAAGCCGACGTAACGAATGCGATCCGCGACATTCCGGTTCTTGCTCTTTGGCGTATTGGCACGCGCGACCACCATCTGCAGCGTGGCACCCGGCAACTGGCCGATCTCCACGGGCCGGTTGGTGAATCGGTTCTGTTCCGCGAAGGCGCCGATGAAGGTTCCGTTCTGGAGGAAGAACAGCAAGTTGTAATCCGACAGCACTTGCTCGACCACTTCCACCTGCTGCACGCGATACGAGTAATCGCCGAACTGCGCCGCGCCGAAGCTGTCGACCACGACCGTATAGGTACCGTTCAGCGGCAACTCCAGAATCAGCGACTCAGGATTGGTGGTGGAATCGACGAACTGGATTTCCTGACCGTTCGGATCGAGCAAGGTGAAAGTCAGATCCGGATTCGGCGTGCCGGTCGTGGAACTGTCGGCGTCGACAAATATTTCCACCAGCCGCCCGGCGGTCCCGGGGAAAGTGAAGGTCGACGTTCCGCCCGGCGGCACCGTGCTCACCCCGGAAACGATCGGCGCGCCCACCGGCGTGGGCGGAATCGGGTCATACGGCTCGTTCCACTGGAACACCATGGTGCTGCCATTGGTGAACGCGATGGTCTGGGCGATATCGACGTCCTTGCCACCGGCAAAGTTGTGGAAGCCGCCTGCATACAGCGCCGGATCGACGCCGCTGAAGTCGAGATTGGTGCCGGCCCACGACGATGAATCCGCCGGCACCAGACGAACTTTCGAGTCGTACGCCTGAGTCGCGGGACGATTGCCGGCGGACGAGAAATACGACACTCCCTTCGCCGCCACTTCATCCACGGCCTGCGCGACGATGCCGTCCTGGAAGAACGGTTCGGACAGATAGATGATGTCGTCGACGATGACGTCTGCCTTGAAACCCGGCACCGCGTTCGGCGCACTGGAGATGCCGGCGAGCGCGCGAATGTTGTTGGCGAAATTGACTTCGCCGCCGTTGGCGGTCGCGAAGCCCAGTCGCGCCTTCGGCGCCAGGTCGTGCACGATTTGTAACATCGCGCGGCCTTCGTCCGAAGCAGCCGGCCAGTCCTGGAGTACGACGACCGGTTCGGTGTTGCCGAAGGGATTGCCGGCGCCCGGCAAATCGCCGGTCGCGATGTCGGCCGCGGCGCTGTTGGGCGCAACGTTGGTATCGTAACTGTCCGACATCACGCCGACGGTGATGCCCTTGCCGTCGATGCCGGGAATCTTGTCGACGCGATGTTGAACGATGCCCTGGCTGTCGGTGGAACCCACGTTGGTCACCATCGGGCTCGACGGCACCACGGCCAGCACGCCCTTTTTGCCGGCGACACTCAGCAGCGAACTGCTGGGAACATAGGCTTCGACCACACCCGCGCGATAGCTCAGGTCCGTGGCCATGACTTCCACGCCCGCCGTACTCTTCAAGCTTGCGATCACGCTGGCAGCGGGCACTTTGCCATCGAGTGAGATGCGGACCAGCGCGCGGCCGGCGTCGTCGAACTGCACTGGATGGATCAACTGAACTTCAGAAACTGCAGCCCGGCGCGCGGCGGCGGCGGGTTGTGCAAGTTGTTCAAGTCCGCCGCCCAGATTGGCTGCGGTGGGCTTGGCATCGGCGGTGAAGGGCAAGAATCCCAGCGCGGCTGTTAGAACCAGCCAGCGCAATCCCTCATGACTGTTCATGAAACATGCTCCGTGTTCGTGTTCCGACGGGTGCCAGATCGTTGTTGTTGTCGGGGCGGCGATGCGCCCGAAACACATCGGATCTTCCTACGTGAATGCTCACGTTCGGCCGACGCTACGCCGACCGCCGATCCGATTCAAGCCGCATTCCTGCCGATGCACCGAATGTTTGCTAAATGCTTTACGCGACTGCGCCGACGTTGTTACATATGGGTCATGACTCGTTCCAACCATCGACTCTTGTTCGTGTTGCTCGCCCTCTATGCGGTGGCCAGCTTGCTGCATTTTGTACACAACGCCGAATTTCTCGCTGACTACCCGGGACTGCCGGCCTCGTGGTCCAGCGCCGGCGTCTACTTGGCTTGGGTGACAATGACTGCCGTCGGTGGAATCGGAGCGTTGCTGGTATACCGGGCGCGCGAGTGGATCGGGCTGCTGTTGCTGGCGGTATACGCCGCGCTCGGGCTGGACAGCCTCGGCCACTACGTAGTCGCGCCCCTCTCGGCACACAGCGCGATGATGAACACGACCATCCTGCTCGAAGTCGGTGCGGCGGCACTGGTGTTATTGGAAGTCACGCGCCGCATGGTTGGATTGATGGCGAGCCGGCGCGCGCTGATCAAGTAACGCGCACAGCAAATCCGCCCGCGTTGGAGTACCCTCCTGGCTTTCGAATCCAGGTGAAAAGCGATATGTCCATCGACGGCCGGCACGACATTGAAGGACTGCAGCGGATTGGTGCCATCGTGGCGGAAGTGCGCGAGGCCTTGGGTGCTCGCGTGGCGCCTGGCGTGACCACCGGGGAACTGGACGATCTGGGCAAGGAGATTCTCACTCGCCATGGTGCCCGCTCGGCGCCGCAACTGGCGTATGGATTTCCGGGCACCACCTGCATCAGCGTCAACGACAACATCGCGCACGGCATTCCGTCTTCCTCGCGCGTTCTGCAGGAAGGCGATCTGGTCAACATCGACGTGTCCGCTGAGCTGAACGGCTACTGGGCCGACACCGGCGCGAGCTTTCCGGTCGGCGCCGTCTCTGTTCAGTCCGCGCAGCTGTTGAAAGCCACCAAGCTGGCGCTGGAAGATGCGATGGAACAGGTAACGGCCGGCGCGCCGATGCACGGCATCGGCCGTGCGGTCGAGCATCGCGCCAAGAGCTGTGGATTCCGGGTCATCCGGAATTTATGCGGGCACGGCGTGGGCCGTTACATCCACGAAGAGCCGCAGGTCCCCAACACGTTCGATCCGCGCAATCGAACCGTGCTGAAGGAAGGTTGGGTGATCACCATCGAACCCTTCCTCACGACCCGCGCGACGAAGGCAGTGACCGCCGAGGATGGTTGGACACTGCGCACCCCGGATGGCAGCCGAGGCGCACAGTTCGAGCATACGATGATCATCACGCGCGATCGTCCCATCGTCGTGACCTGAGCCGTCACCACTCGTAACGCAAAGTTCCGATGACGGTGCGCGACGCGCCGAAGTCATAGCTCAGGAACGTCGACCCCATCCACACCGGCGCGCCGAGCAAACGCGTGCCTGTGGTCGTCGGCGTCACACCGCTCGCCGGCGCGGAACAACCAGTGCCCCTCCGCATCGAGCGGACAAGTGACGTCTAAGTTGGCGAGTTGCGTGCCGTAGTTGCCCGTCCCGTCGTGGGCGCACGATGCATATTCATTGAGCACTGGCTGGCTGTTCGGCGCGGGGCTGTGGGCGGGCTATGGAGCGCGGCCCCTGCTTTTAATAAGAAGGGGCCGCGGCGGCCGAGATGATAATGGCTTGCATCCGGGATGTAAGTCGCGTCTATCGGTTCAGCACCACCACCGAGATCGCGCCGTCCACATTGACTCCATCGCTGCTGTTTCTCAGCTCCAGCGGCCGCCCGAGGATGCCCTGATAGGTGTGGCTGAACGTGATCTTGCCTCGGTCCTTATCCGCCTTGGTCGGCGTCACCGTCACTTGCAGCTCGTAGTTTTCCGCGTTCAGCCGACGCACCGCCATCGCCACCACATTGGGTGGCAGATCCAGGGTGAAGCGCTCGCCGGGCCGCGTTTCGAAGGTGGAACGGATGGTGTTGTCGGTGCCCTGGCTGGCGACGCGAATTTCGTAATGCGCTCGAAACACTTCCGTGGCACTGGCCGCGCCCACCCCTAGAAACGCAGCGCCCAGAAGCACTGCCAGCGTACCGATCGTCTTCATTGCTTCTCTCCGTGCTCAGTCTTCCCGTCCGGCTATTCGCGATCTCACCGCATCTGGAGGCGCGCGGAACAGTCGTCGGCGAGCGACGCCGGCAGCCGGCGACGCCCCTATTGAACTGATCCAGGCACCTGTATATAACAACAGTTCCCAGCCACCTTCTCCGCCCGCCATGGACTACCGCGATCCCATCGTCGTCATCGACGACACCATTGAGAATCTGGTGTATCTCGTTGAATGGTGGTTGGAAGACCTGGACATCGCGGTGGCGCGCGATTTCGATTTGTTGACCCGTGAAGACGCGAAGACGATCTCGGCGTTGCGCGCGACGCGACGATTGCTGCCACGCCTGCGCATCGTTCGTTCCAACTACGAAGGCAGTCCGCTACTTCCCGACGCGCAGGGCTTTGCGCGCGATCGAGCGATGGATGAGTTCTGCGAGCGCAGCCGCATTCAATTGCGTCACCTGTTGAACCCACCCGGCGAGGATTCGCCGCCAGGAACTTGATTCTCACCCATGGCGATCGAAAGCATGGGCCATGGGCATCGTGAGCGCGCGTGTCGAGAACACGGTGCCGGACTTCAAGAAGTTCATCGAAGAACGCGGCCGGGAAACCGGCGCCTGGCGCGGCGAGGTCGACAACAGCCGGCCCGTTTGAAACTTTCACACTCACCCGCGCCGTCACGTCGTCCGGAACCGACGCGTGCACGGCGCGTTCGCTTCCTGTCGAACAAACGAATCGTCCGGCTCGCGCCGGCGATTCATGTCTCAGGTTTGGAAAAAGTTATAAGTGAGGTGGATCATGAAAGTTGCGACCATGCTGCTGATGGCGGCACTGAGTACGGCGAGCGTGGCCGCGCTCGGTGCGGACGCGATCTCTGCGGAAGATTTTGTGAAGAAGGCCGGCGAGTCCGGCGTGGCTGAAGTCGAAATGGGCAAGCTCGGAGCGGCGAAATCCGGCAATGCCGACGTGAAAGCCTTCGCGCAAAAGATGGTGACGGATCACACCAAAGCCAACAAGGAGCTGATGGCCGCGGCCAAGGCGAAGAACCTGAAGGTACCCACTGAACCGGGCCTGATACACAAAGGCATGAAGGAGAAATTCGAGCATCAATCCGCCGACGCGGACTTCAACCACGACTTCATGCAACAGATGGTGAAGGATCACGAGGCGGCGGTGGAGCTGTTCCAGACGGCGGCCAACGATACGACGCTGGATCCCGATCTGCGTGCCCTGGCGAAGAAAACATTGCCGACCTTGCAACAGCATCTGAGCGATGCCCAGAAGCTGGAAGCGAAGCTGGCGAAAAAGACCTGAGTGAATGAGTTGCGTGGAAGCCGACCGGAACCGGTAGGCTTCCCGCAACTCGCGTCGATCTGGAATGATCCGGATCAATCGCCCTTATCGCCCTGCCCCGGCCTGGCCTTGCGCCTGGCGGTCTTACGACGATCCCTCGATAACGATGCACTCACATCGTCGCTCTCCTTGAATTGGCCGCTCGCCACGGTGCGTTCGATCATCCGCCGCTCGGGCCAGATGTCCGAATCGCCGCGACGCCCGCGTGTTCATTCTCAAGAAGATGGATCACACCATCAGCACGCTGGCGCCTTCGTCGGTGACGATGCTGTCGCGCGAGGCCATTCTGGATATCACATCGCGTTACCCGAGGCTGACGCGCGCGTTCTGGTGGAACACGCTGGTCGAGGAGGCGATCGGCCGTCAATGGCTGGTGAGCATCGGTCAGCGCACGGCGCTGGAACGCATCGCGCATCTGTTCTGCGAGATCTACGTTCGACTGCAGTCCGTGGGCCTCGCGACGCCGGAAGGCTGTGAGCTGCCGGTCACTCAATCCGAGCTCACCGATACGGTTGCGCTGTCCACCGTGCATGTGAATCGCACTCTGAAGGAGCTGCGTCGCGTGGGATTGGTCTCGATGAGCAGCAAATCGCTGGTCATCCACGACTTCGCCGGCCTGCGCTCGCTGGCCATGTTCGACCCGGGCTACCTGCATCTGGAAGGCGAAGGACTGGTGAAGGACCGCTTCAGCAACGTGCTGCTGAAAACGCTGTAAACGTCACGACGCGGCGGCACTCAGCCCGCTCGCAATGGCAGAGCGCGCATTGAACGGGCCCCGCGCCTCACTCAAATAGTTCATCAGTTCCCCGGCACGAACCACGCTGCTGTCTTCGGCACAGACGCGCTCTCGTGCCGCGACCGCCATCTGCTCCGCTTGCGCATCACTGACGTTTTCCAGGTGCTGCGTCACCTCGTCCGCCGAGCGGGCCAGCAGGATTTCCTTGCCCGGCTCCAATACCTCATCGATGCCCTCCCACTGATCGGCAATGATGGGCGTGCCACAAACAGCCGCTTCGAGCAAACGCGTGCTGGGCGAGTAACCGAGCTGTCTCACGTCCGCGCGCGTGAGATGCAAGGTGAATCGTTGCCGCCCATAGAGCTGGGCGTGCGAGCCCGGCGCAATGTGATCGATGCGCAATACATTCTTTGGCCAGCTCAATTGCGCCGGAAACTCCGCGCCGATCACGGCGAAGCGCCGCTTCGGCAGACGCCGTGCCGGCTCGCTCAGCAACTGCTGCAGCGCTGGCTGACGATCGTCGCTATAGATGCCGAGGTAACCCAGATCGATGTCACGTCGCACTCCCGTGGGCTGGTGCTGATCGACATCCACACTGCAATACAAACGCCGGACGCCTCTCGCGCCAGACTCTCGTTCCAGTCGCTGCAGGACCGGTCCGCCAGTGGAACTCAGGATCATGTCGAATTCGGGCACGTGCGCCGCCCGCAGATATTCACAGCTGTCGTCCTGCAATCCCGCGAGAGTCGTTGGCGCATCGAGATCGTAGAATGCTTTGACGCCGGTGGCGCAATCGAGCGCCCAATCGCAAACGCGCCTGCCGTCATCCACGCGAGAACCAACGATCACGGCAGCCGCGGCGCGAATGCGAGGTGAGTATCTGGCACGCAGCTCCTCGACGTCCTCGTACAGTCGCGACTGGCAGTACGACAGCACCGGTGCATCCCGATTGCTCGAATACCACGGTTGTTCCCGCTCGAGAAACACCACTTTCTGGCCGAGCTGCTGCAGGCCGTGAATCAAGGCCCGATACGCTGGAGCATGTCCATTGCGCCACGACGAAGTGATGGAGAGGCCGATGAATATGATTTCGTCAGAGCGCCGCACAGTGCACCTCCACATTGGTAACGCACGGCAGGGTGCGAAGTTCTGTTACGGGCGGGTCAGCGGACGCTGTCCTGAAAATTCCAACCGTGAACCAATATCCCAGGTGGGTCCGGGTCATCGAAATCCACCGGTGCCGCCCCCACTATGCGGACATGAGACAAGCCGATTTCTTTCAGCCCGCGTTACCCGCCGGTCTGATCTATCGAAAAGACTTCATTACTGCGGTCGAGGAGCAGGCTCTGGTAGCGGAGATCCAAGGGCTGCCGCTGCAAGAGGCTCGTTATCAGCAATACACCGCGCGACGGCGCACGGTGAACTACGGGTTCTCTTACGACTTCACTCACTTGAAGTCCGACGCCGCGCCGCCGATCCCTGAATTCCTGAGCCCTTTGCGTACACGGGCGGCCGAATGGCTCGGCCTGCAGCCGGGAGATTTCGTGCAGGCATTGATCGCGGAATATCGGCCCGGCACGCAGCTCGGCTGGCATCGCGACGTACCGGATTACGAACAGATCGTGGGCATCTCGCTCGCGGGGCACGCCCGGCTGCGCTTCCGGCCGTATCCCTGGTCGCCGGAGAAAAAATCTCAGATGTTTGCGTTGGAGCTGGCGCCGCGCTCAGCGTACATCCTGCGCGATCAAGCGCGCTGGGGCTGGCAGCATCACGTGCCGCCGACCAAGGAATTGCGATATTCGATCACCTTCCGCACGGCCGGCGACGAGGTTCAGAAACGGACCACGACTTCGGCACCATAAGTGCGGCCTTCCTGCTGTAGCAAGGTCTGCGTGTGCTCTTCGGAGCCGGGGAACGGACGGTCCTCGTCGAAGGCATTGTAGATGCCCGCGGTCAGCTCGACCTTCGACCAGCGATCGTGGGTGTTCAACGTGAAATTGGTGATCCAGAACGCAGGGCTGCGGGTTCGGGCCAGCGTCAGGCTGTCGCTGTTGTATTGAACTGCCAGGTTCGCGAACACCTTGCTGCTCAACACCGGCACCGACGCGCTCAACTTGCCCAACTGGCGCGGCGAATTCGTGAGCTCCAGCTTCGTGCCGATGTCTTTGGCACGCTGGACAGTCCAGCTGCCGCGCAGGACGGTGCCGTTTTTGTAGGAACCCTCCAGCTCGAGCTCGACCCCGCGGGCGTGCACATCGTCCAGGTTTTCGTAATAGGGCTCGGCGTCCGCCGTTTCCACCTGCGTGATCAAGCCGTCGATGTAATAGGAGTAACCGGACAGACTGAAGCGATACGTCGAATTGAAATAGTGCTCGTACACCAGCTCGTAAGTATCGATCGTCTCCGGACGCAGCGCCGGATGATTGGCCTGTTCCGCGTTGTAATGACGCTCATACGGATTGGGCGCTCGGAACGCTTCCCCGTACAGGGCCTTGATCGCGGAGCTCGGTGAAGGATTGTAGATGGCGGCGAGACGAGGGTTGGTAGTGCCGCCGAAGCTCTCACCGTAGTAGTCGTAGCGCAGCCCCGCGGTCAGGCTGAAATCCTTGCGCAACTTCGCCTCTACTTGGCCGAACACACCGACGACGGCGCTGGTGTCGTCGCGGTCGACATAGTAGATGCGCGGCTCGACCGCATCGTACGAGACCTGGTACTCGCGTATGTTCGCCCGATATTCCGAGCCGAGAACAAACGTATATCGGTCCGTCGGCTGCAAGGTGAGCTGCACTTCGCTGTTCAACCAGTCGCCCCGCATTTCGTCACGGAGTATCGCTTCATAATCGCCTTCGCCGAGCAGCGCGTAGTTCATCGGGAAGTCGCCTTCGTACTGATACGAATCGTACGAGGCGCGCACATTCAAATGCACCTTGTCGCTGAACGCATGTTTGTAGCTCAGCTGCAGATAGCCACGCTTGTCGTCCGTCATTTCGCGCGGATCGCCAAACACCGTGTCGAATGACGCGGTCGGAATCTGCTTGCGCCTGTCGCTCAGATACAGCGAGGCCGCGAAACCGCCGTAGCGAACGCTGCTGAAGAACTTCGCAGCTCTTTCGTCGTCGAGGCCGCTCGCAAAGCCGTTGTTCGCGGCGAACGGACTGTCGGTGGTGCGCTGATCGAACTCGGGATAATGAAAATTCATTCCGTCGCTCGAGTAATGGGTCAGCGACACCAGCCAGTCGGCACCGCTGTCGAATGTCGTGCCATAAATGGCGCGCATTTTCTGAGTGTCGTAACTGGCAGTGTCGACCCCGAGCTCCGCGCCATCGACCCCGCGGCCCCGCTTCGTGATCACGTTGATCACACCGAAAAACGCGCTACTGCCATACAAAGACGAGCTCGGACCGCGGATGATCTCGACGCGATCGATCAGCTCCACATCGAGCATGGATTCCAGGCCCACCGAGCCGCTGTCGTAGACGTTGTCGTTCATGCGGTGACCGTCGATCAGCAGCAACACTCGCGTGCTGTAATCGCCCGGACGCAGGAAGCCACGCACGCCCACATAGGTGTAATTGCGATCGTTCGTGACATACAAGCCCCGAACGTCGCGCAGGACATCCGCCAGGCTGGTGTAACCGAAGCGACGAATGTCTTCGGCGGTGACGATACTGATGGATGACGGCGCCCGCGTCACGCGCTGCTCGTATTTCGAGGCGCCGTGGACCACATGAACATTCATGTCCATCAGCTGTTCGAGACTGAGCGTGTCGAGATCGCCACCATCGGCCAACGCGCCGACGCACACCAGCGTGAGCACGCTGGCGCCGGTCAGTGCACGCAGGAGATAACTTAAGTTAATCGTCATTTGCAGCGAGTTCGCCTCGATGTCCTGGATCTTCGGCGCAGCGGCGCACAGCATGCATAAGGCTTCTCCTTAAGCGGCCGGCAGGCGACCCGCAAACGCAGCAAAGTGAGATCCGAGTAGCACTCCGTCGCGCGCAGGCGGCCGATGACTCACGCACAATGGCGCAGGAATGGAGTGCGCGCCGACGCACGGACCAACGACCTGAATTCGATCGAAATGAATCGCATCCTGCACATAGTCGCGATGCTCGCAGCCCTCACGGCTGCGA
The DNA here is from genome assembly GCF_004138485.1 of Peristeroidobacter soli. Taxonomy (GTDB): domain Bacteria; phylum Pseudomonadota; class Gammaproteobacteria; order Steroidobacterales; family Steroidobacteraceae; genus Steroidobacter; species Steroidobacter soli. Next base: position 1,368,391 of record NZ_ML142848.1, read on the forward strand.
GCGGCAGCGCCCATGCCGATGCAGCCGGGCAACGGGAAGATCAGTTCAAAGCCGCCTACGTGTTCAATTTCGTCAAATTCGTCGCCTGGCCCGGCAGCGACGCCTCCGACACGTTGACGATCTGCTTCGTCGGCGGCGACGGCGTCTACACCGCGCTCACGACCGGTATCGCGAACAAACGTGTCGGCACGCGCTCGCTATTGGCCGTGCAAGTCACCGAAACCACGCCCGCGCCACGCTGTGAAGCGATCTACATCGAAGCGTCGAGGGCGGCGAGCTATGCGCTGCCTGTGGAACGCGCCGTGCTCACGATCAGCGACGCCGCGAACTTCACCGCACGGGGCGGAATGATCGGATTGTTCACCGAGAATCACCGGCTGCGCTTCGTCATCAACGTGGGGAACGCGCATCAGGTCGGGCTGCACATCAGCTCCGACCTGTTGAAACTGGCCGCCGACGTGCAACGGGGCCCGCGATGAACGGCTTGAAACAATGGTTCGAACGGCTACCCATCGGCAGCAAGCTCACCATGCTGGCGATTCTGGTCGCCGGCATGGCACTGCTGCTGGCCGGCGTGGTGCTGACCATCGCCGACTATCGCGCCGATCAACAGGACATGTGGGTGCGCCTGGAGACACAAGCCAAGATCACTGCTCGCGACAGCGCGGCGGCAGTCGCTTTCGACGATCGCGAAGCGGCCACTCGCTCGCTGTCCGCATTGAGCGCCGACGCCTCGATCGTCGCGGCGGAAATTCATTACGCGAGCGGCGGGGTGCTGGCGCGTTTCGGTCGCGACCTCAGCGCGGCGCCCGATCGCAATGAATTGGTCCATGTGCGGACCGACATCGAGCTCGACGGCGTCATCGGCTCGCTGCAGCTGTGGGCCAATCGAAATGAGTTGAAAGAGGGCATCCTCCAGCGCGCGTGGTTGCTGGCGGCGGTGATCGTCGGGGCACTGGGATTCGCCAGTCTCGCGGCACTGGGCATGCAGCGATTCATCTCCAAGCCGATTCTCGCTTTGTCGCGGGCGGCCGAGAGTGTCACGCGCGTACGCGACTACGGCTTGCGCGTACACGTCCACAACAACGACGAGATCGGCCGACTCATCGTTGCATTCAACGACATGCTCGGGCAGATCGAAGCCCGCGACGCCGAACTGCTGCGCGCCCGGGATGAACTGGAACAACGCGTCGCCGCTCGAACGCATGAGCTGGCAACCAGTAACAATCGACTGGCCGACGCCACCCGGCACGCGACCGAATCGGCGGCCCTCGCGAGCGCCGCGAACAAGGCGAAGAGCGAGTTCCTTGCCAACATGAGTCATGAGATCCGTACGCCCATGAATGGCGTGCTCGGCATGACCGATCTGCTGCTCGACACGCGGCTCGATACGACTCAGCGCGACTACGTGCAGACCATCAAGGACAGCGGCGCCGCGCTGCTGACCGTGATCAACGACATTCTGGACTTCTCCAAGATCGAGGCCGGCAAGCTCGAACTGGAAGCTCACGACATGGACCTGCGCGACACGTTCGAAGACGTGGCCCGGCTGCTGTCCGTGCAAGCGCATGCGAAAGGCCTGGAAGTCACATTGCAGATCGATCCGGATCTGCCGGCCGCCGTGCGGGGCGACGCCGGTCGCGTCCGCCAGATCCTGTTGAACCTCGGCGGCAACGCGGTGAAGTTCACCAGCAAGGGCGAGGTTTCACTCGCGCTCAGTGTGCTGTCGCATGACGCGCAAGGCGTGTTTGTTCGCTGTGAAGTCCGCGACACGGGCATCGGCATTCCAGCCGACCGGATCAAGGCGCTGTTCTCGCCATTCACTCAAGTCGATTCGTCGACCACGCGCCGCTTCGGTGGCACCGGGCTGGGCCTGTCGATCGTGCGTCGCCTGGTCGACCTCATGGGCGGCGAGGTCGGTGTCACCAGTCGCGAAGGCGCGGGCTCGACATTCTGGTTCACCGCGCGCTTCAAGCAAGGTCATCCAGTAACCGGCGCGTTCTCGATATTGTCGACCTCGATTCGTGGCAAGCGCGTGTTGGTGGTCGATGACAACGCCACCAATCGCAAGGTGCTCACGGGGCAGCTGCAGATCTGCGGTATCGAGCCCGCTACGGCGAGCAGCGCGGAGGAAGCGATCAAGCTCATGCGCGAGGCGCACGTGAAGGGTCGTCCGTTCGATGCGGCGTTGCTGGATTATCAAATGCCGGACTGCGACGGCGCCGAGCTGGGTCGCAAGATCAACGCAGACCCCGGGCTCAAGGCGACTCGCCTCATCCTGCTGACCTCTTCCGGTCGACGCGAAGACAGCAGCAACTTCGCCGAGCTCGGTTTCGCCGGTTATCTGCTGAAGCCCGTGACGCAGCGGGATCTGGTGACATCGCTGCAGCTGGTGCTCGCTCAGCAGCCCGAAGTCTGGCATCTGCAATCGCAGCCCCTCATTACCAGCGATCGGCTGCAATCCGCTGCGCTTGCCGACAAGCAAGCCCGCATCCTGCTCGCCGACGACAACATCGTGAATCAGAAGGTGGCGGTACGGTTGCTCGAGAAATTGAGCTATCGGGTCGATGTCGTCGGCACCGGGCGCGCCGCGCTCGATGCCTGGCGGACGGGTGATTACGATTTGATCCTGATGGATTGCCAGATGCCTGACCTCGACGGCTACGAGGCCACGCGCGCGATCCGGAAAGTGGAGAACGGCGGCAAGCGCACGCCGATCATCGCGCTCACCGCGCACGCCATGAAAGGCGCCGACGAGGAATGTCGGGCGGCGGGCATGGATGGCTATTTGTCCAAGCCCATCGATCGTGCCTTGTTGAAAACCACCCTGGCAGGCTTCCTCGGCCGCTGACGATTGCGGATACTCGGCTCATGAGTATCGGCAGACTCCTGGTCGCGCTGGCGCTGATCGGTCTGGTCGGTTGCGCGACGATTCCGAATCGCCCGGCGCGGCCCGCGAAATCTTCGTACGGCTGCATGGAATCAGTCGTACAACAGAAGGTGCCGACGAAAGCGCCCGACAAGCGACAGCACTGTCTCGCCGCCGGCTTGATCGCTCGCTATTGCAGCGGCACCGAGGCTTACATGGCAGGCGCCGGCAAAGAAATCAGAGATTTGTTCGGTGGCGGCGATGCCGAATGGGGCGATTGGCGTGCCGATCGCGTCGGCATCTCGTGCGCTCGCTCAGTCAACGACGATGACGAGCTCGCCAGGTGTTGCGAGCAACGCGGCTATTGAGTCGTCAGCCCGGCGCCGGACAGCCGCGCAATTCCAGCCGCAGGATCCGACTCTGCCCGACCTGAAACAGGCTGGTGTCGATGTTCTGACCCGGCTCTTTCAAATCCACGTCGATCCAGAACACCGAGCCGGCGCGCTTGCGATCGCTGATCTGCGGGGACAAGCCGATGGCACGCACTTCCTCGGCCCGGCGCTGCGCACGCTGATAATCGGAGAACACGCCCAACGACAGCACATTCGGCGGATCCGAGCCAGGCATCAAATAAACATCCGTGATGCCATTGTCGTTGAGGGTCTTGAGCGCCACTTCCGCTGCGTCACGCGTCGCGAGATCGCGCACACTCACCCAATAACCCGTCCACAACTCACCCTGCTCCACGCGCTGGCGTGGCTCGAATCCCTGGGTGCGCAGAGTCGCCTGAGCTTGCGAGGCCTGACCCAGATCGGCGAAGGGGCCGACGCTGGTACAGGTCATGGGGTCTTCCTGGCGAGCGACCGGCGGTTGCACCGTGCCTGGCGATTCCAAGGGCTCGACGCGAGGCGGCTCGATGGCGCGCACGTCGGCGACCTTCTCCTCCTCTTCTTCGGCAGCCTGTGGTTGGGCCGGTGTGTTCTGCGCTTCCTTGGCGAGCACGATGCGGGGCGGCGGGGCGGCTACGCGAATCGGCACGCGATCGAGGCTGCCGACCTGCACATCGATCACCGCGGACCAGATGAAATACAGGGCGTTGACCAGCACCAACAGCAAACAGAACGCGCGCATGCAGTAGTTATATTGAGCGGCTAACGCCGCTTCTTTCCCTTCTGGCTGCTCTGGCCCCAGTACGCGGCGATGTCCGCCACCTCGGCCGGCGTCAATTGCAACGGCCGCTTATGCTTGACCTTGCCGGCGACGATATCGCTGATCAGGCTCTGCAGCGAGGCGGCGCTCTCGCCTTCCCAGTCGTCGGCCTCGTGGCACTCGACGCATTTGGCCTGAGAGACGGCCTTGCCGGCCGCCAGGTCGGCGGCGAATCCCGACAGCGGCCAGCAGCTCAGCGCCATCAGCGCTGTGACTGCGGTCAACGGTCGGAATCTCGAGCTGGCCATCCAAGCGTCCTCAATTTGCTCACCGTCGGCGAACGAGCTGGATCATACACGAAGGTACTGCACAGCTTATCGAAGCCGCCCGGGTACATGGATGTACCCCGCCGCTCCCAGCGGCGGCGAGAGGTAAAAGTCGCGCCTTTTGCCGACTCGCACGAGGGCCGTGGCAGGATGCCCGATCCCTCGTATCAATCAGTCAGGGAGGGTCGCTATGACCGCGAGGCCGCGCAGCACCAGGTCGGGAATTTCTCTGCCGGCAGCACGAATCGCCCCCTGCAGACGGGCACTGGCGCCACCGGTGAGCAACAGCACGGGCGGCTCGCCAAGCTGCTGTTCGAGTGTTTCCAACGCGCGATCCACCAGCGCCGCGAGCGCCTGGACCGCGCCCTGCTGAATCGCACCCAAGGTGTTGTCGGCAAATAGCGCGTCGCGGGTCTGGCCGCCGGCGGCACGCTGAGCAATGTCGCTGGTGTTTTTCAGCAAGCTGGACACCATCAAGTCCGGCCCCGGCACGATCACTCCACCCAGGTGCTGACCGCTCGCATCCAGACCGTCGATGGTCATGGCCGTCCCGACACTGACCACGCACAGCGGCCGAGGTTCGAACGCGCGTGCTCCCAGCAGACACAGCCATCGATCCACCCCCAGCTTGGCGGGTTCTGGATAGGCATTGCGAAGCCCGGCCTGGGCCGCCGGCGAATGCACGAAACGAGGCTCGATGCGCCACGTCGAATCGATGGCCGTCTGCGCCAGCTCACCCATGCGCTTGCCGCCGACGTTGGCGATGAGCACGCGCTCGGCACGAGGACCTGAATTCAGGATCTGCTGAACGAAGTCATCCGGCGTCCAGTTGGCGTGCACGGCGGCGGACTGCGGGCCCAGGCCCCGTTCATCCGAGCGCGCCCACTTGATGCGCGTGTTGCCGATGTCGATGAGCAACAGCATCGCGATCAGCTCTTCACCGCGCGCAAACTGACTTCACCCGAAACGAACTTGCGCAGCTCGCCATCGACATCGACCAGCAAGGTGCCGTCGGCTTCCACGCCCCGCGCGAAGCCCATCGTGGTCTGGGAACCGCTGATGACTTTGACCGGTGCGTTGGCCAGCGTGTCGAGCTCGTGCCATTCATCTTTGAACGCAGCGAAGCCGCTGACCGTGAACGTCTGCAGCATCTGCAACAGCTCGGTGGCGACGGCGCCGATCAACGCGTTCCGGGTCGGCGTCTGCTCACGCATGATTTCGTGAATGTCGGCGATCAACGCGGCCTCGCGCTCAGCGAGCTGCATGCGGATCGCGGAAGGCATCTGCATGTTGATGCCGATACCGATGATGACTTGCGCCGGCCCGGCCGACTCGCCGCGCATTTCAATGAGAATGCCGCCGAGCTTGCGGCCCTGCCATTGCAGATCGTTGGGCCACTTCAAGCCGACGCCGGCGATCCCCAGGCGCTTGAATGCCTTCACCACCGCGACGCCGACCGCGAGACTGAGCGCCGAGAACGTCGGCGGCGCCTCGACGAACTGCCAGCCCAACGACATGCAGACGCCGCTGCCAAAGGGCGCGATCCAGCTGCGACCGCGGCGGCCTCGACCCGCGTTCTGCACTTCGGCCGTACACAACTGGAAACGTCCCGCCTGCGGCGGCGACAAATCGGCGACGAACCGGTTGGTGGAATCCACCGTCAGCAGGACATCGGCTCTTTCCAGTTGTGAACGTGTGGTTGCCGGCAATGACGAAACAATGGCGTCCTTGTCGAGCAGATCGACGGCGCGCGGCAAGCGATATCCCTGGCGCGCGACCGACTCGATATCGACGCCCAGCGCCTTGAGCGAGTTCATCAGCTTCCAGACGCCGGCGCGCGAGATCTTCAGTTTCTTCGCCAGTTGCTCGCCCGAATAGAACGAACCCTCCGCCAGCATGGCGAGCAGCCGCTGCCGGCGTGCCTGGGCTTGAGCCTTGGGAGTCTGGGCCTTGCTGCTGGTGGGCATGAGATTAGCGGGGTTTCAGCAGCCACAGCCGCTTGGCCCTGCTCTCGGTGCCGGCACGCATGCGCTCGATGTTGCCGCGATGGGTGTAACAGACGAACAGCGTCATCGCGCAGCCGAACACCAGCATGGCTCGCGACGGCTCGGCTTCAGCGATCGCCAGATAAGCGGGGAAAAAAGCGACCGCGATCATGGTGCCGAGACCCACGAATCCGCTCAGCATCACGACCGCCAGCCACACCCCGAACACCGGCAGGATGGCGACCGGCTTCAGGCCCACGAGCACGCCGATCAACGTCGCCGCCCCCTTGCCGCCCCGGAAGCCGTACCACACCGGATAAACGTGCCCGAGCACGACCGCCGTCGCGCAGGCCACCGCCAGCCAGTCGCGCTCGACCTGAGGGTCGATGCCGATGCCGGGCAGAGTCATCGGTGCCAGCAGGCCGGCGGCGAGCCAGCCCTTGCCGATATCGATGATCATCACCCATAGCGCGAACGACCAGCCCTGGGTGCGCAACGCATTGGTGCCACCGGCATTGCCGCTGCCGAGCTTACGAATGTCCACACCACCGCGCAGCTGGCCGACCAGCAGACTGCCGATCAGCGAGCCCAGCAGATAGGCCAGCAGGGTTTTGACGCCAAGTTCCAACATTTGGCCAAATTATAGTCGTTTCTTCATGGGCAGATGCAGTTCGGCGAGCATGCAGCGGACGCTGCCGCCGCCCAGCTTCTCGATGGTGGGGATGGGCGTGGCGACGATGGGGCCGGCATGCGATTCCAAGGTCGCCCGCTGCTCGGCGGTCAAGGCACCGCGCGCCTGCTCGGACATGGCGATGACACTGCCGGTCAGCGACGAACCCAACTCCAGCATGTTGCCGGCGAACGAATTCATCTGTTCATGCGACAGGTCCACGACGACCCGGCCACCGCCGCGCAACTGATTCAGCACGCCATCGCGCTCATCTTCGCGAATGGCACTCAGACACACGGCGGCAAAACGCTCGCCTACCGACATCAATACGTTGGTGTGATAGATCGCTTTGCCGTTGGCATCGTTGGCCTCGAACGCGACGATGTCGTAATCGAGCTGCTGGGCGAAATCGCCGAGCACATCCAGGTCGGTGCGGGGAGAGACGCAGGCATAAGCCACTCGATGCATGCGATCCAGCACCAGGCTGCCCGTGCCCTCGAGATAGCGACCGGTATGTTCGTGACGGGTCAGGTCGATGACCCGGGCCACGTGAAAGCCGTGCTTCGCGCTCAATGCTTCGATCAGATCCAGCCGTCGCTCCAGGCGGCGGTTCTCGGCCAGCATGGGGTACAACACCACCGTGCCGTCGGCATGAAAGCTCACCCAGTTGTTGGGAAAAATCGAGTCGGGCGTATGGGGGTCGGGAGTGTCCTCGAACGTATGAACGGTCACACCCGCCTTGTCGAGCGCGTGCGCCAGGCCGTCGAACTCGCGCAGGGCCGCCGCCTGATTGACCGAATCCACGCTGTTCGGATCGACCTGCTGGAACGCATTGGACGCCCGGGTCTGTGGATTGCCGGCGAAAGCCACCGGGCGAATCATCATGACGTGCGATGAAGTCTGTCGATCTGCCGCGCTCATACCCTGCCCCCTCGATAGAGGGGCGGGATTATCAGCTCTTGAAGTCGATATTGAAACGTGTGACGAGGCGGGCCGCGCCGTCGATACGGCCGGTGGCGATCAATGTGGTAGTCGGCACCTTGGCGTCGAAACTGCGCGAGATCCAGCCGGTGGGCTGCGGCTGTTCGACCCCGCGATGGACATTGCAGCGCAGTTCCTCAGGCAACGTCATCGATAACATCACGTCGCCGCAGGACACGCGCACGTCACGGCCATTGGCCACCACCGCGCACTGCTCGGCGAAGTGCCAGAACATTTCCACCTGATGCGGGCCGCTGCCGAGCAATTCATCGGTCACTTGCAGACGCGAATGCTGCTTCTCGAATTGGATCTCACGACGATGCGTCACCGGATGCTTGAGTCGCGAGTAACCGTCGTGACTGGCGGTCCAGCGATCGACCATGGGCGTCCGGTCGAGGCCGACGACCTGCGCCTGCGCGTGCTTGACCCACAGAAAGTTGCCGCCGCTGACCGATTGATCGACGCCATCGATGCGCACGGTGTTGTGCGCCGAAGTGCCTTTGAAGTAATCGCGCCAGATTCTTTGGGTGTGATAGGCGTAGGTGCCTGGATCGATCAATATCTCCTTGCCCCCCACGCTCAGCGTGAAAGACAGCGCGTCCGCATGTCCGTGCGCGGCGATCGAGAGATAGCCGAGCGGGCCGGCATCGGCGACGATGCGTACTTCACGATTGGTTTCGAAGCGGTCACCGAGCACGTAATAGCCCGCGTTCGGAAAATCTTTGCGAATCGGCAAGGTCACGCGCGACAGGTCGATGCGCTCGAACTTCGCCGCCGCCTGGTCTCCCAGCAGCCAGCGAGTCTTGTCGTCGATATTTCGCGCCGGCTGGCCGACACTCGCCTTGAATCTGAACTCCGCGGAATCGAACAACACCGCGCCAGTCGCGAGCAGCGAGCGATACACATCGCCCACCTCCGGATCCAGTCGCGCGATGATGGCGTCGTCGGCATCGCCGAAGTTCGGCACACGACCGCCGGCATCCATGATGCTCGCAATGTACTGAAGCATTCCTCGCAGGCGATGCCAGTACGCCGTACTGAAGTCGCAACCGTTGGCCCGCGCGATCAAGCCGCTGACGATCATCATGTCGGCGACTTCATGGTGATACCAGTTCGCCTGCTCGCGATTGACGCCGTCCTCGCCGTTCTGGAGCAGCATCTGATCCTCGAGCTGACGCTGCGCCGTGCTCTTCCAGCGACGGCTGCGCTTCCACAACGGCCACGTGAGCGAAGCGATGAACAACCCCATCAACTCGCCGAGCAAATGATTGTTCGCCGAGGAGTAGCGCGAGAAGTGCCCGGCGATGAACTGGCAATGCTGATACACGCTGGTCAGCCAGCGCTGCTTGAACGCCTCACCCACCGTCCCTTGAAAGACCGGCGCAGCGTCGCCGCCCAACAGGTGCCAAGCGAACGACCAGTTCACCAATCGGATCGAATGTTCCAGGCTGCTGGTCCAATGCACGCCCGACGGATACGGACACTGATCGAACCAGGATGTCAGCAGCGTGCGGCACCCTTCGGCATATTTATCTTCGCGCGTCAGGTGCCACGCCTGAGCCAGCGTCACGAGTTGCGCGTGACGGCTCGGCTCCCAGAGATATTTGATGTCGCCGACGATGGACTCGTCGCGATAGTTGAGCGTCTTGCCGAATTGCAGCGGCGCCTGGCGGCCCGTCTTGGGATCGCGATTCCACTGCGGCGGGAAACCCAGAGGGGCCGCGGACATCGCGAACACCGGGAAACGCCCGTCGAGAATGTCATCGGCTGCACATCGATATTTGTCGGTGTTGAATGCAGTGGGCAGCGTCGCAACCCACGCAACTCCGGTTCGCTCTGGCGCGGGCGGCGGCGGCACGGAGGAATGCAGGCCGAACTGCTCGACGCTGGCCTGAACGCGTTGCTTGACCCGGTATCCGACTTCCCACCCGCTCATCGCCGACAGACGCTGCAGCTTCCACTTCAGACTCATGGCTGGCGCCTCACGCAATGTTTCCGTGGGCACGCGTATTGTTCAGCAACTCCTTCACCGGCGGCCGATGAATGACGAAAGGCGTCTTGCCGCGTGCCGTGCGCTCCAGCGCGGTCACACTGCGAATCTCGACGTGCATGTTCCTTGGCAGCTTCTCGCGGGCGTTGTGCATCAGCCGGTCGCGATCTCGATCCGAATATTCCTCCATCGGCAACACCAAGATCACGACTTTGCCGGCGCTCTCCTGAATCACCTGGATGCGCACGATGTTGGCCACGTCGCGCTGGAAGTGACTGATGCCGGTCACCTTCACCCCGTCCGGCGTCACGAGGATGTCGCTGTCACGGCCGAGCACACCCGGGAACGGGCGTAAACCCAGCGCCACTTCCTCGAGCTCACGTTCACCCCACGCAGCGGGCAGGCGAACCAGATCGCCGGTGCGATAGCGGATCAACGCCATCGAACGATTCCACAGCGGCGTGCCGATGATTTCGTAGAGCTTGTGCTCGCCTTCCATGCCGGCCGGCTCGAATTCCACATGCGCATAGCCGGGCAGGAATCGATACTCCTCCGGCGCCGTCGCGTAAGCGAAGGCAACGCGCTCGGCCTGACCGTAATAGTCGAGCAGCCGGCAATTCAGAGTTTCTCGCGCCGCCTGCCAGACCCGGGAATGCAGCACTTCGGAGGAACACAACACGGCGGGAATGTGCAGCCGCCGCTTCGCCCGCTTCAGCAGGAAGCACAGCGCTTCGAGTGAGGTGGGATAGCCGAGCAGACATTCCGGATTGAACGTGTCGATCATCTGCGCGTAGTGCTCGATCGTGGCGGCGTTCAGATGCGTCGATGACAGCACCAGCCGATTGCCGCCGCCGGCAAATACCCAATACGGCGGCTTGAAATCGTTCGGGTCCTTGATGCTTTCGGTGCGCAAGACCGCGCATCTCGCCGAGCGAGCGTCGACGCCGACCTTCTTCATCATGCGATCGATGCACACCTGCTCGACTACCACGGACCGCAACGAACGCACGATGTCCAGCGGTGCACCCGACGTGCCGCCGGTATTCGCTTTGATCGTAAAGAGTTGCGAACCGATCGCGAACACCTTCGGGGCGCCGCGCACCTCGGCCTTGGTCAGCAACGGCCAGCTGGCAATATCGCCACCGCCTCGTACGACGCGTCCGTAGCCGCTGCGGCTCGCCGGAAAGAGCAATTCGCTCAACCGCTCGTTGGTCCATTTGCGGCGCTCGTTGAAACCGGCGCGTTCCAGCCGCTCGAACTCGCGCTGCGCGTCGGCATAGAACAAGGGATTGCGACGTACGGCGGTGTCGCCGACCTGGAGCAGCTTGAGTTTTTTTACCAGCGCTTGCATGCCCGACCCCAGTGACATTCCGCTCAGCGTGCGACCGCCCGCCGGCCATGACCGTTGGCGACGGAGCGGTACACGGCGCACATGCGATCCGAATACTGTTTGACGCACAATGGTTCCACTGTGGCGCGCGCGAGCCGGCCCATGTGGACGCGATCCGCTTCCTGCATCACCAGCTTCTCGATGGCCGCTGCCAGTTGAGAAACATCGCCCGGCGCAATCAACAATCCGTTCGCGTCGTTCACTACATATTCCGGAATGCTGCCGACGGGTGTGCAGATGGGTGGCAGCCCCCAGGCCATCGCTTCGAGCAACGACATTGGCAGCCCTTCGGTATGCGACGGCAATACGAACGCATGCGCGGCCGCCAGCAACCGGTCGCGTTCGGCTGGATCGACCCATTCGCGAATCTCGACCACATCCTGCACGGCGAGTTTGTTCGCATGCTCACGCAGCTGCGAAACATCGCCGTTGCCCGCCAGGACAAACTCAACCCGGGCGCGACACTCCGCCGACAGGTTCGCGATGGCTTGCATCAGATCGAACACGCCCTTGCGCCGGGTGATCATCCCGAAATAAACGAAACGGACCTTGCCGCCGACGGCTCGCTCCGGCACGGACTCCGGCAACACCACCGGATTGGGCAGCACCACGATGCGATGCTTCGGCACGCCGATGGACTCGAAGAACGACTTCCAGCCTTCGCCGAGCACGACCAGACGCTGCACTCGTTGCAGAGTGTTCAGCGTGATCGATCGGGCCGCGGGCGACATGCTCGCCCAATGTTTCTGATAACCGCCGCCATGCGCATGCATGATGACGCTGGCGCCGCGAGCCAATGCAATGCGGGCCAGGATGATCTTGCGAATATTGCTGGCCCCGCTCGCAAAATGAATATGGACCACATCGGGATGCTGACGCAGCTCCAGGGTCAGCTTGGCCAGGGACTGCGCGAACGTGACAGCCTTGGTCCACTTGCCCCCTTCGACCATGGTGGCGATATGAGTGGCGTGGACCTCTTCAGGCAACGCATCGAGCAGCAGCCGTTCCACGCCCGACACGCCACCTCGGACATTCAGCCCCGGCCCGAGCATCAGGACGTTGGAAGACTCACGCATGGCTGACCGCCTCGCGTGCGCCGAGCATGTTCTGGTAGGCGGTGAGCATCCCTTCCCAGGAGAACTCCCGCTGCGCTCGCATCGACGCGGCTGCAGCCATACGAGTGCGTAACATGTTGTCCAGCCGCAGCTGATTGATCAGCCCGGGCAACTGTCGCGGTAGCTCGGCCACATCGACGATATAACCCTCGCGGCCGTGTTCGATCATTTCCGCGGCGCCACCGGTGCGTGTCAGGATCACCGGCAGTTGCATCGCCATCGCTTCGAGCGCGGCATTCGAGAATGTTTCGGACAGTGAGGGCAGAACGAAAACATCGAATACTTTCAGCGCCGCGCGGACATCCGGTAACGCGCCCGTGAATGTCACAGCCGAGCAGATGCCGCGCTCGGCCGCTCGCTGTTCCAGCGCCAATCGCAGCGGGCCATCGCCGACGAGCATCAAATGCACGTCTGCACCGGTCGCTCGCAGGTCGGCGACCACATCGATCAAGGGCAGCTGATTCTTCTCAGCCGCCAGCCTCCCCACGCTGCCGACGACGAACGCGTTCTCGCCGATGCCGTACTGGGCACGCTGGACAGCGGCGCCATTGCGCGCCGCCGAGAACCTGTTCACATCGACGCCGTTGTAGATGACGCTGGAGCGCGGGCGCATCGGACTGTTGGAAGACAGCCAGGTGTCTCGCTGCAGTTCACAACCGTACACCGTCCAGTCGAGATATCGAAGGACGTGCGTATAGAAACCACGTTTCCATTTGGCGCCCCGACGCAGCTCCGTCGTGTTCATCAACCCGATGGTTCGCGGACGATGCCGCGCCCAACGCGTGGCCGTGACGACATAAAGCGCGGGATACAGATTCACGGAAACGACATTGCGCGGGTTCTGCTGCTCGATGAGTTGTCTCAGCGCCGTGTTAGCCTTGAGCGAGAAGCGGCCCTGTCGCGACAGGAAGAACGTCGCCACGCTGCTATCGATGTTCTTCAGCAGCGTCGTCGGTTCGTTCAAGTACGCCACGCCGACGTGCATGCCCCGGGCGCTGAGCGCATTGGCCAGCTTCACCACCTTATTCTCGGAGCCGCCGACCGCCAGGTTGTTCAGTACGAACAAGACATCCAGCCCAGCGGTGCCCGCAGGCCGGCGCGAGGCGATGTCACGGTCGAGCTTTGCTTCCACGCTCGCCATGGTCAACCACTGGTGCCGTAATGCAGGACTTCGGACGCGTCCTGCGTCCCCAGCATTTCCAGATATCGGGTGGCGATATGCGTCGGCCCGAACTGAGCAATCGCATACGCGCGCGCACGCTCACCGATGCGATCGCGCTCATCGTGATCGGCCAGCAATCGGATGATGGCGCGGATCATGTCTTCCAGATCGGTGGCGGTGTGACCGAGCTGACGCTGCTTGATCAGCGAATCCGGATCGAAGAACGCGACCACCGGCACTCCCCGCACCCACGCCTGCAGGAACGTGTTCGGAAAACCTTCGATCTGCGAGGTGTTCAAGAAAATCTTTGCGCGACTGAACATCGTGCCAACCTCGGTGTAAGGCACCGCGCCAGGACAGGTGAGATTCGGAATCGACCTGGCCGCCTCGGTCACCGTCCGGTAATAGTCCTCCGACCCAGGCAGCGCACCGCCGGCCAGCGTGAATCGAACATTCGGCAAGCGGCGCGCCAGATCCAGCACGATCTCGGGACGCTTCACCGGTCTTAGATTCGATACCCACAGCACGTCGATGTCCTTCGCCGGTTGCGGTCCGCTCGGCATCTCCACCGCCATGTCGAGCACTTCGCTCTTCAGGCCGTAGTTCTGCTGTAACAAAGTCCGCTGCTGTTCGCTCTGCGCGACGATGAGGTCGGCATTGCGTAACCCGTACTCGTAAATCTTGCGATCACGCCAGTAACGGATCAGTTGCTTGCCGGGAATGCAGGCCAGATCCGAAGCGATGCGTGAAATGAAACGTTTGCCATGCCGGCGACAGAACCAGGCGGTGATGCCAGTGGCGGCGCCGGCAGGCGATTGATAATAGAGGTCGGCATCGATCTCGCGCATCGCGCCAATCATCCCCGTCAGTCGTGGATGCGCGAAGCGCAATACCGGAATGCCTTCATCTCGCGAGTAGGGAGCGACCGCGCGAATGCCGTCGACGTAGGTGACCCGGCCCTGACCGTGGTCGTGCACGATCATCGACACCTCGTGGCCGAGTTCATGCCAGGCCTTCGCCAGCAACACGTGCTGTACCGATTCGCCCCCCACATATTTCGCTGTTTTCAACTTCGCCAGCTGCGGAAAGTCGTCGAGGCCGACAATACAGATCTTCATCGGTGCTTCCAGGTCGAATCAATGACGGACGGCGCCGACCCAGCCATACGGATCCGCCTGTCGTGGCGCCAGCACCGGTTGGTTGACGGTCACCGGCAGCGGCGCGCTCTCCCGGGCGATCATTGCCAGACGCATGCTCACGCCGGTGTATGCCCAGAAATAGATCCAGGGCACGTAAAGATCCACAAAGAACGTGGCCGTCGCATAGGCCAGGGTCGAAACCACGAAGCCGGCGAGCGGAATCTTCAAGTGGATCGGCGCGACCGCGAACGAGCGCATCGCCGTGCGCACCGGGATCACCAGCAACAGCACGCTGCAGATCAGCCCCACCAGCCCCAGGTTGAACCATTGCGCCAGGTAATAGTTATGGGGCGAATACCGGAACGGCATGATCCAGTAAGCATTCCAGCCGAACCCGGTCAGCAAGGTCTGCGGATGCTGGAACATCATCTCGATGGCGGTCGCCCAGATCTCGGTACGACCCGACGAGGTGCCGCCCATGTCCTTGCTGCTGAAGCCGGCCACCACTCGTTCGTAGAGCAGATCGCCGAAGCTCAGACTGACGATGAGCAGGATGACCAGCATGGCACCGCCGGCCGCCATGCCCCAGGTGACGATCTTGCCCAACGACAGGTAGCGTCGGAACATGTAGGCGCCGGCGATGGTGGCCACGAAGGTCGCGACGAACGCGCCGCGCGACACCGTCATCAACAGCGTTCCGGCCGTGAGCGCCGAAGCCCCGACCCAGAACCAGCGACGCCAGCCCTTCGCCGCCACCGCCATCGCGACCGCGGCCGGCAAGGTCAGCGCCACGAATGCGCCATATTGATTCGATTCGCCGACCGCGCCCTGAACGCGACCGTCACCGCGACGCTCGATGTCGCCGATGTGCACGTAACCAAAGGCATCCAGGACTGCAACGAAGTGCGATACGACCCACGATAGCAACAGGCACTTCAATACGAACTGCGCGTCCTTCTCCGAGCGCACGCCATAAAAGAAGGCCAGGAAGAACAGCAGATAGTCGACGCCTCGATTCTTCAGATCGAAGGCGCTGGTCAGCATGTTGTAGCGGGGATAGTCGATGAACAGGACGATGGCGAGATACGAGAAGATGCAATAACTGATCAGCACGATGAAGGTGATGTTCATCGACGGCAGCTGGATCTTGAACTTGCGCCCGTTGGCGTAGCTGAACACCAGCCCCATGATCAGCAGGTACAACAGAAAGTTCTTGATCTTGACGCCGGGCGCCGGCCCCGGATCCCAGCTGAACACACTGCTCAGGGTCAGAAACAGCGTGAGCGCGGCCAACACGTAACGCATCAGCGCAGCCCTCTGTCGATACAAGATTGCAAGTACACGTCGGCCTCGGTGGAATCCGCTGTCAGGATCACTAGAGCAAGTTGCATACCAGCAAAGATCGCTTACACGGGCGCATCGTTCCACGCCTCGAGCCCGCGCGAGCGCAGGGGCGTTGTAATAATTGCAACGAGCGCTTTAGTACTTACACTGAAGCGCGCGGCCAGACATTCCCTCACCCAGCCATGCGCCGGTGAGTCGCATGAAAACGCACCGCCGCCGCGACGCCTCGACGAGCCATGCCGCTCTTGACCAGCTGTGCGCCATCTTTCAACTTGAGCATGTATTGCATCAGCGAGGACATCTCACGCTGACGGGTCGCACGCACCGGCGTGTAGCCCAGGGCATGCATGCAGTCCCACGAAAGCGATTCGATCGACGCGATCTCGCCCGGCGTCAGGCGAGTCTCGAACTTGCGGAAGTTGTCGCGCATGATCTCGGTCCGGCCCGCGGCATAGCCTCGCTGCTCCACCGACTGCGACAGCTCGGTGAGACCGGCGAAGAAATCCAGATCCAGGAACAGACAGATCCGGCGCATCTGCGTGTCCGGATTCTGTAACAACTCCTCGAATCTCACTTCCAGACAGCGTTCCGGCATGCTCAGACACTGGCGATGCGCGTTCAGCACATCTTTCCCCCAGCGCCACGCCGAGCGCCGGATGTCCTTGCCCCACGCATTGCGCATGGAAACGCAATGATCGCGCACGTCGCGCACGATGTGCAGGATCCGGCCGTTGGGGAAATGCCTCATGATCAGCGGAATCTGTCGAATATAGGCGGGTGACTTATCGGCCCAGATGGCGCCGGAACTGCGCTCGGCATCGAGCTCGTAGCGCGCGAAGCCCTCGAACAGACCGCTCACATCGAAGCGACCGTTGCAGGCGGCACGCCAGTCCTGCCAACGAAACGGTCCGCGCGCCGTGGGGCGAAAATTGAAATAGTTCGCGCCGCTCATGGCGTTGGCGAATTGTTCGAACGCCTCGGGCGTCGACGGACTGCCTTGTCGCTCGACCCACTCCGCGATGAAGGGCAGGAAATCGGTTTCGGCCGCAAGGATCCGGATGCGGGGATGTTTGCTCAACAAACCGCGCAACAGCTTCGTGCCCGACCGCGGCATGCCCACGATGAACAACGGGCCTTCCCAGGCAGTGTCGTTGTGCTCGATGCCAGAGCTGGTGGATCCAGTCTGTTGTTGTTCCAGCGTCATCGGGTAACTGCCTCGTTACGGCGGAGTGACCAAGATATAACCACTGGAAACCAATGCATCGTCCGTGCCTAAAGTTCAGGCACGGAGCGTCGCCGTGAAGCGTCAATTAAGGTTTGGCGGCAACCGTTTCGGTTTTACGCAGGCGGCCGACCATCGCCGCCACTTCCGGCACGCGGAAGGCCACCAATAGCGCCAGGAACAATGCCATGAATACCGCGGAGCCGAGGACTACGCCGGCGAGACCGAAGTAGTCGATCCAGAAGGAGCCGATGAAAACCACCGACGCCAGCAACGCGGCGAGTGCAACTTTGCCCAAGTCCGCCCAGCGCGCCAGATCT
Source organism: Peristeroidobacter soli (assembly GCF_004138485.1). Classification (GTDB taxonomy): domain Bacteria; phylum Pseudomonadota; class Gammaproteobacteria; order Steroidobacterales; family Steroidobacteraceae; genus Steroidobacter; species Steroidobacter soli. Next base: position 1,386,053 of record NZ_ML142848.1, read on the forward strand.
TTCAGGCCGATGTTATATGCACGCATGGTGCTGCGACTGAGCACCAGACCCTCAGTCCAGCGCGAAATGACGAAGGCCAGCGCCGCGGCTGGCAATCCCCAGATCGGCATGATGGTCAGGAGCAGCAGCAGGTTCAGGACGATGGCGAACAGGCTGCTCGTAACGATGGGCGCGGTCCGGTTGACGGCTCGCAACGCCACGCCGAAATCGAACACCTCACGCACCAGCACCAGCAGATAGATCTGGAAGATCAGCACCGCCGGCTCATAACTCGCCGAGAACAGCGTGACGACAAAGGTGTGCGCGAACTCGAACAGCACGACGCCCGCCGCGGTCAGCAGAATCATGGACACCACCGTCGAGCGGCGCCACAGCCCCAACGCGGCCTCGCCTTTCGTGCTCTTCAGCGCGGCCAGCTCAGGCAGCACCGCGTCCGATATCGAATTGCGAAGCACGCCGATGACCGGCTGAATGTGAGTGCCGATCGCGTAATGCGCCAGCGCGACGACGCCCAGCGTCTTGGTCACGAACAGGTTGCCCAACGATTTGTTGAGCGTCACCAGAATGAGCGCCAGGCCCACCGGCCAGCAATAATTGAACTGCTCGCGCCAGCACGATTCTTCGCTCGTTTGAGTGATGCTGCCTCTGGCCCGGCGCCACGCGATCCAGGAGACGCCGATGCGAACCGCCTCGAGACAGATCAGCGACCAGATGATGGGCATCACATCGCGCCAGATCGACGCCGCGGTCACCACCACCAGAATGCGTGCGATCAAACGACCGGTCGTGTAAGCGAACACCGGCACTGGCCGCTTCTGCGACAGCCAGTAGAACTCCCAGAAATCCAGATTCACGAACAGCAGCACATAGATCGCGACCGGCAGTTGCAAGCCGCCGAGGATGGCGCCATTGAAGAGGAAATCCGCCAGCAGCGTGCCGCCCACCACCGTCACACTGGTGCCGAAGGTCATGGTCACCGCCTGTCGCACCATCTGTCGCACGCTTTCCGGCCGCGACGGAATGAAATACAGCAGACTGTTGTTGATGCCGAAGGCGCAGATGGTCGTGAGCAGGCCCGCATACAGCAGGAACTCGCGATACCGGCCGAACTCCTCGACCGTGAGCAGCCGTACCAGCAGGATGGGACTGATGACGACCAGTCCCTGATTCATGAACCGCGTGATCGAGATGATCGCGGTCCGGCTGACTAACCCGGCGATGACGCTACTCCCGCGGCGTAGATGAAGGTTGCGACGGCGGTGCGCCCGTGGCGCGCCACACCTGTGTCAGGCCATCCCTGCCCTCGTAAACCACTTCGAACTGATCCGAATGCAGCACCGGGTCCATGTCGCCTCGCATGCCTCTGCGCTTGTCGCTCTGATTCTCGCCGCTGCCGATGACGAAAATTCGATGGCCACGCGCATCGCGCAGCAGGTCTTCGAGCATCGCGGCGCTACTGATAACGCCCGAACCGGTATAAAAGTCCTGGATCCGGCCATTCTTCAGCTCGACGTAACGGCGCGCGTGATTCCGGCTCATCAGCCAGTAGTCGACGTGGCCCAGGTAGTACGTCTGCTGCAGGATATCCTCCGCAAGAACCACATCGCCGGGGCCGATGTTCTGAGATTTCATGAACTCCGCCGCACCCTTGTGATCCGGATTCGATTCGTACCCGGAATTCACGTTGGCGACCACTTCCATGGGATTCACCACCAGAACTGTCGTCACCGCAGCCGCCACGAGCTGACCCGCCCTGTCCTTGAGCGGAGATATATTCCGCGCTGCCGCCTTTGCTTGCAGCCAGTCAGTCCCCTTCTGTGCGAAGGCGAAGGCGCACACCATCATGGGCAACAGCGACGCCACCGTATAACGCGGCGGCATGCTCCAGACGAAAAAACCGATGGTGAACATGGGAATCCATACCGCCAGCACGCCCAGCAGCACGTAGTCGGTGACCCGACGGCGCTTCATCAATTGCCACAAGCCCCATACCACCGAGGCAAGCGCCAGCAGACCGGCGAACTCCGAGAAATCGAGGATGCGCGCGTAAGGCCAGATACTCGGTTGCCCGACCAGCGCGCCGATGACTTTTTTCAATGAACCCGGGGTCGATGCCAGCAGGCTGAAATGAATCAAGGCCAGCAAGCCGCTGCCCAGCGCGAAGATACTGAGCCTGCGCCAGACGCGCGGACCGCCAAACCTCCGCGCCACCACCACCCCGGCGACGAACAGCAGGACAGCCATGTGATAGTAGAGCTTCAACTGCAACAACAATCCGACGAGCAGCAGCGTCGCCACACTGATCGCCGCGAACCGCTGAGGTATCACTCGCGACAGATGAACCGCGAAGAACGCGATCGCCAGCCCCGCGATCCACAGTGCAATTTCGAATGTCAGTGCGAAGGCTTCCGGTGCGCGACTGCGATCCCACATGGGTGCACCGAGATCCGCGGCATATTCCGGCGGCGGCACGGGATAGTGCGAATCGACCCAGCCATTGATCAACAGATACGACACCATGACGATCGCCGCGGCGACACCGCCATAGAGCAGCTTGCGGAAATCGCCTTGCAGGATGCCTGGCATCAGAAACAGCAATACCGTGGTAACGGCGAGCGCATGCAGTTCGATGCCGATCACCAACGCCAGCACGCCGCCGATCAACCAGCCGAGACGTCCGCTGCGCTCCCAGGCAAACACGCAGACCATGCAGCCGGCAACCGCCGCCAGCAGGAAGATATACATGCGCGCCGTTTGCGAATACACGATCATCGACGGCAGCAGCGCGACAGCCGTTGCGAACGCCAGGTTCCAATACGGACGCAGGAAACGTCGCCCCGCGAGCCACGCCCACCAGATCGTCAATACGCCGCAGACAGCCGATGGGACACGGAACGCCCACTCGGACTCACCAAACAACTGCACCGAGCCCGCCATGAGATAGAGCTCGGTCATGCCGCGCGGATAAAACATTCCGCTGGGAAGGATGGGGGCGCCGTCGCGCACGATGGCCATGGTCGCCATCGCCATGGTTTCTTCATCGCCATGCAAGCCGACATTGCCCAGCCCCCAGAAACGCAGCCAGGCACCGATACTGACGATCACCAGCAGCATGATCCGGTGCGCCTGCTGATCGCGCTCCAGCGGCACGGTGATACGAAACAACTCCGACAGCGAGCGCATGAAGCCGCCGACATGATCGGTCAACGTCGGACTCACTGGAAACAACCCGCGATTGGCCGCATCCGAGAACATGGACGACCCCTCCACCAGTTGTCCTAGTAAGCCTTATCGGTCTTGAATAGTTTCGGCACGGTCAGCACCAGAATCTTCAGATCCAGCCACAGCGACCAGTTGCGCAAGTACTCCAGGTCGCAATGCACCCGGCCCTGCATGTCCTGCAGGCGGGGCGTTGGCCCTCGGAAGCCGCTGATTTGCGCCAGCCCGGTGATTCCCGGCGGGACTTTGTGCCTCACCATGTAGCCTTTGATCAGACGCCGATACTCTTCGTTGTGACCGACGGCATGCGGGCGTGGGCCGACCAGGCTCATGCGCCCCTGCAGGACATTGATGAGCTGTGGCATCTCGTCGATGGAGCAGCGTCGCAGGATGCGTCCGAGCGCGGTGATGCGCTCGTCGTTGCGGCTGGCTTGATCCAGCCAGCCGGAATCTTCGGTGACGGTCATGGTGCGAAACTTGTAGATCGTGATCTCACGGCCATCCAGGCCGTAGCGCCGCTGCCGGAACAGCACCGGACCTTTGCTGGTGAGTTTGATCGCGGCCGCGATCGCCAGCAGCACCGGCGCAGTCACGATCAATGCGGTGGCGGCGATGACCAGATCCATCAGCCGTTTGGCCGCGCCACGATAGCCGTAGAACGGACTTTCGCGCATGGCGATGACGGGCACGCCCAGGATCTCGCCGGTGCGCGCCTGGAATTGATCGGAGACGAGCACATCGGGCAAGTAATAGAGCGACGCAGTCGTGTCGCCGAGCTTGTCCAGCAGATCCTGCACGCGACGGATGTGACGCAGCGGCAAGGAGATGAAAATCACGTCGATGTCGTTTTGCTTGATGAACTCGGGCAATTGCGACAACGGGCCCAGCAACTTCTGGTTGTCAGCCGCTTCGAGCCGCTGCGCGCTGCGATCATCGAAGAAGCCTTGTACCCGCATGCACAGCTCGGCGTGCCGCGAGAAACGCTCGGCCAACTGCTGACTGGTCTTGTTATAACCGGCGAACACCACCTTGCGCCCGTTGCTCGGCCGGCACAGCAGACGCCGCGCCAGTTCGTCCAGCACCAACATACTGGGAATCAGTAGTGCGGGCGTCGCGACTGCCCAGATCAATATCACTGGCGTCGAATACGCGCGCGGATAGCCGGTGATGGAGCCGATCGCCAGCAACGCCACCAGCAGTACCGACCAGCGAATCAACAATCCCTTGGAGATTACCAGGCGCGGCGTAATCAATTCGGCCGCCGGCGTGCGCGGCGATTGCAGCAAGGTGATCGAAAGAAGGGTGACGATGATCGTCACCGCGCTGAACGCATCAGTCGATGCGGTGCCGCTCAGCTCGGCCAGTACATATAAAGTAAGAATCGAAACGGCGGCCGGAGCGGTCGCGCGCAACGAGAAATAAATCGCCGCCAGCCCCGACTGGCGCTTGAACAGCAACGGCGGCGTGATGTCGTAGGCGGCCGTCTGCTGAGGGATGGGCGTGTCGGGAAGCTTTACTTGTGACAGCCGCGGCTGCGGCGCGCCCGTCAGCTTCACTGTGCTCCGGACCGCGCTGTCGGGAACTGCGCTCATTCAATGGATCCACGAACTCTTGAGAACATTCGACGGGTCGCCAGGACCTATCGATAGGTAACAGCAAGATACGTACCATGAACGCGGCGGCGCGAGAGATGGCTGTCTCCCGCGCCGTGCTTGAGCGAAGTTATCGGCTGAGCCCGTCGCTGTCGAGCGGGCTCACCGAATTTACAAAGAGAGGCTTGTAGAAGTTACCGATTCAACGTCGGCGCTTGCGGAGAACTCGGCGCGCGCCCCTCCACTTCCGCGGCCATGCGCTGCAACCACAACTCCAGATTGGTGTAGCCACTCGCAGTCACTTCATTCGGATTCGCCGGCAGCGTCAGCGCGCGACGATTCTGAGCGAGGTTCGGATAGCCGCCACCATTACGCTCGCATCGGGTTGTGCCATTCGCGGCCACGCAGTTGATGATGCGGCCCGTGCCAGCACGCGTCTGACTGATGATGCGGGCGTCCACGGCATCGCGATCGGCCGGACGGGCACCGGCGTACTTGAGCACGTGCTCCTTCACGACGTTCTCCGAAGTCGGCAGCGTCGTCATCGTGGCCGGCCAGGCGAGCGGCGACGTCGACTTGAAGTTCGCCAGGGTCAACGAACCGTAGATCGAGCCCGCGACCGACGAGGACCACGCATCGGTCGTGTTGGCGGCACCCGGTGCCAGGTTGTCCTGCAAGAACACCTTCGCGCCCGGACGCAGCGTCGCCGAGTCGGCACGCAAGCCGACGGGGGCGTGACTGCCTGCGGTATCCGGGCCGCGCAGGAACACATTACCCACCACCGAGTTCTGCGTGACCAGGCCACGGCTCTGCAGATCGACCGCCGTATTGCCCCAGTTATAAATCAGATTGTTCACGATGACGGTGCGCGACGCGGCCGTCATCGGGTTGCGCGACTGCATGTCGGCGAACAGGTTGCCCGCCAGGGTGGCGTTGCCGTCGACCGGTCCGATCAGCACGCCGAAGCCGTGATTGCCTTCGGGATGAATCGACTGATGCAGCGGCTCGGCAAAAATGTTGTTGAGCAGGCTGATGTTGTTCCAGTACTGCCAGGCACTGGCGATCTCGTCGATCGACCAGGTGAAGGTGCAATGATCGACGACCACGTTGCTGATCGGCGCGGCCTCCGGCGCTTCGATCTTCAGAGCGTCGCGATTGATCGGCGGCTCGCCGCCAGGGCCGTCGCCAGGACGAACGCGAATGTGCTGAACCAGCACGTCCGAGGCTTTGATCAACAAGCCCGAGCCACGCAGCGTGATGCCGGGCGACGGCGCGGTCTGACCGGCGATCGTGATGTAACGATTGCGAATGGTCAGGTCGTCGTCGAGCGTGATGGTGCCGGACACTTCGAACACGCAGACGCGAGGGCCGCTCGCGTCGACGCAGGCTTTCAGGGAGCCGGCGCCCGAGTAATTCGTGTTGGTGACGCGAATCACCTGACCGCCGCGACCGGCAGGCGTAGTGATGCCGTGACCGATGGCTCCTGGGATCACCGGTACAGCGTGGGCAAGCGGCGCCATTCCGCAGGCAAGCGCCACGGCGGCGGCGAGTCGGCGAATCGTTGGCTTCATGGCGGAAATCTTCGCAGTCATTAACGTCATAGCTCCATTGAGAGTTTCAGCAGCGGCGCGCGGAGCCAGCCGAGGCCTGCCACCAAGCATTTCGTGCACAAGAAAAAAGGGCGAGCCGCGTAGCAACTCGGGAGAAAAGTTACAAGTTGGCTTGCAACGATTACATCGGCTAAGCCCTGAAGCCCCACCCAGCCGTACCGGGTTCGCGTAGGTCGATTCCCTGCGCTCGAACAACGACAGTAGTCGCTTTCGCAAACGCGCCCTGCGCCCTCGTCGCAACGGGCAGCGAGCCGTGCCCAAAAAATCCCTGCGCGGTGGGCACTGAAAGTGCATTGCATGCGTTGGTAGCGAACACCTCGGGTAATCGTCGGATGCAACGTACGACAGCGACGCTGGCACGAAACGAATATGACTTGCTGATCATCGGTGGCGGAGCCTTCGGTGCCGCCGCCGCGCGCGATGCAGCCTTGCGTGGCCTGAGGACGGCGCTGATCGAGCGCAACGATTTCGGCGGCGGCGCCTCGGCCGAATGTTTCAAGATGGTCCATGGCGGCATTCGTTATTTGCAGCACGCAGACATTCCTCGTCTGCGAGGCTCGTGCCACGAGAGATCGGCGCTGTTGCGAATCGCTCCGCATCTGGTCAGCCCCCTGCCGATCGCCATCCCCACCTATGGGTACGGTCGCAGCGGCAAAGTTTTTCTGGGTACAGGAGCACGCGTATACGACCTGTTCACACTGGATCGCAATCGCGGCATTCGTGATCCTGATCGTAAGATCGGCAATACGAGGCTGCTTTCCCGCGATGAAGTGCTGCGTATGTTTCCTCATCTGCAGACGCCCGGCCTGAGCGGTGCAGTGGTGTTCGAAGACGGGCAGATGTACAACGCCGCGCGACTGGTGCTCGCTTTCGTCAAGGGCGCGACCGAGGCCGGCGCCGATGTTTGTAATTACGCCGAGGCGGTCCGCTTTCTTTGGTCGGGCAGCACCGTACGGGGCGCGCGGGTTCGCGACCAGCTCACCGGCGATGAATTCGATGTACGCGCCCGCCTGACACTCAACGCCGCCGGCCCGTGGGCCGACTATCTGCAGAACGACGCCCAGCATTTCGGCACCCCGAAGCGCCTGCCGTTCTCGCGCGATGCGTACTTCATCATCGATCGCGTGCCCTCGTCGTCTCACGGCATCGCCATTCAAGGCCTGAGCCGGGACAAAGACGCCCTGCTCGGCCGTCAGACGCGCCATCTGTTCGCCGCGCCCTGGCGCGACAAGACCTTGCTCGGGGTCTGGCACAAGTTATTTCCAGAGTTTCCGGATCGCGCCCGCGTGCTGCCCGAGGAGATCGAGGAATGGATGGCGGAGATCAACACCGTCTATCCGACCCTGCAGCTCAAACCCGAGGAAGTGAGCTTCGCGCACTGTGGCCTGGTGCCGTTCGGTGAAACCGCGACCGCCACCGAGCTGAGTTTCGGCAAGGAATCGCGCCTCACCGACCATCGGCAGGCACATAACGTCAATGGCCTGGTCAGTCTGGTCGGCATCCGCTTCACGATGGCGCGTGTCGATGCGGCTCGCGCGCTCAACCTGCTGTTGAAACAAGCCGATCGCGCGCCGGCTGAATCCGCCAGCGATCGGCTGCCGCTGCCGGGCGGCGACATCGAGAATTTCGCGAGCTTCGAGGCCGATGCCTGCCGCGCATCGCCGCCGGGCGTCAGCATGCAGAGCATGCAAGCGCTGGTTCGCAACCACGGCACTCAGTACCGCAGCGTGCTCGACGAAGGCAGCAACGCCACCATTGCAACTATTCCGGGCACAGGCACTCTCACCGCTGAAGTCCGTTACGCGGTGAGCCACGAGATGGCCGTGCATCTGGACGACGTAGTTATGCGCCGAACGGATCTTGCCGCCGGCTCGCATCCAGGCCGGGCAGCATTGCTCGCCACCGCGGCTGAGATGGGCCGACTGTTGTCGTGGTCAGCCGAGCGTTTGAATCAGGAGATCGCCAGGACGGAACACACTCTGCAAACGCATTTAGCGCGCGACTCCAGCTCGAGGGTTGCATCAGATCGAGCGGCGCATCGAACAGCTGTTGACCCCGCCAGTGAGACTGCATCGCCGAGTCATGGCGCGATGCTTGCAGAAACCACGGTAAGAGCGACTGCATGACTTCATTCCCGACTTCAACTTCTCCCCAGAAACTGCTCGTAACAGGAGCCACGGGCTTCATTGGCTCGCGACTCGCGCTACGCGCCCATCAACTCGGCATCGATGTCCTGGCCACTGGCCGTGCCGAGATCGCCATAGAGAAGGAGCGGCTGCAAGAGTTGCGCGCCGCCGGCGTCCGCGTCGAAGCGGGTGTGCTGCAGGATCTGGCGTTGGTCGATCGACTGCTGCAAGGGCGCGATACAGTGATTCATCTGGCCGCCGCTCAACACGAGGCCGAGATGCCCGAGAGCTATTTCCGCGCCGTCAACGTGGACGCCGTGCGTACGCTGCTGGGTGCCTGTCGGGACCACAACGTCCGCCGCTTCGTCTATGGGAGCACCATAGGCGTTTATGGCGAAGCAAGCGAATCGTTGCTGGACGAAGACAGTCCGTTGCGTCCGGAGAACGTCTACACGCAGACCAAGGTCGAGGCCGAAGGCATCGTGCAGTCGTTCGCGCATCACTTCGAAACCTGCATCGTGCGCATCGCCGAGACATACGGGCCCGGCGATGGCCGACTGCTCAAGCTGTTCCGGAGTATCGCGCGCGGTCACTTTGTCATGATCGGCAGCGGCACCAATCGTCGGCAGTGCATACACGTCGACGATCTGGGTCGCGGCCTGCTGCTGGCCTCGCAACACCCGCAGGCGGTGGGCGGAAAATTCGTGTTCGCCGGCCGCGAGATTATGACCACCGAGGAGATGGTGCGGCAGATCGCGCTCGTACTGGAGCGCAAACCGCCGCGACTGCGGGTGCCGATGTTGCCCTTCATCGCCGCGGCTCGCGTGATGGAGACCACGCTGCCACCCCTGCACATTGCGCCACCCTTGCACACTCGACGACTGGATTTCTTTCGCAAGTCTTTCGTATTTTCAACAACCCGGGCACAGTCGTTGCTAGGTTTTCAACCGGCGATCGATTTCCGGACCGGGGCGGCCGACACCGTCAGCTGGTATCGGGCGCGCGGCCTGTTGCCGCGCCCCGCCATTACGGAGGTCGCCGATCGACAATCGGCTTAAGAACACTATGTCAGCGAATTTTCACGGCTCATTTCGTGCGCGCGCGCGCCAGCTGCGCCAGCGACGCTTCCACCAGCGGCCCCCGAGTACCGACCTCGACTCGACGGCCGACGTGCACGACGAATTCACGGCGGACCTGGAGCCCAGCACCGTCGACATCGCCAAGAGCGATGCGCACCCCTCGACGGCTGCGAGCCCGTCGCCGCAACCCGAGTCCCTCGACGAGCCGACCCGCGCGCCCACAGAAGAGCCACACCCGGCGACCGTCGGTCGCGCGCCCACACAGGAATCACACCGCGCGACTACTCGCGATCCCGAGTCGACCCCTCGCGATCCCGAGTCGACCGCGAAGTTCGCAGCTCCGACCGAACCGCCGATCGTGGCACGCCCCACCGACGCGCAGTTCGACGCGACCGGCCCCATCGCTGCTCGCGACGCCGCGTCGACCGCGAAGTTCGCAGCTCCGACCGAGCCTCCGATCGTGGCGCGCCCCACGGACTCGCAGCTCGACGCGACCGGCCCCATCGCTGCTCGCGACGCCGCGTCGACAGCGAAGATCGCGGCTCCAACGGCGTCGCCGATCGTGGCGCGCTCCACCGACCCGCAGTTCGACGCGACCGGCCCCTTCGCGACTCGCGATCCCGAGTCGACAGCGAAGTTCGTGGCTCCGACGGAGCCGCCGATCGTGGCGCGCCCCACCGACGCGCAGTTCAACGCGACTGGCCCCTTCGCGACTCGCGACCACGCGTCGACAGCGAAGATCGCGGCAGCGGAGCCGCCGAAGCCGGCCATCGATGCGACGGCGCGCATGCCTTTGCCGTTCGGTCGTCGCGAGCCTTTCGTGTCCGCGCCGCCGGCGGCCACTGGCTCGGCGACGGTCGATGTGCCCGCACGCGCAATGGCCCTCGATGCCCTGGAGCCCCAGGCACGCGCGCCAGCTCCTCCTGCCCTGGAGCCCCAGGCACGCGCGCCAGCTCCTCCTGCCCTGGAGACACAGGCACGCGCAATAGCTCCTCCTGCCTTGGAGACTCAAGCACGTGCGATGGCCCCTCCTACCCTGGAGACTCAAGCACGTGCGATGGCGCCTCCTACTCTGGAGACTCAAGCACGTGCGATGGCCCCTCCTACCCTGGAGACCTCGGAACGCGCAATCGCTCCTCCTGCCTCAGAGACTCCAGCACGCGCTCCTGTCCTGGAAAACAAGACTCCATGGGACAGCACCGATGAAACCGACGACGTCTCCGGCGAGAACGTCAAGCTCGCGACGACCACGATCCCGCGCAAAATCTCCGCGCTGAAGTCCGCTGAACCGCCGCGACCGGCGGCGCTGGCGCCTGGCAAGGTGCTCTGTGATCGCTTCCTGCTCGAGCAAGTCATCGGTTGCGGTGGCACTGCCATCGTCTTCCGTGCTCGCGACATGCTGTCCGCTAAAGGCACGGCTCCCAACATGCAGGTCGCAATCAAAACACCGCGACCCGAGCTGGGTCATCCAGAGCGCGCGGCAAAGCGCCTCAAGCACGAGTTCGAGCACGCGAAGCTGCTCTCTCACCCGAGCATCGTCCGCGTACTCGAATTGCACGAAGACGAAGGCCACTGCTTCATGACCATGGAACTGGTCCACGGCAAGCTGCTCTCGCAACTGCTGCGGGACTGGACCATGGTGCCCGCCTCACTGGCCTACAAAATCCTGAACCAGAGTGCCGAAGCGCTCAGTTACGCGCACAGCCAGAACGTCGTGCACGGCGACTTCAAACCCGGCAATGTTTTCATCACGCCCGAAGAAGGAGTGCGCATCGTCGACTTCGGCACCGCCGCCGGTCCGAGCGCCAACGACTCCCGCATTCCGGCGGGCACGCCGACGTACGCGAGCCCGGAAGTGCTCAGCGGCGAAACCCCCGATCGACGCGACGACGTGTTCAGTTTTGCTTGCGTGGCGTACGAGCTCCTTACCGGCCAGCACCCGTTCGGCCGGCAGTCGTCGTTGCAGGCACGCGACGAGGCGAAGATTCCGCCGCGCGCATGGAACCTGTCGACCTCTCAATGGCTCTCTCTGCTCTCGGCCCTGTCGTGGAAGCGCGAGCAGCGTCCCGCGAGCGTCGAGGAACTGCTGACGCGCCTGACTCCCGAGCAGCCGGTGCTTGCCGCGCCGATGCCAGTCCACGTCGATCCTGAGGAAGTTGTGCCCGCCGAACTACCCGCAGACCTGATGCCCAAGCAGCGCAGCTGGGGATTCTTCGCCTTCATTGCAGCGGCGCTGCTGGTCACATACTTCGCCTTCCAGGCTCACAACACGCCCGACGATGGGCCGACGCCATCGCTCGTCCCGGCAACGACATCCTTGCCGGCCGTGCCAGAGCCGGCGGCAGCCAAACAACCCGAGGCAGTTGAACAGGCGACCTCCGCGCCAGCGCAAGAAGCCACGGACACGACTCCTGCCGACGACGCGAAAACAGCAGCACCTGCTGCCACAGCCAGCAAGCCAAAGCCCGCGGCACCGACCAGCGAGATCTCATTCGAATCTTCCAGCGTCGTGACCAGCGAGTCGTCGGTCGCCGCCGTGTTTCTGATCAAACGCTCGCAACCGTTATCGGGTCGCGCGAGCGTGAGCTGGAAGGCTGTGAGCGGCACGGCGGATGCGGGCATCGATTTCGCGTCCGATGCCTCGGGCACCGTGACGTTCGCCGACGGCCAGGCGCAACGGGCGATCTATGTGCCGCTGCGTAACGACCTGCTGAAGGAAGGCGACGAGACGTTCTACGTGGAGCTGTCCTCGCCCAAAGCCGCCAGGATCGGCAAGATCAGTCGCGCCGAAGCCGTCATTCGCGACGATGATTGAACGCTGCGTGGTTAACTACGAATCGCCACCGCCGCGACCTTCTTGCTCAGCACGTTCACTTTCTTCCCATACATCCTGAACAGAATCCGCATGCCCAGCTCCAGCACGCTGGTCACGGCCAGGCCGACATAATTCAACGGATTCTTCCAGAACACATACAGCTTCAACGCGAACGGTTTGATGTCGCGAAAGCCGCCCAGCTGCAACAGCTGGCCGAGGCTGTATTCCGTGACGATGTAAAAATGATCAATGTTGTGAGCAAGGTTTTCAGCGCCGACGAACGGGTTGGCGCCGTTCATCGCATACACGATCACCCGACCGTTCGGGCGCAGCGCGGCGTGACACAGCTGCAGGAATTCGATGGTCTCTTCGTGAGTGAGATGATTCAGTTCCTGCTCGGGAATGATGACGTCGAACTCCCCCCGGCACTTCTCCAGATAAGGAAACGCTTCGGCCGCCTCGCACGGCAAGTTACGACGACGCGCATGCTCGACCTTGGCCGGATCCGAATCGATGCCTACGACGGCCTTATAGCCGGCCTGAGCTAATACATTGACCAGATAGCCCGGCCCACAACTCACCACCAGAATCCGGGTGCCCTTGTCGGCCGGCAGATGGGACAGGTAGTTGGCCCGGTAATAGGCCGCGAACGAGCTGTAGCCCGCCTCGATGTTGGCAGGCGCCTGCCAATACGAATCGAACGGTTCCAGGCGCGCCGCCAGCACCCGACGTTGTGGCACCGCGCGTTCGGTAACGATGGGCTGAGCACTCATGAGCCAATTTCCCCAGAGACTTCTGACCGCGAGGTCATTCGGCTAAATCGTTGACGGCATCAATAGTTCCCCGAAATTACATGAGTTGGCCGCGGCGCTGGCGGCATGGAACTTGCTCGTTTTCGCGGACAATGCGCATCCTTTTCTGTAACTACGAATATCCACCGCTGGGCGGGGGTGGCGGCGTCGTCATGGCGGCGCTCGCGAGACAGCTGGCCCGTCGGCACGAAGTGACAGTGCTCACGTCCCGAGCCGGCGATCTGCTTTCCGAAGATCGCGACGGCGGCGTGCGCGTGATGCGGGTCCCGGTGTTCTTTCGCCGTGAGCTGGCGGTGGCGAACTTCCCGTCCATGGCGGCGTATCTGCCGACAGGATTTTTCCGTGGCCTGCGCTTCAACAGGAATGACTTCGATGTGATCAACACCCACTTCGTCGTTCCGACCGGTCCGCTCGGCCATGCACTGGCCCGCTGGCACGATGTGCCCAATGTTTTGTCGGTCCATGGCGGCGATCTGTTTGACCCCAGCAAAGGCAGCTCGCCGCATTTGCATGCACCGCTGCGCTCGGCCGTTCGTTGGATGCTTCGCGCCGCTGACGATGTCGTCGGTCAGTCTCGCGACACCGTGCGCCATGTGACGGAGCTCTACGGCGTGCAGCGTCCGGTCGAGCTGATTCCTCTCGGGATCGACCGGCCGCCGCCGGTGAGCGCCGCGGCTCGTCAGGATCTGGGACTGCCGAACGATGCGTTCGTGATGGTCACCATCGGCCGGCTGGTCGCGCGCAAGGCGACAATACAGCTCATCGACAATTTCGCCGCGAGCAATATCGCCAATGCGCATCTGGTGATCGTTGGCGACGGGCCGGATGCGCCTGCCGTCGAGAAGCGCGCGACGGAGCTCGGCGTTCGCAACCGGGTGCACATGCTTGGACAAGTCTCGGACGCGGAGAAATACGCGGCGCTGTCCGTTTCCGATGCATTCGTCACGGCCAGCCAGCATGAAGGCTTCGGCCTGGTGTTCCTGGAAGCCATGGCGTTCGGGCTGCCCGTGCTGTGTTACGACCGCGGCGGACAGACGGACTTCCTGGTCACGGGCGAGACCGGGCAGGTCGTCAAGCTCAACGATCAAGAAGCGTTCGTGCATGCCTTGCTCGAGCTGCAGCAGGACCGCGAAGCACGCGAGCGCCAGGGTCGTCACAACCGGAAACTGGTCGAGAATTATTTCATCGATACCTGCGCCGCCCGTTACGAAGCCATCTTCGAACGCGCTATCGATGGCTCGCGCCGGGCGGCCGGCAAGAAACAGCGCCGCCCGATCAACACTCTCGACGCCGCCTCCAACCAACCCCCAACCGCTAACCGCTAACCGCATGTGTGGCATTGCTGGCATCATCAATTCCGACCCGCAACGGGAGCACGCGCTCAAGCGCATGCTCGGTGCGCTCGAGCATCGCGGCCCGGACGGCGAAGGCATTCATCACGACCCGCATGCGACGCTGGGCCATCGCCGGCTGTCCATCATCGATCTGGCCGGCGGACGACAGCCTCTGTACAACGAAGATCGCTCGCTGGTGCTGGTCTGCAATGGCGAGATCTATAACTACCGCGAGCTGCGTCAGCGTCTGGAGCAGGACGGTCATCGCTTTGCGACGAACAGCGACTGCGAAGTCATTCTCGGTCTGTACGAACGTCACGGCGACCGTCTGGTCGATCACTTGCGCGGCATGTTCGCGTTCGCTTTGTGGGACACGAAGCGCAAGCGGTTGCTGGCCGCGCGCGATCATCTGGGACAGAAGCCTTTCTTCTATAGCGCCGGCGAACAGGGTTTCGCCTTCGCGTCCGAGATCAAGGCGCTGCGAGCGCTGGACCGGCGCCGGCAGCGGATGAATCTCGCGGCGCTGGATCAATATCTCGCCCTGCGGCTCATCGATGCGCCGCTGACCATGTACGAGGGCATTCATAAACTGCCGCCAGGTCATCTGCTGTCGCTCGAATCGGGCGGCACGCCGCAAATCCGTCGTTACTGGCATCTGCAACAGAACCCCAAGCTTGCAGGCACCGAAGAACAGTTGCTCGACGAGTTGCAGGCCAGGCTGCAGGAGACGCTTCGGCTGCACATGGAGAGCGATGTGCCGGTCGGCGCGTTCCTGAGCGGCGGCATGGATTCGAGTCTGCTGGTCGCGATGTTGTCGCGGGACTTGAAGGTCAAGCATCTGCCGACCTTCACCATGGGCCTGAACTATCAGCGTTTCGACGAAGCGCCCGCCGCTCGCGCCGTCGCGAAGCTGTTTGGCACCGAGCACCATGAAGAGCGCGTGCAGCCCGAGATCGCCGCGCATCTACCCGATCTGGTGTGGGCCCTCGATGAGCCGTCGGATCCACTGTCACTGTGCACCTGGCTGCTGGCGAAGTTCACGCGTCGGCACGTCAAGGTCGTGATCGGCGGCGACGGCGGCGACGAATTGTTCGGCGGCTACGATCGTTATTACGGCAATCTGTACGCCGCTCGATACAGCCGATTGCCGGAAACCTTGCGTCGCAAGCTGCTGGCGCCGGCGATGGCGATGATTCCCGAGTCGGGCTGGTACAAGAGCATCGGCCACCAGCTGCGCTGGCTGCATCACTTATCGTTCCATTCGGGCAGCGCGCGTTACGCGGCGAGTCTGAATTACTTCTATTTCGACCCCACGCGCCGCCGCCAGTTGTACTCGCGTGATGTCCAGCACCGCTGGCCGAATCTGGATGCGGAAGCGGCCATCCGCCGGCCGTATGAAGAATCGGAAGGCGGCGATCTGGATCGAATGCTGTACGCCGACAGTCTGGTGCGGCTGCCCAATCATCCGGTGATGATTACCGATCGGATCTGCATGGCTCATGGCCTGGAAGCCCGCAGCCCGTTCATGGATCACGAGCTCGCAAGCTTTGCCGCGCGCTTGCCGTCAGCGATGAAAGTGCGCGGCAGCACCTTGCGTTATATCCAACGCAAACTGGCGGCGCGTTATCTGCCCTCGGAAATTCTGGATCGTCCCAAGCAGGGCTTCTCATCCGCCCTGCCCTATCTGCTCCAGGCCGAATACACGCGCCTGTACCGGTCCTGCCTGAGGCAATCGCAGCTGGTACAGGATCGCGTGCTCGACCGGCAGGCCATCGCGCAACTCGTCGACGAACATCTGGCCAAACGCGCCGATCACGGCAACCGCCTGTGGCTGCTGATCAACGCGGAGATCTGGTATCGCATGTCCATCCTCGGCCAGTCCAAAGAAGACTTGCGTCGCGAGCTCGCCGCCGACGAGCACGGCACTCGTCGCGCCAGCTGATCGCCGCTGTATCAGCAATGAAAACCTGGCTGCGGATCATCGTCACGCTGCTGTTGTGCGCGTTGCTGTTGATCTACGTCGTCGATGTGGACGCGGTGCTCGTGACCTTGGGCAATTCCGATCCGATGTGGACCGGCGTGGCCCTGCTGGCGTTCCTGATCGACCGCGTGCTGATGAGTTACAAGTGGGGGCTGCTGCTGAAGATTCGGGGCTACAGCATCTCTCTCGCACAGAAGCTGATGGTCTACTGTAGTGCCATGATGTGGGGCCTGGCACTGCCGAGCACGGTCGGCGCCGACGGCATTCGGGTCATGCTCGTGCGTCGCTTCGGCGTGCGCGTCGATGACACGCTGGCGACGATCCTGGTCGAGCGCGGCATTGGTTTCGTCGTCGCCTTGATGACCGCGGTCGCCAGCTTGATTCTGCTTCGAGCCATGCTGCCGAATGACACGGCGTACGACTATGCGCTCGCGCTCGGCGTGGCGGGGCTGCTGTTCGGGATCACCATCCTGGTGTTCTCATTTACCGATCACGCACTGAACTCGGTGCTCCGGCTCGTTCCCGCACGCTTCAGGGACAGCAAGGCCATGCGTCTGCTCGAGCGCCTGCATGAGGCATATGCGTCGCTGGCGTCCGATCGTCCCCGGATTGCGGCATTTTCGGTGCTCACCCTGGTCGAACACCTGGTCGTCATTGCTTGCTATGGGTTGGTCGCGCGAGCGCTGGAAGTCCCGTTCAATCCGGTATTCATGTTTGCCGCGGTGCCTCTGGCTATTCTGGTCTCGCGTTTGCCTATCTCTCTTGACGGTATTGGCGTGTACGAGGGCATCTTCATAGCCATCATGGCCCTCGGAGGCGTTAAGCCTGCAGATGCGCTCGCGGTGTCGCTAGCGGCCCGCGCTTTGCAGATCGTTGTATGGTTTCCATGGTGGTTGATGCTCGTGGCCCGCACGGGGGTCCGCCCGCCGGTAGCACCGGTGGCTGCAGCGAGCGAAAGTCCGAATATCAGAACATCGACATGAATGCACATGGCTCTGCGTTGACTGCCAAGCGTCAGCCTGGCACGGACAGTCCGTTGCGCGCGGATTTACGGCGTCGGTATGCGATGACCTCGGGAAGTACCCTGCGCCGGGTGCTGACGTGCGCTCGCGCGCCCGGCGTACATGCGGTGCTGGTGTTGCGCTTCGGGCAATGGAGCCGTCGCCGGCCCAAACTGTTGCGCCTCCTGTTCGACCCCGTTTATATGATTCTGGATTTCTTCATCCAGGCGCTGTGGGGAATCGAGATTCCACGGAGCGCGAAAGTCGGACCGGGTTTATATATCGGTCACTACGGTGGCATCACGGTGTCGTCGATCGCGGTGATCGGCCGCGACTGCAATCTTTCTCAGAACATCACGATCGGCGTGTCCGGTGCCGGCAAGAAACGCGGCGCGCCGACCATCGGTGACAATGTCTATATCGCGCCGGGCGCGCGGCTGGTCGGCAAGATCAACATCGGCCACAACGTGAAGATCGGCGCCAACGCGGTGATTCACAAGGATCTGCCGGACAACGCCATTGCGGTGCTCGACCCGGGCTTCAAGATCATTTCCTACGCCGGCAATCGCCCGGCGCACCAGGCCGAAGAGGAACCGGAGGCCTAGGGAAGCTCCGATTAATCGATTTCCCTGACCTCAGCAATGTTGCAACTGGTTGAAATGCTCCGCCGAGCGAAGTTGCCATCGGCGAAGCATGGCAATTGATCGGATGTTCCCTAGAAAACACCAACCCCAGGCCTTGTCATAGCCTGGGGTTGTTTTCCCCCTGAGCCCTTTTGGGAGCTTCGACTCAGCGGGCGTACGAGTAGTACGCCCCGTCGTCTTGCGCCTCGGATCGGTTCAACACCACCCCCAGCAAATTCATTTCCTGCAACAGCGACTTGGCGCTCTTCAAGGAATCGCGGCTGGTGAGCCCTTCGGCGACCACGAGCAGCATGCCGTCCACTTGCGGCGAAAACGCCAGCACGTCGTCAGAGGCGAGCACGGGCGGCATGTCGAAGATCACCACCCGGCGCGGCGTCTCCGCTTCCAGTGTCTGCACCAGCTCATCCATGCGGGGCGACGCGAGCAGCTCCGACGCGTTCGCGACCGTCTGGAAATTGGGAATGATGGCGAGCCGGTCCATGCCGGCCGGCGAGTACATGATCTGCTCGAACGTCGCATCGCCGAGCAGAAAGTCCGTCAGGCCGCGCTCGCCGAGACTGTTGTTCAGCCCCAGATAGCTGGCCACCTTCGGGCGATGCAGATCCAGGTCGACCAATACCACCCAGGTGTTCGGATCCTGCGCGAATGCCATCGCCAGGTTGATCGAAGTGAGTGTTTTGCCTTCGCCGGGGGTCGCGCCGGTCACCGCGAAGGAATGCCATTGATTGGCTTCCAGCCGCCGTAGCAAACGAGTGCGCAGGATCTTGTAACCACGCAGCGCGCCGGGGTCGGTTATCTGCGGCAGGATGCTGTTGTCATCCAGCACGGCCCGGTCCAACGTCACCGGCTGGAAACGCCGGACATTCGCTGTTTCCGTGGCAGGAGGCGGCACGCGTCGCAGCCGAGGGCGGCCTGACGGCTGCTGCCCCATCGGCGCAGGCCGTTGATAGCGTTCCGCGGTCTTGCGCACTGCCTCTTCGATAATGCTCATTTGCGTGCTCTCGTGACTTTCAAATTCAGGCTACGAACCTAACGACCACGGCGAATATCATGATCGCGATTGCCGCCACCGCCGTAGCAGCATACGCCGGTGTCCCACCCTTGCGCTTCTTGGCACCGGGACGCTTGATGACAGGCACCGAAGCCAGCGGTGCGACGCCCAGAATGTCCTGAATATCGCGCGCACTGCGCACCGTGGAATCGAACAGCTGGGCGAGGATCACCGTGGTGATCGAGGCGATCGTGGCCAGCACCGCTGCGATGATCATGATGGCGATGCGCTGGGGCTTGGCCGGATCGTCGGGAATCTTCGGCGACGACTTCACCTGGAATTTGTCGGCCGTGCCGCCGGCAATCGCCGCCTCGCTCACTTCCGCATCCATCTGACGCTTCAGCAGCTCGTCGTACTTGGCACGCGCGCCGGCGAGATCGCGAGTCACAGCCTGATACTCACGCTCGACTTCGGGCGCCGCGACGATACGTCCTTCCAGACCGCTCAACTTGGTACGCAAATCCATCGCACGCGCCTGCAAAGCGGCCAGCTGCGTGTCGGTGGCGTTCAACTGCGTCTGCAGCTGCATGGCCATCGGTGAATCGGCGGCAGTGCTGACATCGGCGGTTTCACCGGAAGCGATGCGTGCCTCCAGCGACTGGATGTTGCGCTGGATACGCTGCACGTCCGGATGATCTTCGCTGTAGCGCTGGCGCGCTTCGGCGAGGATGGAACGCTGCGTCTGCAATTGGGCCTTCAACGACAGGCCGGCGCCGGAGCCGCCCGCCTTGAGCTGATCGATCTGACGCCGCAGCATGATCAGGTCCGGATGGCTCTGATCGTATTGCACGCTCTTGCGGGCATATTCGTCTTCGAGCGCACGCAGATTGCCGGCCTCGGGACTGGCCGACCGCGCCTGCGCCAGCTGGGAAACCAGGAACACGCGCTCACGACGCAGCGCCTGCATCTGCGACTCGACGTTGTTGATGTCGTTCTCGGTGCGATCCATCACGTTGAGATTCATCTCATTGAGCTCGGGCAGCTTGCCGGAGTTCTTTTGTTTGAACTCGGCCAGCCTGGCCTCGAGCTGGCCGACATGCGTCCGCATGCGCTCGGCTTCACCCGCGAAGAATTTCGCCCGGCCGCCGGCCTGGCGCTGCCGATCGTTGCGATTCTCGGCGAGGAAGGCGTTGACCAGCCATTCCGCGCCTTCCTGGGCACGCTGCGGCTGTTTGTTGTCGTAAGCGACGCTGAACGCCGTCACCACATCGCGTTCGCGACCGGTGTTGGGATCGAGAATCGGCACAGTGACGATGTCGACTTTGATGTCACCGCGCAGCTCCTGAAGCGCGCCGGCGGGATCGTCCGCCTGATCGTCATATAGCTTGTGCTCGGCCAGCAGCTTCGCGAGATTGCGATCGCTCAACACCACCGTGCTCAGGCTGCGCACGTACTGATCCGCGTACGGCGACTCTTCGGGATCCTGCGCCAGCGCATTCGGGTTTTGTTTGACCGCCTGCGCGCCTTCGATCTCGATCTGCCCTTCCGAGCGATACACGTCGGGCAGCGCCAGCGCCAGCGTCGCGCCGATCGCGAGGATGGGCAGGCCCACCATCAGCAACAGCTTGCGTCGTCTGCGCAGGGCGCCCAGATAGTCGCCGATGCCGGAGCTTTCCGGCTCCAGGCCGGGATAGGGAGGAGGCGTCTGCATCTGAGTTGGAGTTACTGACATACAGCTGCTTGGTTTGTTACTGAGCGCGTTTCGGTTCGTACACGATGCCGATCAGGAAGTTGTTGGAGTCGGCATCCGAAGGCTCGTCTTCGTATTCCTGCCACCGATAGTTGTAGCTGCCCACCAGCGACCATTGCCGCATCCAGCGCCACTCGAAGCCCAGTTCGCCAATGGCGTATTTGCGGGTGGGATAAGTGCCGTTCTGGGTTTCCTGGTCCTGGGAGAGGCGAGCCCCGGCGCGCAGGGCAAAGCGTTGCGATACGTCGTGATCGACCCTCAGACGCAACTGATAACGCTCCACCACGGTTCCCGCGGAAACCGGCCCGACGCTGCGGGTCAGGTCCACGAACAAGGTATTACGTTGAGTCGACCACTGACCGCCGGCACCGGCGATGACGTTGGTATCGCTCGGGCCGTTCTCCGGCTTGGTCTGCTGAGCACCTACACGGATATAGGCGCGCGAGTTCTCAGAGTACTGTGTATTCCATTCAACCTCGCCGCCGTAGGCGTCGGTCTTCTCGGTGGTTTCGTACTGGAAACCCAGGGCGCGCACCCACAGCGTCGAACGTTGCGTCGTCAGGAACCCGAATGCCCCGCCCGCGCCGAACTCGCTGAAATCCCGTTGCGCGCCGGGGACTTGATTGTCGAAATTGGCTTCAAGGTAGTGCGCATCCAGGGCCATCCGGTAGCGCTGCGTCAGGTCATACTCGAACGACGGCGCGATCCGGAAGAAGTCGCGGCGGTTGCGAACCAGGAACCGTCCCGAATCGCCCGTGCCGGGCTCTCCGAGGTCGCCGCCCGCGTTCGTGCCCGGCAGCTCGCTGTCCACCACGTCTTCCTGCGAATACAGGAACGGCACATTGATGCGTCGGCGCGGTGTGACATCGGAGAAGCCGCCGTCCAGGTAATAGTCGTTCGAGTCTTCGTCCTTTTCGTTCGGAAAATAGGTTGAGTTGATCCGCGGCGTGATCTCGAAGTTGGTGCGAGGGTCGATCGTTCTGAAAGTCACACCGACGTCCGCCTCGGCACCCGACACTTCAACTTCGCCCCCCGGCTGCTCGAGGTGATAGTTGTCGTTGTAGCGATAGCCCGCCTGCACGCGAGGCGAGACTTCCCAGTTCGCCGCGCCGGCGCTGCACGCAGCTAGCGCCAACGGCAAGCTGGCCCAGTAGCGCCCGGGCAAACGCTTACGGCACAACAACGATATCTCCCGCGATCAGCTCGATGTTGGTTTCGAGCTTCTTGCCGCGAACCACTTCCGGATAACGGAATGCCATCGCGGTCTGTTTATCGCCCTGCCCGCGCAATACGATGATGTCGTTGGTGGCGGCGAACGGCGTCATGCCGCCGGCCATGCTCAACGCCTGCATGATGTTGACGCTGGGGTTGACGATGAATTCGCCGGGCTTGTTGACCTGGCCGAGCACGAAGATCTTGTTGCCCTTGATCTCCTGCACCGACACGGTCACCACCGCGCCGGAGATATATTTGGTGAGCCGGTCGGCCACCAGCTTGTTCAGATCGGCGACGGTCTTGCCGCGGGCATCGACTTCGCCCACCAACGGAAATGAAAAGGCGCCGTCCGGACGCACCAGTACCTGACGCTGCAGGTCGGGCTCTTTCCACACCGAGATCTCCAGTGTGTCGCCGGGCTTGATGACATACGACGCTTGTTGCGCGTGCGCGGCCTGCAGGCCCAGCACACACATCACCAGCGTCGCCCAGACCCCTCGCATTCTCGTCATCGATTCTGCTCCGTAAGTTACGTGCTTGTTACGTTGGCCTAGCCTTTGCAGGTCACGTGCCAACGACGCAGTGTGTCGTTGGATGGCGGCACCGCGGTGTGGATACGAGCATTCAGCGCCGCGTTGTCACTGTGACGATGCAATGACGTGCGTGTGAGAAGAGTTCCTGCAGATTTGTGTCCACATGGGTGGTGTTACGCGCAGGGCGGGGTTGTA
Source organism: Peristeroidobacter soli (assembly GCF_004138485.1). Classification (GTDB taxonomy): domain Bacteria; phylum Pseudomonadota; class Gammaproteobacteria; order Steroidobacterales; family Steroidobacteraceae; genus Steroidobacter; species Steroidobacter soli. Next base: position 1,408,950 of record NZ_ML142848.1, read on the forward strand.
AGAACGTCGGGAATGACAGGATGACTGGTGCAAAAGTTACAACTGAACTGACTCAACCGACCGCCGCTTCAGCAGCGCCTGAGACGCCGCGTCCGAGGCTTTCGGTGATCGTGCCGCTGTACAACGAGCAGGAGAGCATTCGGCCGCTGTACGCGGCCATAGTGCAGGCTCTGGGCGATATCGGCTGCACCTTCGAGATGGTGTTCGTCGACGACGGCAGTCGCGACGACACGGCCGAGATTGCCCGACAGATCGCCCGCTTCGACTCGCGACTGCGGCTGGTGAAATTCCGCCGCAACTATGGCCAGACGCCGGCGATGGCCGCGGGCATCGAGCATGCGCGAGGCGAAATCCTGGTCACCATGGACGGCGATCTGCAGAACGATCCGGCCGACATCAAACATTTGCTGGAACAGATCGAGGCCGGCTACGACATCGTGGTCGGCTGGCGTCACAATCGACAGGACAAACTGGTCACGCGCAAGATTCCATCGCGCATCGCCAATGTTTTGATCGGTAAAGTCACCGGCGTGCCCATCCGCGACAATGGCTGCTCGCTCAAGGCATTCCGCGCCGAGCTGATCAAGAGCATTCCGCTCTACTCGGAAATGCATCGTTTCATACCGGCCATGGCGTCGATCGCCGGGCCACGGGTCGCGCAGATTCGGGTGCGCCATCACGCGCGCCGCTACGGCCAGTCCAAATACGGCCTGTCGCGCATCTACAAAGTTCTGCTGGATCTGATGGTCATCAAGACCGTGACCACGTTCGCGTCGCGGCCATTGCGCTGGTTTGCCCTGCTGTCGGTGCCGCTGTTCCTCGGTGCGTTCGGCCTGCTCTCGCACACGTTCATCACGCTGCTCACCGACCGGGGGCAACTGTCGCTGCCACTGGCCGGCACCGGAATTATTTTTTTGGCGTCGGGCACGATCCTTTTGTGCAGTGGCGCGTTAGCTGAGCTGATCTATTCGCGCGGCGACATCCGCGACAACGAGTTTTTCAGATTGACACAAACCATCCAGCGCCACCGGGGCGACGTTGCCAAGGCGCGGCCCACGCAACCAGTGACGACACTCTCATGAGCACTCAGCCCCTGACACCCTCACTGCCGTCCATTTCCGTCATCGTGCCCGTGTGCGGGCGCCGTTCGGAGCTGCGGCCCCTCTATTCGCAATACAAGGCCGGCATCGAAGCCATCGGCCTGCCGTACGAGTTCATCTTCGTCGTCGACGGCACCCGCACCGATGCCAGCCGCGCGCTGGAGGAACTGCTCAACGATGGCGAGGACCTCACCGTCATCAGCCTGACCCGCAGCTTCGGCGAAGCGGCCGCGCTGATGGCCGGCTTCGAGCGCGCCCAGGGCAGCGTGATCGTCACCTTGCCCGCCTATCACCAGATCGAGGCGCAGGACATTCCCACCCTGGTCGCGGCGCTCAGCGCCTCCGACATGGCGATCGGCTATCGCTCGCCGCGCTATGGGAACGCGTTCGATCGCATGCGTCGCAGCGCTTTCCACGGCCTGGTGAATTTCGTCACCGGCGCCCGCCTGCAGGATCTGGGCTGCGGCGCGCGTGCCATGCGCCGCCAGGTGTTCGAGGAAATGGATCTATACGGCGATCAGCATCGCTTCATGGCCATTCTCGCCACGCGCCTGGGATTCCGGGTCAGTGAAGTGGCCATGCGTCAGTCGCCGCTGGATCGCCTGCAGCGTGCCTACCGCCCCAAACAATATGCGCACCATGTGCTGGATCTGTTCAGCATCTTCTTCCTGGTGCGTTTCACCAAACGCCCGCTGCGGTTCTTCGGCATGCTGGGTGCCGCGACCTTCGGCATCGGCGCGGCGATCATCGCGTTCCTGAGCGTGCAGCGACTGTTCTTCGACGAGAAGCTCGCCGACCGGCCCGCGCTGTTGCTGGGTGCGCTGCTGGTCGTGCTGGGCATGCAAGTGTTCGCGCTCGGCCTGCTGGGCGAGCTGATCATCTTCACTCATGCGCGCGGCATGAAGGACTATCGGGTGCAGGAAGTGATTCAGTATCCCGATCAAAATCCCGGCACGGTGACTTCGTCCGTCGAGGTCACCGACGTGGAGGCCGGCGAGGGTCGCAGCAGAGAGATCCGGCACACCGAGCCGCCGGCAATGACCGCCTGAGTCTGCGTCGACGCGCCGGTTCGCTCCGGCGCCTCGCCCGTGGCGATGGTCAGTTTCACATCGTTCAGGACGCCCGCCGGCAGCTGCCCCGCTTCGGCCGTCGAATAAATCATGGTCACTTCCGACAAGCGCCGGATCGCGTTCGCCGCCTGAGTGCCGGTCAGGAAGTGCTGGGCGTGATGGATCAGAATGCAATGGGGCCGCCCGGCGCGATCATGCAGCGCCTGCAGCTGTAGCAACAACGCGTCGACGAACACCGGCCGCGTCTCGGGCGGCAAGGCCGCGAGATTGATTTCGATGCTATGACTCGGTGCTTCGAGCGCGGTCAGCACGTCCGTGAGCCTGGGAGCATCGTGAGCGTTACCCCAACTGCTCATGTCGGCGAACGAGGTGCGTGGCGACGCGACCGGCACATTCCGATCCGCACCGATCACACAGCATTGGTAGCCCTGCTGCATCAACTGCTCCAGCAGGCGGTTGCAGATCACAGTGCGGGCAACTTCGTCCGGCCCGCTGACGAGTACCGAGTCCTGACAGGGCGAAAGCAGGATCTCGCGGTCATCCTCACTCTTCCCCAGCACCACTCGCCGCCTTGGCACCGCCGCCGCGAGATCGGTCGCTATCAGCTCGCGCGCCAGCTCGAGAAAACCGTCGCAGTAGTCGCCTTCGGTCACCCGATCCGCTGCTTGCTTGATCGACTCGGCGGCATTGTTCACGACCACCGCGTGCTCGGCCGACGCCAGCAACGGCAGATCGTTCTCGGCGTTGCCGATCGCCACCAGGTTGTGACGGGAAACGCCCAGCTCACGCAGCGCCTCGTTCATGCCCGAGGCCTTGTCGATGCCGGGCGGCAGGATGAGCAGCGTGTCGTCGTTGGTCACCAGCTCGTAGTCCATGTGCAGCTTGAGCTTGCGCAACGCCTCGCGCGCCGCCTCGAAATATTTCGCAGCCGTGCTGATGATGGAGCTGCCGACGGCCAGCGGCGCGATCTGCCGGCGACGCAGCTCCTGCAACAGGATCTCCGGCGGCGCCTGGCCGAGAATCTCGGATTGCCGGGTCGCCGTTCGATGCAGAACCGCGCCGTTCTCGGCGACGATGTAATCGAACAGACGCGCTTCGGGGAAGACTTCCAGCACGCGGCGCAGCTCGCGACCGGTCACCAGAATCAGTTTTCGGCCGGTTGCCGACAGCTCACGCAAGACGTCGATGCAACGCTCGTCGCAGCGCCCATCGCGAGCCAGCGTTCCATCAAAGCCTGCGGCTAGCACCACGTAGCGAATGACCGTCGCCCTCAAATGAACAGCGTTTCGTAAGCCGCCAGCAGGCGCGGCACCTCATGTTCCCAGGCCAGCGAATTCTTGACCCGCTCGCGGCCCCACTCGCCCATCTGCTTGCGGCGGGGTTCGTCATCCAGCAAGGTCACGATCTGCCGGGCCATGTCGATGGGATCATTGCGCCTGGCATACAGCGACGCCTGCTGAGCCGACACGCGGCCCTCGGTCAGGTCGTACTGGACGATGGGCTTGCCCAGCGCCATGTACTCCATGATCTTGTTCATGGTGGATTTGTCGTTCATCTCGTTGGCGACATCGGGATTCACGCACACGTCCGCGGTGTTGAGCATGGCGAGCAACTCGGCATCGGGAACGCGACCGGTGAAGGTCACGTACTCGGCGATCTGCAGCTCCTGCGCGAGCTTACGCATCGCGTCCAGTTCCGTGCCGCCGCCCACCAGACCGAAATGAACATCCGTGCGCTTCATCTCGTGCACGATGTGATGGGCCGCGGTCAACAAACCGTCGATGCCTTCCTGACGTCCCATCACGCCCACATAGCCCACTAGATATTTCCGGCCTTGCTTGAGCTGCGGCTGCGGCTGCAACACTTTCAGGCGCCGCAAATCGGGGCCACTGCGCACCACGAACACTTTGCCCGGCTGCCGGCCGCCCCGCTCGATCGCGATCTTCTTGTACGACTCGTTGGTGGCGACACACACGTCGGCGGTGCGAAAGGTCCAGCGCTCCAGCGCCAGCATCAATTTGTAGAACACGTCGCGACGCTGGAATTTCGCCTCGTACAGCTCGGGATTGATGTCGTGGTGATCGAACAGGAATTTCTTGCCGAACAGCTTGTAGAAAGCGCCGATCAGAAAAATCATGTCGGGCGGATTGCAGCCGTGGATCACGTCGAAGCCGCGGCTGAAGCAGATCTTCAGCGACAGCAGAAACTCGGCCGCCAGCGCCCAGCTGTACTCCAGCGCGTAACCGAGCGCGCCATCGGCCTCGAACGGCATGGAGTGTCGATAGATGGCCACGCCGTCGAGTTCCTCGAAGCTCTTCTCGTAGCCCTTGCCCTTGGGACAGATGATCGACACCTGATAGCCATGTGCCTGCAAGGTACGAGCTTCCTGCCACACCCGCCGATCGAACGGCAGCGGCAGGTTCTCGACGATGATCAGCACACGACGGCGGCGGGCCAGCGCGACGTCGGCGCTCATGACCCGGGTCTGTTCTTCGCCATTCGACATGACCCGGTTACCAGCACACGCCCTGATACGCGGAACTGTAATTGTCGCGATCAGGCAGCACGGCGATATCCAGCAGGAGCTGATCGGGCCGCGTATGAGCCCGCAGCGCCGCCAGCACCTCGGGCGTCTTCATGGCCACGACCAGCACATCCGAGTCGCGCACCAGCGCATCGAGATCCGTGGTCATCAGCGAGGCGATATGAGGAATACTCTCTTCGATGAAGCGCCGGTTCGCACCGATCAGCCGGGCCACGTTGACCTGCGGATCGAAGATGCACAGCGGCAGGCCTTTGCCGATGAAGCGCTCGGCCATTACCACCATGGGACTCTCGCGCAGATCGTCGGTCCCGGACTTGAAGCTCAGACCGATCATGCCCACCGAACGGCGCCCGCTCGCCAGCACCCGATCCACAGCGTGATCAATATGTGCGGCATTGCTCGGCAGCAGGCTGTTGAGCATGGGCAGTTCGACATCGTTGTTCTTCGCCAGATACAGCAGCGCCTTCAAGTCCTTCGGCAGGCACGAGCCGCCGAACGCAAAACCCGGCCGCAGATAGGCGGATGAAATGTTGAGCTGCCGGTCCATGCACAGCAGCTTCATCACTTCATGCGGATCGACACCGGCCGACTGCGAGACGCGGCCGATCTCGTTGGCGAAGGTCACTTTCAAGGCGTGGAAAGCATTGCACGCATACTTGAGCATCTCCGCCGTGCGCACCGAGGTGTGCATGAACTCGCAAGGCAGGTGGCCGAAAATGCCACGCAACGCCTCGACGGCGTACTCGTCGTCCGCGCCCACGACCGTCAACGGCGGATTGTCGTAGTCATTGATCGACGTGCCTTCGCGAAGGAACTCCGGCTGAAAACACAGACTGAAATCGCGACCCGCCTGCAATCCCGAGGCAGCTTCGATGGCAGGCTTGATCACTTCGTCGAGCGTGCCGGGCTTCACCGTCGAACGGATCACGATGACGTGGCGCGTCGATTTCTCAGGCAGCACCGAGCCGATCTGCTCGGCGATGCGAGTGATGGCCCCAAGATCCTGATTGCCGTTCTGACGCGATGGCGTGCCCACGCAGACGAATGAAATGTCCGTGGCGAGGATGGCATCGCGCACCGAGTCGGTCACGCTCACCGCGCCGCCGCGCATCACGGCACGCGTCAATTCCTGGATCCCGGTCTCGACGATGGGCGCCTGGCCTCGACGCAGCAGCTCGAGCTTGCCCGGATCGATATCGACACCAAACATCTCGTGACCGTCACGCGCCAGACACGCCAGCGATACGGCGCCGACGTAACCCAGGCCGAAAATACTGATTCGACGCGGCGAGCCCGGTGCAATGTCTTCGTCCTGCGCGCTCTCCCGCAGCCAGCCACGGCGGGTCCGCGCATCGGCGCTCACGCTATCGATCTGCAACGCCATCATTTGTCTCCATGTTGGAAGTACCGAGCGACGCGTCGAAGCGTCGTCCAGTTCCCCTGAAGAATGGCAAGTTCTATGCCGCCGTTCCCTGCGACGCAGTGAGAATTTTTTTGTCGACCTCGAAGTGGGTCCGGATACGGAAATCCCAGGCTTTTGCGGCAGATGCTGCGTCAACCAATTCGACACCCAAAATTTCCTACAGTCATGGGGTCGAAAAAACTTTATTACAAAGGAACTCGACCATCGCTGGAAGAATTTGCATCTCACTAACGCGATGACAATCATGTCTGGGCCTGACTGGGGAGAGATTACACAGTGGACGCACCGATCACACTGCACGAAAACGGCCTGGGCAATCTTCTCGGACGATCGCCTGCCATGCATCAAGTGTTCGGCTTGATCAAACGGGTGGCGCCTACCGAAGCCACCGTGATGATCATGGGTGAAAGCGGTGTCGGCAAAGAGCTGGTCGCCGAATGCATCCACAACTTGAGCAATCGCGCGCAGGGTCCGCTGGTCGCCATCAACTGCGGCTCCATTCCCGGATCGTTGATCGAAGCCGAATTGTTCGGTTACGAGAAAGGCAGCTTCACCGGCGCATCCCGCTCACACGCCGGTGTGTTCGAGCGCGCCACGGGCGGCACGCTGTTTCTCGATGAAGTTACGGAGATGCCGCTGGACATGCAGACGCGTCTGCTCCGCGTGCTCGAGACCGGACGTTTCTATCGGGTCGGCGGTACGCAGGAGATCAAAACTGACATTCGTGTCGTCGCGGCGACCAATCGCAACGTCACCGAAGCAGTCGCCAATCGCCAGCTGCGCGAGGACTTGATGTATCGACTCGCTGTGTTCCCGCTACACATTCCGCCTCTGCGCGAGCGTCCGGGCGATGTGCCGCTGCTCGCTCAATACTTCTTGAGCACGCTCAATCGCGGCAGCGATGTGACCAAGTCGTTCTCGCCGTCCTTCCTGGACGCGCTCGGCTCGCGTCGCTGGCCCGGCAACGTGCGTGAGTTGAAGAACTCTGTCGAACGCAGCTTCATCCTCGCCGATGAAGTGCTGGATGTGGATCTGTCCGTCACGATGCCGGCGCCTACTCCGGAACCGCTCGAGGCCGCACGTCCGGCCGGCGTGCACGTGCCGCTCGGCTCGCGCCTGGACGAAGCCGAACGCTCGCTGATCGAAGTCACATTGGATTATTGCGAAGGCGACAAACGTCGCGCCGCGGCCGTGCTCGGCTGCAGCCTCAAGACGCTCTACAACAAGTTGAACAGCTACGCGCGGGAACGCGCCGAGAGCGAACAGAACCTCGGCCGTCATCATCTGCCCGGCGTCGGCGCGAGCGTGCCGTTGGCAAGCTAAACGTTTTGAGTTGAGACCAGCGCCAGATCCGCACCTGGCAGACCTGCCATCGGCCCTCTTCGGAGGGCCGATGTCGTATCAGCCCGCGGCGACGGGCGCGAGCACGACGATGCGGTCGCGGCTGGAGACGACCGAGCCGCCCGGCTTCTCGATGGTGACTGCAAACATCGCCGGATTGCGGACCTGCAGCTTGGCGGTGATGGGAATGATCACTTCGCCTTGCCCCGGTGGAATATCGAATACGCCACCGTCGATCGGATAGCGATCGTCGCGCGTGCCGTCGAAGATCCACAGCTGATATTGCAGCTCGTCGGTGTTGTTCGCCTGCAGGCCACGGAATCGCAAATAACCATTCTGGGTCCGCTGGTCCCACACCACGTCGCCAGTGACGCCGCTCGCTGCGGGATCCTGCGTGGTCTGCCAGGTCCGGGTCATCACACCTTGCTGAGCGAGCAGCTCTTGCCGCTCCTGTTCCAAAGTGCTGGCAACAGGAATCTCCGTCATCGGATCGCCGCCGGACTGCAGACGCGGCCACCAGCCAGCGAGCGCAATCAACACGCTTGCAGCGGCTGCGAACCAACCGGCTTTGCTGGCCCAGGATGAAGAAGACTTGCTCGGTGCCGGCGCCTTCGATACAGGCGCTGCACTGACAGCCGGCGCCGCCGTGGTCGAGCGCGTCCGACCGGCGATGCTGATGACTCGGGGCTGTGCCGAGCTCTGGCGCGGTGCTGGTTCCGGCATCGAAGCCGCCACCGTATCCGCCTGAGCCATCAAACGTTCGCGCAAGCTGTACGGCATTTCTTCGGGCGCGTTGTTCTCCACGTCGCTCGCGAGCAGCAACGAAGCAGCGGTGTATTCGAACCGGCCGGCATCCACATATCTCTCTTCGGAGAGCAGTTGTTTCAGCTCGGCGCGCTCGGAGGAATTCAAACCGTCCACAGCCCGCTGCACCAACAGCTCCACCAGCCGCGGGTTCTGCATGACTGAGTTGCTCATGAGCGCACCCCGTCGGAGGCAGCGTTCTGAATTCCCATCAACTCACGCACCTGAATCAATCCTCGCCGCATCATGGTCTTCACTGTACCGAGCGGCATTTGCAGCACATCGGCAATTTCCGAATGACTCAACCCCTGCAGAATTCCCAGCTCCAGCACCTGTCTTTGTTCAGGTCGTAACTGCATCACCGCGCGGGCCGCCGCCGAAGCTTCGGCACACACTTCGGCGCTGTTGCCTGGATCGGCCCAGCCCAGCGAATCGATATCGTCGGTGGATTCGGTGCGCGCCTGATGCGAGGCGCGGCGCATGCGGTCGATCAGACGACGGCGCGCGATGGTGGCGACAAAGACTTTCTCCGAGCCCTGATTGGGATCGAAGCGGCCGGCGCTGCGCCAGACATCGGTGAAGATTTCCTGCACGGCATCTTCGGCATCGGCGCGGGTGCGCGTCAGACGTCGAGCGATGGACCAGACGAGACTGCCGAACTGATCGATGCACTCGTGCACGGCACGCGCATCTCCTTGTGCGACTCGAGCGAGTACTGAGTCCGTCATTCGCGGGCGGCTCTGAGCTGAGGTGGTTCGCGTCGCATCGTCATTGGTCAGTGCGATTAGCGAAGAATAGGGAGCCGGAAGTATAGCGGAGACTGTCACGTCAGTTCGCCAGCCCGTTGATAAAGGTGAATGGAAAGGTCAGGTGCTCGCCACGACTTATTCGCGAGCACTCGGTCGATGGGATTCATTGACATCCGCGTCCGCCAACCACGTCACGTTTTTGCTGTGAGGGTTCAGCTTCATGGGGTGCTTGTGGTGGCGCGGAAAGGATCCTAGACTCTGTACCAGACGTTTGTCTGGTACCGCCCTGGCCAGGGCTCCACCGCCGACCGCCATGTCCGATCTCACCCGTAAACAATTGGAAGTATTGGCTTTTATCCGTCGCTTCATGGAACGCGACGGGTTGCCGCCAACCCGTGGGGAAATCGCCGAGGGGCTGGGGCTCAAGAATCGTCAGGGCATCGACCAGCATTTGCGCGCGCTGGAGAATAAAGGCGCGCTCGAGCTGGTGCCCGGCATTTCACGAGGCATTCGTTTGCGCGAGGAGCCGATCATCCCGCCTCCCGCCGCGATCACAAGGTCATCACCATCGAGCCTGCCGTTGTTAGGGCGCATCGCTGCGGGTGCGCCCATTCTGGCGAGCTCACATATAGAAGAGCATGTCGCTGTCGATGCCTCGCTGTTCAAGCCGCACGCCGATTTCCTGTTGCGCGTCCGGGGCGACAGCATGAAGGACGCCGACATCCTCGATCAGGATCTGCTGGCGGTTCATCGGACATCGCAAGCCAGCAGCGGCCAGATCGTGGTGGCGCGCCTGGTCGACGAGGACGAGGCGACGGTGAAGTACTACCGCCGGCAAGGTCACCTCGTGACGCTGGAACCCGCCAACGCGGCGTACCGGCCGATCGAGATCGATTTGCGTGAACAGGAATTGTCCATTGAAGGACTGGCAGTGGGGGTGATTCGCACCTCGCTGCCTCGTGTTCGATGAGCTGGAGGAGCGAAACATGGACCTAGAAATATTTTAGTGGCGCATTCGCCATGAGCGCGTCTGGTGCCGCAACAGTCACGAGCTCAGCTCGTGCAGAGAAACTGGAGCAACTGGCGCGGCTGTGTCGTAACGGCCGCGAAGGCCCGCCGCCACGCGTCGAGCCCAGCGGTTCGGTCAATCTCGACGCCGTGTTACCTGGCGGCGGCTGGCAATCGGGCACCATCGTCGAATTGATGCCCATGAGCGATGGCATCGGCGAGCTGCGCCTGCTGATGCCGGCATTGGCTAAGATCACGCACAGCGAGCGTCACGTGGCCATGATCGCGCCCCCTTATATTCCGTTCGCTCCAGCCCTGCTTCGCCATGGGCTGCGGCTGGAGCATTTTTGGATCATTCGCGCCCAGAGTGCCGCCGATATCCTATGGTCCGCCGAACAAACATTGCGCTGTAAATCGTTTGGCGCGGTGCTGGCGTGGCCATCCGCGATTCGCGATCGTGAAGTGCGGCGGCTGCAACTCGCGGCGGAAGCGGGCAATAGCATTGGGTTTGTTTATCGATCACCCAATGCGGCTCGCGAATCCTCGCCTGCCGCGGTCCGGCTGCGGCTGCAGGCGGACGCTGTCGGGCAACTGAACATCGATATCGTCAAATGCCGGGGCGCGCGAGCCGGCATGTCCGTGGGCATCGCTCCCGAACTGGCCACTGCCAGTGCGGAATGATGATTTCCCATGCTGTGGCTCTGTATCACCCTACCCCAGTTGCCTCTCGAGGCTTTGCAATGTGAGCACAGCGAGAAAGCCACGGTCGTAACGGTGTTGGAAGGCAGCGTTCGTTCTGTCGTTACCTGCAATCCGGCCGCCGAGCGTGTCGGCTTGAAACCGGCGATGAACTTCACGACCGCGCTGGCAATCCTGCCCGAGGTGATTGCCATGGAACGCCGGCTCACCGCCGAACAGTCAGCGCTGGAACGCCTGGCAACCTGGGCTTATCAATTCAGCGGCACGGTGATTCTCGGCGATATCTTCTCCGACCTGCAGCGCGCGCGAACCACTGCACTGTGGCTGGAAATCGGCGCGAGCCTGCGTTTGTTCGGCGGCTTCCGCAAGCTCATCGAGCACTTGGAAGCCGAGCTGGGCAAGTTGTCCTATAGCTATCAACTCGGTATCGCACCAACGCTGGAAGGCGCCGCGCTGCTGGCTCGCACCGGCGTGCGCGTCGCCATCACCACCGTGGCGGCACTGCGCGCTCGTATCGAAGCCGTGTCGGTGAGCTGGCTGAATCTGGATCCCTGGATTCCTCAGCAGTTGCAGACTGTTGGCGTCCGCACCGTCGGATTGATGGTGGCCTTGCCTCGCGACGGCGTGGCGAAACGTTTCGGCCCCGAGGTGTGCAATTACCTCGACCGCCTCACCGGCGCCGCGCCCGATCCGCGTCCCACTTATCGATTGCCGCCGCAGTATCACGCGCGTTTCGAATTCGAAGCGGAGCTTCACAACACCGAAGCGCTGCTGTTTCCGTTACGACGCATGCTGCGTGAGTTCGTCGGCTTCTTGCGGGCCCGTGACACCGGCGTTCAAAAGTTCACGCTGCGCTTCATTCATCGCGACGCTGTCGCGACCGTTATCACCGTCGGCCTGTCGATGCCCGACCGTAGCAGCGAACGTTTCCTGACCCTGGCGCGGGAGCGGCTCGAACATACGGCGTTGCCTTCGGGATCGGTTGCACTGGAACTGTCGACCGATGAGTTCGCCATGCCCACCGGGCTCCATATCGACATGCTCAGCGGCGCGACCGAGCAGAGCGAGGAGCTGGGTTACACCATCGACCGCATCGCTGCCCGCCTGGGAGAAAATCAGGTTCACGGCGTGCAGGCGGTCGCCGAGCATCGCCCGGAAGACAGCTGGTCGCACGCAGCGCCTGAAGACAAGCGTCAGCACCTGGATTTTCCCGACCGCCCGTTGTGGCTGCTGCCCGAACCCAAACCGCTGCAGATGAGCGGCATGCCGTCGCTGACCGGCGCCGAGCGCATCGAAAGCGGCTGGTGGGATGGCGGCGACATCCGCCGCGATTACTTCATCGCCCGCACTCAGCAGGGCGCCGCGCTGTGGATCTTCAAGGATCTGCGCGATGGCAGCTGGCATCTGCATGGGTTCTGGTCATGAGCCGGTACGCGGAGCTTCATTGCGTCAGCAACTTTTCGTTCTTGCGGGGGGCGTCGCATCCGGGCGAGCTGATTTATCAAGCTCACAACCTCGGTTATTCGGCGCTGGCGATTACGGATGAGTGCTCGATGGCCGGTGTGGTGCGCGCCTACGAAGCGGCACGCAAGATCGACTTCAAGCTGATCATCGGCTCGGAGTTTCGTACCGTCGAAGGAACCCATCTGGTGTTGCTCGCCCCGTCTCAGCGAGCCTATGCGCAGATCTGTCAGCTGATCAGCCTGGCGCGGGCCGAAGCAAAGAAAGGCACCTATCGATTGACCCGCAGTCAGTGCTCGTTGACCGACCTCAGCGAATGCCTGGCGCTCTGGGTGGCGCCACGCAACCCGGACAAGTCACTGGCGGGCTGGCTGAGAAATCTGTTTCCCGATCGATGCTGGATCGCCGTCGAGCTGCATCGACGGCCGGACGATGCCGAGCATCTCGCCACAGTAAAAGATCTCGGCGCCCGCATGAATATCCCCCTGGTCGCCAGTGGCGATGTCCACATGCATCTGGAGAAGCGACGCGCGTTGCAGGACACGATGACCGCCATTCGGCATGGCTGTACGGTGGCGACCGCCGGCCACAAGCTGTTTCCTAATGGCGAGCGGCATTTGCGCCCCTTGCCTGTGCTGGCCGATCTCTACCCGGCAGAGCTGCTGGAAGAAAGCGCCCGCATCGCCGCTCGCTGCCACTTCTCCCTCGGCAGCCTGCACTATCGATATCCTAGAGAAATCGTTCCGGAAGGATTCAGCGCGAGCCAGCACCTGCGCAACCTCGTCGAGCTCGGTGTGCGCAAGCGCTGGGCGAAAGGCGCGCCGGACAAAATTCGAGAAGTCATCGAGAAGGAGCTGGGGCTCATTGCACGGCTGGAATACGAGCATTTCTTTCTGACCGTGCATGAAATCGTCGAATACGCACGCGCCGCTGTCGACGACGATGGCAAGCCGAAGAAGCCCATTCTTTGCCAAGGCCGCGGCTCAGCCGCGAACTCGGTCGTTTGTTACGCGCTGGGCATCACGGAGGTGAAACCCGAGCAGATTTCGGTGCTGTTCGAGCGCTTCATCAGTGAAGAGCGCGGCGAACCGCCCGACATCGATGTCGATTTCGAGCATGAGCGGCGTGAGGAAGTCATTCAGCACGTCTTCCGGAAATACTCACGGAAACGCGCGGCCATTGCAGCCACTGTCATCAGCTATCAGCCGCGCAGCGCGATTCGCGATGTGGGCAAGGCGCTCGGCCTGCCAGAAGACATGCTGGGTCGCCTCGCCAAACAGCACGCCTGGTGGGACAACCCAGAGCGCATGAAAGCGAACATGGCCGCGCAGGGAATGCATCTGGATGGAGAAGTCGCGAAGCGACTGATTGCGCTCGTACAGCAGTTGCTGAACTTTCCCCGGCATCTGTCCCAGCATGTCGGTGGTTTTGTCATTGCCGAGCAGCCGATCAGCGAGCTGGTGCCCATCGAAAACGCGGCCATGCCCGATCGCACCATCCTTCAATGGGACAAGAACGATCTGGAGACCTTGAAGCTGCTGAAGGTCGATGTGCTCGCGCTGGGCATGCTGACAGCCATGCAGAAGACGTTCGACATGTTGCACGCGGTGGGCACCGGGCCGACGCGGATGGATCAAGTCCCGGTGGAAGACCCGGTGACGTACGACATGATCTGCAAGGCCGATACCATCGGCGTGTTTCAGATCGAATCGCGCGCGCAGATGAGCATGCTGCCGCGACTGAAGCCGAGGAAGTACTACGACCTGGTGATCGAGGTCGCCATCGTTCGTCCCGGTCCGATCAAGGGCGGCATGGTGCATCCGTATCTGCAGCGCCGGGAGATGAAGCCGGAAGACGTTCCTTATCCGAGTGAGGCGCTCCGTCCAATTCTCGAAAAGACTCGCGGCGTGCCCATCTTCCAGGAGCAGGTCATGCAGATCGCAGTGACCGCGGCCGGCTTCTCTCCTGGCGAAGCCGATGAGCTGCGTCGTTCGATGGGCGCGTGGGAACGCAGCGGGAACATGGCCATGTACCGCGAGAAGCTGATGCAGGGAATGTACGCGAGACATTACACCAATGAATTCGCTCAGCAGATCTACCAGCAGATCGAAGGCTTCGGCGAATACGGCTTCCCCGAATCTCACTCGGCATCGTTCGCGCTGCTCACCTATTTCTCGAGCTGGCTGAAGTGTCACCGGCCCGCGGCGTTCATCGCCGGGCTCATCAACAGTCAGCCGATGGGCTTCTATCAGCCGGCGCAATTGCTCGAGCAGGCGAAGCGGCAGCAGGTGAAAGTGCTGCCGGTCGATGTGACGGTGAGCGATTACGACTGCACGCTCGAACTCGATGGCATACGTACGCTTCCCGACGGAAGCAAGGGCCCGTGGTTTGCGATTCGCCTCGGCATGCGATTGATCAAAGGCCTGCGTCAGGAGGACGCGTTGAACGTGGTCGCCGCGCGCACGATCGCGCCATTCACTTCAGTGGAAGACGTCGCTTATCGCGCCCGATTGAAGTCGCGCGCCGCGAAGGCGCTCGCGACCAGCGGTGCGTTTCGCAGTTTGAGTGAACATCGAAATCAGGCGTTGTGGAGTGCGCTCGGGATCGAGAGTCTGCCTGGCGCGTTGGCGGGACATGCGGCAGCGGAAGCCAACCCGCAGTTGCCGATACCCACCGAGTGGGAAGAGATTCAGCGCGACTATCGACAGATGGGATTGAGCACGGGTCGCCATCCGATGGCATTCCTTCGAGCGAAGCTGCGTGCCTCAGGAATTGCGACTCGACGAGAGCTCGACTCGATGCGCAACGGGCGAACGGTGCGCGTGGGCGGCCTGGTCACGCATCTTCAGCATCCGCAAACCGCGAACGGCGTGATCTTCGCGTCGCTGGAAGACGAGACCGGTATCAACAACATCATCCTCTGGCCGGCGGTCTTCGAGCTGTATCGACAACGCATCCTGCAGTCGAACTTCATGGTCGTGACGGGGGAATTGCAAAGCATGGAGTCGGTCGTGCACGTGGTGGCGACCGAGGTGGAGGACTATTCCCACTGGGTGAGAACGTTGCCGCGCAAGTCGCGCGACTTCCACTGAGAAAAGAAACGAAGGGTCTTATCTAGCTGGCGGCGCGCAGCTGATTGAAGTGCTGAGCGGCCATGTCCTTGCGAAGGACTTTGGTGGCTTCGGCACGCTGACGCCTGGAAGCGTTCACGGCGGCCTTGGCGACTTTCACATCGATGACCTGGGCTTTGACCAGCCGGCGGCGTTCGAGCGTGTTCATTGTTGGCAACCCCTGATTACTGAGCAGCAATTGGTAGGTTGTAGCGATTACAAGTCTGAAAAGTGATGAGCAAAAAGCCCCGCCGGATTACTCCGGCGGGGCTTGTCGCTTATTTAAGAGCCTGGCAGTGACCTACTCTTGCATGCCCGCAGGGCACACTACCATCGGCGCACAGCATTTTCACTTCCGAGTTCGATATGGGATCGGGTGGTTCCTGCTTGCTATTGCCGCCAGGCAAACTGGCTCACGTCGTGGTCGACATTGCTATCGGCCACAGTGAATTCGGAGTTGTTTCGACACACAGTGTCAGCGAACAAGATTCAAAGAATCAATGTCACTTCGATGATCAACAAGCGCCATAACACGCCCAAGCTGATTGGGTGTTATATGGTCAAGCCTCACGGGCAATTAGTACTGGTTAGCTCAATGCATTGCTGCACTTACACACCCAGCCTATCAACGTCGTAGTCTTCGACGGCCCTTTAGGGGAATCGAGTTCCCAGGGAAACCTAATCTTGGGGGGGGCTTCGCGCTTAGATGCTTTCAGCGCTTATCCCGTCCGTATATAGCTACCCGGCAGTGCCACTGGCGTGACAACCGGAACACCAGAGATACGTCCATCCCGGTCCTCTCGTACTAAGGACAGCTCACCCTCAAGTTTCCAACGCCCACGGCAGATAGGGACCGAACTGTCTCACGACGTTCTGAACCCAGCTCGCGTACCACTTTAAATGGCGAACAGCCATACCCTTGGGACCTGCTACAGCCCCAGGATGTGATGAGCCGACATCGAGGTGCCAAACTCCTCCGTCGATGTGGACTCTTGGGAGGAATAAGCCTGTTATCCCCGGAGTACCTTTTATCCGTTGAGCGATGGCCCTTCCATACAGAACCACCGGATCACTAAGACCTACTTTCGTACCTGCTCGACCTGTCCGTCTCGCAGTTAAGCACGCTTATGCCTTTGCACTCTAGAGCGCGATGACCGACCGCGCTGAGCGTACCTTTGCACTCCTCCGTTACTCTTTGGGAGGAGACCGCCCCAGTCAAACTACCCACCATACACTGTCCCCAATCCGGATTACGGACCAAGGTTAGAACTTCGAACATCCCAGGGTGGTATTTCAAGGTTGGCTCCACCCGAGCTAGCGCCCAGGTTTCATAGCCTCCCACCTATCCTACACAGGAAGGTTCAAAGTTCAGTGTAAAGCTGTAGTGAAGGTTCACGGGGTCTTTCCGTCTTGCCGCGGGAACGCCGCATCTTCACAGCGATTTCAACTTCACTGAGTCTCGGGTTGAGACAGTGTGGCCAGCGTTACGCCATTCGTGCAGGTCGGAACTTACCCGACAAGGAATTTCGCTACCTTAGGACCGTTATAGTTACGGCCGCCGTTTACCGGGGCTTCGATCAAGAGCTTCGCCTTGCGGCTAACCCCATCAATTAACCTTCCGGCACCGGGCAGGCGTCAGACCCTATACTTCCACTTGCGTGTTCGCAGAGTCCTGTGTTTTTGATAAACAGTCGCAGCCACCGATTACCTGCGACCTTCAACAGCTTCTGGAGTAAATCCATACACCGTCGAAGGCATACCTTCTTCCGAAGTTACGGTATCAATTTGCAGAGTTCCTTAACCCGAGTTCTCTCAAGCGCCTTGGCAGATTATCTGCTCGCCCACCAGTGTCGGTTTACGGTACGGTCCAATGTGATCTGAAGCTTAGAGGCTTTTCCTGGAAGCGGGGCGTTACTCACTTCGGCTCGCGTGGAGCCTCGTCATCACACCTCGGAGTTATGAGCTGCCGGATTTGCCTGGCAACTCCTCCTACATGCTTAAACAGGGAACCAACCCCTGCTGAGCTAGCCTTCTCCGTCACCCCATCGCAATCACACCGGGCACAGGAATGTTGACCTGTTTTCCATCGGCTACACCTTTCGGTCTCGTCTTAGGAACCGGCTCACCCTGCTCCGATTAACGTTGAGCAGGAAACCTTGGGCTTTCGGCGTGCGGGTTTTTCACCCGCATTAACGTTACTCATGTCAGCATTCGCACTTCTGATACCTCCAGCACACCTCACAGTGCACCTTCGCAGGCGTACAGAACGCTCCCCTACCACCTCACTTGCGTGAGATCCGCAGCTTCGGCTCATGGCTTGAGCCCCGTTAAATCTTCCGCGCGGGCCGACTAGACCAGTGAGCTATTACGCTTTCTTTAAAGGATGGCTGCTTCTAAGCCAACCTCCTGGCTGTCTATGCCTTCCCACATCGTTCACCACTTAGCCATGAATTCGGGGCCTTAGCTGGCGGTCTGGGTTATTTCCCTCTTCACGACGGACGTTAGCACCCGCCGTGTGTCTCCCACCGGTTCACTTCCTGGTATTCGGAGTTTGCATAGGTTTGCTAAGTCGGGATGACCCGCTAGCCTAAACAGTGCTCTACCCCCAGGAGTGCTCGATGAGGCACTACCTAAATAGCTTTCGGGGAGAACCAGCTATCGCCGGCCTTGATTAGCCTTTCACTCCTATCCACAGCTCATCGACATACTATTGCAACAGTAGTTCGTTCGGACCTCCAGTGAGTATTACCTCACCTTCATCCTGGCCATGGATAGATCGACCGGCTTCGGGTCTATTCCCAGCGACTGATTCGCCCTATTCGGACTCGGTTTCCCTACGGCTCCCCTATACGGTTAGCCTCGCCACTGAAAATAACTCGCTGACCCATTATACAAAAGGTACGCCATCACCCTTGCGGGCTCTGACTGCTTGTACGTATGCGGTTTCAGGTTCTATTTCACTCCCCTCTCCGGGGTTCTTTTCGCCTTTCCCTCACGGTACTGGTTCACTATCGGTCGATAGAGAGTATTTAGCCTTGGAGGATGGTCCCCCCATGTTCAGGCAGGATTGCACGTGTCCCGCCCTACTCTTTGTTGGTCATCGACTTTGCCTTTCGTGTACGGGGCTATCACCCGCTATGGCCGGACTTTCCAGACCGTTCCACTAAGCTCGATCGACTGGTTCCAACTGGGCTGTTCCGCGTTCGCTCGCCACTACTTACGGAATCTCGGTTGATTTCTTTTCCTCTGGGTACTGAGATGTTTCAATTCCCCAGGTTAGCTCTTGCAACCTATGTATTCAGTTGCAAGTACTGCCGAAGCAGTCGGTTTCCCGATTCGGAGATCTGCGGGTGAGTTTGTTTGCCAACTAACCGCAGCTTTTCGCAGGCTACCACGTCCTTCATCGCCTTCTATCGCCTAGGCATCCACCACATACGCTTATTCACTTGACCATATAACCCCAATGAGCCTGGTGTTATACGTTGCTGATTCTCGAATGCGACATGATTCTTGAACTCTTGAGATTTCCAAACGTCGCTTATTTCTAAGCGTCGTTCGGATCCATCATGATTTCGCTGAATCTGATGCGTCAAAACAACTTCCGAATTTTTAAAGAGCACCGTAACAAGTGCCGTTAAGACACTTGCGACGTAAAGCCACGCATATACCCAGCGGATATATGAGTCGCTTCACGCACTGGTGAAACATTCCCGAGGCATTCATGATTTTCATCATGAAAGTAGACAATTGGTGGAGCCAGTCGGGATCGAACCGACGACCCCCTGCTTGCAAAGCAGGTGCTCTCCCAGCTGAGCTATGGCCCCTGATTAGCCTTCTAAAGACTGGTGGGTCTGGGAGGATTTGAACCTCCGACCTCACCCTTATCAGGGGTGCGCTCTAACCAACTGAGCTACAGACCCGGATAGTGATAAAGACCGGGCCAGTCTCACGGGAACCGATTCTTACTGAACAGATAACTTGTGCTGGGAACTCGCGGCAGCTGTATAGCTGAAGCAGAGTCATTTAAAGGAGGTGATCCAGCCGCACGTTCCCGTACGGCTACCTTGTTACGACTTCACCCCAGTCATTGACCACACCGTGGTAAGCGCCCTCCTTGCGGTTAGGCTACCTACTTCTGGTGCAATCAACTCCCATGGTGTGACGGGCGGTGTGTACAAGACCCGGGAACGTATTCACCGTGACATCGCTGATTCACGATTACTAGCGATTCCGACTTCACGCAGCCGAGTTGCAGACTGCGATCCGGACTACGACCAGCTTTTTGGGATTGGCTCCCCCTCGCGGGTTGGCAACCCTTTGTACTGGCCATTGTAGCACGTGTGTAGCCCTGGTCATAAGGGCCATGATGACTTGACGTCATCCCCACCTTCCTCCGGTTTGTCACCGGCGGTCCCCTTAGAGTTCCCACCTAAATGCTGGCAACTAAGGGCAAGGGTTGCGCTCGTTGCGGGACTTAACCCAACATCTCACGACACGAGCTGACGACAGCCATGCAGCACCTGTCTCCAGGTTCCCGAAGGCACTCCCACATCTCTGCAGGATTCCTAGGATGTCAAGACCAGGTAAGGTTCTTCGCGTTGCATCGAATTAAACCACATGCTCCACCGCTTGTGCGGGTCCCCGTCAATTCCTTTGAGTTTCAACCTTGCGGCCGTACTCCCCAGGCGGAGAACTTAACGCGTTAGCTACGACACCGAAGGGCAGACCCCTCCGACATCCAGTTCTCATCGTTTATGGCGTGGACTACCAGGGTATCTAATCCTGTTTGCTCCCCACGCTTTCGCACATGAGCGTCAGTATTGGTCCAGGAAGTCGCTTTCGCCACTGATGTTCCTTCAGATATCTACGCATTTCACCGCTACACCTGAAATTCCACTTCCCTCTCCCATACTCTAGCTAGACAGTCTCGACTGCAGTTCCCAGGTTAAGCCCGGGGATTTCACAATCGACTTGAAAAGCCGCCTACGCGCGCTTTACGCCCAGTAATTCCGATTAACGCTCGCACCCTCTGTATTACCGCGGCTGCTGGCACAGAGTTAGCCGGTGCTTCTTTAGTTGGTTACGTCAAGGTCGCGATGTGTTAAACCGCAACTTTTCTTCCCAACCGAAAGGGCTTTACAACCCGCAGGCCTTCTTCACCCACGCGGCGTCGCTGGATCAGGGTTTCCCCCATTGTCCAATATTCCCCACTGCTGCCTCCCGTAGGAGTCCGGACCGTGTCTCAGTTCCGGTGTGACTGGTCGTCCTCTCAGACCAGTTACGGATCGTCGCCTTGGTAGGCCGTTACCCTACCAACTAGCTAATCCGACTTGGGCTCATCTGTTAGCGCCAGGCCTTGCGGTCCCCGGCTTTCCACCGTAGTGCGTATGCGGTATTAGCACGAGTTTCCCCGTGTTGTCCCCCACTAACAGGCAGATTCCCAAGCGTTACTCACCCGTCCGCCGCTCGTCAGCATGTATTGCTACACCTGCTACCGCTCGACTTGCATGTGTTAGGCACGCCGCCAGCGTTCAATCTGAGCCAGGATCAAACTCTTCACTTAAAGGCTTTGAGACCTTCAATTTAACGAAGAGGTTATCCAAAAAAGCTTTACTGGCTAATTTTGGAAACTCATCGTCGAAGTTGGCTTCGCCAACGAACCGACGCGAGTCCCCACACAAGTTATCTGTTTCAGTTTTTAAAGAGCGTCGCCTTCTGGAGGCGGCTGCCGTTGCGCGGTGGCTAGGCAGAAGCGGAACTCTAAGCTGCTTCGTTCGTTTCGTCAACCCCTCGATTTTTTATTTCGAGGTGTCGGCGTCCTTCCGAACCAGCTTCCTCGCAACCAGTTTTGCAACCGGCGTCCGCTGCGAGGGGGCGCATCTTACTGTCTCGTTTTCTGCCGTCAACCCCTTCGAATTTTTTATTTTCGAGGTGTCGACGAGCGCTTCGATCCAGCTCCTTCGCAGGCTGTTTTTCAACCAGCACCCGTTGCGAAGGCGGCGCATCTTACTGTCTCGTTTTCTGTCGTCAAGCCCCTCGAATTTTTTATTTTCGAGGCGTTGGCGACCGGTCGAATTCAGCGTCTTCGCAGCCCGTCTTTCAACCGGCGCCCGCTGCGAAGGGGGCGCATCTTACTGTTTGGTTACAGGGCGTCAACACCCTGCGTGGAATTTTTTTCCGGTGCGTTTCGCCCGTGGAAAACATGGTTATTTCTTCGCCACGTCGAAACCTTATTTCGCGGCCGTCGCGTGAATTTGCAAGAGCAAACGGGTGGCTCGAAGAATTTTTTTTCGATCGCGACAGTGCCCTTGCCGTACTCCCAAGGGCACTCGAATCTGCCAAGGCGAATCGCCCGGCTTATGTCGCAGCCCGCACGACCTCGATATAGGCGAAGCCGCGTTTGCCGACCTGGAACAGACGCGCCGCCCCCGGCTCGAGCTGCAGCTTGATGTCCTCGACGCGTTCGCCGTCGATGCGAACGGCGCCGCCCTGGATGAGTCGATTCGCGGCCGAGGTGCTCTCGGCGAGCCCCGCTTGCTTGATGGCCGCAGCCACGCCAATGCTCGCCCCATCGATCGTGACCGTCCTGGTTTCGATGTTTTCGGGAATCTCCCGACGCTGACTGCGAGAAGTGAAGTTCTGTCGCGCTTGTTCGGCAGCCGCGGCCCCGGCAAAGCGCGTGGTGATCTCCATCGCCAGCTCGAATTTGACCTCCATCGGATTGCGGCCCTCGGCGATCTGCTGCTTGAAGCTCGCCAGATCCGCATTGGGACGGAACGACAGCAGCTCGAAGTAGCGCCACATCAGCTCGTCCGAGATCGACATCAGCTTGCCGAACATGCCGTCGGCGTCTTCGTTCACGCCGATATAGTTGCCGAGCGACTTCGACATCTTGTTGACGCCGTCGAGCCCCTCGAGCAACGGCATGGTGAGCACGACCTGCGGCTCCTGGCCGAATGCCTCCTGCAGCTGGCGCCCCATCAGCAGGTTGAACTTCTGATCGGTGCCGCCGAGCTCGACATCGGCCTTGAGCGCGACCGAGTCGTAGCCCTGCACCAGCGGATACAGGAACTCGTGAATGGCGATGGGCTGGCCGCCCTTGTAGCGCTTGCTGAAGTCGTCGCGCTCCAGCATGCGGGCCACCGTGCTCTTGGCCGCCAGCTGAATCATGCCGGCCGAGCCGAGCTGACTCATCCAGCGGGAATTGAAATCGACCGTGGTCCGGTGCGGATCCAGGATCTTGAAAATCTGGTCCTGATAGGTCTTGGCGTTGGCCTGCACGTCCTCGGGCGTCAGGGGCGGCCGGGTGGCGTTGCGGCCGGATGGATCACCGATCAATCCGGTGAAATCTCCGATCAAGAAAATCACCTCGTGGCCGAAATCCTGAAAGCGGCGCATTTTGTTGATCAGCACCGTGTGCCCGAGATGCAGATCGGGCGCGGTGGGATCGAAACCGGCCTTGATCCGCAGCGGCTGGCCCCGTTTCAGCTTGGTCAGCAGCTCCGACTCCAGCAGAATTTCGTTGGCTCCACGCTTGAGCTCGGACAATTGTTCTTCGGCGGAAAGCATCGGATTTCCAGCGTGCCGCGAAGGGCACGGTAATGATGGTTGAATGGGATGGTTAGGATTGTTTCGCGTCTGAACGATCGTGAACAGGACCCAAAGCTCAGGTTGATGGGTTGATCAGTAGTTGACGCAGGCGCTGTGATTCTTCAAATTCGCGACTTGGTTCATTTACTTTAACTTATTTACGCAAGCTCATGCGCGAGTCCAGGCAATCGGCACAACTCGGATTTCGTAAGGGATTTCAAGCCAATCCCACCGCCGCGCCGACCGCCCGGACCGCGTTCGATTACAAGCCGCAAGCGTCTCGCCGCGGCAATCATGCGCGCTGGTTCATCTCGGGTCTGGCGCTGCCGCTGATCGGCGGCCTCATTGCGTACGGCCTGGCGACTCGCGACGGTTCGTTTTTTTCGCCGCGCCCGGCGAGCGTCGATCTGGACAACCTGCCGCCGATGGAAATCGCCGATGTGGCGATCCCGGCCGAGGAAATGCCCTCTTCGCTGCTCGGGGACACGGTCGAGTACGTGGTCCGTCGCAACGACACCATGGATCGCATCTTCCGGCAGCTGAAGCTGAACCTCACCGACCTCGCCACGATTCGCGACATGCCGAGCGTGCAGGCGCAGCTCGATCAGCTGCGCGTCGGCGACATCATCACGCTGGTTCATGACGAAGGCCTGGTGCAGTCGTTGACCCGCCGCATCAGCGAGACCGCGATTCTTTCGGTGACGCGCGCCAACGAAGGCTTCAATGCCGAGGTGATCGAGACGCCGCTGGACATTCAGCAGGTGCAGGCCGAAGGCACCATCGATTCGTCGCTGTTCGTCGCGGCCCGCGCCGCCGGCGTCAGCCCCGAGCTGATCCTGCAGATGGCCAACGACATCTTCGGCTGGGACATCGACTTCGCGCTCGATATCCAGCCGGGCGACAAGTTCAACCTGGTGTACGAGCAGAAGTATCGCGACGGCAAGTTCATCGGCAACGGCCGCATCCTGGCCGCCGACTTCGTCAACAACGGCACTTTGCATCGCGCGGTCTGGTTCGAGTCCAAGGACGCCAAGGTCGCCGATTATTTCCGTCCCGACGGTCGCAGCGTGCGTCGCGCCTTCCTGCGCGCACCGCTGGAGTTCACGCGCATCAGCTCGAACTTCAATCCGGCCCGTCGTCATCCCATCCTGAACACCATTCGCGCCCACAAAGGCGTGGATTACGCAGCTTCGACCGGCACGATCATCAAAGCGGCGGGCGACGGCAAAGTCGCTTTCGTCGGCACCAAGGGCGGCTACGGTCGCGTGGTGATTCTCGAGCACGGCGGCGGCGTCTCGACGCTGTACGGACACATGTCCCGCTTCGCCAGCATTCGTAACGGTCAGCGCGTTCGCCAGGGCTCGACCATCGGCTACGTCGGCAGCTCCGGCGCCGCGACCGGCCCGCATCTGCACTACGAATACCTCGTGAACGGCGTCCACAAGAATCCGCGCACGGTTCTGCTGCCGGAAGCCGCGCCGATCTCCGACGGCTATCGCGCCGAGTTCCTGTCCACGTCCGGCCTGCTGTTCGCGAAGCTGGATCGCGGCGGCGCCGCGACGGTCACCACGGCCGCGCTCACTCGCTGAGATTTCCAGACCAGATCGCGACTTTTGCAGTCGCGATCGCGCGACATGGCGCGCGTGTAACACAAGCCCCGGGGCGCCCGTAGTATTCTCGATGTCCCCCAAGTAACGGGACCTCGGCGACCGCGGCTATGCTGGATGTGAATCTCAAGGCTCCCGAGCACTACATCAATCGGGAACTGTCCTTTCTCAACTTCAACCAGCGCGTGCTCGCGCAAGCTCACGACGAGCGCCTGCCCTTGCTGGAGCGGATCCGGTTCCTCGGCATCTCCTGCTCCAATCTGGATGAATTCTTCGAGATCCGGGTCGCCAGCCTCAAGCAGCGCCAGGAGCTCGGCTCACTGACCGGCGGCCCTGACGGCATGACCGTACCCGAGCAACTGGTCGCGATTCACGAGCGCGCCGCCGCTCTGGTGAAGGATCAGTACGAACTGCTCCACGAGCTGGTGTTTCCAGACCTGGCCACGCAGGGCATCCAGTTCGTCAACGCCAAGACGCTGACTCCGGCGCAGCGCAAATGGGTCGGCGATTACTTCGCCAAGGAAGTCGAACCGGTGCTGACGCCGCTCGGCCTCGATCCCGCCCGCCCCTTCCCGCGCATTCAGAACAAGAGCTTGAACTTCATCGTGCGCCTGTCCGGCAAGGATGCGTTCGGTCGCGACGCCGAGCTCGCGGTCGTGCAAGTGCCGCGCTCGTTGCCTCGAATCATTCGCCTGCCGCCGACCACAGGCGAGCCGGGCAAGACGTACTTCGTGTTCCTGTCGGCGGTGATTTCGAGCTTCGTCGCGCAGCTGTTCAGCGGCATGAAGGTGGAAGGCACCTGGCAATTCCGCGTCACACGCAACAGCGATCTGTTCGTCGACGACGAAGAGGTGGACAACCTGTTGCGCGCCATCGAAGGCGAGCTCGCGCAACGGCGTTACGGCGCGGCCGTGCGGCTGGAAACGTCGATCGACTGCCCGGAAGACATCAGCAACTTCCTGCTGCGTCATTTCGCGCTCAAGCGCGACGATCTGTATCAGGTCAACGGCCCGGTGAATCTCAACCGGCTGATGGCCATCTACGATCTGGTCGACCGGCCGGATCTGAAATTTCCGCCTTACACCCCATGCATTCCGAAGCGGCTGGTGGCGAAGGAGGACATCTTCGCGGTCATGCGCGAAGGCGAGGTGCTGCTACACCATCCGTTCGAGTCCTTCGCACCGGTCATCGACTTTCTGCGCCAGGCCGCCGCCGATCCGGACGTGCTGGCGATCAAGCAGACACTGTATCGCACCGGCCCGCAATCGCCAGTCGTCGATGCGCTGGTGGACGCGGCCCGCGCGGGCAAGGAAGTCACCGTCATCATCGAGCTGATGGCGCGTTTCGACGAAGCGGCCAACATCCAGCTCGCGACTCGTCTGCAGGAAGCCGGAGCGCACGTCATGTACGGCGTCGTCGGTTACAAGACGCACGCGAAGCTGATCATGGTGGTCCGTCGCGAGCGTGGAAAACTGCGTCGCTACTGTCATTGCGGCACGGGCAACTACCATCCCAACACCGCGCGCGTGTACACCGACTACGGTCTCTTCACCTGCGATGAGGCAGTCGGCGAGGACCTGCACGAACTGTTCTTGCAGCTGACGAGCCCCACGCGCGTCGCGTCGATGCAGAAAATCCTGCAATCGCCGTTCACGCTGCACGAAGGCCTGCTCGAAAAGACCCGCCGCGAGATGGCGTTCGCGCGCGAGGGCAAGCCGGCGCGCATCATTGCCAAGATGAATGCGCTCATCGAGCCGCAAATCATTCAGACGCTCTACTCGGCCGCGATGGCCGGCGTGAAGATCGATCTGATCGTGCGCGGCATCTGCGCGCTGCGCCCGGGGCTGCCGGGCATCTCCGAGAACATCACGGTGCGCTCGGTGATCGGCCGCTTCCTCGAACACTCGCGCGTCTACTACTTCCACAACGACGGCAGTCCGGAAATCTTCTGCGCCAGCGCCGACTGGATGGAGCGCAACTTCTTCCGTCGCATCGAA
Organism: Peristeroidobacter soli; assembly: GCF_004138485.1. GTDB lineage: Bacteria > Pseudomonadota > Gammaproteobacteria > Steroidobacterales > Steroidobacteraceae > Steroidobacter > Steroidobacter soli. The sequence continues at coordinate 1,435,454 of NZ_ML142848.1, forward strand.
GTGTGTTTCCCGATCGAGCGCAAACAGCATCGCGATCGGATCGTCGAGGATCTGCAGACTTATCTGGCGGATAACGAGCAGGCGTGGGTGCTACGGCCGGACGGCCAGTACGAGCGCGCCAATGCGAACGGCGCGCCGACCGTGATCGCGCAACAAGTACTGATGCAGCGGTATACGGACTGCAACGATTAGCGCGAGCGGCTAGCTGACGCGAAGGCGGATGCCGGCCGCCTTCAGATACTCGATCTCGTTCTCGAGATCGGCCGCGGTCAACGGATGGGAATCGAGCCAGCCCCTGGGGAAGGTGATTTCCATGGCTCGCGCGCGCGGCAGTAGCACGATGTTCGGCAACACCTCAGCGCTACGTCCCCGATGTAGCAGCACCGCGAGCCGCAGAATCAGGATCAAGAATTGCGCCTTGATGTGCCAGGGCGGCATCAATTCCTGGAGCGTGTCGAGCTGCAGCTTGCGACGGTGCGCGCCGACAATGTACGCGAGGATCCTCTGCTCTTCCTGCGGGAAGCCTGGCATATCCGCGTACTCCAGCAGATACGCGCCATGCTTCTGGTAGTGCGAATGCGAGACATCGAGACCGATCTCGTGCAAGCGCGCGGCACACGACAGCGCCATTTCCGCGAACGGATCGTCGAGCTCCCATGCCGTCTGGGTCTGACGTAAGAAGTCGAGCGCAGTGGCTTCGACGCGTGCGGCCTGCGCGAGATCGACGTGATAGCGCCCTTGCATGGCGCGCACGCTGCGCAGACGCGCGTCTTCGTCGGTGAAACGACCGACCAAGTCGTACAGCAAGCCCTCGCGCAATGCGCCGTCGGCCGCCTTCATCGTCTTGATGTCCAGCACGCTGAGCACTTCCGCGAGAATGGCCAAGCCGCCAGGGAACACCGGCAAACGCTCGTCCGTCAGCCCGGGCAGCCGCAGCTTCGACAGCTCTCCTGCGCGCAGCATCTGCTCGATCAGCACTTCGATGCCTGCGGGAGTAATGATTCCGTCGCCGTTGGAACGCGCACGCAGAACGTCGCTCACCGAGCGAATCGTGCCCGAGGAGCCGACCGCATGATCCCAGCCGTAGCTCTTGAAGGTCGTCTGCACCGGCTCCAGCTCGAGTCGCGCGGCGAGCCGGGCCCGCTTCATGCGCTTCTCGGTGATCACGCCGTCGCTGAAGATGCGCGAACTCATGCTCACGCAGCCCATGTGCAGACTCTCAAGCTTCTTCGGCTGCTGGCCTTCGCCGATGATGATCTCGGTGCTGCCGCCGCCGATGTCGGCGACCAGGCGTCGTCCGGGCTCGCTGGGCATGGTGTTCGCGACGCCGAGATAAATCAGGCGCGCTTCTTCGATGCCGGAGATGACTTCGATGGGATGACCGAGCGCGGAGCGCGCGCGATCCAGGAAAGCGCCTTTGCGCTTGGCCTTGCGCAGAGTGTTGGTGCCAACGACGCGCACGCTCTCGGCCTTCATGTCGCGCAGTCGCTGGCCGAATCGCTCCAGGCACGCGAGCGCGACGTCGATGGCCTCGCGCTTCAGGCGGCCTTGCTCGTCGAGACCGGCGCCGAGGCGCACGCTTTCGCGCAAACGGTCCTGGATGATGAGCTGCCCGTGCATGTGACGGGCGACGACCATGTGAAAACTATTCGACCCCAGATCGACGGCCGCAATGACGTCGGGAATTTTGCGCGCCATTGCAGAACCCATCCCACCTGAAGTTGAAAAAACTTTGCCGGCGGAATGTTAATCGATGAAGCATCCAACTGCAGCGGCAACTTCGCCGCGGCCGGACGCTTACATGTTGAACGACGAGCCGCAGCCGCAGGTGGTGCTGGCGTTCGGATTGCGAATGACGAACTGCGCGCCTTCGATGTCTTCCTTGTAGTCGATCTCGGCGCCGGCGAGGTACTGAATGCTCATCGGATCGATCAGCAGCGTCACGCCGCCGTTCGCGACTTGGGTGTCGCCTTCTTCCAGGTTCTCGTCGAATGTGAAGCCGTATTGGAAGCCCGAGCAGCCGCCCCCCTGCACGAACACGCGCAGCTTCAGGTTGGGATTCGACTCTTCACGGATCAGCTCGCTGACCTTGGCGGCCGCGGCGTCGGTGAAGACCAGGCTGGGCGCCCCGAGGCCCGGAGCGAAACTGGAAACAGCGGATTCAGTGTTCATGGGGCCACATTGAGGGCATCGGGGACTGAATCAAGTGTAGCGCAGGCATCGCCAGGAACGTGAAAATGCCGCCAAACCTTTGAGCTATAAGGCCCTCAGCCCGCGGAATCAGCGGTCGCATCGCCCGGTGCCGGCTTGATTTCAGGCTCGGCCTTGCCATTGCGACGGGGTTCGTGGATCAGCTTGCCGGTGATCTCCGCACCCATCTCCATCTCGATCAGCGCGTAATACACGTTGCCGGTGACCCGGGCGGTGGCACCGAGCTCGACGCGCTCGTGCGCCAGGATGTCGCCTTTCACGGTGCCGTTGAGAATCACATTCGGCACGGCCACCGAGCCTTCGACCACGCCACTGTCGCTGACACTGAGCGTCGCGCCGGAGTCGGCGGGCGCATCGACATTGCCTTTCACGTGGCCGTCGACATGGAAGCCGCCGGCGAACTGCACGTCGCCGATGATGCGCGTGCCGGCGCCGATCAGCGTATCGATGCGATGGGGTTTGGGTTTACTACGGTTGAACATGAAGTTTGTCTCAAGTAGCCGTCCCTGGAGCCTCGGCCAGCCAGTACCTCCGTGTACTGTCGTTCGCGCGGTTCGAGGCGACGTTAAGTCGCCTCGAAAAGACACCCGCGCTCACCCCTCGGCCTGCACTTGCCAAGGATACGATTCTCGCACAGGGTCCATGCGCGCCGTGCGCACCTCGACCGTGACCGCCCGCGGCTCGAAGCCGTCCGGCAGCACGATGTCCTGTTCGAGATTCTGAAAATAGCGGAATTGAAACGGCAGCTGGCCGTCCGCGCGGCCGGTCTCGGCGGCCTGCGACAGCGGCAACTGCACCGGCTTGTTGTCGCGCACGCCTTCGAGCTGCACCACCACCGAGCCCGACACCACGTTCTCCTGACGCATCGACTGCACCAGCACCAGCCGCAGCCGGAAATGGTGCTCGGCCGCGCCCGGCAGCACCTGGAAGCGTTGAATGCGCAAGCCACCGATGCCGTCTTCCGGCGACACGATGCCGCGATAGAAGGTCAGCTGCTCGCGATGCTTCAGAACCTGCGCCTGCAGGTCGGCAAGATTCTTTTCGACATCCGCATAGGCCTTGTTCTCGACCTTGCGATCCAACTCCGCGGCGGCCACCGCCACGCGCAGTTTCTCGTTCTCGTCCTGGAGCGTCTCGATCTTGGCGTTCAGCTCGCGACGCTGCTGAATCTCGGCGAACTTGCTGTAACCGCCCTCGAACCGGCCCCATTCATACATCAGGTAGAACGCGATCAGCCCGCCCAGCACACCCCCGATGAGCACGGCTCGCCGCCGCCAGGTCGGATGCTGGCGGATGACGAAGGCGCCGGTGCGCAGGGGGACGAAATCGGGCATTACGGCTCGGCGTTGCGAATTTGACGGAAGCTGGTGAAATTAGAGCACAGCCGCCGCGCCTCGATTGAGAAGCGCCGCAAAGAATCCCGTCCCCGCCCGCACTCGCGAGCGCGCGATTGCGGCGATCACGCAAAGCGCGCTGAGGCCAAGGCCGATGCGCAGCGGCGGCGTCGGTCCCACCATTTATGAAAAAAGGTCGTTCATGCTCTGGCTCAAGGCGTTGCACATTATTTTCGTAATCACCTGGTTCGCCGGGTTGTTCTATCTGCCGCGACTATTCGTGTATCACGCGGCACTTGGAGGCAGCGATCCGGCGGGCGCGGAACGATTCAAGATCATGGAACGCCGGCTTTTCACCATGATGACGATCGGCGCGGTGCTCGCGATCCTGTTCGGGGGAGCGACGCTGGGGAAGGTGCCGGGCTTCATGCAGATGGGCTGGATGCACGCCAAGCTCACCCTGGTGGCCGGGCTCATCGGGTATCACGTCTGGTGCTACCGCCTGCTGACTGCATTTCGCGACAACCGGAACCGGCATTCAGAGCGCTGGTACCGCGGCTTCAACGAGGTGCCGACCCTGTTCCTGTTCGGCATCGTCATCCTGGTCGTCGTTAAGCCGTTCTAATTGGTCGCCTTGTCGAGAGCGGCTTTTTGCTGACGCTGGGCCAGACTGCGTAAATATTTTTCTTCCTGAGACCACTCAGGCAGCGCCGGCGGGTCCTGCGGGAAGGCGGTGCGCGCGAGCTCATCGAGGGCGCGGGCATAGACGGCACGCTTGAAGTAGATGACCTCGCGCACCGGCGTCCAGTAATCCACCCAACGCCAGCTCTCGAACTCCGGCTCGCCATTGGAGACCAGGTCGAAGCGGTCCTCGGTGCCGGTGAACCTGAGCAGGAACCAGCGCTGTTTCTGCCCGATACAAGGCGGGTGGCTGTTCTTGCGCACGTATTGCTTGGGCAAGCGATAGCGCAGCCAGTTGCGGGTGCCCGCGATCAGCTTCACGTCGTGGGGATCGAGCCCCACCTCTTCCTTGAGCTCGCGGTACAAGGCCTCTTCGGGGGTTTCGCGCTGTTGGACGCCGCCTTGGGGGAATTGCCAGCCGCGGCCGCCGGTCCGGCCGCCGAGGAAGACCTGGCGATCCTCGCGCATCAAGACGATTCCGACATTGGCGCGAAAGCCGTCTGCATCGATGAAATCGGTCATGGAACTGAGAAAAAATCGGATTCAGGCGATTGTTCCACAGCCCCCCGCCGATTCACCAGCTCATCTCAAGCAGCCGTCCCTGGATCGACGTCGGCCGTTACATCCGTGTACCGGCGTTCGCGCGGTTCGAAGCGACGTTAAGTCGCTTCGAAAAGACATCCGCGCTCACCATCAGTCCCGGGCGAAAGCCACCACATGGTCGGGCTCGATACGAATGCCGATGCGCTCACCGACCGCGTGGTCGTGATGGCTCGGTACCAGCGACAAAAGCTGCACACCGCTCGCGAGTTTCAACGTATAAAGGAACTCCGCTCCTCGGAACGCGCGCTGACAGACCTCCGCGCGCAGCTCGCTGGCGTCGTCGTGAATGACATCGTCGGGACGTAGCAACAGGTCGACCTGCCGGCCGGTCTGCCACTGCCCGTTGCCATTCGCACGAACCACGCCGAGCTCGGTACGCACCGAGCCGGCGGCAACGATCTCGCCCGGAATGAAAACGCCCTGACCGATGAAATCGGCGACGAAGCGCGTCTCGGGTCGATGATAGAGCTCATACGGCGTGTCCCACTGCTCGAGCTTGCCGTCCTTCATCACGCCCACGACATCGGCGACCGCGAAGGCTTCCTGCTGATCGTGAGTCACGAGCAAAGCCGTCGTGTTCAGCGTCTTCAACACGGACCGCACTTCGACACTCAGGCGCTCACGCAGCTCGACGTCGAGACTGGAGAACGGTTCATCGAGCAACACGATCGCAGGTTCCGGCGCCAACGCTCGCGCCAACGCCACGCGCTGTTGTTGCCCGCCGGACAACTGATGGGGGTAATGGCTCCGGTGCTCCGCCAGGCCGACGGTTTCCAATATCTCTTCGGCACGCCGCTTGCGCTTGCTTCGATCCAGACGGTGCAGGCCGAACGCGACGTTGTCGAGCACCGTCAGATGCGGAAACAACGCGTAGTCCTGAAACACCATGCCGATCTGCCGGCTTTCCGGCGGCGAATTGAATTCCTTGGAAGCGAGCACGCGACCGTGCGCGCGAATCTCGCCGGCATCGACCGGCTCGAACCCCGCGATACAACGCAACGCCGTCGTCTTGCCACAGCCACTCGGCCCCAGCAAACAACCGATCGAGCCCTTCGCCAGGCGCATCGACAAGCCATTCACGGCGGAGCGCTCGCCGAAGCGACGGACGATGTTTTCCAGCTCAAGCCACATGCGCACCTCTGCGGGTCAGCATGGCGGCGGGGATGAGTCCGACGAGCACGATGGCGACCGCCGGCAACGCGGCGCGCTCCCACTCACCCTCGGAGGTCATCTCCCACACGCGCACCGCCAGCGTGTCCCAGCCCGGCGGACGCGTGATCAACGTGATCGGCATTTCCTTCATCGCGTCGACGAACACCAAGGTCGCCGCCGTCGCGAGACTGGTTCGCAGCAGCGGCACGTGAACTTTACGAATCAGATCGGTGCCGACCACGCCGAGACTGGCAGCGGCTTCGTCGATACTGCGAGTCACTCGCTGCAAACCGCTCTCGACCGGATTGAATCCCACCGTGAGAAAGCGAGCGAGATACGCGATGAGCACGGCGAGCAACGTGCCCTGGAGCAACAGCACCGGCGCCGACTCACCCAGCCACGCGCGCAACCAGCTCTGCAGCTGATTGTTCAACAACACCAGCGGCACAGCGATGCCAACAGCGAGCACGGTTCCCGGAATGGCATAACCCAACGTCGCGAGTCGCACGAGCACGCGGATCGACGTCGTCGATCTACGTCGCTCGATGTATGCGAGCGCCAGGCTCGCAGCCACGATGACGATCGCCGCGCTTGCCGCGAGCATCAGACTGCGCGCGATGAATCCCCAGTAGCGGCTGTCGATGTCGCCAACGTTTTTGATGGACCAGATCAACAGCTGCAACAGCGGCAACGCGAAGGCGAGCGCCAACACCAGCGTCGCGGCGACGAATGCGCCCCATCTCGCGACGGGCCCAAGGTTCATGCGCGTTGCTTCACGCGTCATATCGCGACTACTCGAAAAACGCGCGCCCGCTCGCGAACCACGCTCGAGTGCGAACGCCGCGATCACAAACAGCAGCAGCACACCGGCCAGCTCCAACGCTGCGCTCACGGAGAACATGCCGAACCATGCGCGATAAATCGCGGTCGTGAACGTGTTGTAGTTGAACACCGAGACGGCGCCGAAGTCGGCCAATGTTTCCATACAGACCAACGCGATGCCGGCCGCGATCCAGGGACGCGCCATCGGCAGAGCCACTTTCCACGTCGCCGCGCCTCGCCCGATTCCCAACATCTGCGCCGCTTCGAGCGCGCGCCGGCCTTGAGTGAGAAACGCCGTCCTCGCCAACAGATAAACGTACGGATACAACGCGAGCGACAGCACGATGATCACGCCGCCCGTCGAGCGGATCTTCGGCACCCAGGCGGAAGTGCCGGTCAACGCGCGCAACCAGCTCTGCAGCGGACCGGAGAAATCGAGAAAGCCCACCGCGACGAACGCCAGCACATAGGTGGGAATGGCCAGCGGCAACAACAGTGCCCAATCGAAAAAGCGCCGGCCGGGAAACTCACAAATCGACGTGAGCCACGCGAGCGCCGTGCCGACGATGCCGCTCAACAGCGCGACACCGATCAGCAACTTGATCGTGTTGACGGTGACTTCGGGCAGCACATAACGCGACAGGTGCGCCCAGACTTCGGCTTCAGGCGAGATCGTCGCGTGCGCAATGACCAGCAGAGGCACGAGCGCGGGCAAGCACAGCACGACCGCGAGCACCATGCTCCACGGGTCGCGCCACGCGCGCCGCGTTTCGGGCTGCATCATTTAAAACTCGGGATCGGGCATTACGCTGCGCCGTCCTGCTCCGCGTAAGCCCAGGGTGTCCATCCATGGCCACCCGCTCGGCGGAGCGAAGCAGCGCTTCGCTGAAAGCCACCGCCAAGCCCTGCCACGACCCTCGTGCGAGCTAGCAAAAAGACGCGACTTTGCTGCTCGCCGCCGCTCGTGGCGGCGGGGTACGTCCCTATACCCGGGTGACACTCGGAACCCAATGTTCATACTTGCAACTGGTCAGCGATAGCCCACCCGATCCATCAACTTCACCGCCGTGGCCTGCAGCTCGCCCGCCTGCGCCACGTTCATCGGACTGCGCTTGAAATCGCCCCATGCCTTCACGATCGGATCGGGCTCGATGCCGGGGCTGGCGGGATATTCCAGATTCTGACCCGCGAAGAACGACTGCGCCTCAGGCTGCGACAACCATTCGAGGAATTTCTTCGCCTGCTCGCCGCGCGGCGCGTGCGCCGTGACACCGGCGCCAGAAATATTCACGTGAACGCCCTGCCCCGCCTGATCGGCCCAGAACAGCTTGATCGGCAGATCCGGCTTATCGCGCAACAGTCGGCCGAAGTAATAGGTGTTCACCAGACCCACGTCGCACTGACCGGCGGCGATGGCTTCCATCAGCAACGTATCGTTGGAGAACGGCTCGGCGGCCAGATTCGCCACCCAGCCACGCACGATCTCTTCGGTCTTGGGCTCGCCGAACTCGGCGATCAGCATCGCGACCAGCGATTGGTTGTAAACCTTCTTCGACGTGCGCAGGCACAGCTTGCCCTTCCAACGCTCGCCGCCGAGTGACGCATAGTCGCTCAACTCTTCCGGCTTCACACGCTCTGTGCTGTAAACGATGGTGCGCGCGCGGATCGAAAAGCCGAACCAGCGGCCCTGCGGATCGCGCAGGCTCTCGGGAATGTTTGCGTTGAGCACTGCCGAATTCACCGGCTGCATCAGGCCGAGATCGGCGGCATGCCACAGCTCACCGGCGTCCACGGTCATCAGAATGTCCGCCTGTGAATTCGCGCCCTCGGCGTTCAAGCGCTCGATCAGCGGACCGGCGTCGTCGGTGACGAAGCGGATCTTCTGGCCGGTCTCGGCGGAGTAGCGATCGAAGATGGGCTTGATCAGTTGCTCGTTGCGAGCCGAATACACGACCAGCTCGGAGGGTTGCTTGGCACAGCCGACGAGTCCTGCCGCGAGCATCAGCGCGCCGAGCATTGGCGCAAACACACCGAACCTTACTGCCATGACCCGCGGAACCTCGATGCAATCAATGCGAATGAATCGCATTTAATCACGTTTTGGAGTTGGGACCCACCCCCTAACCCCTCCCGTGCACGCGCGGGGGAACTGGTTTTTTATTTTTTGGCCGGCGGGGATCGAAGAATCGGCTCAGCCGCAGGGCTTATCGGGCATCTCTTCGCCGTTGGCGAGCGCGGCCCGGTTGCGGCCGGCCTGTTTCGCCCGGTACAGCGCGGCATCGGCATCGGCCAGCAGCCGCTCGGCAGCCGCCTTGAGGTCGGCCTCGTCGCGCGAGACCGTGATCCACGCGACGCCGATGGACACGGTCATATTCAACGCCACCCCGGACGGCAGGATCAGCGGGGTCTCGCATACGGACGTGCGGATGCGCTCCGCCAGGCACGCCGCCTGCTTCGTAGCGATCGCCGGTGCCAGCACCACGAACTCGTCGCCGCCGAACCGGGCCGCGGCATCGCTGCCGCGGATGTGCGCATCGACTCGCTGCGCGGCCTCGCGCAAAGCCATGTCGCCGGCGAGGTGGCCGTGCTGATCGTTGATCTGTTTGAAGCGGTCCAGGTCGATGACCAGACACGTGAGACTGGTGCCTTGGCGCTGCGCGCGGGCCAGCTCTTCTTTGAGCCGCGCGTTGAGATAACGGCGGTTGTGCCAGCCGGTGAGAAAGTCGGTCAGCCCGCTGCGGACCAGGCGCGCGCGGTTGATCGTGTTCTCGATCGCGAACGATGCGATCACGCCGAGGTGCGCGAGGAAGTCGGTCGCGAGATGCCGTGAGAAACGTTTCTCGTCGACGCTGCCGAAGTTGAGGCTGCCGAGCAGACGATCCTGCCGGCGCAACGGAATCAGCGCGGCGCTCTTCAGACCCGGCGTGCCGGGGAACAGCAGCTGATGATCGCAGCCCATATAGGGCCCGAGCCACGGCCGGTGAAATGAATTGAACTGCGGCGCCATGCCCGCGAGGCTGTCCGTGAACAACACCTGCGGAAAGTCTTCCAGCTTCACATTGTCGGCGATCAGCAGATGACGGATCTCGTGCTGAGGATCCAGCAACAGCAACGTCACGGACTCGAGCGCGTACGATGCTTTCAGCCCTTTGCAGATAGCGTCGAACAGCTGCGACATGTTCTCGGCCTTGAGCAGTTCGAGTTCGCGCTCCTGACTCCGCCGCAGCAGCTTTTCATTGGTCGCAGCCTCGTCCATGAGCGCGGCGATTCGCCCGCGCAATTCGCGGATCTCTCCTTGGAGATCCCGGGCCGACATCTATGTGTGCCTCACTGACAGAGAGCTAATCATTCCGCACACGGCCCGCCAGATACTCGCGGCCCTGCTGCATCATGGCGGTGAACTCCGGCGCGTCGCCGGTCGACACCGAGTGCCACAACTTCTCCACGGCTTTGCGTAACGCCAGCAGCGATTCGCGGCCATAGTCGTTCAGATGCTGGATTTCGAAATATAGATCGGGACTCTCGGCCGCCACGCGGGTCGCGACATCGACCTGCGCGTCGTAGGTCGTGCTGGACAGTTGCGCGAGGCGCGGCGCCGCTTCCCCGCTCTCGGCGAGCGCGGTGAAGAACGATATGTTCAACGCATGCGACAGACCCAGCACGTAAGCGATCAAGCGGTCGTGCTCATCGAGACCCATGACTGCTTGTTGGGCCATGGTCGAGCCAAACAGTTCCTGCGCCGCGGTCACCGCTTCCTTGTTGCCCACATCGATGAAGATGACGTGCCGGCCCGACAACAGCTCGGTATCCGGGCCGAACATGGGGTGCACGGACGTGACTTTCACGCCGGCGCTTTTCAATGCATCGATGCCTTGTCGCAGCGGAGTCTTGAGCGAGCCGATGTCGAAGACGATGCCGCGCGGCTTGCGCTCGGCCAGTTCCTGCAACACCACGTTCGCTATCTTGAGCGGTGTGGCGACCACGATCAGATCGTAGTCGAGCGCACTTTCGCGCCAATCCGCGATGTACGCATATGCCGCGTTGTCCGGGCGGCGCGCCGGATCGGCCACGGTCACGGTGTATCCCTGCGAGGCCATGAAATCGCTGAACCAGCGGCCCATCTTGCCGGTACCGCCGATGATCAGCGCGGTCTTACCGCCGCCGCGACCGCCGGCGACAACGCGAATGCGCTCCTGCGTGGTGAGCGAGCCACGGATCAACAGCCGCATGACCTGTTCCGCCAGCGCCGGAGAAATGCCGAGGGACTCGGCCGTGGCACGGGCGCGCATCACGACCTCGCGCTCGCGGGTGTAATCGCGCGTTCCCTTGCCTTCGGCCTGTTTGGCCTCGGCGACCTCGCGGCTGAGCCGCTGGCGCTCGGCGACAAGCGCGAGCATCTGCCGGTCCAGCTCGGACAGACGTTCGCGAATTTCTTGCAGATTCATGGGGATTTGGATCCGGCGCACGTCAGGGTGCTGACGCCTTTTACCAACCCGCGAGCGCGCGCTGCAAGTTAGCGCCTCATAAAATCGGTGCGCGGAATGGCATAATTGCGACATGGCCGCCGACGAACTGCTTCCCGAACCCCTGCCCGCCGATCCTTTGCCCATGTTTGCGACATGGTTCAGCGATGCGCGGGCGCGCAACGTGCAACCAAACCCGGACGCGATGGTGGTCGCGACGGTGGGCGAAAACAGTGCACCCTCGGCGCGCGTCGTCCTGTGCAAGCGACTGGTCCCGGACCAGGGCTTCGTGGTGTTCTTCACCAACTACGATTCGCGCAAAGGCCGCGAGCTGGAGGAGCATCCCCGCGCCGCGGCGGTGTTTCACTGGGACACGATGCATCGGCAAGTCCGGCTGGAAGGGCCGATCGTGCTGTCGCCGGCCCCGGAGAGCGATCAATATTTCGCCAGCCGCGCGTTCGAAAGCCGTGTCGGTGCTTGGGCCAGCCGCCAAAGTGAACCGCTTGCGTCGCGCGATGCGCTGGCCGCGCAGGTTCAAGCAGTGAAAGAGCGACTGGGCCTGCAGAAGGCGACCGAAGGCGAAGTGCCGCGGCCACCGCACTGGGGTGGCGTCCGACTGTGGATCGATTCGATCGAACTATGGGCGGAAGGCGCCGGCCGCATCCACGAGCGCGCGCGCTGGACGCGGCCGCTCACGAAGAAAGATGAGTTTTCGTTCAGCGCCGGTCCCTGGACCGGGACGCGGCTGAATCCCTGAGCCCGCCACTGTCGTCCGGCCCTTCGGGCCGGCGACCAGCCGAACCTCGCTTGCGCGACTTAGCGCCGTGCCCTTCCAAGCCGGCCGCGGCAACTCAACCTCTGACGCGGCCACAACGCCGTGCCCTTCCAAGCCGGCCGCGGCAACTCAACCTCTGACGCGGCCACAACGCCGTGCCCTTCCAAGCCGGCCGCGGCAATTCAACCTCTGACGCGGCGACAACGCCGTGCCCTTCCGAGCCGGCCGCGGCAACTCAACTTCTGACGCGGCCACAACGCCGTGCCCTTCCGGGCCGGCAGCGCTAATACAGGTCTCAACGCGACTCTAGACGCCGCGCCCCTTTCCGGGCCAGCGAGCCGGGTCAAAACAAACGATGTGGCTGCGTTATTTGACGACCTTCAAGGTCGGTTTGGAACGCTTGGGCTGCTCCGGGCTGCCGGCCGGGGTTTCCGTCGGCGCAGTCGGTGGCGTCGGCGGCGGCGCGTCGGCTTCCGAGAAAATCATTCCCTGCCCCGTCTCGCGCGCATAGATACCGAGTACCGCCGCAATCGGCACCATCACGTCGTGCGTAACCGCGCCGAATCTGGCTCGGAACCGGACCAGGTCATTCCCCAGGCTGAGGTTGCTGGTCGCACTGTTGCTCACGTTCAGGATGATCTTGCCTCCCTGAACGTACTGGCGCGGCACTTCCACGCCTTGTAACGAAGCATCGACGACTATGTGGGGAGTCTGATCGCTGTCACTGATCCATTCGTGCATGGCACGCAATAAATAGGGACGACGCGATCGAACTGGAGCATCTGCCATGAGTACCGCCGCGGGCTTTAAGCGCGCATTTCCTGCTCGGCGCGCGACAGACTGTGCCGGAACGCAGGCCGAGAGAACAACAGGTTGGCGTACTTGGTAATGGGTTGCGCCTGCGCTGGCAAGTCGATTTCCCAATACAACAGGCGCCACAGGATGGGAGCGATGGTGGCATCCACCAACGAGAATTCGTCCGACAGGAAGTACGGCTTGGCCTTGAACACGTCGGTGCTGGCCAGAATGCTGTCGCGGAGGATTTTGCGCGCCTTCTGGCCGTTCTTGCGATCCGAGGGGTCGTCGATCTGCTGCGCGAGGCTGTACCAGTCCCGCTCGATCCGATACAGCGCCAGCCGGAATTGCGCGCGGGCCACCGGATCCACGGGCATCAGCGGCGGATGCGGGAAGCGCTCGTCCAGGTATTCGATGATGACGCGGGAGTCGTAGAGCACCAGATCACGGTCCACCAGAGTGGGGACCGTGTGGTATGGGTTCAGGTCGAGCAGGTCCTCGGGCAGGTTACCGCCCTGCACGTCGATGGTCTCGACATGAATGCTCTTCTCAGCAAGGACGATCCTGGTGCGGTGGCTCCAGGGATCGTCGGCGCGCGAGAAGAGCGTCATCATGGCAGTACGCTCCAGACAGCTCTGACCGAACGCGCCGTAGCACCCACGCGGGGCGCTACTTGACGTCCTTCCAGAACTCCTTCTTCAGGAAGTAGGCGAACAGAAAGAAGACTATCAGGAATGCCAGCACGCGCATGCCCAGATTGCGCCGTTCGATCTGCATCGGTTCGGCGATGTAGTCGAGGAAATTGACCGTGTCGCGGACGAATTGGTCGTACTCCTGCGGCGAAAGGCTGCCTGGTTTCGCCAGTTCGAATTCCTTGAACTTCTTGTGGACCGTGTTGTGTTCCGCATCGCTCTCGCCATCATAGACCGCCTGCTGCAAACCTTGCAGCTCCCACAGCACGTGCGGCATGGCGGTGCCCGGCAGGATCAGGTTGTTGGTACCCGTCGGCCTGCTCGGATCCAGATAGAACGACTTCAGGAAGGAGTAGATGTAGTCGGCCCCACGGCTGCGCGCAATGAGGGACAGGTCCGGCGGCGTGGTCCCGAACCAATGATTGGCATCTTCCGGCTTCATGCCGATCTTGATGGTGTCGTGGATTCGCTCACCCACGAACATCAGGTTGTCAGTCACTTGCTTTTCGCTCAGTGACAGGTCTTTCGCCAGACGGCTGTAGCGGACGTACTTCGCTGAATGGCAGCCACTGCAATAGTTCACGTAGTTGCGGGCGCCGCGCTGGAGCGAGGCGACATTGGCAACGTCGTTGCGCGCCAGTTGCATGGCCGAGTTATGGCCTTCCGCCGCCGCGCCGACCGCGGACCACGTCAGAGCGGACAGGCCCACCACACCCAGAACCAGCTTATGGAAACTCTTCTTCATCATGGCTTCGGCTAGATGCTTAGTGGGCATGGTAGGTCACGCGTTCCGGCACAGGCTTGGTCTGGTCGATCCTCGTGTACCAGGGCATGAGCAGGAAGAACGCGAAGTAAACGACCGCGAAGAAGCGCGCCGCCAGGGTGTACTCCGGAGTCGCCGGCTTCAGGCCGAGGTAGCCGAGCGCGATGAAGCTCACGGCGAACGCGCCGAGGAAGCCGCGCCACAGCCAGCCGCGATAGCGCACCGACTTGACCTTGGAGCGGTCCAGCCACGGCAGGAACACGAACAACACCACGGCCGCGCCCATCAGCGCGACACCCATCAGCTTGTTCGGAACCGCGCGCAAGATCGCGTAGAACGGCGTGAAGTACCACACCGGCGCGATGTGCTCTGGCGTCTGCAGCGGGTTGGCCGGATCGAAGTTGGCGTGCTCCAGGAAGTAGCCGCCCATTTCCGGCGCGAAGAACAGCACCAGCGCGAACACCATCGCGAACACGACGAAGCCCACCAGGTCCTTCACGGTGTAATACGGATGGAACGGAATGCCGTCCACCGGATGACCGTCCGGGCCCTTCAGCTTCTTGATCTCGACACCGTCAGGATTGTTCGAGCCCACTTCGTGGAGAGCGAGGATGTGTGCGATCACCAGGAACACCAGCGCCAGCGGCAACGCGATGACGTGCAGCGCGAAGAAGCGGTTCAGCGTGATGTCGGAGATGTAGTAGTCGCCGCGGATCCACTCGACCAGCGACTCACCGATGCCGGGAATCGCGCCGAACAGCGACACGATCACCTGCGCGCCCCAGTAGGACATGTTGCCCCAAGGCAGCAGGTAGCCGAAGAACGCCTCGGCCATCAGACACAGATAAATCAGCATGCCGAAGATCCACACCAGCTCGCGCGGATTCTTGTACGAGCCGTACATGAGGCCGCGGAACATGTGCAGATAGACGACGATGAAGAACGCCGATGCGCCGGTGGAATGCATGTAGCGGATCAGCCAGCCCCACTCCACGTCGCGCATGATGTACTCGACCGACGCGAACGCGTCCGCGGCCGAGGGCTTGTAGTTCATCGTCAGGAAGATGCCCGTGACGATTTGCAGTACCAGCACGACCAGCGCGAGCGAGCCGAAGTAGTACCAGAAGTTGAAGTTCTTCGGCGCGTAGTACTCGCTGACGTGTTCCTTCCACGTGCGAGTCAGCGGGAAGCGCGCGTCGATCCAGTCGACGAGCTGACCCATCTTGCCCTTCTCCGGCATGGTGGCGCTCATTATGCAACCTCCGCGTCAACGCCGATCTGCACCACGCCGTCGGTAATGAAACGGTATGGCGGCACTTTGAGATTCAACGGCGCGGGCACGTCCTTGAACACGCGGCCGGCCAGGTCGAACTTCGAGCCGTGGCACGGGCAGTAGAAGCCACCCGGCCAGTCGGCGCCGAGCTCGGCGTCCGCGGGCTGGAAGCGGCTCATCGGCGCGCAACCCAGATGCGTGCACACGCCGACCAGCACCAGATATTCGGGCTTCAGCGAGCGCACTTCGTTCTGGGCGTACTTGGGCTGGTCGGACTGCTCCGACTTCGGGTCGCGCAGGCGCTCCGCGAGCGTGGGATCCTCGAGCTGCTTCATCATCTCGGGCGAGCGACGCACGATGAAGATGGCCTGGCCGCGCCAGTTCACCTTGACCATGGAGCCGGACTCGAGCTTGCTGATGTCCTGTTCGACCGGCGCGCCCAGCGCCTGCGCGCGAGCACTCGGCTTCCAGGACGCGAGGAACGGGACAGCGGTCATGGCGGCACCGGCTATGCCAGTGACGGTTGTCGCGACCAGCAGGAAATGGCGCCGGCCGCCATCCACCCCATCTTTATCTACTTCTGACATCCACAATCTCCGCGAGGCATCTGTCGCACGCGCAACCTCACCCGAGCCCTTGAAGCCCAGCGAGGTTTCAAACGTTCAAGGAATTCCGCATTATACACATATCGCTCAGCGCACTTTGAAGCGCCCCCGGTCATCACCGGTACTCTTATTCGAGCCGTATCCGTGCCCACCGTGCCGCAGACCCTGTTGTTCCTGCTGAAATGGACCTTGGTGGGCCTGGCCATCGCCGCCGTACTGCTGCTGGTCCGACCGGCGCAGACCGTGCCATCGGCCGCGCCCGTCACGCATGAATCCCCTGCTTCGCCCGTGGCTTTCACGCCGCGCGAGGGCGAATTGCGCCGGTCTTTTGCCGATGCGGTCAGCCGGGCCGGACCGGCCGTAGTTAACATTTACACGGCGCGCGTGGTCGCGAACGCGCCGGGCACGGCCACCAATGGTCGCCCGCTGTTACGACAGAATCCGGCCCAGGTCCGGCAGCGCGTGGAAGGCAGCCTCGGCTCGGGCGTCATTGTCGATTCCGACGGCCATCTGATCACCAACGACCACGTGGTCCACGGCGCGGATCAGATCCGCGTGCAGCTGGCCGACGGCCGCGTGGCCACGCCGACTATCGTAGGCACCGATCCGGATACCGATCTCGCGGTCCTGCGCGTGGATCTGGAGAACCCGCCGGTCATGCCCATGGGCCGCTCCAATGTCCTGCGCGCGGGCGATGTGGTGCTCGCGATCGGCAATCCGTTCGGGCTCAGTCAGACAGTGACCCAAGGCATCGTCAGTGCCACGGGCCGGGGTCGACTGGGCGTCACCGATTTCGAGGATTTCATTCAGACCGACGCGGCCATCAATTTCGGCAATTCCGGTGGCGCGCTGATCAACACGGACGGCGAATTGATCGGCATCAACACCGCGGTGCTCGCGCAGACGCTGGGCACGGACGGCATCAGCTTTGCGATTCCCGTGAACATGGTGCGCGGGGTGATGGATGAAATCATCGCGCACGGCCGCGTGCGGCGTGGGTGGCTGGGCGTGTCTTCGGAAGAGCTTCCTCGGACAACAGCGGCGGCGCTGGGCATCGATCCGCCAGTGGCCTTGCGCATCAGTTCAGTGGATCCGCTCGGCCCGGCCGCCAAGGTCGGCATGCGAGTGGATGATCTGGTGACTCACCTGAACGGTCAGCAGATCGTGAATGCGCAGGAGGCCTTGAATCGTGTAGCCGCGATGTCGCCCGGCTCGGTGCTGGAAATCCGCGGCCGGCGGGGGCGCTCGCCGCTGTCCATTGAAGCGACGCTCGAAGAACGGCCGCCTCGCGGGTCGCGCTGAAGAGGCGTCGGTTCTTGCACGGCGCCGAGGGGGTATTCCTCCTCCCGGCACCGCGCTCGCCCGTCGCGCATTGCGCTCCGAGGCGCACGTCCCTGGTGTGCGCTGATACGAAAACACGTCCCTGTATTTCGAATCTGCCGGGAGGAGGAATACCCCCTCGGCGCCGCGCTGATCGCGCGATGTAATGGCCACCGTAAGAGGGGAGTTGATAGCCACGGCGCATGCTTGTCCGGGCCGGGTGAAAGGGTGAAATTAACCTCCATTCTCTTCCGAGCCCGCGAACGGTGAAGTCAACCTCCACTTCTTTCGAGCCGGCGAACGGTGAAGTCAACCTCCACCTCTTCCGAGCCGGCGAACGGTGAAGGCAACCTCCACCTCTTCCGAGCCGGCGAACGGTGAAGGCAAACCTCCACCTCTTTTCCGGGCCCGCGCCGTGGCGAACGAAAAAACTGTGGCTGCGTCAGGCGATGCGCTTGATTTGCGCGCCGATCTGCTCGAGCTTCTCTTCGATGCGCTCGTAACCACGATCAATGTGGTAGATGCGGTGAATCTCCGTCGCGCCCTGCGCGACGAGCGCAGCTAACACGAGGCTGGCCGAGGCGCGCAGATCTGTGGCCATCACGGGGGCCGCCGTCAGGCGCTCGACGCCGCGGATGATCGCGGTATTGCCTTCGATTCGAATGTCCGCGCCGAGACGCCGCATCTCCAACATGTGCATGAAGCGGTTCTCGAAAATCGTCTCCACCACCGTCGCCACGCCCTCCGCGACCGTATTCAACGCCGCGAACTGCGCCTGCATATCCGTCGGGAACGCGGGATAAGGTGCGGTCCGCAGATCGACCGACTTCGGCCGGCGGCCGCGCATATCCAAATCGATCCAGGTGTCGCCGATTTCGATGTGCGCGCCGGCCTCACGCAGCTTCAACAACACCGCGTCGAGGTGATCCGGCCGCGTGCCTTTGATCTTCACATGACCGCCGGTGATCGCGCCGGCCACGAGATACGTGCCAGTCTCGATGCGATCCGGCAGCACGTCGTAGCTCGCGCCATTCAAGCGCTCGACGCCGGTGACGGTAATGACATCCGTACCCGCGCCGCTGATCTTCGCGCCCATGGCGCTGAGGAAATTCGCGAGGTCGACGACCTCGGGCTCGCGCGCGGCGTTTTCGATGACGGTCTGCCCTTCCGCCAGGGTCGCGGCCATGAGCAGGTTCTCGGTCCCCGTGACCGTCACGGTCTCGCACACGATGCGCGCGCCTCGGAGGCGATCGGCCTTGGCGCGGATGTAACCATTTTCGATCTGGATGTCCGCGCCCATCGCGCGCAGACCATCGACGTGGATATTCACCGGACGCGCGCCGATGGCGCAGCCACCGGGCAGCGACACATCGGCCTTGCCGAAGCGGGCCAGCAGCGGCCCCAGCACGACGATCGACGCGCGCATCGTACGCACCAGCTCATAAGGCGCGACGAAAGCATTGGCGGTGGACGCATCGACCTCGACCCGCATGCGGTCGTCGATGGTCACGCTCACTCCCATGCGACCGAGCAGCTCGATCATGGTCGTCACGTCCTGGAGATGCGGCACGTTGCCCACCGACACCGGCCCCTCGGCCAGCAGGGTCGCGGCCAGAATCGGCAGCGCGGCGTTCTTCGCGCCGGAGATCCGAACTTCGCCGTGAAGCGGCTCGCCGCCCTGAATCAGCAGCTTGTCCATGGAATTACTTCTGTTGCTGATTATTCTGTTCGGAGGGCGCGAACGCCTGGATGCTGAGCGCGTGGATTTCACGGCCCATCAGCTGTCCGAGCGTCGCGTACACCAGCTGATGGCGCTGGATCATGCGACGGCCCTCGAACTGCGCGGCCACGATCACCGCTTCAAAATGAGTGTCGTCGTCGGATGCGACGCGCACTTGCGCACCGGGCAATCCGGTCTGGATCAGCGCTTGGACCTCGGCGGCATTCATCGATGCTTGGCCCCTCGGGAGCTTACAAAGGGCCGACATCTTATCTGATCCCCGAGGCACTCCGCCGCGCTGATTCGAGCTTCGCGCGACATGCAGTCGTGACCGATACCACGCGTAACTCTTTAATCAGGCTGAGTACACGGCACACATGCCGCGCTATCATTCATGGATGCGATCTTTACCGACGTCCGCCCCGCTCGATTCTGAACAGTTGCTCACGCGCGGCCGCCGCGTACTGGCCACGGAAGTCGCTGCGGTGCAAGCGCTGGAAGCACGTCTGGACGGCGATTTCGTCACGGCCTGCCAGCTGGTGCACGACTGCCGCGGTCGAGTCGTGGTCACCGGTATGGGTAAATCCGGGCACATCGGCAACAAGATCGCCGCGACCCTGGCGAGCACCGGCACGCCCGCATTTTTCCTGCATCCGGCCGAGGCCAGTCACGGCGACATGGGCATGATCACCCACGACGACGTGGTCATAGCCATTTCCAACTCGGGCGAGACCGCGGAACTGCTCACCATTCTTCCCGGCATCAAGCGGCTCGGCGTTCCTCTGATCGCCTTGACCGGCAAGCGGCAGTCGACGCTCGCGAAGGCCGCCACGGCGGTGCTCGATGTCAGCGTTCCCGAGGAGGCCTGTCCTCACAATCTCGCGCCAACGGCGAGCACCACGGCGACACTCGCCATGGGCGACGCGCTGGCGGTCGCGGTGCTGGAAGCGCGGGGCTTCAGCGAGGACGACTTCGCGCGCTCGCATCCGGGCGGCAGTCTGGGACGAAGGCTGTTATTGCATGTCGAAGATGTGATGCGCACCGGCGATCAATTGCCCGCGGTCAGCCCCGACACCTCACTCAAGGACGGGCTGCTGGAAATCAGCCGCAAGGGCCTCGGCATGACCGCGGTGGTCGACGACCGGAAGCGCGTGCTCGGCATCTATACCGACGGCGACTTGCGCCGCGCGCTGGACCATCCGATCGATATCAACGTCGTGCGCATGCGTGATGTGATGACCGCGAAACCCAAGACGATCCAACCGAGAGTCCTGGCCGCGGAAGCTGTGCACCTGATGGAAAAACATCGCATCACGCAACTGCTGGTGACCGATACCGACAATGTCCTGATCGGCGCCTTGAACGTTCATGATCTGTTCCGCGCCGGGGTGATGTAATCCCATGGACACCCTGGTGGAACGTGCCAATGACGTGCGCCTGCTGGTGCTGGACGTGGACGGCGTGCTAACCGACGGACGGCTGTACTTCACCGCCCGCGGCGAGACGCTGAAATGTTTTCACGTGCGCGACGGCGCCGGCATCAAGCAAGTGATCAATGCCGGTCTGCAGGTCGCGGTGATTTCGGGCCGCCAGTCCAAGGCGGTGGACAAGCGCATGGCCGAGCTCGGCGTGACCTGGATCCGTCAGGGGGTACACGACAAGCTGGCGGCGCTGCGCGAGTTGCTGGAAATGCTGAACCTCACCCCCCAAGCCGTGGCAAGCGTAGGTGACGACACGCCGGACCTGTCGCTGTTCGAAGCGTCGCGGCTCGCGGTCGCCGTCGCGGATGCGCATCCGAGCGTGAAGTCGCGCGCGCATTTCATTACACAGGCCTGTGGTGGTCAGGGCGCGGTACGCGAGGTGTGCGATCTGCTGCTGGAAACCCGGCGCATCGACGTGAATCGGCAGGTGCACGGATGAACTGGCGCTGGGTGTCATTGGCCGCCGCCCTCGCCGCCATCGTGATCGGCTACGGCGCGTTCGTGGACAATGGCGAGGCACCCGTGGCGAACCATGAGATGCCCGACCAGCCCGGTTACTACTTGAAGGACGCCGTCATCCTGCGCACGCGCGAGGACGGCTCGCCCGGGATCGAATTGATCGCGCGGCGCATTGAACAGCGTTTGAGCCAGCCGGCGCGCGGTGAGGCGATCACCATGGAGTCGGTGCGCGTGAATTATTTCGGGACCAAGGACTGGCAGTGGGAACTGACCGCGAAGAAGGGATTGGTTCCGCCCAATTCGCGCGTCGTACAGTTGGAAGGCGATGTGGAGCTGCGACCTCTCGAAGGCAACTCGAACATGTATCTGCGCACCAACGAGCTGGCGATCGACACCGAGAAGAATATTGCTTACAGCACCCGCTCACCCGTGCAGATGCGCTACGGCCAGCATTCGATGACCGTGAAGAGCCTGCGCGCCGATTTGACCAGCGAGAAACTGCGGCTGGAGACAGTGAATGGAAAATTTGACCCGCAAACACGACGGTAGGCGACGCGCGGCCCGGGCGGCCGGCGCGCTACTGTTGCTGTTTGCAACGGTTGGCAGCGGCGCCGCGGACGCGCCCAAGCTCGAGGGTGGCTTCACCTGGAGCGCCGATGTGCTGAGCTCGGATTTTCGCAGCGATACGCTCGACCTTTCCGGCAACGTACGCGTCCTGCAAGGCCCGAGCTCGATCGAAGCGCAGACCGCGAAAGCGCGCAATGTGCGCGCGGACACGAGCCGCTGGACCTTCGAGACGGCCGTGCGCATTCGCACCGCCGAGGCGGATTTACAGTCGAACGTGGCGACGGCCGCTTTCGTCAACGGGCAGATCGCCGATGCGCGCGTCGAAGGCTCGCCCGCGCGCTTCGAACAGATCGGCGCCTCCGACAATCGCCAGGTGCGCGGTCGCGCCGGCGTGATCGAGTACGACTTCAACACCGGCGTGGTGAAGCTCACCAATCAAGTGTGGTTCAGTAACGGCAAGGACGAGTTCCGCGGCGACGTGGTGATCTACAACGTGCGCGACGAGCGCGTGCAGATCAATCCGGGCGGCTCATCGAACCGGGTCCGCGGCATCATCCGCCCGAACCAGAAGACACAGACCAACAGCGGCGCCAATGGAACCGCCGCGGTCGTGGAGCCCGCCTTCAACGAGGGGGGCGAGGCGCTCCAGAACGAGCGCGTCGAGCCCAAGCTCGCCACCGAAAACAATCCTGGCGGCGGCGCATGACCCGGCTGCGCGTCGAGGGGCTCGCCAAAAAGTATCGCTCGCGACAGGTCGTCAAAAACCTGTCGCTCGAAGTCTCGAGCGGTGAAGTCGTCGGTCTGCTCGGCCCCAATGGCGCCGGCAAGACCACGGCGTTCTACATGATCGTCGGCCTGGTCCCCACGGACGCGGGCCGCATCATCATCGACGACCAGGACATCTCGAAGCTGCCGGTGCATCGGCGCGCGCGTCTCGGCGTGGGCTACCTGCCGCAGGAAGCCTCGGTGTTCCGCAAGCTCACGGTCGAGGACAACATCCGCGCCATTCTCGAAGTGCGCCCCGAGCTGAGCCGCGACAAGCGCGACGAGATGCTCGAATCTCTGCTCGATGAGCTGCACATCGGCCACATCCGTAACAGCGTCGGCCAATCTCTGTCCGGCGGCGAACGGCGCCGCGTGGAGATCGCACGTGCGCTGGCCGCGGAACCCCAGTTCATGCTGCTGGACGAACCGTTCGCGGGCGTCGATCCGATCTCGGTGCTGGACATCCAGCGCATCATCCGGCACCTCTCCGCACGCAATATCGGTGTGTTGATTACCGATCATAACGTCCGGGAAACCCTAGGAATTTGTGGCCGCGCCTACATCGTCAGCGGGGGCGGCGTGATCGCTGAGGGGACTGCGGAAGAGATCCTTGCAAATCAGCAGGTCCGTGAGGTGTACTTGGGTCAGGATTTCCGGCTTTAGGCATCCTGCTTGCAGGGGCCGCCCGCCGGCCCGTTGACGATCTACAAGCGAGACGAATGCTCAAGCCCGCCCTGCAGCTCCGACTCGGCCAGCAGCTGACCATGACCCCTCAGCTGCAGCAGGCCATCCGCCTTTTGCAGCTGCCCGTGCTGGAGCTTCAGCAGCAGATCCGCGAGGCGTTGGAAAGCAACGTCATGCTGGAGGCCGAGGACGAAGCGGGCAGTCTGGAGACCGGCGAGTCCGCGGAGCCGCATGAGTCGACCTACGAGTCGCCCGCGCCCAGCCCCGAGTCGAGCTCCAACAACGAGCACAACGAACACAATGAAGACCGCGGCGAGACGGCCGAGGCCGCCGAGCAGCCGCTCGACATCGTCGAGGACCAGGATTGGAGCGACACGCCAGTCACCGGCCAATCCGACACGCCCTGGTCGGGCGATGACGATCATTCGCAGGACTTTTCCGACGCGCGCGGCGAGACGCTGCAGGAACATCTGACCTGGCAGCTGGAGATGTCGCGCCTCAACGAGCGCGAGATGCGCATCGGCGCGGCCATCATCGACGCGATCAATGACGACGGCTACGTTATCGAGCCGCTCGACGAGATCGCGCGCAATTTACAGCCCGAGCTGGTCGTCGCCACCGCCGAAGTCGAGCGAGTGCTCAAACAGGTGCAGGCGATGGACCCCGCGGGCGTCGGCGCGCGCTCGGTCAGCGAGTGCATCGAGCTGCAGCTCCGTCAGCTGGACCCGGATACGCCGGGCCGCGAGACCGCGCTCGCCATCGCCGCCGGTTATCTCGATCAAGTCGCCGAGCAGCAGTACGCGCTGTTGCGACGGCAGCTGCGCGTCACCGAAGAGGAATTGGAGAACGCACTGGTGCTGGTCCGCGCCTGCCAGCCACGCCCCGGTTCGAGTGTGCATTCCGTACCTGCCGAGTACATCGTGCCCGACGTGTTCGTGCGTCGGACCGAGCGAGGCTGGGCGGTCGATATCAATCCCGCAAGCCTGCCGCGGATTCGCGTGAATCAAAGTTACGCGGGGCTGATCGGCCGCGGCGGCGACCACGCGATGTTACGTACCCAGCTGCAGGAAGCCCGGTGGCTGATCCGCAGCCTCGAAATCCGCAACGAGACGCTGCTCAAAGTGGCTCGTTGCATCGTGCAGCGTCAGTCGGCGTTCCTAGAGAACGGCGACGAATACATGCAGCCGATGATTCTCAAGGACGTGGCCGAAGCCGTGCAGATGCACGAGTCGACCATTTCCCGCGTCACGACCAACAAGTACATGCACACGCATCGTGGCGTGTTCGAGTTTCGTTATTTCTTTTCCAGTCATGTCGCCGCCAGCGACGGCACGGAGATGTCCTCCACGGCCATCCGCGCCAAGATCCGCAAGCTGGTGGCCGCGGAGGAGCCCGACAAACCGCTCTCGGACAGCCGCATCGCCGACATCCTGTCACGCGAGGGCGTGCTCGTAGCGCGACGTACCGTCGCTAAATACCGTGAAGCGCTAGGTATACCTCCGTCCAGCGAACGTAAGAGAGTTTCGGTGAGATAGCCAGCAGTTCCCCCCCGCTCCGTACCCGTAGGAGGCTTCCATGCAACTGAACGTCACTGGTCACCACGTCGATGTCACCACTTCCATGAAGGGCTACGTCGAGAAGAAGCTGGACCGCATCGTCAGGCACTCAGACCACATCATTGACGTTCATTGCATACTCAGGGTGGAGAAACTGCGCCACAAAGCCGAGGCCAAGGTACTGTTGAACGGCGCCATGGTGTACGCGGACGCCGTCGACATGGACATGTACGCGGCCATCGACGCGCTGGCCGACAAGCTCGACCGCCGGGTCAAGAAGCACAAGGAAAAGCTCGCCGACCACCACGCGCTCGAAGCACAAAAGATCCGTCCGTCCTGATCGGTCACCGCACCGGAAAAAACTGCCGAGCGGTTCACAAGTCCGCCGGCCATCGGGCACAGGGAGCGTGCCCCGCCTGTCACGCACCGCCGACTCGTTGCCGCCCCCGCACCCCTCGCTGTAGTCTTCGCGGCAGCCCCCCTCACCAGCGTTTTGTCTCGCCCCCATGCGTCTCGTCATCGTCAGTGGCTTGTCCGGATCCGGCAAGAGCGTGGCTCTGCACATGCTGGAGGATCTCGACTATTACTGCGTGGACAATATCCCCGCGGGCCTGCTGCCAATGTTCATTTCCCATACGGTACGCTCGCGTGAGTCGACGTATGGATACACGGCGGTCGGCGTCGACGCACGCAACCGGCCTGCGGAAATCGCCTCGGTGCCGAAGCTGGTCGCCGATCTCAAACGCAGCGGCGTTGCCTGTGAAGTGCTGTTCCTGCGCGCCGACCAGGAAGTCCTGCTGAAGCGCTATAGCGAGACACGGCGGCGTCATCCGCTGAGTCGCGACGGCCTGGGTCTGGCCGAGGCCATCAGCCAGGAACAGGCGCTGCTGGAGCCGATCGCCGACGCCGCCGATCTGATCATCGATACCACGCGCTCCAGCGTGCACGAATTGCGCGAGCTGATCCGCGACCGCGTGGGCGCGCGCGTCGAAGGGCGCATGTCCATCCTGTTTGAATCGTTCGCCTTCCGTCACGGCGTGCCGGGCGATGCGGACTTCGTGTTCGATGTGCGCAGTCTGCCCAATCCGTATTGGGAACCCGGCCTCGCGCGCTTCACCGGCCGCGATCCCGCGGTCGTGGAATATCTCGAACGGCATCCGCAAGTGACCAAGATGTTCGACGACATCGTCGGCTTCCTGGAACATTGGATTCCCGAATTGGTACGCACCAACCGCAGCTACCTGACCATCGCGATCGGCTGCACGGGCGGCCAGCATCGTTCCGTGTATCTCGTGGAACGTCTGGCACGACATTTCTCGGCGAAATTTCCGCAGGTTCACGCGCGTCATCAAGTTGTCGGCGCCCACCGCGCCAGCTGATCCCGGAAAATCCGTGGCAACTTAACTTCGCGGGCGCGCCTCACGCCGCTACACTGCGCGCGCCATGACCGAAGTCCAGGAACAAAAGCAGAGCCGACTCGCCGCGCTACGCAGCGCGCTCGAGCAGGGTTCGCTGCGCCATGGACATCGGCTCATCAATAGCCTGCATCCCGCGGAAATCGCCTCGTTGATCGAGTCGCTGCCGCCGGCGCGCCGCGAAATCGTCTGGGAATTCGTCGACCCTGAGCACGAGGGCGACGTCCTGATCGAGCTCAACGAGGAAGTGCGCGCCGAGCTGATCGGCGGCATGGACGCCGAGGAGCTGATCGCGGCCACCGAAGGCATGGAAGTCGACGACCTCGCCGACCTCATCGGCGACCTGCCCGAGACGCTGAACGAGCGCGTGCTCCATTCCATGGACGCGCAGGACCGCGAGCGACTGTCCGCGGTGTTGCAGTTCGACCAGGACAGCGCCGGCGGTCTGATGAACCTCGACGCCGTCACCGTCCGCGCGGACGTGACACTCGAAGTCGTCCTGCGTTACCTGCGGATGCGCGGCGAGCTGCCCGCGCGTACGGACCAGTTGTTCGTGGTCAATCGTCACGACCGCTACCGTGGCGCTGTGGACATAACCCGGCTGCTCACCGAAGACCCGGAGAAGACCGTCGGCGAGGTGATGGACTCAAGCATCGAAGGCATCGCGCCCGAAACGCCGGCGGGCGAAGTCGCGAAGCTGTTCGAAGACCGCGACCTCGTCTCCGCCGCCGTGGTGACCAGCGACGGCAGGTTGCTCGGCCGTATCACCATCGACGACGTCGTCGACGTGATCCGCGAGGAAGCCGATCACTCGGTCATGAGCATGGCCGGTCTCGGCGAGGACGAGGATATGTTCGCCGGCGTCCTCACAAGCGCGCGCCGTCGCGCGGTCTGGCTGAGCGTGAACCTGGCCACCGCGTTCCTGGCCGCGAACGTCGTCGGGCTGTTCGAAGCAACGATCGAGAAAGTCGTGGCACTCGCCGTGCTGATGCCCATCGTCGCCAGCATGGGCGGCATCGCGGGCAGTCAGACGCTGGTGCTCATCATCCGCGGTATCGCGCTCGGTCAGATCGAGCACGCCAATGCGCGCTGGCTGCTGATTCGAGAAATCTCCGTGGGCCTGCTCAACGGCATCGGACTCGCCAGCATGGTGGGGCTTGCCGCGGGTATCTGGTTCGAGGAATGGACCATCGGCGTCATCATCTTCGCCGCGCTGATGATCAATTTGTCCGCGGCGGCACTGGCCGGCGTCGGCGTGCCGCTCATATTGAAACGTTTGGGCGTCGATCCCGCGCTGGCGGGCGGCGTGATCCTCACCACCGTCACCGATACCGTGGGCTTCGCCTCACTTCTGGGCCTCGGCACGCTGTTCCTTACGTAAGTCGAGCCGCCGCAGGATGGCGGTCGCCCCCGTCGACTCAACCGAGTAACCGGCCAGGAACGACATCAAGTCGTCGGCACGCTTCATCGCGTCCTGATAGCCGAGCGCGATCAATTCCCGCGTGTACGTATCCTGGAACAGCAGATAACTCATCAGCTGACCTCCGCCGGTGTTCATCGCGCCCATCGTTCTGAGCAGCACGCGCAAGGTCCGCGGCAACGAGTCGACATGATGACGCGCGATCTCCGACAGGTCTCGACTCGGCAGAATCACCAGCATGTCGACCCGCCGCAGCTGAACCGTGCTGTCCGGATTGCTCACTGTAATGGGGCCGACCTTGTCCACGATCTGGTTCAGCTGCGTGAGCCGTTCCAGGTCCGAATACATGCCGTCGCTGAACAACGAGTCCAGCATGTAGCCGAAGATCTGGCCAAAGGTGGGACACAGCGGCGGCACCGCCATGGCCGGCGAAGTTTCGTTGCGCGTGCCGATCACTAGCAAACGTTGCGCGCCCAGATGAATGGCGGCGCTGAACGGATTCGCCTCGCGCATCGCGCCGTCGCCGTAATACTCGTCGCCGAGCAACACCGGCGGGAACAGGAACGGCACCGCAACGCTCGCCATCAAATGTTCGACCGACAGCGACACCGGTTCGCCGGCCCGCCGCGTTCGTTTCCAGGGCGAGCAGCCCGGCTTGGCTTCGAAAAAGGACACGGAGCGCGTGCTCGTGTAGCCGGCGGTCGACATGGCGAGGGCGTCCAGATGACCGTCGGCGATGGAGCGGCCGATGCGACTGAAATCGAACTGTTCCTTCAGCAGGTCGCGCAACGGCGAATTGTCGAACAACGATTTCGGCGGCGGCAGCAGCCAGCCACCGGACAGCATTGCGAACAGCCAATGCAGGCTGGCGCGAAGCATGCTGCCGGTGTCGGCCCGAAACACCTGCCCGACCTGGAAGTTCCGCCAGACCCGTTCGAGATTGCCGACCGCGACGCGGTAGCGATCGGCGTAAACGGCGATGGCGGTCGCATTCACGGCTCCCGCCGAGGTGCCGGAGACCACCGGAAAGGGATTGATGGCACGTGCCGGCAATAGATCCGAGATGGCCCGCAGGACACCCACCTGATAGGCGGCCCGCGCGCCGCCGCCGGGTAACACCAACCCGACCTTGGGCGGTCCGACCGCAGGCGCGGAGGTGGGAATGCGCTCGCTCATATGTTGAATCCGTGCCGTTATCGTTGGCGAAATTCCCGACGCTGTTGCATCGATCCGGGCGCTCGCCGCTGAGTGATTAGTATGGCACAGTGCCTCGAAACGCCCCGTGACACGCGTGTTATATGGCGTCGCGGGCCGCCTTCATTGGTTTCCAGGGGATTTACCATGAATCTTCGTCTCGCTCGCTCGAACATGCAGCTGTGGCTGCGCACCTGGGTGCTGGCCGTCACCTTCACCTGGATGGCGGCCAGCCTGGCCCAGGCCGCCGAGGGCCCGGCCGTGGGCAGCGCCGCGCCGGACTTCAAACTGCAGGACCAGGCCGGCAAATGGCATGAGCTGAAGGACTATCGCGGCAAGTGGGTGGCGCTGTACTTCTATCCCAAGGACAAGACCCCGGGCTGCACTACCCAGGCGTGCGAGTTCCGGGACAACGTGTTTGCATTCCGCGACGCCAACGCGGTCATCCTCGGCGTGAGCGTCGATGACGTCGAATCTCACAAGGAATTTTCCGAGAAACACGGGTTGCCGTTTCCGATCCTGGCCGATGACCAGAAGGTCGTCGCCAAGGAATACGGCGTGCTGAAACGCTTCCTCGGCACGTTCGAGCTGGCCAAGCGGGATACGTTTCTAATCGATCCCCAGGGCAAGATCGTGCGCCACTACGCGGATGTGGATCCGAAGGGGCATTCGCAGATCGTGCTGAAGGACATCAAGGAATTGCAGGCGAAGAGCTGATCTCTACGCTCGCTGAGGAAGCTGCGCTCGCTGGGGAAGCTGCGCTCGCTGGGGAAGCTGCGCTCGCTGGGGAAGCTGCGCTCGCTGGGGGTAAGCCTGCCTCGGGGGTGTCTTCCCCGGGACCGCGCATAACCCTTGCCCTACGCTGTCGCTGGGCCGTTGCATACACGTCCCTGTGGCGCTCTAAAAAAAGGTCCCTCTTTTTTTTAAGTCCCGGGGAAGACACCCCCGAGGCAGGCTTCCCTTTTGAGCTTTGATGGGCGGAGCAAGAGCGTCGCGGTTCAGTGCAACGCTTTGATCGCTTGCTCCAGGCCGCCGAGCGTCAGCGGAAACATTCTGTTCTCGATTAGTTCACGAGTGAGCTGCACGGACGGCGTGTAATCCCACCGTTGCTGCGGCTCGGGGTTCAGCCACACGTGATGCGGCCACGTTTTGGCAAGGCGTTGCATCCACACCGAGCCCGCCTCTTCATTCCAGTGCTCGATGCTGCCGCCGGGCTGCACGATCTCGTACGGGCTCATGGTCGCGTCGCC
The DNA here is from genome assembly GCF_004138485.1 of Peristeroidobacter soli. Classification (GTDB taxonomy): domain Bacteria; phylum Pseudomonadota; class Gammaproteobacteria; order Steroidobacterales; family Steroidobacteraceae; genus Steroidobacter; species Steroidobacter soli. The sequence continues at coordinate 1,465,454 of NZ_ML142848.1, forward strand.
GACCACGATCAGTTTGTAGTCGTGACCGTAAGTGCGCATGACTTCCATCGTCGGGATCTTCTCCGCGCGGCGACGGTGGTTGTCCTTCCACACATGCTCATAGACGAAGTTGTGGAAGTAGAAATATTCCAGGTGTTTGAACTCCGAGCGGGCGGCGGAGAACAGTTCCTCGCAGACGCGCACGTGATAATCCATCGAGCCGCCGACATCGAGGAACAGCAGCACCTTGATGGCGTTGTGCCGCTCGGGCACGAACTTCAGGTCGAGCAGGCCGGCGTTGCGGGCCGTTGCGTCGATGGTGTTGTCCAGGTCCAGCAGCTCCGCTGCGCCTTCGCGGGCGAACTTGCGCAGCTTGCGTAGCGCGATCTTGATGTTGCGCGTGCCGATCTCGACGGTGTCGTCGAGATTCTTGAACTCGCGCTGATCCCACACCTTCACCGCGCTCTTGTTGCGCGACTCGTGCTGGCCGATCCGGACGCCTTCCGGGTTGTACCCGTACGCGCCGAACGGCGACGTGCCGGCGGTGCCGATCCATTTGTTGCCGCCCTGGTGACGTTCCTTCTGTTCTTCGAGCCGCTGCTTGAGCGTCTCGATCAATTTGTCCCAGCCACCGAGCGACTGGATCTGCGCCTTCTCTTCGTCGGTGAGCGTGCGCTCGGCCATGCGCTTGAGCCATTCCTCGGGAATGGCCTTCATCATGGCTTCGAACAAATCCTCCGCGCCCTTGAAGTGGGCGGCGAAGGCGCGGTCGAAACGATCGAAGTGACGTTCGTCCTTCACCAGGCAGGCGCGCGACAGGTAATAGAAATCCTCCGCGCTGGCGCTAGCGACCCGCGCCTGCAATGCCTGCAGCAACGACAGGAACTCGGTGATGGACACCGGCACCCCGCCCTCGCGCAGCTTGAAAAAGAACGGCACCAGCATGGCTCGAAACTCAGCGACCGCCGCGACGGTTCAAGAACACCAGCTGCTCGAACAGATGCACATCCTGCTCGTTCTTCAACAGCGCGCCATACAACGGCGGAATGGATTTCTTCGGATCGTCGCTGCGCAGGGCTTCGGGCGGAATGTCTTCCGCGACCAGCAGCTTGATCCAGTCCAGCAGCTCGGACGTCGAGGGCTTCTTCTTCAACCCCGGCATCTCGCGCACCTTGAAGAACGCAGTGAGCGCTTCCGACAGCAGTTCTTTCTTCAACGTCGGGTAGTGCACGTCGACGATGCGTTCCATGGTCGTCGCATCCGGGAACCGGATGTAGTGGAAGAAACATCGGCGCAGGAACGCGTCCGGCAGTTCCTTCTCGTTGTTGCTGGTGATGATGATGATCGGACGGTTGCGCGCCTTGATCCATTGACGCGTCTCGTACACGTAGAACTCCATGCGATCCAGCTCGTGCAACAGATCGTTCGGGAATTCGATGTCGGCCTTGTCGATTTCATCGACCAGCAGCACCGGCTGCACATCGCTTTCGAAGGCTTCCCACAAGCGGCCTTTGACGATGTAGTTGCCGATGTCGTGCACCTTGGCCTCGCCGAGCTGCGAATCGCGCAGGCGGGACACGGCGTCGTATTCATACAAGCCCTGCTGGGCTTTGGTCGTCGATTTGATATGCCAGCGATACAGCGGCCGCTGCAGCGAGCGCGCCACTTCTTCCGCGAGCTGCGTCTTGCCGGTGCCCGGCTCGCCTTTGACCAGCAATGGACGACCCAGCACGACGGCCGCGTTGACGGCCATCATCAAATCTTCAGTGGCAACGTAGTTGTCCGTGCCGGCGAACCGTGACATGAATACCCCGATCCAGAAGAACAGTCAGAGAAACGACACCATACCACCGCAGGCAATTTTGCTGGGTGACTTACTGTTTAGCGACGGCCGCAGGCGACAATTTCAGGGTATGTTTGGCCTCGCCCGGCAACAGCGGGCGCGGTTCGCCGCGGGCCCAGGCTTTGTGGCCCGCTCCGTAGAACGGCGACATCGGGTGGTCGACCGGCCCACCGGGCATTTGGAAATATCCCTGCGCTTCCCGCCCCGGCGACACCACCATGCGCTCGGACGCGCCGAATGCCGGCCCCTGAACGCGCGGCATGAATGAATCGCCCGACAGCGGCACCGAGGGCATATCCAGCCAGGTGCCGACGAACGGAATGGCCTGCGAGAGCGGATGTCTCATCGCCAGCATGTTCTGCGCGCCCCAGCTGCATTGGCCCAACGAGCCGCACTCGTGCACCAGCCCTTTGAGCGCGGCATCGACAGACGCGAGCAATGCATCGTCCCAAGTCGGATAGCGCGGATCGAGCATGTGCGCCGGCTGCTTGGTGACCAGTTGCCACAGCGGACCTTCGAACTGCGCCGACGGTGAGAATTTGGTCTTGGGATATTTGAGGCGCGCCGCGGCGGTCAGCGATTCGAAAATATCCTGACGAATCTGCAGACGCATGGCGCGAACCAGGCGATAGCCCACGTCATCGGCAGCGGCGCGCGCCGACCAGTCCTCCAGGAACTTCCGCGCCTCCGCTCGCAGCGGTTGACCTTGAACCGCGCGCTCATCGAACAGCTCGAGCAGGAAGTCACGCCAGCGGATCAGAAACAACGCGCGATCGTCCAGCTGAATGTTGGCCATGTCCGCCGGCGTCGCCTTCTCGAGTGCCAGCAGATCGTCGCGGATCTGCGCGGCCCGCGCACCGTTGTCGTACATGCCATCGCCCATGAACGACAGCCAGGTCTCGACATCGACAGTGCGTGCATTCGCGGTCCACAGCCGACCCGATTGTGGGTCGATGATGCGAGGATATTCCTCAGGCTTGCGCCAGCCATTCCAACCGGTCTCCGGCGTGTTCCAGAGATAGGGCATGGTCGAGTCATAGTTGCCACGTACCGGCACCTGCCCCATCAGCGACCAGCCGATGCGACCGCCGGTATCGACCGCGATGAAATTCTGCACGGGCACGCCGGAGCGATTCGCCACCAGCAAGGCATTCTCGACGGTATCGACCGTCTCGAGATCGGCCATCCGGAAGTTGGTGGCCTGCGCATGGTGCGCGGTCCACGCCAATGCCAGCGGCCGGCTCGACGTATCCTCACGCACGATCGGTCCCCACCGCGTGTTGGTGACGGTGAGCTTCACGTCGTCGCCGTCTTTCACCTTGAGAATTTCCTGACGCACCTGAAACGGCTCGGAGCCCTCGGGCGTGAGATAACGCGAAGTGTCCTGCGGATCGCGCTCGACGATGATCAGATCGGTCCAGTCGCCGAAGCTGTTGGTAAAGCCCCAGGCCACGTGACCGTTGCTACCGACGATCAGCAGCGGCAATCCCGGCAACGTCACACCGACCAGATCACGATGCGCGTCGCCTTCGGCATCGACGATCAAGCGCGCGCGATACCAGACATGGGGCAGTCGCAGGCCGAGATGCATGTCGTTCGCGAGCAAAGCGCCCTTGTCGGCGGTATGAGTGCCCGCGACGGCCCAGCTGTTGCTGCCGACATAAATCTTTTCTTCCATCGTGCCGGCCGTGCGAGGCGCCGACAAAGCCGCCGACCGTGAAGCGCCTTCGCGCAGATCGAACACGTCCGGACCAGGAATGGTTGCGGAGCGAATCGTTCCTCCCTGCATCGGCGCATCCCACTCCGTGCCCAGCGGCGAGAGGAAGGCGAACATCGCCGGCGGCAACGCGTCGCGCAGCTGCAAGCGCGTCAGCTCTTCGCTGCCCGAGGAGTCGTTCAAATTGAGATACATCGAGAACGCGGCCAGCACCGAATCTTCGGGCAGCCAGGGCGCAGGCTTGGCACCCAGCAGCAGATATTCCCAGGGCTTGGCGCTGGCTTTCGAGAGCGCGAAATTCACACCCGCCGCGTACGCATCCAGCAAGGCGCGATCACCAGCGGTTGCAGACGCGATGACTTCACGCGCGACATGCCTGAAGCCATGCACACGCAGTCTGCGATCCATGTCGAGCACGGACGAGCCCAGCAGCTCCGCCATCTCGCCCGCGGCCGCACGCCGCATCAGGTCCATCTGGAAATAACGGTCCTGGGCGTGAGCGAAGCCAGTGGCGAACGCGAGATCGGTACGATTGCCGGCGCGAATCACCGGCGTGCCTTCGGCATCGCGCTCGATGGCCGCGGGTGCGGAGATGTGCGCGTTGGCAACGTTGCCGTCGATCTGCGGCAGGCTGGCCCGCAGCGCGAAGTAGCCGATCAACCCACCGACGACCAGAACGATCAGTAAGGCAAGACCAACAACGCGCAGCGGTCGGAGCGAACGCATCTGGATGAGGTTAGACTCGGACCTCTAGAATCTTCATCGCGTTGGTCTTGCCCGAGACGCCGGACAGCTCGCCCTTGGTGATGATGATGCGATCGCCCATCTCCACCATGCCCTGCTTGAGCATGAGCTTGAAAATATCCGCGTACAGCAGCTGGGCGTTGCTGTGAGTGATATCGAACGTCACCGGGTACACGCCTCGATACAACATCACCCGGCGCCGCGTCTCCTCGTGGCGGGTGAACGCGTAGATGGGAATGTCGGCACGAATGCGCGACATCCACAGCGGCGTCGAGCCCGACTCGGTCAACGCGACGATGGCCTTCACCTTCAGATGATTGGCCGTGTACATCACCGCCATGGCGATGGCTTCGTCGGTCTTCTCGAAAATGCCGTGCTCGCTGCGAGCACGAACCGGCGTATGCGAGGACTCGTACTTCTCCGCGCCGAGGATGACCTGCGCCATCGTCGACACGGCCTTCACGGGATATTTACCAACGGCGCTCTCGCCCGAGAGCATCACCGCGTCGGTGCCGTCCATCACCGCGTTGGCGATGTCCGACACTTCGGCGCGCGTCGGCACCGGGTTGTGAATCATCGACTCCATCATCTGCGTCGCCGTGATGGCGACACGATTGCGCTTACGGCACGCGGCGATGATGTGTTTCTGCAGACCTGTCAGCTCGGCATAACCCACTTCGACGCCGAGGTCGCCGCGCGCCACCATGACGGCGTCGCTGGCTTGAATGATACGATCGAGGTTCACCAGCGCTTCACTGCGCTCGATCTTCGCGACCAGGAAACCGTGGCCGCCGGCACCACGCAACAGGTGGCGGGCTTCTTCCATGTCGTGACCGTCGCGCGCAAACGAAACGGCCAGATAGTCGACGCCCAGCTCGGCCGCGAGCTTGATGTGCTCGCGATCCTTGTCCGTCAGCGCGCCAGCCGTCAGGCCGCCGCCCTGCTTGTTGATACCTTTGTTGTCGGAAAGCTCACCGCCCACCACGACCCTGGTCATGATGCGCGGGCCATCGACATCGACGACTTCCAGCACGATCAGGCCGTCATTCAGCAGCAGCGTGTCGCCGCCACGGACGTCCTTCGGGAGATTCTTGTACGCGACACCGACCGACTTCACGGTGCCGGCCTTGGAATCCAGGGAAACGTCGAGGACGAACGGCTCGCCCTCGTTCAGGAACACTTTGCCTTCGACGAAACGATCGATGCGGATCTTCGGGCCCTGCAGGTCGCCGAGCACGGCGACCCACTTGCCGACCTGCTCCGCCACCTCACGCACCATCTTGACGCGGTTGGCGTGAGCCGCCGCCTCGCCGTGCGAGAAGTTCACTCGCACGACGTCGGCACCGGCCCGCAACATCTCACCAAGCACCTTTGGGTTGTCGGTGGCCGGCCCGAGGGTGGTCAGGATCTTGGTGCGACGGAGCATTGAGAACCTCGTGTCAACTGCGACTGCGTTCTTCCAGAACCGCAACGGCGGGCAGCTTTTTACCTTCCAGGAATTCCAGGAAGGCACCGCCACCGGTGGAGATATAGGAGATGTCGTCTTCTACACGATATTTCTCGATGGCCGCTAGCGTATCGCCACCACCGGCGATGGAAAATGCCGAGCTCTTGGCGATGGCCTGAGCCAGCGTGCGCGTGCCTTCGCCGAACTGATCGAACTCGAACACGCCCACCGGGCCGTTCCAGACGATGGTGCCGGCGCTGGCGAACGTGCGCGCAAACTTTTCAGCCGTGTCCGGACCGATGTCCAGAATCATCTCGTCGGCTTCCACCTTGTCGACCGGCTTCACGTCGGCTTCGGCCTTGGCCGAGAACTCGGTGGCAACCACCACGTCGGTGGGCAACGGAATGCTCACCTTCAGCTCCGCCGAGCGCTTCAGCAGGTTCTTGGCGATATCGATCATGTCGGCTTCGTACAGCGACTTGCCGATCGGATATCCCTGCGCGGCGATGAACGTGTTGGCGATGCCGCCACCGACGATCAGCGTGTCCACTTTGGACAGCAGGCTCTCCAGCACCGTGAGCTTGGTCGACACCTTGGAACCGGCGACGATGGCGATCAACGGCCGCTTGGGTTTTTCCAGCGCGGTCTCGAGCGCCACCAGCTCGTTCATCAGCAACGGACCGGCGCAGGCCACCTTGGCGAACTTCGCCACGCCATGGGTGCTGGCTTCGGCGCGATGCGCCGTGCCGAACGCGTCCATGACGAACACGTCGCACAGCTGCGCCATCTTTTTCGCGAGATCTTCCTTGTCCTTCTTCTCGCCTTTGTTGAAACGCACGTTCTCGAGCAGCACCACTTCGCCGGGGGCGCATTCCACGCCATCCAGCCAATGCTTCTCGAAGCGCACCTTGAAGCCCAGCAGCTCGGACAGCCGCTGCGCCACCGGCGCGAGCGAAAACTCTTCGTCGTACACGCCCTCTTCCGGGCGTCCCAGGTGCGACATGACCAGGACGCGCGCGCCCTTCTCTTTCGCCGCCTGGATCGTCGGCAGCGACGCGCGAATGCGCGCGTCGCTGGTAACAACACCACCCTGCACCGGCACGTTCAGATCCTCACGGATCAGCACGCGCTTGTCGCGCAGGTCTAAATCGACCATCCGCAAGACGGCCCCTGCCCCGACGGACATCTTCAGACCGCCTTCGACCAGGCGATCGTGGTGTCGAGCATGCGATTCGAGAAGCCCCACTCGTTGTCGTACCACGAGCACACCTTCACCAGCGTGCCGTCGATGACCTTGGTCATGGTGGCGTCGTAGGTCGAGGAATGCGGGTCGTGGTTGAAGTCCACCGACACCAGCGGGCCGTCGCTGTACGCCAGGATGTTCTTGAACGCACCGTTGGCGGCTTCCTTCATCACGCCGTTGATCTCTTCGATCGAGGTGGCGCGCCTGGCGACGAAGCTCAGGTCGACCAGCGACACGTTGATGGTCGGCACGCGCACCGAGAAGCCGTCGAGCTTGCCATTCAACTCCGGCAGCACCAGGCCGACCGCGGCAGCCGCGCCGGTCTTGGTCGGAATCATCGAGTGAGTGGCCGAGCGTGCACGACGCAGGTCCTTGTGGAACACGTCGGTGAGCACCTGGTCGTTGGTGTACGAGTGAATGGTGTTCATCACGCCGGACACGATGCCGATCTTCTCGTGCAGCACCTTGGCCAACGGCGCCAGACAGTTGGTCGTGCACGACGCGTTGGAGATCACGGTGTGGCTGGACTTCAGCGTGTTGTGGTTCACGCCGTAGACGACCGTCGCATCGACGTCCTTCTCGCCCGGAGCGGAGATCACGACTTTCTTGGCGCCGCCCTGGATGTGCAGACCCGCCTTCGCCTTGCTGGTGAACAGGCCGGTGCACTCGAACACGTAATCGACGCCGAGCTGGCCCCACGGCAGCTTGGCCGGATCGCGCTCGGCGAGCACTTTGATACGGTCGCCGTTGACGACCAGCGAGTCGCCGTCGACTTTCACTTCACCGTTGAACTTGCCGTGCACGGTGTCGTAGCGCGTGAGATGCGCGTTGGTCTGCGCGTCGCCGAGGTCGTTGAGCGCGACGATCTGGATTTCTTGCTGGCGGTTCGCTTCGTAGAGCGCGCGCAGGATGTTCCGACCGATGCGGCCGTAGCCGTTGATACCAACCTTGATGGGCATTTACGTTTACCTCGTTAGAATCACTGCAGCAGCTTGGTCACGGTGCGGACGACATTGTCCGCGGTGAAACCAAAGTGCTTGAACAAATCCTTGGCCACGCCCGACGCGCCGAACGTCGTCATGCCGATGATGGCGCCGCTCGGACCGACGTAGCGGTACCACGTTTCGGTCGCCGCCGCTTCGATGGCCACGCGCACCTGGACTGCGCGCGGCAGTACCTGCTCGCGATACGCCTCATCCTGCGCTTCGAACACATTCGTGCTCGGCATCGAGACTACGCGCACTCGCTTGCCGTTCTGCTGCAACAGGCCGGCGGCTTCGACCGCGATGCCGACTTCCGAGCCAGTCGCGATCAGGATCACGTCGGGGGTACCGTCCGAATCCTTCAACACATAACCGCCGCGGCGGATGTTTGCGATCTGCTGGTCGGTGCGAGGCTGCGGCGGCAACGCCTGACGGGTCAGCGCCAGCGTCGACGGACCATTCTTGCGCTCGATCGAGTCCGCCCAGGCCACCGCGGTTTCGGTGCTGTCGCACGGACGCCAGACCGTCATGTTCGGGATGATGCGCAGGCTCGGCAGATGCTCGATGGGCTGATGCGTCGGGCCGTCTTCGCCCAGGCCGATCGAGTCATGGGTCATGACATAGATGACCCGTTGCTTCATCAGCGCCGACATGCGCATGGCGTTGCGCGCGTAATCGGAGAACACCAGGAAGGTGCCGCCATAAGGAATCACGGCGCCGTGCAGGGCCATGCCATTCATGATTGCGGACATGCCGAACTCGCGCACGCCGTAGTGAATGTAATTGCCGGCGGCATTGGTGCCGGTGATGGACACCGAGTCCTTGCGATTGGTGTTGTTCGAACCGGTGAGGTCGGCCGAGCCGCCCAGCAGCTCCGGCAAGCCCGGGCCGTAGGCGTTCAAGGAAGCCTGGGAGGACTGACGAGTCGCGAGCGGCTTGCTCTCCTTCGCCACGTCGGCGATGTACTTCGCGGCGCTCTCGTTCCAGCCCTTGGGCAAATCGCCGGCCTGGCGACGCAGGTACTCGGCGGCGAGCTCAGGGAACTGCGACTTGTATGAGTTGAAGCGCTGCTGCCACTCAGCTTCACGCTTCGCGCCCTTGGCCTTGGCGTCCCAGCCCTTGCGAATCTCCTCGGGAATCACGAACGGCTCGTAATTCCAGCCGAGCTGCTTGCGCGTGGCCGCGACTTCATCGGCGCCGAGCGCCGCGCCGTGCGTGGCTTCGGTGCCCTGCTTGTTCGGCGAGCCCCAGCCGATGATGGTCTTGCAACAGATCAGCGACGGCTTGTCGGTCTGCGCCACCGATTCAGCGATGGCTTTCTCAATGGCGGCCGGATCGTGGCCGTCGACGTTCGGCACCACGTGCCAGCCGTACGCCTCGAAGCGCTTCGGCGTGTCGTCGGTGAACCAGCCATGCACTTCGCCATCGATGGAAATGCCGTTGTCGTCGTAGAAGGCGATCAGCTTGCCGAGCTTCAACGTGCCGGCCAGCGAGCAGGCCTCGTGCGACACACCCTCCATGAGGCAGCCGTCGCCCAGGAACACCCAGGTGCGATGATCGACGATCTCATGACCCGGCTGGTTGAACTGGCCGGCGAGGTGCTTTTCCGCCAGCGCCATGCCGACGGCATTGGCCAGGCCCTGGCCCAGCGGGCCGGTGGTGGTCTCGATGCCGAGGTGCGCGTCGTGCTCGGGATGGCCGGCGGTGTGCGAACCGAGCTGCCGGAATTTCTGCAGGTCTTCGATAGTCAGGGGGTAACCGGTCAGGTGCAGCACCGAGTACAGCAGCATCGAGCCGTGACCGTTGGACACCACGAACCGGTCTCGATCCGACCACAGCGGATTACCGGGATTGTGCTTGAGGTGATCGTTCCACAAGACTTCGGCGATGTCGGCCATGCCCATGGGCATGCCCGGGTGGCCGGAATTGGCCTTTTGCACGGCGTCCATCGCCAGGGCACGAATGGCGTTGGCGAGCTGTCGGCGGTGCGTTGTCTGCATCAGAAAATATCTCGAAAAGTGCGTGGAAGGCCGGCCGAGAGCCTGCGATGCGCGTGCCGGAAGGCCGCACATTTTGGACTAGTGGGCGAGGTGGGGCAATGCAGACCGGGAGCCAGAGGGAACGAAACCCCGCCTCGCCAGTCGGAACCGGAACGGCGGCGGCACGTTCATGCGCTGTGGGTCGCTCCATCGCGACGTCTGGAGTTTGTGAGACGAAGCGCAAAACTCACGCCCGCGACGGCTGCGAGCCATGCGATTAGACGCTGGTCACCTTTTCGCCCGGTCCCCGTTGCTACGATGATTGTGGCTATTTTGCCCCATTATGTAGCGAGCCAAAGCTAGTAACGATGCAGTCCGTCCGCCTCATTCAGTTCAGCGATCTGCACCTGTTTGGAGAGCCCAGCGCGCGCCTGCGCGGCGTGGCGTGCCTGCCAGCCTTGCAGGCTGCCGTCGCCGATGCCCAGCGTCGCAGTCATCGTGCTGACGGCGTGTTGCTGACAGGCGACTTGGTGCAGGACGACCCCGAGGGCTATCGCTGGGTGCGCCAGGTGTTCGGCGCCTCGCGCGTGCCGGTGCTGTGTCTGGCTGGCAATCATGATCTTCCGGATCACATGCGCGCGGCCTTGCGCGGCGGGCCGTTCAAAGTCGGCGGTCACACCGAATTCGGTCGCTGGCTGGTGGTCATGCTGGATTCCTGGGTGGCCAACGATGCCGCCGGGCGCGTCGGCGCCGAGCAGCTGAACTATCTGCGCGAAGTACTGCGCACTCATCGCAGCCACCACGTGCTGGTGTGCTTGCACCATCACCCGATTTCGATCCGCAGCCAGTGGCTGGATCAGGTCGGCCTGTACGACGCCGACGAGCTGATGACCATCGTGCGCGAGCACTCGAACGTGCGCGGCGTGCTGTGGGGCCACGTGCATCAGTCGCTCGACAGCTTCATTCACGGCGTGCGCTTCATGGCAACGCCGGCCACCTGCGCGCAGTTCGTGCCCGGCAGCGTCGACTTCGCCATCGACAACCGCCCGCCCGGCTATCGCGTGCTGGAACTGATGCCCGACGGCAGCATCGCCACCGAAGTGTGCTGGCTGGAGAGTTACGCGCATTCCAATGAACTCGGGACCGGGCATCTTGCCACGGCCCGAGTTGCGAGTTGGCAAAAGGCTTGACTTTTGCCTCTCGCTCGCCGCTGCAGCGGCGGGGTACATCCATGTACCCTGGGCGGCACTAGTCGACCGTCGAGATAAAACTCAATGAAGAAGCTACTCGTCGCGCTTTGCGTATTCTGGCTCAGCGCGACCGCCTGCGCCGCCACTCAAGAGCACCACAGCCTCTGGTCCCTCAAGGGCAAGACCAACACCGTCTACCTGCTCGGCTCGGTGCATTTCCTCAACGCCTCCGAGCAACTGCCGGCGGTGGTCGACGAGGCCTATAAGCGCTCCGACGTGCTGCTGATGGAGATCGACATGGACGATCTCGATCCGGCCGAAACCCAGCAGATCACGCTCGAGCTCGGCCTGTTGCCGGCCGGGCAGACGCTCGAGCAGCAGCTCGGCAAACCCACCTATGCCCGGCTGACGACCCGCGCCCAGGAAGTCGGCGTCGATCCGATGCTGCTGAATCGTTTCAAGCCCTGGTTCGCGGCCATGACCCTGGTGCAGCTGCAGCTGGTGAAGCTCGGCCTGGATCCGACCTCGGGCATCGAGCAACGCTTCACGACGCGCGCGGTCGCGGACAAGAAGCCCATTCACGGCCTGGAAACATTACGCGAGCAACTGAGCATGCTGGCCGGCCTGCCCGATCGCCAGCAACGTGAATTCCTGCTCTACAGTATCGAGGACACGGACCGGATCTCGGAGGAGATCGATGAGCTGCTGTCCGCCTGGCGGCGGGGCGACAGCAAGGCCCTGGCGAACCTGCTGGCGGAAGGATTCGATCAATATCCGGACCTGTACCGGCCGCTGACCACCGACCGCAACCGCCGCTGGCTGAGCCAGGTGGAAGCGCTGCTGGACGAGCGCGAGGACTATCTGGTGATCGTCGGCACGCTGCACCTGGTGGGCAAGGACAGCCTGATCGATCTATTGGAAAACAAAGGCCACGAAGTCACTCAGCACTGAGCGGTCACACCTCGACCATCTCGAAATCTTCTTTGCCGGCGCCGCAGTCCGGGCAACGCCACGACAGCGGCACGTCATCCCAGCGCGTGCCGGCGGCTATGCCGGATGCGGGATCGCCTTTTTCTTCTTCGTAGACGTAACCGCAGATCACGCACATGTAGGCTTTCATTTCGCAGCGCCGGTCTTAACCGTAATAGACAAGGGGCCGGATTATAGGGAAGTGAGGCCGGCGATGGGAGGCCGCCCTGGGGCGGGGCGAGTCGAATGCCGCTGGTCGGATGGCTTACACTGCACGCTTTCGAGATCCTGCGGAGCTCCCCGTGTCGCTATTTTCCGATGCCAGCCGCTACATTCCCGGCGGCGTGAACTCGCCCGTCCGCGCTTTTCGCGGTGTCGGCGGCGAACCTGTTTTCATCGAGCGCGCGGCCGGCGCACGTATCTTCGATCAGAACGAGCGAGGTTACATCGACTACGTCGGCTCCTGGGGTCCGATGATTCTGGGGCACGCACATCCGACGGTGATCCGCGCCGTGCAGGAACGCGCCGCGCTCGGCCTGTCGTTCGGTGCGCCGACACGCATCGAGACTCAGGTCGCGCAGCGCATTTGCGAAATCATGCCGTCGATCGAGCTGGTGCGCATGGTGAGCTCCGGCACCGAGGCGACCATGAGCGCGATTCGTCTGGCGCGCGGCTTCACCGGTCGCGACAAGATCGTGAAATTCGAAGGCTGCTATCACGGCCACTCCGATTCGTTGCTGGTGAAAGCCGGCTCCGGCGCGCTCACCTTCGGCGTACCGACCTCGCCGGGCGTGCCGAAGGAATTCGCGGCCCAGACCATCACGCTCAACTACAACGACATCGCTCAGGTGCAGCAGCTGTTCAGCGACAGCGGCAACGAAATCGCCTGCATCATCGTCGAGCCCATCGCCGGCAACATGAACTGCGTGCTGCCCGTGCCCGGCTTCCTGGAAACCTTGCGCGCGGTGTGCGATCAGAGCGGCGCGGTCTTGATCTTCGACGAAGTGATGACCGGCTTCCGTGTCGCGCGCGGTGGCGCTCAGGCGCTTTATAACATTCGCCCCGACCTGACCACGCTCGGCAAGATCGTCGGCGGCGGCATGCCGGTCGGCGCGTTCGGCGGCCGGCGCGACATCATGGAAAAGATCGCCCCGCTCGGCCCGGTGTATCAAGCCGGCACGCTCTCCGGCAATCCCGTCGCCATGGCCGCGGGCCTTGCTACGCTGGCGCTGCTCGATCAACCGCAGTTCTACGAAGAGATCGCGGCACGCACCACGCAGTTGATGGAAGGACTCCAGCATGCCGCGAAGCTCGCGGGCATCCCCTTGTCCACCAACCATGTCTGCGGAATGTTTGGCTTGTTCTTCACGGACCAGAGCCCAGTGCGGTATTTCCGTGAAGTGATGGCGTGCGACGTGGAGCGCTTCAAACGTTTCTTCCACGGCATGCTGAATGAAGGCGTCTATCTCGCCCCCTCCGCGTTCGAAGCCGGCTTCGTCTCGGCGGCCCACACGCCCGCCGACATCGACGCGACGATCGCGGCGGCGAAGAAAGTGTTCGCGACGCTGTAAGCCGCTTGCTCCCCGACATTCACATGTTCTGGCACGGGCCGCCGTTGTCGCGGCTCGAGCAGTTATGCATGCGTTCGTTCGTAGCGCACGGCCATCAGGTGATGCTGCATGTTTACGACCAGCCCACGAATGTTCCCAACGGAGTGACGCTCGCCGACGCCGGCAAGATCCTGCCGCGCGAGCGCCTGTTCAAACATGCCGAGTCCGGCTCGTTTGCGATCTTCGCCGACGGCTTTCGTTATCGACTGCTGCTCGAGCTGGGCGGCTTATGGGTCGACACCGATATGGTGTGCCTGAAGCCGTTCGACTTCGCGACCACGGAGATCTATGGCTGGCAGGACGAGCGCACCATCAACAATGCGGTGTTCGGGCTGCCGAAGGGACATCGGCTGGCGCAATGGATGAACGATGTGTGCGAGCAGCCGAATCGCGTGCTGCCTTACGACTCGGTGAAGATGCGTCGACGCAAACTGCTGCGTCGGTGGCTGCCGAACAGCCGCGGTCGTATGACCTGGGGAGAGACAGGGCCGAACGGACTCACCGCCGCCGCTCAGCACTTGCACTGCACGGGAGCGGCGCTACCGTTCTGGTATTTCTATCCGATCTCGTACGCCAACTGGCACACCGTGTTCGATTCCAGCCTGCGTGACAATCCCGGCCTGACTGCCGCCAGCTACGGGCTGCATCTGTGGAACGAGATGTCACGTCGCAGCCCGGGCTTCGACAAGAACGGGCACTTCCCGCCGGACTCGCTGTTCGAGCAGCTCTGCAGCCGCTATCTCTAGAAGCGGTAGCTGGCCGACAACGTATAACTCGTGATGTCGTAGAACACGTCCGGCCGCAGCTCGCGAGCCGGATCGGCACCGAAATCACCCGGCAGCAACTTGTCGCGCGACACTTTGTCGGCGTAACGGTAATCCAGGCCGAGATCCAGCTTGGGCAGAATGTTTCGCCACTGCACGCCCGCGCCGAAGTAATAACCGTACGCGGGCGTCGCTACGTCGTAACGGGCCGCACCGAGAAACGCCGAGAACGCCAGCGGACCTTGCGTGCGATATCGGTAGTCGAGCGCGCGCACCGCCAGCAACATATGGTCGTCGATTCGATCGAACTCGAGACGCACGCCGAGATCGCTTCGTGAGCTCACGGAACGTCGCGCGCCGATACCGATGTGCGGCGTCCACTCCGAGGAGGTCTGTTGAGGATCGCTGACAGGCGGCGGCCCCAAGTCGCCGGTGCCCGGACGATACGTCACGTCCGACATGGAAATGCCGGCGTCGACGAACAGGTCCGCGCCGTTCGGTCTGCGAACATCGCTGCTCCAGTCGCCCGTCGGGCCACCCGAATCCCATTGATCGCCGAAGCGCACGAAGCCCGCGATGCGACTGTAACTGTCGCCGAATGTATCCTTGCCGGCGGTGAGCTCACCGCCCGCGGTGAATCCCCTCAGCGTGCGCGAGTAGCTCAAGGAAACATCGTAGCCGCGCTCGTACGGGAACAGACCATAAGGTCCGTACACGTAGCCCTCGTTCGCGATGGTGCGTCCGCGAAATTGCATCAGCCCACCGAAGCCCGGCTCCCATCCCAATCGCGCCATGAACGACTGCGCGCCCACCGCATCACCGAAGACGCGTTGGTCGGCGCCCCAGTGGCCAAGCACACGACCGTTCTCGGTGAGTCCGTCGCCGTACGCTCCGTTCACATACCAAGCGTTCTGCCACTCGGAGGCTTCGACCGTCAGATCGAAATGTTTCCAAAGCCGCGGAAAGTGCAGACCGATCGACAGCGCGGAGTTGCCCAGCCGATAGTTACCTTCATAGGACGTGTCCTCGCCGGCGTATTCCAGATATGCGGAAAACGGCGTCTCCCCCGGGAAGATGAAACGGCTGGTGAATGAAGCGACCTGGTTACCGAACTGCGACTCCGGGCCACCAGTATTGTCATATTGACGCGGCCGCCAGAGCGCGCGCAGAAAGTCGGTGAACGAGCTCTGCCGGTCGCCGCCGCCGAATTGCAACAATCGATTGGCACTCAGCGACCAACCCGGCACGGGCGCAATGGCGATGCGCATGCCTCCCAATCGGGGCTTGCCGGCGGTGCAGGTCTCTCCTGCCCGCGGCGGCTCAGTCGTTACGCAATTGTTGCCGAAGGCGATCCGGTCGGAATATTCCATTTCCGCCATGAACAACTCGTAGGTAAAGCCCCAGCTGCCCATCGGCTTGTAATTCGACAGCGTGATCGACGGCAGCGTCTGCGCCTCGGTGCTGATCAGCATGGCGCTGTCGGTGAACGGCGAATACCAGCGCGGCCGGTAGCCTGCGTCGAGCTGAAAATATTCATTGCCGAAGCTCACCATCGTGCCGGTGGGCGTGGCGTCGTCGGCATCGGCGACCCCGCCCAGGCTGACGATGAAATTGTCGGTCACCTGCCAATGCCCGCTCGCCGACACCTGGAACTCGCTGTCGTTGGCCATGCCGTAACGATTTGGCACGGGCGTGTTCGAGCCGTCGGTGACCGCGCCTTCGATGCTGGCGTGATCGACGCCGATCTTGCGCATGTACGAATTCAGATAGGCGCGCACCCGCTTGCACAGCGCCGCGTCGATGCGACACGCCTGAGGCAGGGCGTCCAGCACGGTGGCGGCGGCGATCGGCCGCGACATGACGGGCCGATCGGCCAGGATCATCACGCGCTCGATCTGTCGCTCCATTTCCGGCGACATGTTCAAGGGCAGATAGGGACTGACGCCGCGTGCGCCGGCCAGCGGCGCCAGCAACGCGAGACCCACCGCGAATGCGGACAACGAGATGCGATTCAAAACGTTCGATCCTTACCAGCGGACGCGGATTTTTTCGTATGCGGGGCCGTACTCGGCCGAGCCGCTGCGCTCGACGACTTCATAGCGCAAAGTGTTCAGACCATCTTCGGCCGGGTCCACCAGCCCTCGCAACAACAGACTGCGCCGCTGACGATTGCGCCGGACGTGCGCCGGAGCCCACGGATAACGGCGCTGTACCTGCTGATGGGGCGGATTGGGCAAATCCTGATACGTGCCTTCCTGGTCGTAGTAACACAGCAGCTCGGTCAACAGCAGGCGGAAAAAGAAATCGTCATCTTCCTTGCCCCAGCCCCAGTATTCGTTGGAGAAACCGTTGGCGGCCTGCACCTGATCCTTGCGGATCGAGACGGCACCGGAGAAGTAGTAGTCATTGTGCCGACTCTTGCCGTGCAAGCCAATGATCTTGCTCACGAGGCGCAACGGCTGCGACGGACAGGCATAGTTCGCGACCACCGGCACGGCGTCGACGTCGTGCAGACAGTAATAATCGGTGCTGTCGGCCGCGTAATGGATGCCGGCGTTCAGCAGCCGGCCGCGATTGAATCGGGAGCCGTTCTCCTGCTCCACCACCACGATGCGGTAATTGAGCTGCTGCTCCTGCAACTTTTCCTGCAGGACCGGCATCAACTGCGCCAGATGCGCCTCGCGGTCCCGATAGGGAATGACCACCGTCAGCCGGCGATCGCCGGCGAACGTGAGCGGCCGCACGATCCGGGTGCTGAGCAGGCTGCGCGCCACGCTGGGAATGAGCTTCCAGTTGGCGATGCTGACCGGCACGTAACGGCCGTCCACGCGCAGTTGCTGCAACGGATCTGTGCGCAGACGAACGCTGGGCCACCAGCGATTCAGCCAACGCCGGCGTCGCCGCAGCTCCTCGGGGGCGAACAGATACGAGACGGACAAAATTTCACTCCTGCAAAGACACGCCACGATGACAGCGATGCGCGGCAGTTGGAATATTATCCCGTTTCATGCGCACCAGCCTGATCATCACCACCTATAACTGGCCCGAAGCCCTGGAGCTGACGCTCGCCAGCGTCACCCGCCAGAGCCTGCCGCCGGACGAGGTCGTGGTCGCCGACGACGGCTCGGGCCCGGCCACGCTGGCCGTCATCGAGCGCTGGCGCCAGCGCCTGGCCATGCCGCTGGTGCACGTCTGGCAGGCCGATGAAGGGTTTCGACTGGCACGCTCACGCAATCGCGCCATTGCCGCATCGAGCACGGACTACATAGTGTTGGTGGACGGCGACATGGTGTTACACCGCCATTTCATCCGCGACCACGTCGCCTGCGCGCGGCCGGATTGCTTCATCCAAGGTGCACGGCCGCAACTGACCGCGGAGATTACCGGTCGGCTCCTGAACGGCGAACAACTGTCGCTGGGCTGGTGGACGGCAGGCCTGCAGCGTCGCGCTTATGCCTGGCGCAATACGCTGGTGAGCCGGATGACGTCGCGAGTCAAGGCGGCGCTCGGCGGCATCCAGGGCTGCAATCAGTCGTTCTGGCGCAAGCACGCATTGCAGGTGAACGGCTACGACGAGCGTTTCGAAGGCTGGGGGCCGGAGGATCGCGAGTTCGCCGCGCGGCTGTTACACATCGGCGTCCATCGCAATTATGTCCGTCATCGCGCCGTCGCTTTCCATCTGTATCACCGGACTCGCGCGCCGACCGACGGCATCAATCCGCTGGACAGGTTGCTGCAGGAAACTCTGACAGCGCGTACGATCCGCTGCGATCGAGGTATCGAAGCTCCGCCCCGCCCACTGGACACGGCGGCAGGCTCCCTGGGCCGGCCAGTTACATGACAAGAAAGTTCGTTCTCATCGACCATTCCATGAGGGACCTGGGCGGGCACTACTACACGTATGCCAGTTGTGTGCTGCCCGCGGCCGAGCGCGCCAGCTTACAGCCGGTGCTGGCCATGCATCGTGAGTTTCGCGACCTGCCCGCGTTGCCGCCGAGCTGGCAATCGCATCCGATCTTCCGTAACAAGAGTTACTCCCAGCGCTACATAGAGACCGGCAACGTCAATGGCGCATTGGGCGGCTGGTGGTCACGCACGCGAAGCAAATGGCGCGCTCGCGAACGCCAGCGTCTGGCGGAAAGTTTCGCCGAGGATTGCGCCACGCTGTTCACCAAGATCGAGCTCACGGAAGGCGATCACGTGTTCTTCGCGTCCGCCTCGGAAATCGACCTGGAAGGCCTGGCGATATTTCTCCAGCGCGCGCCCGCCGAATACCGGCGCGTTCATTGGCATCTGCAGTTTCATCTGGGCATTTTCGAAGGCCGCGATCCGGAGTACGCCAAGCAGCGGCCGCGTCGCGAGTTCATGCGCGAGATCTTTCGGCACGCCCTGGCGCGCGTGCCCGAACATCACATTCATTTGTACTGCACGACGCGAGAGCTGACCGCGCAGTACGAGTATCTCGGCGTCGCCCCGTTCCATACCCTGCCCTACCCGGTCCATCCATTGTTTCTTCTGCCGACGCCGCCGAAGACCTCGAGCGACAATGTGCGCATCGCGTGCCTCGGTCACAGCCGTCGCGAGAAGGGCTACCGCGAGTTGCCCATCGTGGTCCGCAGGCTGTGGAACGAGTATTTGAGCAAAGGCCGCGCGCAGCTGGTCATGCAAACTCGCCGTCGCGATCTGATGCGCGCGCTCGACTCGACCGTCAGCGACCTCGGTCCGCACAGCGCTACGCCACCCATCGTGTACGCGCCGTTCCCGCTGGATCTGGAACGTTATGCCGAGCTCGTGCGCAGCTCCGACATAGGCCTGCTGCTCTATGACAGCACCCGCTATTACTCTCGTTGCAGTGGCGTGCTGCTCGAAATGCTGAGCGCGGGCAATCCGGTGATCGTGCCGGGCGGATGCTGGCTCTCGGAACAGATTCACGAAGAGAACCAGCGTCACCTGCGCGACATCGCTGCGCGCGGCGTGCCGTTGAAACAAATCGGTAGCGCTGACGGCGCGGCGATCTCATTTACCAACGTCGAGCAGAGCTCGGAGCTCGATCTGACGGCGGGCGCGCGCTCATTGTTACTTCGTCTGCGCTGGCTGCAGCCGTCGACTCCCGGCACCTACGCGCACGTCGAGCTGGAACAACTGGATGAACAGGGCGCGCAAGTGATGACGTTCGCCGCCATCATTGGCCCGGGCAGCGATCCTTCGGCGGTGTATTCGCTGTTCCATCTGCACGAGAACGCGCGCCGCGCGCGACTGAAGTGGCGCAATGCCTGGGACGACGGCCCCATTACCGTCGATTCGCTCGAATACCGGCTGTACGCCGAGCACTATCCGGCGGGTTCGGTCGGCCTGACTGCCGCGAACATGGATCAGAGCGGCGAGTTGCTCGGCGACGTGTTGCTGCACATGGATCACTATCGACAGCGTTCGGCCGCCTTCGCCGGACGCTGCGCCGAATACTTCAATGCCGACCAGATCGTCGCGCAGCTGCTCGGCGCCACATCAACCGCGCAGCCGCTCTCGCAGCCGCTTGCCGGCCGCCTCGATTTCCCGGCGCAGACGAACGCGAAGACCAATGCGCGCTGAGTGATCGGTCCGGTGCGCATTGATGAGCGCCGGATTGATGAAGATCCGATAACCCCGGGCTCGCAGCTGCGCATGCAGCGGCACGTGCTCACACACAGGGCGCTCTGGGTTGCCACCACTGTAACGCCCGCTGAGCAGCGCATCGCGCCGGTAGATCGCAAGCCCGCCGAACGCCGACTCCACTTCGATCCAGGCCGCCCGCGGACTCAGTCGTGCCATGCGCGAGTGAATGGCGATGGCCAGGGCGCGCGGGCGATCGAACAGTTCGCGCAACCGCGAGTACTGTTCGTGACAATCCACGGGACACCAGTCTGGATGGCGTAGCGCCCAGATGTCGTAGTACGCGTCGCTCTGATTGGCGGCTACCACATCCCAAGGTTGCGTCGACGCCCAGCACGTTGCCACCGCCTCGGGTCGCAGAGCGTTGTTCACGCCGTCCAGGTCCGCGACCATCACATAGTCGACCTCCGCGTACTGAGGGTCGTGGCGCAGCTCGTCGAGATAACGATTGCGACAGGCCGCGATCCGTTCGGTCCGCGCGGGAATCTGTTCCGCCAGCGCACCTAGCGAGGTGAACTGAAACCCGGTGACCTCAGCTCGCAAGCGCTGCAATTCCGCGACGGTGCCGTCGGTCGAGTCGCTCTCGATAATCAGGAACTGCACGCGCGCGAAACCGTCCGTGGCGCGCGCCAATGTCTCGACCGCGCGGCGCACGGTCTTAGCTCCGTTGCGCACGCAGCCAACTATGACCAGCGAGGCGGCGTCGATCAGCTTGTGCTCTCGCATCGGCAACGAAGGTGGCGCAGGGAATTCCGGCTGCGACGCATTGGAGCAGGATACGCGCGGACTGACAACGCCGCGCGTATCGAGGCCGATGGCCTGGCCGCTCATGTTTCGACCGGATCGGCATGAGTCGACGGCGCACTGCCGGCCCGCCCGCGCCACTGCAAGCCCTGCCCCGGCAGCCGGCCGTGTCGCTCCAGCCGGGCTTGAATGCCCGCTATCGTCCGGTCGTGCGCCTGAGCCAGCTGTGCGAGCGACTGGCCATCGGCGAACCGTTGCAGCAGGTCGCGATCCTCCTGTTCCACCCACGGCTTGCCGGCATTGGCGGGCATCCGCCCGCGATTGCCGCGCGCCCTGGAGCGGTTGCTCAGCTCCAGGGCGCGGACGGCCACATACAATGCGCGAATCACGTCGGCCGCCTGATACGGCGAATCGATCTCGAACATTTCACCGGTCTGCGGGTTGACGCCATTCGCCAGCGCGGACACGATGCTCAGAGCCTTGTTGTCATCCATGATGTCGTTCTCCAGAAGTTGCAGATGAATGCGAATCCTTGCCGCCTCGGGGCGCGCGGCCTCGAAGCTGACGGCAGTCTAGGTGCGCCGACCCCGCGCAAATCGGCCGTATACGTGGCGTTTCACCGAGAAATGGCGCGCTTTTCGCCACGCTATTTGAGCTACTGACCCATGCGCGCCTTCGCCCTCTTCGTCGCGCTGCTGGCGGGCTCGCTGCTCGTAGCCGCGGTGCTCACCTATCCCGCCTGGTGGCTGGTCAGCCTCGTATCCGTCGAGCCGGTCCACCGCGTCATGCATCGCATCGCCATGCTGTTGGCGCTGATCGGCCTGGTGGTACTCACCCGCAAGCTCGGGCTCACCGATAAGGAGTCGCTGGGCTACGGATTGCCCCGTCGTGAGTTTCTGCGCCAGATGGGCATCGGCTTTGTGTGCGGTATCGGCTTGATGTTGCCGCTCACCGCGCTGCTGCTCGGGCTCGACATCCGCGAAGTGAAGCCGGGGTTCGATGGCGCCTGGCTCGGGGTGATCGCCGGCGGACTGCTGACGGGCGTCACGGTCGCGTTCATCGAAGAAACATTTTTCCGCGGCGTGCTGTTTACAGCTGTCTCACGAACGTCCGGTGCAGCCGCGGCCGTGATTGCACCGAGCGTGCTGTACGCGTCACTGCACTTTCTGGGCGGGAAGCTGCGCGTGCCCCCTGAAGAAGTGTCCTGGGTGCATGGCTTCGAAGTGTTGAGCAAGCTGTTCGAACGTTACGTCGAGCCACTGACGTTTGCCGATTCGTTCGTCGCACTGGCCATGCTGGGCGTGTTGTTCGCTCTCGTTCGCTTGCGCACCGGAGCGATCGCCGGCTGCATCGGCTTGCATGCCGCTGGTGTCGCATTCATCGCCGTGCTCCGCGAAGCGACGCTCGTCAATCCCGACACGCAACTGGGAGTGCTCGTCGGCAACTACGATGGCGTCATCGGGTGGGCGGCGTTGGTGTGGTTCGCAGTAATCGCCGCGGTCTTTGCTGTATTGAGCCGTCGGCGGGCCGCGTAGACGTCAAGCCTCGCGGATATCCAGCCGCTCGCGTAACAAGCGCAAACGCTCCACCGCGTCATCCATTTCCAGGCATTGCTGCTTCTCCGGCATCGGCAGCGGGAGGATTTCCGCGAGACGCATTCCGACCCAGGTCGCGTTCTCATAGTGCGGCGGCTCATCGCCGTACGCCGTGCCGACCTGCACGAACGCCTGCTTCAACAACTCCGCGAGGATGGCGAGGTCGTCCGGGATCTCCATCGCCGGCTCGTCGGGGATCATCTCGACATCGGCGACGTTCAAGCCATCGCTCTGGGTTTTCACTTCGAGGATATTGAAGCGCTGCCCGCCGCGTGCGGTGATCCCCAGCAAGCCATCGTCGAGACGTTCGAAGTCGACGATGCGCGCCGTCGTACCAATCGTCGTGGTACGCGCCACGCCGCCCGCTTCACGACCTTCCGTGATCAGCGCGACTCCAAAGCTGCTGCTCTCCCGCATGCAGTGGCTCACCATGTCGAGATAACGCGGCTCGAAAATTCGCAGGCGCAGCGGGCCGCCCGGGAACAACACCGTGTTCAGCGGGAATAACGGCAGGACCACCGACATGCGTCCTCCTGATGTTCCTCAACGCTTGCGCAAGCGGTCCAGCAACTTGCCATGAATGCCGCCGAAACCGCCATTGGACATGATAAGCACGTGATCGCCACTCACCAGCGACGCGTCCAGCTGCGCGATCAACTGGTCCAGATCCTTCACCGTATCGGCTCGCTTGCCGAGCGCCGCGACCGAGCCCGCGACATCCCAGGTGACATTCGGCCCTTGATACATCCACACATGATCCGCCTGTGACAGCGCCCCCGCCAGGGCCGAGGAGTGCGTGCCCAGTTTCATCGTATTGGAGCGCGGCTCCAACACAGCAATCAAACGCGCGGAACCGATCTTTCGTCTCAAACCGTCGATGGTCGTCGCCACCGCGGTCGGGTGATGCGCAAAATCATCGTAGACGGTAATGCCATTGACCACACCGCGCACTTCCATTCGACGACGCACGCCCTGGAATTCCTTCAACGCCGCCACCGATGTTTCGATCGGTACGCCGGCGCCGCGCGCGGCAAGGATGGCGGCCAATGCATTTTCGGCATTGTGTCGGCCAAGCATCGACCAGCTCACTTCGGCGACCGCGGCATTGCCCTCCATGATGGAGAAGGTGCTGTAGTCCCCGCCCGCCGGGGCAATCGCATACCACGCGGTGTCGCCGTGCGTACCGCTCGCGAAACGTTCCACTGGCGTCCAGCAACCCATGTCGATCACGTGCATGACGTTGGCATCGCCAGAGTTGGCCACCACCAGGCCGTTCCTCGGCACCATGCGCATCAGTTGATGGAACTGCCACTGAATGGAAGCAACGTCCGGATAGATGTCGGCGTGGTCGTGCTCGAGATTGTTGATCACGGCGGTGCGCGGCCGGTAATGCACGAACTTCGCGCGCTTGTCGAAGAACGCGGTGTCGTATTCGTCGGCCTCGACCACGAAATGCTGGCCCTTGCCGAGCCGCGCCGTCACATTGAAATTGCCCGGCACGCCACCGATCAGAAAGCCCGGCTCGAGCCCGCCGTATTCCAGCAGCCAGGTGAGGATGCTGGACGTCGTGGTCTTGCCGTGCGTGCCGGCGACCGCCAGGGTCCAGCGCTTGTTCAACACGTGACGCGCCAGCCACTCCGGCCCGGAGGTGTAGGGAATATCGCTTTCCAGCAGCGCCTCGATCAGCGGATTGCCGCGGCTCATGACGTTGCCGACCACCACCACGTCCGGCTTCAGCTTCAGCTGCTCGGGCGTGTAACCCTCGATGATCTCGATGCCCAGCTCGCGCAGCTGATCGGACATGGGCGGGTAGACGCTCTGATCCGATCCAGTCACACGATGGCCCGAGGCGCGCGCCAGCGCCGCGATGCCGCCCATGAAGGTGCCGCAGACGCCGAGAATGTGAACGTGCATGAATCCTCTGTTTTTCTGGCCTTAGCCGCGCAGGCCCAGCATCAGCTGCACGGCCTGGGTTGAGTAGAATATTGCGATGGTCAGCGCGATGCCCGTCATCAGGCCGCGATCCAATGCCAGCATGAATATGCGCCCGAGCAGGACCGCGAGCAGCAGGAACCGCACATTCAGCCAGTTCTTCGACAACTCATCGCTCCAGCCCATCGTCAGCTGCACGGAACGGATGGTCACATCCAGCAGCATCACCAGCAGACCGACGCCCAGCGTCGCCGTGATGGTCTGCACGAACCGCTGGCGGCGGCCGAAAAAAGCCAGCACCAGCCACAGCCAGGCGCCGAGCATCAGCGCGTCGATACAGATGAACAGCAGCGCGGTCGGCCGGTCCAGCGTGAACAGCCGCATACGCAGAAAACCGGTGCTCAGATAGGCGATCAGCGCCAGCGTCGCCAGCGGGGTCGAAGCCGGGAGGTCCTGCGGTCCCTTCCGCCAGAGCGCGATATCCAGGAAGCTTTGCAGAAAGCGCAAAATGACCATGAGCGAAACGCGTGTAGAAGCCGGCAAGCCACGCCGGCGGACTCCCCTATAATGCGATGAATTGTACACGCACGCCCATGCAAGCCGCGCCACCAGTCACCACGTCCGCTGAACTTCTACACGCACTCGACCAGCTGCGCGACGCCGCCTTCGTCGCGCTCGACACCGAGTTCATGCGTGAGAGCACGTACTTTCCCAAGCTCTGCCTGGTGCAGCTTGCAACTCCCGCGCCCGATGGAACGACACGGTGTGCGCTGGTGGACCCGCTCGCCGTCCCCGATCTGCAGCCGTTATGGGACTTTCTGAACGACCGCGGCCGGATCAAAGTCCTGCACGCCGCGCGTCAGGATCTGGAAGTGCTGTCGGTCGCGATGAGGACCGCGCTCAGCGGCCCGATCTTCGACACTCAGATCGCCGCCGCCCTGCTCGGTCACCCGGCGCAGATCGGCTATGGATCGCTGGTCGCCGAGCGGCTCGGTCAGCAGCTGGAAAAAGGCCACACCCGCACCGACTGGTCGCGACGCCCGCTGAGTCCCGAACAGCTGCTGTATGCCGAGGACGACGTGCGCTATCTGGTGCCGTTGTATCAGAACCTGCGAGACGCCCTGGAAGCCGCCGGCCGCACCCCGTGGCTCTATGAGGAAACGCACGAGCTGGAATCTCCGGCACTCCATCGCACCGAACCCGAAGCGGCCTGGAAACGCCTGAAAGGGCTGGATAGGTTGCGCCCCGAGCAACGTGCGACTGCGAAGCTGCTCGCGCACTGGCGCGAGGAAATGGCGATCAAACACGACAAGCCGCGCGGCTGGATTCTGGCGGACGACGCCTTGCGCGAGCTCGCTGAACGCTTGCCCGGCAAGGCCGAAGACCTCGAAAACATTCGCACGCTGCCGGCCGGCGTCGCGCGCCGACGCGGTGAGGAATTGCTGGCGCTGGTCACACGCGGTCGTGAGCTGGCCCAGTCGGAACCGGCCGCCTTCATCCCGCCCAAACCGGAAGCTCAACAGGTCGCGCTGGTCACCAAGCTGATGAATCTCGCGCGCACGACGGCCGAGGGATTGAAGATCAGCCCGGAGATCCTGGCCACCCGACGTGACGTCGAACAACTGGTGTTCTCACGTCGCACCGATCGTCTGAGCAGCGGCTGGCGAAAAGAGGTGATTGGCGATCGGCTGATCGCGATGGCGGCCGCTCGCTGAGCGGACTCGAACATGCGACCGCTACATCCCGAACGTAGCAACGGCGCTCGATGGCTCACCTCGCCGGTTACGGTCGGCCGTCCATCGACGAGCGGGATAGTTTCAGGCGACGCAGGCTGAGCGCGCGAGATGCGCGCCAGCCGGCATTTCTCACGCGCCCATCAGGCGCGCGCGATTACTTCTTCTTGCGAGCCTTGGTCGCGGCCTTCTTGGCCGGAGCCTTGCCAGCGGCCTGCTTCGTGCCGCGAGCGGCGGCCTTGGAAGATTTCTTCGCGGCCTGCTTGGCAGCCTTGCCCTTCGCAGCCGGTGCCTTGCTCTTGGCAGCAGCCTTGCCTTTCGCAGCCGACGCTTTGCCCTTGGCAACAGCCTTGCCTTTCGCAGCCGGCGCCTTGCTCGTTGCACCCGACTTGGCCTTCGCAGCCGATGCCTTGCTCTTGGCAGCAGGCTTGCCCTTCACAGCCGGTGACTTGCCCTTGGCAGCAGCATTGCCCTTCGCAGCCGGCGCTTTGCTCTTGGCAGCAGCCTTGCCCTTCGCAGCCGGTGACTTGCCCTTGGCAGCGGGCTTGGCCTTCGACGACCTGGCCGTCGCGGGCTTCGCCTTGGCCGGCGACTTGCTCTTGCTTGCGCTCTTGGCCGCGGGCTTGGCGCTCTTGGCCGCGGCAGTCTTCGACTTGCTCTGAGCGGGCGACTTCGTGACTTTCACCTTGGAGGCCGGCACGGGCTTGGCCAGCGCGGCGGCTTCCATGCGCTCGGAGACTTCTTCCAGCTCGCCTTCGCCCGCGACTTTGCGCAGCAGGCCCAGCTCCGAGTAGTGCGCGATCAGCGGCTTGGTCTGCTGGTCATACACGGCCAGGCGCTTGCCGATCACTTCTTCCTTGTCGTCCGGGCGTTGATACAACTCGGTGCCGTCCTTTTCGCAGGTGGTCACGCCCGGCGGCAGCGAATGGATGTTGTACACCGTGCCGCACTTCTGGCAGATCCGACGGCCGGCGAGGCGTTGCATCAACGTCTCGTTGCGCACATCGAGCAGCAGCACCGCGTCCAGCGGCTGGCCGATTTCTTCCAGCAGCGCATTCAATGAATTCGCCTGGTCGATGTTGCGGGGAAAGCCGTCGAGGATGAAACCGTTGGCGGCGTCGGGACGGCTCAGGCGCTCGCGGATCAGGCCGAGCACGATGTCGTCGGACACCAGCTGGCCGGCGTCCATGACCGACTTGGCTTGTTTACCCAGCTCGGTGCCCCGGGCCACGGCGTCTCGCAACAGATCGCCGGAGGAAACCTGCGGCACGCCGTATTTGCCCATGAGGCGCTGTGCCTGAGTTCCTTTGCCCGAACCCGGTGCCCCCAGTAATACGATCCGCATCATTTTTGATTCCGACCTCCCAAGAAGAGCCCGGGAGGGTACAGAAAGGCTCGTTCGAGCGCTATCCTTCGCGGCCACTTGCCTACGTTGCACAGGTCGAAGCCCATGCCGAAAAAGACCGCGTCACGAAAGACCGCGCCGAAGAAGACCGCCCGGCCTCGCAATGCCTTCTACGCCCAGTCGGGCGGTGTTACCGCTGTCATCAACGCATCGGCAGCCGGCGTCATCGAGGCGTGCCGCAAGGCCAGCGGCCGGATCGGCAAGGTCTACGCCGGCCGCAACGGCATCGTCGGCGCTTTGACAGAAGATTTGATCGACACCAGCAAGGAATCGGCCGCCGCCATCCGGGCCTTGCGCCACACCCCGTCCGGCGCGTTCGGCTCGGCGCGCTTCAAGCTGAAAAAGTTCGAGGACAATCCGGCGCAATACGAGCGCCTGATCGAAGTGTTCAAGGCGCACGACATTGGTTATTTCTTCTATAACGGCGGCGGCGACTCGGCCGATACCTGCCTGAAGGTCTCGCAGCTGGCCGATAAACTCGGCTATCCGATTCAGGCCATCCACGTGCCCAAGACCGTGGACAACGACTTGCCGATCACCGACTGCTGCCCGGGCTTCGGCTCGGTCGCGAAATATGTCGCCGTGTCGATCCGCGAGGCGGGCTTCGACGTAGCCTCGATGGCCAAAACCTCCACCAAGGTGTTCATCATGGAAGTGATGGGCCGCCATGCGGGCTGGATCGCGGCCGCCGGCGGACTCGCCGCCGAGCAGGAAGGCGACTCGCCCCACATCATCCTGTTCCCGGAAATCACATTCCACGAGGACAAGTTCTGCGCGCGAGTGAAGCAATGCGTGGAGAAATACGGCTATTGCGCCATCGTCGTGTCGGAAGGCGTCAAGACCGCGGACGGCAAGTTCCTGTCCGATGCCGGCCTGCGGGACGCGTTCGGCCATGCGCAGCTCGGTGGCGTCGCGCCGATGATCGCGCAGCTGGTCAAGTCCAAGCTGAACTACAAATATCACTGGGCAGTCGCCGACTACCTGCAGCGCGCCGCCCGCCACATCGCTTCGAAAGTCGACGTCGAACAGGCCTATGCGGTCGGCAGGGCGGCGGTGGAACTCGCGCTCAAGGGTCACAACTCGGTGATGCCGACCATCGTGCGCACCTCGCACAGCCCGTACAAATGGAAAATCGGCATGGCACCGCTCGACAAAGTGGCGAATGTGGAAAAGATGCTGCCGCGGGATTACATCACCGAGGACGGCTTCCACATCACGGCCAAGGGTCGCCGTTACCTCAGTCCGCTGATTCGCGGCGAGGACTATCCACCGTATAAAGACGGCCTGCCCCAGTACGTGACACTGAAGAACGCGCCGCTGAAGAAAAAGCTCGACACGCCCTTTGTGTTATAGTTTTGCGAATTATTTTCGGCACTTATCAGTTGCTATCCCGTTTCTTCACGACTTGCCACGGCTGACGCCGGGCAAGCGGGTTTGAGATGGTCCGCGCCCGGCGTAGCCGGGCGCAAACATGTATGAAATAGCGCGCGCCGGCGACAGCCTGGCGCAAGCTCGGCTCAACGTTTTTTTGGAACTGACTTACTGACGATCTGCTCGCGTTAAAAATTTGCTCACAACGATGCACCCGCAAGGGGGAGGAAGTTGATGTCCACAGATGTCGCGCTTTGGCTCGCGATCGGCGCCGGTGTTCTGGCCGTGCTGTATGGCGTAATTTCGGTCGGATGGATCAACAAGCAGCCCGCGGGCAGTGAGCGAATGCAGGAGATAGCGGCGGCCATTCAGGCCGGCGCGAAGGCCTATCTGAATCGTCAGTACTCCACCATTGCCATCGTCGGCGTCGTGTTGTTGATCGTGCTCGGCCTGGCGCTCGACTGGGCCACCGCCGGCGGCTTCGCGGTCGGCGCCATTCTCTCCGGTCTGGCGGGCTATATCGGCATGAATGTTTCGGTGCGCGCCAACGTGCGTACCGCGCAGGCTGCCAGCGTCGGCCTGAACCCCGCGCTGCAAGTGGCCTTCCGAGGCGGCGCCATCACCGGCATGCTGGTGGTCGGCCTCGGCATGATCGGCGTCGCCGGCTACTTCGCGGTGATGCGCAAGTTCATCGGCGATGAACATGCCCTGCACTCGCTGGTCGGCCTCGCCTTCGGCGGCTCGCTGATCTCCATCTTCGCGCGTCTCGGCGGCGGCATCTTCACCAAGGGCGCCGACGTGGGCGCCGACCTGGTCGGCAAGGTCGAAGCCGGCATTCCCGAAGACGATCCGCGCAACCCCGCCGTGATCGCCGACAACGTCGGTGACAACGTCGGCGACTGCGCCGGCATGGCGGCCGACTTGTTCGAAACCTACGCGGTGACCGTGGTCGCCACGATGGTGCTCGGCGGTCTGATGTTCACGGCCGCCGATGGCGGTCTCGACATCCGCTACATCATCTATCCGTTGATGCTCGGTGCAGTTTCGATCGTGGCATCGATCATCGGCTCGTACTTCGTGAAAGCTCGCGAAGGCGGCAAGATCATGAACGCGCTGTATCGAGGCACCGCCGTGGCCGGCGTGCTGGCGCTGATCGCGTTCTACTTCGTGACCAAGATGGTCATGGGCCCCGAGCTCGCCGGCGGCTATTTCGCGTGCGCCGTCATCGGTCTGGTGCTCACGGCCGCGCTGATCGTGATCACCGAGTACTACACCGCCACCGAATACGAGCCCGTAAGATACGTCGCGGCCGCTTCGCAGACGGGTCACGGCACGAACGTGATCGCGGGTCTCGCGGTGTCGATGAAGTCGACCGCACTGCCGGTGCTCGCCGTGGTCGCGGCCATCTGGGGCGCGTATCACATCGCCGATCTGTACGGCATCGCCATCGCCGCCACCGCGATGTTGTCGATGACCGGCATGATCGTCGCGCTCGACGCGTACGGCCCGATCACGGACAACGGCGGCGGCATCGCCGAAATGTCCGGTCTGCCGAAAGAAGTGCGCAAGATCACCGACGCGCTCGATGCGGTCGGCAACACGACCAAGGCCGTGACCAAGGGCTATGCCATCGGCTCCGCCGGCCTCGCCGCGCTGGTGCTGTTCGCCGACTACACCCACAACCTCGAGGCCGCCGGCAAGTTGCAGGTGTTCTCGCTGTCCGATCCGGCCGTGATCATCGGCTTGTTCATCGGCGGTCTGGTGCCTTATCTGTTCGGCGCCATGGCAATGGAAGCGGTGGGTCGCGCCGCCGGCTCGGTGGTCGTGGAAGTGCGCCGTCAGTTCCAGGAAATCAAAGGCATCATGGAAGGCACGGCCAAGCCGGATTACTCCCGCGCCGTCGACATGCTGACGCGCGCCGCGATCAAAGAAATGATCGTGCCGTCGATCCTGCCCATCCTGGTGCCGGTGGTCGTCGCCTTCGGCATGAACTTCCTGATGGGCCCGGGCGCCGGCATCCGCGCGCTGGGCGGGTTGTTGATCGGCACGATCGTGACGGGCCTGTTCGTCGCCATTTCCATGTGCACGGGTGGCGGTGCGTGGGACAACGCCAAGAAGTACATTGAAGAAGGTAACTTCGGCGGCAAGGGTTCGGACACGCACAAGGCCGCGGTCACGGGTGACACGGTGGGCGATCCGTACAAGGATACGGCCGGCCCGGCCATCAACCCGCTGATCAAGATCATCAATATCGTGGCGCTGTTGCTGGTGCCGCTCCTCTAATAACGCCGCAACGGCGAGTTACGAAACGGCGCAGCTAACGCTGCGCCGTTTTCGTTTGGACCGGAGAGATTGCGCCTTCGGCGCGTTCTCGTTTGGACGCCAGCTTATTGGCCATGGCACGTTCATCAGGCCGGTGAGCCTGGCGTCTAAGGCGCGTTCTCGTCGGGCCGGCGGACCTTGCGCGCCGAAGTGTCACTTTCTAAAGAAAGCGGCCGCGCGTCAGTGCAGGCCGCGACACGAGCGCAGCGAGCCGGCAAACTACAGCGATGGATGACTCCAGCAAGCCTGCTCGTCCTTTACCCGCGGTAGCGCGCTACCTGCTGCTGGTATTCGCGGTGCTCAGCTTTGCATTGGGCGTCATCGGCATCTTCGTCCCCGGCCTGCCCACCACCGTCTTCATCCTGATGGCCGGCTGGGCCGCCGCGCGCAGTTCGCCGCGATTTCATAACTGGCTGGAAAGTCATCGCCTCTTCGGTCCCATGCTCCGCGACTGGAGAAAGCACGGCGCCGTGAGTCGCCGGGCGAAGCTCATGGCGACGATCATGATGACGGCCTGCGCCGTGGTCCTGTTTCTGACGACCTCGCGAATGTGGGTCGCCGAGCTCATCACCGGCGTGATGGCGATAGTTCTGATGTGGCTCTGGCTGCGACCGGAGCCGCCGCCAAAAACTTTCTAGCCAATGCTCCGAGCGGGCGTGACGCGCGCCAGCGGTTGCGGGCGGCCGAGATAGAAGCCCTGCAGGAAATCGACGCCCATCTTCTTCGCGGCGTCCAACGCGCCGGCATCTTCGACCTGCTCGGCGATCACCTGGAAATTCAGTGTACGCGCCAGCTTGATCATGGCCGCGACCATGGCCTGATTCACCGAGTCCACCGCCAGGTTGCGAATGAACGTGCCGTCGATCTTCAGGTAATCCAGCGACAGGTTCTTCAGATTGCCGAACGACGACAGCCCGCGACCGAAATCGTCCAGCGCAAACTGACAGCCCATCCCATGCAACACGCCGATGAAGCGCTGCGCATGTTCGATGTTGGTGATCACCGAATTCTCGGTGACCTCGAAGCACAGCTGCGCCGGCGACACGCCGGTGCGATCGAGCACGTCGACCACGAACTCCAGGAACTGCGGATCGCCCAGCGTCTGACCGGAAAGATTGATGGCGAGGCTGCGACTCGACGGCAAACGGATGCCGCCCCGACCCAACGCAGTGAGCGCGGTCTGCACCACCCAGCGATCGACATCCGACATCAAGCGATACCGTTCCGCCGCGCGCAGGAACTCCGCCGGCGAGATGCCGCCGGGCACATTGTCATCCTGTAGACGCAGCAGCACTTCGAGCGCCGGCCCCGTCTCGGTCGCCGCCGAAGCAATGATGGGCTGAGCCATCAGCTCGAACCGATTGTCCTTGAGCGCGGTCTGCAACCGCTGCAGCCACTGAATCTCGCCACGATGACGCGCCACCGCTTCGTCGCGCGCCGAGTAGACGTGCACGTGGTTGCCCTGTTTCTTCGCGACGTAGCAGGCCGAGTCGGCCGCGCTCATCACTTCATCGGGCGCGCCGCTTTCGCGAGAGATCTCGATCAAGCCGACGCTGATACCGATGTTGAAGATCTTGTCCTTCCACACGAAGCGGTAATCGCTGATCTTGCGGACCACGTCGTCGGCGATCTGGCGCGCCTTATCGAGCGGACAGCCCACCAGCAGCAGACCGAACTCGTCGCCGCCGAGACGGCCGACGGTATCCGAATCGCGCACCGTCTCTTTAATGAGCGCCGCAACCTCACGGAGCATGCCGTCGCCGGCCATGTGACCGCAGGTATCGTTCACGGCCTTGAAGCGATCGAGGTCGAGGTAGCACAGCACGTGCTTGGCTTCGTTGGTGTGCGCCGTCTGCAGCGCCTCCTCCAACCTGCGCTCGAACTCACGACGATTCACCAGACCGGTGAGCGCATCGTGGCTGGCCTGATACGACATCTGCTTGGTGATACCGCGCAGCTCGCTCACGTCGCGCACCACGACGACCGTGCCGACCAGGTCGCCCTTCTGTCCTTTCAAAGGCGTGACGGTCAGCTCCACCGAGCGCTCTTCACTGCCATTGCGCGAGATCATCAAGCCACGCCGACCCGCGGTGACTTTCGATTGCGTGGCCAGGCAATGGCGCACGGGATCGCCGAGCGAGCGGCGATCGCCCTCGTCCAGCAATTGAACGATGTCGGTGATGCTCTTGCCGAGCGCGTCGACGGCGCTGGCGCCGATCAGTTGTTCGCCGGCTTGATTGACGTAGTCGATACGGCCGCTGACATCGGTCGTGATGATGCCTTCGCCGAGCGAGTCCAGCGTCTCCCACGCCGTGGGTCGGCCGCGAGCCGCCGCCGGCGCGGCCGGCATGGAGCGCGGGCCCATCTCGACCAGCGTCAGCAACAACGCCGGGCCGCCCTGATAGTCGATGCGCACGGCGGTCAGCTCGACGCGCGCGGTGCCGCCCTGATTGTCGGGATGCATTTCGATCTCGAGCCGATCGAGGCCCGGCTCGCCCGACAGCGAACGACGCAGATGTTCGATCACCAGCTCGGTGTAATCGGGATGCAGCAGGTCGGCGATCTTCTTGCCGGTGAGATGCTCGGCGGCGAGCGCGCCGGTGAGTGCGGCAAACCGCTCGTTGGCGAATACGATGTGCTCGCGATGGACGGCGACGGCTTCCTGCAGGCCGGCCAGCAGCCCGACCAGCGAGCGCTCGCGCTCACCGAGCATCAGATCCTTCATCGCCATCTGCTCGAGCAGGCGGTTGGCGTTCTCCGCGAATTCGGACGCGGGCCCGCTGACCCGGACGCGCTCGGCGAATTTTCCGGAGCGAACGATAGCCTCCAGTTGTCCGGCGGCACGAGTCAGGGCCGAGCTCCGGCGCTCCCGCCAGAGGATGAAACCCAGCAGCAGCAGAACCGCGACGGCGAGAGAAATGGTCAACGTCCCCAACAGGGCACTCACATTGAAACGCTCTTTACTTCGATCCCCTAGGTTGCCGCGGCAAGCCCCGGCCCCCGGTGAATTGCAGTGGCGCAGCGAAAAAACATGCGCAAGCACTTAATTAGCCGGGGAAGGAGCATAGCGAACGGCTGAACATCTGCCGGGGGGATTGACCATATTGTATGCGGCGAGCGGGTAAATATTGGCCTGAATGTGTCCCTGAAGAAGGCTTCAGGGTTCCCGGCAGGCGCCAACCCACCTGACCGGCCTTTAACTTGTACCGCGGAATCAAAGCCCGTACCCTTGCCGCCGCCGGCGCATCCCGCCTGATTTGTCTACGAATATTGCCTATGAATATCGAGTTTGCCCGCGCGCAGATGATCGAGCACCAGGTGCATGCCTGGGACGTGTTCGATGAGCGGGTCCTGAGCACCATGCGCGAGATCCGGCGCGAGCAGTTCGCCCCGGCGCCGTTCAGCACTGTTGCCTTCGCCGACGCACCGATCCCGCTGCCGGGCGGCCAGTCGATGCTGCCGGCCAAGATCCACGGCCGCATCCTGCAGGCCCTGCTCCCCGCTCCGGCCGAGATCGCGCTGGAAATCGGCACCGGCAGCGGCTACCTGAGCGCCTGCCTGGGCCGGATGACCGCCCGCGTGCGCACCGTGGAAATCCTGCCCGAGCTGGCCGAGGCCGCCCGTCGCAACCTGTTCGCCGTCGCGGTCAACAATGTGGCCGTGGAAGTCGGCGACGGCATGCAGCTCACCGAACAATCCACCTACGACGTGATCGCCGTGACCGGCTCGCTGCCGTTGTATGACGAGCGCTTCCAGCAGGCGCTGCGCATCGGCGGCCGGCTGTTCGTGGTGGTCGGTCAGGCACCGGTGATGGAAGCCTGGAAGGTCACTCGCGTCGGCGAACGCGAATGGCAGCGTGAGAGCCTGTTCGAAACCGTGATCGCGCCGCTGATGAACGCGCCGCGCCCCTCCGAATTCGTGTTCTGATCGTCATCTCATGAGCACTCCCCAACAGATTGCCGAAATCACCCCCGCCGAATTCGTCGCCCGCCGCCAGCGCGGCGACGTGCTGACGCTGCTCGACGTGCGCGAGGCCTGGGAGCTGGGCGTCGCCAGCGTGCCGGCCGATCAACCGGTCGTGCACATTCCGATGGGTGAAGTGGCCGACCGCGTCGGCGAGCTCGACAAGAGCAAGGAAGTGGCGGTGCTGTGCCGTTCCGGACGCCGCAGCCTGGAAGTCGCCAGGTTTCTGCAGCAGAACGGGTTCCGCACGGTCAATGTAGCGGGCGGCATCCTGGCGTGGTCGCGCGATCTGGATGCAACCATTCCGGCGTACTGAGCGTCTCAAGTCGCGTCACTGACCGGGCTCATGGAACCCAAGGACGGTGGCTCGGGCACCTGTGTCTGTGGCATGAATAGTTAAGCTCGCCCGAGCCTCGCGGCCTCGACATAAATTGATTCGCCAGCGTGTCATCATCCGGCGAACACGGGATTGGAACGAAACAAGATGAAAGTACGCGCTCCGCTCATCGTCGCCGCTTGCAGTCTGATCCTCGCTTCGGCCGCCGCCGAGGCCGCCGACCTGCTCACCGTTTATCAGCGCGCCTTGCAGAACGATCCGCAGATCCGCGAAGCGGACGCCAATCGTCTCGCCAGCCGCGAATCCAAGCCGCAGGCGCTGTCGGCGTTGCTGCCGCAGTTCGAAGTGAGCGGCTCGTACACCAAGTTCGACCAGGACCGCGGCAACATCCAGTTCACGCGTGCCGATCCGACCGACGAGAACAGCGAGCTGGTGCCGATCAATGTCACCAGCAGCTCCGACATCAGCGCTAAACAATACGACCTCACGCTGCGCCAGAGTCTGTTCCGCTGGGATCAGTGGATGACGTTGAAGCGCGCCGACGCGGAAGTCGCGCAGGCCGAAGCGGATTATCAATTCGCTCAACAGGATCTGATCCAGCGCACCTCGGTGCGCTATTTC
The DNA here is from genome assembly GCF_004138485.1 of Peristeroidobacter soli. Classification (GTDB taxonomy): domain Bacteria; phylum Pseudomonadota; class Gammaproteobacteria; order Steroidobacterales; family Steroidobacteraceae; genus Steroidobacter; species Steroidobacter soli. Next base: position 1,501,594 of record NZ_ML142848.1, read on the forward strand.
GACGTGCTGGCCGCGCAGGACACCGTCGATGCCGCCGAAGCCGCGCTGGAAGCGTTCTCCCGCCAGCTCGAACAGGCCAACAAGCGTTTCGAAGTCGGCTTGATCGCCATCACCGACGTTCAGGAAGCCCGCGCCGCGCACGACTCCGCCGCCGCCGCGGTGATCGCAGCCAAGCGCGTACTGGCGACGGCTCGCGAGTTGTTGCGTGAACTGACCGGCGAATCGTTCGATACATTGGCGACGCCGGTGGACGACATGCCGTTGAAGTCGCCCGAGCCGGCCAGCGAAGAACAATGGGTGACCCGCGCGCTGGAACAGAATCTCGCGGTGATCTCGGCGCGACTGGCCACCGACATTGCCAAGCAGGACGTGCGTGTCGCGCGCGCCGGCCACTTGCCCGCGATCGATCTGGTCGCGAGCCGTGGCGATCAGGACTACACCGGCGATCAGGTCGGTCGTAACGCGGGCGGCGTATCGCGCGCGCCGGCCGATCAAACGCAGACCACCGACTCCATCGGCATTCAGGTCACCGTTCCTATCTACTCCGGCGGCTACACCTCCTCGCGCGTGCGCCAGCAGGTTTATCTGCATCGTGCCGCTCGCGAGCGCCTGGAGCGGGCCAACCGCGAAACCGAGCGCTCCGCTCGCGACGCCTATCTCGGCGTGATCAGCGAGATGTCGCGCGTTCGCGCGCTTCGCCAGGCGCTGGAGTCCAGCCGCACGGCGTTGCAAGCCACCGAAGCAGGCTTCGAAGTAGGAACTCGCACCACTGTCGACGTGCTCGATGCGCGTCGTAGGTTGTTCCAGGCGCAGACCGACTATGCGCGCAGCCGCTACGACTACATCCTGAACGTGTTGCAGCTGCAGTTCGCGACCGGCACGCTGGATCGGACCGATCTGGAGGAGATCAACGCCTCCCTCAGAGAGCGCACGATCACACGCTGATCTTTGGGGGCCGGTCCTGCGCGTCCCTGCGCCCTTCCGGGCAGCTCCTGCACGTCCATGTGCCCGCTGCATTTGGGCATCCTGCCCATTGGAACTCTGCCGAACCGGGAGCGTTGCCGTTTGATTGAGCCAGGGAGCGGCGCCGAAGGATCGGTTCTTCGACGGAGGCTTCCATGAGTGTCGCTACCCATCATCCGCTTGGCGGCGAAGGTCTCGGGACGTTCGGTCCCGAGCCGCAGCCATTGTCGCTTCTGATCAACGGCGAAGTTCGCACCGCGCTCGCCGATCCCGCCACGACGCTGGTGGAATTCCTGCGCGACGCGCTCGGTCTGACCGGCACCAAGATTGGTTGCGATCGTGGCGCATGCTCCGCCTGCACGGTCTGGCTCGACGGCGAAGTGGCGGCCAGCTGCATGACGCTCGCCTTCGACGCACGCGAACGAAGCATCACGACCATCGAGGGCTTGAGCCGTGACGGCGAGTTGCATCCCGTACAACGCGCCTTCATCGAGCACGACGCGCTCCAATGCGGCTTCTGCACCCCAGGCATGGTGATGAGCTGCGCGCACCTGGTGAACAAGAATCCCGAGTGCTCGCTCGATGATGTGAAGACGGCAATCTCTGGTCACCTCTGCCGCTGCGGAACGTATCCCAACATCTTCAAAGCGACCCTGGCCGCGGCGGCCGCGAGCAAGGGCAAAGCGAAATGAGCGGCGCGGAGCCTTTCGAACAACGCACGCTGTCCGCGGGCATCGTCGGCGACGCGTTCAAACAAGTCACTCGCAAGGTCCCGAGCGGCGAACCGCCTCCCTGGCCCACGAACGCCGAGCTGAATGTCGTCGGCAAAGATGTACCGCGCATGGATGCGTTGGACAAAGTCACCGGCCGCGCCCGCTACACGTTCGACGTACAGCTTCCCGGAATGCTGTACGCGCGAACGCTCAACAGCACAGTTCCGCACGCGCGCATCAAGTCGATCGACACCTCGCGCGCTGAGCAATATCCCGGCGTTCGAGCCGTGCATGTGCTCGAACGTTTGTTGATGGCCGCGGAACTGCGCGATCCGGGTGACGAAGCGAAAGAGCCCTACCCTGTCGTGCGCTTCACTGGTCAGCCGATCGCGGCCGTCGCTGCGATCTCGGCTCGCGCTGCTGAAGCCGCGCTTGCGTTGATCAAAGTTGACTATGAGGTGCTGCCTCATGTCAGCGAGCTCGCGGACGCCATGCAGTCCGATGCACCTCCCGTGTTTCCCGGGCCGACGGAACAGCGAGCCACCGCCGGCGGTGGCGGCGCGGCCAAAGGGTTGCCACAGAAAGGCAACCTGCGCGGGCCGAGCACGGGCGGCTCACGCGGAGAAATCGCGCGTGGCTTCAAGGAAGCCGATGTCGTTGTCGAAGGCGAATATCGCACGCAGGTCCAAACGCACACGCCCCTGGAGCCTCATGGCCTCGTTGCTGATTGGCGTGATGACGAACTGACGCTCTACGCGTCGACCCAGCATGTGATGAGCGTGCGCGATGAAGCCGCTGAGATCTTCAAGCTGCCCAAAGAAAAGATTCACGCGATCAGCGACTACACCGGCGGCGGCTTCGGCGCGAAATACGGCGTCGGCAACTACGGCACGCTCGCGATTCATTTGTCACGAAAGGCAGGTGCGCCTGTGCGTCTGGTCCTGGACCGGCGCGAAGAGCACGTCTCGGTCGGCAATCGTCCCGCCAGCCTGCAACGGTTGAAGATCGGCGCAAAGCGCGACGGCTCACTGACTGCCATCGAGCTGCACAGCTTCGGCACCGGCGGCGTCGCCGCTGGCGCCGGCGTCGGCATGTGTCATCACAGCATGTATCCGTGCCCGAACGTGAGCATCGAACACTACGATGTGTTCACCAACGCCGGCCCCTGCGCGGCCTTTCGCGGCCCAGGCCAGACGCAAGGAATCTTCGCATTCGAACAAGCGATCGACGCCCTTGCCGACCGCCTGGGCATCGACCCTATCGACATGCGAAACAAGATCGACACGCGCGACGCCGACGATGTCCGCGCTCGCGCGGCCGAACGTCGCATCGGCGCGGAGAAGATGGATTGGTCACGTCGCCGCCCACCCGGCAGCGACGCGGGCCCGGTGAAGCGCGGCATCGGCATGGCGCAGTCGATGTGGCCGTACATCGTGAACAGTTACACCACTTGTGAGATCCGCGTCGCTGGCGATGGCACCGTCGATGCTTTCTGCGGCACGCAGGATATCGGCACGGGTACGCGCACCGTGTTTGCTCAGGTCGTCGCTGAAGAATTGGGATTGGAAGCGGAAGACATCAGAGTTCACGTTGGCGACTCCCGCTTTCCACCCGGCCCGCCGTCGGGTGGCAGCCGCGTCACGAGCTCGCTGACACCTGCTGCACGTAACGCAGCTCATGCAATGGCTCGTGACATCGCAGAGCGCGTTGCTCCGCTGTTGAATGCGAAGGCGGAGGATCTCGTCTTTCGCAACGGACACATCCAGCTACGCGATGATTCCAAGACCTCGCTCGGTTTCTTCGAATCACTCCGCCGCGCCGGCGTCGAGAGGCTGACCCATCGCGCCGATCGCCGCGACGACTACGAAGGCTACGCACGTAAAGCTGGCGAGCTGCATATCAGCCCGCACGCGATTGGCGGCGTGCAGTTCGCGGAGGTCTGCGTCGACACGCAGACCGGCGCGGTGAAAGTCGAACGCGTCGTCGCCGTCCACGATTGCGGCCGGCCCATCAATCCCAAACTCGTCGAGAGCCAGATCCTCGGCGGCGTGGTTCAAGGCGTGAGCTACGCGTTGTATGAAGACCGCCGCCTCGATGCAGCCACTGGCGTACAACTCAACGCCAACATCGATCAATACAAAATCGTCGGCTCCCGCGAGACACCGCGGATCGACGTCCACCTGATCGAACTGCTCGGCGGCCAATCCTCCACCGACGCCCGCGGTGTCGCCGAACCCGCCAACGTCGCAACGGCTGCAGCCATTGCCAATGCGTTCTTCAACGCCACGGGCAAGCGCATCTACACGCTCCCCATGACGCCCGCAAACGTCCTCGCAGCGTTGCGCTCGGAGTAATCATGCGAAACGAGCCCCTCTCTCAACAGCCCACGACACCCGCACAAGTTCTGGCGGCGTGGCGCTCGGAAGTAATCATGCGAACCGAGCCTCTTTACCAACAGCCCATGACATCCGAACAAGTTATGGCGGCGTTACGCTCGGAGTGATCATGCGAACCTTCGAGTGGGTCGATGCGAAATCAGTCGATGAAGCGGCGGCGCTGCTCGCCACGACGTCGGCGAGCCGGCCGGTGATTGCGAAGGCGGGCGGCATGGATCTGCTCGATTTGATGAAGGAAGGCATCGTTCAACCGGCGCGCGTCGTCAATCTCAAATCGATTCGCTCGCTGGGCGATGTGAGACTCGACAAGTCAAGCATGCAGCTGGGTGCGCTGGTGACTCTGGCTCAGATCGAGAAGCACGCCGGCATTCAATCGCACTATCGCGCACTAGCTGAAGCCGCCGCTCACGCGGCCACGCCGCAGGTGCGGAACGCGGCGACGATCGGTGGCAATTTATTGCAAAGGCCGCGCTGCTGGTATTTCCGCAACGAGCACTTTCATTCGATCGCCGAGGCGGATCGCAGCGAGAACCAATATCACGCGATCTTCGACAATCAACAGACCGTGATGGTCCACGCCTCGACGCTCGCCACTCCGCTGATTGCTTACGATGCCAGCGTGCATCTCCCGCACGGCAAAGGTTCGGCGCGAGCAGTTGCACTGAAGGATTTTCTGTTGCCGCCATCGATGCAACGGGATCGCGACACTGCCATCGAGGATGGAGAGATTCTGATGCACGTCAGCGTCCCGCCCATTCAACCGAACACCCGATGCGCGTATCACAAGCAGACCGAGCGTGACAGTTACGACTGGCCGATCTGCGACGTGGCCGTCGTGCTGCAAATGGATGGAGACATTGTGGCCAGCGCGAAGATCGTTCTCGGCTGGGTCGCTCCCACACCACGACGAGCTGTGGAGAGTGAGAACGTATTGGCGGGCCGCCGCCTCGACGAACACTCCGCCGTCGAAGCCGCCACCGCCGCTGTGCGTGGCGCAACCCCACTGGCGAAGAATGCTTACAAAGTCCCTATTCTCGAAACCGTGATCAAACGGACGATTCTCGCCGCCCGGTGAGCACCATCAACCCCGGTGACCCAGCAGCCGGGCGGGCAAGAACAGCAGGGCTTTGATGAAGGCGAACATCGCCTCGAGCACCACTGCGACCGCCCGGAACGGCAGGGACAGCAGCCAGAGCACCGGCAACAGGAAAATGGCGAGCAGCGCCAGCGGCCAGGCAAGCACGAACAACACACACCAGGCGAGCATAACGAGCACGAAAGTCATTGCCGTCTCCTCCAACGTCCCACCCGCGCCGGCACTGACCGGCGCTCTCGGTGATTGAGACGTGACAGCCCGCTGAAAGGTTGCAGTGGTGGCCAAGCCGGCGGATCAGCTTCCTCGAGTCACCGGCATGTCCACCTCACCCCTGGCGCCCACGTGCTTCGCCAGCTCCAGCTTGGCGATCGCATTCCGGTGAACCTCATCCGGCCCATCCGCCAACCGCAAGGTTCGTTGATGCGCCCACAGCCGCGCCAGCGGGAAGTCATTGGAGACGCCCCCGGCACCGTGCGCCTGAATCGCCCAATCCAACACCTGCAGAGTCATGTTCGGTACCACGACCTTGATCAGCGCGATCTCCTGCTTCGCGACCTTGTTCCCCACCGTGTCCATCATGTACGCCGCTCTCAGCACCAGCAGCCGCGCCTGGTCGATCAGGCAACGTGCATCGGCAATCCGCTCATGCCACACCGATTGAGCGGACACCGGCTTGCCGAACGCCACTCGCGAGCTCAAGCGTTTGCACATCAATTCGAGCGCCCGCTCCGCCACGCCGATCGATCGCATGCAGTGATGAATGCGCCCGGGCCCCAACCGCCCCTGGGCAATTTCAAACCCGCGCCCCTCGCCCAACAGAATGTTCGACGCCGGCACGCGCACGTTGGCAAGATCGACTTCCGCGTGACCGTGCGGGGCATCGTCGTAACCGAACACCGGCAAGTGACGCATCACCGTCACTCCCTTCGCATCCGCAGGCACCAGGATCATCGACTGCTGTTGGTGTTTGCCCGCCTCGGGATTGGTCTTGCCCATCACGATATAGAGCTTGCAGCGCGGATCGTTCGCGCCGCTCGACCACCACTTGCGGCCGTTGATCACATACTCATCGCCCTCGCGACGAATACTGCATTCGATGTTGGTCGCATCCGACGACGCCACCGCCGGCTCCGTCATCAGGAACGCCGAGCGGATCTCCCCCTTGAGCAAAGGCTCCAGCCATTTGTCCTTGTGCGCCTCGCTGCCATAGCGCTCGATGGTCTCCATGTTGCCCGTATCCGGCGCGGAGCAATTGAACACCTCCGGCGCCCAGGGCACGCGCCCCATGATCTCGCACAGAGGTGCGTATTCGAGATTGGACAGCCCTTCCGGCGCGCGCGGTGAATGGGGCAGGAACAGATTCCACAGCCCGGCCGCCCTGGCCTCGACCTTCAAATCCTCGATGACCTTGGTCGGAACGAAGGCATCCCCGTTGCGGCGGTTCCGCGCCACTTCGTCCTCGTAGACCTGCTCGTTCGGATAGACATGCCGGTCGAAGAACTTCAACAGGCGCGCCTGCAGTTCACGCACGCGGGGGCTGTATTCGAATTCCATGCTCGTTCCTCCAAGATCGATGCGCTAACTTGCCGCCTCGCCCGGCCCGGAAGCCAATGCATTGTCTGAATGCGGCCGGATCAGCGCTGTGCATAGAATACGGGACAACGGGCGCCGGAGGCCCCCATGCAGCTGTCCAGAGTCGATCTCAACCTGTTTACCGTGTTCGACGCGATTTATCGCGAAGGCGGCATCACGCCCGCCAGCCGGCGGCTGCATCTGTCGCAGCCCGCGGTCAGCCATGCGCTGGGTCGGTTGCGCGAACTGCTGAACGATCCGCTGTTCGAGCGGCGGGGTCACGAGATGATTCCGACGCCGCTGGCCCGCTCGCTCGCCGACAGCATTGCCAGCTCCCTGGGCAACCTGGAACAGATGCTCCAGCGGGTCGGGCACTTCGAGCCCGGCACAGCGCAGCGCTGCTTCACCATTGCTGCGCGCGAGTCGCACGAGCTGACGTTTCTGCCCGCGTTGATGAACCGCATCGGGACCGAGGCCGCGCACATCGACATCGCTTCGGTGCGCATCGATCGCCGTGACCTCGAGGAAGACCTGCAGAGCGGCGAGATCGATCTGGCGATCGACGTAGCCTTGCCGTTATCGAACGACGTGCGACGAGAGCGCGTCGGCGCCGAGCCGCTGGTCGTGCTGGCGCGCGCCGATCATCCGGTCGTGCAGGGGCAACTGGACATCGAGACTTATACCGCCCTGTCACACATTCTGATCACAGGGCGCCGCCGGGGAGGCGGTTATGAGGACGGTGCGCTCGCGCGCTTGGGATTATCCCGGCACATCAAGATGCGCTGTCAGGATCACGCGGCCGCGAGCCGGGTGGTGAGCCGGTCGGAGCTGCTGGCTACGATGACTCGCAGCCAGGCTCTGATCGTCGATCGAGCCACCGGCAATCAACTGCTGCCCTTCCCGGTCGAAGTGCCGCCGTTGGAGTCCTTTCTGTACTGGCACTCCAACGTCGACGAAGACCCGGCGTCGCAATGGTTCCGGGCGCAGGTCAAAGGCTGCCTGGCCCAGAAATCCGATCCGGGATCAGGCTAGATCCTTGTAAGACTCCACCACGCGCGACACGATGCCGTAGTCGATGGCTTCGCTCGGGCTCATCCAGAAGTCGCGTTCCATATCGACCGCGACCTTCTCGTACGGACGACCGGTCTGCTTGGAGATGGTGCGAGCGATGCGCTCACGCGTGCGCAGGATTTCCTTGGCCTGAATCGCGATGTCGGACGCGGGGCCGCCGGCGCCGCCGCCCGGCTGATGAATCATGAAGCGGGTGTTCGGCAGACACACGCGGTTGTGCTTTTCCGCCGCCAGGAAGATGTGCGTGCCGGCGCTGGCCACCCAGCCGGTGCCGATGGTGATCACCGGCGCATTGATGAAACGAATCATGTCGTGGATGGCGTCGCCGGACTCGACGTGACCGCCAGGCGAGGAAATCAGCACACGGATCGGTGCATCCGATTGTTGCGACAACGCGATCAGCCTTTCGCACACGCCACGCGCGGCGTTGTGATTGATCTCGCCGAACACCAGCACGAAACGCGACTTGAACGACAGCTGCTCCGCCAACGTTTCCGGACGGTCGGCCTTCTCGGGCTGCTTCTCTTCGCGCTCGGCGTTGAAAATGGGGGCGGACATGGACACAACTCCTTGGAGCAATAAGTCTGGGTCGGACGCGGATTCTACCATTCGCCGGTATTGGGCATGGACTTCCAGGGTTCGCGCGGCTCGAGCGAGCCGCCCCGCTGCAACAACTCGACCGAGATATTGTCGGGCGAGCGCACGAACGCCATGCGGCCGTCGCGCGGCGGGCGGTTGATGGTGACACCGTGATCGATCAGGCGCTGGCAGGCGGCGTAGATATCGTCGACTTCGTACGCAAGATGACCGAATGCGCGCCCGATTCCGTACTTTTCGGGGTCCCAGTTGAAAGTCAACTCGACTTGAGCGTGCTCGTCCCCGGGCGCCGCCAGGAACACCAGCGTGAAACGACCCTTTTCGTTGTCGATCCGGCGCAGCTCGCGCAATCCCAGCGCCTCACAATAAAAACTCAGGGAAGCCGTCAGATCCGTGACGCGCACCATAGTGTGCAGATACCTCATGGGCGATACCCTCGACGACACAACAAGGTCGGTCATGATAAACGACGACAGCCACCGGACCGAAGGAACTCCAGCAATCCGATTGCGTTGATTTCCCCGAGGCTACCGGCAAAAAACAGGACATATGGGTGCGGAAGCGCCAACGGTCAGAACAGCTCGAAGGCGCACCATGCCGCGGCACTCCAGCCTGGCGGTAGCGCTCGCGCTGCTTTGGGCACTGGCTCGAAGCACGCAAGCCCTGGCGCAAACGCCCGAGCCGGCGACGCAACCGCCGCCACCGCCGCAGACTGAACCCGTTCAGCCCGCGCCCCCCGTGGCCGACGACGCGCCGGAACAGGTGGAGCAACCGGGCGACAAGCCCGAAGTGGTCAATCCCAAGGACGTGAATCAAGGTCCGCTGCGCGATCCCGTGCTTCAGCAGAACGAAGGCGATCCGCGCACGCTGGAGCGCGAGCCTGAAAAGGACCCGGCAGCCGAAGGCCCGCAGCCGGAACCCAAGACCGACGACACCGGCCCGATGGAGATCTGCGCGCAGCCGGCGGAACAAGGCGTCCTACAGCGTGTGCGTCGGACGCTCACAGTGACCGCCTGCGCCTCATCGGCATGGCTCGATGGTTTGTTTGGCGATCAGATCTATCGCGATGAATATCACGCCACTTACGGCACCGTGACCGCGGGCGGCCTGTGGAGCGACTACGACGGCTTCGATCCACGCCTGCGTTTCCGAGCGCGCCTGCAACTGCCGCAATGGGACAACCGTATTTCCGCGTTCGCCGGTCGCGTCGGCGAAGAGGACTACATCAGCGATACCGAAGGCGATTTCGACGCGTTGCCGACGCGTCAGTTCGGCACGCTCGAAGATGAAAGCGTGCTGGTCGGCCTGGGCTATTCCAGCCCCGAACGCACCGGCAACGATTTCGATGCAGGCGTCGGCGTGCGCATCGACCTGCCGCTCGATCCGTATGCGCGCGCCCGCTATGAAATCGTCCGGTCGTTCGCCGATCGCTATGTATTCAGCGCCCGCGAAACCGTGTTCTGGCAGAACACCGAGGGCTTCGGCACCACCACCCGTCTCAATCTGGATCGGGTCTTCTCCGATCGTTTCCTATTGCGCTGGAGCAACCTGGGCAAGTTCACCGAAGAGACCATCGGCATGGAGTGGTATTCGCAGCTGACCTTGTTTCAAAGCGTCGGCCAGCGCACGGGCCTGGCATGGCAGGCGCAAGTGGAAGGCGCGACGGACAATGAAGTGCCGCTGACACGCACGGCGGTGCGCCTGATCATGCGTCGCCAGCTCACGCCTGAATGGCTGATCCTCGAAGTGCGCGGCGGCGTGTCCTGGCCGCGCCGGCGGCTCATCGAAGAGCGGGAAGCCAGCCCCGAAATCGGCGTTGCCCTGGAAATGCAGTTCGGCCAGAAGCGCGACCGCATGCGTCCGCCGCCGCCGAGCCAGCCGGTGAATCCGCGCTAGCCGGCGCGGCTAAGACTTTTCCCTAGGAATTCTCCGAGGTTTACCGCCGGTAAGCGGTTCTTACTGACGGACAACCCGGCGTACGCAGATCAGGTGCCTCCTGAATCTGCCAACCCTGCTTTCAGATGCTCCAAGGCGCGCCGATGCGACTCCTCGTAACGCCACGATGTCGTGGCACTGCATTTGCGTGCCGAGGAGTTGAAGATGAGTATGTCCGATCTCAGCGTCAAAGCGCGTCTGACCATGACGCTGAGCTTGCTGGCGCTGGCCATGTTCTGCGTGGGCCTGCTGGGTCTGAACGGCCTGAAGCAGTCCAACGCCCGATTGAACGAGCTGTACGGCAATCAGTTTCAATCCGCCGCCCTGGTCAACAAGATCGCCGCCTTGCGCCGGGACAGCGTTCGCGCCCTGGACATCGCGCTGATGAACGGCGATACGCAGCTGATCGGCGAATACCACAGCATCCAGCAGCGCGATTCCAAGCTCATCGACGAGCTGTGGGCGAAGTACACAGCGCTGCCGGCGGGTAAGGAAGAAAAGGGGCTGGCGGATGATTTCCATCAGAAAGGCGAGGTGTACCGCGCGGTGCGCGACAGCGTGTTCGCGAAACTCAGCGCCGGCGCGCTCGAAGAAGCCCGCACGCTGCGCGTTCAGCAGCTGCGCCCCGCGATCCAGGAGATGATGAACGCCGCGGACCGGCTGGTCGACATTCAGGATCGCCTGGGTAAAGAAGCCAACACGGACAACGTGGCCGCGTACCGGCAGGCCACCATGATCTCATGGGCCTCCATGCTGATCGCCGGCGCGTTTGCCGCTGTACTCGGCATGCTGCTGATCCGCTCCATGATGAATTCGCTCAACGCCGCGGTCGCCACGGCCGAGCGCATCGCCGGCGGCAAGCTGGGCAATGAGATCGAGATCAACGGCAAAGACGAGTTCGGTCGCCTGTTGCGCGCCATGCAGGACATGGACAACAAGCTGAGTGACATCGTGGGCACGGTGCGCCTCGGTGCCGATTCCGTCGGCTCGGCGGCTCGGCAGATCTCCAGCGGCAACGACGACCTGAGTCAGCGTACGCAGGAGCAGGCATCTGCGCTCGAAGAGAGCGCGTCTTCGATGGAAGAAATGACCGCGACCGTCAAACAGAACGCCGATAACGCCCGTCAGGCGAGCCAGCTCGCCACCGGTGCGCGGGATCAGGCGGATCGTGGCGGTGCCGTCGTGGGCCGCGCGGTTGGCGCGATGGGCGAGATCAGCGCCTCCAGCAAGCGCATCGCCGACATCATCGACGTGATCGACGAGATCGCGTTCCAGACGAATCTGCTCGCGCTGAACGCGGCGGTGGAAGCGGCGCGTGCCGGCGAACAAGGCCGCGGCTTCGCGGTCGTCGCCAGCGAAGTGCGTAACCTCGCGCAGCGTAGCGCGACGGCCGCCAAGGAGATCAAGGATCTCATCAACGACTCGGTCGCCAAGGTCCAGGCCGGCACCGCGCTGGTGGATGAGTCTGGCAAGTCGCTGCACGAGATCGTTGCGAGCGTGAAACGCGTCGCCGACATCGTCGCCGAGATCTCGGCCGCCAGCGAAGAGCAGGCCAGCGGCATCGACCAGGTGAACACCGCGATCACGCAGATGGATACGACCACTCAGCAGAACGCGGCGCTGGTCGAGGAAGCTGCAGCGGCGAGCAAGGCGATGGAACAGCAGGCGCAGGCGCTGGTCGACAAGATGTCGTTCTTCTCGACAGCCGGCAGCCATCACGCCGCGGCGGCGCCTGTCTCGTACAGCTCGAATGTTTCTTCGGCCCCGAGTGCGAACGTGCGTCCGATGCCGACTCGTAAGGTGTCGAAGCCGGTGAGCCGCCCCGCTGTGCGCCCGATGGCCAAGGCGAGCGGCGACGACGCGAGCTGGCAGGAGTTCTAAGGAATAACGGACGCCGCGGAGTGTGTTCCGCGGCGCGCCGACACCCAGCAGATCCGTTGCCGGCGGTGTTTCTCCACCCCACTTGAGAGAAGTGGTATCGGCACCCTGTCCCATCGGCGGGCGATATTCAACTCATATCGCCCGCGGTATTTCTTTCGATGACTGACAAGCAACTCGCGGGCTGTATCACGCGCTATATGAACGAGACGTCGTAGCGCCGCCGTGACCCGTCCAGTCGGTGTGGAAGAACTGTCCACGCGGCTGATCGATGCGCTCGTACGTGTGCGCGCCGAAGAAATCCCGCTGAGCTTGCAACAGGTTCGCCGGCAGCCGCTCCGCTCGATAACCGTCGAAATACGATAAAGCGGCGCTCATGCACGGCACCGGAATGCCACTCTGAACCGCCGCGACGATGGCTCGCCGCCAGCCGGCCTGACGCGTCGACACCGCGTCCCGGAAGAACGGGTCGAGCAGCAGATTGACCAGTTGCGCGTCGCGCTCGAACGCTTTCTTGATATCGCCCAGGAACGCCGAGCGAATGATGCAGCCCGCGCGCCAGACCAGCGCAATGCCGCCGTAATTCAGATTCCACTGGTAAGTCTTCGCCGCCGCGCGCATCAGTTGATAGCCCTGCGCGTAGCTGATGATCTTCGACGCATACAACGCCTGGCGCAGATCATCGATGAGTTGCTTGCGATCGCCCCGGAACTCGCTCACCACCGGCTTCAGCTGTTTCGACGCCTGCACGCGCTCTTCCTTCGCCGCCGACAACGCGCGAGCAAACACTGCCTCGCCGATCAACGTGAGCGGCGTGCCTTCATCGAGCGCCTCGATCACGGTCCATTTACCGGTGCCCTTCTGACCGGCCGCATCCAGAATCTTGTCGACGGTCGCCTCGCCGTTCTTGTCGACGAAGCCGAGAATGTCGCGGGTGATCTCGATCAGATAACTGTCCAGCTCGGCGCGGTTCCAGTCGGCGAACACGTCGTGCATCTCGGCATTGCTCATGCCCAGCACGCGCTTCATCACATCGTAGGTTTCACCGATCAGCTGGATGTCGCCATACTCGATGCCGTTGTGGACCATCTTCACGAAATGGCCGGCACCGTTCTCACCCATCCAGTCGCAACACGGCTCGCCGTCCGGAGTGCGCGCGGCGATCGCCTGGAAGATCGGCTTGATGTGCGGCCACGCGGCGGCACTGCCGCCCGGCATCAGCGAAGGACCGTTCAACGCGCCCTCTTCGCCGCCGGATACGCCGGAGCCGACGAACAGCATGCCGCTGCCTTCGACTCGCTTGGTGCGACGGATCGTGTCCGTGAACAAGCTGTTGCCGCCATCGATCAGAATGTCGCCCGGCTCCAGCAGAGGCAGCAATTGATCGATCAGCTGATCGACCGCGACGCCGGCCTTCACCAGCATCACGATTTTGCGCGGCTTCTGCAAAGACCCGACGAATTCCTTCAAGTCATGCGCCCCGATGAAGCGCTTGCCCTTGGCGCGGCCCTGGACGAAATCATCGACCCGCGACGTCGTACGATTGAAAACGGCGACCCGAAAGCCGCGGCTCTCCATGTTGAGCGCCAGGTTCTCGCCCATCACGGCCAGCCCGATCAGACCAACATCAGCAAATTCAGTGCTCATACGGTTCTCCGTTTTGAGCCGGTTATACGAGACTTGAGCGCGCAACGCCAGGAATGGACGTGCGCACCCGGGTTCACCAATTCACGACCCGACTTGTCATGACCCGGAGGGGCGAGTCCCCCTGACAGCCAGCCGCATCACCTGCGTGCTCAAGCGCAACGGACGCAACGGCTGATTGCGTGCATCGCCGCTCGCCCGCCAATCGCTGAACGGCGCGGCGCGCTCGTCGGCTTCGCTGTTCGGATCGATGACATCCATCACCCCGACCAGGTCATGGCCAAAAGGAGGCGCTGCGCTCACTTGAAAGCTCACCTTCTGGTTCCAGCGCGCACCGGTGCGGCGCTCCGTATTCTCGCCGGCCACCGTGCCGGTGCCGAAGCGAGGATGGGTCACGATCTGGGTGTACTCGAATGCCGTGCCCGGCGCCGTGGCATCGACGACGACTCGCCACATGCCGGGACGCGGCGTGGGAACGACAACCGTCTTGGTGACCGGTCGCGTGAAAACTTCACTGCCCCACAACTTACAAGTGCCGGTGACGCAGTCATACACGTAGAGCCCGAGACGCGACCGACCATCCGGCGGCGACGCAGCGACTCGCAGAGTCGTGCTGCCCGGCTCCACCGCAACGTTGTAAGCCCGCATGCCACTCGGCCCACCCACATCCTTCAGCGACCGACGCGCGCCGACTTCGGCGATGACTTCACTACGCTGCAACGGTGCGTAGATGTTGTTCATCCAAAGCGTGTTGCTGTTGTCGCCCGGCGGTTTCTCGTCCAGTTGGGAATCGACATAGCGGATCGACGCCGCCAGGCGCACATCTTTTGCGCCCGAGTTCGTCGGCAGCACCGTGATCTCATACACGCCCGGTGGCGGATACGGCACGAGCAACACGACCGGCGGATTCGATGCAATCACCTTGGACGACGGCAGATCGAGCGCGCCGCCCGTGAGCATCACTTGCATCTGCCCTGCGCCGACGCCCGCATCCAGACGCAGCGAGGAAATGTTCGGCGGTACTTCGACGAAGTATCTTGTCGCGGTCGCGCCAGGCAGCGACTGCTCGCGCTGCTCGACGCGATAGTTGTTCCCGGCGGTGAACGGCTCCGCCGCGATGATCGTCGTCATGAGCGCATGCACCGGCAATCCGCTCGCCTTGTCGATCAGATACAGCTGCGCGCTGTGAACGCCCGCCGCCGACGCGGAGATCTCGACCGGAATGTCGACCGACTCGTTGAACGGCAGTGAGACCTCGGTCGCCGTCGTGGCGAATGTTCCATCGTTGCCTTGCCACTGCAGTGAATAGACCAGCGGCGTGGCCGCACCACTCTGGCGAAGCAAGGTGATCTTGCGCGTATCCTTCTGGCGCACCCGCCAGCCTTCGCGCTCATACAGGCCCTGCCCCACACCGGGCTCGGGCAGGAAACGCGATAGATACGTTTTCACCGGCGCGCGCGTCTGGATATCGGGCAAGTCCAGCTTCCGATCGCGGAGCTGCTTCAACAATTCGAGGGCACGCGCAGTGTCGATGACGCCAAAGCCTTGCTCGTGCGGCTGAAAGCTCTCGATTCGTCGCGCACTCATGCGAAGCGCCCAGGCGATGTGACGCGCATCGGCGGGAAGACTCTCGGCCCGCGCAGCGGCGATCAGCGCGTCGGTCTCGCTGGCAGCTCGTGCAAACCCGCCGGGCGCGAGCAGATCGGGTTTCGAGGCACCGTCAACGGCCGGTCCCAGCGAGGCCACTTCCGGAATGCGCTCGTTCGCAAACTCGCCAACGGCCATCACCCGTCGTCCACTCGACGCCCCGGTCACGCTTTCGACGCGACCGAAGGCACCGGCGGCAAACAACAGCGGCGTGCTGTGAACTTCGAAAGCGCGGTTGGCCATGAGCGCGAACAGATCCAGACCGCCGCCCGGGAATCGGCCGGCAGCGTCGTCGCGTCCGATGACTTTGTTTTCGCCGCTGGCCGCGGCGGTCAGGAGAGATTCGATTTCGATGGCGAGCGAGGCAGACAAGGAGCCAACGTCGGCACCAAGCAGCGTATTCGTGGCATCGAACTGCGCCGGAACGGAAGCCGACGGACGCGTCTGCTCATTCAATGGATAACGCACCCGATCGCGATCGTTCTCATACAACCCGTGCTCGCCGCCGCCCTCCAGATGCGCCATCAGCACATTCGGTAGCACACCGACCTCGGCGAAGCGATCCAGCGCCAGACGCGCGCGTAGATAACCCACTTCGTCGAACCGCGTTTGAATGTCGCCGCCGAGCGCGGCGATGGCGGCCGCGACCTCGGCCGTCTTACCGACCTCCGTGGCCACCATGACCATGGCCTCGGTGTTGCCCTTCGCGGCAGCGTGGGCGAGCAACAGACGGTCGTGCAGATCGGGGCTCGCTGCCTTCCAGGAAGACAGCGACAACCCTTGTTTACTGAGTGGCGGAGGCGCGGGCGGCGGCTCGGGAGGGGGTTTGGCGCAGCCGGACAGCGTGGCGACGCCGAGCATGGCCACGAGCCAGGCCCGGCGGGACCTCACCAGATTTTGACTCGCTGCTCCGGCGGCAGGAACAATTTCTCGTCGGGCTTCACGTCGAATGCGGCATACCATTCGTCCATGTTACGCACAGCGCCGTTCACTCGGAAATATGGCGGAGCGTGCGGATCGGACAACACCTGCGCACGGAGCGCCTCGTCGCGGATCTTGGTCCGCCACACCTGCGCCCAGGACAGGAAGAACCGCTGATCGCCAGTCAATCCGTCGATGACCGGCGCGGGCTTGCCTTGCAGCGTGTTGTGATATGCCTCGTACGCCATGTTGAGGCCGCCGAGGTCGCCGATGTTCTCGCCCAGCGAGGTGGCACCGTTCACTTTCAAGCCAGGCAGCGCATCGAACGACGAGTACTGATCGACCAGCACCTTGGTCTTGGCGCCGAACGCATCGGCGTCGGCCTTGGTCCACCAGTCGGTCAGGCTGCCGTCGGGGGCGAACTTGCGGCCTTGATCGTCGAAGCCGTGCCCGATCTCGTGCCCGATGACGGCACCGATGCCGCCGTAGTTGACCGCGTCGTCGGCGGCCGGATCGAAGAACGGCGGCTGCAGGATCGCGGCCGGGAATACGATCTCGTTGTTGAGCGGGTTGTAGTAAGCGTTGATGTCGGTGACGTTCATGAACCATTCGTCGCGGTCCACCGGCTGATCCAGCCGCGCCACCTGACGGTTCCAATCCCACAGCGACGCACGGCGCACATTGCCGATGATGTCGTCGCGCTTCACATCCAGCGCCGAGTAGTCTTTCCACTTGTCGGGATAGCCGATCTTGGCAACGAACGTATTGAGCTTCTCTTCGGCGCGTTTACGCGTGTCGGCGCTCATCCAGCTCAGCGTCGCCAGCCGTTCCTTCAAGGCCGCGCGCAGGTTGCCGACCAGCCCTTCCATCTTGGCCTTGGATTCGGGCGGGAAATATTCCTTGACGTACACCTGGCCGACCAGCTCGCCCAGGCCATCGCCAGTCAGCGCGACGCCGCGCTTCCAACGCTCACGCTGTTGCGGCTGACCGCGCAGTTGCTGTCCATAAAACGCAAAGTTGGCTTGATCAAAACGTTTCGGCAGGAACGACGCATTCGAGCGCAGCAGATGGAACGTGAGGTAATCCTTCAACGTATCCACCGAAGCCTTGTCGAACACCTTCGCGCTATCACGGATCGCCGTGAGCGGACCGAGCACGAACTTCTCACGCGTGCCGACATCGGACGCGTCGAAGAACGCCTGCCAATCGAAGCCCGGCGCGTATGCCAGCAGCTGCGCCTTGCTGCGCGGGTTGTAGTTCGCCTCGGCGTCACGACGCTTTTCCAACGGCCACTGCACCTTGGCCAGCGCCGTCTCGAATTCCAGGATGCCCTTCGCCTTCCTGGCCGCATCCGGTACGCCGCCGAGCGTCAGCATCTGCTCGATGTATGCAACGTACTTGGCGCGATGCTCTTTCAGCTTGGCGTCGTCTTTCAGGTAGTAATCGCGATCCGGCAGGCCGAGCCCGCTCTGGCCGATCTCGATGGAATAGACGCTGGGATTCTTGGCGTCCGGTGAGATGCCCACGCCGAACGTGGACATGTAGCCCGGCAGACCGAACAGCGTCGCGATGTCTTTCTTGGTCCTGGCGGCCTGGATGCGCGCGAGCTCCGGCTCGATGGGCGCGATGCCCTTGGCCTCGATGCCCGCCTCGTCCATGAAGCTGGCGAAATAATCGCCGACTTTCTGTTCCGGCGTGCCGGCCGCGGGATTGGCTTGCGCGGCCTTCTCGATCAGGCTCTTGACCCGTTCTTCGGACAGGTCGTTGAGCTTGTGGAACGGGCCGTAGGAAGAACGATCCGGCGGAATCTCGAACGTGTCGTACCACTTGCCGCTGGCGTATGCGAAGAAATCGTCGCCGGGTTTGACCTGAGGATTGCCGGCGGTCAGGTCCAAGCCGAAGTCTCCCAGCTCAGGCTTCGCCGCGGCCGGGGCAGCAGCGGAAGTCACCGCTTTCGGCTCTTGTTTGGCACATCCAGACAGCAGCGCGAGCGCCGCGATCAGCAGCAACGATTTCTTCATGCCCTTCCAGGTTCCTGTCAGTGTTATCCATCATGCATTCACCACCGCGGGCTGCACCTGCTCGTCCGGTAAAGCGATGCGCCTGCCTCGCAAGTATTCATGGACATCGCCCAGAATGGAAAGTGCGGTCGGCCACCGGCCCGCGCCCTTCCCGGATAGACGCACTACCTGGCCATTTCCCGCCACTATCTCGGCGCGATTTTGTTCCGCCCGGGCGCCGGCGAGGAAATCACTCTCGGGCAGCTCGTGAAGTTTCACTACACCGAGCACCTGCCCTTCACTTCGCTCGCAGTTGCCGACCAGCTTCAAACTCGAGCCTGCTTCGCGAACCAGCGCGGCCTGACTGGCCGTGACGCCCACGATGCCGCGCACATTCAGCTCGACATGCGCAGCCTCGCCAAACGCGGCCCGCGCGATCAATTCCAGTTTGCGCGCAGCATCCAATCCCACCAGGTCGTCGTGCGGATCGGCTTCGGCGAAACCAGCGGCCTGCGCGCGTGCCACGGCCGTGTCGAAGTCTATCCGCTGCTCCAACGCATCGAGTATGAAGTTGCACGTACCGTTGAGGATGGCCCGGACCTGCGTAACGCCGGATTGACGAGCCAGCGCGGTCACCGTCTCGAGGATCGGCACAGCACCGCCCACCGCCGCACCGAACTTCAAGCGCGGCTGCTTGCCCGTGGCGAAACGCGCCAGCTTCTCCCACCAGCGGGACGCAATCAGCGCTTTGTTTGCCGTCACTACCGCCCGGCCGCGCAACAACGCGGCATGCACGATTTCACCGGCCGGCTCGAGGCCGCCGATGGTCTCGATGACCAGATCCGCCGGCTCCGTGACCGCGGCCCAAGCGTCGGTCGACAGCAGCGACTTCGGCACTTCCAGATTCGCTTCGTCGATGCGACGGGGCTTGTCCAGATCCCGCACCACGACCCGCACCACTTCAAACAAATCGGGCCGGCGGATCAGATGCGCGTACACGCCCAGACCGACCGTGCCCAACCCCAACAGCACGACGCGCAGCGGCTGGATATTTTCGTGAGGCACGCTCGCGATGTCGTCGGGGCCCTGATCGACCAGCGTGTACAAATTGGCACCGACGCAGGCGACTTCGAACGATTGGCCATGCGACTGCGCGAACTGCAGCGCGCGCGGCTGGATGATGCGGCCGCCGATTTCCAGCGCCGTGCGCCAGCTCAGACGATTGAAACGTTGCGCATGGTTCTCGAGCACGGCGGGATCGCTTTCATACACGCCATCGACATCTTTCAAGAGTCGACAGCGCGCTTCGAGATTCTTGGCGAGGAACAGCGCCGTGAGATCCGAACCACCGCGGCCGAGCAACACCGTGCGGCCTTGAATGTCCTGAGCGATGAAACCGGGGACGACCAGCACCCCGTGATCACGCAGATGATCGCGCAGATAGCCGGTGTTCAACGAGACCGGCGTGGACTCGTGCGGCTCGCCATGCGCGCGCAAGCCAGCGTCGCGCGCATCGACATAGCGTGCCGAGACGCCGTTGGCGACGAGCGCCGCCGCCAGCTTGGTGCCCGACTCTTCTTCGCCGCCCGCCACCCAGGCCGCCTGCTCGTGTAAATCGTTCGTGACTGCCCGCGTCTGCGCGAAGCGCCGATCGGTCTCGCCCGCAAAGGCGGAGACGACCGCGATGACTTGCCGGCCGGCCCGCCATTCACGGTAGATCTCATCGATCGCCTGCGGCAGGTCCGCCTCGGTCTGTAATACCGAGCTGCCGAATTTGAGCACCACAATGGAAGGATTCACGCCAGTCTCCAGCCTTATTCCGTTGGTTCACGGCGTCGACGAGGGCTGGCGGGAAAGAGACGGCGACCGGGGAAATGGTCCGGCAAGCAGGCATAAAAAAAACCGCTCGCCAAAGCTCAAGCAGGATTTGCTTCGCTTTAGCCGTATTTCTTACGCGCCCGCAAGCTGAACTCAAATCGGCGCAGGACGAACGCTAAAGGCTCGCCTCCGGGCTGTCAAGAAAACCGGGCCGCCACCGGACCGAACTGTGACCCGGGTAGAATCGGCCAAGTCGTTGTGCCGACAGGGATCTCATGCTCACCACGCTGGCCATCGCCCATTACCGCTCGCTGCGCACGGTGATCGTGCCCCTGACCGCATTGAACGTCGTCAGCGGCGAGAACGGCACCGGCAAGTCCAACCTCTACCGCACGCTGCGGCTGCTGTCCGATACCGCCCAGGGCAGCGTCATCTCCTCCCTGGCGCGCGAGGGCGGCCTGTCGTCGACGCTCTGGGCCGGCCCGGAAACGATTACCCGGGCGATGAAGCTGGGCGAGGTCCCCATCCAAGGGGGGCCGCGACGCGAGCCGGTGAGCCTGAAGCTGGGATTCGCCGCCACCGAATTCAATTACGCCATCGACCTGGGCCTGCCCACGCCTGGCACGTCCGCTTTCGGGCTGGATCCGGAGATCAAGCGCGAGTGCATCTGGACCGGACCGAAGCTCCGGCCCTCCTCGCTGCTCGTCGACCGTCGCGGCCCTGTGGTCCGCACCCGCGATGAGCACGGCGAGTGGCGGATCATCACGTCCAAGCTCGCGACGTTCGACAGCATGCTCACTGAAATTCTCGACGCCGAACGCGCGCCGGAAATTCTCACCGTGCGCGAAGAGATCCGCTCATGGCGCTTTTACGATCATTTCCGCACCGACGCCGACTCCCCCATTCGTCAGCCGCAACTCGGCACGCGCACGCCGGTGCTGAGTCACAACGGTCACGACCTCGCGGCGGCCATACAAACGATTCGCGAGATCGGCGATGTGCCACGATTCAACCAGGCGGTGGCCGACGCCTTCCCCGGCGCGTCGATCGGCATCCAGCAGATCGGCAACGGCTTTCTGGTGAACTTTCATCAGCACGGTCTGTTGCGACCTTTGAGCGCCGCGGAACTCTCCGACGGCACGTTGCGATACTTGCTATGGATAGCCGCGCTGCTCACGCCGCGCCCACCGCAATTGATGGTGTTGAATGAGCCGGAAACCAGCCTGCATCCCGATCTGTTGCCCGCGCTCGCGCGCCTGATCATCGCGGCGAGCCGCTCGACTCAAGTGTGGGTCGTATCGCACTCGGCCCGCCTGTTGTCCGTGCTCCAGCAGGACGAGCGCTGCAACGCCTTGCAGCTCAGCAAGGATTTCGGCGAGACGATGGTGAAAGATCAGGGACTGCTGGATCGCCCGTCGTGGCATTGGCCGGCGCGTTGAGGGGCGCGCGTCCGCAAATGGCCCACACTGACTTCAAGAATAGACACAGTTGAACTTTGCGACGTTTCGAATCGTTACTACGGCGCGCGGCGCACGCATGCGCTGCAGACTGTCAGGACACCGGAGACTCGCATGAACAAAGACATCGCAAGCGGCAACTTCAAGCAGCTCAAGGGCAAGATCAAGGAACAGTGGGGCAAGCTCACGGACGACGAGATCGACCAGATGGAAGGCCACGCCGAGATTCTGGCCGGCAAGCTGCAAGAGCGCTATGGAATCGCACGTGACGACGCGGAACGCCAGGCGAAGGAATTCCGCACTCGTAACAACTGGAATTGAGACAACTGGAATTGAGCGAATGAGCGTCGCGCCTCGGGTCGAACCGGGGCGCGGCGTTCTCAATCGGTGAGAGAGTCCCGCATGTGTCGCGGGTTCTCGTATAAGTCCTGCGCTTTTGCCCAGAAACGCTTTGCTTCTTTTTCGCGGCCCCGTCGCATCAAATAAACATAGCCGGCGCGACCGCCTTCCTCGGTGAGCTCGAGATCCTGCTCGACCGCCAGCAACAAATGTTTCAGGCCGCGATCGTCGTTGCGATCCAGCAGCATGCGTCCCATCAGCAGATGCGCTTTGGGATACTCGCCGTCGCGTGACAACAGTTGCTCGAGCGTCTCCATCGCCTCGACCTCGCGGTCGATTTCGAGCAGCAACAGCACCTTCTCCCAGATCTCTTTTTCGTTGAGCGCGGAGTTTTGTGCATCCTCGAGCAAGGTGAGCTTCGCCTTTGCCTCGGCGATCTCGGTGTGACGCTTGCGCCATTTGGGCGCCGTGTCCTGCTGCCACTCGTCGTCGAAGAATTTCACCAGCTGCGACGTCGATGGATGAAACAACGTCAGGGCTGAACGATCGGGATCGTGCACCGGCGTCGACGGCTCGATGTCGAGCGCAGCCAGCCGTTCGGCGAGACTGGGATGCGTATCCTCATCGGCGGCATAACGCCGCAAACTTTGCTGCAACCAATCCGGCCGCGCCCACTGCTGCTCCGCTGCTTTGAACGCGCGCGGCATCAACGCGTGCGGCATGTATGGCGGATCGGGCTGTCGCTCGACCTGATCGTACAATCGTTTCCAGAACACTTCGGACAGGAACCGGCCCGCAAGCTCCAGTTTCGTCAGTGCAGCGCCGATGGCCGCCGGGCTCGTCACATTCGCTGCCGCACGGTCCGCAACGTACTCATGATTGCGCGCGAGCACGAAGCTGTACGCATAGAAATACGGCGCGTACCAACCATAGAACGCGCCGAGAATCTGGTCGAATATTCCGACGGGATTGCTGAACTTCGATTCCAGCGCGTGCCACGTCACGCGCTGCCTGTAAATCCATGCACCGAACTTGCCGTGGGCCTGCGACAGATGGCCCATCTCATGCGCGATCACGGCTTTCAGCTCGTCGGTGGTGAGCACCATGGCGAGCGGCAAACCGATCTCCAGATGATTGCGATAATTGCCGAAGATGCCCCAGCTCGGCGTCTGCACGATGCAAGCATTGAACTCGGAGCTGACGGACACTGAGTCCACGCGCACTCCCCCGATCTTCGCCGCCACTTCGTCGATGGCTGCGAATAAACGCGGTGTTTCTTCCGGAGTGACGCGCAAGCCGGCGGGCTCAGCGATGTGAACCCACAGCGCGCGAATCATTCCCACCAATGTGACTAATCCAACGGCGCACGCCACGATGAGCGGTGCACGGAAACGTTCGCCGGAGAGCAACGGACTGAACGTGAACCAGAAGGTGATGAGGATGATGACCGCGAGCAAAAAGATCGAGGCGTAACCGAGCGCCGCGAGCGCACCGACTTTCAACGCATAAAACCCAGGATTGTCGTCGGCCTGGCGTTCCAGGCGCCCGATCAGGGCCGAGAACTCATGTCTTTCCATAATCTGTCGCCAGGGGACGGTGAACCGAGGCGAGGGTACGGAATTCGGTCACGTTTGCCGCGTGATGCGGTTCTCATTATTGGGTTATGTGTTGATGGGAGCGAAAGACCCCTCCCCTAACCCCCTCCCGTGCCCGGGTGGGAGAACAGGAAATTTATTTTTCTCCTGCGGAGGGCCCGGAACCCGATGCTCCGCTCCCCCACCGTGCGCGGGAGAGCTAAGGGATTTTTCCTGCGCAGCGCCTGGAGCTGAAGTTCGGACTCCCTGCCTCGCACGGGAGAATCGGGAATCTTTCTTTCGCTGATGGCCCGAGCCGGAGGTTCAGACTCCCCTGCCATGCGCGGCAGAACGAGGGATCTTTCTCTCTCGCTGATGACCCGAGCCAGAGGTTCAGACTTCCCTGCCGTGCACGGCAGAACGAGGGATCTTTTCTCTCGCTGATGACCTGGAGTCGGCGGTTCAGATTCCTGCCGTGCGCGTGAATGAGAGATTTTTCAGCGGGCGCGGATCTGGAAGGGCCAGCTCCTTTGTGAGCTCGGCATCGGAGGGTTCGGATTTCCCGCCGTGGACGGAGCGCAAGTTTTGAGGGGCGCCCTGTCGTTTGGAGATGCGGCTGGAATCGTCCCGGTGAATCTCCGGAAGAAAAAACTTTCTTAACAATTTGAATCCCCCTCCCGTTCACGGGAGGGGGACAAGGGGGTGGGTCTTACGGCTTGATTTACCAACAACGCTCAGTAGAACAACCCGTTCACCACACTCACAACCAATCCACTGGTAACCGCCGCCAACACCACATCATTATTCACCCGCACCCAATGATGCCCCCGCGGCGGCGCGTGCAAGTGATACCGGCCGTAGTCACTCACGATGTAGCGAGTCTCGCAGTACGACCGCGGCAGGTAGTCGCCATGTCGCCAACTGCGGACATAGTAGCCTCGCGGCGCGACGTAACGGCCTCGGTCGTAACGGTGCTGATCGACCCGGCCGTTCACATAGCCCGCCCGATACGCATCGCGTCGATCGTAACGATCATGATCGCGGCGATAGTCGCGACGGTCCCAGTCCCGGCGATCATGGTCGCGACGGTCCCAGTCTTTGCGACCATCGCGGTCATGGCTGCGATAGTCGCGGCGATCCCAATCCTTGCGTCCATCACGGTCACGACTCCACTGCTCGCGACGATCCTTGCCATGATCGTCGTAGCGACGCTCGTGACGGCCATGATCGCGATCGTCATTGCCCGCGTAGACCGTAGTCGCCGTGCCCGCGAGCATCGACATCGCTACGGCGGCAGCAAACAGGGTTTTCATCGCCATCTCCTCGTGACACCGGCACCGCCGGTGATGGGCAGGATGCCCAAATGCCTGGTTGTGCAGGGATGCAAACAACCGGCTTGGGAGACACTATTGCCCAACCGATCTGATCGGAACCTGAACGATTTTGGTCAGGTTGGGTTCAGCTGGTAACCTTCCGCCGCCTCAACCGTTGTGCCTTTCTCGTCAGCAACTTGGACCACTCATGATCCGACGTCGCGAATTCTTGCAATCCGCTGCCCTGCTTTCCGCACTCTCCGCTACCGGTCTCGCTTCCGCCGCGGAGCAACCCTATCGCGGGCCTGCCGAGCCCTTCGATTACGCCGTGCTCAAGGGCAAGGCGCGCGCGCTGGCGAGCAAAGCGTACGAGCCACCGGAGAAGCTGGCGCCGAAAGTCCTGGTCGACCTGGGCTACGACGAATATCAATCGATTCGATTCAAGCGCGAAGACGCGCTCTGGACCGATCTGCCCAACGGCAATTTCCGTTTGGAATTTTTTCACATGGGGCGCGGCTTCAAGGAGCCGGTGCGCATGCATGAGATCGTCGACGGTCAGGCGCGCGAGATTCTGTATCGCCCCGAGCTGTTCGACCTGGGTCGCAGCGGCATCAATGCCCGCAAGCTGCCCAAGGACCTGGCCTGGGCCGGCTTCCGCATTCATACCGTCACCGATTGGGAAAGAGACGTTGCGTCCTTCCTCGGTGCAAGTTACTTCCGCAGCGTCGGCAGCGACACCAGACAGTTCGGTTTGTCCGCGCGCGGCCTCGCCATCGACACGGCGTTGGATCCGGAAGAGTTCCCTCGCTTCACCGAGTATTTCCTCGAGCGTCCCAAGCCCGATGCGCGAACGTTGGTGATCTACGGCTTGATGGATTCGCCGAGCGTCGCCGGCGCCTATCGATTCGCGCTGACGCCGGGCGCGCCGCAGATCATCGAAGTTGATGCGGCCGTTTATCCGCGCAAGGCGATTCGACGCCTCGGCATCGCCCCGCTCACCAGCATGTATCAAGTCGGCGAGAACGATCGCCGCATGGGTTACGACTGGCGGCCGGAGATTCACGATTCGGACGGCCTGTCGCTGTACACGGGCAACGGTGAATGGTTGTGGCGGCCGTTGAGCAATCCGCCGCTGCTGCGCTTCAACTCCTATCTCGACGAGAATCCGCGCGGTTTCGGTCTGCTGCAGCGGGATCGCGATTTCAACAACTATCAGGACGACGGTGTGTTCTACGAGCGCCGCCCGAGCCTGTGGATCGAACCGAAATCGCCGTGGGGCAAAGGCTCGGTGCAGCTCACCGAAATCCCGACCGTGGATGAAACGTTCGACAACATCGTCGCGTTCTGGAATCCGGCGACACCGGTCAAGGGCGGCGAAGAGCTGCTGTTCAGCTACAACATGTACTGGGGCACGCAGATGCCCGTGTCTTCCAACCTTGCCGAAGCAGTCGCGACGCGCACGGGTCTCGGCGGCGTGGTGGGACAGCGGCGACGTTATTTCTCGTGGCGCTTCGCCATCGACTTCAAGGGCGGCGAGCTTGCAACCCTGCCCCGGGGAGCGAAGGTCGAGCCGGTCATTCACGTGTCGCGTGGCGAGGCCGAGATCACCTCAGCGCGTCCGCTGTTCGAGATCGACGGCTACCGAGCCATGTTCGATGTGAAACTGCTGGACGACAGCATGGACCCGGTCGACATCCGCCTGTACCTGCGCGTCGGCCATCTGCCGCTGACCGAGACGTGGACCTATCAGTGGTCGCCACCGCCGCTGAAAGATCGCTTGCTCATGCTTCAGCAAGCGGGCCACTAAAGCGGCGCAACGCGCGGCCGCCGGTGCACGATGCACCGGCGGCCGCCATTCCAGAACGGCTGCTTGAGACGAGGCAGCTCGTCAGAACCTGTAACGGAAGCCCGTCTTCCCGGTCCACGAATACTCTTCATACTGCAGCAGCCGCTTGCGACCGCCCAGGTTCTGATACGCGACGTACGGCTCGTCGCCCAGGTTCACGAACTCGGCGAACACCTGGAACTGCGGCGTCACGCGATACTTGGCACTGAGATCGAACTGGATGTGATTTTCGACGTACCGGTCGTTCTCGGGATCGTCGCCCAGCTCATCCAGATATTTGTCCCGATAAGCCGCCGTCAACCGGAAGCTCAGCGCTCCCTTCTCGTAACCCAGCGATGCGTTGAACGTATTCTCCGCCGAAGCCGGCAGCGAGATGGTGCGGCCGTTGAAGTCGCCTTCGGCATCGGTGTACGTGTAGTTGAAACCAACGATCACGCCATCGAGCGGCGCCGGCAGGAAGTTCAGCGACTGCTGATAGCTGAGCTCGAAGCCCTTCACCTTCGCTTCATCGCCGTTCTGCGGAATCAGCGCTTCGGTGAACGCGACGCCGAGGAACTCCGAGTCCTGGTACACGACGTCGACGATGAAGTCCTCGATGCGCTTGTAGAACACGCCCGCCTGCAGCACGCCGTTGCTGCCCAGGTACCATTCGGCGGACAGATCGAGGTTCCAGGCGTCGTAAGGCTTCAGCTCGGGATTGCCGAACTCGCCCTCACGCAAAACGACTTCATCGCCGTTGTCATCCTCGTCAACGGTCTCCTCGACCACGAAGCGTGGCGCCAACTGGCCAATCCGTGGACGCACCAGACTGCGATAGATGCCCAAACGCAGCAGCACATCCTCGGCGGCCTGATAGCGAACGTTCAAGCTCGGCAACACATCCGTGTATTCGCGATCGAAGCTGGTCGGCGTCACATTCACTTCTTCCTCTTCGTCCACGAATTCGACGCGGTTCGCGCGAATGTCGTTGCGCGTCTGTTCGACACGCACGCCCCCCACGAGACGTAGCGGCCCCTGATCGAGGCGACCGAGGATGTAACCCGCGTAGATGTCTTCATCGACGCTGTAGTCGGCAATGTTCGATTCGAACCTGGTGTCGAGATCGTTCAACTCGAAGTCCGCGATGTTGCGACTGATGAAATCGCGCACCGCCGGGCCATTGGGCACCGGCCCGATACCTGCGAGACCGTAGCTCGGCGAGCCCGCGACGTCCGCCAGCGTGAAGTCGCCGTCGAAGCCGTCGAAAATGTCCGCTTGCTTGTCGTAGGTCTTTTCGCGCTGCCGGGCCTTGGCGCCGAACTGGACCGTGAACTGACCGCTGCTCAGTGCGAAGTCGCGCGAGATATCGAAGCGCGCCGCCAGCTCCTCGTCCTTGGACAAGCTGAGTGAAGTGCGCTCGACTTTGTCGAACTCGTACTCCGCCGCGTCGCTGAATGCCGCGACGTTGTTGCCGCTCAGCGTGTAACGCGGCAGGCGCCAGTCGCCGTAGTTGAAGCTCACATCGAGCTCGTCGTCGCCGTCGAACGCGCGCTGGAACTCGACCGGGTCGAGCGAGCCGGCCTCGCGCTCCTTGGCGGCCGACCAGGAGCCGTTGTATTTGAACGTCCACTCGCCGGCGAAAGTCTCACCGCCGACGTTGAGCGACGTGATGGTCTGTTTCTCAAAACGATCCTTGATGTCGCGGGTGATCTGGATCTCGCCGTCGGCATCCGAGAAATTCGCCACGTCGGCGCCACCGCTGTTGGGATCTTCGTCCATCTCGAAGACCACGCGGCCGCGATACTCCTGATCTTCGAACTCGCTGCGCAGGAAACGTGCGTACAACGTCGTCGTGTCGCTCGCGCGGAAGTCCAGCGACAGTGAGCCACCCAGCCGCTTGCGTTCCACGTCGTAGTCGCGATATTCGACCGTGTCCGCGAAGGCCACGTCGTCGCTCACGTCCCAGCCATCCATCTCGATGTTGTCGGTGGAGAACTTGCGCTTGTAATAGGACAGGCCGCCGGCGATGCCGAGGCGATCGCCGATCATGCGTGAGAAATCCAGGCTGCCCTTGGGCGACCAGTCGTGGTTCATCTCGTTGAACGAGCCTTCGCCCGAGAACGACAGGAACGGCTCCTTGCGATCGAAGGCACTGGTGGTATTGATCTCGATGGACGCGCCGATGGTGTCGGCATCCATGTCGGGCGTCAGCGACTTCTTGATTTCGATGGATTCGATCAGCTCGGCGGGAATCACATCGAGCGCGACCGAGCGCACATCGGATTCGGGCGCCGGCACGCGCGCGCCATTGATGGACGCGGCGTTCAGATCGGGTGACAGGCCACGCACTGCGACGAAACGGCCTTCGCCCTGATCGTTGAGCACATTGATGCCCGCGACCCGGCGCAACGATTCCGCCGCGTTCTGATCCGGGAACTGACCGATACCGTCGCGGCTCAGCACGCTCTCGACGCCGTCCGCCGCGCGCTGACGGGACAGGGCGCTGGCGAGGCTGGCCTGCTGGCCGACCACCAGCACGTTTTCGATATAACCGCCATCGGCGCGGGCCGTGCCAAGCAGGATATCAGCGCTGCGCGTATCGCCGGCAACATCAACTTTTGTTTCGACCGCGGGAGCGCCGACGTACTGAGTCCGCAATGTGTAGGTGCCGTCCGGAACATCGCCAAAACGAAACAATCCATCGCTGCCCGTTGGCGCACGACGCTGCAATTCGACGATCTCGACCTCGGCGCTCTGCAGAAATTTGACGCCGGAAGCATCGCTCACGCGCCCCGACAGCGAGCCCGCCAGCGCCGCCGATGTCACCCACGAACCGGCCACGAGCCAGGCCGTCAAAGTCACCGGTGTGGACCAAATACCACGCCCTTCCCGGCGCCAATCCGAGCCTTTCTGAATTTTCACGACAATGCTCCCGCGACTGTAGCTGTGATTCGCGGGACGCTTTATGCAGTGGAGTCGTGACGCTGACGTTGCAATGAAATGACGAGACGGCGACAAAGTACCGCGATCACTTCGGAAAGCAGCACTGCTCGCGGGCACTGTCATGCAATTATCATCTGCACCGTCTCGCAAGGAATGCACGGGAATCAGCGGCTCGACACACCCGGCACCATGAGCAATACAGAGCACATCGTTCAATTTTTTCGCAGCGACGAAGAGTACGTGCGCGCCGCGGGCTATTTCCTGCAAGAAGGCCTGGAAGCGGGCGAGACCTGCGTGGCAGTCGCGACCGCCGAGCATCATCTGCAGCTCGATCGGCATTTACTCGCTGTCGGGCTGGATCCGAACATGCTGTCGGCCGAATATCGCTATGTACCGCTGCAAGCGGAACAAATGCTGGCGACATTCCTCGATGCACGCACCGGAATCGATCAGGAGCGCTTTCATCGACAGTTCAATCTGTTGATCAGTCAGGCCAGCTCGCGTGGACAACCCGTACGAATTTTCGGCGAAATGGTCTCGCTGTTAGCCGATCAAGGTCGGTCCGCCGCGGCCATCCAGCTGGAAGAGCTGTGGAACGAGCTCAGCCGCCAGCACCACTTCAGTTTGTTCTGTTCTTACAAAGTGTCGCCGTTCACCGAAAACCCGCGCTATCGCAAGCTTCTGCACAGCATTCACAGTCACGTGGTGTGCGAAGGCGCCTGAAGCAGCGGTTCGATCAGCTCCACCACCCGGCTCAGCGCACCCCGATTCGCCGCCACGATGGCCTTGGCTTTCGCGCCCATCTCCGCACGCGCGCCCGGGCTCGCGTACAGCTCCAGAATCGCCGCGGCCAATTGCTCGCCGGAATTTACTTCGCGAGCCGCCCCACTCTCGATCATCAGTTGCGCGATATCGGGTCCGTTGAAATTGTGGGGCCCCACCAGAATCGGACGCTCGAGCACCGCGGGCTCGAGCAGATTGTGACCGCCGACCGTCGCAATCAAACTGCCGCCCACGAACGCGATGTCGGCCGCGGCGTAGAACGTCATCAGTTCACCGAGCGTATCGACCAGTAACACCGACGTGGCGGGCGTCACCGATTCATTCCGGCTGCGCGCGGCAAACTCGACCTGCTCGCTCTTCAACCAGGCGCGCACGGCATCGAAACGATTTG
This sequence comes from Peristeroidobacter soli, assembly GCF_004138485.1. GTDB lineage: Bacteria > Pseudomonadota > Gammaproteobacteria > Steroidobacterales > Steroidobacteraceae > Steroidobacter > Steroidobacter soli. The sequence goes on from NZ_ML142848.1 coordinate 1,532,470, forward strand.
GATGACGAGGCACGAGCACGAGCAATGCGTCGGCCCGTTGTGAAGTCACGATTCGATGCGCGGCGAGCACTTGCTGCTCTTCACCGTCGTGCGTACTGCCCGCCACCCATACGGGGCGGTTGGCGAGCTGAGTGGCGCGCAACGTTTGTCCGGCTTCGAGCGCTGCCTGCGGCACTTCGATATCGAATTTCACATTGCCCGTGACCAGCACCCGTTGCGCACCGATGGAACGATATCTCTCCGCATCCTGCGCGGTCTGAGCAGCCACCGTGACATTCCCCGACAGCGCATCACGAAACAGTGACGCAAACTTTCGATGCCGGACTGCGGACCGCTCGGAGATGCGTGCGCTCGCAAGCAGAATGGGAATGCGACGCCGCTGGCACTCTGCGAACAGATTCGGCCAGATCTCGCGCTCCATCACGATGGCCAGCCGCGGCCGCACCCGATTCAGGAAGCGCCGCACCGCGCCCGGCAGGTCGTAGGGCAAATAGGCATGACGGACGGAGTCGCCGAACAATGACCGCACCCGTTGCGCGCCGGTCGGGGTGGCGGTCGTGATCAAGATCAAATGCTGTGGATATTTTTTCAGTAGGGTACGGACCAGCGGCGCGGCGGCCTGCACCTCGCCCACCGACACCGCATGAACCCACAGGCAGGAGGCGGCACTCGATGACGCGCCCCCCCGCGTGTATCCCCATCGCTCCGGCAACCGATCGCGATAAGCGGGATCGCGCAGGCCTCGCAAGGCCGTGCCCACCCATACAATGGGCGCAAACACATGGAGCAGTGAGGTATAGACGGAACGCAGCATGTTGTGGTGTTCTTCTATAAGATGGTACCCGCAACTGCTGCCATCTATGAAGTGATGACTACATCACCGACGGCTCCATCCACTCAACGCGTCGCGCTTTCCCGCTTTCTCGGACCAAGGTTCTGGCCGATCTGGCTCGGGCTGGGCATCGTTCGCGCCCTGAATGTTTTGCCATTGCGCGCGCAGCTGGCGGTGGGGCGCGCGCTCGGACGGCTGGCGTATCGCTTCGCCCGACGGGATCGCCGCATCGCTGCCATCAATATCGCGCTGTGCCTGCCCGGCCTGTCCCCGGCCGAGCGCGACGATCTGGTCCGCGAGCACTTCGAATCGCTGGGCTGCACGCTGCTCGAGACCGGCCTGGTCTGGTGGGCCAGCGAAGCGCGCCTGCGCAAGCTCATTCAGTTCGACGGCGAGGAACATTTGCGGGCCGCGCTGGCCAGGGGCCGTGGCGCGCTGATGCTGAGCGCGCACTTCACCACCTTGGAAATGGGGGCGCGCGCGTTGACGCTGCTCGGTCCGACCAGCGTCATGTATCTCACGCCGAGCAATCCGCTGATCGCCGAGCTGTCGCGCCGGAACCGTGAAAGACACACCGTGCAGGCGGTGACCAGCGAGCAGATCCGCGAGCTGCTGACCAATCTGAAGAACAATTTGCCGGTGTGGTACGCGCCCGATCAGCGCTACACCGGCAAGAACAGCGCGACCGTGCCGTTCTTCGGCGTGCCCGCCGCCTCCAACGTCGCCACGTCCCGACTGGCGAAGATCTCCGGCGCGCCGGTGCTCCCCTATTTCCCTGAACGCCGCGCCGACAACTCCGGCTATGTGATCGTCATTCATCCGCCGTTGGAGCCGTTTCCCTCCGACGACCCGGTGGCCGACACGCTGCGGTTTCATGAGCTGATCGAAGATCACGCCCGCCGCAACCCGGCGCAGTACCTGTGGACCTACAAGCGCTTCAAGCGCCCCGACTACGACCCGTATCGACGTTGATGAAGACGCTGTTGCCCCTGCTCCGCCCGCACTACTGGCCGACCTGGCTGGCCATTGGCATGCTCAAGGCGCTGCAACCGTTGCCCGTGCCCGTGCTCACTCTGCTGGGCCGTGCGCTCGGCAGTTTCGCCGTGCGGCTGCCCATGTCGTTCGTGCGCATCGCGCGGACCAACATTAACATCTGTCTGCCGGAGCTTTCCGATCAACAGCGCGAGTTGCTGCTGAAGGAACATTTCAAGAGCCTGGGCCTGGGCATTTTCGAGACCGCAATGGCGTGGTGGGGCTCGAACCGCCGCATCGCGCGCATCACTCAGCTCGAAGGCCGCGAGCATTTGCGCGCGGCCCTGGAACGAGGCAAGGGCGCCATCCTGCTCAGTGCCCATTTCACCACGCTGGAAATCGGTGGGCGCGTGCTGTGCGATGAGTTGAAGCGCGAGATCAACATCATGTATCGCCCCACCGCCAACGCGGTGCTGGAACGATTCCTGGCGAAAAATCGTATCGATCACACCAAGCGAGCCATCCAGCGCGACGACGTGCGCACTCTGATCACGGCGCTGAGAGCGAACGAGCCGGTGTGGTATGCCCCCGATCAGGCGTATCGCAAGAAAGGCGCGGAGATGGTGCCGTTCTTCGGCATCCCCGCCGCGACCAACACCGCCACTTCGCGTCTTGCCCGTATGACCGGCGCGGCAGTGCTGCCGTACTTTCAGGAGCGCCTGCCGAGTGGCGACTATCGGATGGTGATCTCTCCGATGCTGGAGAACTTTCCCAGCGACGATCCGGTCGCGGACGCGCAGCGCTTCAACGCATTGATCGAATTGCAGGTCCGTCGCTTCCCCGAGCAGTACCTGTGGATCCACCGCCGCTTCAAAGGCCTGTCGCCGGACTACCCGGACTACTACAAGCGCAAACGCGCCCGTTAACCGGCCGCGTCCATCAGCCACTGCCACTGTTGCTCGCCGAATCTCACATCGGCGCGCTGGCCTTTGATCTTTTCCAGCGAGCGTCGCAGGCGCGCCAGCACCGCTAGTTCCCACGCGCCTCGGGCCTCGATCCGACCGCGGTCGAAGTCGAGCAGATAAACCTGGGATAGGTTTTCGGCGAGCAGGATGTTGTTGGCGTTGAGATCGGCGTGATGCACGCCTTCGCGATGAAAGGCCCCGACGGTCTTGCCGACCGCGCGCCAGCCCGCCTCGGGCAGATCGTGACCGGTGATCGTATCGGCGAGCGTGCGCGTGCCAGGCAACAGCTCGGTGATCAAGTCGGCACGATAAGTTAACAAGCCGCGAACGTAACGAGCCGCGATCGGCGCCGGCACCGGTAAACCCCGACGACGCAGCTCGGCAAGTAAGCGCCATTCAGCAAAGGAACGGGTTCGTGCCGCGCCGGACCAGAGATAGCTGTCCTGCGACAGCCTGGCGATCAAGCCGCCGCGCCGATAATGGCGCAGCACCCAGCGGACGCCTGCAACGCCCACATCCGAATTGGACCGATTCGAGTTGAAACCGGCCCCGCTCACATTCAATACGGCAATCGAGCTGCGCCCGCCCGCGATCTCCTCCAGCGCATTGCGCGACGCCCAGTGAGATCGCGAGAACAATTGTTCGTCTGGCTTACTTAGACGCGAGGCGTCGTATAGGATGCCGCCGCCGGCGGTGGCGATGAATTGCTCGTCGGTCATTTCGGACGGCAAATGTATAACGTCACTCATCCACCTGCCAGCGTCTGCATCCTGCGGCTCTCGGCGATCGGCGACACCTGCCATGTGTTGCCGGTCATCCGCACGCTGCAGCGGGTCTGGCCCGACACACGGATCACGTGGGTCATCGGCCGCCTGGAAGCCAGGTTGTTCGGGCATTTGCCCGACGTCGAGTTCATCGTCGTCGACAAGCGCGAGGGCACACTGAAGGCGCGCAACAAGCTGAAGCAGCTGCTGCGCGGCCGGACTTTCGACGTGCTCATGCATATGCAGCTGTCGCTGCGCGCGAGCGTCCTTTCGACCGCCATTCCGGCAAAGATCCGGCTCGGCTTCGATCGCAGCCGGGCGCGCGAGATGCAGTGGATGTTCACCAACCTGCGCATCGCGCCGGCCGCCCACCAGCACGTGATGGACAGCTTCTTCGGCTTCGCCGAGAAGTTCGACGTCTACGAGAAGCTGCTGCGCTGGGATATTCCACTCACCGCCGACGCCGTCGCCTACGCCGAGCGGGTCATTCCCCAGCCCGGCAACACCCTGATCATCAGCCCCTGCTCCAGTCATCAGCTGCGCAACTGGCGGGCCGAGTACTACGCCGAGGTCGCGGACTACGCGATCGCTTCGCTCGGCATGCGGGTGATTCTGTGCGGCGGCCCGAGCGACATCGAGCGGCGCACTGGCGAGCAGATCGTCGGGCTGATGAAGCAGAAATGCGAGAACACCATCGGCCAGGACACGCTGCTGCAGTTCTTCGCCACCCTGGAACGCGCGACGGCTCTGCTCACGCCCGACTCCGGCCCGGCGCACATGGGCACGGCTGCCGGCATTCCGGTGATCGGCTTGTACGCCGCGACCAATCCGGCGCGCAGCGGGCCTTATTTGAGCCGTCAGTGGTGCGTCGACAAGTACGACGTCGCCTCGCGCAAGCTGCTGGGCAAGCCCGCCGCCGAGATCCCCTGGACCACCAAAATCCAGCGTCCCGGCGTGATGGACCTGATCACCCCCGACGACGTCATCAAGAAGCTGCACGCGCTGCTGCTGAGCCTGGCGCGCCATAAGAAATAGCGAGCCTGCCGGGCAGGATGCCCGAACGCAGCAGGCACATGGACGTGCAGGACTGGCCATTGCCCGAGCACGCTGCGAAACTGGCGGTCATGGCCGACTCCAGTCAGCTCCCGAAGCTGCCCATCACCCTCCTGATCATCGCGCGCAACGAGGCGTCCGCGATCGGCCGCTGCCTGGACAGCGTGCCGTTCGCCGCCGAAAAACTGGTGATCGACTCGGGCAGCACCGACGGCACGCAGGAAGTGTCGCAACGGCACGGCGCCCGGGTGGTCTTTCAGGAATGGCTGGGCTTCGGACCGCAACGCAATTTCGCCAGCCTTCAGGCCAGCCACGACTGGATTCTGGTGCTCGATGCCGACGAAGCCCTGTCGCCCGAGCTCGCCAACGAACTGCGCGAGCGCCTGCCCCAGCTGATGCAGTCATCGAATGCCGGTGCAATTCTGCGGCGACAGACCTGGTACATGGGCGCGCCGATGCGCTGGTATCGTCCGATGGTTGGCGAGCGCATGGGCCGCCTCTATCATCGCGGCCGCGCGCGCTGGACCGACGTGCGCGTGCACGAGTCACTGCGCTTCGAGGGGCCGACGCCGACGCTCAAGCATCCGTTCATTCACTTGAACAATCCAACCCTGGTGCACAAGCAGCTCAAGACGTTGCGTTACGCCGAGCTGAAGGCACGGGACTGGCTGGATCGCGGCAAGCCGGTGAACATGTGGCTGACGCCGTTTGTTTATCTGACCGCGTTCATCAAGGACTACTTTCTGCGACTGGCGTTTCTCGACGGTTGGCGCGGCTTCATCGTGTCGCAGACCGCCGCGACGTATGCCGCTTACAAGCGCATGCGTTACTACGAGATGCGCCGGAATCCCGAATCGCGTGACATGGCCGCCAACTTGCTACACGGATACGGACTGGACCCCTGAATATCATAAAGTGACAAAACACTATCTTCTCTACGGCTCGGAGCGTTACGCGCTCGCCATTCTTCGTCCTCTGCAGGAAGCGATCCGCGCGCGCGGACACAAGGCCGCCTGGTTCTTCGACGGCCCGGGCGGTGAAGAGCTCCGCCCCGATGAAACATTCCTGCGTACGACGCGCGAAGTGCGCGAGTTCGCGCCCATCGCGGTGCTCACTTCCAGCAACGCCGTGCCGCATTTCTTTCCGGGCGTGAAGGTCGAAGTGTTTCATGGCTTCGACGCCGGCAAGCCGCGCCACATTTATATTCGCGGCTTCTTCGATCTGTACTGCACGACCGGTGCGCGCGACACGCAATCGTTCACCGAAATCTCGCGCAAGCTGGGACACTTCGCCGTCAAGGAAACCGGCTGGCCCAAGCTCGATCCGTTCATGCGCGAGCATGGCGCCCCCGAACCGCCGCCGGTTCGGCCGCAGCCGGTGATTCTGTATCACTCGACGTTCTCGCCTTCGTGGAGCGCGGCCGCCATTCTCTACGACAACATTCGTGAGATGTCGCGCACCGGCCGCTGGCGCTGGATCGTGACTCTGCATCCGAAGAGCGCGCCCGAGACGGTTGCCAGGTACAAGGCATTGGAGAATGACTATCTCCGCTTCGCCACCGAAGACAACATTCTCGACCTGTTCCCGCAGGTGGACATGATGATCTCGGACACCTCGTCCGCGCTGAACGAGTTCCTGCTGACCTACAAGCCGGTCGTCACCTTCAAGAACCGCCGGCCCGGTCCGCAACTGATCGATATCGACTCGCCGGAGCAGTTGCAGCCTTCGATCGAGAAGGCTCTGTCGCGCCCGCCACAGCTGATGCAAGCGATCCGCGAGTACGCCGACTCCATCCATCCTTACCGCGACGGTCACTCGAGCGAACGAGTGCTCGACGCGGTCGACCAGTTCATCGCCGCCGGTGCCCGCAATCCCAAGCCGAAACCCGGCAACTGGTGGCGTAAACTCAAGATCCGCAAACGCCTGGGCTATTGGGGGCCGAGCTGACCCCGCCGGCCCGCTTTTCCTGACGGCGCGCAGCGCCCTTAAATATTTTCTCCGTGGTCACCATGAGCACCGAAATCAAAGTTCCCATCTCCCCCGGCGAGCTGATCGACAAGATCACCATCCTGGAGATCAAGGCCGCCAACATCAGCGACGTGACCAAGCTGGCCAACGTCAAAGTGGAGCTGCAGCTGCTGCAGGAAACCTGGCAGGCCTCGGCCTATGCCTCGAGCAACATCGACGCGGAATGGAAACAGCTGCGCGACGTGAACAAGAAGCTCTGGGACATCGAGGACGACATCCGCGACAAGGAGCGGCAGCGCAAATTCGATCAGGAGTTCATCGAGCTGGCGCGCGCCGTCTACATCAACAACGACGAGCGCGCGGCCGTGAAGAAGACGATCAACACCAAGCTGGGTTCGAAGATCGTCGAAGAGAAGAGTTACGCGAAGTATTGAAGCGGCGGTTCCCGGTTCAGACCGGGAACACCGCCATGCTGACAGTGGCCAGGGTCGCGCCGATGATGGCACCAGCAGCCACATCGGTCGGGTAGTGCAGGCCCAGCACTACGCGTGACGCCGCCACCAACGTGGCGAACGGCACCAACAACCAGGCCAGCTCCGGATAGCTGGAGACGGCCAGGATCGTGAAGCTCACCGCATGCAGCGTGTGGCCCGACGGGAAGCTGTAACGGTCCAGCGCCGGCGTGCCGGGCACGATGCCCGCGAGCGAAATATACGGACGCTCGCGCACCAGGCGAGACTTCAGGTACTTGTACAGCAGCACCCCGACAATGCCGACCACCGCCATCCGTACCGAGGGCATGACGGCCGATTCGCCATAAATCGCCGGCAGCAGGAAGATCAGGATGTACCAGAACACACCGTCGCCGAGCTTGCTGACGGCGGCGAACAGGTCACGGACGATGCGCCGCCGCTGGCAGCCTCGGTTCAGGCGCAGGCACCACGCGTATTCGTACGCGTCGACTCTGCGAAATATTCCGTCCACTCGTGCCGTAGTCATGGTCATGGCAGACACCTCGCGCGATGAGTTCGCGCAGTGTCAATTTGCGCTCGGCATGCTGCGACAGCTTGACGAAGCCGTGACATTTGTGTGATGGCGGACCCGAAAACCGCGTTTGGATCACGTTTTTCAGGTATTTGCCGAGAACGGGGCGCGTTCCCGTACAATGTGACAACGATGTTTCAACGTGACCGAACCTATCCCGGCCGATATTTCCGCGCATGCGCCTGCTCCTGATCGAAGACCACCGTGACATCGCCGCCAACATCGCCGAGTTCTTCGAGGCGACCGGCGACACTGTCGAACATGTGCTCGATGGCGAGCGCGGCCTGCAATTGGCGCTGAATCAGAGCTACGACGCCATCGTGCTCGACCTGATGCTGCCCAGCCTGGACGGCCTGTCGCTGTGCCGGCAGCTGCGGCAGGCCGGTCACACGCGCGTGCCGGTGCTGATGCTGACCGCGAAAGATCTGCTTCAGGACAAGATCGAGGGCTTCGAGGCCGGCGCCGACGACTATCTGGTCAAACCGTTCTCGCTGGCCGAGCTCGACGTGCGCTTGAAAGCACTGATCCGTCGCGCGACCGTGGCGCCCGCTCAACGCTTGCTGACCGTCGGCGATCTCACATTCGATCTGGATACGCTGGAAGCCGAACGGGGTGGAGAACGAGTCAAGCTCAACCCGACCACCCGTCGGCTGTTGATCGTTTTGTTACAGAACTCGCATCGGGTGGTCACGCGCCAGGAGCTGGAGAAGGAGCTGTGGGGCGATCAGCCGCCGCAGGGCGACTTCCTCCGCGCGCACATGCATGCGCTGCGCACGGCCATCGACAAGAACTTCACGACCAAGTTGTTACATACCGTCCATGGCACCGGTTATCGACTTTCGGCGGAACCGCCTCGTCCGTAAGCTCGGCGAGCTGATCGCGCACCTCAGCCTGCGCGCGCGCATCGCCGGCACGATGATCGCGTTGCTGGCGGTCGCCGGCTTGATCCTGAGCGGCTGGGCCTATCTCGCCGACGAGCGTTTGAAACGAAACATCACGCTCGACCTGCTCTCCGAAGAGCTCACGCACTTCGAGCAGCGCCTGCATGCGGACCGCGGCGCTGAACCGTTGCGCTCGGCGCGCCTGAGCATTTACCGATCCAGCGATCTGGCCGAGCTGCCGCGACACATCGCCATGCTCAAGCCCGGCGAAATGCATCGGGTGCGCTCGGGCAAACGGTTGCTCGACGTGCTGGTCCGCGACGGCGATTTCGGCCGGCTCTACATCACCTACGATGTGACCGCTTACGCGACTCAGGAAAAGATCGCGCTATTGGTGCTGGGCTTGGGCGTGGTCGGCGTCGTTCTGGTCGCCGGTGCCGCCGCCACCGCGATCTCGCGTCGGCTGGTCGAGCCGGTGACCGTGCTCGCCGACCGGCTCACTCAGATCGATCCGGGCCAGCGGCACGTGCGCATCGGCGCGCAGTTCGCAGGCAACGAGCTCGAACCCATCGCGCGCTCCATCGATACATTCATGGAACGGCTCGACGGCTTCGTCGAACGCGAGCAGTCCTTCACCGCCACCGCCAGCCACGAGTTGCGCACGCCGCTCGCGGTCATGCGCGGCGCCGTGGAGTTGCTCGAAACGCAGACCGCCGGGCGCCCCGGGGCCGGCAAGGCCATCGCCCGCATTCAACGCGCCGTGCGCGAAATGACTGAATTCACCGACGCGCTGCTGGCCCTGTCTCGCGAGCCGCAGCTGGTCGCGCCGGCCGAAACGACCTGCGACGTGTACTCAGTGCTGGCGCGCGTGGTCGAGGACCAGCGCAGTGTTGCACCAGAAAAGCACATCGTCGTGGACCTTCACGGCGGCCCGGTGCGGGTCGCGGCCCCGGAAAGCATGGTGGCCATGACCCTGGGCAACCTGGTCCGCAACGCCGTCCAGCACGGCACTGGCACCGAGATCCTGTGCCGCTCACAAGGCCGCGAGCTGGTGGTCAGCAATGAGGGCGCTTTGCCTGCCGGACTCCCGCGGGATTTCCCCGGCCATGCTCCTTCCGTCGCACAGCCTTTGGGTCAGCTGGAAAACATCCCACCGCGCTTCACATCGCATCCTGGCGGGCACGGCATGGGCCTGTACCTGGTCAGGCGGATCTGCGAGCGCTATGGCTGGGCGATCCGGCTGGAAAACGCCGGCTCCGGCGTGACCGCCACAGTGAATTTCTGAGCGTCGGTCGACTACCACGCTCCAGGCCGGGACCGGCCCGGTTGTGATAGCATGCCGGCCCCCAAAATACCGGCAACCCACCTCTTACGAACCAGCTCCACGGAGTTCGTCGATGTCGACCGCAGTTAAACTGAACGTGCCCCCGCAGGGGCAGAAAATCACCATCCAGAACGGCAAGCTCAACGTTCCCGATCAACCCATCATCCCCTTCATCGAAGGCGATGGCACCGGTCCGGACATCTGGCGCGCCTCGGTGCGCGTGCTCGACGCAGCCGTGCAAAAGGCCTATGGCGGCAAGCGCAAGATCCATTGGATGGAGGTGTATGCCGGTCAGAAGTCGAATGACCTGTTCAACACCTGGCTGCCGGATGAAACCGTGCAGGCCTGCCGCGATTACCTGGTGTCCATCAAGGGCCCGCTGACCACGCCGATCGGCGGTGGCATCCGCTCCTTGAACGTGGCGCTCCGTCAGATGCTCGATCTGTACGTCTGCCTGCGCCCGGTGCGCTGGTTCAAGGGCGTGCCTTCGCCGGTGCGCACTCCGGACCGCGTCGACATGACCATCTTCCGCGAGAACACCGAAGACATTTACGTCGGCATCGAATTCGAAGCCGGCACGCCGGACAACAAGAAGTTCCTGGAAGCCTTCAAGGCCGCGTTCCCCAAGCAGTACGCGAAGATCCGCTTCCCCGAGACCTCGGGCATCGGCATCAAGCCGATTTCCCAGGAAGGCACCGAGCGCCTGTTCCGCTCCGCCATCGAGTACGCCATCGTCAACAAGCGCAAGAGCGTGACGATCGTGCACAAGGGCAACATCATGAAGTTCACGGAAGGCGCGTTCCGTAACTGGGCGTATGCGCTGGCGGAGAAGGAATTCGCCGAGCAGACCTACACCTGGGATCAGTGGGAGCGCACCAAGGCCGCCAAGGGCGAGAAGGCCGCGAACGAAGAGCAGGATGCCGCCAAGAAGGCCGGCAAGATCATCGTCAAGGACGCGATCGCCGACATCACTCTGCAGCAGGTGCTGACGCGCCCCGAAGAGTTCGACGTGATCGCCACCATGAACTTGAACGGCGACTATCTGTCGGACGCGCTGGCCGCGCAGGTCGGCGGCATCGGCATCGCGCCGGGCGGCAACGTGAATTACGTGACCGGTCACGCGGTGTTCGAAGCGACCCACGGCACGGCGCCGAAGTACGCCAACCTGGACAAAGTGAATCCGGGCTCGGTGATTCTCTCCGGCGAAATGATGTTGCGTTACATGGGCTGGACCGAGGCGGCCGACGCCATCATCAGCGCCATGGACAAGACCATCGGCCAGAAGACGGTCACTTACGACTTCGCGCGTCTGATGGAAGGCGCCAAGGAAGTGAAGTGCTCGGAATTCGGCGATGCTCTGATTCGCAATCTGTAATGTCGACAGGGGTGCCCTCTCCTTCCGGAGAGGGCATTCCCGCCAGTCTTTTTCCGGCGGCCCTCAATCGCCGTACGGCTCAAACCACTCCGTTCCGAGCCGTACCGCTCAAACCGCTCCGTTCCGAGCCGTACGGCGATTGAGGGCCTCTTACTTCTGGCGGTCGCGCGCATCACTGACAGCGCGGTAATATCTCAGACATGACTACGTCAGCAGCCAACGTTCTTTCTCGCGACGCATTGGTCGATACCTGCGCCGGCGCGCTCGTGCAATCGTTCGCCGATTACAACGCGGAATTTCGCTCCATCACGCGGCGGGCGCCTCAGCGCTTCGACGAGCGCGACTGGCGCGGCAGCCTGCGTGACGCGGTCGAGCGCATCGAGCTCTACGACAAGTGCGTCAATCGCGCCGTGCACCAGATGCAGGTACGACTCGGCGAAGACGTCACCGAGCGCGCGCTCTGGAGCAGTATCAAACGCCGCTTCACCGAGCTGATCGACGCCCTGCCCGACCTCGAATTCGACAAGACGTTCTTCAACTCCGTCACCCGTCGCACGTTCGGCACCATCGGTGTCGATGCCGCGGTGGAATTCGTCGCGCTGGATCTCGATCCCATCGCGTCGGTCAAGTCGCCGATCGAAACAAACGTTTATGTGAACCGCGGCTCGCTCGAGCTGCTGTTCGAGGAAGTGCTGGCCGACTTCCGCTTCCGCACGCCGTATCTCGACTTCGATCGCAGCATCCGCACGATCAGCAACGAAGTGCGCGCGCAGTGCGAAGTGGATGCCGATGCATCCAAGCCGCCGCTGCAGGTCGATCAGATCGAAATCATCCGCACCGTGTTCTTTCAAATGACGCGGGCCTACCTGGTCGGCCGCATTTCCGGCCCGGGCTGGCAGCTGCCGTTCGTGCTGGCACTGCAGAACACGGAAAGCGGCGTGCGCATCGACGCCGTGATGATGGACGAGAGCACCGTCAGCATCCTGTTCAGCTTCACGCGCTCGTATTTCCACGCCGACCTGGCGCACGTCGGTCAGGCCATCGTGTTCCTGAAGAGCATCCTGCCGCGCAAGCCGGTCAGCGAGCTGTACACCGTGCTCGGCCGCGCCAAGCAAGGCAAGACCGAGCGCTATCGCGAGCTCTTCAAACATCTGCAGAAGAGCGAAGATCAGTTCGTGCACGCACCGGGCGACAAGGGCCTGGTGATGATCTGTTTCACGCTGCCGTCGTTCGACGTGGTGTTCAAGATCATTCGCGACCGCTTCGCGTACCCCAAGAACATCCTGCGCGAAGAAGTGCAAAAGAAATACGAGATGGTGTTCAAGCACGACCGCGCCGGCCGGCTGGTCGACGCGCAGGAATTCAAACGCTTGAAGTTTCCGGCCGCGCGCTTCTCGAAGGAACTGGTTGCCGAGCTTCAGGATGAAGCCGCGAACACGGTGCACTTCGAGGACGGCTTCGTGATCATGGATCACGTCTACATCGAGCGCCGCATGACGCCGCTCAACCTGTACATCCGCAACGCTTCACGCGAAGACGCCGAGAAAGCCGTGCTCGACTACGGCCAGTGCATCCGCGACCTCGCGGTCACCAACATCTTTGCCGGCGACCTGCTGCTGAAGAACTTCGGCGTGACGCGTCACGCTCGCGTGATCTTCTATGACTACGACGAGCTGTGCGCAGTCACCGACTGCCGCTTCCGCGACGTCCCGCAATCGAAATTCGACGAAGACGACATGCGCGCCGAGGCGTGGTTCCACGTCAACGACAACGACGTCTTCCCCGAGACGTTCATGCAGTTCCTCGGCTTCGATCAGCACCTCAAGGACGTGTTCCTGAAAGTGCACGGCGAGATCATGACCGCCGAATGGTGGCGCGGCATCCAGCAGCGCCTGCGCGATGGAGAGGTACTGGAAGTGCTGCCCTATCACCGCCACCGCGTGCGGGTGTTCAGCAGCCTCTGAGCCCGATGACACGGGTGGCCGCATGGGCCACCCGTGAATCGCATTTAGAACATGTATCTGAAGATCAGCCGCGTCTGCGTACCGTTGGTCTTCTGCTCGATCTTCAGCGTCGACTGACTGATGCCGTTGCCGATGCGCGAAGTGGACTCGCCATCCACGTCCAGGAACGTGTAGCTGGCTTCACCGCCCACCGAGAAGTGGCCGCCGAACAAGTACTCGAAGCCCACTGTCGGCCCGATGCGATACCCGTCCTGATCGGTCTTGCCGTAGACCGGCAAACCGAAGCTGCTGTCATCCACCGTGGTGCTCTGGATATCGACGTAAGCCAGACGAGCGCCGTAATAGATGTGCGCGGTCTCCGCCACTTTCTTCAGGCCGAACACGCCGACGCCGAATTCCCATTGCTTGGTTTCCTGGCTGTCCGCGCCGGAACTCTGTGTATAGGTCTGTTCGTTCGAAACATAACGAACGCTCGGCTCGATCCGGAACGACGGGGTGATATCCACCGGCACATACAGAAAGCCGTCGTCCGAGCGCGCCGAGATGCCGACGCCGAAGTCCGCGGCCAGAGCGCTTCCCGAACACAGCGCCAACCCCACGGCTACATATAATTTTCGCATTCAAACTCCTCTGCTCCATTTTGGAGTGCGGGGAGTTTCCGGCATTGCCTTGCGGCCGGCTGTGCATGCGTCACAATTCGCCCGGTTTCGACCGTTCCGTGCATGAGATATGCAATCGGCGCGTCGGGCTGGCTGCAGTGGCGCCGCTTCCCTAAGATCGCTCGCGAGCGTCGATTTCCCACCTTTCAGAGGATTCAAAAAATATGCAGCGATCGCTTCTGCCTCGTTCTTCTCTGCTCCTGGCTGGTGTGCTCGCCCTGCTGAGCTCCGTGTCGAGCACGGCGCAGGCCCCCACGCCCGTCAGCAAAGTCGTTTATATCCACGCCGGCACGCTGCTCGACAATCCCGGCGCCAGGCCGCGCGGCAATTCGACGCTGATCGTGCGCGATGGCAAGATCGAAGCGATCCGCGACGGTTTCGTCGCGCCGGAAGGCGGTGCGAAGCTGGTCGATCTGAGCAAGCAGTTCGTGCTGCCCGGCCTGATCGACATGCACGTTCACATCTTCAACGACGATAACAAGCTGCGCGCCCGCATCGAGCAGAACAATCGCGACGTCGAAGACAACTTTGTGATCGGCATCGACAACGCACGCCGCACGCTCGAAGCCGGCTTCACGACGTTGCGCGATCTCGGCTCCGACGTTCACAGCGTCACGGCGCTGCGCGATGGCATCAACAGCGGCATGCTGGTCGGCCCGACGCTGTACGTCGCGGGACGCAGCATCTCCATCACCAGCGGTCACGGCGACGGCTCCAACAACACCAATCGCGACATCGCCGAAATGGTGCACGAGCACGCCAACAACACCTGCAATGGTGCAGACGACTGTCGCCGCGCCGTGCGTGCGCAGATCTCTCAAGGTGCGGACGTGATCAAGTTCGCCGCGACCGGTGGCGTGAACAGCAACATCGCCGGTGGCTTGAATCAGCAAATGTTTGCTGACGAAATGAAAGCCATCATCGATACCGCGCACATGTTCGGTCGCAAAGTGGCCGCGCACGCGCATGGTAACAATGGCATCAAGGCGGCCCTCGAGGCCGGCGTCGACTCCATCGAGCACGGTACCTACACCGACGCGACCACCAACGCACTGTTCAAGAAGACCGGCGCCTGGTTCGTCCCGACCATGGTCGCCCCGCACGCCGCGCTGGCACAGGCGCAAGCCGGCGCCCGTTCGCAGAACACCCTGCTAAAGGCACAGGAAGCCGTGGCGAGCCATGCAAAGAACACGGCGCTCGCGATCAAGGACGGTGTGAAGATTGCGTTCGGCACCGACTCGGGCGTCGGCGATCACGCCAAGAATGCCAAGGAGTTCGCGCTCCTCGTGCAGGCCGGCATGACGCCCGCCAGCGCGATCCGTGCCGCAACCATCGATGCCGCCACGCTGCTGGGCCAAGAGGCGCGCATCGGCTCGCTGGCAGCCGGTAAAGATGCAGACATCATCGCCGTCAACGCCAGCCCGCTCGAAGATGTGACTCGCCTCGAGAACGTGGGCTTTGTCATGCGCCGGGGCGTCGTGCACAAGATCGACGGCCAGCGTCAGCCGTTCCCGGAACAGCTCGCGAGCCGCTGAGCGGCGCTCGACGACGTTCCCAGGTGGCGCTGACCGGCTCCGGTCAGCGCCCCTCGCTCCGAGGGAACAAAATCCGGCCGCGCAAGTCATCACTTCCGGTTCCCGGCTTCATGGGGTTGTCACAGCAGGGGACCAGGGTGTTAACTTCGGCGTCGTTTCCGATCCGTCGGGAGACTCACCGTGTCGGCCAGTAGCATTCATTTCCCCCGTGCGGCCGCCTGGCCGCTGCGTAGCGACTTCAAGACCTCGCTGATCTGCTGGGGCGGGTTCATCCTCCTGCTGTCCTGCTACTGTGTGGTGTATCAGGCCGTCGTCGACAACGTCCCGGCGAACTTCACCGCCTCCTTCATCTATGTCTTCAAGAACTGGGGCGTGTGGCTGGTCAGCACCCCGGTCATCTTCGCGACTCTGCGCAAGTACTCCACGAAATGGCACGACCGCGCGGTCGAGTTCGTCGCATTGGTGGCGGTGGTGGTCTCCCTGTCCGCGGCGGTGCCGGTCACCATCGATTTGCTGACACACGCGCGCGACGCGTCGACCAGCCTGATGATTTTCCTGCCCCGCTATGTCGCCGTGGTTGGCGTCGTCTATCTGGTCTGGCACGTCTTCCTGAGAGAGCGCCGGGCGGAGACCGCGACGGCGAATGTTTCGCCGCCGCCGGCGATCGAACCCGCTGCGCCCGCCGCCGAGCCGCCAGCCACCCTGCTGGTCAGCAAGGGCGGCGATCAATGTTTGATCCAGATCAATCGCATCGAGTGCGTCAGCGCCGCCGGCAATTACGTCGAGATCGTCGAGCGCGGCCATCGTTATCTGCTGCGTGCCACGCTCAAGCAGGTCGAGGACCTGCTGCCCGCCACCGATTTCATTCGTATTCATCGTTGCCATCTGGTGCGGCGGGATGAAATCGAACGCATCAAGAGCCAACCCTCGGGCAACGGCACCGTGCAACTCCGCGGCGGTCAGCTCCTGCCCATGAGCAAAAAGCACAAACAAGCGCTGCAACGGTATCGCCCGGCGGAATAACGCCCCACCACCGCTGGCCGGCACGACGCATTGATTCGCAAGGCGCTGGACGTTCGTCCCAACGAGCCGCCATTCGTCCCTGACCCGCCTCCATTCGTCACATCGAGGCCCTGGCCGTCACATTTCGCTGGCCCGCCCCGGGCCTTGCCGCTGCAATGGCCTCCTAGCCAAGGAGAGCCCTGCCGCCATGCGAGCGCCGTCCATCGCGCCCCCTCTGGACCGTCGTACGTTCCTGAAGGCCTCGGCATCCGCCGCCGGCGCACTGCTGATTTCGATCCCCCTGCCTCCCCGTTCGTCGTTGGCTGCGCGAACGGTGGAGGCGTCCCCTTCCTGGTGCGTGTATCTGACCCTGCATCCGGACAACAGCGCCGAGCTGATGTCGCCGGTCATGGAGATGGGCCAGTTCATGCGTACCACCGGCCCGATGATTCTGGCCGACGAGATGGACCTGGACTGGTCGCGGGTGACCCTCACCCGGGACGAACCGGTCCGGATGATCAGAGATGACAAGGGCGAGGTGACTTACCAATACGGCCAGGCCAATGCCGGCGGCAGCCAGACCGTGCGCAATAACTGGGACTACATGCGCCGCGCGGGTGCGACGGTCCGTCGCATGCTGATCGAAGAAGCGGCGGATCGCTGGCAGGTCCCGGCGGACACGCTGATTACTCGCGACAGTTTCGTCATGGACCAGGCTGGAACCCGCCGGATCAGCTACGGCGAGCTCGCCGGCAAGGCTGCGCAGCGCCGCGTGACCCCAGAGCAGGTCGAGCTCAAACAACGTTCCGACTATCGCATCATGGGCAAGGATGCCGGTGTCGCGGATATTCGCGACATCGTGATGGGACGCCCGCTGTTCGGCATCGACGAGGACTATCCGAACGCTCTGCAGGCAGTCATCGAGCGAGCGCCGGCGCTCAACGCGGAGATCGCGGGCTACAACAAGAATGCAGCGCTGGCCGTGCCGGGTGTACGTCAGCTCATCGAGCTACCGCGCAAAGTCGAAGATCATTGGCCGGGTGGCGACGCGCAGGTTCTGGCGGCCGGCATTGCCGTGCTCGCCGACAGCCTGTGGGCGGCGATGCAAGGGCGCAAAGCACTGGCCGCTCGATGGAAGAACGCCGCCACTGACGACTCGACGCTGCAGCTTCAACAGTTTCATCGTCTCGTACAGAGCAACGACACGGCGGAGAAACTCGTCGACGACGGCGACGTGGACGCCGCGTTCGCCACGGCCGATCTGGTGCTCGATCACACGTACGAGAAGCCGCTGTTCGCGCATGCGTGCATGGAACCCTACAACTGCATTGCTGACATTCGCAGCGATGGCGCCACCATTGTCACAGGCCATCAGGTTCCGCATTGGGTCGCGCGCGAGGTCGAAAGCATCACCGGGCTCGATGCATTGAAAGTCAAAGTCATCAGCAAGCGTATGGGCGGCGGGTTCGGTCGTCGCGCGGAGCTCGATTACCTGCGTGAAGCGGTGACGTTGAGCCATCGGATCAAACGCCCGGTCAAAGTGACCTGGACTCGCGAAGACGAGATCCAACGCGATTTCTTCGATGCCGCCGCCGTCATGCGCGTGCGAGCAGCGCTGAAGAACAAGCGCATCGTCGGCTGGCATCATCGCCAGGCACAGACCCGCGGCTGGCCCGAAGCCCGCGACTATTTCCCCGCGAAGGTCGTGTCGAACTATCGCGTCGAACGCTTTCCGCCCACATCGAACATTCCTTGCGGGCCATGGCGCGCGCCCACTCAGTTGCAATGGGCCTTCGCCACCGAATCCATGCTCGACGAGCTCGCGCACGCGGCCGGCGAAGACCCGCTCGCGTTTCGTCTGCAATGGCTGCAACCGTACCAGGAACATCCCATCGAGAACTGGGCGGCCAGGAGCATTCACTCCGGCCGCATGGCTGCCTGTTATGAAGCGGCCGCGCGACTCGCCGATTGGAAACGTCCGCGTCCCAAAGGCACGGGCCTGGGAATTGGTGGCCATTTCACGTTCGGTACCTATGCCGCGTGCGTGCTCGAAGTCAGTGTCAGCGACAACGATGAACTGAAAATCCTGCGCGCCTGGGGCGCGATCGACTGCGGCTTCGCGATCAACCCGAATCACATCCGGGCGCAAATGGAAGGCGGCTTCATCGACGGTTTGAACGCGGCACTGTTCAACGCTGTGCACGTCAGCGAAGGCCGAGTCGTGAACGACAACTTCGGCAAGTTGCGCTGGATGAGGCTGCGCGAAGCGCCGCTGTCCATCGAAGTTGAAATCATCGACAGCGGTTACGCTCCCACCGGCGTCGGCGAGCCGCCCGTCCCTCCCGCCGGCGCCGCGCTGGCGAACGCCATCTTCGCCGCGTGCGGCAAACGCGTGCGTCGCATGCCCATCGCCGACAGCTTCAAGATCTGAGCCCGCCCATGCCCATCGAATTCACCCTGAATCGCCAACCGGTCACTGCGCCCGACGCCAAGGCCGAGATGCCGCTGCTGTGGTTTCTGCGAGAGGACTTGCGACTCAAAGGAACGAAGTTCGGTTGTGGCATCGGCCAGTGCGGTGCCTGCACGGTCCTTTCCAACGGCAGCGCCATCCGCTCGTGCGTGATGCGCGTGGCCGATGCGAAAGGTCTGTCCATCGTCACCATCGAAGGCCTGGCCGGCGATGAGCGACATCTGCATCCCGTGCAACAGGCGTGGATCGAAACCGACGTGCCTCAATGCGGCTACTGCCAGGGCGGCCAGATCCTTGCCGCCGTTGCCCTGCTCGAGCGCTCCCCCAACCCCACCGACACCGACATCGATGCGGCCATGACCAACCTCTGTCGCTGCGGCTCGTACGTGCGAATCAGAAAGGCCGTGAAGGCCGCAGCGCTGAGGACCAAGACGAGCCAGCGCTCACTCAGATCTTGACCTTGCCCAGCCAGATATCCCGATACATCACCCAGTCGCCGCGAAAACTGTATAGCGGCCGCTGGAAGCTGGCGGGTTTGTTCCTCTCGAAAGCGAAATGCCCGACCCAGGCGAAGCCGTAGCCGCATAGCAGGCCGACTAGCAGCCAATAGCCGTCGCCGGTGGCCAGAAGTAGTACCAGGCAACCGAGCGCCAGTGTCGAGCCGATGAAATGCAGGAGGCGGCAGGCGCGGTTGCTGTGCTCGGACAGGTAGAAGGGATAAAATTCCTCGAAGGTCCTGAACGCCTTCGGGTCGACGGCAGTCGCGGGCTCGGTGTCCATGCGGCTTCCCTCTGAATCGATACCGCATACCTTGCGCCCGCCGGCGCCAAACAGCAATGAGTTACGACGATATCCCCGACGTCCGCGATGGCCTGACCCGCAAGGAGCGCATCGTTCTGTACGTGCTGCACCAGACTCAGCAGGAACGCGGCGACCACAATGTCCCCACGCCCATGCTCTGGGGGCGCGTTTGTGAGTATTTCTATATCAGCCCGGAAGAGCTGTCGAAAATGCTGGCGCGGCTGGGCGCCATGAAATACCCGGGCCAGCCCTAGCCCGCGTTGGCCTCCGCCGCGATCTGATACGAGCGCAAGCGGGCGGCGTGATCGTAGATCATCGATGCGACGATGATCTCATCCGCGCCCGTGACGTCGGCGAACGCCTTCAACTCACGACGCACGGTGTCGACCGTGCCGATGGCCGAACAAGATAACACCTCATCCAGAATCGAGCGGTCGTGCGGATGCAGATTCTCGTAGTACCCCGGCACCGGCGGCTGCAGTTTCTTGGGCGTGCCTGAACGCAGATTCACGAACGCCTGCATCATCGATGTCACAACCACCTTGGCTTCTTCATCGGTGTCCGCGCCGAATACATTGAAACCGACCATCGCATAAGGCTTGTCCAGATACTGCGACGGTTTGAAACGCGCCCGATAGATCTCCAGCGCATGCATCAACTGCCCCGGCGCGAAATGCGAGGCGAACGCGAACGGCAATCCCAACGCCGCCGCCACCTGCGCACCAAACAAGCTGGAACCGAGAATCCAGAGAGGAACATTCAATCCCTGCCCCGGCACCGCCTGCACCCGCTGACCTTCCTGCAGCGGCCCGAAGTACGCCATCAGCTCCAGCACATCCTGTGGAAATGCATCCGGATCGGAATTGAGGGTCCTTCGCAGCGCCCGCGCTGTCGCCTGATCCGAGCCGGGCGCGCGCCCCAATCCAAGATCGATCCGGCCAGGAAACAACGACTCCAAGGTGCCGAATTGTTCGGCGACCGTCAGCGGCGAATGATTCGGCAGCATGATGCCGCCGGCCCCGACCCGAATGGTCGATGTTCCCGCCGCGACATGTCCGATCACGACCGCCGTGGCCGCGCTGGCGATGCCAGGCATGCTGTGATGTTCCGCGAGCCAGAACCTCTTGTACCCCCAGCGCTCGGCATGCTGAGCGAGATCGAGCGAATTGCGCAGGGACTGGGCGGCGTCGCTGTTCGCCGGGATAGGCGACAGGTCGAGAACGGATAGTGTAGCCATGGCGGCAGAATACTGGAGCCGCGTCTCCGGTATTCAAGCCATGCGGGAACGACAGAAGTTCACGGACAAAGAAAACCCGCCTCCGTGGGGAGGCGGGTCAGGTTCAAGGTTGGGTCGTCGGAAAACTATTGGCCGTCCCGTGTCTGTTCGTTGTGTTTGGCGTCGTAGATGTCGTGGCTCTGCTGATTCAAGTCCTGATGCAGGTCGATGCGCTCGTCCCGGGTCAACGTGCCATCGGCCTTGTAAGCCTGTTCGGTCTGCCGGATCTCACGCCGGCCGTCGCGCAGCTCCTGCGCCTCGTCATGCGTCAGCTCGCCCGTCTTCACGCCATTGACGATCCGACCGGTCTGATTCGCCTGCCGCTGATTCACGCCAGGATCGCGCACTGCCGCCGGCGGGCGATCCTGTGCGTCGTGCTTCTGGTTGTAGATATGACGGCTGGCCTGATTTTGTTCCTGATGCAGATCGACCCGCTCGGCCCGCGTCAGCTCACCATCGGATTTGTAAGCTCGCTCCAGCTGCCGGACATCGCGCTGCTCACGAGCCAGCTTGCCAGTCTCCCGACGCGTCAGCTCACCGGACTGCACACCCTGCTGTATCCGCTGCCGCTGATTCTGCTGCCGGGCATTGACGCCAGGATCCCGCACCCCGGCCTCCGCCTGACTCAGGCTGGCGACTCCCATGACACCGGCGATCATCAGCACCAAAGTGAAGCGACGTTTCATCGTTACGTTCGAGACCTGCATGGCCAGCTCCTCGTGTTGTTCCAGATCAAGCGGTCTGGGGGATACAACGCGGCTCGCCGCCGGCGGTTGACGCCTTTGGTTATTGTTAAGAGCGCGCCTGACAGTCGCTGCCCGGCGACATTGCGAGGCGTTCACCGATCTGGCGCGACAGTCGCGTTATCACTACGCCCGCGTGCTGGAAGAAACTCCCGAGGACGTCGAGTCGCTGTTATACGCCGGCACCGCCTCAATCTGGGCCCAACGCCCTGACGACCTCGCCCGTGACGGCCTGGTCCGCGCGTGGCGCGATCGAAAGATTCGTGACGATGAGATCGCCTACGCGCTGGCCTATCTATATGCACGCGACGACTATGCGGTCGCCACGCAGTATCTCGAACTCGCGCTGATGTACGCGACCGGCTATCGACGCCAGCAGCAACTCGCACGGGAGATTGGCGACTGGGGCGCGCATGCGCCGCAGAGTGCGGCGTCTAGGGAGTGAGTATAGGCAAGAAACCACCTCCACGGCGCCGACTGCTACCATTGCTTCTACACCCCCGGAATTGTAAAATCCTGCATTAGATTTCCGGGGTTGCAATTTGTGATCAGTCGCCGCCTGCGCCCGTACATCGAGGACCGGCTCAAGCACATGCCTGGTGTCGTGCTGCTGGGACCGCGCCAAGTGGGCAAAACCACAATCGCGCGCAGCATCGCTTCGCGCAAAGCGAAGTCGGCGGCTGTGTACTTGGATCTCGAGCGACCCGTCGATCAGCGACGGCTGCACGATGCGGATACGTTCCTGAGAGCACAGGCCGGAAAACTCGTGGTTATCGACGAGATCCACCGAGCTCCGGCATTGTTCGAAACACTTCGAGGCATCATTGACGACCGTCGAGCCGGAGGTGAGCGCGCCGGGCACTTCCTGTTGCTCGGCTCTGCGGCCATCGAATTGATGCGCCAGGCATCAGAATCGCTGGCTGGCCGGGTCGCATATGTGAATCTGGGGCCGATCGATGCTCTGGAATTTCCCACTCAGGTCGGCAACACCGATCGACTGTGGTTGCGTGGTGGCTTTCCGGATAGCGTGCTCGCACCCAGCGATTCAGCGAGCCTCGACTGGCGCCGCGATTTTGTCCGCAGCTATCTCGAGCGCGATGTTCCGATGTTCGCTCCGCGTCTTCCGGCTGAAACCATCGGGCGGCTGTGGACGATGCTTGCTCATGCGCAAGGCACGCCGCTGAACCAAGCGCGGCTGGCATCGAGTCTCGGCGTCACCTCTCCTTCGGTGAGCCGCTACATCGATCTGCTCGTCGATCTGCTTCTGGTCTGCCGCCTGCGCCCGTGGGCCGGCAACGTAGGCAAGCGACTGGTACGCACGCCCAAGGTCTACCTCCGCGACAGCGGGCTGACGCATGCCTTGCTGGATATCGAGACCTGGGAGGACCTGCTTGGTCACCCGGTCGCAGGCGCGAGTTGGGAGGGGTTCGTTATCGAGAATCTCATTGCGGCAGCGGGTGACAGACGTACTCCATATTTCTATCGCACCGAGGACGGCGCAGAAATAGATCTGGTGTTCGAACGAGGCGGCAAGCCGGAAATGGCGATCGAGATCAAGCGCTCATCCGCGCCAACGCTCTCACGCGGCTTCCATAGTGCTCGCCAGGCACTGAAAGTAAAGGAAAGCTATCTCGTTCACGGCGGGACGGAGTCGTGGCCGGAGAGTGACGGCGTCACCGCCATCGGCTTGGTCGAACTGATGCGCAAGCTCGCAAAGTAGGCCTGAGGGCCTGGGGTTCAACCGGCGGCCTCACAAGCCAACTTCCCTCAGACCGCCGCCCTATCTCGATTTGACCCGGCCGCCTTCGAACAGAATCGACCCATTGGCGTCCGTGGCCATATCCATGTGCTCCGAAAACCACGCATCGACCTGCTCGAAGGCGTGGGTCGCCGACGCCGGCGTTTCAAATCCGTGGCCGTCATCCACGTAGCGGAGCATCCGTGCGGGGACGTGACTTTGTCGAAGTATCGAGAACAACGCTTCAGCCGACGTAGGATCGCCCGCCGCGAGCGCTTCTTGGTTCCGATCGCCGCCGACCATGATGAGGGTCGGTGTCCGGCTCTTGTAACCATCGAACAGAAACCCGCCCAGAAAATCCTTCGGCCGCTCCGCGAGTTTGCCGACGCGCTGTTCCCAATACGCCGTTGAAGCAAGCGAACCGGTGCGAGCGCCGGTCAGTCCGTTGAGAAAATCAGGCAGGACGCCGGAGCCGATCTGATCGTGGATGGCGGCCGCACGATATCGCGTACTTCGAGTGAGAAGCAGATTGACACGCGCACCACCGGCGCTCGACCCGAGCACGCCGATTCGCCCGGCATCGATATAGGGCCGCTGCGATATCCACTCGACGCCAGCCTCGACATCGCGTGTATCGGCTTCGATTCCGCCGTAGTCGCCGTTGCGATGACGTGCGGCAGCGATCCCCGGTCCATATTCTCCGGAGGAACTGTAATCCGGCACGAATACCATATAGCCCTTGGTAGCCCAGGTGTGCCATTCCAACGGGCCCTTCGCGGTCAGCGCGCTGAGGGGAGCCATCAAATACAGAAAGCTGCTCGGCCCGCCGCCGTGGACATCCACGAACAGCGGATATTTCCTGTCGGGATCGAAGTCCGGCGGATAGATCACCCAGGCTGCCAGCTGCAGACCTGCACCGTTTGGAAACTTCACGCGCTCGAAACGACCGAGCCGAAAGCGCGTGGCCGGTTCGTTCAGTAACGCCACACGGACATCGCGATTCGCCTGCGTCGCGCGCCAGTGCAGCTCGATCCGTGCGAAGCCGTCGCTGGCGACATAGGCGAGTCGCTGCCCGTCCGTCGACAACTGCAACTCCCGCTTGAGCATCGGCGAGTCGGTCAGCGCGATGGCACGCCCCTCGAGATCGGAGCTCTGGATTTGTGTCCATCCGCCGTCGCGAGTCAGATAATAGAGTCGTCGTGAATCGGGCGCCCAGCGTACGCTCCGACCACTGACGTACTTGTCATGCGTGAGTCGTCGCACCTTGCCGGTCGACAGTTCCACCAGCAGCAAAGAGTTGAAGTCCTCCCAGATCTGCGAATCGATATCGCAAGTCAACGACATCCATCGACCGTCGGGAGAAACGCGCGGCGCGATGTCCTGCATGATTCCGCCGACCCTGAACACGTCGCGCGCCTCGCCCCCTTGCAGTACCCGCACGACGGTCTCGGTCGGTTCTCCATTCGTCGCCCAGAAGCGTTGCGTCACGAAGTACAGATCGTCCCCGGCACCAAGGTAAGCTTCGGGGCTACGAATCGCCTCGTGGTGCTCGACGCGTAGCAGACGCAGGATGCCTCCTGCGCGAGGTCCGGGACATCGGCGCTATTGCGCAGACGCGCCGACAGGAACCGCCGCAGGCGATGCCCGTACCGTACAGCGATCGCTGCTACGAAGTTCTGTTGGCGCTTGGCTGACATCGAGACGCACCGCTGACCCACCCATCCAACGGCTTAAGAGCGTTGGTGCGCGAAAAGTGGCTATGGGACGGGCGAACCCCAGCCTCGTGCGTAGCAGAATCAATCGGTTGGAGCGGCATCGGCAGGTCAGGAGCCCGCCAACGCCTCCCGCAAATCCGCGATCAAATCCTCGACATCCTCGACTCCGATCGACAACCGCATCGTCCGGTCCGATACCGCGGCCCACTTCTTTTCAGTTTCATTCAGATCCCGAGGGGTCATCAATTGCCCCGGTTGAATCAATGACTCGGTGGAGCCAACGCTGGCGGAGATAGCAAACAGCTTCAGTGCGTTCGCAAACGCCGTCGGCGCAATCCCGCCCTCTTTCAGCTCGATGGAAACGATCGCCCCGCCATCCTGCATCTGCCGCTGCGCCAGCTGATACTGCGGGTGTGAGCTCGAGCCCGGATAGGTCACACGCTCCACGTTGGGATGCGCTTCCAAAAAGCGAGCGATCTCCAAAGCGTTCGCACACTGACGTTCATACCGGAGCGCGTACGTCTTCAGCCCACGCTGGATCAGGAACGCCGTGTGCGGATCGAGCGTCGCGCCGATCACGATGAAATCGGTGCGCATCCGATCGATGAGTTCGCGACGGGCGATGACCGCGCCGCCCATCACATCGCCGTGCCCCGACGCGTACTTCGTCAAGCTATGCACGAACACATCGATGTCGAACTGCCCGTGGTTGTGAAAGCCGGCGAACGTATTGTCCAGCACCGTCAACGCACCATGCCGCTTTGCCGCCGCGGTGATGGCTTCGATGTCCGCGACCTTGAGCACAGGGTTGGTCGGCGTCTCGAAGATCACCAGGCGCGTCGGCTTGCTCGCCAGCGTCTGCTCGATACCAACCGTATCCTCGATCGACAGCATGGTGTGCGTGACGCCGAAGCGCGCCAGCAACCGACGGATCATGTAACGCGTCGGTTGATACATCTCCGCGAACAGCACGACGTGATCGCCCTGTTTGCACAACGCCAGCAGCGCAAGGTTGACGGCCGCCACGCCCGAGGCAGTCAGCAAACACTCGTCCCGCCCTTGCAGCTGAGCGAGCGTCAGGCCCAGCTGTTCCAAGGTGGGATTGGAAACGCGAGAGTACTGGAACCCTTCGCGCTGTCCGCGCGACTGCCGCTCCGACTCGGCGACGTCATCGAAGGTAAATTTCACCGATTGATAGATCGGCGCGACCAGCGGCCGGTTGTCGGCGGGCACGCTGACGCCGGGCGGGTGATTCAAGCGAGTGGAGATTTTCATGGCTCGGGCCCGATCTAAGTAAAGTCGCCACTGCGAAGATACGGCGCAATTCGCCTCCTCGCCACTATTCATGCAAAAATCGTTGACATGGGCGCGGCCGCGAGTAGGATGCGCGACCCCGAGTTCACAACGGCCTCAAGGAGCCGGTCAATGTTCGCACCGCCCAATCTCAACCTCGATATCAACTATCACGAGCGTTAGTTTCGCGAGATGACTTGCGGAGCGCGCCCGCTCCAGCAAGTCAGGTGCGTAGCCCTTTGGCTCCAACGAACCCCTGGCTGGGAAACCCGCCAGGGGTTTTGTTTTTCCGGCTTTGGAACTTACGAACACTTTATGAGCATTCACAAGCTGAGTCCCGAGAGCAGCGCGGCCGAGCAGAGCGCGTTGGCGGTCGGATTGAATTTTCATCACGAGATACACCGGTTCCCCGAAACCATCCTCAAGGCGCGGGCCATCCGTGCGCTCGAGAACATCGCGGCGAAGTACCCGGTGTATCGCCACGTGCGTTACGCGTCGCAACGCAAGCTCGAGGAGCTGTTCGACGATCTCGCCCTGCACTCGGGGTTGAGCGCCTGTCGCCTGGGCGCCGGCAGCCTGTTGCTGGAGGGGCCGGGGATCTTCATCAGCGCCGAAGGCTGGCGGACCGGCATGTTCGTGTCGTGCGGTTTCAACATCTGGACCGAGAGCGTCGCTCGCATCGAGGAAATACGCGAAAGACTGCTACGGATCATCGGCGAGGCGTTCGCGCGTCACCGCATGTTCACGCTGTCCTGGAACTTCATGGACAGCCGCTCGGGACTGAACTTCACGACGTTCGACGAGTTGGCCAACGACGACTTGCATGACGAGGCTTACCCGGTCTTCGACCGCCCGGTTCGCACCTTCATCCGCGACTATCTGGATGCGGACGAAACCGTGCTGTTGTTGCTGGGCCCGCCCGGCACAGGCAAGACCAAGCTCGTGCGGACCATCCTCGGCGCAATTTCCGAGCGCAAGGGCGATAGCGCGGAGGTGATGTACACGGGCGACAAGAAGGCGCTGGAGAGCGACGAGATCTTCGTCGACTTCATCACCGGTCAGCACGACGCGTTCGTCATCGAAGACGCCGATCATCTGCTGTTGGCACGCAGCAGCGGCAATCACGATCTGCATCGCTTCCTGGCGATCGCCGACGGCGTGGTTCGGGCGCAGGGTCGTAAGATCATTTTTACGACCAACTTGCCGAACGTCTCCGACGTCGACGAGGCCTTGTTGCGACCGGGCCGGTGTCATGCCGCCGTGCGCACTCGATTGCTGATTCGCGACGAAGCGCGGGCATTGATGCGTCGACTCGTTGCGGATGAAACTCGCTGCGACCAACTACTGAGCGAGTTGTTCCCGCCGGGCGTGCGGGCCGTGTCAGTGGCGGACGTGTATCAGGCCAGTGGCTCGACGCGACGTGCTTGATTGAGACGACACGAAACGCCCGGGCTTCGCGCCCGTGTGGTTGCCGTCGCTGATGACTTGCACGCCGTTGACGAACACGCTGGTCACACCGGTAGCGTAGCGGTGGGGTTGTTGAAACGTTGCGCGGTCGGCGACTGTGACTGGATCGAAGACGACCAGGTCCGCATAGTTGCCGACGCGCAGCGTGCCGCGATCGCGCAGACCGAGCGTCATCGCCGGCAGACCAGACATTCTATGTATGGCGTCAGCCAGGCTCAGTACGCGCTCTTCGCGGACATACTTGCCAAGCACTCTCGCGAAGGTTCCGTAGTCGCGAGGGTGCGCGCTGCGTTGAAGTGACGCTCCTTCAGCGGCACGTGAGTCGCCATCCGAGCCAAGGCTCATCCACGGCTGGCGCAGCTGCAACCGAACATTCTCTTCGGACATGGCGAAGTAGGCCACCTGCAGTCGACCGCCCTCCTCGATCACCAGATCCACGATGGCATGCTCGGGCGACACCTGCCGTTCGCGAGCGACTTCGCCAATCGTCTTGCCGAGCCACCGTCGCAAGGACGGCTGGTGAGCGCCGAGGATGAGCAACTTGTCGGGCGAACCGGCGTCATGCAGCGCATTCGACCAGCCCTGACCCGGACTTCCCATCTCACGCACGACGCGCTCGCGAATCGTCGGGTCTCGCAGCCTTGCAATCCAGGCCGCGTTACCGCCCTCCTGCACCCACGGTGGCATGGTCAGATCCAATCCAGTGAATGCGGCAGGGTAGGGATACATGTTGGCCGTCACTTGCAGGCCGCGCGCACGCGCGGCGGTGATCCTGTCGATCACCGTCGACATCTTCGGCCAGTTCGGTGCACCGAACGCTTTGAGGTGATAGATCGCGACCGGAAGCCGGGCGCGTTCGGCAATCTCGATCACCTCATCGACCGCTTCCAACAACTGCGCACCCTCGCTGCGCATGTGAGAAATGTAGCTCCCACCGAAGCGAGCTGCCTCCGACGCCAACGCCACCAACTCGTCGGTATCCGCGTAGATAGCCGGTGCGTACTGCACGGCTGACGTGACGCCGAACGCGCCATCCTGCATGGCTTCGCGAACCAGCGTGCACATTTGTTGCAACTCAGCCGCGGTCGCGCGGCGATTCTCTCGCCCTAGAACGTGCACTCGGATCGACGTTGCGCCGACAAACGACGCGATGTTGGGACTGACGCCGCGACGTTGGATCAGCTCCATGTACTGCCGTTGCGTGGTCCAGTCGGCTTGCACGTCAAGCTCCTCGAGCTCCGCCGCTGTCTCCCGACGCATGCTCGGATTGAGCGGCCCCATGGTCACGCCTTCGCCCAGCACTTCCAGCGTTACGCCCTGACGAATGTCGCTCTCGCTCCGGCTGTCGGTCAGGAAGGTCCAGCTGGCTTGACTCAACAGATTGATGAAGCCCGGCGCAACAGCGCGGCCATCCGCATCGATTTCCAGTTTCGCCGTCGACTGACTCAGGTCGCCGATGCTGACGATACGGTCGGCGCGCACGCCAACGTCGCCTTTCGTACCGGCCGTGCCGGTGCCGTCGTAGACGGTCCCATGGCGAATGATGACGTCGAAATCAGGTTCAGCGGCCATCGCTCCGACTGCGAGCAACAGCCCGACGACTGCGAGCAAACGCACTAGGGCGTCACCGGCTTGAACGCGCCGCCGAGCAGCACCCAACCAGGATCGAGCGAGCTGACGCGGCCCCGCGCATCGACTTGGAAGGTCGCAAAGAACTGCATCAACTCGGCGCCACTGGTCGCGACCTGCAAACGAAACGTATCGTGATGCCAGTGTTGCAGCCGCCAGCTGAACACGCCGGGCAGTTGCAGCGTCAGATCGTTCCCCACGCGCTCGACACGAATCTTGCCGAACGCAGCGTTCTGATAGTCGCCCGCATACGCAGACATCGGCAGCGAGGGCGGCGCCTTTGGCAAGCGCGAGCGCTGCAGTTGCCGCTCCGAGGCTTGCCGAGCCTGCTCACCACTTTGCATCGTTCGCAGAAAATCCGCGCTCCAGTCGTGGGGCGGCGCGCCCAACATCTCGTCCAATGCGCGCAGAGCGATGGCTGTGTTGAATAATCCGCGTCCGCCATAGCCATAGCTATTCGCCAGCACGACCACCGCCATGCGCCGCTCGGGCAGGATATCGATGCGCGACATGCCACCCAACAGCGCACCGCCGTGATTGATGATGCGATGACCGCGATAGCTGTTGACGAACCATCCCAGCGCGTAGGCCGGCGGATAGACGGCATGCTCACTGTCCGATTCGACCAGCCTCACCGCACGCGACGTGATATCGAACGACGCGGAGGGGGCATCGTGGACGAAGATCTGCGGCGTATGCAGCTCGCGCAAAGTATCGGCCCGTAGTAACGGCGTTGCGTTCGCGCCAGTGCCGCTACCCATATTGAAGCGCGTCCACTCGAGCAGGTCCTGGAGGTTCGACACCATCGAACCCGATGCGCCGATACCGCCGGTCGACAACACCTGCCAGGGCAATGGGCGACTGCCCTGTTCGGTGAGCCAGTGAGGCATGGCTACGTTCGCTGTGGGGACGTCATCGATACTGGCGCGCCCGGCCGGGGCCTGACCGTACATCGACGGCGCCAACCGATCGCGACTCCAGATGTCTGCAGCGACGACGTCAGCACGGGTCTCGCGCAGCTGCAGAGGAGTAAGGATGCGCTGCTGTACGAACTCACCCCAACTCATGCCGGAGACCGCCGCGACCACTTGCCCAGCGACGTCATACATCGTGTTGCTATAGAGCACGGAGTCGCGAAACGGAATGCGCGACGATAGCCTGCTCACATCGCGTAACAGCCGCTGCGCATCCGTGGGCACGATGGTATGCGTTCCGCCCTCCAGCCCGGTGCGGTGACCGACCAGATCGCGAACCGTGATGTTTTGCGTCAGCCAGGGATCGGCGACGCGAAACGCGGGCAGATGTTCGACCACAGGGTCGTCCCAGCCAAGCCTGCCCTCATCCACCAGAATGCCGAGCGCCGTGGCGGTGAATGCCTTGGTCAGCGAGCCGATCTGGAACAGCGTGTGCGCATCGACGCGCGGTTCCTTACCGATTTCTCGCGCACCGAACCCTTTGGCATACACGACCTCGCCGTCGCGAATCACACCAACCGCGACGCCGGGCACTTGCCAGTCTTGCCTCGCCTGCTCGATGTAGCGATCCAGCGCCGCCAATGAAGCGCCCGCTTCACTCGCCTGCGCCGAAGCGATCAAGAAGGCGTGACCGGCCAACACGGCCGCGGCCCCGAGCCGCAGCCGTTTCATCCACTGCTGACTATTCATGTTACCAGGTGTATTGCGCGGAGAAAGACAGGTTGCGTTCGTCGCCGTAGAAGCAGGCGAACGTGCACGCGGACACGTATTTCTTGTCCATCACATTTTTCACGTTCAGCGCAAACCGCCAATTGCGTGAATCGTAGCGCGCGGACACGTCGTAGTCCTGGTAGCTCGGCACCACGACGGTGTTGAGCGTGTTGAACGACTCGCCGATGTAACGAACGCCCGCACCGAGGCTCAGCTCTGCCTGCGCGCCGACGCGATAGTGATAATCCGCCCATAGCGACGCCGTGTTGTCCGGCACCGATGCGGGAGTGCGCCCCAGGTCCACCCCGTTGCTGCGAGTCACTTCGGCATCGGTATGGTTGTAGGCAGCGATGAGATCCAAGGTTTCACCGAACGAGACGCGCCCCTCCACTTCCACACCGCGCGCACGAATCTCCCCGGTTTGCACCGAGAAGCCGGTGTGCGCCGGGTCGATCGTGACATTGTTCTGCTGAGTCAGTTCATACACGGCGAAGGTGAGCGTGCCGAAGCCGCCCTTCGGCTCATACTTCAGTCCGGCCTCGTATTGAATGCCTTCGGTGGGATCGAACGGCTGACCCGCGAAGGTGCTGCCGCCGATCGGCTGGAACGACTCGGCGTAGCTCAAGTAAGGCGCCAGACCGATGTCGGAAAGATACAAGAAGCCGATGCGCTTGGTGAATGCATCCGCCTCGACGTTGCTGAGCGTCACCACGCCGGCGGTGGACACAGTGCGGTCGTCGGAGTTGGTGTCATCCCAACGTCCGCCGGCCAACAATATCCAACGACCGTCGAGCTTCAGGTGATCCTGCAGATAAATACCCAACTGCTGACTATCGGAGACCGTCCGAGTGGCAGTTGCCGCCGGCGTGACGACTGCGCCGTACACCGGAGCGAAAATATCCAGCGCACCGACCGTGCCCCTGCGGGAAGTGCGCTCGAAATCACGATCGCTGTAGTCCACACCGAACAACACCGAATGTTCGAAGCGGCCGAACGCCCATTTGCCGAGCACTTGATTGTCGATGCTCCAGCCCTGGTCGGCATCGCTGCGCATGTAGGGGAAGCGGTTGACTAGTCGACGCGTGGCCGTATCGGTGCTCGCACTCCCTTCGATGCCGGCGAAGTCCACTTCGTAATCGAACGCGAGCACGTTCTGGCGCAGCTGCCACGTGTCGTTGAAGCGATGCTCGAACAAGTAACCCAAGGTGCGGCCGCTCGGGTTGAACTTGTCGAAGCCCGGCTCGCCGACGAAGGTCTTGCGATCGACGCGGCCGTTGGGATTGGGCAGCACCGAGCCATCGAACGGCTTGCCGTGATCGTAGCCGGTCTTGCTATCGTGATAAGTCGCCAGCAACGTGAGCTTGGTGCGCTCCGAGAGCGACCAATCCATGGCCGCCGCGACCGAGATCCGGTCGTCGGGAATCTGCTCGATCATGGTATCGCTCTCGCGCACCAGGCCGGTCAGCCGGTAGCCCAAGGCACCGTCCGCGCTCAGCGGTCCACCGAAATCCGCGTTGATCTGGCGATGATTCCAACTGCCGATCTGCGCTTTCAAGGCATGCAGCGGCTCGGCGGTGGGGCGCTTGCTCACCATGTTGATGAGTCCGCCCGGCGGCGTCTGGCCGTACAGTACCGAGCCCGGCCCTTTCAATAACTCGACGCTCTCATACAGATACGGCTCCATCGCGCCACTGGTGGAGTTGATGGGAAACTTGCTGCCGTTGACGTACAGCGGCGCCGAACCGGTGACGTTGAAACCGCGCACCACGAAGCCCGTCGAACCGCGACGATTGGCGCCGCCGCCCATCGAGTAGATGCCGGCCGAATAACGAAACGCCTGCTCCAGGGAATCGACCGAGCGCGCTTCCATCTGCTCGCTGGTCACCACCGAGACTGACTGCGGCGTTTCGAGCAGCGGCAGGTCCATCTTGGACGCCGCACGACCGGCGGATGGCTGATAGAAGCGCGCGCCCCGCACCACGATCTCCTCGGGACCCGACTCCAGCTGGGCGACGGACGAGGTATTCGCCTGAGCCACTTTCAGCGGCCGCTCCTCGGCCGTCGAACGATAGGCAATCGGGGTCGAGGCGCCGGTGGCGGTGGCGGCCGGACGGGCCGAACGGATCGCTACCGTGCGAACATCCAAATACTCGTAGACCAGTCCCGTGTTCGCCAGCAACCGGGTCAACGCCGCGTTCGGATCGAAGCTGCCCGACAGCGGCGCGCTCATCAAACGCCGGCTCTCATCCGAGGCCAGGAAAAACACCTGCAGCCCGGTCTGGCGCGCGAACTCATTCAGTGCGTCGTCCAGCGACTGGGCACGAATCTCCATTTTCACGACGGTTGGCGGCGGCTCCTGCGCCGCCCGGACGCCGCTCACAGCCAATGTGCCGGCGACCAGCACGGCCGGAAATAGTGCTTGCATCGACATCTCCCCAGTATTTTGTAGCGGCCCGCCCTTGGTGGCGATGCCTATTGGTAATAGGCTGGGCACGCGTGCTTGAGTCACTAGTGCCGTCACGGTGCGATTTTTTTCCGCCGCGACTAGTGACTCTGGCCGGCAACACCAGTCGGTATCCTATATGGCGAACCAGAGCGTGCCGCGAAAGAACGACCAGC
The DNA here is from genome assembly GCF_004138485.1 of Peristeroidobacter soli. Classification (GTDB taxonomy): domain Bacteria; phylum Pseudomonadota; class Gammaproteobacteria; order Steroidobacterales; family Steroidobacteraceae; genus Steroidobacter; species Steroidobacter soli. The sequence goes on from NZ_ML142848.1 coordinate 1,566,244, forward strand.
CGACCGACCCGTCGGAGCTGGCGGCGCGCGCGTTCGAAGAATTTCGCAGCGGGCTGTACCGCCTGTTGCTTCGCCGCCTGCGTAACGCCGAGACCGCGGAGGATCTGGCCCAGGAGGTCTACCTGCGCCTGTTGCGAACCGCCGATCCGGCGGGGGTGCGCTGTCCGCAGGCCTACGTGTACCGGATTGCATTCAACGTGCTGTATGAGTTTCGGCTGCGCGAGCGCGACCGGCCGATGTTGTTCGATTCGGCGGTGGTCGAGCACGCCACCGATCAATTGCCCGACGAAGCCGCGCGGCCCGACGAGGTCTACGAGCACACCGCGCAAACGCACGAGTTCGAACAGGCCATCCAACGACTGCCGCCCATGCAACGCGCGGTCCTACGGCTGGTCACTCATCACACGCTGTCGCATGCGCAGATCGCCGAGAAATTGGGTATCTCGGTGAGCACGGTGCGCAATCATCTGTACAAAGCCATCGATCACTGCAGGCATTACGTCGCTGCCGAATCGTCGGCGTCCGCGCGAAAGGAGTTCTGACATGCGCGCCAGTCACCGCGAAACGCACACCATCAGCGAACAAGCCTCTCAATGGCTGGGCGTCCTGGCCGAAGGCGGCGAAGCCGAGCATGCCGAGTTCCTGAAGTGGCTCAAACAATCGCCCCGTCACATCGAAGAATTCCTGTTCGCGAGCGCCACCTGGCAACGACTGCGCCAAAGCGCCGTCAGCCATCCCATGGAGATCGACGCCATCCTCGCCGAGCTCGACGAGGCGAAAGGCGCGGCAGTGATCCCGCTCAAGAAAGACATATCGCCTCGTTCGCCGCTGCCGCAGAACGCCGCCGTGGGCGCCAACAGCAAGTTCGGCCGGCAGGCCCCGTCCCGCTGGCGCTGGGCAGCCGCGGTGGCCACCATCGCCATCGCAGCGGCTTACTCATGGTGGATGATTGGTAGCGCCGGCCTCTATGCAACAGCGGTGGGCGAACAACGGATCGTGCAGCTTGCCGATGGCTCGGTGCTCTATTTGAATACGGACTCCCGCACCCGGGTGTCGTTCTCCGACCAGGCTCGAGACGTCGAATTGCTCGAAGGCGAAGCGTTGTTCGTGGTCGCTCACGACACGACGCGGCCGTTTCGCGTCAAGGCCGGAGCCGCGGTGATTCAAGCCGTCGGCACGCAGTTCAACGTCCATCGCCTGCGCAACGACACGCATGTTGCGGTGCTCGAAGGCCGGGTGAAACTGGCGAACACCTTGCTCAGCGCCGGCGAAGAAGCCGTCATCACGAATCGGGGCGGTATCGCGAAACAAGCGATCGCGGATAAGAATCAAACCACCGCCTGGCGCGAGCGTCGGCTGGTATTTCGTGCCGCACGGCTGGAAGACGTGGTGAACGAGATCAACCGCTACAATACCCGCCGCTTCGAGATCGAAGGCGCGACCGCTCGTAACACGCGACTCACCGCCACCTTCGACGCCGACAGCCCCGAGTCGCTCGCGACCTTCTTGAAACAATACAGCGGCCTGTCGGTGCACCCCGCTGGCGCCGGATTCGTGATTCGTTCGCAGTGAGCGGCGCTCCTCAAAGCTTGCAGAGCCGCTCGGCCGCCGCTTCCAGGGTCGAGTCGTTCTTGGCAAAGCAGAAGCGCAGGACGTTGAGCTTCGGTGGCGCCGTGTAGAACGGCGAGACCGGGATCGAGGCCACGCCGGCTTCGCGCAACACGCGGTCGGCGAACTCGACGTCCGTCTGGTCGGTGATGGCACTGAAATCCAGCAGCTGGAAATAACTTCCAGCGGCTGGGGTCCAGCTGAAACTCGAATCGCGCAGCAGCTCGAGAAAACGATCGCGCTTGGCCTGATAGAACGCACTCAATCCTGCGTTGTGCTCCGGCACTTCCTTGAGGAAGTCCGCGATCGCCAGCTGCAGCGGATGCGCGATGCTGAATGTATTGAACTGATGTACTCGCCGGATCTCGCGAGTGATATCCGGCGGCGCCACCGCGTAGCCGACGCGCCAACCCGTCGCATGCATCGTCTTGCCGAACGAGAACACGGCGACGCCGCGCTCATACAACTCGGGATGCTCGACGAGGCTCGCGTGACGAGCGCCGTCGTAAATCATGTGTTCGTAGACTTCGTCTGAAATCACCAACGCATCGGTCGGCCTGAGGATCTCCGCGAGAATGTCCAACTCCTTGCGCGGAATCACCGTCGTCACCGGATTGTGCGGCGTATTGATCATCACCAGCCGCGTGCGCGGCGTGATCGCGGCACGCACACGATCCCAATCGATCTGGAACCTCGGCGGATCGAGCGGAATATGAATCGGCCGACCGCCCGCCGAGATCACCGCCGGCGCGTACGAATCGTAGGAAGGATCGAACAGGATCACTTCCTCGCCCGGATGCACCAGCGAGACGACGGCGGAAAAGATCGCCTCGGTCGCCCCGAGCGTGACCGTAATTTCACTATCGAGATTGGGGAGGCGGCCGTAACTCGCCGCGAGCTTCAGCGCGATTTGTTCGCGCAACTCCGCGACACCAATCATCGGGGCGTACTGGTTCTGGCCCGCCGCGACGTGGTGAGCAAGCAGGTCCTTCAACCTGGCAGGCGCATCGTAGTCGGGAAACCCTTGCGCCAGATTGATCGCGCCCAGCTCCCGGGCACGATTGGTCATCACGGTAAAAATCGTCGTGCCGATGTGCGGCAGTTTCGAACGGATCTTCATCTCCGCCCCCACGGATAATCAGGCGCGCATTGTCGCCGATGCTTCAGGCGGCGGCGATAGCAGGCAGGGAACATCTGATCAATTGCCACTATTCGACTTCATCGGCTTCGATCGGCGAAGCATTTCAATCAGTTGCAAACTTGCCGGGACCAGGGAAGTCGATTAATCAGAGCTTCAGTAGGTCTTATTTATTTAGCAGCAGCCGCCATCTGCATGTCACGCAAGCGGCGTTTTTCCTGGCGCGCCATGAAGATGCCGGCCAGGATGACACCGATGGTCACGAGAAGCACGATGATGGTGGCGAGCGCGTTGATGTCCGGGCTCACTCCCAGGCGTACCTTGGAAAAGATCACCATGGGCAGTGTGCTCGAGCCCGGGCCGGATACGAAGCTGGTGACCACCAGGTCGTCCAGCGAAATCGTGAACGACAGCAGCCAGCCGGAAACCAGCGCCGGTGCGATGATCGGCAAGGTGATGAGAAAGAATATCTTCGCCGGTCGCGCGCCCAGATCCATCGCCGCCTCTTCCAGCGAATCATCGAGCGAGGACAGTCTGGACTGCACGATCACCGTCACGTACGCCAGCGTCAGTGTCATGTGAGCGATGGTGATGGTCGTGAAGCCCCGGCCGGCGGGCCAGCCGAAGGCCCCCTCCATCACCACGAACAACATCAGCAGCGACAGACCAGTGATGACTTCCGGCATGACCAGCGGCGCAGTCGTCATGCCCGACAACAGCGTGCGGCCACGAAACTTGCCGAAGCGCGCCAGCGCCAGTCCGGCCAGTGTGCCGAGAATGACGGCGCCTGTGGCGTTGATCGCCGCGATCTTCAAGGACAGCCACGCGGCATCCAGGATCTGGCGGTTCTCGAGCAGGCGACCGTACCACTGGGTCGAGAAGCCGCCCCACACTGTGACCAGTCGCGACTTGTTGAACGAGTAGACGATCAGCGACAGGATGGGGATGTAGAGGAACGCGAAGCCGAACACGAGCACGGAAATGCGGAACGTCGATGACTGCTTCATCGATGCGCTCCACGAGCTTCGGCAGCCTGCGCCCGCTGCAACAACACGATCGGAATCACCAGCAGCAACAACAACGCAATCGCCACGGCACACGCCGCCGGCCAATCGCGCTTGGTGAAGAACACCTGCCACAGCACCTTGCCGATCATCAACGAGTCCGACGGGCCCAACAGCTCCGGAATCACGAACTCGCCGACCGCCGGGATGAACACCAGCATGGAGCCGGCGACGATGCCCGGCAGGGACAACGGCAGCGTGATGGTCATGAACGTCTTGAACGGCCGCGCGCCCAGATCCGCCGCCGCTTCGAGCAAGGTCAGATCCATTTTTTCCAGGTTGGAATACAGCGGCAGGATCATGAACGGCAGGTACGAGTACACGATGCCGACGTAGATCGCGAAGTCCGTCTGCAACATCACGATGGGCTCGTCGATGAGCCCGGTCCACATCAGGAAATTATTGATGAGCCCGTTGTTCTTGAGAATGCCGATCCACGCGTACACCCGCAGCAGGAACGACGTCCAGAACGGCAGAATCACCATCATCAATAGGATGTGACGCCACGTCGACTGCGCACGAGCCACCGCATACGCCATCGGATAGCCGATCAGCAGACACAGCACGGTGGAGATCCCCGCGACCTTGATCGAGTTGAGATAAGCCTTCCAGTACAGGCTGTCCTCGACCATGCTGTAGAAGTTCTTCAGATGCACGTTGATCTGCATCACGCCGCCTTCCATCCACTGCACCAGCGGTTGATAGGGCGGAATGCCGATGCGCGCATCCGAGAACGCGATCTTCAGAACGATGATGAACGGGACCAGGAAGAACAGCAGCAGCCAGAAATAAGGGATGGCCGCGACCGCCGTGCGCCCCGTGATTCCCCAGCGCACCAGACGGGCCTGCGTCCAGCGATACGGCGGCAGGCGGTGCAGGAAATCGAGAATCAGCTGAACTCCCGCGGAGTGACGATGGCGGCGCGGCGCTTCAGCACGCGCGCTCATTCGCTCAGCACCACGGGACTGGAGGCATGCCAGCTCAGATACACCGTCTGCTCCCAGGTGATGGAATCGTCGGCATGCCGATACGTGTTGGGCTGCGTGACGCGCACGATCTTGTTGGAAGCGAGCTGCACCAGATACACGGACATGTCGCCCATGTACGCGATCTCCTTGACCACGCCTTGCGTGACGTTGTCGGTCTGCGCGGGCTTCTCGGTGGAGATATTGATCTTCTCCGGACGAATCGCGGCGGACACCACCGCGTCGGGCGCCGAGCTCACGCCGTGGTCGACGTAGACCGTGCCGCCCATCTCGGGCGAGTCGATGCGCACGTGATCCGGCTCGTCCTCGATCAACCGGCCTTCGAACATGTTCACGTTACCGATGAACTCGGCGACGAACCGGCTGTTCGGATACTCGTAGATGTCCTTGGGCGTGCCGACCTGGATGATCTCGCCCTGGTTCATCACGCCGATGCGCGACGACAGCGTCATCGCTTCTTCCTGGTCGTGGGTCACGACCACGAACGTCACGCCGAGCTGTTCCTGGAGATTCACCAGCTCGAACTGCGTGTGCTCGCGCAGTTTCTTGTCGAGCGCGCCGAGCGGCTCGTCGAGCAGCAGCAGCTTGGGACGCTTCACCAGCGACCGCGCCAATGCGACGCGCTGCCGCTGACCGCCCGACAGCTGATGCGGTTTGCGTTTGGCGAACTGCTGAAGCCGCACGAGCTTGAGCATGTCGTCGACGCGCGTAGCGATCTCGTCCTTGGCCACGCCGTCCTGCTTCAGGCCGAACGCAACGTTCTGCTCCACTGTCATGTGCGGAAACAGCGCGTACGACTGGAACATCATGTTCACCGGCCGCTCGTACGGCGGCAGATCGGTCACGTCGACGCCGTCGATGAAGAGCTTGCCGCTGGTGGGCTCTTCGAAGCCCGCCAGCATGCGCAGCAGCGTGGTCTTGCCGCAGCCCGAGCCGCCGAGCAGGCAGAACAGCTCCTTCTTGTAGATCTTCAGCGAGACGTTGTTGACCGCGACGAAGTCACCGAATTTCTTGGTGACACGATCGATGTGCACGTAAGGAACAGCTTGCGGATCGTTCCAGACCGCAAGCTGTTGCTGGGGCCGCGGATTCGTGGCCATGCAGTGTCTTACTTTGTTTGTTATTGACCGGTGGTGAACTTCTGCCACAGGCGCGCCATGGTCGCGGTGGCCTGTTCGCCGTAAGCCAGCGACGGGAACAGCTTGGCCTTCACTTCCGGCGTCGGATACACGCCCGGATCGTTCTTCACCTCTTCCTTCACCATCGTCAGCGAGTCGGCGTTGCCGTTGGCGTAGTTGACGAAGTTGGAATTGTTGGCCGCGACCTGCGGATCCATCAGATAGTTGATGAAGGCATGCGCATTCTTCGGGTGCTTGGCATCGGCCGGGATGGCCAGCATGTCGAACCACACGATGGTGCCTTCCTTCGGAATCGAGTACGCGATCTTCACGCCCTGGCCGGCTTCGGCGGCACGGTCGCGTGCCTGCAGGATGTCACCGCTCCAGCCGACCGCGATACACAGATCGCCGTTGGCCAGATCGTCGATGTACTGCGAGGAGTGAATCTTGCGGATGTACGGACGGATCAGCTGCAGCTTCTCGGCCGCGGCGGTCAGGTCCTCGTCCTTCTGGCTGTTCGGATCGCGGCCCATCCATTGCAGCACCACCTTGAGGATTTCATCCGGCGCGTCCAGCACGGAGATGCCGCAGTCCTTGAACTTGGCGATTTCCTTGGGATCGAAAATCTGATTCCAGGAATCGAGCGGCTTGTCGCCCAGGATCTTCTTGACCTTGTCGACGTTGTAGCCGATGCCGGTGGTGCCCCACAGGTAGGTCACGGAATGTTCATTGCCCGGATCGTGGAGCGCGACGCGCTGCTGAATGTCCGGATCCATGTGCGACAGGTTCGGGATCTGGCTCTTGTCCAGCTTCTGGAACACGCCCGCCTTGATCTGGCGCTCCAGGAACGAGGCCGACGGCACCACCACGTCGAAACCGGAATTGCCGGCCAGCAGGCGGGTCTCGAGCATGTCGTTGGAGTCGAAGACATCGTAGGTGACCTTGATGCCGGTCTTCTCCTCGAAGTTCTTGATGGTGTCCTCGGCGATGTAGTCCGACCAGTTGTAAACGTGCAGGACCTTTTCTTCGGCGGCGGCGGCGCCCGGAGCGTCGGCCTGTTTTGCTTCTTCCTTCTTGCCGCAGGCAGCGACGGCCAGAGCGATCGCCGTGACGACCAGCCCGGCGCGCAGTGAACTGTTGAACGCCCTACTCATCAGGAATACTCCCCGCAACGTTGGTTGTTGCGGGGGAGCGTAACGCAGAAGCAGGGGCCTGGGCTACAACCTGCCCTGCCGATGTAACTCGTCCCGGGTCTGATCCAAAGCGGCGCGCGCCTTTTCGACCAGTTCATCGATTTGCGCATGCGTGATGACCAAAGGCGGTGCAACGATCATGGTGTCACGCACCGCTCGCATCACCAGCCCATTGGCGATGCACAGGTCCCGGCAGATGACACCCACTTCGCCGGGGTCCGGGAAGTTCTGCCGCTTGGCCTTATCCTTGACCAGCTCGAGCGCGCCGATCAGTCCCACGATGCGAGCTTCACCCACCAAAGGATGGGACGCCAGCTCCGCCCAGCGCCGTTGCAAGTACGGCCCCACGTCGTCGTTGACCCGTGCGACGATGCGCTCGTCACGCAGGATCTTGATGGCGGCGCAGGCAACCGCGCAGGCCACCGGATGCCCCGAGTACGTGAAACCGTGGTTGAACTCGCCGGCCTTGACGGTCATGACCTCGGCCACCCGGTCGCCGACCATGACCCCGCCGATCGGCAGATAGCCCGAGGACAGGCCTTTGGCGATGGGCATCAGGTCGGGCCGGATGCCGAAATATTCCGAGCCGAACCAGCGGCCGGTGCGGCCGAAGCCGCAGATGACCTCGTCGGCGATCAGCAAGATGCCGTATTTGTCGACGATGCGCTGGATCTCGGGCCAGTAGGTCGACGGCGGGATGATGACGCCGCCCGCGCCCTGGATGGGCTCGCCGATGAACGCGGCGACTTTCTCCGGACCGACCTGCAGGATCTTTTCTTCGAGCGCCCGCGCCGCGACCAGGCCGAACTCTTCGGGCGACAGGTCGCCGCCTTCGCCGAACCAATAGGGCTGACGGATGTGCACGATGCCAGGAATAGGCAAGCCGCCCTGCTCGTGCATGGGCTTCATGCCGCCCAGGCTGGCACCGGCCATGGTGCTGCCGTGATACGCATTGTGACGACTGATGATGACGGTGCGTTCGGGCTGCCCGAGCACGTTCCAGTAATGACGCACGGTGCGCACGACGGTGTCGTTCGCTTCCGAACCTGAACCGGTGAAGAACACGTGCTTGAACTGCGGCGGCGTCACTTCGGACAGCAACCGCGCCAGCTCGATGGCCGGCGGATGAGCGACCTGGAAGAAGCTGTTGTAATACGGCAGCTCCTGCATCTGCTGGTAAGCGGCGTCGGCCAGCTCACGCCGGCCGTACCCCAGATTCACACACCACAGCCCGGACATGCCGTCGAGAATGCGACGGCCGCCGGACTCATATAAGTACACGCCCTCGGCGCGCGTAATGACCCGCGTGCCTTTCTTGCTCAGCGCCGCGTGGTCGGTGAATGGATGGATGTAATGGGCGGCATCGAGCGCCTGCCACTCACTGGTACTGCGATCGGGAATGGAAGACGCCATGTTGACCCGCTGAGCTGTCCGCTACCGATTATCTAAAACGACGAAAATAAGCCATGGTGGTTACACGTCGAGCACTCGCGTGCCCGCCTCATACATTGAGTAGCAGGTGCTCGCGCTCCCACGAGCTGATCACCTGCAAAAACGTTTCGTATTCGTTCTCTTTCACGGCCGCGTAGGCGATGACGAAACGCTCGCCGAGGATCTCGATCAACGGCCGGCAGTCACGCAGCAGCCGCAGCGAATCTTCGATGTTGCGGGGAAGAGAGAACGGCAAGTCATACGCGCTGCCGGTGATGGGCTCGCTCGGCTTCAGTCCTTCGACCATGCCGAGATAGCCGCACGCCAGCGAAGCTGCGATGGCCAGGTAGGGATTCGCGTCGGCGCCGGCGATCCGGTTTTCGACACGACGATTCTTGGGATTCGACACCGGCACGCGTAGTCCCGCGGTCCGATTGTCATAACCCCATTGTGTATTGATGGGCGCGGAGTAATGCCGCGTGATGCGCCGGTAGGAATTCACGTTCGGCGCGAACAGCGACATGGCGGCCGGCAGATACTTCTGCAGGCCGGCGATGTGCGAGAAGAACAGCGGCGACGGACGGCCTTCGGCATCGCTGAACACATTATTACCGGTGCGACGATCCACGATGCTCTGGTGGATGTGCATGGCGCTGCCCGGCTCGCGGGCCATCGGCTTGGCCATGAACGTCGCATACATCTTGTGACGGAGCGCGGCTTCGCGCGCCGTGCGCTTGAACAGGAACACCTGATCGGCGAGCGACAGCGCATTTCCATGCAACAGATTGATTTCCATCTGCGCGGCGCCGTCTTCGTGAATCAGCGTGTCGATCTCGATGTCCTGCGCTTCGCAGAACGCATACATGTCGTCGAACATCGGATCGAACTCGTTGACCGCCGCGATCGAATACGACTGACGCCCCACTTCGGGACGACCCGAGCGGCCGATCGGCGGCTTCAACGGATAGTCGGAGTCGGTGTTCGGCTCGACCAGATAGAACTCGAGCTCGGGTGCGACCACTGGATCCCAGCCGTGCTGCGCATACAGCTCGAGCACGTGCTGTAACACATAGCGCGGCGCCATCGTCACCGGCCGGCCGTCGGAATAGAAGCTGTCATGAATCACTTGCGCGGTCGGCTCGGCCGCCCAGGGCACCACGCGAACGGTGCTCGGATCGGCCTTCATCACCACGTCGATTTCCGACGGGCTGATGGCGCGCTCCTCATCCGGATAATCGCCGGTGACCGTCTGCAAGAAGATGCTCTCGGGCAGTCGCATGCCTTCTTCTTCGGCGAACTTCGCCGCCGGCATCACTTTCCCGCGCGGCACGCCGGCCATGTCGGGAATGACTGCCTCACACTCTGAAATGCCGTGTTCTTTGAAAAATTGTTGAATGGCGCTCATACATCACCTTGCCGCTCTCTGGCGGGCACGCTCGCGCGCGGCTTCGCCAAAGGCAGCGAACAGCGCACGCGAAAAAGGGTTGTCCTGGAACTTCCACTCGGGATGCCATTGCAACCCGAGCGCGAGCGACGGTGCATCCGCCGCCCGAAAAGCTTCGATCACTCCATCCGGGGCCCGAGCCTCGACGAGGAGACCGGCACCCAAGGTCTGCACTCCCTGAGAGTGCAACGAATTCACTTTCAACCGCCGCTCACCCGACAGCCGCGCGAGCAGCCCATCCGGTGTCAGCTCGATGTCATGCGCCGGGCCGTACTGCTCATCGAGCGGCGCCTCCGTGTCCTCGCGATGATTCTGGTAGCCCTGCACTTCGTGCAGCTTCTGCCAGAGCGTGCCGCCGAACGCGACATTCATCTCCTGGAAGCCGCGGCAGATCGCCAGTAGCGGCAAGCCCGCTTCGATCACTCGCGGAATCATCGGCAGCGTCGTCGCATCCCGATACGCGTCGTGCAACGTGCCCGGATCGCTGGCGGGACCGTTGTACCGATGCGGCTCGACGTTCGATGGACTGCCCGTCAGCAGAATTCCATCGAAGTCCGCCAGCAGCTCACGCGCTTCCAATCCGTCTCCCAGCGAAGGAATCAGGACCGGCACCGCTTGAGCGCCTTCCGCCACCGCGGCGATGTATTTCTCGCCGACGCAGTGGAAGTAATGGTGGCCCAGCAGACGCCTGTCCGCCGGAATACCGATAAGGGGCCTGCGAGTTGACACGTTTAAGATCTTTAACAACCGGCTGAATCAGCAGCCTGGTCGCGAGGCGTCATTTAACCACAACCGGAGCCCGGCCGCCCGTCCAGGATGGGAGGGTGGGGCTGAAATTCTCTATTTTCAATGGCTTAATGATGCCATATTGCTGGCCGCCCTCTTGCCGCCGGTCGCCGCGACTGGCTATCCTCGCGGCAGTTACATCGCCCGGTGACGTCTCAGGGCGTCCCCAAATCTTAAACAGGTAAACCCTTATGGCGGTCACTGACCCCTCTGTGCAGCTGACCTCCTTCCGGCAGCAACATCCCCATACGCGCTTTATCGATGTGCTACTCGCGGATTTGTGTGGAATCCCGCGCGGTAAGCGCGTGACCATCAACGAGCTGCCCGGGATGTACAGCGGCAGCTTCCTGCTGCCCGGCTCGATGTTCGCGCTCGACGTGCTCGGCGGCACGATTCAGGAAACCGGCCTCGGCTTCGACGAAGGCGACGCCGACCGACGCTGCCTGCCTATCGACGGCACGCTGGTGCCAGTGCCCTGGCGGCCGGGCGAAGGTATCGCGCAGATGCAGGTGTCGATGGTCGATCACGACGGCTCCCCTTTTTATGGAGACCCGCGGCATGTGCTGGCTTCTGTGCTGAAGCGCTTCTCGGCTTTGGGGCTGACGCCGGTGATTGCGATCGAGCTGGAGTTCTATCTGCTCGACACAGAGCGCACCGTCGACGGCCGCGCGCAACCGCCCCGCCTGCCCCAGACCGGCCGGCGCGAATATCAAACGCAGATCAACTCCATGGTGGACTTGAATGAATACTCGGCGGTGCTCGCCGAGATCTCCGCCGCTTGTGAGATCCAGCAGATTCCCTCCGGCACGGCGCTGGCCGAGTACGGGCCGGGGCAGTTCGAGGTGAATCTGCACCACTCCTCAGAGGCTCTGCTCGCCTGCGATCAAGCGATTCGATTCAAGCGACTGGTGAGAGGCGTGGCTGCTCGACACGGCATGGAAGCTACATTCATGCCGAAGCCCTACATGGATCATGCGGGCAGCGGAGCTCACATTCATGTGAGCATGCTCGATCGGGACGGCCGGAATATCTTCGCGTCCGACGACCCCACGGGCAGCGATCGATTGAAGCATGCAATCGGCGGACTTGCCGCGACCATGGCGGATGCCATGTTGATCTTCGCCCCGACGGCGAATTCCTATCGGCGCTATCGATCCGAGTCGTATGTACCGTTGAACCCGAGCTGGGCGGTGAACAATCGCGGCGTGGCCCTGCGCATTCCCGCCAGCACGCCGGAGAATCGGCGCATCGAGCATCGGGTTGCGGGTGCGGACGCGAATCCTTATTTGCTGACGGCAGCCGTACTCGCCGGCATTCACTATGGCTTACAGCGCGACCTCGACCCAGGCGCCCCGGTGGCCGGGAACGCGTACCGCGATGCCGTTACCACCCTGCCCATCACCTGGCCCGAGGCCGCGCTGAAGTTCGAATCCAGCGCTGTGTTACGCGACTACCTCGGCGAGAAATTCCACCAATTGTTCGTGACCACCCGCCGCGGCGAACTGCAGGCGTTTGAGTCGCATATCAGTCCGCTGGAATATGCGTGGTACGCGCGAACATGTTGAGCCATACCTAACTACTCACCCTCTTAAACTCGCCAGCCGTACCTCCAACGTGTCGGCGCAGGATAGGGGGTGGTACCTCGTCCCGGCAGATTCGAGGTACAGGGACGTGTTCTCGTATCAGGGCACACCATGGACGTGCGCCTAGGAGCGCAATGCGCGACGGGCGAGCCCGGTGCCGGGACGAGGTACCACCCCCTAGCCTGCGCGAACCACTGACGCCGACTCCGGTCTTCAGGGCGGCGCGTCCTTCCAAAACCACAACGTTTCGAGCTTCTTCTCTCGAGGCCAAACCTCATCAAGCGTACTAGCGTCGTAGATCCTTCCGTTCTTCATTACCAAACTCAGCGAGCTCGTATTGGTGATATCCGCGAGCGGATCGCGATCCAGAATCAGCAGGTCTGCGAACTTGCTCGCCTCGATGCTGCCGATCTCCGTCGCCCGACCAATCACCTCACTCGACCCAATCGTCGCCGCACGCAACACTTCATGCGTCGTAGCCCCTCCGGACGCATACGCCTCCAGCTCCCAGTGATACCCGATGCCCTGCATCTCGCCGTGACTGCCCATGCCGACCAACCCACCCGCTCGCTGAATCGCCAACGCATCCGCCGCGAACGTCGAATAAGTTTGATCTTGATGGCGGGTCCACTTCTGCGTGCGCGTCTTGACGTCCAGCAGCCCGCCTGGAATAAACCGCCGAACTTTCGGATCGCCCTGCGGCACATGACTGATCGTCATTTCATACAACGCCGGCCTACCTCCATACAGAACACTGATCGTCGGCGTGTATGAGATGCGGCTGCTGGCGAACAACTCGATCACGTCTTTGCGCAACGGCGAGACCGGCAGCGCGTGTTCATTCCCCGAGAAGCCATCCAGCGCGTGCGTGAGATTCAAACGAAAATCGGAGGCCCCTTCCGTCGTCGGCATCATCCCGAGCGCACTCGCGCCTTGAATCATGAACTGCCGCTCCTGCCTCCCACCGACCATGTACGACTTGATATTCCGCGTGCGGTAGTAATCGCGATAGCGCGTCAATACGTTGCGCGCATCCGCTTCCGAATGAATCTCGCTGCTCACGAACACGCCCGGCCCGGTGGAATAAGCACGCGGTCCCAACATCATCCCGGCGTCGATCATGTCCTGATAACCGAAGACATCGACAGTGAACGGCTGCACATCGAGCCCTGCCGTCACCCCGTAAGCAAGATTCGCCAGGAACGGCCACTGATTCGGCTCCAGGATGTCCCGCCGGATCTCCGCCCAATGCGCGTGCGTATCGACAAACCCCGGCACGATGTACTTCCCGGAAACATCGCGCACAACCGCGCCCGCCGGCACCTGCACACCGCCCCGCGCGCCGACGCCAACGATCTTGTTATTCACAACCACAACATCCGCGTTCGGCAGCACTTCATCGCCACGCATCGTGATCACCGTCGCGCCCCTCAACACCACCGCACCTTCCGGCACGTCGCGTTTGACCTCGACCACCGCGTCGAAGCGCTCAGCTGACTGCTCTGCGTCCGTCACATTGCTCAACGAAACGCGACGGAACGATGAGCCCACCGACCAAGTGATCGTGCGCCCGCCCTCAGCCCATCCGAAATAGTCCGCCCCGACTGCCGTGAGCTTCATCACCTTCGTAGCAGGCGCCAGCAGATTCACAACCGCCGGCTCATCACCCAACGTGGGTGGCACAGCGACCAGATAGAGCTGCGACGCGGCCTTGGCCAGCGCCCACTGCCCATCGGGACTGAGTCGCACCTCGTCGACGGGCGCCGGGCCATCGACATACTGCGACGGATGGCGCGACAGAATGACGACGACCCGCCGCGGCTCCGCCGAAGGCTCGTCGATCCGCAGCGTCTTGACAGCTTCGGGCGTGAAGAAACGAATCAGATTCGGCTCTCGACCGAAATCCAGGAAGCGCGCACCGTGAGCATGGGCAATCAGCTGCGCATCGCCGCCACTCACCGGCAAACGAATGATGTCGGTCGCACGACTCGGATCGATCTCCGATCGCGTGCGCAGTCGATCGTAGTGACTCGCCCGCAGCGCCAGCACGCTCTTGCCATCCGGCGAGAACACAGGCTCGGTGTAATACGCCGCTTCTTTGGTGATTTTCTTCGGAGCGCCGCCGGCGCGAGCGGGCATCGTCCACACCTGCCCGCCATCGAGCGGACTCCAAGTCACGAATGCAATCGAGCGGCCATCCGACGACCACGACGGCTGCACGCCCGCGCCCAAGGCACGCGGTTTGGCGTTCGCTTGCAGATCGAGCAGATATAACTGACCCAACGCGGAGAACACGACCGAGCGACCGTCCGGCGACTGCCGCGGCCGCTGAATCACTCGTACTCGAACCGGGCCGGTTTCCTCGTGCTGCTCGACTCGCGTCTGCGGACCGAGATCGAGCTCGACCTTCGCGGTGAACGGAATATCGGCCAGCTTGCGTCCCGCCAACTCCAGCCGCTTGATCTTGCCCCCGACGCTCAGAATGAGCGCGCGATCGTCCGACGTGAAGGTGTAGCGCGGCAGCAGATTCGCGTAGTAACCGCCGTCATGCCCATCGCGATCGACCGGATACAACAGCCATTGATCGTCGCCCGAATTCAGATCGCGGATGCGCAGGCCCGTGTCATTGAGATGGCGACTGGCGTACACCAACTTGCGACCATCGTGAGACACGACCGGCTGCATCGCCTCACCGAGCGAATTGACGATCTCCTCGTCCTTGCCGGAGCGCAGGTCTCGACGAGTGATGGACCACTGCGGCGGCTCCTGCTCGGTCCAGGTGGTACCGGCCTTCGAGGAGAAATACATGTAGCGACCCTCGGGCGAGAGCACCGCGCCCAATACGTTGCGCCGATTGTCGAAGTCCTCCGTTCCCGACGGCTTCGCCTTCGTCACCTGGGTGCCGACGCCGCCATCCTTGTTGAACATGAAGACTTCGAACGCCAACGTCGCATGCACCATGCGAGAGGCGTACAGATATTGGCCATCGGGCGACCAGCTCGGCCCGGTCCACATGACTGCCCCTTCATCCTGCGAGATCTGCTGCGGATTGCTGCCGTCCGCATTCGCGATCCACAGATTATTGGCGCCCGAGCGATCGCTGATGAACGCGAACTGCCTGCCGTCGGGCGAGAACACAGGATTGGCGTCGAACGCCGGCCCGGACAGAACCAGCCGCGCCTGACCGCCGCCGCTGCCGATGGAATAGATGTCGCCCAGCAGATCGAACAGGATGCTCTTGCCATCGGGCGCAACGTCCGGCGCCAGCCACGTGCCTTGATCCGTCTCGAACGCGATGTGCCGCGTCGACGCGAGCGGCAACGACGCGCCAGCGGTCACCGCACCGAACGACAGCAGCGAAGCAATGAAGGCCCTTGTGATCATGCGTTCGATCCCTAATGGACGGGTTAACTATGTATGAAAGACGCAGCGGCACGGAAAACCGTAAGATAGAGACCCGGACTGGAGCCCGATTTGACCACCGATCGCAACACCGCCGTCTCCTACTACGCCGCCTCCGCGAATCCCGCACCCGAGCATCCCCAGCTCAAAGGCGATGTGACCGCGGACGTTTGCGTCATTGGCGGCGGCATTGCGGGCTGCTCGACGGCGCTCGATCTCGCCGAGCGCGGCTATAAAGTCGTGCTGCTCGAAGGGCAGCGCATCGGCTGGGGCGCCTCCGGCCGCAGCGGCGGCCAGGCCATCAGCGGTTATGCGAGCGGTCAAAGCAAGCTGGTCCAGCAGGTCGGCATCGAGAACGCGAAGCGGATGTGGGACATCTCGCTGGAAGGCCTGCAGCTGATCCGCGATCGGGTCGCCAAGTACAACATCGACTGCGACCTGCACTGGGGCCAGATGCACGTCGCCATCAAACCCCGCCAGCGCGACGCGCTCTTGCACGAGAAGCGCGAAGCCGAGGAAATGTACGGCTATCGCCAGCTGGAGTTTCTGGAACGGGCGCAGGTCGAATCGAAGCTGGAGACCCAACGCTATTGCGCCGGCCTCTACGACAGCGGCGGCGGACATTTGCATCCGTTGAATTACACGCTGGGCCTGGCAGCGGCAGCGAGCGCCGCGGGTGTGGCCATCCATGAGCGTTCACTCGTTACAAACATCAGCTACGACCAGCCCGCGGTCGTGAGCACGGCGAACGGCCGGGTCAAGGCGAAGTTCGTCGTACTCTGTTGTAACGCTTATTTGAACGCGCTCGTACCGGCACTGCGCTCGCGCATCATGCCGGTGGGTACATATATCGTCGCCACCGAGTCGCTCGGCGAAGCACGCATGCAGCGACTCATGCGTGAAAACATTGCCGTCACGGATATCAACTTCGTGCTGGATTACTTCCGGCGCTCGGCGGACGCTCGTTTGTTGTTTGGCGGCCGGGTCAGTTATTCGGGCCTGGACCCCTTCAACACCGCGACCGCCACCCGCAAGCGCATGCTCAAAGTGTTTCCTCAGCTGGCCGACGTGCGGGTCGAATACGCCTGGGGCGGTTATGTCGACATCACCCTGAGCCGCGCCCCCGACTTCGGCCGCCTGGCGCCGCATATCTATTATTTGCAAGGATTCTCGGGGCATGGAATCGCGCTCACCGGAATCGCCGGCCGCCTGGCGGCCGATGCCATCGCCGGCCAGGCCGAGCGCTTCGATCTATACACCCAGCTGAAGCACCGGAATTTCCCCGGCGGCGAGCTGCTCCGTATGCCGGCACTGGTCCTGGCCATGCTTTGGTACCGGGCTCGCGATTTGCTCTAGCCCAGCGGCGCATCCTGGAACTTCCTTTGCTCTAGAGCATTGACCCTTGGCGCTCGGCAGATCTGGCCGCCGAGATCTCCTGAACGCCATAAAATATTGGGTCGCCGACCGCGAGGCGCCCCGGGTTCCAATCAGTGCGCGAATGAACCAGGTGACGGATACCGGCTCGACGCCCCACGCTCCCGCCAGCGTCGCGGCCGCCCCAGCGCCGGCCGAAGCCCGGCACCGGCCCGGCATCCTGCTGGTCGACGATCAACCCGCCCGGTTGCTGACCTATGAAGCCGTGCTGGCCGGTCTGGACGTCGAATGTGTACGCGCTTTGTCGGGCAGAGAAGCACTCAAGCAGCTGCTGACCCGGGAATTCGCGCTGATCCTGCTCGACGTGAACATGCCCGAGATGGACGGATTCGAGACCGCCCGCATGATCCGTGAACATCCCCGCTGGGAGCGCACGCCGATCATTTTCGTGACCGGCATGAACATCACCGAGCTGGACCAGCTCAAGGGCTACGAAGTCGGTGCCATCGATTACATTTCCGTGCCTGTGGTGCCCGAAATTCTGCGCACCAAGGTCACGGTGCTGACCGAACTGCATCAGCGGCGACGCCACCTCGAAGCGCTGAACTCGTCGCTGACCCAGGCACGCAACGAGCTGGAAGTCCGCCACGCCAATGCGCTCGCCGAACGCGACGCCCAGCTCCATGCCATCTTCGAACATCCCACCGAGTTGTTCGTCGTGCTTCAGGCGGTGCGAGATCCCGGGGGAACCATCGTCGATTGGCTGTTCCGGGACGCGAACACGAATTCCCTCGAGCTGCTCGGCCACAACCGCCAGCAGTTGCTCGGCTGCCGACTGACGGAGATGTTCGATCCCGAGCACGCCAGCCGCGTCATCGCCAAATGCGCGCAGGTGCTGCAGACCCGCCACGTCACTCGCTACGAAAGCCAATTCCGCAACCAGGACTTTCTGGTCACGCTGTTTCCAATGGGGCCGGACTGCGTCGTCAGCTCCGGCACCAACATCACCGAGCGCAAACAGACGGAAGCGGCACTGAGGCAAAGCGAAGCACGCTATCGGGCCAGTGAAACCCGGCTGCGCGAAGCCAATGCGCGCAAGGATGAATTCCTGGCGATGCTGAGCCACGAGCTGCGCAATCCCGCCGCCGCCATCGGCAACGCGGCACAAGCGCTGTCGCGCCTGGTGAATCATAAGAAAGAGCAAGCGCTGATCGGCATCGTCGAGCGGCAGATCGGTCATCTCGGCCACTTGCTGGACGACTTGCTCGACGTGTCGCGCATCACCCAAGGCCGCATCGAGATCAACCGCGAACGGCTCACGCTGCAGTCGTGCATCGACATGGCGATCGAAACGACCCAGCCGCTGATTCAAGAAAAGAAACACCGGCTCACCTCGAGCATGTGCCCCGAACCGCTCTGGGTGAACGCCGACAAGGTGCGCCTCGCTCAATGCATCACGAACCTGCTGACAAATGCCATCAAGTACACCGAGCCCGGCGGCGAGATCCAGGTGCGAACCATGACCGAAGACAGCTCGGCGATCGTGACGATCGCCGACAACGGCATCGGCATGCCGCCCGAACTGATTCCTCGCATGTTCGAGCTGTTCGTGCAGGGTGAGCGCGCGCTGGACCGCTCGCAAGGCGGCCTGGGCATCGGGCTCGCCGTGTGCCGCATGCTCATCGAAATGCAGGGCGGCACCGTAACGGGCAACAGCCCAGGCGCCGGCCGCGGTTCGACTTTTACCCTGAGGCTGCCGCTCGCAAACGAAACATCCGATTCGTCGATCGCCGAAACCGCCGGTAGCGGCGGTCCGGCACGCGTCATGATCATCGATGACAATCGGGACGCGGCCGACTCGCTCGCACTATTGCTTCAGCTCGAAGACCACTCGACGCTGACCGCCTACTCGGGCGCGGACGCGCTCTCACAGGCGGCGAGCTTCAATCCGCAGTTCGTGCTGCTGGATATCGGTTTGCCGGAAATGGATGGTTATGAAGTGGCGCGCCGGTTGAAGACGCTGGTCCCGCATGCGCGCCTGATCGCAGTGACCGGCTACGGCCTGGCCGGGGACAAACAACGCTCGGCCGATTCAGGCTTCGAGGCGCATCTGGTGAAGCCGGTGAGCCTCGACGATATCCAGGCGACGTTCGCCTCGCTGGCGAAGCACTGATCAGTCGCCGCGATACTCGCAGCCGCTGGTGCAAGTCTCGTGAATCACGACCTTGCTCAACAGCGGCAGCACCGCCTTGGTCTGCTGCCACACCCAGCGCGCCAGATTCTCGCTGGTGGGATTCTCCAGCCCCTCGATCTCGTTCAGATAATGATGATCGAGCCGGTCGTAGATGGGCTGGAAGGCGGCCTTCACATCGGCGAAATCCATCACCCAGCCGGTCGCCGCATCGACCTCGCCGTCGAGGTGCAGCTCGATACGGAACGAGTGCCCGTGCAGGCGCGCACACTTGTGGCCCGCCGGAACGTTCGGCAGGCGATGCGCGGCCTCGACGGTGAAGACACGGAAAATGTTCATATGT
The DNA here is from genome assembly GCF_004138485.1 of Peristeroidobacter soli. Taxonomy (GTDB): domain Bacteria; phylum Pseudomonadota; class Gammaproteobacteria; order Steroidobacterales; family Steroidobacteraceae; genus Steroidobacter; species Steroidobacter soli. The sequence goes on from NZ_ML142848.1 coordinate 1,585,905, forward strand.
GAAAAAGGCGCCGCAAGCGGCGCCTTTCGATTATCTCAGCTGCTGAAGAATTACGCAGCTTTGCGACGACGCGAGCTGGACGCGCAGCTGCAAGTGCCACAGGTGCAACGGATGCCGCTGCAATCGCCGCAGACAGCGAAGTCCACCGAGCCGTAGTGACGGCGGCACGACTCGCAGTACGGCTTGCGACGGCCCGTACGGGCGGTCCGGTACGACTCGACGGCGGCCGCGCTCTGGTTCGCCGACTCACCCTCGCAGGGATTCAGATCCTTGCTGACGATCCCACGCATGAAGGTGCTGGAGGTCATCGAGCCGACCTTGAACAAGCGCATCTGTTCGCGGGCCAGACCCATCTGCGCGACCGGGTCGTAGATCACGACGCCCAGCTTGGGATGAAAATGAACCTGGAACGGATCGCCGCTCATAACAATCACTTCACAATCGAGTATGGGTGTGTGGCCCGGAGTGGGGGCCTGTAACGCGGGCGCAATTGTGCTGCAACGGGTCCGTCATGGCAATGCGCTTGCGCCGGTATTCGACGCTTTTTTTACGCGGGAAAACGCAGGGGCCACCCATTCCACGCAGCGTTTCCCTTAAAGCCCCTCACTCGCCGGTGGCTATTCGGACCACTGGCGGTGGGTCTTTCGCTCAGGGCAGGGCCGTCCTGCCAGCAGATTTTTCAGTAACTTCTGCCTTGGTTTCAGCGGCGGCCCGACGCCGTAAGACATAACAGGCGTGGATGCGCGGGTTGCGCTCGAAGTCCTTCGGCAGCGTGCGCCGGCCGATATCCTCGATCTCGAATGCGGCGAGCCCGTCGCGATCCAGGCGAAAACGCGTGTAATTGTTCGAGAACACGATGGTGCCATCAGGGGTCAACAGCTGTGCAGCAAGCGTCAATAGCTCGACGTGGTCCCGCTGCACGTCGAAGTCCTGGTCCATGCGTTTGGAGCGTGAGTGCGTCGGCGGATCGATGAACATCAGATCCCAACGTCGCGATTTGTCACATTGCTCGCGCAGCCAGGCCAGGCAGTCGGCCTGCACGAAGCCGTGCTCCGGGCCGGCGAGATTGTTCAAGGCCAGATTGCGCTTGGCCCATTCGAGATAAGTTCGGGACATATCCACCGTCGTCGACGACGCGGCACCGCCGCCCGCCGCATAAACAGTCGCCGTGCCCGTGTAAGCAAACAAATTCAAGAAACGTTTGCCACGCGCCAGCTCGCCGACATGACGACGCGTCAGCCGGTGATCCAGAAACAGCCCGGTATCCAGATAGTCGGTGAAATTCACCGTGAACCGGTACGGCTGCTCGCGGACGATGTGATATTCGCGCTCGTTATCGAGCTTCTCGTATTGAGTACCGTCTTTCTGCTGGCGACGCTCGCGAATGAACAGGCGATCCGCGGCGAGGCCCAATTCGTGCGGAATCACGGCCAGCGCTTCATTTCGGCGCGCACGCGCCGCTTTCGGCTCAATCGTCTTCGGCGGGGCGTACTCCTGCACGACGACCCAGCGGTCATCTTCGCCATTGCCGTACTGGTCGATGGCGAACGCGTACTCGGGCATGTCCGCATCGTAGATGCGGTAACAATCGACGTTCTCGCGCCGCGCCCAGTCCTGCATCGTCTTGATGTTTTTGCGTAAACGATTGGCGAACATCTGTGCGCCAGGCCGCTCGCGCACCTGGGCCGCATCCGGCGGCGGCTTGCGCTCACCGATGTAATCGGCAGGCGTTACCTCGAAGCGCAACAGCCGGCACTCGATGCGCCCGTTGAACAGCGTGTGCGTCCGGCGCGCATTGATGCCGACGGCTTTGGCCAGCGGCGGATTGCCCGTCAACACTGCCGCCTTCCACCCCTCGAAGTGCTCGCGCAACTTCGCGCCCAATGTTTGATAGAGCGCCTGCAATCGATCCTGTTCACCGATGCGCTCGCCATACGGCGGATTGGTGACCACCAGCCCGGTCGCCGCCTCGCTCTGACGCGTCAGCTGCTCCAGATCGCGTCGTTCGATATGTACAACTCCACGCAGCTTCGCGCGTTCGACGTTCTCGATCGCTGCGCGCACCGCAGTCGCGTCAGCGTCGTAGCCACGCAATGTGACTTTCCTCGTCGCCGCCGCTTCCCGGCGATCGCGAGCTTCCTGGATCAGCCGTTCCCACAACGCACGATCGTGACCGCGCCAGCGAATGAAACCGAAGTAGCTCCGCAACAGCCCGGGCGCCACGTCCAGCGCCATCAGCGCGGCTTCGATGGGCAGCGTGCCCGAGCCGCACATGGGATCGACCAGATCGCCGCCTTGCTCGGCGATGGCGGGCCAGCCACAGCGAAGCAATACGGCCGCGGCCAGATTCTCCTTCAAAGGCGCAGCGACACCCCGGGCGCGATAGGCGCGTCGATGCAAGCTGTCGCCGGAAAGATCCAGGCTGACGGTGGCACGATCGCGATCGAGCCGCACATCGATGCGAACATCGGGCTGCTCCAGCTGCACGGACGGACGCTCGCCGGTTCGCTCACGAAATTGATCGACGATGGCGTCCTTGGTCTTCAGCGCCCCGAAATGCGTGTGCGTGATGCCGCTCGACGAGCCGCCGAAATCGATGGCGAGCGTGCCTGTCGGATTGAGGTGTTGTTGCCAGTCGATGCTCGAGATGCCCTGATACAGCTCTTCTTGAGTCGCGGCCGGAAATGTCCCGAGAGGCAACAGCACCCGACTCGCCGTACGAGACCACAAGCACGCACGATAGGCGACTTCGAGCGAGCCTTCGGCTTGAACGCCGAGTTTGAACTCGCGCGTCTGAGTCGCGCCGCAATCCCGCAGCTCCGCGGCAGTGAGATCCGCAACGCCCGGCGGACATGAAACGAAAATTTGCATGAATAACCTTTACCCGCGCCTGCGCGCGGTCCCTCCTACTCGGAGAGAGAAAGAAATGAACGCGACGGTCCCGCCCAAACGCAGAGAAGAAACGAGCCCACGCGCTCCCACCCGGAGAAAGAACTTAAGTAGCGCTCGGCCTGCCGGAGAGCGCCGCGAATCAGCTCGCGCGCTGCCGGCCGTCGAGCGTCATGATCGGGCCGTACAACTCCGGCCGGCGATCGCGGAACACGCCCCAAGCGTTGCGATAGTTACGAATCGCATCGAGGTCGAACGTCGCAGTGAGGATCGCCTCGCCCTCGCGCGGCGCCTGCTTCACGATCGCGCCAGTTTGATCGGCGATGAACGACGAACCGTAGTAAGTCACTTTCCAACGCTCGCCCTGCTCGGTGCCGACGCGATTGGACGCCACCAGCGGCATGATGTTGGACGCGGCATGTCCCTGCATCGCGCGCTGCCAATGATCGCACGAGTCGATGCTCAGGTCCTGCGGCTCCGAACCGATGGCCGTCGGATAGAACAGAATCTCCGCGCCCTGCACGGCCATCGCACGCGCCGACTCGGGAAACCATTGATCCCAGCAAATCGCCACGCCGATGGTGCCGAAGCGCGTCGGCCACACCTTGAAGCCGGTGTCGCCGGGCGAGAAATAAAACTTCTCGTGATAGCCCGGGCTCTCGGGAATGTGCGCCTTGCGATACGTCCCCAGCAGCGAGCCGTCCGCATCGACGATCGCGACCGAGTTGTAGAACGCGTTGCCGGCACGCTCATAGACGCTGCAAGGGAGCACCACGTTCAGCTCGCGCGCCAGATCCTGGAAGCGGCGCACGGCTGGATTCTCCGCGATCGGCATCGCCACCGAGAAACACTGCGGGTTGTGCTCCTTGCAGAAATAAGGCGTCTCGAACAGCTCCTGGATCAGGATGATGTTCGCCCCCTGCCTGGCCGACTCACGCACCAGCCGCTCGGCGGTGGCGAGATTGGCCGTGCGATCCGGCGTGCTGGCGAATTGAGTGGCGGCAACAGTGGTCTTCATGACTGCTCGGGCGCTCTGAAGTAACAGTTAGAACGTGGGCGGCGTGCTGGCGCTGACGATCTCACAGGCCTCGTCGCCGACATTGCGGAACCGGTGCGGGACCGCGCTGGTGAAATAGTACGCGTCTCCGGGCCCGAGCACTCTGCTTTGACCCCCTACGGTCAATTCGATGTGGCCGGTCAGAATGATGCCGCCCTCCTCACCCTTGTGGCTGAGCATGTCGGCACCCGTGTCCGCCTTCGGCCGATACCGCTCGTGCATGATGGTCATGGCGCGGTGGGTCCGTTTCGCCGCCACCAGCCGCAGCTGCACGTCGCGATCGCCGATGTCCGCCAGCTCGTCGCGGGCGTAGAACACTTGGGGAGATTCCTGCAAATCCAAGGTGAAAAAATCGGCCAGCGACATCGGCACGCCGTCGAGCACCTTTTTCAGCGAGCTCACCGACGGACTGACCCGATTCTGCTCGATCAGCGAAATGGTGCCGTTGGTGACGCCGGCACGCTTGGCCAGCTCGCGCTGGGACAGCCCGTACATCATCCGGACCGCCTTCAAATGACCGCCTACATCGATGCTCATTGGCGCCTCGTTCATCCCAAGGCGTTTAGAATAATAGACAACCTTCCCCGGCGACTAGCACTTTATTGCGCTTTTTCGCAGGAATATTTGAGGCGCGTGTTGATTTTTCTTATCATCCCACGCATTGTCGATCTCCAATCCAATTCAGGCGGTGACCATGTCCTCGGCCCTCACGCGCGATGCTCTCGAAGCTTTCTGGATGCCCTTCACCGCCAACCGGCAATTCAAGAGTCAGCCGCGCTTGCTGGCCCGTGCCGAAGGGATGCATTACTGGACACCCGACGGTCGCAAAGTACTGGACGGGTGCGCCGGCCTGTGGTGCGTAAACGCGGGCCATGGCCGCAAAGAGATCACCGCCGCGGTCGCCGAGCAGATGGCGACGCTGGATTACGCGCCGGCGTTTCAGATGGGACATCCCGCCGGCTTCGAGCTGGCGAACCGGCTGGTCAAGCTCATGCCGGGCGATCTGAATCACGTGTTCTTCACCAACTCCGGCTCGGAGTCGGTGGACACCGCGCTGAAAATCGCGGTCGGTTATCACCGCCTGAAAGGCCAGGCTTCACGCCAGCGACTGATCGGGCGCGAGAAGGGTTATCACGGCGTCGGCTTCGGCGGCATCTCCGTGGGCGGCCTGGCGAGCAATCGCAAACTGTTCGACTCGATGCTGTTGAACACCGACCATCTGCGTCACACGCTCGACATCGAACACAACGCATTCACCCGCGGCTTGCCCGAGTGGGGCGTGCACCTCGCCGACGATCTGGAGCGCCTGGTGACGTTGCACGATGCATCGAGCATCGCCGCTGTGATCGTCGAACCAATGGCGGGCTCCGCCGGCGTCATCCTGCCGCCGAAGGGTTACTTGCAGAAGCTGCGCGCGATCTGTGACAAGCACGGCATTCTGTTGATCTTCGACGAAGTCATCACCGGCTTCGGCCGCCTGGGCACTCCGTTCGGTACGCAGTACTTCGACGTGATGCCTGACATCATCACGACCGCGAAAGGCCTGACCAACGGCGCGATTCCGATGGGCGCGGTATTCGTTCGCAAGCAGATCTACGACGCCTTCATGCAGGGCCCGGACGGCATCGAGTTCTTCCACGGCTACACCTATTCCGCGCATCCGGCCGCGTGTGCCGCCGGTCTCGCGACTCAGGAAATTTACGAGCGCGAAGGCCTGCTGACCCGTGGCGCTGAATTGGCGAAAGCGTTCGAAGACGCAGTTCACTCGCTGCGCTCGGCACCGAACGTCATCGACATTCGCAATCTCGGCCTGGTCGCAGGCATCGAGTTGCAGACTCGCCCGGGCGCTCCGATCGGCGCGCGCGGTTACGAAGCGATGGTGAAGTGCTTCGAGAAAGGCATCTTGATTCGCATCACCGGCGACACGATCGCGCTCTCGCCGCCGTTGATCATCTCCACGGCGCAAATCGACGAGCTCGTGACTCGTCTCGGCGAAGTGCTGAAGACCATATCGTAGTCTCCCGCCTACGCGCTCACTTCGAGGCCACGTGGTCGCTGGATGCAGCGACCACGCAAGGTGAGATGCATCGCTCAGTTTGGAAAATGCCTCCTGGCCAGTCGGCGCCGCGCTTCGCAAACTACGGTTCTGCCGAAGTATTTCAGCGCCGCTGTCGAAAATTAACGTGGGTTATTCTTTGTCGATCCGTGAATGGCGTCAGTGGCTCACCACTGTGCGCGGGAGACTCGCTGCCAACAGCCTGCTCTCCTCATGGAGCATTTCGACTCGGCTGATGGTTGCGTTCGCAAGTGTCGCGGTGCTGGCAGCCGCCGCGAACTTCATCGTCGAACGCAGTACTGAGATCGTCACTCACTCGACCGAGGCCGCGCCTCCTTCGCCTCCGCCGGTCGTGCGAGAAGCTGTCGCGCCTCCGGCGCCGGTTGTCGAAGTTGCCGAGCCCGTCGAAACGTTGTCGGGCGATGCACTGATCCGTGCGATCGAGCGCTTCGATGAATCGGTTTACTCGGCCGTGCAATCCAATTCGGTCGAAGCACTGGCGCGCTATCGCCAGCTCGGCAAGGAAGTCGATCGCGCGACCGCTCGCTTCATGGAGCGGGCCGAAGCGCTCGGCGAAACCTCGTACAAGTCGCTTCCGACCGCGCTTCAACGACACAAGCGCGATGCCGATCGTTGGATCGATCTGTCGCAGAATCGTCGCAAGCTGTTGGGCGAATATTCGGAAACGCTCGAACGGATGAATGGCCGGGTGAATGCGTCCCTCGACGGCGCCTTCAAGATCTTCGGACGCGTCGTGGCTCGGCAGTCGCTGATGAAATTGAACACGAGCCTGAGCGGACTGCGCGACAGCTTCGCGGCCGCCGTGCGCTCGTTCAGCTCAACGCCGGAAATCCTGGATCCACTCGGCAAGGCCGAAGCGGTCTTCGCGCAAGCGCTGCTCGACAATGGCAAGAGCCTGCGCAGCGCAGAGGGCGATGAGTGGTTTACTGCAATGGAGCAGGACTTCGCCAAGCTGACCGCGGCGCGCCTCGGACTGATGAAGACGCATCAGGAGCTGACGAAGACCAGCAACGGATTCGTTGAGCAGACGGCGAAGCTGCTGGCTCGGATGCCGAATGACGCGCCGGCGATTAAGAAACGCGCCGCCAAGCCGGCAGCGAGCAGTGCCCAGTCGCCGAGCAAAGGAGCAAACGCTCATCAGCTCGCCACGACACAGCCAACGCAGGCCGCGGGCGCAACTTCGCCTGCTCAAAATGCGACCGCGCCAGGACACACATCGAACACCAGCGCGATTGCCATTACCCCTGTCGAGCCGATGCAAACGCCGCCCACGATCTCGACCGCCAAGAACGCGATGCGCGCGGCGCAGTCGTCGCAGACGATCGCTGCCGAGAGCACGAGACCGACGGCGCAGTCGTCGCAAACGATCGCTGCCGAGAGCACGAGACCGACGGCGCAGTCGTCGCAGACGATCGCTGCCGAGAGCTCGAGACCGACGGCGCAGTCGTCGCCGACGATCGCTGCCGAGAGCGCGACATCCTCGCCCTCGCAGGCCGAGGAGCAGACTGACCGCTCTCTCGTCGCCTGGATCAGCATCGCAGTACTCGTGCTGCTGTTTTGGATCTCCATCGCCACCGTTCGCAGCGTCGTACTCCCAGTCCGCCGCCTGATCCAGGCCTCCGAAAAACTCGCCGGCGGCGAACCGTGCGCACGCGTCCCGCGCGGCGGCATCAAGGAGCTCGACTCACTCGCCGTTGCCTTCAACAACATGGCCGAGCGTCTCAGTCACGCACAGGCCGCGGCGCTCAACGCGCATCATCAGCTCGAAGAGAAAGTCGCCGAGCGCACGCGTCAATTGCAAGAACTGGCGGAAGTCGACCCGCTCACCGGCCTGCCGAATCGACGCCACCTCTTCCAACTGCTCAATGCCAGTCTGGAGCGTGCCTCGAGAACGAGCAGTCGCGTCGGCGTGCTGTTCCTCGATGTAGACAACTTCAAGAACATCAACGACAGCATCGGCCACTCATTCGGCGATCGGGTGTTACGCGGAATCGCGCAACGACTGCAGGCCGCCGCGCAGCCCTTAGGATTCGCCGCCCGCCTCGGCGGCGACGAATTCACCGTCATCTGCGAAGACGTAAACGACCTCGAGCAAATCCGCGCCGCCAGCGAACAGATCATTCGCGCATTCCAGACCCCGCTCGACATCGACGGCCGTGAACTGATCATCGGCGTGAGCGTCGGCGCCAGCATCTATCCGGATCACGAGCAGAACGCCGAAGCCCTGCTGATCGCCGCCGACACAGCACTGTTCCACACGAAATCCCTGGGCCGCGGCCGTGCAAGCATGTTCACGCCGGAGCTGCTGGCCGGCGCGTCCAACAAATTCCGCATCGAGCAGGACCTGCGCCGCGCGATCGAGCGCAACGAGTTCGAGCTGTTCTTCCAGCCCGAGGTCAGCATCGAGGATCTGCAGACTCAGCTGGTCGAAGCACTGATCCGCTGGCGCACGCCCGATGGTCGATATATTCCGCCGGGCGAGTTCCTCAGCGTCGCTGAAGAATCCGGCCTCATCATGGAGATCAGCGATTGGGTGTTGCGGACCGCGATTCGCGCCGCCGCCGAGTGGCATCGCGGGCCGTGGCCGCAGGCGCGAGTCGCGATCAACGTCTCGCCGCGACAGCTGCTGGACTATGGATTCGTCGACCGCGTGCGCGAACTGCTCGCTGAATTCGACGTGCCACCTCGCTGTATCGAGATCGAGCTGACCGAGTCGGTATTGCAGACCGGCCCCGCCACGATCGAACAGCTACATCGCTTGCGTGCGCTCGGCGTAGCCATCGCACTCGATGACTTCGGCACCGGCTATTCGTCGCTCTCCTCGCTGGAACGCTTGCCGCTGACTCGCGTCAAACTCGACCGCAGCCTGATCGAAAGCATCGACACCAACCTGCGCTCGCGCTCCATCGTCCGCGCGATAATCGACATGTGCAACGGCCTCGGCCTGCAAGTGACCGCCGAAGGATTGGAACGCGCCGAGCAGTTCGAGCGCTTCCTCGGCTGCCAGAATCTTTCGCTACAGGGATATCTGTTGTCACGCCCCGTCGCGATGGACCAGATCTTCACGGCGATGGCCAGCGCCGCGCAGCGCGCGCAAGAGCTGGTGCTGCTCTCCAAGCCCAATGCAGTCGCCAACGTGATCAAACAATTGCCCGGCCCGTCCGGCAAAGCGGCGAGCGCCTAAACAAAGAGCCCCGCACCTTTCGATGCGGGGCTCTTCATTCAAACAAACGTCAGCCTGAGAGCTGTCGTTTAGTTCTTGCTCCACGGGAAGGTGGTAGCGACCGTGAACACCACGCGGCCTTCGTTGTTGAAGGCGTCGCTGCGCACGACGACGTCGCCGTCCGTATCGACATACTTCAACGCGAGATTGAAGTTGCCGACGGTGTAGCCGACGCCGAGCGAATAATCGATCTGCTTGTCGCCGAACACGTCATCCCAATAATCGCCCCAGCTGTAACCCACGTGCGCCAGGACCGAGAAATTCTGCGGCAGCGGGAACGTGCCGTTGGCTTCCAGGTAGAAGGCCGAGGTATCGCCGGCCGTGCTGTCGCCGCCGAAATCGTTCGAGTACCACAGCTTGCCCTTGAACCAGTCCTTGCTGATGCTGCCGTAGGCTTCGAGATAGTTGAAATCGCTCTCGTCCGGATAGGTGTAGTACACCACACCCACGTCGTAACCCAGGCCGCTTTCGCTCTCGCCGGCAAAGCCCGTGTACACGTCGACTTCCAGATCCACATCGACGCCAGGACCGAAATCGACGTTGCTACCCCAGGCACCGACGTACCAGCCGCCGTCGGAGGCATAGTCGATGCTGCCCTGAATGGCAGGATCCTTGGCTGATTGGCTGTTGCCGCGGAAGTCGTAGTCGTTGGTCAAAGTCCAGGTCGATGACACACCGGCGTTGGCCACCGTCGCTGCCCCCAGCAATCCAAACGCCGCCAGAATCCTGAAATTTCGCATGGGTCTCCCCTTTGTGGTGAGAAAGAAACATACCGTACTTGGTATGTCGTTGAAGTTTACTTTAATTGGCCAGATTTACGTGAATCTGCGGCAAAAAAGCCACATGTGCGTCCCATAGTCATAATGCAGCAAGCATGCCAGGGCATTTCGAGCCGCGCGGGAGCACCGGCCGGTGGCCAGAGCTGGTCAACCAGCCAGCAACGGCGCGGGCTGTATATCAAAGGCTCGCGACCGGACGATGAGAGCCAGTGCTCACTGATGGGGCGCGGCGCCCCAGCTTGGAGCATCCCTGCCCGGCTTTGCACTATGCCGGCTCGTAGATCACATAGAGCTTGGCGGTGGGCTCGAGCACTTCCCAAACCCCGTTGAAACCCGCGGGAATGACGAAGGAAGCGCCGGCGGAAAAGGTCCATCCGCGACCCGACTCGTGCTCGATGCGCACGCGGCCGCGAGTGATGTAGCAGAACTCGTTCTCGGAATAACGCACGCGCCACTTGCCCGGCGTGCTCTCCCAGACACCGGCGAAGAAACGGCCGGTGCTATCGCTGAAGTAGTTGCGCGCGACCTGCTCGGGGTTACCGGCGAGCAAACGATCGGCGGGCGGCTTGGAATGCGTGGTCTCGGGAGCCGTGGCGCCGAAGTCCACGATCAACGAACTGGCGATTTCGGACATCACGATACTCGCTAGGCACATCTGAGGAACCCGCACTGTAGGAGCTGAGAGGGGCCATGGCTACTGCAGAAGCCGTTAAGAAGCGGCTGGCGCCGCTTTGTCCAATTGTCGAAAGCGGCCAAGGCCCTTCGACACGCCCGGCAAAAGACGCGACTTTTGCCGGGCTTCGCGGTCGTTATTGCGGACGAACTCACTCGCTACGCGCCACCGCCGTGGTGGCCGTGGGCCGAATGGACAGACTCACCCGACGCTCCCAGGCATACGCCTCCAGATCTCCCTTCGGCGCCGTGGTCAGATCCGAGCCATGCGCAGACAACTGAATCTGCTCCGGCGCGGCACCACCCCGAATCAACGCTTCCCTCACAGCGTTCGCGCGCTCCAGCGACAGCTCGAGATTCTTCTCGGACTTGCCGCGCGGATCGGCGAAACCATGCAGCTGCACTTCCAGCTGGCCATGCAGCGCCAGCAACTTGCCGAGATCCTCCAACTTGCCCACCACGTCGGCATCCATGTTCGCGTCGTTCGTACGGAACAACACGTCGGCATGCAGACGCTCGGCGAGCGCATCGAGCATTTCGTCACCGCCAGTACGCTCACTCGCCTTCGCCAGCGCGATGCGCGTATTGATCAGCTCCTGCTCGAGCTTCTGAGACTGCTCTTCCATCTGTTTGGCATGCAGCTGAGCACGATTCGTCGTGCCGACGCTGTCGCCGAGAATGCCGCCGACCATGAAGCCCACCGCCGCACCGATCGGGCCACCGACGATGGCACCCGCCGCCGCGCCGCTGAACATGCCGACGCCTTCTTCCTTCGTGAGCTTGTTCTTTTCACCCGCGTGAGCCGCACTAGCACTCATCGCCAGCGCCACCGCAGTCACCAACACTTTCTTGAACATAGTCGCACTCCTCGCCGAACCCCGTCGTTGCTCCCCTCTTGGGAGGCGGGTGACGTTTGCCCGTGAGTGCTATTCAAAGCCCGGATGCGGACGCAATCCGGGGCGGGGCATGGCGAGGTGAGGAAGGAGTGTGGCGAATTGTGGCGGGAGGTTGCTCCGCCCTTTCTTATTCTCACCCATGAATCACAGGTTGCTGGTGAGGTGACCGCCGTCGACCACCAGCGTCGCGCCATTCATGTAGCTCGACGCATCGGAGGCCAGCAACAACAACGGCCCTTCCAACTCTTCGAGCTCGCCGAGCCGGCGCAACGGCATGCGCTTGATCATCGCCAAACCACCGTCGGTATCGAAGAACTCTTTGTTGATGTCGGTCGCGAAATAGCCCGGCGCGATGCCATTCACTCGAATGTTGAACCGCGCGAGCTCCAGCGCCATCGATCGCGTGAGCTGCGTGAGACCCGCCTTCGATGCGGCGTACGGCGCGATCTGCCCCGCCTGCCTGAAACTCAGAATCGATTCGATATTGATGATGCTGCCGCCCTTACCGTCCGCTTTCATGCGACGCGCGACTTCAGTGGCGACCAGAAACGCGCCCCGCAAATTCACATTCACCACGGCATCGAAATCTTCCGCGGTCTGCTCGAGCAGCGGCTTGCCGATCGACACGCCGGAGTTATTCACGAGCACATCGATGCGCCCGAGCGACTGCTCGATCGCCTGCACGGCCTGGCGTATCGACGCGCTGTCGGACACATCGAGCTTGGTGGTCGCCGCCGCTCCACCCGCGCTTCGAATCTCCGCCGCCAGCGACTCCAGCGCATCCACGCGCCGCGCCGCCAACCCCACTTTCGCCCCCTCACTCGCAAGCACCCGCGCGAAATGAGCGCCGAAGCCGCTCGACGCACCGGTAATCAACACAACTTTGCCCCGCACGGAAAACCGCTGGCTGCTGGTCATGGCCTCTCCCTTTTGAGTCGCCCAGGACTGTAGCAAACCACGCTTGCGGAAAATCGATCTGAAGTGACGCCTTCATGGCACCGGCGACCGGCCGCCGTCGAGCGAATTCACGGCCACTTATCGGGCAAAGCCGGCATTTTCGCCCCAAAAAACGCATTTCCCGGCCGCTCGTCTTGACACCCCGGACGCCCCCCTGGAGAATCGCCGCCCCCGCTTCTCGGGAACCGCCTTCCGCGCGGCGCCCATTGTCGGAAAACGGCTTGGAAAGGTAGCTCAGCCGGTTAGAGCACAGCACTCATAATGCTGGGGTCGAGGGTTCGAGTCCCTCCCTTTCCACCATATATTTCCCTTAGCATTCCGCGAGTTACGCATTCGTAGCGTGGCGCCAGTGCCAATCCAGTGCCAGCGCCGCTTTGGGACGGGAAGGGACGGTGGGGGTCGTCGAATTCCAGCCCTGGCTCGGACCCGGTTAGCAGTGGCATTGGCGGCCTCGCCTCCATCGCTCAGCGAATCGCCTCGATGTCCTCCGACTGGGAGCCGTCGATCCAGGTGGCATACACATCGAGCATCGTCTGCACACTGTGGCCGTGCTGCTTGGCCACCCACAGCAGATTCTTGCTGAGCATCAGATTCCAGCTCACGAACGAGTGCCGCGCGTTGTATGGCTCGCGGTAACGGCCCTTCACCGTCATGGACAGCGTCCAGCGCCACCGGTCGTAGCAATACCTGAGAAGGCGGATTGGCTTGCCATTCGCGCGGAAGAACAGATGGTCGTGTTTGATCTTTCCTGCCAGCTTCATGCGCTCTCTCAATACGAGCTGGCGCTTGAGCACTTCGATTGCACGCGGACATAGCTCGACGATGCGATCGACGCCGGTCTTGGTGCGATCCTTGTCGCGGTTCATCACCCGAGCCTTGGTGACCTTGAGCTTGCCCTGCGTGAGATCGCAATCCTGGACCAGCAGTGCGATTTGCTCCGAGGGACGCAGGCCCGTAAAGAAACGAAACTCGTCGTAGTTGCCTTGCGCCTCACCCCAGTCGCGGTGAATCGCGGCGATGAGCGCTTCAGCCTCGTAGATCGAGAATGGCTCCGGCGCCGGGCGATCTTTCTTCGTCAGGCGGAAGCACTTGAGTGAGGACGCTGGGTTGCTCTTCCCGGGATGATCGCGATACCCATATTCGAACGCGCAGCGGATGACGCTCACGACGTTGTTGTGGGTCTTCTTCGAGATCTCCAACTTCGCATCCACGATTTTCGCCAGCGTCGAGTACTTCACCTCCTCGAAGATCTGGTTGCCGATGACAGGCCGCCAGGTCGACTCGAGAATCTTGCGATAACTCTCGACCGTCGCGAACGCCAGATCCGTCTTCGACATTCGCGCTTCGTTGTGAGCCATGAACTCATCGAAGACCTGGTTGCAGGTTCGCGGCTTTTGGACGGGGGCGAACGTGTCGAGATCGCGGAACTCCGGGAACTCCTCGGCGAACACGAACGTGCCGAGCGCGATTCGGCGCTTGATCTCTTTGAGTTGGACGTGAGCGCGCCGCAGGTTTGCTTCAGATGGGATGCGTTTGAGTGTGGGCCGGTAGCGCCGGCCCTGATACTCGAAGTCGAACTGGATGCGGTCCGGGCCTTTCGCTCGCACTCCAACGGTTAGCGACTTTCGACCCATCGGTGGTAGCCCTGCATGTCGATCATGATGTGACCATCCGGCGCATGCCGCCAGACTTTGCCCTCCTGCCAGTCACCGCGCTCGATCTTTCTCTCCATGGCTTTGACGGTGTAGCCGGTGAGCAGATGCGCGACGGGAAGCAAGACGTAGCGGGCGGGGTGCGAGAACCATCCTCTCTGTTGTGGCGATAGCAATCTCATTGAGCACAGCAGACATGGCGAGTTACCTCCACGATGTGTTTGCGGCTGAATTACTGGTGCCGCGCCTGATGCGGCAAAACATTCCAAGAAAGATTCTGTCGGTTGCACTATCCATGATGACCTCACCATTGTTCCGAGCGCCTGGAGCCCCGTTTTCACGAGTACAGACTTGTTCAAGCGCGCACCGAAGTCACTACCGAGTTTCGCGGAAAATTCGGCCGATATCGGCGGTAAAAGACAGCCCGCTGTTTCGCCGATATATCGGCGAAACTCGCCATCGTTCAGGCTTGCCTCTCGCATACTCCGTTGCGCCTCCGCGAACGTCACCCGACCACCTGCGGTCGAGCGGCGGTCGACTTGTTGTGCTCCTCCAGCACGTCGAGGATCCGAACCACGAAGCGCTGCTGCGTTTTTGACAGTGCCTGCAGCCGCTCCGCGTGGCGCATCGCTTTCGGCGAAAGACGCCGATTCCTGACCGGCGGTTCTGGCGCGAAGCCGAGGAATTGGTCGATGTTGAGACGGAACAGCTTTGCGAGCCGTTCGAGAATGAGGACGGAGATCCGCCGCTCGCCGATTTCGTAAGCGAACACCGCTTGCTGAGAAACACCGAGCGCGCGTGCCAGCTCCGCTTGCGTCATCCCTCGTGACTTGCGCAGCTGCGTGACGCGCTTTCCAAGCGCTGCGAAGTAGGCGCGACTTTCTCTTTTGATCTGCGGCGACTTAGGTGATGCGGATTGCGCGTCGCTCATGTTCGCGTCCTGCTCGCTCTACGCCCCATCACCGGGGCCTGCACCACCCGAGGCTGCCTTGCTGGGTGGTGGACCGAACTCGCCAGCCTTGAAGCGTCTGACGATCTTCTCCAACGCATCGACCGACTCTGCAATCAGCCTCGCGATGACCTTCGCGACGTCGGCGTGCATCGTTCCATCATCGTCATCTGAGTAAAGCAGGACGTCGTAAAGGCACCTGGCCATCCCCTGTACCTGCATGAGGTTGGCTCGCTCCGCTTCGATCAGTTCTTCGAGAGAGCGGCCGGCGGGAAGTGCTTCGTATGTTTCCTTCTCCGCCATGAGTTGTTACCTCTTGCGGAGCGGTGAACTACACAACCGCTCGATGGCTTCTGCGCCACCAAGTAGTCGTTCGTGGAGCGCCGCCTGCCCTTCGTGACATTGCTGAGCCGCGTCGCGAAGGCCGTCAGCGACGAAGAGCGCCTCGGTGACGTCGTCGTTCGCTGCTTCGCCAGTGCTTGAGCTTGCGAAGAACTTGCTGCGGGTCATGAGGATCGCGTGTATCAGCAGGCGGGTGCGCCGGAGCGATGCCACGTCACCCTGGGATCGGCACCATGCCTCGATCTGTCGGACGCTGGCCAGCAGCGAATTGAGGCCCATGCTGAGGACGACCATGTCTTCGCGGGTGGCGCGGGTCATGGCTCGTACCTCGCGCGAGGCGCGCTGACCTGGCCGGAACAATTGTTAGGAGATACCGGCGAGTAGTTGCAAACGCATTCTCGCCGCCGGTTCATGGCCGCGCCCTACCCGATGAAGTTCGGTGGAGCACGGCAACGCCGCTTGTTCTGTGAGATATACGCGCACCTACCCGCAAAAGCGCCGGGTGCGCCATAATGAAGGTAGCCATAACTGCCTCTCGTAAAGGCGTTGTGGTTAGGCCCTCGTCGGTGTGCCAACACCGGCGGGGGCCGCCCTACGCGGATGCGATCCGCGGGGACACACTATTCCTATAGCGGATCACAAGTCCAGCGTCTTGACCCGCCTGAAATGCCAGGTGATTCGTCCGGTCGGACAGGGATTTAACAGCACCGCGAAACGGACGACCAAACCGCGCCTGGAGCGGCGAGGAGCATAAAGCGCGTAGTCCGAATTACGGCCAGAAGAGGGACGTGAACGATGCTCCGGTCCGCACATCCGCAGGGATCAATCGGCACCAATTCTTACTATCAGATCAAGACGCGCGAGCACCAACGTGACGGTGCGAACTACAGGAGCTGTCGTTGGCTGTACGACACCTCAATCATCGACTTCATCTCTTGCGGCGTCAGCTTCACGCTGGTGCCGCCGTGGCGAATGTAGGCTACTTTGGTTTTGACGAGGAAGTTGATCTCAGGGGATTTGACGACTGTCACGACGACCAGTTGGGTGTCCGCAACGCTAGCAACTTTCACTTCGAAGCATTGGTTATCCTTCAGCGCCTCGCGAAGGTGGGTGCGGACGGCCTGAGCATAGGCCGCAATGGCTGAATCCGCGTCATCGCCGCGGCGGACGGCATGGCCTGCGACACCTTCGATCTCTCCTTCCTTGCTGACGCCGATAAAGAGCGTGCCGCCTTTCTGGTTTGAGAAGGCACAGACCGTTTTCTCCAGCTGGGATGCCTTGTCGTTCGCAAGGTCCACCGAGGGTTTGAACTCGCATATCTCGCTCTCGCCGCCGAGTATAAGAGCCAGTCGCTCCTGTTCACGCGCCGCTTCCTGCGGAGTGGGCGCGTACTTATAGGGCCAGTGAGTTGTTGAAATGAAGTCGATCAGCGCGTTCCCGTTCGTGAGCAGCCACAGCTCCACCTCCGTGATCGCCCTATCATCGATTGTGGCGCCCGCGTCGGCCGCGATGTCGATCACCTTGCCATTGACTTTGCCCACTAGGCGCACTGGAACAACCGCCCCCGTAATCGCGATACGGCCGTCCGCGAAGGAGATAGCTCCGCGCCTGTCCGCCACTTCGATGGTGAACTCGCCACGATCAAGTCCGTCGCGCGGATTGAGCCCAAGGAACGCCTTGGCGTGGTGCTCGGCGGAGGGCTGGTAGGGCTGATCGAAGGCGATCAGCTGGCTTTCGGAGAAGACAGCATTGGACTCAACGTTCGCCCGAAAGCGCCTGGCTGGCATGCCGGTCTTGGTGGCATGGCTCGGAACGATCTCCTCGCGCCAACGCACTGGCGAGGTAGCGGGCAGGCAGACAGCCGGAAGATCCGGTGCAATCTCTAGCCCCTCGGCACTCGCCAGCATCTCGAGAAGCTGCTTAAGGGTGATGTTGTTGAAGGCCTTGCTGACGAAAACAAACGCTGGGTAGTCCTGCCGCGCATCACCGTCTATCTTGCCTCCTAGGAGGCATTGGCCGATGCAGTATCTCCAGTCGGCATCCTGCTGCCGCGTGTAGATGACACGGACGTATGCCGCGCCCTGCACCTCGTAGACGTCGAGAGCCTTAGCTGCACTGTCAAGGTCGGCGGGTGAATGGAGGTAGCGCTGTGTTGTAATCATGGCTCGTCCTTTGATCTTTGATCAGTGTCCTGCCGCTCGCACCAACCTTGCGTGCTCACGAAACCGTCACCAGCCGCAGCACACGTTCGGCGGGCCTGTATTCGAGGGCGACGACCATGCGCTCCGGATGCCCGTCCTGCCTGGGGAACTCAAGCATGATGTTGAACTTGCTGAGCTGGTGCGTGGGCTTATCGACCCACTCCATATTGTAGAGATAGCTCATCCGCAGCTTCTCGCGGATCGCCGCCTCTAGTTCAGCCTTGGTTGATTCGGCAAGGCCGGCCTTCTTAAGCTTTCCAAACTTCGCGGTCTTCAGATACCTCTCGAACTTGGCGTCCTCGATGACAACTGTGAACTCCTTGAGCGGAGCCACCATCTCGGACATCGCCCGCAACCCGATCTCAAGATCGTCGTCCGACTCCTCCATGAGCATCCTCTCGGGCTTGTAGGACAAAAAGACGCTGAAGTATATCGATTGGAGGCTCCTCAGACGGAGACCGAGCGCCATGTAGTCGTGGAGATGCAGGTTGTGGTTCTCGGTGTTCGGTCGGTCATCCTCATGTCCGAGGATGACCGTATCGCCCTGTTTGATCACTAGGTTGGCGAGGTGCATCGACACAAAAGTCTTCGCCAGACTCGCGTAAGTGCAAGGGACGTAACCGAGATAGGCCTGGTGCGCCCGCAGGCTATTGTCGATGGCGGCAACGCTGCTTTCAGAGAGGTTTGATCGTCCCCCGATTTCGTGGAGACCACCAAAAGGTGGACAATACGAAGTTGGAGGTTGGAAGTGTCAGAGCAGAAAACGAGAAGGCAATACAGCGACGAGTACAAGTCGGAGGCGGTGCGTTTGGTGCGGGAGTCCGGCAAGCCGCTGTCGCAGGTCGCGCGCGAGCTTGGACTCAACGACAACATGCTGCATCGATGGTCACGGGAAGAACGCGGCGCTCAGGCGGCGGGCAAGACGCGAGGTGAGGTCAAGGTCGATCAGGAGGAGCTGGCTCGATTGCGTCGAGAGCTGGCGCGGGTGACCGCGGAACGCGATTTTTTAAAGCGAGCGGCGGCGTTCTTCGCGAAGGACGTGAAATGAAGTTCCGAGCCATCCGGGACAACATTGGCCGATTTTCTGTGAGTTTGATGTGCTCAGCGCTCGGCGTATCGGTCTCCGGCTATTACGCTTGGCGAGATCGACCAGCGAGCTCGCGGATGCGGGCCAATGAGCAGCTGCTGGAGCAGATTCGCGAAGCTCATCAGCGTTCACGGGGCACCTATGGCAGCCCGCGGATCACGCACGAGTTGAGGGCCCGTGGCCATCGCGTCGGCGAGAACCGTGTCGCTGGATTGATGAGAACAGCCCAGATACGCGCCAAGAGCGCTCGCAAGTGGCGTGCGACGACGCAATCCAAGCATCGATGGCCGGTGGCGGAGAATACGCTGGATCGAGCGTTCAACGTCGCCCAGCCCAATCGCGTGTGGGCCGGGGACATCAGCTACGTGTGGACCGCTCAAGGCTGGCTGTATCTGGCCGTGGTACTCGATCTGTACTCCCGAGCAGTGATTGGCTGGGCGATGGGCGAACGTCTGACTGCGGATCTAGCGACGCAGGCGCTGACGATGGCCCTGTGGCGTCGCAAGCCGCATCGCGGACTGCTGCATCACTCGGACCGTGGAGTCCAATACGCGGCCGGAGACTATCAGCGACTGCTTGCCACGCACGGTATCGACTGCTCGATGAGCCGCAAGGGTAACTGCTGGGACAACGCAGTGGTCGAAAGCTTCTTTCACACGTTGAAAGTCGAACTCGTGCATCAGCGTCGCTATCTCACGCGAGATGAAGCACGCCAGGACATCTTCGAATGGATCGAGGTGTTCTACAATCGGCAACGGCGTCACTCTACGCTCGGCTATCGTTCACCGGCCGAGTTCGAGACGATGGATCAAGTCGCTTAGCGATGTCTCCGCGATCTCGGGGGAAGATCAGTTGTTGACGTAGAGGACATAGCAGAAGCAGGGATGCTTGAAGTTCAGGTCCTTGGCGACAACCGCTGAACGCCGAAGCAGTGCGCGTGCGATCTGGTCCCGATCATCGATCAGCTCACCACCGAGAATGCTGTGTGTAGTTCTGGGATCGAGCGCCTTGAAAAGCGCGTCGGCACACTCCACGCCCGGAGCGAACTTATTCTCGCAGCGTTGTTCATCGAAAAGAAACGCCGCCTCGTGCTTCGTCGATTGCGGCGTCAGGGCGCTTCGCAAAGACGCGTAATCGATGCGCTTCGCACGAAGGACGTCGAGGAGGTCACTATGGAAGCGCTGAATTTCACGGAAGGTTCGCGCATCGGTCCAGGCACAGTGTTCCCGCATAACCGGAAGCATTACGTTGCCGCGAGCGTTGAGTGTGTGGATGCAAGCCATGATCGACTCACTTGCCAAAACGAATTTCTATTCGCGGCCGGCGGCTTAACCTGCAAGTCCGCAGAGGATAAGCAATCGCGGACACAGCTTCCTCTATGGACTCCATATCTGCGCGCCGGTAACGACGCTGCCGCCCTTGTAACAGAACGCCACGCTGTATTTCGCACGAGTGATGGCGACATAGAGTTTGTTGCGCGATTCGTCAGTCTTCGCCTTCTTGAAGGCCGTGGTGTCTCCGCACAGAAACTTTGCATGGGGATCAGGCGGAATGATCAGCACCCGCTCGAACCCCATGCCCTTCGACTCCCCGAAATTGTACGCGGCGCGGCCGTCGCATAGTGCTTCCTCCGTCTGCCGGTTCCGGCGCAGGATAACGGGGTTGTATGTTTCTATGTATTCCTTCATGCGAGCTGCCGGGACAGCGAAGATGCCCTGATGGCCAGCGTGCTCCGGTGGCACAACAGTGATCTGCGATTTCGTGGGGCTATACAACCCATCACTCGCATGCAGCCGGTCTGCCAAATCGCAGATGCTCTGAATGCAGCGCCAACTGATGGCGAGGTCATCGATCGCGAAGCCCATGGCCGTAAATTCTGCGAGTTTTTCGGCGCTTGTCTGCGGCTTCTTTGATGTTTCCGACGTTTCGTAGATCGACTGCCGGAAATCGCCCACGCAGTCGAACTCCGCGATGCTGGCCTCCAGCATCGCGCGGACCACTGCGAAATCCCAGCCGACGAGGTCTTGTATCTCATCGATAAAGACAGCGTCGTAGATCTCCGCAAGCCTATGCGCAGGCTTGCCGCCGCTTTGCTGATGAACTCTGGCGGCCAGCTTTGCCAGATAGTAGGTATGCGCATCGTTGCCCCTTGTCACGTAGTGACGAGGATTCCAGTGGTCGCCGATCTTTTCCGTACGCCCTCTGATGTAGAACGTCTTGCCTTCCACCAGATGCGGGTTTCTAGAATCGAAGGCGATTCCCGAGACCCGCTTATCGAGAACGCAGCGCTGATAGGGCCGGATCATGTCCTCGAGCAGAAAAGAGAACCACCCCTTCACGACAATGTTCTCCGGCTGGAACTTATTGATGCGGCAGATCGCCCGCACAAGCTCGAACTGGTTGTTGATCGTGTAGGTGAGCAGGAGCACCTTACGGCCATGAGAGGCCCGTTTGAGCGCTTCCTTGGCTATCCGCTCGGACTTTCCGGCACCGGCGCTCGCGAGAAGAAGCTTACGCGCCAAAGCTCACGGCCTTCTTCAGGTAGTCGGGATACTTGATGGTCTCTGCCGTATCGAAGATGCGCATCGCAGAATCGACCTTCTTCTTCGGTCCGCCATCTGTCAGGTACCAACCTGTCAGGAATGCGCGCTTGCCCGCCAAGTCGGCGCATGCGGCATATTCACCGGCATACGTCTTTCCGGACAGCATCACCTTAGCCAGTATGTCGAGTGAAGCGACGTTCTCGCCGTTTGCGGCAACCAGCGCCGGTTCCAGGGAACGCTCGTCATTGTTCTCCGGCGAAAAGCATTCAATGAAGTCGCAGCCGTCGTAATCTTCCTTCTTCCACTCAACAATATTTTTCTGGTAATCGCCGTCGTTGTCTTTCACGACACGCACCGAATGCTTCAGCGCTTTTGCGATATCGAGATAGACCTTAAAGCCGATGCCGCGCACGACGATGATGTCGATACCATCTTCTTCAGGCAGGCGACCATTAGCTGCGAGGTAGATTTTCTTCAGTACAAGCTCGTCGGAGGGACCCTCGACCAAGATCACTCTCTGCGACAGTACGAGGCGCAGCGTGTCGTACCCCGGCAACCGTTTCAGCGTCTTGATCGTGCCCGCATCTATGTTCTTCAGCTTTTCGTATTTTTTTGACAGCAGGCACAGCTTCTCGATGCTGAGCTTGTTAAGTACATAGGAGCTGTGCGTCGTGAGGAAAATCTGTTTGCCCGCGTTTTTCTTTTCAATGTAGGAGACCAACTGGATCAGGTTGATGTGCGAAAGATGGTTCTCTGGCTCCTCGAGCATCACCACATCGACGTCCTTGGCCCTGTTCTGGATGGCGACCTTGATCTGTATCTGGTTCTGCTCTCCCTTGCCAATATGCGCGAAGGAGATGTCATCGACAGCGAGCGCGAGGTTGCTGTCCCAGCTGCCGGAAGGCGTGATATCGGCTACGATTTCCAGTTTTTTCGTGCTCAGCTCGTTAGCTGCATTCAGCTGCGCGTTAATCGCCTTCACATCGCCCTTTTCATTGAACTCGATCTTCAGATGGCGGTAGGTCAGGTTGAGCATGGGGCGCGCATGCTTGTCGACCGATGCGTTGATGATACTGTTGATATAGCGCGAGCGCCCCATCGTGGGGTGCAGGCGCGTCGGATCGACGAAGAGGCAGCCGATCGGCTTCGCCACCTGCGCGAGCGGTTTCCAGGCAAAGCTCATCCACTCGATCTTGTACAACTCGAACGGCACTGTCAGGACCTTGCCCGACGTGGCAAATGGCGCGTAGTACGGCGTGAGTTCGGGATTAAAGAGCATCTTCAGGGAGATGCCTTGCGTGTCGGCACCCTCGCTGTTGTTGTTCCCCTTCAGCTCGGGATCTCCCTCGACGTACGCCTCGATCAGAAGTTCGGGCAGCGAGGTCTGTGACAGATCACCCTTGATGTACTTTTCCATGCAGGCGCTATTGAAGAGCTCCGCCATGACTTCTGGCGAGAGCGGCCTGCCGCGATGACAGTAGTTCAGGCACAGCTCGATCGCTTCCAGGACCGAGCTTTTCCCGCATTCGTTATCGCCGACGAGAATATTGATGTCGTCGTTGAACTCGAAAGTCTCGTCCGCGAACTTCTTAAAATTCTTGACGCGGAGCTTCTTGATGCGCTTCATCCCTTTTCGTTCCGTGTTGTTTTTGTGCGCAGATTTGGCTCGCCGCGAAGTATACGCCAGTGCGGGCGAATGCTGCACGGGCGGCATCATATCCATCCGCCTCGATATTGATGCTCGTCCGGCTCAATGATCAGCTGGTTTGCAGTAACCATGTCAATCAAGTTGGGACCGGCTTTACTTGAGTGATGCCGGGATCTTCTAGCGCCCCCCCCGATGTTCGCTGGCGGAAGTAGGGCGCGTCCGCTTCGGGTATATACTCGACACCCCACGCAGACGTAGCGCAGGTTCACGGTACGTTCACACTAGCGAACCAGCGGCTTGTCTTTCGACCGAACCTGGTGCAGATGCTCGATCAGCTCGTGCGCCAACCATCCCTTCTCTGTGCGCGGCGGCGGCATTCGGTTGACGAATCTCTCCACAGCATCCGCGAGTTGATGCTGTCCCTCAACGAGCAGCCGACCCCGAATGGCATTCCATCCGCTCACAACATCCTTTCTCGTCTGCTGCAGCCGCGCAGCGCCCGATCCATCCAGTGAGCCCGCTTTCAGTTCCCGAGCAACCTCATGCACTCGCGCAGCGATGCGTGACGACTCGCCCCGCTGAGCCGCTCTGAAAATCGAATCCAGCTTCGGCGCTCGGCTCTGCCCGCGAACGCTTCGCTCGGTCGCATTCGCCTCGACCCCATGCGCCCGCAGGTGGCGCGCAAACTCCTGGCGCCAGTGCCGCAGCGTAGCCTTGTGGATATTGAGTCGCACGCCGGATTCACTGACCGCCTTCACGACCACATGAACATGCGGGTGGGGCTCATCCGTATGCAGCACCGTCGCGTATCGATGCTGGAGCCCAAACTCCTCTCGGGCGAAGTCGCGGACGGCGGCGAGCACCTTCTTGGGTGGCGTGCCGGCCGGCATGGAGAAGATCAGCTTGTGGACTAGCTTCGGTGCGGCCCGCCGATTCGTAGCGGACAGCGCCGGGCGCTCTCGATCTTCGTCCAGGTCCAAGTCCCAATCCTGGATCAGGTGCCGCCCAACGCCCCGGCCGCTCAAACGCTCGCCGTCGTCCGTCTCGATCTCTAGGTCACCCCGCCGGCCGATGTAGTTGAAATGGGCGTTGACGCCATGGCTGGTACTGGCACCACCGCCGCCGGTCACCTTCACCATCACCTCAGGCGCGTGACCCACCGTGCGGGCGATTAGCGCAACCTCCGTGGGAGACAACCGGTCCCGCTGTGCCGGTCCTCGGCGAGCGTAGCTCGTCAGATCCCATATGGCTCCGCCACGATCAAGATCGAACGGTCTCATGGCCGGCCCTCCAGGCGCGTGAATTGGCCCTGATCAGATCCTTGGTGTGGTCGCGCATCGCCTCGCATACCTTGAGCATCATCCGGAGATCCTCTCGGCCAGGTCCTGCCAAGCCCGTTTGATGATGAGCCAGGCGAGTCAGCTGGTTGAGGTTGCGGCCGATCGCGCCCAGCTCGGCGACGGATCGCTTGAGCGCCATCAACTCCGCTTTGGGCAGCGGAGCCAGGGCCCGTAGGTGAGCCCGGACCAGGACTGAGACATAGGTGGCCGCCGGCATCTGTCGAGCTGCGGCTCGTTCCATGAGTAACAGCTGGTCTTCTTGATGCAGCCGGACATACAGCCGCGCCGCTCGCAATCGCCGCTCTGGCGATCTCAGAACATCTGCGTCGGCGTGGCTCACTCGCTGCACCGTCAGCTCGATGAGCTGCTTCAACAGGGCGGACTCAGTCATCTGCTGCTGTTCCGCGAAGCTGCGGAACTTCGCTTTCGTCTCCGGCGAGACGCGAGCAGCGATGAGAGGTGAGGTGCCCATGGACTGCAGTGTTAAACAAAAGCGGCCGCAGGCATATCCTGCAAATCGCGCTTTTTTCGGTCGAAACGCACCCGTCTCAATCGGCAGATTCTCAGCTCCGGGTGTGCCGCGGTGGCTGATGTCGGTTTCCTTTAATCATGGGACCGGCGCAATGAATGAAGGGACTGGACCCGTAAAGATGGTACTGGTCTCCGATTAGAGGACGCGGCGTCTCGGAAGGCCCATGATTTTGATGATCTTCCCCGCCCACGACCTGTGTTGGCTGGCATTCCGGCTAGTCCCATCTTTAAAGGGCCAGTCCCACAATTACGGGACACGCTCCAAGGGCCAACCTCTTGTTTGTGCCCGGACCGCGTCGACTGCTCAGTCCCGTAATTAAAGGAAACCGACACCTGAATGTGAATATTCGCGCAGAGTCTCGCCGACATGCTGAGATCGAGGAGGACGCATTTCAGAGCGGGACAGCTTTCAAACAGAGCCTCCACATGCGTTGCCGGTGCGCACGCGGTGAAGTCGCCCCCACTCCAAACGAATGGGCCGCGTGACACTTTGTGATGTTATGCGGCCCACATGCGGCAAAACTCAACTTACCACCCGTAATCCGCTTTGGCGCTCTCGACCACTCTAGCTACACCTTCCAACCGATGCTCACGCAGCGACTGGATGAACCCGTCAACGTCGGCGGGCACGAGATCCAATTCTTCCTGGTCCAGCACTGCCTGCATCGGCAGGGGCTGAGGAAGCCGAGCGTGCGCACGTGCCAGCCGCTCGCGGGCCACACAGCAGTAGCCCTGCTCCAGCTCAATCCCGAGATAGCGCCGGCCACTGACAGTGGCGGCGACCAGGGTGCTTCCTGAGCCCGCGAAGGGGTCAAGGACGAGCTGACCAGGGTGCGAGAATGCCTCGATGAGCGGCGTCAGGATCTGCACTGCCTTCTGCGTCGGGTGATCCGGATTGCCCGAATACACCCAGGGCTGAATGTCATCAATCGGCTCGGCCGGTATCTTCGGCGAGCCCTTCGCCAGCACATACGCCTGTTCGTAGCGGTAGTGGAGATAACGGGTTCGCGATGCGTAGTCTTTGGCCCAGACGATGTGACCGACTGGCCGGAACCCAGCCTGACGCCAGGCCCGGAAGAATGTGTCCACCTGGCCCCAACTGTAGAAGGAGATGCAGATGCTGTCGGGCTTTAGGACTCGATACAGATCCTTGAATGCGCCGAGGATGCGATTCGGATCATCGTCGTTCGCAATCATCCGGCCATTGCTGTCTTGATAGTGCACGCCATACGGTGGGTCGGTGACGACGAGATCCACAAACGAATCGGGCAGCCGGCGCAGCACGCGAGTGCAATCACCCTGAAGAACTTCGTTGATCGGGAACATGGCGGAGCCTCCGCTTTGCATCGGCAGGATTGCCGACGCGCGTTCCCAATCACGACGCGCGCAGCGGTCAAGGATCGAAGACCGCCGCAGGCGGCGAGTGCGTCTTGGCACTCGTCCTTGACGGTGAGCACGACGTGATAGGCTGAAAGAGCAGAGGCAACCCTACCGGTCCTTTTCGCCCTCTGGTCATTTATGGGGCACGAGATAGCATTTGCCTTCAGTAAGACCTCATTGATCGTGCGTTCATAGCGCGCCTCGAATGCCTCGTCCGATTGATTCAACGGCTCGTCGGCACTGGCAGCGTGAGGGCTGTGGCGAGGATCGCCCCGGCATTGACAATACATCCACGTCGCGCACCTACTCCCTCGCCGCTCCTGCCAATAGCTCAAAAGAAAACCTGTTTGTAGCCAAAGGAACGCCGCGGATTTTCTTATTCCCCACCAGCTGGCTCGATACTCGAATTTCGGATCCGTTGGCACGCGCGACGACTTGTGCCAGATATAGCCCGACGCCTCGCCCTTCTGCCACCTGGCGCGCCCACCGCCCGCGCTGCCGCTTGTTGAATATTGTTTGTATTTCGTCATCTTCGATGTACGGCCCTTGAGATTCGACCATCACTTCGACCGTATGCAGGCGTTCGGTGATAGCGATCCGAATTGCGCCCGATAAGCTGTACTTGACTGCGTTACTTATCAACGCGAACGGCACGAGCTTGAAACTATCGAACACGCGAACGTTCTTGAAGCTTTGGCCGCTAAGAAAAATCCGACTCCCGGCATCACCATCCTCGCCGTCTTGGATGCGGAACACATGCGCCAGCTTCAGCAACAACCCATGCAGCGAAATAAATGACTTTCTCCCAAACGAAGCTGCCGCCGGGTTGAAGTATATAGTCAGCAAATCAAATGAATCGCTCAGGAAACCTGCCGCCTTGACGAGAGACCGGAGATCTGAGTCGGCCCTCTGAAAGCGTTCCTCATCGGTGCCTTCGGGCAGTATTTTCGCCATCAGTCTGCCAGCGATTGTATCAATCTGACGGGCAAGCCGCGCCGGATCATGCAACGGCTCTAGCATCTCTGACTGACGCCCAAGAAACTCCGAATCGATTGCATGCAGGAGCTGCTCCACAGCCGCAACCTTGCTTTTCACTTCGTCTATGCTCGCAAACCTCCCTTTGAGGAACGGCTTCAAGACTTTATGCGCCGAATTTGGATTTCTTTCGCCCCGCAATCCGAAGAACGTGAGCCGGGCATTCCGGAGCGACACGACCACGAAGCTCATACCGTGCTCGCAAACGGCCTCGTCGACCAGACGATCCGCACGAGCGCACTGTGGCGCGCCGCCACACTTTGATGCGCACCGAGATGATCGCGGCATGACCGTACCGTCATATATCTTGTTCTCAACCACGAGAGGCCAAGGAAAGGACACTGCCTTCGTGTCTAGGAGATCAACGATTCGCATTGCGCAACACTCGGACAATATCCCGCACTACAGACCTTTCTTCACGACCATTGATCAGAGGCCAAACGAATTTGCCGAGGATCTGCTCACTTTCAGTTCCGCTCGCACTGGCCAGAGCTATATGCTTCAGTATGCGACGTCGCGAGCGACGCGGCACTGACATGAGGGAAGCATCGAGCGCACTGGCGAGACGCGGCGGATCCAGTTTTTCTCTTAGGGATAGATCGATAACATCTCTGCATTCATTAGCTCTTAAAGGCTTTTTCTTGTAATCGTTTGCCTGTTTGAAGAACGTCGTCGCCGTTGGATCGAATGACCTGCTAGACACTGCACAAATTTGCTGACGCGGGTTCTCCTCTCGCAAGCGTGCAATCAGTTTCAATCCTCCGTTCTCAATATCATCCTTCACCACACCGTGCATATCTAAGAAAACGACATCGTATTCCGCCAAATGATGGATATCGCTCAATCGAACACTCTTGTAGCTCTTGACGTGGTAACCGTCGCGACGGAGCTCTTCCACCGGGAAATCAGCGATGTTGTCATCAACAATCGCAACCTCTCCCACATCCTTAACTGTAGAAGAATCCCACGTTGGCATGAAACTCTCGACAAGAGCAGCAGCACTCGAATGCCCGCCGACTAGCCTGATCGCCTTCCGAAGAATCAAAGTCAACGTGAACAAAGATCCCCCTATGGTGATGACGTTAGCCATCCAACCCAACTCTCCGAGCCATGCCCTTATTTCTCCGAAAGCGGTCATCCGTAGCTTTCCTCCGTGATTCTTAAGCAAACGTGTCTTTGATCGAGTGTTGAGAGCCCACTCGGAAATCGCCAATGGCGGGAAGTGGGTAAAAGCCAGGCTCCGGCTCCCCAGCCGCCCGGAGGCATTGCCTCTAGCGCTCAAGCATTATTTGATCGAGTGTTTCGGTTTGCGCGCCGACAGCCAATCTCCGAGAATCTCTCCGCAGGCGGCTTTGCCGGATTATGACCATCACCGCACCACACTAGTCTGGTACGGAATTCTCAGTTCATGGCGTTCGTGTGATGAGACTTTGTTCTCTTGTTGCGGAATTCACTATTTATCCGACCTTCCCTTACCCGCGGCCATATCCCTGAGCCAGCCTTCGCAAGTCCCGAACGAAGGCTCACAACCCGCGGCCAACCGCCGGGGTCGTGCAAACCTCAACTGTGAGGCGTCTACGGCAGCAGCACTCCCGATGACCGGGCAAGTCGCCCATAAATTCTTTATCGATTGTCCCTTGCGCCACTGACTCGCGGGCCCGATCACAGCGACTTCGTCATCATAGAGGTGGAGCATTGTGTCGGGTTGTTGTATAGATCCGGCATCTCGGGTGCATTGCCATCGCCCCATTCTCAAGGAATCGATGTTCGTCCCCACCTGGTTTGACGATGAACTGGACAACGAGTGATGCGGTTTCAGAAATCCCACGGGCTTACGGAATCAGAGCGCGTCCTAGCGAATCTCTGCGAGGGCTCCTTCCTGCGGCTTTGGACGTATCCCAACCTCTATAAGAAGCTCAATAAGGAGCTAGCGGATCTACTAGTAGTGTTCGGAGACGATGTGGTCATATTTTCGGACAAGTCCTGCGTATACCCCGAAAGCGGCGATACCACGCTGGACTGGACACGCTGGTTCAGACGGGCCATCGCCGCCTCTGCACATCAAATCCAGCAGGCTGAACGATGGATTCGCGCGAATCCTGACAAGATCTTTCTCGACGCAAAATGCATACGGCAACTGCCGATTCCCATGCCGAGCAGCGACCGCATACGCATTCATCGCGTTTGCGTGGCGACGGGTGCAGCGCACCGGTGTCTCGCCGAGACAGCCCGTCCGAGCCTCGCTCTCGACCTGTCGATCCGGGGAGACGCCATGCCGCTTACCCTGGGCCGAGTGGACGAGGTGTCCGGGCATCTGCATGTGCTCGATGAAGCAAGCCTCACTTCCGTCCTTAATGAACTCAGCACGACTGCAGACTTCATTGCATATCTTGTTGCGAGAGAAGAACTCGTGAGCCGAGGTTTCTTTCAGTCTGCCCGAGCAGAGGTTGACGTGCTGGCAGAGTATCTGTGGCACAACCGCTCATTCCCCGCAGTCGCAGTCCCGTACAGCTTACGCGCAGGCTTATGGGAGCAATTGCTAGCGGACCCGACGTATCAAGCCGGACGTCGTGAAAACGCGGTGAGCGCTTTCTGGGATGGGCTCATAGAGTACGTAACCGATCACTATCTCGAAGGTAGCCTCGAGTTCGGCAATGACGTGGAGATGAGCCAGTACGAGGCACTTGCGCGGACAATGGCAAGCGAGAATCGCTTCTATCGCCGCATACTTTCAAAATCGGTACTGGAGCGTGCAGATAAGGCTAGGGAGCGAATGATCTCAAGTCTTCTTCCTTCAGGACAACAGGACGTCTTCTACGTCCTGCTCATTGGCCCTGGCGCACAAAGCGGTGACTATGGCGCGTATCGCACTGCCCGAGGTCAGGAGTTGCAACTCCGATGTTATGCCGCGAAGGTCGTGCGACCAGAAGCCCGCATCATCGTCGGCATCGCTCTGGATGCTCGCGGGCTAGACGGAGGCTCGGAGGATTTCGTGTTCCTAGACACTGCGAATTGGACGCCCGATGACATGGAACGTGCGGCGCGCATCCGGAACCAGCAGAAATACTTTGTCCCGGGTCGGGTCATTGAGAGCCGAATGAACGAGGATGAGTATCCCGGCGCTCACTAATCCAGAGAAATACGAGAAGACTGTGGACGATCGCGAAAAGCAAATTCCAGCGCCGAAATCTTGGGTAACGTTTGAAGATCTTTGCCACTCGCTTTTCAAGACCATATGGCGAGACCCACTTGCGCAGAAGAACGCTCGCGCGGGTCAGCCTCAACACGGCGTAGACATCTTCGGCTCTCCAGGCGGCCTGTACGGGAGTTACCAGGGAGTTCAATGCAAAGGCAAGGAGGCACAGTTCGGAGCCCAGGCATCACTTACCGAGATCGAAGCAGAAATCAGAAAGGCTGAGAAATTTGCACCTACGCTTGACCACTGGATCTTCGCGACAACAGCACCGGTAGACGGGCCGCTACAACAAGAGGTGCGAAAGATCTCTCGAACGCGAAGGGAGACAGGTCGCTTCACGGTGACTGTTCTCGGCTGGGGCGACATAGAGACCTTGCTCTGCGAGCACAAGAGTGTGCTCAAGACATTCTATCCCGAACTGGCCTTTGACATCGGGACCCTGCTCGATCGGCTCCAGAGCATGCCTCACGGTTTGGAGGTTCGAGAGCTTCTTGAGACAGTCAAAGGGCTGGGCACTTCAGGCCACCTGGCCCCCGGAATCCCAGTCTCTCCATGGAGACTCATTGAGTTCGGCGCAGGTCGGGATCTGGGTCCCGCGCTCTTGGGACGCCCGCTTGGGCCAAATGACGTGGCTGCCTGCCCGAAACTGGAAGAGGTGGACACGGTCCTTGCCGAGCTTAAGAACGCATTCTATGTTCGAATCGTTGGGGAGCCGGGCGCCGGCAAGTCAATCTGCGCATTTCAGGCAGCGATGCAATTGGCTGCAGATGGTTGGTCCGTTCTTCAGCTAAGAGATCCTCGCGCTCATTCCATCAGCTTAGTCAACCCAGATTCGGATCGGCCGACACTCTTCTTCATCGACGATGCCCATCTAACTGATCCCGCTACACTAGCCTCCGCAGAAGCAGCAGCCGGCTCGAAGCGATATCTCATCTCCGCACATAATGGAATCGACCGCGAAGGACCGTTCCGGGGCTGTGTAGTTATTGATGCCAAACGCGCCGTGCGAACGATAGCGACTTCACTTCGGTCCAATCCTGCACAAACCCTTGCCGTCGTTCAACGCGCAGACGATCACGTCGGCGAGTTAATGACGTACAGTCCTATCGAAGAGCGAATTGATCATGCAGAGAGAACCGCCAAGTTCCCTTGGCAGTTCTGCTTCATTCTCGGAGGAGGGTGGCGAAGAGCAAAGCAAGCAGCAGACAAAGCGCGGGCGAAGCGCGCCGATATCGTGCTCGCCGCTGCTGCAATTCATCAGCTAGCCTCGCGAGACTCCCCCCCAACGCTCGGGAAACTGACAGAGCTTCTTGAAGTGGCGGATATCAGTGCCAGCCAAGCGCACGAAGCACTGCAATGGCTGGTAAATGAACGGTTACTACTCGACCTAACGGACTTGCGTTGCCCTCACCAACGGTTTGCTATCGTAGTGCTCGGCCAGATCCTGGCCACGGAGGAAAAGACGGGCAGAGATCGCATTGGACGCATCCTTTGCCATGTGATAAACGACATCTCGCACCCAATCGCCGGCCTCCGTTTGCTGCTTCATGAGTTCTCTTTTTGCGGTTCTGGCCAATATTCGTGGACGCATCTAGTTCCGAACGACAGTCTCAAGCCTCTCATCGAGAGGTGCTGGAAAGCATCCGGGCCAGAGGAACGAATGTTTGCAGCGCTGCTGATCAGCGAACTCGGCATGTACAACAAGGAGTGGCCGAAAATCCTTTTTAGTGACTCTCAGAGAATCCAGGTTATCGCCACGTGGATCTCTAATCTATCTCCACCCATCGGATATGGTTTGGCGCGACTGCTACATGCAGTTCGACACAACAACAACGATGCGCTTGCTACAAAGATCGTTGAAGCAGCAGATCCACGCACGGTGGCGGCAGCGATATCCTTGGTTACGCCGACGACGGCGTATCATCTAAGCGAGTTCTTGTCCGCCGCCAGGATTAGGGACACGACTCAATGGGGACAGAACGTCTTGTCGATCATTGAACGTGAAGCACTCATCGGACTGGCCAAAACTTGGCCACCATCGGAAGGCGCCAGCGGATTTGCAGCATTCTGTAAGAGCCTTGTTTGGACAGACGAAGACCTGCTTCTCAACATGGTCGAGGCATTCGTTCCAATAGCCCACCAACTACTGTCAGCTGATCCGATCTCTGCATTTCGCGACCTAGATGATATTGCATGGCATGTGCTGCGGGTTCTCGATCCGCTGAAAGTCTATGTGGGACAGTATGGCCCGAAATCTCGCCATCGCAAGATCGCCGCAAAGATGCTTGGCGGCATCAAGCCCGATCGCGTCGCTGCGCAAATCTCTTCGGCACGCCTTCGCGACTTTCAAAGTGTCTCGTTCTTGCTGTCGTTCATGGCGCGTGCGGCGCGTAAGAAATTCGAGGCGACTGCCGCAGCTATGGACTGGACCAAGATCTCTGACACCATTGGAGCACATTGGCGCGGCCTGCCCCATGATGCCGAAGTGTTTATCGCAGTCGCCTATTCGGCGACTTCTGCAAGGAATGCGGTTCTGACGATGATTGAAAACAACATGACACGCATGGAGGTGATGCCAGCACGACTTGCTCTCATGGCACCTTCATTAGCATATAAATACGTGGAGCAAGATGGTGTCATCGGGTTGGCCCACGGCGACCATGTCCAATGGCGCTTCGGAGTTGGAGTTATCGCTTACTTCGCCAGAGATCGTTCTGATCTACTCGAACGGCTCTTGCGCCCAGCCGAAGCACCGACGTCGAGCGTCCTTTCGAACGTCCACCCAAGCTGGTATAAAGATGCCGCTGAGTACATCGAGATCCTGTCCGAAGTAGCGCCACAGAGCATGCAGCGCGTGCTTGACGGCGTCGACGTGAGCCGAGCTAGAGAAGGTTGGAGTAATGCCTTAGCTGCTGACAGCGGGGCGAGGCGCACAATTGCACTGCTGGTGGAAGCCAGCTCGGGTCGCTGTGATGAGCTAGGGGATCTGGCACGTGACTTACGCCTACGCTTCCCGAAAGCCTCCCTCGCGAAGCGGAAGAAGCGTGAGCGGATATCCGAGCGTGAAGCTTGACACCGCCGTTGGTTCTTGCGGGACTTGCGAACTAGCGACCATCTTGGTGAGATTCGCATCAGTGACCGGCGAGACTCGACGTACCAACTCGGCGAACGCTGTGGCGATCAGAAGTGCCCGCAACGTTACGCGCGTTCTCTCCACCGAACGCCAGTGCCAAATCCAGTGCCAAACTCGGGGATTTTTGAGGTGTTCCGGGGATCTACATCCAACCACAATTCCGTAACTTACGAATTCTCCGATTCGCGGTCGAGTTTTCGAGTCCCTCCCTTCCATCATCCCTCACCTCAAGCCGCTGATTTCAGCGACAGCCGCAAACCCAGCGCCTTGCTGATTCTGACCACCGTCTCGAACGAGAGCTCCGAGCCAGGCGCCAGGGCTTTACACAAGCCCGCGCGAGTCATTACCCGTATCGTTCGCCAGCTTCATGATGCCTCGTGCGCGAGCGATGTCATTTAGCACCGCCGTGATATAGGCAGGATCATCAGCCGCGTCCTCCATCGCCGCTTCCAGGTAAGCGGCCATGTCCCCCTCGCTCTCGAGGTAATTCGCCGCATCCCAGCGTCGATATCCGGCGGGCAGCTGTTGTTTGGCGCGCACCTTGGCGCGGGATTTGGTTCGAGCCTTTGTTGCCACGGGTCAGCCCTCCAACTCAGCCACCATCTTCAGCACGCGATAGATATCCGTCGCCACGTTTGCTGATTGAACCCAGACGCCGAATATCGCCGGAGGAATACTCCCGCGGCGTCACCCCGCGTATCCACCTCAAACGATCGGCCCGAAGCTCTCGCGATGACTGATCGAGTGCATATATCGATCTCGACCGCTGCACACGCCCAGCCAGCCTGATGAGAATCAATCGCCTCCGCGGCAGGCCTTCACTCCTCGATCAGAACCCGGTTCCTCGCCGTAGCAGCGTTGCTCGATTGTCAGCGAAGCCGACGAATCAGACCTCCCCTAGCCGAAGATGCTGGCGAAAGAACTCAGTCACGCGTTGGAACGCGTCAGTGGCGGTCTCACGCTTGACCCGCGTGTGTCCTTCATCGGTATAGCGCACCAAGGTCACCTCACGGCCTTCGGCCCGCAACACGCTGTACTGCGCGACCATCTGCATGATCCAGGTGCTGTCGAAGTCCCCGACCAGCAACAGCATCGGAGTGGTGACATCGCGCATGCGGAAGATGGGCGAGACAGCCACGTAATCGTCGAAGTTATCGAACACGTTGCCGCCGGTGGCCGGGTCCATCCCTCGCGTGGTGCTGACAGTGAGATCCAGCGCCATGCCGATAGCATTGCTGATCCCCGACTGCACAGCCGCGGCGGCCAGCATTTTGGTCTCGGTGACGAGCATGTTCGCCAGCCAGCCGCCGTTGCTGAAGCCATAGATGCCGACGCGCGCCGGATCGACGATGCCTTGGGCGACCAGCGCGGCGACGCCGGACTCGAAATCGTCCACCATTTTTTTCACGCCCTTCGCGCCGACGGCTTCGCTCTGATATGCCTCGCCGCGCGTGAACCAATACCTGCCGTGGGGAGTGCGAATCGCCGGTCTGAAAATCACGAAGCCTTGCGCGGCCATCAACTGGCCCGTGTCTTCCACCAGGGCGGACAGCCTGAACCGGTCTCGCGCCTGATTCGGATACGCATCCACGATCATGGGATATCGCTCACCGCTGCGATAACCGGGCGGCAGAATGACGACGCCGTCGACCTCCTCGCCGCTTTTGTTCTTCCAGGTGATCCGCCGTTGCTCGCCCAATGCGAGCTGGGCGATCTGCGGATTGGCGTCATGGATCACCCGTGCCGGCGCATTCGGCTCGGATATCACCAGCCGCCCTTTGAACGTGCCGGATTCCGCCCAGAACGCGAGCGACCGGTCAGCGAGGAAATCGAACCCCGTCACCTGCCAATCGAAGGTCTGCGTCGGCGTAAATTTGTTGGAGCGCGGCTCGTAGGACCACACGGTATCCACGAAGCGATCACCCAAGCGAACCGTTGCACTCCCCTTGCGGCCAGCCTGCAGTTCCAGCACCGGCTGCCCCGCCGGAGTCTCGATGGAACGAGTGCGGCCACTCGCCGTCTCGATCACGGCCAGCCGGGGAAAGCCGGAAAGTTTTTTTCCTGTTTCAGTCACCGCGATCAGTCGGCCGGGATCCGACCACACCAGGGTACGAATGCGACCCAGCGGATCGGCGGGCAACAACCGCTCCCGCCCGGTGCGCACGTCATATAACGCCACGGTGCTGTTCTTGGGCGAGCCCAAGGCACCGTAAGATTCGTTGCTTTCGGTCGCGGGAGTGATGTCCGCGATGCTGGCGATGGTGCGGCCATCGGCGGACCAGGCCGGGCAGAAATACTGCGCGGCCGTGCCGGAAACAAATTTCGTTTCACCGGAGGTGGTATCCAGCACGGCGATCCGATTGGCGATGGACTCCGGATCCCGCGTACCTTGATTCATCGCCGCGACGAATTCCGGGTCGCTGCCGAACCAGACCGTCCAGTCATCGGGTGCGCGCAATACCCCGGCGTTGGCGGCTCGATTCTTGAAGATTGCCTCCAGCGAGCTGCGTCGATCGCTGGGGTGCGATTTGACGACATACACGCCCGGCAGCGTTGCATCGACGGGTGGAAGGCCCTTGAGCGACATCGCCACGGTGACGAAGGCAATGGACCGTCCATCGGACGACCAGGAAGTCCGGTGCGGGCTGCACGCAGCCCCCAAGGTCTTGCTCTGAGTGATGCCTGTCGGCAGTGTCGTCCCCTGCACTTCCGTGTCGGCGGCCATCGTCCACACATGCAGCTGTGTGTGACCGCTCTTGCGCGAGAAGAACGCGAGCTTCTTGCCGTCCGGCGACCACTGCGGTGAATGACCATCGAGGCGCTTGAGCTCGCGCCCATCCTTGGCCTCGACGATGCGAATGCCGCCGCTCTCCTCCACCGCCAGCACCGGCCGAGTCGGATGCGCCGCGATCGCACCGACGCCTTTGATGGCGAAGGCATCATCGAGAGTGATCTGCCGCAGGCCAGCTTCATCGGCCGCGGCAGGATGTAACAGACCGGCGGCCAATCCCACCGTCAGGCAAATCTTCGTGAATACAGTCTGCATGGAAGTAGTGCTGCTGAAACGCGCTCCAGCGCGGCGGGCTGGCATCGAGTACATCTGTGTGGCGGTTTTCATGTTCTATCCCTGGTTCAGAAGCGCTTCTTGATGCCGAGCCAGTAGCTCGCCAGCCTCGGGTCACCGAACGTGCTGTAGTAACCGTTGTAGGTGTTGTTGGCGTCGAACGGCGGTTCCTTGTCGAACAGATTCTTGATGCCCAGCGTGATGTCGGTGTCCGCGAGCACCGCGACCCTGGAATCGTCGGCGAAGCGATAGGTCGCGAACACATCGTGATAGATCTGGCTGGGCACCCGCCCGCCGTTGCCCTGCCATCGATTGATGGTCGGCGTCAGCCCCGCGACGTAGGAATCGAAATATCTGGCGGCCCAGCCGGCGGACCAGGCGCCGTGACGCCAGTTCAAGCCGATGTTGCCTTTGAGCTTGAGCGGATTGGCGCTGGTGATATTCACGTTGTTGACCGACACGCCATTGGGCAGGAACTGCTGCACGAATTCCGTCTGCAGCGAGGCAAACACGAACGGCATGAAGGTGCCGAACGCGGTATCCCACTCATAGTCGGCCTGCAGATCGAACGCTTCGACCCGCGCCTTCGCAACGTTGATGAGCGTGCCGTCCACCGCGATGATGGGTCCGGCCCAACCGGCTGGATCGTCCGGCAGATTCGCGCCACGAGTGATGCGGTCGGGAAAATAATTGACCAGCGTCTCGACCGTGGGCGTGGTGATGATGTCGCTCTTCTTGATCTTGGTGTAGTCGAGCGACAGGCGCAGCCCGGGCACGATCGTCGGCGTGAAGATGATGCCCGCCGACCAGCTCTGCGATTCTTCCGGCGTCAGATCGGGATTGCCGCCGCTGATGTAAGACACGGTGCCGAGCGGCAAGCCGCCTCGCAGCGGATCGGTCCCCAGGCCCGGACTGACGATAGGAGCGCCGGGCACGACCTGGCCCACGCTGGGCGGCAGGAAGCCGGTGCCATAACTGGCGCGCAATGTGACATCCCGTATCGGTTGATACAGCAACGCGAAGGTCGGATCGGTGGAGGCGACTTCATTGGTGCTGCGGACGATGCCGGAGATCTCGCCACTGGGCGGGATGATGATGGTCGCATTCGATCCCCGAATGGTGTAGTCGTCGCGTCGCACGGCAAGTTGCAGCTCCAGCGACTGCACGCCAGGGAGGCTGTTGCGTGCGGATATCCAAGGCAGGCGCAGCTCCGCGTACGCGCTGCGAATCGACTGAGAGCGGCTGGGATAGAAATAGCGAACGAATTCGCCGGCGCCGCTGAAGTTGGAACTGTTGCCGGTGCCCAGCAGCTCTTCGCGATACTCCGCCAGTACCGTCAGTTGCATATCGCCGCCAGGCAGTGCCCATAGCGGCCCGGCGACACGCCAGCTCGCGGCCTTGAGCGTCACGTCGAAATGGCCGCGTGAACCCGCGGCACTATCCAGGTAAGGCAGAAAGTCGAGCGGATAAAGCGCCGTATCTCGCAGCAGGTCCATCCTGCCATCGTTCACTGCGGCCCTCGGGCCGGACAAGTTCGATGCAAACTGACTGGCATAGTCGAATTCCGCGCGAGCCCAGGTGTAGTCGAGCGCGGTCATCCAACTGCGCGGTAGCTTGACGATCAAGCCGCCCACGAGACTGCGCTGTTCGGTTTCGGATTGCAGCCTGCGCAACTCCGACACGCTCGCGGCGGTCACCCGAATGTCCTGTTGAAACGGATTGTTCGGTGACGCCGCGGGCACCGTGTAGACGGTGTTGGCCTGGCCGATGATGGCGTCGAGATCGAAGCGCTGCCGGCTCTGCGAAGCGTTGGCCTGCAAGAATCCTCGCAGGTTCGGCGTGATCTCCTGACGCACGGTGAGCGCCAGAGATTTGAGCTGAGGATCCTGACCCATGCGCGCATTGCGGCCGCCGACCGTCTGCGCCGAGTAAGCCGGCTGGATGTTATAAGTACCGGCCTGCCCCACCAGCGCGGCGCCACCGTCACCGGACGACAGTCCCACGTAACCGGCCGGCACATGCGTGATCGGCGAGCCGA
The DNA here is from genome assembly GCF_004138485.1 of Peristeroidobacter soli. Taxonomy (GTDB): domain Bacteria; phylum Pseudomonadota; class Gammaproteobacteria; order Steroidobacterales; family Steroidobacteraceae; genus Steroidobacter; species Steroidobacter soli. The sequence continues at coordinate 1,624,594 of NZ_ML142848.1, forward strand.
GTGGCGTGCCATTGTCCAACACCAGATTCTCACCGGTCACGCTGCGGATGTTGGGCGTGGCGCCGAGCACCGGGTCGCCGACCAGTTCGACGGCGCGATAGTTGTTGCCACTATTGGCCAGCACGCGCTGACGGCCACGCAGCCAGAAATTGCGATCGCCGTAACTGGGTTGATCGCCTTCCATGTAAGTGCCCGCCATCATGACGTTGGTCGTGCCGCCAAACAGGTTCACTCCGGCAGCCATGTCCACCCGCTGATTCGGCGCGTCGGCGCGAACCGAGTCCTCGTATCTCACATTGACCTCGGCGCCTTCATAGTCACGACGCAAGATCACGTTGACGACACCGCCGGTGGCGCTGCCGCCGTAAATGCCTGAAGCCGTCGTCGGCAGCACTTCGATACGTTCGATGGCAGCCAGCGGAATGCCGTTGAGATCGGCTTGCGCGGCGTTGCCAAAGTTGGGGAAGCTCGGCTGCCGGCGCCCGTCGACCAGGATCAATGTCTGGGCCGCGCCCAGACCGCGCAGGTTGATGCTCGAATTGTTGGCGAATGCCGCGGCCGTCTGCTGACTCAGCAGGGTCGACTGGGTATTCATGGTCAGGCGCTGCTTGAGAAAATCTTCGATGCTCACGGCGCCCGAATGTTCGAGCTGGACCTGATCGAAAATGGTGTAGGGCTGCGGATCGTCGCGATCGCGCCGGATATCCATGTTGAGCACGCGCGACCCGGTGACCAGGATTTCCGGCACGCCTCGCAGTGTTGGATTGATATCGCCGGCATTCGCGCGGGGCTGCAAAGGCTCCACCGCAACCGCATTGGCGGAGATCACCCGAAAGCGTAGACCACTTCCCTGCAACAACGCTTGCAGTGCCTCGCCCACGGCGTGCTCGCCTGAAATCCCCGGAGACGTCAAACCGGTGAGATCCGCGCTCGCGGTCATCACTTGAATCTTGGCTTGTTCGGAGAATGTCAGCAGTGCCGCCGACAGCGACTGCGACGGAATGGTGAACGTATATCTAGCAGTCAGCTCCGTGGTGCTTGCTGCCAGCGCGCTCCCGGAGAAAACGCTAACGGGGAAAATGCTGGCGGTGGCCAGCAGGGTGCAAAGCCGAAAGTCACGTAGCGTCGCGGTCATGTCATCTCACGTCTATTTATTTGCCGAGTGATGTAGAACATCACCTCCCTGTCGTTTAGACGTGTGACGAAAATATTGTGGAAATGGTTTCGAGGGTTGCCGTCACGGCCGTGGCTGCAGCACGATTCGATCGGGATGCGATTCATCCACGCTCACTTTGAAAACCACTTGCACGCCCTTCAACCAGTCATCGACGCTGTCGTCGAACACTGTGCCGGTGAAGCGCAGCTCCTGCAGGCTCGGGTGTCCCAACACGATGGGCTTGCTGGTATATCGGCTCAGGCTCGCCACCACGACACGCAGAGGTTCCTCCTCGAAGCGCAGGCGGCCCCGTCGCCACACCACGTCCTGCTCGGTGTGAACGGCTTGCGGCACGGCTTGCAGGTGCCCCTGATCGAAACGAATCCGTTCGCCGGCCTTCACTCGCAACCTTGGCTCCACGTCCGCCGCGCCACTCTCGGCCAGCGCGTTGACTTCGACAACGCCCTCGGTGACGACCACCGACACCATCCCCGCCTCGCGCCGAACCGAAAACGCCGTGCCGATCGCCTTGACGCTGACCGGCCCCGCCTCGACGACGAACGGCCGCGATGGGTCATGCTCGACCCGATAGAACACTTCGCCCTCATCGGCGATGACCAGGCGTCGCTGCGGCGAGAACTGCACGTCCACGCCCGTCAGTCCCCCCAGCTCGATGCGAGATCCATCGGACAGCACCGCGGATTGCTGCTCTCCTCGAGCCGTCGCGATGCGTTGTTCCTCGCTACCGGTCAACCATGCCATCGCAGGATCGAAGCCGACGACCAGCAGCGCCATGGCGCACGCCGCGAAGCCAGTGATGAGCGCCCACACCGGCGGCTGGACGATTCGCCATCTCTTGGGGGAAGGCGCCGTGCCGGGTAGCAGCTCGGCCAGCTCCTCCGGCCGCGGCCAGGGCTGCGGGTCCACTTGCCCGGCGGTGTCCCAGATCTCCTGCACCGCTTCGAACGCCTCTCGATGCGCGGGGTCCGCTTCGATCCATTGCAACCATGCCAGGTGCAATTCGGAGTCCGCCTGCCGCGAACGGATGCGCAGAAACCAGTCTCCCGCTTCTTCGAACAGCGCCGTCGACACTTCGTGCCTGCCGCTCATGACGACGAACCTCCGTTGTCCTCGTGCCGCTTCCTGACTTTGTCCAGTGCCGCTCGACAGCACAGCATGCCTTGCAAGATGTAATTCCGGACCATTCGCTCCGTGACTCCCAGACGTCCAGCGACTTCGTCGATGTCCAGGTCGGCGAAGCGATGTAATAAAAAGGCGTAGCGCGGCTTGGCGGGCAGCGACTCGAGCGCCACTGCGATCACGCGCAGTTCGTCCTCCGCGAGCGCCCTGCGGTCGGGCGAGATTTCATCCACTCGGGGATCGAAGACCGGATCTCGGTGGGCCGCCAATCGTACCGAGGCGCTCCGCAATCGATCCGTGGCAATGTTGAGCGCGGTACGGAAAAGATAGGTCCGCAAATAGCTCACGGTGCCGGGCCGATCCAACTGCAGCAGGCGTACGTAGGCCTCCTGGGCCACATCCCTCGCCTCCTGGTTGGAGCGCAGCTTGGCCCGCAGCAGTGCGATCAATGCCGCGTTATGTTCTTCGAACAGGCGAGCGAGATCTGACCCCATCCCCGTGGGGGCGGGATCCGGTCGCTCTTCGCTGCCACTGGCCTCTTCCGGCTGTCGATTCTTTGCGCTCATGACGCCGCAGGTTGGGAGCGGGACGCTCCTCACCTGAGTTTAGACGGCCGAGACGCGTTTTCTGGAAATGCTACGCGGTACTTGCCGGAACGCCTCTGTGGCTCGATACGGGCACCGTTCTCGACCGCAGCGTGACGCCCGAGACCAGCAGTGCGAGCCACTGCTGATCCTGAACTCCCGCCCGCGCCGACCAGGCCAGCCCCATCTCATCGCCTTTGACGCTCACGGACATTGGAACAGAGCCGTCCGGCAGGAGCGTCATCAGCCCGACCGCCTCTAAAGAGGCAGCGGATTCGCGAACCACCCGGAACAGCGCCCAGCCGTCGACGGCGAGGTCTTCCAACCCCCAAAGCATGGCGTAGATGGCGGCGGCCACATCGGCACCCGGCTCATCGACACGAATCTGAATTGGGAACAGTCGCAGCAACTGTTGACGAACCGATTCCATAGTCGATCAACCCTCCCTGTGGTAGTCGTCACGCCGCCCTTCATATCTCCGCGAGGATCGCCTGCTTCCTGGCGGCGAACTCTTCGTCGGTGATCAATCCCTGGTCATGCAGTCTCTTCAGTTCCTGCAGGCGAGCGCTGCGATCGGGTGTCGGGGTCGTGGCTGCCGATTCAGTCTGTACAGGAACCAGGATGGGGCCCACGCTCACCGAGCCGAACAACTCGTCAATCAGTGGCCGAATCTTGTCTGCGGTACGGCCAAATTTGTCCAGGCGCGCGCCGCCCCGGCGGGCGTCGTAGAAAGCGGAGCCGGCAACGCCCTTGGCGTCGTAAACAAGAAACGAGGCATAGTGCAGGTACACCCCCACATCCCACCGCCAGAGTGCTTTGTATTCAAGGTAGTGCGAACACTCAGCGGGCCTCTCACCGGTGTAAACCTGGGTGGGAATGTGTTTCGCTTCGAGCTGGCGCTGGATCTCAGGCTGGAATTCGTCCATCAAAACGTCCTTGTTATCCAGCACGCACACCTGGCTGACTTGCGGCGGCTCTATCGGCGTGACCGTTTTGGTAATGGAGCATCCGGACATGCCCGCGCAGGCCGCCAGCAGAGCGAACACTCGAATCCGGCACATCTGCAACTCCCTTGCGAATATGGAAGCAGCTGACATTCTGCTCATTTCGGCGGGAGAATGCACGACCTGGCAGGTCGGCCTGCCGACCGCGACTGGAGTTATGGTGAGCGCACCGGTCCAGCTCGGCCTCTCACTGCTGTTTCCGCAGCAGCCGTGCCTCCGGATAGTGCTGTTTGCCTTCGAGCAAGGGCGTGGCCGCATCGAACGCCACAAGCACGCCCAGCAGGATGATCACGGGCCGCATGATCAGCGCCACACCTGCGAGCACACCCGCATGTAGTTGCGCCCCAGAATGTCCTCGACTGCGGACTCGGCATAGCCGTGCGTGAGCATGAGTTCGATCAGCTCGACGAGTTGTTCCGGCATGGCATAGCTGAATCCCGGCCAGGCCGGATCCTGGGCCATTGGCCATTCCTCCGGACGGCCGCGCGCCCAGCGATTCAACGGTTCTGGCTCGAACACGATATCGAGTCCGATGCCGACGTGCGCCGGACCGATCAGTTGCACATAGTGATCGAGATGCCGGAACAGCGTCTCGCTGCGGCACTGGGTATCGCCCAGATATTCGCTGGAGCCCGAGATCGCCACCAGCCCGCCGGTGTCCGCGCAGGCCGCGGCCTGCACATCGTCGATGTTTCGAAAGCTGGTGTGCACGGCGTTGGCATTCGAATGACTGATGACCATGGGCCGCTGCGCCATCGCCAGTGCATCCAGAGACGTCTGTCGCCCCACGTGACTCAAGTCGATGAGCATGCCGACGCGTTCGGCTTCGCGAATGAAGCGGCGACCATACGCCGTGAGCCCGCCATCGACGCGCTCCGCACAGCCGCTACCAGTGCAATTGGCGGTGTTGAAAGCCAACAGGGTCTGGCGCACGCCGAGCGCGTAGAAGGCGTCGATGAGATTCAGGTCGCGCTCGAAACAGCGTGTGCCTTCAAATTGCATCACCACCGCGAGCTTGCCGGCACGCTTGGCAGTGGCAATGTCGTCCACCGTCTGCGCCAGCATGAGACTGGACGATCGGGCACGCAGCTCATTACGCGCCCAGCCGGTTAAACGCAGCGCCTCGGCACTGTTGTGATTGTCGCCGGCGAGTGTCAGCCCCAGCGCGGTCACGCCTGCAGCCGCAAACCGCTCCAACCGATCCCAGGTATTGCCGACGGACTCGAGACCCGGCAGATCGACCGGCCACACGTTGTCCCACACCACACTGGACTTCAGCAATTGGCGAGCACGCTCGGCGTGCGCCGACGACGATTCAGTTTGCACCAGACATCTTCCTCGATCTAAACAGCCAGGACAGCGCGGCGGCCACCACCGCAAAGAACGTGACGATCACTTCAGGCGCCAGCCATCCGCCTTCAGCGACAGCAGAAACGATGACATAGGCGGCCATGGCCGCGGCCACGACGGCGCCCACAATCACGATGCAGCGTTCGGCAAGCGTCACCGCATGCCGCCACGTTGCGATGCTGACCAGCAGATAAACCAAGCCGAAGCACATCGCTGCGACGTTGACGATAGGCACCAGGGCAGGACGGCCCGCGAGTGAGAACGTTCCGCCAATCACAGTGATCGCGACGGTCGCGAGGCGTGCGTCCCACTCTCTGCCGGTCAGCTGCATTCGCAGTTGCTTCAACACACGCACCGAGGCTGCGAAGCAGGCAATCCACGCGGAGCAGATGCCAAGCAGCCCGGACATCAGCACCAGGTTCGCAAACGTCGTGCTGGAGAGTCCATCGCGAAATGCCGTCGCTGCTGGCAACGGCGCCGTGATCAGCGTTTGCCACGGCACCACGTAAGCTGCCGCAAGCACGATGCACGCGTAGAACAAGCACGCCGCGAAGATGGAAGCACGCATCGCGCCCGCCACGTCGCTCAATCTCACGCTGTCGGCGCGTTCGTTGGAGAGAATGGCCACGACGTGAAAACCGGCGTACCACAGCGGCATCGTCGCCGTCAGAGCCAGAACGCCGTGCCATGCCGAAACGCCATCGGGAGGCTCCGGCAACAGTGGCAGCAGATTCCGAGCTTCGCCACCGAACACGCCCGCGAGACAGAACAACGCGGTGACCCCGAGCTTCACCATGACGAGGACGTTTTGTACGCTGGCGGTGCTGGAGATGGGCTTGATATTCAGCACAGCAACGATGACAGTGCCGGTGAGCGCGATGACCACGCTGCCGACATGAACCTGCTGACCGAACACTTGATACAACGGCTGGCCTTCCAGCGCCGGAAACAGAGTCACGAGAATCCAACCCGCCGACACCGCCTCGAAAGCAACGACGCTCAGTGTTGCCAGTGACAACGCCGCGGTGACGCAGAAAGCCGCGCCGGCGCCCAGTGAGCCCTTGACTGCACCGATCTCACCGCCCACCGCGAACAGATCTTTGCGCGCCAGCAGTGCATAGTTGGATGCCACCACTGAAACCGCGAGTGCGCCCAACACCAGCGCCACCAAGCTGCCGCCCGGCCCGGCCTGCGACAGCCACTGCCCGAGCACAGTGATCCACCCGACGCCGACGATGGCACCGAAGCACATCATGAAAAGATGCAGTCGCGTGAGCCCTCGCCGCGGCCCGGTGCCCGCGGCGAGTAGCAGAGTCGATCGATCCGACGACTCGTTCATTCTAGAAGTCCAGATTGACGCGCGCGTAAATGTACCGGCCTCGCAAATCGTTCTCGTAACTGTTGTAGTTGTTTCGATAGACGACGAACGGTACCTCGCGATCGAAAGCATTCTCCACGCCCAGGGTCAGGCGCATGGCGCGGGTCGGCAACCAGTCGACCGCACGTCCGTCCTCGCCCAATGCATAGCTGACCTGGAAATCGACCGTGGCGTAGTAAGGGATCTTGTGATCGATCGGCTCGCCGCTCACCGACAGGTCGCGGTAACTGGTCATGAAATGATATTGCGAGGCGGCCGACCACGCGCCCTGCTCCCAGTTCAGCCCCATCAAGCCGCGCAGCTTCGGCAACGCGCCGGTGGAAAAGAAGTCGCCGGCCGACGGGTCGTACCCACCGACGATGTCGACCAGCCCGCCGTTGCCATCCTGCACTTCGAACGACGCCATGCGCGCCAGCCCCACGTCGACGCTGAGTTTTCCGACGGAGAGTTCAGGCAACGCGTAGTTCACATTCAACTCGTAGCCCGAGCTGCGGCGCTCACCGGCGTTATAGAAGTACGTCTCGACGATGACATCCTCACCGCCGGGGCCGATGTTGGTACCGTAGGTCGCGACGCCGTTGTCCGTACCGTCGAGCACGCCCTGCGCGCTGGTGGTCCCGGGCACGAAATCGTTCTGCTGGATGCGGTAGTAATCCAGCGACACCGTCAGGCCCGGCACCGCGTGCGGCGTGAAGATCGCGCCGATGTTCACCGTCTTCGAGGTTTCCGGCTTGATGTCGGGCGTGCCCGAGCCATAGATCAGCGCTTCGATGGGATTGCCGGTCGTTGGGTCGATCAGCACGGTGCTGTACGAAAAGTTGTAGTCGTAAGTCGCCAGCTCGAGATACGGCGCCAGGAACGCCTCGCCATAGGAAGCGCGCAGCGTCAGTTGATCGTCCAACGTCGCGAAGCGCAGCGTCGCCATCGGCGACGTGGTCGTACCGAAATCGCTGTAGTCCTCGTAGCGTGCGGCCAATGACAATTCCAACGGACTCACGTCGCTGCCGGCCCGAGGCGCGAGCAGCGGCACGCGAACTTCCGCAAACACCGAATAAATATCGCGCGACAGATCGTATGGATCGACGGTGCCCAGGCCCGACCAGCCACCGACCACCCACAGCGGATCGTAGTCGACCGTCACTCGCTCACGACGATACTCACCGCCCACCGCCGCTTGTACCGCGCCGGTCGGCAGATTGAACAGCGAGCCGCTGGCGCGGATATCGGCAATGTCCGAATAGAAGCCGATGTCACTACCGCGCGTGCCCAGCAGGCCGCGGTACTGCTCGTCGGTGTTACAAGCATTGCAGAACGGATTGAACGCTGTCGGGCCACTGCGATTGACGGCCTCCGCCAGGCGCGAAGAGATGAAAGTATCATGCGACTTCTGGACGACCTCGCTGCGATACCAGGTCAGTGCCGACTCCAGCTGCCAGGTGCCGATATCGCCCCGCAATCCGCCACTCAAGCGACGCGTGGCCGCCGTGTTCTCATCGCGTTGGCGCCCCAGCTCCATCGCACGATAGCTCACGTCGGTGAGCTCCTCGCCGAACGGGTTGTAGGGATTGCTGGCGGGAATGGTGCCGACCGAGCTGAAGGAGACGGCACGCGGCGCGTTCCAGACATTCTCTTTCATCTGGAAGTACAGGCCGGTTGCGAAGAACGTTACGGCGCCATCACCGAAGTCGTGCTCGAAATTGCCGAGCACCGTCAACCGCTCCGGATTGGAAATGATGCTCGGATCGCCGGTCGCGAGCGTGTCGAACATATCGGTCGCGGCGTCATAAGAACGATAGTCGGCGGGATTGAGCGAGTAGTTTCCCGGGCGCACACGCGTGGGGTCGGCGATCAGATCGGGAGAACCGGCGACGCCGCCGATGCGGCCCGGGCTGCCGAGGGTGCTGCGTGCATCGAAGCCGCCAAAGCGGCGCTTGTCGCTGGTGGATGTGATGTCACGTTGGGTCGCCCTGATCTCATCCCGCGTCATGCGATTGCCGAGAAAGAAAAATCGCGAGGTGTCGGTTTCGAAACCGCCGTAGAAGTTGAGGTCCGTGGTCGCCCCGCCGCCTTGCGTGGTATCGCCGTAAGTCATGTTCGCGTGCATGCCGTCGGACGACGACTTGAGAATCACGTTCACCACACCGGCGACCGCATCGGAACCATACACAGCCGACGCACCGGATTTGAGCACTTCGACGCGCTCGACGGCATCGGCTGGAATGGCCAGCACGTTGGCAGGATCGTTGGCCGACAAGCGGCGACCATTTACCAGCACCAGCGTGTATTGCGTGCCCAAGCCACGCAGGTTGACGAAGCCCCGGCCGCCGCTGCCCTGCTCGGCCTGCGCACCGCCCGTGATCGAGGGATTGCTTGCGAGCACATCGGCCAGCGAGTTGGCGCCGGTCTTCTCGATGGCCTCAGCGGTAATCACCTCCACGGGTGCGCCGCGCTTCTCGGCGTCCAGGGAGGACACGATATTGGAGCCGGTGACGATCACCTCCTCCAGCTCGGTCGACGGCGTGTTCTGTGCCAGCGCCGTGGAAGTGCCCGCAATGGCAAGGCACAACAGCGCGGACCGGCCGCGAATCCGATGAGTCATGAATCATCCTCCCCAAATATAGTTGTCGGCGACGTCGAGCCAGACCGAACCTAAGTCAGTGCGGGTAAACGCTCATCCGTTCGCGAGTAAGCTCGCGGGATTTTTTCACCGCGTCGTGAACTGCGGGGCGTCGCCAAGCACCGGCAAAGTCAGTGCCGATGCGAGATTGCCGCCGACATGGATACCGAGCCGAGGCACGGGTTGTTGCTCCATCGTGACGGTATTGCCTCGATCCGCGCCCGAGAGAGTCAGGCGCAGTTGCTCGCCCGCGTGAAATACGCGCCCCGTGGCAAGCATCGCGAATTCCAGCATGACGGGCGTCTGCGACAGCGGCTCGGCGGCGATCACATCCGACGACTGCGACGTGGGAAACGGCAGGTCGAAGTTCTTATAGGGCGCCTTGCCCAGCTTGCGATGCGAGGCGCGCAGAATGCCCTCCGCGACCAGACGCGATGCCCCGTCCTCCTTGACCGCCGACAGATACGCATACACATCTGTATCCTTGGCATTCTCGGACGACAACCACAACTTCACCGTCGGCACGCCGACCACCTGCAGATCCCGCGCGAGTGGTGGCGTGGTAAACGTCAGCGACTTCATGTCGTTGCTCGCCATGTCGATCTCATAGACCTTGCGCAGCAACCAACGCGTGCCCACTGTACCTGTCGTCGTGGTGTAGTCGACTGTCCACGGCTGACGTGTGGACTCGGATTGCGGAGCGGGCAAGAGCGAACCGTCGTTCTGAGAAAGCACGCTGCGAGCCGGCTGCGCGGATAGATATAAATCTCGCGCAACGACACCTTGCGGCGGCCACTGCTGAGCGTCGTACCATTCCGTGCGCTCGCGCGTTCTCTGCAAACCATAGTGAACGGGCGCACGCTGTTCGGCGTCGTTACGAATCCCGAGCAACCATCGATCGAACCACCGCAAAGTTTCGCGCGACACTATCAGCCCACGCTCGGCATCTCGTGGATCGTTGGGCATCGGTCCCAGGTAACCGTGCGCCCACGGCCCGTAGATCAGTTTCTTCGGCACGTCCAGATTGGCGTACCAGTACAGCATGTCGTTCGAGTAGATGTCGTGCCAGCCGCCGAACAACAGCGCCGGCACGCCGCTGCGATTGACGCGATCGACAAGGGTGTGCAGGTTGTTCTGTCCTTGCGGCTGGTAGTGATCGATGAACGGCAGCCGGTCACGCAACACACCGAGCGTCTCGAACTCCTGCAGATGAACGGCATAACCATCGGGGTTGCCACCGCGCCGATGCTCCTCGATCGCCTGCCGAAGCAACGTCTGATCTGGATCGGCATCCACTTCGGCAATGTTGGTGATGCGCTGCTGCTGTATCGTCGTGGAGCGATTGTCGATGTCGGCCACCCTGGCGCTCCACGCACCGACCCAGCCGGCGCGATAGACACCGCCCATGGAGTACGCGCTATTCGGGCCATCGAAGAACGCGACCTGCATGGACATCGCCTTCAAAGCGCGCGGACGCTCGGCCGCAACGCGCGGCTGGATCTCAGCCAGATAGGACGCGCCAAACATGCCGACCGCGCCATTGCTCCAACGCTGGCGGCCCATCCACTCGACCAGATCGAAGCCGTCCCTGCCTTCGACATCGTCGCCCTCGTTGTACGAGGGTCCGAAGGACGCACCGGCCCCGCGCATGTCGGCGACGACGACCGCATATCCATAGGCGAGAAACATCAGCGGACCCGAAGCGCTCGCTGGAATCTTCAAGACTCCGTTTTTATCGGCTGGCGCGTCAGCCCAGCGTACGGTGCCTCCATCTGGCCGGGGCACCGCGCGGCCATAGCGGGTGTACTCAAACAGGATCGGAAACTTGCCACGCGCGACGCGCCCGTTTACAGCGGGCAGGTAATAGTCCACTGCGAGGCGGACACCATCGCGCGCCGGCACATAAATCGAGCGGCGGATGGCTTCGTTATAACGAAAGGGTTCATCGATGCGGTATTGGCCCAGACCGGTTTCGGCCAGGGTGCGCGGGGCCGGCACGTCGGCCATCGCTGTCGAGACGACACAGCCGGCGAACAGCACCAGCAGAGAGATCGTAGAGAGTTTCATGAAGGATTCGCTGCAAGTCGCGCCGCTGCGCGGAGGGATCGGAGGAACACTGCCTCCGCTGAAGTAAGCGAGCATCCGCAGAAAGGTAACAGCGCCCGCTACGCTGCCTCGACCGCAAGCCCTCGGGCATGCAACAACGTCCGGAACGCGGGTTCGCGACGCAGGTTTTCCAGCATTGGCAGCGTCGGTGCGTACAGCGTCCAGGCGGCGGCATCGGTGGTGGCCACGCGAAACCATTCGATGGCGCGTTTGTTCTGGCCCAAAGCAGCCGAGGCGAGCATCGCGGCCTCGGCATAGGAAGGCGAGCCTGGCGCTCTCGCTTCCAACGTATGCAATTGTTGTAATGCTCGCTCGCGCTCGCCGAATCGGGCCAGCGCCGAAGCGAAGACCCCGCGATACAGGGGAGTGCCCGGAGACAGCTCGACCGCACGACGCCCGCGCTCGATCCCCTCGACATCGCCCAGCATCATCGCGTTCAAGCTGAAGAAGCAGTGCGCGCCCGCTGCCCGGCTGTCCAACGCCAAGGCTCGCTCCAGCTGTTCATGCGACTCCTTGAACAAGCCCGCCAGGTGCAGCAGCTGGCCGAGCTGCGCGTGGACGACGACATTCTCCGGCGCACGCGCCACCGCCAGATGCCCGACCTGGACGGCTTCCTGCACGCGGCCTTGCGAGACCAGAAAATCGGCGTACCACTGCAGGGCCACCGCGCTGGACTCATCGAGTTGAATGGCTCGCAACAGTTCACGCTCCGCGTTGGCGAAACGCAGGCGTGCGAGATTGATGAAACCGCAGGTGGAATGCGCGGCAGCGAGATCGGCATTGAGTGCCAGCGCTCGCTCGACATACGTCATCGCACGCTGCGTGGCTGCGCCCGCATCCGCCCCGTCGTAGAACGTACTGAGGATTTCGCAGTCGGCCATGCCGACCAGCGCCGGCGCGCAGCCTGGGTCGGAGGCCAGGGCAGTCATGAACATCTCGCGCGCGGCCAGAAAACCCGCGCCGCTGCGGATCGCGACGAAGCGTTGTCCCTCGACCACCGCGCGAAAGCTGCTCGATTGGCGATACTGTGTCCACACCTGCCTGCCACTGTAACTGGCGGCGGCAAAGCGCAGCTCGGCCACGAGCCGCTCGCACAGCGCTGTCTCGGCATCGTAGGTATCGCTGAGCGGCGCTCGCTCGCCTGACGTCCAACACACCTTGCCATCGTGCGGCGTGACCAGACGAACGTTGAACAACGCCACTGAGCCAAGCAGCCTGACTGACGATTGAATCGCCAGCGTGAACTGCTCCGGCTCATCAGCTGCAAGCGAGGCTCCACGCACACTGACTTCGAGACTCGACTCGGCTCCCAGGCTGGCAAGCAGCGTGTCACGCAGACCGGCTCCCAGCCTCAACGCCTCACCACCCTCCGACAGCATCACCGGCTCCATCACGGCGATGAGCATGCGCCCGCGCGCCTTGTGGGCAACTTGCACGAGTGCCGACGTGGATTCGCAGGGTTGATACGGCACCATGAGCACGTAGCCGGTGCCTGCCTGGGTTTGAATGACCGGGCTGCCTGCAAAGTACGGCGCGAGTTGCCGGCGCACCGTGACGACCAGCATGGACAGCGCCTTGTCGCTGACATCGCGTTCGGGCCATAGATCGCGCAACAGGGCCTGGCGTCGCACCGGCACGTTCGGTGTGCGACCCAGCCGCATCACCAGTTCGACACCCTTGCGGCTCACCGCCAGTGGTTGACCGTCGGCTTGAATGACCCGTGCCAGCTCATCAACCAGTAACGGCCCAAGCTTGGATTTCATCGCCGCAACCCCTCGCCCATCGACGCGAGATGAATGTACCTTACTTTACGTCCACCCAGCGTTGCGTCTCGGCACTACGATAGATGCCGAGCAGCGTGCTCAAGGCGCCTATGCCCAAATCGATGCTGCTCGGGGCCGGCTGCGCGCGGTCCAACGCATGAATGAAGGCCCGGAGCTGTCGCCCGAAGTGTTCCGGCGCGGCTCCCGCAGGCACCGTCAGCTCCCGCACCTCCCCCGGCACGGCAAGGAACAGACGGTTGGCGTAGTGAAAGATCCGAAGCGCGCCATGCGTGCCGTGGACTCGGATGAAGCTCGCCCCGGCACTCCACTCGCCGACCGCCCCGACGAAGCCCTCGTTGAGAACCCAACTGTGGCCATGACTGAACACGCCCTCCCAGGGCAGGTCGGAACTCACCGTGGACTCGTCATAGGTGAGCATGCCAAGCGCGCCGCATTCGTGCTCCAGCAGTGCGAACTCGGGTTCCATGGCCCGCCCCGTGTAATTCCCCCGCCCCAGCACGCGACGGATCGGACTGCCCAGCAGCCAAGGAAAAATATCGAGCAGATGCACGCCGTGATCGAACAGTCCGAAGCCGCCGCCACCCGGCGTGCCCTCGGGATAGTGAGCAGCCGACATCGGCACGAATTTATCCGCGCCCTGGCCGACCACTCCGCGCTCTTCGATCAAGCGCACCCGGCCAATGGTGCCGCTGGCGATCAGCTCCCGAGCCTGCATCACCGCCGGCAAATACCGATACGACGAACCGTACATGAATTGCACGCCGTGGTGGGCGCAGGCTTCCTTCATCGCCAGCGCGTCCTGCACTCGATTGGCAATCGGCTTCTCGCACAGCACGTGGATGCCAGCCGCCGCCAGCATTTCAGTCAGCGTTCGATGCGACGCTACGGTGGATAGCACGCAGGCGATGCGCGGGCGCACCTGTTTCAGCATGCTCGCGCAGTCGAGGAATCCTGGAGCCCCTACTCGCTCGGACACTTGCCGAACACGCTCGGCGCGCGGATCGACGACAGCAACGATCTCGATCTCGGGCAGCTCACGATAGGCGGCAAGGTGGGAATCGGCCACCGCGCCGAGCCCGATGATGGCGACAGGAATACTCATGACCGCGAGCGTGAGCGAGCCGTGGTAAGCGCACATCCGCTCGCGGTAAATCTTCAACTGGTCAACGGCAGGCTCAGGTCCGGGCGCGCTGCATATCGGCCGGCGCCGCCAACGCCGCCGCGTACAGAACCATCGCCGGGATGGGCATCAAACAGATCGGCGCCAGCAGCGCATAACGCAGCGATTCCACGCCCAGTCGGGAAGCCAGCAGGTCGCTCAGAAAACCGACGAACGTCGGCCCGAGCCCGAAGCCCACGACGGAGGAGAAGAAGATCGAGATGGCTCCCGCGGTGGCGCGCATTCCCGGCGGGACGACACTATAGAGCGTCGCCACCTGCGGCCCGCTCGGCACGCTCCACAATAGCCCGGTGACAAACACCAACATGATGGAGACTCCGACCGAGGGCGCGAGCAGCGAGCCGAGCGATGCTGGAATTGCCAGGCACATACCGGCCGCGCCGAGCAGCAGCGGCAGTTTGGTATCCCGCTGCGCGCCTTTGTTCGATAACAGTCCGCCGATCAACATTCCCAATCCCGAGCCGCAGCCCAAGCCCACGCCCAGGTACAAGCCCACCGAAGACAGGCTCAACCCGAACGAGCGCGCATAGAACGACGGCCACCATTGGGTGAGCGCGCAGTAAATGAAACCATGCATCACCGTGGACAGCATCAGCAGCTTGAACGTCCGGCATCGCCACAGGACCACGAGGGTGGCCAGAGGGCTCAGGCTTTCGTCGCGAGCCGCTTTCGTTTCTTTGACAGCAGCTTTCCTGTCGAGCACCCCGCGCGCCGGCTCACGCAACGTGAGCCTGACGATGAAGGCCACGCCGATTCCAGGCAGTCCCAGCGCCACGCACGTCCACCGCCAGCCGATGATTTCCGACAGCGGCCCCGCCAACGCCATCCCGAGCATCATGCCGACGATCAGACCGAACGAATGGATGGCGAATACCCCCGAGCGGCGCTCGACCGGAACGTAGTCGCACAGGATGGACTGCGCCGGAGGCAGACCGCCGGCCTCTCCCGCGCCAACGCCTACGCGCGCCATGAACAACTGCCAGAAGTTCTGCGCCGTGCCGGACAGCGCGGTCATGATGCTCCAGACCGTCAGAGAGATCGCAATGACATTGCGCCGGATGCCTCGATCCGCATAGCGTGCGATGGGAATGCCGCAGATCGCGTAGAACAGCGCGAAGGCGAAGCCCACCAGCAGGCCGACCTGTCCATCGGAGAGCGCCAGGTCCGCTTTGATCGATGGCAACAGCACCGACAAAGCCATCCGATCCATGTAATTGAAGACATTGACGATCGTCAGCAAGGCGATGACGTACCAGACGTACGTCGTGGAGTAGTCTCCGGGCCGCGCCAGCAGCCGATGATCGGTTTTCGGAAGACTCTCGCTTGGATCTCTTGCGTGGCTCGCCTGGTTGGGCGAAAGCGAAGCGGACTCGACGTGAACGCTAGTAGGCATTGGTTTCCGCGAGCATCCAGGACTGAATATTCCTCACGGCCACCGGCTGATTGCCACTGAAGACTTTGATCTGAGTACTGCTCTCCAGCTCCGGATACACGAGCTGCGTCACCGCCTGCCGTCCATTGGCAAACACCTCGATAACGCAACGATCGAGGAACACATCCAATATCAAGGATTCACCGTCCGCGAGTTGCAGCGGCGCCCTCTGTGCGGAAACGCGCTCGACGAAGGCCCGGTGCGCCGGATCGGTGTCGGGATGAAAGCCCGGCTGCACCTCCTTGCCGAACAAGAACGCCGGCACGGAAACCGGAGCGGCCACGGAGGATTTCACGAAGTCGACCACCACCTGCTGTTGTGCCGGCTCGTAACGAATGACGGTCTGCTCGCGTCCATCCGGCGAGGCAAAGACCTTGATGCCGAACGGCGTGGTCGATTTTCCGCCGGCGATCTCGATCTTCAGTTCGAGCGATCGTCCCCGGGTCCGCAACGTCGTCTCGGTGTCAGGCTGCAGAACGAGGTCGCGCTCCCGCGTCTCTTGCAGTCGGATCGTCTCGATCTCTTCGGGCGGATCGATCCGCACCACTCCCGTGTCATCGAGCGACACCACTCTGGGCAAGCTCATGATGCCGGACCAACCGTAGTCCGGCAGGTGCGCCGGCTTGTTGTGCTGTGTGATCCATCCCCAGACGATGTTTCTTCCTCGCGCATCCGTGAGATGTTCGATCGAGAAAAAACTTCCCCCGGGCCAGGTCATGCGCCCGTGCCGCTCGGGCGTGAATCGATCGTCGGCGAAATCGCCGACGTAGTACTGCGCTCCCAGCGTGTGGCTGATGAACAGCAGCATCCATTTGTCGCCGACCGGAAAGAAGGCGGGACACGCCACGTCCTCGAATTCGTAGCGCATGCGGTTCTCGCCGCTGACGGCGTTCCCCAGATATTCCCATTCGCGCAGATCGCGGGACTTGAACAGCCCCGGCTTCATGCCCCCGGAGATCTGGTAGTAATAGTCCGACGCGCGGTCGTACCAGGCGCAGGGATCGAACACACTGAAGGACTCATTGGGCGGAGAATCCTCTTTCAGCGCGGGCGTCGTCAGCTTGGTCCACAGCTTCAGATCGTCATCCGCCGCGCAGGCGAGCAGATTCGCCCCGGTGCCGAAACCGTGATAGATCAGATGCGGTGTGCCTTCCTTCGACAGAAACGCGCCGCCACTGAATATTCCCTTCTCCCGATCGCCCTCCGTGAAATTCAGCATGTCCGGATAAAGCGTCCAATGCAGCAGATCGGTGCTGACCGCATGACCCCAGACATGGCCGCTATCGAAGGTAAAATCCTTCGTCGGACGCTTCTGATAGATGAAACCGAGGTGATACTTCCCTTTCCAATAGATCGCGCCGTTGGGATCGAAGGGAAACGCATAGCCCTCCGGAGCGACAAAATGAAAGATGGGCCGGTGCGGATCGGACTGGATCAACTCTCGTATCGAGCGCGCGCTCTCGACGAGATCCAGAATACTCCGCGGTTCAGGTTGAGCGGCCATAAATTCACGCACGAGGGGACGTTCTTTTAATTGACCCCCTCAGCGGGCGGCTTCATCCCCCCGGGCGATTTCGAGCCGAATCTATGTCACATTCACTGCGATCCGCGGCTCGCGGCGTCCATGGCGAGCGCCAGCGCGCCCTTTACACCCGCCTGATTCCCCAACCCCGGGGCACGGAGAAATCCGTCCTCGTGAATCTCCGGCTGAACGTTGTAGCTGCCGAGCCAGTGCCGCATCCGTGCGCGCATCAACCCGAACAATCTCTCCTGCTGCATCACGCCGCCACCCAACAGAATCCGATGCGGAGACACCGTGCTCACCAGCTGCGCGCACAATTGCCCCAGATAGTCGGCCTCGATCTCCCATATCTCATCCGCATCGGACGCCTCAGCGAGCGAGCGCCCCGTGCGCGCGACGATGGCGGGGCCGCACGCGAGTCCTTCCAGACAATCCCCGTGAAAAGGGCACACGCCGGCGAACTGCAGATCCCGCGGATGCCGACGCACGTGAATGTGGCCCATCTCCGGGTGAGTGAGCCCGAGCAGCGGTTGTCCTTGATAGATGATTCCGACCCCGAGCCCGGTCCCGACCGTGACATAAACCAGCGACGGCAGACCCACGCCATTGCCCCAGCGTGCCTCGGCCAGCCCCGCGGCATTCACGTCAGTATCGATTCCCACCGGCTTGCCGAACTCACGGACGAGGACACCGCGCAGATCGAAATCAGACCAGCCGGGCTTCGGCGTGCTGGTGACGCGGCCATAACCCGCGGATCGCGGATTGATATTCAAAGGCCCGAAAGATGCGATGCCGTAAGCCTCGAGCTCGCCGTGTTCCGCCCGAGCGGCGCGGAAGAAATCGAACACATCGCGGAATGTCGCGACCGGATCGCGGGTCGAGAACCGCGATTCGAGGATCACGCGACCGTCGGCATCGCCGATGGCGCAGACAAACTTGGTCCCACCCGCTTCGATACCGCCAAACAATGCGTTCTTCGCCGAGCTCATGCGTACCCCAGTTGTATCGTGACATCGATACCTGCGATGTCGGTGCATACTGGAATATTAACCAGAGCTGCTTGCAAAGTCCCGGCTGAACGACCGATGACCCGCGCTTGTAGTTGTTATCGGGCGAAGCCGTTTCTGCGCGACGTTTCTGCCCGACCCGCGAGATATCCTTCGATCGCATCGGCGGCGGCGGTCGGACCGGGCGTCGTCGCAAAACGAGACTGCATGCGCTTCACTCGCGCCAGCATTGCTTCATCCGACGATGCGGTAGCGACCGCCTCTGCGAGTATCGCGGGCGTCACGCCTCGTTCGCGGACATAAACCCCCAACCCCAGATCGGCCATCCGGAATGCCACTTCGGAATTGAACGGGTTGAGCGAGACGGCGACCACGGGAACGCCGTGATACAACGCTTCCAGCGTGGTCCCCATTCCTCCCTGACACAGCATCACATTCGCGAACGGCAGGATCTCGCAGTTGAACGCCGTCCGGTTGATCTCGAAATTTCCCGGCCAGGATGCGGGCTCCGGAGTGTTCGGCGCCTTCGACACCACGACGTGATACTTCGACCCCGCGAACGCGGCGAGGCACAGTCTCAAGAAACTGCCGTCCGTGCCCGACGTCGCCTCGGAGATCAAGATGACCGGCCGCCCCCGCTCGACTGTGTTCCGCCATGCCCCCTGCCTCGGCGTGCGGTTGTGGGTCGCGCCGACGAACACGAAGCGACCGTCGAGACTTTCGAAATCGTATTGAAATTCTCTCGGCACACAGAAGATGTTGAGATCTTCGTAGTGCCACAGCTGATTGCTGCCTTCGAATCCGTACGTCGCCAGGAAGGCGTCGAGAAACCTGCCGAATCCGCTCATGGGCTCCGGCGTGGTACAGACACCGTCGATTCGCATCAGCGCGTTTCGATGGGCAAAGTGCGATTGCAGCTGGATCGCCGGGCAACCGAGCTGCTTCGCCAGTATCCGCCCCCCAAAGGCGAACCAGTCATAAAGAATCAGGTCCGGAGGATTCGCCGCGTAGAACGTTTGCAACTCCGCCACTGCGGCGGCCGAGCTCGCAAGCGCCGTCGGGGCAGTCACAAATGCGAACGCGCGCCAGTACTTGATGTCGTCGGACGCGACATCCTCATAGATCTTTTCCGCATTCCTGAGCTGAGGAAACTTGAGCTCGAGCGGCGTTACACCGGCTTCGCGTATCCGCGCGACGTAACTTTCATTCGTCGGATAGGTGACGCGATGGCCCCGCCTCACCAGTTCGGCACACACACCGAGGGCTGGAGCCACGTGCCCGCCGATCATGGGCGTGAATACTGCGATGTGGCGCGGTTCCATGTGCTGCTCCTCTTCTCGCTGCCGCCCGGACATCGCACGGCACGTTCGTGGGGCATGGACCCTACCCCGAGCTCCAGCGCAGTTAAACAGCATCGGTACATGCCATCGGGAAACGAGCGCCGAACGCCGGCCCCGCGCCGCTGCCGTGCGTGAAACTCGATTCACGCACGGCAGTGACAGACCAGGATCTTTGCTAGAGGACCGTTGGCGTTCCGGCGGGAAGAATTTGCACTCCCCGGTGTCATGTCGGCCGGATTCTCGAAAGCCAAAAAACCCAACTCGGTGCTGCTCCGGAATACATTTCCTGCGTCGATGGAAATTGGCGGCCGGCCGCGGCACTCACCGCTCCATTCTCAAGAAACAGTTGAGCGATCGGACCAGGGCGCTTGATCGCCGCGCGGATGTGACTAGCCTGTGCCGCCTATCGAAAGGATTGCCCACGAATGATCGCCCAGGAAAAAGTCATCGTCTTCGATGTGGACGGCACATTGGCGGGCCGCTGCGCCACCGGCCAGTCCTATGCCGCGGTGAGCCCCGTCGCGGGTGTCGTGGAACAAATGCGTCGCCTGAAAACACAGGGCTATTGGATCATTCTGTATACCAGCCGGAATATGCGCACCTACGATGGCAACATCGGAAGAATCATGCGCCACACCGCACCCGTGCTGGTGGAATGGCTGGCTCGCCACGAGATCCCGTACGACGAGCTTCATTTCGGCAAACCCTGGTGCGGCCATCACGGTTTTTACGTGGACGACCGGGCGATCCGTCCCCGGGAATTCGTCACGCTGAATTTCGAGCAGATCGAATCCCTCCTGCGCAGAGACCGATTGTCAGATGAATGATATTGCTGTGCTCGTGCCCGGCTGGGCCCGCCTGTCACCCGATATGGAAGCCGAGACGGGCGCCAAGTATGCGGCGTTCATCCAGCTCGGCGGCGCGCCCTTGTACAAGCGCATCATTTCGCAGTACCGCTGCGATGACGCCCGCGTCCGGATCGTCTTCCTGCTGGCCCCGGACGCGCCCGAGTTCGATATCGATCCTCCGGAAAACATCGGCATCGAAGCCGTCCGGCTCAAGGCCAGCGGCAGCATCGCGGAGACGGTTCTCGCCGGACTCAGGAATATCACGTCCGGCCAGCCGGTGGTGGTCCACATGGCGGACACTTTGATCGACATGGACGGCGTCCCGCTCGGCGATGCCGTGTATGTGCAATCTCGTAACGACCTTTATCGCTGGACCAGCGTGTCCGTCGATGCCGGTGGACGCATCAAGATCACCAACGATCGCAATGAAATCGAGCCGGGCGGTCCCAGGCCGGTCTGTGTCGGTCTGTTTTCGTTCGAGGATGGCAAGCGCCTGGCCACCGAGCTGAGCCGGGCGTTGGAGCATGGCAGTCCCGGACACGAACCGTTCTTCGCGGCGCTCGAAAGCTACTCCGCCGCCCGACCGATGGACCTGCGGCCCATCCAGCGCTGGCTGGATTGCGGGCACGTCGATGGTTACTACGAATCGCGGCTGTCCTATCAGAACCTGCGACACTTCAATACATTGAGTTATGACTCCGTGAAGGGCAGGGTCACCAAGAAATCGTTGAACTCGGAGTCGTTTCGCAAACAGGTGCGCTGGTTCAAACAGATTCCCGATGAAGTCGCGCCGTTCATTCCGCGGGTCTTCGAGAGCAGCGACGGCACCGAGCCGTTCATCACGATGGAGCTGTTGTCGATCCCGACGTTGGGCGATCTGCTGGTCAGCCAACGGCTGAATCTGGGGGCGTGGAACGATGTGGTCCGCTCCATTGCCTGCATTCAGGCCTGCTTCGCCGAGAAGGCCGTGAAGAATTCGCTGGCACCGCAGCTGGCGCGCGTCGTCTATGTGGACAAGACCCGTTCGCGCCTGGCGGACTTCCTTGCGCAGCACCCGTCGGCCAAGCGCCACTTTGTCCGTGTCGGCGGCGAGCAATGGTCCATCGGTCGAGTCCGGCAGACCCTGGACCGCTTCGTCGAACAGACGGGACTGCTGGAACTGGATGAGTTGACGCCGATCCACGGCGATTTTTGTTTCAGCAACCTGCTCTACGACCCCAAAGTCCGGCTGGTGAAGATGATCGACCCGCGCGGCGAATTCGGCGTGCCGGGAATTTTCGGGGATCGCCGATACGACCTCGCCAAGCTGGCCCACTCTTACGCAGGCAAGTACGACTTCATCGTGGCCGACCGGTTTTCGGTCGCCGTCGAACCGGAGGGCGGCTTGCACCTGCAGGTGCAGGCCAACGATTACTACACCCGAGTGCGATCGATCTTCGACGCGATGCTGTTGCCGGACGTTGCGCTTCGACAGCAGGTCTATGCGTTGCAGGCGCTGCTGTTTCTAAGCATGTTGCCGCTGCATGCGGATCAACCGCGCCGGCAGCTTGCGATGCTCGCGACGGGTCTGGAGCTCTATGCTCAAAGTTGGCACGCGGGAGCGCAGGGATGACGGTACTGATAACGATGGCTGGTTTGGGCTCTCGCTTCAGGCAAAGCGGCTACCTGCCCCCCAAGTTTCGGATCATGGCCCGCGGCCGCACTCTGATGGATTGGTCGCTGCTGTCACTGCGGGCTTTCTTCGCGGAGCGATTCGTCTTTGCCTGTCTCGATGAAGAGGATGGAGATTGGATTCGCTCGGCGGCGGCCGCGCTCGGTATCGCCGGCCCCGTCATTGCCAAACGCTCAGGCGTGAGTCGCGGGCAAGCCGAGACGGCATTCGACGCATTGAGCTACGTCGACCCGAGCCAGCCGCTGTGGATATATAACATCGATACCTGCGTTACCCCCGATGCCATGCACCCACGGGATCTAGGCACAGCGGCCGGCTGCATCCCGGTGTTCGATTGCAGCGAGCCCAACATGAGCTTTGTCCGCTATGGTTCGAGCGAGGCTGTGATCGAGATCGCGGAGAAGCGACCGATCTCGAGCTGGGCAACGGTCGGCCTTTACGGGTTTCGTTCCGCCGCGAGCTTTGCGGAACATTACGAGTCGGCCTACGAACGGGGACGCGTAAAAATCGCGCACGGCGAACGCTACGTTGCACCTATTTATGAGCTGATGATCAATGCCGGCGAGCGCGTCGTCGCGCCGCGCCTGAGCCCGGACGACGTCACTATTCTCGGCACGCCCGCACAGGTATTGGCTTTCGATCCGGCCGCGCAGCCGCCCTACGGCAATACTGCATGATGCGTCGAGCGCGGATCTCTCCGCGCTCGACTGAGCTTCGTTCAGTAGTGATATTCCAACTGCAGACCGATCGTACGCGGACGCAACCGGATGTGACCGTAGGCATCGGGTGTCGGGATGGGTGTGCCGTCCTCATCCGTCAGGTTGTCGACGAACAGGGCGGCGCTCCAGCCGTCCGGCGAATTCACGCCGAGGTTCAAGCGCGCCGTCAGAATGTTATCGCCGACCAACACGGTGGATTGGCCGCCGATCAGGGCGCGCGCCTCACGCAGCGAAACATAGCTCGCGGAGGTCGACACCACGGCCTCGTAGCCCCGACTGCCCACGGGGAAGGTGTAGTCGGCTGAGACACCCGCGGTGTATTCCGGCGAATTGGTGATGCGATCGCCCTTCTTGAATACCAGCGTGGTGCCGGAGAACACGTCCGCATCCATGGTCAGATCGTTCCAGCCGAAATTCGCCCCGAGCAGCAGGCCCTCGACGGGCCGGAAGTTCAACCCGAACTCCGCACCGAGTCCGCTGGCGGATTCGCCATTGACACCCGCACTCACGGTGAAGGCACTGCCCGTGCCCGAGATCGCCTGAATCGTGAGTTGTTGCTGGATGTCCTGCCAGTCGATGTAGAACACCGCGACCTCGAAGCTCAACCGGTTGTCCCATACCGAGCCTTTCGAGCCGATCTCGTAGTTGATCAGATTGTCGGCATCGATCGGCGGCAGGCTGGGCGCGCTCAACAGCACGATCGGTTGCTGGCTGAAGCCACTGCGGAAGCCTTCGGCGTAGGACGCATAGGTCATCAGCGAATCGTTCCAGTGCCAGGTCACGACGGCGCGCGGCGAGACGGCATCGAACTTATCGTCCACGGTAACCAGCGTGGCGTTCGGATCCGAGGTGCGCGCGGTCTCGTGCGTCACGACCTTGTCTTCGAAGTAACGTAATCCGCCCGTGAGCTCGAGCCGATCGTCCGCCAGCCGCCGCGTCAACTCGCCGAACACCGCCACCGATTCGGAGGTATCGTAGAAGCGGTTGCCCTTCGGATTGAGGTACTGGCGCCGCCATTGGAAGAACTTGTCCTTGGCGTCGCGGTACATGGCGCCCGCCGTCCAGCGCCACGGGCCGTCGCTGGTCGAGCTGAAGGTGAACTCCTGCGAGAACACCTGCGAATCGAATTGCGAGAGCAGCAGCGTGTTGGCGAACGCCGCACCGAAAATCGCTTCGTAATCCAGCGTGGCCGCATTGGTGAAATCCAGATAGCTGGTGGCGCTGGTGAACGTCACGGCCTGGAAATCGTAGCCGACCTTCAATCCATACACATCGTAGTCGACCGCCTGGGGTTCGTTCACTCTCGACACATAGGTGCGTCGATCGGTCGACGCGTCGCGGTTATCGAAGTCACTGCGAGAGCTCCACGCGGACAGACCGACCGAGAGCGCGTCCGTCGGCTGTGCATTGACCTTCAGCCGCATGTTGCGAATTTCGCTGCCGTTCGCGTCCTTGCGGAACGGACGATCGATCCAGCCGCTCCAGTCCTCATACCCCACCACGGCCCGCGCCGCGAGCTTGTCCTCGATGATCGGCACGTTCACCGCCATGTCGCCGCGGAAGTTGTCGCCGCCATCTGTCGTGCTCGAGCCGGTGACGCGCGCCTTCATCCCGAAATTCTTGAGATCCGCATCCTTCGTGAGCACGCGCACCACGCCGTTCGCGCTGCTCGCGCCATACAGCGTGCCCTGCGGGCCGCGCAGCACCTCCACACGATCCAGGTCATAAGCATTCGAATCGGGCACCGGCGAATTTCTGATCATCGCGAACGGCGCCGAATCCAGATAGTAACCGACCGGGCTGGATCCCTGGTTGACACCGGGACCGCTCACGCCGCGGATCGTCAATTGGGTAGTGCCGGTGCCCGTATCGATCGTGGCCACGCCCGGGCTGCGGGTCAACGCTTCTCTCATGCCCTGCACCGAACGGTCCAGCGTGTCGCCCTCGAGCACCGAGATCGACATCGGCACATCTTGCAAGCGCTCCACCCGCTTCTGCGCCGTGACAAAAATCTCATCGATGACTTTGCCATCCTCGGTAGCCGCGCCCCGGTCGGCACCGAGCAGCGCTGGCGAGACGGACGTCAAAGCAACCACGGAACAGACGGTGGCCGCGCTCCTTGCGCCACGTATCCGAGGAATCCTTCCTGACCGTTGATTCATATGAACAGTCGAAGCCATCGGAGCTCCCCATCTAGTTGTGTCGTTTGCCACCTGCTCAATATGACCGTGCTGTGACGACACCTACGCCCCCCCGGCAACAGCAAACAAATTCATTTCAGTTCGAATGGGATGACATCTCCCCGTGTGCCGATCTAGATCAAAATGGGTTCATTTTCGGCCACCGCGAGCCGGCGCATAATCCCATTCTCCAAGTCGGACACCGCGCCAATCGCGAGTGCTTTGCCGGCGCCGGCGCATGGGCGGCGCAACCGCTTTTGATTTGGGCAATAGTGGGCGCTTCGTACGCCCGATCGATGCCGCCAGTGAAAGACCTGACCCGAGGCTCCATCGCCATCCACATCCTCAGCATGGCGGCGCCCGTCGCCATCAGCATGGTGGCGGGCGTTGCGTACCACCTGATCGATTTGTACTTCGTGACGCGCCTCGGCACCGAAGCGACCGCCGGCATCAATGCGGCAGGGACCGCAACGTTCATTCTCTCGGCGCTGACCCAGGTGCTGGGCACTGGCACGACCGTGCTGGTGGCTCACAGTCTGGGCCGCAAGGACGTGGCCAACACCAATCTCCTTTTCAACCAATCCATGGTCATGGCCGTGGTGTGCGGCGTCATCGCGGTGATCAGCGTGTGCCTGCTGATGCCACCGTACATGCGCGTGGTCTCTCGCGAAGCGGGCACCATCGCAGCGGGCACCAGCTATATCTACTGGGTCGCACCCGCCTATGCCCTGTTGTTTCCGATGATTGCCATGAGCTCCACGCTGCGGGGCGCGGGTGTGATCAGACCCGCGGTATTCTTCGTGTCTCTGACCGTAGTGCTGAATGCCGCGCTGGCTCCGGTGTTCATCGCCGGCTGGGGCACCGGCATTGCTTTGGGCGTGAAGGGCGCGGGCCTGGCCACCAGCGTCGCGATCTTTGTCGGCGTGCTCTGCATGGGGCTGCATTTTTCTCGCACGCAGCGACAGTTCCGCCTGGAGCGTGCGCTGATCTATCCACAACTGAAGCAATGGCGACGCATCCTCGCCATCGGCTGGCCCGCCGGCGCCGAGTTCGTGCTCATGTTTTTAATGACGGGCGTGGTGTACTTCGCGATCCGGGACCAGGGCTCGACCGCGCAGGCGGCGTTCGCCATCGGTTCGAGGATCATGCAAACCCTGCTCTTGGCTGGAATGTCGGTCGCCTCCGCGGCGGGCCCCATCGCCGGCCAGAGTTACGGCGCCAACGATGCCGGCCGCGTCAACGAGGTGTTTCGAATCGCGGCGTTGCTGAGCAGCGCGGTGATGCTGACGACGACGGTGCTGGTACTGTTTCGAACCCCCGAGCTGGTCGGCCTGTTCGGTGCCGATGCCCGGACCGCGGGCGGCGCGACGCTGTTCCTGCACGTGATGTCCTGGACCTTTGTCGCGCAAGGCCTCGTCTACACCTGCGCGTTCATGTTTCAAGGCATCGGCAACACAGTGCCTTCGCTGCTCAGCGCGATCACCCGCTTCATCGTGTTCGCGGGGCCGGCGCTCTGGCTGGCGCGACAGCCTGGATTCCAGATCGAGCAACTGTGGTATCTGCTGGCGGGCTCGGTGCTGCTGCAGGCAGTCCTGAGTTTGTTGCTGCTGCGCATGGAGTTGCGACGAAGATTGCAGCCCCTCGCCCGACCCGCGGTGGCTGCGATCAGCTCGATGGCTCGATAGTCTTGCGTCGTCCGTGATACGCCCAACGGGCTACCCGTATAACTGCTCGCCGTCGGGCGCGAGCACCTGGCGTTCGCCCAGATCCAGCCCGGTCAGCTGCGGCTCGATCTTCGACAGGTCGCCCGCGATGGTCCAGACCATGCGCTCGACGTCCAGCAGGCGCACGGCGATTTCGTTCACGTCGTCCAGGGTCAGCGCCTGGAGACGGTCCGGGTGGGCCTCCCAGTACTCCGGCGTCCGGTTCTTCTGGACCAGGGATTCCATCACGGTCTGCAGGCCGCCGAGGCTGGCGATGGAGTTGTATCCGCGTCGAAATCGACGGCGGCCCCACTGTCGAGCCAAAGAGCGCTGCCGTTCGGCAACGACGCTTGCGTCACTGTCCCGATCGGGCTGGCAAAGTCGTGCTGGATGAACGACTGACGACCGCCCCTGCCGCAATCGGACGCACCATCTAACTATCGCGTCACCGCCCGTTCTGTCGCAAATTCCGCGTTCCGTTTTGGATCGCGGCCGGTCGAGGAGCCGCGCACAGAAGGAAATGTCAGAGCATCGCAATAGCACTTCCGACAAGTGGAGAGAGCAATGACACAGACCCATGACGTACAGCAGCTGAATCAAGCACTACAAGCCGCGATGCGCACAACGCGCGGTGGCGGAGCGCAATTCGGCGGGGGGCAATTCGGTGGCGGTTTCAACAGAATGAGCGGTGACTCGTCCGGTTGGGAACAGCAGATTGGCGACCAGCTTCGCGACCGCATCCGCGACGCGATTCATCAGCAATTGGTAGACACAGTCCACGAGCAATTGGCGGACACCTTGAAACGACGCCTGCGCGAGACGCTGCGACGGCGCCTGGCGGACGAGATTCGCGCTGCGTTCATGGAGGGCCAGAGCGCTCCGGAGGGATTCGATGTAGAGCGCATCGAATCCAGACTGAGCGAGCGTCTCTCGGAGATGGTTCACGAACGCATCGTCGAAGCACTGCGTGAGCGTGCCGGCGAGATACTGCGTACGCGGCTGAAACAAGTCTGCCGGGAGGCTGTGATGAATAGCCCCATCGCTCAGCAGTTCGGTCGCGAAGAAGCCGAATCGATCGGCTGGCGACTCAGCGCCACGCTCGAATCGCCGTTGCGCGAGCGAATCATCAGTGCGGCACGGGAGCGCCTGAAAGACGAGATTCGCGAGCGGGTCCAGAAATCGATTCGCGAACGGTTGCGTCAGGCATTGCAAACGGGCCTCACCCAGATGCAGTCAGGCAACGCCGACCCCGAACGGCTCATCTCGCTGGTGCGTGAGCACTTGAGCGAAGAAATCGAAGAGCGGGTGGGCGATGGCATTCGCGAACGGCTGCGGGAAGTTGTGCGTACCGGCGTAGGCGAAGCGCTGGAGGAGCGCCTGCAAGGCGCCGTGCGCTCGGCGGTCTCCGAACGTCTCATGATGAAGGCATCAGGAGGCGGATCGCAGCGGCTCGGATTTGGCGGACAGGCCGTGGGCGGTGGCATGGCAGGCGGCAGCGGCGGAGGACTGTCGGAGTCCATGCTGGATTCGCTGCGCGAGCGGATTGCAGACAACATTCGCGAGCGCGTCGGCCAGGACGTCCGCGAGCAGCTCAAGTCAGTCGTCGAGGATCGAATCGAGAGTGCGCAACGTGAGCGCCTGGGCGCAGCGGTTCGCGCGGCGGTGGCGGAACAGATCGTTCTCGGCGGATCCTTCAACATAGAACAGATCGCGCAAACGGTCCGAGACCGGATCGTGGACCCCGTGTGCGACCTCATCGTCTCGGGCATTCGCGAGCGTCTCGGTGAAGTAGTAGGTAACGGACTCGCCGAATCCGTCCGCAACGCCGTGTCGGAAACCACACAGCGCAGCGACTCATCGGGCATTCACTAGCACCCGCGTCGAGCGAACCGAGGAATCGGAGAGCGCACAGCACGGACGCGGCGCTCTTGCGCTGGATTCAGACGCGCAAGGTCGGTCCGTTAGTCTCCTGGGTGTGGCCGTTCCGGCCGAGCGGCAAGTAACCCGGCAAGGATCGCGCACTCACCCGCGCTCCTGGTGGAATCGCACCGACGCCGGAGCGATTCCAGATCCTGCTTCAGGCGCTGCATCTGCGCCACGCGGCGGGTGACGTCGGCGATGTGATCGTCGATCAGCGAATTCACCTGCTCACAACTGCTCTGCGGGTCTTCCTTCAGCTTGAGCAGTGAGGATATTTCCTCCAGCGTCATGTCGAGGGAACGACACTGGCGGATGAACACCAGACGGTCCCGATGAGCTTCCGAATAGAGCCGGAAATTTCCCGCCGAGCGATTCGGCTTCGGCAACAATTGCTCGCGTTCGTAGTAGCGAATCGTCGCCACGGGCACGTCGACTTGACGCGCCAGTTCTCCGATCCGATATGACCTGGCCATTGCAGTCTCCTCTTGACTCTGAAGTTACTACAGAGTGCTCAATAGCCGCACCCTGCTATTGAAGGAACCGCGATGAGTGATTGCCACCAGGGGGGCTGCTGTGCTCCGCCGACGGGAAATTCGGCGCGTTTTCGCCGTGCGCTGTGGCTTGCGCTGGTCGTCAACGGCGCCATGTTCGCCATCGAATTCTCCGCTGCCTGGCACGCCAGCTCGGTCTCCTTGCTGGCCGACGCCGTCGACTTCCTGGGCGATTCGGCCAACTACGCCATAGCGCTGTTCGTGCTGGGACTGGCTCCTGTGTGGCGCTCCCGGAGCGCGCTGATCAAAGGCCTCTCGATGGGGGTTTATGGAATCTTTGTATTCGGCCAGGCCGCCTGGGCGGCTTTCGACAGCACCGTTCCCAATGCAATCACCATGGGCCGCGTCGGCTTCCTCGCGCTCGCCGCCAATGTCGGCGTGGCACTCCTTCTTTATAGCTTCCGCGACGGCGATGCCAACATGCGCTCGGTATGGTTATGTTCACGCAACGACGCCATCGGCAACGTCGCCGTCCTGCTCGCCGCACTCGGCGTTTTCGGGACGGGGAGCGGCTGGCCGGATCTGGTCGTTGCAACCATCATGAGCGGGCTCGCGGTGTTCGCAGCGGTCAGCGTGGTGAAACAGTCGTTGACGGAGCTGCGCGGAAACGCTGGGCAGGTCAGCGCCAAGCCGGAGGCTGCCGGCCACATGCACTAGTGCTACTCTGGAAAGGATGAACGCAGAGAACGCAGGCAGAAATTACAGCCGGAGAGCGCGATCGTATGTTGCCGCGTCGGTCGCCGTGGTCATCGCAGCGATCGTTCTGTGGGCACTCTACTGGCCGGACAGCGATTGCGATCAGCCCAGCTGCGCGCGACAGCGCTATTCAGTCGCGCTGGAAGTCGACTCATTGGCGCACATCGAGCCCATCAGCTTCGACGTTGACGAAGCGGACGAACCCATTTCCCTGGCTGGGATTTTGCGTGACGGCGGCATCGAGCTGAACCTGGCGCTCGATGAGACCCACCTGCCCTACGACCCGGCCAGCGGTCCGCTCGACCGCGCCGATCTGTTCCAGTTCGTCAACGCCTGGAAGAACAAATCCGTGCCGGGAACGGATGCGACGCTGTACGCGCTGTTCGTCAATGCCTTGATGGCGGACGACGGCTCGGAGTTGTTCGGCATCATGTTCGACACATCGGGGCGCGAGGGCTTTGCCGTCGCGCCAAGAACGACCGAACGTTTCTTTCGCGCGCATGAGCCCACGCAGATCGCGACGCTGCAACTGAGAACGTTCGCTCACGAGCTGCTACATGCGTTCAACAGACATCACACCGATGCCGCGCAAACGCGAGAGGGCCGATTGACGCTGGAAGCGCCGACACGCTGCATCTCCGAAATGCAGCCGCGTGGCTGGCGCTTGCGCGAAGCACCGCTCATGACGATCAGCCCGAGCACGATCCGTTTCTTTCAAACAGCCGGTGCGCGCGACATTCTGCCCGGACCGGCGAACTCGCCCTACACTTCTCGACGTGCGTCACCAACGGAATGTGACGATGTCCGTACGCAAGTGGTGAATCCAGACGAGCGCTCGCGCTTTGCATTGGCGCTGCGCAGGTTGCAACTACTGTTCGGCTTCAGTAGCGCGGAAGCCGCGGAAGCGGAGTCGCCGCCGCCCAGTGCGGACATTCGACTGCAGGCTCAGTCGGCTGCGTATCCCCTTGGATATCCGGTGGCGATCCGGCTCACCGTCAACAACACGGGCGAACAGGCCCTGCCGATCGTCGGCAGACTGAATCCCCGCTATGGCATGTTTGTAATCGAATATCGTCAATCGGGCGCGGCTGAATGGCAGACGGTGCAACCGCTCAACTGGTTCGAACCGACCAGCGACGACAATGCCCGGCTCGCCCCCGGCGCCATCACCGAAGCAACCATTCCCATCTATTTCGGCGACGAGGGCTGGAGCTTCGACGCAGCCGGCGACTATGAAGTTCGCGCGCGGCTGCAGGTCGGGCCACCTCATGAAGACATCGTCAGCGAGCCGATCACCATCGCGGTCACCAAACTGAGCACACCCGATGATCTCGCCGCTCTGCAGGTGCTGCTCGACGCCGACGGCCGACTGGCCAAGGACGTGGGCCGCCTGCTGTACTTCGGCGGCCGCATTGGCGATAGAGATGACCTCGAGCCCCTGGAGCGCGCGACCCAAACGCTAGGCCACACCTCCGTGGGCGGCGCCTTGCGTTTGACGCTGTTATCGCAGCGCCTGCGCCGGCCCATCGATCCAACCACCGGCATCCGGCCAGCGCCGAACTTCGAGGATGCCATGGATCTGATCGAAGACACCTGCACCGACAGCGGCGTGGCCGCAATGACGTCCGAGGTCCTGGAACAGCGCTCGGACATACCCGGCAATCTTCGGGCGCGTGCGGCAACGGATGCAATGGCATGGGATGGCATCACAGCCAGCGGGCGCACGATTGCGACGTATTCGGATCCTTTACTGCGACGACGCGGCCCCTCACTGCATTTCTGTTTCAACGAAGCCGAGCTTCGTGCCCCGGCGCGCACGGCGATCACGAAACTCGCCCGACAACTGCGCCGAGAGCGCGCCTCACGCGTCGTGGTGGTGGGTCACAGCGATTCGGTAGGAACATGTCGTTACAACGACACGTTGGCGCTCAAGAGAGCCCGCTCGGTACAGCGGGCGCTGGCGGCATCCGGCATGGGCCGCATCCCCGTCGAAGTCGTCAGCATCGGGGAACGCCGGCCCATGAGCTTCTCGTCGGCGAACGAGGCGCAACAGTTGAATCGCAGAGTCGAGATCCTGGTCGAAGGAAAAGCCGACGACACCGCGAGTGCTCACATCATTCCCAAATGCCCCACGAGCCGATAGGAGCCACCATGGACCGCTTCACCGGAGGTTGCCTGTGCGGCAACGTACGAATCGTGGCGTCGGGTCGTCCTTATCGAGTCGGCATCTGTCACTGCCTCGACTGTCGCAAACATCACGGCGCGCTCTTCCTCGCTACCGCGATATTCCCTCAGGACGCAGTGACCATCGAGGGTGAAGCCCGCGACTACGCCGGACGGTTCTTTTGTCCTCGCTGCGGCTCGTCGGTTTTCTCACGCAGCGGCGACGAGATCGAAGTGCATCTGGGATCGCTGGATGCCCCGGATCAACTGCAACCCACCTACGAGCTCTGGACGGTTCGCCGCGAATCCTGGCTGCCGCCGTTTCCGCTCGCGAGACGATACGAACGCAATCGTGACGGTGCGAGTCGCTTCGAGGAATAACCCGGCCACCGCAGTGGCCGGGCCTATCGACGCTAGAACTTGCCCGCCGCTTCCCGCGGAAGACGAGCAACGCGGTCCAGCGCCGCAACGAGTCGAGTCGCGATACACTCCGCCCTCCAGCGGGAACGTATCGGGAATGTCATGCAAATTCGTCGAGGTACGCGAGCAATCGCGATCGTGGGCTTGGCCGTTGCAGTGAGCACCGGCTTGGGCGCGTGCGCGGAAATGTCGCAGGTTCTGCAGTCGAGCGGCGGAGCCTCTGGCAGTTCCAATCAGTCCGGTTTGTCGCGCGCGGTCAAGGAATCGCTCGAGCTGAGCAGCACCCGTGCGGCGGAGCTTCTGTCAAAGACCGGCGCCTATCAGAACAGCTCGATCTATCGCATCCGGCTGCCGGAATCGGTGCAGCCCCTCGCCACCCGGCTGCGACAGTTCGGCCTGGGCGGGCAGATCGACCAGATCGAGAAGCTCATGAATCAAGGCGCCGAGCACGCCGCGGTTCAGGCGAAGGACGTGTTCGTCAGTGCCGTGCGAAGCATGACGATTTCGGATGCGCTGGGCATCGTGCGCGGCAACGACACTGCCGCGACCGCCTACTTCCGCCAGCACACTGAAGCTGAATTGCGACAGAAATATCTGCCCATCATCCAGAGCAACCTGCAACAGATCGGCTTCTACAATCAATATCAGCAGCTGCTCAGCGCTTACAAACAATTGCCGCTGACCAACAAGCCCGACCTGGATCTGGAACAGCACGTGCTCACACAGAGTCTGAACGCGCTGTTCACTCAAGTGGGCGAGGAAGAAAAGGCGATTCGCAAAGATCCGATCGGTCGCGGCAGCAGCGCGATCGCGGCCGTGTTCGGTCGCTAAGCGCTCGGAAACGGCCGACTGATCGCCTCCATGAACGGCATCGGCCGCGCCAGGAAATATCCCTGGGCGCAGCCCGCGCCGAGCTGTCGCAGCGTCCGCAACTCCGCTTGCGTTTCCACACCTTCGGCAACGATGCGTGCCTGCGTTTCGCGAGCAAACGCGATGAGCGCCGAGGCCAGCGCCCGACGCTTGGGATCGCTGTCGATGTCGCGAGTCAGACTGATGTCCAGCTTGATCAGATCCGGCTGAATATTGAGCACGTGGCGCAGGCTGGCGTAGCCCGCGCCCGCATCGTCGATGGCAACCCGCAATCCCTGTGCGCGTAACGGCGCGAGAGACGAAAGCAGCGCCGGGTAATCCTGAATGTAATCGTGCTCGGTGATTTCCAGAACGATGCGGCCGAGTCCCGCCGAGAGCAGCAACTCGTGCAGGCGCCCGCTCAACAACGTCTGCGGCGAACAGTTCAATGCCAGATAAACATCCGTGGGCAACGAAGGCAACGCGCTCAGCGCGTTGCGGATCGCCGCAAGCTCGAGATCCACGACCATGCCGACCCCCGCCGCTTGCGCGAACCATTCATCGGGCGGGCGCTGCGGTTCGAGACGGAAGCGCGACAGGCATTCCAATCCAGCCAGCCGCCGGGTCGATAGATCGTAGATCGCCTGATACAGGATCGAGGGCTGCCCGGCATCGAGCGCGGACGTGACGATTCTCTTGCGCTGTTCGAGCGTGCGCTGCTGCTCCAGATCGCGATCGATCTGATCGGCCAGCAACGCGGCGAACACATGCATCACCTTCAGGTCACGCTCCCCCAGCGACGGATCGGGCGCGAAACTGAAACAGCAAAAGGTGCCGAAGACGCGTCCGTCCGACAGTCGAATGGGCACACTCAAGTGAGCGCCGATTGGAATGGCCTGCGTGTCCGGCAACGCCTGCGCCGCCGGGACCTGCTGCGTGTCCGGAATCAACTCAGGCAGTCGCCCTTCGACCACTCGTTTGCAATAGCCCTGTTCCAACGGCGCGGCATCGCCGGACACGATGGGCGTACGATCCCGGGCGTCCACATGACGGAAGATACGATCGTGAGTGCGGAATTCCGCGACGAAAGCGACGTCCATGTCGAGGTGGTTGCGAATGGCATGCAGCACCTTGTTGACGGCGTCCGTGCCGACGGAGGGCTGAAGATTGCTGTCGATCAACTCTGTCAGTGGCATCTTCACCGCGCCGTGTGCCATGAAAGACCTCTGGTTATCCACCTCGCCGAGGGTCGTTCATATCATAGGAGCTGACGCGCCCGCGTCAGGGGTCGACGAAGCAGTTGATCGACAGCCGGCCGGTTCTGGGATTCGGATCCGGCACGAAGGCGCGGTCGATCGAGCCCGAGTGCAGGGAGTTGCGGCGGTAGACGAGCACGCGGTTGAAGACGCCCTCGGCTCGGGCGATTTCTTCGAACAGCGCCGTGTCGCCATTGATGTATTCCAAGGACGGCCGGTCCGGGCCGGCACATTCGGAATCCAGCGCACGCGAGTACACCGGCCCGCGCTCCCGATCCAGATATTCGTAGCCCGTGGCTCGATGACGATAGAACGCGGTGCCGCCGTGTTTCGCCGTGAACAGATAATGGATGGTCGCCAGCCCTTCGGGGGCGAGTGAATCGACGTGGGGCAGCCGCTGTAACAGCGTCAGCTCCGCGGCCGGCGTCGTCACCAGGGAGTAGTGACACATGCTCAGGCGCAACGACGGGCTCGTCAAGCCGAAATGCTCGCCGACCAACGCAGGCAGGCGAGTCACCATGAAGTGCTCGTATGAAGGCGGCGCCTTGACCCGAATGCCCGGATAGTACTGCCCACCCGACGCGAACTGCGCCGTGGCCGCCTTCTTCACCAGCCGCTCGGGCTCGGCGACGAAATTATCGATCACCACCAGCGGCGCGCCTTCGCGTCCGAGCGTGAGTTTCTGGATGCGGAGCTGGGGGTGCAGGTCCAGGATCATGCAGTCGATTGTAATCGGGCCGGCGGCCGGCGCCACTGCTTACGTCATCGGCACCAGTTCATCGAGCGCGTCGAGCCATTCGGCGGTTCCCAGGCCGCCGCCGGGTCGTTGCCGGCGCCCGATCCATCATGCGACTGGCAACGCAGCCTCTGGAAACACGAGTTCTGGCTCTCGCGGCTCGCCTTCTCGTAGAAAAAGTTGCGGTCCTCATACGCCGGAGGGCAAGCGCGCGACACAAAGTCAGGGCGCGGCGCGCCCCGGCTCGCCGTTACTCGCCTTGCGCGCGTAGAAGGTGGCAACCTCGTCGATCTCCGCGTCGGTCATGGCGCGCGCCATGTTGCGCATCTGGGCGCCGGGATCGTTGTGCCGGGTGCCGGCGATGAACGCTTTCAGCTGAGTGACCAGATAACGCTTGGGCATGCCCTCCAGCCAGGGTGCGCCGAGCTTCTGATCCACGCCACCGTGACACGAGATACAGGGTGCAATGTTTCTTAGCGGATCGCCGACACGGATCAACGCGGGCAATGTTTCATCGTAGGTCGTCGGCGCCGTGCGGGCCTTGGGCAGATACGCGTAGTAAGCCGCCAGGTCGCGGACATCGCGGTCGCTGAGTCCGTTGACGATGGCTTCCATGATGGGGCTGGAGCGATGACCGCTGCGATAGTCCTCCAGCTGTTTGATGACGACTTCCGGATACTGGCCGGCGAGATTCGGCGCATCCGACCGACTCATTCCCTGCGCGCCATGACACATCGTGCAATTCAATGCGAGCGTCGCGCCGCGACCGATCTCGGCATTGGTTCCAGCCCTGGCCATCGCAGGCTCGAGCACGACCGACGTGGACGTGCCCGCCTGACTCGCATTGTCCGACCCCCAATTCGCCGGCACACCCGCGGCCCGGCAGATGCCGGCCCATAGCCCTTCCAGCGTGAAATCTTCGTGCACCGGCGGCAGCCAGATGAAGCCGATCAGCATCGACACGATCGTCAGCGCCACCAGCGCGATGACGGATCGTTTCACCACGCGATTGTGCCACGAGAACAGCCGTTCCTCGGACATCACCGCCCTCCGATGGGAATCACCGGCACGGACGCCTGCTCCAACGAGGCGAGCTGCACGATGGGCCAGCCATAGTTGACCAGCGTGAGCGCGATCATCATCGTCACCCACACGGCAAAGGTGTTGAGGGCGACGGGCGTGCGTGCGGGCATGTGAATGGGCTCGCTGAACGTATATGGGACCGGAGCCTCATGCGTCCGCCGCGCCCGCGCCAGAATGTAAACAAACAACACCGCCGAGATGACCAGCAGCAAGCCACCCAGCGTCGACGCCGTCACCGTCCACGCCTGCGCCTGCAACTCCGGATGACTGTAATCGTAGTACGCCATGCGCCGGGGCATGCCGAGGATGCCCACCCAATGCCACGGCATCGTCAGCACCATCATGCCGACGAACCACAGCCACAGCTGCGTTCGCATCAGCCCCGCCGGCATCGACCCGCAACGCATGAGCTGCGGCCACAAGTCGTAGGCGATCATGAAGTACATGATGACGATGGCGCCGGCGAAGATCAGATGGAAATGCCCCGTCACCCACTGCGTGTTATGGACGGTCTCGTTGAGCTGATAGCTCATGTTGATGATGCCGCCCGCGCCACCGAAGCCCAGCATGATGAACGCGAAAGT
This sequence comes from Peristeroidobacter soli, assembly GCF_004138485.1. Classification (GTDB taxonomy): domain Bacteria; phylum Pseudomonadota; class Gammaproteobacteria; order Steroidobacterales; family Steroidobacteraceae; genus Steroidobacter; species Steroidobacter soli. The sequence continues at coordinate 1,661,574 of NZ_ML142848.1, forward strand.
CACTGCGAGCATCATGGGATTGTCCCACGGCAAGGCCTTGATCCAGCCGAGCATGCCTTTGCCACCGCGCAGGCGACCCGCGATTTCCACCGACGCGACGATCGTGAACACCGTCAGCAACGTCGGCACCGACACCATCGCCGTCATCGCCGCATGCACGAACTTGAATCCCGCACCGACCTGCGGATCGGCGAACAAGTGATGAATGCCGATGGGCATCGAGAACACCAGGAACAGCGCGAACGCCACGCGCCCCATCGTGTCGCTGTACAGCCGTCCGCCGATGGCTCGCGGCACGATGGAGTAGAACGCGATGTACGCCGGCATCAACCAGAAATAGACGATCGCGTGCAACGTCCATGAGAAGAACACGCGCGCGAGGCCGGCATTGATCGTATCGGTGAGACCGAGCGAGGCCGGCAGGATCAGCACCAGTACTTCCACTGCCGCGCCCACCGATGTCCAGGCCCACAAGTAAGCGCCCGCGAGATTGCCGTACATCGCAAGCGGCACAGTCGCGCCCGGATTCTCCTTGCGCCACGCCCGCAGATTGATGGACATCAGCGCGACCCAGATCCACGAGCCGACCACGACCAGCACCACCCCCAGGTAATAGAACGGACTCGCAATCATCGGTGGATAGAACGTATAGAGCACCGATGCCTTGCCGAGCGCGACAGTGATGGCCGCCATCGCCGTGCCGACAATCACCAGCCAGAAGCCGGTCCACGCCCAGCGCAATCCGATGAGCGGACGTTTCAATGCCAGCTCCGAGATCGCGTAGCCGAAGCCCATGGCGACCAGCGTCGGCAGCACGTATGCCATGACCGTGCCGTGCGCGGTCACCGAACGATAGTAATGTTCCGGGTTGTTGATCCACGCGCTCAGCGGGCTGCGCATGAACATCTGCCACTCGCCCAGAAAAATGGCGCCGAGGAAGGCGACGAACGCGACCCAGAAATGAGCCAGGACCAGGCGTCTAGCGACGAACACAGCTCAACCTCTTTTCTTGGCCGATACGGGCGAGGAATTCCTGCTGGGGCACGACCTGCACGCGCGCCCACATCGCTTCGTGACCGATGCCGCAATACTCGTGGCACGGCATGAGATGCTCACCGGCAGTCCGGAAGGTGGTGGTGAACGTCGCCACGAAGCCGGGAATCATCATGGTGTTCGCATTCGACTTGCCGATCGAGAAGCCGTGAATGGCGTCGCTGCTGGTGCCGCGAAACGTCACCGGCATGCCCTCCGGCACGACCAGACATTGCGGCTGGAACGAATACTGTTGAGCCAGCACTCGCACCACCACCTTGCCGTCGCTCTCCAGCGCGGTGCCAAGATTGCTTTCGACGAACTCGCCCTTGAGATGCAGCGTCTTCACATCCACCGTCTCGACGCGCGACGGCGGCATCGCCGCCCAATGCAGACCGGTGACCACCATCATGGCGATCAGCACGGCGATGATGGCCGCGACGATGATCGCCCAGCGCTGCTCGGCCGCTTCGGCAACCGCACTCACTGCACGGCACCTCGCGGCAGATAGATGAAGAAATAAAACGCGAAATAGATCAGCACGACGATGGCGGTCGCGATGCCCGCGAGCGCGAACGCCCCGGCCGGCCCCTGCGCCACGATCTTCTCGATCTCCTCGTCGCGTCGCGCATCATCTGGCGATGGTTGCATGGCGGTTCTCCGTCATTCGGGGATCAAGGTACGCAGCTCGTTCGCCTGCTCGGGCGTCACCGGTGTACCGCTGTTGTTCCAGGCGACACGGATATAAGTCACCACGGCCGCGACGGCCTTGTCGTCGAGCAAATGCGAGAACGGCGGCATGCCATGCGGACGCGGATTCTTCTTGGTACCGGGCGAATAACCGCCGTTGAGCACCATGCGAATCGAGTTCACGGGCGAAGACATGGTGATCGATTGATTGCCGGCCAGCGGAGGAAACGAGACGCCGTGCCCCTCGCCTTCCTTGCCGTGGCACATCGAGCACTGCTCCTCGTAGGTCTTGCGCCCCAACTCCATCACGGATGGATCCACCAATCGCGCCTGACTCGGCGGCGGCGGTTCGGAGTCGCGAGGCGGTAGCGATCTCAAATACACCGCCATCGCCTTCGCATCGTCATCCGTCAGGTACTGCAGACTGTTGTAGACGACCTCGGCCATCGGGCCATAAACGGCGCCACGCTTCGAGGTGCCGACCTGCAACAGATCCGCGATGTCCTGCAGATCCCAATTGCCCAGGCCCGCCTCACGATTCGACGTGAGCGACGGTGCGTACCAATTCTGATTCGGAATCATGCCGCCCTCGAACGCCTGCGACTCGCGCGAGCCGCCCAGCGCATTGACCGCGGTATGACACATCGAGCAATGGCCGAGCCCCTTCACCAGATACGCGCCCCGATTCCATTGCTCGGATTGTTTCGGATCGGGCTGATATTCCCCTTCCCTGAAATACAGCGTGCGCCAGCCGATCAGCAGCTCGCGCTGATTGAAAGGGAAGCGCAACTCGTGCGGACGGTTCTCCCGCTTCACCGGCGGCACCGACATGAGATACGCATAGATGGCGTCGGAGTCCTCGCGCGTGACGTTGGTGTAGTTGGCGAACGGCATTGCTGGATAAAGCAAGGTGCCGTCACGCGACACGCCCGTATGCATCATTCGATAGAAGTCATCGGAGCTCCACAGACCGATGCCGGTATCGTCATCCGGCGTGATGTTCGGGACGTAGAGATTGCCGAAAGGCGTCGGCATGGGCCGGCCGCCAGCGAATGCAGGTCCGTTGACCTCGGTGTGACAGGCGACACAATCGCCCGCCCGCGCCAGATATTCGCCACGCTCGATGATTTCAGTGGTCGCGTTGGTGCGCGCCCCTTCCATTCTCGGCAACAGGCCGGGACGTAGCAGATACAGGGCGACCATCGCCACCACCAGCCCGATCACGACAAACAATGCGAATCGCGTCCGCTTGCGCACGGGCTCACTTCCTCGGTTGGCTGCCGCACGCCAGCGGCATGCGGATCAGATTCGACGACTCCGGCGACAGATCCTTCGGCGCCTCTTGTCGCGACAGCCAGGCCGCGACCGCGACGATGTCCTGATCGGACAGCCGGGTGGCGATGCGCTTCATGCAATCCGGCTCGGTCGCGTGCCGGTCGCCGAGTTGCCAGCGCGTCAACTGCGCCACGATGTAGGTGGGTCGCAGTCCAGCCAGGCCGGGGATGCCCGGTTCCATGCCGGTCAAGCGCTCGCCGTGACAGGCCACGCAAGCTGGAATGCCCCGACTCTCATCACCGCCAGTGACCAGTGACTGCCCGCGCGTCACGACGGCCGGATCGGCGGGCGTGATTTCGCGCGCAGCGAATGGCGGCCGCTCACCAGCAAAGTGCTCGGCGATCTCGTGCAGATATTTATCCGGAAGGTACGCGACCAGATAGTTCATCGGCGGATACTTCCGCGTGCCGTTCTTGAACGCCAGCAGCTGGTTGTACAAATAGCCGGCGGGTTTGCCCGCGATCCTCGGAAAATAGCCGCTGCTCGTGCCCTGCCCCTGGTGTCCATGGCAAGTCACGCAGCCCTGCACGCGCGCATCGATCGAGTCGACGCTCGTGAACGCGGGGGTGGTGTCGCGAGGGGATTGTGGATTTTGTTGAGCCATCGCTGCCGACCCGCCCATCAGGCCAACAGCGATCGCTATCGCTCGCACGAGCATGAACTGCCTCCTTGGTCGCCTCGAGGAGGGTGCATGCAGCTCCAGCGTTGCGCTGTCCGTATGTACCGCGACGCCGTGCTGCAAAACTAGAACAAAAGGGGCCTGCTGGAATTTTTTATAAGGATTGTGGCAATTCCTACCGGTCAGCGCCGCTCCGGCGCAGGAGGCGATGTGCCGGTGGCACTGCTGGCGGGCGGCATGAAAACCTCTTGACTGCGTCGAGGCGGCTGCTCGATCTGCGCCTGCGTCGTATCGTCGGGGCGACGAGCGTCCTCTTGCGGTGTCCCGGCCGTGGGCGCCTGAGGCGCGATTGGTGCCTGCCTGGTGAGCAGAACGATACCGGTGCCCGCCGCGAGCAGCACGCCCGCGACGATCACCACTATGAGCACTCTTCGAGTCATGTCGACTGAGCCATCGCAAGGGATGTGGGCGTCGGAGTGAATACGAGCGCAGCCCCCGAAGATGCTTGCACCATCAAGCGCCGCTCCTCCCACCAGCTTTCGCCGAGCACATCGTCAGCGTCGAAACGATCCAGCACCCGCCGCGCGGTCGGTTCGTACAGCAGCACGGACAACTCACTGACGATGCACAGACTGGATCCCACGCCATAAATGGCATGCACTTCATCTTCGAGATCCACACTCACAGCCGCCTTGCCCGGCACCAGGAGGTGGAATCGGGCGCCTGCCCACAAGGCGATCGCCGATGCGTCGAGAATGGCGACCCCGGGCAGGTACCAGATGGGCAGATCCACGCGCCACTCCCCGCCCGGGTGCACGACCACCTGCAAAGTCCGCTGCTCGCTCGTGGCCGCGACCTCCACGAGGCTGACCGTCAGATGCTGGCTGATGTAGCGGGTCGAATACTGTGCTGTCATTTGGGCATGGCCGTTACGAAATCCACGCTGCCTTCGGCTGTGATCTGCCACACGGATAGAACGTTCGCCGTCTTACCGTTCGCACCCGTCATCGTGCCGGTGGCGCGAACTTTATTACCTTGCATGGTCGCAGTCCCAAAATTGTCGATCAAGTGCTGCTTCAACGCCGGCTCCAGATTCTTTTCGCTGAAGCCCAGCACGCCGCGGAAGAAACCGCCCTTGCCTTTGCTTTCCACGCTGTTCACATTGCCCAGCAGGTAATCCACCTTGCCCAGGGTCGAGTTCACCGGGCCGGGCACGCGGATCGCGTGGATGTCCAGAATCTCGCCGGAGGTGCGACTGATGAATCGTGCCGAGCTGCCGCGCCGGACCGCCCGCTCGATTTTCTTTTCCGCGCCCAGGAAAGGAATCCAGTTCCAGGGACTGCTCGCCTCTTCGTCGGCGATATCGGCAAGATCGCTCGCTCCTTGGGCGACCATTTTGGCGCCGCGGGCCGCGCTCTGGCGGGTCAGCTCGTATTCGCAGGTCTCGTCGCAAGCCGTGTCGGCGGACTGGCGTCCGTTCGGATCGATGAATCGATACGGATTGTTGTTGCTGTAGCCGTACCTGTTGAAGGTGAACGGATCGGCGGGATTGATTCCGGCCGGATCGATGCTCATGAAGCGCCCGAGATACGGGTCGTAGTAGCGCGCGCCAAAGAACGTGAGCCCGGTCGCGTCGTCATGTTCCTTGCCGGTATAAGACAGCTTTTCGTTCCCGGCGGTCGAGTCGAGCTGCTGGCCGAACGGCGCATATTCCTTACGCCACAACAACTGCCCGGACTCATCCGAAGCCGCGACCACCGAGCCGAGGGCATCATTGTGATAGAACGTCGTGGTGCGCTCGGCGAATGCCTGCATGGCGATTGCCGCCAACAGCACTGCCAGCAGCAGACGGACGAGCGAGTGGACGATCATGGCGCGTTGCTCGCTCACAGGCCGCTCCTTGTATCGTCGAACGTTTGCTCCGGCGCCCGTGCCCCCGGCGGCGTCGCACTGAGGCTGCGCACTACGATGTTGTCGAACGTGGCACCGCCATTGCGCCAGCAGTAGAACGCCACCGAACCGCTCGCCACGCCGGTATCCGTGCCGGTGTAGAACACTTGCCCGTCGATCATCACCGTGATGGTGCCGTTGTAAGCGGAGATCGATAGGCGATACGTCTGATTCAGATTGAATGCGACGCTGTCTTCCTTCAACACGGTGAAGGTGCCGGCCACGCGCTTGACCAGCCGCCGTTGCGACAGCGTGCGATCCATCGAGAAGCGGTAATAGTTGGTGTTGTCCAGGTAGCGGAACATCAGACCCAGCGTGTCCGGATCGCTGGCTCGCAGGTCCGCCTCGACCGTGTAGTTGGTCCAGCTCGTGCCGTTCGTCCAATACATATAAGTGCCGAGTCGCGGGATGGTGGCAGGCGTGGTCGCGCCGCCAAAGATCTGCGAGGTCTGCACCGCCGCTTGCGTGCTCGCGCTCCACACGGGTGGGCCGCCGCTCGTGCCGGCATCGGTGACGATGGTGAAGCCACCGAGGCTGCGATTGGTGAAGTCGTTGGACATCAGCACCGGCCGCGCCGCGCCCACTGTAATGGTGATCGTCGGCGCGTGAACGGCGCCCAGGCTGTCAGTGACCCGCGCTGTGATCGTGTGCGTGCCGGTGGACAGCGTGCTGGTGCTGATCTGACCGGTCGAGCCTAGATTGCCATTGATGCTCGAGGACCACGTGATCGAACTCGTCAGCGGCCCATCCTCCTCGTCGGTTGCAGTCGCGGAGAACGCGATGAGATCGCCGAGGCCATACGCCGCGCCATTGGCGGGAGAGACGATCGTGACCACGGGTGCGTGATTCACGAACTGATTGACCGTCAGGCTGATCGTCGCGAGTCCAGTGACGTTGCCACTGTCCGTGCTACTCGCCGTGATCACGTGCGTACCGAGACTGAGTGTGCTCACATTCAACACGCCGCCAGTCCCCAACGCGCCATCGACGCTCGAAGACCATTGGATCGTGCTGGAGAGCGAGCCGTCTTCGGCATCCTCCGAGATCGCGCTGAAAGTCACATTCCGGCCTTCGACCACCGAGGCATTGTCGGCGGGGCTGGCAATGGTCACGACCGGCGCGTTATTCGAGCTGGCCGTCGTCAGGTTCTCGACTTCGACGTTGTCGAACGCTGCGCCCTGGCTGCCCCACGAATACAGCGCGATCGAGCCGCGCAGGTGGCTGGGGTCGTTGCCGGTGTAGAGCTGGACCCCGTCGAGGCGGATCGTGATGGTCGTCCCCACCACCTCGACTTCCAGCTGATAGCTCTGGTTCTGCACGTACTGCCACGTGTCTTGCCAGATCGTCGAGTACACGCCGTTCACTTTCTTGACCAGGCGACGGAAGCCGCGCTCCCGATCCATCGAGAAGCGGTAATAGTTGTTGTCGTCGCGGACGCGGAACATCAGGCCGAGGCTGTCGTCGTCCGGCGAGCTGATGCTCAGATTCACGCGATAGTCGGTCCAGTGCGTGCCGCTGGTCTGCAACAGATAAGTCGCCTGCTTATCGATCGCGGGCGACGTGAGCGATCCCGACCACGTGCCGGTGAGCTCGGTCGCGGCACCGTTGGATACTCTCCACACCGACGCGGCGATCGGTGCGTTATCGACGACACGCCAGCCCGCCAGCGCGTCCGGCCCGACCGACACATCGAACGGATCGTACATGTGATAGGCCTGGCCATCGGCGTTGATGACGATGGTCCTGGTCGCGCGGCCGGTGACGCCACCGCCATCGGTGGCGGTCGCAGTGATCACATGCTCGCCGGCGGTGAGATTGCCGACTCGAATCGAAGCGCCGCGCCCCAACTCGCCGTCGATGTTCGACGACCAGACGATCGACGAGCTCAGATCGCCTTGCTCGCGATCGGTCACGGTGCCCACCAGAGGAAGGGTGCTGTCGACGGTGTAGAAGCCGTTCAAGCCCAGCGACGTGATGCGTACCACCGGCGGATAGTTGGCCGGAATCGGCAGCACTTTCACCGCGATCTCCTCGGCGGCTTTGGCGCCGGCGCTGTCCATCACCAGCGCTGTGATGATGTGATCGCCGACTTGCAGATTGCTGACCGTGATGGTGGAGCCCGTGCCGATCGCGCCCTGCAGGCTCGACGACCACTGGATGGCATTGAGCTGGCCTTCCTGCGGGTCATAGCCGATCGCGCTGAACGTGAGCGGATCGGTGAAATAGATTTCGGTGTTGGTCGCGGGCGCCTCGATCACGATGAACGGCGCCTCGTTGTCCGGCGAGTCGACGATGGCCCATACCATCCGGGTGGTCGTGAGGCCGGAGCTGTCAGTCACCGCTGCACGGATTTGATGCCAACCGACACTCAGCGACGATGTGCTGAACGAGGAGCCCGTGTGCAGCGGACCGTCCAGCGGCGAGGTCCACTGGATGCTGCCGCTCAGATCGCCGTCGCGCTGATCGTAGGCGCTCGCCTCGAAATACACCTCTTCGCCCGCCATCACCTCGACGAAGCCCCACGGCGAGTTGATGTTCAACTCCGGAGGCAGGAGCGCGACGGTGATGTTGCGCGTTTGCGATGCCTCGGCGCCCGAGCTGTCGCGCACACGAGCTGTGATCACGTGCGGCCCCGTACTCAGACTCGACGACGAGATGAACGCGCCGGTCCCGATGAGGCCGTCGCGATCGGAAGACCATTCGATGCTGCTGCTCAGATCGCCATCCGCGGTGTCATACGCTTCGGCATCGAAATAGATTGGGGTGCCTTGTTCGTATGTTCCGTCCGCGGATGGAGAATAGATGTAGAGGTTCGGCGGAATGATCTCCACCGTGATCTGCACGGTCGCACTCGTCGACGTGCCGCTGCTGTCCGTAACCTTCGCAGTGATCGTATGCGAGCCTGCCTGCAACGTCGTGACGGTCAGCGTACTGGCCGTGCCCAATGGACCGTCCAGACTCGATGACCATTCGATCGCGGCGCTGAGATCGCCGTCGACTCGATCCTGCGCAGTGCCGGCCAGCACGACAGCTGCGCCGCGCTCGAATTGTGCATCGGTGGTCGGCGACGTGATGGAGACAGTCGGCGGCACGATGCCTACCGTTGCGGTGAACGTGTCGCTGCCGCTGAGGTTGCTGCTGTCCGTGGCAGTCGCGGTAATCGTGTGAGTGCCGGCGCGCAGTGAATGCAGAGACAACGACGCACCGCTGCCGAGTACGCCTTCCAGATTCGAGGACCACTCGACGCCGGCGCTCAACTCTCCATCGGTCATATCCACCGCATAGGCGCTGACGTTGAGCAGCTCGCCAACATCGAGGTTGACGGTAGCGCCGGAACCCGGCGCGGTGATCACCACGCTCGGCTCGGGGCTGGGCGGCACGGGCACGATCCGAGCTGTATTGCGACTGTTTCGGTTATCGCGATTCCTGGTTGGCCACGGCGAGTCGGCGAGACCGCTCGAGCCCGAGACGATCAGCACGCGCTGGCCCGCCGGGCCCAGATAAATCGTGCCATCGATCAGAATGACCGGATAAGTCACATCGCCGGAGCTGTCTAGCATTGCTTCCGACAGTCTCACGCCCGCACTGCTATACGACGCGAACGCGTTGTTGCGCGTGGCCACGTAGATGCGACCGTTCGAACCGATCACGGGCGTACCAGCGAACGTGTAGGTTTCCGTCGCAGTCCAGGTCAACACGCCCTGACGCGACACTGCACACAGTGCGCGCTGCGTTCCGCAGAGTTGCAGAATCAGCCCATCCGGCGTGATCACGGGCTCGCCGCGCGCGCCCGCGAACGTCCATTGGCGAACGCCGCTGACCGCCGCAATCGCGTGCAGGCCGGCGGAGTTGCTTATATAAATCGTGCCGTCCGAATCGATCGACGGCGCCGAGAACTCCGTGCCGGTGCCTCGCGATGTCGTGTCGACCCAGCGCTGCGTTCCAGACACTGCATCGTAAGCACGAATGCCACTCGCGCCGTCATGCGCGATGACGTCGCCATTCAATCCGATCGCGAGCTTCGGACGGCGACCCGAGAACCGCACGCCATTGCCCCACACCGGACGCCCCTTGCTGTTGATTGCAAGGATCAGATCGCCAGCGGAGTCACTGCTGCGCACGCCGAAATACAACGTACCATTGGCGCCGAGTACCGGCGGTTCATACAAACCAACGGAGGTCGAAGGCGCGGCGACGCTGTACGACCAGCGCTGCCTGCCATTCGGGAACAGCGCGACGACACGCTGCGCGTTGTCGGCACGCGCCGTGATGACATAGATCGTGCCGTCGGCGCCAATCACCGGATGACCGACGATCTGCGTCGGCCAGGTCCACTTCACCGAGAAATCGGGATTGAGCGCTTCCAGCCCGGTGCTGCTGTTCTGATAGATCGTGCCATCGACGCCGAGCGCCACCGATCGCATCGGCATGGTGCTGTCGTTGACTTGCAGAGCGACCGCACCCTCCGTCGGCACCGACGTCGCGTTGCGCAGATCGGTGCCCGCCCAATATTCCTGGCGATTGCTGAAGCCGTCGCCGTCCGCATCCTCGAGTGCGTCGGCTGCGTTACGCGGATCCAGGCCGTACTGAACTTCCTGCCCATCGCTGATGAAGTCGCGATCTGAATCGGCATTCAGCGGATCGGTGTGATACGTGAGCACTTCCTGGCCGTCGTTGAGGCCGTCGCCATCGCTGTCGGCGACATTCAATCGCGTGCCCGCGGCATGTTCCTGCGCATTCGTCAGGCCATCGCCATCGGGGTCCTGAGCCGCATCGGCGGGATTCGCCGGATCGAGACCATAGGCAAGCTCGGCGCAATCGTCGATGCCATCGCCGTCTCGATCCGCCGCGATGCTGAATGCTTCACTGTCGAAGCATTGATAGGAACTGCCGGCACTGTCGTGCCGTGAAGTCGGCCAAGGCGTGCGAGCGAGACCTCCGCCGTTGTCGACGACGGCGAACAGCTGGCCCGTGCGTGAGCCGTAGTACAACGTGCCGTCGCGATCGATGACCGGCGGCGCACTGACCTCGGTATCGACCTTGTGAATCCATAACAGCGTGCCCGCCGGGCTGTAAGCGCTGATGGCACCGCCGAAGTTGGTGACGTAGATGGTGCCGTCCGCCGCGACCGTCGGGGTGTATGAGGTGCCGTAAGTTGCGGCGGACCACAACGTGCTGCCGTCCTGATCGCTCACCGCGTACAGCTTGCTGTCGTAGGCGCCGATGTAGAGTGTGCCGTCGCCACCGACGGTTATCGTCGAACGCGTCTGCTGATCGGGCGACTGGCGCGTCCACAGAATCTCCCCTTGTGGACTGACCGCGTAGGTGCGACCGATCGTATCGGAGAAATAGATCTTCTGATTCGGGCCAATGACCGGCGCGGCCGCCGCCTCGGCGATTCCTTCGATCGACCAGAGCTGCAGTCCTCCAGGACTGAAGGCGCGCATGACGCCCGACGCGTCCATCACATACACGTTGCCATTCGCGGCAACCACCGGCGGATACGTCACACCATCGTTGAATGAGCCGACCGCAACTGACTGCCCGTCCTCATTCAGCGCGCTCCATCGACCGAAGACGCTGATGCCGAAGGGTCCCGCGCTGATGGTGTAGGCGGCGAAATAGACACGGCCGCCTGTGCCCAGCACGACGCCGGTGGCATTGCTGGCGGCATGAACCCAGCGGCGCGTGCCGTCGGGATTGATCGCGTGAATGCCCGGCGTTGCGCCGGCGGCGGAGATATAGATCGTGCCGTTCGGCGCAACGATCGGTGCCGACAGCGACGCCTGCGGCACCGTATATCGCCAGCGCTGCGTGCCATCGGGATAGATGGCGTAGAGATTTTCATAGTCGGCGCTGACGTAGATCGTGCCGTCCGGCCCGATCGCCGCCGACGACATCACTCTGCCAAGAGTCTCGAAGCTCCATGCCTGTCGACCACGCGCCGGCGTGCTTTGTGCGCGGGTCGGATCGAAGCCCGCCAGGCTTTCCTGCCGGTTGCTGAATCCATCGCCATCGGCATCGAGCCGCGCATCGCTGGGATCGTGCGGATTGCTGCCGAGTTGCAGCTCCCAGTAATCCGACACGCCGTCATGATCCAGATCGGCCAGCGCCGGATCGAGTTGTGAGTTACCCGCCTCCGCGCCGTCGCTCAGCCCATCGCCGTCGGAGTCGGCCAGTGTCGGGTCCGTGAGATACTGATTCATCTCTTGGTAATCGGACACGCCGTCGTTGTCCGTGTCCGCCCTGGACAGTGACGTGCCCGCGAGGAACTCCTGCAGATTGCTCAGCCCGTCACCGTCGCGATCCGCGGCCGCATCGCTGGCGTTCGCCGGATCGAGGCCCAACTGCACCTCCATGCAATCGTTGATGCCGTCGCCGTCGGTATCCACCGCCGCATTCGCGAACCGATCGTCCGATTTCGCGAGCGTCAACGTGCCGAGCCGGATGTAATCCGTGCGTGTGCAAGTCGCGATGGAATCCTCGAACAACAACGCGCCGGTGTGCGCCGGGACGCTGTAACGAATGTCGTAGGATCGATGTTTCTTCTCGACGACGCGTTGCCCGTTGCCGTCGTACACGAACTCCTTGTCCACCACCGACGTGGTCTGCGACGGGGTGCGACTCACCACCCTGGCCTCGACCAGGTTGGAAGCCGCGTCGTAGCTGAACTGTTTGTCGTCGACCGTGACGACGCGCATGCCGGCATCGAATCCATACTGGCGCCGGGCGACGGCATTGCCGCGGGAATCGAAGTCCATCCGAATGCGCGCCAGCTCACGCGTACTGTCGGTCGGGCTCATCTGCTTGACCTGACGCAACCGGCGCTGGTCGTCCATCTGATGGTTGAGCGTGTCGCTGCCGACGACTCTGCTGCGCATGTTGCCGAAGAAGTCGTAAGCGAACTGCGCGCGCCCCCACGAGCCATTGGCGATCAGCAACCGATCCAGGCCGTCGTAGCTGCCCGCGTCCTGCATGCGCACGGACTTCGACGCGTCGATGCCGTCGACCATGGCAGTCATGTTGCCGGCCAGGTCGTAGCTGTAGCTCAGGTCGACCAGGCCACCGGCGCGAATGGTTTCGGGGATCATGCGCTGACTGAGCGTGACGTTGGTGACCACGCCGTTCGCCAGCCGATAACTTTGCAACTGGCCACCCGGATGCCAGGTCACGTTGGTCGCGAACGTGCCGGCACGCGTCGGGCGACCGAACGCGTTCGGCGCGTAGTCGACCGCCAGCCCGCTCGGATACGTCACCCGCGACAGCGCATCCAGATCGTCATATTGATTGGCGGTGACGTAGCTGCGAACCCCGAGCACCGCATCGGCGATGCTCAGCGTCTGGTTGGTGAGATTGTCGTTCTCGTCATAGTCATAGACCCAGTGCGCTGCTCCTTTGGTGACTTCCCGCACATTGTTATTGGCATCGTAGAGCCGCGCTTCATCGGGCGTCGTATCCGGATAGTTGGTGTGAGTGCGCCGGCTGAGATCGTCGTACCCGAACAGGACCGGCTCATTGTCGTTCACGCGCTCGCTGAGCACATTGCCGATCGGGTCATGCGTGTAGACGGTGGTGCCGACTTCGGGCTCGATGGCGCGCACCAGAAACTGGTGCTCGTCATATTCATACTCCTTGCCATAGCCGCGCACGCTGCCGTTCGAGAGCAGCTCGCCTTGGAATACCCGCGTGATGTTCTCGTAGGCGTTTCTGAAGATGAGCGTGCCGACGTTCTCGGGCGCCTTGACGAAAGCCAGCGACATGCTGGCGAAGTCGATGCCGCGGACGTGATAGTTGTACGTGGTGGTGAAGCCACGCTCATTGGTCACCCGCACCTCGTCATCGTCGTACACATACCCGACGTGACCGCCGTCCGACCGCTCCGTGCGAACGATGCGCCCCAACGCGTCATACGAGCTGGCGATACCGGCAGCCGAGCTGGGATAGGAAACAAAAATCTGGCGGCCGCTGGCGTCGTACCGCTTGGTTCGATAGATCTCCTGTCCGGTGACGCTGTCGCGCCGCTCGGTCCGCAACGCCTGCCCGAAATCGTTGATCAGCTCGGACTGCTGATAACCGCCGCGCGTGAGTGTGCGCCGGTAACCGCCACCGACCGTGTCGTAATGGATGGTCACATCGGCCTTGATCGGGAAATCGATGGCCGTGAGCCGGTTCAGCTCGTCATATTGAAAGGCAGTCGTAAAACCGCGGCCATTGGTGTCCGAGCGCACCGTGCCCGTGTCGTTGACGACCCGCTCGATCGTGACCGACTCCGGCAGCCGCTCCAGCCGCGGAACGCCGCGTTTGTAATTCGAGTAACGCCGGATCTTGCCGCGGGCATCCTCGATGGTCGCGATGTCGCCGGCGTCGTTGTACGTGTACTTCGTTTCCACGCCGAGCGAGACTTCGCTCAGCAGCTTGCCGTTGGCGTTGAAGGTGCGCTCGATCTCGCCCACGGTGTGCGGAGTGGCGCCCCCGAGCTCCTGCCGGATTTCGTCCTTGGGCAGCTGGACGATCCATTTGGCCGGATCGATGAAATACGTCAGCCGCGTCTGTATCGAGGGCCGATCGCTGAAGTTGGTGCTCTCCACGATGCGGCCCGGATTGCCATAGGCATCGTGATCGAAATATTGTTTGTAATGATTGAAGCCCTCGGTCGGCGCCCGGGAGTCGCGGTCGACGTATTCGCCACTGAGCATCGGTGCATAAGTGCCGTCGTCGCGCCACCAGGAGCGATACCCCGCACCGTGCCAGTAGTCTTCGGTTGAAATCCGCCGCCCGGTCCACGAGTAGCCGGTGCGCTGGAGCAATGCATTGCCGGTGCTGTAGATCTCGTGCATCACCTGTAAGCCGACGAACGACGGCCGCACGAACACCTGGCCACCGGTGGGACCGGCGGCGCGAAAGTCCTTGCCGTAGTGATAGAACTTCTGGATGTCCTCCGGCCCGATGATGGTGGTGACGTCGTGCCGGAGCTGACCGCCGAAGCTGTCATCGTAGGGATAACTGAAAGGCGCGAACGCATAAGTCCACTGACCGCCGGTGACGCCCGACCCCGAGACCGTCTTGGTTTGAATCGCGGTGGTCTTCTGCATCGGATCGCCGGGATCGAAGGCCACGCGCTGATACGTGTAATCGATCTCGGCGCCGTGCGGATAGCTGACATGAATCAACGAGAAGCTGGCGGGCCCGTCCTCGAGCACATCGTCGTTGGGATCGGGATCGCCGAGCTTGGGGTTGTATCTGTAATACCAGCTGCGGCCATCGGGTCGTACCACCTGGGTCAGCTGATAGTAGTTGTCGAACATGAAGCCGGGAATGGACTCATATAGATAACCGACGCGCTGACCGTTCGCCGAAATCGCTCTGAGCCGGATGCCGGCGCCGCCTTCATCGTCATACTCATAACGCACCACCGGCGTCTCGTCGCCTTCCTCGCTGCGAAAGACCGCGTCGATATAAGAGATGCCGAGCGCGTTGGTTTTATAGGCGATGCGGATCCAGTTGCCTTGCAGGTCTTCGATGCGGGTCGTGAGCCAGGCCGGCTCGTCGTGCAACACATCGAATTGATTCATCGTGTAGCGCGTGCCGTTCGGGCTGGTGACGGTCAGCCCGACGCCATTCGGCCCACACTGCGCGCGCCAGTTGCTGCGCGTAATCATGCTGCCGTCGTTATTGATGTGATTCAGCACCAGCAGCTCGCGCCCGCCGTCCGGCATTTCGAGCGACGGGTTCTCGCGCGTGGTCAGCGGAAACGCGCCTTGGTTACATAGTGTCGACTGATATTGGCGCGGCACGACGATGCGCCCGAAATGCATGGTCCAGCCGAGCCCGTTCAGACCGAGCTTGGGATACTGGTTGGTCTGCAGGCTGGTGTAGACGCGGGTGACGTTGATATCCATCCCGCCGTTGCCGGGGATGGACAGATCGACATACTTCAACTGCAACGTGCCCGAGAACGGGTCGACGTGCTCATTGAAGTGCTGATTGATGGATTCCTTGAAAGGATTGAGCCCGGGTTCGGCGTAGTAATCGCGGATTTCTTCCGCCCGCACCTGACCGACGGAGGTCAGGCTGCCGAACAACAGCCCCCAGAAAAGCGGACGCAGCCAGCCGAGCGTGGGCATGCCCGCACCTCCCTGTTACAGACACTCGCTCACTTCCTTGTGGCGCCCGATCCGTGGCGCCGAATGCGTCGCGATTAAAGCGCGATGGATTCGCCGCCGTCAAATATTTCTTGGATGTTTGTTATGGGCTGTTACATCCAGCTGCCGCCGTTGACGTTGAGCTCCTGGCCGGTGATGTAACTTGCCCCGTCGGAACGTAGAAACGAGCACGCGGCGGCAATATCTTCCGGCGTTCCGGGGCGCGCGATAGGAATCATCTGTGAAATGACTTCGAGCGGCGGGACTTCGCCGCTTTGCTCGCTGCGACGGGCGAGCGGCGTAGCGACGAGTGAAGGCGGAATCGTATTCACAGTGATCGCGTGCCGGAGGAGTCGCGCGCGCCTTGGAACAGGCGCGCGCGTGATCGAACTTATTGCTGAAGCGTCCAATTCACCGTCTCGGTGAGGATGGCACCGTTCGACAGCTCGACCGTCCATTCGATCGGCGCACCCGCCGCCTGCGGCAGCACTGCATCGGCGGCCGGGCACAGCACCGCGGGTCGACCGGCGCTGTTCGGCGGCGGCACCAGCGAGCAATAACCTGGATAGCCGATCGGCAACGGCGCACCGTTCGCCTTCGCGATCACGTTCACGACGTTGCTGTTACGAGGCAGGGTCAACGCGGCATCGAAGTGTTGATTGGGCAGGAAGCTGCCCGCGGCCGGCGATATTTCGACGGCGTCCGCGACGATCAACTCGGCGGCCTCGATGTCGGCGCTGATGAAATACGACAGGCCGGGGCCGGTGATCGTGATTTCTTTCGTGCCGTAGTTGGCCAACGTGGGCGCAACAGTCGGCAGCGCCGTCGATTGAGTCACGCTGCCAGAGCCGAAGAATTCCACCCTGATGTCGTTGACCGTCGTGCCATTCGACAACGGCTTGTTGTCCGAGCTGGACATTACGAAGGCGCCCATTGAGGAAGGCCCCTCCGCGCCGACGCTGATGTAGATTTCCTGAGTGGGCTGCACGTTCTCGAACACGAAGCCGCCCGCCGCGAAACGCATGCGCGCTTCGTTGACGTAGGGATGGTATTGGCCGATATCCGGCGTCGGCGACCCATTGGGCGTATTCGTGTTGTAAACATACGTCCCATTCATGCGTGAGCCCGGCACGATCTTGCCGTTGAGCGCACCCTGCATATCGACCGCCTGGATGACTCGCGCCACCACTTTCACGCGGACCACCTCCGCCATCGCCGGTGCACTTGCCAACACCGACAACAGCAGACCGCTGACAAACAATGCTGCCTTCTTCATGGTTCTCCCTAACGTAAGTTGCGAGTTGATGGACATGCGAATCCATCGCGCGCGACAGCGCCTCGCCCGGGAGCAGTTCGTTACTGAGTCGGCGGCGCACGAACGGCGCCGCGAAAGTCGCAACTATTGCCCGATCCCTGGCGGTTCCCTGTTGCCGGCCTCAGTCATTGAGGCCGTGTTTCCAGATTCGCGACGCCATCTTACTTATTCGAAGCTCGCCTTCACAGTGAACATGAAGTTACGAGGCTCGCCATACCAGTTGCCGTTGCTGAGGCCGCCGATGGTGCGCAGGTAGGTTTTGTCCGTGAGATTGTTTACGTTGAGCGCCAGATCGATGCGGTCGTTGAGCTGATAACCCGCGCGCGCCGACCAGACCGCATAGCCGCCTTGCTGGAAACGGATCGCACCCGAAGTCTTGTACGCTTCGGTCTGCGCGTTGACGCCGCCACCGACACTGAGGCGCGACAGCAATCCCGGCAACTTATAGTCGGTCCACACGCGGACACTGTGCTTCGGCGTGAACGAGCTGAGCGGTTTGCCTTCGTTGGCGCTCGGTGTGCCGGTGGCGGTCTTGTCGCTCAGATATTCGGTGGTCGTGTAGGTGTAGCCGGCGAACACGTTCCACGAGTCGGTCAGCGTGCCGTTGATCTCGGCGTCGAAGCCACGGCTGCGCACTTCGCCTTCGGCGATGGAGCAGACGCCGCCGACCGGCGAGGCGGGGCAAGGATTGGGGGTATTCGGATCGGTCTGACGCCGGTTGACCTCTTCGATCTGGTAGGCCGCGAAAGAAACATTGGCCAGTCCTTCGAACAGCTCGCCCTTCAAGCCCATCTCGTAACTCTGGCCTTCGGCCGGAGCGAGCGGCTCGCCGGCGGCGGTGTAGCTGTTGGCCTGAGACGTGAACGTCTCCGCATAACTCACATACGTCGACCAATTCTTGGTCAGCTCATAGGAAACCGCGCCGTACGGCGTGAACACATCGCTGTCCCTGGCGTGCGCACTCGTCAGGCCGGTGACCTTGTTGAAGACCTCGTTCTCGTACTCACTGAACCGACCGCCGACGATCACGCTCAACGGATCGGTCAATCGGAAACGTACCGAACCGAAGATCCCCGTCTGCTCCGTCGTTTCCTCGGTACGCGTCTTGGCACGCGCCGGCACGGTCGGGAACACCGCGTACTGATTTGGATCGAACGTGAACGGATTGATGGCGGGATTCGGCACGGTGAACAGCTGGCTGTCCAGATCGTACGTGCGCTTCCAATAGTTCGCGCCCACGATGACATCGTGACGACGCCCGAACGCGTCGAAGCCGCCCGTCAACGTCGCGTCCGCGGAATTCTGATTGCCGATCAGGTGCTGATTGAACGCCGACAGACTCGAACCCGCCAGCGTGGTCACGCTGACGGTGCCGAATGCCGAGCCGGAATGATCGTGATTGTCCTCGCGATCGTTCAGCGCGCCGATCTTCAATTCCCACACGTCGTTGAAACGATGTTTCAGATCGGCGAACACCGTGGTGCTCTTGGCATTCGTGTCGGACCAGGCGGCATTGAGATACGTCGAACGGCTCAGGTTCAGCGACCTGCCGTCGGCGTAGCGCGGCAGGCCGGCGTAGAACGGCGTCATCTGGTTCTCTTCGTACTTCATGCCGGCCGCGATCGTGGTCGCCGAGCCCAGGTCGTACTCGATGATGCCGTAGCCCACCGGCTTGCTGGTTTCGGCCACGTCGTAGAAGAACTCGCGATCCTGATACGCCGCCACGAAACGGCCACGCAAGCTGCCGGAGCTGTTCAAGCCGCCGGTGACGTCGATCTCGCCGCGATAGTTGTCCCAAGAGCCGACGCTGAGCGAGCCGCGCACGGCAAAATCGGCGCTGGCACGTTTGCGAACCAGATTCACCGTGCCGCCTGGCGTCGAGGCGCCAGCAAACAATCCCGCCGGCCCGCGCAGCACTTCGACACGATCGTAAATGGCCGTGTCGCCCTGAATCGCAAAGCCCTTGGCCGTCTGACTGAACTGGGTCGGCACGCCGTCGAATTGCACCGAGCTGATCTGGAAGCCGCGCGAGTAGAAGGCCCGCTCATAGCTGCTGTTCTGCTCGACGACGATGCCGGTGGCCGCCTGCAACGCCTCATCGAGCGTGCGCAGGTTCTGATCTTCGAGACGCTCGCGCGTGATGACGGTGACCGAATTGGTGACGTCCTTCAGACGCTGCGAGCCTTTGCCGATGCTCGCGCTCGACGCGCCGTAAGAGCCCGTGCCTTCGGTGGCATCGCCGATCTCGCTGGCCTCGACCCGGAGCTTCTTGAGCTTCTGCGCGTCCTCGCTCTCCTGCGCCGCTACGGATGTGACAGCGGCAAACGCGAGCACGAGAGCGACACCCGCGCGAACGGAACCAACGCAAGCCATGCGAACTCCTCACCAAAATGTTGAGCGAGTGCTGGCCGGATCGGATCGATGCGTGGGCGCTGAAACGGGCCGCTGGAGTCGCACTCGCGAGCGGCGGGCGGGCTCCTGGGGAAGGAGCGTGGCTAGCAGTTCCAGATGCGAGCTATTCTCAGGTAGCGCCGCGAGGATTGCAACTTCGCCATGCCGCTCGGTAGGCTGCGCGCGAAGGAAATTCTCATCGTGACCGATCGACTCCCGCTGCTTTTGTTGCCCGGCCTGTCATGCGATCAGCGCCTGTGGCGCGATCAAGCTCGCGACCTCAGCGACATTGCCGAGCCCACTCTCCCGGACCTCACGCTCGACGACAGCTTGAGTGCGATGGCCAGACGCGTTCTCGACGCCGCGCCTCGGCGTTTCGCATTGGCGGCGCTGTCGATGGGCGGTTATGTCGCGTTCGAAATCCTGCGTCAGCAGCCGGAACGAGTGACGCGACTGGCGCTCGTGGACACCAGCGCCGCGCTCGACTCTCCACAACGAGTGACGCAACGAATGGCCGGCATTCAGTCGTTGAAGCACGGACGATTCTTCGGCGTGACGACTCGCATGCTCCCGCAACTCGTACACACCAAGCATGTGCACGGCCCGATCGGCGAGGAAGTGCAAGCGATGGCCAGGCGCGTCGGGGGCGATGCGTTTCTGCGTCAGCAGAACGCCATTCTCAATCGGCCCGACTCGCGCCCGCTGCTGCCGTCGATCAAGATTCCCACGCTCGTTGCGGTCGGCGACTCGGACGTTCTCACGCCACCGGGCGATGCCGAGGACATGCATCGACAGATCGCGGGCTCGACGTATCACGTGTTCCCTGAGTGCGGCCATTTGCCGCCAATGGAACTGCCGGAGCAGACATCGCAGCTGCTGCGCCGCTGGCTCCTTGAATAAATTTCACGACTCGCGCCGGTGGTTGCCACTGTCTGGCGCCGCGTCGCCCGCCGGCGCATGATCGCCGCATGAGTCGCATCGTTGCCTCCCTGGGTACCCTGATCAGTGTCATCGCACTCGCCAGTTGTGCGACGACCCACAATCCACCCGCTGCCTCGCCGACGCTGCACTTCCAGATCGACGAAGGGCGCAACATCAACAGCTTCGTGCGCGAAGGCGCGGTCGCCGCGCACTTGTTACTACGATCTGGAACTGATCCACGCATTCTCGTGGCGTTTCCTGCCGGCAATAGCGGTGTGGGCCTCTGGTTCAACAAAAGCGACCCGCCGGTTGAATGGACACTCTCGCAGCCTCCCACGCCGCTGACAGAGAAAGATGCGAAGGGCCGGCCACTGCATGGCCTCGAAGCAGAGGTCACAGTCGATACCGCGACACTCAACATTCACGAAGCCGTGCTGTCGTCAGTGCGCGTGCTGCGCGACTATCAAGCACTCGGCACGCTGCCGGATGGCATTGCCGTCGCGCCTGCTATCAGCGGCAATCGCATCGTGTGGGCCCGATCGCGACTGGACGGCGCCACTGGGTATCGGCTCTCGGTCGAAGCGCTCGATGGCGCGCAAGTTTCCAAAGAAGCCATCAGTGGCAACGGCAAGCTGCGATTGAAGATCGTCGCGCTCACTGGCGAGACACCACTCACGCCGATCGACAATACTTCGCTGCTGACCGCGACCGCCGCTCGCGACACACGTGCTCGTGACGTGCTCACGTTCCTCAGCTATCGCGAGAAGTATCTGGCCGGCTCGTGGCGCTTCGACACGTATTTCGGCCGCGACACCCTGATGTCACTCACGCTGCTCGCACCGGTGCTGCAAAACCTGGCCATCGAGAGCGGCATCGGCGCCGTGCTGACCCGCCTCGCGCCGAATGGGGAAGTCGCGCACGAAGAAGACATCGGCGAGTTCGCCGTGCTCCGCAACGCCAAGGAAGGGCGCGGCGCCATCGACACGCCGATCTACGACTACGGCATGATCGATGACGATTTCATGCTCGCGCCGGTCACCGCCAATTGGCTGCTGGCGAGCGCAGGCCGGGCGGTTGCGCCGAAGTTTCTTGCGGACCAAAATGCCGCCGGCCGGCGACAAGGCGACGCTCTGGTACGGAATCTGGTGTGGGTGGTCGAACGCACGGCTGCATTCGCCGCCGATCCGACAGCTACGAATCTGGTCGGCCTCAAGGAAGGCCGCATGACCGGGCAATGGCGCGATAGCGAGGAAGGCCTGGGTCGGGGACGTTACGCCTATGACGTGAACGCGGTGTTTGTTCCCGCCGCGCTCGACGCCATCGATCGATTGCTCGAGAGCGGCTTGCTCGATGGCTATCTCACCGATGCTCAACGTCGCACGTTGCAGAAAGCGAGCGCTCAACGCGACGTGTGGTCTCGCAAAGCGCCGCCGATGTTTACTGTGACCTTGCCAGCGAAACAGGCGCGGGATCAGATTACGACTTATGCGACCGCGGTCGGCGTGGATGCGAAGACGGCGCTGGAGAATCTGCGCGAGCCCTCACTGACCTTCAATGCGCTGTCGCTCGATGCGAGCGGCAAGCCGATCCCCATCATGCATTCCGACGATGGCTTCGCGCTGCTGTTCACCCAGCCGACGGCGGCACAACTGCAACGTTCGATCGATGCGCTCATGCGGCCGTTCCCCGCCGGGCTGTTGACGCCCGTCGGCATGTTGGTCGCGAACCCTGCGTTTGCCGATCGCGAGACGCAGTCACGCTTCGATAACACGGCGTATCACGGCACGGTCGTGTGGTCGTGGCAGCAGGCGGTGTTTGCGGCGGGATTGAGTCGTCAGCTGGCGCGGACTGATCTGTCGGCGGATCTGCGCACTCGATTGCAAACGGCGCGGTCGCAACTGTGGAAGGCGATCGATGCCGGTAACGCGCTACGCTCGTCGGAACTTTGGTCGTGGTCGTTCTCGAACGGTCGGTATCGACCCGAGGCGTTCGGACAGCACAACACGCACGCGGATGAATCGAACGCGGCTCAGCTCTGGAGCACGGTGTATCTGTCGTTCCAGAACGGCGAATGGCTGGGCGCCCGGCAGTCGCCTTGAATCGACCGTAATTTGGCGCTGCTCCGAGCAGGCGTCGAGAATCGACCGTAATTGGCGCTGCTCTGAGCAGGCGTCGAGAATCGACCGTTACTTGGGGCTGCTTCGGGCGGAGCGACGCGATTATTGATTCGAACCGGCGGCTGCGCGCCGGCGCGAGATCGCGACCGGCACGAGCGAGGCAAGCAACAACAAACCGATGACGGCCCAGGCCGGCGGCAACCACGACTGCTCTTCGGCAACCGCGCCTTGCTTCTCGATGAGCTTCGGTCTGGCATCGGCGACGGCGTCGATCTCAACGTCCACGCCATGACCTTCGGCGGCATACGCCGAAACACGGTAGCGATGTCCGTTCACGACCGGGAAGCTGAACTTGCCCTCCTTGTCAGTCTCGCCAGCGGCGGCAGTGGCGCCCTGAGTCGACAGATCGAGCAGTTCGACAGACTCGCCGACGGCCAGCTCGCCGTTCGAGTAATACACGGTGCCTTCGATCTCATCGCCCACAGGCTTCGCATCGAGCAACAGACCGTGCGCCGCCGCCGGACCGGGCAGCAGGACCAGCAGGCAAACGAATCGTGCGATGAGTTGCATGCGACTACTTCGCGTCGAACCCGAAGGAATATTCATAGCTCAGCTCCGTGTATTTGGGATTGCCCGTGACCGGAATGCGCTTGCCCGCCCACAGACGATTGAAACCCTGCTTCGGCACGAACGCCGCAATACCCTCGGCATCGGTGACGGGATCCGTCGCCGTACCCTCTTCGCCGTGACCGAGTTTTACACCAGCCGCGGGCTTGCCGTCCTGGAGCACGCGAACGCGGAACGGCTGACCAACCGCCGGCTGCTGCGCCGACAGAGGAACCACCTCGAACGGCTGACCGAGGGTCTTGGTCACGAGCGGCGCCCAATCCACGACCGTCTTGTGATACTTCACCGCATAAGTCGCGCGCGTCGCGCCGGGCACTTCGTTCATCGGCTTCTCGACGCTCGGCCCTGTCGCTGGCTTCGTGTGAATGCCGTTGTCGAAATGCATGGAGATCAGGGCGGGCGCGCCATCGACATGCAGGCGCACGGCATCGGCGGTGACGTCCTGCTCGACACTGAGCTTCTTGCCTTGCTTGTCGAGCGCCTCGATCTGTTTGATTTTCTCGGGCCGGTAGGTCTCGAGCTTGCCGGCGTGACCGCCGAACTTCACCTGGAAATCACTCTTGCCCTCCGGCTCGAGCCACACTGTGTGCGCCATCGCGGCCGAAGCGCAGCAGGCGAGCATGGCGGAGAAAATCAGCTGACGCATGTGAATGTTCCTTAGAAATCGAACTGGATGCCGGCGCGCAC
The DNA here is from genome assembly GCF_004138485.1 of Peristeroidobacter soli. Taxonomy (GTDB): domain Bacteria; phylum Pseudomonadota; class Gammaproteobacteria; order Steroidobacterales; family Steroidobacteraceae; genus Steroidobacter; species Steroidobacter soli. The sequence goes on from NZ_ML142848.1 coordinate 1,685,400, forward strand.
CGTGCGCGGCGTGCCGGGAGCAAACAGGAGCTGGCCGCCGATGACCGAGACCGACGTGGCGTATTTCTCATCGGTGACGTTGTCGAGCCGGGCATAGACGCGGTAGTTACGCTCGCCGCGGGCCGTGTATGAAACGCCGAGATCGAGCAGATCGTAGTTCTCCGCCTGCAGTGTATTGAACGCATCGACGTCGTACTCGCCGACGTAGCGCCAGAACGCGCTGAAGCTCCAATCCTCGAACGGCCGGAGGGTTGCTTCGAGGCTGCCGGAATTCTCAGGCACGCCGGCCACCGACAATCCCAGCAGACGGGCATCCGCGTTCTGCGTCACCTCAGTGTCGGTAACGCCATAGACCGCGCTCAATTCAAAACTCTCGACCGGTTTCCATCGCGCGCTCGCCTCGACGCCTTTGCGCAAGGTCGCGCCGTAGTTCTCATAGACGCCCGGCGACACCGTGCGCACTTCGCCAGTCGACTTCAGACGATAACCGGCGACGTCGAATTCGAACACGTCGGCCGCGGTGAAGTGCGCGCCAATCTCGGTCTGCCGGAAGATGTTCTCGTCCAGCGGCTGGCCGCCGATCGCATATTTCACAAACCCGTTCGGCAGTGCGAAGCCTTCCGACCAGCTCGCGCGCAGTTGCAGCCAGTCGGCCACTTGCGAGTTCAAACCCAGCTTCGGACTCACATGATCCGCTTTGTTGAGCGCACCGCAGGGGTCGGAGCCCGTCTCCGCTCCGCGCAACTCACAACCGCCCGTGAAACGATCCGCGCGCAGACCGACCGACAGCTGCGCGAGCGGGTGCAGGGTTGCCCTGATTTCAGTAAACGCGGACACGCTGTTGAGCTCGGTCTCGCGATTCGACTGCGCCGGCAGAACTCGGCGACGATGATCCAGGCCGTCGAAGAACTTGTACTCGGTGGACTCGCGGAAGGTTTCGACGCCGGCGATGTAACTCACCGGGACCGACGCCAGCGACGTCACGCCATTCAAGCTCGTGCCGGCGCCGTATACGCTGCGATCGTAAGTCTCTTCGCGCTGCCGCCAGGTCGTCGCATTGATGGGCCGCGAGAACCATCGCGTGAAATCCTGCTGAGTCGTGTATGCGAACGTCAGCAGCTTCAGCTCGTCATTGATCGCATAGTTCAAGTCGCCGCGAACCGTCAGGAATTCCTTGTCCGCGCCGTCGTTCTGAGTGTTCGGATCGATGCCGCGAGGGTCGGTTTCGAACTGCGTCTGTGTCAGATACGACGCAGAATCGCTCTCCGACTGTAAGTAACGCGTCGACAGCGCGACCTGCAGCGCCGGCGTGACTTCCGCCGACCAACGACCGGCGAACGTGCCACGCTCCGTGTGACCCTGCGGCCGATAACCGTCAGTGCGAAACAGCTGGCCGGCAAGGTTGACCTGCTGAGTGTCACCGAGCTGCGAGCCATAGGCCGCTTGCAGATCCACCGTGCCATACGAGCCCAGCGACAGGTCCGTCTCGGCGTAGTCGCCGCTCTTGCGCGTCTGGATATCGACCAGGCCGCCGCGATTGTAGTTGCCGTACAGCGCCGACACCGGGCCTTTGAAAACCGTGAACGAATCGATCTCCAGCGGCACGACCGTGTTCAGATCGACGTAGCCGTCGGCGTGCGACATGGCTTCGTTGAGCGGAATGCCATCGATCACCGCGCCGAGATCGCCGCCGTGACCGCCATTGCCGAAGCCGCGAATCACGATATTGCTGGCCACCGAGCCGAGCTGCAGATCGCGCACGACCATGCCGGGTACGAGCCGAAACAGATCGTCGACATCCGCCAGCGCCTGCTCGCGAATCATGGAAGTATCGAGCACCGTCGCGCTGTAAGCCGACTCTTGGGCACGAAGCAACTGACCCTTCACAACCACTTCGTCGATGGTCGCCTCACCGGGCTGCATGTCGGCCACCGCGCCGAGCGACAGCGAGCCCAGCGCGCAAGCCACCGCCCATCGCAATCCGTTATTGATCGCCACGACCGTCTCCATCACGAGGGGTAAACAACGCCTTCAGTCACCGCAGCAGCTGCCTGCGAGGATGTGACATAGCCATGCACTTGCAGAGCCAACAACACCGCGCTCGCCGCGATCAAAGCACCGTTGGCGACGCGCGTGATCGCAGGGAACGCAGAACTCGTGCGCCAGACCTTGACGACCGCGGTCATCAACACCAACGCGGCGATCTGCCCGAGCTCGACGCCGATGTTGAATGCGATGATTTTCGTCACCAGCTCCGGATCTTTCGCCAGCGTCATCTGCTGCAGGCGGGTCGACAGGCCGAAGCCGTGAATCAAGCCGAACACGAACACCATGAACAGCAGATTGGGCGCAGGCCGCCCGAACCAGCGACGAAACAAATCGAGATTCTCGAACGCCTTGTAAGTCACGGTCAGCGCAATGACCGCGTCGACCAGATGAGGATTGGCGGTGATGCCCGCCAGCGTCGCGAACAACAGCGTGATCGTGTGACCCGCGGTGAACGCGGTGATGAAGACGACGATCTGGCTGAAGCGCGTCAGAAACAGCATCACGCCGAGCAGAAACAGCAAATGATCGTAGCCAGTGAGCATGTGCTCGGCGCCGATCCACGCGGCATCGAAGAAGCCGCCGATCAGCATGCGCTGTTGCGCTTGTTCGCTGACCGAGTGCGCCATCGCCGTGGCAGCGGCGAGCAGCGCGCTCGCCGAGCCACATGCGACACACAATAGCTTTGAAAAACGGCTTCTCACGACCGGCCACGCCCCTCATCGAATCATTCGCATCGAACCGTCCGAGGCGCGAGCGGGGTGTATGATGAATCTGAAATATTTCACACCGATTGCAGATCGCCAAATTTTTCTGCCTCTGCATGACGCCCGGGAATGCGCGCATTCCTTTGAGTTATGCTGACGGCCTCGCGACACGAGAGCTCCCATGCGCCGACTCACCATTTCCATCGACGACGATCTCGCCGACACCTTCGATCAGTTCATGCAGCAGAAGGGTTACCAGAATCGTTCCGAGGCCTTTCGCGATTTGTTACGCAGCGAGCTGGACCGGGACACGGTGAATCACGGCGGCGCGCACCACTGTGTGGCGGCACTGAGTTATGTGTACAACCATCACGAGCGTCAGCTCGCCGGACGGCTGGCGCAGATCCAGCACGATCATCACGACGTGACGGTCTCGACCATGCACGCGCATCTGGATCACGACAATTGCATCGAGACCATGATCCTGCGCGGACACACGAACGAGGTGGTGCAGTTCGCCGAAGCGCTGATCGCCGAGAAGGGCGTGCGCCATGGCAAGTTCAATGTGATCCCGGTGGAGTCCGAAGCCAACGGGCGCACGCATCACCACCATCACCACGTCCACTTGCGACCGCACCGCTGAAGCCGCGATTATCCACGTCTCGTCTGACGGAGACTCTCGATGCGATCCAAACTGTTCACGCCGGCCCAGGTCGGTCCGCTCACGCTCGCCAACCGCATCGTGATCGCGCCCATGTGCCAGTATTCAGCCGACAACGGCTCCATGACCGACTGGCACCTGATTCATCTCGGCCAGCTGGCGCTGTCGGGCGCGGCGCTGCTGACCATCGAAGCCACCGCCGTCACGCCCGAAGGCCGGATCTCCTACGCCGACGTGGGCCTGTTTTCCGACGAGAACGAAAGCGCGATGCGCCGGGTCGTCGAATCGGTGCGACGCTGGTCGGACATGCCGATCGCAATTCAGCTCGCGCACGCCGGCCGCAAGGCTTCCACCGATTTGCCTTGGAAAGGTGGCGCGCAGCTGCCGCCCCATCACGCGCACGGCTGGCAAACCGAAGCGCCCTCTTCAGTGGCCTATCACGAGAGCGAACATCCGCCGCTCGCGCTGGATCGCGATGGCCTCAAAAAGGTGCGCGATGCGTTCGTTGCAGCGGCACGCCGTGCCGTGCGGATCGGTCTCGATGCAATCCAGCTGCATGGTGCGCACGGTTATCTGCTGCATCAGTTTCTATCGCCGCTCTCGAATCGCCGCCATGACGAATACGGCGGCTCACTCGAGAACCGGATGCGCTTTCCGCTCGAAGTGTTCGATGCGGTCCGGGCCGTGGTGCCCGCCGAAAAGCCGGTCAGCATTCGTGTCTCGGGAACGGACTGGGCACCGGAGGGCTGGGACATCGAACAGACTGTCGAATTCGCCAAGGCACTGGAGGCGCACGGCTGCCAGGCCATCCACGTTTCCAGCGGCGGACTCACGCCGGCGCAGAAGATCGCGGTCGGCCCTGGTTATCAAGTGCCGCTGGCGCGCGCCGTCAAAGCGGCCGTGAAGATGCCGGTGATCGCGGTCGGCTTGATCACGGATTTCGAACACGCCGAATCGGTGCTGGTCAACGGCGACGCGGATTTCATCGCGCTGGCGCGCGCCATGCTCTACAACCCACGTTGGCCATGGCATGCCGCGGCTCATTTCGGTGCGCGAGTGAAAGCGCCCGATCAATATTTGCGCTCTCAGCCGGCGCGATTCCGCGGTTTGTTCGATATCCGCGCCGACGACTGAGCGCGTATCAAGTGCTCGGCTTCGTCGCCTGCTGCGTCGGGACTGTCTTGTTGCCCTGATACACAGGCTGCGCGCCGAGCACCATCGCGTCGAGCTTGCGACGCTGATTGGTGTCGGTATAGAAGCGCGCGACCCGTTCGCGCGCCTTTTCGATCGTGTCGCGATCGACGCCGGACGACGAAGAGATGACACGCAGGCTCGACACGAGATAGCGCTCCGCATCGTCGTTGCGCTTTTCACGATGCAGCACTTCGCCCAGCGCGCTGGCGGAACGGGCCGAACGCCATTCGGGCGCATCGGTGCGCTTCCAGCGATTCATCGACGCGGTGAACGCAGCCTCGGCGTCCGCCAGCTTGCCGCTGCCGGCCAGCGCCTCGCCCAGATAGTGCTCGGCCGACGCCACATACTCGTGATCGGGCGGCAGGCTCTTGGCAAACAGATCCAGCGTGCTACGAAGCACTTCCTCGGCATCGGCGAACTTGGACTGCTTGATCAGCACCGTGCCCAGCATGGTTTGCAGGTAGCCGATCTTGCCGTAAGCGGTGCTGCCTGAATCGTGGTGCGCGGACAAAGCTTCGCGGACCAGCCCTTCGGCGGACTTCGGATCGCCTTGCGCCATGCGGACCTGTGCCAACGATGCGAGCGTATCGGCGACCTTGCTGTTCGACTTGTAGAGCAAGCGCTGCGCCGTCAGCGTCCGCTCGAAGATGGGCGCGGCTTCAGAGACGCGGCCTTGATAGAGCAGAATCTCGCCGAGGTGATAGTCGGCCTTGATGCGATCGGGATACAGCTCGGCCACGTCGCGATAGATATCGACCGCTTCGCGAGCCGCCGCTTCCGCGCCCTGCAGGTCGTCGGACCAGGCCAGAATGTTGGCAATCTCGCTCAGGATGCTGCCGACTTCAGGATCGCGCGGCCCGCGCGCCTGGCGCATCAACTGCAGCGCCTTGGTGAAGGATTGATAGGCCTGGGTCGTATTGCTGCGCAGGTTTTCGAGCCGGCCGTTTTCGACCAGCAGCGTCGCCGTGACTTCCGGATCGGTCTCGCCCGACAGCTGGGTCATCTGCTGCGCTTCGGTGAACAGCTGATCGGACTGTTTGAATTGCCCGGCCTCGCGCGTGGCAATCGCCAGCTCGATCAACAACGACGCCGTGCGGGGGTTGTTGCCCGGCTGCAGCTGTCGCTGCAGACGCAGGGCGCTTTCCAGCTGCGGGATGGCCCGGTCGGGCAAGCCCATACGGCGGTACGCAACCCCGATGGTTTCCAGCAGCGGCGAACGCACTTCGGGCTGCTCGCCCAGATCGGTTTCGATGGAACGGCTGGCCTGATCCAACACGTCGCGAGCGGTTTGCTCGCGCCCGAAGTTCACGAACGGGTCGGCCGCGGCGAACATGTTTCGCATGAAGCCCGACACCTTCTCGGCGCGCTCCTTTTCCTGCGTGGCCAGGACCAGCGCGGCTTCCGTCTGCGAGCGCTGGTAGGACATCACCGCCGAGACGCCGATGAGGAACATCACGAAGCTGGCGCTGGCCGCGACCGCGAGGCGATTCCGGCGCACGAACCGATTGGTGTAGTAAACCCAGTTGCCCTGCCGCGCCTGAACCGGCTCGCTCGACAGGTGACGCCGGATGTCGGCCATCAGCTGTTCGACGGAGCTGTAACGGGCCTGCGACTCCTTGCGGAGCGCGCGCATGATGATGGCGTCGAGGTCGCCGATCAGAGTGCGCTCCAGCTTGTCCGGCGTCGTGCCGCGAGCGGTCGCGAGGGCGGCAATCGACGGCTCGTCTTCGGTCGGCACCGACGACTTCGCCGCACTCACGGCGGCGCTCGGGCGCATCGGATCGGTCACGCAGATGGCGCGCTCGAGTTCGAGCTGACTCGCCGACGACGAGGACAATGTGTACGGACGCAGGCCAGTGAGTAATTGATACAAAACGACGCCGAGCGAATACACGTCGCTGGCGGTGGTCACCGGCTTGCCCAGGATCTGTTCAGGACTCGCGTACTCGGGCGTGAGCAGGCGATCGTTCATGCGCGTCAGATCGGACGGCTTGGTGACGTCGCTGGAGTCCAGCAGTTTGGCGATGCCGAAGTCGAGCAGCTTGGGCACGGCTTCGCCGGTCACCAGGATGTTGGCGGGCTTGATGTCGCGATGAACGATCAGGTTCTGGTGCGCGTACTGCACGGCGCCGCAGACCTGAAGAAACAATTCGAGCCGCGCGCGCAGATCGAGCTGCTGCCGGTCGCAGTATTGATCCACGGGCTCGCCGTGGATGTATTCCATGACCAGGTACGGTTGACGGTTCTCGGTCTCGCCGGCATCCAGCAGCCGGGCGATGTTGGGATGATTCAGACTGGCCAGGATCTGGCGTTCGGCCCGGAACCGCAGGCCGAACGAGGCCGCGGCACTCTCATCGATGATCTTGACCGCGACCTGGGCGGAATACTGTTTGTCGGCGCGCTCGCCGAGATAGACGGTGCCCGAGCCGCCGCGGCCCAGCACGGAAACGATCATGTACTGGCCGATCACCCGGCCAATCAGATTCCGATTGTGATTGTCGGCGGAATTGTGCACCGCCTGACCGATCGCCCGCGAGATCGGTCCGGTGCCATGGTGAGTGAAAGCGAACGCCACCAGGTCCAGCAGCTCCCGCATTTCCTCGGGATTGATGGCGTGTTTACGAATGAAAGACTCACGCTCCGCGCGCTGCAGCTTGGTCGCTTTGGCGAATAGATCCTCTATTCGCTTCCAGCGTTCTTCTGGCGCGTTCGGACTTGTCATAACGCAGTCATTTCTTCGCCGCAGCGCAGGCCCTTCTCACAACGGGCATTCCAACAAAACTCACACGAAAACATGAGTTACGGCGCCTCACTTTTAAAAACAAACAGCGCTGTGACATCCACGTAGAGCCCGTCGCAGGTTGAATTCAGGGTTCTCCTGAATATCCATTTTCCTTTGCATAATGAACAATCCATGTGACGGGCTTCACAAGTTAAGATCACTTGGAATAACGAGCCCGGCGTTTTGAAGGTTGGGACACATTTTTTTCTCGCGGGAGTGTTCAATGCGCATTCGTCTAGTCTCTGTAGCTGCCGCCACCATCGTTGGCGCCCTTATGACAAATGCCGCGCTCGCTGGCGACACCGGCGGCGCGAAACGCCCCCTGCTCCAACTCGCCGGCGACACCGGCGGTGCCAAGCGCCCCCTCCTCGCCGGTGACACTGGCGGTGCCAAGCGTCCCCTGTTCCAGCTCGCCGGCGATACCGGCGGTGCCAAGCGTCCCCTGCTCGCCGGCGACACCGGCGGTGCCAAGCGTCCCCTGTTCCAGCTCGCCGGCGACACCGGCGGTGCCAAGCGTCCCCTGCTCGCCGGCGACACTGGCGGTGCCAAGCGTCCGCTGCTCGCTGGCGACACCGGCGGTGCCAAGCGCCCGCTGCTCGCTGGTGACACCGGCGGTGCCAAGCGCCCCCTCGTGGTCGCGGGTTGATCGAGCAGATTCAGGAGCACAGTCATGAAAAAGTTCTTCCTGCTTTCCCTTAGCGTCGTTGCCCTGCTCCCGGTGGTGGCTGGCACGGCTGGTCCGGCCAACAGCTCCACCCCGGTCGCGCAGTCGACCGACCTGTCGCCCGCGCTGATCGATGCGCTCAAGGCTCAGGCCGGCACGACCCTGTCCCGCCCGCTCTAAGTCCCGCGCAGATCCCAACCGAAGGCGCGTGGTCCGGTCATCCCGGGCCACGCGCCTTATTCATTTCTGCGGAGCACTCGCGCCACTCTGCAGCGCGGCACGGCTGATTAGCAAATTCAGATGTCGGCCCGATTGCAGGAATGTCAGCGGCGGGCCGGCCTCTCAGGCTTTGTATGCCTTTTTCCTACAAAACTCAGCGCGAGCCCTGCTGGCGCTCGACCTGGGCCCGCAACTCCTCTTCCTTGGCGCGCAGCTCCGGGGTGAACTCGGCACCGAAATCCTCCGCCTCGAAAAAGGGACGGATTTCGATCTCGGTGTCCTCGCCGGGCATGGGATGCGGGCAGCGACGCACCCACTCGACGGCTTCGTCCATGGATTTGACCTGCCAGATCCAATAGCCGGCGATCACTTCCTTGGTTTCGGCGAACGGCCCATCGATGACCAGTCGCTTGTCGCCCGCGAAGCGCACGCGCTTGCCTGCGCTGGTGGGCTTCAAGCCATCGCCGCCGAGCATGATGCCGGCCTGGACCAGCGCCTCGTTGAACCTGGTCATGTCGGCGAGCAATTGCTCGCTGGGCATGACGCCGTCTTCGGTGTTTTTGGTGGCCTTGAGCAGAACCATGACGCGCATTGTCGGACTCCTGATTGAATTGCCTGCGATCTGACTGGAAGACGACCGGGCCAGGGCCGGGCCGACACTTCGACACAGACTTTCCGCGTCGGACGGATCAGCCCGGAGTCCAGGGGCGCAGTTCTTCGAGCCGCTGTCGCACGTAAGCCATGACCTGCCGGCGCTTTTCCGGCCCGCGCTTGCCATCGTCGCCACCGGCGGCGTCGCCGAAGAAGCTGGGCATGCGATCCTCGATCCGCTCGTAAATGCCCCGCCAGAGTTTTTTCAGGCCATGCACCGAGACGTCGAGGGTGGGCATCAAAGCTTCGTCCGATTCGTCGAACAGCGCGAACCACAGCAACCGTCGTTGCGAGGCGGAGAAACAGAACAGCGGCGGCTGATGTTCGAAGCTGTTCCGGGTCGGCGGGCCCGGCAACTGGTTCCATGCCTCCGCCCGCGTGAGCCCGAAGTAAGCAGGCCGAAGCTCGAGCGGCACAGTCAGCAGATCCGACTCGTTTGCGAACCGTCGTCGCAAGAACCCGGAAGGCGCGGCGGCGTACTGATCGATCGCGTTGGTCTCGTAGTAGATGGCGCGCAGGTTGTAGCCGTCGTGAAACGTGCGATAGGTATCGTTGGCCGTCGCGATCAGGCTGTGTCCATAAGGATTCTCGGGGCCGTACTGACGCGCCGAGAAATTCAGGATCAACATGGTCAGCTCGCCGGCCGCGTTCTCCTGGCCGATCTCGCGATCGGTCATCGGCCGGAAGCGCCCGTCGAGCAGCGACTGATAGACGCGACGGGTGAGGAAAGCCTCGGGCTCCTGATCGAGACGCAGCTCGCTGACCTGCTGCCTCGGTACGATCAAGGTCACGCCCCAGCCCTGGATGCGTTCGCCCGGCAGCGCCATGTCCTCGATCACGGCACTGACCATCGACGGCTCATCCACGAGTTGCTGCCACAGTCGCGGCAGCGCTTGCCTTTGCTCCGCGCTGAGCCCCTGCCACGGCGGCAACAGGCTCATGCACTCGTCTATGTCACGGCGAGTGACGGGACGATAGCGCAGGCGGGAAATGCGACGAGGATTGGGCGGCGGCGCGGACATCGGGCGAAGTTTAGCCCAACGCCGCGCCGGTTCGTCCGTCGGTCAGAAGCTATAGCCGGCCTTGATGCCGATCATGCGCGGCCGCGTGCGGTCGGCATTCGCCCAGGCATGGTACGGGTCGGCCCATTTGTTCTGATTGGTCAGGTTGTCGACGAACACCTCCAGGTCGACCCGCTTCACCGTCAGGCCGGCGCGAACGTTGACCAGGTCGATCGCGTCCGACCATTGCGGCAGGAACTGCGGCAGGAAGCTCGCGCGATCGATGTAAGCGACCTCGTCGCGATGGTTGTAATCGAGGCTCACGAACGCCGGCAGATCGCCGAGCGCGCTGAACTCGTAACGCCCGCCCACGCTCCAGCTGAACTTCGGGGTGTAGTCGGACGAATCGCCGACCACGTTGACCTGGTCGCCCGGATCGGTCTCGATCATCTCGCTGTCCAGCCAGGCGCCATTCGCATAGAACGACAGGCCATCCGCGGGCTGCAGTGTGAGCCCGGCCTCGACCCCCTTCACGCGCACCTTGCCGATATTGCGCGACTCCGACAGGAACGCGCCGTCGATGACCGTCATCCGACGCCGGATCATGTCCTCATAGTTGGTGAGAAAGCCGGCGAAGTCGTATTGCACCAGCCCGTCGCCCGCCGAGCCTTTGACACCCAGCTCATAGGTGAAGACCTTCTCCGGCTGGTACGGCGCGAACGGCTCTTGATTGAACCCGCCGCTGCGGAAGCCCTTCGCGAAGTTCAGATACAACGTGGTCTCGTCGTTCGGCTTGAAACGCACATACGCGCGCGGATCGACGGAATGAAATGTCGCGTCCAGCTCGGTGCCGGTGCCGGGCGAGTACTCGATCAGGCTGGTCTTCTTGTCCTCGAAGTAGCGCACACCGGTGCCGACTGTCCAATGCTCGTTGAACGAATAGCTGCCGTCGGCGAACAATGAATAGGACCTGGCGGTCTGGTGACTGAAGTAATACAGGTTGCCGACGAAGATGCCGCCGCCCTGGTACAGACTGCCGTCGGTCGTATACTCGTATTCGTAGGTCACGGGATTGCGATAATCCAGATCGCGATAGAACGCACCGAGCGTCCACTCGAACGGTCCACCGGAAGACGCGAGCCGCACCTCCTGGCTGAACTGCTCGGCGAGAATGGCGCGATCGTCGTTGCCCTCAACGTAGCCGTACTGAAGATTGCCCTGCCGCGGAATATAGGTGAACGGCAGGTGATGATCGAAATCGATATACGACGTCGCGCTGATCAGCTTCGCGAAGCCGGCATCGTAGTTCAAGGTGAGATTGTAGAGCTCGAAGTCGACCGTCTTGGGTCGCAGCACCTTGGAGCGATCCGGGCCCACATCGACGGTGCGATCCGGCTCTTCGTACCCCATGCCGAGTTTGGTCTCGGCGCGATTCACCTGGATCATCAGGTTTGCACTGAACTCTTCGGTCGGCTGCCACAGCAGCTTGCTGCGCACGTTGAGCAGCTCGGTGCCATTGCCGTCTTTGATGCCCGCCTCGGGCTGATCCTGCCAGCCACCGCCGCCTTGATACGAACCGGCGAAGCGCCACGCCAGCCGGTCCGTGACCAGCGGCACGTTCAACACCGCCGAACCTTTGCCGCCCATCTCGCCGCCGGAGACATCGTAAGTCTCGGCCTCGAAGCGACCCTCGAGCGCATCGAGCTTGGGATCGTTGCTGATGAAGCGCACGGTGCCCGCCGCCGAACCCTGACCATACAACGTGCCCTGCGGCCCTTTGAGAATTTCCACGCGCTGATAATCCAGCACCGCCGGCGACACCTGATCGAAACCGGTCAGCGTCAGCGGCACTTCATCCAGATACATGCCGACCAGCGCATCCGTGCCCGAATGATTCGCCAGACCGCGAATGAATACCTGATACGTTCCCGGGCCGTCCTCACGCAACGTGAGACCCGGCACGTTGTACGCGAGGTCCTTCATCGTCTCGATGCGACGCTGCTCCAGTTGCTCACCGCTCAACACGTCCAGACTGATGGGCACGTCGATCAGACGTTCGGCGCGCTTCTGCGCCGTCACGATGACCTCCTCCAGCTCCTGCGCAAAGCTCATCGTCTGCACGGCCAGCACGCCCACGGTGGCGATGACGGCCTGTCCGATCGCTCGACTCTTCATTCTTCGTTCCCCTTCATTACTTGTGATCCCCACGTCCTTCGCATCGATCGAGGCGCGTCAGCGGCGCGCCTTCTTCGCAACTTGTTGCCAGCGTCCGGGATTGATCGTGAGCGCGCCGCCGGCATCGAAACGCAACAGCAATGGATAACGGCCCGGCACGGTGAACTCGTTGGCGCTCACGGGCAGCAGCTCGACGGCCTCGTCCCGCGGGATCGCGTAGATGTCACGCTCGCCCGTGGCTCGACCGAACAACTTGCCGTCGGCCGCGGTCACGGTGAGTTTCGCGAACTGACTGAAGGGATAGTCGCCGGAATATTTGTTGAGTGCTTTCGCATCGGCGACCGGGGTGCTCGACGGCACGGGTATCGTCGGCTGCTCGGGCGCGGCACTCAGAACCGCATCCCACATCACTTCGCCCGCGAGCAGGCCGAGGTTCACCAGAGAAATACGTTTATCCTCCGGCGGCGAGAGCTCCGCCGTGGACACGGCATATAGAACATCGCCGTCATACTCCGTCGCGAACGGCTGAATCGCGCGCCCCATCGACGTGTGTACTTGAACGGCGAGCCGCTGCAGCTCCCACGGCGCCAGCGCTTGATTGACGATGACCAGGCTGATCGTGGTGTTACGTCGTGCGTCGCCCGGAGCGGGCGGCGGCGGCCAACCGTCCTTGCGCGTGTTCATCGCGTCGGCCATCAAGTCCTTCGCCTTCAGCTCCTGCGGCCAGCCTGGCTCGCGATTGCACTTGGGCACGCGGCCGTCGCGATCCGTAACGATGCCGAACGCATTGACGACGGTGAACGCGGCGATCTTCAAATCGCCGATCTGCCGGAATGCCCCGCCTTGACCGGAGTGCGCGTTACAACCGAACACCGCGCCGGTCATCACCAACCGTCCCGCGCCGTACGGGCCGACCGGATAAACGCCGGGCTGTACCGCGCGCAACGCGGCCTGAGCGAGCTTCTTGTCGGGATAGATTTCGTTGAGCCGGCGCGAGCCGAGGTCGTACACGATCGAGCCTTCGACCAGCCCGACGTTGTCCCAGCGTCCGCCGCGATAGCCTTCGTCGACGAAGGCCGTGTTGACCGCCGTGACGGTCTCGAGCCCGTACCATGAGCCGCCCGAGAACACGATGGCATCGAGCGCCGGCCGGTCGTAGCCCAGTTGCAGGAATTCGGGATTCACCGTGCCCGGGCCGCCGCCGCGCGCATCGATGGCCCCGTGCACCGGACGGGCGAATCGAAACACCGTGACGCCGGTGGGGCCCTCGTCGTATTCGCCGGTGCCGATGCGGATCATCGGCCAGTCGAAGCGCAAGGCCGACGGCCCCTCCATGCCGGCATTCAACACCGGCTGTAAATTCGCCTGGGATGGCGGCGGCGCCGCAGCGGGCGTTACTGTGGATCCTGCGAGCGCCACGAGCGCACAGCAGAGTTTAGAAAACTTGGAGGCAGCGACGTGCATGGCCCCCAGTCTAGAAAGTCCGCAACGCTACCCCGCCGACTAGTTGTCACCAGCGTTGCGGTGTGGTCACCACCGGCTAGCGGCTCAGAACTCCTGCCACTCCACAACCGGCGCGGCGGCGACCGGCGCACGAGCAACCGGCTGATGCGCCGCTGCCGGAAACAGCCTGGGCCCGCACCGGGGATCCCTTAGAGCACGAACTGAGGTCACATCCCGTCCGGGAAACCCCTTTGACAGCGCGATCAGCGCCAAGACTTTGTCTATCGGCGTCATCCGATCAATCGATTTCTGTGATCTGTGTTCGCCGCGTACCTTGCGCCTCACCGACCGATGAAACAGGCGCTGACCGATGAATAAAACGGATATCGAACCCGCGACGGCTGTCACACTCACCACCAGTGCCGGCAACCCCGTCGCCGACAATCAAAACTCACTGAGCGCCGGGCCGCGCGGACCGCTGCTCCTGCAGGACTATCAATTAATAGAGAAGCTCGCTCATCAGAATCGCGAACGCATTCCCGAGCGCGTGGTGCACGCGAAGGGCTGGGGCGCTCATGGAACATTAACGGTGACAGGAGATATTTCCTCGTACACCAAGGCGAAGGTGTTACAGCCTGGCGCGAAGACCGATCTGATCCTGCGTTTCTCGACCGTCGCGGGCGAACTGGGCGCCGCCGACGCGGAACGCGACGTGCGCGGTTTCGCGCTGAAGTTTTATACGCCCGAAGGCAACTGGGACCTGGTGGGCAACAACACGCCGGTGTTCTTCATTCGCGATCCGCTGAAGTTTCCGGATTTCATCCGCACGCAGAAGCGCCATCCGCGCACCAACCTTCGTTCGCCGACCGCGCAATGGGATTTCTGGTCGCTGTCGCCGGAGAGCCTGCATCAGATCACGATTCTGTTTTCGGACCGCGGCCTGCCGACTGACGTGCGCCACATGAATGGCTATGGCTCGCACACCTACAGTTTGATCAACGACGCCGGCGAGCGCGTCTGGGTGAAGTTTCATTTCAAGACCCGGCAGGGCCATCGTCACTGGACCAACGCCGAAGCGGCCCAGGTTGTCGGACGCACGCGCGAAAGCACCCAGGAAGATCTGTTCTCCGCCATCGAGCAAGGCGACTTCCCGCGCTGGACGCTGCAAGTGCAGATCATGAACGAAGCGCAGGCGGCCTCGTGGTCGGAAGACACCGGGTTGAATCCGTTCGATCTCACCAAGGTGTGGCCGCATCGTGACTTTCCTTTGCTCGATGTCGGCGTGCTGGAGCTGAATCGGAATGCCAGCAACTATTTCGCTGAGATCGAGCAGGTGGCGATGTCGCCTTCGAACATCGTGCCGGGCATCGGCTTCTCGCCCGATCGCGTGTTGCAAGCTCGTATCTTCAGCTATGCCGACGCGCATCGTTATCGTCTGGGCACGCACTATGAGGCGTTGCCGGTGAACGCGCCCAAATGTCCGGTGCATCATTATCACAAGGATGGCTCGATGCGGTTCTTCCAGAACGACACCGGCAACAGCGACGCGTACTACGAGCCGAACTCGTTCAACGGTCCGAAGCAGGACCGGCGTTTCGCCGAGCCGCCTCTGCCGCTGCACGGCGCGGCCGATCGTTACGATCATCGCTCCGGCAATGATGATTTCGTTCAGCCAGGCAATCTGTTCCGTCTGTTCGATCCAGCACAGCAGCAGCGACTGTTCGACAACATCGCGGCGGCGATGCAAGGCGTGCCAGAGTCCATCGTCCGACGCCAGCTCGCGTTGTTTACCAAGTGCGATCCCGCATACGGCGACGGTGTGCGTCGTGCGCTGAAGCTCGATCCGAGCGACGATGATCGGCTCAAAGGCACCAGCGCGACGGATGAAGCGAAGCAGAGCGACGCCATCGACGCCTGAGTTTTCCTCGACTCCTCCTCCCTGCACTCGCCCCGCTCGACGCGGGGCATTTTTATTCCAATCCACACTCGCCCCCGCCGAAGGCGGGGGCTTTATTCATTGGCCTTTCGAACCCGAAGACTGTGAGGACTGTTGTACGATAGAGCCCGTGCTTTCCCGTTCAGGCGCCGGTTCTCATGAAGCAAGTCACCTCACAGGATGTCCAACTTCGCGTCGAACACACGCCCCGGCCGGGCGCGCCCGCGCTGTTGCTGCTGAATTCGCTGGGCACCTCGTTCGAAATGTGGGATGACCAGTTCGAAGCGCTGAGCGAGCGCTTCGAACTGATCCGCTTCGACGCGCGCGGCCATGGCAAATCTACAATCGGCACTCACAAAGAAGCGACCATCGATCTGCTGGCGACCGATGCGCTCAATGTGCTCGAGGCCTGCGGAGTCGCGCGTGCGCATCTTTGCGGTCTGTCCTTGGGCGGAATGATCGCGATGCATGTCGCCGCCAAGTGGCCGGATCGCGTGCTCAAGGCCGCGTTGTGTAATACCACGCCTCACATGCCACCCCGCGAGACCTGGGAGACGCGAATTCAAATCGCGCTCACGCAAGGAACCGCTTCGTTGATCGAGGGCACGCTGGGGCGTTGGTTCACGCCGCAGTTTCATCAAACGCATCCCGAGAAGGTCGACAAGATCCGTACGTTACTTCGGGAGACTTCGCCACAAGGCTACGCAGCCTGTTGCGCGGCCATTCGCGACATGGATCAGCGCGAGTCGATCAAGAACATCACCGCGAAGACGCTGATCATCGGCGGCACGCAGGACGCGGGGACGATGCCTGCACAGGCGGAATCGATGGCGAAGGCGATTCCAGAGTCGAAGCTGGTGCTGTTGGAGGCCGCGCACTTGTCGAACGTCGAGCGCTCCGACGAATTCACCGCGACCTTGATCGAGTTCCTGCAGGGCGAATTGGCGCCGCCCGTGACGCAGGCTTGACAAATGTTATGCCGCGCCCAGCTTCTTCAGTAAAGCGGCGCGCTGCTCGGAGCTGATCTCGTAACAGCTGAACAGATCGGCCAGCCACATTCCGTCGGCCACCAGCCGCAGATGCAATTCCTCGAGCGACGTTTCGCCCGGCAACGCATCCGGGTGAGACATATTCAGGCGTGCCCGCACGCGCCCGGCCAGCTCCGGCTGCGCCGTGCAAATGATGGTCAGGGCTTTGAACACCTGCTCATCCTTCGGCAGCTCGCCCATGCGCGACACGACCTGCAAATAAGCCTTGGCGAGGCTGCCACCCGCGGCCTGACGCTCGACTTCCAGTTGCAGCTGTTCGGCGAGGTAATCGGCCAGCGCTTCGAGCAGGGAATTCTTGGAGTCGAAGTAGTACAGCAACCCGCCTTTGCTGACGTGCGCGGCTTCGGCGACAGCCTCCAGCGTCAAGGCGGTGGTGCCCTTCTTCAGCACCAGGGCCGCGGCGGCATCCAACAATTGTTGCCGTCGATGGCTCGCGGCACGGGCACGAACAGTGGAAGGAATCGTGGACATGACACCCAGGGTTGCGACGGAACACACGCTTATCAAGACGCCGGCGCGGGCCTTAGGGGAATGCCTAAGGCCCGCGCCAGGTGTCGTGGATAGCGAATTGGACAGGCGCTGGCCGCCTCAGTTCCGCCTTACACCGGCACCATGAACAGTGTGAGCAGCGTCCCGACGATCATGCCGGTCACCAGCACGATGCCGATACTGTTCCGCGCCTCGGCTGCCGGGCCCGAAACCAACACCAGCGGGAAGTGCCCGAACACAGTGGCTGCCGAGGTCATCAGCACCGGTCGCAAACGGGTCAGCGACGCCTCACGCAGAACAGGGTCCACCTCGTGCCGGCCAAGCAGTAATTATTCGCTGCGCCAGAGCTGCCAGTACTGACCGATGCGTTTCACGAAACGACGCGGCTTTTCTTCGAAAATCCGGGCGCCCAGCTCGCAGGCCTTGTCCTGTAACCTGGTGCGGCGACGGTCCAGCACCGCAACCAAAGCATCGTAGTCCTGGCGCTCGAACGCGTCCTGATGGGCGGTGAGCCTGGCATGCAATACCGCGAGGTCGTGATCGTCGCCCAGATGTTCGGACAGCTTGTGAACCTGACCGGCCAGCTCTGGCAACAGCCCCGGCCAGGCCGGCTCCAGGATCTGCAGCTGATGCCATAGATATTTCACTTGTTTGCGCCAGTCGTGCAGATCCTCGCTGAGCCGCGAGCGGGCAGCCCGTTTCATTTTCTTCCGGCCGCCGCGATAGATACGTTGCAACCCGCCGCCGATGACCTGCCAGTCATCGCCTGCCATGTTCCACCGGCTGCTGCGAGCCGCCACTTCGCGCAACGCCTTGCGTTGCTTGTTCATCAAGGTCTGCGTGATGGCCTGGCGGGCCGATGTTTGTTCCTGACGCAGCACGCGCCGGAATTTGTCCAGTTTCAGCGAACGAGTGGCCGGCTCGAAGCGTTCGACCAGATCGTCCAGCGCGACGCTCAGCACTTTGCTGTCGCGGGCGACCCCCAACGGCCTGGCGGCATCGCGCAGGGCGATGTTTTCGCGTCGATACGCGATCTCGCCGATCGTCTCCCGCAACAACCGGAGTGCGGCCCGGGATTTCTTCAGCTGCTTGCGCGCGTCGTGAATGTGCGCGTCGGTGACTCTTTTCCGATGGAGCGAGTCGCCGGCGCCGGCCAGCCACTCCTGAAAAATTCGCCGCACCCCGGACAGACCCGCTTCGTCAGGTTGCAACTCGGCCATCGGTTACGTGCCCTTCGTCTTTGCAAACTCGCGGACGGCGTCGCGAAACATCTTCTGCGCCTGCCGTGCACCGCCGCGTCCCGTGATCCTGAACTCACGGCCCTGCGCCCGATTATACGACGACAGAAAATGTTCGATATCCCGCAGACGCTGCGAGTCCAGCTGCTCGAGCCGGGTTATTGCCGGTTTGTTTACGGGCGTCTCGATGGTCGCGAGCAGCCGGTCGTTGCGGATCGTCTTGCGCCCTTCCTTCTGCACCGCCTTGAGTACCCCGATCAGGTGTACGTAAACCAGGCAGCCAGGAAACAGCGGTGCCTCGCTCAGCACCATCACATCCAGCGCATCGCCGTCCTCGGCACAGGTGGATGGAATGGAGCCGAAGTCATGAGGAAAGGACATGCCGGCCGGCAGGATGCGACTCAGTTTGAGCAGGCCGAGCCTGGCATCGAATTTGTACTTGTTACGACTGCCCTTGGGCGTGTCGATCACGACGCGCACCAGGCCGGTATCCGGATCCAGCGCGGGCAGCTCCATGGGAGAGGGATTGGACATGGCTGCCTCCTGGTAAATGCAAGAGGCGAGCCCGGCGGTGAGTTCCCGGAAACAACCCGGCGACGGCCGAAGCCGCCGCCGGCAGGGGGTCAGAAGCGGACGCGGGCGCCGAAATAATATTGGCGGCCGGTGTTGTGGTAGAGCACGACCCGATCGTCCGTATCGATATAGAAATCCTGGAACTCGTCGGTCAGGTTCAAGGCTTCGAGCGTGATCGACAGCGCGTCGGTGACTTTATAGGACGCCGATGCGTCGACCGTCAGCGACGAATTCACGCCCTCTTCGCTGCTGCTCTCGCGAGCTCCGCCGGCGAACGCCGTGACATAGCCGGAGCGATACGACACCGAACCACGCAGACTCAGACGGTCGTCTTCATAGAACAGCGTGCCATTCGCGGAATCCTTGGACAGGTTCGTCAGCGGGCCGCTCACGGGCGCGCTGCCCCCTGGACCGGGATACTCGATATCGGCATCGACATAGGTGTAGTTGGCGAGCACACCCAGGTTGGACAGGAAGCCCGGCAGGAACCGCAACTGATGCTGATAGTTGAGCTCGAAGCCATTGATCTTGCCGCCCTCGCCATTGACGACGCGGCGATACTCGAACAGATCGCCGGGCTGCACGTTGGTGCCATTCAACAGGCTGGCCGGCAGGCCCAGCGACGAGAACGGCACCGAGTCCGCGATGCTGGTGCCGCTCAGCGTGCTGATGTCTTTTTGGAACAAGCCGACCGACAGCATCGAGCCCGGCGCGAAATACCATTCCGCGGCCAGGTCCAGATTGGTGGCCTTGGTGGGATCGAGGAACGGATTGCCGGTGTTGTACACGCGATTCGACGGCAGGATGGTCAGCGATCCGCCCGGCGACAACGACGCCAGCGTGGGCCGCGTGATGACCTTGGCGGCGCTGAAGCGAACCACCACGTCCTGGACCAGTTCAGCCGCCAGATTCAACGACGGCAGCCAGTTGCCATACTCTCGCTCCACCCGCAGCGGACTGATGTCGACCGAGCCGTTCGGATTGGTGATCGCCGCGTAACCCAAGGTGTCCTGCTTGGTGCGCGCATAGCGCAGACCGACATCGCCACGCAGTGTGATCGGCCCCACCGGCACCTCGAAGTTGGCTTGCACGAAACCGGCATACGCATCTTCTGTCACCGAGGCCCAGTTGCTGCGCGCGGTCGCATTCTCGATGCCATACATGCGCAGATCGATGCTCTGCCCGTTGATGGTAGTGACGCAGTCACAATACAAATTCAGCTGCGACACCATCGCGTCGTAGTTGGGAATGACGTAGCTGCCGTAGTTGGGATCGCCGGTCAACGCGCTCAACGTCATCGTCAGGCTGCTGAGCTGATCCGCAGTCAATGTCGGCGTCTGCGTTTCGGCGACGGCGCGGCGATACTCGCGACTGTCGTATTCAAACTTCCGGGCCTCGCCGCCGAAGGACACGCGCAGCTCCGGCACGATGGTCCAATCCGCCACCAGCTTGGTGCTGGTGAATTCGTTGTCGGCGTAGTTGCGCCGGATCCGCAGATCCGACACGCCATTGGTCATGGTCCACGCCGCCGGATCGGTCGGATCGAAACCCAGATTGATGACGGGCTCGCGACTGTTGGCACGATAGTCCCACGAATAGCCGTCGCTGTTGGCGCGATCCAGCGTGATCGTGGTCTGCACCGGGTTGCTGAAGGCGGACTGCGAATGGCCGACGAACGCCGTGGTCTTGAAACTGTCGGTGAACTGATATTCGAAGGCCGCGGTGTATTGCTGGAACTGCGTTTCGAGCTCGTCGTAGCGCGACTCGATGCGCATGTCGACATCGTCGAACACGCCGTACACCAGCTCGTTCTGAGCGTTCACCGCGCCGTCGCGGATGATGGTGAAGGGCTTGCCGCCAGCCGACGCCGTGCGACTGAACGACAGCGCTTCGATATAGTTTTCGGCGCGTGAGGTCTGGGCGTTCGAGTACAGCGCATCGATCGTGAGCATGGCGCGATCGGACGCGCGCCACTGCAACGAACCGGTCACGCCCAGACGTTCGATTTCGTACTGCCAGTTGTCGTAGCGGGGAATGCGGGGATGATAGAGCAGTTGATCCCAGTTGCCGCCGTTGCCGGCCGGCGAAGCATTGATCTGCGCGATGCTGTAGCCAGGCAGGGTCGAGGCCGCATTGAAACCGCCGTTCGCTCCCGACGGTCCCCAGCGCACGGTGCTGTGCCCTTCTTCCAGGACATCGCGCTGAGACCAGGCGACGGATACCAGCGCACCCAGCGTCGAAGCTTCGTTCTGCCAGCTCAGCAGGCCCGCGAGACGCGGATCGGTCGATTCGGACAGATCGTTGTAGCCGCCTTGCGCCGAGCCGGCCATCACCCACTGATCGGTGAAGTCGAGCGGGCGCGCGGTCTGCAGATCCACGGTCGCGCCGAGCGAGCCTTCCTCGACATCCGCCGACGCCGTCTTGCGAACGGTGATGGAGTTGAACAGCTCGGAGGCGAACACGTTGAAATCGAAACCGCGGCCGCGGTTGACTCCGCCATTGGCATCCGCGCCGCCCGTAGTCGCCACCGCTTCCATGCCGTTGATACGAACCCGTGTGAAATCCGGCCCGAGGCCGCGCACCGACAAGGATCGACCTTCGCCGCCATCGCGGGAGATCGCGACGCCCGGCACACGCTGAATCGACTCGGCCAGGTTGTTGTCGGGAAAATCCGCGATGTCCTCGGCCTTGATGACGTCGACGACGCCGCTGGCGGCGCGCTTTTCATCCTGGGCCGCATTGACGCTGCCACGAAAGCCCGTCACCACCACTTCCTCGAGGCCGCCTTCACTGCCGACTGAAGTGTCCGCAGTCTGCGACGCTTCCTGCGCATGCGCGGCCCCTGCGCACAGCGCGGCGATCGCCAGAGCCAGGACCGGCGAGCGCCGGTGAATCGGATGAGACACGATAGGTTTCCCCCAAACTGCGACGCTCGTTGGCGGCGTCATTCGATGTTCGACCGGCCGGGGTGTGCCCCTCGGCGCTGGAGTTACCTTAGTGCCGTCGCCGTGACGAAAGCGAATTCCATGTCGGCATCGCCCGATGCGGTTTTGGCAATGATGCCGCCCGTGGATCGATCCATAGAGTATTTGACTTAGACGCCCCGGCGCCCACCGCCTAGCATCCGGCAACACTACGAGAACGACGAGGGGGAGCATGTCGATCGCCGCCATCGCCGAACGGCGCACGCGGGTGCGCTACTTCATCATCTTTTTCGTTTTCATCGTCACCTCGATCAATTACGCCGACCGCGCCACGTTCTCGATTGCCGGCAGCGACGCCGCGCGCGAGCTGGGCCTGTCGCCAATTGCCACCGGCTATATCCTCTCCGCCTTCGCCTGGGCTTATGCGCTGGCGCAGATTCCCGGCGGCGCGCTGCTGGACCGTTTCGGCACCAAACGCATCTATGCGGGCGCCATCGCCGTGTGGTCGGTTTTCACGTTCCTGCAGGGCTTCGCCGGCTTCATCGCCGGGCTGTCGGCGGTGACCATGCTGTTCGCGCTGCGCTTCCTGGTCGGTCTCGCCGAAGCGCCCTCGTTTCCCGGCAATGCCCGCATCGTCGCCGCCTGGTTTCCGAGCAGCGAGCGCGGCACCGCCTCCGCCATCTTCAATTCGGCACAGTACTTCTCGCTGGTCGCGTTCGCCCCGCTCATGGGCTGGGTCGTTCATAACCACGGCTGGCGCGCGGTGTTCTATGTGATGGGCGGCCTCGGGTTGCTCGCGGCACTGGCGTTCGTGCGCTTCATTCACGATCCGGTGCGTCATGCGGGCATCAATCAGGCGGAACTGGACTACATCGAAAGCGGCGGCGGACTGATCGCGCTCGACCAGGCCAACGCCGGCAAAGGCAATGCGTTTCGCTGGTCCAACGTGAAGCAGTTGCTCACCAATCGCATGCTGCTCGGCGTGTATCTGGGTCAGTACTGCATCAACGTGCTGACGTATTTCTTCGTCACCTGGTTCCCGATCTATCTGGTGAAGGAACGCGGTCTGAACATTCTCGAAGCGGGCTTCGCGGCGGCGGCTCCCGCGCTGTGCGGCTTTGTCGGCGGCGTGCTCGGCGGCTATGGCTCGGACTGGCTGTTGAAGCGCACCGGCTCGCTCACCATCGCGCGCAAGACGCCGTTGCTGATCGGCATGCTGCTCGCCACGCTCATCATCGCCTGCGTGTACATCGAGCAGGAGTGGCTGGTAGTCACGGTGATGGCGATTGCCTTCTTCGGCAAAGGCATCGCATCGCTGGGGTGGGCAGTCGTTTCCGATGTCTCGCCGCGACAGCTGGCCGGACTCACCGGCGGCGTCTTCAATATGTTTGGCAATTGCGCCGGCATCGTGACGCCCATCGTCATCGGCTATCTGGTCGCGGCCAGCGGCTCGTTCGACGGCGCGTTGATCTTCGTCGGCGCACACTGCCTGCTGACCATCTTTGCGTACTTCGTCATCGTCGGACCGATTCGCCGGCTGGAGCTGAAATGAATCGCCGGCAATTCGTTACCGGCGCGGCCGCCCTTGCCGCGTGGCCGGCCGCAGCGAATTCCGGTCTGATCGCCGCGACGCCCATGGCGCCGCCGGAATGGGCATTGTTACAGCGAGAGTTGCTCCGCGTTCAGACCGAAGCGTGCGAAGCCTTCTACGCAAAGTATTTCGATGAACGCGGCCACTTGCGCGCCTTCGAGCGTTGGGGCGCGAACGACGGCCCCGACGACGCCATCGAGCAGGTGAACGACTGGGCGCTGTTACATGCGCTCGGCGGCTCGGATCGCATCCTCGATCTGTATCGCAAGGCTTGGGAAGGTCATCTGCAACAGTACTCGAACGTGCGGACCAAACAGGTCGAGCTCGGCCGTCGCGGCATGTACGTGCGCGAGTTTCCACCGCAGATGGATTGGCAGCACATCAGCGAAGGCCTCACGACGTTCAATCTGATGGGCTTGTCCACGCCGCAGGATGCCAGGCTCATCGAACGCACGCGTCGTTTTGCCGGCTTCTACACTGGCGACGATCCGGGCGCGCCGAACTACGATTCCAAACATCGCATCATTCGCAGCGTCTTCAACGGCAGCGCCGGGCCGCTGCTGCGGCCCGCGACCGAGCTGGACTGGGCTGGCGATCCGTTCGATGTTTCCAAATTCAAGATGGAACACGGCGAGCGGACCTACGAAGAGACGCTCGCGCATTACCGCGAGTACACCGACATCGTCGGCGACAACCCGCTCAATCTGCATTCAACCACGCTGGCACTGAACGCCTTCATGCTCACGGGGGGTCGCAAGTATCGGAGCTGGGCGCTGGAATATCTGGATGCCTGGGTGGCGCGTGCCGAAGCCAACGGCGGCATCCTGCCGAGCCTCATCGGCCTCGACGGTCGCATCGGCGGACCGAGCGGCAAATGGTACGGCGGCGTGTATGGATGGAATTTCAGTCCCATCGTCCCGCAAACCGGTCAGCGCGAAGACCGCAATCGGGTGCCGCGCTCCATCGTGGCCTTCATGAATGCCAGCCTGTTGACCGGCGACGATCGTTACATGCAGGTCTGGCGACGCCAGAACGAAGTGATCAATCAGCAGGCGCGCACCATCGACGGCAAGCTGCACACGCCGCGCATGTATGGCGAGCAAGGCTGGTACAGCTTCGCTCCCGGCCCCTATCGCAGCAATGCCTTCGAGATCTGGTATGTCTCGATGCGTGCCAGTGATCGCGAGCTGGCCGGCGATCATCCGTGGCTCGCATTTCTCGAAGGGCGCAACGCGAACTATCCGGTCGAGGCACAACGCGCGGCATTGAATCGCGTCCGCGAACGGATCGCGGCCATGCAGGCGGACCGGAGCACACCGGAAACGCGACTGGCCGACAATGCCATCGATATCAATCCGGCGACGGTGACGGCATTGATTCAACTCTCGCAGGGTGGACTGCATATCGCCCGCCCGCCATGGTCGAGCACCTCGCCACACCAAGGCGGCGCGCCCTTGCACTGCCGGTTGAGATATTTCGATGGTGAGCGGCGGCGTGCCGGCTTACCGTCGGATGTCGCCGCATTGGTCGATGAGCTGGGTGCCGATCGCACCAGTGTGACGCTGGTGAATCTCAATCCCGTGAGCTCGCGCGTGGTCACGATCCAGGGCGGAGCCTACGCCGAGCATCGCATCGAATCGGCGACGCTGGGCGAGCGACGCATCGACATCGGCAACTCCGCGTTCGACATCGAACTGCGGCCGGGCTGCGGGGAGCGTTTGCAACTGAGCATGCGACGCTATGCCAACGCGCCGACGCTGGCGTTCCCCTGGATGCGTTAACGCGCCTCAGCGTCGATGCCGAACTCGGCGCACAGATTCAACATCGGCTGTAAGGCGGGATTGCCATTGTCACGACGCCACACCATGTGCAGCTCGACCGGCTGCGCGGGGCGCGTCGTGAATTTCCGGAACTGAATCGCATCCATGTGCAGCTCGATCGCCGACGCCGGCACGATCGCGGCCGCTAGCCCCGCGCGCACCAGCCCCAGCATCGAATGAATCTGCGTCACGTGTTGCACGTACTCGGGTAACGCGCCGGCCGCCTCGAACAGACGGGTGAGCATGTTGTTGAAATAGCCGGCGCCGAGGCGCGAGTACATGATGAGCGGCTGACTGTCGAAGTCACTTGGCGTCAATACTTGTTTGTCCGCGCGCGGATCGCCGGCTGGCAACGCGGCCATCAACGACTCTCTGAGAATGAGCCGCGACTCGAAGCTCGCCTGCTCGACCGGCGGCCGCACGAATGCGATATCGATCTGACCGGTCATCAGCGCCTCGAATTGATCCGAGGTCACCATTTCGAACAACTCGAGCTCGAACTGCGGCAGCGACGCGCGTGCGCGAGCCACGATGCGAGGCAGAAAACTGTAGCCCGAAACCGCGGTGAATCCGATGGCCACCCGCCCCGTGTCGCCTTTGGCAACCCGGCGAGCGGCTAGCGCGGAGGTCTCGGCGAGACGAATGATGCGACGGGCTTCGGGAAGGAACGTGCTACCCGCCGGCGTGAGCTTGACCTGACGGCTACTGCGCTCCAGCAGCTGGACGCCGAGGCCTCGCTCCAACAATTGGATCTGCCGGCTGAGCGGCGGCTGGGTCATGTTCAATCGCACGGCCGCCCGGCCAAAGTGCAGTTCTTCGGCGGTGACCACGAAACAGCGCAGCTGACTGAGTTCGAACATGCACAGACATATAGCGTGCTCAGACGCTGCGTACCAGAGGCTCTCCAAAAACTGCTGACGGCGCCGTCTCGACGCGCGCGATCAGGGCTCGCAATTCCTCCAGCTCGCGCTCGTTCAAGTCGGTCAATGGCGGGCGGACGAAACCTGCGGGCTTGCCGATCGCACGCATGCCCGCCTTGACGATGGCGACCGCGTAGCCTTTGCCTCGATTCCGCAGCGTGATGTAGGGCATGACGAAGTCGCGCAGGCCCGCCAGCACTTTCGCTTGATCCTCGGCGCGCACGGCCTTGTAGAACGTCGACGCCCAACGCGGCATGAAGTTGAAAATCGCTGAAGAGTACGTGGTCACACCCATCTTCAGGTACGGCGCGGCGAATGTCTCGGCGGTGGGCAAGCCGCCGATGTATGTCAGCCTGTCGCCCATCCGCGTGTAGATGCGCGTCATCAATTCGATGTCGCCGACGCCATCCTTGAAGCCGACCAGATTGGGATGCCGGTCGCACAGACGCGCCAGCGTGACATCGTCGATGATGGCATTGTCGCGGTTATAAACGATCACGCCGGTCGAGACGGCTTTGCAGACGGCGCCGATGTGCGCCGCCAGCCCTTCCTGCGAGCCATTCACCAGATAAGGCGGCAACAGCAGAATGCCGTCGGCACCCGCGGCCTCCACCGCTTTCGCCAGTTCGACGGCCATGGCGGTGCCGTAGCCGCAGCCTGCAATCACAGGCAAACGGCCAGCGCATTCGGCGACCGCCGCGGACACGACATCGACGACTTCTCCGAACGTGAGCGAAAAGAATTCGCCGGTGCCGCCGGCGGCGAACAGCCCGGCCAGCTCATGTTCCATCATCCACGCGCAGTGCGCGCGATACGGTTCGACGTCGAAGCGATTGTCGGCATCGAAATGCGTGACCGGGAACGACAACAGTCCGCGGCCGATCGCCCGGGCCATTTCAACAGGTGTGACAGGCATGGGCGCTAGCGTACGAGCAACGCTCGCTCCCGGTCCAAACCAAAGGCGCTATTGATCGATGCCGATCCGCTCTCGATCGAGGGCCGGCCGCATCGCGAGGCCAGTCTTTACAATAAACATCGCGCCACAACCAACGCTCCGTTGTTAGATTTCCGCCACGACCTTGTCGCCAGGCGACGACGTCGGGGCTCGAATCCGAGCGACGCTGCTCCGAGAACAGTAGAATACATTCAGCGCATCGACGCGCTACGTGAGAGTGAATGAACGAACCTATGAAGATGAACGCCAAGACTTTGATCTGTGCCGCCGCCCTTGCTCTGCCGTTGGCGGCTTCCGCCGAGCAGCTGAGCTACCGCTTCGTGGACGTCGCGCACTTCCCCGAAGCGAAAATCGATGGCGGACGCTTCGACGTGGACGGCGATGGCATTCAGCTGCGCGGCTCGCTGCCCGTGTATCAGAACATTTTCGCGCTGGCTGAATACCAGGACCTGAGCCTGGATCACGGCATCGACGTCACCCGTTTCATGGTGGGTGCCGGCGGCCATTGGCCCCTCGGCCAGAACCTGGACATCATCGCGCGCGGCGGTGTGGTCCACTATGAAGTCGACTCCGACGACGACACCGGCCTGTTCGCCGGCGTGCGCCTGCGCACGTTCGTCGCACCGAAAGTCGAAGTGGAAGGCGGTGTCGAACATGTCTCCGCGAAAGCGGGCGGCATGGACAGCGACACCTACCTGATCGGCGAAGGCCGCTACAACTTCAACTCGCAGTTCTCGGCGGGCCTGCTGATCACGGTCGGTGGCGACACCCGCGTGTTCGGCGCCCAGGGCCGATTCAACTTCTGATCTGCCCGTTGGCGGGTGGCGTGACCGGTGGGTCACGCCGCTCGCAGCTCACATTCCCGCCTGTTCCGCCGCGACCTTTCCCAAGGCGGCGATGTCATCACCCTCGCCGCCACGCGCCAGCAGCGTAAGAAACTTATCGCGCACCAGGCTGCCCAGTGGCAGCGGCACTTTCAAACTTTCGCCGGCGGTGAGCGCCAGGCGCACGTCCTTCAATCCCAACGGCGCAGCGAAGCCGGGCGGCTGATACTGCTGCTTCGTGATCAGCGGCGCATAGCCTTTATAGATCGGCGCGGCGAACAGCGTGCTGGTCATCAAATCGACGAATGCGTGCTCGTCGACACCGCCCTTGCGTATCAGCGCGATGCTTTCGGCGAGCGCTTCGACGGCGGCGAAGATCATGAAGTTGCCGCTGAGCTTGACCAGATTGGCGGCGCTCGGCCGTTCGCCGAATGGCCACACTTTCTGTGCCATCGACTCCAGCACGGGCAGCACACGCTTCACCGGCTCGGCGGCGCCGGCGGCGAGAATGTTCAATTGGCCGGCAGCCGCGACTTGCGGCCGACCGAACACGGGCGCGGAGACGAAGTGCTTGCCCGACTGGCTGTGCTCGATGGTGAGACGATCGGCCAGCGCGACGCTGATGGTACTGGCGGAAACATGCACGGCACCGACGCTGAGATTCTCGAGAATGCCGTGAGCGCCAAATGTCACTTCTTCGACAGCGGCATCGTCCGCAAGCATCGTGATGACCACGTCGCCACGGCACGCGTCAGCAGGTGTCTTGGCGAGCCGTGCGCCTTTTGCGACCAGCGCGTCAGCTTTGCTCGCCGTGCGGTTATAAACCGTCAGCTCGTGTCCGCCACGAAGCAGGCTTTCCGCCATGCCGTGGCCCATCAACCCCAGGCCGATCAATCCGACTTTCATGATTGCGCACCTCGTCCCGCGGGGGCGGGACCCGACTCCAGGCCATGCTATGGGCTGGCGCAGCCAGAGTCATCCGCTTGAATTATGTTCCCGGGCCCGCGCAAGTAACGCGACGCCTTGCTATAGTCCGCGGCGCGGCATTTATTACAAGCAAGCCGCGGATGTTTCTCAGCGGAATCCAAGAAATGACGTGGAACACGGCGGTTCTTCGCGGGCTCTTGAGTGCGTGCGCGCTTCTGTTGCTGCTGACCGGCTGCGGCGGCGGTGGCGGTGGTGGCGGAGACAGCAGCAGCAACGGCCGCTATTCGATTTCGCTCTCCACCGGCACGTTGACCTTTTCCGGCGCGCAGTACACTACGCCGCCCACGCAGACCGTGACGGCCACCTTCAAGGGCGACGGCGTGGTGGTCGGCACGTTGCCGGGCCAGACCCTGCCGCCATGGCTGAGCGTCAGCAACAGCGGCACTGGCAGCGGCGATCGCACCGATTTCACCGTCCAGGCCCGGCCGGGCGGGTTGGCCGTCGGGACCTACTCCGCCACGCTGCGTTTCGCCAGCGGCAGTGCCGACGGATCGAACGTCGTCTATCGCGATCTGTCCGTCACGATGACCGTGCGAGAAGGCTTCAGCGCCACGCCGAACCGCGCGGAGTTCACGGCTATCGAGGGCGGTTCGTTTGCGCCTGCTGAAGGCGTCACGCTCCAGATCACCGGCGAGAATGTTTCCTGGACCGTGCAAGCCCCGACGTGGGTGAATGTCTCCGCGACGAGTGGCAATACGCGTGGCACGATCCGTGTGACGCCCAACATGACGGGCCTCGCGGCGAACCGTTATCAAGACTGGATTCGTATCACCGATTCGGTGTCCGGCGGCCAGGTGATGGTGCTGGCAGTCGTGCAAGTCACCCAGCCGAGTCTCACGATCAGCCAGCTGCAGTTCGATGTCACCATCGATTCGCAAACGCCCGATTCGGCGCTCCATCACAGCATCGTGATCTCGGACACCGCGCAAGGTCAGAACGCAGCGCGAGCCATCCCCTGGTCGGCGACCAGTAATTCGCCGCTGCTGACCGTCGCACCGCCCAGCGGCACCAGCGCAGGCGCGCCGACGACGGTGACGATCGACTTCGATCGCAATCAATTGAATGGCGTGCGTGCCGGCACCCTCAACCCGAGCGCGATCATCAGCACTTCGCAATACGACAACCGTTACGTTCGCTTCACCACGAACGTGAATCTGCCGCGAGCGAACAGCGCCCTGCCCTACGTCCTGCGCTCCGGCACGCCCGCCAACGTGACGTTGTTTGGGGAAAACTTCACGCAGGACGATATCGCTCGACTGCGCTTGAACGATCAGCCGCTGTCGGCCTTCGGCGCCTCGGCAACCCGAACCAACGCAAGTGAGATCGCCCTGAGCCTGCCGGCGCTCGCCGCCGGCGCTTACGACGTGAGTTTCCAAAACCAGCTCGGCCTGCGCCGCTCGGTCGCCACCCTGAAGGTCGCCTCCGCACCCGCGCCGGGCCCCGGTGAGATGGTCGGCACGGGCAATCGCATCAAGCTGCTGTTCGATGCCGCCCGCTCGCGACTGTATGCGGTCGACGAGCGCTATAACGAGCTCGAACGTTACGAATGGAACGGCACGCAGTGGAACACGCTGTCGAGCATTGCTCAGTCGCAGATCGAGGATGCCGCGCTGATGCGCGATGGCAAGCAGCTGGTCATGTCTTCACGGGACGGCCTGCGCACCGTCGATCTCGACACCGGGGCAGTGGCACTCATTCCCGGCACCTCGTTTCCAAACTGCACCTCCACCTACGGTCTGTACGTCGCCGCCCCCGCGAGCGGCTCGTTGTTCGCGACCGGCCACAACAGTTGTGGCTCGTTGGGCGAGGTCCGGGAGCTGGATCTGCTGACCGGCGCGGTCGGCGGCATCGTGATGCCGACCTATGTCGAGTCTCATTACTATGATCCGATGGTGGCTTCCAGCGGCGATGGCCGGGTGCTGGCCATCGGCAACACCGGCTCGAGCGGAGGTGCGTATGGACTGTTCGATCTTAACACGCGCACCTACATCGATCGCGGCGACTGGTGGCGTTACCTGCATTACTACTATTACCGCATGAACCTGGACTACACGGGCACCAAGGTTCTGATCAACCACGGCTACATGCGCGATCGCGCGGGTAACGCGGTCGGAGTGTTGCCGGTCAACGCGGCGGCCACGCTATCGAGCGATGGCAACCGCGCCTATATCTACG
The DNA here is from genome assembly GCF_004138485.1 of Peristeroidobacter soli. Taxonomy (GTDB): domain Bacteria; phylum Pseudomonadota; class Gammaproteobacteria; order Steroidobacterales; family Steroidobacteraceae; genus Steroidobacter; species Steroidobacter soli. The sequence continues at coordinate 1,716,424 of NZ_ML142848.1, forward strand.
TCCATGGCGCGGGTGGCACGGGGCACGTGGAAGTACTGGATGTGTCGACACCGGTCGGCGCCAACATCTATTACCCGCAGATCGGCGCGAACATTCCGGTGCCGGACGACCTGGGCACGCCGGATCCGAACTACTGGGACAACTACGGCAGCGTCACCAGCTTCGGCATGACGCTGTCGGCCGATGAGCAATTGCTGTTCATCGCGGGCTCGACGCGGATCGTAGCGATCGATCTGCCTTGAGCCCGGCCGATCCGACTTCGCTCGCCCACTACACGTCTCGCGGCGACTCCAGTTCGAGCCCGGCAGCACGCGTGATGAGCGACAACATCGTGAAATAGCCGACTGTAACCGCGATGGCGATGAGTCCGGAATCGCCCCACCTCAGCTCGATCGCTGCAACGTCGTTCGGCTCGAGTGCAAAGCCCGTCACCATCGACTCCACGGCACGCAGCAGCAGTTGCTGATCCAGATCGATGTCGCTGGCCGGGAGGCCCAAGAGCCATCCAACGATGTCGCAGTCGGGAATCCCCAGCCGTTGCGCGACCCGGCGATGTTGCCCTTCGACATAAGCGCTGCCGAACAGCCGGCCAACGCGCAGCGCGATCAGCTCACGCACGCGAGCGGGCAATGCCACTTCATCGTTCATGACTTGTGCGCCGAGCGCGGCGATTCGGGCAGCCAGCGGCGGATGGTGACCGAGCAAGCGGAATAGATTGATCGGCGGTGTGCGCGCGAGCAGCGTCCGCTGTTCCTCTGTTTCCTGGCCCGCCTCGATCAACTTCCACATCACGCTGCGCTCGTCGCTGCGGGCGGCCGCGGCGGCCGATAACTGAAGCGGACCAACTGTTCGATGGCGTGGCCGACGCGAAGCACACGAGCTTCGTCGAACGGGCGGCCGACGACCTGCACCGACAGCGGTAGCCCATCGGCCGTGAGGCCCGTGGGTACGGCGAGTGCCGGTTGGCCGGTGACGCTGAAAGGAATCGTCAAGCCGGTAGTGGCATCGGCAATGGACAGGTCCGTGCGTGAGCTGACTTTTCCGGCCTTCGCTGCCTCGAAAGAGAAGGCAGTCGTAGGCGTGGTCGGCACGATGAGCACGTCCACGTCGCGCATTGCATCCACCAGCGCGCGCCTGAGCGCATGCCGTCGATCGAGCGCACGAATGTAGTCGACACCGAGCGACCCTTGCATATGCGTCAATCCCGCCAGCGCGGCCGGGCCGTAATCATCGCGTCGCATAGGAAACGTCTTGGCGTGCCAACGGCTCGCCTCCGGCGCCGTGATGGAGAGCCATAGCTCGAGACAGCGCGTGAGATCCGGCAGGTCGATGTAGCGCAGCTGCGCGCCGGCCGCTTCCAGCTCGGCCAACACGGAACGCCAGTTCGCCTCCACCGCGCCCGATAGCCAATTCTCAAAGAACGCACGCGGCACTCCCAGCACCACGTTGCGAGCACCCGCTTTCAGAGTCGCAACGTAATCCTGCGTTGGTTGCTCACTGGAGTGTCGATCGTCGGGATCGTGTCCGGCAATCGCTGCCAGCACAGTCGCGGCATCCGCAACGGATCGCGTCATAGGCCCGACTGTGTCCATGGAGCCGGCGAGCTCGCCGACACCTCGCGTACTCACGCGCCCGTGCGTTGGCTTCAAGCCAACGACGCCGCAATACGAAGCAGGGTTACGAATCGATCCGGCTGTATCGGTACCGATGCTCAATGTTCCAAGTGCCGTCGCCGCCGCGACCGCCGATCCGTTGCTCGAACCGCCTGCGACATGACGCGCCTTCCAGGGATTGCGTGCGTCACGAAACAACGGACTCGGCCCGTTGAAAGCGAACTCGAACGTGTTCGTCTTGCCGAGGATCACGGCGCCTGCCGCACGAAGTCTTTTCGTGACCGTTGCATCGAGCGCAGGCCGTCGCCCCTCGAACACTCGCGAACCATAGGTAGTTGGCAGATCCGCGGTATCGATAATGTCCTTCAAACCAATGGGTACACCCAGAAGCGGGCTGCAATCGCCGGAGCGACGACGCTTATCGGCCTGCTCGGCTTGTGCGACAGCCGCGTCCGCATCGACCGCCACATACGCACGCAGCTCCCCATTAAGGGTCTCGACACGTTGCAAGTACGCACACGTCAGCTCGACGGAGGAATAGTCACGCGCGGTCATGCGCGCCTGCTGAGTTTCGGCGCTTGCGAACAACTCTTCATCGCTCAGAATCATGCGGACTCCATCGCTTGCTCGACAGTCGGCGAGGACCAGCCATTGACGCGCGACCAACGATCGACGACGCCGGCGCCTCCCGCGACGACCCAATAGCTGTCGTACATCGCGGCGGTCATGCAGGCGTGATTCGGAAATATCCGGACTCGCGAACCTACTGGAAGCCGCTCGAAGGGCAAAGGCGTTGCACTACGAATCTCACCGTGCTCCTGGTGAACGTCACGAACAGACATTCGCCCGAATGACAACTGCCCCTCGATGTCAGCGACGATTCCGTAACCGCCGTCACCGTCGCGAAGCTCCGCCGTGCTTCGATCCTTCGATAACGCCAGGCCACCCGCGTCGATCACGATCTGATTTCTACGTCGGTTGTGGCTGATGACCGTGGCCAGCACGCTGAGCGCGACGTCTGCCATCGGCACCGTGCCGATGGCGGCCTGAAACAAATCGCCGACCATGTACACGCCGGCCCGCAGCTCGCTGAGCCCGTCGAAGTTCTCGCCATGCGCAGCCGTCGGCGTCGAACCCGCGCTGGCGCCACGAACATCGCAGCCACCCCGCAATAAACGTTGCCTGGCTTCGAGAAGCGCTGCACGCTCCACCTCTGCGATACGCGCATGGGCGGCAGGCTCATGCACCGCGTACGCCTGCCCGGCATGCGTCGCCACACCTTCGATGCTCAAGTTCCGCACCGATGACAGGCAGTGCGCGATCTCCAGCAACAGCGGATCGTCGGGCGCGACGCCGGTGCGATGCTCTCCACAATCGATCTCTATCCAGATATTCCAATGGCGGTCGGACGCAGCCAGTGCGGCAAGCGCGCGAGCCGTGGCGATGCTGTCGACGAAGAAGCTGAATTTCCGCGAGGGAACTCGCACGGCGCGCAGCAGCTTGTCGGGCGGCAGGCAGACCGCGAGCTGGATGTCCGTGATGCCAAGAGCTGCGAAGTATTCCGCCTCGCGCAGTGTCGAAACCGCGATGCCGCCGTGTTGCGGGTCGATGCAATAGCGAGCGGCTTCGATGGACTTGAGCGTCTTCATATGCGGCCGCAGGCGGGTGCCGCGCCGGTGACATTGATCCAGCATGCGCTTCGCATTGATCTGGAGCTTGTTGCGATCCAGGACCAGCGCCGGTGTTGCGCACTCAGCAAGCGTCTTCATACGGCGTTCGCGGCGCGCAGCGCCTGCTTGTCGATCTTGCCATTGGCCAGCACGGGAATCTCGGCGACGATCTGAATGATCTTGGGCACTTTGTAGTTGGCCAGCCGCTCGCGTGCATGGCGGCTCAGCTCGCTGCTATCGAGACTGGCGCCCGCCGTGGCGACGACGTACGCCTTGCCGACTTCGGAATAAAGCGGATCGGGCTGCGAGATCACCGCCGCCAATGCCACCTGCGGGTGTGTCTCGAGCGCAAGTTCCACTTCGCGCGGATAGACATTGAATCCTCCGGACTTGAACATCTCAGCACGACGGCCGACGAGCGAGATGTTGCCGTCCTCGCGCCAATAGCCAATGTCACCTGTGCGCAGCCAACCATCCGCGGTGAATGCTGCCTGCGTAGCTTCGGGCCGGCGCCAGTAGCCCAACATGTTGGTCGGTGAACGGAATTGCAGCTCGCCACTGTCACCGACCGCGCACAGCGCCCCGTCGTCGCTAACGATGCGGCAGTGGAATTCCGGCGGCGGTCGTCCGATGGTATTCGCCAGCACCTCATCCGAGGCACCAGGATCGGTCCACGTCACATTGACGGTCGTCTCGGTGGACCCGTAAACGTTATAAAGATCGGGCGTCAGAGCGCGCATCCGCGGGATCATTCCACTCGGCATGGGACTGCCGCCCCACCCTGCGCGCCGAATGGACGACAAGTCATAGCGGGCAAAATTCGGCAGATCCAGTGTCATCTGTACCATCGTCGGAATGCCGCCCCAGATGTTGACGCGCTCGCGTTGAATGAGCTCGAGCTGCTCCTCGGGGCGAAAGCGTTCGGTCAGGATGGTGGTGCCGGACGCCAGCAGGTTCGCGACGCAGGTATCGCCGACACAGGCAATATGATTGATCGGAAACGCGCACAGCGCGATCGGGCGCAGGCCTTCGACACGCGATAGCTGAGCGCGATTGCCAGCGACCAGCCCCAGATGCGAAAGCACGGCGCCCTTCGGCTTGCCCGTCGTTCCGGACGTGTAGACGAGCAGCGCCGCATCGGAGGGCACTACAGTGCGTGCCGCGGCTACAAATGTTTCATTGGATACCGTGGTGTGACGCGCAATCCAGTCGGTGTATGCCAAGCCATCGGTCACGGCGCCGAGGACGATCAGTTCGCGGATGGAAGCCTGGCCGCGCTGCAACTCCACGAGCTCCGGCCGGTAGTCGCGGCCTTCGAACTCATCGATACCAATGAGCAGATCGGGCTCGGCGTCGGCGACGATGTAACGCAGCTCGTCCAGCCGGTTACGGATGCCGAGTCCCACCCAGATGGCCCCGATAGAGGCGGTGGCCAGGAACACAGTGAAGAATTCGAGGCGCGTCGTAGCGAGCATCGCCACGCGGTCACCATGCTTGACGCCGGAGGCGAGCATGGCGCGTGCGACACGCTCGACTTCAGTTCTCAATTGAGCGTACGTGAGGCGCCGACTGCCGCACACGATGGCTTCGACGTGCGCGTGACTTTGTGCCACGTCCAGCAAGGCGCCGAACAGGGTATCGCGAGAATGAAACATGGTGATACTAAGAATTGGACGGCGTGGGTCGCAAGCCGGCCAGCGACATCGAATGTCGCGGCAGCAGTGTCATCGAAAGCCATCGAGCGACGAGCGCGGGACGTTGCTTGTGCTCGATCTCGACCGTGACATCGATGCTGCGTAATAACCGGTCCACAGCCACCGCCTCGACTGACACGAGCGTCGCTCGCGCACGAATGCGACCGCCAACCGGCACCGGCTCGATGAAGCGCAACCGGTCGCAGCCGTAGTTGATACCGATCAGATCGGCGTGATCGATATTTTCGTACTGGCCGCCGTCTTGACCGCCGTGCAGCTCGTGCAACATCGCGGTGGTCATCGACAGCGTCCAGAAGCCGAACGCGATCGTGCCGCCCAGTGGGCTGTGAGTGCGTGCCCACTCTGGATCCACATGCATTGGATCCGGATCGTAAGTGCAGCGGCCGAAGTCGCCGATGTCGGACTGACGCACGTCGCGCCAGCGACTCGGCCCCAGTTCCTTGCCTAACGCCAGGCGCTCGCGTTCCAGCAGATCCTCGATCTTCATGCGTGGGCTCAGTAGCGGTAGCTCAAGCGGAGCGACCAGTTGCGCGGCACGCCGTAGGTTCGAGTCTCTCCGATGGCGGCCGGCACCAGTCCGATCAAAGAATATGAACCCTGGTAGGCGAGACGCACATTATCCTCGTCGAGCATGTTCTGACCGTACAGTGCCAGCTCCCAGGCGCCGCGCCGTACACCGAGTCGCGCGTCCAGTTGCCGGATCACCGTCGTCATCGAATTCGGATTGTTGTTGGCCGCCGTGAACGACTTCGAACGGTAGCCGTAGTCGAATCGGAAGAACCCTTCCGTGCCGCCCGCGCCCAGAGTCCGCGAGTAATCGAGCGAAGTGCTGACCGTCCACTCAGGTGCGAACGGCAGCGTGTTGCCCGAGTAATCCGTCACGCCGACCGTGTAGTCGTCGTACTTCGCGTCGGTGTAGCCGACGTTCAGGCCGAGCCACAGCCCCTTGGCCGGAATGCCGCTCAGTGACAACTCCGCGCCTTCGCTGGTGGCCTCGCCCGCGTTGGTCGTGACGTTGGCAAAGATGCCACCGCCCAGCGGCACGGATTGATTGACTTGCAGATCTCGATAATCGAGCCGGAACACGGCCAGCTCGGCGTTGAGGCGCCCGCCGAAGAACACGCTCTTCAAGCCCGCTTCGTAGTTGGTCGCCGTCTCGTCGCCGAAGTCCAGGTCCGTGCTGGTGACGAAGTCCGCGTTCCAGCCGCCGCTCTTGAAGCCGCGACCGACAGTGGCATAAAGATTGACTGCGTCGGTGGCGCGGAACAGAACACTGGCGGTCGGAGAAACATCGCTCGGGGAGAAGCTGTCCCGAAGATTGAGAATGTTCGGATAGGCCGGGTTGACCGAGGTCTGGTTGAAGAAGAAGTCCTTGTCTTCCTCCGTATAGCGTGCGCCGGCGTTGATGGTCACGCGCTCGGTGACGTGCCAGTTGGCATTGATGAAGGCGGCATAGGCACGGGTGTCGATGGTGCCGAATTGCCGTGTGGTCGCGGTGCCGTAGGCAAAATTGGGAAAGCCGATAAACGGTGCGACCTGGCCCCAGTCCGCGCCCGAGCGCAGCGCCTGGTCGCTGTCGATGCTCTGATCGTAGTAGTACAGGCCGGCGACGAAGTCGAACGCGCCCAGGCGGGGCGAGGCGATTCTCAGCTCCTGAGTCAGCTGCTCATCTTCGACGTGGATATCGAAGAACAGCAGATCCGCCGCAGCGCCGTCGAAGTCGCGGCCGAAAATGGAGTCGCTGGTGCGGTAGCCGGTGACCGAGGTGAGTTTGAAGCCATTGGAGAATTCATAGTTCGCGGTCAGCGCGGCGCCGCCGAGCTCCCGCTCGGTGCCGCGATCGAAACCTTCCATCACGGTGCGCTCACCGGGGGCGAGCGCCGGGAACATCGAATTGAACAGATTGAACGTTCCCTGTGCGCCCGGCGCCGCACTGAGGGAAACCAGCTCGTTCTGGTAGTCACGCGCCTTTTGATCGGTGTAATCGGCGCTCAACGTCACATCGAGCCGATCGGTCGGCGTGAAACGCAACGCGCCGCGCACACCCGTCGTATCGTCGTTGCCCTGAGCGCGACCGGTCGTGAGATTGTCGAAGTAGCCGTCGCGCTCGTTGTGAAAGGCGCTGATCTTGCCGAACAGCGTATCCTCGCTCAGCGGCCCGCTCAGGTAGGCCTCGGCGCGTTGCTTGCCGAAGTCACCACCCGACAGGGCTACTTCGGCGCGCAACTGCTCGTCGGGCGCGCGCGTGACGATATTGATGGCGCCGGCGATCGTGTTCTTGCCGAACAAGGTTCCTTGCGGACCGCGCAGCACTTCGACACGCGCGACGTCGGGCAGGTCCTGGTTGACCGATGCCGCTCTGCCGGCCAGCACGCCATCCACGTACACGCCATAACCGGCTTCGATGCCGAAGTTGCGCTGAGGAATGCTGATGCCGCGAATGGACACTTCCGGCTGAATCGACGTCTCGGTGGCGCTGAACACCATGTTGGGAACGGCGTACTGCAGATCCGACAAGCGCTGCGCGCCGCGCGCCTGGATGTCCGCCTGAGAAATGGCGGTGATCGAAATCGGCACATCCTTGGCCTGCTCTTCGACCTTGCGGGCCGTGACCACGATGGTCTCGATCTCGATGTCCTCGGCCACGGCCTGCGATGCCAGCGCCGCAACCATCAGGCTGGACAGTGCGATGGGCTTGAATGTGTGCATGCGAACCCGCTCCCCGATCTAGTTATTGCCAGTGTGGCGTATTAATACTCGATGTAGTTTCGAATTTCTAGTGTCACGTTTCCGCACCGAGATCGACCGCCGAAGCGCCATATGGCGCCAGTCCGCACCGGAGATGCCAGACGGCCCGGCTTGACAGCACCCCAATACTGGATGAAACATCGGGTTTGGCTCTCTGGAATTCCGATGCGCCTCATCCACCATTGCTTGCACGCCTGCCTCGTGGCCGGCTGGACATTCACCGCTCAGGCGGTTGCTGCAGATCCAGCTCCCAAGGCACCGGACAAAGCCGCGGTCGAGACGCTCGACACCTTGCGAAAGGAGTACGGCTTCCCCGGCGCTGCCGCTGCGTTCAAGTTCGCCGATGGCACCGAGATAGTCGTGGTGAGCGGGTTGGCCGATCGCGAAACGCAAGCGCCGGTCGAGCCGGACTCGCGATTCATGTCGGGCAGCACAGGCAAGACCTTCGCGGCAGCGACGGCGTTGCATCTGGCGCATGACGGTAAACTGGACCTCGATGCGCCGATCAGCCGCTATCTCGGCGAGCGCGCCTGGTTCTCACGCCTGCCCGGGGGCGCGCGCATCACCACTCGACAATTGCTGATGCATTCCTCGGGACTCATCGACCACGTGTACACCGAAGCTTTCGCTCGCGACTCAATAGCGATGCTCGCGGAGCCGGACAGTGCGCTCACGCCGGAGCAATCGATATCGTACGTACTCGACTCGAAACCGCGCTTCGCGCCGGGCACACGGCATGGCTACACCGATACCGGCTATCTCCTCGTCGGCTTGATCATCGAGCAGGTCTCCGGCCGCCATTATTACGATCTGGTCGCCGACTATTTCTTACGGCCACTGCATCTGGATGGAACGGCGCCAGCCGAGCGGCGCGCGCTCGACGGCCTGGTGCAGGGATATCCGGCGCCCGACATGGGTTTTCCGCTGCCCTCGACCACGCTCGAAAAGCCCGGCGTGTTGCGTTGGAACCCAGCATCGGAATGGACTGGCGGAGGCTTTGTAACGACACCGCGCGATCTCGCCCGCTGGGCATGGCACCTCTATGGCGGCAGCGCTCTGCAGGGTTCCTATGTAACTGATCTCGTCACGGGCATTCCGGCTCGCAACGATGCAGACATGCCGCGATACGCACTCGGCACAGTCGTGTTCGCGAGCCCCGCCGGGCTCGCGTACGGTCACAGCGGCTGGTATCCGGGCTATCGTTCGGATCTCGTGTTTTATCCCGAGCACTGCCTAGCCGTCGCTTTCCAGATCAACACGGACGGCAAGGACTATGGCAACGCGCGCATGGCGGCGATGCGAGACCGGCTGACGCAATCAGTCATCGGCAAAGCAACCTCATCCACTTGTCGGCGCACGAGCGCGGTCGCGCCATGAGCGAATCGTCGAGCGTCACGCGCCTGCCGAGGCGGCTGTTGCTTGGCTATTCGATTGGATCGCTGGGAACGGGCGTGTATTCAACCGTTCCCGCGCTGCTGCTGCTGTACTTCATGACGGACATCCTGGGCGTTCCGTCCGCCTGGGCCATGGTCGCGCTGCTCGTGCCGAAGCTGTGGGGCGCGATCATCGACCCGGTCGTCGGCATGCTGTCGGACCGTACGCGCTCGCGCCTGGGACGACGACGGCCCTGGCTGCTGGTCGGCGGACTGGGGATGAGTCTGACTTTCGTATTCCTGTTTCGCGTCCCCGATTTCAGCGATGTGTTCAGTCGATTTCTCTACGTCGCCGCGGTGTTTGCCGCCAGCGCTACCGCATACTCGATATTCGCCGTGCCCTACGTCGCGATGCCCGCGGAGATGAGCCCCGATTCGAGCGAAAGAACGCGCGTAATGACCTATCGCATGAGCCTGGTGATGACGGGCATCGTGTTGGGATCGGCAATCTCGCCCATGCTCGTAACGCACTTCGGCGGCGGTCGCGAAGGTTATGCGCACATGTCAGTCGTCGTCGGCGCCGCCTGCGCTCTCGCGATGCTGTGCACGTTCTTCGCTACTCACGCGGCGGCCGCAGGAAAACCGCCAGAAGCATCGCACCTGCCGCTGCGAACACAACTGCGTTCGATCGCGAACAACCGGTCGTTCACACGCCTGATCTCTGTGTTCGTTTTACAGACGATTGCACTGGGCACATTCGGCGCCTTGCTGCCGTATGCGATCGCTCGGCATTTGGGGCAGGACGAATCCATGGTCGGCGTGCTGTTCCTGCTGCTGATCGGCTCCAGCATCCTGAGCATGCCGTTGTGGTATCGCATGTCGCGACGCTGGGGCAAACGTCGCTGCCTGATGAGCGCTTCGGCCGCGCATGGATTGCTGATGCTGCCGCTGATGTTCGTCTCGCCGGAGTACCCGCACGCACTGCTCTACATGCAGTTTGCAGCGGGTGGAATCGCATACGCGGCTCTGCAACTCATGCCATTCGCGCTGGTCACCGACATCATCGAGCGCGATTGTCGGGAAACCGGCGTGCGACGCGAAGGTTTGTATTCGGGCGTCTGGACCGCCTGCGAGAAGATCGGCCTGGCGCTGGGGCCGGCGACTGCAGCGGCGTTGCTGGCATCGTCCGGCTACGTCGCCTCCAGCGAGGCAACGACAGTGCAATCGGCCGCGACGTTGGACGCGATCCGCTACGGGCTGGCGATCATCCCTGCCGTCATTCAAATCGCGAGCCTGGCGCTGCTGAGCTCCTATCCCGAGGATCACGCCAGGGGCCCGGTGGGTTCGGTGGAGTCACCCACCGCGCGGACCAGCTCGATTGCCTAGCGCTTTCCGGCGGATTTTGCTTTCCGTGCGTGCGGCGGAGGCGACCAGGCGCGGCCCGCCGGCTCGCCGGGCGGAGCACTGGGTACACCACGTCGAGGCAACACGGGCGGCAGGTAGTTGAGCAAATAAGACACGACCGCGCGCTTGGCTTCGGCGAGATGGAAGTCAGTGATTCGCCCGTGCAGCTCCAGAGAGGGCCGGAACCCTGCATCCACGACGCGGGTGGCAAACGTGAATATCTCGACTGCGTTGTCCAGCTTCGGCCGCTCGAACTGGCGGTCGATGGCGGCGAGCATGCGCTCGGCCTGTTGCTGATAAGCCTGGTCGTGCGCGGGATAGACCGCACGCGAGATCTTCCATGCCGAGAACAGCTGCGCGAAGGCGAGGTCTTCGTTGTAGTTGCTCGCCAGCGCATCCATCAGGCGCTCGAGCATTTGTTTCCACGATTCGGCCGGTGCGTTGAGTGCCGTCAATGTCACCTCCGCGAACCAATGGCCGGCGTGATCGATCAGCGCGGCGAGCAGTTCCATCTTGCCGGGGAAGAAGTGATAGCAAGAGGCCAGCGGCATCCCCGCCGCGCGGGCAATGTCCTGGTAGGTGATCTCCTCGACGTGTCGCTCCCTCAGCAGTTGCACCGTCGTATCGAGCAGCAGCTTGCGCCTGATCTCGCCGCGCTCCTGCGTGTAGGGACGCCGTACGCGAGCGGCAACGCGGGTTCGGGAACGTGTCTTGGGCATGTATGGAACATCCGTTGGTAACGAATGACGCTCTTCGATGAGCGGTCTGTGGCGCGGAGTATAGATGATCGCGGTTGCCGGCCGGTCTAAAACTCGATACCGTATCGATAATTAGTCATACCGGAACCGAGCATGGGGCGCCCATCGGCAGCGATGTTTTTGAATCATCCCCGCGGACTCGCCGTACTGGTCGCGCTCAAAATCTGGGAGCTGTTCAGTTACCAGGGCATGCGCGCGTTCCTGGTGCTCTACCTGATCGCGACGTTTGCGCTCGGAGACGCCGAGGCCGCGGTGCTGTTCGGGTCTTACGCTTCTCTGGTCCTGGCCACCGCGGTGTTCGGCGGTTTGATCGCGGATCGTTGGCTTGGCGCCAAGGAGCCGATGATCGTGGGCGCGTGCTTGATCATGGTCGGGCATCTGGGACTGGCGCTGGAAAACTTCCTCGGCGGCCGAGGCTTGCTGCAGCCGGAAGCCATCTTCGACATGTTCTGCGGCTCGCTCGCGGTCATCGCGGTCGGCACGGGTCTGCTCAAACCCAATGTGCTGAACCTCATCGGCGGACTGTATCGACGCGATGATCCACGGCGCGACACAGGCTACTACCTGTACTACATCGGCGTGAACATCGGCAGCTTCAGCGCGCCGCTGGTGTGTGGCTATTTGAGCAGCCGTTATGGATGGGCCTATGGCTTCGCCGCCGCGGCGCTGGGCATGGCGGCAGGCCTGCTCGTACTGGTCCTTGGAAGACGACACATCGTGAGTGCCGAACAGGACGAGAGCGCCACACCGCGCGTTATCACGCTGCGACATCGATTGGGGATCTATGCGAGCGTCGCTGCGGCAATCGCGCTGGCCGCGTTGCTCATTCAACAGGGCGTCGTGCTAGCGATGCTCCTGGCAGCGACGCTGATGTTCGGCGCGGTGTACCTGCTAACCGTGGCGAAAGCCCATGGCAACGAGGCGACAGCCGCCGTTTGGGGATTTTTCGCGGTGATGCCCGTGCCGGCGCTGTTCGTCATCCTGTTCGAACAATTCTCGCTGTCCGTCAATCTGTTTGCCGATCGCCTGGTCGATCGTGACTTCTTCGGCGCAACGTTCGCCGCCCCTCAACTGCTCTCCCTCAACAGCATCTGTGTGCTGGTCGTCTTACCGCTGCTCGCGATGGCCTGGGCGGCGCTGCGCGAACGAGGTGTGGATCCGGCGACCACCACCAAGTTCGCGGTCGGCTTTGCTCTGATGGCCATCGGATTCCTCGTGCTGACGACTGGCGTCGTCGCCAGCGCCGGGCGTGTCGACTTGAAATGGGTGGTCGCCGGCTATGTGCTGATCACGGTGGGTGAGCTTTGTATCGCACCCCTCACCTACGCCATGGTCGGCAAGACGCTGCCGAAGCCGCTGGAAGGCGTAGGCATGGGGCTGCTGCAATTGTCGTTCTCGATCGGCAATCTGTGTGCCGGCCTGTTCGCGACGCTGGGCGCCGTCCCCAAGGGCAGCTCCGACATACAGATCAAGGAAATCTATGCCGAGTTCTTCGTCATGGCGAGCCTGCTGGGAGTCGGCGCAGCCGCCTTCTGTTTGTTGATCGGAAGATGGTTCGCGGCTCGCGATGCGCGAACGGCGCCGCAGCGACTCCCCGCTTGATCCTGCTTAGAAGTCGACCTCGACCGCCGCGCCCGAACGCAGCGCCGTGGCCAGAGCGAATTCAGCGATCGCGAGATCCTGCAGCGCCATGCCGGAGCTGTCGAACACTGTGATTTCATCCTCGCTGCCGCGGCCCGCCAGCGCTTCGCAAAGTACTGCACCCAACGGACGAATGAGTTCGGGCCGAAGCACGCCAGCGCGCACCGCGGACTGAAGCTCCCCGATCGACGTCGACTGAGCCGGCACGTCGGCGAAACAGGTAGCGCGCGCGATCAGCTCGACATCGAGTTCCTGCTTGCCCGGCGCATCGGCACCCATGGCCGAAACGTGAGTTCCAGGGCGCACCCACTCATTCATGACCAGAGCTTGTCGCGATGCTGTCGCCGTCACGACGATGTCCGCTTGCCTGACGGCCCGATCGATCGGTAACGCCTCGCACGCCAGCTTCAACTGCTGCTGAACGCGCTCGGCGAATTGGCTCGCGGTCTCAGACATGCGGCTCCACACATACACACTTTCGATCCGACGAACGGCGCATACCGCCAGCAAGTCGTACCACGCTTGATGACCAGCACCGATGATCGCAACCGATCTCGCATCCTTCCGGGCAAGCTTCCGGACGGCGACACCGTCGGCGGCGGCGGTACGTAACGCAGTGAGATGCGTGGCTGCAACGATCGCACGCACGGTTCCTGTGGCGTCATCCAGCAGCACGGTCGTCGAGCCATGACTGGCCAGCCCTCGCGTACGATTCGATGGCCAGTACGTACCCACTTTCATGCCCGGCAAGCGCTTCGATCGGATCAGCCCGCTCTTGATGGCGAAACCGTTGCCTGGATCGGAACCGTGCCCCGCTACGACGGGAAAGACTTCGGCCGTGCCCGCGTGCAGCGCACGGAATACCTCGTCGATGACCTCGATGGCATCGGCCATCGTCACCAGCGCCTGGGCGACGGCTTCACTGACTACATACATGCTTTGCGACCGATGCTTCGGCGGGCGAAGGTGACGGCGTACCGGGCCGGATCGAATCCGTCAGCGATCCGATCCACGAAGCCCCGGCGGGATTGAGATAAAGAACACAATCGATTTGGGCTCGAGCGGCAGCGAGATCGCCGCGCGCCACGTAGGCCGACGCCAGCGACGCATGCGCGTAGGGCGACTCAGGGAACAACTCGACGTTGAGCGCAGTCAGGCGTAACGCATCGGCGAGTGCCTGCGTCCGATTCTCAGCCGTGGAGAACGCCACGATAGCACCGGCCACGTCCGTCGCAGTTCGTTCTCTGATGAACATGCGGCTGTTCGGGTCGAAGAATTGCGCGCGGATGCCTTCGATAGCGGACTCGATACCTTCAGTCGCGTACAGCATATGCAGATACGAGTGGCCATGCTCATGACACGCGTTCTGCTGAGCCACGCCCGCGCCATCGAGCGCACGCCGCCAGCGGCACAGCACATTGACGAGCACGCCGTTACCCGCTTCGCCATTCGCCAGCACCACGATGCCCTCGCCCGACTCGGGCACCACCATCGCCCAGGCTTTGGTGCCCCAGATGCTACCGCCATGACCGATGAGTCGGCGCCCGTCCGGCAAGCTGTAAATGAGCGGCCCCACACCGTAGCGCGCGATCAGCGGCTCACGCACGGCTTCGGGTGCCAGCGCGATTGTGAATGGACTGGACGACGGCTCTCCCGCGGCAGGCGAGATTGGAGTGGTCAGCAGCGTGCGCGTCGCGGCGGAAATACTTGATTTGGAGTCTTCGCGTAAGAAGACCGACTCCATGAAGGTCGCAAGATCGCGTGCGCTGATGGCGAGTGACGCGGCACTCTCCTCGGTGAAGTAGCGCCTCGGCGCGCGAGTGCCGTCGGGATTGTGAACAGCAGCGACGTCCTCGCCATCGGCGAATTCGGCCGCGAAGCTCGCATGCTTCATTCCCAGTGGTATGAACAACTCCCGTCGCGCCAGCTCAGGCAGCCTTCGTCCGGTGACATCTTGCACCGCTTGTTGAACCAACGCGTAGTTCGCACCCGAGTACATCCAGACCGAACCCGGTCGCCGAACGATTCGCACCGCCGTACTGGAGCTCGGCCGGCCGAGCAACGAATCGCCGAGCGTCGCACTCGTATCGCGCTCCAAGCGCCCCAGATACGAGACGGCCGCGAGCCCGGCACTGTGCGACAGCAAGCGACGCATCGTGACCCGCTCGAAATCCGGATCCGCCGGTAAAGTCACGCTCCGCGAATATCGAGCGATGGGAGCGTCGTAATCGATTCGTCCCTGCTGCGCGAGACGCGCCACGAGCGCGCTGAAAACCAATTTGGAAATCGATCCGACCTGAAACGCGGTATCCGGCGTTACCGTGCGATTCGTCGTACTGTCAGCGACACCATAGACGTGAAATCGGGTCGGCTCCCCCGCCCGTAGCAGCGCGATGGCGACGCCGGGCGTGCGGTATTTGGCGGCGAGCGCGGGGACGACGCTGCCCAAGGATTCCTGGAACTCCGCCACGGCGTTGCGCTCCGCACCGCCGGCGGTGGAGGCCGCCACCAGCAACGTTAGAAGCAGCCATCCACGCCGCCATTCACTGGGCGACTCGGCCGGTGGCCGAGCCCGATTCTCTGTCGACATCATGCAGCGATCCGTCCGGTGAACTGGGGCGCCCGTCAGGCCTGTGCTTGACAGCCTCGTTGAACAATACTAGAAATGATATCGAGTTTTAACTCGAATACAACTCTGGCGGAATCGAAGTGCAAGCACGCCCCTGCGGGCCATGGAATGCGATCGAGGTGGACGCTGTGATCGCTGCCGATGCAATCGAAGTGAGCGAGCTGGCCGGCGACGCGGCTGCCGCGTACGCGTTGATCGCGTCGCCGACCCCGGATCGAGGTCCAGCGCTGCTCCGCCTGGAGACTCAGACGGCTGTATCCATGAGCACGGCCGGAGTCGCGATCGGCAACTCTGTGCACGGCTACGGACTGCATTCGTTGGCAGCGATGCCCGGTGGCGTAGTGGCATGCGAACGCGAATCGACGAACTTGCAACTGCTGCTCGCTGACGGCGAGACCCGAACGATAGAGGTCGACGTCGATGGCGCGATCGGCGATCCGGTGTGGCACGCAACCTCACGACACGTGCTTGCCGTGCACGCAGAGCCCGGCAAGGCCGACCGTCTGATCGACATTGGTTCAGTGGGCGATAGTCGGACGGTGTTCGAATCCGATGGAATGCTGGCAAGGCCCGTGTGCGGACCCGACGATCGGGTCGCTTGTATCGGCTGGCAGCTACCATGGATGCCGTGGCAACAGTCTTCACTGTGGGCGGGGTCGATGCAGGCAGGCTCGTTCGCGCGCGTGCCGACGCCCGCCGGGGCGGCAGTCGCACAGCCCATGTTCACCGCACACGGGCAGCTCTATTTTCTATGTGACGCGACCGGTTACTTCGAGCTGTGGCGCTTCGATGGCCGCGACGCCCGACCCGTAACGCAGCTCGATGCGGATATCGGCTTGTCTCTTTCTCGCCAGACGAGCCGCAGCGTTGCGTTCCTCGGGGAGGATCGAGCGGTGGCAGTCGTGTGGCGACGTGGAGTCTCCGAGCTGTGTTCGTTGGACCTGGCGAGTGGAGCGACGAGCACGTTACAAACGCCTTCGCCGCCTGCCGATCAAGTCCTCTCGCGAAACGGTTGCCTGTGGTACACGACCTTACCCACGGAAGGCGCTGTCGCTATCCGTTCGATAGATTCCTCGCAATCGGATCGCGCCGTATGGAACGCACCCGCAGTCGACTCGCCAGCAGCACCTGCGCCCATCACTGTCACGCTCGACGCCGCTGATGGCGCGCGCATCGATTCATTTGTGTTTCGCGCAGTTCCCGAAAGGCGGCGTGGAATTCTGCTGATCAACCTGCACGGGGGGCCGAACAGCCTTGCGCCGCGACGTTTGAAGGGCGCGCTGCGCCTGCTGCGTGATGACGGCTTCGACGTCGTCGAGCTGAACTATCGCGGCTCGGCGGGTTTCGGCCGGCGCTACCGCAGTCGATTGGATGGACAGTGGGGTGTCGCGGATGTCGAAGATGTGCTGGCGCTGAGCCGGCATCTGGAAAAGCTTGGCGTTGCGAGCCGCGCTCGAACCTTGTTACGTGGTGCCAGTGCTGGCGGCTACACAGTTCTCAACACACTGTGCCGACACGATGGTTTCGCCGGTGGCATCGCCTATTGCGGCATCAGCGACCTGCAGGCGCTGGGCACAACCACGCACGCCTACGAGTCGGGCCTGCTCAAGCACTTGGCAGGCGCCGCGGATCTCGCCGACCCGCGCTTTATCGATCGCTCTCCCATCCATCGAGCGGAACATATCTCGGCGCCCCTGCTCCTGCTGCAAGGAGCAGCCGATCGCGTAACGCCGCCGGAACAGTCGGTCGCGATTGCGAAGCGCATGCGCGCGCACAACCGCAGCGTTCAGCTGCACATATTCGACGATGAAGGACACGGATTCACGCGCCTCGAAACATTGCGCCGCTGTGCGTCGCTGGAGCGCGATTTCCTCATCGAAGCGACTCGTCATTTTTAGCTCGACTTATTCTTGGAGAAACCAGTGAAGCAGCTCACCATCCGGCACGCCCTGCTCGGCACGATCGCCTTGCTTGCCGCTGCCTCGAGCCTGGCATCCGCAACCCCGCCGCGTTTCATCGAGCAGGACTGCAAATTGCCGGCGGCAGGCGTACCGATGCGCTGTGGGGAAGTCATCGTTCCAGAGAGTCGTGACAAACCCTCGGGACGCACCATCGCACTGGCAGTTCAAGTCGTGCTCGCCAATCGCCAACCGAAACAGCCGGACGGCATCGTGGTTCTTGGCGGTGGTCCCGGCGAGATCCTCACCGATAAGGCCGCTGCCGTAGCAGTCGGTGAGCGCGATCGCGATCTGATTTTGCTCGATCAGCGCGGCGTCGGCATGTCACGCCCCGTGCTGTTGTGTGAAGAGGGCCGCCCCGAGGAACGCATCGAGGGATTTCTGTCTCGGGCGGAGCGTGACCGTCGGCTCGCCGGTTGCGCTCAGCGGCTGAGTCAGTCGGCGGATCTATCCGCCTACTCGACCAGGGAGAACGCCGCCGACGTGGTCGATGTCATGCAGGCGCTGGGCTACGAGAAGTGGAATATTCTAGGTGTATCTTACGGTAGCCGGCTTGCCCTCACCGTGATGCGCATGCAGCCGAAAGCGCTGCGCTCCGTGGTTCTGGACTCGCCGTATCCGCCACAGGTCAACGGCTTCGACATGCAGCGGCCGCAGTTCTTCGCTCAGCTCGATGTCATGTTGGCGGACTGCGCCGCGAATGCCGGGTGCGCCGGTGCCTTTCCGAACCTTCGATCACGCGTCGTCAAGGCTTTGCAAACGATAGCGCTCGAGCCGGTGCAAGCGCAGGTGCGTAGCCATCGCGGCGGCCCGGCGCAAAGCGCCAAGGTCGGGGCTCGTCTCGTGCTCGGCGATCTGCGCAGCGCCATGTACGACCCGGCCGCACTACCGTTACTTCCGGCGGCACTCAACCGGCTGGCCAATGGAGATGTCGCTGGTTACTTCGCGATGCTCGACGGTCCGCGTGGCGTGACCGACCAGGTTCGGCCGATGCGCCCCGAGCAGTTTGCCTTCGGCATGCAACTGTCGATTCAATGCCAGGACGATCAAGCGTGGGCGAAGGGCAATCCGGTACGCGGCGACTGGCCACGCGAGGTCGCGGACTCGTATGGCAGCGGCTATAACATCGACGACTGCAAAGTCTGGAAGGTGCGCTCGGCCGATCGCTCGTTGCACCTACCGGTGCACAGCGATGTCCCCGTACTGATCCTGGCGGGACAGTACGATCCGGTGACGCCGCCCGAGCTGGGCCGACTGTTGCTGGCCGATCTCAAGAATGCGCGCCTCATCGTCATTCCTGGCGCCGGCCACGCGCTGACTCGGATGCCTTGCGGCCGCTCGCTGATCGATCAATTCGCCGCCAACCCGACCGGGGACCTGGATGAGCGCTGCGTGGCCGAGGCCGCAAAGTCGTTCAAGTTCCGGACCGAGTGAGAGCGACGATTTCGGCCAAGCTTCGCTGCTGTTGACGTCTGCTGCCAGCCACAGACGTCGATAGCTTTCCTCAGACGTTGAAGCGGAAGTGCATGACATCGCCTTCGTCGACGATGTATTCCTTGCCTTCCAGACGCAGCTTGCCGGCTTCCTTCGCGCCCTGCTCGCCCTTGAAGTTCACGTAGTCGTTGAACGCGATGACTTCCGCACGGATGAAGCCTTTCTCGAAGTCCGTGTGAATGACGCCAGCCGCCTGCGGCGCCGTGGCGCCGACGCGAACGGTCCACGCGCGCGCTTCCTTCGGACCGGCGGTGAAATACGTCTGCAGGCCGAGCAATTTGTAACCCGCGCGAATCACGCGATTCAAACCGGGCTCTTCCAAACCGATGTCCTTCAGGAAGTCGGCGCGATCGGCTTCTTCGAGCTGCGCGATTTCGGCTTCGATCGCCGCGCACACAGCAACGACTTCTGAGTTCTCGCGCGCCGCGAGCTCACGCATCGAGTCGAGATGCGGATTGTTGGTGAAGCCGTTCTCGGCCACGTTGGCCACATACATCAGCGGCTTGATGGTGATGAGATGCAGCTCGTGCAGCAGCTTCTTCTCTTCCGGATCCTTGATCAGCGAACGCGCCGGCTGGCCGGAATCCAGATGGTCCTTGAGCTTTTTCATCAGGTCGCGCTGTTTGATCGCGTCCTTGTCGCCCGCCTTCGCGGCCTTCTCGGCGCGCTGCAAGCCGCGCTCGACGGTGTCGAGGTCGGCGAGCGCGAGCTCGGTGTTGATGACTTCGACGTCATCGAGCGGCTTGATCTTGCCCGCGACGTGCACGATGTCGTCATTCTCGAAACAACGCACGACGTGCGCGATCGCATCGGTTTCGCGAATGTGAGACAGGAATTTGTTGCCGAGTCCTTCGCCCTTCGACGCGCCGGCGACCAGGCCCGCGATGTCGACGAACTCGACCGTGGCGGGCAAGCGCTTTTCGGACTTGGCGATGCCGGCGAGCACATCGAGCCGCGGATCGGGCACGGGCACGATGCCGACGTTCGGATCGATGGTGCAGAACGGATAGTTCTCCGCCGCGATCTGCGCGCGCGTCAGCGCGTTGAACAGAGTCGACTTACCGACGTTGGGCAGACCAACGATGCCGCATTTAATTCCCATGGAAGTGACTACTGACTGATGACTGATGAATAGCGAGTGCGTTCAACCGTCACTCACTTCTTGGAATGCAGCCCGTTCATGGCGCGCTCCGCGCCTTGCTCGAGAAAGGTGGGCAACGCCTGCAAAGCCGTATCGATGGAGGCGAGGATTTTTTCTTCCTCGGCCTTCGGCGCCCGGCGCAGCACGTAATCGATCACTTGCGATTTGTCACCGGGATGTCCGACGCCGATGCGCAGTCGCCAGTAATCGGGCCCCATGTGAGTGGTGGTGTCGCGCAGGCCGTTGTGGCCGCCGGCGCCACCGCCGAGCTTGAAACGCACGTCGCCGACCGGCAGGTCCAACTCGTCGTGCACGACCAGGATCTCGCCGGGCTCGACCTTGATGTAATCGGCGAGCGCGCGTACCGCGAGACCGCTGCGATTCATATAGGTGCTGGGCTTGAGCAGAGTGACGTCCTGACCGCAGTACTGCACGCGGCAGATATCACCGTGAAATTTCGCATGACTGCGAAACGTACCACCGAGCCTGGCCGCCAGCGCATCCACGAACCAGAAGCCCGCGTTGTGCCGTGTGAGCAGATGCTCCGGCCCGGGATTGCCGAGGCCGACGATGATTTTGAGGTGGGTACCCGCCATAGCCATGGGTCCGAAAGTAACGCAACGATGGCGGGCTGCCTATGCGCCCCGCCATCGTTTTCACGCCACCAGCCGTGTTGCCACGGCTGGGCGCGAACGCGTTACTTCTTCGCCGGGGCCTTGGCCGCCGGAGCAGCCGCCGCCTTCTTGTCGCCACCCGCCGCAGGAGCGGCAGCAGCGCCAGCCGCCGGAGCGGCACCAGCCGCGGGAGCCGCAGCAGCGGCAGCCGCCGGAGCTTCGGCCTCTTCGGCACGCGGATGATGGATGGAGACCACCGCCTCGTCGCGACCGTGCGCGAGCAACACCAGCTCGACACCGGCCGGCAGCGGCAGGTCGGACAGACGACGCATGTCGTTGATCTGCATTTCCGACAGATCGATCTCCAGATATTCCGGCAGATCCTTCGGCAAGCACAGCACTTCGACTTCGTTCAACAGGTGCGACACCACGCCGCCCTGGGTCTTCACGCCCGGCGATGCGGCCGCGCCCTTGAAGTGCAGCGGAATGGTCATGCGGATCTTTTCGTTCTCCAGCACGCGCTGCAGATCCATGTGCAGGATCTGGTTCTTGGCCGGATGACGCTGCACGTCCTTGAGGATGGCGGCCTGCGGCTGACCGTCGATCTTCAACTGCAGAATGGTGGAGAAGAACTTTTCGTTCACCAGCAGGGTGAGCAGGTTCTGGTGATCCAGAACGATCTGCTTGGGCTCCTGATGGCCACCGTACAGAATCGCCGGAACTTTCCCCGTACGACGCAGGCGGCGGCTCGCACCCTTCCCCTGCTCGCTCGGCCGGGAATCGGCGACGAGGTCAAATGAATATTTCATGGTTACTCCAAGTGAGAAACGAAGCGACGGCGTATCGCGACCAATTACGCCGTCACCGTAGATGTTTCTTTGCTCGGCTACGCCTCGCGAAGAAACAAGAAAACAATTACTGGCGCCACGAGGCGCGCCTCTTCCAAAACCTGCGCGGCGAAGCCGCGCAACAAACCAAATATTTCTTACTGAGAGCGGCGCCGTCAGGCAGCCGCGAGCACTCAGTCGATGTACAGCGAGCTGACGCTCTCTTCGTCACGGATGCGGCGCATCGTCTCCGCCAGCAGGCCCGCCACGCTCAACTGCCGGATCTTCTGGCAGTTGCGGGCATCCGGGCGCAACGGAATCGTGTCCGTCACCACCAGCTCATCCAGCTGCGACTGCGAGATGCGGTCGATCGCCGGACCGGACAGCACCGCGTGGGTGATGTACGCCACGACCTTCTTCGCACCGTTCGCCTTCAACGCCTCGGCCGCGTGACACAGCGTGCCGGCGGTATCGACCAGGTCGTCGATCAGCACGCAGGTCTTGCCTTCGACCTCACCGATGATGTTCATCACTTCGGATTCGTTCGGGCGCGGACGGCGCTTGTCGATGATGGCCAGCTCGGCGTCGTCCAGGCGCTTTGCCAGCGCTCGGGCGCGCACCACGCCACCGACGTCCGGCGACACCACCATCAGGTTGTCGTACTTCTGCTTCCACGCATCGCCGAGCAACACCGGCGAGGCATACACGTTATCCACCGGGATATCGAAAAATCCCTGGATCTGGTCGGCATGCAGATCGACCGTCAGCACCCGGTTCACACCGGCGCTGGCGATCATGTTCGCGACCAGCTTGGCCGTAATCGGCACTCGCATCGCCCGAGGACGGCGGTCTTGCCGTGCATAGCCGAAGTAAGGAATCACAGCGGTGATGCGTGCGGCCGAAGCGCGGCGGCACGCATCGGTCATCACCAGCAATTCCATCAGGTGATCGTTGGCCGGAGAACAGGTCGGCTGCACGATGAAAACGTCGCGACCGCGGACGTTTTCCAGCAGCTCGACCGTGCACTCGCTGTCACTGAAGCGACTGACGCTGGCCCGGCCGAGCGGCACCATCAGGTGACGCGCGATCTCTTGGGCGAGCGGCTGATTGGCGTTGCCCGTAAACACCGCCATCGTGGCACGATCCATTCAACACTCCGACTGCAACTGCGACTGGCTGGGGCGGAAGGTTCGAACCTCCGCATGGCGGGAGCACCCCGACAGGAGGACTAACGGAATCAGTAACTTATTGATTCCACTCGCCTTTCAACCCCCTCCAGTCCCATCGACTCCCCATGGCTGGCACCAAAACTGGCAGCAGCGATAGCGGTGAACCAGTTAAAGCACACGGTCGAAAGCGGGGGCGCAATATACACGAATCCGGGCGGTCTGATGCTCCCCGCTTCAAGGATTTGTAAGGCCGGCCCCCTGTCGGAACGCCGCGGCCGGCTGCGGAAGGCATTGGCCTTCGGACAGGAGCGGGCATTACACTAAGCCCCTGTTCCCTGCCGGTGAAAACAATCCGACGATTCGAGGCAGACGACCTCATCCAAGAAGGACCGGTGGTCAAGGCTCTTGGGTCAGTCTCAACCACCTACCGAGGGCGCGATGAAGTCACCTATCGTCGGCGTTGGCGCCTCGGCCGGCGGATTGGAGGCAGTTTCCGAGCTTCTGGGAGGCCTGGCTTCACATCCGCGCCTGGCAATCATCGTCGTCCAGCACCTGGACCGCGCGCGTGACAGCCTGCTGCCAGAGATTCTGCGAGGGCGCACGACGCTGCCCGTCATCGAAGCCCGGGACGGGATGCCTGTCGCGCCCGATCATGTGTATGTCATTCCTCCCAATGCCACTTTGACGGTTGATGCGCGCGTGCTGAGGCTCTCGCCGCGCGCGGCCGCTGGAATACACATGCCGGTCGATGCCCTGTTTCGATCGCTCGCAGAGGACTGCGGAGAAGCGGCGGTAGGCGTCGTTCTCTCCGGCGCCGATTCCGACGGATCGGCGGGCATGCAGGCCATAAAACACGCGGGCGGCATCACCTTCGCGCAGGATCCCAACACCGCCCGAGTGCCTGGGATGCCCCAGGCCGCCATCGAAACCGGATGTGTCGACTTCGTGCTTCCGGCTGGAGAGATTGCCTCTGAGTTGCAACGTCTCGCCGCGCACTCCTATCTCAGAGCTGCTGACGTTCCCGACGCTGGCACAGGAGAGAGCGAAGAGCGCGAAGGCGCGACCGAGGCAGAACTGCTGCGTAGGATCTTTCGTCGGCTGCGGCTCACGCACGGAGTCGATTTCTCCGGGTACAAGTCCAGCACCTTGCGTCGCAGACTTGCACGGCGCATGGCCGTGCAGCGCATCGAAACGCTCACGGAATACACAGCATTCCTGGAGAACGACTCCGGAGAAGCCGCGGCGCTCTACCAGGACTTCTTGATCCGTGTGACCTCGTTCTTTCGCGATCCAGCCACCTTCACCGCGCTGACCGAGCACGTGTTCCCGCGCCTCGCCAGCGGGCGTTCTCCCAAAGAGCCGATTCGGATCTGGGTGCCGGGTTGCGCGACCGGCGAGGAGGTTTATTCGATCGCCATCGCCTTGCTGGAGTATCTGGGCGATCTGTCGCCGCCGGCGGGGATTCAGCTCTTCGGCACCGATATCAGCGAAGCCGCGCTCGAAAAATGCCGCGCGGGCGCCTATCCCGACTCCATCGCGCTCGATGTTTCCGCAGACCGGCTCCGTCGCTATTTCGTTCGGCAGAATTCTCACTACGTCATCGCGCGCTCCATCCGTGATTTATGTGTGTTTGCCCGGCAGGACATCACGCGAGACCCACCGTTCTCACGGCTCGATCTGGTGAGCTGCCGCAATGTGCTGATCTACCTCGGGGCTGCCGCCCAGGCCCGCATCATGCAGACCCTTCGATATGCTCTGCGACCCAACGGTTTTCTTCTGCTCGGTCCGTCGGAGAGTATCGGGCAGGGGACAGAGCTGTTCGAGGCGGTCGACAAGCCACATCGGCTCTACAAGCCCGGGCCGATAGCGAGCTTCGCGGCTGCCGATCGCGCGCTCACCGGCATTCACGGTTCGATATCCGCGTCGTCGCAGCACCCAGCAGATCCGCTCATCGAGGCGGAGTCGGCCGTGCGCCATGCCGACCGACTGCTGCTCGCTCGCTACTCGCCCGCCGGCATCGTCGTCGACGATGCACTCAACATTTTGCAATTCCGCGGCGAGACCGCGCCTTTCCTGGCGCCTGCAAGCGGGCCTCCCAGCCTGAACCTGCTCAGGATCGCGCGCCCGGAACTGCTGCTGACCGTTCCGCCCGCGATCGAGGAGGCGCGCGCGAGCGGGAAGGTTGCCCGCCGGGCAGGTTTGATCATCGAGGGGATCGGAGCGGTGAATGTCGAAGTGATTCCGCTGCGGCAGGCAGGCACTCTCGCCTGCTATCTGATCCTGCTGGAAAGCGAATCTTTCCGGACCGTTGGCCGGCGGGAGCGCTTGACCAGCACGACATCGCTCACGGAATCGGAGAAGGACAAGCACCTCGCCGAGCTGGAGCGCGAGAACGTGGAGCTTCGTGAGTTCCTGCAGGCGACGATGGAGCAGCACGAGGCCGCCAAGGAGGAATTGAAGTCGGCGCATGAGGAGGTACTTTCGGCGAACGAGGAATTCCAGAGCACCAACGAAGAGCTGGAAACGTCGAAAGAGGAACTGCAGTCCGCGAACGAAGAGCTCATTACGACCAACGACGAACTGCGGGAGCGCAATCGCGAGCTCGCCGTTCTCAACATGCAGCTGGCAAGTGCACAGCAGATGTCCGAGCGGGCGCACGCGTTGGCAGAGGCCATTGTGGAGACGGTGCGCGAGCCGCTCATCGTCCTCGACCCCGACCTGAACGTTCTGCGCACCAACAGGGCCTTCACCGCGCAGTTCGGCGTAACGGTCGAGGATATGAGAGGCCGGTCGCTCGATGTACTTGGCGTCGCGCTCGAGGACCAGACGCTGCACCAGCGCCTGTCCGCCATTCTCACCGACGGGCCGACCTTCACCGACTTCGAGGTCGTCATGCCGCACGGTCGGGACGGCCGTCGCATCCTCTCGCTCAGCGCACGAAAGATCGCAGCAGACGCCAATCGCATCGAGCTCATCCTGCTGGCGATGGAGGATGTCACCGAGAAGAGCGCGCGAATCGAGATGGTGCGCAAGGAACTGGTGGAGTTACGACGCAACCTCGCTCATGCCGGTCGAGTCACGGCGCTTGGCGAGCTCGCCTCCGGCCTGGCTCACGAGCTTCGTCAGCCCCTGACCGCGATCCTGACCGATGCGCAGGCGGCGCAGATGCTGCTGCGTGGACCGGATCCCGATCTGGTGGACTTGCCGGAGATCCTCGGCGAAATAGTACGCGACGCGCAGCGTGCGGCGGGAGTGATCGACCGATTGGGCAAGATGCTGAAGCGTCGGCCGATGGCACTCGCACGAATGTCCGTGGAGGACTTGCTGAAAGATGTCACCTTGCTGGTCCACGGCGACACCGTGAGGCGAGGAATATCGCTGCAGACGAACCTCGGCTACCGCTCCATGTTCGTCCAGGGCGACAGAGTGCATTTGTCCCAGGTGCTGATCAACCTGATCATCAACGCGATGGACGCAGTCGACGGCCTCGATGACGCACGCCGCCGTGTCATCCTGCAGGCTCGCACCAACGCCGAGGGTTGGATCGAGATCGGCGTGTCGGACGCTGGCCCCGGCGTTCCGCCTGAAGCGATGAAGAAGATCTTCGAGCCCTTCTTCACGACCAAATCCTCCGGGATGGGAATGGGATTGGCCATTTCTCGCACCATCATGGAAGCCCACGACGGCAGACTCTGGGCGGAGAACAACCCGGAGATTGGCGCAACCTTCTGGTGTGCGCTGCCCGCGTCCGCCGAGCAGGCGTGAAATACAGCCGCTGCCACGTGTCGTACGCGCCTCGTGCCGGGACGACAGCCATCACGCCTCGCTTCGGCCGCCTTTCGTGATCGCCCTGCTCGAGCAGAGGAAACAACTCCGTTTCTTCCCGTTGCCCCCTTCTGTTCTTTGGCTCGAGTAAACACATTGCGAGCAGGAACTTCGCTTCTTCCTGGTCGTTAGTCCGGCACACGGGAGGTTCTCCATGCGGTCATCTCGATCTCAGCCATCCGCGAGGATCTCTCCATGCTCACACCATTTTCATTGTCGACCGCAGTGCTTGCCGGAATCCTTACAGTCACCGCAGTGAATGCGCAGACGACCGAGTCGGCAACCAAGCACGCAGCCGCCGACAATACCAAGGCGAACGCGACAGACCGGAACACGGCTGCGAAAACGCCGGGCGATCAATCGAACGACAAGGACGCAATTGAAGTTACTGCCGGCATTCGCAGAGCCGTGCTGGACGACAAGTCGCTGTCGACTTCGGCGCACAACGTCAAGATCATGACTGACGGAGATGTCGTAACGCTGCGCGGCCCGGTGGAAAGCGCCGACGAGAAGAAGCGCGTCGAGGCGCTGGCGGTGAAAGTAGCGACAGGCAAGCAGGTGCGCAACGAAATTTCCGTTGCTCGCTGAGCCGAAGCTGCCACCTGAATTTTCTCAATTATCGAGGATCATGTATGAAGAACGCAGTCTATGGCATTGCCAACACCCCGCAGCAGGCCGAATCCATTGTCACCCGGCTTCAGTCGCTGGGTATTCAGACTTCCGACGTCTCGGTTCTTTTCCCGGACAAAGCAGGCACGCGAGACTTTGCCCATGAAAAGAACACCAAAGCTCCCGAAGGCGCGACCACCGGCGGACTCGCCGGCATGGGCGTCGGCGGTGCCTTGGGCCTGCTCGCGGGCATCGGCGCGCTAGCCATTCCCGGCGTCGGTCCTCTGATAGCGGCCGGTCCCATCATGGCAGCCCTCAGCGGCGCAGCCGTTGGCGGAGCAACGGGCGGCCTCATCGGCGCCCTGGTCGGACTGGGCATTCCGGAATTGGAGGCCAAGCAATACGAAGGGAAGGTTCGAGCAGGCAACATTCTGATTTCGGTGCACACGGAGAATAGCGAGCAGCGTTCGCGCGTCAGGCAGGCGCTCGAGGAAGCCGGTGCTACGGACGTAAGCTCCACAAGTGAAGCCAGCGTCCCCAAGGACTCGAGCAAAAAATCGCGCGTCTCTGAAAGAGTCGTCAAGCCGGAGTTCAAAGGCGAGGTGACGCGGGGAGCCAGCGACACGAGCGATATCCGTGCTGACGAAGTGGATGGCGCGCGCGAGCCTGCAACTGGCGACCGCTCGGCTATTCCGACGAGCCCGACTCGACGCCCGCTGTAACACAGCAGCGTAACCAGGTCGGAGCGCCAGCGGCGGCGCTCCGACTGCAAGTTAAAATGGATGTTCCGATTACTTGAGTTGCATGCCGTTCTTGACGGAGGTCACGCCGTTGACGTTGCGCCACTTTGATTGCTGCGTCCATATCCTCGCGTGAGCTCACGAAGCCGCTCAGTTGCACCACACCCTTGAACGTTTCGACGTTGATCTCGGCAACGCGCTGATCACCAAACCAATGCCGCTATCGAGGCTGTACGAGGTACTGGCAGCGTATTTCAACGCGCAGCGTACGCAGTGAGAGCCATTTCAGCGTCGGGTGCTTGAACAATCCGGCATATGTGCGCCACCGCACCGAGGCAGCGGGGGCATCGGCCCATCCTCGATAGCGACGCAACCAACGTTGACCTATCTGTATGGGATCTCTGCGAGAGCCGCCAGTATCCACCGCCGACTTGAAAGACGTGCTCGTGGCACATCAGAACGCCTCCACGAAGCGCGCGCTATGGCAGGTCGCGAACACCTTCCTGCCGTACTTTCTTTTGTGGCTGGCGATGTACTGGGCACTGGAGGTGTCGCTGTGGCTTACCGTGCCGCTCGCCGTCCTCTCCGGTGTGTTGCTGGTGCGCATTTTCATCATTTTCCATGACTGCACACACGGTTCCTACTTTCGTTCCCGGCGCGCGAACGACATTGTCGGTTTCATCGCCGGCGCCTTGACCTTCAGTCCGTACCAGCACTGGCGCTGGGAGCATTCCATACATCACGGCAGTTCCGGGAATCTCGACCGGCGCGGGACCGGCGACATCTGGACCATGACGGTCGAGGAGTATCTGGGCGCGTCGCGTCAGCAACGTATTCTGTATGGGCTGGCGCGCAATCCACTGGTGCTGTTCGTATTCGCGCCGCTGTTCGTCTTCGTGATCAAGCAGCGCTTTGCGTCCGGGAATGCGCAACGGCGACAACGCCACTCGGTGTGGTGGCTGAACGTGACGCTGCTGATCAGCACAACACTACTCAGCTCGATATTCGGCCTGGCCGGGTACCTGCTCATTCAATCGATCGCCATGACGGTGGCGGGCGCGACCGGCCTGTGGCTCTTCTATGTCCAGCATCAGTTCCAAGGCGTCTACTGGGAACGCAACGATAAGTGGGACTACACGGCGGCCGCGCTGCGCGGCAGCTCCTACTACAAGCTGCCGAAGGTGCTGCAATGGATCTCCGGGAACATCGGCTTTCATCATATCCACCATCTCAGTCCGCGCATTCCCAATTACAACTTGCAGAAGTGTCATGAGAGCGACCCGCGATTCGCAGCGGTCACGTCGCTGTCGCTGCTGTCGAGCCTGCAGTCGCTGAAATTCCGCTTTTGGGACGAGCAGACGAAGGAGCTCGTCGGCTATGCGCACATTCGCAAGCTGCAAGCAGACCGGCGCGCGGACGGCCAGCCGGGCGACGCACGTCCAGCCACTTGAATCAATAATACTGAGTAATGGCCGGCAGCAGCCGGTCGAATTCCTTCTTGACCACGGCATAGCATTCGCAGGTCCGTGCCTCCAGGCCCGCGCGATCGAGCACCTTGATACGGCCACGGCTGTATTTGATCAGTCCGGCGCTTTGCAGATGACCTGCTGCCTCCGTCACGCCTTCACGACGCACGCCCAACATATTGGCGATCAATTCCTGGGTCATCACCAGCTCGTTGCCGACCAGACGATCCAGGCTCAGCAACAGCCAGCGGCACAGTTGCTGGTCGACCGAGTGATGTCGATTGCACACCGCGGTTTGCGCCATTTGTGTCAGCAGCGCCTGCGTGTACCTCAGCAGCACATGCTGCATGGGTCCACCGAGTGTGAATTCTTCCTTGAGAAACTTGCCTTGCCATCGATAGGCGTAGCCGGCACTCTGCACCACCGCCCGGCTCGGAGTGGTTTCGCCGCCCATGAAGAGCGACACGCCGATGATCCCTTCGTTGCCGACCACGGCAATTTCCACTGAGGAACCGTCCGCCAACGTATAAAGGAGCGAAACGATCGCAGTGGTGGGAAAGTACACGGCCCGCTGATGGCTGCCGGATTCATACAAGGCTTCTCCCAGCGGCAACTCCACCAGTTTCAGCCTTTTGCTCACGCGCTCCAGATCCTCCGCCGGCAACGCAGCCAGAAGATAATTCTGACGAGGATCGTGAGCTGCCGTCATCGAGAGGGCCCGAGCATAGTTGAGTTCCGCGCCACCCGTTTATGTTCGGTATCGTACACAACTTCACGTCGGCGCAGCAGCGAATTGCGAGGCGAGGCGTAAGTTGCAACTTACAAGTGCAATTTATGTTGGCGCGCTCGCCACATAGCTGAATCCCTGCACTCGCCCGTCTCGAAGCACCACCGGCTCGATGTCGAAAGTTCCCCAGTACGGGCTTGCTCCGTCAGGCCGGCGTCGCCAGGCTTGCCGCGCGATGCGGCCATCGATCACCGCCGCACGCAAATCGCGATAGGGTTGTCGTCTTGCAACTTCCTCGGAGACGTAGAACAGGGACATATGGCGATCCACGACTTCCTCGGAGGCGTAATCGCGTCCATTCGGGCTGCCGTACCAGCACACCACGATTCCCGTCTCGTCCAGCATGGCCAGCGAGCTCGATTGCGCACGCGCGGTCATCGCCGTGTGCAGCCGTGCGCCGCGTTTCAACAACGCTCGTCGTCGCCACAATCGAATCCTCTCGGAGCGGCGGTCAGCGGGCCTGGCCAGATCCCACTTCGATATCGACAACGATGACCAACCCGCCTGCGAGTCACCGTTGCCCTCCGCACGGGCCGACATCAGATCGGGCTGCACATCTGTAGCGATTGGGACAATGTCCCGATTGAATTTCATATGCTCCTCCTGCCGCGTACTGTGCGCTGGCGACCTCTCTCGATCAGTGCGCTGGCGAACATTGCACATTGACGGCCCGGTTGCGGTACATGCTGTGCTCAGCATCGCGAATGATGAACGTCTTGCGATTCCCGTGCGAACCGCCAGCCAACAAAAGGTCAGCATCCGGATGGGCGATCACCTGATCGAGTATCGCGTACAGCCGCTCATCGCTCACCCATCTGCGGGCGGGTGTCAGTAGCCCGAGAATGACTCCCGCAATCGTGGCATGAATGCCCGAGGCATCGATGGCGAGCCACAGGAGCATACCATCGCAAAATATGCCGAGGCCGCTTCGCTCATTGAGTTCCCTCAGAACCTCATCGAAGCGCTCGAACGGCACTACGCCGGCCAACTCCTGCGGCACGATCGCCAAGCACGCATCACCCGAGTCGATGTCCAAGTCGGTGGATGCATCCGACGTCGATCCGCCGAACTTGAGAAAATGAAGGCGGCGGTCTCGGCACTCATCCGGACATGGGCCGCCAGGTCCGCACGGTCGCACGCCTCAGCCGGTAAGCTTATGCGCCGTCCGCCGTGTCGAGGCCTGGTCGAGGCGACGAGGCCTCGACACGGCCAATGGGCCCAAAGCGAGCTCATACATGTCGTTTGATCCTCGATAACATGCGCACGATGCCAGCTCGAGCGCAGGCCCGTCCAGGATAGTGATGGCGCCACGTCGGTAGTCGATCAAACCTTCCTCTCGCAGCGAGTTTGCGGCATTCGTAACCCCCACCCGCCGCACGCCGAGCATGTGTGCCAGGAACTCCTGCGTGACATGAAACTGATTGCCGCGCACCTGATCGCGGTTCAGCAGCAACCGCCGCGCCAGACGAGCTCGCACTTGGTGATAGTGCGAACAGGCCGTCGTCTGTGCCAATTGTCCCATCAACACGTACACGTAGCAGTTCAGCAACCGGCGCAAGGCGATGTTCCTCCGCAAATGCCGCTGAAACACGGCGGCACCGAGCCGCCACGCCGTCCCGGACCGCTGGACTATCGCATGCTGCGCGGAAGTATTGACGCCCAGGATGAGCGACGAGCCCAGCATGCCCTCGTGACCGACACTACCGACTTCCAGGCGCGATCCATCACGCAGCGTGGTTACCAAGGAGATGATGCCGTCGGTCGGGAAATACACATGCGTCATCAACTCGCCCGACCCGCAGATCGCCTCGGCTGAACGCAGCTCGACCCGCTCGAAGTCCGCGACCAAGCGCTGCCGGTCCGGCCCGGCCAATGTCGCCAGCAGACGGTTCTCGCCCGCATTTTGTTTCAAAGAAACCAATGAACTCTCGCGACAGGGCAAGAAGATGTTTCAGCCTCGCGCCGAGGCTACGCGCACCGAAGCCATCGCGATGTACGTTAGCGCACACTCGATGGATTGTTCCACGCCCGCTCGGCGATGCGCCATCGCGCGTATCCACCTATGTGCGCCAACGCACCGAGATCCCAAGAGCGGCGGCGCAATCTCACCGGCAGTAGATGAGCTGCCGACTCGGCAGGCCTCGACCACAACGGAGATAATCTCAATGCGCCTCTCCTCGGCTGCTGTAGCAAATGTTTACTCGCGATTGGTTGTTGCAACACATGTCCACCGAAAGAGTGCAGCGCTGGCCCTTGGCGTGAGCCTGCTCGCGACGCTCGGGGCGTGCACCAACACGTCGGCGCTCACGAAGGAGCGAGTTGCCCAAAGCGACGCATCGGTGCAGCAGGCACAACAGACCGTGGGCCGGTCGGAAGCCGGCGCGATAGAACTGCAGCAGGCCAGAGACAAACTGAGCGTAGCCCAGGCTGCGCTCGCCAAAGACCAGCCGCAGGAGGCGGAGCACTCGGCCGCGCAGGCGCACCTGTACGCCGAGCTTGCGATAGCGAAATCGCAGAGCGCCAGCGCGCGCAAGGCCGCTGACGAAGTGCTCGCCAGCGTCGAGATCTTGCGCACCGAAGCCGAGCGCACCTCGCCGACGCAACGCTGATCCATCCCCAATCATATGCATGAGGTTACGGACATGAAGTTCAACAAGCGCATCGTGCTGAGCATCGCGGTAGCCGCCATACTGAGCGCGTGCAGCGCCACCCCCGAGCACAACGAAACGCTGGAACGAGCGCGGACGCTGGTGCCGGAAATCGAACGATCGCCGCGCGCGGGAGTAGCGGCAGCCGATATCGCCAACGCCCGGGCTTCACTGGATGCGGCGAATCGTCTCGCCGAATCCAAGAGCAGAAAAAACGATATGGAGTTCGAAGCCACGAACGCCGTGCTCAGCTCACAAATCGCCAACGAGAAGATTCTGACCGCGCAGGCCAACGAGCAAGTCGCCGCTGGCACCGCTCAGCGCCAGGCGGTTCTGACTCAGGCGCGCGAACGCGACGCGCAGCGCAGTGCCGATCATGCCAAGTCTCTCGAGGCGGAGCTGGCGGATATGAAACTGCAGAGGACCGACAGAGGCCTGGTCCTGACTCTTGGCGATGTGCTGTTCGACACCGCGCAAGCGACGTTGAAGCCGAGCGCCGACGCGCCTCTCGATCGGCTTGCCACGGCCTTGAAAGAGCAACCCGATCGCAAAGTGCTCATCGAAGGCCACACCGACAACGTGGGCTCGGACCAGAACAACATGGGCCTGTCGGAACGTCGAGCTCAGTCCGTGCAGATGGGCCTGACTCAGCGCGGCGTGGATCGCAGTCAGATCACTGCGATAGGCAAAGGTGAGAACTTCCCCATCGCCAGCAATGACAGCGCCGCAGGCCGCCAGTCGAACCGTCGGGTCGAACTGATTTTCACCGACGGCGCCGCGCATGTCGCTGCGGAATCAGGCCGGTGACCGCCCTGCTGGCAGGAGGACGCTGCCGCCTTCGCAATGGACTGTTCGCACGCCGGAGCACTATCCATGATCGACACGAGCACTACGAAACGATGGAGTCGACACCCCGACTATTACATCCCGGCACATACGTTACCGCAGCGGACGTCCCCTCCGAATCTGCGCGCCGAGGCCGCGGCGATCTGCGAGTTGTCGCAAGCCCTTGCCGAAGACCCAAGCGCAGCCGTCCGATACCTGCTGGACTGCGCGCAAGATCTTTGCGGCGCAGGCAGCGCCGGGTTGAGCCTCGTCCATCTGAGTCAAACCGGTGAGGCAACCATACGCTGGGAAGCCGTCAGTGGCGTGTTATCCGCGCACGAGACTACCGCCCTGCCACGAGACAGCAGTCCTTGCGGCCTCTGTTTGGATATTGGAATCGCCATTGTTGTCTCACGGCCTCAGCGCATGTTCGACCAGCTGGCCGATAGCCCACCGCCCATTGCCGAAGTCCTGACCATTCCACTGTACGACGGCGCACGAAAGCCGCTGGGCACGCTCTGGGTGGCACATCACGACAGCCAGGCGCACTTCGACCGCGACAACGTGCGTATCGCAGAACAACTGGCGGCACAACTGGCACTGGCACTGAAGCTGCAGGAGCAAGCCAGCGACCACGCCAACGCGCTGGCCGTGTTCGAGTCGCACCAACGGGCTCAGCAAAATATGCTCACCTACGATCTGTATGAAGAGCGCTCGCTATTCGAGCAGGCGGAAGTCGAGAATCGGCAAACACTGAGGTTCAAAGACGCGCTGATCGCGGAAGTGCATCACCGCGCCAAGAACACGCTGCAGATAGCTTCCAACCTGCTGACCATGCAGGCACGAGCAAGCTCATCGACGCAGGTGCGCGACGCTTTGCTGGATAGCGCAGCCCGCCTGCATGTCCTGGCAAAGGTTCACGAGTTGCTGTACGCGAGCGCCAACAGCACGCAGCGCGTACTCATGCCACAGCTCTTGCAGTCACTCGGGAGCGCGTTTCGGGAATCGTTCGGTCGCGCGCACCCGCACGTGACGTTGGACATCGAATGCGATCGAATGGAGCTGTCCGCCCAGATCGCGGTCCCGCTGGCACTGCTCGTGAACGAAGCTGTAACCAACGCATACAAACATGCGTTTACAGACGAATCCCCGGGCATGATTGCCGTGGCGCTACACCGCACGCGCGAGAACGCCTTGTCGCTTCGCATCGAAGACACTGGCAACGGCTTTACTTCGCCCAAAAACGGCGATGAAGGCCTGGGACTGACGCTGATCCGAACCTTCGCGACTCAACTGTGCGGAACGCTCGTTGTGACACATAGAGACGCCGGCACGGGCACGCTGGTCGCGCTCACGATCGGCGATCACTGACGATCACTCGTCGCGGCTCAGCTTGAAATCGCCTGACGATTGGATTTCCGGGTTACAGCGTGTATGCGGCGAGCAAGGCGACGTTGCACGCATTCGCACGCGGGTGGCTCAACGAGCTCAAGGGCAGGAACATCCGGGTGAACGTGCTGCACCCAGGGCCGATCGCCACACCGATGCAGGACCAGGTTCTCACCGAGGAGGCAAGGCAGATGTTCGAATCGCTGATCCCGCGGGGAAAGATGGGTCGTCCCGAGGAAATTGCGGCGGCCGCGCTGTTTCTTGCTTCAGACGATTCGAGCTTCGTGAATGGAGTGGAGTTGTCGGTCGACGGCGGCTTCTCGGCCATCTGATGCAGGAGGGTCCGATGTACGACTCCACCAGGCTTGTTGAGTTGAGCCGATTCGCACGAGTTCATGCGGGCTCGACTGTGATGGATGTATGGCCTGGCAGTGGCGACTGGACCCGCCTGTTTTCCGACATCGTCGCTCCCGAGGGACGCGTCTACAGCTTCGTGCCGGCCGAGCTCGCCCATTTCAAGAGCGATCCGGTCGGCCAGATGCGGGCGCTGGCAAAGGAGCCGGAGCGAGCGAATGTGCAGGTTGTTTCAGCGGACCTCGTGGCGCTGCCGGAGAGTTTGCAAACGCCCGCAGAGCTGCGACACCTCTCGGCATCGGGACTTTCTGCTTGCAACGGAGCATCTGAGAACAGTACTTCCTACGCGAAGGTCAGCTGTACCACCCGGTTGGCAACACGCCCTCGACCTGGCTTTTGAAGCCAGATCATGAGGACAAAGACAACTGGCCGAGTTCGGTCGCCAATGAATACTTCACGATGCGGCTCGCCGCGCATCTGGGGCTGCCCGTGCCCGAAGTTGCGATCCGCTTCGTTCCCGATCCCGTGTATCTCATCCAACGATTCGATCGAGTCCACGACACCGAGCCGGTACAGCGCCTGCACGCCATCGATGCCTGTCAACTGCTAGGCCTCGACCGCCAATTCAAATATCAGCAGGCGGGCGTCGATGCGCTCATCGCCTGCGTCGACCAGTGTGGGAATCCGGCCCGTAGCCGTATCAACATCTTGCAGTGGGCGCTCTTCAACCTGCTCACCGGGAATGCCGATGCGCACCTGAAGAATCTGTCCTTCCTTGTGAGACCCTCCGGGATTGAGCTGGCACCATTCTACGATCTCGTATCCACCGAGAGCTATCGCACCTCCGCCGACAACGAT
This sequence comes from Peristeroidobacter soli, assembly GCF_004138485.1. Taxonomy (GTDB): domain Bacteria; phylum Pseudomonadota; class Gammaproteobacteria; order Steroidobacterales; family Steroidobacteraceae; genus Steroidobacter; species Steroidobacter soli. Next base: position 1,752,679 of record NZ_ML142848.1, read on the forward strand.
CCACGTTGGCCCCATCGCGAACTCACCATGCGCATCGGCAACGCCTCAACCTTTGCCGAGGTGAGTGCCGAGAACTTCTTCACATTCGCAGATCAGCTCCGCGTGAATCGACGCGCCAGTACGAGACTGCTCGATGACTTCACCCGCACTATCGACGGGGCTGCCACCGAGCTCTACCGGGCGCATGAAGCTCTGCCAGTACCGCAGAATCAGCGCGCAGGTCAGCTTCGCGCACTGCGAACGATCCACATCGTAGTCATTCGAGAGATGATCGATCGATTGCGGCCAAAGCTGTGAGTAGTGCCGCCGGTCAGCAGGTTGGCATGCGTAGCAAGTGGTTCACTGGCGGAGTCGTTGCGGCGCCTCGCGGCAGAATCCAATTCGATTTTGTTCTGGACGGCATCCGCTACCGTCGATCAAACGGCCGCCCTCGGAAACCAACCTTCGACGAGCACCTCGTCCAATGCGAAGCACGTCTGGGGCGAGGCGCAGGGAAACTACGATGAGTTTCGGTTCTTCACGGGACTGCGGCACTCGGAGGAAATTGCCCTCGTGCTCTCCGATGTCGACCTCGTCAACGGTGTTATCAGCGTCAACCAGGCTCGAGTCCATGGCATCGATCGATGCCAGACCAAGACCGGCGAAGATCGACGCGTCGAACTCTGCCCCCCGAGCGCTTGCTGTTTTGACAAGACAGCTTCGCCTGCGAGCCGCTAGGCAGATCGCCCACGACCATGTCTTCTTCCAGGATTGCGGTGAGCCCATTCGCGATCTGCTCTGTCCCGCCATCCGGTCGCGCAAGAGCCTGCGCTCGCTGAAGCTGCGTCATCGCCGGCCCGACGTGGCACGCCACACGTCCGTGAGCTGGCACCTCATGCTCGGCAAGAATCTTCTGTGGGTGGCCAGGCAGCATGGGCACAGTATCGTGACGACACTGCGCAACTACTCGGGTCTTTCGCAAGCGTTTCTTCAAATCCGTAATTGATTTTGATGAGAACCGGGCCGTTATAATTATTTTTAGGCCATAATAATCGAACTTGTCGCCCTCCAGGGGATTCCCATGGCGTCCAATTCGATCGGATACGGATGGCTCGTCGACCGCTATGGCTTGAGCGTTACGCAACCATGCCTGGCGTTATCCCGATCTCACACGGCAGGTTACGTTTATTTCGAGCTCGCTCGAAGAAACGATCGAACGTGAAATGTACGCCGAAGCCTTGTATCTGCAGCAGCACGGACGGGCACGTGCGCGCCTGAAGACAATCATCGAGGGGCCGGACGGCACACTCGAGCGCATCATCCGATCCATTCGAGAATCTCGGGGAACGGTCAGCGGGAAATTGCGCGCCGAATATCCGATCCTCCAGCGCGAAGAGATCGCTCAGGATGTCGTTACCGCGATTCGCGAGGAGTTTCCGTGGTAGACGGATTGAGCGCCGCTTGCGGCAGAACTGCGAAATGACGGCCATAGCTCCAGCCTGCAAGGTGAACTCCGCAACCGTTCGACCGACCGCCCTTCTACGAACGAAACCGCATCGACATCCCAAGATCTGGCAGTGATTCAGCCAGTACCGATAACGATAAAGGGGCCGGAGGAGCTGTCCTTCGCGATCGACGACGCGAGGATACGAATCCCAAGTGTTGGTTCGATTAGGGGAAGTCGACTTCGGGAAGGTTGGCTGGGGTGGAAGGATTCGAACCTCCGGATGGCGGGATCAAAACCCGCTGCCTTACCACTTGGCGACACCCCAACAGCTGTAAACCTGACTCGATCTCGAGTCGGCGGGATTCAGGCCGATTCGTGCGCCAGCCGGTCCAGCAGCGGCGAACGGTTCAGGCCACGGACAACATAACCGGTCCAGCGCGCAGGTACGCGCGCCAATACGCTCCGCGCCGTCGCCTCGTCAGGCATCGCGACGAACACGCAGGCGCCCGTCCCGGTCAGCCTTGCCTCCCCAAAATCATCAAGCCAATCAAGCGCTTCGGCGATCTCACCACTGCGCTTGCGGACCACCGGGGCACAGTCGTTGTGACCACCGCCCGCAAAGAAGGCGCGTATTGTCGTGACGGGGGAATTACGTGTCAATTCAGGGTCCTGAAAGACCGCCGCCGTGCTCACTCCCGTCTGGGGTTTGAGCACCAGAAATACCTGCTCCGGGAAGTCGCAGGGCGTGAGTCGTTCGCCGACACCCTCGGCCCAGGCCGAATGGCCGCGCACGAAAATGGGCACGTCGGCGCCCAGCTCCAGGCCCAGCGCCGCCAGCTGTTCGATCTTCAAATCCAGGCGCCACAGGTCGTTGAGCGCGACCAGCACGGTAGCCGCATCCGAGCTGCCGCCGCCCAGGCCGCCCTGGACGGGAATGCGTTTTTTGATTTCGATGCCCACGCCGTCGAAGACTTCGTATCTGGTTGCCAGCAGACGGGCCGCGCGCACGACAAGGTCTTCTTCGGCGGGGATGTCCGCGTTATCGCCGACGCGTTCGATGACGCCCGCCGGGCGCCGATAGAACTGCAGCTCGTCGCACAGATCGATGAGTTGCATGGCGCTTTGTAACAAGTGATAGCCGTCGTCGCGCTGGCCGACGATGTGCAGGCACAGGTTGAGTTTGGCCGGTGCCGGCCAGGGCTCCGGCAGCCCCAAGAATTCATCGCGAGCCGTAGTCATGTCTTTGTCTTTATCCGGCCGGGTGAGATCTTCGGCACTAGCGCGGCCGCCATGTTACAGCACGCGTTGTGCTCGCAGGGACGCGTCGGCGCGAGGCCGTCATGGCCGCGGCATACGCCGCTTGTCATCGTCCCAATTGCCAGCGATCTACGACGATGCGCACGCGCGCATCGCCGCTGGTGGCGGTGATACGCATGGGGACCCGGGCGCCGGGTTCGGTGGAAAAACGCTGATAGTCGATGCGCCAGCCGGCCTGTTCGAGCGTGGTCACGCCGTTCTGGTTTTCTTCGTGCCATTGATGCTCGCCGGGCGCGGCGATGCCGAGCATCCAGTAACGCAGGTTGCCGGCGGGGACGGAGGTGCCGAGGCGGTTCTGGAGCTCGTCCCAGGCGGCGTCGGATTCCAATTTGAGTCCGTCGCTGGTTTGCAGAACCAGATTGGGATTGCCACCGGCGCCGCGCATTTCCAGATGCACGCCGCCGATGCCGATCGGGCCCCGGATGTCGACGTTGGAAACATCGCCGCGCTGGCTCCATTCGAAGCTGCCCGAGCCGCCGTTGTCCGGACCGGAGACGCCGAGCCTTCCTCGTGCTTGCCAACGATCCAAGTCTTTCAGGTCAGCGGGAATCGCCGTGCCCGGAGCGGGCCCTGTGGGCGTGGTGGCACAACCAGCAGCGAGTAAAAAAATGGCGGCCAACGCTGGCCAGGAAAAGTGGCGAAGGCGAATAACGCTGGCCTCAGCGGGTTGCCGCCGCGAAGCGGCGGCGAAAGAAAAGAGCCGCGGCATCGTCGCCACGCTCAATTCAGCTTCTGCAGCCGCTGTTTGATCTCGTTATTTTCCGGGTAACGCTCGCTGGCGCGCTTCCACACATCGCGGGCATCGTCCTTGCGATCCAGGGCGAGCAACACTTCGCCGAGGTGCAGATCCACTTCGGGGTCGTTGATCCGGCGCTTGGCGTGTTCGAGGTAACCGAGCGCGTCCTGGGAGCGGCCGACCCGGTGCAGGGCCCAGCCCATGCTGTCGAGGACCGCGCCGCTGTCCGGCGTCTCGGTGAGCGCCTGTTCGATCAGATCCAGGCCTTCCTTGTGATGACGCGTGCGATCGACCAGCGTGTAGCCGAGCGCATTGGTCGCGGACGGATCGTTCGGGCGGTCGGCCACGAGGTGGCGCAGATCCGCGATCGCTTCATCCACCTTGTCCGCCGATTCGAGCTGGAAGATGCGCGCGAAGCGCAGCTCCACCGCATCGGGATAAGCCTTCAGCGCCGTATCCAGCAAGGCGAGTGCGCCAGCGCTATCGCCGTTGGCACTCAACAGAGAAGCACGAGCGGTAATCGTCTCGATCCGGTACTGCGGGCGCGTGGCGCCGAACTCTTCGAGGTGCTTCAAGCCGGCATCCAGGCCTTCCTGCTTCACCTTGAGACGGGCCAGACGCGTCTGCGCGGCCATCGCGAATTCACCGCCGGTGACGCGTGCGTAGATCTGAGCGGCGTCATCCCAGGCTTCGCGCCCTTCGGCGATGGCGCCGAGATAGAACAGCGACTCGTAAACGAACCGGCCGCTCGACACCAGATTGCTGAAACGTTGCGCGGCCGAGTCGCGGTTGCCGAGCTGGAAGTCGATATCGGCGAGTGCGCGTTCCACGACGGTGCCGGTGGATTCGCTGTTGGCGAGCGCGCTCAATTCCTTGCGCCCCTGCTCTTCCTTGCCCGCCTGCATCAGCATCAGCGCATATTCGAGCCGGTTCGAGTCCTGATTGTCCTGATCGATGACCTGCTTGGCGGTGGCGAGCGCGCCATCGGCATCGCCAGTCAACATTTGCAGCCGGGCCAGCAACAGACCGGCCGGCGACCAGTACGGCCCCAACTCGCGGGCCTTGCGCGCGTGTTCCATGGCCAGCGCCAGGTTGTCCGACTGGGACGCCGCCTGCGCCAGCGCGTAATGCGCTTCTGTCACATCGGGATACTTCACGACCAGCTGGCGAAGCACGGCGGTGGCGCCGCTCGGCGTGCCCTCGTCCGCCAGTTGAGGCAGCAGCGCCAGGAAACCGGCCTGCGGATTGATGAACGCGGTGTCGAGCAGGATGCCCAGGTGCTCGGCGGCCGTGTTGATCCTATATAGATGTAGGGCGGCGAACGCGGCGAAGCGCCGGGCCTCCTCGTTGGTGTGGTTCAGCTCCAGCCAGCGCTCGGCGGAAGCCTGTACCACGGTCCATTGGCGATGCTCATGGGCGACGCGCGTGGCCTGTTCAGCCAGCTCCTCGTCATTGGAAGCCTGGGCGGCGCGGAGATACGCCTTGGAGGCTTCCAGGTATTGCCCCCGTTGCAAGGCCATTTCGGCGCCCAATACCAGTGCATTGGGATCCGCCGGCAAATTCTCGGCAGCCGCCTCGCGCTGGGTGGCGGGGGTGGTGCAGGCTGCCAGCACGGCAGTGACCATTAACGCCGCGAGACGCGGGGCCAAGCCTAATGGACGAGGAAGTGGGCTCATTGTCGGATGACTATATCAGCTGGTTCAAAACTCGGGTTCGGGCTTACCGCCTCGCTTGTCATTAGTGGGCCCTTCCCCGACAATCCGCACCCGTCGCGACTGCGCCCCGGCATGCCACTCGTCGTCATAGGAATCAATCACCGCACCGCGCCCGTCGAAATCCGCGAGAAGATGGTCTTTGCGGGCGAGGAGCTGCCCGAGGCCTTGCGGGAACTGGCGGGCCAGCCGGGCGTGCGCGAAGCGTTGATCGTGTCCACCTGTAACCGTACCGAACTCTATTGTTTCGCGGACGGCGCGACCGGCGGGGAATCCACCGACCCTGGGCCTAACGGGCCAGCACACGTGTCGGATCCATCGCTGCCCCTCTCCAACTGGCTCGCGCACTGGCACGACCTGGCCACGCATCGTCTGGACATCAATCAGACCCTGTATCGCAAGCACGGCACGGCGGCAGTCCAGCACTTGTTCGCGGTCGCCTGCGGCCTGGATTCCCTGGTGATCGGCGAGCCGCAGATTCTGGGTCAGCTCAAGGACGCCTATCGGGCCGCGCTTGACCAGAAAGTCACCGGTCCCTATTTGAACCGGGTGATGCAGACGGCGTTCTCGGTCGCCAAGCGGGTGCGCACGCAGACTCGTATCGGCGCCAATGCGGTCTCGGTCGCGTATGCCGCGGTCTCGCTCGCGCGCACCGTGTTCGAAAAATTCTCCGGCCACACCGCCTTGCTGGTCGGAGCCGGCGAGACGATCGCGCTGGCCGCGCGTCACCTGCACGCGAACGGCCTGGGCCGGATGATCGTTGCCAATCGCAGTGTCGGCCGCGCCCAGGAACTGGCCGCCGAGTTCAAAGGCTTCGCGATCGGCATCGACGACATCGCGAGCCACCTGCCCGAAGCGGACATCGTGATCACCTCGACCGCCAGCCCGACGCCCGTGATCACGTATCAAGCGGTGCAAGCGGCGGTCAAAGCGCGCAAGCGCAAGCCGATCTTCATGGTCGACATCGCCGTGCCGCGCGACATCGAAGCCGAGGTGTCGAAGATCGAGGACGTGTATCTGTTCACCATCGACGATCTGCAGAACGTGGTGAACGAAAACCTGGCGTCGCGCCGGGAAGCGGCGCGCGATGCGAGTGAAATGCTGGCAACCGAAGTCTCGATGTTCGAGCAGCAGCTCAAGACGTTGAGTGCGGTGCCGACCATCCGGCAACTGCGCGACGATGCCGAAGCGATGCGCTCGCAGACCGCCGAACAGGCGCGGCGTATGCTGGCGGCCGGGCGCGATCCCAAGGAAGTGGTGGATTTCCTGGCCTCGACGCTCACCAATCGCCTGTTGCATGGCCCGAGCCAGCGGCTGCGAGAAGCCGCCGAACGAGGCGAAGTGGAGTTGCTGGAGGCCGCGCGCATTCTGTTTGCCGCCGACTCTCCCGATCAAACGTGATGAAAGATTCGATACGCATCAAGCTGGAAAGACTGGCCGAGCGCCACGAGGAAGTCAGCGGCCTGCTGGCCGACCCGGGCGTGATCGGCGATACCAACAAGTTTCGCGATCTGTCGGTGGAATATTCCAAGCTCGACCCGGTGGTCGCGCGTTACAAGGCCTATCTCGGCACGCTTGCCGAGCGTGCCTCGGCGCGCGAGATGGCCGAAGGCAATGACCCCGAGATGCGCGAGCTCGGCCAGGAAGAGCTGGCCAGCCTCAATGCGCGCATCGAGCTCGAGGAGGAAGCGCTCGCCAGGGAGCTCATTCCCAAGGACGAGCGCGACGAAAGCAACATCTATCTCGAAGTGCGCGCCGGCACCGGCGGCGACGAGGCCGCGATCTTCGCCGGCGACTTGTTTCGTATGTATTCGCGCTACGCCAGCCAGCACGGCTGGAATGTCGAAGTGCTGTCGGAGAGTGCCGGCGAGCACGGCGGCTACAAGGAAGTCATCAGTCGCGTGGTCGGCCGCGGCGCATTCTCACATTTGAAATTCGAGTCCGGCACCCATCGCGTGCAGCGCGTGCCGGCCACCGAAGCTCAGGGACGCATTCATACATCGGCGGTTACGGTCGCCATCCTGCCGGAGCTGGATGATATCGAGCCCATCGAGCTCAACCCGGCGGAGCTGCGCATCGACACCTTCCGCGCCTCGGGCGCCGGCGGTCAGCACGTCAACAAGACCGACTCCGCGATTCGCGTCACGCACCTGCCCTCCGGCATCGTGGTGGAATGTCAGGATGAACGCTCGCAGCACAAGAACCGCTCGCGCGCGCTGTCCTTGCTCAAGGCCAAGCTCAAGGCCGCCGAGCAGGAGAAGCGCGATCAGGCGGAGGCCAGCTCACGCAAGTTGCAGGTGGGCTCGGGCGATCGTTCCGAACGGATCCGGACTTATAACTTTCCCCAGGGCCGCGTGACCGACCATCGCATCAACCTGACGCTGTACAAGCTCGCCGACGTCATCAACGGCGATCTGGGCGGATTGATCCAGCCCTTGCAGCAGGAATATCAGGCCGAGCAGCTGGCGCGTATCGTGGAGTAACGGGAACAAGGAACAGCCATGGCCGCGCCTCAGGTCACCCTGCAGAGCATTACCGGCGTCGATATCGAGCTGCGCATCGCCGGCGTCGGCAGCCGCAGCTATGCCTTCGTGATCGACTGGCACATCCGCGCGATGCTCGCGTTCTCCTGGTGGGCGGTAGGCACCGCGCTGTCCTTCGGCGGGTTCACATCGCTGTTCAACGATGACGCCGCGCCCTCCAGCTACTATCTCTGGGTGGTCATGCCGACCGCCGTCATTTATTTCTTTTATCACCCGGTCCTCGAAGTGCTCATGCGCGGCAGCACGCCGGGCAAGCGCATGGCCGGCGTGCGCATCGTCACGCGCACCGGCGACATTCCCAACGCCGGCGCTTTGATGATCCGGAATCTGTTTCGTCTGATCGATGCGTTGCCCTTCGCGTATCTGGTCGGGCTGATCGCAACCATGTTCACCGCGCAGCACGTGCGCATCGGCGACATCGCCGCCGGCACGCTGCTGATCCTCGACGGCAAGGAACACGATGTTTCGTTGGCTCGGCTCGCGCCGGCGAACAGCTCGCTCGATCCCCGCGCCGCGGACTTGATTCACGAACTGCTGGAACGCTGGTGGGAGCTCGAATACCCGACGCGCCGCGAGCTGGCGCGCTCGCTGGTTGCTCGCACCGATAAATCGCTGTCGCCCGAGCAGGTCGGCCAGCTCGATGCCAATGAGCTGAGGGCTCGACTGGAAGCGCTGGTGAACCCGACCTCATGAGTGCCGAGGCCGGCATGCAGGCGTGGCTCGCGTCGCGCGTCGAGACCTGGCGGCAACTCGCGCCCCAGCTCGAAGCGCTCGAAAAGAGTCGCAATCACTCCGCCGCCGAAGCGCAGCAGGCCATCGAGTTGTATCGCGCGCTCGGCCGGGATCTGTCGATCGCCCGTCGCATCCTGCCAGCGAGCCGCGTGACCAAGGCGCTGGAACACAGCTACGCCAAACTTCACTCCATCATCTATCGCAAGCCGCACGACTGGCGGGCCCGCCTGCTCAGCTTGTTCCGGGACGAGATTCCCGAAGTCGTACACGAGCTGCGCGGCGCGATTCTCTGGGTGACGCTGCTGTTCGCGCTCAGCGCCGGCGCGGGCTGGTGGCTGGTCTCCGCGCATCCGGAGTTGATCTCGCTGCTCGCCGACGAAGAGACCATCAACAACGTGGAGCGCGGCAAGCTGTGGACCGAGGGCATTCTCAATGTCACGCCCTCTTCCGTGCTGTCGATCGGCATCCTGTCCAACAACATCGCCGTGACGCTGATGGCGTTCTGCGTCGGCATCTTCTTCGGGCTCGGCACGTTTTATCTGATCGCCACCAACGGGCTGATGCTCGGCGCCATGTTCGCCTTCACTCATCAGCATGGCCTGGCCGGCGAGCTGTTGAAGTTCGTCACCGCGCATGGCGTGGTCGAACTGTCGGTGATCTGCGTTGCCGGCGCGGCCGGCACGATGCTCGGTGAATCCTTGATCCGTCCGACGCATCCGACGCGTCGCGAATCGTTTCAGCACGCGGCCACCAAAGTCTCGCGATTGCTGGTGCTGTGCGCGCTGCTATTGGTGGGCTGCGGATTCATCGAGGGCTATCTGTCGCCCGATCCGCAGTTCCCCATGATCAGCCGCGTCATCGTCGGCTTCGGCTACGGCGTCGTGATGGTCGCGGCGATGACCGGTCACTTGTTCGGCCGCAAGCGCGTCAGACCCGACGTCGATGCCTGAACTCGAGGTACGCGTCGAACACGGCGCGTTCCATGTGTTCGGGACGCGTGACCAGGGCCGGCGCTCCCAGCGCGCGCAGCGCTCGAACGTTGCGCTCCAGTCGCGATAGATATTCCTGAGCGGCCAGCGCCTCATAAGGATCGAGCCAGGAACGCGCCGGCGCATCGCGCATCGCCTCCGCTTCGGGGCTGGAGATACCGGCGATCAGCGGCAAATGTTTCGGTAACAACAGGCGCGCCGCCGATGCGAGCTGGCCGGCCACGGTGGCATCGTCCACATCGGTCAACATCACGATCAGACTGCGATGGCGCACGAGCGTGCGGATGCGCAGCGCCGCGTTCAACGGATTCGACTCGGCCAGCTTCGGCGTCGCCGCCGCCAGCATCTGACGAATGCGCAATACGCTGCCGATGCCACGGCCCGGCGCGAGCGTGGCGAGCGGTTGATCGGCGAACAACATGACGCCGACCCTGTCGTCCTGCGCGACCGCATGCTCGGCGAAGCGGGCAGCGAGATTGATGTAATGACCGAGACGATCCAGGTCCCCGGCGCGCAATGCGCTGGTCCGTCCCGCGTCGATGGCGATGACGATATCGAGGTGCTGATCTTCGGTGTAGTCGCGACTGATCAACCGGCCTCGTCGCGCCGTCGCCTTCCAGTCGATGGCGTTCTGCGGATCGCCGACGCGATACTCGCGAAGCTGCAGAATCTCCGCGCCCGCGCCTTGATTGAAGTGAGCCCGCATGCCGCCGCCGAGGGCACTGATGCGTCCGGCCGAATCACGCAACAGCTCCGGCATCACTTTGAACGAATATTCCGGCTCGAGCCGACGCGACCACCACGCCAGTCCCAGCGGACCGCCGATGCGAGCTTGCATCCCCGGCCACACGTTTTGGCCGAGACGTCGAGGCGTTGCGCGCAACTCTATTGCTGCCGCCTCGCCGGAGGGCACGGACAGCATTTGAATCTCGTTGTTGATCTCGACTGCTTCGGGCGCAGCCGGCGCGACCTGGACTTCCAGCGCGCGTCCGAGTGCGTGACGAAACAACAGCTGCAGCGGCATCGAGCGACCCAATATTCCCTGGACCGGCGCGTCGACCGTCACGTTGGTTCGCGCACGCGTGACCATCAAACCTTCGTAGGCCAGCCCGAGCAGCAACAGCGCGAGCGGCAGCAGCCACAGCCGCTGCAGATCCGCCGCACCGCTCCACATGCCAAGAATGGCCACGAGCGCGGTGAGCACCGCGAACACGAGGCCATTGAGACGAAGATGCATGACTCAGCGAGGGACCGGCGTGCGATCCAGCAACTGCTGCGTGATGGTCTGCTCGGTCACGCCTTCGAGCAGCGCTTCGGGCGCCAGCATCAGGCGATGGGGAATAACGAGCGGCGCGACTTGTTTCACATCATCCGGCGTCACGAACTCCGCACCACGCATGCCCGCAGCGATTCGCGCCGCACGCACCAGTGCCAATACACCGCGAGTGGACAGACCAAGACTGACATGAGCATGCGAACGCGAAGCCGACGCCAGATCGATCACGTAACCCGACAACTCCGGCGCAACGTGGACTTGCTCGACGGCCTGACGAACCGCGGTCAGATCGATCGGCGGCAACTGTTGCGCCTCGACGCGAGCATGCGCGTCCGTGCTGCCGTAGCGAGCGATGATCGCCAACTCGTCTTCGCGAGATGGATAAGTGAGATCGACCCGTAGCATGAAACGATCGAGCTGCGATTCGGGCAGCGGAAACGTGCCTTCGAACTCGCGCGGATTCTGAGTCGCAACGACCAGGAAATTGTCCGGCAGCGGATAATTCTGGCGATCCACGGTCACCTGCCGCTCCTCCATCGCTTCGAGCAGCGCCGACTGAGTCTTCGGGCCGGCGCGATTGATCTCATCGACCAGCAGCACATCGGCGAACACCGGGCCGGGACGGAACACGAACTGCCGCTGCTCGGCGTCGAACGCGTGCACACCGGTGATATCGGCGGGCATCAGATCGGATGTGCCTTGCACTCGCTTGAACACGCCACGCAACGAGCCGGCCAGCGATTTGCTAAGCAATGTCTTACCCAGACCGGGCGCGCCCTGCAACAGCACGTGGCCGCGAGCGACGACAGCAATCGCCAGCGCCTGAATGACCGGCTGCAAGCCGAGCACCACCGCGCCCAATTCCTGTTGCAAACGTTGTTCGAAATCCACGAGGGCGTTCATTCTGTTCCCTATTCTAGAGCTGTCCGCAATCGTATCAGCAGGTTATGCAACTGAGACAGATTGACGCGCTTGCCTTGCTCGACCTTGGCGTGCAGAGCTTGCAGACGTTCGACGTCCCGCTCCGACACCATCGTCTGCGCACCCAGCCAGTCCCACATCGGCGCCGTGCCCGCGGGCAGACCGTGGCGTTTACGCGCATCGTTGAAGAAATTCGAGATCATTTGCTGAGCGACGGTGGCGGGCCGCATCACGCGCGCCATGAATCCGCCCGTGGCGCGCACGAATCCCGTGATATCCACCGGATTCCAGCTGGACTGCGACGGACGCAGGCGCTGCGAACCGAGCACGAACAGCAACCACAGGCCCAGCAGCCACCACAAGGTCGCATGCAGCCGCGAGTCGCCGAAGAAAGCATCGGGATCGTAGAAAGCCACCAGGCCTTGATGGGCATCGTCGAGGATGACTTTGCCAGCGCCACGCAACGACCACCGCACGATGTTTGCAACCAGATGCGCGTTGTCGCTCTCGCCCAGCAATCTGTTGCCGAGAATGCTGCCATAGGCACTGACGATGATCTGCCCCCTGCCCTCGGACAGCAGCCACAGCACCGGCACGCCCGACTCCGGATCGTGCGCCAGCTCCAGCACACTGGTGCCTTTCGCCCAACCTTCCCATTTCGCGGTGGGAAAATCGGACAGCGCGCTCACCTTGTTCACCCCTTCGAGCAGCGGATGCGTGCCCGCGGGAAGCATCTGCAGAGGCAGCGGCTCGGCAAGTTTGGTTTGCGCGGCGATCATTTGCATCGGCGTCGGCTGCTTCTCCTCGCTTTCCTCGTCATCTTCGCTTTCTTCGTCGCTGGCCTCATCACCCTCGTGCTTCTGTCCGAAGTACAGGCGAGTGATCGACTGCAGATTCAACAGAAACTGACTGTCGCCGCGAGGATCCATAGACCAGTCCGGTGTATCGGACAGACCGGCGACGATCAGCAGCGTATTGCCCCGCTGCACCCAGCGACGCAACGGCGGCATTTCGGAATCGCGCAGCGGATACAGATGCGGCATGGCGGTGATCAGTAGATTGCCGGTGTGCGATTCCAGCCCGGCGAGATCGCTCAGCTTGGTGAAGCGGTCGCGCAGCGACAGCACCGGCACACGTTCCGACTCCAGCCAGCGCGTGAGACCGAGATAGCCGTTCGGGCCAGCTTCGATGCTGATCGGACGCGTTGCCTGTTGCTCCTGCGGACCGGACGGCTTCGGCGCCATCACCACATAGAACGCGACGAACGCGCCGATGGCGAGCGCCAATGTGAGCAAGCGATCTCTCATGTCGCCGCCGCCTTCAATTGCGCGTCCAGGCTGTGGCCGACGCGCAGCGCTTCATCCAGGTCATCGCTCGCGACCTCCCGGCCGCCAAAGACTTCGCGCTCGGCGAGCTGCGCGATCTTTTGGAAAGACTCACGCTGCGTGGAATCGTCGAAGCGCGCGCGTTTCGTCAACTCGCGATGAGTCAGACTCTGCGCGCCATTCAAACGTCCGGTCTTGACCAGCGTTGCAATCAACATTCTCAGCAACGCGGACGGTCGCTCGCCACTGAGCGCCAGATCCAATCTGGCGGCGCCCGCCGCGCCCGGAAGATCGGCCGCAGCCGCTTCCGCTGCGCCCCTGCGGCCGCGGACCGCCAGACGCACCTCATTGATGACAATCCCCAGCGTGAGCAATACCACCAGAGTGATCGAGCCGTAGACCACGATCCATATCACCACTTCCGGCAACGGATGCTCGTCCAGCCAGCGACTCAGCCAGGACTCGGTATTGGCGTCGGGTTGGATCTGTTTCTTTTCGAAGAGCTGGTGCAGCCATCGCTTGAGCCGCTCGTACCAGGACAGCGACTGCTCCGCCACCGGCGGCTGACGCAACGATTCGAGCAGCGGATCGAGACTCTCGGTGCCGATGGCTTCGCGCTCGGGCTCGTTCTCATAGCGACTGACGAGCGCGCGCAAGCTATCCAGGCCATCGCGATTCAACACACTGAGCTGATTCTCGGACACCAGATCCGTGAGCCCGAGTTCTTCGAGCGCCACCCGGAGGTCGGGGCAGGTCTCCTCGATGTCCTCCAGACCGATGACGTCAGGTTCGAGCGAACGAACGCATTCCTCGAGCACTTGCCGAGCCGGACCCTCGCTTTGCGCGAAGGCCGCCGGCACGGCAAGCAACCACAGGACGAGAAACGCCAGGCGCACGAATCAGGCAGCGCTCAATGCATTCACGCGCGCGGCGAGATCGCCGCCTTCTTTGCGCAACTTCAGATCCCAGTAGAGCGCGATCATCACCGCGCTGGTGAATGGAGAAATCAGCACGTTGACGACTGCATTCAACACCAGCTGCACGACCATCCCGGCCACCAGCGAGTCCGCGGCCATGCCGGCGAACGGCGTGATGATCGCGACGACGAAGCCCACCGCGATGAAGAGCACGACCAGCAGGATCGCGGTCACCGTGAAGACGGCACAGGTGCGCCACCAGTTGCCCCACACCAGTTTGTGACTGCCGATCACCGCCTCGATGGGGCCTTTGGTTTCGAACACCACCAGCGCCATGTACATGATCAAGCTCAGCATCAGGATCAGGCCGGGCACGATCAGCAGAATGGAGCCTACGGTGATCGCGATACCGTACACGATGGTCGCGCCGATCAGCGGCAGCAGGCGAAGCAACGCCACGCGAAACGCCTCGCCGGTGCTCATCGGCTCATCGCTGCCGATCGAGCGCTGCTTCAACAACATCGCGCTCGCCCCCCACATCGAGGGCACGACGGAGATCACCACCATCACGACCATGGTGCGGAAGAAAGAAAAATCGCCCGCGGCGATCGCCTGCGGGTCCAGGGTCGACATGCCGACGAACAGAAAATACAGCCCCGGCAGCAGGCTCATGACCGCGATCAGCAGCGAGATGGGCCACACCGCGCCGAGCGACTCTTTGTACAACTGGAACGCCGTGTCCAGAACGCCGCCGATGCCCTGCGGCTGGGTGGGCTGAATGGCCATTGCACAAATCTCCCTGGTGTTGGTCTCGATGGATCGCGAGATACGGCGCCCGCTGAGGCGCATCGGCGGCGCAGATCATCGCGGCGCCCCGGGCCAATGGCAAATATCCCTTTCGCAAAACCAGGGGCTTAGCCTCATCGGCCGGGCCATTCTGGCACAGTGATATCAGTTTGATATCTACCCATGGTAGGGTCTCTCTGAAAAATCAGGAGAAGGCCATGAAAGAGCGACAAGTATTGACCCTGCCCGGCGTGCCCATGGTGTTGATCCTCTTGGTGTTATTGGCGGTCTGCGGCTGGTGGCTGTGGCACTCGGTGAGCGCCTTCGTCTCGCCCGTGCCGCCGATGGTGGGTGGGGCTCTGGTGGCCTTTTGCGGGATGGGGTTCTTCATCGTCCAGCCCAATCAGGCGGCGGTGATGCAGTTCTTTGGCAAGTACGTCGGCTCGGAGCGTGCCAGCGGCCTGCGCTGGGCCAATCCGTTCTATTCCAAGAAGACCGTGACTCTGCGCGTGCGCAATTTCGAGTCCAGCAAGTTGAAGGTCAACGATCTGGAAGGCTCGCCGATCGAGATCGCCGCGGTAGTGGTCTGGCAGGTGCACGATGCCGCCGAGGCCGTGTTCAACGTCGACGATTACGAAAACTTCGTGCAGGTGCAGAGCGAGGCGGCGCTGCGCCAGATGGCGACCTCGTATCCCTACGATCTGCACGAGGAGCACAAGGTCGCGCTTCGTTCGCACGCCACCGAAATCAACGAACATCTGCGCAACGAAATCCAGGATCGGCTGGCGCAAGCGGGACTGACGGTAATCGAGGCTCGCGTCAGCCATCTCGCCTACGCACCCGAAATCGCGCAGGCCATGCTTCAGCGTCAGCAGGCCGCCGCGATCATCGCCGCTCGGACGCGCATCGTCGAAGGCGCGGTGACCATGGTGCACATGGCGCTCGAACAGCTGGCGAGGAAAGATGTGGTCCACCTCGACGAAGAGCGCAAGGCGGCCATGGTGTCGAACCTGCTGGTGGTGTTATGCGGTGAGCGCGGCACGCAGCCCGTGGTCAACGCCGGCACGTTGTATAACGGCTGAGCCAATCCGTTGGCCGAGAAAAAAGCTTATCCGCTGCGCATCAGCAGCGACGTACTCGACGCCGTGCAACGCTGGGCGGCGGATGAGCTGCGCAGCGTGAACGCGCAGATCGAGTACGTCCTGCGCGATGCGCTTCGCAAGGCGGGACGAATCAATTCCTCCTCGCCCCCGCCGCCCGTCGAGGGCGGCCAGGACACGGAAGGCTCTTAACTGGCGAGCGCCTGCTCCAGATCCGCGAGCAGATCTTCGACATCTTCGATCCCCACCGACAGCCGGATCAACGAGTCGTCGATGCCGAGCTCGCGACGCTTCTCGACTGGAATCGAGGCATGGGTCATCAGGCCGGGATGATCGACCAGGCTTTCCACGCCGCCCAGACTTTCCGCGATCGTGAAGACCCGGCAGCGCTCCAGGAAATGTTTGGCCTCGCCCAGCCCGCCCTTGACGAAGAACGTGACGATGCCGCTGAAACCATTCTGCATCTGACGTTTGGCCAGCTCATGCTGAGGATGGCTGGCCAGCCCCGGATACAACACCTTCGCGACGTGCGAATGTTTCTCCAGCCAGCCGGCGATTCGTAACGCGCTCTCGCTCGACTGGCGCATGCGCAGCGCCAATGTTTTCAACCCTCGCAACGCGAGGAAACTGTCGAACGGCCCGCTGACCGCACCGACGGCGTTCTGCAGGAACCCGATCTTCTCCGCGAGCTCGTTGTTGCCAGTGACCGCGACGCCGCCGATCATGTCGGAGTGGCCGTTCAGATATTTGGTCGCCGAATGCATGGTGATGTCGGCGCCCAGCTCGATCGGCCGCTGCACCCAGGGGCTCGCGAAGGTGTTGTCGACGACGGTCAGAATGTTCCGCTTGCGCGCGAACTCGGCGACCTGCGCGATATCGACCAGGCGCAGGGTCGGATTGGTCGGCGTTTCGATCCAGATCATCCTGGTCGTCGGACGCACGGCCGCTTCCAGCGCCTTCTGGCTGGTCAGATCCGCGAACGTGATGTCGAGGCCGGCCGAGCGTTTACGCACACGTTCGAACAAACGGAACGTGCCGCCATACAGATCGTCCATCGCGACGATGTGACTGCCGGAGTCGAGCAGCTCCAGCAGCGTGCCGGTCGTCGCCATGCCGGAGGCGAACGCGAACCCGCGCACGCCACCTTCGAGATCGGCGATGCATTTTTCCCAGGCACTGCGAGTGGGATTGGACGTGCGCGAGTAGTCGTACCCCTTGTGCACGCCGGGACTGCTTTGAGCATAAGTCGAGGTGGCGTAGATCGGCGGCATCACCGCGCCCGTGCTCGGGTCGGGCGCCTGACCGGCGTGGATGCAGCGAGTGCCGAAACGCAACGAACGGGAGTCAGTCATGGTGTCCTCGGGAGCGGATTATTTGACCTGGCGGCGCAGATAGTTGAGCACGTCGGAACGTGTCACGAGGCCGAGGAATTTGTCGCCATCCATCACCGCCGCCGATGACAGCACCTCGAGCATGGCCACCAGATTGTTCAGCGTCTGGCCTTTGTCGACGCGCAGGAACGTGCTGGTCATGGCCTTGTTCACCGGCTCGTTGAACCGTTCCGGATGACCGAACGCAAACCTGAGGATGTCGTCTTCGGTAACGATACCGATGAGCTTCTCCCCATCCATCACCGGCAACTGCGAAAAACCTGCGTTGCGTAGACGATTGTGTGCCGTGGTGAGCACGTCGTTCGGCCCGACCGTGATCGTGGCGCGCTCGCCGTGCGGACGGCCGATCAAGTCGCGCAGGTCGCCGTACGTCTCACGCTGGATGAAGCCTTGATCCTCCATCCAGAAATCGTTGTACAGCTTCGACAAATACCGCGCGCCCGTGTCGCACGCCAACGTCACGACGCGCTTCGGTGTCTTCTGCTCGCGGCAATAACGCAACGCTGAAGCGAGCAACGTGCCGGTGGACGAACCCGCGAGCACGCCCTCTTTCTGTAACAACTCTCGCGCCACCGAGAACGACTCGGCGTCCGAGATGCTGTACGCACGCTTGGTCATGGAGAAGTCGGCGATCTCGGGAATGAAATCCTCGCCGATGCCTTCCACCAGCCAGCCGGTCTTCTGAGTCATCTTGCCGGTGGTGATGAACTCCGCGAGGATGGAGCCGACCGGATCGGCCAGCACCAGCTCCACATGCGGCGCATGTTTCTTGAAGAACGCCGCGAGGCCCGCAATCGTGCCGCTCGAACCCACGCCGATCACCACCGCATCCAGCTTCTGCCCCATCTGTTCCCAGATTTCCGGCGCGGTGGTGCGCTCGTGCGCCTTGGGATTGTCGGGATTGGCGAACTGGTTGATGAAGTACGCGTTGTTGCGCTTGGCGATGGCCGCGCCCAGGTCCTGGTAGTACTCGGGATGGCCCTTGCCCACATCCGAGCGCGTCAACACCACTTCGGCGCCGAGCGCGCGCAGGTTGAAGATTTTTTCCTGGCTCATTTTGTCCGGTAACACCAAAATGAGCCGGTAGCCCTTTTGCGCGGCGACCAGCGCGAGGCCCAGGCCGGTGTTACCGGCGGTGGCTTCGACGATGACGCCGCCGGGCTTCAGATCGCCTCGGCGTTCGGCTTCCTCGATCATGGACAGACCGATGCGATCCTTGATGGAGCCGCCAGGATTCATGTACTCGAGCTTCAGGAACAGCTCGCAGGGCCCCGTATCGAGTCGATGCAGCTGCAACATGGGAGTGCGGCCAATCATCTCGATCGCGTTCTGATAAACGTGCATGGAAGACTCCGTCAGCAATCCAAGTCAGTAGCCAAGTGTGTTAGTCCAACGTCATTCATGCCCGCCGTCAAATCCTCGCAAACCGTATCCGATGCTCTGCATACCGCAACGATGCTGTTGTCGCGGTCCTCGCCCTCCGCGCGCCTCGACGCCGAGTTGCTGCTGGAGTACGTAACCGGGCTGTCACGGACCAATTTCCGCGCCAACCCGGAGCGCGAGCTGCCGGCCAATGCCGGCTGGTCGTTTCAGCAACTGGTCAAGCGTCGTTCGCTGGGCGAGCCGGTTGCATACATCCGCCAGCAGCAGGAGTTCTGGTCGCTGCTGCTCGAGGTGAGCTCGGCGGTGCTGATTCCGCGCCCGGAGACCGAGTTGGTAGTCGAGCGCATGCTGGCTCACATAAAGAAGGAAGACCCGGTCCGAGTTGCCGACCTGGGCACCGGAAGTGGCGCCATTGCGGTCGCGCTCGCGCATGAGCTGCGCCAGGCGCGGGTCACCGCGATCGATGCGTCGAAGGATGCGCTGGAACTGGCCAGTCGCAATATCGGGCGACTGCAGCTGACCAACGTCTCGCTATTACACGGCAGCTGGTTCGCGCCCGTGACCGGGCAGAAATTCCATGCGATCGCGTCCAATCCCCCCTACATCGCGCAGGACGATCCCGACCTCGCGCCCGACGTGCGCAAGTTCGAGCCTGTCATGGCGCTGATCTCGGGGCGGGCTGGATTCGAAGCGCTCGACAGCATCATCCGCGATGCGCCGACACACCTGGAACCTGAAGGCTGGCTGGTGCTGGAGCACGGCTGGAAGCAGGCGGAGGGGGTCCGTCAGCGGCTTGTGCGCCAAGGCTTCGTTCACGTAACCTCGCACGCCGATCTGGCCGGCCACGAACGCGTCACCGAAGGCCAATGGCCCGGCCCTCAACGAGGATAAGCGCCCATGCTCGAATTCAAGACCACCAAAGGTACTTTCACCGTCCAGCTGTTCGACAAGCAGGCGCCGATCACGGTGGAGAACTTTTATCGCTATGCCGACGAAGGCTTTTTCGACGGTACCATTTTCCATCGCGTGATCCCGAACTTCATGGTTCAGGGCGGCGGCCTGACCGAAGACCTGAAGAACAAGAAAGGTCATGAGCCGATCCAGAACGAAGCCACCAACGGCCTGAAGAACAAGCGCGGCACCTTGTCGATGGCCCGCACCAACGACATCAACAGCGCCACCTCGCAGTTCTTCATCAACGTGGTCGACAACGACTTCCTGGACCACAAGGGCGCCAGCAACTACGGCTATGCCGTGTTCGGTCGCATCGATTCGGGCATGGAAGTGGTCGACGCCATCGTCGGCGTGAAGACCGGCAGCCGCGGCGGCCATCAGGACGTGCCGGTGGAGCCCATCATCATCGAGTCGGTCAAGCGGATCGAACCGAAGGCCTGACTAACAAAATCGAGCTTTCGAGTACCCGCCCGGGTACATGGATGTACCCCGCCGCTGCAAGCGGCGGGCGAGCGGCAAAAGTCACGCCTTTTGCCGCCTCGCCAGGAGGGTCGTGGCAGGGATGCCCGATCCCGACTTTTTATTTGAACAGCACGCCGACGTTGATCACGTCGATGTCCTGCTCGTAAGCCTTGTCGTCGTCGCCCACGTCGAAGAACTTCTGATATTCCACGCGGATCGCCAGGTTCGGCGTCGCATTCCAGGTGGCACCGATGCCGGCGAACAGCTCGGTCTGACTGGCGTCGATGCGCTCGTGGTAGAAATTTTCCTTGAACTCGACGTCGGTGATCCGGATCGTCTGGCGCGTATCGGCCAGGAAGATGCCGGCCTTGCCATTGAATTCGAAGTGCTGGCCCACCGGCACGAACGCCACGACCGACGCGGTCGGGCCGGCGCTGCTGAAGCGATAGCCCATGGCGTAATCGATGTTCTCGTTCACAGTGAGCAGATTGCTGTTGAGCACGCCGTCGAAGTCGTATTTCACTTCGCCCAGGTTCACGTAACCGATTTCCATGCCGACCCACTTGTTGAAGCGGTAGCCGACCAGCGCGCCCCACACGCTCGTGGTGTCATCCAGTGAGGAAGGATCGCGACCGAGGTCGGTCAAGGTCCAGGTGCCGGGGTTGGTCGGATTGTCGTTGTAGTCGTCCGCGATGTTGTCGAGGATGCCCTGCACCCAGTTGGTATCGAAGGTGGCATCGATATCGCCGCGCGAAGGCATGTCGGTCATGCCGCCGCCGCCCCAGACGCTGAAGTAAAAGCCGCTATATTCCTCGGCGAGTGCCGGAGCCGACAGCACACAGCCCAGTGCCAGCCCAGCCAGCAAGCGAGTCTTATTGATCATGTCCCATCTCTCCGTAAGTTCCGTGACATCATTTGTGGGGATAGCCAATCCCAAGATTTTGGGCGGGGATGGTAGACGATTATGTGCAATCAAACAGCGACTGGATCACACTTGACCGGCGCGTGAGCCGCTTTCGTGACTCATGTCCGCTTCGGTTTCCGCTATAACCCCCGCAAATCATCGCCTACCCCGAATGTTTCGTTTCCTCGCCTGGCTGCTGGTCCTGCTGCTTTTGCTGAGCGTCGGCCCGGTAGTTTTACTGAGATGGGTGGACCCGCCGACCAGCGCTTTCATGCTGCGGGAAGCCGGCCCGGTCCGCTACCGGTGGGTGGATTGGGAGCGGATCTCGCCCCACGTCAAAGTGGCGGTGATTGCTTCGGAGGATCAGAAGTTTCCGGAGCACCACGGTTTCGATTTCGATTCCATCAATGACGCCCTGGAGGATCGCGAGCGCGGCCGCCGGGTGCGCGGCGCCAGCACGCTGTCGCAACAGGTCGCGAAGAACCTGTTTCTCTGGCCCGGGCAGAACTGGATCCGCAAGGGCCTGGAAGCCTACTTCACGGTGTTGATCGAGACGCTGTGGCCGAAGAAGCGCATTCTCGAGGTATACGTGAACATCGCGGAATTCGGCAGCGGGGTGTTCGGCGTGGGCGCCGCGTCCGAGGTATTTTTCAGGAAGCCGGCCGCGCGACTCAGCGCACCGGATGCGGCCTTGCTGGCGGCCGTGCTACCGAACCCAAAGCGGATGAAAGTTGGCGCGCCGTCCGTTTACGTCCGCTCGCGCCAGCTATGGATTCTCGGGCAGATGCGGGGGCTGGGTGGCGTCAGCTTGTTACAAACGATCGACCCGCCGCCCCCCAAGCCATCGAAGAAGAAAGCGGCCTGAGGCTCAGCCCGCGCGCACGACTTTCTGATCGATCGCGCCGAAGATGCTGCGGCCGTGGCCATCGAACATCTCGATGCGCACCGAGTCGCCGAACTTCATGAACGACGTCACCGGCTTGCCCTGCTCGATCTGTTCCAGCGTGCGACGCTCGGCGATGCACGCCGATCCCAGCGAACGGTCGTAATTTGAAATCGTCCCCGAGCCGAGCACCGTGCCGGCGCGGGCGTTGCGCGTCTTGGCGACGTGCTCGATCAGGCGCGCGAAGTCGAACGTCATATCGACACCGCAGTTCGGCCGACCGAAGGGCTTGCCGTTCACATGCACGACCAGCGGCAGATGAAGCTTCGCTTCCGACCAGGCCGCGCCCAATTCATCCGGGGTGACCGCCACCGGCGAGAACGCCGTCGCCGGCTTGGATTGATAGAACCCGAAGCCCTTGGCCAGCTCGTTCGGAATCAGATTGCGCAACGACCAGTCGTTCACCAGCATCACCAGCTTGATGCGATCGAACGCGCCCTCACGCTTCGTGCCCATCGGCACGTCGTCGGTGATCACGGCGACCTCGCCTTCCAGGTCGATGCCGAACTCCTCGCTCGGCACCGGCACGTCGTCGCGAGCGCCGAGGAAATCATCCGAGCCGCCCTGATACACCAGCGGATCGGTCCAGAAAGTCGCCGGCATCTCCGCGCCGCGCGCCTTGCGCACCAGCTCGACGTGATTGACGTAAGCGGAACCGTCCACCCAATGATAGGCACGAGGCAGCGGCGCCATCGCGCGCGCCGGATCGAAGGCGAACGAGTCTTTCACATCGCCCTTCTCCAGCGCGGCCGCGACCTCGGCCAACTTCGGCGATACATTCGACCAGTCATCGAGCGCGGCCTGCATCGTCGGCGCGATGTGGCCGACCGCGACCGCCTTGCTCAGATCGCGACTGACGACGACCAACTGACCGTCGCGACCGGAACTCTTCAGGGTAGCTAGCTTCATAGTTCAATACAGCTCGACATCAAAGCGGGCACTGGAGCGGGCCGCCAGTTACTTCTGTTTCCAACTATCGACGTAACCGGTCCACTCGACGGCCGCGGCGGACTCGGTGATCTCCAACGCATCGCGCGTATCGATCATCACCGCGTACTCGTCGGTCGCCGGCTTCGACTGCACCAGCATGTTCTTCAGCGCCTTCGGATGCGGGCCGTGCGTGAAGCCGCAAGGATGCAGCGTCATCATTCCCGGCTTGATGTTGTCGCGCGAGAAGAAATCGCCCGCGTGATAGAACAACACCTCATCGTAGTCGTCGTTGTTGTGGAAGAACGGCACCTTCAACGCACCGGCATCGGTTTCGAACGGCCGCGGCACGAACGTGCAGATCACGAACCGGTTGCCGACGAACGTGGTGTGCGCCGACGGCGGCAAGTGATAGCGATGGCTCATCACCGGCCGGAGGTCCTTGACGTTGATACGCACCACCGAAAGATCGCCATGCCAACCGGTCGCATCGAGCGGGTTGAATGGATACGTGACTTTCGAAATCGCATTGTTGCGCTTGACGCGCACCTGCCAGCTGCGATCGTCGCTTTGCTGAGCCACGAACGCCGCATCCATCCTCGGCACATCCAGCATCGCCGGATCGAAGATCGCATGGTTGCCCAGCAACCCCTTGTCCGGCAGCGCGTAGCTCGAGTTCGTCGCTTCGATCAACAGCGCGAACATCGGCTCCTTCAGCTCGATACGCCACATCGTGCCGCGAGGGATCACGACGTAGTCGCCGGCCACCACCGTCAGATGGCCGTAGTCACAGTGAAACTCACCCGTGCCCCGATGCACGAAGATCAACTCGTCGCCGTCGGCATTGCGCGCCAGGTGATCCATGGACTCATTGGCATTCCACACCCGCACACTGACGTGCGCGTTGCGCAGAATCTCCTTCGCTTGCCACGGCGATGGTTGCTCCTGCTCCAGCCTGGTCAGATCGAACGCATGCGGGCGCAGCGGTCCTTCGAACTCCACCCAGCCGGTCGGCGGATGGCGATGATGAAAGAATGCCGCCGGGCCGAAGAAGCCTTCCTTGCTGATCTCGCGCTCGAACGTGCCCGCCGGCATATCGGCATGCGCCTGCCGCGAAGCCGTGCCTTCGACGTGAGAGGGGGTGATGGGTCGCTTCATGGAAGCACCTGCTTGCAGTTAAATCACGCCCCGGCGCATCTGGTCGAGCTCGATCGACTCGAACAGGGCTTTGAAATTGCCTTCGCCGAAGCCGTCGTTGCCCTTGCGCTGGATGATTTCGAAAAAGATCGGGCCGATCACGTTCTGGGTGAAGATCTGCAACAGCAGGCCTTCGTTCTTGGCCGGATTGCCGTCGATCAGAATGCGACGCTTGCGCAGCTCGTCCAGATTCTCGCGATGCCCCTCGACGCGCGCGTCGACACCTTCATAGTAAGTGTCCGGCGTGTCTTGGAACGCCACGCCCTGCTCACGCAACACATCGACGGTGTGCACGATGTCCGCGGTGCCAAGCGCGATGTGCTGAATGCCCTCGCCCTTGTACTCGCGCAGGTACTCTTCGATCTGCGACTTGTCGTCCTGCGATTCGTTGATCGGGATGCGGATCTTGCCGCACGGGCTGGTCATGGCGCGGCTGAACAGGCCGGTCTTCTTGCCTTCGATGTCGAAGTAACGGATCTCGCGGAAGTTGAACAGCTTCTCGTAGAAGCCGGCCCACTTGTTCATGTTGCCGCGGGCCACGTTGTGCGTCAGATGATCGATGTAGGTCAGTCCCGCCTTGCGGCTCAGCGCCGCGCCTTGCACCGGCACGAAGTCGACGTCATAAATCGTGTTCTCGCCGTAGCGATCGACCAGATAGACCAGGCTGCCGCCGATGCCTTCGATGGCCGGAATGTTCAGCTCCATCGGGCCGACTCGCGTCTCGACCGGCTTGGCGCCGAGCTCGACACAACGCTTGAACGCGTACGCCGCGTCCTTCACGCGGAACGCCATGGCACACGCCGACGGGCCATGCTCGCGCGCGAAGCGCTGACCGAAGCTGTCCGGCTCGGCGTTGATGATGAAATTGATGTCGCCCTGCCGGTGCAACGTGACATTCTTGCTGCGATGGCGGGCAGTGGCCGGAAAGCCGAGCCGCTCGAACAAAGTCCGCAACAGCTCGGGATCCTCGGCGGTGTATTCGACGAACTCGAAGCCGTCGGTGCCGAGCGGGTTGTGACTGTCGTGGGCGGCGCTGCTCATACTCATTCCTCGGTTCCGGAACCAATGGTTACAATTGAAACTATATCGCCACGCGTCGTCAAGGGCCCTACTCGCAAGCCATGAACGGGACTAAAGAAAAAGCTGCCGACTTGCCGCCGGCAGGGCTGCCGCCGGCAGGACCGCCGTTGCAGCTCGATCGTTTCATTCCCTACCGGCTGTCGGTGCTGACCAACACGGTCAGCATGGTGATCGCCAGCGCCTATGAGCGGGAATTCGGCCTGAGCATCCCGCAATGGCGGGTGATGGCGGTGCTGGCCCAGTCGCCGGAACTGTCGGCCATCGAAGTCGCTGAACGCACGGCCATGGACAAAGTTGCGGTCAGCCGGGCGCTGCAGGGGCTGATCGATTCGAAGCGGGTGCTGCGCGCCTTCGACAAGGGCGACCGGCGCCGCTCCATCCTGCGGCTGTCCGCCGCTGGACAGGCCGTCTACACGCGGGTCGCGCCCATGGCTCTGCGCTACGAAGCTGAGCTGCTCGGCGCATTGAGTCCGGAAGATCAGCGTACGCTCGATGACTTGCTGACGCGTCTGATGGAGCAAGCGAAATCCATGCAAACACGTTAACGAGGGATCGGGGTACATCCATGTACCCTGGCAGTACTCGATAGCGTTGGGAAAATCTTCGCTATAATTCGCGCCGCTTGCATAGCTGCCCTGTTCGTTGGTCAAAAATGGGCAGCTGAAGGAGCGGCGACGAGTGAGAACAGTGGCGGAGTTTCGGATCGAGTATCTGCGGCAGCTGAGCCCGCAGGGCCGACCGCTCGATGAGCTGCCGGCGTTCGCGGCCGACAACGAGGAGTTGTTGAAGATGTTCGCGGCCATGCTGCGAGCCCGGACCTTCGACGCCAAGGCCATCAATCTGCAACGCACAGGCAAGCTCGGCACCTACGCACCCTGCCTCGGTCAGGAAGCCGCTCATGTCGGCGTCGGCGCGGCGATGCGTCCCGAGGATTGCCTGGCCATCGTCTATCGCGAGATCGGCACCCTGTTCTGGCGCGGCGTGAGCATGACCGAAGTGCTGCTGTACTGGGGCGGCGACGAGCGCGGCAACAACTTCGCCGTGCCTCGCCACGATTTCCCCTGGTGCGTGCCCATCGCGACTCAGACGCTGCACGCGGCCGGCGCCGCCATGGCCTTCAAGATTCGCAAAGAGCCTCGTTGCGCCGTTGCGTATATCGGCGACGGCGGCACCTCCGAAGGCACGTTCTACGAAGCGATGAACCTGGCCGGCGCGCGCCAGCTGCCGATCGTGTTCGTCATCGTCAACAACAAGTGGGCGATCTCCGTGCCCATCGAACAGCAGACCGCGTGCGAAACCCTGGCGCAGAAGGGCATCGCCGCCGGCATCCCGGGCGTTCAGGTCGATGGCAACGACGTGATCGCGGTTCGCGATTGCATGGCCCGCGCGCTGGAAAAAGCCCGCACTGGCGGCGGCCCGACCGTCGTCGAAGCGCTCAGCTATCGCTTGAGCGATCACACCACCGCCGACGATGCCAGCCGCTACCGCGACGAAGCTGAAGTCGCCGAAGCCTGGAAAACCGAGCCGATGATCCGGCTGCGCAAGCTGCTCGAATCCCGTGGCGTGCTCGACGCAGCGCGCGAGCAGGCGATGAAGGCGCAATTCACACGCGAGGTCGACGCCGCCGTTCAGGAATATCTGAACACGCCGCGCCAATCCAGCGACGCTATGTTCGAGCATCTGTACGCCAATCCGCCTCCGTACCTGGAGGAGCAGAAGGAACTCGCGCGTCGTTACGCCGGCACCGGCCGGCCTTCTCACTGAAGTCCTCGCATGCCCAAAGTCACAATGGTCGAAGCCATCGCGATGGCGCAGGCGTGGGAACTGGCGAACGATCCCAGCGTGGTCGTGCTCGGTGAAGACGTCGGCAAGAGCGGCGGCGTGTTTCGCGCCACCTCGGGATTGTTCGAACGCTTCGGTGCCGATCGCGTTCAGGACACGCCGCTGGCCGAGAACATGATTGCCGGCATGTGTGTCGGCATGGCGGCTCAAGGCATGCGGCCGGTCGCCGAGATTCAGTTCATGGGCTTTCTGTATCCGGCCATCGATCAGATCGTCAATCACATGAGCCGGCTGCGTCATCGCACGCGCGGGCGCTTGTCGTGCCCGGTGGTCATTCGCACGCCGCACGGCGGCGGCATTCACGCGCCGGAACATCATTCGGAATCCGTCGAGTCGATGATCGCGCACGTGCCCGGTATTCGCGTGGTCTGCCCTTCTTCGCCGGCCCGCGCCTATGGATTGTTGCTCGCGTCGATCCGCGATCCGGATCCGGTGCTGTTCCTCGAGCCGACCCGCATCTATCGACTGGCGAAACAGGAAGTGGCGGACGACGGCGTCGCCGCGCCACTCGATGTTTGTTACATCCTGCGTGAAGGCGAGGACGTGACCCTCGTGACCTGGGGCGCGATTGCGACCGACGTTTTGCAGGCGGCCGAGCAACTGGCGGCGCAAGGCATCAGTGCTGAAGTCATCGACCTGGCGACCGTGAGCCCGATCGACTCGGAGACGATCCTCGACTCCGTGGCCAAGACTGGCCGGCTGGTAATCGTGCACGAAGCCGCGCGCAATTGTGGTGTTGGCGCGGAGATCGCGGCCATCGTCGCCGAGCATGGTCTCTACGATTTGCTGGCGCCGATTCAACGCGTCACCGGTTTCGATACCGTCGTGCCGCTGTACCGACTCGAGAACGATTACATCCCCAGCGTGGCCCGCATCGTCGATGCGGCGAAAGCGACCCTGGCCGGCTAGGAACAAGACTCATGAGCGTAACGTTCAACCTCCCGGACCTCGGCGAAGGCCTGCCCGAAGCGGAAATCGTGTCGTGGCACGTCCAGGAGGGCCAGCGCGTCGAAGTCGATCAACCGTTGTTGTCGGTTGAAACCGCCAAGGCCGTTGTCGATGTGCCGAGCCCGTACTCGGGCAACGTCGTTCGCTTGCATGCCAAGGCCGGCGATACCGTTCAAACCGGTCGGCCGCTCGTGGATTTCGATCTGCCCTCGCAAGCCGCCGCCAGCGCGAGCTCATCGCCGTCGCATGCTCGAGCACCATCGAATCAGGGCACGGCGACCGGGCGAGCGACACCGCCGAATCAGAGCAACGTCGCCGGACAAGCGGCACCGTCCAATCAAGGCATGGTCGTCGGCCACATGGCGACTCGTAACGAAGAGCTGGTCGATCACGCCATCGTCGGTCGCGGCCGTCGCGCCTTTCGAGATCGCGAGCGGGTGCGTGCGGCGCCGGCCGTTCGCATGCTGGCCAAACGATTGGGCGTCGAGCTGTCCGCGTGCCAGGCGACCGGCCGGCATGGACTGGTAAGCGTCGACGACGTGCTCGCCAGGGCAACTCTCAGCAAGTCGTCACAACGGGCACCCGCCGTGCCCGGGCTCACCGATGCCGACAAGCTGCGCGGTCCTCGGAAGGCCATGGCTCAAAGCATGGCGCTGTCTCGTGATGAGATCGCAATGTGCACAATCTTCGACGACGCCGACATCGACGTCTGGAAGGATCGTGGCGACATCAGCATTCGACTGGTCCGAGCAATCGTCGCTGGCGTCAAGGCGGAACCGGCACTCAACGCGTTGTTCGATCCCGCCGGCCCGTCGCGCAAGCTGATGGAACAAGTGCATCTGGCCATCGCGGTGGATACCAGCGAGGGTTTGATCGTCCCGGTGCTGCGCGATGTCGCTTCGCAATCGGCCACACAGTTGCGTGCCCAACTGGACGACATCAAGCAACGTACGCGCGCGCGTACCATCACGCCGGACGAAATGCGTGATTACACGTTCACACTTTCCAACTTTGGTACGGTCGCGGGCCGGTATGCAACGCCTCTGGTGGTACCGCCGACGGTTGCAATCCTGGCCGCGGGCAAGTTGCAAAGAGACGTGGTTGCCGGCGTAAAAACCGCGGAAATCCACGTTCGTCTGCCGCTGTCATTGACGTTCGACCACCGCTGCGTGACCGGTGGCGAAGCCTTGCGTTTTCTGGCTGCCGTGATCGCGGATCTGCAATTGCCGAGCTAACTGCCGAGCCGCGGTCCACGCTCTGACCCGTCAAACTAACCAGCAAGCAGTTTAAACGTTCGTCGTTATTCCATTTTGGTGCATCCGGCGCCACGGCGCTCTATTACCCTATGCACCGTCATAGTTCATCTCTCGTTAGTTGCGCATCATGACGACAACCATTCCCGCCGCTCGACAAAAACTGATCGAACGTATCG
This sequence comes from Peristeroidobacter soli, assembly GCF_004138485.1. Classification (GTDB taxonomy): domain Bacteria; phylum Pseudomonadota; class Gammaproteobacteria; order Steroidobacterales; family Steroidobacteraceae; genus Steroidobacter; species Steroidobacter soli. Next base: position 1,781,922 of record NZ_ML142848.1, read on the forward strand.
CACAGTCCGCCCGTGCCTTGAAAAAGCGGGGCGATCCGCTGGATGTGCAGGAGTTCGTCCGCCAGTACTACCGCGGCGTCGGTGAAGAGGATCTCGCTGAATACAAGAGCGAAGTACTGGCCGCGCTGGCGCTGGCACATCTGCGCAGCTCGACCGTGCGCAAGCCCAATCGTCCGCAGGTGCGCGTGTTCAATACGGACGAAGCACGCGATGGCTGGAGCAGTACGCACACCATCGTGGAAGTTACTACCGAGGACATGCCGTTCCTGGTGGATTCGCTCGGCATGGTGCTGACGCAGGCTGGCCTCACCATTCATATGATGGTTCATCCGGTGCTGCCGATCCGTCGCGACCGCGCCGGCAAGCTCGAACAGCTCGGCGAGAACGGCGACGGGCGGAAGTTCCTGCACGAGTCCTGGCAGCACATCGAGATCGATCGCATCGGCGCGCCGGAGCGGCTGCAGGAGATCGAGCAGAAGCTGTTACGCACCCTCGAAGACGTGCGCCTCGCCGTCGGCGACTGGAATGCGATGCGCCAGCGCGCCACCGAGCTCGCCAACGAGATCGAGCGCGAGAATCCCGGCGTGCAACCCAGCGAAGCGCGTGAAGCCAAAGCGCTGCTCGACTGGATGGCCGCCAATCATTTCACTTTCCTCGGCTATCGCCAGTACGAATTGAAACGGGGCCGCAGCGAAGACCTGCTGGTGCCCATGCCGGAAACCGGCCTCGGCATTCTGCGCACTCGCAAAGGTTATCGCGCCGAGCCGACCGTGCTCACCGGCGAAATCCGCGAGCATGCCCGTCAGCCCGAGCTGATGCAGATCACCAAAGCGAACTCGGTCTCCACCGTGCATCGCTCGACGTATCTCGACTACGTCGGCGTGAAGACGGTCGACTCGCAAGGTCGAGTCACGGGCGAGAAACGTTTTCTCGGTCTGTTCACATCGGCGGTTTACAACCGCAGCCCGCGTGAGATTCCGGTGCTTCGTCACAAGATCGAGCGGGTGGTCGGCCACTTCGGTCTCGATCCGACCAGCCATGACGGCAAGGCCGTCGTGCACGTCCTGGAAACGTATCCGCGCGACGAGCTCTTTCAGGCCAGCATCAACGATTTGATCCGCAACGTCCGCGGCATCGTCAATCTGTACGAGCGCCAGCGCGTCCGCGTGTTCCTGCGCCGGGACACGTTCGGTCGCTTCTATTCCGCCCTGATCTTCGTGCCGCGCGACCGCTACAACACGCAGGTCCGCCAGAAGATGGAAGCGGTGATCAACGACAAGCTCAAGGCGACCGCCATCGAATCGCAGATCCAGCTGTCCGAATCGGCGCTGGCCCGCGTGCACATGATCATTCGCCTGCCGGCCGGCGGCGGCCCGCGCATCGATGCCGAAGAGCTGGAGACGCTGATCGCCGAAACCGTGCGCACCTGGAACGACAAGCTCCGCGACGCGCTGATCGAAAAGCACGGCGAACTGGATGGCCGCCTGCTGGTGGAGAAATTCCGTAACGCCTTCCCGGCGGCGTACGAAGAAGACACCACCGCCGCCGTCGCGCTCGACGACATCCGTCAGCTCAACGAAGTCATTGCCGACGCCGACCGGATCGTCATGCGCCTGGCCAGCGGTGAAGGCAAGACGGTTCATCTGCGCCTGTTCCGGACCGCCTCGCCGATCGCGCTGTCGCAAGCGTTGCCCATCCTGGAAAACATGGGTTTCATGATCGTCAGCGAGCGCCCGTATCGCATCGCCGTGGCCGGCGGCCGGCCGATCTGGCTGCAGGATTTCGAGATGCAGCGTCGCGACGGCGGCAGCATCGATCCGGCGACTCTGGGCGAGCGCTTCACCGAAACTTTCTCGGCGGTGTGGACCGGTCGCGCCGAGAACGACGGCTTCAATCAACTCATCGTGGTCACCGATCTCACCTGGCGTCAGGCCAGCGTGTTGCGCGCTTACTGTCGTTACGCCATTCAGACCGGCGCCAGCCTCAGCCAGGCCTACATGGAGCAGGTGCTGACCTCGAACTCGAAGATCGCGACCCTCCTGTCGCAGTTGTTCGAGGCGCAGTTCGACCCGACCCATAAGACGGCCAGACGCAGCGCCGACGTGGAGCGCCTGAAACAGGAGCTGGCCGGCCTGCTCGACTCGGTGCGCAGCCTCGATGAGGACCGCATCCTCCGCCGCTTCGCGCACGCCATCCAGGCCACCTTGCGCACCAACTATTTCCAGACCGACGCGAGCGGCGCGCCCAAGCAGTGGCTGTCGTTCAAGCTCGACTCACGCAGCATTCCTGAAGTCCCGCACCCGCGGCCGGCGTTCGAGATCTTCGTTTACTCGCCGCGCGTCGAAGGGGTTCACCTGCGCATGGGCCAGGTCGCCCGCGGCGGCCTGCGCTGGTCCGATCGTCGCGAGGACTTTCGTACCGAGGTTCTGGGCCTGATGAAGGCGCAGAACGTGAAGAACACGCTGATCGTGCCGGTCGGATCGAAAGGCGGTTTCGTGCCCAAGCGCATGCCCGCCGGTGCCAGCCGCGAGGACGTGCAGCGTGAAGGCGTCGAGTGCTATCGCACCTTCATCTCGGCCTTGCTCGACATCACCGACAACATCGTCGAAGGCAAGATCGTCCCGCCGGCCCAGGTGGTTCGTCGCGATGGTGACGATCCTTACCTGGTGGTCGCGGCCGACAAGGGCACGGCGACGTTCTCCGATATCGCCAATCGCCTCGCCGCCGACTACAACTTCTGGCTCGGCGACGCGTTTGCCTCGGGCGGTTCGGCCGGTTACGACCACAAGAAGATGGGCATCACCGCGCGCGGCGGTTGGGAGTGCGTGAAGCGCCACTTCCGCGAAATGGGCGTCGACACCCAGTCGCAGGACTTCACCGCGATCGGCATCGGCGACATGGCGGGCGACGTGTTCGGTAACGGCATGCTCCAGTCGCCGCACACCCGCCTGCTGGCGGCGTTCAATCATCAGCACATCTTCCTGGATCCGGAGCCGGACGCGGCCGCTTCTTATAAAGAGCGTCAGCGCATGTTCAATCTGCCCCGCTCCACCTGGGAGGACTACAACAAGAAGCTGATCTCCAAAGGCGGCGGCATCTACGCGCGCAACGTCAAATCGATCAAAGTGTCGCCGCAAGTGCAGGCCATGCTCGGCATCAAGCGCGACTCGTTCACGCCGATCGAGCTGATCCGCGCGATCCTGTGCATGCCGGTCGACCTGCTGTGGAACGGCGGCATCGGCACGTACGTAAAAGCCACCGACGAAACTCATATCGACGTGGGCGATCGCGCCAACGACGCCCTGCGCGTCAACGGCCGCGACCTGCGCTGTAAAGTCATCGGCGAAGGCGGCAACCTCGGTTTGTCGCAACGCGGTCGCGTTGAATACGCACTCGCCGGCGGACGCATCAACACCGACTTCGTCGACAACTCCGGTGGCGTCGATTGCTCGGATCACGAAGTCAATATCAAGATCCTGCTCAACAACCTGCCCAAGCGCGCCGGCCTCACACTCGAAAAACGTAACGAGCTGCTGGTCGACATGACCGACGAGGTCGCATCCTTGGTCCTGCGCGACAACTATCTGCAGAGCCAGGCGCTGTCGATGCTCGAAGCCCGCGCCAGCAAGGATCTGCTGGAGCATGCGCATTCGATCCGTCGTCTCGAAGTATCCGGGCTGCTGGATCGCGGCCTGGAATTCCTGCCGGCCAGCGAAGAAATCACCGAACGTCATCAGGCCGGCAAGGGCCTGACGCGGCCCGAGCTCGCCATTCTGCTGGCTTACGCCAAGATGGCGCTGTACTCCAAGCTCATCGATTCGGATGTGCCCGAAGACCCTTACCTGGGTCATGAGCTGGAACGTTACTTCCCGGCCCTGATGCAGAAACGCTTCAGCAAATATCTGCCCGAGCATCGGCTGCGGCGGGAGATCATCGCGACCGCGACCACCAACAGCATCGTCAATCGCATGGGCCCGACGTTTGCTCGCCGGGTTCAGGAAGACACCGGCGCCAATGCCAGCTCGGTGGCCCGCGCCTATGCCATCGCTCGCGAGTTCGTCGCCATGCGCGATACGTGGGCCGACATCGAAGCGCTCGATACCAGGATCGCGGCGTCGGTTCAGTACGAAATGATGTTCGAGACCACGCGGCTGCTGCGCTTCTGCACCTACTGGCTGATCCATCGTCAGAGTGGCCAGCTCGACATCGAACGTCAGGTGTCGCGCTTCCGTAGTGGCATGAAGGAGCTGGATGCTCTGTTGCCGAAGGTGCTGAGTGGCGACGATCTCTCGGTATTTAACACTCGGCATGCCCGTTACAGCGCCGCGTCCGTGCCCGACAAACTGGCCAAGCGCATGGCCAGCCTGGCGGCGCTGCGCTCCGGGCCGGATCTGATCGAGATCTCCGAAGGCAGCAATCTGTCGCTCGACCGGACCGCCGCGCTCTACTTCGGCGTCGGCACGGCGCTGTCGCTGGACTGGATCCGGGAGCAAGTCGAAGTGCTCGGCGTGGAGGGTCATTGGCAAGCCGTGGCCCGCACGACTCTGCGCGACAACGTCTACAACCTGCAGCGAGTCCTGTGCCTGCAGGTCATCGCGGAGTCGAAACGCTCCAACAAGGATGGCAAGGTCGCGCCCGCCGAATTGCTCGAGGGTTGGATCGCTCGCCATCGGGCCGCGGTCGATTATTTGCGCCAGACGGTGGCCGACATGCGCGCGTTGCCCGCGATGGACTTTGCAACGCTGTCGGTGGCCCTGCAGGCGGTGCGCCGAATGACGGAGTAAGCAACACCGAACGACGGATTCGTTAACAGATGACGAATCCGTTAACACGAGGAGTCGGGATTTCTGCCGAAAAGTGACGGCAACTGGCGACAGCGATTGCTGCTCGCCAGGACAAAATGAATGAACGCGGCGACACCTGCGGCTTAGGGGCGATGTCTGCTATAAAGTGCGCCGTCGTTCTGCCTGACTTTAGTTATGCCCGGCCAACTCGTACTTCTGCGCCACGGACAAAGCACCTGGAATCTCGAAAACCTGTTCACCGGCTGGGTGGACGTCGACCTCACCGAACAGGGCCGCAACGAAGCGCGCGCTGCCGGCCGGTTGCTCAAGCAGGAGGGTTTCGAGTTTCAGCAAGTGTTCACGTCGGTGCTGAAACGCGCCATCCGCACCCTGTGGATCGCGCTCGACGAAATGGACCGCATGTGGCTGCCGGTGGAACGCAGCTGGCGCCTGAATGAGCGTCACTACGGCGCCCTGCAGGGCCTGAACAAATCCGAGACTGTCGAAAAGTATGGCGCCGACCAGGTGAAGATCTGGCGCCGTAGCTACGACATTCCACCGCCGGCTCTGTCGCTGGACGACGCACGCCATCCGCGCTTCGACCTGCGCTACGGGTCTTTGCAGCCCGCAGAGCTGCCGACCACCGAATCGTTGAAAACCACGCTCGATCGAGTGCTGCCGTACTGGAACAACCGCGTCGCTCCGGAGTTAAACGCCGGACGAAATGTATTAGTCGTCGCACACGGCAATAGTTTGCGTGCCCTTGTAAAGATGCTCGACGGAATGTCCGATTCAGACATCGTCGAATTCAACATCCCCACTGGTGTGCCTATTCACTACCAGCTGGACAAGGCGCTCAAGCCGACCTCGCGTCGCTTCCTGGGCGATCCCGAGGCCATCAAAGCCGCAGCTGAAGCCGTCGCGCGACAGACAGAGAAAAACAGCGGTCAGAACTGACGATCGGTTATGCAGACATGAATTGAATCTGTGCTGTCGCCATTAGCGAACAGCGCAGCGGTGAGCTATCGACTTCGTGCTCGACGCAACAGATGTTTATAAACACTGTTGCAGTGTCAGCAGAGGTGCAACGGATGGCAATTTAACACTTGAAAACAAGGTTCCATATTGATGCACAGCTGCATCGGAACTGTTCGGGTGTGGAGCATGTCATCTGCTCGTCGTGTTTGAATGTTGTACTTGCGCAGCAAACGAGATTGGTCTATTAGCCTTGCAAAGGTTTTGTTTGATGCATTTCGGTGCGCGCAGTGTGATGTTTCGCCGTTCAGCGACGGCAAGAATTACATTGGAATAAAACTTGCTTCGCAGATAAGCAAGAGATGATGGGGCGAGACGAAAGTCTTGCGATGTTTTTTGCGAGCCGTGGGGACGGGGGCGCAAACGCACACACGATATGCGAGGAAGCCTGTCCGCGTGTGCGTCATTGATGAGGAGTGATGCATGCGTCTGATCAAACTCGCGTGGGCCCTGGTAGCCCTCGGTGTTAGTGGAGCTGTGAGTGCGAACCCGGCAATCAACAGCAATGTAACCGGCTCGATCGCGGGACCCGCTGTGGCCACCACCCAAATGGTGGCAGGTCAGGCCCAGGTGCGCCTCGACGGCACTGGCCTGGGTGGCAGCCCCCTGAGCGGCAAGGAAACCCGCCTGGCTCCCGAATCATCCAGCGGCAGCATGGACGACTCGATGTCGCGAGGCTGGCTCATGGCCCTGGTCACGGTCCTGCTGATCGGCCACCAGCTGCGCCGGAAACATCGTTTCCTCCGCCCGCATCGCTTCAGCGATCTGTAAGTGCTGAACGGCTTCCGCACGGAGCGGGAGGGGCGATGATCAATCAACGTCAACCTTTGAGGTCGTACGATCGATCGGCCGGCGTGAGCGCGTCGGAACCGACCTCGCTGTTCGTCATGAAATCGCTGCTGTATCCAGTGATGCCGGTGCTCACCCTGGGCCTGTGCATGCTGGTGTGGCGCGAGAGCCTGCTGCAGGGACCCTACTTCCTGATGGCGGTGCTGGCCTTCTTCGGTGCGGCCGACGTGCTCGATGCCCTGCCGATGGCGCCGCCGCGTCATCGCTCGATGGCCATCGCCTCGCTGCTCGACATCATCTTCCGCTGGTCCCTGGTGATCGCCTTCATCTGGGCCCTGATGGAAATCGCGGGCATCGCCAATCAGCTGCGCTGGGAAGTGCTGGTCAGCTGGGCGATCTCGACGCCGCTGGTGCTGTGGGTCGGCCGGCTCTACAGCCCGCATCTGTTCGTCCGGGCCAGCAACAACGGCGCGCCTCGCAAGGTCGTGATCGCCGGCGCCAATCGCCTGGGCGCGAAGCTGGCCGGCAAGCTGGGCGAGTCGCCCTGGTTGAACATGGAAGTGCTGGGCTATTTCGACGATCGCGATTCGGGCCGGCTGCCCGAGGAGTGCTCGGGTCGGGTGCTGGGCAAATTGAACTGGATGCGCGACTACATCGCCCGCAACTCGATCGACGTGGTCTACATAACGCTGCCGATGACGCGTCACCCGCGCATCACCGAGCTGTTGCAGTCCCTGAAGGACTCGACCGCTTCGGTGTATTTCGTGCCGGACCTGACCATGTGCGATCTGGTCCAGCCGCGCTTCGATCTGGTTAACGGCGTGCCGGTGGTGGCGGTGTGCGAGTCGCCGTTCTACGGCGGCCGGGGTATCGCCAAGCGGCTCAGCGATATTGCGATCTCGTCGGTCGCCATCGCCCTGCTGTCGCCGGTAATGTTGCTGGTCGCGGCCGCCATCCGGATCACCTCGGCCGGCCCGGTCATCTTCCGTCAAAAGCGCTATGGCTTGGACGGCAAGGAGATCGTGGTCTACAAGTTCCGCTCGATGACCGTCACCGAGGATGGCAATAAGAGTTATACGCAGGTCACCCGCAACGACGCGCGAGTGACTTCTGTCGGCGCGTTCATCCGCGCAACGTCGCTGGATGAACTGCCGCAGCTATTTAATGTCTTGGAAGGAACCATGAGTATCGTCGGCCCGCGCCCGCACGCGGTGGCGGTCAACGAGCAGTACCGGCGGCTGATCCCCGGCTACATGCTCCGACACAAAGTGAAGCCGGGCATCACCGGCTGGGCGCAGGTCAACGGTTTTCGTGGTGGCGATGACATCGGCTCGATGCGAGCGCGCATCGAACATGACCTGGAATACCTCCAGCACTGGTCGCTGACGCTCGACCTGATGATCATCCTCAAGACAGCCATGGTGGTTTGGAACGACAGACATGCTTATTAGTCCGATGGCGCGCCGTTGGGTCTCGATGCTGAGTGCGGTGTTGCTGGTGTGTTGCTCGATGCTGAGCAAGGTGAGCTTCGCGGCCGATTCGGACTATCGCCTGGGACCGGGCGACCTGCTGCGGGTCAACGTGTTCGGCTCGCCGGAGTTGTCCGGGGAAGTGCGGGTGAGCGAGACCGGCAACATCACCTATCCGTTGATCGGACAGGTGCCGGTGGCCGGCAAGTCGCCGGCGCAGGTCGAGGCGCAGCTGGTGAGCGCCTTCACCGATGGCGGCTTCCTGAAGCAGGCCCAGGTGACGGTGCTGGTGCTGGAGTACCGCAGTCAGAAGGTGTCGGTGATGGGTCATGTCACCAAGCCGGGGCAGTATTCGCTGCAATCGAGCAGCCGGGTGCTGGACGTGCTCGCCGAGGCCGGTGGCCCCATCAATGAAGAGGCCGCCGACGTGGCGACCCTGATGCGCAAGGACGGCAGCAAGGCACCGATCGATTTGAACGCGTTGTTCGCCGGCGACCCCGAGCAGAACCACGTGGTCGGCGGCGGCGACACGGTCTATGTGCCGCGCGCCTCGCAGTTTTATGTGTATGGCGAAGTGCAGAAGCCCGGCATGTACAAGCTGGAGCGCGGCATGACGGTGTCACGGGCGATCTCGAAGGGCGGCGGCCTGACCACGCGCGGCTCGGAGCGTCGGGTGGTGATCAAGCGCAAGGACAAGGACGGTAAGGAACAACACTACTCGGCGAAGGGTTCCGACTTGCTGCAAGCCGACGACGTGTTGATGGTCAAGGAAGGCCTGTTCTGATTTCTATGGCGACGGTTTTCGGGAACACAGCACTATGATGGGCCTGGCTCAAATGTTGAGAGTTCTGCGTGGACGGGCGTTCCTGTTCACGTGCATCGTCCTGGCCGTCGTGACCGGCGTGGCCGTGATCAGCCTGCTGTCCCCGAAGAAATATGTCTCGGAGCTGGCCCTGGTGGTCGCCCTGCAGGGCAACGACCCGATGAAGGAAGCGCCGATCGCGCCGTCGCTGGTGCCGACCTTCCTGGCCACTCAGACCGAAATCATCAAGAGCCGCAACGTGGCGCTGAAGGTGATCGAGAAGACCGGCCTGGCCAACAATCCCGAAGTGGTCGCGGCGTTCCATGACAGCGGCGCCGATACCGATCTGAATTCCTGGCTGGTCGAGAACCTGCTGCGTAACGTCGACGCCAAGACCGGCCGGACCAGCAACATCATTCGTATCGGCTACGCCAGCCGCGATCCGTACGAAGCCGCGGCCCTGGCCAATGCCTTCGCCGATGCATATATCCAGACCAGCCTGGAGCTGCAGGTCGATCCGGCCCGCCGCCAGGTCACCTGGTACGAACAGCAGGTGTCACAGCTGCGCGACGAGCTGGTCGCCGCTCAGGGCCGGCTTTCCAAGTATCAAGCCGATCACGGCGTGCTCGGCGTCGATGCCGCCCGCATGGACGTGGAAAACGCCCGTCTGCAGGAGATCTCGAATCAGCTGGTCGCCGTGCAGGCGCAGATGTTCGACGCCAACGCACGCACCAAGCAGATCACGTCCAGCGAGCAGCTCGACTCGCTGCCGGATCTGATGAAGAACCCGACCATTCAGAGCCTGAAGCAGGAACTGGCGCGCGCCGAGTCCAAGCTCGCCGAAGTCAGCGAGCGCTATGGCGTGAATCATCCGCAATACATCGCTTCGAACGCCGAAGTGGCCTCGCTCAAGTCCAAGCTCAACGTCGAAATCGGCGTGACCCGCGGCTCGCTGGTACAGAGCGCGGAAATGGCCCGTCGCCAGGTCGGCGATGTGCAGAGGGCGTTGGAAGAACAGAAGGACCGCATCATCGCGCTGAAGCGTCAGCAGGACGAGCTGTCGGTGCTGACCCGCGATATCGAAAGCGCCCGCACCGCTTATGACGCAGCCTTGCAGCAGGCCAATCAGACCAAGCTGGAAAGCCGCGTCGATCGCACCAACGTCGCCATCCTGAATCAGGCCATGCCGCCGTTGCTGCCGGACTCGCCCAAGATTCTGCTCAACCTGGTCGTCGGTCTGTTCGCGGGCATCGCGCTCGCCATCGGCCTGATCCTCACCCTGGAAGTCTGCAACCGCCGGTTGCGCTCCGCCGAGGACCTCGCCGACTTCACCGACTTGCCCGTGCTCGCGGAGCTGCCGGCGCTGCCGGCCGCTGCCCGTCGTCATCGCCGCCGCGAAGTGCAGCGTGCGCTGAAGCTCCAACCCAACGTCGCCCAAGCAAACTGAGATCGAGTCATTGAGGACGCCCGTTATGGACGCCGCTGTTGCTCCCAGAGCCCGCCTTCCCAGGGTCACTCGCCCGCGCATCCGCATTGGCGAGATCCTGCTGAACATGGGCGCGATCTCGGAAGCCGATCTGCAGAAGGTGCTGGCCGCGCATCTGGATCGCGGCGAGCCGTTCGGCAAAGTGGCCGTGGCCATGAAGCTGATCACCGAAGGCGAGCTGCGCGCGGCGCTGGCCCAGCAGTTCACTTATCCGATCGCTCGCATCGGCGAGTCGGCACTGTCGCCGTTGCTGGCCGCTGCTTACGAACCTTTCGGTCAGTACGCCGAAGGCCTGCGCACACTGCGCAGTCAGTTGTTGATGCGCTGGATGGGCGAGCATGACTGCACGCTCGCTGTTTGCTCCGCCCGCAGTGGCGAAGGCTGCAGCGTTCTCGCGGCCAATCTCGCCATCGTGTTCGCTCAGCTCGGCGAGCGTACGCTGCTGATCGACGCGAATCTGCGTCGCCCGGTTCAGCATCATCTGTTCGGCCTCGGCGAATGCGACGGCCTCACCGATCTGATCAAAGGCGCGACCCGTACCGAAAAGGCGCTCCGCAAGATCGCGCAGTTCGACAGCTTGAATGTGATGACCGCCGGCACGCCGCCGCCGAATCCGCAGGAGCTGCTGAGCCGCCTGCCGTTCGCCCAATTGCTGGATGAAATGGCCGGCCGTTACGACGTGATCATCATCGACACGCCGCCGCTGCTCGAGTTCGCCGACGGTCAGATCGTCGCGGCCCGCGCTCGCGGCTGCTTGCTCGGCACGCGCAGGGACAGCACGCGCCTGATCGACATCGCCCGCATGAAGGCGCAGCTCGATCCCAACCTGACCCACGTGTTGGGCACTGTGATCAGTGGCTGAAACGACGGCAATCGGCACCATTGGCGGCGCTCACGTCGCGCCGCGAGCACAACAGCACAGCGATTTCGTGCCCCTGCTCCTGCTGTGCACGCCGATCGCGTGCGCCAGCCTGTTGTCGAAGTTCGGCATTCCCGGGTACACGACGCTGGGTATCGGCATCGCGCTGCCCTTGATGATGCTGATGCTCGGGTTCGGCATGATCAACGACGCCGTGCGCATCGAACCGCGTCGCCTGGGTTTCTACGGCATCACGCTGGCGGTGCTCATCCTGCCGCAGCTGTTGCGAGCCGGCACGTTCTCGCTGAACTCGCTGATGATGCTGGCGCTGCTGCATCTTCCCTATGTGCTGGTCGTGAAGCGCGGCGATGAGCTCGCGCCGAAGGCGCTCACTTTCTTTCTGTATATCGCCCGCCTGCTGGCGGTGCTGGCGATCGCGCAATACTTCTTGCAAGGCTTCGTGGACAAGGCGTTTCTGTATCCGATCGACAACCTGATCCCGCCGGAGTTCATCGTGCAGGGCTTCAACGCCCAGGGCACGATCAGTTACGGCTCGACCCAGGTCCGCGCCACCGGCATGTTCATGCTGGAGCCGTCGTTCCTCACTCAGTTCCTGGCCGTGGCCATCGTGGCCGAATCGTGCACGACGCGTCGCCTGTGGCCGCTCGGCCTGTATATCTTCGGCATCATGATGGCGCACGCCGGCACCGGCATCCTGGTGCTGCTGATCTGCATGCCGTTCGTGGTGCTCATCCATCGCCGCTGGGATCTGGCGCTGCTCGGCGTGCTCGCCATCGTCGCGGTGCTCGGCTTCGGCGAGGTACTGGGCATCGACTTCCTCACCAGCCGCACCAACGAGTTCAACGATCCGAACTCCAGCGGCTTCGCGCGCTTCGTCGGCGGCTTCTATATGTTCGAGCAGATGCTGTGGCCCGACCTGTCGCGCGCGCTGTTCGGTTACGGCGCCGGCGCGTTCATGGACTACGTGCATCTGTTCCAGATCGAAGTGGCCGACATGCCCATGACCAAGATGCTGTTCGAATTCGGCCTGGTCGGCGCGTTCACTTATTTCATGTTTATCGCCAGCAGCCTGTTCTCTTCGCCGCTGCCGCGCATGCTGAGCGTGGCGATCGGGCTCACGTTCCTGCTCAACGGCATGTATGTGCCGTTCTCGCACGGACTGGCGCTCGGGCTGCTGGTGCTGACTTCCACACGGAAGATGCAGACCGTCACGCCGACGGTGCCGCTGAAGACCACGCGAGTCGCGCGGGTCTGAGGAATGATGATGTCACTGGAAATCGTCCTGCTGGTACTGGCGGTGATCTGCCTGGGTTTGGCCCAGCATCCCTTCGTCACGTACCCGATGTCGCTCACGCTGATGAAGAAGCTGTGGCCGCATCGGGCCAGGCCGCTGCCGCCCGCCAAACCCATCGACTTCACCATCTGCATGTGCGCCTACAACGAAGAAGGCGTGATCCGCGAGAAGCTGCAGAACCTGCTGGCCCTCAAGCAGCGCGAGCCGGGCCTGGAGATTCTGATTTATGTGGACGCGGCCAGCGATCAGACCGCCAAGCGCCTGCGTGCCTATGCTCCGCACATCAGCTTCCACGTGTCGCCGGCCCGTCATGGCAAGACGTATGGCATGAACCTGCTGGCGAGCCGTGCCACCGGCGACGTGATCCTGTTCACGGACGCGAACGTCATGCTGGACATGGAAGTGCTCGACAAACTGCGCGCTTCGTTCGCCGATCCCGAGATCGGCTGCGTGTGCGGCAATCTGATCTATACGAACGAAGGAGAGTCGGTCACGGCGTCGACCGGCTCGCTGTACTGGCGCCTGGAAGAAGGCATCAAGCGTCTGGAGCAGGAAACCGGCTCGGTGATGGGCGCCGACGGATCGCTCTTTGCCGTGCGCCGCTCGCTCCACAAGGCGCCACCGGATCACATCATCGACGACATGTTCGTATCGTTCTGGGTGTTGATCCAAGGCTATCGTATCGTGCAATCCAAGGATGCACGCGCTTATGAAGAATCGGCGAGCAACGCCACCGACGAGTTCGGCCGCAAAGCCCGCATCGCCTGCCAGGCGTTCAACGTGCACCGGCTGATCTGGCCGCACATCCGCAAGCTGAACTTCGTGACCGTCTATAAATATGTGTCCCACAAGCTGCTGCGCTGGCTGTGCATCTACTTCCTGGCGTTGAGCGGCATCCTGGTCGTCGCGGCACTGGCCGTCGCCGGCTACACGTGGGCCGCGGTCGTGCTGGTGGCCGCCTCGTTCATTGGTTTCATTCTCGGTGCCCGTTACGCGATCAAGCCGTTCTCGCAGATCGTCGACATCGTCAGCAGCATGGCGGGCGCCGGTCTGGGGGTTTGGAAATCGGTACGTGGCGAGCGGTTCCAGACCTGGACGCCCGTCGCTTCGCTACGCAAGGTCGCCGAATGAGATGTTTGTGGATCAGCCGGCACGTCCCCTACCCCATGAACGAGGGGTTGAAGGTGTACTCGGCAAAACTGTCCGAAGCGCTGGCACAGGCCGGTGCGTTCGTGCGCGTGCTCGGTTTTGGCGGCACTGAAGCCACCCCGAAGCAGCGGGCACGCATGGAATGGGTGTCGGTGCCCGGCGAGCGTCGCGGAACTGCGCTCGCTTTGTTGAACCGTTTCCCGCTGACCGCCGCTGTTGATTCGACGAGCGCATATCGTGCGCTCCTCGAAGAGCAGCTGCGTGAGCCGTGGGACGCGATCGTCTTCGACAGCTACGGCACCGGTTGGGCGCTCGACCGCTGCAAGGCGTATCGCGCTACCAAGCCCGGCGCCAAGGCCGTCCTGGTCCATGTTTCTCACAATCACGAAGAAGTGTTGTGGCATGCCATGGCCAGACAGGCCGAGGCCGGCTTGCCGAAGCGCCTGGCGCTCTGGCAAAACTACTATAAGGTTCGCGGGCTGGAACGCCGGTTGCTGCGTGAGGTCGATCTGGTGTCGGCCATCACGATCGAAGATGAGCAGGCCTTGCGCGCTCATCGCAGCGACAACAACACGCTCACGTTGACGCCGGGCTATGACGGCTCCGTCGCTCCCGAGCGCGTGATCGATGCCTCCGTGCCGCGCCGTGCCGTGATCGTCGGCTCGTTCCAATGGGTGGTGAAGCGCGAGAACCTCGCCCGCTTCGTCGAGCATGCCGACGCTAAGTTCGCCGCGAACGGCATCGAGCTGGTCGTCGCCGGCGATGTGCCCGACGATCTGAAACAAACATTGATCGCCAGCAGCCGTGCGACCCGCTTCGAAGGCTTCGTCAAGGACCTGGCGCCGTTCCTGGCTCAGGCGCGCATTGCCATCGTTCCGGAGCTGATCGGTGGCGGCTTCAAACTGAAGTTTCTGGATTACATCTTCGGCCGCGTTCCGGTCGCGACTGTCGACGCCGCGGCCGCGGGCCTGCCCACGAAACTGCGCGAGGATTTGATCACCAGCACCGATTTCGCGGCTCTCACGTCCGCCATCATCGAGCACATCGACCGCCTGGAGCATTTGAATCGCTTGCAGACAGCGGCGTTCGAGCAGGCGCGCACCCTGTATCGATGGGAAGACCGCGGGCTGCAGTTACAGCAGCGCATCGCAGAATTGCAACAGGCGCGTGCGAGCTCCCTTGCACGTTCGTCGGCCACGGCCGCCGCCGCCAGCGCCTGAGCAGGAGCGCCGAATGTTTGGTTACGTTTCATTTGCCCAGCTTGCCAACGCCATCCGGTCGCAACTGTATGCGATTCCGGCAGACGTCGATCTGATCGTCGGCATCCCGCGCAGTGGCATGGTGCCCGCCTATCAGATCGGGCTGTTCCTGAATCGCCTGGTCTGCGACATCGACAACTTCATCGCCGACGGCACCATCGGCCATGGCCACACGCGCAAGCTCGCTATCGAGCTGACCTCGCTGCGGCAGGCCCAGCACATCCTGCTCGTGGACGACAGCATCGCCACCGGCGGCTCCATGCAGAAGGCACTGGCCCGCATCCAGGACGCCGGTTACACGGGGCGCATCTCGACGTGTGCCGCGATTGTCGCGCCGTCTCACAAGAGCAGCGTGGATGTTTCCTTCATCACCATGCCGCAGCCCCGGCTGTTCGAATGGAATGCGTTTCATCACGCCTGCGTCGAGACCGCCTGCTTCGACATGGACGGCGTGCTATGCGTCGACCCGACCGCTTACGAGAACGACGACGGTCCGCGCTACGAGAAATTTCTGGCCAGCGCCCGGCCGCTGTTCCGCCCGACCTTGAAGATCGGTCACATCGTGACCGCCCGCCTCGAGAAATATCGCAACCTCACCGAGGACTGGCTGGCAGCCAACAATATTTCCTACGGGCAGCTGCATCTGGTCGACTTGCCGAGCCGCGCCGAACGCATCCGGCAAGGCGCCCACTGCTCCCACAAGATCCGCGTGTATCGCGAGACGGGGGCGACGCTGTTCTATGAAAGCGAGATCGGGCAGGCGCACGAGATCGCCACCGGCTCGGGCAAGCCGGTGCTATGCATCGATGCGATGACCATGGTGATGCCGGGCGCTTCGCACATCGCGGCGACGGCCAAGAGCGCACTCTGGAGGCTCCGCTCGCCTCTGGGACGAGCGAAAGGCTGGGTCAAGCAACACATCCGTTCTTCCCGTACGCCCGTGAGGGGCGCGTGAGGCGAAATGCAGCACGCCCACCTCAACCACTGCCGGAGCGACCATCACCGGCGCCATGAACTTCGACCGAGGGAAGCGGAGTCAGGGCTTCCGTCGCCAGACACGGATGTAATCGATCACGTAGTTCCACTGCGACTCGTCGGCTTTCATCGCCGACACATCGACGCCCTTGAGCACCATGCCCAGCTGGTTGGTGACCAGAAGGTGCGCGGGCACGGGCTTGCTCCACACGTAATGAGTCTGCTTGATCGGCTCGCCGTCGAGCAGCCAGATCGGCTGATCCTTGACCCAGTCGAGCGAGAACACGTGGAAGTCCTTGGAGAAATCGAAGCCGGGGATGTATTCGTTCTTCTTGAATTTGGTCCAGAGATCCTTGGGATTGCCGTAACGCTCGGGCTTGCCGTGCGTCTGGATGTAGCCCGTCATCACCCGCGTTTCGGGACGGCCCTGCCAGTTGAAGAATTCGAAGATGTCGATTTCCGGCGGCCACGGCAGCTCGGAGAATTTGCCGTCGGGATATTGCACGCCCGGGTTCAGCCAGAACGCCGGCCATGCGCCAATGCCCGTCGGCAGCTTCGCTCGCATCTCGATGTACATGCCGTCGGTGACCGGCAACTTGCCACGCAACATGCCCGACTCCAGGCCCCGCGGCTTCAAGCCGCCGCCCGGAGGAATGCGGCCCTTCAATGTGAGCGTGCAGTCGTCGAACACGTGCAGCGAGCGAGCATCGCCGTCCGGGTAGTCGCGATGGTACGACCAGTACGTCTTCAGGCCGTCGAGCTTGCCGTTCTCGTAGATGTACCGGTAGAAAAATTCCTGATCGAGTTTGGCACGCGTGTCCACCGTTGCATCCGGGCGATGGCGACCGAACGTGTAGTCCTTGACCAGCTCGAACTCACCGGTTTGTTTGTAAGGGCGCGCGGGATCGATGGGCTGGCCCAGCAGCGCCGTGCAAGTGGCGGCCGCGGCTGCAGCCAGAGCAATCAGGCTCATCGTCACCTCTCGGGTTGTTCCCGGTCATCTTCACGATCTGGCCTTCGGCTGGCAATAGGAGCTTGCGCTTGAGCAGGGAAATCATCATCACGGGCGGCGACGCTCATTTCTTTCCCTGGATCATTGCGGCGATCAGCTCTTTGCGCGCGCACGCCGCGACCAGAGCGCTCGACATGGGCATCATCGATCAAGGCCTGACCGAAGAACAGCGCGCTCAGCTGAATGCGTTCGGCTGCAAGATCGTTCAGCCGCAGTGGACGTTGCCCGTGCCGCAGGAGGCACGCTCGTTGCGAAATATCGGCCTGGTGGCGCGCACGGCGCTGCGTGACTACTTCACCGGCTACGAAGTCTATTTGTGGTTCGATGCCGATGCATGGATGCAGACGCCGGAGTTCGTCACTGCATATGCGGAAGGCGCGCGCGCACGCGGCGCCGCCGTCGTGACCGAAAACGGCCCCGGCTATCGCAAAACATTGACCGACTGGAAGTGGTGGGCAGGGAACATGGTGGCCTCGTTCGGCGTTATCGACGGGCTGCGCTGCTCGTTTGCCACCAGTATCAATATCGGCGTGCTGTGCCTGAAAGACACGGCTCCACATTGGCAACAGTGGCAGCGCTACTACACGAAAGCACTGGAGCGCACCGGCAAGGTGAACATGGATCAGCACGCGTTGTTCGCGGCGATTCATCTCGAAAACCTGCCGACCGCGTTTCTGCCCGCGCGTTTCAACTGGCTGCCGCATTTGAGCTGCCCGGTGTGGAATGCCGAACAGAAATTGCTGTGCGAGCCGACGGCGCCGCATCGGCCGCTGTCCGTCATTCACCTGGCAGGCCCGCGCAAAGATCGGCCCTATGAAGTGGCGCGTCTGAGCGGCGGATCGTTCGCCACATCGCTGACGTATCCAGCGATGCAGCAGCACCTGGCGACCTGAACCATGAGCTTCAACATTCTTAGAACCGTGTCGGTCGTGATTCCCGCGTACAACGCGAGCAACACGATTCAACAAGCCATCGCCACCGCTCGGGGACAGACGCTGCGCCCCATTCAGATCGTCGTGGTCGACGACTGCTCCAAGGACGACACGATTCAAAAGGCGGAAGCGGTCGCCGGCCCCGATCTGCTGGTCGTGCGCAGCCCGAAGAACGGCGGCGGCGGTGCCGCCCGCAATCGTGGCATCGACCATTCGACCGGCGACGTGGTCGCGTTCCTCGACGCCGACGATCTGTGGGCGCCGAACAAGCTCGCGAATCAAATGGCGCTGTTGCGCACGCAGACGCGCGACTCGTTCTGTTTCAGCTCGGTCGAGCAGGTCAACGAGTACGACGAGAAGCACATCCTGCCCAAGCGCGAACCGTTCCCCGGTGAAGACCTGGCGGATTACATGCTCAAGTCCGGCAACATCATGCAGACCAGCACGCTGCTGGTGCCGCGACATCTGCTGGAGAATTGCCGCTTCAATGAAAAGCTGCGGCGCTTTCAGGATCTGGACTTCGTACTCACTCTGGGTGAAGCCGGGATCGCCGCGGTGTTTTGTCCGGAGCCGCTGGTCGAGTGGCGCAACGTCGGCAATCCGAAGCGCGTCAGCTCCAATCCCGATCCGTCGATCATGCAGACGTTTCTGGACGCGCACCCCCGCCTCACGCGGGCGCAGAAGCTCGGGCTCGAGATTCGCAGCGTCGGCCCGACGCCCGGCGCGGTTGGCGCACTCCGCTGGTCGTGGCGCCTGGCTCAGTCTGTGTTCTCAGGCGCGTTGCCACCGCCGAATGCGGTGAGCATGTTGCTCAAACATAGTCTCGGCATGCGCAATTACGGCGCGCTACGCGCGCGCCTCGGAGCCAAATAGTGAAACACGCCGCGCGCATCGCAACGTTCGCGAGCGCCCTGGCGCTGTTCGCTGGCACTCACGCGATGAGTGACTCGCCAGCGACACAGTCCGGACCGACGCCCTATCCGACCAGCAACGATGCCTGGCCCGGCACCGGCGTCATTCGCACCTTCGGCTGGATGAAAGACAACCGCAACTTCTTCTGGACCGAACGCACCAAGAAACAGGGCGCCGTGGTGTTCGCCGGCGACTCGCTCACCGCCAACTGGAAATCGCTCGGCGCCGATTTCTCCGGCACGCTGGTGGCCAATCGCGGCATCGGCGGCGATGTGAGCCGTGGCCTGTTGTTCCGCTTTCAGGAAGATGTGCTCGATCTGCATCCCAAAGCCATCGTGATCCTGATCGGCATCAACGACCTCACCGCCCGACAGCCGGCCAGCGCGACCGTGGAAAACATCCGCTCCATGCTCTCGCTCAAGCAAGCACAGCAACCGCACGTGCCGGTGTTCCTGTGCACCGTGCCGCCGAGTGCAAATCCCAAGGCGCCCGTCGATGAGCGGCAGCGCCGGCAATTGAATCAGGGACTGCGCCAGATCGCGAAAGACACGAAGCTGGTCACCTTGGTGGATCTGTACGCCGCCACCGTCACGACCAGCGGCACGCCCGAGCTCCGCTATTTCAACGACGATCAGTTACATCTATCCGCCGACGGCCGCGCACGCTGGAAAGAAGTGTTGCAACCGGCCATGCAGCGCGCAGGAGTGTTGTAATCATGAGCCCTCCCATCAGCAAAGCGGCTGACGGTCATGCCATGAGCGACATGGCATCGACCTACCTGGATGCTCTGCGCGCCGCCGGCGCCAATCTGGTCATCGCCGCGCATCTGTTTCCGCTGTACTTCGGCATCGAGGATCAATATCGGCTGGGCAATCTGGGCGTGGCGCTGTTCTTCCTGCTGTCCGGTTTTTTGATCATGCAGTCCATGTTGAACTGGCTGAACAAGCCCGAGCCACGGTTCGCCGGCTTCTTCGCCGACCGTGTCGCCCGCATCATGACGCCGTATGTGCCGGCGCTGATCGTGATCGCCATCCTCAACGCGATCCTCATCAGCAGCCGTCACGGGCTGGAGGGCGCGAACGCCGGCGTGCTGGCGTTCCTGGGCAATCTGCTGATGCTGCAGGATCACGCGATCTTCCAGGCGCTCGAGCTCGCGGGCATGGACGTGTCGTGGCGCATCCGTCCGTACAACACCGCCGAGCCGTTCTGGACCGTCGCCATCGAGATGTGGATCTACGTGACCATGGGCTTGTTTGTTTTCTGCGTGCTGAAGCGTGAGCGCATCGAGCGCTGGCTCGGTCTGCTGCTGGTGGCCGTCGCGGTGCCCGTGTTCATCTGGAACGCCGCGGCGGGCGGCGGCAAGTCGCTCAGCCTGATCTGGCTGCTGGGCGCGATTGCCGGCTATTTGTTTCATGTCTGGCGGGCCAACGGGTATGCCCGCATGCTCAGCGTCGCCTCGGCAGTGACTGTGTTCGCCACCGTCGCGCTGGTCGGACATTGCGGCAAGGCCGGCTTCCATCCTTACGATTTCCAGACCGCGACCCTGCTGGCGATGATCATGTTCGGCGTGCTGGCGCTGCTGATGTGCGTCAAGCGCACGCCGGGCGTGCTGCGCGGGTCGGTGAATTTCCTGGCGTCATATAGCTACAGTTTGTATTTGATCCACAACACCGTCCTAATCCTCGTGCTGGAATACGTGCACACCGAGCACAGGTGGACTCATGTAGCCATCGCAGTGGTCGCGGCTCATGGCTGCGCCTATCTGCTGTATGTGACATTCGAACGTCACTACCGGATCGTGGGGCGCTGGCTGCGCCCGATGTTCGAGCGCGCCCTGGCACCGCGAAGCGCCGTGCAGACCGCCCCGGTCGCGGCCGAGCTGGTTGCGAGCACTACCGCCACCACCCGTCCGCAGGAGCGCTGATGTCCGCTGTTCGTAATGTTCGCTGGGTCGGCATGATCCAGGTGACGCGGATCAGCGTGCAGCTGTTGGGTCTGCTGGTGCTGTCGCGCTTGCTGACGCCGGCCGATTTCGGTCTGGTCGCGATCGTGTTCGCCATCACCAATTTCGCGATGCTGCTGCGGGATATGGGCATGGCGTCGGCGATCATTCAGCGCGACACGCTCGACGAGCCGACCGTGCTGACGGCGCATTGGACCAATTGTTTCATTGGCCTGGGGCTGACGGCATTCCTGCTCATCTTCTCGTTCTTCGCGGATCACATATTCAAGGCGCCGGGGCTCATGCCGCTCGTGCAGTTGAGCGCGCTGTCGTTCCCATTTCTCAGCGGCTCGACCGTGCATCAGGCGTTGCTGGAACGCGGTTCCAAGTTCTCCACCGTGGCCCGGATCGAAATCGTCGCGCTGCTGACGGGATTCACGGTTGCCGTGGTTTCCGCTTATCTGGGCGCGGGTCCGTACAGCCTGGTGCTGCAGACGTTGACGGTCGCGGTGCTGTCGGCGATTCAGTTCTGGATCGCCTCCGACACCAGGATGAAATGGACCTGGAGCCATGAGCACGCCAAAGGCTTGTGGGGCTACAGCGGCAACTTGTTCGCGTTCAACCTGGTGAATTATTTCTCGCGCAATGCCGACACGATGATCATCGGACGCATGCTCGGCCCGGCCTCGCTCGGCCCCTATTCGCTCGCGTATCGGGTGATGCTGTTCCCGCTGCAGAACCTCACGTTCGTCGCGACGCGCGCGCTGTTCCCGATGATGAGCCGTCACCAGCATTCGCCGCAGGAGCTGGGCGCCATGCACCTGCGCCTGCTGTCGGTGATCTCGTTCTTCACCGCGCCGATGATGGCCGGCCTGTTCGTCCTGCGTGAGCCGTTCGTCGATGTGGCGTTGGGCGATTCGTGGGGCATGGTCGCCGCGCTGATCATGTGGCTGGCGCCGATCGGCTTCATTCAATCGCTGGTCAGTGCGGGCGGCGTGGTGTTCCAGGCGTTGGGACGCACCGATCTGCTGCTGCGCCTCGGCATCGTCAGCAGCATCATGCACGTCACCGCTTTCATCACCGGCGTGCAGTGGGGCCTGCTCGGTCTGGCGGCCGCGTATTTCATCGTCACGCTGATCAACGCCGTGATCTCGCTGGGCGTCCTGCTGCACTTGATGCAACAGACCGTGGCTCGCCTGCTGAGCGCCATCGTGCCCGCCATCGCGAAGGCGCTGATCATGGCGACCCTGCTCTATTTCGCCGACATCGAACTGCGGGCCATGGGGTATCCGGCGCTGGTCCGCCTGCTGGGCCTCAGCGCCGGCGGCGGCATCATTTTCCTGGCACTCACGCGCATCCACCTGATGCCCGCCGATCGTGACGTGCTCCGACTTTTTATGAAGAGTAAGACAGCAGGGTGAAAGCCGAACCGGTCGACTACCCTGACCGCAATGAACCCGATGGTCGCAAGACCATGTCGATCGGAGATTCTTTGCCAGACATCAAGACTTGGTTTGTATTGAATGAGGAGGGGAACTCATGACTATGAAGGGAACCAGACTTCGTCGAAACACTGTGTGCCTGGCCGCCGTCGGTACGGTGCTGTGTAACGCCGCGCTCGCCGCGCAAACGGACGAGAAGAAAGAGGAACACCTCTATCTCTCCGAGCAATACCTGTACGACGACAACCTGTTCCGCAAGGCCGACAGCACCGACGTCGGCGTCGTCGGCGAGCGCGAACCCTCGCGCGAAGACTACGTGAACAAGCTCACGCTCGGCCTGGGCAACGACTTTCACATGGGTCAGCAAACATTGCGGCTCAAAGGTCGCGTGTACGACGCCCGCTATCAGGACAACGACTATCTCAACTACACCGGCGGCGACGCCTCGGCGTCGTTCGACTTTCACGCGCTGACCGCGCTGACCGGCCGTCTGTCCGCCTCCTACGACCGCACGCTGGCGGACTTCGCGAACACGCTGGGCACCCAGCGCGACATCATCGAAGGCACCAACTATTCGGCCATGGTGCGTTGGGCCATCGGCCCGCGCTGGTCGGTCAGCGCCAGCGGCGGCCGCATCGAGACCGAGCACGATCTGGAGATTCGCCAGACCGACAATCTCGAGGCCAACATGGGCCGCGTCAGCATCGACTACGCGACGCCCTCGTTTCATTCGTTTGGCGTCGAGTACCGCTACATCGACGCGAAGTTTCCGAACGCAATCGTCGCCCCGGGCGCCAGCGAATCCGAGAGCGATTACGAAGAAAACGCCGCCCTCGCCCGCTTCACGTACACCGCGACCGTGCGCACTCAATTCCGTGTGAGCGCCGGCTACGTCGAGCGCGAACGCCCCGCCAATCCGGAAGGCCGGTACTCGGGCGACACCTGGCGCGCCGAGATCGATTGGAAGCCGCGCGAGAAGTTCTCGATGTTGCTGGCGGCGTGGAGTGAGCTGAAAGCCTATACGGACGTTGAATCGGATTACTTCATCTCCGACGGCTACAGCCTCTCGCCAACCTGGAGCCCGACCGAGAAGCTGAGCTTCGCGCTCACTGCCTCGTACGAAGATCAGGAATATCTGAACACGCGCGATCTGGAATTGGTCGACGGCAGGCGCAACGACGATGTGCTGACCGGCTTGTTTACGTTCACCTATAAGCCGCGCGATCAGCTGGCCATCGAGCTGAGCTATCGCGGCAGCGATCGCGACAGCAACCGCATCGCCCGCCGTTACGACGCCCAGGTCGCCGGCATCGCGCTGCGCTGGAGCGTGTTCTAAGGCGACGTTATCGATAGACGCGGCGCTGTATGACCTGAGGTTATGCACGCCGCTGTTCTATTCATGGGCTCGCCGGGTCGCGGGGCTTAAGGTTGCAGCTGGTCCTGTCAGCTCAAGGTCCCGCATGAAGCTCTCACGCCGCGCCCTCCTGTCGCTTTGGAGTGCATTCTTTCTTGCGATTTGCGCCAGCGTAGCGCACGCCCAGAAGGCCGCTGCCAACACGAAGCCGATCCGCATCGCCGCGATCTACTTCATGCACGAGACCGTGACGTTCCTGCCCTTCGATACCCAGCTGTCGGACTTCATCTATGAAGGCTCGCCGGCACGTGGCGAAGCGCTGCTGGGCTCGGATCCGGACGGCTACATGGGCGGCTTTGTGAAAGTCGCGCGGGAGCACGCCAACGTCGAGGTCGTGGGCATCGAGTCCCCGCTGTTTCCGAAAACCGGCACGGGCTCGGGATGGATCGACAAGACCACCTACGATCACTTCGTCAACAAGATGATCTCGGAGTTGAAGACACTGGGACCTTTCGACGGTGTCTATCTGGCGGTTCACGGCGCGATGGGCGTGCGCAACGTCGCCAAGCCCGAAGCGGAGCTCGCACGGCGCGTGCGCCAGGTGGTCGGTCCGAAGGCTTTCATCGTCGGCACCTTCGACCCTCATGGCAACGAAGACGCCGACTTCCTGCGTTATGCGAATCTCGCCTTCTGCACGAAGTATTACCCTCATTACGACACCCATCTGCAGGGTGAGCGCGCGGCGCGCACGCTGATTCGTTCGATCCGCGGCGACTACAAGCCCGCGACTGCTACGCGCAAGCCCCCGATCCTCACGCCTTCAGTGCTGCAGTGGACGGGGCGTTCACCGTGGATGGATCTCGTGCAACGCGCCCTGGTCTGGGAAGCGCGCGAGACCGATGTCTACGTGAATTTCTATTACGGTTTCGCATTCATGGATTCGAATGAGGCGGGCATGGCGTTTCAAGTCATGACGAATGGCGATCCCGAACTCGCCAATCACATCGCCGACGACATGGCGAACACCGCATGGCGTCTGCGTGAGCAGCTCTACTACGGCACCAAGGTCTACTCCATGAAGGAAGGCGTGACGCTGGCCAAGGAGTCGATCGCCAAGAAACAGACGCCAGTCGTGCTCGCCGACCACAGCGACCGCTCCGGCGCCGCTACCTGGCTGCTCAAGGAAGTGATCGATCAGAAACTCAGCAACACCTTGATCGGCACGGTCGCCGACAAGGACGCCATCGAAGCGCTGCGCAAGAAAGGCGTCCGGCCCGGCGACAAGTTCGACATGATGGTCGGCGGCAGAGTGGACGAATCCGCCGGCGAGCCGGTGCGAGTGGTTGGAACGGTGAACACGGTCAGCGGCGGCATGTCACGCTTCGGCGGTGGCGGCGGCGCGCAGCTGTGGGTGAGTGTGAAATTCGGCGATGGCAACGAGCTGGTCATCAGCCCGTACCTGCACCAGAACACCGATCCGGCCGCGTTCTCCGAGATCGGCATCAACGCCGCGGATTTCAAAGTCATCGCGATCAAGTCGCGCGTCCACTTCCGTCGCGGCTATTACGACAGCGGCTGGGCCAGGAACATTCTGCTGGTCGAGCCGGATCAACCGTTCGTCGGCACGGTGCGCCTGGAAGCGCTCGACTACAAACATCTCAAACTGGAAAACTTCTATCCGTTCGGCAAGAACGTGAAGTATCCCTGACGCTACGACGCCGCCGGTCGGTACATCAGCGTGTACTTGACCGGCCGCGGCAACTGCGGACTCGAGACTTCCACTTCCAGATGTAACGAGCCACTCGCGTCCCGGGAGAACGAATTCACGCGAGCCCCGTCCGCCGCTTTGTACGTCTGGACCAGCTTGCCGCCCTCGAGCTTCGCCGACACGTCGAAGACCTCGCCGTCGGCCCGCTTCCACTTGATCGGCTCACCGCCGAGCGGCATCCGGATCGGCGCCTGAGTGTCGTAGGTGATCTCGGCGTCGCTCGCGGTCAGCTCGATTCGAATCTGCTGATAAGGGAAATTGGTCTTGCTCAGGCGGCCGCGCGCGATCGGCCGCTTGATGAAGTTCATTTTCTCGATCGCCAGTTCGATCGCCTGTGAAATATCGGCGCTCTGCTCGGGCGCATGCTTGTACTTCCCGGACAGACCGGACACCTCGTCCCCCCAGGCGCCGAACGCCGCGAGACTGCCGACGAGAACCACGCAAAAAGTGCGTCTGAGCATGTTGCCTCCGGTCGATGAGGTGCGCCGACCCATCGTAGCGCATACTTTGTCAGTATTCAGCCCAGACCGGGTCGAGCGACGTCAGTACGGCGTCCCATCCTTGTGCACGAACCGGCCGTCGGCGTTCGAGCTCATCATGTCGATATCGGAGCAGGTGGTGAGATCTTCCCTCTGGCGCGAGCCGACTTCGAGATAGACGGCGACGCTGGACGAGCGGTTGATCATGTGATGGCCGTTGCCGGTACCCTTTGGAAACGTGGCGCAGTCGCCCTGCCGCAAAATCGTCTCGCCGCCATCCTCGATGAGTGTCAGCTCACCCTCCAGGATGTAGACGAACTCGTCCTCGTGGCTATGCCAGTGACGCTGACTCGACCAGTTGCCGGGCGGCAAAGTCATCAGATTCACGCCGAAGTCGCGCAACCCGCCGGCGTCACCCAAGCGACGACGGACTCGTTCGGCGCAAGGCACGTCGAACGGCGAGGGATAGGGGCAGCCTTTGCGTGCTGTCACCGTGGAGATGTCGATCTTCGGCATGGCGATTGGCTCCTCGCCACCAGTATCGCCGGGGGCCGGCATCCTGACTATCATTCGCGACCTTCTTACGGTCTCCAGATCCGACGAATGAGCAACAGACACCAAGGCTCCTGTCTCTGCGGCGAGATCCGCTTCGAAATCGACGGGGATTTCGAACGGTTCTTTCTTTGTCATTGCGAGCATTGTCGCAAGGACACCGGCTCGGCCCACGCGGCCAACCTGTTCTCTTCATCCGCAAAGCTGCAATGGACCGCGGGAGAGGACAAGATCACGCAGTTCACCTTGCCGGGAACCCGGCACGCCCGGAGCTTCTGCCGGATTTGCGGATCGGCGGTGCCGATGGTCCAGATGGGCGGAGCATTGCTGGTGGTCCCGGCAGGGAGTTTGAACAGCGCAGTCGACCTGAGACCCGATGCGCACATCTTCGTGTCGAGCCGGGCGGGCTGGGATCGAGCGCTGGAGAAGCTCCCGGCCTTCGAGAAGTTTCCTTCCTGAAAAGCGGGCGCCCCTGTCGGCGCCGGCCCCGCCCGTTCGTCCTTGAGGCAAGTACCCACCCAGGAGCGCTCCCATGACCCCGATCATTACCGGTTTTGCACGATCCCCGGATCGCGGCCAGGGGCTGGCGCGGGACATGCGAGTTCGCTGGGCGCTGGAAGAAGTGGGTCAGCCTTACGAGATGAGGCTGGTTTCGTTCGCTGAAATGAAGGAACCGGCCCATCGCAAGCTGCATCCCTTCGGCCAGATTCCGACCTATGAAGAAGGCGACCTCGCCCTGTTCGAGTCGGGCGCGATCATATTTCATATCGCCGAGCGCCACCCGGGGCTCCTGCCGAAGGATGCCAATGCCCGAGCCCGCGCGATCGCATGGATGTTTGCCGCGCTCAACACCGTCGAGCCACCGATCGTCGAGCTCTCGATGGCCAGGATCGTGGAGAGCAACAAGAGCTGGTATGAGGAACGCCGGCTCATGCTCGAGGAACGCGTCCGTGCACGACTCACCGAGCTCGCCAATCGGTTGGGCGATGCCGACTGGCTCGACGGCGCATTCAGCGTCGGTGACCTGATGATGGTGACTGTGCTGCGCCGGTTGAACAGCTCGGGGCTGCTGGAGAAATATCCGAAGCTCCTCGCCTACATCGCGCGTGGCGAAGCGCGGCCTGCATACCAGCGCGCCTTCGCCGATCAGCTGGCCGTGTTCAAGTCGAGCCAGGGAGGCTGAGATGATTACCGTCTTCGGCGAAGGCAGAGGGGTCCGGGTGGTCTGGCTGCTGGAGGAGATGGGGCTCGCGTATCGGTTGCGGCCGGTGGATATGTTCGCCGGCGTCGAGAACGACACGGAGTTCATGGCCATCAATCCCGCCGGATTCATTCCTGCGATCCAGGACGGCGATGTCACCATGGTCGAGTCGATTGCGATCATGGAATATCTGATGAGCCGCTACGGACCGACCCCGCTCGCGCCGGACCCGCACGATCCTGCCTTCCCCATGTATCAACAGTTTCTTCATTTGGGCGAAGCCGGCCTCGCGGCCTCGACCTTCTTCGTCGTCGTCACCCGCATACTCGCGCCCGAGGCCGAACAACAAAACTGGACCGCCGACAAGGCGCAGAAAACTTTCGAGAGCCGGCGGAAATTGGTGGCACGGCAGCTCGCCCGCTCACCCTATATGGCGGGCGATAGATTCACTGCTGCCGATATCTCGGTGACTTACGCCCTGCAGTTCGCACAACGAACTGGGACGACTTCACTCGACGACGCAGAGCGAGCCTACGTCGCCCGCACTACCGAACGCGAGGGCTATCGGCGAGCCATGGGAACATGTCACGCCACGAGGGAATGGGCCGCTCAGCTGGGCGAGTCCTGACGAAGACATTCTCAGTCATCGTGGCGCCTGCTATCGAATATAACTTCAGATGTCGGATCGGCGTCATCGCCGGCGCTCGCTGGTTTGTCGCCGGCCGCAATACCAGCGCGACGATTACTCCCGTCGCCGCGATCAATATGGTGTTCTACGCCCGCCGGTCGACAGCCCAGGCGTTCCTCATCTGCGGAATGCCCATGGCCGAGAGCTCGTCGTCGCTGGTACCTTGGGCCAGCGCCGCCAGCTCTCTGAAGACACGCGCCACTTCGGGATCGTTGGTCACATTCAACGCCGTGAGCTGAGCCGCGACATGCTCCGCCGCGCTCATCGTAGGCTGTCGACGCATTTCATCCATGAGCTGTGGCGCGAGCGAAGCGGCGCCGAACTTCGTGACAATGATTTGCTTCGCGTGCTCCCACAGTTCGCCGATCGTGCGCCGGGTGGTTTCCTCCAGCGCCTGGTTGCCGAATGCCCCAGCCACCGCCACGATGATCGACAGCAACGGTTCCATTCCGTGTCCCTCCCCTGTCGTTATATATGAATCGCGCAAGCCTGCGCGATCCTGCCGGCGAACAGGACCCCGTGTCTACTACGGATGCCTCGTAGCTGCGGCGCACGAACGCCGGTCAACTCCGCTTCTTCTTTGCCCGTTTCACCGCCGGCTTCTGCTCCAGCCGCTGAGGCACGATCGTCTCGCCCTTGGCCAGCATTGCCACTAGTGTCTCGATCTTCTTCGCTCTGCCCGCCGGCGTTTTCATATTGTTGGTCCGGAACGTCAGCGCGAACAGGTTCTGCCGGTTGAGCGTTTCGAACGTCTTGCGGGCGCGAGCGTTGGCATCGATGGCGGCACGGAGATCCTTGGGAACCGTGTCGACGGAGGAACTGCGAATCGGCGCGTAGGCCGCGTCCCAACGACCGTCGGCTTTGGCGGCATCGATGTGCTTCTGACCGTGCGACGTCATGCGCCCCGCGGTGGTCAGCCGCGCGACGTGCTCGCGATTGATGTGACTCCAGATGCTCTTGGGCTTGCGCGGTGAGTAACGTTGCAGGAAGGAGATCTCGTCGTACGACTTGCGAATCCCATCGATCCAGCCCCAGCACAGCACCGCATCCAGCACCTCGGCATAAGTCACCGTCGGCTTGCCGGAGTCTTTCTTGAAGAACCGCAGCCACAGCTCATCCTGGCGGTCGTGATGCTTGCTCAGCCAGGTTTCGAACTCGGCCGCCGAGCGGAAACTCTTGATCTTTTTCGGATCCACCCTCACCTGGGCCATTCCGGGTCGCTCCGTGTCCGACAACGGCTTGCAGTCTAACCCAGGCGTGCTTCAATGCTCATCCGATAGCGGGAGGACCAAACCATGGCGGCGTTCATCGATCTGAGCCATACCATCGAAGACGGCATGATCACATACAAGGGACTGCCGGCACCGCTCATCTGCGATCATCTCAGTCGGGAGCAGTCTCGCAGTGTGTATGCGCCGGGGACGGAGTTTCAGATCGGCAAAATCACGATGTGCTCCAACACCAGCACCTACATCGACAGCCCGTTTCACCGTTTCGCCGACGGCACGGACATCGCGGGCCTGACACTGGAGACGCTGGTCGGATTGGATGCGGTGGTCCTGCACACGGACGGCATGTCGGGTCGCGAGATTCCGGCCGAGGCCTTCGGCGCCATCGATGTTCGCGGCAAAGCCGTGCTCATTCACACCAACTGGTCGCGTCATTGGCGCACGGATCAATATTTCGAGGGTCATCCGTTCCTGACGGCCGCGGCGGCCGAATATTTGAAGAACGAAGGCGCGAAGCTGGTCGGCATCGATTCTTATAACATCGACGACACCGACGGCGGCCATCGGCCCGTTCATACCATGCTGCTGGGAGCAGGCATCCCCATCGTCGAGCACATGCGCGGACTGGAGCTGGTGCCGGCAACCGGCGCAACCTTCACCGCCGTGCCGCCGAAGGTCAAAGGAATGGGAACATTTCCAGTGCGCGCGTTCGCGACACTGCCGGGTCAGCGCGTCACCTAGACGCCACTGACTTCCGGTCGTGCAACGGCTCGAACGCCACGGCCGGTTCGGTGGGATGCACATACTCTCCCTTGCCGACCTGGCTGCAGACATGAGTCACACCTTTGACCTTGGCCCAGGCCCGCGCATCGTCGGGACCGGAAGCAACGACCAGTACGCGCCGGTGCCCTAGATCGCCAAACGACTCGCCCGCTTGTTTCTCATGCCACTTCGATCCCAGCTTGGGATGCTCGAGCATGATGCCGTCCACATAGCGCTCGCCAGCCTGGCCGCGCGAATCGCCGCGATCCCACGGGCCGTTGGAAACGATGAGAAAGTCCGGGTTGATCGCGCGCCGCTTCTCATCGAGCCGTCGCACCAGATCGATGGCGCCGTCGGTCCACTCGTCTTTCTCTTTCTGCGGCCACAGCTCCCACATCGCCTGCTTGTTCCACGGCCGCGCACCGAGCGCATCCAGAAACACGCCATCCACCTTGCCATCGCGCATCAACTGCGTGACGTAGTCGACGACGTGCAGAATCCAGGGCGAGCCGGGACGCATGTCGGTCATGTGAGTCTTGGGATAACTCACTCGCTCGCCCTCGTGCGGATAGGGCCACAGCGGCACGCGCGACAGCTCGTTCATGTAGAACTCGTTATCGAGCGCACACACGCGAGTATCGGGACGCTCCGCCGGGGCGATATAGAGAAGGACTTCCGCGCCCTTGTGGCGCGCATCCGCGAACGCAGGATCGTTCCGGTTGCAGCGCCCGGCGATGAGCATGCCGCCCGGCTGGCCGTAAAGAGCAACGTTCGTCGTGTCCTTGAAAGCGATACCCAGGGGATTCGCAGCTCCAGCCCGCGGCGCACCCAGCGCCAGGACGACCGCACACGCGAACATGGAATGACGGAAGATATTCATGGGCCACCACCCGCATCACCGGCTCGAGCGACGCCAAGGGTGAGGCACTGCGCTTGAGAAAAAGTTCGCTAGGGAATCCCGGCCTCCACTCCCCGGCCCTTGCCCAAACGCGGCGGTTGCGCGATCTGTTTCGGCCAGTGGCGGTGATATTCGTCCATCCACATCTGATTGATCTCGTCCAGCGCGGGCATGCCGGCAACGCGCATCCACGTGACGATGGTGTAGCGATGCCCCGAAGTCACCGGGCGCACCCCGTGAATGTAGTTGTGATCGGAGGGAAAACACACCAGCGTGCCGGCTTCGGGCTCGATGACCAGATCGAGCGAGGGAAAGAACAATTCGCCGCCGGCGAAGTCGTCGTTGATGAAGTAGACCACCGACAGGTCGCGGTCCAGGGTCTTTTCCCAAAGCTCCAGGCCGTGGTCATCCTTGTAGAGCGTTTCCGCGTCGACGTGCGGAATGTAATGACCGCCGACGCCGTAATGAAGAATCTGTAATGGCTCGCGGTCGCGCACTTCGACCTGGTAAAACGGATTGACGATCGACTCGACGCAGGCGTCATCGATCGCGGCCAGTTTCTTCTCGATGGCCTTGGTGAGTTTCACATGCTGGGTGTCGCGGATCTTTTTATTGATCACCCACTCGACCCGATCTTCCGCGACGTCGTCCTCGAAGTTCGAGACCGGCGAGTCCGCCATGGCGGCGCGTCGTAAAAAAAGAGCCAGCTCCGCGAGATCCTCCGATCCCACGGCATTTCGCCGCACCATCACACCATCACGCAGGTTCATGGCGGACAGGCTATACGGAATGCTGGGCTCGCATCAACGTGGACGCCGGAAAACATCGGCATCGTCATAGAAGGAGGGACGTTCGTTCGCGGACCACCAGTCGGGCACGCCGAGCACAGGCAACGGCAGAAAGTCCTTTGTAGCCAGTCTCGACAACGTCAAGCTCGCGGCAATCGCATCGTCGCTGAGCTCGTCGACCAGCCAGACGTGGGCAGTGATGGCCTTGCGTGGCTGCATCAGTTTCTCGAGCAGCGCGTGACCGAACAGCGCCAGATGCGCCGACGCCCATTGCGCACGGCGCTCGACAAAGAGCGCGTGCCAATTGCGAGAACGTAACGCGTCGACGAATACCGAGGGTGCTTGCAATATCGCGGCGTTCTCATCAAACAGCGTCATGGCATCCCGCAACGGACCGCGTGCGCCGGCCACACTGCCTCGCGCCATGATCTCTCCTGCATGCAACAGGTTCAAGCGTCGCTTGGTCTTTGGGTAGCTCAGCCACACCAGCCCATTGAACAGATCGTGCAGGTTGTCGCGAGTGGGAACGCATCCCGTGCGAGCGATGAAAGATTCGTACGCCTCGCCCTCGGGCAACGCAGCCTGCTCGACGAAGCGAATGTCGTCGCCCGAAGCGGCGTTCAATGCGTCGGCTACGGAATCCGACCGCGCTGCCAGCACAGCTCGCGCAGCCGGCACGTATGGCGTCAGCCACGGAGCCGGTGTGTTCAAAGCCTCAGCCAGCGAGGCCAATGCAAACGTCATAGCGGATCGATGCGTCCCAATCGCCAGGCGCCCTATTCTACGGGCGGAACCCACAGCGACGGCGGGCGATTCCGTTGGCAGGCCTCCTGATGAACGAGAGTCCGCCATGATTCGCAAGCTCGCCTCGGGCGAATATCGCCTCTACTCCAGGAAAACCGACCCGCGCACCGGCAAACGCCGCAACCTCGGCACGTTCAGAACTCGCTCCGCAGCGGAGAAGCACGAGCGCGAGGTGCAGTACTTCAAGCGTCACTGACAGCGCGGCGGCAGGGAATCGGCCGACACCGACTCGCCGATGAGATGCGACACGCGTCTCACTAGGCTCCAAGTCAGTGCGCGCCACGTGTCTTCCACACTCAAGGAAACCCTTAGTGGGTCGATGCACGGAGGTACATCGGGAAAACAGCAGGATCGATAGCGCGTGCCGAGGACGCTCAGGGGCCGCGATGACATCACAGCCTCATGACGAGCACGCCGACGCGAACCGACGATCATCGACCTGCGGGACTGGAAGCAATCCTGCGCCGGTTGCGTAGTGCCTCGGGCTTCCCGACACTGTCGACGACCATCGCCGACATCAATCGGGTGGTCGGCTCGGAGACTCACAGCAACCGCCAGCTCACTCAAGTCATCCTGAGCGACGCCTCGCTCACCACCAAGCTGCTGCAGGTGGTGAACTCGGCGATCTATGGCCAGTACCACGGCCGCATCCGCACCATCTCCAAAGCCGTGATGATTCTGGGCTGCGATGAGGTGAGCAACACCGCGACCGCACTGGCGATGCTGCAGTTCTCGAAAGGCCGGCCGCAGGAAAAGTCGCTGCAGGACGAGCTCATCGGCGCGTTCTTCGCGGGCGTCGTCTCGAAGAAGCTCGGTCAGCGACTCGGCATCGCGAACAGCGAAGAAGCGGTGATGTGCGCCATGTTCCAGAGCCTCGGACGGCTGCTGGTGACGTTCTTTCTATATGAAGAACGTCAACAGATCCGCGCGCTCATGGACAAAGACTTGCCGGAAGACGCTGCAGCCGAACGCGTGCTCGGCATCTCCTATCGCGATCTCGGTGTGGGCCTGGCCCGTGAGTGGAATTTCCCCGGTCGGCTGATCGAAGGCATGGAAACCTTGTCGTCGCGCGAGATCGCCCCGCCCGACTCCGAGCTTCAGCGTATGAAGATCGCCGCCAACTACGCCAACGATTTGTACAACATCGCGCTACGCACACCCGCGGCGAGCAAGTCCGCCGCCCTGCTCGCGCTCAGCAAACGCTATGCCCCCGCCGTCAAGCTGGATGCGAAAGACCTGACCGACATCGTCGATCAGGGTCTCAAGGAGATGGCGGAGCGTTCCGCCACCCTCGATCTGCCCGCCGCGAACAGCCCCACGCTGAAGGCCATTCGTGCATGGAACGGCAGCGCCGCGAACGATGCGGAAGTCACGCCAGAGGAAGCCGAGTCGCCAGCCGATCCGTTGACACAACACGTCGACGCGATCGATCAACGGCAAGGCGCCGAAGCGGCTGTGCCCGAGACTCCGCAACAGGCGTTGTCCGCCGGTATTCGCGACGTGACCGAAGCGCTCACCGCGGACTGCTCGTTGAACGACCTGCTGCACATGGTCCTGGAAACCATGTATCGCGGCATGGACTTCACTCGCACCATGATCTTCATCCGGGACGCGCGCATGAACTCGATGCGTGCCCGCTTCGGCTTCGGCGCGGACATCGAAAGCGTCATTCCTCAGTGCAGCTTTCCTCTGGCGTTCGCGCCAGATGCATTTCATGTCTCGATCGAGAAAGGCGCCGACATCGTCATCGAGAATGCGCACGCCGAGAACATCGCCCAGCGCATTCCGGAATGGCATCGCAAGGCGACTCGCGCCAGGAGTTTCATCCTGTTACCGGTGATGCTGAAAGGACAAGCCATCGGCCTGCTGTACGCCGACTCCGAGAAGCCCGACGGCCTCGAGATCGATGCCGAACAACTCGGCTTGCTACGAACGCTGCGCGGTCAGGTCACGCTGGCATTCAAACATTGCGCACCCGGCCGCGGCTGAGATCAGCCGCCGCTCTCGCGTACTGCCATCCAAAGATCGCGCACGTAGTCGAACAACCAGCACGCCAGCTCCAGGCGATGCCAGGTCGTCAATTCGGTGAGTGAGGTATACGAGCTCAGCAACTGCTCGCGCTGCAGCTTGTCGTATTTGTGATAAACGCACACCGACGCCAGGTCGAACAAGCGTTGCCCGACGCCCGCATATTCCCAATCGATGAGCCGCAGCGTGCCATCATCGGTGACGTTCAAGTGATGCACGTCGTTGTGACACAGCGTCGCGGCGGAGTTCTCACGCAACTTCAGCGCGACCTGCAGCGCCCGTTCACGCAAAGACTTGGTCGTCAGCGCCGGCTGAATGCCGCGCTCTTGAAGGGTCCGGAAATAGCCTTCGAGCGTATCGTTCAGTTCCACGCGCCGGACGCCGGTGGGTGGCGCCACCCGATGCAGGCGACGAAACAACTGCCCCAGCCGCTGGATGTTTTCTTCCTGGACGGCATCGGCCTCGACCCAGGTGTCGCCGAGATAGCGAGTGACCAGCGCTCGCTGCGACGGCTCGCACAGAAGCACATCGGGCCCGATGCCCGCTTCGCTCACCGCCGCGAGCACCAGAGCTTCGCTCTGACGATCGATCTGCAAGGCTGCATCGGCGGTGTTACTGAGGCGCACCACGATGTCGTCCTGCCTGGTGCGCACCAGCCAGCTTTCATTGGTGAGCCCGTGCTTGATGGGCTCGCAGGACAGCACCGCATCGGTCGCGATGCCGAGCACCCGCGCGGCGATTTCCAGGGCGCCGGCTCCGTTGCCAGCGGCCGTCATGTCAGCTCAAGTCGAGGGTGCGGCGACCACCGACTTACTCTGCAACTGCTGTTCCCGCCGCCAGACAAAATATCCACGCACCACGATCCCGAGATAGATGATGAACAACACCGTGGTGGCGAGCAGCCCCTGGCTGAAGTACAGCCAGGCAGCGACGCCGTCGACCACGATCCAGTACAACCAGTTCTCGATTATGCGTCGCGCGACCATCCAAGTGGTAACAATGCTGCCCCAGGTGACGAAAGAATCGAGGTACGGCGCCGGCGAGTCGGTCCAGCGCGACAGGGCCCAGCCATTCAGCGCGCTGGCGATTATGACAAGCACGGCGACCGTCACGTGCTGGTTCACAGTCCACGATTCGATTCGCACGTCCCCCGACTCGCTGCGTCCTCGCCGCCACTCGACGAACCCGTACACCGCCATCACCAGGTAAAACACCTGCAGCAGCGACTGCATGTACAGCGACGCCTGCGCGAACAGCACCAGATAGATCGTCGTGCTCAAAAATGCACACAACCAGCACAGCAGGTTGCGGCGGACCGCGAGCAACAGATACGCCAGACCGATCAGCGACGCCGCCGCTTCCCAGGGCGAGGTCGCCAGGAACTGATCGACGATGACCTGCGTCAGCGATGCCGGGGCAATGGCTTCTTGCATGGACGCGCCCGTGCCGCTCAGGCGTCGGGCACAGTGCCGCCGAGCACCTTCATCACGAACACTTTGCGGCCGTGCTCAGCGAAGCTGAGCGCCGTCTCCTTGCCGAGGATTTCGAACAAGCGTGCATGCTCGCCCGCGATCTGCGTGCTCATGGCGTTGGTCGTGACGTGCAGCTCGGGGTATTTGTTCAACCGATCGATGAAATCCTTGATCGGCGGAATGTAGTCGGCATCGAGCGGATACAGACTGATTTCGATGGCGGTACGCATCATTTGAACTCCCAACGGAAAGTGACACCGAACTGCCGCGGCTCGCCGAGTTGCGTGTAGCGCTTGTTGGCGAAATCGGGCGGCTCGTTGCCGAAGTAGAACCCGCGCGTGTAGTAATCCTTGTCGAACACGTTACGACCCCACGCATAGATGGCCCAGGTCTCGGCTTCGTAGCCGGCTTTGAGATGCGCGAGTGTGTACGCGTTCGAGCGATAGCTGTCTTTCTCTGGGTCGAGGTCAGGCACGTCGAAGTAATAGGAATCCGTCGCCGTCACATCGACACGCGCCATCCAGCCCAGCGGATGACGCCACGTGGCATTCACCGACCCTTGATAGCGAGGCGCATACGCCTGATCGCGATCGCTCAAGTCCGTGACACCGTCGGGACGAAAGCCCGAGTAGCGAGTACGCAGCAGACCCAGCGCCGCACCCAACTCCAACTGTTGGGTCGCACGCCAGCGAACACTGCTCTCGACACCGAAGTTACGGCCGCCTGACGCATTGTCGGTATAGAGCAGATAGCTGCTCGGATCGCCGGGATTGAGCTGCGTGCTGATCGCCACCTGCATATCGGTGCGTTTCATATAAAAGGCGGTGACGTCCGCGTACAACCGGCCATCGAGCCACTGACCTTTCATGCCGACGTCGAGGCCGATCAGATACTCGGGCAGGAACTGCGGCAGCACTTGCGCGGCTTCACCCAGATTGAAACCGCCGGCCTTGTAGCCGCGCGACAGCGTCGCGAACCAGCGCAGATGATCGCGAGGATCGAAATAGATCGTCGCCTGCCCGCCCCACATGTTGTCCTTCGCGGCTGCATCGATGCCGGTCAGATCGCCTTCGCCGGTGCGGCGATCGTTGTAATCGGCATCACGCTGCTCGCCGCGCAATCCGAAGGACCAGCCCCAGCGTTCGCTGAACGGCGCTTCGACCTGCGCATACACCGCGAGATTCTGCGCGTTGTAATCGCTGTTCAGGGTCTTGTCGGTGGAGCCTGAATATTCCGGGAAGAACGGATCGATGTAGACGCCCTGGGACGTGTAGTCGAGCTGCTCGTCCACATCCAACCCATACACGCCCGCGACCCACGTCAATCCGTGCGTCGACGCCGCTTCTTCGGACGTGATGCGCGCTTCGAAACTGCGGCTACGACGGTCGCGCTGCTGGCGATCGAAATAATCGTAGGTGTACGGCGCCCAGCTCTGCGCGTTGCCCCAGTCGGCGTCGAAGCTATAGTCGGTCTTGCTATCGGACAGCGTTGCCGTCAGCGTCAACCGTCCGAGCCTGCCGGCCGATGTATCGACACGGAGCGCCGCGCCGTCGGACTGCTGCGCATCCTTGCCCGGACGATCGGCGAGCGACACTCGTGAGTTATCGATCGACCATGCGTCGTAACCGTTGTTCAGATCCGCATGCAGCCAGGTCAGATCGACCGTCGTGCTCTCGCTCGGACGCCACCGCCACTTGGCGCGCGCCGTGAGCTCGTCGCGATCCATCGTGTCGTCGCGGCCGAGATAGGAATCCTTGCGAAAACCGTCGGAGCGATATTCCTGAACCGCCACGCGCCACGCCGAGTTCAACGACTCGACCGGGCCGGTGGCCACCGCGCCGAGCGACTGACTGTTGTACTCGCCGACCGACGCCTCGGTGGCAAAACCAAATTGTTCTTCCGGATCGCGACCGCGCATGACGATGAGTCCGCCGAGCGCATTGGCGCCGTAGTGCAAACCCTGCGGTCCGCGCAGCACTTCGATGCGATCGACATCGAACGTCGTCGCCGGCATGCCCATGCCGCTGAAATCGATGTCGTCGATCAGGAAGCCGACGGAAGGATTCGGCGCGCCCTGCCACTCCTCGCGCTCGCCGATACCGCGGATCTGGAAGAAACGCGGGCGCGACGTGCCGCTCGCATACGTCAGGTTCGGCACCGACGAGAGCACATCTTCGAAATGCTGGCGCCCGGCGTCGCGCAAGGTCTGCGTGTCGAGCACGGTCACGCTGACCGGCGCCTCGACCAAGGATTGCTGACGGAGTGTCGCGGTGACGACCACTTCCTCGAGCACGTCTCGTTCGGCCCCCGCCGCCAGGCTGGCGGTCATCGCCAGGGAAACGGAAACGACCGCCGCCCGGGTACGTCGCCCGGCACTGTTTTGTTTATCGATGAGCATGGCCAGATCCTCTGCAGTGAAGATCCGGCGCGGGCGGAGTGAGAGCGGGGGAAATGCACGGGCACAGTGACTGTGGCCGACTACCTGCTCCCTACGCCGGTACTAACCGGATCAGGTTCAACGGGTTTGCCAATGAGCCGGCAGGTGCAGGCGGGTTGGCATCTCGGGCCCCAGTCAGGGCCACCCCTAAGGCGGGCGCGATTGTAACAAAGAGCCCCCATCACCTACAAAGCACTGTGCACCAATCGGTTCTAGCGCTATAAGGAGCGCTTTCGTCTCGCCAATGGCTGCAACCATGCCCCACCGACATTGCCGGCTGTTTCACGTCGACGCGTTCACCCGCCAACGCTTTACCGGCAATCCGGCCATCGTGGTGCTCGATGCGGACCATCTCTCCGATGAGCAGATGCAGACCATCGCCACCGAAGTGAACGGCGAAACCGCGTTCGTGCTGGAAGCCGAATCGAGCGATCACGACATGCAGGTGAGATTCTTCACGCCGCGGCATGAAGTGCCGTTCGTCGGCCACGCCACCATCGCCGCCCAATACGTGCGCGCGAAGAAAGACGGCAAGCCCGGCGGCAAGGTCCGGCAGCGCACCGGCGCCGGCATCGTCGAAATCGAGGTCACCGAGATCGACGGCGACCTGCGCATCGCCATCACCCAGAACCCGCCGTCGCTCGGTCCTGTCATTCCGGAGCATCATCGCCGCCAGGTGTTGAACGCCCTCGGCATTTCCAGCCCCAGCCTGCACGTCGACTGTCCGCTGCAAGTCCTCACCAAGGGCGGCTCGCGGCTGCTGGTGGGTTTGAAATCCAACGACCTGCTCGGCTCCATCAAGCCGGATTTCGAGGAGCTCGCCCGCCTCACCTCGCATGTGGGCGCCGAGGGTTATTTCGTGTTTGCTCTGGTCGAGAACGACGGCGCCGTGGGCACCGAGTCGCGAATGTTTGTTCCGGCGCTGGGCATCCGCGAAGACGCCGTCAGCGGCAACGCGCACGGCATGCTCGGGGTCTATCTCGTCAACCACGGCCTGGTGACCCCGAAGGAGGGACGGGTCGTGTTCCAGGGCCGCCAGGGCATGTGGATGCGCCGCCCCGGCCTGGTGGAAGTCGAAATCGAATCCTCGGGCAAGGTCGCCCAGTCGGTCCGGATCGTCGGCGACGCCGTGATCGTGTACGAGGCCGATATTCAGGCCTGACCCGGCCGGTCAATACCGCCTCCCCGAGCCCGCCCGCGCCCCAAAATCGCCTACCCGGCGCCACTTATCCGGCGCCCTGAGGCCGCTGTACGCCCGTGCCTGAACCGGGCGCCGTCAATTTCCCGGCAGCGGCTGAAAATTTTCGTTTTCTTACAACAACTTCGGCCGATTTTTCAGGTAGAATGCGCGCCCTTCGCCTGGGCGCCCCGGTTTGGGCCGCCTGGGTCATCGTATTGGCGTGGTTTTTTAGTAGAATCCGCGCCCGCTAAACGATCCACAACCTAGCTGCGCACAGACCTTGTAACGGAAATCTGACATGCCCCGTACTACAGCCCTTGCCGATATTAGAAACATCGGCATCATCGCCCACGTCGACGCCGGTAAGACCACGACCACCGAACGCATCCTGTATTACACGGGCCGCAAGCACACCATCGTCGACGTTCACGACACCAAGGATCTGAAGTCCTCGACCACGACGGACTACATGGAGCAGGAACAGAAGCGCGGCATCACGATTCAGTCGGCCGCCGTCTCGACGTTCTGGCGCAAGAAGAAGATCAACGTCATCGACACTCCGGGTCACGTCGACTTCACCATCGAAGTGAACCGCTCCCTGCGCGTGCTCGACGGCGCGGTCGTCGTGTTCGACGGCGTCGCCGGCGTGGAGCCGCAGTCTGAAACGAACTGGCGTCTCGCCGACAACTACGGCGTGCCGCGCATTTGCTACGTGAACAAGATGGACCGCAGCGGCGCCAACTTCCTGCGCTGCGTGGACATGATCAAGAAGCGCCTCGGCGCCCGTCCGCTGCCGGTGCAACTGCCGATCGGCTCTGAAGACAACTTCAAGGGCATGGTCGACCTGGTCGAAATGAAGGCCCTGGTGTGGGATTCGGACGATCGCGACGCCAAGCCGGTCGAGCACGAAATCACCGCCGATATCGCCGACAAGCTCGGCATCAGCGTGCCGAGCGATCGCAAGATCCTGGCCGACATCGCCAAGTTCCGCACCGACCTGATCGACACCTGCCTGGAGCAGGACGACGCGGCCATGGAAAAGTACCTGGAAGACGGCGTCGAGCCGTCGGCCGACGTGCTGCGCAAGTGCCTGCGCAAAGGCACGATCACCGCAGCCTTCAACCCGGTACTGTGCGGCTCCTCGTACAAGAACAAGGGCGTGACCCAGATGCTCGACGCCGTCGTCGACTATCTGCCAGCCCCGACCGACGTCGAAGCCATCAAGACCGTGGACCAGGACGGCAACCCGAATGGCGAGCGCAAGAGCTCGGACGACGAGCCGTTCTCAGGCCTGGCGTTCAAGGTGCTCAACGATGCGTACGGCGCACTCACCTTCGTGCGTGTGTACTCGGGCGTGCTGACCAAGGGCATGTCGGTGATGAACTCCACTCGCGGCAAGCGCGAGAAGATCGGCCGCATGGTTGAAATGTACGCCAAGGAAGCGAACCCGATCGAAGAAGCCCGCGCCGGCGACATCATCGCGCTGGTCTCGCTCGCCGAAACCGAAACCGGCGACACGCTGTGTGCGTCCGAAAGCCCGGTGATCCTGGAGCGCATGCGCTTCCCGGACCCCGTCATCAGCGTCTCGGTGAAGCCGAAGAACAAGACCGAGCAGGAGAAATTCGGCGCCGCCCTGGGCAAGATGGTCCGCGCCGATCCTTCGCTGAAGCTCGAGACCGATCGCGAAACCGGCCAGACGATTCTGCGCGGCATGGGCGAGTTGCACCTCGAAGTGACGCTCGACCGTATCCGCACGGAGTACAACGTCGAAGGCGTCATGGGTCAGCCGCAAGTGGCGTACCGCGAAGCCTTCACCAAGACGATCTCCGAGCAGTACGTCCACAAGAAACAGACCGGCGGTTCCGGTCAGTTCGCCGAAGTGTGGATCACCTTCGAGCCGCTGGAGCGTGGTGCCGGCTTCGAGTTCGTCGACGAAACCGTCGGTGGCTCGGTGCCGCGTGAATACGTGCCGTCGGTGGAAAAAGGTCTGCGCATGCAGATGGAACAGGGTGTGCTCGCGCAGTACCCGACGGTGGACTTCCGTGCCCGCCTCACGGACGGCAGCTACCACGACGTCGACTCGAACGCGCTGACGTTCGAAATCGCCGCCAAGGCCTGCTTCCGCGAAGCCATCCGCAAGGCCGGCCCGATCCTGCTCGAGCCGGTGATGAAGGTCGAGACCGTGACCCCGTCCGACTACCTGGGCGACGTGATCGGCGACATGAACCGTCGTCGCGGCATGATCCAGGAACAGCTGGAGCGTGGCACCAACATCGCCGTCGTGGCCACCGTGCCGCTGTCGGAAATGTTCGGTTACATCGGCCATCTGCGTGGCATGACCTCGGGTCGCGCCTCGTACACGATGGAGTTCTCGCACTACGATCCAGTGCCGAAGAACGTCGCCGACGTGGTCATCGAGGAAGCCGCCAAGGCGCGCTCGGCGCCGAAGGCTTAGGCGATAAACGTGTAGCCGGACGCATCGACTACCCTAAGCGAGACGATCTCGATGGTCGCAAGACCAACTAAATCGAGGTCTCTCGGCTGAGGGTAAAGACTCCGGTACTTAGTTCCCTCGAAGCTCGGCATGAGCAAAGGGCGGTGTCTTCGGACACCGCCCTTTTTATTTGCCCATGGCCGGAAGCAAACGATCTCTGAGCCAGAACATCGGCTCGAGCATGTCCGGCTTGTTGAAGCGCGTCGCCGTCACGACCACCACGCTGCGCAGCTCGGGCATCACGATCAGGAAGCTGCCGCCATTGCCCTGCGCCCACAACAGCCTGGTCTGCGGCAGCTGCGGATCCTTGGTGTGATCCAGCCACCATAGATAGCCGTAGCGCTGATTGGCGTTGGGAATATTGGTGCGCTCCTGAGTCATCGCATCGATCCAGGCTTCGGAGACGATCCGCGTTTGTTGGTACATGCCCCGGTTCAGCACGAGCTGACCGATCTTCAGCAGGTCATCCGGATCCAATCGCAAGTGGCCGCCGGTATCGACGCCGCGCTTGCCGTCGTAGTACTTCCACTCGGCGCGACGCGCTTCGATGGGGATGAACAGATTCTTCAACGCGAACGCATCGGCGGACATGCTCACTGCCGCCGACAGAATCTCGCCCAGCGCCACGACATTGCCGGTGCAATAAGAAAATTCCTTGCCCGGATCGGTGCGCATCTTCTGCTCGCTCCAGAAGGCGACCCAGTCCTGCTCCTGGTACATCTTGTCCTCGTGGCCCGGGGACTTCGGATCCCAATCGTTGCAATCCA
Source organism: Peristeroidobacter soli (assembly GCF_004138485.1). Classification (GTDB taxonomy): domain Bacteria; phylum Pseudomonadota; class Gammaproteobacteria; order Steroidobacterales; family Steroidobacteraceae; genus Steroidobacter; species Steroidobacter soli. The sequence continues at coordinate 1,824,985 of NZ_ML142848.1, forward strand.
GACCGCTGCGCATGGTGAGCAGATCTTCGAGCGTCATCGCCGCCTTGCGCGGATCCTTCTCGAAAACCTGTCGTCGCATCGGGAGCAGGTCCATGACCTTCGATTGCACCGACGGGATGGCGCCCTTGTCGATGGCGATACCGATCAGCAGCGCGGTGATGGATTTGGTGGCGGAGCGAAGATCCGGCGGCCGCCGCTCCAGCGTGTCCGCGACTGCACGACCGACGATGTTGCCGTCGACCTGCATGATGAATGACTCGACGCCGGCATGCTGACCGGACGCAACCTCAGCCGCGATCTGTTCAGCTGGCGCGAGCGTGGCGTCGGCGTGCGCGACGCCGATGCTGAGTGAAAGTAGCAAGCCACCGATTGTTTTGAGCACCGCAAGCCTCGTCGATCGATCCATTACGCACGCCCGCCAGCGATCTTGCATCGGCCAGAGCCGGACTCGCGCCCGGCAATATCGACGGCGAGCGGTGGCAAAGCTACAGCTGATGCAGCACTACCTCCGAGTCGTGGCGGGCGTCGATGCTAGTCGATGTCGACGAGCTGCACCTTGCCGCCGCGGTTGATTCGCAACACATGCCTCACGGCCGGCACGATGTCTTCCGGATCGTGCACGGCCATCACGATCTGTGTTCCTTGTTCAGCCAGTTGCTCGATGAAACCCAGCACGCTCGCTCGCACATCGCCGTCGAGCCCCGTGCAGGGCTCGTCCAGTAACAACAGCTCCGGATCGTTCATCATGGCGCGCGCGAACAACGCCAACCGCATCTGCCCGTACGACACTTGTCTCGGGCCGCGAGCGCTCAGATGTTCGATGTTGAAAAACTTCAGCCAGCGAGCGGCGGCCTTGCGATCCGCTTTGGTCGGCGCGTCGTTCAGGCCGACGCTGGAATAGCGACCGGAGATGACGATCTCCTCGATGGACCTGGCCAGGAAATGATCGGCCTGCAGCTCCGGCGACACCCAACCGAGTCGACGTTTCCAAGCTTCGATGTGCGTGCCCTTCGGCGCGCCGTCCCGCTCGATCGTGCCGCCCAGCGCGGGATGCAGATCGCCGTAGATCATATTCAGCAGCGAGCTCTTGCCCGAGCCGTTCGCACCGAGGATGGCCCAGTTCTGACCGCGCCCCAGCGTCCAGTCGAATTTACGAATGACCGGGCGGTAGTCGCGATAAATCTCGGCGTTGCGAATGACGAACAGCGGCGCGGCGCTCTTCTGCTTGCGCGAATTACCCGAAGCCACCGTCGCATCACGAGCCGTAACGGCCGCGGCCGATCTCGGCCGCGCCGTAGAGAGTCGCCCAGCTCGCGCGTGCCCGGAAGCAACGTGGGCTCGTACCTGCGACGTCGGCACTTTGGCCAAGCGTCCAGCGGCGCCACTCCATCTCCTATCGTCCGCGGCGGCGCCATGCGCCTTCTTATCGCTCGCGGCGGCGGTACGAGACGGCTCGTCGTCGCGAACTACTGTCTGTTCATGCCCGATCGGCCCGGCTGAAACGATACGTCCCTGCTGGATGTAGGCCACATGCGTCACATTCTTCGGCAACTCCTTCGGCCGATGCGACGTGATCACCCAGTCATGCCCGCCTCTGGGCTGCTCGAGCGCCTTCTTCAACTTCTCCTTGGCTCTCACATCCAATCCATTGAACACTTCATCGAGCAACAACACCGCCGCGGGCCCAGCAAACAAGCGCGCGACCAGAACCAGGCGCCGCTGGCCGTACGACAAACTGAGAATGCGCCGCTGTCTCAACCCCCACAGCCCGAAGCGCCGTAGAACTCGCGCGACGCGCTCTCGCTGAGCGGAAGTCGGCTGATTCAACGGAATGTCCTCGTCGAACACCCCCGTCGTCACCACCTGAGTGACCGTGAGATTCCAGTCGTAACGAACGTATTTATCCTGCCGCTCCGGCCCGACGTAAGCGATCTGCTCTTTCATGAGCGAAGACGTGCGCCGCTGACGCCCGGTGGGCGTCGGCCACACGTCGCCACGAAGCATCTTGAGCAGCATGGTCTTGCCGGAGCCGTTGGCGCCGATCAGCGCCCAGCGCTCGCCTTCACGCAAGCTGAAGTCGATCTCCTCGAGCGCCTGATGCGCCTCGAAGATCAACGAACAATTGACGAGCTCGATCAGCGGGACGGAGGAGGAGAGTTTTGCAGCGACCACAGGGCGTTGATTGCCGGCGAGTCGCGCACGACCCGGCCGTCTTCTTCAAGTTTCAGCAGATGAGCCAGCAGCGAGCCTTTCGCCACCGGATGTAAGCGGGAATCGACGTCGTCATACACGCTGACGACCAATGTATCCATATCGGCGGCACCGATGCGGCCGAGACGTTCTACGACCTTGGCCTCGCGCTGCAGGCGATGCGCGATGATGCGCACGATCTCGGCCTGCGCGTCTTCGATCGTCAGGCCATGGCCGGGCGCGATGCGAGTCGCCGGCTCCTTCTGCAAACGCGCGAGCGAGCGCAGATAGTCGCCCATGCTGCCATCCGGCGGCCCGATGACCACCGTCGATCCTTGCATCAGATGATCGCCAGTGAACAACAGGCCCGTGCCTTCGAGCAGATAACAAAGATGATTCGACGCATGCCCCGGCGTATGCAGGGCCTGCAGCGTGAGCGATCCGATCGTCACCCGATCGCCATCGTTCAACAGCTTGCTCGGGGTGAAGCCAGCATCCTGACGCCCATGCTCCGGCGCCGGCTTGCCCATCACGGTGGCCCCCGTCGCATCGGCAAGGGCCTTGGCCGCGGGCGAATGATCCGGATGCGTGTGAGTCGCGAGCACCGCGTCGATGCGCCCGCCCGTTTCTCGCAGGATGCGCTCGACATGCACCGCATCCTCCGGCCCCGGATCGATCACCAGGTAACGATCGTGACCGATCAGATACGTGTTCGTGCCCGGCCCCGTCATGAACCCGGGATTGCGCGCCACCAGCCGGCGCACGCCGGGAGCGATTGGGTCGAGTTGTCCGGAGCTGAGCGACATGCCGCAAGCCTATCACCACTGCCGCCCACCCCGCTCACCGGCACGCGTCAGCGGCTACCGGGTTTCCGACACCGCTCGCGCCGCAAGATTGACCCACCGCGAGCCTTCACGTATTTTGCGTGAACCGAGTCAGGACCCGCGACAATGGCCGAAAAACAGAACATCACCGTGGCAATCGAGCCCGCGCTGCTCAAGCAGGCGCGTGCTATCGCCGCTCGCCGCGGCACGAGCATCAGCGCCCTGCTCGCGGAAGAATTGCGCGGCCTGGTGGCCGAGGACCGCGCCTACGAAACCGCGCACCGGAGGGCCAAGGCTCTGATGCAAGCGGGACTCGACCTCGGGGGCGCCCGCATGGAAAACCGGGACGAGATCCATGACCGAAGTCGTTTTCGTTGATACAAACATTCTGGTCTACGCGCACGACGCGACGGCCGGTGAGAAACACAATCGAGCGGTCCGGGCGCTGGAGCGCTTGTGGGATGCACAGACGGGACGCATCTCCGTGCAGGTACTCCAGGAATTCTATGTGACGGTGACCAAGAAGCGGGCCACCGCTCGCACCACGGCACGTGAGATCGTTCAAGCCTACACGCCCTGGGTTCAGTATCCGACCACGCCCGAAACCATTCTCCGCGCCAGCGACCTGTCCGAATCGGCACAGATCTCCTTCTGGGATGCGATGATCGTCGCCTCCGCCGAAGAGGTCGGGGCCTCGCTGCTCTACACGGAAGATCTCAACGACGGCCAGCTCATTGGCGGCGTGAGAATCATCAATCCGCTGACTCAGTACGACCTGCCGCCGACGACGTCATATTCTGTACATGAACCCGCACCGCCAGCGTATGGGAGCCGCCGCCGAGGATGACGCCGCGGAGCGGGGAAACGTCGCCGAAGTCGCGTCCCCAGGCGATGGCGATGTGATCCAGGCCGGCGCGGACGCCGTTGGTGGGATCGAACTCGACCCAGCCGAGCGGTGGGCAGAAGGCGGCGACCCAAGCGTGCGAAGCGTCGGCGCCGACGAGCTGGGACTCGCCGGGGCGAGGATTGGTGCGCAGATAGCCACTGACATAGCGAGCCGCCAGTCCGCGAGCGCGCAGGCACGCAATCATCAGATGAGCGTAGTCCTGACACACGCCGCGCTTCTCTTCCAACACCTGGAGCAAGGGCGTCGAAATGTCTGTCACGCCCGGCGTGTACTTCATCTCGCGATATAACTTCATCATCAACGCATCCGCGGCCGCCAGGAGCGGGCGACCGGTGACAAAACAATCCGCGCCGTACTCCGTGAATGCCTGCTTGATACGAACGTAGGGCGACTCGACGCGATAGCGAATCGCATCGAGCTGTTCATTGCCAGGCGGTCGCGCCGTATAGAGCAACCGATTGCGCGCGCGTTCCCAAGACTCCGTCGGAGCATCGGTCGCACGCCGCTCGCGCACCTCCACCTTCATCTCGCTGGTGACGGACAGCTCCTGATGCGGCCGACTGAATTCCAAGCGTCGCAGGGGATTGCCAAAGGCATCGATGGCATCGAGGCTGCCGGAGGGCTCCGGCGTGATTTGAATCGACTGCTCGCTGCAGGCCTGATGAGCCATCGCGCGCGGCACTAGATGAAGCAGATGATGGGCGTGCACGACCTCGGCGCTGTACTTGTACAACGTCTCGTGCTTCACCCGATAAGTCACCGCCGCGCTCATGCGGTCACCGCGTGACGGTCCAGTTCGGTATGAGAGAAATGGCGCATGGACAGCCGATCGGACAGCAACGACGCCGCATCCACCATCCTATTCAGCGCCCGAGCAAAGCCTTGCCTGGCCAGCTCGGCGCTATAGCCCAGGCCTTCCAGCGCGCCATAGTCCGCTTCAACCGTTTCAGTCACGGCCTGCTGAAAGAAATCCACCGCCAGCTCGCCCGCCGATTCACTCAGTTGCTGAGTGATCGCGCAGATCTCCAGGCCGAGAAACGCCAGCGAGCGCGGATTCTTCGCGTCTCGCACCAGCAGCTGTAATAGAGGCGCCAGCCGGGGGCGATCGAAATATCGAGTGCGATAGGCAATCGTGCCGCTGGCGATATCCAGAATCCACTCCAGCTCGCCCCGTGTGGGCGCGGCCTCGCTCAGTCGACGCGACAGGAGCATGGCCAGGAATGAAATCCGCTCGACCCGCCGGCCCAGCATCATCAGCCGCCACGCGTCGTCCTGAGTCATGTCGTCATGCGCGAATCCCGACAGCGCCGCGCACGACAGCGTCAATCGATCGAGCGTTTCGCGCACGTCGCTGCTGCTGGAAGAAGCATCGTGATATTGACGCTGCACGACGCCGATAGCTCGCCAGTGCTCCGCCGACAGCCGACCGCGCGCCTGCGTCGCCGACCATTGCAGCCGCTGCAAGTCCGCGGCGATACCGAGCTGATGCTGAGTATCGAACAAGCTCGCCGCCGGATCGGAATCCATCGGCGTGACACCGAGATGCCGGCATGTATCAACCGCACGCGGCCACACTTCGGAGCGACGCTCCAAGGCCAGCGTTCCTCGCAGCAACCGGATCTTGTCCTCACAGCGTGTCGCGTACCGACCGAGCCAGTAAAGATTCTCGCCAACGCGCGACGGCAAGCTTTCATTGCGAAGCCGGCTGCGCGGCGCGATCTCAGTGATCTGAGAGCCCTCCTCGCCCTGGCCCAGCACCCACACGTCTTTACTGCCGCCACCGCGCTGAGTCGAAACCACGTCGGCATAGACATCCGACGCAATTCGAGCCATGCCACCAGGAATCACTTGATATCCATCGGGCCCGGCAATCGCATACACACGCAAAGACAGCGCGCGCCCCGTCAACCCCGTGCCCCGCCACACCGGCGTTTGCGACAACGCCAGACGCTCTTGAGCGACATAGGCATACGGCCGCGCCCGCAAGCGACGTATCAATCGAGCGCGAGCATCGCGAGTGAGATCTCGGCCAAACACGGCTTCGAAGCGCTGATTCGGGAAGGTTGGTTTGATGACCAGACGATCCAGCCCTTCCAGCACTTCTTCGAGCGCCGGCCGCTCGCCGCACCACCAAGTCGCGACCGACGGCAGTTGCAGCGGCTCGCCGAGCAGCCATTCGCAAATCGATGGCAGAAAACCCAGCCACGCGGCGGACTCGATCACGCCGCTGCCGAGCGCATTTCCCAACACGACGCGCCCCGCCCGCACCACCTTCAACAATCCCGGGACGCCCAGCGCCGAATCGGCGCGCAGTTCCGCTGGATCGCAAAAGTCATCGTCGAGCCGGCGTAGCACCGCGTGCACACGCTTCAGGCCGCTGAGCGTCTTCAGATACAACGTGTCATCGCGCACCGTGAGGTCGGAGCCCTCGACCAGCGAGAAGCCCAGCTGTCGCGCCAGATACGCGTGTTCGAAATAGGTTTCGTTGAACGGTCCGGGCGTGAGCACGACCGCGAGTGGCATCTCGCTGTCCTCGACGTTCGCCAGCAATCCATCCCGCAGCGATGCGAACGCACCGCTCAACGGACGCACATTGAGATCGTCGAGCGTATCGGACAGCACGCGCGACACGATGCGTCGATTCTCCAGCGCATAGCCAGGACCGGAAGGGGTCTGGGTGCGATCGCTGAGCACCCACCAGCGCCCATCGGGCGAACGCGCCAAGTCGGCGGCGTACATATAGAGCCAGCGACCGCCTCGCGGGACGGCGCCATGGCACGGCCACAGATAATTCGGATGACCGAAAGCAATCTCCGCCGGCACCGTGCCTTCCTGGAGCAGCCGCTGCGGACCATACAAATCCGCGAGCACCGAATCGAACAGCCGGGCACGCTGAATCACGCCGCGTTCGATGCTTTGCCACTCCTCCGCCGACATGATCACCGGCAGCATGTCGAGCGTCCACAATCGATCGCGCCCCTGCGGATCGGCGTAAACGTTGTAAGTGACGCCGTTCTCGACGATCAACCGTCGGGCGAGATCGGCGCTGCGCCGGACAGCATCCGGCCCGGCCTGCTCCAATCGCTCCACCAGCGCGCGCCAGTGCGGACGGATGCTGCCATCGGGGGACAACAGCTCGTCGTAGCGCTGCAGATCGGGCGTATAGGTTTGAAGCGAAGCGGACATTCGAGCCTGAGATACGGACGCAAGAATACTCACGTCCTTCTGAGATCCAGCGTAAACGCAAACTCCGGCGCCGTCGATGCAGGCGGCACTTCGACCCGGCCGGGGGTATGCCCCAACCGGAAGAAGCGCGCCAGCCGCCGGCTCTCCGCCTCGAAGGCGTTCACCGGGAACGTCGCGTAATTGCGGCCGCCCGGATGTGCCACGTGATACTGGCAGCCGCCCAGCGAGCGATTCATCCAGGTGTCGATCAGATCGAACGTCAACGGCGAATGCACCCCGATCGTCGGATGCAATGCCGACGCCGGCTGCCAGGCGCGATAACGCACACCGGCCACGAACTCACCGACTGCACCAGTTGGGCGCAGCGGCATCGCATGGCCATTGCACGCGATCACATAACGATCCGGCGCGAGGCCAGTGACCTTCACCTGTAACCGCTCGACCGACGAATCCACATAACGAACCGTGCCGCCAATCGTTCCCTCCTCGCCCATGACATGCCACGGCTCGAGCGCTTGCCGGATCTCCATGTCGACGCCGCGGGTCGCGAAGTCGCCAACCTTGGGGAAACGAAATTCCAGATGCGGCGCGAACCATTCCGGCTGCAAGGAATAGCCGTCGGCGCGCAGCTCGGTGAGCACGTCGCGCAGATCCTGCTCGATGAAATACGGCAGCATGAAACGGTCGTGCAGCTCGGTTCCCCAGCGCGCCAACCTCGCCGGCTCGTAGGGACGACTCCAGAACTTCGCGATCAACGAGCGCAACAGCAGCTGTTGCGTCAGACTCATGCGAGCATGCGGCGGCATCTCGAACGCGCGCATCTCCAGCAATCCCAATCGGCCAGTGGTGCCGTCGGGCGAGAACAGTTTATCGATACAGAACTCGGCACGATGCGTATTGCCGGCGACGTCGATGAGCAGATTGCGGAGCAGACGGTCGATCAACCACGGCGGCGACGTTTGCTCGGCCGCCGGAAAGTGCTTGAACGCAAGCTCCAACTCATACAACGAATCGTTACGCGCTTCGTCCACGCGCGGCGCCTGGCTGGTCGGCCCGATGAACAGACCCGAGAACAAATACGACAACGCCGGATGATTGTGCCAATACGCGATCAGGCTTCGTAGCAAGTCGGGACGCCGCAGGAACGGCGAGTCGTTGGGCGTCGCCCCGCCGAGCACGAAGTGATTGCCACCGCCGGTGCCGGTGTGACGCCCATCGAGCATGAACTTCTCGGTACTGAGCCTGGACTCGCGCGCGGATTCATACAAATGCGTGGTGCGCTCGACCATCTCATCCCAGCTGGCGGCCGGATGGATATTGACTTCAATCACGCCCGGATCCGGCGTGACCCGGAAATGGTTCAGACGCGAATCGGATGGCGGCTCATATCCCTCCAGCACGACGGGCTGCGATTGGCTGCGCGCCACGGCTTCGACGGCCTGAACGATCTCCAGATAATCATCGAGCCGACGCATCGGTGGCATGAAGATATACAACACGCCATTGCGAGCCTGCGCGCACATGGCCGTGCGCGTAATCCAATGCGCGGACTCACCCTTTCCGGGTGCATCAGGATGCAGCTCGTGATGGCCGCCACGACCGGTCGATTGCGAACCAGTCGTCCCATCGATGCCACGCCACGCCTGCCGCCGCAGCTCCGCCTGCAGCGGCAATGGTTGACGCTGTTCGATCCAATCCGACGGTTGTCGTCGAATCTGTGCGTAGCGCGCCAACGGCGGCAATTCCTCGCTCGGATCGACCTGATACAAATACGGATACTCGCCCTCGGTCACCCACGGCTGCGAATCCAGTGGCAATCGATATCCGATCGGCGAATCGCCAGGAATCAGATAACAGCGCTCGCTCCGCAGGAACCACGAGCCCGTTTCCCAACCGGACGCGTTGCGCGCGATCGGCAGCACATGACCGATGATGCTATCCAAGCCAGCGCTGAACACGCGCGCCAATCGCGCTCGCTCCAACGGATCCTCCAGCTTCGCATCGAAGGGATCGACATTGGTCGGCAAGCGTCGCTCGCGCCACAAGTAATAGAACGCGTCCTCGTAGGTCGGAAACACGAACTGCGGCGTGAGTCCGAGCTGTCTTGCCACCGCAGTGAGGAACTCACCGGCGTGCTTTTCACTGGCCCCGTAGTTGGTCGACTCATTGGCATACAGCGACGGCTCGCTCCAGATCGGCTCGCCATCCCCGCGCCAGAAACAATTGAACGACCAGCGGGGCAACTGCTCGCCGGGATACCACTTGCCCTGGCCGAAGTGCGCCAATCCGTGCGGCGCGTATTGCTCCTTCAAGCGATGAAACAACTCAGCCGCGCGTGCCCGCTTGGTCGGCCCGAGCGCGGCGGTGTTCCATTCGGCGCCATCCGGATCGTCGACGGCGACAAACGTCGGCTCGCCGCCCATCGTGAGACGCACGTCCTCCGCTTCCAGATCCGCATCCACAGCCCGGCCGAGCGCAACGATCTCCGACCACTGCGCTTCCGTGTAGGGCTTGGTGACGCGCGGCGCTTCCCAGATCCGCTCCACCTTCATGTGATGGGAGAACTCGACCTCCGACTCATCGACCGCGCCCGACACCGGCGCCGCGCTCGACGGCTCGGGTGTGCACGCCAGCGGGATGTGACCTTCGCCGGCCAGCAATCCCGACGTGGGATCGAGACCGATCCAGCCCGCGCCCGGCAGATACACCTCGCACCAGGCATGCAGATCGGTGAAGTCGGCCGGCGGACCGGACGGGCCGTCGAGCGCTTTGACGTCGGCGGCCAGTTGAATCAGATAGCCCGACACGAAGCGCGCCGCCAGGCCCAGATGCCGCAACAGTTGCACCAGCAACCAGCCCGAATCGCGGCACGAGCCGGACGCATTGCAGAGTGTTTGCTCCGGCGTCTGCACGCCGGGCTCCATCCGGATCAGATAACGGATATCCTTGGCGAGCCGCTGATTGAGGCTGACCAGAAAATCGATCGTGCGCACCCGCTGGCGCGACAGGCCGGCCAGATACTCGCCGAAGCGAGGCGTGGGCGCATGAGTGACCAGATAAGGCGCGAGCTCACGACGCTCGGCCGGCTGATAGTCGAAGGGAAAATGCCCGGCGTAATCGTCCAAAAAGAAATCGAACGGATTGAGCACCGCCATCTCGGCCGTGAGGTCGATCTCGATGCGCAGCTCGGTGGTCGGCTCCGGCACCACCACGCGCGCCAGGTAGTTCGCTTCCGGGTCCTGTTGCCAGTTGATGAAATGTTCGGCCGGCGTGATGCGTTGGGAGTACGACAGGATGCGGGTCCGGCTGTGCGGCGCCGGGCGCAGCCGGATCAGCTGCGGGCCGAGCGAGACCCGCCGGTCATATCGATAATGAGTGACATGATTCAGCGCGACGTGGATCGACAAGCATTGTTCCTTGCGGCCCGAGGGGCCGAGCTCCGGCTCGGGTTCAGGCAATGCAAGTCTCACTCCAGCCACATCGGTGCGCCGACGCCGCGAACGCCGGCATCCGCGCACCGGAGCGGTGCGCCGACGAGGTATCATCGCACCGGCACAGAGCTTCCAGAATAGGAGCAAGGGCGAGCGTGACCCTCACCATCATTCTGATCGCAGCCATGGTCGGCGTGGCCGTGTTCATGTTCGGCATGCGCGGCGCGTCGAATCGTTCCCCGGTTCCCGACGCGCCTCGCGGCGAGCCCCAGGCCATTGCCGGTCCCCGCGCCGGCGACGGTCCGCCCTTCGAAACCGAGGCGACCGCGAGCGCCTTTGCCGAATGTTACAAGCTGGCTTTCACGGTGCCCGGCTTCGACTACGCGATCTCGGGTCAGCACGAAGCGGTGCTGGAGAAGGTCAACCACAACGCCGCGGCGGCGGTTCATCAGCGTGAATATTTCCCTCGTCGTCCGATGCTGCTGCCGAAGCTCATGCAGGCACTGAACGACGACGAGAGCACTCGCCGGGAACTGGTGAGGCTGATTCTCGAGGATCCCGCGCTGGCGGGCAGCACTCTGCAACGGGCCAACAGCGCCGCGTATCGCTATTCACCCGAGCCCGTGGACAGCCTCGATCGTGCCGTCGTCGTGCTCGGCACCGATGGACTGCGCAGCCTGCTGGCCACGGCCATTCTGCAGCCGGTGTTTCGCCAGCCCAAAGGTCACTTCGACAACTTCGCCGCCGTGACCTGGGAACATGCGCAACGCACGGCCGCCGCGTCCGAGATGTGCGCGAGGGTGCTCGGTAACGCCGATCCCTTCATCGCGCAGCTGATCGGCCTGCTCGGCCCGCTGGCGCGCATCGTGCTGTTTCGACTGACGATGGAAACATATCGCGAGTTTCCGGACATTCAGCCGCGCGCCGAAGTATTCATTCGCGCCATGCAGTCGCAGGCGCCGAATGTCGCGGGGTTCATCGCGTCGACCTGGGAGCTGTCCGACCCTTCCATTCGCGCCTTGCAGGAACAGACGGACAAGATTCCGCCGGACACGATGAGCCCGCTCGGTCAGGCCATCTACTTCGGCGAGCTCTGTGGCGCACTGACGCTGCTGGTCAAGCGTGGCACCTATTCCGAGGAAGGCGCGCAGGCACTGCTGATGGAGCAAGGCCTGAGCCGCAAGGTCACCCAGGAAATCTGGCAAGCCGCGAACCGCGCCGTGCAGGAATAGCGGTCCGGAACCGGGCCGCGACTGCAGTCGTTCACTAAGCATCTAAGTGAACGAGCGAGGCCCCATGGCTAATGTGCCTGCAAACATGCCCAAGCGTCCGCCCGGCCTGCACCGGATGCTGGATTACGGACGACAGAAGGGTAAAGTAGGTTGGATCCTGCTGTGGCTGCTGGGCATTCCCATCCCAGTGCTGTTCGTGCTGTTTCTGGTAAGAGGCTGCACTTAACTCAACCTCTGGAGCAACGTCGCTCATGCTGGTCACCTTTCGCTCCACCGCGACTGAATCCATCACCATGTTCGAGGACGTTGCTGTCCAGCTGCTGAAGCTGATGGGCGCGACCGGGCGTATCCCCGGCGCGCTCGGCCCGGACGACGTGCCCGCGGCCTTGAGTCAACTCGAGCGAGCCACCGAGCGGATCAAGGCCGGGACGCATGCCACCCCGGCCCGCCCGGCGGACAACGAAGACTCCAGGAACGAGGATGAGGACGACGAGGACAATGAGGCGCCAGTGGACCTGGCGACCCGGGCCGTCCCGCTGCTGAGCATTCTCAAGCGGGCTGCGGCCGCCAAGGCCGAGCTGGTCTGGGAAGCCAAGGGCAAGTAACCCCGTCCAACCGCCCGTCGGGCGCGGTGGTAAACTGGTTCGCTTGGAGTTCCGGGGAGCCAGTCATGGGCCGCATTTTCGAAGTCAGAAAGCACGCGATGTTCGCGCGCTGGAACCGCATGGCGAAGCAATTCGCCCGCATCGGTAAAGACATCACCATCGCCGTCAAGAACGGCGGCCCCGACCCCCACTCCAACCCGGCCCTGCGACGCGTGATCCAGAACTCGCGCGCCGTCAACATGCCCAAGGACAAGGTCGAAGCGGCGATCAAGCGCGCCTCGGGCAAGGACGCGGCCAACTTCACCGAAATCCTGTACGAAGGCTACGCCCCCCATGGCGTCGCCGTGCTGGTCGAAACCGCCACCGACAATCCGACCCGCACCGTCGCCAACGTGCGCAGCATCTTCACCAAGCACGAGGGCAACCTGGGCACCGCCAACAGCGTCAGCTTTCAGTTCAAGAAAATGGGCGTGTTCCGCTTGAACCCCGAAGGCATCGACCAGGACGACCTGGAGCTGTACCTGATCGACCACGGCCTGGAAGAGATGGGCGAGAGCACCGGCGAAAAGGGTGAGCCGCAGATCGTGGCCCGCTGCAACTTCCCCGAGTTCGGCCAGATGCAAAAGGCCCTGGAAGACCGTGGCATCAACCCGTTGTCCGCCGAGCATGAATACATCTGCCTGACGCCGACCGAGCTGCCCGAAGAGCAAGCCACCGAAGTCCTGGAAATGATCGACAAGCTCGAACAGGACGAGGACGTGCAGAAGGTGTATCACACCTTAGCCTGAAGCCGATGTTCAAGATGATGTATCGGCCGGCGCCCTGGGTACATGGATGTACCCCGCCGCCGCAGGCGGCGGCGAGAGGCAAAAGTCGCGCCTTTTGCCGACTCGCATGAGGGTCGTGGCAGGGCTCGACGGTGCTTTAAGCGAAGCACGGCTTCGCTCCGTCGAGCGGGTATCCATGGATGTATACCCCGGGCTTACGCGGAGCAGGGACTGCACAGCGTAATGCCCGATCCCGATTTGAATATGCCCCGGTTGCAGGTCGCCTTTGGCGACGACCTGTTCTCGGCCGCACAGCACTTGGTCCGCGGCGGCTCGGTCAGCGAGCTGCGCGTTCTGCAATCTGGTCTGGTCGTGACAGGTGTGGTCGCCGACGAAAGTGCGGCGGCCAAACGGCAGCGTGTTTACATCCGGCACACGGCTGCGAACGACCCGACGATTGCGGAAGCCGAATGCAGCTGCGGTAAACCCAGCCCGTGCGTGCACATCGCCGCCGTGTCGATCGCGGCTGTGAGCAACGCGCCTGGCGTCGCCACGCCTCCGCGCGCCACGTCATCGCTGCAACGTGCGACCTCCGCATCTGCCGGGCCGCAGTTACAACAGCGGCTCTACTATCTGTTGCAATCGACGTCGGCGGGCGAACTGCAACTGTCGACCTGGATTGGCCAATCCGCCCCTGGATCGGCTCGCCTCGCGCGCGGCGGCTCCAGCATCTTCGTGCCTCGAGGCAACGACTTCCCTCGCTATGTCGATTCGGAAGATCGACAGATCCTGCACTTGTTACTTTCGCAGCGGACCGATGGTCCGTGGCTGTTACGCGATACCGACGGCACAACCGTCCTGAATCTCGTGATCGCAACTGGCCGTGCGCGCTGGCAGACCCTCGACACTCCGTCGCTCAAAGCAGGCAAGCTGCGACAGACCAAGCTGTCGTGGCAGCAGCTGGAGAATGGCGAGCAGTATCTGCAATGCGAAGTCAGCGAGCGCGGCGACGATGCAGTCGCCACGTTCTTCGACCTGGACGTCGCGACCTACGTCGATCCGTCGAGCAAGGAGGTCGGTGCGCTCGCTCTGCCCTGCCCCATCGAAGACTTCCGTCGGTTCTGGAACTCGCCACCGGTTGCGCCCGAAGAAGTCGCGGCATTGAATGCAGAGATCGCGCAGAGCTGCGCCGCTCTACCGAAGCTGCGCGAACTCAAAGCGGTACGGAAGGCACGCAAGAGCGTCGGCGCGCAGCTGTATCTCTCCGAAGATCCCATCGCCACGCTGTACTTCGTCTACAACGGCCTGCCCGTGTACAGCCGTTCACTGCGCGATGACATGACTCACGTCCGCATCGTCGCGGATAGCAAGCTGCATGAGATCCCGCGAGATCGGAAAGCCGAGCACACTATTCAGCAGCGCTTCTCCTCGGCCCTGGCCAATAGCTCGCAAGGTCGCGATTTCTGGCTGGCGTTCGTGATGGATGGCATTCCCAAACTGCGCACCGAAGGCTGGGACGTCGTCGTCAACGACGACTTCCCCTATCGCCTCGCCTCGGCGGGCGAATGGTATGTGGACGCCGACAGTGGCCGCGATCGCGAATGGTTCGATTTGAAGCTCGGCCTGGTCGTCGACGGCGTCCAGGTGAATCTGCTGCCGGCACTCGTCGACTATCTGCAGGGCGCGCTCGGTAATGGCGAGGCTGGCGTACATCGCATCGGCGATCAGCTGTTCGTGCAGCTGCCCGACAAGCGCTATCTGCCGGTGCCGATCGAACGAATCAAGCGCATCGCCGACACGCTCGTCGAGCTGTTCGATCACGACGCGCTGAACAAGCAGCAATCGCTGTCGCTGCCAGCGTCCCAAGCAAGCCGTCTCGCTCAGCTCACCTCAGAGCCCGAGGCGCCGGTGCTGCGCTCGAAGAGTACGGCGCTGCTGGAATCCGTCGCCGAGCTGAAGAACTTCTCTGCGATCAAGCCGCTGCAACCGCCGGCACGCTTCAACGCGACACTGCGCCCGTATCAGCAAGAAGGTCTGGGCTGGCTGCAGTTCCTGCGACGCTGCCACCTCGGCGGCATCCTCGCGGACGACATGGGCCTGGGCAAGACCGTGCAGACGCTGGCCCATCTGGCGCTGGAAAAGGAAGAAGGCCGGCTGACCAAGCCGTCGCTGATCGTCGCGCCGGTGAGCGTCATCGGCAACTGGCAACGCGAGATCCAGCAGTTCGCGCCGCATTTGAAACAACTGACATTGCATGGCTCGCGGCGCAAGGAACTGTTCTCGTCGATTCGCAACGTCGATGTCGTGATCACCGCGTATCCGCTGTTGCAACTGGATAGCGAAGTGCTGACGGCGCAGGAGTTCTATTTGATCGTCATGGATGAGGCGCAGGTAATCAAGAATCCTCGCGCCAAGGTTTCTCAAGCCGCGCGCGCCCTCAATGGCGAGCATCGGCTGTGTCTCACCGGCACACCGATGGAAAATCATCTCGGCGAGCTGTGGTCGCTCATCGACTTCCTGCAGCCCGGCATGCTGGGCGACGAGCGCGACTTCCAACGCCAATACCGGACCGCGATCGAAAAGAACAACGATCGTGACCGTGCGCTGTCGCTCAGCCGGCGCCTCGCTCCGTTCATGCTGCGACGGACGAAAGATGCCGTCGCGCCGGAGTTGCCGGAGAAGACACAGATCATCGAAACCATCGCGCTGGACGAAAAGCAGCGCGACTTCTACGACGGCGTCCGACTCGCCTCGCATCGGCGCGTGCGCGAAACCATCGAGGAAAAAGGTCTCGCGCGCAGTCAGATCACCGTGCTCGACGCCTTGCTCAAGCTGCGCCAGGCCTGTTGCGATCCGCGGCTGGTCACCTCGGCGGAGCAGCCTGAAGAAGCCGTGCCGTCGGCCAAGATGGACTGGCTCAGCAACGCCTTGCCGGAAATGATCGAGGAAGGCCGGCGCATTCTGCTGTTCTCGCAGTTCACCTCCATGCTGTCCCTGATCGAAGAGCAGATGCAGGAGCTGGGCATTCCTTATCTGCTGCTGACCGGCGATACCAAGGACCGCATGCCGCTGATCGAGAAATTCCAGAGCGGTTCGGTGCCGCTGTTCCTGATCAGTTTGAAAGCCGGTGGCACGGGCTTGAATCTCACGGCCGCGGACACCGTCATTCACTATGACCCTTGGTGGAATCCCGCGGTCGAAGCACAGGCCACGGATCGCGCGCATCGCATCGGGCAACACAAGCCGGTGTTCGTGTATAAGCTGATCGCGCAAGGCACGGTCGAAGAACGCATCGTGCGGCTGCAGGAACAGAAACATCAGCTGGCCAGCCAGCTGTACACCGAAAAGAACGCCGCGCCGTTGCAACTGGATGCGGCCGATCTCGAAATGTTGTTCGCTCCATGATCAAAATCGACAGCTCCCTGCAGAAGCAGGTGGACGATCAATTGCTGGAACAGGGCGCGTTCACGGTCCTGGAGCTGTTGCTCGCCACCGGGCGCCTGGCTTACAGCGACTACGAGAGCTGGCGTCGTCAGGAAATCGAATTCCTCGACGGCGTGTTGATGGGCAGCCCGGAGAAGATCCGCGCGCAGATCGAACAGTCGGTGAACTACGCTCGTAGCATCGGGCTGGTCGAGCAGCCGCAGGAGTTCACGGCCTGGCACACGGACACGCCGGCCGCCAACAAGCCGCTGCGTATCAGCACTCAGACCGACGTGCATCGTCTCATCGCCGGACGTTTCATTCCGGCGAAGCTGGCGCCACAGATGGATTTGTTCTTCGACAATCCGGTGGCCACGCTCACCAACGGCATCGGTCGCGCCCTGGCCGCGATGAATGCGGCCGACGCACAACGACAGCTCGATCGTCTGTATGAAATCGCGCCGAATCATTCCGACCTGGCCGGATATGATCGGTTGGTCGGGGCGCTCTCGCGTCTGGGCCACCCGAGTGCCGATGTGCGTGAAGAGCTGGCGTTTCTGCAGGACACGGCGCCGACCGCCAAACGACTGCTCGGTTCGCAATGGCGCGAATTACTGACGCCGCTGTGGCGACAGTTGGCCGACTCGCTGACCGATCAGCCGTTCTCCGCCGACGAACCACAGCTCCATCGCAGCTTCGCTTTGACTCAAGCGCAGGATTGGGCCGGTGTCAGCGCCTGTGTTCTGCAGGATCCCGAATGGTGGCGACAGCCCGCGCTGTGCATCGCCGTCGCGCAGAGTGGCGCATTTCAACATCGACGCGTCGAATCGCTGACCGGCTGGTTTGCTCTGTGCTGGCATTCACCCGCGGTCGCGTCGGAAGCTTTGAGCAAGCCCCAGCAGCCCGATGCCGGCGTCGGCAAGGCATGGCAGGAGTTTTTGGCAACGGAAGACGATCTGGTCGATGACGACTCGGACGATTCAGCACTCAGCCCCTGTGACTTCCCCGCGTGGATGCTGTTACACGAGCCCGGGCTTGCCAGACAGATGGCCATCGATCTGGCGCAAACGGACAGTACCGGCGAAGAGCACTATCGCTGCGTGCATCGCTGGCTCGAAGCGCGGCGTGCGCAAAAGAAAGACGACGAGCTCGCTCAGCGCAAAGCCCTGCAAGCGGCACATCCGCTGTTGTTTCGTTATTTGAAAAGCGTGGTCGGCTAAGAATTGTCGCGTCGCGGCGCCGTGCGACGGCGCACGCTACGTATTCTCGCGTCGGCGCGACGGCGTATCCTCACTCGTGCCAATTCCGACCACGAAGGGGAGCGTCATGAACAGATTCCTCGCGCAGTTATCGCCGGCCGTGCTCGCAATCGCCGTGAGCATGCATGCAACCGCGGATACAAACGCCAAGGCCGCGCCCACCGATACGGACCTCGTCAAGAGCGCCATGACCGCCGCGCCGGCCAAGGTGTCGCAGCACGCCACGATCGTCACGATGGATGACAGCGGCAAGATGCGTACGGTGCGCAAAGGAACGAACGGTTTCACCTGCATGCCGGACAACCCGGAAACGCCGGGACCCGATCCGATGTGCATGGATCAGAACGCGATGGAATGGGTGCACGCCTGGATCGCTCACACGACACCGACGCACGGCAAGGTCGGCTTCATGTACATGCTCTCTGGCGGCACCGACGCCAGCAACACCGATCCGTATGCGACCAAACCCAGCTCGGAGAATCACTGGGTAAAGACCGGCCCGCACGTAATGATCGTCGGCGCCGATTCGAGTTTCTACGACACCTACCCCAAAGGCGCCGATCCCGATACGGCCGTTCCATACATCATGTGGGCGGGAACGCCGTATCAGCACTTGATGGTGCCGGTGAAGTAGCCGCTCGCGTTACTCGCAGGACTGACGACAATCCCGCAGATCGTCCAGGCAGAGCTGGTCGGACTGGCGGGCATTGTCATCGCAATCCTGGCGACGTTGAGTGACGGTACCGCCGAGCACATCGACGCAGGCTTTGTATCTCATGGTCATGCGCGCCAGACAGGCTTCGCGGTTGAATGCGTTGTCACAGCGTGACTGCCCGAAGTAGGCACAACTCGTTGCGGCCGGATTCGTCGTCGTGATGCGTCCCGGGGTCGCACCGAACGCCACCGCTCGCATGCACTCCTGCTTGCCACGACGGCTCAGACTGCCGCACTCGCCATTGTCGCGTTCACATTGAGCGATACATTGTTTGCGTCGAGCGTCGATGCCGCCGCCAGCGGAAGATGATGGCGCACTCTCGGAGGGCGTCGCCTTCGCCACTCGCTGAGGCGCAGGAGACGACGCCGGTGCAGCCGGCAGCGGCGTCGCGCTGATCGCGTCGGCTGCCGATTGCACGGGCGCTTCGGTCGGTTTTTCAGGTTCCGGCTCGGGCGACGCTGCGGCGACCGATGCCGTTTCTTCGGGCGGCGGCTCGGCGGGCGTTGTTCCATCCGTCCCTGCGGCACCCGACGATTGCGTCGTTCCTGCGGCTGGCGCCGGCGTCGATTTGGCCGGCTGAGCGGTAGCGACCGTCTCCGGCTTTGGCGCGCGACCTTGATTGGTCACAATCACGAACGCACCAGCGGCGGCCGCCGCGAGCCCCGCGCCGATCAACAACAGACTGCCATAACGAAACTTCTTCGGCGGCGGCGCTTCGATCTCGGCCAGCAATTCGTTCAGCGACTGGAAACGATCTTCCGGCATCACCGCCATGGCACGCATCAGTGCGGCGGCATATCGCTTCGGCAAGTCACGACGGATATTCTCGATCGGCTGCACGGCGCCGGTCGGCAGCGTGCCCGCGAACAATTCATACAACACCACGCCGAGCGCATATTGATCGGTGCGCCAGTCGACTTCCTTCGAACCGATACGTTGCTCCGGCGACATGTAATACGCCGTGCCGAGCGCCATGCCCGTCTGCGTGAGCTGCGAATTGGCGAAGGCGCGCGCGATGCCGAAGTCCATCAGCTTGACCGTGCCGTCTTCCGCCAGCCAGATGTTTTCCGGCTTGATGTCACGATGCACGATGTAACGATGCGCATAGCGAAGCGCGTCGATCAGCTGGCGCGCGATGTCCGTGACTTCGGCGACGCTGAACACGCGATTGTTTTGACGATACTGCTCCATCCGCTGCCGAAGGGTGTGACCTTTCAGCCGCTCCATGGAGAAGTAATACAGCCCGCCGCTGATGCCTACGTCGTGCACGCGCACGATGTTCGGATGAGACAGACTGCAGGAAACTTTGGCCTCGGCCAGGAAACGATCCTTGGCGGCGATACTGAACTGCAAATCCTGACGCAGCACCTTGATCGCCACGTCTTCCTGTTTCAGACGATCGCGGGCGGCGTACACGTTGCCCATGCCGCCCTGACCGAGCAGATGACCGATCTCCAGGCGGTCGGCGATGACCGCGCCCGGCTCCATCCGAACAAACGTGTCGCCCGAGGGCGCGGGCGTCAGCGTCGTGGCCGAACGCATGGCCGTCGCGTTCGGGTCGGGATTCGTGTAACGGCCGGAGGCGGTGATGAACTCATACGCCTCGCTCAGCTCGGCGAGCTTGGCGCCTTGCGTATTGCGTTCGACATCGGTCTGCGCCGAGACCAGCCGCTCCTGCACGGCGGCCAGACGCTCGCCGTAGACCCTCGCCACGGTGGCGTGATCCTCGTTTCCCTGCAACCCCAGGCTTGCCAGCGCCGCTTCTTTGTTCATGGCCGGATTGTATGCCCGACCGGTCTTATCCGTGCCGACCCCGCCCTTAAGGGAGGGTCGCAGAGTGATCGAGTCCACATTCCAGTGGACGAAGCGCCCGGCGGATGCGGTAAATTGGCGGTTCGAAGCCCTTTTTCTTCAGTCGAGTGCAGTTCGTGCGATTCAGCCTGTTCGTGATCTCCGTTGTTTTCACCGGCACCGCCCTGGTTGCCGACGCGGCCCCCGCCGCCGATTTTCGCGTCCTGGATTTCGGCGCACCCTGCGACCGGATCGCCGCGCTCGAAGCCGCCCGCGGCTCCGCCTCGTTCGAAGGCAAACTGCCTTCAGGCTATCAGTTCGCCTTCCGGATTCAGGAGTTCGATCGTGACGGGCTGGCCGTCTATTCCTGCGACGGTGGCAAACTATTCCGCGGCGGCTACATCTTCGACGCCAAGGACGAAGCCGACGCCGCAGCCCTCTATGCGACGATCAAGAAACGCGTGACCCGCGAACGCGGCACCCCGTCCTATGACTTCGCCTCAGCGGCTCACCGCAAGAAAATGGGCGACGCCGGCGCCACGCTCTCCCGCGTCGACACCCTGGTCGCCTTCTGGAGCGGCCCCACCTCCGAAGCCCATGCCTCCGTCGCCGAGCCCTCCAAGGACCGCGGCTGGCGAGTGAGCCTGAGCTACACGGCGAATAGCCACGTCAAGGAATGAACCGATCGTGCAACGGCATCCCTCCGCTGCAGAGGTAGGGCCGGGACGGAGTCACTCCGACTCGAGCGCGGGGAAGAGGTGGAGCACATCATCGAGAAGAGCTTGCGCATCGGCTATGGTCGTTTCGACCTGAGCTTCTGACACGTCGATGATATCTCCGTAGTCGAAGTGGTTGCGCAGTCTGTGAATGTCATCGAGGCGACGCCATCGATTGGCTTCCCACTCGACGGTGTGCGCCAGGCACTGAAACACCATCGTTCGGTGCCCCTCCGAGCCTGCAAGGCGGTAGCCGGCGGCTTCGACGGACACCCGCGCAAGCCAGAATGCCGCGCCGTACGCTGCCGAAAAGCGCGTTGCGAGCGTATTGGTTTTTCGCCGTGCATCCACGAGAGCTTTGGACGGCCTGTCCGTCAGCCCTCGCAGCATGTCCCAATTGGGCTCAGCGGCGTGCAGCGCGGGTTTCGCTCCTTTTGTTAGATTGTCGAGGTTTGCCTTTCTTACCATCGCGTTCTTCCGCTGAGGTGAGCATCGCCAGTTTCGCCTCATCACCGAGCACGAACACTTTCGGGCCAGCCAGGACCGCGCGCATGGACGACTTCATCAATGAAGCGCGATCAGTTGACGAATCCCGGTCGAAATACAAGGTTTGCACCCTTCTGCCAAGGCGCTCTTCGATCGAGTAGATGCGCTCCGTTATAACAGAGTAGCCAACCGTGCCAATGACGAACAAATCGAGGTCGCTGTCTGCGCGTTCAGCTCCTTTGGCGACGGAACCGAAGATCAATGCAACATCAATCTTATCTTCCAACCCTTGCAAGGCATCGCGGATATATGTCGGTGCGCCGGAAACCTTCGCGATGAAATTCCTCAGCTCCGCGAATACCGGCGAGGAAGTTCCCGCGGAGAGGAATCGTTGATGACCTTCTCGTTGTTCGACGACGAGCCCGGCGGCGGTCAGGGTGGCAAGCTCGCGGGAGACCGCACCAGGCCCGGACTTCAGACGGCGCACCAGCTCATTGAACGACAACCGGCGATCCGGGTTCGTGTAAAGCTCTCGCAGCACAGCGGCGCGCGTCTTGCCGAAAAGGACCTCATCGAGCATGGTGCTCCCCACCTGGGATTGATCGCTCCCAATATAGGAGCGAAATTCCAGTCGTCAAGCGGATCGCTCCCTGACTGGGATCGATTACACCCAAATTGGGAGCGATGGAACAGCCCGAGGACTGCGCTGAGCTGGACGGACTCGACCGGCCACAAGACGACTGGCGGGAGAGAGGAAGTGGCGCGCCCGGAGAGATTCGAACTCCCGACCAACCGGTTCGAAGCCGGTTACTCTATCCAGCTGAGCTACGGGCGCAGAACGGGCATTGTAACGTGAGTCCGGGGCGCTGGCGATAGCCGCGCTGCGGCCGCTTACGACCGGCTCTGCCTGAGCATGTTACAAAACAGCGCGCCCTGCTCGATCGCGTCGTCGAGTGCGACGTGGGTGTGCGGCAGTTTGTCGAACCAGTGCTTCGGCATGTTCCTTTTGGTGGCCGCTCGAAACCCGGTTTTCAGCACCGCCATCGCGAACGACTTCATGTCCAGCGCCGAGTGACTGAAAGGACTCTCGCCGACGAACCTGATCAGGTACCAATACACGAACAGAAAATCGAACCCCGCCGGATACGCCACGAACACCGGCTTGCCGTCCAGCGATTTGATCCAGCTCACGTAGCGCGCCATCGCCTGCTCGGGCGACTCCAGGCCCTTGCGACAGGCCGCCCAGGCGTCGGGTTGCGTGGCCCACCACTCGGCCGTCTTCGGATGCGCCTGCGCGCCAGGCAGCGTTTCCAGATTCGCGGAGAAAGTGGCGACGAGCACTTTGTCGGCGGTGTAAGCGGCCGAGCCGATGCTGAGCATGGAGTGCGGGCCGGGAATCGGCCCGTCGGTTTCGACGTCGGTGCTGATGTAGATCTCGTTCATCGTCGCAGTTCACCAGAATCCCGCCACGCTTGTCACTCCCGTCGCCTTAAACCTTTTCAGCCACTGCCGCGTCCCACGCATATCGCACTCATTCGTGGACCGACGCCATGTTCGCAAAGGGCGCTCGCTGCCTGGGATTGCTGCTGGCCCTGCTCGCCGCTCGAGCGTTCGCCGTCGACATCGACGGCAAGCTCGGCGCCGACGAATGGCGTGAGGCCCGGCACATCACCGACTTCCGTAAGACCCTGCCGTTGAACGGCGAACCAGCATCGCTCGCCACCGAAGCCTGGATTCTGGCGACCCCGGACGGTCTGGCGGTGGCGTTTCGAAATTTCCAGCCGCCGTCCGTGCCCCGCGTCCAGCAACGCGTGCAGCGGGACTTCAAGGATCTGGTCGATCGTGTCGACTTGATGATCGATTTCGACGGCGATCACCGCACCGGTTACAACTTCAAAGTGAGCTCCACCGCGGGCGTGTATGACGCCATTCTCACTAACGAGACCGAGTTCAATCCGGACTGGGACGGCAACTGGCGCTACGCCGTCGGCAGCGACGATGAGAGCTGGACGGTGGAGCTGTTGATTCCCTGGCACATCGCACCGATGCGCGAGAACACCGGCGACGCGCGAACTATCGGCATCTATCTCGATCGCGTCGTCGCCAGCACCGGCGAGCGCGTCTCCTGGCCGCTGGCCGCGTGGGAACGTCCCCGTTTCCTGTCCGACTTCGCCCCCGTCGAGGTCGCCAGCTTCAAACAATCGTTGCTGGCCATCACGCCGTATGTTTCCAGCCGCTACGACGTGATCGACTCGGACAGCAAGTTCAACGGCGGCGCCGATCTGTTCTGGAAACCGAACGGTCAGCTGCAACTCAGCGCCACCGTGAATCCCGATTTCGGTCAGGTGGAGGCCGATGAGCTGGTGGTCAACTTCGACGCCACCGAAACTTTCATCAGCGACAAACGCCCGTTCTTCACCGAGAACCAGGGCATCTTCGAATTCACCACGCCCTCGGACTTCAGCCAACTGCTCTACACACGCCGAATCGGTGCGCCAGCCGACGACGGCCGAGGAGCAGCGGATATCACAGGCGCATTGAAATTGAACGGCAGCCTCGGCGCCACCAAATACGGCATCTTCGCGGCCGATGAAGCCCACGAGGCCGGCCGTACATTCGGCGCACTACGCCTGGTGCGTGACTTCGAGGATCAAAACCTCGGCTTGCTCGCGACCCGAGTCGAGCGGCCCTACCTGGATCGAACCGCCAGCGTGATCGGTGTCGATCACAATTGGCGACCGACAGCGCGCTGGAATGTCCGCACGCGCCTGATGGGCAGCGAGATCGAACAATCCGGCGACAGCACGACAGGCGACGGCGCCACGATCTGGGCCGACTACGAAATGGACCATGGCTGGCGACAGCAATGGATCGGCATGCATTTCAGTAATGATCTGCAGATCAACGACGCCGGTTACCTGTCACGCAACAGCACCAACTACGCGCACTGGCAACTGAACCGTCGCTTCACCAACCTGCCCGCCGGGTCGCGTTACATGTCCAAGGACTGGCGCTGGCGAATCAGCACCGACTACAACGATGCCGGCCAGCTGATGAATCATCAATTTCGTATCAGTCGCGAAAGCCGGTTGCGCGACGGCAGCTACGAGTACGGGCAGATCAACATCAACAGCGCCGGCGTCGATGACTTGCTGACCCGTGGCCATGGCGTGGTGAACGTGCCGCCCAACTTCAACAGCTATGTCGAGTTCGAACGGCCACGACAGGGCAACTGGGCCTGGCACCTGGAGCTGGAATTCAACAGCGGCGGCCTGGCGGGCAACGACGAGGTGGGTTACAGCGTCAATCTCGAGCCCACGTATTTCATCAGCGATGCGTTGAACGTATATCTCGGCCTGTACGCGAGCCGGACGCCCGACTGGCTGGTGTGGCAGCGGGACAATCTGATCGGCAGCTTCGAGGGCGAGGAATCTCATTTCAACGCCGGCTTCAACTGGATCATGACCAACCGGCACGAGCTGCGACTGAAACTGCAGGCCGTCGCCGTGAATGCCGATATCCGGCAAGGCTACCGAGTCGATCCGTCAGGCACTGCCCTGCCCACCGACGAAGTCGTCAACGACTTCAGCGTCCGCAACCTCGGACTGCAGATCCGCTACCGGTTCGAGATCGCCCCGCTGTCCTACTTGTATGTCGTGTACGGACGTGGCGGCTACGAAGAAGAGGCCGTGGGCGGCGATCGCGGCCGCCTCCTTCGCAACACATTCGACCTGCGCGACGACGATCAGCTGCTGGTCAAGCTCAGCTATCGGTTCGAATCGTGAACCCGACTAGTGAACCAGCGCCGTCAACGGCCACACGTACGCCTGACCGAGCACCAGCAAGCTCACCAGTAACGCCAACGCGATGCTGTGGAAGAACACGTAGCGCAGAATCTCGCTTTCGTGACCATACCAACGCGTCGCGGTGGATGCGACGACGATGCTTTGCGCGTCGATCATCTTGCCCATCACACCGCCCGAGCTGTTGGCCGCTGCCATCAACACCGGATTCAATCCGAGCTGTTCGGACGTGATTCTTTGCAAGCCGCCGAACAACACATTCGACGCCGTATCCGAACCGGTCAGAGCGACGCCAAGCCAGCCGAGCATGGTGCCGAACAACGGATACAGCCAGCCTGTCTGCGCGAACGCCAACCCCATCGTCGCGTCGGCGCCCGAATAGCGAGTGACATAGCCGAGCGCGAGCATGGCCGCAATCGTCAGCAGCGATAAGCGAACGACGACCAGCGTCTGGAAATATTCGCGCACGAACTCTCGCGGCGAGAACTTCATCAACCCGCTGCTGATGATCGAGGCGACCAGAATTCCCGTGCCGGTCATCGACAGCAAGTTGAAGTTGTAAACCGCGGCTTCGGCGGTGGGTTGGGCGACGACCGGCGGCACTTTCTGAACCAGCTCATGCAGCCCGCCGACGGGCAGCTTGAGAATGAACAACGAATCGAGCCAGGTTTTGACTTGGGGAATGCCCCACAGGAACACACACACGCTGAGCACGATCCAGGGCAACCAGGCTTTGAACACCTGCTCCGACGTATAGGTCGTCGCCGCCGGCTCGGTTGCCACGTTCTCTTCAGCCTGGCCGCGCGTCGTCGAGCGCCAGATCGTTTCCGGGCGCCACACACGCAGAAACAACGTCAACGCACCCATTGAGCAGAGCGCGGCGATGATATCGACCAGCCACGGCCCGTGAAAATTGGAAACGAGATATTGAGGAATGGCGAACGACACGCCGGCGACCAGGATCGCCGGCCACACTTGCAGCATGCCGCGCCATCCCGCGAACGCGCAGATCAACCAGAACGGTACGATCACGGAGAAGAACGGCAACTGTCGCCCCACCATGCCACTCAGTTCGTGCAAGTCGAGTCCGGTCACGCTGGCGAGCGCAATGACTGGCGTACCCAACGCGCCGAACGCGACCGGCGCAGTATTCGCGATCAACGACAATCCCGACGCTGCCAGTGGTGAGAAGCCCAGACCGATCAGCATCGCGCCGGTCACTGCCACCGGCGTGCCGAATCCCGCCGCTCCTTCGAAGAACGCGCCAAAGCCAAACGCGATCAGCAGCAGCTGCAACCGTCGATCGGGAGTGATGCCGGCGATGCTGTCCTGAAGAATCCGGAACTGCCCGCGCTGCTCGGTGAGTCGATACAAAAATATGACATTCAGGATGATCCAGCCGATGGGCATGAGACCGTAGGCCGCGCCGAATGCCGCCGCCCGGGTCGCCATGCCGGTGGGCATCCCGAACGCGAGAATGGCGATGGCCAGCGAACTGGCAATGCCGAGCAAGGCGGCCACATGCGCCTTCATCTTCAGCAAACCGATGCAACCCAGCAGCACCACGACCGGCACGGCCGCCATGAACGTGGACACGATGGCGTTGTTGAATGGATCGTACCCTTGTGCCCACATGATCCAGTCCCCTTCCGTTATTGAATGCTCCGCCGCCGGAAGATCTCGAGCCCCGCGATCCACGCCGCTACCCAGGCGGCACCGAACGCGTAACCCCCAAGCACGTCACTGAAGTAATGGACCTGCAACACCACCCTGCTGAACCCCACGCACACGATCAGCAGCATCGCGATCGCAGCCACGGGCAAGTGAAATCTCGGCTTCGAATGAATCACGATCAAATAAGCGAGCAGCCCGTACACGATAAACGAACCTGAGGAATGACCGCTCGGAAAGCTCCAGCCGCTCACCGACGCAAAGCCATGCAGATGTTCCGGTCTAGAGCGTTCGAAGATTGCTTTCAACCCTACATTCGCCAGCGCACCGCCCGCCGTAGCGACGATCCAGGCGGCGGCCAGATACCAGCGGCGGCGGAACAGCATGAACGAGGCGATGACGATTCCCAGGGGCAGGAGAAAGTCTTTGTCGCCCAGATCGGTAACGGCCGCGAAGATACGCAGCTGCGCTTCGGTCGCGTGCCAACTCAGCGCCTCGGTCAGCGCGACATCGAAGCGGCCGAGATCGTCCTCTACCCCGATATCCTCCGCGATCTCGACGAAACCGACGCAGGCCACGACCGCAACCGCCAGACTCACCAGCACCTGAATGCCCAGCCCGCTCGCGATCTGCCAGAGACTTTGCACGGCGCCGGGGATCGGCAGGCGCCTGGCATGGGGACGAACCCGATCGATCACTCCCTGCGCCAGCGCGACCAGGCGACCCCCATACCGCTGCAGGGCATGCCAGAGCAATCCCGCGACCACCAGCATGCCGAGCGTGATGACGAACACTACGGCCCAGAGATGGAAGGCCAGGAACTCTGCAAATTTTTCAGTTGTCATGCACCAGCAACGCCGTCCCGCGTGCTGATCATCCTAGGCCCTTCGCTGGGGCCGCATCAAATTTACGGTCAGGGGATCTGCAGCGTCGCCCGATAATCCTGCAGGTCGCGCTCACAATGCACGCGCTCCGCTTCGAGCTGCTGGATTTCCGATTTGAGCTGGCCGATGCGCTCGCCGAGATGTTTCACATCCACCACGGCCTGTGCACGTTCTTCTTTGGCCGCATCACTGCTGATCGCCCGGGCCGACCGAGTGACGATGTCGGACTCAGCGTCGTGCAACTCGCTGCGCGCCGAGTCGAGGCGATAGGAGACATTCGAGAGTCGCGACTCGAGCGTATAGAGCTGATGGCCGTCCTGAAAGGCATCGGCAAACGCCGGATCGAGATCGGCCGGACAGATGCCGCTGTAGCTGCCGCCCCGCGAGCCCAACCTGAAACCGTTGGACGGTGTGCAGAACTCCCGCAGACCTTCCGCGCGGCCTTCTTGATAAGCGGTGAGATCGGGCGTCACGCCATGTTTCGCACACGCTTTGCGATGCTCCCCGATGCGATCGGCGGAGTGGCCTGCGACGCCATCCTCGAAACCGATGGTCCGCCAGTCCACCGTCAGGCATTCCTCGCGATCCATGGTCGCGCAGCCGCTGATAGCGACCAGGAGGACCGCGACACTGGCTCGCGCAAAGGACGGGTAGTTCGGCGTTCGCATGCAGGTCAAGCCGTCGGGAGAGGCCAAGACCCTAAACTACCGGGGCCGAGGCGATGGCTACGTGAGCTGTGTCACAATCGCCGGCTCATGACCCAGATCGCCTCGGGCCAGGACCGGCCCGAGGCGTTGTGAAACATTCAGCCAGGAATTTCCGGCTCGACCAGCTTGGCCAGTTGCTCCAGCGATTCCTGCCAGCCGAGGTAGCAACCGTCCTCGGGGATCACATCGGGAATACCTTCCTGCACGATGTCGATCGCCACACCGCACGACACCGGTGTGATGACGATGGTCGTCGGCATCTCGCCCGGCAGGTTCGCATCGTCGAAGGTGCTGACGTAACGGATCTTCTGATTCGGCACCAGCTCCGTGTACTTGCCACCGAACGAATGCGCGTTGCCGCTGGTGAAGTTGGTGAACGACGCCTTGTACGTGCCACCCACCTTGGCCTCCAGATGATCCACCTTGCAGGTGAAGCCATAGGGCGGCAGCCATTTCGCGAAGGCCTGGGGATCGAGAAACGCGCGATAGACGCGCTCGGGCTTGGTACGAAGGACGCGATGCAGTCGGACGGTGCCTGGCATGGTTCTCTCCTACGGATTGGTGGGGGTTCGAGCCAAGGACGACCCGATGCGGCCGGTGCCGACATGACCCCGGCAATTATTTGCAGGCACGCAGGGTGCGGTAACTCAGAGGTGAACGCGCCCCGCCACCAGCACGCCCGGCATGAAATCGCATCCCGTATCGCAATCCTTCTTCACATACAGCTGCAAATTCGAATTCGTCTGCAGAATATTCTTCAACAGCTCCCGATACACGCTGCGCTCGCTCGCCTCACTCTCCGAATGCCAGCGCGCATGAATCGTGTAGTAGACGTTCATCAGCTCCGGATCGCCGTTGACATGCGACGCCGGATAGGCCAACGCAATCAAATTTCGTAAAGAGACGTTGTCGAGCGTGAGCTGGCCGGCCGGGTCGAACCTGGCGTCGTGCCACCAGCCCGGATGGGTCGGCGTCAGCGTGATGGCCTCGAACGTGATCTGCCCGCCATCGGATGACTGACGCGCCGCGCCGCTCGCAACGCCTGCCAGCACCGGGCCGTAACAAAGCGCCATCGCCGTCATCAGCAGCAACAGGGCGCGCGGCTGGTCCATGGGTGACGCGCGCTCCGGACTCAGGATCGACGTCATCCGTTGCTTCAAGTCGCCACCGCTCGACGCAGCGACACCGGCGAATCGCGCCGTTACACCCAACCGGCAAACGTGCAGCAGCGACTCGGCGTAAACCACTTGCTCATGCCCGTCCTCGATGACGGACTCATCGCAAGCCGCCTCACGCTCGCGAAGCATGTTCGCACCGATCCACCACACCAGCGGATGGAACCAGAAGATCACTTCGATGAGCTTGTGAATGGCAGCGGTGAGATTGTCACGGCGACGGATGTGACACATTTCATGCGCGAGCACCGCCTGTATCTGCGATGCGCTCAGCTCATGCATGACGGCATGCGGCAATATCAGCACGGGCTTGAACACACCGAACACGCCGGGCGTCAGTCCGGCCGAAGTCACACGGACCGGCACGGGAAAATCCATGGGCAGACCCGGCGCCGACGCGAGCATCGAGTGCATGGCCCGCCATTGCGACCACCACCGCCACAACAGGAACGCCGAGCCCGACACCCAGATCGTCACCGCACCGGCCGCCACGATCGACAACACCGAATGATCCAACCCCCCACCGCCGATGGCGGGAACAAAGATGGCGCTGCCGGTCTCAAATATCGTCGACGCCAGCGTGATCGGTGCGGGCAGGGAGCGCCCGAGATAGTCGCCCAGCTGTTGTAACAAGCTGAACGGCACCAGGAACTTCAACGAGGCGCAGAACCAGATCCAGTAGCGGATCTCGGCCGCATTGCGCCGGCAGATTCGCGTCAACGCCCAGGCCGCGACCAGTACCACAGTCGACTGCCACAGGTGCAACGCGAGCCCGGTCATGCGTTCTCGTCCTTCTTGCCGAGCCCCTTCAGGATTTTCTCGGCCTCCTTGATATCGCCCATGGTCAGCTTGCCCGACTCGATGAGGTGCGCCATCACCGGCTGCGCCCGGCCGCCGAACAGGCCGAGCAATTCATCGATCAGGCGGCGCTCGGCCGCTGCGCGCGTGATGGTGGCCTCGAAGATATGCGCGTTACTGATTTTCTTGGCGCGCCTGAGCATTTCCTTCGCTTCCAGCCGGTACACCATGGTCTGCACCGTGGTGTAAGCGGGCCGGCCCCGCTTGGGAAAGGCATCGTGGATCTCACGGATGGAGCAGACGCCGTTGGTCCACAGCGTTTCCATGATGGTCAATTCCAGCTTGCTGAGTTTCTGCGAAGGCATTCCGGACCTCGGACGATCGACGTGGTCGAGCCTACGCCTGTTGTAGTAGGTGCCGCAAGTCGCTTGCACGCATCTACTACAACTGTCATAGTTACTACGACTTCCGTGGTTAACATTACGAGGCAGACCCATGGCCAGCGCCACCCAAGATGTTCCCAGCCAGTTCGACATGCTCGGCTTTCTGCACGAGGCGGGCGGACTCTCCTACGCCATCCTGATCGTGCTGGTGGCGATGTCGCTGGCCTGCTGGTTCATCACCCTCACCCGGATCTGGGACCAGCGAAAGATCAACAAGGAATATGCGGAGGCGCGCAAGAAATTCTGGACGTCGGGCAATCTGCACGACGGCATCGCCGCGCTCGGCGGCCGTGAGAATGTGTTTCGCATGCTGGCCGAGGACGGCATTCGCGCCAAGCAATATCACCAGGGTCATCTGACCGCGGAGATGCCGCTCAGCGACTGGCTGGCGATTGCTTTGCAACGCTCGATGGAAAGTGTCACTGCACGATTGCAGATGGGCCTGGCCATCCTGGCCACGACGGGATCGGTCTCCCCTTTCATCGGCCTGCTCGGCACGGTGTGGGGCATCTTGAACGCACTGACTCGAATCTCCCTGTCCGGCCAGCCCAGCCTGGATCAGATCGCCGGCCCGATCGGCGAGGCGCTGGTCATGACCGCCATCGGTCTGTTCGTCGCCGTGCCCGCCGTCATGGGCTACAACTGGCTGATCCGACGTAACAAGGCCATCCAGGAACAGATGCGACTGTTCACCGCCGATCTTCACTCCTGCCTCGTCGGCGGCGCGCGCTTCGACACCTCCACGCCCGTGACCCGGACCACCGCGCCTCGCGCAACGTCGATCGCGAAGACCGCTTGACCCGTCCACACGGCTGTCACATTGCTGACATATGCTGGTCGGATGAAACGAACTGCATCGAAACCCGCGCTGCTCGCGCTTCTCATCGCATCCACTCTGACCGGCGCCGTGAGCCTGGCGGATCCGTTACATAAGTACGGGAACGAAGGCGCGTGGTGTCATGTCGATAGCGGCTGGATGTTCCCGGAGAACGTGGGGAATTTTGCGCGGGTTTTGCAGCCGTACAGTATTGACGGCAACAGTGATGCAGCGGGCGCCGAGTATCGGCAGGAGTCGGGGCCGTTGCAGGGCGCGATCGAAGTCGATGTCTATGGCATCGACTCGATGGCG
The DNA here is from genome assembly GCF_004138485.1 of Peristeroidobacter soli. GTDB lineage: Bacteria > Pseudomonadota > Gammaproteobacteria > Steroidobacterales > Steroidobacteraceae > Steroidobacter > Steroidobacter soli. The sequence continues at coordinate 1,857,127 of NZ_ML142848.1, forward strand.
ACCGATGCGAAGCTCGATGGAGCAAAGGCGACGGCGGCCCACAAAGTGGGCGAAGGCGCGCAGATTGAATCGGAGCAGCCGTTCAAACTTGGCGCCGCGAAAGACCTGAAGGGCGTGAAGGTCAACTATGCGGCCGGCGCCAACGCGTCGGGACGGACCCATCTCTATTACTTCACGACGGATCGCTGGCACGTGAAAGTGCTGGCGACCGTCACAGGCACGAGCAAGGAGAGCGACGAGGCGCTCGATGCGTTCGTGCAAGCGTTGCCGTGGAATACACTGGGCACGAACCCGGGCATTCACTGAGATTCCAGATGCGTCCTGCTGTCATCGTCGCAGCGCTGGGCATGGCCGCCGTCCTCGGCGGGCTGGTTTATCTCCAGTCGGCTCGACAGTCGTCCAATGCGGCTGCATCGGCCGCGCAGACGTCTCGAGAGAGCTCAGCGGCTGCGGCCGAAACACCCACGTCCAGCGCAGCAGCGGCGTCAACGAACAATATCGCCGCCATCGAAGCCGCAACGGCCGCGCAGAACGGTGGCGACGCAATCGCCGCGAGCAAAGCATCGAGACCCGACACCGTCGAGCAATGGATCAAGGACACGCGAGACAGCGATCCGAAGATCCGAGCCGCGGCGATCACCAAGCTCGCCAACGCACCGAAGGCGCAAGCGTTACCGGCGTTGAAGAACGTGCTCGAAACCGGCGAACCGGACGTCGATCGTCACATCGCGCTCAATTCACTGCACACCCTCGCTTTGCGCGATGGCGACAAGAACGGCCAGGTGCGCGACGTCATGCGCAGCGCGATTTATCACAGCGATAACGACGGGGTCATGCAGACCGCGCAGTCGCTGCTCGACGATGTCGAAGCAGCGCTGTCGGAACCGCCACCGAAATAAGAAGGTCGCCGCCAGCGCCCGACGCATCGTATCCGACGCGATCTGCTGAGACATTGGCAGCTCGCAGCAGGTGTCCGCCGCACCGAGTGCGGCTGGATCGTCAAAATCTGGCGGTCAACGTCACGCGCACCGTGCGCGGCTCCACCGGGTGAAAGTGGATGTCTTCCACCGGCGCACTTTCGTTGGCGAGCTGCGACTCGTAGAAATAAGTGATGTCGTTGTCCTTGCTGTCCAACACGTTGTAGACAGCCGCGCTGACCTTGTAGCGTTTCCAGAACCGATAACCCGCCTCCAGATTCACGAGCGTCGTCGAATCCGACCGCACGCGATCGTCTTCGATCAGCGGCGCGGAGCCAAAGTGACGGAAGCGCGCCCCACCGAACCAGCCGCTCGGATGATCGATCGCAAGCCCCACTGACGCGACATTCTCCACCGCACCCGGAATGCGATCGCCCGCGGGATCGTAATCGGTGAACCGCGCTCGCGACCACGCCAGATCCGCATCGACGATCAACCAGCTCAGCGGATTCCAGATCACCGCCGCCTCGACACCGCGACGTTCGCTCGCTCGACTCGCTTCTGTCGTGCCCGCATCACCAACGAACAGCAACTCCGAATCGAGCTTCAGACTCCACAGTGACACGCTGAACTGCGTGTTCGGCACCAGCGCTGTACGCATGCCGACATCCAGCCCCGTCGCACCGACGAGCGCATCGACCTTATCCGCCGGCGTCACGCCATCGCTCGGATCGACCTTGATCGTCGTGCCGCGTGCGTCGTTGCTGTGAAAACCCCGGCCGGCGTTGAAGAAGAACTCCGTCTTGCTCCACGGACCGAGCACCAGCGAGAACTTCGGACTGGCGATGGAATCGCTCGCCGTTCCCGAATTCTCGGCGAGCCCTGCATCCACATCGAACTCGAACCGATCGGCGCGCAATCCGACCGTCGTGCGCATGCGATCGTTCCAACGCGTATCCAGGCTGCCGTACACGCCGTAGCTGGTTTGCCGAACGGCATCTTCGCGAGTCGTCTCGAAGCGTCGACCGGCGATCGTGCGATACAACCCAACCTTCTCGATATCGTCGTGCCGGACCTGCACGCCGGTCTGCACCTTCTGCGACAGACCGAATGCATCGAAGCCCTTGGTCCACGACCAATCGCCACCGTAGACGCGACGCTGATCGACCTGTTCGAACTGATCGCCGTTCTCGGGATCGGTGAAGTAGGAGAAATTCGAGATCAGATCCAGGTCGTAATCGACCGCATACACCAATGCCTTGGACTGCCCACCCGCGAGTGCCGTCGTCCAATCCGCCGCCAGGCTGTAACGATGCGAATCGCCGCGATCCGTCGGATCCACCGCACCGAAGCGATCGATCAATCCGGCTTCCACCGCGCGCAACGGAATCTGATCCGTCGAACGCCACTCGCCTTCATACCCTTGCGCGGTGATGCTGAAAGAGCCCGCCTCGGTATCGTGGCTGTAGCGAACCAAACCGTTGCGCTTGCGATAGTTCTCTTCGAGCTGCCACGGGCCATCGATCAGCGCGTAGTCCAATCCGACCAGCAACTCACCGCCGCCCACGCCCGTGGAACCAGCGATCAAACCGCGCGTGTAATTGTCCTGCCCCGCTTCGAGCACGACCATCGGCGCCTCGAGCGAGCGGCGATAACGCATGTCCACGGCGCCAGCGGCCGAGAAGTTGCCCGTCTCCGCGTAGTAGGTTCCTTTGCGATACTCGATCGACTGCATCAGCTCCGGGATGACGAAGTTGATGTCCGTGTAGCCCTGGCCGTGACCATGCGTGGGCATGTTGACCGGCACCCCGTCCACGCTGGTCGCAAGATCGGTGCCGTGATCCAGATTGAACCCGCGCAGGAAATATTGATTCGCCTTACCGTCGCCGCTGTGCTGAGTCACGATCAACCCAGGCACGACCTCGAGCAGCTCGCCCGCGCGCAACACCGGCCTCATGGCGAGCTGCTCGGCACCGACGACGCCCTGGCTCGCCGATACAGGCGTGCCCTGCAAGCGATCCAGGCCGCCGGTGACGACGACCTCTTCGAGCACCGTCGTCGGCACACCGCCGGCCCACGCCGAGCTCATCGCGATAAAAGAGGCGGCGCACAGGGCGCCGCCGGTCTGGCGAATCATGCTGATCATCCCCAACTGATGCAATGACTCAGGCTGTCACGATGCCGACGATACGATCGATCGACCAATAAGCCGCGATACCACCAATCGCGTAGAGCGCCGGCGTGCGCGCCATGACGAACTGCGGCTTCGATGCCAGGAGGCGGTACACCCCATAGCAGAGACCGACCACCAGCAGCTGACCGACCTCCACGCCCACATTGAATGTGAGCAAGGCGACGAACATGTTGTTCTTCGGCAGGCCGATGTCCGCCAGCGCCCCCGCGAAGCCCAGGCCGTGCACCAGGCCGAACAGGAACGCGACCAGTGCCGGCCAGCGCCGCGACAATGTCTGTTCCTTATGCAGCGCCTCACCGGCCACCAGCATGATGGACAGCGCGATGGTCGCTTCCACCGGCGGCGGACGCAACGTCAGCAAGCCGAGCGAGCTCAGCGCCAGGGTCAAGCTGTGCGCGAGCGTGAACGCGCTGATGGTGAACACCAGTCGTTTGTTGAATCCGACCAGGAACAGCAGCGACAGCACGAACAGCAGATGATCGAATCCGCTCAGGATGTGCTCGACGCCCAGAGTCACATAGGCCCACGCGATCTCACCCGAGCCACGCTTGTCTTCGGCCGAACCGTACAAATTCACTTCGGGCTGACGCGTGGTGATCGTAAACACCTGCTTCTGGCCGTCGAGCCAGTAGATCTTCACGATGGCGGCCGAATAAGCATCGCCCACGCCGTTGACGCGGAGCTTGCCGAACAGGCCTTTCTCGCCGCAACGGAGCATGTTCATCTCCGCCGTACATGCCTCGGGCCACACGGGCGCGAGCACTACGGAAGGCGCCTTGTCGCTGCTGGCGGTCCATTGCCACAGGAATTCGCCCGGCGACGTCTCGCGCACTTCCATCTCCGCCATGCTCAGCTCATGGGCGAAGACGGCGCTCGACACCAGCGCCAGGAACGCGAGGAGCAACAGATGCAGCTTGCGCATCACTGCTTCACTCCATCGATCACGATGGTGTACTTCTTGGCCAGAGCAGCGACGGCGGCGCTACGCTGCTCGGACATCACAGCGTCGGTCCAATCGCCAGTGACCACGCCACGCAGCTTCTCGAAGTCGGCGGGCTGCAGAGGGACGACGGATTCGAGCCGCATCGCTCGCCAGCCGCTCTTGGTCTGCAACGCGCGCCACTCACCCGGCCGCGAGCTTTCCAGCGCCGTGGCGAACTCCTCGCCATAGCTCTTGACGATATTGTCGTGCGGACGATCTTTGAAGACGCGCAGCCCGGCCTGCACCTCCGGCGTGGCGCCGGTATTCAGTGCATTCACGAACGAACGGATGGTGGCTTCGGAGGACGAGCCTGCGATCACGGCTTCCTCGAAATTGAAGCGCTGGGGAATGTCATAGCGGGCGCGGTTCTTCTCGAACCACTCGCGCAGCACCTGGTCGTCGAAGTCGGGACGTTTGGTATTGCTGTCCACCATGCTCAGTGCCTTGAAGATCACGCGCTCGCGAATGGTCTTGTCGCCCCTGTCCAGGCCCAGCGCCAGACCCTCGCGATACAACACCTCGTTGTCGAGCCACACCTGGCGCAGCGCCCGGAGCTCATCGGCATCGGGCTTGTGACCCCGCGCGGACTCGAATACCTGCTGTGCTTCGGCATCGACTTCGGCATCGAGCACGATGAGGTTCGGATCGTCGGCCTGACCGGCGATCAGCGAATCGACGCCGAACAGCACGGCGCCGATCAGAATGAAATGCAGCAGCGGTTCTCTCAACCACTGTACGCGCCGAGCCTGGTCCTTGGATGCAGCGGCAGTCGAAGAGATCTCTGAGCTCGACAAGACGGATGACATATGTAATCGCTCTTTGTCCAAAAACAGCCGATCGGACTCCTGTCGCGACGGCTGTGCTACGAGAAAAAAAGCGTGGTTTTTTTCTCTCCGCTCGCCACCTGCGGCGGCGAGGTACATCCCTGTACCTTCAAACAAATGAACGCCGCGCGTTGCCGCGCGGCGTTCGGATGGCTCCTCGATAACGGAAGGGTTACTTCACGTTAGCGACGATCGTGCCGTTCTTCACTTCGATGAAGATCGGGTTGCTGTAGAACCACAGATCCGACCAGGCGGCCACGTCATAGCTGACGTACTGCTGGCCGGTGACGGCCGGGAAGCGCGCCAGGTGAGCCGGGCAGCCGTCGATGCTGGTGCCGGTGTAGACCGTGTTGGCCGGAATCTGCGTGGTCATCTGCGTCGTGCAGGGGATGCGCAACTTCGACGCATCGCTCGCATTCGTGTAGATGTCCGCCAGCGGGTTGCCGTCCGCATCGGTCTCGTAAGGCACGGAGGCCGGCAGGTTGGAGCCGCGCAGACGCAGGTACTGCGTGGCCTTCACGCCGGAGAGACGGAAGGAAGCCACCTTGTAATCGCCATCCGTCGTCCAGGTGCCGTTGCCGAACGTCTTGACCACGCCGGCCGAGGTGTTCTTCGCACCCGCGGGCACCGTGTTCATGTCCGGATTGTCGACCCAGTTGTCCGGCCACTGACCCGAGTAGTTCGCCAGGCTCGGCTTGATCATGCCGGTCACCAGGCCGCTGATCACGTCGAAGTGATCGAGCTCGGGCTTGTTGAGCGGCTGAGTCTTGCTGATCTGGAGCAGCGAGGGGTTCGGGAAGGTGTACGGCGAGTAGTTGGTGCCGGACGGATCGCGAACCACGACGGTCACGAGCACGTCGTCGTTGTTGTTGATCTTGAGCTTCTCGCCCATGACCGCGCAGTTGGCATTGATGTTCACTTCAGTGCCGTTCTTCGCCGCCTGCAGAGCGATCGCTTCCAGCTCGGCCGCGCCTGCGTCGCCCTTGAAGCGATTGTCGGAGCAGGCCACGAACGCCAGACGATCGATCAGCTGACCGGACGCCGCGAAGCTGTTGCCGCTGCGCAGACCGTCCACGATCTCCTGCGGATTCGCCGGGCCGCCCTTGTCGCGGCTGGTCTTGCGGACCATCACGTAATCGCGCTGATATTCGCCGGGATAGAAGTCCTGAGTCGAACGGCGATCGTCGGCAGAGAAGCTGCCGCGGTTGTGCCAGTCGGAGCTGGCGAAGAACCACCAGTTGCGACCTTCACCCAGCAGCGCGTCCCACACGCCGCCGACCTGGCCGGCATACACGCCGGTGCCGCCCCACGTCGTGCCGCCGACGCTGTCGACGCGCACGCCACCGATGCTGTTACGGTCCGGGCTGTACTCGCCACGGTTGTCGGAAGCGCCGTGACCCGGCTGGCTCTCGAAACCGAACGCAACCTTCGGCGCCGCGTTGTTGAAGTTACGCAGGTGCTCGATGTTGAAGCCGTTGTTGCCGTCCGGGTTGAACGGTCCAGCGCGCTCGAGATGCGCCGGGACGTAGTAGCTGGTGTACGGGTGGTAGCTGGCCATCCACTTCAGCGCGTCGACCGTCTTGTTGTGGCCGCGCACGCCGCTGCCCACGCCGCCGGCGGGGAACAGCTTGGCAGCATTCGCCTTCCAATCCGGGTTGGTGGAATAGTCGATGCCGGGCACCGAGCAATCCCAGTTGTTGGCGCCACCGCGGCTGTTGTCGGTGTCACCGCGATCGAAGCAGTACGACCACTGAGCGAGCGCGTTGGCATCGCCGACCGGCACGTAGCTGCCCGGGCCCACGACGCCGTTCTTGCCGACCACCTGGCCGCTGACGACGGACATCGAGGTGTGCTCGTGACCGGCGACGACCGATTCCATGCCGACGAACACCGGCAGGCCCTTCTGACCGCTCAGGTACTCGGCGACCGGGTACTGCAGTTCCTGCAGCGACTGCCAACGCCACATGCTCGGGCTGGCCTGCGAAGACAGTGGAGTGCTCGAGCTGCCGTCGGAAGAGCCGGTGTTGCCCTTCACGGCGGCGGCGCCGATGCTGTTCGCCCAAGTGGTGGTCGGGCCGCGACCTTCGACGAACGGATACGGCTCGCTGCTCAGCGACGCATCTTCGACGAGCGTGCAATTGCGATTGCCGTTGCCGCCGTGACCGGCCTGCACGAACCAATCCAGACCCCACGGGGTGTCCTGGGTGTCCGTCACCTTCTTGATCAGCTTCTGCATCGAGATGGAGCCGTCGGAGCAGGTGGTGTGATTGTGGAAGTCGCCGGTGGCGTACACGCCTTCGGCACGCGGGCCGACTTCAACCGCGGGTTTGCCGGAGTCCTTGGCTAACGCTGGGGCCATCGTGGCCGCACTGAGTACCGCCGCGACCGCTGTCGCGATCTGGGTCCGGGTGATTGCAACTCTCATTTGTTTCGCAGCTCCCTTCAAGCTATCGGGTGTGTTGTGAGAAGGACCCGCAGCGTAGAAGGGCGATATGACTACATTGTGAACGCTAGATGATGCTTGGACCCGAGCCGAGAACTGCGTCTTCGCGACTGTCACGATGCCGTAGCAATCGGGCTCCTACAATAGAAGGTTGCGCAGTCGCGCGAGTTCACCGAAGCAGTCTGTGGAAATGGCCGGTACGCCCGAAGTTTTCAGTCTTTTTCCCACGCCGGTCATGAAGATACCGGGCGCGCTGCCACGTCAGCTGGTCGATGGACTGGTCGCTCACTTCAGCGCGCACGCCCGCACTCTAAATAATTCTTCAGCCAATCTTTCGCACACCTCGATGCTGAAGCCCTCCGACAGCCCGCTGCTGATTACCGCGGCCACGGTGATAACGCCGCTGCTCGCCGAGTTTGGTGCGCTGCTATTCGGCGAGCGCCTGCCGTGGTCGCTGAAAGAGATGTGGGTGAACCTGCTCGACACCGGCGGCCGGCAGTCGATGCACAACCACGCCAACTCGTTTATCTCCGGCGTCGCCTACCTGACGCCGACCCATCCGGATTCCCGCACCGTGTTCATGAAGTCGCCGGGCGGCACGGAGTTCTCCTTCAAGAACGATCATGAAGGCGTGGTCACCGGCCCGTTCAACGCCGAGAAATGGATCAGTCCTCAGCCGGACCCGGGCGACATCGTGCTGTTTCCCAGCTACATCATGCACGCCGTGCCCCCCAACCCGGGCGAGCGCCGGATCACGCTGGCGTTCAACGCGATTCCGGCCCAGCTGGATTCGTGGGGATACAAGATCGGGTTCAGCGGCTGAGCCGACCCGATTCCAGCAACTATCGAATTCGACACGTTGCCATGTCACGAGCCGTCGCCGGATATCGCGAGATGACCATGGCCAGTAGTGAACCCAGTAGCGGTATCGAGTGGCGAGATGGCCATGGCCCTTAGCGAACAACTATTGGGGCCGTCGAGCGGCGCGGCCGAGGCGCGCGGCCTGGAGTGCGGTCGGTCGCGTCACATCGCGCTGGCTTGTCTGTTGATGGTCGCGTCCGGCTTCGCCGGGCTCGCTTATCAAATCGTCTGGACCCAACAGAGCACGTCCTGGCTCGGCCACGAGTCGGCGGCCGTGCTCGCGGTCGTGGCGGCGTTCTTCGGCGGATTGGCGCTGGGTGCCCTGACGCTCGGCTCTCGCATCGATCGGAGTGCGCGACCGGCGCGTTGGTACGCGGGCTGTGAGGTTGTCATCGGCGTCTGGAGCCTGACGCTCGCGACGTTGCTCGAGCCGGCGTCGAGTGCGTTGCTTGGCTTGATTGGCCCGCAACCGTCGGCGTCGTGGCATTGGTTCGTCGCCTTCTTCGGCACGGCGGTACTGCTGCTTCCTGCGACGGTGGCAATGGGAGCGACGCTGCCGGCGATGGAACGCGTGTTCGCGGCGACCTCCGTTAGGAATATCTCGATCAGCGCGCTGTATGCGGCGAATACGGCCGGCGCCGTCGTCGGCGTGATCGCGGCTGCGTTCTGGCTCGTGCCGCAGCTCGGATTGGCTCATTCCGCCCTGGCGTGTGCGGTGCTGAACTTCGCCTGCGCGGCCGTGGCGCTGAGTTTGCAAACGAAGGGCTCGAACCGTGAGCGCGAGCGAGGGATCGAAACCGCGCGCCGTCCGTCGCACATTCTCTTATTACTCGGCGCGACGGGCTTGCTCGGCATCGGCTACGAAGTGCTGGTCGTTCGCGCGCTCAGTCAGGTCGCCGAGAACACGGTCTATACGTTTGCGCTGCTGCTCGCGGTCTACCTGATCGGCACCGCGCTCGGCGCGGCGATCTATGGCCGCTGGCTGGCTCGCAAGGCCCCGCCAGGCGACGCTACATCAACCGCCGCGAACTCAGTAGCAAGCTCGCGCGCAGCGCCGAGCGGCGCGGCCACCGACAACCTACTCACCGCTCTGATTCAAACCCTCGCCGCCACCTGCCTCCTCGGCTCCCTCCTCCTCACCGGCGCCGACGACATCAAGAACTCGCTGATCGCCCTGCTCGGCCCGAGCGTAACCGCTGCGCTCGCCGGCGAAGTGGCGATAGCCATCCTCGCATTCCTGCTGCCCACAATCGTAATGGGCGCCCTCTTCAGCCACCTGAGCACCAGCGCCCGTGACGGCGGCATCAGCTTCGGCCACGCCATCGGTGTGAACACGCTCGGCGCAGCCATCGCTCCGCTCTTATTCGGCGTCGTGCTCCTGCCCATGCTGGGATTGAAAACAGCATTGCTCCTGATCTCCGCGGGCTACTTGTTACTAGCCGCGAGACAGACCTGGTCGCGCCCCGTGCAATGGGCACTGATCGCCGCCACCGCCGCAGGCATCATCTGGGGCCCGTCGCTCCACAATACTCACATTCCCGAGGGCGGCCGGCTGGTGAGTTATTTCGAAGGCGTGATGGCCAGCGTCAGCGTGATCGAAGACGAGTCCGGCATCGCGACCCTTCATATCAACAACCGGCAACAGGAAGGCAGCAGCGCCACGCTGCTCGCGGACGCACGGCAGGCACTCCTGCCCGTCCTGCTCCACCCGAACCCGAAACACGCGTTGTTTCTTGGCCTGGGCACCGGCCTGACCTCGTCCTCGGCGACGCTGCAACCCAATCTGCAAGTCGACGTTGTCGAACTGGTCCCGGAGGTCATCGACGCCGCCGCTCACTTCGAAAGCGCCTACTCGAGCAACGCCGACCGCTCCCGCATGCACACGATGAGCGCCGACGCACGACGCTTCATCCGCACCAGCGAGCAACGCTACGATGTGATCGTCGCCGACAACTTCCACCCCGCCCGCAGCGGCTCGGCTTCTTTATATACAGTCGAGCACTTCGAAGCCGTCCGCCAACGGCTGTCGGACGGCGGCGTGTTCTGCCAGTGGTTGCCGCTGCATCAGCTCGATCTCGACACCCTGCGCAGCATCGTTCGCTCGTTCATGGCCGTGTATCCGCACGGCGCGGCAGTACTCGCAACGCTCAGCTTGGACACACCCACCGTCGGCTTGATCGCTCACCGCGATGGCGAGCTCTTCAGCCGCGACGAAGTGCGCACTCAACTCTCCGCAGCACGCGCCTACAACGTGCAAGGCTTCGGCCTTACGGACGACCTCGCCCTGCTCGGCAATTTCTTCGCCGGCCCTCAGGCACTGCAAACATTTGCCGGCACCGCGCCACTCAACACCGACGACCGTCCGATCGTCGCGTACCGCGCACCGAATATCACTTACTCGCCCACATCGACACCGCGTGAACGATTGCTGCAATTGCTGGGCGCCGTGACCGTCAGCCCGGAAGAAATCCTGAGCGGCGGGCAACACTCAGACTGGGATCGCCGGCTCGCGGCTTATTGGAGCGCTCGCAATCGTTTCATCGCCGCCGGTCGCGCTGTGCGGCCCACCTCCGACGTTCGCGACATGCTGGCGCAAGTGCGCGACCCGCTGCTCGAAGTGCTGCACCTCAGTCCGGATTTTCGCCCCGCTTACGATCCACTGGTCCGCATGGCGGCCGCGCTGGCCGGCGTGGATGGTGCCGCCGCGCGCTCCTTGCTGAGCGAATTGCAGCAGGCACAGCCCGATCGGCCGGAAGCCGCGCGATTGTTGAGCGAGATCGACTCACAGGCGCAATGAGCCGGCGTCGACGCCGCCGAAACATTCGACGCCACTGAAATCCGCGCCCGACGTCGCTGGCGGGATCGACACCCCCTATAATCGGCACACGCCGATCAACCAGTGGCTCATGTCAGCACCGTCCTTGTATTCGAGGCTTCTCGGCCCGGCTTTCGAAGCTCTGCCGCCCGCTCTCAAGAGCATTCACGACGCCCGCCGCTCCAAACGGTACGTCGGCCGATGTGACATTCGCGGCGGCGGTCCGATCGCCAGAACTATTGCCCGCCTCGCAGGCCTGCCCATCGCCCGGACCGACGCCCCCATCGAAGTCATCGTCAATGTCACGGCGAGCAGCGAGGACTGGATACGAAAGTTCGGCAAGCAACGCATGCAATCGCGACTGAACTATCGCCGGCAACGAATGGAAGAGCGGCTCGGACCGATCGTGCTGGCCTTCGACCTGTCTGCACAGCAGGATCGTATCGTTTGGTCCTTGTACAGCGCGCGTCTGGCATTGTTTCCTGTGCCGCTGACCTGGCTGCTGAAATGCGGAGCGACCGAATCCCTCGACGACGGGCGCTACGCCTTCGATGTGAGCGCGCACGTGCGCGGTATCGGTCTCGTCATTCATTACAAAGGATGGTTGGTCGAACATGAGTGACCGGGCGATGAAGTCCGTCGTCGTCCTCGGTGGCTATGGCAACTTCGGCCGCCGCATCGTCGGCGCGCTGGCCCGTGAGCCAGGCGCTCGCGTATTTGTTTCCGGGCGTGATTTGCAGCAGGCCGCGGCCGTCGCGCAGGAGATCGGCGGCTCGGCGGAGCCGCTTCGTCTCGATGCTAGCGCGGGAGACTTCACCGCTGAACTGCGCAAGGTGGGCGCGTCGATCGTCGTTCATACCGCCGGGCCTTTCCAAGGACAGGACTATGCCGTACCCCGCGCTTGCATCGCCGCCCATGCTCACTACCTCGATCTCGCCGACGGGCGCGGATTCGTATGCGGCATCAGGGCTCTCGATGAAGAAGCGAAGCTCAATGACACGCTCGTCGTCAGCGGCGCGAGTTCCGTGCCTGCACTTTCATCCGCCGTCGTCGACGCCCTCGGCGCGCAGTTCTCATCGATCGAGAGCATCGATCACGGCATCACCTCCGGCGCGCGGCCGCCGGGCAAAGCGACGATGGATGGTGTGCTCGCCTACGCGGGCAAGCCCTTCAAACAATGGCGCGACGGCCAGTGGCAGCAAGTGCGCGGCTGGCAGGATCTGACGCATCGTTTGTATCCCACCCCGATCCAGGGACGCTGGATCGCGAACTGCGATGTTCCCGACCTGGATTTGTTTCCTGAACGATATCGACCGGTGCAGACCGTGCAGTTCCGCGCCGGCGTCGGCCCGGCATCGAGCATGATTGGGCTGTGGTTTGCTTCCTGGCTGGTGCGAGTCGGATTGCTCACCTCATTGCGCAGTTGGGTGCCCGCACTCCATCGCACCGCCAGCACCCTCGCCCCTTTCGGCTCGAAGCGCAGCGCCATGCATGTGACGATTCGCGGCACCGCTTTGAACGGCGAGCCCGCGGTACGCAACTGGTTTCTCTTGGCCGATCAGGATCACGGCCCGTTCATTCCCTGCTTCCCTGCCATCGCGCTGGCCCGCAAACTGATTCGCGATGAAGTCGCCGCACGCGGCGCCATGCCATGCATGGGCCTGCTCACCGTGGACGACATCATCTCCATCGGCGATGGTCTCGACCTGCGCGTCGTCGTGGGCTGAGTCATTATTTCGCCGGCCGGTCCTGCTTCTGCTCGGCGATCAATTCGAGTGCCTTGTCCAAGGCCTGCGCCTGGTCGATAACCACTTCGGGCTGCACCCCCACACCTTGCCAATTGCCGCCAGTGATGGGATTCAGCGACTTCTCCACGACTGACCACAGCACGAAGTGCGGATGAATGCGCTTGTATGTAAATGGATGCGCGCCCCCGCCCGATGGTTCGCCCACGATGGTCGCGCGCTTCAGCGCCTGCAGATCGTAGGCCAACGCTTCCGCGGCCGAGAACGTTCGCTTCGATGTCAGCACGTACACGGGCTTGGTCCCACCGAACTTCGCACCCGGAACGTAGGGCAGTGTGAAATTCTGCGTGGTCTTGCCGGTCGGGCGGTTGTAAGTACCGCTGAGCGGTTGCTGCGTATCGAAGAGATAGCTGGCAACCAACGCGACTGTATCCATGCCACCGCCGTTCCGACGCAAATCGATGATGAGCGCGTCCGTGTGAGCAATGACCTGCATTGCCGCGGCGACCGTATCGCCTCCCATGCTGGACGGAGGGAACACCGCTAAGTCGAGCAGGCCGACGTTGTTTGCGAGACGCTCCGCTTTACGCACGCCGAAGTTGACGTGCGCGCCGTAGTAGCGCTCCATCTCCTGCTCGTTGAACTCCGCATCCGCGGCGGCCTGATCAGAAGGCAGCTCCTTCTCGGAATATTCGACATTGAGATGACCGTCGCCCGTCTCGGCCCGCAACTTATCTCTCAGTGCCTCCGCAACCGCCGTGCCGTCGCCGGCATTCTCCAGCAACGCTCGAACCGACCTGTCGCGCAGTCGTTTGGCGGCACGCTTGCCTACCACTGGATCGATGTACTCTGTTTCCAAGTGCGCAATGACGGCATCGAGCACTCGCTTACGATCGGTGTCGGTAATCGGCGCGCCATAGGCGGCCGTGATGAAGAGTGACGCAACGATTGCGACTGCCGACTTGATCCCCGCCATATGTTTCCTTCAAATTCCAGACTGGCTCGCCTTCAATAATAGAGACCGCGCCATGTTCAGTCATGTCCATCTCGGAACTCGGGATCTGCCACGCGCGGAGGCGTTCTACGACGCCATACTTCTTCCCATCGGATTGCAACGCCGACAAGTCATTCCCGATGGCGGGCCCGACTGCGCGTGCTGGATCGCACCCGATCGTGCTCTGCCCCGCTTCTACATCACGATGCCGTTCAACAAAAAGGCAGCGTCGGCGGGCAACGGCACGATGGTCGCCTTCCTGGCCCCCAATCCCGCCGCCGTCGATCAGGCCTATCATGCCGGCATCGCCGCCGGCGGCTCCGACGAAGGCCCACCCGGCGAACGCCTCCACTACGGCAAAGGCTACTACGGCGCCTATCTTCGCGATCCCGACGGCAACAAAGTTCACATCGTCCATCGCGGCGACATGGCATGAACAACGAAGGCCGCACCCACGAGCGGCGCGGCCTTCAAGTCAGGAATCCGTTCCGGTCAACTATTCCTCAAGCAGTGCGACGGCGACGGACGACGCCCATGCCGGCGAGCGCCGAGCCGAGCAGCCAGAACGCGGCCGGCAGCGGCACCGGGGTGATGCTCACGTCCATGGAGTAGGCGAAGATGCCTTCCAGCGGGAAGCCCGACTCGCCGCCGACGGCGATCGTGTACACGCCGCTCGCAGGCAATACCAGGTTCAGCAGGCTGGTGCCGATCGCGCCAGTCACGGGATTGGTGCCGGCGACAAAAAGGTTGTCACCGAAATCGCCGTAGTTGCTGAAGCCCGGAATGAACAGCTCCATCTGTTCGACCACGCCCTGATACACACTCACGCCGAACTCGATCGCCGAGGACTGCACCACGATGGACAGCACATCGCCCGCGTTCGCGCTGAACGACCAGAAGTTGACCTGGTCGCCATCGATTGCGTTCGACTCGATCCAGGCGCTGGAGCTGGTGACGCTGCTCTCGACCGTGCCGCCGCCGGTGAGATCGCCGCTCAGCACTTGAGCGAACGACGACACCGGCAACAACAGCACGGCCCACAGCCATACCGCACGAATGATGTTTCTCATTGCGACACTCCTTACAGCGCGCCGTTGTCCCAGGGACCCGTGATCGCCAGCGTGATGCCCGGCGTCTGCAGGTTCACGAACATCCACTTCTCGAAGAAGGTCGCGCCACACCACTCGGTGTTGGTGTAGTTGCCCGGCGGGATGAGCGCGGTGATGTTGCCACCTGCATTCAACGCCGCATCGGCCTGCTGCAGCTGAGCGGCGGTGAAGTTCATGCGGTTTTCCGCGAAGATGAACGTGCCGCCACTCTGAGTCAGACCACGCAGACGCTGGATGCTGTTGCCACCGTCTTCGCACAGCACGATGCCGCCGCGCGGGCTGACAGCGATGTTGTCCGGCATGTTGACCATGTTGTTGCCGATACCGGCACCGGCCGAGTTGAACACCATCGTCAAGGTCTCACGACGCGGGTCGTAGCAGAACACCTGCCCCTGGCGAGCGACGCCGCCGCTGGTGCTGACGAAATAGATCTTTCCGCTGTCGTAGTAAGCGCCTTCCAAGCGTGCGAAGCCCGCGCGCCCCGGAGCGGAGTTGTAGACGCGACCGTTGATCGCTTCGACGTCCGTCACTTGCACCCACTCGGTGCTCCAGGTGGTGCCGACCGGGAAGTCGACGTACACACCGCCGATGCCACTGAAGTTGAAGTTGTCGGTGCCGACCACTTTCATCGCCCACAGCGTGCCGCCCATGTGCAGCTTGCCGTACTGATTCGGCACGAACTTGTAGAACGCGCTCGGCGTAACGTCTTCCGTCTGATACACGATGCCAGTGGCCGGATCGACAGCAACAGCTTCCCACTCCGACTTGCCCATCGCGCGCAGCGGCTGACCGGTCGCCGCGCCGTAGCCCGGTACTTCGAAGATCCAGCCGTGACGCACGCCGGCCGGAGAAACATCGCCCGCTTCTTCGCAGCTCAGCCACGAACCCCAAGGCGTACGGCCGCCGGCGCAGTTACGCACCGTGCCCGTCAGCGACGCATACGAGCTCACGAACTTACCCGTCGCAGTATCGAACAACACGTTGGTCGTGCCGCCGCGGGCATAGGTCGGGTCGTAAGCCGCAGGCGCGTTGAACGCGACACCGCCGGTGCCCTGTTCATGATTGCGAACCATCACGATCTGGCTGCCCTTCGCCGCGACGACGGCCATGCCGTCATGCAGGCTCGGCGTGCGCTGGCCGTCAGCCATCGGCTGACCGGTCCAGCCGTAGCTGCGATACGTGAAGCCGGCAGGCAACGCGATCAGCGGCAGGCCGGTGGTGAGATCGTTGACCGGAGCGACCGGACCATAATCGTCCGAGTACGGCAGCTCGGCCGCACTGACTTCGCGACGCGCGAGCATCGCGGCGAAAGAAATCGATGCGGCACCCACCACACCGTTACGAATGAATTCACGACGATTGGCCACCGGAACGACTTCTTCGGCCGAAAGCGGCCGAGGCCCTTTCGGCACGCTCGCCAAAAGGCGCGACTTTTGGCGAGCTTCGTCGTCCGCGCTCGGCTCACGAGTTTGATCGGTCATTGCTGAACCCCTCACAGTTCTTGGAAATGAAATGTGCCGGGCAGCAGAGAACGAAGCCGTGGCTTGCGACTGCTGGCGCGGCGCGAGGATTGTTCAGCGAAGGTGTTTAATGAAGATGGCGTGGGCGCGAACGCTCAATGACCAAGCGCGCATGAGCTCGCGCCCCTGTCATACGTAAACTGACAGCGACGTCAGATTAGCGTTGTCGACGTCGTTGCGCCTGCCAGTAACGAATGATCACGAAGCCGGTGGCCATGCCGCCCAGATGCGCGAAGTGCGCGATGCCCGACGCGGTCTGAGTCACGCCCATCACCAGTTCGAAGATGCCGTACAGCGTGACGAACAACCACGCCGGCATCGGAATCGGAGGAAATATCAGCATCAGCATGCGACGAGGAAACGCCATGCCGTAGGCGAGCAGCAAACCGAACACGCCGCCCGACGCGCCGATCACCGGTCCCGACATTCCACCCGTGGCCGTCGTGACGATCAGATGCATGGCCGCCGCGCCGATCACACACATCAAGTAGTAGAAGAGATAACGCCGCGAGCCGAACAGCCGCTCGATGTCCGAACCGAACATGAACAGCGCGAACATGTTGAAGAACAGATGCGCCACGCCGCCATGCAGGAACCCGTACGTCAACAGCTGCCAGACATGGAAGGCCGGGTAGCCGTACTGCTCGCCCTGTGGTGGCCACAACGCGAACAGCACGTCGATCAGCCCGCCCAGCAGATACTGCAGGCCGAACATCACGACATTGATCAGGATCAGTGCTTTGTTGAGCGGGGTAATGCTGGGCATCGAAACTCTATGCGGGCGGGCCGTGGCGATTAAAGCGGGCCCGAAACAAAAGCCCACCATGCGGTGGGCTCATAGGGGGATCGAGGTTACAGCAAGGGGTCGCGGATTTCGACCGTGGTCGGGCGCAGCAGTTCCCCGAAAGTGTAGGATGCGGCTCAATGGCCGAACAATCACAATTCAAACTGCTGGTCCAACGCCGTTTCCTGCCGTTCTTCGGCGCCCAGGCGCTCGGCGCGTTCAACGACAATGTCTACAAGAACACGCTCGTTATCCTCGCAACCTACCAGGCAGCGAGCTACACCCGGCTGGAACCGTCGCTGCTGACCAACATCGCCGCCGGCCTGTTCATCCTGCCGTTCGTGCTGTTCTCGGGCATGGCCGGGCAGCTGGCGGATCGCTACGACAAGGCGCGGGTGCTGAAGTTCGTCAAGGCGGCCGAGATCGCCATCATGGGCGTCGCGGGCTTCGGCTTCGCCACCCACGATATAGAAGTGTTGCTCGCTGCCCTGTTCCTGATGGGCATGCACTCCACCTTCTTCGCCCCCGCCAAGTACGGCTTGTTGCCGGAAGTCCTGCGCGACTCGGAACTGGTCGGCGGCAATGCCATGGTGGAGATGGGCACGTTCGTCGCGATTGTGCTCGGCACACTCATCGCCGGCCTGCTCGCGGCCCATGGCGGCACCGCGTTGATCGTGACGACGCTCGTGGCCATTGCATTGTTGGGCTTTCTGAGCAGTCTGGCGATTCCGAAACTGCAGCCCGCGGCGCCGACGCTGAAGATCGATTGGCGCCCGTGGACCTCGACCTGGGAAAACCTGCGCGCTGCCGGCGAGTCGCGCACGGTCTTTCTATCCATCCTCGGCATCTCGTGGTTCTGGTTCTACGGCGCGCTGGTGCTCGCGCAACTGCCGCTCTACACCAAGGACGTGCTCGGCGGCAGCGAAGAAGTCGTGACGGTGCTGCTGGTGATGTTCTCCGCCGGCGTGGGCATCGGCTCTTTGCTCTGCGAGCGCTTGTCCGGTCGCCAGGTCGAAATCGGCCTGGTGCCGTTCGGCTCGATCGGCCTCACGGTGTTCGCAGTCGATCTGTATCTCGCGACGCCTGCGATGGCGGGCACCAACCTGTCGGCGCGCGACTTCATCCACGCGCCGGGCTCCTGGCGTGTACTGATGGATATGGCGCTGATCGGTCTGTTCGGCGGTTTGTTCATCGTGCCGCTGTACGCGATGGTTCAACAACGCACGCGTCGCGAAGTCATGTCGCGCGTCATCGGTGCGAACAGCATTCTCAACGCGGTGTTCATGGTCGTCGCCGCCGGCGTCGCGGCCCTCGCGCTGCATTTCGGGCTGACGATTCCCCAACTGTTACTGCTGACCGGCGTGCTGAACGCGTTCGTCGCCATTTATATCTACAGTCTGGTGCCCGAGTTCCTGTTGCGCTTCGTCGCGTGGCTGCTGATCCACTTCGTGTATCGGCTCGAGCGTCGTGGCATCGAGAACATTCCCGAGCACGGCCCGGCGCTGTTGATCTGCAATCACGTGGGCTTCGCCGATGCCATCGTGATCTCGGCCGCGTGCCCGCGCCCCATCCGTTTCATCATGGAAAGCAGCATCTTCAAGATTCCGGTATTGAGCACCCTCTTCCGCGGCATGAAAGCGATCCCGGTGGCGCCTCAGAAGGAAGACCCGGAAGTGTACGAGCGCGCCTTCCAACTGGTTGCGGCCGAGCTGCGCGATGGCAATCTGGTTTGTATTTTTCCCGAAGGCCGACTCACACCCGATGGCGAGATCGGCGAGTTCCGCGCCGGCATGATGCGCATCCTGAAAGAAACACCGGTGCCGGTCGTACCGCTCTCGCTGTCCGGACTCTGGGACTCGATGCTCTCGCGCAAATACAAACAAGTGTGGAAACGCTTGCCGCGCCGGTTCCTGGCCAAGATCACGCTGCAAGCGGGCGAGCCGGTTCCGCCGGAGCAGGCTGAGGTGCATGACTTGCGACGACGCGTCGTCGCGCTGCGCGGGGCCGCTCAGTAGGCCAAAAAAAGCCCGCACCAGGCGGGCTCAACAGGGGGATCGGGTCAAAATGCGACGGTGGTCATGAAACCATCTTTGGGTCGCAGTGACACTTGTTCAAAAGTACTGTCATCAAGCCGCGACGCGATACGGGCGATACGCCAGTTTCAAATCGCGAGCCACTGCCTCACAGGTGATGGCGCCGGCATGAACATTCAAGCCCGCCGCCAGATGCGGATCGGCTGCCAGTGCTTTCTCCGCGCCGAGATCCGCCAGTTGTTTCACGTAGGGCAACGTTGCATTGGTCAACGCAAACGTCGACGTACGCGGCACGGCGCCCGGCATGTTGGTCACGCAGTAATGAATGACGCCATCGACGACGTACGTCGGGTCGGCATGCGTCGTCGGCCGGCTGGTCTCGAAGCAGCCGCCCTGGTCGATGGAAATATCCACCATCACCGCGCCCTTCTTCATCTTGCTCACCATCTCGCGCGTCACCAGCTTCGGCGCGGCGGCGCCTACCACCAGCACGGCGCCGATGACGACATCGGCCTGAGTCACCAACGATTCGATCGCCTCGGCGGTCGAGGCCATGGTCTTCAAACGACCGGCGAACAACGCATCGAGCTCGCGCAAACGCTTCAGCGAGCGATCGACAACCGTCACATCGGCGCGCATGCCCACTGCAATCTCCGCCGCCGCCGTACCCGACACACCGCCACCGAGCACCACGACTTTCGCGGGCGCCGTGCCCGGCACGCCACCGAGCAACACTCCCAATCCACCATTCGCTTTCTGCAACGTGGTGGCACCGACTTGCACCGACATGCGACCCGCCACTTCACTCATCGGCGTCAGCAGGGGCAATGAACCATTCGGCGCAGTGACTGTTTCATAAGCGATGGCCGTCGCACCGGACGCCATCAACGCATTGGCCTGCGCGGCATCGGCCGCGAGATGCAAGTAGGTGAACAGCACCTGACCCGGACGCAACATCTGGCACTCGACCAGTTGCGGCTCCTTGACCTTCACCACCATCTCAGCCCCTTCGAAGATCTCCTTCGCGGTCGCCACGATCCTGGCGCCCGCCGCGACGTACGCCGCGTCGTCAACCCCGATACCCGCACCGGCCGTACTCTGGATCAGTACCTGGTGGCCGGACGCCACCAGCTCGCGGACTCCCGCGGGCACCAGACCGACGCGATATTCGTGATTCTTGATCTCTTTCGGGACGCCGATACGCATAACACCTCGCTGAGCCGACGATGCGAAAAATTTAGGCTTCGGCCGGCGCACGAAACTGCCGCAATCAGGCGCTTTCCAACGACTTTGTGGCAGAATCTGCGGCACTCGCCCTGAGTCTCGACGGATTCTTGCGCCATGAAATTCGACCGCTTCGACCGCGCCGTGCTCCAGGCGCTCCAGCACGAAGGCCGCATTCCGAACAGCGCCCTCGCCGAGCGCGTGAATCTGTCGGAGTCCGCCTGCCTGCGACGCATCCGCCAGCTCGAGGAATCCGGCGTGATCGAGGGCTACACGGCGCTCATCAGCCAGCAGAAAGTCGGTTGCCCGGTGAACGTATTCGTCAACATCACCCTCGACCGGCAGGACGAGACCGATCTGCGCAAGTTCGAAGAGGCGGTGCGCAAGATTCCCGAGGTCATGGAGTGCTACCTGATGACCGGCGACTATGACTATGTCGTGCGCGTCGTCGTCGCCGACACCGCCGACTTCGAACGCCTCCACAGCAAGCACCTCACCCGCCTGCCCGGCGTCGCCCGCGTCCACTCCAGCTTTGCGCTGCGTACGGTGCAGAAGGCGCGCGAGCTGCCGATCAGATGACAGCTTCGTTACAAGACTGATCCGTGGCTGACGCGCACTGACGGGCATCCGTCAGCCGGCGGTCTATACAGTGGCCCGGCAGCGAAAAACATTAACGTTGACTGCCTAAGATGTTCATTTTTGGCCGGAGTGATTGAATGCGACGTCTGATTCCTTGCCTGCTCTCGTTGGCCATTCTCAGCGGCTGCGGCCTCACCCGAGGCGGTGAGTTGCCGTCGAAGTCGGCAAAGCCGGTGTTCGCTTCGGTCGAAACCGAGCCTGTGGCCAGCGCTAACGACGCCGCGGACGACCCGGCGATCTGGATCCACCCGACCGATCCGTCGCGCAGCCTGATCATCGGCACCGACAAGAAGAACGGCCTCGATGTCTACGACCTCGCCGGCAAGCGCGTGCAGACGCTGTCCGATGGCCGCTTGAACAACGTCGATCTTCGCTATGGATTTGCGCTGGGCGGCCAGGAAATCGCCATCGTCGCGGCGACCAATCGCACCGATCAAACATTGGCGCTGTATGCCGTCGATGCCAACGGCCGGCTGAGCAATGTCGCCGACGGCAAGGTCGCCACTGGCATGGCGGATCCTTATGGCCTGTGTATGTATCGCAGCGCCGCCGGTGAGTACTTCGTGTTCGCCAACGACGGCGACACCGGCCACTTCAAACAATGGCAACTCGAGGCACGCGGCGCGCGCGTTGGCGCTCGGCTGGTTCGTGAGTTCGCCGTTGGCTCGCAGGCGGAAGGTTGCGCGGCGGATGATGGGACGGCGGCGCTGTATGTTGCCGAAGAGGATGTGGGGCTCTGGCGCTATTCCGCCGCGCCCAATGGCGGCGATGCCCGTACGTCGGTCGACACTGTCGCCAAGGGCAACCTGACCGATGATGCCGAGGGTGTGACGATCTATTACGGCCCCGGGTCCACGGGTTACTTGATCGTGTCCAGCCAGGGTTCCAACGACTACAACGTTTATCGGCGTGATGGCGATAACGAGTTCATCGGGAAGTTCGCCATCGTTCCGCGCCCGGCCGGCATCGACGGCACCAGCGACACCGATGGCATCGATGTCACGAGCACTTCGCTCGGCTCCGCGTTCCCGCACGGCGTGTTTGTCGCGCAGGATGGGAAGAATACGAATCCCTCCGCGCCGCAGAATTTCAAGCTGGTGCCGTGGGAGCGGATTGCGGAGGCGCTGAAGCTGCCTCGCGCGAACTAAAAGCACTTGCGAAAGGCCGGGTTCTGGACGTTGCCGCAGCGACGTCTGGGACAATTTGCCCACCGATATGCAGGATCGGACATAGCGCTGGTCCGCCCCTCGTTATATCCTCACGGATATCGCGCACCCGCTTGCCGGCGGTCGGCGCACCGAAAATAAGGGAGCACCGGCTTGGCCAAGAACACTTTCAGCACACTGACACTCGCGATCGGCGCAATCTGTGTGACCAGCGCGGCCCGCGCTGACGACAGCAACGTCTTCACGCTCGGTCAGATCACCGTCACCGCGCCTCGCATCGACACCGTCCTGGGTGACGCCACCGTCAGCCAGGAAGAAGTGTGGAACTTCAACCTGAACACGCTGGACGAGGCCGTGAAACTCGTGCCAGGCGTCACCAGCAACTTCGACTCCAACGGTCGCCGCAACGAGCACGACATCTTCGTGCGCGGCTACGGCCGCTGGCAGGTGCCGCTGTCGATCGATGGCATTCGGGTCTATCTGCCCGCCGACAATCGTCTCGACTACAATCGTTTCCTCACGCAGGACCTCGCCGAGATTCAGATCCGCAAAGGTTACGCGTCCGTGCTCGACGGCCCCGGCGGGCTCGGCGGCGCGATCAACCTGGTGACTCGCAAGCCCACCAGGGCGTTCGAGTCGTCGTTCCAGAGCGAAGCCATGTTCGGCAATGAGGGTTACGAAGGCTGGAGCAGCACGCTCAGCCTCGGCACACGGCAAGACAACTACTACGCACAGGCCAGCGGCAGCTATCTCGATCGGGATCATTGGTCGCTGTCCAATGATTTTCGGCCGACCGCGATGGAAAACGGCGGCGAGCGCGACGGCTCCGCGACCAAGGATTGGCGCGTCAACGTCAAGGTCGGGTTCACACCGAACGAGACCGATGAATACAGCCTCAGCTACACCAGGCAGGAAGGCGAGAAAGGCGCGCCGCTGCAGGTGTTCAACAACCCGCCGAATCCGCCCAACAGCTATTGGACCTGGCCGTGGTGGGACACCGACAGCATTTATTTCCTGTCGCACACCCAACTCAGCGACAGCAGCTATCTGAAGACGCGCCTGTTCTACAACACGTTCGACAACGCGCTCTGGGCCTATGACGACGCGACTTACACGACGCAATCGTTGAATGGCCGCTTCCGCAGCAGCTACGACGACAACGGTTACGGTGGCAGTGTCGAAGCAGGCATGTCGCTCAGCGAGAGCAACATCCTCAAGGGCTCGATCCACTATCGCGTCGACGAGCACCGCGAGCGGGACCTCAACCGCCCGACGAGCCCGGCGTTCGCCGCCATGGAGCCGTGGACCGGCAGGAAGGAGCACACCTGGTCCGTTGCGCTGGAAGACACGATGCAGTTCACGTCACAACTCAGCGCCGTGTTCGGCGTGAGCTATGACAAGAACGAGTTGAAAGAAGCCACCGACTACACGGTCGCGCGCGGCGTCTTCAGCTACTCGACCGGCGACAGCGACGCCGTCAACGGCCAGGCCGCCGTGTACTGGCGTTACAACGATGCCGCTCAGCTGCACGCGTCGATCTCGTCACGCTCTCGTTTCCCCACCAACTTCGAGCGCTTCAGCACCCGCTTCGGCAACGCCGTGCCCAATCCGGATCTGGAGTCGGAACGCGGCGTGAATTACGAGATCGGTTGGGAAAGCGGCACGCAGTGGCAGACCACGACGCTGGCCGCGACCGTGTTTTACAACGACATCAGCGACATGATCCAGACGGTGATCGTGCAAGTCTCGCCACAGCTGACCCAGACTCAAAACGTCGGCGACGGCGAAGCGTACGGCGTCGAACTGAGCGCCGACACGCAACTCACCGATCAGCTGCGCATCGGCGCGAACTACACCTACCTGCATCGCGAGGTCACCGACGCCTTGCAGCCAGGTCTGCGCCCGGCCGGCACACCGACGCATCAGGGCCTGGTGTTCGTGAGCTATCAGCCCATTCCGCAGCTGACGATCATGCCGAACCTGGAACTGGCGGACGATCGCTGGAGCGACAACGGCACCGGCCGCTTCGTCGAGGTCGGCCAGTACAAGCTCGCGAATCTACAGGTTCAGTATCGCGCCAACGAGGCGTGGGAACTGGCTGTCGGTGCCCGCAACCTGCTGGATGAGAACTATCAGCTCGCGTTCGGCTATCCCGAACAGGGCCGCACCTACTACGCGAAGTTCAAACTGGACTTTTGATTGGAGAGCGCAGCTCCATCACCGGGACGTTGCTCGCCTGGCCGCCGCGGTGGCCGGCGAGCGCTGCGTGCGGGTGATGGAGCGACGCGTCCCCTCGCGCTGGGTGCTCACGGTCTTGAGCATGGGCCCGAAGTATTTCTCGGCGCGGGAGTTGGTTTCTTTTTCGAACTGGCGATACGCGGTCACGATGGCTTCACCGAACTCGGTGAGCGTCGTACCGCCGCCGCCACTGCCGCCGGTCGCAGTCAGCACCAGCGGCTCACGAAAGGTCTGATTGAGGCTGGCCAGCAACTGCCAGGCGCGGCGATAGCTCATATCCAGGTCGCGAGCCGCCTGCGACAGCGAGCCGGAGTCGCGCATCTTTTCGAGCAATGCCACCTTGCCCGGCCCGATGGCATGGTCGGAATCGAAGTCCACACGCAACGTAATCTTGAGCCTGCTCATCGCTTCTCTCCGCGGGCGAAACACCAAAGTAACGCAGCCCCGGCTACGATCCAAGAGCCGGCCGCAAACGAGGTATCAGCATGATCCTGTCCCTGGCGCGCAGCTTTGCGCATCTTCTCATCGCAGCCCTGCTGCTGACCCGAACCGCCGCGGCGGCCGAGGCGCAGCGCGAGCCCTTGCTCGTATTCGCGGCGGCGTCGCTGACCGACGTGTTGCAGCAGGCCGGGCCGCTGTACACCAGGCAGTCCAACGTCGAGGTGAAGTTCTCGTTCGCCGCGAGCTCCGCGCTGGCCAAGCAGATCGAGTCCGGCGCCAGGGCCGACGCGTTCCTGTCCGCCGACCAGGACTGGATGAACTACCTGCAGGAACGCAAGCTGATCAAGACCGACACGCGCAGCGACCTGCTCGGCAATCGGCTGGTGCTGATCGCGCCGAAGGACAGCAAGGTCACGCTGAAGATCCAGAAAGGCGCGCCGTTGCTGGAGGCGCTCGGCCCGAACGGCCGGCTCTCGACCGGCGATCCGGACTCGGTGCCGGTCGGCAAGTACGCCAGGACCGCGCTCGGCAATCTCGATTTGTGGGCCGCGATCGAACCCCGCCTGGTGCGAGCGGACAACGTTCGCGTCGCGTTGATGTATGTGGCTCGTGGCGAAGCGCCGCTCGGCATCGTGTACGCGACCGACGCCGCAGCCGAGCCGCAAGTTCGCGTTGTGGATCTGTTCCCCGAATCCGCACACGCCCCGATCACTTATCCTATGGCGGCAACCACCAGCGCCTCGCCTGAGACTGCGTCATTCCTGAAGTTCCTGCGCAGCGACGCGGCTCGCGCCATCTTCACCAAGGCCGGCTTTACCATCCTGAGTGGCGGCGCCAAGACCGCTGACGGCGCTGCAGCTTGCAGCGGCTTCCAGTTCGACGTGAGCAAGGAACTGAAGGTGTTCGAGAGCAAGCCGCGCGAAGTAGCCGCCACGACCGCCGCGAATTCGGCTGCTGCGATCGATGTGAATCAGCTGTACTCCGTGAAGCTGACGGATCAAAGCAAGGTGTCGTTCGCCACGACGCCCGGCAAGTCGACAGTCGCCGATGGCTCGTACGCCGGCCTGCTCAAGATCACCTCGCCTCGCTCACAAACCATTCGTGTCACGGCGACGGAACATGCGTGGCTGGACGTCGTCAGCGGCGGCAAACTGGTCGAGTCGGCCCGTCACACCGGCAGCGCCAACTGCAAAGTGTTACGCAAGGTCGTGGAGTTCAAGATCGCGCCGGATCAGCCGGTGATGATTCAGGTGAGCGGCAGCACCGAGCAGCAGATCAAGCTCGCGGTCACGACGACTTGACCGGCGGCCCTTCGACAAACGCGTGACCGCGGATCGAGACTGACTTCACCAGCGCCCACACCTGCAGACCGGGGCGCAGACTCAGCGCATCCGACGCGGCGCGCGTGACGCGCGAGAGAATCGACGCGCCACCGATGTCGACATAGACCAGCTCGGTATCCTCAACATCCGGAACGATCCGCGCGATCGTTCCGGTCATGATGTTTCGAACACTGAGGTTCTCGGGCCGGCTGGTTGCGAGAATGATGTCTCGCGCCAGCAATTGGGTGCGGACGTGAGCGCCGGCTTTCGCCTCCCGCAAGCCAATCCGCAGTACGTTCGTGCCGACCCGGATGTTTGCCAGGCCGGTGCCACCATCCACCGACTCCACGACGCCATGGATGACGGCGCCCACCGCATCCGGCCCGACGATGGCGCGCAACTCCGGATGCAGGCTCAGCTCATCCAGCGGCCCCTGCGACAGCACTCTGCCTTGATCCATCAGCACGACGTGGGTTGCGAGCCGCAGCACTTCCTCGAACTGATGGCTCACATAAATCATGGGAATCGCCAGCTCATCGCGCAGCTTCTCCAGATACGGCAGCACTTCTTCGCGACGCGCGGCATCGAGCGACGCCAACGGCTCATCCAGAACCAACACGCGCGGACCCGACAGCAACGCGCGCCCCAACGCGACGCGCTGACGTTCGCCACCCGACAGTTGATGAACCCGCCGTGACAACAACGGCTCGAGCCCAAGCAACGGCGCGACCACGTCGAGCGTGATGCGCGGCAGATCCCGGCGCGGATTCACCCGCAGGCCCTGCAAATCCGGAACGAATCGATTGGCGCGCTGCTCGCCGTAGCGCAGATTCCCCATCACATCGAGGTGAGGAAACAATCGCGCATCCTGGAACACGTAACCGATGCGTCGATGCTCGGCCCGCAACGATTTGCCGCTCTGTTCGAGCGCAACGCCGTCGATCACGATGCGCGCTTCGTCGGCCGGCAGCAGTCCCGCGACGATGTTTGCCAGCGTCGTCTTGCCGCAGCCGGAGCGGCCGAACAGCGCGATCACGCCGGGAGAGGAGACCTCGATCTCCACATCGAGCACAAAGCTCTCGCGGCGCTTCTTGGCGCGGATGCTGAACATGCGGCGCGCTACCGTCCCAACATCCGGCGCACGCGACGCGCGATGTACTCGGCTGCGATCAATCCCAGCAACCCGAGCGTGAACGAAATCGTCGCCAGTCTCGCGGCGACGGCATCGCCCCCCGGGGTCTGCAACGCGGTGTAGAGCGCAAGGGGCAAGGTGCGCGTTTCGCCGGGAATGTTAGAAACGAAAGTGATGACGGCGCCAAACTCGCCGAGCCCCGCCGAGAATGCGGTGACGGCGCCGGCCAGAATGCCGGGCAGCATCAGCGGCAACATCACCGTGAAGAAACGATCCCACGGCCCCGCGCCGAGCGTGCGTGCCGCGTCTTCCAACCCCGAGTCGACGCCCTCCAGCGAGATGCGAATGGCTCGCACCATCAACGGAAAACTCATGACCGCGGTGGCCAGCGCCGCGCCCGCGCTGGTGAACACGAGCTGGATGCCGAAGTGCTCATATAGCCAGCCGCCGATGGGCCCGCGCATTCCAAACAACAGCAACAGCAGGTAGCCGACGACGACCGGCGGCAACACCAGCGGCAAATGCACCAAGGCATCGAGCAGCAAGCGTCCGTGCAACTTGCGCCGGGTCAGCAGCCAGGCCACGAGGATCGCCAGCGGCAGGCTGAACAGCACGCTGCGCAGGGCGATCGACAGGCTCAGGCGGACCGCGTCCACCTCGGCGGCGGTGAGCATCATGAGCGGCAGTATAGAGCAGCGCCGAAGGTAAACATTTTGAGCATAGCCAAGCAGCGCGCACGCGCCTTAAGATTGCCCGGTAACGCCGCTAGAGGATTCGTCATGATCAAAACCATTATTACCGGAACGCTGCTGGCCTGCCTCGCGGCCGCCACCGCAAGCGCCGACTGCTCGTATCCCAAGGCTCCGACCGGCTTGCCCGACGGTGCCACCGCGACCCAGGACGAAATGGTCGGCGGCATGAAAGCCATCAAGGAATACAACAACCAGGTCACCACCTATCTGAACTGCCTGGAAAGCGAAATGAACACCCGCATCGAGGCCGCCGGCCCCGACGCGCCGGCCGATCAGGTCGAGCAGATCAAGGCCATCCACACCAAGCGTCACAACGCCGCCGTGGAGGAGCTGGAATCGACCGCCGCCCGCTTCAACGAGCAGGTGAAAGTATTCAAGGCACGCGAGAAAAAGAGCTGATTTTTTCCGGGCGGGGCGCGCGCTTATGTGAAGCCGCGCGCCCCGCCGTCCAAGCCCCGAGCGTCCGCCTCGGGCTTTGCATGAGCGCCGTCCGGCGACTCATTTCACGTATTCCAGCGATCCCGCCGAAAGCAGTGCGACCGCCGTCGCAGTTGTACGAGGTACCGACAGATCGACCCTTAAGCGCGCGCTCGTAGGGCCGATGCCCGCTGTGTCCGCCGTAACAACGGCTCATGCTCACGGATCAGCTGGAGAGAAGTAATGAATCGCAAGTTGCTCACCATCGGCGCTGCCTTCGCCCTCGCCTTTGGCGTGGCTACCGCCCAGGCCGAATGCGCCTTCCCCAAGGCCCCCGCTTCCATCCCCGACGGCAAGACGGCTTCGGAGCCGGAAATGGTCGCCGCCATGCAGGCCTTCAAGGCCTACAACGAGGAAGTGAATGCGTTCGGCGCCTGCCTGGAAGAAGAGACCAAGAGCAAGGCCGCCGGCACTGCGCAGCTGATGCAGCTGAAGACCATGCAGACCAAGAAGCACAACGCCGCCATCGACGAGCTGCAGGCCAAGGCCAAGCTGTTCAACGAGCAGGTGCGTGTGTTCAAGGCACGCGGCTAAGACAGGTTTGATTGAATCGGCCCGCCTCGAGCGGGCCGATTGCTAACGGCCAGGCACATCTGGGCAGGACGCCCGCAACGATTTCGACGACGCCTTAGGCGCCTGTGGCGCCGCTGGATTGATGTGCCATCGGCGAGGCAGGCCAAAGGCCAGGGAATGGAGCGAATCAGCCGCTCCATGGGGAGGCTACGGATCAGTTTCCCTGCTTACGCGCGGATGTGGATCCAAGGACCGGATGCCGCTTCGCGTGTCTTTATGAACCAGCTTGGTCATCTCAAGCAGCCGTCCCTGGAGCCTCGACCAGCCGGTACTTCCATGTACCGTCGTTCGCTCGGTTCGAGGCGACGTTAAGTCGCCTCGAAGAGGCATCCTCGCTCACCCCTGCTTACGCGCGGATGTGGATCCAGGGAGTCAGGCCGCCCATCCCGCGTCTTTCGGTCAGTTCCAGGTTCGGGACTGGCCAGAATTTGCCCATTCCTGCGCTCTTTCTGCTCCGATATAGCGCCCTCCCGTGGCTCGTGACACACTTTCGCGGTGTCCAGCCGACTCCTGTCACCCACTGAAGCCGAAGCCGCGATTCGCCAGCATGCGACGCCGCTGCCGGCCGTCGCTTTGCCCCTGATTGAGCTGTCGGGCGCGGTGCTGCGCGAATCCATCACCTCGACGCGCGATCAGCCGCCGTTCGACCGGGTCACGATGGACGGCATCGCCTTCTCGTTCGCGGCCTGGCAAGGCGGCCGGAACAGCTTCCGGATCAACGGCACCCAAGCGGCCGGCGCCGCGCCGCTGACCTTGCGCGAGCCCACCGACTGCATCGAAGTGATGACCGGCGCGATGCTGCCCATCGGCTGCGATTGCGTGGTGCCGGTCGAGAACATCGAAACCGGCGATGGCATCGCTCAACTGCGCGACGACGCCCCCGCGCCGGTGCGCAATCTCAACATCCACAACCGCGGGATCGATTCGCGTCGTGGCGATCTGTTGTTACCGTCGGGCGCCCGGCTCGGCCCCGCCGAAGTGGCGGTGATCGCCTCGAACGGGCAAACGCACGCGCTGGTCTCGAGGCCGCCGCGCATCGTCGTGATTTCCACGGGCGACGAACTGGTCGAGCCCGGCCAGCCACTCCAGGATTGGCAGATCTCGCGCTCCAACGTTTACGCCGTGCTCGCCTCGCTACGACAGCATGGCTATGCCGCGCTCTCGCACGATCACGTGCCCGACGACCTGCCGAAACTGCGCGAGCGCCTGAGCGCTCACCTCGCCGCCAACGACGTGATGATCCTCAGTGGCGGCGTGTCGATGGGCCGGTTCGATTACGTGCCGCAGGTCCTGCAGGAACTGGGCGTGCGCAGGATCTTCCACAAAGTCGCGCAGCGTCCGGGCAAACCGCTGTGGTTCGGCGTAGGCAGCGGCGGACAGACGGTGTACGCGTTGCCCGGCAAT
Organism: Peristeroidobacter soli; assembly: GCF_004138485.1. GTDB lineage: Bacteria > Pseudomonadota > Gammaproteobacteria > Steroidobacterales > Steroidobacteraceae > Steroidobacter > Steroidobacter soli. The sequence goes on from NZ_ML142848.1 coordinate 1,887,716, forward strand.
CCGGTATCGACGCTGGTTTGCCTGACGCGCTATGTGCTCCCTGGACTGCAGGCATCGCAAGGCGCCTCGCCCGCGCCCGTTGAAACCGTCTCACTTGCCCAAAGCTACGACGTGAAGCCACCGCTCGCGGTGTTCCTGCCCGTGGCGATCATTCAGGATGTCGCGGGACCATGCGCCTTGCCGCAGCCGACACGGGGTTCCGGCGATTTCACCTCGCTGGTCGGCACCGTAGGCTTCGTGGAACTGCCGCCGGGCCCGCGAGTCGTTATGGAAGACGCGACGTTGCCTCTTTATCGTTGGTAGCCGAATGCCATCCACCGTCACTCCCCTGCCCGTGAAGCACCGCCCGCACGATACGCTGGGCCGGCCGCTGCACGACCTGCGGATTTCGGTGATGGATCGCTGCAACTTCCGCTGTCCGTACTGCATGCCGAAGGAAACGTTCCATGAGAACTACCGTTTCCTGAAATCGAACGAGCGCCTGTCGTTCGAAGAAATCACTCGATTGACCCGCCTGTTCGTCGACATGGGCGTGCGCAAAGTGCGGCTCACCGGCGGCGAGCCGCTGCTGCGTTCGAACCTCGCCGATCTGGTCGGCGATCTCACCGCCATCGAAGGGGTGCAGGACGTGGCTTTGACGACCAATGGAGTGCTGCTCGCTCAGCATGCGGTCGAATTGAAAGCCAACGGCCTGAATCGAATCACCGTCAGCCTGGACACCACCGATGCCGCGATCTTCAAGCAGATGAGCGGCGGCATGGGCGAGCTGGATCGCGTGCTCGACGGCATTCGCGCCGCGCGGGAAGCGGGGCTCGCGCCGATCAAGATCAACTCGGTGATCGAGCGCGGCCTGAACGATCATACGGCGCTCGATTTGATCGAGCGCTTCCGGGGTACCGGCGTGATCGTGCGCTTCATCGAATATATGGATGTGGGCAATCGCAATCACTGGAGCCTGGAGCGCGTCGTGCCTTCGCGCGAACTGGTGGATCGGATCGGCCAGCGTTGGCCGCTGCATCCGGTCGATCCGAATTACCGCGGCGAAGTGGCTGAACGTTACGCGTTCGATGACGGGCTCGGCGAGGTCGGGTTCATTTCTTCGATCACCAATCCGTTCTGCGGTGACTGCACGCGGGCGCGGCTGTCGTCGGAAGGCGTCTTTTATACCTGCCTGTTCGCGCGTTCCGGCATCGATCTGCGCGCACCGATGCGTGGAGGCGCGACCGATGCGGAGCTGAGCCAGCTGATCTCGAACACCTGGCTGAAACGCGGCGACCGTTACAGCGAGGCCCGCTCCTCGCTCAAGAACGGCGAGCAGCCGTTGCGCAAGATTGAGATGTATTACATCGGTGGCTGATCGGATGGCGACGTTTACTCATGTCGACTCGAGCTCGCGACCGACCATGGTCGACGTGAGCGACAAAGTCGTCACCAAGCGCACGGCGACGGCGCAGACTCGCGTGCGGTTTCCCTCTGAGGTGGCCGAGGCATTGCGCTCTCGGCAGTTCAATACGCCGAAGGGGCCTGTGTTTCAGACGGCGATCATCGCGGGCACGATGGCGGCGAAGCGGACGCACGATCTGATTCCGTTCTGTCATCCGCTGGGCATCGAGAAGTGCTCTGTATCGATTGAGATGTCCGGTGATGAGGCGGTGGTGCTTTGCACGGTGTCGGTTCATCACAAGACCGGCGTCGAGATGGAAGCGCTGACGGGCGCGAGCGTGGCTGCGCTCACGATTTACGACATGTGCAAGGCGCTGTCGCACGACATCGTGATTGCGGAGACGCGGTTGGTTGAGAAGCGTGGAGGCAAGAGCGATGTCGGCTGACGCACCTTTGTTCGGCCTGGTGCTGGCCGGCGGCGCCAGCACTCGCATGCAGCGGGACAAGGCGGCGATCGAGTATCACGGCCAGTCGCAGCTGCATTGGACGTTTCAATTGTTGTCGCACGTGTGTGCGGCGACGTTTGTTTCGGTGCGACCGGATCAGCGCGAGGAGCCTACGCGGGCGGGACTGCCCCAGATCGTCGATCGCCAGCCTGGCATCGGACCGATCGCCGGCATCTCGGCGGCTCTCCATGCTCATCCCAAGGCCGCGTGGCTGGTCGTTGCCTGCGACCTGCCCTTCTTGAATGAGCCAACGCTGCGGTATCTCATCGAGCATCGCGATCCTCGCCGGCTCGCTACTGCCTTCAAGAGCAGTCACGACGGCTTGCCTGAGCCTTTGTGCGCGATCTGGGAGCCGGCGTCGCGCGAGCCCTTGCTCGCGTTCCTTGCTGCCGGAAAGCAATGCCCGCGGAAGTTTCTGATCAACGCGGACACGTTGCTGCTCGATCTGCCCGATGCGCGCGCGCTGGATAATGTGAATACGTCGGATGAGTATCGATCGGCCGCTGCCGCCTTCGGCGGCCCGTTGTTGCCCACCCACCCGCCCTCTTCGAACCAGAACGGCGCTGACCGCGCCCCTTCTCCGAACCAAGCCGGCGGCGTCACACACCTCGCCTATTCTCCCGACCAGCCCGGCGGCGATACACGCCTCACCTCACCTGCTCATTCTGGCAGCGGCGCAAGCCGCGCCCCTTCTCCGAGCCAGCACGGCGGCGTCACAGCCCTCGCCTCTTCTCCGAGCCAGCACGGCGGCGCCACACCCCTCGCCTCTTCTCCGAGCCAGGCCGGCGGCGCCACACCCCTCGCCTCTTCTCCGAGCCAGGCCGGCGAGGTTCAAAAAGACAATGTTGCTGCGTCGGGAGCCAAGGCCGACAAGCCTCGCACCTTGCGCGTTCAGTACTACGCCATCCTCCGCGAACAAGCCGGCCGCAGCGAAGAAACATTGGACACCACGGCAACAACCCCGGCCGAGCTCTACGACGAGCTCCGCCGGCGCCACCCGTTCCAATTGAACGCAGCCCAACTGAAAGTCGCCCTGAACAACGACTTCAGCGACTGGCAAACCCCGCTCCGTCACGGCGACACAGTCGTCTTCATCCCCCCGGTGGCCGGCGGATGAAACCCTTCTCCTTCAGCACCGCCCCCCTGACCCTCGATGACTATCGAAGGGAACTGGCCGATGACGCCGCCGGTGGCTATGCCTCGTTCGAAGGCTGGGTACGCAATCACAACGAAGGCCACGCCGTCACCAGACTCGAATACGAAGCGTTCGAGGCCTTGGCGAACAAGGAAGGCGAACGCATCGTCAACGAAGCCATCCAGCGTTTCGGGGTGTTGAAAGCCGCCTGCGTCCATCGCGTCGGCTCACTGGCGATCGGCGACGTCGCCGTATGGGTGGGTGTCAGCTCAAAGCACAGAGCCGAGGCCTTCGCCGCGTGCCGTTACATCATCGATGAAGTGAAACATCGAGTGCCCATCTGGAAGAAGGAGTACTACGTCAACGGCGACTCAGGCTGGGTGAATTGCGAGCGCTGCGCCGTTCCCGGTCATGACCATACGCATGAGCATCCTCATGCGCACGATCACAACCACTGAGCCGACTCAGCCGCAGGACCACGATTCCAATCGGGCTCCCTCTCCGACTCAGCCGCGATACCACAATTCCACTCGGGTCCCCTCTTCGACTCAGCCGCGAGACAAATTCAAATTTGTCCCCTTTGGGTTGGAGCTGAGAGGGCGCGGGACAAATTGAAATCTGTCCCCTTTGGGTTGGAGCTCAGCCGCTGCCAGCGACATGAATCACCAGGTCGATGCGCCGATTGCGCGCACGACCCACAGCCGTCTCGTTGGTCGCGACCGGCCGTGCCTCGCCGTAGCCGATCGAGCTGACCTTCTCTGCGTTCGCACCGAGCTGACTCACGAGGTACTGTTTCACGGCGTCCGCGCGATCCTGCGACAGGATCAGATTCGCCGAGTCGCTGCCGTTCGCATCGGTATGCCCTTCAACCACAATGGTGGCATCCGGGAATCGAGCCAGCGCCGACTGCACCTTCTTCATCAGCGCCGCGCTGCTGGCATCGATGGTGCTCTTCCCCGACGGGAAATTGATACCCAACAATGACACGACGACATCTTCGCCCTGCCGATACACCCGCGCCTCTTCAGCCGTGAACGACGCTTCGATCGCCGCGATATTCGCCCGCAGCTGCGCCTGTGCATCGACCTGACGCTGAAGCGCGATTCGTTCCTGCGACTCCCCGCCCAATCGAGACTCGACGCGCTTGATCTGATTGTTCAGCGCCGCGATCTGCTCCTCGCGATCCTGCAATTCCTGTTTCAACCGCCGCACTTCCTGCGTCTGCTGCTGAGCGTACTCACCCAGCTCCTTCATCGGCGCCTGATGGCCTTCGTCGAACCGGATGTCCAGCTCCATGTCGTCGGCGATGCGCTGGAGCGGCTCCTCCCACGACAGAATCAGCGCTTCGACACCGGACTGATCCTCCTTCTCCTGCTGCAGGACTTTCTGGACCTGCTGAGCCAGATACGTCGCGTGCTTCGCGTCGTAGCGAGCCTGTCCAGCGAGCTTGCGGGGCTGAGTCACGTCGTAGCGATTGCGCTGAATCTCCTGCTCCGCCTCGGCGAGATGACGTTTCGCCGACTGCAGCGTGCGGGGCGCGTACCGTTCCACCTTGGCCGCATCGGCCTGCGCGATCAGGTTGCGGGCCTCGTTGAGAATGCCGCCCTTGATGCCGGTCAGCTCGACATCGCGCAACAGGACCTCGGCCTCGGCGGCGCGCTTCTGCGCATTCGCCAGATCGCCGCCCTCGTTCTCGCGCATGGCTTGCACGAAACGATCGTTTGCCTTGGTCCAGGCCTCGCCCGCGAACTTCGGCGCCTCGGCAACCAGTGCATCTTCGCGAGTCTTGATCACGCCAGGTAACGTTTGCCGGGCGCTCGCCGCGACCGTACGCGCCTTCTCCAGCGCCGCCTCGCCTTCCTGCACGCGAGCTGCAATTTTTTCAGTACCGCGGCCTCGTTCAGCTTCCTTGGCGGCGTTCTGGCTGGCCTGCACGGCCGCCGCGAAGGACTTGGGCGCGAGCACGTCGAGCTGGTCGGCGCGGCCCTTTTCAACGGCGGCGGCCAGGGCCGCGGCGTCGACATTGCCGGCAGCCGACGCCGGCGGAGCGCCGAAACTGAGACACACGACCACGATCAGCGCGAGTAGCTGCAACATACGAAACCGGCCCGAAACAAAACTTGAGCGAAAGTATATATGCGTCAGGGCCGGATCTGGCCCGAGCCGCGCACCACATACTTGTAACTGGTGAGCTGTTCGACGCCCACCGGGCCACGCGCATGGAATTTATCGGTCGAGATGCCGATTTCGGCGCCCATGCCGAATTCGCCGCCGTCGGCGAACTGGGTCGATGCGTTATGCAAAACGATGGCGCTGTCGACGCCACCGAGGAAACGCTCGGCCGTGGCTTGATTGGCCGTGACGATGGACTCCGTATGCGCCGACCCATACTTCGCAATGTGCGCGATAGCGGCGTCGACGCCGTCGACCACCTTCGCGGCGATGATGGGTTCGAGATATTCGGTGCTCCAGTCCGCCTCGACCGCCGGCCGGATGCGCGAATCGAGGCGCTGTAACGTTTCATCGCCTCGCACTTCGCAGCCCGCATCGAGCAACGACTTCAGCACGGTCGCAGCGGCGGCGCCGGCGCGATCGAACAACACCGTCTCCGCCGCCCCGCAGACGCCGGTGCGACGAAGCTTCGCGTTGAGCACGACTGCGCGGGCCATGTCGAGATTGGCATCGCGATCCACATACACGTGACAGTTGCCATCGAGATGACCGATGACCGGCACGCGCGCTTCCTTCTGCACCCGTTCCACCAGACTGCGCCCGCCACGAGGCACGACGACATTGATGAACTCGGTCATGCTCGACAGCATGTAACCGACCGCCGCGCGATCGGTGGTCGGCACGACTTGAATGGCCGCTTCGGGCAAGCCGGCGGCGCGCAGACCGGCGGCCAGACATTCGTGAATCGCTTTGATCGAGCGATTGCTCTCGCTGCCACCGCGCAGGATCACCGCGTTGCCCGACTTCAAACACAGCGCGCCGGCATCGGCGGTGACATTGGGCCGGCTCTCATAAATGATGCCGACCACGCCCAGCGGCACGCGCACCCGTTCGATCTTCAAACCGTTCGGCCGGGTCCAGCTGGTGATCACGCTGCCGATGGGATCCGGCAAAGCGATGATGTCCTCGATGCCACGGGCCATGGCTTCGATCCGTTGTTCGTTCAATACGAGGCGGTCCAGCAGCGATGAAGAAATGCCTCGCTGCCTGGCCTGCTCGACATCGGCGCGATTGGCGGCCAGCAGGTCGGCGCGGCGCTCGCGAATCGCGGCGGCCGCGGCCTGCAGCGCGGTGTTCTTGGCGTCAGTGGATGCCTGAGCCAGCGCCTTGGCGGCGCTCTTGGCCGCGCGGCCCAGGGCCTGCATCGATTCGGCGACCGCGGCGACATCGCCTTCGATCTTCAAAATGGGAGCGTTCATGACTTCATTCTAGCGGCACCCCGCCCGGGTAAAGAAGGGTTCATCGGCCCGCGGGGTTCTACATCGCGAAACTGGCGGCCCGCGCGGGCCAGTCTTGGTCAATTCTTGACCCGCTTGCGCACAGTCAAACGTCTCAGGCGATGACACAATGAGCCGCTACGAGACCCAGGGGGATGACGATGGCAGTAGAGGCACGATCGGTCGGCGACCGAGCCGCCGGCGCGAACGACACCGGCGCATTCACTGCCAGCAACGCCTATCGCAACTACGTCGTCTGGCTGCTGTTCGTCATCTACGTGTTCAACTACGTCGACCGGCAGATCCTGTCCATCGTGCTCGAGCCCATCAAGCAGGAGTTCGACCTGCACGACTGGCAGCTCGGCATGCTCAGCGGCCTGGCGTTCGCCGCGTTCTATTCGACGCTGGGCATTCCCATCGCGCGCATGGCCGACACGCGCAATCGGGTCAACATCATCACCGCGTCCATCGTGATCTGGAGCGCGTTCACGGTTTTCTGCGGCCTGGCCCGAAACTTCTGGCATCTGCTGTTCGCGCGCATCGGTGTCGGCATCGGCGAGGCGGGTTGCAGTCCATCGGCGTATTCGATCATCAGCGACTACGTCGAGCCGAAGAAGCGCGCCACCGCGCTGTCGATTTATTCCATGGGTGTGTACGGCGGCAGCGCGCTCGGCTTCCTGGTCGGCGGACTGGTCGCTCATGAATATGGCTGGCGTGCCGCGTTCTATACGGTCGGCCTGCCGGGTCTGATCGTCGCGCTGATTCTGAAGTTCACCGTCAGAGAGCCCCCGCGCGGCTTCTCCGAACCGACGCCGGTCGCCATCGCCGAGCCGCCGCCGTTCAAGCGAGTGATGGGCGATCTCTGGGCGAAGAAATCGTTTCGTCATTTGTCCGTCGCCGCCGGTCTGCATGCGTTTGTCAGCTATGGATTGAGCTCGTTCTATTCGCCCTTCTTCATGCGCACTCACGGCATGACGCTCGGCGATGTCGGCGCGTGGCTCGCCATCGTTGTAGCACTGGGCGGACTGTCTGGAACGTATCTCGGCGGTCTGTGGTGCGATCGTTACTACGCCCGCACCCAGGATCCGCGCTGGTATGTCTGGATTCCGGCGATCACGCTGATCATCGTCGTGCCGTTCGGCCAGGTCGTGTACGCGCTGGATAACACCATCGCGGCGTTGCTGTTGCTCACGCTGTACATCGCGTTGGCGGCCGCGTATCTCGGTCCCAGCATCGCCTCGACGCATCGGCTGGTCGGACTACGGGAACGCGCGCTCGCCTCGGCCTTCCTGCTGCTGATCCTCAACTTCATCGGCCTTGGACTCGGGCCGATGTTCACGGGCGCGTTGAGCGACGCCTTCAAGGGATACTTCGTCTCGCAGGGAATTGCAGAGAAAGTGGCGCTCGCCGACGGACTGCGCTGGTCGATCCGCGTGACGCTGATGATGAATCTGTGGTCGGCGCTCCACTATTACCTCGCCGCTAAAACGCTGCGCGAGGACATCGAGACGGGCAATCAGGCCCGTGCCGCCGCCGGCCTCTAGACCAAAGGCGGCTCGGTCTTCAGGAACTCCAGCTCCTCGGGCGTCGAGCGCCGTCCGAGGATGACGTTGCGATGAGGGAAACGCCCGAAGCGCTCGACGATGTCGTGGTGATGGCGTGCGTACTTCACACCGTCGGCGATGCCCAGCTCGTTGAACAAACGCACCGATTCCGCCTGCGCCTGCAAGTCCTCGCTGTGCATGAACGGCAGATATAGAAAGTGCCGCTGCCTCGCCGGCAACGACTGGTCCTTGCCGCTCGCCACCGCGTATCGCGCCAACGCCAGTGCGTCGGCATCGGTGGCGTAGGCTTCCGGGGCCTGACGAAACATGTTGCGTGGAAATTGATCGAGCACGAGGACGGCGGCGAGCAACGTACGCGCATCGGCGCTGGCGGTCGCCAGCGGTTCAGCCTTCAACGCGTCGTAGGTGCCGCCGAATCGCGACCGGCACTTGTCATCCACTTGCGTGCTGCTTCTGAACCAGTCCTGCTCGCTCAGCTCCTCGAACCAGAAATGCAAGACCTCGTCGACCCAACCCGCGGGTAATTTTTTCGAGGACATCGACGGCGCTCGCTTACCAAACCGGAACCTTATCAAAGTCACAAACCGTCGGAAGGTTCCCGACGTGCAAAATTCTGGGTAGTCGAGCGATCCACTTCGCACTCTCACGCATTAGTCCCTACGCCAGCGTAAGGATCAATCAGACATGTCGACCGCGTTCAGACTGAAAGCCCTAGCAGTACTCGGCAGCGCATTCATGCTTGCCGCATGCAGCAATAACGACGACAACAATGACGCCCCCGGCAGCGGGCAGGCAGAAACCCCGCCGCCGGCAGCCACGCCGACCGCCGGCACGCTGATCGAAACTCCGCCGACGCGCCTCGGCACGTTCGCGATCGCCGATCTGCTCAACCTGGTGAACTTGAACTCCACGGCCGAACGCATCGTGGACTTCATCGTCGACCCGGAATGCGGCGTCGACGTTTATCAGATTCGTTACAACACGCTGGATCCGGCTCAGCAGCCGACCACCGCGTCGGGCGCACTGATGGTTCCGACCGGCACGAACGCCGCATGCCAGGGCTCGCGCCCCATAGTCGTGTATGCGCACGGCACGCAGGCCGAGAAATCCTTCAACATCGCCGATCTCTCCAATGCCGATAACGGCGAAGGCTTGTTGATCGCGGTCGCCTTCGCCGCGCAGGGTTACATCGTCGTGGCGCCGAACTACGCCGGCTACGACACTTCATCGCTGCCATATCACCCGTATCTGCACGCCGATCAGCAGGCGAAAGACACCTACGATGCACTGAGCGCGGCACGCAGTGCGCTGCCCACGAGCTCCGCGCCGACGGTGACCGACAGCGGCCGGCTCTTCATCACCGGCTATTCGCAAGGCGGGTTCGTGGCCATGGCCACGCATCGACTGCTGCAAACAAATGGCGTTCCGGTGACCGCTTCGGCGCCGATGTCGGGGCCTTACGCTCTCGGGGCATTTGGCGACGCTGTGTTTCAAGGCCAGGTCATTCAGAGCGCCCCCGCATTGGTGGGTTGGCTCATGACCGCGTATCAGCGCATCTACGGCAACATCTATTCAGCGCCGACGGCTGCGTTCGAGGCGCAATATGCGCCCACGATCGACACGCTGTTCCCGACGACGACCACGCGCTCGCAGGTCTACGCTCAAGGACTGCTGCCTCAAGATCAGCTATTCAGCAGCACGCCTCCTGATCCGGCGTACGCGGCCTATACACCTGCGACATCGCCGTCGGATCTGGCGCCTGTGTTCGCCCGAGGCTTTGGCACCGGCAACTTGATCACGAATTCATTCCGCGGGAGTTATCTGCAGGACTCGCTCGCCCATCCCGACGGCGGCTTCCCGGCCATTACGGATGGTTTGCCGGCAGCCGCGCCCGCCAATCCGCTACGCATCGCGTTCAAAGCAAACGATCTGCGCAACTGGAGTCCGACCTCACCGGTGTTGTTGTGTGGCGGCCATGACGATCCGACGGTTCTTTACATGAACACGGATCTGATGCGGCGTTACTGGACGGCCGCTGGCGTGACGACACCGATTCAGGTGCTCGATGTGGATGAAGATCCGTCCATCGGCGGTGACGACACGACCCTGAAGCTCGGCTTCAACGCCGCGAAGGAAGCCGTCATCGCTTCGGCGATTGCCGGCGGCGCGACGGATGGTGGCGCACTGGCAGTGGCTGATGTCTATCACGCCACGCTGGTGCCACCGTTCTGTCTCGCGAAGGTACAGTCGTTCTTCGATGGCTTCTAAGCGGCCGGGTACCGATCGCGCAGCTCGCGCTTCAGCACCTTGCCGATGGCATTTCGGGGCAACTCGGCCGCCAGCCGCACGGCGGCCAGGCGCTGCGTCTTGCCGAGGCGCTCATTGGTCCATTGTTTGATTTCATCGGCGCTGGCCGTCGCGTCCGGACGTAACACGACGAACGCGACCGGCGTCTCGCCCCACTCCTTCGACGGCACGCCGACGACGGCACCATCGCGCACGGCCGGGTGTTGCAACAGCACGGCCTCCAGATCGCTCGGATAGATATTGAAGCCGCCGGAAATGATCATGTCCTTGCGGCGATCCATCAGGGTGAGAAAGCCCTCGGCGTCGAAGCGACCGACATCGCCGGTGCGGATGAAACGATTGCCGGCGGCGTCGTACCACTCGGCCTCCGCGGTCTTGCCGGGCTGATTGAAATAGCCAGTCATCATGGCGCTGGAGCGGCCAACCACCTCGCCGATCTGACCCGGCGGCAGTTCCCGGCCCTGCTCGTCGATCAAGCGAATGTCATGCCCCGGCACCGGCTGGCCGACCGTGTGCAACTTGTCCGGAAACAGATGCGCCATGAGCATGCACGTGCCGCCGCCCTCGGTCATACCGTAATACTCGATCAAACCACCCGGCCAGCGACGCAGGATGTCGGCCTTCAGCGCCGCCGAGAACGGCGCGCTGGTACAGAACTTCATGCGATAGCTGCTCAGATCGAATCGATCGAAGTCGGCTCGGTCCAGCAGCCGCTGGTACTGAACCGGCACCAGCATCGCGTGCGTCACTTTGTGCCGTTGTGACAGCTCGAGGAACTTGCCCGCCTCGAACCTGGCCATGAGCACGGACGCGCCGCCGCCGGCGATGGCGGGCAAGAAAGAAACCAGCGTCGTATTCGAATACAGCGGCGTGGAGCAGATCGTCACCGCGTCACGGTCGTAACCGAAACTGCTGGCACGCCGGACATGGGCCCAGCGCATGCCGTGAGATTGCACGATGCCCTTCGGCGTGCCGGTCGTGCCCGACGAATAGATGATGTTGAACGGCGCGTCCGGCTCGATTGTTACAGGCACGGGCACACCCGCCGGCGCCAGCCAGGTGTCGAGAGATCTGACACCTGGCGCTCGATCCAGACGAACCAACTGCAGTCCGGACGGCAGTTTCACGGTCGCCAGGACGGTCGCGACGCTCTCATCCAGAAACAGGATCTTCGCGCCGCTGTCGGTGAGCATCGTCACCAGCGATTCCGGTGTGGCAGACGGCGATAACGGCGCGATCGCCACGCCCACCCGCACAGCGCCGAGAAAGACCACGGCATAGTCGACACTGGACGCGGCACAGATCGCCACCGCCTCGCCACTGGCCACGCGCTCACGTTGCAAAGCAACGGCGACCCGATCCAGCAACTGGTCCAGCTCGCCATAACTGACGCTGCGCTGTTCATCGATCAGCGCCGGCTGCAGCGGCCGCTCTACGGCATGGGCGTGGATCAGGTCGGCGATCAGACCGAAGTCCTGCTCGAACAATGTTTCAGGCGGGCTCACGTGCATCGCGAATCATCCCTTGAGCGGGCCGGCACAATGCCACAGCGTCATACACGGCGACAGCGGCAGCGGGGCGCCATTGCATTAATTCATACTCACGGACACACTCGACGCCGACTCAGCAGACGACAAAACGTTCCGCAGTCAGTTCCGATCTGCGAAAAAACGCGTCACTACCGGTGCAGGTCCCATGCAAATTCCCGATCCCGCGGTCGAAGGTCAGCTCAAAGGCAAAGTCGCACTGGTCACCGGTGCCGCGAGCGGCATCGGCCGGGCCAGTGCCATCGTGTTCGCGCAGGCGGGTGCCGCGGTGGTCGCCTTGGATCGCGCGGCTGAAGTGGAAGACACAGTAGCCACAATCCGCAAAGAGAACGGGCGCGCAACCGCGATCGTCAGCGATTCGTCGCAGGAATCGAATATTTCGGAGGCCATCGACGCGGCGGTCCGGGAGTATGGCGCGCTCGATGTTTGTTTCGCGAACGCCGGCATCAGCGGCGGCCTGGTGCCGCTCAACGAACAGACTCCGGAACATTGGCTGCAAGTGCTGACCATCAACCTGGTCGGCACGTTCCTCGCCGTCAAACATGCGGCCCGGGTGATGACACCGCGCAAGCGGGGCTCGATCATCTGCACCGCCTCGGTGGCCGGCCTCCGCTCGGGCGCGGGCGGGTCGCCATACAGCGCCAGCAAAGCGGGCGTCATCAGCCTGGTGCAAACGACGGCGTATCAGCTGTCCGGCAGCGGCGTACGTATCAATGCCATTTGCCCCGGCCTGATCGAGACCGGCATGACCAAACCCATCTTCGAACAGGCCCGGGCACGCGGCACCGACAACAAGATCGGCCAGCTCAACCCGTTGCGGCGCGCCGGCGCACCCATCGAAATCGCGCGCATGGCGCTGTTCCTGGCGTCGGACGCGGCGTCATACGTCAACGGTCAGGCCTTCCCGGTGGACGGCGGCCTGTCCAGCTCGCACCCCATCGTCCCGCCCCGAGTGCCCTGACGGAACCCCGCCCGCGGGCAGAGCGTCTGGCTAAGACACTAACGGAGAACGCTCATGCGCGACTACGAGCGCTATCGCGATGACGACGACGATCTCGATGACGATGATTGGATTTCCGATGCTGGCCGTTCGCGGCGACGCTCGGCGGCATTCGACGCGGCCGAGTCCATCCTGCTGCTAGGCGCGCTGGCCTTGATCGCGATGCCGGCCATCAAGGGCATCGCGCGGCGTTACCGGGTCCGCAATCCGATCGCCGCCGATGAGGCGATGGTCGATGAGTCGCTCAAGGAGACCTTCCCCGCCAGCGACGCACCGGCCTCGCGTTACGTCGACATCCCGGTCAACCGACGCGATTCGACGACGCACTGACGATCCCGCGGGATTTCCCCGGCTGTGCTCGATTGCACAGCCTTCGGGTCAGGGCTTGAGCCGCATCAGCTGCGCGATCAGCACGTTCGGCAGCACCGGCTTCGCCAGGCGCGGCGCGCTGCGAACGGCCTGCGGGAACAGCCGATCATCGTCGGCGTACGCCGTCGCGAACAGAAACGGCACATCCTTCGCGCGCAGTTCGTCGGCCAGCGGAAACACATGCTCGCCGTTGAGGTTCACGTCCAGCACGGCGACGGTCGGCTGCTCCTTCGCGAGCAATGTCTTCGCCTCGGCAAGACTGTGCGCTGGCCCCAGCACGCGCGCGCCCTGCTCCTCGAGCATCATCTGCATGTCATACGCGACGATGAAATCGTCCTCGACCACCAGCACCGTCATGCCCGACATCGGGCCCTTGGTCGCGCCTTGCGCGCCAGTGCCGTCGCCGCCTTCACGATGCGGCGCGCGCCGGACGGGAAACAGCAGGATGCGCGGATCGCGCATCCCCGCCGGACGCGTCATCGGCGAGCTGCCGGTGCGAACGACTTCAGGAAGCGGGCATGACCTGGAGCTTGGTGAGATTGACCCGGATCCGCGTGCCCGGCCGTCGTCCCGGCTCAGCAGCGCTCTCGTGAAATCGAGCAGTGCGCTCCGGGCGACCGCCGAACTGCCGCGCGACCATGTCGATGATCTTGGCGCCGAGACCGCCTGTTTCTTGTACCTGTTTGTCATGCCAGCCCACTCCATCATCCGATACTTCTAATATTGCAACCCGGTCCTCGCCATGCTCGAGCACCACGTTGACCTCGCCCGCCTCACCGGGCGCGAACGCGTGCTTGACCGCGTTCATCACCAGCTCGCTGGTCAGCACGCCGAGCGACACTGCATCGCGCGCGTTGATCTCCAGCGGTTCGACCTGACACTGGATCCGGATCAAATCTCCCGGCGGCAGTCCGGCGCTGATGTCTTCGAGCACCGCGCCGAGCACCTCATTGACCTTGACCGTGGCGAAGTCCGCCCCGAGACGCAGCTTGCGATGCGCCGACGCGATGGCCTGCACCCGCATGCGAGCGGCGCTCAAGGCACGAGCCGCATCGGGGTTCTTCACCGCTCTCTGCTGCATCGTCAGGAACGATGACACCAGCGCCAGGTTGTTGCCGACGCGATGATTGACATCGGTCAACAGCGACTCGGCTCTGGCACGCTCGCGATTGGCTTCTTCGGCGACCCTCGCCAGGTCTTCCGTGCGCGTCTGCACCCGCTGTTCCAGCTCAGTATTGTGGGTCGCGACCCGCAACCCATTTTCGCGAACGGCTTCCACATACCGACGCACGCTGACCAATGCGAACAGCGCGAGCATGCCGCATGCGAGCAGCATCACTACGACCGCGCTGGTGAAACGATCTCGCAGAGTGGCGGCCGCTTGTTGCCGCTCGGTGAGCAATCTCTGTTCGAATCCCGTGGCCGCTTCGATGCGCGAGCGCACGTCGTTCAATGTCGGCAGGCCGATGCGTTGAAGCGCGGCGACGGCATCGGCACGGCGCCCCTCACGATAAGCGGCCACGGCCCCGTCGATGGCAGCCAGTCGCTTCTCGATCAGCGGCGTGATCGCCTCGACATTGGCGAGTTGCGGGGGATTGTCCGCGACCAGTTCGCGCAACGTCGCCATCTGCGCGGGCAACCGTTCGCCCGCTTCTTGATGAGGTTTGAGAAACGCTTCGTCACCGGTCAGCAGGAACCCACGCAGCCCCGACTCGGCGCCGCCCAGCGTGAGCAGCGTCGTATTGAGTGCTCGCTGCACTTCCATGGTGTGCACGACCAGCTCGTCGGCCTTGACGCCTTGTCGCGACACATGAAACGTCAGCCCAGCCGAACACAACAGCAACAGAAAGCTGAGCGCAATAGTCGCGGTCAGTGCGCGGTTCCGGCGCAAGGAAAGTTGTTGTAAGACTTGCATATCCGCTGATGGACGGGAGTCCAAGCGGTCGATACTAGCAAACTCGCACACGGCGTCAGCCGGGCGAAACCCGCGTAAGGGCCTGCGAACACTCAGTTCATGGGCTGCGTTGCGCCTCCAATCGCCTGCAGCAAGGCGCAAAGCGCAGCCCTCGCGTAGCGAGGGCAAGCTTTGTAACGCAGCGGCAGGCCCATGTTTTCATGAGAATCGGGAGACGCAACCCGTTCAATGAATAAATATGCTTAGATGGGACGAGCTATGGCGGTTCAGGCCGTCGTTGCTCCTCCCTTATGTACGGAGAGTACACGGCGGTCGTCCCGCCTAGCCCTGAACCGCCATAGCTCGTCGCAGCCCATGAACTGAGTGTTCGCAGGCCCTAGCTGGTAAGCACCAGATCGTCGCGATGGATCATTTCATCGCGCCCGTGAAATCCAAGCAGCGCCGGGATCTCACTGGATTTGCGTCCGAGCAATCGCTCGGCGTCGGCACTTGAATAGGCAACCAGGCCACGCGCGATCTCCTTGCCGGCAGCGTCACGCACGATGAGCGCGTCGCCTCGCTGAAAGTGACCGACGATGCGAGTCATGCCCGCGGGCAGCAGACTTTTGCCGCGCCTGAGGGCCGCCGCCGCGCCGTCGTCCACATAGATCTCGCCAGCCGGCTGCAGCGTGCCCGCGATCCATTGCTTGCGCATGGTCGACGGACTCGCGGACGGATAGAACCAGCTACAACGCACGCCTTCTTCAATCCGTTTTACTGGATGCAACTCGCGGCCGAGCGCCACGCACATATGACAACCTGCACCGACGGCAATTTTCGCCGCGGTGATCTTCGTCGCCATGCCGCCGGTGCCGACCGCGGACGAGGAGCCGCCCGCCATGGCTTGGATTTCGGGCGTGATCTCGCGTACTTCCGGAATGAATTGCGCGTTGGGATCGCGCGTGGGATCGGCCGTGTACAGACCGTCGACGTCGGACAACAGAATCAGGCAATCCGCGCTGATCATCTGCGCGACGCGCGCGGCCAGCCGGTCATTGTCACCATAACGTATTTCGGCAGTAGCAACCGTGTCGTTCTCGTTGATGACCGGCACCGAGCCGAGCTTCAACAACATGCGCAGCGTGTTGCGCGCATTCAGGTACCGACGCCGCTGCTCGGTATCGCCGGGAGTGAGCAGAATCTGCGCGACGCTCAGTTCGTGGCGCTCGAGCACTTCGGTCCAGGCATGCGCCAGACGGATCTGGCCGACAGCCGCCGCCGCCTGCTTCTCTTCCAGCTTCAGCTTGCCTGGCGCGAGTCCGAGCTGCCGGCGGCCCAACGCGACGGCGCCGGAGGACACGATCAGCACCTCCTGACCGCGCCGGCGCAAGACACCGATATCGGCGGCGAGCGTCTCCAGCCAGTCGCGTTTGACCGAGCCATTGGCGGGATCGGCCAGCAGGGCCGAACCGACCTTGATGACGATACGCCGTGCCTGCAACAGCGGCTGGGCGGACGTCGGTACTCGTGACGGCGTCGTCATGGCATGGATAAAGAGTAGTGGGCGTCTTGGCATGAAGGGTGTAAGGGCGCGGGAGTGTAGGCAGCAGCCCAACCCTCGTCCATCCGCCCCGTCGGAAACCGCGCCAGGCTTGTTTCACTCACTTGGCAGTCTTTGAGAATGCCCCTAATATTCCGCCGCCGGTGAATACACCGGTTCTCGTCGTTTGAGGTGTGTGCGTGGCCAGAGATTACGACCCGGTCCAGGGAAAATGGTATGAGGATCTCGAAGAAAACGAGGTCTTCAAGGTCCTGTCCGTGGATCCCGACCAGGAGTTGGTCGAAGTCCAGTATGAGAACGGCGATATCGAGGAAATCGACCTCGATACCTGGCACGAGCTAGACCTGGAACAGGCCGAGGAGCCGGAAGGCTGGGCCTCGGACGATGAGGAAGAAGACGACGAAGAGGAAGAAGAGGAAGAAGACGAGGACGATTGGGACGAGGACGACGACGATTGGGATGACGACGAGGATGAAGACCTCGACGACGACGATGACGATTACAACGATCGGGACGACGCCTGAGCGTCCCTCGCGCGCCCTTCCCACGGTCACTTTCTCGACCGCGCCCGGTCTAACGCGGCGCGGTCATCCCCAAACCCCTTCCATCGCACAGCGGTAATCGCGGCCTCGTGAACGCTCGCCGCCGAACGGCTTCCGCCCAGACCGCCCTCGTCTGGTTCAGGCGCGACCTGCGCCTCACCGACAATCCCGCGCTACTGCATGCTCTCGAACACGCCGAGCGCGTGGTGCCTGTGTTCGTTTATTCGCCCGACGAGGATGCTTCCTGGGCACCGGGCGCGGCCAGTCGCTGGTGGCTGCATCACAGCCTGGTCGCACTGGACGCAGGACTGCGCAAAATCGGCAGCCAGCTCATCGTGCTGAAAGCTGCTGATTCACTGTCGGCGCTACGCGATGGCCTCCGGAAAACGGGCGCGACGCTCGTCTGTTGGAACAAGCTTTACGAACCGGCGGCATTGAAGCGCGACGCCAGGGTCGCCGCGGCGCTGGACGATGACGGGGTGTCAGTCGAGCAAAGCAACGGAGCGCTGTTGTTCGAGCCGGGCACGGTGTTGAACCAGCAAAGCCTGCCGTATCGAGTATTCACCCCTTTCTGGCGCACCGTGGAAAAGCTGTTGCCGACCTTGCCGCCTCCGAGCAAGGCGCCGCGCAAATTGCCGCCCGTCCCGCGCGGCCTCGCGCATGTCGCCATCGATGACCTCGAACTCCTGCCCAAGAACCCCTGGGACGAAGGCCTGGCGGCAAGTTGGACGCCGGGTGAAATCGGTGCCGCCAGACAACTCAAGCAATTCGGCAAACACGTCGCGAGCTACCCGACCGGCCGGGATCGACCCGACCGCGTCGAGACCTCGCGCCTCTCGCCCCACTTGCACTTCGGCGAAATCGGGCCGCGACAGATTGTCGCCATGCTCCGACATTCCGGGCACGGCGCGTCGCAAGCCAAAGGAACCGACAGCTATCTGCGCCAGATCGGTTGGCGTGAGTTCGCGCATCACCTGCTGTTCCATTTTCCGGACACGACCGACGCGCCCCTGGACAAACGCTTCGCCAAACAGAAATGGCGGCGCAGCGCTGCCGACCTGCGAGCCTGGCAGCGCGGTGCCACCGGCATCCCCCTGGTGGACGCCGGCATGCGCGAGCTGTGGCGCACCGGCTGGATGCACAACCGCATCCGAATGATCACCGCCTCCGTACTAACCAAGAACCTGCAGATTCACTGGCTGCAGGGCGCTCGTTGGTTCTGGGAGACGCTGGTCGATGCGGATCTGGCGAACAATACGTTGGGCTGGCAATGGGTCGCGGGCTGCGGCGCCGACGCGGCGCCCTATTACCGCATCTTCAATCCTGTCTTGCAGGCCAAGCGCTTCGATCCCTTGCGCGGCTACATCCGCCATTGGGTCCCGGAGCTCGCGCGCTTGCCGGATCGATGGATTCATCAACCCTGGGCCGCGCCGGCAGCGGTTTTGCAGCGGGCCGGCGTCGAACTGGACAAAACCTACCCCCGCCCCGTGCTCGACCTGGGGGAATCCCGCAAACGCGCGCTTCAGGTTTATTCCCAGCTGCGTTAATGAATTAGCGATTGAATCCACCGCTCGTCGCTCATGCGAAATCCGTCACAAGGACGCATGACCATGAGCACCAACCCTGAAAGCGCACCGCCCCGCACGCTGTGGACCAGCCTGACCAGCTGGTTGGATGTGCGCGCGGGCCTGGCCAATTACGACGCCTCCAAAATCGACAACGTCGACTGGATGCGCGTGATTCCTTTCATCGGCATGCACCTCGCCTGTGTGGCGGTGCTGTTCGTCGGCGTCAGTCCGATCGCCGCCGGCATGGCCATCGGCATGTATGTGATCCGCATGTTCGCGATCACCGGCTTCTACCACCGCTACTTCTCGCATCGTTCGTTCAAGACTTCGCGCGCCGGCCAGTTCGTGTTCGCTCTGCTCGGCGCTTCAGCCGTGCAGCGCGGCCCGATCTGGTGGGCTGCGCACCACCGTCATCACCACGCGTTCTCGGACACCGAGCACGACGTTCACTCGCCGGTCCAGCGCAGTTTTCTCTGGAGCCACATGGGCTGGTTCCTGTCGCGCCGTCATTTCCAACCCGACCTGTCCCGCGTCCGCGACTTGCTGAAGTTTCCCGAGCTGAAGCTGCTGGACCGTTTCGACATCCTGGTGCCGATCGTCCTCGCGGTCGGCTTGTTCGGCCTCGGCGCGCTGCTCGAACACGCCGCGCCGAACCTGCACACGGATCGATGGCAGATGCTGGTGTGGGGCTTCTTCGTTTCGACGGTCGTGACTTATCACGCCACCTACACCATCAATTCACTGTGCCATCGCTTCGGCAAGCGCCGTTACGAGACCAGCGACGACAGCCGCAACAACCTGTGGCTGGCACTGCTGACGTTCGGCGAAGGCTGGCACAACAACCATCATCACTATCCGGTGTCGACGCGACAGGGATTCTATTGGTGGGAGATCGACCTGACTTACTACGGACTGCGCGTGCTGGCGCTGTTCGGGATCGTCTGGGATCTCAAGCCGGTGCCTCGCGAGGTGCGCGACGCGCGCACCCGCAGATCGCCAGCTCACTAAAACAAGCATCCACAACGTTACGGGCAGGACATCATCATGCGCATCGGAGTCATCGGCGCGGGGATCGCAGGACTTTATGCCGCCTGGCGGCTGAGCCGGCAGCACGACGTCACCGTATTCGAAGCGGGCGATTACCCCGGCGGCCACACCAACACCGTCGACGTCGACTGGCAAGGCAAACACTACGCCGTCGACACCGGCTTCATCGTTTTCAACGACTGGACCTATCCCAACTTCATCGCGATGTTGCGCGAGCTGGGCGTGCAGTGGCAACCGTCGAACATGAGCTTCAGCCTGCGCTGTGAGCGCACCGGCCTGGAGTACAACGGCACGTCGTTGAATGCGCTGTTCGCACAGCGCTCGAACCTCGTGAGCCCGTCGTTTCTGCGCATGATCTACGACATCCTGCGCTTCAATCGTGAGTCCCGCGCGCTGCTGAAGACCCAGGACGACAAATTGACGTTGAGCGAGTATCTGCGCGCCAACGGTTACTCCAAATCGTTCGCCGAGCGCTACATCCTGCCGATGGGCCGCGCGATCTGGTCCGCCGAGGCCGATGCGATGCTGTCGTTCCCGGCGCGCTTCTTCGTGGACTTCTTCGAGCGCCACGGCTTCTTGAACATCGACAACCGCCCGCAGTGGCAGGCGGTCAAAGGCGGCTCGCGTGAATATGTGCGCAAGCTGATGGCGTCGATGAAGGCCGACGTTCGGTTGTCGACGCCCATCGAAGGCGTTCGGCGTCGGGCCAATGAGGTCGAGGTCTGTACGCGCAACGGCGAGGTGCATCGCTTCGACCACGTCTTCATCGCGTGCCACAGCGATCAAGCGCTCGAGATGTTGACCGACCCGTCGCCTGCGGAACAGGAAGTGCTGAAGGCATTTCCGTACGCCGCGAACGAAGCGATCCTGCACACGGATACTTCTCTGCTGCCGCGCCGTCCGTTGGCGCGCGCGGCCTGGAACTATCACGCGCTGAAGAATCCTCAGCAGCCGGTCGCGCTGACCTACGACATGAACACCCTGCAGACGCTGGATGCGCCGACCAAATTCCTGGTCACGCTGAACCACGCGGACGCGATCAACCCAAGCAAGATCATCCAGCGCATCGCGTATCACCACCCGGTTTATTTGCCTCAGGGCGTCGCCGCGCAAGCACGCCATCGTGAAGTGAACGGCGCCCGGCGCACTTACTACTGTGGCGCCTACTGGCGCTACGGCTTTCACGAAGATGGGGTCGTGACCGCGATGCGCGCGCTGGAACACTTCCAGTGGGATCTCACGTCGCGCGGCGAAACCACTCCGCCGGTTACGGCAAGCGTCGCCTGACATCCGGCCGAATCATCCCGAGCTGCCCATGGAAAGTTGTATCTATAACGGCTGGGTCCGTCACCGCCGGCACGAACCGGCCGGCCATCAGTTCCGCTACGAACTGTTCATGATGTATCTGGACCTGGCCGAGCTGCCGCAGCTGTTCGACCGCCACTGGTGCTGGTCCACTCGTCGCCCGGCGCTGGCGCGTTTCAACCGTTCCGACTATCACCACACCCTCAACGACGGCGACGATGAGCACGGCGAACTGAGCCTCGACGAAGCCGTTCGCCGCACCGTCACCGCGCAAACCGGCCGCCGCCCGGACGGCCCGATCCGCATGCTCTCGCACCTGCGCTACTTCGGTTACATCTTCAACCCCGTGTCGTTCTACTACTGCTTCGACAGCACCGGCACGAAGGTCCAGACCATCCTCGCCGAAATCACCAACACGCCCTGGAAGGAACGCCACGCGTACGTGCTGCCCGTTTCCTCGGCGACGCGCAACGACAGCGTGATGCGCTTCGAGTTCGGCAAGGAATTTCATGTCTCGCCGTTCTGGCCCATGGACATGAGCTACGACTGGCGCCTGAGCGCGCCGGGCGAACAGCTGCGAATTCACATGGATAACCTGCAGCAAAAAGACGGGCACACCCGCCGCGTGTTCGACGCCACGCTCACGCTGCAACGAGAGGAAATCTGCAGCGCCTCGCTCGCCCGGGCGCTGTATCGATATCCGCTCATGACCGCCAAAGTTTCCGGTGCGATTTACTGGCAGGCCCTGCGCCTGTGGTTCCGACGCACGCCGTTCTTCACTCACCCGAACCGGACCGTGACGCCATGACAACAGCAAGACCGTCGATCCTCCCGAACGCGCCCGCCCTGGTCGCCAGCGACTCCTGGCTGCAACGGACCGGACGCAACGCGCTGCTCGGTCAATTGAAACATCTGAAGCACGGCGAGATCGCCGTCGTCGAAGGCGGAGAGGTGCATCGCTTCGGCAAGCCCACGCCGGAATGCTCGCTGTCCGCGACAGTCGAAGTCGTCCATCCCCAGTTCTGGGCCGACGCTGCGTTCGGCGGCACGACCGGCGCGGGCGAGGCTTACATTCACGGCCACTGGCGCAGCGACGACCTCACGGCGCTGGTTCGTATCATGGTGTTGAACCGGGAGATCATGCAGACCATGGAAGGCGGCCTCGCCTTCTTGACGTCGCCGCTGCGACGGATCTTCCATTGGATGAACCGCAACTCCAAGGATGGCAGCCGCAAGAACATCGCGGCCCACTACGACCTGGGCAACGATTTCTTCCAACTGTTCCTCGACGACACGATGGCTTACTCGTGCGGCATCTTCGAAGCGCCGGAAGCGACGTTGAAGGAAGCTTCACTGGCGAAGTTCGAGGCGGTGTGCCGGAAGCTGCAATTGAAACCGTCCGATCATCTGGTCGAGATCGGCACAGGCTGGGGTGGGTTGGCCATTTACGCGGCGAAGAAGTACGGCTGCCGTGTTACGACGACCACGATCTCCAAAGAGCAGTATGCGCTGGCCAAGGAGCGTGTAGCTGCTGAAGGCTTGAACGATCGGATCGATCTGCGGCTGGATGATTACCGCGATCTGGCGGGGCAGTACGACAAGCTGGTGTCGATCGAGATGATCGAGGCCGTGGGGCATCAGTTCCTGGATACTTACATTGCCAAGTGCGCCTCACTGTTGAAACCGAACGGCGCGATGTTGATCCAGGCCATCACCATCCAGGACCAGATTTATAACGATGCCCTGAAGAGCGTGGACTTCATCCAGCGCTTCGTGTTCCCGGGCAGCTTCATTCCGTGCGTCACGGCGATTACAGACGCGGTGACGCGATCGACGGACATGAAGGTCTATCACCTCGAAGACATCGGCCCGCACTACGCCACGACATTGCGCATGTGGCGCGAGAACTTCTTCGCCAACATCGGCAAGGTCCGCGCACTCGGCTATCCCGAAGAGTTCATCCGCCTGTGGGACTACTACCTCTGCTACTGCGAAGGCGGCTTCGCCGAGCGGCAACTCGGTGACGTACACATGTTGATGGTGAAGCCCGGCTGGCGCGGGTAAAGTTCGCGGCACATGCTGCCGCTACGCCTCGCCATCTTCGCCGGAGTCTTCGGCATCGCTCTGTCCGGGCTGTTCTGGCTGCTCGGCAATTTGGGCGAGCCTGAGCTGCTGCGTTCGAAGAAGGCGGTCGTGGTGAAGGGCTGCGATCCCATCGAAGACGAGACCGCGGCCCGGATTTGTCCGCAGCTGTTTTGTCAGAAGCATCTGCTCGATACGCGCGTGTTCGAGCTGCGCTATCGATTCGATGTGACGCTGGACCGGCGCTCTGGGGCGGAGCATTTGATCGGCGGTACGGCTAAACCGTTTGTGGCTAAACCTGGCGATGGGCCGGGGATGGAACGGAGTTTTCTTTGCGTGCTTCAGGGCTCGCAGGTTGTTGAGAGCCGCGCGATGTCTGCTGCGGAGCTGGGTGAGATTGCGGCCTCGTCGGAGTCGGAGTCGGAGTCGGATTAAGAGGCGTCGGTGGTCCACGTCGCCGCGGTCTGTCTACTTTCGGAGTTGCTGTCGGAGGCGTCGGTGGTCCGAGTCACCCCGGTCTGTCTACTTTCGGCGTTGCTGCCGGAGGCGTGGGTGGTCCGCGTCGCCGGGAGTGACCTAC
Source organism: Peristeroidobacter soli (assembly GCF_004138485.1). GTDB lineage: Bacteria > Pseudomonadota > Gammaproteobacteria > Steroidobacterales > Steroidobacteraceae > Steroidobacter > Steroidobacter soli. The sequence continues at coordinate 1,911,556 of NZ_ML142848.1, forward strand.
CTCGTCCCGGCACCGGGCGCCGCCCGTCGCGCAATGCGCTCCTTGGCGCACGTCCATGGTGAGCCCTGCTGTTGCGGCCCCGTCCCTGTGCCGCAAAGCTGCCGGGACGAGGTAGGTCACTCCCGCCGCCGCCGCGATGTCACAGCGCATTCGCGCGTGACTCTTCTCCGACCCTGCGACCCTTGGTGCGTGCCTTAGCGTCTGCTCGTTGTCGAGCCGGCGTTGCGGCCGCGTTGGGGCGCGGCCGCTCTTCCGGGGTTAGCTTGTGAATTAAGGCTCGATCGATGTAGCAGCGACCGAGGTTAGCTGTTGAGTTGAGCTCGATCGATGTAGCAGTGACCGAGGTTAGCTGCTGAATTGAGCTCGATCGTTATAGCAGCGACAGCGGCGGCTGCGCTCAAGCGCGGCCGCAACGCCAGCTCTACAACGCGCATGCTCAAATTCACAACTGACGGTCGCACGGTCGGAAGAGCGTCACGCGCAACGCGCAGGTGACGTTGAGGGCGGCGGCAGGGTGGGGGATCTCCTCCCCGGCAATTGGATCCGCCAGGGATGGCGGTCCTATAGCAGCCACAGGGGCTCGGCGGGGCCTTTCGGCGAAGCACGGCTTCGCTCCGCCGAGCGGGTGTACATGGATGTGCACCCTGGGCTTGCCCGGAGCAGGACTGCGCAGGGCAATGTGCAGCAGGGCGCCCGCGACAGCGGGAGCGAAGCGTGCGCAGGCGTGTGTCGCGGTGCCGGGGAGGAGATCCCCCACCCTGGCGACGCCGGACCACCGACGCCTCCGAATCCGAATCCGACTCCGGCTCCGAGTCCGGTTCCGAGGGAACGCGGTTGCCCCAACAAGGGTCAATCTTTAAGCTGACCCAACAGCGGCCCAATTCATCTTCCATAACGCCCGAGTCCCCGTGTCAATCCGATCTCTCTGCGCACTCGTGCTGTGCTCGTGGTCCGTGCTGGCGTTGGCGGATTACGCGGCCGCTCCCAAGAAACCCATTGACCTCACGGGTTTCTGGATCTTGAATACCTCGGCCAGCGACGATCCCGAGGCTTTGCTGACAGCGAAGCAGGCCAAGGAGTGGGAGCGATTCGATCGCATGCGGCGCCGGGAAGAAGAGTCCTGGCCCGCCAATGTGCCTCCCCCCATCGACGCCGACGCCCCGCCCCCCGATGAAAACGGCAATCGTCGTCGCGGGCCGCGGCCCTGGCAGAAGCAGCAGGAGGAGAATCTCCGGCGGATGCTCGGTGTCAGTCCCACGCTGGAAATCAAACAAGTCGAGCCAGGCCGCTTCGATGTGCTTTCCGCCGTCGACTCACGGCGGGTGCAGGCGGGCAGTCATACGCAGGTGTCGATGCCGGAGGGGCAGCTCGCCGATTCCTGGGTCGGTTGGGAAGGCGAGTGGTTTGTCATCGAGCGCCGCGTTCGCAGCGGGCCGCGGGCGCTGGAGAAGTTTCGGCTGACCAAGAGCGGCCAGCTCGAATATCTGATGAACTGGAGCGGTGACAGCGAGCTGTCGGGCATCAAAGTGCGGCGCCTGTACGATCGCCGCACCGGGCCCGTGCCGGAAGCCAATCCGGATCACGGACCCTTGCAGTAAACGGCGGGCCGTCAGGTCGCCGAGTAACCCATCATTGCCTTGACCTCGAGGAATTCCTTGAGGCCTTCCTTGCCCCACTCGCGGCCGTTGCCCGATTGTTTATAACCGCCGAACGGCGCGTTCACATCGGTCGAGGCGCCATTCAAGTGAACCATGCCGGTGCGCAGGCGGCGCCCGACTTTGCGGGCGTGCTCGATGTCGCCGGAATAAACATAGCCCGACAACCCGTAGACCGTGTCATTGGCGATGCGCACCGCTTCTTCCTCGGTCTCGTACGGAATCATCACCAGTACCGGGCCGAAGATCTCTTCGCGTGCGATGGTCATCGTGTTGTTGACGTTCGCGAACACCGTCGGCTTGATGAAATAGCCCTTGTCGATGCCATCCGGGCGGCCCGGGCCGCCGATCACCGCGGTGGCGCCTTCGTCGATGCCGGTTTGCAACAGGCGCTGGATCTTTTCGAACTGGGTCTTGTTGGCCACCGGGCCCATGGTGACGCCCTCTTTCTTCGGATCGCCGACGACCGGCTTGGACGCGACGCTCTTGGCGATATTCACCGCTTCTTCGTACAGCTTCTTCGGCACCAGCATGCGCGACGGTGCGTTACACGACTGACCCGTGTTCGACATCATCGACAACACGCCGCTCTTCACCGCCGCGTTCAGATCGGCATCTTCCAGAATGATGTTGGCCGATTTGCCACCGAGTTCCTGCGACACACGCTTCACCGTGTCCGCCGCCGCCTTCGCGACTTGCACGCCCGCGCGCGTCGAGCCGGTGAAGGACATCATGTCGATGTCCGGATGACGCGACAACGCCTCGCCCACGGTCGGGCCGTCGCCGTCGATCATGTTGAACACGCCTTTCGGAACGCCGGCTTCGTGCATGACCTCGGCAAAGATGTGCGCGCTGAGCGGCGCGACTTCGCTGGGCTTGAGCACCATCGTGCAGCCGGCGGCCAAGGCGGGAGCGACTTTGCAGCCGATTTGATTGAGCGGCCAGTTCCACGGGGTGATCAGGCCGCACACGCCGACCGGTTCGCGACGAATCATGGTCGTGCCCAATGTCTCCTCGAACTCGAATTCCTTGAGCGCGGCGAGCGTCGACATGAAATGGCCGAGGCCGCTGCCGGCCTGTGCGTTCAGCGCGAACTTCATCGGTGCGCCCATCTCATCGGAGATCGCCTGCGCGATGTCCTGCATGCGGGCCTTGTAACCCTTGATGATGCGCTCGAGCAGTTCGATGCGCTCTTCACGTGTCGTTTGCGAATACGTTTCGAAAGCCGCGCGCGCGGCTTTCACGGCGACGTTCACGTCCTCGGCCGTGCCGAGCATGATCTTGCCGACTTCCTGTTCAGTGGCCGGATTGATGACCGCCAGCTCGCGACGGCCCGGCGGGGTCACCCAGGCGCCATCGATATAAAACCGCTTGAACTCGTACATGTGTCCTCCGCCAGATGGGCGCGATCCGCACACCAGAACGACCCGCGAAGTCGGGCCGGGTGACGGCGCAAAAGGGAGCTGAATCATACCCTGGTCCAACCAGATCCGCCCTGGGTACCTGGAGGTACCCAGCCGCTGCAAGCGGCGGCGAGCAGCGAAAAGTCACGCCTTTTTGCGAGCTCGCACGAGGGGGCGTGGCAGGATGCCCGATCCCGAGTCATTGAAGCAGCGGCTCAACGGCGCACGTCGCCGCCTTTCTCGGATAACAGCAGTTCCACGTCGGCCACGCCCAGCAGATTGAAATCGCCCGGAATGGAGTGCTTCAGGCAGCCCGCCGCCGCGCCGAAGTCGATCGAGGCCTGCGGGGTCATGCCGGTCAGCAGCCCATGCAGAACGCCGGCGGCGAACGCGTCGCCGCCGCCGATGCGGTCCACGATGCTGTGCAGGGGATAGGAGCGGCTGGTGTAGGTGTTCTTCGAGTCGAACAGTAGCCCGGTCAGTTGCTGAACGTCGACGCTGTGACGCGCGCGTTCGGTGCAGACGATGTAGCGCAGGTTGTTGAATGTTTTAAAAGCGACATCGGCCGCCTCGCGTCTGACATCTGTCGCCGATCCTTTGAAGCCGAGCATGAATCCGATGTCGCGGTCGTCACCGAATATCACATCGGCCTGCGCACATAGACGAGTCAACAGTTGTGGAGCCTCGGGCGCACGCGAGCCCCACAGACGAGCGCGGAAATTGCAGTCGAATGAAATTTGCACGCCGGCGTTGCGCGCCGCTTGCATCGCTTGTGAAGCAGCTTCGGCAGTGGCGCTGCTCACGGCGGGAGTGATGCCTGAAACATGCAACCAACGCGCGTTTGTCAGCAACGATGCCCAGTCATAAGTGGCTGGCGGCGCGATCGCGAAAGCCGAATTGGCGCGATCGTAGAGCACTTCCGCGGGGCGATGACCTGCGCCGTGCGTGAGGAAATACATTCCCATGCGGCCATCGCCAAAATGAATGGAGTCGGTTTCGACGCCATGACGACGCAATTCATCCGCGCAGGCGCGGCCGAGCGTCGAATCCGGCAGCGCGCTGATCACACGCGTGCGATGACCGAATTTATGCAATGAAACTGCAACATTCGCTTCAGCGCCGCCGATGTGTGCATCGAATCGGGGCGATTGCAACAGCAATTCCTTGCCCGGCGATGACAAACGTAACAGCACTTCGCCAAAGCAAACGATGGCCGGTTTCATGCGGGCGGAGGTTCCGTGAGAAGTGTGAAGAGGAGCACTGCAGCAAGATTGTAAGCGGATCAGGCTTGGTGACGCGTGTTGCAAGAATACCAAAGGGAGTGTCTTGCCGGCCGACAGTGAGCTCTGTTAGCCTGCACGCATTGTCACCGGTGTCATCGCTGTATAACAAGGCGTTATCCGGTGTCACCGAATCGGGATGGCCAATCGCAGGGTTGGCATGTCGGCCATACCCGGGCGCCTGGAGCCCTATTGGCCGAAATCAGCGGTTTTTTTGGGCGATTTCGTATGGGGGTCTCATATGTCCAAGGTAGGTCAGCCCGGCGCGCTGCGCGTCGCGGTTCGGATGGTTCTGGCAATGGCGGCGCTCTCCGCCTCCACTGCGGCGTTTTCGCAACAGAGTCAACCTCAGCTGGAGGGCGCACTCGAAGAGGTCGTTGTCACGGGCTTCAAGGAAAGTTTGAGCCTGGCGCTGGATCAGAAGCGCGCGGCGGTGGGCGCGGTCGATGCCATCGTCGCCGAAGACATTGCCGATTTTCCCGATCTGAATCTGGCTGAGTCCATTCAACGCGTGCCTGGTGTGTCCATCGCGCGTGACGCCGGTGAAGGTCGAAACATCAGCGTGCGCGGGCTGGGTCCGCAGTTCACGCGTGTACGAATCAACGGCATGGAAGCGATGAGCGCGAACGGCGGTACCGACGCTGCCGGCGGCACCAATCGCGACCGCTCGTTCGACTTCAATACATTCGCTTCCGAGTTGTTCAACTCGATCACCATTCGCAAGACCTCGGCCGCCGAGGTGGAAGAAGGCTCGCTGGGCGCGACCGTCGACCTGCGTTCCGGCCGGCCGTTCGACTATGAAGGCTTCACCATGGTCACCAGCGCGCAGGCCAGCTACAACGATATCCAGGAGGATGTCGATCCGCGCGGCGCGTTCCTCATCAGCAATACATTTGCAGACGGACGTTTCGGCGCGCTGTTCTCGATCGCGTACAGCGAGCGCAAGCTGCTGGATGAAGGCACGAGCACGGTGCGTTGGCAGGCCGGCCCCGGCGGCGCGTTCGTGCCGCGTATTCCTCGCTATGACATTTACCAGCACGACCAGGAGCGACTCGGTCTCACCAGCTCGCTGCAGTGGTCGCCGACCGACCGGACCACGATCAGCCTGGATGCGCTGTATGCCAAGTTCCAGGCCGAGCGCAACGAGATCTTCCTGGAAGCGCCGGGCTTCAGCGGCAACGTTGCGGGCAGCAACCTCTCCTTGGTCGATTCCGTGGTCGATGCGAACAACACGATGGTTTACGGCGTGTTCAACGATGTCGACATTCGTTCCGAAGCCCGCCATGACGAGCTCGAAACCGATTTCACGCACATCACGCTCGAAGGCACGCACGAGTTCAACGATCGCCTGCGCGTAAAAGGCCTGGTCGGTTATTCGGAAGCCGAGCACGACAATCCGATCCAGACCACGCTGCTCTTCGATGCCACCGACGTCGACGGTTACAGCTACGACTTCCGTGGCAACAACCGCTTGCCGGTGATCACTTACGGCAGCGTCGACGTGACCAATCCGGCCACCTGGCGCCTGTCGCAGATCCGGTTGCGTCCGCAGACTTCGGAGAACACCTTCAAGACGGTGTCGTTCGATGTGGCCTGGGACGTGACCGACATCATCACCTTGAAGGCCGGTCCGCAGTACAAGAAGTTCGAGTTCGAGACCACCGCCTTGCAGCGTTCGAATGGCACGACCTCCACTCAGGAAGGCGTCGTCACGGGCTTGCCCGTGACAGCGGTCGGACCCTACAGCGAGCTGGCGCGCATCAGCGGCAACTTGAATGTGCCCAATGGCACGCCGAGGACCTGGCTCATTCCAAACATCGATGCGGCCGCCGCGCAGCTCGGCATCTATGACCGCTCGCGCTTCCCGCTCGGCATCGAGCCGGCGCTGGGCAGCAACTACAGCGTCGATGAAGAGGACACCGGCGGTTACGTGCAGGCCGACTTCAAGACGTTCCTGTTCGATCGTCCGCTGCGCGCCAACGTCGGCGTGCGCTACGTCGAGACCAAGCAGACCTCGTCGGGTTACACCTTCACTTCGGGCTCGCCGCTGTTGACCACAGTTGAGCGGACCTACGACGACACCTTGCCGTCGTTGAACGTGGCGCTCGATGTGACGGATCAGTTCGTCATCCGTGCCTCGGCCGCGAAAGTGATGGTGCGTCCGAACGGCGGTGGTCAGACGACGGGCCTGGGCATTCTTGCGCCGGGCGCGGCGGTGGGCATCAACGGTGCCAACAAGACCGTGACTGCCGGCAACCCGCTGCTCGATCCGTATCGTGCCAAGGCGTACGACCTGTCGTTCGAGTGGTACTTCGCCGAGGACTCGCTGGTGTCGCTGGCTCTGTTCCAGAAGGACATCGACAGCTTCGTGCAGATCATCCGCAGCACCGGCGACTTCTCGACCAACACGCTCGGCTTGCCGAACAGCGTCGCGATCGCCGCTTGCGGTACCTCCATTCCGGATCCGGCCACGTGTCTGGCGGGCTGGCAGTTCTCGCAGCCGACCAACACCGAGGGCGGCGACCTGAAAGGTTTCGAGATCAGCTATCAGCAGCCGTTCTCGTTCCTGCCGGGCTTCTTCAGCCACTTCGGTATGATCCTGAACTACACCGGCGTCGAGTCGGAGATCGAATATCTGTCGGCGACCGGCGCGGTGGCGGCGAAGGACGATCTCACGGGTCTATCGAAGTCGGCTTACAATGCCACGCTGTACTGGGAAAACGAGAAGTTCAGCGCGCGCGTGTCGGCGGCTTATCGTGACGACTATCTGACGACGATCCCGGGGCGCAACGGCAACCTGGTGGAAGGGACGATCGAGACGTTGAGCATCGACGCGTCGTCGAGCTTCACGGTGAACGACCACCTCGTGCTGACGCTCGAGGCGCTCAATCTCACCGACGAGTTCCAGGACCAGTACGTGGGCGATTCGAATAGCGATCGCCTGTCGTATTACCACCACCAGGGACGCCAGTTCCTGTTGGGCGCGCGTTACAAGTTCTAAGTCCAGGAACGCCAGCTCGCGAGACGAGGATAGCGCTTGAAAACAAGTCCGGCGGCGGACCCGCCGCCGGACCATTCGTGGACTTCAGGGGACATGACGGAAATCACTCGACGCGGGCTGCGGGGCTCGGCGATTCTGGGTGCGGCGGCGGCAGCGCTTGCCACTGCCTGCAACTCCGTCGAAGACCTGGCGGCGAGGCTGAATGTGGCACGTCAGGGCGCCGCGGTGTTTCGTGACATGCGTTGCCAGGCGCTGGAGGATTTCGCGAAGCCATGATTTTCATCGGCAAGGTGCGCCATGGCGCGTTGGGATTGTTCGGGTGGCTGGCGATGATGGCCTCGGTCGCCGCGGCCGAACCGCCCGCGCAGCCTTTGTATCCGGGCGATATTCCCGGTGCCATCGTGGCGCCGGATGAAGAGTCGGTGCGCGATCCGAAGGATCCGTGGCCGTTCTTTCTGGATACCTCTCGTCCCACGATCACTGCATACCGGCCGACGCAGCAGGATCCGAAGCGCGCCGCGGTCGTCATCCTGCCGGGGGGCGGCTATCGAGGCACATCGATGCTCAAAGAAGGTTACGACGTCGCTCGGGCCTTCAACGACATGGGTGTCACGGCGTTTGTCGTGAAGTATCGAACCCCCAGCGACAAGCACATGAAGAACAAGCGCGTCGGGCCGCTGCAGGATGCTCAGCAAGCAATCGCGACGGTGCGGCGTGACGCGGCGAAGTGGCAGATCGATCCGAAACGTATCGGACTCATCGGCTTTTCCGCAGGCGGACATCTCGCAGCCACGACGGGAACGATGTTCGACACGCCGGTGCTGTCTCAGTGGCGCAGCGCCGATGTGCGTCCGGACTTTTTGATGTTGATCTATCCGGTCATCACCTTCACCGAACCCACGCTGCACCAGGGCTCGCGCAATCAGCTGTTGGGTACGGCGCCGTCGCCGGACGATGTGAAGCGCTTCTCGGCGGAATTGGCCGTCACTCGCGATACGCCGCCGACGTTCCTCATTCACGCGGCGGATGATCAGACGGTGCCGGTCGCGAACAGCATTCTGTTCTTCCAGGCTTTGCAGGCGCAGAAGATTCCCGCGGAGCTCATGATCTATCCGGCGGGTGGTCACGGCTTCGGGCTGAACAATGCCACTACCGGCGATCGCTGGATCGAGCGTTGCCGGCAATGGTTGCAGAGTCAGGGTTGGATTTCGTAACGGCGGTGTCATCGCCGCGCGCATGTTCGGCATTCGGCCTGCTGCCCCGATCCGGACTGCATGCTCGGCCCATGATCTCGCGATGAAGAGCCCTACATCGATTTCTCGCCGCGAGCTGCTCGCCAGCTCGCTGCTACTGGCCGGCGGCTTGAGCGTGCCGGCCTTCGTACATGCGAGCCCTGGCAAGAGCAGCCTCCTGCAAACTCGCGCCGGTAAAGTCGCGGGCGTCAAAGCGCAGGGCGTGCATGTTTTCAAGGGCATTCCATACGGTGCAGATACTCGGAACACTCGCTTCCTGCCGCCGCAACCACCGGTCGCATGGAAGAAGACGCGCGATGCGTTGAATTACGGCTCTTCCTGCCCGCAGTCCGGCTCGCGCGAGGAGATGAGTGAGGACTGTCTGGTCCTCAACGTGTGGACGCCGGCATTGAAAGACGGCGGCAATCGACCCGTGATGGTTTATTTCCACGGCGGCGAATTCAGCAGCGGCTCTGGATCGAGCCCGCTGTATGACGGCACGCGATTGTGTCGGCGCGGCGATGTCGTCGTAGTCACCGTCAATCATCGCCTGAATGTGTTCGGTCATTTGTATCTTGGGCGGCTCGCGGGACCTCAGTACGCTTCGTCGGGCAATGTCGGCATTCTCGACCTCGTGCAAGCACTCGCTTGGGTGCGCGATCACGCCGAGGCAATTGGCGGCGACCCGCGGCGGATCATGGCGTTCGGGCAGTCCGGCGGTGGCGCGAAGATCGCGACGCTGATGGCGATGCCGGCCGCGAAAGGTTCGTTCCATCGCGCGGCGACCATGAGCGGTCAGCAGATCACTGCTGCCGGCCCGCGTGGGGCGACTCAACGCGCGCGGGTGATTTTGGAAACATTGAAGCTCACGGATGTTGCTAAGTTGAATGACGTGCCGGCTGCCGACCTGGTCGCCGCGACTCGTGCCAACGATCCATCGATGGTCGGGCGTGGCATCTATTTCGGACCGGTGCTGGATCAGTCCGTGCTGCCGCGTCACCCGTTCTATCCCGACGCTCCGCCGCTGGCCGCGAACATTCCGATGATCATCGGCAATACTCACGATGAGACGCGCGCGTTTCTGGGCAACGAGCCCGGTGTGCACGAACTGACCTGGGAGGAGCTGCCCGATCGTTTGCTGCCGCACCTGCTCGTCGATATTCACCCTGAGTATGTCATTGCGGAGTATCGGAAGCTGTATCCGAATTATTCGCCAACCGACGTGTTCTTCGCCGCGACGACGGCGGGACGGTCGTGGCGTGGTGCTGTGATCGAGGCGGAGTTACGCGCGGCGCAAGGCTCGCCGGTGTATGCGTATCAATTGAACTATCGCTCGCCGCTCGAGAACGGGCGCTTCGGAGCGATGCACGGCATGGATATTCCGCTGGTGTTCGACAACATCTCTCAACCCGGCTCGCCGTCCGGCAAAGATGCGGATGCGCAGAAGGCGGCGGATCAGATGAGTGAGGCGTTCATTGCGTTTGCGCGCACGGGCAATCCTGCGAACGCCAATATCCCCGAATGGAAACCGTACGAGCTGCCTGACCGCGCGACCATGGTGTTCGATACCACTTCGCAGCTTGTCAACGATCCCCGCAGCGACGAACGCAAGTTATTCGCGCAGGTTCCCTATATCCAGCGCGGCACGTACTGACGGGTCGGAGCGGAGTCACGCGCGCAGGCGCAGCCGACGTATCGGCGACGCAGACCACTGACGCCTCCGAAGACGCGCCCGGTCTATTTCTTAGACCGCGGCGTCATATACCGCAAATCCCAATCCTTCTCCTCAAACTTCTGCCGCGTCTCTTTATACGAAGGATAGCCACCAACATCGTCTTCGCTATCGATGATCTCACCACGACCCTCGATCGTATCCGCGACAATCCGCGCATCGACCGGATCACGATCCCAAGGCCGCGCGCCAGCCTCACGAATCACCGCATCCTGCACGTCAGCAGCAGCGATGGGCTGAACGCCGAACGGCAGCGCCGGCTTGGCCATCGGAATGAGCTTCGCGGAGGAATTGGTATAGCGTCCCAACTTCGGCAGTTCCTGACCGGTCCAGTCCACCGCGATGTTGTCGGCTTCGTAATATTCCAGATCACCCGAACCGCCCAGCATGAACAGCGGCAGATGCGCCGGCGTCGACGGGCCGCCGCGCAGGACGTTACCGATCAGCGTGAGTTGGCCGGTTTGATACGGCTGGCCGCGCCACTCTTCAGCGATCAGGTTGTAATGAACCGCGCGCGGGCCGGGGTTGTAGATCAGATTGTTGATCACCATGCCGCGCACGCCGCCTTTGAACAGCGGGTTGCGCTCGTAGTTGTGCGCGTACAGATTGTTGATGATCAGGATGTCGCTCACGTTGTCATGGATCAGTGAGCCCTTGGAATGTTCGCCCTTGGCATGAGTGGAGTGACGCAGACCTTCGGCGATGATGTTGTTGCTGAAGGTGATGCTGTGTGACGTGCCTTTGCGCCAGTCCTCCACCGTCTTGCCGGTGAAGCGCGGGCCCGAGGCCGAGAGATTTTCATCGACGGCCCAGGTCATCGAGCAGTGATCGACGATGACGTTGTAAGCACTGATCGTCGAGAACGCATCGGGCTCCCAACCTTTGCGCGGTTCCGCGCCAGCCGAGCCGGTGCGCACGCGGATGTGCTGAAGAATCACGTCGTGGGTGAGCACATCGATGCCAGTGCGGATCAACGTGATGCCGGGCGACGGCGCCGTCTGTCCCGCGATCGTGAGGAACGGCTCCTTGATCTTGATCTCGTGTTTCTGCAGGTCGATCACGCCACCGACTTCGAACACGACGATACGCGGGCCTTTGGTGTCGAGTGCTTCGAGCAACGAGCCCGGACCCGTGGCGTCGAGCGTGGTCACGCGAATGATTTTTCCGCCGCGACCCCCCGGAGTCTGTGCCGCGGCTCCTTGCGCCCCCGGAAAAGCCAGCAGATTGTCAGCGACGGCGAGTGAGCTTGCCGCTGTTAACAATAAGAGCAGCGAGCCCAGCCTGGCGCGCAGCGACGACGGATCGATGAGCATTGAGACCCCCTCAAAGGACTTGGTATCGGCCGTGGTGGATTGTAAATGACACCGGTTTCCTCTATACAGTGTTTCGACGGCTCGCGGGTGTGCGAGCCTGTCGATATCGGGAATTTAATGTTTTCACAGGGGAATGCTGCGACATGAGTAGCGCGGTGTTGCATGGAGCGCCGGCGGGCGCCGAAATGATTGCTGAACAATTTGTCCGGGCCCGACTGGCCGGGCAATCCTTGCCCCAATATCCGGGCGCGTTACCGACCACCCTGGCCGAAGCCTATCGTTGTCAGGAGTTCGCAATCGAGCGCTTTCCGGATCGCATCGTCGGTTGGAAAGTGGCGCGCATCGGCGCGGCGTTCGCCCAGCAATTCCCCGAAGAGCGTCTGGTCGGCCCGGTGTTCGAACGCAATCTACACACCGCGCGCGTCGGGCAGGTCGTCGAATTCCCCGTGATCGAAGGCGGCTTCGGCGCGGTTGAAGCAGAGATTGTGTTGTGCGTGGATGAGGATGCGCCGGCCGACAAGAAGTCCTGGAGCATCGATGAGGCTGCGGAGATGGTTCGCAGTTTTCATCTTGGTGTGGAGACCGCGGTCAGTCCGCTTGCCACATTGAACGATCTCGGGCCCGGTGCCGTCATCTCCGATTTTGGAAACAACTGGGGCGTCATCGTGGGGGCGAGCATCGGCGAATGGCGCTCCATCGATGAAATCGTCGCGCTGACCTTCATCGAGGATGGCTTCGTTGGACGCGGTACTGCGTTCATTCGCCAGGGTGCACTCGGTGCGCTGGCGTTCGCACTGAGCAAATGCGCCGAACGCGGCCGGCCGCTGCGAGCCGGCGATTTCATTTCTACCGGCGCGATTACCGGCGTGCACGACATTCGGGCCGGGCAGCACTCACGACTCGTGTTTGAAGGCTGCGGCGAGGTCGAGTGCCGCGCCGTTCGTGCCGGTCCGTATCTGTCGCGCGCCGCGCTCTAGCCGATGCCTGCCAGAGCCTCGCTGAGTCGGGCGGGGCTGTCGACCGAGGACAGCCGTGCATAGGCATTCTCGAGCGCCGCACGGAATTTCGTGTTGCGCGCGAGTTCACCACTGAAGACTTTCTCCAGCCCGAGGAATACACCGACATCGTGGGCTACATCGCCATGGCAGCTTTTCGCCAGTTCGGTGAGCTGAGCCGCAAGCGGGTCCATGATCTGACGGTCGTGACGGACCATCCAACGGATGAAATGAAACCAGGCCGCCAGCGGCACACACAGCCGCGCGATAGAGCGACCGGCCGCCAGGTTTTCGGCAATCGTCGGTAGAATCCGGAACGGCAGCTTCTGCGAGCCGTCCCACGCGATCTGCGACAGCAAGTGACGGATGGTGGGATTGCTGAACCGACGCAGCACCGCCTCGATGTATCGATCCAGGTCGAGCCCCTGCGGCGCGGCGAGCCCCGAACGAATGTCCTCGAGCATCATCTGACGAACAAACGTCGCGAGTGCCCGGTCACTCATTGCAGAGGAAACGGTTTCGTAGCCGGCGAGACTGCCGGTGTACGCGAGAGTCGAGTGAGCGCCATTCAACAAGCGCAACTTGGCACGTTCGAAACCGGCGACGTCGTCAGTGATCGTCACGCCCACTGAGGCCCAGTCCGGCTGCGGGCCGCGCAACTTGTTCTCGATCACCCACTGGGAGAAGAACTCACGTTGCACGGGCCAGAGATCTTCGACGCCGAGTGCCTCTTTCACGCGAGCGCGAAGTGCGTCGTCAGTCGCCGGCGTGATGCTGTCGACCATCGTGCAGGGGAAAGTCACTTCCTTCTCGACCCATGCAGCGAGACTCGGATCACTCGAACGAACAAACTCCAGCACGGCGCGCCGTAGCCGGTGGCCGTTGTCCGCGAGATTGTCGCAGCTGATGGCGTTGAAAGGCTCGAGCCCGCGGTCATGGCGGATGCGCAGGGCGCGAGCGAGGAAACCTACGAACGTCTTCGGCGCTTCGGGATGTTTCAAGTCGTGAGCGACATCCGGATGTGAGAAGTCCAGCCCGCCTTCCTTGTTGAGACAGTAGCCCTTCTCCGTGATGGTCGCGCTGACGACAGTCGTCGTCGGCGCAACCATTCGCTCCAGCACGGCGCTCGGCGATTCTGGCGCCACCAGCACTTCCTTCACTGAGCCGATGACACGAAACGAAGACTGTTCATCGAGAATGGCGATGGTGTAGAGGCCGGCTTGGGGTACGAGTGCGTCTCGCACGCCGGTACTGTGCAAGGAGACCTCGCAAATGCCCCAGCGGGGATCGGAGTGCAAAACATCGTCGACGTAACAAGCCTGGTGCACGCGATGAAACGCGCCCGGCCCGAAGTGAACGATGCCGATGCCGACGGCGGCGCGATCGTACGTGGGAACTTTCACGCCGCGGCTGGCGAGAGCCGCGACAGAGGCAGGTGCTAGAGTCACAGGGTCACACCATCTTTCCAGATTGCAATTTCACGTTGCTCGTTCAGTTCGTTGCGCGCGGGCTGACCGGACGCGGTGGCGACGATCAGCTGCAGGAATTCATCGGTTACGGTTTCAGGATCGGCCACGGTCAGCGCCTTGCCGGCGTCGAAGTCGATCCAATGCGATTTGTGAGCGGCGAGCGCGGAGTTCGAGCTGATCTTGAGGGTCGGCACCGGAAAGCCCAGCGGTGTGCCGCGACCGGTAGTGAACAACAAGATGGTCGCGCCGGCGGCGACCAGCGCCGTCGATGACACGCCATCGTTGCCCGGCGCTTCGAGCAGCGTCAGCCCTGGCTTGGTCGTGCGCTCGCCATAGCGAAGCACTTGCGTAACCGTGGCGTGGCCGCCTTTCTGCACGGCGCCGAGCGACTTCTCTTCGAGCGTCGTGATGCCGCCGGCCTTGTTGCCCGGTGACGGGTTCTCGTGCACCGGCTGATTGTTCCGCAGGAAATACTCCTTGAAGTCATTCACGACATGCACGATGCCGTCGAACACCTCGCGACTCGCGGCCCGCTCCATCAACAGCTGTTCGGCGCCGAATATTTCAGGGATCTCCGTGAGCACCGCGGTGCCGCCCGCTTCGGTGACGCGATCGGCGATCCGGCCGACCAGCGGATTCGCGGTGATGCCGCTGAAGCCATCGGACCCGCCACACTTCAAACCGACGACCAGGTCGTCGAGACCGCACGGTACGCGCTGATCTTTCTCCGCGAGTTGCACGAGCTCTTCAACCGCCTGCAAGCCCGCTTCCGTCTCGTCTTCGGTCGCCTGCGCCGCGAAGTAACGAATCCGTTGGCGCTCCGCTTCCGGAATCTCGGTGAGCAACTTCGACAGCTGATTCGATTCGCACCCGAGCCCCAGGATCAATACACCGCCTGCATTGGGATGCCGCGCGAGACCGGCAATCAATCGTCGTGTGCGATCCAGATCGCCACCGAGTTGTGAGCAACCAAATTGATGAGGGAAGGCCACGACGTTATCGATACGGCCCGCATATTTCTGTGCTGCCAGCCGCGCGATGCGTTCAGCTGTGCGGCCGACACAACCGACGGTGCAGAGAATCCAGATCTCGTTGCGCGTGCCGACCTTGCCATTGGCGCGGCGATAGCCAAGGAACGAATCGTTGCTCGCGGCCTTGGTTACATTCGATGCGACCGAGCCGCCGTACTCGTATTCATCCGTGCCGCTCAACAATGTTTCCAGATTATGTGAGTGGACGTGCTCGCCGACGGCAATGTCGGCAGTGGCCCGGCCGATGGGCCAGCCGTACTTACGAACCGTTTGTCCCGCGGCGACCGGGCGAATGGCCAGCTTATGTCCACGAGGAATCGGCACAGCAACCCGCACCGGGCGATCGCCGACAGCAATCGTTTCCTGCGCGGCCAGATCGCGCAGGGCCACGGCGACGTCGTCTTCTGTCGAGACTCGATAGACAGCGGGGGAGACAGAATCTGGAGAGTTCATGGTCTGCATGATGGCACTGATCCAAGGAATCGGGAAACCGGTGTCAGCCGCCACCGGGTTCTGGTACCGTTACTGCGCTCGATGCTGGACGCAGGGTATTCTGACGCGGCCCGACTTACAGCAGGTTATTTCGTCGATGGTGAAAAAATCGGCCAAGAAAACGATTCGTCAGCCGAGTCCCCCGGCAGCCGCCGTGCGGGCGGTTGTCGACACCCGGCCGGCGCCTGTCCCGGAGCCTGTCCCTGTCCCGGTCCCGGCCACGTTCCGCCGGCCCGCTGGGAAAAAGCACACCATCAATGACATCGCGCGGCTGGCCAATGTCTCGAAGAAGACGGTCTCGCGGGTGATCAATGAATCGCCGTTCGTCCGCGAAGAAACCCGGACGCGCATTGCCGAGATCATTCGGAGCACCGGCTTCACGCCCGATCCTCAGGCCCGCGGCCTGGCATTTCGCCGCTCGTACCTGATCGGTTTGGTTTACGACAACCCGAACGCGCCTTATGTGATCAACGTGCAGGAAGGCGCGCTCGGCGCGCTGCGCCGGGTCGGCTATGAGCTGGTGGTGCATCCCTGCGATCGCAGCAGCCCGGAATTCCTGAGCGATATTCGCCAGCTGGTCAGTCGCCAGAAGCTCGACGGCATGATCATTCTGCCGCCGGTCTCGGAAAACAATGCGCTGGCCGATGTGCTGCGAGACATCAGCTGTCCGTATATTCGCATTCTGTCGGCCGCGCTGGATGAGCCGCAGAACCTGGTTCAATCGATGGATCGTCAATCCGCGGCCGAAGTTGCGGAGCACCTGGCGAAGCTGGGGCATACGCGCATCGCCATGATCGTCGGTCCGCCGACCTATCGTTCCTCGCAGGAGCGTCTCGAAGGATTCTCCAACGCGCTCGCCGATCGCGGCCTGACGCTGGCTCCGGACTACATCGCGGAAGGCGCGTACACCTTCGAATCGGGCGCCGCTTGCGCCGAAATGCTGTTATCGCGCTCGCCGCGACCCACTGCGATCTTCGCCGGTAACGACGAGACTGCGGCGGGTGTCTATCGCACGGCGTATCTTCGCGGACTGCGCATTCCGCACGATCTTACGATCATCGGCTTCGACGACAGTCCGCTCGCCTCCCGACTTTGTCCCTCATTGACCACGATGAGACAACCGATTCGGGACATGGGACGGCTGGCGGCGGAGAAACTGATTGCAAAGATTTCGCGCACGGAGGGACCGTCAGCCGCGGCCACGACGGTGTTCCCGCATCTGGTGGTGCGCGAGTCCTCAGGCCGCCCAGCGAACTGAGGCGTCGAGATCCTTCATTGGATGGGTTGCGTCCGTCCAGCGAAAGTTCAGGGCCGAAGGGCACCGGCGCGCGAATTTTGCGCACGGTTCAGGTTTCCAGGGGTAGAGATTACTGGCGGTGGACCATGACACCGGTTACCATTTACTTCACTGGACCTGCCCGCAACGGCAGACGACATCAGCCATGAGCACACCTTTACACCTGCACGAAGATCGATTGTTTCCTGCCGATCCGGCCGTTCGCCAGATTGCGCGCCGTCTCTACGCCGAAGTTCGCGATCTGCCCATCATCAGTCCGCACGGTCACACCGATCCACAGTGGTTCGCGGGCAATGCGCCGTTCAGCAATGCCACCGAGCTGTTGCTGGCGCCGGATCATTATTTGTTTCGCATGTTGTACAGCCAGGGCCTCGACCTGAACGAGCTCGGCGTCGGCTCGCGCCGCGGTCCGTCGAGCGCCAACCCGCGCGAGGCATGGCGCAAGTTCGCGGCGAATTTTTATTTGTTCAATGGCACGCCGTCGTGGCTGTGGCTGAACTATGTGTTTGCGAAAGTGTTCGGTCTCACGGTGAGACTGGAGCCCTCGACTGCCGATCATTATTTCGACGTCATCGGTGCGAAGCTCGCGCAGGATGCATTCCGTCCGCGCGCGTTGTTCGAGCGTTTCAACATCGAAGTGATTGCGACTACCGAGTCGCCGGTGGACACGCTCGAGCATCATCACAAGATTCAGAGCAGCGGCTGGAAGGGACGCGTGGTCACGGCCTATCGCCCGGATGCGGTCATCGATCCGGAGCACGAGCAATTCAAGGACGCGCTGAAACGCTTCGCTGAAATCACAGGTGAAGATGTTTACTCCTGGAAGGGCTATCTGAACGCGCATCGCAAGCGTCGTGCGGACTTCATGAAGGCAGGCGCGACGTCGACGGATCATGGTCATCCGACTGCCGCGACCGCCGACCTCAGCGACGCCGACGCGCAACGCCTGTTCGATAAAGTCGCCAAGGGACAAGCTACTGCCGCGGATGCCGAGCTGTTCCGCGCGGCCATGCTGGTCGAGATGGCAAAGATGAGCGTGGACGATGGTCTGGTGATGCAGATTCACCCGGGCGCGTTCCGCAATCACAACCGCTGGCTGTTCGACACCTTCGGTCGCGACAAGGGCGCGGACATTCCGGAGCGGACCGAGTACGTGCAGGCGCTGCGGCCGTTGCTGGATCGTTTCGGTAACAGCAAGACGCTCGGCATCATCCTGTTTACGTTGGATGAGACGGTGTACAGCCGCGAGCTCGCGCCGCTGGCCGGTCATTATCCAGCGTTGAAGCTCGGTCCGTCCTGGTGGTTCCACGATAGCCCGGAAGGCATGCTGCGCTTCCGTGAGTACACCACTGAGACCGCCGGTTTCTATAACACCGTCGGTTTCAACGACGACACGCGCGCGTTCCTGTCCATTCCGGCTCGTCACGACCTGGCGCGTCGGGTCGATTGCGTCTATCTGTCGCGCCTGGTCGCCGAGCATCGCATCGATGAAGATGGCGCGGCTCAGGTGGTTCGCGATCTGGCGTATCGGCTGCCCAAACAAGCTTACAAGCTCTGACTGCGTCATTCTCGCAGGGGAATTCAAGTGTTCAAGAAAACGTATCACGCCACGCACCCGGACATGATGGCCGGGGCCACCACCGAGCAGTTGCGCGAGCGCTATCTGGTGCAGGATCTGTTCAAGGAGAATCAGATCGCACTGAACTACACGCATTACGAGCGCTTCGTCATCGGTGGCGTCATGGCGGCGGGGCAAGCGGTGAAGTTGCCGGAGCAGACCGAGCCGGCGTCCGCGAAGGGCAAGCCTTTCCTGGAACGTCGCGAGCTGGGCGTCGTCAACATAGGCAAGACCGCGGGCAAAGTCACGCTCGATGGCACTGTGTACAACCTCGCGCCCAAGGATGGTTTGTATGTTCCGATGGGCACGAAGGATGTGACGTTCGAAGCCGCCAAGGCAGGCGAGAGCGCCAGGTTCTATCTCGCTTCGACGCCGGCGCATGCACGCTTCGAAGCGGTGCACATCTCGATCGACAAGGCGGTGCCGCTGGAGCGCGGTGCGTTGGAAACATCGAACGAGCGCACCATCTATCAGTACATCGTGCCGGCTACCTGCAAATCCTCGCAGCTGCTGTTGGGCATGACGCTGCTGAAGAGCGGCAGCGTGTGGAACACCATGCCGCCGCATCTGCACGACCGCCGCTCGGAGATTTATTTCTATTTCGATCTCGAAGGCGAGCAGCAGCGCGTCATGCACTTCATGGGCGAGCCCGATGAGATGCGTAGCATCGTCATCGGCAACGAAGAGGCTGTCATGTCGCCGCCTTGGTCCATTCACATGGGCGCGGGCACTCGCAACTACAGCTTCATCTGGGCCATGGGCGGCGAGAATCTGGATTACACCGACATGAACGTCCTCGACATCTGCCAGCTGAAATAACATGAGCCAACCCGTTTCGTTTTCGCTCGCTGGCAAAGTGGCGCTGGTGACCGGCGCCAATACCGGTCTGGGGCAGGGCATTGCCGTCGCGCTGGCGCAGGCCGGCGCGGACATCGTCGGCATCGCACGCTCCAGCACGGTCGACACCGAAAGAGATGTGGTGCAGGCCGGCCGCAAGTTTCATTCGCTGTACGCCGATCTGGAGCGCAGCCATGAGGCGCATCAGGTCGTGGCGCGAGCCGTCGACACGGCGGGGCGGGTGGATATCCTGATCAACAACGCGGGCATCATCCGTCGCAACGACGCGCTGGTGTTCACGGAGCAGGATTGGGATGCGGCGTTGAATGTGAATTTGAAGACGCCGTTCTTTCTCGCGCAGGCGGTGGCTCAGCACCTGGTGGAGGCGGGGCGCGGCGGGAAGATCATCAACATCGCGTCGATGCTGTCGTTCCAGGGCGGCATCCGCACAGCTTCATATACGGCGAGCAAGAGCGGGCTCGCGGGTGTGACTCGCTTGTTGGCCAATGAGTGGGCGGCGTATGGCATCAACGTCAATGCGATCGCGCCTGGTTACTTTGAGACCAACAACACGACGGCGCTCAGGTCCGACGAGCAACGTAACAAGGACATCCTCAACCGCATCCCCGCCGGACGATGGGGCAGGCCCTCCGATCTCGGCGGCGCCGCTGTGTTTCTCGCCTCGGCCGCCTCCGACTATGTCCACGGCACCATCATCCCCGTCGACGGCGGGTGGCTCGCGCGCTGACGCGCACTGCTCGTCTCGCTATCGCTCGCCGAGGTCTCCGGGCTACAGAAGCTAATCTGACGCCTCAAATGGGTCTTTGCGCGCGAACGGTTTGGCATGGGGCGGGAATGCGCGCTCTCTGGTCCGGGCAACCGAGTCCGCCGCAGGCCACTGAGGCCTCTGCTCTTCTCCGAAGTCCCACTGAGCTGAATCGCTAGGGGAAACCCTTAACCGAGCGCCGACGCGCGCCACAACACACTTTCAGGGCGCGGTTTTCTTCAGACTCCGGCACTTGCGGCCTGAGAGGGGTCGCTTATGTCACTCATCCAAACTCGCAAACCGGTCAAAACCCCTAGTTCATGCCTGCCGCCGACCGCAGCCCTGCCATCGACGCGTCCGTCGCGCTCGATGCCGCCGCCCACGGGATCGCTATTGCGACCCGCGCTGGCGTGCAGGTCGGACTGGCGTACGTCAACGCCGCGTTTTGCCGGCTGACCGGGTACGAGCGCGACGAGATCCTCCACGGTGGCTTGCAACTGCTGGCGGGCGACGGCGCAGAGTCACCCGTTTATCCGCATCTGCGTGAGGCGATCGTCGCCGGCGAAGACTTCAGCGCCGAATGGCTCATCCACGGTCGAGGCGGGCGGGTGCTGTGGACTCGCGTGACCGCGCGCGCCGCCGATTCCAGGCAAGTCGTCATTACTCTGGAAGACATCACCGTTTACAAACGCGCTCGCGAATCGTTGCGTGCCAGCGAGTCCCGGCTCGAGCTCGCGATGGAAGCGAGCGAGCTGTCGATGTGGGACTGGAATGTCGAGCAGGACCTGGTCTCCTACAACGATCAGTGGCGCATTTCCCTTGGCATCGATCCGAGCGAGCTGGTGAAGCGCCAGGAGCTCAGCGACCGTTTGATGCTGCCGCCCGATGACAACGGCGTGCTCGAGAAATTCGAGCGTCACTTCCATGGCGGCACGCCGTACTTCCAATCCGAATATCGCCTGACCGCGCACGACGGCACGCACAAGTGGTTCATGGCGCACGCCAAGGTCGTGCGACGTGATGCGGCGGGCAAGGCGCTGCGGGTCATCGGGGTGCTTCAGGACATCTCACGTAGCAAACAGGATCAACGCACCGCGCTCGAAGTCGAGCAACGCTGGGAGCGCGCGATCCGCGGGACATTGGACGGCCTGTATGAATGGGATCTGCTGACCGGCCACGTCTGGTACGCCAGCCGGTTCCGGGACATCATCGGTTGTGCCGATGTGAATTTCGCGAATACGTTTCAGGCGTTCCAGAACGTGCTGCATGCGGAGGATCGCGTGGCGGTATTGAGCAAGATCCGCGCACATCTGGAGAATCAAAGCCGGCTCGACACGCGTTGTCGCGTCGTCACTCGCAAAGGAAACATTGTCTGGTGTCGCTTGCGCGGCGATGCGGAGCGTGACGCTTCGGGCCGGCCGACACGGCTGGCCGGTTCGCTCAGCGACATCAGCGCGCAGATCGAGGCCGAGAAGGCGCTGACCCGGAGCCAGGATTTCTACGGCACGGTGCTGGATTCGCTGCCGCTGTTCGTTGCGTACGCGGATCGCGATGAGCGCATCCTCTACGCGAATCGAATGTTTCAACAGTTCTTCGCGGTGCCGTTGGCCGACTCTCGTGGTCGCATCATCAAGGACGTCATCGGCGATCGTCGCTATGGCGCGATCGGCCCTTACGTGCGCGAAGCCTTGCAAGGCAAGACGCTCGAAGGCCAAGGTCGTTATCGGGATGCGGCCGGCAAACAGATCGAGCTGGAAGCGGCGTTCATTCCCCACTTCGACGACAACGGCGAGCTGCAAGGCTGCTTCGTGGCCGCTCGTGACATCACCGAGAAACGTTTGCTGGAAGCCGAGTTGCGGCAGAGTCAGAAGATGGAAGCGGTGGGACGGCTCACCGGCGGCATCGCGCACGACTTCAACAATCTGCTCTCGGTGATCATCGGCAACATGCAGTTGCTGACGCGTTCGTTACATCAGACGCCGCGTTTGTTACGACAGGCCGAGACCGCGCTCAATGCCGCCATGCGCGGTGGCGAGTTGATCAAGCGATTGCTGGCATTCGCGCGTCAGCAGGTGCTCGAACCCAGAAACGTCGATTTGAATGCCTTGATCGGCGGCATGTACGAATTGCTGCGTCGTTCGTTGACAGGCGATATCGAGATTCAGAGTCAGCTGGCCGCGGACACGTGGTTCACTCGAGCCGACCCGGGGCAGCTGGAGAACGCCGTGCTCAATCTGGTGATCAATGCGCGGGACGCGATGCCGGGCGGCGGCGTTATTACAATCGCCACCCGGAATGTGACGATCGGCGCGGACCGGCAGCCCCGTGAAGATGGCCTGACGCCAGGAGAGTACGCGCTGGTGGAAGTTGCCGACACGGGCGCGGGCATGTCGAACGAGACGCTCAAGCGCGTGTTCGAGCCGTTCTTCACGACCAAAGAGGTGGGCAAGGGCAGCGGCCTGGGACTGTCGATGGTCTATGGCTTCGTGAAGCAGTCCGGCGGTCACGTGCACATCGCCAGCGCGCCTCAGCAGGGCACGAAGGTGCAGTTGTATTTCCCCCGGTCCCTGGCGGACGCCGATGCGACGATCCCGGAAGGGACGGTGCAGGAAGATCTGCCGCGCGGCCATGAAACCATCCTCGTGGTGGAGGACAATGCCGAGGTGCGGGGGACTACGGTTGAAATTCTTACCAGCCTCGGCTATCGAGTGCATGAGGCGGCCAACGGGCCTCAGGCACTGGAACGATTCATGCGACATCCGGACATTGCGCTGGTGTTCACTGACATCATGTTGCCCGGCGGCCTGCTCGGCCCGCAGCTGGTGGAAAAGCTCACAGAGCGGCGCCCCGAATTGAAGGTGCTGCTCACCTCGGGCTTCAGCGACAGCAGTCTGATGCACCGGAGCGTGCTCGATGGCAGCGTCGTGCTGTTGCCGAAGCCTTATCAATTAGAAGAGCTGGCGCGACGGGTTCGCGGCCTGCTGGATGGAAAAGAGGAGAACAAGCGTGTTCCGGCGTGAGAGGAATTTGTTACTGGCGGTCGATGACGAAGCGGACTTTCTGGAGCTGATCGAGCAGATCGGCAAGGGCGTCGGCTGCACCGTCATCACGGCCGATAGCGCGGCCAGCTTCCGCGAACAGTTGTCGCAGCGGCAGCCCGCGTTGATCCTGCTCGATCTGCAAATGCCGGGCATGGATGGCATCGAGGCGTTGCGTTATCTGGCGCGCCAGAATGTGACTTCCGGAATCCTGCTGGCGAGCGGGATGGACCAGCGAGTGCTCGCGAGCGCGCGGCAGCTCGGCGAGTCGTTGGGCTTGAAGATGCTCGGCACCTTGCAGAAGCCGGCGATGCTCGAAGACATCGAGACGCTGCTCGCCAAACATCTCGAGCCCAGCTCGCGCATCTCCGTCGAAGAATTGCGGACCGCGATCGACGAGCACGAGCTCATCGTGCACTACCAGCCGAAAGTCGTGCGCGCCGCGAACGATTGGCACGTGCGCAGCGCCGAAGCGCTGGTGCGCTGGCGCCATCCGCGCTTGGGATTGTTATATCCCGGTGAGTTCCTGCCGCTGGCGGAACAGTCCGGATTGATCGTCGATCTCACCGACTTCGTGCTCACCGATGCGATTCGTCAGATCGGTCACTGGGGCACGCGCGGCCTGGATCTCGGCGCGGCGGTGAACCTGTCGCCGCGACTGGTGCAGGATCTGGAATTCCCGGAGCGCCTGTCACGCGTGTTGCGTGAGTTCGAAGTGCGTCCCGAGCAGCTGACGTTGGAAGTGACGGAAGCGGCGTCGGTCGACGATCCGGAGCTGGTGATGGATATTTTCACGCGTCTGCGCGTGAAGGGCGTCGGGCTGTCGCTGGACGATTTCGGTATCGGCACGTCGTCGTTGACGCTGCTCTACAAAATGCCGTTCAGCGAAGTGAAGATCGACGGCCTGCTGATCTCCGAGATCGCGCAGAGCAAGGCGGCGGCGACGGTCGTGCGCGCCATCGTCGAGCTGGCGCACAACCTGTCGCTCACGGCGTGCGCGGAAGGGATCGAGAACTCGCCGTCGTTCGAGTTTCTGGAGCAGTGTGGCTGCGACGCTCTGCAGGGCGACTTCATCGCGCCGTCGATGCCGGCGGCGGAGATCGAATCGTTCATCGACGTGTGGAACGGCGCGGATCACACGCTCGTCCCAGTGCTTCGCAAATGACCAAGACCTCGCGGCCGGCGCGATCGAAAGATCAGCCGCTGGCTGCGAGACGTTTTTTGTCTTTCGATTGACGCAGCAGATGTAACGGCGCCGTCAGCGTAATCCTCGTACCCGCGCCTGGCTCATCGAAACTGATCGAGCCGCCGAGCATGCGTGCGCGGTACTCCATGATCTTCAGTCCCATGCCGGGACGGCCTTGCGCGAGACCGGCGCTCAAGCCGATGCCGTCGTCGGCGATGGACAGCTGCAACTTGCGACCCGTCGAGCGCAGATCGATGTTGATCGACGTGGCACGCGCATAGCGGGCTGCGTTCGTCGATGCTTCCTGCGCGATTCGATACAGATGGGTCGCGGCCCCCTCTTCGAGATCGGGCAGTTTCTGACCGCCCATGGTGAACGTGCACTCCATGCTGTACATGTCGGTGCAGCGAGCGACCAGATGCTTCAACGCCTCGGGCAAACCGCCGCGTTCCAGATTCACCGGCGCCAGACCGCGAGCCAGCGAGCGTGTGCTTTGAATCGCGCGTGCCAGCAGATCGGTGATCTTCATGACCTGCGGCGAGTATTGCGGCGACTCTCGCGCCATCTGCATCTCGAGGCCTTTCATCAGCAGCGACAGACCGGTGAGCTCCTGGCCCAGGCCGTCGTGCAGATCGCTGCCGAGACGGCGCTGCTCACGATTGGAGATTTCCAGGATCTCCTGTTCGAGCTCCTTGCGCTGAGTCACTTCCTGCACGGTGCAGACCAGGCCGGACACATTGCCATGATCCCGCAACGGCACGTGCGTGATGGTGAACCAGCGGACCGAGCCATCGAGGCCGATCCACGCGCGCTCCTGATCGGTGAGCGGACGGCCGGTGCGCATGGTGGTGGCCGCCTGGCCTTCGATGTCGACCACATTCTCTTCGGTCCACAACTCCGACAGACGCCGACCGATCACGTCCTCGCGCTTCTTGCCCAGTGTTTCCAGCAACGCGCGATTGACGACGGCCAAACGATTCTCGGTGTCCACCGCGTAAATGATTTCGGGCAGGCTGTCGATGAGCGTGCTGAGCAGGATGCGCTGTTCTTCGAGCGCGGCCTCGGCTTGACGTCGCTCGCGACGATCGCGCGCTTCGGAGAGCGCGCGATTGACCACCATGGGCAGTCGTTGCAGCCGGTCCTTCAACACGTAGTCGGTGGCGCCGCTCTTGAGCGCTTCGATCGCGCGCTCCTCGCCGAGCGAGCCGGAGACGAAAATAAAAGGAATGTCGGCCGAGCGCTCCAGCACGATGCGCAATGCCGTGAGACCATCGAAGCCGGGCAATGTGTAGTCCGCCAGCACCAGATCCGGAGGCGTGCCGGCCAGCGCCGCGCGAAAATCGCTCTCCGACATCACATGTCGCCAGGTGATGTTCAGATCGTTCCTCGCCAGCTGCAATTGAATCAGCTCGGCATCGTTCGGATCGTCCTCGAGCAGGACGAAATGCAGCGGTTCTGTAGAATCCTTTTTCATAACGGTGGTGGTGCCCAATGGCTGCACGGGCGCGCCGGGTGTGACCGTATCACCCTGAGGGCACTGTGGAAAATGGGGATTGCTCCCTCCTTGTGCCCCCGCAAGATAACCGGTAAGGCTAGTAACAGGAGAGGACGCCGCGACGGCGCTCCATTCGAGGAAAGACCATGGCCGATCCAACAAGGATCCTGATCGTCGATGACCATCCATTCGTCCGCGAGGGTTTGAAGCAATTGCTTGCAGGGCAGAGCGAATTCGTCCTGCAGGGAGAAGCCGCGTCGGTTCAGGCCGCGCAAACCGCCATCTCCGGCGAGGAGCCGGATGTCGCGGTCGTCGATCTGGCGCTGGGTCCCGACGACGGTATCGAGCTGGTGCGCTGGATTCGCAGTGATCATCCCAATGTTCGAGTCCTGGTGCTGTCGATGCAGGATGAAGCGCTGTACGCCGAGCGCCTGCTTCGCCTCGGGGTCAGTGGTTATGTAATGAAGAACGTCGCAGGCACCGATTTTCTCGGCGCCCTGCGCAAAGTGGCACGTGGCCAACGTCATGTCAGTTCGGCCATGGGTGAGCGTCTGCTCAGCCAGGTGGCACGCGGCCGTTCTCCCGCGGCCGACGAAGATCCGGTGTCGGCACTCACCGATCGTGAGCTGGAAGTGTTTCGCCTGATCGGTGAAGGCATCAGCACTCGCGAAATCTCGCAACGGCTCGACCTGTCGATGAAGACGGTCGACGCGCATCGTCGTCACATGCGCGAGAAGCTGAACCTGCGCTCGACCAGCGAGCTTATCCGTTACGCCACGCAATGGGTGTCGGATAAGGGCGGCGCGCCCCCTAGTGGAACCCACTGAGTAAAAGCTACTAACGAGCCTTGTGGGAGTGTGACAACTGTCACGCTCCCGGTGTTCCCGGCCGCCTGATTCGCGCCCGAGACAACATAT
Organism: Peristeroidobacter soli; assembly: GCF_004138485.1. Classification (GTDB taxonomy): domain Bacteria; phylum Pseudomonadota; class Gammaproteobacteria; order Steroidobacterales; family Steroidobacteraceae; genus Steroidobacter; species Steroidobacter soli. The sequence continues at coordinate 1,938,313 of NZ_ML142848.1, forward strand.
AAGTAGTTGCCGCGCTTGGAGTTATACACCCAAGCGAGACGCGCGCCACACTCCGGGTAAAGACGCTCACACCGCGTGCGACATTAGGGGAGTGGCTGATACCCCCTACAACGCCACTACAACACCATGCTGCCCACGATTCGCGTTGGGGCAGCTTGCCCGCTGCCTTCCCTTTTCTGTCGCCCCCTGCAGGGAACAGCACGGCTTTGAAGACTGCGAAAACATTCGACCTTCCGCTCGGCGGCGCCTCGCCCGCCGAGGCCGGGCTGCGCACGACGCTGCAAACGGACACGTTGCGGCAGTTGGTCGGCGCGGTCGCCGAATTCGTTTTCGTGGTCGATCGCGGTCTGCGCATCATCATGGCCAATCGCGGTCTGGGCGAGCGCTCGGCCGGGCAGCTCGAAGGGGCGCTGGTGACCGACCTGTTCCCGCAGAGCCTGCATGCGCGCGCCCTGTCGACGATGCATCGAGTGCTCGCCAACGGTCAGGTCGACGGCTACGTCGCCGAGATTGAAGGCAACGACGGTCAGTCCCGGCACTTCGACGTCCGTGTCAGCCCGATCCGCGATGAGCAGAAAATCGTCGCGCTCGCGGTCGTGACCAGCGAGACCACCGAACAGATCCGGGCGGAACGCGCCATCGCCACCCAGGCCCGCATGATCGAGTCGATGCTCGAAGGCGTCGCGGTGATCAACGAGCAGGGTGTCATCGAGATCACCAATCCCGCCTTCGATATGTTGTTCGGCTACCGTCGCGGCGAGCTCATCGGGCGGAACATGGCGCAGCTCGCGGGCTGGCCGTACGAGCAGCCGGAGCGTTGGCAACCGCTGTCAACGAAACAGGGCCGCTCCACGCAGGTCGAGTTCGACGGACGGCGCGCCGACGACACGCATTTCGCCGCGCTCGGCGTGCTGTCGCGTTTCGAAGTCGCCGGCCGCAATCACAGCCTGCTGGTGCTTCAGGATGTCAGCGAGCGCAAACAGCTGGAGCGCGCCATCCTGCAAGCGGTCAGCCGCGAGCAATATCGCATCGGTAACGATTTGCACGATGGTCTCGGTCAGGAGTTGACGGGCATCGCGCTGATGTTGCGTGGTCTGGCCGGTCGTCTGACCACGGAATATCCGACGATTCTGCCGGAGATCGAAGGCATTACCCGACTGGTGAACAGCTCCATCGAGAGCACGCGCGCGCTGGCGCGCGGCCTGTCGCCGGTCAATCTGGAGCGAGGCGGTCTGTCGGATGCGCTCGAAGGGCTGGCAATGCATGCTCAGGAGCTTTATGGGGTCGACGTCACTTGTACTCATCGTGTGAAGACGATTCGCCCGCTGAGTACCGAATTGGCCAATCATCTGTATCGGATTGCGCAGGAAGCGGTTCGGAACGCGGTCCGCCACGGGCAGGCGCGGTCTATACGACTGCATTTGCATGGGGCCCGCGCTAAGGTTCGGCTGACGGTAACCGACGACGGCATCGGCATGCCGTCCGACGCGGTGGACGCACCGGGCATGGGCCTGAAAATCATGCGTTATCGCGCGCGGATCCTGGGCGGCGAAGTTCGTTTCGAGCGTGGCGCACCGGAGGGTTCCTCGACAACCGACGAGGGCAGACGGCCAGGCACCCGCATCGTTTGCGAATGTCCGCTCGAGCCCGCGGCCGATGCCGCGAAGGCGCGCCGTCCCCGTAAGCGCGCCAGCTGAACAAGGTTTATCTAGGAGTCATGAAATGAGCGTTGGGCCTTCTCTGTTCAAACCGGCACACAAGCCCGCGGGTGTGTCCAAGGACCAGAAGCGCCGCGTGCTGATCGTCGACGACCATCCCATCGTCCGTCAGGGATTGCGGCGGTTGATCGAAGCGGAAGCGGATCTGGAAGTGTGCGGTGAGGCCGAGACGGCCCGCGAAGCAAAGTCGATGATTCGCGAGCAGGAGCCGGATGCCGTGATCGTCGACGTGTCGCTCAAGCAGGGCGATGGCCTGGAGCTGGTGAAGGACGCGCGCGCTCACTATCCGGCGTTGCCGTTGCTGGTGCTGTCGATGCATGACGAGGCGATCTACGCCGAGCGCATGCTGTCGGCGGGCGCGAATGGTTACATCATGAAACAGGCTGCTTCGGATCAATTCCTGATCGCGCTCCGGCGCGTGCTCGATGGCGGCATCTACGTGAGCGAAGCCGTCGGCAACAGCATGATCGAGAAGTTCGCCTCCGGCGGGGCGTACATCTCCTCGAACCCGGTCGACAGCCTGACCAATCGTGAGCTGCAGGTCCTGCACATGATCGGTAAGGGACTGTCGACCCGACAGACCGCGGAAGCCTTGAATCTCAGCGTGAAGACCGTGGAATCGCATCGTCAACGTATCAAGCGCAAGCTGTCGTTGCGCACTTCCGCTCAACTGATGCAATACGCGGTCAATTGGTATGCCGGGAGGGAGCCGGGCGCGAAGCCTTAATAGCTCGCGCGCGATCGCGCAATAATGAACTCATTGCAAGGACTGCTCGGCGGGAATCTCGTCAGCCTGGCCGTGGGCGTTGCCCTCGGCCTGGTGCCGGCGTTCTTTTCCCTCGCGATGCTGGGCAAGCTCCGTAGTCATCTGCGTCGTCGGCACGCGCAACTCACTGCTGCCAACCGACGCAACCAGTCCATTGTCGAAGGCTCGGGCGAAGGCGTGCTCGAACTCGACAATGTCGGTCATGTCCGTTACGCCAACCCGGCGGCGGCCAAGATGCTCGGCTATGAGCCCGAGGAACTGGCCGGCCTCGACTATCGTGTGCTGATCAATACTCAGGAGGACGGCGATTCGCGCACCGATCCGGTCCGTCGCGTCCGTTACACGACCGACATCATGCGTGGCGTCGGCGCGCTGCTGCGTCGGAAGAACGGCACGTTCCGTCCGGTCGAATACAAAATCCTGCCGGTGACCGAAGAAGGCGCGTCGGTCGGCACCGTGCTGGTGTTTCGTGACATCGGCGAGCGCGTGCGGCTCGACAACCTGCTGAAGGACATGCAGGCCACCGCCAAGGTCGGCGGTTGGGAATACGACGTCACCAGCAAACAATTGCATTGGACCGAGGCGCTGTACGCCATCCACGATCTTCCGGTCGGGCATCTGATCGATCCCGAGGCGCATCGCGCGTTCTTTCATCCTGAAGATCGAGTGAAGCTGCAGGCCGCCGAGCGCATGGCGCTCGATGCCGGTTTGCCTTCGGATCTGCTGTTGCGAATGACCAGCGCGCGCGGTCGTCACCTCTGGGTCAGAAGCATCATCAAGGCCGAGCGTCGCGGCGGTAACACCGTGCGCCTGCATGGCACGATCCAGGACGTCACCGACCTGGTCAGCGCGGAGCGCAAGCTGCGCGAAACGCGAGACTTCTACGAGCTCACCTTGAATGCCGTGCCGACGCCGGTGACCTACGTCAACGCGGGCATGATCGTGACGTATGCGAACCGCGCGCTCGAGGAATGGATCGCACAGCCGGCGGATGCCGTGCTGGGCCGGCCGCTGCGCGAGAGCGTCGGCGATGAGCAGTTCGCCGAAATCGAGCCGTTCATCAAGACCGTCATGGGCGGCGAGCTCGTGCACGTCACGCAGACCGGCGTGCGCAACGGCCGTCATCGCGAGTGGCAGAATCATTTCGTGCCGCAGATCGGGCCGAACGGCGATGTGCTCGGCTTCTTCTCCATCATCTACGACCTGACCGAGCAGAAGCGCCTCGAAGCGCGACTCCTGCAGGCGCAGAAGATGGAAGCCATCGGTCAGCTGACCGGCGGCATCGCGCACGACTTCAACAATCTGCTCGGCGTCGTCATCGGCAACCTGCAGTTGCTCGATCGCAGCGTCGCCGAGACGCCGACCCTGGCGAGAAAGGTTCACACCGCCATGCGTGCCGCCGCGCGCGGTGCCGACCTGACGCGTCGTTTGCTCGCGTTCGCGCGCCGGCAGATTCTCGAGCCGGCGGTGCTGGACTTGAATCGTCAACTGTCGGGCTTGAGCGAGCTGGTCCAGCGAACCATTGGCGAATCCATCGAAGTGCGTATGATCCAGGCGCATGATCTGTGGCACACCAGCGCCGACCCGGGCCAGTTCGAGAACGCGATCTTGAATCTCGCCATCAACGCGCGCGACGCCATGCCTCAGGGCGGCCGGCTCACGGTGCGCACTCAGAACGTCACGCTGGATGCCAAGTTCTGCAGCGACTATCCGTCCATCGAGCCGGGTGAGTTCGTTGCCATCAGCGTCAACGACAACGGCGTGGGCATGGAAGCGGACGTGCTCAAACGCGTGTTCGAGCCGTTCTTCACCACCAAGGAATCGGGCAAGGGCAGCGGCCTGGGGCTGGCGATGGTCCACAGCTTCGCCGAGCAGGCGGGCGGTATCGCCACTATCGAAAGCACTACCGGCGTCGGTACCACCGTCAGCATCTTCCTGCCCCGTTCGCAAGAGGAACAATCGGATCGCGAGGATACGATCGTCACCCGCGTGGCTCCCGGCGGCACCGAGACCATTCTGGTGGTCGAGGACGACGCCGACCTGCGCGATACCGTCGTGACCGCACTGACTCAGCTCGGTTATCGCGCGCTGGCGGCGGCCAATGGCGCGGCGGCCGTGCGCATTCTTTCGGGACCGGAACGAATCGATCTGTTGTTCACCGATGTGATGATGCCGGGCGGGATGCTCGGGCCGGCGCTGGCCAAACGCGCGCGGGAATTGCGTCCTGACATCGATGTGCTCTTTACTACCGGCTATGCCGACAACGCCGTGCTCGCGGGGACTGCGGGGCTCACGTCGTCGGATGTAATCCATAAACCCTATCGCAACGAAGATCTGGCTATGCGTATCCGCCATGTCCTCGATAGGGAGGCCCGTGTCGCCTGATCAAACCAATAAATTGCTGGTCATCGACGATCAGCCCGACCTCTGCGAATTCATTTCGGAGGCCGCGGCCGGTCTCGGTTTCGAATCCAAGGGGGTGACCGACCCGGAAGCGTTCCGGCGCGCTGTGCAGGAATTCCAGCCCTCGGTGGTGGTGCTCGATTTGCAGATGCCCGGGGCCGATGGCATCGAGCTGCTGCGTTATCTCGGCGAACGAGGCAGCAAGGCGCAGATCCTGGTCGCGAGCGGCATGGATCAGCGCGTACTGCAAACCGCTCAACAGATCGGCAAGGCCCACGGCCTGCAGATGCTGGGCGCGCTTCAGAAGCCGATTCTGCTGGCGGATCTCGAAGCGACGTTGCGCCAATGTTTGAGCAGCGACACGCCGATCAGCGCCGCGGCCCTGACCGCCGCGCTCGACAAGCGCGAGATCATCGTTCACTACCAGCCCAAGGCGACGCGGCTCGCGCCCAATCGCTGGATCGTCGAAGGCGTCGAGGCGCTGGCGCGCTGGAATCATCCGTCGCTGGGCTTCGTCTCGCCGGTGCGTTTCATTCCGCTGGCGGAGAAGAACGGCTTGATCCGCCGGCTCACCGAGCAGGTGCTGGAGACGGCGCTGTCTCAATGCCGCGCCTGGGATGCCGTCGGTCTGCAGTTGTCGGTGGCGATCAATCTGTCGCCGCAGTTATTGAACGACCTGGCGTTCCCCGATCAAGTCGCCCGCATGGCGGCCCAGGTGGGCGCCGACGCCCGCCGGATCATTTTCGAAGTGACCGAAAGCGCGGCCATGTTCGATCCGGGCACGACCATGGACGTGCTCACCCGCATGCGCGTGAAGAACTTCGGCCTGTCGATCGACGACTTCGGCACCGGTTACTCGTCGCTGAAACAGCTGTATCTGATGCCGTTCAGCGAGCTGAAGATCGACACCTCTTTTGTCCGCGATGTGTTCGCGCACGAAGATGCCCGGACCATGGTCGAAACGATGGTGCTGTTGGCCCACAAGCTGCGGCTGACTGCCTGCGCCGAGGGTGTCGAATCCCAGGAGGTCCTGGACTTCCTCGACGGCGTCGGCTGCGACCGCGCCCAGGGCTACTTCATCGGCCGCCCGATGGCCGGCACCGCCCTGGAAATCGCCGTCCGCGAATGGAACAGCAAGCAAAAATAGGCCTGCGGCCGGCGCATGCCCGACAAAAACCCCATTGCTGTTAACCTCTTAGCTCGCGATCGGAGACGATCCGGCACAGCGCGCCCGGCTTGAAAGCCGTCAGCGGCGTGCGCGCAGTGCCAAGCAATTGGCCGACATCCCTTGAGTTAAACCTTCTCGGGCCGCGCCGCATCGAACTCCACAAAGGCGGACGTAACACGCGAAGGAAGTAGAGGGCGGAACTTGCAATACGGCGCTGGCGCCAACGACTCGGTCCCAGTTGCGGACCCTCTGCTCTCCGACGTGAGCCTGGTTACGGCTGCCCGGGGTGGCGATATGCGCGCGTTCGAGCGCCTGTATCGCACCCATAGCGGCAAGGTAATGGGCCTGTGCCTGCGGATGACGCGGCGGCGGGACGTGGCGGAGGATTGCGTGCAACAGACATTCATCAGAGCGTGGCGGAGCCTGCAGGCCTTCGAGGGCCGCAGTGCTTTCGGCACCTGGTTGCACCGGATCGCGGTCAACGAGGTGCTGAGCCACGGCCGGAATCACGGCACGCGCTCCGAATCCAATGAAGATGCCATCGAGGATGCCATCGCCTCGCCGGGCGACAGCGACAAAGAACACGACGCCGGCGAAGTGATGGATCTGGAGCGCGCGCTCAGGACCCTGCCGGAAGGTGCGCGTCACGTGGTGGTATTGCAGGCTGTGTACGGTTACAGCCACGAAGAATGCGCCGACATGCTCGGCATCGCAGTCGGTACCTGCAAGGCTCAACTGCATCGCGGACGCAAGTTGTTACGCGAGCGCATGGGTCTGGCGGCGGAGGCGGACGATGAGTAACCAAGACAACGATCCGTTGAGCCAGATGCTCGCGTCGCTGCCCAAGGACGTGCAGCCGGAACGCGATCTGTGGCAAGGCATCCAGGCCGAGATCGGCAAGACGCCGGTCGTCACCGACACCGCGCCGGTCGTGCACTTCTCCTCCACGCGCTGGTTTCAGATCGCCGCGGGGGTACTTCTCGTGCTTGCCACGTCCTTCACTACGTTTGTCATCACCCGTAATTCGGTGGAGAAAGACGCCGCCGTGCAAATCGCTCGGGCCCAACAGCAGGCACCGGTGCCGACGGCCACCGCGCCGTTGAATGCGATGCCGGCGAGCTTCGGCACCGAGGCGTTGGGCGCCGATTATCTGAAGGCCCGCTCGGAGCTGGATCAGCGCTTCGCGGAGCGCATGAAGACGCTGCCGCCGTCGACGCGCGCCAAGCTGGAACGCAATCTCGCCGACCTGCGTCACGCGGCCAACGAAATTTCCGCGACGCTGGCCGAGAACCCCTCCGATCCGCTGCTGCAGGATCTGTTGATGTCCACTTATCAGCGCGAGCTGCAGCTGCTCGCCGACGTTAGCGAAATGCCGGCTTCCCATCCCGTGAGGACTGATCTATGACCGCCCCCATGTCGGCAGCGCTGCGAGCTGCCTTGGCCCTGATGCTGGCGGCGGCGGCATCCAACGCCGGCGCCGAGGAATTCTCCAAGACCCTGCCGGCCGATGCACGCGGCGAGGTGGAGATCGTCAATGTCGCCGGCATCGTCGAAGTCAGCGGCTGGGATCGGCCCGAAGTGAAGGTCGACGCCGATCTCGGCGGCAGCGTCGAGAAGCTGGATTTCCGCACCGACGGTTCGCGCACATTGATCAAAGTCGTGCTGCCGCGGATGAGCGGTTCGTCGGGCTCCAGCGACCTGCGCATCAAAGTGCCTCAGGGCAGCGGCCTGATCATCAATACGGTGAGCGCCGACCAGATCGTCAAGGGCGTGCGGGGCATGCAGCGCCTGCAGGCGGTCAGCGGCGGCATCGAGACCGAGTTCGGTCCCGGCGATCTGGAATTGAAAACCGTCAGCGGCGACATCCGCGCCCAGGGCGACGGCAAGGGCCTGGTCCGCGCCACCTCGATCAGCGGCGACATGGAAATCACCAAGGGCGGCCCGGAGCTGGATCTGAATACGGTGTCCGGCGACATGATCGTCACGCTCGATCGCCTCGACCGCGGCCGGATCAAGACCACCAACGGCGATCTGAATCTGACCACCGCGCTGGGCGAGGACGCCCGCGTCGATGCCGAGGCCATTAACGGCGATCTGCACTTCACCTTGCGCGGCGCCATCGACACCGAATTCGATATTGAAACGTTCAATGGCGACATCGACAACTGCTTCGGGCCCAAGCCCAGCCGCAGCCGCGAATACGGCCCAGGGAACGAGCTGCGCTTCACGGAAGGCCAAGGCAAGGGGCGCGTGCGGGTCAAGACGTTGAACGGCGGCGTGATGATCTGTAAGCGCTGAGGCAACAAAGTGTGACGTCTTTCGCAAGGTTCGCGATGATTCGGCAACAGCAAGGGCGGTCGGTTTGCATATAACGTCGGTTGCGCCCTCAGGCTCAATTGCTGAGGGGTGGCCGCAAATGTGACTAAGTGCCACGGCACCGCTTTGCGACAGAAGCCTGCACCGGGTACGATCCGCGGCGATGCCCGCAACCCCATCCGACAATTCACCCGCGCAACCGGCCTGGCGGATTCTGCTCGTCGATGACGAGCCGACGCAGCGTCTGATCGTGGCGCGCCTGCTGAAGCGCGGCGGATACGAAGTCGAGATGGCGGCCAACGGCCGCGAGGCGCTCGCCAAGCTGGAACAGGGCGACTTCCCGATGATGATCACGGACTGGGAAATGCCGGAAATGGACGGCGTGGCCCTGTGCCGGGCGGTGCGCGCCAAGGAGCGCGGCTACACCTACATCATTCTGCTCACTTCGCGCGATGCCATCGAGCACCTGGTCGCGGGATTGCAGTCCGGCGCCGACGATTACCTGATCAAGCCCGTGGTCGAGCCGGAGCTGATCGCCCGGCTGAATACCGGCCGGCGCATCGTTACGCTGGAGCGCTCGCTGCGCGCGGCCAACGAAGAAAACCGCCGGTTGTCGATTACCGACCCGCTGACGGGCGTCCACAATCGTCGTTTCCTGATGGAACAACTGCCGCGGGAGATCGATCGCGCGGCCCGTTATGGCCGCCAGCTCGCAGCCATCATGTGCGACGTCGACTTCTTCAAGCGGATCAACGATACGCACGGTCACCTGACCGGCGACGAAGTGTTGAAGTGGTTCGCCAACGCGCTCAAGAGCGGCGTGCGCACCAGCGACTGGATCGCCCGCTACGGTGGCGAGGAATTCGTGATCGTGTTGCCGGAAACGAATGTCGGCAACGCCTCCACGGCGGCCGAGCATCTGCGCAAACACATCGCCGAGCAGCCGTTCAAGCTGGCCGACCAGGAGTTCACGGTGTCCGCCAGCTTCGGCGTATCCGGCTGGCAGGATAAGGTGCCGCAGGGTGCGACACTCGACAGTCTGATGGCTCGATGCGACGCGGGGGTGTACGCCAGCAAGGCCGCCGGCCGGAATCGCATCACCACCGAAAGCCAGGACTGATCGGCCGGTCCTTCAGCCCGCCTTGGCCACCGGCTCGGGCGCGTACTCCATCAAGAATTCCTTCGCGCGGCCCAGTTCCAGGGCCAGCTGTGCCACCAGCTCGCTCAATCGCTGCTGATCGACGCTCGAGGCCTGAGCCTCCAGCGTGTGCGACAGCTCGCGCAACGGCTCGGCGTAGATGTTGGCACTGGCGCCTTTCAACTTGTGCGCGATCCGGCTCAGGCCGGGCCGATCCAGCGCGGCCAGCGAGGCGCGCAGCTCATCGAGCGCCTGCTCGCCGCTGGCGATGAAGGTCGCCACCAGCTCACGGGTGAATTCCGGATCGCCATCGGTCAGCTCGTTGAGCCGGGCCAGGTGCACCGGAACGTTGGCATTGGCGTCGACTGGGGCGGCCGACGTCTCCTCGGCCGTGATACGCAGGCCGAACTTGGTCAGGATCTCGTGCAAGCGGGGGATTTCCAGAGGTTTGGTGAGGAACGCGTCCATGCCGGCTGCCATGCAGCGCTCCAGCTGACTGGCCATGGCGTTTGCGGTCAACGCGACGATGGGCGCGTTCGGACGGCCGTCGCCCGTCTCGCGCTCACGGATGCGCAATGTCGCGGTGATGCCATCCATCACCGGCATCTGCAGATCCATCAGAATCAGATCGAACGTGGTCTCTTCGCAGGCGCGCACGGCTTCGACACCGTTGTCCGCCACGCGCACCGTGCAGCCCATGCGCTCGAGGAATCGGACCGCGACCTTTTGATTGACCGCGTTGTCTTCCACCAGCAGCACGGTGCCGCGATAGGACTCGGCGATGTGCGCGGCCAGCGTGTTACGAGTGACGATGGGTTGGCTCTTCATGTGCCAGGTCTTGGAATCGTGCGCGAGCACGCGATCCAGGCATTCGAGCAGCTCGCGCGCGCGGAGCGGCTTGGTGAGATACGCCGCGAAGCCCAGCGCCGCGAAGCGGTGGATATCGCCATGCCCGTCCATCGAGGTGAGCATCACCAGGCGCGCTTGTGACAATTGCGCGTCGGCGTTGATGCGTTCGCCCAGCGTCGCTCCGTCCATATCGTGCATGCGGTGATCGGCGAGCACGACTTCGAACGGCTGGCCGTCGACCGCCGCCGTATGTAACAAACTCATCGCCTCGATGCCGCCGGCCGCGAGACTGACCTCGAAGCCCGCATGCATGAGCTGACCGGCCACCACGCGACGATTCGTTTCGTTGTCGTCGACGACCAGAATGCGTCGACCGATGCGCGTCGGCACCAGCAGGCGCACCGGCGCCGGCGCCGATGAAAACTCCGCGGCGGGCAGCGGCAACGTGAACCAGAAACAGGAGCCCCGATTGAGCTCGCTCTGCGCGCCGACATCGCCGCCCATCATCTGCACCAGGCGGCGCACGATCGACAAGCCGAGCCCCGTGCCGCCGAAGTGACGCGTGGTCGAGGAGTCCGCTTGCACGAACGGCTGGAACAGGTTCTGCAACGTACCGGCCGCGATACCGATGCCGGTGTCACGCACTTCGAAGCGCGTGCCGAGCTCATCGCCGCCCAGATCCACACAGCTGACCTCGATGACGATTTCGCCTTCGCGCGTGAACTTGATGGCGTTGCTGATGAGGTTGATCAAACATTGACGGATGCGCTGCGGATCGCCGACCACCCGATCCGGCACGTCCGGATGAATGTGCACGACCAGCTCCAGATTCTTCGCGGCGGCCTGAAATGCCAGCATCACCGCGGCTTCTTCCACGACATTGCGCAGATCCAGTTCCAGCGCTTCGATGTCGAGCTTGCCGGCCTCGATCTTGGAGAAATCCAGGATGTCGTTGATCACGATCAACAACGAGTCGGCGCTGGAGCGGATGGTTTCCGCGTAGTCGCGCTGAGTCCGGTGCAGCGGGCTTTCCAGCAGCAGACCGGTCATGCCGATGATGCCGTTCATCGGCGTGCGAATTTCATGACTGACGTTCGCGAGAAATTCGCTCTTGGCGCGGTTGGCGCTTTCGGCGGCTTCGGTGGCTCGTAACAACGCTTCACGTGCCGAGCGCGCTTCGGTCACGTCTTGCAGCGAGCCTGACAATCGCAGCGGCCGGCCCTGCGCATCGCGCTCGGCGGTGGCGCGTGCGCGATACCAGCGATATTCGTTCCACCGGGTGCGCAGACGAATCTCGACGTCGTAGGGCAGGCGCTGCTGGAAATGCAGGCGCGTCGCATTGGCCACGGCGTCGGCGTCGTCGGCGTGCAGACATTGTTTGAGGAAGTTCGCGTTGGCAGGCAGCTCCGTATATTCGAAGCCCAGCAGTTCGGCGACGCGCGGCGAATGCCAGGACGAGCCATCCGCATCCATTTCCCACAGACCGTCCTGGGTCCCGTTGATGGCGCGTTCCAGACGTTCCTGAGTGTGTCGAAGTGCGTCTTCGGCGAGCTTCTGTTCGTGCGCGTCCTGAATGGAGCCGGCAATCGAAACCGCGCGCCCCTGGTCGTCGCGTTCGGCCATGCCGCGATGACGGAACCAGCGATATTCTCCGCTCTTCATCCGCAGGCGCAGAGCGACGTCGAACGCCGCACCTTGTTCGACGTGTTCGAGCAACGACTGGCGTCCCCGACCGATGTCTTCCGGATGAACCAGCGCTTCGATTTGTTCGGAGTCTGCCGACAGCTCGCCATCTTTGTAACCCAGCAACGCGTGATAGCTCGACGAGAACCACATGCGTCCCTGTACCAGATCCTTTTCCCAGTGACCCTCGGAGCTGGACAGCGACGCGCGTTCCAGTCGTTTCTCGACCTCGCGCAATATCTGCGCTTGCTGTTGCAGGCGGTTGGCGGCTTCGATTTCCTTGGTGATATCCCAAGACACACCCAGCAGTCGCACATTGGTGGGGTCGACGTGCAGGACTCGCGCATGCGCCTGTACGGTCACTTGCTTGCCGTTGACGCCGCGAATCCGGTAACGATACGAGAGGCGATCCTTGCCGGTGGCTCGCGCATCTCGCACCAGCGCCACGATCATGTCGCGATCGTCCGGATGCATGCGCTCGAGATAATGGTCGAGATCGGGGTCGGGCTGGCCGCTGAAGATCTCGCGCAGCGGATTCTCGATCCAGCCGAAACGCCGATCCCTGGTGTTCATCTCCCAGCAGCTGATGCCGGCGGCTTCGGTGGCCATGTTGAGGCGGACCGCGAGCTTCTGCTGATTCGCTGCGTGCTCCACTTCGTCGGTGATATCGCGCGTGACGCCGATCAACTCACCCCGCGGGTGGGCCGGACTGCTGTACGGTAGCTTCCGGAAATGAGTCTCGATGTGACGAATCCTGCCGTCCGGGTGCACCACCCGGCTGCGTACCGAGCCGCCGTGGTTGGAGCCTTCGACCTGCGCGTTGATATCCTGACGGGTGCGTTCACGATCGTCGGGATGCACGGGCAGCAGCCCGTCCTCGAGCGTCGCCTCGATGCCCAGCATGCGTTGCAGGGTTGGATCGCAGACCACCCGGCGCGTGGCCAGGTCCAGGCGCCAGACGCCGATGCCCGCGATATCGGTGGCGAGCTTGAGCTCGGCGCGCAGCGTGCCTTCTTCCGGGCCATCCGCCGGCCGTGCCGCGCCCCGCACGCGCCAATAGGCCCAGAGTGCCCCCGCGCCCATGGAGGCGCCGAGCACGATGCTGGCCAGGTGCGTAACGTCGAGCTGAAGCATTCGATCCGAAGTCAGACTGCCGGGGCGGCACAACACCATCTGTATCGGCAGGGAACAAGGAAGCCTGCCTCCCCCATCGGATATTCAGGGATGGCCTTAATAGTGCCGAGAAGGCCAGGGCGAGCCACTGTGACGTAGTTCTCTGGTCGAAAGTGGCCAAGGCCCTTGCGACGCGTTCGGCCAGAGGCGCGACTCTGGCCGAACTAGTGCCGCATCCCGGCTGTTAGAATCCCGTAGCGTGTGACTTTGCTCACACTGCGTGTAAGAGAGGAACGGACATGCGGGCATTGAAGATCGCGGGAATCGTTGTCGGCGGCATCGTGGCGCTCATCGTCGTGCTGCTGCTGGCGGTGGTGCTGTTCGTCGACCCGAACGACTACCGCGCCGACATCGAGCGCGCGGTCGAGAGCAAGACCGGCCGGCAGCTGACCCTGAGCGGCGACCTGCATCTGTCGATCTTCCCCTGGCTGGCGCTCAAGGCCGGCCCGGCCAGCCTGGGCGACGCGCCGGGCTTCGGCGATGAGCCTTTCATTGCCATTCAGGAAGCCCGGGTGGGCGTGCGCCTGCTGCCGTTGCTGAGCGGCAAGATCGAAGTCGGCGATGTCCGTCTGGCGGGGGCGCGCATCCGGCTCATCACCGATGAACAGGGTCGTAACAATTGGGCCGACCTCGGCGAGCGGAAGGAAGCAACCACGCCCGCGCCTGCCAACGAGAAGCCGATGGAGGTACCGACCATCGCGGGCCTCGAGATCGAGGACGCCGCGGTCACCCTCGAGAACCGTCAGGAGAAAACGCGCCGGGTGGTGCGCGACTTCAATCTGAAGACCGGCCGGCTCGCCTCGGGCGAACCGTTCGATCTGAACACCGACTTCGTGCTCGACCAGGAGCCGTCGCTGTCGGCCAGGGTGAAGCTCGCCACCCAGGTCACGGCGGATCTCGAAGCCAACGCGCATCGACTGGCGAAGCCGGAGATCGATGTCACGATCACCGGCCAGGGTTATCCGAAGGAAGGCATCCCGGTAAAGATCGTCGCCGACTCGCTCAGCGCCGATGTCGCCAGGGAACTGTATCGTCTCGAAGCCTTGAGCGTGACCACCACCTGGAAGGGCGAGGGCTTCCCCGCCGCGGGGGTGCCGGTGGTTCTGCAAGCGAAAGATTTCAACGCGAATCTGGCCGCGCAGACCCTGGAGCTCAGCGGCCTCGCGCTCGATCTCGCCGGCGCTCATCTGTCGGGTTCGCTCACCGGCAAGGAAATTCTCGATGCGCCGGCCATGAGCGGTCCACTCAAGCTCGATCAGGTTTCATTGCGGACCTGGGCGCCGAAGCTCGGCGTGTCGTTGCCCGCCACCACCGATCCGAAAGTGTTCGAGAAGCTGAGCTTCTCCGGCACGGTGTCGATGACCAAGTCGAGCGCGGAAGTGGGCGACATCGTGCTGCAGCTCGACGACACGATTGCCAAGGGCATGCTCGGCGTCGCGGACTTCGATTCCAAGGCGCTGCGTTTCGATCTCAACGTCGATCGCATCAACGCCGATCGCTACCTGCCGCCGCCCGTGGAGCAGCCCGCCAAAACCGCGACCAAGGAGCCGCCGACGCCGATTCCAGTGGAAACATTGCGCAATCTGAATGCACGCGGTCAGTTGCAGGTCGGCGAGGCGATCTTCGCCGGCATCAAATTCACCAAGCTCAAGCTCGGCGTGAATGCGCGTGACGGCAAGGTGCGATTCAATCCGTCGCAAGCGTCCATGTACGGCGGCAACTACAGCGGCGATATCGGCATCGATGCGACCAGCGATGTAGCGCGCATTTCCCTGGACGAGCACATCAGTGGCGTCGACTTCGCGCCGTTGTTCAAGGATTTCTTCGAGACCGATCGGGTCGCCGGCAAGGGCGCGGCCAACCTCAAGCTGACCGGCTCGGGCAAGAACACCGACGACATCATGAAGACGCTGGAGGGCACGGTCGATTTCAAAGTGGCCGACGGCGCGCTCGAAGGCACGGATCTCTGGTATGAGATTCGTCGTGCTCGCGCCGTGTTGAAACAGCAGGCCATTCCAGAACGCACCGGGCCGGCGCGTACCGCGTTTACCGCGCTGACCGGCAGCGGCGCGATGAAGAACGGCGTGCTCTCCAATAACGACTTGAACGTGGCCATGCAATATCTGAAAGTCACGGGGCAGGGCACGGTCGATATTCCGGCGAGCACGCTCGACTATAAGTTGATCGCCGCGGTGTTGAAGATTCCGCGCGAAGGCGCCGACACCGCGCAGATGCAGGACATGGTCGACGCCGAGATTCCGGTGAAGATCACCGGCTCGCTGACCGATCCGAAAGTGCGCCCCGATCTGGAGGGTTACCTGAAGAACGAGCTCAAGCAGCGCGTCGACAAGGAAAAGGGCAAGGTCGAGGAGAAGTTGAAGGACAAGCTGAAGGATTTGTTCAAGCGTTGAAACTAAAGTGCCACGGTGGGCGACTTATGCTGTGACGGTCGCGCACATTTCCCCGGGTCGCTTCGATGCCAGCACTGAAGTCAGATGGGTTACGAACGCTGCTGGCGGCGACGGCGCTGTTGACTGCTCCGCTGGCCGGCGCCTTCAACATCGAGCACAGTGAGGCCCGTTACGTCGACAAGCACTTTCGCTACGAGCTGATCGTCACGCTGGACGCGCCCATCGAACGCGTCGACGAAGTGCTGCGGGACTACGACGACTATCCATCGCTCAACCGCCGCATCCTCAGCTCCAAGGTGCTGGACCGCCCCGAACCGGGCGTGGTCACGCTGGAAACCACCGTCGAGGTTTGTTTCGGCCCGTTCTGCCGCAACGTCACTCGCGTCGAACGCGTGCAGGAATCGAAGAACACATTGCTGGCGGTCGCCGATCCCGAGCGCAGCGACGTGAAGTTCAGTGAGACCCGCAGCGAGCTGAGCCCCGGTCAGCACGGCGCCACTCGCGTGAAATACGAGACCAACGTCGTTCCCGATTTCTGGGTGCCGCCGGTGGGTGGGCGGCGCATCCTGTTGCGCAAGCTGGAGACCGAGACCCGGGACCTTTTCATGAACGTCGAGCAGAAGGCCAGGCAGCCGGAGCCCACTTCGCCTCCTGGCCCCTGATCGACGCAGCGGCGCGCCGCCGTGGCATCATGGCGGCATGCCAGCCGCCGCCAAGCCCGCCACTCTCGCCAAGCAGTTGACTCTCTCGCCACCGTCCGAGACGGGAGAGCCGGCGGAGGGGCGGGAAAACCGGGACAAAAAAAATAAAAAAGGCGAGTGTCCGCGTGCGCTCGCTGCAGGCCCGAGTGGCGAAAAATTCGCCAGTGCGCTGCTGGCCTGGTTCGATGTTCACGGCCGCAAGCATCTGCCGTGGCAGCAACAGATCACGCCGTATCGCGTCTGGATCTCCGAGATCATGTTGCAACAGACGCAGGTCACCACCGTCATTCCCTATTACGAGCGCTTCATGCAGCGCTTCCCCGACGTGCGGGCGCTGGCGGCTGCCGCCGACGATGAAGTGCTGCATCTGTGGACTGGCCTGGGCTACTACGCCCGCGCGCGCAATTTGCTCAAGGCCGCCCGGACCATCGTTGCCGAACATGGCGGTGAATTCCCGGAAACCCTCGACGCCGTGCAAGCCTTGCCGGGGATTGGCCGCTCGACCGCCGGTGCCATTCTCGCGATCTCGAAATCGCAGCGACATCCCATCCTCGACGGCAACGTCAAACGAGTGCTGACGCGCTGTTTCGGTATCGAAGGCTTTCCTGGCGAAACGGCGATCGAACGCGAGTTGTGGTCCATCGCCGATGCCTGCACTCCGGCGCAACGCGTGGCTCACTACACCCAAGCCATCATGGATCTGGGCGCCACGGTTTGCGTTCGCTCGCGACCGTTGTGCGTCGTTTGTCCCATGCATGAGTTCTGCGTCGCGCGGCGCGAGGGGATGCAGGCCGTCTTGCCGACGCCGAAGCCGCGCAAAGAGCGCCCTGAGCGCACGGCTTACGCGGCGATTCTTCAACGAGCCGATGGCGCAGTGTTGTTGGAGCGCCGTCCGCCCGTGGGCATCTGGGGCGGGCTGTGGACGTTTCCTCAGTTCGACGACCGCGTCGATGCGGTCACGTGGATGGAGCGGCACACCGGCGATTCCTCGCTGGCAACGCTTGCCCTGCCGCCCTACTCACATTCATTTACTCACTTCGATCTCAACCTGCAGCCGTTGCTCGTGCGAGATGCGCGCGAGCAGCCGGCAGTCGCCGATGCCGAGCGTTATTGCTGGTACGACGTGAAACAGCCCGCGAAGATCGGCCTGGCCAAGCCGGCCGTCGATTTGATTCGCGGTCTGGCAGAACGAGTCGAATAACTGATCCGGGAGTCGCTATGGCCAGAATGGTGAACTGTGTAGTGCTGGGCGTCGAAGCCGAAGGGCTCGACTACGCGCCGTATCCCGGCGAGCTGGGGCAGCGCATCTACAACAATGTTTCCAAGGAAGCGTGGCAGCGCTGGCTCAAGCACCAGACCATGCTGCTCAACGAATACCGCCTCACGCCCATCGAGCCCAAGGCCCGCAAATTCCTGGTCGAGGAAATGGAAAAGTTCTTTTTCGGCGGCGGCTCGGACAAACCCAAGGAGTTCAAGCCCGAAGGCGAGTGATCACCCCGCCTTGCGCTGCCATTGCTTGTCGAGCAGCGTCCTGAGGTGCTCCGAGATGCGCTCGAATTCCGCCGAGATCATCTTCAGCTCTTCGCTCCAGTCGTTGCGACCGCCGCCCCGGGCACGCGTTTCCACGTCCGCCGTGAGCAAGCCGAGTCGGTCCACGTGCATGTTGTTCGCGGCGCCCTTGAGCTTGTGAGCCGCGCGAGCCAGCTGGTCCAGATCCTGGCGATGCGCGGCGGCGCGTAGCTCCAGAATCGCTTCTTCGCCGCTCATGATGAAGGCGCTGACCAGCTCGGCGGCGAATTCCTCGTCATCGCCCGCGATTTCCAGCAGCCGTGCCTTGAGCGAGTCGTCGAGATTGCGATTCATTGACGCGATCACCGTCGGCTCCAGGTCCGAGGAGTTGGCGCTCATGAATCGATCCAGCACGTCCTGCAGACGCGAGATGTCGAGCGGCTTGGTGAGATAGTCGTCCATGCCGGCTTCGAGACAGCGCTCCAGCGTGCCCATCATCGCGTTGGCGGTCAGCGCCACGATCGGGGTGCGGCGTCCTTCGCCTTCGATCTGACGGATCCGCTGCGTGGCCTCCAGACCGTCCATCACGGGCATCTGCATGTCCATGAGAATGAAGCCGTACTTGTTGTGCTCGAACGCATCGACCGCCTGCTTGCCGTCGCCCACGACGTGCACTTCGCAGCCCAGGCGTTCCAGGAAGCGACGCGCGACGCGTTGGTTGATGGCGTTGTCCTCGACCAGCAGCACGCGGCCCGAGTAGATGCGCTTCACTTCGTTCGCCACCAGCGTGCCGCGAGTGATGATGGGCTGGCTGTGCATGTGCCAGTGCTCGGCCTCGCGGGACAGCGCGCGTTTCAAGCAATCCAGCAGCTCGCGAGTGCGCACCGGCTTGGTCAGATACGCCGAGAAGCCGATGTCGGCAAAGCGTTGCATGTCGCCGGAACGATCCAGCGACGTGAGCAGCATCAGGCGGGTCGGCGGAATGTCGCGCGCCTTCATGATCGATTCGCCGAGCATGGAGCCGTCCATGTCGGGCATCTGATAATCGAGCACGACCGCGTCGAACGCGCCGCGACCCGAACGCAGGATGTTCAATGCCTCGTGAGCATGCGAGGCCGTGATGACTTCGTAGCCGGCATGAACCATCTGGCTCGACAGCACGCGACGATTGGTGTCGTTGTCGTCCACCAGCAGAATGCGACGCCCCTGCTGAACCGGCGCCCGTTCCGGCTCGTGGTCGCTCACGCCCGCCGGCTCTTCGACCGGCAGCGTGAACCAGAAGGTCGAGCCCTTGCCGACTTCGCTCTGCGCGCCGGTCTGGCCGCCCATCATTTCGACCAGCTTGCGAACGATCGACAGACCGAGCCCCGTGCCGCCGAAACGACGCGTGGTCGAGGAGTCCGCCTGAATGAACGGCTGGAACAACTTGTCCAGCGACTCGCGCGGAATGCCGATGCCGGTATCGCGCACTTCGAAGTGCAGCAGCGCGCGACCGTTCTGGCGGCCGAGCAAGCAGACTTCCAGCACCACTTCGCCGGTCTGCGTGAACTTGATAGCGTTGCCGACCAGGTTGAGCAGACATTGACGGATGCGCTGGGGATCGCCGAGCACGCGCGGCGGCACTTCGGGCCGGACATTGACCACCAGCTCGAGGCTCTTGGCCGCGGCCTGGAACGCCATGATGGAGCCGACGTCATCGACGTTGGAGCTCAGGTCGAGCTCGAGGTTCTCGATGTCGAGCTTGCCGGCCTCGATCTTCGAGAAGTCCAGGATATCGTTGAGAATGGTCAGCAGCGAATCGGCGCTGGCGCGAATCGTTTCGGCGTAGTCACGCTGCACGCGATCCAGTCCGGTGTCGAGCAGCAGGCCCGTCATGCCGATGATGCCGTTCATCGGTGTGCGAATCTCATGGCTCATCGTGGCGAGGAACGAGCTCTTCGCGCGGCTGGCCTCTTCGGCTTCCTCGGCGGCGCGCTCCATCGCAACGCGCGCGGCGCGCTCGTGCGAGATGTCATGAATCGAACCGGCGAGCCACAGCGGACGGTCGTCGTCATCACGTTCGGCGGAGGCGCGTGAGCGCACCCACAACCAATCGCCGTCTTTCTTGCGCAGACGATATTCGATGTCGTACGGCACGCGATGCTGGAGATGATCGCTCATCGCCTTGCCGACGATGGCGCCGTCATCCGGGTGCACGAACGCTTCGGGGCGACCCTCGTCGTTGCGCTCGGTGCCGTCGTAACCCAGCATCTTCCGGAACTGCGGAGAGTGCCAGATCTCGCCAGTCTGCAGATTGAACTCGAACAGCGCGTCCTGCGTACCGGACACGGCGCGCTGGAAGCGTTCCTGCGCTTCCTTGATCTCGGTCGCCTGACGAGAAATTTCGTCGTTGGCCTGCGCTTCCTTGGTGACGTCCCAGTCGATGCCGAGCACGCTGATGGCGTAGCCGCGATTGTCGCGAAGAATACTGGCGTGGGTCTGGATGTGACGAACCGTGCCATTCGCGTCGATCACCCGATAACGCTGCGCCAGGAAGCTGCGGTTGCTGCGAATGGTCTGGCGGAACATCTCCTGCCAGGTCGCCTGCTCATCCGGGTGCACGAACTTGAGGGAATATTCGCTGCCCTTGAGCTGGCGCAGGCCGCCGCAGCGCTCGATCATCGGGCCGCCTTCGTCGATCACCAGCACATCGGTGGCGATGTTCCATTCCCACACCGACAGACCGGCGGACTCGTTGGCCATGCGCATGCGCTCGACCATGCGGCGATTGTTGCTTTCAGCGGCCTCGGCTCGCTCCAGGGCGGCCCGCAGGTCGGCGGTCTCGTTACGAGAGCGCAGCGCTTCGGCCAGCGCCTCGGTCTCCGCCTGCGTCTTGCGCATATTCGCGGCACCGAAGAACGCCGTGACGAAGATGGCGAACACGGCGACCGCATGACTCTCGAGATAGGCCCACCAGCCACCGTGGTAGGACGAGACGATCGGTGAGATCAGCAGGCACATCGCGCTGACGAAGCCGATCACGCTGACGTGCCAGTGACGGTTCGAAGACAGCGCCAGGATCACGGCCAGCACATAGCCGATGCCGATGATGGAATCCTGCACGTTGACCAGATCGGCCGCGAACACCAGCGCGCAGATGCCGAACAGCCAGGGCAACAGATTGCGACGATCGCCGGTCGTGCCGTCGAGACCCTGGCTGATGAGCTGGCGCCGTTCGCCTTCGGGCAGCGCGGCCAACGAACGCAGGTAGTAGCGCAGACCGAACACACCGAGCAGCAGCAACCCGACCAGGATGTAACCCAGCGTGCTGGCGGAGAGATAGGACTGGCCGAAGAAGCGGTAGATGGTCGCCTGCTCGCGCTCCATCGACAGGTCGATCAGCAGGATGCCGCCGGCGCGGTCCGGCACGGCGTAGAACAGGTGCGGCGTGCCCGCCAGCTCGGCGAAATGGACGAACGGCTGTTTGGAGTTGGCTCGAAGTGTCGCGACGGCCTGCGCGCCGATCTCGTCCTTGGGCTCAGCCTGCTCGTCGCTCAGCGCGCCCGCGAACTGACGGGCCGTAAACGCTTGCGTGAACGTATCCAGCGATTGCCCCGGGGCAGCATGGGACAACAGCGCCTCGCTCAGCGCATAGGCCTTGGTGATGGCGACTTCGGTACTGATGTTCTCCGCCACCACCTTCTTCTGTTGCAGCAACGGTGCGCCCGCGACGGCCAGTATCAGTACCAGCACCAGGATCGCGACCACCGAGCTCTGTCCGGCGATGACGGCGAGCAGATTTCTTGATTGTTTCATCGCCACTCCCAGCGATGCGTTTCCTCCCGAAGGGTGCAGTACAGTCAGTGGCGAGCATTGCGGCAAGTACCAACGTCGCGTTATGACCCATCATCCACAGCTTCGTGTGGATTTGTGACGCGACTCGCATTCCGCGGCGGCTTACCTGGCCAGGAAATCGGTCGTCAGGGTCAACATCGCCCGGACGCCGGTGATCAATCCGGCCTCGTCCATGTAGAACAACGGCGAGTGATTGAACGGCACCGTGGCCGCGTCCTTGTCGCGCGGCGTGACGCCTACCCAGAAGTAGATCGACGGGACTTCCGTGCCGAAGAAGGAGAAATCGTCGGCCGTGGTCTGCAGGCTGATCTGTTTCACATTGTCCTTGCCAACCAGTTGTTCGAACAGGGGCACGGCGCGGTTGGTCAGCTCCAGGTCGTTGACGACCGGCGGCAGCGAGACTTCGTTGCGCACTTTCACTTCGGCCTTCGCGCCGCTCGCCGCGGCGATGTTGGTGGCGGTGGTCTGCATGCGCTTGACGATGTCGTCGCGCATGCCGCGATCGAAATTGCGAATGGTGCCGACCATTTCCACCGAGTCGGGAATGATGTTGAAACGAATGCCGCCCTTGATGGCGCCGATGGTGATCACCGCCGGCACCTGGGTGATGTCGATCTGACGGGACACGATGGTCTGCAGCCCGGTGATGATCTGGCCCGACACCGTGATCGGATCGATGCCATTCCAGGGCCGCGAGCCGTGCGTCTGCGCGCCGGTCACCGTGATCGTGAAATAGTCCGAGCCCGCCATCAGCGGCCCCGGCTTGTAGCCGATCACGCCGGTGTTGAGCGACGCCATCAGATGCAGGCCGATCATCGCGTCCGGCTTGGCGATATTGAACAGCCCTTCTTCCATCATGAGCTTCGCGCCACCGCGCTCACCCTCGGGCGGACCTTCCTCGGCGGGCTGAAACACGAACAGCACCTGCCCGGGCAGCGAGGCCTTCATCTTGACCAGCGCCTCCGCGACGCCGAGCAGAATCGCTACGTGCCCGTCGTGACCGCAGGCATGCATGACACCGACCTTCTCGCCCCGGAATTCGGTCGTGACCTTGGACTTGAACGGCAGATCGTTCTGCTCGGTGACCGGCAGCGCATCCATGTCGGCGCGAAGCGCGATGGTGCGGCCGGGCTTGCCGCCCTTCAGCAGCGCGGCTACGCCGGTGTGACCGATGCCGGTCTTCACGTCCAGGCCCAGGCCCTTCAAACGTTTGGCGATGAACTCAGAGGTCTTGAACTCCCGATTGCTCAGCTCGGGACTGGCGTGCAGCTGACGACGCCACTCGATCACCTGAGGCTCAACCGCCTTCGCCGCGGAATCGATGGGTGACCCGTCGGCGCTCGCCAGCATCGGTATCGCCAGCGCCAGCGCGCCTCCGGTGAGCGTGGCGGCAAGCTTTCTGGTGCGAGCGGAACGATGCATGCGGATCTCCAGTTGATCTTCGGTGGAGTGTACAAGCCCGCACCGGAGGGTGGTATTTTTCCGTCATGCGCGTCCTCGCCCTGAACTGCGGCAGCTCCTCGGTCAAAAGCGCCCTCATCGATACGGCGCACGGCCGGCGGCTGCAAGAAATGCATGTCGAGAACATCGGCTCGGATCACGCGCGGCTGCATGCCGGCAATGAGGTGCGCGAGTTGAGGCAGGGCATCGATTTGCCCGGTGCGGTCGATGAATTGCTGGCGGCGTATCGGTCGGCGGCACCCGAGGCGGTGGTCCATCGCATCGTTCATGGCGGCGAGAAGTTTCGCGAGACCTTGCGGTTGGACGATGCCGTGCTCGGCGAGATCGAGCAGTTGAATCACCTGGCCCCTCTTCACAATCCGCCTGCGCTCGCGGCGATTCATCGCGCGCGGGCTGCGCTGCCTGATATCCCTCACTTCGCCGAGTTCGACACCGCGTTCCACTCGACGCTGCCTGCTCATGCACGTGAGTACGCGCTGCCGGCCGATGTCCGGCGGCGGTTCGGAATCCGGCGCTTTGGCTTTCATGGCATCAATCATGCGCATGTGGCTCGGAGTGTCGCGGGATATTTGAAAAGCGATGGGCTGCGTATCGTCTCCTGCCATCTTGGCAATGGCGCGAGTGTGACTGCCATCGAGGGCGGGCGCAGTGTGGATACGAGCATGGGAATGACGCCGCTCGAAGGCCTGGTGATGGGGACACGAGCGGGCGATGTCGATCCAGGCGTGCTGTTACAGCTGCGTCGCGAAGGACACCTCGACGCCGATGAGCTGGACGATTTGCTCAACAAACGTTCCGGTTTGAAAGGGCTGGCGGGAACGAACGACATGCGCGAGATCGAGCGCCGCGCGGGTGCGGGCGATCAGGATTGCGAGCTTGCCATTGCGATGTATGTGCATCGGATTCGGAAATACATCGGCGCCTATGCGGCGGAGATGGGCGGTGTGGATGTCATCGCGTTCACGGCGGGCATCGGAGAGCACAGTGCGCTGATTCGGCGCCGGTGTTCGGAGCGGCTGGAGTTCATGGGCGTAGCGCTGGATGCCGCGAGCAACGATGCACTCAAACTCACGAATGACAATCCCGTCGCGATATTCAGTGCAGCCGGCTCGCGCGTGCACTTGCTCGCTGTGCGAGCCGACGAGGAGCTTGCGATGGCTCGCGCCACTGCCGCCGCGTTGGGTCACTGACGTTCGCCGAGTGCCTCCGCATCTGCCGAAGGCTGGCGCAACGCGCCTGCACCAGTGCGTGGCGCGACCAGCATCAGCTCAACGTGGTGGCTTTGAGCCACTCCACAACCTTGAGCAGCGCCTCAACGCTCTCATCGCCAGCCGCGCGACTGTCGTTATAAATCTTCAGCTGCTGATGCGCGCTGGTGCCTTCGCTGAGAATCCGCTCGATAGGGGCGAGCGCCTCGCGGCAGCCGAGCCGCTCGATCTGCTCGTCGCAGGTCTCGATCAAATCGCCGACGACCTTGGCCAACGGCACCGCCTCGTTGGACGACTCGAGAATGAACTCCGCCTTGACCCCATCCCGCTTCGCCCGCCAGCGATTCTCGTCGATGAGCCGCCGGGTATGGGTGCTTCGTTCCTTCCCCATCTCCGGATTGGCCACCAACGTCGCGACCAGCGCGCGATACAACGCCGCGATCGCCAGCGCATCCTCCAGCCGCGTACAAACATCGGCGATGCGCATCTCCAGCGTCGGAAAGCGCAGTGCCGGCCGGATCGCCCACCATAACTGCGACGAGTCGCCGATCGCCCCGGCCGCCCGCAAGCGATCCGCGAACGCCTGATAGTCCGCTTCGTCGTGAAAGAAATCCGGAATGCCACTGCGTGGCCACTCGTCGTAGAGCGCCTGCCGATAGCTCAGCAAGCCCGTGACGCGGTGATTCCAAAATGGCGACGACGTGCTCAACGCCAGAAACACCGGCAACCAACGCATCGCCCGATTCATCACGTCGATGCGATCGACCTGCTCGGGGACGGCCACGTGAATGTGCAGCCCGCACACCAGATTGCGCTGAGTGACGATGCGGAAGTCCGCGATCAGCTTGTCATAGCGCCGCTTCTCCGTAACGAGCTGCTCTTGCCACACCCCCAACGGATGCGTGCTGGCCGCAAGAATTTGCAATCCATGACCCGCGACAACCTCACTCAACACCCGCCGAGTCCGCGACATCACTTCGCGCGCTTCCGAGTGACTGCGCAGAATCGGCGACGCGATCTCGATCTGTGATTGCAACAGTTCGGACGTGACGACATCGCCGAGCCTGGCGCGCGCGTCATCCATGAGCCGGTCGAGCGCCGGCGCGCCGAGCATTCCCGTGGAGGCATCGACGAGAAAGAACTCTTCCTCGATGCCAAATGAGTGATCGAACGACATGAATTACGGGGCGGGTTGAGACGGCGGGATGACGGGAGGCACCGTCTGCAACCAGCGCAACACTTCGCTGACACCGCCCAGCCGATGCTTCGCGCACGTCGCGGCGGCCTGGCCTACGCGAATCGATACACCATTCATTTCGTTCACCACCTCGAACGCATCCTCATCCGTGACGTCATCGCCAATGAATACCGGCGTGCGGCCTATGAACGGCGCTTCCTGCATGAAGGACGTAATGGAGCTGCCCTTGGTCCACGCGCCAGGCCGTAACTCCAGCACGCTCTTGCCCGCCTGCAAGGCGAAGGTCGGACCGAGCTGCACCAGAACCTCGTTCATGATGCGATAGACCTCATCCTTCATCTCCGGTGCACGACGAAAGTGCATCGCGACCGCGTAGTGTTTGTCTTCCAACAAGAGTCCTTCATGCCCGCGCACGAAATCGGCGAGCTGATTGCGCACACGTGCGATCAATGCCGCGTCCACTTCGGGGCGTAGCACATGCCCATCGGCGGTGCGTCGCTCGCATCCGTGCACGCCCGAGCCGATGAATTTCAGCGGCGAGAACAGATTGTCGAGGTTCGCGAGGCTGCGGCCACTGACCAGCGCCAGCGCTCCATCGAGGCGCCAGCGAGCGGCTTCGAGCAAATGTTTGAGGGTGGTGGGCACGTGCACTCCCTGTGGCGTCTCGGCAAGCTCCAGGAGCGTGCCATCGACATCGAGGAATAGCGCCCACCCCTGCGTGTTAGGAGCGGATTCCGACATGACCGTGGACCATACGTGGCTTTGCCTCCTGGCTCAACTCCGCAGGTCCGTCGGTAGTTCTATTGCAGTCGAGCCGGCTCCAGCAATTGCACGCTGAACAGCTTGTTCGGATCCATCCACACACGCTTCACCGCCAGGCCGGCGGTCGCGGCCAGTTCGTTGAAGGTGTCGAGTGTGTATTTGTGGCAATACTCGGTGCGCAGATGTTCACCGCGACCGATGCGGACTTTCTCGCCGCCGAGGTGCACGGTCTGTTCCTTCTTGCTGACCAGATGCATCTCGATGCGGCTCTCGTTCTCGACCCACACGGCGAGATGATCGAAGGCGTCGAGGTCGAAATCGGCGCCGAGCTCACGATTCACGTGGCGCAGGGCGTTGATGTTGAACTCCGCTGTCACGCCAGCGGCATCGTCATAAGCGCGCTCGAGGACGCGAGGGTCCTTGCGCAGATCGATGCCGATCAGCACCGCGCCATTCTTACCCACCAGATCCCGCATGCGAGCCAGCAGGGCCCGCGCCTGAGGGCGATCGAAATTGCCCAAGGTCGAACCCGGGAAATAAACGATGCGACGCTCGGCGGCGCGGATGAAATTCGGCAGCTCGAAGTTCTGCGTGAAGTCGGCGCAGACCGGCACGATGTGCAGATGGGGGTAATCCTTCGCGAGCGCGCCCGCCGCTGCAAACAAATGTTCGCGCGAAATATCGACCGGGGCGTAGGCGAGCGGACTCTCCAATCGATCCAGCAGCAGACGAGTCTTCATGCTGGTGCCGCTGCCGAACTCGATCAGCGCCGCGTCCGGGCCGATGTACTGTGCCATCTCATTCGCATGGCCGTGCATGATCTGCAGTTCGGTGCGAGTGATGTAGTACTCGGGCAGCTCGCAGATGTTGTCGAACAGGAACGAGCCCAGTTCATCGTAGAACCAGACGGCCGACAATTCCTTGGGCTCTTTTTTCAGCCCGTCGAGAACGTCGTTGGTCAGTGCGTCTTGCGTGGATTTGGCGGGGGCGGTGCTCGGATGCTTTGCCATCGTTCTTCCTTCGATTACAGGTCGCGTGCCAGGCGCACGCCCATGAACTGCCAACGAGATTGCGGATAAAAGAAATTGCGATAGGTCGCGCGCACGTGATCGGCCGGTGTCACACACGAGCCGCCGCGCAGGACCAGCTGACTGCACATGAACTTGCCGTTGTACTCGCCGAGCGCACCTTTCGCCGCGCGATAACCGGGATACGCGACATAAGGAGATGCGGTCCACTCCCACACATCGCCGAACATTTGTTTCAAGCCGGGCTGATCGCCGGCCGGAAGAGGTTTGAGCATGTCGGTCTTCAATAAGTTTCCGCGGACCGGCAACGATTCGGCGGCGAGCTCCCACTCGGCTTCAGTCGGCAGCCGCGCATTGGCCCAGCGCGCGAACGCGTCCGCTTCGTAGTAACTCAAGTGACAGACCGGCGCCGCCATATCTAGGGCCTGCAAGCCTCGCAATGTGAATTCAGCATCGAGCGCCGGCGTCCAGTAGAACGGCCGCGCCCAACCCTCCTGAGTCACCGTACTCCAACCGTCCGACAACCAGAATTCAGCGCGGCGATAGCCGCCGTCGCGCATGAACTCCAGATATTCGCCGTTGGTGATCAAGCGATCGCCGAGCGCATACGGTTCCACCAGAGTGCGATGACGTGGGGTCTCGTTGTCGAAACAAAAGTGCTTGCCGGTGGCGCCAATCTCGCGAACGCCGCCTTCGAACGTCAGAAACTGCAACGGCCCGCAGCTGCGCACTTCGGTGGCGGGTTGCGGCTTACGGGTGTAGGCCGGCAGCAAGGGATTCTTCGACAACAGGTGCTTGATGTCGGTGAACATCAACTCCTGGTGCTGCTGCTCGTGATTCATGCCCAGCGTGATCAGCGGCTCGAACTGCTCGTCGTCCTCGCTGCGCGCCTCGAGCAGCTTCAGCATGTGCTCATCGACATGCCGGCGATACGCGAACACTTCCTTCACCGTCGGCCGCGTCAGCAAGCCTCGCTCCGGCCGCAGGTGCATGGGGCCGACGGCTTGGTAATACGAGTTGAACAGCACCTCGAACCCGGCTTGAAAGGGCTGATAGCCGCTCAACAAGGGGCGTAACAGGAATTGCTCGAAGAACCAGCTGGTATGCGCCAGGTGCCACTTGGCCGGGCTCGCGTCCGGCATGCTCTGCACCACGTAGTCCTCGACTTCCAGCGGGCTGCAGATGCCCACCGACGCCTCGCGGATGCGGGTATAGCGGCAGGCCAGGGGTTCGTGAGAGCGATCAGGGACGGGAGTGGCTGCCGGGTATACCGCTGCCATGAATGGACTCCTTATATATGTGGACCTGGATGCCTGCCGGGATGCGCCACCCTTGTCCCAAGGAGTCGCCCCCAACAACGCCCGGTCGCACCGAAAAGTTGCAAACCCAAGTAAACCGAGGGGTTAGCCGCGGACCCGCGGACCGGAGAGTATAGAACCTCAAACCTGACAGTTAGCGCCGGCATTTCCGTGCGCATTTGTGGCCGGAATCGGTATGCAACCGCCATGCGGGTATCGGGTAAGGGCCGAATTTCGCCCTCAACCACTCGTTTTTCTTGACGCCTCGCCAAGCCCCCGCTCTAATACGCGCCCGCTTCGGCGCATGCCGCCGCAGCGACCTTCTTCAGGCCCCGACCTCGTCCGGGCCCACCCAGTTGGCCGGGTAGCTCAGTTGGTAGAGCAGCGGACTGAAAATCCGCGTGTCGTTGGTTCGATTCCGACCCCGGCCACCATTCAGACCCATTCGCTAAGCGGCTGTGCGTTTTGCCGCCGGTATATGTAGCCGGCCGCGTTCGCCGGGAAAGTTGGCGCCTTCCTTCGGTCGCCACATGAGTTCGATTTTGAGTTCGAGGCCCAGCGCCTGAGCTGCGGTAACGACGCCGCGGCAAGCCCCGTTCGCGTCTTGTCCCTGCACAGAGATGTCTATGTCCGCCAAGTGGGTGTAGCCCTCGTCGTTCTTTCTGCCCTTGATCATATTCACAGGGCAAATCCTGCGGAGCTTGTCGAAGTCTCGGACCTGTCTGATTGCCCGGCGCACCGTTTCTTCGAGGAGCCGATTCCAGTTCGGACGGGAAAGCGACGCGCCGCCAATCGAGGCATCCAGCAATTTCGTGTGGGTGAGCTTGGGGAGGTCGCGCGGATCGATCCGCCGCTCGGCGACGCTGGTCTCAGCCGGCAGGGCGCTGGCGGCGCCCGCAGCGCTGTTCTGGATAAGCCCATCCATATTTTTGATAGCCACATCCACGGAATCGACGAAAGGTCGAGCATAGCGCTGCAAGATGGCCAGCGATTCCTCGCTAATCGTAATAGTGGGCATCGAAAATCCCCGTTCAAACATACGAAAATACGAGTATATGGAGCCATATGTATAAATCAAGGAGCAGATCGCCCGGTTTGTTACGCTGAGAAGGTCACGCACTGCCCAGCGAGGTCTTAATGTCGATTCGTGTTTGTCTCGCCGGAATCACCGGCGACGTTGGCCGCCTGCTCGCCACCGAAATCCTCGCGCACGACGATCTGACGCTGGCGGCCGCCGTTGCGCGCTCAGCGGCGGGACAGAAGGTCGGTCAGGTGCTCGGGTGCGATTGCGAAGTTGAGATTCGTGCGTCGGTGGTGGAGGCGTTGGCGAGCGATTCGTTCGACGTGTTGGTCGATTACACCTCAGCGACAGCGGCGTTCGAGAACGTCCGAGCCGCCATCGCGTTTGTCCTTGTCTAGCGACCTGATGTGCGCGCGGATTTCCTTGCACAGCTCGGAATGCGTGCCCTGCTCCAACGGAGCAGTGAACTGCCGCTCAATATCATTCGCCGCCGTGTTGAGTGCCTTCAGTGCGTTGTCGAACGCACGGGTGCAGCGCTTCTGTGCCTTCTCCGCGTGTGTCGCCATCAGCAGAACTTTCTGAGCAGAACGCGTTGCGTGCCTGCGCCAGTGCAGGGTCGGACCCTGGTCCACTTTCCTGGGGCGCGCTTTCCGCTGCGCACATCGCCGAGCTTGATGTCCCTTGTTCGGCCGCTCTGCGGGTTACCCAGTCGACGATTTCCCTCGTCAATATGAAGCCTGAGAGCTCAGAGAGTTTCGGGGCATGCGTTCGTCCGATCATGCCCAGACGCTTGCGAATGGAACTGCTCGCAAGTTATCCGCAAATGATATTGGGCGTTCGCCGTCGTACAGGACGATTCCTTGCACGAAGCGCTCACTGGCGATGGACGCGAGCCGGTCCAACCCTGAGAAGTCACGGCGCGCGATCGTCGCGGCTGACTTCACCTCAATTCCTACGATCTGTCCTTCCGCGTTCTCCAGCACGAAATCGACTTCGTTCTGATCCCGGTCGCGGAAATGAAACAAGCTGACTCGTTGCTGTGATACCGAGGAAAGTTTCAGAAGCTCCGTGAAAATGAATCCTTCCAGAAGTGGGCCAAGTAGTCCTCGCTCTTTACGTATGCGCGCGACGGTGAAGCCGCGTTGAGAAGTCAGCAGACCGGAATCTACAAAATGCAATTTGGGTGTCTTGACGATTCTGGAGAGTTCGTTGCGTGACCAGGGCGGGAGGCGGCGTAAGAGAAAGAGTTGTTCCAGAACTCGCAGGTAACTATCGGTGGTTTTGTGGTCGAGGGCAACGCAGCGGCCGATCTCCGAGAGGTTGAGCAGATTGCCGGCGTATTGAGCGGCGAACTGCAGAAGTCGAGGGATCTGGTTAGGGCGCGCCAGGGACGCGATCTCCGGGACGTCCCGGTCCACGATGGATTCGATATAGGCACGGTGCCAGTCCTGCCGGCGCCGCTCCGTCTTCCTGGCGAGCGCTTCTGGATAGCCTCCGCTTGCAACCATCTGCACGAGCCTGTCGGAACTCATTGTTTCGGCTGGCTGAGGTACCGTGCCTCCAAGCACGCTATCAATGAACTGGGTCCGTTTCCGCCGCAGCAATTCACTTCTTGACAGAGGCAGGAGCGGAATCGTTTCGATGCGACCTGCCAGTGATTCGCGAACTGTCGCTATCGTGGAAAGGTCCGCGGAGCCGGTCAGGAGGAAACGACCGGGACGCCTGTCCTCGTCCACGGTGCGTTTGATTGCCAGAAGAATGTCAGGAGCGCGCTGTACCTCATCGATAACCGCTCGATCCAATTCTCGTATGAACGCACGGGATCGCTCTTGGCTGCGGCCAGAGTCGCGGGATCGTCCAGCGTGACGTACGAACGGCCTTGTCGCGCGAAACGTCGTGCGAGCGTCGTCTTGCCTGATTGTCTGGGGCCGGTGATTGCGACGACTCGAGTATCGCGCAACGCAAGTCGGATGCGGGTTTCGACATGACGGGGATAAGCGGCCATGGTTGATCAGCGTAGCGGCTAATTGGGAGCGCGGCAACGGCTAATTGGGAATGGATTGGCGGCCAATTGGGATCACCTCCGCGGTTTGGTGCCGCGGCGTCGATTGGACAGTTAATCGCCACTCGGAAGTGAAAATTGCAGACGATATGGGCGCGGATTCTTTCAGCCATATTCAACTTTCGTGAGCGCGGTGCAAAAATGGATGCCAACGCTTGGTGTAAGTCATGCACATGCCAGGCCACGGTACGCATAGCTAAATAGACTATAACTGCCGCGGCCCAACCGCCGCGCGTCAACGAGGTACCCATGTCGATCCGAATCTGTCTCGCCGGAATCACCGGCGACGTTGGCCGTCTGCTCGCCACCGAAATCCTCGCGCACGACGATCTGACGCTGGCCGCCGCTGTTGCGCGCTCAGCGGCGGGACAGAAGGTAGGTCAGGTGCTCGGGTGCGATTGCGAAGTTGAGATTCGTGCGTCGGTGGTGGAGGCGTTGGCGAGCGATTCGTTCGACGTGTTGGTCGACTACACCTCAGCGACAGCGGCGTTCGAGAACGTCCGAGCTGCCATCGCTGGTGGCAAGCACGTTATCGTCGGCAGCTCCGGTATCACGGCTGAACAGTACGCGCAGCTTGATGAGGAAGCGCGGCGAGCCAAGGTCGGTGTCGTTCACGGAAACTTCGCGATCACCGCCGTGCTGGCTCAGGTGTTCGCGACGGCGGCGGCCAAATACATCAAGAGTTGGGAGATCATCGAGTACGCGCACGACGACAAGATCGATGCGATCAGCGGCACAGCGCGTGAGCTCGCCAACAGAATGGCATCGCAAGGTCCGTCACAGCATGCGATCGCGGCGGACGATTTCGTCGGTGATTCCCGATCGCGAGGTGCGACCGTGCAAGGCACGCAGGTGCATGCGGTGCGCTTGCCGGGTCATGTATTCGGATTCGAAGTTATTTTCGGACGCTCTCATGAGCGTCTCATCATCCGGCATGAAGCGGGCAGTCATGCCGAGCCTTACATTTCAGGAACGCTGCTGGCGATAAAAGCCGTGCCGCGTTTGGTCGGGTTGCATCAGGGTCTGGAATCGATTCTCGATCTGAAGCTGGATCGTTGAAGGCTCGGAGCCGCCTTCACTTGACCACCTTCTTCACCACAGGCGACGGAGCACTCTCCTTGCCCTGCGAGTTGTAGGAGCGCACCGAAAAGTAATAGGTGCCCGGCGCGAGATTCGACACGACGTAGCCGCTGGCGGCGGGATTCGGTAGCTCGATGTTCTCAGTGAGCGCGGTCTCGCTGGTGCCATACGAGATGCGATAGCCGGCCAGATTGGCCAACGATGTGCCGTTGTCGTTTTGAGTCGGCGCCGCCCAGGTCAGTGTCGCCGTGCCCGTGCCCTTCGCCAACGAGCGCTGCACACCCGCACCCGCGCGCGCAGCTGACCCCGTGATCGTAATCGTGGCCGGCGGCAGGCTCGCGGTGTTGCCGTGTGAGTCGCGTACGCTGATAACGATGTTCGAAAAGATGCCTTCGGTATCGGGTTGCCCGACGATCCGGCCATCGCTCGCGCGGAAGCGCATCCAGCCTGGTGCGCCGCTGATCGAGAACGTCAGCGTGTCGCCATCCGGATCGCTGGCCTTGGGCATGAAGTAATAGTCGGCGCCGACCTGCGAATTGCTGAGCGTGCCACTGATCGTTGGCGCTCGATTCGATGGAGTGGCAGCCTCGGCACCAGCCGCCAGCAGGCAGAAAACAAGCAGAAGGCTTCGCATCGTCATCTCCGGGCAGCGTCTCGGTCAGGCCCGGAGAGGGTAGATAACACACGAATATTTTACGATGAAGGCAGTCACAGCGTTCCGGCCCCGCCGATCGGCAGTCTAGGGACTTGGACCGGCTCCCGGCGATTGGTTCCGCGGAGCCTGCAATGACCGCAGGAAGAACTCGAACTGCCGCCGCTGAACATAAGGAATCGGCCCTGTCGACCGACCCACGCTGTGCTCGCCGCCCGGAACCACCAGCAATTCAAAATCTTTGTCCGCTTTGATCAGCGCATCCACGACCTGCATGGTCGACGCCGGGTCCACGTTGGAGTCCTGCTCGCCGACGATCAACAGGAGCTGGCCTTGCAGCCTGGCGGCGTTGGCGACGCCGGACGCGGCTGAATAGCTCGCATCGACGGGCCAGCCGAGCCATTGTTCATTCCAGCTGATCTTGTCCATTCGGTTGTCGTAGCAGCCTGCGTACGCAACCGCCGCTTTGTAGAAATCGGGATAGAACAGCAGTGCATTGAGCGCGCTCTGGCCGCCGGCGGAGGCGCCGTAGATGCCGACGCGGCTGATGTCGTACGAGGGATCGCGAGCGGCGAGCGCCTTGTGCCAGAGAATGCGATCGGGGAAGCCCGAGTCCGCGAGGTTCTTCCACGTGACGTCATGAAACGCCTTGGATCGATTCGCCGTGCCCATGCCGTCGATCTGCACGACGATGAAGCCGAGGTCGGCCTGTGCCTGCATGCCGATCGCTTTGTCGCCGCCGGAATGGAAGTCGAACGGCCAGAAGCTCTTGGGCACGAAGCTGTCGTGCGGGCCGGCGTAGATGTTTTCGAGCACGGGATATTTCTTCGCCGGATCGTAGTCGCGAGGACGCACGATCAGGCCCCAGATGTCAGTTGAGCCATCGCGTCCTTTGGCCACGAACGGCTCGGGCGCCTTCCAGCCAGCGGCGGTCAAGCGTGAGATGTCGCCGCGCTCGAGCGTCGTAATCAGCGTGCCGTCGGCGCGGCGAAGCTCGGACACCGTCGGCAAGTCCACGCGCGAATAGGTATCGACATAGACGGACAGGTCCGGCGCAAAGCGCACCTCGTGAGTGGCGTCTGCCGTGGTCAGTCGGGTGAGATTGGCGCCGTCGAAGTCGATGCGGAACACGTGTTTGAAGTATGGATCCTTGCCAGCATCCATGCCGCTCGCCGAGAACCAGATGTGTCGCTTGGCGTCGTCCACTTTGAGCACATCGCGCACGATCCAGGGGCCGCGAGTGATCTGCTTCAGCGTGCCCGTCGCAGTATCCGCGAGATACAAGTGCCGCCAGCCATCGCGCTCGGAGATCCAAACGATTTCTCGAGCGTCGTCGCCGACATCGTGTCGATAGCGACGGTCCGCATAAACAAAGGTTGTGGCGTCTTCGGTGATTGCAGCCCTCGGTACGCCGCTGCGAGCGTCCACCTCGATGACTCGTGCCTGGCTGTGCCCGCGTCGTTCGTAGTCGAAGACGAAAGTGCGACCATCCTTGCGCCACTCAGGCTTGGACATCTCATAGGGATTGGGAAACAGCGCGTTGTCGATCTCGATCCGGCGGCGTTCGGCGACATGAAACAAGACCGGTTGTTCGACGTCGACCGGATCGCCGGGCTTGGGATAGAGCTGCGTGCGCAACGCCGGTTGCAGTTGATTCGACGGCGCCGCTTCGACCCGAGTCACGATGCGGTGAAAGCCCGGTCGCACACGATAGGCGATGAGTCGGGTCGAATCGGGTGACCAGGCGAGCGTTTCAGGATCATAGAAGTCGCCGGGCGTTCCGTCGGTGCTGAGCGCGGTCGCATCCTTCGAGCCCACGGCACGGACCACGACATTGTCATCTTCGACAAATGCTTCCCACTTTTCGTCGGGCGACTTGTGCGGACGATTGTCGGCTGGCACGTCCAGATCGCGGACCACGCCGAATGCGCGCGGGCGATTGGTGTCCGCGGGTTCGGCCTTGTGGCAGGCATAGCTCACGATGCCGCACGTCCAACGCTCCTCTCCAATCGTTACAGTGATCGCGCGGTTCTCATCGGCGTATTCGAAGCTGTCGAACGGCAGGCGCAATGGTTGATAGCTCTGCTTGGTTGCGTCGCTCAGCGCGACCGCCAGCTTGCCCGCGTCGAAAGGTGCGCGCCGTTTCTGCGTGCGTGCATCGATTTCAACGAAAGCGAAACCGCCCTCGACCGTCTTGCGATAGTGAAACCGCTTGCCCTCATGCGACCACTCGGCGGGATCGGCGAGGTCACGAGTGAGATACATCCAATCGTCGCGAAGCGAGAGCGAGCGATGAAGCGCCGAGGGGTCGGATGCGGCGATCAGCGGTGTGGCTAGCACAGCGGCGAGCGAGACGATGACGAGGGTTCTCATGGATGTATATCGTATACTATTGCCCCGGCCGGCGTGCGATGTGTGAAGATCCTTCGACATTCATTTCGGGACGATCGAATGCGCGCATCGATGAATAGGCGGACCTTCGTGGCGGGGACGGGCGCGGTTGCCCTGGTTGCTTCAGGCAAAATCCCTGCGGCCACGAGCTCCGGTGAAGCCTGGGAGCGAGCCGCCGACATCGCTCGGAACGTGAAACCGCCGACCTTTCCCGATCGCGTCTTCGATATCACCCGATTTGGCGCCGTCGCCGATGGCACGACCTTGAACACCGCAATGATCGCAAAGGCGATCGAGGCCTGTGTCGCGGCCGGTGGTGGACGGGTGCTCGTGCCGGCGGGCAAATTTCTCACTGGTGCGATTCATCTCGAGAGCAACGTCGAGTTGCATGTCGCCGAGGGCGCGACGCTGAGTTTCGACACGAACCCGGCGAGTTATCCGCTCGTGTTCACGCGCTGGGAGGGCATGGAGCTCATGAACTATTCCCCGCTCATCTATGCCTTCGAGCAGAACAACATCGGCATCACCGGTAAAGGCACTCTGGACGGCCAGGGAAGCGCCAGGCATTGGTGGCCGTGGAAAGGGAAGTGGGGTGGCACCCTCGATCATGGCTGGGTCGATGGCATGCCCACGCAGCTCGAAGCGCGCGCCCGCCTCTTCAACATGGCTGAGGCCGGCGTGCCGCCGGAGAAGCGCGTGTTCGGCGAGGGCGGTTATCTGCGTCCGCCGTTCATCCAGCCCTATCGGTGTCGGAACGTGCTCATCGAAGGCGTTCGTTTGCGCAACTCGCCGTTCTGGAACATTCATCCCGTGCTGTGCCGGAACGTGACGGTGCGAGGCGTGGATGTCTTCGGGCACGGACCCAACAATGACGGCATGGATCCCGAGTCGGTGGATCACATGCTCATCGAGGATTGTTCGTTCGATACCGGCGACGACTGCATCGCTGTGAATTCAGGGCGTAACGCGGATGGGCGACGTCTCGACGTGCCATCGCAGAACATCCTGATCCGTAATTGCCGGATGAAGGCAGGGCACGGCGGCGTGGTGGTCGGCAGCCAGATCTCGGGCGGCGCGCGCTGGGTGTTCGCCGAGCAGTGTCACATGGACAGCCCCGATCTCTGGTACGCGATCCGGTTCAAGAACAACGCGCTGCGTGGCGGGCTGCTGGAGAATTTCTATTATCGTGACATCGACGTGGGGCAGGTCGGTCGCGCGGCAATCACCTGTGACTTCAATTATGAAGAGGGCGCGAATGGCGCGTTCACCCCGCAGCTGCGCAACGTCGTGGTGGAGCGGATGCGGGTCGCGAAAGCCGGACGAGTGCTGGACTCACAAGGCTTGCCCAAGGCCCCGGTGGACGACATCACTCTCAGAGAGTGTGAGTTCAACCAGGTGACCCAGCCCAGCACCATCAAATACACGCGCAGCGTGCGGCTGGAAAACGTCCGGGTGAACGGCGCATTGGTGAAGTCGCTCGGCTAGGGCCTGTTAACACTCATTGGATGGGCTGCGACGAGCTATTGCGGTTCAGGGCTAGGCGGGACGACCGCCGTGTACTCTCTGTACATAAGGGAGGAGCAACGACGGCCTGAACCGCAATAGCTCGTCCCATCAAATGTATTTATTCATTATATGGGTTGCGCCTCGAATCGCCCACAGCCGCGTTACAAAGCTTGCCCATATCGACATATGGGCTGCGCTTTGCGCCTTGCTGCAGGCGATTGGAGGCGCAACGCAGCCCATCCAATGAGTGTTAACAGGCCCTAGTTCACGGCGGCAGTTTCAGTTGCCGCCGGTGGTTCTTCGCCTTGCCGCCACAGCGTGTTTATTTCTTCGATCAAGCCATCGATCATCGAGTCCGAGTAGCCCCGATGGATCGATGAGATTTTGCCGTCGCGACCGATGATCACCATGTGCGGAATGGCCTTGACCTCGTACTGCGCGCCGATGTCGCCCAAGGAGTCACTGAGCAACGTCAGGCTCACGTCCTTCAAGTTGCGCTGAAGCCGCCGGAATCGAGCAGCGGGTTCTTTCCAGTTGATCGAGAACACACGGACCTTGTCGGCGCCCGCGGTTTTCTGAAGCGCGTCGAGAACGGGCAGTTCTTTTCGGCAGGGCGGGCACCACGCGGCCCAGAACGAGACGATGACGATCTTGCCGCGATGTTCGCTGATGCGAACCGGTGTGCCATTCGCGTCCTTACCCAGAGAGTCCGGCGGCTCCATGCCGGCTTCCAGCTTGCCCGCGAAGGCGGGCATGCCGAATATGACCAGGCTCAGCAGGAGAAGCAGGTGGCGTCCGATCCGTGGGCGGTTCATCTGAATGTCCTGAGCTTGTCGATGAGTGCAGTATAGGCCGCCGCCCGCTCGGCTGGCCCGTTCCATCCCAGCCATTCGAAAGCCGGCGACCGCAAGCCCCTCTCGCCACGGCAATTCCTGCCGTGGTTGCGCTAACAAGCGCTCCGGTCGCACAGGATTTAGAGGCTGGGTGTTGTCTCAAAGACACCCCATCGACGACAAATACATGACTGAAATCGATTGCGGATGATTGATTGCCTCCATACCTCGTGTTAAAAATCGCATCGCTGATCGATAACGATCAATGCCAATAAGATTTGATCACGAGCTACACCGGGGGGTTCGATGCAAGCTCAGTCACTGTCTTCACTGGCCGGTCGGCCAGTGCTCGCCGCCGTTCGTCCGCAATCCGCGCTACGCCTGGCCATCGTCGCGGCGCTGGGCTTGGGCGCGTCCATCGCGTCGGCGCAGGAGAAAGCGCCCAGCACCAACGAGCTGGAAGAGATTCTGGTTACCGGCACGTTGATCCGGGGCGCCGCGCCGACCGGGTCGGATCTGGTCACTGTCTCGCGCGATGTCATTGAAGCTACAGGTGTAACGACGACGGCGGAGTTGTTGGCAACCGTGCCGCAGGTGACATCGTTCAACACGATGCCGGTCGGTACTTCCGATTTCTCGCAACCGATCACGCCGCCGAATCTGCGCGGCATCGGTCTCGGCGCGACGGCGACACTCGTGCTGGTCAACGGCCATCGCATGGTCGGCGCTGGCGTCTTGCAGACCATTCCCGATCCATCGGCGATTCCCACGTCGGCCATCGAGCGGGTCGAAATCATCGCCGACGGTGCTTCGGCGACCTACGGTTCCGATGCGGTCGGCGGCGTCATCAATATGATCCTGCGCAAGGACTTCGACGGCTTCGAGACCACCGCGCAATACGGTTATGGCGATGGCTTCGACACCATGGACTTCAACACGGTGTTCGGTACCACCTGGGGCAGCGGCTCGATGATGATCGCGTATGAATACGCCGGTCGTAACAATCTGCAAGGCCGCGAACGAGACTACGTGACCAACGATCTCACGTCGCAGGGCGGCGCCGACAGCCGGAGCACGCTGTGCTACCCGGGCAATGTCACTTATAACAATGTGAACTACACGTTTCCGGGCCTCACGCCCGGTCTGAACCGCTGCGACAACACGCAGTACACCGACTATCTCTCCGCTGAACATCGCAATAGCGTGTACGCGACGCTACGGCAGGACGTGACCGATAACGTCGAGTTCTTCAGCGAGGCATATTACTCGCAGCGTAAGTCGACACCCCTGAACGCGCAGCCCGGCGCGACGTTCGTCATTCCCATCACCAATCCGTACTTCGTCGCGCCGCCGGGCGGTGGGTTCGCGCCGTTCGAGGTGGTGCAGTATTCGTTCGTGCGCGAGTT
The DNA here is from genome assembly GCF_004138485.1 of Peristeroidobacter soli. Lineage (GTDB taxonomy): Bacteria > Pseudomonadota > Gammaproteobacteria > Steroidobacterales > Steroidobacteraceae > Steroidobacter > Steroidobacter soli. Next base: position 1,977,888 of record NZ_ML142848.1, read on the forward strand.
CGGGCCCAACGTCGAGAATCCGCAGGAGCTGACCGCGGGCGGTCTGGTGGCCGGCGTGAATGTGAAATTGCCGGGCGACTGGGCGATGGAACTGCTCGCCAACTATGGAATCGGCACCACCGAAACCACCGATCGTTCCCTGAACGCAGCGGCGCTGAACGCGGCTGCGGCCGGCACGACGCTGGATACGGCGCTCGATCCATTCGGCGGGCGGACCAATCCCGCGGTGCTGGCGGCAATCCGCTCCGGCGGCACCTACAACGACGCCGATCAGGAGCTGCGCGAGATTTCGCTGAAGTTCGACGGCCCGCTGGTGTCCCTGCCTGGCGGCGCGCTGCGCATGGCGGTGGGCGCGCAATATCATTACGAAGAGATCGATGCGAAGACGTTTTATATCCAGCCCAACAACCGGCTGGATCTGGTCGCTCCGTCGTACGGCGATCGCTCGGTCCGCTCGGCATTCGCGGAATTGAATCTGCCCCTCGTGGGCAGCGGCAACGCGTTCACCGGCGTGCGGGCGCTGACGCTGTCCGCCTCGACGCGCTATGACGATTACAGCGACTTCGGCGATACCACCAATCCGAAGTTCGGCCTCAACTGGACCGTGGTCGATGGTTTCTCGCTGCGTGCGAGCAGCGGCAAATCGTTCCATGCGCCGAGCCTGGCGGATTCGAATGTTGCGACGGTGGATTCGCGCCTGCAGATCCTGCCCTTCTTTCCGTTCTTCCCGCCGGGCGCGCTGCCGGGACCGGCCGTGGTCATTGCCGGCGGCCAGCCGAATCTGAAACCGGAAAAGGCCGATACCTGGTCGGTGGGCTTCGATTTCAATCCGGCCGCGCTCGACAGCCTCAACGTCAGTGCCACGCTGTACAACATCGACTTCCGCGACGTGCTGGGCATTCCGTTCTGGACCATCGGTCTGTTCACCAATCCGGCGCTGTCCCAGTACTACACCTATCGTCCGAGCGCTCAGCAGCTCGATGCACTGTTGAACTCAGGCATTCGCATCGACGGCACGCTGACACCGGCGCTGCGTGCGGCCATCATCGGCGGCGGCGAGATTCTCGATCTGCGTCGTCGCAATCTCGCGCGACAGGAAGTGCAGGGCGTGGACTTCAACGTCAACTACAGCTGGAACACCAGCTCGGGGCTGTTCTTCGCGGGTCTCGCCGGCCAGCGCGAGTTGAAGTTCGACCTCACCGCGGCGCCTGGGGCGGCCGCCGTGGATCAGACCGAACGCGGTCGCGTGAAATGGCGCGCCCGAGGTACATTCAACTGGATCGGCGCGCAGTGGAGTACGGGTGCCTTCATCAACTACACCGGCAAGTACAACAATCCCAATCTGCTGACCCAGGAAGTGGATGCGTTCGTGACCGTCGATGCCCATGTGACTTACCGGCCGAAGGCCACCGGCTGGCTCGAGGGTACGCAGGTCAGCCTGCTGGCCGACAATGTGCTCGACGAGGAGCCGCCGATGTATCTATCGTCACCGGGCTTCGATTCCGCGAACTCCTCGGCGCTCGGCCGGGTGGTGTCGATCAACGTACGCAAGTCATGGTGAGCATGAACTATCGTTGCGCGTCGAACTGGTTTGGTCTCGCGCCGTGCTCGATGGCAGCGCGGCTGCGGGTTCTATGCTTGATCGCAGCCGCGTCGTTCACGACGCAGGCGTTCGCAGCGACACCGCAGGAAGTTGCAATCTGGCCCGGCGTCGCGCCGGGCTCGGAGAAGGCGGAGCAGAAGGAACAGGTCTCGCCGTTTCCCGGCGGCAAGTTCAATGTCGTGCGCAACGTGACCAGGCCGACGCTCACGGTCTATCTGCCGGACCCGTCGAAGGCGACGGGTACCGGCGTGATCGTCGCGCCGGGTGGCGCGTTCCGCATGTTGACCATTGACGCGGAAGGCAACGATGTCGCTCGCTGGCTGGTGGAGCGGGGCATTGCCGCCTTCGTGCTCAAGTATCGTTTGATAGAAACACCCGGCAGCGATGCGTTGATGTGGACGCAGTTCATGGCTCGCATGGCTGCCGCGAAAATGTCGGGCACAGCTTCCTTCGCCGACGATGCGAAGCTCGGGATCGCCGATGGTATTCAGGCAGTGAAGGTCGTGCGCGCTCACGCCGATGAATGGAACATTGCACCCGATCGCATCGGTTTCGTCGGCTTCTCCGCCGGTGGCATGGTCGCGAGCTTCGCCATGCTGACGCCCGCCGAAGCCGCCCGCCCCGATTTTGTCGCGCCCATCTACGGCGCGCCGCTGGGTGAGATACCGAAGATCCCGTCGAAACTGCCGCCGGTGTTTCTTGCCTACGCAAGCGACGACGGTCTGATCGCCGAGCGCGTCGATGCCTTCCACGGCGCGCTACGCAAGGCCGGACATCATCCCGAGCTGCACATCTATCGCAAAGGCGGTCACGGCTTCGGCATGAACCAGCAAGGGCTCAGCAGCGACTACTGGATCGAGGATCTGTATCACTGGATGGAGTCGCTGGGCTATACGCGTGCGACGACCGAGTGAGAGAACATCGATGGGGCGAACATTGAGGTCCGGGACCAGATTCGACGCCAGTTCGACATTGCCTTCGGTTGTCAGCAAGCGCCGCAGCTCGAGCATGCCCTGGCTCGGCGCGATCGCTGGCCGACGAAAGGCTTCACGTGGCTGGCGTGCCGGCGCTCTCGCTGCCTTGGCAGTGCTCGGAGTGACGGCAGCGCGCATGGCGCCATCTCTCGCCAGCACCTCGGCGTCGACACCCCATTCCCTGAAAACCGAATATGCCGGCGAGTTGCTGGGCACCGACGTGGAACGGCCCCGGTTGTCCTGGCTTTTACCGGCAGGCTTCAACGGTGCGCAGACTGCATATCAGATCCGCGTCGCCGCCTCTCGCGATCAATTGACCGCGCCGCTGTGGGACAGCGGCAAAGTGAAGTCGTCGTCCATTCATCACATCGAGTACACCGGCCCGGCGCTGCAATCGCGCCAGCGCTATTACTGGCAGGTACAGGCTTGGGACAGCCGCGATCGCGCGACGGGGTGGAGTGAGCCGTCGTGGTGGGAGATGGGCCTGTTGAGTGCAAGCGACTGGCAGGCCCGCTGGATCGGCGGACGACAGGCCGTCGATCACGACTGGAGTGATGCCAGCGTCAGCTATCAATTCAGCTTGCTGGGCTCGACCGTGGACTTTCTGTTCCGTGCCCGCCCGGTCGGCAAGACTTATGGCGAAGCCTACGCGTGGCGGCTCACCATCGAAGGCGAGCAGGCCGTGCTCATTCCACAAGTGCGTCGCTACACCGGCCAGTTTCCGCGTCTGGTCGAGACGACCGTACTCAAGAAAGTGCCGCTGTCGATGACCGAGGCGCAACTGCGAGCCAAGTCGCATCGTCTGACGATCGAATATCGCGGCAATACCATCACCACTTCGCTCGACGGTCGCAAGGTCGACACGCTGACCGACGGCGTGCAGACGTCGGGAACCATCGGCGTCAGTGCCGGCGGCACTCAGGCGGCGGTCTTGCACGAGGTCACTGTCGACGCCGGCACCAATTCGTTCCAAACAAAGTTCGAGCGTAACGACAATCCATTCACCGGCGGCAGCGTTCGCGCCGACGGTTTGCTGGTGGCAGCCGGCGTGCCGAATAAAGATATCGTCCTGCCCATCGGTGCTCCCGCGCCGCTGCTGAGGAAGAGCTTCAGCGTCGATGCGACCGTGCGGTCGGCTCGCATCTACGTGGCCGCGGGCGGCTTCCCGAAAGTGAGTTTGAATGGCGAGACGATCAACTCAGCCATCGCCGACGGCGTGACCGCCTACGACAAGCGGGTGCTCTATCGCGCGCTCGATGTCACCAAGGCCGTGCGCCAGGGAGCCAATGCCATTGGCGTCGAGCTGGGCCGCGGCTGGTATGGGTTGACCGAGCCGAACGAGTGGTACTGGCATGCCGCGCCCTGGCGGGCTGCGCCCACCGTCAAGTTGCAGCTCGAAATCACCTTCGCCGATGGACGCCGGCAGCTGGTCGCCAGCGACGACAGCTGGCGAACGATCGACGGACCGACGCTGCATGATTCGATCTATTCCGGCGAACGTTACGACGCGCGTCGCCTGCCGAAGCATTGGAACACGGCGAGCTTCGACGCCTCGCAGTGGGCGACGGCCAGTGTCGTCGAGGGACCCAGGGGCGTGCTCGACGCGGCCGAGCAAGAGCCGATCGCAGTCGTCGATACGTTGAAGCCGCGCTCTGTGCGCGAAGTGCAGCCGGGCGTGCATGTGTTCGACTTCGGCCGCATCTTCGCCGGCCGGCTCAGCCTGCGGGTCAACGGCCCCGCCGGCCAGACGGTCTCGCTGATTCAAACCGAAAAGCTCAACAAGGACGGCACGGTTCAGATCGCTAGCGGCCTGGTCGACACCCAACTGCAAACGGATCGCTACACGTTGGCGGGCGGCGGCGAGGAAACCTGGTCGCCGTCGTTTGGCTACAAAGGCTTTCGCTATGTACAAGTGGAAGGCTATCCGGGCACGCCGACGCTTGAGACACTGACGGGGGAGATATTGCACTCCACAGTCGCATCGCTCGGTTCGTTCGAAAGCGCCGAGCCACTGGTGAACTCGATTCATGCCGCGGCTCGCAACACCATCCTCAACAATCTGCACGGCATGCAAACGGATACGCCGACCTACGAGAAGAACGGCTGGACGGGCGACGCGCACGCGTCGTCGCTGGCGGCGGCAGTGAATTTCGATGTCGCGCGCGTGTGGACCAAGTGGCTCGGCGACTATCGCGACGCGCAGTCCCCGAAGGGAGAGATTCCCGAAATCGTCCCGTCGACGCCGCTCTATGGTTACGAGGGCACGCCGGGTTGGAACATGGTTCGTGGCCCGATCCCCTCGTGGGATGCGGCAACGTCGGTCCTGCCTTGGGATCTCTACGATGAAACCGGCGACCTGCGGCTGCTCGCACAAATGTATGAGACGCAGCGGAAGCTGGTCGACTACACCGGGACCTTCTTCACGCCGGGCACTCACATCTATGCGAACCCTGACAACCCCTTGCTGGCGGAGTACGCGCTGCCCATGCCGGAAGGCCCGTTCGTCATGCCCGCGTGGGCGCGTCCGGATTTCGTGCCGCCGCCACCCGGACCCAGCGACAACGACTCCGTGGCGAGCGCGTATTACTACTTGATGATCGATCTGCTCGCGAACAGCGCGACTCTGCTGGATAAGAAGGACGACGCAACGAAGTATCGAGCGCTGGCCGATCAGGTGCGCGCTGCTTACAACGAGCGCTACTACGATGCGGCCAGGAAGATCTACCGCACGCCGGCTGCGGACGGTCAGACGAAGTATCTGCAGTATCAGAACGTGCTGCCGGTGGTGTTCGGGCTTGCACCGGCCGCGGACCGCGCGGCCATCGTCCGTGCCCTCAACGATGACCTGGTCGCGAACAAATATCACCTGTCGAGCACCGGTGTGTTCTCCGGCCGTTATCTGCCGCTGTTACTCAGCGACTTCGGCTATGGCGAGACGGTTTACAAGCTGGTCACGCAGACCAGCGCGCCGAGCTGGGGCCATTGGATTCAGAACGATCTGCAGACCATGCTGGAGAACTGGTCGTTGCAGACGCGCTCCTACGATCACCATTACTGGGGCTCGATCAGTTCCTGGTTCTATCAAGGGCTCGCCGGCATCCGGCCGGCCGCGCCGGGCTATCGCTCGATCGTCATTCGTCCGATCACCCCGGCGGGGCTCGAGTGGGCACGCGGCAGCGTCGATACGATCGTGGGCCGCGTCGAATCGAAGTGGCAGCGCTCGGGCGAGAAGCTGTCGCTGGATATCACCATCCCGCCGGGAGCAACTGCGGAAGTGTGGTGTGCCGGTCCGCGACGTTCGGTGCCCGCGGGGGCCACCTTCGTGCGGGAAGAGCAGGGTCATGCGATCTATCGCGTCGAGGCGGGCCAGCGCCGGCTCGAATGCTCGGCGTCGAACTGACAGACGAATGGGCGAGAGGACGACAATGAAGCGGGATGCTGTTTCAACACCTGAATCACAACTCGGGCTGCGCGACTCGAAGCAGGGCGCGGTGGGATTCGCTCGTAACGATGGGCAACCAGCGGCCCGGCAATTGCCGGTTGCCGCGCTGTTGGCTCTCTCCGCAATATTGTTGCCGCTCACGAGTTACGCGGCGACTTGCGAAAGTCTGAAGTCGCTGGCGATCGCCGATACCACCATCGATTCCAGCGCCGCAGTCGCTGCGGGTTCATTCAAAGATCCTGCCGTGCCATGGGCACCGCCCGCTCAGTTGCCCGAGCACTGCCGCGTCATCGGCACCATCAAGCCCACGCCGGATTCGAATATTCGTTTCGAAGTCTGGTTGCCGCAGCCGGGCAACTGGAACGGCAAACTTCAGGGCGCGGGCAACGGTGGGTTCGCGGGCTCCATCAACTATCACGGCGGGCTGGTGGAAGCCGTGCAGCGTGGCTATGCCGGCGTCAGCACCGATACCGGTCACACGGCCGCCAACAATAACAATGAAGATGTTTCCTGGGCGAAAGGTCATCCCGAGAAGCTGGTCGACTTCGGCCATCGCGCCATTCATCTGATGACGGTCAACGCCAAGGCCATCATCCAGGCCTATTACGGCGCCGGCCCGAAACGTTCCTATTTCGCGTCCTGTTCCAACGGCGGCCGGCAGGCGCTGATGATCGCGCAGCGCTATCCCGACGATTACGACGGCATCGTCGCCGGCGCGCCCGCCAACGACTGGACCGGACTGATGCTCGGCTTCCTGTGGAACTCCCAAGCGATGCTGAAGCCGGATGCATACGTAACACCCGCTCACTCCCCGGCGTTGGAGGCGGAGGTCAATGCACAGTGCGACACACTCGATGGTGTGAAGGATCAGATCGTCGGCGTGCCGCGAGCATGTAACTTTCAGCCGCAGAAGCTGCGCTGTTCCGACAAGGTTTCAAAATGGTGTTTGACCGATCCGCAGATCGGCGCGTTGCAGGCCATCTACCAGGGGCCGCGCACCGCATCGGGTACGCAGCTGTTTCCAGGGTTCACCCCTGGCGCTGAAGTGGGCAGCGTGCCCGGTCTGGGTTGGGACGGCTGGATCTTCGGCCCCAAGGCGGCCGGCGGCACGCAAGGCCGCTTCGTTGCCAACTTCATGCGCAGCGTCGCGGTGGGCGATGACAACTGGCAGCCCGGTTCGTTCGATTTCACTCGCGAGGCACCGGCGTTCATCGAGCGATATGCACCCATCCTCAACGCCACCGATCCCGACCTTTCTCGTTTCGCGGCGCGCGGCGGCAAGGTGATCTTGTTTCATGGCTGGGCCGACGCGGCCGTGCCGCCGTTGAACACCATTAAATATTTCGACGCGGTCGGCGAGAAGATGGGCGCGCAACGCGAGCAGGTCGTCAGGCTGTTCATGGTGCCGGGCATGCAGCACTGCCTGGCGGGTCCCGGGCCCAGCACGTTCGGTGGCTTGAGCGCCGCCGTGCAGCCGTCGAATCCAACGATCGATCTTTCATCGGCGCTGGAGCAGTGGGTGGAGAAGGGTGTCGCGCCGGAGACCGTCAAAGCCGTGCGGCCCAAGAATCTGCTGGCCGCGCTCTACGATCCGACGCAGGGTGGTGTCGATCGCAGTGCTTTGCTATGCGCGTACCCAAAGCAGGCCAGGTTCAAGGGTGGCGATCAGAACGACGCCGCCAGTTACGTTTGCGAGATGCCGGGTGAGTGACATGGATCGAGATATGAGAACGTTCGTCACGTCGTCTGCGAATGCGCCGTCTGGCCGGCCAACCCGCTATAAGAACGCTGCCACCACGACCGTGTTCGCATCCGTCGTAGCAACTGTGTTGCCTATGCCAGTCTTCGCGTCCGAACCTGCGGCGGCTCGCGACATCGAGCAGCGCGTCGAATCTCTGCTCGGGCAGATGACGCCGGAGGAGAAAATCGACCTGCTCGGCGGCGTCAATCTGTTCGACGTCCGCGGCGTTCCTCGAATCGGCGTGCCTCCCATGGCGACCGGTGACGGCTTCTTCGGCGTGCGTCGCTGGTCGCGCGCCAACGTCATGCCCGGCGGTATCGCGCTTGCGGCCACGTGGAATCCGCAGCTCGCGAATAGCTTCGGCACTCAGATGGGGCGGGACGCTCGTGCGCGCGGCGTGCATTTCTATCTCGCCCCTGGCGTGAACATGTATCGCTCGCCTCTGAACGGACGCAACTTCGAGTATCTCGGTGAAGACCCCTTCCTGGCCACACGTATTGCCGTGCCGTTCATCCAGGGCGTGCAAAGCCAGGGTGTGGCTGCCACCGTCAAACATTTCTTCGGCAACAACTCCGAGTTCGCGCGACACGCGACCGATTCGGTCATCGATGAACGCACCGCGCGGGAGATCTATCTGCCCGTGTTTGAAGCGGCGGTGAAAGAAGCGAACGTGGCTGCGGTCATGGGCAGCTACGGCCTCGTGAACGGCGAGCACATGTCGCAGAGCCGGTACTACAACATCGACGTCCTCAAGCGCGAATGGGGCTTCAACGGCGTGCTGATGTCCGACTGGGATGCCACCTACGACACGCTCGGTGCGGCCAATGGCGGGCTCGATCTGGAAATGCCGTCGGGGAAGTTCATGAATCGCTCGGCGCTGCTGCCTTTGATCAAGGAAGGCAAGGTTGAGCAGGGCACGATCGACGACAAAGTCCGTCGCATTCTGCGCACGGCCGCGCAACTGGGCTGGCTGGATCGGCCGCAGCTCGATCCCACCATTCCTCGCTACAACGCGGCGGGTCGCGAAGTCGCGTTGCAGACTGCACGCGAAGGCATCGTGCTCTTGAAGAACCAGAACGACGTGCTGCCTTTCGACCGGACCAGGATTCGTTCCATCGCCGTCATCGGTCCGACCGGTTATCCCAATGTACTCCACGGCGGCGGCAGCGTGACCGTGGTGCCGTTCGATTCGACCAGTCTGTTCGAGGGCCTGTCCAAAGAGCTCGGCACGCAAGTCGACGTGCACTATCTGCGCGGCATCGTCGACTACTCGCGCGCCGCGAATGCCACGAAGTTCCAAACCGCCGCGTCCGGTGGCAAGGCCGGCGTGAACGTCGAGGTGTTCGACAACATCGAGCTGAATGGAACGCCCTCGGTCACTCGTATCGATCGCGCCATCAATCAAGGCGCGCCGCTGGATTTCACGCCGTTCGCCACCGGCGAAGCCGAGATCGATTTCATGGCGATGGCCGTATCGAAACGACTCTCGGCGCGCTGGACTGGATACTTCACGCCTGCGCAGGCGGGCCCGTACGATTTGTTCGTTCAACTCGGCGGCTTCGCACGCATCTACGGCAGTCGTCTGTACATCGACGACAAGTTGGTCGCCGACCACTGGGACAGCAAACATGTCGCCATCGATCAGCACCGGCTCGAGCTGGAAGCGCGGCCCTATAAGATCGTGCTGGAACATCGCACCCAGACTGGCGGCCTCGACGGGCCCACGCCGTTCGTGCGGCTCGGTATCGTGCAGGCCGGGAAGTGGGTCGATCCAACGGCAACGCAGCTGGCGGCGAAAGTGGATGCGGTGGTGATCGCGGCCGGTTTCGACAGCAGCAGCGAGACCGAGGATTGGGATCGCAGCTTCGCGCTGCCGCCGGGGCAGAACGAATTGATCCAGGCCGTCGCGGGCGCCAATGCCAAGACCGTCGTCGCAATCACCGCCGGCGGCGCCGTCGACATGCAACCCTGGTTCGAGCGCGTGCCCGGGCTGGTGCAGGCCTGGTATCTCGGTCAGGAAGGCGGTCATGCGCTGGCGGATGTCCTGCTCGGCAACGTCAATCCATCGGGTCATCTGCCCGCGACGTTCGAGCGTCGTTGGCAGGACAATCCAACCTTCAACAGCTACTACCCCGCCGCGGGCAAGCACGATGCGCGCTACTCAGAAGGCGTGTTCGTCGGTTACCGAGGCTACGACAAGCAGGGCACTCAACCGCAATTCGCCTTCGGTCACGGCCTGTCTTACACCACGTTCAAGTTCGACGGCCTGACCGTGAAGCCCGGTACGGAAGACGACCAGCTGTGCGATGTTTCTTTCACGGTGACGAATACAGGCAAGCGCGCTGGCGCCGTGGTGTCGCAACTCTATATCGGCGATCCGAAGGCCAGCGTGCCGCGGCCGGCGAAAGAGTTGAAGGGTTTCGCGAAGGTCAGCCTGCAGCCCGGCGAATCGCGCTCTGTCACGATACCGCTGGACGCGCGCTCGTTTGCGTTCTATGACGTCGCCAGGAAACAATGGCGTGCTGAAGCTGGTACGTTCCAGATCATGGTCGGCAATGCATCCGACAACATCGCGCTGCGCGGGGAATGGCGACTGCCGCGCGACGTGACGGTCCGCTGACAGGGGGAAGCGACATGAGACCATGGCAATGTTTGATCGCCGGCGCGATCGTGAGCATGACTTTGTCCGCGCAGGCCAGTACGAAAGCCGGTTCGGTGCGCATCGATAGCGGCGAGTTGGAAGGCGTCGTCGCGGGCGACATCGTCTCGTTCAAAGGCATTCCCTACGCAGCGCCTCCCGTAGGGCAATTACGCTGGCGCGCGCCTCAGCCGGTTGCGGCATGGAGCGGCGTACGCAAGGCGGATCAGGTCGGTGCTCTATGCATGCAAAAGATCAACCCGACCGACAACGGCGTCGGTCCGCCGCCCGCGAGCGAGGACTGCCTGACGTTGAACGTGTTTGCTCCGGCCGCGAAGCCGGCCAAGCCGTTGCCGGTGATGTTCTGGATTCATGGCGGCGGATTCTCGAACGGCTCCGGCACGGCGGCGCTTTACGACGGCACGGAGCTGGCCAGGCAAGGGGTCGTGGTCGTCACCATCAACTATCGGTTGGGCCGATTTGGATTCTTCGCGCATCCGGCGCTGCTGAGGGACGCGCCAACCGAGCCGCAGGGTAACTACGCGCTGCTCGATATGATTTCGGCGCTCCAATGGGTGAAGCGCAATATCGGCGCGTTCGGCGGTGACGCTGGCAATGTGACGATCTTCGGCGAGTCGGCCGGCGGCGCGGCGGTGAATACATTGATGATCGCGCCACCTGCGCGGGGCTTGTTCCATAAAGCCATCTCACAATCGGGGCTCGGTCGCGAGCGTCGCGTGCTGCTCGATCGCAAGTCACCGGAGGGCCGTCCATCGGCTTTGGACGAGGGCGTTCAATTCGCCGAGCGCCTCGGCGTCGCCAATGGTGACGCGGCGGCGCTCCGTGCGCTTTCGGCGGAAGCTATCTTGAACGGGACCGAGCCGTTCGCCGACACCAGCCCGATCATCGATGGCAAGGTGCTGCCCGAGCATATCGACGTCGCGTTCGCCGCCGGGCGGCAGGCGCCGGTGCCTTACATCGCCGGTAGCAACGCGCTGGAATTTCCGTTCTATGCGGACTCGATGCCGGGGGCGATCGGTGAGGCGATGCGCTTCACGCCCGAACAGCGCGCTCGGCTGATCGCTGCCTATGGCAGCGAGGACAACTTCAAGACCAACGTGTTGAGCGATGTGCTGTTCACCGAGCCGGCGCGAGCGCTGACCCGGTTGCATGTGAAATCGAAACATCCGGCGTATTTGTATCGGTTCTCGGTGCTCTCGGCCCACGCGCCACCCACCACCAAGGCCACCCCGCACGCGCAGGAGCGGCAGCATGTGTTCAAGACGTTGGACACCTCGCCGTGGAAAACGGATGCCAACGACGAGCGCGCGGCGGATCTGATGAGCGCCTACTGGGTCGCGTTCGCCAAGACGGGCGATCCGAATGGCGGCGGCCGGCCGACGTGGCCGCTCGCAACGCCGGACGCTCGCGTGTTCGAGTTCACCAACGACGGTCCGGTCGTCAGCCAGCAGCCAAATACAGCGGCGCTGGATGCGATAGCGGCCCGGTACTGAGCGGCCCGCAGGTAATGACGACCTGAGCGGACGTTTCTGCGGAAACGCGGCGGCGCATTTGCCGGCCGCCGTTTCGTGTCGTAGGAATTTTCAGCGCTGCGATGAAGCGCCCCGCCAGTGCGACGAGTGACGAACCGACTCGTCACGACCGTCCGCTGTCCGTCCCGCGAGCCGTCGTGTCATCACATTTTTCTGGGCGGCGCGCGCTCGCCTGATTATTCGAGGCTCACCTGATGGAGGAGGTGAGTCTCATGATCCCGACCAAGCGCTGCTACGTGACATTTGTCTTACTGAGCATCGGCGTTGCCGGCTGCACGCCCGCCAACTTCATTCAGAGGGTTCGGCCGGCGCCGCCCTGCGATGTGCGGATCTGCACGATCCTGGGGGCAGGTCAGGCGCGCTGTAATTGCCAGACGCACGAGCAAGTAAAGAGACAAATCCGGGAGACGTACGGGCGGCCAGCCGAGTGAGCGGGCCTGCCGCATCCCCAAAAGAAGGGCGGCAGCTCAGGTGAGCCGCCGCCGAGGGGGAATTCAGGAGCCGATCGACAGCAACTTCGCGTTGCCGCCGGTCGCGACGGTGTTCACCGTCAGCGTGCGCTCGGTCGCGAAGCGGAACAGGTAGTGCGGGCCGCCGGCCTTCGGGCCAGTGCCTGACAGACCTTCGCCGCCGAACGGTTGTACACCGACGACCGCGCCGATGATGTTGCGATTGATGTAGATGTTGCCGACCGCGGCCTCGGCGACGATTTCCTGCCACACGCTTTCGATGCGAGTGTGGACGCCGAGCGTCAGGCCATAACCGGCTTCGCGAATCGATGCGAGTACGTCGCTATGCAAGTTCTCGCGCTTGTAGCGGACCACGTGCAGGATCGGGCCGAACTCTTCGCTGGTCAGCTCGCGTGCGTTGTTGAGCTCCAGCATGCGCGGCGCGAAGTAGCTGCCCTCGGTGCGCACCTGATTCAGGTCGCACTGCTTGAGCAACTTCACGCCTCGCTGCGCGACCTTCTTGCTGTAGTCCTCGAGCTTCGACGCGGCACCCTTGTTGATGACCGGGCCGACGTCAGTGGACGGCTGCGCCGGATCGCCGATGTGCAGCTCGTTCATGCCGCCGGCGATCAGTTCGATCAGACGGTCCGCGATCTCTTCCTGCACGAACAGCAAACGCAGCGCCGAGCAGCGCTGGCCAGCGGACGTGAAGGCCGAGGTGAGCACGTCGTCGGCAACCTGCTCGAGCAGCGCCGAGGAGTCGACGATCATTGCGTTGATACCGCCGGTTTCGGCGATCAACGGCACGATCGCGCCATCGCGGGCGGCCAGCGCACGATTGATGAACTGAGCCGTCGAGGTCGAGCCGGTGAAGCACACGCCGCCCAGCGCCGGATGCTTGAGCGCGACTTCGCCGAACAGCTTGCCGGCCGCCGGAACGAAATGCAGAACGTCATGCGGCACACCCGCTTCGTGCAGCAGTCGCACGGCCAACGCAGCGACCAGCGGCGTCGCTTCGGCAGGCTTCGCAACGACGCTGTTGCCAGCGACCAGCGCAGCGGTCACCTGACCCAGGAAGATCGCGAGCGGGAAGTTCCAAGGGCTGATGCACGCGAACACACCGCGACCGCGCAGGCTCAGCTTGTTCTCTTCACCCGTCGGGCCGGGCAGTGCGGTCGGCTCGGCGAAATGCGCGCGAGCTTCGGCTGCGTAGTAACGACAGAAATCTTCGGCTTCGCGGACTTCGGCGATCGCATCCGGCAGCGTCTTGCCCGCTTCCTTCACGAGCAGTCTCACCAGCTCGGTGCGATGTGCGCGCAACTTGTCCGCCGCGGCAACCAAACAAACCGCACGATGCGTGGCGCCGGCGTCGTCCCACGCCTTGCGGGCTTGAGCAGCCTTGTCGAAAGCCAGTGCGATGTCTTCCTTGGTGCCGACGCTCACGTAACCGACCAGCTCGGCGAGGTTCGCCGGATTGCGTACTTCGTGTGGCGCTTGAGCCCCGCCGGCCAGCGTCGACGGCACGGCACGCGGCAGCTCGCCGGAGTTTTGCAGCGAGGCGATCTGCTCGGCCAGCTGCTGAGGATTGCCCCAGTCCACGCCGGAGGAATTTTCACGGGATGCGCCGTACAAGTTGTTGGGCAAGGGAATATGCGGGTTGGTCATGCTGTCTGCCGCTTGCAGGGCTGCAATCGGATCCTCCACTACGGTGTCGACGGGGACGCTTTCATTCATGAATCGGTTGACGAACGAGCTGTTCGCGCCGTTCTCCAGCAAGCGGCGCACGAGGTAGGACAACAGGTCCTCGTGGGGGCCGACCGGCGCGTAGGCGCGAACGCGCGGGAAACCTTCGATCTGACGCTTGGCTTCGGCGTGCAACAGCGCGCCCATGCCGTGCAGACGCTGGAACTCGAACTTCGCTCCGGGCGGACGCAGCTCCAGCACGGCGGCGATGGTGTGCGCGTTGTGAGTCGCGAACATCGGATAGATCACGTCGCGATGTTTGAACAGGCGCTCGGTGCAGGCGAGATAGGAGATATCGGTGGACATCTTTCGAGTGAACACCGGATAGGACGTGAGGCCGCGCTCCTGAGCGCGCTTGACCTCGGCGTCCCAATACGCGCCCTTCACCAGGCGAATGCAGATACGACGGCCCGTCTCACGCGCCAGCGCGGCGACCCACTCGATCACATAGGGGGCGCGCTTGCCGTAAGCCTGGATGACGATGCCCAGGCCTTGCCACTTCAGCGTCTGTGGGTCGCGAGCCAGCGCTTCGAACACATTCAAGGACAGGTCGAGACGATCGGCCTCTTCGGCGTCGATGGTGAAGCCCACATCGGCCGCGGCCGCGCGACGGGCCAGATCGGTCACGATCGGTGCCAGGCGTTGCATGACCAGGCCTTGGTGCATCAAGTCGTACTTGGGCTCGAGCGCGGACAGCTTTACCGACAGATTGGAGCGGTCGTCGATGGGCGTGCCTTTACGCTGCGTGCCGATGGCGTCCAGCGCTTGCTCATACGACTTGCGATACTTCTCGGCATCCGCCCAGCTGCGCGCGCCTTCGCCCAACATGTCGAACGAACACAGCGACAGCTCGTCCGTCTTGGCCGAGCGCTCCAGTGCTTCCTGAATCGTGCGACCGACCACGAATTCGCCACCGATGATGCGCATGGCCTGACGGAACGCGGTACGCAGCACCGGCGCGCTGATCCGGCGCGACAGGCCCTGCAGCCAGTTGCTCGTCTCCTCGCGGGCCTGCTTCGGCGGTTCGATCAGCTTGCCGGTGAGCATCAGGCCCCAGGTCGACGCATTCACCCAGGTCGAATGCGACTGGCCGGCATGTGCGCCCCAGTTGCCCGACGCGATCTTGTCGGCGATCAGGCGGTCGGCGGTCTCGTCGTCGGGAATACGCAGCAGGCCCTCCGCCAGACACATCAGCGCGACGCCTTCCTCATTGGACAGCGCGAACTGTTGCAGGAAGGAGTCGAGCAGCGGCCGTTCCTTTGACCGGGCGCGGGCACCGGCCACCAGCTGGGCCGCCCGGTTCTTGGCGCGGGCCCGCGCATCGAGCGACAGGGTCGAGCTCTTCAGCAGGGCCTTGATGCAAGTGGCCTCGTCTTGCAGCGTCGCGCTCCGCATCTGTTCACGGAGCTGTTCGAGCGACGGGGTCGAGGGGATGGCGGAGGATTGGGCGACCATGTAGGTTGTCGTAACTGGGGCGAAAGCACTATTTTATTGAGCTGTGAGCCGTCGAAACGACCTGAAAATGGGGTGTAATCCGTGAAATCAACTGGCTCGAATGCGGTAACCGTCCTGGACAAGATCGACCAGCGCATCCTGGTCCGGCTGCAGGAGGACGGGCGGGTGTCGATGGCGCAGCTCGCCCGGGAGCTGCACATCAGCGTCACGCCGTGTGTGGAACGGGTGCGCCGGCTGGAAAAGCAGGGCTACATTGTCGGCTATCGCGCCGACCTGTCGCCGACGCAACTGGGGCAGAACCTGCTGGCGTATGTGCAAGTGGCACTCGATCGCACCACGCCCGAGGTGTTCGATCGTTTTCGCACGGCGATGGAAGTGCTGGACTTCGTGCAGGAAGCCAACATGGTGGCGGGCGGCTTCGATTATCTATTGAAGATCCGCGTGCGCGACATGAAGGAATATCGCAGCGTGCTGAGCTCGCACATCGCCTGTATCAAAGGTGTGCAGCAGACGCATACCTACTTCGTGATGGAAGAGGTCAAGAGCTCGAGCAAGGTACGGGTGCAGGCCCGCTAGCGTGAGATCCGAATCAGGAATTGGCTGGACTGGCTCGCAGCAAGGGTGGTGTCGTTGGTAATGATCAATGAGTAGTCGCCAGGCGCAATACGCGGACTGTCGAGGTAGATCCTGACCATGCCATCGCTGTTTGCCGTCAGATCTTTGATCTCGGCGAGCTGCTCTTTCCTGTTGTTGGCGTCGATTCGCGCCAAGGCGATTCGATAGTGCGAGTTGGGTGCGGCGAACTCCGGCAGCACTCGCAGCTCGATGGCGTCGGCAGCGGCGGGCAACGTGACTTCCGCGTCGAAGAGGCTGCCGCGACGGCGCAGTACAACGTGTGAGCTGGCGACTGTCGTCGGCCCGACGAGCGCGGACAAGTTCGCGGCGATCAACGGCGGTGTGGGTGTGCGGATGTAGAACGCGGCAGCGATAATGATGATGACGATCGCCGCCACCGCCAGATAGCGCCCTCGTGCATACCAGGGCGTCGGCTTCATCAACGCGGCCAGCTCACCGCTGGCTTGCAGTTGCGCCAGGCCGGCCTTGAAGCGCGCCGTCGCGTCGATTTCCCGCAGGATTTCGGGATGTTCGAGATAGTAAGCCTCGAACGCTGCCCGCTCGGTGTCGGTCAGCTGATCCGCGAGATATCTCGGAACGATGTGGTTATCGTCGATGTACTGTCGGTCCATTGCTCAGCCCGCGATGCAACTGGTACGCCGGCGCTCCGTCCCCCCAATCCCTTCCAGTCTAACCTGTCATCGGCGTCTCGCTTCTCTCAGACTTGCCCTAGTGCAACAGGCTGAGCAGCACGCTGAAGAAGTCGGACTTGTCGAATCCCTTCGCTGCCATCAGCAGGCGCATGCGCTGGCGGGCACGAAAGATCACTCGATCGAAGTGCAGGGGGGTCAATCCCAGCGACTGGCAGATCTGGTCCTTGTCTTCCTCATCGAGATAGAAACGCTTCACGATCTCGCGATCGCGCGCGGTGGGCAGCGACTCGATGATGGACACGACGTGCCGCATGACGCTGCCATCCATCGTAGCTTCGTCGCTGACGCGTTGCGCCGGCAGCTGATCGACGTCTTCATCGGTGGCGTGCACGCCAGGACGATTCGCATACTCACGACGATAGTTGCGATACAGATTCAGCGCGACGCGATAGACATAGCCGCCCAACCGCTTCGGATCCGACACACGCCCGGCCCGGCTGTGCGCGATCGCCGTTGCCACGGCCTCCTGCAATATTTCTTGCGTGATATTCGGATCGCGGATGTGGCGGTGTAACAGGTGGTAGAGACCCGCGTAGTGCTGCTTTATGAATTCATTTGAGATCGCGTCCTCGACCACGGATCTTGTTCCAGACCTTTTTTGCTGCCCTCGGCGCAGAATAGCGGCGAATCGCAGCGGCGTCATCCCGATCGCAACGCGAATTTCTTTCTTACAGAGCGTGCCGATCGAAACCACGATTCGATGATGCGAGCGCCACGCCGGCCCAATAGTACGGATCGGCAAAACGGCTCGATGCAATCAATTCGCGCTGCGCAACTTGCAAGGCCGTCGAGCTGCCGGCGCCTCGCTGCAGATTGCGATAGAACTCATCCATGAGCGCGGCAGTGGCGGCGTCGGAAACACTCCACAACGTGCCGATGACTGAACCGGCGCCTTGGCTGATGAATCCATCCGCCAGACTGCGCACTCCCCAGCCGGTGTAGTCCTTGCCCCGCAGGGTCTCGCAGCCGCTGATGATCACGAGCCGTGCCGAGAACGGCGCGCTGAACAACTCGGTGAAGCCAAGGAAGCCGTCGTCGGGCCTGCCCTCGCCGCGTCGGCTCGATGTCACGAGCCCGACCACGTCCGGCGTGGTCTTGCTGAAATATCCGTGCGTCGCGATGTGCAACACCTTCGCGGCCCGCACTTCGGGTGAGAGCAATACATCGCTGGTTGCATCCGCGCCGGCGTATGTGATCACGCGAGTCGTAAAAATCCTGGCAATGCTCTCGGCTTCGGTTCGCGAACTTGGCAGAGCGCTGGTCACGACCCGTGGCTGCACCCGTTCCGGCGATTGGGTACCGAGCACCGGATCGGCGAACACGACAATGTCGCCGCTCCTGGCTGCCGTATTCGAGAGTGCGGGCCGCGACTCGTAGTAGCCGGACAAAGATCTCGCGCGCACGACCTCGAACTGTGCAATCAGCGGTGAGTAAGCCTGCAGCCGATCGTCGAGATCGATGGCAGCGAACGGCACCGGCTGCATGACGTCGTCAGGAACAATCACCAGTCGTGTCGCCTCGCCGTGGGCGCGAATGAAATCACGCGGCAGCAACTGTGCGAGCGACGACAGCGTCGCTTCAGCCTGTGCGGCTCGACCGGGAGCGCTCAGCAGGTCCAACGAGCGACGCACGAGCGTCTGGACCGTCGAGCGAGGCGGCAGGTCGAAGTAACGAACCTCGTTGCCTGCGAGCGCGATGCCGAAGCTGACGTTCTCCTGGATGAAGTAACGGATGAAGATGTCCGTTGCCGGCACCGGCCGAGGTTGAAACGTCGCCGCGGGAGCTGTGCTCACAGGTGGCGCCCGATACATTGTGAGATAGGCATCGCGCGCTCGATCCCACTCGCGCAATGCCTGGTCGAGGCGGGATTTTGCCTCGCGCCGACGGCTGACGTCAGTTGTGTCCGGATGCAGCCGGTCGAGCTCAGTGGTGGCATCGACGAGCATTCGTTGAGCCGCCCGGTAGCGCTCGAACAGTTCGACGGCTTCCGCTTCATACGCTCGGCCAACCACACCGGAGTGACGCAACTCCGCTGGCGCGATCTGCTGAGCGTAGTATGTCTCGAGGAGCGGCAACACTTGCGTGCGGTCCAGCTCATACAGCGCCTTCACGTACTCATTGAACATCGGCTGAGCCGCGGTCATCCAGGCCAGGCTGTCGTCGTGCGTGGCGCGCAGATCGCTTGCGACTCGTCGTGTCAGCCGTACCGCTGCCTGACCCTGCGCTCGCACGTTCGTCAGATCGCGGTTCAATGCGTAGTACCGGATCGCTTGCTCGGCGAATTGCAGCTGATGGGTAGGGCGCGCCAGTTCGGACTTCTGTCGCGTCGAAGAACCGTGAATGAGTGTTTCGATGTCGCGCACCAGCTTGCTTGCACGCGCCTGATCCCGTTGATCGTTGGCAAGGCGCAATAGCAGCACCGACGCGTCGATGCGCTGTTCCGGCAAGGCCCGAGGATCGTCGAGTGCGAGTTGCGCATAGTTCCGTGCCAGCGTCAGCTCGCCTTGGGTCGCATAGTCGCGAGCCAGCTCGATGTAAGTCACCAGTTCCCGATAGTCGTGCTCATCGACGAACACTTGCAGCGCTTGCTCGTGCCGGCCGATCGCCTCTCGATAATCGCCGCCATCGCGGGCCAGGCTGCCGAGCTTCAGCTTGGAGATGCTGATCTTCAGCGTATCGCCCGAGGCCTGGTCGAGCTCATGAGCGGCTTCGAAGTAACGCTGCGCGACCAGACGCTCGCCAGTCTTGCGATAGGCATCGCCCAAGCTGTAGTAAAGCTCGGCGAGCAATGGGCGATTGTTGTATTGGGTGGCGCTCACGATCGCACGCCGTAAAAGCTCCTTGGCCCGGGCGACTTCGCCGAGCAGGATCAGCGAGTAGGAAAGGTTGCAGGTGACCCGGTCGATGTGCGAGGCGTCGGCGCGCGCGCCGATCAGAAGTTGCAGTGACCGTTCCAGCGCCCGCCGGGCCTGGGCATGATCGTCATTGAGCAGATGATATTCCCAGAGCGCTTCGAGCCATTGGGCCTGCTGCAGCGGCTCATCGCGAGAGCCGGCGAGCCCGCGCTGAATCCGCTCATGGGCCTGAGGTAGATAAATCGAACGTCGCCCGGACTCATTTTGCGAGCGTCGTAACAGCTCGGTGGCCTCGCGCCGAGCTTCCTGCTGCGCGGTCGAATCGACGGCGCCGGCCTGCGCTCCCCACGGGAACAGGCCGACGCCGATGAGATAAACCCAGGCGATCTGCCAATCAGCGCGAACCCTTCGACAGGATGGCCCCTTCATTCGCCGGTTGTATCACAGCC
Organism: Peristeroidobacter soli; assembly: GCF_004138485.1. Taxonomy (GTDB): domain Bacteria; phylum Pseudomonadota; class Gammaproteobacteria; order Steroidobacterales; family Steroidobacteraceae; genus Steroidobacter; species Steroidobacter soli. Next base: position 1,998,118 of record NZ_ML142848.1, read on the forward strand.
GTGAGGTAAGGGCGCCAGGAGAACAGCGACACGACATTTTCTTCGCCGGCCTTGGCCCAGGTGATGAAGTCCTGATGTACCACGTCCAGGTTCGAGTCGCGCCCTTTGGCGACTTTCCAATGCACCACCTTCCAGCCGTGCATTTCGCCGGTGGGCTGATTGCCGATCTGATCGTCGATCAGCACCGCTCGACCCTTTTCCACGGTCGGATACAGCCGCAGCCGTTGCATCACATCGGCCATCTTCTCGTGCCAGTTGCCGGACAGCGAGTCGGCGCGCGCGAAATATCTATTGTTGTCGTCGCGACCGAGCACGTGCCGCAGCGCGTGCGTCAGGCCGCCGCCGAAGCCCGGATGGTAGAACGCCAGATCGTCGACGGCCGAGGGCGGGATGAAACTGGGGTGCACGACCAGCGTCGGTTGCTGTGCTTCGCTGGCGACCCACTCGACCAGCTCTGGGGGAATTTCCATTCACTGCTCCTTTAGTTGTTACGAAGAACCAGCTCGATGACATGCCGCAGGCAGAAAGTGCGATCGGTGTAGGCGGCATTGGCGAAAGCGCGGCGCTGTTCCTGCAGCTCCTCGCCCAGCTTGCCCAGCGAGGACAGCACTTCGTCCACCGGGCACCAGCGACCGCAATAGATGGAGTGCGACGCGCCGGCAATGGCGTTGGCCAGGCCTTCCGCGCAAATGAGGCTGCCGACGACGCCGAGATGTTTGCCTTCGCTGGCGTGCACCGCCTCGACCAGCAAGTAGGGCCACAACGGCAAGTTGTCGATCGTGATGCCACTCGTGGCCGGCAATCTTCCAGTGAGCGGGCCGAGATCGGGCAGCGGTTGCACGCCAAACGCGGCGGCGAGCTTCGCGCCATTCGGTCCCGCCAACAGTTGCTGTACATAAGCCTTGCCCGGTGGGAGCTGCGCGCCGGCGCGCAGATTCATTTCGGCGATGTTGATGGTGACGCCGGTGGGAATCGGCACCTGACGCATCTCACGCGTGATGAAGGGATCGATGGTCATCGCATCCTCGACCCGATTGTTCAGCACCGGCCAGCCGAACATCCGGCGGAAGTCGAGCTCGAGCCTCGGGTCCAGATTGCGATTCGTCTGGAACAGCTCGGGCAAGGTCACGTCCGGTTGGTTCGGAAACGATTCGTAGAACGGCCGCACCATCGAGTGGCCGAAACGAAAGGCCGCATGCGCGAACTCGCGGGCGATGGGGCGCGACGGCAGATTCAGCCAGCGTCGATCGAAACGAAACACGCTATCGAACACGGCGGGCGCGAGCACCTGGCGCAAATAGTCTTCGACGACGACCAACTGAAAGGTCAGGGTGCTCATCGCACGCGCCTGGCCGACATCGTTTGCGTAGCCACGTCGCAGGATCGTGTTGTGGAATCGCTGCCAGAACAGATGCAGCTGCGAGACGATCACATTGTCGTCGTTGCGCAGTTCGGGAATGTTCGGTACGCCGTTGGTGCGGGGCAGGTCTTCCGGTCCCTGCGGTGTCTGGCGTTTGATAGGAAACAAACCGTGCGCGTCCAGCAGCGTCGCGGTTTGCGCACCGCTGCCATAGACGCTGTCCATGTTGAGATAGGGCAGGACGTCGCGGGACTGGCCGGGAATGGGATTGGTCTGGGGCACGATGTCGTGCGCGATGAACTGGCCCAGATAGGTGTAGCCGACGTCGATGAAGCGCGAGACATGCGACGACTCGGTCATCACCTGCGCCAGCGTGGTGAGCTGTTGCTCTGTCAGCATGGAGGACTCCGGTGCTGGGGGCAGGGTTATCCTGTGGCTGACGCCGGAGATCTCTCAGCGACCAGCTACTTTTTGTTGTGTCTGTAGCAAGTAGATGTGCGCGTCGATCGTTCTATCTGATCGCCATCATGCGCAGCAAGTTATTCGTCCCCGGCGCGCGGCCAGAGTTGTTCGGCAAGGCATTGGCCTCGGCGGCCGATGCCATTTCCATTGACCTGGAAGATGCGGTCGTCGAGGCGCGCAAGGGCGAAGCGCGTGCCGCCGTAGCTGCGTTCTTGTGTTCGAGCGAGGCCCAGGCGTCGTCGAAGTCCATCATCGTGCGCGTGAATGCGCTTGCGACGGCGCACTTTTCCGCCGATGCGCGAGTCGTTGCTTCATTGAGTCTTGCGTTGGTGAACTTGCCCAAGGTCGAGTCGGCGCTCGAGGTCGATGCGGCGGTCGACATCATCGATCGTGCATTCGTGGATGTCGGGCTGCGTCCGACGCTGCGTGTGCTGGCGAATATCGAATCGCCCAAAGGGCTGCGCAACGTCGGGGGACGATGGAGGGCGAGGTCCAGCCTCGCGCCATCAATGATCATGACTCTCGCCGTCCGGATCAAGGCCAGCAATCCTGGCGTCGACTGCGTGAATCGAGCGCGCCGCTTCTTCGAGATCGATCTCGCGCTGGTCAACCCGAGCTGGACGGCTCACGAAGCATGGCCCGGCAGCGCCGATGAGCTCACGTCCGCGGTAGAACAGATCAACGCGCTCTTCATCACCGTACGCGACGGAGAAGGTCAGCCCGACCGCATCCTGCAATGGAAAGCAGGCGAAGGCTGGAAGGATCGAGGCACCGCTCCCGCTGCGTTGGTGCCCGGTTCAGCGAGTGCCCTGGGCCAAGCTCATGGGTCGATGGCGAGCCTCGTGACATCGGACGTGACTTCCGCTCCGGCGGCATCACCGGTTTGCATCCGACGCGTGAGGGATATCTGTACATCTCCGCGAACACGCCGCACTTCTGGCGAGCGCTGTGCGAGAAAGTGAATCTGCCCGAGCTGGCAGCGAACGAACGTTATGACAGCGTTCGCAAGCGCGCTCAGCACGCGGCCGAGATCGTGCCGAAGCTGCACGAAGCGCGGCGAGCACACCCGCGCAGTTCTCGAGGACGCGGGCTGTTCGGAGGCGGAGATCGAGCGCCTGCAGACGAAGCGCACCGCACAGTCTGGTTAGTCGAACGTAAATGAATCCGACACAGCGCCTGTCATCGAAAGGTGGCATTCGTTGCGCTCGCGACTTTTCCGCTTGTAACCCTCGCCCGAGCACATGACAATCCGGTGACGGCTTATGTGAAGAAGCCGCCCCGGATCGCCTCAGTATCGTCAAAGTAGCCGTCGAGCCTCGCCCGTCCGTGGCGCATACGCGAGAACCATGGTGTCCACGGTTGCAACTCAGTTGAATTTCAGTGTCGAGCAGTCGATTACTACAGCGGTAATGTCAGTTTCTCAGCCGGAGTGCCCGTCTGCCGCAATGGAGCGGCCGACCAGCTATTGTGTGTTTCAGGAGCCGTGGTGGCTCGATGCGGTGGCGCCCGGCGCGTGGCGGGAAATCACCGTGTCTTCGGGCGGCGTGTTGCGCGCTCGCTGGCCGATTTATCAGGAAAAGCGCGGCTTGTTCGATGTGATCACGCTGCCGCCGCTGACGCATCGGCTCGGCCCGTGGCTGGATCTGGGCGACGCCACCAAGAGCTCGCGCCGTTATGAGCTCGAGAAAGATCTCACCAACGCGCTGATCGAACAGCTGCCGGGCTACGACATCCTGCAGATCAATTGTCACAGCGGCATCACCAACATGTTGCCGTTTGTTTGGAAGGGCTTCGAGGAGATGGCGCGTTACACCTACGTCATCGATCTGGCGCAGAGCGAGGAAGAGCTGTGGGGCGCGCTGCGAGAAAACATTCGTCGCGAGAGTCGCAAGGCCCGCAAGCAGCTGACCATCGAGACCACGACCGACGTCGAAGCCTGTATCAATCTGATCGGCAAAACCTACGGGCGCCAGGGCAATCCGAATCCGTTCGATTGTCCGGCCATGCGCCGGCTCGACGCGGCGTGTGCTCAGCGCGGTCGGCGGGAGATTCTGGTGGCGCGCGACGAGAGCGGCGCGCTGCATGCCACGCTGTATCTCATCTGGGATAACAAGACCACGTATTACCTGGCCGGTGGCGCCGATCCGGAGCTTCGCACCAGTGGCGCGCACAGTTTGCTCGTGTGGGAGGCCATCGTGCGCTCGAAGGCGCGCAGTGTGGAGTTCGACATGACCGGCTCCATGGTCGAGAGCATCGAACGGTTCTTCCGCGCCTTCGGCGGACAGCAGCGCGTCTATTTCAGCTTGAACAAGATGAGCCGCCGCGCGCGCTTTGCCTGGCACGGCAAGAAGATGCTCCAGGCCTTGTTCAGTAGCTGACCGACGCCTTGCAGTACTGCTCGACGTACGCTTGATGCTTCGGTAGCTGCTGAACCGTCGTGTCGACGTGCGTTTTGATCTGATCCAGGAATCGCGACAGCTCCGCGTCTCCCATCAAGTCCGCGACCTGGTGATATTGCCTGGGCACGATGCCCTGGCCCAGCATCACTTGAATCCACGAGTTCTCGGTGAACAATTCGTTCTGGAAGCGGAACACGCGTCCGGTCTCGCGGAACAGCTCGATTCGGTGCTGCAGGGACGCGGGAATCGCCATGCTCCGGCAGGCGTTCCAGAAGGGCGTGTCCCGACGATCCGTGACGTGATAATGCAGCACGATGAAGTCGCGGATGTGTTCCAGCTCCGCCACCGTCTGCCGGTTGAATTCCTCGATGTCGGTCGGATTGATGCCCTCGCCCGGGAACATCTGTAGCAAACGGATGATGCTCCGGCCGATCAGATGAATGCTGGTCGACTCCAGCGGCTCGATGAAGCCGCTCGCGAGCCCGACGGCGACGCAGTTCTTCACCCAGGTCTGGCGACGCTGTCCCGGTTTGAACTTGATGACGCGGGGCTCGGTGCGCACCTTGCCCTCGACGTTGGCGAGCAAGGACTGCTTTGCTCGTTCGTCGCTGAGGTAACGACTGCAATAGACCATGCCGTTGCCGACGCGAGACTGCAGCGGAATGCGCCATTGCCAGCCGAACTCTCGTGCGATGGAGCGCGTGTACGGAACCGCTTCGCCCACCGACTCCGTTTGAACGGCGACGGCGCTATCGCACGGCAGCCAGTGTGACCAATCCTCGTACGGCTCGTGCAGAGTCTGACCGATCAGCAGCGCGCGGAAGCCGGTGCAATCGATGAACAGATCGCCTTCGATCTCGGCACCGGAGTCCAGGCGAATGGCTTTGATGAAGCCGGTGTCGTCGTGCGTGAGCACGTTGGTGATCTTGCCCTCGATGCGCTGGACGCCGTAGCCCTCGCTGAACCTGCGCAGGAATTTCGCGTAGAGACCGGCGTCGATGTGGAACGCGTAATTCATTCCGCCGCGCGGCAGGTGCGCGAACTTGTTCTCGAGCGCGGCCTTGAGCTCGACGCAGTAGTCGCCGTAGCTGCTCGCGAGATTGCGCTGACGGCCTTTGAGCCAGAAGTGTTGGAAGCCCGCGGTCCAATGATCCTTGCCGGTGGTGCCGAACGAGTGAATGTAATTCTTGTTCAAGTCGCGCCAGTTCTCGAAACCGATGCCCAGCTTGAATGTGCCTTGCGTGGCGGCCATGAACTCCTGCTCATTGATGTCGAGCAGGCGATGAAATGTCACCAGCGTGGGAATGGTCGCTTCGCCGACGCCGACAGTGCCGATCTCATCGGATTCCACCAGCTTGATATCGAGCGCCTTGCCCAAGGTGCGTGACAGACCGGCGGCGACCATCCAGCCCGCGGTGCCGCCGCCGGCGATGACGATCCTCTGGACGCGATTGCTGGCCATGCAAATCCCCCTAACGATTCAACCTTTGTAGCAGCCGCGCGCGGATGTCGCGGGCGATGTCCGCATCCATGGGCGACAAGGCGCGGCGGGCGTTTTCTGGAATGTGCGCGGCGGTTTGATCGTCCGCCTCGAACACGAAGTGACGAAACAGATTGAACCATGCGTCACGCTGCTCTTTCGGCAGGTCGCGCACGGTCATGATGGCGTACATCAACGCGCCGATCGGCGAGTCCATGAATGCCGGCGACTGGCGCCACCAGTAGTTCACCAGTACGTTCAGGCTGTCGAGCGCTTCGATGTGATGCCACCACATGCTCGGAATGAATAGCGCATCGCCCGGCCCGAGCTCGGCGACCTGCGCGTGGCGTGCGGCCTCGGCAAACTTTGGAAAGCGCTGCAGATCGGGCTTGGTGAGATCCACGAGGCTGATGGCTTGACCGGCGGGCGTGAAATCCAGCGGCCCGATATACAAATTCGGCAGCTGCTCGGGTGGAAACAGCGTGAAGCGCCGGTGTCCGACGACCACGCAGGCGATGTTGTCGGGCAGGTCGTGATGAGCGGCGATGCGCGTGCGGTTGCCGAGCCAGATGCTCACTAGCGGCTGGCGATCCCCAAAGCCCAGATCGTTCTCGGCACGAAATCCCGGCAGGCAAGTGTCTACTGTCGTCGAGCCGACATAGATGGCCGGCGGCTTCACGGCGTCTTTGTGCCGCTCGACTTCATCGAGCATCACATCCAGCTTCAGCTTCACTGCTTTGAAGTTGAAGCCGCTGAGGTCGTCGTTGTAGAAAAACCGGCCTTCGATATCGGGCGCGCCGAGCAGAGCGCCAACCGTCGCGTCCTGATAGAACTTGCGAATGTACGCGACCGCGGACTGATTCGATTCGAGCCCGGCGCGCACCATTGGCCAATCCGCGACCAGACCCTTGAGCACCACGGGCTGCGTCGACAGCAATACCTCGTCCGGCAGAGCGCGCGGATCGATGCCGGTGACCTCTCGGATTTTCTTAGCGGTCGCCAGCATTGAGCTTGTTCACTCGCTCGATCAACGCACGGAAGTGGGAAAGCGATGCAATCGCCATGTAGATGGCCTGCAAGTGACCGGCACGATTCAAACGTTCCAGTACCGCGCCGTTCAGATCGAGCAGCCGCTCTTCCTTGATGGTGTAGAAGCCGGCGAGCCGGTTCTGCGAGCCGTCGTTCAACTGGATATCGAGGACGAATGACTCCAGCAGCTCGTGCTGCAGGAGAGCGCCGATGAAGTGTTCGGTGGCGCCGAGGTTTTGATGGATGGCGAGCAGCAGCGAGCTCATCCGTTCCAGAAACTCGGTGTTGCCGCCGTGCTCGCGGAAGATCGGCTCGCCCTGCGTGCGGCTGACGCGCGGATGATCCAGGTCGATGTGCATCATCGGCTCGCGATCCGAGGAGAAACCGATCAGGAATGGCAGGCGCTCGATGGTCATCGGAAGATAGGTCGCGTCCCAACCTTGCCGGGTCAGAAATAGATTCTGGCCCTCCTTGAACCCGAGCAACGCCACCGGCTCGAACTGCCCCTGCGCATTCTTTCGAAACACGATGGGATAGTGCGCCTGCAGATTGCGGAACTCCGCAGGGAACGTGGCTGCCAGCATGACGTTGTCGCCGTACTCGGCGCTGCGCGTCGTGATCACGCGCAGATCCTTGTGGTCGACGTTATTCAGCAGAACGTGTTTGCTCATAGCGCGTTAAATTTTCGACAGGCCGTGCCGCTTGATGTGACCGATCAACGCTCGATTCGTGGGCAACGCGGCCAGCATCTTGCCGGTCAGCGCAGCAGCTTCGCGAAAGTATCCGTCGGCGCGGTCGGCGTCGTCGGTGCGCCGGGTCGCTTCCGAGCGCTCGGGGCGAAAGCCCATTCCGTACAGCACGTACTGATAACTCGCCGACGGAAACACTTCCTCGATGCGATGGAAATCGTAACGGGAGGGCGGCTGGTGACGCCACATCGTCAGCTGTTCCCGCAGGCGATCTGAAATGGCGGTGGGTTGGCGGTGGTCGAGCCAGAAATCCGAATCGGTCCGCTGGGTCAGCACGTAGTGCAGCTTGAGAAAGTCGATGACTCGCTCCCAACGGTACGTGAACGCATCGTTGCAGCGACGCGCGACGATGTCCATCGTTTCACGCGTTGCTGGCATCTGATCTCTCAGCATCGCGGCCGACAGCTCGACCAGCGCGAGCGCCGACGCTTCCAGCGGCTCGATGAATCCCGCCGAGAGCCCGATCGCCACGCAGTTCCGATGCCAGAACTTCTCGCGATACCCCGGATTGAACGTCAGCTTGCGGGGCGATGGCATGCCTGTCGGTCCGCCCGTGCGCTCGATGTATGCACGCAGCTCTCGTTCAGCCGCCTCATCCGATGTATGCGCACTCGAATACACGTGACCGATGCCACGACGGGTCGGCAGACCGATGTCCCAGATCCAGCCGTTGCTTTGCGCGGTCGAAATCGTGTGTGACGCGATCGGGCTGTCATCGTCGTGATAAGGCACCTGCATCGCCAGCGCCGAGTCGTTGAACAGCACGTGCTTCTGGGACTTGAACGGCACGTCGTAGTGCTGGCCGAGCAACAGCGCATGCATGCCGCTGCAATCGACGAACAGATCGCCGGCAATCGCGCCGTTGTCTTTGGTCTGCACGGACGCGATATCGCCGTTGTCGTGCGTGTTGATGCCGATGACATGATCGAGGATGTGATGCACGCCGAGCTGCTCGACACAGTGCTTGCGCAGGAACAGGCCGAATTTGCCGGCGTCGAGATGATAGGCGTAGTTCGCGACCGCTGCGTATTCAGGGGTCGCGACCTGTTTGGGGGCTTTGCCTTGCGTGCATAGGTGCGGCTGAAAACTCACCAGGTCGGCGAACGGCACGTCGGCGTGTCGTTCCAGCCATCCCGCGACCAGATTGGTCTCGGTGTATCCATGGGGCAGGACGAAAGGATGAAAGTACTGATCGTCCTCCCGCGGGCTGACCCACTGCTGAAACTTCGAGCCTTGCTTGAAGGAGGCGTCGCACTCGCGGATGAAATCGGTCTCGGTCACGCCGATGTTTCTGAGCGTGTCGCGCATCGTCGGCCAGGTGCCTTCACCGACACCGATGGGGCCGATGTTCGGCGACTCCAGCAGCGTGATCCGCAACGTCGGTCCGGCGCGCGTGCGGTGCTCGGCCGCGAGCACGCCGGCGGTCAGCCATCCGGCCGACCCGCCCCCGACGATCACGATGTGTCGAATCTCCGCCATCGCTCAATGATGCCTCTAAAAAGAAAAAGCCGCTGGGGGAACAGCGGCTTTTCCCACCCGTGCAGCCGATATATCAATTGGCTACCCGGGTACAAGGATGCACCCCGCCGCCGCTGGCGGCGAGCGAGTGGCAAAAGTCACGCCCTTTGCCAGCTCGCACGAGGGTCGTGGCACGATGCCCGATCCCTCGTAATTAACGTGACTCTAATTGCCGAACTTGTAGCGCGCTCCGATCATGAAGCGCGGGCCGGTCTGCTGAACCATGATCACCTGATGGCTGGTGCGGCTGTGCTGACGATAGATCTCGTCGGTGAGGTTGATCGCCTCGGCCATCAAGGTCAGGTTCTCGTTCCAGTTGTAGCTGGCGTTCACGTCGAGCTGGCCGTAGGCCTCGGTGTAGATCGGGTTGGGCAGGCCGCCGCCATCGAAGCGTCTGGCGAGGAATTCGTCACGCCAGTTGTATGCCGCGCGCACCTGGAATTTTTCGTTCTCGTAGAACGCCACCAGGTTGGCCGCGTCGCTCAAGCCTTCCAATGCGAACTGCTGACCGCGGTTGTAGTTGTCGTAGGTGAGGCCGGAGTCGACCAGCGTGTAGTTGGCCGACACGCCGAAGCCGGTCTCCCAGAACATGTGCTGAATGTTGAATTCCCAGCCATCCAGCGACGCGGAGCGCTGGTTCGCCGGCACGGTGATGTTGAAGGTCGCGATCGGATCGCCGGGCAGGCCGGCGATCCTGCCAGTGCGGGCCGCGGTCGGATCGGCCGGATTGATCGGATCCGCGACCACGCCGGGATCGCCATCGTGGTTGTTGAAAATGAAGTTGCGGATACAGGTGAGATCCCGGTCCGAGCAGCCGCTCGCAACCGCTTCCTGGAAGTACGCGCCCTGGCCCGGATGGGCCAGATCGAATGGACTCTGCGTGACCACCGTCGTGCCGATGTAGTTGTCGATGTTCTTCTTGAAGTAACCCACCGACATGTAGCTCGAATTGCCGTAGTACCACTCGACCGAGAAGTCGATGTTTTGCGACTCCAGCGGTTTCAACTTCGGATTACCCTGCGTACCCGTACCCCCGTTGATGCGAACGAGTTGATCCAGCGTGCGGCCGCCCTGAATCTGATCCCACAGCGGTCGGCCGATGCTCTCGCCGTAGCTCGCACGGAACTTGATGGTGTCGGTCAGGTCGACCGCGAAGTCGAGGCTCGGCAGCACATAGCTGTAATCGCCTTCGAGCTTTTCGAAAGTCGCATCGCCGAGCTGCAGTGAGAACTCGTTGTTCGCGACCCAGACGATGCCGGTGGCCGTGGGCACGAGCGCGCGCGAAGTCACATCTGTCTTTTCATAGCGCAAACCGACTGCGCCCTGCATGGGCAGACCCCATTCCCAGCGCTGGCTGTATTGCACGAATGCGCTCTGCGATTCTTCCTCGACGCGGCGGTCGACCTGGAAGATCGGCGACGCGCGATAGTTCTGGTCACCGCCGAGCGACGCGGCGATGTTTCGCACCGTCTCGAAGTCGAAGGTGAAGAACTGATTGAACAGCGCCGGATTGCCGCTGCCGCCGATGTTGTCGAAGTAGTGACGGACCGTGTCGGCACGCCACACGCTGTCCGGATAAGCGCCCGCGTCGCCGTTGCTGGCCCAGGTGTCCTGTTGCACGTTCGAATAGGCGGAGCGGTTCTTCAGGTCGGTCAGGCCCACGCCGAAGTCGAGGCGTGAGTCTTCGAAGAACTCCAGATTGCCGTTCAGCTGCGCCTGCTGAATCTCGGTCTTCATGTAGCTGTTGCGGAAGCTCGAGCCCGTCACTTCGGTGCGCGACGGATCGATCGCGCTCATGCCGTTGGGCAACTGCACGCTGATGACCGGGAAATCACGAGAGAAGTCGGCCGTCGTCGTGCCACGGAAGAAGCCGGCAACCCCCAGCACCGCATTCGAGCCATACGGGCTGTCGGGGCCGGATTCGGCGCTCGAATTGTGGAAATCGAATTCCAGGCCGAACTTGTCGGTGGGCTTCCATTCGGTGTTGAAGCCGATCGACTTGTTCTGGTTCTTGGTCGCGAACTTGGCGCCGCCCATGGAGAGGTCCGACGGCGCGGAGTTGGCGTCGATGAACTCGGAGTAGATCAGCGGCGAGGACACCGGGCCATCGGTCCAGGTGCTGGCCGACGGACCGAAGTTGAACCACACCGACAGCTCGTTGCGCTGTTGCGCGATCTTGTTCTCGGAGTAGGTGTAGTCGAGCGTGGTCGTAATCGTGTCGGTCGGCGCATATTGCAATGTGAGCTGACCGTTGGTGCGCTTACGCTCCACGCCGTTGACGCTGTAACCGAGGTTCTGCGGGACCGAGTAAGTGTCGGTCGCGTCGGGACGATTCACGATGTTGGCCGCGGCCGGCGTGCCGGCCTGAGGAATCGTGCCCCAGTTGTTTTCATCGCCGGCAAAGGATTTCCAGCCGTTGCCCACCGAAGCCTGGTTGAAGCCGAAATCGCGCTCCTGATAGCTCGCGCTCAGCGAGATACCGAAACGGTCGTCGCCGAACGTCTGGCTATAGATGCCCGACACTTCCGGCGTGATGGAATCGCCCTGCAGGCTCTTGGGCAGATTGTCCACCGAGGTATCCATCACACCCTTGGCGCCGAAGCTGGTGTGCAGGCCGGGATTGTCGAGCGGTCGCGCGGTTTTGATGTTGATGGTCGCGCCGATGCCGCCGGTCGGGGTCGACGCGCGGCTGGTCTTGTATACCTCGATGGCCGCGATCGACTCGGATGCAAGGTTTGCAAAATCGAAAGCGCGCGAGGCGGAGGCGCCGGTTTCTTCCAGCTGGGACGCGGGCATTTGCCGCCCGTTCAACAGCACCAGGTTGAAGTCCGGACCGACGCCGCGGACCGTGACTTTCGAGCCTTCGCCGAGCGAGCGGTCGATGGAGACGCCGCTGACCCGTTGCATGGATTCGGCCAGGTTGGTGTCCGGGAACTTGCCGATATCTTCGGCCACGATGCCGTCCATCACACCCTGTGAATCGCGCTTCAACTCCATCGAGGAGTTGAGACTGCCGCGGATGCCGGTGACGACGACCTCTTCCAGCTCGGCGGTGGTTTCCGCCGAGAAGGCGGGTAGCGCGACCGCCGTTCCGAGAATCAAAGAGATAGCACGCGCTACTTTATTGCCCTTGAATGCGCGATCGCTCACGACTCGTACCCCCCGATGTCCATTCGTTGCCAATTTTTAGTTGCGCCCGGCGCTGCGGCAATAAGCCCGTAAACACCGGATGTAAGCGCTTACAAATTACGGTAGCATGCTCCCGAGCGTTCCGGCAAGCGTGCACTTGCACGCGCCGCTGGCGCAGTTCGGGGGAAGCGGTCATAGTTACCGTTAACAATGATCGCGTGATGCCAAATCACGTTTAAAAACATCAGCGAGTCACATGCTTCAGGGCAAATTGAACATCGCATTCGTGGCGCTCACGGTCGCGCTCGGGGGATTTCTGCTCGGCTTCGACGCCACGGTGATCTCGGGCGTGGTGCCGTTCATCAAGGAATATTTCTCGCTGGATGGCACCAGCGGCGATTTGAAACTGGGTTTCGCGGTCAGCAGCCTCGGCTGGGGCGCGATGGCGGGTAACGCGATCGCGGGTCCGTTGAGCGATCGTTTCGGGCGGCGGCGGGTTTTGCTCGGCACCGCGTTGTTATTCGTGATGTCTTCATTATTGGCCGCTTCAGCAACGTCCTTCCCGAGCTTCGTCGCCGCGCGCATCGTCGGTGGCCTGGCCGTCGGCGGCGCGATTTTGATTGCACCGGTTTATATCGCGGAGATCGCGCCGGCCGAGAAGCGCGGCAGCCTGGTGTCGTTGAATCAGTTGATGATCGTCATCGGCATCTCGGCGTCGTTCTTCTCGAACTACTTCCTGTTGAATCTGGGCGAGCACAACTGGCGCTACATGCTCGGCGTGCAGATGGTGCCGGCGCTGTTGTATTTCACTTTGCTGTGGTTCGTGCCCGAGAGCCCGCGCTGGCTGTTGCTGAAGGGCAAGGACGAGGCGGCACTGCTGGTGTTGCGCAGAGTCGCGGGCGAACGGCAGGCGCAGGAGAATCTGCAACAGATCCAGCGCAGCTTGACGACCAAAGCGGTGTCGCGTGGCTTTCGCGGTCTGTTCGATTCCCGCGTGCGGCCGATCATGATCATCGCGCTGGGGCTGGCGTTCTTTCAGCAGATCACCGGCATCAATGCGATCTTCTATTATCTGCCGACGATTTTCGCGCAGGCCGGCGGCGGTGTGAACGATGCCTTCCGGCAGGCCGTGATGGTCGGTGTCGTGAACGTGTTGATGACGTTCGTGGCGATCTGGCTGATCGACAAGCTGGGCCGCAAGCCGCTGCTGATCATGGGCATCGCCGGCATGGCGCTGTCCTTGTTCGCGATCAGCTGGGCGTTCAGTCAGGAAAGTTACAATGCGCGCCTGGTGCTGATCGCCATCATCGGCTTCGTCGCCTCGTTCGCGATTTCGCTCGGGCCGGTGATGTGGGTGCTGCTTTCGGAAATCTTTCCGAACGAACAGCGGGCCGCGGCCATCTCGGTAGCGGGATTCTGGAACGCGCTGACCAGCGCCACTGTCACAATGATCTTTCCCTGGGCGCTTGCCACGCTGAGCTCGGGCGGTACCTTCCTGGCATTCGGGCTGTTTGCCACGGCAGCGCTGCTGTTCGTGGTGCTGCTGGTGCCCGAGACCAAGGGCCGGACACTCGAGCAGCTGGAAAACGACCTGATGACCGCGAAGGCATGAGCCTCACTGCACGACGATGAGCAAGCGAGCCGCCGATAACAACGCCAGGAAGCGCGCCACGACCGCCTTGCCGGATTCCCCGCCCACGCTGGAAATGGTGGCGAAGGAGGCCGGCGTGTCGATCGCGACCGTGTCGCGCATCATCAATGGCACCGCGAAGGTGAGCGCCGATCGCAAGGACGCGGTCGAAGCCGCCATCGCGAAACTCAACTTCCGGCCGAACGCCGCTGCGCGCGGATTGGCGCTGGGCAAGTCCAACACCATTGGCGTGATTACGCAGGCCATCGACAGCCCGTTCTATGCGGAAGGCTTGCGAGGCATCGAGGACTATCTGCAGCAGCGTGGTTACACCGCGCTGTTCATGAGCGGCAATTGGAATGAAGCGGACGAAGAGCGCTGCATGTCCGAGCTGCTGTCCCGTCGCGTCGACGGCATCATCATTTTCTCGGGCCGTTTGCAGGATCGCCAGCTGGCGACCTATGCGAAACAAGTGCCGCTGGTGGTGAGCGGTCGCAGCCTGAAGGCACCCAACATTTTCAGCTTGCCTGTGGACGACGAGCGGGGCGCGTTGCTCGCCACCCGGCATCTGATCGAGCTCGGACACACGCGCATCGCGTTCATCGCCGGCATTCTGGATCACCCGGACGCGTCGTTGCGTTTCAAAGGGTATCGGCGCGCGCTGGCGGATGCCGGCATTGCGCATGATCCGAAGTTGGTCGTGCCCGGCGACTTCCACGAAGAAGGCGGCGTCGAGGCGACCATGCGGTTGCTGAAGTCGGGCCACAAGTTCACCGCGTTGTTCTGCGTGAACGATCAGACCGCCTATGGCGCGTGCCTCGCTTTGTATCGCGGCGGTCTGAATTGCCCGCGCGATATTTCGGTCGTCGGCTTCGACGACCTGCATTCCTCATCCTATCGAGTGCCGCCGCTCACCTCGGTGCGTCAGTCGATTCGCGTGCTGGGCGAGAGCTCGGGCGCGGCCATGCTCCAGATGTTGCAAGGTGAGCGGCCGGACATCTCCCTGCCGCAGGTCGAGCTCATCGTGCGCGAAAGCACGGCGGCGCCCAGGAAAGAATGATTGGCAGTTGACCCGATGACCCAGCAAATACCGGTAGCCGAGCTGCGTCGGCGCTTCCCCAGCGAGTTCGTCTGGGGTGTGGCCACCAGCGCGTTTCAGATCGAGGGCGCGGCGCGCGCCGACGGCAAAGGGCCGTCGATCTGGGATGAGTTCTGTCGCGTGCCCGGCGCTATCGCGGACGGCGGTACCGGCGACGTAGCTTGCGATCACTATCATCGGCTCGAAGCTGATCTGGACCTCATCGCCGACCTGGGTGTGACGGCGTATCGCTTTTCCATTTCCTGGCCGCGCGTGCAGCCTTCGGGATCGGGACCCTATAACGATCGCGGCGTGGCCTTTTACGAGCGCCTGGTCGACGGCTTGCTGGAAAGAAACATTCAGCCGTACGCGACGCTGTATCACTGGGACTTGCCGGCGGAGCTACAACATCACAGCGGCGGCTGGCTGGCTCGCGACACGGCGTATCGGTTCGCCGAGTACGCGCAGGTCGTGTCGCGTCGTCTGGGCGATCGCGTCGTTTCCATCGCGACTCACAATGAGCCGTGGGTTTCGGCAGTGCTCGGCTACGAGCGCGGTGTGTTTGCGCCAGGGGTGAAGGATCGTCGGGTCGCTTATCAGGCCAGTCACCATTTGTTATTGAGTCACGGGCTGGCGATGCAGGCGATTCGCGCCGCCGGGATCAAGGCGGAAGTGGGCATCGTGTTGAACATGTCGCCGGTGCGACCGGCCACGGATTCCGAGATCGATGCGCATCATGCAAGGCTCGAAGACGGGCGACTGGTCCGCTGGTACACGGATGCCCTGTTCAAAGGACAGTATCCGGCCGACATCATCGAGCATCTCGGTGCCGATGCGCCCCAGGTTCAAGCCGGCGATGCGGCTTCGATCGCTCAGCCGTGCGACTTCGTCGGCATCAACTACTACCACCCCACGGTGTCGAGCAGCTCGAACCCGGCATCCCCGGCGTCGACCGGCGCGGCCGTCACCGACATGGGATGGGAAGTGGCGCCGAACGCGCTTTCCGGCTTGTTGCTCCGATTGAAGCGCGACTACCAGCTTCCGCCGATCTACATCACCGAGAACGGCGCGGCGTATCGAGATCAGTTGGTGAACGGCCAGGTCGATGACGAGCAGCGACGGCACTACATCGAGTCGCATCTGGTCGCCGTGGCCGAGGCGATCGATCGCGGGGTCGATGTGCGCGGTTACTTCGTCTGGAGCTTGATGGATAACTTCGAGTGGGCCGAGGGCTATCGGAAGCGATTCGGCATCGTGCACGTCGACTACGCGACGTTGCGTCGGACTTTGAAACGGAGTGCGCTATGGTACCGCTCGTTACTGAGCGCCGTAGCATGAATGTCTGACGTTCAGCAGACGCCGACCGGCAGTATGAGCTGAGTAGCTTCGGGCTGCGAGGCGCGCCGGCGGGCGCGGCCCCTGTTGCTCCGGCCACGAGGGGCGGAATTCATGGCCGACAGCGTTTCGCGAGCCGCTTCCGTCGCATCGGTCGCGGACGCATAGCCCAGCATCCGAGTGAACAGGTCAACCATCGGTGTGTGCCGATAGCTGTGCAACTCGTAACTGAAACCTTCCTGGTCGTGAAAAATCCGGGCGTATCCGTGCTCGGTATGGAGTAGATCGACCAGCGTGCGCATTGCCTTCGCCAGCAGGGGGAAACGAGACTCGACCGATGCATCGAGGGCTGTCATGGGGCGGAGTATAAGAAGAGCAGGTTTCGGGAAAGAGGCGACCAGTCCGCAGCATCGAGATTTTAGGGGAACGCCTTATTCATTTTTTCCCAGGCCGGTCGGCGTTGACATGGCTATGGGCACCCCGCCGGCACCCTCGGGCATCCCGCCCGTCAGTCAATTATCAGGCAGGCGTGCGCATACTCCGGCGCCTTTCTCACGTGGAGGATGCGATGAGTTTACGTTCCCTGGCGATCGCCGGTGCCGTTGCCTTTGGCGCAACGGCTGCGGCCCAGGCCGGCGATGCCGGTTTGCTCTACAAGCTCGAAGCCACGGCCACCCTGCCCAGCACCGACAGCGGCTGGGACTACATCAAGATGCAGCCCGGCACCAGCCGCCTGTTCCTGGCGCGCGATGTCGACGGACTGACCGTGTTCGATGTGGACCAGAACAAGGCACTCGCCACGGTCGAGAACTCCAAGGGCGCCAACGGTCCGCTGCTGCTGCCCCAGTACAACCGCGGTTACATCGCGAACACCGACGGCTCGTTGTTGAGCATCGACCTGCAGACGCTGAAGCCCATCGAACGCCTGGCGCTCGACAAGGACGGCGGCCTGAACAGCGGCGTGCATGACCCGGCCACCAAGCAGGTGCACTTCATCACCGGCACCCGTAAAGAGAAGTCGACCTGGTACACGCTGGATGCCGCGACCGGCAAGCTGCTGAAGACCACGACCTTCCCGTTCCGGAAGATGGACGATCCGGCCATCGACGGCGCCGGCAACATCTACGCCCCGGCGCGCAAGGACAACCTGATCCTCAAGCTCGATTCCAAGACGCTGAAGGAAACCGCGCGCTGGCAGGCCCCGTGCAACGTGTCCAAGACGCGCTGGCAGGCGAGCACCAAGCGCATCATCGCGGCGTGCGTCGGCGAGAAGCCGCAGTTCTTCGTCGTCGATCCCTCGAACGGCAAGGTGACCGCGACGCTGCCGATCGGCCCCAGCATCGACGGCATCGGCATCGATGAGAAGCGCAAGCGCATCGTGACCTCGAGCAACGATGGCTTCATCACCGTGATTCAGCAGAAGGGCGCGGATCAGTACGAACTGCTCGGCACCGTCACGACGCGTCCCGACGCTCGCATGAGCTTCATGGATGAGCGCAACGGCAACCTGTATTTCGTCACCGCCGATTCGACCACCACGACGGACGCCAACGGCAAAGAGAACCAGGTTTATCACCCGAACAGCTTCGTGGTGCTGACCTACAAGGCGCTCTGAGCTCACCGCTCTCCCCTTCGGCCCTCCCTCGCTTAGCGCGGGAGGGCTTCTTTTCGTCTCGAGCGGGCCGCGTCAGGGATGTTGATGGTTCCGCGGCGTTGAAACGACTTAGTATCGGGTCCGTCTCTTATCGTCGCCGTGGGGTTCCAAGTTCCTATGCAAAATTTCCGTTGCCTCGCCGGCATCGTCGCCCTGGTGTTGTCGAGTGTGGCCGTGGCCGATGCGCCCTCGCCCAATTTCCCGGCGACCTATAAGTTCAAGCAGAACGCCGAAGCCAACGCGGTTTTCGCCAAGTTCGACAGCACCACTTCGCCCGGCTGCGCCGCCGCTGTCGCCAAAGACGGCAAGCTGATCTACTCGCGCGGCTATGGCATGGCGAACCTCGATCATGGCGTGCCGATCACGACCCAGACGCCGTTCCACGTCGCGTCGGTCTCGAAGCAATTCACGGCGGCGTCGGTCATCCTGCTCGCCCAGGACGGCAAGCTGTCGCTCGACGACGATGTCCGCAAGTATCTGCCCGAGGTGCCGGACTTCGGCGCGCCGATCACACTGCGGCAGATGATTCATCACACCAGCGGTCTGCGCGATCAATGGGATCTGCTGGGGCTGGCGGGCTGGCGCTATTCCAAGGACCGGATCAGCGACGACGACGTGCTGCGCCTGGTGGCGCGCCAGCGCCAGCTCAACTTCGAGCCGGGCTCGCAGTTTCTGTATTCCAACATGGGCTACACGCTGCTGGCGTTGGTGGTGAAGAAAGTCAGCGGTCAGTCGCTGCGCGAATTCACGACGGCGCGCATCTTCAAGCCGCTCGGCATGAACAACTCGCACTTCCGCGATGACCACGCGGAAATCATCACCGGCTTCGCGAACGGTTACGACCGGGCCGGCGATTCCTTCAAGACCAACGTCACCAACTTCGACACCACCGGCGCCACCAGTCTGATCACCACGCCCGAGGATCTGCTGTTGTGGGATGAGAATTTCTACACCGGCAAAGTCGGCGGCAAGGCGTTCATCGATCAGATGCTGGAGCGGGGCAAGTTGAACAGTGGCGAGACCATCACGTATGCGTCCGCAGTCGGGTATGGAGAGTATCGGGGGCTGACGACCGTGAGTCACGGTGGCTCGGACGCGGGCTATCGCTCGACCGTGCGACGCTATCCTCAGCAGCACGTCGGCATCGCTGTCACTTGTAACATTGCCGAAGCGCGCCCGGATGAATTGGCGAACGGCTTGTCCGATGTGTTTCTCTCCGCCGAGCTGAAGCCGAAGGACCAGGATCCCAAGGAATTCAAACCCAATGTGAAGTCGGTGCGCGCCAAGGCGGGTGTGTATCTGAATCCTGTGACGGGTCGCGTGCTGCGACTGGTCGAGAAGGAAGGCAAGTTGCAACGGGTCGACGATGACGGCTCGACGCAGCCGATGTTCGCGGTGAGCGAGAATCGCTTCAGCGCTGGACCGTCCTCGACGGTTGTGTTCGATTTCAGCGGCACGGGCGAGCAGCGCGTGATCACCAGCAAGTCCGGCGATGAGAAGCCTGGCGTGTTCCAGGTCGTGCCGGAATTCACGCCGTCGGCCGCTGAGTTGAATGGCTACACCGGCTCGTTCGCGAGCGACGAGCTCGATCTGCGTTATCGAGTCGAGCTCAAGGACGGCAAGCTGTACGTCGCCACCCTGAAGCAGAATCCGCTACCGCTGCTGCCTGTGACCAAGGATGTGTTCAGCAGCGACGAGCTCGACAACGTGACTTTCGTGCGCGATGCCGGCGGGGCCATCACCGGCCTCAAAGTGACCAGCAGCCGCGCCCGGAATAACGAGTTCGCGAAGCTCCAGTAGCTGGGAATCGCCATGCTCCGGCCGCGCCGGGCCGGGGCATGGACGCATAAGTTATGCGGCGCCTTGCTGGCAGTATGAGGCCCCCAGCTCACGGGTTTCCGTGGGTGTCCGCAGGGTCTCCAGCCAATGGTTTCGGGTCGCAAGATTACGCGCCTCGGCCTGCTCATCGGCGCATTGTGTATGCACGCCTGGGCAGTCGCGGCCACCGATGAATATTCGGTCATTTCCGCCAAAGAGAAAGTCGGCTCGCTGCTTGCGAACGTCGACGGCAGCACGGTCGATATCACTTATGAAGTCAGCAACAACGGCCGCGGCCCCAAGGTGCGCGAGCAGCTGACGCTGAACGACGCCGGCATTCCCACGCAATGGACCATCAAAGGTAAATCGCTGTTCGGCGGCGCAGTCGACGAGCAATTCACCTGGCAGCGCGGCGCGGCTCAATGGCGCGCTCAAGATGGTAAGGGCAGTGCGCGCATGTCGCAGCCGAAGCTCTACATCACCAACGATGGCAGCCCGTGGAGCTACGGTCTCTACGCTCGCATGCTGTTGAAGGCGAAGGACCGGACGCTCGACGTGGCGCCGTCCGGCTCGCTGCGGCTGGAAGAGTTGCAGAAGACTCACGTGGGCGACGTGCCGGTCACGGCCTATGCGATCACGGGTGCGAATCTCTCTCCGGAAATTCTGCTGCTCGCCGCGGACGGCAGTTTGTTTGCGAAGCTCGATTCGCGCGAAGTGCTGGTGCGTAAGGGCTTTGAATCCAAGGTCGAGCAGCTGCAAACGCTCGAGCGGAATCTGCGCGTCACTCGCCTCAAGGATATGCAGCAGCGGCTCGCGCATCGCTTCGATACGCCGCTTCGTATCCGCAACGTGCGCGTGTACGACCCGCAAGCGGAGCAGCTGAGCGATGTAGTTTCCGTCGTCGCGTATCGCAATCGGATCTCCAGCGTTTCAGTGGAGCCTGCGGGCGTCAAGGCGCCTGCCGATGAAGTGGTGATCGACGGTAACGGCGGCACGCTGCTCGCCGGCCTGCACGACATGCATTCTCACAACTCGGACGAGTCGGGGTTGTTCTATCTCGCCGCCGGCGTGACGACGGTTCGCGATCTCGGCAACGACAACGCCTTGTTGCTCGACCTGACTCAGCGCATCGACCGGGGAGAGCTGCCCGGGCCGCGCATCGTGCGTGCAGGTTTGATCGAAGGCCGCAGTTCCTACTCAGCTCGCATTGGTCGCATCCCCGAAACGTTACCGGAAGCGATCGAGATCGTGCGCTGGTATTCCGATCACGGCTACCGGCAGATGAAGATCTACAACTCCTTCAATCCCGACTGGGTCGCTCCGGTCGCGACCGAAGCGCATCGCCTGGGCATGCGCGTGAGCGGTCACGTGCCGGCGTTCATGTCGCCGGATCGCGCGATTCGCGATGGCTATGACGAGATCAATCACATCAACCAGCTCGTGCTCGGTTGGCTGATTGGTCCGCAGGAAGACACGCGCACGACGCTGCGGTTGACGGCGATGGGCGAACGCGCGGCGACGCTGGATCTGAACAGCGAGAAGGTGCGTAACACGATCGCGTTGATGAAGGAGCGCAAGACCGCGCTCGACACGACGATGGTCATTCTGGAGCGCTTGCTGGCGAGCCGCGCTGGCAAGGTGCAGGCAGGCGATGCGCCGTATCTGGATCACATGCCCATCGGCTATCAGCGTTATCGCAAGCGTTCGTTCGTCGATTTCAAGAATCACGCCGAGGACGAGGCGTATCTGATCTCGGTGGAGAAGCAGCTCGAGCTGATGAAGATGCTGTACGCCGAAGGCATTCAGATGCTGCCGGGTACGGACGACACCACCGGCTTCACTGTGCATCGTGAGCTGGAGCTGTATCAGAAGGCCGGCATTCCGGCGGCTCGCGTGCTGCGCATGGCTACTTACGATTGCGAGAAATATCTGGGCTTCGAGCAGAGCCTCGGCAGCATCCAGGCGGGCAAGCTGGCGGACTTCATTCTTCTGCCGGGCGATCCGACTAAGGATGTGTCCGCCGTGCGCCAGATCCGTCTGGTCATCAAGGATGGCCTGTTATATTTCCCGAGCGAGATCTATGAAGCGCTGGGCATCAAGCCGTTCGCCGCAGCGGCGGTGCTGAGCGGTCCGACCAGCTGATGCCTGGATAACGACCATTGCGCCTGATCCGAGGCGCACTGGCCACTGCCGACATCCGGCGCTTCTTATGAATGGCCGCGGCGTTTCATTCATCCGGCGAGCGCGCGATTTAAGTTCAGCCCCGGGTTGATGCACTTCCGGGCTTGGGTGCTGATACGCGGTCTGGGCTCGGCTGAAGAAGCGATTTAGCAAGAATTCCCGCCCCAGCGTCACTACACTGGCCGTTCACGTCGAGCTGAAGGACGGTACCCATGAAAGTGGTGATCACGGGCGGCACAGGATTCCTCGGTCAGCGCCTGGCGGCGCGCATTCTCGAACAGGGGTGGCTGTTCGCGCCCAATGGCGAGCGGCAGGACGTCAGCGAGATGATGCTCTTCGACAGCCGCATCCCGCGCGACCTGACCGTCACCGACAAGCGCATCAGTCTGGTCGAGGGCGATATCGCCAATCCTTCCATCGCGGCCCGTCTGATCGATCGCCGCGACATTGCGGTTTTTCATCTGGCCTCGGTAGTGAGCGCCGGCGCTGAGCAGGACTTCCAGCTGGCGATGCGCGTCAACCTGGACGGGCATCGCCATGTGCTCGACGCAATGGCTGCGCTCGGCTCACGACCGAGATACGTCTTCACCAGCTCACTCGCCGTCTACGGCGGCGACCCGGCACCGCGAGAGGTGGATGATCCGACGCGTCACGTTCCGCAGACGACGTATGGAATGACCAAAGCCATCGGCGAGCTGTTGATCAACGACTACACTCGCAAAGGTTTCATCGATGGGCGCAGCGCGCGACTGGGCATGGTGATCGTGCGGCCCGGCGCGCCCAATCGCGCGGCCTCCGGGTTCGCGAGCGGTGTATTGCGCGAGCCGTTGAACGGTGAGGACTACGTGTGCCCCGTTCCGTTCACGACGAAGGTGGCGGTGACTGGCTACCGCGCCGTCATCGAAGGATTGCTGGCCCTTCATAGGGTCGACGGCCACGAGTTGGGCGCGGATCGTGCGATCAATCTGCGTACGCGCACGGTGTCGGTCGGCGACATGATCGAAAGCCTGCGTCGAGTCGCGAGCGACCGGAAGCTCGGGGCGATCAGCGAGCAGCCCGATCCGTTCGTCATGAAGGTAATATCGGCGTGGCCCGAGCAGATGCTGGCCACACGAGCGGCGGCGCTCGGATTCCCGCTGGATGAGAGCGTCGACAGCATCATCCGCGAATACATCGCTGACTATTTGAAGTGAGCCACGACTCATGAGCCAGAAAAAGATCGCGGTCGTCACCGGCGCGGGCAGTGGCATCGGGCGCAACGCGGCGCTGGCGCTGGCGAAGAAGGATTTCGTGGTCGTGCTCGCCGGTCGTAACGAGCAAACGTTGAATGAAACGGCCGCGCTGGCCGGCGGTGCGCAGACGCTGGCGATAGCGACGGATGTGACACAGCCTGATTCGGTCGCGCAGCTGTTCGAGCAGGTCAAGGCTGCATTCGGGCGCGTCGATGTGGTGTTCAACAATGCGGGCACGAGTGCGCCGCCCGTGCCGTTCGAACAGCTCAGCGCCGAACAATGGAATGCCGTCGTCGCGGTGAACCTGACCGGCGCATTCCTGGTCGCTCAAGCCGCCTATCGAGTGATGAAAGATCAGTCGCCGCAAGGTGGCCGCATCATCAACAACGGTTCCATCTCCGCGCACGTGCCGCGACCGAACTCAGCGCCTTACACGGCGACCAAACATGCCATCACCGGACTGACCAGGTCGCTGTCGCTCGACGGTCGCAAGCACAACATTGCGTGCGGACAGATCGACATTGGCAATGCCGCGACCCCGATGGTGAACACGATTTCCACCGGCGTCGTTCAGGCCAATGGTTCGTTGCTGGCCGAGCCGACCATGCCGGTCGATCATGTGGGCGAGGCCATCGCCTATATGGCCGGTCTGCCGCTCGAGACCAATGTCCAGTTCATGACCGTGATGGCGACCGCCATGCCGTACATCGGCCGGGGCTGAGACCGTCCACGTCAGGCAGGACGGCTGAGCGCAATGGGCTCACGGACGTGCGGGAGCTGCCGCGGGGAAGACGGCCGTTCCATACGCGAGCGCCCGTCTCGACGCCGGGCGGGCGAGGTTGTATTTTCCTTCGCCGTGTCTTCCTCTCAGCGAGGCGTCGCACAGTCATGGGTCGAGCCAAGTACGCTGCCGTGATCATCGCACTGCTGGCGATGACGGCATGCAATAGCAACGAGCCGCAACCTCCCGTGTCGAGCAGCGACGAAGTGACGTACGAATTGGCAGGAACGCGCTGGGCGTTGATGTCGCTCGGCGACAAGCCGGTGACGGTCAGCGAAGGCAGCCGTGAAGCGTACATCGTGCTCAACTCCGCCGATGGCAGTGTGGTGGGGCACGCCGGCTGCAATCGCATCTCGACGAAATATAAACAAACCGGCGCGCAGCTCAGCTTCGGCGATGTGATCGCCACGCGGATGTTCTGCCCGGACATGCCCACCGAAACCGCGTTGCTGGAAGCGATGAAAGTGACGGCCGGCTGGCGTATCAATGGCTCGCAACTGGAGCTGCTGAACGCTCAGCAGAGGGTACTGGCGCGCTTCGAGGCCAGGAATCTATAAGCTCGCCGTGCGCCGCATGCCGCTCCTGGCCAGGCAGGCAGTCCGACGTTCTTTTCATGTTGCTGCTGATGGCAGCGCGCAGTATGTTGCGCTCATGACAGCCAAGGACGTAATTCAGAAGCTGCAGCTCGCTCCGCATCCCGAGGGCGGGTGGTATCGTGAAATCTACCGTTCCACGGATCGGGTTCAGCGTGGCACCGAATCGCGCAGCGCGACCACCGCGATCTATTATCTCCTCGAACAACAACAGTTGAGTCGCTGGCATGTCGTCGACGCCGACGAGATCTGGCATTTCTACGGCGGCGCGCCGCTCGAGTTGCTGGCTTACGATCCAAAATCCCGGCAACTGCAGCGCCATCTGCTCGCCGCCGAGTCGTTGCCGGTGGGAGTGATTCCTTCCGGGGTGTGGCAGGCGGCGCGCAGTCTCGGCGAGTATTCGCTGGTCGGCTGCACGGTCAGTCCGGGCTTCGAGTTCTCGGGATTCAAATTCATCGCCGACTTGCCCGATCACCGGGCGCACTTCGTCGGCGAATTGTCGCAATACGCGGCGTTGCTATAGCCGGCTGCCCGGCGGAGAGATATGACGCAATCGAAGTCGCTCCGCCGCCCGCTCAAATCGTCGCTGCGCTGGTGGGTTGTGCTGGGCCTCGTCCTCAGCTGGGCCAGTCACGCCGAGTCGTTGTGGATTCGCGCAGGCAAGGTGATCGATGTGGAGCGCGGTCGCGTGCTCAGCGATCAAATGATCCGCGTCGACGGCGAGCGCATCGTCTCGGTCGGCGACTACAAGGCGGATGCAAATGCCGGCGGTCAATGGCTGGACTGGTCCCGCTACACCGTGTTGCCCGGCTTGATGGACATGCACACTCACCTGGCGGACTTCGAGAGCTCCGCCGAGATCGCGGCGCCTTTGTATACGTCAGCGGCCGACGCCGCGCTTCAAGGCGTCGACAACGCGCGTCGAACGCTTCGAGCCGGATTCACGACAGTGCGCGATGTGGGCTGCTATCGCGCCTTCACCGACGTGGCGCTCCGCAATGCCATCAATCGCGGCATCATCGAAGGGCCGCGGATGTTTGTCGTTGGTGCATACATCACGGTCAGCGGCGGCGGAGGCGAGGTGACTGGTTTCGCGCCCGATGTCGTGGTGCCGGCGGAAATGCGCCGGGGCGTCGCGAACTCGGAGCTGGAAATCCGACAGCGCGTGCGCGAGCTGATCAGCGGGGGCGCGACTTTCATCAAGGTCATCGCAACCGGCGCCGTGTTGGCGGCCGGCACAACGCCAGGCGCGGCGGAGTATTCTGAATCCGAGATCCGTGCGGCGGTGGACGAAGCCGCTCAGTATGGAATCTTTGTCGCCGCTCACGCGCACGGCGCCGAAGGAATCAAACGAGCGGTGCGCGCGGGTGTTCGCTCCATCGAGCACGCTTCGTATCTCGATGACGAAGGCATCGCGCTCATGAAAAAACAGGGCACCTGGCTGGTCGCCGATATCTACAACGGCGACTACATCGCCGAGACCGGCCGGCGCGACCATTGGAGCGAAGAGATCCTGCGCAAAAACGACGAGACCACGCAGACTCAGCGCGACGGCTTCGCAAAAGCGGTCAAGGCGGGCGTGCGAATCGCGTACGGTACGGACAGCGGCGTCTATCCTCACGGCGACAACGCCCGCCAGTTTGCATACATGGTGCGTTATGGATTGACGCCGATGGATGCGATCCGCGCCGCGACTCTGAACTCGGCGCAACTGCTCGCCCAGGAAAAAAACCTGGGCGCCATCGCGACCGGCAAGTTCGCCGATCTGATCGCGGTGGAGGGCGATCCATTGGCGGATATAGACAAGCTTCGCCAGGTTCGCGGCGTCGTCAAAGCGGGCCGCCCGATCCGACTGGATTGAGCCATGAGCACCCCATCGCCACGCCGTCAGATGGGTTTCTGGATGTGCCTGGCGCTGGTGATCGGTAACGTGGTCGGCTCGGGGGTCTATTTATTACCCGCGTCGCTGGCGCCGTACGGGCTCAACAGCATCTTCGGCTGGCTCATCACGTCGGTCGGCGCGGTCGCGTTGGCGGCGGTGTTTGCCCGGCTGGCGAAGCTGTTTCCAAGGGCCGGCGGCCCGTACGTTTATGCGCGCGTCGCCTTCGGTGACCGGATCGGATTTCTCACCGCCTGGGGCTATTGGATCGGCGCATGGGTCGGCAATGCCGCCATCGCCATCGCGACCGTGGCGTATCTCGCCGAGTTGATTCCCTGGATCAAGCAGACGATCGGCGGACCCGCGATTGCATCGTGCGTGATCATCTGGGTGCTGACCTACGTGAACTGGCGGGGTGCCCGTGAAGCTGGCAGCGTGCAAATCGTCACGACGGTGCTGAAGTTGTTGCCGCTGGTCGCGATCGTCGCGTTGGGCGTCTGGCTGCTGATGAAAGGCGACACCTCGGTCATCAAGGCCGAGCCCACCGCATACTCCTGGCCCGCCATCAACGCGTCCGCCATCCTGACTCTATGGGCGTTTCTCGGGCTGGAATCGGCCACGGTGCCCTCGAGCAAGGTAGAGCATCCCGAACGAAACATTCCGCTCGCGACCTTCTGGGGCACGCTCGGCACCGCGGTGATCTACATCCTCACGTGCTCCATCGTCGTGTTGTTGCTGCCGGCCTCGCAACTCGCGGATTCGAGTGCGCCGCTGGCCGAGGTCATTCGAATGTTCTGGGGCGACGGCATCGCCAGCACGCTGGCCTTGTTCGCCTTCGTCAGTGGCTTCGGGGCGCTCAATGGCTGGATCCTGTTACAAGCGGAAATGCCCCGGGTGCTGGCCAACGAGGGCGTGTTTCCCAAAGTGTTCGCTCGCGAATCGAAACACGGCACGCCGGGCGCGTCGCTGGTGATCACCAGCCTGCTGCTCACCACGCTGGTGCTGATGAACTACAGTCGCTCGATGGTGCAGGTGTTCACCTTCATCATTCTGATCGCCACCTCGACGTATCTGGTCATGTATCTGTGCTGTGCCGTGGCCGCGCTCAAGCTGTGCTGGGACGGATTGCTGGGCTCGGCCGGGCGGCGGCTGTCGCCTTTCTTGCTAATAGCGATGCTGGCGTCCGTGTATTCGCTGTGGACGCTGTTCGGCGCCGGCGCCGAAGAGTTCTGGTGGAGCATGGCGCTGTTCGCGGCCGGATTGCCGGTCTACTGGTTGATGCAGCGGCCCGGCGCCGGGGCCCGGCCCGTACCCCGGATTATTGACTGACAATTCACTCGCCAGCGGGCCGGCCGGCGATGCATACTGGCGGCCAATGCAACCGGTTACACTCCGGAAACTAGCCATAGATTCTGAGCTGCCACGAGGGCGGCGCGAGGGGGTTGGATGAACGAGAACACCTACGACGCCATTGTCGTCGGCACGGGCATCAGTGGCGGCTGGGCGGCCAAGGAACTGACCGAAAAGGGTTTGAAGACGCTGGTCCTGGATCGCGGCCGCATGGTCCGGCACGTCCAGGACTATCCCACTGCGACCACCGACCTATGGGATTTCCCATACGCCGGGCGCGCCACCGCCGAGGAGTTGAGGCGTCACGAAACCGCGGCCCGCACGGGCTACGCGGTCACGCAGGCGTCCAAGCACTGGTGGGTGGACGACAACGACTTCCCGTACACCGAGAAGCAGCGCTTCGACTGGATCCGCGGCTATCACGTCGGCGGCCGTTCCATCATGTGGGGCCGGCAGAGCTATCGCTGGAGCCCGATGGACTTCGAGGCCAACGCCAAGGACGGAGTCGCGGTCGACTGGCCGATCCGCTACGACGACCTCGCGCCCTGGTACGACCACGTCGAACAGTTCATCGGCGTCAGCGGCCAGAACGAAGGCTTCGCGCAGCTCCCCGACGGCAAGTTCCTGCCGCCGATGGAAATGAATTGCGTCGAGAAACATTTCAAACAGGCAGTGGCCGAGAAGCTCGGTCGCCAGCTGACGATCGGCCGCGTCGCGCATCTGACCGCGCCGCTGGCGCACAGTCCGCAGCGTGGCACCTGCCAGTATCGAAACATGTGTATTCGCGGCTGCCCGTACGGTGCGTACTTCAGCAGTCAGTCGAGCACGCTGCCGGCGGCCGAGAAGACCGGCAACATGACACTGCGGCCGAATTCCATCGTTTACGAAATCATCTACGACGAGAAGCAGGAGCGAGCCACCGGCGTGCGCGTGCTCGACGCGGAGACGCGCGAGCAGACGGACTTCTTCGCCAAAGTGATTTTCCTGTGCGCGTCGACCTTCGGTTCGACGTACATCATGATGAACTCGATCTCCAAGCGCTTCCCGAACGGCTTCGGCAACGACAGCGGCGAGCTCGGCTGCAACATCATGGATCATCAGCTCGAGATCGGCGCGCGCGCCATGGTCGACGGCTTCGACGACAAGTACTACACCGGTCGCCGCCCGAACGGCATTTACATTCCCAGATACCGGAACGTCGGCAAGGACAAGCGCGATTATCTGCGCGGCTTCGGCTATCAAGGCGGTGCGTCGCGCGGCGGCTGGACCGGGCTGATGCTCGATACCAAGCTCGGTGAGAAGCTCAAGGAAAGCGCGGCGGAACCCGGGCCCTGGTACATGGGGCTGGGCGGTTTCGGCGAGATCCTGCCGTATCACGAGAATCGCGTGACCATGGATACTTCGAAGAAGGACAAATACGGCATGCCGGTGCTGTCGTTCGACGCGGTGCTCAGACAGAACGAGCTGGCCATGCGTAAAGACATGGCGAACGACGCGGCCGAAATGCTCGAAGCCGCGGGCTACCGCAATGTGCGCTCCTACGATCGCGAGATGGGTATCGGCCTGGGCATTCACGAGATGGGCACGGCGCGCATGGGGCGCGATCCCAAGACGTCCGTGCTCAATGGGCACAATCAGGTGCACGCGTGCAAGAACGTCTATGTCACGGACGGCTCGTGCATGACCTCGGCGGCGTGCCAGAACCCGTCCCTGACCTACATGGCTTTGACCGCGCGTGCCTGCAATCACGCGGTCGAAGAACTCAAGCGCATGAACGTCTGAGGTGTCGCTCATGATTGACGACAACATGAATATGAATCGTCGCCAGGTGTTGCAACGGGTCGCCTATTTGATGGGCGGCGCGGTCTCGGCGCCGGCGATCCTCGGCATGCTCAACGGCTGCGCGCCCAAAAAAGCAGAGTCGCTGTGGCAGCCGGTGTTCTTCAGCAAGGAACAAGGCGCGATCGTGGCTGAGGTCGCGGAGATCATCATTCCACGCACCAACACACCGGGCTCGAAAGATGTCGGCGTTCCTGGGTTCATCGACACCATGCTCAAGGATGTCTATGAGCAGGCGGATCGCGATCGGTATCTGGCCGGCTTGAAGGAATTCGACGATGCGGCTCGCCAGGCGCACAACAAGCCGTTCGTGGAGCTGAGCAAGGCGCAGCAGACCGAACAGGTGCAGAAGTTCAATGACGACGCCATCGCAACCGAGCTCGCCTACGATCCGCGCCCGAAGGATCTGAAGCGTCCTTTCATTCTCATGACCCGCGAGCTGACGCTGCTGGGCTTCTTCTGTTCGAAAGTCGGCGCCACGGAAGTCCTGCAATAC
This sequence comes from Peristeroidobacter soli, assembly GCF_004138485.1. Taxonomy (GTDB): domain Bacteria; phylum Pseudomonadota; class Gammaproteobacteria; order Steroidobacterales; family Steroidobacteraceae; genus Steroidobacter; species Steroidobacter soli. The sequence continues at coordinate 2,028,110 of NZ_ML142848.1, forward strand.
GTCGCGGTGCCCGGCGGCTTCAAGGCCTGCGTACCCGTGGCGGAAGCCGGGAACGGCAAGGCGTGGGCGCAGGAAGCGATGGGACGTTTGTAATCTATCGACGCAGCAGCCGGCGGCGCACGAAGCCGCTGGCGCTGGTCGATTCGAACGTCAGCAACAGTCCCAGCGCGACCAGCAGCGGCAGGATTTCGAACACCGCACGATAGGCGAGCACCGCGCCAAGCAGTTTTGCCGGCGGGACCTGCGGCAACATCAATAACAACGCCGCTTCCAGCACGCCCAGCCCGGCCGGCACATTGCTGAGCTGACCGGCGACGAAGGCGATGCAGTAGATCGCGATGAAGGCGGGCCAGCTCATGTTCAGCTCCTCGGGCATGAACAGATACAGAATGCCCGTCATCAACGAGATCTGCACCAGGCCGATGATCAGTTGCAACGAGGTGTCACGAAATGTCGGCACCGGCAAGGTTTGTCCGCCGATGATGAGCGGTGTTTTGCGACGGATGACGAACGTCAGCCATGCGAGGTCTTTGGTTAGACCGAGGGCGCCGAGTAGCAGCACGGTGTCGGTGGAGAGGCGTAAGGCTTTCGCGGCGGTTTCGGCGTTGAGTAACAGTGACAAGTCGATGAGCCAGCCGACGCTGAAGAAATAAGGCATGGCGGCCAGCACGACGACGGCGGCGACTTCCCGGGCCGATAAGCCGACGGTCGCATACATTCGATAACGCAGAGCGCCGCCGCTCACCAGCGCGAGACCGATGGCGCGGCCGATCGGATTGGAGATGATGGCGGTGCGGAACGCGATGCCGAACATCTTCCGGCCACTGGCCATGCGGACGGCGATGCCTTCGTAGATTCCCACCAATGCGTACACACCGGTGCTGAACAGCAGGCCGAGCAGCATGGTGCCGAGCGGCTGCGCCAGGACCTGCTGCTTCACGTCGTGGAAATCGATGCTTTCCAGGCGGTCGGCCAGGACCCAGGCGGCCAGGGCCAGCATCGGAATCCAGAGCAAGGGAGCCCACTTCTTCATGTCGCTGGAATCATCTCAAAACCGGCGCTTCGCGCGGGGCGGTGGAGTCGATGCAATTCGTTCAGGTTGGCGCGCGTTCCGCGCTGGGCTAAATATGCCTGCCCTCACGCCCATTGGTTTGGCGCTGGCGCGCCGTGCTGCGTGCGGCTGAGGAAGGGCCGGATGGCCCGCAGCGCTAGTGGGGCGGCCGGGTGGACTCTACGCCGCGCAATGCTGACGAATGAAATCCAGATGCCTCGGCATGGCGCCAGCGCAGTTGGCGATGACCGAGCGAACCTGGAGCACCCGCCGCCGTGAGTCCTCAGCAGACAACGTGTCACAAATAGGATCGTAGCCCCGCGGCACGATCCCCTGTCCGATGAACACCGCGAACCAGCTGGTATCGGTGAACAGCTCGGTGTCCTGGCGGAAGATGCGGCCTCGGCTGCGAAACAACTCCATCCGCTGCCGCAGACTTTCCGGGATGCTCATGGTGCGGCACTGATTCCAGAACGGCGAGTCATCGCGCGTAGTCGCGTGATAGTGGAGGATCAGAAAGTCGCGAATGCGCTCGTACTCGAAGGCGCAGGCGCGGTTGTACTCCTCGATGTCCGCGGGTTCGAACTGGCGGTCGGGAAAGAGCGAGAGGAGCCGGGCGATGCCGCTTTGGATCAGGTGGATGCTGGTGGACTCGAGGGGTTCCATGAATCCGCTGGCGAGACCGATGGCCACGCAGTTGTTGATCCAGAAGCGCTTACGGCGCCCAGTCACAAACTTGAGCAGCCGCGGCTCGGCGAGCGGTCGTCCGTCGAGATTGGCGAGTAACGTCCGTGCCGCCTCGTCATCGCTCAGGTGGTTGCTCGAATACACGTAGCCATTGCCGGTGCGATGTTGCAACGGAATGCGCCACTGCCAGCCGGCGCCGCGTGCGGTGGAGCGCGTGTAGGGCAGGGGCTCGCCGACGTTTTCAGAAGGCACGGCCACGGCGCGGTCGCAGGGGAGCCAGTGGGTCCAATCCTCATAACCGCTCTTGAGCGCCTGCTCGATGAGCAGGCCGCGAAATCCCGAGCAGTCGATGAACAGGTCCGCCTCGATGCGCTCTCCGCTCGCGAGCTGCACCGATTGGATGAAGCCGTTCTCGCCGTTGAGCTGCACGTCCACTACCTTGCCTTCGGTGCGTACGACGCCGCGCTTCTCCGCATAGTTGCGCAGGTAGCGCGCATACAGCGCCGCATCGAAGTGAAATGCATAGGAGAGCGTTGCGAGCGGCGTGTTGCCGGTCTGCACCGGCCGCATGAACCGGCCGTTGCGTGCCGCGACCGCGGGCAGTGAATAGTCATCGAGGTCGGCCGGCTCGCCGAGCGAGCGCAGTTTCAGCCACCAGGCATGGAAGGAGACGCCCTTGATATCGGTGCCGAAAGGTCCGAAGGGGTGCAGGTAGCTGCGGCCGAGGGCGGCCCAGTCCACGAACTGGATGCCGAGCTTGAACGTGCCCTGGGTCTGGCGCACGAAGTCGTTCTCATCCAGACCGAGCAGCCGATTGAAGACCGAGATCATGGGAATGGTCGCTTCACCGACGCCCACGCTGCCGATTTCTTCGGACTCGACCACGCGGATCGCGCAGTAGTCGTTCTGCAGGACCTGCGAAAGCGCGGCAGCCGTCATCCAGCCGGCAGTGCCGCCTCCCACGATGAGCACGCTGCGAATTCGCATGGCGGACACGGTTTCTCCCCTGAACATTGCGCGCGGCCGGGTGCCGACGCACGTGCTGCTGTATCTAATGGACCACAAGGCCGTGCCACGAAGCGTACGGGCTCCTGGCCAAAAATGTCCAGCGATAGTCAACGCGAACAAGGACTTCAGATGGTGCCAGGACCGCATAATTAGCCAAAACCGTCAGGGCCGCGGTAGCGCGCAAGATGCGCGACTCAAAAATATTTGGACAGCGCTGTCATTCTGACCTTAGGATGCGTCCCCAACAGCGCAGTCAGGGAGCGCTCAGCCGCACAGTCCGGCGTGGGCTCCTGGCAACGCTCGTAGCAACCACGGAACAAAGTGCGAACAATCGGGGGATGACATGCGGAAGGTGCCTTTGGTACTGGGTGGGGTAGGCATGTGCCTCTCCATGTCGGCGGGCGTTCAGGCTGCCGAGACGGGGGAAGCTGGGCTGGAAACCGTCGTCGTGACCGCGACGCGCCGCGAGACGAATCTGCAGGAGACGCCGCTGGCGATCTCGGCCTTCAGTCAGCAGGCCCTGGATGAGAATCACGTCTCGACGCTGCTCGACATGCGCGGCCTCGTGCCCAATCTGCAATTCTTCTCGAACGGCGATCACGCCGTGCCGCTGGTTTTCATTCGCGGCCTCGGCACGCGCAATCAGACGGAAGCCGGCGATCAGGGCATCGCGTTCTACACGGACGGCGTGTTCTCGGCCCGTTCCCAGGGCACGACGGTGATGATGTACGACCTCGATGGCGTCGAGGTGCTGCGCGGTCCGCAGGGCACGCTGTTCGGACGCAACTCGACCGGCGGCGCCGTCTCGCTCCGTTCGGCGAAACCCCGTCTGGATGGCTTCGATGCTTCGGGCGAGATCGCCGCGGGCAGCTACTCGATGCTGCAGCTCCGTGGCATGGCCAATGTGCCCATCACGGACAAGTGGGCCATCCGCGTCGCTGGCGCCAAGGATGAGCAGGAAGGTCAGACCGACTACGCGCCGGGCAATCCGTTTGCCTCCTCGCGCAAGTACGGCACGATCGATCTCAGCTCGTTCCGAGTCAGCTCGCTGTTCAAACCGTCCGACGACGTGAGCTGGCACCTCGTTTACGAGAATTTCCGCAATCGGGGTACCGGCGACGTCGCCAGCCAGGATTTCAAACATCGGGTCAACAACGCGACCGCGGCTGGCAACCTGGACTTGGATTCCGACAGTCTCCGCACGCGTCTCGATGTCGGCTTCGGCGAGGGCTACACGCTGAGCTACATCGGCGGCTACGCCGAATTCAGCCAGGCCCAGATGTACGGCAACGAGCCGCAAGGCGACACGCGCAACACGGTGGACTCGAGCTACAAGGGCACGCAGCACGAGCTGCAGCTCACGAATCCGACCGAAGCGCGCTTCAACTACACCGCGGGCCTCTACTACTTCGAAGAAGAAAACAGCATCCGCTTCGATATGCTGCACGGGAGCTGGGGCTTCACACCGCAGGACCAGTCCACGGTGCTGTCGACGTTCATACAGCCAGCGCGCTCCCTGGAAACTCAGAGCGCGTATGCGCAGGGCACGTTCAAGGTTACCGACGCGCTACGGCTGACCGCGGGCGCTCGCTACATCGACGATACACGTGAGGATAAGGGCGGTCGTTCGATCGACTGCACCTTCGCTCTGCGCGGCGCTCTGCCGAATAATCTCGTCCGTAACGCGGCTGCGTTGAACGGTGCGCAGGGTTGTTACTACCGCCAGTACAACGACATGAAAGGCGACTGGAGCAAGACGACGTGGATGGCGCGCGGCGAATATGACCTGACCGACACGGTCATGATGTATCTGTCGTACGAGACCGGCTGGAAATCGGGCGTCCTGCAGGATGGTAAGGGCTACGACGATCTCGTGACGCCCAGTGGCTCGCTCGATTTCTCGCGCAACAACTCTCTGCTGCAGAAGCCTGAAGAGGTCGACAGCATCGAGCTGGGCGTCAAGACGGATTTCAGGGACTGGCGGCTGAGTGCCAACGTGTTCTACATGGACTTCTCGGACATGCAGGTGACGGGAGCAGTCATCGATCCGGTCACCGGCCAGTCGACGCTGACCAACACCAACGCCGGCGGCGCGACCATCAAGGGTCTGGAGCTGGAGGCGTCGGCGGGATTGTTCGACGGCAGAGGGCAGCTCGCCGCGACCTTTGCGTATCTGGATGCGAAGTATGACGAGTTCTTCGGCAACGAACAGAACTTCGGCGACGCGCGCGGCCGCATTTGGAACAACTGCGCCTTCGGTGTCGAGGCGAGCGGCGCCTGCGTCGGCAACGTGTTCAACTTCGCGGGCAACAACCTGCCGTATGCGCCGGAATATCAGCTGACGGTGCAGTATTCGCATGAGTTCCCGCTGCCAGGTGGCGCAGCGGTGGTGCCGCGCATTCGCGCCAGCTACTACGACGACATGTTCCTCGGCTGGGAGAATCGCACCGACCGGCCTGAGGGTACGTTGAGCCCGACCGACCCGGGCGAAAAGGACTTCGGCCTTCAGCCCGCCTATACCATGGTGGATGCGGCTATCGCGTACCGTTCGAGCACGGATCAGTGGACTGCGGAGGCGTTTGTCACCAACGCGCTCGATGAGGAGGTCAAGACCGAAGCGTTCTACGGAACGCCGCGGACGTTCTATAGCTGGGGCCAGCGTCGCGAGGTCGGCGTGCGTCTGAAGTACAAGTACAAGTAATCCGCCAATCGATTGCTCATTGGCAGGAGGAAGGCACCTCCCGCTTCATCCTGCACTAGGCAGGGCCCAAGGAAGGGCCCTGCCATTTTCTTTTGGGCGGTGTGAGTCGTTCCCGAGTCCGGTTGCAACTTTGAACCGTGTCATCGCGTTACGCTACGTGCGCGAGCAGTGAAGAAGTAACCAGGACCTGTTGACGCGGGGTGCGCACAGCGCGGCCGCTATGTCGTGAGTCATGACGCTATTGGCCGTGATCGTCGAGACATCTTCCAAAGTCGCGTCCACTTCGGCGCGGCTGGCGAAGGTGCGCGAGCTGGCGGCGTGCTTGCGACAGTTCACGGCGGACGAGATTGTCATTGGTGTCGCTTATCTTTCAGGCGAGACGCCGCAGGGGAAGTTCGGCATCGGTTATGCGGTGTTGAAGACCGCGAGCGCGGAGTCGCCCGCCAGCGAACCTGTGCTTTCCGTGCTGGAAGTCGATCAGCGCTTGACCGAGATCGCCAGCATTCGCGGCGCGGGATCGACAACGCGTCGCGCGGACGCCTTGCGTGAATTGTTCGTGCGGGCGACGGAGGCCGAACAACATTTCCTGATGCGCCTGCTGATTGGCGAGCTACGCCAAGGCGCGTTGGCTGGCGTGATGGTGGATGCAATTGCGTCTGCCGCTCAGATTCCGGTCGACAAAGTCCGACGCGCAGCGATGTATGCGAAGAGCCTCGGTGCCGTAGCACACGCGGCGCTGGTCGAAGGCGAGAGTGCGCTGGCTAACTTTCAGTTGGAGCTGCTTTCGCCGGTCGCGCCCATGCTGGCGCAAACTGCGGCCGATGTGGGCGAAGCGCTCGAGCAATTGGGCGACGACGCGGTGTTTGAATGGAAGATGGATGGTGCGCGCATCCAGGTGCATAAGAGTGGCGACTCCGTGCACATCTATACGCGCAGTCTCAACGAGGTGACTGCCGCCGTGCCGGAGATTGCGACGTTGGTGAAGGAGTTGCCGGCGCGCGAAGTCATTCTCGACGGGGAGGCGATCGCCTTTACCGCGGCGGGCCGGCCGCATCCCTTCCAGATCACCATGCGTCGGTTCGGTCGTAAGCTCGATGTCGAGAAGCTGCAGGCCGAGCTGCCGATGCGGGCGTACTTCTTCGATTGTTTGCGGCTTGGGGAAGAGAGTCTCGCGGATCGACCGACACGTGATCGTTATGAGGCACTGGCACTGGCAGTGCCGGCTGAGTTCATCATTCCAAGGCTCGTGACTGCGTCCGAAGCAGAGGCGAGTGGGTTCTACGACGCTGCGATTGCCGCCGGTCACGAAGGCATCATGGCGAAATCGTTGTCGGCGCCGTACGAGGCGGGCAATCGAGGCGCGAGCTGGCTCAAGATCAAACGGGCTCACACATTGGACTTGATTGTGCTTGCCGCGGAGTGGGGGCATGGGCGGCGTACGGGGAAGTTGTCGAATCTGCATCTGGGCGCGCTCGATCCGGCGACGGGCGAGTACGTGATGCTCGGGAAGACGTTCAAGGGTCTCACGGATGCGATGCTCGAGTGGCAGACGAAGGAGTTTCTGTCTCGCGAGACCCGGCGCGATGACTGGACGGTGTATGTGCGGCCGGAACTGGTGGTGGAGATTGCGTTCAGCGACTTGCAGGCGAGCCCGCGGTATCCCGGCGGTCTGGCGTTACGGCTGGCGAGAGTGAAACGATATCGGGATGACAAGCGGCCGGAGGAGGCCGATACGATGGCGTCGGTAAGGAAGATATTTGAGGCGCAGGGCGGGGAGTCTACGTCTTGATCCTTACCGTGAGCGGAAGACCCACCCCCAACCCCCTGCCGTTGTACAGCCGTGAACGGGAGGGGGAGCTTACTTTTTAAAAAATACTCTTTCTCTCAGAGACGGCGCCTTGCGCGGATTACTTCACCGCGGCCACATTCAGACGCTAGGTCGGAGCCGACACCTGCGTGGTTGCCGCCGGGGCACGGCGCAGCGGTTGCCACCGCCAATAGGTCGCTGATCGCCACAACCATTCCGCCGGTCCGTAGCGGAAGTGCTGCAGCCACAGCGGGCTCCAGATCAGCTGTATCGCCCAGATCGCGATGACGACGAAGTACAGCTCATGTCTTGCGAGCTGGCCGTACAGCGCGAGGCCGGCGCCGGTGAAGATCAGCAGGCACAACAAACTCTGGGTCAGGTAATTCGTCAACGCCATCTGTCCGACGGCGGCAAACACCCGCGATGCATTCGTCAGCCACGGTGTGCGGCAGAGGAGCGCGATCAGGCCGAGGTGGCCGATCGTCATGGGAATCCGGCCGAGATCGTAGGTGAGCAGAACATCCATCAGGGCTTGGGGCGAAAAGTCTGCCCCTTCCAAGTGACGGACCTCGGCAACATTCACGATCAGCCCGATGGTGTAGCCGATGACGATCATCGCCAGATACGTCCGAGTCGAGCTGGCGCCGGTGAGCACGCCCAGCTTCAACAGCGCCATGCCCAACAGCATCATGCCGAAACATTCGACGATGCCGTGTCGAAAAAAGAACTCGGTCTGCATGAACCACGTATCGCCTCGGAGCACGCCAAAGGCCGAGGCGTAGCTGTCGCGCACATTGGCGACATAGGCTTCCAGATTCTCCTGTTCCGGGCGGAACTCGGCCTGCAGAGCGGTGTAGTTCTCGATGGCTTCCTGATCGCCGTCGGCCAACGGTTCGCCCGCGGCCTGACGTGCGGACGCCGCCTGCGCGAGTGCCTGCGTCTCGCGGAAGTCGAGCCATTCGCCCACCGAGATCATCGTTTGCAGAGACATGAAGATGGCGGCGAGGATCAGCAGGCGGCGCGGCGAGAGATTGCGGAACACGAACAGCGCCAGGCCGGCGAAACCGTAATAAAACAGCACGTCGCCGCTCCAGAGCAGCGCGTAACCGTTGAACAGGCCGAAGACGATCAGCCACAAGGTACGACGAAAATACAGATCGGCGGGCCGCAGGTCGTTGGCGTTCGCGGTATGACGCTGCAGGAACAACAAGGCGCTGGCACCAAAAAGGAGCGTGAACAGGCCGCGCATCGTGCCTTCGAAGAACAGCGCCATGAAGCGCCATACAGCTAAATCGGCAGCGGACTCATCGCCCCACACGGTGGGATTGTCATAGGAATACGGCAGCCCGAAGCCCGTGATGTTCATCATCAGGATGCCGAGCACGGCGATACCGCGCGTGGTGTCGAGCATGCCGATGCGGTCGTCGCCGGGTGCCGGTGGGGCGGACATTTGACGGCTACAGTAATCCCGTGAGGTCCCGCCATAAAGCAGCTTTTGCAAGATTGAGCCGCGCCCGTGTCGGACGATTCCGGCACAATAGCGAGTCGGCTCCCCTTGTCTGTCAGGAACCCAACCCCGTGAGCTTGCAGCTGTCCCCTGCGCTGATCGTTTTCATCGTCACCATCGCCACCAGTCTGATCGGCCTGTTCGGCAATCCCAAGCTCATCGATCGCTGCCTGTTCCGGCCCTATTGGTTCCTGCGCCGGCGCCAGTACGACACCATCGTGTCCAGCGCCCTGGTGCATGCCGACCTGATGCACTTGATCTTCAACATGATGACGTTCTACTTCTTCGGCTTCCTGCTGGAGCAGGCCATCGGCTCGACCCACTTCATGGTGTTGTATATCGCCGGTCTGCTGATCAGTCATCTCGGCACCTATCTCAAACAAAAGAACAATCCCGAGTACGCCTGTCTCGGTGCGTCGGGTGCGATCTCGGCGGTGCTGTTCGCGGCCATCGTATTCTTTCCCGATCAGTCGCTGTACATCATTCCGATTCCAGTGCCGATCCCGGCGCCGCTGTTCGGTATCGGGTATCTCGCCTACACGTGGTACGCCGCGCGGAATCCGCAGGGCCGGATCAATCACGATGCTCACTTGGGGGGTGCGATTACCGGCCTGGTCTACGTCGCGCTGATCGAGCCCAGTGCCTACCGCTATTTGTTTGCTAATTTGTTCTAGTTGTATACGAGCAAATCATTGCGCTGCACTAGCGAGTGATGCGAAAAAGCGGCAGCCAGAAAGTATGCAATCGGTGGCGATGTATGCCGGTATCGACGTTCAGTATATAGACGTATTGGCCGCGCACTGATCGGTGCTACGTTCCGACCTCATCCCAGCGGAGGTCGCCGATCATGGCAACAAGAAAGATCGATCGTTGGCGTGCCCGTCGGTTGTCTGCAACGGCGGGCCTGTGTGTCGCTCAGACAACACTCATGATTTGCTGCTCGGCCGCATCGGGTGCGGAAAACCAGCCTGAAGAAGTCATCGTCACCGGCTCCAGAATTCGCCAGAACCCGGTTGACGCAGTCGCGCCGCTGCAGACGGCTTCCGCAGCGGACATTGCCCGCAGTGGCGAAGTATCGGTCGGGGATTATCTGCAGCGCATGCCCATCTCGGGCTCCGCCATCAATCGTTCCAACAACGCCAGCGGCAATCTCGGCTTTCCGCCCGATGGTGGCGGCATCGGCGCGGGCGCGGCCGAAATCGATCTGCGATATCTCACTTCCAAGCGCGTGCTGGTGCTGGTCGACGGCAAACGTTGGGTGCGCGGTTCGTCGGCGAGCGGCGTGTCCGGTGCGGTCGATCTCAACACGGTACCGACCGCGGCGATCGAACGAATCGAAGTCCTGCAGGATGGCGCGTCACCGATTTACGGATCGGACGCCATCGCCGGCGTGGTCAACATCATCACCCGTTCCGACTTCAGCGGCGCCAATTTCGAAACCAATCAAGCGATGTTCGATGAGGGCGATGGTTACACGCAGGACTACAGCTTCTCATTCGGCTCCGGGGGTGAGCGCAGTCGCGCTTTCTTCGCTGCCAGCTACACGCGGCAGGACGCCGTGTACTCGAGCGATCGCGCGCTGTCTCGTGAAGTCGTTTACGGTGCGCCTCCGGGCGTCGGCGCCAGCGGCAATACGCCGCAGGGGCGTTTCATCTTTCTGGATCCACGCGGCGACTTCGATGGCGATGGTTCGCCCGATGTCATCGATATCACGCTCAACAACGGCGTGCTCAACGATGGCGTCACGCTGCCCCTCTACAATCCCAACGATCCGGCGAGCGGCGATTTCCATGCGTTCGGCACGGCGGATCGATTCAACTATCGGCCCTACAACTATCTGATCACGCCGACCCGGCGGGTCAATCTGTTCGGCAAGGCGGAGTACGACATCGCCGATAACGTCGTGTTCAAGTTCACGGCGGCGTATACGAATCGCAAGTCCAGCAATCAAGCGGCGCCGAATCCGCTGCCCATGGGGTCGGATGCCGGTGCCGGTTTCTATCTGGACAACATCTTCATTCCGGCCGATCAGCGCTACAACCCGTTCGGCATCGATCTGGACGGCCGGACCAATCTGATCACCATCGGCCGGCGCCCGCTGGAAGCCGGGCCGCGCATCTTCGAACAGACCGTCGATACCTGGCTGGTGTCCGGCACGTTGAGCGGCGATCTGCATCTGGGCAAGCGCCCGATGTTCTGGGATGTGAGCCTGAACTGGGGACAGAACAATGCCTCGCAGCTCGGCCACAACATTTTCAACTCACGCAAGCTGGCGCTGGCGCTTGGGCCGGAGGCGGCGTGTCTGGCGGTCCCCAGCTGCGTGCCCTTCAACATCTTCGGCGGTCAAGGCCCGAACGGCGAAGGCAGCATCACCCAGGCCATGCTCGACTGGGCCACGTTCACGCAGAGCGACCAGAGCGCGCAGGAGTTGAACGACATCATCGCCAACCTCAGCGGCGACATCTTCGATCTGCCGGCCGGTCCGTTCGCGTACGCATTGGGTTTCGAATATCGCAAGGAGACCGGTTCGTTCACGCCGGACGCCACGGTGCAGGCGGGTGAGACGGCCGACGTTCCGGCGCTGCCGACGGCAGGCGAGACGCGGGTGCGCGAGGCTTATCTGGAATTGCGCGCGCCGATCCTCGGCGATCTGCCGGCGATCAAACGGTTGGAGTTGTCGGCGGCGGTGCGCTACTCCGACTACGACAACATCGGCAGCGACAATGTCTTGAAAGGCGGCATCTACTGGCGCGTGGTGGACGATCTGGCGGTGCGCGCCAACTATGCCGAAGGCTTCCGCGCGCCAAACATCGGCGAGCTGTTCAACACCGGCTCGCGCTTCGACAGCAACATCAACGATCCTTGTTCCAACTATCTGGTGAACGGGTCGGCGACGGTGCAGGCGAACTGCGCGGCGTTGGGCGTGCCGACGACGTTCACTCAGCTCAATCAGCAGATCAGCGTACAGACCGGTGGCAACGAGAATCTGCAGCCGGAGACGTCGAAGACCTGGACTGTCGGTTTCACCTACAACCCGTCGTGGGCCGACAACGCGTCCTGGATCAGCGATCTGACATTCGACGTCAACTACTACAACATCAAGCTCGAGGATGCGATTCAGGCGCTGTCCGCGCAGATTCAGCTGACCAATTGCGTGAACACACTGTCACCTTTGTTCTGCGATGGCATCGTCCGTGGCCCGGGCGGTTCCATCACCGCGTTCGCCAATCAGCTCACCAACATCGGTCGTATCGAAACCGACGGCTTCGACTGGACGGTGATATTGGCGACGCCGGAGCAGAATTGGGGCGGGCTGCGATTCCAGTGGGCCAACACCTATCTCGGCGGCTACAAGGAATTCACGCTCGGCACCAACGGGCTGGTGGGGACGGAGCGCGCCGGCATCGAGGTGGGTTCGCCGACGCGCGGCTACGTACGTTACAAATCGACACTTGCCGTCGACTGGCTGCTGCATGACTTCGTCACATCGCTGACGCTGCGCTATCTGAGTGAGCTCACCGAGACCTGCCCGGGCTCGGTGGTCGACGCCGGGCTGGCCGCCAGCCTGTGTTCCGATCCGGTGAATCTGACCAACAAGATGGACAGCCGGTTCTACACCGATCTGCAGCTGAGCTGGACGCCGTCGGCGTTCGATCATCAATTGCAGGTGGCGATCGGCATCAACAACATCCTCGACGAAGATCCTCCGCCGTGTCTGAGCTGCGATCTGAATAACTACGACGGCACGCTCTATCCCGTGCCCGGCCGATATATCCACGCCCGAGCCGCGCTCAAGTTCTGAGCGCGGCGTCATCAGCAATCTGGGAGGATCCAATGAGCAAGCACAACGCCGTGATCTTGGTCGCGATCGCTTCTGCAATGGGATTGGCCACGCCGCGCAGCGCGGCAGCCGCAACACCGCCGGCACAGGAAGATATTCTGGCGACGATCGTCGTCACCGCGCAGAAGCGCGAATCGGCTCTGCAGGATGTGCCGTTCTCAGTCGCGGCCGCGAGTGAGAGTCAGATCCGCAACTCGGGCTCCGACAACATCGTCGATCTGTCGCGCAATTTCGCGGGTTTGACCATCACCGATCTCGGCCCCGGCCAGAGCCAGGTCGCCATCCGCGGCATCAGCGCCGGACAAGTGGTGCGCGATCAGCCTGGCGTGAAGGAGTCGGTGGGCGTGTATCTGGACGAGTCGGCGATTTCGGTGGCGCTGTTCACGCCCGATCTGGATCTGTTCGATCTGGAACGTTTCGAAGTCCTGCGGGGTCCGCAGGGCACGTTGTTTGGCGCAGGGTCTTCGGCGGGCACGGTGCGTTACATCACACGGCAGCCGAAGTTGGGGGAGATGGAAGGCGCCGTCGAGGTCGGCGGCTACACAGGCACCGACACCGACTGGGGCGGCGATATCAAAGGCATGATCAACTTGCCGATGGGACAGATCACGGCGTTGCGCGTGGTCGGTTATTACAACGAGCTGGCCGGCTTCATCGATTCATATTATCCGGGCCGCGCCGTGAAAGAAGATGTCAACAGCGGCGAGAAGAGCGGCGCCCGCGTGGCGCTGCTCATTCAGCCCAGCGATCGTGTTTCCATTACGCCGCGCATCGTCTATCAGAAGCTGAAGACCGACGGTTATCCGCGCATCGATGCGTACAACATTCTGGGCAATCCCTACACCACCACCGAGCCGCCGGTGAATCCAGGCGAACGGGGACAGGTCACGCAGTTGCGCGAAGGCATCGACGATGAGATCAAGCTGGCCGATCTGAAAATGGAATTCGGTTTCGGCGGCGTGACCCTGACTTCCGTCAGTTCCTACACCGATCGCGATCTGACCGTGCTGCGCGATGCGAGTCAACTCACAGGCAGCGTCACGTTGTCATTGAGTGGTACTAGTGGAATCGCAACCTCGGCGGACGTGCGTCTGAACTCGCCTCTGTACGACAGGACGTCGCTCAAGGCGTTCAGTCAGGAGTTGCGCCTCGCCTCCGACGGCGGCGGCGTCTTCGAATGGCTGGTCGGCGCGTTCTATCAGGATATCGATCGCGACTACGGCCAGGATCTGCCCACGCCAGGCTACGATGCCTTGCTCGTGCGCTTGGGATTTCCGACCAGCGCGGGCTTCAACGCGCCGCCCGACACGCCGTATTACTCGAAGGTGCCCTATACCTTTCAACAGTACGCGGCGTTCGGTGAAGGCACGCTGCATTTCAACGAGCAGTGGAGCTTGACCGGAGGCCTGCGCTATTACGATTTCAAAGAGGATCGACACCTGACCTTCGCCGGTGTGTTCGCCGATATGGGCTATACCAACGTGCCCGGCTCGACCGACTCGGACGGTTTTTCGCCACGAGTGATTCTTGCTTTCAAACCGGATAGCGATGTGCTGCTGACGGCGCAAGTGGCGCGAGGCTTTCGTCTCGGCGGCATCAACGATCCGCTCAACGTCACGCTCTGCACTCCGGAGGATCGCGTGACTTACGGCGGACAGCCGACATTCCAGGACGAGAAAGTGCTGAACTACGAGCTGGGTGCGAAGACCCTGCTGGCCGACCGGCGCGTCACGTTGAATGCCTCGGTGTTCTATTCGGACATCGACGATCTGCAAGTGATCGCCGACGCGGGTTCGTGCTCCTCGCGCATCGTGCTGAACGCGAAGGCCGAGGCCATCGGTGCGGAGGTGGAATTGTTCGCGCGGCCCGACGAGCACTGGGACCTCGGAGTGTCGGCGACCTATGTACAGGCCGAGATCACCGAATCGCGTCTGAACGCCGCCGGCGCGCCGATCGCCGGCATTCGCGACGGCAACCGGCTGCCCACCTCGCCGGAATTCCAGGCGGCGGCCAGCGCCACCTACAACTGGCAGTTCTCGCCGTCGCTGGATGGCTTCGTGAACCTCACTTATCAACACGTGGGCTCGTCCTACACTCAGCTGGCCGATCAGGAACCGCCGACCGGTTGCGTGGGGTGTGCCGGGGCGCCGGGATTCTTCGCGTTCGGCGCGCCGACCATCTCGCAGTTCACGTTCCAGCCGGAGCTGCCCAGCTACGATTTGGGCAATCTGCGCTTCGGCGTGAAGTCGGAGGTGTGGGAGGCGGCCTTGTATGTGAACAATCTGTGGGACGAGCGGGCGTTCCTGTCGCTGGATCGTGAGCGCGGATTTCGCGCCCGCGTCGGCTATCTCACCAACCTGCCGCGCAACTATGGCGTGTCGTTACGGATGAATTTCTGAACCCATCGTAAAAAATGCCCAGCGGACGCCGGCTGCGGCCGGTGTCCCCCCGGCTGGCGCCGAGCGGTTATCATCGGCGCTTACCTTTTGCCGAGGGTTGGGAATGGCAGGTCTACGTCGCACTCTGTGCGTCATCACGGTGCTGGCCGTACTGGCCGGATGCGATCGCTCGTCACCGCCGGTCGATGCAACGACCGGTCGAGCCACCGCGACGCCCGAGCCGGTCGTCAATGTCGAATGGTCCAAGTATGTCGACGAATTCGTCGACAGCTATTTTCGCACTCACCCCAGCTTCGCGGTGGTCAGCGGCAAGCACGAGTTCGACGGCCAGCTGCCGGACTGGAGCGCCGAGGGCCTCAAGAAAGAAATTGCGCGGCTGGAGCAGATGCGCACCCGGGCGGTCGACTTCAAGGACGACGGTCTGATGCCGGAGGAGCGGTTCCAGCGCGACTACGTCGTGAGCCGCATCGACAACGATCTGTTCGCGCTGCGCGAGGCGCGCCAGCCGTTCACCAACCCGGCCTGGTATTTCGATAACGGCCTGGATCCGAGCACCTATGTGACGACGCCCTATGCGCCGGTGGATCAGCGCGCTCGCGCGTTCATTGCCTATGTGAAGCAGGTGCCGACGGTGTTGGGGCAGATCAAAGGCAACCTGCAACTGCCGCTGCCGCGAACCTTCATCGATTACGGTGTCGCAAGCTTCGGCGGCTTCGTGGATTTCTATCGCAACGACGTGCCGCAGGCGTTCGCGGGAATTCCCGATGACCTGAAGAAAGAACTGACCGCGGCCATCGAGCCGGCCGCCGTGGCCATGGAGGACTTCAGCAAGTGGCTGGAGTCTCAGCGTGCCACCGCCAACGACAACTATGCGCTCGGCGCCGAACGCTTCTCCGCCATGTTGCGAATGACGGAGAACGTGGACGTGCCGCTGCAGAAGCTCGAAGACATCGGGCGCGCCGATCTGGAGCGCAATCTGTCCGCGCTCAATGAAGCGTGCAAGGCCTTCGCGCCCGGCACGAAGATCGAGGAGTGCGTCGCTCGCATGAACGCGGACAAGCCCGAAGGCGGCGCGGTCGCCGGCGCGCGCACCCAGCTCGAGACCCTGAAGAAATTCATTCTGGATCACGACATCGTCAGTATTCCGGGCACCGAGGAAGCGAAAGTGGAGGAGGCGCCTGCCTATCGGCGCCAGAATTTCGCGTACATCAATATTCCCGGGCCGTTCGAAAAGGAGCTGCCGTCGATCTATTACATCGCGCCGCCGGATCCGAAATGGTCCAAGGCCGAGCAGGACGCGTACGTGCCGGGCAAGGCCGATCTGCTATTCACTTCCGTTCATGAAGTGTGGCCGGGCCATTTCCTGCAGTTCCTGCATTCCAATCGCTCGCCGTGGCGCTTCGGTCAGCTGTTCGTCGGTTATGCCTTTGCTGAAGGCTGGGCTCACTACGGCGAGGAGCTGATGATCGAGCACGGCATCGCGGCCACCGAGCCCGAGAAGCACATCGGTCAGTTGCTGAACGCGCTGTTACGGAATGTGCGCTACATGTGTGCGATCGGTCTGCACACTCAGGGCATGACCGTCGATCAATGCGAGCAGATGTTCAAGGAGAAGGCGTTTCAGGATGCCGGCAATGCTCGACAGCAGGCAGCGCGCGGCACGTACGATCCTGGTTATCTGAACTACACGCTGGGCAAGCTGATGATTCGCAAGTTGCGCGACGACTGGGCCAGCAGTCGCGGCGGCCGGCAGGCATGGAAGCTGTTCAACGACGAATTCCTGTCCTACGGCGGTCCGCCGATTCCGCTGGTGCGCTCGCAGATGATGCCGGGGCCGGCCGGCGATCTGTTTTGAAGCGACCTATTTGGAAGTAGATAACGCGCGCAGATCTCTGGACATCTTGATCGCGTCTTCGAGCCCGCTGTAGTAGCCGTCGACGCGATCGGTCTCGCGATAGCCCAGCCGGGCGTAAAAATGGCGCGCCTCTCGCTTGCTGGCGCGCACTTCCAGCCGTACCAGGAACAGGCCGGCGACCATCGCCGTCTCCTCCACCCACTGCACCAGGCGCCGGCCGATGCCCTGCCGGCGATATTCGTTCGCGATGCCCAGCAACGCGATGTGCGCCGACTCGTCGCCATACTGGGCAAGGATGAAGCCGGCGAGGCGATTCTGGTCGCGCGCGATCACAGCGGCGCTTTCACGCTGGCGCATCAGGCCGGCGACGCGGCGGGGCGTCCAGCTCCAGGGCAGCTCGGCTTCGATCAAATCGCGCGACAGGTGGGCAATGGCAGGTGCATCGCCCATACGCGCTGGGCCAAGGGTGATCGTGCTCATCGGCGTCGATAGTAACCAAATCCGGCGCGGCTGGAACCGGGCGCCGCTCTCAATTGGGGGTTCCTGACGGGTGTTCGCGTTCAGGGGGGTGGGTGGTTTCGGCGGCGTGACCTGGGCCGCGGCGGATCAAGAAATATTTGCTCTATGATGCGACCCATGTCGCATCTCGTTAAGACTGGGTCGCTGTTGCTCGCGACCATTCTGCTCACGCTCGTCAGTGGCTTGGTGCGGGCTGAACCGCTGCAGGATGGGCCCTATGTCCTGCGCGCCGCCGATGGCAGCTGGCATTCACGATGGATCGAAGAAAAAAGCGAAGGGCCACAGGTGCGCGATCGGACCGCCGAGATCGGCGATGTCGTCAGCGTCGCGGCTATCGGAACGTTGCCGGCATTCGAGGTGAAGCTGCGGGGCCCGGCCCAACCGGCACGCGACGAAATTCAGATCAACGCGCGCACGCCGCTGTTCGTGATGGCCGATACGCACGGCGAATTCGAGATCGCCGCGCAGCTCTTGCAGCGGCATGGAGTCATCGACCATCGCTTGCGCTGGTCCTTTGGCAAAGGACATCTGGCCGTGCTCGGCGACGTCTTCGATCGCGGCCCGAACCATACCGAATTGCTGTGGTTGATTTACAAGCTCGAAGCGGAAGCTGCACGCGCGGGCGGCGGTGTGCATCTGGCACTCGGCAATCATGAAACGATGGTGATGACGGGCGACGATCGATATCTGAATCCAAAATATCCGCGCGTCGCGTCGCTGCTCGGCGTCGAACGATACGCATCGCTCTGGAGTGAGCAATCGTTACTTGGCCAGTGGCTGCGTAGCAAAGCCGCGGTGTTCCGGCTCGGTCAGTATCTGTGTCTGCATGGCGGTGTCTCGCGTGAATTGATGGATCGTGGACTGACTTTGTCGGCAGTCAATCAAACGGTGCGCTCTGCGCTGACAGAACAAACCGCGCCTCGCGGCGAACAGGCCGAGTTCGTGATGGGACAGGAAGGGCCGCTGTGGTATCGCGGATATTTTAGAGAGGCGGCACTCAAAGGCGGCTTCAAGCTCGCCGAGCAGAGTGATATCGAGTTGATTCGCGCGCGCTTCGGCGTGCAAGCGATTCTGGTCGGTCACACGATCGTGCCGACTGTGACTGCTTTGTATGGCGGTCACGTGATTGCGGTACAGGTGTATCCGCATCGGGATGAGCAGACTCATGCGCCGGTGATGGAAGCGCTGTCCATCGGCAAGGACGGTCGGATGTTCCGGGCCCGTGTCGACGGCACCCGCGAGTTGTTGCCCCGCCCTTGATGCAACCGCTTATTCGCGGTGCAATTGCCGTTACTTCGTAGAATATTTTTCTGGCGCCCAGGGTTCATTGCCGAGCGCTACCGGATCTATACCATCAAGCAGCTCATTCGAAACTGCGAGTCCGCTCCCGGGTCCGATGTGATCGTGCTGGTCTCATATCAATCTGTGAGCCTGCCTGTGAGCGGTCGAGGCGAGTAAGGTTTTGCGAGTTGGCCCGTTGTTGTCTAGGCCATCGGTGTCCTCCTGCAGGCCACGGCACAACGATCTCTCAATGCTGTCGCCGCGATCGTTCACAGGCTTCTGTTCGGGCTCCTGAGTGGAGCCCCCAGGCCCTGAGATTCGTTCCTTACGCCCACGTGCTGCGCTTCGGCCGTGACTTGATCCACGCGCCGAGAATCAATCCAAGCAATACCAGCGCGCCGCCCGACAGCAGCCAGCGCAACATCACATTGCGCTTCAAGTCGCGCACTTCCTCGGTCAGCTGTGTGACCTGAGTCTGTAACGAAGCGTTGCTGCTCTTTAATTGTTTGTTTTCTTCGAACTGGGTGATGGCGGTGGCCGACACGCGGCGGATCTCCGCGAGCTCAGTCTGCAGCTTCTGATTTTCTTTCGTGAGCTCGCTCGCCTTGCCTTCGATCTCGGTGCGCGCGCCACGCACGTCCTGATAATTCTCGCGCGTCGATTTCAATTGCGCTTCGAGCGTCTCGACCCGCTTGGTCGCGGCGGCCAGCCGGTCCTTCGCGACGGGTTGACTCACCAGGTACTGAGTGGGCAACCATCCCTCGATGCCATTGGGCGTGCGCACCTGAGTGAAGCCGGCGGCATTGTCTTCGCCGAGCACTTCCAGCGCCAGCCCGCTCGGCAGCGCGGCGTTGATGATCTTGTGGCCGTTGGACGGGCCGCGACGCAGTGGGACAGTCAGCTCATCGGAGATATACATCGTCGCGGCGAAGGCGGACACCGGTCCTAGCACCAGCAGCAGCGCTAGCAGCACCTTTCTCAACATCAGCACGAATCCTTATAGGTCTAGTTGCTGCCGATCGGTCGGCAGACGCGCACTATAGCGAAACTTGATGCCAATGACGGCACGTTCGCCAAATGGCGACAACTAACCTGTAAGTATTTTCACAGCGCTGAAATCACGGCCTTGTAAGAGTTGCGCGCGGCGAGCTGACGAAAAATTAATCGCGATCTTCTAATGTGAGATCTGACGGCGACTGGTCTTGCGCTCGCGCTCGGGGAAATTGATCAGACAACCGACGCCATCCGCGTACGGTGTTGCCACGGGCTTGCCGGCAAGCACGGCGTCGAGCGCATCCACCAGATAATGATTCTTCGCCGGACGCTGGCGCTCATAGGAGAGCCGGTCGTCCATCGGGCCGCGATACTTCAATTGCCAGCCCTTGGGATCGATGACGAACACTTCGGAGGTGCGCACCACGCCGAGCGCCGCGCCGATGCGCTGAGATTCATCGAGCAGGATGGGGAATTCGATGTTGAAGTCGTTCGCCTCCTTGGCGACCAGCTCGCGCGTGTCCTGCAGGTTCGAGTTGAGCAACAGGAACTCGACGCCCTCGGCTTGATACTTCGCGCGCACCTCGGCGAGTGCGGGCAGCGCCTGGCGCACGATGGGGCAGCCGTTCCCCTGGACCATCAGCACCACGGCCTTGCGGTTCGAGAGCGAATGGAGCTCGTGCGATTGGCCTTGCTGGTCGAGCAGGCGGAAGTTGTCGACGACCTGGCCGGGCTCGATGGCCAGCGCATTCGTGGCCACACCGAGCGCGATGGTCAGCGCGGCCCAGGCCCGATTCGCTGAGTTCTTCATGACAACTCCCAAACGTCCAGCTATGGACAACATTGTCAGCGAGAGCGAGGCGGTGGGCAGCCCGGCTCGCGGCAAAGAATTGTCAGATCACCCGCTCGGCAGGATGTCCGCTCCCGAGGGACCTCGGCGGCGGGCGGGTCAGTATCGGATCACGGTCCGCGCCGGCTGGCTTTCCCAACGGAAGTCCTTGATCAGACTGAGATCGATCAGCACGCCAAGGGCGTCGACCTGATAGCCGGCAACCAGACACAGGTCGGCCGCCGCAGCCAGGGTGCCACCCGTGGCGAGCACGTCGTCGATCAACAGCAACCGGCCGCTGCCTTGCTGCATTTCCAGCACGCCTTCGCCGTACTCGAGCTGATACGGGATGCTGACGACGGGGGGCGGCAGCTTGCCTTTCTTGCGGATCGGGACGAACCCCTTGCCGTGCTTGAGGGCCAGGGCCGAGCCGAGCATGAAGCCGCGGGATTCGATGCCTGCCACGGCGTCGATCCGTCGCCATTCCCCGGCGCTCAGCAGCCCGCTCATGGCGTCGATGGTGGGGCCGAAGTGACTGCGCAGTAATGGGGCAATGTCGCGAAAAATGATGCCAGGCTGCGGGAAATCGGCGACATCCCGGATGAATTGCTTCAGATCGGTCATGAGGTCGAGGTCGGTTGAGGGCACGCTTCAGGTAAACTCCGCACCACCCATTGTCTCCGAACCCGCATTTTTTCGCTGCAGACCCGGCGGGTCTGCCCATTCATTTTCACAGTCCACCAGTTGTAATCCATGTCGACCATGTTTCCTTCCGCTTTCCGTGCCCACCCCTGGCATGGCGTCGAAATCGGCGCCGACGCCCCGTCCCGCGTGACCGCCTATATCGAGATCGTGCCCACCGACACGGTGAAATATGAGCTCGACAAGGCCACCGGCCTGCTCAAGATCGACCGGCCGCAGCGCTTCTCGAACATCTGCCCGTCGCTGTATGGGTTCCTGCCACGCACGCTGTGCGCCGAGCGCGTCGCTGCGTATTGCGAAGAGCGCACCGGCAAGACCGGCATCAAGGGCGATGGCGACCCGATGGATATCTGCGTGCTGACCGAGAAATCCATCGGCCACGGCGATCTGCTGGTGCAAGCCATCCCGATCGGCGGCCTGCGCATGATCGATGACAACGAAGCGGACGATAAAATCATCGCGGTGATGCGCGATGACGCGATGTACGGGCACATGACCGATATTTCGCAGTGTCCGAAGTCGGTGATCGAGCGCGTTCGTCACTACTTCCTCACGTACAAGCACGCGCCGGGTTCGCCGGATCACGCGGTCGAGATCACCCATGTGTATGGCCGCGACGATGCGTACGAAGCGATTCGTCGCAGCCAGGCGGATTACACGTCGGCCTTCATGGGCGTGCGATAACACCTCCAGTACTGGCGTTCTCGCCCTCAAGGCGTGCGACACCCACACCCCCAACCCCCTCGCCCTCAAGGGCGTGCGACTCCGCATCCTCAACCCCCTCACCCTCAAGGGCGAGGGGGCCTTGAAGCAATGGGATTTGCGCGCTGGCGCGCGCGACGGCGAAGAACGAGATCAGAAGCCGGTTTGCGGCCGCCTGGGTCGAGGACCAGCGAAGTCGCTCGTATCGTTGGCGCTGTTATCCGGGCCGAGGTTGCGTTGTAGGGGTTCGGCGTCTTGGTTGACGTCTTCGTTGACATACTATGTCAGCGTTTGAGGTTGTAATGCCGACATGCGCGCCGAACGACTCATTGCCATTCTCATGGCCCTGCAGAGGGCCCAGGCACTCACCGCCGGTGAGCTCGCTCAACGTCTGAGCGTTTCGGTTCGCACCATCTTCCGTGACATCGACGCCCTGTCGACCATGGGCGTGCCGGTGTATACCGAGCAGGGGCGCGGCGGTGGCATTCGACTCATCGAAGGTTACACCTCCGATCTGACCGGCCTTTCTTCCGGCGAAGCCGAAGCTCTCGCTCTTATTGCGAGTCCCGCCGGCATCGGCGTTCACGATCTCGCGGCCCCCACTCGTACCGCGCTCGACAAGCTCGCGGCCGCCGTGCCGACGATGCATCAGCTGCGCGCTCAGCATGCTCGCGGGCGATTGCTGTTCGATACCAAGCCGTGGTTTCGCTCGTATTCCGTCTCGCCTTATCTGGACACGCTGCGTGCGGCGATCTGGAAGGACGAATGCATCAGCATCAACTATCGCCGCAGTAACGGCGAAGAAAAAGACTATCTGGTCGAGCCGTACGCGCTGGTCGTCAAGGTCGATACCTGGTATCTGATCGGCCGGGTGAAGCGCGAGACGCGCGTGTTCAGAATCTCGCGCATGTTGTCATTGCAGACCACCGGCACGACCTTCACGCGCGATGCCGATTTCGATCTGCACAAGTTCTGGAACGTCTGGTGCGAGAAGTTCGAGAAGAATCCACCGGTCAGTTTCCCGGTGGAGCTGAACATCTCGGCCAGGGGCAAACAGCAGCTGCTCGACAGTTTCGGTAACTGGTTTCGCTCGCGGCTCGAGCCGCTCGGTGAAAACTTCAAGGGCCGCAAACCCGTGACGCTGGATTTCGAGCGCGAGGAAGCGGCGCTGCGCATCCTGTTCGACATCGTGTTCGAGGCCGATATCGTCCAGCCCACCGAGCTGCGCCGGAAGCTGCGCAATCAAGCCAAGAGAGTGGTCGCGGCGACCACCTGATCATTTTTTCCCGAGCAGCACCGCGATCAGGCACGCGATGATCAGCACGCTGTATTCCATGCCGTTGCGGCCCAGTCCGACCACGAACCAGCCCGCTTTCCAATGCACCCACCAGATGCCGAGCGCGGTCTGGAAAATGAAATAAGCCGCGAGCGGGGCGGTGTAGCGGCCCAGCGCCAGCAGGATGCCGCCGACGATTTCGATGAGGGTGACTGCCCACGCCCAGGCGAGCCCGAACGGCAAGCCCTGCGATTCGAGCAACGGGCCGAATGGAGTCACGGCGTTTGCGACGATCCGCATGACGCCGTGAATGACGAACATGGCCGCGACCGCGACGCGCACCACCATGATTGAAGAGATCTTCATGATCTACCAGCCATCCTTAAATAAAAGCGCGCGATCATAAGGGAGCGCGCCGGTGATTGCAGCATTAGCGCCATTTCGATCACCAGACTGATGACCGCATCACGTCTAAAAGCGACTGGTGAGATGCCTACGGAACGCGCAATACTTCCGCGCCTCATGAGCACATCCACCGCATCCCAGTCCAACGTCTCCGCCGGCACGGTCGGACTCATTCTCGCGGCGGCGGCCATCCTGCTCATCACGATGGGCGTGCGGCAAACGACCGGTCTGTTCCTGTTGCCGATCACCCAGAGCACGGGCATTTCCATCGTCGCCTTCAGCTTCGCGCTCGCCATCGGTCAATTCGTGTTCGGCGCGGCTCAGCCCGTGTTCGGTGCCATCGCCGATAAATACGGCGCGCCCAAAGTCATCATCGCCGGCGCGCTGTTGCTGGCATTCGGTGGGGCGCTCACGCCGTTCATGACGACCAGCTCGGGGTTCCTGCTCAGCATGGGTGTGATCGCGGCGGCCGGCGCGGCGGCAGGCAGCTTCTCGATTCTGATCGGCATCGCCTCGCAGCGCTTGCCGGCGGAAAAGCGTTCGATGGCCGCGGGCATCATCAATGCCGGCGGTTCGATCGGTCAGTTCGTGTTCGCGCCGCTCGTGCAATTCATCATTGGCGCGGCTGGGTGGGCGACCGCGATGTTTGCTACGGCCTTCGCGGCGCTGCTGACGATTCCGTTGGTGCTGCCGCTGATTCGTTCGGCGTCGAGCGCAGCGAGCACTGCGGCTCATGCAGTTGCCGCGGGTCACATTACACTGAGCAATCAGTTGCGCGAGGCGATGGGCAATCCGAGTTACCTGTTGCTGCACGCCGGTTTCTTCACCTGCGGCTTTCACATCGCGTTCCTGGTCACGCATTTCCCCAGCGACTTGCAGCTCTGCGGATTGACGCCGAATGTCGCGGCGAACTCGCTCGCTTTGATCGGCTTGTTCAACGTCGTCGGCAGCCTGGGCATCGGCTGGCTGGGGCAGCGTTACCGCATGAAGTATCTGCTCGCGTGGGTATATGCGAGCCGCGCGCTCATGATCGCGATCTATCTGGTGATGCCGAAGACGGCACTCAACATTTACATCTTCGCCGCTGCGCTCGGTGTGACCTGGCTTGCGACCGTACCGCCGACGGCGGGGCTGGTCGGCAAGCTGTTTGGTACACGCTACCTCGCGACGCTGTTCGGGCTCACGCTGCTATCGCATCAGATCGGCGGATTCCTCGGCGCGTGGCTCGGCGGCCTGGTGCTGTCGCAGACCAGCTCCTATCAATGGATGTGGTACGCCGACATCGGGCTCGCGCTGTTGGCGGCAATTGCGAATTTGCCGATTCGCGAGCAGAGATTGCACGCGCAGCCGGCCACGGCTTGAAACCTGCCGTATGACCGGCGGCTAGCCGCAATTCGCCGGCACACCCCTGACGTCCCACCGCTCGGGCAGTTACACTGCCGCGCCTTCAATAGCCGAGCGGATCCGTGCCATGACTGCACTCGTGACCCTGCGCAATGTCACCAAGAGCTATGTTCGCGGCAAGCAAAAGGTCGAGGTCCTGCACGGGATCGATCTGACCATCGAGCCCGGCGAATTCCTGGCGCTGATGGGGCCGTCCGGCTCGGGCAAGACCACGTTGTTGAATCTGGTCGCGGGCCTGGATCAGCCCACCACCGGCGAAGTGCTGGTCGCGGGCGATCGTATCGATCAGCTCTCGCGCGGCAGCCTGTCGGACTGGCGCGCCCGGCACATCGGCTTCATCTTCCAGTTCTATAACCTGCTGCCGGTGTTGACCGCCGAGGCCAACGTCGAAGTGCCGTTGCTGCTGACCAATCTTTCCAAATCCGAGCGCCGCCGGCGGGTGCAGGTCGCGCTGGAGCTGGTCGGTCTCGCGGAACGCGCCCGTCACAAGCCGAACGAGTTGTCGGGCGGCCAGCAGCAGCGCGTCGCTATCGCGCGCGCCATCGTCTCCGATCCCACGCTGCTGGTTTGCGACGAGCCCACGGGCGACCTCGACCGGCAGAGTGCCGAAGAGATCATGAATCTGCTGACGGCACTGAACCGCAGCCACAAGAAGACCATCGTCATGGTGACGCACGATCCGAAGGCCGCCGAGTACGCGTCGCGCGAGCTGCATCTGGACAAGGGCCTGCTCACCAACGATACGAGGCGCGCGGCGTGAAATATTTCAGCCTCGTCTGGGCTGGGCTGTGGCGCAAGAAAACGCGCACCGTGTTCACGATGATCTCCATCGTGGTCGCGTTCCTGCTGTTCGGTTTGCTCCAGGGAATCAACCAGGGCTTCAGCGTCGCCATGCGGACGCTGGACGTGGATCGGCTCTATGTATCGGCACGCACCGGCATGACCGACGGCATGCCGATTTCATATCTGCAACGCATCCGGAATCTGCCCGGCGTGCGCGCGGTGTCTCTGTGGGCGTATTTCGGCGGCTATTACCAGGACGCTCGCAAGGTCGTTCCGGCGTTCGCCACCGATGCGGCCGAGCTGTTCAAGGTCTACAAGGAAATCAAGATCAAGCCCGAATACCTGGCCGCCATGGAGAAGACGCGCACGGGCGTGCTGATCCGTGACACGCTCGCCACTCAGTACGGCTGGAAGGTGGGCGACCGCATTCCCATCGGCACGTCGATCTGGACCAACAAGGCCGGCAGCAACACCTGGGAGTTCGACATCGTCGGGACGTTCGATGCCAGCGCCTACGGCATGGGCTTTCCGGCGTTCTATCTGAACTACAGCTACTTCGACGAAGCGCGTTCGTTCGGCACCGGCCAGGTCCATTACTACATCGTGTCCATCCAGGATCCGAAACAGGCGGACCGGATCTCCAGGGAGATCGACGCGATGTTTGCCAATTCCTCGGTCGAGACGCGGACCCAGACCGAGTTCGCGCTGGCTCAGTCGCAGCTCAAGCAGTTGGGTGACATCAATTTCATCGCCAATGCGATCGTCGGGGCGGTGCTGTTCACGCTCCTGTTCCTGACCGCGAATACGATGATGCAGTCGGTGCGCGAGCGCACGTCGGAGCTGGCGGTGTTGAAGACGCTCGGCTACTCGGATACGAAAGTGTTGCTGCTCGTGATGACCGAGTCGCTGCTGCTCTGCCTGTTTGCAGCCGCGCTCGGCATCGGGCTGGCCGCGGTGGTGTTCCAGTCGCCGGCGCTGCAGAAGCTGTTCGGAAATTTCTCGATGCCGACCCTGGTCATGATGATGGGCGCGGGTATCGCGGTGGCGGTCGCGTTCGTCAGCGGCTTCCCGCCGGCGTGGCGGGCCCGTCAGTTGAACATTGTGGATGCCTTAGCGGGACGCTGATCAGGGTCGCTTCATGAAAATGTTCCGTCAGATCGGCGCGGTCACCGCGATGAACTTTCGCAGCCTGCCGCAGCGGGTGAGCACCTCGCTGGTGGTCGTCATCGGTATCGCCGGTGTCGTGGCCGTGCTGGTGTCGGTGCTCGCCATGTCGACCGGCCTGATTCGCACGATGGAAAACACCGGTCGTGACGATCGCGCCATCGTCCTGCGCAGCGGCTCCATGGCCGAGACGTCGAGCGCGCTGGATCGCAACTCCGCGAAGTTGATCGTCGATGGCGCGGGCATCAAGCACGACGCGAACGGCGACCCGATTACGTCCGCCGAGACCATGCGCATTCTGAGCCTGCACAAAAAAGACGACGACTCCGAGATCAATGTCATCCTGCGCGGCGTCGGCCCCAGGATGCTGGAAGTGCGGCCCGAGCTGAAGATCGTCGAAGGCCGGATGTTCGAGCCGGCGGTGACCGAGGTGATCGTCGGCAAGTCCGCGCATTCGCAGTTCAAAGGCCTGAACGTCGGCGACGTAGTGCACTCACGTGGTGCGAACTGGACCGTCGTCGGCGTGTTCGAGACGGGCGGCGACTCGCACGAGTCTTCGCTGATGACCTACGCGGAGACCTTGATCTCCATCGATCAGCGCGGCTCGTTCCAGAGCGTGACGGCATTGCTCGATTCGCCATCGTCGTTTCAGGCGTTCAAGGATTCGCTGAGTTCCAACCCGGCGCTGGCCGTGGATGTAGTGCGCGAGCGCGAGTATTACCAGCAGCAGTCGAAGAACATGAGCACCATCATCTCCATCATCGCCTATGTGGTCGGCGGAATCATGGCGGTGGGTGCGGTGTTCGCGGCGCTCAACACGATGTACTCGGCGGTGAGCGCCCGGCTACAGGAGATCGCCACGCTGCGTGCGTTGGGGTTTGGCTCGGCGGCCATGGTGGCGTCGGTGCTGGCCGAAGCGTTGATCCTCGCGCTGATCGGCGGTGTGATCGGCGCCTTGCTCGCCTGGATGTTCTTCAACGGCAACACCGTGAGTACGTCGGGCGGCGGCATGGGGCAGATGGTGTTCGAGTTGGCCGTCAGCCCGCAGCTGATGATTCTCGGCGTCGTCTGGGCCTGTGTCATCGGCGTGCTGGGCGGTTTATTTCCTGCCATGCGGGCCGCGCGTCTGCCGGTGGCTATGGCCTTGCGGGCGGTTTGAACCGCCGCCGCCTCGCGACGGTATACATTTTGTTATTCTGGGGGCGGATTGGGCGCCCCCATGCAACAAACGATTCGATTCATCAAATCCGCGGACGGCACGCGTCTGGCGGTCGCCACTTCAGGGCAGGGACCGCCGCTGGTGAAGTCGGCGAACTGGCTGTCGCATCTGGAGTTCGACTGGCAGAGCCCGGTGTGGCGCCACTGGTTCCGTTTTCTGTCGGCCGGGCGCCAGCTGATTCGGTTCGATCCTCGTGGCTGCGGCCTGTCGGACTGGGATGTCGCCGATCTTTCGCACGCCGCTCAAGTCGCGGATCTCGAAGCGCTCATCGAAGCGTCGGATCTGGAAACATTCCCGCTGCTCGGCATCTCTCAAGGCGGTGCCGCCTGTATCGAGTACGCCGTCCGTCATCCCGAGCGCGTCACGAAGCTGTTCCTGTACGGTTGTTATGCGGAAGGCTGGGCGCAGCGGGGCGACGATTCGCGGCGGCACGGGGAGGCGCTGGTCGAGCTGATTCGTCAGGGGTGGGGCCAGGAGAATCCCGCGTTCCGTCTGTTGTTCGCCTCCTTGTTCATCCCGGACGCGACTACCGAGCAGGTGCGCTGGTTCTCGGATCTCATGCGCACCACGACCCAGCCGGAAATCGCCGCGCGCATCATCGAAGCGTTCGGCCAGATCAATGTGCGATCGCTGTTGTCCCAAGTGAAAGTGCCGACCATCGTGGTGCATGCCCGGGGCGACGCACGCATTCCTTTCGATCAGGGCCGGTTGCTGGCGGCGGAGATTCCCAACGCGACGTTCGTGACGTTGGAAGGCCGCAATCACATTCTTACCGAGGGCGAGCCGGCCTGGGCTCGGTTCTGCGAGACATTCAATGAGTACATGGGCGTTGCCGGGTCGAGCGCCGCTCGCCAATCCGCGCCAGTGGACTTGTCGGAGCTCACCGCCCGTGAGAATGCGATCCTGAGACTGGTTGCGCAGGGGGCCGCGAACGGGGAAATCGCCCGCCGTTTGTTCATCAGCGAGAAAACGGTGCGCAATCATCTGACGAACATTTTCGAGAAGCTGGGCGTGGACTCGCGCGCCCGGGCCATCGTCGTCGCCCGCGACCGGGGCGTCGCGTAGTCCTATTGGACACGGGTACAGGATGTACCCGCGCCGCTGAAGGCGGCGAGCGAGGAGCAAAAGTCACGCCTTTTGCGAGTCGCACGAGGGGCGCGGCAGGATGCCCGATCCCGAGTTATTTAATTAGGACATATGTCCCGGGGATGGCGCTTTCGAATGAGCCTTCTGCCTCATGCGCCGCTTGCCATAAAACTGCAACATGCGCGCACTTTGAAAAACCGCCCGCGAGTCAAACGTATGAGTGCCGCAGCCGCCATGGTGGTGTCTCCCGCCGCCGAGAAGATGTTCCAGGAAAACTCCGACCGCGCCCGCTATGCCCGCTGCATCAAGGCGTCCAAAAGAGTGCGTTGGGATATCGATGCCGATGTGTTTCGCGGCCGGGCGTTCGACTTCCGCCGCAAGTTCCTGCCCGACGGCCTGACCAAGGTGAACGATCTGGCGTTTCTGATGCCGGACGAGAAGCGCGCCATGAGTCACGTGCAGGGCCGCAGCTACGCCACTCTCTTCGGATTGGTGGAGCGGTTCATCAGTGCCAAGACTCTGGAGCTCGCCGGCAAACAGGTGTTGGGCGATCAGGTCGCGCTCGAAGGGCTGGTGCGCTTCAGCGATGAGGAGCTGAAACATCAGGAACTGTTCCGCCGGATCGAAGCGGCGATTGCTACGCGCATGCCCGGCGGTTACGCGGTGATCGTCGACGCCAACGAAGTGGCGCGCAACGTATTGAACAAGTCGACGTGGGCGGTGCTGGCGCTGACCTGTCACATCGAGCTGTTCACTCAGGTTCACTATCGGGAAAGCATCGAGCGTGACGACGACCTCTCGGATCTCTATCGCGATGTGTTCCGTTTCCACTGGCTGGAGGAGTGCCAGCACGCGGTCATGGATGAGATCGAATGGCATCGGGAGGATCGCAACCTCTCGGCGGGCGAGCGTGACATCGCGGTCGATGATTTCATTTCGCTGCTCCGGTTGCTCGATGAGATTGTGAGCGCGCAGTCGTCGGCGGACGCGGGATATTTCATGCGGGTATGTGAACGCAGCTTCTCGCCGGCCGAGCAGCAGCAGATCCGTGACACCATGCAACGGGCCTACCGTTGGCAATACATCGCATCGGGTGCCCAACATCCCCACTTTGTAAAAATGCTCGGCGGCATGGTGAGTCGTCAGCAGCTGCAGCGGGTGCAAACGTCGTTGGCACAGATTGGACGCTAAGCTGTCATTAAAGCGTCATACATCGAAACAAGAATAGCTCCCGTATAAGCCGGGCACGGATTTGCCGCCTCACGGACGAGGCGCCGGCACGGCATTCAAACAACACCCCGCAATCCGGAGCTTTCATGTCCAGAGCGTCTCGTTCCTGCGTGGCCGCGGCCGTCGCAGTCGCCCTCTTCAATTGTGCTTTGCCGGCCGGCGCCGGCGAATCCGTTCAACATGCCGATGAGGGGAGCCTGAAGCTCACGCCGGTCGGAACTTACGATGCCGGCGACGCGGGCTCGGCGGAAATCGTCGCGTTCGATGCTGCGAGCAAGCGCCTGTTCCTGGTGAATGCCCAGACCTCGACCGTCGATATTCTCGATGTGAGCAACCCGTCGAGCCCGGCCAAGGTCACGACCATCGATACCGCCAGCCTCGGCTCGCCGAACAGCGTAGCGGTGCGCGACGGTGTGGTCGCGGTCGCCATCCAGAGCGATCCGAAGACCGCTCCGGGCCACGTTGCGTTCTATGACACCAACGGCAATCTGATCAAAGCCGTGACGGTCGGTGCGTTGCCCGACATGATCACGTTTACTCCGGACGGCAGCAGCGTGCTGACCGCCAACGAAGGCGAGCCGAGCGGCTACGGCCCTGGCTTCGTCGATCCGGAAGGCTCCGTGAGCATCGTGCCAGTGCCGCACAATTCTAAGGATTGGAAGAAGCTGAGCGACAGCGATGTTCGCACGGTGACGTTCCAGGAGTTCAACGGTAAGGACGCGAAGCTGCGCGCCCAGGGCATCCGCATCTACGGACCCGGTGCCAGCGTCGCGCAGGATCTCGAGCCTGAATACATCACCGTTACCGAAGATTCGAAGACCGCGTATGTGACGCTCCAGGAAAACAATGCCATCGCCGAGATCGATCTCAAGAGCGGCACGGTGACCAATCTGCTGGCGCTGGGCTACAAGGATTACAGCGAGCTGCCGTTCACCGCTGCCACTTATGAGTGGAACAAGCTGCCGGTGATCGGCACGACGGTCGGCGGTCAGACCCTGCACCTCGGCGGCTTCTCGGGCCTGGCGTTCGAAGGCACGACCAGCGACGGCAAGCTGAAGTTCATCACTCACACCGATCGCGGTCCGAACGGCGAGCCGACCGGTGCCCTGCGTCCGTTCCTGTTGCCCGAATTCACGCCGCGCCTGGTCCGCTTCACGCTCGATCCAGCCACCGGCAATTTCGAGCTGTTGGAACAGATCCTGTTGCAACAGGCGAATGGTCAGCTGCTCACCGGGCTGCCGAACATCGTGCTGTCGAACGACACCAACCTGCCGTACAACGACGAAGTCGGCGTGGATTTGTTGGGTCAGCCGACCGCGCTGGATGCGCTGGGCGCGGACCTCGAAGGCATCGCCATCGACCGGGACGGTTCGTTCTGGATGTGCGACGAATATCGCCCGGCGATCTATCACTTCAGCAGCGATGGCAAGCTGATCGAGCGTCTGATTCCGATCGGCACGCACGCGGCCGCTGGCAAGCCGGTGCCGGCGCCTGGCCAGGCGGGCGAGTACGGCGTCGAAGCGCTGCCGGCGGTGATCGCGCAGCGTCGCCAGAATCGCGGCATGGAAGGCATCGCAATTCAGAACGGCAAGATCTATGGGTTCGTGCAGAGCCCGGCTCGCAATCCCACGACGGTGACCAACGCACAGCTGAACGCGATGAAGAATGTGCGCGTCGTCGAATACGATCCCAACACGCGCGCCACTCGTCAGTTCCTGTACATCATGGACAACCCGGCGTCGGTGAGCGCCGATGACACGCGCGCCGACAAGATCGGCGACGTTGCGGCGGTTCCGGGCGGCGGCTTCCTGGTCGTGGAGCGTGACGACGATGCCCTGCCGGCGGATCCGATCGAGACCATCACCAAGAAGATCTACGCGGCCAGGCTCGATGGCGCCACGGATATCTCTTCGCTCGGCTTGTTCACCGTCGGCGGTGTGCAGAAGAGCGTCGATCAGATGACCGAAGCCGAGCTCACGTCGGTGGGCGTCGTGCCGGTCAAGAAGACGTTGCACGTCGATCTGCCGTCGGCGGGTTACGCGTCGGTGCAGAAGATCGAGGGCCTGGCCGTGATGAACAACGGTCAGCTCGCCGTGATCAACGACAACGACTTCGGCGTCGCCGGCATCGTCATCGACAATGCCACGGGCACGTACACCATCGCGCCGGGATATGTCCCGGAGAAGCCGACGCTCGGCTTGTTGAAGGTGCCGGGCCTGGATGCTTCGGATCGCGACAGCGCCATCAACATCCGCTCTTGGCCGGTGTTCGGCATGTACCAGCCGGACTCGATCGCTTCGTTCAACATCGGCAAGATCACTTATCTGGTCACCGCCAACGAAGGCGATGCCCGCGATTGGCCCGGCTTCGCCGAAGAATCGCGCGTGAGCGCCCTGACGCTGGACCCGGTCGCGTTCCCGAACGCCGCGGACCTGCAGAAGGCCGGCAATCTCGGTCGCTTGAATGTCACCAAGACGCTGGGCGATGCGAACGGCGATGGCTCGTACGAGAAGCTCTACACGCTGGGGGGCCGGTCGTTCTCGATCTGGAAAGCCAACGGCATCCAGGTGTTCGACAGTGGCAGCGACTTTGAGCGCATCACCGCGGCCAGCAATCCGGCGTTCTTCAACGCCAGCAACGACGACCGCACGTTCGACAGCCGTTCGGACAACAAAGGTCCGGAGCCGGAAGGCCTGGCGGTGGGCACGGTCGGCGAGCGGCGTTACGCGTTCATCGGTCTGGAGCGCATGGGCGGCGTGATGACTTACGACATCACCAACCCGCATGTGCCGGTGTTCGTGGGCTACACGAACAATCGTGACTTCTCGGTCGATCCGTACAACGCGCCGGCCGCCGGTGACCTGGGTCCCGAAGGCCTGCTGTTCATCGACGCGACGAACAGCCCGACGGGCGCCCCGATGCTGGTGGTCGCGAACGAGATCAGCGGCACCGTGACGCTGTACAAGCTCGAACGCGAGTAATAAAAAAAGGGGCCGGCCCGGACAGCCGGCCCCCGTTTCTGTAGCGAAGCTCAGACCTGCGGCACGGGTCCCAGGAAATCCTGCTTGCCGATTTCCACGCCGCCATGACGCAACAGTGCGTACGCGGTCGTCATGTGAAAGAAGAAGTTCGCCAGCGCCCAGTGGCGCACGAAATTCACCGCCGTGAAGTTCAACGAGACGCGCGGCGTTTTGATCGAGATGGTGCGATTGTCGTCACCCTCGAACTGCTCCGGCTTGAAGCCATCCAGATAGTCGATGGTCTTGCTCACGCGCGCGATCAAGTCGGCCATCGTGGTCTCGTTGTCCTCGAACTTCGGCGGCTCGGTGCCGCTCAGACGCGCGGCCGCTCCCTTCGCGGAGTCACTGGCGATCTGGATCTGCCGTGCGAACGGCAACATGTCCGGATACAGCCGCATCGAAAGGAATACGTTTGGATCGAACTTGCGTGCCTCGGCGTGCGCCACTGCCTTCTCCAGGATGGCTTTCAGGGCGCGCAGCGAATGCAGAAACGTGGGAATGGAAGCGTCGTACAGTGACAGACTCATGGCGATTCTCCGGCCCCCTGGGCTCATTAGGTGTAAGCGGGGCGGATTATAGGCGGCGGTGACATTCCGGTCGCCGGCCGTTGGGCGGAAGATTCAGCGGTTCCGAGCACGAGTCTGTTGCCCGGGCCAGGGTGGCGGGCGCGCCGCTCGTCTGCGCCGTCCGCTACGATCGAGCGAGCACCAACGTGTCGGCCTCTCGTCCAAGATCGACGACGCGCAGGCGTCCTTTGTCGTTGCTCATTACGGTTATCGAGGCGTGATCCGGACGGAAGCACACCACATCATCGCTTTTCTGCGCGGCGCCGACGGCGGCGTTGATCGCGACGAAATGAGTGTAGATGACGCAGTCGTGTTTGATGGCCAGCAACGACGCGACCAGCTCGTTGCGCCATTGCAGATAATCGATGGATCCGGCCGGCGCGTTCTGGTGCAGTTGTTTCCAAGTGCCGCGCATGGCCGCGATCAGCCAGTCGCGGCGGGCGGCAAAAGGAATGGGAGGCGAGGGGATTTCGGCGACCGACAGCATCGGCTCCGCCTCGCAAAACCACATTTGCGTGAGCGGCTCGGCGGTCTCACGGCAGCGGCGCATCGGGCTCGAGTAGACCGGCAGCCGCGACGACGTGCGCGTCAGCTCTTCGGCTGTCGCGAGCGCTTGAGCCAGGCCGGTATCGTCGAGCCCGGGGTCGGGATCCTCGCCCCAGGACGCGGCCGGCTTGGCGTGTCTGACCAGATACAAACGTGGCATGGCGCCAGTCTGTTATTTCTCCGGCGGCTTGTACACGTCGACGGACAGCGTGACGGTCCTGCCCTCATTCACGTTGAGCGCGCCGACGCCGACGATCTTGCGTTCCACTTCCTCGCCGCGGTCATTGCGGACCGAGATGACGATCGAATACTCCCACGGCTCGCCCTCCGCCGGATGACGGAAAGCGCCCTCGACCCGCAAGGCCGAGAACGTGGCTTTCGCCCGCTGTTCCGCGACAGCCTTGGGATCGAAGCGCAAGTGGTGCTTGCACGCGGGACAGATGCTCGCGCTTTCGAGAATGGTCGACTTGCAGTGCGGGCAGACGCGCGTCTTGCCGTAAGCAGTCGCGCGTCCCGGACTTATCGAGGGCACGTGTTACTTGCCGCCCTTCTCGTCCCAGCCGAATTCGGCACGGCCGCGCATGCGCGAGCCCGCGGCAACGGTCAGCGAGCCTGCCTTCAGGTCGCCGTTCAGCACGCCGGTCTGCAACAGCTCGACGCGCGTTGCCGCATCGATGTTGCCTTCCAGCTCGCCGCCGATGACGACGGTGTTGGCGCGGACACTGCCCGTGATCTTGGCGCCCTGCTCGATGGTCAGGTTGCCCTGCACATGCACATCGCCCTTGAAATTACCTGCAACCCGAACGTTGCCGGAGCCTTCGATCTTGCCTTCGATGGTCAGGCCGGCGGCCAGCACTGATTCCTTGGCATCTGAAGCGGCCGCAGGACGAGCCGCCGGCGCCGGGGTACGAGGCGTGTCGACACTGGCGACCGTCGCGACGGTTTTTTCCGGGGCGGGGTCGGGGGTGTTCTGTTCCCTGCCGTACTGATCTTTCCACAACGCCATATCGGCACACTCCTCAAGTTGAACGAGCTGCGGTTAATGACACAGCCTGCTAAAACGTGTCAAACATTCCGACATGAAGCGTCGCGGGCCAACGACACCGAATGTCTGTGAGCCTGTTCGTTCAGCCATGACATTCAGTTGCGGCTTTTGCGGTGCAGAATACGGAGTGTGAAATCGTTCTCGCCCAGCCTATATTTGAACAGTACAACTCTAAGCCGGTGAGGATTTCTACATGATTAAGCTCACGGTCAATGGTCAGCCACGCGACGTGGAAGTGGCGGGGGATACGCCACTGCTCTGGGTGCTCAGGGATTCGCTGGGTTTAACCGGGACGAAATATGGTTGCGGCATGTCCCTGTGCGGGGCCTGCACCGTCCATGTCGATGGGGCGCCGACCCGCTCCTGTATCACGCCGGTCGAGAGTGTCGCCGGCAAGGCCATCACTACCATCGAGGGACTGTCGCCCGATCGCAGTCATCCGGTGCAGAAGGCCTGGATGGAAATCGATGTGCCTCAATGCGGTTACTGCCAGTCCGGCCAGATCATGTCGGCGGTGGCGCTGCTCAAACAGAATCCGAAACCTTCCGATGCCGACATCGATGCGGCCATGAGCGGCAACATCTGTCGCTGTGGTACGTATCCGCGCATTCGCAAGGCGATTCACAAAGCCGCGGCGGGCGCGTCCAGTCAAACCGGTACGGAGGCTGGCTGATATGGCTACCTCACCTCGTTCAGTTATCGGCGATCTCTCACGCCGCGGGTTCATGAAATCCACCGCGGCGGTCGCGGGTGGCTTGGTCATCGCTTGTTACTTGCCCGGCTGTAGCAAACCGGAAGAAGTCGCGAAGCAATCCGGTCCGCCGAAGATGATCAAAGCCAACGCCTGGCTGCAGATCGGCACCGACGGCTCGATCACCATGTTCTGTGACAAATCGGAAATGGGGCAGGGGGTGTACACCGCGTTGCCGACGCTGCTCGCCGAAGAGCTCGGCGTCGATCCCACCACCATCAAAGTCGAATTCGCCCCGCCCGGCAACGAATACGTGAACAAGCTGCTCGGCGCGCAAGCGACCGGCGGCAGCACGAGCGTGCGCGAGGCCTGGGACAAGATTCGCATGGCCGGCGCCGAAGCCCGCACCCGATTGATCGCGGCCGCCGCGAAGGAATGGAAAGCGCCGCCGCAGTCGTGCTCGGTTGAGGATGGCTATGTTCTGTTCACCAATCGTCGTTTGTCGTTCGGCGAACTGGTGGAAGCCGCCGCGGCCCTGCCGCCGCCGGAGCACGTTCAGGTCAAAGGACACAACGAGTTCAAATACGTCGGCAAGGTTCTGCCGCGATTCGACACGCCGTCGAAGGTGGATGGCAGCGCGCAGTACGGCATCGACATGCGCTTGCCCGGCATGTTGTACGCAGCGCTCGCGCAGCCGCCTGAGTTGGGCGCCAGCGTGAAGAGCTTCAACGCGGATAAGGCGAAGGCGCTGCCGGGCGTGCGCGACGTGTTGCAAACGTCGTCAGGCGTGGCGGTCGTTGCGGACACCTGGTGGCAGGCGAAGACGGCGCGCGACGCGTTGGATATTCAGTGGGCTGCCGGCCCGGCGGCGAAGCTCACCAATGCTTCCATCTACGCAGGATTGAAGACGGCGTCGGGCGGCCAGGGTCTCGATGTTCGCAAGGAAGGCGACGTCGCTGCGGGGTGGAAAGAAAACACCCGGCACGTCGAGGCGACCTATGAATTGCCGCTGCTCGCGCACGCGACGTTGGAGCCGCAGAATTGCACGGTCGAGTTTCGCGACGACGGTTGCCATGTATATGCGCCCACTCAGGTGCAACAGATGGCACAGTCCGCGGCGATGAAAGCTTCCGGGCTGCCGGCGGAAAAGGTGTTCGTGCATACGACGTTCCTGGGCGGCGGCTTCGGTCGTCGACTCGATGTCGATTTCGTTCCTGCCGCCGTCGAATGCGCGAAGGCGATGAACAAGCCGGTGAAGCTGCTGTGGACCCGTGAGGACGATACGACTCATGACAAATATCGTCCGCCTGCGCGCAACACTCTGTCCGGTGCGTTCGATGGCAATGGCAAGTTGAATACGGTGAAGGTGCATTTGGTGGCGCCGTCCATCACTTCACGCTGGGCGCCGGGCGCCGTGCCCCAGGGAACACCCGATCCATTCGCGATCGAAGCCGCTCACAACTTCCCGTACGACGTGCCGAACCTGCACATCGATTATTTGCAACACGAAGTCGGACTGGAGGTGGGCTACTGGCGCTCGGTGAGTCATGCGCTCAACTGCTTCACCGTCGAGAGCTTCATGGATGAGCTGGCCGCCGAGGCCAAGATGGATCCAGTCGAGTTTCGTCGCTCGCTGTTGGGCAAGCAGCCGCGCTGGCTGTCGGTGCTCGACGCCGCCGCTCACAAGGCGAATTGGGGACAGCCGCCGGCCGGACGCTATCAAGGCGTGGCGCTGATGTCGGGCTACGACACCTATCTCGCGCAGGTGGCTGAGATTTCACTCGACGGCGACAAGCTCAAAGTCCATCGCATCGTCTGCGCCATCGACTGTGGCCAGATGGTCAACCCCGGCATCGTTCAAGCCCAGGCCGAAGGCGGCATCATCTTCGGCTTGACCGCGGCGTTGTTCAGCGAGATCAACGTAGTGAACGGCAAGGTGCAGGAGACGAATTTCGACAAGTATCGACTGCTGCGGATCAACGAGGCACCGAGCATCGAGATTCATCTGCTGAACAGCGACGAGAAACCCGGCGGCATGGGCGAACCCACCGTCGCGCTGGTCGCGCCGGCGGTTTGTAATGCGATCTACGCGGCGACCGGGAAGCGGTTGAGGAAATTGCCGATCGCGAAGCAGGGGTTTTTGATCTGACCGCAGCGGGCGTCGAGGCCACTGATCGAGATCTCGACGCCCGCCGACCGTACTATCGGACGGTAATGCTCGACTTTGCTTCGGCGATGAGCGCTTCCAGAATCACCAGTGGAACATCGCCAAAGGTTTCCACAAAGAACTGACCCGTGGCATCCCAAAAGAGAACCGTTGCAACACGATCTTCTCTGCCCTCGCGAAGACGCCGCAGCTCATAGCCTCCAAATCCTTGCTCTTGATCCTCTACGGGAGAAGAGGTGTATTGCGCGTCGCCGTATGCTTGTTTCATCCGATCACCTGCCTCAGTACTGACTTACAGTTCGACCTGTCGCGCGCTCAATCGCCTCCACGATGGACGGCCGCAGCTCAGGTGGCACCAGGTACGCTGGCCCGCGATTCAATGTGCGGGAAACCCAGGTCACCGCCAGACTCCCATCGGCCTGTATGATCACGGCGAATCCAGCATGATTGGCAGTGCCTCCGAGAGTCGCGCTCACAGCACCATGACCGCCCGCTCGGGCCGCCCAGCCAGGTGGAAGTGGGGTTGCCGATGTGCTGGGGCGAAGCAGAAGTTGTCCCGCGCCCGTGTCGTAAACACCGGTGAAGCCCTGTCCCGCGGCGTGGCCTTCGAGCATCCTAGCAAATGGTGCAGTACCCAGAGCCGCTCGAGTGCCCCCAATGCCGACGGACATTTCCATCGCCGTCTTCGTCCCGGTAAACATCGGATTCTCGCGAAGGTACTGACTCGTGGCTTCCGGGCCCATGTCGCGGGCGACCATCAGTCCGGCCCCCCACGCGTCAATCTCCGCATCTGTTCGAAAGAATCCGCTTCTCACGAAATTGACGACACGCTGGCTCATCAGATCGACTACGCCACTCGTCTCACCCGCGGCGCTGGTCGCGGAGCCGGCTGGAATCGTGCCCGCTGGCGGGCCAGAGGGCACATTGCTGGAGGTGTCGACCGGTCCACGGTCCGAAGGCGGAATTGCGACGTGCGATCCAATCGCGTTCTGGGAGTATTCGGAATAGAACAGGCTTTCGGGTTCGCGACTACCGGAGGTCCACAGGAAGTCGCTGACATTGCCCGTGATCGCCGAGTTGCCCAGCCATCCCCACAGCGGGCTGCTCGAGTCGGTTTGTCCGCCTGTGTCTGCCCAACCGCCGAGGCCGGGGCCCATCTCCCATCGCAGGGTCTCATTGCCGAATCCGCTCGGATCGGTATAGCTCAATGGATTGTTGAACGCGTAGCTGTAGCGGTTCAGGCTCTGACTGAAATACGGCGCCTGAATGAACGGATCCGCCGACGTGAAGCGCCCGATGACCGGGTCGTAGACGCGGCCATTCATGTGAACCAAAGAAAGGTCGTCCAACTGCTCGTGGAAGGTGAAGCCACGAGCGGTGAAGTTCTTATAAGCCGTCTGATCCGCGGCCGTCGGCGCACTGATGCCGTCGGCGCCTTTGCGCTCGCCGAAGGCATTGAAGCTCATGTTCACAGTCTGGCTTCCCGCCGTGCTGGTCATCACGTCGGTGCTGCCCAGATGGTCGGTGGTGAGATAGCCCGTCGAGGACGCCGTGCCTGCTTGATTGCGCTTGTAAACAGCCACCGGGCCGTTGGGGCCGTAGACGTAATGACGAAACTCGTTGACGTTGGCCGTGACCAGCCGTTCGAGAGCCGGACCGACATAGGTCCACGTTCCGGTACCGCTGCTATTGGTCCTGACCTGCTTCCATCGATCGCGGTTGGGGCCGTAAAAGAATTCGGAGGAAACGCCTGAGCCATTGATCACGCGCGGCAAATTGTAGCTATACCAGGTCGTCGTGAAGCCATTGCGCGACGTCATGTTGCCGTTGTTGTCATAACCGTACGTGTTGTTGAGCGTGCCAGAGGTGGACGCGACGGCGTGTTTCTTGGTCGTGTGGTAGGTGTAATTGCCGACGCCGGTCTTACTGGTGATGTTGCCGATGGCGTCGTAGCCGACACTGAGTGCCAGGCTGCCATTGCGGTTCGATGAGTACATGCGGTCGAGCGCGTCGTAGGAGAACGTTTCCGTCACGCTGGTGCGCGAATCCTGACGTTGGGTGAGATTGTCATTCTCGTCCCACTGGTAGCTCAGGTTCTGGATGGTTGTTCCCCCGCTGGGGCCAGTCGTCTTCGCGAGCAGCATGCCTGTAATTCGATCGAACAAGGCCGAGGTGCTGAGACCGTTGCCGTAGTCCTCCAAGAGGAACTGACCTCGGGCGTTCATTCCTTGCCCGCGCCAATAGGTAGCGCCCAGCACGTCGCCGACATAGTTATTGATCGAAGTGAGCAGACCGTATTCATAGCCGTAGCGGAGTTTGAACCGGTAGCCGCTGCTGCTGGTGGGATAGGTCAGGGTCTCGAGCTGGCCGGTGGCTGTGCTGTAACTATAGTTGTAGCTGTAGGTGCTGCTGTCGGCGGTAATGTTGGTCTGTGCCGGCCGACCCAGGGAGTCGTAGAGGTAACTTTCGGAGTAACCGCCGGGCGAGCTCGCAGTGGCGGTCTTGCCCACGCCCTTCGTGCCGGTGTCGTAGGTGAAGGTCGTCGTGCCCTCGGCCTCGACGCGAGTCAGCAGGCGCGACAGCAAATCGTAAGTAAACGTGGTCGTTTGGCTCTTGGCGTCCGTCTGCGTCTTCAACTCGCCCACCGGATAGTAGTTGTACGACCAGCTGCCCATATCGGGGTCGGCGGACGTCATCCGCATGCCGCGGACGTTGTACGTCAACGTGATCTCGTTGCCGTAGAAGTCTCGCGTTTTGAGCAAATTGCCGAACGCGTCGTACTCGTAATCGGTATCGGAGTTACCGCTGTCGATAGTTTGGACGACGGCCCCGATCGCGCTGCGCACTTCGCGGTTGGTGTAGTTCCTCGCATTGGTTATGGTCGTGCGCAGACCCTCATAAGAGAAGGTCGTGTCGTGGTTCGCCGTGTTCGATTCCTGTTTGGGTCGACGAATCAAGGTGGGCCGGCCGAGAATGTCGTAGTAGGTCGTGGTGTACCACACCGCGTCGGTCGGCAGCCACGGCGTGCTGACCTGAGACACGCGTCCCAGCGCATCGTAGATCGTGCGCGTGGTCGAGTCCGCGCCGGACTGAACCTTGGTCATGGTCCAGACTTCGCGATCGAGCATGTCGAAGTAGTGGCGAGATCGAGTGATCTCGACGTTGCTCGTGTCGCGTTCGATCTGCGCGATCTGTGTCCGCTGCGTCGTATCGACCCCTTGACAGCCGGCAGTGTTACACCAGCTCAGGGTGAAGTCGGTGGCGGTGCCGTCGGGTCGGGTGACACGGTTGACGCGACCGAACTCATCGAGCTGCGAGGTCGTGTACAGCGGGCTCGGATCGGTGGCCTCTCGCAAGTCCGAGACGCTGGTGCGAACGCCCAGCGAGAAGTCGTAGCCGAACGTCTGGATCTGCGACTTGGGATTGGTCACGGTCATCGGGAATTGCCCGGTCGCACCCCAATTGATCGTCGTCGTCCGGTTCGTCTGTCCCTGACCGGAGGCCGGCTGTACCAATACCGAGTTGATGTTGCCGAAGCCGTCATAACCGTAGTCAGTGGCCACCTGCCACTGCGTGTTGCCGGGCTCGATCGCCACCTGCGAAGGCCGGCATGCCAGGCCGTTCCAAGTGATATTGGCGGTGCGAGTGACCGGACTGCCGCCCGGCAGCGTGTGACTGTTGATCTGCTGAGTCGTGGCAGGCCGGCCGAAACACCAATTGCCGAAGTCGTCGAACAATGCCGAGTGATAGGTACGGGTGGTGTGACTCTGACCGGCATACAGGCCGTTCGCGTTGTTTCCTTCGACCACGGTGGTGGTCGAGTCCGTAGTCGTTCCCGAAGCGCTGCTGACCGTGTTGGTCGTGGTTGCGGTACGCAGCAACTGGCCGTTATAAGCGCCGCCCACCTCGTAATCCCGAGCGACGCTTTGGGAAATGTAGGGCAGCATGCGCGCGCCGGAGCCGTAGGAATGCGACGCCGGTGTGTTGGTGACATCTTCGATCGCAGTGCCCGCCGGTTGGCTCCTCAAGTGGTAGGTCGTCATGCCGACATACGGGAAGTCCTGCGAGTAGGTTGCGGAGTTGCCGATGTTGTCGCGATTGTCGCGCCACTGTCTCCGCCCGAACCCGAGGAAGCCACGCCCGAGCTGGTCCCGATTGGCGTTGTAGTAGTTGTATGTAACCGTGTAGGTGCCGCCGATACCATTGCTGGCATCGAGTGTACATACGGTGTAGATCGCGCCGGTGTGACGACGCTTCGGGTACGTCGGCGCGGCGCCCTCGCGAGCGTGACAAGCACCGGTGCTCGCAGTGGACTGATAATTGAAATCGGCGAATACGCCGAAGCCGTCGGTCGCCCGGTCGAGCAGGTCGGGATAAACGCCTTGATGCAAGCGTGAAGCCCACGCGCCACCGGAATTCGTGCGGGCTATGTCGTCCAGCCCGTCGCCGTTCACATCGCCGATCGATATGAGATTGCCTGCGGTGGTCGAGACTCCGGTACTGGCAAACGCGCTCAACGATTGACCGTTGGAACGACTCACCATCAAGGTCGAGCCGGAGTCGATCAGGATGTCGTCCAGGCCGTCGCCGTCCCAATCCGCGATGGCCAGTGAAGCGTTCGTCATGCCGCTGATGCTGGGCCCGGCCACCGCATTTACCCAGCCGCCCCTGCTGTAGAGCACGTACAAGGTGTTGGTGCTGTTGCGAATGTAGACGAGGTCGCTCA
Source organism: Peristeroidobacter soli (assembly GCF_004138485.1). Taxonomy (GTDB): domain Bacteria; phylum Pseudomonadota; class Gammaproteobacteria; order Steroidobacterales; family Steroidobacteraceae; genus Steroidobacter; species Steroidobacter soli. The sequence goes on from NZ_ML142848.1 coordinate 2,071,320, forward strand.
GGCCATCGCCGTTCAGGTCGCCCGTGGCCCAGATGGGCACGGGAGTCGGTGACCCCAGCGTGTAGCTGTCGGTGTAGAGGAAGCCGGCCCCGCCTGCTCCAGAAATAATGCCGAAAGAGAACTCGGAAATCGGGAATTCCGAGTCGTAGGTGTAGCCTCTCGCCTGATACACCATGTCCTCGCGCCCGTCGCCATTGAAGTCCGGCTGCTTGTTCGAGGAGCGGAACCGGTTCTGCAGCGTGCCGAATGCTCCGGGAAATAGAGTGTTCTGTTCCTGGCCGTAGACCGTGGCGAGCAGCGTCTCGGCGCCGAAGGCGCCGCCCTGTTGCAAGCGAACTTTGACTTCGATGTACGAAAGCATCTCGTTGCCGTGGACAAGATCGCCCCGGCCGTCACCGTTCGTGTCCGCGACCCACCACCTTTCGGATGCAAACCAGGCGACGCCGGTATTCGAGGGTGAATCGAAGCCGCTGCCGTTGGCGCGTATCACCCACCAGGTGCTGCCGTTATAGGGCACGAGCAGATCCCAGGAGCCGTCGCCGTCCCACTCGATCGGCAGCGCCGAGGAAAAATTGGCGTTGGAGATGCCGGTGGACACGGGCGCGTTGAAGCCGGAGCCATTGGACAGCATGTAGTACCAATACCCGCCGCCGGAGGTCGTGCTCGAGGAATAGACGACGTCGTCACGACCATCGCCGTTGATATCCATGAACATCGCGGCGGCCGCCGGCACGCTCTGTCCCGTGCTGACTTCCGCGTTCCAGCTGGCGGTGCCATCGAGCCAGGTGAACGTGGTTGCCGGAAAACACTGCGTGCCGCCGACGCCGCACTCCTGGATGGACTGTAGACGTGACTTTCCGCCCGCGCCGGCGGTGCCGTAGCTCACATCGTAACGACGCACCAGTGTGGAGTTGTAATAAACATCGATGTAGTCGGCGCGCCGCAGCTCGACGATGCGCCCGTCGACGACATAACGGTCGCCATACTGATAACCCGTGAGCGGATCCGGGCGCTGCGAAGTTTCGTACGAGAACACGACCCGGTAAGGCGCGGTGGTGATGCCCTGATTGGCGTTCGTCGTCCACCGGATCTCGCTCGGACGGTACGAGCCATTGGTGGTGTCTTCTATGTAGACGAAGCTGATCGTATTGCCGGAGCGATCGCGCACGCTGCTGATCGCCCATTCGCGAACGCTCGCTACCTGACCGCCGCCCACCGCCAATGATTCGATCCGGGAGTCGCCGGTGGCTCCGAACGCATAGATGAGCCCGTCCTTGCCATAGGCCTCCCAGGATGATGGGCCGTTGCCGGCGGCGCCCACCGCGGTCACCCGGGTGAACGTTTCCAACTCGGTTTGATAGGTCGACCCAGCGCCACCGTAAGTGCCGCCCGTGAGTCGCAGGCGATTGCCGTTGAGGCAGTACCCGTCGCCGATGGCCAGGAAGGCTTTGCTGGCCACCGAGTCCTGCGCGATTGTTTTGTTACAGCGGGTGATCGTGGACAGCCCGCTCAGGTTGAAGCCGACGCCGAATAAACCGTCCCCGGCGCGACTGTCATACACCAGCGCCAGATCTGGTGTCAGGCCGTTCGTGCCCTTCGGCACAGTGATTGGAATCGAATAGTTCGCGGCGCCCGTTGCGCTGACACCAGCGTTGGCCGTTGTCCGGCCAACGGCTTGCGAATGGGCCGCCGCGCCGAGGAGTGTGCTAGCTAAGACGGAAATGACACAGGGGAAGAGCCATGATGGTTTCAACATGGAGGGCCGCTGTCCTTGAGAAATTGTTTGTTTTCACCCTTCGTCCTGAAGTAAAGCGACAGCGGCTATGAAGTGCCCTCACACCAAACAGCGGATCCAGCGGATGTAGGTTAGAGCTCCGATGTTTGATCGATGCGGACGCGCAGTTATGGTGCAGCCGGCGGGGATGCTCAGCGCCGACGGAGCGGCGACGAACAATCCGGCTGGCTCAATCCAGCCGCGTCAACCCCAGGCCGCGCTGGAGCATCGCCTGATACTGCTCCTCCGGCACCATGCTGCCCCCCGTGGTCCAGACGATATGGGTGGCGGCTTCGATTTGTTTGCGCGCGGCGTCGGTATTGGCCAACGACCACACGTGTTGAAGCGCGCCTGGGAAGCCCGCGGCGGCGGAGGGTTCGAGGCGCAGGCCTTCTTCTCGATGGGCGCGGGCGACCCAGCGGAACATTTCGTCGTCGGCGACGGTGAAGGCGCCTTTGACGTGTTCGCCGACGGCGGCGACGACGAGTTCGGAGGCGCGGCCCACGGCGAGGCCGTCGGCTTCGGTGCGGTTGTCGAGGCCGATGTCGTAGACGGAGGCCTCCGGCGGGAGATGTGACATCAGCCGCATCAGCATGCAGGCCGACGCGGTCGGCTCCGCGAAGAAGCCCCAGACGTTGTCACCAAACACGGCGCGCAATCCAAACAATACGCCGCCGGGGGCGCCGCCGACGCCGCACGGAAGATAGACGCACAGCGGGCGCTGCGCGCTGACTTCAATGTTGAGCTTCTTGAGCTGGTCGGCTACGCGAAGCCCGGCCACCGAATAGCCGAGAAACAATTCGAGCGATTGCTCGTCGTCGACGAAGTGCGCGTTGTCCGCGGCTTCAGCCTCGGCGCGCGCGGCTGCGACGGCGCTGGTGTAATCGGCAGAGTGTTCGATAACGATGGCGCCGAGCTTGCGCAGGCGATCCTTCTTCCAGGTCTTGGCATCGCTCGACATGTGAACGGTGGTTTCGAATCCCAGCGCGCGGCCCATCGTGCCGACGGCGAACCCAAGATTGCCGGTGCTCGCAACGAGCAACCGATAGCGCGCGAACTTCTCACGCGCCGTGGGAGAGGCGAGTTTGGCGTAGTCGTCCTGATAGTCGCCGATTACTTTCTCGGCGAGCGCGACGCGCTCAGCCAGGCACAGCACTTCATAGATGCCGCCACGCGCCTTGACGCTGCCCGCGACCGGCAACGCGTGATCGGCCTTCACGAAAACGTGGGAGCTCGACTGCCGATGCTCATCGGGCAGAAAGCGCGCCGCCAGTTTGGGCACCGGGATCAGCGGCGACTCGATGATGCCGTCCGGGATCTGGTCCGGAAACAGCGCTTTCAGCAGCGGTGCGAAACGTTCCCAACGAGCGCGAGCGTCTTCAACGTCGCGCAAGCCGATGTTCGGCGGAGTTTCGTGAGGGATGGGGCGGCCGGTGTTCAGCCAGAAAGTCGGCTCACCGCGCGACAAACGATTCCAGGTCCAAGTATCGGCATTGATTTCGGTCACGATGTGTCGGCCCACGTAAAAGACCGTGCATCATAACAATGCAGGGCCAACGCAGTCCTGGCACAGATACCGGCTATCTTTGCGATTCAGTATTTCTACGGTGACAGATCACGACCGCTGATGAGTCAGCAGCAGCGCGACACGCCGGTCCATTTGCTCTGCTGCTGCTTCATATAGAACGCGCGACGGCTCATCGGTGCCACGCCGGCGTGTGCGTGGGCATGATGCGCGAGATATTTGTCGTAAGCGTCGTCAGTGGCGAGCGACCGGATCATGCTCCAGGCCAGGCCCAAGAATGATGTCAGTCGTTGCATGCTCATGCCGCCTCTGCGCCGAGTTTGACGCTACCGATATCGACGTGGGGCGCTTCGGAGTTCGGAGGCACCGGTTGGCCACGCATGACACGCAGGCTAACACGCACCATATCGGCGATGACAACCCAGAGAATCGCCGACAGCATGACCGCGAGCACGGCGTCGAGGCGCTGGTTGAAGATCAGTTGAGGCGCGACCGCGGCCTGTTCAGGCGGCATGGCGCCGGAAGCAAGCTTGGCGGCCATCTGATTCGCCGCCGCGAGGAAGCCGATGCGCGGGTCGCTGGACACGACCTTTTCCCAAGTCGCCACGGTGGTGACGATCGCCAGCCACAGTAGTGGCGCCCCGGTGACCCAGCTATACCGCAGCTTGCCCTGCTTGATCAGGATGCCGGTGGCGACGCTCAGCGCGATGCCCGCCAGCAGCTGATTGGCGATGCCGAACAAGGGCCAGAGAATGTTGATGCCGCCGTTGGGATCGACCACGCCGATGTACAGGAAGTAGCCCCAGCCGGCGACCACCAGGCCGCTGGCGATCAGCACCGACGGATACCAGGAGGTCTCGCCCATGGGCTTCCACACATGGCTCAGCGCATCCTGCAACATGAAGCGGCCGACGCGCGTGCCGGCGTCGAGCGTGGTGAGGATGAACACCGCCTCGAACATGATGGCGAAGTGGTACCAGATGGCCAGCATGCTCTCGCCGAACGCGCTCGAGAAAATGCTCGCCATGCCCACGGCCAGCGACGGCGCGCCGCCGGTGCGGGCGAACAGCGTCGACTCGCCCATCTCCCTGGCGAGGAAGGCCATCTGATCGACGGTTACCGGGAAGCCCCAGCTCGTAATCGTGGCGACGGCCGCTTCGGCGGTGGCGCCGACGATGCCGGGCGCGCTATTGATTGCGAAGTACACGCCTGGCTGCAGCAAGGTCGCGGCGATCATCGCCATGATGGCGACCACCGATTCCAGCATCATGCTGCCGTAACCGATCAGGCGTACGTCGCCCTCGTTACCGATGAGCTTGGGGGTCGTGCCACTGGCAACCAGCGCGTGGAAGCCGGAAATCGCGCCACAGGCGATGGTGATGAACACGAACGGGAATAACGCGCCACCGAAGATCGGGCCGCTGCCATCGATGAACTGCGTCACCGCCGGCATGTGGATTTCGGGCCGCATCAGGATGACGGCCACGATCAGCAGCAGCACGGTGCCGAGCTTCAGGAACGTGGACAGGTAGTCGCGAGGCGCGAGCAACAGCCACACGGGCAAAACCGCGGCGATGAAGCCGTAGCCGATGACGAACCACGCCAGCGGCTTGCCTTGCAGATTGAACAGCTCACGCAGCGCCGGGTGCGAATCGACCCAACCGCCGCCGACCACTGCCAGTAACAGCAGGGCCAGACCAAGCAGCGACCCTTCCAGCACGCGGCCCGGCCGGATGTTGCGTAGATACAGACCGACCAGTACCGCGATCGGGATGGTCGCAAACACAGTCGAGGTCGCCCACGGGCTGTGTTTCATGGCGTTCACGACGACCAGGCCGAGCACCGCGATCAGGATGATCATGATGGTCAGCGTGCCGAGCATGGCCGCGAAGCCGCCGACCGGGCCCAGCTCGTCGCGTGCCATCTGGCCGAGGCTGCGGCCGTTGCGTCGCGTGGACAGGAACAGGATGGTCATATCCTGTACACAACCGCCGAGCACGCCGCCGACCAGAATCCACAACGTGCCGGGCAGATAACCGAACTGCGCCGCCAGGGTCGGACCGATCAACGGGCCGGGGCCGGCGATGGCCGCGAAGTGATGACCGAACACGATCCAGCGATGGGTGGGGACGAAGTCGCGGCCGTTGTTCAGGCGCAGAGCCGGCGTGGCGCGCGACGGATCGACACTCAGTACCGAGGCTGCGATCCACGCACTGTAAAAACGATAGCCCAGGCTATAGATGCACAACGCGGCCACCACGATCCACATGGCGTTGATGGTCTCGCCACGATGGAGTGCGATCCCGCCGACCGCGCCGGCGCCGACCAGCGCCACCACTATCCAGAACGCTTTTCTCAACATGCTATTTCGCGTCGGCCCCGTGCCCCCGTCCGAGGCGGGCGATGGTAGCCTCAGCCATCCCCCGAATCGAAGTTTTATTCGCCGAACTGGCTGGCCGCGACGCCGGCCCAGTCGGTGCAGAACAGGCGGCTGTCGCGCAGCTCGGTCTTGATGATGCCGGTGTTCGGCAACGGATGGCGCAGGGCGAAATCGGCCGGCACGTTGCTGGCCAGCACCGGCACCATGAACCCCAGGGTCGCGCTGTGCGCGACGATCACGACGATGCCCGAGTCGAGCGCGTGTCGGTTCATTATTTCCCGCACAAAGGGCAGGAAGCGGCGCTGCACTTCGGCGAAGCTTTCGCCGCTGCCGTTGCGCGCGTCGAGGTCTTTTTCGATGAACCACTTACGGGTCAGCTCGCCGTACACCGCGCGGCTGTCCTGCGTCGACTCGGGGCCGACGCCCAGGTCGATCTCGACCGCTTCAGGGGCCAGCGACAGTGTCAGCAGATGGTCGAACGCCACGGCATCCGCTGTCTGAATGGCACGCAGATGAGTGCTGCTGTAGATCTTGGTGATGGGGGCCGCCCGCAGCGATTCAGCCAGCGCGCGCGCCTGTTCCATGCCCTTGCGCGTCAATGGATAACTCACCCCGGCGTCCGGCACGGTGCGCGGATTGCCGGGAACATTGAGCTCGCTCTCGCCGTGGCGGATGAACCAGATCTGCAGCGGTGTGTCGGCCGCCGTCGAAGGCAGCGAGGTGACGATCGCCAATGCGCCGACGAGGCCCACGAATGCACGACGATTGAGCCGCGCCTGCCGCGTCGTGATCCGTCGCGTGATGCTCATGAGATCCGGTGTGTTGCTGCGATGAGGGTGGGATTCCTGGCGTGCTGTTGTACCTCATCGTCATTTTTTGGCAAGTGCATGCAATGTGAGATGTCGAGCGAGCGTTGACTACTTTTGCGGCAACGAGCGGAGTATGCTCAGCCGCCAACGAACGTCACTTGCTTCGAGCAGCTACCTGACAAAGTTTCTTTTGAGGGAGATCGCGATGGCAGATCAGAGTGTCCGTGGACGATTCGTCTGGCATGAGCTGGTGACGCCGGATGCCAACGCCGCCCATGCGTTCTACGGCAAGGCGATCGGCTGGAAACCCCAGCCCTGGGACGAGGATGCTTCTTACGTAATGTTCGCCGCGGCACGCGGTCCCATCGGTGCCACGGTCGCCGGCAACGGTTCCGCTCCGCACTGGTTGCCATATATCGGCACCGGTGATATCGAAGCGACCATCGAGCTGGCGAAGCAGAAAGGCGGCTCGGTCGTGAAGGACGTGGACACGCTGTCCAGCGGCAGCCGGCACGCGGTGCTGCAGGATCCGTATGGCGCGAAGTTCGGCGTGTATGAATCCGCCGAGGACTACGGCAAGATCACGCCTCCGCAGCCAGGCGAGCATTCCTGGCACGAGCTGATCAGCAGCGATCACGAAGGCGCGTTCGAGTTCTACTCCGCGCTGTTCGGTTGGGAGAAACAGGTCGAACACGACATGGGGCCGATGGGCAAGTACCTGATCTATGGCTTCGGCTCCGTGCCGTTCGGCGGCATGATGACCGTGAAGGCCGGGCCCGGCCCGGCCTGGCTGAGTTATGTGCACGTGAAGGATGTGAACCAGACCGCCAGGAAACTGAAGTCCGCCGGCGGTCAGGTGATCAATGGCCCGATGGAAGTGCCGGGCGGTGATTGGATCGTGCAAGCGACCGACCCGCAGGGCGCGATGTTCGCGGCCCACGCGACGGCGGCGAACATGAAGAAATCAGAAAAGAAGGAGAAGAAGGTGAAGCCTGAACAGTTGAAACTGGATACCGAAACGCCGCCGCCGGTCGTGCAGGATCCGGAGACGCCGGCTGAAGAGCAGGCGCCACCGGTTGAAACGCCGCCCGCCGCTCCGGCCGAAAAACCTGCCAAGAAGCGCGCGCCTGCCAAGAAGGCTCCGCCGAAGGAAGCACCGCCGGCTGAAGCTCCCGCTCCTGTCGTGGAAGCGCCCGCCAAGCAGGCGCCTGCGAAGAAGAAGGCACCCGCCAAGAAGAAGGCTCCGGCCAAGAAGGCACCTGCCAAGAAGGCGCCGGCGAAGCCTGCCAAGAAGTCTGGCGGCAAGAAGTCAGGCGGAACGCCTGCCAAGAAAAAGTCCAGCAAGAAGTCGGTGGGTAAGTCCGCCGGCAGCAAGAAGACAGCGGCCAGGAAAGCCTCGAAGAAAGGCGCGGCCAAGACCAAGACACGCTCGGGGGGAAAGAAGAAGTCGGCGAAAAAGCCGCGTAAGGGGAAGTGATCAAACACGCCCAGGGAAGGGACTAGTAGTTAGCTAGCTATCGATAACTGTGTAGCGCGGGGTCGTCGATCGGAGATCGACGGCCCCGACTTCTACCGGACTTCCACCCGCATCGAGCCGATACCGCCGATACCGGTATCGATGATGTCTCCCGCGACCACCGGGCCGACGCCAGGCGGCGTGCCGGTGAGAATGATGTCACCCGGATACAGCGTGAAAAATGACGACGCGTATTCGATCAGGCGCGGCAGGTCGTTCAGCAAATTCCGAGTATTGCCCCGCTGGCGCGGCTGGCGATTCACCTGCAGCCACAGGCCCAGCGTTCCAGGATCCGCGATTTCGTCGCGAGTGATGAGCCACGGGCCCAGCACCGTGTGACCGTCCACTGATTTGCGCAGGCTGCGTTCTTCGCTGCCTGTTACGGTCATATCCAGCGCCACCGTATAGCCGACGACATGATCCATGGCGCGCTCGCGACTGACATTGCGACACCAGGAGCCGATGACGACGGCCAGTTCCACCTCGTGATCGTGCTGCCGGCCGGGCAGGGTGAGCTCGATGCCGTCGGACGGGCCGATGACCGACGTGCTCGCCTTCAGGAACAGACCGTCGCGATCCAGTGTGCTGACCGGATAGTCCGCATCGTCGGCGGGCTCGTGATAATTCTTCAGCGCGCCCAGGATTTTGCTGGGATTGGCGATCGGGCTCTTCAGCGCGCAGTCGGCCAGGTGGCGGGGCACGCCGCCCAATGCCGTCTGATCGATCAGGCCGCGCAGCCGGTCGAAATTGGCGATCAGCAGGTCACCCGGATCGAGTGGCCAGCGCGCGGCGGGGATGGAGTCCAGGACGGAGGTCACATCGACGACCATGTCGCCGCGCAGGACCCCGAGTCTGTCGGTATCGAATCTACATAGACGCATGCGGCCGGCAGCTTCCCTTACGGCGCCTGGCCGTGCAAGAGCCGGCGCATTCGTGTAGAAAGACCGCCTCGCACATGTGGCGCTGACGCGCAGTAGTTACATAAAGATGAAGAAGGTCACCGGGAAAACCTTTGACGGGCAGCGAGTGGTCCTCGACGGCAAGGCGTTCGTCGATTGCCACTTCAAGGACAGCAATCTGATCATCGAGGGCAACGGCCTCTTCGAAATGCAGAACTGCAAGATCGAAGAAGATTGCCGGCTGGCCGTGGAAGGGCCGGGCCAGGTGCTGCTGCACACGTTGAAGATGATGCTGTACTCCGGCGGCTGGATGTCCCGTGTCGCGGACAACGTCCTGCACGCCGTGAAGCAGCCGCCGAAGGCCAGGAAGAAAGCGGCGGGAGGCTGAAAGGCAGCGCGCCTGGGTTAGCGCGGCCGCAGTCATCCCCCGGGATTAACCCGCCTCGCGCATCTTTCCCTCGATCATTTTCGTCAGCGCGTACAGAGTCTCCAGGATCGGCGTGCTGACGCCATGCTTCCGGGCGGCACGCACCGTGTTGCCCAGGATTGCCTCGATTTCCATGGGCCGGCCGTGCTTGTAATCCAGTGCCATGCTGGTGAAGTACGGCTGCATGGTCTTGGTGCTGCTGATGAACTGCTCGACCGCCTTCGGATGCACCGGGTGGCCGGCGGCCGCGGCCACCGCGCAAACCTCATCCATCGCTCGTCGCACGAACGCAGTCGATTCGGGCGTACCGAGTATGACCGCGGTGTCGAGCATGCCGCCGGTGATGGAAATCGGATTGAACGTGGCGTTCCACACCGCCTTCGTCCAGCGCGCGCTCACCACGTTATCGGTCACTTTGCAGCCGATGCCCGCGCCGTTGAGCAGGGATGCCAGCAGTTCGCCCGCCGGTGAGTTGCCGCTGGGGTAGCGCCCCAGGTTCAGCGAACCCATGGTCTGGTGATTCACCATGCCCGGGGCGCTGCGGCCCACGCCGACAATCGCCAGGCCGCTCAGAATCTCGTTCTCCGGAAACGCGCTGGCGATCTCCGCCTCGATATCCACGCCGTTCTGGATCAGTACGATGACCGTCTTCGGTCCGACGGCCGGGCGGATCAGGGCGGTGCGATCCACGCCTTCCAGCACCTTGGTCGTCAGAATCAGGAAGTCCGGCGGGACCTTGCACTCGGCCACGTCCTTGAACACGGCGTGGGGATAGAACCGATGGTTGCCGAGCAGCGGGCTGGTAATGTCATAACCTTCCCGCGAGACGACGTCGTAATCCGACCGACAGACCACCGAGACCTGCGCCCCCTGGCGGGCCAGCGCCGAACCGAACAGGGCACCGATCGCACCGGCGCCGACAATGAGGATGGATGTCATGGGGTCAGAATAGCCGCTAAGATCCGCAGCCGCGAAATTTACCCCAACTGGCCGCATCGGCCCGACTCTCAAGCCACCCATGCCCAACCTGACGACAGCCGATTTGACAACTTTGGGCGCCAACGACCTGCGCGCCGTCCACGAAGACATCCGCCGCCGCTACCAGGCTTTTGCCGAGCGCAAGCTGAAACTGAATCTGACTCGTGGCAAACCGTCGTCGCAACAGCTGGACCTGAGCAACGAGCTGCTCGGCCTGCCGGGCGCCGACTACATGGCCGGCGGTGTGGACACTCGCAACTACGGCGAGCTGCAGGGTCTGCCGGAGCTGCGTGCACAGCTGGCGCCGATCTTCGGTGTCAGTCCGGACCGCGTGATCCTCGGCGACAACGCCAGCCTCTCGCTGATGCACGACGCGGTCGTGTATTCGATGCTGAAAGGCACGGTCGATAGCGACCAGCCGTGGTCGCGAGAGTCCCGTGTGGCTTTCATTTGCCCGGTGCCGGGCTACGACCGTCACTTCTCCATCTGCGCGCAGTTCGGCATCGAGATGATTCCGGTGCCCATGCTGGAGACCGGTCCGGACATGGACGCGGTGGAAAAGCTGGTCGCCGCCGATCCGCAGATCAAGGGCATGTGGTGCGTGCCGAAATACAGCAATCCGTGCGGCACGGTGTATTCCAACGAAACCGTCGAGCGCCTGGCGAAGATGAAGACCGCGGCGCGCGACTTTCGTTTGTTCTGGGATAACGCCTACGCCGTGCATCACCTCACCGCGGAAGCCGTCGAAATTGCAAACATCGATGAGCTCTGCGCGCGTCATGGCAATCCGAATCGCGCCTTCATCTTCGGCTCGACCTCCAAGATCACGTTCGCCGGCGCCGGTGTCGCGCTGTTCGCCAGCTCCAAGGACAACTCGGCCTGGTACCTGAAGAACATGAGCATGCGGACCATCGGTGGCGACAAGGTGAATCAGCTGCGTCACATCCGCTTGCTCAACAGCAACGGCGGCGTGGCGGCGCTGATGAATCGTCATCGCGCCAGCCTCGCGCCCAAGTTCGAGCAGGTGCTGAACACGTTCGACAAGGAGCTCGCCGCCTCGGGCGTGGCGAAGTGGACCCGTCCCAAGGGCGGTTATTTCATTTCGCTCGAAGTGCTCGACGGTTGCGCGAAACGCGTCGTGCAGCTCGCGAAAGAAGCCGGCGTGGAGCTGACGCCTGCCGGTGCCACGCATCCGCTCGGCAAAGATCCGCACGATCGTTTCATCCGCATCGCGCCGAGCTTCCCGGAACTGGCGGAAGTGACGGAAGCGGTCCAGGGTGTGGCCGTGTGCGTGCTGCTCGCCGCCACTGAGAAGTTGCTCCAATCGCATGCCGGCTGATCGCAGCGACGCGGCGCTCGAAACGCTCTTCGTACCCTTCAGCGAAGGCCGCCTGTCATGGCCGACAGACAATGGGCCCGCAGGCGGCGCAATGTTTCTTCGCGCACGAGACGGGTGGCCGCTGCGGGAGCAGCCGCTGCCCGGGCTCGTTTGTGAGCAAAGCTTCAAGCCCGAGGCGGATGCGTTGTCGCAGGCGGGTTTCGCCGTCAATGTTCCCGACGCAGCGAAAACCTACGAGCTGGTGTTGATACTGCCGCCTCGTCAACGCGACGAGGCACGTGCGTTGATGGCGCGTGCGGTGTCGATGACCAAACCGGGCGGTCGCATCATCGTCAGTCAGAGCAATGACGAGGGGGCGCGCTCGAGTGAGTCCGATCTGGCGCAGCTCGCCGGCGATGTCGAGTCGATGAGCAAGAACAAATGCCGCGTGTTCTGGACGGCCTCGCTGGCGCGACTCAACGTTTCTTTGATCGCGCACTGGCAACAGCTCGATGCGCCTCGGCCCATCGCCGAGGGGCGTTTCACGAGCCGGCCGGGAATCTTCGCGTGGGATCGCATCGATGTGGCGTCGGAATTGCTCGCGGAACACTTGCCGACGAACCTGACGGGGCGTGCCGCCGATCTCGGAGCAGGCTTCGGTTACCTGTCGGCCGAGTTGTTGACGCGCTGTGCCGGCATCACGGCGCTCGATGTCTATGAAGCGGAGAATCGCGCGCTGGAACTGGCGCGTGAGAATCTGAAGAGCTTCGAGGCGCGCACGCCTATCAATTATCGCTGGCACGATGTCGCGGCGGGTTTGCCGGATACCTATGACGTCATCGTCACCAATCCGCCGTTTCATGCGCAGCGTGCGATCGATCGGCCGGACATCGGTCGACGTTTCATCGTGGTCGCGGCCGATGCACTTCGTCCCGGCGGCAAGCTCTGGCTGGTTGCGAATCGTCACTTGCCGTACGAAAACGTATTGAGCGAAAGATTCAGCACGGTGCGCACGGTCGTGCAACAGCACGGGTACAAGATTATTGAAGCCGTGCGTGCCCGAGCTTCGGCGAAGTCGAAGTCCGCCAGGGGCGCGCGATGAACGAGATCACGCGCGCCACGTCCGCGGAGGTTGGGCGATGAAACTGCTCAAGCTCATCGCCAATCTCGGCTACGGCAGTCGCAAGGAAGTGCTTGCGATCTTTCGCGACGGACGCATCACAGACATCGACGGCGAAGTGCTGTACTCCGACGACAAGGTCGATCACTCGCGCGTCCTCATCGATGGTCAGCCGCTCGATCCCGCGCCCGGGTTGCTGCTCATGATGAACAAGCCGGTCGGCATCACCTGCTCGACCAGCGATCCCGGCCAGATCGTTTATGACTTGTTGCCCGAACGGTTTCGTCATCGCGATCCGATCGTGGCGACGATCGGCCGGCTCGATCGCGACACCACCGGTTTGCTGTTGATGACGGACGATGGCAAATTGCTCCATAAGATCGTGTCGCCGAAATCCAAGCTGCCGAAAATTTACGAAGCGACGCTCGCGCGCGATCTGCGAGGCGACGAAGTGAAAATATTCGCGAGTGGCAAGATGATGCTCGAGTCCGAGCGCGAGCCGCTCGCACCGGCGAAGCTCGAAGTGCTCGGGCCGAGACAGGCGCGGCTCACGCTGACTGAAGGCCGTTATCATCAAGCGCGCCGGATGTTCGCGGCGGTCGGCAATCACGTCGAGAAGTTGCACCGGAGTCAGGTGGGTGGCCTGGATCTGGGCGAGCTTCCCGAGGGCCGCTGGCGTCCGCTCAACGACGCCGATCGCGAGCGCCTGTTCTCGGTGACCGCTGACTGACCCGACGGCGACGTGCGGTCCCCGCCCACCTGCGGGTTACCGCGGCGTGCGATGACCGCGCTGTCCGATTCCCGCGGCGTGCGATGACCGCAGCGTCTGATTTCCGCGGCGTGCGATTACCGCACCGTCCGATTACCGAGGCGTGCGGGTCACCGAGGCGTGCGGGTTACCGCGGCCTGCCGGTTACTGACTCCGTTCCGAGCCGTACGGCGATTGAGGGCTTCCGGTCTGGTCCTATCCGATTCCTCGCTCATTCTTGCCTGATCCTGCAAGGTCGCGCATCCGCGCAGGACGTCGGCGCTGAACTATGTTGATAATCAGGCGGTCGAAATAGCCTGATCGTCGTAGCGAGGGCAGCCATGAGCGCCGCCATTCCCATCCCGAATCCGCCCGTCACCGAGCTTCCCAACCTGGACGAGCAGCAGGCCGAGCTGGCCGCCCTGGTCACCCGGTTGACGCCGCAGGAGGGCATTTATCCGTCCGCCGTGCCGGGCCTGACCGTGATTCGCGCCAACGCGCCGTCGATGCCGACGCCGTCGGTGTACGACCCGAGTCTGTGCATCGTCGTGCAAGGGCGTAAGCGCGCGGTGCTCGGTGACGATGTCTATTACTACGATGCGTTGAATTACCTCACCGTGTCGGTCACGTTGCCGGCGATCGGTCATGTGCTCGAAGCGACGCCGGAGAAGCCTTATCTGTGCATGCGTCTCGAGCTGGACGCACGCACGATCGGCGAGCTGCTGTTGCAAGTTGGCCGCAGCGCCGTGCCGCCGTCGACCGATCGTGGCTTGTATGTCGCACGCACCAGCCCGCAATTGCTCGATGCCGTCGTGCGGCTGACCCGATTGCTGGACCAGCCCCGAGACGCGGCGATCCTTGCGCCTCTGGTGCTCAGAGAGATCCATTACCGAGTGCTCACGGGCGAGTTGGGGCATCGGTTGCGCGAGTTGTGTGTGGTCGACAGCCAGGTGAATCGCGTGGCGCGCGCGATCGAGCTGTTGCGCAAGCGATTCACCGAGTCGTTGCGGATCGAGGATCTGGCGGCGGCCGCGCACATGAGCGAATCCTCATTGCATCATCGTTTCAAAGCGGTGACGGCCATGTCCCCCATGCAATTTCAGAAGCACCTGCGTCTGCACGAGGCGCGCCGCCTGATGCTCACCGAGGGCCTGGAAGCCGCCGCAGCCGCGCATCGAGTGGGTTATGAAAGCCCGTCGCAATTCAGCCGTGAGTATCGGCGTCTGTTCGGCGCCCCGCCGCGGCGGGAAATCGAGACCGTGCGCGGCGGCGGATTGCAGCCAGCCTGACTTTTCGCACTCCCGATCACGGGCGGCTTGGGTAAAATGGCGCCGTCCCCCAAGGAGTCCGTGCGGAGCCCTTCCGATGAGCATGTCATTGCGCGATCAGCTGCTGGCCGCCGGCCTGGGCACCAAGAAGCAGGCGCGCCAGGTCGATCAACAGCAGAAGCAGCAGCAACATCAGCAGGCCAAGAATCGCCAGCTGCGTGAAGAGCAGGAAAAGCGGGCCGCCGAGGCGCGCGCCAAGGCGCAGGCCGAAAAGGCCGCGCGCGATGCTGAGCTGAACCGCAAACGCCAGGAAAATCAGGATCGCAAGGAGCGCTGGGCGCAGATCAAGCAGCTCATCGAGCAGCATCGGCTGCCCAAGCCGGAGAGCGAGGAGTACTTCAACTTCATCGATCGCGGCAAGGTGCGCCGGATCGTCGCCGACAATGCCTTACGCGAAAAGCTGGTCGCCGGCACGATCGTGATTGTCCGTTGCGAGGGTAAGTACGACCTGGTGCTGCCGGAAGTCGCCGATCGCATCCGTGAGCGAGACGAGCGCGCGGTCGTGAAGCTGAATGCCGAGGAAGGCAAGCCGGCTGAGGACGATCCGTATAAGGACTTCGTCGTTCCCGACGATCTGATGTGGTAATGACTTAATCCAGAACCTTGCGCGCGCGCTCCTGATATCGCTGCGCCGACAGACGCATGTTGTTGTCTTCGACATGGAACGGCGTCTGGGCGATATACGCCAGCGCGCGCGGCACGCCGAATTGATCGATCAGCGGGCCGATTAACAGAATCCCGCCATAACGCTGCACATCCAGGAAGCGCTGATCGCCCTTGTTCCACAGACTGCGCCGGAAGCCGGCGAAGTCTTCCGGCCAGATCATGTCGAGCCGGTTGGCATTGAAGATCGGCGTGCGCACTTCCTTCAGATGCTCGTTGATGCCTTCGACCAGCATTTCGCACGGCAGGCGCGTGCCCAGATCGCTCGACTTGCAGTCCTTGTGCGGCCAGGACAGGCCGCGGCGCTTGGCGGCTTCCTGCAGGAACGCGGTCCAGATCAGCTGATCGATGGTTTCCACGACCGGGAATGCGTTCCGATACTGCTCATTTTCGTAGAACGGCCAGTAGTAAGCGGCCGCTCGAATCGGATTGGGCACCTTGGCGCTGAGCAGGCGCCTGGGAAAGATCAGTGTGTGATGCTCGGCGTCGTATGTTTCCTTGCCATCGCTGTCGGCCAGCTCCTTGCTGCCGACGAATTTCACATCGAGCTCCGGCGGCAAGGTACCGAGCAGATCGCCGAAGGCGCTGGTGATGGCTTCGGTCCGGTAATTGACCAGCGCTTCGAAGCGCTGCTTGCACTGCTCGCGATTGACGCTTTCGCAGCTGAGGCCCAAGACAGGGAAGAGAAGAGTGATACACGCGAGTCCGAGACGCATCATCATTGCAGCTCCCGTCCACCGACATTGGTCAAGTCTGGTTGGCCAACAGACTTGCAGAAACCATGCCGAGAATAAGCAAGCAACGACACGCACGCACGGAAGTTCCATGCGGAAAAAGGCGCGCCAGCGGATCACTGCCGCGACGGCAAATTCAGCGAGTGATATCGGCGCGGATTAGCGCCGCGCAGGAAATAATTCTTTCAGCCGGACGCGGCGCTGTCTGGCGGCGCGCGCCAGACAAACTCCGGTGTGTCTCAAAAACCGACAACGATGGCGTAGCCGATGGCGCCGATCAGCAGCCACTTCAGCAGGTAATAAAGCGGCTTGTGCCAATCCTTGATACGAATGCCCAGCGCGCGAATCTGATACAGGTAAGCAAATATATGATTCAGGACGCCGACGTGCTCGCCCGGCACGTTCTGTGTTGCCGCCGCGCGAATCATGCCGTGGCCGATGACACGATTAATCCATCGCAACACGGGGTTAGACATCGGTCGCTCGATGTCGCAGAAAAGAATCACGCGAGTGACGTCGGTGCGGTTCTCGGCCTGATGAATGTAGGTTTCATCGAACATCACCGCTTCGCCATCCTTCCAGTAATACTTCTCGCCATCGACGATGATGTAGCAATCGGGCGAGTTGGGCGTGACCAGGCCGAGGTGATAGCGCAACGACCCCGCGAACGGATCGCGATGAGCGCCGAGCCGTGAGCCGGGCGGCAGAAGTGTAAACATTGCCGCGTTGATGGAAGGAATTTTCCCCAGCAGCTCGGCCGTCCTGGGACACAGGGCCGAGGCCGACGGCAGGAAGTCGCCGTACCACTTCAGGTAAAAACGCTTCCAGCCGCGCTTGAAGAAAGTGTTGAAGCCGATGTCGTTGTAACCCGAGGCGGCACGGATGTGTCCCTCGTCGAACAGTTTCAGTGCCTCCTCGCGGATCATCTGCCACTGTTCGGTGACCTGTTTCAGCTCGGGAAAGTCGCGAACGTCCGCATAGGGCTTGGCTTTGACGGCCGAGAACAAATACATCAGTGAGTTGTACGGCGCGAGCAGGTTGGCGTGATCGGCAACCAGTCGCGACAGTTTGTGCCGTACGCGACCGCGGAACTGGACGAAGGTGACGGATGCCAGAAACGTCACCAGGATCAGCAGCCGGGGTGACAGGAACGTGTGGACCATTGCGCTCGCGCTAACTGGAAAGGACCGGTGTTGGGCGGAGGATACTTACCGAAACCTGAAGAACAAGCCATTGTGGGGAATTGCAGTATTGCCGCTACAGCGGTAATGGCATTCCAGTCCTATACAATCGGCCGCTGAGCCGATGCATTGCGAAGTCTTAATTTTGGAGCGCATGAGATGAACGATCGAGTCCAGAACCCATTACGCCAGGTCCATCAATTGGGTCAGAGCCTGTGGCTCGACGACATCCGCCGCAGCTGGCTGAAGGACGGGCACCTGGCCCGGCTCATTGCCGACGACGCGCTCGGCGGCGTGACTTCGAATCCCGCGATTTTTGCCAAGGCCATCGGCGAGGGCGCGGAATACAACGAGGCCATCGCCAGCCTGGCCCGCGCCGGCAAGAGCATCAACGATATCTACGAGACTCTCGCGCTCGAGGACGTACAGGCCGCGGCCGATCTGTTCCGTCAGACCTACGATTCGACGGGCGGCGCGGATGGATTCGTCAGCCTCGAGGTTTCGCCGCACCTGGCGGATGACACCAAGGGCACCATCGAGGAAGGGTTGCGGCTGTGGAAGGCGTTCAATCGTCCCAACGCCATGATCAAGGTGCCCGGCACCGAAGCGGGCCTGCCGGCGATCACCGAGCTGATTGCAGCCGGAGTCAATATCAATGTCACTCTGTTGTTCAGCGTGGATCGCTACAAGGCCGTCGTCGATGCGTACCTGACGGGTCTCGAGCAGCGAGTGAAAGCTGGCCAGCCCATCGACAAGGTCGCGTCGGTCGCGAGCTTCTTCCTGAGCCGCATCGACACGCTGATCGACGCCAGGCTCGATACGATGACTACGTATGAAGCCAAGGCCCGCCGGGGTCGCGCGGCCATTGCCAGCGCGCGGTTGGCTTATCAGTACTACAAGCAGTGGACCAACAGCGATCGTTGGCGCGCACTGGCGGAGAAGGGCGTGAAGCCGCAACGATTGTTGTGGGCATCTACGTCAAGCAAAGATCCCGCGTACAAGGATACGATGTATGTCGAAGCGTTGATCGCCCCGAACACGGTGAATACTTTGCCGCCCGCGACGGTTGACGCCTATCGCGATCACGGCGATCCGGCTGTGCGTATCGAGGACGATCTGGCCGAGGCGAAAGAGACGGTGCAGATTCTTCGTAACCTCGGAATCGAGCTGAAGGCGGTGGCCGAGCAGCTCGAGCGCGAGGGGGTGAAGAAGTTCAAGGAGCCGTTCGACGCGTTGTTTGTTACGTTGGGGAAGAGGGCGGAGGGGTTGAAGAAGTAAGAGCGCCGCGTAGTGTTGCTTCCGGCGTTGCCGGATTCGGAGGCGTGGGTGGTCAGCGTCGCCGGGGGATGTTTACTTCGGGCGTTGCCGGATTCGGAGGCGTAGGTGGTCTGCGTCGTCGGGTGCGTGTCTTCTCCGGCGTTGCCGGATTCGGAGGCGTCGGTGGTCCGCGTCGGCGGGAGTGACCTACCTCGTCCCGGCACCGGGCGCCGCCCGTCGCGCAGTGCGCTCCTTGGCGCACGTCCATGGTGAGCCCTGCTGTTGCGGCCCCGTCCCTGTGCCGCAAAGCTGCCGGGACGAGGT
>NZ_RYEV01000003.1 GCF_004138485.1 Peristeroidobacter soli
CATGCCGCGCTCACGATCGACATCACCGGCGAGAGCTATCGCGGGGTCAAGGCCCGGAAACTTGCCAGCAAGAAACACGTCGCGTAAGAATCGCCCACTTCTGCTCCGCCAGTGACCTCACAAGGTGGTCCCCAACTCGGGAAATCGGGTGGTCCTCAACTGGGAAATCGCGCAAGCGTCGTGCTCGATCCAGAAGGCAATCGGCTCGAGCTCACTGTCTAGCGAGGCGTCCTCGGCACTACCCCAGAATCGCCTCCCGCTGATACAACTTGATCGCCACCCCCACCAGCAGCGCCCCCAGTGCCAGCGTCGTCCCCGCGCAAATCAGAACATGCAGCGCCGGGATCGAGTCTCCCCTCATCAGGCTCGTTGCGATCAAGTGCTGACTCAGGCTCGGCACCGCCATCAAACCCGCGCTGGGCTTGGTGCCCGTCACGACCGCGAACATGATGGGCGCGATCGGCAGCATCATCACGACTGACAGCCACGACTGCGCCTCGCGATTGCTCCGAGTGAATGAGGCGACGACGGTCATCAACCCCGCGCCCATGGGCACGAACGTCATCATGATGGCGAAGATGGTCAGGATCACGCGAGGGCCGAAGTTGGCCGACATGCCGAGCGCTTCCAGCGGAATGTAGGTGAGCACGACGCCGAACGCCGCGAGCGTCAATAGCAGCGAGACCGACATGAAGGCCGACGTCGCCAGCATCTTGCCGACGATCAACTGAGACCGGCTCACCGGCAGCGTCAGCAACGGTTCCAGCGAGCCGCGTTCGCGTTCCCCGGCGGTGGTGTCGATGGCGAGATAGAAGCCGCCGACCAGCATCGACATGAAACAGAAGTAAGTCATCATGCCGAGGATCAGCAGCGAGCGCCCGGCCGGTGTGGCCACATCCAGCGTGTGCACGCCGACAGGGTCGATCACCGTCGGGTTGATCCCGCGAACCATCAAGCGCAGGACCGCCAGCTGATGGCCATACGCGTTGAGCAACTGCCGGGCGCGATCCGCGCTCGGTGACGTGTTGCCGTTGGACGTATCGACGACCAGAGATAACGGCGCCGACTCACCGGCCTTGAGCGCCTTGGCGTAGTCATCGCCGATGATGAGCACGAGGTCCTGCGCGCCAGACCGGACTGCTTCCATGGCCTGATCGCTCGACAGCTCTACGTTTTGAACCTTGACTCCGTTCTCACGCAGGAACTGCACCAGGTTGGGCGCACGATCCGCGCCGGCGATGGGCAGGTTCAGCGGCTTGTCCTGATTCGCGACGGCGCGCTTCGACACCATCGTCGTGGTCAGGCCGAAGATCACCGGCGCCAGCAGCACGCCGAAAAAGAACGCCGACAGAATCACGCGACGGTCGCGCAGGTTCTCCAGCACTTCCTTGCGGAACACGGTCCAGACGGCGCTCATCACGCCACCTCGCCGGGTTGATCGGCAGCGCGCACGAACGCTTCTTCCAGATCGGGAGCGCCCGTCGCCTTGAGAATGTCCGCCGGCGTGCCTCGCACGACAACGCGACCGTGCGAGATGATCACGATGTCGTCGCACAAGGCCGCGACTTCCTGCATCACGTGACTGGAGAACAGCACGCACCGTCCCGACTCGCGCAGCTCGCGAATCAAATCGCGCAACATGCGCACGGCATTCACGTCGAGACCGTTGGTGGGCTCGTCGAGAATGATGGTCTGCGGTCGATGAATCAGCGCCCGCGCCAGGCCGACCTTGAGTCGTTCGCCTTGTGAATAACCTTTGGCGCGTCTATCAGCTACGCCGCCGAGCGCCAGGCGCTCGATCAGTTGATCGATGGAGCGATTCAACTCGACGCCGCGCAGGCCGTGCAGTTCGCCGTAGTAGCGAATGTTTTCGCGACCGCTCAGATGCGCATACAGCCCGCTCGCATGTGGCAACACGCCGAGCGAGCGGCGCACGCCCAGAGGGTCGGTGGCGCAATCGTGGCCGTCGATCAGCGCGCGGCCTTCGTTGGCGCGAATGACCGTGCTCAGGATGCGCAGGGTCGTGGACTTGCCGGCGCCGTTGTGGCCGAGCAGGCCGGTGATCCTGCCGTCGCCCGCCGAGAACGAAACATCCTGCAACGCTTGCACCGCGCCGAAGCGCTTTCTCAATCCATCGACTTGAATCATGGGGCGGGCGCCGAGCGTGACAGCAGGAACGGGGCGGGGGCGACGGTCTTCAGGCACTCGTCGTCGAGCGATTTCACGGTGCCGGCCGTGATGAAGTCGGCGACCACGCGCGGCATGCAGCCGACGGCGATCTGACCATGGCCTTGGCCGTCGAGCACGAGGTGCCTGGAGTTCTTCAAGCCCGCGAGGATTTGCTCGCCATAGCGCGACGGAGTCACCGGATCGTTACCGCCGGAGAGCACCAGCGTCGGAATCGCGCTCTGCAGAGGCTTGCCGAAGTCTGCATCGACCGGGCCGTGCGGCCATTGTTCGCAAATGCTCCGCATCGCCTGCATGAACGTTGCGCCGATGTACGTCTTGGCCAGGTCGGAGTCCGCGACCGGGCGCTCGTGCCAGCGCGGCGCGTCTTCGCTGCATACGACTGCGAAGTGCATGCCGTTGGCGATCTGAGTATCGAGGCTGCGTTTGATCATGAGGTATTGCGCGGCCAGCGCTTGCGGCTGTCCGATCTCCGCCTCGTGGATGAGCAACGGCAACGTCGAGACGGTTTCATCGGAATAGCTCAGCAATCGAACAGCCGCACTGAGCTCGGCCGCGCCCAGTTGCGTCGCTACTGGCTCCGCGTTCAGTGGATCCGGAATCGAAAGAGGCAGCGGCTTCTCGAGCACTCGCGCGCGCAGGGTCGCGAAGGTGGTCGCGATGTTTGGGAAGGCGCGCTGGCAGTCCGCGTTCGAATCGCACCGGGCAAAGGCGTTGTCGATAGCGGCTTGAGCGTCGAGCGCCACATCCGGGCCCAGCGGCAGCTCCGGTGGCACGACACCATCGAGAATCGCGACACGCACTCGTTGCGGATAACGTCGCATGTAGTGCTGAGCGACTCGCGTGCCATAGGACACGCCATACAGATCCACTCGTTGATAGCCTAGCGCGGCGCGTACATCGTCGAGGTCGCGCACGGCAACGCTGGTCGTGTAGTAGCGCGGATCACCGGGCAGCTTCTCCAGACAGGAGCGCGTCAGCTCGCGCAACTGCTTTGGATCGCTGAACGTAATGTCGCTCTCATCGGGGAAGGAGCAGTCGAGACGATTCGAGCGCCCGGTGCCGCGTTGATCGACGATCACGATGTCACGATCGCGCCGGATGCGCGCCAATGCCGGTGCGATGGAGATATAGAAGTCGCTCGCCGCCTGGCCGGGGCCGCCGCTCAGCACGAACAGCGGATCGCCCGCGGGCTCGGTGCGCATCGAGCGAATGACAGCGACATGCAGCTGAATCTGCTTGCCCGACGGTTGCTCACGATTTTCCGGCACCGACAGTCGGGCGCACTGAGCGGCCACGCCGCCGCCGGCAACCTCGCTCTGCAGTCGGCAGTCTTCGAGCTTCAGATTGGCCGCGTGCGCCTGGAATGCGCTGCAAAAGGTCAAGGGCACCAGGCTCAATGCGGCCAGCGCGCGCAAGCTCTTGTGAATCGAGGACATCGATTTCCCGGTGTGAAAGGTCACGGGGCGCAATGGTACCTCGCCGGCAGTTCCTGCACGTCCATGTGCCCGCTGCATTTGGATCTCCTGTATCAGGAACCTGTGGGCACCGGTAACGGTCTGTTACATTCGCACGCCCGACAACTATCTCAACGAGCCCCTGGAGTTACGCATGCGTTCATCGTCGTTGCTCGCCACCGTCGCCGCCGTTGCCTGCGCGCTGCCGCTGACGGGCGCCTTCGCCAAGGACGAGGCATTGGCCAAGGCCGTCGCCTCCGAGTCCCGCTCGCCGAATTTCGTGGCGCGCGACAAGTACCGGAAGCCGGAGCAGGTGCTCGAGTTCATCGGTGTGAAGCCGACCATGACAGTGGTGGAAATCGCGCCGGGCGGTGGTTATTGGACCGAGATCCTGGCCCCGTATCTGCATGACAAGGGCACTTATTACACGGCCATCACGCCACGCGCCGCCAGCGAGCGGGCCGCGGCCGCCGCGGATACGTGGCAGAAAAAGCTCGACAGCGACAAGGCGCGCTACGGCAATGTGAAGATCAGTGACTTCGGCGGCGGTAAATTCGAGCCCGGTCCGGCCGGCTCCGCCGACGTGGTCGCGACGTTCCGCAACGTTCACAACTGGATGGGCCAAGGCACGGCGGAACAGGCGTTCGCGTCGTTCTACAAGACGCTCAAGCCGGGTGGCGTGCTGGTGGTCGAGGAGCATCGCGCGCCGGCGGACAAGCCGCAGGACCCGAAGGCGGCCAACGGTTATGTGCGTGAGGACTACACCATCGGGCTGGCTGAGAAGGCCGGCTTCAAGCTGGTGGGTCGCTCCGATCTGCTGAACAATCCAAAGGACACCAAGGATTGGCCGAAGGGCGTGTGGACCTTGCCGCCGACCCTGGCGCTGGGCGACCAGGACAAGGCCAAGTACGAAGCGATCGGCGAGGCCGACAACTTTCTGCTGAAGTTTCAGAAGCCGCAGTGAGGTTGGCCCGCGAATTGACTGAGCGGATTTGACGCGCCGAGGAGCCACCCGTGGAAGACGAACAGAAGAAATGGTTGTACTGGGCGATCCCTGTCGTGGTCGCGGTGGCTATCGGCGCGGCTCTGTATTACGGACGTTCGCATCGGCAGGCGGAGCAGGCCGCGCAGCAAGCGCCTGCTCCTGTGCCTGAAACCACCACGCCGGCAACCGAGCCACCGATCCGCAATCCGGTGGCCGAGACGCCGCCGCCCAAGCCGCTGCCGCCGTTGGCCGATAGCGATCCTTCGATGCTGGAGTCGTTGAACGGCGTGTTCGGTCGCGCGCTCGAGCCGTTCCTGGTGCCGAAGAACATCGTTCGACACACGGTCGTGACCATCGACAACTTGCCCCGCAAGAAAACGGCGGTGCAGATGTGGCCGGTGAAGCCGATCGGTGGCGAGGTGCTCGCCAAGGGCGAAGGCGAGGAGATGACGCTCGACGCGAGCAACTACGCGCGCTATGAGCCCGTCATCAAGATCGTGCAGAACATGGACACCGCGCAGGTCGCGACGCTCTATAAACAGTATTACCCGCTGTTCCAGGAATCGTACGTGTCGCTCGGTTATCCGGACGGCTATTTCAACGACCGGCTGGTCGAAGTGATCGATCATCTGCTGGCGACGCCGGACGTGCCCGGCCCGATCAAGCTGAAGCGGCCGAGCGTCAATTTCGAGTTCGCCGATGCCGAGCTCGAAAGCTTGTCGTCGGGACAGAAATTGCTGATCCGCATGGGCAGCGCCAACGCCACCATCGTAAAAGCCAAGCTGCGCGAGCTGCGCAGTGCCATTGCTAAACAGGACGCCGCGACGGGTCGATGACGACTGGGCGCGGCAGCGTCAGTTGCACACAGGAGTGTCGTCATGAGCAAAGTCGTGCTGATATCCGTGGCCTCCGCGGTGGGCCTCGGATTGTTGAGCCTGCATCTGGTCAATCGACTGAAAGCGGGCGAGGCCACGATTGCCGACCTCAAAGCTCAGGTCGCCGCGCTCCAGGAACAGCAGCAACGGTCGCTGCCGCGCGAAGCAACTCCGCCTGCTGAAGACATCGGCCCGCAGCCCAGTGAAGTCATCGGCACACCGCCCAAAGCACCTCCGAAACTGGCCGGCGCCGTAACGGCCGCCGCTCAAGTGGCGCCGCCGGGCATGCCGAATCGCGACGAGCGCATGCGCATGTTTCGTGAGCAGCGCGAGCGTCAGCGCCAGTTGATGCAGGATCCCGAGTATCGCGAGGCGATGCGCGTGCAGACGCGAGGCAATTTCGCGCGCCAGTACCCGGGTGTGATCCAGGAGCTGGGCCTGGATCCGCAGCAGGCGGACGCGTTCTTCGACTTGCTCGCCGATCAGCAGCTGCGCGCCAACGAGCAGATGCAGCCGCTGTGGGAGATGGAAACCGATCCCAGCGATCAGGCCGCCATGCAGGAGCGAAATCGCAAGATCCAGCAGATGGCTCAGCAGAACCAGCGGCGCAACGAGGCGGAGATTGCCGCGCAGCTCGGCTCCAAGGTGCAGGCGTGGAAGGAGTATCAGTCGACCATGGGCGTGCGCTATGAGCTGGAGAACATGCGTAACACGCTCGTGTCGAACGGCTTGCCGATCAGCGACGACATGAGCAAGCCCATGCTCAAGGCGCTGGCGCAGGCGAATCAGGCCGAGGCGGACGAATTCGCCGCCGCCAATCGCGGGGAGCCGGCAGCAGCGTTGGGATGGAGCGCCGGCGGTTCGACCAGCGGCTCCGACAGCAACAACATGGAGCGTCACCTCGAGATGGCGAAGAAGCGCAATCAGCGCATGCTGGATGCGATCTCGCCGTACCTGTCGTTCGAGCAGCGTGCCGCCATCGAGAGGCAGCAGGAAGCGCAATTGAAGATGCAGGAGGCCCAGCTGCGGCTCATGCGTTCGCAGAGCAAGGCGGAGAGCAATGGGGTGCTGTTCCTGCAGAGCTCGGACGTGGTGGTGGCGCAGCCTTGATCGCCGCGTACACCCACGTTGAGTAATAATTGCGCGGTCATCGATCGGGTAAGACTTCCATGAGCACTACATCCGCCACTTCGTTCGCTGTGTTGATGGCCGCGACGCTGTTGGGAGCTACTGGCTGTAGCAAGCCGGAGCCCGCCGCGCCACCGCCGCCGCCGGAACCGACCACGCAGCCGTCGAATACCGAGGAGGTCGGTCAGCCGACCGATCCGCGCTTCATTGGCAAAATCTGGATGTCGACGACGCTGGGACATCCGCGCGGCACGATGATGATCTTCCTGCCCGACCGCTCGCTGTTGATGGACTCGTGCTTCGAGACCTATCGCATCTCCAAGTGGGGCGCGGAAGGCGATCGTATCCGCTGGATCGAAGACACCATCCCGATCGAAGGCACCCTGTCGATGCCGAGCGATCACGAATTGAACTTGACAATCGCGGGGCAGGACAAAGTGCAGTCGTATGTCATCGCAACGGTGCCGTTCGTCTGCCCCGACATGCCGCGATAGTTCGAGAGGAACGTTGCACCGTCGGTGTTTCACGTAAGCGAAATCACCCAAACGCGGTTGCCGGTATCGGAGGATTGCAAGCGCCGCGAGCCTGGTTTTAAAGCGATAACAAACAATCCGCGGCCAGTACTTTTTTCAGGTCGCGCTCACAATGTTTCTAATGCGCGAGCAGTGAATCCATTTGCAGACACTGTCTGAACGTTACGACATTTTGCGCAAACGACCTTCTTCTCGTTAACTGCGCCCGCCCACGAACGACACTTCGTCACATCGACTCGCCTCAATGCGTGCGATGGCCGACCAGGATGAGTCAGGCGGAACGATAGATCGCAACTCTGGGTGAGCGCCGTACCGCGCGCGTAAGCGGTGCGGCTCCCGTGTCATACCCGCGAGGATTGTCCATGCGCACTTCACTCAAGTGCACGCCCGGTTTCGGCGTGTCCGCCCTCTTTTTCGCACTTGTCTGCGCGTTCTCTCTGTTGAGTAGCATCGCCCAGGCCGCACCCACTATATCCGGCACGCCGAAAACCACGTTCGGCGTGAACTCCTGGTATAGCTGGGCGCCGACCGCGCGCGACCCGGCCGTCGAGCAACGCACGCTGCGCTATTCGATCGTCAACAAGCCCTCGTGGGCGCAATTCTCCGTGTACTCCGGCAAGCTCGAAGGCCCGACGCCGGCGACGCCCGGCACCTGGTCGAACATCCGCATCACGGTGCGCAGCGCGACGGGCACGGCCACTCTGCCGGCGTTCTCGATCGCAACCTATCGGCCTGGCAGCACCGGCAGCACGACCAATCGTCCGCCGGTCGTGAGCGGTACCCCGCCGACCTCGGTGACCGCGGGCACCGCGTATTCGTTCCGGCCGACAGGCTCGGATCCCGAAGGCCGCACGCTAACCTGGTCGATCACGAACCGTCCGGCGTGGGCGACGTTCAACACGTCGACCGGTGCGCTCACCGGCACGCCGACGGCCGCACAGGTCGGCACGACCTCCGGCATCGTGATCGCGGCGAGCGACGGCACCAATCGCACGGCGTTGCCTTCGTTCAACATCGCGGTGAATGCGGCGGGCAGCAGCACCGGCTCTGCCACGTTGAGCTGGACGCCGCCGACCAGTAACACCAACGGCTCGACGCTGAGCAATCTGGCGGGCTATCGCATTTACTACGGCACCAGCTCGAGCAATCTGTCGCGCACCATCCAGGTCGCGAATGCCGGCATGACCCGCTACGTGGTGCCGGATCTGGCGGCGGGCACGTGGTACTTCGCGATCCGTTCGTACACTACGACGGGCGCGGAGAGCGCGAACTCGAACACCGGTTCGAAGGTCGTCCGCTAGTCGCAAGTTCGTGAGCTGCTCTCCCGTTGCCGACACGGGACGGGAGAGCAGCGCGCATTCACGCGCCGGTTACTGCTGGCGGCGTGACAGCCAGTCCACCATCGTGTTGCTGACCAGTTCGGGCGCGTCCTGCTGCACGAAGTGGTTGGCGCCAGGGACGGTCACGATGGTCAGATCTTTCTCGACCCACTGCCACGTGCCATTGAGCGCACCCGGCAGCAGCGCCTGATCCTCGAGGCCGTGGAACATCAACACCGGCGCCTTTACCTTCGGAAAGGTGAAGTTCTCCGGCGGCGGTGGCGAGCCTGGCTTCGGATAGTTGGCCTTGTAGTAGTTGAGCATCCCTTCGACATCCGATTGCTGGAACGCTTGCAGATAGCGCGGTCGTACCGCCGGATCGGTCACCCATTGGGTGAGGCGTTCCAGCGAGATGGCCTGGTGCGCATCGGGCTTCTGGAAATTGAAAGCGTACTCGCTGTTTTTCTTCTGCTCGGGATTGGTGGCGATCTCGCGCGCGATGCCGGCGGGGTGCGGCAGATTGCAGATGACCAGCAGCCGCGTGATCTCGGGCTTGCGCATCGCCACGTTCCAGGCGACCGACCCACCCCAGTCATGACCGACGATCACGGCGCGCTCGACCTGTTCCGCCTTGACCACCGCGGCAATGTCGCCCACCAATAGCGGCATGGCGTAGTTCTCCACGCCTTTGGGTTTATCGGAAAGGTTGTAGCCGCGCAGATCGACAGCGGCCGCGCGATAGCCGTGATCGGCGAGCGCGCGCATTTGTTTGCGCCACGTGTACCAGAAATCCGGAAAGCCGTGGATCATCACGACCAGCGGTCCCTGGCCCAGTGCCGCATAGTGGATTTTCACGCCGTTGGCGTCGGCGTACTTGTGCTCGACCTGATCCCACACATCCATCGTGCCGGCCATCGCGATCCCCCCCTTGCAGCTGCCGCCGACTATATAACGACGCTCGATGCGCTACTGCCCGACAGTAGGACCGGGACGCCGCTGTGAAAGCCACTCCTATGCTCACCGTGCGGATCGGGCCTATGATGAGCCGTCCTCCAACCGGTCGGAGTTTCGTATGTCTCTTCGCGGCAAGACACTCTTCATCTCGGGCGCCTCGCGCGGTATCGGACTGGCGATTGCGGTGCGTGCGGCGAAAGACGGCGCCAATATCGCGATCGCGGCCAAGAGCGATCAGCCCAATCCCCGCTTGCCCGGCACCATTCACACCGCCGCCGAAGCGATCGAAGCGGCCGGCGGCAAGGCGTTGCCCATGCAGGTCGATATTCGCGACGAGAATGCGGTCGCCGAAGCGGTGAAGAAAACCGCCGCGCATTTCGGCAGTGTCGACATCCTGGTCAACAACGCCAGCGCGATCTCGCTGACCAGTACGCTCGACACGCCGATGAAGCGTTTCGACCTGATGTTCGGTGTCAACGTTCGTGGCACGTTCGTGTGCTCGCAGGCCTGTATTCCTTATCTGAAGGAATCGGCAAAGGCCGGTCGCAATCCTCACATTCTGAATCTGTCGCCGCCGCTGAGCATGAAGCCCCGTTGGTTCGGGCCGCACGTCGCGTACACGATGGCGAAGTACGGCATGAGCATGTGTGTGCTCGGCATGGCCGAGGAGTTTCGGGCTGACGGCATCGGTGTCAACGCGCTCTGGCCTCGCACCGTCATCGCAACGGCCGCACTGAATGTCATCGCCCTGGCCGATCCGAAGAAAGGCCGCAAGCCGGAAATCATGGCGGATGCGGCGCATGTGATTCTCACGCGTGATCCTCGCAGCTGCACCGGCAACTTCTTCATCGACGATGAAGTGTTGGCCAGTGCGGGCACCACGGATCTCGATCAATACGCGGTTACGCCCGGCACCAAACAGTTCCAGCCCGACTTCTTCGTCGACTGACCCGTGCGGCGGCTGGCATTTTTTCTTTTCGCGATGGTGTCGACGATGAGCGGACCGGTGCAAGCGCAATCCTCGTCTGTGGGCGGCAAGTGGGCGACGTTGGACGGCTCAGCGCCGCTGGTGATCGCGCATCGCGGTGCTTCGGGTTATCGGCCCGAGCACACGCTCGCGTCTTACATGTTGGCCATCGAGTTCGGCGCCGACTACGTCGAGCCCGATCTGGTGGCGACGCGCGACGGTCATCTGATCGCGCGTCACGAGCCTTTGCTGGACGACACCACCGATGTGAAGTCGCGGCCGGAGTTCGCGTCGCGTAGCAGCACCAAGACGCTCGACGGCAAGCAAATCACCGGCTTCTATGCCAGCGACTTCACGCTCGCGGAGATCCGTCAGCTGCGCGCCGTGCAAGCGAATCCGGCGCGCTCGAAAGAGTTTGACGGCCAGTTCACCGTGCCCACCTTCGAAGAGATTCTGGATCTGGTCGAGCAGGAGTCGGCGCAGCGCGGCCGGCGCATCGGCATCTATCCGGAAACCAAACATCCCGCGTTCCATCTGCAGTTGGGATTGGCGCTGGAAGATCGATTGCTGGAGGCGCTGAACCGCCGCGGTTTGAACAAGGCCGGCACGCCAATTTTCATCCAGTCGTTCGAGAGCGCGAACTTGCAGTACTTGCGCGGCAAGACCGAGCTGCCGCTGGTGCAGCTGATGGACGACGGCTCACTCATCTATGACGACAGCGGCAAGCACGTCGCGCGAGTCGCCATCCCTGAGCATGGCGATCCCCGCGGTAGCGAGCGACCGAACAGTCTCGCCGACGTGGCGAAGTATGCGAACGCGATCGGGCCGTGGAAGCGACAGATCCTGCGTGATGTTGGACAACCGAAGTTGTTGACGACGACGGTGATCGACCAGGCTCATCAAGCCGGGCTGCGCGTGCACACCTACACCTTCCGCAACGAGCCCGCGACGCTGGCGCCTGAGTACAACAACGATCCGCTGCAGGAGTACCGACGCTTTTACGAGCTGGGCATCGACGGCGTGTTTTCCGATTTCTCCGATACCGCGCTCAAGGCGCGGGCGTCACGCTGATCGACGGCCAGTCACGCACCCAACAGCACACGTGATCGAACCCTTCGAGGGTTCGCTGTTGTGCTCGAGGATATCGAGCGAAGTATCGTTCGGTGGTTGCTGGCGGCACGACCAGATCGTTCGCGCCGCGCAGATGTAACTCGGGCCACAGATGCGGCTGGTCGCTCAGCGCCGGATTGAGCGACTGCGACAGTCGCAGATACTGGTGATGGTCGGTCCAGGCGTCCGTATCCAGGTTGGCGCCGATGGTAACGACGGACGCGACGTCTTCGAGCCGCTCCGCAATCAATACAGCCAGCGTGCCACCACCGCTGTAACCAACCAGTGCAACGCTTTTGGCGCCGACGCGTCGCTGTACCTCGCGCACGGTTGCCACCATGCTCTCGACTACTTCGATTGAATAACGTGCGCCGGTCCAAAGCTCGAAGTTACATTTGTCCGAGCGAAGGCTGTTGTAGCACGGACGTGTGACATACGCGCCGGGCGCCGGCGAGCGCATCAACATTTCCAATGCCACCGGCTCGCGGGTGGTGGGGTCGTCGCTGGGAGTGCGGCCGAGCCAGGGTATGCCGTCGCTTTCCAGAAAGATCGTCACCGGCCCTGAAGCAGTGGAATCATTGGCATGATCGACCCCGGCGCTGCGTTTCAGATAAACGATGCTGGGAAACGTGCCCGCCTCGATGGGAACGACTTCGAGGCCGGCCTCGCGGGCTCGCTGATCCAGCCGTTGCCCGGGCGAGGTGCAGCCGGCGAGCAGCAGCGTCGCGGCCAGCACGGCATTAAGGGCAACCCTGATGTTCATGACTCGCGATTGCGACCTGCGTCACAACGGAAGTCAACCCTCGGCGGCACAGTTCGCCCGGCCCTGAAGGCCAGAGGCCTGCACTTAAGACCCGTTGCGGTCGCGGGACAGTGGCGGATAACTACGCACAGCTCATACGAATAAACCAAGGGAGAGCTTGCAATGAAGGTAGCGGCGCTGAGAGCAGCCGGACGGACGCTGGCCGCATGGATGGGCGGCGTGGCACTGCTCGCGATGGCCCCATTGGCGCAGGCCATTCCGCCGTCCTTCAGTGGCCAGGTCAATATTCCCATTCCGACCGGGGTCAGCCAGTCGGTGGTCGTCAATATGCGCGCGGCCGGCGCGATCAGCGGCTCGCCTCTGATCGATATCGGCACCGGCCAGGGCGTGGTGTTCGTCAACGGCACGCCAAGCGGCAACTTGCTCGTCGGCCTCTACAATCCCAGCGGCGCCGGCGGCGTTTGCGTCCAGATCACAAACAATGGTTACACGCCCAACCCCAGCGACGTGTTGACCGTGCCGCTCACGGCGACCAATGCCATAGGTGAAAGCGGGAACGCCACCGTTACGATCAACAATGCCGCGGGCACGGGCATCGTGACTCCGGGCAACCAAGCCCAGGAGGCGGCTTGCGCCGACCCGAACCAGGACCCCATCGCGACCATCAACGGCGGCAACCGCACGATCGCCGACACCGACGGCGCGCCGGGCGAGAATGTGACATTCAGCGCCACCGCGAGCGATCCGGAAGGCGAGACGCTCAGCTACGCCTGGTACGGCAGCGATGGTGAAACGCAGCTTTCCACATCGCCGAACCCGACGCTCGCGCTGCCGGATGGCGTCTCATTAGTACGCCTGCTCGTGTTCGACCAGTCGGGGGGCGGCAGCGTCGTCTCCGAAGTTACGATCACCGTCGGCGACGCGAGCGGACCCACCGCGAACGCGGGTGGGAGTCGCAACGTCGAAGACAACGACGCTGAAGACGGCGCATTGGTTACGCTCGACGGCAGCCTGTCCACCGATACCGATGGCACGATCGTGACCTATCGATGGTCGCTCATCACGGGCGGCGAGACGGAAACCTTGCTCGGCTCCAGTGCCTCGCCGACGCTGCAGGTCCGCTTGCCGGCCGGCGACAATCTCATTCAGTTGCTCGTCATCGATAACGCCGGCCTGCAAGGCTCGGATACCGTGACCATCACGGTCGCCGATGGTCCGGCGATCACGACGCTCTCCGACATTCCGAACCTGTCGCCGAATCAGCGGCGCGTCGCACTGGCGTTGGATCGTATCTGTGGCCAGCTGCGCGAGCTGTCCGAGCTCACGTCGGATCAGCAGGATCTGTTGATCCGTTGCAACGGCCTGCAGATCAACAACACGACGGACAATCAGCGCGACGCGCTCGACGAGTTGGTGGCTGACGATTTCGCCGTCGCCCGCACGCAGACGCTACTCTTCGCGAACACTCAGTACGCCAGCGTGATGGATCGCTTGATGGCGCTGCGTGGCGGCGCGAAGGGCTTGAGCCTGGCGGGCCTCAACATCATCGTCGATGGCAAGTCGGTGCCGCTGGCACAGTTGCACGACATGGTGACGGGTCTGTTGGGCGGCGGCGCCAGTGCCGATGACGAGCCGGGCGGCTTGCTCAGCGACAAGTGGGGCATGTGGGCGCGGGGCAATTACAGCTTCGGCGAGAAGGATCGTTCCAGCAGCAGCCCGGCCTTCGATGCCGATCAATGGGCGCTGGTCGGCGGCCTCGACTATCGATTCAGCGACCAGCTGGTCGGTGGCGTGTCGCTTGCGTACGGACAATCCAGCATCGACTTCAATCCGCGCAAAGAAGGCGGTCTCGATACGGATACCTGGGCCGTCTCCTTGTACGGCTCCGCGTATGTGGCCCGGAACCTTTACTTCGATGCCATCGTCAACGTCGCCAACGCCGACTACGGCGCCGATCGCAATATCACTTACGTGGACGGCACCGGTCTGGTGAACGCCGATGCGCGTGGCGACACCAGCGGCATGACCTATAGCGCCGGTCTCTCGGGCGGCTATGACTTCCTGGTGGGCGGCCTGACGTTGTCGCCGACTATCGGCTTCTACTACATCGACGCCACCATCGACAGCTTCACCGAGCGCGGCGCCGCCGGCTTGAACCTGATTTACGACGAGCAGACGTTCCAATCATTCACCGGCAACCTGGGCTTCCGCGTCACGTATGCGTGGAATCTGAGCTGGGGCGTGCTGTTGCCTCACCTGCGCGTCGACTACGTGCGCGAGTTCAAGGACGACGTCGATGTGTTCGGCGTACGTTTCGCGGCGGATCCGAACGCGACGAGCGCGCCGCCGATTCTGGTGGAGACCGACAATCCCGACGAGTCGTACTGGCGCCTGGCCACCGGTCTGTCGGCGCAGTTCATCCACGGCATTTCAGGATACATCGAGTATCAGCGCCTGGAGAGTTTCGAGTTCATCAGCTTCCAGGACGTGAGCATGGGTCTGCGCTTCCAAAAGAGCTTTTGACATGAAAACGCCGCAGCTGCCGAAGACTCTGGGTCGAATCACTGCGCTGTTGGCGCCGAGCCTGTTCGTCATCGCTTCGGCGGCGGCGCCCACTCAGGGCATGGTGAAGCGTTCCGATCTGGAGATCGTCGATTGTCTGTTGCCGGGCCAGGTGCGCCAGCTCGGCAACAGCAGCTTCCTGTCGCAACGGCGACCGATTCGGACCACGGCGTCGGAGTGTTCGATTCGCGGCGGCGAGTACGTCGCTTACGATCGCGCCGATCTGCAATCAGCGCTGCGCATCTGGATGCAGGCCGCCGAGTCGGGCGATGTGGAGGCACAGACCAACGTCGGCGAGATCTACGAGCGCGGCATGGGTGTCGCACCGGACTACGAAGCCGCCGCGAAGTGGTATCAGAAGGCGGCGGACAAGAACTTCGGTCGCGCGCTGTTCAATCTGGGCACGATGTATGAGCAGGGGCTGGGTGTGCCGCAGGATCAGCTCAAGGCGCTGAACCTGTATCGTCAGGCGTGGGGCGTGCCGGCGGACAACATCATTTTCACGTCGGCCGCGCAGCGCGAGCAGGACCAGCTTCGCAAGGAGCTCGATGCCGCCATCGCGGAGAAAGATGCGCAACTCGGCCTGCTGCAGAAACAGCTGAAGGATCTGCAGGAACAGCTTGCGAAGCAGCCGGCCGTCGAACAGGCCGCCGACAACGGCAGCAAGGAGGTCGAAGCGCTGAAGCGCTGGATCGCGCAGCTCGAATCGGAGCGTCGCAAGAGCACCGAGCGCCTGGCCGGCATTCCCAAGACACGCACTCCGCAGGGCACGACCGAACTGGCGCAGCTGCCGCCGACTGCCGACGAGCGCACGCTCGAAGGCATGAACTTCGGCCGTTACTACGCCATCGTCATCGGCAACCAGAATTATCAGAGCATCGAGAGCCTGCAGACTCCGAAGTACGACGCGGCCCGTGCCGCGCGCATCCTGGCCGATCGCTATGGATTCACGGTGTCGATTCTGGAAGACGCCAACGATGTAACCATGTTGAAGGCGATCAATGATCTGAACGCGGTGCTCAAGCCCGAGGACAACCTGCTCATTTATTACGCCGGTCACGGCGCGCGCCTGCGCAGTGGCAAGAGCGAGGCGGGCTATTGGCTGCCGGTGAATGCGGATGCGCCGCCAAAGGACACTTACTGGGTGCCGAACGAGCAGATCACCGGTCACCTCGGCCGCTTGCCCGCGAAGCGCGTGCTCGTGGTTGCGGACTCGTGCTACGCGGGTCTGCTGTCGACAGATCCGAGCTATCTGTTCCTCAACGACAAGGTCACTTACTCGAAGGACTACATCAAATTCAAACTGCCGAAGCGTGCGCGGCTGTTGTTGTCATCGGGCGGCGATAAACCGGTGCTCGATGAAGGCAGCGGCGGCAATTCGGTATTCGCGCGCGCGTTCCTCGATGAGCTGGAGAGCAATCAGGGCATTCTCTCCAGCCCGGAGCTGTTCAGCCGCATTCGCAAGCGCGTCGAGATTGCCGCGCATAAGAACAAATTCGTGCAGGTGCCCGAGTTCAAGTCGATCAAGGGCGCCGGGCACGAAGTCGGCGATTTCTTCTTCGTGCCGCGGGCCAGGAGTTAACCGCCGCGGCCGACTACGCCGCCGCCGTCGATCACGATGGTCTGACCGGTCATGAACGAACCGCTCGGACCGGCGAGGAACACGGCGGCACCGGCGATCTCATCCGGCTCGCCGATACGACGCAGCGGATAAGCCTTCACCGTCTGCTGGTAGACTTTCGGGTCTTCCCACAACGTGCGCGCGAAGTCGGTGCGGACCAGGCCGGGCGCGATGCAATTGGCGCGAATGTTCTTCGGGCCCCACTCGGCGCAGAGGTTGCGCGCCAGCGCCATGTCCGCCGCTTTCGACAAGCCATACACGCCGAGCGTGGACGAGCCGACCAGACCGGCGATGGATGAAATGATGACGATGGAGCCGCCGCCCCGTTCCGCCATCTGCGGCAGCACCATGTTGCACAACCAGAAGTTGCTGCGAACGTTGCTGCTCATCACTTTTTCATAGGCATCGTCCGGCATGTCGATGGACGGGCCGTAATAAGGATTGACCGCGGCGTTACAGACCAGCACGTCGATGCCGCCCCAATGTTTGAGGGTGTCGTCCACCAGCTTCTGCAGGTCTTCCTTGCGGCTGATGTTGCAGGCGAGCGCGATGGCTTCGCCGCCCTTGGCCTGGATCGACTTGACCACCGCTTCGCAGGCGTCGAGCTTGCGGCTGGTAACCACGACTTTCGCGCCATGTTCCGCCATGCGCTCGGCGATGGCGCGACCGATGCCGCGACTCGAACCGGTAATCACCGCAACTTTGCCGGTGAGATCGAACAGAGTGGAAGTCATGACGCATTCCCCAGGCGATGAGGGAATGGATGATAACGAAGCGGCCGGCATGGCTGAGAAAAGTTTCGTCGGGCGCTCTGCAGGTCGGAAATGCGCGACCAACTTGCGGTTCTGTGCACCCTGTCGCTAAACGGCAGCAACCACGTGCCGATGTCTCCGACTAAGCCTGCGGAACTGCCTACGCGAGCGGAACGTTCTGAGACCGAAGCGACGTGAGGTTCATATGAAATCCACTCAACAATGGGGCAAGCATCTACGCGAGATGGTGAACGCCAGCATGGATCCCATGGTCTACGCTCTGCAGTGGGCCCAGGATCCGCGCTGTATGCAGCGAGGCCTGCAACATCGACGCGTCGGCGCGCTGATTGAACGTAATGCGACCGTTTGCCGGCTGTGGCAGGGCAAGCCACGCTGATTTTCGCAGGGTTGGCTGGGCCAATTTCTCGGCAAACCCCCAATCAATTGAGTTAAATCGCCACGGGCGCGGCAGGTACGCTGCGCTCCATGCTGAGCAAAGACTTCAAGGATCGAAGCGCCAGGGACCGGATGGCGAGCGAAACGCAGGCGCTCGCGGAGTTGCTCGCCACGCGCGAGCTGCGTGAATTCCCCCTGACCCGCCACTGTGAAATCGGCCCGTTCGTGGTCGAGTACCTGTTCGCCGAACAGGCGCTGGTCGTCGAGCTCCAGCCTTCGGACACGCGCCTCAAATTCCTCACCGATATGGGCTACGACGTGCTCGCGGTCGATTCCCGCGAGTTGGTTCGCCATCCCAGGCGGGTTCTCGGCCGGTTGCGCGCGGCGTTAAGGGGTAATTCATGACTGATTTAGCGGTCTCGGAGTTGCACTGGCATTCAGTCCAGAATTGGAGTAATTTCGCTATTACTCCATTGGAGGACTTGGCCATGATGCAACCTCATAGTCTCGAGCGCGCCGGTTTCGATCCGGATGCCTTAGGTTCCGCGGCTCTGACCGCCTTTTTCAACATTACCGCCGCGTGGCGGCTGGGCGCCGAAGAGGAGCGGGTGCTGCTGGGCTCGCCGCCGCGCTCGACCTTCTTCAAATGGAAGAGCGACCGCGCCGCGCGCCTGTCCGCGGATACCGTGGAACGCATCAGCTACGTGATGGGCATCTATAAAGCCCTGCATATTCTGTTGCCGACCCAGGAAGTGGCGGATGCCTGGGTGAAGAAGCCGAATACCGCCCTTGGCTTCGGCGGCAAGTCGGCGCTGGAACGGATGCTCGCCGGTCGGGTCGTCGACCTGGCGGATGTGCGTCGTTATCTGGATGCGCAACGCGGATGACCGCCGAGCCGCGCGCGGTCACGCTCCGCTGGCAGAAGATGTATCGCATCGTCGCGTCCCGGCACCCGCCGGTGAACGTGTTCGAGAACATTCTGCCGCCGCAACAGAGGGAGCTGGGTTATTTCATCGAAGGTCTCACCAACGATCGGCTGCGCGACGAGAGCGGCGAAGCGCCGGTGATGCCGGACGAAGATCGGGTGCGCGGTCCGGGCGCCACGCTGGTCATGGCTGCGTTCACCCACACCGGATTTCCCAGTCGATTCAGCGATGGCAGTTATGGCGTCTACTATGCCGGGCACACGCTGGAAACGGCCGTGCGCGAGACGGTCTACCATCGCGAAATATTCATGGCCTCGACCAAGGAAAGTCCGTGCGAGGTCGACATGCGGGCCTACGTGAACCGGCCGGTGCAGCCGTTCCTGGATGTTCGCAGTCCGCGCTTCCAACATTTGCATCACCCCGACGACTACAGTCCCTCGCAGTCATTTGCGAAACCGTTGCGCGACCAGGGCCACTGGGGCGTGGTGTTCAGGAGCGTGCGCCACGAAGGCGGCGAATGCGTCGCGGCCTTCAAGCCGCAGGCAGTGAGCATTCCGGTCGCGGGCGCGGCGCTCGCCTACGTGTGGGATGGCGAGCGCATCAGCAAAGTCTACGAAAAGTCCGAAGTGCTGTTCGACTTCAGTCCGCCTAGCGATAGCGAGCCATGATTTTTTCCAATCCCTGGGCGCCGGGCGTCAGCTTCGGATAGGGCAGCTGATTCACCGGCGTGGCGGTCGTGCCGCTCACTTCGTGGAAGTCCGGGCTCTTCTCATCGATATAGATCAGGCCGGTGACGTATTCGTTCTGCGCCAGCTTGTCCCGCAGATAATTGAACGCCTGGCCGCGATGGGTCGGGTCGTAAGAAGGGTCCAGCTTGCGGAGCAGGATCCGGCTGCCGTCGTGCATGGTGACGGGCATCGCGTCGCCTTGCCCGTACTGCGCGGTGATCTCGCGAGCGGGCGGAACGAAATCGGCGTGCACGACCTCATCGTAATGATCGCGCACGAATTCGTAGCTCTTGGTCGAGCCTTCGTGATCGTTGAAGGTCACGCACGGCGACAGCACGTCGATCAGCGCGAAGCCACGATGTTTCAGGCCGGCGATGATCAGCGGCACCAATTGTTCCTTGTCGCCGGAAAAGCTGCGTGCCACGAAGGTGCCGCCGAGCGTGAGCGCGGCCAGCACCGGATCGATCGGCGGCTGCAGATTCTCCTCGCCTTTCTTGGCCTTCGAGCCAATGTCGGCGGACGCGGAGAACTGTCCCTTGGTCAGCCCATACACGCCGTTGTTCTCGACGATGTAGAGCATGTTGAGATTGCGGCGCATGGCGTGCGCAAACTGGCCGAAGCCGATGGACAGCGTGTCGCCGTCGCCGGAAACGCCGATGTAATGAAGATCTTTGTTCGCCGCGATCGCGCCCGTCGCGATCGAGGGCATGCGGCCATGCACGGAGTTGAAGCCGTGACCGCCGCCGACGAAATACGCCGTCGTCTTCGACGAGCAGCCGATGCCCGACAGTTTCACCAGCTGTTCCGGGCGCATCGACATCTGCCAGCAGGATTCGATGATGGCGGCCGTAATCGAGTCGTGGCCACAACCGGCGCACAGTGTCGACATGCCGCCTTCGTAGTCGCGGCGTGTCAGCCCGAGCTCGTTCTTGGGCAGGCCGGGATGCGCGATCTTTGGCTTGGCGATAAAGCTCACGATCAACCCCCCACGGCCAGACGCTGTTCGGGCACGCTGGCCAGCACGCCCTCGACGATGACGCTCGATGACATCGGCAAGCCGCTGTAATGCAGGATGGAGTGCAGCTTGGCTTTGTCCACCGCGGTCTCCAGCGTCAGCAGGCTGCGCAGTTGAGCGTCGCGGTTCTGCTCGACCACGAAGATGTGCGAGTGAGAGGCGAGAAAGTCCTCGACCTCCTGGCCGAATGGAAAGGCGCGCACTCGCAGGTAATCGATCTGCACGCCGCGCCGGCGTAGCAGATCCAGAGCTTCGCGCACGGCTCCATCACAGCTTCCCAAGGAGACGAGGCCGAGGTTGGTCGAGCCACGGCCATCGAGAACGGCTTTCGGCACCATCGTCTTGGCCGTCTCGAACTTGCGCTTCAGTCGATCGAGCACGATCTGATACTCGGTCGAGTCTTCGGTGTAACCGCCATACTGCGTGTGACCCGAACCGCGCGTGAAATACGCGCCCTTCGGATGCGTGCCGGGCAGCGTGCGATAGGGGATGGCGTCGCCATCCTTGTCGAAGTAGCGATAGAACTTGTCGATCTGCTCGAGCTGCTCCTTGCTGAGCACCTTGCCGCGGTCCGGCACGTAGCTGTCGTCCCATTTGAGGTCCGGACACATCCAGTCGTTCATGCCGATGTCCAGATCGGACATGACGAACACGGGGGTCTGCAGGCGCTCGGCGAGGTCGAACGCGTGCACGGACATGTAGAAACACTCTTCCGGGCTGTTGGGGAACAGCAGCACGTGACGCGTATCGCCATGCGAAGCGTAGGCGGCGAGCATCAAATCGCACTGTTGAGTCCGCGTCGGCATGCCCGTCGAGGGGCCGACGCGCTGAATGTCGAAAATCACGGCCGGTACTTCGGCGTAGTACGCCAGCCCGATGAACTCATTCATCAAGGAAATGCCGGGGCCGCTGGTTGGTGTGAACGAGCGTGCGCCATTCCACGACGCGCCGATGACGGTGCCGATCGCCGCCAGCTCGTCTTCGCATTGGACGATCACGAAGTTCCGCTTGCCGGTCTCGGGATCGATGCGCCATTTCTGGCAGAAGCTCTTGAAGCCATCCATCAACGAGGTCGACGGCGTGATCGGATACCACGCGCCGACGGTGGCGCCGGCATACATGCAGCCGAGGGCGGCCGCTGTGTTGCCGTCGATCATGATGTGGTTCGCGGTCTTGTCCATGCGCGTCACGCGTAGCGGCAGCGGACACGTGAAATGTTCCTTGGCGTAGTTGTAGCCCAGCTCCAGCGCTTTGACATTGGAATCGAGCAGCGACTTCTTGTTCGCATAGCTTTCGCCGAGCAGCGAACGCATGACATCGAGCTCGATGTCGAGCAGCGCGCCGAGCACGCCGGCATAGACGATGTTCTTCAGCAGAATGCGCGAGCGCACGCCCTGAAAGGTCTCGTTACAAATGCGCGCCAGCGGCACGCCGAAAATGGTGATGTCGTCGCGTTTCAGCAGCGCTGGCCTGGGCCACGTCGAGTCATAGAGCAGATAGCCGCCGGGGCTGACATCCTTCACGTCCCTCGCATACGTCTCGGCATTCATCGCTACCATGACGTCGATGCGGCCGGAGCGCGCGACATAGCCGTCACGCGAAATCCGGATCTCATACCAGGTGGGCAGCCCCTGGATGTTGGAGGGGAAGTAATTCTTGCCCATGACCGGAATGCCCATCCGGAACAGGGCTTTCATCAGCAACGTATTGGCACTGGCGGAGCCGGTGCCGTTCACGTTCGCGAGCTTGATGACGAAATCGTTCAGGCGCTCCGGCGAATCGGTGCCGGACGGGGTGTGGCTGGCGTGCTGCTGCATGGAGTGGTCTCGTCGCTCGCATAAGGAATGCGGATTTTCGACTTCTGCATGTCCCACGCCGCTGTCGGGCAGCGCTCGGCGCACAGTCCGCAATGTACGCAGACGTCTTCGTCTTTGACCATGACCCGCGCCGTATGTTGCAACGGTGCGGAAACAAACAAGGGCTGCGTGACGCGCAACGCAGGCGCTTTCAGCCGGGTTCGGATCTCGGCCTCCGTGCCGTTCGGCGTCATCGTCAGGCAGTCCACCGGGCAGATGTCGATACAGGCGTCGCATTCGATACAAAGGCGGGCCTCGAATACGGTCTGTACGTCGCAGTTGAGGCAACGTTGCACTTCGGCGGCGGCTTGCTCGGCGGTGAAGCCCAGCTCCACTTCGATATTGATCTTCTTGAACCGCTCCTTCAGATCGACGTGCGGCATCAGGCGCCGCTCGACCGGGTTGTAATCGTTCTTGTAGGCCCATTCGTGCAGGCCCATCTTGCGGCTGGACAGATTCAACAGACGCGGCGGCCGCTGCGCCACCTCCCGGTCCTGGCAGAACTGATGAATGGAGATGGCCGCCTGGTGGCCGTGCTCCACCGCCCAGATGATGTTCTTCGGCCCGAACGCCGCGTCGCCGCCGAAGAAAACACTCGGCCGCGTCGACTGGTACGTGGTCGTGTCCACCTTGGGCACGTGCCATTGATCGAACTCGATGCCCAGATCGTTCTCGATCCATGGAAACGCGTTCTCCTGGCCGATCGCCAGAATCACGTCGTCGCATGGCAAGAGTTTCTCGCCGACCACTCGCTCGGCGGTGATGCGGCCGGTCGCGTCCAGGTCGTATTCCATGACGTCGAAGCGCATGCCGACCAGCCGGCCGTTTTCGGTGACGAACGCCTTGGGCGCGTGATTCACCACGATCTCGACGTTCTCCGCTTCGGCATCCTCCAGTTCCCACTCGGACGCCTTGAAGAAGGCGCGCGGTTTGCGCGCCATCACTTTCACGTCGTCGGCGCCCAGTCGCAGCGATGAGCGGCAACAATCCATCGCGGTGTTGCCGACACCGATGATCAGCACGCGCCGGCCGATGTCTTTGACGTGGCCGAACGCCACGGATTCCAGCCAGTCGATGCCGATATGAATATGAGCCGCGGCGGCCGGGTCCTTGCGTCCGGGCAGCTTCAGGTCCTTGCCCTTGGGGGCGCCGCTGCCGACGAACACGGCGTCGAACTCACCGGTGGCGAGCAATTGTTTCATGCTCGTCACCGGTGAGCCCAGACGCAGATCCACCCCCAAATCGATGATGTATCCAATCTCCTCGCTGAGCACCTGCTCCGGCAGGCGGAATGAAGGAATATTGGTACGCATGAGGCCGCCGGGTGTCTGCCACTTCTCGAAGATCGTGACTTCGTAACCCAGCGGCATGAGATCGTTGGCCACGGTGAGCGAGGCCGGCCCGGCACCGATGCACACGACGCGCTTGCCATTCTTCCGGGCCGGTGCTTTCGGCAGATGAGGACGCACGTCATCGCGATGATCGGCGGCGACGCGCTTCAAGCGACAGATTGCGACCGGTTCCTGTTCGACACGGCCGCGCCGGCAGGCGGGCTCGCAAGGCCGATCGCAGACCCGACCGAGAATGCCGGGGAAGACGTTGGACTCACGGTTGACCAGATAGGCCGCCGTGAACTGTCCCTGCGCAATCAAGCGGATATATTCAGGAACGTCCGTATGGGCGGGGCACGCCCATTGGCAATCGACGACGCGATGATAATAGTCAGGATTCGCAGTATCGGTTGGTTGCACCGTTACTCAGCCCCCTATCACGACGACACTGCGCCGAAACGTTGCCGGCGCTGTGATAACTCGATCGATGAGCTAGGGTACACCTAAGCAGTGCGAGGCACCACCGGAACCGCCGAAACGAACTCTGAAGTAATGATGGGATCCAGGATGCGTCGCCGGCTGTCGAGTGTCAGACGATCCCAGTGCACTTTCTGTGTGGCCGCGCTGCGCAGTTCAGCATCGGTGACGGTGCGGACGATCTCGCTCGCGGCCGTCGGTCGCGTGGTGGAAAGTCGCAGGGTCTTTCCTTCCTTCAGGAGATTGGCGACCGCGGCCAGCACCTCGTTGTTATTGGTGAGCGCGCCGTGATTCTCCTGAACGAACCAGGTATCGGCGCCTTCCCAAAGTGCGCGGGCCAGCGGCACCGTGCCATCGCCATCGCGTCGCACGGAATATTCGAAGCCACCGTCCAGCAATTTGAGTGACGTGACCGTTTCCTGATGGGTGCCGACGATGACCGCGCATCGTTCATCCGGCGGCGGCATCCGGCTGCGAACTTTGTATGCACGGTTCAGCATCGTGGCGTCCGGCATGAGATCGTCCTGCGGCCACTGCGTCGGGTCGAACAGATTCGGCTCATCGGGCGTCAGTGCCGAGGGCAACATTTGATAGAGCCCGGGCAAGGTCAGGAACACGGTGCGAGCCAGTTGCTCCGCCGTGCTGAAGTGATCGAGTGCCGCGATCTTGCGAACGGTGGGATAGGCGGCGCGCAAAGCTTGCACGGGCGCGAATGATCCCTGATTGGGGGCGCCCAGTTGCACCAGTCGTTGGATCCGCTTGTCGCGGTCGTGGCCCAGCGCGATTCTCGCGACCAGGCCGCCCATGCTGTGCGCGACGATGTGCACTTTACGTGCGCCGGATTTCTCGATGGCCCTGAGCAGCGCGCGCGCCAGGGTTTCCAGATCGGAGCGCCAGTCGAAGGGATGAAATACCGGAACGAACCCGGCGATCTCCAGCGACAGCCGCAACTTCAAGTAGCCCGGCAGCATCACGCCCAGCGCGCGTAACGACTTGCCGGCCGGCAGCGCCAGTTGCGCCAGCCCGCCTTGCGCGATGGCCATCGGATGCAGCCAAAGCAAGGAAGTCGTTCGTCGCTGCATCGAGCCCAGTCGCGAGCCCATGATGCCGGGCAGGATGAACACCATCTCGCCACGACCGTTGCCACGAGTGGCCGCAATCTTTGCCAGCTGCGCCAGCTCTCGATACTCGACTTCGCCGAAGTACGCACTCAGCAACGCCGCGTGTGCCCCAGA
This sequence comes from Peristeroidobacter soli, assembly GCF_004138485.1. GTDB lineage: Bacteria > Pseudomonadota > Gammaproteobacteria > Steroidobacterales > Steroidobacteraceae > Steroidobacter > Steroidobacter soli. Next base: position 25,178 of record NZ_RYEV01000003.1, read on the forward strand.
GCGCAACAGCGCGATGATCTGGTCTTCGTGTAAGTCGGCGGGGCTGGGCAGAGCGGGCGGGTTGGACATGGGGAAGCTAAACGCTGTTAGCGGCTGCCGGGTTCAACGACCTGCACTTGAATCGTCTGCGCCGGCGCATGTTCGAACTCCAGCGTCATCGGGAAGCGCAGACCCGGGGTCAGGGGCTGGCGCAAATCCACCAGCATGAAATGCGCGCCGCCGGGCGCGAACGTGAACGGCTTGCCGGCCGCGAGCGGGACGTTCGATAGCGGCCGCATCTGCATCATGCCGTTCTCTTCGCTGCTGGTATGCATTTCGATGTGATCGGCGACGGTGGTGGTCGCCGACAATAATGTGTCGGCTTCCTTGGTCGTGATCTTGAGGTAGACCGCACCGATCGTGGCGCCCGCCGGCGTTGCATTGGCCCAGGGATCGTCCACGTTCACCGTCGGGGCCGACGAGTTGCAGCCGCCGGCGAGCAGTGCCAGGCCGGCGATGACAAGGTTCCGTAGCGCGCGAGTCATGAGCTCACCTGAAGATTATTCGTCCATCGCCGATTTGATCACATCGCACATGGCGTTTATCGCCTCGGTGCGCGACGTGCTCTTGCGCCAGACCGCGCCGACGGTTCGGGTCGGTATCGGTTTCGCGAATTCCTTCACCGCCAGCCCTTGACCGGAGCCGAACGGCCCGCGCGTCGCGAGATCCGGCAGCAGGGTGATGCCGAGACCCGCGGCTACCATCTGTCGCAACGTTTCCAGGCTGGTGGCGCGATAGTCCTCGTTCTCTTTCACGTCGATGCGGCTGCACACGTCGAGTGCCTGATCGCGCAGGCAGTGCCCATCCTCGAGCAGCAGCAAGGTCTCGCCCGTCAAGTCGTCGAGCTTGATGCTCGACTTCTTCGACAGCGGATGATTGTTGGGCACGGCGACGTTGAAGTCCTCGTGATACAGCTCGCGCGATTCCAAGCCGTCCATGGGCACGGGCAGTGCGAGGATCGCGACCTCGATCTCGCCATCGCGCAGTTTCTCCAGCAGCTGCTGGGTCTGGTATTCGTACAGCATCAGCTTCAGTTGCGGTAACTGCTTGCGCAGCCGGCGCGCCACCAGCGGCAACAGGTAGGGCCCGATGGTCGGGATCAGCCCCAGCTTGAGTTTGCCGGATAAGGGGTCATGTTCGTTGCGGGCCAGCGAGATGATCTCGTCGCTCTCCTGCAGGATGCGGCGGGCCAGTGGCAGGATCTTGGCGCCGGTGTCGGTCAGCGTGACCCGGCGCGGCTGTCGCTCGATCAATTGCACGCCGAGGTAGTTTTCCAGCTTCTTCAGCTGCGCCGACAGGGTCGGCTGACTGACGAAGGAGCGTTCGGCGGCCTTGCCGAAGTGCTTGGTATCGGCGAGTGCCACGAAATAACGCAGGTCGCGCAGATTCATGGGCGGAATACCCCATTCGTCATGAAGGACGGGTAGAATAGACTCATAGGCAAAGTCTATCAAACTTCCAGAAACAATCGATTGGCGATTGCGGGCAGTGCCCGCATAATTGCATCCGTCGCCGCAGCGCGCTCCACCACCGGAGCCCGCTGCGGCACGTTTTTCAACTGCGCCCAGCCGAAAGCCAGCGCTAAATATTGTCGATGAAGGAGTGTTCCATGTTAGGTGTAGGTCAAAAATTCCCGCAGTTCTCGCTGACCGGCGTGGTGTCGAACGATCTGAGCAATGCGTTCCAGCCGTTCGATTCGAACAGCAACAATGGCAAGTGGAAGATCGTGTTCTTCTGGCCGAAGGACTTCACCTTCGTGTGCCCGACCGAGATTGCCGCGTTCGGCAAGCTCAACAAGGAGTTCGCGGACCGTGACGCCGTCGTCTACGGCGTGAGCACCGATTCGGAGTTCGTGCACCTCGCCTGGCGCAAGGACAAGGAAGAGCTGCGCGATCTGCCGTTCCCGATGCTCTCGGACATCAAGCGCGAGCTGACCTCTGCGCTCGGCGTGCTCGACGCGGAAGCCGGTGTCGCCCAGCGCGCGACGTACATCGTCGATCCGCAGGGCGTGATCCGCTTCGCTTACGTCACCGACCTGAGCGTCGGCCGCAACCCGCAGGAAGTCCTGCGCGTGCTCGATGCTCTGCAGACCGACGAGCTGTGCCCCTGCAACTGGAAGAAGGGCGAGGACACGCTGAAGGCTGCCTGAGCCTGACGCGAGTCGCTTGACGATCTCGATGCCGGCGCGGATTCATTCCGCGCCGGTATCCCACGACGAAGCTCAATGTTGGAGGTTCAAGTAATGTCTCTCGAAACGATCCGCGATCAGCTGCCGGACTACGCGCGCGATCTGAAGCTCAATCTCGGCAGTGTGCTTGCGCCCACCGGCGCCCCCGGTCTCACTGAAAAGCAGATCGCCGCAGTCGCCTTGTCGACCGCGATCGCCGCCCGCAACCCGCATCTCACGCTCGCGATCGAGTCGTGGGCCAGGCCGCACCTCGACGACGCGTACGTGAACGGCGCGCGAGCCGCGGCAGCCATCATGGGCATGAACAACATCTATTACCGTTTCCTCCACCTGGTGGAAGACGGCGAGTATTCGACCATGCCGGCCCGGCTGCGCATGAACATCATCGGCAACCCGGGCATCGACAAGCTCGACTTCGAGTTGCTGTCGCTGGCGGTGTCGGCTGTCAACGGCTGCGGTATGTGCATCACCTCGCACGAGAAGAAGCTGCGTGAAGGTGGTATCAGCCGCGAGCAGATCCAGAGCGCGGTCCGGATCGCGTCGGTGATCCACGCCGTCGCCGGCGTACTGGAATATCACGCAGCCGAGGCTGCCGCTGCTGTGACCGTGTGAGAATCCGGGCATGGCGGCTATACTTGCCGCCATGTCCCCCCGCCCCACGAGATTGTCCGCCGGCGTGGTTGTGATTCGTGAGTCGCACGAGGGCTGGCTTTACCTGTTATTGCGGGCCTACAACCACTGGGATTTTCCCAAAGGTATGGTCGAGCCCGGCGAAGAGCCGCTTGCCGCCGCCATCCGCGAAGTGCGCGAAGAGACCCTGATCGAGGATCTGGAGTTCGCCTGGGGTGAGGTTTACACCCAGACCAATCCTTACAGCCGCGGCAAGGTCGCCCGCTATTACCTGGCCAAGACCCGGACCGCCGAAGTGTCGCTGCCCGTGATCGAAGCGCTGGGTCGCGCCGAACATAACGAGTTTCGTTGGGTGGACCGGGCGCAAGCGATGCGATTGGTTTCGCCCCGGGTCGCCCCTATCATCGAGTGGGCGGATGGCTATATCGAGCCGCGCCAGAGCGCGTTGGATATCGGCGAGGCTTCCGGATAAATGAGCGACAAAAAAGTCGTGGTCGTGGGTGCCGGGTTCGCCGGCTTGAATGCCGCGAAACGACTGGGCAACGTGCCTGGCATCGCCGTCACGGTGATCGATCGAGAGAATCATCACCTGTTCCAGCCGCTGCTGTATCAAGTCGCGATGGCCGCGCTCAGTCCGGCCGACATCGCCGCTCCCATCCGCAGCCTGCTCCACAAGTATCGAAACATCCGCGTCCTGAAGGCGACGGCGCAGAGCATCGACCCGGTCAATCGCAAAGTTGCGACCGATGTGGGCGACGTTCCCTACGATTACCTGTTGCTCGGCTGCGGCGCGCAGCACGCCTACTTCGGGCACGAAGAATGGGAGCCGCACGCGCCCGGGCTCAAATCCTTGCCGCAAGCGACCGAGATCCGGCGCCGGGTGCTCGAGGCCTTCGAGATTGCCGAGCGCGAAGTGAATCCCGAGGAGCGGCGTCGGTATCTCACATTCATCGTCATCGGCGGCGGTCCGACGGGCGTCGAACTGGCGGGTGCCATCGGCGAGATGAGTCGTTTCACGCTGGATCGCGATTTCCGCAGCGTCGATCCGCGTCAGACGCGAGTGATTCTGGTCGAAGCCGGTCCGCGAATTCTCACCAGCTTCGATGACAAGCTTGCCTCTCGCGCGATGCGAGACCTGGAGTCATTGGGCGTGCAAGTCTGGACGGGCGCGCGCGTGACCGATGTGACTTCCGAGGGCGTCGTCATCGGCAACGACAAGATCGCGGCCGCGACGGTGCTATGGGCGGCGGGCGTTCGCGCCGCGGATATCGGTCGCTCGCTCGGTGTGCCGCTAGATCCAGCGGGTCGAGTCATCACCAAGCCGGATTGCACGATCGAGGGGCATCCCGAAGTCTTTGTCATCGGCGACATGTCGAGTCGCGCCGGCTCGAATGGCCGACCGCTGCCAGGCGTCGCGCTGGTCGCCATGCAAGAGGGCGTCTTTGCGGCGGACATCATCAGGAAAGAAGTTCGCAGCAGTGCGCCGGTGACGCGGCCCGCCTTCAAGTATGTGGATCTCGGCCAGATGGCGACCATCGGTCGCAGCCGCGCCATCAGCGAATTTCGCGGCTGGAAGTTGACCGGCGTGCGGGCGTGGTGGTTCTGGCTGTTGGTGCACATCTACCGGCTGAGCGGCTTCCGGAACCGCTTGTCGGTGCTGGTGCACTGGGCGTGGTCGTATATAACGTTCGAACGCGGCGCGCGCCTGATCGTCGCCAAGGACTGGCAGTCGTACCCCGATAAGAGCGCTAATCCCGAAAATTCTTGAACTGCAGCGGCATGTCGAGCTTGGCGTTGCGCGCCAGCCGGATCACTTCCTGCAGATCGTCGCGGCTCTTGCCGGTCACGCGCACCTGCTTGTCCTGAATCGCGGCCTGCACCTTCAGCTTTGAATCCTTGATCAGGCGCTGCAGCTTCTTGCCCAGCTCGCTCTCGATGCCCTCGCGCAAGGTGACGACCTGATGCGCGGTCTGGCCGAGGACCACCGGCGGATCGACCTTGGTGCAGGCAACGTCGATGCCGCGCTTGGACAGCTTGAGCATCAGGATGTCGAGCATCTGCTTGACCTGAAACTCCGCCTTGGCGTGCAGAGTAACGACCAGCTCCTTCAACTCGTACTTCGCGTCGGTGCCCTTGAAGTCGAAACGCTGGCCGACCTCGCGATTGGCCTGGTCGACGGCATTGTTCACTTCGTGGGCATCGAGCTCGGAAACGATATCGAAGGATGGCATGGGCAATTCTTCAGCGGCTGACCAGAGGCGCGGCGGGCTGCAGGTCGATGCGGCAACCCATGGCGCTGCTGGTGAGCGCGGCCTCGATGACCCGGATTGTGTCATACGCCTGCGCGGCTGACACGGGGACCGGCCGGTCGTGCTCGATGGCCTCTCGCATGGCTTCGTAGAACGACACCCAGCGGCCGGTCTCGGGCGTAATGATTTCACGCTGGCCGGTGTCGCCCTGAACCAGCGTGCCCCATTGCTCGGTGGGCTCGCTGCCGAAAAAGTGTTCGTCCGGCTCGACGCCCGCGCGCAACTGCGCCTCCTGTTGATCGAGGCCGGCTTTCAGGAACGACGCCCGCGAACCGTTGACGCGATAGCGATAGCCGCCGTCGGCGCACAGTAAGCTGACGCCGATCGTCATGCGCAACGAACCCTGGCCGAGCAGAATCTCGAAACCGTCCACCGTCACGCTGTTGTCGCGCTGAGTGAAAACGTTGGCGTACAGCCATTCGGGCGCGCCGAACAGCATCAGCGTCTGATCGATCAGATGCGTGCCCAGGTCATAGAGAATGCCGTTGCCCGGATCGTCACGATCGCGCCAGCGGTCGGTGACCTGCGGCCGGAAGCGGTCCCAGCGCGCATGGAAGGAATTGATCTTGCCCAGCCGCCCTTGTTCGAGCAGCTTCTTGATCGTCAGGAAATCGCTATCCCAGCGCCGGTTCTGAAACACCGACAGCTTGCGCTTGTATTGCTGGGCCAGTTGCTCCAGCTCGCTGACTTCCGCGGTGGTTGGCGCAAGCGGCTTGTCGACGACCACGTGCTTGCCGGCACGCAAAGCCGCAGCTGCATGCGCTACATGCATCGGACTTGGCGAGGCGATTGCGACCAGATCGATGTCCGTGCGCGCGAGCAGTTCATCGGCCGTGGCCAGCACATCGACGTCGCCGAGATATTCCTGTGCCGCCGCGGGCTTGCTGGTCACGACGGCCGGAATGGAAATGCCGGCGGCCCGCAGCAGCGGCGCATGAAAATACCGACCCGCGACGCCGAACCCGAGGATGCCTGCGCGTAGTGTCATTTCATCAGCCTCGCATGCCGATCGCGACCAGGATCACGCCGAACATGGTGAGCACGAAGGAAATCATGATGGTGAGCAGGAACAAGCGCACCCATGCACCGAAGCGCGAGACACCATAAGCCCCGCGCAACTGCTTATAAAGATGCAGCGGGGGCACGATGGCGATCGCCGTGCCCCAGATCCAGGCGCTCACGCCCAGCTCATACAGCAGCGTCACGACGGTGGCGAACAGCATCATGAAGCTGATCGAGTACGTGACGAAGATGGCGTGATCGTAGGCGTGAATGTCCCGGCGCCAGAAAAACAGCAGCCACATGAACGGCACGCTCAACGGAATCAGCGCCCATGAGAATTTGTAGCCCGTGGTTTTCAGCTTGTAGGCCAGCAGCGCGGGATTGTCGGTGGCCTGCTTGACCGCGCTCTTCAGCCGGCTCTCGGTGTCGTCGATCTTCTTGCCGACACCCGCCGGGTCCTGCGCCTCCGTCCTGGCCTGAGCTTTGGCTTGAGCTTCCTGCTCCTGCGCGAACTTGACCATGTCCTTCCAGTCGCCGCTGATCAGGGCCTTCTGCGCTTCGCGCGTGGCTTCCAGGCCGATGATGTCGTCCTGGATCTGCTTGCGCTGCTCGGCGGTCAGCTCGGACTCGGCCAGCTTTTCGCGCTGCGCTGCCAGTTGCCCGTCGATCTGCCCGATGTTCGACTGGATGTTTTCCTTGAACTGCTCCGCGACGCCCAGCGGATCGGCGCCTTCGATCTGGATCGAATCCTCGCTGGCGGTGAACGGAATCACCGCGAACATCAGGAACACGATGAACAGATACAGCGCCATGGGCGAGACGAACCGCGCGCGCTCGCCGTCGATATACCGGCGCGTCAGCCGCCCCGGACGAAACAGCAGCTCCGGAATGGTGTGCCAGACCTTGCCTTCGAAATGGAATACGCCATGCAGGATGTCGTGGCCCAGCGAGACCAGGCTGCGATGCAAGTGGGCGGGCTGGCCGCAGTTGGAGCAGTAGGCGCCCGTGACAGTCGCGCCACAGTTGCGACACGGACCGTGCTCGTGTTTCTTGGATTCGCCCGCGGCGGGCTCGACGGCGCGAGCGATTACGCCGCCAGTGATGACATCCGCCGCCGCTTCGCTGTGCCCTTCCATGGACGCAAAAATATCATGTTCTGTCGGTGCCGAACCGGACCCTGCCGTCCACCAGGGTGCCGAGCACCTTGGCGCGTGTGATCTGTTCTGGTGCGCAGGTGGTCAGGTCGGTATCCAGGATCGTGAGGTCGGCCAGGTAGCCTGGCGCGATCAGGCCCAGCCGGTCTTCCTGGAAGCCGGCGTAGGCGTTGGTCGTTGTATACGCGGTCAATGCTTCCTGGACCGTGATCTTTTGTTCCGGCACCCAGCCGCTCGGATTCGCGCCGTCGATGGTCTGGCGAAGGACGGCCGCCGCGACGCCGAGCAATGGATCGATGGGCGCGACCGGCCAGTCCGATCCAAAGGTCACCTTCGCCCGGGCATCGAGCAGCGAGCGGATGGCCCACGAGGTGTGCAGACGTTCCGGTCCCAGCGGCTTGAGGGCCCAGCGACCGTCGTCGATAGCGTGATACGGCTGCATCGACGCGATGATGTTCAGCTTCGCGAAGCGCGGTACATCGCTCTCCAGCAGATGCTGGGCGTGCTCGATGCGGAAACGGCGATCGCGAGCGCCGTTCCTGGCAATCGCTTCCTCGAACATGCCGAGGACTTTGTCATTTCCTTCATCGCCGATGGCATGCACGGTGATGTGCAGACCGGCGGCATCGGCATCCAGGATCAGCTCGCGCAGCCGTTCCGGCGGCGTTCGATAGATGCCGTGATTCGCCGGGTCGTCCGCATAGGGTTCGTGGAACACGGCGGTGCGCGATCCCAAGGAGCCATCGACCAGACCTTTCAGCGCGCCCCATCGCACCCAGTCGTCACCCCGACCTTCCGCTTTGACCAGCGCGTCGAGCTTGCGCCAGTCCTCGAGCGGCACGAAGGAATAAAAGCGCATGCCGATCCTGTTCGCCTGGCGCAGCCGGCGCAGCGACTCGTGCGTGACCCAATCGAGCTCGGTCACGTGAACCTGCGTGACACCTTTCGACAAGGCATGCGCGGTGCCGACGCCGATGGCCGCATCGATGTCCGCATCGCTCGGCTTCGGAATCGCCGGCTTCAGCAAGTCCTTGGCCTTGTCTTTGATCAGACCGGTGGGCTCGCCTTTCTGGTCACGGATGATCAAGCCGCCTTCGGGGTCGGGCGTGTTCCGATCGATGTGGGCCAGCTTCAGGGCGAGCGAATTCAACAACGCGACGTGCTGATCCAAACGGACCACGGCCACGGGCGTGGTTGGCGTGACGGCATCGATCCACTCACGCGAGGGCAGCTCACCGCCCCACATCTGCTCGTCCCAGTTACCGCCTTGCAGCCACTGCCCGGGCCGCAATGCCTTCGCCGACCTGGCGATTCGATCGATGAATTCTTCTTTGGTCTTTGCGGTCCGCAGCTCGGGCGCGCTGAGTCCAAACGACGCGCGCAGGAAATGTGTGTGATTGTCCATGAAGCCGGGCATCACGAACGCGCCACGCAGATCGACGATGCGCGTGCGCTTGCCGGTGAGCTTGCGAATGCGTTCGTTGTCGCCAACGACTGTGACTCGATTGGCAGAGATGCCGATCGCACTGGCGAGCGGCACGTCGCGCTGACCGGTCCAGACCTTCGCATTCACATACGCCAGGTCGAGCGGCCGGTCGGCGGCGAAGAGCTCGCGCGCGGCGAACATCGCGCCCATGCCGGCCAGCAGTTCTCGTCGATTGATCAAAGCACGTCTCCGGGCTGCGGCTGGCCATTGATGCTCGGGGCGAGCAGCTTGGCCTGCGCATCCAGCTCTTTTAGAAACAACTTGGCGGCGGGCGAGAGCGAGCGCGCAGCGTGAGTGACCACGCCGATGGAGCGCGCCACGGTGGGATTGCGCAGTTTGCGGTAAGCGAGCGTGGGTGAGTCGAGCTGCGCGAGCGTCAATCGACTGAGCGCGCTGATGCCCAGGCCAGCATTCACCAGGCTGCCAATGGTCGTCGGCTGCTTGCAGTTGAACAAAGGTTCGGCGGCCACGCCGGCTTCATCCATTGCGCCATCGATCATCGCGCGCAAGCCCGTCTCGGGTGACAGGATCACGAACGCGCGAGTCGCAAACACGGACCAGTCGTGTTCTTCACGATGCGCCAGCATGTCGTCATTGCGACAGACCAGCACGACTTCATCACGCAACAGCGGGCGATAACGCAAGTCGCTGCTGATGGGCGGCGGCGTCGACAAACCGATGTCGGCGCGGCCTTCCAACACGGCCTTGTGCACCGGTCGGCCCACGTCTTCCCAAATCTGGATGCGCACGTCGGGCTGACGCTCGCGGAAGCTCACGATCGTGCTCGGCAACAGTAAGGCCGCGACTGATGGAAAGGCCGCGATCCGGACCACGCCCTGCCGGCCGGCGACGAAGTCGTCGAACTCGGCGAACACTTCCTGATATTCGTTCATGAGCCGGCGCGCCAGCGGCTCGAGGCGCTCGCCGGCCGGCGTCAGGCGCAGCTTGCGCGTGTCGCGGTCGAACAGGCGGGTGCCCAATTTGCCTTCGATCTGCTGGATGGTGCGGCTCAGCGCCGGCTGCGAGACCCCCAGCGCCTCGGCGGCATCGCCAAAGCTGCCGGTGTCCGCCAGCGTCAAAAAGGCCGAAAGCTGTTGGAGATTCAGGCGGGATTGCATCGAAGTGAACTGTTCCATGGCGCCTCCCGCATCGGCAATAGATTTCAGCCCGGCTATGCATAAATAACCATGGCCACATGGCTGCGTCGGGCGGTCGCCGCCGTATGCTCCGGCCCCATGATTCCACTCCTGGCAGGCACCCGAATTCTGGAGCTGAGCGCGGTCGTCATGGGCCCGTTCGCCGGCCAGATCCTCGCCGATCTGGGCGCCGAAGTAATCAAGGTCGAGCCCATCGAAGGAGATGTGGCCCGCGTCTCGCAGCCCCAGGCCAATAGTGGGGCCAACGGCATGGGGGCGCTGTACGTCAACAACAACCGTAACAAGCGCGGCATCGCGCTCGATTTGAAGCGCCAGGGCGGCAAGGCCATCGTCGAGAAGCTGATCCAGCGCAGCGATGTGTTGCTGCATAACATGCGGCCGGATGCGGCGGATCGCCTGGGCCTGAGCTTCGACGCCGTCGCCGCCATCAATCCTCGCATGATCTATTGCTCGGCCATTGGCTTCGGTCAACGCGGCCGTTATCGCGGCCGGCCGGCGTTCGACGACGTGATTCAAGCCGCCGCCGGCCTGGCCGGCATCGCCGAACACAATGGCGAGGATCCTCGCTTCATTCCGACCATCCTGGCGGACAAGGTCGGGGCGCTGCACGCCGTGTACGGCATCCTCGCCGCGCTGGTCGCCCGGGCGAATGGCCGGCAGGATGCGTTACGAGTCGAGGTGCCGATGTTCGAGGCGCTCACCTCGTTCGTGCTCAACGAGCACCTGGCGGCGGCGACCTTTCAAGAAGACGGTAAGGTGGGTTACTCCCGCGTGTTGTCGCCGGATCGGCGTCCTTATCAAACGCGCGACGGCTGGATCGCGGTGTTGCCGTACACAGCCGAGCAGTGGCGACGTTTCCTGATCGAGGCCGATCGCGCCGACGTGCTCGATCAGCCGTGGTTTCATCAGCCCGACAGCCGGCATGCGCACATCGATTATCTGTACAGCGTGATTGCCTCGGTGCTGCCACAACGCGATTCGGCGGACTGGCTGGAATCGTTGTCGCGTCTCGATATTCCCTGCTCGCAGGTCAACCGGCTCGAGGATCTGCTGGAAGATCCGCATCTGCGGGACGTCGATTTCTTCCATGTCGGCGAGCGCTATCCGTCGAATATCAAACGCATGCTGCCGCAGCCCGTCGTGTTCGGCGGTGTGGCGCCCGAAGCGGATATTCCGCCGCCGGCGCTGGGCGAGGACACACGCGCCGTGCTGAGCGAGTGCGGCTACTCGTCACTGGAAATCGAGGATCTGCTGGCAAGCGGGATCGCACGAGGTTCGAACCGATCGTGAGCTTCGCCCTCAGTCATCGGCAGCGTCTGGCTGCCATTGCCACCGGTTCGGCGGGCAATCTGATCGAGTGGTTCGATTTCTACATCTACGCGTTCACCGCGCTGTATTTCGCGGCCAGCTTCTTTCCGGAAGGCGACCGGACCGCGCAGCTCTTGAACGTGGCCGGCATCTACGCTGTCGGATTCCTGATCCGGCCGGTGGGTGGCTGGTACTTCGGTCGATTCGCCGATCGTCACGGTCGGCGCGCCGCGCTGGTCGCTTCGGTATTGATGATGGGCGCGGGCTCGTTGCTGATCGCCGCGCTTCCCACGTACGCCAGCATCGGTGCCTGGGCGCCGGCGTTGTTGCTACTCGCGCGATTGCTTCAAGGCTTCTCTACCGGTGGCCAATTCGGCGCGGCCGCGACTTACTTGAGCGAAGTATCGGCCGACGCACGCCGCGGGTTCTACGCTTCATTCCTGTATGTGACTTTGATCGCCGGGCAGCTGTGCGCGTTGCTCACACTCGTCGCGCTTCAACAGTTTCTCGATGAAGCCGAGCTGCGCGCGTGGGGCTGGCGAGTCCCGTTCGCGATCGGCGCGTGCATGGCGCTCATCGTGCTGTTGTTACGGAATCACCTGCACGAGACTACCGACAACAAGACCACGAAGTCCGCCGAGGCGGGCAGCCTGGTGGCGCTGCTTCGCCATCCCAAGGCTCTGTTCGTCGTCATGTCGCTCACGGCGGGCGGCGGTCTGTGTTTGTACACGTTCACCACATACATGCAAAAGTTTCTCGTGAATAGCGCGGGCTTGGATATCAAGGTCACCAGTAACGTGATGCTCGCCGCAATGTTCGGCTTCATGCTGTTGCAGCCGGCGATGGGCGCGCTGTCCGATCGTATCGGCCGCCGCAAATGCTTGTTGCTGTTTTCGGGGCTGATGACTTTGAGCGCGGTGCCGATTCTCACTGCCTTGTCCAAGGTGCAGGACGCGGGCGCGGCGTTCCTGTTGGTGCTGGCCGCGCTCACCATTCTCAGTCTCTACACGTCCATCAGTGGCTTGTTCAAAGCCGAGCTGTTCCCGCAGCACATTCGCGCGCTCGGCGTCGGGCTGGCGCATAGCATTTCCATCGCGATCTTCGGCGGCTCGGCCGAGTACATAGCGCTGCTCTGTAAGCGGGCGGGACAGGAACAGATTTACTTCTGGTATGTCGCGGCGATCTGCGCCGTCGCGTTCTTCACGGCTTTGTTCATGCGCGAGCCCCGTCGCGCCAGCATGATGGATCACGAATGAAGAAGCTGCTGGTCCAGGCGTTGCTCGTGGCCGGAGCATTACAGCTCGGCGCGTGCGGCAAGCGGGAAGCACCGGCGAAGGACACTGTCCCCAAGGCGCCGTACGGACGCATCGATCAGGCTCGCGTCGTCGCGGCCAACAACGAGCCGCAGAATTGGTTCACCACCGGCCGCACGTTCTCCGAAGAGCGTTTCTCGCCGCTCGATCAAATCAACGTCAGCAATGCTCAGCAACTCGGGTTCGCCTGGCAATATGACTTGCAGACCGAGCGCGGCCTGGAAGCGACGCCGGTCGTCGTCGACGGCGTGCTGTTCGCGAGCAGCAACTGGAGCAAGGTGTATGCGCTCGATGCGCGCACGGGGCGCGAATTGTGGGCGTTCGATCCCAAGGTGCCTGGCGAGTGGGCACGCAATGCCTGTTGTGACGTGGTCAATCGAGGCGTCGCGGTGTGGCAGGGCAAAGTCTATGTGGGCACGCTCGATGGCCGACTGATCGCGCTCGACGCCAACACCGGCAAGGAGCTGTGGAGCCAGGACACTTTCATCGATCACGCGCGCTCCTACACGATCACCGGCGCGCCGCGTATCGCTGGCGGCAAAGTGATCATTGGTAACGGCGGCGCTGAAATGGGTGTGCGCGGTTACATCACTGCCCATGACGCTGAGAGTGGCGCACAAGCGTGGCGCTTCTTCACCGTGCCTGGCGATCCGAAACTTCCATTCGAACATCCCGAGCTCGAAGCGGCGTCGAAGACCTGGGATCCGAACAGTCGCTGGGAAGCGGGCGGTGGCGGCACGGCGTGGGATGCGATGGCCTACGATCCGGAACTCAACCTGCTGTATGTCGGCACGGGCAACGCGAGTCCGTTCCCACAATCGGTACGCAGCCCCCAGGGCGGCGACAATCTTTATCTCAGCTCCATTCTTGCCATTCATCCCGACACGGGCCGGCTCGCCTGGCACTATCAAACGACGCCGGGCGAGTCGTGGGATTACACCGCCGTTCAACACATCGTCCTGACCGATCTGCCCATCGGCGGCACCACCCGCAAAGTATTGTTGCAGGCACCGAAGAACGGTTTCTTCTATGTGCTCGATCGCGCCACCGGCGAGCTGCTGTCGGCGCAGAAATATGTCGACGTGAACTGGGCCAGTCATGTCGATCTGAAAACCGGCCGGCCGGTGCCCACCGGTCAGGGCGATTATTCGAAACAACCCAGGCGCGTCGCACCGGGGCCGTTCGGCGGCCACAACTGGCAGCCGATGGCGTTCAGTCCCAAGACCGGCCTCGTTTATATTCCGACGCTGGATCGCACGGCGTATTACGCAGCCGATCCCGACTACAAATACATCCCGCGTCGCTCATTCAACACGGGCCGCGCCGGCGCAACCGAATACGCGACTCAGGTTCGCGATGGCGCGGTGATGACACGCAAAGGTGCGTTGAAGGCGTGGGATCCGGTCGCTCAGCGCGAAGTGTGGCGTATCGATTATCCCTGGTTCTACAACGGCGGCTTGCTGGCGACGGCGGGCAATCTCGTGTTTCAGGGAACGACGGATGGTTATCTGAAAGCCTACGCAGCCGACAGCGGAAAGCTTGTGGCCGAAGTGTTCGTCGGTACGAGCATCATGGCCGCGCCTGCAAGTTATTCGGTCGATGGCGAGCAGTACATCGCTGTGCTCGCGGGCTACGGCGGCGCGCAGCTCGATGAATACCTCGAAGGATCCGCTGCTCGCAAATACGGCAACGCCGGTCGCATCGTGTCGTTCAAGCTCGGCGGCGGCAAAGTGCCGGTGCCGCCGGAGAAGGATTGGAATGCAAACATTCCGCCGCTGCCCGAACGCATGCAGGCCGATGCGGCCACGTTGGAGCACGGCGCATTACTGTTCGGTCAGCATTGCGGCGTGTGTCATTCGCTCAGCGATACGCCGGGCGGCTATCCAAACCTGTTGCGGTTGCCACCGGGCAAGCATGCGGTTTTCGACGAGATCGTGCTGCGTGGCGCGTTGGCGAGCCGCGGTATGGCGAACTTCTCAAATGAGATCAGCGAAGCCGATGCTCATGCGATTCACGCCTTCCTGATCGACCAGGCTTACCAGGCTAGATCGAAGCGCTAGCCGTTTCGGTCAGCAGCGAATCGATCAGGCTGCGAAACCCGGCGACGTATTCCTCGTAATGCCGGCCGGTCGCCGGGCCCGAGAAACCCACGTGAATGTCACGAACTGTGCCGGCTCGATCCACGACAATCGTGGTCGGGTAACCATAGACGCCAGTCAGCGTCGGCAAGGCTTTGCTGGCTTCGTCGGTGTCTGAAACGCCGGCGATCAAGGTCGTGAACTCGATGCCAAGATCCTTGCGATAGCCACGCACAGCGTGCGCGGCCCGATCGAACTCGCCGTGACGCTCGAACATCAGCGCCACGATCTCCACCCCCCTTGGGTTGGTACTCCTCATAGAACGGCACCAGAAACGTGGCTTCGTCGTGACAATTGGGGCACCAGCTGCCGCCCAAGGTCACTACGACCACCTTGTTCCGAAACTTTTCGTCGTGCAGTGAAACTTCATTGCCGTCAAGATCGCGAAAGGTGAAGTCGAAGCGGGACGTTGCATCCTTCAGCTGCGTGTCCGGCTCCTTGCCTTCGAGCGTGGCGTTCTGGTCGCGTCGGGCTTTTACCTTGGAGTGCGACGCCAGGCCCTGCCACATCTCGCCTTCCAGCTCGCCGTGCTGATTCACTTTCACCTTGTACAGATACGCCAGCCCGCCGGCGAACGTCGACAGCTGGGCTTCATCGCCATGCACCTGGCCTTCGAGGAAGCGATGATCGCCGGTGGGCGTCATCACCGTGCCGGTGACGCGATCGTGTTGTTGCTCGAAGATCGCGACGGCCGCGCCGACCTTGCCGTCGTCGCCGGTCAATGTCATTTCCCAACGGCCGGCGAGGTCGGCGTTGTCGGTCAGCGGTTCCTTGTAGAAACGATAGGCCCCGTCTTTCTTGCCTTGCAGCCGTGCCTCGAAAGGAATCACTTGTTCCTTGCTGCGATCCTTGATGAGCGTGACATTGCCTTCCAGTCGATCGCCATACATGCGCGCTTTCAGTGAATTCTCATAACCGGGAAACACGGCGGTGAGCTCGCCGTCGGCCACCGTTACGTTAGCGACGCGCGTACGCTCAGACGCATTTTCTAAGTACAAAACGAAGCGTTTGTTTTCTTCGCGGACTTCCAGGCCAAACGGCGCTTCGCCGCCGGGCAGTTGCAGTGTGGCGCGATATCGACCCGTTTGTGGTTCATCCACGGGCCGGCCGCAGGCTGCCAGGATTGCAAGCAAGCCGGCTAAACCCAGACGCAATAGCCATCGATGACCCGAATCCCCAGCCGCTGAGTGCATGCATCGCTCCGCTTCGATGGCTTCAGTGTCGGGCGTCTGCCTGCGGAGTGCAACAACGGAACCTTTGCTAGCCGACTTGACACGCAAAACATAGTGGCCCCAGGGCCGGGAACCGCGCTGACGAGTGGCGCGTTTTCGGACCACTGAATCCTATACATAGCGTGAGGGAGGCAAGTATGAGAAGCCCGATTCTTCGAACGATGCTGCCCATGGTCGGCTTGCTGAGCATCGGCGTGCTGGGGGGCTGCAGCAGTGTTTCCGATGTGACCAGGGAGCGCGTCGCTCGCAGCGAATCTTCTTTTCAACAGGCCCAGCAGACGGTCGGCCGCTCTGAAGCCGGGGCGCTGGAGCTACAGCGCGCCAAGGACAATCTCGAGCAGGCCAAGGCACACCTGGCCAAGAAGGAGAGCCAGCCCGCCGAGCGTTATGCGCAACTGGCGCAGCTGGATTCGGAGCTGGCGGTGTCGAAGTCGCAAAGCGCGGCTGCACGCAAGGCCGCTGACGAGCTGATGGCGAGCATTCAGCAGTTGCGTCAGGAAGTTCAACGCTCCATGCCGGGCAATCAGTGATCGCGGGAGAAGGACTATGAACCGTTCATACAATCTGATTTTGATCGCGGTTGCCGCCGGTGTACTGGCCGGGTGCAGCTCGACACCGGAACGTGTCGAAGACTTGGAGGTTGCGCGCGCAGTGGTGCCGCAGGTGGAAGCTTCTCCACGAGCGGGTGTTGCTGCCAGCAATGTTTCCGAAGCGCGCAAGTCACTGGATCGTGCCAATAAGCTGTCGGACGAAGGCGGCAAGATTGGTGACATCCAGTTTGAATCTCAGGTAGCAGCACGCAACGCGCAGATCGCCAACGAGAAGATCCTCACCGCACAGGCGCGTGAAGAGATCGAGAAGGGCACTGCCGAGCGTCAGGCTGTGTTAGCCGAAGCGCGCGAGGCGCAGGCCAAGGCGGCTGAGCGGCGTGCCAGCACGCTGGAGCAGGAGCTCGCCGATATGCGCGCGAGGAAGACCGATCGAGGCATGGTGCTCACCTTGGGCGACGTGTTGTTCGATACGGGCAAGGCGACCTTGAAGCCGGGCGCATACGGCACGGTCGATCGGCTCGCCACCGTGTTGAAGGAATCGCCGGATCGCAAAGTGACTATCGAGGGTCACACTGACAACACGGGTTCAGCGGAGCTCAACCAGGCTCTGTCGGAACGTCGCGCGGCCGCTGTGCAGACGGCGTTGTTGGAACGTGGCGTGAACTCGAATCAGATCATCGCCGTTGGTAAGGGCATGGACTATCCGATCGCCAGCAACGCGGATGCCGGTGGTCGGCAGCGCAACCGTCGTGTCGAAATGATCTTCACCGACAGTCAATCGAAGGTGGCTTCCGACGTGAATTAGTCGGGCTGCAATGTCGAGAGAATCGGGCTTTCATTGACCCCCTCTGCCTCACGGCAGAGGGGGTATTGTCGTTGTTTGCCGTTTCGTAAGGAGCAGTCATGAATGTACGCATTGTCGTTGCCGATGAACGTCAGGCGAGCTTTTTCGACGCCGTGACCCCGAGGTCGCCGATGACCGAGCGTGGCTCGCTACACAATGAAAGGAGCGGCAAAAGAGACATTGAACTGGAGACCGACCGGCCGGGCCGTCGGGCCGGCGGTGCCAACGGGTTCGGTCATGGCATGGGGGGCGCGGAGGGGGCTCACCATGGCATCACTGGAGAGAAGAGTACCGTGCAGCACGAGCTGACTTTGTTTGCCAAGGAAGTGGCGAGAAAGATCGAGACGGATCGGGCCAGGAATGAGTTCGATCGCCTGGTGATCGTGGCGGGGCCGAAGATGCTGGGGCTGTTGCGACAGTCGCTGTCGAACCCGACGCAGTCGATGCTGGCGGGGGAGATCTCCAAGGATATTTTGCGTCAGGGGCCGGACGTTATTTTGAAGGCGGTGCCGGTGGAGGCGTTCGAGACGTTCCGGATGCAGTGAACTTCGCGTTGAGGCGTCGGAGGCACGCGTCGGTGGCGGGCATCGCCAGGGTGGGGGATCTCCTCCCCGGCACCGCGCACACGCCTGCGCACGCTTCGCTCCCGCTGTCGCGGGCGCCCTGCTGCACATTGCCCTGCGCAGTCCTGCTCCGGGCAAGCCCAGGGTGCACATCCATGTACACCCGCTCGGCGGAGCGAAGCCGTGCTTCGCCGAAAGGCCCCGCCGAGCCCCTGTGGCTGCTATAGGACCGCCATCCCTGGGCGGATCCAATTGCCGGGGAGGAGATCCCCCACCCTGGCGCTGCCTATAGGGCCGTTGCGTGCGCCGGCCTCTTTTGGAGAAGAGTACGGGTTAGCGGGTTAGATTGGTTGGCGCTGTGGAGATGGGATGGCCATTCAATCTGTTGGCTAGCCGTCCGATGAGTAGCGCTGCCAGTGTATCTGCTTCGAGAACAATGGGGCGCTCGCGACGTTCAATAATGGGCTGTTCCAGCAGCGCTTGATAGCGCTGCTGGAACAGCTTGCCCCGTCGCGTTCGGCCGTCGATTGGCGACCGGTCGATTAGGACTCGCGCAATGTTTGAAGTTGGAAGGAATTTGATCGCGCCGGCCGGTGGCCGGCAGCGGCGCAGGGGTGTTAGCTCGGTACCCACAGCAGGGCGACGGTGCGGACGTCGATGTCGGTCTTGCGGGGCTTGACGGTTGTTTGATCGATCGCCACCGTCGTCGGGTCGAGTTCGCTGCGCAGGCGGCTCACTTCTGACTCCAGTTCGTTTTGCATTTCCGTGAGTCGTTGCTGAATCACTTCGCGGTTTTCTTCCGCGCGGTCGACATCGTTTCCTTCCTTGCCGAGCCGGCCGGCGCTGCGGGCGGCGGTGCCGACGCGTTGGGCGTTGGTGACGCTCATGGCTTTGCGGCCGAGCAGAGCGCCGAGAATGGAGGTGCCGACTGAGATTGCGGTCTGCATCTTGTGCTGTGACAAATCCGAGCGCTCGCGCTCGACGCGCTCGTCGGCGCGACGAAGTTGATCCTGGAGCGTGGTCAGCTTGGGTGCATATTTCTTTCGCAGCTTTTCGATTTCAGCGTCGCGCTTCTCACGCAATGCCAAGCCGAGTTTGGCGCGGAAGTCACCCTCGCTGGTGCCGGGTGCGACGGACTGGCCGACCGAAGGGCAATGGAAGATGGGCAGCTCTTCATTCGAATAGAGATGAGTCACCAGCTCCTTCTGCCACGAACGATAGTTCGGAGCTCGCAGCAGCGCGGCTGGAATCTCGGCGTAGCGCGCATTCTCGGGCGGAGACTTGGAGAGTTGTTTCTGCAGATCCGCGCCGACGTCGGCTTGCGACCAGTCGACGTCGGTTTCGTTATCGTCGAGGGGTGCGATGTAGGAACGCGTTTCCCAAACATCGAGCCCGGCCGTCTTGTCGACGAAGTGCAAGCGCGCGATGCCGAGCACGCGAGGTAGATACCTTGCGTCTGCTTGTGACGTGTCGAGATACAGCTCGTCGATGCCCGCGGGCACCACCGGCTTCTCGGATTCGGAGGAGGTGCCTGAAGCTCGGCTTGTTTCCGCGGCAGCAGAGATATTTTTTCCTGCGCGCGACTGGTCCGGAGCAGGAGGAGGGGAGAATTTTGGCGCGGCTGTGGATCCGAAGGTGGATGTCTGAGCGGCGGCAGATCCAGAGGTGGAGGTTCGCGAGGCGGCTGAGCCGGACGAAGAGGGCTGGGCCGCCGAGTCGGGCGCCGACCGCGACAGCTTCGCAATCTCTTGCAACGTCAGCGGGCCGCGGAGATACGACAGGGTCCATCGCGTTCTGAACAAAACCGGCGCGGCGTCATGCACATTGCGCATCAGGAACACGCGGTTGCCCAGATTCGCCAGCAACTTTTCCAGCTGCCCCTTATCCAGTCCTTCGCCACCCGCCCCGAGCAGTCCATCGATCACTCGCGCCTTATCACGCTCGGTCTGCAAGCGACCGATGAACCAGGTGCCTGCATTCGACAGACCCTTGTAATCCAGATCGACTGGATTCTGGGTCGCCAGCACGACGCCCAATCCGAACGCGCGCGCCTGTTTCATCAACGTGAGCAGCGGCAACTTCGACGGAGGCGAGGCGGTCGGCGGGAAGTAGCCGAAGATCTCGTCCATATAAAGCAGGGCGCGCAAGCTCGACGTGCCCGACTGGCGACGCATCCACGCGACGATCTCACCCAGCAACAAGGTCACCACGAACATGCGCTCGGCATCGCCGAGGTGCGCGATCGAGATGATGGAGACGCGTGGCTTGCCCTCGGTCGTGAACAACAAGCGCTGCACGTCGAGCGGCTCGCCCTTCATCCAGGCGGCGAAGCTCGGCGCGGCGATCAGGTTGTTGAGCGCCATCGCCAGCTGCATGCGCTCCTTCGCCGGATAGAAGGTGTCGAGGTCGAACACGCCGACCTTGTCGAAGGGCGGCTTTTGAATGCCTTGAATCAGCGCGGCCAGCGACAGATCGCGGCCGGCGGTCCAGGTCTGTTCGAAAAGGGTCGACAGCAGAATGTGTTCGCGACTTTGCAGCGGATCGGCGTCGATGCCGGCCAATCCGAGCAATCCACCGACCGTGGCACTGACACGCTCGCGTAGCGCGCCGCTGTCGAGGCACTGCTCTTCGGGCGGTGCTGTAAAAGACTGCAGGACGCAGAGCGGACGGCCCGCTTCGCTGCCGGGCGTGTAGATCGCGAGATCGACAGCGTCGCGAAAACGCGCGATTCGGTCGCCATCTTGGTCCCAGTCGGCCAAACCTTGGCGCCAGGTGTCCGCGGTTTTCGTCGCGGCGTCTTCGGGCTTGAGGCCTTGACGGGCCGCGGCGCCGGTGTCGATCCAGGGTGCGAAGTCATCCGGTCGCAATGACGGAAAACTCAGCAGCAGGTTGCCGAGGTCGCCCTTGGGATCGATGGCGATGGCCGGCACGCCGTCGATGGCCGCTTCTTCGAGCAGCGACAGGCACAGGCCGGTCTTGCCGCTGCCGGTCATGCCGACGCAGACCGCGTGAGTGGTCAGGTCGCGCGAGTCGTAGAGCAGCAGGTCGGGCCGATCGGCACCGCGCTCAGCGTCGTATTCACGGCCCAGATAGAAGGAGCCGAGGGCTTCGTAAGAGGGGAGGGTCGCCATGAAAAATTGCTCGTTGCAGGACGGCGGCTAAGAACTTTTAGCGATGACCCGGCGTCGTTCGCTTCTGACGTTATAACCGTTTTGTAACCCGGCGATTACTGACCTTATCACTGCCGGCCGGTAAGCTCCCGGCCCGTATGTCCATTACGCTCGATCAAGTCACCAAACGGTATCAGGGCTCGCCAGTCGTCAACGACGTTTCGTTGGAAGTCGGCGAGGGCGAGTTCTACGTCCTGCTCGGCCCGAGCGGTAGCGGCAAAAGCACCCTGTTGCGTGCGATCGCCGGCTTGACCGGCGTCGACCATGGCCGCATTGCACTGCACGGCAACGATGTCACGCATGTGTCCGCCCGGCAACGGGGCGTCGGGCTGGTGTTCCAGAACTACGCGTTGTTCCGCCATATGACCGTGGGCGAGAACATCGAGTTCGCGCTCAAGGTCCGGCGCATGAAGGCCGCGGATCGACGGGAGCGTCGCAAGGAGCTGCTGCGTCTGGTGGCGCTCGAAGGCATGGACGATCGATTGCCGACTCAGCTGTCCGGCGGTCAGCAGCAGCGTGTCGCGGTGGCGCGCGCGCTCGCGCATAAGCCGCCGGTGTTGTTGCTCGACGAACCTTTCGGCGCGTTGGACGCCAAGATCCGCGAAGAATTGCGTCGAACGATTCGCCAGGTGCAGCGTGAGCTGAAGATCACCACGGTGCTGGTGACGCACGACCAGGAAGAAGCGTTCGCGATGGCCGATCGCATCGGCGTGATGAACCTCGGTCGCTTGCTCGAGAGCGGCAAGCCCGACGAGTTGTACGCGCGACCGGCGACGCGCTTTGTCGCGACCTTCCTGGGTGCCGCGAATCTGTTGCTGGCTCGTCAGACCGAACAGGGCATTCGCTTTGGCGCGGCTCCGGTGAATGCGCGGCGAGTCGAGAAGCTCGACGGTGGGCGCGAACAGGAAGTGGTCGCGGTGCTTCGGCCCGAAGAAGTGGAGCTCGCGCCGACGCGCGACAACCTGCGCACCAACTTCATCGCGAATGGCATCGTCGAAGAACAGGTCTTCACCGGCGCGTTCGAACGCATGCGTGTGCGCATGGCCGATGGCGCCGCCAATGCTCATATCGCAACTCCTGACATGAATGGCGGCAGCGCGCCGGCCGCGTTGCTGGATGTGACTCGCACTCAGCACGAACAGCGCCTGTTCCCGCTGGCGCTCGGTCAGTCCGTGGCCATCGGCGTGCGACGGATTCACGTGTTGCCGACGCCGCTGTCCAGCTACACCGCGTACGGTTCGGACGAGGCGTCGTGCGAGCGCTTGTCTCAGCATCCGTTCCTGGTCGAGCTTGCGAGCCGAATGAAGACTCGCATCATCAAGCGTCACGAAGCGCCGCTGGTCGCATGCGATGCGCCGGCGAGTGCACCTGTCTCCGGAGTGGCCGTGATCGCCGCCGGTCAGAAGACCGCGGAGCAATTGCAGTGGCTGTTACAGAACGGCGCGGGCGAAGTGCTGGTATTGCCGGCGCATTCCTCGCCGCCGCAACGGGTGTTGATTCATTGGGCCGACGATTCGGCTCGCCGTTCGACGCTTGCCGTCGCCGCGAGTCTGTTGCGTCACGTGGCGGCCGAAGCGGTTTACGTCGGCATCCTGCCCGAAGGCACGAGCGGCGAATCGCAACGTCCGTTCGGCGTGCGCACGCTGCTCGATGCGCGCTCGGAAGCGCAGGCGGTGCATGGTCTCGAAATGCGTACCGAGTTGCGATTCGGCGCGGCCGCTGACGAGTTGCAGCGGCAGTTGAACGAGTCTCAGGACCCGATGTTGATTCTCGGCGTATCCGATCCGGCGCAGCTGCGGAGTACGTTCGGTGCGTTGTTCACGTCGGGCGCGAGCTATCCGATGATGATCGTTTATCGGCCCAGCAAAGATACTGACGGAGCCGGCGAATGATCCGCTTCAACAAGCAACTGCTGCTGGCCGCCGGTCTCGGCTTGATGACGCTGCTTGCCGGTTGTGGCAAGAGCGACGAATCTTCCGGGCGCGTGACCTTGCTCAATGTCAGCTATGACCCGACGCGCGAGCTGTATCGGGAGTTCAACGAGAGCTTCTCGCGGCGCTGGGAAAAAGAGCATCACCAGCGTGTGACGATCAAGCAGTCGCACGCGGGCTCGGGCAGCCAGGCGCGCGCGGTGATCGATGGCCTGGACGCGGATGTGGTCACGCTCGCGCTCGCTTACGACATCGATTCGATCCAGACCAAAGGCAAGCGGCTCGGCGCCGACTGGCAGAAGCGTCTGCCGGATAACAGCTCGCCGTATACCTCGACCATCGTGTTCCTGGTGCGCAAGGGCAATCCCAAGCAGATCAAGGATTGGCCGGATCTGATTCGCGACGGTATCTCGGTCGTCACGCCGAACCCCAAGACCTCGGGCGGCGCGCGCTGGAATTATCTCGCCGCGTGGGGCTCGGTCCTGCGCACCGAGCTCGGTGGCGATTGGTCCAAGCTCGATGATCCGGCGTCCGAGCAAGCGGTCGCCGCGGCGGAGAAGAAGGCTGAAGCTTATGTATCGGCGCTGTACACGCACGTGCCGGTGCTCGACAGCGGCGCGCGTGGCGCAACGAATACGTTCGTGCAACGTGAGATTGGCGACGTGCTGCTCGCGTGGGAAAACGAGGCGCTGCTCGCCATCAAGGAATTGGGCCCCGACAAGGTCGAGGTCGTCGTGCCGAGCGTCAGTATTCTCGCTGAGCCGCCGGTGGCAGTCGTCGATACCGTCGTCGATCGCCGCGGCACGCGTCAGATCGCCGAGGCGTATCTGAAGTATCTATATGAAGAGCCGGGCCAGGAGCTGGCGGCGAAACATTACTTCCGTCCGCGCAATACCGCGGTCCTCGAGCGGTACAAGGAGCAGTTCCCGACGCTCGAGCTGTTCACCATCGATCAGGTGTTCGGCGGCTGGAAGGCAACGCACGAGCAACACTTCGCCGACGGTGCGATGTTCGATCGCATCTATGGCGGCGGGAGCAAGCCCAAGTGAGTTTCCGGCAGCCTTCCATCCTGCCGGGCTTCGGACTGACGCTGGGCTTTTCGACGTTCTTTCTGTCGGCCATCATCCTGGTGCCGCTGGCGGCACTGGTCATGAAGACGGCGACCATGGGCTGGGGCGATTTCATTCGAGTCGTCACCGATCCGCGCGCGCTCGCTTCGTATCGCCTGAGCTTTGGCGCATCCATCCTGGCGGCGACCTTGAACAGCGTGTTCGGCTTCATCATCGCCTGGACCCTGGTGCGCTATGAGTTTCCGGGCCGCAAGATCATCGATGCCTTGATCGACATGCCGTTCGCCTTGCCGACCGCCGTGTCCGGCATCGCGTTGACGGCGGTGTTCGCGGAGAACGGCTGGATCGGTCAGCACCTCGCGCCGTTCGGTATCAAGGTCGCTTACACCTGGATCGGCGTGGTCGTGGCATTGACGCTGATCGGATTGCCATTCGTCGTTCGCTCGGTGCAGCCGGCCATCGCCGAAGTGCAGCGGGATCTGGAAGACGCGGCTGAAACGCTCGGCGCCGGGCGCTTCACGATTTTCCGTCGCATCGTGTTGCCCACGGTGTTTCCCGCGCTGGCCACGGGTTTCACGCTGGCGTTCGCGCGTGCGGTCGGTGAGTACGGCTCGGTGATCTTCATCGCCGGCAACTTGCCGATGCGCACCGAGATCACGCCGCTGCTGATCGTGATCAAGCTGGAGCAGTTCGACTACAAGGGAGCGGCCGCACTCGGCTTCATCATGCTGACCATGTCGTTCGTGATGCTCCTGTCCATCAACCTGCTGCAGGCCTGGAGCCGCCGACGCATCGTCGCGGGGGCACGCTGATGGCAGGCGGTCCTTCCAAGGAGATGTTGGCGGAAATCGCGAGCCGGCCGGGTCGCGATACGGTGATCTCGTCCGTCGTAAAGTACATTTTCATCCTGCTGTCGCTCGGCTTCCTGGCGGCATTGCTGTTCGCGCCGCTGGCCACCGTGTTCATCACGGCGCTGAGCAAGGGCTGGGAGATGTACTTCGAGAGCTTCAAGGACGAAGACACGCTCGCCGCGATCAAGCTGACGCTGACGGTGGCCGCCATCGTCGTGCCCACGAATACGATTTTCGGTATCGCCGCGGCCTGGGCGATCGCGAAGTTCGAGTTTCGCGGCAAGAGCTTCCTGATCACCCTGATCGATCTGCCCATCGCGGTGTCGCCGGTGATATCGGGTCTCGTGTATGTGCTGCTGTTCGGCGCGCAGGGCTGGTTCGGCCTGTGGCTGCAGGAGCATGACATCAGCATCATTTTCGCGGTGCCGGGCATCGTGCTCGCGACCATGTTCGTGACGTTCCCTTACGTTGCGCGCGAACTGATTCCGTTGATGCAGCAGTTGGGCAACGACGAGGAAGAGGCCGCGATCACGCTCGGCGCGGGCGGCTTGATGACGTTCTTCCATGTCACGTTGCCGAAGATTCGCTGGGGCCTGGTGTACGGCGTGATCCTGTGTAACGCCCGCGCCATGGGCGAGTTCGGCGCCGTCTCGGTCGTGTCCGGCCACGTGCGTGGCCTGACGACGACCATGCCGCTGCACGTGGAAATCCTTTATAACGAGTACAACTTCGTCGGCTCGTTCGCGGTGGCTTCGCTGCTGACCTTGCTGGCGGTGCTGACCCTGATCATCAAATCCTTAGTGGAGATGAAGAGGAAGTGATCGATCGCTTCTTCTCATATGTGATCGACCGCATTCAGCAGTTCATCGACGGACTGCAGATCGATACCTCGCGCGCGAGTCTCGGGGTATGGATCGCGGTCATCAACGTCGCCATCGTGCTGCTGCTGGTCGGTGGCATTTCCATTTCGGCCATCGGTTCGCTGCGCGATCTGGCCGATCAGCAGGGCAAGTCGCGCGTGCAGCTGGCGGGCGCGATGGCGCGTGAAGATATCCGGCGCTTCAGCGAAGACGCGCTGACGCACGCCAAGTCGGTCGCCGATCGCCAGACATTGCAACGACTGCTTGCCGATCGGCGCTCGGCCACGGTCGGGCCGTATCTGCGCCGTTCCTGCAACTCGGACACCATTGCTTCGTGCGCGGTGTTCGAAGGCGGCCAGCTGATCGCGCAGGCCGGCGTGGAGTTGCCCTGGGAGTTGATCCAGTCCTCCGCTGCCGAACAGGGCGAGCGGTTCATGGCCGTGCCGGTCGGATCTCAGTTCGCGTTGCTCGGCGCGTCGGCGCAGGTGGGTGGAGCTACCGAACGACGCGTCTACGTCGCTCGGCTGCTCGATTCGCGGATGGCTCACCTGTTGACGGAACGCGTCGGCACTCAGATCCAGCTGATCAATTACCGCCTGTTCATCGAAGAGCGCAAGGTCGACGATTTCACGCGGCTGCATTCGGCGGGCCTGTCCGATGGTCGCTCGGCAGTGATGCGTCTCGATGCGCTCGACCTGTACGCCGCGAGCTTTCCGATCTTCGCCGTTTCCGGTGAAGCCATTGCGTTCCTGGAGGCGCGCTTGCCGTCGTCGGAAATCGACGCGTCGGTCGGCGGGCTCGCGAAACGGCTGCTGATCACCGCCATCATTCTCGCAGCGCTGGCCGTGCTGGCCGGCATCGTGCTCGGCCGACAGGTTACCGGTCCGGTCACGACGCTGACGGATGCGGTGGAGAAGCTGGGCCATGGCGACTTCTCCACGTCCATTCCGGTCGGCGGCACGCGTGAGGTGGGCAAGCTCGCGCGCACCATCGAGGACATGCGCAACAACCTGGTCGAGCTGACGGGAACATTGCGCCGTCGCGAAGCCGAGGCGCAGGCCGTGCTCGATGGCATCGTCGAAGGCGTGTACGCCGTCGATAAGTCGCGTGTCATTCGTTATTTGAATCCGCAGGCCGCTCAATTGCTCGGCGTGCAGGCTCACGAAGCCATCGGCCGATTCTGCGGTGACGTGTTGAAGCCGTGCCGCGATTCGAACGGTGTGCGTCCGTGCGAAACGAACTGCCCGATCCTGCGCGCGCGCCACGAAGGCAGCTCGCAGGCGACGGAACGTTTGCAATTGAGCGACGGCTCGCCGCGCATCACGATCATCACCAGCTCCAGCCCGGTCGATGAGTTGCAGGTGCAGGTCATTCGCGACGAGACCGAACTGGAAGGCGTGCGTCGCGCGCGCGATTCGGTGCTGGTCAATATTTCGCATGAATTCCGGACCCCGCTGGCGGCGCAGCTCGCGTCGATCGAGCTGTTGCGCGATGGCTTCGACTCGATGTCCACCGATCAGCAGAAGGAACTGGTGCAGTCGCTGGAACGCGGCGCGTTGCGTCTGACGCGGCTGATCGACAATCTGCTCGAGAGCGTGCGCATCGAGTCCGGCCAGCTCAGCATTCGTCATCAGGCGGTGGCGCTCTCCGAGGTGGTTGAAGACGCGGATGCGCTCATTGGCGCCTTGCTCACCCAGCGTCGTCAGCGTCTGGAAGTGGACCTGCCTGAAGATCTGCCAAATGTGGACGGCGATGGTCCGCGCCTGACGCAGGTGTTCGTCAATCTGCTGGCCAACGCAAGCAAGTTCGCGCCCGAAGACAGTGTCGTGCGCATCGGTGCCGAAGCCACGGGCGAGTTCGTCACCAGCTGGGTCGAGGACGAAGGCCCAGGCGTGCCCGAGATCGAGAGCAATTCGATCTTCGATCGTTTCTATCGCAGCGGTGGCCAGGAACCGGAGCCCGGTGGCCTGGGTCTGGGATTGTGGATCGTGAAATCCATCGTCGAGCGGCATGGCGGTACAATTGCCGCGCGACGTACTGCCGAGGGACGCACCCGTTTCGAAGTGAAGCTGCGACAGACTGCCGAGTAACTTAGGGCCTGCTGATGAAGATCTTATCTGCCGACGATGACAAGGATTTGCTGGCGTTGATCGCCTTCACGCTGTCGCAGGCGGGCTATCTGGTGGTCAAAGCCAGCGATGGCACGCAGGCCCTGCGCGCTTTCGAGGCTGAAGGGCCCGATCTGGTGATCCTGGACATCAACATGCCGGGCGCCACGGGGTTTCAGGTGTGCGAGCAGATTCGGACCAAGTCGCGCGTGCCGGTAATGATGTTGACGGTGCGCGGTGAAGAGGAAGATCTGGTTCGTGCGCTGGAGCTGGGTGCCGATGACTATCTCAGCAAGCCTTTCAGCCCGCGTACGTTGCTGGCCCGTGTGAAGGCGCTGCTGCGCCGGGCGGGCATGGAGAACACCGCGCCGCTCGCGGCCGGTCGCATCCAGCTCGACGTGGACGAACATACGGTTCAAGTCGGGTCGAATCAGCCGCTGCGTCTCACCAAGCTGGAGCTGCGGTTGTTGCAAATGCTGATCGCCAATGCCGGTCACACGGTCAGTTCGGATCGGTTGCTGATGCAGGTGTGGGGTCACAAAGGCTCGGGCGATCGGCAGCTGCTGAAGCAACTGGTGCATCGACTCCGGCAGAAAATCGAGATCGATCCGGCCGCGCCGCAGATGCTGCAGACCGCGCCGGGTGCCGGTTACAAACTCGTCGTAGAGTAATTCCAACGCCGCATACTTGCGTGCGTGTGGTTATAAATCGGTTGCAAAGTCATAGCATTCCCTGCGCCGATTCGTGACTGCCACGTTACAGACTTGATACCGTCCATTCCCTAGTCTGTCGCTTCCAAAGCAATGGGAGCGACGATTGGCGGGGCTGCTTCGAACCATAGTGATTGTCGGCGGCGGATTCAGCGGCACGGTGGTGGCCGCGAATCTGTTGCGACGTCCGCCGCCGGGACCGACTCGTCTGATCCTGATCGAGCGGGCGGACCAGGTGGCGCGCGGCGCCGCTTACGCCGAGCGTGGCTTCCCTTATCTGCTCAATGTGCCGGCCAGTCGCATGTCCGCGAACTCGGCTGCGCCCAAGGAATTCCTGGAGTTCGCGCAGCGGCGCATCCCGAAGGTCACGGGCGAGGACTTCCTGCCGCGCACGTTGTATGGCGAATATCTGGGTGAGGTGCTGCTCGCCGCGCAACTGAGTGCGCCAGGAAACATTCGACTCGAGATCGTCAAAGGCGCGGTCGCGAACCTGCGCCGTATCGAGCGTCATCTGCCGTTGCGAGTGGAGTTGGAAGACGGTCGACGTTTCACCGCGGACGACGTAGTGCTCGCGCTCGGCAATCCCAAGCCGGCTTCACTGTCGGCGGCCAGGGATGTATTGACACATCCGGCCTATATCGCCGATCCGTGGACGGTCGATCTCAAGTTCAATCGTTCGCAAACGGTGCTGTTGATTGGTACCGGCCTCACCACTGCCGACATCATCAACGTCGCGGCGTCAGATCCGCAGCGGACACCGACGTTGCATGCCTTGTCCCGGCACGGGCTGGTGCCGCCTCGACAAACGCCGTTCCGTCCCGATGCATTCAAGGGCGATGGCAATGCTCTGTTGCTGGCTGCATCGACGTCGCTTCGCCGCCTCGTCAGCAGCGTACGTTTGCTCGCCAACGAAGCCGAGCAGATGGGCGGCGACTGGCGTGAGGCAATCACCTTTGTTCGCAACATGGCGCCGACTATCTGGCAGCGCTTGCCGGAACGTGATCGCGTGCGCTTCCTGCGTCACGTGCGTGCGTACTGGGATATCTATCGGCACCGTCTACCGCCGGAACTGATCCAGAAGATCGATACGCTGCGTAACGCCGAGCGTCTGACCATTCACGCCGGCCACATCAAACAAATCATTCCGCGGGAAGACCGCATCGAAGTGATCTGGCGTCCGCGCGGCTCACAACAATTGCGGACTCAGCAATTCGATCGAGTCATCAACTGCACCGGTCCCGACTACGCCATCGCGCGTTCGACCGAGCCGGTGTGGCGCAACCTCGTGCAATGCGGGTTGGCGGTGCCCGATTCCTTGGGGTTGGGGCTGCGTACCGGACCGAATGGCGCCGTCGTCGATGCCGATGGCTGGCCGGGTCCGCATCTTTTCTATGTGGGGCCGATGTTGCGTGCCGATCATTGGGAAGCAACCGCGGCTCATGAATTACGCGGGCACGCCGAAAAGCTCGCGGCACTATTGGCTACGGAGCGGCGTTGACGCCATGAGAATCCTGGTCGCCGATGACGATGCGGACTTGAGAGCATTGATCGGATTCACGCTGATGCAGGCGGGATTCGACATTTGTACCGCGATCGATGGAGAAAGCGCGCTGCAGGCGTTTCAGCGCGATTCGCCGGACATGGTGCTGCTCGATATCAACATGCCCGAGCCGAATGGCTTGAAGGTATGTCGTGAGATCCGCGGCCGCTCGCCAGTGCCCATCATGATGTTGACGGTGCGTGATGTCGAAGAGGATCTGATCGAAGCATTCGATTCGGGTGCCGATGATTATGTGCACAAGCCGTTCAGTCCGCGTGCGCTGCTGGCGCGAGTGCGGGCATTGATCCGGCGTTCGGAGCCGTTCGATTCGGGGCCGGTGACGGCGGGGCAGTTGCGGCTGGATCCGGATCAACGAACCTTGCAGTTCGGCGCGGCGCCGCCAATCCGGCTCACGCCGCTCGAATTGAAAGCCATCCAGCTGCTCATGGTGACGCCGGGCCGAACGGTCACTGCGGAGAAGTTGTTACTGCATCTGTGGGGCCGCGCGACTGCTCGCGAGCGTCGCACGCTCAAGCAACTCATTTATCGGCTGCGTCACAAGATCGAGACGGATGCGTCGGCGCCTGAAGTGCTGCAGACCACGCCGGGCGCGGGCTACAAGCTCGTGGCCGACTAAGATCGAGTCGCTATCTGTTCATAGCGCGTAACCGGAGATCGGGTCGGACGCCGATATTGCTGACCCATGTGTCACTGGCCATCGACTGACCTCATGACCCGCGCCGGGTAGATTGCCCAACCAGCGGTACAGCAATCGACAAGGGATTGCGGTGCCGTGGGCTGCGAGCCGCATTCTCCCCCTGGGCCGTCAGTCTTGGTTCACCCTCTCGTCCCTCCCTCACTGGCGACGAGAGGGTCCTTTTCCAGCCTGGTACCTCGCCACGAATTCCGGGCTCGCATTCACCCGCTC
The DNA here is from genome assembly GCF_004138485.1 of Peristeroidobacter soli. Taxonomy (GTDB): domain Bacteria; phylum Pseudomonadota; class Gammaproteobacteria; order Steroidobacterales; family Steroidobacteraceae; genus Steroidobacter; species Steroidobacter soli. The sequence continues at coordinate 56,260 of NZ_RYEV01000003.1, forward strand.
CGTCAGCTGCGGTTCAGTGAGCGATGCACGTCGTCGAGCGGTCGCGAGCTTCAGGAGCGGTTGCCGATAGTTTGGTGTTGTAAGCAACGTCATCGGGGGTTCTTCCTGCCGGCGAATATCCCATTTCGAGATACTGTAGCAGCTCACAAATCGTGGTAAACGTGGGGAAATCCAGGCACCCGGGCCGGGGGCCATCCCGGTCGCGACCCGGTGCCGCGGGGCCGGGCCTGGAGTTGTGTCAATAACGTAATGTTCTTGTGACCGCCGCGCGGCAGAATGCCGGCCTCCTTCCGGGTTGCACAGGATTCTACGGACAGTGGCCGACGCAGTAAGCGGGTGGGCAAAGTGGCGTCTTTGGTTGATCGCGGCCGGCGCCGGTCTGATCAGCCTGCTGCTGTACGACGCCTTCCGCGTGCTGCTCGCCGAGGTGCATTTCTACAAGGTGTTGCAGCAGATGGAGGCCGAGCCGCTGCAGGACCTGCTGCTGGCGCTGGGTGCGACCGCGCTGAGCTATCTGGTACTCACTGGCTACGACCTGTCCGCCATGAAGTACGCGGAGGTGCAGATCCGTCGTTCCACGGTTCTGCTGACCTCCTTCATCGCTTACGCACTCGGTAATACCGTCGGGTTGGGTGTGCTGACGGGTGGTGCGGTTCGCATGCGCCTGTACACGGCCGCCGGCATCGAGGCGAACAAGGTCGCGCAGGTCATCGCTTTCAATGCCAGCGCATTCACGTTCGGTACTGCCGCCTTTGGCGCCGCGGGGCTGCTTTGGGGAGCGGATGGAGTCGCTCAGCTTGCGCACATGCCGGCGTGGCTGCTGCGGGTGATCGCCGGGGCGGTCTTGCTCGGCGTCCTTAGTTTCATCGCACTGTCCGTCCGGCGCCGCGAAATCATGGTCGCATGGCGCTGGAAAGTGCGCTTGCCGCCGGCCGGGCTGGCCGTGCAACAGCTGTTGATCTCGGCGTTGGACCTGATCGCGTCGGCCGCGACGCTGTGGGTCTTATTGCCGCCGGGCGCGGTCCCTCCCGGCGAGTTCATGGCGTGGTACGCGATCGCACTGGTGCTTGGCCTGCTGAGCCATGTGCCGGGTGGCTTGGGCGTGTTCGAAGCAGTGATCCTGCTCGCGTGCGGCGATCGTGCGCCGGTCGAGCACATCGTCAGCGCACTGGTGCTCTACCGCGTTATCTATTATTTGATTCCGCTGGTGCTGGCGGCGGTGTTGCTCGCCGCGTATGAAGTGCGTTCAGGCATCGCTGCTCCGATCGGTCGCGCAGCGGTGCGACTGTCGCCGATGTTGCTGGCCACGATGACGTTCATTGCCGGTGGCTGGCTGCTGGTGTCGGGTGTCACGCCGGCTTCGGCACAAGCCACCGACATGCTGGCGTTGCGAGTGCCGCTGACTCTGGTCGAGGCGTCGCACTTTCTCGGCAGCGTCACTGGCTTCGCGATGATCGTCATCGCGCGTGGCCTGTTGCATCGTCTCGATGCCGCGTGGTGGTCGGCGTTCGTGCTGGCGCTGGTCGCGGCCGTGCTGGCGATGCCCAAAGGGTTCGCGCTGATTCAAGCGTTCTATCTGGTGGTGCTGGCGATTCTCTTATATATGTCGCGGGCCCAGTTCGATCGACGCTCGGCGCTGTTCTCGAATCCGTTGCGCGGCGTGTGGTTGCTGTCGGTCGTGTGGATGGTGGTGGCGACGGTGTTCCTGCTGTTCTTTGCTTACCGTCGTGTCGATTACACCAACGAGCTGTGGTGGCAGTTCGAATTCAACGCCAACGCGCCGCGCTCGCTGCGCGCCATGATGGGGGTCATGGTGGCCGGCTTGGGTTTCGCGCTGTGGCAACTGCTGCGGCCGTCAGCCGGCGCGCCGGCGCTGCCATCTCCTGAAGAGCTGGACCGGGCGAGCAACATCGTGAGCTCGCAGTCCTCGGCGGAGGCGAATCTTGCGCTGATGGGCGACAAGCATCTGCTGTTCTCGACCCAATCCAACGCGTTCATCATGTACGGCCGGCAAGGCCGCTCGTGGATCTCGTTGTTCGATCCGGTCGGACGGCTGTCGGAATGGCAGGAGCTGATCTGGCGCTTCATCGAGCTGGCGACCGATCACGGCGGTCGCGCCGCGTTCTATCAGGTGCGCGGCGATTCGTTGCCGCTGTATCTCGACGCCGGCATGCGTGCTTTCAAACTGGGCGAGTACGCCTACGTCCCGCTGCAGGAGTTCACCACCAAGGGCTCGAAGCGCTCGCATTTGCGACAGGCGATCAATCGGGGCGAGCGTGACGGGCTCGAATTCGCCCTGGTGCCGCCAGCCGAAGTGAGTGCATTGTTGCCACAGTTGCGGAGCATTTCGGACGCGTGGCTGGAGGGTCAGGAGACGCGCGAAAAAGGTTTTTCGCTCGGTTCGTTCGAGCCGGCCTATCTGACGCGGCAGCCGTGCGCCATCGTGCGCCAGCAGGGTCAGATCGTCGCGTTCGCCAATCTGTTGTGCACCCAGATGAAGAACGAGGCCAGTGTCGACCTGATGCGTCAGCTGCCGCTTGCGCCACCGGGCACGATGGATTTTCTGTTCACCAAGCTCATGCTGTATTTCCAGGCGGAGGGTTTTCAGCGTTTCGGGTTGGGCATGGCGCCCATGTCCGGCATGGCCAGCCACGAGCTGGCGCCGCGCTGGCATCGATTCGGCCGGCTGCTGTTCGATCATGGCGAGACGTTCTACAACTTCCGGGGTCTGCGTGGCTTCAAGGACAAATTCGATCCGGTGTGGGAACCTCGTTATCTGGTCGCCGGCGGCGGACTGACCCCGTTGCTCACCCTGGCCGACGTGGCCACGTTGATCAGCGGCGGATTGCGAGGAATGATTGCGAAATGAGGTTAGCCCGCTGCTGGTTCGCGTTGCTGCTGTTGGTGCTGGGATCGACCGCGTTCGCTGAGACGATCTCGCACGGTCGCTTCGACAAGATCACCATCTATCGTCCGCAAGGCGACGCGCTACAAACGGTGCTGTTCTTTTCCGGCGAGCACGGCTGGAACGTCGAGCTCGAGCCCATCGCCCAATCGCTGGCCCGGCAGGGCGCGCTGGTGGCCGGCATCGATGCGCCGGCGTTCTTTCGCAATCTCGACCAGGACGGCGGCAAGTGCGTCTCGCCCGACGGGGACCTGGAAAATCTGAGTCACTTCCTCCAGGCCTACTATCGATTGCCGACCTATCGACCCGCATTGCTGGTCGGCACCTCGGCCAGCGCGCACTTCGTGTATGCAATGTTGGCGCAGGCACCCGATGGAACGTTCGGCGGCGGCATCTCGCTGGGCTTCTGTCCGACGCCGGCGCTGAAGAAGCCGCTGTGTGCCAGCGCCAGGCCGGCATCGTCGCCGCCGCTCAGCGCGCCCTGGACGGTGCTTCAAGGGATTCACGATCGGCAGTGTCAGACTCAAGCCAGGTCATTCCTCGCCAACGTGAAGCAGGCGGAGGTGCTGGCCATTCCCGGCGATAACCATGGCGAAGCCGACTTCCACACCTGGGAGCCGCAGTTCGCGACGGCGTTTCAACGCCTGGCCGCGCGTACGCGCGGCTTGCCGGCAGTCAGCGCCAGTGAGCTCAAGGATCTACCGCTCGTCGAAGTGCACACGTCCAGCGATGCCGACACACTGGCCGTGCTGATCTCCGGTGATGGCGGTTGGGCCGGCATCGACAAGGAGCTTGCGGCGGCGTTGTCGAAGCAAGGGCTGCCGGTGGTCGGTCTGGATTCGCTGCGCTACTTCTGGAAGAAGCGCACGCCCGAAGGCACCGCGGCCGACATCGACCGCCTGGTGCGCTATTACTTGAACGCCTGGAAGAAAAAGAACGTGATGCTGGTCGGTTTCTCGCAAGGCGCCGACGTGATGCCGTTCATCGTGAATCGATTGCCGGCCGCGACACGCGAGCGCCTGCGCATGGTGGCGTTCCTGTCGCTGTCCGAGACCGCTGTGTTCGAATTCCATTTACAGAACTGGATTGGCGCGGCCAAAGACGCCATTCCCGTGACTCCGGAACTGTTGAGAATGAAAGGCGTTCGCGGCCTGTGTGTGTATGGCGCGAATGACACAGACTCCATCTGTAGCAAGCCCGCTGCTAAATCATTGCAGGTAGTGAAACTTAGCGGCGGCCATCATTTCGATGGCAACTACGCCAAGCTGGCCGCGTTGCTCTTGAGCCACATGCATTGATCCGCTCGATATTCCGCGATGATCTTCAGCGAGGTGGTCACTCGTTGTGTGCTTGGGGTACGCTGCGTTCCGCGGATACCAGTGACGGGAACCGCAGACACCCTGACGCGTTAGTCAGCGCGCAGGCGAACAGCGGCGCTTGAACCGGATTCCAGTCCGGGGAGCAGCGAGATGAAGAACAACTCCGAGACGCAGACCTGGAGCGAGTGGCAACAGGCTGTGGTGAAGCTGATTCGTGAAGACTTCAGCGAAGTACTCACCGAGGTGGGTGAGGAGGACGTGGACTGGGACGCGTGGCGCCCTCTCTACGAGCAAGGTCTGACGCCGCGAGACGCGGTGGCGGACGCCTTCCTGTTATTGCCGGCCTGACGCCGTCATAACACTTATGCGCGGCGGCCCATAGAAAGCCCGGGCCGCCCATCCAATACTCCAGGCTCTGCCACAACGGAGCCCTCGAGTGAGCGCATCCCAACGTTTGCCCGTGATCTTTTTCGGTCACGGCAATCCCATGAATGCCCTGGCCGACAATGTATACACGCGCGGCTGGCGGCAGATCTGCAGCACGTTTCCCAAACCCCGAGCGGTAGTGTGCGTGTCGGCACATTGGTATGTGCCATACACGGCGGTCACTGCCATGCAGTCGCCGCGAACCATTCATGATTTCGGTGGCTTCCCGCGCCAGCTGTTCGAGTTTCAGTATCCGGCGCCTGGCAGTCCTGAGATTGCGTCCCAGCTTTGGGATCTGGTGGGTGCGGAGCTCGACACCGAGTGGGGTTTGGATCACGGTTCGTGGAGCGTGCTGTGCCATTGCTATCCCGATGCCGATGTGCCGGTCTTGCAGCTCAGCATCGATGAGACGTTGACGGCGCAAGATCACTATCGACTCGGCGCCTCGCTCGCGCCGTTGCGAGAGCAGGGCATTCTGATCGTCGGCAGCGGCAACCTCGTTCACAACTTGCATACGTATGGTTGGGGGCGACGAGTGGTCGAGCCCTACGATTGGGCAGTGCGCTTCGAGCAGCAGGCGCGCGCGTGGATGCTCGCGGGCGAACATCAACCGCTGATCGACTATGAAACATTGGGCCAGGATGCAGCGCTGTCCGCGCCCACGCCAGATCATTACTTGCCGTTGTTATATGTATTAGGGGCACAGCTGCCCGGCGACAAAGTCAGTTTTCCCATCGAAGGCGTCGATGGCGGATCGATCTCGATGCTGACGGTGCAGCTGAGTTAGCAGATGACCTGACGATGCCGACCTCAGGCACATGGATGTGCCCGCCGCCCTGCGGCGGCTCCGAGGGAAAAATCGCATTTTTCCCATCGGAGCACGGCCGGCGCGACAGGAAGTCGCGATCGGCCGTCCGATAAAAAGACAGCCCGAAGTGATTTGAACACTTCGGGCTGCCCCGTGCAGGAAAACTCGGCTCCCCTTGGGCGGAAGTCGAATGTGCCGGGTGGCTCTATCCTCTGATTAGCCGCCGCCCTGACGTTCCTGCAACTTCGCCGCCACGCGCTCGCGCACGTCGGCATTGGCCGTCATCGTTTCCACGATCTGATTGAATTCGTCGACCTTCAGGCCGGACTTCTCGACCGCGGCGATCATGTCGGACTCAGCCTTCGCTTTGACCTGATCCGCCTGCGCCGGCTCCTTCGCCGTTTGCAGATCGTTGGCCGCCTTTTCCTGGATGGTCTGCACCGCGACGTATGCATCCGCGAACTGCTCGATCTTCTGATCGCTGATGGGTGTGGACGCAGCCGACTTCGCAGCGGGCGCCTCATTCATCGGCGGGGTCTGCGCCTCCGACGCGGGAGACGGATATTCCTGGGCAGGCGGTGCAGGCTCTTGCACCTGCGCCCATGCCGCGGGGGCTGCTACGGCGCTCGCGGCGAACAGCGCGGTGTAAAGAATGTGGGAACGTAAGTTCATGAGGATCTCCTCGTCTTGCGGCAATCTCCAGTGGTGAATACCGCCAGCGCAGACGAGGTTCCCCCACGCCCAAACATTTTGTAAGTTGCTGTCGTCACAGGCCGACGCGTGTGGTCAGCCATCGGACGTCACAACCAGCAGACACTAAGTGTTCTTTACCATCGACATCACCTGGCCCGCATCGAGCGTGCTGGCCTTGTGCTGGATCTCAGACGAGTACTGACCTTGTAATTGTTTGGCCTGGCCGAGCAACGATTGATAGGTCTGTTGAATCAGCGCCGTGTTCATCTGGCGACCGCCGGAGTAATAGCGCTTCGCGAGCTGGCCGAGTGCATACGTCGTTGCAAACGAGAATGCGGCGCCTGCAGTGGCGCGTCCGAGTCCGCGACCGAGCCCGCCCGCGACACTGCCCAGCAGACCACCGAGCAACTTGCGGCCGATCTGCTCGACGTATTGCGACGTGAGACCCACACCGGCCGTCGCGAGAAACTCCCGAATGTGACCTTTGTCGAGCTGAAAGCCGTAAGCCTGGCCGATCCGATACACCAGTTTGATTTGCAGCGGAATGATGGCCATGGTGGCCAACGATTGCGGCAACAGCTCGATCGCGCCATTCACTATCGAGTGATTGAGGATGTACTTATCCAGTTCGGCGTCGGACATCGTTGCCTGTCTCGCGCCGTTATCGATGGGCTGGGCGGTTGCAGTGGCCGCGGCGACAGGCGTATTCGGCAGCGGCGCATCGGCAAGCGCTGCCGCGTCCTTTTCAACTTGTGCCGTTTGCTGAGTGTCGAGATTCAGCGCGGCACGCAGCTCTTGCAGAAATTTTTGCTCGACGGGATTTGCGACCCCATCGGCATCGCACACACAGACCGCCATTTCATAGGCGAGTTGGCGATGAGAAGGATCGCTGAGCACGGCCGCCGCCTGCGCGACGTTCACTCGCTTGAGCAGTACGTTCTGATAAAGCTGCGACAGTTGCGGCGCGCCCGGCTCGCCAGTCAAGGACTCGGCGATGCGTTTGATCTCCTCACGTTCGCGCTCATCCTTGGCGCCGTCGCTGAATGCAGCCAGCAGGGCAATGGTCAGAACAGCTTCTTGCTCGCGAGCATTCATCGACGTCACCTGTTTCGTTGTGGCGCTCCGTTATTTCTTGGCGGCAGCGCGCTGTTGACTCAAGGCCACGCCCCCCAGAATCAATGCGCCGGCCACGGCCATGCTGAGGGTGAGCGGCTCACTCAGGAACACCCACGCCCAGATTACGCCGAACAGCGGCACCAGATAAGTCACGGTCGAGGTACGGGGCGCACCGATGCGATACAACAGCCTGTAATAAAGGAAGTACGCCAGGCCGGTGCACAGCACCCCTAACATGACCGCGGACAGCCAGGAAAGTGCCGGCGGAGGCACGCTCGGCCAGGTCGCGAACGCCAGCGGAGCGACGGCAACCGAGGCACACAGCACCGTGCCCGCCGCCACTGCGCTCGGAGGCAGGTCGTGCAAGTAACGCTTGGTGAAATTTCCACCAAAGCCATAAAGGATGGACGCGAGCACGCCGGCGAGAGCGGCCGGTAGCACACTGCCGCCGGAAGTCTTGCCGCTCGCGAGCACGGCGACACCGATGAAGCCGAGCAGCAAGCCGAGCGCACTGCGCTTGCTGATCTTCTCACCGAACAAGGCCCACGCGACGATGCTGGTGAACATCACGACCGTCGCATTGCTGATCGCAACCACACCGGCGGGCGCACGCTGTGCCGCCCAGGCGAAGAGCACGAATGGCGCGGCGGAGTTGATGATGCCGATGCCCAGGAAGCGCAACCAATGCGATGGTTTGATCATCTGCTTCACTCGCAACAGGAACGGCAGCAGGATCAGCGCTCCCAATGCCAGGCGCATTTCGACCAGGGCGAATGCGCCGAAGTCCTTGGCGGCGATGCGCATGAACAGGAATGAGCTGCCCCACACCGCGCCGAGCAGCAACAGCTCACCCGGCGTCAGCCAGGCGTGGACAGCCGGAGCAATGGGAGTGGCCGCGGCCGACGACCGCAATGTAGGTTCGGAGCTGGACATGGGGTTGACCGGAAAAGTGAGCGGCGCGTCGTCATGGACGGCCAGACAGCAGCGAGTCGCGGGACACAAATATCATTTGCGCCCCACGCTGTCACGGTGTTTGCCCGATATCGGCAGCGACTGTCCGGTGCGGATAACTTTAGTTGATGCCGACCCGGCGATCGATAAATCCGGGCTAACGATAGCCCTTGGCCTGTAACGAGAACAGATGCGAGTAGTGGCCGTTCAATTGCATCAGCGCATCGTGGCTGCCGCGCTCGATGATCCGACCATTCTCGATCACGACGATCTGGTCCGCCATGCGCACGGTGGAAAACCGATGCGAGATCAGGATCGCGATCCGGCCGCGAGTCAGGGTGCGGAAGTGCTCGAAGATGGTTGCTTCGGCGCTGGCATCCATGGCCGAGGTAGGTTCGTCGAGCACCAGGATGTCGGCACGTGAGCGCATGAACGCACGTGACAAAGCGATCTTCTGCCACTGACCGCCCGACAGCTCGCGCCCGTCGTTGAACCACTTGCCCAACGGGGTGCGATAGCCCGCCGGCAATGTTTCGACGATGGGGGCGGCCATGCCTTTCTCGCCCGCGTCACGCCAGCGCTCTTCATCCTCGAAGTGACGCACGTCGCCGGCGCCGATGTTTTCACCGAGCATCAGCTGATAGCGGGTGAAGTCCTGGAAGATCACACCGATGCGATCGCGCAGCGCGGTTTCATCCCACTCCTGCAGATCCTGGCCGTCGAGCAGCACGCGCCCGGACGTGGGTGCATACAGGCGCGTCAGCAGTTTGATCATGGTCGTTTTGCCCGAACCGTTCTCGCCGACCAGCGCCAGCGATTCACCCGGACGGATGTGCAGATCGATGTCGATCAGGGTCGGCTGCTCGGCGTCGGGATAAGTGAAACTCACTTTCTCGAAACGAATCCCGTCGTCGGGCTTCGGACCGCGCACGGCCACTCCTTTGTCGCCGTTCACTGGCGTTTCGAGGTAGTCGTACAGCGTCGACAGATACAAATTATCTTCGTACATGCCGCCGACCGCGGACAGGATCGCCGACACCGCCGACTGTCCCTGCCGGAACAGCATCAGATACATCGTCATCTGGCCCAGCGTGATGCGAGTGGCGATGGCGGAGAGCGCGATCCAGGCGTACGCACCGTATAGCGTCGCTGTCCCGATCAGCCCGAGAAAGAAACCCCATGTATCGCGACGGACCGTGAGATTGCGATCCTCGTGATACAGCTTGTTGAAAATGTTTCGATAGCGGTCGAGGAACAACGGGCCCAGATCGAACAGCTTCACTTCCTTGGCGTGATCCTCGCGTGCCAGCACGGTTTCCAGATACAGCTGCATGCGTGTTTCCGGCGAGCGCCAGAGAAACAAGCGGAACTTGTCGCCGGAGAATTTGGCCTCGGCCAGGAACGCTGGCAGACCCGCGAGAATCAGCAGCGCGACCGCCCAGGGCGAGAAGTGCAGCAGCAGTGAGCCGAAACTCAACAGCGAGATCGCGTTCTGTGCCAGGCCGAACGTGCGCGTCACCAGCGACAGCGGACGGCTCGATGCTTCGCGTCGCGCGCGAGTGAGCTTGTCGTAGAAGTCGGAGTTCTCGAAGTGCGACAGCTCGAGCGTCAATGCCTTTTCCAGGATCATGACGTTGACGCGCTGGCCGAGCTGCGCTCGCAGCAGCGATTGACATAGGTTGAGTCCACGCTGAGCGCCGGCGATCGCGGCGACGAGTGCGCCTTCGCCGGCGACCAGCCATAAGGCGTGGTTCGTTAATGCATCGCGCGTGTCTGGCGCTGCCTGAATGGCGGCAACCACCGCGTCGACTATCAGCGCACCAACGTAAGCGACGGCGGCGGGCAGGGCACCCGCGATCAGTGTCAGCAGCGCGAACGCAATCGTGAGCGGACGACTCGTGGTCCACACGAGCTCGAGCGCGCGAGTGCTGTAGGCGAAAACACCAGCGAAACCACGCGCCAGTTCAGGTTTTGTATTGGATGGGCGGCGCAATGAGCTCATGCGCGCGTCTTCGATTGCTTTGTCATCTTCAGCAGCACAGAATCTCCGTCATCCAGTTTTGCAAGCGATGGCCATTCATGAGCGATCCCAGGGATAAACGATCCCAGGAGCCACCTGCCCCACCGCAGAGCGACGACCCGCAGGGCGACAAGCGCTCCGGGCGGATCTCCTATGATGAGCGCGGCAATTCGGTGTGGGAATGGCAACTCGAGACCGGGGTCTATAGCCGCGACATCAGCACGCAGCGCCTGAAGAAGCTCGACCTGAACGACCTGTCCATCGCCGATACCGCCACTCACAAGGTACCGCCCGGTCTGGAGCAGCCCGAGCCGCCAAAGCCCAAGCCCGCCGGCGGCTTCAATCCTTACGACAATTCCTCGACAGCGCGCGGCAACGTTGGCACCAATCCGTACAATAGTGGCGGCAAAGCGCCACTCAAGCCCGCCGCCGCCGAGCCCAAGCGCAAGCCGGCGGACATGAGGAAGCTGCAGGAGTGGATGGAGCTGCGCAAGCGCGTCGAGCAGAACAAGCGCGAAGACGACGATGAATGAGAACAGGCCCTCCGAGTTGCAGAGGGCCTTTCTGTAAGAACCCCGGATCCATGGAATGTACCCTGCCGCTCGAGCGGCGGGCGCCGGGGAAAAATCGCATTTTCCCCCAGCCACGACCGTCGTGACAGGATGTCCGATCGGTCGTATGAATCAGTTCGGCACGTAAATCTGATCGAACACGCCGCCGTCCGCGAAGTGCACCTTCTGCGCCTGTTCCCAGCCGCCGAAATCCTTGATGGTCACCAGCGGCAATTTCGGGAAGGTCTTCGCGTACTTCGCGGCCACCGTCTGATCGATCGGGCGGTAGAAATTCCTGGCGATGATCTCCTGCGCCTCCGGGCTGTACAGGTACTTCAGGTACTCGGTCGCCACCTCCCGCGTGCCTCGCTTCAGCACGACCTTGTCGACCACCGTCACCGGCGGCTCGGCCAGAATGCTCAGGCTCGGTACCACGATTTCCACCTTGTCCGCGCCCAGCTCTTTAATAGAGAGGAACGCCTCGTTCTCCCAGGCCAGCAACACGTCGCCGATGCCGCGTTGAACGAACGTCGTCGTCGAGCCGCGGGCGCCGGTGTCGAGCACGGGCACGTGGCTATACAGCTTCTTCGTGTATTCCTTCGCCGAAGCTTCGCTGCCGCCGGGCTGTTTCAACGCCCACGCCCAGGCCGCGAGATAGTTCCAGCGCGCACCGCCTGACGTCTTCGGATTCGGCGTAATCACCTGCACATCGGGTTTGACCAGATCGGCCCAGTCCTTGATGCCTTTCGGATTGCCCTTGCGCACCAGGAACACGATGGTCGAGGTGTACGGAGAAGAGTTGTGCGGCAGGCGGGACTGCCAGTTCACCGGCAACAACTTGCCATTGGTGGCGAGCGCGTCGATATCGCCCGCGAGCGCCAAGGTCACAACGTCGGCCGGCAAGCCGTCGATGACGGTGCGCGCCTGTTTACCCGAGCCGCCGTGCGATTGTTTGACCGTGACTTTGTCGCCGGTCTTCTTCTCCCAGTAGGCCGCGAATGCCTTGTTGTAATCCTCGTAGAGCTCGCGCGTCGGATCGTAAGAAACATTCAGCAGGGTCACATCGGCGGCGTGTGCCACCGAACCGCTGAATGCGAAGCTGGCGAGCGCGATGCCCGCCCACTTGCGCCATGAAAACGATTTGGAACCCGTCATTGTGCTCTTCTCCAGGTCGTGTGTTGGGAGCGCCGCCCGCGGCAGCCTTGGGAGCATCGTAGGAGCCCCCCGGTGATGGGTCAGTCGGGGTAACGTGACAAAGGGGTATCAACCCGGGTGCGTAGGTAGAACTTGCGGACCCGGCCAGCGACCCGGCGCTAACCGGATTGCATACAGGGAAGTTGACTGAGGCTCGGGCGGCCGGTAATACTCACGCCCATGATTCAGTCGCTTGCATCCCATCGCTGGTGGTGGCGACCCTCACGGGAGAGGGCCGCTGGAGCTCGCTGGGCGTAACAAACCACACACTAGCCAAGCATCCAAAGAACCCATCTCCGCGCACCGATCCGGAGATGGGTTTTTTATCGCCCCTCGCCGGACCGAAGAGCACGGTTCATCGCCGAGGACAGTTCAGTGCAACCACCCTTCGACATCGCCGCAGACCTGGATACTCCAGTCTCGGCCTATTTGAAGCTCAAGCCGTTCAAGCCGCGCTTTCTGCTGGAAAGCGTCGAGGGCGGCGAACGGCTGGCGCGGTATTCCTTCATCGGTTTCGGCGATTGCCTGGAGGTCCGGCTCGATGAGCGGGGCCTGAGCATCGACGGGCGCATCGGCCCGCCGCCGCAAACCCAAGCCGAGTTGCTGAGCGCGCTGCGAAGTGCATTGGCCCGCGCACCCCAGCCCAGCCCGCAGATTCCCGGCGTGCCATTGCCGGGCGGCCTGGTCGGTGCCGCGAGCTACGATTTGGTGCGGCGCTTCGAGCGCCTTCCACCCCGAATTCCCCTGGCTGAGCCCACTCCCGAAGCGCACTACCTCGCGCCTCGATCCTTGCTGGTGTTCGACCATCTCACTCGCGGCGTCGCCTTGTTGCACGCGGGCAGCGAAAGCGAGCGAATCGCTCTGCGCCGGGAAGTGATCAAGGCATTGCGCGGTGGCATTCCCGCCAGCGACAAGAAGATCAAGTATTCGCCGGCCGTCGGCAGCCTCACCGAAGAGCAGTACATCCAGGGTGTGCATCGCGTGAAGGAGTACATCGCCGCCGGCGATGTGTATCAGCTGGTGTTGTCGGTGCGCTTCGCCGGGCTGTGTGACCTCGAACCGTTCGAGGCCTATCGCGCGCTGCGTCTGCTGAATCCCTCTCCTTATATGTACTTCTGTGAGCTCGGTGACGCGACCATCGTCGGCTCTTCGCCGGAAGCGTTGGTGAAGTTGTCGCGCGGCCGCGGCTCGATGCGTCCTATCGCCGGCACCCGGCCGCGCGGTCGCGATTCGGTCGAAGATGCTTTGTTACAAAAAGAGTTGCTCGCCGATCCGAAGGAAAATGCCGAACACATCATGCTCGTCGATCTGGCCCGCAACGATCTGGGTCGGGTCGCAAAGGCCGGCACCGTCAATGTGAATCCTTATCGCAGCATCGAGCGTTACAGCCACGTGATGCACATCGTCAGCGGTGTGAACGGTGAGCTCGCTCCGGGTAAGGATGCATTCGACTTGTTCGCCGCCGCGTTCCCGGCCGGCACGCTGGTCGGTGCGCCGAAAGTGCGTGCGATGGAAATCATCGATGAATTGGAGCCGGTACGACGAGGCTTCTACGGCGGCACTGTCGGCTACTTCGGTCACGGCGGCGACATGGATCACGCGATCACCATCCGCACGATGGTCTTCCGCGGCGATACTTATAGTTATCAAGCAGGCGCGGGGGTGGTCGCGGACAGCGTCCCGGCCGCCGAATATCAAGAAGTCCTGGCCAAGAGCGCCATCCTGCGTCGTGCCCTGGCGTTGGCGGAGGAAGGGTTGTGAGCAACCAGCAAGAAACAGCACGTCTGCTGCTGATCGATAACTACGATTCGTTCACCTACAACCTGGTGCAGGCCTTCATGGTGCTCGGCGCGGAAGTGCTCGTGCATCGGAACGACAGCATCACCGTCGAGCAGGCGAAGTCGTTGCAGCCCACGCATCTGTGCATCTCGCCGGGTCCGGGCACTCCTTACGATGCCGGCGTGTCGATGCGGATGATCGAAGCGTTCGCCGGCGAAGTGCCGATCTTCGGTGTGTGCCTCGGACACCAGTCGCTCGTTGAAGTCTTCGGCGGCAAAGTGGTCCGGGCCGGCCGTCTCATGCACGGCAAGACGTCGCTGGTTCATCACGATGGCCAGAGCATTCTGAAGAACCTGCCCGAGCCGTTCGAAGCGGGCCGCTATCACTCGTTGATCGCGCAGCCCGACACGCTGCCCGATTCGCTCGAAGTGACCGCGCGCACCGATGAAGGCGAAATCATGGGCGTGCGGCACAAGACCTTCACCATCGAAGGCGTGCAGTTCCATCCCGAAAGCGTGCTGACCCCGCAAGGGCCGGTGCTGATGGGCAACTTCCTGCAGCAGCGGTCCGGCAAGCGAGCGGCATGAACATGCGCCAGACGCTCGAACGATTGCTCGACCGCAATAACTTGAGCGAGCAGGAAGCCTCGGAGCTGTTGGTGGCATTGACCGATCCGACGCTCGCTCCAGCCATGGGCGGCGCGGTCCTGGCAGCGTTGCGGGCGAAAGGCGTGACGGCGGATGAAGTGCGCGGTTTCGCGAAGAGCATGCGCAAGCTGGCGCGTCGCCCCGAGTTGCCGCCGGGCGGACCGCTGGTCGACATGGTCGGCACGGGCGGTGACGGTTCGGGCAGTTTCAATCTCTCCACGGGCGCGGCGTTGCTGGTGGCGGCGATGGGCATTCGAGTCGCCAAGCATGGCACCAGCTCGGTTTCCAGTCGCAGCGGTAGCGCGGATGTCATACGCGCGCTCGGCTTGAATCTGCCGCTCGATGAGCGGGCGGCGGGGGAATGTCTGGGCGAGACGGGATTTACGTTTTTTTTCGCGCCTCACTATCACCCGGCCATGAAGGCCGTGATGCCGATTCGCCAGGCGCTCGGTGTGCGCACGGTCTTCAATATTCTGGGTCCGCTGTCGAATCCCGCCGAGCCGGAGTTTCATTTGATCGGTGCATACAACGTCGACATCGCGGCGTTGATGGCCGAGACGATGGCGGGCATGCCGTTGCAGCGCGCTTACGTCGTGCACGGCGCGTCGGGATGGGACGAGGCGACGCCGATCGGGCCCTTTACCCTGTTCGATGTCACGCCGGGAAAGGTCACGCGGACGACGCGGAGTGCCGAGGAATTCATGCTGCCCCAGTGCAGCGTCGAAGACTTGAAGGGTGGCGATGCGGCCTACAACGCCGAGCATCTGCGCGCCGTTTTGGAAGGGCGGGAGCAGGGAGCTCATCGCAACGCGTTGATCCTGCAAGCCGCGCTGGTGCTCGAATTGCTCGGCAAAGCCGCTTCGGCGCAGGATGCGGCGCATATGGCGCAGGATGCCATCGAGAGCGGCGCCGGGCGGCGTCTGCTGGAAAAATTGACGGCTTTCGGCCAGAAGCAATCGGCCGTGAGCCAGGGGCGCTGATATGTCCGGCTTGCTTGCTCAAATGACTCAATCGAGCCAGACGCGGCTCGAAGAAGCGCGTGCGCGCGAATCCGAAAAGGCGTTGTGGGCGCGGGCCTGCGACATGCCGCCGGCGCCACCGCTGCGATTGTCGCCCGAGGGTTTCGACGTCATCGCCGAGTGCAAATTGCATTCGCCTTCGGCGGGTGATTTATCCGCCAACACCAGCGACGTGGAAAGTCGCGTCACTGAATATGCCTGTGGTGGCGCGTGTGCGGTGTCCGTGCTCACTGAGCCGTTGCGATTCGGTGGCAAGCTCGAGCATCTGACCCAAGCCGCGCGCGTGCTCGCGCCTCACAACGTGCCGGTGATGCGCAAAGACTTTCTGATCGATCCTTATCAAGTGATCGAAGGTCGTGTGGCGGGCGCGGGCGGCGTGCTCGTCATCGTGCGCATGCTCGACAAGAGCCGCATCACGGCGCTGCTCGACTGCGCGTGCATGTTGAAGATGTTCGTGCTGCTCGAAGCGTTCGACGCCGCCGATCTGCAGATCGCGCGCGAAGTGCTGGCGCTGCGACGAGGTCACGATGAGCAGATCCTGGTCGGGCTCAATTGCCGCGATCTCGACAAGCTCACGGTCGAGTTGTCGCGCTTGTCGGATCTCGCCGATAGCATGCCGACCGGTTTTGCACCGGTGGCAGAGAGCGGCGTGAATACGCTCGAGGATGTGACGAAGATCGTGAGCCTCGGCTATCGCGTCGCTCTGATCGGCACGACGCTGATGAAGGCGCCGCAGCCGCGAGAGTTGCTGGGCAAGATGCTCGCGACCGGGCGCCAGACCGCGATGGGTATGGCCACTCGCAAGCTGCGCATCGCGAAGGGCGAAGTGAGCTGAGAATGATGGCCGCACGACCCACAATGCTGGTACTCGACCGTTGCCTCGACGGTACGCGTCGCTGCCATCACGCAGGGCACGACATCGCTGCCATCGACGGCGACCAGTGCATCCAGAAAATGGCGATCACGCACACGGTTGGGCTGTGAGCGAGGGCATGTGGGTCAAGGTGTGTGGGTTGACTACGCCCGACGCTGTGGCAGCTGCAGTCGACGCAGGCGTGGACGCCGTCGGTTTCGTCTTCGCCGAGTCGAAGCGCCGGGTTACCGCTCAACAAGCGGCGGAGCTGGCGCGTGATGTGCCTCGGAACATCGTGCGAGTCGCGGTGATGTTGCATCCGTCGCAGACCGAGCTCGATGAGGTGTGGTCGCAGTTCCGGCCGGACGTTCTGCAAACGGACGCCGACGATCTCGCGACCTTGCGGATACCGGCGGACTTGAAAGTAACGCCGGTGTTTCGCGCCGGCCGCGAGCTGCCGACGATGTTGCCGTCGCGGTTGCTGTTCGAAGGGCCGACCAGCGGCACGGGCGAGACGACGGATTGGTCGGCCGCCGCCAGGCTCGCGGCTCGCACACAACTGATCTTGGCCGGCGGGCTGAAGCCGTCGAACGTTGCCGATGCGATCGCTGCGGCCAAGCCGTGGGGTGTCGATGTGAGCAGCGGTGTCGAGGCCCGGCCCGGTGTGAAGGATCCACAGAAGATTTATGACTTTGTCCGTATCGCAAGAGCGGCGGGCAGCGGAGCAGTGAAATGAAATATTCCTTGAGCAAGAGCGAACAGCAGACGCTGATCGCCAACGTCCAGCAGGATGCCTATCCCGACGAGCGCGGCCGCTTCGGTCCCTTCGGCGGTCGCTATGTACCGGAGACGCTGGTGCCAGCGCTCAACCGGTTGCAGGTAGGGGTGGACAAATATCTGCACGATCCGGAGTTCCTGCGCGAATTTCACGACGAGCTGCATAATTGGGTCGGTCGCGCCACGCCGCTGACCTTCGCGCGCACGCTGTCGGAGAAGTGGGGCGCTGAGGTCTGGTTGAAGCGTGAAGATCTCGCGCACACCGGCGCGCACAAGATCAACAACTCCATCGGCCAGGTGCTGCTGGCGAAGAAACTCGGCGCGAAGCGAGTGATCGCCGAGACTGGCGCGGGTCAACATGGGGTTGCATCGGCTGCCGCGTGCGCACGGCTCGGCATGCCGTGCACCGTGTATATGGGCTCGGTCGACATGGAGCGTCAGGCGCCGAACGTCGGCCGCATGAAGTTGCTCGGTGCGACGGTCGTTCCGGTTACCAGTGGCGACAAAACTCTGCGCGCTGCTGTCGACGAGGCGCTGCGTGATTGGGTGTCCGATCCGAACGGCACGTATTACTGCCTGGGCTCGGCCATCGGCCCACATCCCTATCCTTACATCGTGCGTGAGCTGCAGTCGGTCATCGGCCGCGAGGCTCGCGTGCAGATTCTCGAGCGCACCGGCAAGTTGCCCGACCTCGTGGTCGCGTGCGTCGGCGGCGGCTCGAATGCGATCGGCATGTTTCATCCGTTCGTCAAAGACAAAGACGTGCAGATGCTGGGCCTCGAAGCGGGCGGCATCGGCGCGGGGCTCGGCCAGAATGCGGCGTCCATCGCCTACGGCACCCCGGGCGTCCTGCAAGGGTGCTTCTCGTTGTTGTTACAGGACGAGAACGGTCAGATTCAGGAAACCCATTCCGTGTCGGCCGGTCTCGACTATCCCGGTGTCGGTCCGGAGCATGCACTGCTCGCGAGCATCGAGCGCGTGAAGTATGAAGCCGTGAACGACGACGACGCGCTCGCCGCGTTGGCTGAGTGTTGCGCGGCCGAAGGCATTCTGCCCGCGATCGAATCGTCGCATGCGCTGGCCGGCGCGAAACGTTACGCCCTCGCCAATCCAGGCAAGCGCATTCTGATCGCGCTCTCCGGTCGCGGCGACAAAGACATGCCGACGCTGCAACGTACTCTGTTGAAGGATGTGCTCTGATGCCCGCTCGTGATTCCATCAGCACCGCGATTCGCAACCGGCGCGCCACGGGTCAGCCGGCGCTGATTGCTTACATCACCGCGGGCTTTCCCAAAAAGGAAGGTTTCATTCAGCAGCTGAACGCGGTCGGCGCCGTGGCCGATGTCGTCGAAGTCGGTGTGCCGTTCACCGATCCGATGGCCGACGGCACGACCATTCAGCGTTCCAGTCGGGCCGCTCTGGAGCAGGGCGTGTCGTTGCGCTGGATCCTGCAAGAACTGACCCGTGCGGAAGTGAAGCCGCAGGCGCCGTTGTTGTTGATGAGCTATCTGAATCCGTTGCTCGCCTATGGCATCGGCAAGTTGCCCGAGGACGCGGCGCGCGCCGGCATCGCGGGCTTCATCGTTCCCGATCTGCCGTTCGAAGAAAGCCACGAGTTGCGTAACGCGCTGGATGCGCGCGGTCTGGCGCTCGTTCAGTTTGTGACACCGGTGACTCCGACCGAACGCATGCAGATGCTGACCGCGGGCAGCGGCGGTTTCATTTATGCGGTCACCATGACAGGCACGACCGGCAAGAACGTGGCCGTCCCTGAAGAAGTGTTGCAATACTTCGAACGGGTCAAAAAGATTTCGCCAGTGCCGGTGTGCGCGGGCTTCGGCATTCGCAGTCGTGAGCAAGTGCAGCGGCTGGCGCCGTTCATCGATGGCGCGATCGTCGGCTCCGCGCTGGTGGAAGTACTGGAGCGCGGCGAAGATCCCGCGAAATTTCTGCGCTCGTTACGCGAGTAAGCAGCTCGTCGGCACTGTCGTGCGCGAGAGACGGTAAATATTTCCAACAAATGAACGCGCCGCTACGTTCAAATGACGCAGCGGCGCGATGGGTCCATGGTTCACTTGCGCTGCAGCCGCGACTCCAGGAACAATCTGCCAAACGATGATGTGGGCGGGAGTGATGGCGTCGAAGTCTCCAGGTTTTTTCGCAGGGCTGTTCGGGGCCAAGAAAGCCCCTGAGCAAGCTCGTCCGGCTACCCAGAACAATCCTTATCACGCTGTGTCGGTGCTGCCCGGCACCGATGCCTGCGCCGCTGCGTATCGATTCTCCGGCCAGCGTTTCCTGTCACGACAAGCGCCGCGCTTGCCGCTACCCAGCTGTGATGCAGCGACTTGCGCCTGCCGGTTCAAACATCACAAGGATCGTCGCTCCGGGCCGCGCCGTAACAGCGATATCGGCATGGTGATGGCGGGATTTTCAGGACACGAGCGCCGCCAGACGCGCGGCCGCCGCTCTACCGATCGTTACTAGCGCTTTCCGGCGAGAACGCTGACAGGCGGCTCTGCGTACGGAGCATGTCCTCTTCGGTCAGCTCCGGAAGATCGGCGCGCAGCTTCAGCAACAGCGCTTCGAACGCCGCGGCCGGCACTGCCGGGCTACAGAAGAATCCTTGATATTGATCGCAGCCCAACTCGCGCAAATAGCCGAGTTGCTCGGCGGTTTCGACTCCTTCCGCCACGACTCGCAGTCGCAAGTTGTGGGCAAGCGAGATGATGGCTTTGACGATGGAGGCGTCGTCCGGGCTGGACATCAGATCGCGCACGAAGCTGCGATCGATCTTGAGCTTGTCGAGCGGGAAGCGCCGCAGATAACTCAAGCTGGAATAGCCGGTGCCGAAATCGTCGATGGAAATGTGCACGCCCATGGTGCTCAGGAATTCCAGGGTCGATGCCGACTTCTCGGCGTCGTCCATGATGGCGCTTTCGGTGAGCTCGAGCTCCAGATAACCGGGCTGCAGTTGCGCCTCGTCGAGCGCCGAGCGAACCACGGCGACCAGATCGACGTGCCGGAACTGCTTGGCCGAAAGATTCACCGCCACGCGCACCGGCGACATTCCTGAATCGATCCACGCACGCACCTGCCGGCAGGATTCGCGCAGCACCCATTCACCGATCTGCACGATCAGTCCGGTGTCCTCGGCAATGGGAATGAAAGCATTCGGCGGCACCAGCCCTCGCGTGGGATGACGCCAGCGGAGCAGCGCCTCGGCGCTACGAATGCGATTGGTGCCGATGTCGACTTTGGGCTGATAGTGCAGCTCCAACTGGCCCAGTTCGATCGCGCGACGCAGATCGTTTTCCAGCGCCACGCGCTCGTCCGCGGCATTCGACATTTCCAGCGCATAGAAACGATAGCTGCCGCGGGTCGCCGCTTTCGCGCTGCGCAGTGCCATCTCCGCCCGGCGCAGTAAGACGTCGAAAGTCTCGCCGTCGAGCGGGTACATGCTGACGCCCATGGTCAGCGAGGTGTGAATATCGAACGACGCAATCACGAACGGCTCGCGCACTGCCTCGGTGATCTTGTTGACCAGCGTTTCGGCTTCGCGCGGGCCCTTCAAGTCGCGGGCAATGATGGTGAACTCGTCGCCCGCCAGTCGAGCGAGGACGTTGTTGTAGCCGAGCACGCCCTGCAGCCGCTGCGAGAGCGCGAGCAGCAGTTCATCGCCAGCCTGGTGGCCGAGGGAGTCGTTGAGGGGTTTGAGGCGGTCAACGTTCAGGACGATGACGGCGAATTCATTGCCGCTGTTCTTGGCCTCGACAATGGCCTGGGCGGCCACTGCGGCCGCGGCGCGTCGGGTGGGCAGGCCGGTCAGGTAATCGGCGCCGTCGCGCCGGCGCAGGACCCGCTCCCGATGCAGCTGGATCGCAAACCAGGTGGCAATGGCCGTCGGTGCCACGAGGATTGCGAGCAACGGCAAATACGCCAACCAGTATTGAAAGGTCCCTTGCATGTAGACAAAAAGTCATCCTGCCCCGCCTGCCGCGAGACGTCTGTTGAACATATCGGGCACGGACCCCGCGGCTTGAGCGCCCTGAGCCCAAAGAACACCGACAGCCATCGTCCAAGTGACGAAGTGTGCGCCGGTTCGCACCGCTCGTCGTCTCGATTAACGTAATGCCACCTCGGTTAGAATCGTGGCATGCACTCCATTTGTGTGTTTTGTGGTTCCAGCCCCGGCAGCCGTCCCGACTACAGGGACCTGGCCCACGAGACCGGTCGCCTGATCGCCGAGCGGGGGCTGACGCTGGTTTACGGCGGCGGCAAGGCGGGGCTGATGGGGGTGCTCGCGGACGCGGCGCTGGCGGCTGGCGGGCGGGTCATCGGGATCATTCCCCAGATGCTGCTGGATCGGGAAGTGGGCCACACCGGGCTGACGGACCTGCGCGTTGTCAGAACTTTGTCGGAGCGAAAATTCCAGATGGGCGTGTTGTCCGACGCCTTTCTGAGCCTGCCTGGCGGCATCGGCACCATGGATGAGCTGTTCGAGGCCTGGAGCTGGAGCCAGCTCGGACTCCATACCAAGCCGAGCGGCCTGCTGAACTTCCAGGGCTATTACGACCCCCTGGTCCAGTTTCTGGACCTGACCGTCACCGAGGGCTTTCAGCGGCCACAGCATCGGGCGGCGCTGCTGGTCGGGACCGAGGTCGGGCCGCTGCTCGATCAGCTGCAGGCCGCCGCCCAGAGCGCTCCGGCGCCATAATCCTGCTGCCACCTCTCTCCTTGACACTGATCCGCCTCGCCTGCAGCCTTCGGGCCGCTCATCGACCCTAGAGGATCTCCATGTTCCGAACCATGCTCCAGGCCAAGCTGCACCGGGTGCGCGTGACTCAAGCCGATCTCGATTACGAGGGTTCGTGTGGCATCGATGAAGGGCTGCTGGAGGCGTCCGGGCTCCGGGAAAATCAGTACATCGAGCTGTATAACGTCAACAACGGCGAGCGCTTCTCGACCTACATCATCAAGGCGCCCCGCGGCTCCGGTGCGATCTCGCTGAACGGCGCGGCCGCCCGCCGGGCGATGGTCGGCGATCTGCTGATCATCTGTGCGTACTCGCAATACTCGGAGGCCGAAGTGGAGCAGCATCAGCCCATCGTCGTGCTGGTCGACGAACACAACCAGCCCCGCGTGAAACCGCTGCGGGCCGCGTCTTAAGGCGCCGTCCGCATGGAGCTGGTCACCTGGTTCATCGATTTCATTCTGCATCTCGATAAACATCTCATCGAGCTGATCGCCGATTATTCCTACTGGATCTACGCGATCCTGTTCCTGATCATCTTTTGCGAGACCGGCGTGGTGGTGACGCCGATTCTTCCCGGCGACTCGCTGTTGTTTGCTCTGGGTGCATTGGCGGCCGTCGATACCACCGGCACCTTGAATGCGCCGGCGTTATGGGCGCTGCTGATGGTGGCCGCGTGGCTCGGCGATGCCACCAATTTTCGTATCGGCCGGGCGGTGGGGCCCAAGGCGTTCAGCGGCACCATTCCGTGGCTGAAGAAGGAATATCTGGATCGGACGCACGCGTTCTATGAGAAGTACGGCGGCAAGACCATCGTGCTGGCGCGCTTCGTGCCGATCGTGCGGACGTTCGCGCCGTTCGTGGCAGGCGTCGGCGACATGAATCGAGCGAAGTTCTTCACCTATAACCTGCTGGGCGGGTTCCTGTGGGTGTCGATCTTCATCTGGGGCGGTTACCTGTTCGGTAACGTGCCGCTGATCAAGGAAAACTTCGGCATCGTCACGATTGCGATCATCGTGATCTCGGTGCTGCCGGTGGTGTGGGAGCTGATCCGGCCGAACAAACCGGCCGGCGCGTAACGTGGCCTGCGGCCGGCGCGTACCGGACCGCATGGGATGAGTTTGACGGGGCGCGGCCCAGGGGCTAGCATTTTGGTCCATTAACGGATCATATTTGCCAGATATGGTCCAAGCATGGATCAAACTGTGCCCAAACCCAAGGTACGTCCCTTCTCCCGAATCGGCCGGCAGGCCATCACCCTGCTGGGCCAGCGGATCAAACTTGCTCGCAAACAGCGCCGGATGACGGCGCAAGAGCTCGCGGATCGAGCGGGGATTTCCCGCGGCTTGGTTCAGCGAATCGAAAAAGGCGATCCGGGGTGTCAGATCGGAGCGGTGTTCGAGACGGCTGCGATCCTCGGAGTTCCGCTCTTCGATGCGGATACCGCCGCCTTGAAAGCGCGGATCAAACGCACCAACGAAGAGATTGCGTTGCTGCCGGCTCATACGCACGTCCGCAAGAAGGTTGAGGATGCCTTCTAAGCCGAAACGATTGACTGACGCCTTCGTTTGGGTCTGGCTGCCCGGCACCACCGAGCCCGTCGTGGCTGGACGGTTGAGCGCCAATCGCAACGGCCTCGAGTTCAATTACGGCCGAACCTACCTCGATCGCACCAACGCGATTTCGCTCTATGACGCCGAGCTGCCACTGCGTGCCGGCGTGCTACCGCTGCTCGCGGGTCTTTCCATGCCAGGTTGTATTCGAGATGCCGCACCGGATGCATGGGGACGGCGCGTGCTGATCAACAGGCTGCTCGGCGCTCGTGGCCCGCGGACGGATACGGCGCAGCTGGACGAACTGACCTATTTGTTGGAGTCCGGCTCCGATCGCGCGGGTGCCTTGGACTTCCAGACATCGGCGACGGAGTATGTGCCGCGACAAGGGGCGAATGCGACGTTGACGGAGTTGATGGAGGCGGCGGTTCTCGTCGAACGAGGCGTGCCGCTCACGCGCGAGCTTGCGGAGGCTCTCCAGCATGGCAGCGCCATCGGCGGAGCGCGTCCGAAAGCACTCATTCAAGATGGCAATATCAAATATCTGGCCAAGTTCTCCTCGTCGACCGACCTGTACAGCGTCGTGAAAGCAGAGTTCATCGCGATGCGTCTGGCTCGATATGCGGGGTTGAACGTGGCGAGCGTGAGCTTGCGGCGCTCTTCGAACAAGGATGTATTGCTGGTAGAGCGATTCGATCGTGCGGTGGCGAATGGGGGATGGCGGCGCAAGGCCATGGTGTCCGCGCTCACGATACTCGGTCTGGACGAGATGATGGCCCGGTACGCGAGTTATGAGGATCTTGCGGAAGTCATTCGTCACCGCTTTACCGATGCACGAGCAACGCTGCGTGAGCTGTTTTCCCGGCTGGTATTCAATATCCTGTGCGGCAACACCGACGATCATGCGCGAAACCATGCCGCGTTCTGGGACGGTGGGAGCCTGGCTTTAACGCCCGCTTATGACATTTGTCCGCAACCGCGAGCGGGCAACGAGGCCTCGCAGGCGATGCTGATCGCGGGAGATGACAACCTGAGCCGGATCTCGACATGCCTGGCAAGTGCGCATCACTTCTTGTTGTCGCCCGAGGAGGCAGTGGAGATCGTGCATCGACAGGTTGCCGCGATCGTGGAGCATTGGGACGCGGTGTGTGAGGAGGCTGCGATCTCCACGACGGACCGTTCGTTGCTCGCGACGCGTCAGTTTCTGAATCCGTTCTCGATGGAAGGATTCAGCATGGGCGAGGCCCGGCTGCAGTGACCGTAGATCGACCCGCTATTTCCGCAACGTAAACAGGCCCGCGATGCTGGCGCCCAGCAAGGTGTAGGCGAGCCAATCCGGGCCGGTTTCAGTGACCAGCAGCATGACGCTGATCAGCGCTCCGACCGCCGTCACTATGGTCACGTCGCGGCGCTGGCCGTCTTCCTTGATGGTTTGTTTGAGCCGTTCGATTTCGGTCGTATCGATCGGCACGCTGAACCGCCCGTCGGACGCGCGTTGAATCGCGTTTTCCACCAGCGGCGGCAATTGATGTAACGCCTGCAACATGTCCGGTAGCTGCTTGCGCACATCGCGAGCCAGCGCGCGCAGGCTCCAGCGTTCGGCGACCCACTGACGGAGCAAAGGCTGGGCGGTCTTCCAAAGATCCAGATCCGGGTACAGCTGACGGCCCACACCCTCGATCTGCAGCAGCGTCTTCTGGATCAGCATCAGCTGTGGCTGCATCTGCGCGTCGAAGCGCTGGGCCGCTTCGAACAGGCTGATCAACACCTGACCAAACGAAATCTCTCGCAGCGGCTTGTTTGCGATCGGCTCGCACACCGTCCGTACCGCCGACTCCAGTTCATCGACGCGAACATGCGAAGGAATCCAGCCCGAGTCGATGTGCAGCTGAGCGATCCGGCGATAGTCGTGCTCGAAGAACGCCAGGAAGTTCTCCGCGAGATAATGCTGGTCGCGCGGCGCGAGCGTGCCGACGATGCCGAAGTCGACCGCGGCGTACTGCGGCTGCTCGGGATTGTCGAGCAACACGAAGATGTTGCCGGGATGCATGTCGGCGTGGAAAAAGTTGTGGCGGAACGCCTGTGTGAAAAAGATCTCCACGCCGTTCTCGGCCAGCCGCTGAATGTTCGCGCCACGACGCTGCAGTTCGGCGACGTCATTGATCAGCACGCCTTGCACGCGTTCCATCACCATCACGTTGCTGCGTGTGTAGTCCCAATAGACCTCGGGCACATACAACAGCCGCGAGTTCACGAAGTTGCGCTTGAGCTGCGCGGCATTGGCGGCTTCGCGCTTCAAATCCAGCTCGTCGAGGATGGTCTTCTCGTACTCACGAACCAGCTCGACCGGTCGCAGCTTGGGCGCATCGCTCCAATAACGATTGGCCAGGTCGGCGAGCGCATACAGCACTTCGACATCGCGCTCGATCAGCTTGCGAATGCCGGGCCGCACGATCTTGACGACGACTTCCTTGCCGTCCTTCAACTGCGCGCCATGCACCTGCGCGATGGTTGCCGCCGCCAGCGGAGCGGCATCGAAGCGAGCGAACACATCGCTCGTCGGTCGCTCATACGCTGCTTCAACGATGGCGCGCGCAGCTTCGTTCGAGAACGGCGGTACGCGGTCCTGCAGTTTCTCCAGTTCGTCAGCGATGTCTCGCGGCAACAGGTCGCGACGGGTCGACAGCGTCTGACCGAACTTCATGAAGATCGGGCCCAGTTCTTCCAGCGCGAGACGCAACCGTTCGCCGCGCGAGGCTGAGGCCTTGCGTCGGAACCAGGTGTTCGGCGACAGATAGAATGCGAACCGGACCGGCCGGAACAGGTGAGTCGCAACGATGATCTCGTCCAGGCGATGGCGCACCAGGACGCGTTGAATCTGCAGCAGCCGGGAAATGACGCTCAGGCGCATGCGTCAACCGCGCTTGCGTTCGAGCAAGGACAGGCGGGCTTCGAGCCGATCGACATCGTCGCGCAACTTGTCGACGCCCGTGATGAATTCATCCGCTTCGGTCCGGCTGGGAGCATCGCGCCCTTCTTCTTGGAGATATTCAGAAACATTCTGCGCAAAGGTGTCCGCGGCCCGTTTTGCGAAGCCGAGCGCCGAGCGCGCCACATTGCCCACCTGGTGAGCGGCGATGTCGCCGATGACTCGCGACAGCTCTTCTTCCAGATCGGGCCGCGCATGCTTGAGCAGTTCGCTGAAGGTTTGCGCGATTTCGGCATCGCCATGAATGTGCACCGAGCTGGTCCGCAGCGCTGTTTCGGGTGCGGGGCCGGCCATGCGAAGCAGCGACAACGGCGTGCCCGACAGCGTCGCGTTCGGCGCACCCTCGTGCCGAGTGTCGAGCGACATCTGCTCGCCGTTCGATTTGAAATAAATGCTGAGCGGCATGCCATCGACATGCAGCGCCAGCACCTTCGTATCGAGCCGACGGCACAACGCACGTGCCGCCGACGAAGCGGCGATGTTGCGATTGAGCACGGATTCCAGCGGCGTCAGGCGCATGTCAGAAACGATAGCCCCGATGCAGGGCGACGATGCCGCCGGTGAGATTGTGATATTTGCAGTTCTCCAGCCCCGCCTCTTGCATCATCTCGATCAGAGCCGGCTGCGTGGGGAACTTGCGAATCGATTCGGCGAGGTAACGATAGCTGGCTTCATCGCGCGCCACGACTTTGCCCAGCCACGGCAACACCGAGAACGAATAGGCGTCGTACAGCGGCTTCAGGCCGGGAACGACGGGATGCGAGAACTCGAGAATCAGCAATTGGCCGCCGGGCTTCAGGACGCGCGTCATCGAGCGCAGAGCCGCGGCCTTGTTCGTGACATTGCGCAGCCCGAAGCCGATGGTCACGCAATCGAACGTGCTGTCGGGAAACGGCAGCCGCTCGGCGTTGGCGAGCGAGTAGCGGACGTTATTCACGAAGCCGCGATCGGTCATCGCGTCGCGACCCTCCGCCAGCATCGCGGGATTGATATCGGTCAAAACGACCATGCCATTTTCGCCGACTTGCTTGCACATGCCCGCCGACAGGTCACCCGTGCCACCCGCCACATCGAGCGCTCGCTGGCCGGGGCGCAATCCGGTCTGCGACAGCGCGAAGCGCTTCCACAGCCGGTGCGTGCCCGCCGACATCAAGTCGTTCATCAGGTCGTAATTGCCCGCGACCGATTCGAACACGGCTCGAACCCGCGCCTGCTTTTCCGCGACCGGCACCTGCTGGTAGCCGAAGTCGGTGGTGGCGTCCTGGGGAGACTGGGGGGAGTTGGCGGTCATGGTCGTCGCTGGCTGTGACGAGCCATTTTAATCGAGATCACTACTGAGAGTAGCGATATCCACTTTGTCAGTGTAGGTTCGCGAGCGAATCTACATTGAGCGTAGTGATATCCGGGTTCGCTAGCGCTGCGGCGGCTTCAACGAAAATGGGCTCGCCGGCTTTTTCGGCAGCACCGTGGGGTAGGCGATGCCCAGCTCCTTGAGCCGGTCCAGATAGCTCTGCCATTTCTGGGTCCGGTCCCGGCCCAGCTCGTACAGGTAGGCCCAGGTATAGAGGCCGGTGTTGTGGCCGTCGTCGAACACCAGTTTGACCGCGTAATTGCCCACCGGCTCGACCTGCGAGATCGTGACTTCGTGCTTGCCGAGCTGCAGCTGCTCCTGCCCCGGGCCATGACCGCGCACCTCGGCCGACGGCGAGAACACCCGCAGATATTCATACGGCAGCTCGAACACCGAGCCGTCGTCGAAGCTCACTTCCAGCACGCGGGACTTGGTCCGCGATTTGATGTTGGTCGGATGCGGCATGGCCGGTTCGGGGACGAGGATTACAGGATGTAGCGCGTCAGGTCTTCGTCCTTCACCAGTTCGCCCAGGTGCTTGTCCACATACTCCTGGTCGACGGTGACATTGACGCCGTTCTTGTCGGCCGCTTCATACGACAGCACTTCGAGCAACCGTTCCAGCACCGTATGCAAACGACGGGCGCCGATATTTTCGGTGCGCTCGTTCACTTGATACGCGACCTCGGCGATCCGACGGACACCGCTCTCGCTGAAGTCGAGCGTGACACCTTCGGTCGCGAGCAGCGCCTTGTACTGCGTGCACAGCGACGCGTCAGGCTCCGTCAGAATTCGAATGAAGTCTTCGACCTCGAGCGCATCCAGTTCCACCCGAATCGGGAAGCGACCCTGCAATTCCGGGATCAGGTCCGACGGCTTGGACATATGAAACGCGCCGGAGGCAATGAATAGAATATGGTCGGTCTTCACCATGCCATGCTTGGTGGTGACCGTGCTGCCTTCCACGAGCGGCAACAGATCACGTTGCACGCCTTCGCGCGACACATCGGCGCCATGCGTTTCCTGGCGACGGGCGATCTTGTCGATTTCGTCGATGAACACGATGCCGTTCTGCTCCGCGTTCTGTAACGCGCGCATCTTCAGCTCTTCTTCGTTGACCATCTTCGCGGCTTCTTCATCCGTGAGCAGCTTGAATGCTTCGCGAACTTTCACTTTGCGCGTCTTGGTGCGCGAGCCGCCGAGGTTGGAGAACATGCTCTGCAACTGATTGGTGAGATCTTCCATGCCGGCGGGCGCCATGATCTCGACGCCGACCGGCAATGCGCGCACTTCAATCTCGATCTCACGATCGTCGAGCTGGCCTTCGCGCAGCATCTTGCGGAATTTCTGCCGCGTTTCGCCGTCGCGCGGCGTGGGCTCGGGCTCGGCAGTGAAGCCCATGGATTTGGGTCGCGGCAGCAGCGCGTCGAGCACGCGCTCTTCGGCGGCATCCATGGCGCGATGACGCACCTTTTCCATTTCTTCTTCGCGAGTCATCTTGACCGCGACGTCCATCAGATCCTTGATGATGGAATCGACCTCGCGGCCGACATAACCGACTTCGGTGAACTTGGTGGCTTCGACTTTGATGAACGGCGCGCGCGCGAGGCGGGCGAGCCGACGAGCGATCTCGGTCTTACCGACGCCGGTGGGGCCGATCATCAGAATGTTCTTGGGCGTGATTTCAGCGCGCAATCCTTCAGCGACCTGCATGCGGCGCCAACGATTGCGCAGCGCGATGGCGACGGCACGCTTGGCCGCGCCCTGGCCGACGATGTGCTTGTCGAGCTCTTGAACGATTTCTCTGGGAGTCATTGACATAAAGATGGAAGTGAATGATGACTACTGACTGGTGACTATTGCGACGGCCTGGCTATGGAACGCCTTCTGACTATTCATTAGTCATCAGTCACGAGTCACTTCAACTCCTCTATCGTGAGATTGCGATTGGTGTAGATACAAATATCGGCGGCAATGTTCAATGCCTTCTCGACGATCGTGCGGGCATCGAGCTCGGTGTTCTGTAACAACGCGCGCGCGGCGGATTGGGCGAATGCGCCGCCGGAGCCGATCGCCATGATATCGTCTTCGGGCTCGATGACGTCGCCGTTGCCCGAAATAATGAATGAGCTCTTGGTGTCGGCGACACACAGCAGGGCTTCCAGGCGGCGCAGGCTGCGATCGCTGCGCCAGTCCTTCGCGAGCTCGATGGCCGCGCGCGTCAAGTTGCCGTACTGCTGCAGCTTGGCTTCGAAACGCTCGAACAGAGTGAACGCGTCGGCGGTGCCGCCGGCGAAGCCTGCCAGCACTTTACCGTCGTAGAGGCGCCGCACCTTGCGGGCGTTGCCCTTCATCACAGTGTTCCCTAGAGAGACCTGGCCGTCGCCGCCGATGCAGACGACGCCGTTGCGGCGGACCGAGAGGATGGTAGTTGCGTGGGGTGATTCGCTCATGTTCTGTCTGCTTGCCGCGCCGTCAGCTCTTCCGGCGTGCCCGAGGGTGGGCCGCATCGTAGATCTTGGCTAGGTGCTGGAAATCAAGGTGGGTATAAATCTGAGTGGTTGCTATGTTGGCGTGACCCAGCAGTTCCTGGACGCCGCGCAGGTCCTGACTGGACTCGAGCAGGTGCGTGGCGAACGAATGGCGGAACATGTGCGGGTGAACGTGCACGCCGAGGCCCTGGTTGCGAGCCCACGCCGCCACTTGTTTCTGAACCGAACGTGGGCTGATGCGATCGCCGCGTTTGCCGACGAACAGCGCGGTATTTCCTACGTCGGCGAGCTTGGTGCGTTCGAGCAACCAGCGACTGATGGCTTCGACAGCGTGGCGGCCGACCGGCACGACGCGAGTCTTGCCGCCTTTGCCGAGCACGCGAACGGTGCGATCCGCGAGGTCGATGTCGGTCAGATCCAGTCCAACCAGCTCCGACAGACGCAGGCCCGAGGAATAGAACAATTCCATCATCGCCTTGTCGCGCACGCCGATTTCTTCGTCGGTGCGGAAGCTCAGCAGCCGGGTCATTTGATCGACGTCGATGGTCGCGGGCAAACGTTTGCTGGCTTTCGGCGCCTGCACCTCGACGCCGGGATTGGCCTTGACCACGCGTTCGCGCAATAGAAAGTTATAAAAACTGCGCAGCGCGCTCAGGCGCCGTTGAATGGTTCGAGGCGAGGCGCCGGCGCGATGCTCGGCGGCGGCGAAGGCACGAACGTGCTGACCGTCGATCCGCGACCAGTCGGTCAGGCCGTTCTTGTCGCAATGAGCGACGAAACGTTTCAGGTCACGACGATAGTTGGAATCGGTGTGCGGCGACATGCGCCGCTCCACGGACAGGTGGCTGAAAAATTTCGGCAGCCAGGCAAGGGCGGACTCATCCATTGATCGACGCCCGCGACCGCGAAATCAGGCGGCCGCGACGGCCTCGCTCACCAGGTCACCGATGCGCGCCAGGAAGTCGGTGCTCATGGTGGGATGGAAACGTTGTGCGTCCGGGCTGCCGATCGCGAGCAGACCGAAGCCGAGCTCGCGGCCCAGCGGCACCAGCGCGGCCGAACCGATCTCGATCGTGCCGGCGCCGAACAGGAAATCGCGTTGGCTGTCGCGAATCTGACCGCAGCGGGGGCGGGCGGATTCGAACAGGGTGTCGAACATTTTCAGCTCGGTCGCGTTCGGGTCGATCAGGCGCAGATGACGGCTGTCGATGCTGGTGAAGCCGGTCGCGCGGGTCGGCGCGAGCAGCAGCAACCATTCGGAAGCGCCGAAGTCTTCACGCAGCGAAGTTTCCATCGAGTCCAGCAACGTGGTGGCATTGCCGGCGCGCACCAGGCGACAGGCCAGGCGATGGATCTTGGCGGCCAGCACGTCGTTGCTTCGAGCCACATCGATCAGCTCGCGCAGCCGGGATTCCAATGACTGATTTTTCTCACGCAGCGCCGAGACCTGACGCTCGACCAGCGACACGGTGGCATTGCCACGGCTGTGCGGGAGCTTGAGCTTGGTGAGCAAGGTCGCGTGCCGCTCGAAGAAGTCGGCGTTGTTCGTCAGGTAGTCGGCGATCTCGGCCTCGCTGGGCCCACTGTCGGCCAGCTTGCTGGTGACCGCCGGGGTGAGCGTTTCCACATCGGCACCGCGGACCGGTTGCTTGCTCATACAGTTGCCTTGTTCTTCAGCTCGATTGGTACGTTCAAACTTCCACCGTCCCTTCGAAAACGGTGACCGCCGGGCCGGTGAGCCACAGCGCTTCGCCAGGGCCGGGCCAGCGCACGAACATGCGACCGCCCGGCGCGTCCACCTGCACTTCCTCTTGCAGCAGACCCCATCGTCGTCCGATGGCGACAGCGGCGCACGCGCCGGTGCCACAAGCTTGCGTCTCGCCCACGCCGCGCTCGAACACCCGCAGCCGGATGTGAGTCGGGCTGACCACTTCCATGAAGCCGACATTGGCGCGCTTCGGGAAGCGGGAATGATTCTCCACCGCGGGCCCCAGTGTGTCCACGGCGGCGTCCCGCACGGCGGGCACTTGCATGACGGCATGCGGATTGCCCATCGAGACCGCGCCGATCTGCAGCTCTTTCTCACCGACGCGTAGCGGGTACACGTCGGCTTCCCGTGAAGCTTCGAACGGCAGCGACGCGGGCGCGAAGTTGGGCACGCCCATGTCGACGGACACCAGGCCGTCGTCCCTCAGGAAGCCGTTGACCTGACCGCCGGGGCTGTCCATCCGCACGCTGGATTTACTGAGCTTGCGAGCGACCAGGCTGGCGATACAGCGCGCGCCGTTACCACACTGCTCCACCTCCGAACCGTCGGCGTTGAAGATGCGATAGAACACATCGAAACCGTCTCTGGCGGGGGGCATCAGCACCAGCGCCTGATCGAAACCGATCCCGACGCGACGATCGGCGAGGCGGCGAAACACTTCGGAGGATGGCAATTCCATGCCGGCCGGAGCCTCGAATACGATGAAATCGTTGCCCAGGCCCTGCATCTTGGTGAAAGACAGGCGCATGAGCGGAGCATATCATTCGCGACAACGCGAAACCCAGCACAGTCCGGCGCGCCTCGCCGGGCCCAAGATTGTCTCTTTTTCGGGGGAAGCGAGGATTTTCATGCGCCACGTGATGGTAATGAACTCCAAAGGCGGCAGCGGCAAGAGCACTCTGGCGACCAACATCGCTTGTTACTTTGCGAGCCGGGACGCCAAGGTGACGATCGCCGACTACGATCCGCAGCGCTCCAGCCTCGACTGGCTGGCGATGCGCCCTGCCGATCTGCCCAGCATCGCCGGCGTGCCGGCCTACGATGAAGGCATCCGCACCGTGCCGCGAGATACGGAGGTGCTGGTCATCGACGCCCCGGCCAGGACGCATGGCGCGGAAATGAACGAGCTGGTCCGTCGCGCCGAGACCATCCTGATTCCGGTGATGCCATCGCCCATCGACATGAAAGCCTCGGCGCGCTTCATGGAAGAGCTGCTCGAGCTGGGCAAGGTGCAACGTCAACAGGCGCGCCTCGGCATGGTGGCGAACCGGGTGCGAGAGAACACGCTGCTGTTCGACGAGCTTGATCAATATCTGGACAAGCTCAAGGTGCCGTATCTCGGCCAGCTGCGTCAGTCGACCAACTATCTGCGTGCCTATCAGCGCGGCATGGGCATTTTCGAGCTGCCCGAATATCTGGCCAGCCCGGACTGGGAGCAGTGGAAGCCCATTACGAAGTGGCTCGACAGCAAGAAGAGCCAGCCAAGTTAGCCATTGCTCAGGCTGGCGCGAATGCCGGTCTCCAGGTCGGTATAGCGCAGCTTCACGCCCAGATGTTTCAGCATGCGGTCGTTACTGACCCGGCGCGATTCATTGAGGAATGACAGGCGCTCGGGGCTGAACGTCAGCTGGGCTTCTTCCATCGAGACCCGCGGTGGATGAGGCAGGCCGCTGAGATCCGCGACCAGGTCGATGAACGACGTCGAGCTGACGGAGTTGCCGTCGGTGACGTTGTAAACGCCGCGCGCTTCCTTGTTCTCGATCGCCGCTTCGCAGGCGCTGACCAGATCGTCCACATGAATGCGATTGGTGATGCCGGCGTCTTCGGCGCGCACCACCGGTTCTGACTTGCGCAATCGTTCCAGCGGCAGCCGCTCGGGGCCATAAATTCCCGGCACCCGGAGCACGACACGCCGAACCCGTCGTTCGTGACACCACACCCGGGTCATTTCTTCGGCGCTGACCCGTCGGCGGGCGCGCTCGGTGAGCGGCATGACGGGCGTGCTTTCGTCGACCAGGGCACCTTGCGAGTCGCCGTACACACCGGTCGTGCTCATATAAACAAAGCTCTTGGGCGGCACGAACGCCAGATGCAGGAACCTATCGAGCCGCAGGTCGCTCTCGCCCGAACCGGGCGGCGGGGCCAGATAAACGATGGCTTCCTGATCCAGGCGCTCGGGAATGCTCGAGCCGAGTCGCGGCCGGTCGAGGTCGATGACGACCGTCTTCAATCCTTGCCGCTCCAGTGCGGCCGCCTTGTCGTTCGAGCGGACCAGGGCGGTGATCTCATATCGATCGCGCAGGCGGGCGGCCAGGCGCTGGCCGACATAGCCGCAGCCGGCAATCAAGATGTGGGGTCGGCCCTCGCTGCCAGACTGAGTCATGAGCGCCCTCGGGCCATCGACTTGACACGGTGTCGGTGCATATTTAAATTTCAGAAAAGACAGAAATTACGGATGGGTCCAGAACATGCAACTGACTCCTACCATGCAGAGGTGCGTGCTCCATTGGGGCGAAATGGCCAGCCGCTGGGGCGTCTCCCGTTCGGTAGCGCAGATCCATGCCTTATTGTTCCTGGCGCCGACGCCGCTGACGGCCGACGAGATCGCCGAGACGCTGAACGTGGCGCGCTCCAATGTCAGCGTCAGTATCAGGGAGCTTCAATCCTGGGATCTGGTCAGCGTGACTCATCAACTGGGCGACCGGCGCGATTACTTTCAGGCGCGCAAGGATATATGGGAAGTGCTCACCATGATCATGGACGGACGCAAGAAGCGTGAAATCGACCCGACTTTACAGATGCTGCGCGAGGCGACCGCCGACGCCAGGAAAGATGAGGAAACCCCCGAGCAGGTGAAACAGCGTATCGGCGACATGCTCGAATTCCTGGAGGAGGTCTCGGGCTGGTACGACCAGGTCCGCGCCATGCCTCGGCCCACGCTGTTGAAGCTCATGCGCATGGGCACGAAGGTCGCCAAGATCGTCACATGAGCCGTCCAGAGTGGCAACGCGCACCGCGGCGTGTCGCTCGCTCGGATGCGCCTTGTATCGTGCTGGTCACGGGGGCGACCGGCTTTATC
The DNA here is from genome assembly GCF_004138485.1 of Peristeroidobacter soli. Taxonomy (GTDB): domain Bacteria; phylum Pseudomonadota; class Gammaproteobacteria; order Steroidobacterales; family Steroidobacteraceae; genus Steroidobacter; species Steroidobacter soli. The sequence continues at coordinate 91,299 of NZ_RYEV01000003.1, forward strand.
GGTCGCAGCCTCTGTCGGCGGCTGCTCGCCGACGGCCACAGTGTCATTGCCCTGACTCGCAATGGTCCGCGGGCACGTGCGGTGTTCGGTTCGATGGTGCGTGTGATTGTTTCGCTCGATGAAATCATATCGAGCGAACGTATCGATTGGATCGTCAACCTCGCCGGTGCGCCGATCTTCGCGGGTTTATGGACGCCCGCGCGTCGCACCGAACTGCTCGACAGCCGGCTGAACGTCACAAACAAGATCACCGAGCTGATCGCGCGGCTCACGCACAAGCCGGACGTGCTGATCAATGCGTCCGCGATCGGTTACTACGGCGTGCGCGGAGAAGAGGAGATCACCGAAGCGGCGCGCGGTCAGCCGATCTTTCAATCGCATCTCTGTCAGGCGTGGGAACTGGCGGCGCAAGCGGCCGAGCAATATGACGTTCGTGTCTGTCGTCTGCGCTTCGGCATCGTGCTAGGCATGTCGGGTGGCGCTTTGCCCGGATTGCTCCGGCCCGCTCGCATGCGATTGCGCGTGTTGCTCGGGTCGGGGCAGCAATGGCAATCGTGGGTTCACATCGACGATCTGCTCGATCTGTTGTGGTTCTGTATCAGGCAGGAAGACATGAGCGGCGGCATCAATGTCACATCGCCGCGGCCGGTTCGTCAGCAGGAGTTCGCGGCGACGCTGGCGGCGCAGTTCGGTCGGTCCATTCCTGTGCGCGTGCCGGCGCGCATCTTGCGAGCCTCGCTGGGCGAATTGTCTCAACTGCTGCTGGAAGGGCAGAGAGTACTGCCGACCAAGGCGCTGAACGCAGGCTTCGCGTTTCGCTATCCCGAGTTGAACGCGGCGCTTGCCGATCTGCTGCGAACTAAAGATCCTGCGGCGGGATGAACGCAGCGCCCAGTTTGGCGGTGGCATCCGGCGCGAAGTCGAACGAATCGAAGAACAGCTGCTCGGGCGGCAAGCCACGATGCGTGAATTCGTGGCGGATCGTTTCCACCATCACCGGCGGGCCGCTGGCATACACATCGACCTTGGTGAGATCGGGATGATCTTCCAGCGCGGCGGCATGCACCCAGCCCGTTCGACCCTGCCACCGATCTTCGGCGCGTGGCGCTGAAAGCACGGGAATGTAATGAAGGTTCGGATGCTGCTCACACAGCGCGCGAAGATGCGCGTCTTCATACAAGTCGTGAGCGGTCTGCGCTCCCCAATAAAGATATAGCGGCCGGCGGTCGCCGACTTCCAGCAGACTATGCAGCATCGAACGAAGCGGCGCGTACCCAGTGCCGCCGCCGACGAGCAGCGCAGGTCGCGGCGATTCACGCCGGAACCAGAATTGTCCGAGCGGCCCTTCGACTCTCAGCAGCGCTTTTTCCAGCGTGCCGTCGAACAGCTGTTGAGTGAACTCGCCGCTCGAGACCCGACGGATGTGCAGCTCGAGCAACTTGCCGTCGCCCGGCGTGCTCGCGATGGAGAAGCTGCGGCGCCGGTTCTGCGGCAGCATGATGTCCAGATACTGACCGGGCGCGAAATGGAAATATTCGTTGGCCGGCATCTTCAGGAACACCGCCATGATGTCGGGCGTGAGCCGGTCCAGTCGCTCGATGCGACAAGGCAGGCTCTTGAGCACGATCTCCGGCGCCGGCGGGCGGATCTCACGAACTTCGATGGTGAGATCTTCGCTGGCCGCGTGCGCCTGGCACAGCAGTGCGTAACCGTCGCGCTCTTCGTCTTCCATCAATCCCAGCGGCCGGCCGTGCGGATAGCTCACTTCGCCGTGACGAATGCGCGCGCGACACGACGAACAATGTCCGCTCTTGCAGCTGTGAGGAAGGTTCAATCCCGCGCGAAGGGCGGCATCGAGAATGGTCTCGCCGCGTTCGACGGTGAGAACCTGCTGCGAGGGAAGCAGCGTGATGCGTGCGTAGGGTCGGGCTGCGGACATCGCGAAGCCTAGTTTCTCCGCCGGTCGCTTTGCCTGCGTTCCAGCCAGCGGCGCGCGCGAATCTTCGGGAGATTCGCCTTGCGGCCCACGGCCAGGGCGAGAGCGTCGTTCAATGCCTTCACCGAGCGCTCGTGTTCGCCGAGTTGGTCCATGAGGCTCGCGAGCAGTTGATATGCTTCCAGGCGCGGCCGGATCGCGATGCTCGTTTCGAGGAAGCTGCGCGCCTTGCCGTAGAGCTCGGCGCGAGTTGCAAGCTGGGCGCAGGTAAACAGCAACGCCGCGTCATCGCTGTGCTCAGGCAACCAGGCTTCCGCGCGATCCAGCGTTTTCAGCGGCTCGTCGGTTTCCAGCTCACCGTAAGCCAGCACCGCTGCTTCATTCCACTGCTTGTTGATGCAATCGCGCAGCGCCGCTTCCGCGGCTTCGTGATCGCCACATGACATCGACGCGCGAGCATATGCGACCACGATCTCGGGATGCTTGGCCAATGACTTGGACGTTTCCTTCCAGGCGGCTTTCAACTCGTTCAAGTCGCCCTGGGTCGCGGCGTCTTTCAGCCGGTCGAGATGAACCTGCGCGACCGTCTCATCGACCATCGCGGCCGTGATGCCTCGAGTACTGCGCAGGCGCGGCTCCAAAGCCTGCAGCTTCTGCCAGTCGCCCGACTGACGATAGGCACGAGCGAGCAGCAACAGGCCGCGCGCGTTCTGCTGTTTCATCGCTTCGAGTTGTTCGAGCGTCGTCAGCGCCGCTTGCAGCTGCTTGTGCTTGAGCAGGACTTCGGCTTGCATGACGAGTGCGGGCGCGCGGCGCTCGGGAGCCACTTCCAATGCACGCTGCAGATATTCGTCGCGCCGTTCAGAGGCGCCTTGCAGATCCGCAGCCCGAGCTGCCGTCAGATAGTGGGCCGCGGGGCTCTCGGCTTCACGCACGTTGCGAGTCAGCGTGTTCTCGGCGGCTTCCCAGTTTCCTTCGGACAGCTCCAGGATGCCTTGAGCAAAGCTGCGACGGGCGCGTTCGTGACGTCGTGCCTCTTGAGCCGCTTTCCAGGAACGACGTGCGGTGATGAGCTTGATCAACAATCTCACCGCGAAGTACGCGGCGACCAGCAGCAGACCGAACGTCACCGCGGACATTTCGATCAATCGACCGGCGAAGCGCAGCGCCACGTAGCCCGGATCGCCCAACACGATGTTGGCGATCAGACCCGCGACGATCATTGCCGCGGCGATGTATAGACCGCTTCTCATGGCGGTTACTCCGGGCCTCGGCGCGACGGGACCATCCGGCGCAGTGTGCTGATGGAGTTGGTCACGGTGGGCAGAGCGGGGTCGATGTTGATCGGTTCCAGCGCCTGCACTTCGTTCAGCAACGACTCCGCCTCGGGGCTGGAAAGATCGAAGAAATCACCCAAGGAGCGTCGCGCACCGGCCAGTGCCGTGCGATACGCCTGCTCATCGTGACGGATCACCGCCGTGCGGGCCGCGAAGAACAACAACTGCAGATGCTGGCGTCTCAACAGCGCTTCCTCGGCAGTAATGACGCTGCCGGAGGCGTCGTCGACTTTGCGCACGACGATCAGATTCGAGAAGGTCTGGCTGAGAATGGCGCCGGCGCGAGCAAACATTCCATCCGGCAGCTTGGTGCGATCGAAGGCGTTGCGCTCGGTGACCAGGATGCCTTTCACCGGCGCGTCGCTGGCACGTTCTTCGGCGCCAATCAGCTTGGACAGAATGCCGGTGGTATCGGGCAGCTGCACGGCCCGCAGCGCCTGCAACTCCTTGGCGATTTCTTGCCGGACAGCGGCGAAGGACGGGTCCTTCAGCGACGCGAGGCGCAGGTCCGCCGACTCCAGCGCGACGATCGCAGTTTCTACATCGCGATCCAGCGTCAGCCGGCGCTGGGCCAGCTCCAGAAGAAACAATGCCTCGGCGCGCGACCACGCGCGTTCCGGTCCTTCGGCGCGGCCGCGCAGCTCTTCGACGGAAGAGGCCAGCTCCTGCAGTTGTTGAGGAGCATCGTTCAGCGTGTCCAGGCGTCGATTCAGATCGCGATGGGCTTGGCGCTCGCGGCTGGCCTGACTCTTCAATTCGGCGCGCAGCAGTTCCCGATCGGCGTTGGACGCGGCCACGGCGGCATTGGCGATATCGAGCTTGTCCCGGATCGCATCCAGGCGCACCAGGCCATAGCCGGCGATTGCCAAGGCGAGCACGGCAATAGCTGTCGTCAATCGACTGTACGTATGCGCGCGACGGGTTCTCGACGAATCGCCGGGATCAACCGAGCTGATGGATTCAGGACCAGAATTGGCCATAGGGGGCCATGGGAAAGGGCGCTGCTTGCGACCTGCGTATCCTAACACGCAGTGCCGATTTCAAGCCGCCCGGGCGCGGGTTCTCCAATTGGCCAAAGCGCCGATCATCGAGGCGTCGTCGGCGCCGTTCGCGACAATCAGCGTCCCGTTCAAGCCCGCGGCCTGCGCCGCTTCGGCGATGCGCCGGCTGGCCAGCAGCAGCGTGCTCTCCCGCAGGAGCGCGCGCCCGCGGTCGGACAACATCTCCATCAAATTATGCAAAGTTTCGATGCTGGTGGCGGTGACCACGTCGATGCCTTCGTTCTGCCAGCGTGTTTCCAGCGCGTCGCGCGTGGCGTCGTCGATCGTGGGGCGAACGCGTCGATAAACGTCGAGCGTCTCGACGACCAGGCCGCGGGCGCTGAATGATTCCTGCATCAGCTCGCGACCGCCCGAGCCGCGCACGATCAGGATCTTCGCGCCATCGGCCAATGTGAGATCCGGATGCGCCAGCAACGCTTCGCTGTTGAAGCCGGCTTCGGGAACGATGTCGGCCGGCAGCGAAGTCTCTTTCAATGCCGCCGCGGTGGCCTTGCCGATCGCCGCTACGCGTGCCGTCGGGCTCTTCTCGATCAAGTGCACGCCATGCGCGACTGCATTGACGCTCACAAAGATGATGAGATCGTGACCGCTCGCCTTGGACGCAGTGACCGGCTCGATTTCCACCGCGGGAAAGGCAATCGCCGCGGCGCCATTCTGCTGCATCCGTTCGCACAGGCCCACGGCTTGGGAGGCGGGGCGAGTCACGAGGACAGTGAGCTCCGCCAGCGGCGGCATCACCTTCGGAATCATGTCGACTCCTGCCGCAAACGTTCGAGCAGCTCGCCGGCGCCATCTTTCAACAGCTCTTCCGCCAGTCGCACGCCGATCGCTGCCGCCTCGGTGACCGGGCCCAGCTGCGAGCCGCGATACATCTCGCTACCGTCGGGCGCGCCGATGACACCATGGAGTTGCAGCTGATCGCCACTGAGCGTCGCGAATCCCGCGATGGGAGATTGGCAGCTGCCCTCGAGCCGTTGCGCGAACGAGCGCTCCGCCAGACAGCATTGCCACGACTCCGTGTCATTCAGTGCACGGACGTAAGCGATGTTACGTGCATCGTCGTCACGGCATTCGATACCGATGATGCCTTGACCCACGGCCGGCACCGATTGCCCGGCCGCGAAATATTCAGTGATGCGGCTTTCCAGTCCGAGGCGAATCAAACCCGCGGCGGCGAGGATGATCGCGTCGTACTGATCTTCGTCGAGCTTGCGCAGGCGAGTATCGACATTGCCTCGCAAAGTGATGAGCTCCAGATCCGGTCGCGCCTGTTTCAGCTGACATTGCCGGCGCAAGCTCGAAGTGCCGACGCGCGCGCCTTGCGGCAGGCTCGCGAAACTCTTGTGACGAGTAGAAACAAATGCATCGCGGGGATCGGCCCGAGGCAGCATCGCGGCCAGGGTGAAACCCGGCGGCATGTCGCTCGGCACGTCCTTCATGGAATGCACGGCGATATCGGCCCGATGCTCCGACATGGCCAGTTCCAGCTCCTTGATGAACAGGCCCTTGCCGCCGATGTCGGCCAGCGGCCGGTCGAGGATGCGGTCGCCTTGCGTGGTCATGGGCACCAGCTCGACCTTCAGATCCGGGTGCTTGTTTCTGAGCAGGGCCGCGACGTGTTCGGCCTGCCACAGGGCCAGACGGCTCTGCCGGGTGGCGATGCGCAATGTGTGTTCGGAGATACTCATGACAATTCTATAAACGAGTCGGCGCGGGCAGGGCGAATCATTCCGCCGACACGGCCATGGCTTTTTCCGCGCGTCGCATCTCGAGCCGGAAACGGATCAGCGCGATGATGAGCGCGAGGACGACCGGCCCGAGGAACAGGCCGATGGCACCGAAGGCGGCCAATCCGCCCAGCACGCCGATGAAGACGGTCAGCGTACCGACATTGGCGCGCCCCGACACCAGCATCGGCCGCACCACATTGTCGACCAGCGACACCAGCACCGCACCCCACACCAGCATGAAAATCGTCGCGCCCCAGCGGCCTTCCACCGCCAGCACCAGCGCCGCCGGGCCCCACACCAACGCGGTACCACCGAACGGCAACAAGGCCACCAGCGCGGCGATGACGCCGAACACGATGGGCGAGGGCAGGCCCACGATCAGGAAGGAAATGCCGACCAGCGTGCCCTGGATCAGCGCTGTCAGCCCGGTGCCATACACCATGGCGCGCGTGACCGCCGCCAGATGGTCGAACAGCTTGGCCTTGGGGGTCTCGGCCATCGGAATCAGCTCGCGCGTGGTGTCCACCATCTCGCCGCCGTCGCGGATGAAAAAGAACAGCATGAACTCCATCAGCACGAAGCCGACCACGGTGCCGACCGCGCCCAGGAAGACTTTGCCGGTCAGCGACGCCAGAGTCTGCAACGCTTCTTTGGAACCTTGCGTGAACCAGGCCTGCAGCTGCGCCAGATCCACGTCGAGCGTCCGGTCGAGCCAGTCCAGCCCCTCGCGCACCCAGGGAACATTCGCCAGATTCAACACGTTGCCAGTTGTCTGACCGGCGACCTTGTCTTGCACCAGCTGCAACAGGTCGCCGACCTGGGCCGCGAAGGCCGCGCTCAGTGCGGTCAGCGGGCCGATGATGACGACGAACGTGAGCACGGTCAGCAATGCCGCCGAGAGTTGGGGTTTGCCACGCAGCCGGGCGGCCAGCCGCACATGCAGCGGATGAAGCAGAAATGCGATGAAGATCGCCCACAGCAACGGACCCAGGAAGGGCTGGACGATCTTGAACAAGGCCAGGCCCAGCACCAGGCACGTCACCAATGCGAACGTGCGCGCGTAGAACCGATCTTTCACCGGTGCGACGCGTGGCGGTTGAGTCATGGGTATTCCGATCCGTGTGGCCGCAGGCCCGCGGCAAAGGTCGCCATGCTAGCACCGCCGCCCGCTCACTGGTTTGCTAACATCCGATGCACGAAGCTCGAGAGGAACGACTCATGAATGCCCAAGTAGACGTGACTACCGACCAGCTGGTCGCCGACCTGAAGACCGTCATGGAGGATGCCGAGGCGCTGCTCAAAGCCACCTCGACGCTCACCGGCGAGAAGATCCAGGAAGTGCGTGCGCGCGCCGAAGAGTCGCTGCGCCAGGCCAAGGTGCGCTTGAGCGAAGTCGAGGAAGAGGCGATGCGCCGCGCGCGTGAGATCGCCGACGCCGCCGACGAATACGTTCACGAGAATCCGTGGCAGTCGGTCGGCATTGCCGCCGGCATCGGTCTGGTGGTCGGACTGCTGCTCGCCCGTCGCTGAGCGCGACGCGAGTCGACTCCGTCATGGCAGTGGAAACCCACGATCCGCGCACCGGCGCCCAGAGCGCGCATGCCCGAAGCACGCAAGAAGGCGCGCGTCCGGTCGCCGGCCTGTTTCAGTCGCTCAACAACTTCCTGGCGACGTTCGTCGCCATCGTGCACACCCGGCTGGAGCTGCTGACCACCGAGTTGCAGGAAGAGGTGCGGCAGGTCGGCGGGATTCTGCTGTGGGCCTTCATCGCGGCGTTCGCGGCGATGATGGGCCTGTTCCTGGTGGCGCTGGCGGTGATCTTCGTGTTCTGGGACACGCACCGGCTGGCGGCCTCGGTGGCCATGGTCGGCATGTTCATCGTGGTCGCGGTCGTGGCCGGGTTGATACTCCGGCACAAGCTCAGCACCAAGCCGCCGTTGCTGGACGATACGCTGGCGGAGCTGGCCAAGGATCGGGATCAGCTGAAGGCGCGTCTGTGAGCAGCGAGCGCTTCAATCAGTTGACGGCCAAGCATTCCAACCTGCGATTGCGCGCAGCCGTGCAGCGTCGCGCGCTGGGCTCGAACATGAATGAGATCGAGCATCACCTGAGCGGTCTGGATCGCGGTATCGGCGCCGCTCAGCGTGCGTTGAAAAATCCCGCCGTGCTGATTGGCGGCGTGGCGCTGGTCGCGTTGATCGGACCGAAACGGCTGATGCGTTGGGTGAGTCGCGGCGCGTTGGTATATACGACCGCGCGGCGCTTCATGCGCCTGCGCCCGCGTCAGGAGTGACTTTCGCCGCGAATGCGCCGGAGCAGCTCGGACGCGTGACGCCGGCTGACTTCCAGCACTTCACCGCATTCACGAACTCGCACGACGTACTGGCCTGAATCGGTGCGCTCCACCGCGGAGATGTATTTCTCCGCGATCAAAGCATTGCGATGGATGCGCACGAAGTCCGGCGCGAACTCTTCGGCCAGCGCCTTCAACGATTCGTCGATCAGACTCTCGCCGCCCTTGTGGCGCACGGTCACGTATTTCTGATCGGCGACGAAATAATAAATATCCGATAGCGGGATCAGCTTGAGCGTTTCGCCCAGCCGCGCGCAGATCTGTTCGCGACGATGCTCGAGTCGCGCGGTCTCGGCGACCTTCACCAGGCGCGTCGGAGAAATGCGCGACGCGTGGCGTAGCGCGTGAGCGAGCTTCTCTTTACGGACCGGCTTCAACAAATAGCCGACCGCTTCGGTCTCGAAAGCTTCGACGGCGTATTGATCGTAGGCGGTGGTGAAGATCACCGCCGGCGGATCTTCCAGCGAATCGATGTGACGTGCGATCTGAATGCCGGACAGCCCGGGCATGCGCACATCGAGCAACACGACGTCGGGGCGCAGCTCGCCGCAGGTCGCCAATGCCTGCTCGCCGTTGTCGGCTTCGCCGACGACTTCGCAGTCCTCGATCTCTTCCAACAGCCGCCGCAACCGTTCCCGTGCCGGCGACTCGTCATCTACGATTAACAGACGCATCTGTTTTGGTTACCGCCCCAATGCCGGCTAGCCGTTTACCATATCCTCGCCAGCATACGGAAAGATCAGCCGGGCGCAAAATTCCCCTTCCCGCTGCTCGACCTCGACCCGGGCGCGGCCGGGCCAGGCCAGCTCCAGGCGCTGCCGGATGTTCTCCAACGCCATGCGATTGCCCTCGCGATTGGCGTAGCCGGTCTGAGTCAGAATGGGGTTGCGCACTTCGATGTGCACCTGGTCGTCCTGGCGGCGGCCGACGATGGAGATCTCGCCGCCGCGCGGCAGCGTCTCGACGCCGTGATACACGGCATTCTCGAGCAGCGGCTGCACGATCAGGCTCGGCACGAGCGCGCGCATCGGCAACTCATCGACGTCCCAGTGCACGGTGAGTCGATCGCCGAGGCGCAGTTGTTCGATGCGTTGATGAGTCCGCGCGATTTCCAGTTCGTCCTTGAGCGGAATGCGCGCGCTGGCATCGCTCAGGCTGGCGCGAAACAGATCGGCGAGATCTTCGACCGCTTGCTCGGCGCGCTCCGGGCTGGAGCGCGTCAACGCGGCGATGGTGTTCATGCTGTTGAATAGGAAGTGCGGGCGAATGCGCGCTTGCAGAGCGCGGATGCGAGCGAGTGCTTCCTGCTCGATGCTGCGTTTCCACTCGGCGCTCACATAGAAATACCGCAGCGCCAGTGCGCTGATGATGAAGCCGACGACGATATTTCTCAGCACGAACCCGGCGTGATCGTGTGGAAAGAAGCCAGGCCCCGCGCTCATCGGGTCGCCGGCCCAGAACCGGCCCACTTGAAACACCGCTTCCGACACCAGGCCGATGGTCGCGACCAGCATGGCGATCGCGGCCATCGCCGCGCGCGCCGGTGGCATCGTTTGCAGCCACGGCCGCGAGCGGCACAGCACGGCGGAACAGGTAAGGCCGATCCACAAAAGAAACATCGAGCCGCCGGCCAGATCGGTCCAGAAATTATCGTGCAACGCCTGCCGGGCCAGCGCGATCACCAGCGCCACCAGTTCGGCGATCAGCACCACCACGAAAATGGCGGGCGAGGCGCAGAAATCCGGCAGAAAGAACGTCGGCGCCTTGGACGCAGGCGAGGTCGACGTGGCGCGAGGTTCGGAGGCTGACGCCACCATGAGGACCAGGCCCTAGGGTTTGTTGTCCCGGGCCGCGGCGAACAGCGCGTCCTTCAGGCGGAACAAGGTGGAGATGTCCTCGTCGCCATGACCTTGCTCGATCAGGCGCCGGTAATGAACCAGTGTCATCTCGATCAAGGGCAGCTGCACGCCGTGGCGGGCGGCCATGGCGCGGCAGATCTTCAAATCTTTCTCGTGCAGCTTCACGCGGAAGCCAGCGGGGTAGGCGTCGCGCAAGATGTTGGGCGCGCGATTCACGAAGTACCAGCTGGAGCCCGCGCCTTTACCGAGCGTGTCGATGAGACGATCGAGCGGCAGATCCTCGGACTTCGCAAAGGCCATGGCCTCCGCGACCGCCTGGATCACGCCGGCGCACATGATTTGATTGGTGGCCTTCGCCGCCTGGCCGGAGCCGCTGGCGCCGAAGTGCGTGACCGCTTTGCCCATGGCCTGCAACACCGGCTGAGCGCGTTCGAAGGCTTTTTCATCGCCGCCGACCATGACGGCGAGCGTGCCATCGCGTGCGCCCTCGGTGCCGCCGCTGACGGGCGCGTCGAGGAATTGAGCGCCGGCCGCGTTCAAGCGATGAGCGGCGGTTCGCGCCGTGTCGGCGCTGATGGTGGAGCAGTCAATGACGATGGTGCCGCGCTTGATCACCGGCAACAGCTCATCGATCACGGCGAGCACGTCCGCATCGGCGGATACGCAGGTGACGATGACATCGCACAAGGGCGCGAGCTCGGCGAGCTTGGTGACGGCCTTGCAGCCGGTTTCTTGCGCGAGCGCGGTGGCTTTCTCAGCCGTTCGATTCCATACGGCGCTCAGCAGTCCCTGCTTGTGAAGATTGCGCGACATGCCCAGGCCCATCGCGCCCAGGCCGACAAATCCAGCTCGCAGGGTCACTGGCACATCACATCCATGGAAGCTTTGGCCGAGGCACGCGCGGCATCGAGCTCGGTGTCGGTGAGGTAGCGGCGCTCGCCATCCTTGCCGGCTTCATACAGTTTGGGTGAGTTCATGTATTTATCGTAGCGTTCGCGCGCCTTGATGCAACGGTCCGCCTTGTCTTTGGCGGTCGTTTCGGTGGCGGCCTTCTGGTCGGCCGGCGAATTGCCCGCGGCGGGGCGGGGGGCACTCGGGTTCGCGGCCTGAATCGCGGCCTGCGAACGCTCCTGCGCGGCGATCACGTCGGTGCGCTGGGATTGGACGTTGAGCCGTTCAGCCGGCAATGACGGCGGCTTGTCGGTGTATTGGATGTTGCCTTTCTCGTCTTTGTACTTGTAGACGTCGGCAGCGGCGGTACCAGCCGCCAGCACCGCGGCCAGGGTCAGCAACAACACAGGTCTGATCATGGCAGTCTCCAGCAATTAAATAGCCCGGGCGTCCGTTTCGCCGGTGCGGATGCGGACGGCGTGACCCAACGGGATCACGAAGATCTTGCCGTCGCCGATGCGACCGGTATTGGCGACCTGGACGATGGTCTCCAGCACCTGGTCGACCCGGTCCTCGTCGATGGCCACTTCGATCTTGCACTTGGGCAGGAAGTCGACGACGTACTCGGCACCCCGGTACAGCTCAGTGTGCCCGCGTTGCCGGCCAAAGCCTTTGACCTCCGTCACCGTTACACCGGCCACGCCGAGCTCCGACAGCGCCTCGCGCACCTCGTCCACTTTGAAGGGCTTGATGATGGCGACTACCAGTTTCACGCCGCGGTCCTATGTAAAGAACGTCGGCAGTCTAACAGGACCGGTCCCAACCAGGGATTAAGACAGTCCCTGTCATGCAGCAGGATTGAGCAGTGGTTCACGTTGTAGGGAAAGGGCGCGCCAAAGAAAACGGGCGCTTGCGCGCCCGTTTTCACCCCATGCCGTTATCGAATGTAGCTCGGTAAAAGTCACGCCTTTTGCCGAGCGTGTCGAAAGGGCCTCGGCCGCTTTCGACCAGACGCTCACCCTCAGAGGTTGTAGCCCCGCTCGCCATGCTCGGTCGTGTCCAGACCCTCGGTCTCGACTTCGTCGCTGACCCGCAGGCCGATGACCAGATCGATCAGCTTGAAGGCGATGAAGGACACGACACCCGACCAGACGATCGTGGTGCCCACACCCCAGAGCTGGGAGATGACCTGCGTACCCATGCCCGCGTAGCCCCAGGTGCCGGCGACGTAGTCATAGATGCCGGTGCCGCCCAGCGAGGGAGCGTTGAACACGCCCGTCAGGATGGCGCCGAGGATGCCGCCGACGCAGTGGACGCCGAACACGTCCAGCGAGTCGTCGTAGCCCAGGGCCGCCTTCAACTTGGTGACCGCGAACAGGCAGACCGCGCCGGCCAGCAAGCCGATGACGATCGCGCCCATCGGGCCGACCCAACCGCAGGCCGGAGTGATGGCGACCAGGCCAGCCACCGCGCCCGAAGCCGCGCCGAGCATCGTCGGCGTGCCGCGGAAGATCCACTCAGCGAAGGTCCAGGCGATGACCGCGGCGGCGGTGGCGACGAAGGTGTTGAGGAACACCTGCGCGGCGAACGCATTCGACTCGAGGTTCGAGCCGACGTTGAAGCCGAACCAACCCACCCACAGCAGGGAGGCACCGACCATGATCAGCGGCACGTTGTGCGGCGTCATCGCCGTGGTGCCGTAGCCCTTGCGTTTGCCAACCAGGATGCAGCCCACGAGGCCGGCGATACCCGCGTTGATGTGCACGACCGTGCCGCCCGCGAAGTCGAGCGCGCCTTTCTGGAAGAGGAAGCCCGCGCCGGCAGTGGCAGCGGCAGCGGCATCGGCCGTCGTGTACGCATCCGGACCCGCCCAGAACCACACCATGTGCGCGACCGGCAGGTAAGCGAACGTGAACCACAGAACGATGAAGGCCAGTACCGCGGAGAACTTCATGCGCTCGGCGAACGCGCCGACGATCAAGCACGGCGTGATCGCTGCGAACGTCATCTGGAACGCGGCGTACAGATACTCAGGAATGTAGATGCCCTTGCTGAAGGTCGCCGCGGGCGTCAGGTTGCCGGCCGCGTCGAGCATGCCCGCGAGGAACATGCGGTCGAAGCCGCCGAAGAATGCGTTACCGCTGGTGAACGCGACGCTGTAGCCGTAGATGGCGTAAAGCACCGCGAGCAAGCTGAAGGTGACGAAGACTTGCATCGACACCGACAGCACGTTCTTCGAGCGGACCATGCCGCCGTAGAACAGTGCCAGGCCCGGCACCGCCATCAGGATGACCAGCAGCGTGCTGACCATCATCCAGGAGATATCACCCTTGTCGTAAGTCGGAGCTGCGGGCGCGGCTGCTGCTTCGGCCGGAGCGGCGGCTTCAGCCGGCGCGGCCTCCGCAGGCGCAGCTGTAGCAGCTGCAGGTTCCGCGGCTGGAGCGTCTTGCGCCAACGCCATGTCGGGCGCTGCGATCGTCACGAATGCGACAATCGCGAGGCTCCATAGGTAAGTGAGCACGCGGCTCGTTGCCAAGGGTTTCTTCACTGTCGTTCTCCTACGAAGAGATAGATCGTTTGTTTGCCAGGTGCTGCTGTTGAGGAAAAAGAAACTCACACTGCCTCGACGCCGGTCTCGCCGGTGCGAATGCGCACCGCTTGAGCGAGGTCGATGACGAAAATCTTGCCGTCGCCGATTTTTCCCGTGCGGGCGACGTTGGTGATGGCTTCGACCACTTGCTCCGCGATCGAATCGTCCACTGCCAGCTCGATCTTGGTCTTTGGCAGAAAATCCACTCGGTACTCGGCTCCGCGATACAGCTCGGTGTGACCGCGCTGGCGCCCGAAGCCCTGCACCTCCGTGACCGTGATGCCTTGAACTCCGATATCCGCGACGGCCTGTCGGACGTCATCCAGCTTGAAGGGCTTGATGATCGCGGTTATCAACTTCATTGCATTCCGGCTCCGGGTTCATGGGCGCGTGCTTTGAAGGATTAGTCATGACCAGTCATGACCCGTCGTAGTAATTCCCCGCTTCCCAAGCGCGCCGCATCGGAAATGCATCATCTGTGCCACGAATTCGTGCAAGCAAACCAACGCCGCGCTGGCTGAGAACAGGGCGTCGGCGCACTCTCCCGGTGCGAAAAATCCGCCCGTTTGCTTCAACTCGGAGCAAAATGCCGGCTGGCTGCCCCGTAACCGTGGAGCGATGACCACGAACGGGCGATTTTGAGGCTTAATGCCGATCCTGAATCCGTTAGGAGTCTGATCCGTGGACCCCCGCTCACTCGATGACCTCGCCCGCCGTCTTGCTTCCGCCGTGCCGCCCGGAGTGCAGGCGCTGCGTCGCGATCTGGAAGAAAACTTCAAGGCCGTGTTGCAAGCCGGGTTGAGCAAGCTCGACCTGGTGTCGCGTCAGGAATTCGATGTACAAGCCGGCGTCCTGCGCCGGACCCGCGAGAAACTCGAAGCGCTGGAAGCGCGGCTGGCGGAGTTGGAAAAGAAAAATCCCTAGCTGATTTTCGCTGGCGCCGCGGAGGGATTTCGCGGCGATTCGCCCGCTCAACAGCGAGCTGGCATTCACTTGCCCATGATCGAATGACGCCGATGGCCGCGGCTGCGCGTGGCCCGCACGGGCGCTGTTGCGTTCGTTGATCACAACGGCCAGGGAATGTTTCAGGAGGCCACGGATGGCAATGGCGACTGTCTTGAGTCGGGCGCAGCACGGCATGGACGCGCCGCTGGTGCGCGTCGAAATCGATATCGGCGGCGGCCTGCCGCGCTTCACTATCGTCGGCCTGGCCGAGGCCGTTGTGAGGGAGAGTCGCGACCGCGTGCGCGCGGCCATCATGAATTGCGGCTTCGAGATGCCGGACGGTCGCGTTACGGTGAATCTGTCTCCGGCCGATCTTCCCAAGGACGGCGGTCGCTACGATCTTCCCATCGCGCTCGGTCTCTTGCTCGCGTCCGGTCAGCTGCCTGCGGAATCGTTGTGCGATTGTGAGTTCTATGGCGAGCTGTCACTCAGCGGCGAAGTGCAATCGATGCAAGGCGTGTTGCTCGCCGCCGTCGCGGCGACCCGGGCTAAACATTCCATTTTCGTTCCGCGTGCCAACGTTGCTGAGGCCGCGCTCGTCACCGGATGTCGTATCGCGATCGCATCCAGCTTGCCCGATGTAGTGGCTCACGCCACTGGCAAAGCTCCGTTGTATTTCATTACCGGCGCCGCGCCTGATAGCGCGACTGACATCGATGCAGATCTTTGCGATGTGCGCGGACAGGAAACAGCCAAGCGTGCGTTGGAAATCGCCGCCGCCGGCGCACACTCGTTGCTTCTCATTGGTCCACCCGGCACAGGCAAGAGCATGCTCGCGCAACGCCTGCCCGGCCTGTTGCCGCCGATGAGCGAGGACGAAGCCCTTGAAGTCGCCGCCGTGCGCAGCGTCGCGCGACTTCCTATCGATACATCGCGCTGGCGAACGCGGCCGTTTCGGACTCCGCATCACTCCGCTTCTTCAGTGGCGTTGGTCGGAGGCGGATCCCGGCCGCGCCCCGGTGAAATCTCATTGGCTCATCACGGTGTGTTGTTCTTGGACGAGTTGCCGGAATACGAGCGTGGGGCGCTCGAAGTACTGCGCGAACCGTTGGAGACGGGCGTCATCACCATCTCTCGCGCCGCGCAGCAGGCCGAATTCCCGGCCTCTTTCCAGTTCGTCGCGGCGATGAACCCTTGCCCGTGCGGCTACTTGGGCGACGAGCGCGGCATTTGCCACTGCACCTCCGAGCAAGTCCGCAAATACACGAACCGGCTGTCGGGGCCGCTGATCGATCGCCTCGACCTGCATGTCGAGGTGCTTCGCGTTCCGCATGGGCTGTTGCGTGCGGACATCGTGAAAGCCGAGACAAGCGCTGCCGTCGCTGCCCGTGTCGCACGCGTGCGCGAGCTGCAGCACGATCGGCAGGGCTGTACGAACGCCCGGTTGAACGGACGGGAGACGGAACGCCTCTGTTGCCCGACCGCCGCCGGCCGGCAGCTACTGGATCGCGCGGCCAACAAACTCGCATTCTCCGCGCGTGCTTATCACCGCGTATTGAAAGTCGCCCGGACCATTGCCGATCTCACCGGCGCCTCGGCGGTCGACACGCCGCATGTGAGCGAGGCGATGATGCTCAGGAAACTGGACCGGAACTCGAATCCGGCACGGTGAAGCCGGCGCCGGACCGAGGCCGGATCGTTAAATGAGCGGTCCTCGCGGAGTACCGTTTTCGCGGGGCTCGTCGTCATAGTGGGGCATGAGTGGAAAGTTGCCGGTGGTGCAGTTGAGCCCCTTGCCCGAGGTGCCGGGCGAGCGGCCTGCGTCTGCCGACCCCATGGTCGATCCCGCCGAGGTCGAGCGGCTGTTCCGGGAGCACAACGCCACCCTGCTGCGGTTCATTGCCGCCCGCGTCGGTTCCACCCAGGAAGCACGCGAAATTGCTCAGGAATCGTACGTCCAGCTGCTCAGGCTGAGCGGTCCGGGTGCCATCAGTTACCTGCGCGCCTTCTTATTTAAAACCGCCGCGAACCTGGTCACGGATCGGCTGCGGCAACGGGACCGCCGGCGCAACGTGGCCTCGATGGGTGATATGGACTTCGTCCCCTTCGAGTTGTCGCCGGAGCGACTGGTGGCCAGCGAGCAAGCGATGACGACGTTACGGGCGGCGGTGGAGGAGTTGCCGCCGAGATGCCGGCAAGTCTTCCTGCTCCACCGCGTGCACGAATTGTCGACGGAAGAAATCGCTACCCGGCTCGGCATCGGCGAACGTATGGCGCGTCGCTACCTGGCGAGAGCACTGGAGTTCTTGCGGACCAGGATGGATGCCGCCGAAAGCGGACGAGGGACGTGTGAGCAATGAGCCAACACAACCAACAAGGATCTGAAATGGCGCCGGGGTATTCCGCCGCGCAACGGCGCGAGGCGGCCGAATGGTTCATCGTGATCCGCGATCAGACGGAACCGGAAGCGCAGACCCTGCAAGCCTGGTTGCGATGGATGGAAGCCGACGAAGCCCACCGCACGGCATTCGAAGCGGTCTCCGCCGCCTGGCATCACACCTCGCCGTCGACGATGGTCGCCATGCCGACCGCGAGCGAGCTCGCCGAGGATGACTACGACGGCGAGCTTTCCGTCGAGCAGTGGCTGGCCTCCAGGAAATCGCCGGCGCCCACGACGCCCGGCCTGGCGTCGAGATCGTGGCGGGGCCTGCGTCGTGGCGTGTTCGCGCTGGCGGCGGTTGCAGCCTGGATGACGGTCGCGTTGCTGTTCTACCGGGAAACCGTCCAGGCTCCCTCCTGGGGCGTGTTCGAAACGCGCGTCGGCGAACATCGCGAGATCGTGCTGGCGGACGACTCGCGCGTTGCGCTCGGCGCCCGGTCGCGCCTGGTGGTGAACTTCAATCGCGAGCGCCGCGAATTGCGGCTGGAAGCCGGCGAAGCTTTTTTTCAGGTCGCAAAAGATCCCGGGCGCGCCTTCGTGGTTCGTGCCATGGGAGGATCGATCACCGCGATCGGTACCGCGTTCGACGTGCGCGCCGTGCGCGATCACGTCACCGTCATGGTCGCCGAAGGGGTGGTGAGCGTTCGCAATCGAGCGACACGGGAGGGGGAGCAAGTCAACGTCGCGCCACGTCAGCAAGTGACCTTCGATCTCGATGGCCGAGAGCCGTTGCAAGTGCGCTCCGCGCCGAATCTCGAAGAACGATTGCGCTGGCGCGAGGGCTGGCTGATCTATCGCAACGAACCGCTCGGCAACGTCATCGCCGACGTGAGTCGTTATACCGAGCGGCGCATCGAGGTCAGCGACAGCGACGCCGCCACGCTGCGCTTCAGCGGCGCCGTCGATCGCCAGAGCGTCGATGAATGGTTGCTCGCCTTGCCGGAGGCGTTTCCCGTCACCATCGAAGCCGTTCCCGCTCAACGGGTTCCCACGCCGTGAGTACCGAATTCGCCGCCGCCGTCGTCTAGGTGCACGTTCGTCACAATGGGGAGAACGAATATGCACAAGACACGATCCATGCTCAGCCTGGCGGTGGCTGCATTCGCCGGCATCGCCGCCGCGAACAGTGCCGCCGCTCGCGATCTCGACGCCGCGGTCACGCTCGACATCGCGGCCGGTCCGTTGGAAACCGCCATCATCGAACTGTCGAAGCAGACCGGCATGCAACTGGTGGCGCCGGCCGGTTCATTGCCCACTACGACCGCGCCTCGTGTCAGTGGCAGCATGCCGCTGGGGAGTGCGCTCGATCTGTTGTTGCAGGGAACGCAACTGACCTATCGGCTGGTGGGCGAGCGGACGCTGACCATCGTGCCGAAGGAACATTCGAGCGCGGGCAAGTCATCGCTCGCTCGGACCCAGGAAACGATTGCCGCCACCTCGGATCCGGCGGCGGGTATTCGTTTGGCAAGTCGAACGACGCACGCTGCCGCACGCGCCGAGTCGCGCAAAGTCGTCGTTGCCGATGCAGGCGCCGGCGGCGCGGGATCGAGTGGAGAGTCGGAGGTCGCCGAGCCGGCCGTCGTGGTCTGGGGTCAGCGTGACGCGGCGGCGGAGAGCGGCTATCGCGCCAGATCCGTATCGCAGCTCGGCGTGCTGGGCGCGAAGGCCATCGAAGATACTCCGTTCTCCATCAACGTCGTGCCGCCGGAGCTGATCGAGAATCGGATGGCCACGGCCGCCGATCAGATCTTCCGCATCAATCCAGTGGCGCAACTCGAGACGCCGCGCTCCCGCTTTTATAGCAGTGCCGTACTGCGCGGCTTCTCGGTCGGCTGGAACAGCCAGATCGACGGCATGCGCAACGGCAACAACGCCGACGTCGAAGACAAGGAGCGCATCGAGATCGTCACCGGCCTGTCGGCGTTTCTGTATGGCGTGGGCAACGTCGGTGGCACCGTGAACTATGTTTTGAAGCGGCCCACGGCCGAGGCGCTGCGCAGCGTTACCGTCGGTTACGCGGGCGGCGAGAATTTCTATGGACATCTCGATCTCGGCGGGCCGATCGATGGTGCCGGCAAGTTCGGCTATCGCTTGAACGTGGTCGGTCAGGACGGCGACACGTACATGGACCACCAGTCGCTGGAGCGCAGCCTGGTCAGTGCCGCGCTGGATTGGAACCTCACCGACGATCTGCGGCTGCAGTTCGATGCGTCGAGCTCCGACAGCGACATGCGAGGCGGCGAAACCTACTGGCTGGCGCTGGGCTCGACACCGCGAAGTTTCGCGCTCTACGACAATCCGCCGGACACCGACCGTTACTACGGACAGCCGCAGTCATTCACCAAGGCTCATGCCGAGCACGCCGCCGGCCGATTGCAATGGAACATCAACGAGGACAGCACGCTGCGCGCCGCGGTTTCCAAGCGCAAGGAAGATTTGCAGCTGCGCGCCTCGTTGAACGCGCTCAGCGACGACGACTTGCCTGGCCAATACTCGCCGTGGATCGGCGAGTGGATCTATCCGGATATCGACATCACCGCCGCCTATCTGTTCGCCGACACGAAGTTCGAGACCGGCGCGGTCGCGCATCGACTGACGGGCGGTGTGTTCGGCGACGAGCGCGAGACCACGCCCTACATCTCTCAGGGCTGGACCTTCCCGACTGCCAAGGGCTCCGTCGCCGATCCCTTGTATGTCGATTACGCGCCGGGCCTGCCGGTCGGCTCGAAGTATGTCGATCAACGCACCCGTTCGATGAACTACGTGGTGGGTGACGAGATCACTGTCGGCGCCTGGACCGCGCTGATCGGCTTGACGCATACGCAGCTGAAGATCGAGGCGTTCGATGCGACCGGCGCCACGACCGCGGTTTACGACAAAAGCAAAACCAACCCCGCCGCGACACTGCTTTGGCGCGCCACCGACGGTTTGCGCCTGTACGCCAACTACATGACGAGCTTCGAAGCAGGTAGCGTCGCCGCCGGCGTCGATGGCAGCGGGCGTGCCGTTCTCAATGCCGGTCAGGCGATGCCGCCGATCGAGAACAAACAAATCGAGATCGGCGCGAAGTACGCCGTCGGCGGTGCGCTGCTGACCGCCGCCGTGTTCGAGATCGACAAGGCGCTGGAGTACTACGCACCGGTGAGCCCCGCGGAGGTGCGCTTGGTTCAAGATGGACGGCAGGTGCATCGTGGCGTCGAGCTGACGGTCAGCGGGCGCGTCACCGAGAACTTCACGTTACTCGGCGGCGTCACGGTGCTGGATGCGAAGATCAAGGACAACGCCGAGGTGCCGGAGGTCGAGGGCTCGAGGCCGCAGAACGTCGCGAAGGCGCAGGCGAAGCTGTATGCGGAATATTCGCTACCGTCGCTGAGCGGGCTGACGTTCTCCGCCGGTGTCTATCACACCGGCGAGCAGGAGTTGACGCTGCCGAACAGCTACACCATCGACTCGTTCACCACCGCCGATCTGGGTGTGCGCTATCAAACGCGCGTGTGGAACGATCGCAAGCTCACACTGCGCTTCAACATCGATAATGTCACCGATGAGCGCTACTGGTTGAACAGTACGTTCTTGGGTTATCCCAGAACGTACGCCGCCGGTGCGCAGTTGCAGTTCTGAGGTCGGGCTGGGTGGTCGCACGAGGCTCCGCTGCGAAGCGTGAGCCTCGTTTTCATTTGTGGGAGTGCGTATGAGACGTGTCGTGTTGGCCGTGCTGGTCTGGTTGGTGGCGCCCATGCCTGGCTGGGCACAACGCTGGGAGGCTCAGGCGCCGACCGAGGTGTCGGTCGTAGCGGGGCGTGCCCAGACCCTGTGGTCCAGCGTATTGCAGGAGCCGCGACAGCTGCTGATCTCGCTGCCTCCGGATTACCAGCGCTCCGGCAAAGCCTACCCCGTCGTTTATCTGCTCGATGCGGAAATGCAGTTCACGCAGGCGGCCGGCGTTCTGCAGTTCCTGGGGCCGTTCAACGAGCGTATTCCCGAAACGATCCTGATCGGCGTCGTGAATACCGACCGCAGTCGCGATTTCGTGCCAGCCGCGCGCAACCCGGCGTGGCGAGGCGAGCCGATGTGGAGCGAGGCCTATGAGCACAGCGATGCCGACAACTTCCTGAAGTTCTTTGCCGACGAATTGATTCCTTGGGTGGATGCGCGCTATCGCACGGCGCCGTATCGCATTCTGGTCGGCCATTCGTTCGGCGGCGTGTTCAATACGCACGCGCTGATCCACCGGCCCGAATTGTTCCAGGCCCACATCGCGATCAGCCCTTCGCTCTGGTACGACGGCGAGGCGCTCGTGGCCCGCACGGAAGCCGGCATTCGCAGCCTGAAGTCGCCGCCGGCGCTGTTCCTGAGCTGGGCCGATCACGAAGACACCATTCGCCTCAGCACCGAAAAGCTGGTCCAGGCGCTGTCTCGCAAGCCGCCCGCGGGGTTGCACTGGACGCATCGTTACTATCCGGGTGACGACCACATGAGCACGCCGCACCGTGCGCTGTACGACGGTTTGGAATGGTTGTTCGCCGGTTGGCGGATGCCGCGTCGTGAGGACGACGCGGCCGGGCCGTCACTCAGTGAGGTCGAGGCTCACTATGCGGCGTTATCTCGACAATACGGCTTCCCGGTCGCGCCAACCGTCGCGGCGTTGAACGCGGTTGCGCAAGACCTGGCGACGCAGGGCAAGGCAGAGCAAGCGCTCGAGCTCTTGCGGCGAAGTGCGCGCGAGAATCACTACATTGCGTTGACTCACAGCGTGCTCGGCGAGGCGCTGGAAAAGCTTGGGCGGCGAGAGGAGGCGCTGGCGGCTTACGAGGAGGCGCTGCGCGTTACGCTGGAAAGCGGGGAGCCTTATGGCGACCCGGTGAAAGCGTTCCGGGCGAAGGCGAAGGAGTTGCGCTGATCGAATCGAGTGGGTCGCCGCATCGATCGCGGCGACCCAAACGGCAGGATTACTTCGAGCCGGCGACCATGTAGTCGACCGCATTCATGATCGACTTGTCGGCCAGATCCGCGCGGCCACCCTTCGGCGGCATGAAGCCCGCGCTGCCCTGGAAGCCTTCGAGCGCGTGCTTGTGGAGCGTGTCCGCGCCCTTGGCGATGCGCGGGCCCCAGGCGGCCTTGTCGCCGTACTTCGGCGCGCCGGCGACACCGGCACCGTGGCAGGCCATGCAGGCCATGTTGAACACTTCCTCGCCACCCAGTTCCTTGGCCGGCTCCGCGGAAGCAGCCTGGACCGGCGCCAGCGCCGAGTTGTCCTGACCCGCGATCGCGACCTTGGCCACCGGCGCAATGCGCTCGGCCACCACGGCCTGGTTCACCGGGTCGGTGATCACATGCTGTTCCTGGGTGCCGGAGGCGACGATGCGCGCCAACACATATAGAAGGATGGCGATGCCGATCAGAATGCCGAGTACCAGCATGAAGGTGTCAAAGAACTTTCTATCGTGCTCGGCGCTCACTTCGGCTCCAACAACAGGCTACAGGGGCGGGTAAAGCCACATGGCAAAACGGCGCGCAGTATAACGGTGTCGCCGTTCCCGATAAACTCAACAGGCTAACTCTCTGATCGGACGCGAATTCCAGGCCCTGGGGTTGGGCTGGACGGCAAGGCCGGCTATGATTCGCGCCCCCGCCGGGTCCCCCGGGGCGGGACCCCGTCCGCCAGGAGGGGCTGCTACAATTCGTTTCGCACGCGCCCGTAGCTCAGTTGGATAGAGTATCGGTTTCCGAAGCCGAGGGTCACTGGTTCGAATCCAGTCGGGCGCGCCACTCCCCGCAGGTCGCTTTTGCTGTTCATGAGCACAGCCATCGAAGAAGCCAAGCGTGCCGGTATCGACATGAGCCTGGTCGAAACCAGCCTCCGCTACTCCTACGACAAGCGCGCCGAGCAACATCAAGCCGCGCTCGAACTGGCGCTCGAACTGGAGCGCATCGGACGGCAACTCCGTGGTGAAGCTCAACCAACTGATTGAGCGTCTTTGCGACGCCGATGTCGACTTTGTGATCGTCGGCGGTTTCGCCGGCGTGCTTCACGGGTCCACGCTTGTAACGCGCGACTTGGAAGTGTGCACGGTATTGAGTTCCGAGAACATTGCGAAACTGCGCGATACGTTTCGCGATCTCCAGCCAAAACATCGCTTCACGACCCAGAAGTTCTCTTTCCTGGACAATCCCGAGCCCGGCGTTGCCCTAAACAACCTTTATCTGGAAACTGACCTCGGTCCGGTGGACTTGCTCGGCACCATCAAGGGAGTAGGCGAGTTCGAGGCGGTGCGAGCCGCGTCGATCGAAGTAGAGCTATTTGGACGGCGATGCCGCGTACTCTCGGTTGACGGCCTCATCCGAGCCAAGCAAGCAATGGGGCGCGATAAAGATTTGATCGCCGTCAAAGAGCTGCGAGCCATTCAGGAAGCTCACGCGAAGCCGTGAGGCGGAAAGAAGTTCTCGCTGCTGGGTTATTGGCGAAGGCGATCGGCGGCACTCAGTCTCTGAGCAGATGCACTTGCTCCACCACGCATCCCTGATTGAGGCCTGACACTTCAATCGTGCCGCCGGCATACAAACTGGCGAGGAGGCCCGCGTACACGGCCTTCACGCTTGCTTGTTTGTCCGCGGCCGTGGAGCCGGCGCCGTAGAAGAACAGCCAGCCGCCGGCGGCGCAGGTGCCGGCGTTCACGTCGATGCGTAAATTCAAATGATCGGCGAAAGTGGGCTCCAGGCGCGTCACTCGTCCTTGCACGATCCAATCGCCGGCATTGGCCGAGATCGACATCAGTAACGCGGTCGCTGCCGTCAGAGTCATCGCTTTCATCGTTGCTCCTCTACGGGACCGCGTGCAGCGCCATCACCCTGCACACGCGGTCGCCGGACGTATCGATAATCTGCGTGTCGTCGACCGTGATCGTGACGGTCACGTTATCTTTCCACGCACGCATGGCGATGCCGTAGAGATGCCAGTCGTCCATGGAAATATCGGCGGCATCGGCGCGGCACGAGGTGGATCCCCAGGCTGCGCTCGTGGCGGGATAGATTCGGATTACGGACTGAGACTGCGGCGCGCCGGGACGAGACGTGGATACGCCCGCCATGTTTTGTATTTTGACCGTACGCGAAGACTCGGCTGCAGATGCAGTGTTCGAAAGCGCGTTTCCGGTCAGCAGCAGCGCGGCGGAAAAAGCATACCAATGGATCGGTCTCATATCGCTCTCCCTGTTTGGTCGTTCCGTGAGTTGGCAGCGGCGCGGCGATTCAGATTGTTTTCGTCGCCATCCGCAGCAAACTTATTGCGAACAGAGTTGCAGGATCAACCCGCGCCTGTCAATGCACTGGACGCGGGAGAAAGTTGGAATCAGGGTTTGGACGAAAGCCAAGCGTGCTCGAGGCGGCGATCGTCCGGGTCAAGGATGGCGAACAGGACCTGCGTTATTTGTTTCAGAGAGGATTGTTCACGGAAGAGCCGGAGACACCTCATCTGGTAGTGCTCGCGGCGGAGCTGCCAGTCGTATCGACGGACGCCATCATCGATCGGCTGCGACAACATCCTAGAACAGAGTCGATCCCCGTGATCGTCATTCGGCAAGACGCGGCCAGCGAGCAGTGCCTGTTGTCTCGGGGCGTGGTGTTGATCTTCGCCACCGAGCGGCTGGAGAAACAAATAGCGAGCGCGCCGGGTCAGCTTCCCTAGCGCATCGGCGGCGACGCTGTCGATCAATTAACGGGCCCAAAGCCCACTCAATCGCTCATTTTCGACGGGTGCCTTCCGGGCATGCTGGCGCTCGCACGACAGGTGTGTTCTGGTTGTCATTTGACAACCATGGTTTCCCCGTTTACCCTTTCAGGTGTCGAAGATGCAGCGAGCGAAGCATCCGAAGAAGGAAGTGGAGCAGGCTTTACAGCATGCGGAGCAGCACGGCTGGCGGGTCGAGCCTGGAGGCAGTCATGCCTGGGGGCGAATGTACTGCCCGCGGAATCGGTTGGAGTGCCGCTTCGGGGAGCTTTGTATCGCCAGCGTCTCGAGTACGCCGAGGGATGCCGGCAATCACGCGCGCCGGCTGCGACGCGTCGTCGATAACTGTGTGTTCCGTGAATCGATGGGCCGCGAGATTTCGAAGAGGAGCTGAGCGATGGAATATGACTTTGTGCTGAGATTCAAACTCGCCGACCCGGGTCCCGTGGGAGACGATGTGGTCGAGCGCCTCGGTGTGGGAGGGTGTGACGATGCGACGGTGGGTATCGGTGTGCCGGGGCGCGTCGCGTTGATGTTTGGTCGCGAGGCCAGCTCGGGCAAGCAGGCCATTCTCAGCGCCGTGGAGGATGTGAAGCGCGCGCTGCCGGGCGCGGAACTGATCGAAGTCAGTCCGGATCTGGTGGGCCTCAGCGATATCGCCGAGCTCGTCGGTGTGTCACGACAAAACATGCGCAAGTTGATGACGACTCACGCGGCCACCTTCCCCGTGCCCGTTCACGATGGCAGCACAGCACTCTGGCATCTGGCTTCGGTGCTCAAATGGTTGAACACGCGCGACGGTTACGACATCGACAAACATCTGTTTGAGGTCGCGAGCACCGCGATGCAGGTCAATCTGGCGAAAGAGTTACAACTCCTGAACCAGCCGGTGGAAAAGCGAATCCGCGCGTTAGTGGCCTGACAGCGCCGCGTAGATGAGATGAGTCGCCAGCAATCCCAGGCCGATGAAGAACCAGCGGCGGAACCGTTCGGGTGAGACGCGGCGACGAATCCAGCCGCCGAGCATCATGCCCATCAATGCGGGCACGACGGCGATGGCTGAGTTGGAGACGGCCCGAAACTCCAACGCGTCATGCCAGAACAAGCCGAGAGCGAGCGCCACGGTCGAGACGGTGAACGACAAGCCAAGTGCTTGAACCAATTCGTCTCGCGCCAGACCGAGCCCGGCCAGATACGGAACCGCGGGAACGACAAAGGTTCCGGTCGCGCCTGTGATGAAGCCCGTGACGGCGCCGACGACCGGGCCGGCCCATCGCTCCGCCCGGGACGAAACGTTGATATGAAAGTTTCGCAGCCCGGCCACCGCATAGATCAAGAGGGCCCCGCCGAGCGCGGCGCTCGCGATGGCGGACTTGGTTGATGCAATCACACCGGCCGCGATGATGGTGCTGACGAAGATCGCGAGCAGCGTCGGCGACAGGCGTTGTACGAGAGCGCCGAGGCGCGGGCCCTCTGCAAGTTGCCAGACATTGGTGATGAAGGAAGGCAGCAACAGAATGGCGGCCGCCTCGGCCGGGGGCATTCGCAGGCTGAGCAGCCCCATCGCAACGGTCGGCAATCCCAGTCCCACGACCCCTTTCACCGCGCCCGCGAGCAGGAAGATCAGCGTGACGTAAATCGTTGCGGACGTGAGCGTCATGCCCGGAGTCTCGCCCGCGCTCCGAGCGGCTCACAATGTGCTTCTCGCAAAGCCTGACATCGGCGAATGCGAAGGTCTGAGCCGGGTTCCCGCTTCATGCAGCAATTTCAGGTCTGGCCTCCGCGCCGTCGATGATGGTATAGCGGAGCAATGGCAACACTCACCGGTCGCACTATCGCCGTTCCCGAAACTCGGGAGCTGGATGTCTTTTCCGCCATGCTCGAACGCCGGGGCGCGACGGTCCTGCGTTGTCCGCTCGTGGCAATTCTGGATGCGCCCGATCCCAAGCCTGTTCTCGACTGGCTGCGAGCTTTTAACGCCGGTTCGTGTGACGACTTGATTCTGCTGACCGGCGAAGGCCTGCGTCGCCTGCTCGGCTGTATCGATAGGAATGAGCCGTCATTGCGAGAGCCGTTCGTCCAGCGCCTGGGCTCGGTGAGAAAGATCACGCGAGGTCCGAAGCCAGCACGTGCTCTGAGAGAACTGGGGCTCAAGCCTGAAATCGCGGCGGAATCGCCGACCACGCAAGGCGTGATCGATTCGTTGCGCGCCGAGAATCTGCAAGGCCGCAAAGTCGGTGTGCAGTTATATGGCACCGAACCGAACCTGCCGCTGATGGAGTTTCTTCAGTCGGCGGGAGTGCAGGTGCTGACCGTCGCGCCCTACGTGTATGCGGACAAACTTGCCGACGACGCGGTTCGCGATCTCATGCAGAAGATGGCGGCGGGCAGCGTGGATATCATCGCGTTCACCAGCACACCTCAAGTCGAGCGCCTGTTCAATGTCGGTCCGCCGGAGTTGGTGCGGGCGGCGTTCGAGAAGACCGAAGTTGCGGCGATCGGTCCGGTCGTGGCCGATGCGCTGAAGCGGCACGATATTCCCGTGCGGTTGATGCCGGAGGATTCGTTCTTCATGAAGCCGCTGACCACCGCGATCGAGCAGGGCATCGGCACGCGCAACGACGACGCCTGAGTCGCTATTGCGGCTCGTCGTGATAAATGATGATCGACAGAAAGCGGATCGGCAGTCGCAATAGCGTCTGTGGGCCGTGGGGCACGTTGCCGCTGAATGTCAGGGTGTCGCCGGGTTTCAGCAGATAGTTCTCGCTGCCGTGTCGATAGCGCAGCGAGCCCTCCAGCATATGAATGAACTCGGTGCCCGGGTGCTGGAACTCAGGGAATATCTCGCTCTTGTCGGTGAGCGTCACCAGAAACGGTTCGAACGCTTTGCGCGGCCCGCGATCCGACGCGAGCAAATGATAGGTGTGGCCTCGCTTCGTGCCGCGCCGGACCACTTCCAATCCTTCGCCCTTGCGAACCAGTTGCGCGTCACTCGCCTGGGTTTCCATTCCTCTGAACAGCGCGGGTAAATCGGCGCCCAGGGCGGCGGCCAATGCGGCGACGGTTTCGAGGCTCGGGCTCACGGCGCCGGTCTCGACGCGACTCAACATTGCCTGGCTGATATCCGCGCGCGCCGCCACGTCGGCGAGCGTCAGCCCTTGCGCCGTGCGCAATTGGCGAATGCTCGCGCCAACGCTGGCTGCCAGCGAGGAGGGCGGACTGGCCGCGTTATCCGCCGTGGCTTTCCTGATTTTCTGGGTCATGGGGCCAAAGAGTAGCCGAAACCGGTCCCCTCCGTACTTAACCTATACGCAAACTATTTGACCTACAGTTAAGTCGCTGGCATCTTCCGATGCGTGGTGCGCTCGGCAACGGCGCTGGCGCTGCTCGATGGGTGAGCTCGGATCTTTGGGAGACGACGAGTGAACACTGCAGCGGCCAAAGAATTCCTGCACAAACATGCAGTGCGTTACGTGCTGGCGCAGTTCGTCGACATTCACGGCGCCGCCAAGGCCAAAGCCGTGCCGGTCGAGCATCTGGATATGGTGCTCGGCGATGGCGCGGGATTCGCCGGCTTCGCGTTGTGGGGCTTCGGCATGGGGCCGCAAGGGCCCGATTACATGGCGGTCGGCGACCTCGCGACCTTGAGTTTGATTCCTTGGATGCCGGGTTATGCGCGCATCGTCTGCAACGGCTTTGTTCGCGGCAAGCCTTATCCCTACTGCTCGCGCGTCGCTCTGAAAACCCAGCTCGATCGGCTCGCCGCGAGAGGCATGACGCTCTACACCGGCATCGAACCAGAATTCATGTTGTTGGCTCGGGGGGCAGATGGGAGGCTCGCGCCATGCGACGCCTCGGACGCTCTCGATAAACCCTGCTACGACTACAAGGGTTTATCGAGGGCGGCGACTTTCCTGGACAAAATGGTGTCGTCGCTGCGCAGTGTCGACATCGACGTGTACCAGATCGATCACGAGGACGCGAACGGCCAGTTCGAAGTGAACTTCACATACGCGGACGCGATGCGCAGCGCGGACAACTTCACGTTCGTGAAAATGGCGGCGAGCGAGATTGCGCGTCAGTGCGGAATGATCGCCAGCTTCATGCCCAAGCCGTTCTCGAATCGCACCGGCAGCGGCGCGCACTTTCATGTTTCGATCGGCGACTCGCAGACCAGGAATCTGTTCTACGACGCGAACGATGCCAATGGGCTCGCGCTGTCGAAGATGGCATATCACTTTCTCGGCGGCATTCTTCAGCACGCCCGAGCGCTCACGGCGGTGTGTGCGCCCACTGTGAACTCCTACAAGCGACTGGTGGTGGGGCGCGCGCTGTCTGGAGCGACATGGGCGCCGGCATACATCGCTTACGGTGACAACAATCGTACCGCCTGCGTCCGCATCCCTGGCGGTCGGCTGGAATTTCGTTTGCCCGACGCCGGCTGCAATCCCTATCTGGTGACGGCAGCGCTGGTCGCCGCGGGCCTGGATGGCGTCGATCGCAAGCTCGATCCCGGCAAACCGAATAACTCCAATCTGTATGACTATTCGCCGGCCCAGCTGGCGGCGGAAGGCATTCGGCTGTTGCCGCAGAACCTGCTCGAGGCGGTCACCGAGTTGGAGCGCGACGAGGTGATCTGCGGGGCGCTCGGCGAGGAGTTGTCTCGCGAGTTCATCGAGCTCAAGCGCATGGAGTGGACCGAGTACGCGCGTCATGTCTCCGACTGGGAGACGAATCGTTATCTGGAATTCTTCTAAGCGCCATGTGCGGAATCGTTGGCTTGTTGCTGAAGAACTCATCGTTACGGCCGCGGCTGGGCGAGTTGATGGTGCCGATGATGATCGGCATGACCGAGCGCGGGCCGGATTCTGCCGGGCTCGCGGTGTTTACCGAGCCGGTCGCCGGCCAGCTGCATAAGCTGAGCCTGTACGCGGGCACTGCGCCGATCGATTGGAATCAAGTTCAGCGCCATCTGGGCGAAGCAATCGACGGTGAGCACACGTTGAAGGTAACGGCGAATCATGCCGTGCTGACGACCAGCGCATCCCCCGACGCAGTGGAAGCGTGGCTCGACTCGCACGCACCGGAATTGACGGTTCTATGCGTCGGGCGCGCCATCGATCTCTACAAAGACACGGGCGCCCCCGCTGAAGTCGCGAAGCGCTACGAGTTCGCGCAACTCCGAGGCACGCATCTCGTCGGTCACACCCGCATGGCGACGGAGTCCGCCGTGACACCGGCTCACGCGCATCCGTTCACGGCGGGACAGGACTTCTGTCTGGTCCATAACGGCTCTTTGTCGAACCCCTATATGGTCCGTCGCAAGCTGGAGCCGCTCGACATCGAATTCGAAACCGACAACGACACCGAAGCGGCCTGCCGTTACTTCGAGTGGCGCTTGCGCGAAGGCGATTCATTGCGGGCAGCCGTGCAACGAGGATTCGAAGAGCTCGACGGTTTCTATACGTTTCTCATGGGCACGGATCGGGAGCTGGCGCTGGTGCGCGATGCGTTTGCTTGCAAGCCAGCCATCGTCGCGGAGACCGACGATTACGTAGCGGTTGCGTCCGAGTTCAGATCGCTCGCGCATCTGCCGCGGGTTCACGACGCTCATCTGTTCGAGCCCAAGCCGCAGGAAGTCTATTCGTGGCACATCTGAATCAGGCGCCCGCGCTCGAGGAGAGCGTGCGCGAGTTCGATCTGGCATCCACGACCGTGCGCGAGCTGAATCGGTACCTGCACAAAGATCTGCCGGCAGCCGATGCGCCGAGAGTCGTCGTCACTCATCCTGACGGCGCGCACTCCATTGCCTGCGGGCTCGACGCACCGGTCGACGTCGAAGTGCACGGACACGTCGGCTATTACGTCGCCGGCATGAACAAGCATGCCCGCGTCACCGTCCATGGAAATGCAGGCCCCGGTGCAGCTGAGAACATGATGTCCGGCTTCGTTCGCATTCGAGGTTACGCTTCGACGAGTGCAGGTGCCTCCGCGCGCGGCGGTTGTCTCGTGATCGAAGGCGACGCCTCTCTTCGTTGCGGAATTTCTTTGAAGGGGGCGGACATCGTCGTGGGCGGAAGTGTCGGCAGCTTCTCGGCGTTCATGGCTCAGGCAGGGCGGATGGTCATCTGCGGTGATGCCGGCGATGCACTCGGCGACTCTTTATATGAGGCGGTGATCTATGTGCGCGGCGAAGTGAAATCGCTCGGCGCCGATGCACGCTTCGAACCGATGAGCGCCGAGGACAGAAAAGTCGTGGCTGAGTTGCTCGGCATCGCGGGCTTCAAACATGACCCCGCCGAGTTCCGCCGGATCGCATCGGCGCGACAGCTCTATCACTGGAATGCCGACGCGAATCAGGAGTACTGACATGTCCGCCGCGCACCTGTCTCTGGAAGAATCGGCCGGCTTCGACCGCAGCATCATCGATTACGTGCAGCGTGCGGCCGCGACAGGGCTGTACGAAATCCGCGGTCTCGGCGCGAAGCGTAAGGTGCCGCACTTTGACGATCTGGTGTTTCTAGGCGCTTCGCTGTCACGCTATCCGTTGGAAGGGTATCGCGAGAAGTGCAGTACTCGCACGGTGCTGGGCGGGAGGTATGCGAGCAAGCCTCTCGAGTTGGAAATTCCGATCACCATCGCGGGTATGAGCTTCGGCGCGTTGTCGGCGAACGTGAAGGAGGCGTTGGGTCGCGCGGCCAGCGAGCTCGGCACCTCGACGACGACAGGCGATGGCGGCATGACCAGCGAGGAGCGCGGCTCGTCCAAGACGCTCGTATATCAATGTTTGCCGTCGCGCTACGGCTTCGATCCCGATGACGTGCGACGTGCGGACGCCATCGAGATCGTCATCGGGCAGGGTGCGAAGCCAGGCGGTGGCGGCATGCTGCTCGGTCAGAAGGTGAACCCTCGCGTCGCGCGTATGCGCACGTTACCCGAAGGAGTCGATCAGCGTTCTGCGTGCCGGCATCCCGACTGGACCGGTCCCGACGATCTCGCCATCAAGATTCGCGAGCTGCGTGAGATCACCGACTGGGAAAAGCCCATCTATGTAAAGGTCGGTGCGACTCGTGTGTTCAACGATGTGAAGCTCGCGGTGCATGCAGGTGCCGATGTGGTCGTCGTCGATGGCATGCAAGGAGGCACGGCCGCCACGCAGACGGTGTTCATCGAGCATGTCGGCATTCCCACCTTGGCGGCGCTACGCCAGGCGGTCGACGCGCTCGACGATCTGAATATGCGCGGCCAGGTACAGTTGATCATCTCTGGCGGCATTCGCACCGGCGCCGATGTGGCTAAAGCATTGGCGATGGGGGCCGACGCGGTCTCGATCGGACAAGGCGTGTTGATGGCGTTGGGTTGCAACAGCGATTCGTATGTGCATAACGGACAGCATGTGTCAGCCGTTGCTGATTACAACGCTCTGGGTACGGCGCCTGGGTTCTGCCATCACTGCCACACCGGTCGCTGCCCGGTCGGTGTCACCACGCAGGACCCGGTGTTAGAGCAGAGGCTGCAGCCCGCGATCGGTGCGCGGCGCGTACGAAACTACCTGAAGACGATGAACATGGAGCTCACGACCATTGCGCGCGCCTGCGGCAAGCAGGATGTGCATCATCTCGAACGAGAGGATCTGGTCGCGCTGAGTGTGGAAGCAGCGGCGATGGCGCGCGTGCCGCTCGCTGGAACACAGTGGATTCCAGGCATGTAAGCAGTTGCGGGCACTGCGAGCCGAGCAGCTGCCCGATACCACCGGCATTCTGTCCAGGCTGAAACGAACGCGTTCTCTTCTGGATCAGTCCTCCAGCGTCCAGCCTTTCTCCCACGGCGGCTCCGGCCCGAACGTGGCGGCGACGAAATCGACGAATGCGCGCACCTTCGGCATCAGATTGCGCCGCTCCGGATAGACGGCGTGGACGGCAATCTCCGGCGGCTTGAACTTGCATAGCAAGGGCTTCAGCTCGCCCGAGCGCAGTTGATCGCCCAGATAAAACGTCGGCAATTGAATGATGCCGCCACCCGCGACCGCGGCCGCGCGATTCACGAGCCCGTTGTTCGAATGCAGATTGCCGTTCACCGGCACCACATGTTCTTCGCCATCGCTGCCCGTGAAGCGCCATTCGCGAGGCGCGCTCAGCAACGAATAAAGAATGCAGTTGTGCTCGAGCAGGTCTTCGGGTCGCTCCGGGGTGCCGTGCTTCGCGAGGTAGGCGGGCGAAGCGCAGATGACCTGGCGTGTCGGTGCGATCTTGCGCGCGATCAAATTCGAATCGCGCAGCCGGCCGATGCGAATCGCGACGTCGAATCCTTCCTCCACCAGATCGACCGTCCGATCGTCCATGCTCAGCTCGACGGTGACGCCGGGATAACGTTCCATGAACGTTTGTATCGATGGGCCCAGCTGCAGGATGCTGAACGACATGGGCGCGGAGACGCGCAACGTGCCGCGCGGCTCTGTTTGAAAGCGCGCGACTTCAAGTTCGGCATTCTCGATTTCACGCAGCGCGCTGCCGGTGCGGCGAAACAGCTCGGAGCCGGCTTCGGTGAGGCTGAGCCGGCGTGTGGTGCGATTCAACAATCGCGCGCCCAGCTTCTCTTCCAGGCGCGTGACCGCCTTGCTGACCACGGGCTGTGACATTTCCAGTGCTTCGGCGGCTGCCGTGAAGCTGGAGAGCTCGACTACTTTGACGAAAATCGCAATATCGGTGAGGTTTTGCATTTGGCTCGATTCGGGGAATAAATCCCATGCCTGGGAGCCCGATGATCCGGCGCTCGCGGCTGACTAACGTAGCACCCATTGGGTCGGGCGTCGCCTGACCGCCAATGAAGGTGCTGTCATGTCCGCTCAGGATACCCTCCAGGCCCGCAACTTTTTCGCCCAGCGGCTGGCTTTTCTCACCGGGCCGTACGAGTTGAACGGCCAGATGCGCCGGAACGAGCCGATCACCATTGTCGACGTACGACTGCCCAACGACTACCAGGCCGGCCACATTCCCGGCGCCATCAACCTGCCACAGGGCAAGTGGCATACGCTCGCGGGCGTGCGCAAAGATCGCACGGCCGTTCTCTATTGCTACAGCCAGACCTGTAAGCTCGCCGCCGCGGCGGCGGTGGAGTTGGCGTCCGCCGGCATTCCGGTCGTCGAGATGGAAGGTGGCTTCGAAGCGTGGGTGAAGAACGAGTTTCCGGTCGAGCGTTGAAACGCTCAGCTACTGCGGTTCCAGCCGTTCGCCTTCCGGCGGCGGAAACTCACTGCAGACTTCGCGCAGCCAGTCCCTGAATCGAATCACTTTCGGCACTTCGAAGTTGTGGGCCGGCGCGACGAAATAATAAGAGTTGTGCTGCCTCACGCTCTGCGTCGACGGCCGCACGAGCCGTCCCGACGCGAGATCGCCCGCCACCAGCGACCATCTCGCCAGCACCAGGCCGTGACCTTGCTCGGCCGCCGCCAACACCGATGCGGAGTCGTCGAGGATCGGGCCGCGCTCGATGCGTGTCGTGTCGCCGCCGACCCGTCGCAGCCAATCCACCCACGGCTCGCTCGCGCTATGAAGCAGCGGATATTTATTCAGATCGCCCAGCGTCGTGATCGGCCCGAGTTTCGCGAACAGCGCGGGACTCGCGACCGGAAACACCCAGTCATCGAGCATCTTCTCCGCCTGCAACTGCGGCCAGCTGCCGGAGCCATAGCGAACGGCCGCATGGAAATCGGTTTGCATGAAGTCGACCAGCTCGCGGCTGGCGCTGAAGCGCAGGTCCACTTCCGGATGCTTCTGATAGAAATCGCCGAGTCGCGGCAGCAGCCACTTCTGCAGGAACGAGCCGAGCAGACTGATGTTGAGCAAGCCGCTGCTGCGATCGAGGCGCAACTGATCGACCGCGCGCGTCAGCTCGCCCATGCCTCGTTGCACGCCTGGTAACAAGCGCGCACCCTGTGGCGTGAGACGGACCGAGCGGCTGTGCCGCACGAACAGGGGTGTTTCGAGGAATTCTTCGAGCGACTTGATGTGCGAGCTGACCGCCGCGGTCGTGACATTCAGGGACTGGGCCGCGCCCGTGAAGCTCAAGTGGGCGGCGACGGCCTCGAAGGCCCGTAGGGCATTCAAAGGCAATTTGGTGTCAGCGCTCATCCTCGTTCCGCCGCTTCGTTCAAAATTCTTTTAATCCATGAACCCGAAACGCCACACGAACCCTCGCAAGCGCAATGAAAATATATCGATTCACTTAATGATGCAAGGTACGATACCGGTCCTTCGTCCCGGGCAATCCTCAGGAGTAGGCCAGCCATGACCAGCTTGCACATTGAGCCGGCGACCCCGGCCGACGTGCCGATGATCCTGCAGTTGATTCGCGAGCTCGCGGAGTTCGAGCACCTGCTGCATGAGGTGACGGCGACCGAGGAGCAGTTGCATGAGCACCTGTTCGGGCCGAAGCCCAAGGCTGAGGTCATCATGGGGCGCTTGCCGGGCGGCGAAGTCGCCGGCTTCGCGCTGTTCTTCCACAACTTCTCGACCTTCCTGGCCAAGCCCGGCATCTATCTGGAGGACCTGTACGTTCGTCAGCAGTATCGAGGTCGCGGCTACGGCGAGCAGCTGCTGCGTCGTCTCGCGGGGATCGCGATCGAGCGCAATTGCGGGCGACTCGAATGGTCCGTGCTGGATTGGAATCAACGCGCCATCGATTTCTATAAGAGCCTGGGCGCGGTGCCGATGAATGAATGGACCATTTATCGCGTGACTGGGTCAGCCTTACAAAAGCTCGGCGACGGCGGCTGATTCACCGGTGCAATCGATTCTTTCGATGGCACCGATTGGAGATAACTGCCGATAAATCGTTGCTGATGACGTTTACCGTGCTGGCGGCCGACATCGACGCGGTGTATTTTCGGGCGCGATACGCTGGAGGCGCAGGACGCGCCGGGCCAGCATCGGGGTTACTAATAATTTCGCGCTGGACCAACGAGGGTTCGCATGTCCATCCGCGCCTTGCGCTACCTCATCGCTCTCGCCGAGTGCTTGAACTTCACTCGTGCCGCCGAGCGTTGCTCCGTCACTCAATCCACACTGAGCATTCAGCTGCGCAAACTCGAAGACTATCTCGGTGTGCGTTTGTTCGAGCGCGATCGCTCGCATGTCGCGCTCACTGAAGATGGGCGCAAGGTGCTGCGCTTCGCTCGCGTCGCCGTTCGCGCCGCGGATCGTATCGTTACTGTCAGCCGGGGTCGTGCTCACTCTGTCGTCATGGTCTCCGCGCCGGAGGGGCTTATTGACGAGATCAATTGTCAGCGCGTGCCCATTGATTAGACTTCGTCTAATTTAGACACGGGCTACGACTGAAACGTCGAGCTCAGCAGGGGAGACACAGCATGGCACCGCCGATTCAGCCCGTGCGTGTGGCGACGTGCGCCACTCTTTTGTCCGGCCTGGTTGCAATGGGAGCCGCGCTGGCGCAGCCGTTGGGCTTGCCTCCAGTCCCCGTCCCACAGAACAACCCGCAAACGCCCGAAAAGATCGCGCTCGGCGACAAGCTCTTCAACGACAAACGTTTCAGCAGCACCGGCGAAGTGAGCTGCGCGACGTGTCACGATCCCAAGAAAGCCTTCACCGATAGCCCGCTGGTGACGTCGGAAGGCATCAACAAACTCACCGGCACGCGTAACGCGCCGACGGTGATCAATTCCGCTTACTTCAAGCTGTTCTTCTGGGACGGCCGCTCGCTCGACATGGAAGATCAGGCGCAGCACCCGATCGTCAATCCGGTCGAGATGGGGCTGGTGAATCACGATCCGGTGTTGCAGATCGTGCGCACCGATCCCGACTACGTGGCGCGCTTCAAGAAAGTCTTCAACAAGGAAGGCGAGCAGGTCACGATGAAGGAAGTGCAGCAGGCCATTGCCAGCTTCGAGCGCACCATCGTCGCGGGCGATTCGCCGTTCGATAAATGGCACTACGGCGGCGACGAAAAGGCCGTGAGCGAGCAAGTGAAACGCGGCTTCAATGTGTTTCTGACCAAGGGCCGCTGCGTTTCCTGTCACACGATGGAGCAGGATTACGCGCTGTTTACCGACAACCGGTTCCATAACATCGGTGTGGGTGTGAATCGCATCCAGGCTGAAATCCCGCAGTTCGCGCCGGCATTTCTCACCGCGAAGAGCGCGGGCACCGATGTGGACAAGGCGGTGCTGACCAATCCGAAAGCATCCGAGCTGGGCCGTTTTGCGGTGACCGAGACGCTGGATGAGATCGGTGCATTCAAGACTTCGACGTTGCGTAACGTCGCGGTGACCGCGCCGTTCATGCACGACGGCAGCTTGAAGACGCTGCGCGATGTGGTCGAGCACTACAACAATGGCGGCGTCACCAAGAAAGACGATCCGGTGAACGACTTCCTGAGCGGCGGCATCCGGCCGTTGAATCTCACCGACGCTGAGATCAGCGATCTGGTCGCGTTCATGGAATCGTTGACCAGCCCGCAGTTCGCCGCGCAGAAAGCCGCGTCGGCGAATCCTGCGTCCTGCAATGTGAAGACCACTGCGGTGGCCAACGTCAGCCCGGTCGCACCGGCCGGCAAGTCCGCAAGCGGCGGAGAGGGGATGTAACATGGACATCAAATACGATCGCCGCAGTTTCATCAAAACATCGACGGTGGGAGTGGCCGGCGCGGCCTTGCCGCTGACCATGGTGGAACTGGCATTCGCCAAGCCGAGCGACAACTTCACGTTCGCGTACATCTCGGATTCGCACATTCAGCAGATCAAGGGCAACCAGTTCGTGCGCAACTGGGATCGCGGCTTGATTCGCGCCGTTGCCGAAACGAATCTGCTCACGCCCAGGCCGGACTTTGTGATTTTCGGCGGCGACCTGGCGCAGATGGGCTCGAAGCCCGAGCTCGATCACGGCGCGGAGCTGCTCTCGAAGCTCAACGGCAAGGTCTATCACGTGATGGGCGAGCACGACTATTACCTCGACCTCGGCGAGTACTGGTCCAAGCTGTTCGGCAAGCACTACTACAGCTTCGACCACAAGGGCGTGCACTTCGTGGTGTTGAACAGCATTCTCACCACCGATGAATGGACGTTCCATCGCTGGCCCAGCAACGAGCAGCGCATGGCCGAGATGGCCGGTCTGGACAATCCGAACGGTTCGCCGTTCATGGTCGGCGACCAGCAGCGCGACTGGTTGAAGAAAGATCTGGCCAAGGTGAAGAAGGACACGCCGGTCGTGGTGTTCTCGCATTCGCCGCTGCAAAAGATCTACAAGGGCTGGAATTTCTGGACCGACGATGCCGAGCAGGTGCAGGCGTTGCTGGCGCCGTTCGACAAGGTCACGGTGTTCTACGGCCACGTGCACCAGATCCAGTACAACCAGATCGGCAACATCGCCTTCACTTCCGCGATGGCGACGGCGTGGCCCTGGCCGTATCCGCAGAGTTACTCGCAGGCTCAGCAGTTGCTGCCGAAGCTGACGGTGCAGATGAATCGTGCCGATCCGTTCTTCGAGCGCGACGCCACCGGCTGGCAGTTCATCGATGTGAACAGCGGCCGCGCCAGCGCGACGTTCAATCTCTACAACAACAAAGTGCGCACCGTGGCGTTCGATCCGCAGGCCGGGCATCCTATAGACAAGACGTATCAGGATCCCGACCGGCGCATCCAGCCTCAAACGCACTATTGAGAGCCCCCATGAAAATCGCATCCGTCATTGCTTGTGCTGCGCTGGCGCTGGGTGTCACCGGTCTGGCCCGTGCCGACGAATTCAGCCAGGAAGATCTGGCTCGCTGGCAGGAACAGTTCGACGGCGTGGTGAAAGAAGGCCGCGCACTGTTTACCGACGCCAAGCTCGGCAAGAACGGGGTGGTGTGCGCGCAGTGCCATCCGAACGCCGCCAACACCCATCCGGAAACCTATCCCAAATTCCAGAAGCAGCTCGGCAAGGTCACCAGCCTGTGGGAGATGGTGAACTGGTGTATCCGCAATCCGCTGGAAGGCGATCAGCTCGCCGCCGACGATCCGAAGATGACGGCCCTCCTGTCTTATATTGCCTGGGAGCGTCGCGGTGTGAAGCTGGAGCCGGGTAAGCACTGATGCGCTGGGTTGCCCGCTCGTTGGTGACGGCTGCGGCGTTCATGTTCGCTGCCGTTTCTCATGCCGGTGACACACCGAAGATCGATCAGGCGTTGCTACTGAAGCGGATCGAGAAGAAAGATACGTCGATGGTAATCCTCGACGTTCGCACCCCCGAGGAGTACGCGGCGGGCCACGTTCCCGGCGCCATCAATATTCCTTACACGCACCTGCCTTCACGCATCTCCGAAGTCGCCGACGCCGGCGACAAGGACATCGTCGTCTACTGCGCCGTCGGCGTCAGAGCAGAGAAGGGCGCGGAACGTCTGCGCGAGAATGGCTTCACCAGGCTGCTGCACCTCGACGGTGACATGAAAGGCTGGGAAGCGCAGAAGCGCCCGGTCCAGAAATAATCTCGACCTCGGCCGGGGGCGTCGTCGCTGATCGTGTTTCGCGGCTCCGGGCGGATTTCCGGGGCGCTCAGCCGAGCGCCTGATCCAGGTCCGCGATCAAATCCTCGGCGCTTTCCAATCCCACTGACAGCCGCAACAGATTCTGCGGCGTCACCGTGTGCGGCCCTTCAACCGACGCGCGATGTTCAACCAGCGATTCCACGCCGCCCAGGCTGGTTGCTCGGATGAACAACTGCAACTTCGCGGCAACGGCGAAGGCGGCGTCGCGCCCGCCACGAACATTGAACGACAGCATGGCGCCGAAGCCGCCTTTCATTTGACGAGCGGCGAGGGCGTGGCCGGGATGCGTCTCCAGGCCCGGATAGAACACGCGTTCGACGCCTTTATGACTCTGCAGAAAGCCGGCGATCCTACTGGCGTTATGAGTCTGCGCGCGCAGACGACACGATAATGTCGTGAGGCTGCGGCGGATCAGCCAGCAATCGAAAGGCGAAGGTACGCTGCCGACGGTTTGCTGATAGTCGCGCAGCCTGTCGGAAAGGCCACCGCGATCGCGGGTGACGACTGCGCCACCCATCACGTCGCTGTGGCCACCGAAGTACTTCGTGCTCGAGTGCATGACCAGGTCGGCGCCGAGCTCGAGCGGACGTTGCCACACTGGCGTTGCGAACGTGTTGTCACAACAGACCATCGCGCCACGACCGTGAGCCAACTCGGCGATGGCTTCGATGTCGCTGATGTTGAGCATCGGATTCGACGGCGTCTCGATCCAGACCAGCCGCGTTTCTTTGCGAAGCGCCTCACGCACCGCGTCGACGCGCGTCATATCGACGAACGTATGAGTGACGCCCATCGGGGCCAGCACGTCGCGAAGTTGTTTGGCCGTGCCGTGATAGGACTCGATTGGCGCGATCACATGCTCGCCCGGCCGCAACAGGCTGAAGACCGCCATCGATGCGGCCGACCCTGAGCTGTACGTCGTTGCATCCTCACCGCCTTCGAGCGCGGCGATGCACGCTTCCAGAGGCTTGCGGCTGGGATTGTCGGCACGTCCATAGGAGAAGCCGCGCGACCATTCGCCATCGATGTCACGCTCGAAAGTCGTGCTCATCTGAATCGACGGAGCGACGGCGCCGGTGCCGCGCTCGACTTCTCGTCCGACATGGACCGACAGGGTTTCGAACTTCATCGTGGCCTTCCTGATCAGGAGCCCAGCACTTTACTGCAAAGTGTCCGGGCCGGCAGGTTTGATATCCGCGGGTGGGCACGGGTTATGATGGCGCGTATGAGCTCATCGAAACCCCGCGTCATCGACGTCCCCGATCTTCCGCCACCCAACGGTCACTACGCTTACGGCATCGAGCATGGCGGCGTGATCTACGCCTCAGGCCAGCTCGGTCGCGGTCCCGGCATGTCCGACGCCGAGGCCGGCGACGTCTCCCGCCAGACGCGCTTCTGCCTGGAAAAGATCGAGAAAGTACTGCGCGCGGCGAACAGCGATCTGTCGCGTTTACTGAAAGTGAACATCACGATAGTAAATATGGACGATTGGCCGGCCGTGAATGCCGTCTACAGCGAGATGCTGGGCGCACACCGTCCGGCGCGCGCGGTCATCGCGGCGAAGGATTTGCACTTCGGCGCGCTGATCGAAGTCGAAGCGATCGCCGCCACCTGAAAAAAACGCTCTCCGTCTTGCGACGGAGAGCGAGTGGGGGTTCCGAGGAATTACTTAAGGCGTCGCCGGAGAGATCTGTCCCGGCGCAGTGGCATGAGCGGCCGCGGACGATGCGGTCGTCTTCCTCACCTCGATCGCCGGCGGAATCAGTTTGTACATCACCGGCGTGACGACTCGTGCGATCAGTGTCGACGAGATCAGGCCGCCGATGATGACCCACGCCAGCGGCGAGTACATGCCCGCGTTCTGCAACGCCAGCGGCAACAGACCGCCGATCGCAGTCGCGCTGGTCAACAGAATCGGCAGGAAGCGAATCTCACCGGCGCGCTCGATGGCTTCATCCAGCGGCATGCCATCCGCTCTCAACTGGTTGGTGAAATCGACCAGCAGGATCGAGTTCTTGGTTTCGATGCCAATCAGCGCAATGAAGCCGATGGTCGCCGTGAACGAGATGCTGTAACCGGCCAGGCCCAGCGCCAGGATGCCGCCGGCGATACCGAAGGGCACGACGCTCAGCACGATCAGCGTGCTCTTGAAACTGCCGAACTCCAGCACCAGCACCGCGACGATGCCGAGCAGCGCCACGATCGTCGCAGCCTGCAAGCCGCCGAAACTTTCCGCGCGACTCTCCAGCTCGCCGCCCGGCACGTAGGAATATCCGCGCGGCCACTGCATTTGATCGAGTCGGCTCAACACTTCGGTCGTTACGCGATCGGTGTTGTAGCCGTTTTGAACTTCCGCATTGATCGTCACTGCCCGTGAACGGTTGTAGCGATCGATCTGAGTCGGCGCAGCGGCGAATTCCACTTGAGCGAGCTGGCTCAGCGGCAGCGTCGCTCCGCTCAGCGTCGTCACACGCACCTGATCGAGCGCGTGAATGTCGGCGCGCTCGGTGATCGGTGCGCGAACCATGATGTCGTACTGCTCGCCGTCGGTTTCCTTGTAGCGGCTCGCCGGAATTCCTGCGACCGCCAGTCGTACGGCACGATCGAACTCGATCGCCGGCACGCCAAACAATGCCGCCTTCTGCGAGTCGATCTTCAGCTGCAAGTTGGTGCGCTTGATGCGCACGGGATTCTCGACATCGCGCGTGCCCGGCGTCTCCTTGATCACTTGCTCGACCTTGCCCGCCAGCCGATCCAACTCGTCGAGCTCCGGTCCGACGACCCGAATCGCAATCGGCGCCGTGATCGGCGGACCGTTCTGGAACTCCTTCACATAGATGTGCGCGTTCGGATACTGCTTCAGCTCGCGACGCAGAGTCTCCAGTTTCTTGGGTGTGTCGCTGGTGTCGTACGATTTCAGCTTGACGAAGATGTCG
Source organism: Peristeroidobacter soli (assembly GCF_004138485.1). GTDB lineage: Bacteria > Pseudomonadota > Gammaproteobacteria > Steroidobacterales > Steroidobacteraceae > Steroidobacter > Steroidobacter soli. The sequence goes on from NZ_RYEV01000003.1 coordinate 133,638, forward strand.
CCGTAGTTGCTGGCGCCTTCGTTGCCGAACTCGTTGTAATAGATCTTCGGGTTGCCATGACCGAGGTTCGTGAAATACGACGCGACTTCGGGCAGCGCGGTCAAGCGCTGTTCGACGAACTTCAGCGCGCGATCGGTCTCGGCCAGGCTGCTGCCGTCAGGGGTCTCCACCGTCACGATGAAGTTTGGCGTATCCGCTTTCGGAAACAGACTGAAGCCGATGATGCCGCCCACGCCAATCATGATCACGAAACACGCCGCGAGCGAGCCCCACACGGTCAACTTCGGTTTGGTCAAGGCCCGATGCAACAGCGGCTGATAGAACCGGTGAATGCCACGTTGCACGGACTGCAGCAGTCGATTGCCTTCCGCTTTCTCGTGCTTGCTGAGAATGCGGCTGGCGAGGAAGGGGATGATGGTCAGTGCAATCAGCAACGATGCAAGCACCGTCGAAAGTACCGCCGTCGGCAGCACGCGAATGAATTTGCCGGACGGGCCGGACAGCATCATCAACGGCAGGAAGGCGAAGATGATCGTAGCCGTACAGCCGAGGATCGCCAGGAAGATCTGACGCGTCGCCAGGATTGCCGCCTGCGTGCGCGAATGGCCCTCGCGCAGGAAGCGTGAGATGTTTTCAACGACGACGATGGAGTCGTCCACGAGCAGGCCGAGCGCGACGACGAAGCCGGCGATCGAAATCTGATTCAGCGAGTAACCCACCATGTGCAGCGTGGACACGCCGATGGCCAGCGACAGCGGAATGGAGATCATCACGATGCTGGCAGCACGCAGGCCGAGCGGCAGCAATGTGATGGCGACCAGCGCGATCGCGATGGCGAAGTCGGTGGTCAGCCGATTCAAGCGTGTCGCGACGTTGTCCGATTGATCGAAGCCCAGTTCCAGCTTGATGCGCTTGGGCAGTTGCTGCTCGAATTTCTTCGAAGCTTCCAGGATACGCTTGCGGACCTCGAAGATGTTGTAGCCGTCTTTCTGATTGGCGGTGACGAACACAGCGCGCTGGCCGTTGAAGCGGCCCAGGTACGTATGTTCCTGCGTATCCCAGTTCACTTCGGCGACATCGCGAATACGCACGGTGCGGCCGTCGATGGCGGCGACGACGGTGTCGCGCACTTCGTCCAATGATTCGTAGCTGCCCGAAGTCTTGACGCTGAAGCTGCGGCTGCCCACATCGATCGCGCCGCCGGGTACCGTCGTGTTCTCGCTCTGCAGAGCTTCGATCACCCTGCTGGGTGCGAGCCGCAGCTCGGCCATGCGAGGCAGATCGAGCGCCACGCGCAGCTCGCGAGCGGGATAGGCCCACGTTTCGGCGGTGCGGACGCCGTCGACGGCTTTCAACATGTCTTTGAGATCGCGCGCCTGATCTTCCAGCTCGCGATACGGCGCATCCGGCGACACCAGCGCGAACTGCACAATGTTCACCAGCCCCGGATTGCTCTTCTTGATTTCCAGTCGCGCGATTTCGGCCGGCAGCGTGGGGCGCAGCGCGTTGATCTCTCGCACCACCTCGTCGTATTTCTTTTCGGCATCGGCCGTGCTGTAGAACTCGGCGACCATCGTGGCCAGGCCATCGTTGCTGAACGACTCGATCTTCTTGATGTCGTCCAGCTCACTGATCCGATCCTCGATGGGTTTGACGACCAGGCGTTCGACATCCCGAGGTTCGGCGCCGGGGTACGCGACGATGATCTGATAGATCGGGATCGGGAAGTACGGGTCTTCCTGTCGCGGAATGCTCATGAACGAGGAGATGCCGAGCGCCACCAGCATGGCGAACGCGACCAGCGTGAACTGGTAGCGCTTGATGGGGAATTCCAGGAAGCTCATGGGCTACTCCCGGTTCGCCGTCAGAGGCTCGGCGAGGGCCACTTCCTCGCCGTCTTCCAGATATTGCGCGCCGTCGGTGATGACTTGCTCGCCAGCCTTCAGGCCGGTGTCGAGCGCGACGGTCTCGCCTTCGATGAAGGCCACATTGACCTCGCGACGACGGGCGTGATTCTGTTCGAGCACGAACACGCGGGCGGTGCGGCCGTCTCCCTCGACAATAGCGCCGATGGGAACGTAGATACGCTCGCCGGCTTTGGCGGTCGACGGAATGATGGTGAGCTTCGCGACCAGGCCGCTCTTCAACGGCAGATCGATCGGATCCAACGAAACTTCGATGCCGAACATGCCGCTGCCCGTATCGGAGGCGCCGGATACTTCAGTGACTTTGCCGGCCAATGTCTTGCCGGGCAGGGCATCGAGGCGAATCTGCGCTTCGTCGCCCAACTTCACTTGCACGATTTCGCGATCGGCCAGGCCGGTGCGCACGATAAAACCTTTGTCCTTCGAGCCGAGCACCAGGATGGGATTGCCGGCCTGGACCAGCTCGCGCTCTTCAGCGAGGCGACGCAGAACGGTGCCGTCGTGAGGCGCAACGATGGCGGCATAACTCCAGTTGAACCTGGCCGAGTTCAAAGCCGCTTCATTGACTGCGAGCTGTGTGCGCAGATCCTGCAGCTGTTCGAGGCTGATGACTTTGTCCGCATACAAACGCTCGCCGCGCTCGAGATCACGACGCGCCTTCTCATGAGCCTGCGCCGCTTGCTCGACCTGAGCATCGATTTCCGTCTGCTCGATCTCGGCGAGCTTCTGACCTTTGCGCACTTGCTCGCCCTCGGTCACCGACAACCGGCGAATGACACCGCCCACTTTGAACGACAGGCGAATCTCGTCTTCGTTGGCAAGCAAGCCGTTGGTGCGAATAGTGGGCGCCGCCGGACCGACAACCGCCGGTGCCGTGCGAACTCGTGCAAGCTCGACCGGCGGTGGATCGTCAGCGTTGCTGTTGCAGCCCGCGATGGCCAGCAAGCTGGCGGACAGCAGCAGCGGAGGTAGAACACTGAACAGGCGCGGCATGATCAGACTCCTGGATCGAGCGGGATTTCACCCGTCGAGGTCGCATATTCCAGCTCGGCGCGGCGCGCGAGCACGTTGAAGCGGGTGAGGTTGTGATTCAGCTCGGCGCTGGTGAGCGCGCTGCGGGCGTCGATGAATTCGACCTGGCTGATCACCCCTTCGTCACGTTTGCGGCTGGCAATACGGAAGGCCGCGCGCGCCGCTTCCGCTCGAGCCGCGGCGGTTGCCAGCGAATCCCGCGCGGTGGTGAGCCGATCGTAAGACTGTTGCACTTCGAGCCGGATCTGTTGCGCGATCTCTTCCTGTCGCAACACGAGTTGTTTCTCGGCGGAGCGTGCTTGATGAACGCGCGCAGTGTCGCCGCCGCCATCGAAGATGCGCCAGCTGAAGATGAGCGACGCCGTGCCGAAGTTATAGCCGTCGCCGAAACGATAGTCCTCGCCCTGTGTGCCCGCATCCACGCCGAGCGACAAGGTCGGCCATTTCTGCTTTCGAGCAATCCGCACCTGCTCTTCGCTCGCGCGTCGCAACTGTTCGTTCTGTGCGATCTCCGGACGACGATTCAGCGCCGTCGACCACAGCTGCTCGAGCGCGGCTTCGCTGCCGGTAGCGTTGTTGGGAGGCGAGGTGGGCTCGATCGACGACTGCAGCTGTCGATTGAGCAGGAAGTTGAAAAAGCTCTGCGCCTGAGTGGCCAGATTCTGGGTGTCGCGCTTCTGTTGTTCGACTTCCAGCAGCTCGGCCTTGGCTCGCAGCACCAGGTCTTCGGTGATCTTGCCGTTACCGAACAACGATTCGTTGACGCGCAGATTCTCTTGTAACAAGGCTTCGCTGGCGGCAACGATCTCGACCGAGCTGCGCGCTTTCAGCCAATCCACGTACGCGACGGTGATGTCGCGACGGAGTGCGCGCGCAATCGCCATTCGATTGAAGCTGCTCGCGTCCAGCAACGCACGCTGAGCGCGGACGGCTGCGGGAATTGCAGGCGCATATAACGGCTGACGCAACAGCACTCGCGTATCCTGTTCTTCGGTGCGCAGGAACGGAATGCTCTGATCCGCCACTTGCGGGAAACGCGCCGGCTGGCCTTGCGCCACCAGCATCTCGTTCAAGGTCGAGTAAACCGGATTGAGTGCGGAGCCCATCGGAATATCGATGACCCGGCCGCCCTCGGCGCGGGTATAGCGAGCTTCGAAAGAAAGCTCGGGGAAGAATCGGGCGCGCGCCTCCGCGAGGGCCCCTGCCGCCTTTTCTACTTCGAGATGCTGGCTCTGCAGGGCGAGGTTGCTGCGCAAGCCTTCGGCCACATAGTTGGCGACGACCGAATCGAAGTCACCGCCGCCCGCTGGCGCTTGCGCCCCAGCGCCGGTCGCGCTCAGGCACAGGCCGATCATCGCCAGAAGAGGTGGCGCTCGCATGCTCGATCCCTTTCGTGGCGCTCCGTCATCGATTGCCACAACTGTTCAGTCGTTAGACAAGTGTCAAAAATGGCTCAAATAAAAACCAGCGTTAACCGGCCAACGACCGCCCCGTACCGGCCAATGTGTAGCGAATCATCGCGATGGCTTGCTGGGTCAGCTGCGGCACCGTGATGCCGGACTCCGCCAGCGGGCCGGCCTTGGTAATCGCAATCTGGGTCAACCCGTGCGTAAAACCCCACAGCACCCGGGAAGTGACTTGCAGGTCGCCGAGGTCGGCGCGGATGCTTCCATCGCGTTGCCCGGCTGCCAGCGAAGCCACCACCACACCGTGAACCTTCAGGCCCATCTGGAACGCGGCGGCTTCATGCGACCCCTCTACCGGCGTGCCGGTCGCACGCTGTTCCAGGCGCGAGCAAGCATCGAAATAATGGGGAAATTCCATGCCGAACGCCATGTACGCCCGCCCTATGGCTTCGATCTGATCGAGGCCGATGCGAGTGCGCGCACTGGCCTCTTCGAAGCGTGAGTGAAGTGTTTCCATCGCCCGACCGGTGATCGCCAGCAGCAGTTCGCCCTTGTCCTTGAAGTACACGTATACCAGAGCTCGACTTAGGCGAGCCTTACGTGCCACGCCGTCCATGGTGACGGCTTCCCAACCGGTCTCCCGGTACAGGCCCTCGGCCGCGTCGACGATTTCATTGCGTCGGCGGTCTTTCTCTTCCTGGCGGCGGTCGGCGATATAGGACATGGGCGCATGGTGCGCCAGTATTTGACACAGTGTCAATGACTAAATCGATGTCTAAGAATGGGTTGGCTGAACGCCCACCACGAGGGTCCCCGGGCCGCCGTGGGCGGTAAGGGTGCTGCCGACCGGCATCACGAAAGCGCTTTCTATACAAGGATGCGCGCGCCGCAGTTGTTCGAGCAGGTCGTGCGCATCGGCCTCTGCATTCGCATGACCGATGCCGACGCGATAGGACCGGCCCCTATGCATGCGCCGGGTGATGAAGCGGATCAATTTGGCCCGCCGATTGCGTCGGCCGAACAGCATGCCGGCGGGCGCGACGCGGCCGTCCGTGTGACTGGCGAGCACAGGCGACAGGCCCAACGCGTTCGCGATGGATTTCACCGCAGGCTTCACGCGGCCACCACGAACGGCGTATTCGAGTGAGCCGATCAACGCGTACGTGCGCGTCAGAGGAATCATCTTGCGAACGGCGGCAACGATGTATGCGGCGTCGAAACCCTTCGCGGCCAACTCAGCGGCGTAGATCGCGAGCAGGCCCTGACCGATCGATGCATTGCCTGAGTCGAGCACTTCAATGGTGCTCGCACTTTGCACTCGCTCTGCCGCGGATTGCGCGGTGTTGTGCGTGCCGCTGACCTTCCCTGTGACATTGATCGAAACGATCGCGTCGAAATGCGAGGCGAGGAATTCGAACTGACGACGAAAGTCGCCGGCCGGCGGCTGCGATGTCTTGGGATGTTTCGGATTGCGAACCAGCTCGGCCAGGAATTCCTCGGGCGACAGACCGACCTTATCCAGATAACTCTGCTCGCCGAATTGAATGCGCAGGGGCACGACGTGAATGCCGAGCTGATCGAGCAGGTCATCCGGAATGTCAGCGACTGAGTCCGTCACAACGGCAACGCGGCGCTGGCGGGCATGCGCCGCCTGTTGCTGGCGCTGCATGTCGTCGGCCTTCTGACCGGTCACTTCACCGAACGAGCCGGCGATGCGAAACACCTCGGCCGGCTCGTTGACGTGGATGTGAACTTTCGATTTGCGCGTCGTTCCCGCCAGCACCAGCGACGAACCGAGCGCGGCGAGTTGCTCGCGCAGCTTGCGACGATCGATGGTTGCATTCGTGATCGTGCACTCGGTGCAGAAGCGGTGAGACAGGTCGTGCGTTTCCCCAGCGGCCGCTTCATGTTCCGCCGCAGTGATGGCGACCTCAGCAGGTTCCGCATCGACATCACGATGCAAATGTTCCGCCATGCCTTCGAGCAAATCGACAAAGCCCTGCGCTCCGGCATCGACGACCCGAGCGGCGCGTAATTCCTCGAGCTGATCCGACGTCCGCTGAAGCGAGGTGCGAGCTTTGAGGAGTGCTTGCGAGAACAGGCCGAGGTAGTCATGCAAGCCCGTGGCGGCGAGCCGCGCGGTTTCGGCGGCGAAGTCGGTGATCACAGTGAGCACTGTGCCTTCGCGCGGTTCGGACAAACTATCGCGAGCGTAGGTCGCGCCGGTGGTTACTGCTGTCGCGAATTGCGCAGTCGATAACGCGGCGTGTGATGCGGCGCTGTCGCCCATCCCTAGAAAGAACTGCGCCAGGATCGCACCGGAGTTGCCGCGAGCGCCATCGAGTGCCGCGTCGGCTGCGCGAGTGAGTGTGCTGCCGGCATGGTCATCCGCGCCTCGACGGAGGCTCGCGAGCACGGCGCCCATGGTGAGTGCCATGTTGGTCCCGGTGTCGCCATCGGGGACGGGAAACACGTTGATCCGATTCAAATGCTCCTGATCGGCGAGCAGGCGTTGAATGCCGGCGCGGAGCAGGCGACTGAGGCGGGCGCCGTTCAGCGTATGAACTGGGGCAGGCATGACAAGTCCGTTCGCCCTTCATGCCCGCGAAGATTCACAGGCGTTGGTTATTGTCTTGGCAGCAGGAACCGCAAGCCGCGCTGGTTGAGAATCACGCCCTCGGGAGTAATCCGCTCCACGGTCGGGCCTTCTTTGAGCACTTCGCCTTCCAGGTACTTTTTCATGTTCACGAACACGAAGCGCTCGCTGGGCTTCTGCGAGTTCACGTGAATGTCCAGATGCAGGTCGGGCAGGTTGGTGCCGCTCGACGCCAGATCCTCGAGCGTCGGCAATGTTTCATTACCGACCAGCGCGCCACTGCCCGCAGCGGGCGCATTCGCGGCCTGTTTCGCTTCAAACACTGCGCCCGACGGCAGCGGAGCGACCGAAGGCGCTTGAATCTGACGAACCATCGGCGGGCCTTCGGGCACAGCCGCTGCGCTGGACAGATGTGAGTTCGCCGGATCCTCCGGATAACCCTCGCCGTAGCCGCTGGCTTCGTCCGCGAGCGAGCGCACTGACGGATCGGTCGGCACAGTCTGTTGATAGCTCTGCTGCTGCGGACGCTGCTGTTGCTGTTGATACTGATATTGGTACTGCTGCGCCGGTGCAGGCTGCGCGTTGTAATTCTGCTGAGGCACAGCTTGTGGCGGCGGCGCGCTTGGCACGGGAGCCGGTGCCGCTTGAGCTGACTGCGGCGACTTCGCGTCGCCATTGCGAAGCAGGACGACCAGCAACACCCCCAGATTCACGACCAGCAGCGCTGCCACCGCAACGACCCACCACGGCCGCTCGTTACTGCGCCGGACCGCTCGCACATCGGCCAGTGAAGGGCCGGTATTGCGTTGACGCTCGTTCTCGGATTTTTTCAGGGCATCGAGAATGAAGCTCATCAGCTCGTTCCCCGAGCCTGCGCCACCAGCACCGGCGTGCCGGGCGCGTTGCCGAGCGCGTCCAGCACGATCTGAGTCTGCACGCCGGCGATGCCGTCGACGTTCAAGCGATACTGGCGCTGAAAGTCCTCGACCATTTTCACCAGGTCCTCATCGTAGTAATCGCTGGCCGGCGCGCCTTCAGGCTTGCCGGCGACAGTATTGAGCTTGGTGCGCAGCCAGCGCACGCCGTCGCCCTGCATGCCGGCCGACAGCGGACGCGCCGAGCCGAGTTGCGGCCGCCACATCACCAGATAATCGCCGTACCAGAGTCGTGACAACGAGGCGATCGACACCATCCTGGTTTCATCCGGCAAGTTGATCTTGGCGGTGTCGCCCACCAGTCCGGAGACCACGACCTGATGCGCGTTACTGTCCTCGTCGATCAGGGTCAGGATCGCGGGACGATTCAAAGTGCGCAGCTGGCCCCAGGTGCCTTGCTGATAAACGCACGAAAGACCTTGTTTGCTCGCCTGGTCGCACGGCCGGCCACCCTTCGGCGTGAACTTCGCGCCCCACAGAGCGAACAGCTGACTGAACGCGCTCTCGGTATTGGTCATGCCGACCTTTTCCACCAGGACTTCGGCGACATCTTGAGGACGCGGCGGCGGAGGCGGCAGAGCCGGTTCGGCTTGCGCGAGCTGTACCGGCGCCGGTTCGACGACAGCTGGCGCAGGCGCTGCGGCGACAGGTTCGGCGTCGGTCGTTCGAGTGAGTTGCCAGATGCCGAGCGTCAGGCCCAGCACGGCGATGCTGCCCGCCGAGCCGACCAGCAACTTCATCCACGGCGGATTGAACGAGCGACCATACACTTCGCTGGCCGCCTCACGAATCATTCCCGGCCCGATACGATGTTGTTCCTGCGTGAACGCGCCGAGCAGCGCGCGATCGCAAATCACATTGATGATGCGAGGCACGCCGCCGCTCAGTCGATGCACTTCGCGCAAGGCCGCGTTGCTGAAGATCTCACCTTGAGCGCCCGCGACTTTGAGTCGGTGATTCACATACGACGCTGTCTCGCTTCGAGACAGCGGTGCGAGGTGATACCGGCCGGTGATGCGCTGAGCGAGCTGACGCAACTCGACGCGATCCAACAATTCGCGCAGTTCGGGCTGGCCGATCAGGATGATCTGCAGCAGCTTCTTGGACGCGGTTTCGAGATTGGTCAACAGACGCACTTGCTCGAGCGTCGCCGGCATCAGGTTCTGCGCCTCGTCGACGATCACCACGATGCGGCGGCCCTTGGCATTGGCTTCGAGCAGCCGACGATTCAACAGATCCACCAGATCCTTGATGCTGGTGGCGTCCTCGTCGCGCATGAAGATGCCCAGCTCTTCGCAGATCGTCAGGACAAACTCAACCGGCGTCAATTGAGGGTTGAGGATGACCGCCACGTCGGCATGGCCCGGCATGCGCTCCAGCAGCGAGCGCACGATGGTGGTCTTGCCGGTACCGACTTCGCCCGTCAGCTGAATGAAGCCGCCGGCCTCGGTGATGCCGTACAAAAGATGCGCGAGCGCCTCCGCATGCCGCTCGCTCATGAAGAGGTAGCGCGGGTCGGGGGTGATCGCGAAGGGCTTCTCGCCCAGGCCAAAAAAGCTCGTGTACATGCTGAGTTGCGTTAGCGCAAGGCCGTCATGATGCGCCCTGAAATCGTGCCGTCAAGCCACCTGTGACAGCGAAAATCCGCCCGCTGTCGGCCCACCGACACGTCGGTCATTCCAGCAGTTCGTTGCAGGCACGACATTGGTGACCGTGCCTGCCTTGCTGGCGCGGGTCCGGCCCGATACCCTTCGCAGCCACTTTTCCCACTCCGATCAATGTCATCGCCACCCTGTACGGGGGCTGAAGGCGCCATGCAAGCACTGACCTTCGAGCAGCTCACAAAGACCTACAAGAACGGCGTTCAGGCGCTCAAGGGGATCGACCTGGCCGTCGAGGAAGGGGATTTCTTCGCACTGCTGGGGCCCAATGGCGCCGGCAAGACCACCGCCATCGGCATCGTCACCTCATTGGTCAACAAGACCAGCGGCAAAGTTCGGGTGTTCGGCCACGACATCGACACCGAGCTGGCGGTGGCCAAGTCCTGCATCGGCCTGGTGCCCCAGGAAATCAACTTTAACCAATTTGAAACAGTCACCACGATTCTGCTGAACCAGGCGGGGTTCTATGGCATTCCCCGGCAGCTGGCCGCCCAGCGCCTGGAAAAATATCTGACCGCACTGCAGTTGTGGGAAAAGCGGAACGCGGTGTCGCGCACCCTGTCCGGCGGCATGAAGCGCCGTTTGATGATCGCCCGCGCCCTCATGCATGAGCCGCGCTTGCTGATCCTCGACGAGCCCACCGCCGGCGTGGATATCGAAGTCCGTCGCACCATGTGGACGTTCATGCGCGACATCAACGCCGCCGGCACGACCATCATCCTGACCACGCACTATCTCGAAGAAGCCGAGAACCTGTGCCGCCACGTCGCCATCATCGACAAGGGGCGCATCATCGAGAACGACCGCATGAGCCGCGTGCTGCGCAAACTGCAGACCGAGGTGTTCGTGTTCAACCTGCGCAATCCCATCAGTGCGCCGCCGGTGTTGCCGGGCTACGCGGTCAGCATGCCGGACGATCATTCCCTGGAGATCGAAGTCTCCAAGGATCAAAGTCTGAACGACATTTTCTCGCGCTTGTCCGCCTCCGGCATGGAAGTGCTGTCGATGCGCAACAAGACCAACCGGCTGGAAGAGCTGTTCATGCGGCTGGTGAATCAGAAAGAGGCCGCCCATGGATAACGCCGTAGATCGCTCATCGCTGGCTGCCGCGGTGAAAGAACCCGCGCTGTTGAAGACGAACATCGTCGGGTTCAACACCATCGTCATTCGCGAGTTCAGCCGGATCATTCGCATCTGGGGCCAGACCATCGTCCCGCCGGCGATCACCGCGACACTGTACTTCATCATCTTCGGCAGCCTGATCGGCGGCCGCATCGGCGACATGGGCGGCTACACGTACATTCAGTACATCGCGCCCGGTTTGATCATGATGTCGGTGATCACGAACTCGTACGGCAACGTCGTGTCGTCGTTCTTCGGGGCGAAGTTCGGCAAGCACATCGAAGAGCTGCTGGTGTCGCCGTTGCCCAGCTGGCTGATCGTGGCGGGCTATGTGGTCGGTGGCATGGTCCGCGGCATCATCGTCGGCGGTGTGGTCACCGCGATCACGCTGATCTTCACGCACATGAAGATTCACAGCATCACGGTGGTGCTCTCGGCGGTGCTGCTCAGCTCCATCGTGTTCGCACTGGCCGGCATGATCAACGCCATCTTCGCCAAGAACTTCGATCAGATCTCGTTCATCCCGACCTTCGTACTGACGCCGCTGACTTATCTGGGCGGCGTGTTCTATACCATCAAGCTGCTGCCCGGCTGGGCGCAGGGTATCTCGCATGGCAATCCCATTCTTTATATGGTGAACGCGTTCCGCTACGGCTTCCTGGGCGTGTCCGATGTGAACGTGGGGCTGGCCTACACCATCATGATCGGCGCCGCAGTCGTTTTGTATATCGCCTGCGTATGGCTGCTGCACCGGGGCGTCGGCACGCGCGAGTAACTGAACGCCACCTCATCGGCAGTGGTATTGCTCGTAGGGCACTGAACTTTTCCTGCGCGGGGAAGTACGCATTGTTGAGCCGCCGGGCCGGCGGCTTAGCTATGTCGACTGGAAGTCTCCACTCGCCGCAGTCGCCGGGAAGCCCGTGGCCAATGAAGCTGAATATCAGCGCGGTCCATTCGGCGTGCTATTCGCCTGGCTCGGCCTGTTCGCCGGCGCCTCCATGGGCGCGGAGACGAAAGGCATTCTCACGACTGTGATCTGCGCGGCCATCATGGCCGTCGTCGGCTTCTACATCGGGCGCCTGAGCGATACGTTGATCGCCTGGCTGGCGTTCATCTTCGTCGCGGTGGTTGAGTTGCTCGTCAACGATTCGGTACGGCACGCGTTGGTGGGCGTATTCAGTTGACGTCGCTTCAGCAACGAGCTGCAAGATGGCTTACCATTCCGCGTGGCCGCGTTCGCGCAACGACCCCTGCCCATGCGGCTCCTGGAGGTCGTTTCAAGAAGTGCTGCATGCTCACCGGCCAGTACGATGGCTCAGACCGGCACTACTACCGACGCTAGCTATCCGTCCCATTCAACCGAGGTGCCCGCCGTAAGGCGGGCGTCCTCTCACTTCAATGGCAAATACACATCCGTGATCATCTCGTCTTCCTGGACGTTGGGTCCGACGTTCACGTAGTGGAAGAAGATCGGGAAATCAGCCAGCTGCTCACCACTGGCCGGTAACCACTCCCGATAGAGATAAACCGCCGCGGAGTTGTGACGTCGAGAGCCGAGGTGGCGGGCGACGGCGCAGCGGTTCGCGGGAATGATTTTGGCGAGGATGCCTTGAAGGTTTGGCTCGACGGGCAGGTCGTAGGTCACGCAGAAATCGACCCGATGGTCTGCCGGAGTCACCGTTTGTGGGTCGGTGTAGTGCACGCCGTAAGTGCGATGATTTGCGGGCGAGAGGCGGTGTTGAATGCGCCACTCGATCAGCTTCTGCGACGTTTCATACTCGAGCGCCGGCGGGCCGCGATGCTCGGCGACGGCGACCCGGGTCTCGGGGAATTGAACGATCCGGACTTCCACGAACAACTCCAGCAATGATCAGTTGTGGCCGTAATTGATCGTCCCTGGTCCGCGACGCAGCGGCGCGCTATCGCGATCAGGGGTACCTTACGCAGACCAAGGAGTGCGTCATGCTGCAACTCAGGCCCAATTGTGAATGCTGTAACGTCGATCTGCCACCCGACTCGACGTCGGCACTGATCTGCACGTTCGAGTGCGCCTTCTGCGCTGACTGCGCCGGGCAACGACTGGAGGGCATGTGTCCGAACTGCGGCGGGGAGCTCGTGCGCCGCCCGCGACGGCCGGCCGACAAGCTTGCGAAGTATCCGGCTTCGACCGAGCGGATAATCAAAGCGGCGGGGTGCCGGAAGTAACGAACAATGATAGAAATGCCATGCGAAATTGAAATCTCATGCACATGGCGAAAACCTCCAAAACGCCGGTCGTCCACCAGACGCCGGGCAGTCCGTTTCTCAATCGCATCTCGTTGCACTCAGACAGAGTGCAGCCAGGCGTGCACCCGTTCACGATCCCACTGTTGAATCAGAAGCTCGATCTGAAACTCACCACGCCTGTCACCTTTCTGGTCGGCGAGAATGGTTCGGGAAAGTCGACGCTGCTGGAAGCGTTGGCGTGGGCGTTGGGCTTCAATGCACAGGGAGGTAACAAGGACAACTCTTACGCCGAGGGTGCGGACGGTCACGCGCTGGGTCGTGCGCTGGCGCTCAGCTGGCGGCAGAAAGTGACCGACGGTTTCTTCCTGAGAGCCGAAACCTTTTTCAACTTCGCCACCTATCTGGAAGAGGTCGGCAGCTCCTTTCGAGCTTATGGCGGCAAATCTTTCCACGAGCAATCTCATGGCGAGGGCTTCCTGGCCCTGTTCGAGAATCGCATGGAAGATGGGGTGTATCTGCTCGACGAACCGGAAGCCGCGCTGTCGCCAGGACGTCAGCTCACATTCCTGAGCATTCTTTATCAGCTCGCGTCAATGAAAGTGGCGCAGTTCGTCATCGCCACGCATTCACCGATTCTTCTCACCCTGCCTGGGGCCACGATCTTCAGCATCGAGGAAGGCCAGCTGCGTGAAGTCGGCTATCGCGAGACCGAGCATTACAAATTGACTCGCGACTTTCTCAACGCTCCGGAGCGGTTTCATCGCGCTCTTTTCCGGGCCGAGAACGATCCGGACGAGGGCGAGTGACCTTGGGGCCGGTCGCGCACTCGGCGGACAGCTGCGTCTCACGCGCCATGCGCGCGGCTCGATCCATGCCTTGTGAGCTGAGCACGCATAAATAAGTAATGAACATCGCCGGCAGCAGCGCGAAGGCGATGGCCTGCCAGCCCTTCTTGATCTTGACCCGGCCATAGACCTTGCGACCCGGCGGTGGATAGCGACGAGTCGCGAAGGTTTCCATCGACTGACGAGCCGTGAGCAGCACGATCATGATCGCCGCGGCCAGTGGAGCACCCACGAACGCGCTGTAAATCAGGATGGTGGAACCGGAGATGCCGAAGATGGCTTCGCAGGCCGCGCCGGCGGAGAACGAGTGGAAGCGAGGCAGCACCCACCAATACAGAGCCGCCCCCAGCAGCGCGCCGAGCACACCATGCGCGAGCAACCGACGCCGGCGCTCCTTGGGGGAATATTGAGGTGCAAACTCCGGCTCCATGGGGCGCGAACCTTCCGGCAGCACGGCTGCGGTGTCAAGACCCGGTCAGTGGGGCAAAGGCCGCAAATATCGAGTTCCGGCACCGTCCCGACGCTGCCGGAGGAGCGCGCGAATTCACTCAACCGCAATGACGAATCCGATCGGCCCTCTCCGGAGTTTCAGTGGTGTCCCTGTATCCGAGCGTGCATGAAGTTGAAGTATCAGGCCAGTGCGGAGCAAACGAGCGAGCATCCAGGCCTGCGTGAGCTGGTGGTGCGCTCGTTGACACCCGACGTCAATGAAGCGGCTGTGCCGTCAATCGACACGGAGTCGCGACCGTCGCTGCGCAGCCCGCGATTGATCGGTGAGCGCGCGCATCGCTTTCATTTTCTCGACACGTCGTCCATCGACTACCTGCAGGTCGATGGCAACTACGTCACCATCCACGTCGGCGAAGATCGATACCTGACCCGTGCCACACTGAAGTATCTGTCCGATGTGTTGAGCCCCTGCGATTTCATGCGAATCGAGCGTTCGCTGCTGATCAATCTGCGCCAGGTCGACTACATCGAACGGCTCGAGAGCGGCCGCTTTGGATTTCAGCTGCACTGTGGCCGTTACCTCGTTTCGAATCGAGAGCGCAGCGGCGCCATCCTACGATTGCTGAGAAGCGGCGTCTTTTGAGCAACATGCGGCGATCGCTGCAAGACGCGGCCACGCAACGCGCCTGATAGCGGAGCTCACACGCCGCCTGCCGTGGTTCAACCTCGACTTACGCCACTCGTCACGCACACAAGGCGACTCATCCCATTTCATGGCAATGCGTCGACGCGCTCGTCTATCTATCGACACATCCGGTTCGCGGGGGAACCTGTGTGCCGTTGTACGCGCGCCAAAGCCGGCTTCTGCACACAGCAAGGGTCATCCCCGCTGCACAGAGGACAGGTCTATGTCGTACTCGAATGCGCGCGAAGGTTCCTCGCAGTCACGGCTTCCTCGAGTGATCGCTCACTCACTGGGATATACGAGTGCAATCGCGCTCGGGGTCACAGTGGCGATGCCGATGCGGTACGCCGTCGCGGCCGAGGACGAGAATCAGCTCGAAACAGTCGTCGTCACTGGCACGCGTATCCGCCGCACCGACGAAGGAGCGCTGCCGGTTCAATCCATCACCCAGGCACAGATCCAGAGTCAGGGTGTGACGACCTCCGAACAATTTCTACAGACGGTATCGGTGGCCGTGCAAGGAAACACCAACACGGTATCGGCCAGCGGATCCGGCTCGACGACCGGCGGCGTATCGAGCGTCTCTCTGCGCGGCCTGGGTTCACAACGCACACTCGTGCTCATCGACGGGCGTCGTGTCTCCGGCGGCGGCACGATCACGGACAGTACTTCCGTCGACATCAACAGCATTCCACTCGCGGCGGTCGATCGCGTCGAGGTGCTGAAGGAAGGCGCGTCCTCGGTGTATGGCTCCGATGCCATCGCCGGCGTCATCAACTTCGTCCTGCGCAAGAACTATCAAGGCGCGGATGTGAATGCCTACTACGGCGATACCAGCGATGGCGGCGCCGGCGTTTCCAAGGTGAGCGCCGTGCTCGGCTACGGCGATATCAAATCGGATCGTTTCAATGTGATGCTGGTCGGCAGCTGGCAGAAGGAGAAGGCGCTGTTCGGGCGTGAGCGCGCCTTCGCCAGATCCAGTATCAACGAGGGTGCGGAAAACGACACGACATCCGGCAACGCTGTTCCGGCCAACGTGGCATCCGAAGACGGCACGGTCTCCATCAATCCCGGGGCACCGGGTTGCGCGCCGTCGGTATCGGATCCGTTCTTCAGTCCCGATGTGTGTCGCTACGACCCCTCTCCCGAGGTAGCGTTGCTGCCCGAGGCTGAACGTTGGAATGTCTACGGCACGGCACGATACGCAGTCACTCCGACTGTTACCGCGTATCTGGAAGCCTCATACAGCAGTAACTGGATGCAGTTCACCATCCAGCCTGTGCCGCTCTCCGATCAGTTCGCGCTGCCGGAGAACAATCCGCTGTTCAATCTCGATCCCTACAACGGCTTCGCGACCGTGTTGCTGCAACCCTCCAGTCCTTTCTATCCAACCGCGGCTGTCACTGGACAGACCGGCGGTGCCACGCCTGATCTGCTGGTGCGCTATCGCTCGGCCATCACAGGCAATCGCCGCTGGACCGACCAGATCGATCAGCCGCGTTTCGTGCTCGGTATCGGTGGCGATACCGGCGACTGGAATTGGGATGTGGCCGGACTGTATTCCGAAACCAAGCTCACGGAAGATTTCCGGAACGGCGCGCCGGCGTACTCGCAGATCCTGCCGCTGCTCAATAGCGGTCAGGTGAATTTCTTCGGTGAGAACTCCGCCGATGTGCTGTCGGCCGCGGACGCGGCGCAGTTCCGGGGCCAGGCGTACGAGACCAAGACGAGTATCGAAGGCATCGCCGCCAGCGTCACGCACGATCTGGTCAAGATGAAAGCCGGTCCCCTGGCGCTGGCGCTCGGCATGGAATATCGCAAGGAGAAGTTCGAAACCAACCCCAGCGCGGCGATTCAATCGGGCGATATTTCCTCGTATGGCGGCAACTTCTTCCCCATCGATCAAAGTCGCGATGTGTACGCGGCGTTCGCGGAGTTGAACATCCCGATCGTGCAGTCGCTGGAAGCGAACCTCGCCGTGCGCTACGACGATTATCAAGGCACGGGCAGCAAGACCGTACCGAAGATCAGCGTTCGTTGGCGACCGACGGATTGGATGCTGCTGCGTGGCTCGGCTGGCAGGGGCTTCCGGGCGCCCAGCCTGTCGGAATTGTGGCAACCGCAAGTGACGGGCGTATCGGCCGCGGGTCTCAACGATCCCGCGCGCTGCGGCGTGGCCGACGCCAACGGCGTCGTCAATCAGGATTCGCGAGATTGCGCGACCCAGTTCCCGATCACGCTCGGCGGCAATCCCGATCTGAAACCCGAGGAGTCGGACAACTACACGCTCGGCGTCGTGTTCGAGCCTTCCCAGAACTACTCCTTCGGCTTCGACGGCTTCTACGTGAAACTGAAGGACACGATCATCTTTGGCGTGGCGCCGACGGCGATCCTCGCCGATGTCGACCGTTTCGGCAGCCTGGTCACGCGCGGCGCGCCGGAGGCGGCGACGCCGGGCTTGCCTGGACGCATCGTCAACATCGATCAGATCAATCTGAATTTCGGCGAAACCCGGGTGTCGGGTGTCGATGCCGATTTCCGGGCGCGCTTCGACATCGGTCGCGCCGGCTCGCTCAACGCGTCCATCGTCGGCACCTACTTCACCAAGTATGACGTCCAGAATCCGGACGGCAGTTTCGACAGCATTCTCGGCGAAGTCAGTCCGATCGTGAACGGCGCCGGCGGCGTCATCCCGCGGTGGCATCACTATCTGACGCTCGGTTGGAGCCTCGGCCCGTGGGACGCGACCATCACTCAGAATTTCCAGACCAGCTATCACGACCTGCCGGGCAACTTCCAGGACACCGAGGTGCCCGGATTCAAGGTGCGTGATGTGGCCTCGTATCTGACCCATGACGCGCAGGTGGCTTATCACCTGGAGAATTGGCGTTTCGCGATCGGCGCTCGCAACTTCCTGAACCGCGATCCTCCGTATACAAACGCCGGTGGCCAGAATTTCTTCCAGACCGGCTACGATCCCGGCTACGCCGATCCACGCGGCCGCTTCTGGTATGGCCAGTTGTCCTATTCGTTTGCGGGAGGCGCCGGCCAATAATAGACACGACACGTCCACGTGCCGCTTCATGACGGAGCCGACTTCCGGCGGCACGGGGACCGTGCTGCTGGTCTGGGCCTCACGGCGACAGGCCGCAAATACTCTGGTGCAACCTTTCTTGCCCTACCCTGCGTCTGATTCGAAGCAGGCCGGAGCGCTCGTCGTCGAGCCCTTTGGTCCCCAAATCATGTCTCGCAGATTGCTCTAACAGATAAAAACCGCCGGTGCGACGTGTACAGTCGCGCCACGAACGGACCTCGGAGATTCCATGAAAAAAACCACGATGCTTGCGTCACTCGGTCTCGCGATGGCGCCGTTGGGCCACGCGGCGGACGCGGGCAACACACGAATGCTGTCGAGCCCGGCCGTGCATGGGCAGAACCTGGCCTTCGTTTACGACAATGATATCTGGCTGACCTCTCTGACCGGCGGCAGTGCGCGCCGCTTGACGCAGGCACCCGGCAAAGAATCGGCCTTGCGCTTTTCGCCGGACGGGCAGTGGTTGGCGTTCAGTGCCAACTATGGCGATAACACCGATGTATACGTGATGCCGGCGCAAGGCGGTGAAGCGCGACGCCTCACCTGGCATCCCGGCCGCGATGTGGTGGTCGGGTTCACACCGAACGGACGTGTCCTGTTCTATTCCGAACGCGGCCGATTCGTGGCGCAGGGGACGCAGCTCTATTCAATCCCCGTGACCGGCGGCGTGCCCGAGCGACTCCCGGTACCGCTCGGCACCAAGGCGGCGTTGTCCTCTGACGGACGCACCCTTGCATACATTCCGAATCGCGAAGTGTTCAAGCAATGGAAGAACTACCGCGGTGGCACGCAGAGCCGCGTGTGGTTGATGGACATGGGCGACTACTCGGTGAAGGAAGTGCCCAAGCCAGCGGGCGGCAGCAACGATACCGATCCGATGTGGGTCGGCGGCACGTTGTATTTCAATTCCGACCGCAACGGCGAATTCAATCTGTTTCGCCAGGATGCCAGCGGCGCCGCTCAGCTCACGCAGCTGAAAGATTTCCCCATCACCGATCCGACGTCGGATGGCGCGGGTGTCATCGTATTCGAGCACGCCGGCTATCTGCATCGGCTGGATACCCGCGACAACTCGGTACAGCAGATTCGTATCTCGGCGATTTCCGACCTGGTCGAGACGCGGCCGCGTCTGGCGAGCGATCCGAAATGGATCCGGGAGGCTACAGCCTCTCCCGATCTGAAGCGCATGGCGTTCAATTATCGCGGCGAGATCGTCACGGTGCCGGCGGAGAAGGGTGACGCCCGGCAGCTCACTCGCTCGACCGGCGCGAACGATCACTCGCCGGCCTGGTCGGCCGATGGCAAACAGATCGCATGGTTCTGCGACAGCAGCGGTGAATATGAGCTGCTGGTCGGCGATCAGGACGGCAAAGGCCAGCCGCGTCGTTACAAGCTGGCGGGCGCCGGTTTCTACGATAGCCCGATGTTCTCTCCCGACGGCACTCGCATCGCCTATCGCGACAACAGTCAGTCGCTGTGGGTGACCGAGATGGCGACGGGCAAGAACCTCAAGATCGCGTCCGAGCCGGTTTACTCGCCGCTCAATCTGATGCGAGCCAGCTGGTCGCCGGATTCGCGCTGGCTGGCGTACACGGTGCAGGCGTCGGGCTTGATTCAGACAGTGAATGTCTGGTCGGCGCAGACGGGTCGATCCATTCAGGTGACCGACGGCTTGTCCGAAATGCTCGAGCCGGTGTTCGATCCGAACGGCGAGTTCCTGTATGTGCTGGCGTCCACCGATGCCGGTCCGCTGAAGGATTGGTTCTCGCAGATCAACATCGACACTCCGGTGCGTTACGGACTGTATGCCATCAGCTTGCGGCAGGACGGGCCGAGCGCGGTGCCTCCGCAGAGTGATGAAGTGGATCTCGGTGCATCGTCGAGTGCCACGGCCGAGCCCGAAGACAAGAAGAGCAAGGACAAGGGCAAAGACAAGGATGCCAGTAAGTCGCCGATGGTTCGTATCGATGCCGTCGGTATCGAGGACCGCATCGTCGCGTTGCCGGTGGGCGTCGGCGTGCGCCACGACCTGCGCGTCGGTGCAAGTGGCGAGATCTATTTCATCGAAGGCTCAGGCGCCACGGCGCAGGAAGCCCTTAGCAAGCCCGGCGAGCTGAAGCGCTTCACGCTCGCCAAGCGCGAGCTGAAGACGCTGGCGGGTGGTGTGGACAGCTTCGTCCTGTCGCGCGATGGCAAGCGGATCGGCTATCACGTCGGCCAGGACTGGTTCGTCACGGATGTGGCGGATGAGTTGCCGCCGGGCAAAGGCAAGCTCGCACTTGGCAGCGTCAGTGTACGGGTCGAGCCGCGAGCCGAGTGGTCGCAGATTCTCGATGAGGCCTGGCGCATCAACCGCGACTACTTCTACGCCGCCAACTACCACGGTGCCGACTGGCCGGCGATGCGCGAGAAGTATCGCGCGTTCCTGCCCGATCTCGCCCGACGCAGCGATCTGGATCGCGTGATCGAGATGATGCTGAGTGAGCTGGCGGTGGGTCACAGTTTCCAGACTCCGGGCGACGATCCGTTCAAGCCGGCGAGAATTGGCGTGGGCCTGCTCGGCGTCGACTACACGATCGAGCAGGGGCACTATCGCTTCGGCAAGATTCTGGGGGGATTGAACTGGAATCCCGATCTGCGCTCGCCACTGCGCGCGCCGGGTGTGTACGTCAAGCCGGGCGAATATCTGTTGGCGGTGGACGGCGTCGAGCTGCGCGCGCCGGCCAGTGTGTATTCGTTGTTCGAGAATCGCGTCGATCGGCAAGTGCGCATCACGGTCGGCCCGAGCGCCGACGGCAAAGGTTCGCGCGATGTCATCGTCGTGCCGATCGCCGATGAAACCTCGTTGCGTTACATGGATTGGGTGGAAGGAAACATCCGCTACGTCTCCGAGAAGAGCGGCGGTCGGCTCGCCTACGTGCACGTGCCCGATACGGCGAATGGTGGACACACCATGTTCAAGCGCTATTTCTATCCGCAGTCGGATCGTGCCGGGATCATCCTCGACGAGCGCTTCAACCGCGGCGGTCAGATCGCCGATTACTACATCGACATTCTGCGCCGGCCTCCCATCGCCCATTGGAAGTTGCGTTACGGCGCGGACCTGACGAGCCCGCGCGGCGCCATCCAGGGGCCGAAGATTCTGCTCGCCGATGAGAACGCGGGTTCCGGCGGCGACTTGCTGCCGTGGATGTTCAAACATTTCGAGCTCGGGCCCATCGTCGGCAAGCGGACGTGGGGCGGCCTCGTCGGCATCCTCGGTTACCCGCCGTTGCTGGACGGCGGCGGCATCACGGCGCCGAATATCGCGTTCTGGACCGAGCAGGGCTATGGTGTGGAGAACGAAGGCGTCGCGCCGGATGTGGACGTGGAGCAGTGGCCGCGTGAGGTGAACGCCGGTCGCGATCCGCAGCTCGATCGTGCGATCGAAATCGCGCTGTCGGATCTCGCGAAGAATCCGCCGACTACGCCGAAGGCGCCGCCGTTTCCAGTGCGGGTGAGATAGCCGTCAAGGCTGCGTGACTCCGAGCGTCGGGGTCACGCGGCCGCGCACTTCTTCACAGTGTCCAACGTTCGGGTCGTGATCTCCGTACCGAATGTTTTCTCGATGAGCCGCATGAACTCCGGCGACCCCGGCTGCGGCACGTAAGACACGAGTATTTCCTGGCCCCGCACGGCCAGGATCCTGGCTTCGTTCAGCTGGATCGGCAACGACAGCTTCGCGGTCGGCGCCTTGCGAAGAAACGTCACCACGTGCTTCGATTTCACCGGCAGGCGAAACTCACTGTAGAGATCGGCGGCGATCAGCTCGTTCAACGCCTTCGTCGATCTCACGATGGTCAGGAAGCTGCGATCCAGATGTTCCTGCATCGCCCGCTCCGCCTGACGCGCCAGTGCGGTTGTCGATCGGGAAGGCGAGTCGAATATCACGTTGCCGCTGGAGAGCAGGGTCTTCACATGGGTGAACCCCGCCTTCTCGAAAGCCTTCTTCACCTCGGGCATCTTCGCGTTCATCGGGCTCACGCCCCGCAGGAAGGCGACGTAACGGGGCATGACGGCTCCTGCCAATTGGATCGCCGGATCATAACGATTCCGCGTCGACGCCGCCCGCCCGCGTCGCTTATCCTTCGCTGCAAACATTGACGAACCGACGGGAAGATCGATGTCAGGCGAACCCGAAATCCATTGCCCGAAGTGTTCGTATCGACCCGCCGCCGAAGACCGCTGGGCCTGTCTGCCCGGCTGCGGCACTCAATGGAACACCTTCTGGACCCACGGCGTCTGCCCCGGCTGCGGCCACGCCTGGCAGGACACTCAATGCCTCGCTTGCTTGAAGATCTCACCCCACCGGGCCTGGTATCACTATCCGGATGGGGGCGAGCTGCCGGAGATCGAGGAGGAGAGTGATATTGAGGTGGCTGCTCGATAAAGAAACATACAGACCGAGCACGTCCACTTCTCGGTCTCCCAACGCCAGCTCGAAGGCGATCAACAGATCCTGCTTCTTTTCCAGCGCATAGGTGAGGCGCGGCGCGCGGCCTCGGAGATCGAGCTAACCTGGATAACGGATCATCCATGCCGCAGCCCATAGGCCGAAACCGAAGACTGCGTGCGTGATGAGACTCTGCAGCCGTGCCGAGTTCGGATTCGGCGTGCGCGAGGCTGCGAAGCCGGCGCCCATGCCTGGCTGCATTAGAAGAAATGGCGCGGCGACTGTCGCTATTCCAAATGCCAGCGCAGGTCCGAGTGTTGGCGCGCGAAGCCATTTGAAGCCCACGATCCAGATAAGAGCTGCGGCGAATGCCACGCCGGTGGCGTAATGAACGATCCAGCCAAGGGCTCGCTCGCCCTTGACGGGTGAGGCCGCGGCAATTCGGTCATGGCGAAACCTGCCGTCCGCCATGTGGCCAATCCATCGCCCGACCAGGGTGTAGTCAGGAGCAGGCAAGCCGAGCAAGGGCTTGCGAATCAATCCCCAGGCGTCTGTGACCACGGTCGCGCCGATGCCGAGCAGGAGGATGGAGAGCACGTCGTTCATGGGTCATAGCGTGCCACTTCAAGTCGACTTGAGGTCAAGGGGCGACGATCGGAGTGCGCTTGCGCGATGCCGTCGAGGTCCCCCGGCGAAGTCATTTAGAAATATATCGTTCCGAGGCGTGGGCGGGCCTTGCGGGCCGTCGTTGCGTTGCTGTTCAATTCCCAGGGGTTCTGGGTTTTGATCAATGGAGTGTCAGTAAGGAGGTCTCGTGCGAAGCACAATAGCGGCAGCGACCATTCTCGCGCTCTTGTTTCTAACGACCGCCCAGGCAGATGTCGCACCCTTCGGTGTCCGAATCGGAGTGGCCACGCTCGAAGAGGTTCGATCGGTCGTCGGCAGCAAGACTCGCTTGACCGACGTTGGCATCAACAAATGGAGCGACGGGCCGATGCTCAGGGCCCAGGGGAGTGAACTGGGCATCGAGGGATTGCAGCGGGCAACTTTCATCTTCGACCCGGGCAACAAGCTCGTCGGTGTCTTGTTGAGCTTGCCCAATACCCGGTTCGATTCGATCAAGTCCTCGCTTCAGGAAAAATACAAACTGGTGGATGAGAAGATCCCGTTCGTAGGCAACAAGTCCGCCCGGTTTCGTGACGGGCCCGTCTCGATCGAGGTCAAGGCGCCTCATCTGAGCTTCGATATGGAGGTGAACTACATCCATGCCGAGTTGCAGGCGAAGTTCGATCAGGCTTCGCAAGCCGAGCAGGCCCAGCAGAAGAAAACACAGACGGACTCTTTGTAGAGTCGCAGCCCTGCCGAACCCCCGGGACGTTTCCGCGGAAACGTCCCGGGTTCATTTCCGGCTGATGCACCTTGCTAACTTTGTAACCTGTCGATGGTCCGCACCGCTATCATGCGGGCCTGGCGGCCCGCGACTCACACCCGATGGTTCTGGTTCCGCCCGGTCACGGAGGCAGAGATGTGGATAATCTTCGGTTGGGAGAAGGAACAGAAGCCTCTGGGGGTGGTGGCCACGGCGTACTGTTACGACTGTCGGCGTGCTCGGAATGGCTGGTTTCGAAGGAGGCGGAATGGGTCACCCTGTCGGCCATCCGTGTCTTCCGTTTTATCCTGAAACATCATCTGCACTGTACTGGCTGCAGCGCTGTTTTCCCGCTGAAGCCGGCCGAGTTCAGAACGATCGATCGTCACATGCGGCAGCATGAGTCGATCGACGGAACGGATATTCACGTTTCTTTAGCGAAAAGAATCGAGGCGGAGCAACTGGCCGGGAAGACGCCGCTCCAACTGAAGTTCATCTGTGAGTCCATGGCGGCTCAGAAACAATACAAGGCGGCTATCAAGTCGCAGGACGACCAATCACATTAGAGCCAGGTCGACGTTTCCGCGGAGACGTTCCGGGTGACTTGATATACGGGCCTCTCCTCTTGAACCCGAAAATGCCAATACGCTGGTCGGCGTGAATGATGTGCGACGGCGACGATGAGGATGCCATCCGGCGCGGGGCGGTAAATTACCGCGAACGGAAAGCTGCGAACGAAAACTCGACGTGTATTTTTGGATGCAGGTGAGCCAGAGAAAGGGAATGCAAGAGCTCTTGCTGTCGCCGCTTCTACCGCTTTGGTAAAGCGAGCACCCAGGTCAGGCTCTCGCGTGTGGTAGTACGCGACCTCCGCGAGAAACTCACGCCGGGCGGACGCGACGAATCTCGCACGCTTCATCGTGAGATGCGGCGTGCGTCGGCGAACACATCCTCGGCCGGATACGCGGAGATCTCTCCGCGATCGAAGGCTGCGAGGCGCTGCTCGATTTCCTCGGCCCAGGCTTTTTCGATGTCGGACTGCGGCGAATCGGGTGATTCCAGCAGGGAATTGACCAGCTTCGCGCGATCTTCAGTCGACAATGCGCGAGCTTGCTCCAGGATCTGTTTCAGGGAAGTCGGCATGACTGCGCCTCCACGTTTGAATGATCAGTCTACAAGGATGGGCGGAAATCGGTAGCGATCTCCCGCTTAAAACCAAGATTCAGGGAATCCCCCGGACGGCCGAAGGCGAATCGTCAGAGCGTGGCTCGTTCTAATGAACAGCGACCCCGGGAGAAACTCGAAATGATTGTCACGAGCGTGAAGATCGATTGCGCGCGGATCACCGATTGGCCGTCTTTCCACGCAGTGTTCGCCGAGACGTTCGGGTTTCCGTCCTTCTATGGAAAGAACATCAGCGCCTGGATTGACTGCCTCACCTCCTTGGACGCTCCCGACGACGGCATGACGACATCGCACTGTGCGCCCGGCACGGTGGTCACGTTGCGGCTCGATCATGTTCGGGATTTCCGGCGGCGGTGTCCGGAGCAGTATGCGGCACTCATCGAGTGCTCGGCATTCGTCAACTGGCGACGCAATGAGAGCGATCGCGCGTCCGTGCTTGCGCTGAGCTTTCACGACTAATTGGACTTCAACTACCGGACCAGATAGCGGACACGGAAGCGGTCTTCCGAAGGAGGCTGAAATCAATAAACTGATGATGTATAAGGATTTATGGTTGAAATCAAAGCGGACAAAGAAGCGGACATGGGGGCGGTCGTCGACGATGGCGAAAGCACCTCGCTGATGATGCCTTTGCTGATCGGAGAGGGCGCCCGTCAGCGCGCCGAATTGACCGACCTGGCCATCAAATACCGGTCGCACTCACGCGCCGCGCCGCGGCCTTCGTTGATGGCCCGCACGATCAAGCTCTGACCGCGGCGCCAATTCACCGGCGGGCGAACACGCCTTTCAAGCCAGTCCCGATTGTTCTCGAGTTCTGGATAATCCATCCAGACGCGCCCGGCTGATCGGCAGGCATGTGCAGCCTAGACTGCAGGCCTTTCCGGCGTCGATCAGGAGGGTGTCATGGCCGATCATTCCATCAAGGGCAAAGTCGTTCTCATCGCGGGTGGCGCCAAGAATCTAGGGGGATTGATTGCCCGGGATCTCGCGCGGCAGGGCGCCAAAGCCATCGTCGTGCATTACAACAGCGATAGCACCCGAGCGGATGCGGAAGCCACAGTGGCCGCCGTCGAGGCGGCTGGCGCGCAGGCGGTGGCATTGCAGGGCGACCTGACCCGTGCCGTGGGCATGGAGGAACTGTTCATCGATGCGCTCGCGGCGGTCGGCCGGCCCGATATCGCTATCAACACGGTAGGCAAGGTATTGAAAAAGCCGCTGACCGAGATCAGCGAGGCCGAGTATGACGAGATGGCGGCGGTGAATGCGAAAGCGGCCTTCCTGTTTCTTCAGGAAGCCGGGCGACACGTCAACGATCACGGCAAGATTCTCACTCTCGTGACGTCGTTGCTGGGCGCGTTCACCCCTTTCTATTCCTCGTATGCTGGCACCAAGGCGCCGGTGGAACATTTCACACGCGCGGCCGCCAAAGAGTTCGGCGAGCGTGGTATCTCGGTAAATGCCGTCGGCCCCGGTCCGATGGACACGTCATTCTTCTATCCAGCGGAAGAGGCCAATGCCGTCGCGTATCACAAGACTGCTGCCGCGTTATCGCCGTTCTCCAAGACCGGATTGACCGACATCGAGGATGTAGTGCCCTTCATCCGGCACCTGGTCAGTGACGGTTGGTGGATTACCGGTCAGACCATTCTCATCAACGGCGGTTACACTACGAAGTGAGCCGCCCGCGGCGGAATCGCTTCGGAGAAGTAGCGTGCGTACTTTGATCATCGTCCTGGTGGGGCTGGCCGTCGCGGCCGCGCTGTTGCGCTTCACGCCGGCCGCGCATCGTGTGCTCGCGGTGGGAATTTTCACGGTCGTGTGGCTGGTCGTGACGATATGGAATCTTCGTACCGGCCTGTCGCACGGCTACAGCCTGGCGGAGGAACTACCCATTCACGCGGTGTTGTTCGGTGTTCCCGCGGTGGCCGCTTGGGCGTGGGCCTGGTGGATCGGGCGTTAGCGGCCCACGATGGACAAACTTCATCAGTACCGCATCTTTGTGCAAGTCGCCGAGATGGGGAGCTTCATCAAAGCGGCTCATGCGTTGAATGTGCCGAGGGCCTCGATGTCAGCGGCCGTGCAACAGCTGGAGTCCGCGGTTGGCACGCGATTGCTCCATCGCACTACACGCCAGGTTCGTCTGACCGCGGATGGCGCGCAGTTGCTGGAGCGCGTGCGTGCGTTGCTCGGCGATGCGGATGATATCGAGCAACTGTTCCAGACACGGCAGCGGCAGGTGGCCGGGCGGTTGGTGGTCGATGTCCCCAGTCGAATCGCCCGTCGTTTGATAGCCCCGGCGCTGCCTGCCTTGTTACGCAAGTATCCAAAATTGCAGCTCACGCTTGGATCGACTGATCGCGCCATCGACCTCGTGCAGGAGGGTGTGGACTGCGCCGTCCGAGTTGGCAGTCTCAGCGAAAGCCGAATTGTGGCACGGCCTCTCGGCCGGCTCGCGCTGATCAACTGTGCTAGCCCGGCTTATCTGCATGAACGCGGTATGCCCAAATATCCGAGCGAGCTGCAGGCAGGTCATTGGGCCGTCGGTTATGCATCGGCCAGCAGCGGGCGCGAAGTTCCCTGGGAGTACCGGCAGGGTGACCGTAACGTAGAGATGTCGGTGCCTGCCCGGGTGACGGCTAACAATGCGGAAAGTTACATCGCGTGCTGCCGTGCCGGGCTCGGCTTGATTCAAATCCCGCGCTTCGATGTCCAGTACCTGCTCGATTCGGGCGAGCTCATCGAAGTGATGCCGGCGTATCGTGCCGAGTCCATGGAAATCTCGCTGCTGTACTCACATCGGCGGCAACGCTCGCGGCGGCTGACCGTATTCGTGGAATGGTTCGAGGGATTGATTCGGCCACACCTGGAGCAGTGAGGGTCGGAGGGGATCGGAATCGATCCCCTCGCCAAACACCTGAGAATCAGGGAAGCTCCGTCGACCCCATCAAATAACGATCGCACTCACGCGCAGCGCCGCGGCCTTCGTTGATGGCCCACACGATCAGGCTCTGGCCGCGACGGCAATCGCCGGCGGCGAACACGCCTTTCAAGCTCGTGGTGAACTTGCCGTGGTCGGCCTTCACGTTGCTGCGAGGGTCGGTCTCAACCGCCAGGTCCTTCAGCAGCATCTGCTCGGGGCCGAGGAAGCCCATGGCGAGCAGGACCAGCTGAGCGGGGTAGACTTTCTCCGTGCCTGGCACTTCGACAGGGACGAAGCCGCCCTTGTCATTCTTCTGCCAGCTGATTTGCACAGTAACGACTTCGTTCACAGCACCGTCGGCATCGACGCCGAAACGCTTCACGGTCG
Source organism: Peristeroidobacter soli (assembly GCF_004138485.1). Lineage (GTDB taxonomy): Bacteria > Pseudomonadota > Gammaproteobacteria > Steroidobacterales > Steroidobacteraceae > Steroidobacter > Steroidobacter soli. The sequence goes on from NZ_RYEV01000003.1 coordinate 161,908, forward strand.
TGAGATACGTGCGCGGGTCGGCGCCGAACTTGGCTGCGGCTTCTTCCTGGCCGTAGTCCATCTTGTAGACCTTGGGCCACTCCGGCCAGGGATTGTCGGAAGCGCGATCCATCGGCGGCTGCGCCATGATTTCGATCTGAGTGACGGTCTTGCAGCCTTGGCGCACGGCTGTGCCGACGCAGTCGGTGCCGGTGTCGCCGCCGCCGATGACGATCACGTCTTTACCGCGAGCGTGAATCGGGGCGTGGTCAGCGCCGCCGTTCAACAGCGCCTGGGTGCTACCGGTGAGATATTCCATGGCGAAATGCACGCCCTTGGACGAGCGGCCGTCGACAGGAAGATCTCGCGGCTGGGTAGCGCCGGTGGCGATGACGATGGCGTCGAAGTCCTTACGCAGCAGCTGCGGCTCGACGTTGTCACCGACGTTGGCGTTGCAGATGAACTTGATGCCTTCCTGTTCCATCAACTTCAAGCGACGCTCGACGACTTCTTTCTTATCGAGCTTCATGTTCGGAATGCCGTACATCAGCAAACCGCCCGGACGGTCGGCACGCTCGAGCACAGTCACGTTGTGACCGGCCTTGTTCAGCTGAGCCGCGGCGGCGAGGCCGGCGGGGCCGGAGCCGATGACAGCGACGCGCTTGCCGGTGCGAGTCTTCGGCGGCTCGGGCAGCACCCAGCCTTCTTCCCAGCCGCGATCGACGATCGCGTTCTCGATGGTCTTGATCGTGACGGGAGGATTGTTGATGCCGAGCACGCACGAGCCTTCGCACGGCGCCGGGCACACGCGACCGGTGAACTCGGGGAAGTTGTTGGTCATGTGCAGACGGTCGAGCGCTTCGCGCCACAGCCCGCGATAGACCAGGTCGTTCCATTCCGGAATCACGTTGTTCACCGGACAGCCCGAGGCCATGCCGCTGATCAATTTGCCGGTGTGACAGAACGGCACACCGCAGTCCATGCAACGAGCGGCTTGATTGCGCAGCCGCTTGTCTTCCATGTGGTGATGGAATTCCTTCCAGTCCTTGACGCGCTCCTGCGGAGTGCGATCGACCGGCAGCTCGCGTAGATATTCGATGAATCCTGTTGGCTTACCCATGGCTCTTTAGTTACCTCCCACGCGCGCCGTGTCCTTGGCGTTCTCTTCGAACGCGACCATGATCGCGTCGTCGCCGGTGAGGCCTTGTTCGTGGGCGCGGGCGATACAGGCCAGCATGCGCTTGTAGTCACGCGGCAGCACACGGACGAACTTCTTCACCATGTCATCCCAGTTATCGAGCACCTGCCGGGCGCGGGCGCTCTTCGTATAGCCGTAGTGACGCTCGATCATCGCGCCGACCGCGGCGATTTCTTCCGGCTCCTCCAGCGGGCCGACATCGACCATTTCTTTGTTGACCTTGGTGTGGAAGTCGCCGTGCTCGTCGAGCACGTACGCCACACCACCGGACATGCCGGCGCCGAAGTTGCGGCCGGCGGGTCCAAGCACGATCACACGACCGCCGGTCATGTACTCGCAGCCGTGATCGCCGACAGCCTCGACGACAGCGTGCACGCCGCTGTTACGAACGCAGAAACGTTCGCCGGCCATGCCGCCGATGTAGGCCTCACCGCTGGTTGCGCCGTACAGCGCGACGTTGCCGATGATGATGTTCTCGTAGGAAACAAACGTCGAACCGGCCGGCGGGAACAGCACGAGCTTGCCGCCCGAGAGGCCCTTGCCGAGATAGTCGTTGGCGTCGCCTTCCAGCGAGAAAGTCATGCCCCGCGGCAGGAATGCGCCGAAGCTCTGGCCGGCCGATCCCTTGAAGCGGATCTTGATCGTGTCTTCAGGCAACCCGGCGGCGCCGTACTTGCGAGTGATCTCGCTGCCGGTGATGGTGCCGGCCACGCGATTCACGTTGCGAATCGACAGCTCGGCCTCGACTTTCTCGCCACGCTCGATCGCAGGCTTGCAGATCTCGAGCAGCTGAGTGAGGTCCAGCGATTTCTCCAGGCCGTGATCCTGCTCCATCTGTTTGAAGCGCGGCGTACCGTCGCTCGAATCCGGCGTGTACAGCAGGTTGCTGAAATCCAGACCGCGAGCCTTCCAGTGATTCACAGCCTTGCGCGGCTCGAGGCGATCGACGCGGCCGATCATTTCCTCGATGGTGCGGAAGCCGAGCTGCGCCATGAGCTCGCGCATTTCCATGGCGATGAAGCGCATGAAATTGACGACGTGCTCCGGCTTGCCCGCGAACTTCTCGCGCAGACGCGGATCCTGAGTCGCGATGCCGGCGGGGCAGGTGTTCAAGTGACAGACGCGCATCATGATGCAGCCCGTCGCCACCAGCGGCGCTGTCGCGAAGCCATACTCTTCGGCGCCGAGCAGAGCGGCGACGATCACGTCACGGCCCGTTTTCAGCTGACCGTCGGTTTCGACCGCGATACGGCTACGCAGATTGTTCATCACCAGCGTCTGGTGAGTCTCGGCGAGGCCGAGCTCCCACGGCAGACCGGCGTGAGCAAGCGACGTTTGCGGAGACGCGCCCGTGCCACCATCGTGACCGCTGACGAGCACCACGTCCGCGTGCGCCTTCGCGACGCCCGCAGCGACCGTTCCGACGCCCACTTCCGCCACCAGCTTGACGCTGATGCGAGCGCGACGGTTCGCATTCTTCAAGTCATGAATCAGCTCGGCGAGATCTTCGATCGAGTAGATGTCATGGTGCGGCGGCGGCGAAATCAAACCGACGCCCGCGGTGGTGTGACGAGTCTTGGCGATCCACGGATACACCTTGGTGCCCGGCAGCTGACCGCCTTCACCCGGCTTCGCGCCTTGCGCCATCTTGATCTGGATCTCGTTGGCGCTGACCAGATATTCGCTGGTCACACCGAAGCGGCCCGAGGCGACCTGTTTGATCGCCGAGTTCTTCGAATCGCCATTGGGCAGCGGCTTGAAGCGCGACGGATCTTCGCCACCTTCGCCGGTGTTGCTCTTGCCACCGATACGATTCATGGCGATCGCCAGCGTCTCGTGCGCTTCCTGGCTGATCGAGCCGTACGACATCGCACCGGTCTTGAAGCGCTTCATGATGGCTTCGATGGGCTCGACTTCCTCGAGCGGCACGGCGTCGCCGAGCTTGAAGTCCAACAGGCCGCGCAGGGTGCACAGGTTGGTCGCCTGCTCGTTGATCAGCTTCGAGTATTCCTTGAACTGGTTGAAGTTGTCGTTGCGGACGGACTTCTGCAGCCGATGGATCGACTCGGGATTGAACAGGTGATATTCGCCGTCCGCGCGCCACTGATACTGGCCGCCGACGGGCAGCGTGTGGCGATCGGTCGGGCGTTCCGGGAACGCGGCGCGGTGACGCACCAGGACTTCCTGCGCGATCACGTCCATGCCGATGCCGCCGACGCGCGACGCCGTCCAGGTGAAGTATTCGTCGATCACGTCCTGACGCAGACCGACCGCTTCGAACACCTGAGCGCCGCGATAGCTCTGGATGGCGGAGATGCCCATCTTGGCCATCACCTTGATGATGCCCTTGGTCGCGGCCTTCACCAGGTTCTTGCAGGCGGTCTTGTGATCGATGTTGACCAGGCGGTCATCGCGGATCATGCCGTCGATGGTTTCGAACGCGACGTAAGGATTGATCGCGCTGACGCCATAGCCGATCAGCAACGCGAAGTGATGCACCTCGCGCGCTTCACCGGTTTCGATCACGAGGCTGACGCGCGTGCGCAGGCCTTCGCGAATCAAATAGTGATGCAGGCCGGCGACCGCGAGCAGCGCCGGGATGGGCGCGAACTCTTTGTTCACACCGCGATCGCTCAAGATGAGGACGTTCACTTCCTCTTCCTCGATCATGCGGCGGGCCATCAGCCGGATTTCTTCCATCGACTTCACCAGGCCCTTCTCGCCGCGGGTCACGCGGAACAGGCTCGGCAGCACGCCGACGCGCAGGCCCGGCAAATCCATCCGGCGCACCTTGGCGAATTCTTCGTTGGTGAGAATCGGCCACTTCAATTCCAGACGACGGCAATCGGCAGGCTGCGGATTCAGCAAGTTGCCTTCCGAGCCCAGGCGCGTTTCGGCCGAAGTGATGATCTCTTCGCGGATACTGTCGATCGGCGGGTTGGTGACTTGCGCGAACAGCTGCTTGAAATAGTCGTACAGCAGGCGCGGCTTGTTCGACAGCACCGCGAGCGGCGTGTCGTTGCCCATCGAACCGACTGCCTCGACACCGCTCTGAGCCATCGGCGTCAGGATGATGCGCTCGTCTTCGAAGGTGTAGCCGAACGCGATCTGACGTTGCAGCAGCGTGTCGTGATCCGGCGCCGGCACTTCAGGCGCGGTCGGCAGATCGTTGACGTGCACCAGATGATCGTTCAGCCACTGCCGGTACGGACGCTCGGTGGTGACGGCCTTCTTGATCTCTTCGTCTTCGACGATGCGGCCTTGCTCGGTGTCCACCAGGAACATGCGGCCCGGCTGCAAACGGCCCTTCTGCAAGATGGTTTCCGGTGCGATGTCGAGCACGCCCGCTTCGGACGCCATCACGACCAGGCCGTCCTTGGTCACGTAGTAACGGGAAGGACGCAAACCATTGCGGTCAAGTACCGCGCCAATCGATTTACCGTCAGTGAAGGCGATGGCGGCGGGGCCATCCCACGGTTCCATCACCGAGGAGTGATATTGGTAGAACGCGCGCTTGTTGTCGTCCATGGTTTGATGATTCGACCAAGGCTCGGGAATCATCATCATCATGGCGTGCGGCAGCGAACGGCCCGCCAGCACCAGCAGCTCGAGCGTGTTGTCGAACATCGCCGAGTCGCTGCCGTTCGGATTGATGATCGGCAGGATCTGTTCCATGTCGTCGCCGAACGCTTCGGACTGGAACAGCGCTTCGCGCGCGTGCATCCAGTTCGCGTTGCCACGGACGGTGTTGATCTCGCCGTTGTGAGCGACGTAACGGTACGGATGGGCGCGATCCCAGCTCGGGAACGTGTTGGTGCTGAAGCGCGAATGCACCAGCGCGATCGCCGTCTCCATCGTCGGATCCTGCAGATCCGGGAAGTAGGAGCCGAGCTGTTCGGTAAGCAGCATGCCCTTATAGACAAGTGTCTTATAGGACAGGCTGGCAACGTACCAGGATGCCGCACCTTCCATCGTCGAAGTGCGAATCTCGGTATAGGCGCGCTTACGGATCACGTAGAGCTTGCGCTCGAACGCCAGCGCGTCGGGCAGACTGGGATTTCTGGCGACGAACACCTGCCGCATATACGGCTCGCAGGATTTCGCGGTGTCGCCGAGCGAAGAGTTGTTGGTCGGGACCGTGCGCCAGCCGAGGACAGTCTGTCCCTCCGACTGCACGATCTGCTCGAAGCGTTCCTCGATGCGCCGACGCAGTGTGGGATTACGCGGCAAGAACACGATGCCGCAGCCGTAGTGCTCGGGCTCGGGCAACTCGATGCGCGACTTTTTCGCGGCCGCCACCAGGAACTGATGCGGCATCTGGAGCAGCACGCCGGCGCCGTCGCCGGTGTTGGTCTCGGCACCGCAGGCGCCGCGGTGATCCAGATTAGTCAGGACCTGCAGGCCCTGTTGCAGAATCCTGTGCGATTTTCGGCCTTTAATATCTACGACAAAGCCGACGCCGCAGGCGTCATGCTCATAAGCGGGATCGTACAGACCCTGCTTGGCTGGACGGGTGGTTCGCCCCTTCAGGGCGACCTCGTTCGCGGCCCCTTCCTTGGAGGCCCGCTCAGTGCCGTTACTCATATTGGCCTACCGTTACCATCTTCGGGAAATTCGCATCTGGCCAAGCATCGCCTGCGAGCGACGGGCATGGCCAGGGCCGCACTTCGAGCCCACCTCGTGGACAGCAGCGTACGTTGCTGCATCCCAAGCGGAGCGCCCGGCGCGGGACCGTCGCCGCGGCGTGCGGCGTCCGATCGGCGGTGCTGGCACCGCGACCACGGTCTAAGTCATTGATTCAGTAGGGTTGATTCGCGAGAGTCGGTGACGCGTGAAGCCGGCCAGGGCCCCGACGCGGACGAGCGCGTTGAATACAACCCGAAGGAATGGCAGTCATATTACAGAGGTCGGCCCCTGCGTCAATGCGCCAGGAAAGACAAGCCCCTGAGAGTTATTTCGGCATCACCTCCAGGAAGCTGACTTTCCATTCGTCATCCTCCCGGCGCAGAGCGACTTTGAAGGTGCGCACCTCGGCGGCGAGATCCCACTGATCGGCCGCGGCGGCATCGCGGCCGAGCATGCCGACCAGCACCTGGGCTCGAGCTTCACCCTCTGTCGGGAAAGTCAGTTCCTCGATGCGAGTCAGCAGATGGATGGATTGGTTGGCGATGAAATAGCCCCGCGCATAACGCGTGGCCTCTTCAGCGCCCATTCCATTGGCGTCGCGATAATCCGCGGACAGGTGCCCGGCCAGCTCGCGAACATTGCGGTTCTCGGCCGCCTGTTCCATTTGTTCGATGACCGCCCGAACCTGCTGTTCAGGGGAGCCGCCGTCGCTGCAAGCGGCCAGCAGGACCAGCGGAATCAGGCTCAGGCAGTGGCGAATCGTCATAGGTGGCCAGCAATGTACTGAAGTTGCATTTTCAGCCGCGAAGCGGGCTGGAATGATGCGGGCACTATGGCGTGCCGCCACCTGCCGGGCAACGAGCACGGCCGGCAATGTTCAAGTGGGAGCTGTGCGCTTGACCGTCTCCGAGCTGCGTGCTCAGATCCCCGGCCTTGGCGCCTGGCGGCCCAAACTGGCTTTAAATCAAGTATTTCGCACCGTCGGCGCGTTGGGAGAAAGTTATGAAGTCCGTATCGGCCCGTGTTTCAGGGGTGAAGACGCTGGGCGTACGCGCTGCTGTCGTCGCCGCGTTGAGCGTGGTGGGCTTGCCGCTCACGGCGAGCGCGCAAGATGGCATCGAGCACTGTGACAAGCCCATGGGGGCGCTCGCCGTGGTCGAGCCGCAAGACTATGTGTCGCAGTCGCTGTCCCGTTATGGCCTGCAATCTCCGACCGGTTTGATCCGCATGATGGTTCAGCAGTCGAACTGCTTCATCGTCGTGGAGCGCGGCATCGGCATGCAGAACATGATGCAGGAACGCGCCCTGCAGGAATCCGGTGAGCTGCGTCAGGGCTCGAACATGGGCGGCGGCCAGATGGTCAGCGCCGATTTCGTGCTCACTCCGGCTGTGGTGTTTTCCGAGAACGATTCGGGCGGTATCGGTGGCGCGCTTGGCGGTCTGCTCCCGGGTTCCAAAGGCCGTGCGCTCGGCGCCGTCGCCGGTGGCCTGAAATTCAAGGAAGCTCAGACCAGCATGCTCGTGACCGACGCGCGCTCCGGCGTTCAGGTCGCTTCCGCCGAAGGCAACTCGAAGAAGGCAGATCTGAATCTTGGCGGCGCGCTCTTCGGTAGCAGCGCAGCCGGTGCTCTCGGTGGCTACACCAAGACCAACGAAGGCAAGGTGATCGCGGCCAGCCTCGCGGACAATTACAACAACATCGTGCGCTCGGTTCGCAGCCAGCCGAGCCTGCAGCGCGATGTCGGTACCCTCGCGGAAGAGGCGGCGAAGAAGACCAAGGGCGGCGCCGTGTACAACGAAGGCGACACCATCGTGCCGAAGCTCGGCAACCTCAAGGTGTATTCGTCGCCGAGCGAATCCTCGAAGTCGGTCGCGACGCTCGCCAAGGGCGAAGAGATGATCTTCATGGGCGAAGAGAAGGACGGCTTCCTGAAGATCGAGTCCAGCAACGGCGGCGGCTGGGTGAAGAAGGTTCTGGTCACGCGCTGATCGACGCGCGAGCGAACAGGAGCCGGGCGGGATGGAAGTCTGGCCCGGCTTGGATCCATCCCAGCATCGAGGCCGAAATAAACAGAAAAATGAGCGCCATCGCTATCGGCAGCAGCGCCACGAACCAGAAAAGGATGGGGGTCGACTCGCGATCCGGTGTCAGTTCGGGCCTGCTTCCTATCGCCACGCCCGAGCGAATCGTTAGATAAGCCCACCACGCACAGTATCCCGAAGAGAATAAAAACAGCGTGGGGCCGATCGGTTGCTGCCAGCTGTCGGTGATGATGACGTAGAGCAACCCGGCCGCTGCCGCGACCACCAGCGGCAGGTACAAAAGACGCCATGGAAATCGACCCTCGACGATTTTCATCGGGGCCGGACTATTTTCCCCAACGCCAGGCCAGCGGCTTTTCGCCTTTGACCCAGTGAATGGCGATGAGCACCGCCGTGCTCACCAGCAGCAGAATCCAGAATTGTTTTCTTTGTTGGGGTAGGAAGAGCTTTGCGCCGGCGATGAGCAAGGCGATGTAGCCGATCTGAACCACCCATCCTTGCCAGCAGTTCGCGATACCCCAGCCCCAGCCGTAACGTTTCGCTGGAAACCAGAACTTCGGTGTGTCTTCGCTCATGGTGCCTCGCTCGCTCCCTCAAGCCTGATGCCACCTGTAAGCAGTGTAGACCACCGCCAGAACAAACAGCGAGCCGAAAATCTGCTTGTTGTAACGGGCGAGGAGGAGGGGGAGATAGATGTCGAAGTTGTCGCTGCGGTCCGCGGTGAAGCGCGCCGCGACGTTGGTGAGGGGGCAGGCCCAGTGATTGAGTGCAAGAACCAGGATTTCGACGGCGACCAGGCCGATCAGGAGGATCGCCATGTCAAAGCGGCCGAGGAATGCCGCGATCGGCAGCAGGATGATGCAGCTCGCAAAGAATGCCCATACAGCGGTGTGCGCTGACTTTACGAGCGCGAGGGCGGTGGAAGATTTCAAAGTTCCGATATCGCGTCTCAGGCGGCCAGATTCAGCTGCCAGGAAACACCGAACCGGTCGTTGAGCCAGCCGAACCGCTTGGAGAAACCGTAATTGCCGAGCGGCATCAGCACCTGGCCGCCCTCCGACAGAAGGGCGAACACGCGCTCCAGCTCGGTGACTGAATCGAAGTCCACGAACGTGGAGCTCGACGGCGTGAATGAGAAGCCATGTTTGATCGGGCTGTCCGAACACATGAACTCGCGGCCGCACAGCGTGAACACGGCGACCTTGATCGTTCCCACCGGACCGCCCTGTCCTTCAGCGTAGTGCTCGACTCGCACCATTCCGGAGTCCGGGAAGGTGGCGAAGTACAGGTCCAGCGCCGCTTGCGCCGTGCCGCCCTGGAACATCAGAAAGGGTCTGGCTGTGGTCATGGCGATCTCGATGGGGTCGTTCGACAGGGCGCTATGCGAGATATCATAACTCGATCGGACCGGGTCCTCGTGGACGGAGCGTGCGCAACTCACCTAGGTGGCTCGAAGTGGCTCCGCGCGAGCCATCGGAGGCCGATTCTCCCAAGGCGGCCGGCATCTCTGATACATGGCTCATTTTTGGAGACGGCCAAGAGGAGCATCGACCCTGGCCGGGATAGACTCCTTCCTGGGAGCCTTGGGACCGAGCCACTGGCAGCTGCAGCGATTGGAAGAGTCCGTCGAGGTCCGAGTGGACGGATGAGACGGGGCACAAGAATTTTTCTGAAGGAGAGAGCATGTTCAATCATGTGATGATCGGTTCGAACGATATCGAGCGCTCGAAGCGCTTCTACGACGCTGTGCTCAAGACGCTCGGCGCCGGCGAGCCAATACGCAACAACGCGAGCACCGGCCACGTGCGGCTCTTCTATCGTCACAATGGCAGCACGTTCTGCGTTTCCGAGCCGATCAACGGCGAAGCGGCGACCTTCGCGAACGGCGGCACCATCGGGTTCAAATGCAACTCGCCGGAGCACGTCAAGGAATTCCATGACGTGGCGCTCGCTCATGGCGGCAAGTCGATCGAAGATCCGCCGGGGTTGCGCGAGGGTGGCAGCTTGGGCGCCATGTACCTGGCATACGTGCGTGACCCGGACGGCAACAAGCTCTGCGCGATCTATCGAGCCAAGTAAGGTGGGAGCGTTCAGGCGCATGCGAAATCGCGCGCGCCTGAACGCAGCGATCAATTACTTCGGCGCCCGAACCCAATCCAACCGATCGTCCGGTTCCTTCCTCGGCGACGCCTTGACCCAGTTCGCTTCGCTGTTCACATCGCCCTTGCCCGTGTACTTCGCATAAGCGGGATACGGGAACAGCGGGCGAGTGCGAATCACGCCTTGCGCACCGCTTTGAGTGGCGACGACGCGCTCGGGTGCCTGGCCTTGCTCGACCCACTTCACCAACTCGGGCAACAACTCAAACGTGTTCGGCGCGTTGCCGCCGCGGCAATGAAACATTCCGGGGACCATGAACACGCGGAACCAATCGCGCACTTTTTCGCCGCCGCCCTGACGTGAGGTGACCTGAGCGTAGTAATCGAGCAGCGCCATCGGCGATACGCCGGCGTCGGCCCAGCCGTGATACACGATCAGCTTGCCGCCACGCTGCTCAAACTCACGCAGATCCGGCGCAGTATGAGGCGCGACAGGATCGTACTTGCCCGCCATCTCTTCCGTTTTCTCAACATCAGTGTCGAAGTTGAACGTGCGATAGTTGTAATCCGCCGGCGGATTGGTCGGGAACGCGAGATAGCGCAGATACCCTTCTGCAAGTGAGCGACGACCCGCGCCACTCCACGAAAGCTCGCTGCCATACGGCGTCGCGCCCGGCATCAGCTTTTCGCCCTTGCTGTTGACCGGTCCACTGTACAGCGCCTTCGCGGCCGCAACCTGTTCCGCGGTCAAGCAATCCGGCCCGTCACCGCTCTTGCACTGAAGCTTTGCGGGATCGAAGGTGCATGCGCGCGGGTCGGTGAGAATGCCGTCGGCGAGGCCGTCGAGCTTGTCGCACGCTTTCATGACGCCTTTGTTCAGCACTTCGAGCTTCGCGGGGGTGAAGACTTCCGAGCCGTCGTCGCGCAGCAGCTTTTGTGCGTCCCAGTTGTTCGCGATCGCACCGAGGCGACCGGGGAAGGCGGGGTCGCCGGCGATGATGCCGTCGAAGTCGCCGGGATAGTGCTGCGCTTCGGTAAGCCCTTCTCGGCCGCCGGTCGAACATCCTCGAAAATATGCGCGCGCCGGACGCTTGCCGTAGTACCGTTCGGCCAGTGCCTTGCCGGCAATGGACATCAAATGCGTGGAACGGCCAGCGAAGTCTTCGCGGAGCGCAGGATCGCTCCCCCAGACAGGATCTTTGACGACCAGCCCGACGTGCCCCATGTTGTGAGCCGCGACCACGAAGTTCTCGGCGAGCGCGTCGGCGCAGTTGTTGATGTTGATGACGCCGCAGAAGCCGCCGCAGCCCACCTGAAAATAGCGGCCGTTCCAACTCTTGCTGGGCAAGCGCACTTCAAACTGAATCTGCGGCTGAATCACGCCGTTGACGGCGCAATACTCCGCCGTGCCGTCTTTGGCCGGCACCAGCTTTGCCGAAAGCACCGAGAGCGGCGCTTCGAAAGTGTTCTTGAAATCTTCCTCGACCAGTCGCTCGCAGGGAATCGCGCCGCCGATTTGAGCATCGAGCGTTGCCAGCGCGGCCGCACCCTGCGACGCGTGCGCGCCACTGGTTGCCGCAAGGAACGCCACACAAAACAGCAAGGGGGCAGTAAGGGCTCTTATGGTGGACTGCACGGGCTTTCCTCTCGACTCGCAGGGTTGAGAATCTTTGGGTCACGGACGGTCAGGCGCAACGCTGGTGCATGAACTGTGCGTTGCCGCACCAACTTTGCGCTCATTCCGACTTGAGCCAGGCTTGAATTGTCACCGCCAGGCTCTCTATGATCGTCATACATCATACAAAAATACCATCGTATTATCGGTTCGAATGGTGGTATGCAAGTTGCAGTGCTTGAGAGTTGTGGGTTGTGGGGATGCGCGACGCGGTCGCGTCGCATAACTTTGAGGAGCTTGCATGAGAGTCAGCACCAATCGGCTCGGTGGCCGGGTCGCCGTCCGGATCGGCCAGGCCGTCGCGCTGGCGGCGACCGCCATGGTCACTGTCGCGAACGCGCAGGAGGCGATCGTCGAGGAAATCGTCGTTACCGCGACCAAGCGCGAAACGACGATGAAAGATACCCCCGCGGCCATTTCGGCGGTCACCGGTGACGCCATTCGCGAGAGCGCCGCGTTCTCGCTGGAAAGTTTCACGCGAATGGACCCGTCCATTCAGGTCAACAACCGCGGTGTGGGTGACAACCAGATCATCGTCCGCGGCATTTCCTCGTCGGGCAAGCCCACGGTCGGTTTGTACTTCGACGAAGCAGTCATCACCGGCCTCGGCCTCGATGGCGGCAGCGACAATCAACCGAACATCCAGCTCCACGACATGGAGCGCGTGGAAATTCTCAAAGGTCCGCAGGGCACGCTGTTCGGTGCCGGATCGATGAGCGGCACGGTGCGCTTCATCACCAACAAGCCCGACTTGTCGAAAGCATCGTTCGGCTTCACCGGCTCGGCGGCCAGCGTGAAGGACGGCAACGAGCTGTTCCAGGGCGAAGCGGTCGCGAACCTGCCCATCATCGAAGACAAGCTCGGCATGCGCGCCGTGGTGTGGGGCGATACCGGTGGCGGCTATATCGACCAGAACCGCAATGGCCGGCAGTACGAAGATGTGAACGACCAGACCGTATGGGGCGGGCGCCTGTCGCTCGCTTCGCAAGTGACCGATTCGTTCAAGGTCACGCTGATGGGGCTGTATCAGGAAAGCAAAGCCGACGGTTCCCAGTACTTCGAGTTCGGTCAGCCCGACTACCAGAACATCTCGCCGACCCAGGAGCCGTTCGAGGACGAGATCAAGCTGTTCAGCATCATCGGCGACTACGACGTGGGCTTCGGTACCTTCACCGGCACCGCCTCGTACATGGATCGCACGTTGTATTTCTCGCGTGACAGTACGCCGACCGCTCAGCGATTCAATCTGGGCGTGGATCTGGCGTATCACCAGGACCAGGATATTTCCAACTTCTCCTCCGAATTCCGCTTTGCCTCGAAGCTCGGCGGTCCGGTCGAGTTCGTCGCCGGTGTGTTCTACGCCGAGCAGGAATCCGATGCGCGCACCGCCGCGCTGGTCGCCGATCCGAACACGGGCCTCGCGCGCTGTAACTTCCACAACGACTGCGTCGCCGCCGGCTTCGCGCGCGACGACATCAATTCGGGCATCAACAACACCACCATCGATCAGTTCGCCGCTTTCGGCGAGCTGGAATACAAGATGACCGACAAGCTCACCGGCACGATCGGTGTGCGTTACTACGAGGCGGACATCGGTCAGCGCAACATCACCAGCCAATCGCTGCGTCATCCGGTGTTCATGCCGGTGCAGACGGCGGATGTCGTGTCGCTCGATGTGGATACCACGCAGGACGAGCTGAGCTACAACTTCGCGCTGTCCTATGAGGCCACCGAAGATACGACGTTCTATGCGCGCATCGCCTCCGGCTTCCGTCCGGGCGGCGCGAACAACTCGGACGCGGCGCGCGAACAGGGCGTCACCGTGCCGGATGCCTACGATTCGGACACGCTGTGGAGCTACGAGCTCGGCGCCAAGAGCTACTTCTTCGATCGCTCCATGTACACCGAGCTGGCGGTCTATCGCATCAACTGGTCCGATCAGCAGATTTCGCTGACCGATCCGGGTGGCACGTTCGTCTACATCGGCAACGCCGGCAAGAGCTACGTGAACGGCTTCGAGTTCACGGTCAACGCGCAGCCGACCGATCAGCTGTCGATGACGTTGGGCGCGACGTATACCGATTCGCGGCTGTCGGAAGACATGCCGGTGCCGCCGCCGCCGGCCGATCCCGATGACGAGCCGACGCCGTACGGCTTCAAGGGCGATCGCATTCCGTACAGCCCGAAGTGGGCGTTCGCCGGCCAGGTGCAATATGAAGTGCCGTTCTCCTCGGCGCTCACCGGCTATGCCAATACCAACTTCAACTACCGGAGCGCGTCGTACACCAACTTCAACAGCACCTTCGGCGACTATCAGGAAGTCGAGGATTACTTCCTGGTGGGCCTGCGGCTGGGGGTGCGGTTCGATGGCTGGGACACGGGTCTGTTCGTCGACAACCTGACCAACGAAGTGCCGCAGATCGGCCTGCGCGTCAGTGGTGACGGTTATCGCGTGTACACCACGCGGCCGCGCACGATCGGTCTGCGAGTCTCGACGCGTTTCTAAACCAGCCGTAACGATCCGGCGGTCGTTCCCGATGCGGGGAGCGACCGCCGTTTGTTTGTGACAGTTCATGACTGAATCAAAAATCTTTCTGCGTGGCTGGGTCACCGTCGTGGTGTGCCTGCTCGGCATTTCCACCGGGCCGGCCGCGTTCGGGCTGGCGTCGCTGTTTCTTTTGGGCGGCCCGATCGGCGCCGAGTTCGGATGGAGCCGCACGGCCATCAGCGCGGCCGTGTCGGTGATGATGTTATGCACGGCGGTGTCGCTGCCGTTCATGGGGCGGATGGTCGACCGCTTCGGCGTGAAGAAGATCCTGGTGCCCTCGATCATCATCTTCGGCCTGTGTTTCCTCGCGGCGTCGATGATCAACAGTTACTGGCAGTTCATCGCGCTGTATGTGGCGATGGGCACCATCGCCGTGGGCACGAACAGCGTGCCTTACATGCGGGTACTCACCTCCTGGTTCGATCGGCGCCGCGGTCTCGCGATCGGCATCGCCGGCAGCGGCACCGGTCTGGGCTTTGGCTATGTGCCGCTCATTACTCAAGAGCTCGTCTCGCACTACGGTTGGCGTGGCGGCTACTTCGGCCTCGGCCTGATCATGTTGTTGTTCACGCTGCCGATGGTTGTGTTTCTGCTGCACGAAAAGCCGCAGTCGCTGGGCTTGCATCCCGACGGCGCGGTTTCCGATGCGCCGCCGGAACATCCTGTGGCCACCGGCGATACGCTTGCCGAAGCCATGCGACGACGTGACTTCTGGAGTTTGATCACGATCTTCTCGGGCCTGGCGTTCGTGCTGTACGGATTGATCCCTCACATGGTGCCGATGCTTCAGGATCGCGGCGTGCCGGCGGGTCTGGCTGCGGGTCTTGCGTCGGCGTTCGGCTGGTCCGCGTTCGGCGGGCGATTGCTGATCGGCTTCCTGGTCGATCGTTTCGACGCGCGGCGCATTGCCTTCGTGTTCTTCTCGTTGTCGGCAGTGGGATTGGGATTGTTGTCCGCGCCTTTGCCGATCTGGGTGTTCACTGTCGCGGCGATCTTGCTCGGTCTGAGCCTGGGCGCTGAAGTGGACATGCTCGCGTATCTCACCAGCCGCTACTTTGGCTTGAAAAACTTCGCGCAGATCTTCGGCGCGATGTTCTCGGCGGTGATGGTGGCGATGAGCCTGAGTCCGCTCGCCTTTGGGTACGTGTTCGATCACACGGGTTCGTACAAGTCGATTCTCGCGCTCGGTGTGCCGCTGTGTGCGCTGGCGATCGTGCTGGTGTTGATGTTGCGGCCCTACGGTGAGCGCGCTCGCGGCGGCCCGATCTCCGTCACCTGATCCCAAAAATCAGGACATAAAAAAAGGCCCGAGGTCTCTCGACCCCGGGCCTAGCCTCATAACCTCAGCAGATCAGGCCGACTCTTTCGGCCCGCCCTGGTCCGCGATCTGCACGCGGAAGCCCGAGCGCAGTTGCGGGAAGTAATCCCAAATCGCCAGGTGCTGCGTGCAGCGGTTGTCCCAGAACGCCACCGAGTGCGGCTCCCAGCGGAAGCGCACCTGGAAGTACGCGTTTTCGCAGTGGTGGAACAGGAACTGCAGGATCGCCGCGCTCTCCGCATCGGGCACTTCGTTGATGCGCGCGGTGAAGCCCTTGTTCACGTACAGCACTTTGCGGCCCGTCACCGGATGGGTGCGAATCACCGGATGGACCGCGACCGGGAATTTGCCATCGGGATTGAATCGGCCAAATGCGAGTTTTCCGTCATGCGTCGCTGTGAGGCCCTCGAGATAGGCCTTCATGCGATCCGACAGCGCATCGTAGGCGGCATACATGCTCGCAAACACAGTGTCGCCGCCCATGGTCGGCAGCGTGTGCAAATAGAGGATGCTACCCATCGGAGGAATCGTCGCGCACGACATGTCGGTGTGCCATTCCTCGCCGGCGACATGCTTCGAATTCGCATCCGCCTGCAGCTTGCGCACTTCCGGATGATCCGGCAGGCCCTGCAACGCGTGGATCTGCAGCTCGCCGAAATATTGACCGACGCGCTTCAGCGACGGCGGATCGAGCGCCTGATTGCGGAAGAAAATCACCTGGTGATCGGCGATCGCGGCATTCAGATCGGCGACCTGCTGAGCGCTCAGCGGCTTGCTCAGATCGATGCCGGAGATCACGGCGCCGATGGTCGGCGTCAGCCGGTCGGCGGTGAGGGTTTGATAGCTCTGGCTGGGCGGAACGGCTGGCTTCGGATTGGCGGCCATGGGAATCTCGAAAAGAAATTGATTACGAAGCAAGTTTGTCTTGGCGGTCTGCAGCGCCGTCGCGAGCCCGCACGAGGTCGAGCGCGACGTCGGTGATCATGTCTTCCTGGCCGCCGACCATGCGGCGCCGGCCGAGCTCGACCAGGATGGTGCGAGTGTCGAGCCCATACATCGCCGCGGCCTTTTCGGCGTGGCGCAGGAACGAGGAGTAAACGCCGGCATAACCGAGCGTCAGGGTTTCGCGATCGACGCGCACCGGCCGGTCCTGCAACGGGCGAACCAGATCTTCCGCGGCGTCCATCAGCTTGAACAGATCGCAGCCGTGCTGCCATCCGTACACATCAGCGGCGGCGATGAAGACTTCCAGCGGCGCATTGCCGGCGCCGGCGCCCATGCCGGCGAGGCTGGCGTCGACTCGGATCGCACCGTTTTTCACGGCGAGAATGGAGTTCGCGACGCCGAGGCTCAAGTTGTGATGCGCGTGAATGCCGCGCTGAGTCTCAGGCTTCAAAACGCGATCGTAAGCTTGGAAACGCGCGGCGGTGTCGTCCATCGTCATTGCGCCGCCGGAGTCGGTGACGTACACGCAATGAGCGCCGTAGCTTTCCATCAACTTCGCTTGCGCGGCGAGTTGCTCGGGCGGACTCATGTGGCTCATCATCAAGAAGCCGGACACGTCCATGCCGAGATTACGCGCGTATTCTATGTGCTGCTGAGAAACATCAGCTTCAGTGCAGTGAGTGGCGATGCGCACCGAGCGCACGCCGAGATCGAATGCATGACGCAAGTCGTGAACGGTGCCGATGCCGGGCAGCAGCAACGTCGTGAGCTTGGTGTGTTTGATCACTTCGGCGACGGCTTCGATCCACTCCCAATCGGTGTGCTTGCCGAAACCGTAGTTGAATGAAGAGCCGGCGAGGCCGTCGCCATGCGCGACTTCGATGGCGTCGACACGTGCTTCATCGAGCGCACGCGCAATCTTCTTGACGTGATCGATACCGTATTGATGGCGAATGGCGTGCATGCCATCGCGCAATGTCACGTCTTGAATGTAGAGCTTGCTGGTCGGGCTCATGCAGCGATCTCCTCGCGGAGATTGAGGGCCACGCGCTCGGCGGTGCGCAGCGCGGCGGAGGTCATGATATCGAGATTTCCCGCGTAAGCCGGCAGGTAATGCGCGGCGCCTTCCACTTCCAGGAATACGCTGACCTTGAGTCCGACGAATGATTCGTCGACGCCCTTGAACGGCAGCTTGATGCCCGGGCCGACGCGCTCGAATTGCACGCGTTGTTTCAGGCGATAGCCGGGAACGTAACTTTGCACTTCCGAGACCATGTTTTGCACGGACGCTTCGATCGCGCTTTCGTCGGCGAGCGCGGTGAGGCAGTACACCGTATCGCGCATCACCAGCGGAGGCTCGGCGGGGTTCAGCACGATAATGGCCTTACCGTGCTGCGCCCCGCCTACCTGTTCGATGGCTCGTGCCGTGGTCTCAGTAAACTCGTCAATGTTTGCTCGCGTGCCGGGGCCGGCGGATTTGCTGGCGATCGACGCGACGATCTCCGCGTACAACACCGGCGCGACCTTGCCGACGGCGGCGACGATGGGGATGGTCGCCTGACCGCCGCAGGTCACCATGTTCAGATTCGGCGCGCCGAGATGCTGATCGCCGTTCACCGGCGGAATAACGAACGGACCGACCGCGGCCGGAGTCAAATCGATCAGCGTCTTGCCTTGCGCGCGCAATATCGAATCGTGATGTTTGTGAGCGCCGGCGGACGTGGCGTCGAACACCAGGCGCACGTCTTTGAATTCCGGCATGGCCCGGAAGCCGTCGATGCCCTGCGAGGTGGTTGCGACGCCGAGTCGCCTGGCGCGGGCCAGTCCCTCGGACTGAGGGTCGACGCCGACCATCGCTGCCATCCGCAAAGTGCGGCTGGTGCGCAGGATCTTGATCATCAGGTCCGTGCCGATATTGCCGGAGCCGATGATCGCTACGGGGACGCGGGCTGTCGTGTCCATGGCCAGTAGTCCGGTGAAGGGGTGGCATTAAGGTAGTATGATCATACAATATTATCAAATACCGCCTGATGGACGGCGGTCATGAGGCGGGCGATGCGACGTAATGTGCGGCTGGGCATGATCGGTTTCGGCGCCATGGGGCGCGAGGTCCTGACCGGTCTGGAGAAACTGGGCGAGACCGACACCCTGCAGGCGGTGCTGGTCCGGCCGGGTCGGGAGGCTCCGAAGGCGGTTCATGATGTCCAGGCTCTGCTCGCCGCGCGACCTCAGGTCGTCATGGAATGCGCCGGCCATTCGGCGGTGAAGGAATTCGCGGCGCCGCTGCTGCGAGCCGGGATCGACGTGATCATTTCGTCGGTCGGCGCGCTGGCGGATGACCAGGTCAGAAATGAATTACTCACAGCGGAACGTGGTGGCGGCCGCGCGCTGCTGCCAGCGGGCGCGATCGCCGGGCTCGACGGGCTGCTGGCCGCGAGGCTCGCAGGTTTGGATGAAGTGACCTACACATCGTTCAAGCCTCCGCATGCATGGCGAGGCACGGCGGCCGAGCAGGTACTTGACTTAAACCATTCCGAAGCGGAGCGCGAATTCTTTGCGGGCTCGGCGCGCGAGGCGGCGTTGGCGTATCCGAAGAACGTCAATGTAGGTGTGGCTATCGCGTTGGTGGGCCTGGGAATGGATGCGACCCGAGTGCGGCTGGTGTCGTCCCGCAACGTCACCGACCCGCTCGGCCGCATCGAAGCGAGCGGCGCGTTCGGATACTTTCGTTTCGATATTTTCGCGCGTGCAGCGATGGATAATCCGAAAACTTCGGCGCTGACCGCGTACAGTATCGTGCAATGTGCCCGCCTCGGCGGCGCCTTGCCGATTGCCGGTTTGTGCTCGCCACCGATGCCAGCAACCCTATGATTTTTGCCGCCGCTTCTGCGCGCGACTTCGAGGAAGGACCTTGGAATACCAGGATCTGAGAATTGTTGAGAATCCGACGCTGGTGCGAGAGCACGCGCTGGACAAGCTGCGTAGTGCGATCAGCCGAGGCTTGTATCCGCCGGGCATGAGGTTGGTGGAGCGCGAGCTGTGCGAGGCGCTGGGTGTCAGTCGCACCTCGGTGCGCGAGGCTTTGCGTCAGCTGCAGGCGGAGAACCTGATCGAAGTCGGCAAGCGTCGCAATATCACGGTCGCGATCGTTTCGTCGAAGGACGCGGAAGACATTTATCTGATGCGAGAGATGCTGGAGACGCTGGCAGTGAAGCGTTTCGTGGCGCTTGCCGATGACAGCGCTGTGAAGAAGCTGGCGCGCATCCACAAGGATCTTCGCAAGGTGTTGAACAAGGGCGACGTGCGCGAGCTGGCCATCATGGCGGGCGAGTTCTACGAGACCATCCTCAATGGTTCGGGAAGCAAGGTGATCGCCGACATGGCGCGCCAGTTGTTGACGCGCGTGAACTATCTACGCATGCGATCGATGGCCGAGCCGCATCGTCTCGAAGATGGCATCCATGAGTGGGACACCTTGATGGAAGCGATCAATGCTCGCGATCCGGAAGCGGCGGCGAAGGCGATGGGTGCGCATCTGGCGAATGCGCGCAAGGCCATTGTGGCCAAGCTGAAGCAAGAGGAAGAGGCCGCTGCCGTGGTGGCTGTGCCCGAGCGGGCTACCGCCGCTCGTCGCTCTGGCTGATCGGGCCAGGGCGAGCCCCGTTAGCACGGGGCGGATGGGTCTTAATTGTGTGATTCTATGTTTGTCATACAAAGACCGCCCGGCTACACTCTCCGCCATCGCCAGCGGAAGTTCGATTCATGGGCACAGCGCCGGATAGAGATCGGGTCATCATCGCCGGGGCGGGGCCGATCGGCGCCGTGCTCGCCTACGCGCTGCGACAGCGCGACATTCCGGTCCTCTTAGTCGAGGCACTGCCCGCACCCGAAATCGATTGCCGCGCAGCCTCCTGCCACCCGCCGACCGTCGCCATGCTCGAGGAGCTCGGGCTCCTCGAAGCCGGTCTCGAGCAGGGCCTCGTCTCCCCGGTATTCAATTATCTGGATCGCGTCACCGGCCAACTCGTCGGTCGCTTCGACATCGAGGCCATGCGCGACCGCCCCAAACATCCGTACGTTCTGCAGTGGGAGCAGTACAAGATCGTCGGTACCGTATTGCAGCGTCTGGCCACTGACGCCGGAGCCGAAATCCGCATGTCGACGCGCGTCGTCGCGATCGAGCAGGACGCGGACAAAGTTGAAGTCACTGTGACATTGCCCGACGGCAGCGACGAAATCCTTTCCGGCCGCTATCTGGTCGGTTGCGACGGTGGCCGCAGCACCATTCGCAAACTGGCCGACATCGAGTTCGACGGCTTCACCTGGCCGGAACGTTTTCTGAAGATCGACACCCGCTTCGACTTCTTCGGGTTGCGGCCCGAGCTGAGCAATCGCAACTACTTCTCCGATCCCGACGAATGGTTGAATCTTTTCAAGGCGCGTGGCGCCAGCGGCGAAGGGATGTGGCGCGCTGTGAGCCCCACGTTGCCGGAGCAAACCGATGACGAACTGTTATCACCGGACGCCGTCGAGGCGCGTCTGCAGAAGTTTTGTCCCAAACCGGGCCGCTATGAAATTGCGACCATCGCGCTATACAAAGTGCACCAGCGCGTGGCTGCGACGTTCAACCGTGGTCGCGTGTTACTCGCGGGCGATTCGGCGCATGTGAACAATCCGGTGGGCGGCATGGGCATGAACGGCGGCATTCACGACGCCATCAATCTCGCCGACAAGCTGCAGGCGATCTGGTTCGAGGGCGCCGACCCGCAGCCGCTGCTGGATCGTTACACCCGGCAACGTCGCAAGGCGCAGGTCGATTACGTGCAGGCGCAGAGCATTCAGAACAAGCAGACGCTCGGTGAGAAAGATCCGGTCGAGCGGGCCAAGAAGCTGGATGGCATCCGGCGCCAGTCGGCCGATCCCGAATTGCACGATGCATTCATTCGTCGCGCCTGTCTGATCGATAGCCTGCGCGATGCGAACGCCACTCTGTAGAGGTTTCCGCCATGTCCGTTGCCCGTCATCCGCGTCCGCCCGAACTGGTCGGCGCTTCGCTCGAGCAGATCATGGATCGTTACGTC
Source organism: Peristeroidobacter soli (assembly GCF_004138485.1). Classification (GTDB taxonomy): domain Bacteria; phylum Pseudomonadota; class Gammaproteobacteria; order Steroidobacterales; family Steroidobacteraceae; genus Steroidobacter; species Steroidobacter soli. Next base: position 183,420 of record NZ_RYEV01000003.1, read on the forward strand.
GCGCGCTTCGCCGATCGCGTGCCGGACTGGAATGCGTTCTCGGATGCCAACATCGACGGCTATCGCCGTGCGCAGCATCGGTTCGTCGGCGCGGGCGCGTCGGGCAAGCACGATGACAGCACCATCGTGCCGGCCGGCAATTTCACGCTGTCGATCATGCTGGTGCCGCCGGGGCAGGGCAATGCGCCGCATACGCATGAAGTCGAAGAGATCTTCTTTGTGCTGCAGGGTCGCTGTGTCGTGTTCATCGAAGAGGAAGACGGCCGGCGCCTGAGCAGGGAGCTGAATCAGTGGGAAATGATTTCCTGTCCGCCGGGCGTCATTCATGGTTACGTGAATGAAACCAACGAGCCGGTGTATCTGCAGGTCATGCTCGGTCGCGGCCGGCCGGAGACCGCGGGTTTCGTCGATCAGAAGCTGTTCGAGAACAAGAACGCGCACCTGACGCGTTAACCGATGTTCACGACTCGCCCGGAGATTCGCGGCACCTACGGCGTGGTCGCCTCGACGCACTGGATCGCGTCGGGTGTCGGCATGGCCATGCTCGAGCGCGGCGGTAACGCGTTCGATGCGGCTGTCGCCATCGGCTTCGCGCTGCAAATCGTCGAGCCTCATTTGTGCGGGCCAGCCGGCGAAGTGCCGATCATCTTCAGGTCGGCACGCGACGCGCAGCCCACCGTGCTGTGTGGCCAGGGCGTGGCGCCCGCCGCTGCAACCATCGAGCACATGCGCTCGATGAATCTCGACATGGTGCCGGGTTCGGGGTTGATCGCCGCGGTCGTGCCGGGCTCGTTCGACGCGTGGATGACGCTGCTTCGAGATCACGGCAGCATGCGGCTCGCCGATGTGTTGGAGCCGGCGATTCATTACGCCGAAGCAGGTCATCCATTGTTGCCCGGCGTGTCGCGCGCGATTGCGGATGTCGCCGATGCGTTCCGAAAGCTATGGCCTACGTCTGCGCCGGTCTGGTTGCCGAACAATGAAGTGCCAACGGCGCATCAACTCTTCCGCAATCCAACGCTCGCGGCGACGTGGCGAAAGATTCTTGACGCAGCGGGTGAGGGCACGCGTGAGCAACAGATCGAGCGCGCGCGAGCCGCGTGGTCGAACGGATTCGTCGCGGACGCAATCGATCGGTTCTGCCGCACGCAGGAACTGATGGATGCGAGTGGCGAGCGTCACAAAGGGTTGCTCACCGGCGACGACATGGCGAAGTGGCAGGCCACTTACGAATCGCCCCAGACCTTTCGATATCGCGACTGGACCTTTCACAAGACCGGGCCTTGGGGACAAGGGCCGGTGTTGTTACAGACATTGTCGCTGCTTGCCGGGTATGACTTGTCGAAGCTGCCGGCGTCGGAGCCGGAGTTCGTGCATGTCGTGCTGGAGGCGCTCAAGCTCGCGTTCGCGGATCGCGAGGCGTACTACGGCGATCCGAATTTCACCCAGGTTCCGCTCGATGCGTTGTTGAGCGAGAGCTACGCGGCAGAGCGCCGCAAGCTGATCGGCGACAGCGCTTCGCATGAGTTGCGCCCGGGTGTGCTGCCCGGCTTCGAAGCGCAGGTCGCCAAGAGCCTGAACATGGTTCGGATCGCCAGGAATGAAAGCGCCGGCCTCGGTGTGGGCGAGCCGACGATGATGCATTTGAAGCCGACCTTGAAGCCCGGCGACACCGTTCATTTCGACGTGATCGACCGCTTCGGCAACATGGTCTCGGCGACGCCATCGGGCGGCTGGCCGCAATCGTCGCCGACGATTCCGGAGCTGGGATTTGCGCTGAATACACGCGCGCAGATGTTCTGGTTGGAGCCTGGGTTGCCGGGCAGCCTCGAGCCCGGCAAACGGCCGCGCACGACGCTTACGCCGACGCTGGCGACGCGCGATGATGGGCTGTCGTTGATCTGCGGGACGCCGGGCGGCGATCAGCAGGACCAGTGGCAGTTGATTCTGTTACTGCGCTACATCCACCACGGGCTCGATCTGCAACAGGCCATCGACGCGCCGCTGTTCCACAGCGTGCACTTCCCGGCGTCGTTCTATCCGCGCGAGGCGTTGTTGGGAACGGCGGTGATCGAAGAGAGTTACGGTGAGAAGGTCATCAGCGAGTTGAAGCGCCGCGGTCACAACGTGAAAGTCGCGCCCGAATGGTCCGCAGGCCGACTCACAGCGGCGTTGCGGGGAACGGATGGAATATTGAGAGCAGCCGCGACGCCGCGCTTGATGCAAGCGTACGCAGTGGGAAGATAACTCGGCTCGCCGGGACAGGCCGCAAGCTTTACCGGAGCAACGCGGCTCGCCAAGACAGGCCGCAAGCTTTACCCGAGCAACGCGGCTCGCTGCCGAAGGCGGCAAGCGCGTCTGCAAGATAACCGAGCCTCGCCGCCGAAGGCGGTGAGTGCTGCCTCTCAGTTCTTCAGCAGCAAATAAACTTTGCCGTCGGCGATCTCGATCGGCCACGTGCGCAGTGCCTGCTTGCACGGCAGGCTCTTCGCCTTGCCCGAGCAAACATCGAAGCTGCCTCCGTGCATCGGACAGAACACGATGTTTCCTTGCAGCCGGCCTTCCGACAACGACGCGATGGCGTGCGTGCATTCGTCATCGACCGCATAGATCTTGCCGCCGACATTGCACACCAGGATGGGATCGTGCCCCTCCGGTTGAACACGCAACATGCCGCCGGGCGCAACGTTGCCCGCCTCACACAACTGCAGGCGTCTGGACACAGGAATCATCGCGGCTTCGGCACTCACTCACGCAGACCCGACCCAAGAAGGATGGTTGTAGTATTGTCATACAAAGTTCGCCCGGTCAACCGGTGATTGCACCGAATGCGAACTCAAGCAGGATTGGCCGCGCAACCGACCGGAAGTGCGAGGTGCCGCGGAAGCGCTACGAGCCCACTTGGCGTGCGATGCAGATGTTCACCAACGAGCGCGACGCGAACACGCCCGACCAGATCTGGAGGCGACAGCGATGAAAAGGCCGAGCGAAGCGCCGGCCGATGACTCTTGGGAGTTTCTTGATCAGCCGCCAGGCTGAAACCGCTCGGCGCGGATCGCCTGGCTCGCGACGCCGTGCGAAGTCAGGGCTTTGCGCGCGGCATCGACCATTGGCGGCGGGCCGCAAAGATAGCAGACAGTCTCCGCGTCGAAGTCTTCTTTCTGGAGCAGCGAAACGGCTGTGCCCGCGCGCAAATCTCCGTCCGCACCCTCCATCACAGCGATGCGCACTTCGAGCTCCGGCATTTCCGCGACGAGTGCCGCTAGCTCCAATTCATAGAACAGTTCCTGCCGCCGCGTGCACCCGAAGCACAACAGCGCGGGCTGTCCGCGGCCGCGCAGTGAACGAATCATCGACAACACCGGCGCGAGCCCGGTGCCGCCAGCGATAAACACGTGTCGACGCGCACGATCGTCGAGTCCGAACGCGCCGAGCGGCGCCTGCAATTTCACGCGGTCGCCAACCTTCGCGACTTCTTGCAGCCAGCGTGACATTTTTCCGTCAGGGACCAGGCGGATCATCAGCTCGATCAACGGCAGCTCGCGGGTCGTGCTGGCGATGGAATACGCGCGCGCTTCGCCGACGCCTGGCGCGGCGAGACGAATGTACTGACCGCTCTGAAAAACGAAATCCTCGGCGCGATCGAGCTTGAGCGTCAGCAGTGCCACAGACGGCGCGCCACGACGCAGCTCCATGATCTGCGCGGAATGTTTCGAGGGCGCGGAGGCGGCCGAACCCAGCGAGTAGGGCAGCTCGAACGACGCATCCGAGTTCAGGCGAGTGAGGCAGGCGGGCCGCAGTCCGGCCATCAACTCATCCGCGTTGACCGGGACTTTGCCAGTCAAATCAACGACGGTCTGACCGTCCAGGCATTGGACTACGCAACTGCCACAGCTGCCGGAGCAGCAGTCATAGCGGACCGGCAGATCCACGGCCAGTGCGCCTTCCAGCACGGTCTGACCGGCCTCCACCTCGACAGAGCGCTCCGCGCCGTCCTGAAAAATCAATCGCGCCCGATGCATTAAGGTAACCGCTTCGACCATGTTGCATGATTATCATACAATCATATAACGTTACCTCAGCAAGAGGGCGAATCATGGATCACAGAGTCGGCGAGACCGCGCAAGCCTTGTTGGATGCCTATAGCGGCGCGCCGCTGCCCCCGATCCGCAGTCGATTCGATGCGGGCGACACCCGCGCGGCCTACGCCGTGCAGCTGGCGCAGATCGAGCATTGGATCGAGAAGGGCCGCCGGCCCGTGGGCCGCAAGATCGGACTCACGTCGCCGGCGGTACAGAAGCAGTTGGGCGTGGCTGAACCGGATTTCGGTCAGCTGTTCGCGGACATGGTGTATGGCACCGGCGAGACGATTCCGGTCTCCCGATTGCAGCAGCCGCGCGTGGAGGCCGAGATTGCGCTGATCCTGTCCCGTGATTTGGATATGGCCCACGCGACCGTCGCGGACGTGATTGCATCGGTCGGCTGTGTATTGCCCGCGCTGGAAGTCGTCGGCAGTCGCATCGCCGGTTGGCAGATCGACATTGTCGACACCATTGCCGACAACGCGTCGTCGGGCGTGTTGGTGCTCGGCGGTCCGGCGCAACGGATTGAAGGACTCGACCTGGTGAATTGCGCGATGACCATGACACTGAATGGCAAGCCAGTGTCGAGCGGCTACGGTCGCGATTGTCTCGGTGGTCCGCTCAACGCGGCCGTGTGGCTTGCCAGGCGCTCGCGCGAGCTCGGCCGCCCGCTGAAGCAAGGCGAGCTGGTGATGACGGGCGCGCTCGGACCGATGATGTCCGTGCAAGCGGGCGACGTAGTGCACGCGACCATCGCCGGTGTTGGCCAGGTCGGCGTGCAGTTTGCATAAATAGATATTTGTTTCGAGGACGAGAGCAGATCATGAGTGATGACGCGCAAACCCCGGAAGGCGTCCGCCCCGAAGTTGCCGCAGCCGTCGGCGACTGGCGCGGCTATGTGGAAGCGAAGCTGGGTTTTCGCAATCACTGGTATCCGGTGCGTTTTTCGAACGAGCTGGCCGAGGGTCAGCTGCTCACTTTGCAGGTGCTCGGCGAGAAGCTGCTGATCAAGCGCATCGACGGCAAGGTCTATGCGATCCGCGATCGTTGTTTGCATCGTGGCGTGCCGCTGTCGCGCAAGCCGGATTGCTATACCAAGGACACGATCACCTGCTGGTATCACGGTTACACGTATCGTTTCCAGACCGGCGAGCTGGTGAACATTCTGGCCGTGCCCGACAGCCGGTTGATCGGCCGTCGCAAGATTCAGAGCTTCCCCTGTCAGGAAGCGAAGGGACTGATCTTCGTGTTCATCGGCGACATGGATCCGGTGCCGCCGCTGAGCCAGGACGTGCCCCCCGGTTTCCTCGATGACGATGTGATGATTCTCGGCAAGCATCGTGTGGTGAATTCGAATTGGCGCCTCGGTGCCGAGAACGGCTTCGACGCGTTGCATATCTTCATTCACAAAGACACGACGCTGCGTCACTTCCGCACCTTCAACTTCCCGATCGGCCACACGCCGCTGCCGGGCGCGGTGAAAGTGGTGGAAGACGCCGACGGTCCGAAGGGCGTGATCGACGACTTCGCTCAGCACAAGCCGATTTGGGACGGTGTGATCGACGGACGCGTCGTGGTGCGCGGTCCGCGTTCTCAGCAGGTACAGGGAACCTCCGCTTCCGTCGGCACGTCGATCTGGTTGCCGGGTGTGTTGAAGGTCGAGCAGTTCCCGCTGCCGGGTCTGACGCAGTTCGAGTGGTACGTGCCCATCGATGGCAAGACTCACTTGTACGTGCAGACCATCGGTCAGCAGGTGCAGACCGACGAAGACCGCATCAACTTCGCGAACGAATTCGAATCCGTCTACAAGCCGCACGGCCTGGATGGTTTCAATGCCGACGACATCTGGGCGCGCGAGGTCACCGAGCCGTTCTATGCCGACGACTTCGGCTGGGTGGATGAAATGTTGTGCGAGCCGGATTCCACCATTCTCGAGTGGCGCCGCCTCGCGAGCCGTGCGAATCGCGGTATCCAGACGCCTCAAGACTTGCGCTGAGCCTTGCCATGACCGAATTCGTATCGAACTTCGTCGACACCAACGGCATCCGCACGCATTACCTCGAAGCGGGCAGCGGTCCGACGCTGATTCTCATGCACGGCGGCGGCGCGGGCGCCGATGCATACGGCAATTGGCGCGAGTGCATTCCGGTCTTCGCGAAGAGATATCGGGTGATCGCGCCGGACATGGTCGGTTTCGGTCGCAGCGACAAGCCGTCGCCGGACGGCTTCGTCTACGATCAGCCGAGTCGCAATCGTCAACTGGTGACATTGCTCGATGCGCTCAACATCGAGAAGGCGTTCCTGGTCGGCAATTCCATGGGAGGCGCGACTTGTATCGGCGCGACCCTGCAGCGTCCGGAGCGCGTCGAGCGGCTGGTGTTGATGGGCAGCGCCGGTCTGCCGATTCCGGAAAGGCCGTCGCCGCAGCTGCTGCACAACTTGAACTACGATTTCACGGTGGACGGCATGCGTCGCGTGATTGCCGGCCTCACTTCGCCGAAGTATTCGCCGCCGGAGGAGCTGGTTCAGTATCGTTTCAACCTGACCAACGAGCCGGGCGCGAAGGCTGCGCTGGCGGCCGTGAATGCCCAGACGCGCAAGGGCACGCTGAACTATCCCGAAGACGAGCTGCGCAAGATCAAACAACCGACCTTGATCGTGAACGGCAAGGAAGATGGCGTGTCGACGTTGGCGCGCGCGTATCGCTTCCTGGAGCTGTTCGAGAACAGCTGGGGATATATCGTGCCCCACTGCGGTCACTGGGCGATGATCGAGCACACCGCGGATTTCTGCGCGGCGGTCGATCGGTTCCTGTCGCAGCCGGTGAATTGAAATGCCCGCGCCGCGTGGTGTGCACGAGCTGATCGAGCATCTGATCGAGACGCCCACGGATCGCGGCTTGATTCGAACCAGCCCCGACGTGTTGTTCGATCGCTTCGAGGTGCCCACGGAGGTGCGCGAAACTCTGCGCACCGGCGGACGCGATGACTTGCATCGCCTCGGCATTCACCCCAATCTGGTGATCAAGTGGCTGATCTGGTCGGGCCGGCCGACCATGCCATTCTTCCCCATCGATTATTACTTCGCGAGGCGCTGACCGTGGGCAAGATCGTGGGCGCGTTCGCCATGTCGCATGTGCTCGGCGCTCCAGGCGGGCTCGAAGAGCAGGCCGAGCGCGTGTTCGTGGGCATGAAAGAGCTGGGTCGCCAGCTGCGTGAGACTCATCCGACGCTGCTGGTCGTGATCACCAGCGATCATTTGAACAATTTCAAGCTCGACCAGCCCATGCCGTTCGCGATCGGCACCGCCGACGTGTACACGCCGTACGGCGACATGGGTCTGCCGACCGAGCAGATTCGCGGTGACGCAGCGTTCTCGACCGGCTTCGCGATGTTTGCCAACGATCGCGGCTTCAAGCTCGCCAAGCCATCGCGCTTGCGGCCGGATCATGGCGTGATGATTCCGCTGGGCATCGTCGACCCGAAGCGTGAGCTTCCCGTCGTGCCGTTGTATGTGAATACCGTCTACACGCCGGGGCCGACGCCGCAAGAGAGCTGGCGATTGGGTGAGTTGCTGCGCGCGTATGTCGCTGAGTATTGTCAGGCCGATGAGCGCGTCGCGTTGCTGGCAGGCGGCGGCCTGTCGCACTGGCTCGGCGTGCCCGAGGAAGGCCGCGTCAACGAGACCTGGGATCGCTGGTTCATGGACATGCTCGCCACCAATCAGGGCTCGAGCCTGGCCAAGCTCAGCAACCAACAGATTCTGATCGACGCGGGCAATGGTGGCCTCGAAGTGAACGCCTGGATCACGCTCGCCGGCGCCGTTTCCGGCGCGTCCGGCGAAGTGCTGTTTTACGAGGCGATTCCCGCCTGGGCGAGCGGCATGGCTGGCATGTCATTTCGGGTATCCTGATCCGCCTCATAACGCAGCCGCAGTTTTATTTTTTCACTGACCGACGGGTGCAACGGCGATGCTCCGGTACGCATCTGGATGGGCGCGACAGGGCTGTCGAAAAGAAGGGGCGAGATATGCATAGAGGCAGCTGCTAAGTGATGACGTCCTGGGATTTGTTGATCGCCGCGCTCGCGGCGGTCGGGGCTGGCTTGATCAACGCATTGGCGGGCGGCGGCACGCTGATCAGCTTTCCGGTGCTGGTTGCAGTGGGTGTGCCGCCGGTCGCGGCGAATATCACCAACGCGGTCGCGCTCTGCCCCGGCTACTTCGGCGCGACCATCGCGCAGCTGCCCAATCTCAAAGGTCAGCGCGACAAGCTGATGTTGCTGGTGCCCGTGGCGGTGTTGGGTGGGCTTGCGGGCGGCATGATTCTGCTGAAGACCGGTGAGCGTACGTTCACTGCGCTCGTGCCTTGGATGATTCTCGCCGCGTCGCTGCTGCTCGCTGTACAAGAACCGGTGAAGAAGTTCCTCAGCAAGCGGCTCTCGAATCCCTCGCATAAGCATCACACGGCACTGTTCTCGGCGTTGCCGATCGCCGCCGCGGCCATCTATGGCGGATTTTTCAGCGCGGGCATGAGCGTGCTGTTGCTAGCCGTGCTCGGCCTGACCCTCGACGATTCTCTGACCCGCCTGAACGCGCTCAAGCAGGTGCTGGCGTTCAGCGTCAACATCGCCGCGGCGGTGTTCTTCCTGTTCTCGGATCAGGTCGTCTGGATCGCCGCCGCGGTCATGGCGATCGGCGCGCTGATCGGCGGCGCGATTGGCGGCAAGCTTGCCGGAAAACTGCCGCCCGCCGTCCTGCGCTGGGTCGTGGTGGTCGCGGGAATCGCGATTGCCATTGCCTACTGGGTGAAATCCCGCTGACCGGCCCCAAACCTCGAATCCATCGGCCCCGACGAGGGGCGGGTGTCATTGGACTGCCGGGCTCTCTACAATCGGCAGTCCGTCGTCCTTCGCGTTCCGGATCCGGGGTCCATCATGACTGCACCGAGCACCGATCTGCCGGTATTTTCTGCAATCAAGCCTGCTGAAGTGGCAGGCAAGCTGCGCGCCTTGCTGGATGGCAACCGCGCCGAGCTGGAGCGATTGCTGTCGAATGACACGGCGACCTGGGACTCGCTGATCGTCCCCCTCGAGGAGATGCAGCACCGGCTGTCCCGCACCTGGTCGCCGGTCGGGCACATGAACGGCGTGGTGAACACCGATGAGCTGCGCGCCGCCTACAACGAGTGTCTGCCGCTGCTCACCGCCTGGAACACCGATCTGGCGCAGAACGAGCGCCTCTATCAAGCCTACGAGACTGTGCTGAAGAACGAAGGCGCGCGTCTGTCGCCGGGCCAGCGCAAGCTGGTCGAGAACGCACTCCGCGATTTCCGCCTGGCTGGTGTCGCGCTGCCTGCGGACAAGAAGCAGCGTTACAAGGAGCTGGTCGAGAAGCTCGCAACGCTGCAGTCGAAGTTCGATGAGAACGTGCTCGATGCGACCAACGCCTGGTCGCGCCTGCTCACCGATCAGAAAGAGATCGAAGGCCTGCCGGCGCCCATCGTCGCGCGCGCGCGCGCCGCTGCCGAAGCTAAACAGCAAACAGGTTGGTTGTTCACGCTCGACGCGCCGAACTACACGGCAGTGATGATGCATGCCGCGCACGAGCCGCTGCGTCGTGATTTCTATCATGGCTGGACGACGCGCGCGTCCGATCAGGATGGCAATGAAGGCAAGTGGGACAACACCGCGCTGATGGATCAGATCCTCGCGGTTCGCAACGAGGTCGCGAATCTCGTCGGCTATCCCAACTACGCGGAGTATTCGCTCGCGACCAAGATGGCGTCGTCGGTGCCGGAAGTTCGCGCCTTCCTCGAACAATTGGCGACGAAGAGCAAGCCGGTTGCGCAGCAAGAGTTCGATGACCTCACGAAGTTCGCGGGTCGCGAGCTGAGTGCCTGGGACGTGGCGTTCTACGCCGAGAAGCTCAAACGCGAACGCTTCAATCTTTCCGAAGAAGCGTTGCGCCCCTATTTCCCGTTGCCGCGCGTGTTGTCGGGCATGTTCTCGGTCGCTGAGAAACTGTATGGCGTGAAGATCGCCGAGCGCACGGGCGTGGATATCTATCATCCCGATGTTCGCTTCTACGACATCCTCAATGAGGATGGTTCACGGCGTGGCAGCTTCTTCGTCGATCTGTACGCTCGCGCCAAGAAGCGCGGTGGTGCGTGGATGGATGAGTGTGTGGGGCGCAAGCAGATGGCTGGGGCTACGGCATTGCCCGTTGCTTACCTGGTCTGCAACTTCATGCCGCCGGTGGGTTCGCAGCCATCGTTGCTCACGCACTCGGAAGTCGTGACGATGTTCCATGAGTTCGGGCACGGGCTGCATCACATGCTGACGCGTGTGGATTATCCGAGCATCGCCGGTATCAATGGTGTGGCTTGGGATGCGGTCGAGTTGCCGAGTCAGTTCATGGAGAACTTCGCGTGGCGCGCGGAAGTGATTCCGATGATTTCGTCTCACGTGGAAACGGGCGAAGCGTTGCCGGAAGCGGAGCTGCAGAGGTTGCTCGGCACGCGTACATTCCAGGCGGGCATGCAGACGGTGCGACAGCTGGAATTCGCGCTGTTCGATCTGCGCATTCACAGTGAGTTCGTGCCGGGCGCGGCCAGCGCGGTGATGAAGACGCTGGATGAAGTTCGTGCGCAGGTGGCGGTGGTGAAGCCGCCGGCGTTCAATCGGTTCCCCAACAGCTTCCAGCATATTTTCTCGGGCGGGTACGCGGCGGGTTACTACAGCTATAAGTGGGCTGAGGTGCTGGCGGCGGATGCGTTCAGTGCCTTCGAGGAAGGCGGCATCTTCAATCGCGCGGTGTCGAGCAAGTTCCTGTCTTCCATTCTGGAGCAGGGCGGCAGTAAGGATGCGATGGATGCATTCGTTGAATTCCGCGGGCGGAAGCCGACGATTGAGCCGTTGTTGAAGCAGTTGGGGCTCGCCGCATAACGCGGCCGCAAAGTTTTTTATTTGAGATCGGCCTGTGGCGAGCTCACGCTCGCCGCTGGATGCCGCCGGTTCGTTTTACTTCTCGATTTCAGACAGGAGTTGTGTGGCGAGCCCACTTGCTCGCCGGAACGCGCCATGACGATTGAAACTTACCAAGGTATTGCTCCCACGCTCGGGCAGCGCGTTTTCGTCCATGAGGCGGCGGTCGTCATTGGCAAGGTCACGATTGGAGATGACTCGTCCGTATGGCCGACGGCCGTTATCCGTGGCGACGTGCATTCGATTCAGATCGGCGCACGAACCAGCGTGCAGGACGGCTCAGTGCTGCACGTCACGCACGACGGTCCGTACGCGCCGGGCGGGCGGTCGTTGATCATCGGTTCGGATGTGACGGTGGGTCATCGCGTGACCTTGCATGCGTGCACGATCGGTAACGCGTGCCTCATCGGCATGGGCGCGATTCTGCTCGACAACGTCGTGGTCGAAGACCTGGTGATGATCGGTGCCGGCACGCTGGTGCCGCCGGGCAAGGTGCTCGAGAAGGGCGGGCTGTATGTGGGCAGCCCGGCCAAGCGGGTGCGCGATCTGACGGAGAAGGAGATCGCGTTCCTGACGTACTCAGCCGCGCACTACGTCAAGGTCAAAGACGAATATCTGCGCGCACGCGCGTAAGGGCCGCGCCGACACAACGCCGACTGTCGCCGCTTACAGTACTGCGAGCGCTGAGCAGTCGGCGGCTGCAAGATGGCTCGGGATGATGTTGAGGTGAGCCCGCGTGTAAGTTTCTTAGTTACGCCTGCGCCCTGATCGCTTCCAGCACCGGCTTCGTGTCGGGCTTCATTCCACGCCACAGCAAAAACGCTTCGGCCGCCTGCTCGACCAGCATTCCCCAGCCTGTCTCGGCGCGCCCCGCGCCGGCGGTCTTGGCCCAGCGAGTGAATGAAGTGTCGCCCTTGCCGTACGCCATGTCGTAGCACAGCGTTGCCGGTCCGATGGCAGTCCGCGGGATGGGCGGAATGTCATCTTGCAGGCTGGCGGAGGTGGCGTTGACGATCAAGTCGAACACTCCGTCGCTGACATCTTCGAACGTGCAGCCTCGCACGGTGCCGAGCAACTCAAACTCTTCCGCCAATTCAACCGCGCGCTGCTTGGTACGATTCGCAATCTCGATGCACTCGGGCGCGGCCGCCAACAACGGCCCCATCACGCCGCGTGCGGCGCCGCCGGCGCCAAGTAACAAAATGCGCGCGCCGGCGATATCGAAACCCATGTTGCGTGTGAGGTCGGTGACCAGGCCGGCGCCGTCGGTGTTGTCGCCGAGCAAGCCATCGCTCTTCCACACCAGCGTATTCACAGCGCGAGCAATCTCAGCGCGCGGCGTGCGATATCGGGTCACGATGTTCGCTGCCTGTTTGTGAGGCACTGTGATATTCAACCCTTTGCCGCCGGACGCGAAGAACGCGCCAACATCCCGCTCGAAATTTTCCGGGGTCACGGCCAGACGCGTGTAGCTCATGGCCTGACCGGTCTGTTTGGCGAACAGACCGTGGATGAACGGTGACCAGCTGTGCTGGATGGGGTAACCCACCACTGCGTAGCGATCGATGCTGTCGTTCATGGCGCTCATCTCGCTTCTTTGAGCCAGGCCGCCGCCTTCTTGGCGAAATAAGTCAGAATCCCGTCCGCGCCGGCACGGCGAATGGACATCAATGTTTCCAGCACGATGGCACGCTCGTCCAGCCAGCCGTTGCGAAACGCGGCCATCTGCATCGCGTATTCGCCGCTCACCTGATAAACGAACGTCGGCGCGCCGAACGTATCTTTCACCCGGCGCACGATATCCAGGTAGGGCAGACCGGGCTTGATCATCACCATGTCCGCGCCTTCCTGCAGATCGAGCGCTACTTCACGTAACGCTTCGTCGGTGTTCGCAGGATCCATCTGATAGTTATATTTGTTGCCCTTGCCGAGATTCCCGGCCGAGCCGACGGCGTCGCGGAACGGGCTGTAGAAGTTCGATGCGTACTTCGCCGAGTAGGCGAGAATGCGCGTGTTGATGTGGCCGGCCAGCTCGAGCGCTTCGCGGATGGCGCCGATGCGGCCGTCCATCATGTCGCTCGGTGCGACCACGTCGGCGCCGGCTTCGGCGTGCGACAACGCTTGTTTCACCAGTGCTTCGACCGTGATGTCGTTCACCACATAGCCCGACGCATCGATGATGCCGTCCTGGCCGTGCGTGGTGTAGGGATCGAGTGCAACGTCGGTGATCACGCCCAGCTCTGGCACCGCCTTTTTGACGGCACGCACGGCCCGCTGCGCCAGGCCTTCGGAATTCCACGACTCCTTGCCGTCGTTGCTCTTGGCCGACGGCTCGGTGACCGGGAACAGCGCCAGTGCCGGAATGCCCAGCTCGACCAGCGATTCGGCCTCGCGCACCAGCTCATCGACGCTGACCCGCTCGATGCCGGGCATGCTGTCGACGCTCTGGCGCCGCGACTGGCCTTCGATCACGAACATCGGATAGATCAGGTTGTCCGGGCTCAGCGAGGTTTCACGCATCAGCCGGCGTGAAAAGTCGTTGAAGCGCATGCGTCGCATGCGCGTGCTGGGGAATTCTCCTGACTGCAAATTAAACATGACGGCTTCCGGCTCGCGTGACTGCCAAACTATAGACCGCGAAAGTCTACACCTGCCGAAGCCGGGATTTGTCGACTACCCTGACCGATCAGGGGATCATTGGTCGCAATGCTTCGCCCGGCGGGGGTTGAGGCCGATACGTAAGTAGAGACTGAAGAAGGTTGAGAGAAGTTCATGCGTGAACCCACCCGTTGCCACTGGGCGTCGCTGGTCAGCAGCCCGCTCTACCTCGAATACCACGATAAGGAGTGGGGCGTGCCCGCCTGGGACGATGCCACCCAGTTCGAATTCCTGATTCTGGAAGGGGCGCAGGCCGGGCTGTCGTGGTCGACCATTCTCAACAAGCGCGACGGCTACCGGGCCGCCTTCGCCGGCTTCGACCCTGAACGCATTGCGAAATTCGGCAAGCGGGACGTGGCGCGGCTGATGAAGGACCCGGGCATCGTGCGCAACCGGCTCAAGATCGAGTCGGCCATCGGCAATGCCAAGGCCTTCCTGGCGTTCCAGGGCGACTTCGCCAGGCACCTGTGGAGCTTCGTCGGCGGCAAGCCTCTCCAGAACAACATTGCCGAACATGGCAAGGTTCCGGCCACCAGCCCGGAGTCGGATGCGTTGAGCAAAGATCTGAAAAAGCGCGGCTTCCGTTTCGTGGGCAGCACCATCATCTACGCGCACATGCAGGCGACCGGCATGGTGAACGATCACCTGACCAGCTGTTTTCGCCACAAACAATGCAAGGCGCTGGCAAAGAAGGCCGCTTAGCTCACTCCGGGACCAGCCATTGGATGTTCACGCCGCCCGCGCCGTCTTCGGCCATGGCGGCGTGAGCTTCGCGAAGGGCCGGTGCGATCTCCTCGTCGAACTGCCAGGGGGGATTGGCGATGATCAATCCGGAGCCGTTCAAGCCCAGCGGCGAATCGGCCGGTCGCACGTTCAGCTCCACCTGCAACAGCTTTCTCAATCCCGAATTTTGCAGCGACAGGTGCAGTCGCTGCGTTTCGCGGCCGGGCTTGATCGGATACCACAGCGCGAACATGCCATTCGGCCAGCGGCTCGCGCCTAGCAGCAGCGCCTTCTCGACTTGAGTGAATTCATGTTCCGATTCGTAGGGCGGATCGATCAGCACCAGGCCGCGATTTTCACGGGGCGGCAGATAGGTTTTCAGCGCGGCATAACCATCGCCGCACACGACCGACACGCCGCGTCGACCGCGCGTCGCCTGTTCGAGCGCTTGAGCCTCGGCGATTTGCTTTTCCACCAGTACGATGCGGTCGCCGGGTCGCAGATCGCGCGCCGCCAGTACCGGCGAACCCGGGTAGCGTTGCGAGGTGATGGCGGAGATCTCTTCCGGGGAACTAACCGCGTCCAGATAGCGCCGAAGATCTGGAGAGGCGCGAGCGATGCGCAACACGCGGCCGACGCCGCCCTGCGACTCGTTGCCGCGTAATGCATCGTGGGACAGCAGGTCGTACCACCCTCGACCCGCATGAGTATCGAGATAGAACAGCGGTTTAGGTTTACGCTTGAGTCGCTCGAGCAGGGCCAGCAGTACGATGTGCTTGTGGACATCGGCGAAGTTGCCGGCATGGAACACGTGGCGATAATTCACGGGCAGATCGGGGCGGAATTTGTGAGGGACAGATCCATGATCGTACTGAATTCTCCAGCGCGAGGCTCTTCGATCCTGGCCGTACTGGTGTTGACCTCGTTGACCGCAGCCTGCTCGGGCTCGGATCGGCGCACCGCGGCGGCTGAACCTGCGTCGGTGGAAAGTCGGAGGGCCGCGATGGAGAACGAAAGCAAGAAAATGCCGCCCGCGCGTGCACCGGGCGAGGAGCGCACGCCGCTGCAGGGCACCGGCGAAGTGCCGCAGCAGCTGCTGGCGATTTTCCAGGACGATCTGGCGCGTCGTGCGCTCGTGAAGCACGACGCAATTACGGTCTTGAGTGCGACCGAGCACCAATGGCCGGACGGTTCGCTGGGATGTCCGCAGCCCGGAATGATGTACACGCAGATGATCGTGCCGGGCTATCGCGTGGTCCTGGGAGCGGGCGGCAACCGCTACGCTTACCACTCGGATCGGCGGGGCAACTTCGTGGTTTGCTCCAACGGCATGCCGTTCAAGCCGGTGAAAGAGCAGGTCAAAGGCGAGTCGCCGGCGGAATGACGAATGCGGTCGCCGCCGCGTCCCTGACGACTCCGGAGATCATGAAGCAACAAGCCCCGGGCATCGCTGCTCGGGGCTTGGGGCCGAGAGGTGAGTACGGTCAGAACTTGATCTTGCCGCCCGGTGGCGCGATGAACAGGGCCTCGGTGCTCTTGGTAGCGCCACCGCAATTGTTCGCGGAGGCGCAGCGATCGCCGTCGGTCTGAATCATCACGCCCAGTTCCTTGGTGGTTCCCGGGATCTGACCGAAGTCGTACACCGAGACATTGCCGCTCGCACCGCCTGCCAGGTCGCTGGCCGGCGCGGCGAAGTAACGTTCGCCGAAAGGTACGATCTTCAAGCCCTCGATCGAATCGCCCGGGCCACCGAAGTAAAAGTCATCGGCGAACACGGAGATGCCGACCACTTTGCGTGCTTCCACATCGGCCGCGGTCAGGCCGAACTGCTCGAGGCACGCGTTCAACACGGTGGTGCTCGAATTGGTCGGATGCTCGACGAACCAGAAGGCGTCGGCGTCGCCCGTGGCCAGATTGATGGACCATGCCAATTGCCGGCCATCGCTCAGCTCGTTCAACGAGACGTCGCGATTCAGCAGCCAGTAGTCGTCCTCGCCGTCGTTGTTGAGATCCAGCGCGATACGATGATCGACCGCCACCGGCAACGTCTCACGTTCCCACATGTTCACCGCGAACGACCACAGATAGCCGGACGAGCAAACATCCGTCGGCACTTCCAACGTCGTGACACCCACGGCGCGCAAGTCCGGGCGCGGCGCGTTCTCGCCGCGTCCGCCAGGCGGCGAGTTCGGGCTCGTTGCCAACAGTGAGTAACCGTTGAGCTGCGCAGCGCCCACGCCACGATTCTTCAGGCTGATTGTGCCCACCCCACCGCCGCCCGCTTTCCAGGTCGGTCCACCCACGACCTGAGTGTCCGCGGACTTGCGCGGCAACACGTGCCAGGGCAGCGTGAATTTCTCCGGCTTGCCGAACAGCGCGACTTTCTCGAACACCAGATAGCCGTCGTACTCCTGCAGAGTCAGCGGCACGGGATTCGGACCATCCGGGCCTGCGTTCATCAGGTTGTTACGCAGCTTGCCGCCTTCAATGGTCATGAACACATCGATGGTGCGATCGCCCTTGGCGGGCACCGCGATCAACGGCAACGCATGGATCTTCACCGCGCCGTTGGCGACATCGTTGGCGAAGCGATAGGTCGGCTTCACCTTGAAGATCGCCGGCTGCCTGGCACGATTGAAGACGCGCACGCGCTTGTGCACGAGGACTGCCTTGTCCGCCACGTCGACGAAGCCGAAGCTCACGCCGCCGCTGCGAGTGCCGCTCTTCACCAGATCGAAGCCATAAGCGCCGGCTGTCGCAGCCGCCGCGCGATCGACACGAACTTCACCGCCACCGATACGTGAGATCGGCGCGAGCGAGTCCGGAATCACACCGGATGGCGAGCCCGGTTGCTCGATGTTGGTCTCCGCATTGTTGATCAGCAGTTGTTTCAATCGCTGCGGGGCCACCGTCGGATACAGCTGTTTCAACAACGCTGCCGAGCCCGACACCATCGGTGCCGCGCCCGAAGTACCGCCGAACGCATCGGACTGAGTGCCGGTGCCCGACATCGCCGACACCGACGCACCCGGCGCGCCGATTTCGGGCTTGATGCGGAAGTCTTCGAACATCGGTCCGCGCGATGAAGTCGAAGTCACTGAGCTGATCAATGGGAAGGTGTTGTTGGGATCGAACCGCACCGTCGCGCCGGTGCGGATGGCATTCGCATCGGCCTGATTGATCATGTAGCCCGGAATGGTGATGGGCACACCATCCGAATACGCACCCGTGAACGGCGCGCTGCCGTCGACCAGGCCAATGATGCCGATCAACGCGCCGCCCGCCTGGATGTTACGAATCTTGTCGGAGAACGTGCAGGTGCCGCGATTCACCAGCGCGATGCGTCCCGTCAGCGAGCCTGCCGCGAACGGCGTGCAACCGAGCGCGTTGCTTGCTGTGAAGACCACCGGTGCGGTAATCGCTGTCGTCAGCTCGGCGGACCAGTCTTGATGAATCGCGCCTCGTTGCGCGGGCGTGACGGCCGGCGTAACGATGGTCATCAGGTCGACGACTGCGGAGGGAACATTGGTCTGCGCGACCGACAGCGCCGTGACAGCAGCTGCGGGCGAGCCAGTGATGAAAGGTTTGTCCGAGCCATTGCCCGCCGACGCCACAGTGAACGCACCGAGCTTCGTGGCGCGATCGACCGCTGCGGACAGATCATCATCGAACGGCTGGCCGTAATCGGAGCCGAGCGACATGTTGATGATGTCGGCATGATCGGAAGTGTCGCCGTCGCCGTTCGGATCGATGGCCCACTCGAACGCTTGCATCAGTGCGACGCCGCTGCACGAAGAAGTCGGAACGGCGCAGGCCTTGACCGCATACAACTTCACATCCGGCGCAACGCCATTCTTGCCGCCGATGATGTCGGCGACATGGGTGCCGTGACCGCCAAAGGTGCTTTGATCGGGAGCCGCGATCGGATCCGGGTCCGGAGCGAGCGGTGGGCTGCCGGCAGCGCCGGTCCATGCTTCGCCGACGAAGTCATAACCGCCGATGACCTTGGCGGTGGGGAAGAGGCCGTCGGTGGTGGTGTTGCGAGGATCGGCGGCGGAGGTGCCCCATGCCTTTGCGTAGGCTTCCGCGGTTCCGGCGCCGCCCAGTGATTTGTGGGTGTAATCGATGCCGCTATCGATCACCGCGACACGTACGCCTTTGCCAGTCACGCCCAGGCCGTGCAATGTTTCACCGCCGATGTATGGAACGGTTTCCGTGAGGTTGCGCTTGTAGTTGCCGGTCGGCGCGACGCGTGTGACCGCGCGATCGCTCGCAAGCGCTTTCACGTCGGTGGAGTCGATCTCGAGGAACACCGTGTTGGCAACCAACTGCACCGAGCCGATGACAGTGGCGCTCGGTGCGCTCTGCGCGATGCGGCTGATGAATGCTGTTTGTTCGACCAACACCTCGGCTTTGGTCGTTCCAGTGCGGTCGCCGACGGGAGCGGTGTTCAGTGAGACGGCGACTTGCACACGCATCGGTGTGCTGGAGTTGCGTAGTAGCTGCGTGACATCGTTGAGCTGTGAGCGCGCCGGTGTTGGCAAGCGCGACTCCAGTTTTTTGGAGCCGGTTGCCACAGCGCGCTGAGCGGCGCTGGCATCGGCGGCCACGATCGTCAGCACGGTCGTGGCGATCAGCGACAGTGGACCCACTGTCGCCCTCCTGCGAAAGTTAGCCATGATGATCCCCTTGCTGTTATCTGCGATCGCGCGACATTCGCCGCCTTCGCTCGGCGTAGTTGCAGTTCCGCGGCCAGACGGTATCGAATGCGCAATCGCTGCAACCGACGCTACTCCTGCGCCGCGGCCAATTCAATTACGCAAACTTTCCAAACGCGCGCGCGTCCGACGCACGACTGACAAAAGTTAGTGCTGAGAGCGTTTGTATACTGAGAAGTGTCAATCGCCTCGACACCCTCACGAACGGCGTGAATGTTTTATTTCAGCTCGCGAAGCCAGTCGCGCGGTCGGAGGAAATCTGAATAGAGGCGTGCTTCGGGCGTGCCGGCTGCCGGTGTCCAGTTGTATTCCCAGCGGACCAGCGGCGGCAGAGACATCAGGATGGATTCGGTGCGGCCGCCGGATTGCAGTCCGAAATGCGTGCCGCGATCGTAAACCAGGTTGAATTCGACGTAGCGTCCGCGACGGTACAGCTGGAACTGCCGTTCACGTTCGCCGTGCGGATGGTCCTTGCGACGCTCGACGATGGGCAGATACGCCTTCAGGAAATGATCGCCGACGCTGCGTTGATAAGCGAAGCAGTGCTCGAAGCCGCCTTCGTTCAGGTCGTCGAAGAACAGGCCGCCGACGCCGCGGGTCTCGTTACGATGTTTGAGGAAGAAATATCGGTCGCACCAGTCCTTGTGCCTGGAATACACATCGGCGCCGAACGGCTCGCAGGCTTGTTGCGCGGTCCGGTGCCAGTGCAGGACGTCTTCGTCGAACGGATAGTAGGGAGTGAGATCGAAGCCGCCACCGAACCACCACGCGCCCGGTGAGCCGTCCTTGGGGAGGGCGTTGAAGAAACGCACGTTGGCGTGCGTGGTCGGGATGTAAGGATTCCAGGGATGAATGACCAGCGACACGCCGGTCGCCATCCATTGCGCGTCGGCCAGCTCGGGTCGCTGAGCGGTCGCGCTCGGCGGCAGGCGAGAGCCCATGACATGAGAGAAGTTGACGCCGGCCTGTTCGAAGACCTTGCCGTTGCGAAGCACGCGGCTGTCGCCGCCACCGCCTTCGGCTCGCTCCCAACGATCGCTGCTGAACTGCGCGCCGCCGTCGATCTGCTCGAGGCCCGAGCAAATGCGATCCTGCAGTCCGCGCAGGTAAGCGAGCACGGCATCAGCATCGACGGCCATCAACGATCTCCAATGGAACGACTGCGGTCATGATGCGACCAAGTCGTCACTGAGGGAAGTCGAGCTCGATCGCCCGACGCCGCCACGCCAGTGCCGATCTTGCCGCGGCGGCCAGCGCCGCTGCCCGGACAGGCAGCTATTCGCCTGAGTGCTTCGAATGAACCGACGCCGCTGTCAGCAAGGTGTGCTTGCTTCGAGCGAGCCGACGCCGGCGTCGAGGAGGTGCGCGCGTAGAACGAACTGGCGCCGCCGGCTGGAAAGCAGTTGCTTCTCAGCCGGCGGCGCGTGGGGGCGGTGGTTTAGTTACTTCGGCTTGGCCGGCGGCTTGCTGGCCGCTTTGGCGGGCGCTTTCTTCGCTGCCGTTTTAGCGGCGGCGGTCTTTGCAGGTGCCTTCTTCGCTGGCGCTTTCTCGGCGGCCGGAGCCTTCGCTGTTTTCGCCGGCGTGCTCTTGCTCTTGGCCGCAGCCTTCACCGGCTTCTCGGACTCGGCGCTGGCGGCATCCGTCTTCGCGGCGGTCTTCTTCGCGAAGCGACCAAAGCGGCCCTTGCCTCGCTCGGGCGCGGCTTTGAGCAGCTCGACGCACTCGTCCAGGGTCAGCGTCTTGGGATCGCGTTCCTTGGGGATCTTGGCGTTCTTGACCTTGTCGGTGATGTACGGGCCGAAGCGGCCGTTCAACACCTGAATGCCGGCTTCCTCGAAATTCAGGATCGTGCGATTCGCATCCAGCTCTTCCTTGGCCTTG
This sequence comes from Peristeroidobacter soli, assembly GCF_004138485.1. Taxonomy (GTDB): domain Bacteria; phylum Pseudomonadota; class Gammaproteobacteria; order Steroidobacterales; family Steroidobacteraceae; genus Steroidobacter; species Steroidobacter soli. The sequence continues at coordinate 204,465 of NZ_RYEV01000003.1, forward strand.
ATCAGCTCGAGCGCGCGCGGCAGCTCGATGGTGTACGGATCGTCGTCCTTGATGGACGCGAACTTCTTCGCGCCATATTGAATGTAAGGACCGAAGCGGCCGATGGCGACGCGGATCGCATGACCGTCGGAGTATTGGCCGACCGTCCGCGGCAGCGTGAACAGCTCCAGCGCTTCGGGCAGCGTGATGCTGTCCATACGCTGGTTGGCTTTGAGGCTGGCGAACTTCGGCTTCTCTTCGTCGTCCTTCGTACCCATCTGCACGAACGGACCGTACTTACCGTAACGAACCGAGATGGGTTTGCCCGTGACCGGATCGTTGCCGATCACGCGGGCTTCGGAAACGTCTTCGCGCGTGACCGTCTCATCGACCACGTCGACGCGTTCTTTGAATTCGGTCCAGAAGCGCTCCAGCACCGGCACCCATTCCTCGCGGCCGTCGGCGATCTCGTCGAGGTCGTCTTCCATCTTGGCGGTGAAGCCGTACTCGACGTAGTGATGGAAATTCCGCGATAGGAATTTATTGACGATCTTGCCCAGATCCGTCGGCGTGAAGCGGCGATTCTCAAGCGCCGTATATTTCTTGTTGACCAGCGTGGAAATGATGCTGGCGTAGGTCGAGGGCCGGCCGATGCCGTGCTCTTCCAACGCTTTGACCAGGCTCGCTTCCGAGAAGCGTGGCGGTGGCTCGGTGAAGTGCTGTTCACCACGCAGCTCGAGCAGCGCGACCTGATCGCCCACTTCCATGGCGGGGAGGATGCGATCGTTGTCGTCCTCGACCGTGTCGTCCTGGCCTTCCTTATAGACGGCGATGTAGCCCGGCTTCACCAGCGTCGAGCCGTTGGCACGCAGGACGGCAGTCGAACCGTCACGCTTCGCGCTCGTGCCCGGCACGAGGTCGACGGCGACGGTGTCGTATACCGCCGGCTCCATCTGGCTGGCGACCGCGCGCTTCCAGATCAGGCTGTAGAGCTTGAGCTGGTCGGCGTCGATCTTGCCGGCGAGGCGGTCGGGCGTAATGGAAGCGGACGTCGGACGAATCGCTTCGTGCGCTTCCTGCGCGTTTTTCGACTTCGTCTTATACGTGCGCGGCGACTCGGGCACCGAGTCCTTGCCGTACTCGCGCTCGATCACCTGCCGGATCTCGGCGATGGCTTCGTTCGCGAGGTTCACCGAGTCGGTACGCATATAGGTGATGAGACCGACGGCGCCTTCGCCGAAGTCCACACCTTCATACAGCTGCTGCGCCAGACGCATCGTGCGCTGAGCGCCGAAGCCGAGCTTGCGGGCCGATTCCTGTTGCAGCGTCGACGTGGTGAACGGCGGCGCCGGATTGCGCTTGCGTTGCTTCTTGTCGATGTTGGCGACGCTGAGCTTGCCGTTGGCGGCGCTCTCGATGGCGGTACGCACATCGGTGGCCTGGCCTTCGTTCGTCACCGTGAACTGTTCGACCTTCTCGCCGCGGAACTCGATGAGGCGCGCCGGGAATGTTTGCCTGGACTTCTCCACGTCGGCATCGATGGTCCAGTACTCGCGCGGCTTGAAGGCGAGAATTTCTTCTTCGCGTTCGCAGATCATGCGCAGCGCCGGGCTCTGCACGCGGCCGGCGGAGGCGCCCGGCAAACCCGCTTTCTTCCACAGCAGCGGCGAGATATTGAAGCCGACCAGGTAATCGAGCGCGCGACGCGCCTGCTGCGCGTTCACCAGATCCTGCGAGATGTCGCGCGGCTGACCGATGGCTTCGCGAATCGCGTTCTTGGTGATCTCGTAGAACACCACGCGATGCACGTCCTTGCCGTCGAGCACGCCTTGTTCCTTGAGCAGCTCGGTGAGATGCCAGGAAATGGCTTCGCCCTCGCGGTCGGGGTCGGTTGCCAGATACAAGGCGTCGGATTTCTTGAGCGCCCTGGCGATGGCCTGAACGTGTTTCTCGTTCTTTTCCAGGATCTGATAGCGCATCGCGAAATTGCGCTTCGGATCGACCGCGCCTTCCTTCGGCACCAGGTCGCGGACATGGCCATAGGAAGCGAGTACCTCGAAATTCTTGCCGAGGTACTTCTTGATGGTCTTCGCCTTTGCAGGCGATTCCACGATGACTAGATTCTTCTGCTCCATAAAAAAAGAAACCGCGGTGGCCGCGGTGCTGCTGAAAACTGCGCCAGTGTGAGCGCGGCTCTTCAGTGCACCACTTGCAGACGGTTATCGAATACCAAGTCCTCCATCCGCAGGTAAGCGCTCTGTTGGCCGGGCTGGCTGAACAGCACCATGAGCACCACCCACTTCACCTGTTCAATGTCGATCTGTTGCACGTCGAGCGCCAGCAGACGGTCGATGACCAGCTCACGCTGCGCGGGGCTCACGATGCCGATGTTCTCCAGGTACAGGATGTACCCGCGGCATTCGGTATCGAGCCGTGCCTGTTCGCGCGCGTCGAAGATGCGAATGGATCGCGATCCCGGAACGCCGCCAGCACGGCTCGGATCGGCCGACAGCTGCTCGAGCCATTCGAGCGCGCGGCCTACTTCTCGTTCGGAAAATCCGGCGCGTTCCAGTTCGTCCCGGAGAGTGTCGCGGTCGGGTTCGGGGGCGCAGTCCAGGTCGGCGTCGAAATAATTCTCGAAGAGATAGATCAGGATATCGAGAACGCTTTCCTTCATTTCGCTGCCTTAGAGACGCGCCGGGCATATCGCCCGCCAGGGCAGGCGTCGATGCGCGCCTCCAGTTCGAGGATCAGCAGCATGGACGCTACCTCGTCGGCCGCGAGGCCGGTACGTGCGATCAGATCGTCGACACTGGCCGGCTCGAAGCCGAGCGCATCTAACAGGATTTCATACCCTTTGTCCAATGCCGGGGCTAAAACTGCTGTGCTTTCAGCGCTCTCGGCCGATGTCGGGCTGACAGCCGCCAGCAACGGGCCCAGCTCGACGAATATATCGTCGGCCGTTTCCACCAGCTGCGCGCCCTCGCGGATCAGTTTGTGGCAACCGCGTGAAAGCGGATTGTGAATCGAGCCGGGGATCGCGAAGACCTCCCGACCTTGTTCCGCCGCCAGCCGTGCCGTGATCAACGAGCCGCTCCGCACTGCAGCCTCCACCACCAAGGTACCTAGTGACAATCCACTGATAATGCGATTGCGCCGGGGAAAGTTGCTTCTGCTCGCCGGCGTGCCCAGGGGAAATTCGCTGACCAGCGCGCCGCCGGATGCAATTTCCGCCGACAGCACAGCATTGGCGCGCGGGTAGTCGATATCAAGGCCTGTGCCGCACACGGCAATGGTCCTGCCGCCGCCTTCGAGCGCGCCCCGGTGAGCAGCCGTGTCGATGCCGATCGCCAGTCCGCTGGTGATCGTCAGGCCCGAGCGCGCCAGATGGCCGGCAAAGCGGCGGGCGATGTCATGTCCCGCCGGAGTGGGATTACGCGAGCCGACGATCGCCAGCTGCGGCAGGCTCAATGCATCGGGGTTGCCACGGACCAGCAGGCCAGACGGCGCGTCCGGCAAAGTGGCCAGCAGCCCCGGGTAGCGAGGCGAGCCGCGAGGAATGAAATGATGCGCTGGCTGATCCAGCCAGCGGCGGTGTCGTTCCAATAACTGGAGTCGTGCCTCGGCGTTGCAGCCGGGCACGAGGGCCTGTTTCAGCCATGTTTCGAGCTCGTCCATGAGCTCACGAAATTACCCTCGGTCGAAGTGCGCTTATGGGTTTTTAGCGCGGTCGCCCCGACGAATTTCGTGGGTCGTTTCCATGATGAGCGCGTAGCTCATGTTGTCGAATGCTTTGAACACCATCAGCACGCCGGCGCGTTCGTCGGGCAACTGCACGTTGTTGCCGAAGTTGGAGCTGCGGCTGCGACGGGCGCCGAGCCCGCCTTCCTTGAAGGTATCGCGCACGACACCGCCGCGCTGATACACGGCGAGGATGTGGCCAGGTTCCAGGCCAGCTTTCGATCCGCGGTTCAGCGCGACGACTTGATACTGACCCATCACCGTGTGACTGCGCACGGCGATCACGCCGGCGTCGATCTCGGAGGAGGGTGCGTGCGGAACGAAGTCCACATTCACATCCACTGACTCCGGGAACACCTTGTCGCCCTGCAGGACTTCGCGCGTCGAATCGGTCATTAGCAGCTTGGCCGGATCGCCTTCGGTGGCAACCGGGCCCGAGCCCACGTACATGCCCGAGTAACCGAGCAGCGCATTGTTGTCCGGATCGCGCAGCTCTTCTTCGACGTGGATGACGCTGAAGCGCGTCTCCGGCGCCGCATCGCCGATGCCGCGTGCGTAGACCTCATTGCCGATGGCGCCGACCATGTGCGAGTCGCGCAGCGCGACCACGTACGGTGCGGTCTTCACCTGGTCCTTGGTGAGCAGCGTCGGCCGGCCCATGAAGCTGGCGACGATGTCGTAGGGAATCGCGGTGACTGCCTGGCTCAGTGGCGAGCGGCGCACCTCGGGCGACAGACGTTTGCCGCCGGTGCCGCGCTCGACGGTCTCGCCGCCGCGTTCAGCGACTGTCAGACGGGGCTGACCGTCGATGTAGACCAGCTTGAGCACGTCGCCCGGATAAATCAGGTGGGGATTGGCGATCTGGGGGTTCACGTACCAGATTTCCGGCCAATACCAGGGCTCCTTCAGGAACACCCTGGAGATATCCCAGAGCGTGTCGCCGGTCTTGACCACATATTGATCCGGGGCATTGGCGGCCAGCGGAATGTTGCTGCCGGAGCCGACGGTTTGACCCACCGATGGACGAGCGCCTTCCTGGGCGAGGGTGCTCTTCGGTGCCAGCAGGCCCGCGGTAACGGTCAGACCAGCGACCAGGCTCAGCAGGATCGCCGGACGAAGTGCCAGATTCGCAGTTTTCATGCGCTTCAACGAGCTCCCATTAGAGTCCCTGAACAGCGACGCCCGGGGTCATTCTCGAGGCGCGTAAGGCGTTGTACCGACGCGCAAAAACCCAATCGGGGCCGACATTAAGTTCAACAGTGGCCGAACTTTAGCAGCATCATTGCAACCAGTGCAGAAATGGGGCTCCAGCCCGCGACGTGGTTCTCATTCCTGCCCCCGGGGCGCCCACCCGGGCGCCGATTCAATCTGTCTATGGCGGGCATGGCCACGAAGGGCTTGTTTCCTGCCAAATCAACTGCAGACTAGGCGCTAGTTTCCGCCTTCTGACGTTTTCGAACATGGCACTACTTCCGATTCTCGAATTCCCCGATCCGCGCCTGCGCACCAAAGCGCAGCCGGTGGAAGAGGTGGATGCCGCCCTGCGAAAGCTGATCGACGACATGTTCGAGACCATGTACGCCGCCCCGGGGATCGGCCTGGCCGCCACCCAGGTGAATGTTCACAAACGGCTGCTGGTCATCGACATCAGCGAAAAGCGCAATGAGCGCCTGACCTTGATCAACCCCGAGATCATCGATCACAGCGGCATGGAGGAGACCGAGGAGGGCTGTCTGTCCGTCCCCGGGATCTACGAAAAGGTCAAACGCGCCGACCGCATCCGCGTGCGGGCGCTGGATCGCGACGGCAAGCCGTTCGAGCTGGAGGCCGACGGGCTGCTGGCCGTGTGCATTCAGCATGAGATGGATCATCTCGAAGGCAAGCTGTTCGTCGACTACCTGTCGGACCTGAAGCGCACCCGCATTCGTAAGAAGCTCGAGAAGGACCGCAAGGAAAAGGCCGCCGACGCGGCTCGCGGGCGGAGCAAGGCGCTCTAAGAGTTTCGTTTGCTGGCGCGGTGGCCCGCGCAGTCGCCAGAGGGAGGTTTGTCGCGCTTCGCGCGGCTGACGCGTTGGGGCGTCTTTCCCGGTCTTTGCCCCTCGCAAAACTTCCGGCTCCGCCACGCCCCAACAACACTAGAATAAGCGCCCCCAAGCCCCGCCGAGTTTTGATGTCCTTTCCGTTGTCCCTCATCTTCGCCGGCACGCCGGAGTTTTCCGTGCCCGCGTTGGAAGCGCTGGTCGGCTCGCGACATCGCGTGCTGGCGGTCTATACGCAGCCGGACCGGCCGGCGGGCCGCGGGCAGCAGGTGACCATGAGCGCGGTGAAGCAGTGCGCGCTCAAGCATCAGTTGCCTGTTGAGCAACCGCAGACTTTGAAAGATCCCGCGGCGGTGGAGCGGCTCGCGCAATATCAAGCTGATCTGATGATCGTTGTCGCATATGGATTGCTGCTGCCGAAGACCGTGCTCGACACGCCTCGACTCGGTTGCGTGAACATTCACGCGTCGCTACTTCCGCGGTGGCGAGGGGCGGCGCCGATTCAGCGCGCGATTCAAGCGGGAGATAAAGAGAGTGGCGTGACCATCATGCAGATGGACGTCGGGCTCGACACCGGTCCGATGCTGCTCGAACGTGTCACTCCAATCGATGCGCGGGAGACAGGCGCGACGCTTCACGATCGTTTGTCGACGCTCGGTGCCAACGCGGTGCTCGAAGCGATCGAGGCCATCGCGGCCGGCACCGCAAAGCCGATGGAGCAGCCGAAAGAAGGCGCTACCTACGCCGCGAAAATCAAAAAAGAAGAAGCGTTGATCGATTGGTCCAGATCCGCTGTGGAGATCGATCGACACGTGCGCGCGTTCAATCCGTGGCCGATTGCCGAGACACGTTGGAACGGTCAGCAGCTGCGCATTTGGGAAGCAACGCCACTCGATAAGAAATCATCCGCGGCACCCGGCACTGTCGTTGCAACGAGCGGCGACGGCATCGAAGTCGCAACCGGTGATGGAACGTTACAGCTCACGCGTGTGCAAGCGGCAGGTCGCAAAGCCATGCCGGCCGCGGATTTCCTCAGAGCGCATCGCCCCGAGGGCGCGGTCCTTGGATTGTGAGCGCATCAGCAGCAGTCAGAGCCAGAGCCGCGAAAGTCGTCGCGGAAGTTGTCGAGCGCGGTCGTTCGCTCGACGCGGTGCTGAGCGACGAAAGCACCAGTAACAAACAAGAGCGCGGCCTGCTTCGTTCGCTGAGTTACGACAGCATTCGCTGGTACGTGCGACTCGATGCATTGCTCACCCGCCTGCTGGCACGACCCAATCAACAGCTCGAGCCCGAGATCCGCGCGCTCGCCATCGTTGGTTTGTGCCAGCTGATACACACAGATATTCCCGAGCATGCCGCGGTCGCGGAGACGGTCGCGGCGACGAGAGTGCTCAAGCAGCCGCGCGCCTCTGGACTGGTGAACGCGATCCTGCGTCGCTGTCAGCGGGAGCAGGCGCAGTTGCTGCCGAAGATCGATCGCGATCTGGCCGTGCGTACCGCGCATCCGCGCTGGCTGGTCGAGAAGTTGCGCAAGGATTGGGGCGATCGGGCCAACGACATTCTCGACGCCAACAATCAGCGCCCGCCATTCTGGATTCGCGTGAATCGGGCGCGCGTCACGGCTGCGAACTATCGAGAGCAATTGCAGGCAAAGCGGATCGGTGTGCTCGCCAGCGCGTTCGACGACACGGCGCTGTTGCTCGACCAGGCCATGGATGTCAGCGAATTACCGGGCTTCGACGACGGCTGGGTCTCGGTGCAGGATGCCGCCGCGCAACTCGCGGGCCACCTGCTCGACCCGCAGGCGGGCGAGCGCATTCTGGATGCGTGTGCCGCGCCGGGCGGTAAAACCGGCCACTTGCTCGAGCTGGCCCCTGAACTTGCCGCGCTTACCGCGGTCGACGTTTCTCCCGAACGGCTGAAGCGCGTCTCGCAGAATCTGCAAAGGTTGGGTGTTTCTGCGGATGTGATCGCGGCCGATGCGGCCGAGCCGGCGAGCTGGTGGGACGGCAGACAGTTCAACCGCATCCTGCTGGATGTGCCCTGTTCCGCGACCGGCGTGATTCGGCGTCACCCAGACATCAAACTGCTGCGCCGGAGCGATGACATCGCGGCGCTGGCGGCGCGCCAGTCGCAGCTGTTGCGGGCTTTGTGGCCGTTACTGCAGCCGGGTGGCAGATTGCTCTATGCCAGTTGCTCCGCCTTACAGGCCGAGACCACCGCGGTAATCGCGGACTTTCTGGGTGACGAGCCGACCGCGCGCGAGGTCACTGGCGAAAGACTGCAGGCCTTGCCGCCCCTGGGGGAGGGAACGCCTGTCGGCGTTCATGGCTTAAGAATCGCAGCGGGTTCGGCCGGGATGGACGGTTTTTATTATGCTTTGTTCGAGAAGCGGCGCGGCCCGAGTGGGGACTTGCCTGCATCAACCAACATGAATTCGTCCAATCTCGGTTAAGGATGTTCCGTGGCGGCAAGCCCAACCTGGCGCGATGTGCTTTGCCTGACTGCGCTGGACGTAATAGTCCGGTGCTGGGCAGGATGCCCGCATGCCGGGGGTGCAGGGACGCGCAGGACCGGCCGCGCTTTGGCGTGGCTCATGGTGTCGCTCGGCTGCCTGCTCGGATCGGCCGCCTCGGCCGAGACGCCGGTCCGCTTTGAAGTCCGTTCCGCTTATGTCGAACCGGCGGACCGCGTCTACGAGCTGAACGCCACGCTCAACTTCGACTTGCCCGAGGGCGCGCGAGCCGCGATCCGCGAAGGTGTGCCGCTGACACTGCATCTGGAAATCGTCGTCAAACGCCAGCGCAGCTTCTGGCTGGACGAGACGGTCGCGACCCTCGACCAGTCCTATGAGCTGGCGTATCGCGCCTTGAGCGAGCGCTACCTGGTTCGCAATTTAAATAGCGGCGAACAAGCGTCTTATGCGACGCTGGACGCCGCGCTCGATGCCCTGCGCGTGATCAGCCGCCTGCCCATCCTGGACCAGGCGCTGGTATCGTCGAACCGGCGGCACGAAATCAGCATTCGCGGTAGCCTCGATGTGCGCACGATGCCCGATGCCTTGCGCTTCGTGCTGTTCTGGTCGGATGACTGGCGGCAGCGCAGCGAGTGGTACACATGGTCGCCGCAACTCTGAAACGCACGCTGGTCTCGATCCTGGTGCTCATAGGATCGGGGCTGTGGGTGGCTGCGTTGCTCATCATGGCGCAGACCGTGCAGCAGTCGGCGCACTTCAGCGATCTGCATCCCTTCATCGTCGGCGTCAACGTCGCGGGCCTGCTGGTCCTTTCCATTCTGATCGGTGGCCGCGTCACGCAGCTGGTGCGCGATTGGCGCAAGCGTGTGGTCGGCTCGCGGCTCGAAGCGCGCATGGTGTGGATGTCGGCGACGCTCGCGATGGCGCCGCTGTTGCTGGTGTTCTATTTCTCCGTGGTGTTCCTCAACAAGGGCATCGACAGCTGGTTCCACGTCGAGATTCGCCAGGGCTTGGAAGATGCGTTGACGTTGTCACGCGCCGCGCTCGATCTGCGAATGCGCGAATATCTGGAACGGACGCGCGGAGTCGCGGCACGCATCGCGCCGATACGCCCCGGTGAATTCCAGGCGCTTGACGAGCTACGCCGAGAGAATGAAGCGCTGGAGCTCACGCTGCTCGCCTCCAACAGCCGCATCCTCGCGACCAGCTCCGATCGACTGGGTGACATCGTGCCCGCGCCGCTGAGCGATGAGATGACGATGCAAGTTCGTCAGGGCCGTGACTACGTCGCGCTCGATCCGGTCGCGGGTGGTGGATATCTCGTACGTACGGCGGTTCGTGTACCGCAGGTATTGCCGGGTGATGAGCAGCGCGTACTGCAGGCCATCTATCCCATCGAGCGACGCCTCGGTGAGCTGGCTGACACCGTCGAGTCTTCCTATCAGCGTTACGGCGAGAAGGCGCGCTTGCGCGAGCCGTTGAAGACCAGCTTCACGCTCACGCTGACATTGGTATTGCTGTTGTCGCTGTTCGGCGCGCTGTACGGCGCGTTGTGGGCCGCGCGTCGCTTGGTGCGTCCAATTCAGGACTTGGTTGCGGGTACGCGCGCCGTAGCGAAGGGCGACTTCGATTTGCGTTTGCCGCTGACCTCGCACGACGAAATGGGCATCCTGGTGCATTCGTTCAATGACATGACCAAGCGGCTCGCCAAGTCGCGCGAGGAGACGCGCCGTGTGCAGCAGGCTGTCGAAGCCGAGCGCGCCAATCTCGCGGTCATTCTGGCCCGGCTGTCCACGGGCGTGATTTCGCTCGAACCCGATCACACCATTCGTACCGCAAACCAGGCTGCGTGCTCCATTCTCGGCGTCGATGTGGAGGCCCTGATCGGCAAGCCGCTGGCACCGACCGGTAGCGAGAGCACGCTATTCGAGCAGTTCCAGTCCACCTGTAGCGCGCATCTGGCCGCGGGTCAGAGTGAGTGGCGCGAGCAGTTGGTGCTCCAGGGCGAGTCGACCCGGCGCATCCTGATGTGTGCCTGTACCACGCTGTCCGGCGAGGACCAGACCCCCGGAGGCTATGTCATCGTGTTCGACGACATCACCACCCTCCTGCAAGCCCAGCGCGACGCGGCCTGGGGTGAGGTGGCGCGGCGCCTGGCGCACGAGATCAAGAACCCGCTGACGCCTATCCAGCTGTCCGCGGAGCGGCTGCGCCACAAGCTGTTGGGGCACATCGACGCCAGCCAGGGCCAGGTCCTGGACCGCGCCACCCATACCATCGTCCAGCAGGTCGAGGCCATGAAGGAGATGGTCAACGCCTTCAGCGAATACGCGCGCGCTCCGGAGATGGATGTGTCACGCTTCGACCTGAACCAGCTCATCGGCGAAGTGGCGGAGCTGTATCGCGCGCCGGGCCGGCCAGGCACCACCCTGCAGCTGCAGAAGGGGCTGCCGGACATCGAGGCCGACCGTGGCCGCCTGCGGCAGATCATTCATAATCTGCTCGCCAATGCATGGGAAGCGCTGGAGGGGGTGCCGGATCCGTCGGTGCGCGTCAGGACGCGGCTGATCGAGAAGGGCAGCGGGGCGACGGCGAGCCGCGCGGCGGAGATCGTCGTCGAGGACAATGGACCGGGCTTCCGGCCGGATGTGATCGGCCAGGTGTTCGATCCTTATGTAACGACCAAACCGAAAGGCACGGGCCTGGGGCTCGCGATTGTGAAAAAAATAGTCGAAGAGCACGGCGGAGCCATAGACGCGGATAATGTGCGCACGGGAGGCGCGCGGGTTTGTATCGAGTTGCCGTTGACTGCGGTCCGCGGTGGCGGTCCGATTCGCGAACGGCGCACTGGACCGAGGAGGGAGCGGGCATGAGTGCAGCGCGCATACTAGTCGTCGATGACGAAAGCGAGATCCGCGGGCTTCTGAAAGAAATCCTCGCGGATGAAGGTTACGAGGTGGACGTCGCCGCGGATGCCGCGGAGGCACGTTCGGCTCGTGCCCAGCACGATCCCGATCTGGTCCTGCTCGATATCTGGATGCCGGATACCGACGGCATCACCCTGCTCCGTGAGTGGGTGCAGCCGAACGGCACTTCCTGTCCGGTCGTCATGATGTCGGGGCACGGCACCGTGGAGACTGCCGTCGAAGCGACGCGTCTCGGTGCATTCGATTTCGTCGAGAAGCCACTGTCACTCGCCAAGCTGTTACGTACGGTCGAGCGCGCGCTCGATTCGGGTCGTAACAAGCGTCAAAGCGGACGGGCGCTGACTCCGCCTCTGCTCGCGCCCGTCGGCAAGAGCCGTGCGATGGCCGCGCTTCGCGAGCAAGTTCAACAGGTCGCGCCGCATGAGACGCCGGTGCTCATCGTCGGTGAGCCGGGTACGGGGCGCGAGGCGTTCGCGCGCTACATTCATTCGTTGAGCCCGCGCGCGCAGGCGCCATTCGTACAGCTCGTTGCGACGGGCGTGAGCGATGACGGCGCGGCTGCGGCGTTGTTCGGCACTGAAGATTCGAATGGCGTTCACGCCGGCGTGTTCGAACAGGCGGCCGGTGGCGTGCTGTTCATCAATGGCGTCGAGGATTTGCCGCCGAAGGCGCAGGGCCTGCTGGTTGCTGCGCTCGAGACGCGGACCTTTACGCGCGTCGGTGGCGCGACCCCGGTGAATACCAACGTTCGAATCATCGGCTCCGCGACCTCGCGTTTCTTGAACGCCGAGGGCACGGGCGTGCGGCTCGAGCTGTTGTCGCGCTTGAATGTGATCACTTTGAATGTGCCGCCGCTGCGTGATTACGCGCAGGACGTGCCGGATCTGCTGCGTCACTATGTCGATCGTCTGGTCGACGAGCAGCACCTGCCTTTCCGCCGCTTCGGCGTGGCCGCGCAGAATCGTCTGCGCAACTATCCGTGGCCGGGGAACGTGCGTGAGCTGCGGAATCTCGTGCAGCGGTTGTTGATCCTCGGCGGCGAAGAAGAAATCCGTCTGGATGAGATCGAGCGTGAGCTCGCGGCGCATGCGCCGACCAACGAGCCGCTCGTGAAACAGGACTTGCTGGCGTTGCCGCTGCGTGAGGCGCGCGAACATTTCGAGCGGGCTTATCTGCAGCAGCAGCTGATTCTGTGCAACGGCAAGGTCGGGCAGCTGGCGAAGCGCGTCGGCATGGAGCGCACGCACTTGTATCGCAAGCTGCGCTCGCTCGGCGTCGATTTTCGCCAACTCGCTGAAGACTGAGGAGCCGGCGTCCTCCGCTCGTCGCGAGAACGAACGCGCCCGCGTCGAGCGCGCCACCGGGGAGCCCCATGCCAGACATGCCCGCCGATATTTTTTCCGAGCCCGAGGTTTCGCCGGATACGCTGGCCAACCTGGGCCCGCTACGCCGGCTGGCCGGCGTGTGGCAATCCGACCAGGGCGTGGATATCAGTCCCAAAGCGGACGGCCCCGAGCGGCGCGTGTTCCGCGAACACATCCGAATGGATCCGATCGATGCGCAGGCCAACGGCCCTCAGCTCCTTTACGGGCTGCGCTATCACATTCATATCAACACGCCGGAAGAGGCCATCACCTTCCACGATCAGGTCGGCTACTGGCTGTGGGAGCCGGCCACCGGTCTGATCATGCAGACCATCGCCATTCCTCGTGGGCAGGTGGTGCTGGCGGGCGGTACGGCGCGGCCCGACGACGATCGTATTTCGGTGGAGGCGCGGCGCGGGGACTCGCGCTTCGGCATTTGTTCGACCACCTTCCTCGAGGAGGCGTTTCGAACCGACTACTACCGGATCGACATTACATTCAACAGTGACGACAGCTGGACTTACGTGACGCGCACGGATCTGGCGGTCCGCGGCAACCTGCCGGCGTTCGACCATCGCGATACCAACACCCTACGACGGATCGCGCCACCGACGCCGAACCCGCTGGCCGCGGGCGGCAACATCGTCACTCGCCAACGCGAATAACCAGCGCGTCGATCTGCGCCTGACGCAGTTTGCTCCGCGTCTCTTCGAGCTTCTGCAAATTGGTGATGGGCCCGACGCGTACCCGGTGCCACGTATCCTTGTCGATGGTCACTTTCTGAACCTTCGACTCCACGCCTTGCAGGGCAATCAACGCCCGCACGCGGTCCGCATCCTTGAAGTTACGGAACGACCCCGCCTGCAAGATATAAGCGCCGGGCTTCTCCACCGGTCCCGCGACGACCGAGGGCGCAGCGCCGCCGCGCGCATCCTGCTCGGGAATCACGACTTCGTACTTGGGCAGCATTTCGTAGAAGTCGAACTGCTGAGTCTCCGAATCTTCCTGTGATGCCGGCGCGGGTTTGTTCTGCGCTTTGCCCTCATCGCGAATCATCGGCGCGGCCGTTTGCTGGGCGGCCAAGCGCGCCTCGGTGCGGCGGTCGAATAGATAGACGCCGAGCGCAACGGCGAGGCCGAGCGCGAGGCCGCACACGAAGCCGGCCATGCCGGACAGTCCGGACGAACCGGCGCGACGCTTGGAATGTTTGTAGTCCTTGGCCATCAGACAATGGAATCAGCTGACTCGAGCAGGTAACGATTACCAGCGCGCAAGTTTGCGCTGGTCTGTCATTCCTCGCCAGCGGTCGCCGTCTTTTTCGATTCCATCTTCTCGGGCGCGGACACGCCGAGCAGTTTCAGGCCGTTCTCCAGCACCTGCCGGGTCGCCGCGACCAGGTTCAGGCGGGCGTTGCGCAGCTTCACGTCGTCGATGATGAACTTGTGCGCGTTGTAGTAGGCGTGGAAATCGCCCGCCAGCTCGCGCAGATAGTGAGCCAGCTGATGCGGCTCGAGATCGCGCGTGGCGTTCTCCAGCAGCTCCGGATAGTAGGTCGCGCGGCGAATGAGCGCCTTCTCGTGCGGCTCGGAGAGCAGCTCGACGTTGGCTTCGCCGATGTCGCGATCGTGCGTCAGGCCCTTCTCCTGCAGCTGACGGAACACGCTGCAAACACGCGCGTGCGCCATTTGCACGTAGTACACCGGGTTCTCCTCGCCCTCGGCCAGCGCCAGATCGATATCGAAGACGAACTCCGAATCGGCCTTACGCGATACGAGGAAGAAGCGCACGGCATCGCGGCCCACCCACTCGATCAGATCGCGCACCGTCACATACGAGCCCGCGCGCTTGGAAATCTTCACTTCCTCGCCGCCGCGCATGACCTTCACCATTTTGTGAAGCACGTAGTCGGGATAGCCCTTCGGGATGCCAACGTTGAGTGCCTGCAGGCCCGCGCGTACGCGCGCGATCGTGCCGTGGTGGTCGGTGCCCTGTACGTTGATGGCGCGGAAGAACCCACGCTGCCACTTGGTGACGTGATACGCGACGTCGGGCAGGAAGTAGGTGTATGTGCCGTCCGACTTACGCATCACGCGATCTTTGTCATCGCCGAAGTCCGTGGTCTTGAGCCACAGCGCGTTGTCTTTCTCGTAGGTGTGGCCGCTCGCGATCAGACCTTGCACGGTCGTATCGACCTTGCCGTCGTTGTACAGGCTGGACTCGAGGTAATACGTGTCGAAGCGCACGCCGAACTTCTGCAGGTCCACGTCCTGCTCATGTCGCAGACAAGTGACAGCGAAGCGGCGGATCGCATCGAGATCATCGATCTTGCCGCTGGCGCGGATCGGCTCGCCGTCGAAGGCGTGCACCGTCTTGCGCGCGAGGAAGTCATTGGCGATGTCCTGGATGTACTCGCCCGCGTACCAGCCTTCCTGCCATTCTGGATCGCCGGGCTTCTGGCCACGCGCGCGCGCCTGTACAGACAGCGCCAGGTTTTGGATCTGGACACCGGCGTCGTTGTAGTAGAACTCACGGCTGACCGGATGACCCTGTGATTGCAACAGGGCCGCGAGCGCATCTCCGAGCGCCGCTTGCCGGCCGTGGCCGACATGCAGCGGGCCCGTGGGATTCGCCGAGACGAATTCGACGACGACGTTCTGCCCGGCGCCACGCTTGTTGTAACCATAGGCCACGCCGAGATCGAAAATGCGTGACAGTTCCTGCTGATACGACTGCGGCGACAGATGGAAATTGATGAAGCCAGGGCCGGCGATCTCGATCTTGCTGACCAGTTCGCCGGTGGGAATGCAATCGACGATGGCCTGCGCCAGCTGCCGCGGGTTCTTACGCGCGGGCTTTGCGAGCTGCAACGCAATGTTTGTCGCGAAGTCGCCGTGCGCGGGGTCGCGCGTGCGCTCGACGTCCACGGTGGGATGCACGTCCGCGGGGAGAATGTCAGGCGGCAGGCAGGCCAACGCGGCCTGCACGAGGCGTTCGATCTGGTACTTCACAAAGAGCAGGGGAGAGTGATGTTCGGGACAGTGTACTCAACTCAACTCGGCCGCATCTACATCGATCGACCACCGCACGCGGCGAGCCTCCGGGAGCATGGGAAGCAGGGGCAGCCAGCCGCCAAGAAACTTCTGCAACGGCGAGTGGCTGGGCGCGCGGATCAACAATTGCGCGCGGAAACGGCCGGCGCGGCGTTCCATCGGCGCGGGCGCGGGGCCGAGCAACTTCACGCCGCGAACCGGGAAGTCCACGGCTAGATCGTGTGCATCTTGCAGGAATTTCAGCGGCGCCTGCTGATCGGTGGCCTCGGCGCGCAGGAGCGCGATCCGGGCGAATGGCGGCCAGCCGCTTTGTTCACGTTCTGTCAACGCGCCGTCGGCAAAAGCCGCGTAGCCGCCCGTCAGCAATAACGTAAGCAGCGGATGCTCGGGATATTCCGTCTGAATCAATACTTCGCCGGGACGGTCCGCGCGCCCGGCGCGGCCGGCGACCTGCACGATGGTTTGGGCGAGGCGTTCCGGTGCGCGAAAGTCCGTACTGAACAAGCCCTGGTCGGCGTTCAGCACGACCACCAGCGTAACCTTGGGAAAATCGTGGCCTTTGGTCAGCATTTGCGTGCCCACCAGAATGCGGATTTCGCCGCGGTTCACGCGCGCCAGCGTTTCCTCCAGCTCGCCCTTACGGCGCATGCTGTCGCGGTCGATACGCGCCATCGGTGCAGTAAACAACTGCTGGAGCGCCTCTTCGATGCGTTCCGTGCCCTGGCCCACGGGCTTTACGTCGGCAAAACAGGTTGGACATTCGTTCGGAAGGTTTTCCTGCGAGCCGCAGTGATGGCAGATGAGGTCGCGGCCGCGGGCGTGCACCGTCAGGTGAGCGTCACATCGGCGGCAGTGAGCGGACCACCCGCAGTTTGGGCAGAACAGCACGGGCGCGTAGCCGCGGCGGTTGATGAACAGCATCACCTGTCCGCCGGCATCGAGATGGCGCTGAATGGTCATCACGGTCGGCGTGGCGATGCCCTGAGTCACACCGTGTTTGCGCAGATCGACCAGTGCGACCTGCGGCGGTTTCGCGCTGCCGGCGCGGTAGGGGAGATGTGAGAGTGTTTCCGGTTGTTTGCGGGCGCGTGCCAATGTTTCCAGCGAGGGTGTCGCGGAGCCGAGTACGACCGGAATGCCCAGCCGCTGTGCGCGCACGAGCGCGAGGTCGCGCGCCGAGTATCGAAAGCCGTCCTGCTGTTTGAACGAGGCGTCGTGCTCCTCATCGATGATGATGAGGCCCGGGTGCAGCAGCGGCGTGAAGATGGCGGAGCGCGTCCCAATGACGATGCGGGCCGTGCCTTCGCGCGCGTCTCGCCACGCAGCCAAGCGCTCCGTGTCATTCAATCCGGAGTGAAGCACTGCGAGTGGCGCGTCGAAGCGTCCACGGAATCGCCCGATCAGCTGGGGCGTGAGTGCGATCTCGGGCACGAGCACTAGGACTTGCTGGCCGCGCGCGAGAACGGACTCGATCACCTGCAGATACACCTCGGTTTTGCCGCTGCCGGTAACGCCGTAAAGCAGGTGAGAAGCAAAAGTGCCGAGTGTTTTCTGAATTCGCTCGACCGCGGCGGCCTGCGCCTCGTTGAGCGGCGGCCCTTCTCGCATGACCGATACGGGCGGGATCTCATCGGTTTGCTCGCGAGCGAATTGCTCGACGAAGCCGCGCTCTTCGAGATTGCGCAGCGCTGACAGCGGGCTCTCGGTCGCGCCCAGAATCTCGGAAGCGGGCGCGTGCTCATTTTTCGAGAGGTAGTCAGCGATGGCGCGCAGACGAATCGACCGCGCCGGCAGTTTCGCGAGCGCCTCCTCGCGTCCGAGCGCAGTGAGCCGCCACAGAATCTGCTCCTCGCGAATCGGCGCGCCACTTCTGAGCAAAACTGGCATCGCCGAGGTGAGCACTTCGCCAACCGGATGGCGGTAGTACTCCGCGGCCCAGGTCAGTAATGCGAGTAAGTCGGGCGAGAACGTCGGCTCAGTGTCGACGACTTCGAACGCCGCGCGCAGTTTGTTTGCCGGAACTTCGGTTTGATCGCGGCCTTCGACGACTACGCCGACCACGCGGCGGCGGCCGAATGGCACCCAAACTCGACATCCCGCCAGAACTGACGTATCGGCGGGCGCGCGGTAATCGAACACTTGCCGAAGCGGAGTGTCGATTGCGACCGCGAGATACGGGGTCCGGTCTATGCACAAAACCTGTGGACAACTCTGTGCATTGTTTGGGGTGAAGCGACTCAAGTGCTCATTCCACGGACGAGTTTCGTCAGTGCTCAATTTTTAGACGGGGTTCACGGTCTTCTACGGGTCTCCCGCGGGATTTCCCCGGCCGCATTCCTTACGTTTTGCGGCCTTCGGGTCAACCGCGCACAGCCGGCGGCGTTGCTAGCAGAACGGTCGTCACTAAAGGTTGCTGGAGTATATGGGGCTCTTTGCTACCCTTTGCGCGGCGGGCGATGTCCCGCCTGCCGTGGAGGAACAGTCTCTGGATCAGGTGCGCGCGCTGGATCGCTTTCTCGTCAGCGTCGAGAAGCGTGCGTTCCGGATCGCCAGGATTGCCTTGCGTAACGACGACGATGCGCTGGATATCGTACAGGACGCGATGCTGCAGCTGGCACGTCGCTACGCTCAGCGCCCTGCCGAGGAATGGCGGCCGCTGTTCTACCGGATCCTCCAGAACCGGATCCGGGACTGTCAGCGCCGGCGCAAGGTGCGGGCCAAATTGATGAGCTGGCTGCCGGGTTGGAAGGCCGAGGAGGACGAGGCCGCCGATCCGTACGAAGGCGTGGCCGATGCGCGTCCGCAGCCGCAGGACCTGCTCGCGACCGACCAGGCCATGGCCGAGCTGGAGCGAGCGCTCGCGGAGCTGCCTGGCCGGCAGCAGGAGGCGTTCATGTTGCGTAACTTCGAAGGCATGGATGTCGCGCAGACCGCCGAGGCCATGGGCTGCAGCGAAGGCAGCGTCAAGACACACTACTCACGCGCGGTCCACACACTCCGTGAGCAGTTGGGAGCTGCATGGTGAACACCCCCGATCCCCTCGAAGAGCGCAGCCGCGAGCTGTTCGACGACAGCGTCGAGCGCCTCGATGCGCGGACTCGTTCCCGGCTGAACCAAGCACGACAGCGAGCTGTGGAGGAAATGAAGAAGGGCCGGGTCCGTCGCTATTGGCTCGGCGTGCCCCTCGGTGGCTTGGCTGCGGCGGCTCTGATCGCCGTGATCTTGATCCGTGGCGGCGGCGAACCCGCTGGAACCGAGAATGGCGGGAACCTGCTGGATGACTTCGATATCGTCGCCGATGCTGACAGTTTCGAGCTGATTCAGGATGTGGAGTTCTACTCCTGGCTGGCCGATCAGGGCGACAACCCCGGCTGAGCATGATGAGGATGCTGTTCTTGGTGAGCTGGATGCTAGTGGGCGCGATGAGCCGGGCGGCCGACGAGATCGAGCCATTGGACGCCGATTTCCTCGAATATCTCGCCAACATGGAGGACGAAGACGACGATTGGACGCTGCTCGAGGACGCCCCGCGCAAGACCGCGGACGGGGAGCAGGCCAAGAAGGCCGAGACGCGCAAGCCAAGTAAAGAGGCGGCAAAGCCTGCCGTGGATGAGCGATGACCAGCCGGTTGATGTGGGTCCTGTCCCTGATCCTCAGCGCAGTGCTGCTGGCGGCAACGCCCGCGCGCGCGGCTCAGACGGGTGGCGCGGGCGTGAGCTGGCAGGAGCTGTCTCCCGAGCAGCAGAAGTTGTTGGCCAAGTTCGAATCGCGCTGGGCCGATTTGCCACTGGCGCGCCAGCAGTCGCTGGCCAAGGGGTCGCAGCGCTGGCTGAGCATGCCGCCGGAACAGCGGCAGCAGGCCAAACAGCGGTTTCAGCGCTGGCAGTCTCTGGATGTTCAGCAGCGGCGGGAGATGCGCCGCATGTTCAATCAGTTCAAGAAACTGCCGCCGGAGGAACAGGCGCGCATCCGAGACAATTTCCGGCGCTTCAAAGATCTGCCGCCTGAACAGCGGCAGCAGCTCCGCAAGCAGTTTCAGCAGCTCACGCCGGAGCAGCGTCAGCGCCTGAAGGAGCGCCTGCGCAAGCAACCATGAGCGGCCAGTCCGCGCGCTGCTTCGGTGGCCACTCCCACGTGTTCAGCTGCAAGGCCTCGTTCCCGCCGATCCGCGCGACGGCGATGACGATCTCCGGCCGCGGCTGAAACACGGCCGCGCTCCAGCCCGCATCCGTTGGCACGCGGCCGCGCCACTCGCGGTCCTCCATCCAAAAAATGCAATGGCGAAGCGCATCGACCAAGCCCAGCTGCAGCGCCTTCGCGAACGATTCCTTCAACGTCCACAGCGTATAGAACAGCGCTTGCTGTGATTCAGGTGCCGCGGACTCGAGCGCGCGCACCTCGCGTTCATCGAACGCAAAGCGCGCGAGTCGGAGCACATCACGCGGTCGATTGATTTCCAGATCGACGCCGATGCGCGATCCATCAGGCGCAATCAACAGCGCCGCATGCTCCGCGCTATGGCTCAAGCTGTGCGCGGCCGAGCCAACCTCGGCCATCGCAAGTAGCGCGCGACTGACCTCGAAATCCGCGCGCCGTCGCGACCCGCGAGAGTCAGCGAGCCGCGCGCGGTCGTCCTCGGACAGCGTCAATGGATCGAAATGTGCGCGCGCGGTTGGAAATCCCAGCCAGAGCGTCAGACGAGTGACCGCCGCTGCACGATTCATGCTGAAGGGATTGGCCGATAGCGCATGTGGGTTGCCGTGCATGACCAGGGCATCATAATTCCTCCCCATGAACGCCGAACCGCAACTCGCCGCCGCCGCCGACGACGCCACCGAAGGCCGTCGGGACTGTTGGTATTGGCGGTTGTTCATGACGGGATTCAGCTTTTCCCTGTTCGGCCTGGGCGCGCTACTGGTAGGCGCGGTCTGGCTGCCGATCGTCAAGCTCCTGCCGGCCTCGCGTGCGACCAAGCGCAATCGTGCGCGCGCAGCCATGAGTGGGGCGTTGAGGTTCTTCATCTGGGTCATGCATCGGGGCGGCGTGCTGACCTATGAGGTCCACGGCCGGGAACGCCTCGGTCGATTCGGGCAGATGGTCGTGGCCAACCACCCGACACTGATCGATGTGGTCTTTCTCCTGGCATTCATTCCCACCGCGGGTTGCGTGGTCAAGCAGGGGCTGTGGCGCAACCCGTTGACGCGCTGGGCGGTGACGATGGCGGAATTCATTCCCAACGACCAGACCGCGGGCATGATCGAAGGCGCCGCCAGTGCCTTGCGCGACCGGCAATCGTTGATTTTCTTCCCTGAAGGGACACGAACCCGGCCGAATGAGCCCATGGTGTTTCACCGCGGCGCGGCCAATGTCGCCTTACGCGCGGCGACCGAGCTCACGCCCGTCTATATCCGCTGTCAGCCGACCACGCTGACCAAATCCGAGCCGTGGTACCGGATTCCGGCCCGGCGGCCCCATTTCAGCCTGGTGGTCGGCGAAGACCTGGACTTAAGTCCCTACCGGAACGCGCCGTTACCGCTAGCATCACGGGCCTTGAACGAGGCCATGCATCGGCATTTTCAGCAGGCATTGGCGGTGCGCCGAGCCCCGCAGGCGTAAGACCGTCCGACAGCCCGCGCGGCTGTACGGTGTGTGTGCCCCGAATTAAACTGCGCGCCGAGTTCACGGACCGGTGAAGCGCGCGCAGACGTGCTCGAGACACCGAGCCGCAGGCCACCGATCCCCAACAGAGCACTTCATGCAGTCGCAAGATCAAATCCTCGAACGTATCCGCCAGACGCTGGTCGAGCTGTTCGAGCTCGAGTCGGCCCGGATCACGCCCGAGGCGCGCCTGTACGAGGACCTGGAGATCGACAGCATCGACGTGGTGGACCTGATGGATGAAGTTCAGAAGCACACCGGGCGTAAGGTCACCCCCGAGGACTTCCGTTCGGTGCGCACGGTCAAGGATCTGGCGGCGGTCGTGCAGCGACTGCTGAATGCCTGACGCGCCTCGCGGTTGAGATCGAGCCATGCTTTCTCCGGCCAAGTTCAACGCCAAATTCGCCGTATGCGTGGTCGTGCCCGTGTACAACCACGAGCATGCGATCGGCACCGTCGTCAGCAGACTGCGCGAGCAGGGGCTGCCCGTGATCCTGGTCGACGATGGCTGCAGCCCCGCGTGCGCCAGGGTGCTGGATGAGCTGAGCGAATTGCCCGAAGTCACGTTGCTGCGTCATGAGGTCAATCGCGGCAAAGGCGTGGCGGTCATCACCGGTTTCCGTGGCGCTGCCAAGCTCGGCTTCACCCATGCCATTCAGGTCGATGCCGACGGTCAGCACACGCTGAGCGATGCTCGTCGATTCGTCGAAGCCGCGCGCGAAGCGCCCGACGCAGTGATCTGCGGCCGCCCGGTGTTCGACGCCAGCATCCCGAAGGCGCGCTACTACGGTCGTTATCTCACGCACGGCATGGTCTGGCTGCAGACGCTGTCGTTCGACATCGTCGATTCGATGTGCGGTTTCCGTCTGTATCCGCTCGAGACCACGCTGGCACTGGCGGACTCTCAACACATCGGTCCGCGCATGGATTTCGATTCGGAAATCATCGTGCGGTTGCATTGGCGCCAGGTGCCGATGCGCTGGATCGAGACGCGCGTGTCCTATCCCATCGACGGCGTGTCCCATTTCCGCATGTTCCTGGACAACGTGCGCATGACCTGGCTGCACATCCGCATGACGCTCGGCATGATGATCCGCTTGCCGGTGTTGCTGTGGCGAAAGATCGCGCGGCCCAAGCCCGCGGCCGGGGTGCAGGAACGGGAGCGCGATGCGAATGCTTGACGCTCATGCGCCCTGACATGCGAAAAGAGGGCGCGATCAGCGCAAGCATCGACGTGACCGTGGCCTTCCACGACATCGATATCATCGGTGTCATGTGGCACGGCCACTATCTGAAGTATCTGGAAACCGCGCGCTGGGCATTGATGGACCAGCTCGACTTCGGCTACGACACCATGGCGGCGTCCGGCTACGCCTGGCCCATCGTGGAAATGCACGTCAAGTATCTGCACGCCGCGCGCATGGGCGAGCGATTGAATGTGCGCGCTTCGCTGGTCGAGTGGGAAAATCGGATCACGATGAACTATCTGGTGACGCGCGTCGGGGATCGGGAACGGGTGGCGCGCGGCAAAAGTGTGCAGGTCGCGGTGGACGCCAGGACTCACGCTCTGCAGTTCGAGACGCCGGAGCCGCTGCTCGCCCGGGTGCGTCGGACATTGAAGAGGAATGAAATTGGAACGTGACGTGATCGTCATTGGCGCCGGCCCGTCCGGCGCAATCAGCTCGGCTCTGTTGAAGAAGCGTGGCTGGAACGTGCTGGTGCTCGAGGGGCAGCGCTTCCCGCGTTTCTCCATCGGCGAGAGTCTGCTGACGCATTGCCTGGATTTCGTCGACGAGGCCGGCATGATGCCGGCGGTGGAGCGCGCCGGCTTCCAGTTCAAGAATGGCGCGGCCTTCGTGCGCGGCGACGAATACGGCGATTTCGACTTCAGCGACAAATTCACCAAGGGGCGCGACTCCACGTTTCAAGTGCAGCGCGCGGCCTTCGACAAAGTGCTCGCCGACGAAGCGGAGCGGCAAGGCGTCGAGATCCGGTATGAAACTCGCGTGACTGCCGTCGACAACAGCGGGGACGAGCCTCGCGTGCGCGCGGTCGATGCAAAAGGTGTCGAATACGAAGTCGAGGGCAAGTTCCTGCTCGACGCCAGCGGTTTTGGCCGGGTGTTGCCCAAGCTGCTCGATCTGGAAACACCCTCGAAGTTTCCGGTGCGCAATGCCGTGTTCACGCACGTGGCCGATGGCGCCGCGCCCGGTGCTTTCGATCGCAACAAGATCCAGGTCATCGTTCATCCGCAGCACCGCGATGTGTGGTTCTGGCTGATTCCGTTTGCGAATGGCCGCTGCTCGCTGGGCTGTGTCGCGCGCAAGGAGTTTTTCGACAGGTACCCGGCGCAGCTGGAAGAGCGTTTGAAAAAGCTGGCGAGTGAAGAGCCGTTTCTCACTCGCGTGCTCGCGAATGCAACCTGGGATACGCCGGTGCGCGAGCTGACCGGCTACGCTGCCAATGTGAAGTCGATGCACGGCAAAGGTTTCGCGCTGCTCGGCAATGCCGCCGAGTTTCTGGATCCGGTGTTCTCCTCGGGCGTCACCATCGCGATGCGTTCAGCCAGCATGGCCGCGGCATTGCTGGATCGACAGTTGCGCGGCGAGACCGTCGATTGGAGCAACGATTTCGAGCTCCCGCTGCGCAAGGGTGTGGACACGTTCCGCGCCTACGTGAAAGCGTGGTACGACGGCCGCTTCCAGGACATCATGTTTGCGAAAACCCAGCCGCCGGGCATCCGCGCCATGATCTGTTCCATCCTGGCCGGGTATGCGTGGGATGAAACCAATCCATTCGTGGCCGAACCCGAGCGTCGTCTCGACATGGTTGCTAAGCTCTGCGCGGTATGAGCGACACGATTCTGGTCACCGGCTCCAGCCGAGGCATCGGCCGTGCCATCGCGCTTCGCGCGGCGGCGGACGGCTTCGATGTTGTCGTGCATTGCCGGTCACGGCGTGATGAAGCCGACGCGGTCGCGGGCCAGATCAAAGCGCTGGGCCGTCAGTCGCGAGTGTTGCAGTTCGATGTCTCCGATCGCGCCGTCTGCGCCGAAGCCCTGGCCGCCGATATGAGCGCCAACGGCGCTTACTACGGCGTCGTGCATAACGCGGGCATTCATTCGGACGCCGCCTTTCCGGCCATGACGGGTGAGCAATGGGATGGCGTCATTCGGACCAATCTGGACGCGTTCTACAACGTGCTCCAGCCTGTGATCATGCCGATGGTGCGTCGACGCGCGCCGGGTCGCATCGTCACATTGGCCTCCGTTTCGGGCGTCGTCGGCAATCGCGGTCAGGTGAACTACAGTGCCGCGAAGGCCGGGGTCATCGGGGCGACCAAGGCGCTGGCGGTCGAGCTGGCGAAACGAAACATCACGGTCAATTGCGTCGCGCCCGGGCTGATCGGCACCGAAATGGTCGACGAGAACGTGCCCACGGAAGAAATTCTCAAGGCGATTCCCGCGCAGCGCGCTGGAACCGCAGAAGAAGTCGCCGCGGCCGTAACGTTTCTTTTGTCGCGTGACGCTTCGTACATCACGCGTCAGGTGCTCTCGGTCAACGGAGGACTGTGCTGATGCGCCGTGTAGTCGTCACAGGCGTTGGCGGATTATGCGGGCTCGGCACGAGCTGGTCCGAGATTCATGCAGGGCTGCGTGCGCGCAAGAACGCGATTCGCACCATGCACGAGTGGGATCGCCACAAGGATATGAACACCCGGTTGGGCGGCCCCATCGAATTCGCTCCGCCGGCGCATTGGACTCGCAAACAGCTGCGAAGCATGGGTCGAGTGTCGCAACTCGCGGTGCGTGCCGCCGAGCTGGCGATTGCGGATGCTGGATTGACCGGCTCTCCCATCATTGCCAGTGGCGCGACGGGGGTTTCTTCCGGCTCCTCCACCGGCAGCACCGCGGACATCTCGGCCTTCGCGGCCATGATTCTGCACGCCGACTCGAGCGGGCTGAACGCGAACTCGTACGTGCGCATGATGCCGCACACGACCGCGGCCAACGTCGGGATCTTCTTTGGCGCGAAGGGCCGGATCATTCCCACCTCGAGCGCCTGCACGTCGGGCAGCCAGGGAATCGGTTACGCGTACGAGGCCATCAAGTTCGGCCGGCAGGATGTGATGATTGCTGGCGGTGCCGAGGAACTGTGTCCCACCGAAGCGATGGCATTCGATACGTTGTATGCAACGAGCCGTCGCAACGATCAGCCGCATACGACGCCGCGTCCTTACGACCGCGATCGCGATGGCCTGGTGGTCGGTGAAGGCGGCGCGATGCTGATCCTCGAAGAGTTGGAACACGCGCAGCGGCGCGGTGCTCGCATTCATGCGGAACTGGTTGGTTTCGGGAGCAACTCCGACGGCGTGCACGTCACCAAGCCGGAGGAATCGACGATGCGCGTGGTGATGGAGCTGGCGCTGCAGGACGCCGGCATTTCACCCGATGTCATTGGCTACGTGAACGGTCACGGCACGGCGACCGAGCATGGCGATATTGCCGAAACACGCGCGACCTCCGCTTTGTTCGGCAAGCGCATGCCGCTCAGCTCGCAGAAGAGTTACCTGGGCCACACGCTCGGCGCCTGTGGTGCGCTGGAAGCCTGGTTCAGCATCGAGATGATGAATGCCGGCTGGTTCGCGCCGACCTTGAATCTGGACAACATCGATCCGCGCTGTGGCGAGCTCGAATACATCACCGGCGAGGGGCGCGGCATCAGCACCGAGTACGTGATGAACAACAACTTCGCGTTCGGGGGCGTGAACACTTCGATGGTGTTCAAACGCTGGCAGTGAGTCGTCGAGTGACCACTGCCGGGGTCGAGACCCTGCCATTGTTTCTGTCGTCCGAGGCGCAGCGACCCATCGCGTGGCGTCGTGGCGCGCCGGTGCTGCTCGCCGAATTTCGAAGCCACGTCGCTTCGGTGGTCGCCAGGCTGCCGAAGCCCCCGGCGCCGGCGGCCATGATCAATCTGTGCGAGGACCGTTACAAATTCCTCGTCGCTTACGCCGCGGCATTGAGCGTTGGCCATACCGTGCTGTTGCCGTCGTCGCGCGCCGATCAGGTCGTGGCCGACGTGGCGGCTGCCAATGCGGGCAGCTATCGCATCGATGACAACGCGGTCGATGCAGCTCTGGCGCAGCCTTCAACCGACTCGATCAACGAGCGCATCCCGGCCGACACGACCGTGATGATCGGGTACACCTCGGGCAGCACCGGTCAGCCCAAAACATTTCCCAAGCTCTGGCGCACGGTGAACGGCAGCAACGCGCGCAATGCTCAGTCGATTCGCGCGGCGATTGCCGATAAGACCTCGACGGTGTGGGCGCTGGCGACCGTTCCGCCCCAGCACATGTACGGCATGGAGATGAGCGTGCTGTTGCCGTTGCTCGGCGACATGGCCGTTCATGCTGGCCGGCCGCTGTTTCCAGCCGATATCGCCGCCGCGTTGGCCGAAATTCCGAGGCCGCGCGTGCTCATCAGTACGCCAGTGCATTTGCGCGCCATCGTCGGTTCCGACCAGCAGTTTCCTGAAGTCGATGCGATCGTCAGCGCGACGGCGCCGTTGGATCAGTCGCTGGCAGCCGCGGTGACCGCAAAGCTCGGCGGTGAATTGGTTGAAATGTTTGGATCCACTGAAACTTGTGTATTCGCGAGCAGGCTCACCGCCGGTGAAGCGCAGTGGCGGCTTTACGAGGGCGTTCAGTTGGAGCCGCGCGACGATGGCACGCTGGTCAACGCGCCCTGGTTCGTCGAACCCGTGTTGTTACAGGACATGGTCGAGCTGCAGCCGGGCAATCGCTTCGTGGTGCGCGGGCGCAGCTCCGACATGATCGAAGTCGCCGGCAAGCGCGCCTCGCTGACCGATCTCACCAAACGATTGCTGACCATTCCCGGCGTGCAGGAAGCAGCGGTGTTTCAGCCCGATGCCGACGCGGTGGGCACGATTCGACGGGTCGCCGCGCTGGTCGTGGCGCCGACGCTCACCGCGCGTGAAGTGTTGGATCAACTCGCTGCCGGAGTCGACAGCGCATTCCTGCCGCGACCTTTGCTGATTGTGGATAGCCTGCCGCGGAACGAGCTGGGCAAGCTGCCGCGCGAGAATCTGTTACGAGCCCTGCGGCGCGAGTGAGATCGCTTCGATCTCGAGCAGCAGCTCGCGACGGCAGACATCCGCCGCCACGAACAGAATGTCGCTGGTGGGATAGAGCTGGCGCAGGCGTTCGGCGATGCGCGGCGTCAGCGCCGGGTCCCGCACGTACACTTTCAGCAAATCCCCGCGATTCGCGTGCCGGGGACGCCGGACGTGCGGTGCGAACGAGCTGAGATTGCGGATCGTCTCCTCGAGCTGCTCCATCGCGTCGTCGTGATGCTGGGAATGATGGCCGACGATGCTCGCCGTACCTGAAATCAGCAATGTATCGTCCGGCGCGATCAACGCGCGGGCGAACACGGGGCTGACCGGCCCGTGCACCCGGGGATAGTGATACGCGCTCACCTGCCGGGGATTTTCCAGCGATTGGCCGGCCACCGTGCCCGCCAGCCAGAACACCTGCAGGATGTGGTCGGAGTGATGTTTGCCGATGGCCGTCGCTGAAGGGTAGCTCAGGGACACTTCGCCCAGCCCGCGGCCGCGGCCGACATTGAACTGACGGTAGCGCTCCAGGTCGCCCGTGCCCTCGTTGATGGCGTCCATGTAATTCCACATGCGCAGCAGGTGGGGAAACCCCGATTGCTGCTGGAACCGCCGGATCGCGGCGTAGGCGCGCTCGGCTGTCAGCAGAATGCCGCCATGCTCGCGCTCATCCAGCTCCACGGCCGCGAACAGATAATGACCGTCGTGGGCATAACGCACCTGGCACGCGGCCGACCCCGAGTCGTCGGACCATTGGCCAGTGTGGACCGGTCCGGTTGCGAACCATAATTCCGCCCCTGGTGTCGGCGCCGAGTTGGCGGCGTGCAGCGGTTCCAGTCCCACATCGATGGTCAGCCCGGCGGGCTGGCTGCTCGCCGCAGCCTCGATTTCGGGCCGCAGGCGCGCCCCGAAACGGATGGCGGCCAGCACCCCGGCGGGCAACTCGTGGGCGCGGTCGAGCGGATGATAGGCGACGCGCAGGGCGGTGGCGGGAAGGGGCTGGGCTGGTTGCTCGCCAGAACTGCTGCGCATCACGTCGTCAAAATCAGTGGTTGGTTCGGGGGTTGGAAAACGTGCGCGCCATTCGAAGCGCGCGCGGGCCGGATGATACACTTCGCGCCCCGCGGTTCGCCGCTCCAACGTCGCAAATCAGCCTTTCGTACAAGGGCCTGTTTCGTTCATGTCAGCAACCCAAACCGCCGGTGAGCGCGAGCTCGCCGAACTCATCGTGACCGCCCTCAACCTGGAAGGCGTCGCGCCCGGGGATATCGATCCGGAAGCGCCGCTGTTCAAGACCGGCCTCGGGCTGGATTCCATCGACGCGCTCGAGCTCGCGCTGGAGATCTCCAAGCGCTACGGCTTTCAGCTGCGCTCGGACGATGAAAACAATGTGCGTATTTTCAGCTCACTGCGTTCGCTGGCCGCGCATATCGCCACGAATCGCGTCAACGGATGATTGATTTGGCAATCGTTTGACAAAAAGGGAGAGAACCATGGTTCGTTCGCAGCGGGCACGTTGGTGGTCGGGTCTGTTGTTGTTGCCTTTGCTGGCGTTGCTGATGGGCGCGCGGCAGGTCCCGTTGGTCGATCCGGAGCCGTTCCCGGTGCCGGCCGGCCTGAGCGAGGCCAAGGTGGTCAAGTCCATCAAGGTGGCGTTGACCGGTCGCCAGTGGCAAGTGACCGAGGAGCACCCCGGCAAGATCATCAGCACGCTGCATCTGCGCGAGCACATGGCCAAGATCAGCATCGATTACGACGCCAGCAAGATCGCCATCCGCTACCTGGATTCGGGCGAGCTGATGTACGCGCAGAAAAAGGGCGTGACGGTGATCCATCGGAATTATCTGAGCTGGATCCAGAATCTGGTGAACGACATCCAGCGCAACATGGTGCTGGTGGCGGACGCCACCTGACGACGCAGGACCGATGCAATCCCGACCTCTGAGAATCACTGCTTACACACTGTGCTCCGCGGTCGGGGATGGACGCGCGGCGACGCTCTCAGCACTGCGTGAGCGTCGCTCCGGTCTGAGCAGGAACGATTTCGGTGCTGCGCCCATCGACACCTGGATCGGGCGCGTCGCGGGGCTCGAAGAGCAGCCGCTGCCGGCGCAGCTCGCCAATTGGGACTGTCGAAACAATCGGCTCGCGTGGCGCGGCCTGACCACCGATGGTTTTCTCGCCGCGGCTCGTGAAGCTCGCGAGCGTCATGGCGCCGACCGCGTGGCCGTCGTCATGGGCACTTCGACATCGAGCATCGGTGCCAGCGAAGACGCCTATGCGCGACTCGATCCCGAGGGCCGTTATCCGGCCGAGCTGCGTCGCCCCATCATTCATACGCCGCACTCGTTGGGCGATTTCGTGCAAAGCGCGCTGGGTCTGACCGGCCTGAGCGTGACGGTCGCGACGGCGTGCTCTTCCAGCGCCAAAGTGTTCGCGCAGGCGGAACGTTTGATTCGCGCCGGCCTGGCCGATGCGGCCATCGTCGGCGGCGTGGATTCGCTGTGCGGCAGCGTTCTATTCGGTTTCAATTCGCTGGAGCTGGTGTCGCCCGAGCAATGTCAGCCGTTCGATGTGCAACGTCGCGGCATCAATCTGGGTGAAGCGGCTGGCTTCGCATTGTTGGAAAAGCAGGCGCCGAGTGGCGCGTGGCTGCTGGGCTACGGCGAGTCCAACGATGCGCATCACATGTCGACGCCGCATCCCGAAGGCGTCGGCGCGCGGCTCGCTTTGAACGATGCGCTCAAGCGCGCGGAGTTGCAGCCCGAGGATATCGATTACATCAATCTGCATGGCACCGCGAGCCAGAAGAACGATGAAGTCGAAGCAAAGGTGGTCGCCGATCTGTTTCCCGCGAGCACCTGCGCCAGTTCGACCAAAGGTTGGACCGGCCACACCTTGGGTGCTGCGGGTATCGTCGAGGCCGCCATCAGTCTGATCGCGCTCGAACATCAATTGTTGCCCGGCACGTTGAATTTGCGAGTGCCCGATCTGGCCTGCGGTCCGCAGATCCAGCGTGACAACGTGCAGCGCAAGGCGCGGCATGCGTTGAGCTTCTCGTTCGGTTTCGGCGGCAGCAATTGCGTGCTGGTGTTCGGGAGAGATCGATGACGCTCCGGGTCGCGATCGAAGGCGTTTCTTTCTGGGCCTCGCGTCTGCCGGGTTGGGAAATCGCACGCGCCGTGATTCGTGGCGATCAAGCGCCGCCTGAAGCGCCGAGTCCTCGTCCATCACCGACGCTGCTGGCACCGACAGAACGGCGGCGCGCTCCTGACACGGTTGCCGTCGCGCTGGAAGTCGCGGTTCGTGCGTGCGAAGCGGCCGGGCGTAAGCCGTCGGAGTTGCCGTCGGTGTTCGCATCGACCCACGGCGATCTCGCCATCAGCGATTACATGTGCTCGACACTGGCGACCACGCCCACGTTGATCTCGCCGGTCAAGTTTCATAACTCGGTTCACAACGCCGCGGCGGGCTATTGGAGCATCGGCACCGGCAGCCTCGCGCCGTACACCGCGATCAGCGCTTACGAATCCACCTTCGGCGAGGGCTTGGTCGAAGCGGCGACGCAGGTCGTCTGCGAGCAGCGACCGGTGTTGTATGTGGCGTTCGATATCGAAGCGAAGGGCGCGCTCTCCAGCATGGCGCCGAGTCGCGGTTTGCTCGGCGCGGCTTTGGTGCTGGCGCCAGTGAGCTCGTCGCAGCAGCAGCGCAGTTTGATTCTCACGACCGAACCGGTCGATCAATGCCAGCCGACTCTGGCGCGTTCCGCGGCAGCCCCGTTGGTTGCCGACAATGCGCTCGCGCCGTGTCTGCCCTTCTTCGAAGTCCTGGCGAGCTCGAGCCCTCGCACGCTCTGTCTGGCGCTGAGCCGGCAGCTGGCGCTGAATGTCCAAGTGAACTGAAAAAATGAATGCATCGACCGAAGTCCCCAAGGTGGATGTCACCCTGCTCGGGGGCGGCCTGGCGGGACTGACGCTCGCCATTCAATTGCGCCGGCAGTTTCCTTCGCTGTCGCTGCGGATCATCGAGCGCCGCCGTCATCCCGTGCCGCCGGCCGCGCACAAGGTCGGCGAGTCGTCGGTGGAAATCGGCGCGCATTATTTCGACACGGTGCTCGGTCTCAAGGAGCATCTGATGAGCGCGCAGCTGAAGAAATTCGGCTTCCGCTTTTTCTTTTCCGAGGGTCGCGAGGACCTGGATGGCGTCACCGAGCTGGGCGCGAGCCGTTATCTCTCGACGCCGAGCTATCAACTCGACCGCGGCGTGTTCGAAAACTATCTGGGCGAGCACGTGCGCGAGCTGGGCGTCGAGTTCATCGATGGCGCGGTCGTGCGCGGTTTCGACGTCGGCACACAAGGCGCCGAGCATGTCGTGCGCTATGAAGTCGATGGCGAGCAACACGAAGTTCGGTCGCGCTGGCTGATCGATGCTTCCGGTCGCGCAGGCTTGCTCAAGCGCAAGCTCGGCCTGCAGCAGGACAATGCTCACAACGCCAACGCCATCTGGTTCCGCATCGGCACGAAGATCGATGTGGACGAGTGGTCGTCGGATTCGACCTGGCTGAATCGCTGCGATCCGCCGTATCGCTGGCTGTCCACCAATCATCTGTGCGGCGCAGGCTATTGGGCGTGGTTGATCCCGCTGTCGTCGGGCTCGCACTCCGTGGGCATCGTCTGCGACGCGGTCGCTCATCCGCTCGAGACCATGAACACGTTCGAGAAATCGCTCGAATGGTTCCGTGTGCATCAGCCGCGGCTCGCGCGGGAACTCGAGGGTAAGCAGCACCTGCTGCAGGATTTCTGTTTCCTGCGCAATTTTTCCTATGGCTGCAAGCAAGTGTTCTCGGGCGATCGCTGGGCACTGACCGGCGAAGCGGGCGTGTTCCTCGATCCGTTCTACTCGCCCGGCAGCGACTTCATCGGCATCAGCAACACGTACATCACCGATCTGATCGCCCGCGATCTGCAGGGCGAGCTGATCAATGGTCGGTCGCACGTGTATCAGCAACTGTATTTCTCGTTCTACGAGAGCACGCTGTCGCTGTACACGGATCAGTACGCCATGTTCGGCGATCCGGAAGTCATGCCGGTGAAAGTGATCTGGGACTACACGTATTACTGGGGCGTGCTGTGTCAGCTGTTCTTCCAGCGTCGCCTGACCGATCTGGCCAACCTGAGCCGGCTCTCGGATCACTTGAATCATTCGCGCGCCTTGAACGTGGCCATGCAGAACTTCATGCGCGAATGGTCGAAGCTCAGCGCGCGTCGCAACGACGCCGTGTTGCTGGATCAGGCCTCGCTGCCCTGGTTCGCGGAGTTGAATCGCGGCTTGCGTGACGATCTCGATGAGGAAGGGTTCCGCGCCCGGGTGATCGAGTACACCGGGTTGTTGAACTCGCTGGCCGCTGAAATCATCGAGAAGGCATGCGGCGAGCATCCGTCGCTCGACGCCAGCGCAGCGCGCAAGCTGTTGAGCGCCGTCCCGGCGACGGTATCGGAATCGCTGCTGTTTACGAAGGCAGCTTGAGCAGCACGGCGGCGCGACCTTCCGCCGCCACTGCGCCGTTGTGAGTGATTTTGAAGCTGTACTGCTGGCTGGATTCCGCCGACTGCAGACAGACCGCCTCGACGCGTAGCGCGCCAGCCAGCCCGTCGATGTAATCGCAGGTGAACGTCACCGATCTCAGCGCCACCAGCATGCCCGGTCGCGCTTGCCTGGGCGCAGCCCTCAACGCGCCGTGCACTGCCATCGCCTGCGCTCCGTATTCGCACAGGTGAAGCGCGCGCAGCTTGCCATCCACACGCAGCGGGTTTTCGGGATCGCGATGGGAGGCGGTTTCCAAAACGATGCGCGTGTCGTCCCACTCGACGATGTGCTCCCACAGGCACATGCCGCCTTGGTGAGGAATCAGCGCTGCGATGTCGTCACGTGCCATGAGTTTACGCGGGCCGGTCCTGCGCATCCCTGCGCCCCCGGCATTCGGGCATCCTGCCCAGCACCGGTCGGGTGAGCAGGAGGGCGAGCACGAAATTGGAGATCACGCCAATCGATACCGTCAAGCCGAGCGCTCGGAGCACCGGCAGTGACGACAGCGCGAGCAGCGCGAACACCATCAGCGTCGAGATCGAGCACACGAGCAACGCGTGCAGAGTCCGCCGCTGTTCCATGGGATCGTCGGCCGCGTGCTCGAAGAACAAGGCGTAGTCGAGGCCGAGACCGGCGGCGAGGATCAGCGCGATCAGATGAAACAACGTCATCGATACGCCCGCGGCCTGCAGGATGCCGATGATGAGCAACGTGGTCAGCGCCATCGGCGCGAGCACGCGATAGACGCGCGAGGCCTGACGCAACGAGAACATCACGACGCCGGCGAGCAGCACGGCCGCAATCGCCAGGCTCCACAGGATCTTGATGCGCTGATGGGTCACGAGCGTTTCGGACGCGTCCTTCGTGTCCAGCAACGTCACGCCTTCCCCGGCGCCGGCGGCGAAACGTTCCAGCGCCGCGACGTCTGCAACGCCGCTGAATGTCACGAGCGCGGTTGTGCGCTGAGTGGTCTTATCCTTCTCCCTGGCGTGCTGAGTCAGCAGCATTTCGACGCTCACGCCGAGCGGTGAGTCGCGCAACCGATCGACGGTCAGCAAGCGCAGATGCCGTGCCTTTTCCACGTCTTCGAGGAACGGTTCGAACACATCCGGTCGGAATGGTGTGTCTTTCACCGCCGCATCGATATCGGCGCGCAGCGTCGCCGGCTCGGGCAGGCGAGCTTGTCGTTGACGCTGCTTCTCCGCCGTCGGCACGTAGCGAGCGGCGTGGTCATAGCCGGTGATCGCGCCATCGGCGACCAGCTTCTGCAGCGGCTCGTCCAGCTGTTCCAGTTTCTTCAGCGCATATTCGGTGTCGGCGGCGTTGATGACCAGCAGATAGCGCACATCCGGCGTACCCAGCTCAGTGCGCAGCGCTTGATCCTGGATCAACAGTTCCTTGGGCAGCGGCGTGAGCTTGCTCAGATCGCTTTCCCACATGGGCTGTGGCGCGAGCACCATGGCGCCGATGGATAGAACGACGGCGACCACGCCGGCCCAGAGCGGGCGTGGCAGGTTTTCCATTCGTTGCCACAGTTTGCCCAGCCACACCGAGTCGCCGAAGTCGCGACCCTTCGTAGCCATCAGCGGCGGCAAGCCAAATCGGGTCGTCAGGCCGGCGACGGCCAGGCCCGCGACCGTGAAGCACGCGAGCTGTGCCAGCCCGATGACTCCGGAGAGCAGGAAGGTGACATAGGCGATGCACGTGCTGGCGACGCCCGTGGCAAGCGTCGGCCACAGCGCGCGAGCGGCTTCATCGGGCGATCGATTGGCATGCGCGTGGCTGAGCAAATGAATCGGATAGTCCTGCGCGACGCCGATCAGCGTGAAGCCGAATGCCAGCGTGATGCCATGAACCTCGCCGAATAGCGCACTCACGGCGGCGAGCCCCGCCAGGCCTGCGCTGGCGAGCGGCAATGAGCTCAATATGACCGCGCCGATGCTTCTATAAGCGACCAGCAACAAGATGATCATGCCCACCGTCGCGCCCGCGCCGAGCAATGTCGCTTCGCCGCGGGTCCGCTCTTCCATCATTACGGAGAATTTGCCGGCGCCGCTGAAAGTCAGCGTCACGCCGTCGTCACGTTTCAGGCGCTCGCCTTCCGCGTTCAATTGCTCGACCGCAAGACGTTGCTGATCGGGATCGAAAGCGGCAGCGCGCGTTTGAGCAATCAGCAGCGCCCGCTTGCCTTCGCGATCGAACCAGACATCGAACAACCGGTTGGGCTCCTGCATCGGCTGCCAACGCTGCAGGACCTTCAGCAACTCGAGCGTCGGATCGCGCGGCAGCCACGGTTCCAGGAAGGCGCCCGCCGGTGACGCCAGATCGCGCGCGCGTTCCTGCAGCTCCGAGTGCAGATACTTTTCATCGAGCGGCCGCTCGTCCAACGTCGTCGACAGCAAGTATCGGTACGCCAGCAACTCGTCCGGGACGCTGTCGAGAGAAATATCGCCGTTGGTGACGATGCGGAAGTACGGGCTCGATTGCAGAGTCTCGACCAGCGTGCGCGACGCGTCGGCAAGCTGCTCCGGCTCCGCGCCTTCCAATGCGATCACCATCACGCGCGATGCGGGGCCCTCGCCGATTTCTTCCAACAACAGCTGTTGTTCGGGCGTCGTCGGGCTGGGAAGAAACAAACGCAGATCGGTGCTGACTTGCAGCTGCCGTTGCACGAACCAGGTCAGACCGGCCAGCAGCACCAGCCAGATGAACAGGATCAATAAAGCCGAGCGGGTGAGCTTCATGCACCACAGCGCCGCTGCAAGGCGACCAAGGTCACATCGGTGGCAACGGGCTCCGCCGCGTTCGCGCCCAGAAGCAACACACTGGAGGCGCCATCGGCGGTCGTCATCGAAAAGCAGCGCGGATCGCTCTGGTGGCCGTTCACTTCGATCCGCTGCAAGCGGCGGCGAGCTTTGGTATCGGTCGGCGTGAGCTTCAGGGTCCACGCATCGTCATTGCCACTCATTTCGACGTCGAATGTCTTGCGCAGCGACGCGGCGTCGCCCGAAAGCATGGCCGAGAATCCCGACAACAGCCCCCGCAGCTCCGGCGCATGTTTCAAAGCGAAGCTGCGCGGCTTCTCGCCTTCGCGTTCCACTTTGACGGACTCGCCGCGAATGGAGGTGTGCTCGCGATAAGGCGTCGTGACCCGTCGATCCAGGCTCTCCGGTCCGGAATATCCCAGGTCGCCCGACACGATCAGCGGCGCCCGCAGCAGCTTCGAGAAGCGGACTTCGGTGAAGGAGACCGTGGCGGGCGCGGGCTTGGCCAGGCGGCCGATCAGCGTATCGGCGCTTTCAGTCTGGCCGGCGCTCCACGCCGTCAGGGGCGCGAGCAGCGCCAGAATGGTCAGGGCCAGGGATCGAATTGAGGTGCCAGAAATCATAGAAGTTGAACCAATTGTACGGCGCAGCGCGCGTGTAATGGGCCAGCCGGTCCGCATACCGTTGAATGATGGCATTGAGACTCGCCTCGCGGTTGGAGCGTTCCACGCGCACCGTGTCGGCGAACGCTTCGAAGTGCAGGTCGTAGCGATTGCCGCCGCGGTACAGGCCGAAGCACAGGACCACCGGCACCTTGAGTGCCGCCGCGATCTGCCACGGCCCGGTCGGGAACGGCGCGGGCTCGCCGAGGAAATTCGCGAGCGACACTTGATTGCCCGGCCGGGCGCGATCGACCAGCAAGGTGACCAGAGCGCCTTCGTCCACCGCTTCCTTGATCGCCAGCGCGGTGACCGTGCCGTCCTGGCGGGCATTGATGATGGAGCGCGCCAGCTCCGGATTGAACGCGTGCAGGAAGTTGGTCAGCGCCGCATTGTGTTCGACGTCCAGCACGACGCGCACTTTCACGTCTTTGCGCACCTCGCCCAGCACGCGCAAGGCATCGAAGCTGCCCAGATGCGAGCCGAAGATCAGCACGCCTTGTTTCTTGGCGAACTGGGCACGCAGGACGTCAAGGCCATGCACGCGGACATCGAAACGTTTGAAACTTTCGAGCAGCAGGAACAGGCGATCGAGGATGACGGAGGCGAAACAGTGGAACTGCTTCGCGACATCTTTCAGCGTGGCCTTGCGTCCCAGCACCCGCTGCAGATAGTCGCGTGAGGCGCGTCGTTCCGGCGCGCGCTTCAGCAGAAAGAACGCGGTGATGGGAAAGAGCACCAGGCGCGCGGCCGAGCGCCCGCACAGCCGCGCGAACAGGCTGATCAGTCGATAACCGAAGACCGAGCCGGCTTCGGGACGGTCGAGCCATTGCTGTTTCACGCCGCCGGTCCGTGGTCGCCGGCGGCGATTCGAAATAATCCCTGTGCGATCGCCGAACCGTCGCGGCTGAGGGTGAAGCGCAGCTCTGCGGCGTCCAGTTTCAATTGCAGATCCGCCGACTCCTCGGGCAGCAGCGGCGCGGTGAACTTGGCGTTGGGGAGCGCAACCACGCGCACCGGGCGCCGCAGCCAGCGCTCCGCTTCCTGCAGGACGCAGTCGAGCAGGACGACGCCGGGCACGATCGGCTGGCCCGGAAAATGGCCGGGCAGCGACGGATGATTCGCGTCGACCCGCAGAACGGTGGCGTGGGCGAGGGGGCTCATGTCGTTCAATGACGAGGGGCAGCGACGTTGCTGACCAGGCGCGGCATGGCCGCGAATACCTTCAGAAAAAAATCCAGCATGTTGCGATAGGGCTGCCGCGGAAAGCGGTGGCTGCGGTAAGCGTACTCAATCAGGAAGAAGGCCGCGACCAGCAAATATCCGATGAGGTTGGCGAACAGCGACCACCATTCCTCCGGCACCGTGACCGGCGGCGTGAGCCCGGCGGCCAGCAGCATGCCGCCGGGTGCGGCGAGCAGCCCCAACACCAGATTGGTCGCCGACAGGCTGACGAAAAAGAATGTCCAGGTGGCCGTCAGCTTGCGCGCGTACTCCAGCACGTCCGGCTCGGGCTCGCCGATGCCCCCGGGGCCGGACTCCATGACCCGGACCAGCTGTTCGATTAGCGGAACCTGTCCGGCGAGCAGCGTGCTGCCAAATACGCCCGCCATGAATCCTGGCACCAGCACCGGTGCGATATACAGCGGCAATGTCGCGTGCGTGGAACGTGATAACCACCACAGGCCCGCGACCACCGGTGGCAGCGCCAGCCAGGCCGCGACATTGCGTCGGCCGAGGGCCGGCACCATGGGCAGGACGATCAATAGCCCCAATGCAATGGCGATCAGGGTCACGTCGTTCAAAATGACGCCGAAGTGGGCGACGAGCGGGTACGCGAGCACCAGCACGGCCCGGCCAATCGCGGTAAACACTCGGGAGTCAACTGCCATCATCGCAGGCGCGAAGCATGCGCGTGTTGCCGAGCGCGAACAAGGCATCCACAATGGTCTGAATGGATTAGTGGGGGAGGATCAGTCGGCATGGCGGTGAAGATTGCTGTTCTGAAAGAAACTCGCGCCAACGAGAAGCGCGTGGCTCTGGTACCGGCGGTGGCTGACAAGCTGAGCAAGCTCGGGGCCGAGATCCATATGCAGGCCGGCGCGGGCGACGCCGTCAAGCTGCCGGATTCCGCATTCAAGAATGTGAAATTCAGCGCCGATCCCATCGAGCTGGTGCGCGACGCCGACGTGGTCGCGAGCGTGCAGCCGCCCGATGCCAGCATCGTGAATGCGATGAAGCCCGGCGCCATCCTGATTTCATTCATCTACGCGCACAAGGAAGTCGAGCTGACCCGGCTGTTGCGCGACCGTCATATCACGACGTTTGCCATGGAGCTGGTGCCGCGTATCACTCGCGCTCAGGCCATGGACGCGCTGTCGAGTCAGGCGGCGCTCTCCGGATATTACGCAGCGCTGCTCGGCGCGACCCATCTGGCGCGGATTCTGCCGATGATGACGACCGCCGTCGGTTCGATTCGTCCGGCCCGCACGCTGGTGATGGGCCTCGGTGTCGCAGGCCTGCAGGCGCTGGCAACGGCGCGTCGCTTGGGCGCGATGACCGAGGGTTACGACGTACGTCCTGAAACAAAGGAACAGGCCGAATCGCTCGGCGCGAAATTCGTCGATACCGGCGTCGACGCCCGCGGTGCAGGCGGTTATGCCCGCGAGTTGACGCCAGAAGAAAAAGACAAGATTGCCGGTGTCGTGACCAAGCACATTCAGCAGGCCGATATCATCATCACGACCGCGGCCATTCCGGGCCGGCCCTCGCCGAAGCTGATCAGCAAGGCGCAGGTCGATGGCATGAAGGCCGGCAGCGTGATCATCGACCTGGCCGCGGAGGGTGGCGGCAACTGTGAATACACGCAGCCGGGCGAGACGATACAAGTGGGTCAGGTGACCATCGTCGGCCCGCTCAACGTGCCGAGCATGCTGGGCGAGCACGCGAGCGAGCTGTACGCGAAGAACCAACTCAACCTGATCGAGCTGTTCGTCAAGGAAGGCGGCATCCGGCTCGACTGGACCGACGAGGTGATTGCCAAGACCGCGCTCACCCACGACGGCAAGATCGTCAACGAGGCTGCCCAGAAAATAATCGGCGCATGACTGTAGCCGTCAGGCCTTCCGGCTATTCATTAGTCATTAGTCACGAGTCACTTCGAGGAAAACCATGGACCTCGCTACCACGCTGACGGGCTTCGTAGCCCTGTACATCTTCATGCTCGCGGCCTTCACCGGTTACGAGATCATCGGTCGCGTGCCGGCCATTCTGCATACGCCGCTGATGTCCGGTTCGAACTTCGTGCACGGCATCGTCGTGGTCGGCGCGATGTACGCGTTGCTCAACGCGACCTCCACAGTGGAGCAGGTCATCGGCTTTGCCGGCGTGCTGCTCGGTGCGGGCAACGCGGCCGGCGGTTACGTCGTGACCGAACGCATGCTGGAAATGTTCAAACCCAGCGACAGGAAGGGCGCTGGCGATCAGAAGAAGGCATAACCGCCCATGAACCTCACTGCGCAGTTCGTCATCGACGCCAGCTATTTCGCCGCGGCGTTTCTGTTCATCTACGGCTTGAAGCGCATGTCGTCGCCAGTGACGGCGCGCTCGGGCATCGTGGTCGCCGGCGCGGGCATGCTGGTCGCGGTGCTCGCCAGCTTCCTTTATTACTTCGGCGTCAACGACGCAGCGCTGCCGCACTTGGGAACGAACGTGGTGCTCGCGGCGGTCGCGCTGGGGCTCGGTACCGCCTGGGCGTGGTGGAGCGGCAAACGGGTCGCGATGACAGCCATGCCGCAGATGGTCGCGCTCTACAACGGCATGGGCGGTGGCGCGGCGGCGTGTATCGCGGCGGTCGAGTTGTTACGAACCTCCGCGGTTCATCAAACGATTCCGCTGTTGCTGGCCGTCGTCGGTGCGTTGATCGGCGCGATCTCGCTGTCCGGTTCGTTGATTGCCTGGGCCAAGCTCAACGGCAACATCAACGGTGTGTGGCGCATCGGCGGTCAGCAGATTTTGAATGGCATCGTGTTTCTGGCGACGCTCGGTGTGGGCGCGTACATCGTGTTCGTCGCGCACGGTCACGCCGATCCGGCGGTGGTCGCGGCGTTCTTCATCGGCGCGCTGATCTTCGGTGTGATGATGACGATGCCGATCGGCGGCGCGGACATGCCGGTCGTGATCTCGCTATACAACGCATTCACCGGTCTCGCGGTCGGCTTCGAAGGCTACGTGCTGCAGAACCCCGCGCTGATGATCGCGGGCATGGTGGTCGGCTCGGCGGGTACGTTGCTCACGCTGTTGATGGCGAAGGCGATGAACCGCAGCGTGTCGAATGTGATCTTCAGCAACTTCGGCGCTGGCGGCGGCGAACAGCAGGGCGAGATCAAAGGCTCGCAGAAGCCCGCCGAAGCAGGCGATGCCGCGATCAACATGCGCTACGCGTCCAAGGTCATCATCGCGCCGGGCTACGGCCTGGCGGTCGCGCAGGCTCAGCACAAATTATATGAATTCGTGAAGCTGCTGACGGATGCCGGCGTCGAAGTGAAGTTCGCGATTCATCCGGTCGCCGGCCGCATGCCCGGCCACATGAACGTGCTGCTCGCCGAAGCGGGCGTGCCCTACGACATGATCTACGACCTGGAAGACATCAACGCCGAGTTCAAGGAAGCGGACGTGGCCGTGGTGATCGGCGCGAACGACACGGTGAATCCGGCGGCGCGCACCAACAAGTCGAGCCCCATCTACGGCATGCCGATTCTGAACGTGGATCAGGCCAAGCAGGTGTACGTCATCAAGCGCGGTCAGGGTAAAGGTTACTCGGGCGTGGAGAACGAGCTGTTCTTCGCCGACAACTGCAACCTGGTCTACGGCGATGCGCAGAAGGTGATGGTGGCGATGATCCAGGCGGTGAAGTCGCTGGAGGGCGGCGGGCACTAGGGTCTGTTAAACCGCAATAGCTCGTCGCAGCCCTCCCAATGAGTGTTGACAGGCCCTGGTCCTACATAAACGTTCCTTAATTGCCCCTCCCCGGGAGGGGCGGTACTCTGCCATTTCCTTTCTCGCGGGCTCGGAGCCGTGGCCAGAGTACTCATCATCGAAGACGACCGCGTGACCGCTGATGAAATCTGCGCCGAATTGCAGCGCTATGGGCTGGATACGGATTGGGTCGGGGACGGTGCCACCGGGCTGGAACGGGCGCGAGGGGGATTTTATGACGCGATCACGCTGGATCGCATGCTCCCCGGCATGGACGGTTTGACCGTCGTCACCAGGCTGCGGGAATACGGCGTGCAGACGCCGGTGCTGATGATCAGCGCCTTGTCCGATGCCGACGAACGAGTGCGCGGCCTGCGTGCGGGCGGCGACGACTATCTCACCAAGCCCTTCAATCCCGACGAAATGGCGGCCCGCATCGAAGTGCTGCTGCGTCGGCATGCCAATGTGTCGCGCCCCATGGCGCTGCGGGTCGGCGATCTGCAGCTGGATCTGATCGACCGTACCGCCCGGCGTGGCGAGGTGTTGCTGGATCTGCTGCCCACCGAATTCCGGCTGCTCGAATTCCTGATGCGTCATAGCGGCCGGGTGCTGACGCGCACGATGATCTTCGAGGCCGTCTGGGGCTATCATTTCGACCCCGGCACCAATGTGATCGAAGTTCACATCGGCCGACTGCGGCGCAAGCTCGATCCGCCGGAGCGGGAGCCGCTCATTCATACTGTTCGCGGAGTAGGGTACGTGCTTGAAGCTCGGTGAGCTGTCACGCATCAGCACAGTTCGATTGCTGCCGGTCTATGGCGTTCTGTTCGTGTTGTGGAGCGTGCTGCTGATCGGCTGGGTGCAGTACGACACCAAACGCTATCTGTCCGGCGTCGTCGACGAAATTCTGCGTCAGCGCGTTCATTACCTGAGTCACATCGACCGTGAGCGCCTGCCCGAGGCCATGGCGCAGACCGACGCGCTCGATCTGCGCGGTGTGATGCTCTACGGATTGTTCGATCCCCAGGGCAACAAGATCACCGGCAACATCGAGCACATTCCCGAAGGCGTTTCGCTCGACGGCGTCGTGCATGCGGTGCCCGGCGGCATCCAGCGGATCGGTGCTCCCGAACCCGTCAATGCACGCGGTCTCGCCAAGCAAGTCGAGGGCGGCGACGTGTTGATCCTGGCGCGCGCCACCAGCGTGCTCGACCAGGTCAACACCATCATCTTCCGCTCGTTGCTCTGGGGGCTCACGCTCACCATCATTCCCGGATTGATTGGCGGGCTGTGGCTGGCGCGAGGTCCGCTGCGACGGATTCGTGCGATCGAAACGGCCGCGCAACCCATCATGCGCGGCGATCTGCATCAGCGTCTGCCCGTCACCGGACGGCGCGATGAGCTCGACATGCTGGCCGGCATCGTCAATTCGATGCTGGAAGAAATCGAACGGTTGATGAGCGAAGTCAAAGGCGTCTGCGACAGCATCGCTCACGACTTGCGCACACCGCTGACTCGATTGCGCTCGCAATTGCATCGCATGCATCGCGAGGCGTCCGACAGCGCGCACGCCAGCGTCGTCGAGCAGGCGATTCTGGATGTCGACTCGTTGCTGGATCGATTCCGCGCGTTGTTACGAATCTCCGAGCTGGAAGACATGCATCGACGCGCCGGCTTCACCGAAGTGCATCTGGCGGGCACGCTGGATCATGTGCGCGAGATTTACACGCCGCTGGCGGAAGACAAGCACATCACGTTCTCTTTCGAGATTGCGCCGAATACTCCCACCGTGCGCGGCGATCCCAATCTGCTGCTCGAAGCCGTTTCGAACATCGTCGACAACGCGATCAAATTCACGCCGGCGGGCGGCAGCATACATTTACGTCTGCTGCCGGATGCCGATGCCGGCGCGCGCATCGATGTGATCGACAGCGGACCGGGCATTCAAAACTCGGAACGGGAAGCGGTTCTGCAGCGGTTTTACCGAGGTACTTGTAGTAACAAGGATGTCTCGGGCTCGGGGCTGGGCTTGTCGATCGTGGCCGCCATCGTCAAACTGCACGGGTTCAAGTTGCAGATCGTCGATAATCCGGCGGGTGGCGCCTGGCTGGCACTGATGTGTGGGCCGGCGCGCACGGGAGCTACCTAAAAAAGCTTTCATCTGCTGGAGACTATGGCGGGGGAAGCGCGGACCCATAATGGTCTTTCGTAGGTTGCTCTCGCCCGCATGCTCGGTATCGTCAAAATCGCTCTGCGCCGCCCGTACACGTTCATCGTACTGGCGTTGCTCATCCTCATCTTCGGCGTGCTTTCCATCATGCGCACGCCCACGGATATCTTTCCAAACATCCGCATTCCCGTGATCAGCGTGGTGTGGACGTATACCGGCTTGCCGCCCGACGGCATGGCGGGTCGTATCACCACGAACTTCCAGCGCTTCCTGACCACCGTGGTCAACGACATCGAGCACATCGAAGCCACGTCGTATACCGGCTTCGGCGTGATCAAGATTTTTTTCCAACCTAACGTCGATATCAACACGGCCAATGCACAGGTGACGGCGGCCGCGCAAACAGTTTTGCGCCAGATGCCGCAGGGCACGGTGCCGCCAAACATTCTGAACTACAGCGCGTCCACCGTCAGCATCCTGCAGCTGGCGCTGTCCGGCGAGGGCATGACGGAGCAGGAGCTCAGCGACCTGGGCATCAACTCCGTTCGTACCTCGCTGATCACGGTGCCCGGCGCTTCGATACCGTATCCGTTTGGCGGTAAGAACCGGCAGATCCAGATCGACTTGAACCCGGCGGCTCTGCAGGCGCGCGGCCTGTCGGGCACGGACGTCGCCAATGCGCTGGCGGCGCAGAACCTGATCACACCGGTGGGCACGCAGAAAATCGGCGGCTTCGAGTACGCCATCAATTTGAACAACAGCCCGTCCGCGATCGAGGATCTGGGCCGGCTGCCGATTCGACTGGTCGACGGCGCGATGGTTTATTTGCGCGATGTCGCTCACGTGCGCGACGGCAATTCGCCGCAGACCAATATCGTGCATGTGGCCGGCAATCGTTCGGTGCTGCTGTCGATATTGAAGAACGGTGCCGCCTCGACGCTGGCCGTGATCGAGGGCGTGAAGCAACAGATCGAGAAGGTGAAGGATCAGTTGCCCGAGTCGCTGCAGATCAAGCTCATCGGCGATCAATCCATTTTCGTTCGCAGCGCCATCACCGGCGTGGTCGCCGAGGGCGCCATCGCGGCGCTGCTGACCAGCCTGATGATCCTGCTGTTCCTGGGCAGCTGGCGCTCCACGGTCATCATCGCCATTTCGATTCCGCTGGCCATTCTCGGCTCGATCTTCCTGCTGGCGCTGACCGGCCAGACGCTCAACATCATGACGTTGGGCGGCCTGGCGCTG
Source organism: Peristeroidobacter soli (assembly GCF_004138485.1). Lineage (GTDB taxonomy): Bacteria > Pseudomonadota > Gammaproteobacteria > Steroidobacterales > Steroidobacteraceae > Steroidobacter > Steroidobacter soli. Next base: position 249,238 of record NZ_RYEV01000003.1, read on the forward strand.
GCGGTCGGCATCCTGGTCGACGATGCGACCGTGACCATCGAGAACATCAACTGGCATCTCGAACACGGCAAGGACGTGAATACCGCCATCCTCGATGGCGCGGCGCAGATCGTGACGCCCGCGTTCGTCTCGCTGTTGTGTATCTGTATCGTGTTCGTGCCGATGTTCTTCCTCGAAGGCGTGGCGCGTTTCCTGTTCGTGCCCATGGCGCTGGCGGTGATCTACGCGATGGTGTGCTCGTTCATCCTGTCGCGCACGCTGGTGCCGACCATGGCGATGTATCTGCTCAAGCCGCACTCGCACGAGGATACGACCGCGCCGACGTCCAATCCGCTGGTGAAGTTCCAGCGTGGCTTCTCGGAGAAGTTCGAACGTTTCCGCGGCAACTATAAAGAGACTCTGACGATCGCGATGTCCCATCGGCGCGGCTTCGTCACCGTCTTCATGTTGTTCGTGGTCGCGTCGTTCGCGCTGGTGCCGTTCCTGGGACGCAATTTCTTTCCGTCGGTCGATGCCGGTCGCATCATGGTTCACTTCCGCGCGCAGTCCGGCACGCGGGTCGAGGAAACGGTGGCGATTTCGGCGCGCATCCAGGATGTCATCCGGCAAGTGATTCCGCCGCATGAGCTGGCGCTGGTGGTGGACAACGTCGGCATGCCGTTCTCCAGCATCAACATGACCTACAACAACACCGGCACCATCGGCACGATGGACGGCGATATCCAGATCACGCTGGAAGAAAATCACCGGCCCACCGCGGACTATGTGCGCAAGCTGCGTGAGGAACTGCCGAAACGATTCCCCGGCACGACGTTCTCGTTCACGCCGGCCGACATCGTCAGCCAGATCCTGAACTTCGGCACGCCGTCGCCCATCGATCTGCAGATTCGCGGCAACAACTTCGCGGCGAACTTCGCTTATGCCGAGGCGCTGCTCGCCGACATCAAACGGATTCCGGGCATCGCCGATGCGCGCATCCAGCAGGCACGTGGCCTGCCGACGTTCAATGTCGATGTCGATCGCACGCGTGCGCAGTACGCCGGCCTGACCGAGCGCGATGTCACAAACAGCATGGTGGTGAATCTCGCGGGCTCGGTACAGGTCGCGCCGACTTTCTGGCTGAACCCGAAGACCAATATTCAGTACCCCATCGTGATGCAGACGCCGCAGTATCAGATGGACGAGCTGAGCTCGCTGGAGACGCTGCCGATCACCGGCGCGAATTCCACAACGTCACATCTGCTCGGCGGCATCGCGGACATCAAGCGCACCACGTCGAGCGGCGTGGTCTCTCAATACAACATTCAGCCCATCGTGCAGATCTATGGCACCACACAGGGCACGGACCTGGGCGCGGTGTCCACGCAGATCCGCAAGATCCTGGATGCGCACGCCAAGGATCTGCCGAAGGGTTCGTCGGTGGCGCTGCTGGGCCAGGTGCGCACCATGGAGAGCTCGTTCTCGGGATTGATGTGGGGTCTGATCGGCGCGGTCGTGCTGATCTATCTGCTGATCGTCGTGAACTTCCAGTCGTGGAGCGATCCGCTGGTCATCATCAGCGCGCTGCCGGCGGCGTTGGCCGGCATCATCTGGATGTTGTTCACGACATTCACGACGCTGTCAGTGCCTGCATTGACTGGGGCGATCATGTGCATGGGCGTGGCTACCGCGAACAGCGTGCTGGTCATCAGCTTCGCGCGTGAGCGGCTGGAGGAGTTGGCCGATCCGGTCGCCGCCGCCATCGATGCGGGCTTCGTGCGTTTCCGTCCCGTGCTGATGACGGCCTTGGCCATGATCATCGGCATGGCGCCGATGGCGCTGGGTCTCGGCGACGGCGGTGAGCAGAATGCGCCGCTGGGTCGCGCCGTGATCGGTGGACTGATCTTCGCCACCATCGCCACACTCATTTTCGTTCCTGTCGTTTTCAGCATCGTGCACCGTAATTACGTTCGTAAGTCCGCGGAGCATCCGCAGCTCGCCGGAGAGCCCCATGCCGCCCACTGAGTCACATAGCGGATTGCGCCGCGCCGGCATCGTCATCGCCGTCATCGCTGTCGTCATCGTCGTCTCCGGCATCGGGATCCGCGTCAGCGACCATCGTCAGATGACCGAGTGGACCGACGAGCAGGCCATTCCGACGGTCGCGGTCGTCACGCCCACTCAAGGCGATGCCGATGCGCGGTTCGAGTTGCCAGGCCGGTTGGAAGCATTCGCGCGCGCCCCGCTGAATGCGCGGGTGTCGGGCTACTTGAAGACGTGGAAGGCCGATATCGGAACGCCGGTGAAGGCCGGCCAGCTGATCGCGGAGATCGAAGCGCCGGATATCGAGCAGCAGTTGCTGCAGGCGGAAGCGGATCTCGCCAGCGCCGAAGCGAATGCCGCTCTGGCGTCGAGCACCGCCAGGCGCTGGCAGTCGATGCTCGGTCGCGATTCTGTTTCCAAACAGGAAGTGGAAGAAAAGGTCGGCGATCTGGCGGCCAAGGAAGCATTGGCCAAAGCAGCGCGCGCCAATGTCGAGCGTTTGCGAACGATGCGCGGCTTCACTCGCATCGTGGCGCCTTTCGACGGGGTGGTCACGGCACGCAATACAGATATCGGTGAGCTGATTACCGCTGGCGGCGGCTCGGGTCGCGAGTTGTTCGTCGTTTCGGATACGCGAAAGTTGCGCGTGTATGTGAATGTGCCGCAGTCGTACGTGAGTCGGCTGAATACGCAAGCCAATGCGGTGATCACCGTGCCTGAGCATCCTGGCAGGGAATATTCCGCAGCGGTCGCCGCGTCGGCGGGTGCTGTGAATGTCGCGACCGGTACGACTCTCATGCAGCTCTCGGTCGACAACAAGGCGGGCGAGTTGCTGCCGGGCGGATATGCCGCCGTCAGCTTCGAGCTGGCGGGCGGGGCGAAAGCGTTGCGTGTGCCGGCCAGCGCATTGATCTTCGATCAGTCGGGGTTGCGAGTGGCCACTGTCGATGCGCAGAACCGCGTCGTCATGAAGCCCATCACCATCGCTCGCGATCATGGTGCCTTCATCGAAGTCGGCGGCGGCATCGAAGCCACCGACCGGGTCATTTCCACGCCACCGGATGGATTGATCGCAGGCAGCGCCGTACGTGTGCTGGAACCCACTGCGAAGGACGCAGATGCATCGTTGCCCAACGGCAAGCAAGGCAGTAATGCAAAGGGCTGAGTGGGTACGCGGCGGCGTGTTGGCCATGGCGCTGACGCTGGCTGGCTGCTCGTTCGCGCCCAAGCTCGAGCTGCCGGAGATTCCCGTTGCCGACGCTTACAAAGAGCCCGCGCCCTGGACGCAGGCCGCGCCGGCCGACCGGTTGCCGCGCGATTCGTGGTGGCTGCTCTACGGCGACGAGGAACTGAACCGTCTGCAGACGCAGCTCGTTCAGAACAGTCCCGATCTGCAAGCCGCGCTGGCGCGTTATCAGCAAGCGAAGGCGTATTCGGATCAGTTGCGTTCCGGTTTGTTTCCTTCGCTCAATGTGCGGGCCGATGGCGCTCGCGTGCGTCAATCCGAGACGCGTCCGCCGACGGGTCAAGCGGCGCCTCGTTACTACAATTCGTACGCGACCAGCGTCGAGGCGGCGTATGAAGTCGATCTCTGGGGGCGGGTTCGCAACGACGTGACCGCCGGCAAGCTCGAAGCGAGCGCGGCCGCCGCCGATCTGGAATCGGCGCGCCTCAGCCTTCAGGCACAACTGGCGGACTATTACATCGCGCTTTACGGCCTGGACCGCGAGGCGGCGCTGCTTGCGGATACGGTGACTGCCTACGATCGCGCGGTGTCGCTCACCAAGGAGCGGCACGACGCGGGCATCGTTTCGGGGTTGGACGTAGCGCGAGCTCAAACGCAGCTGGACACCGCGCGCTCGCAGGTTTCCCAGAACCAGGCACAGCGCGCGACGCTCGAGCATGCGATTGCCGTGCTTGTAGGCGAGTCACCTTCGCAATTTTCCCTGGAGCCTCGCTCCGTTCCCTTGCGGCTGCCACAGATACCAGGCGACGTACCGACCAATCTCCTGCAGCGCCGGCCGGACATCGCCTCCGCTCAGCGTCGCACGGCTGCTGCCAATGCCAGTGTCGGTGTGGCGCGCGCCGCCTATTTCCCGTCGATCACGCTGAACGGCGCTTACGGCTTCGAGAGCAATCGCTCCAGTGAGTGGCTGACCGCGCCCAATGCGGCCTGGTCCGTCGGTCCCTCGATCCTGCTCCAACTGCTCGATTTCGGTGGCCGTCGGGCGCGGGTGGAGCAGGCGAAAGCCGTGCTGGATGAGGCGGGCGCTACTTATCGCGGGGTGGTGTTAGGGGCGTTTCAGGAAGTCGAAGACAACCTGGCCCTGCTTTATCACTACGGCAACGCCGCGCAGTCCGAGCGTTCCGCCGTCACTTCGGCACAACAGTCGCTGGATTTCGCCATGAACCGCTATCGGGAAGGCGCAGTCAGCTACCTGGAAGTGGTTCAGTCTCAGACCACCGCGTTAACTACGCAGCGTGAGGCATTGGACCTGGAAACCAGGCAGTTACGGGCCAGCGTGGCGCTGATCCGCGCGCTCGGCGGGGGCTGGGAAGGCTGACCAACCCCGGCCCGTTGAATCTTTACAGGTGGGTCGCGTATCTTAGGATGTAGTGCCCCTTGCTGCGTCTTAAGTCGTGCAATCACAACTGTACAACTTGACCCAAGAGATCCTGCGGACCGATGTCTCAGGAATGCCCCTGGAGTGGATCGACTACCGGGATGCGGTACGGCTGTACCATACGGAACAGGTGGCATACACCTGTGGGACGCGGCTCTACCGGCTGCTCGGTGGCACCAACGCCCGCTCCGGATTGCAGACTGTCGTGGAAGTGAATTCCATCATCGCCACGGTCGGTCACACCCACAATCCCGGCAACCTGCGGCATGACTACACGCCGCCGTTGAACAACCAGACCTTGTTCAAGCGCGACGCGCACTTGTGCATGTACTGCGGGCAGCGCTTCCCGTCCAGTATGCTGTCGCGGGATCATATCCGGCCGCTCAGCCAGGGCGGGCTGGATCTGTGGACCAATGTGGTGACGGCTTGCCGTCGTTGTAACAACCAGAAGGCGTCGCTCACGCCTGAACAGGCCGGCCTGCAATTGATCGCCGTGCCGTTCAAGCCGACCTACGCCGAGTACATTTACTTGAAAGGCCGCCGGGTGCTGGCGGACCAGATGGAATATCTGCTGGCGCATTTCCCGCGCTCGAGTCCGTTGCACGCCCGTCTCAAATTGCAGTGTTGAATTCTGAATTCGTGGTCCAGCAGCCGGTGTATCTGATCGATGCATCGGTGTTCGTGTTCCGTGCCTGGCATTCCGTCCCGCTCGATCTGGTCGACCCGGACGGCAACGCCGTCAACGCACTCCATGGCTTCAGCCGCTTCCTCGGCGATCTGATCGAGCAGGTCCGCCCGCAGCACATGGCGGTCGCTTTCGATGCCAGCCTGGTCACGTCGTATCGCAAGCGTATCTACCCCGCCTACAAAGCCAATCGCGAGCCCGCGCCCGAGGATTTGAAGCGTCAGTTCCTGCAATGCCAGCGGGTCTGCGCGGGGCTCGGCATTGCCTCGTTCGTCAGCGGTGAATACGAGGCCGACGACGTCATCGGCACGCTTGCGACTCGCGCGCGAGCCGAGGGACGCAAGGTCGTGATCGTCACGCGGGACAAGGATCTTTCCCAGCTGGTGCGCCCTGGCGATGAGTACTGGGATTACATCAGCGATAAACGTTTCGGCTACGACCGGATCGCCGATCGCTTCGGCGTGCAGCCTGAACGGATGGCTTGCTTCCTGGCCTTGATGGGAGATGCGGTCGACAACATTCCCGGCGTGCCCGGCGTCGGCCGCAAGACCGCGTCCACGTTGTTCTATCATTTCGAGTCGTTGACGCATCTCTATGACGACCTGGACCGCGTGCTGAAGATCAAGCTGCGCAATGCCGGCTTCGTATGCGGCCAGCTGCGTGACCATCGCGAGTCCGCGTTTCTCGCCCGGCAGCTCACCGAAATAGCCTGCGATATGCCGCTCGATGTCGAGCTGGAGCAGCTGCGTCGCCGGCCACCCGATCTGAGCGAGCTCAACCGGCTCTACGACACCGTCGGCTTCGGTCGCCTGCTGCGCAATCAGGCCGAACGCATCATCGCGCTCAGCTAGGGCCTGTTCACAGGCCCTAGCGCATTTCGCCCGGCTTCGGGCACGCGATTGAGGACGCAAAACCCACTAATCCGGCGGTTCGCGCCGGCGCGCCAATCGCATGCTGGCGGCTTCCAACCAAGGAGCTGTCATGCGAGTTGCCGCAATCGTGTTCGGGTTGTCGCTGTTGACGAAGGCCGTCGGGGCGTCGGCCGCGATTTACCGCTGCGCCGGTGAGAATGGGCCGGTGTATTCGGATCAGCCGTGCGGGGCCCATGCCAATCGCCACGAAATCGACGACAGTCGAGTGACTGTCTATACGCCACCACCGGCGGAGAAAGGCCGCGCCGTGCCGGCGACGCCGGCCAAACCAGCAAAAAACAAGCGTGCCAGAGCCGCGCGTCCTCCCGATCCCGCCAGGCACGAAGCGGCCTGCGCCAAGCTGGCGCAGGCATTGCGTGACGTGCGTACCAAGATGCGTACCGGCTACGGGGCCAAGGAGGGCGAGCGCTTGAAGGAGCGCCGTCGCCAGCTCGAGGAGCGGCGACGGATCGAAAAGTGTGGTTGACGAAACTTCCACCGCTTGTGAGGTAGTACCAGCGGCGTGTGCTGTGAGCGCATAATGTCGGCGTACGGAGTCAGCCACACCTCAGCAAGTAATAAGCAACGGCATAGTCAGGGGGTCGTCATGGTTGCGTTTGCTACTACACACATGGGATTGAAACGAATTGCGGCCGGCCTGCTGGCGGCGGTCTGGTTGCTGGCCGCGCCACTGGCGGCGCAGGCGCAGGACGACAAGGCCGTGGACGACCTGATGGCTCAGGCGAACAAGGCCATGCAGAAGGGTCAGCCGCGCGATGCGGAGAACCTGCTGCGCAAGGCGATCGAAGCAGCACCCACTCGCTCGGATCTGTACGCGCTGCGTGCACGCGCGCGCGACTCTTCGGGCAAGTTCGACGCCGCGCTCGAAGACGCCAACAAATACATCGAGCTGGAGCCGAAGGACGCGTACGGTTACCTGACCCGCTCGCGCATCTACGTGTCGCTGGACAAGCCGGAAATGGCGCTGGCCGATGCCAGCAAGGCCATCGAGCTGGAGCCCAATGAGCCGGATGGCTACTACCGCCGCTCGGACATCTATCGCGACATGAACAAGGACGCCGAGGCCAAGGCGGATGAGAAGAAGGCCGAGGCGCTGGAGAAGCGATAGTCGGATGCCGGCCGATCGGGCGGCCCGAGAGCGCCGCCCGGTGAGCCTCGGTTCTAGCGGGGCGTAGTGGCCACCCGGAACACCGGATACAGGTTGTAACGCTCGTCCCACGACGAGTGGCGTCGATAGAAGAAGTCCAGCCGGGCGTTCGGATCGGCCGCGAACTTCGGATCGTCCAGGCGGCGCTCGAATTCACGGCGCAGCGCCGGATCCTTCTTCAGCATTTCTTCGGCCACTGCCTCGGCCACGTACGCTTCCATATATTCCTTGCGCTCGAACGCGGTGGCGAAATAACCCCAGCTCACCAGCGAGTCCGGATCGCGGGGTTCGAGCAGGGTCATCGCCAGCTCCGACCTGGCTTGCGCGATCGGCACGAACAGCGCGCCCGCGGCCACATCCCGCTTTTCCCTGGTCCAGTCGCCCTCGACCGAGAAGTTGCTGCGACCCTCAAAAGTCGAGCTGTCCATTGCCGCCTTGGTGGCACGAAACACTTCGACATCCGCTCCGGTCTGCGCCTGAGCGACCGTACGAAACTCGATGCCGTGCAGGGTGAGCTTCTCGGCGACCATGTGCGCATGGCTCGGCGGAACCAGATATCCGCCACGCGGCGCGCTCACGGTGATGGCCGGCTGAACTTCATCCCGCAACGGAATGCGCCAGATTTGTGGACGCTTATCGTTGTAACGGGTCATCAGCGCGCCCGACACCGCCGAAGGCACGCGCTCATACTCGTAGCCGCGAAAGTCGATCGTCTTGACGTGCGGCGTGTTCGTGTACGTGATGTTTGCGGTGGATCCACCGATGCCTGCCGATTCGCGGTCGGCCGCTTGTGCCGCTGCCAGCCACTGCCTGCCGTCGCGCGCCGCCATTTCCATCAAGGAAATGATGGTGTGATGAGTGATGCGCACGCGGGTGGGATAGTCCTTCCACGAATGCGTTTCCACCAGGATGCCGAGGCGGTTGCGGCTGGCCCAGTACGCTTGTGAGAAACGTTTCGGGCCGACGGCCACGGCGAAACCCGACGTCGGGTCGTCGTCCTTGAGGAACGAGGGATAGAAGTCGACCGGCAGCGAGCCCTTTTCGGTGGCGCGCTTCATCAGTTCGTCGCGCACGGCCACGGCGACCTGGCGGATGGGTTCGCGCCCGGCCAGCGTCGGTGCGACGCTGTAAGAGATGTCGTGCTCGAACTTCGCGCCGTCGGTGACGTGCAGGTCGACATACAGGATCGGATCCCACTCGCCCAACAGACGCAGCATCGCTTGCATCTCGGGCGCCTCGGCCTTGACGTAGTCGCGATTCAAATTGAGGTTCTGGGAGGTGACGCGCCAGCCCATTGCTTCCGGGCCCACCTGATTGGGGCGATTCCAGCGGCCGAAGCGTTCATGGCCGTCGACGTTGAACACCGGCACGAACACCAGCGTCGCGGTCTTCAGTGCATCCTTGGCCAGCGAGCCCTCGAGCATCTGGCGCAAGGCGAGGAAGCCCGCGTCCTTGCCATCGATCTCGCCGGCGTGAATACCGCCCTGCATGAGCACGACCGGCCGCCCGGCGCGATGCGCGGCGGTGGCGTCGAGCGTGCCATCGGCAGAGGCGGCCAATGCCAGCATGGGCCGGCCTTCGGGCGTGCGGCCGAACTCGAAACAGCGCACCTGCTGCGGCCACTGTTGCTGGAAGGCCGGACACAGGCGTTCGACTTCCTCGTAGCGGCCGGTGCGCTTGTTACCGGACTGCTCGGCGACGGTGCGCAGGGAACTGGTACTCGGCGCGGCGACCGCTGCCACCTGGATGATCGAACAGATGAGCAGGGCGAGCGCGCTGGTTTTATGACCCATCATTAGTCAGTTCCTGTACGGGCAGGTGCGCAAGACTACTGTATTGGCCGGTCTGAATCTGTCTCGTTTCCTGCGCCGGAGGCGCTAAAATTACGCGTCGGCCGCCGATGTGGTCCATTGGGGCGGTCGTCCGGAGTGCGCCTTGAAACTGAGCAGATCGAACGGGGATGCGGCAACGACGCTGCATGAAGTTGGCTGTGTGTTGTTACAGCCGGACGAGCTGGCGGCGGAGTGCCGCGTCGAGCTCGCTGACCTGGGCAAGCTGGCGCCCACCTGGAATCAGTTGCCTCGCGACGCGTATCTGCGCGACGGCGGTCGCTATCGGTCGCGGCGTCACAGTTGTTTCATTCAAGAGCAGGGCAATGGGCTGCAGCTCGTTCCTCATCGCGCGCACTGGCAGCCCACCGAGTACAACGCGCTTCACGGCGGCATGGAGCGCTGGTTCGAGCCCATGACCGCCGAGGTGCTGCAGGCGCCGGCGTGGAATCAGCTCATTAGTGGACTTGCCCGGCTGTTCGCGCGCGCGCGGCCTGTGCCGCGCTGGTATATCGAAGCTCATCAGTTTCGTATCGATACCGCCGAAGGCATCGGCCGGCCGACGCCGGAAGGCGCGCATCGCGACGGCGTCGATTACGTCGCCGTGATTCTGGTGAATCGTTTCAATGTGCGCGGCGGTGAGACGCGCGTGTTTGAAGCTGAGGGTACTTCCGGCGTGCGCTTCACCATGAGCGCGCCGTGGTCGGCGCTCCTGCTGGACGACGCGAAGGTGATTCACGAGACCACGCCGATCCAGAACGACGGCCCGGGCGGCGTGCGGGACACCTTGGTGGTCACGTTCCGCGAGCGCGGGTTCCAGGCGCCCGGGGCTTGAGCGCGCGTTATTGAATCACCAGTGCCCGAATGCGGCGGGCGCTCGGGCCTCCGGGCTCGCCGGGTGCGCTGGTACAATGGCTCGTCGCTGAACCAGGTAGCCGCTCATGTCCACGTTCGCCGCCCGACTGCATCAGAAAATCGTCGAACACAGCCCGCTGTGTGTCGGCATCGATCCTTCGGCGGCACTGCTCAAATCCTGCAATCTGCCGGACACGCCCGACGGTGCGTTCGAGTTCGGCAAGCGCGTGCTGGAGGCGGCCGAATTCCGTATCTCGCTGCTCAAACCTCAGTCGGCGTTCTTCGAGCGTTTCGGCAGCGCCGGGTTGCAGGCGGTCGAAGAGCTGACGACGCTTGCACGCAGTCGCGAAGTGCTGGTGCTGCTCGATGGCAAGCGCGGCGATATCGATACCACGGGTGCCGCTTACGCTGAGGGTTATTTCTCATCGACGACCACGCTGCGCGTCGATGCGGTCACGACTCATGTGTATCTCGGCCTCGCCGCGCTCGATCCGTTCCTGGACATTGCCGTGCGCGCCGAAGGCGGCGTGTTCGTCGTCGTGCGTTCCTCCAATCCAGAAGGCCGCGAGTTACAAACGGCTCGCCTGGCCAATGGCGAAACTGTCGCTCAGAACCTGTGTCGCGAGATCACTGCCCGCAATCGCAAGCAGGGGGAAGGGCTGCAGTACATCGGTGCCGTCGTCGGTGCCACTTGTGACGATGCTGCCGAGACCGTGGATGCTTTGCCGCAGTCCTTCATTCTCGCGCCGGGCGTCGGTGCGCAAGGCGCAACCATTCAGGATGTGTTGAAGCGCATGCCCTCGGCGCGCGGTCGCGTGTTGCCGAATGTTTCCAGAGCGATCCTGGCGAATGGCGGCTCGGTCTCTGATATCAGAACCACCATCCGCAGCTTGCAGGAACAAGCCCGCGGACTGCTGTAGCCCATCGCCATGCCGCTTGCTGCCGTACTGAGTCGCGCGTTAAAGACTGAGGTTACGGCAAGCTCTGAGCGGGTCAGCGGCGGCTCCATCAATTCCTGTGCTCGCTTCGACAGCGACATCGGTCCGTTGTTCGTCAAGTATGGCGAGCCGTCGAGTCTGGAAATGTTTCAGGCGGAGGCCGACGGGCTGAGGGAGTTGACCAGGACCGGAGCGGTGCGCATTCCTGGCGTCGTGGCAGTCGATGAGCTCGATGGCATGGCCTTCCTTGCGCTCGAATGGATCGAGCTGCGCACCGGCGTCCGCAGCAGCGCGGAATTACTGGGCAAGGGGCTCGCCGCCCAGCATCGGGTGACGCGCGATAAGTTCGGCTGGTATCGCGACAACACCATCGGCTCGACGCCGCAGTCCAATCGCGACAGCGCCGACTGGGTCGAGTTCCTGCGCGAGCAGCGGCTGCGTCCGCAGTTGGAGCTGGCGAAGAGCAATGGCGCCGGCACGGAGCTCCTCGATAGCGGTGAGCGTCTCTGCGAACAGCTCGCGCATTTCTTCACCGACTATCGACCATCACCATCGCTGCTTCACGGCGACTTGTGGGCGGGCAATTGGGGCAGCGACGCGTACGGCTCGCCGGTGCTGTTCGATCCCGCGGTGTATTTCGGCGACCGCGAGGCCGACCTGGCGATGACGCGTCTATTCGGCGGCTTCGGGCCGGCGTTTTATGCGGCCTATCGGAGTGAGTGGCCGCTGGATGCAGGTGCGACGTCACGAGTGCCGCTCTACAACCTCTATCACGTGCTGAATCACTTCAACCTGTTCGGCGGCGCCTATGGCCGACAGGCACAGGGGATGATCCAGGGTCTGCTCGCCGAGCTGGCTTAACTCTTCGCGGGAATTCGTACCCAGCCGCCGACGCGTTCGTACAGGATGTTGCCGCTGCCTTTGGCACGAACGCCGAAATTGCCGCCGACATCGCTCACATCGACAGTGCCGGAGCTGTCGTTGTCGATGCTGACGTTCTTTTTCACATTGCGAATGGCAATGTCGCCGGAGCTGTCGGTAATGATTTTCACATCGCCGCGCACGTCTTCGATGTCGATGTTGCCGGAGCTGTCTGCCACTTCGACATTGCCGACGACGCTGATCACGCGGATCTCGCCGGAGCTGTCGTTGATGATCAGATCGCCGTTGATGTTCTTCAACAGCTGATCACCCGAGCCGTCGTCGACCCTGGCCGCGCCGACATCGCTCAATTCCAGGTCGCCGCTGGTGTCCTTTACATCGAGCTCCGAGTCGCGCGGCACTGTGATGTCCAGATCCAGCGAGGTGTAGCGGCCGAAGCTGAACATGTCACCCATGCCTTCAGCCATCACCACTGTCAAATAGATTGTGTCGTTCTCACGGCGACTCTCCAGTGCGATCTTGCCCAGCAAAGCTTCGGACGAGGCGCAGGCGCGGCCCGTCGCCTTGACGTCGCCGTTCGAGTCGCCGCGAATCTTGAGATAGCCCGCGCCGGCGGACAGCACCACTTTCTTGACCGGGCCGTTGAAGTTGGCCGTGCGATCCGAGCTGAACTTGCATTCCTCCGCCCGAGCCGAGGCGGCGACGGCGCTCAGCAAACCGACGCTCAACAGCTGGGCCGCAAACTTCTTCATGAACGACTTCCTTGTGCGAATAAGTAAAGCTGAATGCTCATGCGCACAGGAACGGCTCATCCCTGGGCCATGCGGAGGGCAGCAAAGATAGGAGCTGATCAGCCGGTTTGCAAAATTTTGCGGAGCGCGTTGGTCAGCAGCCGGCGCTGAATGGCCTGTGACAAAGAATCGGCACGAGCCAGGCCCATGCGTGCGAGATGCGGCTGGACGGCGGGCACAGGCGATCCATTTAACAGTGCATCGAACAGTGTCAATACGCGACCCGACCACGACTGGGTCGAGGCTTGCAAGGAACGCAAGGCTTTGGAGAGCACGACCTCCTCGGCGGTGAAGTCGGTGCCGAACGGCAATTCAGCAAACAAGCCGCGCTCGCGCCACGGCGCGAATTTCCTGGCCAGCTGTTCTGGAGTATTGGCGCGCGCTGCTTCAGGAATGCTCCAACTCTTCGGCAATTTGCCGGCGCGCTGCGCGTCGGCGACGAAGGCTTGCTGGAATCGGGCGTCCATGAGGCCGACCAGTGCTTCGACGATCTCACGATCGGTGCGGCCACGCAGATCGGCGATGCCATATTCGGTGACGACGATGTCGCGCAGATGGCGCGGCACGGTGCAATACCCATAACTCCAGACGACGTTGGATGAAGTGACATCCCCGGCCGTGCGGGTCGAGCGCAAACAAAGAATGGAGCGCGCTTCAGGCAGCGCGTGCGCCATCGCCACGAAGTTATATTGACCGCCGACGCCGCTGACGACGCGTCCGTCCGCGAGCCCATCGGAAACGGCGGCGCCCAGGCCCGTGACCATCATCGTGGTGTTCACGAAGCGCGCGTAACGACGCTGTGCGACCTTCAATTCCCATTCATGCCCGTACAGCTCATTCACGAAGCTGATGCCGCGCATCGCGAACATTCTGCGCTGCACGGCGGGCAGCTCACGCAGGCCAGCGTAGAAACCTTTCGGGCCGAAGAAGAAACCCGCGTCGGCGAGCACGCCGTTGCGCAGTGTTTCGCCCAGACAGTACTGCGCAATCTGTGCGCGTTGTTCGGGGTCGGAGAAAGTCGCTGGCAATTGCTGACCGTCCGGCGTGATCAGCACGCCGCGATCGTATTCGACGTCGTCGCGAAACAAGCCGACTTCACGGAATTCCTGGAAGTCGGCGAACGACATCCGGTTCATGCCCGCTTCGACCAGCGCGTCGAGCGTGTGCAGACTGACATTCTCATCGATGTGACCGTCGTCGATGAGTCGTTGTAGCTTGGCGCTCGGATAGACGCGACGTTTCAGGATGCCGCTGCGATACAGATCCAGGAAGCCGTCGGCCAGCATCTCGGTGCAGCCATACAGGCCGCGCTCGAACGGCGCGGTGCCGCCTTCGGTCTCGATGAGCCGGCGATGTCGGGCGAGGATGCCGGTCGATTCCAGGACCTCGCGATAAAGCGCAGGCTGCTGCTGGCGAAGCTGCAAGGCGTAGCAAATGCCATCGCCCAGCTCACCGATGCCCAGCTGCAATGTGCCGCCGTCGCGAATCAGCGTGCTGACATTGAGGGCGATCGCATGTTCCGTCGGCGGGATCGGCATGTTGGGCGGGCTGAACAGCGCCGTGTCCGGATCCTTGACCAGGAAATCGAACGTGTCGGCGGTGACCAGCGCGTCGCCGTACATGAAGGGCAGATCACGGTGCACCTGGCCGATCAGTACGAACGGCTTGCTGCTGCCGGCCGCGCGCATCGCTGCGACTTGCGGCAACAGATCGGCGGTCATGTCCGCGTTGGAGCCGAGGCTCAGCAAGCCCGGCGCTTCGTTGGGCGGCGGAGCGGCGACGAGCTGCGCGATCACGTTGAGCCCACGGCGCAAGGCATCGCGCGCAATGTGTGTGTAATTGCTGCTCAGGTAATGCTGCTGTAAATGTTCGTTACGCAGCCAGGCGCCGGGTTCCATGTAGAACTCGAGCACTTCGATGTTCGCGGGCAGCTGCTGTCGCTCGATGAGCCGCAGGTAATCGAGCTCGGGATAGTTGCCGAACACCCGACGCGTGAACGGCTCGATAAAGCGCTTCTCCAGATCGCTACGGCCGCGCGGTACTCGCAGCGACAGTGCCGTGATGATGGTGAGCTTTACATGAGGATCGGCAACGGCGCGGGCCACGAACGCGTTGACCAGCGTGTTCGGCTTGCCGATGGCGACCGGCAAACCCAGCACGACATGCTTGCCGACGCGATTGAGCGTGGCTTCGACGCATTCGTCGGGTGCCGTGTATTTGAGCGGCGCGGCTGCAATCATCGGTGTGTCGTTACCGCAGCCGGGTCGTGGCCTGACTCATGAAGCGCCTTTCAGTCGCAGCGAGAAGCGCACTTGCACGTCGTTGCCGACCGTGGACGTGTCCTGCCACTCGCCCTGACCGACGCCGAAATCCAGACGTTTGATTTTTGCCGTGCCCTTCAGCCAGGCGCCGCCGTCCTTGCTTTCGAAGCTGAAATCGATGGGCACGTCCTTGGTGACATTGCGCAGCGTGAGCTTGCCGGTGGCCGAATATTTGTTACCACCCTTGTCAGTGAACTTGTCGGCGACGTATTGCGCGGTCGGGAAGCGTTTGACGTCGAACAGGTCGGCGCCCTTGATCGTGGTGTCGCGCTCGCCGTCCTGCGTATTCACGGAGGCCGTGTCGATTTTCACATCGAAGCGGCTGGCCGCCAGGTTCTTGGGATCGAAGCTGATGTCGGCGGTGAACTTGTCGAAGCTGCCTTCGAACTGCGCGCCGGCCTGTTCGCCGACGAACGTGAGTTTGCTTTCCTTCGGCTGCAAGCTCCACGTGGCGGCAGCCAAGGCCGCCGCGGCGGCGAGGCCAGCGGCGAGACCGGCCACCAGCCGGCCGGCGAGACGATGAGATTTCGAGCAGATCATTATCGATCCCGTTTCAGGTTGACCGGCAACATGCGGCGAAGCACGTTGTCCTTGTCGATGAAGTGATGCTTGAGCGCCGCCGCGATATGCAGCACCGCCAGCCAGAACAGTGTCAGCGCCAGCAGCTCATGAGTCTCGTGAAGAAAATCATAAGCCGGGCGGTTGGGCGCGATGAAATCCGGCAGGGTCACCAGGCCGAACCAGCTGACCGGAAAGTTGCGGGCCGAAGACATGAGCCAGCCGGCCAGCGGCGTGATCAGCAACAGCGTGTACAGACCGATGTGCGACACGCGGGCCGCGATTCTTTGCCACTGCGGAACATCCAATGGCTCGGCCGGCACCGGATTGAACCAGCGCCAGATCAGGCGCAGCAGGGCCAGGCCCAGAATGGTGATGCCGAACGATTTGTGCTGGGCGAGCACGGCGATTTTCGCCGGGCCCAGCGGCAGGTCGTCGGCCCGGTTGGCGAGAATGAACTGCACTATGATCAGGACGACGATGGCCCAATGAAATAACTGCGCGACGACGCCGTAGCGCAATTCGTCGTTCTTCAGTTGCATCACTTTCGGGATCCAGTGGGTACTTAGAGACGACAGTGTAAGCGATTCGGGGAGCCGGGCCACCGGGCCTGCAAATCTGACACGATCGAAGGGCTCGAATGGATCAGGTATGACGACAGATCGAATGAAATCAACTCGAATCGGCGCGGTCCTGGTGTTGTGCCTCGGACTTGTCGCTTGTCCGCGACCGGTGCGCCCACCCGCGCCCACTCCCCAAGTTCCGCCGCAACCAACGCAGCCCGCGCCGCCACCGCCACCCGCCGAGGCGGGCGCGACGGTTTACCAAGTCGATCCGCAGGCCTCGGTTCTGCATGTCTTTGTCTATCGCGGCGGGACTTTCGCTCGGCTGGGCCACAATCATGTGATGACCAGCAAATCGGTGACCGGTCGGGTCTGGATGCGTTCCCCATTCCCGGCGTCCGGTTTCGAGCTGTCGTTTCCCGTGGCGGACCTGATCGTCGACGATGCGGACGCCCGGCGCGCTGCCGGCAGCGACTTTCCTCCTGAGATTGCCGCCTCGGACAAGGAAGGCACGCGCAAGAACATGCTTCGCAAGGAAGTGCTCGACGCCGAGACCTATCCGAACGTCACCGTTAAATCGGCGACCGTCGTCGGCTCGTTGCAGGCGCCGAAGATCACCGCGCGCATCACCATCAAGGACGCGAGCAAAGAGGTGGTCGTGCCAACCGACATCGTCGTGAACGGCGACCGACTCACCGCGAGCGGCGAGTTCGACCTGCTGCAGACCGACTTCGGCATGAAGCCCTTCAGCGTCGCGCTGGGGGCTTTGGAAGTTCAGGACCGGTTACACGTGCGCTTCAACCTGGTCGCGGTCAAGCGCTGACGTTCAGCGCTTGCCGAGCAATTCCTTGGCCAGATCCCCCGCGCCATAAACATCCTTGAGCGCGGTAATGATGATAGAGGGATGCACGGCGACGGTGCGGTTCATGGTGCCGTCGTACCAGAAGCTGCCGGCGATGGAATGAATGTTTCCATCGAATGCCAGGCCGACCAGCCGGCCCTGAGTGTCCACCAGCGGGCTGCCCGAGTTGCCGCCGACGATGTCGTTGGTCGTCACGAAACAGAACGGCGTGTTCATATCGAGCCGATCGCGCGCGTCCAGCCATGCTTGCGGCAGGCGGAACGGATCCTTGCCGGTGGCGCGTTCGTACAAGCGTGACAGTCGCGTGAATGGCTCGACTCGCTGGCCTTTCTCCATCCAGCCTTCGACCGCGCCGTAGCTCAGGCGCAGCGTGAACGTCGCGTCTGGATAGGTGTTCGTGCCGTACACGGCGAAGCGTGCTTTGGCGATGCGCTCTTGAGCGGACGCGACCGGTGCCTGCACTTCGTCTTCGAAGATCTTCCGGACCGTGCGCGATTCCTCGTCGATGTCACGAGCCAGCACGATCATCGGATCGTTCGAGCTGGCGATGGCCGCGCCGCCGCCGTCCCACAACGCTTTGCGAACGGCCGGATCGCCCAGTTTGGTTTCAGTAATCAGTTTGTTGGCGAGTGAGTCGGGCGACTCCTTGCTCAACAGCTTGCGAACGATGGAGTCATCCGGACCCAGCGCTTCACGAAGTTTGTCGAGCGAGAACGACAGCGTGACTTGCTCGAAGTCCGGATAGAGCGGGGTGGTCGCGAGCAGGCTCGACGACACCTTGGGCAGATTGGAATCGGCGAACTCGCGCAGCCGTTGCTCGTTGGCCTTGGTGCGCTCGGCGGCACTGCGCACCAGTGTGCGCGCATACGAGAAGAGCTTGCTGTTGAAGCCAGCACCGCCTTCCAGATACAGATAACGATCGTAGATCTGGCGATAGCGCTCTTGCGCGGCGGCCGCATCGTTCCATGCATTGCCGACGGTGCCGGCGAGCTTCTGGTCGCTCTTTACCCGCTCGCGCAACTCTCGCTCCTGTGACGTCTTGCGTGCGAACAAGCTGTCGTCGAGCAGTGCGGTCTGGAATCCGCGATAGACCTTCAACGAGTTCTCCACGCTCTGCAGATAGTCGCTGGCGATGCGCGCGGGCTCGTCGCCGGTCTTGCCCCATTGAATCAGCCTGCCACGCAGCTCGGAGTTGCGAATCAGATAAGAGGGGACGGAGGTGTCGCGCTGAAAGCGCAATTGCTCGACGGTCAGCAGGCGGCTGGTGCTGCCGGGATGGCCGGCGACGAAGGTCGCTTCGCCCACCTGCGGGCCTTCGGTGCGCCAGCTCAGATGATCCGGTGAGCGCAGCGGCTTGCCGTTCTCATAGACGCGGAACAGGCTGAAATCCAGGCTCCAGCGCGGGAAGTTGAAGTTGTCCGGATCGCCGCCGAACGCCGCGATCGCGTGCTCCGGGGCGAACGCCAGTCGCACGTCGTCGTAACGGCGATACTTGTACAGAAAATATTGGCCGCCCTGATACAGGGTCACCGACTCGCACGCGAGGCGATTCTTTTCGGAGCTTCTGGTGCACGCGGCTTCGAGCTTGCTCAGCTCCTGTTTGCGCGCTTGGTTGGCTTGCGCGTCCGGCATGCCGGCGGTGGCCGCGGCTACTTTCGCGGTGACGTTCTCCATCTCCACGAGCACCGACAGAATTTGCGTCGGGCACTTCTTCTCGGCGCTGCGCGTGGCCGCTTTGAAACCGTCGTCCACGTAGTTCGCGCGCTCGCTGGAAATCTCCGCGAGGCATTGCATGGCGCAGTGATGATTGGTGAGGACCAGACCGTCCGGCGACACGAACGATCCGGTGCAGCCGCTCTCGAAACGTGTGATGGAACGTTGCAGCTTGTTCAGCCAGGGCTTGTCGAGCGTCGCGTGGTATTTCTCCTGGATCGCGGCCTGCGGCACGTTGTCGAAGGTCCACATGCCTTCGTCGGCCACGGCGGCGGTGGCAAGCAGCGCCATGCAGGCGGCAGCGAGACTCCGGAACATCGAATTCTCCTTGGTTCAGTCTTCGGACTGTATCAGCAGCAGCCGTGTTCCTTCCGGCGCAATCAGGATGGCGTTGCACGACTCGTCGAGGCTGTCGGGCATTTCGTCGGAAAGCTGGAAGCCGCGCTCTTTCAGCCGGGCCAGGCGTTCACGCATGTCGCGATCTTCGAAGGTCAGCACCGGCTGGCGGAATGCCCGGGAACGATACAACGACAGATTCAGATGGTCACTGGTGAGCGCCGTCCGCGCGAATGGCTCAGATTGCTCATCCCACGCCACGAAACCCAGCGCTTCCCAGAATACGCGCATGGTGCCTTGCTCGCGGACCGGCAGTCCGTATTCCGTAAAGTAACCGCAGGTCGTCGCCGGATGGGTTTCGAATTGAGGCGGTGAAAATGTGCGGGCCTCGAAGACGTTGACGCTCTGACCCGAGGGGTCGCGAAAGCTCACGCGATTGAAGACTTCATTGCCCAGCTGCAGGTCTTCGAGCTCGATGCCCAGTTGTTCCAGCTGCTCGATGCCATGCATGAGCCGTGGCATCACGAAGGTCAGCGCCGGAGAGGGCAGCGCCCGGCCGTGGAGGCCCAGAAACAATCGGCCATCGGTGACCACCGCGTACTGATGTTGGAATGTTTCACCGACCGGTGCCTGCGCGAACCCCAGCGCTTCGTAGAACGCCAGCGAGTCGCGAATCTCGGGCGCATGCACGCTGATCTCCAGGAACCGGCCGAACATCGCTGTTACGCCCAGCCTTGCATGTGTCGTTCGAGCAGCTGAGCCAACGCGGCAACGTGCGCGTCGCCGGCGTTCAGCGCGGGCACGTAGTCATAGGCTTCGCCACCGGCGTCGAGAAACAATTGTCGATTGCGAAGCGCGATTTCTTCGAGCGTCTCCAGACAGTCGGTCGCGAAGCCCGGGCAGACCAGCGTGACCTTCTTCGGGCCGCTGCGCGCGTACTCGAGCAAGCGCTCGTCGGTGTACGGCCGCAGCCACTCCTCTCGGCCGACCTGCGATTGAAAGCTCACGCTCCACTCTTGCTCGCCCAGAGAGAGGCGCTCGGCGACCAGGCGCGCGGTCTGCATGCTCTGGCTGTAATAGGGATCGCCCGAGGTGACGTAGCGTTTCGGGATGCCATGGAAAGAGAACAGCAGATGATGCTTTTCATGGGCGCGCCAGTGGTGATCGATGCTGGCGGCAAGGGCATCGATATAACCGGCGTCGTCGTGATAGCTGCCGATGAAGCGCAGCTCCGGCACCCAGCGCCAGCGTTGCAGGTATCGAGTGACACGATCGAAGACGGATGCCGTCGTCGTTCCGGAGTACTGCGGGTACAGCGGCAGAACGACGATGCGGGTTGCGCCTTGGCGGCGCAGTTCATCCAGTGCCTGGGGAATGGACGGTGAGCCATAGCTCATGCCGAGCGCCACCGGGGCATTCCAGCGTGACTCGAGGGCTTCGCCGATTCGTTTGGCCAGGGCTGAGCTGTACACGAGCAAGGGTGAGCCTTCGGGCGTCCAGATCTGTTGATACGCGTGAGCGCTCTTCGATGGCCGGATTCGCAGGATCACGCCGTGCAGAGCCAGCCACCAGATCAGCCGCGGCGCTTCGACGACGCGCGGGTCCCAAAGAAACTCAGCCAGGAAGCGCCGGACCGAAGACGGATCGGGACCATCGGGTGTCCCGAGGTTGGCCAGCAGCACACCGACGCGGTTGGCGCCGCCGTTCTGGTGAGAAGAATCGCCGAGGTAATGAACCATGGGGCGCAAGTTTAATGACTGCCCCGTGCCCGACCAATGATTGCTGACAATGGCCACCATCGGGTACATGGATGTACCCCGCCGCCGCAGGTGACCTATAGAAAAGAAAAGGCCCCGCCGAAGCGAGGCCCTTCCCACCAGGATTGGTTTCGCGAGTTAAGCGCGAGCCGCCTGCTTGCGACGACGCTTGCTCAGCGCGATGCCGACCAGGCCGACGCCCAGCAGGCCCAGAGCGCCCGGCTCCGGCACGTTGGTCACGTTGCTCAGGCCCTGCGCCGTGATGGTGGAGCTGACCAGGTTGAAGTCACCGATGATGGAGCTGATGGTGACCGTCAGAGTGCCCAGCGCGTTCAGCTGCAGCAGGCCCACGATGGAGAAGCCGCTGTACTCCGGACCGCTCAGGCCGAAGCTGCTGACGAAGGAGTCGCCGGTGAAGCCCGGGATGTCCACGAACGCCAGCTCGTAGCCGTCGTTGCGCTGGTCATCGGCCAGGTTGATGGACAGGTTGAAGCTGGTGATCAGGTCGGTCAGCGGGCGGAAGCCGTTGTCGTTCAGGTTGTGGGTGTAGGTGTACGACTGGCGGTCGCCGATGTACACGTTGTTCGCCTCGGGAGCCACGTCGACCCAGGTGGCGGGGATGTAGTCGGCACGGGCGGCGCCAGCAAACCCGAAGGCAAGCAGCACCAGAGCAAAAAATCGGTTCATCTGAGAATTCCTGTGGGCGTTTGTGGCACGCGTGGTAGATAAAGCAACCGCTATGCCACGGGTAGTTATTTCCTTGTACTTCAGGGCAGTAGGTACAAAGGGTGGTTGCGGTGCGGGGGCCGTTGCGAAGCCCTTGTAAGACAGGCCGACGCATCGGCACATATATGTTTACGGGAATAAGTAAAACCGCCGCATCCGCCCCATGCCTCGTTGCGAAAGAGTCTGTTGCGCTGTGAGGGCATTTCCCTCGGTTTGTCGCTATACCTCATAGGATCTGCGTGCGTGTGATCAAGGATGTCTTCACAAGGACCGGCGTGGCCGGGGCATGCAACCGGGCAGGGATGCCCTTCACTTCTTTTTCCTAATTCTTTTACCCGGGTCGGCCGCTCCGCCACCGATCTGCCTCTATCGATTGCTCGAAGTGTCGCGATTCGTTACTGCCCCCTCCCCGGGATCGCGGCACCTCGCGCAGGCGACTGGGTTCTGGTTTAACTTATTCCAGACCTCGGTCCGGACGGCGGTCGGCAGGTACCCTTCCATCAAGCCCTGCCGACCGCCTCCATTTTGACCCTCCCGCCGGAGGGTGGTGGCTCGGTTTAGCGTTCGATGATGGCGGTGACGCCCATGCCGCCGGCCGTGCACACGGAGATCAGGCCGCGGCCGCCGCCGCGTTGGGCGAGTTGCTTGGCCAGGGTGGCGATGATTCGAGCGCCGGTGGCGGCGAAGGGATGGCCGATGGCGACGCTGCCGCCTTTGAGATTCATCTTGCTCCGGTCGATGCTTCCGAGCGGCGCGCTGAGACCGAGCCGGTCGCGGCAGAACTCCGCGGACTCCCACGCCTTGAGCGTGCATAGCACCTGAGCTTCGAACGCTTCATGGATTTCGTAGATGTCGAAGTCCTGCAGTGTGAGTTTGGCGTCCGCGAGCATGCGAGGCGCTGCATAGGCGGGCGCCATCAGCAGTCCTTCCTTCTGCACGAAATCGACCGCCGCATATTTGCCGTACGTGAGATACGCGAGCACCGGCAGTCCGCGCGCCTTCGCCCATTCCTCGCTCGCGAGCAGCACGGCGGCCGAGCCGTCGGTCATCGGTGTCGAGTTGCCGGCGGTCAACGTGCCATTCGCCGCGAACGACGGCTTGAGCTTCGCGAGCTTCTCGATCGACGTGTCGCGACGAATGTTGTTGTCCTGTTTCAAAGCGCGGAACGGCACGACCAGGTCGTCATAGAAACCTTCATCCCACGCCGCGCCGGCCTTGCGATGACTCTCGAGCGCCAGTTGATCCTGATCGGCGCGCGCGATCTGCCAGGTCTGAGCCATCTTTTCGCAATGCTGTCCCATCGACATGCCGGTGCGGGGCTCGCTGACACCGGGCAGCTGCGGCTTGAGGAAGCTGGGACGAAAACTCGTCCACGGCGACAGGCGTTCGCCGAGCGATCGGCCGCGCGCACTGCGCAGAAGCACTTTGCGATACGAGCTGGGATAGACGATCGGAACATCGCTGGCCGTATCGACGCCGGCCGCGATGGCGGAGTCGATCTGTCCGACTGCGATCTTCAAGCCGAGCACGATGGCGGTATCGAGACTGGTGCCGCACGCGCGCTGCAAATCGAACGCGGGGGTTTCCGGCGCGAGGCCGCTGTCGAGCACGCTCTCGCGCGTCAGGTTGAAATCCTTGGAATGCTTGAGCACCGCGCCAGCGCCGACATCGCCGAGCACTTCGCCGCGGAGATTGAATTTATCCACCAGGCCTTTGAGCGAGGCGGTGAGCATTTCCTGGTTGCTGGCCTCGGCGAACACGCCCATCGAGCGCGCGAACGGAATGCGCGCGCCGCCGATGATGGCGACGCGTCGGATCGACGAACCTACGAGCATGATGGCTCCAGTTGCGGGCAACTAAGGGTGGCAAGCATGCCAGCCGGAATCGCCCGAATATAGTTGGGATCGCTGTTGGCGCGGAGCGCTGAAGTCCGTACGCTGTGCGGCCCGCGATCCGTAACGCCACACAGTTTCCCGCCAACGCCGGCGGTCAGCCACATGAGTATCCACCGCCGCGCCCGCCTGGGCGTGGACGCCCGAGCTATTGTCGCGCTCGGCGCCCCGCTGCTAGGTAATAACCTCTCGATCACCGGCATGGCGTTTGCCGACACCGTCATGGCGGGCCAGCTGGGCGCGGTCGATCTGGGTGGGCTGGCGATCGGTGCCGCCAGTTTCAACCTTTTCATGTTCGTGGGCTTCGGTCTGTTGATGGCCACCTCGCCCTCGGTTGCGCACGCCTACGGCGCCAACGATACGCACAAAGTGACGTCCTACGCCCGGCAGTCATGGTGGCTGGTGCTGGCGCTTTCAATCCTGTTGTTCACGGGCATGCAACAGGCCGATTGGTTCCTGCCGGCGATCGGTATCGGCGAGGACGTGCTGCCCGTGGCGGTTGGATACATTCACGCCATCAGTTGGGGCATGCCGGGGCTGCTCGCGTACTTCTCGCTGCGTTATATGAGCGAAGGGCTCGGGCGCACCAAGCCCATCATGTTCTCCGGGTTCCTCGGCCTGACCGCGAACGTCATCGGCAACTGGATCTTCATGTACGGCAAGTTCGGCGCGCCCGCGTTGGGTGCGGTGGGCTGCGGCGTCGCGACGGCTATTTCGATGTGGCTGATGTTCTTCGCGATGTTGCTCCACATGCGCATGCATCGCGCTTATCGGCCGTTCAACCTTTTCGCACGCATCGATCCGCCGAACTGGGCTGTGCTCGGTGAGCTGACTCGCATCGGTGCGCCCATCGCCGGCAGCATCCTCGCCGAAGGCGGTTTGTTCGTAGCGGCGGCGTTGATGATGGGCGGCATGGGTGCGGTGACCGCGGCCGGACATCAAATCGCGCTGAACTATGCGGCGTTCATGTTCATGGTGCCGTTGGCCATCAGCTCAGCCACGACCATTCACGTCGGCCACACGCTGGGACGCGGCGATCTGGCCGGTGCGCGCAGTGCCGGTCTGATTGGCGTGGGGATGTGCGCGATCGTGATGACCGTGTCGGCGATTGTGATTTTGTTGTTCAACGATCACATCGCGGCGCTGTACACGCGCGACGTGCCGGTGCGCGAGCTGGCGGCCAGTCTGTTGCTGATGGCCGCGTTGTTTCAATTTTCCGATGGTGTGCAGGTCGGCGCGGCGGGTGCGCTGCGCGGCTTCAAGGACACGACCATTCCCATGGCCTTGTGCATCTTTTCGTATTGGGTGGTCGGGTTCACCTTCGCGTACTACTTCGGCGTGCACCGAGGCGAAGGACCGAAACTGGTCTGGGTCGGGCTGAACGTCGGACTGTCGATCAGCGCGGTGCTGCTGTTGGCGCGCTATTGGATAGTGACGAAAGCGCGCGTGCGCGATCAGCTGCCGGGGCCGTAGGTGCCACGCTGCGGATCGTTGTAGCCGTAACCCAGCGTCTCGACCTCATCGACCACGCCGTCGACGAATTTCACCCGGCGCATCAGCTTGTTCGGGCCGAAGTTGTAGGTCCAGGTTTCCACCGGGATTTCGATCAAGCCATCGCCCGAATAAAAGATGCGACCGCCGACGGTGTAGGTCGGACGGCGAAGAATGGTGCGCGTCTGCACGTCGGCGGGCTCGCCACAAAACGCGCGTACTTCGGCGCGTGCATCGCCGTCACGGATCAAACGGCTGCCACAACGCATACCGTCGGCATGCGCCGGTGCCGCGAGCGTGCCCGCGACGACCGCCAAACCAATGAGCAGTGGGATACGCATGGTCTTCACTATGCCTCGCGGCTCATGAATTGCCAATGAACCATGGCTGAATAGGGGCCTGTTAACACTCATTTGATGGGCTGCGACGAGCTATTGCGGTTCAGGGCTAGGCGGGACGACCGCCGTGTACTCTGCAGTACATAAGGGAGGACTAACGACGTCCTGAACCGCAATAGCTCGTCCCATCTAATGATATTTATTCATTAAATGGGTTGCGCCTCGAATCGCCCACAGCTGCGTTACAAAGCTTGCCCATATCGACATATGGGCTGCGCTTTGTGCCTTGCTGCAGGCGATTGGAGGCGCAACGCAACCCATCAAATGAGTGTTAACAGGCCCCTGCCGCCGTATTGAGCTTGCCCTCGACGCAGTTCAGATAGAGCTGAGCAAAATCAGCGACCGTCACCGGGATGGGATTGCCGCCGGTGGAGGGGTCGTCGAATGCCTGTTGCGCGAACGTTCGCGCATGCTCAGGAGTAACGCCCAGCTCCGACAATGTATCCGGGACACCGATGGTATTTCGCAACTCCAGGATCCAGTCCAGGACGCCGTTGAACGAGTGCTGAGGCAGGTTCAGGTAGGCGGCCAGCCGCTGCATCTTCGCGCCCAACGCCGGACGATTCCATGACAGCACATAAGGCATGACGACGGCATTGGTCAGGCCATGATGCGTGTTCAGGTTCGCCGAGCACGGATGACTCAGGCTATGCATGGCGCCGAGCCCTTTTTGAAACGCCGTCGCGCCCATCAACGACGCCGCCATCATTTGCGAGCGGGCTTCGATGTCGTTGCCATCCTGCACGGCGGTGGCCAGATAGTCGTGCACCAGACGCATGCCTTCGAGCGCGATGCCCTCCGCCAGTGGATGATACGAGGGCGAGCAGTACGCCTCGAGATTGTGAGATAGCGCGTCCATGCCGACTGCCGCGGTGATTTTCGCCGGCAAACCCAGCGTCAGTTCGGGATCGGCAATCACGATGGACGGCAACATCTTGGGATGAAAAATGATCTTCTTGGTGTGATCGCGCACATCGGTGATTACGGAAGCGCGCCCGACTTCGGAGCCGGTGCCGGATGTCGTCGGCACCGCGACGGCGGGCGCCATGCCTGAAACATTCACTCGCGTGAACCAATCCTCGCGATCTTCGAAGTCCCAGATCGGACGCGTCTGGCCCACCATCAATGCGACGGCCTTGCCCGTGTCCAGCGCGCTGCCGCCACCGAAAGCAATCACGCCATCGTGCGAACCGCTGCGGTAGGCATTCACTCCATTCGTGACGTTCGACTCCACCGGATTCGCTTGCACGTCGCTGAATACTTCACACGCGAGTCCCGCGGCCTTACACGCAGCGACGGCGTTGCCGATCATCGGCAGCTTCGCCAGCGCGGCGTCCGTGACCAGCAGAGGGCGTTTCATGCCCAACGATTTACATGCGTCCGGCAACTCGGCGATGCGGCCGGGGCCGAAGCGCACGGCGGTGGGATAGTTCCAGTTGCCGCGTAACGAAGCCATGATGTGTTCCTTCAAGTGCGCGTGCGCAAATGGAATGACTTGGGGCGGGTGAGATGCTCGTAACCGACGACTGACAGCGTGCAGCCGCGGCCCGAGTCCTTCACGCCCACCCAGGCGAGCGCCGGGTCGAGATAGTCGCAACGATTCATGAACCATGTGCCGGTGTCGATGCGATCGCCGATCGACAGCGCCGCGCCCTGGTCGCGAGTCCAGATCGCGGCGGTCAAGCCGAATGCGGTGTCGTTCATCAGTTCGATGGCCTGCTCGTCCGAGCTCACCTTCATCAGACCGGCGACCGGGCCGAAAATTTCCTCGCGCATGACGGTCATCGAATGGTCGACGTTCAACAGGGCCTGCGGGGCGAGGTAGGGTGTGCCGGGTTTGCTGTCAGCGAATTTCGCTTCGTCGATCGCGGGCTGCGCGCCGGCGCTGATCGATGCGGCGATCTGATGACGGATCGTGTCGGCGGCAGCGGTGCGGATTACCGGACCGAGCGTGGTGGTCTGGTCGAGCGGGTTGCCCAGTACATATTGGTTGGTGAGGTCGAGGAAGCCTTCGACGAAAGAGTCGTAGATGCGTTCGTGAACGTAAATTCGTTGTAAGCCACAGCAGGATTGGCCGCTGTTGAAATAGGCGCCATCGACGACGTTCTCGATGGCGTGCGCGAGGTCGGCGTCGTGTCTCACGTACACCGGGTCGCATCCGCCGAGTTCCAGACCCACGCCGATGAAACGTTCCGAGGCCGCGCGTTGCACGGCGTGTCCCCCGGCGACTGAGCCGGTGAAGGCGACGAAGTCGATGCGGTGGTCGCGAATGAGTTTTTCGGTGTCGGCGTGGCTGAGGTGCAGAACTTGAAATACGCCATCGGGCAGGCCGGCTTGCTTCAGGCAGGTGGCGAAGCGTCCGGCGCACAGCGGCGTTTGCGCGGAATGTTTCAGGATCACGGCGTTGCCGGCCATCAGGGCCGGGATGACGCTGTTCACGGCGATGAGATAAGGGTAGTTCCAGGCGGCGATGGTGAGCACGACGCCCAATGGTTCTCTGCGAACGAAGCGAGTGAAGTTTTCTTTCGGGCCGGCGTCGATGTCGGCGAGCGCTTGCGGAGCGATGGCGATCATGTGTCGCGCGCGCTCGAGCGTGCCGTTGACTTCGCTGGGTGAGTAGCGAATGGGGCGGCCCATTTGCCAGGTGAGTTCGGTGGCGATGTCGGCGCGCTGGCTTTCGAATATTTCGCAGAAGCGGGAGAGGACGGTTGCTCGCTCGGCGACGGAGGTGCCGCGCCACGCGCGCTGCGCCGCGCGGGCGCGATCCAGAGCTTCGTCTATGACCGCAGGGGTTGCCAGCTCCAGCTCGACGTAAACGCGGCCATCAATAGGACTGATCGTCTTTTGCATGTCGTCATCCGAAGCTGCACTGCCCGTGCCTGCGGCCGGGCCAAGTTGGCGACCCGGCCTTCGGCTGGGCGCCACGACGTTCCTCGAAGAGCGCGCATCCAATCTATTCCAGCCGCGTAGCTTTCCTGAAGCAGCGGCCCGGCCGCAGGCCGGTGCCGCGACTCGCTCAAATGATCTCGAAGTACCGCGCCAGCTCCCAGTCCGTAATATGCTTGCGGAACTCGCGTTCTTCCCACTCTCGGGTCGCGGCGTAGTGATCGACAAAGGCGTCGCCGAAGTATTCGCGTGCCATGCGCGACTGTTTCAACCGTTGTGCGGCATCCCACAAAGTCCGTGGCAGCGCCAGCCGCTCTGGAAACTTGTGGTCGTAAGCGTTGCCTTCGACCAGCGGCTCCGGCTCGATCTTATGCTCGATGCCATACAGTCCCGATCCGAGGGCCGCTGCAAGAATGATGTAGGGATTCGCATCCGCCGCCGCGACTCGATACTCGACACGCTGTGACTTAGCGCTCCCCGGAATGACGCGCAACGCGCACGTTCTGTTCTCGACACCCACCGTCGAATCCGTCGGTGCCCAGAAGCCCGGGATCAATCGTGTATAGGAATTGACCGTCGGCGCCACCATCGCGAGCAGCTCCGGCATCAGCTGCTGCAGGCCGCCGACGAAATAACGCATCGTCTGACTCATCTGATGCGGCTGGTCGGCGTCGTGGAACACCGGTTTGCCGTCACCATCCTTCAGCGACAAGTGAATGTGACCGCTCTGGCCCGGCCAGTCGCGCGACCATTTCGCCATGAAGGTGGCCATCATATTGTTACGCTGGGCCAGCACTTTGATGAACGTCTTGAACAGCGACGCCTTGTCCGCCGACGCCAGCGCCGCGTCGAAGGCGATCGCCGCTTCGATCACGCCCGGCCCGGTTTCTTCATGCAGCCCTTCGATACCGAAGTCCATCGTGTCGCAGGTCGCGAGCAGATGACGATAGAACTCCGACGCGGTCGAATTGCGAATCACGGAATAACCAAACCAGCCCGGCGCCATCGGTTTCAGATCGCGATAATGCTTGGCGCGCACCGACTCGGGTGTCTCGTCGAAAAAGAACACTTCGTACTCGAAGCCCGCGTACGGTTGGAAGCCGAGCTTCGCGGCCTTCTCGAGCACGCGTCGAAGCACGCCGCGCGGGCAGATCTGTTCGGCCGGCCCGGTGAACTCGCTCAGGAACAGCAGATTGTCAGCTTCGAACGGCAGCGGTCGGCAGGTTTCAGGAAGGATGCGCACCGGTGCGTCGGGGTAACCCGTGTGCCAGCCGGTGAACTTCACGTTGTCGTAGAGCTGATCCTGGCAATCCCAGCCGAGCACCACATCGCAGAAGCCGTAGCCGCTCTCCAATGCCGAGATGAACTTCGCGCGCGACATGTATTTGCCGCGCATGATGCCGTCGACATCGAACACGCCGACTTTGACGTGCGACAGACCGCGCTGCTCGACGATGGCTTTGGCGTCGGCAGCGCTCTTGACCTGGCGAGGTTCCATCATGATGCAGTGTCAACCTTGGTGGTGCCGTAGCCTTCGCGTTCCGGATGACCATGCTGCCCCCCGGTCATGGCGAACTCTTCCTCGGGCGACAGCACGAGTTTGTGACGCCCCACCAAGGCGAAGTACAGGACACCCGCGACATACCAGGCCAGCGCCGAGTACACACCGGCTCGATACACCGGATCTTGCAGCTGGAAGTACAGTGTGACGATGGCGATCACGACCGTCGCCGCCGCACCGGGAATGCCGAGGGGGCTGCGATACGGCCGCTCGATGTTCGGCATGTTCTTGCGTAACAGGATGAATGAGATGCCCTGGAACGCGTACGAGATCATCGCGCCGAACACCGCCATGTTCAGCAACGTCGCGCCAATGATCGCGCCGCCTTTCTCCGCGCCGCGCGAGAACCATACAGCGAGGATCACAGCTAGGCCGATGGCTGCGCCCGTGAACAAAGCGATGTGCGGAGTCTTGCGCGAGCCGTGCGTGATCGACATTACCGCCGGGTAGTAGCCCGCGCGTGACAGCGAATATATCTGTCGACCGAACGCGAAGATGATCGTGTGGAAACTGGCGATCAGGCCGATCACCGCCAACAACGCGAGCAACTTCGCGATGTCACCCGCGAAGATCACGCGGAAGCCATCGAGCAACGGCTCGGCGGAAGTGGCCAGCGAATACGCGCCGTGCAGCTTGCCTTCGTCGGCGGAGCCGATGGATGCATTCAGCAGCATGATCATCAGTGCCGAGACGATCAGCGTGAACATGCCGAAGATCAATCCTTTCGGCATGTCCTGTTTCGGGTCGACCGACTCTTCAGCGGCGAGCGGCAACTCCTCGATCGCCAGGAACAGCCACACGGCGAAAGGCAGGGCAGCGAGCACGCCTTTCCAACCGAAAGGCAGGAAGGTGCCGCCGCCTTGGGTCAGCTCGATGGGCTTGCCGTCCGGGCCGGCGGCGATGTTCAGTGCCCAGCGCGAGAAGTCCGCGTGGGGAATCGCGCTGACCCAGAACACCACCAGCACCGCCAGCGCCATCACTGTGACGACCACGGAAATCTTGAAAGACAGCTCCACGCCCGCGTAATTGAGCAACACGAACACCAGATAACAACCGATCCACCACAACGGTTGATACGCGGCTGGAGTTTCGAAGATGCCGGTGAGATAGGAGCCGATGAAGAACACGATCACCGCCGGCGTCATGATGTATTCGATGCTCTCGGCCAGGCCGGTGATGAAGCCGCCCCAGGGACCCATGGCGCTGCGAGCGAAGGAATACGCACCGCCCGTGTGCGGCAGTGCTGGAGACATTTCCGCCAGGCTGAAGATCAGCCCCAGATACATGATGGCGATGATGATGGCCGCGATGAACAAACCGCCCCAGCCGCCGGCGCCGATGCCGAAGTTCCAGCCGGAGAAATGCCCCGAGATCACCGCGCCGACACCCAGCGCCCATAACGACCAGACTCTCGCGTGGCGCCGTAGCCCGCGTTTCTCGAAGTAATCCTTGCCGGCGTTCTGATAGGTCACGCCGCCAACCGTCTTCTTGTCTGTCATGCGATTCTCCCTTTCAAAGGAATGCAAATCGCTCGCGACCCACATTCCTTGTCACTGTTGTTCGAGGATGAATGCGACGAATCGACTATACGCCGACCGTGTGGGGAGGGCGCAAGGGCGGGAAAGATCAGGAAGCCAGTTCGACGACCGGTCGTTCGGCGCTGGTCGTTGCTGGTGCATTGGCCATGGCGATCCGGTTCCTTCCCTGGCATTTGGCCTTGTAGAGCGCCTGGTCGGCGGCCCGTAACAATGTATCGGGTGCTGTATCGTGGAAGCCGGGGCTGCCGGGCGCGATGGCGGCGACGCCGCCGCTGATGGTGATGCGCTCACTGGATTCGGCGGAGCCGCTCGAGATGGCCATCCGCCAGATCCGCCGGCGCAAGCGTTCTGCATACAGGCCGGCGCGGTGAGCATCGACGCCGGGCAATACCACCGCGAACTCTTCACCGCCGTAGCGGGCGACCAGATCGCCGCCGCGCCGGAAGCTCTCATCGAGGGTGCGTGCCACCCGGCGCAACACTTCGTCGCCGTGGGCATGACCGTAGGTGTCGTTGAAGTGCTTGAACTCGTCGAGATCCAGGAAGATCAAGGACAGCGGCCGCTGTTCACGGCGGGCCCGGCGCACTTCGCGATCCAGGGTGCGATCGAAATGGCGGCGGTTGGCGATGCCGGTGAGCGGGTCGGCGGCCACCAGATGACGCAGGCGGCGGTTCGCGGTTTCCAGGGCCAGCCGCAGACGGCTCAGCTCTTCGTTGCGGGTTTCCAGCGCCCGGGTGCGGCTGCGGACCCGATTCTCCAACTCGGCATGGGCTGCCTGCAGTTGTGCTTCGGCCCGTTGACGTTGCGCCAGCTCGTTTTCCAGCTCCCGGGTGCGCCGGGCCAGGCGGCCATGCAGGACCAGGGTGCGGGCCAAAGCGGCAACAACCGTCAGTGCCAGGGCTGCGACCACTCCGATCGACAGATACGAGGTTAGGAGCTCAGGATCGAAGACGGTCGTCGGCTCCACGGGTCTCCAGCAGTCGCTCGGAACAGGCCAATCAAAGCATAGTCGTCACTCGGGCGGTATCAGACTTTGCGACGTTCGAGCCGTCATTCACTTGTGTCATTCGTGGCTGACGCTTGACGCATCGAACGCCCCTACCGGAAACTTGCCGGCCATTTCCAGTTCTGATCAGACATGAGCAGCTCCGGCATCGACCGCGCCTTCGAGCGTCGCCTGGCGACGCTGATCAACACGCGTGAGCCGCGCGTCCTGCAGAACGGCTTGAAGGGCGTGGAAAAAGAGTCGCTGCGCGTCTCGCCGGACGGCCACATCGAACAAAGCTCCCATCCGATCGCCCTCGGCTCGGCGCTCTCTCACGAGCACATCACCACCGACTACTCGGAGGCGTTGATCGAGCTGGTGACGCCCGCGTTCCGCGAGTCCTGGCAGCTCCTGCAATACTTGTGCGACCTGCATCAGTTCGTCTACCGCCATCTGGGCGAGCAGCTGCTGTGGGCAACCAGCATGCCCTGCATGCTGACCGGCGACGCCGAAATCCCCATTGCCCGCTTCGGTCGCTCCAACATCGGCCAGATGAAAGAGGTGTACCGGCTGGGGCTGGGCAATCGTTACGGTCGCATGATGCAAGCGATTTCCGGCGTGCATTTCAATTACTCCTTTCCACAGACGTTCTGGCCGGTGCTGGCCGAAGTCTTGCAAGAGAAGAGCGCCGGGCAGGATTTCATCTCGGCGCAATATTTCTCGTTGCTAAGAAACTACCGTCGCCATGGTTGGTTGATTCTGTATTTATTCGGCAACTCGCCGGCGCTGTGCAGCTCGTTCGTGCGCGGCCGCGATCATCAATTGGAAACATTCGCGCCCGGCACGCTTTATGCCCCGTACGCGACGTCGCTGCGGATGAGCGACCTGGGCTATCGCAACAAGAGTCAGGCCGGCGTGAACATTTCGGTCAACAGTCTCGACGAATATGTACGGGATCTGACGGCCGCGGTGAGCACGCCCAATCCGGAGTACGAAAAGCTCGGCGTCAAGGTGGACGGCGAGTATCGGCAGCTCAACACCAACCTGCTGCAGATCGAGAACGAGTACTACAGCTACATCCGGCCGAAGCGGGTGGCCCGCTCGGGCGAGCATCCGTCGCAGGCGTTGCGTCGTGGCGGCGTGGAATATGTCGAGTTTCGCGCGCTCGACGTGAGCGCGTTCGATCCGGTCGGTGTCAATCAGAACAAGCTGCGCTTTTTGGAAGCATTCGCGGCGCTGTGTGTACTGAAACAGAGCGATCCGATCGATGCCGGCGAGCAGGCACAGCTGGATGCCAATCATGCGGTGGTCGCGCGGCGTGGCCGCGAACCGGGATTGAAACTAAACCGCAATGGGCAGCCGGTAGAATTGCGTGCTTGGGCGCTGGAGCTCATCGACTCGATGCGTGGCATCTGCGAGTTGCTGGATCAAGGCGATGAGCGCAAGCCGTATACGGCCGCGTTGGATTTGCAACAGACCAAGATCGACGAGGTGGATCGCACACCCTCGGCGCGAAGCTTGCAAGAGTTGCGAACCACCGGTGAAAGTTTCGCTCAATTCGCGCTGCGGATGTCCCGCGTGCACAAAGCGTACTTTCTGGACCTGTACCCACCCAACGAACAGCGCTTGGCGGAATTCAGTGCCGAAGCCCAGGAGTCGCTCGAGCGACAGGCCGCGGTCGAAGCCGCCGATGACATGACTTTCGACCAGTTCCTGGTCAAGTATTTTGCAAGATAGAGTTCGTCGCCGCAGAGCTGATCGTCAGCGGATCAATTTCAAACAGCTCGCGCGAATCCAGATATCGCAGCGCCGCGATTTAGCGGGTGAATATTATTTTTCGCGCCGACTAGCGTAAGTTAATTGCGAGGGTTTACATTCGACTTCCTGGCTAGCGCTGCCGATCGCTGAACATAATCGAGCGATTTTGCGGGCGAATCCATGTCTGTCGAGTGTCTCGCGCACGGATGTCTCAACGAAGACGCCCAAGGTTCCGAAACTGAGAACTGCGCACGCTTTTACGGTCGGGTGAGAAATAACATGGGCACGTTTTTTTCATTCGAAGCCGCGTGAGAGCGCTCCGCCGACTGACTTTTATGAGCACACTAATCAAACCAGCCGTCAGCCAGATCATCAGCGGAGGATCGGCGGCCAATGCCGATCAGCTCGGCAGCGCCATCGCCCTGACGGCGCCGGAAGTCGGCATCGACACGGTGATCGAGCCGAACCTCGGATCCACCGGAGGCTGGGATGCCTACGAAGTCTGGCGCCGCCTGATCAAGGACGCGCGCGATCGTCGCAAACATCAGGATTCGAACTAATCCCCGGGCCGGCGCCACAAACAGGTTACGCAGGCGGTGCGGATGCGCCGCCCCGGTCTGATTACGCGCTGCAGCTCCAGCGAGGCTTTCCACGCCTCAAGTTCGACGATCCCGATCTGGAGCGGCGCTTCCGGCGCTCCCATCTCGCCAGAAACCGGGCTCAGATCAGTCGCAATCTGCTGCTGGGCATCGGCTTCGTCATCGGTTTCTCGGCAATCAATCGCCTGGTATTGCCCGCGGCGGTGAGCCAGCCGCTGGATCTGATCCGGCCCACCGTGCTCGGACCGATCTTTCTGATCGCGCTCCTGATGGTGCACACCAGGCTATATCAACGGTGGTATCCCATCGTGTGCCCGTACGGGGCATCCCTGTTCGGCATCGGGGTGGTGGTGCTGGCGGTGATCGCGGCCACTCAAGGCGTCAGTCTGATCGGCTCGGTGGTGCTGGCCATGATCTATAACTATCTGATGCTGGGCCTGGCGTTCCGGCCGGCGCTGACGGCGTCGTTGCTGGTGCTGGTTTCCTATCCCGTCATCGCGACGCTCGCCGGCATGCCAGCGCCGCAACGGCTGGTCGATGTAGGTGTATTGCTGTTCACCAACGCCATCGGGGCGATTGTTTGTTATTCGCTGGAGCGCGCCAACCGCACCAACTTCCTCGAGTCGCAGCTGCTGATGGAAACGGCGCGTCGTGATGGATTGACCGGCATCGCCAACCGTCGCACGTTCGACGAGCACGTCGACCGGCTCTGGGCCCAGGCGGCGCGCGAGGGCCGGCCGCTGACCTTGCTGATGATCGACATCGATCATTTCAAAGCCTACAACGATCGCTTCGGTCATCAAGCCGGCGACGAGTGCCTGCGTCGCGTCGCGTGGTCGTTGAGCAGCCATGCGCGCCGGCCGCTGGATATCGCGGCCCGCTATGGCGGCGAGGAATTCGCGATGGTGCTCTACGACTCCAGTCGTCAGCACGCGGAGGACATGGCGCGACAGATCCAGGCCGGGATTGAGTCGCTCGCCATCACGCATGGCGCATCGCCGATCTCGAGCAAGCGGCTGACCGTGAGTATCGGCATCGCGTGCGTCCAGCCCATGAGCGACCGCAGTCACTACGGCTTCATCCAGCTCGCGGACGAGGCGCTGTACGCCGCCAAGGAGCGCGGCCGCGATTGCATCGTCATCATGGACAAGGAATACAGCGA
Organism: Peristeroidobacter soli; assembly: GCF_004138485.1. Classification (GTDB taxonomy): domain Bacteria; phylum Pseudomonadota; class Gammaproteobacteria; order Steroidobacterales; family Steroidobacteraceae; genus Steroidobacter; species Steroidobacter soli. Next base: position 285,049 of record NZ_RYEV01000003.1, read on the forward strand.
CCTCACCACTGGGTCGTTTCGCAAGAAAGCGGCCGCGGAAGCTGGCGTCACCCACTGAGAAAGCGCTGTCAGCGCGCTGACCGGCGGTGTCATCGCCGACACCGATACTTTGATCTCAAAACCGTATTGGCCTCGGTCTTGCAGGGGATCGGCGGGCGGCTATGATCGTTGGATCTCGCTGCCGACGGCAGCTCCATCCATCGACTATTACAAAGCCCGGCGGTTTCGGCGCGGGCGGCGAGTGTTGTCATGCCCCAGAAGATCAAGAGCCTGCTGATCGCCAACCGCGGCGAGATCGCCATCCGCGTGATGCGCGCCGCCGCCGAACTCGGCATTCGCACCGTCGCGATCTACTCGCAGGAAGACCGCTTCTCATTGCATCGAATGAAGGCGGACGAGAGCTATCTGGTCGGCGCGGGCAAGACGCCGGTCGAGGCTTACCTGGATATTGCCGACATCGTGCGCATCGCCAAGGCCGCGCAGGTCGACGCCATCCATCCCGGCTACGGCTTCCTGTCCGAGAACCCCGAATTCGCCGAAGCCTGCGCCGCCGCGGGTGTGATCTTCATCGGCCCGACGCCGGAGATCATGCGTCGACTGGGCAACAAGGTGATGGCGCGCAACCTCGCGGTCTCCGCCGGTGTGCCGGTGATGCCCGCGACGCCGCCGCTGCCTAGAGATGATGCGGAGTCTTTGCGTCTGGCGCGTGAGGTCGGCTTCCCGGTCATGCTCAAGGCGAGCTGGGGCGGCGGCGGGCGCGGCATGCGCATCGTCGAGACCGAAAAGGAGCTGCCCGAAATGGTGGCCACCGCCCGGCGCGAAGCCAAGGCGGCCTTCGGTAACGACGAGGTTTATCTCGAAAAGCTGGTCCGCCGCGCGCGCCACATTGAAGTCCAGTTGTTAGGCGATGCGCACGGCAACCTGGTGCATCTATTCGAGCGCGATTGCACGGTTCAGCGTCGCAATCAAAAGGTCATCGAGCGCGCGCCCGCCACGTTCTTCAGCGCGCAGCAGCGTCAGTCGCTGTGCGAAGAGGCGCTCAAGATCGGCCGCGCCGTGCGCTATCTCAACGCCGGTACGGTGGAGTTCCTGCAGGACGCCGACAGCGGCAAATTTTATTTCATCGAAGTGAACCCGCGCGTGCAGGTCGAGCACACAGTGACAGAGGCCGTCACTGGCATCGACATCGTGCGCGCGCAGATCCGGATCGCCGAAGGCGCGAAGATCGGCGATGCCGACAGCGGCGTGCCGAAACAGGAAGACATCCGCCTCAATGGCTACGCGATGCAGTGTCGCGTCACCACCGAAGATCCGGAAAACAATTTCATTCCGGACTACGGCCGCATCGCGGCCTATCGCAGTCCCGCCGGCTTCGGCATCCGGCTCGACGCCGGCACCGCGTATTCGGGCGCGATCATCACGCGCTCCTACGATTCCCTGTTGGTGAAGGTGACGGCGTGGTCGCCGACTCCGGCTGAAACCATCGCGCGCATGCATCGCGCGTTGTGGGAATTCCGCGTTCGTGGCGTCGTGACGAATCTGCGCTTCCTCGATCAGCTGATCCTGCATCCGCAGTTCGCGTCCGCCGAGTACACCACCAAGTTCATCGATCAGACGCCGGAGCTGTTCCGGTTCCCGCGCAAGAAGGATCGCGCGTCGCGCCTGTTGAATTTCATCGGCGACGTCGTGGTGAACGGCAATCCCGAAGTGAAGTCACGACCGCGTCCGCAGCGACTGGTGCAGCCGAAACTGCCGAAGATCGAATTGCCCGCGCCGGCGGCGGGCACCAAGCAGAAGCTCGCTGAGCTCGGGCCGGACAAGTTCGCGCAGTGGATGCTCGATCAGAAGCGCGTGCTGCTCACCGATACAACGATGCGCGACGCGCATCAGTCGCTGCTCGCGACGCGCTTCCGTACGTATGACATGAAGGCCATTGCGCCTTACTACGCAAGCTTGCTGCCGGATTTGTTCTCGGTGGAGTGCTGGGGCGGCGCGACGTTCGACGTGGCGATGCGCTTCTTGAATGAATGCCCATGGGAGCGCTTGCAGGAATTCCGCCGTGCCATGCCGAATCTGCTGCTGCAGATGCTGCTGCGTTCGGCGAACGCGGTCGGATACACGAACTATCCCGACAATGTCGTCAAGTATTTCGTGAAGCAGGCGGCGCAGTCGGGCATCGACTTGTTCCGTGTGTTCGACTCGTTGAACTGGGTCGAGAACATGCGCGTCGCCATCGACGCGGTTCGCGAGTCCGGGGCGCTGTGTGAGGCGGCGATTTGCTACACGGGCAATCTGTCCGATCCGCGTCAGACCAAGTACGACTTGAAGTATTACTTGTCGATGGCGCGCGAATTGAAATCGGCGGGCGCGCATATCCTCGGTATCAAGGACATGGCGGGTCTGTGCCAGCCGCGCGCGGCTTACACGCTGGTCAAAGCGCTGAAGGAAGAGATTGGTTTGCCGGTGCATTTCCATACGCACGACACGAGCGGCATCGCGGCCGCGAGCGTGTTGGCGGCAGTGGATGCTGGCGCGGATGCGGTCGATGGCGCGTTGGATGCGATGAGTGGTCTCACGTCGCAGCCGAACTTGGGTTCCATCGTCGAGGCGCTGCGGCACAGTCCGCGTGATTCCGGACTGAATCCGGAAAACCTGCGCGTGCTGTCCGGGTATTGGGAACAGGTGCGTCACTGCTACAGCGCATTCGAAAGCGACCTGCGTTCGGGCGCGTCCGAGGTGTACGTCCATGGCATGCCCGGCGGACAGTTCACCAACCTGCGCGAGCAGGCGCGCTCACTGGGTATCGACGATGTGCGTTGGCCGGAAGTGGCGCGCGCGTATGCCAAGGTGAATGAGATGTTCGGCGACATCGTCAAGGTCACGCCGACGTCCAAGGTCGTCGGTGACATGGCGATCATGATGGTCACCAGCAATATCACTCCCGAGCAGATGCTCGATCCCAATACCGAGATTGCGTTCCCTGAGTCGGTGGTCTCGCTGTTCCGCGGCGATTTGGGTCAGCCGTATGGCGGGTTCCCGGCGGCCTTGCAGAAGAAGATCCTGAAAGGCGCGGCGCCCATGACGGGGCTGCCGGGTGAGGTGTTGGCGCCGATCGATTTGACCAAGGCTCGCGATGAGGCGCAGAGCAAGACGTGGCGCGAGATCACCGATGAGGAATTCGCTTCGTACTTGATGTATCCGAAGGTGTTCCTCGATTACATGAAGAACCGGTTGGATTATGGCCGCGTCAGCGTGTTGCCGACGCCGCTGTTCTTCTATGGCATGGAGCCGGGCGATGAAGTGACGGTCGATATCGATCGGGGCAAGTCCCTCATCGTTCGATTCGTGGCAGTGAGCGACAGCCATGAAGACGGCACCCGCACGGTGTTCTTCGAGTTGAACGGTCAGCCGCGCTCGGTGAAGGTCCCGGACCGCAGCCAGGTGGCGCTCAAGCCCCCGCGTCGGAAAGCCGAGCCCGCCGATGCGAATCACGTCGGCGCGCCGATGCCCGGCACGGTCGCGACCGTCGCCGTTCGCCAGGGAGACAAGGTGAAGCGGGGCGATGTGTTGCTGACGATCGAGGCGATGAAGATGGAGACGTCGGTTCGCTCGGACCGGGATGCGACGATTGGCGAGGTCGTGACGCGGACCGGCGAAACGGTGGATGCGAAGGATCTGCTGGTGGTGCTGGCCTGACGCCGCGGTCGCTGGCTGAGCGGGGCCCGGTCTACCAGGCCCCGATCGATTCCATCGACACCGGCATCCCGATCGCGAAGCCTTGCCCGAAATCCACGCCGATCAGGCGCAGCTTCTCCATCGCCTCCAGACTCTCGACGGACTCCGCCACCACCTTCTTACCCATCACGTGTCCGATGTCGGTGATGGACCGGACCATCTCATAGTCGATCCGGTCCGTGACGATGTTGCCGATGAACAGGCCATCGATCTTCAGGTAATCGACCGTCAGTGCCTTGAGATAGGCGAACGAAGACACGCCGCTGCCGAAGTCGTCGAGCCCGAACGCGCAGCCCAGCTCCCGCAACCCGGCGATCAGTTGATTGGCTCGCGTGAGATTCCCAATCGCCGCGGTCTCCGTGATTTCGAATCCGATCCGTTCCGGCGGGACGTCCATCTCGACGATGGACTGGCGAATGAAGTCCTGCAGCTGCGGATCGCCCACCGAGTCGCCCGACAGGTTGATGAAGATCCGCGACACCCGCTCGATCTGCGCCCGATGAGTCGAGATCCATTGCAGGGCCGTCGTGATCACCCAGCGATCCAGTCGCTGCGACAGGTTGTACCGCTCGACCGCCGGTAGGAACGCGCCGGGCGGCACGACTCGCCCCGACTCGTCTCGCATTCGAACCAGCAACTCGTAGTTGCGCCTGGCTTGCCGGTCGCCTTGCAAGGGCACGATCGGTTGCGCTTCGAGAAAAAACCGGTTGTCGTTGAGCGCTCGCTTGACCCGCGCGACCCACTGCATTTCGCCGTGACGTTGCGCGACCAACGAGTCGTCTTCCTGATAGACATGAATCCGATTGCGCCCCTGATCCTTGGCGGCATAGCAGGCCGCGTCCGCCGCCTGCAGAACTTGAGTGACGCGCCGGAACGTCGGCGTGACCGGCACGAGTCCAATACTCGCGCCCACCGTGAACGTGCTATTCCCCCACACGAACGGGTGATGCTCGACCGCCTTGAGCAGGCCGTTGGCCACCATGACCGCATCGTCGATGCCGCAGTCATGCAGCAGCAGGCCGAACTCGTCGCCGCCCAGGCGGGCCAGCGTGTCGTTGCTTCGAACCCGACCCTGCAGAACTTGCGCGAGTTGTCGGAGCAACTCGTCGCCGGCGATGTGGCCGCAAGTGTCGTTGATGATCTTGAACTGATCCAGGTCCAGGTAGCAGACCGCGTGGCTCGAGCCCGACTGTACCGAGTCCAGCGCCCGTTGCAGCCGCAGCTCGAACTCGCGCCGGTTGATCAGGCCAGAGAGCGCGTCGTGACTCGCTTCGTACGACAACTGCCGGGACAATTCATGCGCTTCAGTGATATCGGTGAGCGTGCCTTCGTAGTAGATGGCCTGGCCCTGCTCGTCGCGGACCGCGCGGGAGTTCTCCAGCACGACGATCTTGCGGCCGTCTTTGCGCTTCAGCACCAGCTCGGCGTTCCGGATTTCGCCGGCGACCGCCATGCTCCGCAGCCAGTTGTCCCGCTCCTCGGGATACATATAAAGGTCGCGCTCGATCCGCAGCTCCAGCAACTCGTCCTCGCTGGCGTAGCCGAGCAGGCGGACCAGTGCCGGGTTGGCGGCCATGAATTTGCCGTCCGGCGTGGTCTGGAAGACGCCGGCGACCACGTTTTCATACAACTCGCGGTAGCGGGTCTCGGAGGCCTTCAGTGCCAGCAGGGTATGGGTGCGCTCGGTGGCGTAACGCAGCGCCTTGTTGAGCAGCGTACTGACGATCTGTTGTTTGATCAGGTAGTCGAGCGCCCCGCGCTCCACCGCCTCGATCCCCAGTTCCTCGTCGACCTGGCCGACCAGGACGATGATGGGCCGGTCGGCGGCCTTGGGCTGCAGCCGCAGGAAAGTGGTCAGGCTCAGGCTGTCCGGCAGGTGCAGGTCCAGCAGGATGACATCGGCGGGGGGCTGCCCCGGGCGCAGCCGGACCAGGCCGTCGGCCAGGGTCCGAACCACTTCCAGCTCGAATGGCTGATCGCGGATCAGAGCCAGTTCCTCGCGGAACAGTTGCTCGTCCTCGGCGTTCGCATCGATGAGCAAAACGGTTGCGGGCATTTGAGCGGGGAGTATATCGCGGCAGCCACTACTTCCACGGTGCTGCCTTGCGTGGTTAGATCGTGGGGCGATGAACGGCAGCCGGACGAATCGGCTTCCCAGACAGTGAGAGCCCTGATGATCGGGAGACCATGTTGATCGAAGATGCGTCGCCAGGACCGTCGAGGCGTGGGCCGTAACAGAATATGACGCTACTGCGAGTCGCCGAACCTCAAGAAGAGCGCGCACACCGGCTGGAGCGTGAATTCCAGGCTGTGCTGGACGCGGCGGTCGACGCCGTCGTGCTGTTCGATCATGAGGGCCGCATCGAGCTGTTGAACCATGCCGGCGAGCGCATGTTCGGCTACAACGAACAGGAGGTCATCGGGCTGAAGGTCAATATCCTGTTGCCCGAGCCGTACCGCTCCCAGCACGACGACTACCTCCGCCATTACATCGAAGCCGGCGAGCCTCGCATCATCGGCATCGGTCGCGAGTTGCTGGCCAAGCGCCGGGACGGCAGTGAGTTCTCCGCCGAGCTCGCGGTCGGCCGGGTGCAGGGCACCGACCCGCCGCGCTTCGTCGGGTTCATTCGCGACATCACCGTACGGCGGAACGCGGAAGAGGCGCTGCGTCGTAGCGAGGCCCAACTGACCATCGCGCAGGAGATCGCGAACCTCGGCAACTATGTCGTGCATGCCGATGGCAAGTTCGAGGACTACTGGTCGCCCCACCTCTATCGTGTGTTGGGGCGTCGCTATGGCGAACCGTATATTGGGGTGTACGAGTATCTCGAGCCGATGGTGCATCCCGCCGATCGCGCGCGTTGGCAAGCAGCGCGCGACGAGCTGGAGACCAGCGCGCGCTCCATGGACATCGAGTATCGAGTGATTCATCCGGACGGCTCGCTGCGTTACGTGCATCACATCGCACAGACCACGCGACGGCCGGATGGCAGAGTGTTGAGACAAGTGGGGACGTTGCACGACATCACCGATCGTCGTCGCGCCGAAGACGAAGCGCGACAGATGCAGGACCGTATCGCTCACTTCGGGCGTATCTCCACCATGGGTGAAATGGCGGCCGGCATCGCGCATGAAGTCAATCAACCGCTGACCGCCATCGCGACCTATGCGCAGGCCTGTCAGCGCTTGATCGCCGCCAACGACTTTTCGCAAGAAGAAGTGGAGACGGCGCTCAATCACATCGGTGCGCAGGCCTTGCGTGCCGGCGAGGTGATTCGCAGACTGCGCACGTTCGTCAAGAATCGAGAAGTACGACGAGAATTGATCGAAGCGAATCGCCTGCTCGACGACGTGGTGACGCTCGCGCAGACCGATGCGCGACACAACGGCGTGCGGCTGGTACTCGAGCCCTCATCGTTGTCGCCACAAGTGCAGGCGGACGCGGTACAGATCCAACAGGTGGTTTTGAATCTGGTTCGCAACAGCATCGACGCGATGTTGACGGTGCCCGAAGTACGACGGGAGATTCTGCTGCGAACCTCGGTGGACAGCGAAGGCGACGTCGAATTCATGGTGGCCGATCGGGGCACCGGCGTCGATCCGGCGGCGATGGCCGAGCTGTTCAATCCCTTCTTCACCACCAAGCCCGGTGGCACCGGACTCGGCCTGTCGATCAGCCGGTCCATTGTTCGCGCTCACGGCGGCAAGCTGTGGTGCAGCGCCAATCCCGGCGGCGGAGCGCGATTCTTTTTCACACTGCCGGCGGTGCCGGCGTCAGCAGGGAGTCAGCAATGATGATGAGAGCAAGCGTGACCAACCAGCGACCCACGATCTTCGTCGTCGACGATGACTCCGCGGTGCGCGACGCGCTGAAGCTGCTGCTTCGATCGGTTGGCCAATCGGTCGAGACGTACGGCGCCGGCTCGGAATTCCTCGAGGCGTACAGCGAGGATCGTCCCGGCTGTCTGGTGCTCGACATCCGCATGCCGGGCATGTCGGGGCTGGAGCTGCAGCAGAAACTGAACGAAAAGCACTCCATTTTGCCGATCATTTTTATCACCGGGCACGGCGACGTGCCGATGGCGGTGGAGGCCATGCAGGCCGGCGCGGTCGACTTCATCCAGAAGCCGTTCCGCGATCAGGATCTGATCGACCGTATCAATCAGGCGCTGGAGAAGGACACCAGCAATCGCGCTGCGCTCGGCGAGCGCAACGACATCCGTCGCCGTTTAGAAACACTGACGCCGCGTGAGCGCGAAGTGCTCGACCTGGTCGTGCACGGCAAAGCGAACAAGGTGATCGCCGGCGATCTGAAGCTCAGTCAACGCACCGTGGAAATCCACCGCGCGCGCGTGATGGAGAAGATGCAGGCATCGTCACTCGCGCATCTGGTACGCATGGTGCTCGAAGTCGGTCAAGTGTGAACGCGCGTATACGTATACATGTGCGTGCGCTGGAGATGATTTTGCTGAGCTGACAGACGCTTGCGGGCAATCGGCGATTTGCTTGGTTCGACCTAGAAAAAACCCTTAAAAAACCCTGTGAGAGCAGCGTTCAGCGGCGCTGCCTTCCTTAAGTACAAGTGCGACTTTTTCACAGGTGGCGCTCCGCCAAGATAACAGCATGCGACCACGGCCCACAGGCAAGTCCACCGCCCCCAATCCTCCCTGCGGCTCGGGCTTTCCAAGCACAGTGGCCGTGGCCGCTTTTTTCTCAGCGCAGATCAAATGTTCAGTCCTGCTGTGTCGTACTCCCGCCCCATCGTTGCAGTAATCGAAGCCGACGCAACGGACCGCCGAATGCTTTGTTCTTTGTTGAGTAACCTGAACGCGGACGTTCAGGATTACGACAGCGCCGAGAGCTATCTCGCGTCGCCGCTCGGCATTCGAGGCGGATGTCTGATCACCGACATGGCCTTGCCCGGCATGTCCGGTCTGGATTTGCTGAAACGTCTGCGCGCGAATCACACGTCGACGCCGGTGATCTTGTTGGGAGAAGACGCGGATGTGCGCGCCGCTGTGGCGGCCATGCGCGAGGGGGCGGTGGACTTCATCGAGAAGACGCACGTGGACTTGTCCATCGTGCGTCGCGTCGCGTATCTACTCGATCATTCCCAACATACCCATTAAGAATAAATTTCACCCCGCCTTCGGCGGGGTGAGTGTGTTGTGTCTTGGACCCTTCGGCGGGGCGGAAGTGTCGGTTGTTACTGCAGCTCGGCGCGCGGATCGAACGGCAACTCACGTTGCATGCGTTCATATAGCTCGCGTGCTTCCGGCGTATCGGCCGGGGGCAATACGATCTTCAATACTACGTATTGATCTCCCGGCGTCGCGCCCGGCAGCCCGCGACCTTTGAGTCGCATGCGCTGTCCCGCTTTCGCATTCGCTGGAATGCGCAAGTCGACGGCGCCCGCCAGAGTGGGTGTCGGCACAGTCGCGCCGAGTGCCGCTTCCCAAGGCGCGATCGGCAACGTCAAAGTCACATCGCGACCTTCGACTTGAAACAACTTGTGTTTGCGGAAGCGCACTTCGAGATACAGATCGCCGGCGGGCCCGCCGCCGTGACCGGGGCTGCCCTGACCGGCGAGCCGGATGCGCTGACCCTCGACGATGCCTTGAGGAATCGTGATCTTCAGGGTGCGAGCCGCACCTTGCCCGCTCTTCAACTCGATGGTCTGCGAGCCGCCGCGGAACGAATCTTCCAGGTCGATTTCGATGGCCGCGACCTGGTCGTCGCCCGCCATCGCGAAGCCTCGTCCGCCGGCGCCGCGCGCGCGACCGCCGGCGCCGCGAGCCGCAGCCCCGCCGAACAGTGACGAGAAGAAGTCGCTGAAGCCGCCTTCCTGATCGCCGAACGCATTGGAGAACTCGAAGTTCTGACCCCAATCCGGCGGCGGACGGAATTCCTGGCCCTGGCGCCAGTTGCTGCCCAGCTGATCGTAAGCGGCGCGCTTCTGCGGATCCTTCAGGACCTCGTAGGCTTCCTGCACTTCCTTGAACTTGGCCTCGGCGTCCTTTTCCTTGCTGACGTCCGGATGATATTTGCGCGCGAGCCGGCGATAGACGCGCTTGAGCTCGTCCTGGCCGACGTCGCGGGCGACGCCCATGATCTTGTAGTAATCCTTGTATTCAGGCACGACGAAACACCACCTCACGCCCGATTCGGGTCGGGCCGTTGCAAGCGACCGATACTAATGCCACCCATGGAAAGGGGCACGGATTGTCCGTGTATGGCGACGTAGATGGCGCTTGCTACCGCGCTTTCAAGCGGCGGCAGTCAGCGCGTGAGGCGTGTCTGGCGTTTTTTCAAGGCGAAGACGCCAAGGAGCAGGGCGAGCAGACCGGGGCCGGCGGCACCGCCACCGCCGCCACCACCGCCGCCGCCCGAGGGGCTGGCCGACTGAGTGGCCGACATCGTCGAGCCGGTGACGCTGACCGTCGCCGTCGCGGTGTCATTGGCCGCGACCGTATCGATCTGCGCGCTGGAAATCTGTGCCTGAAGGGCGGCGCTGCCGGCGGTGGCTGCGTTCAGCGTCGCGGTGCCAGTCGCGCTTGCGCCCGGCGCCAGCGAAGCCAGCGAACAGGTGATGCTGCCGTTGCCGACCGTGCAGTCCGTGCCGCCGAACGTCGCACTGGAAGCCGTAACGCCCTCAGGCAGGGCGACGGTGAGCGTCACTGCTTCGGCGCTATTGTCGGATAGGTTGCTGGCGGACAGCGTGGCGTTGAAGGATGTGCCTGCCGCGATGGAGGCTGGCGCCTGCACGTTCACCGCGAGGTCCACGTCCGGCAGCGTGCTGATCGTGCCCGTGCCGCGATTGTTGTTCAGGTTGCTTTCGTTGGCCGCGCTCACGTTCACCGAGATGGAATGTGACGTCGCGACCTCGCTGCGCAGGGTGAGATTGACCACCGCCGAGTTGCCGCCGGCGATGTCGCCCAGCTCGCACAGGACCACTCCCGCGCCACTCGTGCACGAACCACCGGTCACGACCGCGTCTTCGATCCTGAGGTCCGGCGGCAACAGGATCTCGGCGCGCGCATTCGCAGTGGTCATGCCGCCCACGTTGCGCACGGTGAGATTCCATTGGAACGAATCGTCGAGCGGGCGCTTCAGAGTGCCCAGGCTGGCGTCCACGGCGATATCGGCACTTGCCAGCGCGGTCACGCAGCTCGCGCTCGCGGCCCGCGCCTTGATGATGTTCAAGCTGCAGGTGGAGAATTTGTCGCTGCCATTGATCGACGGCGACATGAGATAGGAACCGACCGGGGTGCTGGCGCAGGCTTCATTGCTATCGCCGTCGTGAGGCGCGCCGAAGCTGTGACCGATTTCGTGAGCGGCGATCAACGATTCCACCCAACGCGTGTTGCTGGATTCGGTGAGGCCGACGCCGAACTGGCGGCTGCAAACGTTGTTGACGTATGCGATGCCCACCGTCGTGCCATCCAGATTGCGGCCGGTGAACAGGTGCGTCAGGCCGCGCGAATACAGATTGGGCGAGCGGTTGCGCAGATCGCCCAGCTCGCTGAGCAGCGAGTTCGCCGAAGTGGTGGCGGACAGCGAGTCGCCGATGTCGACGCTCGGCACGCTGATCTCGATGCCCAGCTGCGAGCTGAAGATGCCGTCGACGTTGTTGAGTCGACGCAGGATCTCGTCGCGGGCCTGCGCTTCGGTGCCGAAGCGGTTCATGAACAGGACGTCGCCCAGCGCGGAGATTTCGATGCGCTTGGTCGCGCCGACCGCCTGCATGACGGCGGGCGAGCCTTTGAGCTCGCCGAGCATGGAGCTGTAAGCATCGGAACCCTTGCGGGCTTCAGTGCTGGCGTCCGAGCCGCAGGAAGCAGCGCCGGGAGCCATCAGCACGTCCTTGAGACGGAAGATGGCAGTAGCGTCCGGGTCGGCTGGCGTATTCGCGGGCAGCGAGCCCTGCAGGTCTTCCACTGGCTCGATGACGTACAGTTCGGAGCCGTCCCAGAGCATGCCTTCGATCTTGCCGTCCGCGATCGAGACGCGGGCCCAGGAGCCGGCGGCATCGTTGATGCGGCCACGGTAGAGCACGAGGTCGCTGGCGCCGGCGCCGGACTTGCGTTGGATCAGGGTGGAGAGCTTGTCGTTGGGCTCGAGCGTCACCACGAAGCGGCGGCCGTACGCGTCGAACTGCAGTTCGCGCGTCGGGGAAGACTTTTGCTGACCGATGCCGCTGGCCGGAGCGGCGAGCTGCAGCGGTTCGTAGTAAAGGATCTGGGAGTCGGCGCGCTCCAGGCCGAATGCGGACCCCGTCACAGCGCTGCAAACGATGGCTGCGAGCCACTGAAGGCGTCCGCCAAGCCGCTTGGCGCCGTTATGCGTTCCGCCTCCCATCGCTCTGAATCAACCCACTGCTGTTGTGTTATGACGGCGCACCTTTTCGCACACGGCCAGGAGGCCGGCAACGGCACCAATGGGCCATTTGCGCGAGGACGCGATCTGGATCACGCGCCAGTCTTCAATACTGCGATGAAGGTTTGATTTCGGCCCGGTGACCGAATGAGCCCGCAACTGCACCAAACGCGCGCGCCGGGCCTGAATGGCGCGCTAAACTGGTGCGCGCGCAATCGGTTTTTTACCGTCACGCTGCTGGTAAGCTGAAGGCTAGCGGTCACGTCCGGTCGTTCGTCGCGGCATAGAACGTGCATTGCATAGCTTCGCCGCGGTGTGCGAGGTTGTCTGGCCACGCCACGCGACCCGGCGGAAACCAAAACCCTATTCCCGACCCCGCGCGTCGCAGGCGGCGAGGTCGGCAGCGCAATCGAGACAGGAGCCACGGGGAATGAAACTCATCAGCGCAATCATCAAGCCGTTCAAGCTCGACGACGTTCGTGCCGCGTTGTCGGAAATCGGCGTGTCCGGCATGACAGTCACCGAGGTGAAGGGCTTCGGCCGGCAGCGCGGTCACACCGAGCTGTATCGCGGCGCCGAGTACGTGGTGGACTTCGTCCCGAAGACCCGCATCGAAGTGGCGGTGAAGGATTCGCTGGTCGATCAGGTGACCGAAGCCATCATCAATGCCGCCAAGACCGGCAAGGTCGGCGACGGCAAGATCTTCATCACCGACCTGGAGCGCGTGCTCCGCATCCGCACCGGCGAAGCGGACGATCAAGCACTCTAAAGCGACTCGGGCATTGAGCTGCGCAGTCCCTGCTCCGCTCAAGCCCTGGGTGGCCATCCATGGCCACCCGCTCGGCGGAGCGAAGCATGCTTCGCTAAAAGACACCGCCGAGCCCTGCCACTCGCGCTTGAGGCGCAGAGGGGAAAAGGCGCGACTTTTCCCCCTGCGCTCGCCGTCTGCGCCGGCGGGCACGTCCCTGTGCCTGGGGTGGCGTAAACTAGCTCTCATGACCGGCATCATTCGCTTCCATGAAACAGGCGGCCCCGACGTTCTGCGTTGGGAATCCATCGAGCTGGGCGAGCCCGGACGCGGCGAGGTAAGGCTGCGGCACGGGGCCGTCGGCGTGAATTTCATCGATATCTACGAGCGCAACGGCCTCTACGAGAAGTCGCTGCCCGCCACCCTGGGCAAGGAAGCGGCCGGGGTCGTCGAGGCCGTCGGCCCCGGCGTCAAACAGGTGAAAGTCGGCGATCGTGTCAGCTACGCGCAGGGTTCGGGCGGCTACTCGGAAGCCCGCGTCATGTCGGCCGACGATCTGGTCCGGCTCCCTGACAACATCGACGACCAGACTGCCGCCGCCGCGACCTTGAAAGGTCTGACCGCGCAGATGCTGCTGCGTCAGGTCCATCGCGTGAAGAAGGGCGACGCCTTGTTGATCCACGCCGCCGCCGGTGGCGTCGGGACGATTCTCGTGCAGTGGGCCCGTCATCTCGGCGCGACCGTCATCGCGGTGGTGGGCTCCTCCGCCAAGGCCGATATGGTTCGCGAACTGGGCGCGCAACACGCGTTGCTCAGTGACGATGATTGGGTGGGTCAAGCCAAGGCCATCACCGGTGGACGAGGCGTCGCGGTCGCGTATGACTCGGTCGGCAAGGACACCTTCATGCGCTCGCTCGACACCATTCGCACCCGCGGATTGATGGTGAGCTACGGCAATGCTTCGGGCGCGCCGCCGGCGATTTCACCGCTGGAGTTGTCCAAGCGTGGCTCGCTGTATCTGACGCGACCCACGATGTTTCATTTCACCTCGACGCGTGCGGCGCTCACCAAGGCGGCGAGCGAGCTGTTCGATCTGATGGGGCGCGGTGTGATCAAGGTTCACATCGGCCAGACCTATCCGCTGAAAGAAGCGGCCCGCGCGCATGCCGATCTCGAAGCCCGCCGCACGACGGGCTCGACGGTGCTGTTGCCCTAGATCGAAGTAATCGGCGCCCAGTGCGGCTGCGACGACACGCGATCGCACCAGCTGCGAATGTTTGGATAGGGCGCGAGATCGAAGCCGCCCTCGTGCGCGACATGCGTGTACGCGTACAGGGAGATGTCGGCCAGCGTGAATTGATCAGCGACCAGGAAGTTGCGCTCGCGCAAACCATCTTCGAGCACGTCGAGCGCCGCGTACCCGCTCTTTTTCTTTTCTATGAGTTTTTCGCCGAGCTCGGCCCGCGTCTTGCCCAGCATTTTCAGCCAGAAGCGCACCGTGCCGATGTTCGGCTCCAGGTTGTACTGCTCGAAGCACAGCCATTGCCACATGCGGGCGCGCTGATAGGGCTCGTCCGGAATCAGCGCCGAGCCTTCGGCCAGGAACGAGATGATGGCGTGGCTCTCGGCCAGGCAGCCTTTGCCCGGGATTTCCAGCAGCGGAATGCGACCGTTGGGATTCTTCGCCAGGAATTCGGGAGTGCGCGTCGCGCCGATTTTTATATCGAGCTCGATCAGCTCGTACGGCAGCGCCAGCTGCTTGAGCACCAGGCGCACTTTATAGCCGTTGCCGGAGGGCAGGTAGTCATACAGGCGATACATCGTCTCTCCAATCATCATCGGACGCAGGTACAGGTTCCAAGAACGCGTTCAAATGAATGAACACGCCCAAAGAAAACATCCTGCCCCGTGATGTTTGCAGAGAACGCCGAAAGCGAATGCGAGCCGGTCAGGCGCGGAGCGTGGTCGCTCCCCGCAGAATTGCCAAGGCACCGCTGCGCACGACTTCGAGTACTTCGCCGAGATTCCCCGCTTCGGCAATGAACCTGTTGATCTGCGCTTCGCTATCGGTCAGTTCGACGGTATAGCTTTCCGCGTCATCCGACAAGACTCTACCGCCAGCCTTTTGCACAGCGGAGTTCACTGTCGCGAGTTGGGAGCCGGGCACGCGCAGTTTCAGCAACAGCAGCTCGCGTTCCACGTGCTGATCGCGCGTCACGTCGTCGACGTTGACGACATCGATGAGCTTGAGCGACTGATTGACGATTTGCTGAACGACCGCCTCGGTACCGGTGGTGACCAGTGTCAGACGCGACACAGTCGGGTCCTCGGTGGGCGCGACGTTCAGCGACTCGATGTTATAGCCGCGGGTCGAGAACAGACTGGCGACGCGCGTGAGCGCACCGACTTCGTTCTGCAACAGGATGGAGACGATGTGGCGCTTGCGGGGACTCATCGCGGTGGCCTTCGAAGTGGCGGGGGCGGTCCAGGCCCCGGACTGGGGTGTCACTATAGTAGTCATGAGGTCGCGCGAGCCTGGCAAGCGAAAGGGTAGGGGAGCATACGGGACTGCCTTCGGTCAGCCTAGGGCTTGCGCTGGAGCGGCAGACACGTCCATGTGCCCGGGGCTCGGGCATCCTGCCCCATAAAAGGGTGCCAAATAGACGCTGCACCGACCTTGCTGTAGGCTGCCCCGGTCGCATAAACCCGGTCGCATTTGCTGCGTCGGGCGCATTTTTTTCCGGAAACAGTCGTGAAACACAGTCCTGCCGCGCTCACCGCCGCCAGCCACCCGCTCGCGGGCAAGCAGATGTCAGGCGCCGAGGTCATCGTCCAGGTACTCGCCGACGAAGGCGTGGAGACGGTCTTCGGCTATAGCGGCGGCGCGATCCTGCCGACATACGACGCGATCTTCGTCCACAACCGCGATGGCGTGAAAGACGGCGCCAAGCCCATGCCGCTGGTCGTTCCGGCCAACGAGCAGGGGGCCGGCTTCATGGCGGCGGGCTATGCACGGGCCACCGGCAAGGTCGGCGTGTGCGTCGTGACCTCGGGTCCGGGCGCGACCAATACGGTAACCCCGGTCCGGGATTGCATGGCCGATTCGGTGCCAATCGTTGTGATCTGCGGCCAGGTGCCGACCGGCGCGATCGGCAGCGACGCGTTCCAGGAGGCGCCGGTGGCCAGCATCATGGGCTCGGTCGCCAAGCACATCTTCCTGGTGACTGACGCCGCAAAGCTGGAAGCCACCGTCCGGACCGCGTTCGAGATCGCCCGCACCGGCCGGCCCGGTCCGGTGGTCATCGACATTCCCAAGGACGTGCAGAACTGGCGCGGCCCGTTCCAGGGCACCGGCCGGCTGCCCGTGCCGGGCTATCGGCATCGCATGAACCGGCTGCTGCGCAGCTCTCTGTCCGAGGCTCAATGCGCCGAGTTCTTCAGCATGCTGGGCGAGGCCAAGCGGCCGTTGATCTATGCCGGGGGCGGCGTGATTCAGTCGGGCGGCTCGGCGGCGCTGCGCGAGCTGGCGCTCGAATTCAATATTCCAGTGGTCACGACGTTGATGGGGCTGGGCGCCTTCGATACGACTCATCCGTTGTCGATGCGCATGCTCGGCATGCATGGCGCGGCGTTCGCGAACTATGCGGTCGACGATTGTGACTTCCTGATCACGCTCGGCGCGCGTTTCGACGATCGCGTCGCCGGCAATCCGTCGAAGTTCGCGCCCAATGCCAGGCGCATCGCGCAGATCGATATCGACGCGTCCGAAGTGAACAAGGTGAAGTCGGTCCACTGGCATCACGTGGGCATGCTTCCCGAAGCGTTGCGCACGCTGCTGGCGTACGGCCGCCGTGGCAACTTCAAGCGCGACTGGTCGGACTGGCTCGAGCATTGCGCGCAGCTGCGTCGCGATCACGCGATGAACTACGACCGCGACAGCGCGCTGATTCAGCCGTATCACGTCATCGAAGAGATCAACCGTTTGACCAAGGGCGACGCCATCATCAGCACCGGCGTCGGTCAGCATCAGATGTGGTCGGCGCAGTACTTCGATTTTCGCTTTCCGCGCCTGATGCTCACGTCGGGCAGCATGGGCACCATGGGTTTCGGCTTGCCGGCCGCGATCGGCGCGCAGATCGCCAATCCCGACAAGCTGGTGATCGATATCGACGGCGATGCCAGTATTCGCATGAATCTGGGCGAGCTGGAAACGGTCACGACCTATGACCTGCCGGTGAAGATCGTGGTGTTGAACAACTGCGGCGACGGCATGGTGAAGCAGTGGCAGAAGCTGTTCTTCAAAGGCCGCCTGTCGGCCAGCGACAAGTCGCTGCACAAGAAGGATTTCATCAAGGCCGCGCAGGCCGACGGCTTCCCGTACGCGGTTCGCCTGGATCGCAAGGAAGACATCGAACGCGTGGTTCGCGAGTTCATCGAGTTCAAGGGCCCGGCGTTCCTCGAGGTCATGATCGACCCCGATGCCGGCGTCTATCCCATGGTCGGCCCGGGGCAGGCCTATAACGAAATGATCACCGGCCAGCACATCGCCAGCCGCAATTCGCCCAGTCAGATCCGTCCGCCGGACGCGTCGGAAATGTTTTAAATCGCATCGGGCACGAGCAGAGACCTGTCGATCTCTGCCCGTGCCGCGGTTTTAGAAGATCTCGAACAGGCCGGCCGCGCCCATGCCGCCGCCCACGCACATGGTCACGATGCCGTACTTGGCGCCGCGACGCTTGCCTTCGATGAGCAGGTGGCCGGTCATGCGAGCGCCGGACATGCCATACGGGTGACCGATGGAAATGGCGCCGCCCGACACATTGAGCTTGTCGTTCGGGATGCCCAGCTTGTCGCGGATGTACAGCACCTGGCTGGCGAACGCTTCGTTCAATTCCCAAATGCCGATGTCGTCCACCTTCAGGCCGTGCTGCTTCAGCAGCTTCGGCACCGCGAACACCGGACCGATGCCCATCTCGTCCGGATCGCACGCGGCGACCATCATGCCGCGATAGGCACCGAGCGGCTTCAGGCCGCGCTTCTCCGCTTCCTTCGCTTCCATCAGCACGCAAGCCGAGGCGCCGTCGGACAGCTGCGAAGCATTGCCCGCGGTGATGAACTTGCCTTCCTTGATGCGCTGACCACCCTTGAACACCGGCTGCAGCTTCTGCAGGTCGGCGAGCGTGGTCTGCGGACGATTGCCTTCGTCGAGCTTCAGGTTCACGGCCTTCTCGGAGGTCGCGCCGGTTTCCTTGTCGGTCACGATCATCGTCGAAGCCAGCGGCGCGATCTCGGCGTCATAACGACCTTCCGACTGTGCCGCGGCGGTGCGTTGCTGAGACTGCAATGAATATTCGTCCTGAGCTTCGCGGCTGACGCCGTAACGCTCGGCGACGATTTCCGCGGTCTCGATCATCGTCATATAGATCTGCGGAATGTTCTTCACCAGCCACGGGTCGGCGGCGCGGAACTTGTTGATCTTGTCGTTCTGCACCAGCGAGATCGATTCGACGCCGCCGCCGATCGCGATCTGCATGCCGTCGTGAACGATCTGTTTGGCCGCGGTCGCGATGGCCATCAGGCCCGACGAGCACTGACGATCCATCGACATGCCGGACACCGTGACCGGCAAGCCCGCGCGCAGCAGTGCCTGACGAGCGACGTTGCCGCCCGTCGAGCCCTGCTGCAAGGCGCAGCCGAGAATGACATCTTCGATCAGGGCGCCGTCGATGCCGGCACGCTTCACCGCTGCGGCGATCGCATGACCGGCCAGCTCCTGACCCTGAGTGTTGTTGAACGCGCCCCGATAGGCCTTGCCGATCGGCGTACGCGCGGTGGAAACAATGACTGCCTCACGCATTGGAATGTTCCTTACGTCAATCGAGAGAGTTACTTGAGATCCTGAAACTTCTTGCCCTCGGCCGCGAGCTTTTCCAGCAGCGGCGAGATGCTGAAGTCGGCGCCGAGTTTCGGGCCATATTCCTTGAGCTTGGCGACGACGTTGGCAAGGCCGACGGTGTCGGCATGGAACATCGGGCCGCCGCGATACACCGGCCAGCCGTAGCCGTTGATCCACACGATGTCGATGTCGGACGGGCGGATCGCGATCTTCTCTTCCAGAATCTTGGCGCCCTCGTTGATCATCGGATAGATGCAGCGCTCCAGGATTTCCTGTTCGGAGATCTGGCGCGGCGTGACGCCGGCCTTGGCGGCGAAGTCCTTGATGATCTTCTCGGTGACCGCGGAAGGCTTGGCATTGCGCTGCTCGTCGTAGTCATAGAAGCCGGCGCCGGTCTTCTGACCGCGACGATCCATTTCGCACAACACTTCGCGTACCGTCGAGCTCTTCGAGGTTTCCTTGCTCCAGCCGATGTCGAGGCCGGCGAGGTCGCCCATGGCGAACGGCCCCATCGGCATGCCGAAGTCATACAGCGGCTTGTCGATGTCCCACGGCATCGCGCCTTCCATGAGCATCGCCTGCGCTTGCGCCTGACGGGCCGCGAGCATGCGATTGCCGACGAAGCCGTTGCAGACGCCGACCAGCACGCCGATCTTGCCGATCTTCTTGGCGAGCTGCATGGCGGTGGCGATGACTTGTTTGGACGTTTTCTCGCCGCGCACGACTTCGAGCAGACGCATCACGTTCGCGGGCGAGAAGAAGTGCAGGCCGAGTACCCACTCCGGACGCTGGGTGGCGGCCGCGATCTCATTCACATTGAGATAAGAAGTGTTGGAGGCGAGGATGGCGCCCTGCTTGACGATCTTGTCGAGCTTGCCGAACACGTCCTTCTTCACATCCATGTTTTCGAACACGGCTTCGATGACCAGATCGCAGTCGGCGAGCTTCTCCAGCGCGAGCGTGCCAGTCAGCAGGCCCATGCGCTTCTCGACGTCTTCCGGCTTGAGCTTGCCGCGCTTCGCGGTGGTCTCATAGTTCTTGCGAATCACGCCCAGGCCGCGTTCCAGCGCTTCCTGTCTGGTTTCCACGAGGGTGACGGGAATGCCGACGTTCGCGAAGTTCATCGCGATGCCGCCGCCCATGGTGCCGGCGCCGATGATGCCGACCTTCGCGATCGGCAAGGTGGGCGTGTCCGAGGGCACATCCGGAATCTTCCATACTTCGCGCTCGGCGAAGAACACATAGCGCTGCGCGGCCGATTGCACGCCGCCCATCAATTCCTGGAACAGCTTGCGCTCGACTTTCATGCCTTCATCGAACGGCAGATTCACCGCGGCTTCGATGGTGCGGATGTTGTATTCGGGAGCGAGGAAGCCACGGAACTTGCGGGCATTGGCTTTGCGGAAATCAGCGAACAGCTCCGGCTTGCCACGCGCGGCTTCGACCTTGTCGTTCATGTCGCGCACTTTTTTGAGCGGGCGATTCTCGGCGACGACTTTCTTCGCAAAGGCAATCGCGCTGGCGCGCAGCGTGCCTTCGGGAACGATCTCGTCGATCAGGCCAGCGGCGTTCGCAGTCTTCGCGTCGATGTGCGCGCCCGATGTCACCATGGCCAGTGCTTGCTCAGGACCGACGATGCGGGGCAGACGCTGCGTGCCGCCGGCGCCCGGCAACAAACCGAGATGAACTTCGGGCAAACCGCACTTCGCCGAAGGAACGGCGACGCGATAGTGACAACCCAACGCAACTTCGAGGCCGCCACCGAGCGCGGTGCCGTGAATCGCGGCGACCGTCGGTTTGCTCACATTCTCGATTTCGGTGACGACTTCAGGGAGCCACGGCGACACCGGCGGCTTGCCAAACTCGGTGATGTCCGCGCCGGCGTGGAAGGTGCGGCCTTCGCAAATCAAAACCACCGCTTTCACCGCAGCGTCCGCGTCCGCTTTCTGCATCGCCTGGACGATGCCGTCGCGCACCGCATGTCCCAGCGCATTCACGGGCGGATTGTTGATTGTGATGATCGCGATCCCGTCTTCCACGGACAGGTCGGTCACGGCGTTGATTGCCCCCATCGGTGCGTCTCCTGTTTACTTGAGTGATCGGTCCGCGAGGCGGAATGAAGCGGGCGATGCTGACACCGCCGTGACTGCCACGACGTCGCGGGGGCGGCATTATGGCGCACTTTGGTGACTTTTACCGCACTGCAAAGCATTCCGCTGCGCGGGCTGGCTACCAACAGGCAATCAACGGGTTAGCGCGGTGAAAGTCGCGCCTTTCGCCGCGCTAGCGTCGAAAGGGCCTCGGCCACTTTCGACCAGAAAGATCAGTCGCGGTCGGATGGTCCGACAATCAGCGTCGGTCGGAGGATTTGGTCGTGGTCGGATGGACTTTGCATCCGTAGAGCGCGGGCTCCGCAGCGCACACATCCGCGACCCCTTGCTCTTGCCAGAAGGCAGGCAGTCCGGCGGCGCTCACGATTTGTTCGAAGCGCGAGTGCTGGCGCAAGAACTGCGTTTGCGGCATCCACAGCACACGCAACGGCAAGCGCTCGCCCTGTCGCTGTAGCCGCGACATGCGATTGAAAACGAACTCAGGTTGTTTCAACGCCGCGCCACACAGAATTTCCGTCGACGGATCGATCTGCTGTTCACTCGCCGCGAGCGTCACCGCCTGCAACGCTTCGGGAATGTGACGACGATTGTCTGCCGCGCGCAGCAGCGGCAGGGCCCAGCGATTGAAATCCGGCGTGCTCAGCGAGCCTTGCAATATTTCTTTGGCCGACGGGTTGTCGCCAGCAAGGATGGCTTCGAGTGCGCGCACGGGTGACGGCGTCGCTTGCATCGATGGCGGGGCAGGCGTCGTCGTGAGCGTATATGAGAAACATTCGTTCGCGCCGACGCTTTGCGGCTGTATCGCGACGGCTTGCGCAGCGAATGGCGCGGCTTCCTTATAGCGACCCGCATCCACCAGCAAACATGCAAGCCCTTCGAGCGCGGCGCCCGTTTGCGCGTCGAGCGTCAACGCGCGCTCGAACTGCTCGCGCGCCGCGACCCATTCGTTTCGTCGCAGATGAGCCAGGCCAAGCGCGGCGTGCGCGTCGGCGATGCTGTCGTCGAGCGTGAGCGCATGTTCGGCGGTGGTTTCGGCGAGTTGCGTCAGCGATGTTTCATCTTCACCGCCCAGGCTGAGATAACCGGCGGCCAGTGCGCCCCAGGCACGCGCAAACTTTGGCTGGCTGCGAATCAGAGATTCGAGCCGTTCCACCGAGCGCGCGCGACCCGGCGCCGCTGGCGGCTGAGTGAAGCCGGCGCTTTGCCGGCCCGACCACTCCAGCGAGCTGTTCAGAAACGTGTCGTACGCCTTGGCGTCTTCGGTGCCGACCAGCGCGACCCAATCGCCCGTCGTATGCGCGGCGTTCAAGAAGCGGGGTAACGCGGTAGCGAATGCGCTGATGGTCGCGAGACGAGTGTCGTCCGGCAGCGGCAAGGGGTTTTCTCGATCGACGACGTCATCGGGTGCGATGAGCGCGAGCTTCGCTTGCTTGCCGTCCTCGCTCAGCGTCACGCGCAAGGTGAACACTTTGGGATCGGACGGATCGGTCGAGACCGCGGACATGTGCATCTTGCCGCGAGCCAACAGGTGGTTCAGCTCGTAACGCAGCCACGCGATATCGGCGTCCTCCGCTTCGCTCTCCAGTTGCAGGCGCAGAGGCTTGGACGCGTGGAATTCCTCACGCACCGGCGCAGTGGGGAGGGTTGGCTCCGGGGTTTCGGGCGTGCAGCTGCGAAGGATGGGCCATGACACGAGTGCGGCGAGCACGACCAAGCCCGCCACTCTCTTGGCAGTCCGGAAACGGTTGGCGGCGGGCTGTTGTTCTTGGGTCGGGGCTTCCACGGCGGCGCTAGTTTAGTGCCGCCGTGGTATCAATCGCCAATGGCTAGCGCCATTCGTTGCCACCCTGATCCAGCACGCTCGCGAACTCCGCCCGGCGCGGCACGCCGGTGAAGGTGGAGGTGCGCACGAACATCTTGGCGCGGTCGGTGGCATTGAACGAGCCGTTCAAGCCTTCGATGTGGCTGTTGGCGACGTGCACGATGGCGTCTTCGACGATCAGGCCCGTGCCGGTGGCCACGATGGTGCTGTTGGTGATGTACAGCTCGCAGCCGCCGCGGGCGATGATCGCGTCGCCTTCGACGTACATCTTGCGATCGTCGAGCTTCAGCATGCGCTTGCCCTCGCAGATGATCGGCTCACTCGCGCGTGTGCCAGCCGCAGTCGATGTGCCCGATGCGGTGCCTTTGCCGGAGCTGACGATGCTGACGCCAGGGCCGGAGACACGCAGCTGTCCGCCCGAACGATCGATGGTGTAGTTGGATTCAGCAGCTTGAGCGCGCTCGGCGGCGGCAGCGGGTGAGTTGTCGGCGACTTGCGCAGGCTCTGCGGGCGGAGGCGGATTTGCCGGAGGTGCCGCGTTTGGCGCCGGCGCCGCTGCTGGCGCTGGAGGAGCGGCCGGCACGGCTGCCGTGGTCGCTGGGGGTTCTGGTGCCGCGGGAGCGGCGGCGACCGCCGGCGGCGCTCTCAACTGAGCGATGGGAGCCGCGGCCAGATCGTTCAGGTTGAGCGTCTGAACCTGGCCGGTCGAGCGATCGCGTACGGTGAACACTCGCGTCTGCGAGTCGCTGGCCAATACTTCATAACGCGGATTGCGTTCCAGAGCGGCGCGCGCCCAGGTCAATTCGGCCGGCTCGCTCGGCAACAGGCTGGCGGGCTGTTCGCCACGATTGCAGGCGCTGAGTATTGCCAGCGCGATACAACTGAGAACGACTCGAGCGGGGAGGGAACGGGCTGCTGAGCGGATGACGAGTGACGACATGGCAGTCTCCAAAAGCAGATCTCTATCGTCACTCCGGCGGCGACGAGAGTCCATCTCTTCTGTTCGACTGACGCAGTCGGTTGGATTATCGGAGGCCGTCATTAGTGACAGCCTCCGGTCATATGTCACATCGAGATCAGGCCTTCAATTGTTTGAGCAGCTCCGCTTCGCGCTCAGCGGTCAGGCCCGCGCGCAGCTTGGCTTTCTCTTCGGCCGGACGCTGATTGTGCCAGGCGAGCGTGTCTTTGATGGTCGTGTCCAGATCGCGGAACCGCAGGCCTTGCGCCACAGCTCGCGCCGAGCTGACCAGCGTCGCGCCGGCTTCTTTACCGATGGGCGGCGCCCAGATCGGAATCTCGCCTTTCTCGATGAGCTTCTGCTGTTCGATGAACGACTGACTCGCCCAGGTGAACGTCGCGTTCGATTTCGACACGCGCTTACTGGTCTCGAGCAATTCGCCCATGGTCACGGAGCCCGGGGGATTGCAGAGGTTGTAACGACCTTTGATTTTGCGCTCGACGCAAGCGCGCATGAAGTCCGCCATGTCGCGCACGTCGATGAACTGCACCGTGTCGTTCGCCGTGCCCGGCGCCAGCACTTCGCCACCGTGTGCCACGCGCACCGGCCAGTAGGTGAAGCGATCCGACGAATCGCCGGGCCCGACAATATATGAAGGACGAATCACCGCCTGACGCTCGCCGAAGGTTTTCTCGACGATCTGTTCGCACGCGGCCTTCAAGCCGCCGTAGTTGTCGTTGGAGATCTCCGTGGCATCGGGCTCGGTCAGCGGTGCGAGTTTGTAATCCTCATCGATGCCCGGCGGCGTGAGATCGGCGTAAGCGGAAATGCTCGACACATAAATATAGTGCTGCGTGTGATCCTTCAGCAGCTCGGTGCTCAACTTCAGCTGGCGAGGGAAGTAACCGGAGTTGTCGACGACCACGTCCCAGTCGCGACCCTTGAGCACGTCGAGCGGACCGTTGCGATCGCCGATCAAGGTTTCGATGTCCTTGAACAGGCCGGGATTGCGCTTGCCACGATTCAGCAGCGTGAGC
This sequence comes from Peristeroidobacter soli, assembly GCF_004138485.1. Classification (GTDB taxonomy): domain Bacteria; phylum Pseudomonadota; class Gammaproteobacteria; order Steroidobacterales; family Steroidobacteraceae; genus Steroidobacter; species Steroidobacter soli. Next base: position 309,732 of record NZ_RYEV01000003.1, read on the forward strand.
TGATGGCCGCCGTCGCGCAATTCACGCACCAGGTGCGGACCGCTGATGCCCGTGCCGCCGAGGATCAGGACGCTGAGAGGCTTCCCGGGTTTCGATTTATTTTGGGGCTGCGCCGCGAATGTTTGTCCCGCGAGCAGTGCCGCGGCCCCCGTCATCAACAGTGCTTCACGTCGATTGATCGTCATTGTGACACCTTGTTTTGAGTGGTCTCACCCGGGGCGGACGACACCGCGCTGGCATCGCCGGGACCGGGCCGTGCATATTTCTCGAGCCATTGTCGCGACGTTTCGTACCAGAACAGCGAGTTCTGCGGCTTCAGGATCCAGTGGTTCTCGTCGGGAAAGTACACCAGCTTGCTGGGCACGCCACGGTTCTGCAGCACATTGAACAGCTCGATGCCCTGATTCACCGGCACGCGTTGATCCAGTTGGCCGTGGATCACCAGGGTCGGTGTGTTGAAGTTCGCCGCGAAAGTATGCGGTGAATTGCGCGCGAAGCGTTCAACGTCTTCCCAGAATTCGCCGAAGCGTTTCTTTTCCGCGCCGAAATCACTGCCGTACTCGGTGTATTGGTTGTACACCGCCGCGTGCGCCACCAGAGTTTTGAACGGATGCGGCTTGCCCAACAAAGCAGACGCAAGATACCCGCCGAAGCTGCCACCGCCAGCGGCCATTCGTTCACTGTCTATCCAGGGCTGGGCGCGGAACCAGTCGGCGGCCTTGATGGTGTCCTCATACGGCAAAGCCATCCATTCCTTGGTGATGGAATCGGCCCACGCCTGACCGAAGCCGCTCGAGCCGTGGAAGTTGTGCCAGGCCGTGACGTAACCCCAGTTCGCGAACACCTGCGCATTCCAGCGCCATTGATAGGCATCGGTGACGCCGTTGTGCGGACCACCGTGCAGGAGCAGATACAGCGGCCACTTGCGATCCGGCGTGAAGTTCGGTGGATACACCACCCACATCTGCACGTCTTCGTTGTTGGCGCCCTTATAAGTGACGCTTTGAACTTTGCCCGGCGTGAGTCGCGACAGTACGCCATCGTTGAAGTCCGACAACTTGGTCGGCGTGCCGGTGCGTGCAATGATGCTCACAAGGGTGGGCGGCTCGGTGAAGCTCTGGCGCAGGCCGACGATCACCGGTCCGCTTCCCGCAATCGCGAGCGAGTCGAAGCTGTGTTCGCGCGTGACCGGCTTGGGCTCGCCGCCGCCGGTATCGAAACGATAGATGCGACGGGTGCCGGCGTCGTCGATCGCGCCGAATAGAGATGAGCTGTCAGGCGACCAGACCAGACCGTCGGCGGAGCGATCCCAATCTTCGGTGAGATTGCGCAGCTTGCTGGCGCGGCGGTCGTAGAGCATCAGGCGCGCGCGGTCCGCGTAGAAGCCTTTGATCACCTGACGGCGGAATGCCAGCGACCGACCGTCTGGACTGTACAGCGGGACTGTGTCGTCGGCCGCATTATCCTTGGTCAGGTTGGTGAGATTCTGCGGCGAGCCGCCTTCCACCGGCAGCGTGAAGATGTCGAAGTTCGGATCGATGCCGCTGCTGTCGGTGTCGACCGCGAACGCGACCTCGGTGCCGTCGGGCGAGATGTCGTAAGAATTCCCATCGGGCTCGCCACGATCCAGCGACACGCCGGCATTGCGCGTGATGGCCTGCGGCTCGCCACCGTCGATGCTGATGGAATAGATGTGCGTGTCGCGGTCGTCGAGAAAGTGATCCCAATGACTGATGGGCGCTTTGTCCCACACCCTCGCGGTCATCTTCGCTTCGTTGCGCTCGGTCATGCGCTTGTCCATCTCGGGCCAGGTGTCGAGGTCCGGCCACACCTGCGACAGGAAGGCAATGCGCCGCGAATCGGGAAACCACTTCGGCGCAATCACGCCGGTCGGGACATTGGTCACGCGACGCGCTTCGCCGCCGCCGACCGCAATGACATAAAGCTGCTGCTGTTTATCGTCGCCGCGCTTGCCGACGAATGCGATCATTTCACCGTCGGGGCTCCACGCGGGCGATGCAGCCGAGCCGCCGGAGCTGGTGAGCTGGCGCAACTTGCCGGGTTTGGTCGGCACCAGCCACAAATCGGTATCGCCCTTGTTCTTGTCGACGTCGTATCGTGTGACCGGCACGACCGCGAGACGCCCGTCAGGAGAAATATCCGGCGTGCCGAGTCGCTGGAGCTGCCACATCGCCGCGGCCGTGTAAGGTTCGGCATGCGCGAGGGACGCGAGCACGATGCCGGCGATGAGTATGACCACGCCGGTGGCGCTGTGCGGATTTTGCTTATGACAATGCCCGCGCTCATGACTGCGAAAGAGCGGCATGCGGATCATCGGTGTGCCTCTTGCTGTTCTGTGTGCAATTGACATTAGTCTAACCAAGCGTCGGGCCGTGCTGTGCAAGCTGAGAAGTGGGTCCATTTCTTGGCCGTCATCGCTACGTACACTTTCGACTGTCCAGCAAGTGCACGGCCCCGTTTGAATACGCGACCGGCGCACACGGCTCGCGAGAGCCACGCTCAACTCGCACGGAGGCGTCGGTCGCATGGAGCGTCAGAAAAGGGGACTTCGAGTGATTCAAGCCAAGTATCGTAACCGCCTGCCCTTACCTCAGCCCGCCGTCGTGCACGTGCGCCGCTCCTATGCCGAGAGCCGTCACGGCCAGATTCATCTGTCCACGGCTTACCCTTCGGGCGGCGGTTTCGACGAGCGTACACCGGTTGTCTGCCTGCATCACAGTGGCGGGTCAGGCCGGTTGTTCTCACCCGTCCTGCGCGAGCTCGGGCATGACCGCAGCGTCTACGCGCCCGATCTGCCGGGGCATGGTGATTCGGATCCGGCCACCAGCAAGGCGACGGTCGCCGACCTGGCCGCCGCGATCGGCGATTTCGTCGACAGCCTGCGTCTGCGCAATGTCGATCTCGCGGGTTATCAGCTGGGCGCGCTGGTCGCGGCTGAGCTAGCCATTACTCGTCCGCAGACGATCCGTCGCGTGCTGTTGTGGGGCGTGCCGTCCTACTCGGCGCAGGATCGCGCTTCACTTCTGCAAAATGTCCCGTCACCGGGTTCGCGTGAAGACGGCAGCGATGTGTCGGAAGAGTGGAAGCGCACGCTGGAGCGTCGTGGACCGGGTGCGCCCATCAGCGCCTTGACCGATGAGCTGAGCGATCGGCTCCGGGCCGGCGCTGCCGGAACCCGGGCGTTCGTCTCCATGCTCGAGTACCCCACGTCCGAGCGCTTGCCGCTGGTGAAACAGTCGTCGCTGGTGTTGCGGTTGAAGGATGAGTTCTGGGAGCACTCGGGTCGTGCCCGCGCGTCGTTGCCGAACGGGTCGATGCTCGATCTGCCCGACTATGGCCAGGGCTTCCTGAGCGCGGCTCCGCAGCGCTTCACTTCCGTGGCCCGCGAATTCTTCGATCGTTAGGCCGATCGCTCCCAGCTCCAGGCACAGGCGAGACCTGCGATCAGGCAGGTCGTCGCCCAACGCGACGCCATCAACGCCATCGTCTTCGTGGACAAGCCGCGCTCGGGCGCGGCGCTGATCCATGCCGCAACCACCGCGGGCAACGAGACCGGCACCCAGCACAGCATCGCGAACGATATGCCGCGAATCCACCATGGCACGTCGACCACGCCCGCCAATCCCCAGCTGAGCCAGAACAACAGTCCGAGCCCGGTGCCGCAGATCAGATGCAGGAACGCATCGGTGAGGCTCACCGAGCTCATGTGCGTGCCGCGCGAGCTGATCAGCTCGTACACGGAATAGATCACCGAATGAGCCAGCACAGCGACCAGGCCGCTGAGGCTGCCCATGATCAGCAGATAACTCAGTTCCACCATGATGTTCGGGACTTAGCGTAGTACTTGTTGTAGACCGGCGAACAGCTTGTCGATTTCGTCGTGCGTGTTGAACGCGTGCAACGAGATGCGGACCGCGCCTTCGCTCTTGCCGGGCCATTGCAGGTCGCGCGCGAACACGCGATGACCTCGCACCAGCCCGAGTGTGATGTCGGAAGCCAGGCGTCCGGGTACGTGGCAGGCGAGGATGCCGGCCCACAGGCCAGGACGATTCGGCGTCAGCACTTCGACGCCCGGCAGTTGTTGCAAGCGAAGACGTGCGTAGATCGTCAACTCGCGAATGCGTGCTTCGATCCGGCTGCGCAGGACCTGCTGCTGGAAATCGAGCGCCACTTCGGCGCCTCGCAGCGGTGCCCAGCTCAGCGGCACGATGTTTCCTAATTTATGCAGCGCCGCCGGCACGCCGATGTGACCGTTCGATTGAGTCGGCGTGATGACCGGCGGTGACGCATCGATGCCGCGCGGCAGAGTCGGCCAGATGCGCTCGAGCATGTCCCGGCGAACATACAGCATGCCGGTGCCGTTGCTGCCGCCGAGCCACTTGTGAAAGGAGGTGCCGTAGAAATCGCAGCCGAGGTCGCGCAGCTGGAAGTCCAGCATGCCCACTGCCTGCGCGCCGTCGACGATGCTGATCAGATTGCGGCTGCGGGCGAACTGACACAGCTCCTGTACCGGCATCAGCGTGCCGTCCGCATATTGGACGTGCGAGAACAGGATCGCTTTGGTCTTGTCGGTGACCGCGCCGGCGAACAGGCCGAGCGCTTGCTCGGGGCCACTCATCGGTGCCGGCAAGTCGATCTGTTTGACCACGATGCCGCGGCGTCTCGCGAGCAGCAGCCACGGACTGACCGTCGCCGGATGTTCGCGATTGGTCGTGACGATTTCATCGCCGGCATTCAGGTCGAGACCATTCGCGACCGTCGCGAGTGCCTCGCCCGTGCCTCGCGTGAACACGACCTCGTCGGCGTCGCAGCCGATGAAGCCACCGAATGCGGTCGCCATGCGTGTGCTCTCGGCACTCCACTGACCCTCGGCGAACGAGGCGAGGTTCAGGCTTTGCGAGTCGCGCACTCGATATTCAGTCGCCATCGCGGCCCGTAAGGTCGGGCCCGCGGTCGCGACGTCCAGATACGTTCTTTGCAGATCCAGCACCGGTTGAGTGCGAAACCACTGCCACAACTCCTTGGTCGTGGCCGGCATGCTGCCGATGGGTTGGGATGCGGCCGGTGCGGATGCCCCCAGGGCAGCGGCGCCCAGTGATGTCACCACGGAGGAGGCGAGCAGATCGCGGCGGGTCAGGCGGGGGGTCGAATCGTTCATGCGGACATTCAGATGTGAGGGTCTGGCGCGGCGCGCATTATTGCAGGAATGCGGTATCCTGGCCTGTATGTCCCACGATTACCTCGAACGTATTCTCAAAGCGCGCGTCTATGACGTCGCCATCGCCACTCCGCTCGACGCGGCACCGCGGCTCAGCCGCCGGTTGGGCAACAGCATTCTCTTCAAGCGAGAGGATCTGCAGCCGGTGTTCTCGTTCAAGATTCGGGGCGCTTACAACAAGATTGCACACCTGTCGGAAACGACCGCCAAGCGCGGCGTGATTTGCGCCTCCGCCGGCAATCATGCCCAGGGCGTGGCGCTGGCGGCCAGGCGGCGCGGCATTCCGGCCACCATCGTCATGCCTCAGACCACCCCGCAGATCAAAGTGCAGGCGGTATTGGATCACGGCGCCGAGGTCGTGCTCCATGGCGATGATTACGATCAGGCCTACGAACATGCGATGAAGGTGATGAGCGAGCGCCAGCTGGCGTTCATTCATCCGTTCGACGATCCGGACGTGATCGCCGGTCAGGGCACCATCGGCATGGAGCTGTTGCGCCAGTGCGCCGGCGAGCAGATCGACGCCATCTTCATCGCGGTCGGCGGCGGCGGTCTGATCGCGGGTATCGCGGCGTATGTGAAGTATTTGTTTCCCAAGATCAAGATCATCGGCGTCGAGCCCGACGATGCGGACGCGATGTCCAGGTCGCTGCAGGCGGGCAAGCGGGTCATGCTGGAGCGGGTGGGCATTTTTGCCGACGGCGTCGCCGTGCGCCGGGTCGGTGAGGAAACGTTTCGACTGGCGCGCGAGTACGTCGATGAAATCATCCTGGTCAGCACGGATGAGATCTGCGCGGCGATGCAGGACATCTTCGAAGAGAACCGCACCATCGTCGAGCCTTCGGGGGCGCTGTCGGTGGCGGGGATCAAGCGTTACGTTCAGCGCGAGCAGTGCAAGGACCGTACGTTCATCTCCATCAACTGCGGCGCCAATGTGAATTTCGATCGGCTGCGCCACGTGGCTGAACGCGCCGACATCGGCGGTCAGCGCGAGGCGCTGATCTCGGTGGAGATTCCGGAAGTGAAGGGCAGCTTCCTGCGCTTCTGCGAGCAGCTCGGCCGGCGTGCCGTCACTGAATTCAACTATCGCTACAGCGACGCCACGTCCGCGCAGCTGTTCGTCGGCTTTTCGTTGAGCGACGGGCGCCGTGAGAAAGAGGCGGTCATCAAGTCGCTCAAGGACACGGGCTATACCGTGCACGACATGAGCGACAACGAAGTCGCCAAGCTGCACGTCCGCTACATGATCGGCGGCCACGCCCGTGGCCTCGAGCACGAACGCCTGTTCCGCTTCGAATTCCCCGAACGCCCCGGCGCTCTGCTGAAGTTCCTCAACGCCATCGGCACCCGCTGGAACATCACCCTGTTTCACTACCGCAACCATGGCTCCGATTACGGCCGCGTCCTGGTCGGCGTCCAGATCCCACCGACCGAAAGCACCGAGTTCGACCTGCACGTCCGCGAACTGAAGTACGTGTACGCGGAGGAAACGGATAACGCGGCTTACAAGATGTTCCTGGGCGGATGACAAGCGATGGCGGCGCCAGTCTCCCGCCTCGGAAGACAGATCGCCGAAGTTACGACGGCGCTGCGACTGGTCTCGGATACGACTGCCTGCATCGAAGCGCCGCGACGAGCGGGTCGATTTCCTGTACGCCAGCCGCCCGATCGCTCGTAGATTGCTGGCTGGCGCCCGCGAGGTAAAAACCTCCTTCGGTGATCTGCGTGTCATCAGCACCGAGGGACTGATCGGTTTCAAGCTCCAGGGCTGGATCAACGATCCTCGCCGCACGCGCGATATGGAAGACATTCGAGCACTACTGCGTGCCAACCGGAGCGCCGTGGACATAAAGGAAGTGCGCGAGTACTTTCAGTTGTTCGACCGTATGGAATTGCTCGATGAGCTCCTCCGAGAAATCAACTGACGCTCCAATAGCTGCCGGGGGTGGTGTTATTCCGCCTGCGGCTACGCCTGCCGATCCGTTTCAGGCGTTGGACGACCTGATGGCCGTGATCGAGGAGCTGTGCCCGGTCTGGCCGCCGCGGCCAACGTTTACCAAAGAGTCGCAGAACCGCTTGTAATCACGAGCGGCTACTCAGCGCTGCCCAGACTGGCCAGCGCTTCCTTCGCACGCTTCGTGATCGCGGCGTCTTCGCCTTGGGCTTTGGCGAGGATGGGATAGCTGTCGCGCAGGAGGGGCGCGGCGTCGGTGGGGCGTTTTTGGGCGAGCAGGGTGCGGCCGAGGGAGCTGTTGATGGCGGCGAGTTGGGGGCTGTCGGCGGCCAGGGATTTGGTGGCGATTTGCGAAGCCTGGCGCAATGTCTGTTCGGCTTCTTTCAGGCGACCTTGTTCGAGCTGGGCGCGGCCGAGGCCGGACAAAGCGGAGGCGGTGTAGGGGTGGTCGGCCGGTAGAGTGGCGGCATAGATTGCCAACGCGGCGCTGAAGTCTTCCTGGGCGCGAGCTGGATTGCCGGCATCGATGCGTACCAGGCCGAGGTTCACGAGGTCGTGCCCGACGTAAGGATGTTGATCGCCGCGGGCCTTGCGATCCAATTCGACGACTCGCACCAATACCTGCTCCGCCTGCGCGAGATCGCCGCGACGGTGCAGGAAGCGGCCGTAGTTGCCGCTGGCATCCAGAGTCATCGGATGCGTTTCGCCTAACACCTTGCTCAGGATCTGCAGCGATTCGGTATAGAGCGGCGCCGCTTCGTCGAGCTTGCCCTGGGATTGCAGCGTGAACGCCAGGTTCTGCACATGGATGCCGGTGCTCGGGTGATCGTTGCCGAGCACCTGACGATCGATGTCCAGCGCCGCGCGATACAACGTCGCCGCGTGCTCGAAGTTACTGCGATACGCATCCAGGCTGGCCAGCTCACTCATCACGGACGCCGCCTCGATAGTGCGGTCCTTCTGATGCTGCTTGTAGATGCCGAGCGCATCGTTGAAATAGCGCTCCGCGACGTCCAGCTCTCCGCGCAGCTGTGCCACACGGCCGTGAGCCTGCAGCGTCGGCGCGATCGCCAGCGCATCGGCGCCCAACAATTCCTTCTGCATGGTCAACGCCGCGTTGAGATGCTCGGCACACGCGTCGAGCTGGCCGCGATCGCAGAGCGCGTTGCCGAGCGCCACGCGTGCTTGCGCAACCTCGGGCGCTCGTTCGCCGTGAATACGCACGCGTGACTTCAAGGCGTCTTCGAGCAACTCCACGGAGCTGTCATAGAGCCCCATGCTGCCGTAAACGCGCCCGATGGTTCCCAACAGCGTCGCCCGCGTTTCGGGTTGATCATTCAGACCCAGGCGGATCCGTCGTGCACCGATGTCGAGCATTTCGCGGGCGGTCACTTGATTGCCGCGACTACGCGAAGGATCGGACAGCTCGAACAGCTCCACCAGGAACGACGAGATCTGCTCCGCGCGAGTCCGCTCGGCGGTGGCAACGTCGCGTTCCTCCGCAATTCGTTGCGACTGGATGTAAGTGACAGCGGAGAAGGCGGCGAGCGTAACCACTGCCACGACACCCGCGGCCACCGACCAGGCATGCCGCCTGATGAATTTGCGTGTCCGATACAGCCAGGTGTCACTGGTTGCTAGTACCGGCTGGCCCGAAAGGTGATGCTCCAGATCCGCCGCGAGTTGTTCCGCGGATGCATAGCGACGCTCCGGATCCTTACGCATCGCCATGCCGATGATGTTGTCCAGATCGCCGCGCAATTCACGCTCGAGGCGCGAGGGCGTTGTCGCGCGATGCGCAGCGAAGTCCGCCATCAGCTCCGGTGATTCCGAATGCACGCGCGCTACCATCGCGCTAGGTGGCAAGGCCTCCTGCTCACAAATGATGCGTTCCATGTCCGTGAGGCTGGTACCGATCAAATGGAACGGCCGCTTCCCGCACAACAACTCGTAGAGCAGTACGCCCAGCACGTAGATGTCGCTGGCGGTGGTGATCACATCGCCGCGCACTTGCTCGGGGCTGGCATGCGCGGGCGTCATCACTCTGTACTCGAAGTGGGTGACTGCGAGCGTATGCGCGGAGTGGCGCGAGTCGAGCAGCTTGGCGATGCCGAAGTCCAGCAGTTTGGGCACGCCGTCTGGCGTAATCAGGATGTTGTTGGGCTTCAGATCCCGATGCACGATCAGGTTTTGATGCGCGTAATGGACGGCGCCGCAAATGGTGCGGATCAGTTGCAGCCGTGCCTCGATGGGCAGGCGGCGACGGTCGCAATAAGCATCGATGGGCTCGCCATCGATGTACTCCATGACCAGATACGGCGTGCCATCGGGAGCGCGACCGCCGTCGAGCAGGCGCGCGATGTTCGGGTGTTGCAGCGTCGCCAGGATCTGCCGCTCCATGCGTAGGCGGCTTTGAATCTGCGGTGAGAACAGCCCGCCGCGCACGATCTTCAGCGCGACCCGCTGTTGATACTCCTCGTCGGCGCGCTCGGCGAGATACACGTCGCCCATGCCGCCGGAGCCGAGTTTGCGCACGATGCGGTAGCGGCCCAGCAGTTGTCCTTCCAGCGATTCCAGCGGCGACATGCGGATGCTTTCGCCGGCCGCGACTTCGTCCCAGAAGCCTTGCTCCTGCGCCGCCCTTTCGCCGAGGGCGTCGCCGAGCGCCTGCATGACATGCGACAGCAATGTTTCATCGGCCCCGCAGGCGCGGCGCACGTAGTCGCCCCGGTCCTGCGTGCTCATTCCACGCGCGTGCGCGACGATGGTCGTGACTTGTTCGTGAATGTTCTTGCCGTTTTCCATCGGACGCCAATCATGCATCAGAGGCCGAGCAACCGTGTAATATTCTTATGGCACGAGACTAACGTGACACAAAACTGAAAAGTGGGACTAACCCGGAGGAATCATGGCAACGAAGCGTAAGGCGAGCAAAAAGGCCGGCAAGAAGAAGGCGGCCAAGAAAAAGGTCGTCATCGCCAAAAAGAAGGTTGGCAAGAAGAAGGCTGGCAAGAAGAAGGTCGTTCGCGCCGGTGACGGCGTGGTCCGCACCCCGCAGAAGCCCTGATCGCACGCCGACGAAAGTGAGCGATGCCGTGGCCGAAAGGCGTACGGCATCGCCATTCCTCCCCAGCCTCCTCGCCCTTCATGTATAGATCGCTGCGCCCCCTCCAACACCAACAGCTCCAGGCGCGCGACCTGACCTTCCATGGGTATCGCTGGCCTGGCACCGAGCCGGAGCCGCTGGTGCTGTTGCACGGTTGGGGCGATACGGGCGAGACCTATCAGTTCCTGGTCGATTGTTTTGCCGCCGACCGTAGCTGTGTCGCCATCGACATGCGCGGCTTCGGCCGGACCCAGCGCCCCGTCGATGGCTATTGGTTTCCAGACTACCTTGCCGATCTCGACGCGCTGCTGGACCAACTGGCGCCAGGGGCGCCGGTCGATCTCGTCGGTCACAGCATGGGCGGCAACATCGCGACGCTGTATTCCGGCGTGCGGCCGCAACGCATACGCCGGCTCATCAGCCTCGAAGGCTTTGGGATGCCGCGCACGACGCCCGATCAGGCGCCTGCTCGCTACGCGCAATGGCTCGATGAGGTGAAGCAAGGCACCGAATTCGCCGTCTACGAAAGTTACGACCAGTTGGTTCGTGTGCTCGGCCGTCGCAACCCGCGCACGCCGAGAGATCGTCTGGAGTTCATCGCGCGCTCCTGGGGACAGCCGCGCGACGACGGCAAGATCGAACTGCGGGCCGACCCGAAACACAAACGAGTGAACCCCGTGCTGTACTCACGCGAGCAGGCCGAAGCGTGCTGGCAGGCGATCGAGGCGCCGGTGTTGTTTGTATCGGGCGATCAGTCCGATCTGGTGAAGCGCATGGGCGATGAGCTGGCCGAGTCGAAGTTGCGGTCGGTGTATCGCAATCTCACGCTCGCCAGCGTCGCTGACGCCGGCCACATGATGCATCACGAGCGGCCGGGTGAAGTGGCGGCGCTGATCGAAGAGTTCCTCGAGACCCAATGAAAAGGGCCTGCGTCGCTGGCGCAACGCAGGCCCCCGAAACCAACGAGCGATCGATTATTTCTTCAGCTCGTCGGCGGCGTCCTTGGCGCCGTCGCGCGCTTCATCCATGGCGTCGTCGACCTTGTTGGCCGTCGATTCCTTGCCGCCGTTCTTCATGGTGTCGATGGCTTCGTCGACTTCCTCGCCGGCCTGTTCCACCGGGCCTTTCTTCTCGCAGGCCGCCAGGCTCAGGCTCAGGGTGGTGGCGAGCATCGCGGACCAGAGCAGTTTCGCAGTCGTCGTCTTCATGATGTTTCCTCCGCTGGTACTGAATTTCGTCAGAAAAACGTTTACGACTGCGGTAAGTTCCGGATTGCTGCGCTGGAACCGGACATAAGTTCGCGCGTTCGGAGACTGAAACGGCGAGCGATAAGGAGGTTGCAAGCTGAAGATTTCTCAACGAGGGTACGGAGGTTCACATGCTGTCTTGGGCGCTGACATTCTTTGTGGTCGCGATCATTGCCGCGGTGCTGGGCTTCACCAGCATTGCCGGTGCCGCGGCCGGTATCGCGAAAATCTGTTTCTTTATTTTCCTGGTCCTGACCTTGGTGGCATTGGTGGGTGGCGCATTGCGCGGCAGGCCCCCGGTGTGACAAGCAGGACAAGCAAAAAGAAACGGGGCCGACTGGCCCCGTTTTTTTATGCCCGAATGCAGGACTGGCGTTATGCGAACAGCAAAGCCTGGCTGACGGCAACCCGCACGGTTTCAGGCACGAACGGCTTGGTGACCAGGAATGTAGGCTCGGGACGCTCGCCTGTCAGCAGACGCTCCGGATACGCGGTGATGAACACGATGGGCACTTCGACCTCGCTCAGGATCTGGCGGACCGCGTCGATGCCGGAGCTGCCGTCGGCCAGTTTGATGTCCGCGAGCACCAGGCCCGGCTCGGTCTTGCGAGCGGCGCGGACCGCTTCGTCGCGGGTGGTCGCGATCGCGGCGACGGTGTGACCCATCTCGCGCACGATGCTCTGCAGGTCCAGAGAGATGATGGGCTCGTCCTCGATGATAAGGACCTTGGTGCTGGGCTGATTGGAGATCTCCCGCACCGCCTGGCTCACCATCTGTTTTACTTCTTCTTCATCGACGCTGAGGATGTGGGCCGCGTCGCTGATATTGAATCCTTCCATCGCCGTGAGCAGCAGCGCCTGACGGCGCGCCGGGGTGAGCTCGCTCAAGCGGCGCTCGACGCCATCCGCGTCACGCTTCAACGCGGCCGCGGGCACTTCGACGTGCGCGCTGTTCCAGAGTTTGTGGAACAAGCGATACAGCCCAACCCTTGGGGACAGGCGGGCATCCAATACGGATGTATCGGCAACAATGGCTTCCAGACATGCCCGGACATAGGCATCGCCACTTTTCTGCGTACCACACAGCGCGCGGGCGTACCGGCGCAGATAGGGCAGATGTTCGGCGATGGCGTGAGCTAAGGCCATGGAGACTCCTGAGACGGTTTCTTTAGCGGCGCGGCAGAACGTTCGAGAACTGGGCGCTCGGGACTGAATGCAGCAATACTATGTACGAAGTAGGTGGAAGGTTCCTTACTCCCTGGAACTTTTTCACGGCACGAAGCGTTTCCTCCGCCACTGAACCGACCTAAGCCGGCGTTGAGCCGCGCCATTACTGAATCAGCCATGATCATGAGTGAGCAAACCAAGCCTGGCGAGCCCGTCGAAGCACCGGCTGCGAGTACGACGGAGCAAGTCCCCGACTGGCTCGGCTCGCGCCTGAAGCGCATGTTCACCGACGTCATGGACGAGCCCGTGCCGGACGAGTTCAAGGCGCTGCTGAAACAGCTGGAAGACAAGGAGCGTGGCGCTTGAGCGGCGACAACGGAACCCACGACGACACCGTGGCCTCCGGCGCGCAGCCCAGCCAGCGAAAGCCTTCCATGACCGGTCAGGACAAATTTCTGGAGCAAGTGACGGCGTTGTTGCCGGCCTTGCGTGCTTTCGGACGGTCCTTGTGCGGCGACCCGGCGCGTGCCGACGATCTCGTGCAGGACACCGTGCTGAAGGCATGGACCAACCGCGAGCAATTCCAGACGGGCAGCAATCTGAAAGCCTGGTTGTTCACCATCCTGCGCAATTGCTACTACTCGGAGCTGCGCCATCGGAAGTTCGAGATCGAGGATCCGGACGGCATCTGCGCTTCGCAGATGGCCATCGCGCCGGATCACGATGCCAAACTGCATCTGCGCGATCTGAACCGCGCGCTGCAGGAGTTGCCGGTGGATCAGCGCGAAGCACTGGTGCTGGTGTGCGCGACCGGCCTGTCCTACGAAGAAGCGGCGGACGTGTGCCAGGTCGCGGTGGGCACAATCAAGAGCCGTATTGCGCGTGCCCGCGATCGCCTGGTCGAGCTGCTCGGCGAGGACGCCACACAGGTGACTGGAACGTTGCCCGCGGTGAACTCTCTCAGCGAGTCCAACATCAGCAACGAACGGCGTTCGGGCGCGTCCTGAGCGTCGGCTCGCGCTGGGATCTCTAGATGTAGTCGTCGCGGGGAGTCGCTTTGAAGAGCGCCAAGATCGTCGCCGCGCCACGTTCCTGGTTTGGCCGGAATGCGGGCCTGCGTCCGCGCCTCGTCCTCATCGTCGGCATTGCCATGCTGGCGCCGGGCGCGCTCGCGGTCTTGCAAGCGATTTCCAGCTACAACAGCAGCATGCGCATCCTGGAGCAGAACCTCGCCCAGGCCGCGCAGCTGTCCGCGACGGAACAGGTCAATATGATCTCGGCGTCGCGCGAGATTCTCACCAGCCTGGCGGCGCAACCCGACGTTCGTAACGGCGAAGGGCCGGCCTGCCGGCGCGCCTTGCAACGGGCCATCGGCGGACTCGATCAATATTCGGGTGCCTCGGTCGTCGATGCCAAAGGCGATTTCACCTGCGCCTCGGGTCCGACGCGTACGGGCGTGAACGTTGCCGACCGGCAGTGGTTCATCTCGGTGATGAGCGGCGACGGCTTCGTCATCAGCGATCTGATCGTGAGTCGCTGGCTCGGCACCTGGGGCATCGTCACCGCCGTGCCGCTGGTCGACGAGAACGGTGTCATTCAAGGTGCGGTGGCGCTGTTCATCGGTCTGGACTGGCTGACGCGTCGTTATCACTACGGTAACGAGGCCGAGGACACCGCGTTCGCGCTGCTCGACAGTCAGGGCGAGATCATCACGGGCGAATCCGAACGCTCGCCGGCCAGATCGCCGCTGCCCTCCCGCGACATCGTGAACGAGCATCTGCGCGAGCACATGCAGGGCGGTCAGACCCAGACCTTCCGGGCGCGCGGCCACGATGGAACGTGGCGTCTCTATGCCATCAGCCCGCTGCTCGGCGGACGCATCTTCGTGATCCTCGGCACGCCGGTGTTGACCGCGATCGGGCCATTGGCGCTGCAAGTCGCGTGGGGTGTGCTCACTCCTTTATTAATGTGGGCACTGGCCATTGCCGTCGTGTGGTTCGGCATCGAGCATCTGGTAGTGCGTTGGATCACCTATCTCGAGCGCATTACGTCGGCGTATGCGGCCGGCCGTCACAGCGTGCGTCCGGAGCGCGTCAGTGCGGCGCCGGCCGAGATTCGCAGTCTCGGTGAGACGTTCTCACGCATGGCCGACTTGCTGTCGGCGCGCGAGAACGAGCTGCGCGACTCGCTCCAGCAGAAAGAGATCCTGGTGCGCGAGATCCATCACCGGGTGAAGAACAATCTGCAGCTGGTGATGAGCTTGCTCAATCTGCACGCGCGCCGCATTCGCGATCCGCGCGCCGAGGTTGCATTCGCCGAGGCGCGCAGCCGTATCAATGCGCTCGCGACGTTGCACCGACGCTTATATGAGTCCGAGAGCCTGCAGGAGATCGACCTGAAGTGGTTCCTCGAAGACTTGTGCGCGGAGCTGCGTCGAGGCGGCTTGTCTCGAGGTCGCAATGTCGAACTGACCGTCGACTCGCCGAGCGAAGTCATCGGCCCTGACGTTGCTGTGCCACTGGGCTTGCTGGTGACCGAGGCCATCACCAATGCGTACAAGCATGCATTCAACGAGCGCGACGGCGGCCACATCAAGGTGCAGATCGTGCGCGAGTCGCCGTCGACGCTGCTGCTGACCATTCGCGACGACGGCATCGGCTTCGACATGGCGGCCAGCTCGCCGGATCAAAGCGGGCTGGGTCGCTCGCTCATCGAGGCGTTCGTGCGTCAGCTGCGTGGCGAGCTGGAGATGCGCTCGGACGAGGGCACCGTCGTGCAGATCAAGTTCCCGGCCCCGTTGAAGGCGGCCGACAAGAAGCAGGGCGGGCATCACTCGCCGCATCATCCGAGTGCACACAACGTGTCCGGCATGGCGCAGCCGGGTCCGGTCGACGCGCCGGCCCCGGAACAGCCGACGACCAAGTCAGCCTGATGCCGCCAGCACAAAACTGATCGATCCCGGCTGGGTCTTTGCGGCGCGTACCAGTATCCTGGCGCGTCTGTAACGGACTCCTTCCCGGCATCGCATGACCAGCCTGAGTGCGCAAACGCAAAGCGTGCTGCGCCAACCGAATCTATTGTGCTTCATCGGCGGCCGCTTCCTGGCCTCGCTCGGGGCGCAGATCCAGGTGGTCGCGGTGGGCTGGCAGATGTACGACATCACCGGCGACCCGCTCGACCTCGGCTTGATCGGTTTGTCGCAGTTCATTCCGTTCGTGGCCTTGATTTTTCCGGCCGGTCACGCCGCGGACAATCACAACCGCGCCCGCATCGTCACGACCTGTTATTTCGCCAGCTCGCTGTGCGCGCTGGCCTTGTTGGTCATGACGCTGCACGGTCTGCTGTCGGCGTGGCCGATCTTCATGGTGATGATGGTGCTCGGCGCGTCTCGCGCTTTCTGGATGCCGGCCGCGCAGTCGCTGTTGCCGAACCTGGTGCCGGCCGACACGTTCCGGCGAGCGGTGGCGTTGAATTCATCGTCGCAACAGATCGCGACCATCATCGGTCCGGCGGTCGGCGGTGTGCTGTATCTCGCCGGCCCGTCGGTGGTGTACTCAACAGTGATGGTGCTGGTGTTGACCGCCGCGCTGCTGATGCTTCGAGTTCGCGGCGGCAGCGAGGTTGCGAACACCACGCGCGAACCGTTGAACTTGCAGAACCTGCTCTCCGGTCTGAAGTTCGTGCGCTCACGACCCGTGGTGCTCGGCGCGATCTCGCTCGACCTGTTCGCGGTCATGCTCGGCGGCGCCACGGCGTTGATGCCGATGTTCGCGAGCGACATTCTTCACGTCGGCCCGACCGGTCTCGGTCTGTTACGAACCGCGCCAGGCATCGGTGCCGCGGCCTGTGGATTGATGCTGGCGTTGAGTCCGATTTCGCGACACGTCGGTTTGTGGATGTTCGGCGGCGTGGCGACGTTCGGGGTCGCGACCGTCGTGTTCGGCCTGAGCACCCACTTCTATTTGTCGATGGTTGCATTGGTCGTGCTCGGCGCCTCCGACATGGTCAGCGTGTACGTGCGTCATCTGCTCGTGCAGCTCGATACGCCCGACTACATTCGCGGCCGGGTCAGCGCGGTGAGTGCGGTGTTCATCGGCGCGTCGAACGAGCTGGGCGACTTCGAATCAGGTGTGATGGCGAAGTGGTGGGGCGCCGTTCGGGCCGTGGTCATCGGCGGTGTCGCCACGCTGGTGGTGACCGGCTTGTGGTCGCGATTCTTTCCGGTGCTATGGAAGATGCAGGAGTTCCCCGAGCAGAAAAAATAGTTCTCGGGAGGGAGTTGCCAAGCTGGGTTTATATCCAGTACGCTTCCGTCCATGCCCAGCCCGATTCGCCCTGCTGTTCGCATTGGACGCGGCGCCGTGTCGAATCCTGCTGGGCGCTTTGAAGCCACGCGTGTCGAAGTCGTCGAGGACGGTTGGGCCACTGAATCGACCAGCCTCGATGAAGCGTTGCCGCCGCTCCAGACCACGGTGCAGCCGGAGCCGGCGCGCTCCATCATCAGCCGCAATAAATCGCCCGATATTCCCTTCGATCAGTCGATCAATCCTTATCGGGGCTGTGAGCACGGCTGCATCTATTGTTATGCACGGCCCTCGCACGGCTATCTGAATCTGTCGCCGGGTCTCGATTTCGAGACCAAGCTGTTCTACAAGGCGGACGCCGCGCGCCTGCTGGAACAGGAGCTGTCGGCGCGCAACTATCGCTGCTCGCCCATCACCATCGGCGCCAACACCGATCCCTATCAGCCCATCGAGCGTGAGTACCGGGTGACCCGGAGCATCATCGAAGTGCTGGCGAAGCGCCGGCATCCGTTTTCCATCATCACCAAGAGCGCCATGATCGAGCGGGATATCGACCTGCTGGCGCCGCTGGCCAGGGACAACCTGGTTTACGCTCTGGTCAGCGTCACCACGCTCAACAACGACATCAAGCGCACACTCGAGCCGCGCACAGCATCGCCGTCAGCGCGACTGCGAGCCATTCGCAGCTTGAGCGACGCCGGAATACCCGTAGGCGTGATGATTGCGCCCGTCGTCCCGGTACTCACTGATTCGGAGCTGGAAAAAATTATCGAGGCAGCGGCGGGTGCCGGCGCGCGTTCGGCGGGTTACGTGTTGCTGCGATTACCGTATGAGTTGAAGGATCTGTTTCGCGAATGGCTGGAGCAGAACGAGCCGCTCAAGGCCAGGCACGTCTGGTCGAGACTGCACGACATGCGCGGTGGTCGCGACAACGACCCGCGCTGGGGTCATCGTCAGCGCGGTGAAGGTCAATATGCCGAGTTGCTGGCGCAGCGGTTCGCGGCGGCGTGCGCGCGATACGGACTCAAACATCGCGAGAGATTTGTGCACAACACGGCGTTGTTTGTTGCGGGCTCCACTGCAAGTAGCGGCGACTCGCGGCAATTGTCGTTGCTTTGAAGCGGCGACGCACGCGCCGCTCGCTGTCACATTGCGGTGAATGGACGTTGTCCCAAGGGCCCATTTGACATTGCTCTTTTAATTCGCGATTCACCAGCAGCGGTGCTTGCGCGTTTTCCCGGCATTGACGTATGAATGGCTGGCGTATACTCGATCGTAAAGGTCGAGCGAGACGCGCCCGGTGAACCGAGCAGGAAGCGAATCGGATTGCCGGCAACTGGCGAACGCTTCAGGACGGATGT
Source organism: Peristeroidobacter soli (assembly GCF_004138485.1). Classification (GTDB taxonomy): domain Bacteria; phylum Pseudomonadota; class Gammaproteobacteria; order Steroidobacterales; family Steroidobacteraceae; genus Steroidobacter; species Steroidobacter soli. The sequence goes on from NZ_RYEV01000003.1 coordinate 328,110, forward strand.
TCCTCGGCAGACCTGCAATCCTGGAGAAGATCATGAACTCTGGTGTCACTGTCTCGCCGCGTCTCGCGATGGCCATCGCGACGGTGGCCACAACACTGGCCACGAGCGGCTGCATGACCGCCAAGATCGAGGAGCTGCGTGAGGCGCCGACGCAAATCTCGCAAAAGGATGCGATCGTGCTGCTCGCCAAGCCGCATCTGGAAGGCACGGGCACGGAAGACAAATTTCTGGATTGTCTGGAGCGCGAGCTGGTCGGTGAATCGGTCTCCGCGACCGTTGCCGAGAGGCAACGCGCAGGCAAGGCCTTCGAACCTCGCAGTAATTTGAGCAAGGGTCCGTTCCAGATTTACGCGGACCACTATTTCGTCGATGCGTTGTATCCCTGGCTCGAACCCAGCACCGCGCCGGCCAACGCTCAGGGCTTCAGCGCGTTCCTCGCGCGTCCCGGCGTTTCCGAGCGCGTCGCCGAGATGGGCGTGCGTTACATCGTGTGGGTCGACGGCGTGACGCAAAAGACCGACGGCGGCGGCAGCATCGCCTGCGCGGCCGGTCCCGGCGGCGCCGGTTGCCTCGGCCTGGGCTGGTGGGAGAAATCTTCCGATTACGAAGCGACGGTCTGGGATCTGCGCCAGGGCATCAGTGCCGGCAGTCTGACCACCGACGTGAAAGGCACGTCGGTAATGATCGGCGCCATCGCTCCGATTCCGCTGATTGCACCGGTGCAGAGCACGGCCTGCGATCGGATGGCGGGGCAGTTGAAATCGTTCCTGTTGGGCACGGATGACGAGGAGACAGCGGCGGTCTCGCACAACTGAGGACCGCGTGAGCCTGACTCGTCATTTCGCGCATTGAACTTGGAGGCGGCACATCCATCGAACGTGGGCTGACCTCAACCGACTTGGGTCAGCGCGCGTTCAGCTGATCGGTCGCACAGTTCCTTTGGCGTCATGCGTCCCTCGTGTGCGCTTGGGGAATGGAAGGAGAGGACATGCAGAATCAACCCACCCGGATTCCGGCCGCCGGGCCCACTGCGTCATCGGCGTCGAAGCGTCGCCTGACGGTTGCGGTCCAATGTGTGCTGGTCAGCTCCGTGTCCGCCTTTCTCATGGGCGGCTGCCCTCAGCAGCAATCTTCTTCGTCGTCGATGCCCTCATCGAGCATGCCGAGCGGCGGCGCGTCCGGCTCCTCGGGTGGATCGTCGGGTTCGTCCGGCGGCTCGAGCGGTTCTTCAGGCGGCTCCTCCAGCAGCATGCCCAGCGGTGGCTCGAGCGGTGGCTCGAAGAGCTCGGGCGGTTTCCCTTCACAGTCCGGTGGCGCCAGCGGCGGCGGGTCGTCAGGCGGCGCGTCTTCCTCATCTTCTTCTTCTTCTTCTTCTTCTTCTCAGGGCGGCAGTCAGGGCTCCTCGGGCGGTCAGTCCGGCGGGGGCTCGTCGGGTGGCAGCTCGGGTGGATCGCAGGGTGGCGGCAGCGAAGGCGGCGGTTCGCAGGGCGGTGGCTCGCAAGGCGGCTCTGACGGCGGTGCCAGTGGCCAGTCCGGCGGCTCCTCGGGTTCGAGCGGCGGTCAAAGTGGCGGCGGTTCTTCCAGCCCGCAGGTGACTGTCGGGACATCGCTGCCTGGCGCGGGCTTGCCCTCGGTTGGTGTGCCTTCGCCCAGCACGGGCGGCGCCGCTGGCGGTGATCAGAGTGGCGGTTTGCCGAGCACTGATGCCGGTGGCGGAGCAAGCGGCGGTAACAGTGGCGCTCAGGGCGGCGGCGGTTCAGCCGGCTCGCAAGATTCTTCGAGCGGCGGCACATCCGGCGGCGGCTCTAACAGCGAAAGCATATTCAAGAGCTCCAGCAGCGGCGGTGGCGCCTCGGGCGGTCAATCCGGTGGAGGCGGCGCGTCCGGCGGCATGCAAGGCGGCGGTGGTGCCGCGGGTGGCGGTGGAATGCAGGGCGGAGCCGGCGCCAATTCCGGTGGCATGCAAGGTGGCGGCGCATCCGGCGGTGCCGGAGCAAACGGCGGCGGCATGCAGGGCGGCGGATCAAATGGCGGCGGCGCGCAGGGTGGTGGTTCTGCCGGCGGCGGTGGAATGCAAGGCGGTGCCAATGCGAACGCCGGTGGCATGCAAGGTGGCGGAGGTGCGGCCGGCGGAGCCGGGGCGAATGCTGGTGGCGCGCAGGGCGGCGGCTCATCTGGTGGTGCCGGCGCGAACGGCGGCGGTACCCAGGGCGGTGGAATGCAAGGCGGTGCCAATGCGAACGCCGGTGGCATGCAAGGTGGCGGTGGCGCATCCGGCGGAGCCGGGGCGAATGCTGGCGGCATGCAGGGTGGCGGATCAAATGGCGGCGGCGCGCAGGGCGGTGGTTCTGCGGGCGGCGGTGGAATGCAAGGCGGCGGTGGCGCTCAAGGCTCACAGGGCGGCGGCCAGAATGGCGGCGGCGGCGGCGCCCAAGGTTCTCAAGGCGGTGGCGCGGACGGTGGTGGCGGCGGCCCGATGACGGGCGGCGAGCGCACCGCGCAAATCGATCGCAAGTTCGAGGAAACGTTCAGCATCTTCGACGGCCGCATGCGTCAGGAGCAGGCCACCATCGCCGGACAGCGCGGCAACGGTCGCGGCGGTTCGGGCGGTGGACAAGGCAACGGCGACGGCAGCAACGGCCAGGGCGCCGGTGCTCAAGGTGCCGGTGGAGAGGACGGCGCCGGCGGCGGTGCGGGTCAAGGCAATGGCAACGGCCAAGGTCGCAATGGTCAAGGGCAGGGACAAGGCCAAGGTCAGGGTCAGGGACAAGGCCAGGGTCAAGGTCAGGGCCAGGGCCAGGGTCAAGGCCGCGGCGGCCAGCAAGGTGGCGGGGGTGGCGTAGGCGGTGGTGCCGCCGGCGGCAGCGGTCCGAACACCGTGCCCGCGGGCATTCCCGACGGCAGCGATGACGACATCGTCGCCCGTCAGCTGCGCGAGGCCGCGATGAACGAGACCGATCCGGAGTTGAAGGAGAAACTCTGGCAGGAGTATCGGAATTATAAGAAGGGAACCTGACCGGGTTCCCCTCGAACGTCGAATAAAAAACCAACTGGCGGAACGATGTGGGCGTCAATGGGGCAGGTAAGGCACAGCGACAAGCACGGCTCAGGTTGAAAAGTTATGAAGCGCACGCTTGCTCTAATCGTCCTGTCGGTGGCCGCGCTGGGCGCGGCCGGATGTGTCACTCATGAGACCCGCCCTCAGCAGCGGGTAAAGGCCATTCAGGCCGCCACCGAAATACCTCAGGCGCAGCTGCTCGACGTCGGCGTGCGCCTGTTCGAGGAGAACGTTCCCAAGGATGAGAAGAAGCTCGAGTCGGAGCACATCTTCCCCGAGGTGCGCAAAGCCGAAGCGCGCTATCTTCCGATGCAGTTGCGTAACACGCTCGAAGGCACCGGCCAGTGGGGCCAGGTCCGCGTGATGCCACAGGACGCCGACGCTCTCGACGTGTATGTCTCCGGCAAGATCATCGAGTCGACCGGCCAGGTGCTGCGCGCCGAAATCACCGTCACCGATGCGACTGGCCGGCAATGGTTCAAGCGCGATTACAACCAGCTCGCCGACACGCGCTCCTATAAGGATCAGACCGGCAAGCCGCGCGATCCTTTCCAGAACATGTACAACACGCTCGCGAACGACATGCTGGTGTATCGCCAGCAGATGACCGCGGCCGATCTGGAAAACGTGCGCCGTGTGTCCGAGCTGCGCTTCGCTTCCGATCTCGCGCCCTACGCCTTCAGCAACTACATGACCGAGGACAAGAAGGGCGTGAAGCAGGTCGTGCGCCTGCCGTCGGAAGAGGATCCGATGCTGCAAAGAATGGATCGGATCCGCGAGCGCGATTACGCGCTGCTCGACACGATCAACGAGCACTACTCGCTGTTCGCGGAGAACATGTCCGAGCCGTACACGAACTGGCGCCGTTATAGCTACTCGGAGCTCGAAGCGAAGGATGAAGCGAAGCGCGCCTCCATCACTCGCAAACTGCTCGGCGCGGCCGCGATCGTTGGCGGCCTCGTGGTCGGCGCGGAAGCGAATACATATGCCGGGCAGGCCGCTGCTACTGGCGCGATCTTCGGCGGCGCGTATGCCGTGAAGAGTGGCTTCGACAAGGGCGCGGAAGTGAAGCTGCACTCCGACTCGTTGAAGCAGCTGGGCGAATCGTTCCAGGCCGAAGTTCAGCCCATGGTGGTCGAGGTGGAAGGCCGCACGCTGCAGCTCAAGGGCACGGCGGAAGAGCAGTACACCGAGTGGCGGCGCTTGCTCAAAGAGCTCTACGAAAACGAGACTGGCGTGACGGTGCCTGTCACCCCAGTGCCGGAGGAAGCGGCGTCGAAGGCGGCCGCTCCCAAGCCTGACAGCGGCGGGTAACGCAGGCCGCCCGATCCACGCAACTCATTCGTCATGCTGGAGCGTGGGCAGGAACTGTCTGCCGATCTCATGCTGGTGCGCCGTCTCGGCACGGGCGGCACCGGCGAAGTCTGGCTAGCGCAAGAACGTGAACGCCGCGGCCCGGTCGCGGTCAAGATTCTGTCGGTGGAGTTGGCGCGAAACGAGGCGATCCGCGCGGCTTTGCACGACGAGTACGCACGAATCGCGGCGCTGGGCCATCCGAACATTCTGCGAGTCGATGGACTGCAGCGGTCGGCGCGGCACGCGTGGATCGCGATGGATTACGCCGCCGGTGGCGATCTGACTCAGCTGCGCGGTCGCGGCTGTGCCGAGATTCTCCGAGCGACAATTCCGATCGCGTCGGCGCTGGCGACAGCGCATGCCGCGGGCCTCGTGCATCGGGATGTGAAGCCCGCGAACGTGTTGTTGAGTACGGACGGTGTGCCGCTGCTGACGGATTTCGGTGCGCTGACTCGAGGCTCGCCATTCAGTGCCAGCCCGCAGCAGCTCGCCGGTGCGCGGGCCAGTGTCGCGGACGATATGTATGGTTTTGGCGCGCTGCTCTACGAGTTATTGTCGGGCTATCCGCCGTTTTATCCGGACGCGGCGGCGGCGAGTGACGTAGCACGGGAGCCGGCAGCGTTGCCGCCTCATGTGCCAGCACGGGTCGCGCAGCTAGTGGCGAGGTTGTTGGCGCGACGAGCCGAGGACCGACCTACGGATATGGGGAACGTCGAAAGAGATTTACGCGCGGCGCTTGCCAGTCTGGCGCCGCCTGCGATGATTAGCGACATGAACGAGCCTGCACACATCAAGTCTGCCTCGGTGAAGATCGAGCCGCCCGGAATGCGGCCACCGCCCGGTCAGGGCGAGACTTTGCGTAGCGAGTGGCAACGCACGACCGGTCCGCGCGTCAGCGAGGACGATCTGCGTCGTCAAGGTTTCCGACGCGGCTTGGGGGCTTCGTTGGTGGCGCTGGGTCTGGTGGCCGTCGGCGTCGTGTTCTTCGTGCTGCCCAAGGTGATGGAGCGCGAGCAGCCCGTGCAAAAGACCCCGACCGCGGCGGTCGTCGCGCCTCCCAAGACCGAAGAGCCACCGGCGGAGAAAAAGGAACTCGATTTCGCGGCCCTGGCCAAGGCCAAGCAGGCCGCCGAGGAACTGCGCGGCGCCATCGACGAGCGTTTGCAGAAGCTCAATGAGCGGGCCGTCGCGCAGTGGGGCGGGGAAGAACTGGGTCGCGCGAATTCGTTGCTCGCGGCAGCCGATCAAGATGTGACCGCCCGCGAATACACCGCCGCCGAACAGAAGCTAAATGAAATTTCACCGTTGCTCGATGCGCTGGAGAAGCGCGCGCCGCGGGTGCTGGCGGAGCAATTGAAGGCGGGCGCGCAGGCATTGACGGACGGTCGTTCCGAAGACGCCAAGGCCGCGTTCACGCTGGCACTGAAGCTCGAGCCGACCAACCAGGTCGCGTCGCGTGGCTTGAAGCGCGCGGGCACGCTGGATCAGGTGCTCGCCTTGCTGACCAAGGCGGAAGGTCTCGAGAAGGATGGCAATGCGACCGCCGCGCTCGACAGTTTCCATAAGGCGTTGGCGCTCGACGCCGAGGCGACCCGAGCCAGCGAAGGCATCGCGCGCATCACTTCGCGTCAAGCTTCCGACGCATTCGCAAGCGCGATGGCCCGCGGTTACAGCGCGCTCGCGGCCACTAATTATTCGCAAGCACGCGAGGCGTTCGAAGCCGCGCGTCGCATTCGCCCCGATGCGCCGGAGATCCCGCAGGCGTTGCGACAGATCGAGCAAGAGCAACGCACCGGCGTGATCGGCGTGAAGTTGCAGCAGGCTCAGCAGCTCGAATCGCAAGAGAAGTGGTCCGAGGCGCTCAAGGAATATCGCAGCGTGCTCGATCTGGACACGACCGTGGCTGCGGCCAACGACGGCGTCGCGCGTACGTCGCCGCGCGCAGCGTTGAACGAGCAGCTGGAAATGTATCTCACGCAGCCCGAGCGATTGTTCAGCCAGTCGGTGCGCGTGGTGGCGAAAGAAACATTGGCGCGCGCTTCGGGCATCGCCAATCCCGGCCCGATCCTGAGCCGGCAAATCAAGACACTGGGCGAATGGCTGGCGCGTGCCGACGTGCCGGTACCGGTCTCCCTGCGTTCGGACAACATCACTCAAGTGACCATTTATCGCGTTGGTGCCCTCGGAGCGTTCGAACAGCGTTCTCTGGATCTCGTGCCCGGCAGCTATACCCTGGTCGGCACTCGACCCGGCTATCGCGACGTGCGACGGGAGATCAGCGTGATGCCGGGAGCGGCGCCGGCACCGGTCGAAATTCGCTGCGAGGATAAGATTTGAGCGAGCTGATCGTTCGCGAGGCCCTGGGCGAGCGCCGATTCACGGCCACGGATTTTCCTATCGCTGTAGGCGGACAGGGCAGTGCCATCGTCATGGCCGGCCGGCCCGAAGGCGCGGAAGCGTATCTGGGCCTGCACGAGGATCAGCTGTTCGTGCAGCCCGCCGATGGCGTCGAAGTGCTCCACAACGGCGTGCCGGTGCAGAACTCCACGTGGCTGCGTAGCGGCGACGTGATCAACTTCGGCGCCGCGCGTCTGCGGCTGCTCGCGCAACGTGACAATCAGCGCGTCGTCGAAGTGGATGATGGCAGCAGCGGCAATATCACAGCGCCGCCCATCATCGAGCCGTCGTCCCGCTTGCAGGGTGGCGAAGGCGACGCCGAGCGCATCGACGCTCTGCAGTTTCGTCCGACGGGTCCGGTCAAGACCAAAACCAAGGTTGCGATCGATCTGAAAAAGATCCTGTTCGGTGTCGCCGCCGCGATCGTGGCCGTCGTGCTCTGGTTCATTTTCACCGCCACGTCGGTGAGCGTGCACACCGATCCGGCCGGCGCGAAAGTCGATATTCAGGGCACGCTGCCCGCGGTGCATTTCGCCGGTCGAGTGCTGGTGCGGCCGGGCGATTACACGATCAAGGCGACGCAGGAAGGGTTCTCGCCCGCGCAGCTGCAGGCCAAGGTCAGCAGCGAGAGCAATCAAACATTCCAGCTCAAGCTGCAGAAGCTGCCGGGTAAGGTGCAGGTCGAGGTGCCGTCACAGGCGCGCGTCACGGTCGATGGCAAAGAGCTTGGCACTGCGCCGGGCGAATTCACGCTGGCGCCCGGCAAACATACGATCGCGATCGCCGCGGCGAGATATCAACCGTTCTCCGGTGAGCTCGACGTCGTCGGTGAAGGCAAGAGCCAGACGTTCACTCCGAAGCTGGTGCCGGCATGGGCCGAAGTGACGGTGAGCTCCGAGCCCGCCGGCGCGAAGCTGTTTGTCGATGGCGAAGAACGCGGCGTCACGCCGGTGACGACCCAGATTCTGGCCGGCAATCATCCGGTCGAGTTGCGAATGGAGGGTTTCAAGTCGTGGACCACGGACGTGCAGGTGAAAGCCAACGAACCGCTGAATCTCGGTCCGGTCCGACTCGGCTTGCCTGATGGCAAATTGGCGCTGCGTTCCGAGCCGTCGGGCGCGAGCGTTTCAGTTGGTGGCGTGTATCGCGGCCAGACGCCGGTGGCGTTGGAATTGCGGCCCGATATTCCACACAACGTTGTGCTGACTTTGCCTGGCTACGAAGCCGCGACCCGTGAGGTTTCACTGACGGCGGGTGAGAGTCGCACGCTGTCCGTGCCGCTCGCCGGCGTGTTCGGCGAAGTGACGGTGGCGGCTGTGCCGGCCGACGCGGAAGTCTTCGTCAACGGCAAGTCCGTCGGTGCCGCCAATCAGAAATTGCGACTGGTCGCGACCACGCAGGACGTCGAGATCCGCAAGACCGGTTTCGTCACCTATAAGACCAGCATCACACCGCGGCCCGGCGTGTCGCAGAAGATCGAGACCACGCTGCTCACGCCCGAGCAGACACGCATGGCCGCCACGCCGGCCAATATTCGTAGCAAGGGCGATCAGGCGCTGAAGCTGATGCCGGTGGGTTCTTTCACCATGGGCAGTCCGCGACGCGAGCCGGGTCGCCGCGCCAACGAGGCGCAGCGCGATGTGCAGTTCAAACGGCCGTTCTACATGGGAGTGAGTGAAGTCACCAACGGCCAGTTCCGCAAGTTCAAGTCGGATCATCGCTCCGGCATCATCGGCCAGAACACGCTGGATCTGGACAATCAGCCGGTCGTAGGCGTGACCTGGCAGGACGCGGCGCTGTTCTGCAACTGGCTGTCGCAGCAGGAAGGGCTGCCGCCGGCGTACGAGAACAAGGACGGTCGCATGGTGCCGGTGAAGCCGCTGACGACGGGCTATCGGTTGCCCACCGACGCCGAGTGGGAATGGGTCGCGCGCTTTGAGGGGAGTGGCAAGCTCCGGCGTTATCCGTGGGGCGATTCGCTGCCGGTGGCGCCACGGTCGGGAAATTACGCGGATGTGACCGCACGATTGATCGTTCAGGATGTCATTCCTGATTACGACGACGGCTACGCCGCCTCGGCGCCGACTGGCAAATTCCCGGCGAATCCCCTTGGCCTGTTCGACGTCGGCGGCAACGTCGCCGAATGGGTACATGACTACTACACTGTGAGTGGCGACAGCGGCGGGGTCGCGGTCGATCCCTCGGGTCCCGCCGATGGCAAGCAGCACGTGATCCGCGGGGCCAGCTGGAAACAATCGAGCGTGACGGATCTACGTCTGTCCGCGCGCAGTTTTGGTGAGAGTCAGGCCAACGACGTGGGCTTCCGCGTCGCTCGTTATGCCGAGTAAGAAGTGGGTGAGGGGCAACATATGAAAGCGCTACGACTGCTGAGTATTCTGGCTGCGTGTTGCGCGACCGGCACGGTTACGACCGCCTGGGCCGCCGAAACCCCCGCCAAGCCCGCTGCGCCGGTCGCTGCGAAGCCCGCGGATGCCAAGCCGGCCGGCGAATCCGCCGCACCGAAAAGCGACGAACAAACTCAGGCTCAGCCGGGTACTAAGACTGAGGAAGAAGACGAAGCCGCGCAGGCTCAGAAGCCCGCTGCGAAGCCTGGCAAGTCCGGCAAGGGCGGCTCGCCGGAGCGTTTCGTGCCGTCGGAACAGGTCCGCGCCGATTTCGACGTGTCCTTCCCCATCGATATTTGAATTCGACAGGACTCCATCATGGTTACCGCCGCCGCACCGGCTCCCCGCGCTACTCGTACGGCCAACTATCCGAGCGAGTTCTTCGTCACCCTGATCATGCTGGTCGCGACCATCGTGGTCGTGCACGCGCTGTATGTGTCGTGGATCCGTCCCAACGGTGACGAGATCGTCGCGCAAGAGCAGGCACGCCTGAAGGCCGACAAGGATTACGTTCCGCAGCGCTCGTTGCTCCTGACCATCAACGCGCCCGAGCAGGAAGTCGAGATCATTCACTTCATCTGGGCGCTGCTGATCCTCGGCTACAAGGCCGTGCTGGTCCGTCGCGAACGCAAGTTGCTCGAGCGCGAGCTGATCCACGTGCCCGAAGGCATCAAGGTCTTGCCCGAGGACGCGAAGGATTACTCGCGTCAGCTGGAGGCGTTGCCGCCTCAGGACAAGCCCATGCTCGTGGTGCGCGCGTTACAGCGCACGCTCGATCGATTCTCCGCGACACGCAGCATCCGCGACTCCGCCGAAACGTCGAAGTCGGTGTGCGATTCCGAAGCGGATCGGCTCGACTCGGGCCTGGCCATGGTTCGTTACATCGCCTGGGCCATCCCGGCCATCGGCTTCATCGGCACCGTGCGTCATATCGGCGACGCGCTGTTGCAAGCTCATAAGGCGGTCAGCGGCGATATCACCGGCGTGACCTCGGGCCTGGGCATCGCGTTCAACGCCACGTTCGTCGCGCTGCTGCTGACCTTGATCCTGATGTTCTTCCTGCATCAGCTGCAACAGGTGCAAGAGCAGTTCGTGCATGACACCGATCACTGGATCGATCAGCATCTGATCCGGCACATGCAGGTGAGGTAGTGCTAGCACTCGAACTCATCGACGCGGCATTGATAGTCGCTCGTAAACACAATAACGGGGGCGAGAGCGTCGACGTCGTCACGGATGCCCCGGGCGTCGCGTTGCTGGAAGATCAGACAACGGTCACGGGGGTGGATGCGCTGCAGCGGCTGCGAGTGAAGCCGCTACTGGCGAATACAAACTTCTGGCGTGCCTTGAGCACTCAGCCACTGACGCGTCCGTCGCGGGTCGCGGGCACGACGGCCGACGTCGCGTTCGCGCAGGCGGAAGCGTTGCTCGGTCGTTTCAAGCAGGAAAACGAAGCTGTGCTGCTCGCGGTGCCCGCGGGCTACAGCCGTGAGCAATTGGGTCTGCTGCTCGGTGTGATCAACGAAACGGGCGTGCGTGTCGCGGGTCTCGTCGACGCCGCGCTCGCTGCGTGCAGCCTGGAGCCCGTGCCGGCGCGAGTGCTCCACCTCGATCTCGAGCTGCATCAGGCATTGCTCACCGTGCTCGAATATTCGGGCGGCGAGCATCCTGGCTTGAAACGCAGTCGCTATGAGATCGCCTTGCGCCACGGCTTGCTGGGCATCCAGCAGACCCTGGCTAAATTCATCGCCGAGAACTTCGTTCGCAAGACCCGCTTCGATCCGCTGCACGAAGCCAGCAGCGAACAACGGCTGGTCGATCAGTTGCCGCAATGGCTGAGCGACTTGCAGCAGGCGGAAGCGATCACGCTGTCGTTCCAGTTCGGCGACCGTGAGTTGCAGTTGGAAGTGGAGCGCGCGCAGCTCATCGCCGCCGCCGAGCCTCACTATCTCGAATTGTTACGACTCGTGCAGAACGCGCGCGTCGCTGGCTTGCCGATCGAGTTGCGAGTGTCGCAGCGGGTCGCGGCGATGCCGGGCTTGCTGGATCGTCTGAAAACACTTCGCGATTGCACGATTCAAGTGTTGCCGCCGGCCGCCGCCGCGTGGGGCGCGCTTCAGTACGAAACGAGCATTCGCCGCGCTCCGGACTCGCTGGCTCTGGTATTTCAATTGCCTGTGCCGCGTGCCGAGTCGGGCGACGAGCCATCGTCCGATGTCGACGCGACTCCGCCGCAGCTGCGACCGACGCATGTTTTGTTTCAAGGCCGCGCCTGGAGCATCACCGATCAACCGCTGACGATTGGCTGGGCGGTCGATGGTGGCAAGCGCGCGCTGGTACTGCCGACTGCGCTGCCTGGCATCTCGCGGGCACACTGCACGGTCGTCCGGCGTAATGGCGCCGTCATGGTCGAAGATCACAGTACCTACGGCTCTTTCGTCAACGACGAAAAGGTCTCGGGACGGACCGCGCTCACTGTCGGCGATCGACTGCGCCTGGGCTCGCCCGGCGTCACGCTCGAGCTGATTCAACTGGTGAACGACCATGGCGCGCCGCAAGACTGAAGTCTTCAGCATGTCGTTCCTCGATTGCATCACCTGTGCATTCGGGTCGGTCGTGCTCGTCTATACGCTGATCAATGCACAAGGCGGTCTGCGCGCCCAGACCATGGATCAGACCCAGCGCGCCGAAGTCTCCAAGATGGAAGAGAAGGTGCTGGAGGGCTACCAGAAGCTGGTGGTGCTGCGAAACTCGATGATCGAGACCGACAAGGAGTCGGTACGCACCGAAGGCATGGGCACCCGGGTGCTGGAAGAGACCGAGCGCCTCAAGGTCGAGCTGGCCGATTCGGACAAGGAAACATTGTCGCGTCGCGAGGCCATCGAGCGGCTCAAGGCCGATCTGAAATCGCTGGAAGAGGGCAACCGTCGCCTGGAAGGCGCGAGCAAGGATCCCAGCGCCACCGGCACTCGCGTGCGCGGCTTCGTCGGCCAGGGCGATCGTCAATATCTGACGGGTCTGAAGGTCGGCGGCGATCGCATTCTGCTGTTCGTCGACGTGTCCGCCAGCATGCTGGACGAGACGGTCGTCAACATCATTCGTATGCGCAACATGTCCGACGCCAAGAAGCTGATGTCACAAAAGTGGCGGCGCACGGTGTCGACGGTCGAATGGCTGGCCGCGCAGATGCCCTTGGAAGGGCAGTTCCAGATCTACGCCTTCAACACCAAGACCTACGCGCTGGTGGAAGGCTCGGAAGGCAAGTGGCTCAAGACCAATGATCCCAATGCATTGACCGAAGCGCTCGACAAGCTGCGCAAGACCGTGCCGGCCGACGGCACCAGTATCGAGAACGCCTTCCTCGCGTTGAACGCACTCAATCCGAAGCCGGACAACGTCATCATGGTCACCGATGGTTTGCCGACGCAGGCAGCCTCCGCGCCACTGATTCGCAAGACCATCGACGGCGATGCGCGACTCAAGCTGTTCGATCGCGCCTTCGCCAAATATCCGCGCAGCGTGCCCTTCAACGTCATCCTGATGCCCATGGAAGGCGATCCGATGGCGCCGGCGGCGTTCTGGGTGGCGGCGCGCGACACCGGCGGCTCTTTCATGAGCCCGTCGAAGGATTGGCCATGAGCCGGAGCACCAGCCATGGGTAAGCGAGCACGCCGCGAGACTGAAGTCTTCAGCATCTCCTTCCTGGACTGCATCACGTGCGGTCTGGGGTCGGTGGTGTTGCTGCTGGTGTTGAGCAATATCCGTACGCCGAGCATCGAACAGTCCCAGGAGGATCTGCAGGAGCAGTTGCTGAGCCTGCAGGACGAGCTGATCGAGATCGAGGGTCAGGCCGATATCCTGAATCGCGATTTGACAGCGAAGCAGGAACAGCTGTCGGATGAGAAGCGCCGGATCGCGCGCTTGCAAGGCGACCTGAGCAACATCAAAGGGAAGTACAACGCGTCTAAGCAGGAAGCCGACGTCGCCAATCAGCTCGAAGGCCGGCTGGCGTCCGCGCAGCAGACCTTGACCGATGAAATGAAACGGTTGCTGGGCGCCGGCTTCCGTCGCAAGAAGGACGATGCGATCGGAGGAATCCCGGTAGACAGCGAATACATCATCTTCATCATCGATACTTCGGGCTCCATGTTCAATTACGTGTGGCCCATGATGCTGCAGAAGGTGGAGGAGACGCTGAACGTCTATCCGCAGTTGAAGGGCTTTCAGGTGATGAGCGACGAAGGCACCTACATGTTCAGCGGTTATCGCGGCAAGTGGATTCCGGACACGCCGAATCAACGGCGCACCGTGATCGATCGGCTGCGCACCTGGAACGTGTTCTCCAACTCCAGTCCCATCGAAGGCATCGTCGAGGCGATCCGCACCTATCACTCGAAGGACAAGAAGATCAGCCTGTACGTATTTGGGGATGAGTTCACCGGCTCTTCCATCGACTCGGTGGTCAAGGGCGTGGATATCATCAATCGTGAGGACGCGACCGGCGAGCGCCGCGTGCGCATCCATGCGATCGGCTTCCCCGTGCGCCCGGACGCGCCTCAGTACACCAGCATCCGCTTCGCGACGCTGATGCGGATTCTTTGTCAACGTAATGGCGGTTCGTTCGTCGGCCTGCAGGACCCGGCGCGCAGCGGTACCCGATTTCGGATCGGAGACAACGACGCCACGCCGGCCCCGGGCGGCAATCCTGTCGTCCAGGCTCTAGCGTCCGGCCCAGCGCCTTGAGGTCATCGTGAAAGACATTCGTCTGCTGTCTCGCTCGAGCGCATGGCTGCAAGCCTGCCGGCGACAACTCGTGGTCGCGGCGGCGTGCGGTCTCGGCACCGCGATGCTGGGGCTGGCGGGCTGCGGTCCGGTGAAGCTGGTGGCGAGCACCAATATTCCACCGCCGCTGGTGGTGAAGATTCCGATCGGCGTGGCGCTGTTCGTGCCCACCGAGTTCGCGAATTACGTGCACAAGGAAGAGCGCTGGAGCACCAAGTGGCACGTCGATCTGGGCAAGGCTCAGGCCGATGGCATCACGCGATTGATGAACGCGATGTTCGAACGAGTGATCCCGGTGGACAGCGTCAACGCAGGCACGCAAGTGCCGGGCGGCGTCGCCGCGATTCTGGAACCGAGCATCGAGGAATATGCCTTCGTCACGCCGCGCGACGCCGGCTCACCGTTTTACGCGGTGAGCATCAAATATCGCGTGAACGTTTATCTGCCCGACGGCAAGCTCGCCGATTCGTGGGGTTTCACTGGGTATGGCACATCGCCATCGCAGGGCTTGTCGAGTGAGGCGCCGCTGTCGACCGCGACCGCGCTGGCGATGCGAGACGCTGGCGCGAAACTCGCTGTCGAATTCCGCGAGCAGGCAGTGATGCGTGGACTGTTGCCCGAGTCGGCAACGGCCGATGTGCCGCCACAGGCAGCGACACCTCCCGCACCCGGCGCCGCGCCGAGCGTGGAAGAAAAGAAAGCTGCGGTCCCTGTCCCCCTTCCACCGCTGCCGGCCAAAAAGACCAGCGCGCCTCCCAAGACGACCGAAGATGCGGCCAAGGAGCCCGAGGTCGAGAAGCCGGAGGTCGAAAAGCAGGATGACCCGGCCAAGAAAGATCCCGAACCCGAAGCGATCGGTCTGGCGCCGGTCCAGTCCTGATCTTTGAACTCAGGACTGACTTTCGTCGCCGTCCTGTTTGCGGATCTTGAATACTTCGCGGTTGACCACGCCCTGGGTGTCGACCGGCTCGCCGTTGACGAACTTCGGTCGATAGCGCGACGCGCGGATCGCTTCCAGCGCTTCCGACGCCTGGCGTTGCGAGCCGTTCTGCTCGATCACTTTCGCATCCTGCACGTCGCCCGAACCGGTGACGGTGAATTCCACGGACACGAACTTTTCATCGATCTGCGCCGGTGCGAGCTGCCGATTACGCATCGCCAGCGGCGGCGTCGGATAGTAGACGCGCACCGGAAAACTCAGCGGCGCGCCCGCCGCCTCGGGCGCGGCCTTGTCATCTTTGGCGACCAGCGAAGCGGCGCGCCGATAGTAGGGGAGCGCCTTCTCAGGCTGATGCTTTACCTGATACCAGTCGCCGAGCTGGATCAGCGTGTCCGCCAGCAATGCCGGCTGCGTGTCGGAATGCGCGTCGAGAATGGTCAGCGCGCGTTGCAATGCCCGCTCGCCGTCGCTGCTGATGTACCTTGGATTGATGCCCCGAGGCTCCATCGGTGACGCGGCGTCCGCGCCGCGCTGTTCCATCGGCTGATAGCCCTGCGCGATGAAGTACACCTCCTGCACGTAGCTGCGTGCCAGCGAACGCAGTGGCAGAACCAGCGCCGGGTCGTTCTTGCCGAGCTTGTTCTCGACGACATCGAACGCCGCACGGTAGCGCTCGCGGGCCAGCATGAAGTTGCCCGTATCGAGGTACCAATCGCCGACCACGCAGTACACGGGT
Organism: Peristeroidobacter soli; assembly: GCF_004138485.1. Classification (GTDB taxonomy): domain Bacteria; phylum Pseudomonadota; class Gammaproteobacteria; order Steroidobacterales; family Steroidobacteraceae; genus Steroidobacter; species Steroidobacter soli. The sequence goes on from NZ_RYEV01000003.1 coordinate 343,784, forward strand.
GACAGGCGCGGATCGCGTTCGCCATAGGTGCGTTCGCCGATACGTTGCAGATAAAGCATCTGCTTCTGACCCTCGGCGCCACGTCCAATCCGCGTCAGACTGGCGGCCAATTGACGTAACAAGCCCTGCTGACTCGGATCGAACAAGCCGAAGTTGCGGCGGCTGATGATGACCGCGCGCTCCAGAAAAGGAACGGCCTCTTCATGGCGTTCGAGCAACGCCAGTGAGTAACCCAGACCGCGCAACGGATCGACCGCCGCCGGCCCGGAGCCGGCGCCTTGCGATTCAGTGATCTGCAACGCTTCACGGAAGGTGCCTTCAGCGCTGGCGCGATCGCCGCCGCTGAGCTGGGCGTTGCCCAGGAGCGTCAATGCATTGGCGAGCTGCATCGGTTCGCGCGAATTCGCACGCGCCCGTTCGACCAGACGGCGCGCTTCTTCAATGGCGGAGGACCAATCGCGCTTGTCGTAGCGCGCCCAGAATTCCTGTTGCGATTCGGGACGGGGCGGTGGGGTCGCGGCATGCGCGGCAATCAAGCACGTGAGGCCGAGCACGGCGCTCACCGTAACCGCTCCAAGCACGGGCCTGATTTTCATCACCACCCCACCGACTCGTCAGCTCAACATGTTTTTCCCGCTCCCGGACAGGCTACGACGCGCGGCCTGCATGCACAAGCCCGCGGCTATTTTGTAAACAGGTAGTGCGAAACGAACCATTCGCGGCCGCCGCGATAGCCCCACAGCTCGGCGCAGGACATGAAAAACACGCGCCAATACACCCACCAGCGGCGCATGTTTTCCGCACCGTACGTTGCCGACAGAATCGGCTCGATGCGCGCGCGATTGGCGTCCATGTTGTCGAGCCAGCACTCGGCCGTACGGCTGTAATGCATTCCGTCGACGCGCCAGTGATCCGACAGCCGCAGGTCGCGCTGGAAATAGCCGAGCAGGCCATCGCTGGGCATGATGCCGCCGGTGAAGAAGTAGCGGGCCATCCAGTCGTTCTCGTCGCGCACGTCGAACGGATAGGCGTAATCGCGATGAGTGAAGATGTGCACGAACAGCGTGCCGGCCGGCTTCAGCCACGAACCGATGCGCGCTAGCAACTGCTCGTAGTTGCGCATGTGCTCGAACATCTCCACCGATACCACGCGATCGAAGCGCTCGTGATCCAGCGCCAGATCGTTGATGTCGCAGGTGATGATCTGGATGTTCTTCAGGCCGCGACTGGCGGCGCGGGCTTCGATGAACTGCTTTTGAGTGCGTGAGTTCGAGACACCGGTGATGCGCGCATTCGGATAACGCTCGGCCATCCACAACGTGAGCGAGCCCCAGCCGCAACCGAGCTCGAGAATGTCTTCGCCATCGGCGATGCGAGCGCGCCGGCAGGTCAGCGCCAGCATTTCGGCCTCGGCCTCATCGAGCGAGGCGACGCCCGGCTGGAAATAACAGGACGAGTACTTCATGTGCTTGCCCATGACCATTTCGAAGAACTCGCACGGCAGCTCATAGTGCTGTTCGTTGGCTTCGCGCGTGTTGATCGCGATCGGGCTCGCCTTGAGCTGAGCGATGAAGCGCATCAAATGACGCTGCTGGGCCTCTTCACTGGTGCGCTTCTCTTCGCGCAGCCGCTCGGCGAGCAGCCGGCGGATGCCGAAGCGCACGACCGAGTCGGGCAACAGATTGCGAGCCAGCAGACGGAAGGGCAGTGAGACCGCCGGATCGGCGGGACGCGGTGAGGCAACGGTGGCGGTCATAGGAAACTCGGTAGCTGTTGATCGTTCGTGGTATGCGAATGAAAGTTGTCTACGGTGGCGGCATCAGTTCCAGCAAGCCATGGTTGGTTACTAACCGTCGGTCGCTTTTTCCGCCAAGCGCTTCCTTGGAAGCGGAATGAACATACTCGTGCGCCGCTGATATTCACGATACCGCTCGCCCTTGGAGCGCAGCGCCTGCTCCTCGGTGGCTTTGACGCCGGTCACGTTGATCAGGAAATGCAGCATCAACGCCGGCATCGCCAGCGCCAGCCAGCCCCACGGGGACGCCAGCGCGAACACGGCGTAGCCGATCCAGATCGTCCACTCGAAGAAATAATTCGGGTGACGCGAATAACGCCATAACCCTACATCGCAGACTCGGCCCTGATTGGATGCATCCCGCTTGAACGCGGCCAGCTGACCGTCGGCGATGCTCTCGCCAATCAGGCCCACCAGCCAGATCGCCACGCCGGCGGCTTCCAGCATGTGCAGACTGGGTGCGGGGTTCAGACAAGCGATGAGCAGCGGCACGGCCAGAATCACGTTCAGCAATGCCTGCAGCTGAAAGAAACCGAAGAACTTCGCGTTTAGATTGGCCGCCCAGCGCTGGCGCAGCTCGATGTAACGGCCTTCCTCGGGCTCCCCGATGATGCGTTTGGCCAGATGACCCGCGAGCCGCACCGACCACAGCGCGTACATCGCCGCGATGATCCATTTGCGAGTTTCCCAGCCGGGCGCGAGCGCTGCGTACAGCAGGGCCAGCAGCGCGAAGTTTCCCGACCAGCCGATGTCGACGTAGCTGAAGTTCCGATTGCGAATGCCGAGCAGCCAGAGCGCGGTCATGATCAGAAAGACCAGCAGCGTGCCCGATGCGATGAGCAGCAGCGGACTCATCTGGCCGGCTCGGTGCGTGAGGTCAGGATGTCGCTGGCCGGCGCGCCGGGCGGCAGCTTTTGCAATTGCCAGAGCACGTAACTCGCCATCGCCATGTTGCCCAGGGCCATGATGGCCACGAACCATAGAACGCGCGACAGCAGCCCGCGCTCCTTGAAGCACACCCAGACGAAGAAGGTGAGGAAACCGTAGTACGCGTCGATGAGCGTGGCAATGGTCCAGTGGCGGTCCGGGCCTTTGGCCCAGCCTTGCCAGTGCCATACGGGTTGTTGGCTGCTGGCCCACACGGTGTAGGCGAGCAGGGACAGCAGGATAGCCGCAAACAGGATCTGCAGCAGGGCTCGGGTGGTCACATGGAATGCCTCTTGTTTGCTGGAGGTATTCGTAGTGGGCGGCCCGGATGGATGCAGGAACCTGAACGGGCGTGTCCCGGAGGCGTTGGTGGCTTGCGGTGAGCGCGTTACCCGGAGGCGTCGGTGGCTTGCGGTGAGAGTGTTCCCGGGGGCGTCAGTGGTTCGCGGCGGCTGTTGGGGGGAGTGTCCTCCCGGCACCGGGCACGCTCGTCGCGCCTCGCGCTCCTTGGCGCACGTCCCTGGTGAGCCCTGCTGTTGCGGTCCCGTCCCTGTACCGCAAAGCTGCCGGGAGGACACTCCCCCCAACAGCCACCGCCGATGTCTTGGTCGCGGGCGCCGACGTCTGGAATGCGAACGCCGCGCCGAGGCTATGGCCGATATGTTCGCGGCGGGTGCCGACGTTCGGAATGCGAACGCCGCGACAACTATCTCCGCGACCCGTTCCTGTTCGTTGCCAAACTTCCGGAACGCGGCGCCAGCGATAGCTGGCCGCCGCCTAGGCGGCGGAGCGCAGGGATTGCTCGTTCGAGTGCGCGGTCGGAGCAGCGGCAGGCTGGTGGTGTGGGGCGGCCGCGCTCTTCGCGCGTGCCGGGTCGCCGGTCAGCGTGAACATCCCCACCGCATCCAGCAGCGTCTCGACCTGACTGCGCAGCGACTGCGCGACAGCCGCAGTCTCTTCGACGCGGGCGGCGTTCTGGTGAGTATCGCCGTCGATGCGATCGATCGCGTGATGTAACTGGGCGATGTCGTCGCTCTGCGTGCGGCTGGCGGTCGCGATCTCTTGCATGATGTGCGACACGCTCTCCACCGACGCGAGAATCTCCTTCATCGTGTCGCCGGCACCGTTCACGAGTGCCGCGCCTTTCTGCACGTCTTCGATCGACGCGCCGATCAGCTTCTTGATTTCATTCGCCGCCGTAGCGGAACGCTGCGCCAGGCTACGCACTTCGCTCGCGACCACCGCGAAGCCGCGGCCCTGTTCGCCAGCACGCGCAGCTTCAACGGCAGCATTCAAAGCAAGCAGGTTGGTTTGGAACGCGATGTCATCGATCACGCCGATGATGTCGCCGATCTTGCGGGACGAGCTGGTGATGGCCTGCATCGTCTGCACGACCTGGCCCACCGCCTGATTGCCACGCGAAGCGACACCACGCGCATCGGTCGACAAACGCTCGCCCTGCAGGGCGTTATCGAGATTGCGCTGGACGTTGCCTTGAACCTGCTGAGCACGCTCGGCAGTCATGCGCACCGCCGACGACTGCGACGCTTCACGCTGAGCGAGCTCGTCGTTGGAGCTGGCGATCTGTTGGCCGGCGCTATCGATCTCGCCCGTCACTTCACGAATGCGCTGAACCAGATTCTGCAGCTGCCCGCGACTGCCGTTGAACGCATTCAACAGCTGGGCGATCTCATCCGTGCCACGCGCCGGATAATTCGTCGTCAGGTCGCCCTGAGCGAGCTTGCGCATGCGAGTCATGAGCGCGGCGAAACCACGCACGTTGGACCAGTAGAAAGCCCCGATCAGATACACCGCGATCGACAGCCCGATGAAAGTGATCGCGAGCAGAATGTTTCGCTGCCGTTCGAAGCCGTCGATGCGAACCGCGAGCAGGTCGTTGAGCACGCCGGTGGTCGCCGTCGACACCGACATCGTTTCGTCGCTGAGCTTGCCGCCCACGCCGGGCTGCGCGGCGGTCATATCGCCCTTGCGCAGCTTCTCAGCCTGAGTAGTGAAATCGAAGTACGCTTGCTCGACCTTGCTGCCATCCAGCCGGGATGCAAGCGAGGGGTTGGCGCCGATGGCGCGCTTGATGGCCAGGGCGAGCGAGTCGCGGTAGGTCGAGGTGCGCGCGGCGATGAACTGGATGGCCGCATCGTCGGCGCTGGAGACCGTGCCTGCCGCCTTGATCTGCAGCGCCAGGGCGTCGAACCGGGCGGCGGTTTCCGCCAGCTTCGGCGCATAGTCCATGACAATCGCCATGGCGTAGTACGAATCCAGGTCCGGATCGAGCGTCAGCTTGGAGTTGTCGCTGACCAGTCCGTACAAAGAGAGTGCCTGCGCGGCGGTGTCGTCGATTGCGTCGCTGTTCCAGCTCGATTGCAGCCGACGCAAGTCCTGGTCGATGGCCAGGGCGTTGTCCTGCGACTCGTTCACGGCCGAAGCCTGGTCGAGCGCAACCGAGCCGGCGCCGGTCGCGCTGCTGCCACCCCCGGCGCGCCGGGCGGAGAGGGAGCCCATGAACTCGTTCAGGGACGGCAGGAAAGCGGTGCCCAGCTCTTCCTGCTGAGCGAACTCGATATTGCTCTTGGAGTAGCTGACCACGCCGTACACCGCGACGCACAGCGGCACCATGAAGGCGGTACTGATGATCGCGAACTTGATCGACAGGCGCGCCACCTGCATCAGCTGGATGCCGGGCGCAAGGAAACGGTCCAATGTACTCGACATACGTGCTTTTCTTAGTTCGCGGCGAGCCTGATCCGGGCGATGCTCGCCCCAAGACCGCAATCGGCGGAGGGCAGGCGTTCTTGAGAGAGCATCACCGGAGTCGGTATAGGGGTGACAGCTTTTGTGACCCGGTTCACTCGGCTCTCTACCGCCCTCCGGGCGGATGTCCGAGGGAACCCGACAACCGGTCCAGTGCGTTTGAACCCATCGACCCTCGAGCTCGCATAAGCGTCAGAACATGAGCGACGATCCGCTTTGGTATAAGGACGCGATCATCTACCAGATGCACGTCAAGGCGTTCCAGGACGCCAATGGCGACGGCATCGGCGACTTCGCCGGCCTGGCGCAGAAGCTCGACTACATCCAGGAGCTGGGGGTCAACACCATCTGGCTGTTGCCGTTCTACCCGTCGCCACTGCGCGACGATGGCTACGACATCGCCGACTACACCAACGTCCACCCGGACTACGGCACGCTGGAGGACTTCAAGCAGTTCATCCAGGAGGCGCACCGGCGGGGCCTGAAGGTCATCACCGAGCTGGTCATCAACCACACCTCCGACCAGCACCCCTGGTTTCAGGCGGCCCGGCTGGCGGCGCCGGGGTCGCGGGAGCGCGAGTTCTACGTATGGAGTGACGACGACAAGAAGTTCGCCGGCACCCGTATCATCTTCACGGATACCGAATCCTCGAACTGGGCCTGGGACCCGGTGGCGCGCCAGTACTACTGGCATCGCTTCTTCTCGCATCAGCCGGACCTGAACCACAACAACCCCGAAGTGGTCGAGGCGGTGATCCGCGTCATGCGCTTCTGGATGGACCTGGGCGTCGACGGCATGCGGCTCGACGCGATTCCGTACCTGTGCGTGCGTGAAGGCACGAACAACGAGAACTTGCCCGAGACGCACGCGGTGCTGAAGCGCATGCGTGCCGCGATGGACGAGAGCTACACCGGCCGCATGTTCCTGGCCGAGGCCAATCAGTGGCCCGAGGACGTGCGCGAGTACTTCGGCGAGGGCGATGAATGCCACATGGCATACAACTTCCCGCTCATGCCGCGCATCTTCATGTCGGTGGCGCTCGAGGATCGTTATCCCATCGCCGAGATCATCCGTCAGACGCCGGACATCCCCGAGAATTGTCAGTGGGCCATCTTCCTGCGCAATCACGATGAGCTGACCCTGGAGATGGTCACCGATCGCGAGCGCGACTACATGTACAAGATGTACGCCGCCGAACCGCGCATGCGCGTGAACGTCGGCATTCGCCGTCGTCTGGCGACGCTGCTCGGCAACGATGTCGATCGCATCAAGCTGATGAACAGTCTGCTGCTGTCCATGCCCGGTTCGCCGATCATCTATTACGGCGACGAGATCGGCATGGGCGACAACATCTACATCGGCGACCGCAATGGCGTGCGCACGCCCATGCAATGGAGCATCGACCGCAACGCCGGTTTCTCGCGCGCCGATCCGCAGCGGCTGTATCTGCCCGTGATCATGGACCCGATCTATGGATATCAAGCCGTGAACGTCGAGGCGCAGAGTCGCGATCCGTCGTCGTTGCTGAACTGGACTCGACGCCTGCTGGCCGTGCGACGTCAGTTCCAATGTTTCGGCCGTGGCTCACTGGAGTTCGTGAGGCCCCAGAACCGAAAGATCATCGCGTACGTGCGCAGCTGCGGCTCGGAAATGATTCTGTGCGTCGCGAACCTGTCGCAGACCGCGCAGGCGGTGGAGCTCGACCTGTCGAAGTACAAAGGTCGTGTGCCGGTGGAGATGCTGGGCCGTAACGCATTCCCGCCGGTTGGCGACTTGCCGTATTTCCTCACGTTGCCCGCGCATGGCTTCTTCTGGCTGCAGCTGAGCGACTCAGCGCCCCCGCCGCCCTGGCACGTCGAACGTCTGCCTGCCACGGAACTGCCCGTGCTCGTGTTGACGGAAGGGCTCGCGACCTTCCTCGCCGAAGTCGCCAAGGCCGCGAACGGCGGGCTCTTGCGCCGGACCTTGCAGCAGCTGGAAAGCGAAGTGCTGCCGGAATTCATCGGTGCGCGGGGCTGGTTCTCGCACAGTCGCGACGAGATCGCATCGGTGCATCTCGGGCCGCGCTCGCTGTGGCGCTATGAACAGCGCTCGTATCTGATTTGTTTCGTCGATGTCGATGGCGTCGCCGGCCGTCGTCGCTACATCATGCCGCTGACGATCGGCTGGGACGATGGCGTAGACGCCGTGCTCAAGACCGCGGAGTGGACGCTGGCCAAGGTTCGTGAGCATGCCCGGGTCGGCGTGATGATCGATGCGTTCGCCGATCCGATCTTCTGTCTCGGCTTGATCCAGAACATGGCGAATCACGCGACCCTGCCGTTCGCGGGCGGGCAGCTGCGTTTCGAGGCAAGCGTGCCGTTGCCCGAATTGCCCGAGCCGGATTTGCAGAGCGTGCGTCATGTCGGCACCGAGCCCACCAATACCAATATCGTCATCGACGAGTCGCTGTTCCTGAAGGTGTATCGGCGAGCCGAGCCCGGCACGCATCCCGATCTGGAAATGTCGCGTCTGCTCACCGATGCCGGCTTCAAGGCGATCTCGCCGATGCTGGGCAACGTCGTCTGGGAGGACGAGACGCCGACGCTGCTGGTGTCGCTGTTCGCGTATGTGCGCAATCAGGGCGACGTGTGGAACTACGCCCTCAATCATCTCGAGCGTCACGCCAGCTTGCTCTCGTCGCAGGATGCGAGCGTGCCGGAGGCGCCGCATGCGTTGTTTACGACGCAGATGCAGACCTTGGGCCGGCGCATTGGCGACATGCATACGATTCTGTCGCGCGCGACGGACGTGGCGTTCGCGCCGGAACCGATTCGTTCGCAGGATCTGTCGCGCTGGTACAGCGCCGTGCAGTTCGATACCGAAGCCGTGCTCAATGTGCTCAGTCAGCGCCTGCCAGCTCTGGCGGATAGCGTACGCACGCGGGCCGAGCAGTTGATCAATGCCCGTGAGCGATTGTTCGCTTACATTCGTGAGCTGACCGCGACGCCCATCGATGGTCTGCGGACGCGCATTCACGGCAATTTGCATCTCGCCAAGGTGATGCTGGCCGCGGATGATTTTCTGCTGACGGGCTTCGAAGGCGATACCAGGCTGCCCTTGGAAGAGCGACGTCAGAAGGATTCACCGCTGCACGACGTGGCAAGTGTGTTGTTGTCCTTCCAGTACGCGCATACCGTGGCGCTGGATCACGCCATCCAGCATCGTCCCGAGTTGCGTGAACGGCTCGAGCCGGAGCTCGCGAAATGGCAGTTCCTGACGACTCGCGCGTTCCTGCAGGGCTATCGGCGGGGCGTGATCGAATCCGGCATCTTGCCGAGCAACGAGGCGGGGATGCAGCGGTTGCTGAAACTGTTCATGGTCATCCGGTCGGTGCACGCGCTACGTCATGAGTTGGAACGCCGCCCTGAAATGTTGCTCGCCGCGGTCGAAGCTCTGTATGCGCAGCTGGACGTTTCTTTCGAGTGAGCGCTTAACCGAAACTTTCCGTGGTGTACAGCCACACTTGCATGTCGGAGAGCCAGAAATCCGCTGGCCATCCGGCTTTCAACTTCAGATGACGCAGGAAGTCTCGCGGCTCGGGCAATTGCTCCCAGACCGCGGGTAGAAACGTGCTGCGTCTGGCGCCGGACTGAAGAATCACGCCGTCGATCCCTGGGCGTAGTACTTCTAGTAGTTCCGCCTCGCTACGCGCGTTACACCGTTCGGGCTCACTCAGTACGGAGATCTCGATGCCCGTGTCGCGCCACTCTGCCGGTGTGATTGCTGGAAACCGCGGATCGGCGAAGGCGGATGCATACGCGTTGTTCCAAACATCCACATGCAAGGGATGCGTTGCTTCGATGGTGCCGCAACAGCCGCGCAGATCCTCGCCCACGCGCAATGTGACAAACGACGAGCCGGGCTGCGTCAAGTCGGCATGCAGAGGCAACGCGTCGTAAGGAACGCGTTCTCCCGTTGGCAGTGAGGCTTCGATCGACGTACGCGCTAACGACAGCAACTCAGCACGTTGCGCGGGGCTGAGGCTCATGCGACCGACTCATGCAGCGCGAATGCCCCGTAGCCCACCACTCGGTTGCGATCCCCTGCGGTGTCGCCGGAGTTGCAGCGGGCGATCTCCTCGATGCGTGCCCCTCGCTGGTGAGCCAGAAATGTCAGGCCGTTGATGCCTATACAACCGCAGGCTTGTTCGCCAGTGAGTGTCGCGTCGTTGCACAAGATTGCGTTGCTGGTCTCGGCATCGACCGTGCGCGCCTGGTCGTAAGGCAAGTAGTGACTGAGATCGGAGCTGACCAGCACCAGTGTTTCTTCATCGCCCCACACGTCCGCGAGCGCGGCGGCTACCGCTGGCGGTGAGGCAGAGCCGAGCGCTACCGGCAGTAGCGTGAAATCATCAAACATCATTTGTAAGAACGGCAGCTGCACCTCCAGGCTATGCTCGCTCGCATGAGGTGAGTCGGATTCGACGACATGCTCCTGCTCCAGCAAGCGCGCCTTGAGTTCGCGATCCACCGGCACCATCCCCAACGGAGTCTGAAAGACCTCGGCCGCGGGCACGGCCATGCCGCGCAGATAGACGCGATGACTCGGGCCGATGAGGACGATGCGACGGATTTGCCTACGCCGATGTGCGACGTGCGAGTACGCCGCCGCGGCGATGACGCCTGAATAGATATATCCCGCATGCGGCACGATCAAAGCCTTCGGCACCGGGCCGGCCACTGTAGGTGCCTGTGCTAGATACTCCGATACCACCTCGCGCAACTGTTCCGGATCGCCCGGATAAAACAGGCCCGCGACGGCTGGGGGGCGAACCCTGGTACTCACGTTATTTCGCGTTCCGGCGTGGCCGATTCAGGTGCATGATGGGGACCAGTGCTATGTATACGCCGCCGCCCCTCTTGATGAAAGACCAGCGATGAAAGCTCCTTCTATAGTTCATCCCACCAGGCATTGGCACCGGCTCGACGATGGCCGCATCCAATGCGACGTGTGTCCTCGCGAATGCCGCATGCACGAAGGGCAGCGTGGTTTGTGCTTCGTGCGCGGTGTCGAAGGCGGCGAGGTCAAGCTCTACACCTACGGGCGCTCGAGCGGCTTTTGTGTGGATCCCATCGAAAAGAAACCGCTGAATCACTTCCTGCCGGGCACATCGGTGCTGTCGTTCGGTACGGCTGGCTGCAATCTTGCGTGCAAGTTCTGTTTCCACCCCGACACCCTGGTCGCGACGACGCGCGGCATGAGGCGGATCGCCGAGCTGTTCGACGAATGCCAGGAGAAGGTGGTGCATGGACAGGGCGAGATCGCCTTGCCGGAATCGCTTGAAGTGTGGACTCGCGAGTCGAAGCCGGCACGGGTCTCGAAAGTTTTTGCACACCGGCACTCGGGCGAGCTGCTGTCGATCAAGGCGAGCTGTTGCCCACCAATATTGCTGACCGCGAATCACCGAGTCTTTGCAGCCGTTCGCGGCAATCTCGACGCGATCGAGAAGATCGAGGCCGGTAAGCTCACGGCGGATCACTATCTGGTGGTTCCCAAGAGAAAGGCAGGTGCGGAGGTGCGACTCGACGTCGCCGAAATACTGGGTGCGGTCGTGCTCGAAACTCACGCGCCTCGTGAGCATCGAATAGACTTTGATGCGCTTACGGCGCACCTCCAAGCGACCGGGACGTCGGCCCAACTCGGCGCGGCGCTCGGCTATCACCCCGCGTACGTGCGTACTCTGCGAAGTCGACTGCAACGTGGGTTACTGTCCCCGCCCCGCAGGCGGCAGATCCAGCTGCGTATGGAAGCGGGGCGCGTGAAATTTACCGGAGAGCGTGGCGCGGGAGTGCCGCAGTACCTCAATCTCACGCCCGACCTTGCCTGGCTCTTGGGATTCTACTGTGCTGAAGGTTCCATCGGCGTTCATCCCCAGCGTCCTCATGCTCGTCAGTTGATCTTTTCCTGCGCGCATCACGAAACGCATCTTGTCGATCGAACAGCGCGACTGCTAACGGAGGTACTGGGTGCGACACCGATCATCGTAAATCGGCGCACGACCGTCACGGTCGAAGTCCGTAGTACCTCCACGGCTCGGCTGTTTGAGGCGCTCTGCGGTCGGGGCGCCAAGCGCAAGCGCGTTCCCGTGGAGGTCGCGCGCGCACCTGAATCGGCCATTCGCGCATTCCTCAGCGGTTACTTCGCAGGTGACGGTTACTTCGCCCCCGCGCACGTTGTGGGTAATTCCGTGTCGCGCGATCTGGCACTCGGCCTGTTTGAGCTGGGGCTGCACATCGATGTGCTGCCGACATTCTTCGTGCATGAGCCGGCGCCTACAAAAGTGATGGAGGGACGGGAAGTCTCCCAAGCGACCACATACATCGTGAAATTCAAGCGCGACCGCTACGAGCAGCGTACGCGCTCCGCTCCGGAACGCACCCAATGGCGCGACGTCGGTGACAAATTCCTGGTGCCGTTGCGCAGTGTCGAGCGGACGGCCTACGAGGGACTGGTCTACAACCTCGAAGTGGATGACCCTGATCACTCCTATCTTGCGTCCTTCCTCGCCGTCTCGAATTGTCAGAATTGGGACATGAGCAAGTCGCGCGAGATGGATACGCTCGCCGATCGAGCCACGCCGGAAATGTTGGCTTCGGCCGCCAGGCGGTTGGGATGTTCCAGCGTTGCGTACACGTACAACGATCCGGTCGTGTTCATGGAATACGCGATGGATGTCGCCGATGCCTGTCGCGAAGCGGGCGTGAAGAGTGTGGCGGTGACGGCGGGTTATATGACTGCCGCGCCTCGCGAGGAGTTCTATAAACACATGGACGCCGCCAACGTCGACCTCAAGGGATTCACTGAGCGGTTCTACAAGAAGATCTGCGGCGCCGAGCTGGCGCCGGTGCTCGAAACGCTCGAATACCTGAAGCGCGAAACGTCGGTGTGGTTCGAGATCACCACGCTACTGATTCCCGACGAGAACGACTCGGACGCCGAGCTGGATCAGATGACCCGCTGGATCATGGACAAGCTCGGCCCCGACGTGCCGCTGCACTTCACCGCGTTCCATCCGGATTGGAAGATGATGGACAAGTCGCATACACCGGCCGCGACTTTGACCCGTGCAAGAAACATTGCACGCAGGAATGGACTGCACTACGTCTACACCGGCAACGTGCACGACCCGGCCGGCGCGAGCACTTACTGTGTCGGCTGCGGCAACCGTGTGATCGAGCGCGACTGGTACGAATTGGGTGAGTGGCAGCTCGATGCGAGCGGCAAGTGTTTGCACTGTGGCACGCAGTTGCCCGGCGTGTTCGACGGCGCGGCCGGCAAGTGGGGCGCGAAGCGCATGCCAGTGCGCCTGGCGGCGATGATTCGCTAAAAAAAGCCCGCCGATGTCGCCACCGGCGGGCTTCCCATGGTGCTTCAGGTCGCTCTAGACCGTCCTTACGAACCTATCCTCAGAAGCGCCATTGTCCGGTCAGCCACAAAGCATTCGAATCCTCGGCGCGGTCGAGCTCGATCTTTTCGTACTCGAGCTTGGCGTGCAGATGATCGAAGAACGTCACGCCGAGGCCGACGCCATACATCAAGTCCTCGCCGCTATCGCTCCGGTTCAGCTCCGGATCGTCGATATCGCCCGAGAGTTTCAGATCGTAGATGTAGTAGCCCAGCTTGGCGGAAAGTTCCACGGGACCGAGCGGCAAGGTGCCGATGATCGAAGGCGCGAAGCCCGAGAGCTCGGCGCGGAACTTGCCGTGATTGCCGGTGCTGCTCGAAAAGTCATCTTCGGGCCGGCCGAAGTCGACATACGCTGCCTGCAAGGAAATATAGGGATTCAGGCGCCAGCCGATGAATGCCTGCCACGCTGTATCGTCGTCGTCCAGCGTGCGGAGTGCGTCGTCGAATGTATCGAGGCCCTCGACCTCGATGTTGAATTGACCGACACCACCGCCAAGGTAGAAACCACTGTCGTTCTCAGGCGCCGCGTAAGCAGCTCCGGAACTCAATGCCAACAAGGTCGCGGCAATGATTGCGCGATTCATGCACACACTCCGTTTTGCAACTACTGTGTGCCAAACGCTTGTTTGCAGCGGCAGTTCCCTGATGCGGCGACGCTACTGGCCAAACACCCAGCGTATCAATTCTGCATGAACGGCTTCTCCGGCACCGCCCTGCGCGCCGGGATGATTGACCATGATCACCACAACGTAAGTTTTTCCCGAAGCCGCGTTGACGAAGCCCGCGAGCGCGCTGACGTTGTCGAGGTGCCCGGTCTTCAAACGAATGCGTCCTTGCATGCCCGGCGATTTAAAACGATTGCGCAAAGTTCCATCGGTGGCGGACAACGGCAGCGACGCGGCGAACTCCGGCATGAACGGGCTGTGCCACGCCATATCCAACATCTCACCGAGACCACGTGCTGTCACTCGCTCGGCGCGTGACAGGCCGGAGCCGTTGTCGAGCACGAAGCCCGGCATGTTGATGCCACGATTGGTGAGCCACTGGCGAACGGCGTTGCGTCCGCTCTCGACGGTCGCGGGTGGTCCGTATTTCTCCACGCCGAGCGTGAGCATCAGATGCCGCGCCATGACGTTGTTGGAATATTTGTTCACCAGGCGAATGATTTCGGCGAGCGATATCGAGTCGTGCTCGTAGATCAGCCTGGCGCTGGCCGGCAATGTTTCGATCCGCATCTCGCCGTCCATCGCGCCGCCGGATTGGGTCCACAAGGTACGGAATGTGCCGTACGCATAGTCGGGTGCGGTCATGATGGCGCGGCCGATGGTGTAAGTGCCGCATGACGTGGGCAACGTGCCGCCGACCACGACGGTGTTCGGATGATCGATGGGATCGGGTGTGCTGAACGTGACGCCGGAGGTGTAGCACTTGCCGCTCACCAGTCGCACCTGGTTTTGCAGATCGAGGTTGACGGGCAACGGATTGACCAGGATCAGCGGCCGGCCGCGCTGCTCATTGGTGATGAGCGTGAAGCGCGACGTTTGGAAGTTCACCATCAACGCATCCGGCAGCACGTTGTAGCTACGGAACGGCTGTGAGTCGAACTCGCCGCGGTTGCCTTCGGCGGGCGCGAAGAAGCTGTGATCGACGACGAAGTCGCCGGTGATCTTGGCCAGCCCCTGCTCGCGCAGGCTCTGCACGAAACGCCACCAATGCTCCGAGGTCATGTACGGATCGCCGCCGCCGACCACGAACAGATCGCCGTTCAGCACGCCGTTCGCCAGGGCGCCGTTGGCATAGGCGCGCGTCTTCCAGGTGTAGCTCGGGCCGAGCGAGTCCAGCGCGACATAGGTGGTTAGCACCTTGATCACCGAGGCCGGGCTGCGAGGCTGGTTGTCGTTGATCCCGAGCACCACCTCGTTGGTGTTGGCGTCGCGCACGTAGATGCTGACGCCCTTGGCCGGGATGCCGACGTTATTCATGACACGCAGGACGGCCGGCGGCAGCTGCGAATCGCGGGCCAGCGCGAGCGGGTGAAATGCAACGGCGACGAGCGCGGCCAGCGCGACGAGAGGTTTGAGCATTCGGCGACGGGTTCAGCGGGCGGACAGCGGCGGAGGCGGGAATTTTAGCAGCGAGTTCGCTGCTGGCCAGGAGGTACGAATACGGGGCGGCGCAGGACCGGCATTGGGCGCCGCAAACTCGGGCCGCGATGTTCTTCTGTACGGGCACGCCGCATACTTCGCGCTCCTCCGGCGGCGGGACTCACGGGCTTCTTTCGATGCGGCGACTGTGGAATACCTTTCTGAAAGGCCTGGCGGCGGTGCTGCCATTGGCGCTCACCGTCTACGTCGTGTTCTGGCTGGCGTCGGCCGCCGAGTCGGTGCTGGGCGGCCCGCTGCGCGCCCTGCTGCCCGAGGACCGCTATTGGCCGGGGCTCGGGCTGCTGGCCGCCTTCCTGCTGATCCTGGTGGTCGGCGTGCTGGTCGACGCATACATCGTGCGGCGCCTGTTCCGCTACGGCGAATCGATCCTGGCGCGCATTCCCATCGTCAAGACCATCTTCGGCGCCTTCAAGGATTTCAGCCGCTTCCTGCCGGCCGGCGGCAAAGGCCGCGACCTGAAGCGCGTGGTGCTGTGGCGCTTCGGCAGCGCCCGGCTGATCGGCTTCGTCACCGAAGAGCAGCTCAACCCGAAGCTGTTCGGCCCGGACGAGGAGCTGGTCGCGGTGTACTTCCCCATGAGTTATCAGATCGGCGGCTACACCTTGTATCTGCACAAGGACGAGCTGCGCGAGACCGAGCTGTCGGTGGAAGAGGCCATGCGCCTGGTGCTGATCGGCGGCGTGACCAGCCAGTCGGCCGCAGGAAACGGATAGAGCCCTGTCATGTTTGGCCGATAGTCTGCGCGGATGCTCATCGGTCACCTCCCGGTCCGCACGCCATTCCCCTGGCAGGTGCTGCTGGACTATTACGCGCATCGTCTCACGCCCAGGTTCGAGTCCGTCGAGGGCGGGCGCTATCAGCGTCTGATCGGTAAGCGGGCCATCACGGTCGAGTACGAGGCCAGGCCGTCTCGATTGATCGTGTCCGCGAACGGGCGGGTCAACGCGGATGAAACATTGGGCGCGGCAGCCCGGCTGTTCGACGTCGAGCACGACCACGATCTGATTCACGAGCATTTGCATCGCTCGAAGCCGCTCAAACAGCGCCTCGCCAATTTGCCCGGCATGCGACCGCTGGGCGCATGGTCGCCGTTCGAGCTTTGCATTCGAACTATTCTCGGCCAGCAAGTCACGGTCGCGGCCGCAGGCACGCTGATGCGGCGACTGGTGGAGCGGTGTGACTCGATCACGCCGGAGTGCGTGGTCGCCGCGGATGTTTCCAATATGGGCATGCCTGGGAAGCGGGCATCGGCGCTGCAATCGTTCGCGCAGGCCGTGGTCGATGGGCGCGTGGATTTCTCACAGCCCTGGACGCAAGTGGATGCGGCATTACAAACATTGCCGGGCTTCGGACCGTGGACACGATCGTATCTGGCGATTCGTCTGGGCCGGGACCGGGATGCATTCCCTGCCTCCGACATCGGATTGATCCGAGCCGCGAAGGTGGCAACGCCCGCCGAGCTGCTCAAGCTCGCCGAAGCGTGGCGGCCGATGCGGGCCTACGCGGCCATTTATCTGTGGGCGGTCGCTCCCTGAATGGGCTGCGGTAAAAACGCCCTGAAGTAGCTCATCCTTGGCCTTCAGGGTGCCGCGTTTGTGATGGCGCTCTCGACTTGCCAAATCCTGCCCAGTAACTGCCAATTCTTGTCACCTGCGCACTGTCACATGAACTGTGGCGGGTTTAACAATTTCACACTCTGCCTCGCGCGCGATGAATCGGACTGCTGTTACGATTTCGTCATTCACTCCGTAACAGGACTTGCGAGCGACGGTCTGGTCGTGTCCGACGCCAACTTTCGACAAATACGTGTGTTGCATCTGGTGAGCGCCGGTGGCGTCGCCAGTGCCTTGCAACCTGCGCTTTTCATGCCGCTGCTGACGCGTTTGCCTCGGCAGCGCGTGAAGTCGCAGGTCGCGTGCCTGTCTCCGGGCGCCGTGCCCTCGGCCGTGCTCCGTCAGAATGGCGTGCCCACGTTCGATCTGGCGCTGTCGCGCAAACGTTTCTCGCCGAAAGCTTTCCAGGAGCTGGTGCAGTCCACCCGCAACTTCCGCCCTGACGTGATTCAGGCGTGGGGGCACACGGCTCAAGTGATATCGACGCTGCTTCGTAAGCGTTGCGATTGGAAGCCGCGGCTGGTGTGGAGCGTCTCCGAGACGACGCCGCTCGCGAAGAACGCCGGCTTCATCGATCGGCAGAAACTCAAATACGCTGCCAGGTTCTCCACGCGCGCCGATCGCATCGTCTACGCGTCCGAGTCCGGCGCTTCTCAACATCGCCGTGTCGGTTTCCCGGATGGCGGTCATGAAACCGTGCCGCCGGGCGTGGACGCGACGCGCTTCAAGCCCGATTTCGCGGCCCGCCGCAAGCTGCGCGAAGAACTGAGCCTGCCGGGCGAAACATTCGTCATCGGCATGGTCGCGCCGTTCCAGGCTGAGTACGACCATTCGACATTGATTCGCGCGGTCGGCGAGCTGATCAAGACCAATCCAAACATCGCGCTGGTGCTCGCGGGGCATGGCGTGCAGAAGGGCAATGCGCCCTTGATGGCGCTGGTCGGTGGCGGTTCGATGGCCACGCGCGTGCATCTGCTGGGCGAATGGTCCGATATCAACGGTCTGTATAACGCCTGCGATGTTGTTTGCTCCAGTGCGGTCAGCGATCAGTCGCGCATGAATGTGGTCATGGCGATGCTGTGCGGTGTGCCGGTGGTTGCTACGGGGATCGGTGCTCAAGGTGAATTGATCGGGCAGCATGGTGTCGCGATCGAGCCGGGCAGCCCGACGGCCTTCGTCAAGGGCATCAATCGGGTCATGCAGCTGACACCGGAGAAGCGGACTCAGATGGCGCAGGGCGCGCGCAAGCACGCGCTGGCCAATTACGTGTATGTGCGCTCGCTGCAGAAGTATCTGCAGCTCTACTACGATTTGATCGGCCGGCAGTCGCTGGTCACCAAGGATCTGCCGACGCCGGAGATCGATGAGGCGTTGACCGTGCCGCCGGCGTTGCCGACCGAAGCGGAGATCAATGCCAGCAAGCGCAAGCCGATCACGGTGGTCGATCTGTCCGATCCGGATTCGCTCGAATCCCGGGTGAGCGAGCGTCAGCCGGAAGAGTTGCCCAAGTGGCGTATCGAGCAGGAACAGGAACGCGCCAAGCGCGAGGCTGAAGTCGAGGCGAAGGTCGCGGCGAGTCAGTCGGTCGGTGACGTGTTGGAAGTGTTCGAGAGCCAGCGGGTCAAGGCGCTCAGCTCCGAGTCGCCGATGACCGAGCGGGCGCGAGGTGTGGCTGACGATTCGGAAGAGTTGTTGTCGCAGGAGCTGTTGGAAGTCGACGCCCCTCCGCCGACACCGCGTGTTTCCAATGCGCCCTCGGGTGCGAGGAAATCTTCCGCGCCCTCGCCGGCGCAGGCTGCGCCCCAGCCGGATGCGGCGAAACAAGCTGCGTTGAAGGCTGCGCGCATGGCTGCGCTTCAGCCGATTGCCCCAGCCGCGAAACCCACCGCCGCACCGAAGGCCGCGTCGGCGGTGACCAGACCGCCGGTGTCCGCGCCTGCTGCGTCGTCTCCGATTACGCGACCGCCGGTGTCCGCACCCGCCGCGTCGTCCCCGACTAACCCACAGCCGGTGTCGGCATCTACCGCGTCGTCTCCGATTACGCGACCGCCGGTGTCGACGCCTGCCACGTCGTATGCGATTACGCCACCGCCGGTGTCCGCGTCTGCCGCGTCGTCACCGCTGGCGTCAACGGCTGCTGCGTCGTCTCCGACTACGCGACCGTCGGAGTCGACGCCTGCAACAGCTGCTTCCGTCGAGCCGCCGAAGTCGGCCGAGTCCGCGTCACTCACTATCGAGGGCGCGCCGCCGAAGGTGGCGTCGCCCGTTGCTGCCGTGTCGATCGCGCCCATTGCCGCGAAGACCGCAGCGAAAGTAGATACCGCCGGCACGCAGCCGCTCGAGACGTTGCCGGAAGGCACGCAAGCCGGCTTGGCCGCGTTGAAGCTTCCTGACGTCGTTGATGTTTCCTCGACGACCGCGAAACGGAAGGTCGACATCAGCAGCACACAGCCGCTGGGCACGCTGGCTGAGAATCTGGCCAAGGCCGCGCTGTCCGGCAAGGATCTCGCTGAGGCTGCCAGGCCCGCGTTGCCAGGCAAGGACCTTGCCGAGGCCACCAAGCCCGCGCTGTCGGGCAACGATCTTGCGGGGGCTGCCAGGCCCGCGCTGTCGGACAGGGATCTCGCGCGGGCTGCCAGGCCCGTTGCTCCCAGCACGGCTGCCTCCAAGCCCGATGTTTCCAAGTCCGGCGCCTCCAAGCCCGCTCTTTCCAAGCCCGATGATGCCAACTTCGATCTGGCCGAGCCCGATGTTTCCAAGATCGACGCATTCAATCTGGACTTCGACTTGGAAGCCTTCGCGCCAGCGGATCCTGAGCCAGTCGCCGCGCCGTCGCTGAAGGCGCGCGTCGATGTGGTTCAGCCGAAGGCGGTGTCGGTCAGCAGCGCTTCTGAAGAGGCGCCGATTGCGAACGGCAGCATGACCGAGTTCGGTGAATTGACGCTGCTCGCCACCGGTGAGTGGCAGGCGATGCAGCGCACGGACACTGCAAAGCCCGAAACGAAGGCGAAAACCGAACCGGCCAGGCAGACCAAGCCCGACGAGCTCAGCGACTCTCAAACCCTGTCGCTGATTTCAAAGCCGGCCCCGGACGAGCTCGCCCTGGTGCCCGAGCCCGAACCGCGGGTCGAGTCGAAGCGCGCCGCGAACGGCGAGTAACGTTACTTCGTTTTCGCGAGCGACGACGCGTCCTTCGCCAGCTGCTCGATCGCAGCCCAATCGCCCGCGCGAATCTTATCCGTCGGTGCAATCCACGACCCACCCACGCACGCCACATTCGGCAGCGCTAAAAACTCCGGCGCCGTCGCGCGGGAAACTCCGCCGGTCGGGCAGAACATAACTTCCGGGAACGGCGCGCCGAGCGCCTTCAGCATCGCGATGCCGCCTGCCTGCTGAGCAGGAAACAATTTGAACGTGTCGTAGCCCCAGCCCAAGCCCGCCAGCAATTCCGTCGGCGTCATGATCCCCGGCAGCAGCGGGAACGACGCTGCACGCGCGGCCGAGGCCATTTCCGCCGTGAGCCCGGGGCTCACACCAAACTGCGCGCCTGCATTCCCCGCAGTCACAAAATCGCCCGGACGCGCCAGCGTCCCCACGCCGACCACCGCATCCGGCACCGATTTACGCATCGCCTCGATCGCAGCCAGCGCCACCGGCGTCCGCAAGGTGACTTCCAGAACACGCAGTCCGCCAGCGCTGAGCGCGCGGGCCAGCGGCACAGCGTGATCGATGTGCTCGATGGTGAGCACGGGAATGACAGGGGCGAGCGCGAGTATCGATCGGATGTTCATGAGCGAGAAGTGACTGATGACTGGTGACTGATGAATGGTCGGAAGCTCAGAGGTTGCCGTAAACCGAAGCCGCACCCGCTTCCGCATCCCCAGACGCGCCGCGGAAGGTAGCAAACAATTCCCGGCCCAGGCCAAACCCGTTGTGACTCAAATCCGGCTTCGGCACGACCCGACTGCGCAACACCGCCTCGGATACCTTTACTTCGAGCACACCGGTGTAGCTGTCCAGATGAATGATATCGCCGTCCTGCACTTTCTCGAGCGGCCCGCCGGCGAGACACTCCGGTGTCATGTGAATCGCCGCGGGCACCGCCCCGGATGCACCAGACATGCGTCCATCCGTCACGAGCGCGACTTTGAAGCCCTTGCTCTGCAGAGACGTGAGCGTCGGTGTCAGCTGATGCAACTCCGGCATGCCGTTGGCGCGCGGACCCTGATAGCGAACGACGACCACGCAGTCGCGCGCCAGTTCGCCGGCCTTGAATGCCTTGATCACATCTTCCTGATCGTTGAAAACACGCGCGGGCGCTTCGACGACGCGATGCTGAGGCTGGACCGCCGACGTCTTGATCACGCCGCGGCCCAGATTTCCACGCAGCACCTTCAATCCGCCGTCGGCGCCGAACGGATTGGTGATCGGGCGCAGCACTTCGAGATCGCCGCTGCGCTCTGGAGCCGGGCGCCATTGCAAGCCATCGGGGGACAGCCAGGGTTCTTGCGTATAAGCATCGAGCCCCCGGCCGACCACGGTGAGGGTGTCCTGGTGTAACAGGCCTGAGCTGATCAATTCGCGGATCAGGAAGCCGATGCCGCCGGCGGCATGGAAGTGATTCACGTCAGCGGCGCCGTTCGGATAAATGCGCGCCAGCAGCGGCACGATCTCGGACAGCTCGCTGAAATCATCCCAATTGATGTTGATGCCGGCAGCGCGCGCCATCGCGACCAGATGCAATGTATGGTTGGTCGAGCCGCCCGTCGCGAGCAAGCCGACGATCGCATTCACCATGGCGCGCTCATCGACGGTTTCGCTCAACGGCAGATACTCATCACCCAGCGCCGTGATCTGCGCGGCCCGTCGAGCCGCAGCGCTGGTGAGCGCGTCGCGCAGCGGAGTGTTGGGAGTGACGAAGGCCGCGCCCGGCAGATGCAGGCCCATCACTTCCATCATCACTTGGTTGCTGTTGGCCGTGCCATAGAACGTGCACGTGCCTTGCGAGTGATAACTCTGCGCTTCCGATTCGAGCAGCGCGTCGCGACCGACCTTGCCTTCCGCGAACAGTTGTCGGATGCGTGCCTTCTCCTTGTTCGGAATGCCCGAGGTCATCGGGCCGCCCGGCACGAAGATCGTCGGCAGGTGACCGAAGGTCAGCGCGCCCATCAACAAGCCCGGCACGATCTTGTCGCACACTCCGAGACACAGCGTGGCATCGAACATGTTGTGAGAGAGCGCGATCGCCGTGCTCATCGCGATCACGTCGCGACTGAACAGCGACAGCTCCATGCCCGGCTGACCCTGGGTGACGCCGTCACACATTGCGGGTACGCCGCCGGCGAACTGCGCCACCGCACCGACTTCGCGCGCGGCCAGCTTGATCAGCTCCGGATAACGCTCCAGCGGCCGGTGCGCCGACAGCATGTCGTTATAAGAGGAAACGATAGCTAAATTAGGCCAGCGAGCCACGCGCAGTTTGTCTTTGTCCTGGGTGTCCATGGCGGCGAAGCCATGCGCCAGATTGGTACAAGACAAGCCGGCCCGCGTCGGTTTATCTCTACGCTGCGCTTCACGCATGCGTTCGAGATAGGCGCTGCGGGTGGGCTGGCTGCGCTCGCGAATCCTCTCGGTTACGGCGCGCACGCGTTCATGCAGGGGTGCGCTGGTCTTCATGGGGTCTGGCGTCTGGCTGGCTCGATCATGGACCGGATTCTAGCGTCTCGCGCGGCGCATCGCTGCGGCAGTCACGCTATCATCCGGGCTGTATTCTGGAATCGCAGACCGCTCGCCGAAACAAATGTCCACCGAATGTCTCGCCGTTTGTTTGCGGGTGTCACTGTAGGACGCTAAGTTAGCGGGCGCGATCGAGGATTTCCTGCAAGGCGTCAGTATTCATGCAACCTCTCCCGACTTTCGATCTGGTTCTGTTCGGCGGCACTGGCGATCTGGCCATGCGCAAGCTGTTGCCCGCTCTATACCGCCGTAAGGCGTCCGGTTACCTGTCTGCCAAATCCCGCGTGCTCGGCGTGGCGCGCAGCGAGCTGTCGCGCGATGAGTATCTCGCGCAAGTCCAGGCCAGCTGCCAGACCCACCTGGGCAAGGATTACGACGAAAAACGCTGGGCAGAATTTTCACAACACGTCGACTATCTGAAAGTCGATGCCTCGTCCCCCGAGGACTTCGCCGGTCTGAAGCACAAGCTGGAGGGTTGTGACGATCACGTGCGCGCGTTCTTCCTGTCGACCGCGCCGGATCTGTTCGCGAAGATCTGCGAGGGTCTGGCGACCCACCAGCTTGCGACCCCGAATTCGCGCGTCGTGCTGGAGAAGCCGCTCGGTCAAGATCGTGCATCGTCGGCGCAGATCAATGAACGCGTCAGCCGGATCTTCAGCGAACAGCAGATCTTCCGTATCGACCACTATCTCGGTAAGGAGACAGTGCAGAACGTGCTGGCGCTGCGTTTCGGTAACACGCTGTTCGAGCCGCTGTGGCGTCGGGGTCGTGTGAAACATGTGCAGATCACGGTCGCCGAGGAGCTCGGTGTCGAGCGCCGCGCGGGCTTCTACGACGAGACCGGCGCGCTGCGCGACATGGTTCAGAACCATCTCCTGCAACTGTTGTGCATCATCGCGATGGAGCCGCCGGCCACCTCCGATCCGGACGCGATGCGCGACGAAAAGCTCAAGGTGTTGCGTGCCCTGCGGCCGCTGAAAGGTCGCGACGTTCTGCAAAAAACCGTGCGTGGCCAGTACAAGGCGGGCGCGGCCGGTGGCAAACCGGTGGTCGGTTATCTGGACGAGAAGGATGTGCCGAACGACAGCAAGACCGAAACGTTCGTCGCCTTGCGCGTCGATATCGATTCGTGGCGCTGGGTCGGCGTGCCGTTCTATCTGCGCACCGGCAAACGGCTGCAGGAAAAGCTGTCCGAGATCGTGGTGACGTTCGAGGATGTGCCGTTGTCCATCTACGAGCGGCCGGACACGCCGCAGGCGCTGAACCGTCTGGTGATCCAGCTGCAGCCGGACGAGAGCATCGAGCTCACGGTGCTGGCGAAGTTCCCCGGCGAGGTCATGCGCCTGCGCCCGGTCAATCTGAGCCTGGATTTCTCCGAGACCTTCAAGGCGCCGCGCCTGGATGCCTATGAGCGTCTGCTGACCGACGTGTTGAAGGGCAATTTGACCCTGTTCATGCGCCGTGACGAGCTGGATGCCGCCTGGCAGTGGATCGATCCCATCCGCGAGGCCTGGGAGCAGTCGGACGAGGCGCCGAAAACCTATACCGCCGGCAGCTGGGGGCCGGCCGCGGCCAGCGCGTTGCTGGGTCGGGATGGCTTCGCCTGGCGTAACGAGCTGTAATACGGCCCAGTTGTAGTGGCAGTGAGAACTCCATGAGCTGGGTGCACGAACACCGCTTCCCCGACTCGCTGGCGCTGGCGCACGCGCTGTCGGGCGAGATCAAAGTCGATCTCGAGGAAGCCATCCAGGAGCGGGGCGCGGCCAGTCTGGTGGTGTCGGGCGGGCGCACCCCCACCAAGCTGTTCGAGCAGCTGCGCACCGAGAAGCTGGACTGGTCCAAGGTCTGGATCACGCTGGCGGACGAGCGCTGGGTGGAGACCACCAACGCTGCGAGCAACGAAAAACTGGTGCGGGAAACCCTGCTGACCGGCCCGGCCGCGGCGGCGCATTTCGTGGGACTGAAGAATCCCGCGCCGGCGCCCGAGGCGGGTGCCGATTGGGCCACTCGTGCGTTAACCCGGGTGCCGCACCCATTCGACGTGGTGCTGCTGGGCATGGGGGACGACGGCCACACCGCGTCGCTGTTCCCCGGCTCGCTGGCGCTGGGTAAGGCATTGGACCGCGCGGTCCCGCCGGGCTGCGTGGCCATCAACTCGCTGACGGCGCCGCATGCGCGGCTCAGTTTGAATTTGTCGGCGTTGCTGGACTCGCGCCGTATCATTTTGCATATCGAGGGGGAGTCGAAGTGGCAGGTTTATCAGCGCGCGAAAGCGGCGGGGCCGGTGGCCGAGTTGCCAGTGCGCTCGGTGCTTCAGCAGAAGGAAGTGCCCATGGACGTGTACTGGGCACCGTGATGAGCCTGCGCCCATGAGCCGGACAACGATTCCTCCGCGCATGATCGCGGACATCGGTGGTACCAACGCGCGCTTCGCTCTGCTCGATGGCATGCAGCGTCGTGACGAAGTGGTGCTCGCCTGCGCCGACTATCCCGATCTGGTGTCGGCCGCCGAGGAATATCTCAAACGCGTGGACGCCAAGGTCAACGGCCGTCCGCTCGAAGCCGCGCTTGCCATCGCGGGTCCGGTCACGGGCGACATCATTCGCATGACCAATCATGTGTGGCAGTTCTCCGCCGCGCACACCAGACAACAACTGCAACTGCGTCGTCTCATCGTTCTGAACGATTTCACCGCGCTCGCGATGGCCGTGCGCCATTTGAAGGGCAGCGACCTCGATCAGATTGGCGGCGGCAAACCGCAACCGAACGCGCCGATCGCCGTCATCGGTCCGGGCACCGGTCTTGGCGTCTCAGGATTGATTCCGTCCGGTCAGCACTGGATCCCGCTGCAAGGCGAGGGCGGTCACGTGACATTGTCCGTGATGAACGAGCGTGAGCTCGCGGTGCTTCAACAGCTGCAGCAGCGTTTCTCACATGTCTCGGCCGAACGCGTGATTTCCGGGCCGGGATTGGTGACGTTGTACGACGCGCTGTGCGGCGTCGAAGGTGTGATTCCTGAAGTGCTCACGCCACCTGAGATCACCAAGCGCGCGCAGGAGGGAACCTGTCGGCTGTGTTTCGAAACGGTCAGCATGTTCTGTGCGCTGCTCGGCACGATGGCGGGCAATCTCGTGCTCACACTCGGTGCACTCGGCGGTGCATACATCGGTGGCGGTATCGCGCCGGGGTTGGGGCCGATGTTCACCAGCTCGCGCTTCCGCGATCGTTTCGAAGACAAGGGTCGCTTCACCGATTACGTTTCGCGCGTCCCGACGTATGTCATACGCGCCGAACTGCCGGCCCTGCTGGGGCTGGCCAGCGCGTTCACCGACCCGGGACCGCGCCTGGAAGCCGACTGATCCTCTGGCACACGGATTGCAACGCGGTAGGCATCGGAACATTGAGTTCCTCCTACTGAACGAAGTGAGCGTGCATCGTGCGTGTGCTCGTCATCGCTGAATCCGCGGATCATGCGGAGATCCTGAGGTCGGGAGTCCAGCTGGCCGGTCATGAGCTGACCGAAGTGCTGCCCGTGGATAGTGCTTTGTCGCCCGCGCTGGAGCGGGGCAAGCCCGACGTGCTGTTGCTGGAGGCGCGTTCGCCGTCGGTGGATCTATTGGATCGTTTGCTCGATGCCATGGGTCCGAGCGCCGTGCCATTCGCGGTGTTCGCCGGCGATTCCTCGTCGCAGGCCATTGAAAATGGCGTGCGCGCCGGCGCCGCGGCCTATGTGGTCGATGGGCTCGAAGCCACCCGCGTTCCTGCCATTCTCCAAGTCGCCCTCGCGCGCTTCGATTACATCGCCGGTCTGCGCAGCGAGCTGGGTCTCGCCCAGCAGAAACTGGCGGAACGCAAGTTCGTGGAGCGCGCCAAAGGGCTGCTGATGAAGGCGCGCAATCTGAGCGAAGACGAGGCGTATCACACGCTCCGGCGCATGGCGATGGAGCGCAACCGGCGCATGGGCGATGTGGCCAAGTCGGTGATCGAGATGGCCGAGCTGCTGAACTGATCCGAGCTCGAAGGCGCGATGGTCTGTCGATTTGGTGCAGCCCGTGCCGGGTCTGCACCAGAACGGGTCCGGCTACAGCTTCACCAGGCTGCTGACTTCCAGCAGCCGATGGCTTGGCACGCCGAAGTGAATGGCGGCCAGCTGGCTGTTGCGACCCATGAGCGCGAACAGTCGTTTGCGCCAGAGCGGCATGCCCGAGCCCGAGGTGAAGATCGGGTTCTCGCGGCCCACCACGTACACCGTCGAGTCCGGTTCATACGGTTCGCCTTTCTCTTCGGCGCCCCGTAGTGCCGCGACCACGTTCGGCGTTTCCATGAAGCCGTAGCGCGCGATGATCCGGCACATGCCCGCGCCCAGATCCTGAACTTCGATGCGTTCCTCCGGCGGCACGAACGGTACTTCCGGGCGCACGAAGGTGAGCAACACGTTGCGCTTGTGCAGGACTTTGTTGAACTTCAGATTGTTCAACAACGCGCGCGGCATGCCACCGGCTTCCGCCGCGAGATAAACAGCCGTGCCTTCGACGCGCGTCGGTGGATCCTTTTCGATCATCGTCATGAAGTCGCGCACCGGCATTTGTTCGCGCGCGATCAACCAGGCGAGGGTGCGACGGCCTTCCTGCCACGTGCTCATCAAAATATAGATACCGATGGCCACGGCCACCGGCAGCCAGCCACCATGCGCGAACTTGAGCAGGTTGGAGAAGAAGAACGCCGACTCCGCGATCAGAATCAGCGACAGCAGCGTGATGATCTTGCGGTTGTGCGGCTCCATGCGGACCCGCAGCAGCATCATGACCAGAATGGTGTCGATCAGCATGGTGCTGGAAATGGCGATGCCGTAGGCACCGGCCAGCGCGCTCGAAGAACGAAAACTCAGGATCAAGGTCAGCGTGCCGGCAAACAACAGCCAGTTCACCGACGGCACATACACCTGACCGATCTCTTCTTCCGACGAATGCAGGATGCGCAGACGCGGCAGATACCCCAGGTTCAACGCCTGGCGCGTGATCGAGAACACCCCCGAGATCACGGCCTGCGAAGCGATCACCGTCGCGCACGTAGCCAGCACGATGACTATGGGCAGCAGCCAGCTCGGCGCGAGCAAATAAAACGGATTCTTGATGGCGGTGGGATCGGCGAGCAGCAGCGCGCCCTGGCCGAAGTAATTCAAGATCAGCGCCGGCCACACGATGCGGAACCAGGCCTTGCGGATCGGTGAGCGACCGAAGTGGCCCATGTCGGCGTACAGCGCTTCACCGCCGGTCACGGCCAGAAACACCGCCGACAGGGTGACGAATCCCATCACGCCGTTGTTGATGAAGAAGTGCACGGCGTACATGGGATTGATCGCGAAGATCACATTGGGCGATTCCGCGATGTGACTCGCGCCGAGGCCCGCGAGTGTCAGGAACCAGAGCAGCGTGATGGGGCCGAACAGCCGTCCCATCGCACCGGTGCCGTGACGTTGCATCAGAAACAACGACGTGAGAATCAGCACCGCGCCGGGTAACACGAAACGCTCGAGCTTCGGCGTCGCGATCGTCAGGCCTTCCATCGCACTCAACACCGAGATCGCCGGCGTGACGAAACCGTCGCCGAAGAACAGCGCGGCACCAAACAAACCGACCGCGCTCACCGGTGCCCACACTTTCCAATTGGGGCTGGCGGTGGAGACCAGGGTACTGAGCGCGAGCACGCCGCCTTCGCCGCGGTTGTCGGCGCGAAGCACGATGCCCACGTACTTGATCGAGATGACCAGTACCAGCGACCAGAGGATCAATGACAACAGGCCGAGAATGTTGGCCTCGTTCACGGCGATGCCATGCTCGGGATTGAAACATTCGCGGAGCGCGTACAGCGGGCTGGTGCCGATATCGCCGAACACCACGCCCAGCGCAGCCAGGACCAATTTACGATCTGCGCCGTTACGGTCACCGTCGGCGGAGTCGGATGAGCGGAGGCCCATGATGTTGTTGTTACACGCTAGGCGCGGCGGCAGCTGCCAAAGGCGCGGGATTCTAGAGGATTTGGAGCAGCCGGGCGAAGCCGGATGTCACATGAGGGCGGGCGTCAGTCGGCCAGCCGGGCCAGCCAGGGGGCGACCAGCATGCCGAGCGCCCCGCCCACCACGGCGGTGATGCCCAGACGCAGGTAGTCGACGGAACGGCCACCCAGCTCCGCCGCCCCCATTTCGACGCCATGAGCGACCAGGTTGCTGGTGATGCCCGAGCTGTCCAGCCAGCTCATGAGCGCCACGGCGAGCACGATGCCGCCAATGATGCCCGGGATGACAAAAGCGAGCGTTCGGCGCCAGTTACGACTCAACGACTGCATCTGTTGCTGCCATTCCAGCTCCAGCCGGCGGCGCGCTTCCAGGCGTTTGTTCTCGTCGATGGCGTCGATCCGGGCCATCAGGCTGCGGTCGAAATCCGAATTCAATTGCAGCGGTGGCGAGGCTTCTACCAGCGCCTCGTCCAGCGCCTCGAATTCCGGCAGGCTGCGCTGACACAGCCCGCAGGCGGCCAGATGGGCCTCGAACGCCGCGCTATCGGCGTCGTTCAGCTCGCCATCCAGCCAGTCCTGGAGGGCGTCGTCCCACTGTGCGTGTTCGTTAGGCTGCTTCATGGTCAGGCTGCGGCGGCTTCCGCCTCCTTGGTCAGCTCGATTAGGCGCTTGCGGGCCCGATGAAGCAAGGCTTTGACCGTGCCCAACGGCAGCCCGAGGCTGGTGGCGGTCTGTTCGTAGGACTTGTCCTCCATATAGAACAGCACCACGGCCTGACGATAGCGCTCCGGCAGCTGATCGAGCAGCTGCCCGACACTGACCGTTGCGGAATCGTCGGCCTCGGGCGCGGCCAGGGCGGCGACAGCCGGGTTGTAGCTGTCATCGTCGTCGTTCTGGTCCAGGGAAACGGTCGGCTTGCGCTTGCGGATCTCGGACAGGGCGCCGTTCTTGGCGATGGCGTAGATCCAGGTCGACAGCTGCGACTGAGAGGCGAAGCCCGGCAGGGCGCGCCAGATGCGCAGGAGCACGTCCTGGGTACAGTCCTCGGCTTGTGCGCGATCGCGTAACATACTGAATATGAGGCGAAAAACCTTATCCCGATAACGTGGCAACAACAACGCGAACGCCTCGCGATATTGCTTGGTCCGCAGCCGCTCTAATATGTCGGCGTCTGCCTGGAAAGCTGACGAGGACGTCATTGGCTGTTGGGACGTAGTGGGTGGGAGAAAGGTTGCAGTGGGCTCACTTTAACAATGTGAGCGATTTGTTAGTCCTAACACCGCCGCCGCTGGCCGGTTACAACCGGTTGTTCACCGACCCTGCAAAATCGGTAACCATCAGTGCAACCTTGCACGGGGTCGGGTACGTCTCAACCCCACGTTCAGACAGGCTAGGGTCTTTCGAGGCAGCCAAACATGCTCAGCGATCTCGTCCCAATCTTCGGCATCATCTTCGCGGTGGGCCTGCCGCTATCCATTCCCATCGTCTACATCGCGCTGAACTACCGGAAGCGCAAACGGCTCATGGAGCTCAGCCACGCCGAGCGCATGGCCGCCATCGAGCGCGGCATGGAAGTACCGCCGCTGCCGCTGGAGCTCATCGACGGCCAGAGCCGCCGGCGCCGTAGCTCGCTGCTGCCGGGGCTGGTGTGGTTCTTCGTCGGCCTGGCCATGGTGGCCGGCTCGATGAGCATCGGCGACGAGCTACCGGTGGTGTTCGGCCTGGTGCCGCTGGGCATCGGTCTGGCCTATCTCATCTATTACGGCGTCGAAGGCCGTCACGTCGAAGCGCGCCAGCTGGAAGTCGAGCTGCGCGAACGGGCCGAGCGCAACGGCCGCTACTCGCAGCAGGGCCCTGCAACCTTGTAAGCCCCGCCTGCATCGAACCACAAGAATTCGTTCCCGCTGGTTCATCTCTAACAAGCTCGTCGAAATGAGTGCGCCGGTCCCGATCGGCGTCGAGGGAGACGCTCATGCTCACGATTCGCAACCTGTCGAAGTCCTACGGCAGCGTGGCTGCGCTACGCAATGTTTCCTTGCAGATTCCCGCCGGCATGTTCGGACTGCTCGGTCCGAACGGTGCCGGCAAGTCGTCGCTGATGCGGACCATCGCGACCTTGCAGGATCCCGACTCCGGCAGCATCACGTTCGACGGCGTCGACGTGGCTGCCAACAAAATGGCGATTCGTCGCACGCTGGGCTATCTGCCGCAGGACTTCGGCGTGTATCCGAAAGTCAGCGCGCTCGGGCTGCTCGATCACTTCGCGGTGTTGAAAGGCTATTTGAATCGCGGCGAGCGCGCCGACGTGGTCGAAGCGCTGTTGCGACAGGTGAATCTCTGGGAGGTCCGCAAGCGCAAGCTCGGCACCTTCTCCGGCGGCATGCGTCAGCGTTTCGGCATCGCGCAGGCGCTGCTCGGCAATCCCAAGCTCGTGATCGTCGATGAGCCCACCGCCGGTCTCGATCCCGAAGAGCGCAATCGTTTCCTGAACCTGCTCGCGGATATCGGTGGCCAGGTCGTCGTCATTCTGTCCACTCACATCGTCGAGGACGTAACCGACCTGTGTCCGCGCATGGCGATGATCTGTCGCGGCGAAGTGCTGATGAGCGGTGAGCCGCGCGAGGCCATCGCGGCCATGCGCGATCGGGTGTGGAGCAAGCAGGTCAGTAAGGCGACGTTGCCGGACTATCAAGCGCGCTACACGGTGCTGTCGACACGCCTGATCGCCGGCGAGCCGTTGATTCACGTGTACAGCGAAGCGCGGCCTGAGGATGGCTTCGTGGCCGTCGATCCGGGGCTGGAGGACGTTTACTTCCAGCGCTTGCGCCAGCACGACGCGGCACCGGCCACTCGCGCAGCCGCCTGAGCGATAGCAGGAGGCGCGTATGTTCAGCGAATTCTTTCGTTTCGAGCTGCGTTATCAACTGCGCTCGCCGCTGCCCTGGGTGGTGGCGCTGGTGTTCGCGCTGATGGCGTTCGCGGCCACCACGACCGACATGATCACGATCGGCGAAGGCATCGGCAACGCCAATCGCAACTCGCCGTACGTCATCCTGACGTTCTTCAATGTGTTCTCGACGCTCGGCATGTTCGTCGCCGTCGCGTTGATCGCCCAGCCGCTGCTGCGTGATTTCGAGCTGGGCACCGAGGAGCTGTTCTTCAGCAAGCCGCTGCACAAGGCGACTTATCTGTGGGGGCGTTTCGCGGCCGGCTCGCTCATGGGCCTGATCGTGATGATGGTCACTGCGCTGGGCATGATCCTCGGCTCGCTCATGCCCTGGATCGATCCGCAGCGGCTCGGGCCATTTTCCCCGACGCTGTTTCTATGGAGCTTCGGCGTCATGATCGTTCCGAATCTGCTCTTCACCGGCGCGCTGCTGGCCCTGCTCGCGGTGACGACGCGACGGTTGTTGCAAGTGTTCGTCGGAGTCGTCGCCTTCCTGGCACTCTGGGGCATCGCCAGCGAGCTGACCAAGGATATTCAATATCACACCATCGCCGCGCTGATCGATCCGCTCGGCGGCGAGGCGGTTTCGCAGGTCATGCGTTACTGGTCGGTGGCCGAACGAAATACGCAGCTGCCCGAGTTGAGCGGGCTGCTGTTGTTGAATCGCGCGATCTGGGCGGGCGTGGCAGTGGCCATGCTGCTGGCGGCGCAGTTGCTGTTCAATCCCCAGCGGCAGCGGGCGAAGAAGCATTGGTGGCAGCGCTCAGCGAAGCCTGAGGCAGCGCCTTTATCTGCTCCGGCACGGACGGTGAGTAAGGTGTCAGCGACGCCACGTGCCTTCGACGCCTCGGTAGCTCTCGGTCAATTCATTCATCTGGCGTGGTTCGACACCAAGTCGGTGCTCCGGAGCATTCCCTTCCTGGTGCTGCTGGCGTTTGGCCTGCTCAATTATCTCGGCGGCTCGCCGGCGATGGAGAACACCTTCGGCACTTCGATCTATCCGGTCACGGCGGTGATGATGCAGTACATGCAGGGCAGCTATCAGTTCCTGCTGATCGCCATCGTCGCGTTCTACGCCGGCGATGTGTTGTGGCGGGAGCGCGATGCCAAGCTCGCGGAAGTGACCGACTCGATGCCGGTGCCGAACTGGGTGCCGCTGCTGTCGAAGCTGGGCGCGGTCACTGCGGTCGTGTTCGCCTTCATCGTGTTCGGCGTGCTGGCGGCGATCGGTTATCAGCTGTGGCACGGCTACACCAGGCTCGAACCGCTGCTGTATTTACAGGCGGCGTTCATCGATGCGTGGCCGTGGGTATTGATGGGTGCGCTGGCGCTGTTCCTGCAGGTCGTCTGTAATCAGAAGTTCATCGGTTATCTGTTGCTGATTCTGGTGCTGCTGTCGCAGATCGTGCTGGGCCAGATCGGCTACGAGCACAACTTATATAACTACGCCGGCGCGCCCCAGATGACGTACTCCGACATGAACGGCTACGGTCATCTGTTGCAGCCGTGGGCCTGGTTCCAAACATACTGGACGCTGTTCGCGGCGATGCTGATCGTGCTTGCAAATGCATTCTGGGTGCGAGGCACGGCGTCGCGGTGGAGTTGTCGCTGGCGGGACGCGTTGCGGAGCTTGCGGGGACCGCAGGCCGCCGCGCTCGCGAGTCTGGCGTTGGCGTTCATCGCCACGGGCGGCTGGATTTTCTATAACACCAACATTCTCAATGAGTATGTGCCCAAGGATGTGGGGTTGGATCGCCAGGCTCGCCTGGAAAAGGAATATCGGCAGTTCAAGGATCTGCCACAGCCGCGGATCGTCGATGTGCGCGCGGATGTGGATATTTATCCCGAGCAACGGCGTTCGGTGATTCGGGGTCATTATCATCTGATCAACAAGCACGACGTGGCGATTCCCGAGTTGCACGTGTACACGAATCCGGTAGCTCGTATCGAAGTGGTCGCGCCGGCTGGCGTGGTCCTGAAGAAAGAAGATCGCGAGGCCGGCATGCGGATCTTCGCGCTCAGCGAGCCGCTGGCGCCCGGCGCCGCGCTCGACTTCGACTTCACCGTCGAGCGCGCCGAGCATGGCTTCACGAACAGCGGCATGCCGCGTTCGTCCGGAGCGGGCGATTTGCGCTCGACGCTCAACGCCAACGGCACGTTCTTCAACAGCAACGAAATGCCGCATTTCGGCTACGACGAGTCGCGGCAGATCCTGGATCGCAACGAGCGTCGCAAGCGCGGTCTCGGCGATGTGCCTCGCAAGCCGAAGTTGGAAGACGAAGCGGCGCGTTACAACATCGGCATCGTGGATTCCGACTGGATCAACTTCGAAGCCACGGTGAGCACCAGCGCCGATCAGATCGCGCTCGCGCCGGGCTACCTGCAGCGCGAGTGGACCGAGAATGGCCGGCGATATTTCCACTACAAGATGGACCGCCCGATGCTGCCGTTCTACTGCTTCCTGTCGGCGCGGTGGGATGTGAAGCGCGGCGAGTGGCATGGCCTGCCGATCGAGATCTACCACGATCCCAAACATGCCTATAACGTCGATCGCATGATCGATGCGACCCGCAAGTCGCTCGATTATTTCACGGCCAACTTCTCGCCGTACCAGAGCGAGCAGGTGCGCATTCTGGAGTTCCCGCGCTACGCGAAGTTCGCGCAGAGCTTTGCGAACACGATCCCGTTTTCGGAAAGCATCGGCTTCATCGCCAATCTCACCGATCCCGAGAGCATCGATTATGTGTTCTACGTGACCGCGCACGAGATGGCGCATCAATGGTGGGGTCATCAGGTCGTCGGCGCGGATGTGCAGGGTCAGACCATGTTGATGGAGTCGATGGCCCAGTACTCGGCGCTCATGGTTATGGAGAAGGAATATGGTCGCGAGCACATGCGTCGCTTCCTCAAGTACGAGCTGGATCGTTATCTGCGTGGTCGCGGCGGCGAGCTGATCGAAGAGTTGCCGCTGATGCGCGTCGAGGATCAGCAGTACATTCACTATGCCAAGGGATCGCTGGTGCTGTATCGGTTGCGTGACGAGATCGGCGAGGAGAATCTGAACCGGGCGCTGGCGAATTACATCCGCGACAAGGCGTATCAACAGCCGCCGTACACCACGACGCTCGACCTGGTCGACTACATCCGTGCGCAGACGACGGCGGACAAGTACACGCTGATCGACGAACTGCTCGCGAAGATCATCTTTTACGACAACCGCGTGGTTGCGGCGTCGGTGACGCCGCGCAATGGCAAGTACGATGTGACGATCGAGTACGAGGCCGCCAAGCGTGAGAGTGACGGCACGGGTCGCGAGACTCAGGTGGCGCTGGATGATTGGATCGAGGTTGGCGTGTTCGCCCGCGAGAAGGGGAAGGGTGAGCGCACCGAGAAGTCGCTTTATCTCGAGCGGAAGCGAATCACGCAGGCGAGTGGCAAGTTTACGGTGACGGTGGATGCGATGCCTTATGAGGTCGGCTTCGATCCGTATAACAAGCTCATCGATCGCTTGCCGGATGACAATCGGAAGACTGTCGAGATTACGACCGCCTCGACCGCGCCGAACGAGGCGCCGAGTAAGAGCTAGGCGAATAGCGTCGCCGCTTTGACGGTGCCGGACGAAGCGCGGTCAGGCTCCAATAAAGACCGGAACCGTGCCGGATGAAGCGCGGCGAAGATCTAAACGGACACCGGCGCGGTCTGGTCAAGGCTGCGCCGGTGCGGCACATCGCGGATGAAAGTCGCGACGGTGGAGTCGGTCACGTCCGCGGCGGGATCAATCCAAACCGTCCGCTCTGATAATCACGGAACGCCTGCTCGATCTCCTCGCGCGTGTTCATCACGAACGGGCCATAGCGTGCGACGGGCTCGTTCAACGGCTTGCCCGAGAGCAACAGGATCTCCGCCGGACCAGTCTCATCAGTGCTCACGCTGATATTCACCGAGTCTCCGGAGCCCAGCAGTGCCGCCTGGCCTTCAACGACCTGGCGTTGATCGCTGCCGATGATTGCCTTGCCCTTGAAGACATACAGCAAGCCGCTCTGCTCATCGGGCACCGACTGCAGCAGTTCACCCCCCGGCTGGATCGTGAAATGCAACATTTGAATCGGCACTCGCGTGTCGATGCGCGCGTCCTTGCCGAGCGACTCGCCGGCAATGACACGAACCTTCACGCGACCGTCGTCAGTGCTCGCCTGCGGGATGTCCGAGGCGCGCAATGTTTGGTAGCGCGGCGTCATCATCTTGTCGACAGCCGGTAGGTTGACCCAGATCTGGAAGCCTTCCTGATTGCCGCCTTCCCGATGGAAGCGATCGGTCGGCATCTCGGAATGGATCACGCCGCCGCCAGCGGTCATCCACTGCACATCGCCCGGGCGCAGCACGTCGGCGTTACCGAACGAGTCGCGGTGTTCGTTCTCACCGGCGAGTACGTACGTCACGGTCTCGAAGCCGCGATGCGGATGGTCGGGCGCGCCCAACGGCCCGCCCGGCGGCCACTGCACGGGGCCGAGGTGGTCGATCAGCAGGAACGGGTCGAAGTGGCTGAAACCCTGGATGGGAAACGGCCGACGCACCGGGAAGCCGCCGCCTTCGATGGTGCTGACGGACTGCACCACCCGGGCGACCCGCCGCGGCTGGGAAGGGGTATTTGAAGCTACAGGGTTGATGGCGTTCATGGGTAGGTATCCTGCCACCGATATTGAGCCGGATATGCGCGCCGCAAGGCATGACTGTTATCACGGCGCATCATGGCCCCCTTGCCAGTCGGCCATTGGCGACCTGCTGTGTTCGGAGCGGCGACGCGTTAATCTCGCTCTCTTTCGCCTGGCGCTCCGCGCTGACCTAGAGGGATACGATGACCGTCAAAATGCTGGTCAATATCGACGTCGACGATTTGACCAAAGCCACCGATTTCTATTGCAAAGCTTTCAATCTGCACATCGGCCGCCGCTTCGGCCCGGATGCGGTGGAGCTGCTCGGCGGCACCTCGCCGATCTATCTGCTGGTGAAGCCCAACGGCACCACGGCGTCGGCCACCAGCCGGCACCTGCGTTCGTATGCGCGTCACTGGACGCCGGTGCACCTGGACTTCGTCGTCGACGAGATCGAGGGCGCGCTGGATCGGGCCCGAAACGCCGGTGCGCGGCTCGAGACGCAAGTGAAGACCAACAACTGGGGCAAGATCGCCATGCTGGCGGACCCTTTCGGTCACGGCATCTGCCTGATCGAGTTCGTCGGCAAGGGCTACGACGAAATCGCCACCAGTCACGATCAGAAGCATCGGTAAGGGTGTCGCCGTGGCATGGGTCTGCTGGAAATGCGGCGCGTCTCTGGCAGACCTCAGCCTGCCTCTGCGCCGCCTCGACGAATGCCCCGTGTGCCACGCCGAGCTCCACGTTTGCAAATTGTGTGAGTGGTACAGCATCAGCGTCGCCAAGCACTGTCGGGAGACCGTTGCCGAAGAAGTGAAGGACAAGGAACGGGCGAACTTCTGCGACTACTTCAAGCCCCGGCAGGACGCTTATTCGGCGAAGAGCACGGATGCGGCGTCGAAGGCGCAGTCGGAGCTGGATGCGTTATTCGGCAGTTCCAAAAAGGCGGACGAGGCTGCTCAACCGTCGGCCGCCGAGAAGGCGCGGGCTGAGCTCGAAGCGTTGTTTGGAAAGAAGTAGCTCGACTCATTCCGACGGCGGCGGCGAGGCGTCGTGCGAGCTTTTTGCTTCATTGGCCAGCCACTCCATGACTCCGGACACCATTGGATCGTTCAGCCGTCGTGGCAGGCAAACGGCGTAGATTGCATATTCCGACGCCACTTCATTCTCGAATACTTTCACGAGTCGCCCGGCCGCCAGTTCGGCGGACGCGAAGACTTCAGAGGCGATCGCCACGCCCTGAGCGGTGAGCGCGGCCTGGAGCATGGAGTTGCGGTCGCCACAAACGATGCCCCGGCGGGCGTCGATGCCTTTGGCGCCGACGGCGTTCAGCCAACGGCTCCACGAGTGGTGGGAATCGTCGTGAAGCAATGTGAAATGGCGCAGGTCGTTAATGGTTTTCAACGGTGGTCCGCCCTTCAACAGGGCGGGCGCGCACACCACGATCTCGCGCGGCCGGAACAGGCTCATGACATGCAGGCCGGGATAGTTGCCGCCGCCGAAGCGGATGCCGATATCCACATCTTCACGCGCGAAATCCACCAATTGGGCGGTCGTGATCACTTGAAGATCCACGCCCGGGAACAACATAGAGAACGAGCGTACGCGGGGCATCAGCCAGCGCGCGTTGAAAGAAGAGAAAGTCGAAATGGTCAGCTTCCGCCGCACGGTCGGCGTCGATACATCCTCGAGTGCACCAGCCAGGCGATCGAACGCGGCGCGCGTTCCCTCAGCCAGGAGCGCACCCTGAGCCGTCAACCGCAATCCCCGCGGTAGGCGCTCGAACAACTTCACGCCGAGGCGCTCCTCGAGCTGCTTCACCTGCCGGCTCACGGCAGCGTGAGTCACGTTCATTTCCTCCGCCGCGGCACTCAAGTTCAGGTTCCGGGCGGCCACGTCAAAGGCCCGTAGAGGGCCGACTGGGATGCGCTTCATGGCAGTCCAACGATGTCCTGCGTGGATGGCTATTGATATGACTTTAAATCATAGATCACGGGCACAAAGTATCGCTATTCGCGGCAAATGGCCAGGGCCACACTACGCCTCCATTACCGAGATGCATATCTCGAAGGAGGCTCAAATGGACGAGTACTTGTTCATGACCCTGGCCAGGTTGAAAGCCGACCGTCTGAAATTGGAGCGGGAACAGCGCCTCGCGGCGCCCGATCCCGAGCAGCTTCGTCTTGAGTGGGCCGAGCCGGTGGAGACCCATCGGCATTCGTCCCGCTGGTTTTCGCAGCAGCCCTTATGGAGGGAACAATCATGAGTAGTACGAGAACGGTATTGAGTCTGGTGGCGGCGGTGCTCATCAATGCGAGCGCATTGGCCGCCTGGGAATGGAACGTGAACGAGCAGGTCACGCCTGCCGGTCAGGTGACGATTACCCAATTGGATGGGGCCCAGATCGAGGAGCCGGCCGCGGTGGCGTCATTGGCGCAGACCAAGGTCGACGGTCAGATCGTGCAGACGACACATCGTCTGTAACGATTGAAACATTGGAACGCAAGGAGGGCTCGCCATGGCCTTCGTATTGATCACATTGACGGCGTCGCTGATTCTCAACCTGGCAGTGTTGGCCCTGTTGAAGATCGGTTTACAAAGTGAGCGCGGGTCGGCCGGAGATTTTTCCGGCCACCTGCCGTGCTGAGTCATTGATCGCTCGATGCACCGATGCGCGCTATCGTCCGCTCAAGCCGCTTTGGCGATGCCCGCCACGAGCCGGCCAAGCTTTTCGATGGCGCGCTCGATGGTGGGCGTCCACAGCATGCCGCAGCTGATGCGGATGTAATTGCGATAGTCCGCCTTGGCGGAAAACACCAGCCCGGGCGCGATGCCGATGCGGCTGGCCAGCGCGGTACGAAACAACTCCACGCCATCCACGCCCGCGGGCAATTCGATCCACAGCACGATGCCGCCACTGGGCCGCGCCACGCGAGTCCCCGGCGGAAAGTAACGAATGATCGCGTCGACCGCGCTCTGCGAATTCGCAGCCAGCGTCGTGCGCACCCGTCGCAGATAACGATCGTAGCCGCCGCTCGCGTAATAACGGGCGAGCACCAGTTGTTGCAGCGTCGGGCAAGCCACCGACGAGAAGAATTTGGCGCGCGCGATATCGGTATGGAACTGCGGCGACACCGCCCAGCCGATCCGATAGCCGAGCGCGATGGTCTTGGAGACCGAACCGCAGGAAATCACCAGGCCCGCGTCGTCATACGCACGCAACGACGTCGGACGAGTATTGCCGTAATGCAGATCGCCGTAGATGTCGTCCTCGATGATGGGCACTTCGGCGGCGCTGAGAATCGAGACGATCTCGCGCTTCGCGTCGTCGGGCGTGACGCTGCCGGTCGGATTGTTGAAGTTCGGCATCAGCACGGCCGCGGCGAGCCGGGTGGTGCGCGCGATGTTTCTAACAGCGTCGACGTCGATGCCGGTGCTGGTGTGATTCGGCACCTCGACCACT
Source organism: Peristeroidobacter soli (assembly GCF_004138485.1). GTDB lineage: Bacteria > Pseudomonadota > Gammaproteobacteria > Steroidobacterales > Steroidobacteraceae > Steroidobacter > Steroidobacter soli. The sequence continues at coordinate 383,316 of NZ_RYEV01000003.1, forward strand.
TTCAGTCCGAGGTATTCGACCACCTGCAACACGCCGAAATAGGTCGGCGATTCCACCAGCACGGTATCGCCCGCCTTGCACAACACCTGCAACGACATGGTGATGGCGTCCATCGTGCCGCTGGTGATCACGACGTGCGCGGGGTCGGCCGGCGCGCCGGCGAATGTCATGCGCTTGGCGACCTGACGGCGCAGCTCTTCGTGGCCGGGCGGCAGCAAACATTCACCGGCGTGCGCGGGATGGTCGCGCAACACTTCACGGATCAGATTGTTCAGCCGCTGATTCGGATACAGCGTCGGCGAAGTGAATGCGCCGTTGAGCTGCAGGATGTCCGGCCGGGCCAGCGCTTCACGGCAAGTGTCGAGCGTTTCGGCCGCGATGGATATCGGTCGTCGCGAGCGGCTGACTTTCGGTCGCGGTGGCGGCACGCTCGCGCGCATCGGCGGCCGGACGTAAAAGCCGGACTGCGGCCGCGCTTCGATCAACCCGATGTTTTCCAGATGCAGGTACGCCTGCACGACCGTCGAGATGCTGACCTTTGCCGTGCGGCTCATGGATCGCACCGAAGGAATGCGCTCGTTACCCCGCAAGGCGCCGCTCGCGATCTGCGCTTCGACCAGACGCGCGACGCGTTCATAGAGCAGCGGTTCTTCGGCGGACATGCGGAGCCCCCTCAACTGTATCGGTCGTGGGTCAGTTTACCTGAGTCTGTACTGCTTGCCAGCACCCGCTAGAGTATTCAACCGCGCCAAAGGATTTTCCATGTCTGTTTCAGCCACCTCGACGCGAATGTCGGTGGGCATGCTCGCCGCTTTCGCCGCCATCTACTTCTTCTGGGGCACCACGTATCTGGCCATCGCGGTCGCCATCCGTGAGATCCCGCCGCTGATCAGCGGCACGATGCGCTTCGCGCTCGCGGCCCTGGTCATGTATGTCTGGCTGCGTTGGCGCGAGGCCAGGCCGCTGGCCAACGTCGATTTGAAAATGGCCGCGCTCGCCGGCGTGCTGCTGTCGGGCATCGGCAATGGTTTCGTGGTGTGGGCCCAGCAGGGCATTCCGTCAGGTATCGCCGCACTGACCGTCGCCGCCATGCCGGTCATCGTGTTGCTGTTGGATTGGACGTTTTTCAGCAAGCGGGCGCCGACGCGCCAGGCCTTGATTGGAACCACGATTGCGCTGATCGGCGTCGTCACCATCGTCACGCACACGCGTTCGCTGTCGGGCGAAGCTCATCCGATGTACGTGCTGGCGTTGCTGCTGGCGATACTGGGCTGGAGCTTTGGCACGTTGATTCAGAAGCGGGTGGTGCAGCCTGGCGCGGTGTTGAGCTTCACGTGCGCGCAAATGTTTTTCGGCGCCTTGTTTCAGTTGTTCATGTCCCTGCTGGACGGCGAATGGACGCATTTCGATCCGTCGACCGTCACGTGGAAAGGGTTGGCCGCGGTCGCGTACCTGGTCGTGTTCGGCAGCATCGTCGGGTTGAATTGTTATTTGTGGCTGCTGACCAAGGTGCCCGCGCCGAAAGTCGCGACCTACGCGCTGGTCAATCCGGTGGTGGCGCTGTTGCTGGGTGCGGCGATTCTGGGCGAGCCGCTCACGTCGCTGATCATCATGGCGACGGTGCTGGTGCTGCTCGGCGTGAGTCTGGTGGTGTTCCAGGGGGTGCTGAATCCGTCGCGTCTCAGGTCGTTTGTGTCACGGCGGACGCCTGCAATCGCTCCCGGTGAATGACGTAGAGCCCGCTCGCGACGATGATGGCGGCGCCGATCAGCATGCGCTGGCTCGGCATCGTCATCCATAACAGCCAGTCGAACAACATGCCCCACGCGAGTGCCGTGTACTCCAACGGCGCGATGACGGACGGCGCCGCCAATCTGAAAGCTTCCGTCAGGAAGTGCTGACCGACGGCGCCGGTGATGCCGATGATCACGATCCAGTGCCAGTGTTCCCACAGCACGGGAACCCAGCCGTCGATAGAGAAAATGCCGGCCAACGTGGCGGTCAGGAACAGCGCCCAGAACATGGTCGCTGCGCTGGTCTCCGTCGGTTTGAGCACTCGGATGAGCAGCACGCCCAGTGCATAAGCTGCGGCGGCGGCAACTGCGGCCACACTGCCCAGTAACGCCGCCCCACCCAAGGCCATGCCGTCGCCGCTCGGTCGCACGACCACGAGCACGCCGATCATGCCCACGATGACCGCCAGCCAGCGATGCCAGCCGACGCGCTCACCAAAGAAGGGCACGGACAGCGCCGTGATCATCAGTGGCCCGGACATGAAGATGGTGTATGCGGTCGCTAACGAAAGCCGGCTCACCGCGTAGACAAAGAAGTACAGCGTCGCGACCTGCAGAACCCCGCGCAACAGGTGCAGCCCCCAGCGATTCGGCAGCAGATCGCGCCAGCGCCCCATCGTGCCAGTGGCGAGCAACAGAAAAGGCAACGAGGCCAGGCCGCGAATGAACGTCACCTGCATGGCAGGATAGGTTTCGGCCAGGCGTTTCATGCTCAGGTCCATGACGGCGAAAGTCGCCACCGCGGCCAGCATGCTGAGAATTCCTCGGACATTACTCGCAGGCATAAGAAACCTATGCTACGCGACGGCCCCCAAGGCAGCTAGAATGTCGCGGCTAGAATGTTCCTTGCTATTCCGTTATCGAGCTCGAGTCATGCGCCAAGTCTTCATCTGCGACGCCATCCGCACACCCATCGGCCGCTACGGCGGCGCTCTCGCCAACGTGCGTGCCGACGATCTCGGTGCGATTCCCATCAAGGCATTGATCCAGCGGAACGCCAAAGTCGATTGGGCCGCGGTCGACGATGTTTATTATGGCTGTGCCAATCAGGCGGGCGAAGACAATCGCAACGTCGCGCGCATGGCGGCGCTGCTCGCCGGTCTGCCGGATGTCGTTCCCGGCGCGACCATCAATCGTTTGTGCGGTTCGGGCTTGGACGCGGTGAATCTGGCCGCGCGCACGATTCGTTCCAACGAAGCCGAGCTCATGATCGCCGGCGGTGTGGAGAGCATGACGCGCGCGCCGTTTGTGATGGGCAAGGCGGACAGCGCGTTTTCGCGGACCGCGAAGATCGAAGACACCACCATCGGCTGGCGTTTCGTCAATCCGTTGATGAAGGCGAAGTATGGAATCGATTCCATGCCGGAGACGGCCGAGAACGTCGCGGCGGAATTCGGTATCGCTCGTGCCGATCAGGACGCGTTCGCTCTGCGCAGTCAGCAACGATATGCACGCGCGCACGCCGCGAAGTTTTTTGACAGCGAGCTCACGCCCGTCGAGATTCCTCAGAAGAAGGGCGACCCCATCAAGTTCATCGCCGATGAGCATCCGCGCGAGACGTCGCTTGAAGCGCTCGCGAAGTTGAAAGGCGTGGTGAAGCCGGAAGGCACGGTGACCGCGGGCAACGCGTCCGGAGTCAACGATGGCAGCTGTGCGGTGTTGTTGGCGAGCGAAGAGGCGGCGGCGAAGTACGGTTTAAAACCGCGTGCTCGGGTGATCGCGACGGCGACTGCCGGTGTCGCTCCGCGCATCATGGGCATTGGCCCGGCGCCAGCGTCGCTGAAGGTGCTGAAGCTTGCCAGGCTCGAGATCGGTCAGATGGATGTAATCGAGCTGAACGAAGCGTTTGCGGCACAGGGTCTGGCAGTGACGCGTCAGCTCGGCCTGCCGGACGACGCCGCGCATGTGAATCCAAACGGTGGTGCGATTGCCATCGGCCATCCGCTCGGCGCGAGCGGTGCGCGTCTGGTCACGACGGCGCTGAATCAGTTGGAGAAGACGTCGGGCCGCTACGCCCTGTGCACGATGTGTATCGGTGTGGGCCAGGGCATCGCCATGGTGATCGAGCGCGTTTGATTACTGGCAGGCCGCCTGGCAGTCGCGCAGTTCCGTGCGGCAAATGGTCTGCGCGTCCCGCTCATTGAGATAGCAGTCGTAGCGCATCGAGGCGATGTTCTGTTGCATGACATCGATGCACACGTTGTAGTGCTGGGTGAATCGATCGGCGAAGTTACCCGGGCCGCGCCGGCCCGGGTTGCGGAAATAGCTGCAGAAATAGGTGTAGTCGCTATTGCGCAGGGTCATTGGGTCGCGGCCGCTGTTGGCGGCCTTCTTCGAGCATTCCTGGCGCGCCTGACGCACTTTACTGTTGCAGGTCCCGTTGGAGATTTCGCACTGACTGACGCAACTCTTGCGAGCGGCGTCGGCCGCCGTCGGCGCCTTGGCGGTGTCTTCGGCAACGCCGACTCCGAGCCAGGCCAGTGCCACGCATAAACTTCCCAACCGCACCACGGCTTTGCCGTTCATTTTCTCATTGCCCCGCGTTTGATGGGAGCATCGTCGCCAGCGGGACACAGGCCGTCAAGGCACTGTCGGGCGACCTTGGACATCAGTACTAGTGGTCGCGCGCGGACTCGGGAACCCGCGGCGTGATCGCTGGTCTTCCTGGTATCCGCAAATATTCCTCGCAGTGACGGGTCACACTAGTTGATCACAGGGCCCACCGCGTTATGCTGCGGCGTGTCCCGTCCGCGACTGTCACCGAAAGCGCACCCTCATGAGTCAACAGTCCGAAGAGTGCCTGCCCGAATCGGCTTCGGCCGAGCAGAGCGACGTGCCCGGCGCGCGCATCCTGCACATGAAGGGGCGCCAGTACGACTTGCAGAAGGCCATTCAGCAACGCGCGCAGGAATCCGTCGAGCGTGAAGCCGCGCTCGATCAGGAGCAGCGCCGGCCGAAGCCGCTCAAGTGGGGCATTGCCCTGATCATCGCGGCCATTCCGATCGGGTTGACTCTGATCGCCGCGGACAGCTTCCTGCGCGTTTTCCATAAGTACCTCGACGTGACCGTGGAAACGGCCAACAAACAAGCCGAGGAGCAAGCAGCAGCCGCGGCTGCGGCCGCAGCGGCCGCTGAGGCGATGGCGCCGGTCACCTCCGATGATCCCGACGTCGTGATGCTGTCGCCGTTGCTGGTTCCGCCCAGCGTCGAGACGTCCCAGGCTTCGCCCGCTCCCGATTCCAAGAAGTAAATGCGCTCGTTCGGGCGTCGCGCATGGGTCGCGTCGCTGCTCTCAATCGCCCTCGTCGGTGGCGGCCTCGCGCTGCTGTTTTTTCGTCAGTCCGAGTCGCCGGGCAAGGTGTCCGCGCCACCTGCGGCGGTCCCTGCGCACGCGACTGTCGCGGCGAGGTTCGTTGATGAGTCAGCGTGCGCCACGTGCCATGTCGACCAGGCGAAGGCGTGGCATGGCTCGCATCACGACCTGGCCATGCAGGAGCCGAACGCCGCCACGGTGCTGGGCAATTTCGATAACGCCAGTTTCAGCAAGGACGGCGTCCGCACCCGATTCTTCCAGCGCGACGGCAAGTATTGGATCAACACCGACGGCGCCGATGGCAAACCCGCCGACTTCGAGGTCAAGTACACATTCGGCGTCGAGCCGCTTCAGCAATATCTGATCGAGCTGGATCGCGGTCGACTGCAGGCGTTCACGATCGCGTGGGACGTGCGGGCCAAGCGCTGGTTTCATCTCTATCCCAAGGAGCGCATCGATCATCTCGATCCGTTGCACTGGACCCAGCCGTCGCAGAACTGGAATTTCATGTGCGCGGAGTGTCACTCCACCGACCTGAAGAAGAACTTCGATCTGCAGACCCACAGTTATGAGACGAGCTGGAAACAGATCGACGTCGGGTGTCAGGCGTGCCACGGTCCTGCGTCGGTGCATCTGGAGTCGTCGGCGCCAGGGAAGAAAGATTTCCCCGTGGACTTCGCCGGCCCCGATGCGAGTGTGCAGATCGAAACGTGCGCTCGCTGTCATTCGCGGCGGTCGGTGATCTCCGAAGGCTACCGTCATGGCGAGAAGCTGATGCAGACCCATCTGCCGGCGTTGCTCACCGACGATTTGTATTATCCGAACGGCAAGATTTTCGACGAGGTGTACGAGTACGGTTCGTTCCTGCAGTCGAAGATGCACGCCAAGGGCGTTCGTTGCAGCGATTGCCACGAGCCGCATTCGTTGCAGCTGCGCCGTGAAGGCAATCAGCTGTGCGCGGGTTGTCACAACGCCGGTGCACCGGCGGCACGGCCCAGTATCGATACCTCCGGCCTCCACAAGAAAAACTACGACTCGCCTGAGCATCACTTCCACAAGCCGGGTACGCCGGGTTCGCAGTGCGTGGATTGTCATGCGCCATCGCGCGTGTACATGCAGATCGATGCTCGTCGCGATCACAGCTTCCGCATCCCCCGACCGGATCTGGCGGACGGGCCGGATGCTTGCACCGAATGTCACAAGGAGCGTGGGGCGAAGTGGGCGGCGGAGCGGGTCGCGAAGTGGTACGGCCCGAACCGGCGTCACGAGACGACGTTTGGTGAAACCTTCGCTTGGTATCGCGAGGCGCAGGGCGTCAGCGGAGTGCGTCCGGTTCGCTGGGCCACGCCCGAACTGGTGAATCAGTTAGCTCGCATCGCCAGCGACGCGAACCAACCCGCCATGGTCCGTGCCTCAGCAGTTGCGCGGCTGACAACCTATCCCGGCGAGACCGCGCTCAGTGCTTTGAATTCAGCCTCGCGTGACTCAGATCCGCTGGTGCGCGCGGCGGTGGCCGATGCCTTCAGCGTGTATCCACCGGCAGAACGATCGGCACTGCTGCCGCTGCTGACCGATCCAGTTCGCGCGGTGAGAATCTCGGCGATCGCTTCAGCGCCGCCGGAAAGTTTGAGCGCCTCGGCGGTGTCCGAATATGAGCAAGCTCAGCTGGCCAATGCCGATCAGCCCGGCGCGCACATCAATATCGGCAACCTGCGTGCATCGCTCGGTCAGGCGGCCGAGGCCGAGTCGGCTTATCAAACAGCGATTCGGCTCGATCCCACGTTCGGCCCCGCCTACGTAAACCTTGCCGATCTGAAGAGTCGGACTGGCGCGAACGCGGTGGCAATCGCGGTGCTGAAGACCGGGCTGGAGGCTCAGCGCGAGGAGGGGCCGCACTCCGCAGCCTTGCATCATTCGTTGGGTCTGGCGTTGATTCGTGAGCGTCGCTATGACGATGCCATTGCCGAGCTCCAGGCGGCGGCGCGAGCGGCGCCGACCTATACCCAATACGCATATGTGCTTGGGGTCGCGCTGTACGACACGGGCAAGAAAAAGGAAGGCCTCCGGACCCTGGAAAATGCGCTCCGTCTGCGTCCCTACGACCGAAACCTGCTGACCGCGCTGGCCGCCTACGCACGGGAGGCTGGTAACGCAGAGGCCGAGAAGGCGTACCTGGGAAGTCTGTCGCGGGCCGTGCCCTAGCAATTCTGCTACCCTGCGGCCCGTTCACGGGCAGGGGATGCGAGCCCAATGATTGTCGAGTGGCTGCCGACTCCTTCGCAGCATTTCCTGGTCAGCGCGATTGCGCTCCTCGTTTATATCCTCACCAGTCGCGCGCTGGATCAGCGGCGTGCGCCGACCTCCGCGATTGCCTGGGTGCTGGGCCTCGCGCTGGTGCCTTACCTCATGTTGCCGCTGTACCTGTTGTTCGGCCAGCGCAAGCTCAAGCCGGTCGCGATTCCGTATGTGGGCGTAGTGGTGGAAGGGCCGCATTGGGCGGCGGAGTTGATCGAGAGCTTCGGTCTCGCGCCGCCCTCTTCATGCAACGTTCGGATGCATGCCGACGGCACCCAGGCGCGCGACGCGTTGTTCGAGCTCATCGACGACGCGCGTCAGACCATCGATATCAGCACCTTCATCATCGGCAACGATGCGTTCGGCAATGAGGTCGTCGCGCGCCTGGCCCGTCGCGCGCGAGAAGGCGTGAAAGTGCGGCTGCTGCTCGATGGTTTCTTTGCGGTCCTCGCGCCGCGCCGGTACATGAAAGAGTTGCGAGGCGCGGGCGCGAAGGTGGCGGTGTTTCGTCCGTTCTTCAGCTTGCGTCGTCTGGGTCCGCGTAACTTGCGCAACCATCGCAAGCTGGTCGTGGTCGACGATCGTTTGCTCTGGTGCGGTGGCCGCAATCTGGCCGCCGAATATTTCCTTGGCGATGCCGGCGGCACGCTCTGGCCGGATCTTTCTTTCGATCTGGAAGGGCCGGTGGCGTCGGCCGCGGGCCGGCAGTTCGATCTCGATTGGAATACCACGCATCTGCGTGAGCCCATTCGAGAGCGCGTGGCTGTCGATGCCGAAGGCGGCGAGCTGGCGCAATTTCTCCCGAGCGGTCCGGATCAAGTCGAGGACACGGCCCAATCGCTGCTGATCGACGGCTGCTATCGGGCGCGTCGACGGTTGCTGGTGGTCACGCCGTATTTCGTGCCGGATGACAACTTGCGGGCAGCGATGCGCCTGGCAGCGCGCCGGGGCGTCAAGGTGACGATTGCGATCCCGCAGCGCTCCAATCATCTGTTGGCGGACTTCGTGCGCTCGCGGCCGATGCGCGATCTGGCGGCTGCGGGCGTGGAGTTTCGTCTGCTGCCGCGAATGGTTCATGCCAAGGGCGTCGTGATCGACGAGACACTGGCGATGTGCGGCTCGATCAATCTGGACTTGCGCAGTCTGCTGCTCAACCACGAAGCGGCGGTCGTGTTCTACGGCCGGCACACCATCGATTGGCTGGCCGAATGGATTGCGGCGCTGGCAGAGCAGGGCGAGGTGTATCGCGCGGAGCCGCCGGGATTGTTGCGAGATATCGCCGAAGGCGTGCTGCTTACGGTTGCCTTTCAGTTGTAGGACCGTCGTCGAACGACAGCTTCAGTCCCACCATCTCGGCCGCGCGAACCACATCCACCAGGCGCGTGAGCTGCAGCTTCTTCATCATTCTGGCCCGCTCGGATTTGATGGTGCGCTCGCAGGCGCCGACTTCCACGGCGACTTGCTTGTTGAGCTTGCCTTCGGCGACACCGGCGAACACGGCGCGCTCACGATCGGTCAAAGTTCCATACCGATCCAACAGATCGCGGACTTGATTGCGCGCGGCGTAGCGGCGCAGGGCGACCTTGCGCGCCTGCTCGATCGTTTCCAGCAGCAGCTCGCCGCGTACCGGCTTGGTCAGAATATCCAGCGCGCCCGATTTCATGACCCGGACGCTGATGGGAATGTCGGCGTAGGCGCTGATGAAAACCACCGGCAGCACCGAGTCGTCGCCCATCAGCCGCTCGAACATTTCCAGGCCGTCGCCGTCCGGCAGGCACAGATCCAGCAGCAGGCAGCCGGGCGTGGCGTCCACGTCGGCGCGCCGGAATTCGGCGAGCGTGGCATAGCCCACTGCCTGGATGTTTTTCGAGCGGAACAACCGGAGCAGGCTGGTGCGAAAGCTCTCGTCGTCGTCGATGACGTGCACGACGAAGCGCTCTGCCGCTGCATATATCCGGTCGTCCGCGCGAACGTTCGCTGTATCCATCCGCTGTTTTCTCCCTCACGCCGCCTGGAGCGGAATCGTGAACTTGAAGGCGGCGCCCCCGGCGGAGGTTCCCTCCTGCCAGATTTTGCCGCCGTGTGCATGCACGATGGTGCGCGCGATGGCCAAGCCCAACCCCATGCCTTCCTTCTTGGTACTGAAAAACGAATCGAAAATCCTGGGCCGGTATGCCGCCGCGATGCCCGGTCCCGTATCGGTGACCGTGATGGCCGCGAAGTACTTGTCATAACGGCTGGTGGCAACGTCGAGGATACGCTCGGTGGGGCCGTCCGCGGTATTAGAGGCCATCGCATCCATGGCGTTCATCATCAAATTCAGTAACACCTGTTCGAGGTGGATGGCATCTCCACGAATCGGCGGTATCTTTGTGTCGAGGCAACTGCGTACAGTAACCAGGCGCTTGCGCGCGACGGGTTGGATCAGACTGAGCGCGGTAGCGGCGACCTCATTGAGGTCGATCATCGTGGTGTGCAGTTCGCGACGCTTCAGCAAGGAATGCAAATGGCGCACGATATCGTTGGCCCGCAGATCGTCCCGCCGGATGTCGGCGAGCATGCGGCGGATTTCGTCCAGCGGCGGCTGCGGCTCGCCGAGCAGGTTTTCGGCGGCATCGGCGTTGGTCAGGATGGCGCTCAGCGGCTGGCTGATCTCGTGCGCGATGGAGCCGGCGATTTCGCCGACCAGCGCCAGGCGCCCGGCATGAGTGTCCGCGCTGTGGATGCGCCGGGCTTCACGTTGCGCCGAGCGCCAACGGCGGTCTCGAAACCCCCAATAAACGAGCACGGCGCTTTGCGCCACCACCAATAACACCAGTAATGACAACAGTACCGATTGCCCCACGGGAATAGCGCTGCGGACGAGCGATGGCGGTGTGGATCAGGAAACACCCGACTTTGCCCATTCCGCGTATGTACGGCTGTGAGGATTCGGCAACAATTGCGTCCGCTGATAACAAGTTAACGGCAGATTACGGCACACTAGGAATTTCGACGGATCGTTGATCGGATCTGAAGTCAGGCAAGGGAGGAAACGCCATGACGAGACTGGTATTTCGGGACTTCGATGAGTTTGCCGAAGCGATTACAGGAGTAGACGGTCGCTTCATTCCGACGGCGCGCTCGACCTCGGAATGGTGGTCGGAAGCGGTACGGCCCGGCGTGGTATCGCTACAGCAGATTCAGATCGGCAGCCCGACCACGTTCGCCGGCGACGGCGAGCCTGGCCGCTTCACGCTCGGCTTGCCGATGACCGATCCCACCCAGATCCGCATCGACGGGCACTTTCTCGAGTCGGACGGTTTCATCACGCTGCACGAAGATCAGCCGTTCACCTTCACTGGTCAGGACGTGGTGCGCTGGGCCGGCATCAGCGTGCCTCAGGACACCAGGCTGGTGGCTCTGGACCTGTTGAACAATGCTCGCGGCGGCGGTCCGCGAACCCGCTCCGCGCTGCCCTATCTCGAGCGATTGCGCTGGGTCGCCGAGCGGGCGATCTCCGCCAACCTGGATCTCAGCGAGCCGGCGTCCGTGCTGGCGGTCGAGGAAGAGGTCGCGATCAGTCTGACTCATGTGCTCGAGCGCAGCATGAAGGTGCAGGATCGTCACGTCGGCCGGCCGCAGTTCTCGCGCAGCCGGGTCATCGCCCGCACCTTGCAGCTGATCGAGGCCAACGAAGGCCAGCCGCTGTTCATCGACGATCTGTGCAAGGCGACCCAGGTCAGCGAGCGCACGCTCAGAAACATTTTCCACGAGTTCTTCGGCGTCGGTCCGATGCGGCTGTTGAAGGTCCGTCAGTTGCGCGAGATTCGCGCCGCGCTGCTACGAGCCGATCCGCAACGTGACACGGTGACCCGTATCGCCGCCCGCTTCGGCATCTGGGACTTCAGTCTGTTCGCGCGCAACTACAAGGCGTTGTTCGGCGAGTCGCCGTCACGCACGTTGCGCACGCCGCCGACCGAAGTGAAGGTGCGTTCGTCGCTGTCGTGGCTGCACTACGCGTCGAAGATTTTTATCGATGACATGCGGCCCGCGGCCCATCCGCATGTCCTCGACAGTGGCGACGATGCCGACACGCCGCTGGTGATCCAGCCGGTCGACTCGTTCCCGCTGCGGGCCAAGAACTGAAGAGGGCGGTTACAGGCTGGCCCGCATGAACAACAGCGGGCCGGCCATCTTCATGTCGAACAGGCCCGGATCGTCGACGTCGCGCGAGTCGACTTCCACATGGAACTGCCGATAGCCGAGCCCGAACACCAAGTACGGGTTCATGCGCCAGGTGAGCGCGGCGCGCGCATCCAGCACCGAGCCGTCGATCTCATCGAACTCCACCGACAGATACTGAGCGCGGGCTTCGAGCGACCAGCGGTCGTTGAAATCGAACCGGCCTTCGAGGCCCACCAGCGGCAACGGCGTCACGCCGGTTTCGGAATCGCGCACCACGCGGCTGCGTACCACGGCGTTGGCCTCGACCTCGACGATCTGCGCGCCGAACGTCAGCGCCACATCGAGGCGCTGCGTCTTGGCGACGCTGTAGCCGTAGGTGAGGCCGAACGAAGTCAGATTGAGCGTGCTGTCGACGCGCTCCCCGGGCAGATACGTCTGGTCGTCGAACACGATGGTTTTATCGATGGCGTGATCCGCCGAGCGCCGTACGCTGAAGCCGCTCAAGCGAATCAAATGCCGGTCGCCCGGCAGCAGCGTGAGCTCGACCAGCGGCAACAGTTTGTTGTCGTCCAGGCCGAGATCGTCCTCGGCGTTGATCAACGTGCCCTGCGTGGCCAGGTTCGGATCGATGCGGATCTCGGTATCGAGGTCGGCGCTCAACGTCATGACTTCGAGGCGGAAGCGATCCTCGATGACGTGCGGCTTGGGTTTCGGCGCCCAGTCGGGCAGCTTGTCGTTGGTGGGTTTCTTGTCGGCGGCGTGCGCCACGCCGAGCAGGCTCAGCGCGAGGCTCAGGACGAGTGACTGGCAGGCGACGTGGCGGCGTTCAGAAATCACTGCGGACTCTCCGATGGGTGCCGAGCGTCGTAGCGACCGCTGGCTCCGGGATTTAGTCCAATTAGTATGCCCGTGTGATCACACCGTCGCGACCCAGTGATCGTCCCAACGAATCGGTTGCGAGCTGGCGATTTTCAGAAACTGTGAACGCAGTCGACTTTCATCCAGGCCGTACGCCGTGCCATCGCGCTGTGAAGCCAGGATGGAGCCGTCGGCAACTCGCGACAGACCATAGGTTTCCGCAGCGGCGATGAAGCCGAGATAGCGCTCGTCGCTGATCGACCAGCATGCGACGCCATTGCCGTACGGACATGCCGCAGCGATCAGGTCGTGCGCTTCGCTGATCGCGACGCTGGCGACGTAGCCCTGGAATTTTGGCAGCTCCGCAGCGGGCGCGGTCAGCAAGCTGAAACGTGCGTGCTGGTCGGCTTGGGCCGGACGATACAAGGCAACGATGCCGGGCGCTTCGTTCTTGTCATCGCCCTCGTATTGCAAGCCCACCGCGGTGATGCCGGTGCTGGTCATCGATACGTGTCGAATGCTCAGCAGATGATCCGGCAGGCGCCACTGTTCCTTGCGTTGGCCGCTGGCCGCATCGATCACACACAGCGACGGATCCATCGTCGGAATGTTCAGCTTGCGACGGAAAGTGCGTGGGTGCGTCATGATGCCGCCGTTCGCGACCAGCAATGAGCTGGGGTCCGGCATCCAGGCGACTTCGTGCGGGTCGATACCGTTCGTGTCGATCTCACCAACGACGGCGAAGTTACGAGCGTCGCGCACGACGACCACGCCACGCGCGCGTTCGTAATCATGTTCGGGCGTGAGGATCAAACTGCCGTCGGCCGAATAGGTGCCGTGGCCCGCGAGATGACGCCCCGACTCAGTGGTGAACACGGTGCGTGCCTGCATCGTCGCGCGATCCAGCTCAAACGCTTGCGTGCCCGGCCGGCGCGCAAAAAACAAAACGCGATTGGGGTCGGTGGGATGAACGGCGCAACCATGCGCTCGCATCGGCACGCGTGCGCCGAAGACTCGTTCGTCCTGTAGTGACAAGCCGCCGACGTATTGATCGCCGCGCGCGTCTTCATACGCCGAGAGCAGCGTGCCTGTGTGTGCCTTGCTCTTCGACGAGAACAGCAGGCCGCCAGCCGCGACCGCACTCAACGACGCCGTCGCCAGCAGAACCTGACGACGCGACCATTTCGACGCGCTGGAGTTGGAGGTGTTCATAAAGAGTCGATGAACCTCAACAAAGCCTCGCGATCCTGCTGGGACAGATTGCGGAATGCTTCCTTGGCCCGCTCGCCTTCGCCACCGTGCCACAGAATCGCTTCACTCACATCGCGCGCGCGGCCGTCGTGGAGCAGGCGCGTGTGACCATTCACCGTCTTTTGCAGACCGATTCCCCACAGCGGCTGCGTGCGCCATTCGCTGCCGCTCGCGGCGAAATCGGCGCGACCGTCGGCCAGCCCTTCGCCCATGTCATGCAACAGCAGGTCCGTGAACGGATGGATGGTTTGATCGCTGAGCCATGGCTGATCCGTGACGACGCCGGTCTTGAACGTCGCGCGATGGCAGGACTCGCAGCCGGTCTCGAGGAACAGTTTCGCGCCGCGTTTCACTTCGGGCGTTTCGAGATTCCGCCGCATCGGCACCGCGAGCATGCGCTGGTACGTGACCATGTGCGCGAAGATCTCGTCGCTGATCTCGGGCTCGCCGCCGCTCGGTGCCGCCAGACACGCCGTTTGCACGGAGGTGCAGATTTGCGCCGGACGAAGCGAGGTCGTCATACCGATCTCGCTAGAGAACGCCGCGGCGGTTTGATGCGCGATGTCGGGCTGATTCAACTTCCAACCAAAGCGTCCGAGCACGGCGCGGCCCACGAGCGGGTCCCACACATGATTGGGTCGGCCCGAGATGCCATCTTTGTCGGCGTCGTCGGGATCGCTGCGTTCCATGATCTGCGCTTCGGGAATCGCTTCGAGCAAACCGGAGCCGAACACGGCCGGCGCGACCCGTGGCGACAACTTCGTATCGGCAGCGAGCTCGCCGTAGGCCAGTTCTTCGAAGGAATATTCCGGTGCGAGCAAGGTGTACGGCGTGCCGTCACCGTAGGTGCCCGCGATCTCGCGATGACGAATGCGAAGTTTTCCTTCCGCGGGCACGCCGCCAATCCCGAACGGATTGAAGTTCACACCGTAGTTGGGATCGGCCTGCGGTTCGTTGTTGGCGCCGGGCGTCGGCGTCGCGAACTGAATCACCATCGACACCGGCTGCTCGTCTTCCTTCGACGGCGGTTGACCGCGACCATCGTTGTTGTGGCATTGATCGCAGCTGCGCGCGTTGAACAGCGGGCCCAATCCGTCGCGGGCGCCGGCGCTCGCGGGAGCAACCACCCACGGGCTGTTGAAGAACGCGTTGCCGATGAAGAACTCACCGCGCTGAGCGACGGTGAGATTGTTGGATGGGCGCGAGAACGAGTGACGCGAGCTCTCGCTCACGGTCATGGCGCCCCCGGAGTTGGGTTGTAACAGCTCCTCGGTCGACCTGCCTTTTGAGCAGGCGCCGAGCAATGACATTGCGCTCCACACCGCCGCGAGGCTGATGAGCTTGGCGACGTGGGCTGGCTCTGGGTGAATACGGATCATTGAAGTCCAGGGTACATGGATGTGCCCCGCCGCCATGGGCGGCGAGCGAGCGGCAAAAGTCGCGCCTTTTGCTGCTCGCACGAGGGTCGTGGCAGGATGCCCGATCCCGAGTCCATAGTCAGTCTCCCAGCCCCTGCAGATCGGACAGGAAGACTTCGATCGATCGGGCACCGCGCGAGATCGACAGCGCCTGCGCGCGCAACGAGTCGATCGCAGCCTGCATGCGAGCGCGACCCTCGACGTTGTCCGCCAGGATTTCGCGATCGAACGGATTCTTCACCGCACCCACGGTTTCACGAGTGCGTGCGAGGCGAGCTTCGATTTCTTCAGCCGCGCGTGCGTCCTTCGCTTTCACCAGATCGGCGAGGCTTGGGCCGCTGAGGGTTGTGCCATCGAGCCGCGTATAGCGGCCGAAATAAACATTCTCGATGCCCTGGGCATTGGCGCGCAGCTCGTCGGCGGTCATGTCGCTGAAGCAGGACTGTTCCTCCTCCTGGTCAGACGACAGCAGCGGCACATTCATGCGCTCGCCGGCCATCTCCACCTCCGACAGCGCCGCGGCGCCCGTGAACATGTGCTTCAAGCCGGTGTACACGTCGCCGTTGACGAACGTGGTTCGATAGTTCGGTTCCTTCGACTCGCGCCACTGCGCGGCCACCGCTTCGAGATCGCTGATGATCAGCGTCGTCGCCGCCTTCAGGTACTTGCCACGACGCGCGTTCACGTCGGCCGGATCGTCGCTCTTGGGGACGAAATCGGTGTACGGACGCTGGCCGGCCGAGTCGGGCGGATTGTTCCAGTCCTGACCCCACAGCAGGAACTCGACCGCGTGATAGCCGCTGGCGATGTTCTTCTCGCCGCCCAGCTCGTTCTGTTCGGCGATCAGCTCGGGGGTGATCTCCGGAAAAGTCTTCGCGTCACCGACGATGTTCAGGCCGGGCGCGGCGTTGTACTTGTCCAGGGCCACGGCGTCGATGTGGTTCTCATCCAGCGGCCAGCCGTTGAGCTGTCCTTCCGGGCCATGCTCGCTGTCGATGGGGCCGGCGTAGAAGCGGAAGGCCTCGCTATAGGCATACGGAATGCGCGCGGCACGCCAGCGTTCGCGCGCGGTGTTCAGCGTCTCCTCGCTGGGGTTGGCGAGCAAAGCGTCCACGGCTTGATCCAGCGCGCGGGCGGTGGTGATCGTGTCCTCGTAGGTCGCCAGCACGATCTGCGCGTAATTCTCCAACACAGGCTGGCGAGGATCCTTGGGCTCGATGCGAGCGCAGCCGGCCGCCAGCGCCAGGCACAGGGTCGCCGCGGCGGCGGACTTGAAGACAGATGCGGGCATTGTTGGGGTCGCTTTGAAGTAGTAATGCGGCCCGCCACGGGCGGGAGACGCCCGATTTTATTCGCAATCGAGAATGGCTCGCAATTAAGAATGAGTTTGAACTAGTGGGGCCTGCGCGGCGGGGCGGGCGAGGGCAACGGAGGTCGCAGGCTCTGGCGGCGGTGGAGGATGTGGGTCAGCTCCTCGCCATCGACTCCGAGCCGGTCCGCGGCTTTTTCGATGGAGAGCCCCTCGCAAACGATGAGGCTGACGGCCGCCCAGTACAGGGCGGCTTCGGTCCGAGTGTCGTGCTGGTGCTGCATGTTCGATGCGTCCGTCCCATGGATCGAGGGACACGCAAGGCAGCATGGTGCGAGCGATCAACGATTGTAGAAACCGGCACTTATACTGAAAGCGCTCGTGAGGGAGCGCGGTAAGTGCCTACAAAGAGTGCGAAAAGGGGACAGATTCAACCTCTGTCCCCGGCTCGATCCGATGCTCGATCAACGCTCGATTTCGGCCAGACGCTTGCCGACGAACTGCCAGTTGGCGATCTGCTCCACCACGGCCTTCACGAAGCCGGCGCGGTTCTGCTGGTGGTCGAGGTAGTAGGCGTGCTCCCAAACGTCGCAGGTCCACAGCGCGTGGCCGCTGGCGATCAGCGGGTTGTCGGCGTCGTGGGTCGTGGTGATTTCGAGCTTGCCGTCCTTCGCGACCAGCCAGGCCCAGCCGCTGCCGAACTGGCCGACGGCCGCTTCGACGAACTTGTCGCGGAAATTCTCGAACGAGCCGAACGAGGCTTCCAAACGCTTCTTGATCGGCTCCGGCGGAGCGCTGCCGCCGTTCGGCGCGAGCGAATTCCAGAAGAAGTCGTGATTCCAGACCTGCGCGGCGTTGTTGAAGATCTTGCGCTCGGTGCCGGTCTTGTTGGCGGTGGCCTTGATGATGGACTCGAGGTCCTGCTTCTCCAGCGGCGTGCCGGCGATGAACTCATTCAGCTTGGTCACGTAGGTCGCATGGTGCTTGCCATGATGATGATCCAGCGTGCGCGCCGAAATCGTCGGACCGAGAGAATCTTTGGGAAACGGCAGGGGCATCAATTCGAACGCCATGGCGGGCTCCAGCTAGCGCTAAAAACAGTGGGGGATAAGGGGCCAACGTATCGCGGACCGCGAAGTTCCCGGCCTGTTCCGGGGTCCTTCGTTACCGTTCGATGACGACGGGGCCCGACAGAATACCTGTCCCGGCACACCCTTGGCCACCTGCCGGTGTCGGGATCGGTCGGTTGAGAAGCAGTGGACATGCGCGGCGCTGCAAGAGCGTCTATATTCCGCGGGTTCCGATGCGCAGTCCACGAGACCGATTCAGAAGTCTCGGGCCGACTCGGACCTTGAGGTTCAACACGAAGGAGCAGGGGAGCGTGTCCGCAGGGAGCGGTCACCCCGAGCACCTGGGAGGACAAGACATGGGCAAAGCGACACAGATCGCGGCCATCTGCGCCTTTGGCGTCGTGGCGACTGTAGCGACAATTGCGGCTCAAGGCGCTCAAGCGCCTCAAGCTCAAGCGCCCCAGCAGGCGCCGCCCGCGGCTGAAGAAGCCGCGCCGAGCACTTTCGTCACGCTCAAGCTCGAAGGCAGCTGCGATGCGCAGAACACGCGGCTGTGGCTGGTCAATTCACATACATTCAAGACCATCGCCACCACCGTGCGCTGGCGCGCCGCCGGCGGCAAGGATCTTCGCGAGCAGTTCTTTCCGGGGCCGAACTCGGTCCGCGAGATTGGCTGCGCGGCTGAAGCTGAAATCCTGGACGCCAAATTCGCCGACTTCTAACGCTCGAAATCCCGCAAGGTCGCGAACTCCTCGAGCATGGAGAGTCGAGTGCCCGATCCCGCTCAAGATCGCATCACCTTGCCCGACGGCACGTCGCTGGTGCTTCGGGTCTTTTGTGCGACCGACTCGCCCCGGGCGGCGGTGATCATTCCGTCCGCGATGGGCGTGGCGCAGAAGTTCTACACTCAATTCGCGCAATGGCTCGCACAGCAGGGCTATCACGTCACGACATTCGACTATCGCGGCATCGGTTTCTCCGCGCCTCGTTCGTTGCGTGGCTATCCGGTGAACATTTTCGATTGGGCGCGACAGGATTGCGCCATCGTGATCGACAGGGTGAAGGCCGCGAGGCCCGACGTGCCTCTGCACTGGATCGGTCACAGCCTCGGCGGGCAGTTGATCGGACTCATCCCGAATCGCGACCGTATCGATCGAGTCATCACGGTCGCCACCGGCACGGGGTACTGGCTGGAGAACACCTGGCGCACCCGGTCCGTCGTGTGGTGGCTGTGGTTCTTCCTGGTGCCGCTCGCATTACGCACTGCCGGTTATTTTCCCGGCAAACGCTTGCGCAAAGTCGGCGATCTGCCGTTCGGAGTGATGCAGCAGTGGCGTCGCTGGTGTCTGAATCGTGAATACGTCGTCGGCGCTGAAGGCGACGAAGTGCGCGCCGATTACGCGTCGGTGCGCACACCGATGCTTGCTCTTTCGTTCACCGATGATGAGTTGATGTCGGCCCGGGGCATCAAGTCATTGCACGGCTTGTATGCGAACGCTCCGGTCGAATACCGCCGCATCACGCCTCGCGACGTCGGCGCCCGCCACATCGGTCACTTCGGCTTCTTCCGTCCACAGTTCGAACAAACGCTCTGGCCGCTCGTGCCTCAATGGCTGAGCGTGCGTTGAGTCTGAAGCGTCGAAGAGGTGGAGAAAAAAATAGCGTGCGCGAGGTTCATCACATCGCGCACGCCGGCATCCGAGATGGCTCAGGGGGATAATTGACCATCGTCGTAAGCACGTTGAAACCGAAGAAACTCGCGTCCTGAGACGCACGGTTTCATAAATGCAGGAGGCGTGCCAACTCTTCGCGGGCCGAGAATGGCTAAAAATAAGGGGCTGCACGCAAGGAAATTGGCGTGGATGCACTCGCGGTGTGCAATGGGAGCGCAATCATGCGACGAGGTAGTGCGAGGGCGGGAGTTGTCATCGAAATGTCAACTGAGTCGGCGGGTTGGGGCTAGGAGAAAACCTGAAGGTCACGGAGTGGTTACACGGCGCGGTCGAGTGAACGTAACGAAGGAAGCCCCGCGATGTGCGACCTGAAAGTGGGTGACACCGTAGTGTTCGTCGATGCACCGGATGGGTTGCTGAAGGATTTGCCGAGCGACGAGCAGAACGAAATTCTTTCCTTCGTGGGGAAGCCAGCGACGATTACGTCGGTCGATGAGTTCGGCTATGTCTGGATTGGATTTGGCTCGCAAGTCGATGACGGCGACGAGTCCCACTATTCCGGCCATTCTTTTGCAGTCACGGCGGATTGTTTGCGTCAGGCGACGCGGTAATCGACCGTGGGTTCTCTCACCTGATAGGGCAGATAGGTGGCGAAATCGTCCCGCGATTCGTCGTTGAACCGTTTGAGTTCGTCGATCAATGGTTGCAGCTTCATTAGATCCAACTGCTCCGCGGAGTCTGCGATCCATTGCGCGACGGCCTGCGCAATTTCCGCGTGCATGACGCAGTCGACGTCATCGGAGTAAAGGAGCAGCTCGGACAAGCAATGAAGCATGGCTCGACCTTCCATGAGCTGGGTGTGCACGGCCTCAATGGTTTCCTCCAGCGTGCGCGGAGGCGGTTGCGAGGGTGGAACCCCGCCGGGTGGAAGGCCGGAGTTGGAAGTTGCCAGAAAGGGCGTTTGCTCAGCCATGTCATCTACCTCGACGGAATCAGCGTTGAGCCTAGCCTGGGATGCTATGGCTGTATATAGAAACAGTTGGAAATCGCAGCGCGATTTTCAATCTTTTTTGGTACCGTTTGCGCGGGCTGACGCGCGGAAAAACATATGAAACAAATGCTGTTGGTTGCAGTGCTGTCGTTTGCCGCGGTCCACGCGAGCGCGCAAACAGCTCCGCCGTCGCGCGCGCCGGTGAAGGGATGTCAGTGGGAGAAGATGTCGGATTCGAAGCTGGCGCTCGCGCTGTGGGCGCAGCGGTGTGACTTTGGATTTCGGAAGATTACGCCGCTGTTCCACGGATCTTCGTTCGCGATTCAGTACTCGGACAGTGCCGGCCCGGACAATCTGATCGACGTCATCGATCAGCTGCCGGGTGAAGCGCCGCAGGCCACGTTGAAGCGATTCTTCTACGAGCACACGTCCGCGGAAGTGCGCAATCGTTGCACCCTGGCGGAGTTCCGCAGGCACGCAGCCGCGCCCGCGGGCAAGCAGCGCTTCACGTTTGTCCCGAATGCGGACTATGAGAAGGAATTGACTTCGAAGGCCGATCCGAACGAAGTGCCGGAGCCGCCGTGTGGTGAATGGGGCGATCAGCCGGACGGCATGCAGTACTTCGAAGTCTCAACGAACCCGAGCGCGCGAAAGCTGCTGTTCGTCAGAATTGGTCAGGACGAGCCGTTGTTCGATGAGCAGACGCTGCAGTCGATCGAGCCGAAAGGGAGCGGAAAGGCAAAATGAGTGCTGCTTGCTTCAAACATGCGACCGCCACGAGAGGAGAGCCGATGATTCTTCGCGCCGCCCGGTTGATTGGGGTGTGGTGTCTGTTGTCGGGCTCGGTGTCGCTGGCCGACGGTTCCGCCGCCAGGCTGGAGTACGGCACTGAGAACAACATCGCCTACTACGACGCCGCGGCGTTGTCGCGGGCCGACCAATATCAGAAAGAGCAAGGCAAGCTCGATGTTTATTATCCGAAGGGGGCGAAGGGTTTCGCGACCGTCGTGTGGTTTCATGGCGGCGGTTTGACGGGTGGCAGTCGTTACTTTCCCAACTTGAAGGATCAGGGCATCGCGTTGGTCGCGGCGAGTTATCGGCTGGCGCCGAAGGTGCAGCCGCCCGCCTATATCGAAGACGCCGCCGCCGCCGTCGCATGGACACTCAAGAACATCGGGCGTTACGGCGGTGATCCGGCCAAGGTGTTTGTGGCCGGGCATTCCGCCGGTGCGTATCTGGCGACGATGCTTGCGATGGATCCGAAATGGCTCGATGCGTATGAGCTATCGAACAAATCATTAGCTGGCGTCATCGCGGTCAGCGGCCAGATGACCACGCATTTCACCGTCAAACAACAGCGCGGCGACACCGGCCCGCCGTTGCGCCCGCTCATCGATGAATACGCGCCGCTGTATCACACAGCAAATGAGTTCCCGCCGATCTGCATGATCGTCGGCGGCCGGGACATCGAGTTCAAGTCACGCGTGGAAGAGAACGAGTTGATGGCGGTGACCTTGCGCAATCTGGGTCACAAGAACGTGGAGTTCTACGAAATGGCCGGGCTGGACCACGGCACCGTGGCGCAGGGCGCGATGATTGTCGTGCGCGGATTCATCCAGCGGACTTTGAAGGCACAGACGAAGTAGCCACGGGTGGCGCGCCGGTCGTAGCGTTGACTACACATGTGCGACGGTCGCTAGGCGCATCGACGCGGCGCTTCGCGCGCGTCAGGTTTGCGTGTGCGCGCGGCCATACCGTCATATCGTCAAGTTCGCCGCTTGGCGTTCTCCAGCGCGTCGATGGTGCGCGGCCAATCATCCTTCAACAATCTCGACAGCGCCCGATCGGCGAGCAGCTTCCCGCCGGTCTGGCAACGCGGGCAATAGTTTGTCTCATTCTCCGCGTACCGAATGCGCTGAACCGCTGTGCCACACACAGGGCACGGCTCGCCGTATTTCCCATGCACGGCCATTTCCTTCCGAAACGCGGTGACCTTCTCTGGAAACCCGTGCGCAGCCTCCCCGCGCAGTCGCTCGATCCACTCATTCAGCACTGCTTGAACGGCGTCATATAACCGACTCCATTCATCCTCGTCGAGGTGCTTGGTCTGAAGCATGGGCGAAAGCCGGGCGCGATGCAGGATCTCATCCGAATATGCGTTACCGATGCCGCTGAGAATGGTCGGGTCCGTGAGCGCCCGCTTGAGCGTGTGATTCCGTTCGCTCATGCGCTCACGAAACGCAGCGGGCGCTACCCCGAGAACCTCGAGCCCGCCGCGGTCGTGCTCTTCGAGTTGCGACTCGCCCGCGACCACATGCAGCGACGCGCGGCGTTTTGTCCCTGCTTCAGTCAAAGTCAGTACGCCGTTGTCGAAGTCGAGTTGAAGCAGAGGGGCGCGGATCTTGCCGCGATGGCCGGTTTCATACCAATGCAGCCGGCCCGCGATCATGAGATGAATCACCAGCCACACATCGTTGTCGAAGCCGATGGCGATGCGCTTGCCGAGCCGGCGAAGCCGCGTAACGACGTGGCCTTCGCAGCATTGAGGGGAGGGCTCGGCGGTACGAAGCAGGAATGGATTCTTCAGCAGAATCCGCTCCAGCCGGTGCCCGACGATGCGGGTCTGGAGCGATTCAATATAGACGGCGACGTCAGGCAGTTCGGGCATACATGCCTAACGGCCGGGCCGGCATCAGAGTTCGCGCAAGCCGGTCGTGATCGGCAGCTTCGCCGCGCGCAGGCTGGGCAGCAGCCCGCCGATGAAGCCGAGGATCAGCGCGTAGATCAGGCCTTGAACCAGCAGCGCCGGTGTCACAGTGAACGCGAACGTCAGCTGACTGAAGGTCGCGAAATTCATCGTCGATGCACGCACGCCGTTGAATGCGACGTACGACACGACCATCCCCACCACGCCGCCGACCAGGCCGATCAACAGCGCTTCCGCAAGCACCGACGTAATCACCGGCGCCGAGCCGAAGCCCAACGCGCGCAACGTTGCAATCTCACGAGTGCGCGACGAAACCGCCGAGTACATCGTGTTGAGTGCCGCGAAGATCGCGCCCAGGCCCATGAGGATGGCGATCGCGCTGCCGATCGTGCTCACCAGCGTCACCAGAATCTTCGACTGCTCCGCGTAATAAGCCTTCTCGCTGAACACGCGAATGTTCAAGCGAGGATCGGTCGACAGCTCATCCTTGAACGCCTGCATGGCGCTGGCGCTAGTGAGTTTCACACGCATCGATTGATACGACGTGCCGCGGTTGTACGCGCCTTGCAGCACGGTCGCATCGGTCCAGATCTCCGACTCGGCCACACTGCCCCGATCCTCGAAGATGCCCGTGATCGTCCAGTTGGCATTGCCCAGGCGCAGCTGACTGCCGACCGTGAGGCCGGAGAACTGCATGCTCGCGCCTTTGCCGACCACCACTTCAAACTTGCCGGGCGTGAAGTTCGTGCCTTCGACCATCTTGAAGTGGCTACGCAGCTTCATTGCCTGCGGCCCCACGCCGCGCAAAGGAACATTCGCCGCCGTGCCCGTGCTCTTCAGCGGCACGTCGACCACGACGTACAGCTCGGGAGAAACGACCGGGCCCTGCTCGTCGCGCAGCGCCTGTTTGGAGTCGGCGATGATGCGTGTCTGTTCCTGCGTCAGGCCGCTGCCCATCTCGTCGGTGGCGCCATTACGCAGCACGATGGCGACTTGATCGGAGCCGGAGATTTCCAGCACCGCGCGGAAGCCTTCAGCGATCGACAGCACGCCGATGAGTACGGTGACGACGCCGGCGATGCCGATGAGCGCCACGATGGACGAAGCCGCGCGCTGAGACATATTGCGCACGTTCATGCTGGTGATCGCGCCGATCTGAGTCAGAGAATTGTTGGACATGTCCGGATTCCTTCCTGGCTCAGCTCTTACGCAAGGCGTCGACGATCTTCAGTCGCGATGCCTGGGCGCACGGGATGGCCGCGGCCAGACCCCCGAGCAGCAGGATCAATACGACGCCGATGCCCCACGTCGCGCTCGGCATGCCGAGCACCGGGAAGAACTGCGCGACCGCCGCGCCGATTCCTTTGCTCGCCAGCGCCGCCAGACCCAGCCCGATCAGCCCACCCAAGCCCGTGACCAGGATCGCTTCGGCGATGATCAGAAACGTCACGCCGGCGCCCGAGAAGCCCAAGGTCTTCATCACGCCGATCTCGTTGAAGCGCTCACGGATCGACTGGCCCATGGTGTTGGCGGTGACCAGCAGCATCGTGAAGAACACGGCGGCCGCCACGAAGGTGAGTAGCTTGCCGATGTTGCCCATCTGATTGGCGAAACCCTGGATGAAGGCCTTCTCCGTCGAGGTCTTGGTCTCGGTGGAGGAATTGCGGAACAGATCGTCGATGGCGCGCGCGATGTCGGCCGAGCGGTCCGGATCTTTCACTTTCACGACCACCCAACCGATCATGTCGCGGATCTCGCGGCGTGATTCGTTGAGATAATCGTAATGGAAATACATGCTCTGGTTGTCGCCGTTGCTGGCCTGGTAGATGCCGGCGATCTTCATCGGCCAGACGTTGCCGCCGTCGTCCTTGCGAGTCCAGATATTGGAACGCAGGGGAATGGTGTCGCCCACTTTCCATTTGAAGCGTTCGGCCAGCAACGGGCCGACGATCACGCCGGTGCGATCCTGCAGAAACGTCTGTTTCTCTTCCGGCGTCAGCTGGTATTCGCTGTACACCTCGAAGAACGTCGGCGCCTCGACCGCGAAGGCCGCGATCTGATTCTTGTCTTCCTGGTAGATGCCGCCGAACCAGTCCTGCGACGTCGCGACCACGATACCGTCGACCCCTTTCACCCGATTCAGATAGGCGAGCGGCAGCGATTGCACGAAGGACGTCTTGTGCATCGTAATCAAACGGTCGATGCCGGCGAGCTCGGGGCTGCCGGTCATCGCGACACGCAGCGTCTGCATCAGGCCGAACAGCAGGAACGCGACGATGATGGAGGCCAGCGTGAGACTGGTGCGCAAACGCTTGCGTCCCAGGTTGGCCCAAAGCAGCGGGAGGTATTTGAGCATGACGTCACGCCGCCGCTTCGCGGCCCAGCTGACCCTTGTTCAAATGCAGGACATGTTTGGCGCGCGCCGCCGCGTGCGGATCGTGCGTCACCATGATGATGGTCTTGCCCTGTTGCTGATTCAGAGCTTGCAACAGATCCAGGATTTCATCGCCCGACTTGCGGTCGAGGTCGCCGGTGGGCTCGTCGCACAACAGGAGCGTGGGATCGGAAACGATGGCGCGCGCGATGCCGACGCGCTGTTCCTGACCGCCCGACAGCTCGCGCGGCTTGTGCTGAGCGCGTTCGCTCAAACCGACCAGGCCCAGCGCCGCGTTGGCGCGTTTACGCCGTTCCGCCGCCGGCAGCTTGGTGAGCAACAACGGCAGCTCGACGTTCCGTTCCGCCGTCAGCACCGGCAACAAGTTATACATCTGGAACACGAAGCCGACGTGATTGGCGCGCCAGCGGCCCAGATCGCCATCGCTCATGGCATCCGTGCGGATCCCGGCGATCTCGATGCTGCCCGCGGTCGGCCGGTCGATGCCGCCGATCAGATTCAGCAACGTGGACTTGCCGGAGCCCGACGGGCCCATCAGCGCCAGGAAATCGCCCTTGGGAATGTCCAGGTCGAGGGCGTGCAACACATGCACGGTCTCGGCGCCCCGCTTGTAATCCTTCGCTACGCCGCGCAGTCGAACCAGTGATTCATCGGCCATGAGGTCACTCCCCTTTCTTTTTGACCGGGGCGCCCTCGGCGAGGCCGTCGACCGGTTTCGCTACAAGGACGTCGCCGGAGGCGATTCCCGACAATACCTCGGTCTGTCCGCTGCGTTCGCCACCGATCCGGACCGCGACCCGTTCCACCGACTTGTCGCGCACGCGCCAGACGAATGTCGTATCCCCTTCTTTCATAATGGCTTCCGTCGGCACCCGCACCGCTGGGTGAGAGGCTGCCCCCTCTGCCGGTTCGGCGGAACGGTTGTCGAGGAAGCTCACCTTTATGCCCATGTCCGTCAGGATGCGCGGGTCCAGATGATCGAATCCGATGCGCACGCGCACGGTCGCTTTCTGGCGATCGGCGGTCGGCACGATGTTGATGACGTGACAGGGGATGGTCCAATCCGGATACGCGTCCAGCACCGCTTCGGCTTTTTGTCCGGCCTTGACCCGATTGATGAAGGCCTCGTTCACATCGACCTCAATCTCTCGCGAATCCATGTCAACGACTGTCGCGATTCCGGTGCGCGTGAAACCGCCGCCGGCGGAAATCGGTGAAATCATTTCACCGGGCTGCGCGTCCTTCGAGACCACCACGCCGTCGAACGGCGCGCGCACCAGCAAATCGTCCAGATCCTGATTGCGAACGCGCACGCTGCTCTGAGCAACCTTCACTTCGCTCTTCAAGGCTTCCAGGCGCGCCTGGAACGCCGAGAACTCGGCTTCCGCCGCATCGAGGGCCTGCTCGCTGACCAGCTTGTCGGCGCGCAGCTGTCGCGTGCGTCGCAAGTTACGTTCAGCTTCGACCAGGCGCACTTCGACTTCCTGCAGATTCTTGGTCGCGGCGTCGAGTTGGCGTTCGGCGAGATCGAGCTGCGGGCGCGTGGTCGTATCATCCAATCGCGCGAGCAACTGGCCTTCCTTGACCTCCATGCCTTCCTCGATCAGCACCTCGCGAACCTTGCCTGTGACTTTCGCCGACACGGTGGCCTGCCGACGCGCCACGACATAGCCCGAGGCATTCAGCACCGAGCCGCCAGCACTGCTGCCGCTCGCAGAGGCGACGGCGGTGACTGTTTCCACTTCGACGGCGTTGTCGCGGAGGAAGGCCCACGCTGCGGCCACTGCGGCTAGAACCAGTACAGCGACGATGAACCATTTATAGGCGCCACCCTGGCGGCTGTTACGAGTGGGTTCCGGGCTGCGTTCGATGCGGAGGCTGTCGAGTGCGTTCTGGTCGAATGACATGGAAGCCTTCAGTCCTTTAGCAACCGCGTGCGTAGCGAACGACGGCGCGGTCATTGATATAGAAAGCGCCTGGCCAGTGGCCGGGGCGCACGGATTCTAATCCCGCAAGCCCGGCGGAGGTAAGGCGCGTCGGTGAAAAGCCGCGCAACACCGGTGAGTTGGGCCGATAATCCCTCGGTGACTTCGACATTTGCGCTACCCGCCGGGCAGGACACCGCCACCCCATGAAACGCCGCACCTTATATATAGCGGGTGGAGTCGTGCTGGTGGCGCTCGCGATCGGCGTGCTGATCACTCGTCCCGATCCCATCGCGGTGGAAACGGCAACGGTGAGCCGCGGGCCGGTCGCTGAAACAGTGACCAATACACGAGCCGGCACCATCAAGGCCTGTCAACGCGCCCGGCTCGCGCCGCCCTCGGGTGGGCAGATCGCCAGATTGCCGGTGAAGAAAGGCGATCGCGTGCAGCCCGGACAAGTGCTGCTCGAACTATGGAACGATGACATTCGCGCCTCGCTCAGCCTGGCCGAACGTGATGCCGTGGCCGCGCATGCTCGCGCCGAAGAGGCTTGTGTCGCCGCTACCGTCGCTCAGCGCGAGTCGGATCGCCTCTCGAAGTTGCTGACACAGAATCTGATTGCTATCGACACGGCCGATAAAGCCAAAGGCGACGCCGATAGCCGGGCCGCGGCGTGTCGCGCGACCACTCAAAATATCAAAGTGGCCGAGGCGCGCGTCGAACAGGCGAAGGCGTCGATGGAACGTACGCTGTTACGAGCCCCGTTCGCGGGCATCGTGGCTGAGATCAATGGCGAGTTGGGTGAGTTTGTCACGCCGTCCCCCGTCGGCATTCCGACCCCGCCGGCCGTCGATGTGGTTGACACCAGTTGTATCTATGTAACGGCGCCCATCGATGAAGTCGACGCGCCGCGCATTCGTGAGGGCATGCCGGCGCGAGTGTCGCTCGATGCGTTCCGGGATCGAACGTTTGCTGCTCGCGTGCGGCGAGTGGCGCCTTATGTGCTGGATGTGGAGAAGCAGGCGCGCACGGTGGAAATCGAGGCCGAGCTGCAAGATATCCAAGCGGTGACCCTGCTGCCGGGGTATAGCGCCGACGTGGAAGTGATTCTGCAGGAGCGGTTGGACACGCTGCGAATTCCCACGCGAGCGCTGATCGACGGCAAGCGTGTGTATGTCTATGACGCGGCGGATGGGCGCGTTCACGTCAAGGAGGTGCAGACGGGGCTGCGAAATTGGGAATACGTTGAGGTCACTGGCGGGCTGTCGGAAGGCGAGCTGGTGGTGACGACGGTCGATCGCGAAGGTGTCGTCGACGGCGCGCGGGCGAAGCAGGCCGCCAGGCCATGATCGATCTGCGCAACATCTGCCGTCATTTCCAGATGGGCGATCAGCAGGTGCGTGCGCTCGACGATGTCAATGTGCATATCGAGACCGGCGAATATGTTTCCATCATGGGGCCGTCGGGGTCGGGGAAGTCCACGCTGTTGAATGTGCTTGGGCTGCTGGACCGGCCGACCGCGGGCACTTATTTATTGGATGGGCGGGAGACCACGTCGCTGGACGATGAGGAACTGGCTCATACCAGGGCAGGCAAGATCGGATTCATCTTTCAATCGTTTCATCTGATCCCGAGGCTGACGGCGTTCGAGAATGTTGAATTGCCGTTGGTGATCGCCGGCGTGGCGCCGGAAGAGCGCCGTCCGCGGGTGCAGCAGCTGCTGGCGAGTTTGAGTTTGGAGAGTCGGTCGAAGCATCGGCCGAATGAGTTGTCGGGCGGGCAGCGGCAACGAGTTGCCATTGCGCGGGCGATGGTGATGCAACCGGCGGTGTTGCTCGCCGATGAGCCGACCGGGAATCTGGATCATGTTTCCGGGGCCGAGGTGCTGGCCGCGATTGAGGGATTGAACGCGAAAGGAATCACGTTGCTGGTGGTTACGCATGACGCCGAGGTGGCTCAGCGGGCTCGGCGACATATCAGGATGAGAGATGGGAGGGTGGTGGAGGATGCGCCGTGATTAAGAAGCGTCGGTGGTTCGCACCGCCCGAGGTGACCTCTCTCCTCCCGGCACCGCGCTCGCCCGTCGCGCATTGCGCTCCGAGGCGCACGTCCCTGATGTGCGCTGATACGAAAACACGTCCCTGTATTTCGAATCTGCCGGGAGAAGAGAGGTCACCTCGGGCGACGCCGACGCGTACGACTGGCTTTTCGGCGTCGAAGAGCCGGATGGTTTTTCTTCCTTGCTACACCTGCGGGTGGCGGCGTTTCGGCGGAAACGTTGAGTCATGCGCTTCCGCGATCTGATTCGCCTTTCCCTTGACTCCGCCGTGCGGGCGCGCATGCGGAGTGTCATGTTGTTGCTTGCGATGAGTATCGGCGTGGCCGCGGTTATCGCGCTCACTTCTCTGGGCGAAGGCGCGCGGCGCTACGTCGCGGATGAATTTCAGGCGCTGGGCACGCGCATGGTCATTGTCATTCCGGGCCGCTCCGAAACCGGTGGTGTCTCTCCGGGCATGCTTGCGGGTGAAACCCCGCGAGATCTCACATTGGGTGACGCGCTGGCTGTCCAACGTTTGCCTGGCGTCGAGCGCGTGGCGCCGGTTGTCGTCGGTTCGGCGCCGGCGTCGGTGGGCTCGTTGGAGCGGGAGGCGCCGGTGATGGGGTCGAGCGCCGATCTGCAGCCGGTTCATGGCTTCAAGCTCGCGCGTGGCAGCTTTCTTCCTCCAGGTGATTTGACACGCGACACAGCCGTAGCCGTCATCGGCAGCAATATCGCTCGTGAATTATTCCCAGGGCGCGAAGCTATCGGTGGCAACCTCCGCATCGGTGACCGCCGCTTCCGGGTCATCGGGGTGCTGGCGGATCAAGGTCGCATGATCGGCATGGACTCACAGGAGCTCATCATCGTCCCCGTGAGCGCCGCGCAGGCACTGTTCAACACCGAATCGCTGTTCCGTATGCTGATTCAAGCCCATACGCGGGACGATATGACTCGCGTGCGCAATGCCACCATCGAGGCCATCAAGTTGAGGCATCAGGGCGAGGAAGATGTCACCGTCATCACGCAAGATGCCTTGCTCTCGACTTTCGATCGCATCTTCACCGCATTGACACTCACACTTGGCGGCATCGCGTCCATCAGTCTTGCTGTCGCGGGCGTGCTGATCATGAATGTGATGTTGGTGTCCGTGAGTCAGCGGACCAGTGAGGTCGGCCTGCTCAAGGCCATCGGCGCAACGCGCGCGCAGATCACGGCGCTATTTCTGACCGAGGCGATTCTGCTATCCGTGGCCGGTGCGATCACCGGGTTGTTCGTGGGATTCGGCGTTGATTGGATCGTCGGCAACATCTATCCCTCGTTGCCACTGAGCCCGCCGACCTGGGCCGTCGTGCTGGCAATCGTGGTCGCAATCCTCAGTGGCGTCGTCTTTGGGTTGATGCCCGCGCGACGGGCTGCGCGGCTCGATCCGGTGGCAGCGCTGGCGGGGAGGCGCTGATGCGTTTCGCCGATCTGGTGCGGCTCACGACCGGCTCAGTCCGAGCTCACCGACTGCGCGCGGCGCTGACGGCATTGGGTATTGGGATTGGCGTAACGGCCGTCGTGTTGCTCACATCGATCGGCGAGGGAGTGCATCGCTTCGTCGTGTCCGAGTTCACGCAGTTCGGCACGAATATAGTCAGCGTCACGCCCGGCAAAACGAAGACCATGGGTGGATCGATCGGCTCGCTGGGCAACGTGCGGCCGCTGACCGTCGACGATGCCGAAGCGTTGGGACGCGCGCCGTATGTGATATCGACCAATGCGATGGTGCAAGGAAACGCGGAGGTTGAAGCACTGGGGCGCAAGCGGCGGACGACGGTGTATGGCGTCGGGCATTCGTTTGCAGAGGCGTTTCGGTTCGAAGTGGCGGAAGGCGAGTTCTTGCCGGCGGACGATCCGCGCGCGCCGCGTTCTCTCGCCGTGCTCGGGAGCAAGATGTTTCACGAGCTGTTTCGCGGTGAGAACGCGTTGGGGAAGACGATTCGCGTCGGCGGGCAGCGTTATCGGGTCGCCGGCGTGATGAAGCCCAAGGGCACGACGTTGGGATTCGATCTCGACGATACGGTTTACATTCCCACGGCGAAGTCGCTCGAGCTGTTCGATCGGGACAGTGTGTTCGAGATCCAGCTGCGACATGAGTCGGGCGTGTCGGTGGACGAAGTTGTGTCGGGCATTCGTAAGATCCTGTCCGCGAGGCACGGCGATGAGGATTTCACGATCACGACCCAGCAGCAGATGCTGGATACGCTCGGCTCGGTGTTGAGCGTGCTGACGTTCGCGGTCGGCGCGCTGGGCAGCATCTCGCTGCTGGTCGGAGGCGTGGGCATCTTCACCATCATGACCATCGGCGTCAGCGAGCGCACCGGCGAGATCGGCTTGCTCCGCGCGCTCGGAGCGCAGAAGAACCAAGTCCTGGGGGTGTTTCTTTCCGAAGCCGTCGTGCTATCGGCGCTCGGTGGCCTCGCCGGTCTCGCTGCCGGGCTCGGCATCGCGGCGGTGCTGGATATCGCCGTGCCGGCGCTGCCGGTGAGTTATTCGCCGATGTTCATTATCGCGGCGGAGTCGTTGGCGCTGGCGGTGGGATTGATTGCGGGCATCTTGCCGGCAATACGAGCGGCAGGACTGGAGCCGGTGGAGGCGCTTAGGACGGACTGAAGACCGTTATGCCAGCGCCCGCTGCATCAACAGGAACTGCTCCGTGATCGGCATGGTCGGCATCGTGAAATAGAACACCGCGCCTTGGTTCGGCTTGCCTTCGGCCCAGATGCGTCCCCCGTGGCGGTCGATGATTCGGGCGACGGTGGCGAGGCCGACCCCGGTGCCTTCGAATTCGGCGGCGCCGTGCAGGCGTTGGAAGGGTTTGAACAGTTTCTGTTCGTGGGCCATGTCGAAGCCGGCGCCGTTGTCCCGGACGAACAGTGTCGCCATCGAGCCGTGTTGCGACTGGCCGACCTCGATGCGGGCGTGCTCGGTGCGCGAGGTGAACTTCCAGGCGTTCGCCAGCAGATTCACGAACAGGTCGCTGATCAGCCGGCGGTCGCCGTGAACGCTCATGCCGGGCTGAATCTCCACCTCGACGTTGCGCGACGGGTCTTTCTGTCGCAGATCCTGAAAGATGCTTTCCGCCAGCGCGCTCACGTCGATGATCTCTCGATGCAGCGTGTGGCGTGAGATGCGCGACAGCGCCAGCAGCGCGTCGATCAGCTCCGACATCTGTTTCACGCTGCCTTGAATGCGGGTCAGTCGACGGCGTTGCTCTTCGTTGGCATTGGGCAGCGACAGCTCGAGCAGGCCGGCCTGGCCTGCGATGGTCGTCAACGGCGAGCGCAGGTCATGCGAGACGGAGGCGGTGAACGCTTCGAGCTCGCGATTGGCGCGCGCGAGGGATTCGTTGGCATCGCGCAGCTGGCGCTGGCTGGGCACGGACAGGATCACCGGCAAGTAGCGCCACAACAGGATCGCCGTCGGTACCGAGGCGGCCGCGGTGATGACTTTGATGATCCCTTCGAGCCAGTAATCGGTGTGCCAGACATTCCACACGTTCATCACGTGCGTGAGTCCGCACGACACGATGAAGACGCCGAACGCCACCAGCAGCCAGTTGAACGGCAGGTCGCGGCGCCGTCGCGCCAGATAGATGAGCACGAACGGGATGGTGAAATAGGCCATCGCGATCAGGATGTCGGCAACGACATGCATCCAGAGGATGCCCGGGGTCCACATATAGCAGTGTCCGTGTGGCAAAAAGTGTTCGCCGCTAAACCAGGACACGGTGCTGTCGGGCATGCGCCTAGCCACTCCTTCTAATAACGCCGCGCATTGTAAGCCGTCCATCGCGGCCCAAACGCAATCCCGGCGCGGGTTTGTGTTCACGGCTGTCGCAAAAGCATGACCTCGTTCGTCTTCATTTCAGCGTTCAATGCGCGGCTGCATCGACGCCATGAAGAGCAGCGAAGTTGGCCGCTTCGCCGGGGCCCGCGAAATGCGCAAGCCCTCGGACTGTGAAGCGGACGTCCGCGGCTGACTAACTGGTACTTTACGCAGCCCGGTTTCGCTGTTCGGATAGTTTAGAAAAATTCACAGGATTCTACCATTGAGCAATGGTGGC
The DNA here is from genome assembly GCF_004138485.1 of Peristeroidobacter soli. GTDB lineage: Bacteria > Pseudomonadota > Gammaproteobacteria > Steroidobacterales > Steroidobacteraceae > Steroidobacter > Steroidobacter soli. The sequence goes on from NZ_RYEV01000003.1 coordinate 416,630, forward strand.
GAAGGGATGATTGCGACTTGTATTCAATTTTCTGAACTGCTCCGATCACGGGTCGGCGCGCCGGGCGAGGCCCGGTCCCGGCGGCGGGGTATGAAATCCAGCGCTCTGCATAGCGGAAAGTTATTACACGCTGTACCGGCTGGACGGTATATTCACCGTCCAGTCGGTACAGCGAGGTTGTCCATGGCGGAAGTCGCGCCCAATACGATGAGCCCGGCTCGCGAGCGGATCCTCGAAGCGGCGGAGCGAGTTGTCGGTGACGTCGGCGCGGCGCGCATGACGCTCGATGGCGTGGCTCAGGCGGCGGGCGTGAGTAAGGGCGGGTTGCTCTATCACTTCCCCTCCAAAGAGTCATTGCTCGGCGCGCTGGCCAAGCGCTATGTAGAGAGCATGACGGACTGTGTGGAGCAGGCGAAAACGGGCACCGGTGAGACCGATGGCCGGGATCTCAAAGCCTGCATCGTCGGTATTCTCGCGCAGCAGCCCCGGGCCAAGATCGCTGGCATGGGCGCGGCGCTGTTCGCCGCCGCGGCGAACGATTTGACCCTGCTGGAAGTGATTCGTGAGCGCATCGCCGAGTACACGAAGCAGCTCGAGAGCAGCAATGTGGAATTTGCTCGGGCCGCCGTCGTGACGCTGGCGATCGACGGCCTGATGATGCGTGAGTCGTTGCGCATTTCTTGTTTCACCGAGGAACAGCGTGAGCGTGTAGTTCAGCAGCTGCTGCAGATTGCCGATGAGGCGTATCGCTAGAGGCTTGGCCTTGCGCTCACCCGGTAGTTGAAGGAAGCCGGGACTCCCGTCCCAAGCCACCCGTGTTTCATCGCCCGAGCGCTTGCGCTCGCGGCCACGTTTTTTAGTTTGTCAGGTAGACGCATATGAACGTCATTCGTCAGTCCTTCGTGAGGTCTCTGGTTGCCATCGCTGTCAGCGCGGTTTTGCTGACGGCCTGCGGCAAGGGACAGGATCAGCAGCATGCGATGCCGCCGCCGGAAGTCACCGTGCAGACGGTGGAGAAGAATCCGGTGCCGCTGGATCTCACATACACCGCCCGCACCGTCGGCTCGCGCGAAGTTGAAGTGCGCGCCCGCGTCGGCGGCATTTTGCTCAAGCGCCGCTATGAAGAAGGCGGGTCGGTGAAACAGGGTCAGCCGATGTTTCTGATCGACCCCGAGCCGGTGCGTGCGCGCCTGGCGTCCGCTCGCGCCGACGTTGCGGTGGCCAAGGCACGCCTGGAAGAGGCGCGTCGCCAGCACGATCGCGTGCTGCCGCTGTTCGAGAAGAATGCAGTGAGTCAGAGCCGTCGCGATGAAGTCGTGTCGGCGTTCGAAGTGGCGCAGGCGAGTCTCGAGGCGGCCCGCTCGGCGCAGCGGATGGCCGAGCTCGATCTCGAATACACCGACGTGCGTGCGCCGATCTCGGGCTTGACCAGTCGCGAAGTGATGTCCGAGGGCAGCCTCGTGTCCACCGAGCAGAGCTCCAGCCTGTTGACCAGGATCGTGCAGGTCGATCCGTTGTATATCGAGTTCTCGGTGCCCGAGGCCGAGGCGTCGATCATTCGCGGCTCGCTCGCGCCGGCCAACAAACTGCCGGCGCCGACCGTGCGGCTGTTGCTGGAGAACGGCAAGGAATATCCGGACAGCGCCAAGGTCACCTTCGTCGATAACGCCGTCGATGTGAATTCCGGCACCGTGCGGGTGCGCGCCGTGTTGAAGAACGCGGAGGCGCAGCTGTTCCCCGGTCAGTTCATTCGGGCGCGCGTCGAGGGCGTGCAGCTGAGCAGTGTCGTGGCCGTGCCGCGCAAGGCCATCATGTCGAGCGCGCAGGGTCAGTTCATCTGGGTGGTGAATGGCGAGCAGAAAGTGGAGTTCCGCCCGGTGCAGGTCGGCCGCTCGTTCGGCAACAACATCATCGTCACCGAAGGGCTGGCGCCCGGCGATCGTTACATCGTCGAAGGCGTGCTCAAGGTGCAGCCCGGCATTCAAGTGAGCGCCGTCGGTCCCGACGCTCCGTCCAAGCAGGCTGAGCAGCAGCCGGCGAAGAAGGAGACCGCATGATTTCCAAGTTCTTCATCACGCGGCCGATCTTCGCCTGCGTCATCTCGGCGTTCATCGTGATCGCCGGATTGGGCGGCATGATCTCGCTGCCCATCTCCGCCTATCCGAACATCATTCCGCCCTCGGTGACGGTGGCCGCGGTCTATCCGGGCGCGACCGCCGAGACCATCGCGGACACGGTTGCCGCGCCGCTGGAAAAGGAAATCAACGGCGTCGAAGGCATGCTGTACATGAGCTCGGTCAACTCGGGCAACGGTACGCTGATGATCACGGTGACGTTCAACATCGGCACCAACCCCGATATGAACGCGGTCAACGTCAACAACCGCATCCAGGCCGCCGTGCCGCGCTTGCCCGAGGAAGTGCGGCGCCAGGGCGTGGTGGTGCGCAAGGCATCGACCACGTTCCTGCAGATCATTTCCATTCACTCGCCCGACAACAGCGTCGACATGCTGACCATGAGCAGTTACGTCACGCTCAACGTGGTCGACGAGCTGCGTCGCATTCCCGGCATCGGCGACCTGCAGATGTTCGGCCAGGATTATTCCATCCGCATCTGGATGCAGCCGGACAAGCTGGCTCAGCTCGGTCTCACGCCTTCCGACGTCGCCGCGGCGGTTCGTCAGCAGAACTCGCAGTACGCGGCGGGTCAGGTCGGTGTCGAGCCGGTGAGTCAGCACGTCGACTTCACTTACGCGGTGACTGCGCAAGGCCGTCTGCAAGAGCCCGAAGAGTTCGAGCAGATCGTCGTGCACACGACCGACTCCGGTGGCGTCGTGCGCTTGAAGGATGTGGCTCGCGTCGAGCTGGGGGCGCAGACCTACAGCAACCAGGCGACGATCAACGGCAAGCGTGCCGTGATGATGGCGCTGGTGTTGCAGCCGGGCGCGAACGCGTTGGAAACCGGCTCTGCTGTACAGAACCGCCTGGCGGAGTTGTCCAAAGACTTTCCCAAGGGCATGACTTACTCCATTCCCTACGACACCATTCAATACGTGAAGGTGTCGATCAAGGAAGTGATCAAGACGCTGCTGGAAGCGATGGTGCTGGTGTTCTGTGTCGTGCTGCTGTTCCTGCAGAACTGGCGCGCCACCATCATCCCGATGCTGGCCGTGCCGGTGTCGCTGATCGGCACGTTCGCGGCCATGTTCGCGTTCGGGTTCTCGATCAACATGCTGACGTTGTTCGGCATGGTGCTGGCGATCGGTATCGTGGTGGACGACGCCATCGTGGTGCTCGAGAACGTCGAGCGCATCATGACGACCGAGAACCTGCCGGCGCCGCAAGCCACCGAGAAGGCGATGGAAGAGGTGACGCGTCCCGTCATCGCCATCGTGCTGGTGCTGACCGCGGTGTTCATGCCGGTGGCGTTCCTCGGCGGTCTGGTCGGCGAAATGTATCGACAGTTCGCGGTCACCATCGCGGTGTCGGTCGTGATCTCCGGCTTCGTGGCGCTGACATTGACGCCGGCGTTGTGCGCGCTGCTGTTGAAGCACGATCACATGGTGAAGAACCGCTTCCTGGAAGGCTTCAACCGGTGGTTCGACCGGGTGACGCATCGCTACGAGAGCGGCGTGCGCTTCGTGATGAGGCGCGCGGCGATGGCCGCCGGCATCTTCGTGGTGATGTTGGTCGCGGTGGTCGGTCTGTTCCGTGCTCTGCCGACATCGCTCGCGCCGTCGGAAGACCAGGGCTACGTGTTCGTCATCGGCTTCCTGCAGGACGCGGCTTCGCTGGATCGTACGGTGAAGTCGGTCCAGGCCGTGGCCGATGGCGTGCGTGGTCACCCCGCGGTTGCGAATGCCGTGGCCGTGGCTGGCATGGACCCGCTGACTCAGGCGATGAAGACCAACAGCGGCATCATCTGGTTGCCGATGAAGCCCTGGGACGAACGCAAGAGCGACGATCTGTCGCCCAAGGCGCTGGTCGGTGCCGTGTTCGGCGCCGGCGCGCAGGTGAAGGACGGCTTCTTCTTCGCCGTCGAGCCGCCGCCGATCGAAGGGTTGTCGATGACCGGCGGTTTCGAGGCCTATATCCAGTCGCGGGGCAGCGGCTCGATCAAGGATCTCGAAGGCGTCACGCAGAAGATCGTGGCTGCAGCCAATAAACGTCCGGAACTCGCCGGTACGCAGACCACGTTCAGCGCCAGCGTGCCTCAGATGCGCATCGATCTGGATCGCGAGAAGGCGATCACGCTCGGTGTGGAAGTGGGTCAGGTGTTCGAAACGTTACAGAGCACGTTCGGTGCGCTGTATGTGAACGACTTCAACCGCAACGGTCGCGTCTATCAGGTGCAGCTGCAATCGGAGCCGCGCTTCCGTGCGTATCCGGAAGATATTCGTAACGTGTACGTGCGCTCGAAGAAGGGCGAGCTGGTGCCGCTCACCGCGCTCGCCAACATTCGTGAAGTGACCGGCGCGGAAATCGTCGAGCGCTTCAACGCGTTCACGTCCGCGAAGATCATGGGCGCGGCGGCACCGGGCTACAGCTCGGGCGATGCGTTGAAGGCGATCGAGGCGGTGGCCAAAGAAACGTTGCCGCCGGGCTATCAGCTGGCGTTCACCGGCACGGCGTATCAGGAGAAAGTCAGTGGCGGCGCTTCGCAGGGCGTGTATCTGCTCGGCGTGCTGATGGTGTTCCTGATTCTCGCCGCGCAGTTCGAGCGCTGGACGTTGCCGGTGGCGGTGATTCTGGCCGTGCCGTTCGCCGCGTTCGGTGCGTTCCTGGCGGTGTTTGCGCGCGGCCTGGCGAACGACATCTACTTCCAGATCGGCATGCTGACCTTGATCGGTCTGGCGGCCAAGAATGCGATTCTGATCGTCGAGTTCGCGCTGATGAAGTATCACGAAGGCATGGGCCTGATGGAGGCGGCGATCGAAGGCGCCAAGCTGCGGTTCCGTCCCATCATCATGACTTCGCTGGCGCTGATCTTCGGTGTGCTGCCGCTGGCGCTGAGCACCGGCGCCGGTGCCAACAGCCGTCATTCGCTCGGCACGAGCGTGATCGGCGGCATGCTGGCGGCGACGTTCATCGCGACGTTGTTCGTGCCGCTGTTCTTCAAGTGGATCGCCGGCGCCAAGGGCGGCGAGGCCTACGACGACGAACATGGCAAGGGTAAGCCCCATGGGGGCGTGCAGCCGAAACCGGCCGCGCCCAAAGAATCGAATTAGAGAGGCGAATTGAGAGTGACCTCATGAGCAGGCAAGTAATAAAAACCGCGGCTCGAGTGACGCTGGTGGCGGCCATTGCCGCCGCCCTCGGCGGCTGCTTCGTGTCGAAAGTGGATCCGCAGAAGCCGGAGTTGCCGCTGCCGGACGCTCTGCCGCAGCAGGCCGCGCAGACGTCGCCGCTGCCGAATCCGTGGTGGACGTTGTTCGACGATGCGAAGCTCAACGAGCTGATCGTCGAAGCGATGAAACACAACCCGGATGCGCAGATCGCGGCGGCTCGGGTGATGGAGGCGCGTTCCTATCTGCGTATCGCCAACGCGGATCGGCTGCCGACCGTGAACCTCGAAGGCAATGTCACTCGCACCAAGCAGAGTGAGTTGTCGCTTGCGGAGCAGGGTCTGGAGAATGTGCCGGGGGTGAGGACGACTCAGACCGGGTACACCGTGCAGGGTACGGTTGCGTATGAGCTGGACCTGTGGGGTAAGTATCAGCGTGCTTCGGAATCGGCGCGTGCGCAGCTGTTGAACTCTGAATATGGCCGCGAAGCGACCAAGCTCAGTCTCACTGGCGAAGTGGCCCGCACGTACTACTCGTTGATCGCGGCCGCCGAGCAGCTGGCTCGCGGGCGCGACACGTTGAAGTCGCGCGAAGAGGCGTCGGATCTGGAGAAGCTGCGATACGAGTCGGGCGAGAGCGATGAATTCACATTCAAGCGCGCCGAAGCCGACGCTGCGGCGACTCGCGTGTCGACCCGTCAGCTCGAACTGCAGGTCGTGCAGTTCACGAATGCTCTCGGTGCGTTGTTGGGTCGCTCACCGAAAGCGTTGGTCGATGAGGCCATCAGCGTGCAGGGTGTGAATTTGCCGTCGTCGGTGCAGTTGCCGGCGGCGCTGCCGTCGGCCGTGTTGTCGCAGCGTCCTGACATCGGTGCGGCCGAGGCGGCACTCAATGCGTCGGCGGCGGATATCGGTGTCGCGCGCGCTCAGTTGTTCCCGAGCATCAGCATCACTGGTGCGTACGGTTCGGCGAGCCCCGAGCTGGACAGCTTGTTTACCGGCCCGGCGAAGATCTGGTCGGCGACGGGGGGCATTCTGCAGCCCATCTTCCAGGGCGGTCGGTTGCGCGCGAACGTTTCTCGCGCGGAAGCGGTGAGAGAACAGCGCAAGTCGGAATACGCACGCACTGTGCAGCAGGCGTTCCGCGAAGTGCTGGATTCTCTGCAGGGACAGACGCTGATTGCCGGAGTGCGTGAAGCGAACGATCAGCAGGTCGCGGCGCTGAGCCGTGCGACTGAGCTGGCGGAGCTGCGTTACGCTCAGGGCGATATCTCTTATCTGGAGCTGCTCGACGTGCGCCGTGGGTTGTATCAGGCGCAGATCGATCTGGTCGCGGCCCGACGCGACGCGTTGCTCAACACGATCGACCTGGCGCTCGCGGTGGGCGGCGGGTTGGGCGATCAGGCAGAGCCTCTGACGGCGCGGCGTTAAGGGTAGGAGCGCCTCCGGCGCGTGTTAACGGACACGGCGGAGGCTCCGTCTAGCGGATGTTGCTGGATGAACCTCACTTGGCTCGAAGCGCTCCAGGTCTGAGCACTGTGATCTTGCTGGACGTCTCCTCGGGGGAGACGTCCCTGGTGGTGGGCACCGGCCGTGACCACTCCGAGTGCTTCAGCCACTCTTCCAATTCTTTCGCCGGCAGCGGCCGGCTCATCAAATAACCCTGCGCCTGATCGCAGCCGTACACGCGCAGGGTGCGCAGATCCGCTTCGTCCTCGACGCCTTCCGCGACCACCTTCAATCCCAGGCTGTGACCCAGCTCGATGGTGGAGCGCACGATGGTCGCCGTCGTTGAATCGCTCATCTGTTTCACGAAGGAACGATCGATCTTCAACTCGTCCACCGGCAATCGCGCGACGTAACTCAGCGACGAATACCCGGTACCGTAATCGTCGATGGAAAGCTTGATGCCCAGATCATGCAGCCGCTCCAGCACGCGCTGGGCGTGCGCGGGATCTTCCATGAAACCGCTTTCGGTGATTTCGAGGCACAACAGCGAAGCAGGCGTGCCGTAGCGATCCAGCAATTGCACGATCAGGTCCGGCAGCTCCCGATTGAGCAGGTCGCGCGCCGAAATGTTCACGGACACTTGCAGCGGCGTGCCGTTCGAGCGCCATTGCCCGCACTGACGAATGGCCTGTTCGAGCACCCAGCGGGTCAGCACTTTGATGTAGCCGGTGTGTTCCGCGAAGGGAATGAACTCGGCCGGCGAGACGAAGCCGCGACGTGGATGTTCCCAACGGATCAGCGCTTCCACGCCTTCGACCACGCCTGACGTGAGCCCGACCTTCGGCTGGTAATACACGCGCAGCTGATGGCCCTCCACCGCCTGGCGAATTTCACTGAGCAGCGACAAGTGTTCCTGCTGGTGCGTGTCGTAGCTCGCGTCGTACACCGCGTAGCCGCCCTTGTTTCGCTTGGCGACATACATGGCGATGTCGGCGTTACGGAGCAGCTTGCTGCTGTTCTCGCCGTGCTCGGGGAAGTGGGCGATACCGATACTGCTGCCGACGTCGAGCGGCTGATCTTCGTAGCGAATAGGATGCTCGAGTGCCTGGAGAATCTTCATCGCCACCTTGGTGACGTGGCGCTCGTCGACGTTCTCCAGCAGAATCGCAAACTCATCGCCGCCCAGGCGCGCAATGGTGTCCGCCTGACGAAGCAGCGCGCTCAAACGGTTCGCCACTTCGCGCAGCACGTGATCGCCGACGCCGTGCCCCAGCGAGTCGTTGACGTACTTGAAGCGATCCAGGTCCATCATCAGCACGCTCAGCGTCGCGCCGGTGCGATGCGCGTTCAGGATGGCGTGTTCGAGCCGGTCATGAAACAGCGCGCGATTCGGCAAGTCCGTGAGCGTGTCGCGATAGGCGAGTCGCAGGATTTCCCGCTCACGCTCGGCGATGCCTTCGCGCATGTGATTGAGCGTGGAGGCGAGCGCGCCGATCTCATCAGAACGGGTCACGCTGACCGGATTGGAGTAGTCGCCGTCCTGAATGCGTGCCGCCGCTTTGGTGAGGTGAGTGATCGGCCGGGTGATGTTCAACGCAATCGCCACCGCGCCGCCGATGGACAGCAACATGCTGACGATGCCGAGCGCAGCCAGGGTTTGCTGGAGCCGATTGAAGGCGGCCACGGCCGTTGCAACCGAGCGCTGCAGGACTGCGACGAGCGCGCGGTCGCCGTGACGATCGAAAGTGATGACCTTCAGCTGTTGCTCGTTCTCTCCAGCGCCGAAGGAGTGAACGAGTGCGGCGCCTGGCAGTGCCGGCAATTGAGCGGCGAGATCGACCGCGGATGGTCCGAGGGTCGAGGCCAGCACGCCCCATTGGTGATCGCCGTCGTGTCGTTCGAGGAAGGACACTTGCAGCGAGGTGAGCTGCTGCAGCTCGGACACGACGTTGTCGTCGATGACGAAACCCACCGCGATCCACGCCGTCGGCATCGGCGTCAGCACGGGCACCACGACCAGCTGATAGGCGCGGCCGTTGATCACTTCGATGGATGACGCACCACCTTCACGGTCGGCCTGATCGATCAGCTGCGGGAATTCGAACAAGCGACCGCGCTCGTTGCTCGCGATCGTGTCCGCGACGACGCGACGATCGAGCGACACCAGCAGCGTCATGTCGGCCTTGATACGGCCGCCATGATTGGTCAACGCGGAGACGACGGTATCCTGATCGCCGCTGGCAACGGCTTCGCGGAGTGCGTAGTCCGCGGCCATGACGCGAGCCGCCTGCGCCAGCCGCTCACGATTCTGTTCGAGCAGGCGGGCGAAAACGCGTTCGCCGACGTCCAGCTCGGCGACGATTTTCTCGCGCGCATTGGTCGAATTCGCGCGGCTTACCACGACATAGGCGACGACCTGCACCACCGCCAGCAACGCCACGACGAACACGATGATGCGGGTGCGGAGTCGACGGGTCATGGCGATGCGGGTCAGGCGGCGAACGGCCGGGAATTGAACATAGCGGCAGCCTACGCATTGCCGATTTCGACAAATGTTAACCGGCTCACAGCCGGGTTCTCCCCGTAGTGGCCGTCCTGCGAAAAGGCCCGCTTGGCGCGAAACTGCGACGCCGGTCTCAGCCCATCGGCGTGGAAAAACATTCTTCGCATGCATCCCTGTGTTGCAAAAAGTACAAGAGAAACATTCCAAAACCGCCTGAAACAAAGCATTTGCGCGTTGTGCAGCGGCGGCACGCGAGCTGCATAGCTTGCCCAGGATTTTTCTGACGTGGCCGAGGACCTTTCCGAAAGTCACGAGCGTTGTCTGCATCGCGCACGAGTGGCGGCGCGAGAACTGCGAGGGGAACATCGAATGCGCGTCATGTCGCGGGAGTCACAGCGCTCTCGTTCCGAATTGATTCAGCGTTGTCGCCAGGTGGCGATCGGCGTCTCAATGGCATTGTCCATCGCCGCGTGCGGTGGCGGAGGAGGCGGCGGTGGCGGCACCAGCGCACCCGTTCAGCAACAGCCGCAGAATGCGGCGCCGACCGTGCAGGCCGGCACCGATCAAACAATCGAGTTGCCAACGGCGACCGCGCAGTTGAGCGGCTCGGCCACCGATGACTCTTCCACTTCGACTCTCACCTATGCATGGACCGCGACCAGCGGCCCGAGCGGTGTGACATTCGGTACGGCGAGCGCAGCCGCGACGAGTGTGACGTTTCCTGGCGCCGGCACTTATGTGCTCACATTGACGGTGAGCGATGGCAGCCTGAGCGGCACGGACACGGTGAGCGTCACGGTGGGCGCGGCAGTGTATCCGGCGTCGGATTCGACCAACAGTGATCCTACGAATCATGGCTGGACCAAGGTGGCCGCCGCCGATGTCGGTATGAATCAGGCGATGCTGGATCAGGCGGCGACTTATGCGCAGACCGCTGGCACCGCGATTCCTGGCAGTGCCGGAATGATCGTGCGCAAGGGGCGGCTGGTGCACTCGTGGGGCGATATCGACGAACGTTTCGACATGAAGTCGACGACCAAGTCGATGGGCGGGATCGCGCTCGGTATTGCTATCGACAGCGGCGCCATTGCGCTCACTGATACGGCACAGAGTCGCTACGCGGCGTTCGGCGCAAAGCCGATTTCGAACGTGGCCACCGGCTATCTGGATGACATCACGATTCAACAGCTGGCGACTCATACCGCTGGATTCACCAAGTATGCCGGCTGGGGCATTTCTTCAAGCGACTCCACCACCTCCACGTTGCAGTATGCCCCGGGCACGAACTGGTCTTATTCGGACAGCGGCTTGAACTGGCTGGCCGAAGTGTTGACTACCGTGTTCAACGAAGACCTGGCGACGGTGCTCGGAACGCGAGTGTGGACGACGTTGGGCTTGAACAGCACCTACGGGCTGGCCGCCGGCGCCGCGTCGGATATCCATTGGCGCAACAACGCGAATCGCGATCAGACAGGTTATGTGCCTCCCAACCGCGAGTTGGCCTCTGGCATGTTCGCCAACCCCAACGCCATGGCGCGGGTCGGTCTGCTGTTCCTGCGCAACGGCGTCTGGGGCGAGCAGCGCGTTCTGTCCGAGTCGTTCGTGAACACCGTCCACACCCCGGTGCCTGCAAATGCCCCGCTCGCCAATCCCCTTGCATCGGACTACCCGGGCGCCACCACCAATTACGGCGTTCTCTGGTGGACCAATGCCAACGGTCAGCTACCGAACGTTCCTCGCGATGCTTACTGGGCCTGGGGCCTCGGTGACAGCCTGATCGTCGTCATTCCGAGCCTGGATCTCGTCGTAGTTCGTGCCGGCGATCAACACGAGGGAGCGGCACGCGATGCGGCTGCCACGCCTGGTCAACGCGTTTGGCACGACACCGACTGGAACGGCGACTACGCCGTGCTCGCTCCGTTCCTCGATCCGATCGTTCAGTCCGTGAGTCAGTAACAGTCGCGCAGGGTGAGTCGAGGGCGCGCGTCCGAATGATCTTCGGCGCGCGCCTTTGGCGTTTTGGCTCCAGGGTAAAGCGGCTCGCCTGACCCGATCCCTCCTTGCAGGAGGCGACGATGTCCGACGACGAGCAACTCGCGACCCCCGAGCAGTGGGCCGCGATGACTTTCGACCCCGTGCCGATCGATCCAGGCAAGTTCGGACCGGCGTGGGATCGGGCGCGCGGCTGCGTGGCGCGCACCGCCATCGCGGTGCTGCGTCTCGACGACCGGCAACTCACTCATCACTTCAAGTCACATCCCGAGTCGCTGCTCGAAGCAATGGACACGCACGCCGATCTCCAGGAAGAGCTGGACTATCTCAAGACGCACCTGGAAGCGCTGGAAATGGCGGCCACGCGGGTGTTGTGCGTGGCTTCGCGGCTGTCACTCGGGGTGTAGCGCTGCTCGAACGCTACTTCGGTTTCGAATTCGGCGCGACCGCCGTCGAGTCCCGGCGCACCAGGGTGTGCGCCAGACGTGCGGGTTTCGGTGTCGTGCCGGAAAGCAGCATCTCGAGCAACAGGTCGGCCGCGCGATACGCCAGTTGGTAGGTGGGCTGACAGATGGTCGTGAGCGGCGGCCACACCGTGCGGGCGATGGCCGCGTCGTCGAACCCCGCCACTGACAATTCCGCCGGCACGGCCACGCCCATTTCATGGGCCGCCATGAGCGCGCCCGCCGCCATGTCGTCGTTGCCCGCGAAAATCGCCGTCGGCCGCTTCGGCAGCGCCAGCAGCTGACGGGTCATTTCCAGCCCCGAGTCGAACAGGAAGTCGCCCTGCCGGACGTACTCGGGAACATAGGGAATCTTGTGGTTCTTGAGCGCCGCCTTGTAGCCGCGCAGGCGCTCGCCGCTGGCGAAGTGACCGGGGCGGCCGATGATGAAGCCGATACTGCGATGGCCGAGGCCGATCAGATATTCGGTCATCTCGCGCGCGGCGGCTTCATCGTCGATATCGACGTAGGGCGAGCGATGTTTGATTTCGTTGGGCGCGATGCGCACGAAGGGCAGGGCCTGGGCGTCGAGGGCGCGGATCAGCTCGGCGGACTCGCTCAGCGGCGGCGCGACGATCAGGCCGTCGAGATGGGTCTGGTTGGCGAAGGTCAGGATGTCCTGCATCACCTCTTCGGTGCGGCCGGCCACTTCATGCAGCAGTAACAGGAACTTGGCTTCGCGGCAGCGGGCCAGCGCGCCCCGCTGGACTTCGATGGTGTAGTTGGCGCTGGGGTTGTCGTAGACCAGTCCCACCAGGTAGGAGCGCCGGCTGGCCAGGCTGCGGGCGGACAGGCTGGGGTGATAGTTCAGCCGTTTGACGGCGGCCAGCACCTGCGCACGGGTTTCTTCGCGAACGTTCGGTTCGTTGTTGAGGACCCGCGAGACTGTCTTGATCGCGACGCCGGCCGCCTTGGCGACGTCGTTGATGCTTGTTCTGCGCCCGGACATGGGCGCGATGGTAGCTTAGATTTCGCTGAAAATGCTCAGCGCCCGATTTGTCATCGCAGAATGCGCCCGCCCCCGGATGTCTCCTCGGACAGCTTCGGCTTGGCCGCCCGCAGGTAGATGTCGAGGAAGTCGATGCCGTTGTCCACGGGGCTGTCGACGATGAACGTGGTCATGTGCTCCAGGCCGCGGATCAGGTACAGCTCGGCCGGGATGTTGTTGGCATTCAATGCCTCGTACATGGCATGCGCGTTGTTCACGCCCACGGTGAAATCGAACGTGCCGTGATACAGGAACATCGGCGGGTCGTCGCTGCTCACCAGCGCCAATGGCGAGGCTTCGCGCCACAGGCCGGGGTTTTCGTCATAGGAGACGCCGGTCAGGCCGTTGGTCAGTGGGCCGTCCTTGTAATAACGGATATCCACCGGCGTGCCGCCGGCCACGACCGCCTGCACGCGCGTGCCCTCGACGAACCATTTGTCGCTCGGGCTGGTGACGCCGGCCAGCGCCGCCAGATGCGCCCCGGCCGAGTAACCCCAGGTGCCGATCCGGTTCTTCAATACATTCAGGTCGGAGGCATGCGCGCGTAGCCACAGCACCGCCTGCTGCACATCCTGGAGCTGGGCCGGGAAATGCCACTGCGGGGCGAACCGGTACGACATGTTCAAGACGACGTAACCGCGCTCGGCCACCCGCTGCGAAATGTCGTTCATGTCCTGTCGCGTGCGGCCCTCCCAACCGCCGCCATGGATCATGACCACCGCTGGAAACGGCCCGTTGCCCGCCGGCTTATACAAATCCGCCTTCAATGCCTGGGGCCAGCCCTGCGGGGTGTAGACAAAATCCCGGGTCACCGTGACATCCACCGGCCCCACCGACCCGATCCGCGCATTGCTCGGCCGCCCCTCGTGCGAGGCACAGCCCGTCAACAGCAGCAAGGAAGCCAGCAACGCATGCCTGATCATGTGCCCACCTTTCCAACCCCTCGCGTGGCACTTCGCCGTTCAGGCGGATTTGGAGGCACCCCTGGCGCTGGCGAGTCCTCTGGTTAAAATCGGGCTATGGATCCCAAGTCTCCACGACAAGGTCGCGGCCAAGAGGTCGATCAGGGCCTGCTGGCAGCGACACAGCGCCTGACGCCGGAACAGCGGCTGGACGCGTTTCTGACTCACAGTCGCTTGATGACGGAGCTGTTTCAGGCCGGCCAACAAGCCCGTGCGTCACGGCAACCGAAGGTGACATGAGAACTCGGCGCCCGGGTGAGTCGGCGCTGCTGCTGCTCGATGTGGTCGACCTGTTGGCCCGCGAGCAAGTCGGTTATGCAGTCATCGGCGCTATGGCTGCCTCGGTGCACGGAGTGTTGCGCGCGAGCATGGATGCTGATGCCGTTCTTTCCCTAACGACTCAGCAGCTGGGGCCGTTACAGCAACGCTTTCGCGATGCGGGTTTTGTAACGGAACTCCGCCGTGGCGATTTGGGCGATCCAATTGGCGCGGTGCTGGCCTTGAGCGACGAATTCTCGAACCGTGTCGATTTACTGGTGGGGCTGCGGGGCCTGGAAAACGAGGCATTTCAGCGTGCGATCGACGTGGCCTTCCAGGGCGGCGCGTTACGAGTCGTATGTATCGAGGACTTCATCGCCATGAAGCTTTTCGCCGGCGGGCCGCAGGATCTCGCCGATGCTCGATATGCTCTTGCTGCCGGACAAAGTACTGTCGACCGGGAATTGCTCTGGCGCCTCACGGCTCGCTATGGCCGCGATGCCATGGCTGAGCTTCAAAAATTGCTCAATCCTTGAGCTGGGGAACCTCTGATCAATTGCCATGCATCGCTGATGGCAACTTCCCCCGGCGAAGCATTTCAACCAGTTGCAACCTTACTGAGTCAGGGAAGTCGATTAATCAGAGCTTCCCTAGATCCAAACATCGTTCTGGGCGGTGAGGCAGCCGCCGGCGTCGCCGGTGTTCACGACGCCTTTGGGTTCGACCAGCATCACTTTACATTCGTCGGCGGCGAACGGCTGGTGTTCGACGCCTTTGGGAACGACGTAGAGTTCGCCGGCGCGCAGGGGGACTTCGCGGTCGCGGAAGCGGAGGGTCATCGAGCCTTCGATGACGATGAACACTTCGTCGGTGTCGGCGTGTTGATGCCAGACGAACTCGCCGCGCAGGCGCACCAGTTTGAACTGGTAGTCGTTCATTTCAGCGATCACCTTGGGGCGCCAGGTCTCGCTGAAACGGGCGAATTTGTCCTGAAAATTGATGGCTGAGGTGCTCATGGGCAAATCATCCGCCGTCGCCGTGAGCCCGCCAAGTGGCAGTTCGTCGGCAACGCGGCGGCACAGTGCCGGCGGGCGAGAATAGCCATTTCCCGGACCAAGCCGGGGTTGCCGGCAACGAAATCTGCTGCAGACTTGTCGGCCGGGCCGATGCCGGCGCGTCTTCAAGAAGACGCATCGAACTGACTTTATATCCAGAGGGAACAACGAAATGAATCGATTACTCGTCCTCGGCATGCTCGCCGCGCTGGCCGCCTGCTCGCCCAAGCAAGAAACTGCGCATCAGCCCGCTTCGCAGGCGAAGGAGTCTGAGTCTGTAGCCGCGGCCCCCGCCGAAGAGCCAGTGGACGTTCCCGCCGGCGCGTACACGATCGATCCGATGCACACGAGCATCCTGTTCCGTGTCAATCATCTCGGATTCTCGAACTACACCGCGCGCTTCAAGAAGGCGACCGCGCAATTGCAGTTCGATCCAGCCAATCTGGCCGCGTCGACGGTCAATGTCGCGGTCGATGCGAAATCGTTGGAAACAGATTTCCCCGATCCGGCCACAGTGGATTTCAACGCCGAGCTGACCGGCGAAAAATGGTTGGATGCCGGGAAGTATCCGGAAATCACATTCCGCTCGACCAGCGTCGAACCCACCGGCGCGCGCACCATGCGCATCAACGGCGAGCTCACATTGCGTGGAGTGACGCGTCCGATGGTGCTCGAAGCGCGTTTCAACGGTGGCTATCGCGGTCATCCGATGGATCCGAACGCGCGCATCGGTTTCTCCGCGACTGGAGTGTTGAAACGTTCCGAATTCGGCATCAGCTACGGCATCCCGGCGCCGGGCACGACGATGGGCGTGAGCGACGCGGTGAATGTCATCGTTGAAACGGAATTCTCCGGCCCGCCGCTTGCTCAGTCCGCTTCAGGCAGTGCCGCCGGTGCAGGCGTGCAGGCTAAGTAAAAAATACTGCGCCTCGAACCGCCGTGCCGTACGATTGCATCCATCAGGAGATGCAATCGTACGATGTCACGGAGTGAGCTCATGCAGAGCCGGATGTTTCGATACACAGCTGCTTCAGCGATGTTTGTAATTTCACAGGGCTGTGAAATCAGTGAAGCGGCCGATCCGGGATTTTATGTCGGCGCCGCCGGCGCTCGCAGCGAGCAAAGCCTCGACAAGCAGGCGGGAGTGGGGCCGATGCCGACCGCCTTCACGACCACGCCGGTGCTCGGCGTGGTCCCTGGGCCGGTGGCTGGGATCATCGTGGGCAATCCGGGGCTGCCGATATTCTCGCCAGTGCCCGTTGCGGTGTTTCTGCCCACCCGCCTCACCGCCGACGAGACCGACGTTGGCTGGAATTTCTCGCTGGGTTATCGGGTCAACAAGTATCTCGCCGCCGAGCTCGCCTATGTCGATTCGGGTGAGGCATCGCTCGTGGAGCACTATGGACCTTCACTGAGTCGGCCGCCCGTATCCGACGTGACCGAAATCACCCGCAGCTACAGCGTCACTTCGCGCGGGCCCGCACTGTCGGTATTGGGTTCGCTGCCGCTCGGCTCGCAATGGGAAGTGTTCCTTCGGGGCGGCGTGTTGTTTGCCAAGCAGGAAGTCGAGGCGAGAACAAATGCTATCGGCGCAGTTGTGCCGTCCGGCGCACAGATAGATCGCGACTTCAGCGACGAAGTCTTCACGGTGGGCGCGGGCGTGCAGTGGGCATTCTCGCCGCGCTGGACCGCGCGGCTCGAGTATCAGCGTACCGGCGATCTGCAATCCAACGAGATCATGGGCCAAAGCCGCATCGACCAGGCGTCGCTGAGCGTACTGTTCGGGCTGTAACGCTCAGCTGCCCCACGCGTCGCCGAACACTCGCAGCAGATTGCGACCGAGGATTTTCTCGATGCGGGTGGCGCTGTAGCCGCGATCGGCCAGCATCTGGCTCAACGTTTCGAAACGACGCGGTGTGTTGAGATCGTTCGCGAATAAATAGCCGTCTTCCGTTTCGCCCGGCGCGGCGATGCCTTTTGCCTTGCGATTGCGGGTGTCGGCGGCAAACGCATCTTTGTATTTCTGATCGAGGACGGCGGGTGAGATCGTGCCGTCGGTGCCGAGGGACACGTGATCTTCGCCGGCCACGTTGATCATATGATCCAGGTGTCGAATGATGTCCGCGGCCGTGGGCTGCTTGCCGCCAGTCAGATACGGCATGAAGAACACGCCCGACACACCGCCTTTGTCCGCCACCGCGCGCAGCTCCGCATCGGTGCGATGACGGGGATGATCGACGACGGCCGCGGCGCCGGTGTGCGTGAACGCAACGGGCTTCTTCGATACGCGAATCGCATCGGCTGACGTCTGTCGGCCGCAGTGGCTGAGATCGACCAGGATGCCGAGCGAGTTGAGCCGCTCGATGGTTTCGACGCCGGTGCGACTCAGGCCCGCATTCGCCGGTTCCATACAACCGTCGCCAATCAGGTTGCGACGATTGTAAGTCGGTTGCACGACCCGCAAGCCCAGCTGATATAAGTCCTCGAGCAGCTCGAGGTCGGTCTCGAACGCCACGCCATCCTGCACGCCGTAGATGAGACCGGTGCGTTTGGCTTTCTTGGCTGCTGTGATATCCGCGGCGGTTCGGATGCGGGCAAACGTGTCCGGATGCCGCTCGATGTCGCGATCCACATCGATCAGGCCGCGAACCAGATCCTTGAAGGCTGCGTCCGGAGGCGTCGTGCCGACCGGTCCGAGCGTGATGAGCACTGCGGTCAGGCCGCTGTCGCGCACATCTTTGAGGTGCGCTTCGCTGAGCTTCTCGCCGGGTTGCATGGTGAGGCTGCCCGGCCCACCCAAGCCATCGATGACGATGGCGTCGTTATAGCCCTTCCACGGCGCGGCGTTGGCCCAGCGCAGCGGCAACGTCAGCGCGGCGGCGCCAGTGGCGAGCAGAAGAGAGCGGCGGGACAGCGCGGTCATACACGACTCCTTGTTGTCGACGCGATTTCAGCGCGGCAATCAGCTCCGTCGCAGGTCGCGACTCATCACCCAATCCGATTGCACTTCGGTGCCGAGCGTAAACGTTTTCGTTCCCACCGTCTCGAACCGGCAGCGCTGGTAGAAGGCGGTCGCATGCGTGTTCCGATCCCACACGCCGAGCCACAACACTTCCGCGTCCAGTGCAGCGGAGCGGGCGGTGAGCTCGTCCATCAATCGATAAGCCACGCCTTTGCCATGTTGAGACGAGTCGACGTAAAACCTCAGCAGCTCGATGCCGCGCTTGCCCGGCAGTGACGGGCACGCTTTATCCAGAATCAGCTGAGCGAAGGCGACCGGCCTGCCGTCGATTTCGCCCAGCCAGCTCTCTCGTCCCGCGTCCTGGATCTCCGCGCGTTGAATCGCTTCGCCGAAGGACTTGGAACAATGCGAGTCCATGTTCTCCGGCGTGTTGAATTGAGTATAGGTGTCGCGGAATGTTTTCTCGGCCAGCGCCGCCAGCAACCTGGCGTCCTGCTCGGTGGCGCGACGCAAGCGAAGTGCGGTCATGATCAGGCCTTCAACCGGTAGCCGGTCTTGAAGATCCACCAGATCACCATCAGGCACAGCGTCAGGAACAGGAATGTCATTCCCAGGCTGACGCCCACCGCGACATCGGACACGCCGTAGAAACTCCAGCGGAAGCCGCTGATCAGGTACACCACCGGATTGAACAGCGCGACCTTCTGCCAGAACTCCGGCAGCATGCTGATGGAATAGAAACTGCCGCCGAGGAACGCCAGCGGCGTCACCACCATGATGGGCACGATCTGCAGCTTCTCCCAGCCGCTGGCCCACAAGCCGATGATGAAGCCGAACAGGCTGAAGGTGAGCGACGTGAGCACCAGGAACGACACCATCCACAGCGGATGCTCGATGCTGAAAGGCACGAACAGCCGCGCGGTCGCGAGAATCACCAGGCCGAGCATGATGGACTTGGTCGCCGCCGCGCCCACATAGCCGATGACGATTTCCATCCCCGAGATCGGCGCCGACAGCACTTCGTAAATCGTTCCGGAGTAGCGCGGCATATAAATGCCGAACGAGGCATTGGAAATGCTTTCGGTGAGCACGGACAGCATGATCAGACCGGGCACGATGAACGCGCCGTAACTCACGCCTTCGATCTGCGCCATGCGCGAGCCGATCGCGGCACCGAACACGACGAAGTACAGCGAGGTGGAAATCACCGGCGACAACAGGCTCTGCACCAGAGTGCGAAACCAGCGGGCCAGTTCGAATCGGTAGATGGCGCTGATGCCGTAAGTGTTCATCGTTGATGCACCAGGCTGACGAAGATTTCTTCCAGCGAGCTCTCGCTGGTGTGCAGGTCCTTGAAGTCGATGCCGTGCTCGCTGAGTTGCCGCAGCAGGCTGGCGATGCCGGTGGCGTCGGCCTGGGTATCGAACGTATAGATGAGCTGTGTCTTGTCCGGCGACAACTCCAGTTGACGGTTGGCAAGCTGCGCCGGGATCTGTTGCAGCGGGGCCTGCAGATACAACGTGAGCTGCTTGCGACCGAGCTTGCGCATCAGCGTGGTCTTTTCCTCGACCAGGATGATCTGGCCCTTGCTGATGACGCCGATGCGATCGGCCATCTCCTCGGCTTCTTCGATGTAGTGCGTGGTGAGGATGATGGTGACGCCGCTGTCGCGCAGGGAGCGGACCATGTTCCACATGTCACGTCGCAATTCCACGTCGACGCCCGCGGTGGGCTCGTCGAGAAACAGAATCTGCGGCTCGTGCGACAGCGCCTTCGCGATCATCACGCGACGTTTCATGCCGCCGGACAATGCCATGATGATGCTGTCCTTCTTGTCCCACAGCGACAGGTCCTTCAGCACCTTTTCAAGATGCGCGGGATTGGGGGGCTTGCCGAACAGCCCGCGACTGAAATTCACCGTCGCCCACACCGTTTCGAACGCGTCGCTGGTGAGCTCCTGCGGCACCAGGCCGATCTTGGAGCGCGCGGCGCGAAATTCCTTGCGGATGTCGTGGCCGTCGGCGGTGACGCTGCCCGAGGTGGCGTTGACGATGCCGCAGATGATGCTGATCAGCGTGGTCTTGCCGGCGCCGTTGGGTCCCAGCAAGGCAAAGATTTCACCGCGGCGGATCTCGAGGTCGACGCCTTTCAGGGCCTGGAAGCCCGAGGCGTAGGTTTTGACCAGGTTTTGGACCGAGATGATGGATTGCACGCGGGCTCCGATGCTCGACCAGTCTCGAGTGAGGGGCCCGCATTATAGAGAACTCGGCGTGGCCATCGGTGCACGGCGCACTTTCCGCCCTGTCACGAATCGGGTCGGACGACGCGCGAGCGGGCCAGTACCCAGACACCGGCCACCACCAGCACCGTGCCGGCGGCGATCCAGGCCGTAAACGGCTCGCCCAGGACCAGCACGCTCAGGATGATGGTGGACATCGGGCCGATCATGCCGATCTGCGCGGTGATCCCGGCGCCGATGCGTTCCAACGCCATCATGGTGATGAGCACGGGCACGAATGTGCACAACACCGCGTTCAATGCCGACAGCCAGATGACTTCGGGCGCGACGATCATCGCCGACGGCGGTTTCAAGATGAAAAACTGCGCGATACAGAGAAAACACGCAATCGTGGTGCCCAGCCCGGTCACGCGCATCGCACCCAGCTGGCGCACCAGCTGGCCGCTGTATACCAGATAGATCGCGTAGCTGATGGCGCTGCCCAGGACCAGCAGCGCGCCGAACGCGATACCCGGGCCGGTGTTCAGGTCGTGAGCGAACACGACCAGCGCGCCGATATAACTTACAGCGAGCGCCAGCCATTGCCGCCGGCTCACCGGAGTCTTGAACAACAGCTTGCCCGCCAGCAGCACGATGGTGGGATTCAAATACAGGATCAGCCGTTCCAGGTTGGCGCTGATGTATTGCAATCCCGCGAAATCCAGAAAACTCGCCAGGTAATAGCCACAAAACCCCAATCCGAACAGCGTGCGCCACTGTGGCGCGGTGGGCGCCGGTTTGTTCCGTCCGGACCACCACGACAGCGCCAGGAACAATGGCAGCGAGAACAACATGCGATACATGATCGTGGTCACTGCGTCCACGCCGTGGCGATAGGCCAGCTTGATGATGATGGCCTTGCAGGAAAACGCGATGGCACCGGCGCCGGCAAGCAGCACCCCGGTAAGCAATTCACGCCGCGCGGTTGCGGCAGGGGCATCCATGGGCTGAGGTACAATCGGGCATGGTCAGAACAACGGCGTTCGACCCGATTCTAACGAGAGGATGATGGTCATGAGCACGCAATTCGCGGGGGGCGATTCGTCATTGGCGATGGCTAAGGGGAGAACGGTGACACTGATCGGTGCGCCGACAGACACTGGCGCCGCGGACCGTGGCTCGTCGATGGGGCCCGAAGCACTGCGTGTGGCCGGGCTGCGCGAGGCGCTGGCCGGACGCGGTTTACAAGTCATCGATCGCGGCAATCTCAACGGTCCCGGCAATCCCTGGCAGGAACCTGTCGATGGCTATCGGCATCTCGCCGAAGTCACGGAGTGGAACCAGCTGGTCCACGATGCGATGTACGGCGCGCTGAAGAACGGCCAGTTGCCGATTCTGCTCGGCGGCGATCATTGCCTGGGCATCGGTTCGATCAGCGGCGTCGCGCGTTATTGTCGCGAGCATGGCAAGAAACTGCGCGTGTTCTGGCTCGATGCGCACGCGGACTTCAACACGCGTGAGCTCTCACCGAGCGGCAACATTCATGGCATGCCGGTGGCGTGCCTGTGCGGCTTCGGTCCATCGCAATTGACCGAGATGAGTGGCCACAAACCGGCCATCGACCCGTCATGGATTCGTCAGATCGGCATTCGCAGCGTCGATCCGCCGGAAAAGCGTTTCGTGCACGAGCAGGGTCTGGAAGTGTTCGACATGCGTTACATCGACGAACACGGCATGCGCCAGACGATGGAACAGGCGCTGCTGGGCCTCGACGACGACACTCATTTGCATGTGAGTTTCGACGTCGACTTTCTGGATCCGGAAATTGCGCCGGGCGTGCTCACCACCATTCCGGGCGGGCCGTCGTATCGCGAGGCGCAGCTGTGCATGGAAATGATCGCCGATACCGGCCGCATGGCGTCGCTGGATGTGATGGAACTGAACCCGGCGCTCGACATTCGTAACAAGACCGCGCTGCTGGCGGTGGATCTGATCGAATCGTTGTTCGGCAAGAGCACGCTGATGCGTCGCTCGGTGCCTTGATCCAGAGCTCACGGGAACCCACATGAAACAATTGGGCTGGTTGGTGTTGATGGCTGTCAGCGGCGCCGCCAGCGCCGCGTCGTCGGGCACGTTGCTGGTGCTCAACAAGTCCGACGACACGGTGTCGTTCATCGATCTGGCGGACAACCAGGTCAAAGCCACTTTGCCGACCGGGGATGGGCCGCATGAAGTCGCCATCTCGAAAGATGGCAAGACCGCCGTGGTCACCAATTACGGCGACAACACCAATCCCGGCAAAACGTTGACGGTCGTCGATGTGCCCGGCAAGAAAGTAGTGCGAACCATCGACCTCGGCACTTACAGCCGTCCGCACGGCATCGTCTGGCTGCAGGGCGATGAAGTCGCTGTCACTGTCGAAGCGAGCAAGGCGGTGCTCGTGGTCGGCGTGAACGATGGCAAGGTGAAACATGCCATCGCGACCGATCAGGCCGGTACGCACATGGTCGCCGTCAGTTCCAAACATCGGCGCGCATTCACGGCGAACATCGGCTCGGGCTCATCGACGGTGATCGATCTCTCGACTCATCAGCGCGTCACGGATGTCGTCACGGGCAAAGGTGCTGAGGGCATCGCTGTCGCGCCGGACGGCAGTGAGGTGTGGGTGACGAATCGCGAGGCCAACACGGTGTCCATCGTCGATCCCGCGACGTTGAAGATCACGGCGACGCTCGAGCCGGGCAAGATGCCGATCCGCGTGAAGTTCACACCGGACGGGACGCGAGCGCTGGTGTCCAATGCGGTGTCGGGCGATGTCGCGGTGTTCGATACGGTGACCAAGAAGCAGCTCGCGACGATTCCGATGCAGAAGGAAGGCGAGAAGCTACCCCGGGACGATACGAAACGGATGGCGTCTCAGTTCGGCACCGGCCCGGTGCCGGTCGGCATTCTGATGCCGGAGTCGTTGGCGGTGGCGTTCGTGGCCAACACGAACTTTGACACGGTGACCGTGATCGATCTGAACACGTTGAAGATCGTCGATCGATTGAAGGCCGGTCGCGAGCCGGACGGGTTGGGCTATACGTCGCTGACGATCAAGAACTAGCCGATCGCTACGTCAAGAGTCGCGACGCTGGAGGCTCAGCGGCTGGAGCGCAGGCGACTTGGCCACTGAGGCCACGATTTAGCAATCGGACCGCCACGATTTAACGAGCCGGACCTGGGCCGCTTGGCAAACCGAAGGGGAGAGGCGCACCGGCGAAGCCGGGAGCGCCGCTCAGCCGGGAATGAACCAATCAACAGGCGCACCGGCCGAAGGCCGGTCGCGCCGTTCGGCTCAGCCGAACAGCACCGGCTTGATCAACTCCTCATCATCGTATTTGAGTGAGTTGACGCGCGGGCTCACCGCGTGCGCGACCATCCTGTCTTGCGGATATGTTTTCAGCAGCGATCGAGCTCGCGCCGTCGAGCCCCGCAGCCACGGCTCGTATTCATCTCTGTGCAGAATCGCCGGCATCCGCTGCGCCGTATTGTGAACGTCGGCCAATAAATCATTGGGCGGCACCGTCACCACCGCGCAGCCGTCAACGACGTCGTCCTCATCCTTATTGATCGTCCGGTCCCAAATCGCAGCGACGCCGAACACTGAACGATTCACCAGCCGGGCAAAGTACGGCTGCAAATACTGTTGAGGGGTAAGCTGCCAGCCATAGAACCCGGACAGGGGCAGAATGCAGCGCTGACTTCTCCACCACGCGCCGCTGAACGCCTTGTTCCGATCGAGCTCATCGGCCGACGCGTGCGTCGTGCAGGCTTTTTTCTCATCGCCTTCCGCCCAGTCGGGCACCAGTCCCCAGCGCATCATCACGCCCTCGCTCTCGCCGTCGTGCAGACGCACGATCGGTACGTTGTTGCGGGTGGAAACGTTGAAGCTAGGTTCGAATCGCCACCACGCATGCAGCAAGGGGAACTCGCGTTCCACCGCTGTCTGAGCAGCTATGACGAATCGTTCGCACATGAGTTTTCGAGCATAAGAGCCATCGGGCGTTGGGAATGTGACGTCGCGCAGATTCCGTTGCGTCCGTAATAGTGTTCAGCAGCGCCGCGCAATACCGCCGGCGATATTGAAACTGACATGGCGCCGCGCACGAACAGAGCAGCGCTCCGTTCAGCCAGGAAGGCGCAGCTCGATGATCTCGGCGCGCACCGATTCGGCGGTGACATACAACTTCGCCAGCGCGATGGGCAGTCGAAAACGACGCGGCCCGAGGCTGCCGGGGTTGATGAACAACACGCCTTCGCGTTCTTCCACGACGGGCTTGTGCGAATGACCGCTGATCACCACCGACATGCCCGCGGCCGACGGGCTCAAGTCGATCTGATTCAGGTCGTGCAGCACATGAATCTGGTGCCCGCGAATTTCGAGGAACAATGTTTCAGGAATCGCCTCGGCCCACGCGCCCTTGTCGTTGTTGCCGCGAACGGCGTCGACCGGCGCCAGGGTCTGCAATTTCTCCAGCACGTTCGGTGCGCCGATGTCGCCCGCATGAATGATGCGGTCGACACCGTTCAGGTGCTTCAGCGCTTCGGGGCGCAGCAGGCCGTGAGTATCGGAGAGCACGCCGATGACGGTTTGCTCGGGCGTGTCGGAAGGGAGCGCGGGTTCCATTGACTGTTCAGCATGAGCGGCGACGGACCCGCAACTGTAGCGTCGCCGCGCCGACGCCGCTAGCTGAGGAAATTCTCAGATCAGACCAGCGGCGTGTTCTTGGGCACTCGCACCACCACGGTGCCGGCGATCTTGTCGTGCCAGGTCTGCCGACCGTTGTCGAACACCATCCAGATGAAGCCCAGGCCGGCCGGGATCAGCGACAGAAAACAACCGAGCGCGCGCACGATGGCGGTTTCCCACTCGATGTCCCGGCCGTCGGTGCGTACCACACGCAGATTGCAGACGATGCCGCCGATGGTCGTGCCTTTCAGTTTCCACATCAGCGCGCCGTAACCGGCGAGCGCGACCAGGAACAGATGACCGGTCGGTTCCAGCCAGTTCACGACGATGGCGACGATCAGCGTGTCGAGGGCCAGCGCGCCCATGCGAATCCAGAAGCCCGCGCGCGGCAGCGTGTTGAGCTCGATGTTGCTCGGGGTCGCCGGCGGAGGAGAGAGCGGTGGCACGGTGCTGCCATCGCCAGCGAGGCCAGCCGATTCGATCGTCGCATCGGGCGCAGCGGTCACTGGAGCCGGTGACGCGGCGGCAGCTGCAGCCGCCGATCGCGAACGCTGCGCCAGGAGCAGCGTGTACACGACGACACCAAAGCCAAGCGCACCGACGATATTCGACACGATGAACCCGATCACCGGCACCGTGTACAGCAGGAGCACGATCAACCCGCCGATCAGCGTGGCGACCGCGAGATGACCGAACGCGTCGATGCCCGTGAAGCGAGTGATGCGGCGTCCGATCGCGGCGAGCACGACCGTTTTGCCGAAGACCGCCGCACAGAACAAGCCCAGCACCAGGAACGGCACCAGCGCCGCGCCGATGACGGTGATCAGCGTGAGGATGATCAGAATCGGCGACAGCAGGACGGCGAGAATGGTCGCGATGGTCGATTCGCCGGGTCGTTCTTCCAGCG
Organism: Peristeroidobacter soli; assembly: GCF_004138485.1. Taxonomy (GTDB): domain Bacteria; phylum Pseudomonadota; class Gammaproteobacteria; order Steroidobacterales; family Steroidobacteraceae; genus Steroidobacter; species Steroidobacter soli. The sequence continues at coordinate 442,442 of NZ_RYEV01000003.1, forward strand.
TGTTGACACAACGTTGCACGGTGCCGTCGAACATCACCGCCAGCAGTACATACAAGCCCAGGAAGCCGAACGCCAGCCACCATGCCCACGTCACGCTCGAATCGAACGCCAGCGGCCGGCCGTAGAGCAAGCAGTTCTCGAACCACGCCCTCAGCCACTTCATGTCGCCGAAGCTTTTGCCGAACGCGATCTGCTGCTGTCCGCCGTGAACCTTCGAGGCCGGATCGCGGGTGATTGCGCCGCCGACCGAAACCGTTTCGCCATTGACGATGGCATGCGGGCCGAGCTGCACGTTGCCGAAGATCGCGACCACGTCCTGGCCCACTTCGCTGTCCACATACACATTGCCGAACAACGCCACGACGCCTTCGCCGACCGGGCCGGTCGCGGAGGCGTTGCCGCCGATGGCCACGACCGCTTCGCCGACTTCGCCGGCGGAAGTGGCTGAGCCGAATACCGAGATCACTGCGTCCGCGTATTCACCGGCCACCAGCGATGAGTTGTCGCCGATGTTGACGATGACTCTGTCTTTGCCGCCGTCCATGCGCCGTGCGGCCCGGTCGGCGGCGCGTTCGGCTGCGCGCTGGGCGCGTTCGATCTCGCGCTCGGCCTTTTCCAGCTCGCGCTGGATGCCGCGCTCCAGATCCTCATTCCGTTCCACCTCGACTGGAGGCGACGGCGGGGCTGGGACTTCCTGTGCGACCGCATGTGGAGTACCGCCGAGGCCGGCGAGCACCGCGATCGCGAAAAAACTTTGTAACAAACGTCTCATACGAAACACCACGCGTCCTCAGCGGGCCGCATACAACGTCCGGTAGGCAGCGGCGCTGACCCCGAACAACGTTAGATACAGCGCGCCGAGAATGGCCGCGCCGACATAAACCCAGAACGACGACAGGTCGCGCAGGACCTGGCCAATGGTCATGAACAAGGAAGGAATCCACGCCACATCGGCGAGCAACGCAGCGCTGCGCGCCCCCGGATGGATCGGATCGATGATCAGCGCCGACGCTTTCAACACCAGCGTGATGAGGCCGGCGGACGCGACGATGAACAGCAGGCGCGCCGCGACCGGCCAGCCCGAGAAACTGCCTTGCCACCATGGGGCGGCCGCGCGACGCGCGATCTCCGCCATCACTTTGGATTCGAGATCGGCCGGCGCGCGACGCAGAGGCTGATCGCGCAATGCCTGGTCGATGAAACGCTCGAGCTGCGGTTCGTTCGGATTGAAGGGGGTGTTCATGGTGGCGGCCTCTAGAAACATTCCGCCGTCAGACCGCGGGCGGCGAGGATCTTCGCGAGCGCGCCGCGCGCCCGCATGATGTCGATTTTCACTTTGGGCAACGAAATCTTGAGCTGCTGTGCAATCTCGTCATAAGACATCTCTTCGAAGTGATACAGCACCAGCGGCAGCCGGCGATGATCGGGCAATTTCTGCAGGGCCTCGGCCACGATGGCCCGGCGCGTCTCCGCATCCAGATCGATGCCGGCAACCTCGCCCTCGGGCTGCGGAATCTCCATCTCCGCATCGTCGTCATCGGCGCTGCGCATCTCGGAAAAGAACCGCCAGCGACGGCGATAGCGGGTGGCATGATTCAGAGCCAGGTTGCGGGCCACGGTCTTGAGCCAGCCGCCGGCGGCCGGGCTGGTGCTCAACTGGGCGAAATTCTCGTAAGCCTTCAGGAACACCTGCTGGGCAATGTCCTCCGCCGGGCCGTCGCGGCCCGTGATCCGCGCGGCGGTGGAATAGACCATGTCCTGATAGGCACGCATGAAGCTTGCGAAGTCGTCCTGGCGCTCTGGGGTGTCCGGGGGTTGGCTGGCCACGGTGATGTCGTCGTTTAGCTTGAGAACACCGCGCTGGAGGGGAAGTTACAGCTTTGTTGCCAGGATTCCGGGCCCCGGAACACTAGTCGCTTTACCCTGAAAATGCGACGTAATACGCACACTTACAGGGGCTGACTTATGGTCAGGGGCAGCTGGGTTGCTTACACTTTCAGCTCGCTTCAGGGCAATGCCGCCCACCAGACCACCCATGGTGTCGCCGACCAAGGCGGGGCCCGGCTGCAGTTGAGTTTGTTGAGCTGATGACTTCGACGATACGGACCATCCTCATCCTGGGTCCCGCGCTGGCGCTCACCGCCTGCGCCGTGCCCCAAGTCAGCGAGCCGGAGACCGTGGCGGTTCGCGCGACCTCGCTGAATCCCGCGTATTCGTCCGTCAACGCCCAGGTGCTGAGCGACGCCGGCAAGGTCGATTACAGCTTCGCCGCCTCGCTCGACCCCAACGCCACCGCCAATACCCTGACCCGTCTGCAGTCGTCGTATACCCAACAACGGGGCGACGAAAGCCTGCGCGTCGGCGATTCTGTCAGCAGCGTGGGCATGTGGGGCACTTCGGTCCGCTACGGCGGCATGCAGTTCGGCACCAAATCCGCTACGCGGGATGACGTGATCGATTCCAGCAAGCTGGCCAGCAGTGGCATGGCGGTGCTGCCCACCGTCGCCGACGCGCTGTTCGCCTCGGCGGGTCCGGCTGACTCCGGATTGAGCCAGCAGAGCCTGTCAGTGAATCGTTCCCTGCCTTCGGGCGGGCAGGGCTGGAACCTGGCCGTGCGCGATGCGCTGGGTCACTCCGAATCCGTCTCGGCGCCGATGATCGCGCGCACGCGCCTCGTCGAGCGCGGCTGCTCGGACTTCTCGGTGGGCTTCGGCAAAGTGCGCGAGAACTATGCGCTCACCAGCAATTCCTACGGCTCGACGTTTGCGAACACGACCGTCACGTGTGGCGCGCCGATGGGCTTCACTGTCGAAGCGCACGGCGAGTATCTGGCCGATGAAGTCGGCGCTCTGGGTTTCGGTGTCGCGCGTCGTATCGGTTCGGTCGGCACCGCGTCGGTCGCCTTCGCTCAGAGCAACGCGGTGGGTGGCGGCTCGGGCTGGATGTCGAAGGTCGGTTTCGAGCACACCAACTCGATGTTCAACCTGATGGTCCGCTCACGGTTCCAGAGCCGCGAGTTTCGTGACATCGGCAGCATGTCGTTGAACGATCCTGTCATGCAGCGTGATCTGGCCAGCGTCGGCGTGAATGTTGCCGAACGTTCGAATTTGTCGGTCGCGTACGCGACTCAAACAACGTGGGCGCGCGAGCGTACCAATCTCATCGCGGTGAAACAGAGCATGGGCGTGGGGCGCGGCACGATGTCGATGAGCGCCGGTCATTCGCTCGAAGACAACTTCGGTTCGTCGGTGTTTATTTCTTACAAGCGGCCGTTCGGTGCGCTCAAGCCGATGTTGCGTCCGGCGGTGGACGATCTCGAAGAGCTGAATCTGCAGCTGCCGCAGATTTCTTCCGATCAAATCAATTGATTCAAGCTCGCGGGGCGACCGGTCCCGCGGCTCGTAGCATCTCGATGTGCATGATGCCGTCCTCGTCGTACGGCTCCGACGCTTGCACGAATCCAAACGATCCATAGAACTTGTGCAAGTGTGCCTGCGCGCCGATGCGTGTCGGCAGGGTCGGATACAGCTCATGGATCTTTTCCAGGCCGCGAGCGACGAGCTCCCGGCCGACGCCGCCGCCCCGGGCCAGCCTGGTCGTGATGATCCTGCCCAGCGAAGGCTCGTCGGGATAACTCACGCCCGGTGCCAGCAACCGCAAATACGCCGCGAGCTGAGCGCCCGCCCAGCCGGCCAGGTGCAGCGCCTGCAGATCCTTGTCGTCGATGTCGGGATACGCACACGCCTGCTCGACGATGAACACCGCCTGCCTGGCGGCGAAGATCGTGTGAATCTGCAACGGCGAAAGCTCGGCGTAGCGGCGCCACTGCCAATTGATGTCCATCGCGCACGCGCCTGTATGAAGGGGAAGACGGACGCTCTAATGCGTCATCGCGTAGAGAATATAGTCGATCGCGTATTTGTAAGCGCGATTCGTATAGAGCAGCGAGTATTCGGGTACGTCGGCATGCTCCCAGGCATCGCCGAGGTCCATGTTGAAATTGATGACCACCATCAAGCGGCCGTCATCGTCGTAAATGCCGCGCCAGTGCGGCGTGAAGCCGTCCTTCTCGTAATTGCGGCCGCTGTACAACGATTGAATGCCGGGGATCTGCACATGTTCGTTGATGTCGTACGCGACGTGGAACACGCCATCGTCGGGGGGAATGTCGACGATGGCGCGATCGGGAAAAATCTGGTGCATGCCCTGAATGAACGTGGCCCACTCCAGGGTGCCATGAAAATCGTCGACCATCAGGAAGCCACCGCGTAACAAATATTCGCGCAGCCGCGCGGCCTCTTCGTCGGACAGCATCCAATGGCCGACTTCCACTGCGTAGATCCAGGGATAGTCGAACAGCGCGTCGTCCATGATGCTGAGGTTCCTGCTCTCCTCGGCGATGTCGATGCGTGTGAGCCGCCGGATGCCGCGGATCAGGTGTTGCTCGGCTTCGGGAAAGTCGGTCAACCAGCGCTCCCGGCCACCGAACAGGCTGGTGCCGGTGTATTGCAATCGTATGAACTGGAACTCGGGATTCGGCCCGGCCGGACCGTTCGCGGTGGTGTCCGAGGCCAGCACGGCGAAGGGAATCGCGATGAGCGCGACCAGCCGCCAGGTCACCCGGTCGAGGGCACGCCGAAGCAGGGAGGGCGGCGAACTGCGGCTCATGCGAGGCACCATGGCATCAACTTTCCCCGCTTGCAATGGGGGCCTCCGGCCGGGACTACGGCCTCGGGCGCGACTCCTGCACGTCCATGTGCCCGCTGCATGCGGACATCCTGTCCAGCAAAATCGCCACATCGGTCTATCTTCAGTATGCTGCGCGCGCCTCGACCCCGAGGCGACAGAGTCTCGCGATGAGCTGGTTACGAATCACGTTCGGTGCGCTGCTGCTGGCCACGAACAGCCTGATCCATGTACCGCCGCTGCTGGTAGTGGCGGTGGTGAAAGCCATTCTGCCCCTGCGCCCTATCCGGCGCGCGTGCGACCGGCTGCTCATGGCGATCGCGGCCAGCTGGATCGGCATCAACACCACCCTGATTCGCCGCTTCACCCGCACCCGTTTCGTGTTCGACATCGACGCCCGGCTGCGGCCCGACGGCCATTACCTGGTGATGGCGAATCATCAGACCTGGGTCGACATCCCGGTTTTACAGGCCGCACTGAATCGGCGCGTGCCTTTGCTCCGTTTCTTCCTGAAGAGTCAGCTGTTCTGGGTGCCGCTGCTCGGGCTGGCGTGGTGGGCGCTCGATTTTCCCTTCATGAAACGCTACTCGCGGCAGCAGCTGGAGAAACGGCCGGAGCTGGCGGGGCGGGATATCGCCGCGACCCGGCGGGCGTGCGCCAAGTTCATGCACATTCCGGTGTCGGTGATGAACTTTGTCGAAGGCACCCGCTTCACGCGCGCCAAACATGAACAGCAGGCCTCGCCGTTCACGAATCTGCTCAAGCCCAAGGCGGGCGGCATCGCCTTCGTACTGGACGCGATGGGGCGCGCGCTGCATTCGATTCTGGATGTGACCATCGTCTATCCCGATGGCCGTCCGACCATGCTCGATCTGTTCGCGAACCGTGTGCGCGAGGTGCGCGTGAATATTCGCGAGCGGGCGATTCCCGCCGAGCTGCTCGGCGGCGATTATCAAAACGATCCGGCGTTTCGCGAGCGCGTCCAGAACTGGTTGAACGGCCTGTGGCTGGAAAAGGACCAGCTCATCACGCAGCAGCGCGCCGCGTAATCTAGGGCCTGTTAACACTCATTGGATGGGCTGCGTTGCGCCTCCAATCGCCTGCAGCAAGGCGCAAAGCGCAGCCCTCGCGTAGCGAGGGCAAGCTTTGTAACGCAGCGGCAGGCCCATGTTTCATGAGAATCGGGAGGCGCAACCCGTTTAATGAATAAATATCCTTAGATGGGACGAGCTATTGCGGTTCAGGACGTCGTTGCTCCTCCCTTATGTGCAGAGAGCACACGGCGCTCGTCCCGCCTAGCCCTGAACCGCAATAGCTCGTCGCAGCCCATCCAATGAGTGTTAACAGGCCCTAGCGCAGGTATTTCAGCACCTCTCGCGGGATATCCACCGCCTCTTCGTCGACGAAACACCAGGCCCAGCGCTCGTCCGGTTCGTACGACGCCATCACCGGATGTTGAGTGGCGTGAAAGTGCTTGGTCGCGTGCCGATTGGGTGAGCTGTCGCAACAGCCCACGTGACCGCAGGTCAGGCACAAGCGCAGATGCACCCATCGGCCACCCGACTTCAGGCACTCCTCACACCCTTGCGGCGTCTTCGGCGGCAATGGCTTGATGTGGCCGATGTGTTCGCATGACATGCAGCGTCTCCCAATGAGTCGCTATTGATACTGCACGCCAGCGGACCTGACAACTGCGGCGGAGTACGCGCGTGCTGTTTTGTCAGCCGATTCTCCAGATGCCATCGCCGTCACGGCAGGCGCGGCCTTCGGACGTCTTGCTCTTCTTGCCCGACGTGGCCTGCAACTTGAACTTGCGACAGCTCTTCGAATCGTCGGAGCGCAGCGGCGTGAGCACGTAGTCGACGTGCGTGCGATCGTTGATCCAATGCACCGGGCGACCGGGATCGGCCAGTTCGAGTGCGTGGCCGAAGCAGCCACGGTCCGCCTCATCGAGATCTTCGCCGATCTCGCGACCGATCAGGCCGCCGAGCACCGCTCCCGCGATGATGGCGACCGTGCGCGCGTCGCCTTCGCCAATCTGCGATCCGATCGCACCGCCGGCCACCGCGCCGACGACGGTGCCGATGGTCTTGCGATTGCACGAGCCTTCACGCACGCCGTAGTCACGATCCCATTCGCGGCCCGTGTAGCCGACATAGCGTGAATCGTGTTTCTTGCGCCAGCCATACGCCTTCGCGTGATCCGGCGGATCGCTCAACGCCGGCGTGGCGGCAAGAACGGACGCGCACAGCAATGCAGCGACAGTTGTCTTGAGTAATCGATTGCACATGGAACGCCCCGGACGCTTGTAGGAGTAGTAGGCCAGGGGCACATGATATCAATCCCGTCCGGCGCAACCATGCTGTCGCCAAACGTTGACAAGGCAATCAAAAGTGTGTGATCCGCTTCGCAGTCGCGGCTTTTACGGGTTGCGCACTGACTCGGCGAGACGGAAGCCGACGGTGAACCCTGGTCTTCGGGGCCGCGAAGACGGAATCGTTCTTCGAGGAATTCGCCGGCATCTAAACGCGCTTCAGTAACCACAAGGGCAGGAGCGCCCGGTCGAAGAAGCCGAGACGAGCATACAAAGCCCGTGCGCGAGCATTTGTTTCGTTGACATGCAGGAAGGGCACGATGCCGCGCTCGAGTTGTCTCGCGACGAGATGATTGATCAGGCGCGCGGCGTAACCTCGTCCCGTGAAATCAGGATGAGTGCAGACGGCGCTGATCTCTTCATAGCCGGACACTTTCATGCGCTCGCCGGCCATCGCGGCGAATTTCCGTTCTTGCCGGATGGCGAAGTACTCCCCCATCTCGGGTGTGCGGCGACGGAAGTAACCCGGGAACACCAGCGCGGTGAGCGCCATCATGTCGGGCGTGTCGGCGTCGGTGATGGGCGTGATGTCGGTTGAGTCCTCCTGGGGCGTGGGCGCGTCGTCGCGCCAGACCATCTGCACGATGTTGCCGGTGGCGAGCAGTTCCCAGCCCTTATCGAGCTTGGGCGTGACGCTGACGATGTTGACGATCTCGCCCGGCGAGACCAGATCGGCCAGCGCTTCGGCGGCCGCGGCAGTGGGCTCGGGCGCAGCGATGAACGGGGCGACTTCGGCCGGGTAGCGTTTGGCGATGGGCCCGCCGATGGCGAAGTGCGCTTGGGCGCTGGCCAGGGCGGACCAGATGGGGTTGTTCAGTGCGTCCGACATGCCACAATTTTATCCGAAGCGCTAAGCTGTTGGGACCACGAACCAGAATACCGGAAGGACACCTATGCTGATTCGCAATCGGGTTGGGTTGGGCACGCTCGTCGGCGCGCTGTCGCTGCTGGCCACCGCGAGCAGCGGCGCGGCCGAGAAACCGCAGTTCCTGAATTCACCGCGTGCGGTGCAGTTGGACCGGCCGTTTTCGGAAGCGGTGCATGCCGGCGACTTTCTGTTCCTGTCCGGTCAGATCGGCGAAGACCCCGCCACCGCCAAGCTGCCGCCGGGCGGCATCGAGCCGGAGTCGCGTCAGGTGCTGGCCAATGTGAAGCGCGTGCTCGAAGCAAACGGCGCGACGTTGAGCGACGTGGTGAAGTGCACGGTGTTCCTGGCGGACATCGGTGAGTGGGCCACGTTCAACAATATTTATCGTGAGGTTTTCAAGAAGCCGTTTCCGGCGCGCAGCGCACTGGGAGCTAACGGCCTGGCGATGAATGCTCGCGTCGAGCTGGAGTGTGTCGCGTACCTTCCTCAGAAGAGAGGACGCTGAGTTTGTGTGGACCGCGTCGCCGAGGTGGGTTACCTCCTCCCGGCACCGGGCTCGCCCGTCGCGCATTGCGCTCCGAGGCGCACGTCCATGGTGTGCCCTGATACGAGGACACGTCCCTGTACCTCGAATCTGCCGGGAGGAGGTAACCCACCTCGGCGACGCGGCGGCGATTGAAGGTCGCCGCCGTCGTGAAGAGGCTCAGCTTTTATTGTTTCTGCCAGTACAACGGCGCCAGCTTGTGCTGGCCGGTGATCTTCTCCGTCAGCGTGCCGCCCTCGTAGATGCGCCCGTTCTGAATCACGTACGAAATATCGTCCGTCACCCGGATGTCCTCGAGCGGATTGCCGTCGAGCACCAGCAGATCCGCCAGCTTGCCTGCTTCGATCGATCCCAGATCCTTATCCAGCCCCATGTACTGAGCAGGTTGGATCGTGGCTGTCTGCAGCGCCTGCATCGGCGACATGCCGCCCATCACGAATCCCCACATTTCCCAGTGCGAGCCCATGCCTTCACGTTGGCCGTGTGCGCCGATGTGCACGGACACGCCTTGTTCCATCAGCTTCTTGGCGTTCGCTGCTGAGTCGAGGATGGGCTGATAGTCCGTCTTCGGCGCCATCTGCCGGCGCACCGACCGTGGCTGCACGATGTGTGGCGGCACGTACTTCGACAGCAACGGGTGCGCCCACACTTCCGACTCTTGATAGAACATGAACTCCGCGCCCGGGCCGCCGTAAGTTACAACCAGCGTCGGTGTGTAACCCACGCCCGTCTTCGGCCAGTACTGCAGCACGTCGTCATAGAAACGTTGAGGCGGATTGTTGTGCTCGAGGCCGGTGTTGCCGTCCGCGATGATGGTCATGTCCATCGGGTACAGCGAGCCGCCCTCGGCGACCACCATCATTCCGTTCTCGCGTGCGGCAGTAACAACCATTTGTCGTTGCTCGCGACGAGGTTGGTTGTAGTTCTTCACCGAAATCGCGCCTTGCGCTTTCAGGCGTTGAATGTGATGTCGGGCGTCGTCGATGTTGCCGATGTCCGCGAGGCCTTCGGATCGCGCGCCGTAGACGACGTCGCCGGTCGAGAAAATGCGCGGCGCAGGCACGAGGCCGGCGCGTTGATACTCGGCAGCGGCGAACACTTCGGTCGCCGCGTTCGACGGATCGTGAACGGTGGTGACGCCCAAGCCCAGGTGCGCGAGCGCCGACCAGTTCTGTTGAGGGATGAGGTCTTCGACGCCCTGCGGGCCGTGCGCGTGGATATCGATGATTCCGGGCATCACGGTCTTGCCGGCGAGATCCAAACGTTTGGCGTCGGCGGGAATCTGCACCGAGCTCGCGGCGCCGACGGCGGCGATGCGGTTGTTGCGAATCACGATGACGCCGTTGTCGATGACTTGGTCGCCGTTCATCGTGATGATGCGTGCGCCAGTGAGCGCGACGACGCCGGCCGGCTTGTCGGCGGGGCGAGTGCTGCTGAGGTCGGCGATGCGCTGGCCGTAGACCGGCGCGGGTCCGGCGCTGGCGGTTGCAGTTGCCTTCGGGAACAGCGCGGACATTTCGCCGCGATATAAGGTTGGGCCGAGGGTCCACGTCAGCGTGTCACCATCGGTCCAGTTCAAGTAATCGCCACCAATCTCCGAAGCACGCATGACGCGCACCGACTTCGTCTTGGGTGACAGATCGAGCGTTCCTCCCGGCGGCATCGGCACGACGTAGACCTGGAAGTTCTCGCGGAATGCCACGTACTCGCCACTCGGCGAAACCTCGATGCGGCTCGCGTAGTTCGAGCGTGCATGAACGCGACGGTCCTGGCCTTCGGCATCGACGCTCACCAGTTGATGAGCGGGCTCGGCCTCCTTGGCGGCATCGGCGTCTTCGGTGTAGTAGATGCGATCGGACGAATCGACGAAGTGCGGATTGCGACCTGTATCCGTGAGCTTCTGCAATTCGCCGCCGGCAGTGGGCACGCGATACAGACCAGGCGCGACCGACCAATTCGGTGATGTGAGATAGCCGCCCGCCGCGCGCTGCACGACGATGGCGTCGCCTTTCGGGGTGAAGCGCGGTTGATAGTAATGACCGGGCTGTTTCGTCACGACGCGCGACTTGCCGCCGCCGGCGCCGACGACGCGGATCTCGCCGAGCGTCGCGTCGGTCCAGCGTACGAAGACCAGGTTCTTGCCGTCGCGAGACCACGAAGGAAACAGTTCGAACGCGTTGTCGCCATCGCTCGTCAGTTGGCGGGCGGCGCCGCCGCCGACATCCCGAATCCACAGACGGCCAAAGGATTCATACACGACTCGCTGACCGTTCGGCGACACAGTCGCGAAGCGGACCATGCGTGCCTGCACCTGATCCGGCGCTACATCGACTTGGAAGCGAGGCGGAGCGATCGAGGCGCGCGTGCCGGTGACGTGGAAGGGAATGTCGTTCATCGCCAGGGAAGCGACGTCCAGACGTTTGATGGTGCCGCCGGCCCAGAACACCAGCGATTTGCTGTCGGGCGTCCAGTCCATGCGCGGATACAGACCGTTCACGGCCCAGGTTTCCTGCATGTCGCGGTCGAGATCGGCGTAGACCAGTTTGATTTCGCCGGAGCGCAGGTCTTGCGTGTACAGCGCGGTCTTCAGCGCTTCGGGCGTGCGAAGGCGGCGAATGAATGCGAGATAACGGCCGTCGGGTGACGGCGTCGGTCGCACGGCGCCGCCTGCGCCGGTGACCGCGGGCGTGGTTTCGCCACTGGCGAGATCGAGGCGCTTGATCGAGAACACCTCGTCGTTCACGTCCTGCGCGTAGGCGAAGCGATTGCCGGGCGTGGCGTTCTGGGTGTAGTACAGATATTTGCCGTCGGGCGAGAAGGTCGGCTCGCCGAGCTCTTTCTGATAATCCTCGTTCGGGCGCTTCACCACCTGCACACCGTCGCCACCGTCGACGTTGTAGATCCAGATTTCGCCAGTGCCGAGCGAACGACGGGTCGTGAAATGTTTGCGGCCGGCCACGTAATGACCGTTGGGATGCCAGGCCGGGTCGTTCAGCAGACGAAAATCTTCCTGGCTGAGCGGGCGCGGCGCATTGCCATTGCGATCCATCAGCCATAGGTTGTCGCCGCCGGCGCGGTCGGAGGTGAACACGATGCTGTTGCCGTCGGGCGAGTAGCGCGGCTGCATGTCCCACGCCAGGCCCGAGGTGAGCGATTTGGCGTCGCCGCCGGCGATGGGCAGCTCGTAGATGTCGCCCAACAGATCGAACAGGACGCGGCTGCCATCGGGACTCACGTCCACGCTCATCCAGGTGCCCGTGCGCACATCGATCGGGATTTCCCGGCGCTCGCCGGGCGGCGAGTTCACGTCCCAGGTTTTCTTGGCTTCCTCCGCGGCATGCGCGGCGGCGGCGAGTGTGGCGAGCAGCGTTCCCAGCAGCAGGCGTGAACGAGGCATGATCATCCTTTCGCTGACGAAAGGAACGAAGACTAATGAGCCGCGCTGCAGGCCGCAACGTCGTTTAACAGCGCGCTGTTGTATGCAATGGGAATCGGCCCGATACTTCGCAGCCTGATCCTGCGTTGAGCAATTACCGTGACTACTCTAGGCACTCCGCTTTCGTCTTCCGCCACTCGCGTCATGATGCTCGGCTCGGGCGAGTTGGGTAAGGAAGTCGTGATCGAGTTGCAGCGTTATGGCTGCGAAGTCATCGCGGTGGATCGCTATCCCAACGCACCGGCCATGCAGGTGGCGCATCGCTCGCACGTCATCAACATGCTGGATCCGGTCGCGCTTCGACGGCTCGTCGAGCTCGAGCGGCCGCATCTCATCGTGCCGGAGATCGAGGCGATCGCCACACCGGCGCTGATCGAGCTGGAGAAAGAAGGATTCACTGTCGTACCCACCGCGCGCGCGGCTCGACTCACGATGGATCGCGAAGGCATCCGGCGTCTGGCGGCGGAACAGCTGAAGATCCGCACGTCGCCGTATCGCTTCGCCGATACGGAACAGGAATACCTGCAGGCGGTGCGTGACATCGGCATGCCGTGCGTGGTGAAGCCGGTGATGAGCTCGTCCGGTAAAGGTCAGAGCACGGTGCGCACCGAGGCGGACATTGCGCACGCCTGGAAATATTCGCAGCAGGGCGGGCGCACCGGCGCGGGGCGCATCATCGTCGAGGGTTTCATCAAATTCGATTTCGAGATCACGCTGCTGACGGTCCGCCACAATGGCCAGACCAGCTTCTGTGCGCCCATCGGTCATTTGCAGATCGACGGCGACTATCGCGAGTCGTGGCAGCCCCAGCCCATGAGCGACGCGGCGTTGCAGGAGTCGCAGCGGATCGCGCATGCCGTGACCGAGAATCTCGGCGGCAACGGTATCTTCGGCGTCGAGCTGTTCGTCGCGGGCGATGTGATTTATTTCAGCGAAGTGTCGCCGCGTCCGCATGACACCGGACTGGTGACTCTGATCTCGCAGGATCTGTCCGAGTTCGCGCTGCATGCCCGCGCGATTCTTGGATTGCCGATTCCGGCCATCCGGCAGCATGGGCCCGCGGCGTCGTGCGCGCTGCTGGTGGAAGGCGAGTCGAAGAACGTCCGCTTCGAAAATGTCGACCGCGCCCTTACGCAGCCGGACACGGCGGTGCGGTTGTTTGGCAAACCGGAAGTGCATGGCCAGCGTCGCATGGGTGTGTCACTTGCGTTGGGTGCGAGCATCGACGAAGCACGAGCGAAGGCGCGCGCCATGACACAGGCGCTACTGGAAGGCGTGCGGCTTTCTTGACGCGTCGGGCAGCGCTGGCCGTTCGAACCAGCGCATCCGGTACGCGTTCATCGCGGTGACGCCGAGTTTCCTGAGCAGGCTGTTGTTCACGATCACACCGACGGGGGCGCCGATCACGGGTAACAGCTGCGCCAGCTTCGCCAGATCGATGTAGTCGCGATACTCCTGCTGAAACTTGCGCCAGTCGAACTCGTCGATCGAGCCCGGCAGCGTCGCAGTTTGCTCCTGCCAGTGCTGCATCTTCCGATACACGTCGGCACGATGCGCATCGCTGGAGAAGGCGAGTTGGAAGATGTGGAGCAGATACAGCCGCTCGCGATAGTCCTCTCCGGAGAAGCCGTACAGCGCGGCGATCTCGAACAGCAACTTCAACTTGATGCTGAGAAGGAGAGGAAAGTCCGCCAGCCCCATCAGAAATCCGCCGGCACCGGTGATGCCTCCTTCGATGGCCGCCGTTTTTCGATACCGACCCACCGTCGCTCGCACCCGGCTCTCGCGATCTTCCAGACTGCCTTCGAGCAGTGGTGCCGACGCAATGAAGTTCGAGCCGCCGAGCACAGCACGTGTCATTTGTTTGATGACGGCGGTGACGCTGGCGTGCACTTTCTCCGGGATATAGCTGTTGATCTTGCGCTGAACGCCGCTCGTCGCGCGATTCCATAAGCCGGGCGCGCGCTGCATCTCGTATTGCCAGCGGCGCAGCTCCTCCAGAGCCTGGGTGTCGTACGCGGTCATTGGTTGACGATGCCGCGTTTGTTTCTGCCGTGCAAGCAACGCGCGCGAGGGCGTGTCAATGAACGCGTGTCAAAAGGAATCGGCGCCGCGAGCGGCGCCGACAGAGGTCAAGACAGGTAAGGACTCCGCGGTGCGGAGGCGAATTCGCGGTCAACGCACGCTGAAGCTATAGACCGTTTTGCTGTTGTATTCCTCGCCCGGACGCAGCACCGTGCTGGGAAACGTCGGCTGATTCGGCGAATCGGGGAAGTGCTGAGTCTCCAGTGCGAAGCCGCTGTGCTTGCCGTACGGCTTGCCGGATTTGGCGGCCAGGCTGTCGTCCAGGAAATTGCCGCTGTAGAACTGCATGCCGGGCTCGGTGGTGTGCACTTCCATCACGCGTCGCGTGGTGGGTTCGGACACTCGAGCCGCCAGTGTCAGGCCCGGCTGCTGCCGTTTCTTCAGCACGAAGTTGTGGTCGATGCCCTTGCCGAACTTGATCTGCTCGTTATCGACATTGACCCGATCGCCCAGCTTCACCCGGTTGCGGAAGTCGAACGGCGTGTCGGTCACGGACTCGATCTTGCCGGTGGGGATGAGCAGTTTATTGACCGGCGTATATTCGTTCGCAAAGATCGTGAACTCGTGACCGAGCACGTCGCCGTTGCCGTCGCCGGCGAGATTGAAGTAAGCGTGCTGTGTGAGATTCACCACGGTCGGCTTGTCGGTGGTCGCGTGATAGTCGAATGACAGCTCGTTCTGGTCCGTGAGCGTATAAGTCACGCGCGTCTGCAAGTTGCCCGGGAAGCCTTCTTCGCCGTCCTTGCTGGTGTAGGTGAAGATCACGCCCACCGCATCTTCCTTTTCGAACGGCTCGGCCTGCCACACCACTTTGTCGAAGCCTTTCAGGCCGCCGTGCAGGGTGTTCGGGCCGTCGTTCTTCGGCAGCTTGTAGGTCTGGCCGTCGAGCTTGAACTGAGCTTTGCCGATGCGGTTGCCGTAGCGGCCGATGATCGCGCCGAAGTACGGCGGGTTCTTCACGTAGTCGTCGAATGTTTTCAAACCGAGCGTCACATCGGTGGTCTTGCCGGTGCCATCGGGAACCAGCAGCGCGGTGATGATGCCGCCGTAGTTGCTGGCGCGCACTTCCATGCCGTTCGCATTCACCATCGTAAACAAATCAACCGCGGTGCCGTCGGGCAGCGTGCCGAAGGCGGCCTTGCTGATGGTGTTCTTGGATTTTTCCTGAGGCGTCGGCGGAGCTTTGGGCGGTGCCGGCGGTGGCTTGCTGCAACCGATGAGTGCGGTTGCCAGCAGCACACAGGCCAACCAACGGAACGTGGACGACGAGAACTCATTCTTCATGTGTTATCCCCCGACGTTGACGACGAAATACTATCGGACCCGTGCAGGCCTGACAGGACAAGGGGGAGACATTGCCGGGCGACCCAGGGCGAACGCATCCTTGTCCGGCCAGTCGGACGCGGGCCGCGCGGCCCGCGCCTCTAATTCAAATTATTGGTACTTCGCAAACTCTGCGCGCGTCAGCTCACCGTCCTTGTTGGTGTCCAGGCTCTTGAACGCGACGAACAGTGCGTCGTGGTTCGAGGCCTCGCTGAGGCTGATCTTGCCGTCGCCGTTTTTATCCAGCGACTCAAAAGTGGGCTTGGTATCCGCTGCCCAGGCGCCAGTGGCAGCCAGGGCGGCCAGCAGCGCCGGCACGGACAGGCGAGAGAATCGGGTCATGATGCTTCCTTCCTAACCTACGGTCTCTAGTGAATGGCGCCGGCACGGCAAGGTTCCGGGGCCCAGTGCTGGGCAGGATGCCCGAATGCCGTGGGCGCAGGGACGCGCTAGAACGGCCCCCCGGCGCATCTTACTCCTGCCCCCGGCGGGGGCGAACCTCCGGAGGTCTGGCCAGTTGTGTTAGGGCAGCAGCCTCTCATAATAGGCACTGTTAAATGGAGTACGGCCGAGGAGCTGTCCGGATGGCCGAGGCCGTCACTATCACCAACCGCGAGCATATCGAGGCGCGCGTCCTGGGCGAGCAGGTCGCGCTCATGTGCCGTCTCACCACGTCGCCACTGACCGCCAGCGTGGTCATCGGCGCCATGATGGTCTGGCTGACCATGGAGGATTATGGTTGGGGGCCGGCCCTGACTTGGTACGCGGTGCTGTTGTTGGTGTTGCTGTTACGTTGGCGGATCGCCGCGACATATCTGCGCCGGCCGCGTGGCCTGGCCGAAACCCATCGGTGGCGTCGGGCGATGCTGGCGGGCGCGGTCCTGGGCGGCGCCTCCTGGTCGGTCGCCGGCTCGTTTCTTCTGCCGCACGATCCGACTCGAGAGATCGTGATGTCCGTGTTCTTCATCGGCTGTACCGCGGCGGGCATGGGGTCGCAGGCGCCGGTGCGCAAGGCCTATGCCTGTCTGTTGATTCCGTTCCTGTTGCCCTACATCGTCAAGCAGTTGTTGCTGGGTGGGGATCGCGTGGCCGTGGCGCTGGCGTTCATGGTGTACATCCCCGTGGTGCTGGTGATCGCCCGGCGCCAGACCGATTCCATCGAGCGTCAGATCCGTCTGGCCATCGAGAATGAATCGCTCGCCGAACAACTGCGCCAGGAGCGCGATCGCGCCAATCAGGCCAACCACGAGCTGGAAGAGCAACTCCTGGAACAGAAGCGTTCGACCCAACGGATCCGCGAGCTCAACATCGAGCTGGAACGTCAGGCGCACGAGCTGCGCACCGCGAACAACGATCTGGAGGGATTCTCCTATTCAGTCTCGCACGACCTGCGCGCGCCGTTGCGGGCCATCGACGGGTTCTCGCAATTGGTCATGGATGACAAGGCCAAGAACATCGGTGCCGACACGCGCCATCATCTGCAACGCATCCGTGCGAACGTCACGCACATGGCGTCGCTCATCGACGATCTGCTCGAGTTCGCGCGCTGTGGCCGTCAGTCGTTGGACTTCAGTCGACTCGATATGGCGATGCTCGCAAGTCATGCGGCCGAGCAGGCGCGCAGTACCCGGTTGAACGCAGCGGTGATGCCGACCATCGAGATCGGCGAGTTGCCGGCGGCGCGCGGCGACGAAGGTCTGATTCGCCAGGTGTGGGTGAATCTGCTCGACAACGCCGTGAAGTACACGAGCAAAGTCGAGAGTCCGCACATCGTGGTCAGCGGGCGCGAGGAAGGCGAGCGCCTGGTTTATGAGATTCGCGACAATGGCGTCGGCTTCGACAGTGCCTTCAGCTCGAACTTGTTTGGTGTGTTCCGCCGGCTGCATGGCGCGCGCGAATATCCAGGCTCGGGCGTGGGTCTCGCCATCGTGCAACGGATCGTGACTCGTCACGGCGGCGATGTTGCGGCGACGGCCGAGCCCAACAAAGGCGCCACGTTCAGTTTTTCATTGCCCAAGCCGGTGCTGCGGGCGGTCGGGTGAGCGGGGTTGATGTCATGAATGTCGAATTCATCGAGCGGATCGAGTTGAAGATCGCTTATCTGGAACGCGCCAACAACGATCTGAGCGAAGTCGTGTATCGCCAGCAGCAGGAGATCGACGCCCTGCGCGCCCGGCTGGCTGCGTTGAACGGCAAGATCGAGGCCGCGGCGACCGAGCACACGGTGTACACGCTGGAGCAGGAAAAGCCGCCTCACTATTGACCCGACAAGGGTCTGCAACCTTTATAAGGTGCCTTGCAGTGTCCGCCGTCCCGGTTGACACTGTGGTCCATGATCAAAGAAATCCTGAGAGTTGCCTGCATGGGTGTTTGGTTGGCTGGCGCGTCGGCCGCGTCGGCTCAGGAAGCCGTGCCCACGCCGGCGGATGTGTATGGTGAGCTGTTCAAGGCTGTGCAACTCGATGCGGTGTTCCCGGACAGCAAGTCGTTCACCGACGCCTTGCCGAACCGGCCGCCCGAACAGATCCTGAGCGAATATCGACAGCTCAAGGGCCAGCCCGGCTTCGACCTGAAGAAGTTCGTGGCCGCGCGCTTCTCGCCGCCGCCCAATGTCGCCTCCGATTTCCATACCGTCGCCGGGCAGGACGTGCGGCAACACATCGACGCGCTGTGGAAAGTGCTCGAGCGCAAGCCCGAGGACCAGCGCGAGTACACCTCGCGCATAGCGCTGCCCCATCGCTACATCGTGCCGGGCGGGCGCTTCAACGAGATCTATTACTGGGACTCGTACTTCACCATGCAGGGCCTGGAAGCAAGCGGCCGGCACGATCTGACCCTGGACATGATCGCCAACTTCGGCTGGCTGATCGATCGATACGGCCACATTCCCAACGGCAATCGCAGTTATTTCCTGAGCCGCTCGCAGCCGCCGTTCTTCGCCGCCATGATCGAGCTGGCGGCGGATCAGGAAGGCGAGTCGATCTATAAAAAATATCTGCCGCAACTGACGCGCGAATATCAGTTCTGGATGGACGGCGCCGCGGCGCTCGAGCCGGGCACGGCGCATCGACGCGTCGTGAAGCTGGCCGATGGCACAGTGTTGAATCGTTATTACGACGATCGCAATGTGCCGCGCGAGGAAGCGTACAAAGAGGACGTCGCGACGGCGAAGCTCGCCGGTCCGGGCTCACCGGAGATCTATAGGAATCTGCGTGCGGCCGCGGAGAGCGGCTGGGATTTCAGCTCGCGCTGGTTCGCGGGCAAGACGCTGGCAACCATTCACACCATCGATCTGATTCCGCCCGATCTGAACAGCCTGCTGTATCAGCTGGAGCTGACCATCGCCAAGGGTTGCGAAGTGACCGCCGACCCGGCCTGCGCCGCGGACATGAAAGCCAAGGCGGCGATGCGCCAGGCCGCGATGACCAGGTATTTGTGGAATGCCAAGGCGGGCGCATTCACCGACTACGACTGGCGCGCGAAGAAGCTGAGCTCGCAGGTGACGGCGGCGACGGTGTATCCGCTGTACTTCAAGCTGGCGAGCAAAGAGCAGGGCAAGGCGGTGGCGACCACGGTTCGCACCAGCTTGCTGAAACCGCACGGCCTGGCGACCACGACCCTGGCGACCGGCGAACAATGGGACGACCCGAATGGCTGGGCGCCGTTGCAGTGGCTGGCGATCAAAGGGTTGAAGAATTACGGCGAGGAGCAGCTCGCCCAGACCCTGGCGCAGCGCTGGGTCGGCAAGAACCTGCAGGTGTTCAAGGCCACCGGCAAGCTGGTCGAGAAGTACGACGTGGTCAGCGACAAGGCCGGCGGTGGCGGCGAATACCCGCTGCAGGATGGCTTCGGCTGGACCAACGGCGTGCTTCGCAAGCTGCTGGCGATGTACCCGAACCTGGCCGGGCAATAAGCGCAAGAGGCGGGGCTGCTGCCTCGTTCCGAGCATAAGATTTATCGCATGGGCATGCTATTTCGGCAGGTCGGTGGCGGCGTACCTTGTCGCCATCGAAACAAGGAGCCAACCATGCAGAACATCCGACGCAGTAACGAACGGGGCTATGCCGATCACGGCTGGCTGAAGTCGTTCCACACGTTCTCCTTTGCCGACTACTACGACCCGCGACACGTCGAATTCGGCGCGCTGCGCGTGATCAACGAGGATCGCGTCGCCGCCGGCGCGGGCTTCGGCACGCACGGGCATCGGGACATGGAGATCATCAGCTACGTGCTCGACGGCGAGCTGGCGCATAAGGACTCGATGGGCACGGGCGAGACCATTCGCCCCGGCGACGTCCAGCGCATGAGCGCGGGGCGGGGCGTGACGCACAGTGAGTTCAACCCGTCGAGCGAGAAGCCGGTGCATTTCCTGCAGATCTGGATTCAGCCGAATCAGCGGGGTGTGCAGCCGAGCTATGAGCAGAAGCACTTTCCGGCCGAGGACAAGCGCGGCAAGTTGCGGCTGATTGCCTCGCCGGACGGTGCGAACGGATCGGTCAGCATTCACCAGGATGCGAAGGTGTACGCCGGCCTGTTCGACGGTGAGGAGCAGTTTGAGTTGCCGATCGCGGCCGATCGTCAGGTGTATCTGCACGTGGCGCGTGGCACGGTGACGGCGAATGGCAACGTGCTCAATGCCGGCGACGCGCTGTCGCTGACGGACACGGCGGCGTTGTCGCTGACCAATGGTCACAGCGCCGAGGTGATAGTGTTCGATCTGCAGCGTGTTCCTGGAGTGCGGCAGTGACCATCGATCTGGTAATTCCTTCCCGACGCAAGGACCTGGGCGGCTTCGAAGTCGGCCGGGTCCTGCCCTGGACGCAGCGGCGCATGGTCGGACCGTTCATCTTTTTCGACCACATGGGGCCGGTGAATTTTCCGCCCCAGGTGCCGCGCAAGACCGATGTGAGGCCGCATCCTCACATCGGCCTGTCCACCATCACTTATCTGTACGATGGCGAGATCGTGCATCGGGACAGCGTGGGCTTTCATCAGACCATCCGGCCCGGTGAAGTGAACTGGATGACGGCCGGTCGCGGCATCAGTCATTCGGAGCGCTTCGACAGCATTCGCGAAACGGGTGGCGCGTTACACGGCATTCAAGCGTGGGTGGCGTTGCCGGAAGCGGTGGAGGAGACGTCGCCGAGTTTCGTGCACTTCGACGCGGCTCAGCTGCCGTCGCATGCGGAGCAGGGCTTGAGCGTCAAGGTCATCGCGGGATCGGCGTATGGCATGACGAGTCCGGTGCAGACGCATTCACCGTTGTTCTACGTGCATCTCGAGCTGGATGCGGGGCGCACGACGGATGTGTGTGGTGGCTACAGCGAGCGCGCGGTGTATATCGCGAAGGGTTCGGTTCGCATCGCAGGTGAGCGATATGAGACCGGTCAGATGGCCGTGCTGTCGCCCGGTGCGATGCCTTCGATCACGGCGATCGAGCCGTCGATTGTGATGTTGCTCGGCGGCGAAGCGATCGGTCCACGCAATATCTGGTGGAACTTCGTGTCCTCCAGCAAGGAGCGGATCGAGCAGGCGAAGGCGGATTGGAAGGCCGGGCGGATTCAGTTGCCGGTGGACGACGACAAGGAATTCATCCCGCTGCCGGAGGATCCTCCGCCACCAAAGCCGGAGCCGATGTCGTAACCGCGGGCCTGGCACTGAGCGGCGACGTTACTGTCGCCGCTTCGAATCGTATTCTCGCGATCAATCCCGAGCCGTCGACGCGGTTCATCAACTCCAGCCCGCAGCGATTCCGATCCGCCGCGTTCTTGGCGATGGCCAGTCCGAGCCCGCTGCCTTCAGTCTCGGCGCCTTCGATGCGGAAGAAACGATCGAACACTCGCGGCAGCAGCTCCGCTGGAATGCCGGTGCCGTTGTCGGCGATCTCCACCGTTACGACGCCCGTGTCCCGATGTAAGGTCACATCGACGATGCCGCCCGGTGGCGTGTAGCGCAGGGCGTTATCCAGCAGGTTGTGAATGAGACTGCGCAGCTCGTCTTCATTTGCGTGCACGGTCGCATCGAGATCCGCCGCGTAGCCGAGATCGATCTTGCGCTTGTCCGCCAGCGCCATGAAATCCGCGATGCTCGACTTCAGCATGCCATCCAGCTGAATCGCGACCGGCGGATCGGTGGGGCGCGGCGATTCCTGTCGTGCCAGTCGCAACAGCTGTTCGACCAGTCGCTTGGTTCGCGCCAGCCCGCCTTCCAGCTGACTGAGCTGTTCGGCCGATGCTTCATCCGGCATGCGTGATTTCAGATTTTCCAGCTGCAGGCTCATCGCCGTGATCGGTGTGCGCAGTTCGTGCGCGGCGTCTTGCACGAAGCGTCGCTGTGCCATGAACGCAGTCCGCAAGCGGGCCAGCAGAGTATTGACCGCCATCACCAGCGGCTTGATCTCACAAGGCGCATGCTCCACCGGCAGCTCGGTCAAACGGTGTTCATCCTGCTGGGCCGCCGCGCGAGAAATCAATTCGAGCCGGCGCACCGCGGGCCGCATGCCGAACCAGAGGAAACAGCCCGAGATCGGAATCATCAGCAGCACCGGCAGCGCCACCTGGAACGCCTGCGATTTCACCAGGTGACGTCGAAACTGCAGGCTCTGCGCGCTCTGCACGGTGCGGTCGGGGGACTGCAGGGTGTAAACACGCCAGCGCGAATCACCGATCGTCACATCGTGGAAGCCCTGCGCAGTCTGACGTTGCAGATCGAGCTCGGGCCAGGAGGTGGCGACCAGTCGATTCGATCGATCCCAGATCTGGACGAACATGTCGCCCTTCTCGACCACATTGTGACGCGACAATGGCCGCAACGCCGGCGCCGACCCGGACGCGCCGGCGTGCGAGTCGGCGAACAGGCGCAGCTGATTGTCCATGAAGAAGCTGACCATGTTGCCATACACATGGTAGGTGACCGTCGCCGCCACGATGGCCGCCACCACATACAGCGGCAGCAGCCAGGTCATCAGTTGTTTGCGGAGCGAATCCTTTTCCGTTTTCATGTCGCGTCCTTGCTGACGCGCCAGCCGAGGCCGCGCACGTTGCGGATCACATCGGCGCCGAGCTTGCGTCGTACGCCGTGAATCAAGACTTCGACGGCATTGCTGCTCACTTCTTCGCCCCAGCCATACAAACGTTCCTCCAGCTGAGTGCGCGACAGGATGGCGCCGGGCCGTTCGAGCAGCGCATGCATGAGGCGGAATTCCTTGGCGGACAGCAGGATGGAGCTGCCGCCGTGAGTGAGCTCGCGACTGGAAAGATCCAGTTGAGTCTCCGCCGTGCCAATCGTGGATTGCGCGTGTCCGCCGACGCGGCGGACGATGGCTCGCATGCGCGCCAGCAGCTCGCGCATTTCAAAAGGCTTGATCAGATAATCGTCCGCGCCGACATCCAGTCCTTCGACACGCTCGTCGACGCCGTCGCGTGCGGTCAGCACCAGCATGGGCGTGCGATCGCCGTCCTGTCGCGCGCGTCGCAGGACTTCGAGGCCGGAGCGGCGGGGCAATCCCAGATCCAGCAGTACGGCCGCATAGCCGCCCTGGGACAGCGCGTCCTGGGCGAGCAGGCCGTCCTTGACCCAATCGACGGTCAGCCCATTCTCGGTCAGCGCCTGTCTCAGGCTCTGACCGATCATGTTGTCGTCTTCAACCAGCAGGATGCGCATGCGCCGCACGTTCGTGGACGAACGTGCGGCTGTCAAGATGCGCCTGGGTTACGCAGCCCGCGGCAGCAGCTCGCCGATCGCGTCGTGAGCCTTGCTCAAGCTCTTTTCGCGAGACTCATCGCCCAGGCTGAGGCCTTCGGCGAAGATGAAGCTCACATCGGTGATGCCGATGAAGCCGAGGAACTGCTTCAGGTACGGCGTCTGTGTATCGGCCGCGTCGGCGTAGAAACCGCCGCGAGTGATGAACACGTACGCCTTCTTGCCCTTGAGCAATCCTTCCGGGCCGGTGGCGGTGTAACGGAACGTCACGCCAGCGCGGGCGATGTGATCGAAGTACGCACGCAGCGTCGACGGGACGCTGAAGTTGTACATCGGCACCGCGAACACGATGGTGTCGGCGTTCTTGATCTCCTCGATCAGCGCGTCCGAGTACTCACTCACCGCGCGCTGTTCGTCCGTGCGAGCGTCGGGCTGCGACAGGAACGCCTGGAAGCGCTCGGCCGTCAGGTGCGGCACCGGCTCGCTCGCGAGGTCGCGCGTGATCACGCGGCCATTGGGATGGTTGGCCTGCCAGTCGGCGACGAAGCGCTGGGCAAGGCGGGAAGACTGACCGTTGGCGCCGGCCAGGCTGGCATTGATCTGTAGCAAAGTGCTCATGTGACCTCCGAATCCGCTTTGTTTTCAGTGGTCGCTATTTAAGTATTGAATGGATAGATAAAAAAGCTCAATATTTTGAGGTTATTAATCGACTGGTTAGATAGATGTCTACAAAATCTTTGTCAGTCATGCGCTTGCCACACATCAGCATAGAGCAATGGCGCTGTCTGATCGCCGTCGTGGAGGCGGGCGGGTATGCCCGGGCGGCGGAGGTGCTGCATAAGAGTCAGTCGTCCGTGACCTACGCCGTGCAGAAGCTCGAATCGACCCTGCAGGTGAAGGCATTCGAGATCCAGGGCCGCAAAGCCAGGCTCACCCCGACCGGCGAGATGTTGTATCGGCGCGCGCGGTTGCTCCTCGAAGATGCCGATGCCATCGAACGCGCGGCGAGCCGGGTGTCGGCCGGCTGGGAAGCGGAGATCTCCATCGCGGTCGAAATCCTGTTTCCCACCTGGCTGATGTTTCAATGTCTGGACCGGTTCGGCCAGGAGAGCCCGCAGACGCGCATCGAATGGTTCGAGACCGTGCTCGACGGCACGCCCGAAGCATTGCGCACCGGCAAGGCCGATCTCGCGATCACTGGCATCGTGCCTCCGGGGCTGCCGGCGGAGCACTTGACCACCGTGCGTGTCATGCCGGTCGCGAATCCGGATCACGAGCTGCACCGGCTCGGACGGCCGCTGGAATACCGGGATCTGAGGAAACATCGTCACATCATCGTGCGTGACACCAGCGCCACGCGCGACAAGAAGGCATTGACGCTCGATGTCGCGCGTCGCTGGACCGTGAGCAACATGGCCACATCGATCGGTGCGGTGTCGCGTGGCTACGGGTTCTCGTGGCTGGCCGAAGAAAAGATTCGCACCGAGCTGCGCAACGGCGAGCTGAAGGAGCTGCCGATGCGCGACATGAATCAACGCAGCCAGCCGCTGTACCTGGCCTTTGCGGATCGCGCCGGTGCCGGGCCGGGCACGTTGCGCCTGGCGGAGATCATCAAGGAGGAGGTGCGGAAGGCGGGCATAAGCACATCGACATGACAGAGTGATGATTTCCGGCGGCCCATTCGTAAAGCAGGAAGTAGGGGGGAGTCTGGCCGGAGGTCGTCTTGAAGAAGTCCTGGGTTGCTTGGGTCTGCGCCGTGCTGCCGGGGAGCGCCGCCATGGCGCAGTCCATCGTTCAGCAAGCCGCGCCGCTGGCGCACGACATAACCGTGCGCTCCATGTTCGAGCAGGCGGATTGGGTCGTGAAGTCGGTGATGCTGATCCTGACGCTGGCCTCGGTCGCCACGTTGAGTATCTGGATTGCCAAGATGCGTGAGCTGCTGGCGAGTCGCCGCTCGCTGGCCGACTCGATCCGGGCGCTCACCGCCAGTGCCAGTATCGAAGCGCTCGCCGGGCTGCCCGATCACGGCGTCGGCAGCATGGTCGAACACGCCCGCCACGAGGCGTCCCGCTACCCGCATCCATTGCGTCTACAACACAGCGAAGGCATCAAGGAACGAGCCGCCGCGCTCATTCAGGGCGTGCAGGCCGCCGAGCTCAGGCGATTGTCGCGGGGCGTGAGCATTCTTGGCAGCATCGGTGCCGCGGCCCCTTTCATCGGGCTGTTCGGCACCGTGTGGGGAATCATGAACAGCTTCATCGGCATCGCCAAAGCGCAGACGACCAATCTCGCGGTGGTCGCGCCCGGCATTGCCGAGGCATTGCTGGCCACTGCGTGCGGACTGGTGGCGGCGATTCCAGCGGTGCTCGCCTACAACGCGATCGCTCGCGCCATCGCGGGCGAGCGCGTGCGAATGAACGACGCGGCGACCCGGGTCATGTGTCTGCTCGGGCGCGACCTGGAGCTCGGGGCATCGAGTGAGCATGCGCTGGTCGTGGAGGCGCGCCGTGGCGTTCAAGCTTGATCCCGGCGAAGGCGAGGATCTCACCGGCCTGCACGAGATCAACGTCACGCCATTCATCGATGTGATGCTGGTGCTGTTGATCATTTTCATGGTGGCGGCGCCGCTGGCCACCGTGAACGTGCCACTGGATCTGCCGGTGTCGAGCGCGCAGGCAAAGCCCGAAGAGCAGGATCCCGTCATCGTCAGCGTGCAAGCCGATTTGCGGATCTCCATCGGCGAGCGGGAGATTGCTCGGGACATGCTGCCGCAGGCGTTGCAGCGGGCGCTGGGCGACGACATGGAGAGCAGAATTTTTCTGCGCGCCGACAAGGGAGTTTCGTATGGCGACCTGATGGGTGTGATGGACGACCTGCGGACCGCGGGCTTCGCCAGGATCGCACTCGTCACCCTCGATAAATCCGGCACCTGAGAAGCGAGTATGTCGCACAGCTACACTGCCAGGCGCGATGTCACCCGATGGGGCAGCAGCATACTGATCGCGGTTTTCGTGCATGCCGCCGCTGCCGCCGCTCTCATTCTGGATTTCGGTTTCGGCGCGGCCGAGCCCGTCGCGATGCCAATGGCGGCGATGACGGTGGAGCTCGCCGTGCTGCCCACAGCGCCGGAGCCGCGAGTCACCGAAGTGCCGCCCGGACCGCAGCAGGTGGAGAGCGAGGCCAGGCCGCGTCCCAAAGAAAAGCCGCCGACCTTTGAGCCGCCGCCAGAAACCGAACGGCCACCGCCGGATGCGCTGGCCGCCAAACTCGACGTGCCGGTGGAACCCGAGCAACTCACCGCCGCGGACCAGACCACTGACGTTCCGACCAACCTCGCGCAGGAACAGGATGCTCTCAAGGCGCCGCAGACCGGCGTATCGCATGAGCCGACAGTGAACGTCGTGCAGACGTGGGAGAGCTCGTTGCTCACTCACCTGGAACGTTTCAAGCGTTATCCGGGCGCGGCGCAGAAGCGGCGTCAGGAGGACACGATCTATCTGCGCTTCACCATGGATCGCCGCGGCGAGGTGATCGATTGGAAGATCGAGCGTAGCGCCGGGCATGCGCTGCTCGATGCGGAAGTCGGGCGCTTGATCCGCCGCGCCTCGCCGCTGCCACCGCCGCCGCAGGAGGTGGCGGGCAATACTGTCGAGATGCTGGTGCCAGTCGAGTTCTTCCTGTCCAAGCGCTTCGTGCAGGTGACCAGTCCATGAGATGGTTCAAGCCCCGACTGCTCGCGCCTTCCTGCGTCGAGCCCGATGCCGGCCAGGGGGAAGCGGCCGCCATTACCCAGGAGGAGCTGGCGCGCATCTTCGTGCAGATCCGGCCGAGCCTGGAGCGCGTCATCGAGCGCAAGACCGGCAATCATCAGGTCGCGCAGGATCTGGCGCAGGAGATGTTCTTTCGTCTGCAGCGCGTGGCGCACTCGTTGTCGAAAGAGGAAGAGGCGCGGCGCTATCTGATGCGCATGGCGACCAACGCGGCCATCGATCACCTGCGCGTCGAAGGCAATCGGCTGCAGCTGCTGGCCGGCGCCATCGTGCTGTTCGACGGCCACGTCGTCGATCCGGAGACCCAGGCGCTGATGCAGGAGCGGTTCCAGTCCATCGACTCGGCGCTGTCGGATCTGCCGCCGAGGTGTCGCGACGTGCTGTATCTGAGCCGCATCGAAGGACTCACGCACACCGAGATCGCCGACAAGCTCGGCGTGTCGCGCAGTCTGGTGGAAAAATATGCGGTGCGCGCGTTCCTGCATTGCAAGCGCAAGCTGGCCCAGGGCTGAGTGGCGATCGAGTTACGGGAAATGAGTATGAAAACGGAACCGGACCGGATCGTTGTAGAGAACGACGCAATGAGTGAGCTGGAATTCATGGAACGGGATGACCCAATCGAGGAGGGGCCGGAGGAGCAGGCGGCCGCGTGGCTGATGCGGCTCACGTCCGGTGAGGCCGCGCCGGAGCTGGTCGCATCGTTCGAGCGCTGGCGCGACGAGAACGAAGACAATGCCCGCGCACTCGCGCAGGCGCGCACGTTCTGGCTGCAGCTGGAACGACCGCTGCAGGACCGTTATGCGCCGAGGCTGGCCAGCCAGCGTTGCAATCATTCGCTGCGCAGGAAACAAAGGCGTCAGGTGCGGGTGAAGCTGCTGGCCGCCGCGATCCTGGCGTTTTGCATGCTCGGCGTCGGTCGCGAGTGGTGGCACAACTGGCGGTTCGATCAAGTGTCGGCGACCGGCGCGCAGCGCACGCTCGCCTTGGCCGATGGCAGCACCATGTGGCTGAACACGGACTCCGCCGCCAATGTCGAGATGACTGCTCGGGAGCGGCACGTGAAGCTCGCGCGCGGCGAAGCGTTCTTCGACGTCAAGCGCGATGAGGCGCGGCCTTTCATCATCGATGCGGGAATGGGCAAGGTGCGTGTGCTCGGCACTGCCTTCGCCGTCCGTAACGATGGCGCCGGTGTGTTGGTGACTGTCGCGCGCGGTAAAGTGAAAGTCAGCGGCGAGGCCGGCAGCTCGGTCGACATCACTAAAGATCAGCGGGTGCGAGTGAGTCCGGACGGCTCGGTTGGAAACATCCAGATGGTGAACGCCGAGCACGCGACGGCGTGGCGCACCGGCTATCTGGTGTTCGAGAATGCCACGCTCGCCGAGATACTGGCCGAAATAGAACGCTACGACGCCCGCATCATCGTCGCCAACGATGCGCGGCTGAGCGAGGTGCGCGTCAACGCCATCGTCGATGTGGCGCGCATCGATGAATGGTTCGACAATGTCGAGCGCAAGTTCCCATTGAAGATCGGTCGCTTCGGTCCGCTGGTGTGGATCAGCGATGCGCCGGCGCATGCATCCTGATGCGCGACTGAACGGGCAGGGAGCCGTTGATTCAGCAAGGGCCTGGCGCATGCGCCGGGCCTTTTTTGTTTCCGTATTATTTCACCGTGTGCTGATGATCGCGACCGGCAAGGTCGTTAACGCCTGGAAAGCAGCGCGCGATGCGCTGCCCGGGCGCCATGAGGCGGATCATCAAACAAACATGGGGACGATCATGTCGAGAGAGTTTCTTGGGCCGCTCGCCAGCGTGCCGCGCGCGATTCGGATTGCGATGCTCGCGGCGGGCATGGCGACGCTTGCAGTGTCGAACGTTCATGCGCAGGAGAACCGCGAGCAGCAGGTGGTGACGCGTGAATATAACGTTCCCGCCGGGCCGCTCGGCACCGCGTTGCTGGCTTTCGGACAGCAAGCGGGCATTCAGTTCACCGTGGACATCACCGTCACCAAGGGCAAGCGCACCGCCGGCATCCGAGGCAGCATGAACGCGGAGCAGGCGTTGGGTGCGCTGCTCGGAGGCACGGGGCTCACCTATCGCTTCACCGGGCCGCGCACGGTGGAAATAGAAACATTGCCGGTCACCGGCGACACGCGCATGTTGGGGCCGGTGCGCATCGAAGGCGCGGAGTCCGGCCGCGCGCTGGCGGGAATCAACGGCAGCAGCGACGCCACTGCGACCGAGAACAGCGGCAGCTACACGCCGGAAGCGACGGCGCTGGTGAGCAAGACGGCAACGGCGCTGAAGGATACTCCGCAAAGCGTGAGCGTGATGACGCGTCAGCGCCTCGACGATCAGAACCTCACCGATTTTCGCTCGGTGATGGAACAGCTGCCGGGCATCACCGTGCGCCAGGGCGCCAACAATCTTTCCAACGATTTCTATTCGCGCGGGTTCGAGGTCAGAACCTATCGCGTCGATGGCGGCGCGCCGGCGTCGACCGCTTATTTCTACCAGCCCAACTTCGACATGGCGATGTACGACCACGTCGAGCTGCTGCGCGGCTCGGACGGCATGTATTCAGGCTACGGCGAGCCCGGTGGCATCGTGAACCTGGTGCGCAAGCGGCCGCTGGATCACAACCAGGCGCTCCTCGATCTGCAGGTCGGCAGCTGGAACGACAGGCGCGTCTCGCTCGATGTGACCGGTCCGATTCCGTCGCTCGACGGCGTGCGCGGCCGCCTGGTCGCGGTTCATCAGGAGCAGGACTTCTTCTACGACGTGGCCGACGTCGACAACTCCATGGTGTATGGCGTGCTCGAAACGAACGTGACGGACGAACTGGTCCTGCGCGGCGGCTTTCAGATCGCCAATCGCGACGCCACGCCCTGGCAAGCGGGACTGCCGCGCTATCAGACCGGCCCGAGCCTGCCGTTGTCGCGCGAAACCTGCCTGTGTTTCGACGACAGCTACGAGGAGCTGAAGACTCAGGAATTGTTTCTGGCCGGTGAGTATCAGTTCGCACCGAGCTGGCAGCTCAAGTTAAATTTGATGACCCAGAAACAGAAGCAACGCATCTGGTACGGCGAAGGCAGCGGCGCGCTGAATCCCAATACCAATCGCGGCTGGCGTATGTACGGCTGGTATGGCGCCGAGCGCGAACCGTACAACCACGGTGTGGACCTGCTGGTCAGCGGCGAGTTCTCGCTGTTCGGCATTCCGCAGAAGCTCGCGGTCGGCGCCAACTATCAGGAAACGCAGGTCGAGTCGTTGACCTTTGTCGCGAACACCACCGGCTTGCAGGCCTACGACGGCTTCGTGCCGGGCTACCCCGCCGGCGATCCCGCCAACTACGAGGCCGACATCCTCAACTTCGATCGCAACGCCTATCTGCGTCAGCCGCTCGGTGCGCAGAAGCGCGACTACTACGATCAGGGTTTCAACACTCATACGGCGTACGCCAACTGGAGCGGTGAGTTTTTCGGGCGGCTGCATCTGAATCTCGGACTTCGTTACAGCTACTACAAGTACAACGAGACCTCGCGTGGCTTCTGCAGCAGCTTCCGGGACAGCATGTGCAATCTGTTCGGCGATTTGCCGGATGGCACTTTCGGCGTGATCGCCCGGGTTCCGATCGGCGCGCCGACCGGAGATTTCTACAAGCGTATCAACAATGCCGACGAGACATTCTCCTTGCCGCCGACGTGGTCGCTGGTGTACGACCTGGCCGACAACTGGACGGCCTACGGCAGCTATGCCGACATCTATCGCAGCCAGGCGAACAATCTCGACGTGAATCACAACCCGCTGCCGCCGGTGACGGGCTTCACGGCGGAATTCGGCACGCGCTATGTCGGTCGCGATGGCCGTCTCAACGCTTCGCTCGCGGGATATTACACAGTGCAGGAAGACATGGCGGCGCTGTTGTACAACGACATCGAATTCAACGAGTCCATGCGCTGGAACGTCTCGTGCTGTTACTACGTGGGTGAGGAGCAGAAGGCGACCAGCTACGGCCTGGACGCCGAGGTGACCGGCGAGATCTGGACCGGCGTGCAGATCGCGGCCGGCTATACGCTCAATCGCAATAAGTTCGAGTGGAACACGCCGGACTTTCAGTCGCGAGAACCGCTCAGAACGTATGCGCCGGAACATCATCTGAAGCTGTGGGCCTCATGGGATGTGCGCAGGCAGTTTCCCCGCCTGGATGGGTTGCGGGTCGGCGCCGGCGTCAACTACCAGAGCGCCAGCTACAACAGCGGCTCGGTGTGCACCCAGTATGTCGTGAGCGGTGTCGATCCGCTGACCAATCAGCCGGTCGTCGACTGCGACAACTTCGCGCCCTTCGCATTCACCCAGGGCGGCTATGCCGTCAGCTCGGCGATGGCCTCCTATCGGCTGGACAACACCTGGACCTTGTCGCTCAACGTGAACAATCTGTTCGACAAGACCTATTTCGTGCGTACCGGCAGCGTCGACAACGACAACTGGTACGGCGAGCCCCGCAGCTTCTCGCTGGGTCTGCGCGGCAAGTTCTGATCGCGACCCGAGGCGCCGCTTCCTCCGGGGAGCGGCGCTTTTTTCATGGGCACTGCTGAATCGGGCCGCTCAGATCGTTATCGGGTTGAGACCACCGCTCTCTCATTCCCAACCTGGTCATGCCGAACGAAGCAAGGATCCTCGCGTCCGTGGACGAAACAATTTGCCTGTCGCCCTCGCAAGCTGAAGCGCTGGCGCAGATCGAGCGCTGTATCGGCAAGACCACCGTGGTCACCTTGAACGGCAAGCCCGATTGCGGCCGGACGACGCTGGCGCAGGCGCTCGCTGCCCGTGGCAACCGCAAGCTGCTCGACAGCGTCGCCATTGCGCTCGCAATCCGCGCCGACGAGCCGGCCCGCGCCGACGAATCCATCGGCGTCATCATTCGCGAAGCCGTTCTGCGCTACGACGTCGTCATTCTCGATGACGCCAGCGCTTATCTCGCCATGTCGACACCCAGGATGCGCGGTCATCTGTTCTGGGAGGTCGTGCTGCCCGAGATCATCGAGCTGGCCGAGCAGCGTGGCGTGACACTGGTCATCATCGGCGAGCCGCAAGAGACGTGGCTGTCCAAAGCGGTGACCTACGGTGGCCGCGCGATTGCGGTGGCCTTGCCCGAGCTCACCGAGGCTGACTATCGTCACATCGCGAGCACCGTGCTGGGTCCGCACGGCTGCGCACAGCTCGATTTCGAATCCATCCAGCGCCGCATGGCCGGCCTCACCGCGACTCAGATCGTGGTCGCGTGTCGCGATCTGTTGCGGCAGAAACAAGTGAGCACGCAGGGCTTCGTGGCGGCCGTCGAGCGCTGGTTCGATCGGCAGGCCATCGATCTGAGCGAAGTGGAACAGATTTCCTTCGACGAACTGCCGGGCCTGCAAACGCTCGCGGCGTCGTTGGAGCGCAATGTGATTCTGCCGCTGGAACGCACCGACCTGGCGTTGCGCTTCGGACTCACCGCCAAGCGCGGCGTGCTGTTGTACGGACCGCCGGGCACTGGCAAGACCAGCATCGGCCGCGCGTTGGCCAAGCGGTTGCAAGGCCGCTTCTTCATGGTCGATGGCAGCGTGATCAGCGAGCCGCCGTCCGCGTTCTTCGGCCGGCTCGATGCCATCGTGCGTTCGGCGATCGCCGCTTCGCCTGCGGTGCTGTTCATCGATGACGCCGATCTGTTGTTCGAGCTGGAGCACATCGCCGGTCTGCAGCGCTATCTGCTGACCATCCTCGACGGCCTGGAGAGCGATTCGGCTTCGCGGGTGTGCGTGATCCTGGCGGTGATGGACGTGCGCAAAGTGCCGGACGCCATCATTCGCTCCGGCCGGGTCGAGCTGTGGCTGGAAACCAAGGCGCCGGAAGAAGGCTACGCGGCGGACATCATGCAGGTGCATGCGGACAAGGCAGGCTTTCGCGCGACGCGTACCGAGCTCGAAATCGTCGCCGCCAAGGCCGCGGGCTTCACGCCGGCGGATCTGCGGCGTGTGGTCAACGAAGCGAAGCTGCTGCAAGTGACCGATCAGGTCGACGGCGCGCCCGCACGCATGAACTTCGACTATCTCAACGACGCTGCCGCCGCCGTGCTCGAAGCACGCGCGCAAATGCAGCTGGCCGTTGCTTCCCTGTAAGGAACATTTCGTGTTGAGCAAACGCAATCCGGACGCGCCGGCGCTCGCCGCATCGTCCTTCATCGTCCTGCCTCAGGAGCGCGTCGAGCTGACGCCGGCGCAGCGAGTGGCGTATCGGCAGGTGACAACGGCGCTGCAGATCGGACCGCTCGCGGTGATTTCGGGCGAGGCCGGCTCGGGCAAGCGAACGGTGCTGGCGCAGCTGGCCCGCGATCTCGGCGCCCGGCTGATCGGCGCGGACGAGTTGCAGCGTCACCTCATGGTCCGCGACGAGAACACGCGCGACATCGCGACCTTCGAGTATCTCGAGCGAGCGGTCGTGGCCAACGAAGTCACTTGTCTGTGGTGGGACGACACGCATCTGGAGATCGGCGCGCTCAGCAATCACATGCAGCCGGAGATCCACGGCGTGTTGGTGAAGTCATTGTTCCGTACGCTGCAGCGGGCCGGTCACAAGCTGATCGTCGCCGGCCCGCCCAAGAAATCGTATGCCCCGAGCATGTTGCATACCGGTTATGCGATCGGCGAGGAGATTCCGAGCTTCGCGGCCGAGGACTATCGGGTCGCGCTCACCAACATGATCGGCGAGACGCGCGTCGGCAACATCGATTGCGACGCCATGTTTCGGCATGCGCCGCTGCTCAACATGCACGATCTGAAAGTCATTGCGCGGGCGTTGCTGATGGCCGAGCGCGATGGCGACAGGATCGGCACCGCGTCGGTCCTGCGGGTGATCGACGCCGTCGTGCGCGAGGGCAACGTCAATCTCAAGGAAGTCGAGGATGTGACCTTCGATCTGCTGCCCGGCGCCGAGCACATTCGCGATGCGCTGGAGAAACTGGTGGTGCGTCCGATCGAGCTCGCCTCCAGCATGCCCGGCGGTGTGAAGCCCAAACGCGGCGTGTTGCTGTACGGACCGCCGGGCACGGGCAAGACCAGTATCGGCCGCGCGCTCGCGAATCGCATGGGTGGGCGCTTCTTTCTGATCGACGGTTCGATGCTGACCGAGCCGCCCGGTGCGTTCTTCGAGAAGTTCCTGACGGTGGTCCACGACGCCATGCGCGAGGGGCCGTCGGTGCTGTTCATCGACGATGCCGACGTGCTGTTCGAGATCGTGCACATCTCCGGCCTGACCCGGTATCTGCTGACGCTGCTCGACGGCTTGGAGAGCGAATCGTCACGCAATGTTTGTGTGGTGTTGACGGCGATGGATCCTCGCAAGGTGCCCGAAGCCATCCTGCGCTCCGGTCGCATCGAGCTGTGGCTCGAAGCCCGGAGGCCGATGGCGGAGACCCGAGCTCGCATGATCCAGCGCTGGCTGCACGGCGCGATGCCGCGCGAACACGACGTCGATCTGCCGAAGCTGGGCGAGTTGACGAGCGGGTTCATCGCGGCCGACCTGCGTCGCATCGTGATGGACGCGCAATGTCTGTACGGAATGGATCTGCACCGTCGCGCAGTGCCGCAGGCGGCTCAGCATTACTTGGAGCGAGCCATTGTCACGCTGAAGCAGGCGAGAAATCGGATGGCGGAAGTGCTCGGCAAGCCGGAGATGCGAATCCCATGAAACCTGCAAACGCAACGACCCTGCTGCCGTTTCAGCTCGATGCAACCGACAAGGTCTGTGCCGCGCTGGGATATTCCACGCGCGTCGCCCTCATCGGTCAGATTGGCGATGGCAAGAGCCGGGTGGCGGCCGAGGTCGCGCAGCGCTATCGCAGCCGCATCGTCACCGCCGAGGAATTTCTGGAGCTGGATCGCAGCTATCGGCGCAACCAGCAGAGCGGCGGTTCGTTCGATATGCAGGAACTGCTGAAGGACGCGATCCGACAC
Organism: Peristeroidobacter soli; assembly: GCF_004138485.1. Taxonomy (GTDB): domain Bacteria; phylum Pseudomonadota; class Gammaproteobacteria; order Steroidobacterales; family Steroidobacteraceae; genus Steroidobacter; species Steroidobacter soli. Next base: position 477,220 of record NZ_RYEV01000003.1, read on the forward strand.
TGCGATGTGCTGGTCATCGACGACTACGACACGCTGCATATGCATGCCGGCTTCGCCTTGCGTCGAACGTTCCTGAAACGGTTCGTGCAGGAATGCGATCGTCTCGGCAAACGCCTGCTCACGGTGCATCGTGCGCCGGTCCCGTTCCTGTTCGAATCGCAGGAAGACGCGTGGCGTCGCATGCGCCACGACCTGAGATATGAAGGCCTGGCGGAGGTGGTGGTGCTCGAAGAGAAGCGTGCGCCCGACTTGCAGGCGTTCGCGCGCTCGCGCGTGAGCGAGGGCGTCGAGCAGATCGACTTCGCATTGATCGAGAACGAGGCGCCCAGGATCACGCTGGCGGAATTCGGCACCGCGCTGGCCGAATTCACGCGCGCCGGCAAGCCCGGGACCAGTGGTTTGATCGAGGCGATTCGCGCCAGCAACGGCGGCGGCAACGTCAGGGAGACCGAGGTTGAGAAGATCGGCTTCGAGCAATTGCCAGGCGCCGAGTCGTTGCTCGAACAGCTCGAGACCCACGTGGTGATTCCGCTCGAAGAGCATGCGCTGGCGGCGAGGCTCGGACTCAAGGCCAAGCGGGGTGTGCTGCTGTATGGACCGCCGGGCACCGGCAAGACATCGGTGGGTCGTGCGCTCGCGCATCGCATGAAAGGCAAGTTCTTCATGATCGATGGGTCGGTGATCACCGAGCCGCCGTCGTTCTTTTTCTTTCAGGTGCAGCGGGTGGTGACGCTCGCCAAGGAGAACGCGCCGGCGGTGATCTTCATCGACGACGCGGATCTGCTGTTCAGCGTTCATCACGTCGCCGGCCTGCTGCGTTATCTGTTGTCGCTGCTGGACGGGGTGGAGAGTCAGAGCGCGGGGCGGGTCTGCATCATGATGACGGCGATGGATCCGGCGAAGCTGCCGCCGGCGCTGATCCGCTCCGGGCGCGTCGAGCTGTGGCTGGAGACACGCACGCCCGATCGTGAGACCCGGGTTCGGATGATGCAGCGGTGGCTCGCTGGCAACGACCTGCACGATGCAAACGGTCTGGACGCAGCTGCCGAGATTTCCGAAGGCTTCACGCCCGCGGACCTCCGGCGTCTGGTCGAAGATGCGAAGTTGACCAGCGCGGCCCGACGCAAGCGAGGCGAGCACGATGCCACGATCGCAAGCTCCCTGGCCGTGGCGGCGGAAGAGATCAAACGCATGCGCCAAGAGATGTCGGCTACCTGGGCACAACATTGAAGCTCCACGGAACAAGCAATATGAATCCGATTCCTACGCGAGTTCAGACCGCCGCGGTCGACGCGGCGCTGCTGCGACTCCAGAAGCCAGGCGTGGTGGCCATTGTTTCCGAGCCCGGGCTGGGACGAACCACGGTGCTGCGGGAAATCGCGTCACGTCTCGGCGCGCGCTTCGTCGGGCTGGATGAAATCCTGCGCGTCGTGTCGGGCGTGCTTCCGGAGCGGGCGGACTTCGCGGTCCACCGGCTTCTGGAAGACGCGCTGCGAACCGGTGATGGCATCGCCATCGACGATTTCAGCAATCTCATGCACAACGGTGGCGGCGGCTTTCCCGTGCTCGGCACGCGTGCAATGTACTTCCAGCGGTTTCTGATACCCGCGCTGTGGAAGCAGGCGCGTGCCGCGGGCAAGCGAGTCATTTTGTCTGGCGCGGTGCCTACCGATCGTCGCGGCCTGTCCGATCACTCGGTCGACCGGCTCTACGGAGTCGCGGACGCAGAGGTGGTCACGCTGGCCGCGATGGAAGCGGAGGATTATCGACGCATTCTCGGCAACTGGATGCAGGCGACGCAGGTTGATGCGATCGACGTCGAGCGCATTCACAGTGCCGCGCCGTACATGACGTGCTATCAGCTGAGAGATATCGCGCGTGCCTGTAACGCGTCGGGCACTTCGCGCCCGACTACCGAAACGGTTCTCGAACAGGTGCAGCGGGTCGGCGTTCGCTCCAACACCAGAACGCAGGAGGTCGAGGCGCTGCGCTTCGACGATCTGCCTGGCGCCGAGCACATCACTTCCAAGCTCGAAACGCACGTGCTCATGCCGCTGGAAGCCGACGAGGCGCTCGGGCTCCGGCCGAAGCGCGGCGTGCTTCTATATGGTCCGCCCGGCACGGGCAAGACCAGTATCGGTCGCGCGCTCGCGCATCGAATGAAAGGCAAGTTCTTTCTGCTCGACGGCTCATTCGTGACCGACTGGCCGGGATTTTTCTTCGCCCGCGTCGAGCATCTGATTCGTGAGGCGCAGGCCAACGCGCCCTCGGTGGTGTTCATCGACGACGCCGACGTGCTGTTCACCATTCCGCACATCGCGGGACTGCCGCGATTGCTGCTGACACTGCTCGACGGCATCGAGGGTGACCGCGCGAACAAGGTGTGCGTGATGATGACGGCGATGGACCCGAGAAAGATTCCGGATGCGGTGCTGAGGTCCGGTCGCGTCGAGCTGTGGCTTGGAACGCGCACGCCCGATGCGGATGCGCGCGCCAGGATCATTCGTAAATGGATGCCGGCGACTTTGCCGAAGCTCGACCGTGCCGACTATGCACACCTGAGTGCGATCACGCAGGGATGCACGCCGGCGGATCTGCGCCGGCTCGCCGAAGATGCGCGCTCGATCCATGCCTTCGACACGGTGAAAGCGCATCCGCTCCAGTCCGCGCAGGACTATTACGAGCGCGCCGTGCAGATCAACCTGGAGTCGCGCCGGCTGATGCAGGACGCGAAGCTCGAACTGGCCACGGCCGTTTGAGGAACTTTATGCAGCTCACTCAAAACCAACACGACTTTCTGGGCGACGTGCGCAAGGCACTCGCGACTTCTTCCATCGTCGCGCTGGCCGGCTCGGACGGCATGGGCAAGACGACGCTGTGCCAGGCGCTGTGCGATGAGGACGGGGCGGCCATTGTGCGGCTCGGCGATCTGACAGACGCGGTCTGCGGCGCCGATCCCGGCCGGATCGATGAGATCGCGATGGCCGTGATCGTCGAGCAGCTCGAGGCCGGGCGCACCCTGATCATCGACGACTTCGAATACATGATGGCGATCCGTACCCACGAACGGCGCGATCTCATGTCGAGCACCATCTTGCCGAGCATCTATGCCGCGGCGGATCGCGTCGGCTCGCGACTGGTGCTGGTGGGCAGCGGCTCCATCGACAAGCACTGGCTCAGGCAGAAAGATATCTATCGTCCGCATGTGGTGATGATGCATGTGCCGGGCTTCACCTCCGAGGACTATCGATCTATCGCGAGCGGCAGCGTCGAGGGTGCCCGCTTCGACGGCGTGGATTTCAAAGTGGTCCACCGCGCTTCGCCCATGCTCAACGGCTATCAGATCGCCGCGGCGGCAAAACTCGCGGCAGCCGACGGTGGCGAGATCACGACCGAGAGTTTCCTTGGCGTGATCGCTGCCTGGATCACTCAGAGCAACGTCGATGCCGGCAAGGTCGAGCCGATTCGTTTCGACTCGCTGCCTGGGTCCGAGCACATCGCGCAGACGCTGGAGATGTTCGTCGTCCTGCCGTACGAGGATCTCGAGCGTGCCGAGCGGCTGAGATTGAAAGCCAAGCGCGGCGTGCTGCTCTATGGCCCACCGGGCTCGGGCAAGACCAGTATCGGTCGCGCGCTCGCGCATCGGATGAAGGGCAAGTTCTTCATGATCGACGGCAGCATCGTGAGCGAGCCACCGACCAAGTTCTTCGAAGCGGTGCAGGCCATCGTCGCCGAAGCCAAGGCGAACGCGCCTTCGGTGCTGTTCATCGACGATGCCGACGTGCTGTTCGGTATCGAGCACATCGCCGGGCTGTCACGGTATCTGCTGTCGGTGCTCGACGGCGTGGAAAGCGAGTCGGCCAGCAAGGTGTGTCTGATGATGACCGCGATGGATCCGAATCGGGTGCCGGAACCGTTGCTGCGTTCGGGGCGCGTCGAGCTCTGGCTCGGCACGCGGCTGCCGGATCAGGAGACCCGCGAGCGCATGTACCGTCGCTATCTCGCTGAAGGCTTCGACGATGTGGCGAGTTTCGATGTGCACGCCATCGCGCGGAACAGCGAGGGTTTCACACCGGCCGATGTGAGAAGGGCGGTCAACGACGCCAAGCTCGAGTATGCGAGTCAGCTGGTCGCGCAGATGGATGCGACTCCGTCCACTCACCATGTGATCAATGCCATCGAACGCATCCGTACGATGCGACAACTGATGACCGAGCAAGGACTGGCTGCCTGAGCGTGGCCGGATCAAACCTATGTTGAACATGTTGAAAGTCACGAACGCTCCGGCCGCCGACCCGGCACTCACACCGTCGCAGCGGACGGCGGTCGAGAATGCCAAGAAGCTGCTGGCCGCGGCGCCTGCGATCGTCATTCGCTCGCCCGGTGGCGTGGGGTGCTCCACCGTCATGCGCAGTATCGCCCGGGCCTTTGGCGGCAGAGTGGTGACGTTGAGCGACGCGCTCGCCTGGTCGCAGAGCCGGGGGGTGATACGGACCGACGAGGCAATACAACGCTGCGTCGAATATCACATCGGCCATTATCCGCTGGTGGCCATCGACAACTTCGAATCGATCTTTCATCCGGGCGGGCGAGGAACCCGCGAAGTGCCAGGCATTCGCTCGATCCTGCTGCGCAGTCTGTATCAAGCCGCTCGCGCGCGTGGAACGAAGCTCGTCATCGGCGGCAAATCCGCGAACGTTTATGGCAACCGCCTGGAAGACCTGGCCAACTGCCCCGAGGCGCTGATCCTCAAGGTCGATGAGCTCACCGCCGAAGACTACCGTACGGTCCTCGCCAACTTGTTGGGCGAGCGCGCGACCTCGAGCGTCGATTTCAAAGTCGTGCATCGATCGGTGCCGGGCCTGTCGGGACATCAGTTGCGCATACTGTGCAACTTCCTGGCGGCCGTGCCGGCGCCGAGCACCGATGACGTGTTGCGCGTGATCGAACAACATCTGATCAAAGGCAATGTGCGTCTCGGCGAAGTCGAGCAGCTGTCGTTCGATGAGTTGCCCGGCACGGGCGACATCGCGGCCAGCCTGGAGAGTCAGGTGGTGTTGCCGATCCTGAATGCCGAGCTGAGCGAGCGTCTGCAACTGCGGGCCAAGCGCGGCGTGCTGCTCTATGGCCCGCCCGGTACCGGCAAGACCAGCATCGGGCGCGCGCTCGCGCATCGCATGCGTGGCCGGTTCTTCATGATCGACGGTACGTTCGTTACCGAGCCGCCCAATGCGTTCTTCAGCAAGGTGCGCAACGTGGTCGAGCGGGCAATCGAGGGTTCGCCGTCGGTGCTGTTCATCGACGACGCCGATGTGTTGTTCAACATCGAGCACATTGCGGGCCTGGCCCGTTATCTGCTCACGCTGCTCGACGGCCTGGAGACCGAGTCGACTTCGAAAGTCTGCGTGATGATGACGGCGATGGACCCGCGCAAGGTGCCGAGTGCCCTGTTGCGCTCGGGCCGCGTCGAACTCTGGTTGCAAACAAAGCTGCCGGACGAGGCGGCGCGCGCGGGCATTCTGCGACGGTGGGTTGGCGATGCGTTTGCCGAGATCGGTGCGCCAGACTTTGCCAGGATCGCCGCTGTTACCCAGAGCTATACACCGGCGGATCTGCGTCGCGTGGTCGGAGATGCGAAATTGCTCTGCGCCGCCGATGTTGCCGCAAGCCAGCCGCTGGAGAGCGCGACGACTTATCTCGAACGCGCTGTCGAAGATCTGAGCGCGGCACGTTGGCGCATGGCCGATCTGCGTTCGGACGAGAACATTCGCATCGGCGGTCAGCCGAAAGGCAAGTACGCGCTGGGCGTGGGCGGGCTGTCCGAGATCGGCGTGGGCTGCAAGATGAACGGTTGGTGACGTATCGAGACGCGCGATGATGAATCGCGCGTCGCCGTTCGTTGAAGCGGGTGTGTATTCCACCATGGAACTGCCCGGGCATGGTTTTCTGGATCCGCTTTCGATTGCTGGCCGCCGCATGCCTGATGCTGGCCGCTTGCGACATGAACCCCGATCCGAAGTTCGCCGAAAAGCGGGCGGCGGCCGACAGCGCCAACCTCGGCGATCGTTATGCGCTGCTCGATCACGCCCCCGACACCGGTCTTTACGGCTGGTGGCCGGCGGACGAGGCACCGGCGCGCGCGGCTGCTGAAGCGGTCTCTCAGGCGCAGCGATATGCCGTCCTGCTCGGAACATTGAAGGAGCAGGAGCAATCGCTGCCTCCGCAACCCTCGCTCGCCGGATGCTCGCAGCGCTTTCAGGAAGTGGTGGACTACGCGTCCGGCAACGGCGACCGGCAATCCGCATCGGCGCCGCACGCGCTCGTCGAGAAACTGTTGCGCTGTCGAGAGGCCGCCATCGCCATCGAAGATCCGGACAGCGACGAGCTCGCGTCCTATCTGGGCGGGGTCCGCAAGTTCGCATCGACCGGCACGATCATCGTCGGCATGCGCTGCCTCAATGGACCGGATCGCGAGCGCTGTCTCGAGCATTGGAGCCGCGGCGCCAGGTTGTTGGGGAAGGACAAGGAAGGCTTCCGCCTCACTCTGGACAAGCTGCGCGGCTGACGGAACCCCACCATGATTCATATCGATCCGCGCGACTATCGCCTGGACTGGCGGCTCATGCGCCGCATCTGGCGCCTGGCCGCGCCTTACTGGCGGCTGCGCGCTCACTGGAAATCCTGGGTGCTGATCTGCTTCGGCATTCTGATCGGCCCGGCGTGGGCGTACTTCAACTATCGGCTGGCGCAGATCGGCGCGGAGCAGGCCAACGTCCTGGTCAACCGCGACGCGGCCGCCTGGCACGCCATCTTCTGGCTGCTGTTCTTCCTCGGGCTCGGGCGCTGGGCGTACGACCTGGTGCTGGGCCTGTTGAACAAGCTGCTGGAGATGCACTGGTATCGCTGGATGACCGAATGGATGGTGCAGCGATATCTCACCAGCAAGACTTACTACGACATTGCGATCAAGGACGACATCGACAATCCGGACGAGCGCATTCAGGACAACGTCGCGCCGTTCGTGAGCGCCATCCTGGGCTTTCCGTTGATGGTGCTGAATACCGTGCTGGGCATGGCGACCAACGCCGTGCTGTTGATCCAGGTCAGCTCGGCGATGACCGCGTTCGTGGTCGGCTATTCGGTCGTGTCGCTGGTGCTGCAGACGGCGATCTACTGGCCGCTGATCCGTAAGAACTTCGACGCGGTGGCCGCCAACGCGGACTTCCGTTTCGGGCTGCTGCGGGTCCGGGACAACGCCGAGACCATCGCGTTCTTTCGCGGCGAGGGCATGGAACGGCGCCAGGTGTCGGGTCGGCTGGGGCGTGTGATCGGCAGCCAGATGAACATTTATTACTACACGCTCAAGACCGGCGTGATCACCAAGGCCTTCGAAGAGGTGTGGACGCTGGCACCGCTGGTGTTCATCTATCCGTTGTACTTCGCCGGCAAGATGGAGTTCGGCACCATCGCGCTGGCCACCATGGCGGCCATGCAGCTGCGAGGCGCCATCGGCATGCTCAATCAATACATCCCTTATGTGGCCGGCGTCGCGCCCCGCGTGGTCCGTCTGGCGCAGATCGCCGAGCGATTCGACCTGCTGGAGCAACACGCCAGGGACAGCAATGCGAACATTTCCATCGAGCGCGGCGACCGCATCGAGCTGCATGGGGTGAGCTTCATGACTCCGGGCGGCGAGCAGCAGTTGGCGCAGAATGTTTCCGTGCAGGTGTTGCCCGGCGACAGCTTGATCATCATCGGCCAGACGGGCGTGGGGAAGAGCTCGATGCTCCGTTCGATGGCGGGGCTTTGGACGCGCGGCAGCGGCTCGATGATGATGCCGGCCGAGGACGACATCATGTTCGTGCCGCAGAAGCCGTACATGATGCTGGGCACGTTACGCGACCAGCTGCTCTATCCGCGCGGGCAGGCGACGTTGAGTGAAGAAGAGATCCAGCGCGTGCTGGAGCGAGTGTGTCTGCCGGATCTGCTCGCCAAGGTGGGCGGGCTCGACGCGGAGTGCGACTGGAGCAAGGTGTTGTCGCTCGGCGAGCAGCAGCGCGTGTCGTTCGCACGCATTCTGATTTCGAAGCCTCGCTATGTGTTTCTCGACGAGTCCACCAGTGCCGTCGACATTCCCACCGAATCGCGCCTGTATCGAACGCTGATGGAGGAGGGCGTCACGTTCGTGAGCGTGGGCCACCGTGAAACCATCCTGCGTTTCCATCGTCGTGCGCTACGACTACTGGTCGGCGGCGGCTGGGAGATCGTGGCGTCCTCGTCCATCGAGGAAACGCCGGTGGCGCCGCTCGGCAGCGATTGGGTCTCGGACGCGGTGCCGAGGGTACTGCTTGATGTTCCCACGCCAGTCGTTCGTTAGTGAACGTCCGAGCACTCACGAAGAGACCGATTCATCCAATGACCACGCCGACCCGTACCCCGCTTGTCACTCCCTGGGCTGACCAGGTCGATCGCAATTCGCCGCTGCCCGAGTATCCGCGACCGCAGCTGGTGCGCGAGCGCTGGACCAATCTCAACGGCGTGTGGGACTACGCGATCGCACCTCGCGAGCAGGCAGCGCCGGAGCAATGGCAAGGCGAGATCGTGGTGCCCTTTCCCGTCGAATCGCATCTCTCCGGCGTGGGCCAGTCGCCGGGCCCGGGCGGCAAGCTTTGGTACAAGCGCAAGTTCGCGAAGCCGAAGTTGCACGCGGGCGAGCGCGTGCTGCTGCATTTCGGCGCCGTCGATTGGCAAGCCACGGTCTCCGTCAACGGCCATGCACTCGGCGTGCACGAAGGCGGTCACGATCCGTTCTCGTTCGATATCACCAACGTGCTGCGCGAAGGCGAGGAACAGGAGTTGATGGTCGCGGTATGGGATCCGACCGATGCGGGCGCTCAGCCGCGAGGCAAGCAGAGCCTGCATCCGCAGGCGATCTGGTACCTGCCGGTCACTGGCATCTGGCAGACGGTGTGGCTCGAAGTCGTGCCGGCCGCTTACATTCATGGCCTGCAACTCACGCCGGAGTTCGATCGCAGCTCAGTGCGCGTGGCGGTGAACCTGCGCGGGCCGCGGGCTGACGCCAGCTTGAATGTGCGCATTCTCGCCGAAGGTCAGCTGGTCGCCGAACAGACCCTCACCGAGTTCGATTCGCTGATCGATTTCTGCAAGGCTACCGAGATCCGCATTCCGGCGCCGCGCCACTGGTCGCCGGACTCGCCGTTTCTTTACGACGTCGAGCTCACTTACCGCTCGGCGGGTCAGGAAGACAAGGTGCGCAGCTACTTCGGCATCCGCAAAGTGGAAGTGCGCAAAGCGGCCGACGGCTTCGAGCGGATTTTTCTGAACAACGAGCCGCTGTTCCTGTACGGCCCGCTCGATCAGGGCTGGTGGCCCGACGGTCTCTACACCGCGCCGACCGACGAGGCACTGCGCTGGGACATCGAGATCACCAAGGCCATGGGCTTCAACATGACCCGCAAGCACATCAAGGTCGAGCCGGCGCGCTGGTATTACCACTGCGATCGCATCGGCCTGGTCGTGTGGCAGGACATGCCGTCGTCCTTGCGCAGTGGCGATCCCGGCCATGTGCCGCCGCGGCTGCAACCGCTTGACGGCGTGTTTACTGCCGAGGACGACGCGCAATTCCGTGCCGAGCTGCGCGCGATGATCGATGCGCTCCGACACTTTCCATGCATCACGTCCTGGGTCACGTTCAACGAATGCTGGGGTCAGCATTCGACCAATAACATTCTCGCCTGGGTGAGAAGTCTCGATACGACGCGCATGGTGAACGGTCCGAGCGGCTGGAACGATCTTGGCTATGGCGACACCATCGACAAGCACGACTATCCGGGCCCGGGCATGTGGCCGCCGCAGCCGGGTCGTGCTTCGGTGCTCGGGGAATTCGGCGGCCTGGGTCTGCCGGTGCCGGGACATCTGTGGCAGGAGCAGGCCAACTGGGGGTATCGCGATTCGGACAAGGCCGAGGATCTGGTCGTGCATTACGACTCGATGCTTCGCCATCTGCGTCCGCTGATTCATCGCGGGCTCGCGGCGGCGGTGTACACGCAGCTGACCGACGTCGAAGGCGAGGTCAACGGCATGATCACTTACGATCGCAAGGTGCTGAAGATCACCGCCGAAAAACTCGCGGAGCTGCACTTGCCGCTCACCACGTCGATCCGTCGGGATTGACCCATGAGCACGTTGCTGGAGAAGCTGAATATTCCGTTCGAGCGTTTCACGCTCGACAACGGCCTGGTCGTGATCGTGCACGAGGACCGCAAGGCGCCGGTCGTGGCCGTGAATCTCTGGTATCGGGTCGGCGCCAAGGACGAGCCCGAGGGCATGACGGGCTTCGCGCATTTGTTCGAGCACTTGATGTGCGGTGGAAGCAAACATCTGCCGGGCTCCATCCTGACCCAGATGAGCCGCATCGGCGCGACCGAGGTCAATGCCACGACCGGTTACGATCGCACCAACTACTTCGAGACGGTGCCCACCGGCGCGCTGGACTTCGCGTTGTTCGCCGAGTCCGATCGCATGGGGCATTTCCTGATCAGCGAAGACACGCTCGAGCTGCAGCGAGGCGTGGTGCTCAACGAGAAGCGACAGCGTGAAGGGCAGCCGTACGGGCTGGTGGGCGAGCGTCTCTATCATGCCAGTTACCCGGCGGGGCATCCCTATGCTCACACGGTGATCGGCTCGGAACGGGACATTCAGAGCGCGACGCTCGAAAACGTCAGAAACTGGTTCCGAACGTACTACGGGCCGTCGAACGCGGTGCTGGCGCTGGTGGGCGATATCGACGTCGCCACGGCGCGCGAGAAAGTGCAGAAATACTTCGGCGATATTCCGCCGGGCCCGCCGTTGCCACGCCCGGGCGCGTGGGCTGCGAAACGACGCGGCACCAAACGCGAGACACTCGAGGATCGCGTGCCGGCGACGCTGGTTCAGATCTCCTGGAACATCGCCGAGTCCGGGCAGGGAGATGAGATTCTCATCGATCTGGCGGCGCGCATTCTCGGCAGCGGGCGCGGATCGCGTCTGCATAACGAGTTGGTGCTGCGTAGAGGACTTGCCACCGAAGCGGTATGTCACGTCGCGCACGGCCTGATCGGCGGCATGCTGCTGATCAGTCTGGTCCTGCGCGATGGCGTGGATCCGAAGGAAGCGGAGCAGGCGGCGATGAGCGTCGTCCAGGAATTCATCGGGTCCGGTCCGTCCGAGCTCGAGTTGAAACGCACGGTGACCAAAGGCGAGACCGATCTGGTCCGTCGTCTCGCGACGGTGGGTGTGGTCGCCGACTTGCTCGCATCGAACGAGGTGTATCACCGCGATCCCGGTTACTACAGGATCGAGATGGCGCGTGCGGCGTCGGCGAGTGCGCGAGACGTTCAAGACGCCTGCGCGCGCTGGCTCGACGACGGTGCATATACTTTGACGGTCGAGCCGTACCGGTCTCGTGCCGCCGTCATCGAGCAGCCAGTGGATCGATCGGTGCCGCCCGCGGTGGACACGGCCATGCGGCTGCAACTGCCGAAGCTGCAGGAAGCGACGCTGTCGAACGGTGTTCGCGTGCTGCTCGCCGAACGCCACGAGCTGCCGATGGTGGAGTGCAAACTGCTGATCAAGGGCGGCGGCTTGTTGGAACCGTCCGACTCGCCGGGGCTCGCGAAGGCAGCGATGACGATGATGGGCAACGGTTCCGGTGCTTTCTCCGGCGCCGAGTTCACCGAGCAATGCGAGCAGATCGGCATGGCGGTCGGTGCGGGTTGCAGTCACGACTATGCGAATGCCGGCATGTCCGCGCTGAGCGGCCGCATCGACGAGTCCATGTCTCTGTTCGCCGATTTCGTGCTTCGTCCGCGCATGGCGCAGGATGATCTGACCCGCGTCAAACACGAGCTCATTCAGGGCATCGCGCAGCGCTTGTCGAGTCCGGACGCATGCGTGGGATTGATGATGCCCGAGCTCATGTATGGAGCCGGTCATCCGTATGCGAGGCGCGAGTTGCCCGCCGACATCGAGAAGATCGCGCGCGAGGACGTCGTGCGCATGCATGCGAGTCTGTTCGATCCGTCCGATGCGATCTTCATCGTCGTCGGCGACACCACGTTGGCGCAGATGCTGCCGCTGCTGGAAGCGAAATTCGGTTCGTGGCAGTCCAGTCGGACTGAGATGGCGCGTCAGTCATCGATGGTTCGCGGCTCAGTGCCGGGCACCGTTCACGTCATCGACTATCCGGGCGTGCCGCAGTCGACGATCGCCGCCGTCCTGCGCGCGCCAGCTTTCGACGTCCTGAGCGAGAATGCGCGAGCCGCCGTCAACTTCGTCGTGGGCGGCAATTTCTCTTCCCGCGTCAACATGAATCTGCGGGAAGAGAAACATTGGACCTACGGCGTCGGCAGCGGCTTCCGGGATTTCTCCGACGAGCGGCTGTTCGTGCTGCAAACCTCGGTACAGAAGGATCGGACGCTCGCCAGCGTCGCGGAGATCCTGCGCGAGCTGCGTGAGTTGACGGGTGAACGCCTGCTGCAATCCGATGAGCTCGAGGCGATGCGTAGTGCTTCGGTGTTGAGCGCTCCCGCCATGTTGCAAACGATGGGCGGGCTGTTGCAGGCCATCGAAGTGATGATTACGCGCGGACTGCCGATGAACTACTGGGAAGGTTATATCGAAAGTCTGCAGGCGATGACGCTCGAGGCCGTCCGCCGCGAGGCAAATCAGCTGATCCGTGTCGATGACATCGTCTGGATCGTGGCCGGCGATCTATCCTCGCTGGGCGATTTGCCGTCCGCGATTCGCGCGCTCGGGCTGACCGGGCCCGCCGTCATCGAGCCGTGGACCCGGCGTACATGAAAGGTCCGTTGAGCGACCTGACCGGTTTGCCACGCTTCGATGAGATCCAGTCCGCTCACGTTGTCCCCGCGATGGATGAGCTGCTGGCCCAGGCTGAAGCAGCGGTGCGCGTTGCGGAGACCGTGACGCCCGTGACTTGGGAACGCTTCATCGTTCCGATGGAGGACGCGCTGGAGAAAGTGGCGCGCGCCTGGAGTCAGGTGGCTCATCTGGAAGCGGTGGTCACCACGCCGGCATTGCGAGAGGCGTTCAATGCGCAGCTCCCGAGAGTCGCGCGCTTGTGGAGCGCATTGGATCAAAACCCCGCGCTGTACGAGCAATATCGAACGCTGGCGGCGAGTGCGGACGCGGCTGATTACGGCGAGGCGCGGCTCAAAGTACTCGCAAACGCGCTGCGCGATTTTCGTCTCGGCGGTGCGGAGTTGCCGCCGGCACAGAAGGCAAGATTCGCGGCGATCAAGGAGGAGCTTGCGCAGCTGGCGGCGAAGTTCTCCCAGAACGTACTCGATGCCACGGATGCATTCGCACTGTACATCGATGACGAATCACAACTGTCCGGTCTGCCGGCCGATGTGATCGCGGCGTGTCGTGTGGCCGCCGAGAAGGCGGGACGCACGGGTTTCAAGCTGGGCCTGCACATGCCGGTCTATTTGCCGGTGCAGTCATATGCTCACGACCGCTCGCTGCGTCAGGCGCTGTATCACGCGAATGCCGTGCGGGCTTCGGAACTTGGGGACAACCCTGCGCTGGACAACTCATCGCTGATCGATCGAATTTTGACTTTGCGCGCCGAGCTGGCGTCGCTGCTCGGCTTCAGTGATTACGCCGCCTGCTCGTTGGCGACCAAGATGGCCGCCACGCCCGATGAGGTGCTCACATTCTTGCGCGACCTCGCAGGACGCGCCCGGCCGCATGCGGTACGCGATCGCTCCGAGCTGGACAGATTCGCGCTGGAGCATCTGCAGCTCGATACGCTCGAAGCCTGGGATCTGGCGTATGTCAGCGAGCGGCTCAAACAGGCGCGTTATCACTTCTCGGCCGAGGAGGTGAAGCAATACTTCACGGAGCCGGCGGTGCTGCAAGGATTGTTCGCCGTCATCCAGGATTTGTATGGACTGACGGTCGAGCCGGACAGCGCGCCGGTGTGGCATCCGGATGTGCGCTTCTACCGGTTGATCGATGGCGCGGGGCGTCTGCTCGGGCAGTTCTATCTCGATCTCTACGCGCGCGAGGGTAAGCGTGGCGGCGCGTGGATGGATGATTGCCGCAATCGCCGGGAAACGGTGTCGGGCACGCAGACGCCGGTGGTGCATCTGGTCTGCAATTTCGGCGCGCCGGTGAATGGCCGGCCGGCCACTTTCAGTCACGCCGAGGTCCTCACGTTATTTCATGAAATGGGTCATGGCCTGCATCAGCTGCTCACCGAAGTGAATGAGCTGGCGGTGGCCGGTATCAATGGCGTCGAATGGGATGCCGTCGAGTTGCCCAGTCAGTTCATGGAGAACTTTTGTTGGGAGTGGCCGCGCGTTCGCGCCATGAGTGCGCACGTCGACACGGGTGAGCCGTTGCCGCGCGAGCTGTTCGAAAAGATGCTGGCGGCGAAAAACTATCAGAGCGGCATGGCGACTGTGCGTCAGCTGGAATTCGCACTGTTCGACATGTTGCTTCATCGCCGTGCCGGCGGCGGCGCGCCTGCGGTGCTGGAGTTGCTGGATCAGGTGCGGGAAGAAGTCGCGGTGAATTTCCCGCCACGGTTCCATCGATTCCCTCATCAGTTCAGCCACATCTTCGCCGGCGGCTACGCCGCGGGCTACTACAGTTACAAATGGGCTGAAGTACTCAGTGCCGACGCCTATGCCGCCTTCGAGGAAGCCTCGGATCAGATCGCTGCAACCGGCGCCCGCTTCCGACGCGAGATTCTGGCGCGCGGCGGCAGTCGTCGGGCGGCGGAGAGTTTCCGTGCGTTTCGCGGCCGGCCGCCGAGCATCGATGCGCTGCTACGGCATTCGGGGATGAGCGGCGGCCAGGATTAGAGTGGCCGTCCCCGTGTTCGGGCTTGCTCCGGCGCGCCGCTGGGCTAGCATCGAAACAGTGAAGAAACTGTTTTCCATGTTTCCCTCGGGTCCGCCAGGCGTGGCATTGCTACTGCTGCGTCTGTGCCTGGGCGGGCTGCTGTTCGTCGATCAGGCGGGGCGAATCGCCTGGCCGATGCCGGTGTGGCTCGCGGTTGGCAGCGTGCTCGCGGCGGCTGCGGTCGCCGTGGGCTTTCTGACGCCCTTCTTTGCGTTGGTGTGCGGCGTGCTCGAGCTCGCCGCGTTGGCCGGGATGGCTGAGCTCGGCGCACCTTGGGAAGTTCTCAATCTGATACTCGCGATCATCACGGCACTGCTCGGCCCCGGGGCTTACTCGATCGATGCATGGATGTTCGGCCGGCGCGTGGTCGTCATGCCGCCCAGGCGTTAGCCGCTGCATGCCGACCTTAGTCACCGACAGCTTTGCGATCAGTAGTGCGGCAAGGGTTTGCCGCCGGCGCGGCAAGGGAATTCCTCGAATGTGGGAAGGCTCCGCAGTAAGCGGCGCTTGCAAGTCGGCCTTAGGGGGGCATTCAGGGTCGGTCTTATCCACGATTTTCATGATCTAACGATAACTACTCCAACCGGTGAGTAAACCCGATCAGCGACGGGCATTTGGGTGCTCGAGGGGCCACCGGACTAATAAAGAACTGGAGAGGTCATGAGTCAGTTGGATGAGAAGAAGTCGGACCGGAAGTCCGGCCGCGCAGTGTTCGACGAGGGTCGCACAGTGTGGGAGTGGCAGACCGCCACGGGTGTATTCGAACGTCACGTCACCGAAGAGCAGCTCGCTCGCCTCGAGCACGCGGGCCTGCAACTGGCGGAGCCCGGCTTCGAAGGCCGCGCGATCTACGGCGAAACGGGCAGCCAGACCGCGTACAACACTCGCAAACAAGTCTTCGTGGGCCGTCCCGCGCCGGTTCGGGCAACCGCCACCGGTTCGTTCCGTCAGTTCTTTCGTCGCTGGTTGCCGTCGAGCTGAGCTTTCAGGTGATGGGTCAGCGCGCGGGCCAGGCACATTGCGACCGCGTCCTTCGGGATGGGGTCGTCGATGGCGAAGATCAGCGCGCGATTGCCGTCGAATGCGAAGTCGTCGGGAAACAGGGTGCGGAAAGTTTCGACCAGGTCGGTCTGGCAGTGGAAGTACAGCGCGTAATGGTCGGGCGCTTTTTGTTTCCAGTCCATGCGCACGGTGCTGCCGCTCTTGTTCTTTGTGACATACGCCGGCTCGCCCCATTTGAGGGTCTCTTCGATCTCACCGACGCCGGCGGTTGCCGCCGCGGTTTGGAATAGCAGCTCCCTCAAGGCGAGCAGCTTCGGTCGCGCGTGTTTTGGATACGCGTCGAACTTGGCTTTTACCGCGGGATCACGGAATGGCGTCATGCGGTGGCTCATCGATAGAGGGTCTGTAGTCACGGGTGATGTCGGGCGACACGCCGATGTGATCTTCGTTATCCCAGAGGAAACGATAGTAAGCGATGCCGGCTAGCTCCAGGACCTGGGATGGGATAGGGTCAGTCATGGCCAGGGAACGATAGCGGAGATCGGCAGGATTTTATGTGGCGGGCCTTGCTTGTCCTCGCCTTGCTGAGCGTGCCGCCGCCGGTTGCGGCGTTGGAATTTACCTGTCTGCAATACGGCCCCATCGATATCGCCGGCACGATCGTGCGACAGACGCACGCGGGGCCGCCGGATTACGAGAGTGTGACGAAGGGAGACGAGCCGAGGACCGTCTGGGTTCTGCAGCTGGACGAGCGGATCTGCGTCGAGGCCAACAGGAGCTATCCGCGCGAGCCGCTGCAGCTCGAGATCGAACTGGCGCTGACGCCGGAGCAGTACCGGCAATATCGCGCCCTGCTCGGGCAGAAGGTCCGGGTGAGCGGGGAGCTCAGGCACGGCGGGGCCAACTACCAGAAGCGCCTGGTCATCGTGCCCGGCGAGATTGAAAAGACCCGGCGGACGCCCTAAGTCCGGCAGAATAAGCGCACGCCGATGCCAATTCCCCGACCGCGCCGGGGGCACAATTCGCGGGTGAGGTTGGATGGACACGCTGCTGCACATCATCGAGAGCTACGGCCTGTGGGTCGTGTTCTTTTGCGTGCTGCTGGATCAGGGCGGTCTGCCGTTTCCCTCGTATGCGCCGATGATCGTGACTGCCGCGCTCGCCACCGACAAACACGAATCGTTGCTGCCGGTGTTGCTGGTCGCGACGCTGGCGGCACTGATCGCCGATCTCGCGTGGTTCGCGGGCGGGCGGCGTTGGGGCAGGCAGCTGTTGCGGCTGATGTGTCGCGTGTCGTTGTCGCCGGATTCGTGCGTGGGCATGACCCGGAACATCTATGCGAAGTGGGGCGCGCCGTCGTTGATTCTCGCCAAATACATTCCGGGCTTTGCCGCCGTGTCGACCACGCTGGCGGGCGAGTCGGGCACCAGCGTGCGCCGCTTCATCATTTACGACGGCATCGGTGCCGCGCTGTGGGCCGCCGGGGCGATCGCGTTGGGCGCGATGTTTCATGAGGCCGTCGAGGCACTGCTGGATCAGCTCGAGCAGCTCGGTCACTTCGCGCTGCTGTTGTTGATCGTCGCGGTGGTGTTGTTCGTGCTGTTCAAGTGGTGGCAGCGCCAGCGATTCACGGCGCAGATCCGCATGTCGCGCATTTCCGTCGACGAGTTGCTGTCGTTGCTCGACTCAGGCTCGGCGACGGTGATTCTGGATGTGCGCAGTCCCGAGCGGCGCGCGGCGTCCGGCTGGATTCCGGGCAGCATCAGTGTTCGCGACCTTTCCGAGCTGCAAATGAAGCCCGGCGAGGAAGTCATCGTTTACTGCGATTGCCCGAACGACGCCTCGGCGGCGGTCGTGGCGCGGAAGCTTCGGGAGCTGGGTTTCAAGCGGGTCCGGCCTTTGGCCGGAGGCATCGAAGCGTGGCAGGCGCACGGGCGGCCGGTGGACCGCCACGTGACCGATACGGCTACTGCCGCGTGAGCTTGCCGACAGTGACGCGATCTTTGTCGCGGGCGGCGTTGAATTCGGCCATGGAGACGAAGCCGTCGCCATCGGTGTCGAGCTCGGCGAACGTGTCCGACAGCCAGCGATCGAAGCCGGCTTCGGAGCGGCTCAGGCGGTGGTCGCCGTTGCGATCCAGCGTCGCGAACGCCGGCGCGGTCGCGATTTTCTTCTGGTCGTCGGCGGACGCACCGGTGGCGGTGAGCAGGCATGCGCTGCCGGCGACCGCGAATAAAAGCTTCTGCATCACAAGGTTTCTCATAGGCGGGTATTGCAAATCAGTCGCTCTGAATACTCCCTGAATGTTTCAGACGTCATCGATCGTCCACATAGAGGCTCGCTGTTGGAGCAAGGCGCGGCGACCGGGTACGATTCTGAACAAGTTCAGTCCCAGCTCGAATTTCGTGAGGAGAATCGGTATGGCCAAAGAAAGTTCCAAGAAAAACGGTGGTAAGGGCGGCGAGGTCGCCATCGATATCGGTATCGGCGGCAAGGATCGCGAAAAAATTGCCCATGGCCTGTCCAAGGTCCTGGCGGATACCTACTCGCTGTATCTGAAAACTCACAACTTCCATTGGAACGTCGAGGGTCCGATGTTCAACACCCTGCACCTGATGTTCATGGAGCAGTACACCGAGCTGTGGAACGCGCTGGATGCCGTCGCCGAGCGCATTCGTTCGCTGGGCTACCCGGCGCCGGGCACATATAGCGAGTTCGCGCGCCTGACTTCCATCGAGGAAACCGAAGGCGTGCCGGAAGCCATGGAGATGGTACGACTGCTGGTGGCGGGTCACGAAGCTGTCGCTCGTACCGCACGCTCGACTTTCCCGGCAGCGGAGAAGGGTGGGGACGAGTCCACCGCGGATCTGCTGACCCAGCGTCTGCAGGTTCACGAAAAGACGGCGTGGATGCTGCGCAGTCTGTTGAAGTGATTTGAATCGAAGCCGCGCACCCGCTGCCCGTCAGCGGGTGCCGCTGCCCAGGAGCGCGTCGACCGCGGTCTGGGCGTCGTCATCCAGTTCCTGGAAACGCAGCGAAATCCGGAATCCGTCCATTCCCACACAGGTACAGCAGACCACATTGGTCCGCGCCTGCAACCGCACCGGATTGCCACTCACAAAGGCATCCACCCGCACCAGCGCGGTCTCGCCTTCCCTCAGGGTGCGATCCATGAGCAGCCCCACGCCGCTGCTGGAGATCTGAATCGCCTTGGCGCTCAGGACGGTGCTGTGGCCCAGGCGCACGCTGGCCGGCCAGCGCATGACCTTGACGCGGGTGGCCCCGGCGTCGGACGCGGGCCCATGCGAGCTGAAAAAAGACTCCATGTCGGCCGTGTTGTTGGTTGCGGAAATCCGGTAGTGGCTTACTTCACCGGCGGTTCGGGGGAAATCGTAGCCTATCGGTGCGGAGAACGGCCCCCGCACCGGTCGGTGGTGCGCGAAATTGTGAACCGGCTCTCGTACGGGTCGTGAGGTGAATCGTGGGCGGGCGGGGTGAACCCGGGCGGCGGCGCGGGTTACTATGGGTTACTGCCGGTTTACTGCCATGACTTCGAATTCCAAAGACAGCGCCGCCCAGCCCACCGCCGAGGCCTCCTCCTTGGGGGCGGGTGTCGTCAATCGTCACGAGCGGGTGCTCGATGAGGCCGCTCGCCAGTTGAATCAGAAGGGCGTGCTGCTCACTTCGCTGGCCGAAATCGCCGCGAAACTGGGCGTCACCCGGGGGGCGATGTACCACTACGTCGCCGATCGCGAAGACCTGGTGTTCCAGTGTTATCGCCGGGCGGCCGAGATCATCGCGCGCCACTTGCGCGAGGCCGAGCGCGTCGGCGGCACTTCGGCGGACGTCCTGGTCGATTTCATCGGCCGCATGC
This sequence comes from Peristeroidobacter soli, assembly GCF_004138485.1. Classification (GTDB taxonomy): domain Bacteria; phylum Pseudomonadota; class Gammaproteobacteria; order Steroidobacterales; family Steroidobacteraceae; genus Steroidobacter; species Steroidobacter soli. The sequence continues at coordinate 497,030 of NZ_RYEV01000003.1, forward strand.
TCGATCCGGCGGAGCCCGAGATCGCCGCGCGTGCCGAAATCGCGATGATGAATCAGACCCAGCGCGACACCATCCAGGGGTTGTATGACGGGTTGACCGCCCGCCTCGCGCACCTGCTGGAGACCGGGCATCGCGAAGGCGTGCTCCGAGCCTGCGATATCGAGGTCAATGCGCGAGTCATTCTCAGCCTGGTGACCTGGGCGCCGCTGGCGCGACCCTGGGCGCATGCGGTCGGGCCGATGGGCGCGGAACGATTGCGGTCCGCGGTGATGGCAACCGTGCTCGAAGGCTTCTCGACCACTGCGAACCTGCCGGCTTACCAGCCGCTGGATCTTTCCAAGCTTGCGCCTCAAGTCGTCAGCGCATTCGATCGGGACGCCGCGCTCGAAGCCAAGCGGGAAGCCTTGTTGCGAGCGGCGTCGCGTGCCTTCAATCGCAAGGGCATCGATGCCACGTCGCTGGAAGAGATTGCCGCCCAGCTCGGCACGACCAAGCGCACCTTCCATCATCACATCGGCAGCAAGCAGGAAGTGGTGTCGGCGTGCTACGAGCGCGCGTTCCGGATCTTTCTATTCATCAAGGATCGCATGCTCGAATATTCGGGCACGCGCATGGAGGCGCTGTCGGCATCGATGGACGCGCTGGCCCGTGCGTATCCCAATGAAGACCTGAACCCGCTGTCGCCGCTGGTCGGCCACGGCGCGTTGTCGCCGGAGGGTCAGGCAAAGTTCGCGGTGCGCTCCGATCAGCTGGGCGACGCGTATCACGAGCTGATCCGTCAAGGCATGCGCGAGTCCAGTATCAAGGACGTGGACGTGCATGCGCGGGCGCTGATGCTGCCCGGCCTGCTCAGCTGGCTGGTCAAGGACGACGTCCCTACCGATCCGACACAACAGCAACACATCGCCCGCGAGATCGCCAATCTGGTGGCCGTGGGCCTCAGAGTCCGTTCATGAAAATCATCTATAGCGATCGTCACCGACTGCATGCCGGTGACAAGGAAATGTATCGTGGCCAGCTGGTGCCCTGCTTCGAGAAGCCGGAGCGCGCCGATTTCGTCTATGACGCGGTGAAGGCCCGCAATTTCGGCGCGATCCTGGAGCCGAAGGAATTTCCGGTGGCGCTCATCGAGCGCGTGCATGCGCCGCGCTATCTCCGCTTTCTGGAAAAGGCCTGGGATTTGTGGAGTGCCCAGGGCTATACGAACGATGCGTTGCCGGCGGTGTGGCCAGTGCGCGGCCATCGTAGCGATATCGAGCCCGATCACTTCGCGGGCAAGTTCGGTTTGTATTCCTACGACAGCGGCACGCCGCTGACGGCGGGCACCTGGGCGGCGGCCAAGACCGGCGCCGATATCGCGCTGACCGCGCAGCAGATCGTCGCGGGTGGCGAGCGCGCCGCGTTCGCGTTGTCGCGTCCGCCTGGACATCACTCGGGGGCGGATTTCTTCGGCGGCTACTGCTTCATCAATAACGCCGCCGTCGCCGCGCAGGCATTTCGTGACAACGGCGCCAGGCGCGTCGTCGTGCTGGATGTGGACTATCACCACGGCAATGGCACGCAGAACATTTTCTACGATCGCAGCGACGTGATGTTTCTTTCCATTCACGGCGATCCGCGCACCGAATATCCGTTCTTCCTCGGTCATGCGGACGAAACAGGCAGCGGCGAGGGCGTCGGCTACAACAAGAATTATCCGTTGCCGGCCGGCAGCAGCAATGCGCTGTGGTTCGATGCGCTGGGCGATGCGGTCCGTCGCATCAACGAGTTCAAACCCGACGCGTTGGTGATCTCACTCGGCGTGGATACTTTCGCCGACGATCCGATCTCCAAGTTCCAGCTGCGCGAGCCGGAGTACTTGAAGCTGGGCGCGCAAATCGCGGCGCTCGGACTGCCGACGGTGTTTATTCTCGAAGGCGGCTATGCGGTGGCCGAGATCGGCCACAACGTCGCGCACGTCCTGACCGGGTTCGAAGACGCCGCGAAGTGATCAGATCTGCTCGCCCAGCGTAAACATGAACTGGGCGCCGGTGTTGCCGTCGCTGGTCGCCCAGATCTCGCCGCCGTGACGCTGGACGATGCGTTGAACGGTGGCCAGCCCGATGCCCACGCCCGGAAATTGCCGGGCGTCGTGCAGACGGGTGAACGGCTTGAACAACCGGTCGGCCTGATTCGGATTGAAGCCCGCGCCGTTGTCCGTCACGCGATAGACGATGCCGTCGGCGCTGTCCCGGTATGAGCTCAGCTCGATGCGGCTGCGCTCGCGCTTGGAGCTGTATTTCCAGGCATTCGATAGCAAGTTCTCCAGCACCACGCTCATCAGGCCGGCATCGGCCGTCGCCGTCAGACCGGGTTCGATGGAGATCTCGACTTCCCGCTGCGGCTCGGCGTTGCGCAGTCGGGTCGTGATTCTGGTCGCGATCTCGCTCAGATCGGTCTGCTGCAGATACAGCTCGGTGCGGGAGATGTGCGAGAGTCGTAACAGGTCGTCGATGAGCGAGCCCATGCGAGTGGTGGAATCGCGCAGTCGGCCGACCGACTCCGCCGGCAACACGCCGGCATGTTCGCGAGCCTGGTCCAGCTCGGCATTCATGAATCGCAACGGCGCGCGCAGATCGTGCGACACCGCCGATGAAAACGCTTCGAGCTCCTGATTCACCGTCTGCAGCTCGCGGGTGCGTTCGCGGACCTGGCGTTCGAGGTTTTGATAGACCTCGACGTTTTCCATGGCCACCGCTGTCGTGTTCGCCAGCGCTTCCAGCAGCATCAGCTCCTGGGGCGTGCACTCGTGATGGTTCGCCCAGTAATTGCCGATGGCGCCGATGGGGGCGTACGAGCGGATCGGCACCATCGCCAGACTGTGCACGAAGGTCGGCCGATAGGCCGCGTGCGGAATGCGCGCGTCCTTGTAGATGTCGGGAATGACGGCGGACTGGCTGTTGAGCATCGCCCAGCCGCTGATGCAGGTCTCCAGCGGGAAGCGTTGACCTTTCCATAACGGCGAGATCGCGTCTTCATCGACGTAGTAACAGAACGGCCCATCGCGCAAGACAAACGTCGCGCCGTCGCAGCCGGTGAGCTGGCGGGCCGCTTTGCGAACGATGTCGACGATGGCGTCGAGCCCACGCGCCAGCGACAGCTTCTGCACGACATCGACCAGCAGCATCATGGCCGCTTGCGGAGGCGCTGCTACCGGCGCCTGCGATTTGATATTCCGCCGCAGGGCGGCACTCAGCTGCCAAAGATGGTCCTTGAGCACGTAGTCGTTGGCGCCTGCCGCAAAGCTCGCCGCGACTTCCGCATCCTGCGCGGCGCCGGAGCAGACGATGACCGGCACGTCGGGATAGCTGGCCCTGGCTTCGGTGATCGCATCTTCCGCGCTGTAACCCGGCAGGTTGTTGTCGACCAGCACGACGTCGAAGCCGCCGGTCCGCAACGCCTCGGTGTACTCGCTGGGACTGCGGACTTGAATGAAGGAGGCCTGGACGCCTTGCCGCTGGATGCCGCGCTCAATGATGAGCGCATCGCTCGGGTTGTCCTCGAGATGCAGGATCTTCATCTAACCTTCTATCCTCGCAGCCGCCAGATGCCGTCCGGGGCTATGGTCCGCTCTGACAATCGAAATGCTATGCGCTGCGGACTCGTATCTTTACGCTGAGCGCGACCGGCGCCGTGTGCGCCCGGTCACGTTCGAAGCATCGGTACGTACATTTCCCCCGCGCCGGTAGGCTTAGATTACCAAGGGTAAGGCTTCTTGTGACAAGCATCATCCGCCGGCCCGGCGCGATCAATACCGCCACAGCACTCCGGCGGACGGCACCAGCGGCAGCCAGGAATTGAGATCGCGCTGGTAGCTGGTCGAGCCGTCGGCGTTCTGCCGGGCCTTGTACTCGACACAGCAGGGATTCTCGCGCGACGTCGCGTTGGTGAGTTCGACGAACACGTCCAGCGCGCCCCGCGGCATCAGGAAGGTTCGGGTCAGCCGCATATCCAGCGAATTGAAGTCCTGCAGGCGGCTGCGATTGCGGGCCGACGCGTCGACGATCGGCACGCCGCTCACCGGATCGAGGGGCAGCACCGTGGTCGGCCAGCCGCTGTGATAACTGTCGATGAGTGTGGCGGTCCACGGCCCGCTCGCCCAGGTCACACCGAGATTGATGGCATGTCGCTGATCCCAGCTGCGTGGCACATCTTCGGTGCCGATTCGATCCGTGACCTGTGACCACGTGTAACTGAGGAAGCCACTCCACGGGCCCCGCGGCCTCATTTGCATCAGCACTTCGACGCCTTCGGCACGCGCGCTGTGCGCGTCGACCATGACGCGATCGAACTCCGCTTCTGGAAACAGCACCAGGGGATCGAGCATGTTCTCGAAGCGCGGGTTGATGCGTCGATAGTATTTGCGATAGGCCTCGACGCGCATGTTGAAGCCGTCGTCGAAGGCATGCTCCAGGCTCAGGATAGTGTGATCGGCATGCTGGGCGGGATAGAACTGCGAGACCCCGTCCTCGACCTGCAGCTCGTTGATGCCTTGGGACTGGAAGAAACGTCCCCAGCCGGCACGCAGCTTGGTGTCCGGCGACAAGGAATACATCACGCTCAGGCGCGGGCTCAGTTGCTCGCCGTCGTCGGTGCCGTCGTAAGTCTGCACGTCGACGCGCAGGCCGGCCTCGACCGTCCAGCGCTGGGCCAGCGTCGTTCGCATGTCCCAATAGGCCGAGTTCTCAAAGCCCTCGGGTGCCGGCGAGGCGCGGCGGGTGGTCACCGAACCGGGCAACCCTGGAAAGGGATAGTTGGGAGCGACCGTCAGATCGAGTGCGTAGTCGTAGTCGCCCCACAGCTTGCGGACCTCGCCGCCGAAACGATGCGTGATGCCGCCCGCGTCCCAGCTGTTCTCCAGCCGCAGTCCGGCGACATGAAAGGAACGATCGTCTTTCACCTGGCCGGTGCGCTGCCCGGGTTGATCGACATAGCCGCGCCGTTCGTTGACCAGGTCGGTGAACGAACCGATCACGCGGCTCGACAGGCGCGACGACCAGTTGTGGTCGAGGGTGAGCCAGCCGTAGACGTTGCGATACTTGGCGCGCGCCTGCTGCGTTCCCGCTTCGCGCTTGGCGACGATCTGATCGCCGGACGCGAGCGCGTCGAAGGAAATCCGGGTGTCGTCGCTCAACGCGTATTCCGCGCGGGCGAAGCCATCCGAATAGTCGGGCTTGCCAAAATCCTCTTCGGCGAATTGCGCGAGCTCGCCGAGATTGCCGCGTCGGGCGGAGATCAATGCCTGGCCGCGGCCGCCGTCGAAACTGGTGGCGGCCAGCGCGCTGGTATTGAAGAAGCTGATGCCGGCTTCGTAGTAACGCCCGGTCGGGCGAATGGTATGAGCGTCGATGATGGCGCTCATGCGATCGCCATACGGCGCCGGGAAGCCGCCTGAATAGAATTCGATGCCGTCGATCAGCCGCGAGTCCAGCAGACTGATGGGGCTGTAGAAGTTCTTGAGATGAAACGGCTCATACAGCCGCAGGCCGTTCAGCAAAATGGCGGTCTCGTTCGGCTCGCCGCCGCGAATCGGTCCGATGCTCGAGACGCCGTTGGTCGCCGCACCGGGCAAGCGCTGCACGGCCCGCAATGTTTCATCCGCCAGGCGCGGCATCGCCTGCACTTCGTCCTGAGTCAGAAAGTTCTTGGGCGCGATGCTCTCGGCGGCCAGCACGTAGCGGCTGGTCTGCACGACCACTTCTTCCAGTTGCGCGTTCTGTGGCTGTGGCGGTGACGGCGGACGGGGCGGCGGGGTGTTGGTCGAATTGCGAACCACCGCATAAACGCGAGGCGCCGCTTCGGAAACCGTCAAGCCGTGCGCGGCCAGAATCTCGCGGGCCAGCTCCATGCCGTGACTGGCTTCCGGTTCGACTTCGATGCGCAGCGTCGCCGGTACGATCTGGTCGTTGTAGATGAAGATCAGGCCCTGGCTGCGCAGCTCCTTGAGTACGTCGCCGACGCTACGACCCTGCAGCTGCGCCACTGCGGTATGGCACATCAACAGTCCCGTCGACAGGCAGGCGAGGCGCCGCAGCGCTGACTTCATTGCTTTCCCATTGAGACGGGGCCGGATTCCATAGACGGGCCTTGAAAATGAAAGTGTACGCAGACAGCGCGACCGTCCACACCAGCATCGCACTCCACACATCGTGCGACAGGAAATGCGCGCCACGGGACTGTTGAGCGATGCCGAACACCAGGCCCATCAACAGGCCGGCGGCCAGGCCGAATCGCGCCACCTTGCGGCTGCGCTCGCGAAACACGAAGTATAAGGCCAGCAGCGCATAACCGGAGCTGGCATGCGCGGCAGGAAAGCATTGGGCGTGGCGCAGCGCTGCGGGGCGATGCTCGAACAGATGAACGAACGGGAACGCTCCGCCGAACTCGGTCAGGTCGCGCGGGCAATCGACATTGGTCAGCGTTTTCAGCAAGCCCACCAAGCCCACCGACAGCACCACCGAGACGAAGAAGTACAGCGAGGGCCTACGCAATACGTGCAATTGCGGGCGCGCCCAGGTCGCTGCCCACAGTGCCAGTGCCAGGAAGGCCACGGTCCGCATCAACCAGGTGCCGTCGCGATGGATCAGCTCGTTGGTCCACCAGCTGCCCGCGCCGATCCAGCGGGACTGAGCCTCGTCGAAATACAGCGCATGCGCGATGGATATATCGAGGGTCGTGCTGGCCAGCAGGGCGGCGAGCAGCACGAACAGCACCAACGGCACGCGCAGATGGCGCCAGTAAAACATCGGGGTTGGCATGCGTCAGAAGGACTTCTTGGTTTCGATCAACAATTGCAGGGAATCGATGTCGTTGCGCCGGTTCAGCGGCATCGCCAGATCGATGTGCAGCACATTGCCCAGGCCGGAACGGGCGCTGCCGAGTCGCAAACCGATACCGACATCGGAGAGCCAGCCTGCGGGGGCCGCGGCATATTGATCCTGCCCCCAGGCGCGGCCGGTATCGAAGAACACGGCGCCGCCGACGTTCACCAGCTTCAGCGGTTGCCAGTTGCTGTAGAAGCGCTCTTCCAGGGTCACCAGGGCGTTGGTCTTACCCGCCTGATAGCGCAATGGGTAGCCGCGCAGACCGTTGTCGCCGCCCAGCAGGAGCTGTTTCTCCGGATCGAGATTGGAGGTGAGCGACGCAGTGACCGAGGCAAAGAACACCCGGTGCTCGGACTGGCGCAGATAAAAGCGGCTGTTGGCGTCGAGCACCGCGTCGGCGACCGAGCCGCCTTCCAATCGGCCATGCCAGCCCACGCTATTGATGAGATAACGCTCGTGACTGAGATCGGCGCCGGCGGCCAGCTCGCCGCTCAAGACCAGAGCATCGCGTGTCGAGCCGAACACGGTGCTGGCGAAGCCTGCTTCGAAGCGGGCGCTGCGGCCCAGATGAACGTCTTCGGTGCGGCCGATCTGATCCAGGTTGCGCGTGCTCAGATAATTGTCTTCGAGCATTTCGATGCCGACCCAGGGATACGCGACCGTGCGATCGTCGGGCAGCGCCACGTTGGGCTCATCCAGGCGTGTGGTGAAAGAGCGCTCGTCGTAGCGGAAGCCGCCGAGATAGCGCGTGGTCCAGCCATCGTGCAGGCCGGACGAAATGCCGCCGCCGATTTCGAACAGTCGCTCGCCCATCTCGAAACGTTCGATACGTTTGCCGAGCGAGTAACGTGAGATCGCGCTGTCGATGTCGGACGCACCGACATTGGCACTCCAGCGGGAGTCGAGTGCATAGAACGGCCGGGACAGACCCAATGCCTTTTCGGTGCCGTCGCTCATCGATGAATAAGCGGTGGAGAGCGTCCACCAGCTGCCGAACAGATGCGGATCGACGTAAGTCAGGCGCCAGGCCGTGCGATCGACGTCGCTGCTGCGCTCCATCGCGACCTGCTTTCCCAAGCCGAGAAAATTGGTGTCCTGGAATTTCAAGCGCGTGCTGTTCTCGCCGCCTTTGCGGCCGAAGGAAAAACCGGGATTCAGGGTCCAGACGTCGTGCACGCGCACCTCGACGTCGACGGTGTTGTCCTCATTGTAGCGGAGCACGGTGACGGAGGCTTCATTGAGATAGCGCTGGTCGCGGAGCAAACGTGCAGTTTCATCGAGCACGCGGCGATGAAAGGGCTCGCCGCTTTGGAATAACAACTGCTGACGCACTGTTTCGTCGTGCGTGGAAATATGCAAACCGTTGACGACGCGATAGGGCGCCGCCAGCGACGTTGTCGTTTCTTCGAACACCTCGTCGATGCGAATTTCGATGCGGCCGATGGTGGCGCCGCGTTTCTCGAGCTCGGCGTCCGGCGGCAGGTGTGCTTGATCGAATGCGAGTCGGCCGGGAAGCATCGCGACTTTGGTGTCGCTGGCGTGGACCAGAGGTGCGACGAACAGCGTCGACGCGGTAGTAGTGATCGCAAACGTGGTGAAGCGTCGCATCGAACCCCCATCGCCGTTTCAGGGTCGCGATGATTCGCGACCTCGCTGAAGCGCTCAGTGGGTTTGACGCGTGGGCGTGGTTGAATCAATCGGCGCGAGCTCGATGCCGATCTCGTCCGACTTTGTTTGATAACGACGCAGCTGGGTCGTTGCGAGCACCGTGGTCAATGCCACATCTGCATCGAGACCCGCGATGGAACCGCGCAGTTTCACTGCTTCGGCGGCCGCTGCGGCTTGCGGTGTGGAATAAACGAGATGACGGCCCGTCTCGCGAGCGATCCATTGCAGGAACAGCGCCAGCGACTGATTGTCGATGTCGAAATCAGGCGCGGCTTGCTGTGCCCAATCCCAGTGAGGATCGGTGGCGGCGAGCGCGCCGCGAGTCAGTTCGCCGGCAGTCGTCAGTCGCAATACTTGTCCCGCTTCGCCGGTGTTCGAACTGTTCGAGCTGGTCACGCGCACGCGACCTTCGCGGACGCTGACCACCATCGCATCGGAGTGAGCGCGCACTTCGTACTGAGTGCCGAGGTGCTGGACCGATCCGGCTGTCGTGTCGACCGTCAGAGCGTTGGCAGCGCTGAGTCCCGGCGGCGAGTCGATGTAGATGGCGCCCGAGGCCAACGTGACGCGATCGGTCGCGTCGATGGTGAGCTTGGTATCGTGATCGAGTCGTAATGACAGGCCGTCCGTGAAAGCGACAGCGGCACGCGACTGCCCGTCGGTTTGCATGCTGTCGCCAACGTGAATGAGCTGTCCGACGTTACGAGCCTGGGCACCGCTGTCGCCGTCACTCGCCAACAGATGACCGTCGATGTTCACGATGCTGGCCACCTGCTCGGGCGCCGGCGTCAGGTATCGATAACTGAAAGTGGCGACCAATACAGCGAGCACCACGCCGGCCGCCACCCGCCAGGCAACGACGCGTTGCTGATGCTTCCTCTGTTGCACGATGGTGAGCCACTCGGCGTGCACGGCCGACATGACTTCACTGGCCGCGGCGGCGGATGGCTCGTCGCGCGCGCCAACCTCTCGAAGCAACGCTTCGATGCTGGCGTCGTTAGACTCGGGTTCGTCGGGTACCGTCGTCATGGCGCTACTTTCTCATACCGGCGAGCACGTCGCTCGCAGTCGACCCAAAGACAGTTTCCAAAGCCTCGCGAAATGCCGTGCGGGCGCGGGCCAGCAGCGATTGCGCCGCTATGTGTCCGACGCCGAGCAGCTCGCCGATCTCCTCGACGCTGCGTCCCTCGATATATTTCCATTCCAGCACATCGCCATAACGCGATGGCAGCCGATCCAGGACGGATTGCACCAGCCGGCGGGTCTCGGCGGTGCCATAGCCCTGCATGGGCTCGTCCGAGGCGGGCGCGGCGATGGATTCCAACGCCTCGCGCAGACCCGGAGTGTCGTCGATCAGCACTACGTTCTGATGATGCCGCTTGTGAGCGCGCAGATGGTCCGCAATCTGGCGCCGACAGATCTGGCACAACCAGCTGAACAGGGCCGCCTCGCCGCGGAAACCGGCCAGACCGCGCATTGCTTTGACCAGCGTTGCTTGCACCACTTCTTTACAGGCCTCGGCGTCGTTGCCCAGCCTGGGCAGGGCAAACCGGTAGACACGCGGAAAATAAGTTTCGAAAAAGCGCCGAAAAGCGGCCTCATCCCCGCGCAACATGGCGGCGATCAGAGCGTTATCGGTGCTTTGTTCTGAGCTCACTTGATAGGTAAGACGGGCAAGGGCGCCAAATCAATCGCCGCTACTCGGCGCCGCCACCACGGCGACAGCCGGCGATCAGGTCCAGGCGCCGATCATAGGCCTGGTTGCGCATTTCGGCTGCCCCCAGCACCGTGTGATAGAAAAAATCGTGGCTGATCGGCAACTTGGCTTCGGTGCCCAGGCAGTCCGGCTGCAGCTGGGTGCGTCGGACATAACCCTCCGAGGTCCACATCAGCATGGGCACTTCCTTCTGCGCGGCCGGCGCGAAGGCGTACGGCATGCCGTGTAAGTAAATGCCATTCTCACCCAGCGACTCGCCATGGTCGGAGACATAAATCAGCAGGCTGTCGATCCGCGAGCTGGCCTCACGCAGCATTCTTATCTGGCTGGCGAGCACATGGTCCGTGTACGCGATCGTGTTGTCGTACGCGTTGGTGATTTCCTGCTGAGTGCAGTGCTGGAGCTGATTGGAGTGGCACGCCGGCCGGAAGCGCTCGAACTCCGGCGGATAGCGCTCCGAGTAGTACGGGCCGTGGCTGCCCTTCTGATGAAATACGATCACCGTATCGCGCTCGATCTTGCGCAGGGTCTGCGGCAGATCGTCGAGCATCACGGCGTCGAAACAGTTCGAATCGGTGCAGTACCGCCGGTCCGGGTGCTGGTTGTAGTCGACGCTGGTCACGCGGCCGCAGACGCCTTTGCAACCGGAGTTGTTGTCGCGCCATTGCACGTCGAAGCCAGCCTGAACCAGCGAGTCGAGCAGGTTCTTGTAGCGACCCGCCTCATCGACTTTGAACTCGGTGCGCGGCAGATGTGAGAACAGACACGGCACCGAGATGGCCGTCGAGGTGCCGCACGACGCCGTGTTCGAGAAATAAGTGACGCCGGAGATCTGCTTCAGCTCGGGATTGGTCTCGCGAGCGTAGCCGCCCAATTGGAAGTTCGCGGCCCGCGCGGTCTCGCCAACCACCAGGAACAACACCAGCGGCTTGCTCGAAGTCGCCGTCGTGCGCTCGATCTTGCCGGCGGGATCGATCAGCGGCACGTCGGCGCGCGACTTGCGACTGTCGGAGAGCAGGCCGGTCATGCTGACGAGCTGGGCTATCGGATTGAGCGTATAGCGAATCGGCTTGTGCTCGCGAAAGTATGTCGCATAGTCGGCCGAGTTGGCGAACACGCCCGCGAAAGCCACGCCGAGCCCGGCGACGATGGCGATGGCGCGTCGCCGAAGTTGCGAGCGCCAGTTCGTTGCCGGCAATCGAACCCGCCACACCAGCAACGCGGGCAGTACTCCCAGCAGCGTGACATGCAGAGCCAGATCGCCGTTCATCAACGCGCCGGCCTCGGCGCGGTCGGTCTGGATCACGTTGCGCATCATCTCCTGATTCATGATGGCGCCGTACTCGCTCATGAAGTACGCGCCGAGCGCGGCGGCGATGAACATCAGGCTGGCGGCCGCCCGCATCACCCGGCGAGTCGGCGCCAACAGCAGCAACAGCGCCAGCACCACCCATGCGAGAACGCCGAGCGACGCCATGAACAGTGCCGAACCCACGCTTGGGTGCCACATGGCCTGAGCCGACAGTTCCCAGAAGCGGACGTTGTACAGGACCAGCCAGATGAAGGAGACGCCGAACGCGAAGGCGACATCCGAGGCGCAGGGAATTCCGCCGGCCCAGCGTTCGCGTAGACGGATCGACAAGGGCAGTGACGGGGCCGCAACGGGTTGAGTTTGCATCGCTTCGTTGGACGTTCGTCCATACGGCGATCAATCGAACAAAAAAGTCCCGAAATCGCGATTGGTTTTTCCCGCAGGGGCCGTCCAACCCGGATTTGCGGTCGGTCAGTGCATAATCAGCGCCGCAATGAGGGTAAGAACGAATGATGCAGGCGAGTTGGGTGCAAGGGTTGTTCCGTGTGGGCAGTAACAGCACACGCGACGTCCGACTCGACCTTTTCTGGCTGGTGGGGCTCGGCTTGCTGCTCATCGCGACCGGCCTCGGGCTGCGCGATCCCTGGCCCGCCGACGAGCCGCGCTTCGCGCTGATCGTTCGCGACATGGTGGCCACCGGCGACTGGCTGGTGCCGCGAGTGGGTGGCGATGTCTACGCCGACAAGCCGCCGCTGTTCTTCTGGATCATGGGGCTGTGCCTGACGGTGGTCGGTTCGTTGCGAATCGCCTTTCTGGTGCCTTCCTTGTTGAGCGGCCTGGCGTGCCTGCTGCTCATCTACGATCTCGGCCGTCGTCTCTGGAATCGCGAGACCGGGCTGGCGGCCGCGCTGGCATTGCTGCTGACGGTGCAATTTGTCTGGCAAGTACGCCAGGCGCAGATCGATGCGACGTTGCTGTTTTGGGTGGTGCTCGGTCTGTATGGCCTGGTGCGCCACTTGCTACTCGGGCCCTCGTGGGGCTGGTACGCGGTGGGTTGGGCGGCCGCCGGATTCGGTGTGATCACCAAAGGCGTCGGCTTCCTGCCGTTGTTGATCCTGATTCCTTTTGCGGTGATGCGCGGCCCGCGTTGGTCGCCGCGCATGCAAGGCTCGAGCGTCGCGTTGTGGTTCATCGGGCCAGTGGCCTTCTTGCTCGCGGTGGGGACGTGGCTGGTGCCGATGCTGCTGGCGGCCAACGCCGATCCGACCATCGCGGCCTATCGCGACGAGATCCTGTTTCATCAAACCGTCGGGCGTTACACCGACGCGTGGCATCACCGCGAGCCGTTCTGGTATTTCATCGTTCAGGTGATTCCGGGCCTGTGGTTGCCACTCACACTGTTGTTGCCGTGGCTCGCGCCTCGATGGCTCAAAGCCTGGCAGTCGGGTGACTTGCGAGTTGCATTGCTCACCGCTTGGGTCGTGCTGGTCGTGTTGTTCTTCAGTTTCAGCAGCGGCAAGCGGGGTGTTTATGTGCTACCCGCGGTGCCGGCACTCGCGCTTGCGACCGGGCCGTATCTGCTGGAACTGATTCAGCGTCGCGGCGTGCAGCGGGCGATGTTCATTCTGGCGGCGCTGCTCGCGACGGTGTGTCTGCTGGGCGCGATCTACGTGTCTCATTTGCGACCGGATAAACGTCTCGAGTTGATCGCCAGCTACGAGATCGATGTCTTCGGTCCGTTGCTATTGATCGGCGTCACCGGCGCTCTGATCTGCGCACTCACGAGGCCCGTGCGAGGAGTCCTCGCGTACACGGGAATGCTCGCCGTCGTGTTGCTCACGGTGAGCTACTGGGTCAACCCGGCGATGAACACTGCCCGCTCGGGCCAGGCATTCATCAATCGTGTCGAGCAGATGGACGATCCGAGCGCCGAGCTCGGCTTCGTCGGCTTCAAGGAGCAGTATCTGCTCAACGTGCATCGCCCCATCGTTCATTTCGGGCACGCGCGCTGGCGAGAAGCCGATCAAGAAGCAGCGGACGCAGCGCTCTGGTTGAGCGGTTCGCCGAGTCGTCAGTTGGTCGTCAGTGATTACGCGCGGAAGCTGTGCTTCGCCGACACGGCCAGTCAGTCTCTGGGCACGGCCAATCGCTCGGAATGGTTCATCGTGCGCGGCAAGCCGAGCGGGCAGTGCGTGGCCCGGGGCAAACCGGCGGCGCTATATCGCTACGCGCCGCCACCGCGGGCTGCCGACTGAATCAATTCGTCTGAATCGCCACGACGCCGCAAGCGATGCGGTCGCCGGAGTTGCCGGACGGCTGCGTCGCGTAGTCGTCGGGCTTGGCATGTATCACGATGGCCTTGCCGAGAATGTCGTTCGGCTGACCCGTCTGCAATGAAACATCGTGATTGTCGATGCTCACCTCGGCCACGCCTTGCGCATCCGACTTCACGTTCAGCATGTCACCGGCGTGATGCGGCTGAGCTTGCGGGTTGCCATGGTTCTGGCTACCTGGATTGAAGTGGGCGCCGGCACTGGTCGCGTCGGGCGCGCTGCAATCGCCTTTCTCATGAAAATGAAAACCGAACTCGCTGTCCGGTGGCAGGCCCTGAACCATGCCCGAAATTTTTACGCCCGTGCCGGCGGCTGTAATTTTCAAAGCACCGTTGGCTGTGTTGCCTTTAGTGGGTGAGAGCTTCACGGCCGCGCCAGCGGTGGCCTCGGCGGTCGCTGTGGTGTCGGGCTCGGTAGTTGTTGCAACTGAAGGTCCGTCACCCGCCGGTGGTGGCGCGGCGGACGTTGGAGCAGCGTGCTCTTTTTGACCACAGGCGGCGAGCAATAGAGCGGCTGCGATCAGGCTGGCAGTTTTCATCGGAGCACCTCGCGTGAACGAACCGAGGTTAATCCGTGACGCATTGATTGCGTTCCGCGCGAACGGCGAGATGAAATTACATTTTGTTTTGTTTCTTCTGAAAATCATGGGGTGTCACGGCTGCGTCACTCCAGGATGTGGCCAATAATCCGCGCCGGCAATGTATTCGTCGACACCGGCGGCTCACGCGACCGTACGCTCGAGCTGAACGCCACTTATTAAGAAGTCGACCGTCGCGGGGCGGCCAGCTCAGCGTGCTGGCCAAGCAATCCGCGACCTGGGCTCGGATCGACGTGCGCGGCGCCGACGGCAAGCGGGCTCGGCCCGGCATCTACCTGAACTGAGCTTCGGCTTTCGCGTAGTCGCGTCGGCTATGCGATTGATTCCCTGACGATCGTCGCTCGACTTTACGGTCGGGTGCAGGAACGATTCGTGTCCATGCGACGTTGCCATTTTCAGGAGACGCTGACGCAAATCGAAACGAAGATGTTGATATTGGTCGTTGAGGATGAGCCCATTTGCGCGCTGAGCACGGTTGCCGAGCTGGAGCATGCGGGACACAAGACATTGGGACCGGCAGCCACCCTCGAAGAAGGGTTGGAGCTGGCACGTACCGGTCATCCGGCCCTCGCTCTCATCGATATCGATCTGATGCACGCCGGCGACGGCGTCGAGCTGGCGAAGCGATTGCGGGACCTGCATGTCGCCGCTGTATTCGTCAGCGCTCAGCATCCGTCCGCGTTCCAGAATCAGCATCTGGCGGTGGGCTTTATCGGTAAGCCCTACAACCCCGCCGACCTGCCGCTGAGTATCGAGATCATCGCGGCGATTCTGGAAGGGAAGCCAGCGCCCGAGGCGTCGATACCGCGAGCGCTGCAGTTGTTTCATTAGCGGACTAGTCGCCTGAAGTCTGCGACACCTTCGCTGGCGGAGCAGCAGGCGCGTCGCTCTCGTTCACGTAGCGATAGCGAATCACACCGTAGAGCATTTCGTCCCAAGTCTGCTGACCCCACGGCACTTCCCGATTGGGATCGGGGTTGGCTTTGTTCTGCGCCGAGTTGTCCCAGGTCGTGTGATGCGTGACCTTGGTCCCCGCGGGCAGCAGCTTCGGAGTCTTGAGTTCGTAAGTGGTCTGCCAGTTGAAGTCGTAGTTCGGCACTGACAGCAACGTTTCAGTGCGCCCATCCGGATAGGTGGCGATGAAGTCCGACGCCTTGCCGCGGAAGTGCGAGTGAGGTAGCAAGTTGTAGACGATCACATCGTGGTCGAACGTCTTGGATGCCGACTCGGTGTGCTCCTTGGTGTTCGCCGGAATCTTCAGGCGCGGGTTGAGCAGAACGGCGCTGCGCATCTGATACTGAGGCGCGTCTTTCCGGAAATACAAACCCATGCGACTCACGTCGCGAGCGGGTTTGCCGCTCACCGTGTAGTGCATCTGGAAGAAGAACTTCGCCTCCTTCTTGATCAGCACGCCCGTTTCCGCGGGCAACACCATTGGACCCGCGCCCGGCACGTAACCGCCGAGACTGCCGCCATCGCGCACGCTCTCCGCGTTCGCGCCCATGGTCGCGATGATGTGATGGAGCACGGTGCGATCGCCGGGCCGGAAGTCGACGGCGCGGACCCACACGTCGCGACCGAGCGGATTGTCGGCACTCGGCATTTGATACGGAATCACGCCGGTCGCCGGCACGTCGAACGCGGGAATCTCGACGATCAGGTCCGGCTCGCCGAGCGCCCACTCCGGCCATTGTTTCTTCAGGTCCTTGAGCGGATCGCTGCCCGTACCGCGCGGCGAGCCTGCTTCGATCCAGTGCACGAGGTTCTTGATCTCCTCCTTGCTCAGCGACCGATCGTTGGAGAACACGTTGTAGTGCGGATCGGCGTGCCATGGCGGCATGCGCTCGGTGCGCACCACCTCGCGAATCATCGGGCTGAAGCCTTTGATCATGTCGTAGCTGGTCATCTGCCACGGACCGATGCCGCCCTGGCGATGGCAGGTGACGCAGTTGTCGATGAGCATGGGCGCGATGGTCTTCTCATAAGAGATGGTCGCGTGCGCGTGCTTGCGATCGGCTTCGGGGAATTTCAGATCGCAGCCCTTGCCCTTGCTGGCATCGACCTGCGCGGTCTTTACCGGCCTGGCGTTGAGCACCGCGTCGAGCGCGTTGGCCGCGTAGGGTGTGCCGCCAGCGGACACCGGCCCACGATACGCAACCTTCCAGCCTTTGGTGTTGATGACCAGCAATTCGCCGTTGCGTTTCAGGCCCAGCGATTCGCCGATGATTTGAGTCTCATCGAGCAGGATGGGCAGGTCGATGCCTTGCGCCCTGGCTTCTTTCACGATGGCGTCGCGCGTGTCGGCGAGGTTGGAGTTGATCATCAACAGCTCGACGCCCTGCGCGCGATATTTATCTCGCAGCGCCTGCATCTCCGGCAATGACTTGCGAACGACCTCGCAGCCATTGCCCTGAGCCATCAGCACGACGGCCTTCATGTCGGAGAGGTAGTAGAGCTGGCGCGACGCGCCGGTGTGATCGAGCAGGCGAAAGTTGTCGACCGTGTCGCCGGAGTTGAGGGCCAGCGCCGGGCCGATCGCGCCTGACAGCGCCAGGGCAGTCACGATACCGGGCAGCTTGGATCCTTGCTTCATGCGCATTGCCTCAACTCGTGCCATTGAACTCGCCCGTGACTGTATGTCCGTGCCCCCGCGCCGGCGGGGACGGAATATGCAGTCTGCGTCCGCGGCCGCGAGAGTGTCCATCCGCGCGCGGGTCAAATGTCACTAATGAATGTCAAGAATCCTTGCGCTTCTGTAACGGCGCCTTTCATGCCGTCAGGCGGAACTATTCCCGGGGCGCCGCCAGTGATTCACGTTTGATGGCCGAGCCGCGCAGGATGACGCGGTCGATGCTGGTCCAGGCGCGCATCGTTTCCAGCGGATTCGCGGTCAGGAGCAACAGGTTCGCCACCTTGCCCGCTTCGACGGTGCCGTAATCCTTGTCGAGGCCGAATTGCCTGGCGTTGTTGATCGTGCCGGCGCGGAAGATCGCGGGTAACGGAACGCCGGACTGCGCCATCATGCGCATCTCACGATACGTGTCATAGCCCGGCTGCGCACCGAATGTCGGTGCGGACGGTGTGTCGCTCCCGAGCAGCAGCGGGTGGCCGAGGTCGCTGAGATATTTGGTGGCGCGCATGCCGTACGAGCTGATGACCATGTAGGTGTGCATGGCTTTCAGATCCGGCACGCCGCCCATGCCTTTGCGCATTTCTTCCTTGAACCATTGGCCCGCGGGCGTCGAGTACCACGCCAGCAATGCGGGCGGCACGACCTTTGCGTAGGCGGGGTCTTTCAACGTGTCTTCGCGAAACAAGTCCGCCAGGCCTGCGATCACTCGCAACGTCGGTTGATAGCCGATTTTCTTTGCGTGAATCTCGCGCAGATGCGCGGCGATGACCGGCGGCACGCCTTGATCGGTGGAATATTCATTCCAGTTCCACAAGCCATGCGCGAGCACATCGACTTGCGCCTCGACGGCGATGCGCTGCATGTCGATGGCATTGGCATGCGCGATCAGCAGCAAGCCGCGCTTGCGAGTCTCGGCGCGCACCCGCTGCAACGTTTCTTTGCTCATGATGGGCCAGTCGCTCGCGGGGCCGAAGCCGTCCTCGATGAAGATCTTGATACAGCGAACGTCGCTCGTCGCGAGCTTGCCGATGATGGCTTCGGGCGTGTGTTGAGCCGGGTCCGCTCCGGCCGGCAGCGGATGTTTCGCGGCGTTCGCGGGCTCGTAGATATAGTCCGGCATCGCCTTGTATCGAACGGCCTTGTCCTCGATGAACGCTGTCGGATAACCGTCGAGCACGACCGCCGCGCCACAACGATACAAATCGGGATGCTGAGGCTGCACCTCGAACGCCGCGGCGGCTTCGGACGAGCTGAGCAGGTTCAGTACTTGAGTAACGCCGTAATAGAGATAGCTGCGAGGTTGCTGGCGCGTGTAGGCATCACGTATCGCGCTCAGCGCAGGGTCGGCGTCGGTGAGGAGAGGAAAGCCGGGCACCTCGCCGACATGAACATGCGAGTCCATCAGGCCGGGCGTGAGAAACTTGCCCTTTCCGTCGATACGAGTGGCGCCCGTGGCGGCGCTGACCGGCTTCGGGCTGACGGACACGATCCGTCCATCTCGGATCAGGACGTTCTGCTTGAGCTGAGGCGCGGCGAGCTGGGGCGAAACGACCGTGACCTGCTCGATCACCAGCTCGGCGGCTCGGGCCGGGGCGACCATCGCGCTCAGGAGCCCGAATGCCAGGCAGATCATCCCGGCGACCTGCTGATTTCCTTTCACGATGACTGACTCCTGAGGGAGGTGCCGGGCGAGCGGAATGCGCTGAACCCACACGCAGAGCGAGACGCCCGGTGAACCGCCCGGTGGCCCGATTCTGCGCGATCGAGCTGCCAAAGGCAGCGGCCGGAGCCGGGTTACGCGGTCGACCCGGCCATTTAAGGGGATTTTGCGGCTTGTTTGTGGCGCCAATTGATGACATTTTGTCTGAGTATTAGAATGCATTTCCCCAGTCGCCGGCCAGGGTTTTCGTGACACAAGAACAGTTAGTTTCGTTGGGCCGCAACGCCGCGGCAGGCAAGGTCCCCACTGCGTCCGGTCGAGACCGGCGTAAGGGTGTCGGAACGGCTCGATGGCTGATGGGAGTGCTCGTGATCAATAGTTTGGGTGTGTCGGTGGCGGGGGCGGTGGAAGCCCGCCGGGGTGAGTTCGGAACGCTGGCCGATGGCCGGAAAGTCGAGTCGGTCGAGCTGGCCAATGCCAAGGGCATGTCGGTGCGCATCCTGGCGCTCGGCGGGGTCGTTCAGCAGTTGCAGGTGCCGGACCGGCACGGCAAGTCGGCCGACGTGGTGCTCGGCTACGCCACTGCTCAACAGTATCTGGATCAGCCGCAGTACTTTGGCGCGACGGTGGGTCGTTATGCCAACCGCATCGCCGCCGGCAAGTTCCTGCTGGACGGCAGGCAGTATTGGCTCGAAACCAATGACGGCCCGAATCACTTGCACGGCGGTAAGCGCGGCTTCGACAAAGTCCTGTGGAAGATCGAGTCCGTCAGCCCCGGTTCGCCCGCCCGCGCGGTGCTCACTTATATGAGTGCCGATGGCGAAGGCGGCTACCCCGGCAACATGCAGGTCACCGCGACCTACACGCTCAACGACAAGAACGAGCTGGGCATCGAGTACCGCGCGACGACGGACAAGCCGACCATCGTCAACATCACCAATCACAGCTATTTCAATCTGGCGGGCGAGGCGACGCCGACCGATGTCTTCGAGCATCGCCTGACGTTGTTCGCGAGCAAGTACACGCCGGTGAACGACACGTTGATTCCCACCGGCGAGCGTCGCGCCGTGGCCGGCACGGTGTTCGATTTCACTCAGCCTCACACGATCGGCGAGCGCATTCGCGACGGGCGTGACGAGCAACTGCGCATCGGCCGGGGCTACGACCACAACTACATCGTCGATGGCGAAGCTGGCCATTTGCGCCCGGCGGCGCAGGTCGAAGAACCGCACTCGGGTCGCGTGCTGGAGTTGCTCGCGAGCGCGCCGGGCGTGCAGTTCTATTCCGGCAATTTCCTGGACGCCACCAGTACCGGCAAGAGCAAGCGCGTGTACCGGCAGGGCGACGGTTTCTGTCTGGAGCCGCAAATCTTTCCAGACTCGCCCAACCGCAGCGACTTTCCCAACGCGCGTCTGAATCCCGGACAGACGTACGTGAACACCATGGTGCTGCGGTTCTCCGTCGCTCCCTAAGCTTTCGAACCAGACGCTTCAACAATGAGCTCATCCAATTCCACTCCGTCCGCTTCGCGTCGTCTGCGCTCGCGTGCCTGGTTCGACGATCCCGCCAACGCGGACATGACCGCGCTGTATCTGGAGCGGTACATGAACTTCGGCCTGTCCCTGGCCGAGCTGCAGTCCGGCAAGCCCATCATCGGCATCGCGCAGACCGGCAGCGATCTGTCGCCGTGCAATCGTCATCACCTCGTGCTGGCGGAGCGCGTGCGTGAAGGCATTCGTGAGGCCGGCGGCATCGTGCTGGAATTTCCGGTGCATCCGATTCAGGAAACCGGCAAGCGCCCGACCGCGGGCCTGGATCGCAATCTGGCGTATCTCGGCCTGGTCGAAGTGCTGTTCGGCTACCCGCTCGATGGGGTGGTGCTCACGGTTGGCTGTGACAAAACGACGCCGGCCTGTCTGATGGCGGCCGCGACGGTGAACATGCCGGCGATTGCGCTGTCGGTCGGGCCGATGCTCAACGGTTGGTATAAAGGGGTGCGCACGGGATCGGGCACCATCGTGTGGCGCGCTCGTGAATTGCTGGCGGCCGGCGAGATCGACTATCAGGGCTTCATCAAACTGGTGGCGTCGTCGGCGCCGTCGACCGGGTACTGCAACACCATGGGCACGGCGACGACGATGAACAGCCTCACTGAAGCGCTTGGCATGTCGCTGCCCGGCTCAGCCGCGATTCCCGCGCCGCTGCGTGATCGCCAGGAATGCGCGTATCTCACCGGCAAGCAAATCGTCGAAATGGTGTGGGCGGACCGCAAGCCGTCGGACATCCTCACACGCGACGCTTTCATCAACGCCATCCGTGTGAACTCCGCGATCGGCGGTTCGACCAATGCGCCGATTCACTTGAATGCGCTGGCGCGGCACATCGGCGTCGAGCTGAGCATCGATGATTGGCAAAAGTACGGTTTGGACATCCCCTTACTCGTTAATCTCCAGCCAGCCGGTGAGTATCTCGGCGAGGACTACTATCGCGCCGGTGGCGTGCCGGCGGTCGTGGCGGAGTTGATGCGTCAGGGCTTGATCAATGAGAAGACGTTGACTGTGAACGGCAGTTCGCTCGGCGACAACTGCCGGGGCGCGAGCATCGTGGATACGAAGGTCATCAAACCGTTTGAAGAGCCGATGAAGACTCGCGCGGGCTTCACGGTGCTGCGTGGAAACCTGTTCGATTCGGCGATCATGAAGACGAGCGTGATCTCGGACGAGTTCCGCGCGCGCTATCTGTCGAACCCGAAAGATCCGGAAGCGTTCGAGGGCCGGGCGATCGTGTTCGATGGTCCGGAGGACTATCACGCGCGCATCGACGATCCGTCGCTGGGCATCGATGAGGACACGATGATGTTCATGCGAGGAGCTGGTCCGATCGGTTATCCGGGCGCGGCGGAAGTGGTGAACATGCGGCCGCCGGTGAACCTGATCAAAGCGGGCATTCACAACCTGCCGTGTATCGGCGATGGCCGGCAGTCGGGCACGTCGGGCTCGCCGTCGATTTTGAATGCATCGCCGGAAGCGGCGGTGGGCGGTGGCCTGGCGCTGCTGAAAACCGGCGATCGCGTGCGCATCGACTTGCGCAAGGGCGAGGCGAATATCCTGATCAGCGACGAAGAGCTGAACCAGCGCCGTCAGGCGTTGAAGGATGCGGGCGGTTACCCGATTCCCGCGAGCCAGACGCCGTGGCAGGAAATGCAGCGCGCGGATATCGGCCAGGCGGAGACGGGCGCGGTGCTCGAGTCGGCAGTGAAGTATCAGCGCCTCGTCCAGACGAAGGGCGTGCCCAGACACAATCACTGATTTTCAGTTCGTACCTGCTCCCGCGCGAGGTACCCTTGCGCGGGAGTTTTTGTTTCTGGATGAGGGAAAAGAACATGGCGGAAGCATGGCGAGTCATCGCACGCGAGGAGCGGGATGAACTGGGCGAGGGGCCGGTGTGGTCGGCCAGGCACAACGCCATCTTCTGGGTCGACATCCTTTCGCACTTTCTCTATCGCTACTCGCTTGCCGATGGCGCCGTGAAGCGCTGGACGCTGCCGGAGCGGATCGGGTGGGTGGCGGAGCGTCGCGATCGACCGGGCTTCATCGCCGGGCTGCAGAGTGGCTTTTTCGAGCTGGATCTCGAGCCGTTCGCACTTCGCCAGATCGTCGATCCGGAGCCGCACTATCCGGGCAATCGATTGAACGATGCGAAGGTGGATCGGCACGGCCGCATTTGGGCGGGGACCATGGATGCGGCGATCGTGGAGGCGACGGGGTCGCTGTATTGCTTGCGACCGGACATGAGCGTTCGTCGGGTGGACGAGGGCTACAAGGTGACGAACGGTCCGACGTTCAGCCTCGGTCAGGAGTTCATGTATCACACCGATTCGGGGCGAGGGACGGTGTATCGATTCGATCTGTCGCCGGAAGGGGAGCTCAGCAACAAGCGGGTGTGGCTGAAGTTCACTGCCGAGATGGGATCGCCGGATGGGATGACGGTGGATGCGGACGGGTTTATCTGGATCGCCCATTGGGGCGGGTCGAGGATCAGCCGTTGGTCGCCGGATGCGACGCTGGATCGGGAGATTCTGTTGCCGGCACCGCAGATTACTAGCGTTGCTTTTGCTGGGCCGTCGCTGGATAGGATGTTTGTTACTTCGGCGGCCAAGGGATTGGATCGGAGTAAGGAAACGTTTGCGGGTTCGTTGTTTGAAGTTGACGCTGGTGGAGTTCGTGGGGTGGCGCCGGGTTTGTTTGCTGGGTGAGGGTTTCTGATCGGAGGGCGCGGTGGTCTGCGTCGCAGGGGGCTGTCTACTTTGGCCGTTGCTGTCAGAGGCCTCAGTGGTCTGCGTCGCCGGGAGTGACCTACCTCGTCCCGGCACCGGGCGCCGCCCGTCGCGCAGTGCGCTCCTTAGCGCACGTCCATGGTGAGCCCCGCTGTTGCGGCCCCGTCCCTGTGCCGCAAAGCTGCCGGGACGAGGTAGGTCACTCCCGACGCCGCCGTGATGTCACAGCGCATTCGCGCGTGACTCTGCTCCGACCCTGCAACCCTCACAGTGCCTTCGCGTTTGCTCCTTGTCGCACTGTCGTTGCGGCCGCAACGCCGGTTCGACAACGATCAATCTCTATTTCGCTGTGATGGTCAGCGGTCGGAAGAGCGTCACGCGCAAAAACGCAGTTGACGCCTCGGGCGGCGCCGGGGTGGGGGATCTCCTCCCCGGCAATTGGATCCGTCCAGGGACGGCGGTCCTATAGCAGCCACAAGGATGTGCAGCAGGGCGCCCGCGACAGCGGGAGCGAAGCGTGCGCAGGCGTGTGTCGCGGTGCCGGGGAGGAGATCCCCCACCCCGGCGACGCCAGCCCACCGCCGCTCTGAATCCGACTCCGCTTCCGACTCCGCCTCTTACTCGACCGCGACAACCACCACCGATTTCGGCGGTAGCTCCACGCGCAACTCATTTCCTTTCTTTGCAGCCTTGAAGGGAGCCGGCTTCACCGCCTCCGGCTTATCGAACGTATTCCGCGCATCGAGCGTCGAGGCAGTGAGGATGCGGCCAGAGGCCGCCTTGAAATTCACGCCACTGATCTTCGCCGACACAGCAGCACCCTTGTTCGGGTCGACGTTCGTAAATGCAATCTGCAGCTTGCCCGCGGCGTCACGCGCCGCCGACACCGATACCTGCGGCAACGACCACTCGCCACGCGAATAAGTCGGCGACTGAACCTCGGCTGGCAAAGAAGTCGCGCCCTGGAACGGGATATACATTTCGAACACGTGATACGTTGGCGTGAGCGTCATCTTCTCCTTATCGGTGAGGATCATCGCCTGCAGCACATTCACCATCTGCGCGATGTTCGCCATCTTCACTCGATCCGCGTGACGATGAAAAATATCGAGCGTCAGCGACGCGACCAACGCATCACGCAGCGTGTTCTGCTGATACAGGAAACCCGGGTTGCGCCCCGCCTCCGGGTCATACCAGGTACCCCACTCATCGACGTACAGGGCGACCTTCTTATCCGGGTCGTGCTTGTCCATGATCGAAGAGTGCTTCGACACCAGCTCCTCCATGCGCACCGCATGGTTCAGCGTCGACGCCCACGCATCTTCGGTAAAGCCAATCGACGGACCCTTGTTCTCCCAGCGACCGGGGAACGTGTAATAGTGCAGCGAGTACGCATCCATGTGCTTCGCCGCCTGCGACAACATCACTTCCGTCCAGTGATAGTCAGCCACATTTGCGCCGCTGGCGATCTTCAACGGCCGGTTGTCACGCGGGCCTTTCACGAACGTCGCGAACTGTTTGTACAGGTCCGCGAAATATTCCGGCCGCATGTTGCCGCCGCAGCCCCACGTCTCGTTGCCCACGCCGAAGTACGGCAACTTCCACGGCTTCTCACGACCATTGGCACGACGCATTTCAGCGAGCGTCGATTTGGTATCGGACGTGATGTACTCAACCCACTCCGCCATTTCCTGTGGCGAACCCGAGCCCACATTGCCCGACACATAGGCGTCGGCACCAATCAGCTCGGCGAAGTCCAGAAACTCATGGGTGCCGAAAGAGTTCGGTTCTTCCACCGCGCCCCAATGCGTATTCACTTTCACCGGCCGCCGGTCGCGCGGGCCGATGCCTTCGCGCCAGTGATACTCGTCGGCGAAGCAGCCGCCGGGCCAGCGCACCACCGGCACTTTCAATTTCTTCAGCGCCGCGACCACATCGTTTCGATAACCGCGCGTGTTGGGAATCGAGGAATTCTCGCCGACCCAGATTCCCTCATAGATGCCATGGCCCAGATGCTCCGCGAACTGGCCGTAGAGATTGCGATCGATTTTGGCGCCCGGCTTGTCGGCCTGGATGGTCACCGAGACCGCGACGGATTCGGCCGCGTAAACGGAAAGAGAAGCAAATCCGAGCGTCGCCAGACCGAGCGCGGCGGTCAGGCGGAGGGCCCCCTGAAGAATCGGCATCTTGTTGTCCTCTATTCGATGAAGGGATCGACGACGGAGCGCCGGCCGGCCATGAAGGCATCGGCGACCAGGCGGAAGGCGGCGAGGTCGACGTCCAGTCGACGCTCGCGAACCAGCGGGGCGAAACGCGCGTACAGATTCGCGTACTCGCGATCCGGCGCGGAGACCGTTTGTTTGCCGTCGACGTGCATGACCGAGCCGCCTTTGGAAAGCAGCAGGCGGCCGTCGTCGGTCTCGATGTCGATGTCCCAGCTCTGCGGTCCGGTCTGGCGGAAATCGAATTCCGCTCGCACCGGCAGGCCGCCGGGACCTTGCAAGGTCAGCTCGGCGGCGATGGGCGTCTCGCAATTCGAGGGGAAGTGCAGCTCGGCGTCCTTCAACACCAGCGGCTGCGGCAGGATGCGGGTGATGATAGACAGCGCGTTGATGCCGGGATCGAACACACCGAGGCCGCCGGCTTTCCAGATCCAGGCCTGGCCCGGGTGCCACACGCGCACGTCTTCTTTCCAGGTCACCTGCACGTTGCGAATCTTCCGACCCGCAAGCCATTCGCGCGCCGGCTCGACGGCGGCGGCTTCGCGTGAATGCCAGGTAGCAAACAACGCCAGCTGCCGCTGCTGAGCCATATCGACGAGGCCTGCGACTTCATTCAGCGTCGCGCCCGGTGGCTTCTCCAGCATCACATGTTTGTTCTGCTCCAACGCATACCGCGCGATCTCGTAACGAACCTGCGGCGTGCAGCACAACGACACCGCTTCGATCTCCGGCTGCTCGCGCAGCAGGGTCTCGATGTTCGGATAGCTCGGCGTGCCATCGAGCTTGTTGTGCGGACTCGCGACCGCGACCAGATGATAGTTCGGATTGGCCGCGAGCGAAGGCAGGTGTTGATCGCGCGCGATCTTGCCCAGGCCGACGATGGCGAGTTTGATCGGGCTCATGGGTTACAGCGCCTTGACCGCCACGGTGGGAGATTCGCTGCGCTTCAGGGGATTGCGCAGCGGCAGACGGAACGGTGGCGCTTCGATCTCGAACACATCGCCTTCTTTGGTCTGGATGCCTTCGGAGAACGACAGCGTCGCCGTGCCGAAGAAATGCACGTGCACGTCGCCGGGCCGACGGAACAACCGATATTTGAAATGATGATGTTCGAGATTCGCGAGGGTGTGCGACATGTTGGCTTCGCCGGTCAGGAACGGCTTCTCCCACAGCGTCTTGCCATCGCGAAGCACGCGGCTCATGCCACGCACGTCTGCTGGCAACTCGCCGACCAGCAGTTCCGCGCCCAACGCGGCATGGCGCAGTTTGGAATGCGCCAGCCACAAGTAATTGCCACGCTCGGTGATGTGATCCGAGAACTCGTTGGCCAGACAGAAACCGATGCGACGCGGATTGCCCGCGGCGTCGATGAGATAGATGCCGGCGATCTCCGGTTCTTCGCTGCCGTCGAGTGCGAAGTCCGGCGAGGGCAGGGCGTCGCCCGTGCCGACCACGCAAGAGCCGTCGCCCTTGTAGAACCATTCGGGCTGCACGCCGACCTGGCCGGCGGCGGGTTTGCCGCCTTCCAGGCCCAGGTTGAACATGCGCATCGAGTCGGTGAGCGTGCCGCCGGCCGCGGCCTTGTGCATCTTGTCGCGACCTTCGGCCGAGCCGAGATGCGTAAGGCCGGTGCCGGTGAGATACAGGTGAGCGACGTCCGGATGATCGATCGGAGCGAGCAGACGATTCCAGGTCTGCAGCTCCTGCAGATCGAGCCGTTCGTCGGAGAGCCGCGCGGCCACGCATTTTTCCAGCGAGGTGCCGCCGTTCAGCGCGGTTTGCGCCAGCTGATAAGTGCTGGTGCAATCTTTCACTTTACGAGCGACGCCACTGTCGTCGATGGCGGCCACGCCGCGCTGCCCGTCGGCAGCGCGCACCTGTATCAAACGCAAACTCATTTGTTAGTCCCGGTCGAATAGACGCCGTCGAGTCGATGCGGCGTGGACGATTGCGCGCCGCGCTTCAGGACCGAAGGCAACAGTGCATCGGGAATATCCTGGTAGCACACCGGACGCAGGAAACGTTCGATGGCGAGTGTGCCCACCGACGTCGTGCGGCCATCGGAGGTCGACGGGTACGGGCCGCCGTGAACCATGGCGTGCGACACTTCGACACCGGTCGGCCAGCCGTTCGCGAGAATGCGGCCCACCTTGCGTTCCAGCGTCGGCATCACGGCGAGCGCCAGCGCATAGTCTTCTTCAGTGACATGCAGTGTGGCCGTGAGCTGGCCTTCCAGTTTTTCCAACGCATCGATCAGCTCTGCTTCATTGGCGCAACGGACGATGACCGACGACGCGCCGAACACTTCCTCGGCGATCTGATGAGTCAGCGCGCTCGCATTGACGGAGAACAGGGCGCCACGGCCGCAATTCGCGCCGGCGGTGTCAGAGCCGCGAGCAATTGTCTTCACCGACTTGTTGGTGGCGAGACGATCCACACCCTTCTGGAACGCATCGTAAATTCCTGCGGTCAGCATGACCTGAGGCGCCGCGCCGCCAAGGGCGGCGGCCGCCGAGGCGATGAATGTATCGACGTGCGGGCCTTCGAGTGCGAACACCAGGCCGGGGTTCGTGCAGAACTGACCGGAGCCGAGCGTGAGCGATGCGACGAATTCCTTGCCGAGCGCTTCAGCGCGAGCGGCGAGCGCACCGGGCAACAACAGCACAGGATTCACGCTGCTCATTTCAGCGTAGACAGGAATCGGTTCGGGGCGAGCCGCGGCAATCTTCATCAACGCCACGCCACCACCGCGCGAGCCGGTGAAGCCAACCGCTTTGACGCGCGGATCGGCGACCAGCGACGCGCCCAATTCGCGCTTGTCACCATTCAATAGCGAGAACACGCCCGGATGCAGACCGCACTGAGCGACGGCTTCGCTGATGGCTTGTGCAACCAACTCGCTCGTGCCCGGATGCGCCGAATGACCTTTGACGATGACCGGACAGCCGGCCGCGAGCGCGGAAGCGGTGTCGCCGCCCGCGACGGAGAAGGCGAGCGGGAAGTTGCTGGCGCCGAATACAACGACCGGGCCGAGCGGCACTTTGCGCTGACGCAGATCCGCGCGCGGCAACGGCTTGCGATCGGGCATCGCCGGATCGATACGCACGCCCTGCCAACCGCCTTTGCGCAACTCATCCGCGAACAGACGCAGCTGACCCACAGTGCGCCCGCGCTCACCCGTCAGACGCGCGAGCGGCAGACCGGACTCGGCATTGGCGCGCTCGAGCAGCTCATCGCCCAACGCCATGATGCGTTCGCCTATGGTCTCCAGAAACTTCGCGCGCGTTTCGTTATCGAGCGCGCGGTACTGATCGAAAGCTTCGCTGGCCAATTGGCAGGCGCGCTCCACCTCGGCGCTGCCGGCCGAGCTGAAGGGCGGGTCGATCAATGAGGCGGTGGTGGGGTTGGCCGCGCGAAAGGTTTGAGCGGTCGCGACGCGTTCGCGACCGATGAATAGCTGACCGGTCAGGGGCATGGGGTTCTCCGCCTAAACTTGTTCCGTCGATTTACTCAGACATTATCCCAGTTGCGCCCTGGCCGGCAATCGGCACGGGCACCCCGGGGGTGAGGTAGCGTTAACAACGCCTGCGGCATTAAGACATCCGAGGGCTGCATCAACAAGACCGCGCAATGAAAGGTGGGGGGCGCGGACGCAAAATCCATCGGCGGGGCAGCCTTTTCAGGCCGCCCCGGGAAGAGACAGGGGGACTTCAGCCTCGGGCCGAAGTTGCAGTCTTGGCGGGCTTGGGTTTGCGCGAGTTGACCGTGTCGAGCTGCGCCAGTTCGACCAGGTTCAACATCGCCGCATGCGCGGCCTTCGGGTCGGAGGCTTTGACGGCCTCGTACACTTTCTGGTGATCCGGGATCGGGTCACGGCGCAGAGGGTTGTGGCGCTGCTTGAAGATAGTGGTCCATGAGACCGCGGCACCGACGCCGCTAGTCAGCGACACGATGAAGGCGTTGCCGCTCGCGCGGAGCATCGCCGAGTGGAATTCCTGGTCGGCGAGACGGCCCGCCTCGCTGGCCAGCGTGTGCGTCGCCATGCCTTCGAGCGCCTTCTCCATCGCTTCGAGCTCTTCATCGCTCCGGCGCAGGGCGGCCAGCGCGGCGGCTTCGGGCTCGACGATCTTGCGCAGCTCGAACAGGTTGGCGAGCAGGGTGTCGTCCGGCTCGAACTCGAAAATCCACGACAGCACATCGGGATCGAGCATGTGCCAGCGGGCCTGCGGGCTGACGCGCGTGCCCACCTTGGGGCGCGACTCCACCAGACCCTTCGCGGCCAGAATACGGACCGCTTCCCGATAGGCGGTGCGCGAGACCTGCAGCCGATCGCTCGCATCGATCTCGCCATTGAGGATGTCGCCGGGCTTGTAGCGCCCCGACACGATCAACACCCCCAGGTCACGCGCGATGGTTCCATGCAGTCGCAGCGACTTGCGTCGCGCCCGTGCATTAGCCCTCGCTGCCGCGGATTTTTTGCTCGACATCGATGATTTCCCTCGACACGCCGGCGGGCCACGGCCCTGCCTCTGCGTCATGCGCCGGTAGTTTACGCACGCCGCACGCGGATTTCGCTGCAGATCGCACTGAAATGCGGCGCCGACCGGCGGCGATTGCGTCCGGCGCCAGCGGCTCTGCAAAATGGCCCGGACGATTTGCCTGACAAATCGAAAGTCGTTACCATAAATTGTCTGAGTTATATGAATTCAGGCAGCCATGATTTTTGGGGGAGATATGCACAGCTGCGACGGCCGGTCGAGGCTCACGTGCGGAATGTGAGTGTCCACAGGCGCGACCTGCTCCGCGCATCGCTGTACATGGGCTCGGCGCTGGGGCTCTCCGCCAGCGCTTTGGCTCGTACCGACAGTCAGAGTCCGGCCTCGCTCAATGATCGACTCGCGGGCGACCTTTCGCCGGTCCACGACCCTTGCATCATCAAGCAAGGCGATACCTATCATGTGTTCAGCACCGGGCAGGCCCATGATCCCACCGGGTTGCTTCCCTGGCGCACGTCCAAGGATCTGGTGAACTGGACGCTCAACGGTCGCGTGTTCGATGAGATCCCGAAATGGGCACAGCAGGCGGTGCCCGGTACTCGCGGCACCTGGGCGCCCGACATCGCGTACTTCAACGGGCTGTATCACCTCTACTACTCGTGCTCCACCTTCGGCTCGAATCATTCGGTGATCGGGCTGGTGACCAACAGGACGTTGGATCGCTCATCGAAAGACTTCAAGTGGCAGGATCGCGGCCTGGTCGTGCAGTCCTCGCGCGGCGACGACTTCAATGCCATCGACTCGAATCATCTGATCGATCGCGACGGCAAGCATTGGCTGTGTCTCGGCAGTTTCTGGAGCGGCATCAAGTTGTTTCCGCTCGATCCGCGGACCGGCAAGCTGTTTCCCAACGATCAGCGCAAATATTCCCTCGCGCGGCGCCCTGCGCCCGAGGAAGCGCCGGGTGCGATCGAAGCGCCGTTCATGATCGAACGTAACGGCTACTACTATCTGTTCTCGTCGTTCGATTACTGCTGCCGAGGCGCGGCCAGTTCCTATTACATCGTCGTCGGTCGCTCGCGCGAGGTGACCGGTCCGTATGTGGGGCGCGATGGCAAGTCACAGATGGAGGGTTACGGGACCGTGGTGCTTCAAGGCAATCGTCGCTTTCGCGGGCCAGGTCATCAGGCGGTTCTGCGCGACGGCGAGCGCGACTATCTCGTCTATCACGCCTACGACGCCGAGCATGACGGCCGGCCGACGCTGCGCATCGCGCCCATCGAGTGGACCGCCGACGGTTGGCCCACGGTGCTCTGATCAGTCACCAGTCATTAGTCACTTCAAATTCATGCCCGGCATCGAGCTCAAAAACGTCACCAAGACCTTCGGCTCTGTCACGGTCATCGACAACGTGTCGCTGAGCATTCGGCCGCGTGAGTTCATGGTGTTTCTCGGGCCCTCGGGCTGCGGCAAGTCGACGCTCCTGCGCATGATCGCGGGCCTGGAGTCCGTCGACGCCGGCGAGATCTGGATTGGTGACCGGCGCGTCGATCAGCTGGCGCCGGGCGAGCGACGGGTTGCGATGGTGTTCCAGCACTACGCGCTTTATCCCCACATGACGGTGCGCGAGAACATGTCGTTCGGGCTGCGCAACGTGAAGCTGCCCGAGGCTGAGATCGACAAGCGGGTCGATGCTGCCGCGAAGATGCTGGAGATTGCGCATCTGCTGGAGCGGAAGCCGGGGCAGATCTCGGGCGGACAGAGGCAGCGGGTCGCGATCGGTCGCGCCATCGTCAAAGAGCCGCAGTTGTTCCTGTTCGATGAGCCGCTGTCAAATCTCGACGCCGCGCTCAGAGTGCGCACGCGCCTGGAGATTGCGCAGCTTCATCAGCGCGTCGAGGCGGCGATGATCTTTGTTACGCACGATCAGGTCGAGGCGATGACGCTCGCACATCGTATCGTCGTGATGAACAACCGCAAGATCGAGCAGATCGGCACGCCGATGGAGATCTACTCGCGGCCCGCGACCACGTTTGTCGCGAGCTTCGTCGGTACGCCGGCGATGAACTTCTCGCCGGTCGAGCTGAGTGATGGGCCGAATGGGTTTGTGTCGGCGCGGTTGCCGGATGGCGCGATCGTGGCCACGCGTATTGATAAGGCGTCGTTGCCCGAGTCCAGGTCGTTCAAGCTGGGTATTCGGGCGGAGTCGTTGGATATCTGCCCCGTGGGGCAGGGCCAGACGGCGGGCGTCGCGCAGTTCGTCGAACGCTTGGGAGATCGAACGCTCGTGTACGTGCGCTTGTCCGATGGCACGACAGTCGTGGCCGAGGACGCGGGCAACAGTCGGGTGGCGATCAACGACAAGGTCGGCGTGAAGTTCGATGGCGGTGGGGCGCACTTGTTCGATGATCAGGAGCGGGGTCATCACGCCGTGCTGGAGGGGAACTCGACATGAGCACCGCCGGCCAGCTGGGCGGAATCAAGCAGATGCGCGTTCATCAAGTGACGTTGCACGGGAGCCGAACGTGAGCACCGCGGCCGAACTAGTGGGCGAACTCGGTCAGGGGCGCGTCCATTACGCGACGTTGCGCGGGAGCCGAATGTGAGCGCCGCTGCGGGCCAATTGAGTGATCTCGGCCGAGCGCGCGCTCAGCCAGCGCGGGCGGGCGCGCAGCAGAGTCGCTGGAGTCACCTGCTGTACGTGGCGCCGTTCCTGTTCCTGTATGTGACCTTGCTGGTGTATCCGCTCTTCGCCGGCTTCTGGCTGAGCCTGCACAAGGCCGACTTCTTCGGCGGCAGCCGCTTCGTGGGCTTCGAGAACTTCGTCCGCCTGTCCAACGACAAGGTCTTCATCGGCGCCGTCGGCAACACGTTCTATTTCATTCTGCTGACCGTGCCGGCGCTCGCGATCATCGGGCTTGGCCTCGCCCTGGCACTGAATCGAACGACACCAACGGCCGCCTTCCTGCGCGGCGTGTTCTTCTCATCGTCGGTGCTGTCGGTGACGATCGTGACGCTGTTGTGGAAAGTGGTATTCGCCCCCGACGGCGGCTTCCTCGCGAACCTGTTCGAAGCATTCGGCAAGCAGCCCGTCGCGTTCCTGAGCAACGCCGACCTTGCGTTACCGGCCATCGCCATCACGACCATCTGGTGGTGCATCGGGCTGCCGATGATGTTGTTCCTGGCGGCGCTCCAGCAGGTGCCGCGTGAGTTGTATGAAGCGGCGGCACTCGACAACGCCGGTCGATGGAAGACGCTCTGGAGCGTCACGCTGCCATCGATCCGACGCACGTTCGCGCTCGTGATCATCATCGAAGTGGTGCTGCAGTTTCAGCTGTTCGGTCAGGCGTATCTGATGACCCAAGGCGGGCCGAACAACGCGTCACGGCCGCTGGTGCTGTTCATCTTCGAAGTGGGCTTCACTCGCTGGGACGTTGGCTACGCAGTGGCGGCGGGTCAGATTCTGTTCGGTCTCATTGCGATCGCCGCGATGGCGCAGTACTTCGTCGCGCGACGTAAGGAGGCGTTCTGATGACGACGCAGCTGTCATCGGGCGCCGTCGGTCGCGGCTTGGGCGATCGAGTGATTCTCGCGGCAACGATTGCGCTCGCCATCGTGATGGTCCTGCCGATGCTGTGGGCCGTCGGCTTGTCGCTGAAGACCAATGCCGAACTGCTGGTCGATACCAACTCAGTGCTGAAAGCGCCGTGGACGCTCCGTAACTACTACGACATCCTGATTGGCTCCGGCGTGTTTCGATGGCTGCTCAACAGCATCATCGTGTCGGTGGGTATGAGCCTGGGCGTGCTCGCGCTGTCGTCCCTGGCCGGGTACGGCTTTGCGAGGCTCGAATTCCCGGGGCGCAATGTGATTTTCGTACTGGTGCTGTTCGGGCTGGCGATTCCCGAGCAGGCGGTGATCCTGGTACGCCATCAGTTATTCAGCGATCTCAACCTGCACAACACCTATGCAGGCTTGATGTTGCCCGGCATGTCGGCGCCGTTCGGCGTGTTCCTGATGACTCAGTACTTCAAGGCCATTCCCACCGAAGTCGATGAGGCGGCGATGCTCGACAACGCGTCGCGCTTCAAAATCTTCTGGCGCGTGCTGTTGCCCATGACGCTGCCGGCGCAGGCGACGCTCGGCATTTTCACGTTCCTGCACGCGTGGAATGACTACTGGTGGCCGCTGGTGTCGGGCACCAATGAGCAGATGTACACGCTGACCGTCGGCATCGCGTCGACGCAGATGAACTTCGCGGAGTCGGCCGGTCTCGGCTACTTGATGGCGCAGGCGGTGTTCGCAGGGCTGCCCATCCTGATCGTTTATATGTTCTTTCAGAAGTACATCGTGCGCGCAGTGTCCGGAGCGGCGGCATGAGGCACTTGCTGGCGACATTACTGAGCTGCGTCGCACTCGCGAGTTGCGGCGTGCGTCAGGCGCCGAACGAGATCGTCGTACAGCGGTTCTTCGGCACGTGCAAAGCCGAGTACGGCAATCGCACCGACGTCGAGAACGCGGAGGGCGAGTGCGGGATCATGACGACGCTGATCAACAGGTTCAGCGCCGAGAATCCCGATGTGAAGGTACGCGTGAGTCCGGTGGCGTGGCCTGGATATAACCAGCTGGCCGCGCAGCTGGCGTCGGGAGATCCACCGGATCTGGTCACGATGCACCTGTCGGCGATCTCGGATTATCAATCGAGGAAGTTGCTCGAGCCGCTGGATAAAGATCTACGCGCCGTCGGTGTGGATCCGAACGGCTTCACCGCGGCGAGTCTGGTGAGCGTCAGCAAGCAGGGTCAGATTTACGGGCTGCCCATCGACAACTGGGCGCCGCTCTGGCACATCAATATGAACTATTTCCGGCAGGCCGGCCTCGTGAAGGATGGCAAGCCGATCCTGCCGCGCAGTCCCGAAGAGTTGCTGGCGCACGCCCGGCAGTTCAAGCAAGCCACCGGCAAACCCTATTTCGTACAGGCGCTGGCGAACGAGCGGGCCGCATACACTCGCAATCTCTACACGCTGTTGATGCAGCAGAGCGTCGACTTCTTCGCCGATCCGCAGCAAGTGAAGCTGCAGTCGCCGGAGACGAAGCAGGTCGTCGCTATGTTCCGGCAGCTCTATGTCGAAGACCTTACCACCAAGAATCAAGACTACGCGGCCGCCACCAATGGATTCATCAATGGCGCCGGCGGCGTGTATCTGGTCGGCACCTGGATGATCGGCGACTTCGATGCGGAGTCGCGCAAGGCGGGCAGGCCGTTGACGAATGGCTATGCGGTCATGCCGTGGCCGCAGCTCTACGCGCGCGACGCGACGTTCATCGATGGGCACGCCTGGGTGATGCCAGTGAGAGATCGCACGCCTCGGCAGCGTGACGCGGTGTTTCGCTTGCTGAAGTTTCTTGCCGATCACGACTTCGAGTGGTCCAGAACGGGACATCTCCCGGCGTACAAAGCG
Organism: Peristeroidobacter soli; assembly: GCF_004138485.1. Lineage (GTDB taxonomy): Bacteria > Pseudomonadota > Gammaproteobacteria > Steroidobacterales > Steroidobacteraceae > Steroidobacter > Steroidobacter soli. The sequence goes on from NZ_RYEV01000003.1 coordinate 532,269, forward strand.
GTGATCGAGAGCGAGCGCTTCAACGCGCTGCCTCATCGCAGCGAGATCGCGAAGATCGCCACGACGGGCATGCCGCTGCCATCGGCTGTGCAACGACAGTTTCCCGTGCAAGACATCATTGGCGAGGAAATGGCGGCTGCCATTACCGGCCACAAAACCGTCGACGCCGCGCTCGCGGATGCCGAGCATCGCGTCAACGATCTGCTGTTTCATCTTCTTTAGCGCATTGGATCATCGTCATGCTCACTTCACGCATCGTCGTCGACCGCGATTTCGTCATCTCCGAACTGGATCGCCGGGTGTTCGGCACCTTCGTCGAGCACATGGGGCGCTGTGTCTACGGCGGCATTTACGAGCCCGGTCATCCGACCGCCAACAAGGACGGTTTCCGTCAGGACGTGCTGGAGCTGACGCGCGAGCTCGGCCCCACCATCGTTCGTTATCCCGGCGGCAACTTCCTGTCCGGCTACAACTGGGAAGACGGCGTCGGTCCGAAGGACAAGCGCCCGACGCGTCTGGATCTCGCGTGGGGCTCGACCGAGACCAACGAGTTCGGCACGAATGAATTCATCACCTGGTGTCGCACGGCCAATGTCGAGCCGATGTTCGCAGTGAACCTGGGCACGCGTGGCCCGGATGAGGCACGTCATCTGCTCGAGTACTGCAATCACCCCGGCGGCACGTACTACTCGGATCTGCGTCGTGAGCACGGTTACGAAAAGCCTCATGGCATCAAGTTCTGGTGCCTGGGCAATGAGATGGATGGGCCGTGGCAGATCTGTCAGAAGACCGCGCAAGAATACGGCCGCGTCGCCAAGGAGACCGCAAAGGTCATGCGCTGGGTCGACGGCGATCTGCAGCTCGCTGCGTGCGGTTCGTCGCAGCGTGCGATGCCGACTTACGCGTCCTGGGAATACGAGGTGCTCGACCACTGCTTCAACGACGTGGACTTCATTTCATTGCACGCGTACTTCCGCAACGACAGCAACGACATCGAGGACTTCTTCACCGTCATCGAAGACCTGGACGCCTTCATCAAAGAAGTCGCCGCGATCGCCGACGCGGTGGCGGCGAAGCGTCGCTCGCCGAAGCGCATCATGCTGTCGCTGGACGAGTGGAATGTCTGGTACAAGGCCCACTCGCCCTCCGACCTGCGCAAGCCCGGCTGGCCGAAGGCGCCGCCGCTGATCGAAGAGATCTACAACTTCGAAGACGCGCTCGTGGTCGGTGGTGCGCTGATCACCATGATCAACAACGCGGATCGGGTCAAAGCGGCCTGCATCGCGCAGCTCGTCAACGTCATCGGTCCGATCATGACCGAGACTGGCGGCGCGGCGTGGCGTCAGACGATTTTCCATCCGTTCGCACAGGCTTCGCGTCACGCGCGTGGCCAGGTGTTGCGTGCCAAGGTGCAGTCGGAAACGTTCTCGACCAAGACGCATCCGAACGCGTCGTTGCTGTTGTCGAGTGTGATTCACGACGAGGCGACTGGCGCGGTCACCATCCTCGCGCTGAATCGGAGCGCGACCGAAGAGATGCAGCTGGATGTGGAGCTGCGTGGCCTGGGCGAAGGCCGCAAGGTGTCGATTGCCAGCGAGCTGCATCACAGCGACATCAAGGCCGTGAACAGCAAGTCTGCGCCGAATGCGGTCGCGCCGAAGGAACGCAGCGATATTTCCATCAACAAGGGTGTGGTCAGCGCGAAGTTGAAGCCGTTGTCCTGGAACGTCATCGTCACCACGCCAGCGTAAGGAATCCTTGTGTCGTCGACAGTGGCAGAGCCCTTTCGACGCTCGATCAGTCGAGAGTGGCCAAGGCCGTTCAGTAGGGAGCTCTCATGCAGATGCTGCGATTTATAGGGTTGGGAACGCTGCTCATGGCGAGCCTGGCGGTCGACGCCGCAACACCGGCGGTCCAGACCTTCGGTCTGGGCGACGTCGAATTGCTCGACAGTCCGTTCAAGCAAGCGATGGAACGCAACGCCGGGTATCTGCTCAGTCTCGATGCGGATCGCCTGCTGCATAACACGCGCAAGTACGCTGGGCTGAAGCCGAAGGGCGAGTTGTATGGCGGCTGGGAATCGCAAGGCATCGCCGGCCACACGCTTGGACACTATCTGACGGCTCTGTCACAGCAGTACGCGTCGACTCACGATCCGCGTTTCAAAAAGCGGCTCGACTACATCATCAGCGAGATGGCCGAGGCGCAGCGAGCTTACGGCGATGGCTATATCGGCGCGCTTCCGGAGCTGGAGCTGAAGACCATGCGCGGCTTCAAGCAGGGCAGGGTCGAGATCAAGGATGCGTTTACCTTCAAGGAGGGCGCGTGGGTGCCTTGGTACACGCAGCACAAGGTGCTTGCCGGTTTGCGGGACGCATGGACGCTCGGCGAGAGTGCGCAAGCGAAAGACGTGACCTTGAAACTGGCGAATTGGGTCGACGACATCACCTCCCGCCTGACGCCGCAGCAACAGCAAACGATGTTGCAGGTCGAGCATGGTGGCATGCGCGAAGTGCTGTTCGATATCTATGGACTGACTCAGGACGATCGTTATCTGAAAACCGCGCAGCGTTTCGAGCATCGAGTCATTCTCGAGCCGTTGTTGGCGGGCCGAGACGAGCTGCCCGGCAAGCATGCGAACACGCAGATCCCAAAAGTCATCGGGGCTGCGCGCGGCTATGAAGTGGCGAACCAGTCGGAAGGCCGGCCGATTGCAGAGAACTTCTGGAAGACCGTCGTCCACAACCATTCATGGGCGATTGGCGGCAACAGCGACGGGGAGTTCTTCTTCTCGCCGAACTCCGCAGCCGAGCATCTGAGCGCGGCGACCGCGGAAACCTGCAACACCTACAACATGCTCAGACTGACGGAGCGGTTATTCGGTTGGCAGCCGCAGGTCGAGTACGCCGACTTCGAGGAACGCGCGCTGTACAACCACATCCTTGCTTCACAGGAACCGAAGCAGGGCATGTTCACGTATTTCATGTCGCTCAAACCGGGACACTTCAAGACGTACAGCACGCCGCACGATTCATTCTGGTGCTGCGTCGGCAGCGGCATGGAGAATCACAGCAAGTACGGTGCGGCGATTTATTTCCACACAGCCGATGCTCTGTATGTGAACTTGTTCATTCCGTCGGTGCTGCGTTGGAAGGAGCGGGGTCTCGAGCTGCGGCAGAAGACGCTGTATCCGAACGAGAATCGAACGTCGCTGACGGTGATCGAGGCGTCGCATGAGCCGCTGTCGTTGCGAGTTCGTGTGCCGGCTTGGGCCTCGGGCAAGGCCACGGTGACGTTGAATGGCAAGGCGATGGCGGTCGATGCGAAGCCGGGGTTCTACGCCACTGTGCAAAGAGAATGGCAGCAGGGCGATGTGATTGAGGTGACTTTCCCGACCGCGGTCCGCACCGAGCCGCTGCATGGGTCGACCGATCAGTTCGCTTTTGTGTATGGGCCGGTCGTGCTGGCGGGCGATCTCGGTCCCGCGCCGTCCGGGCCGACGGTGCCGTATGCCAAGGAGCAGCAGGCGAATCTCAAAGCTGAATCGATCGAAGTGCCGGTACTGGCGGGCGATCCTCAGCAACTGGCGGCGAGCCTACGTCGCGTCCCTGGTGCCGCGCTGGCATTCAAGCTGACGACCGGCGAACCTCGCGAGGAAGTGACGCTCCGGCCATTCCACGAGATCGATTACGACCGCTACACCGTGTATTGGAAGACCACGCCGGCCAAGCAGGCGGCCAGCGAGTAGTAGCGGCCAAGCCCGTGGTTGCGGTATTACTTACCGCGCCATGTGGCTGATCCGCACCAAGCTCGAACCTCCCGCGCCGACGGATCGGCTCATTCCCAGGCATCGCCTGCGCAAGCGGCTGCCTGCATTGCTCAAGTCGCGGCTGACGCTGGTCCACGCGCCGGCGGGGTTCGGGAAGACCAGCCTGCTCGCCGAGTGGGCGCGCTGCCTGCGCAATCAAAACGTCCGCGTCGCCTGGCTGTCTGTCGACGAGGATGATGCCGAGCCGCTGCAATTCCTCGCCTATCTCACGGCCGCGCTCGAAGCGAGCGGCATCGAGGTCGGCCATCTCGGTCCGGCGGCGGCGCGCGGGTTTCCGGATGTTCCGGTCACTTCAATTGTCGCCGCGTTGACGGGAGCGATCGAGCGTTCGACCGCCCGCACGGTCGTGATCATCGACGACTATCACCGTCTCGCCGGCCATCGTTCGCGCGTGGACCTGGTCGGCGTGGCGTTGGCGAAGCTCATCGACACGCTCGCCACCCGAATCAGCTTCGTGGTCGCCGGCCGCTTGCGACCGGCGTTGCCGAATGCGGCGGCTCGAAGTGCCGAGAGCCGGTTGGAAATCAGCGCCGACGAGTTGCGCTTCACCGAGGAAGAGACGCGTCGGTTGCTCAATCCTGGCGTGGCCGCGTTGAGCGACGAAGAATTGAATCGTCTCGCGATCGGCGCGGACGGTTGGGCAATCGCCGTGGCCACGGTGCGCCAATGGTTGGGCGCGGGCTGGGATGCCGAACGAGTGCTGGCGGCGCTGGCCAATCCAGGCGCCGATCTGCGCGGCTATCTCACTGACCAGATTCTTCGCAGCCTGGAGCCGGAGCAACGCGAGTTCCTGCGACGAACCTGTGTCGTCGATCGCTTCTCCCGCGATCTGGCGGCGGCGTTGTGTCCTGACGAGAACGTCGACGCCATCGTCGCGGCGCTCGAGCGCAAAGATCTGCTGGTCAGCCATTGGGACGGTGGTGAGCGCTGGCTGCGTTATCACCGACTGCTGAGCGACACGGCACTCGCGGAGTTGCGCGGCGACGCCACGGGGGATGAAATATCGCTGCATCGCGCCGCCGCCGAGTGGTTCTTCGGCGCAGGCTTGCATGCTGAAGCGGTTCGTCATGCCATCGCGACTGGCGATGAAGCACTACTCGCCGGACTGTTCGAGCGCGCGGGCGGCTGGTGGCTCGTCGTGACAGGGAACATCGGTCTGGCGCGCAACGCACTCACCCGTATTCCGGTCAGTGTGCTGAGAAAGTTTCCTCGTTCGCATCTGGCTTCGATTCTGATGCTGGGCAAGCAAGGCAGAGTCACCGAGGCGCGCAGGGAGATGTCATGTCACGACTTGCATGCGCTGCCCGATCCGTTGATGGAATACGATGCCGCGATCATCGAAGCCTGCGTCGCTCGTTATGAAGATGCTCCGGTATCGCTCGGCGAATGCGTGGCGTTGTCGGAACGGGCCGCACTGCTACCGCAAGATCAGCATGTGCTGCACGCGACGTACGGCAACATTCTTTGCGCCATGTATTTCGAAGCGGGCGATCTGTCCACCGCGCTTGCGGTTGGAGACGATGCCGTTCGTCACTACCGCAGCCAGAGCTCGATTTTCGGCGAGGTGTTTGTTTACGTTCACCAGAGTTGTGCGCTGCTGGAAAGCGGGCGTCTGCGCGATGCCGAAGCCTTGCTCCGGCAAGCCTGGCACCTGGCGCGCGATACCACGGGCCCGAACACAGAAACTGAAGCCGTTGCGGCCTGCATGCTCGCTGTCGCGTTGTATGAGAAGGGCGATGTCGAAGAGTCCGAGACATTGTTGTCTCCGGCGCTGGCCGCAATGGAGCAGGGTGAGAGCTGGTACGAGTTGCTGGCGCGAAGTTATGACGTGGCAGCCGCCATGGCGCGCAGACAGGGCGGGCTCGACGCGGCGCTCGCGGTTGTAAGCAGGGTGCGTGCAACGGCGGCAGCGCGCGACATCGGTCGATTGGAGGAATTTGCGGATATTCTGGAACTGCGCGAGCGCACGATCGGTGGCGAGATCGATACTCCCATCGTCACGCAGTTGGAGGCTGCCACGCGCTCCCGGTTGGCCCTCGGTCAGTCGCCACGGGTTCGATTCCGTCGGCAACTTGCCCTGGCGCAGTTGGAGATGCAGCGAGGGCAAGCGCGGGCGGCATTGGTCCTGCTCGCGCCCTTGATCGATGCGACTCGTTCCTCGGGTCATTGGCGCGTTCATACCGAGGCATTGGCGGTGCGCGCGCTGGCTTTGCACACGCTCGATGAGCATTGGAACGCGCGACGGGATTTCGATGCCGCCGTCAGTCTCGCGATGTTCGAAGGTCAACGACAGTTGTTTCGCGATCTCGGATCGGCACTCCTGCCATTGGCGCAAGCGCAGACGATCTCCGATGCCGAGGCGCGCTTGCCTCGCGTCCGGGATGTGTTCATCAGCTCCATCGTGGCTGACTGGCAGCAGCGGGCGGCCGATGCGGACGGCGCCATGCTCAGCGAGCGCGAGCAGGCGGTGCTACGTCTGCTGGCGCAAGGGCTGACCAACAAAGCCATCGCGCGGGCGCTGCAGGTCTCGGACAACACGGTGAAATTCCATCTGAAAAACGTCTTTGCCAAGCTCGGGGTCACCTCGCGCGCCGAAGCGGTGCGCGCACTGCATTCATAACGACCCTACCCGCCGTCACGACGCGCACCTACCCGCCACTCCCATTGTCACGGCGCGGCCCGGATCTCTTAATGACCGGGCATGAAAACACCTCTTTTACGCATCGGCATCGATGTCGGCGGTACCAATACGGATGCCGTTGTCATGCTGGGCCGCGAAGTCCGGGCCGCATTCAAATCGCCGACCACTGCCGACGTAGGCACGGGTATTCGAACCGCGCTCACCGAGGTGCTGCGTCAGGCCGAGGCCAAGGGCTCGCACATCGGCGCGGTGATGATTGGAACGACCCATTTCACCAATGCTTTCGTGCAGGCCCGGTCGCTGGCCAAGGTGGGCGTGATCCGGCTGGCCGCGCCTGCGACCACGAGCTTGCCGCCGTTCGCCGATTGGCCCGATCGATTGACTGAAGTCGTTGCCGGTCCGGCGTATGTCGTGCGCGGCGGCTACAACTACGATGGCAGCGAAATCGCCACGCCCCGGCGCGACGAAATCCTGGCCGCTGCGCAAGCGATTCGCGCTGCCGGTCTACGGGCCGTCGCCATCTCGTCGGTGTTCGCTCCTGTGAACGAAGCGCAGGAGGTGTTTGCCAGGAACATCGTACTGGAAGTCATTCCTGACGCCGCGATCACGCTGTCGCACGAGCTGGGCCGCATCGGTCTGATCGAGCGCGAGAACGCGGCCATCATGAACGCATCGCTCTCGGCGATGGCGGGCGACGTGGTGCGCTCGTTCGCCGAGGCGCTCGCCGCGCTGGATATTCATTGTCCGCTCTACGTGAGCCAGAACGACGGCACGTTGATGCCGCCGCAAGTGGCTGCGTCGTACCCCGTGCTGACATTTGCATCCGGCCCCACCAACAGTATTCGCGGCGGCGGCTTTCTCACCGGGTTGGACGATTGCATCGTCGTCGATATCGGCGGCACGACAACCGACGTTGGGGTGCTTGCCGGAGGCTTGCCGCGCGAGAGCTCGATTGCGGTCGATGTCGGCGGGGTACGTACCAACTTTCGCATGCCGGATGTGCTCTCGATCGGTCTCGGCGGCGGCAGTCGCGTGCGACACGCAGATACCTCGGTCACCGTCGGGCCGGATTCGGTCGGCTTCAAGCTGCGCAGCGAAGGCCTGGTCTTCGGCGGCTCCACGCTCACCGCAACAGATATCGCGGTGGCTGCAGGCATCGCGACTGTGGGCAATCCGGCGGCCGTCGACCATCTCGATCGCGAGCAGGTATCGCGAGCGCTGCAGAAGATCGGCGTCATGATCGAAGAGGCCATCGATCGTATGAAAACCTCTTCGACCGCCGTGCCGGTCGTGCTCGTCGGTGGCGGCAGCATTCTTGCGCCGACGACGTTGCGAGGCGCGGCGAAAGTCATCATTCCGAATCAGGCCGGTGTCGCCAACGCCATAGGTGCGGCCATCGCGCAGGTGAGCGGCGAGGTCGATCAGGTTTATTCCTATGAGCAGCTGGGGCGCGATGCTGCGTTGGAGCGCGCTCGCACCGACGCTACTAACAAAGCCGTCGCTGCTGGCGCAGACAGCGCAACTGTGCAGATCGCCGACGTAGAGGAATTGCCATTGCAGTACTTGCCAGGAGCGGCGGTGCGCGTTCGGGTCAAAGCCATCGGCGAACTCGCCGGCCTGGGAGTTTGAGCATGCGCATCGGGCTGTCTGATACCCACGATTTCGCTCGCGGCGCGGCCTTCCTCGGCACTGGCGGCGGCGGCGATCCCTACATCGGTCGTTTGCTGCTCGAACAGGCGCTGAAGAAATCTCCACCGACGCCCGTGCTCAAGGTCGATGAGCTGGATGACGACGCGCTGGTGATTCCCATCGCCGGCATGGGCGCGCCGACTGTCATCGTCGAGAAGATTCTTGGCTTCTCGGAAGGCGAGCGCGTGCTGCGCGCGTTGGAGAACCGGCTCGGTCGCAAGGCGACTGCCATCATGAGTGCCGAGATCGGTGGCCTCAATGCGCTGTATCCAGTGGCGATGGCCGCGCATCTCGGCTTGCCGGTCGTCGACGCCGACGGCATGGGTCGCGCGTTCCCTGAGCTGCAGATGGTGAGCTTCAACATCTTCGGACAGCGCAGCGCGCCGCTGGCGATGACCGATGAGAACGGCGACGTCGTGCTGATCGAATCCGATGACAACCTGCGCGTGGAGCGACTGGCGCGGCCCATCGTCGTGCCCATGGGCGGGTTGTGCATGATGGCGATTTACCCGATGAGCGGACGCGCCGTAAAAGAGTGCGCCATTCGCGATACGTTGAGTCTGGCACTGGGCATCGGTCGCGCGATCGGTCAGGCGCGCAAGGAACAGCGCGAGCCGTTCGAGAGCTTGTTCGCGCACCTGCGGACGACCGAGTACTACCGTCACTGTCGCCTGTTGTTCGACGGCAAGATCGTCGATCTGAAGCGCGAGACCTTGCGAGGCTGGGCGATCGGCCACGCCGTCATCGAAGATTTCAGCGGCCAGCGGCGTCTCGAAGTGACTTTCCGTAACGAATTCCTGCGCGCGCGCGCCGATGGACGCACCGTCGCCATCGTCCCGGATCTGATTTCGATCCTGGATCGGGAGACGGCCGAGCCCATCACCACCGAGAACCTGAAATACGGTCAGCGGGTAAAGGTGGTCGGAGCGAGCGTGCCGCCCATCATGCGCAGCGCCCGAGCGCTGGAAGTCTGGGGGCCGCGCGCGTTTGGATTCGATGAGCCGTTCGTGCCCATCGAAGCGGCGCCGTGAGCTCATCTCGAATAACAAAACTTGGGGAGTCCATCATGAAACAGCAACAGTCACTCGCGGCTCTGGCGGCCCTCTTGCTCGGTCCGTCCCTGGTCGCGGCCCAGAGCACGAACGACGATGTGATGTTGGAAGAGGTGACGGTCACGGCGCAGCGTCGCGCCGAACGTCTTCAGGACGTGCCCGTCGCAGTCACTGCATTCACCGCTGCGGAAATCGAAGCTCGCGGCGTCGGTAGTACGCGAGACATTCTGCCGATGACGCCGAATGTCACGTACGACGAGTCATTCACCGTCGGTAACAGCTTTGTCTCGGTTCGCGGCGTGGCGCAGATCAACAATGCCGACTCGCCGGTGGCCATCGTCGTCGACGGGGTACCGCAGAACAGTCAAAAGCAATTGCGCATGGAGCTGTTCGATGTCGAGCGCATCGAGGTGCTCAAAGGTCCGCAGGGCGCGCTGTATGGTCGCAACGCCATCGGCGGCGCGATCAACATCGTGACGCGCGAGCCGACCAATGACTTCGACGGCTGGGCGCAACTCGGCGCCGGTTCGGGCAATCTGCGCAGCGCGAGCGGGGCCGTGTCGGGGCCGATCGTCGAAGACAAGCTGCTGTTCCGTCTGTCCGGCGCGTACAAGGACAGCGACGGCACGATCGAGAACGTGTTCCTGCACGAAAAGGTCGACTTCTACGAGTCGAAGGATGTCCGCGCCCGCTTCATGATTCTCGCGACGGATGCGCTGACCATCGATGTGCGCGGCTCGTACTCCAACATCGACGGCGGCGCCGTGATGGATGCCTCCATGGACCCGGCGCTGACTGGCAACGCGAATCGGAAAGTCCTGCCTCGCTCCAATATCCTGGGTAACAGCGAGCGCGAGATCAGCGACGCGACCGTCAAGATCGATTGGCGCACCGATGTCGGCACGCTCACGGCCATCACCGGCTATACCGATCTGACCGAGACCTACTATGGCGATCTGGATTTCTGCAATCCGGTCGATTGTCCCAACGGCATCTTTGGCCTCGGTCCGCAGGCGGATCAGCGACAGCTGCTGGATGTGACTTTGCTGAGCCAGGAGGTGCGCCTGGCATCGCCCGACGATCGGCGGCTGCGCTGGATCGTCGGTGGCTTCTATCTCTCGACCCAGCGCGACCTGGATACGATCGCGCACCTGCTGATCCCGAACCTCCCGGGCATTCCGTTGATCTCCAACGCCGAGGAGAACGACAACGACGCCTACTCGGCGTTCGCCCAGGTCGATTACGACATCACGGATCGCACCACCTTGGGTGTTTCATTGCGCTACGACCGCGACGAGCGCGAGCAGACCAATGCCAGCGACCCGACCCGGCCGACGCGCAGCAAGTCGTTCAGCGACGTTCAACCCCGAGTCGTGGTCGATCACAAGCTCACCAAGGATCAACTGGTCTACGCGACCTATGGCACGGGGTTCCGCTCGGGTGGCTTCAACGGCGTCGGCGGCCGGCCGTTCGATGCCGAGACGCTGCAGAACTACGAAGTCGGTTACAAGTCGACCTGGTGGGATTCGCGTCTGCGCCTGAACGCCTCGGTGTTCCGCTCGCGCAGCGAGGACTATCAATTCTTTTATCTGGACTTCAACCAGGGCGGCGCTCAGGTCATCGACAATCTGGACAAGGTCGAATTCACCGGGGCCGAGTTGGAGTGGCAGGTGCAGGCGACGCGCTATTGGACGCTGCTCGGCGCGGTCGGTTTGCTCGATACGGACATCAAGGCCATCGACCCGAGCCTGACGGTGCCGGTGGAACGCGGCAATCGCACGCCGAAGACCCAGAAGTCGACGTTCTCCCTCGGCAGCCAGCTGGAGATTCCGCTCGGCTCGCTGACCGGCACGATTCGCGTCGACTATGGGCGTTGGGGCAAGAAGTACTGGCACCCGGACAACGTCGATATCCGCGATCCGGTGAACATGCTCGATCTGCGGGTGTCGATCGGCAACGAGCGCTGGACCGCGACCGCCTGGGGCCGCAACGTGCTCGATGAGTTCTATTGGCAGGACTTCAACGCCGTGGAATTCGGCGCACCCGGCGTCGACCTGGGCTCGCCGTCCTCGCCCGACACCTACGGCATCGACTTGAAGTACCGGTTCTAGCGCCCGGTCTTCCGCTAAGGGCCTTCGTTGACCTCATCCACCGTCGTCTGGCCGGTCCAGCGACGGTAGAGATGAGCCCAGGCCATGCCGATGGCCATGATCAGCGCCAACACCACCAGGCCGACCCAGATCAGGGCATTGGTGTTCTGCAGGCTGACCCAGCCCCAGGACGCAATCATCCAGATCAGTGCGGCGCACAGCGCCAGGGCCAGCACCATCCCGAGGAAGCCGATGGAGCGCAGGGTGGCGCCCAGAAACACGATCCAGCCGATCAGCAACAGCAGGCCCAGCACCGCCTCGACCGGCGTCATGCTCGGAAAACCGTCAGCCACCATGTGCACATACGAATAGCCGCTGGGGTTGAAGGTCAGCAGCACGAGTATCAGCGACAGCACCACCCGGACCAGAAACCCGCTGAAGCTCAAATCGTTCACGTTTGTCGTCCCCTCGCCGCGAAGGACCGAAGTATCGGCGAGCCGGGCTGCCGTGTGAAGCAGCGCGGAAATACCCCTCGGCGGCTCCCCCTCGCGCCTTTCCACGGCGTGTCATACGCGATCGCGCCCGCGTACACCGCTTCGTGAGAATTCGTGCGCCGTAGCGAAAGAAGCGATTTGCGCATTTCCCAACTTTTGACGAAACAACGCCACTTCGAGTGATGGCAATCTGCGAAACAGCGATTGCGGCCGGGCTGCAGGGAAACACGCGACGAATTTTGTTTCCAAACATCACGAAGCGCGAAGCGCTGGTTCTCACGGAACAATGTTTCTTATTTTAATCCCAAACAAGGATTTGTATTTTTTCATGGAAACAACAATGGAAGCACGGGATAGTGATCAAGCACGAAAGCCGCGCATACTTCAGGTCGCTCGGTTCGCACATTGCGATGACGCGAAAATCGCGGGGCATGACCCAGGCGGAACTGGCACGCGCCATCGGCGTGTCACAGCAGGCAGTGTTCGCGTACGAGCTCGGCGAGCGTCGCGTATCGGTGCTGATCCTCGCCAAGATTGCCAAGGTGTTCGCGGTGCCGGTGGAAGAAATGATCGGCCTCACCAAGTCCGCGCGCATGCCGAAGGGGCGCCTGTCGCCCCGGGCGATGCGTCACGCCGAGCGCTTGCAAGGGCTCACCAAGACCCAGCAACGCTTCGTCATTCGTATCATCGACGTGCTCGAGTCCAGCAACTCACGTTAGCAGCCGGCGGCCGCGGCGGGGTGGCCGCATGACGCGCTCAAGCAAGATCAGGCGCGTCGACGCGACCACCATCGCCTCCGTCGTGATCACGGTGGAGGGCCGCAAGGCGATCAGGGATGCCGATCTCGCGACTCTGTTCGGCCTCGGCCTGACGGCCTTTTACAAGCGCATCGGTCGCAAGTTATGGATGCTCAGACCGGGGTGGTATTTCAAACTTTCCAAACGCTACGCCCGCGGCCGTCTCGATACCCAGCCGTCGCTGGCGTTCGCTCAGAACGGCGTCTTGCTGATCGCCAGCATTCTCGGCGACGACGATTCATTGGAAACCGGCATGGAAATCGTCCAGGCGCTGCGAAGCCGGCGCCGCGGCTCGACCCAAAAGAAACGTCCTGCCCGCCGCAAGCACTGTGCCGAGAAATCGCAACGTTATTACGAATCGATGGCGCGAATGCTCCAGGGGCGGCTGCACGATCTGTTGAGGAAGATGCAGCACTGACGCTCCGGATCGGTGCGTATGCGTTTGACAGTTGCGGAATCGATTCAGGGATCGCCCTCGTCGCAGGCACATTGTGACAATTCTGGGAAGGTGACGGTTCTGTGATATCGCCAGCGACACGAGTCGTGCTGTTCATTTTGTGAAGCAACTCTCGGGGAGGAATGTGCGCGCATGCCTACAGTGTGCGGCAGTTCGCAACCCCAGGAGCCAACAATGAGCAATCCGTACGATACCGCCGGCGAGCGGATGTCCATCCTGCCGCCGACGTTGCGTTTCAAGGGCGAGCTCTCGGCCGACGAGGACTTGCTGATCCAGGGTCAGATCGAAGGCACCATCAAACATACTCAACGCGTCACCGTGGGCAAGGAAGGCAGGGTCAAAGCCAGCATCAGCGCCCAGGTGATCAAAGTCGAAGGCACGGTCGAAGGCGACCTGCACGCCGAGCGCTCGGTGTACGTGGAAGATTCCGGCAACCTGCGCGGCAATATTCACGCGCCGTCGGTGTGTCTGGTGGAAGGCTCGAAGTTCAACGGTGCCGTCGACATGGATACGAAAAAGTCCGCGCAAGCGCGAGGTAAGACGGGGACGTAACCCGCAACACGGAGTTGTTTCAGGAACCTTCCCATCTTCAAGCAAACTTTCTGGAGGCCTCGTATGCGCAGTTTCGGATTCGATCAACAACGACAGGATTCCGGCGGTGACACTGTGCGTGTACCGTCGTTGTCGTCGATGCCTGTATCTCAATCGTCTCAGCCCCCTTCACCCAGCGCGGAGGCGCCGTCGAAGGAATCTGCTTCGCCGGAACGCAAAATCGCCGTGCTCGGCCCGACGCTGCGCTTCAAGGGTGAGCTGAGCGCCGAAGAAGACTTCATCCTGCAGGGCCGGATCGAAGGCTCGATCAATCACACTCAGAGCGTCACGATCGGTACGGACGGCGCCGTGGTTGGAAACATTCACGCTCGCGTCGTTGTGATCGACGGCAGTGTTGAAGGCGACCTGCATGGCAGCGAGTCGGTGACGGTGCACGAGACTGGCCGGGTCACCGGCAACATCTTCGCGCCCCGCGTTGGATTGGTGGATGGGGCGGTGTTCAATGGTCGCATTGATATGAGTGGGGCCGGTGCCGGCCAGTCGGTGTCGCCGTCTGCCAAGAAGAGAGTGGAGAGTCCGACCATTACTCCGGGGCAGCCGCTGTCGGCGGAGGAGACGGAGAAGGTGCTCGGTAGCAAGTGACCGTCTCGGCGCGAAACGCTTTCTAAGGAGATGCCTCGGTGGCTCAGGCGCCGCCGGGGTCGTGTTTCAGAGGTCCCGCACTGCTTCCGGCATCAGCGATTCCGGAACTCGTCTCCACTGATGGTCGGTGAACGATATTTTGTAGCTTTCACCCGACGGCAAAGTGACATACACCAGATCAAACTCTTTATCGCCCTCCGGAACGTACACTTTCGCGGATCTGCCGACGAGGAAGGGTTGCGGCACATCGAAAGCTGCAGTCAACGTGGCTTTGCCGGCAATGGCAAGGTGTCGGTTGGATAATTCGTAGGCGTTTGGGTAGTTGAGATAGTTCACCAGGAAGAAGAACAGGTCTGGTGGAATGTCGTTGGGGAACGAGATGACCACCGCCTTCGAATCCCCCGTTTTGACCCACGAAGCGAACGAGTCATCCAGCGTATAGAGCTTCGCGAAGTCCCGTAGAATTCGTGTCAACTCGTCGTTCGTCCAGCCGCTGGCCACGATACGCTTGTCGCTGTTCGGGTCAGGCACGAATGCGACGCCCTTGGGTGGGGGCTCGCGGGACATCAGTCCAGAGATTTTTCCCCGGAACAGCAAGATGATCACTACTGTTGCCGCTGCCGCGACGAGAACGAACAATTTGATCATGAAGCTCTGCTTAGTGCCGCTGCTCGGATTGTGAGCTCATGATCGCAACGAAGAGCAGGAAGCACACCACAACGTAGCAGATCATGAAGCCTGAAAAATTGAAGAAGATGCCTTCGATCATCGGAGCCAGGTGCGTTCGGCCGAATTCCAATGCGGGTCGGGAGGATAAGACTTCCAGCAGCAGAATTGGCCTACAATGCTGAGCGCAAGAACCGCGGCGCCCGTAAGCGGCGTCCTTATCGAACTGCCTCGTCTGCCACGTGCGGGTACTCCGTGATCTCTAGGTGCCCTGCGAGAATTCGGGCGCTTTACGGCCTCGGCGCGTTTGCGCCTATCGGGTGCCGTGTGCACTTCAAAGGAAACAATCTCTCCGATGCGAGGGCGGACGCCGTCCTTCGGAAATGCGGAGATGTGAACGAAAATCTCTTCGCGACTCTGAGGCAGAGACACGAATCCAAATCCCCTGTCGTCGTTCCACTTGATCAGCGTCCCGTGGGTTCTCATTCTTCTTGGCGATAACGGCGACTTGCTTACGCGCCAATCATTCGGGGTCCCTTCTACAGAAGAGTTCTCGGCAGAGTCGTTCTGCCTCTTTAAGTCCCTGCTCTGTAAGAGCGACCGACTTGGCTTTGTTCACAGGATCGGAAATGTATCCCTTCTCATGGAGTCTGCCCATGGCGTCCCAATCGAAAGATTTCCAGACACGAGCCCCGTCGTGCAGAGTCAGGTACGCGAGCGCCAGGACTGCCTCATCGATTCGATCGTAGTCGTAATCCATGCTGTTTCTCCGCACCGAGGATGGTGCCTTAACGTCAACGTCGAGTCGGAATCGTGGCGATCCGTGATGCCCAGTCTTTACGTCTCGGATGGCTTGCAGCAGTTCCTCGCCAACATTTCGCTTCGCGTCCCGCGCCAGCAGTTCTTTTTCACGTCGTGGCACGGCCCGCCTCCTCTGCGAATTCTCGCAGGACGTGCGCCGTCAGGCGGCGCTGGCCGGCGTGAACTGCATGGTCCAGTTGGTTTCCCAAGTTGCGCCGTTGTCGGGTGAGAAGGCCTGTTCCCATCGAGGATTTTCATGCGGCGCCCAGGACCAGATGAAGCGGATCTTGATGGGCTTGCCATTGAAAACGTCGTCGGCATGGAACAATCCGGTATTTCCTTCGAACTTACCTACCACCGGCGGGTCGAGTTGGGTCGGATGGCGGCCATCCAGCCACCAGATGGACCAAGTGCCGCTCTTGGCACAGTAAGAGCGGACTGCGATGGCGCGGAATGTCTCTTCCGGGAAGTGCAGGATGTTGTCTTCGACGTTGCCGAATCCGCCCAGGGTCTTGCGAGTGGATGAGCGGCCTGAGAATTCCGTCCACGAGGTGCAGCCAGCCAGGCGCTCGTTCAGACGTCTGTGTTGGACCGTCCAGTCGCCGATGATGAAGTCGAAATCCGTGGGGGCGGCGGCGTGAAGGGGAAGAGTCATGGCAAAGGAGTTCCTTGAGGAGTCTCATGCTCACTCATCGCAGCGACGAGCGCCGCGATGCTGGGCTTGACCGAGGGATGCATGTCGACCCAGACCGGATCGAGATACTCGGCAACAGATCTTCCGTCGAGGAGGTCCGAGACGGAGGCGGTCTGCGCTGCGCGAAGTAGCGTCTGGGCGCGGTTCATGACTTTGCGCGAGAGAGCCGCGTCAGGTTCCGCGGCAATTTCTTCGCATTCTTTCTGTACAGCGAGGATGAGTTTCCCAACCGCGATCCCGACAGGGCTTCGTTTCCTAGGCATTCTGATTCTTATCCACGCAAGTGCTTTCCCAATGCTCTCGGGCTCACCAAACCATTCAAAAACTCAAACGTCCCTTGATCAAGAATCTCACGCGCGGCGTTATAAGCCCCACTCATCGCCGCCCGATGTAACGACGTCGCCAGACTGATCCGCCGCACTCCCGCTTCCTGCAGTTCCGGCACGCTGAACGACCGGCCCGGAATTCCGACCATGAAGTTCACCGGTTTGGACAACGAAGAGCACACCGTCCGCACTGCCTTCAGATCCGGCAACCCCGGAGCAAACAACACATCCGCGCCCGCCTTCTCAAAGGCCTGCAGCCGTCGGATCGTGTCATCGAGATCCGGATGGCCGTGCAGAAAGTTTTCGCAACGAGCCGTCAGTATGAACGGTGTGCCGAGCGACTCGACGGCCTCCACCGCCGCGGTCACTCGCTCGACCGCCTCCTCGAAGTCATAAATCGGCTTCGACGCGTCGCCGGTGTGATCTTCGATCGAGCCGCCGGCCAGTCCCGTCTGCGCGGCGAGGCGGATTGTTTCAGCGACGTAGCTCGGTGCGTGTCCGAAGCCGTTCTCCAGATCCGCCGACACCGGCACAGTCACCGCATCGACCAGCGATCGCGCATGAGACAGCGCCTCGTCGCGGCTGATTTTGCCGTCTTGTCGGCCCAATGTGTTGGCGAAGGCCGCGCTCGACGTGGCAATCGCAGGGAAGCCGAGGCCGGCGAACAGCATCGCGGCGCCGGCGTCCCATGCGTTGGCGATGACAAACGCGCGAGGTTGTTCATGTAACGCTCGGAACGCGGCGGCTTTGTCTTTCTGAGTGGCGATCATGGCGTCCTCTCCAGGGGGGCAGATTCTGGAGCCCACCGTACGCCGAAAACTGGCCAGCCGCTGTCAAGAACTTAAGCAGTTCTCAGGTCGCGGAGGCTCGGGGAGGGGCGACGGAAGAAGATCGCAAGCGGCGATACAAAGCACGCACCCGCATGTACAGATCGGGATGACGAGTCAGCCAGTGCCGGACGCGGGGCATGACGCGGAGGTGATATCGCATCCGTCCGCTCAGCGGCACCCGTTCACCCAGGCCTTCCTCGATGGTGTAGATGCACGGGTTGCAGGTTCCGCACGGCTGGCCGCGGCGGGGGCGGTGGCAGAACCAGGTGAGTTTCATCAGGTCGTCGAAGCCGTGGCTGCGCGCTTCGGCCTGCATTTGCCGCTTGGTCATATCGAACAGCGGGAAGCGGAACGATTTGAACAGCTCGTAACGGCAGTCGCCGGCGAAACGGGGATCGAGCTGGTCGCGGGTCGGGCCGATCAGATCGGCGAGCAGCTCGCGGGCCTTGTCGTCGCGGTGAATGGACAGTTCCATGCCCTCGATGTCGTGCTGGCGGCAGTAGCGTGCCAGCCACTCGTACTGGCCGCCGATGAAGCCGATGGCGAGGCAGCGCTCGTAGTAACGCTGGGTCTCGGTGTCGGCGTCGATATCGGACAGCTGGCATTCGAGGGTGTCGGCCAATCTGACAGCCGCCTCGGGCCAGTGTTTCAGCAACGCCTGACGAATCAAGCGCATCGCTTCACGTTCGGCGGGGACGGCGGGCCGGAAGTGCAGGCTGTCGAGGATGTAGTAGGGCTGCACCTCGCGCTGCTCACGGAGCAGCAGTGAGAGCAGCCTGAAGGTTGAATCCCAACCTCCTGTCCACAAGAGCGGCGTTGCCATGCGTGTACCTGTCGAGGGCATCATTGCCGGTCGAAAAGTCTAAAGGCGGGCGGCGCCCCTCAGACTGAGGGAATGACGAACCGGGCCGGCGCATCGTTCCCTCGCGCTATGAAAAACCGCTGTCGATGACGCACGACAGTTTGCATCGGAGCACGCAGCGGCCGCAGCATCCGTTACACTTCGCCTCGGCAAAGTCCCCCTGGCCTGTGCGAACCCCGTCCGATGAATAAACCCCTCGAAGCTGTGCAAGAACCAGCCGTTGAAATCCGTTTTGGCCAGGTGGGTCTGGCGCAGGTGCGGATTCGCACCACCGACGCCGGGGTCATCCTCGATGAGCTGACCGGTCGCGTCGCCTCGGCACCGCAGTTTTTCGAGCGGACCGCGGTGTGCCTGGACTTGAGCGCGCTGGAAAAAGAGCCGTCGACGAGCGAGATGCGTGGTGTGTTCGATGCCGTGCGTCGCGCCGGCATGCTCACGGTCGGCCTGGCTCACGGCACGGCGGCGGTCGACGCGCTGGCTCGTTCACTCGATGTTCCGGTGCTCACGCAGTTTCGCGTTCAGGGCAAAGCCGCGCCGGTGCAGGCGCCTGTAAAGGAAGTGCCTAAGGCCGCGCCGCCCGTCGAGGCGCCGGTATTGCATCCGCCGTCATTGATGCAGCATCAGCCGGTCCGCTCCGGCCAGCGCGTTTATGCGCGCAACTCGGATCTGGTGGTCACCGCAACGGTGGGGGCTGGTGCCGAAGTGATTGCCGACGGTTGTGTCCACATCTATGGAACGTTGCGCGGTCGCGCCGTGGCGGGAGCCCGGGGCGAAGTCACCGCGCGCGTGTTCTGCCAGGAGTTTCATGCCGAGCTGATTTCGATCGCCGGCGTATTTCGGGTGTTCGAGACCTTGCCGCCCGAATTGGTCGGCAAGCCGGTGCAGGCCTGGCTGGATGGCGACGATCTGCGCTTCGCCCGGATTGGTGGCTGACGTGCCGGTCCGCCCAGTCCTTCTCTCGACTTCCCGTATCACCCGCTTCCTCACTCTAATTTCAAGGGGAGAGTCCCACTTTGACTGAAATCATCGTTGTAACTTCCGGCAAGGGGGGCGTCGGCAAGACGACCACGTCCGCCAGTGTCGCTTGCGGCCTGGCCCGCCGAGGCAAACGCGTCGCCGTCATCGATTTCGATATCGGCCTGCGCAACCTCGACCTCATCATGGGATGCGAGCGCCGTGTCGTTTACGACTTCGTCAACGTCATCCAGGGCGATTGCACGCTCAAGCAGGCGTTGATCAAGGACAAGCGCCTCGAAACCCTGTTCGTACTGGCCGCCTCGCAGACGCGCGACAAGGATGCGCTGTCGATGGAAGGCGTGCGCAAGGTGTTCGACGAGCTGATCGCAGAGGGTTTCGAATACATCATTTGCGATTCGCCTGCCGGTATCGAGAAGGGCGCGCACCTCGCCATGTACTACGCCGACCGCGCCATCGTGGTCGTGAATCCGGAAGTTTCCTCGGTGCGCGACTCCGATCGCATTCTCGGCCTGCTCTCCAGCAAGACGCGGCGTGCCGAGAAGGGCGAGGAGAAGGTGAAGGAACATCTGCTGCTCACCCGCTACAGCCCGCGTCGTGTCGCCACCGGCGAGATGATGAGCGTGACCGACGTGAAGGAGATCCTGGGGTTGGACGTGATCGGTGTGATTCCGGAGTCGCCGGACGTGCTGTCGGCCTCGAATTCCGGTACCCCGGTGATCCTCAACGAGCAAAGCGACGTGTCCAGGGCGTACGAAGACGCCGTCGGCCGCCTGCTCGGTGAAACCCGGCAGTTGCGGTTCCTCGAAGAACCCAAGAAGGGCTTCCTGGCCCGCATGTTCGGAGGTTGAGAATGGGATTGCTCGCATTCTTCCGCCGCTCCCAGCCGACCGCGAATGTGGCGAAAGAGCGGCTGCGTATCATCGTTGCCCAGGAACGTTCCGCGCGGGGCGGTCCGGACTACTTGCCGACGCTGCGGCGTGAGCTGCTCGAGGTCATCCGCAAGTACGTCAATGTCGATCCGGACGCCGTGCAGATGAACCTCGAGAAAGAGGACGGCCACGAGGTGCTGGAGTTCACCGTGGCGCTGCCGGAGAAGGGCAAGGCATAGCCCGGAGCGGGGCGGCTGGTATACACTGCCGCCCATATGACCGCCCACCGAATCATCGGGATTCAAATTCGCCGCCCGGCATCCGCGGATGCCGGGGTGTCGATGCGAATTGCGAATCCAGGTGAATTCAGAGGCGATCAATCATGCAAGTTGGCAATGCCGCGGCGCTGCGGCTCAAAGCGGTAGTCGAAGCGGATCCGGGCGCACTGGTCCGAGTCCTGCAGTTCTTCCAGGCGCGTAACCTCATCCCGCGCTCTGTCGCCAGCGAACGGCTCGGCGACGAATACCTCCAGATCCAGATCGAGCTCGACCCCACCGAGCTGGCCGACGACGGCTTTCGTATCGTCGTCTCCAAGATCAACGAGTTGCCGGTCGTGCTCGCGGCGGTTGCCTGCGACTGATCGCCAGCGCGCCGGCACCGTCCGTCCGGGGCGGTGTCGGAATCCGTCATACTGCTGCGTCCTTGATATACAAAGGAGCAACTCATGCTGTATGCGGTCATTTGCTACAACTCCGAATCGGTGGTCGGCGCGTGGTCTAAGGAAAAAGACGACGCAGTGATGGCGCACCATCAAGGGGTGCTGGCCAGGTTCGCCGCCAAGGGCAAGCTCGGTCCGGTCGCGCGCCTCATGCCGACGACGACGGCGACGACCGTGCGCACCGGTCGCGAGATGGTGGTGCTCGATGGGCCGTTCGCCGAGACCAAGGAGCAAATGCTCGGTTTCTACCTGTTCGATTGCGACACCCTCGACGAAGTCATCGCCGCCGCGCGTGAGCTCGTGCACGAACCCGGCTGCATGGAGATTCGTCCGGTGCAGTTCTTCACGCCGGGTGCGCTGAAGAACGCCGCGGCGAAGTGAGTGACGCGTGAGCGATTTGAGCTGGATCGACGCGGCGATTACGGGAGCGCGGCCTCAAGCGGTCGCGGCGCTGTTGCGCTACTTCCGCAATCTGGAGACCGCTGAAGAGGCGTTTCAGGAGGCGTGTCTGCGCGCCCTGCAGAAGTGGCCGGTGAACGGCCCGCCTCGCGATCCGGCGGCATGGCTGATTCTGGTCGGGCGCAATTTCGCGCTCGATGAGGCACGTAAGCGCAGCAAGCAGCAGACGTTGCCCGATGAGGAAGTGCTTTCCGATACAGATGACGCCGAGACTGCCATGGCCGACCGACTCGACAGCGAGGATTACCGCGACGACGTGCTTCGCCTGCTGTTCGTCTGTTGCCACCCGGACTTGCCCGCGACTCAGCAGATCGCGCTGGCCTTACGAATCGTTTCAGGCTTGTCGGTGCAGGAGATCGCTCGCGCGTTTCTGGTCGGTGAAGCGGCGATGGAGCAGCGGATCACTCGCGCGAAGCGTCGCATCTCACAAGCGGATGTGCCGTTCGAGACGCCGGGCGCGGTCGAGCGGGCCGAGCGGTTGTCCACCGTGGCCGCGATGATCTATTTGTTGTTCAACGAAGGGTATTCGGCGAGTGGCGGCGAGCTGCACATTCGTGAGCCGCTCTGCGAGGAAGCGATCCGGTTGTCCCGGCTGCTGCTGCGTTTGTTTCGGGGCAATCCCGAGATCCTCGGTCTGAATGCATTGCTGTTGCTACAGCACGCGCGTGCGCCGGCACGGCTCGATACGGAGCAGAACATCGTGTTGATGGACGATCAGGATCGTCGTCTGTGGCGGCGTGAGCTGATCGCCGAAGCGTTCGCGCTGCTCGATAAAGCGGTCCGGTTGCAACAGCCGGGGCCGTATCAGATTCAGGCCGCGATCGCGGCGGTTCATGCCCGGGCGCCGAGCGCGGCAGATACCAACTGGAACGAGATCGATCGGCTGTACGCGCTGCTCGAAACGATTCAGCCGTCGCCGGTGGTGACGTTGAATCGAGCGGTGGCGGTGATGAAGTGCGACGGACCGGAGGCGGCGCTGGCGATGATCGAGCCGCTCGAGTCGGCGCTATCGAGTTACTTCCATTTCCACGGACTGCGCGGTGGGTTGTTGATGCAGCTCAACCGGAACGATGAGGCGCGCGTGGCGTTCGACAAGGCGATTTCGCTGGCGAATACGGCGGCGGAGGCAGCCCATATTCGGACGCACTTGGATAAGTTGGCCGCGGAAGGGAAGAAGCGGCAGGCGCACTAGCCAGCAACATAAAAAATATGCCTCCTTCGCCCGGCTCGGACCAGAAGGGGCGGCTGAACAATATCGTATCGCTGGATTGTGGCGATCGCTGCTACCGCGCGGCTACTTCGACGCCCGCCCAGCTTTCGGATCGACGTAAGCGATCTGCTGGCCGCGCAGCTCGTAGGCTTGCTCGTTCACATCGTCACTGAACAGGTCCGCGGCCTCGATCTTCAGCCGCTCGCGCAAATGTTCCATGACCTGCTCATGCGACTCGACCTCGCCGCTTGCCAGAATGTGCGCAACCGGCTCGCCTCGCTTCACCAGCTCTCGCGCGACCAGGATGGTGCGGTGACAGTCGAGCGGATCTTTCTCCGCGCACATGATGGCGACCGTGTGCGTCTTCGCCGCCGCCAGCAGGCGGTCGATGCCCTGTCGGAAAAGCTCGGTGGCCGCGAGCTTCCCATAGCTCACCCGTCCAGCGTCGTAACACGACGGATCCTTGCTTCGGGCGCCCAGTTCCTCACCGAGAAAGAGATACGAGATCCCGGAGGCGGCGAGCGCCGCCGTCAGTGCGTCACGACGGAATTGGGGATTGAAACGGCTGTAGGGCGTCGAGCGCACATCGGCGAGCAGGGTGACGCCCCGGCCTTGCAGCAGTTCCAGGAAGTGCCCGATCGGATGATTGGAATGACCGACGGTGTAGATCATGAGCCGGGAAAAATAACGACGACGCTGTCGGGTTCGCACCCCGCCGTTCGTCCTGGGAACATCAACCCACGGCGGCGGAGGCATGCGATGAAGAATAACCCAATCGTATCCCGGGAAGAGTGGCTGGAATCCCGTAAGCGGTTGCTGCAAAAAGAGAAGGAACTCACCCGCCTGCGAGACGAGCTGAGCGCCGAGCGGCGCCGGCTGCCCTGGGTTCGCATCGAAAAGCCGTATGTGTTCGAAGGCCCGCAGGGCCGCCGGACGCTGGTCGATCTGTTCGACGGCTGCAGTCAGCTCATGACGTACCATTTCATGTTCGGCCCGTCGTGGCCGCAGGGCTGCCCGAGCTGTTCGTTCCTGTCCGATCACATCGATGGCGCGTTGGTGCATTTGAACCAGCGTGACGTGAAAGTGATGGCCGTGTCGCGCGCGCCGTACTCGCTGATCGCGCCGTTCAAGCGACGCATGGGCTGGCAGTTCGATTGGGTGTCTTCCTACGGCAGTGAATTCAATTACGACTTCCAGGCCTCGCAGAAGCCGCAGGACATTTCCAACAACACGGCCTGGTACAACTACGACCTGCTCGAGTATCCGGCCGAGGAAACTCACGGTATCAGCGTGTTCTACAAGGACGCCGCCGGCGATGTCTTTCATACGTATTCCAGCTACGCCCGAGGCGTTGAGATGCTGGCCAACACGTACAACTTCCTGGACATCGCCCCCAAGGGGCGCGACGAGGCCAGGTTCGAGTTTCCAATGGCCTGGGTTCGTCATCACGATCGCTATGGCGTCGACGCCGACGAATCGAGTCGCCAACTGCCTGACGAGGAGACCGCCTGATGTGCCCGGCATGTTTTGCAGCGGCGGCGTGGATCGCCGCGGGTGCCGGCTCGGCCGGTGGAGTCACGGCGTTCGTCGTGTCTCGCGTTCGTTCTCGCAAAGGCGTAAAGGTGGAGCAGCCGCGTCCATCGACGCCAGAGAAGAAAGCGGACTAGCTCTCGACCAATTCGACATGATCCGGCGACGAAGCGGCGAGCTCGGCCCAGTCGAGTTCGAGCTCCAGGGCGTGAAAGACATCATCGTCAATCGCGCCCGAGTGTCGTAGCTCAGCGAGCTTGGCGCGCTTGGCCGCGATGTTCTGGCGGCGCAGGGCGTCGTACTCGCTCACATCGCGCGGATGCTTGCCCGCTTCGGCGATCTTTCTTTCCTCGTCGTACAGCTCGCGCAACCGGGTAGCTGCCGCATCGTTGCGATCGGCCATGCTGGTGACCGCGGCATCGATCAGTTGCACGCGCGCCGCCAAGAGTTCCTTCGCGAAGGAACTGTCAGGCGGAAACGACAACAGCCGAATCAACGGTCGCAGCGTCAGCCCTTGCACCACCAGCGTACCGAGCACGACCGCGAAAGCACTCAGCACGATCAAGTCGCGTTCCGGAAACGTGCCTGGCAAAGACAATGCCGTCGCCAACGTTACGAGTCCGCGCATGCCACACCAGGAGACGAGCACGGCCTGAGCGTTGCTGTACACGCCCTTCTTGCCCCGCCGCGATTTCACGAACGCGCTCGTTCGCATGTACAAAATGACCCACGCAAATCTCACGGCCACGACGACTGCGAACACGATGGCCGCGAAACCGCAGGCTTCGGAGAGCTCCGACGGGTTCAAGCGGCTGATGATCTCGCTGGCTTGCAAGCCCATGAGGAAGAACGCCAGCACATTCAACAGAAACACGACGGCTTCCCAAACGGCATAGGTGCTCACCCGGTCGCGGGGCGGCGTGAGCGCGGGCAGGAAATGAGCGATCGTCATTCCAAGCGCGACCACGCACAGGATGGCCGACAGATGCAAATGCTCGGCGAGAATCCACGCGCCGAAGGTGGCGACGAAACCGAGTAACGTTGCGCTCACCGTTCCATACATCCATCGCATCATCCACGCGAGCGTTGCGCCGATGGCGATGCCGAGCAGAATTCCGCCCGGCACCGCGAAGGCAAGCTCGGGGAGGACATGGATGGCTGGCTTGTCCGAGGTCGCGATGGTGACGGCGGCTGCGAAGATCAACAGCGCGACGCCGTCATTCAGCAGACTTTCTCCTTTCAACACGCTGATCATGCGGCGAGGAATATCGGCGCGGGCGAGCATGGCCGCCGCCGCCGCTGCATCCGGTGGAGCGACGATGGCGCCCAAGGCGACCGCTGCGGCGACCGGCAATCCCTGCAGCGCTACGGCAGTCCAGGCCACGGCGGCAGTGGTAAGGACTACCGCGATTCCGGCCAGCGCAACCAGCGGGCGCCAGTGCCGTCGCAGTTCTCTGGGTGGCAAATCGAACGCTGAATCGAGCAGTGCCGGCGCAATGAACAGAGCCAGTGCCAGCTCCGGCTGAATCACGATGTGCGGGGCCCATGGCAGCAGCGCGATGACGACGCCGGCCACGGCCAGCATCGTGGGATAGGGGACTGCGAAGCGTCGCGTCACCTGCAATAGCAGGATGGCGACGAACAGGAGGATGAGCAAAGTCTCGAAAAACGCCATGACAGTGCGGAGCTCCGGTTAGCAGGCGGTCACATTCCAAAGTGTGGACCATCTTGACTCTAATTTTATTAAGGCCGCCAGAGGTGTCGGTACAGTGGGCGCCCTGCATTCCAACAACGGTGGCCGAATGTCTAACTCACTGCGGGCGGTGAAGGTTCTTGTGGCGCTTACGGTTGCCGGCTGCCTGGCGGCGTGCGGCAAGACCGGGCAGCCAGCCGCCACGCCCGCGCCGAGCGCCAGCCCGGTCAAATTGACCGCGGGCGTTCAGGACATCATGCGGGACATGATCGATCCGGCCGCGGATTTTCTGTGGGAATCGGTCAGCACCACCGAAACTGCCCAGGGCGTCGAAGAGAAACAGCCGCGCACCGACGAAGAGTGGGCCGAGGTCCGCAAGCACGCGCTCATCCTCGCTGAATCCGCAAATCTGCTGCTGCTCGATGGCCGGCATGTCGCGCGTGAAGGCAAGCAGCTCGAAGATCACGGGACGCCGGGCAATCTCACGGCCGCCGAATCGGAGCAGGTCATCGCCGCGGATCGCGCGACCTTCATCGGGTTCGGGCAGGCGCTGCACGATGTGGGTGTCGCGTTCCTCAACGCGGCCGAAGAGCGCAGCCCGCAAGGAATCATGAATGCCGGCGAAACCATGGATCACGTGTGCGAAGGCTGTCACCTGAAGTTCTGGTATCCCGGTCAGGTCATTCCGCCGCTGCCGGATCAGGCTCCCGAAAAGAAGTGACGGCGGGCGTCGCCCGCTTCATGCCCATCAATAACAGCACGGCCGCGCTGGCCAGCATGCTCGCATTCACGCCGATGGGAATCGGTGTGAGCGCAGCTGCGCCGAACTTCACGAAGTAACCCACGATCAGCGCGGCGATCGTCACGGCTCCCGCGATCTGCAGTCGCTGCTTGGCCAATGTTTCATCGTTCCAGTGATGCGCGATGGCGCATGAGATTGCGACGACGATCCAGAACACCGGCGTGCCCGGGATGCCGAGCAACACCAGCGCGACCGCCGACAATGCCAGCGCCGGCACCGTGCCCCACACGAGCCCCGCCCAGACCGTGTTCAGGAAGTCCTGTCGCTTGCGTTTGGCCAGCCAGACGTTGAAGCCCGTGACCGACACGACCGACATCGCCAGACCAAGGATGAAATACAGCACTTTGACGCCAAAGCCGCCGAAATGTCCGAAGTGCAGCCGATACGTCGAGTAAACGACCTGCCGGCCGGGTGGGCCGTCCGAGTAACCGACTTTGTCGATGAAGTTGCCGGCGGTGTCGAAGTGATATTGCTCCACATAGATCAGCCGGTCCGGCAGCTGCGTGCCCACCAGCATGAACTGCCCGGGCTTGCCGGCTTCCTCGATGGTGACGTACAGCGGTGTCGTCCCGGGCGCCATCGCTTTGGTCTGAGCGATCGCCTTGCTGAGCGCGATCGGGGTGAGCTTCTGTTCCAGCTTCGGTTCTTCGCCGAACACCTGTGCGAACAGCTTGGTGGTGTCGCCGTTGGTGTAGATGCCCGCGAACACCATCGCCATCAACTGCGCGAAGCCGAAGTACGCACCGGTGATTGCAATCATCAGCTGGAACGGCGAGCTCCACACACTGAGGCGATTGTGAATATCCGCCTGCTCCAGGTGTTTCGAGCCCCCCAGCCGAAGCACGAACGCATCCTTGAAAATGCGCGGATGCGCGATCAGCCCCGACACGATCAAGCCGCACAGGATGGCGCCCAGCGCGCTCACGATGTACATGCCGAAGCTTTCCGGCAGATGCAGATAGAGATGCAGATTGATCAGCAGGTGGGTCCACTCATGATTCACTCGCTCGCCGCGGGAACCGTCGGGATTGATGAACCAGCCCTCCTTCTCGCTCGAGATGCTGGCGCGCGGCGACTCCGGAGAGGGCAGATTGACGAACATGTGTTCGGTGACTTCGACGCCGCTGGCCACGAGCTCGTGATAGGCGCGCTCCAATGTGGCCGGGTCGTACTCCTTCACTTCCTGGATCCGCGGCTGTTCCCAGCGCTCCAGCTCCGGATAGAACACCGCCAGCGTGCCCGACAGACACACCAGATACATCAGCGCGCCCACCATCAGGCCGAGCCACGAATGACTCGACAGCGATTGTTTGACCAGGCTTGCGGAAGGAATGAGGTTCATATCAGAGCCCCGCGGTGACGACGCCGATCAGGCCCAGCACGACAATGGTGACAACGGGACGTGCGAGCTTGCTGTCGGCGAGCGCCCAGTATGCCGCGCAGCCCCACAGGAACGGCATGAGCAGAATGGCGAACGCGAGATGACTCACGTAACTGAACGGCAGCGCTCGCGCCAGGGCGACGCTGAACAAAGTCGCGGCGGCTGCGCTCAGCGGGACGGTGATTACAAACAGCAGCAGATGACGCGACAACGAACGCGTGCCGTCCGTTTCGATGGACTCGACCTTCTCAGTGGCTTTGCGTTTGCGAACCTTGGCCTGGCGCAGCTCCAGATTGGTGGCGACCAGCAGCCACGCGACCAGGGCGGGCGCGGTGACAATCAAGGTGGTGCCGAATTCCGCACCGCTGGCTCGGATCGCGAAATAGCCGGACGCGATCAGCAACAGCCAGCCCAGCAACGTCGGCCGGAGTTGCGCCGGCAGCCGATCTTTCCACGAGCTGTACAAGCAGCCCACGCCCGCGATGCCGAGCGCGAAGGCCGCGATGGTGTTGATCATCGCCGGGGCCTGGTGTCTGGAGGGATCCAAGCCTAGCGCGGCGCATTTTTATCGACAATGGGCCGCAGCGCGGCCTACCCGAGGCTGGCGAATGCCTACCCGGGGCGGGTTACTTGAACCGTCCGATCCAGGTCTCGAAGTCGTTGAGCAGGGTGGTGAGCAGCTTGATCGTGTCTTCGCTGGTGAGCTTGCCGGTGCTGTCGAACAGCTTCGAAGCCTCGGAGAGATAGATCTCCGGCGACGGCATCACCGGTACGCCAATCACAGACAGCAACAAGCGCAGCTGCTGATGCGAAGCCATTGCGCCCAGCCTGCCCGGGCTCAGCGAGATCACGGCGGCCGGTTTACCCTTCCATACCCCTTGCTTCGGCGGCCGCGTGCCGACATCGATGCAGTTTTTCACAGCGGCCGGCATGCCGCGGTTGTATTCGGGAGTAATGAACAGAATCGCGTCGCTGCTCTTCACCTGGTCCCGAAACGTCGTCCACGCGGGCGGCGGCGTGTCCGTCTCCAAATCCTGGTTGTAGAGCGGCAGCTCGCCGATGCCGATCTCGGTGAGCTTGAATGAC
Source organism: Peristeroidobacter soli (assembly GCF_004138485.1). Lineage (GTDB taxonomy): Bacteria > Pseudomonadota > Gammaproteobacteria > Steroidobacterales > Steroidobacteraceae > Steroidobacter > Steroidobacter soli. The sequence goes on from NZ_RYEV01000003.1 coordinate 561,417, forward strand.
GACGGCGCGAGATCCGGCAGCGCGCGCGACAACATCCGGGTGTACGCGCCTTTGCGAAGGCTGCCGACGATGTAACCGATGTTTGTCATGGAGTGCTCCGGGGCGGGGGTTGAGTCTGTTGGGGCACGCGTCGCAGAAGGCTCATGTCGTAGCCCATGGCGCGTACTCGCTCCGACAGTGCATCGTATTCAGCTGCTGAAATGCGCGGCGTGCGCGACATGATCCAGACATAGTCGCGCTGTTTGCGGGCGATGATGGTCTGTTGATACTGCGGGTCGAGGTAGGCGATGACGTAGTCGGCCTGCAGCGGCCAGACGAATTGCATGCCCCACTCGGCGTTACTGCGAGTGTTGCGGACGTGGCCTTTGGGCCGATACGTCTTGAGCGGCCCGTCCGGTGCGTCTTGATTGAACGTGAATGTCGTGATGATCGTGCCGTCGGAGCGCAGCCGATACGACTCGACGGCGTTGTATGCGCCCTTCTCCAGAAAGGTCGGGATGTGCGCGATGACGTACCAGTCGCCCATGTAGCGCGGCAGATCCACGCTCGCGACCGGTTGCAGCGGCGGCTTCGGCGGTGTGGACTGGCAGCCGGCCAGCAGTGCGAGCAGCAGGTAAACAATGTGCTTCATGGCCCACCCATCTTATTATCGAATCGCGACAGGTCGCCATTCGTTCCACTGGGAGAGGCTGGATGCGTTTTCGTGTGCTGTTGATTTCGCTGGGGGCGCTGGCCACTGGCAATGCGGTCTCGGCGGAGCGCGGTGTCGAAGCGCTTGCCTGGCTCGCCGGCTGCTGGCAGCCGGAAAAGGGCGATGCGGGATCGCTGGAACATTGGCTGCCGCCGGCCGGTGGCACCATGCTGGGTGTCAGCCGCACGGTGAAGAACGGCAAGACCGTGGAGTTCGAGTTCATGCAGCTGCGGACCAATACCGAGGGCAAGGTCGTGTTCATCGCGCTGCCGTCGGGGCAACAGGAGACCACGTTTGTCGCTGCAACCGTCGATCATGACTCGGCGACGTTCGAGAACCCCGGGCACGACTTTCCGCAGAAAGTGATCTATCGGTTGCAGCCGGACGGCCGGCTCGTCGCGCGTATCGAAGGCACGCGCGACGGCAAGGTACGAGGCGTGGATTTTCCCATGAAGCGCGTCTCGTGCGACGCGCTCTCGGGGGTTACGGCTTTACCGGCTTCAACAGCAGATCGTGGTAGTCGAAACTGAAATCCGCCAGCGGTGAAATCGCCTGCAGCCGCGCGAAATCGACGCTGCCATCCGCCTTCAGCGTGAATGTGATGTAAGCGTCTTCCATGCGGCGATCGGTGAAGCGCGTGCGAAAGGTGTCGAAACGCACGTGCTCCAAGAGGCCGTTCATGCCGGGCGAGCTCTTGAAGTCGATGTTCAGCGTGCCACCGTTGTTGGTGACGACCACGTCGCCATACCAGGCGTCGCGATAGGTCGCGGCGTAGGCCTGCGGTTCCAAGGACGGGCCCTTGGCGTTCTGCTCTTTCTTGGCAGCATCGGCTGCGTCGAGCACGCGGATTGCGTCGGCGATCTTGGCGTCGTATGCCTTGGTGAAAGCAGCCACCCAATCGGTGCGGGCCAGACCGAGGTAGTGATCCAGCAAGGTGTAAGAGATGGCTTCACGCGCCTCGGTATCTTCCGAGTTGATCATCACCATGAAGCCGACTTTCTTCTCGGGGATCAGGAACGTCACCGAGGCGGCGCCTTCCAGAAAGCCCTGATGAGTCACGATGCGATGACCGCGATAGTCCTTCACGTTCCAGCCCAGTGCATACGTCTGGAACGTCGGATCGAGCGCGGCGAGGGCCGGGTGCTCGGGGCTGACCGGCATGAGCACGTGCGGCTTCCACATTTCATTCGCCTGCGCTTCGCTGAACAGGCGCGAGCTGCCCAACACACCGCGATCGAGCTGCAATTGCATCCAGCGCACCATGTCGTGCGGGCTGGCGTTGATTCCGCCGGCGGGCGCGGCGTTGTCCCAGCCCGAGGCGATCGACAACGGCTCGACGTTGCCGCCGACGTTGCGTGAGCGCCCGTTGAGACGGGCATGCGGCCAGCTGCGGTTGTCGGTTTTGACTCGGGTGGACGAAGGCACGGATTCATTCATGCCGAGTGGCGTGAAGATGCGTTTGACGATGAAGTCTTCCCAGGAGTCGCCGCTGACCGCTGCGATAACCTGGCCGGCCACGACATAGAGAATGTTGTCGTAGGCGTAACCGCTGCGGAAGCTGGTCGCGGGCGCGATGTAGCGCAGGCGATGCACGAGATCTTCCCGCGAAATGGTGGTTTCGGGCCAGAACATCAGGTCACCGGCGCCGAGTCCGAGGCCGCTGCGATGAACCAGCAGATCGCGAATGGTCATCTCATGTGACGCGAAGGCATCGTACATGCGGAAGCCGGGGAGCCGGTCGGCGACCTTGTCGTCCCAGCTCAACTTGCCTTCATCGACCAGGATCGCCAGCGCCGCGGAGGTGAAGGCCTTGGTGTTGGAGGCGATCGAGAACAACGTGTGCTCGTTCATCGGCGCGCCGTTGCCGAGCTTGCGCACGCCGTAGCCCTTGGTGAGCGGCGCGCGGCCCGGCTCGACCACCGCGAGCAATGCTCCGGGCACCTCGAACTTTCGCATCGACTTTTTCACCAGGGCATCGAGGTCCGAAGGCGGGGCCGCGAAGCTCAGAGGGCTGAGGCCGAGGAGCGCCGTGCAGAGCAGAGCGGAGACCGAGCGTTTGATGGTGGAGTTCATGCGCCTGTCCGAGGTTGAACGGCGCATTGTAATCAGATCCCGCCGGGCGCTTCATCGCCTTCGGGTTGATGACTGCCATCAACGGGCCATCATTTCAGACGCCAGGGCAGGTCCAGCCAGCCGCGCTCGGTATGCGCGGCGACTTTCTGGATCGTCGATGCGGAGCCGTTCTTGGGCAGGATCAGCCGCTGATCCTTGCGCAAGGTGCGCGGCACTCCCGACGCGCTCATCCCGAGGCCTCTCGGCGAGATTTCGACGACGCCTTCTGAAACCGTGACGACGATGGATTGCTCGGTGTTGCTGACACTGAATTCGGTGCCCGCGCCTTCGATGCGTGCCAGGTCGGTGGTGACGATGAAGCGCCGCTGCCGATCGATGGCTTCGGCCAATGCCTTGATCTGGGCATCCTGATATTCCGATTCCGCGGAGGGCCGCTGGTCGTCGAGCTACACGGTGTCGCGCAGGAGCGTTTCGTTGTCGAGGCGGCATTTCTGTTTGCGAAATTCATCGATGGCGCGGTTTCTCACCGCCGCGACGATGTATCGATCCAGTTCCTCGATGCCGGCGGGATGCTCGACTTTCAGCACCTGCGAGATCGCCTCATGGATGATTTCCTTGGCCAGATGCGGCGGGTGTCCGTACTTGCGGACCAGGCGGATCAGATCCGGCAAACGTCGCTGGTAGACCTCGTCGATGTTGCGAGCATGCTCGCTCGTCGCCGGCCGTCTTTTATTGTTGTCCATGCGTACTTAGACGACCCAGGCGGCACCCGCAGAGAATGTTTTTTAGGGGGCCATCGCACCGGTTGACATCGGAACCGTGTTCTATGGACCGCGCGGATCGGGGTCGGATTCGTTAGGATGACGCCATGTGTGGCCGCTATGTCTCTCCCGCAGAAGCCGCGATCGTGCGCGCGATCGAAATCCAGCGTCACAGCTGGTCCTCGCGCTTGCGTTCGCAGGGGCTGTTCGGGATGCGTTACAACGTTTCGCCGACCGATCCCGTGCCGGTCGTGCGCGTGGTGCGCGAGCTGGATGGAGAGCGCGAAGGCACTCATCTGCGTTGGGGATTGATTCCGCACTGGGCCCGCGGCAAGGCCATGGGCAACACCATCAATGCACGTATCGAAACATTGCGGACCAATGCTTCGTTTCGGGATGCGTGGCAGCGGGGGCAACGATGTCTGGTGGCGCTGTCCGGTTTCTATGAATGGCAGGCACAGCCGCCGGACTGGCAGGTCGCCGTGCCTTACTACATCACCGTCGTCGATCAGGATCCGTTCTTTCTTGCCGGCCTCTGGGATCGTTCGGTGACGCCGGCGGGCGAAATGATCGAGTCCTGCACCGTCATCACTATGCCGGCGAACGAGCTGATGGCTGACATACACAATTCCAAGAAGACCGCCGGCAAACGGGTGTTGCTGGCTCAGGAAGAGCGCCGCATGCCCGCGATCCTCGCCAGGGAAGATCACCAGACCTGGCTGAGCGGCGCGCCCGAGGAGGCCTTCAAGGTGCTCAAACAGTTTCCCTCCGGAGAAATGTTCGCTTATCCGGTCAGCAACCGGGTCAACAGCAATCGCAACGACGGTCCGGATCTGATCCAGCCGCGCGGGGAAGAAGGCGGGCAGTCGGATCTTTTCAGCTAGCTGAATCGGACATCGCTGCGACAGGCGTTGGAGCAGATCGGTCGCTATCGCCGCGGCTACCTCGTATGGCTCGCCGACGACGGTGCCGATGCTGCTGTCAGCGGCGTACTGCGTTTGGAAACATTGGATGAAGGCGTCGATTCGCTGCTCGCCGGTCGCGGTCTGCGACTGCTGCGCCTGCCCGGCGTCTCGATCGTGATCAAAGACTCAACGCGATAGCACCGTGATCCACGATGAACAAACACGTCGCTCTCATCGTTGCATGGCAGGAGGTGTGTCGAGCTTTCGAGAAATGGTGGGCCCGGCAGGATTCGAACCTGCAACCAAGGGATTCACTGTTGCCCCGATGTTTCCAAAGGGAGTGGACTATCTCTTCACCCGCGCCTCGAGCGACGAATCGCTCCGGGCGGTGGGGTGCGGGACGCTCCAGCCTGTTATCAAGGGCGCTCGGCATTCGCGCCGGGACCGAAGTCCGCGGAGTGAGGCCGCCCTCAGGTAGTCTCTGCACCTTCCGGCGGTGTACCGCCGGCTTGGCTCAGGGTTGCCACGCCGCACCCGCGAGGGTGGGGCGGAAGGGTTCCCTGAATTCATCCCGTCCACTTCGTGGCTTTCGCGACGAAGGCACCTTGTATCGATGAGTCCCCTGCACTAACCGTTGTGCTACAGGCCCACATGTCTCGAAGTGGGTAATTCTAGCGCACCCTCGCGAGGCCGCACAGATATCCACAGAAGCGGTGGATAACTTCTGAATAACCGAGGCTTGACTTCGCGTATTCGCGGCGGAAGATGGCTCGAGCGTTGGATTGGTCGTTCATTGATCAATGCCCGTCCATCCAGATGCAACGGCTGCGAAGGGGGTCATTGTTCCCGCCGGGAACGATGGCAGACAAAAAAATCAAGATGGCGGAGGTCACTTGCGAACACCTCACCCGGTCTCTGATCGCGCGCTCGCGCTATTGGGATTAATACTGCTGGCGCTGTGTCAGGTCGGCGCCGGCTCCGAGCCCGAACCCACCAAGCTCAAGCGCAAACTCGATGTCTGGTACGTCGCCACGCCGCATGAAGTGGTCGACCGGATGCTCTACGAGGCCAAGATCCGACCGACCGACGTGGTCTACGATCTGGGGTGCGGCGACGGTCGCATGGTCATCGCCGCCGCCAAACAGTACGGCACGCGCGGCATCGGAGTGGATCTCGATCCGGCCAGGATCAGAGAGGCGCGCGCCAATGCGAAAGCGCAGGGCGTCGATAAGCTGGTGACCTTCCAGGTCGGCGACATGTTCGAGACCGATCTACGTGAAGCGAACGTCGTACTGTTGTATCTGTTGCCCGAATTGAATCGGCGTCTCAAACCGAAGTTCTTTGCCGAGCTGCCGCCGGGGGCGCGAGTGGTCTCGCACGATTTCGACATGGGTAAGGATTGGGTGCCGGATCGTTCGGTCAATCTCGGCTCCGATGGGATCTATCTGTGGGTGATGCCACCGCTGGCTGAACGGCCGGTCGCGAAACACTGAATCACGATTGAAGTGATTGAAAATGAACAATGTCCTCATGCGCAGTCCGGAACCGGAGACTACGATGGGGCATTCAAAGAGGTAATGTTCATTACACGCCCGGCCGCGCCCGGCCATCGGAACACGGCATGCGTCTCGATCTACCCAGCTCCGGTTCGCAACAGGCTCACGAGGCGTTCGTATTTTCCGACAACGATGAGCCGATATCTCACGACGGGCCGCCGTTGCGAGTGTTGTTGCTCACCTCGGGTCTGGGACTGGGGCATGTGCGTGCGGCCCAGGCGGTCGCGGCGGCGTTGCAGGACCAGGCTGAAGTCGCGACCGTCGATTTCTGGTCGTTGATGAACGCCGGCGCGGCGCGCGCCATTCATGCGACCTATCTGGATCTGGTTCAAAACCATTCCGATTTGTATGAACGGTTGTATCACCTGGAGGCCGGCACCTGGCGCCAGGTGTTGGAGAGCCGTTCCGGGCCTCCGCGTGCGGTGCTCGAAGTGCTCGAGCTGATCTCCTCGGTTGCCTCCAAGGAAGGGCAAAGCATCCCGCGCGGCGGTCGCTACGCCTCCGACAAACTGCTGTATTCCTTGCTGTGCGCGTCGATGCCGTATGACGGTGACAGTCTTGCGGGCAATGGCGTGCGCGCTCGTTTGGCTTTGTGGAAATTCACGTACCTGCGGCTGATCCGGCGGCTCGATCCCGCGATCCGCAAGTTCGCGCCCGATGTGATCGTCAGCACCCAAATGATCCCCGCGGCCATGACCTCGTACCTGAAGCAACGCGGCAAGGTGCACGCGTCCATGGTCGGAGTACTGACGGACTTTGGCGTGCACGATTTCTGGAAGCAGCGAGGAGTGGATCGCTACTGTGTGGCGCATGCGTCCATCCTGGAAGGGGATGGTTCGTCGACGTCTTCGCGTGCTGCCGCGACTGGCGTGCCATTAATGCCGGATTTTGCGTTTCCATTGTCACAAGCCGAAGCGCGTCGTGCGTTGGGGTTGCCCGAGGAGGCGCAGATCGTGCTGGTGCTCGGCGGCGGCCTGGGGTTGAGTGTGGACTCGGCCGCGCTGTCGCTGTTGCAGCGGCCGGCGTCGACGCACGTCGTCGTCATGCCTGGCACCAACAATAAAGCGCGGGTGTCGCTGGACCGTCTCGCGGCTCAGCATCCGCAGCGGTTGAAAGTTTGCGAGTGGACCGACCGCATGGATATTTATCTGCGCGCGGCCGATGTGGTCGTCGGCAAGCCCGGCGGCATCACGGTTGCCGAATCGCTGGCGTGCGGCCGGCCGTTGCTGGCGACCCGTTCGCTGGGCGGCCAGGAAGGATTCAACGTCGATTTTCTTACGCGTCACGAAGTCGGCGGCCTGGTCGCCGATGGCGAGTTGCTCGATCGCGTCGATGCGCTGCTGCGGGACCGGGATGCATTGCAGAGCATGCAGCGTCGTGCCTGGCTGCTCGGTCAGCGCGATGGCGCGGCGAGAGTGGCGCAACTGGCGCTCGATCTGGCCTCCGTCAACCGGGCAATGGCTCGACAAACCCGATGAAACTGCTGCATCGATTCGCGCAAGGCGCGCTCGGCGTCGTCGACGCCTGGTACTACCGGCGTTACAAGTTGAAGACGCTCGGACCGGTGTTGTTCATCGGTCGGGCGCAGTATCGCGGGCCGGATCTGACGTTCGAGGATGGCACGCTTCTGCGCGACAACGACGTCATCGGCCGTTTGCACTTCAACAATGCGAGCATCGCGGCGCTGGGCGAGGGCTCCATGCATCGGGTTGGATTTCGGTTCGCCAAGCTGATGCGCGAGTCGCTGCGCAAGCTGGCGGAAGCGGCGCATAGCGATCCCGCGTTTGCCGATGTGCGAGTGTTTCAGGGAACGACGTGGATTCCCGCGCACGGCGAGGTCGTCGGGTTCGTCAGCACGCCGATGCCCAAAACGTGGCGAACCAGATTGCTGTCGGCGCACTTCAAGATGCTGATGTGGGTGTTCGCACCCGCTGCGCGAATTCGCGATCGCGAGCAGGCTGAGCCGCGCCTATACTGGCTGACACGCGCAGCACTGTCGCGCAATCTGGGTAAGTTGAAGGTCGGTTAGTGGATCGCGTCTTTCTCACATTCGACGACGGGCCGGATCCCGAGTGGACACCGCAGGTGCTCGATGCACTTGCGCACGCCGGGGTGAAGGCAACGTTCTTTGTCATCGGGCAGCAGGCGCAGCGCACGCCCGATCTCATGCGACGCATTCACTCGGCGGGACACGCCGTCGGCAATCACACCTTCAGTCATCGACATCCCTGGTTCATGTCGTCGCGGACGGCGCGGGCACAGGTACGCGATGGCGCGAAGGCGATCAGCGACGTGGTCGGTGCGGAGCCGAAGTTCTATCGTCCGCCGCATGGGCGCGAACGTGCGTGCATGACCGATGAGGCGCATCGCTGTGGCGAGCAGGTCGTGCTGTGGAATGTCAGTGCGATCGATTGGGGGCCGCTGGGGGCGGCCGATGGCATCGAAAAGCGGCTCGATGCCGTGAAGGGCGGCGATATCGTGCTCATGCACGACGGCCAGAACAAGCACAATCGGCCGGACCAGCTGCTGAAGATTCTGCCGCTGTTTCTGCGCAAGCTGTCCGATCGTGGGCTGCGCGCCTCGTTATTGCCGTCCTAGCCATCCAGCTCCGGGTAATCGCGGAACAAGTCGTCGTTGTTGAAGGCGAGGCGTCGGCCTGATTCGGCGTAGCGCTTGATGCGCGGGCGATCGAAGACGGCGTCATGCAGTTTCAACAGTCGCGGATGTTTGCGGAGTGCCTTTGTTGAGGCTTTCGGGAACGCGTAACGAATTCCCGCGACGACTTGAGCCAGCGACAGGTCCGCGTAGGTGACGCGAGCGCCGACCAGCCACGGGCCAGCGCTTCGATTGCGGGTCAGTACTTTCTCGAAATAGTTGAAGAATTTTGGAATGCGGTGCTCGCGGAAGTCTGCGGCGCGGCGTTTCGCGGCCGCCTTTTGCTCTTTGTAGTAGAGACCTGCGGCGATCGGGTGATGTGTGTCGTGGGCTTCGACGACGAGATCCGCGACTGTCAGCTGCAGCTGATGCACCCAAAGTTTGCCCGCCTCGTCGTGCGGCGCGAGCTTCAACGGGCCGCCGAGGTAAAGCAGGATGTTCGAGGTCTGACCGATGAGTTGCTTGCCGACCTTGAGAAAGGGCGGCGCGAACGGCGGATGCGGGACGCGCGGGCCGTCGAGGAATTTATTCATGGCGGGCACGCCGCCGCCCTGGTTCTCGGGCTTCAGCGCGATGTCGACGTACTTCGCGCCGCCTTCTTCCAACGCCAGTCGGACAAATTCTCCGCGGCCCTGGATGCCTGGCCAATAATAAAGCTCGTACATGTGGGGTCCTCGTCCGGGTTGGGTTCATTTCTTTGAAGGCTTCGCGGCCAGATATCGTTCCCGGATGCTGAACGCACCGCGCCGCCGGTGCCGATAAGTTAAATCACACAGCAGCCGGGGCGGCAAAGCGAGACTTGCTGCTCAATCCAATCGAGTTCCTACAGACCGGAACCGGAGCCGGTGGCACATTGCCGGCTCTTATCTTACGTAGTGATACTGGATGGAGCTTCCTCCAAGCCGAACCGATGGGATCGACTCTGGCGAAGGAACATCGCGTCCAGTCTTCGGTCTGCGTTCAGGACAATGGCGGCCGGGCATGGCCCTGCGCGTGGCCATCGGTTTCGCGGCGGTGGCGCTCACGGTCATCGTAGCCAACGTTTCCACCCAGCAAAGCGCCCGCGAGGCCCGGGAAAAGGTTCGTGAGCTGCTGGTTCAGCATGAGCCGTTGGTGCGCGCCACCGAGTCGCTGGCCGCCGCCGTCTCCATGTATGAACGCGCGGTGATCGACCAGAGCGAGACCAGCACCATCGCGCAACAACCGGTCAAAGCCGCCGCCCAGCGCATGACCGAAGCCGCCAACGATTATCAAGAGGCTGCCGGCCGTTTCTCCGAGTTCGATAGCCCCGCTCCCGCATTCACCGCGGAGCTCAACAATTTTCTCAAGGCGGGCGACGATCTTCTTCGCAGCAGTGTGGCGCGTCGCTCACGCATGCGTGACTGCTGGGCGCGCTTCGATACCTTGGAGACGAGCCTCAACGCCCCGCAGGCGAATGCGGTGCGCTTTGCCGGCGCGGTATTCGCGAGCGAGAAGCTGATGGATCTGTCGCGCATGCTGTCCGGCATTCGTGAGCAAGTCAGCGCCGCCGCGAGTCTGTCATCGCCGCGTTCGTTGCAGTTCATCATCGCCAGCGAGAACGCGTTCCGCTCGCGACTTCAGCAGCATTCGGCTGAGCTGGCGAAACTGCATGGCCAGCCGTGGCTCGATCAAGTGAAGGCCAACTTCAACAACGTGGTTGCCGGCCGGCGCGCCGCGTTCGAAAGCATCGAGGCATTCAACGAGCGGTCGGTGATGTTCCGCGATCACACCGCTGAGATCTCGGGCATGGTCGTCAACAAGCTGGTCGAGCCGGCACGGCGAGCGCTGGCGGATGCGGATCGACTGGCGGTGCAGGCGTCGGATCGCGCGGACAGTCAGCTCGGTTGGGCGAGTGCCGTCGCCATGCTGTTGTTGATCGGCATTGCCATTGCCACGGTCACCGGCGTGACCGCGCCGGTGCGTCGATTGACCGAAGCGACGCGGCGTTTGGCTGGAGGTGCAGTCAGAACGCGAGTGGTGCGTGGTGGTGTGCGCGAGCTGGATACGTTGGCCGAGGCGTTCAACCAAATGGCCGAGCAGCTTCAGCAGGCGCAGAACGCGGTTCGCGTGCATCAGCTGGAATTGGAAGCGCGCGTCGATGAGCGCACACGCGAGCTGAATCATCTCGCGCATCACGATCCGCTCACCGATCTGCCGAACCGCCGCCATTTGCTGGCGCATCTCGATGAAGCCCTCGACAGGGCGCGTCTGCGCAACGGCCGCCTGGCGTTGCTGTTCATCGATCTGGATAACTTCAAGACCATCAACGACAGCATGGGTCACGCGTTCGGCGACCGCGTGCTGCAGGCGGTGAGTGAGCGGTTGCGCATGAACAGTCTGTTCTCGCGCTCGTTCAGTGCCCGTTTGGGTGGCGATGAATTCACGGTTGTTTGCGAAGAAGTAAGTCAGCTAGGGGATGTCGAGAGGCTGAGCCGTTCGGTGCTGGAGGAATTCCAGCGCTCGCTGAGCGTGCATGGCCGCGAGCTAAGGATCAGCGTCAGCGTCGGCGCGTGTGTCTTCCCGGATCACGCGTCCGACTCTCATGCTTTATTGCGAGCGGCCGATTCGGCGTTGTTCCGCGCCAAGGAGTCGGGCCGCAATTGCTGGAGCCTGTACGCGCCGCAGCTGCTCGAGGCGGCGGCGTCGCGGTTCAAGGTCGAGCAGTCGTTGCGTCGGGCGGTGGAGCAGGGCGAGTTCGAACTGCTCTACCAGCCCGAAGTTTGTTTCGAAACCCTGGAGACCCACACCGTCGAGGCGCTGCTACGCTGGCGTCAGCCCGATGGCAACGTGGTGTCGCCGGCGGACTTTTTTGCGGTTGCCGAGCAGACTGGCCTGATCGCCGATATCAGCGACTGGGCGCTGCGTACGGCGATCCAGACCGCGGCAGTATGGAACAATGGCCCGTGGCCCAAGGCGCGCGTTGCCGTGAATATTTCTTCGCAGCAGCTGATGAGCGCCAGCTTCGTCACTCGCCTGCAATCGCTGCTCAATCAGTATCAGCTGCCGGCGCACTGCCTGGAAATCGAGCTGACCGAAAACGTGTTGCAGACGGGCGCGAACACCATCGCGACGTTGAAGCGGTTGCGTGATCTCGGCATCAGCATTGCACTGGATGATTTCGGTACGGGCTATTCCTCGCTCACCTCGCTGGAGCGCTTGCCGCTGACTCGCGTGAAGATCGATCGCAGCCTGGTCAGGACGATCGATACGGGCGGCCGATCGCCGGCCATCGTGCGTTCAATCATCGGCCTGTGTCATAGCCTCGGCTTGCAGGTGACGGCCGAAGGCGTCGAGCGGCCGGCGCAGCTGGGCGTGCTGCTGAACGATCGCGGCGTGCAGATCCAGGGCTATCTGGTATCCCGGCCCATCAACGCGGCGACGGTGCCGGTGTTCATCGATCAGGCCCGCGCGCATCTGGAGCAATTGATGATCGGCGCGCCCGCGCCGGCTCAGGACAACGAAAGCACGACGCGGCTACGTACTTTGCGAGCGTCGTCTGCGCGCGGCACGCGTTCTGGAAGGCCTCCCGCCGACGAGAAGTGAGGAACCGGCGCCTGCGGCGCGGAGTTTCTGCATCGTCGTCTTCCAAACAAGCCGTCCCCCGGCGCAGGGGCTGATTTCAGGTGCCGCAGAATCCTTTACCCGCACGTTTGAACGGCCCGTGGGTCACGTTGCTCACGCTCGTGCTGGTGGTCGGCATTCTGTACACGGGCAAACAAGTGTTATTGCCGATGGCGCTGGGGGTGGTGCTGGCCTTCGTGCTCACGCCGCTGGTACGCCAGTTCGACCGCATGCATTTGCCGCGCTTCGCCGGGGTGACGCTGACCATGGTGCTGGCGCTGAGCGCCGTGAGTGGCATGGGCTATGTGGTGTACGACCAGTTTGCCCAGCTGTCCGGCGAGATCAGTCAATACACCTCATCCATGCGTCGCAAGGTCGGTGAACTGCGGCTCGGGAACGACGCCGCCATCCGACAGTTCACGCGCACGCTGGATCGTGTCACGGACCAGCTGTACGACGATCCCGACCAACGCAAAGCGCAGCCGGTGCGAGTCGTGCCGCCGAAGCCGTCGCCGACGGAGCGGCTGCGCGGGTCGTTTGGCGCCATGTTCGAAACGATCGCCAGTGCATTCATCGTGGTCGTGCTGGTGGCGTTTCTCCTCGGGCAGCGCGAAGACTTGCGCGATCGTTTCATACGGCTGATCGGCGCCGGCAATGTGACGATGACCACGCGGCTCATGAACGAAGCGGCGTATCGGGTCAGTCAGTTCCTGGTGTGGCAGACGCTGATCAATCTCACGTTCGGCGTGCTGGTGGGATTGGGGCTGTACTGGATCGGGGTTCCGTATGCGGCGTTGTGGGGTGGCATCACGGCACTGCTGCGTTTCGTGCCCTACGTCGGAACGGTGTTGTCTGCGTTGATGCCGGCGCTGCTGGCGTTCGCGACGTTTCCTGGCTGGGCTGAGACGGTACAGACCCTGGCGCTGTTCCTGGGGCTGGATTTGATCACTGCCTATTTCGTCGAACCGGTGGTGTTCGGTTATCGAACCGGTGTTTCGTCGTTTGCGTTGCTGGTGTCGGCGCTGTTCTGGATCTGGGTGTGGGGGCCGGCGGGACTGCTGCTCGCGACACCGCTGACTGTATGTATCGCCGTGCTGGGGCGGCACGTGCGCTCGTTGCGTTTTCTCGCGGTCATTTTCGCGGATGAGCCGGCGTTGCAACCGCATGTTCGTTTCTATCAGCGGTTGCTGGCGCGTGATGAGGACGAAGCCAGCGTGCTGGTGAGTCGCAAACTTCAGGAGGCCGGGCCGATCGGGGTGATCGATCAGGTGCTCATGCCCACGATCACACTGGTCCTGAGTCATCGCGAGCAGACCGAAATCACCGAGGACGATGCTGCGTTCGTGCTGGATGTGGTCGCCGAGACGTTGCAGCAGCTGCCAAGTACGGCGCATGCGATGCTGCCGAGGGCAAGCATCATCGGCTTGACGGTACGCGCGCCGGCAGATGAGTTGATACTTGCGATGTTACGGACGGCCTATGGTCGTGAGCGCATCACACTCACGTCGCCGGAGCTGACGGCGGAAGAGGCCTTGCGTGCCGCCATTCGTCAGGCGCCCGCGATGATTTGTATCGCCGCTGCCGCGTCGACTCGCGGATCCGAGTTGCGAAATTATTGTCGCCGCATTCGCAGCGAGCTGCCTGACACGCGCATCGTCGTGTTACGTCCGCAATTGCCGGAGGAAGAGGCACCGCGCGCGATTGATCGCTTCCGTGAGGCGGGTGCTGACAGCCTGGTGGTTGACGTCAAGGAAGCGGTGGTCACCATCGATCGGCTGTTGCCGGCGACCGAGGAACTGGCGAGCAAGCCGCGTCCGCTCTCGGCGCACGCTTAGTCGATCAGCTGCCGTCCTCCGCCAGGCCGAGCATCGCCGAATCGCTCAAGGGGGCGATTCGCGCCAGCCAGCCATCGACCTTCTGCGGCTCGCCCGTCTCGAGCCAAGAGAACACCACGTTGTGCCACAGGATTCGCTGCACGTAGTTGCGGGTCTCGTTATAGGGAATGTTTTCGACCCAGACATCGGGGTCGAGCGATTCCGAAGGCATCCAGCGCGCGGCGGCGTTCGGACCGGCGTTGTAGCCCGCCAGGGCGACGATGGTTTGACCGCCAAACTTATCCACCAGTCCCCGCAGATTGGCCGCGCCCAGCGGCACGTTGATCACAGGGTTGAACAGATCGTCGGGTGAGGGGCGCGGCTTCTTCCACTTGCTGGCTGTGCGACGCGCGGTCTCCGGCAACATTTGTAACAGGCCGCGCGCGCCAGCCGACGATTGCGCGTCCCGGCGATACAAGCTTTCCTGCCGCATCACGCTGTAGATGAGTTGCGGCGGCAGGCTAGTCAGTTTCGCGGCGGACAAGACTTCCGCGTCGTACGGCTGCGGATACAACAGCTCGTAGTCATTGAACACTTTCTGCTGACTCGCAGTGGCGATGGCCTGATCGTAATAGCCCCAGCGCGCGGCGAGATGAATGGACTGCTTGCGGGCCGAGTCCATCAATTGATCGAAGCCGAATGCCCATTCGCTGTTCGCTTGATTGCGCATGTCGCTCATCAACAGCTCACGCGCGCGCACCATCGGCGGCAGCTGTTCCATGCGGTTGACCTGCGCCTGATCCAACACCAGCTTTTCCGGATGGGGTGCCACCGGCCGATCGAGCCGCGCGCCAGCCATGATGGAATAGAAGTTGTCGTCGATCAGCACGGACTCATACAGCTCGCGCGCGAGTTTCGGATCGCCGGTCTTCTCGGCGGCGCGCGCCGCCCAGTAACGCCAGCGAGCCAACGCGCGCTGTTGATCGGGCATGGCCGCGATGATGTTGCCGACGAGTTTCCAATCGCCTGCCCACAGCGCGGCGCGGGCGTGCCACTCGCGAGCGACCTCGTCGAAATCTTTCAGCTGCACCCGCTTGAAGTAGTCGAGTGCTTCGGTGCGCCGACTCCAGGCCAGGCCGAGCCCCAATGCCAGCGCGTACGGGCTGGCGGTCTCTTCGGTGAGCTTGCGAGCGCGGACAAAATTTTCGTAGCGACGCATGGCGCCGTCGCTGTCGGCGCGAACCAGCCGCGACCAGCCGGCGAGCTGCGCTTTGGGTTCGACTTCCAGCGCAGGCGACGCGATCAACGCATCGATCTGTTTCTGCGGATTCTCCAGCAGCGCGGCCCATCGCAGCAGCGGCGCGGCCCGATCGGGCGGCAAGCCGGTGGCGATTTGTTTCGCGAAGCCCGGATTGTTGTTTTCGAGCGCGCGCCGCACGCGTTGCTCGACCAGGTCCGGCGTCAGCGCGTTCTGAGCGCGCATCCATGCAAACGCCTGTTCGCAGTCTGGCAGGCTGGTGGGAGTGAGCCACTGACGCGCGACGTCTAGCGACAAGTCCTGCGTCTGACCCAACGCGATGCGAGCGGTGAAGCTGTGACAGCGCAGTGAATCACTGGCTGAATCATCTTTGTAATACTTCAGGAACGGCTGCCACTGCTGACGGGCAGCGAGACTCGTCAACCAGGCGCCACGCACGTCGCGCCCGACGGGTTCGCGTTCATAGTAGGAGATGAAGGTCTCGGCGCTCTGATCGGCGGGGCCGAGGTCATTTGTTGCCACCGACAGGGCTCGTTTGATACGCGCGGCCTGCAGGTACGGATACAAGGGGTAGCTGCGCAGCGCCTCGCTGTCCTTTTTCCCGTCGCTGGGCTGCGTGCTTGCTTCGGCGTACGCGTCTTTGAAAACGTCGCGGGTGTGCTTGAACGGGTCTTTGGCGGCGAGCGCCGTGCCGCCAGTCAGCGACAGCGCGGTCAGAGCGAGCAACGACGATTTCATCAGCCGGAATCGATTCATGGCGTCAGATTAATGGCAAATGCCGCGCCTGACCATTGCGGGAGCTGGCGCGGCGGAGCGACGGAGCACACCGCATCAGAGGAACCCTACGGCCGGGCGCAACGTTCCGGCCGCATGGACTGGTATGTCGCATTGGGCGGTCACCACACCACGCTGCCGCCGCTGGAAACCACGCTGCGCGTGCTGGCAGCGGTGGTGGTCGGTGCCCTGATCGGGCTGGATCGCGAGCTGCGTAACAAGCCGGCCGGTCTGCGCACCCATATTTTGATATCGCTGGCGGCCGCTTTGTTCACTGTGATCGCCTTCGAAATCCATATTCAGTTCGCCGGCGGCGACAGCTCCAAGACGGCCGATCCGGTTCGTATCATCAACGCAGTGACCGCCGGGGTCGCGTTTCTGGCCGCGGGCGCGATCATCCAGAGTCGCGGCAATGTGCATGGCCTGACAACGGGCGCCAGCATGTGGCTGGCGGGCGCGCTCGGCACGTCATGCGGAGCGGGTTACTACTTCGTCGCCCTGGTCGGCATCGTGCTGGCGCTCACGGTGCTGGTGGCGGTGTCGAAGCTGGAACGGTGGATGAACACCAAACCCGATTCGGAGCAGCGGGATAAGGATGTCCCTAGTTGAGACGGGGCCGCTCGTGTAACGTGCGCGCCCGTGAACGCCGCTGTTACCTCCGAGCCGCCGCGATACATCGACTGGTACGAGTCGCCGGTCGGGCCGCTGATTGCCAGTGCAACCGACAGCGCGCTGTGTAGCCTGTCGTTCTGCGATGCCGAGCGACTGGAAGAGCGGCTGCAGGAACTGCGGCACCAGTACGGGGCGCCGGTTCGAGGTGGCGACAGCGCGGTGCTGAGCGATCTAAGAGTGCAGCTCGCGGAATATTTCGCGGGTCGGCGCCGGGATTTCGAGCTGCCGCTGAGCGCAGCCGGCACGCCGTTCCAGGAGCGGGTGTGGGCGGCCCTTTGCGAGATTCCCCATGGCGAGACCTGGTCGTATCTGCAGCTGGCCGTGCGTATCGGTGACGCGCTGGCGACCCGCGCGGTCGGGTATGCGAATGGCGCGAATCCCATCGCCATCGTCATTCCCTGCCATCGGGTCATCAACGCCGATGGCGGCGAGGGGGGCTACGGCGGCGGGCTGTGGCGCAAACGAATTCTGCTGGATCTGGAACGGGGTCAGGGCTGTTTAGCGCTGTGACGGGGTTGTGAGCGCCGGTTCAGCCGCCATATAGGCGTTCAGGATGAACATTTGGTAACACGTCGCGCCGGAACTCGCACCGGGACGATGCGACTAATCAGTAAGCTGATGCGGACGAGGTAGTAAAGCATGTCCTTCAAGCCTGCCAATACATCATTGTGGTCGAAGGCGGCGGCGGCGCTGGCGCTGACGGCCGCGCTGTTCGCGGCCGGTTGTGCCACCACCTCCGGCCCCAAGACCCGGATCGACTACGACAAATCGGCCGACTTTTCGGTGTATCGGACTTACGGATTCCCGAAGGAAACCGGCACCGATCGCGGCGGTTATTCGACGCTGGTGACCAGCTACCTGAAGAGCGCCATGTCGTCGCAGATGGAAGCCCGCGGTTACAAATACAGCGAGGATCATCCGGACCTGCTGGTGAACTTCTACATGAACACCCGCGAGCGCACCGAGATCCGCCCGGACGCCCGCGCGTCGGTGGGCTATGGCTATTACGGCTATCGCTACGGCCTGTACAACGCCTGGCCGATGTATGACGAAGACCGCACGGTCACGTACAAGGTCGGCACGTTGAACCTCGACATCGTCGATGCCGAGAAAAAGCAGTTGGTGTGGGAAGGCGTGGCCGAAGGCCGCGTCAGCGAAGAAGAGCTGCAGAATCCCAAGGTCGCCATCAATGGCGTCGTGACCGAGCTGATGCGTCAGTATCCCGGCCGGCCGAACATGTAACCTGTCCTTTCCAGCCGACCGTCAGCTCGTGCTGTCGGTCGGCGCGTCCGCGCCGCCGTTATCTGATGTGCCCGCTGAGCATCGAGTCCATCTGCTCGGCGCTGAGCTCGATCTCGATTTCGATGGTGTCGTCGTCGAGTGCCGGGTCCGGCATCGGATCGGCCGGCGACAGCACCGCGCCGTCGTTGTTGGCGGCCGGCAGCGGCTTGAGCAGGGGATCGAACTCGCAGATGTCGTCGACTTCGATTTCGGTGCTGGGGGAGAGCGGGGCGACGGAGGAGGGATCCGTCAGCTCCTGGGCGGTGAGATCGATGGAGATCTCGGCGATCGGATTCATGAATTCACGCCCTCATTCGACTTCGACGCCCTGAATGCTGCCAGAGCCGCGCGGGTCGAGCCTGCAACGCAGTTCACACACGGGAGTCGCGAGGATCATGAAATCCGGCGACTTACCGTAATCCCGCGATTATGACCGTCGCCTGTGACCGTTCTGGAACCATTCCAGGGCGTCGTTCATTGGGCCGCGATGACAACGATTCCCATGCCCGACCCGCACGCGATCGCTGTCATGCTCCTGACCCTGGTCGCGCTCTATCTGTTCTCGCGCGACTCTCTGCCCATCGAAACTTCCAGCCTGCTGGTGGTGGCGGCCCTCGCCATCGGCTTCAGCGTGTTTCCGTATCGGCCGCCGGAGGGTGGCGAGCTGGATCCCATCCGATTCTTCGCGGGCTTCGGCAACGAGGCGCTGATTGCGATTTGCGCCCTGGTGATGGCAAGTCAGGGGCTGGTCGCCACCGGAGCGCTGGCACCGATCGGGCGCGTCGTGCATCGGGTGTGGCAGATCAGTCCGATCCTGGCCATGGGGGTCGTGATCCTGGTGACGGCGGTCGTCAGCGCGTTCATGAACAACACGCCCCAGGTCGTGTTGATGATCCCGATCCTCACGGCCGTGGCCATGCGCTCGGGCATGTCGCCGTCGAAGCTGCTCATGCCCATGACGTTCGCGTCGCAGATCGGCGGGATGGGGACGCCGATCGGCACGTCGCTGAACCTGCTGGTGATCGGCAGCGCGGCCAGTCTCGGCGTCGAGCGATTCCATATGTTCGACTTCATTGCGCCGGCGTCCCTGGCGGCGATTCCCGGATTGCTGTTCCTGTGGCTGGTCGCGCCGCGACTGCTGCCTGACAAGCAGCCGGCATTCGTGAATGCCTCGCCGCGCATTTTCGATGCGCAGCTGCATATCACCGAGACCAGCCCGGTCGCGGGCAAGACACTGGCGGATGCGAAGAAGCTCACGCAGGGCGAAATGGCCGTCGTGTCGGTGCGGCGCTCGGCGGATCTGGTGATTACGCCGTTGCCGGATGTGATCTTGCGGCCCGGTGACCAATTGTCGGTGCGCGATACGTCGGAACAGCTGATGGAATATTCGCGCGTTCTCGGTGCGACGCTGTTTTCCGGCGATGTGCGCGTCGACGCGGAACATCCGATCACAGCGCCGGATCAGCAGACGGCCGAGTTGGTGCTGACACCGGCTTCACCGTTGCGAGATCGCACGCTGGCCCAGGCCAACTTCGATTGGCATTACCAACTGATCCCGCTGGCGGTTCATCGGCCCGGTGAAGAGCAGGCGCTGAGTCCGGCGACGCCGCTGCGAGATGTGCGGCTGGGCGTCGGCGACGTGTTGCTGGTGCAGGGACCGGCGGAACAGATCGAAGCGCTCAAACAACGCAGCGAAATGCTGGTGCTCGACGCCACGAGCAATGTGCCGCTGACCGCCAAGGCGCCGCTGGCGCTGGGCATCATGGCGGGCATCGTCCTGATCGCGTCGTTGCGAATCGCACCGGTCGCCATCGCCGCGATTTGCGGCGTGCTGGTGATGGTGACGACGGGATGTTTGAAGTGGCGTCATGCGACGCGGGCCCTGGACTCGTCGATGATTCTGTTGACGGTGGCGAGTCTGGCGTTGAGTCTGGCGCTGGTGACGACCGGCGGTGCTGCCTTCATCGCGCAAGTCGGTGCCGTGCTGGCGAAGTCCATGCCGCCGCTGGCCGTGTTGAGTGCGACGATGCTGTTCATGGCGATCATGAGCAGCGTGATTTCCAACAGCGCCGCGGCGGTCATCGGCACGCCGATCGCGATCGAGTTGGCGCGTCAGCTGGGTCTGGCGCCCGAGCCGTTCGTGCTGGCGGTGATGTTCGGCGTGAACATGGGCTTCGCGACGCCCATGGCCGATAACTGCAACTTGCTGGTCTATAGCGCGGGTGGCTATTCCTTCGGGGATTTCCTGCGTGTCGGTCTGCCGCTGACCTTGATCATGTGGCTGGCACTGACCTGGGTCCTGCCGCATTTCTACCCATTGGGGTGATCCCACGCAGCTGCGCAGGATCGGGCAAGAATCCGCCAGCTTCGCCTAACGCTCAGCTAAGTCTGCCGGGGCAAGATAGCTGCCATGCGCCTCATTGGTTGGGTGTTGTTATTGGGAGTTGTCGCTATGAGCGCGGCCTACGGCAATCGACCTGCTTCTTCCTCGAGTCAGTTTCGCGACGGTCAATTTCACAATGTCACGACGCCCAAACAGCCGGGCGGCTGGCAGATCGTGAAGTTGTGGTGGCAGTTCATGTTCAAGGACGCGAGCCGGACCGTGCCGCCCGAGGCGCTGCCCGTGACGCCGCTGACGCGGGAGCACTTGGATCAGGCGCCGGATGGCTCGATCTATCGGCTCGGGCATTCGACCGTGCTGCTGAAATTGAACGGCAAATTCTGGCTGACCGATCCGGTGTTCTCCGAGCGCGCCTCGCCGGTGCAATGGGCCGGGCCGAAACGTTTCCTGCCGACACCGATCTCGTTCGAGGAGTTGCCGCCGCTGGCCGCGGTGATTCTGTCGCACGATCACTTCGATCATCTCGATCGCGACACGGTGCTGAAGCTGCAGGCCAAGACGAATAAGTTTCTGACGCCGCTCGGTGTCGCCGATCATCTGATCGAGTGGGGCATTCCCGCCGGCAAGACGCATCAGCTGGATTGGTGGCAGACGATCGAGGTGGACGGGATTCAGTTCACCGCCACGCCGGCCCAGCATTTTTCCGGGCGCAGCATGTTTACCAAGAATCCGACGTTGTGGGCGTCGTGGTCCATCTACACCGGTACGCATCGCATCTTCTTCAGCGGCGACACGGGTTATTTCGACGGCTTCGCCGAGATCGGCCGGCGTCACGGGCCGTTCGATCTGACCTTGCTGGAAGCGGGCGCGTACGACAAGCAATGGGAGGGCGTGCACATGCTGCCCGAGCAGGTCATGCAGGCGCATAAGGATTTGCAGGGCGACTGGTTGCTGCCGATTCACAACGCCACGTTCGACCTGGCGTTCCATGCGTGGGACGAGCCGATGGAAAAGATGTTGGCGCTGTCGGCGCAGCACGGTGTTCGTCTCACCATGCCGCGTATCGGAGAGCCGGTCCGCCTGGATCATTACCAGTCGGCCCAAGCGTGGTGGCGTTTGAAGCCGCAACGTCGGCCCAGCAACGTGCCCGCAACAGCGACTTCATAGCCGACCTCGACCAGCGGGCCTTCGGCCCGCTGCCGCGATTGCAGCTTCGATCCTGCCGCATCGTGTGAACCCGGCGACGGCGCGCTGCCTCTAAAACCGGCGGGCACCGTCAGGGTTTGCGGCTAGACTGCGCGCTTCCTGACACTCGGGGATGCGGGTCGGCATGGGCGCGGCGAAGGACTCTCTCTCGATCGGCGAAGCGCGACGAGTCGCAATAGCGGCCCAACAATTCCTGGGCGGCGGCAGTGCGCCACGCAGTGGCAAGGCGTTCGCGGAGATCGTGCGGCGCCTGGGCGTCGTGCAGATCGATTCAGTCAATGTCCTGGTCCGTTCGCACTATCTGCCGATATTTTCCCGGCGCGGTCACTACAAGAGCACGCTGCTCGAGCGCGCGGCTTATGACGATCGACTGTTGTTCGAATACTGGGGCCACGAAGCTTCGTTGCTCCCCGTCGAATCGTATCCATTGTTCCGCTGGCGCATGGACGATGCGCGCAACGGCGTCGGCACGTGGGGCCGGCTCAAACGCTATGCGAACGATCACCAGGATCTGGTGAAAGCCGCGCTCGATCAGATTCGCGAGCGGGGTCCGCTGGGCGCGAGTGAATTGACCGGCGCGGGCAAATCCAAAGGCAGCTGGTGGGGCTGGAGCGAGGGCAAGGAAATCCTCGAGTGGCTGTTCTGGATCGGGGACGTGACCACCGCGCGCCGGCGCAACTTCGAGCGCATCTACGACCTGCCCGAACGCGTGTTGCCCGAGGCGCCGCGAAATGCGCCTGTGCCTTCACGAGAGCACGCCCAGCGCGAGCTGACGATGATTGGCGCCAGAGCCATGGGGGTGGCAACGGCGCGCGACCTGCGCGATTACTTCCGGCTTCCGGCGAAGGAAGCGGCGGCGCGGCTGGGTGAGCTGGTGGAAGAGGGCAAGCTGGTGCCTGTCAACGTGGAAGGCTGGAAGCAGCAGGGTTATTTGCATCACGAAGCGAAGCTTCCGCCGGCGGGCAAAGTCGCCGATATCGCGGCGCTGTTATCGCCGTTCGATTCATTGATCTGGGAACGTCAGCGCACGCAACGGCTGTTCGATTTTCATTTTCGCCTGGAGATCTACACGCCGAGTCACAAGCGTTTGCATGGTTACTACGTGCTGCCGCTGCTGCTGGGCGAGCGCATCGTCGGACGCGTCGATCTGAAATCGGAACGGCAGAGCGGGGTGTTGCAAGTGAAGGGTGGCAGCGTCGAGCCGGGGATCAAACCGGAGAGGGCAGTCGAGCCGCTGGCGAAACAGTTGAGCGAGTTGGCCGCCTGGCTGGGGTTGGAGAGTTACGCGGTCACAACTCGAAAAGGTGAACTCATGCGCGAACTCAAGAAGCTGAAGTCGCGCTGAATAAAGGTGACTGTGGCTTCAGCCCCCGCCGCGGACCGACCAGCCGAACACGCACATCACGATGAACAGTGTCAGATAAAACAACACGCTCATTGCCGCCCACTCCAATCTCCCGTCTTGTCGAAAAAACGCGAGGCGGGGGTGGTCGGTTCCCGTTGTAGAAAATGCGTATTCTGCCCTCGGGCCCAAAAAACAAAGCCCCCGTGAGGGGGCTTTGTCAGCTCACCAAAGAAAGCTGAACTTTAGTTCTAGTCATCCATCAGGAAGCTGCGCAGCTGCTCGCTGCGGCTCGGATGACGCAGCTTGCGCAGCGCCTTCGCTTCGATCTGACGAATGCGCTCGCGCGTCACGTCGAACTGCTTGCCCACTTCTTCCAGCGTGTGGTCGGTATTCATGTCGATACCGAAACGCATCCGCAGGACCTTCGCTTCGCGCGGCGTCAGGCCGGCGAGAACGGAGTGCGTGGTCTCGCGCAGGGATTCCATCGTGGCGGAGTCGATCGGCGAGTCCACCGAAGTGTCCTCGATGAAATCGCCAAGGTGCGAATCCTCGTCGTCACCGATCGGCGTTTCCATGGAGATCGGCTCCTTGGCGATCTTGAGCACGCGGCGGACCTTGTCCTCCGGCATTTCCATGCGCACCGCCAGCTCTTCCGGCGTCGGCTCGCGACCCATCTCCTGCAGCATCTGCCGCGAAATGCGGTTCAGCTTGTTGATGGTCTCGATCATGTGCACCGGGATACGGATGGTGCGTGCCTGGTCGGCGATCGAACGCGTGATGGCCTGGCGAATCCACCAGGTCGCATAGGTCGAGAACTTGTAACCGCGACGGTATTCGAACTTGTCGACGGCCTTCATCAAGCCGATGTTGCCTTCCTGGATCAGGTCGAGGAATTGCAGGCCGCGGTTGGTGTACTTCTTCGCGATCGAGATCACCAGACGGAGGTTGGCTTCCACCATCTCCTTCTTGGCGCGGCGGGCCTTGGCTTCGCCCACGGCCACTTCGCGGTTGATCTCTTTGACTTCCGCGATCGTCAGGTGCACGCGCTCCTCGAGCGACATCAGCTTCTTCTGCTGCTTCTCGATCTCTTCACGCAGACGCGCGAGCGCGGCCGAGTGCTTGCGCTTGGCGCGGATGTGCTTGTCGAGCCACTTGGTGTTGGTCTCGTTCTTCGGGAAGGTCGAGATGAAATCCTTGCGCGGCATGCCGGCATCGCGCACGCACAGGATCATGATCTGCTTCTCGAGGTTGCGGATCTCGGCGACGTTGTCGCGCAGCTGCACGATCAGCGCGTCGAACATCTTCGGCGACAGCTTGAGCTCCATGAACTCGCCGGCGACCTTCTTGCGCAGCTTGACCGACTTCGGGTCCTTGCCGGTCTTGTCCTCGGCCATGGCCTTGAGCACCTGCTGGTGCCCCTTGGCGATGGATAGGAAGCGGCGCGCGGCCTCTTCCGGATCCGGACCGGTCTCGAGGGTCTCTTCGTCCTCGCTGTTGCCGTCGCCTTCCTCGTCCTCGGTCTCTTCCTCAGCCGGCGCGGCAGCCGCCGCCAGTTTCGGATTGACCGGCGCGGCGATTTCGTCCGGCGCGTTCGGGTCGATGAAGCCGGTGATGATGTCGACCAGGCGGCCCTGACCGGCCTTCACCTGCTCATACTGGTTGAGCATGAAGTTGTAGGTGAGGGGATAGCTGGACAGCGCACCCCGCACCGTGTCCAGGCCTTCCTCGATGCGCTTGGCGATACGGATTTCGCCTTCGCGGGTCAGCAGCTCGACCGTGCCCATTTCGCGCATGTACATGCGGACCGGGTCGGTCGTGCGGCCGAATTCGGCGTCGACCGTGGCGAGCGCGGCCGCGGCTTCTTCGGCGGCCTCCTCGTCGGCGACTACCGGCTCGGCCAGCAACAGGGCTTCGGACTCCGGTGCCTTCTCGTACACCGTGATGCCCATGTCGTTAATCATGTTGACGATATCTTCGATCTGTTCCGGATCGACGATTTCGCTGGGCAGATGGTCATTGACCTCGACGTACGTCAGGTAGCCCTGCTCCTTGCCACGGGCAATCAGCAGCTTCAATTGCGATTGACGCTCATCGGCGATCTGCGCCGGTTCCTTTTTTGCTGCCAAGGTTTTGCTCAAGTCGGGGCCCTCACGTGCTGTCGGGGGTGGGCGGGCTTAAAAAGACCGCGCAGTGTACTTTGATCGTTTTCCGGGCGCTAGGTTCGCGTTCACGCACCATTATCGACCGGAGGTTTACGGGCCAGCAGCCCCTGTAACTCGGCCTTTTCCGCATCGGTCCGGTCCGTCTTCTTTAACAAAAAGTCGGTTCGAAGCCGCGCCGCCTCCTCGCCAAGCCGCTGGACTGCGTCGACCAGCTCCCTGGCGGCGCCGGCGGCATCGACCAGGCACTCCTGAGCGGCCAATTTCGCCAGGTGCTCAACATCGGGGCGGTCCCGCCAGCGTTCAAGCAGCGCTCCTGTGTTAGCGCATGGCCGGCGGCCTAGTTCCTCGATCAAATCGATCAACAAGGCGATTCCCGGCCTTGCCAGCGTGGCCAGGGCCGGATTCAACACGACTTTGTCGGCAATTTGCGGGTAATGCACCAATAAAGAGATCGCCTGACGGACCAGATTGCGCCGGCCCGCCTGAACCTGCGGCCGGGCCGGGGTACGTGCCGGCTCCACGGTCGCGGGTTTCGTTTCCGCGCCCTCACCTAACATAGACGTCAAACGACCGCTTTTCAGGCCCACGGTTTTCGCAACTTCGTCGGCCAGCAATTCACGGAATATTCCGGCGGGGATGCGCTCGAGCAATGGTCGTGCCAGGGCCCCCAGCTGAGCCCGTCCGTCGATGCTGCGGATATCGACCTGCGCGCTCAGCTGATTGATGAAATATTCAGACAACGGCAGCGCCTGTTTGATCCGGGCCTCGAACGCTTCGCGGCCTTCCTCGCCGACCAGGGTGTCCGGGTCGTGGCCCTCGGGCAGAAACAGGAACCGGATCTGACGGCCCTCGCGCACCTGACTCAGCGAATTCTCCAGCGCCTTCCACGCGGCCGCCCGGCCGGCGCGGTCGCCGTCGAAACAGAACGTCACTTCGTTACAGATGCGGAACACGCGTGCCAGATGCTCCGGGGTCGTGGCCGTGCCCAGCGTGGCCACGGCATAAGTGATGCCAGCCTGATGAAGACGAACCACATCCATATAGCCTTCAACGATCAACAGCCGGGTCAGGGTTCGGCTCGCCTGCCGGGCTTCATATAAGCCATAAAGCTCCCGGCCTTTGTGAAACAGTTCCGTTTCCGGCGAGTTCATATACTTCGGCTCGCCCTTATCGAGCACTCGCCCGCCGAAACCGATGGTGCGCCCGCGCGCATCCCGGATCGGGAACATCACCCGATCCCGAAACCGGTCGTAATGACCTGAACGGTTGTCCCGCTCGATGATCATTCCCGTCTGCAGCAGCCGCTGCCGTTCGGCGTCGCTGCCACCCAATAGCTTGAGTACCGAGTCCCAGGCATCCGGGGCGTATCCGAGGCCAAAAGTCAGGGCCGTTTCGCCGGTGATACCACGGGCCTTGAAATAGTCCTTACCGCGATCCGTGTTCATCAACTCGCTGCGGTAGAAACCCGCGGCTTTCTCCAATGTCGCGAACAATGCATCCGAGGGCGGCGGCCGCTGGCCCGGGGTTTGCTCGCGCGGCACTTCGACGCCGATCCGGTCCGCCAGTTCCTCGATCGCGTCGACGAAGCCCATGTTGTCGTGCTTCATCAGGAAGCCGAGCGCGTTGCCGTGCTCGCCGCAGCCGAAGCAGTGATAGAAGTTCTTGTCCGGGACCACGGTGAACGACGGTGTCTTCTCGCCATGGAACGGGCAGCAGCCCTTGTATTCCTTGCCGTGCTTTTTCAACGGCACGCGGCTGCCGATCAGCTCGACCAGGTCGACCCGGGTGATCAGATCTTCGATGAAATGTTTGGGGATGAGGCCGGACACGAATACAAGAGTATGCGCGGCGACGGGGCCGGCATAGAGCCCGGTTGTCTCAGCCGCCGAGCTTGGCCTTCAGCTTGGCACTGGCACTGGCCATGTCGGTGCGACCCTGCGCCTTCTGCTTGAGCAGCGCCATGGCCTTGCCCATTTCCTTGATGGACGTGGCGCCGGCTTCGGCGATGGCCTGGGCGATCAGGGCGTCGACTTCCGCCTCGCTGAGTGCTTCAGGCATATAGACCTGCAGCAGGTCGATTTCCTTCTGTTCCTTGGCGACCAGGTCCTCGCGACCGCCGCTCTGGAACTGCGCGATGGATTCCTTGCGCATCTTGATCATCTTCTCGATCACGGCCAGCACCTGGGTGTCGTCGAGCTGAATGCGCTCGTCGACTTCGCGCTGCTTGATGGCGGAGGTGATCATCCGGATGGTGCCGAGGCGCTCGCTGTCCTTGGCCTTCATCGCCGTCTTCATGTCTTCGGTGATGCGGTCTTTGAGTGAGGACATGGCGGCTATCGAACTTCGGCGGGGAGGGGAATCGGCGGGGACGGGGCTTGCGGCCCCATCCCGGAGACAGATCTATCAGTAAGCGCGGACGCGAGCCGGGCCGCGGCTGCTGCCGTCGCGGGTGACGCGCTTCATGTGGCGCTTCACGGCGGCGGCCTTCTTGCGTTTACGTTCCTGAGTGGGCTTTTCGTAGAATTCCCGGCGGCGCAGTTCCGTCAGGACCCCGGCCTTTTCGCAGGCGCGCTTGAAGCGCCGCAAGGCGGCATCGAAGTACTCGTTTTCTCGGACGCGAACGCTCGGCATTACTAACCTCGGAATGTGAACACGGCCCGCTTCGGTCGATTCGAGCCGACGACGAGCGCCGAAGACTGGCGTCGGGGTCGAGGACGAAACGAGACGGGGACGATTGAGAGCGCGGCAGTCTAATGGCCCGCGCGGGGAAAAGCAAAATTCCCGGGCTTCCGGCCGCCCGGGGCACGATCGCGGCCCGTTTTTGCCGCTTGGGGGTTAAGCTTCGCGCCCCCAAAGTTGGCTTTTGGGCATTTTCCTACGCAACCCGCCCTACGCAGTTCAAGTGAAAGTCCTCGGCATCGAAACCTCCTGCGACGAGACCGCCGCCGCCGTTTACGACGGCGAACGCGGGCTGCTGTCCCATGCCCTCTATAGCCAGGTCCAGCTGCACGCCATTTACGGCGGCGTCGTGCCTGAACTGGCGTCGCGCGACCATGTGAAGAAGCTGCTGCCGCTGGTTCAGCAGGCGCTGGCCGAGGCGAAAATCGAGGCGGATCAGCTGGATGGCGTCGCCTACACCGCCGGCCCGGGCCTGGTCGGGGCATTGCTGGTAGGCGCTTCGGTGGCGCGCAGCCTGGCGTTTGCCTGGGGCAAGCCGGCGGTTGGAGTCCATCATTTAGAAGGACATTTGCTGGCCCCCATGCTGGAGACCGCCGCGCCGGACTTTCCGTTCCTGGCGCTGCTGGTGTCGGGGGGCCATACCTTGCTGGCCGAAGTGCGCGGCTTGGGGGAGTACCAGATCATCGGATCGTCGCTGGATGATGCCGCCGGGGAGGCCTTCGACAAGACGGCCAAGATGCTCGGCCTGCCGTATCCCGGCGGCCCGGCGCTGGCCAGGCTGGCGGATACGGGCAAGCCCGGCGGCTTCGACTTCCCGCGCCCCATGCTCGACCGGCCGGGGCTGGATTTCAGCTTTAGTGGGTTGAAGACCGCGGTGGTGGTCGCGATTCGCGGCCGGCAGCTCGATGAACAGACGCGCGCCGACGTTGCTTATGAGTTTCAGCAGGCTGTGGTCGAAACGCTGGTCGCCAAATGCGCGCGCGCCGCGAAGCAGACGGGGCTGAAGACGTTGGTCGTTGCGGGCGGTGTGGGTGCGAATCGACGGTTGCGCGCGGAGCTGCAGGCGTTGGGTGAGAAGCGCGGCTTGCGAGTGTTATATCCGCGCCCGGAGTTTTGCACCGACAACGCAGCGATGATCGCGTACGCTGGTTATCGCCGGCTCGCGGCGGGCGAGCACGACGACCTGAAGATTCGCGCCACCGCGCGCTGGCCGCTCGATACGCTGCGCAACCCTTCCGTCATTGGTCATTAGTCATTTCTCAATGGACAAGATCTTTCTTTCCCAGCTCAGCGTTGAATGCATCGTCGGCATTTGGGATTGGGAACGGCGCGTCAAACAGACCGTCATCATCGATGTCGAGATGGCCGCCGATATCCGCAAAGCCGCGGCGACCGATCACATCGACGACACGATCGATTACAAACGAGTCGCCAAGCGATTGCTGTCGTTCGTGGGTGAGTCGCAGTACCAGCTCGTGGAGACCCTTTGCGAGGCGATTGCGCGAGTGATCGTGACGGAGTTTGGCGTGGCGTGGGTAAAGGTGCGGCTGAACAAGCGTGGCGCGATTCGCGGCGCGAAAGATGTCGGTATCGAGATCGAGCGGCGCGCGGAGGATTACGCCGGCGTGGCAGTGGCGCAGCAGACTCAGCCATGACGAATAACTCAGCCACTGATTTAAAAGAGAAGACTTGCGCGCTGGCACGGAAAGGAGCCGCCGCTGCTGAACCGTTGAACAACGCAGTCTTCTCAGCTGTTCGGAAAGGAGCCGCTGCTGAGCCGTTGAACAACACGGTCTTCGCAGCTGTTCGGAGAGGAGCCGCTGCTGAGCATCTGAGCAAGGGGTTCTTCATGTCGGCTGGGAAGGGCACGGCCGGTGGGCATAGGGCGGCTTGTTTGAACGGGCGGCGGGCATGACGGCCGTTTATGTAGCGGCCGGCAGCAATGTCGAGCCGGAGCGATATTTGTCGGTGGCGTTACGCGCGCTGGCCGCGACCTTCGGGCCGCTGACGTTGTCGCCGGCTTACAAGAACAAAGCCGTGGGATTCGAGGGCGCGGACTTCATTAATCTGGTTGTCGGCTTCGGCACGCAAGAGCCGGTTGCCGAAGTCCGGCAGCAATTGCAGAAAATCGAAGCCGTCTGCGATCGCCCGCCGGGCGCGCCGAAGTGGGCGCCGCGGACCATGGATCTCGACATCCTTCTCTTTGGCGATCTGATCAGTAACGACCCTGGCCTGATCATTCCTCGGCCCGATCTGCTGAAGCGACCGTACATGCTCAAGCCGATGGCCGACATAGCGCCCGACGTCCAACATCCGGCGCTGGGCAAAACGATGCGCGAGCTCTGGGAGACCTTTCCGGGGCGCGGCGACCATCAGATGGTCGAGGTGCTGCTCGGTGGCGAGCCTACCAACCCACACTCCGCCCCCCGTCGACAGCCAGAATCTGGCCGGTGACGAACGGCGCGTCCTTCGCGAAGAACAGGGCCGTGCGCACGATGTCCGGCGGCGAGCCGCTGCGTTTGAGCAACGTCTTATCGATGATTTCCTGTTTCACCGTTTCATCCAAGCCGCCCTCGGGCCACAAGATCGGCCCGGGCGCGATGCCGTTGACCCGCACTTCCGGCCCCAGCTCGCGCGCCAACGAACGCGTAAGCATTACCAGTCCGGCCTTGGCGGTGGAATAAACAGGATGCTGTGGCAGCGGGCGCTGGGCGTGGATGTCGATCATGTTGATGATCAGACCCTGCGTTTCCTTGAGCGCCGGCGCGGCGGCCTGCGACAGGAACAGCGGCGCGCGCACGTTGGTGCCCATCAGGTCGTCCCACTGCTTGCCCGTGACAGTCCCGAGCGGAGTGGGATAAAACGACGAGGCGTTGTTGATCAGCACGTCGAGGCGGCCGAACGCGCGCGTGGTTCGTTCGACCAGCGACGACAGTGCCTCGAGGTCGAGCAGATCGGCGGTGGCGCAGATGGCCGAGCCGTCGCGGCGGGCGTTCAGCTCGTCACGCAACTGTTCCGCTTCGCCGGCCGAACGGTGAAAATGAATGCAGACGTTGGCGCCCTCGGCATGAAAGCCGCGGGCCAATGCCGCACCGATGCGGCGGGCCGCGCCGGTGATCAGCACCGAACGCTGGGCGAGTGCGTTGGAAGTGTCCATGCAGGTATGGTGAACGAACGGATGATTGCTGCAAGTCCGGCGGATTTGTCGGGGCAGGGCGCTTGAGCGTCCCGTCGTCGCTGCCAGCTTTGACGCCGGAGGAATCGGCGCACAGCGAGCGGCTGGTCCAGCGCATCCGCGAGGCTATCGATGCCGCCCGCGGCTGGATCAGCTTCGAGCGCTTCATGGAGATGGCGCTCTATGAACCGGGCCTCGGCTACTACAGCGCCGGCTCGACCAAGCTGGGCAGCGAAGGCGATTTCGTCACCGCGCCGGAAATCTCTCCGCTGTTCAGTCGCTGCCTCGCCAATCAGTGCGCGCAGGTGCTGGAGACCGTCGCGGGCGGTCACATTCTCGAGCTGGGGGCCGGCTCCGGCGTGATGGCCGCCGACGTGCTGACCGAGCTCGACCGACAACAGCGGACGCCGGATCGATATCTGATCCTCGAAGTCAGCGCCGACCTGCGCGAGCGGCAGCGCGCCTTGTTACAGCGCCGCCTGCCGCATTTGATGGATCGCATCGAATGGCTGGACCGTCTGCCGGAAGACTTTCGCGGCGTGCTGCTAGCGAATGAAGTGCTCGACGCGCTTCCCATCCAGCGGTTCCGGATTCGCGGCCTGCACGTGAATCAGCTGGGCGTCACGTGGCAGCTCGGCCGGCTCGACTGGTCCGAGGTTCATGCCGACGCCAGCCTCGAATCGAAAGTCCGCGAGATCGAATTCAACCTGGGCGAGCCGTTTGCCGACGGCTACACCTCCGAGCTCAATCTTCGCTTGCAGCCCTGGATTGCCGGCATCGCCGCCGCAATGAAAGAAGGCGCGGCCTTCTTCATCGACTATGGATTGCCGCGACGACAGTTCTACGCGGCGAGTCGCAGCACCGGCACGATGCTGTGTCACTTCCGCCATCGCTTCCATGACGATCCGCTCATCAACGTCGGCGTGCAGGACATCGGCGCGTGGGTGGACTTCACCGCGGTCGCTGAAGCGGCCGTCGCGGCTGGCATGAGTGTCGCGGGTTACACGACTCAGGCGCACTTCCTCATCGGCAACGGCATCGAGCAGTTCCTCGCGCCGAAGGACGATGACGAGCTGGCGTCGCGATTGCAGATGGCGCGGCAGGCGATGCTATTGACGCTGCCCGGTGAGATGGGCGAGCGCTTCAAGGTCATCGGCCTCACCAAAGGCGTCGACCTGCCGTTGCGTGGCTTCAGTGTGCGGGATCTCGCGGCGTCGCTTTAGTTTCGTACTGACGCTTCAGCTCTTTCAGCGCATGCACGCGCTTGTCGTGCAGCCGCTTCGCGATCTCGAAACCTTGCAGCCCCTCGCGTTCTTCCGCGCTCAACGTCGTGCTGGCAGCCGCTTCGCGCGCGCGGCGAAGATATTCCGACTGCGGATAGTCGCGCTCCTCGAGTCCTTTGCGGCCGCGAGCATCCGCCTCGCACGCGAGCAGAAATTGTTCGAATCGCGCCGGTCGACGGAAGGCGTCGAGACTTTCCAGCAGTTCGAGCACCGTATTGGGGCGCAGCTCGACGACCTTATGCATGTGCAGGTGATACCGGGAGACCAGCACACCCAGCTCGCGATACGCATTGGGAATGCGCAAGCGATCGCACAGCTCCTCGACGATGCCGACGCCTCTTTCCTCGTGCGCAACGTGTCTCGGCAACTCGTGGGTCGGCGTTGTCGCCTTGCCCAGATCGTGAACCAGCGCGGCGAATCGAACCACCGGGTCTTCGGTCAGCTGGGTGGCTTGATCGAGCACCATCATGGTGTGCACGCCCGTATCGATTTCGGGATGCCATTGTTCCGGTTGCGGGACGCCGAACAGCGCATGGATCTCAGGGAAGATCACTGGCAACGCATTCCCTTCGCGCAGCACTTCGAAGAACTGTCGCGGCGCGGGCATTTCCAGCGCGCGCTGCGTTTCCTGCCACACGCGTTCCGACACCAGTGCATCGAGTTCACCGCGGGCCGCGATGTCTCTCAGCAGCTCCATCGTTTCGGGGGCAACTCGAAATCCCAGCGGCGCAAAGCGGGCCGCGAATCGCGCCAGGCGCAGCACTCGAACCGGATCTTCGACGAACGCGGGAGACACATGCCGCAGCCACCGCTCTTGCAGATCGCGTTGACCGTGGAAGGGATCGACCAGCTGGCCGGTCGCCTCGTCCCGCGCGATGGCGTTGATGGTCAGGTCGCGGCGTTCGAGATCCTGCTCCAGCGTCACGTCGGGCGAGAACATGGTGTCGAAGCCGCGATAGCCCGGTCCCGTTTTGCGCTCGGTGCGTGCCAGCGCGTACTCCTCGCCGGTTTGCGGATGGAGGAATACCGGGAAGTCCTTGCCCACGGGCTTGAAGCCCTGATCCAGCAATTCTTCGGGGCGCGCGCCCACCACGACCCAGTCGCGCTCACGCACGGCCAGGCCGAGCAGCTCATCGCGGACCGCGCCACCGACCAGATAAATCTTCATACTGTCCATCGCACTTCGATGCCGGCATTTTGTCTCACTTGACCCGGTGGGACAAAATATCCGCCACCGTGAGCCGATTCCCGTAACGAGCGATGCCCCGAACGGACCACACTTCGAGCTTCCTTTGCCGCCTCTGCCGGCTGTTCATCCTGCTGGCGGCGTCGTTGTCGACGGGCGGTTGCTACCTGATGCAGGCCGCCACCGGCCAGATGGAGCTCACCTCGAAGCGTCAGCCCATCGCCAAGCTGCTGACCGACGAGCGGACGCCCGAGAAGTTGCGCGGCCGGCTCGAATACGTATCCGCTGCACGCACGTTCGCTTCCCGAGAGCTCGGGCTGCCGGATAACGACAGCTATCGCAGCTATGCCGATGTGGGCCGACCGTACGTCGTATGGAACGTGTTCGCGACCGACGAGTTCTCGGTACAGCCCAAGCGCTGGTGTTTTCCGATTGCCGGCTGCGTCGTCTATCGAGGCTACTTCAAAGAAGACAACGCGCAGAGCTATGCCCGTGGCTTGCGATTGCGCGGCAGCGACACGGCGGTTGGCGGTGTGGCGGCGTATTCGACGCTCGGTCATTTCAAAGATCCGGTGCTCAACACCATGCTCGGCTGGAGCGATTTGCAGCTGGCATCGACGTTGTTTCATGAGTTGGCGCATCAGGTCGTGTATGTGCCCGGTGACTCGGAGTTCAACGAAGCGTTCGCGACAGTGGTCGAGGAGGCAGGCTTGCAGCGCTGGCTCGCGTCGCGTGGTCGACTGCAAGACCTCGATGCTTGGAATGAACAGCGCGATCGAAACGCTCAGTTCGTGGCACTGCTGTTACAAACGCGCGAGCGCCTCGACGCGCTGTATCGATCCGACCTGCCCGACGATCAGAAGCGCGATCGCAAACAATATGAGTTCGGTGTCTTGAAGCTGGAGTACGCGCAGCTCAAGACGGAACAGTGGGAAGGGTATCGTGGCTACGACGCATGGTTCAGTCGCACGCTGAACAACGCTCATCTGGTGTCGGCCGCGACGTACTACGGATGTGTGCCGGGGTTGCGCCGAGTGTTGCAAGCCGTGGACGGCAATCTGCCGCTCTTTTATGACAAGGCTCGCGAGCTGGCCAAAGAAACAAAAGAGGCGCGGACCGCGGCTGTGTGCGCGGACCAGACTCCAGCTCCCGTCGCGACGGCCACCCACTGAGCGCGGCACTAGTTTCTCCGCTCATGCGTCGGCAAATTTCTGAGCCGGCGCATGTGAAATATACATCGTATTGCTCACGATCAAACTCGCGTATCGTCCGCCGCTGAGCACGAGGGAGTCCTATGCGGCTGTGGGCGCGGACGAGTGTCGCCATCATTTGCGCCGGTTATCTGATCGTCGCGGGCGCGCAAGCAACTATTTCAAACGCAGGGCCGTCACCGTACCCGCAGGCCGCGAAGGACTGGCCCGGAGAAGGGGTGATCCGTGTCTTCGGGTGGATGAAACAGAATCGCGAAAGTTTCTGGAAACAACGCGAGCGCAAGCAAGGTGCGTGGGTGTTGGCGGGCGACTCGTTACTGGGCAACTGGAAGACGTCGGAACGCGATCTGGCGCCGACGCCGACCGCGAACCGGGCCATCGGTGGCGATGTCAGTCGTGGGCTGCTGTTTCGCTTTCAGGAAGATGTGCTCGATCTGCATCCCAGCGGCATCGTCGTACTGATCGGCGGCAACGATCTGAGTGCTCAGCAGAAGACCGATCAGACCGCGCGCAACATCGACCGCATGCTCCAGGAGATCCGGTCGCAAAGTGCCGACCTGCCCGTGATCCTGTGCACGTTGCCGCCGCGGGATAGTGAGAAGGCGCCGATCAAGCCGTCGGAACTCACCAATCTCAACGCGAGCATTCGGGAGCTGGCGAAGAAGTACGGCAACGTCGAATTGCTCGATTTGTATCCACTGTTCTCGAGTGCCGATGGACAGCCGCAGCTGCAATTGCTCGCGGCGGATCGCTTGCATATCGGTGCAGCGGGCTACGAAGTGCTGGGCCGGGCGCTCAAGGCGAAGATTGAATCGATGAAGGCGGCCGCCAATGGCTAGCGTGCTACCGGCTCAATCGGAAAGCAGCGTGGCTCAAGGAGTGCGGCCTGAGGTCGCCAAGGCGCGGGACTCTCGGGGGACCAGTGCGTCGGCGACCGCGTTTCTGGATACGTTACGGTTCACGGCGGCCAACCTGGTGTTGTTGTCCCATATCATGGTGGTCTATTTCGACAACAAGATGACCTACAAGGGTCGCGGTGTGGCGGTCATCATTCTGTTCGTGCTGTCGGGATTCCTGATCACGCGCTCGTTGCTGTATCGAGCGAAGAAACCCGGCGAGCACATGCCCGCGTTTCTGGCGGATCGTGTCGCCAGGATCATGACGCCGCTCGTGCCGGTGGTGCTGTTGATCGCCGTGCTCAACGCCACGGTGATTCACACGCGCTGGAGCCTCGATGGGCTGAGCACGGGGTTCGTTGCCTTGGTCGGAAATCTGTTTCTCTTGTTCGACTATCCATTGTTCCAGTTGCTGGATCTCGCGCACTTTGATGTCTGGTGGCGCATCCGCCCGTACAACACTGCGGAACCGTTTTGGACAGTCGCAATCGAGTTCTGGATTTATATCGCCGCCAGCCTGCTGTTCTTCTGCGCGATCCGGCGCGAGCGGATTCGATTTGGCTGGGTGCTGTTGCTGGCGGCGATCAGCATTCCGGTGGTCATCTGGAATGCGGCGGATGGTGCGGGCAAGTCGTTGTCGCTCGTTTGGCTGGTGGGCGGCATGGCGGGATTTCTGGTTGTCTATATGGGCCTCGACGGCCCCGCCGCCCGTTCGAAGTTACTCGCTGCATTGATCGTCGCTTGCGGCGCCGCTGCCCTCGGTGCGCGCACCGTGAAACACGGGTTCGATCCATACGATCTGCAGACGGCGTTTCTGATGACCCTGATCTTCTTCGGCATCTTCCTCCGTCTCAACCAGGCGGCGACGGCATGGAAAATTCCCGCCGCTCTGGCCAGGTTTGGCGCCTCCTACAGTTACAGCCTGTACCTGGTCCACAACACCGTGATGGTCATCGTGTTCGAACATACCCACGGCTGGCCCAAGGCCGCCGCCATCGCCCTCGGCGTCGTCCTGGCGCATCTGGTGGCGCTGCTGGTGTATCACTCGTTTGAGAAACATCACCGCGCCGTCGGGACGTATCTTCGGCCGGTCTTTGCTCGGGCGCTGTTGCGCTCCAAGGAGCCTGTCGCTCAGGCGCAGGTCACTTCGCCTGCGGTGCCGGGCTGAGGCGTTTCGGCTCAACGAAGCCGCAACGCATTGCTGATCACCGATACAGACGAGAGACTCATCGCCAGCGCCGCGAGCATCGGATTCATCAGCCAGCCGGTGAAGGGATAGAGCAGCCCGGCGGCGATGGGAATGCCCAGCGCGTTGTAGCCGAAGGCGAATAACAAGTTCTGGCGGATGTTTCTTACGGTCACGCGGCTCAGGTGGCGGGCGCGGACGATGCCGGTGAGGTCGCCTTTCACCAAGGTGACTTGAGCGCTTTCCATGGCGATGTCGGTGCCGGTGCCCATGGCGATGCCGACGTCGGCGGCGGCGAGGGCGGGGGCGTCGTTGATGCCGTCGCCGGCCATGGCGACGCGGCGGCCTTGGGACTGCAGCCTGGCGATGACGTCGGCTTTGTCCTTGGGCTGAACTTCCGCGATGACTTCGTCGATGGCGAGATGTTTGGCGACCGCGCGGGCGGTGGCTTCGCTGTCGCCGGTGAGCATGACGAGTCGCAGGCCGTCTTGCTTCAAGGCCTGCAACGCGCTCGGCGTGGTGTCTTTGATGCTGTCGCCGATCGCAATCGCGCCCGCGAGTTGGCCATCGACGCTCAGAAAGACGACCGTGCGTCCTTCACTCCGCAATCCCGCGATTTGCTCGGTGAGTGCGTCCGTCGATGCGCCCACGCTGCTCATGAGCGCTTTGTTTCCTAACGCCAGCGCGTGGCCGTCGGCATTGCCGCGAACCCCCTGGCCGGTCACCGACTGAAATCCGGTGACATTGGCAAGTGGGGCGCCGCGTTGTTCGGCGCCGGTGACGATGGCGCGAGCCAGCGGATGTTCGCTCGAGCGATCGAGGGCGGCGGCCCAGCCCAGGACTTGCGATTCAGAATAGCCGTTCAACGCGATGACGCGATCGAGCGTTGGACGGCCCACTGTGATCGTGCCGGTTTTATCCAGCACGAGCGTGTCGATGTTCCGCAGGTTCTCGATCGCCTGCGCATCTCGAAACAACACGCCTTGCTGAGCGCCACGACCGCTCGCGACCATGATGGAAATGGGCGTGGCGAGTCCGAGTGCGCAAGGGCAGGCGATGATCAAAACGGCGACGGCGTTCACGAGCGCGTAGGCGAGCTTCGGTTCGGGGCCGACGAACCACCACACGATGAATGTCGCTACCGCGATGACGATCACCGCAGGCACGAACCAGGCGGCGACTTGATCCGCCAGTCGTTGCAGCGGAGCGCGCGAGCGCTGAGCTTGCGCGACCATCGTCACGATTTGAGAGAGCAGGCTTTCGGCGCCGACGCGTTCTGCTTGCACGATCAGGCTGCCGGTCTGGTTGATCGTCGCGCCGGTGACGGCATCGCCGGCGGATTTATCTACGGGCATGGGCTCACCCGTCAGCATCGACTCATCGACGCTGGAGTGGCCGTCAATCACGCGACCGTCGACCGGAATCTTCTCGCCGGGGCGAACGCGGAGTTTGTCGCCGGCGTGCACGTGGCCGAGAGGCACGTCGTTCTCTGTGCCATCCGCCTCGATGCGACGCGCGGTCTTCGGTGCGAGGCCCAGGAGTTGTCGGATCGCGGCGCTCGTTCGCCCACGCGCGCGAAGTTCGAGCCATTCGCCGAGCAGGACCAGCGTTACGATGGAGCTGGCCACTTCGAAGTACACGCCGACCATGCCGTGTCCGTCGCGGAGTTCGGCTGGGAAGAGCTGGGGAAGGAAGGTGGCGATCAGGCTGTAGCCGAAAGCGATACAAACGCCGAGGCCGATCAGCGTGTACATGTTCGGCGCGCGATTCACGATGCCCA
Organism: Peristeroidobacter soli; assembly: GCF_004138485.1. GTDB lineage: Bacteria > Pseudomonadota > Gammaproteobacteria > Steroidobacterales > Steroidobacteraceae > Steroidobacter > Steroidobacter soli. The sequence continues at coordinate 599,889 of NZ_RYEV01000003.1, forward strand.
TCCAACCGCGTTTGTAATAATCCGCCGCGGCCCAGAGTACGACCGGTACGCTGAGGAGCATTTCGATCGTGCGCAGAAGGCGCGCGGTTGAATGTGATATCGCGAGATCGAGCATGTGCGGCGCCATCGCCAGGATGACGACAGGGATGCTCAGCGCGAGGGCGATCCAGAACTTCCGTTGAACGGCGCGCAGTTCGCTGTCGTCGACGTGTTCACTCGGAAGCTCAGGCTCGAGCGCCATGCCGCACTTGGGGCAAGTGCCCGGGCCGACCTGCCGGATCTCGGGATGCATGGGGCAGGTGTAGATCGTGCCCGCCGGCATCGGCGCGCTGCTCGCCGGCTGCGCGTGATGATGGCCATGATGCTCGTGCGAGCAGCATGCCGCTGGCGTCGCATGCACATGCGGCTTGGGCTGAAGCGCGGGTTCAGTCTGGCTCGCGGGCGAGCAGCACGCCTTGGGCGCAGGCGTGGCCGACGCGGGCGAGCAGCACGACGCCGCTTCGGGTTGCGTCGTCGGATGATGCTTGATGCTCACAGGCGCCGGGATCTGTTTGCCGGCAGTCGAGCAGCACGACTTCTCAGTCGCGCCATCTTGATCAGAGCTTGGATGCTGATGCTTGGTCATATCTCACTCCGCCGGCGGCAGGCCGGCGAGATCGGCAAGGATGGGACATTCCGGTCGCGAGTCGCCGTGACAGTGCCCGGCCAGCTGCGCCAATGCCGCGCGCATGGACTGCAGCTCGGCGATTTTCTCATCGAGGTCCGCGACATGTTTGATCGCGAGCCGCTTCACTTGTTCGCTGGCGCGGCGCTGATTGCGCCACAGCCCGAGCAGCGTCCCGATCTCTGCCATCGAAAAGCCGAGACCCCGGGCGCGACGGATGAAACGCAATGTATGAATGTCTGCGGCCGAGTAGACGCGATAGTCGCCCGCCGTGCGTGCGGCCTTGGGAATCAGCTCCAGCGCCTCATAGTGCCGGATCATCTTCGGGGTGATGCCCGACAGCTCGGCGGCCTTGCCGATGCTGTAGTAACCCTGATCCTTGGCTTCGGACAACTCCGCTGGCGCTTTGACAGAAGGCATGACGGTACTCATTCGTAACACACCGACATGATGAACCTTGCCATGGTGGTAAGGTCAAGCGATCGTCAGAAATTCCGACGTTTGCTATCTCGCTCCGATTCCGCAGGTACACTTTACTTACAAACAAGAGCGGGTGATTGCGCCGGACACGGCGCGCACGGAGGAGATCACGGTGGCGAGTTCGATGTGGCGTGCCTGCGTGGCTGCGTTCTATGCGTTTTTTCCTTGGGTCTCGCCGAGGCGGCGACGGGCGATTGGGATCGCTCTTATGGCGCCGAGGGTCATCTGTCGTTGACTGACTGGTTCACCGAGCCGGGTGGCTTTCAGCCCTCGACCTGGCAGCCTCAGGCCGACGGCAAGCTCCTGCTCGCGGGATGGGGTCACACCGCCAGCAGCGCGCAGAGCTATTGGGTCGTGCGCCTCAACGCGGATGGCACGCGCGATACCAGTTTCGGCGGTGGCGACGGTATCGCGACCCTCACATTCGGCAACTCGGGGTGGATCGATCTGGCGCTACAGGCGGATGGGCGAATCCTGTTCGTGGGAGGCGGAACCAGCTCGCAGGAGATCCGGCTGGTGCGCCTGAATACCGATGGCTCTCGCGACACCAGCTTTGCGACCGGCGGCGAGCTCGTGATCGGCGACACCCGGCGTATCGAAAACCCGCGCCTCGCGCTGGCGCCGGACGGCTCCGCAATCGTCCTGGCGAAAATCGGCACCAGCAATCAGACCATGAGGATGCTCGTTGCCAAAGCGACTTCCGCCGGCGTGCTCGATGCGTCGTTCGGCACCGGCGGGCTCACCGAAATCGTGCCACCTTTCACGGTGGTGGAAGCCGGCGCGCTGGCGGTGAACGGCAACGGTGTCATCGGGATCGGCGGCGCCTACAGGCAGTCCATTGGACGGATTCCATTCGTCGCGCGCGTGAGGAGCAACGGACAGCCGGACAGCGCGTTCGGCACCAACGGTGTCGTGGAGGTGCCCTTCTTCAACGGTGACGGCACGGTGGGCAGCGTGGCTGTCACCTCTGACGGCAAGGTCGTGGCGGCGGGCGAGGGCGGCGACAACAACGGCTGGCGGCAACGTTTCATTGCACGCTTCAATACAAATGGCGCACTCGATCCGACCTTCGGCAGCGGCGGTCGTATCGTCGCGAGCGGTACCTGGATCGCCTCCATGCTGCTCGAGCCCGATGGCAAGCTGGTGGTCGCCGGCGACGTCTCCGAACCGGTCTGGAATATCGGCTGGCTGGCCCGTTACAACGTCGATGGTTCTCCGGATGTGACGTTCGGTTTGCGGGGAAGCAGCCCCGTGGACTTCGCTGTGATGGCCGGCACGCGACTGCAGCGGCTCGATCGTCTGCATCGAGATGCAGATGGGAGTTATCGCGCCATCGTGATGGCTTGGCGGTACCGATAGAAGCTTCACGCTGGCTCGCTTCATGGGCAGCAGCGGCACCTCCGCCGGTGTCATCGGCATACGCACTGAAATCCAGTATCCGCCCGATCAGACCCTCCGGGTGACCGAAGACGACACCTCCATGCCGCTGCGGGTCTATCGCTCGGGCGGGACGGATGGCACCGTCAGTGTGCAGTACCGAGTGGTGGGTTTGACCGCGACTGCCGGTCAGGACTTCGTCGCCGATCCGGGCACCGTCACCTTCAACCCGGGCGAAGCCAGCAGAGTCATCTACGTTCCCATCCTCGAAGACTCACTCGTGGAGAGTGCCGAGGATCTCTATGTGGAATTGTTCGCCCCGACCGCTGGCGCGACGCTGTCGCGCTCGCGCGCGGATTTTGGCATCACCGACGACGACCGCGTCAGCTCGCCGGCGCAGCCGGGCGTCGGCATTTCAAGTGATGTCACGGTGAATGAGGGCGCCGGCACGGCAACGCTGACCGTGACGTTGGCCGAGCCGCCCAACCAGAATTTCAACGTCTCGTATTGGCTCAGAGACGGTACCGCGACCAGTCACGATTTCTCCGGCGGCTCGACGACGATGACATTGACGTGGGTGGCGGGTGACTCCGCGCCAAAGCAGATCGTCATTCCGATCGTCGACGACAGTCTCGATGAGATTGACGAGACGTTCATGGTGTACGTGTCGAACGATCAGGGCTCGGAGAAGCGCGCCTCCGCGAGTGCGCGCGTTACCATCGTGGACAACGATCCGACGCCAGCCGGCCAGAGCGGGCCGACGGCGCAGGGGATTCAATTCTCGGCAACCTCGCTGACCGTGCATGAGGGCGGGTACAGCGTTCCGCTGACATTGTCGCGCGTCGGTGGCAATCACGGAAAATTGGACGTGAACTGTGCGTACGTTGCAGGGTCTGCAACCGAGCCCGACGATTACCTCCGGCTCGAGATTGGCACAAGCTGGGAGGACGGCGCGGACGCCGCCAGGAATTTCGAGATCCATCTCAATGGCGATACCCAGGTCGAGGCGAATGAAACATTCACCCTGCGGTGTTCGCCGCGCATGGGGCTCGTCGATCTCACGCCGGTCGACGTGACTGTCACCATCGTCGATGACGACGTGGCCAGCGGGACGCCGGCGCGCGTCGAGTTCGTCAGTGCGACTCAATCGGTGAACGAGAATGTCACATCGGTGACGTTGCAAGTCGCGCGCTCGGGCAATACCTCGATCGCGTCGAGCGTCGAGTACACGACGCTTGCGGGCACGGCCGCCAGCGGAGATTTCACAGCGGCATCGGGAACGCTCACGTGGGCGGCGAACGATGTCTCGACCAAGCTCATCACGGTCGCGCTGACGCCGGATGCTGTCGATGAGTCGGACGAAAGCTTCACCGTCTCATTGCGGAATGCTTCCGCGGGGACCGAATTGGGCGTCGCGACCGCCACGGTGACCATCGTCGATGACGATGGAGCGGCGTCGACTCCCTCGAATTCGGGCGGCGGCGGTGGAGGCCAGGAAAGCTGGCTCGCTCTGCTGCTATGGGCGACGCTCGTCGCGATTCGCCGGCGGGCCTAGGCGATCGCCTCATGATTCGGGAAGGGGGGATGATGAACCTTGCCATGGTTGCAAGGTCAAGGTCGCGCTTGGCGTCGAGTCGGATGCTCGGGAGTTCGCGCTGCATCACGCTTTGTTCGCGCCGCTCCTCGCACAATTGTTCGTCGTTCATTGATGAAGGATTGTGTGGTGAGAGTGCACGGTTGGGTGATGAGCGCGGTGGCGCTCGCGTTGGCGGGTTGTAACGGCAGCAATGGCAGTGACTATAAGAATCTGACGTTTTCCGCGGGTGTCGGCGGCACGGTCACGGGTTTGGAGGGAGAGGTCACGCTGGTTTTGAATGGCGCCGAGTCGCTGCGGGTTTCCGCCGACGGCGCCTTCCGCTTTTCCCGCATGTTGACTGCGCAGACCGCATATTCAGTCACTGTCGGTTCGCAACCGGCCGGGCAGAACTGTTCCGTGACCAACGGCACAGGCACGATGGCCAACTCGACGATCAACAACATCGTCGTCAGCTGCGCGGCCAGCACGCATCCGCTCGGTGGCCACATCTCGGGCCTCATCGGCACCATCACGTTGGCCAACGGCAGCGAGGTCTATACGACCAGCACCGATGGCACGTTCGAGTTCGACACGCCCGTCGAGGAGGGCGCCGCTTATTCCGTCAGCGTTCAAGCTCAGCCCGCGACCCAAACCTGCTCGGTCAGCCACGGCGCCGGGACGATGGGCGGGAGCGCGATCGACAACGTCACGGTCGTTTGCTCGACCCATACCTTCGCCGTCGCGGGTTCGGTGAGCGGTCTGATGGGCACTGTCCTGATTCGTAACAACGGCGGCGATGAGCTGGCCCTCAGCAGCAACGGCGCCTTCGAATTTCCCATCGCCATCGCGCATGGCAGCCCTTACGCCGTCACGATTCAAGCTCAGCCCGCGACGCAGACGTGCAGCGTGAGTCACGGCACAGGCACGGTCACTGGCGATGTCAGTGACGTAGCGATCGTGTGCTCGAACAACGGCTTCAATCTGGGCGGTCTCGTCTCTGGATTGCACGGCACCGTCGTCCTGCAAAACAACGGCGCGGACGATCTGTCGATCAACAACGACGGTCCCTTCACCTTCTCGACCGGTGTCGCGCAGGGCAGTCCTTATAACGTGACCGTGTTCACGCAGCCTGCCTCGTCCACCTGCGTTGTGAGCAACGGCTCAGGCGTGATGGGCTCGACTGACATTGCCAACGTGACGGTCAATTGCTCGCTCAACGCCACGACGCTGTCGGTCGTTGCCGATACCGTGGTCCCGGTGCACACCGGCTCCGGCCTGCTCACCGTCACGAATACGGGCTCCAGCACCGCGGTGAATATCGGGATAGACCTGCCCCCGGGTTGGACGAGCGTCGTCGTCGATGCTTCGGATTGCGTCGACCTCGCGCCGGGCGCCTCGTGCAATCTGGAGTTCACTTCGTCGGCGCCGTACGTGGCGAAGGATGGCATCGAGATCACGGCGGACAATGTGTCCTCGCCGCCGACCACGACGCTGGGTTTCTCCATCGACAGCTACCTGGTGTTCGCGGTCGAGTCCGCGAGCGCTGCCACGGTGATCGACAACAACACCCAGGGCAATTTGCAGTGGGCGGATTTGCAGGGATCGACGACCGCAAACAGCCTCACCAACGGCAAGGCGAATACGCTGACGGCGGTTGCCGAGCTGTCGCTCGATGCGATCGCGGCCAAAGCCTGTAACAACAGCGCCGAGGGTGGCGCCGCTCCGGGCACCTGGTATCTGCCGGCGATCTGTCAGCTGTCCAGCTCCAGCAGCTGGGCGAGCTGCCCGGCGGGCCTGCCGAATATCTGGGACAACTTGTTCCGGTTCGGCTTGAACCCGGTCGCGCAGGGCACGTATTGGAGCTCCACGGATTCGAGTTTTCCCGGTGCCTGGAATGCTCAACTGACCGGCAGCTCGCCGGTGGAGATGCAGGACGTCAAGCCGAACTCGGCGGCAGTGGTCTGCGTCCGTTCGATGTCGTATTGAGGGCGAGTCCCGGCCCCTGTCCTGAAAGGGACAGGGGCCGGGACCGATCCGAACGTTTTATTGAATCGTAAAGACCAGCGTCGAATTGCCGCGACGGATGGTCAGCGCGAAAGCCGTCGCGCCATTCACTGCCTGACGCAGTTGGTCCACCGTGCTGATGCGCACGCGGCCGATCGCAAGAATCACGTCGTTCGCGCGCAGGCCTGCCTGCTGAGCCGGGCTGCCTTCGATGACGTTCTCCACCAGCACGCCGGCATTGTTTGCAGCGTTGGTCAGCGCGGCACCTTCCAGCGCCGGATGAATCTGCGCGGCGCCTTCAGCGTCAGCGCCATCGCGCTCGCCGATCACTGCACTCACACGACGCGGCTTGCCTTCGCGAATCAGACCGAGCTCGACCTTCTCGCCGATGCGCAGCAGGCCGATGGTGTTTCTCAGCTCGCCCGCGTTGGCGACGTTGCGGCCGTTGATCGAGGTGATCACGTCACCGGCCTTGATGCCCGCCTTGTCGGCCGGCGAGCCTTCGATGACCTGCGACACCAGCGCGCCACGCGCATTGTCGAGGCCGAGGTTTTCAGCGATGCCCGGCGTGAAGTTGTTGGAGAGCTGCACGCCGAGCATGCCGCGTTTGACTTCGCCGTACTGAACGAGCTGCGCCATCACGGCCTTCACCATGTTGGACGGGATGGCGAAGCCGATGCCGATGTTGCCGCCGCTGCCGGAGAAGATGGCGGTATTCACGCCGACCAGCTGGCCCTTGAGGTCGACCAGCGCGCCGCCGGAATTGCCCGGGTTGATGGGCGCGTCGGTCTGGATGAAGTCCTGATACGACTCCGGGTTGTTGTCGGAGCGGCCGAGCGCGCTGATGATGCCGGAGGTGACCGTGTGGCTGAGCGCGAAGGGATTGCCGATCGCGAGCACGAAATCGCCGACTTCAGCTTTGGAGGAATCGGCCAGCGGCATCTCGACCAGATTCCTGGTCGGGACCTTCAGCACCGCGACATCGGAGGCCTTGTCGCGACCGACGATTTCGGCCTTGACCTGGCGGTCGTCGAGCAGCGTCACGGTGATCTCATCGGCGTTCTCGATCACGTGCGCGTTGGTGATGATGTAGCCGTTCTTGGCATCGACGATGACGCCCGAGCCGGCGCTCTGGAATTGTCGCTCGCGCGGCCCCACATCTGGAGCATCGAAGAAGCGGCGGAAGAACGGATCTTCCAGCAACGGATTGCGCGGCCGCTGTTCCTTGACCGTGCCCCGGGTGGCGATATTCACCACCGCCGGCGAAGCCTTTTTGACGATGGGTGCCAGCGACGGCATCGGCGTGTCGCCGACCTTTTCCGGCAGTTGGGCGGCGGAACCCACGTTGTAGAGCAGAGCCGTCGCGGCCAACAGCGCGTAAACCTGTCTCATGAAGCAATCCTACTTTGGAGCATGAACGGCTGAGCGGCCGCCCTTGTGAAGACCAACGGTGATGTTATGGGTTCGATGTCAGGCCCGGATTCTATGGTGACTGGCAACTCCCGTGCATATCCCTGTGCGCAGCCCGGTGGGCAGGATGTGGATAACTTGTGGGCTTACCGTTGATGGTCGGTGGACACAAGATGTTGTGGTTTGCCGCGTTTGCGGAGATACTGGCGTTCTCTTTTCGGCAGCGCCGAAATCCTCCCGCAAAACCTCGCAAGCCCTTGAACTATACGGGCTTTCCGAGCCTATTTTTCGCAGGAGGGTTTCTTGACGGCTTCATGACATGGGTCTAGGCTCGTGCCCCTGACACAATATGTAGTGTCTCGCCGCGGAAAGAAAAACATGACCGGCGAGCTCGCTGCGCAGGTCAGATATGGACCGCCTGCTTGGGCTTGAAGGGGCCTGGGGGGAGGGAGTTATGGGACGTCAGTTGGGGACGATTGGCTCCCGCTCGCAATCCGGAGTTCTTTGCCGGCATGAAGACCGCAATCAAACTTGAGCCCATGGATGTCAACAGCATTCCGTTCCAGGAAGCCTCGCTGGATATCTGGGACAAAAAATATCGACTCTCCGCGAAAGACGGCACGCCCGTCGATCGCTCGATGGACGACACCTATAAACGGGTCGCCCGTGCCCTCGCCGACGTCGAGAAAGACGACGTGCGCGACACCTGGTACGAACAGTTTCTCTGGGCCCTGCGCAAGGGCGCGATTCCGGCCGGCCGCGTCACGTCGAACGCCGGCGCGCTGGAGCACAAGCCCGCCACTTCCACGATCAACTGCACCGTGTCCGGCACCATTCTGGACTCGATGGATGACATTCTCGCGAAGGTCCACGAAGCGGGCCTGACGCTGAAGGCCGGCTGCGGCATCGGTTACGAATTCTCGACCATGCGCCCCAAGGGGGCGTATGTCTCCGGCGCCGGCGCATACACGTCGGGCCCGCTCTCGTTCATGGATATCTACGACAAGATGTGCTTCACCGTGTCGTCGGCCGGCGGCCGTCGTGGCGCGCAGATGGGCACGTTCGATATCGGCCATCCGGACGCGATGGATTTCATCCGCGCCAAGCGCGAAGCCGGCCGGCTGCGTCAGTTCAACCTGTCGCTGCTGATCACCGACGATTTCGTCGAGGCGGTGAAGAAAGATCAGGATTGGCAGCTGGCCTTCCCGGTTAGCCAGCGCGAGCTGGAGGGCGATGAGAACCTGCAGGACAAGACCCAGTACCTGTGGCGCGAGTGGCCGACCAAGGAAGGCTATGTCGTGAACGACACCGGTCTGGTCTGCTGCAAGATCTACAAGACCCTGCCCGCCAAGCGCATGTGGGACGTCATCATGTCGTCCACCTATGACTTCGCCGAACCGGGCTTCGTGCTCATCGACAAAGTCAACGAAATGAACAACAACTGGTGGTGCGAAAACATTCGCGCCACCAATCCTTGCGGCGAGCAGCCGCTGCCGCCGTACGGCTCGTGCCTGCTCGGCTCGATCAACCTGACGCGCTTCGTGCTCGATCCGTTCACCGAAGACGCGCGCTTCGATTGGGAAGAGTTCCGCAAGGCCGTGAAAGTGTTCACGCGCATGCTGGACAACGTGGTCGAGATCAACGGTCTGCCGCTCGGGCAGCAGCGCGACGAGATCATGCGCAAGCGTCGCCATGGCATGGGCTTCCTGGGCCTGGGCTCGGCGATCACCATGCAATGCATGAAGTATGGTTCGAAGAAGTCGGTCGCGTTCACGCAGAACGTGTCGCGCGAAATGGCGCTGGCGGGCTGGGAAGCGGGCCTCGAGCTCGCCCGTGAGAAGGGCCCGGCCCCAATCATGGTCGAAGAGTTCGAGGTCACGCCGGAGATGCTCCGCAAGCGTCCCGAAATGGTGAAGGACGGCTGGCGCGTCGGCCAGAAAGTTCACGGCCGCACGTTGCACGCCAGGTACAGCCGCTACATGCAGCGCGTCGCCGAAGCCGCGCCGGAGCTGGTCGATGAGCTGGCCGAAGTCGGTGCGCGCTTCACGCATCACAGCTCGATCGCGCCGACCGGCACGATTTCGCTGTCGCTGGCGAACAATGCTTCGAATGGCATCGAGCCGTCGTTCGCACATCACTACTTCCGCAACGTGATCCGCGAAGGCAAGAAGAGCAAGGAGAAGATCGACGTGTTCTCCTTCGAGCTGCTGGCCTATCGCGAGCTGATCAATCCGCGCGCGATGCCGAACTCGAATGTTCCCGCCGAGAAGCTGCCCGAGTACTTCACTACGGCCGACAACATCACGCCGAAGGAACATGTCGACATCCAGGCGGCCTCGCAGCTGTGGATCGACTCCTCGATCTCCAAGACGGCGAACGTGCCGACGGATTATCCGTACGAGGATTTCAAGAACATTTATCTGTATGCCTACGAGCAGGGCCTGAAGGGCTGCACCACGTTCCGGTTCAATCCGGAAGCGTTCCAGGGCGTGCTGGTCAAGGAAGAGGACCTGAAGAACACGACCTACGTGTTCACGCTGGAAGACGGCACCGAAGTGAAGGTGCGTGGCGATGAAGAGATCGAGTACGACGGCGAGAAACACACCGCCGCCAATCTCTTCGACGCGCTCAAAGAAGGCTACTACGGGAAATTCTAACGAGTTGTCGGCGGCGCGCGCGGAGCGCGCTGCCGCCGCACTGGAAGCAGGTTGAAACCATGAGCTCCAAGATCGACAAGAAAATCGTCAAGTACCGGGTCGAGAAGCCCGAGGACCGGGCCGCGGCCGAAAAGGCCGCCGCCGAAGCCGCGCAGGCCAAGGAGCGCAAGGAAGAATCGAACGTCGTCTGGATGCACGAGAAAGTCGAGCGTCCGGACGTACTGATCGGCTCGACCTACAAGATCAAGACGCCGGTGTCGGATCACGCCATGTACGTGACCATCAACGACATCATCCTGAACGAAGGCACCCGCCACGAGCAGCGCCGCCCGTTCGAGATCTTCATCAACTCCAAGAACCTGGATCATTTCCAATGGATCGTGGCGTTGACCCGGATTCTCTCGGCCGTGTTCCGCAAGGGCGGCGACGTGACCTTCCTGGTCGACGAAATGAAAGCCGTGTTCGATCCTCGCGGCGGCTACTGGCAGACCGGCGGCAAATTCATGCCGTCCATCATCGCCGAGCTGGGCTACGTGGTCGAAAAGCATCTGCAGACCATCGGCCTGCTGAAGAAGCCGGAAATGGAAGAGGAACGCAGGAAGCTCATCGAGGAGAAGAAGGCTGAATACGAAGCGCGCAACAAGCAGCAGGACGCCTTCGCCAAGAGCCACTTCCCCGAGGGCGCGCAGCTGTGCTCCAAGTGCAGCACCACCGCCGTGGTGCTGATGGACGGCTGCATGACCTGCCTGAACTGCGGCGACTCGAAGTGCGGATGAGCACTGTCGCCTGATACCAGTTTGATTGACGGCCTTGGGGACTACCCGCGCCGACCACCTGCGCCCCGCCTCGTGCGGGGCGTTTTCTTTTTGAGCGGACTGGACGGCGTTTGAATCTGAAGGCTAACCCCCGAACACACGCGGGTGGTTTTTCTTGACCCACGTGACCGTCTCGTTGATCAAGCGATCCGCCCACTTGATGGCGCGTTCGACCTGTACTTCATCGGCCAATTGCATGTTGCCCTTGTATGTCACGTCGTTCCTGGCTTGACTCATGGCTTTAGCCTCGGCTACGGCTCCGCCCTTGAACCCGAGCGTCGTAAGCAGGTGCTGGAAGGATTCGGCATGGTGTCCCTCTCCTCTGGTCTGCTGTCTGTTGAGTTCGAGCACCGCTAATGCACAGTGGAGGCCTGCATCATAGGCAGCAAGAAATCGACGATAAGGTGTAATTACTTTCTTGTCCGCACGGGCATCCTGTAGATCAAGAACCGCTTGATGCAGGAGGTTTCTGGCCTTCTCGATATTGATATGGCGTTGTTGAGTCAGATCTGCCATGGCACCTCTCCGATCAGGTCAATCCGAGGATTGGCCAGGATGCTGCGGGCCACGGCCTCGCCCTTGTCGAGATCCGCGATGAACACGGCCGTGCCCAGGAACTGCGGGCTGATCTCGTGCGAGAACTTGAGGCCGGTTTCTTGGAGCGACGTACGAATGTCCCATTCATCTTCCGCAGAGGCGCCGAGAATCAGTACGTCGATGTCGCTCTTCTCATGGGTTTGACCGCGTGCAAAGGAGCCGAAGACACAGGCGTAGTCGATCGATTTGAAGCGCCGAAGTTTGGATCGCAGCATTGCAATGAACTCGCTGTCCTGTCGAAGCAGCAAAAACAAGTGCTTCAATCGGGGATCCTCGAATGGAGCTCGATACTCCACGCCCCGTGGGGATTCTTGAACGCTCACGAGCCGGGCTTTGACAAGGTCGTTCAGGGTCTTATGGACCGAGCCGTAGGGAATCCCGGCCAGGCGGGCGAGCGCTCGCGGCGGATAGGTGTCCTTGGGGTCGGCCTGGGTGTAGAGCCACTGCACGATACGGGCTTTTGCACCGCTCCCGAACAGGGATGCCACCATGGGGCTGATTGAATTTTTTCCTTTAGATGCTTTGGCTTGCATGGCATCAGTGTAGCTACCTTTTGTAGCGATTGGCTACTAAAGGTAGTCGTTCACTACGAAAGGTAGTCATTGGGTCACGGGCCTTCTGCGCAAAGTGTGCACGGCGTGGAGCGGCAAATTTTTGTATGCCGTCGCTCTATGCGGCCTATTCGTGTAAATCGCGGGCCGATTTTGTGGAGGCTCAGTATGCGTGAGCCGCTTGGGCGCGCAGCGGAGATTACGCGCTCCGTGTATGGAGGTAGTTCGTGCTTCGTTACGAAGGTTTGCAGCCGACCGTGCCTGTGCTGCCTTTAGCGGATCTGTACTCGGATGACCGCGCAAGAGACCTCGCTATGATCGTTTTATTTTTCTGCGCACCTCGCGTACCGTCACGCGCATGCCGCTAAAACTCCTGACGCTGAACATCGAGCACGATCGTCATCTCGATCGGGTGGCGCAGACGATTGCCACGCATCTGCCTGACATCGTCTGTTTACACGAAGTGTTTGAGAAAGATTGCGCGACGCTGGCGGCTGTGGGCGATTACCAGGTGAAGTACGCCATCAGCACGCTCATGCCGGAGAGAAGCGGCGGTGGCAGCAGTCCGCGCAGTTGGGGGGTGGCTGTGCTGACGCGCGTGCCGGTGCATGCTCAAACCGTCGCCTACTATGCCGACGATCCGCGCATCCGGATCTTCGCTCAGCCGAACGATCCGCGGCGGCTCTTGGTCATGACTGAGATCGATCACGAGGGGCGGAGCTACAAGATCGGCTCCACTCATTTCACCTGGTCGATGGACGGCGAAACCACCGACGAACAGCGCGCGGATTTCGCCAGGCTCAAGCAGGCGCTGCTGCCCTATCCAGACTATGTGCTGTGTGGCGACTTCAACGCGCCGCGCGGCAGAGAAATGTTCGCCCTGTTCACCGACGAGCTGGGGCTCATCGATCACCTACCCGCCGATGTCACCACCACGATCGATGCGCAGTTCCACTATGCCGGCGCGCTCGAGTACGCGGTCGATACGATTTTCGCCACGCCGGAGTATCGGCTGACGGACGTGCAGGTGCTCGAGGGGATCAGCGATCACAAGGGCATATTGGCGAGCGTCGAGCGGCGGGCGCCGTGAAGGAATCACCTCGGAATTTGCGGCGAGCAGGCAGGTCAATCACCTCATGCGCGTGGGTGTAGGGGCGTAAGCGTGAAAACCCTGGTTTTAGTCCTCGACCTCGCGGGCACCTTCGTCTTTGCCCTGGCCGGCGCGACGGCGGGCGCGCGCAGGCAGCTCGATATCTTCGGCGTTCTGGTGCTGGCGTTTGCGGCCGCATGCGCGGGTGGCATCGTGCGTGATGTATTGATTGGCGCTACGCCGCCGGGAGCGATTACCGATTGGCGATTCCTGGCGGCATCGGTGCTGGCGGGGGTCATTGCGTTCAAGTGGCATGCGGCGATCGAGCGCATGGCGAATCCGGTTCGAATGTTCGATGCCGCGGGGCTCGCGTTGTTTGCAGTCGCGGGCACTCAAAAGGCGCTGGCGTACGAACTCAATCCGGTGATGGCGGCGCTGCTCGGCATGCTCACGGGGATCGGCGGTGGTGTCGTTCGCGACGTGTTGCTGGCACAGATTCCGTTGGTGCTCCGGGCTGAGCTCTACGCAGTGGCGGCGTTGGGTGGTGCGACGGTGGTCGTGTTGGGCGATCAGTTCGGCGCGCCGCCGGTGCCCGCGGCATTGTGTGGGGCGGCTTTTTGTTTTGTCTTGCGCGTGCTGGCCATCAGGCGGGGCTGGCAGTTGCCGAAGGCGCTTCAGCAGCCCGCGGGCGCCGCCGGCGAAAAGCCCGCGAGCGAGCGCAAAGACGCCAGGCTGTAGCGATTGTCGTCACCAGGAATGAGCTAGTATTCAGCGGCATTTTGTCGCTCAGGATCCGGCATGTCCGCATTCGACCTGTTCAAGCGAGTCTCCAAGGCACCGACCAATCCGCACGTCAGTCCCGCCCGCCGGACCTTCGACATCGCCGATCTGTATCGCGGGCCGGTGGTCATCGCCGATGACAAAGCCGAGGGTCAGGAGCTGGCGCTGGATGAGAAGCTGCGCCAGGCCTACTTCTGGATCGTCAACACGGCCATCATCAGCCCGCACTACGACATCGAGTACAACGAAGAGCCGCCGCAGGAATTCAGCATCGGCGATCACAAGAGCCGGCTGACGCTGCCCACCGGGCAAAGTTATTCCAGCTTCGTGCTGTTGCCGCTGCTCACATTCGCCCTGCGTCGCAAGTGCCTGCTGATCGGCGGGCCGGGGCGCGGCAAGACCGCCAGCGCAATTCTGATGGGCGTGCTGGGCGGCTACTCATTGAAAGACGTGCGGCGCTCGATGCTTCACGGTCACCCGCAGATGACCACGGCCGACCTGCTCGGCAATCCACTGCCGGCCGATCTCATCAACGCGCAGAAGGTCGAAGACATCCGCATCGCCTGGCGCAAGTGGCTGTCGATGCGTGTGAAGATCGTGGACGAATACAACCGCATTCCGACACGCACCCAGAGCGCGCTGCTCACCGTGATGGGCGACAACTACGCCGAGCTGCTTGACCAGATTCACGAATGTCCCGAATCGGCATGGTTCCTCACCGCCAACGACGAGCAGGGCGGCGGCACGTATCAGGTGATCGAAGCGTTGCGCGATCGTATCGACGTGATCGTACAGGCGCTGTCCTTCAATCCGCGTTTCCTGGGGCAGCTGCTGACCCGGATCGAGGAAGGCATTCGTCCGGAAGAGGCGATGCCCAAAGAAATCGTGTTCACGGAAGCGCAGATCGATCGCATGGGGGCGCAGATTCGCGCCATCCAGTTGAGTCCGGAAGTGCGCCGGCGCATCGAGTTCTTCTCGAGTCAGTTCGAGTTCTGCGATGTCGCCGCCGAGCAGTTCGAATACAAAACCAAGGACACGGCGCGGCTGGCCGGAGTCGAGTGGCACACACTGACTGCGCAGGAAACCGGCAAGGATCGGCTCAAGGATCTCGGCGCGCAGTCGAAGAACGGCATCTCCGTGCGCATGTTGATGACCTTGCTTCTCTATGCCAAGGCGATGGCGTTCTTCCGTGGTAACCCCGCAGTGGAACTGAGCGATGTTCGCCAGATCCTGCCGTTCGTATTCCACGACAAGCTCATCCCGGACATCGACGCGCCGTTCTTCGAAAGCGCCGGCAACGCCATGTTCCGCAGCGATCGCGTCGGCTGGTTGCGCCGGCTGTTCGATCTTTCGTGTGCCGAGTACGAACGACTGAATCTCGACCAGGACGATGCGGTGCTGGCGCTCACCACTCAGTTCGATCGCGGTCTGGAGGGCTTGAGCGAGAGCGACACGCGCCAGCAGTTGTTTCAGATCGAGCGCACCGTCAATGAGCTGATCAAAGGACAGAAGCTGTACGGTCACTTATATGACGACCTGCTCAAGCTGAAGTATCTGCATCAGCGTTACACCAATTATCTGCGCTGGCTGCGCGCGGGTTGACGATGATCAGCGCTCCTCTCGCCGAGGCGTTACAGGCGCGACGTGCGGATTTCAACGCGCGCTTCAGGCTCGCCGCGCAACGCTATCCGCAGCTCGATGGTCAGGAGCTGCTGCGATTCATTGCCGATGCGGTCGAGCCACTCGCACAGGCGGTTCATGCAAATCATCCTGATGCCGTCGGTGATGTTGTCAGTGTCGCGTACGACTGCTCGCTGCAACTGGTAGGGCAGCGACTGTCGCTCGATGCGGGTCGCTATGGCGCGATTCCTGAAACCTGGCGCGAGGTGTTGCCGCCAGCGGCTGGCCTGATCGCCTCTCAGCCCGCGCGTGTAATGGCGTCGCTAACGAATGCGGCCCATCAACTCGCAAGCACGGAGTCCGCCGACGTGAATCGATGGGTGCGCGCGTTGAAGGGCATCGCATCTCAATGCGCAACGCCGGACGAGTTATTAATGGTGGGGCAGGTGGGCGCGTGGCAATGTGGGCTGGCGCACTATCGCGAGGGTGCACTCGGCGCGATTCCGTCGCTGCCGACCAAACTTGCGTGCACGGTGCTGGGTATCGAGTCGAAACAATTTGAACCCGTGCTTCGGCGATTGCAGGAAGATCGCTGGTTCGATCCCGCGCACCCGAATGCAGAGTCGTTACGCATCGTGCGCAGCGCCGGCGCGTTTCGTGGTTTCGGCGGCCCATTCCTGCAGCCGCCTTTGCTCAAAAGCGCGGACAGCGGCTGGCTCGTGCAGAGTGCCGATGACTATTGGTTCCTGGTCGCGGACGCATTCGGCGCGACACTTCATCGCAGTACCGCCGAAGAGTGGCGTGCGCAGCCGGCGAAGAAAGAAGAACACGTCGGCACGCGAGTGGTCTACAACGGCAAGTCGCTCGATATGCCGGGCGCGGGCCCCATCACCAGCAGCGGATCGAGCACGGGCGCGATTGCCTGTACGTTCGCTCATTCGCATCAGATCGTGCTGGTCGCGCTGAAGTAACTATCGTGCTCAACGACGAGCCACTTTCACGGTTACGCGAACGCTGGACGGCGGCCTGGCCGAAAGCGCTCGCTGCGTGGAGCAGGCACGTCGTGCTTCATGCGCCGTCTTTGTGTGCGGACGATCGTGAAGCGGAGCAGGAAGGGCTGACCGAGAGCTTCGCGATGATCCGTCTGGCGGATCAGTCCATCATCATCAATCTCGCGGCTATCGAACGGCACGGGCTCGGCGATTACGCCGAAGAAATCCTGGCGCACGAGATCGGCCATCATGTCCTGGCGCCGGCGAATCTGACGGATCACGCTCGTTCGCTCGCGCGTATCCGACAGGCGCTGCCGACGCTGGAAGCGCATGCGCCGATGATTGCTAACCTGTTCACCGATCTGCTGATCAACGATCGGTTGCAGCGGAGTGCCGAGCTGCGGCTCGCCGAGGTGTTCAAGAAGCTGACCCTCGACAAGAGGGAAGCGGGCGGAACCCTGTGGCGAATCTATCTGCGGACCTACGAGTTGCTGTGGTCGCTGGAGCGCGGCTCGCTGGCCGATGGCAAGTTGAGCGCGGAAGCCGAGGGTGATGCGTGGCTGGCGATGCGCATCGTTCGTCACTATTCGCGCAACTGGATCGAAGGCGCGGCGAAGTTTGCGATGTTGATGTTGCCGTATCTCGCCAAGGACGCGCTCGACGCGAGTGCCGCCCGCGCCTGGCACGACACGCGCGCGGCTGGAGCGGGCGGTGAGCCGTCAGGGTTGGCGGAAGCGGATGAGAATGATGGCAAGCCGATGGTGCATCCGTCGCGTGATCCGGAAATCACCGGACATGAAGGGCCGGGTTCGCAAACGGAGTCGAAGAAAACACTTGAAGCGGCGACTCAAAACCGGCCCGGCGGGCAGACTCGCCAGCCGTTCGAATACGGTGAGATTCTGCGCGCCGCCGGCGTGACTCTAAGCGATCACGACATCGCCGTCTCGTACTACCGCGAGAAGGCCGCGCCTCATTTGATTCGGTTCCCGGCGCGGCGCAAGCCGGCGAGCCTCGATCCGTTGCCGGAAGGCATCGAGCCGTGGCAAATGGGCGAGTCCTTCGACAGCATCGATTGGCTGCAAACCATCATGCAGAGTCCGAGGATCGTTCCCGGCATGACGACGGTGCAGCGGGTGTGGGGAGTGTCGCCAGGTGCCGAGCCGGCCAGCGTGCCGCTGAATCTGGACGTATTCATCGACAGCTCGGGCAGCATGCCCAATCCGCAGCAGTTTTTGTCTTTTCCGACTTTGGCGGGCGCGATCCTGTGTCTGTCGGCGCTGCGGGCCGGAGCGAGGGTCAAAGTCACGGTTTGGAGCGGCAAGAATCAAGTGACATCGACGCCGGGTTTCGTTCGCGATACCCAGGAAGTCATGCGCGCCTTGATCAGTTACTACGGTGGCGGGACACAGTTTCCGCTGCACGAGCTGCGCGAGACGTATCTTGAAACGAAGCGCGCGCTCAATCCCACGCATCTGCTGTTCATCTCCGACGACGGCATCACGACGATCTTCGATAAGGATGAGCGCGGACACGAGGGTTGGGATTTGTTTCGCGCGGCCCTGGCCAAGGCCGCCGGCGGTTCGACTTTTGTCTTGAATCTGGGCAAGGAGTGGGAGACCGCTCAGTACGCCTTCCCGCATCGGGAGCTGTTGATTCGCGCTCGTGATGAGCTCGGCATTCGCATCGCTCGTATCGAAGATTGGGAACAACTGGTGGAATTCGCGCGGGACTTCGCGAGAACCGTCTATCAACCGGCGGAGCCGTCCGCGAGAGCGACGGCATGATCGTCATCTGGCGCGTCACGACTCATTGCAATCTCGGCTGTGGCTACTGCGCCTATGATCGCAATCTGCCGTTCGAGCGCGCCGACGTCGATGAGGGCACGGTGCTGCGGATGGCGCGGTTGTTCTCTGAGTATCAATCGCGAACCGGCGCTACGGTGATGATCAGCTGGCTGGGCGGTGAGCCGCTGCTCTGGAAGCCGCTCGCGTCAGTGTCGAAGATGCTGTCCAAGGAGCTTGGCTTGCAGCTCAGTGCAACGACCAATGGCACCGCGCTGAAGTCAGCGGCACTGCGCTCGATGATCGCCGACGACTTCGCCGAGCTGACCGTGAGCGTCGACGGGCCAGCAGCCTTTCACGACCGCGTCCGGCGCTGGCCGGGCGGGTTCGAGCACCTGCGATCCGTGGTCACACAGTTGCGGGCCGACACGCAGAGTCGCGAACGCAGGCTGCGCTTGCGAGTGAATACAGTGTTGATGGCGAAGAACATTCACCTGTTCGGTGAGCTGTGCGAGCAGCTGATCTCGTGGGGCATCGATGAGATCACGTTCAACCAGCTCGGCGGCAACGATCGGCCGGAGTTTTATCGGGAGCATCGTCTGCGCCCCGAGGACGTTGAGACGCTGACAAAGATGCTGCCCCGATTGCGGGACCGACTCTGGGCGCATGGCATTCGACTCAGCGGTGGCTCGCAGTACTTGCATCGGTTCCGAGCCAGCGCGTCGGGCGAGCGATTGCGCGTCGATAGTTGCAATCCGGGTAAGAAGTTTCTGTTCATCGATGAGCGCGGCCAGGTCGCTCCGTGCAGCTTCACGCTGGCGGACTACGATGTGCATGTCGACGAACTGCGCTCAGTCGAGGATTTGATGACGTTGCACAGTCGCTATGAGCAGCGCCGGTCGCATTGGTGCGATGATTGTCCCAGCACCCAGGTCTTCGAGAAGTTCGTGGCGTAACCATGCAAAAAGAAGGACCCCCGCTTCAGCAGCTCCTGCATCGGATCACGGCGACCCCGCCGGACTTCATGGCCGAGCCGCGCATCGGCAACAAGGGCGAGGTACATACGGTCGCCGTCGTGCGGGACCTGCTTGCGTCCAAGGGACACGTCGTCGAGCTTGCCAGCTTGAGCGCGCTGGCGGGGCGGGACGTGAAGGCCGACCGGAATCGCCTGTCGATCACGTTGCTCATCGCGTGGTTGCTGGCCGATCCAGCGCTGACGATAGAGCGTGAGCGCCTGGTCGACATACTGACTTTGTTGAAGGACGATGCCACGCGCCTTGCCGGATACACGAACGCTCGGCAGCTGTTCGAGGACCTGGAGCGTCGTGAGGAGTTGGCGCGACTGACTTTGTCCAAGCTCGGGCTGCGGCCTGCCGGCGAGACGATGGCGCAAGCGCAAGACCGATTCACGAGCATCAGCTCGCTGGAGCGGGCGCGATTGCTGGCGGCGTCGCAGGAGGCCGAGGCGCGGGCGCGTGCTATCCGCGAGCAACTGGCGAAGAAGGCGGCTGAAGAGTCCGCGAACAAGTGGACGCGCGAGTGAGCGACGAAGAGAGTCGCCATCCCAATATCTCGGAGCACGGCCAGCGCATGCTGGCGCAGCTCAGAGAGCATCCGAGCGCACCGATCTATCGGAATCAAAGCGGGCACCGTCTGTTGCCCGGCGAGGTTGATCGAGCGCGAGCGTTGGAAGACGAAGCAGTTCGCGCCACGATCGATTGGCAGCCCAATGTGCCGCCCGCCTGGGTGAAGTCGTTCGTCGAGCGATGTTTCAGCGCGTCGCCTTTCTATCGTCGTTACGGCGCCATGCCTCGCAGCTTCACCGAGCTGCCAACGATGACACGCGAAGATCTCGCGCGTGACATGCCGTATCTGGTGCCGGACGACATCGATATCGACCGGCTCATCAACTTTCGAACCAGCGGCACCAGCGGCCATCCGTTGCTGATGGCATCGCATCCGCTGGTCGCGGCTCAGTACCTCGGTTATCACAAACGGGCGCTGCGCCGGTTCGGTGTGACGCTCAGGCACGGGCGCGGCCAGGTTGGCGTCATCCTGCTGGGCGTGCAGTCCATCTGCTTCACGTATGTCTCCATCACGCCGACCATGGATGATTCGGGTCTGGCGAAGATCAATCTGCATCCTAACGACTGGCGCTCGCTCGACGACCGGGCGAAGTATCTGGAGGCGATGAATCCGGAGGTGCTCGCGGGCGATCCCATTTCGTTCGCGACGCTGCTCGACATCGATCCCAAGCTCCGACCCGCCGCGTTGCTATCCACGTCGATGACGCTCATGCCGGCGCTTCGCGAGCGGCTCGAGGAACGTTTCGGCTGTCCCGTGCTCGACCTCTACTCCATGAACGAAGCGGGGCCGATTGCGGTGCTCGATGAGACAGCGGGCGGTCATGTGCTGCTTCAACAGCGCATGTATGTGGAGATTCTGGATGATGCCGATCGGCCTGTCGCTCCGGGCCAGCGCGGCGAAGTGACGCTCACCGGCGGCTTCAACTTCTGCCTGCCGCTGGTTCGTTATCGCACCGGAGATCACGCGTCGCTGGAACGTCGCGGCGACGATCTCGTGCTGATCGGGCTCGAAGGCCGGCCGCCCGTGAAGTACCGGCGTCACGATGGCCGGTGGCTCAACAACATCGAGATCACGCATGCGTTACGCCCGATGCCCATCGTGCAGTTCAGCGTGCATCAGGATGCGTCGGCGCATATCCGCGTCGACTACGTTGCGGCGTCGGTCGCGCCGGGCGATGTGGAGCG
The DNA here is from genome assembly GCF_004138485.1 of Peristeroidobacter soli. Taxonomy (GTDB): domain Bacteria; phylum Pseudomonadota; class Gammaproteobacteria; order Steroidobacterales; family Steroidobacteraceae; genus Steroidobacter; species Steroidobacter soli. Next base: position 621,054 of record NZ_RYEV01000003.1, read on the forward strand.
GGCGCTGCGAGCGCTGTTTGGTGAGGAAACTTCGTTGCAAGTCAGTCAGGTCGACAGCTTCGATCGCAAGATCATTCAATACACGTCTGCGTTGCCCGGAGCGCAGGCGTGAGAGCGTGGGAGATCGCCGCCAATCTGGCGTATCTGGTTTCCATCCTGCTCGCGACCCGGAACAGTGGGCACACGTGGTGGACCGGCATCGTCGGCTGCTTGCTGTTCGGTTGGGTGTTTCTGCAGACGCAGTTGTACGCGGATCTGACGCTGCAGGGGTTCTTCATCGTCACCAGCATCTACGGCTGGTGGCATTGGCAGCGAGGTTGCGAAGGCGCGCCGGCGCCAATCCAGAGAAGCTCGGCGCGCGAGATCGTCATGTGGGCGGCGGCGGCAATTGTTGGTGCGATCGGCTACGGGGCGCTGCTGCTGAGGTTTACGGATGCGTATGCGCCGTTCGTCGACTCGCTGGTGCTGACGTTCAGCATTCTGGCGCAGCTTTTGTTGATGCGTCGGCGTGTCGAGACCTGGTGGTGTTGGCTGGTCGTGAACACCATCGCGGTGCCCCTTTATCTGAGTCGTGATTTGCAGCTGACCGCCGCGTTCTACGCCGCCTATTGGGTCAATGCATGCGTGGCGATGCCACGCTGGTATGCGTTGTTGTGTCGGGAGCGGAGTCTGCAGGTGTCGCAGGTTTCCGCCGGTGCTCAGTGAGTGCTCGATTTGAATGGGGTCTGGTGGTGGGGAAGTTCGCGCCGCTCCACCGAGGGCATCAGCATGTGATCGACACGGCATTGAGCCAGTGTCGTCACGTCGTTCTGCTGTCGTATTCGAATCCAGAGATGCCTGGCTGCGAGCCGGCGCGACGCGAGGGCTGGCTCGCGGCGCTATATCCGCAAACGACGCGGCTGGTCGTGACGAATGAGCGACTGGCGATATGGTTCGGCGATCAGCAGCGGCAGATTCCGCCGAACAGCGCGCCCGACGACGTGCATCGCGCGTTCACAGCGGAGTTGATCGAGCGCGTCGTAGGTCGCCGACTTCGACGCGATGCTTGCGCGCGATCGATTCCATGGTCGCGAGGCCTGGTCGACGCGGTGTTTACGAGCGAGAGCTATGGGGAAGGTTTCGCCGCATATCTCGACCGGTATTTTCGTCGCGTCGATTCATCGGCGAGGCCCGTTCAGCACGTGCTCGTGGACGCGGCCCGAACTACCGTTCCAACCTCCGGCACAAGCATCCGCGCCAACGTCCACGCCGAACGTCAGTGGCTGCACCCTTCCGTCTACGCGTCTTTCGTCGATCGCATCGTGTGCCTCGGCGGTGAATCAAGCGGCAAGAGCACGCTGACGGAAGCTTTGGCTCGCGCGTTTGGCACATGTCATGCGCCGGAGTTCGGCAGGGAATTATGGGTGGAGCGCGGCGGCACCCTGGAGTTCGACGACTTGCTGCTGATCGGCCGAACTCAAGTGGCGCGAGAAGAGCGTCTTGCCGGGCAGTCGAATCGCTACTTGTTCTGTGACACCTCGCCGCTGACGACGCTGTTCTATTGTCTGGAGCAGTTCGGCAGGGCCGCGTCCGAGCTGGAGCGCCTCGCCGATCGCGAATACGCGCTGACCATTCTGTGCGCGCCGGACTTCGATTTCGTCCAGGACGGCACGCGGCGCGAGCCTGAGTTCCGTCTGAAGCAACACCAGTGGTATTTGCAAGAGCTGCAGCGACGCGGCGTGCCTTATATCGAGGTACGCGGCAGTGTCGAGGCGCGGATCGAGCAGGTGGACAGAGCGCTGGTTACTCGATCCGGCGCTTGATCAGTTCCTCGCCGGAGGCCTGCAGCTTGGCCGCCGTCCGGCTCTTGTGCTTCAGGGCCAGGAAAACGAACAAGGCATCGATCAACGCCAGTTGCGTGACGCGCGAGGCCAGCGGCGCCTGGAAATATTTGATCTCGCTCGGCGTCGCGTACAAACAATAATCGCTGTGGGTGGTGATCGGCGACTTCATGGCGTTGGTCAGGCCGATGGTGGTCGCGCCCTTGGCCTTGGCGACCTCCAGGCATTCCACGGTTTCGCGAGTCGTGCCCGACAACGAAATGCCGATCGCCACGTCGCCTTTCTCGAGCTGAGTGGCGGCGATCAGCTGGATATGTGAATCGAAGTGGGCCGATGCCTGCAGGCCGAGCAGCAGGAATTTGCAGTACGCCGTATGCGCGACGGGATAGGACAGGCCGATGGAGAACAGCTCCACGCGACGGCTCTTGTCGATGACCTGCGCAATCTTCTCGAACTGGGCCGGCGGATTGATCTGCAGCGTCTCGGTCAGGCTTTGCGCGTGAACTCCGAACACTTTCTCCAGCAGCGTGCCGCTTTCCTGAGTGTGGCCGGCCGGTAGCCCCGACTGCGCCAGGTCCCGGGCCAGCGCGATCTTGAACTCGGCAAAGCCGGTCAGACCGACGCGACGACAGAACGCCACGATGGCGCCGACACTGGCGCCACAGTCGTCTTTCAACTGCGCGATCGAGGAGGTGATGACCCGTTCCGGGTCGGCGAGCACACAGTCCGCGATCAACCGGTCTGTCGGATTGAGGGACGCGAGGATCCCTTTGATATAGGTCAGCAACGGCCGCCGGCTGTCCGCCAGCGTGTCAGTCGATGCCTTTATTGATGAGTTCTTGCGTCGCACACGCACATTCTATGAGCAGCCTTGACAGCGCACCAGCGGCCGCGTAGTTTTGAACCAAGTTCATTAACACTACAACATTTGTGAACATAGTTCAGTCGTAGTTCACAGGCTGTTTCCCAGGGGTTTCCGCTCTTTTCTCGAATCACGGGTTCATTTCATGTCGCTCGAATCGATCACTCGCCTGATGCAACACGCCCGCCACCACGACTACGCTCTGGGGTATTTCGAGAGTTGGAGCCTCGAGTCGGTCCAGGGCGTCATCGATGCGGCCGAGGCCACCCGCTCGCCCATCATCATCGGTTTCAACGGCGAATGGCTGGCCGAGCGCCAGAACGCCTCGTCCCAGGAACTGCGTCTGTATGCCGCCCTGGGCAAGGCGGCGGCCGAGCAGGCCGGCGTGCCGGTGGGTTTCATTTTCAATGAATGTCCGAACGACGCCTGGGTCGAGCAGGCCATCGGCGCCGGTTTCAATCTGGTCATGCCCGCGGACCCGCAGGCGCCGCTGGAGGACTACACCCGCCGGGTGAAGCGGCTGACCGCGCTGGCCCACAGCCGCCAGGTGGCGGTGGAGGCCGATTTCGAAGGCGACGATCTGGAGACCGCCGACTATGCCGACGGCGCCGCGAAGTTCGTGGCCGAGACCGGCGTCGATCTGCTGGCGGTCAGTGTCGGCAACGAAGAAATCAAATTGCAGGGCCGGGCGCCGCTCGACCTGAGCCGTCTGGAAGCGGTGGGGCGCAAGCTCGATGTGCCGCTGGTGTTACACGGCGGCACCGGCATCGAGGACGACTCGATCAAGGCCGCGATCCATCTGGGTGTCAGGAAGATCAACTATGGCACCTACATGAAGCAGAAGTATCTTCGGGTGATCCGCCAGGCGCTGGCCACGGCCGAGCCGAATCCGCATGCCCTGCTCGGCGACGGCAGCGACACCGATCTGATGGTGGTCGGCCGTCAGGTGGTGAAAGAGGCGGTGCTGGAACGTATCGAACTTCTCGGGTGCTGCGGCAGGGCGTGATCTATGCCTGACGTGGGCTGTGCAGGACTCCTGGTCGAAGACACTTTCTGCGGTCCGCTGGCGGCGCTGCCGCCGGCCGGGTCGTTGGTGGCGCTCGACGACATGCCGGTGCGTGCCGGCGGTTGTGCCGCCAATGTGGCCATCGACCTTGCCAAGCAGGGCATTGCCGTCGATCTCGCCGGCTGTGTCGGGCGCGACGGTTCCGCCGATGCGCTGCTGAAAACATTCGCAAAACACGATGTCGGTGCTTCGCGAGTCCTGCGGGTCGAGCAGTATCCGACCAGCCGCACCATCATTTTATTGATCGAAGGGCAGGACCGGCGCTACCTGCACGTGATCGGCGCCAACCGCGCGTTCAGTATCGATCAGATCTCCCATCAGTGGCTGTCGTCGCTGAAAGTCTTTTATCTCGGTGGTTTGTTTGCTCTGCCCGGCATCGAGTTCGCCAAGCTCGCAGCGCTGCTGGCGTTCTGTCGCGAAGCCAACGTCAAGACGGTGGTCGATGTGGTGGTGCCCGAGGGGCAGGGCGGCGTCACGGCGCTGAAGTCGTTGTTGCCCCTCATCGACGTGTTCCTGCCGAACGACGACGAAGCCCGTGCCTTCACGGGGCTCTCCGATCCGTTCGATCAAGTGCGTGCGCTCACCGAGGCCGGTGCCAACACTGTGATCGTGACTCGTGGCGGGCTCGGCTCGGTCGCCGCACGAGGCGGCAAGATCTGGACCTGCGGTGCTTACAGCATGAACGTGGTCGATCCATCCGGCTCCGGTGATGCATTTACGTCGGGCGTCATTCGCAGCCTGCTGCAGAACTGGAACTTGCCACAGACCCTTCGTTACGCGAGCGCCGTCGGCGCGTCGGCTACCCGAGCCGCGGGCACGACCGATTCCGTTTTCTCCGCCGCGGAAGCCGAAGCCTTTGCAATCGACCATCCGCTGACTGTCTCCGAGGTTCGTTGAGTATGGAAGTGAATATGAAGATGCCGGATCTCGCCACCAATGAAGGCGTGGAGCTCGGCATCACCCGTTGGCTCGCCAATGTCGGCGACGCCGTGAAGCGCGGTCAGGCGCTGCTCGAGATCGAGACCGATAAAGCGGTCCAGGAAGTGGAGTGCATCGCCAACGGCACGCTCCAGACCATTCATGTGCAGTCGGGGGAGAAGGTTCCCGTCGGCACCGTCATCGCGACCATCAAGGTGAGCTGATGTCAGGCCACGACCGCAAGTTCCTGCTGGGGCTGTATGAACGGATGCTGTTGATCCGTGAGTTCGAGGATACGGTCAAGTTCCTGTTCCTCGAAGGCACCATGCCCGGGACCATTCATCAATGTCAGGGGCAGGAGGCGACCGCTGTCGGCGTGTGCGCGGCGCTCGGTGCCGATGACTGGATTACGTCGACGTTTCGGGGACACGGCCATGCGCTGGCGAAAGGGCTGACCCCGCAGGAAATGATGGACGAGTTGTTCGGTGCCGAGACCGGCTGCTGCAAGGGTCGCGGCGGCTCGATGCACATGGGCAACATGAGCAAGGGGATGGTCCCGGGAATCGCCATCGTCGCAGGAGGCATCCCGCTGGCTGCCGGCATGGCGCTGTCATTCAAGATGGAAAACAAGCCACACGTAGTGGCGTCCTTCTTTGGTGACGGCGCCATTGCCGAGGGCGCCTTCCATGAAGGCGTCAACATGGCGGCCATCTGGGATCTGCCGCTCATCCTGGTCTGTGAAAACAATCTTTACGGCGCGTCGACGCATGTCGATCTGGTGATGAAGAACTCGCGCATCTCGGAGCGCGCGAAGTCCTACGGATTCCGTGGTGAGACGGTCGACGGCAACGATGTGCTCGCAGTCTATGAAGCCTCGCAAAGAGCGGTCGCCGATTGCCGTGCTGGCAAAGGCCCGGTGTTGCTCGAACTGCTGACCTATCGTCGCACCGGCCACTCGCGTCGCGACCCGTGTCATTACCAACCTAAAGATGAGCGCGAGGCGTGGGCCCAGCGCGATCCCATCGAGCGATTCCGTGAGCAGGCTCATATCACCGCGGAAGAGCATGAGCTCATCAACACGCGCATTCAAAAGATGCTCGCCGACTGTGTGGAGCGAGCCAAGGTCGCGCCTCACCCGAGCGTGAGCGGGCTGGCCGAGTACGTTTTTGTCGAGGCGCCGCCGCGATCCCCTGCTCTCAATGTACAGAACCCCGTCGTGAGTGCAGCCGGGTCAACGCGGCGTCTCGGCATCGCCGAGGCGTTGCGCGAAGGGATCGCCGAAGAAATGGCGGCGGATCCACGCGTGTTCTGCATCGGTGAAGATATTGGGGTGCCGGGAGGTTGGGGCGGGGCGTTCACGGTGACGCTGGGCCTGGAGAAGAAGTATTCCGAGCGGATGATCAATACGCCGATCGCGGAACTCGGCTTCTTCGGCCTGGCCACCGGGGCGGCGATGATGGGCATGCGCCCCATCGCCGACGTGCAGTATGGCGATTTCCTGTTCCTGGCCAGCGATCAGATCATCAATAACGCGGCCAAGCTTCGTTACATGTCGGGCGGCACCATCAGCGTTCCGCTGGTGATGCGCGCACCGGTCGGCGCGACCGGTCGCGGCTCGCAGCACGCTCAAAACATGGAACGTTACTTCACCGGTGTTCCAGGCTTGAAAGTCGTTGCGCCATCGAATGCGTACGACGCCAAGGGTTTGCTCAAGGCCGCGCTCCGCGATGGCAATCCGGTGCTGATGTTCGAGCACAAGTTGTTGTACGGCTCGAAGGGCGCGCGTGCAGAGGGTGGCGCCGTGGACGCGTCGAGTGACGTTCCGGCGGAAGATTACATCGTGCCGCTCGGCAAGGCCGCGGTTCGACGCGAAGGCAAGAACGTCACCGTGCTCGCCTGGCTCTTGATGGTCCATTACGCGATGCAGACGGCCGACGAGCTCGATGCGGAAGTCATCGACGTGCGCAGTCTGAATCCCATCGATTGGGACACGATTGGCGCGTCCGTGCGCAAGACCGGTCGCGCCGTGATCGTGGAGGAAGGTCCGATCACGGGCGGTGTCGGTGCCGAGATCGCCGCCGGCATCGCCGAACGCTGGCCGTCGGTGCGCGTGACTCGCGTCGCCTCGCCAGATGTCCCTGTTCCTTTCACGCCCGTGCTCGAGAACGCGTATCGACCCGATGCGAATCGGATCTCCGCGGGCGTGCGCCAGATTTTGGAGGAGAGTCATGGCTGATACAGACGGTCTGAAAGAAGCGAAGAACTTTCATGAAGACGTGCCGATGCGCACGCCCGGGTTCTTCCTGCGCGGCGCGGGCTCGCTGGATTGGGGAATGAAGAATCGCCTGGCGCGCATCTTCAACCCCGAGACGGCGCGCACGGTGATGCTCGCCATCGATCATGGCTATTTCCAGGGACCGACGACCGGTCTGGAGCGCGTCGATCTGAACATCGTCCCGCTCATGCCCATGGCCGATGCGTTGATGCTCACGCGCGGCATTCTGCGATCCACGGTGCCGCCGGCCATCAACAAGCCCATCGTCATGCGTTGTAGCGGCGGTCCCAGCATTCTCAAGGAACTGTCGAACGAAGAGCTGGCGGTCGATATCGAAGACGCCATTCGCATGAATGTGTCGGCGCTGACCACGCAGGTGTTCATCGGCGGTCAGTTCGAGACGCACTCGGTGCACAACATGACGCGACTGGTCGACATGGGCCTGCGCTATAGCATCCCGACGATGGCGGTCACGGCGGTGGGCAAGGAGCTGACGCGTGATGCTCAGTATCTGCGCCTGGCTTGCCGCATCTGTGCCGAGCTCGGCGCGCAGATCGTCAAGACTTACTACTGCGCCGAAGGCTTCGAAACCGTCACGGCATCGTGCCCGGTGCCCATCGTCATGGCCGGTGGCAAGAAGCTGCCGGAACTCGAGGCGTTGACGATGGCATACAACGCCATCCAGCGCGGCGCCGCCGGTGTCGACATGGGTCGAAACATTTTCCAGAGCGACGCGCCGCGCGCCATGATGCAGGCGATTCACAAAGTCGTGCACAACGGCCTCAAGCCCAAGGAAGCGCATGAGCTGTTCCTGAGCTTGAGAAGCGAAGAGTCGAAGGGACGTTGAGATGGCGCGCTCCCCTCTCGTTGATCGATTGCGCGCCTCCGCGCCTCAGATCAGCGTGGGGGTGCTCACCGCCGATTGGCTGACGCTGGGTTCGCAGCTGAAATATCTGGAATGCGCGGGCGTCGATCTGTTGCATTTCGACGTGATGGATGGCGTCTTCTGTCCTCAGTTGACCTTGGGTGCGCCGGTCGTCGCCGGCATCAAGACGAATCTGCTCAAGGACGTGCATCTGATGATCGAGGACCCGCTCAGCAAGCTGGATTCGTTCGTCGCCGCCGGCGCGGACATCGTCACTGTGCACGCGGAATCCACTCGTCACATCCATCGCGTGCTCCAGGCGCTGGGCAAGATGACCAATGCCAACGATCCAAATCGGGGCATCGTGCGGGGCATCGCTTTGAATCCCGGCACCCCGCTGGAAGTGCTCGAGCCGCTGGCGGGCGAATTCGAAATGGTGCTGGTGCTGGCGGTGAATCCCGGGTGGGGCGGGCAGAAGTTCATCGCATCGACCTGCGATCGCGTCAAACGGCTGCGGGAAAGTCTGGGCGATACGGCTTTGATTTGTGTGGATGGCGGCGTGACTCGCGACAACATCGTAAATATTGCCCGCATGGGCGCGGACATCATCGTCACCGGCAGCGCGGTCTTCGACGGCAAAGCGCCGTTGGAAAATGCCAAGTACATGATGGGCGCGCTGCGATGAAGAGTCTCTGGAACGAACCGGACGCGGCCCGCTTTCAAGGGCTGCTGGGCCAGCGCGTTTATACCTCGCGTCTGCTCGGTCGCGATCCGTCGCTGGTGCTCCACGGCGGTGGTAATACCTCGGTCAAACTGGTCGAGTCGAACGTCTTTGGCGAGTCGGAGGACGTGCTCTACGTCAAAGGTCGCGGCGCAGATCTTGCGACGATCGATGCCGCTGGATTCTCACCCTGCCGCCTGCGCCGGTTGCTACGGCTGGTGAGTCTCGGCGAGCTTTCCGACGAGCACATGGAGAGTGAGCTGAAGTTGTCACTGACTCGTGCCTCGGCACCGGCACCCTCAGTCGAAACCCTGTTACACGCCCTGCTGCCTCAGAAGTTCGTCGATCACACGCACTCCGACGCGCTGATAGCTGTCATGAACTCGCGCAATGGCTTCGAGCGATTGCAGGAGATCTATGGCTCGCAGGTCGTGGTCATCCCCTATGCGATGCCGGGCTTCAAGCTGGTGCGTCTGTGTCGCGAGATTCTTTCCAAAGAAGCGACGCGCGACACCATCGGCGTTGTACTCATGCATCACGGGATCTTCACCTTCGGTGAAACCGCGAAACTGTCCTATGAGCGCATGATCGATCTGGTGTCGCAGGCGGAGCGCTATCTCGAGACCCACGATGCCGGTCGGGCCGAGTGGATTACTCGAACGCCGAAGCCTGTGTCGCGCGTGGAGATCGCTTCGCTGCGCCGGGAAGTCAGCTGCGCGGCCGGTACGCCCATGGTGATGACGGTTCGCACCGACTCGCAGGCCTTGGGCTTCGCCCAGCATCCCGATGTTGTCGAGTTGTCGCAACGAGGGGGCGTCACGCCGGATCATGTGATTCGCACGAAGCGCGTGCCGATGATTGGTCGCGATGTCGCGGCCTACGCGGCTGCGTATCAAGAGTATGTGCGTGCTCACGTGGCTGGGCGCGCGCTTGCGGTGGTCGATCCGGCGCCGCGCGTGATTCTCGATCCCGATCTGGGCATGGCAGTGCTGGGGCGGAGCGCCGAGGATGCGAGCATTGCCGAAGACATCTATCGGCACACAATCGACATCATCATGAGCGCCGAAAAGCTGGGCGGCTGGAAGGCGCTGCCGGCTCGCGATTTTTTCGATGTCGAATTCTGGGATCTGGAGCGCACCAAGCTGGCCAAGCCGAATCCCGAGGCGACATTTCTAGGTGAAGTCGCGCTGGTCACCGGCGCGGCGTCGGGTATCGGCAAAGCTTGCGTCGATTCGTTGCTGGCGCGAGGCGCGGCCGTCGTTGCCCTGGATGTTTCGCCCGCGGTCAAACAGCTGTACGACCGCAAGAGCTTCCTGGGGATCGAATGCGATCTCACCAGTGAGGAACAGATTGGCGCCGCGCTGGATCAGGCAGTGCGCGTGTTTGGTTCGGTCGACATGCTGGTGCTCAATGCCGGCATCTTCCCCAAGAGCTCGCCGATCGCCGCGATGGCTACGGATGTCTGGCGCCGGACCATGAGTATTAATCTGGATGCGAACCTGGTCCTGATGCGGGAGTGTCATCCCCTGCTCAAGCTCGCGCCGCGCGGCGGCCGGGTGGTGATCGTCGGCTCCAAGAATGTCGCCGCCCCCGGCCCCGGCGCCGCTGCTTATTCGGCTTCGAAGTCAGCCATGCAGCAGTTGGCGAGAGTCGCGGCGCTGGAGTGGGGCAGTGATGGCATTCGCGTGAACTGTGTTCATCCGAACGCGGTGTTTGATACGGCGATCTGGACGCCGGAAGTGCTCGCGGCTCGCGCAGCGTCCTATAAGTTGAGTGTTCAGGAATATAAAACCAACAATATCCTCAAGGTCGAGGTGACGAGTAAGGACGTAGCAGAGCTGGCCGCCGAGCTGTGCGGACCCCGGTTCTCCAGAACCACGGGCGCGCAGATTCCGGTGGACGGTGGTAACGAGCGCGTCATCTGACGACGAAGCGCCGGCCGGTGAGGCCGAGGGGGAATGATGAAACGGTCCGAGATCAACGCGCTCATCGAGGGCGCGATTACGCTGTTGCACGAACATCAGATTCGCCTGCCGCCGTTCGCCTACTGGAGCCCGGCCGATTGGGCCGCCAAGGGCGAGGAGTGCGATGAGATCCGCCAGTGCAAACTCGGCTGGGATATCACCGATTTCGGCTCGGGGGATTTCGACAAGGTCGGCCTGGTCGTTTTCACCGTGCGCAACGGCCATCATCGGCGCGTGCCTTATAACAAGAAGCCGTATGCCGAAAAGCTGCTGGTGATTCGCGAGAATCAGCACACGCCGATGCACCATCACGTTCTCAAGTCCGAGGACATCATCTGCAAGTCGGGCGGCAATCTGCTGATCCGTCTGTTCAATCGCGGCCCGGACGGCAAGCTGGCGGACTCGGATGTCGAGGTGTCCCTGGATGGCGTGCGGCACCGGGTCAAGGCCGGCCACACCTTCCGCTTGAAGCCGGGCGACTCCATTACCTTGACGCCGTATCTGTATCACGAATTCTGGGCCGAAGAAGGCACCGGTACGTCCATTGTCGGCGAGGTGTCGTCGGTCAATGATGACGATATGGACAATGCCTTCTACGCCAAGATCGGGCGCTTTCCACAGATCGAAGAAGACGTGCCGGTGACGCACAAGCTGTGCACTGAGTACTAGGGTTCACAGGCCCTCACGTTCGAGGTCCCCATGACCTTCGAAGCCACCGTCAAGATTCAGGGGCAGGAGTCTTTCCTGCTGGGCACGCGGCACGTCGAGCTGGCGTTGACGCGGACCGGCGGCATGCTGGGGCCGGTGATTTTCTTTCCCAGGGAAGATGAGCCCATCCGGCCCTACGCCGTCGCGCCCTGGGCGGAAGAAACATTGCCGGACGATGTTCCTCCCATGCTGCGCGCCCTGCGCGGCGACTGGTTCTGTTCGGCTTTCGGTGAAAATGGCGAGCCGTATCGAGGTCGGCGTCTGCCGCCGCATGGGGAGACGGCGAATCTCGAGTGGCGTGAGATCCGGAACGGCGAGACGAGCGAGGGTTGCTGGCTGCGTCTCGGTGTCGACATGCCTCTGCAAGGGGGCACGTGCCACGCGACGACCGCGCTGCTCGCCAATCAATCCATCATCTATCAACGCCACGATCTTGCGGGGTTGAGCGGGCCGATCAATCCCGGGCATCACGCGACATTGGCGTTTCCAACGACCAAGGGCGGCGCGCGGCTGTCGTTCAGTTCACTGGTCCACGCTCGAACGTACGTCGAACCGACGGCTCGGCCGGAAGATCGCGGCTACTCGTGGCTGAAGACCGACGCTGAGATTGCCGATCTGCACGCGGCGCCATGCATCGATGGGTCGAGCACCGACCTGTGCCGATATCCCGCGCGGCGTGGCTTCGAAGACCTCGCCATTCTATGTGCCGATCCGACTCAGGAATTCGCGTGGTCGGCCGTGACCTTCCCCGAGCAGCGCTATGTCTGGTTCGCGATGCGCGATCCGAAGCAGCTGGCGTCGACGTTGCTGTGGTTCTCCAATGGCGGGCGGCATTTTCCGCCTTGGAACGGCCGGCACGTCAACGTCATGGGGATCGAAGACATCACGGCGTACTTTCACGCCGGTCTCGCGGCTTCCGCGCGAGAGAATCCGTTGAGCGCGCGAGGCATACCGACGTGCCTGCGGCCGGACGCACAGGGCCGGCTGTCGATCTTCTATCTCCAGGGCGTCGCGCGCATCCCGGCGGATTTCGATTGCGTCGCCGATATCGAGGGTCACTGGAGAGATAACAGTATCGTGCTACGCGCGGAATCGGGGGCGGCGGTGGCGGTTCAATGCCATCTCGACTTTCTGCGCACGGGAACGTTACCGGGGCTGGAAATACAATGACACATACGCTCAACGGCACTTTGGTCCGGACCGTCTTCGTGGCCGCCCTCGGCGGCTCCTTGCTCGGTTTCGATACGGCCGTCATCGCCGGATCGACGCACGGACTGACTCAGATGTTCAATCTGTCACCGAGCGAGCTCGGTTTCACTGTATCCGCGGCGCTCTGGGGCACGGTGCTCGGTGCGATGGCGGCGGGCTCGATGGGGCGGGTGCTCGGTGGTCGCACGAGTCTGTTGATTCTCGCGTCCTGTTATCTCATTTCCGCACTGGGCTGCGCCTTCTCGTCGTCCTGGACATGGCTGCTGATCTTCCGTTTCGTCGGCGGCCTCGGCATGGGCGGATCGTCCGTGATCGCGCCGGTGTACATCGCCGAGATCGCGCCGGCCGCGTGGCGAGGGCGACTGGTCGGTGCGTTTCAGATCAATATCATCGGCGGCATTCTGCTGGCGTACCTGTCCAACTATGTGATCGGGATGTTTGCATTGGGCGAGCTGGTCGAGTGGCGCTGGCAGTTGGGAATCGCGGCGGCGCCGGCGGCGTTGTTTCTGGTGATGCTGGTCGGCATTCCGCAGAGCCCGCGCTGGCTGGTCGCGCAAGCTCGCCTGGAGGAGGCGGAGCAGGTGCTTCGCAAGCTGGGCTCCGAGAAGCCACTCGGCGAGCTGGCCAGTATTCGCGCGTCACTCGAAGGGGATGCCGGGCCGAGTTCCGATCGACTGTTTCAATGGCGCTATCGTCGCCCCATCCTGCTGGCGCTGGTGCTGGCGATGTTCAATCAGCTGATCGGCATCAACGCCGTGCTCTATTACTTGAACGACATCTTTGCGATGGCGGGCTTCGATCGCACCTCACAGAACGCGCAGGCGGTTGCGGTCGGCGCGACCATGCTGATCTCCACCCTGATCGCGCTCAGCCTCATCGATAAGTTCGGCCGGCGTACGCTGTTGCTGGTTGGCTCCGTGGGCCTGGCCATTTGTCTGGCCGCGATCGCGACGATCTTCCACATCCAGCAGTATCAAAGCACGTTGCTGATGTTCCTGGTCGGCTACGTCGCGTTCTTCTCGTTCTCGCAGGGTGCGGTGATCTGGGTGTACTTGAGCGAGATCTTTCCCGATCGGGTGCGCGCTCAGGGCCAGAGTCTGGGCAGCTCGACCCACTGGGTGATGAACGCCATCGTGTCCGCGGCTTTCCCGGTGATCGCCACTCAGTCGCAGTCGGGTCCGTTCTTCATGTTCCTGGTCATGGTGATTCTGCAGTTCCTGGTGGTGCTGATGTTCTTTCCCGAGACCAGCGGCGTCAGGCTCGAGGACATTCAGCGGCGACTGGGTACCACCGAGGGCTCGGACACCCCCGTCGTAGTGGCGCGCGAAGCTCAATAGCGCCAGCGGATTAAATGTGACTGGGGCGAACCTGCCCCGGTCACGGGCTGATATGCTGCGCCGTCCAGCGATCCCGGCAGCACGCATGTTCCCTGACTCCGAATCTCCGCCGACCGAAGCCGCGCCCCGGGTAATAGCAACGCCGCGGCCCTCGCAACTCCGCGCATCGTTACATTTGCTTACATTCCGATCGATCGACAGCGCGGTTCTCACCGGCAGCGCTTCTTCGATCGCCGTGCCGACGCTGCTGGCGCTGGCGTTGTGGGTCGGGCTCGGCTGGTTCAATGCCCTGCCGGAGGCGCAGTTCTTTCCCTACGCCTTGCCATACGTTACTTGGTATGTGCTCGCGGCGTTGCTGGCCGCGGTGGCGTTGAAGCTCATCTCGCGTCCGGTCATTTCCTTTGCGCAAGCGTGCTCGTTGGTGGCGTTGCTCGCGCCGGTGCTGGTGGTCGCGCAATTCGTTATCGACCGCTGGGTGCCGGCACGCTGGACCGACGCGGCGTTGGGAGCAGTCGCGCTCTATGCGGCCATCTACTGTCTCAGAGGATTGCGTTCCATCACGGGCAGCCTGCACCTCATCGGGACAGCCGGAGGTATCGCGGTCGCCGTGCTGGCCGTGTGGCTGGGCAATGTTTTGTATGTCGACCCGACGTTATGGAGTTCGGGCGAAGATGTTGAAGAGGAGCCCGCGAGCGACTGGAACGCCGACGAGCCGGTTCTCTTCGAGCAAGCCGCGCGCATCGACGAGTCGGTGGCTCAACTGGTGCGGCCGGCGGGCGAGGCGCCAGTCGGGTTCTTCGTCGGCTTTGCGGGGTTTGGCGATCAGAAGGTTTTCGCCGAGGAAATCAAATTCGCCGCCGATCGATTCGCGGAACGCTATCACACGGGCCAGCGCACGTTGCTGCTCATCAACGATCGCCGCTCGTTGGACGAGCAGCCGCTCGCGAGCGCCACGGCACTGAGCTACGCGCTGAAAGGTGTGGCATCCAGGATGGAACTGGATCGCGACATCCTGTTCCTCGCGCTGTCCTCACATGGATCGGATGAGCCGCTGCTGTCAGTGACCAACGGTTCGCTGCCGTTGCGGCAGCTGTCCGGAGAGCTGCTGGCCGAAGCCTTGCGAGACTCCGGCATCAAATGGAAAGTGATCGTGATCTCGGCGTGTCACGCCGGAGCATTCATCGAGCCGCTCAAGGATGAGCATACGATCCTGCTCACCGCGGCCGCCGCCGACAGATCTTCTTTTGGCTGCGCGGACGATCGCGATCTCACCTATTTCGGGGAGGCGTTCTATCGGGAGGCCTTGCCGGGTGCGAGCTCATTGCGCGATGCCTTCGACAAGACCAAGACATTGATCGCGGAACGGGAAAAAGAGGAAGGAGTCGAGGCGTCCCTGCCTCAGGCTTACTTCGGCGAGCAGATGCTGAAGCAGCTGGCCGTGATGACTGAAGAAGGCACCTGATCAGGGCAGCACGATCGGCAGTGCGCGCCCGTCGAATTCCCCCGCGGGAACCTCGAGCCCGATGATCTTCGCCAGCGTCGGCGCGAGATCCACCGTTTCCACGGCGACGGGCTGCTCGAAACCAGCGACGCCTTTCCACCAGAACACGAGCGGCACGCGCCGGTCGTAGCCCCATGCCGAACCGTGCGAGGCGGTGTAGTCGCTGTCCACATTCCTGGGCGCCTGATACAGCGAGATGTAAGGCTTGAGCAGCACGATCAGATCGCCCGAGCGCTGTGCATTGAAGCTGGCCTTGGCGCGCTGGAGCAGCGTCCACTCGTCGACCGGCCCGGACGGCTGCTCGGCTTCGATGAGGTCGTGCTTGGTGAATACCGCCGCCACTTGCGGATGATTCCGATAGTACAGATAGGCGGCACGCAGCACGCCTTCGCGGCGGTCCGCCGGAATGGCGGCATTCAAGTAAACATCGTTACCGAATTCCCTGGCGCCGAGCACGATGGGTTTCGGCAGGCCCGGCTGATCCTTTTCCAGCGCCGCGGCGACGTTGACGGGCAGCAGGCTCGATTCGAGGCGCGCCGCCTCGGTGACGCCGCGCTGTTTGTTTCTTTCAGTGGTATCGATGCCGCCGTGATCGGCGGTCATCGCTACGACGTACGGAATGCCGGTCTTATCCAAGCCGTCCAGCAGCCGCCCGAGCGATTGGTCGAGGGCCAGTTGCTGAGTGCACATCTCCGCACCTTCGGTGCCGTAGTAATGGCCCGCGTAATCGGTGCCGGAAAAACTCACGGCGAGCAGATCGGTGGAGTTCTTGCCCAGATTGAAACTCTTCACCGCGGCCAGCGCGGCGTCGACGGTGAACGAGTCCAGCGCCGGCGTCGCGCGCCACCGTTTGGAGTTGGCGGGAAGGTTCTGCAGCGTGCCGATAGAGATGGCGTCGGTGACTTTGACCGGGCGCGATCGGGAGGCGCAGGCAGCTGGCAGCTTGGTCACGGTGGGCTGGCCGTAAGACTTGCGCACGTTCGCATTGACCTTATCGGCGATCTCCTTCGGGATGTTCGATTCCTTGCCGACGTAGGTCGTGAAGCCCGCTGGCGTCCACCACAATGCGAGATCCGCGTTGTGACCGCCGAGCATCACCGCCGAGCGATCCTTGCCGGCAACAGTGACGACCTTGGTGGCCGGATCGCGTGCTTTCATGCGATCACCCAGCGTTGGCACGAGCAATGGGTCGGCAGAAATGACCTTCTCGTCCGCTGAGCTGCCGGCCGGGCCCGGTTTCTCCACGCAGTAGAGCGTGAATGTTTCCTTGCCTCGCTCCGTGCGCGGCAGCGTCGGGTCCTGCCAATCGTTCGCGATGATGCCGGTTCGGGCCGGGCGCGCGCCGGTCAGGATGGTGGAGTGACCGGGACAGGTTTCAGTCGACGCGTGGCTCTGGTGTCCGCGCGGAAACACGACGCCGCTAGCGAGTCGCTTCAAGCCGCCTTGATACAAGGGCCGGTATTCGGTGAACACGTCCGAGGAGAGCTGGTCGACCGCGATGGTCACGACCAGCTTGGGATGCGGCGCTTCGGCTGCATGCAACGGTCCAGCTGCGAGCGAGCCGACGAACAGGCAGGCGGACAGGCAACGCACGATTGCCGGGCGAGACAATGAACTCATGGGGGCAGCGGCCTCTTGGCGGGTTCTTGACAGCCAGGACCGGATTCCAGCGGCCGGTCAGCCCAGGTAGTTTACGGCGGCCGGCGAGTCACGTCAGGTTAAGCCTCCGACATGAACGAGCGCAGCGAGCTGGCGCCCGCCTCCAGCTCATGACTCTGATCCGTGTTGTGTCGCCAGTGTTACAGAGGCGATCAGTGATTGTGCCGAGGCGTCTTCTTCGCGACCTGCCGATATTTCAGCGCCATTTCCATCACGCCGCCCTGGTCGAGCTGACTGACGGTGGAGCGATACAGTTCCTGCCACGGCGTCGCGCTGTCGGGCACCGCCGGAATGCCGTCCTGCTTGCGGCGTTCGATCTCTTCGTCGGAGACCAGCATGTCGCAACGAGCCTGGTTCAAGTCGATGCGAATGATGTCGCCGGTTCGCAGCCACGCGAGACCGCCGCCGGCCGCGCTCTCGGGCGAAGCATTCAGAATCGAGGGACTGTCCGAGGTGCCGGACTGACGGCCATCGCCGATGGTCGGCAAGCTGGCGATGCCTCGCTTCAACAGAGCATCCGGCGGCTGCATGTTCACGACTTCGGCGGAGCCGGGCCAGCCCAGCGGGCCGGCGCCGCGAATCACCAGCACGCAGCGCTCATCGATGTTCAGCGCCGGATCGTTGATGCGCGCTCTATAGTCGTCCGAACCATCGAATACGACAGCGCGACCTTCGAACACGTTGTCGTGTCCGGCCTCGCCCAGATAGCGACGGCGGAAATCCTCAGTGATCACGCTCGCCTTGAGAATCGCGAAGTCGAACAGGTTGCCGCTCAACACGACAAAGCCCGCGCGCTCGCGCAGCGGCTTGTCGTAGGTCGCGATCATTTCGCGGTCTTTGCTCGCGCGGCCTTTGATGTTCTCTCTCAGCGTGCGACCGGTAACAGTCATCGCGTCCGCATGCAGCTTGCCCGCTTCGATCAGCTCGTGCAGAACGGCGGGCACGCCACCGGCGCGATGAAAGCGCTCGCCCAGGTACTTACCCGCGGGCTGCATGTTGAGCAGCAGCGGGATGTCATGTCCGTACCTGGTCCAGTCCTGAGCATGCAACTCGAGACCGGCGTGACGAGCCATCGCAGTCAGATGCGGTTGCGCGTTGGTCGAGCCGCCGAGCGCCGCGATCGCAGTGATTGCGTTGAGGAACGACTCGCGCGTGAGAATCTTCGACGGACGCAGATCTTCGAACGCCATTTCCACGGCGCGGCGACCTGTCTCATACGCCATCTGCCCACGCTCACGATAGGGTGCGGGAATGGCGGAACAGCCGGGCAACGAAAGCCCGAGCGTTTCGGCGACGGCGTTCATCGTCGAAGCCGTGCCCATGCTGTTGCAGTGGCCGGGCGAGGGGGCGGACGCGGCGGCGGCATCCAGAAATTCCTGTTCGGTAATCTGACCGGCGGCGAGGCGACGGCGACTCTTCCAGATCACCGTGCCCGAGCCGACCAGTTCATCTTCGAACCAGCCATCGAGCATCGGGCCGCCGGAGAGCACGATCGCTGGAATATCGACGGTCGAAGCGGCCATCACCGCGGCGGGCGTCGTCTTGTCACAGCCAGTCGTGAGCACCACGGCGTCGATCGGGTAGCCATGCAGGATTTCGACGAGGCCGAGGTAGGCAAGATTGCGATCGAGCGCCGCCGTCGGGCGACGGCAATTCTCGAAGATCGGATGGGTCGGGAATTCCATGGGAATGCCGCCGGCATCGCGAATGCCTTCCTTCACGCGCGTCGCGAGATCGACGTGAATACGATTGCAGGGAGTGAGATCGCTGCCGCTCTGGGCGATGCCGATGATGGGCTTGCCGCTCATCAGCTCCTTGGGCGTCAGCCCGTAGTTCATGAAGCGCTCCAGATAGAGCGCCATCATGTCGATGTGATCGCGGGCGTCGAACCAGTCCTGGGAACGAAAGCGGCGCTCAGCCGTCATAGCGAACCTCATTCGGAGCCACGCCGGCTGTGCCGACGCGGGTCGCGAACAGGCCTCCAGCAAGCGGTTGCGCGGCGATCTGTTCTTTCGACAGGCCTTTCCACGCGGTGGTGATGTACAGGGTGCGCAGGTCGTCGCCGCCGAAAGCGACCTTCGTGCAGTTGGCGACCGGCAGGGCGATAGTTTGTAGCAATTCGCCCCGCGGTGAGAAGCGCTGCACGCCCCAACCGCCGAACAGAGCGATCCAGACGCAGCCTTCGGCATCGATGGCCGGGCCATCGGGATAGGCGCCGGGCTTGTCGATGCGGGCGAACACGCGACGATTGCTCAGCTCGCCGCCGTTCCGGTCGAAGGCGTAGATGACTCGCTCCAGCGTGTCGACGTGATACAGCGTGCCGCCGTCGGGGCTGACCGTCGGGCCATTCGTGATCACGTAATTTTCGTCACAGCGCCGCAGGCCGTGATGGTCGAAACGATACAAGGCGCCGGTGGGTCGAGACTCGTCGTTGTCCATGCTGCCGAACCACAGGCGGCCGGCAGCGTCGACATAGCCATCGTTGAGGCGGTTGCGCGGTTTGTCCGAGTCCACGCGAGTGATCAGAGCGAACTTGCCGCTCTCCGGGTCGAAGGAATACAGGCCGCTCTTCATGCCGGCGACGAAGCGCTCGCCCGGGGCTTTGACGACGAAGCCCACTTCCTCCGGCGCCGGCCAGGAAGTGAGCGCGCTGCCCCGCGTGTCGAAACGATGGATCTGGCGCCCTTTGATATCGACGAACCAGACGGCCTGGTTGCTCGCCGACCATAATGGTCCCTCACCCAGCTGGGCGCCCACGGCGCAGACGCACTCGACCTTGGTCATGCTCAGTCCGTGATGTCAGAGCTCAAATTGATCAACGCCAGCCGGCGTCGACGAAATACTCGTGGCCCGTGCACATGCGGGCGTCGTCCGAAGCAAGAAACACGACCATGTTGGCCACGTCGTGCGGCTCGACCCGCGCCTTGATGCACTGGAGCCCGAGCATGCGCTGCTCTTCGTCAGGCGTATGCCACAGCTTCATCTGGCGCGGGGTGCGGACGCCGCCCGGCACTACACAATTCACGCGGATGCCAAACGTTCCCAGGTCCCGGGCCAGCGCACGGGTCAGGCCTTCGATGCCGGCCTTCGCGGTCTGGTAGATCGACAGGTCCGGCAGTGCCAGATGCCACGACACCGAGCCGAGATTGACGATGGCGCCACCGCCGGCGGCCTTCATGTCCTCGACCACGGCCTGCGCGCAGAACAGATGGTGACGCAGGTTCACAGCGATACGGTCGTCCCAATACTTCTCGGTGATTTCCTGCAGCGTGTGACGGTCGTCGTTGGCCGCGTTGTTCACCAGGATGTCGATGCCGCCGTCCAGGTCGGCACGAATCCGAGGAAACAATTCCTTGATGGTGTCGATGTCCTTGAGGTCGCAGCGATAGTAGCGGGGCGGCGTCGGGCTGGACGCCAGCTGACGCTCCAGTTGTCTGGAGTCGTCGTCGGCGATGTCGAGGAACGCCACGCGCGCGCCCTGGCGGGCGAACGCTTCGACGATGGCCGCGCCGATGCCGGAGCCGCCGCCGGTGACGACGACACGTTTGTTACGAAGCGACGGGTAGACGGTGTGAGACATAAATTCGTTGAGCCTGAGCTTAAGTGGAGCGCTGGGCCAACAAGCCCCGGCTGGCAAGATTGCGCATCAGATGACCGATGCCGTGGGACCACGGCGGCGCCTGGTCCGAGGTCGTGAGTTTGTTCTCGAGCGTGCCCAGATGCGGCGAGGACACGCGCACGAGATCGCCGACTTTGTGCGTGAAGCCGCGGCCGGCCACATCGCGATCGTCGGTGGGAGCAAACATGGTGCCGAGGAACAGCGCGAAGCCGTCTGGATATTGATGCTGACTGAGCGTCTGCTCGACCAGCTCGAGCGGATCGCGGCTGATGAGCGACATGGAGCTGCGGCCTTCGAGCTTGTAGCCGTCATCGCCTGCCACGGTCAGAGAGACCACGGTCTTGCGCACGGCATCGATGTCGAACGTCGCGTCGAACATGCGAATGAAGGGACCGATGGCGCAGGATGCGTTGTTGTCCTTGGCCTTGCCGAGCAGCAGCGCGCTACGGCCTTCGATGTCGCGCAAGTTCACATCGTTGCCCAGGGATGCACCGAGTGTGCGGCCTTTCGCGTCACAAGCGAGCACGATCTCGGGCTCGGGATTGTTCCACTGCGATTCTTTGCGCACGCCGATCCAGTCGCCCCAACCCACGGAGGACAGCACCGGCGACTTGGTGAACACTTCGGCATCGGGGCCGATGGCCACTTCGAGATACTGCGACCACAGGCCGTCGGCGATCAGCGCTTCTTTCAAGCGGACCGCGGTGGCTGAGCCGGGTTTGACCGAGCGAATGTCGGCGCCGACGCGTTCACCCAGCGCGTCACGAATGGACTGAGCTTTGGCGTAATCGCCGCGGGCGCGTTCTTCGATCACGCGTTCCACCGCGGAGACAGCGAACGTCACACCGCACGCTTTCACACATTGCAGGTCGACCGGCGCGAGCAAACGTGTCGACGACGACGCGCCGCCATTGAATGCAGCCGACAGCGGCAGCTGATCGAGCGGACCGAGATCCTCGCCGGCTGGAATCGTATCGTTCCAATTGTTCAGCAGATCCGAAACGGTCGGCGCGACTCGCGACACGTCGCGAACGCGACCGCGAGTCACGACGACCGGCGTCGGGCCGGCGGCGGTGGCGATGCGGCCAACCAAGGTGGCCTCACGCCAGTCCGCCGGAAGATGGGCAAGTAATCTCATGGGCTGAGTCGATCAGAGCGCGTTGGCAGTGCTGGCCTTGGACGAAGCGTTGGTGGGGTGGCCGTCGGGCTTTGCCATCCACAGGTGCTGAATCGCTTCCAGGCTGTGACCCTTGGTCTCGGGCACGAAACGCCACACGAACAGCGCGGCGAGAACGCTCATCACGCCGTAGATCCAGTAGGAGAAGCCGTGGTTGAACATCGCGTTCAAGGCCGAGTTGCCGTCCAGCACCTTGAACGACCAGGACACGAACAGATTCGCGATCCACTGCATGGCCACGGCGATCGCCATCGCCTTGCCCTTGATCGGGTTCGGGAAGATTTCGGCGAGCAGCACCCACACCACCGGGCCCCACGACAGCGCGAAGCCGGCGATGTAAGCGACCACGGCGACCAGCGCGGCGGTGCCGACGTTGTGGCTGTTGAACAGGAAGCCGAGCGTCAGCATCGAGACCGCCATCACGACACCGCCCAGGATCAGCAGCGGCTTGCGGCCCCAGCGGTCCACGGTGACCAGCGCGACCAGCGTGAACACGATGTTCGCGACGCCGACGATGATGGTCTGCAGCAGCGCGCTGTCGGTCGAAGCGCCCATGTTCTGGAACATCAGCGGCGCGTAGTACAGCACCGCGTTGATGCCGATGAACTGTTGGAACACCGACAGCATGATGCCGACGAAGATCACCAGCGTGCCGAAAGCGAACAACTTGCCGGTGCGCTCGTGCAGCGACTCGTCGATCTCTTTCAGCACCACGCGTGCATCGGCCTCGTTGGTCAGGCGTGCCAGAACATTCCGTGCCTCATCCATGCGGCCCTTCATCACCAGCCAGCGCGGCGTTTCCGGGACCAGCATCAACAGCGCGAAGAACAAAGCGGCGGGCAACGCGGCCGACAGCAGCATGTAACGCCAGCCGGTCGAGACCACCCACTGATCGTCACCTTGCGAGGCGATGAACCAATTCACGAAGTACACCAGCGTCATGCCGACGACGATGGCGACCTGCTGATAAGTGACCAGCTGACCGCGCTGCTTGGGCGGAGCGATCTCGGCGATATAGAGCGGGGAGAGCATCGAGGCCACGCCGATGCCGACGCCACCGAGGATGCGATACAGGATGAAGGCCGTCAGTGCGTCCGGGCCCTTGCCGCCGATCCACAAAAAGCCGAATTCCGGAAACGCGGAGCCGGCCGAGGACAGCATGAACAGAATTGCCGACACGAGCAGACCGCCGCGCCGGCCGATCTTCTGTGACATCGGGCCAGCCAATGCCGCGCCGATCACGCAACCGAGCAAAGCGCAGGAAATGGCCCAGCCGGACAGACTGGCCGCGCTGGTTTCGGACAGGCCTCGCGGGTCGATGAAGTTATGGTCGATGGCGCCGACGGCACCGGAAATGACCGCCGTGTCGTAACCGAACAGCAGTCCGCCGAGTGCGGCAACGAACGCAAGTCCACGCACCAGCGTGGGATTCAGCTCGGCCTGGGGAATCCCCTGTGACATAAATTGCGCCCCCTGAGATGACGCTTGTGAGTGGCTTGGCGGTGCTGAGGCTCTCAATGGCCTCATGCCATGACGAGCGTAGTGATAGCGCTATCAAAATTCAAGCGCGACCTCGCCCTGCCGGGACGCCGGAGCAGCAAAGGGGAGTGCGCTCCGAAGCGCGGAATCAGCCCGGAGCGGGGGCGGCCACCGAGTCGCGCTTGACCAGGACGTGAGCCACGACGTGATCGACCACGACACGGGCTTCACCGTCCTTACGCCGACGAATGCTACGTAACAACAGGTCGATGGAAGAGGCGGCCATCGCGGCGATGGGCTGGCGAATGGTGGTCAGCTCCGGCCAGACAGTCGTCGCGATTGGCGTATCGTCGAAGCCGACTACGGATATGTCGCGCGGTACATCCATTCCCCGGCGGTGAGCTACCGACACGGCGGCCGCGGCCATGTCGTCGTTGCTGGCAAAAATGGCTGTGGGCGGCTTCTTGCGCGCGAGCAATTTCTCGGCCGCTTCCAGGCCGGACCGATAAGTGAAAAAGCCTTGCTGAACGAGTGTGGGATCGACCGGGATGCCGGCCGCAGCCATGGCCGATTGGAACCCTTCGTAGCGCAGGGCGCTGGCCGTCTGATTGGGATGGCCTTTGATAAAGGCGATGCGCGAATGTCCGAATGAAATCAGATGCTCGGTCATTTCTTGCGCTGCGCGAAAGTCATCGATGCGCACGCCGGAAATGTCGGGCTGGAAGCGTCCGGACGCGATCGCTACCACTGGAATTCCAGCGGCCACCAGTTCGGAACAGACGGCCTTCGATTCGCACAGCGGCGGCGGAAGAATCACGCCCGCCACGCTCTGCGCGATCTTGCGAGCGGCGGCCCGTTCGGTCGCTCGCGTCATGTGATCCCAAGTATCGAGCACGAGTTGTGTCGCTGCCTTGCTGGCGCCGTCGAGCGCACCGACCAGCAACTCGCTCAAGTAAGCGGAGCTCGGGTTGGTATAGATCAGCGCGATTCGCGTTCCCGACGCGGCCGCCAGCGAACGGGCTGCGGCATTCGGTGTGTAGTTGAGCTCGCGCACCGTTCGCATCACCAACTCGCGCGTCGCGGCTCGCACATTGGCATTGCCGTTGACTACACGGGACACGGTCATCGGCGACACGCCGGCGCGCTGAGCCACCTCATGGATGGTGACCGCCGCGCCTTTGCGACGGGTCGAATTGGCCGAGTTCCTGGCTTTGCGAGGTGCGTTTTGCATGAAGGTCTGAGCAGCGGGCCGGCAGGCCCAAGGAATTCATCACATTATTGCCTCGGACCGGCAAGGGTGGAAGCGCGTCGATTACCCATGGTACCGTTACCAAAAGTCCGGTCAGTCGATGGTAGGGGGAAGTGATGGCACCAGGGCATCGTTCGCTGGGTGGCGGGTGCGCGCCTTTGTTTCGATCGATGTTGTCTCTTTGGGCTCTGTGCGCGGCGTTTTTCATGCGGCCGGCGGCGGCCGAAGACGGCTATGAGCTCTGGCTGCGTTATCACCCATTGCCTGCCGAACAGCGCGCGCTCTATGCACCGGCCACGTCCCAGCTGGTGATGCCGACTCCATCACCGACGCTGGCGGTGGCCAAAGACGAACTGTTGCGTGGGTTGAATGGCTTGCTGTCGCAGCGGCCGGCTTCTGTTGAGCGTGTGTCGGCGTCTGGCTTGATCATAGGCACGCCGCAATCGAACCCGCAGATTGCTCAGCTCGATCTGGGATTGCAGGGACTGGCCGCGCAGGGCTATGTCATTCGACATCGTCGGGCCGACGACCAAACGGTGGTAGTGATCGCCGCCAACGACGACGTGGGCGTGCTGTACGGCGTGTTTCATTTCCTGCGCCTGTTACAGACCCAGCAGCCGCTGGGGAACCTCAACGTCACCGAGTCTTCGCGCATCCAGTTGCGCATGCTGAATCATTGGGACAATCTGGATCGCACCGTCGAGCGCGGCTATTCGGGCTTTTCGCTGTGGGACTGGCACAAGCTGCCCGATTATCTCGACCCGCGTTACACCGACTACGCGCGAGCCAACGCGTCAATCGGTATCAACGCGACAGTTCTCACCAACGTCAATGCCAATGCGACGAGTCTGACCGCGCCGTATCTGGAGAAGGCGGCGGCGCTGGCGAACGTGTTTCGCCCCTACGGCATCCGAGTGTTTCTCACCGCACGGTTCAGTGCGCCCGTCGAGATCGGCGGCTTGAAGACCGCCGATCCCGCGGACCAGGGCGTGCAGCAGTGGTGGAAGGACAAGGCGGCGGAAGTCTACAAATACATTCCTGACTTCGGCGGCTTCCTGGTGAAAGCGAACTCGGAGGGACAGCCTGGTCCACAGGACTACGGCCGCACGCACGCCGACGGCGCGAACATGCTGGCCGATGCGGTGAAGCCGTTCGGCGGCATGGTGATCTGGCGCGCGTTTGTTTATTCGCACGAGCAGCCGGACGATCGCGCCAAGCAGGCTTACGACGAGTTCGTTCCGCTCGATGGCAAGTTCCGCGACAACGTGCTGGTGCAGGTGAAGAACGGCGCCATCGATTTCCAGCCGCGCGAACCGTTCCATCCGCTGTTCGGCGCCATGCCCAGGACGCCGCTGGCCATGGAGTTCCAGATCACCAAGGAATATCTGGGCTTCGCGACCCACCTGGTCTACCTCGGCGCGTTCTATGAAGAAGTTTTGCGCGCGGACACTCATCGTCCGCGCCAGGGCTCTACGGTCGCCAAAGTCCTCGACGGCTCAATCGACAACTACGCCCACACCGCCATCGCCGGCGTGGCCAACATTGGTACCGATCGCAACTGGAGCGGCGCTCAGTTCGAGCAGGCGAACTGGTATGCGTTCGGCCGGCTTGCCTGGAATCCGATGCTGTCGTCGAAGGACATCGCCGAAGAGTGGGTGCGGATGACATTCTCGAACGACCCGCAGTTCGTGCGGCCCGTGGTCGCGATGATGATGAAATCGCACGAGGCCGTCGTCGACTACATGACGCCGCTGGGTCTGCATCACTTGATGGGGCGCGGTCATCACTACGGCCCGGGCCCATGGGTTGAAGGCGGGCCGCGCGCAGATTGGACGTCTGTTTACTACCATCGCGCCGATGCGAAAGGCATTGGCTTCGATCGCACCAAGACGGGTAGCAATGCCGTCGCTCAATACGCGCCGCCGGTGGCTGCGCAGTTCGGCGATCTGAAGCGCGTGCCCGAACAGTTCCTGCTGTGGTTCCATCACGTGCCTTGGGACTATCGCACCCAGTCCGGTCGCATCCTGTGGGATGAGCTGGTGTATCGATACACGCGGGGCGTCGATACGGTGCACGAGATGGCAGGAACGTGGCAGGGATTGGCGCCGTTCGTCGATACCGAGCGGTACCAGGAGGTCGCCGCGTTCCTCAGGATTCAGGAGCAGGAAGCCAAGTGGTGGCGTGACGCCAGCATCGCCTACTTCCAGACTTTCTCTAAGCGACCGCTGCCCGCCGGCTTCGCGCCGCCCGAGCATTCGCTCGATTACTACAAATCGCTGGAATTCCCATACGCGCCTGGGCATCACTGATCATGAGGGCTCGCTGTATGTCGAAGTGGCTCCCGGGCGCGATGCTGTCGTTGGTGGCTGCGTCGAGTGCGAACGCGGCGCTCCTGCACGACTTGTTTCAGGATCACGCAGTCCTGCAACGAGAGCAGGCCATCAACGTTTGGGGGCGTGCCGCGCCGGGCGAGTCGCTGACGGTCACGCTGGCGAACTCCAGCTCGCAGGCGAAAGCTGATTCGACCGGGCTGTGGCGACTGAGCCTGCCAGGCATGGGCGCGGGCGGCCCATATCAACTGTCCGTCACTGCGGCGTCGGGTGAAAAGCAGGTTGTCGACGATGTGATGATCGGCGACGTGTGGCTGTGCTCCGGCCAATCCAATATGGTCCTGCAGGTTCATCGCGCGCTCGACTCCCGGTCCGAGATCGCGAACTCCACGAACGATTCCATTCGCATGCTTACTGTGCCGCTGGCGAACAATCCCGTTCCTCAGTACGGGTTCGTCGGTCCGGTGCAGTGGCTGAAGGCGTCGCCGACGACTGTGCCGGAGTTCTCGGCCCTTTGTCTGTACTTCGCGCGCGAGCTGCAGAAGAAAGACAAGGTGCCGATGGGCTTGATCAATGCCGCTTGGGGCGGCTCGAAGATTCAGTCGTGGATGACCGCGTCCGCGCTCCGTTCCATGGGCGGTTACGATCGCGCTTTGGATGCATTGGCGCAGTCGAGTAAAGATCCATTCGCTGCGAATTCGCAGTGGGCAAGCATCTGGGAAGATTGGTATCGGCAGCGCGCGAAGGATCAGCCCTGGAGTGCGAAGCCGACGGGAGAGTGGAAGCTGGCACCCGTAGAGCGCGGCTACTGGGAGGACTGGGGCGTCCCCGAGCTGGCCAGGTACGACGGCATGCTGTGGTATCGGACAAGTGTGACTTTGACGAAGTCACAAGCGTCGCAGCAGGCCACGTTGGCGTTGGGGCGGGTCGATGAGTCGGATCAGGCGTGGATCAATGGCCGACTGGTCGGAGCCGCAGGTCCCGGCGGTGAGAAGTCCTATCCGTTGCCGCCGAATGTGCTGCACGCAGGCGAGAATTCTGTCGTCGTCAGCATCCTCGATACTTACGCGAACGGCGGGCTGCCCGGCTTGATGGAAAGTCGCGCGCTTCGATTCGCCGATGGTTCGAGCGTCGTGCTCAACAAAGAATGGCGCTATCGATTGCCGCCTGCCAACGCCGCGTTTCCATTGCGTGCACCTTGGGAAGCTACTGCCGGATTGGGCGTGATTCACAACGGCATGATCGCGCCGCTGTCGAATCTGAGCTTGCGTGGCGTCGCCTGGTATCAGGGCGAATCCAACACCGATGAAGGCGATCGGTATCAGGCGCTGCTGACACGCTTCTTCGCTGATTGGCGCGCGCAGTTTGGCGCGAAGACACC
This sequence comes from Peristeroidobacter soli, assembly GCF_004138485.1. Classification (GTDB taxonomy): domain Bacteria; phylum Pseudomonadota; class Gammaproteobacteria; order Steroidobacterales; family Steroidobacteraceae; genus Steroidobacter; species Steroidobacter soli. Next base: position 649,194 of record NZ_RYEV01000003.1, read on the forward strand.
GTTCTTCGTGGTGCAACTGGCGGGCTACGGGCCTGCCTCGTCAAAGCCCTCCGAAAGTGGCTGGGCAAATCTTCGCGAAGGCCAGCGCCTCGCTGTGAACGCCGATGGGAATGCAGGTCTGGCGATTGCGGTCGATCTGGGCGAGCGCACCGATGTGCATCCGGCGAACAAACAGGAGGTCGCTCGTCGACTCGCGCGAGCGGCTCGACACCTTCTGTACAAGGACGCGGCTCCGCCGTCCGGCCCAATGCCGGTGAGTGCACGACGCGATGGTGACGCGGTCTCTGTCGAATTCACCGACACCACGGGCAAGCTCGTGGCTTACAGCGCTGCGCGGCCGATTGGTTTCGAAACATGCGGCTCGTCTGCAGGCAGTTGTGAGTACGCCGAAGCGACGCTGCAGGGACAGCGCGTGATTCTGAAGAGCGCCAACGCAAGCAGCGCCACTCGTGTTCGTTACTGTTGGGCAGACAGCCCGGTCTGCACGCTATACGACGAAGCTCCGCTGCCGGCGGGGCCGTTTCAGATCGAGGTCAAGTGATGAGTGTCGAAGCAGCGTCGGTGGCCGGCTCGAGTCGAGATCGCGAGATCGTCGCAGCGAAAGTGATCGTGACTTGTCCGGGCCGCAACTTTGTCACGTTGAAGATCGTGACCCGCTCGGGAATCACCGGCCTCGGTGACGCCACGCTCAACGGCCGCGAGCTGGCCGTCGCCGCGTATCTGCAGGAACACATCGTTCCCAACCTGATTGGCAGGGACGCCGGTCGCATCGAAGACACCTGGCAGTTCTTTTATCGGGGCGCCTATTGGCGTCGCGGCCCCGTGACGATGACGGCGATCGCTGCTGTCGACGTGGCGTTGTGGGACATCGTTGCGAAGCTCGCAGGCCTGCCGCTGTATCAAATGCTCGGCGGCCGTTCGCGCGGAGGTGCGCTGGTTTACGCACATGCCAACGGTCGTGACATCGCCGAGACCAGTGATGAAGTCCGCAAGTACATCGATATGGGCTTCCGCGCGGTTCGTGCTCAATGCGCTGTGCCGGGTCTGGCGAAGACGTATGGAATCGCGAGCGGCGGCAAGGCCTACGAGCCCGCCGAAACGCAGCTGCCGCTGGAAACGTTGTGGTCGACGCCGAAGTATCTGGAGATCGTGCCGAAGCTGTTCGAGCAGTTGCGCGTGGATCATGGTAACGATGTCGAGCTGCTGCACGATGGTCATCACCGCATGACGCCGATCGAGGCGGCGCGGCTGGCGCGCAGCCTGGAGCCGTACCGCTTGTTCTGGTTGGAAGACGCGACGCCCGCGGAGAATCAAAAGGCGTTCGAGGTCATTCGCCAGCACTCTGTCACGCCGCTCGCTGTCGGCGAGGTGTTCAACTCGATCTGGGACTGCAAGCATCTGATCGAGAATCAACTCATCGACTACATCCGCACGACCATCGTGCACGCCGGTGGCATCACGCATGTGCGTCGGCTGGCGGACTTCGCATCGCTCTATCAAGTGCGCACGGGCTTCCACGGCGCAACCGATCTGTCGCCCGTCTGCATGGGCACGGCGCTGCATTTCGATACTTGGGTGCCGAACTTCGGCATTCAGGAATGGATGCATCACGCCAGGGAAACCGACGAAGTGTTTCCTCACGACTATCAGTTCCGGGATGGTCGCCTGCATTGCGGTGAGTCGCCGGGCCACGGCGTCGGCATCGACGAGAAGCTCGCGGCCCGCTATCCCTATTCGCCCAAACAACTGCCTATCGCTCGTCTGGAAGACGGCTCCATGTGGGATTGGTAACCATGCGCTACACCAAGTCGGGATCGACCAAACTTGCCGTGACCGTTGCCGCGTTGCTGTCGCTTGCTACGTCAGCGTTCGCCGAGCAACCGGTCTACAAGGATCTGAGCAAATCGTTCGAAGATCGCGCGGCCGACCTGGTGTCGCGCATGACCTTGGAAGAGAAGGTCGCGCAGCTGGGCAACAACGCGCCCGCCATTGCGCGACTCGACGTGCCCGAATACGAATGGTGGAACGAGGCATTGCACGGTGTCGCGCGCGCCGGTGCGGCGACAGTATTCCCGCAGGCCATCGGACTCGCCGCCACCTTCGACGACAGGATGATGTTCGAGATCGCGACCGCCATCAGCGATGAGGCACGCGCCAAGCATCACGAGTTCGAACGTCGCGGCCTGCGCAAACGCTATCAGGGCCTGACGTTCTGGTCGCCGAACATCAACATCTTTCGCGATCCTCGCTGGGGCCGTGGCCAGGAAACGTACGGCGAAGATCCTTGGCTCACCTCGCGCATGGGCGTCGCGTTCGTGAAGGGCTTGCAGGGCGACGACCCGAAGTATCGCAAGGTCGACGCTACCGCCAAGCACTTCGCTGTTCACAGCGGGCCCGAGGCGGATCGCCACCACTTCGACGTTCACCCGAGCGAGCGCGATCTGTATGAAACCTACCTGCCGGCGTTTCAGGCGCTGGTGCAGGAGGGCGGTGTCGCATCGGTGATGGGCGCGTACAACCGCGTCTACGGCGAATCGGCCTCCGCCAGTCCGCGACTGTTACAGCAGATCCTCCGCAAGGACTGGGGCTTCGATGGCTACGTCGTGTCGGACTGCGACTCCATCGAGGACATCTTCAAACATCACAAGATCGTTGGCACCGCACCCGAAGCCGCGGCGCTTGGCGTGCGCTTTGGATGCGATCTGGATTGCGGCAAGACTTACGACGCGCTGGTCCCGGCCGTGAAGCAAAAGCTGGTGAGCGAGGCTGAGATCGACGCAGCGGTGCGCCGACTCATGCTGACGCGGTTCAAGCTCGGCATGTTCGATCCGCCGGAGCGCGTTCGTTGGGCGCAGATTCCGTACTCGGTCAATCAGTCGCCCGGGCACGATCAGTTGGCCCGGCGCGCGGCGCAGTCGTCTATCGTGATGCTGAAGAACGACGGCATGCTGCCGCTGTCGCGCGACATCAAGACGATTGCCGTCATCGGACCGACGGCGGATGAGGTCATGTCGCTGCTGGGCAATTACTACGGCACGCCGGCGGCGCCCGTGACGATCCTGCAGGGCATTCGTGAGGCGGTCGGCAAGCAGACCAAGGTGGTGTATTCGCGGGGTGTCGATCTGGTCGAGGGTCGCGAAGAGCCGCGAGCGGTGCCGCTGATCGATGCGAACTTCCTGCGGCCCGACGCGAGCTCGAAGGAGCAGGGACTCAAGGGCGAGTACTTCCGGGGTCGCGACTTTGCCGGCGCACCGGTGCTGACTCGCATCGATTCGCGAATCGCGTTCCGATGGGATCGCGGCGCGCCGACGGATGACCTGGCGGCGCGAGGTGAGCTGTCGAACGCGCAGGCGTTGGCAGGCGATGACTTCAGCGTTCGCTGGACCGGTCAGCTGTTGCCGCCGACGTCGGGCAAGTATGAGCTGGTCGTGGGCGCCAATGACGGCGTGCGTCTGTATATCGACGATCGCTTGATCGTCGACGGCTGGGATCTCAATGAGCGCGTGAAGAGTCACACGGCCAGCGTCGATCTCGAAGGGGGGCGTGCCTATCGGATCAAGCTCGAATACTTCGAAGACATTCGCGACGCCGAAGTGCGTCTGGGCTGGCGGCGTCCGGGTGCGAAAGAACCTTTCGAGGAAGCGATGGATGCCGCTCGCGGTGCCGACGCTGTCGTATTCGTCGGCGGTCTGACCGGCGATGTCGAAGGCGAAGAGATGAAGGTGAGCTATCCAGGCTTCGCCGGCGGCGATCGCACCGATCTGCGTTTGCCCGGCAGCCAGCGCAAACTGCTCGAGGCGCTGCAGGCCACCGGCAAGCCGGTGGCGTTGGTGCTCACGGGTGGTTCGGCACTCGCTGTCGATTGGGCGCAGCAGCGTCTGCCTGCGATCTTGATGGCGTGGTATTCCGGTCAGCGCGGCGGTAACGCGGTGGCCGATGTGTTGTTCGGCAATGTGAATCCGTCGGGGCGTTTACCCGTCACGTTCTACAAGGAGAACGAGAAGCTGCCGGCCTTCGACGACTACGCCATGCAGGGCCGCACGTATCGATACTTCACGGGGCAGCCGTTGTATCCGTTCGGGCACGGGCTCTCCTACACGCGTTTCGAGTATTCGAACCTGAAGCTGGATCGCGCGAATGTTGCTCCGGACGGAACGATCCAGGCGTCGCTCACGGTGAAGAACGTCGGGCAGCGCGCGGGTGAGGACGTCGTTCAGCTGTATGTCGCGCCGAAGGATTCCAAGCAGCAGTGGGCCAACAAGGATCTGCGCGGAGTGAAGCGAGTGGCGCTGAAGCCGGGTGAGGCGGGCAACGTCAGCTTCACGCTGAAGGCTGCCAACGATCTGCGGCACTATGACGTGAACGCGGATCGCTACGCGGTCGAAGCAGGCAAGTACGAGGTGCAGGTTGGCGCGTCGAGCGCGGATATTCGCGCCCGACAGACGTTTGAAGTGAAGCGCTGATCTCGTCTCGAGGAAGGGGCGTCCGCCGAAGCACGGCGGACGCCAATGTCGTGACTGCAGTCGAGGTCGATTCAGTCGCCGACGGTCAAGGTCGCGGACTTGAGATCGACCGAATTGGGCCCGGTCATGATGCTGAATTCGCCGGGCTCGACCACGTACTTCATTTGCTCGTTCCAGTAGGCGAATGCCTCCTTGGCCAGGGTGAATTCCACAGTGGTCGACGCGCCCGGTTGCAGCGAAACGCGGCGGAAGGCTTTGAGCTCTTTCACCGGACGCGTGATGCTGCTGGCGACGTCGCGCACGTACAGCTGCACGACTTCGTCTCCTTGCATGCCGCCGGTGTTACGAACATCCACTGATACTTTCACGCTGCCGGCGGCATCGATGCGAGCGCTCGACAGCTTCGGTTCGCCGAGCTCGAACTTCGTATAGGACAGGCCGAAGCCGAACGGGAACAGCGGCTCCTTCGATTCGAAGTGATAACCGCGATGCGCGCTGGGCTTCTGGTTGTAGAAGTAAGGCAGCTGTCCGACGTCGCGTGCCACGGTGACAGGCAGCTTGCCGCCAGGATTCGCGTCGCCGAACAACACCTCGGCGAGCGCCGTGCCGCCTTCCTGGCCGGCATACCAGCCTTCGATCACGCCGTTGGCTTTCTCCACGACTTCGGGAATCGACAGCGGCTGACCGTTGATCAGCACCACGACGACCGGCTTGCCGAGAGCAAACATCGCCTGCGCCAGGTCGTTCTGTTCGCCACAGAGGCCGAGATTGAGGCTGTCGCCGAGATGGTTCTTCGCCCACGCCTCTCGATGCAGAGCGCTGCTGCCGCCAACCGCGAGCACGATGGCGTCGGCGCCCTGCGCGATTTTGACCGCCTCTTTGATCCGTTCGAGATTGTCCTCGCGCTTGGCGAGGATGACTTCGTCCGTGTACCAATCGCCCGACTCGGTCAGACGCACACCTTCGGCCGACACGACATTCACACGCTGGCCGAGCTTCGCCTTGATGCCGTCGAGCAGCGTCACGACGTGCTTGGGAACGTTCGAATAGCCGCCCAGTTCGACGCGAGCCGCGTTCGGGCCGATGACGGCCAATGTTTTCAAGCCGTCCGCACGCAACGGCAGCACGCCGTCGTTCTTCAACAGCACGACGGTCTTGCGGGCGGCTTCGAGCGCCAGCGCGCGTGCTTCGGCGTTGCCGGTGATCTTCTCGGCGTACCTGGCATCCGCATACGGTTGTTCGAACAGGCCTGCCAGGAACTTCAGCCGCAGCATATCGGCGACCGCTCTATCGATATCCGCTTGCCGGATGCGACCTTCAGCCAATGCCTTGGGCAGTAGCGCGAAGCTTTCGCCGTTCGGCAGATCGGCGGACACACCGGTTTTCAAGGCGCGGACGGCGGCCTCCATCGGGTTTGTCGTGATGTGGTGAACGTCGATGAGCTCTTTGATCGCGAAGTAGTCGCTCACGATCGCGCCCTTGAACCCCATCTCGCCGCGCAGGATGTCTTGCAACAGCCAGCGATTGGCATGCGACGGCACACCGTCGATTTCATTGTACGAAGGCATCACCGCCTGAGCGTTGGCAGCGACCGCGGCCCGGAACGGCGGGAAGAACACTTCGCGCAGAATGCGCTCGGAAATGTTTGCTGGGCCGACATTGGTGCCGCTTTCGGGCTGGCCGTGACCGGTCATGTGCTTGAGGGTGGCGAACACTCGATCTTTGGCGAGTGGCAACGTCGTGCCCTGGAAGCCACGCACGGCGGCCACGCCCATCGTGCTCACGAGATAGGGATCTTCGCCGTAGGTTTCCTCGAAGCGTCCCCAACGCGGATCGCGCGCTACGTCGACGACCGGTGCCAGCACCAGTTGTGAGCCGCGGGCGCGAATCTCGCGACCAACGATCGTGAAGACTCGCTCGAGCAGCGCCGGGTCCCAGCTGCTGGCCAGTGCGATGGCTTGTGGAAAGGAGGTGCCGCCGAGCGCCTGAAAGCCGTGCAGGCCTTCTTCATGAAACAAAACCGGAATGCCCAGTCGCGTGCTGCGAGCGGCATGGCGCTGGATGGCATTGATCAATTCAACGGTTTCACGCTCATTACGAAATGGCGTGCTCAGCGGACTGCCGACGTTCTGACGATCGCTGGGACGCGTGAAATGACCGATGCCCGCTGGATACAGCCGTTGCGCGGCCTCGGGACTGAAATTTCCCTTGGCGTCGAGCAGATCGTTCTTGCCGGTCCAGACCGCCGTGATCTGCGCGATCTTTTCTTCCAGCGTCATGCGCGAGAGCAGGTCCTGCACGCGCTGCTCGACGGGAGCGGCGGGGTCTTTATAGACAGGGCGGTCGTTGCGTACCTGCGCCGATGCGTCCGATGCAATCAACAACGTGGCCACAACCGTGGCCAGGCGAAATGCACTCACCATGAATCCCCCGTGCGCCGATAATTTCTAGATTGATAACGTTATCATCAACTGAGGCTCCCGACCGGGTCAATCGTTGTTGTGAATGCCGTCCGCCGGGCCGCGCCATGCTCTGTGGCGTGCCGACATCAGGCGCGGATACCGGGATTTTTAGACGATTTTTCTAGATGGCGCCGGCGCCACAGCGGCTGCGTCGGCCGGCTTTGCCAGTTTGTGAGTTCGGTCCCATTCAGGTGGTTGCATTTCCTGAATTGTGAGCGCTATCATCAAATCGCCACTGCCGACTGAGTGGATGGCCAAGATAAAGATCGAATTGTCAGGGGGAGAGAACAACCATCCCTCCCTCATTGCCGATGTCAACGCGATTCATAACGTTCGTGACCGGAGGGGATTGTGAGTATTCGCAAACTGGATGCGGGTCTCGCCCGCAGTAAAGCGCTGAGCATTTGCATCGCTGCTGTACTGAGCCAGGCGCAGTTGGCGCACGCACAGGAGGCTGCCGCGAACGACGACACGGCGCTCGAAGAGGTGGTCGTTACCGGCTATCGCCAGAGCCTGGAGAACTCCACCAGCGCCAAGCGCGATGCGGTGGGCTTCCTCGACGCCATTTTTGCCGAGGACATCGGCAAGTTTCCCGATACCAACATCGCCGAATCGTTCAATCGCATCCCCGGCATCACCATCAGCCGTGAGACCTCGGGCGAAGGCCTGAACATCGCCATTCGCGGTCTGGGCACGAACTTCACCAAGGTATTGCTCAACGGCGCGCCGGTCGCGGTGGCTTCCACCGGCCGTACCGATGCGCAGAGCACGAATCGCGAAGTCGATCTGGATTTGTTTCCAACCGAATTGTTCTCACAGCTGACTGTCAGCAAGACGCCAACGGCCGCGATGCTCGAAGGCGGCGCCGCCGGTACCGTGAACATGCGCAGCGCGCGTCCCTTCGACAAAGAGGGCGGGCGCATCGCTTATTCGCTCCAAGGCGTCGACAACAGCAACGCGGACTCGATGGGCAGCCGCGGTTCCATCGTCGCAAGCAACACGTGGGGCAGCTTCGGTGCGCTGATCGGCGTGGCCGGCGTTCACAACAAGGTGAAAACCACGGGTTTTGAAACCATCGGCTGGACCAATCCCAATCTCACCGCCGGTCAGTGCAGCGGTACCTGTAACACCACGGGCGGCGGCAATTTCACGATTCCGGCCACCGTGCCTACGCTCGCCGGCAACGGACTCACGCCGGGCGCGACCATCGATCAAGCGTTCCTGCTCGCGAACAATCCGGGCCTCACCATTCAACAGATCGACAACGCCATCATTCCCCGGCTGGGCCGTCCGGCGGTGATCGAAGGCGATCGCGATCGTTACAACGCCGTCGCCAGCTTCGAATTCCGGCCCACCGACGACTTCCATGCCTACCTCGACACGATGTACGGCAAGAAGGAGAACGATCTGGAGCGTATCGACATGAACCTGGTCGGTCGCAACGGCGCGATGATTCCGTTGAACATGCAGGTGGATCGGGCCAATTGTGCGCAGGGCTGCGTGGTCACCAGCGCCACATTCGCGAATGCGCAGGCGTTCCTCGAATACCGGCCCTTCATCGAGGACACGGAATTCTACGGCGCCAATCCGGGCTTCAGCTGGCAGCTCACCGACAAGCTGAGCTTGAACTGGCAGGGCGACTACACGCACAGCGAATTCCATCGTGAATCGCCGACGTTCCTGGTCAGCACGCCGGCGAACTCCGGCATGACGGTGCAGTACACCAACAACGGCGGCATTCCGAACATCGTCAGCAGTCTCGACTTGAACAATCCGGCCAACTTCGGCTGGACCGGCGGTCGAGTGAACATGCAGGACGAGGAGCGCGAGACCGAAACGAAGGGCACGCGCGCCAGCCTCACATGGGGCGACAGCAAGTTCAGTGTCAGTGTCGGCGGCGCCTATGACGACGTCGAGCGTCGCATTCGCGCGTTCGACAACAGCCAGGCCTGGCAGAACGCAGCCTGCGGTAACAATCCAAATGTCTTCGTGCAGGCACCGAACACGCAGCCGGCGTGTCAGGGATTAGCTTCACCGGGCGCCGCGCCCGCGGGCTATCCGACGTATCCGGGCCTGGGCACCGGCGCTTCCGTCGGCTTCCCGGCGCTGGTGTATCAGGGCTCGTTGATTCCGCAGTCGGCGCTGGCGAACTATCTGCGTCCCGGTCCGGGTTTCATCACGGCCAATTGGGATGCCTTCGCGCGTGATTCGCAGTACGCGGCGTTCCACAACGCCTCGCCGGAAGCCGGCTCGTCGAACACCGGCGCCAACGGTGGTTTGATTCGCGAACAGAGCACGGGCTTCTTCACCGAGCTCAACGGCGACTTCGACATCAACGATCAGCGCCTGCGTTACAACGTCGGCGTTCGCTACGTCACCACCGATCAAACGGTCGGCGGTCGCGTTTCCATCAGCGATCCGCGCAACACGCTGGCGGGCGGCGCATTGATCGCCGACGGTTCGCGCTATCCGAACGTCGTGAACTTCGTCGAGACCGAGCGCACTTACGAGAACTGGTTGCCGTCGGCGAGCGTCGCCTTCAACGCAACCGAGAACGTCGTGATCCGCGCCGCAGCCTCTCGTTCGATGACGCGCGCGAATCCCAACGACATGTTGCCCGGCCTGGGTTTCAGCACGCCGTCGGCCGACGTCGGCACGGTCGGCAATCCGGATCTGAAGCCGTTCCTTTCGGACAACCTCGATATCGGCTTCGAGCTCTACACCGGCAAGGAAGGTTACGTCGGTGCCACCGCGTTCCGGAAAGGCATCAACGGCTTCACCGTGCTCGGCTCGCGCACGGTGCCGTTCACCGATCTCGCGATCTACGGCGTGACGTTCGACAGCCTGACCCGCGATCAGCAGAACGCGATCAACTCGCGCGGCGGCCCGAACGCGGCCACGGTCGTGTTGAATCAGCAGGTGAACGCGGACGGGCGCCTCACGGTGAACGGCCTCGAGTTCAACTGGGTGCAGCCGCTGGATTTCCTGCTCGCGGGCATCGGTCTCGAAGGCCTGGGCTTCACCGCCAACTACACGATCGTCGATCAGAAGGGAGAGGGCCAGGTGCCGGCGGTGGCGGTCGGTGTCGCGCCTGAAACTTACAACGCGACGATCTACTACGAGAACCATGGCATCAGCGCGCGTCTGTCGACGACGTTCTCGGAGGGCTCGCAAGCGTCGGGCCTGAATCAGAACGGCATCGCGGCCGCCGCGCTGTACAACGACGACTATGAGCAGTGGGACTTCTCGTCCAGCTTCGACCTGGCGACGATGTTCGGCTTGTCCGACGCGATTCCCCAGATCACGGTGGACGTGATCAATCTGTTCGACGAGGAACAGCGCCAGTACTTCCAGTTCCCGAACGCGACCTTCACTCAATATGAACCCGGCCGCACCGTGATCGTCGGTTTGCGCGGCAAGTTCTGATCGAGAGACGTCGACGGGGGTGCTGTCGTTTACCCCCGGTGGTGACCCGTCGACGACTTTTAACGGCAGGAGAACGCAACGCTCCTGCCGTTTTTTTATTCCCGCCACGCCGTCGCAACCGGCAGCCGAGTCTCGGCGAATGGACACATGGATGTGTCCACGCCACGCGAGTAGCGGTTCCGAGGCCATCTTGATCGTTGCGACGACGCCTTTCCTCGGAACACGACCGTCGTGACAGGATGTCCGATCGGTCGCTTTTAATCAGGGAATGCCGTAGGGCTGTGCCTGTCGCAATCTGCGAACTGCACCGCTGTGCAAGCGCCAAGGTTTTACATAGTCTTGCTTGCCTGGATTTTCCCGTTCCGCTGCCGGATTCATGAAGACGACCTCGTATCGCCTCGCTCTACTGTTGTTGCTCACATCGCTGGCCATGGCGCTGGTGCTGCCTGCCCGCGCGGATTCCAGTACGAGCAAGCACTTTGTGCGACCGGCCGAGCTGGAACCGGACATCGCGTTCTGGCGCCGGATCTACACCGAGGTCACGACCGAAGGCGGTCTGCTGCATGATCCCGAAGACCTGAGCGTCGTCTACGAAAAGCTCGAGTTCCCTTCGGACATCGCGCCGAAGGCGCGCTCCAAGCGCATCGATGACGCGAAGAAGAAGTACTCGCACATCCTTGATCGTCTCGCCAGCGGCGCCGACGATCTGAGCGAAGAGGAACTGCGCGTTCAGGCGCTGTGGCCGAAGAACACGCGTCGCTCGCGGTTCGAGCAGGCGTCCGAGGAAGTGCGTTTCCAGCTGGGTCAGGCCGATCGCTTCCGCGAAGGCCTGGTGCGCTCGGGCGCGTGGCACGACCACATCGCCGATACGTTCGCCAAGGCGGGCCTGCCGCGCGAGCTGGCGGCTTTGCCGCACGTCGAGTCGTCCTTCAACACGTACGCATATTCCAAGGTCGGCGCCGCCGGCATGTGGCAGTTCATGCGAAGCACGGGTCGTCGCTTCCTGCGCATCGACGCGGTGGTCGATGAGCGTCTCGATCCGTATCGCTCCACCGAGGCTGCTGCGCGCTTCCTCGAACAGAACTACATCATTCTCGGCAGCTGGCCGTTGGCGCTGACCGCTTACAATCACGGTCCGGGCGGCATGAAGCGCGCTCAGGAACAGCTGGGCACCAGCGACATCACCACCATCGTGCGCAAGTATGAGAGCCGCTCGTTCGGCTTCGCTTCGCGCAACTTCTATCTCGCGTTCCTGGCCGCGCTGGAAATCGATCAGAACCCGGAGAAGTTCTTCCCTGGCATCCGTCGCAACGTCCGGGACAGCAGCCTCGTGTTGAAGCTGCCGCAGCCGTTGCCGGCCAGCCGCATCGCGACCACCCTCGATGTGGATCGGGAGGATCTGCGTCGTCTGAACCCGGCGCTGCTGAACACCGTGTGGAAAGGCGCGCGCAATGTGCCGAAGGGTTATGAGTTCCGAGTGCCGTCGCACATCGATCTGACGAGCGTGGTGGCCAAGTTGAACGCGGGCGGCGGCGCCGAGGCGGTCGAAGTCGCGATTGCCGACTCTCAGCATCGCGTGGCAAGCGGCGAGACGCTGTCGGTCATCGCGAGCCGCTACGGCGTTAGTCAGCAGCAGCTCGCCGAGCTGAACGATCTGAATCGTCCGTATCGTCTGCGCGTCGGCCAGGTGCTGGAGTTGCCTTCCAAGGGCACGCGTCCGGCCGCCACGGTCGCAGCGGCACCGAAGGAGCCGACACCGCCTGCCGCTCCAGCCGCCAAGCCGACGCCTCCGACCGGCGTGGTCGGCAACGCGAGCTATGTGGTCCGTCGTGGCGACACGATCGGCAAGATCGCGAAGAAGCATGGACTGACCGAAGACCAGTTGCTGGAGCTGAACAACATTCGCAATCGCCAGTTCATCTACGAGGGGCAGGTGCTCGCGTTGGCCGCGTCGGCGCGCGCCAGGCCGCCGGTGGAAGCGGAAGTGCCGGTCGAGACCATCGCTGCCGTCAGCGAGCCGCCGGCCGAAGCGGAAGCCGTCGAGCCGGTGTCGGAGCGCGAAGCTGAAGAAATCGGTCCGGCGCTCGTGCCTGGGACGGCGGCTGCCGCGTCGGCGGATCCGGCGGATTACACCGTCAAGGACAACGCCGTGATCGTGCAGGCCACGGAAACGATCGGGCACTACGCCGAATGGCTCGATGTGCGTGCCAGCCAGCTGCGCCAGCTGAACCGGATGTCCATCGCCACGCCGATGGTGATCGGTCGCAAGGTGAAACTGAATTTCTCCAAGGTCACGCCCGACCAGTTCGAGGCGCGTCGCGCGGAATATCACCGTGCCTTGCAGGAAGCGTTCTTCACGCAGTTCCGTATCCAGGGCACCAGCGAGCACGTGATCAAGCGCGGCGAGTCGGTGTGGGTGCTGGCTCAGCAGCGCTACAACATTCCCATCTGGCTGCTGCGCCAGTACAACCCGGATCTGGACCTCGGCTCGCTGCAGCCCGGGGCACGTTTGGTGATCCCGCTGGTCGAAGCCACGGGTGTTTCGGAGCCATCGGCTTGAAGTCAGTCAGACTCAGTTTCATTGCGACGGTCGCGGTCCTGGCCAGCGGCTGCATGAGCGTGCAGCTCTATGACGGCCCGAAGCGCGACAAAGACGAAGTCGCCCGCATCACGGGCGATCCGGTGGTCACCGCCGGCTCGCCGGTCACCGTGATCCTGCGCCAGGTCGACGGTCACGACATCGGCGTCACCCAGACTTCAGTCGAGGTGCTGGAAGGCAAGCACAACCTGCTGGTGGACTGCCGGATCGCCGAGACCAAGGGCGGCTCGCGCCACGCCCTGGAAGTGGAGGTGTTCGGCGGTCGCAAATACCGGCTGCGGGCTGAAACCGGCCCGGCGCTGCGGGAATGCACCGGCGTGACCCTGGAATCGGTCGATTAGCACCGACGGCGTTGGTGACCTGCTTCACGGTTTTTCCCACCAAGCCCGTCAACATGCGTCGCCAGGACTCGACACGGACGATGCCCTACAGACTCAATGGTACGGCCTGTGAGCCGACATAAGACAAAGCCACGCTATACTCTTCCAGCGTTGACCATCGCTACCCTTATGCCGCGAAACATTGTTGCCCTAGTCACCGCTTCGTTGGTTCTTCTTTCCGCCGCCCCGCTGCGGGCGGAAACGCCATTGCAGTCCTCCGCGCTGGTGTCCTCCAGCGTCGAAGCCGCGCTGCCATTGGCGGACAAGATCGTCGTCCGCAAAGCCGAGCGCAAGCTCTTCCTGATGAGCAACGGCGCCGCGCTCCGGACCTTCAAGATTGCGCTCGGGCTGCGGCCGGAAGGTCACAAGCAGTTCGAGGGCGACTTCCGTACGCCCGAGGGCAGCTACCGCCTGACGCGCCGGAATCCGAACAGCGAATACTTCCTGTCCATCCAGGTCGACTATCCGAACGAGCAGGACATGAGGCGCGCCCGTGCCCAGGGCCTGCGTCCGGGCGGTGCGATCATGATCCACGGCCAGCCGAACACCCCGAAGAAGTCCCGCGACTACTACGCAAATGTCGACTGGACCGAGGGCTGCATCGCCGTGTCGAATTCGGACATGGTGGAAATCTGGTTGATGACGCCGCCCGACACGCCCATAGAGATCCTGCCGTGAAAGAGAGTGCAAGATGAAGGCGCCGTCCAATGACGGACGCGCCTCGGCCTCGGTAACCCAGGCCGAACCCGAAGGAGTGGTCGACGCCAGAGTCTCGCCGCTAGGCAGCCTGGAAAACCTGTCGCAGCGTGAAGTGCAGCAACTGCTCAGCTCGAAGCAGAGCGGCGTGTACGAGCTGTTTCGGCGTTGCGCGCTGGCGGTGCTCAGCTCCGGCCTCGAGTCCGACGACGTGCGCGCCATCTTCGATCGTTACAAGGACTTCGAGATCAAGCTCGGCCGCCAGGCCTGGGGCATCAAGCTGGAAGTGAAGAACGCGCCGGCGAGCGCCTTCGTCGACGGCTCGATGATCCGCGGTATCAAGGAACATCTGTTCTCGGTCCTGCGCGACATCGTCTACATCCACGACGCCATTCTCGGCAGCGATCGTTTCGATCTGAACGATCCGGTCAGCATCACCAACGCCGTCTATCACATCCTGCGCAACGCGCGGATCCTGGACTACAAGGGCCGGCCCGACCTGGTGGTGTGCTGGGGCGGCCATTCGATCGGCACGGCCGAGTACGACTACACCAAGCGGGTCGGCTACGAGCTCGGCCTGCGCGCGCTGAGCGTGTGCACGGGCTGCGGGCCGGGTGCGATGAAGGGCCCGATGAAGGGCGCGACCATCGGCCATTCCAAGCAGCGCATTCGCGAGGGCCGTTATATCGGCATGACCGAGCCGGGCATCATCGCCGCCGAGCCGCCCAATCCGATCGTCAATCAGCTGGTGATCATGCCGGACATCGAGAAGCGTCTCGAAGCGTTCGTGCGCTGCGCGCACGCCATCATCGTGTTCCCGGGCGGCGCCGGCACGGCCGAAGAAATTCTGTACCTGCTCGGCATCCTGCTGGATCCCGCCAATGCGGGTCAGCCATTGCCCGTGGTCTTCACCGGGCCGCCGTCGGCGGCCGAGTACTTCGGTCAGATCGATCATTTCATCGGCGCGACGTTGGGCGACGCCGCGCGCAGTCGCTACAAGATCATCATCGGCGATCCGCCGCAGGCGGCGCGCGAGGTGTACAAGGGCATCGAGTCGGTGCGTGAATATCGACGCACCAAGAGCGACGCGTACAACTACAACTGGCTGCTGAAGATCCCCGAGGACTTCCAGCGGCCGTTCGAGCCCACGCACGAAGCGATGGCGCGCCTCGAGCTGCGTCGGGATCTGCCGGCGCACGTGATGGCTGCCAATCTGCGCCGCGCGTTCTCCGGCATCGTCGCGGGCAACGTGAAGGAGAATGGCATTCACGCCATCGAAGAACACGGGCCGTTCGAACTGCACGGCGATAAGGAAGTGATGACACTCCTCGACCAGCTGCTGTCGGCCTTCGTGCGGCAGAAGCGCATGAAGATCGCGGGCGAGTACAAGCCCTGCTATCGGCTGGTCGCATGAGCAAGGTTGCGCTGACCTACCGTTTCACTTTCCCCGATTCCCAGGAACGAGTTTTCGAGCTGGAGATGGATCGCGACACGGCCGAGCTGTCGCCGCCGGATGTGTCGCAACCGCCGGCATGGACCGCGCTCGCTTTCAATCAATGCACCGGCTGTCCGTTCAATGCCGCCGAGACGCCGCATTGTCCCGCGGCCTTGCAGCTGTCGGGAGTGATCGATGGGTTCACCGACATCGTTTCCTACGACAAGGTGAAAGTCTCGGTGGAAAGCGAAGAGCGGCAGGTCGTCGCGACGCTGGCCGCACAGCAAGCGCTGGCTTCGCTGATGGGGTTGATCATGGCTTCGAGCGGTTGTCCGCGGACCGCGGTGTTCCGTCCGATGGCGCGGTTTCATCTGCCGTTCTCGAGCGAATCGGAAACGGCGTATCGGGTGGCGTCGATGTATCTGCTCGCTCAGCACTACACGGCTCGCAACGGTGGTTCAGCGGATCTCGCGTTGAACGATCTCGAGCGCGTGTATCACGGCATGCACTCGGTGAATCGTGGCATGGCGACGCGTCTGCGCGCGGCGAGCCGGCAAGATGCGATCGTGAACGCGGTCGTGCTGCTCGATGTGTTCAGCAGTCTGGTGCCCGCGGCGATTCACGACATCCTCGATGAGATCAAACCCGCGTTCGCCGCGTTGCTCGCCGCGAAATAAATAAAACATTCGTTATTCGCGCCGAGTGTCGGAACTTTTTCCACTCGTGTGGCTGAACGCTCTCGTTCAGCCGTGTGCTTTGCGCGCGACGCTTCGCAAGCGCTCCAATAATCAATAACGGCCGGTTAAATACAGCGCGAAAACACCGCGCTTTGTGACGTGACACGACTGTCAGTAGTGCTTCCCTTGCGATGGCTGTCGCACTCTGGAGACGTCGCTCGAACGCTGTGATGTAGTTCCTCTTGTGCGTGGTGTGTGCTCCGTAACTTCGCTCGCAACAGGAGATCACATATGACCACGACTGAACCGAAACTCGACGAGATGACCGCCACTGGCCGGCACCGTGCCTGGGCGGGTGAGAATGCGGGCGCCATCGTGCGCGCCGCCAGCTCCAACACGCCGCCGCGTGAGCAGCAGCGAGCCAACTGGCTCGATCGTGCGCAGCCGGCCGCGAGCAACTCGCGTCATGCCGCCATCACGCGTTCGTTGCACACCTGGTCCAACTACAAGAGCTGGACCGACAAGGTGAAGAGCAATTGGGACAAGGATACGAAGGGCGGCAAGTAACGCGCTTCGTGAGCTGACTGCTTCAGCCGAAGACGCGGCGAAGCAGTGACGGGAGTAAGGACTCCGAACGCTCGATCTTGCTGGTGTTGCCGGTGCCCTTGGTGGACGACAGAGCGCTGGCGGGAGTCACCACCGCATTCATCACCGCGCGAGGATTGAGTTGAGGCGTGGTGGCCGCGGTCGGTGGAGTAAAGACGGAAGGTTTCGTCGGTGAGGGTGGCGGCGATGGAGCGACCGATTCCAAGGTCACTGTCGCGACCTTGGGCGCGGTCGTCAGCGCCGAAGTAATCGCCGGCGTGCCCGGCTCGATGTGCAGCGGCTTGCGTTGCGCGAGCCAGCCGACCAGCGGCAACCATTGCTCCAGGTCCTCGCGCACCGAATTCGGTTTCATCTCGAACACGCCCAGACCGATCTCCGCCGAGCGAATGTAAGCCTGCGAGTCGCGCAGCGTCGCGATGACTGGAATCTGCAGGTTCTCCAGAAACTTCATCAACGACTTGTAGACCAGCGTCTGCTTCTTCACTCGATTGGCGATCACGGCGATGCGCTGCTCATCGCGACGGAGCTTGGCAATCAGCAGCAGATTGGATATGCATTTAGCCGCGGCGTGAATGTCGATGTCCGAGGGCAAGACGGGGACCAGCACGGCGGTGGCGTTACGCGTGATGTCGGGCAATTTCTGCGGCTCGACCGCTGCCGGCGTATCCACCACGAGGCGCTCTGTATCCAGTGGCAGACGAGTGGCGAAACTGCGGGTCAATCCGGTATTACGTTCGTAAGCGGCAATGCCGTGGATCAGCGGCTGCTCCTGGGTGCGCTTGCTGAGCCAGTGCGTGCTCGAGCCCTGGGCGTCCATGTCCATGAGCGTGGGTCGCAGCTTCTCGAGCGCGAAATAGCTGGCCAGGTTGGTCGCTATCGTGGTCTTGCCGGACCCGCCCTTGGGATTTAGAACGACGATCTTTTGCATGCTCGCGGACGCCGCGGTTCTTGCCTCAACAATCGACTGTCAAATTGAGTCAGTTTCTGTCGTGAATCAGCCTACGCAGCGTTTGGCAACGCCGCAAGCTCGGAAGTTGTGACGATCATCACCGGCCGTGCTTGCCCGTGCTGTGAGTCGGCTCACACCGACCCCAATTGACTCCCCGCTAGAGTCGTCACCGATCAACTTTGAGGACCCCTATGGAATTCCTGCTGCTGTGGTGGGACAACCTTGACGATTCCCTGGGTGCCGCCCGGCACCTGGCGCCGAAGATTCTGGGTTTCCTGCTGGCCTTCGCTCTGTTCGCGCTCACTGGATTCGCACTGCTGCTGGCCCCTCAGGTCGCCCTGGCCGCCATCGGGCTGATGCTGTCGGCCTCGCTCTATGATTATTGGCGTCGCCGTCGCGCGGCGCTCGCCGAACCCCGCTAGACCCGCTGTTAGGCATCTCCCCGAAAAATATATCGGGGAGAATGCTCTCACCCCCGCCTTGAACTCGCGGCGTGGGGTCCCCATAAGCCGACGCGTCCATCTATCATGGCCGGCCTCCCCGGACCGGGCCTATCACCGCATCAGGTTTTGCTGGCCGATGCGCGACGCGAACTTATGGAGAGCACTACATGAACGACACGGGCACGCACGAGACTCAGACGCAGACGTTGGGTTTTCAGGCGGAGGTCAAGCAGCTGCTGAAGCTGATGATCCATTCGCTATACAGCCACAAGGAAATCTTTCTTCGCGAGCTGATCTCCAACGCTTCCGACGCGCTCGACAAGCTGCGCTTCGAGGCGCTCGCGAAGCCCGAGCTGCTGGAAGGCGGCGGTGAGCTGACCATCACCATCGATGCCGACAACAACGCGCACACCATCACCATCGTCGACAACGGCATCGGCATGAGCCGTCAGGAAGCCATCGAGCACCTGGGCACCATCGCCAAGTCCGGCACCTCCGACTTCCTCGCCAACCTCACCGGCGATCAGAAAAAGGACGCGCAGCTGATCGGCCAGTTCGGCGTCGGCTTCTATTCATCGTTCATCGTCGCGGACAAAGTGGAAGTGTTCTCGCGCCGTGCCGGCCTCGAAGCGGGCGCTGGCGTGCACTGGACGTCGGCCGCGGACGGCGAGTTCACCGTATCGGATATCGAGTTGCCCGAGCGCGGCACGCGCATCGTGTTGCATCTGAAGGAAGGCGATCGCGAGTTCGCCGATCAGTATCGGATTCGTTCCCTGGTGCGGAAGTATTCCGACCACATCGCGTTCCCCGTGCGCATGCCGAAGCCGGCGCCCTATAAAGCGGAGGACGAAGAGAAGAAAGACGACTCGGTCGTCGCCGAGGTCAAGCCGGAAGACGCCAAGCCCGAATTCGAAACGGTCAACGCCGCGCAAGCGCTCTGGGCCCGGCCGCGTACCGAGCTGAAGGACGAGGAATACAAAGAGTTCTATCGTCACGTCACGCACGACTTCACCGATCCGCTGGCGTGGTCGCACGGCAAGGTCGAAGGCAAGAAGGAATACACCAGCCTGCTGTATATCCCGTCGCGCGCGCCGTATGACCTGTGGCATCGCGAAGGCGCTCGCGGTCTGAAGTTGTATGTGCGTCGCGTGTTCATCATGGACGACGCCGAGCAGTTCCTGCCGCTGTATTTGCGCTTCGTCAAAGGCGTGGTCGATTCGGCCGATCTGCCGCTCAACATTTCGCGCGAGATGCTCCAGCAGGACCCCGCGATAGAGACCATGAAGACCGGTCTCGCCCGCCGCGTGCTCGACATGCTGGCGAAGATGGCCAAGGACGAGCCGGAGAAATACGCGACGTTCTGGAAGGAGTTCGGCACCGTGCTGAAGGAAGGTCCGGCCGAGGATCATGCCAATCGCGAGCGCATCGCCAAGCTGCTGCGTTTCTCCAGCACGCTGGCGGACAAGCCTGAGTCGGACGTGTCGCTCGAGGAATACGTCGGACGCATGAAGGAAGGCCAGAAGGAGATCTACTACGTCATCGCCGACAGCTTCGGTGCCGCGAAGTCGAGCCCGCATCTGGAAGTGCTGCGTAAGAAGGGCATCGAAGTGTTGCTGTTGTCGGATCGCGTCGACGAATGGCTGGTCGATCACCTGCGCGAGTTCGACGGCAAGCAGCTGAAGAACGTGGCGCGCGGCGAGCTGGATTTCGCGGCCATTCAGTCCGAGGACGAGAAGAAGGCGCAGGAAGAGTTGTCGAAGGGTCACACCGAGCTGGTGGAGCGCATGAAGAAGGCGCTCACCGATCAGGTCAGCGACGTGCGCGTCACTGTGCGCCTGGCGGATTCGCCGGCCTGTCTGGTGCTCGGTCAGTACGATATGGGCGCGCAGATGCGTCGGATCATGGAGGCGGCAGGGCAGAAGGCACCGACCAGCAAGCCCACGCTCGAGGTGAACCCGAATCATCCGTTGCTTCAGCGGATCGAGAAGACGTCCGAGGACGCCGAGTTCAACGACCTGTCGATGCTGTTGTTCGAGCAGGCTACGCTGGCTGACGGCGGTCAGTTGCCCGAGCCCGCGGCGTTCGTGCAGCGGCTGAACCGGTTGCTGATGAAGACGGCGTGATTCTCGCCCGGGTATGATGGGCGCATGAAGACCAAGCGCTCATCATCATTGGTTCTGGTTGGCGTCGCCGCGACGGTGCTCGCGGCGGCGTGTAGCAACGATGTTCCCAGCACGGCTCGCCGTCCGGCGGATGCGCCGGCGGCGGACGCGGCACCGATCACCGAGTTGCAGAAGAACGATATCGTCAAAGGATCGGGTGAAGGAATTTCTTCCGGACAGCAGGCGGTCGTGCATTACACCGGCTGGCTGTACAACCCGAATGCGGCCGACCACAAGGGCAAGCAGTTCGACAGCTCGCGCCGCAGTGGCCGGCCGTTTCGTTTCGTCATTGGCGCGGGCAGCGTGATCAAAGGCTGGGACGAAGGCGTGCAGGGCATGCAGCCCGGCGGTCAGCGTCAGTTGGTGATCCCGGCGGATCTCGGTTATGGCGCGACGGGCGCGGGCAACGGCGAGATTCCGCCGAATGCCACGCTGCTGTTCGATATCGAATTGCTGGCGATCGAAGATGCGCCAGCCCCGCCGGCGCCGTAGCCGGTCCGAAAGACCCACCCCCTGGCCCGCTCCCGTATACGGGAGGGGGAATAGATTTTTATTTTTTTCTACGGTGGAGGAGGAATGCCGAAGGGCTATTCGTCCAGCGGCTTCGGCTGGTTGATCTTGGGATTGTTGGAGTAAGTCCCGGTCACGGTCGCCTGCGCCAGGATGTGCGGGCGAATTGCCTGCAATACCTGTTGACCGGTGAAATCGCCGTCCACCGGCGCTTTCGCGCAATCGAGCGCGTACACCGTGAAGTTGTAGTGGTGCACGATGTCGTCGTTCCAGGGCGGGCACGGGCCGTCATAACCCTTGTACGTGCCTTTCATGTCGGCGTCGCCCGCAAACCAGCCGGTGTAATCGTTCACGCCCTGGCGTGAGCCGGTCGGGCCGCCGAGCTCTTTCTTGCCGCCGGCGACGATGCCCTTGGAGCATTCGCCAGCTTTGATTTCCGTAGTCTGTGACGGGATATCGACCATCACCCAATGATAGAAATCGGTGCGCGGCAGGCTCGCCGGGACGCGGCGGCCTTCCTGGTTCACGTCATCCGGTTGGGACGGAACGTCCGGATCGACGCAGATCAGCGCGAAACTGCGCGTCTGCGCGGGCGCGTCGCTCCACTGCAATTGCGGGTTGTGGTTGTCCGTGAGGCGGATGTGCAGCACCGGATCCGGCGCGCCGAACGCGAACTTCTCCGGAATGGGCTGATCGGGCTGGAAGCTGGCGGAACTAAGCTTCATGACAGTCTCGCAAGGTCGGATCTAACGGAATCGAAGGACGGCGGTCGATGTTCCCTCAGCGGGTGCGAAATCTTCGCCCGCGCGAGAGTGCCATACGCCATGAATGGTACCCTGGAACCATGACTGCAACCGCTCCCATCGCCTCGCAAACGCTGACCATTCCCGGCCCGGCCGGGACACTCGAAGCCCTGCTCGATCTGCCCGCCGTGATGGCCGCGCCGGAATCGGTCGCGGTGATCTGTCATCCGCATCCGCAATACGGCGGCACCATGACCAACAAAGTGGTGTACTCGATTGCCAGAGCATTCAACGAAGCGGGCGCGCCATCGGTGCGATTCAACTATCGCGGTGTGGGTGCAAGCACGGGCAGCTACGATGAAGGTAACGGCGAGACTGACGACGCGATCGCCGTGCTGGACTGGGCCGCGCAGCGCTGGCCGGGCGCGCGATTGATGCTCGGTGGATTCTCCTTCGGTGGCGCCGTGGCGATTCGTGCCGCCGCCGCTCGTGATGTGGCGAGATTGGTGACAGTCGCGCCAGCCATTCGCCGGGTCTCCGTCGATGACCGCGCGTTACCCCAATGTCCCTGGCTGATCGTGCAAGGTGACCGCGATGAACTGGTGGATCCCAATGACATCCAACAGTGGGCGCAGTCTCTGGCGGAGTCGCCGCGCCTGGCGATACTGAGCGGCGTGGAACACTTCTTCCATGGCCGCTTGAATGAGCTGCGGCAAGTCACGGTGCAATGGTTGATTGAGCTCGCGCAGCTGGGGCGCTGAGCTTCACGGAGTACGCATGTTACTGGGGCAATTGAAAAAGATTTTTGGCGAAGATCCGGTGCCGCGCGGCGTGCTGGAAGATCGCGAGCCTTTCGAGCTGGCGACGGCGGCATTGCTGCTGGAGCTGGCGCGCGCCGATTTTTCCGAGTCCGATGCCGAGGTGCAGGCGATCCGTCATCTGTTGCAGAAACGGTTCGGGCTGAACGACGACGCGCTCGACGTGTTGATGGTCAACGCCGCGAAGCGCGCCGACAAGGCGGTCTCGCTGCATGAATTCACGCACCGGCTGAATCAGGGGTTACCCGAAGCGGACAAGCTGCAGATCGTGGAGATGCTCTGGCGCGTCAGTCACGCCGACGGCCGGATCGACAAGCATGAGGAGCAACTGGTCCAGCGAATCGCGGGGTTGCTGCATATTTCCGATCGCGACCGGGTGCGCTTGAAGCTGAAAGTGGTCGTGCAGAGCGATCGATAGAGTCGGGGCGGGGACGGCGCCGGACGAATCCGGCGCCGCGAAAGCATCAGGAGCCGTGAACTATCAGTTCACCATTTCCTTGAGGCTCTTCAGCGCAGCGATGCGCACCTTCTTGCTGGCGGGCTTCGCCTTGAAGGTCATCTTTTCGCCCGTGAACGGGTTGATGCCTTCGCGAGCCTTGGTGGCAGGCTTCTTCACAACCTTCATCTTCAGCAGGCCCGGCAGGGTGAACAGTCCCGAACCCTTCAGGCTCTTCTTCACTACGCCGCTCAACGACTCAAACACATCGGACACTTGCTTCTTGGCAAGACCGGTGTCCTTGGAAATCTGCGCAAGGATCTCCGACTTGGTCGGCGCAGCATTCTTTTTTGCCATTTGTAGTCTCCTGAGTAAGTGACAAATCGCGCCGTCTTGAAATGGATCGGTCGCGGGCAATCGCAAGACGCGCGGAAAATAGCACAAGATTTGCCGGGAAATAAGCAGCTCACCCGTTTTTTCGCCTGTTTTTTCAGGCCCGCGCGCACTCCCTCACTGCGCTTGGACCCGCTCGGCGGGCCAAAGTCGTCGGGCGATTGCGACTGAAGGGTACTTCTCCGATCGAAAGCGGCCGAGGCCCTTTCGATACGGTCGGCAAAAGACGCGACTTTTGCCGGTCATGTGACTCTGATCGAAAGCGGCCGAGGCCCTTTCGATACGGTCGGCAAAAGACGCGACTTTTGCCGACCTGTGACACGCTCAGTTGGAGACGAATTCGCGCTTCAACTTCACGTTGAACGGCGCCGATTCGCCCTGCGGCGTGACGTTGATGTCGAACACCAGGATTTCGGTGCCGGCGATGGTCACCTCGCCGATGGAGTAGATCGCTTCGCCTTCGGAAACACGGCGCATCTCCATATCCTTCAACTGACCGTTCAAGTTGTAGGCGTCGACCGCTACCGTGGCTTCCACCGGCTTGCGCGGCGCATGCTCGGCTTCCTTGCGCAACACCGTCACGTTGAGCATGACGCGATTGGCGCTACGCTGGATGCCGTAGGCGCGTGCGATCTCGGGTGTCAGCTCGTCGGTGCGAAGCGCGTTGAAGTGCACCTCGTAATTTCCGAAGTCCTTGAAGGTTTCGTCCAGTGCCTGCGCCGGCATGGCGCGTTGCTCGGGCTTCTCGGTGCAGCCCACGAGCAGGGTGGCCGCGAACAGCGCGAGCAGCGGGCCCATCGACGAAGCTCGGGTCTTGCGAACGCTGGTGTGCCTGCTGGTGTTATTGATCACCGTTGTTCTCCAAAAGGCGTTGGAGAACTGTTTATAGCACCGTTCGTCGCGTCAGGTGATCGCGATGTGTAGCGCCTGCAGGATGATGATGGCGAACAGCGCCGACAGATCGATGCCGCCGAGTGGCGGGATGATCCTGCGCAACGGGCGTAGTAGCGGCTCGCACAGAGTATCGAGCAGCGACGCCGCCGGACTGTATGTGCCCGGTGCGATCCAGCTGAGAATGGCGTACAGGATCAGGGCGAAGATATAGAACCGCAGGACGGTCGTAACCAGCATCAGGAACACGACCTGGATGAACTGCGCGGGCGTGAAGATGCCCGGGTAACCGCCGAGCAACCACATCATGGCGACCGCCGCCGCCTGCACGATGATCAACGCGACGACCGAAGCGGTGTCGACCTTGCCGATCGGCGGCAGCACTTTCCGCAGCGGCAGCACCAGTGGATTGGTCATGCGGATCACGGCCTGCGACAGCTGATTGCGCGAGTCCGCGCGCGCCAGCGGTAACAGGACGCGCAACAAGAAGACCATGACCAACAGCACCTGAAGCAAGGTGCCGACGATGAATCTGATTGCTTCCATGAGTGAAGTTACGCGCTACCCAGTTCTTTCGCCAGCTGCGCCGAGCGTTGCGCGGCGGCGGTGACGGCCTGTGAAAAGATAGCACGGACGTTGTTGGCTTCCAGATGCTTGAGTGCCGCTTCGGTGGTACCGCCCTTGGAAGTGACCTGCTGGCGCAAAGTTGCGGGCGAGTCGCTTGACTCGCGCGCCATGAAGCCGGAGCCGTACGCAGTCTCGACCGCCAGCTTGCGGGCCACTTCCGCCGACAGGCCGAGCGACTGGCCGGCTGCTTCGAGCATTTCGATCAGCAGGAAGAAATAAGCGGGGCCGCTGCCGGAGATCGCGGTCACGGTATCCATGTCGGTTTCACGCTCGACCCACAGCGTCGCGCCGACTGCGCCGAGGATCTGCTCGGCGAGCGCGCGATGCTCTTGCGACACTTGCTCGTTCGCATAGAGCGCGGTGACGCCGCAGCCTTGCAGCGCTGGACGATTCGGCATGCAGCGTACGACCGGCACGCCGCCGGCCCAACGCTGGATGTCGGCGGCGAGAATGCCGGCGGCCACCGAGATGATCAGCGGACGGGTGCGTTGAATCTGCTCCTGAAGCGCGCTGACCACATTACGCAATTCCTGCGGCTTGACGGCCAGCAGAATCACGTCCGCATCGCGCACGGCGTCGGCGTTGCTGGCGGCGGTCTGCACGTTGTATTGAGCTTGCAGTGACTGCAGCGTTGGCGCGTACGGATCGGCGACCACGAGCTGCGACGGCGCGGTGCCCTTGGCGATCAGGCCGCCGATCAGGCTGCGCCCCATGTTGCCGCCACCGATGAATGCAATACGTTGTTTCATGTTTATCTGGATCAAATTCAAGATCGAATGAGAGGATAGCCGCCCCAGGGCGGCTATCGGGTGGGGCGCTTACCAAAAATGGCCGTGCCAATTCTGACCCAAGTCGCGCCCGCAGCCACGGCGGCCTCGAGATCCTCGGACATGCCCATCGATAAAGTATCGACCGCCAGTCCGGCGTCCAGCAGCTGACGCTGACAAGCGACGAGTTCCTCGAACAGCGCGCGCTGTTCCTCGAAAGTATCGCGCGGCGGTGGAATGCACATCAGGCCGCGCAGTTTGAGCTTGGGCAGCGTCGCCACTCTTTGCGCCAAGGGCAGCAGTTCCTCCGGGGTCACGCCGCCTTTGCCGGGCTCGGGCCTCAGGCTGACCTGCACACATATATTGAGAGGCGGCGCGTAGTGGGGGCGCTGCTCGTTCAGGCGAATGGCGATGCGCTCCCGGTCCAGCGTGTGGACCCAGTCGAACTGCTCGGCCACCGGGCGCGTTTTATTGCCCTGGAGCTGGCCGGTGAAGTGCCAGGTCAGCTTCAAGTCCTGCAATTCCTGCAGCTTGGGCAGCGCCTCCTGCAGGTAATTCTCGCCGAAATCGCGCTGGCCCAGGGCCGCCAGTGCCCGGATGCAGCTTGCCGGGTGGCCCTTACTGATTGCGACCAGCCCCACGGAATCGCACAGTCTGCCCCACTGCGACGCAACGGTAGCGATACGTTGGCGGGTTTCCGTCCAGTTATTCGCCAGGTTTGAAGATGCGCTGTCTGTCACTGTGTCAGCCGAAATCTGCGGACCGGTTAACATATTGAGCCCGATACCGCTCCGTTATACTGCCGCACGCTCGTCTTTTGCGTCCGCGCCACCCTGACCCGTCCCCGGCAGGGCTCGCGGATTGAAAGGAAGATTCATGCCTGTCGATATCGCGCAGCTGTTGGCTTTCGCCGTCAAGAACAATGCCTCGGATCTGCATCTGTCGGCCGGTGTGCCGCCGATGATCCGTGTCGACGGCGACATGAAGCGCGTCAACATGCCGGCGCTCACTCATAAGGAAGTACACAGCATGGTGTACGACATTATGAATGACAAGCAGCGCAAGGCTTATGAAGAGTTCTACGAGACGGACTTTTCCTTCGAGATTCCCAAGCTGGCGCGCTTCCGCGTCAACGCGTTCAATCAGAGCCGTGGCGCGGCCGCGGTGTTCCGGACCATTCCCTCGTTGATCATGTCGCTCGACGACTTGAACGCGCCGAAGATCTTCAAGGATCTGGCCATGCAGCCGCGCGGCCTGGTGCTGGTGACGGGCCCGACCGGTTCGGGCAAGTCCACGACCCTGGCGGCGATGGTCAACTATGTGAACGACAACAAGCCCGATCACATCATCACCATCGAGGATCCGATCGAGTTCGTGCACGAGAGCAAGCGCTCGCTGGTCAATCAGCGCGAAGTGCATCGTGACACGCTGGGCTTCTCCGAAGCGCTGCGCTCGGCACTGCGCGAAGACCCCGACGTGGTGCTGGTCGGCGAAATGCGCGACCTGGAAACGATTCGTCTGGCGCTGACCGCCGCGGAAACCGGTCACTTGGTCTTCGGTACCTTGCATACCAGCTCGGCCGCCAAGACCATCGACCGTATCGTCGACGTGTTCCCTTCGGCCGAAAAAGAAATGGTGCGAACCATGTTGTCCGAGTCGCTGCGCGCGGCCATCTCGCAGAGCTTGCTCAAGCGCATCGGCGGCGGCCGCGTGGCCGCGCACGAGATCATGATCGGCACACCCGCGATCCGTAACCTGATCCGCGAAGGCAAGATCGCGCAGATGTATTCGGCGATCCAGACCGGCCAGAAAGACGGCATGCAGACGCTCGACCAATGTCTGACCGAGCTGCTGCAGAAGGGCGTGGTGACGAAGGAAGAAGCCCGCTTCCGTGCTCAGAACAAGGATGCGTTCTGATCATGGCGAGAGATCGGACATCCTGTCACGACGCTCGCGGAGGCGACCCATGTCTCATTGGAGATGGGCGTGGTTTTTGCCCGCCTCTGGCCGGGCCGTGCCGGCGGGGTACATCCTGTACCCGGTAGAAGATATTTGAATAGGTTGCGAAATGGAACGCGAACAAGCCATCAAGCTGATGCAGGACCTGCTCAAGCGCGTCGTCGACCGCAAGGGCTCGGACCTGTTCATCACCGCCGGGTTCCCGCCCGCGATCAAGGTCGACGGCGAAATCCGCCCGCAGTCCGAGCGCGTGCTCACGCCGGAGCAGGCGGCCGTGCTGGTTCGTTCCATCATGAACGACAAGCAGACGCGCGATTTCGACGCCTCCAAGGAATGTAACTTCGCGATCGCGCCCGCCGGCATCGGCCGGTTCCGTGTCAGCGCGTTCGTGCAGCAGGGTCAGATCGGCTGCGTGGTGCGAACCATCAACGCCAAGATCCCCACGCTGGAAGAGATGCAGCTGCCGCCCATCCTGCGCGATGTCGTGATGAGCAAGCGCGGCCTTTGTATTCTGGTCGGCGGGACCGGCTCGGGTAAGTCCACGTCGCTGGCCGCGATGTTGAACTACCGGAACGAGAAAACCCGCGGTCACATCATCACCATCGAAGACCCGGTGGAGTACGTGCACAACCACAAGGGGTGCGTGATTACCCACCGCGAAGTCGGCGTCGACTGCGAAAGCTGGCACGTCGCGCTCAAGAACACCCTGCGGCAGGCGCCGGACGTGATCCTGATCGGCGAAATCCGGGACCGCGAGACCATGGAATACGGCATTCAGTTCGCGGAAACGGGCCACCTGGTGCTCGCGACGCTGCACGCCAACAGCGCCAACCAGGCGCTGGACCGCATCATCAACTTCTTCCCGGAAGAACGCCGGGAACAATTGTTGATGGACCTGTCGTTGAATATCCGGGCGCTGATCTCGCAGCGTCTGATTCCGCGCGAGTCCGGCACGGGCCGCATCGCCGCGATGGAAATCATGCTGAACTCGCCGTTGATCGCCGACCTGATCTTCAAGGGCGAAGTCGCGCAGATCAAGGAAGTCATGGGCAAGTCGAATCGCGTCGGCATGAAGACGTTCGACCAGTCGCTGTTCGACCTGTACGAAAGCGGCATGATCTCCTACGAGGACGCGCTGCGTAACGCCGACTCGAAGAACGAGGTGCGCTTGCGCATCAAGCTCGAGAGCAAGCGCGAGATGAAGATTTCCGATGAGGCGAGCGACAGCTTGCGCATCATGGATGAAGAGACCGAAGGCGTAATTGGTAGATAGTGACAAACATGGCTGCCGACGGCGAAACGATCAACAACGAGGCGGGCGCGGACAACACCGGCGAGGAACGCGCGGTCGTCCTGAATACCAAGCCGTTGTTCAAGCTGATGGTGGACAAGCGCGCTTCCGACTTGTTCTTCACCTCCTACGCGCCCATCAAGATCAAGATCGAAGGCCAGATCTTTCCGGTCAACAAGCAGATGCTGACGCCGGAAGTGGTGCGTCAGGCTGCTTACGGTCTGATGACCCAGGAACAGATCGACGCATTCAACGACGAGCTGGAAATCGACTTCGCCATCTCCGAGCCCGGCCTCGGCCGCTTCCGGGTGAACGTGTTCCATCAGCGCGGCAATCCCGCGATGGTGCTTCGCTACATCACCGCCGACATGCCGCGTCTGGATGACCTCGGCCTGCCGGAGATCCTCAAGGATCTGATGATGATGAAGCGCGGTCTGCTGCTGATGGTCGGCGCGACCGGCTCGGGCAAGTCGACCACGCTGGCCTCGATGATCAATTATCGCAACGAGAATTCCTCGGATCACATCATCACCATCGAAGATCCGATCGAGTTCCTGCATTCGAACAAGAAGTCCATCATCAATCAGCGCGAAGTCGGCCTGGATACCAAGTCCTACGCCCGCGCGCTTCGCAGCGCCATGCGCGCGGCGCCGGACGTGCTGCTGATCGGTGAGATCCGGGACCGCGAGACGATGGAGTCGGCGATCATGCTGGCGGGTACGGGGCACCTGGTGCTCGCGACTCTGCATGCGAACAACGCGGCTGAAACGCTCGACCGCATCATCAACATGTTCCCGCTCGATCAGCACACGCAGATCTTCCTGGATATTTCCCAGTACCTGCGCGCGATCATTGCGCAGCGTCTGGTGCCGGGTAAGAACAAGCGCCGCGTGGCGGCGGTAGAGTTGCTGATCAACACGCCGCACGTGCAGGAGCTGATCAAGAAAGGCGACGTGCTGGGAGCGAAGGAAGCTCTGCGTACCAGTTCCGAGAAGGGCATGCAGCACTTCGATACGGCGTTGTACGAACTCTATAAAGCCGGTCGCATCACGATGGAAGATGCGTTGACCTACGCCGATTCGCGTACCAACCTCGAAGCGAAGATCAACTTCGGCTGAGCGGGCTCGCTCAGCCTCACGCAATGCGCCGTTACGGAACTGTTACCAGATGGAAGGTACGGCTACCGCTCTTATCTTGGGGTAGGTCTCGGTCGTGCCGATGCAGCCGTCATAGTACAGCGTGACAGTCTGTCCCGATGTATGTGCCGCGAGGATCTGCGCCCAGATCGCTTTGAAGTTGGATGCCGCAGTGTCGATTCCCAGATACTGGGAAGAGGTGCAGCCATTGCCGGGATTCAGATTGCTCGTTGTTCGGATGTACGCCAGACCGTTATCCCAGATGTAGTAACCAGTGATAGTCACGGGTTGCGGGGCCCAGGCCGCGAACGACGTGAGGGGTAACAGCAACGCAGCCGCCGCGAATTTTATCCTTTTCATCGTATCCCTCGAATTTGTTGAAAGCGCGGAGCTACGATAGCACTCGCAACGAACTCACAGGGATGCTCAGGCGCTGCCCCAAATCTTCCGCCGCGGCAATCTGGTGCGCGGGGCCGCTGGTGACGATCCGGGTTTGAGTGCGGAGTTGTTTTGTCAGCGCGCTCAGCCACGCTTCCGCCAGTTCGATCGCCGACCCGTCGTAGCAGCCGGGCAGGCCGGCGGTGCTCGCCAATCGGCTCGCAACCCCGAACTCTTCGAGCGAAGGCACGGCGGCAATCACGCCGGGGAGCATGCCGGGCACGAGAATGGTCGACGGTCGGGGCTTGAAGGAAAACGAGCCCGCGCTTCCGATCAGCACGAGCAGCGGCGAGCGCGCGTCCGCTTGATGCATCTCGTGGGCGGTCCGAATGACCGCCGCCTGTTCCGAGTCCATGCCGATCAGCAGTCGCACGGCTCACCTGCAGGAAAGTATCCGATCAACGCAGTACTTCAGGCGCACTAACGCGGCGGCGTCGACGAGCCGCGCGTTTGTTCACTGAAAATGCCGGCGCGCCTGCACGTTGCGGGCGATGGTGGCGAGCACGGCCATGCGGACGGCGACGCCGTTGGTCACCTGGCGCTGGATCACGGACTGCGGGCCGTCGGCCACGGCGCTGGCGATCTCGACATCGCGATTCATCGGTCCCGGGTGCATGACGATCGCGCCGGCGCGGGCCTTGGTCAGGCGCTCGGCGGTGATGCCGAATGTGCGGTGATAAGTCACTTCGTCGGGTATCGCCGAAGCGGTCATGCGCTCGCGCTGAATGCGCAGGGCCATCACGACATCGACGCCGCTGATCGCCTTGTCGATGTCAGTGAAGCGGGAGGCGCCTTTGAACTCATCCTTGCCCGGCATCAAATCTTCCGGCGCGGCGATGCGCAGCTCCTCGACGCCGAGCGTCGTGAACGCATGCCAGGCGGACCGAGCGACGCGCGAGTGACTGATGTCGCCGGCGATCAAAACTTTGAGCTTGGTCAAATCGCCCTTGGTCTGGCGGATAGTGAGCGCATCGAGCAACCCCTGCGTCGGATGTGACAGATGCGCCTCGCCGGCATTCAAAATACAAACATGGGGCGCGACGTACTTCGCAACGTACGCCGGCAATCCGGGCTCGGCGTCGCGCATCACCAGGATGTCCGCCTGCATGGCTTGCAGCGTGTAAATCGTGTCGAGCACCGTCTCGCCTTTGACGCGAGAGGACGACTGCATGTCCAGGTTGACCACGTCCGCACCCAGCCGTTGCGCCGCCAGCTCAAACGACACGCGCGTGCGCGTGCTCGGTTCGAAGAACAAATTGGCGACGGTGTGTCCGGCCAAGGTCTGGTCGCGCGCGGCCAGTTCGCCGGGCGTTCGTGCGTAGAACTGGGCCAAGTCGAGCAGGGCGACGATTTCGTCGCGGCTCATGCCGTCCAGGGTGATCAGGTGTCGCAGCCGCCCTTCGGCGTCGCGCTGCATTTGGGCGCTGTTGTCGGTACTCATAGTCGGAACGGGATTGTAGCCGCGCCGACCCGTTAGAGCACGTTCTCCGCCGCGCCGGGATTCTCCAGCCACTGCTCCAGCAAAATGCGGGCAGCGATCATGTCCACGTCCGCATGGGTATTGCGACGTTTCTTCATACCCGAAGCGCGGGCCTCGCGCAGCTGCGCCTCGGCCTCACGCGAGCTCAGTCTTTCATCTACCAAGGCGACCGGCTTGCGGTAACGAGACTTCAACTCGGCTGCAAAGGAACGACTGACGTCGGTGAGCAGCGTCGGCGTGCCGTCCATGTTCCAGGGTAAGCCGACCACGAATTGCGACGGCTGATATTCCTGCACGAGCTTGCCGATCGCCGCCCACGGCACATCGCTACCACGCTCCAGTGTAGTGAGCGCGCGAGCGGTACGAGTCAGCGTGTCGCCGCTGGCGACGCCGATGCGTCGGGTGCCGTAATCGAAGGCGAGAATGACCTGCGGGCTCAGGCGTGGCCCACCTGATCGCTGATGGTGGCGAGGTCCACGCCGAGCAGGCGGCCGGCGGCGCGCCAGCGTTGCTCATAGGGCGTGTCGAACAGGATGCGCTCATCGGCGGGCGCCGTGAGCCAGGCGTTCTGCGCCAGTTCGGTTTCCAGCTGACCGGCGCTCCAGCCGGCATAGCCCAATGCGACCAGCGCGGTATTCGGGCCGCTGCCGCGAGCCATGGCATTCAGAATGTCGGGCGAAGTCGTCACCTGCAGGCGGGGCGACACCTGGCGGGTATGTTCCCAATGACCGCCGATCTGGTGCACGACGAAGCCGCGGTCGGTCTGCACCGGGCCGCCTTGCAAGACTTGCTGGTGACCGAACACCCCAGGGGCCGTCGGCATTTTCAACTGCTCGAACACATCCAGCAGCCGCATCTGTAACGGGCGGTTGATGATGATGCCGAGCGCGCCGTCGGCGTTATGTTCCCAGATGAATGTGACCGTCTGGGCAAAATTGCTGTCGGTCATCGCCGGCATGGCGATGAGGAACTGATTGGTGAGGAAGTCGCCTTCGGACATGGTCCAAGTATCCGGCGCCGTCCGCCCTGGCTCAAGCACGGAAGCTCACTTTTTGGGGGCGCCGAGGAATTGCCATTCGTAGGCGAACCGCAATTCCCGGTACTGCTTGCGCAGCTCGCTCGGGAACGGGTCGAACGGCGAGGCCAGGCGCAGGATGGACAGCGCCGCCTGGTCGATTTCCTTGTTGCCGCTGGAGCGCCGGATCAGGGCGTCGCCCAGGGTGCCGTCGGCTTGCAAAGAAACTTCCAGCACCGGGTTGCCGGTCTGGCCGTTGCGGGCGTACTGAGGAAAGTTGAGCGTGCCCAGCCGCTCGACCTTGGAGCGCCACGCATTCAGGTAGGGCGCGAGTTTCGATTCGCGCGTGTTCGGCACGATCTCGATCGCTCCATCCAGGCGCTGACCGCGCAGGACCAGCGACGTGTCGGTCGCGCTGGTCGCGATCGGGCGCGGAGCGGTGGTCGACAGCGCCAACGGCGTTTCCGCCTGCTGCGACGGATTGTTGTCACCGCTGCGGTATTCGACTTCGCTGCGATCACTCCGGCTGCTGATGATCTCCGTGGATCGCTGACCGGAGACCGCTTCCTTGTATTGATCGCTGTTGCCGTCGGGCACGCCGTCCAGATCGGCCACGACCGGCGAGGACGTCGGATTCGCCGGCCGGACGCGCTCGTCGGTGGTGCCGCTGCCTTGCTGATTGCGCTGGGCCAGATATTGAGCGGTGGGATTGTCGGCGGCCTTGGTGTCGTTACTGGTGAGCAACAGCACTTCCAGGGTCGGAGTAGGGCTGTTGTCACTGCGAGGCACGGCGAATGTGATGCCCAGAATCACGATGCCGTGAAACAGCGCCGCCAGAAACAAAGTGGTGGTCAGCCGGTCGTTGACCGGTGCCTGTCCCTCCCGCAATTCGCCGGCGAGGGCTTCGTCGTCTGGCGGGGCCGAAGCGTTCATTTCAGTCGTTTCTCTATCGCATCCATGAGCAGGCCGGCGATCCGGGTGCCGAACTGCTTGTCCAGTTCACGGACGCCGGTGGGACTGGTCACGTTGATCTCCGTGACGAAGCCGCCGATGACGTCCAGTCCAACAAAGAGCATCCCGCGACGCCGCAGCTCGGGCCCGATCTGAGCCACCAGCCAGCGGTCGCGATCGTTCAGCTCGCGGCCCACGCCCTTGGCGCCGGCGGCGAGATTGCCGCGATTGTCGGTGGCCGACGGAATGCGCGCCAGTGCATGGGGCGCCGGCTCGCCGTCGATGACCAGGATGCGCGAGTCGCCGCTCTCGACGATCTCCGGCAGATATTTCTGCACGATGGCGAAGCGCGTGCCGTACTCGGTCATGGTCTCGAAAATCACATTGGCATTCTTGTCGTGCTGTTCGAGCACGAAGATCGAGCGGCCGCCCATGCCGTACAGCGGTTTGCAGACGATGCGCCCATGCTCCTTCAGGAACGCGTGCATGTCGGCCATGTCGCGGGTGATGAGCGTCGGCGCGCAACACTGCGGGAACCAGGCGGTGTATACCTTCTCGTTCATGTCGCGCAGACCCTGCGGCCGGTTCACTACCAGCACGCCGGCCTCCTCGGCACGTTCGAGGATGTACGTCGTATAGATGTACTCCATGTCGAACGGCGGGTCCTTACGCATCAGGATGACATCGAATTCGGACAATCCCTGCACCTGGGATTCGCCCAGCTGATACCAGTCCTCGAGATCGTTCTCGACCTTGAGCGGCGCCAGCCGCGCCAGCGGCACGCCGTCGCGCAGCCACAGGTCGCGCTGCTCGGTGTACCACAGCTCCCAGCCGCGCTCCTGGGCGGCCAGCAGCATGGCCAGCGTCGTGTCCTTGGCCGGTTTGATCTCAGAGATGGGATCCATGACCACGACGACGCGGACAGGTTGCGACACAGTGCTTGGGTGGGGGGGGGACATGGGCATTTCACCTGGGAAGTCGAGCGTACACATCACACGTCAATTCGCGGCGCGAGCGCTGTGTGACGGGCTTCATAGTATAGGAAGGCGGGCGATGGCGGCCCTATAACCAATATGTTAAAAGTTCCGGCGGTTGTGCCCCCCGTGGGAAAAGGCGATCAGTCGAGGGCTTGAGGAAACAGCGCGATGGAGAACTTAAGCGTGAGCCAGTCCGCCCGATTGTCGGGCCTCAAGGTGCTGGTCATCGACGACAGCAAGACCATCCGTCGCACGGCCGAGACGCTGCTGTCGAAGGAAGGTTGCGAGGTGTTCACGGCGGTCGACGGTTTCGACGCGCTGTCCAAGATCGCCGACCATCAGCCCGACATCGTGTTCGTGGACATCATGATGCCGCGGCTGGACGGCTATCAGACCTGCTCGCTGATCAAGCACAACAAGGTGTTCCGCTCCATTCCGGTGATCATGTTGTCGAGCAAGGACGGCCTGTTCGATCGCGCCCGTGGCCGCATCGTCGGCTCCGAGCACTATCTGACCAAGCCTTTCACCAAGGATGAGTTGTTGAACGCGATCGAAACCCATGTTGGCGCGGTTGCCCGGTAACCGGCCAGGGAACAGGTAATGCGCACAGCATTGGCAACGCGGACGGAGCAAGGTACGGCGGAGCAAGGTATGGCACTGATCCTCATCGTCGACGATTCGCCGACGGAAGTGCACGTGATGCAAAAGGCACTGGAGCGCCACGGCTATCAGACGGCGTCCGCCGGCGATGGCGCCGAGGCGATCCGCAAGGCCAAGGAAATGAAGCCCGATCTGATTTTCATGGACGTGGTGATGCCGGGCGTGAACGGCTTCCAGGCGACCCGCAAGCTCGCCTCCGATCCGGACACCAAGGCCATTCCGGTGATCATGGTGACGTCCAAGGATCAGGAGACCGACCGCATCTGGGGCATGCGCCAGGGCGCCAAGGATTACCTGGTGAAGCCGGTCTCGATGGAAAAGCTGATCGAGAAGGCCCAGGCTGCGCTGGCCGGCTGACTCCGACAGGCCGTTTAATCCGGAAAAGTCGTAAGGAAATGAGCGCCACCGCCACCCTCAAGTCGCTGCGAGACAAGCCGTTCGATCTCCTGCGGGAGCTGGAGCGACTGGCGCGCGTCGCGCTGACCGGGCAGGGCCGTGACGCGGCCGCCGAGCGCGAATGGGTCGGCGTGGCCTTCCGGCTGAGCTCGGAAAGCTTTCTGGCCGCGCGTGAAGAGACCCGCGAGGTGCTGAGCTATCCGTCCGTTGTGACGCGCGTGCCAGGCGCGAAACCCTGGATTCGCGGCATTGCAAATGTGCGAGGTCAGTTGTTGCCGGTGGTGGATTTACGCGCTTATCTAGGCGGCGGCATGACCAGCACCAATCGCAGCACGCGCGTGCTGGTGGCGAACCATCGCGAAGTGCCGGCCGGGCTGCTGGTGGACGAAGTGCTCGGGTTTCGACGCTTTGCCGATGGCGAGTTCTCGGCGACGCCGCCCGCGACCATCGCCCGCTGCGAACGTTATCTCGCCGGCGCGTTCCGTCGCGGCACGGAGAGCTGGCCGGTGTTCAGTCTGCGCTCGCTGCTGGAGAGCGCCGAGTTTTTGCAAGCGGCGGTGTCCTAGCCGCGGTCGATCGATTCAGTTTCAGTTTGGCCAAACAGATAGACGAGACGTTGGAAGACGGTCGTGCAAAACAACTACAGCATCAGCACACGGCATGCGCCGCCGCCTGTGACAGCGGGTTGGCACGGCATTTCGTCTTCTGACGAAATGATCGCCACGGATGGGCAGGGTCATGGCTGAGAAAAAAATGATAGGCGTGCAGTTCCTGCCGGCCCTCATGGTGGTCGCGCTGGTCTGCGTAGTCACGGCACTCGGATTGTTAGCGTTCGCAGGTGGCGACACGGGCGGCGACGACAAGAGCGTCCGCGAGATGAACGAGCTGCTGGCGCTGTCCCAGAAGTTGCCTCTGCAAGCGAACGCCGCGTTGAGCGGCACCCAAGGCGCGTTCAGCGCGCTGTCTGGATCCCGTACCCGTTACTCGACACTGGCTGCTTCGCTCGGTCCCGACGTGCAGGGCTTTGCCGGCAGCACCGAGCTGTTGAAACAGAGTCAGGCCATCCTGAACGCGCAGGAAGCCATCGAAGGCGTGCAGAAATCCGCCATCGAAGTGCGCGCGCTGGTGCCCCAGTTGTTACAGAGCCTCGGCAACGTCGCGAGCGCGCTCGGCTCGCCCGGCATCGAAGGCATGACCCGTCACCTGGAACGTTTCGAGCTCACCGGGCTGCGCTTGCAACAGGACATGGAAGCGCTCGCCGGCGGCGTCGGCGACGCGACCGTGATCGCGCGCCGTCTGGCGGACGGCAACGATTATATGGGTCAGGTCGTCGGCGGCCTCGGCGGTGAAGACGCCGGCCTCGGCTTGCCGAAGGTCACGGGGCCGGAAGCGGAAGGCCGCTTCAAGAGCACCAGCTCTTTGTATGCTCAGCTGAGCGAGAAGGTGCGCACGGCGATTACCTCCGCCGATCGCGTCAAGGCCGCTCGCGAAGCCGCCGCGGCGCTCGCCGTCAGCGGCGACAAGATCTACACCGCGTTCGCCACTCGCGTTGGTGTGCCAGGCGGTACCGCCGCGGGCGTCGTCAACAGCAAAGCGCTGCCGATCGGGTTGCTGGCGCTCGGCTTGATCTCGCTGGTCATTCTGGCGTCGCTGTATTCGATGGGCGGCAACATCCGCAAACAGCTGGAAGTGCAGGCGAGCAAGAACGAACGCAACCAGGAAGCGATTCTGCGACTGCTCGATGAACTGTCGAGCCTGGCCGACGGTGATCTCACCGTGCAGGCGACCGTGACCGAGGACATCACCGGCGCGATCGCGGACTCCATCAATTACGCCATCGAAGCGCTGCGCGAGCTGGTCGCCACGATCAACGAGTCGGCGGTGTCGCTCGACTCCGCGGCCAAACAAACCCAGGGTTCGGTCAGTCAGCTGGCGAAGGCGTCGGTTGCGCAGTCCAAACAGGTCGCGCTGGCATCGGAGTCGGTGGCCGCGATGGCTTCGTCGACCGAAGAAGTGTCCGGCAACGCCGAGCGCTCGGCGGACGTCGCGCGTCACTCGGTGGATGTCGCCCACAAGGGCGGCGACGCCGTGCGCCGTACCATCGACGGCATGAACACCATTCGCGAGACCATTCAGGAAACGTCCAAGCGCATCAAGCGCCTCGGCGAGAGCTCGCAAGAGATCGGCAACATCGTCGAACTGATCAACGACATCGCCGAGCAGACCAACATTCTGGCCTTGAACGCCTCCATTCAGGCGTCGATGGCCGGTGAAGCGGGCCGCGGTTTCGCGGTCGTCGCCGACGAAGTGCAGCGGCTCGCCGAGCGCGCCGCCAACGCCACCAAACAGATCGAAGTGCTGGTGCGCACGATTCAGGCCGACACCAACGAAGCCGTGGTTTCGATGGAACGCAGCACCACGGACGTGGTGGGCGGAGCGCTGCTGGCCGAAAACGCCGGCGCGGCGCTGGAAGAAATCGAGCAGGTGTCGAATCAGATCGCCAGCTTGGTGCAAAACATTTCCGCCAGCGCGCGCCAGCAGTCGTCGGCGGCGCAGAACATCGCACGCAACATGGGCGTGCTCAGAGAGATCAGCTCGCAGACAGCGGAAAATTCCGCCGCTACGTCCAGCTCGGTCGGCAAGCTTGCCGAGCTGTCCTCGCAGCTGCGTAAGTCAGTCGCGGGCTTCCGTCTGCCGGACGCTGTGTCCGGTGGCTCTGCCTTGCTGACCGATCCGGCTCGCAAAGCGCCGCAGGTTTCGCCGCCGTCGCTCACCGCGACCGGCAGCAACACCGCCGCGAACCGCACCAACGCGCCGAAGAAAGTCAGCGGCCTCAACGTTTAAGAAATACGCGAGACCATGGCTGAGGTTTCATCGCAGACTCTGCACATCGTTGCGCGCGAGCTCGCCAGCGAACTGAACGAAGCACGAGCTTCGTTGGAAGCGTTCGGCGAGCAGCAAGACAATCTCGCGCTGCTGCGTAAGTGCAATGAACACCTGCACGCGGTGCACGGCGCCCTGCGCGTCGCCGAAGTGTATGGCGCGGCGCTGCTGGCCGAAGAAATGGGCCAGGTCGCGAACTATCTGATCGCGAACTTCAACGAGAAACGTCATCTCGCCGAAGGCCTCGACGCGCTGATGCGCGCGATGGTCCAGCTGCCGACGTATCTCGAACGCGTGATGAGCGGCGGGCGCGACATGGCGCTCGTGCTGTTGCCTCTGTTGAACGACCTGCGCGCGGTGCGCGGTCATGCGCTGTTGTCCGAAGGCACGCTGCTGCTGCTGAATCTCAGCTCGGATCAACAGGCGAACCCGGTCGCGAATTCCGGCGAAGCCGCGCTGACCGTCGCGCAATGGGCGCGCAAGCTGCGCACTCGTTTCCAGCTGGGCCTGCTCGGCTGGATCAAGGGCGAGCGCCTGGATCAGAACCTGGAGATCCTGTCGCGCACCGCCGAGAAACTCGAACACGTCGCGACCACACAAGCTGTATTCCAGCTGTGGTGGGTGGTCGGCGCGGTGCTCGAAGCATTGCGCGAGGGCGGTCTCGAAGGCAGCGCCTCGATCAAACGTCTGCTCGGTCAGGCCGACCGCGAGATGAAACGTTTGTATGAATCGGGCGAAGCGCGTTATTCCGATTCGCCGCCGCTCGAGCTGCTGAACAACGTGCTTTATTACGTGGCTCGTGCGCGCACCAATGGCCCGCGCGTCGCTGCTGTTCGCGCATCGTTCCGTCTGTCCGAGCTGCTGCCGGTCGACGACGGCGTCGAGCAAGCCCGCGAAAGCCTGTCTGCGCCGTCGGTCAAGCTGATGAAGACCGTGGCCGCCGCGATCAAGGAAGATCTGAGCCGCGTCAAAGACGCGCTCGATATCTTCGTTCGCCAGGGCGGCACCCAGGTCGACGAGCTCGCGCCGCAGCTGGAATTGTTGAAGAAGATCGCCGATACGCTCGGTGTGCTCGGCCTCGGTGAGTTGCGCGACAAAGTGCAGTCCGAGACCACGGATCTGCAAGCCATCGTGGCGAACAAGTCCAAGGCCAGCGAAGGCACCCTGCTGCGTATGGCGGCGACGCTCATCAAGGTCGAAGACAGTCTCGACGAACAGTTGGTCGGCATGATCGTTCCGACCGCGACCGAGTCAGGCAGCGCGCCGGCGAAACCGGCCGGCCCGGACGAAATCGAATTCCGTCTCGTGACCGAGGCGGTGCTGCGCGAATGTATCGTCAACATGGCGCGCATCAAGGAAGCGATCGCGCACACGTTGGACAAGCCTCGCGAAGGCGCGGCCGTCGATCAGATTCCTCAGCTCATGCGCGGCATCACCGCCGGCCTGCTGATGCTGGGCAAGACCCGCGTCGTCGAAATCATGGAAGGCATCGACAAGGCGCTGCAGAACTTCGTGCGCAGCGATGGCCTGACGTTGCCGCAAGAGGCGGTCGATCGTCTCGCCGACGCCATCGTCGCCGTCGAGTACTACATGGAAACCATCCAGGCCGGCCGCGCCGATCCCTGGTACATGCTCGACAACGCCGAAACCTGCCTGCGTTATCTCGCTGAAACGCCGCCGGTGCCACGTGTCGAAGCGTTCGGCGGCACGACTGCCGATCACGCTCGCACCGTTGTCATCGAGCCGCACGCGCCGACCGTTGCGCTCGGCACCGAACATGAGCCGACTGCTGTGCTCGATCCGGTCACGCACGAAGTGCGCCGTCCGACCAAGCCGGTCGCCGCCCCGCAGCCGCCTCCGGCTCCGCCCGCGATGCCGCCTGCACTCACGAAGCCCGTCGATCGCGAAGTCGATCCGGAATTCGTCGAGCTGTTCATCGAAGAGGCCAAGGACGAGATCGCCAAGCTCAACCAGTTCTTCCCGCTGTGGGATTCGAACCCGCAGGACCAGGAAGCGCTGGTCAACGTGCGTCGTTCCTTCCATACGTTGAAGGGCTCCGGTCGCATGGTGGGCGCACAGCTCATCGGCGACTTCGCCTGGTCGGTCGAGAACCTGTTGAATCGGGTGATCAACAAGACGTTGGATCGCACGCCCGACATGATGAGCCTGATGCGCTCGGCCGTGGCCGCCATCCCCGAGCTGGTCGAACAGCTCGAGACGGGACGCGCGCCGCAAGCCGATATCGCGAAGATCATCAACACGGCGAACACGCTCGCCGGTGTGCGCCCGCCGTCCGCGACGCAGGCAATGGCCGCCGCTCCTGCCGCTGCGCCGGTTCGCCGTCCGGAACCCCCGGTGCTTACGGCAACCGCCATGGAGGCGCCGACGCTGTCACCTCTGCCGGAAAAAAAAACAGCCCCAGCCCCAGAGGCAATAACCCCCGCGGCGGCATCGGCAGAATCCCCAATGGACCCGGGGCTCCACGAGATCTACGCCAAAGAAACCGCGGGGCACCTCGGGACGATTCATAAGTTCATCGCGGCCTGCCGGCTCGCGACGCCTCCTTATGCCGTCACCGAAGATCTGCATCGCTCGTGTCATACGCTGAGCGGCACGGCGAAAACCGCCGGCGCGCGTCAAGGCATCAAGATCGCGGAGCCGCTGAATCGATACATTCGCAAGCTCTACGATAATTCCATCGGCATGTCCGATGCCGGGCTGGCTTCGTTGTCGGATGCGGTGACCGCGATTCAGCAGGTGGTCGAGAACATCAACGAGAACACCGGCTTCTTCCTCGACCACGATCTGATCGTGCGTCGCCTGCACGATCTGGAGAATGCCCTCGACTCGGAAATCTCCCGCATCGCCGAGCTCGGCGCATCCACGACTGCCAACGCCACTAATAGCGAAGCCACGGGCGAGCATTTCGTTACGTCGACCGCGGCGACCAGTATCAACCAACAGATCAGTGTTCGCGCGCCGCTCGCGCCTGTCGATGTCGAAGAGATGTCGCTCACGGCGGTGAACGCGATGCTGCCCCCCATCGAGCCGGAAACCTTCGAGCTCAGCCCCGTCGAGCCGAGTGTGCTCGAGTCGGGCACGCTGGATGCGACCACGCTGATCGGCGAAGACATCAATTTCAATGCGCCGGAAGTGTCGATCGAGGAGATCGATCTGGCCGCGCCCGAAATGATCGTCGAGGAAATCACGCTCGATGCCGCCGAGCTCACCGGCGAATCGATCACGCTCGATGCGCCGAGCGCCGGCGCCACCGAGGCAACCGGCGAACAGATCGTGCTCGGCTCGGTCGAAGTCACGCCGGAAGAAATCACCTTGGGTGAGTCGGCCGGTGAGGTGGTCGAGCTCGAGGCGGGCTTCAACGGCCTCGATACGCTGCAGTGGTCGTACGAGAACTTCCCCAAGGCAGAGGCCAGTGCCGCGGCCAACAGCGATGTTTCCAACGGCGAAGTGGTGGTCGAGGAAGTCGAGCTGACTGCGGACGGCGATCTCACGCTGGAAGCGGCGGCGCTCGAGGCTTTGACCCAGGAAGAGCCGGGCATCATCGTCGACGAAGATCAATTGCTGCTCGATGAGAGCAATCGCGCGCTGCTGCAGATGAATGAGCCGCTGCCCGAAGAGGCCACGGATCTCATCGTCGAGACCGCACCGTGGGCGGCTGAGTTTGAGCCGCCGGTGTTGCCGGTTGAGTCGGCCGTGCCGGCACGCGAGTCGGCGCATGCCCGCGACGATGCGGAGACGATTCGCAGCCCGCTGCTTCGGCCGGCCGCGGATGAAACGTTGGCGAGCGCGTCTGCTGAGCCTCCGGCGCACGGAGCGTTTGCTACTGATGATGCTGAGCGCGCGCAGGAAGCGTTTGCTAGTGACGCTGGTGAGTCGGCGGCGCAGGGAACGTTTGCTAGTGACGCTGGTGAGTCGGCGGCGCAGGGAACGTTTGCTAGTGACGCTGCTGAGCCGACGCGCGGAACGTTGGCGAGCGACGCTGCTGAGCCGGCGCGCGGAACGTTGGCGAGCGACACTGTTGAGCCGACGCGCGGAACGTTGGCGAGTGAGGCTGCTGAGTCGGCGTATGGAACGTCGGCCAGTGACGCTGCTGAGTCAGCGCACGGAGCGTTGGCGGGTGACGCCGCCGTGTCGGCCGCTTCGCCGGCCGTCGCCGCGGCTGCCGCGTCTTCGATCTTCGAGGCCGCGCCGGTCGGCCCTGAATCTCACACTACTTCCGAAGTAGCACCAGCTGCGCAGCAGCTCGGTGCGTCGGCGGACGCTGAGCAACCGTACGCGACGGCTTCTCAGCCGGTAGAAACTCCGATTTCCGAGCCGGCGTCGATCGCCGCTCAGTCCGAAACTGTTTCTGAAGTCGTGCCGGCTGCGCAGCAGCCAGGCGCGTTGCCCGCGACAGCGGCTCCGGCTTCGGCGCCGATCGAGGAAGAAGAGGGCGATTACGACGACAGCGATTTCGATCCCGACGTCGCGGCCATCTTCACCGAAGAGGCCACCGAGCTGCTCGAAACCGCCGATCAATCGCTCTCCTCCTGGATCCGTGACCGCGCCAACAGCGCTCTGGTCTTCGAGCTGAAGCGCGTCGTGCACACGCTGAAGGGCGGTGCTCGCATGGCCGGCATCCGGGCCATGGGCGATCTCAGCCACGAGTTGGAAACATTGATGGGGCTGGTCGAAACCGGCCAGGTCCCCGCCGAGCAGAGGGTCTTCGACGCCCTGCAGGCCAGCCTCGACGAACTGCATCGCATGCGCGACGTCGTCGCCAGTGGCGACCGCTGCAAGCCGGCGCGCGAGTTGATGAGGCGCATTCGTGCGCTGTGTAACGGGGAAGCGGAAGAAGCGGCCCCGACCGCCGAAACGCCAGCGACGCCGTCGCCCGCTGCGATGATGGCCGCCGCGATTTCGCCGGCCGCGCCGATCGCGCCGGAAGTGGTGCCGCCAGCCGCGCTGACACCCGCGCCGCTGTTCGAAGCACCCGCCGAAGAAGTCGTCGAAATCGAAAGCTACTCGCCCGACGATAAAGACATCGGCTCGCAAACCGACATCGTCCCGACGCTCACCGACATCGAAGCGTTGCTCGAAGAAGAAGCCGCCGCTGAAAGAGCGCTCGCCGCAGAGGCACGATCCGAAGGCGGCTGGAGTGAAGAAACAACGGCTGCGAGCCGGAGCGCAGTGGCGCCCGACGTCGAAGCCGTCTCCGAAGTGGAAGTTGAATTCGGTGCCGACGAGCTGGGCGCCGTCGCGCCTCGCGAAGCGGTGCGCGTCGAAGAGGTTCCGGACGCTGCCATTCAAGCCGAGCATGCTTCAACCGGCGTGCACGCGGCCCACGACGTTTCCGTAGTCGCCCCCGAGCTGCCGCCCGATGGCGAGCAGCAACAGGAAGAAGCCGCCGAACAAGCCGCGCCCGCTCTGCCAGGCCGCGAAAAGCAGGCCGCGCAGGAGCCACGCGAATTCGCTCGCGTCGACGCCGACCTGCTCGACAACCTGCTCAACAACGCCGGCGAAGTCAGCATCTTCCGCTCGCGCATGGAACAGCAGGTCAGCTCCATCGAGTTCAACCTCGCCGAGCTGGGTCGCACCGTCACGCGCTTGAAGGATCAGCTGCGCAAGATCGAGCTGGAAACCGAATCCCAGATCCTGCATCGCCATCAGGAAGACTATCCGGATCGCGCCGACTTCGATCCGCTGGAAATGGATCGTTATTCGAGCCTGCAGCAGCTGACGCGCGCGTTCGCCGAATCGGTGAGCGACGTGAGCTC
This sequence comes from Peristeroidobacter soli, assembly GCF_004138485.1. Lineage (GTDB taxonomy): Bacteria > Pseudomonadota > Gammaproteobacteria > Steroidobacterales > Steroidobacteraceae > Steroidobacter > Steroidobacter soli. The sequence goes on from NZ_RYEV01000003.1 coordinate 693,640, forward strand.
CATCGAAGGCCTGCTGGAAAACCTCACGCGCGAAGCGCAGAACCTGTTGTTGCAACAGTCGCGCGTCGTGACCGAAATGCAGAACGGCCTGATGCGCACGCGCATGGTGCCGTTCCAGCGCCACGTGCAACGTCTGAGCCGTCTGGTCCGCCAGGTGGCGAACGACACCAAGAAGAGCGTCGAACTGGTCGTGCAAGGCGCGAACGGCGAGCTCGATCGTCAGGTGCTGGAGCGCATGCTGCCGCCGTTCGAGCACATGCTGCGCAACTCCGTCGTGCACGGTATCGAAACGCCGGAAGAACGCGTCGCACGCGGCAAGCCGGCGCAAGGTACGATCAAAGTCGGCCTGCACCGCGAAGGCTCGGAAATGGTCATCGTGCTCGAAGACGATGGTCGCGGCATCGACGTGAATGCCGTGCGTGAGCGCGCCAGGCAGAAGGGCTTGTTACAAGCCGGTCGCGTGCTGACCGACGAAGAAGCCATGCAACTCATTCTCGAGCCCGGCTTCAGCACTGCCAGCACCATCACTCAACATGCGGGCCGCGGCGTCGGCATGGACGTGGTGGTCAACGAGATCAAGAAGCTCGGCGGCGCATTGTTCACGGCCTCCGAGTTGGGCAAGGGCGTGAAGTTCACGATTCGCCTGCCGTTCACGCTGGCTATCACGCAAGCGTTGATCGTCCGTACCGGCGACGAGCTGTATGCGTTGCCGCTGCCGTCGGTCGAAGGCGTCGCGCGTATTCCGAAGTCGGAAGTGCAGAGACATCTGGCCGAGGAAGTGCCGACGTTTACGTACGGCGGACAGGTCTATCGCTTGCAACATCTCGGCGCGTTCGTCGGCGGCGGTCCGTCGGCACTGCCCGAGCTCGATGTGTCCGTGCCGCTGATTCTGATTCGCGCCGGCGAGCATTCGACCGCGATCGTCACGGACGAGCTGGTCGGCAGCCGCGAGATGGTGGTGAAGTCGGTGGGCCCGCAGATCGCGACGATTCGCGGTATCGCCGGTGCCACGATTCTCGGCGACGGTCGCATCGTCATCATCTTGGACATGGGTACGCTGGTGCGCTCGGATTGGCGCGGCGGCCGGCAGCCGTTGGAACAGCAGGGTCCGAAGCAGGACACGCGGACGTTCGCACTGGTCGTCGACGACTCGATCACCGTGCGTCGCGTGACGCAGCGTCTGCTCGAGCGCAATGGCATGCGCGTGATGACGGCGAAGGACGGCGTCGATGCGCTGTCGATCCTCCAGGAACATATCCCGGATGTGATTCTGCTCGACATCGAGATGCCGCGCATGGACGGTTACGAGCTGGCGACCCAAGTGCGCGCCGATGCGCGTCTGACCGATATTCCGATCGTGATGATCACCTCGCGCGTCGGCGAGAAACATCGCGCTCGCGCCATCGAGATCGGCGTCAACGATTACCTCGGCAAGCCGTATCAGGAAAATCAGTTGCTCGACGCCATCGAGCCGCTGGTGCAGGCCCGTAGAAGGAAAGTGTCGTGAGCACTACAGACATACCCTCGCACGAGCTGTACAGCCTGCTGATTCCGCTGGCGCAGGAACGGTTGATCGTGCCGCGCGCGTGCGTGGCTGAAGTCGTGACCTGGCAAACGCCGGAGAAAGTGGCAGGCGTGCCGCCGTGGTATCTGGGCACGATTTCCTGGAGCGGCCGGCCGGTGCCGGTGATCTCTTTTGAAGCCGCATGCGGCCAGCCGGTGCCGACGCCGGGCACGCGTACGCGTATCGTGATATTCGTGGCGTTGAGCAGTCAGGTGACCGGTGGCTACTTCGGTGTCATCACGCAGGGCTTCCCGCAGCTGGTGCGCGTGAACAATGACGTCGTGAAATCGGACCCGAGTCGCACGTTCCCGGAGCGTGGGCCGATCCTGTGTCAGGTGCGCATGCTCAACGAGTCGCCGCTGATCCCGGACTTCGAGCACCTGGAACAGATGATCAGCGAAGAGAGCCGGGCGGCTTGAAGAGTTCGCTCAGTGGTTAGCGTCGCCTGGCAGGTCCTATGTCCTCCCGGCACCGTGCTCCCCTGCTGCCTTCGCTATCGCTCGGCCCGTTGGTCCCATTGCGCTGCGCAGTCCCTGCTCCGCGCAAGCCCAGGGTGTACATCCATGTACACCCGCTCGGCGGAGCGAAGCCGTGCTTCGCTTAAAGGCACCGCCAAGCCCCTGGGCGCACTGCTCCGACAAGGTCCCTCTTGTTCGAAGCTGCCGGGAGGACATAGGACCCACAGCCGCCGCCGACGCGTTCGCTTGGCGCCAGACGTCCAGAAGAGAGACGTTGGTTGTTACTGCAGGTCGCCCCACAACCCTTGAAGCACAGAGAGCGCAACCACCGCCGCTGTTTCGGTTCGGAGCACTCTTGGGCCGAGACGCACCGGCATGAAGCCGGCTTTCTGCGCGGCGAGCAGCTCATCGTCGTCGAGGCCGCCCTCGGGACCGATCAACAACTCCGCCTTGCTGGGCATGCTGGACAAGCCAACGAGCGAGGCCGGTGCGGACGGGCTCAGCACCAGCCGGAAGCCATCCTTTTTCACCGTGGCAAAGTACTCACGCAGCGTCATCGGTGCGGAAACCGCCGGGATCTTCGCGCGGCCGCATTGTTCGCAGGCGCCAATGACGATGCCCTTCCAATGATCACGCTTTTTCACCGCCTGCTTCTCATCGAGGCGCACCACGCTGCGTGCAGTGAGTACCGGGGAGATCGCCGCCACGCCCAGTTCGGTGGCCTTTTGCAGCGTCCAGTCCATGCGTTCGCTGCGCGAGACGCCCTGGACCAGGGTGATTTTCAGCGGCGATTCGGCCGTGCCGGGCGTGGGATCGCTCAGGCTGACGGTGACCTTGTCGCCCGCGACCCGCGTGATCTCGGCGCGAAATTCCTGGCCGCTGCCGTCGAATACACTCAGCGGTGCACCCTCGCGCATGCGCAGAACGCGTGCGACGTGGTAAGCGCCGGCGGCGGGCAGGTCGATCTCGGTGCGACCGGCCAGCGGGCCATCGCAGAAAATTCGGTTCATTCTCATGCTCGCCTCATTGCGAGTGGGGTGATCTTGGAACCCACGCCAGGATCAAGCAAACATTGTGCCGTGACACGGTAACGGAGCCGCCCATGCACTCCACAGCGTCGCCGGAACCTCTGTCCCGGCATCTGCTCGCAGTAGCCGCGGGCATCGACACGGATAGCGGCTGGCTGCGCGCCGCTCGACGCGTGCCGTCGCCGAACTTCGATCCGCGACCGGGCGGCATCTTGCCAGAACTCATCGTCGTCCATGGCATCAGCTTGCCGCCGGATGAGTTCGGCGGGCCCTGGATCGACCGGCTGTTCACCAACACGCTGCCGCCGGCCGAGCATCCGTACTTCGAGAAGATCAAGGATCTGAGGGTGTCCTCGCACTTGCTGATCCGTCGCGACGGCGAGCCGGTGCAGTACGTGCCATTTCAGGAGCGCGCCTGGCACGCCGGTGCGTCGAGCTACCAAGGGCGCGAGCGTTGCAATGATTTCTCCGTCGGCATCGAGTTGGAGGGCGCCGATGAGACGCCGTACGAGCCGGCGCAATATCGTGTGTTGAGCGCAATCATCCTGAGCCTGTGCGAGGCTTACCCGTCGTTGTCGTTGACGCGGATCGCCGGCCATAGCGATATCGCGCCCGGCCGCAAGACCGATCCGGGGCCGGCCTTCGACTGGCAGCGCCTATACGCGTTGATTCGCGCGACCGGCTGATTTCGGCGACAGATTTCGCGCCCGATCATGGCGTCGTGTAGCATCGCCGCCCGGCCCGCAGGCGTTTGAGGACCCTTATTCGATGAACCGCTCCGCCACGGTGCTGCTGACGCTGGTGGCCTTCGCGGCGCTGCTGTTGGCAGTGGCGGCCTGGGCCGGCAAGCGCACGCATAACGCGGCCGATTTCGCGCTCGCGAATCGTCGACTCGGCGTCTGGCTGGTCGCGCTCAGCTGCACAGCGAACACCGTCAATGGCTGGCTGCTCATGACTCTGGCTGGCGCTGCGTTCGCGTGGGGTTTGTCCGCCGTCTGGATCTCCGGCGCATTCATCGCGGGCTCCGCGCTCAATCTGTTCTTCATTGCTCCTCGCCTGCGCGCCATCTCAGTGGGGCAGGGCACGGCCACGTTGTTCCAAGTGTTGAGCGCCGACGCGGGCGATCGTCTGCAACCGTTGGTGTCGCGCTCAGCGCTGCTCATCTTCGTGTCGTGTGTGTTGCTCCAGACCAGCGCGATGCTGCGGTTCGCCGGCGGCCTGCTGGTCGATGAGTTTGGCTTCAACTTGATCAGCATTGCGCTGACCTCGATGTTTCTCATCACCGTATGCGCGTTCGCCGGCGGACTGCGTGCGGCGGCGGTGGGCGATGCTGTGCAAGTAATTGCGGTCGGGGTGTTCGCCGGCCTGCTGTTGCTGGGCTCGAGCGTCGCGATCGAAGGATGGGATCAATTCAAGATTGCTTTCACCGCGCTCGGCCCGCTGGCCACCGATGAGTTCGGCGGTCGCAAGGGCGTGGTCGCGCTGGCATTCGCCGCGGGGGTGTTTGGTATCGGGCTGGGCGTATTGGGGCAGCCGCAACTCGCGACGCGCTTCATGGCGGCTCGCGACGAGAAAACATTGTTTCGAGCCAGCTGGCTGGCACTGGCGTTGATTTCGCTAGTGGTGGGCGTCGTGCTGTGCTGTGGCTGGGCTGCCAGCGTGCTGTACGCCGGACTCAATCGGCCCGAACTGGCGCTGTTTACTATCGCGGATCGGTTGCTGCCACCGCTGCTGGCGGCGTTCATCGCCGCGTCGTTGATCGCGGCGATCTTCGCGAACGTCGGCACTCAGCTGCTGGCGCTCGCGACCACGTTGGGCATCGATTCACGGCGCGTGAACTCGCCGCTCTCGATTGGTTGGAGTCGGGCCGCGATGGTCTTGTCGGCGGTGCTGATCGTGCTGGCGACCTTGTGGGCGCCGGCGAGCGTGTTCGAGCACGCAATGTTTGGTTATTCCGCCATCGGTGCGTCCTTCGGTCCGTTGCTGCTGGTCCGCGTTTGCGGCAAACGGGTGCGTCCCGGCGCGATGCTCGCGGCCATCTGGTCCGGGTTCATTCTGTCGCTGTTGTTTCATTTGTTGCCGGATGCGCCGGGCGATTTCCTGGAACGCGTCATGCCGTTCGTCGCGTCCCTGGGCATTGCCCTGACAGGGGGCGAACGTCGTCGCAATCCGGACCGCGCCGACCGCTCTCAAGAAACCGTGCACGATCGCGTGCCGATTTGAGGTCAGTCGTGGCTGCCACCGCTCGCAAGAAGAAGACGTCGAAGAAGAAGTCCGCGGCACGAAAGAGCGTGCCGAAACGGGGCGCGGTCGCGCCGGCGAGCGACGCCGCCCGGATCATCGCGGCAATCAAGAAAATCCCGCGCGGGAAAGTGTGCACGTACGGCGGTGTTGCCGATGTGGCGGGTTTGCCTCGGCGCGCCCGGTTGGTCGGAACCGTGTTACGACAGACCCCGGCGTCCCGAGGCGTGCCCTGGTTCCGGGTCATCAATGCCAGCGGTCGCATTTCCTTTCCGGCCGGCAGCGATGGCTACGCCCGTCAACGCAAGCACTTGGAAAATGAAGGCGTGGATTTCGTCGGCGGTCGGGTGAACCTGGACGTCTATGGCTGGCCGCCCCACGAAAAGATGCTGGATGAGCTGCTGTGGGGCCCCGCCTGAAAATCCTTACCTCGCCTTAACCCGATTCGACCCGACCCTCCGTTCCTATCCCCAGTGACGCAAGCCGCGTCGGAGTGGGGAGCGAAGTCATGAACCGGGTCGTCAGTCGGGGATCCTTGTTGATTGCTGCTGCCGTGCTTGCCGCCTGCGCCGCCAAGCGCGAGGAAACCGAAGTTTCAGCGCACCAGGCGGGCACCGCGCCGCCGCCCCCCGTCGAGGCCCGGACCGCCGACAAGGTGGTCGACGAGCGCACTCGCCAGACCGTGACATACGTCGATCTGCAGCGGCCGGCGGCGTCGCCGGGATTTGTACCTCCGCCGGAGATGGCGATTGAAATGGACGCGGTCGCCAGCGCGCCGGCCACCCAAGCGGAGATGAAAATGGCCTCGGGCAACTTCGCGCCGCCCGCGGCGAGGTTGGCGATGCCGAATCCCGCCGACACCGAGCGCTATCAGCATCAGAAGGATAACGGCGTGCACCTTGCCGTCGAGCAGCCGGTCTCGACCTTCTCCATCGACGTCGATACCGGCGCCTATGCGAACGTGCGTCGTTTCCTCAATGAAGGTCGGTTGCCGCCGCAGGATGCGGTCCGTGTCGAGGAGCTGATCAACTACTTCGATTATGAATATGCGACACCGAACAGTCGTGACACGCCGTTCCGTGTCTCTACCGAGCTCGCCGCGGCACCGTGGAATTCACAAGCGTTGCTGATGCGTATCGGCATCAAAGGGTTCGAGATCGAAGCGAAGGAACGTCCGTCCGCGAACCTGGTGTTCCTGATCGATGTGTCGGGCTCGATGGACTCGCCCGATAAATTGCCGCTGCTGAAGAACGCGTTCCGCATGCTTACGGATCAGCTGACCGGTCGGGACCGCGTGTCGATGGTTGTATATGCCGGCAGCTCGGGCGTCGTGCTCGAGCCCACGCCGGGCAATGCGAAGAATCAAATTCAAGAAGCGCTCGCTCGCTTGTCCGCCGGCGGCTCGACCAACGGCGCCTCCGGCATCCAGCTCGCCTACAAACTGGCGCACGATACGTTCGTCAAAGGCGGCATCAATCGAGTCGTGCTGGCGACCGATGGTGATTTCAACGTCGGTACCGTGGACTTCGAAGCGCTGGTGGACATCGTCGAGCGCGAGCGCGCCACCGGCGTCGAGCTGACGACGCTCGGCTTCGGCACAGGCAACTATAACGAACAGCTCATGGAACGGCTTGCCGATGCGGGCAACGGCAACTATGCATACATCGATACGTTGTCCGAAGCGCGCAAGGTGCTCGTCTCGCAGCTCAGCTCGACGCTGTACACCATCGCCAAGGATGTGAAGATCCAGGTCGAGTTCAATCCCACCGAGGTGCTCGAGTATCGTCTCATCGGTTACGAGAACCGCATGCTGGCGCGCGAAGACTTCAACAACGACAAGGTCGATGCGGGCGAGATCGGCGCCGGTCATCGTGTCACCGCGTTGTATGAAGTGGTGCCGGTGGGCGCGAAGGGACGCGTCGATTCGTTACGGTACGGGGCCAAGAACGATCTTGCGGCCGGCAAGGGCGAACTCGCCAACGTCCGGCTGCGTTACAAGAAGCCGGGTTCCGATAGCAGCCAGCTGCTGGAATATCCGATCCGCAAGGATGCGGTCACCGAGCAGCAGTCCACCGACTTTCGCTTCGCCGCCAGTGTCGCGGCGTTCGGCCAGCTGTTGCGGGGTGGAAAATACATGGGTGACTTCAACTATGGCGATGTCACCAGGCTCGCGCGTGGCGCGATGGGTGAGGATCGAGACGGGTATCGCAAGGAGTTCGTGTCCCTGGTGGCGCTGGCCAAGAGTCTGACGCCGTCTGCCGATGTGAGTAAAGTCAGCCAGATCTCAGAATGACGCATTGCTGATACTCTTAGCTGCATGGATCTTCCTTCCACTCCTGGCCCGCAGCCCATGTCGGCTGCGGCGGGCGAAGTCACCGGTGCGGTTGGCGCGGCGGTGTCGACCATTGGGTCGGCACCGGACGATGCCACGCTCATGCTTCGCTATCGCAAGGGCGATGTGCGGGCGTTCGAGATCCTTTACGAGCGTCACAAGGGCGCGCTGTATCGCTATCTGAATCGGCTGTGCCGGAGTCCGGAGGTGGCGAATGATTTGTTTCAGGAGGTGTGGAGCAAGGTGATCGCCAGTCGCGAGCGCTACGAGGCGCGGGCCAGGTTCACGACGTTCCTGTTTCATATCGCGCACAACTGTGCGATCGACTACTTCCGGCGCGCCGGGCGGCCGCAGGAAAAAGGTGCACAGGACGTCGATGCCATGGCGGACGAGCTGTCGGGGCCGAGTCATGAAAGTCCCGATGCCGCGCTCGCCGAAGCTCAGCTGCGCGCGGATTTCAAGCGCGCCCTGGATGAATTGCCGGCAGAACAGCGCGATGTATTTCTTCTGTACGAAGAGACCGGGCTTGGTCTGGAGGATATCGGGCGCATCACGGGTGTTGCCATGGAAACGGCCAAGAGCCGTCTGCGTTATGCGTTAGCCAAGCTTCGCGGGGCGCTGCGCCAGCATCAATCTCCGACTTTGCAGTCGAGCGTGTCATGACTGAACCCACCGACAAGCCGTTGCTGGACGACCAGCAGCTGGATGAATACCTGAAGGGGGATTCCAGCGTGTCACGTCAGTATCGTCAGCTGCCTCGCGACGATGTGCCGCCGTCGCTCGATCGCCTGGTGCTTCGTCAGGCCGAAGATGCGGTGAAACGTCCGTCGCGTCCCGCGTGGATGAGCTGGGCGAAGCCGCTGGCAGTTGCGGCGTCGGCCGTGCTGGTGGTTTCTATCGTGGTCGAAACCGGGTTGCGTGATGAAACGATGGTGACGTCGCAGTCCGCGCAGGGTTCGATTGAAGCAAAAAAGATCGAGGCACCCGCCGAAGCCGCGCCTGCCTCCCCGAAGGCCGAGGCCCCGCCGCCGGTCGTGTACGTTGATCTAAACAGGCCCGGAAAACCCGTGCCCTTTGTTCCACCCCCCGAAATCGATATCGCTCCCCCACCCGCAGCAGCTCCCGTGCCCGCTCCCGCGCCGGAGATGAGGGCGCGTATCGTTACACGCGAACCCGCGGACGCTTCCATGGAAGAATCGCTCGCCAAGGCCGAGCAAGAAGACAAAGCCGCGTTTGCAGCCGACGAATCGCGAGAGAAAGTCGCTCGAGAAGAAGACAACCGAGTCCAAGCGCAGTCCGCCGCCGCTCAACGCAACGCCGAACCCGCAGCCGTGCTCAGCTACTCGCGCCCGATTAGCTCCACCGCCGTCGACAACGCGGCGACGTTGAAGAAGACATACACGGACCCGGAAGCGTGGCTGAAAGACATTCGTCAGCTGCGGAAAGATAACAAACAAGAAGACGCCGATCGGGAATGGCGGCGGTTCCGGGAGAAGTTTCCGGATTATGGGGTGGCGGAGACGGATGCCGCGCGCGAAGTGAAGAAGTAGGTTTGTTTCCAGCGTGGGCTGGTCATCAAAGCTTGCGACCGCTGTCGCGGACCTTGAGGCTCTGAAGGTCCGCGCCGCCTACCTCACCGCCCCCGCAATCCGCGGCAAATAAATCTGCAACGTCGTGCCGCGTCCAACCTCGCTATCGATCTTCACTCTGCCACCGGCGCGCGCGACGATCTGATCGACGATCACCAACCCAAGCCCTGTGCCCCGATCACCCTTCGTAGTGAAGAAAGGTTTGAACGCGTTGAGCCGGGTCATCTCATCCATCCCCGCGCCGCTGTCGCGGACGTAGATCGCGACATACGTCGCACGCTCGTCATCTTCATCGCCGACGATGGCGTCTTCGTAGTCGATGTCGAGATCGCCGCCGGAGGGCATGGCGTCGCGGGCATTCAATACGAGGTTGAGCATCATGCGTTCGAATTGCGCGGCGTCCATGAAGACGCGGCTGACCGGGCCGGAGCTGCGGACGCGCAGGCGGATGCCGGCGCCGAGCAGTACGCGAAACATGTGAGAGCATTTCGACAACGCCGCGCCGACGTCGAGGACGCGAGGTGACACGGGGTCGTCCTTGCCGAAGCTCATGATTTCCTGAGTGAGCGTCTGGCCGCGCTGGAGCGCGTCGATGACGCGTTGAGCGTAGTGGTCGGCTTGAGGGGCGAGATTGGGGACGCGACGGATCAATTCGGTGAAGCCCAGCGCGATACTCACAATTCCCCGAAAGTCGTGCGCGACACCTGCCGCCATGCGTCCGAGTGCTTCCATTCGGTGCAGTTCCATCAAGTGGCGTTGATAGCTTTCCAGCGCCGTCTCGGCATGGCGGTGCTCATATTCGCCATAAACGCGCGCAATCGTGTCAGCGACCGTCGCGGCGAAATCGCTCTCGGCTTCAGTCCAGGTGCGCGGCGCGCCGATATGTTCGTGACAAACGACGCCGGCCACTTTGCCGCTGACGTAAATGGGCGCATCCAATAATGAAGTGATCCCGAGAGGCTCGAGATAGGACGCGCGCAGCTCGCCGGTCGTGGTGGCGTCCGGGGCGTGGTCGGCGGCGATGGTGCGTTGCTGTTCCAGGGCCTGGAAATAACTGGGGAAATCCTGCGCGCGCAGTACCGCGCCCTGAAATACTTGCTGGCTGGAAAACTGCAACAGATATCGGCAGCGCAGGGCGCGATTCTCGTCGGCCAGGATCCAGACGCCGACGCGTTCGACATGCAAGGCGCGGGCGGCGATGTCCGCCAGTTGTAACCACAGGTCGCGCAGTTGCGACTCGGGGCTGGCGTGCAGCCGGGCCAGCTGCATGCGCGCCGCTTCGAACGAAGCCGGGCTTCCGCTGCCTTCTCCCTGCTGAGTTTGTGCGCTCATGCGGCCTGCCGAGATGCGAGGTCTGGCCGACTGTACCCTTCACCGGCGCGACATCCAATACGTTCAGCGGGGCATGCGGTAGAATCCCGGCCGGTAGTCGCGTGCCCGGAACGGAACGATGGAAAAGACGATCGAAAAATTGTTGTTTGCCAGCCGCTGGATTCTGGCGCCGGTCTATCTGGGCATGTCGCTGGCGCTGGTCGCGCTGGGCATCAAGTTCTTCATGGAGCTGTACCACCTGCTGTCGCACATCGTGTCGATGGCCGAGGCCGAAATGGTGCTCGTGCTGCTCGCCCTGGTCGACATGGTGCTGGTGGGCAGCCTGATCGTCATGGTGATGTTCTCGGGCTACGAGAACTTCGTGTCGGCACTCGACGTGGACGAGGGCACGGAAAAGTTGAGCTGGCTGGGCAAGCTCGACGCCAACTCCCTCAAGCTCAAGGTGGCGTCGTCCATCGTCGCGATCTCATCGATTCATCTGTTGCGTGCCTTCATGGAGACGCCCACGCTGGCCGAACGCGGCAACACCTTGATGTGGTACGTGCTCATCCATCTTACGTTCGTGGTGTCGGCGGTGATGATGGGTGTGCTCGATCGTATTACCGCCAAGTCACACGGCACTCACGATCACGACGGCGAGGCCTGAGCCTCGCCACCGTGCCGGGCGGCCTCAGGCGGCCGTGTGCTGTTCCGGTTCCTGGCCTTCCGGATAGAACTCCATCGAGGCTGAATTCAGGCAATAACGCTGATGGGTCGGCGGCGGACCGTCGGGGAACACGTGCCCGAGGTGGCCGTCGCAGCGGCGGCAGCGGATCTCGGTGCGGATCATGCCGTGGCTGATGTCGCGCAGTTCGGTGATGTGCTCGGGATCGAACGGCTGATAAAAGCTCGGCCAGCCGGTGCCGGACTCGAACTTGGCATTGGCCTGGAACAGCGGCAGTCCGCACAGGCGGCAGGCATAGAGTCCCGACTCCTTGTTGTTCAGCAAAGTCCCGCAGAACGGTCGCTCGGTGCCGTGATCCAGCAGGATGTGGCGCTCTTCCGGCGTCAGCGAGGCCGCCAGCCGTTCGCGCTCGGCCTTGCCCAGGGGGCGCAGGTCGTAGCCGCTGGCGGAAGTGGTGGCCTGTTCATTGGGCTTTTGCATGGGGGGCGTCCTCGGATGGGCGGTCTGGCGAGAATTGGCGGCGGTCGCCGCCAAGTCAAGGTGGAACGCAGCGGTCGCCACGAGGGTTTTATACCGACCGCATCCTTTATCATTGCCCCATGAGTACTGATCCTTTCACCGTCGGCATCGCCTCGGTGCCGATTCCGAACAGCTACTGGGTCCGCCCGGGGCAGCTGCTCGCCGGTGAATATCCGGGGTCGATGTCGCGCGCCGAAGCGACGGAGCGCGTACAGAAGCTCCTGCACGCGGGCGTCAACAGCTTCGTCGATCTGACCGAGGAAGGCGAAATGCCTCCCTACGATCCGTTGCTGGCCGAGCTCAGCGAGCAGCAGATTCGCCACCGGCGCCTGCCGGTGCTGGACCATGGGTTGCCGGAGTCGTTCGCGCACATGGTGCGCATCCTGGATTTCATCGACAGCGAGCTGGCTGCCGGCCGTTGCGTTTATGTTCATTGCCGGGCCGGTATCGGGCGCACTGGCACGACCATCGGCTGTCATCTGGTCCGCAGCGGCCTCGGCAGCGAACAGGCGCTCGATCGGTTGCAGGATCTGTGGCAGCAGTCCGGCCGGTCGCGCCGTTGGCCGACCATTCCCGAGACCGATGAGCAGGTCGATTTCGTCCGGCAATGGCGCGAGTCGGCGACGCCGGGCACTGACGTCGATGTGTTGGCGCGTTACGAAGCCAGCATCGTCGGTCTGGCCATCGGCGATGCGTTGGGCAGCATGGTCGCGAACAGCAATTTCGACGCCGCGACTCTGGCGGCCGGCGGCGGCCTGCGTGGCACGGGCGCGCTGGTGACCGGCGCGAGCACGGCCATGACGCGTGCGTTGGCCGAGAGTCTGCTGGCCAAGGGCGTCAACGATTCCGATGACCAGATGCAGCGGTATCTCGCCTGGAGCCAAAGTGTCGGCAATATCGGCGTGCCCTCCGACGTGCGGCGGGCGCTGGCGGGTTGGCAGTGGTCGAGAAAGAAGCTCGCCGGCTCACATGATCCCGCCAATCTGGATCCGCATTCACTGCCGCGCACGCTGGTGGTCGCGATGTTTCTTCGCAGTGATGCACAGGCGGCCATCGATGCGGCCGTCGAAGCCTCCCGCACCACGCAGCAGTCGCCGGTCGTGCTGGACCTGTGCCGGGTCTGGGCGGCGTTGTTCGTGGATGCGTTCACGGGCATCGACAAGCAAACATTGCTGAGCTTCGGCGGCCCGGCCATGCAGCTGGTTCGCCAGCGGCAGCTCAAGGCGCCGGTCAAGCAGTTGCTCGAAGGGCGCGGCGCGAAGCCTTGCGCCGATGCGAACGACGCGTTGGCGGTGACCTGCGTGGCGTTGGATGCATTCGGCTCGGCGAAGACCTTGCACGATGCTTTGATTCGCGTGCTCACGTCGTCGCGAGCTGCGCCGTCAGCGGCCGCGCTCTGTGGTGCGCTGGTCGGTGCCTATCATGGTGGCGATGCCATCTCCCCGGAGTTGCAGCGGCAACTGCCGGAAGACGCCCTGTTGCGTTCGGTCGCTCGTCACTTGATGCATTGAGCGATGACGACTCGGAAGAAGCGTCCGCAAACTCGACGTCGCGTTCGCTCTCGCGAACCGGCCTGGACGCGGCTGTCCGACGAGGAGTTGTTACAGACACGCTTCTGCGACCTGCGGCTGACGCTGCGACACACGGTGATCGATAGTCACATCCGCCAGATCCGTCGCGATCTGCGCCGCCGCGGCATTCTGTTCGCGCCGCACGTCTGGCTGTCCGAGGAATGGTTCTCTCCCGATGGCGTGCCCGGCATTGCCATCGCGTTTTATATGGCGCATCCCCGGCTGATGCGTCTGGAACGCAAGATGATGGACGAGGTGGAGGGCGGCAATGCCAGCTGGCTCAACCGCATCATGCGTCACGAGTTCGCACACGCGCTCGACAACGCCTATCGCATTCGCCGCCGCAAGGAATGGCGCGAGACCTTCGGCGATCCGGACCGGCGCTATCCAAACGTGTATCGGCCGCGGCCCGCGAGTCGCGACTTCGTCTTACATCTGGGCCATTGGTACGCGCAGAGCCATCCAACGGAGGACTGGGCCGAGACGTTCGCGGTGTGGATGCAGCCCAAGGCGCGCTGGCGTCGCGACTATCAGGGCTGGCCCGCGCTCGAGAAACTCGAATATGTGGATCGGCTGATGGGCGAGCTGTCCGGCACGTTGCCGCACGTGATGAATCGCAAGCTGATCGAGCCGGTCAGCAAGAACAAAACCACGCTGGCCGAGCACTATCGCGCCAAGCGCGCCCGTTATGAGTTCGATACGCCCGATGCCTACGACTTGCGACTGAAGCGGGTCTTCGGCAAACATCACAAGGGGCGGCGGCGGGTGCGCGCCAGCACGTTCGTGCGGCAGAGCCGGCCGGAATTGGAACGTTGGTTGATGCGACGCTCGCGGTTGTACCCATATCTCGTGCATCATGTGCTGAGGGCGGTGATTGCACGCTGCCGCGAGCTGGATCTGGTGCTGGATACGTCCAAGCGCGAGGCCAAGCGTGCGTTGCTGGGCGTACTGGAGCGAATCTTGATCGACATCCTGCGGCGCGACCGCGAGCGCTACACACTATGAAGCCACGTCGCGTCCTGGTGCTGATGCATGAGAGCCTGGTGCCGCCGGCCAGCCTCAAGGGTCTCAGTGACAAGGAAATCGACGAGTTCAGGACGGAATACGACGTGAAGGCGGCGCTGGAGAAGGCCGGTCACGAGGTCAAGGCGCTCGGCCTGGGCGATAACCTCTCCGAGCTGCGCTCCATCATCACCGATTGGAAGCCCGATGTGGCGTTCAATCTGCTCGAGGAGTTCCAGGGCATCGTCACTTACGACCAGTACGTGGTCGCGTTCCTGGAGCTGATGAAGCTGCCGTACACCGGCTGCAACCCGCGCGGCATGATGATCTCGCGCGACAAGGCGCTCTCCAAACAGATTCTTTCCTATCACCGCATCCCGACGCCGGGCTTCGCGGTCATTCGCAAGGGCCAGCGCTACCGGCTGCCGCGCAAGTTGAAGTTTCCCTTGTTCGTGAAGTCGGTGACGGAGGATGCGTCGCTGGGCATTTCCCAGGCCTCGGTGGTCCCGGATGCCGACAAGTTGAAGGAGCGCATCGAGTTCATTCATGAGCAGACCAACTCGGACGCTTTGATCGAGGAATACATCGAAGGCCGCGAGCTGTACGTGGGCGTGCTGGGCAACGACCGGCTGCGCACCTTGCCTGTGTGGGAGATGGACTTCGGCACGCTGCCGGATGTGATGGCCGGCATCGCGACCCGCAAGGTGAAGTGGGATCGCCGTTACCAGAAGAAACATGGCATCCGCACCGGGGCCGCGCAGAACCTGCCGGAGGGATGCGCGGCTTATCTGGACAAATTATCCAAGCGTATCTTCCGCTCGCTCTATTTGAGCGGTTACGCGCGCATGGACTTCCGCATGCGGCCGGACGGCAGTGTGTTCGTGCTGGAAGCGAACTGCAATCCGAACATCAGTCGCGAAGAAGATTTCGCCGACTCGGCGCTTGCCGCCGGCATGGAATATCCAGCGTTGCTGGAACAAATCATCCGCGTCGGCAACAACTATCAAGCGGCCTGGCGCGCCGACGAAGAGTAATTAGAAAGCGCGCTATTCCAGAACTTTCGGCTGCGTCACGCACAAAAGCACAGCGGACCTATCGGCGTCGTCGGGAGTGACCTACCTCGTCCCGGCAGCTTTTCGGCACAGGGACGGGGCCGAAACAGCAGGGCTCACCATGGACGTGCGCCTGGGAGCGCGAGGCGCGACGGGCGGCGCCCGGTGCCGGGACGAGGTAGGTCACTCCCGGCGACGCGAACCACCGACGTCTTCTTACTCGCCCGCCTTCCCCGTCCATTGATTCAGCCACTGCTCCACTTCATGGTGCCAGCGAATGCTGTTGTTCGGTTTCAGCACCCAGTGGTTCTCATCCGGGAACATCAGCAAGCGGCTGGGAACGCCCTTGCGCTGTAGCGCTGTGAACGCGGATAGACCCTGCGCATACGGGATTCGATAATCGCGCGTGCCGTGGATGATGAGCATCGGCTTGTTCCACTTCGCGACATGATTCACCGGGTTGAACTTCTCGACGTTCTCCGGCACTTCCCATGCGATACCGCCTTGCTCCCACTCCGTGAACCACAACTCTTCGGTGGAGTAGGCCATGCCGCGGGCGTCGAAGACGCCGTCGTGATTCACCAGGCACTTGAACGGTTCGGACCAGTTGCCGGCGATCCAGTTGATCATATAACCGCCGTACGACGCGCCGAGCGCGCACATGCGCGAGCTGTCGAGCCACTGATATTTGCCGAGCGCGGCCTCGAGTCCTTTCTGCAAATCTTCAAGCGGCTTGCCGCCCCAGTCCTGGCTGATCGAATCGGTGAAGGCCTGGCCGTAGCCGGTCGAGCCGTGGAAATCGATGAACACCGACGCGTAGCCCGCGCCTGCATAGGTCTGCGGATTCCAGCGATAGCTCCAGGAATTGCCGAAGGAGCCCTGCGGGCCGCCGTGGATGATGAAGGCCACCGGATATTTCGCGCCCGGCTTGAAGTTCGCCGGCTTCATCACGTGGCCATACACCGTCGCGCCGTCGGCGCCGACGAAGGTGAACTGCTCGGGCTCGCCGAACTTGATGTCGGCGAGCGCCGCTTCGTTCATGCGAGGCAGGGCACGCAGGTCGCCGCCCTTGATGGTCAAGGCCTGCAGCTCGGCCGGCGATTTCAACGAAGATGTCGCGAGCACGATCTCTTTCTCGCCGACGCTGAAACTTTCGATGCGGCCCGGGCCGGTCAGCATGGTCGGCTTGCCGGTCTTCACATCGACCGACCACAGCGGATGCTGGCCGAAATGATCGGTGGTCGCGTACAGGGTCTTGCCGTCGTTGGCGAATGCCATGGCGTCGACCGAACGGTCCCAGTCCCTGGTGAGCGCGCGACGCTGGCCGCTCTTCACATCCATCACCACGATATGGAAACGATCGGCTTCGAAGCCGGCTCGTTCCATGGCGCGCCAGGCGAGCTGGGTGCCGTCGCGCGAATAGACGGGCTGCGTGTCCCAGGCTGGATTGTCTTCGGTCAGGTTGCGCAGGCCGCTGCCATCGGCGCCGACTTCATACAAATCGAAATTGGTCGACCAGGGCTCGGACTTGCCCTTGAGGCGGGTCGAGAACACCAGCTTGGAGCCGTCGGGCGAGAACGTATATTCGGTGGCGTCGCCGAACGGCTTGGACGGCACGTCGGCATCGAGCGCCTTGCTCACCGACACCGGTTCGGTCGCCACCCCGTTGCTGAGCTTCAGCACGAACAGTTGCGAGATCCGGCCATCGGCCCAGGTGTCCCAGTGGCGTACGAAGAGGCGGTCGTAGACTTCGCCGCTGTCCTTCGCGTCCTTGGTCTGCTTGAGTCGATCGACGCTGCACGCCAGGTCGGGGCAATCGGCAAATACTTCCAGGGACACGGCGATGCGGCCGGCATTGCTGGCGAGGCGGAACGAGCCGACATCCAGCGGCAGGTCGGTCACTTGAATGGCTTCGCCGCCGTTCGCCGGCAGACGCCATACCTGGCTGGAGCCGCTGCGCGAAGAGAGGAAATAAATCTCGCGACCGTCGGCCGACCACTCCGCCGAGCCGTCGCTTTCGGGATGGGTGGTCAGGCGGCGGGGCTGCGCGCCTTTGGTTGCTATGTCGAGCGACCAAAGATCGGTGCGACCGCGGTTCGCGGCCAGATCGGTATCGCGGACCGTATAGACCACGGTGCGGCCGTCGGGGGACAGCGCCGGATCGGACACGCGCTGCAGGCGGACCAGATCGTCGATGGTGAAGGGATGGGGAGCCGCGAGCGCGCCGAGCGGCATCAGCAAACAAGCGGACAACACACCGGCGGCAGGGGCCAACGACTGACGCATTCAAGGACTCCAGCACGGAGAAAGGGCGGGAGTATAGAAGAGGGCGCTTATTTCTTCTCGTGGATGACGGCGAAGGCGCTGGTGTAGCTGTGCAGGAACGTCGAATTCTGGATAGGCCCGAACTCTCCGTCGCAAAAGAAACCGCCGATGGGCAGGTCGGCGACCAGACGGCGGAACGCGTTACTGTCGTGGTCGGCCTGACCGTACAAACCGATGCCGCGGCCATGGCAGGAGAACAGCAGTGCCCCGGAATCGGGCGCGACCACGTGCGAGGCGCGGTAAGCGGTCAGTGTGCGTTCCAGATCGATGGCCGAGGTGGCGGCATCGCGCAGATGAAACTGGATCACGCTGTTCGAAGGCACATTGGCGCTGACCCACAGCGCGCCGCTTTGTGGATCCATGCCGAGGATGCTGCGAATCAGAAAGTCGCCCGCGCTGAACTCACTGGCGTCGGTGCGCATCGCCATGCCCAGGTGCAGTGATTGACTGAACAACTCACGATCGGGCGCGGGCAGGCGCTCGAACAGCGCCGACAGCACGTCCCGGGGCGAGCGCCCGTCGAGTTCGCGGATCAGATTCTCGTGCGCCGACGTGACGAACATGGGGTCGCCGATCGGGCGGCAGCCCTGCGCCACCACCATGTCGATATCGATGTTGCCGGTGAGGGCGAGCGTGATGCAGCCCGAGTGATAGACCTGGTTGCCCAGATACAACGCGCTGCCGCCCACCTGTCGGGCGCCGCTCGCCAGGCCGCCGATCTTCGGCGCGAGTGGATAGATCCGGTCGAGGCCGCGGATGAAAGTCTCGGCCTCGAAACTGAAAGGATCCGCCAGCATCAGAAACGATGGCTGCTGGCTGGCGGTGATGCGGAGCGCGTCTTCCCAGGCGCGCGCTTCGGCGTAAACCGGCGGCACCTGGGCAGCGTCGAGATGCGTGCCCTTCAGGCGCACGCCGGGCAACACCGCGCCAGTCAACGAAAAAGCGGGGCGATCTTCGATCTCGCGACCGCCGCCGATCACGCCGCCGCCACAGCAGCCGAAGATGAAGACGTTTTCGAACTCGCGCTGGAGCAGGGCGGGCACGGCGTCGAAGTGCGCCGAGTGTTCGGCGCTCACGAACACGATGGCCAGATCCGGTTCCTGCCGGCCCAGCCCCAGGAACACGGTCTCGGCGGCATGCTCCACGGCGGCCCGCAAGGAATTATCGGTGTCGACGGCGGATGCCCAGCGCATAGCTGTCCTGCTTGAATGCGAGTCGAGCGCCCGATTCTAGGCATTCTTTCGTCAAATGCCATTCTGCAATTCAGTGAGCGTTATTTACCGACTCGGTCAGGTTCCGTAGTGCGTGTCCACTTCCACCTGAGCTGCGGCGATCCATTCCTGCATGTATGGATCCTGGACCAGCTGTTGCTGGTAGGCCTGAGCGATCGAGTTGGAGAACGTGGCACCGTAGTGGCGGAAGCGCAGAGCTACGGGCGCGTACATGGCATCGGCGATCGAGTACTCGCCGAACAGCCACGGGCCGCGTTGCGCGAATTGCGAACGACACTCCTCCCACAACTGCTGGACGCGAACCACATCCGCTACGCCTTGCGCGGGCAGCGGCACGGTCGCGGTGCCGGTGGCCTTCATCGACCAGTTGGTACGCAGGGCCGCGAAGCCTGAATGCATCTCGGCGCTTACCGCGCGTGCCAGCGCTCGAGTGGCGGCGTCGGCGGGCCAGGCGCGCCCCTGCACCTTCTCGTTGAGGTATTCGGCGATGGCCAGCGAGTCCCAGATCTTCAGCTCGCCGTCGATCAGCAGGGGCACGCGGCGGGTCGGCGAATACTTGACGATGTCGCGGTGGAATTCGGGGGTGTCGAGCGGCAGCTTCACTTCCTCGAACGGCAGGCCGAAATGCTTCAGCACCAGCCAGGGGCGCAGCGACCAGGACGACAGATTCTTGTTGCCGATGACCAGGGTGAGCATGGGAGCCGAATAATGACTAATGACCGATGACTGGTCAGAATGCGGCAGTCCTCGCAGCCCGTCCACCGAGATTTAGTAAACCGTCGTTGAACATGTCTGAACATCACCTTGCAACGCTCGCGGTCCGCGCGGGCCAGACCCGGACCCAGGAAGGCGAGCACTCCGAGCCGATCTTCACCACCTCGAGCTATGTGTTCGCCAGCGCCGCCGACGCGGCCGCGCGTTTCGACGAAAGTGTGAAGGGCAATATCTATTCCCGTTTCACCAATCCCACTGTGCGTTGCTTCGAGGAACGGCTCGCGGCGATGGAAGGCGCGGACTCGTGTGTCGCGACCGGCTCGGGCATGGCGGCCATCCTGGCCACCTGCATGGCCTTGATGAAAGCGGGCGATCACCTCGTGTGTTCCGACAGCGTGTTCGGCTCGACCATTGCGCTGATCAATCGTTACCTGGTGAAGTTCGGCGTCGAGGTGACGTATGTGCGCCCGGATGACAACGATGCGTGGCGTCGCGCGATCAAGAGTAACACCCGATTGTTCTTCGTCGAGACGCCGTCGAATCCGCTCTCGGTGATCGCCGACATTCGCGCCATTGCCGATATCGCGCACGAGCGCGGCGTGCTGTTCGTGGTCGACAATTGTTTCTGCACGCCGGCACTGCAGAAGCCGTTCGAGCTGGGTGCCGATCTGGTGATTCACTCGGCCACCAAGTATCTGGACGGGCAGGGCCGCTGCGTCGGCGGCGCGGTGCTCGGCAACGAGCAACTGGTCGGCAAAGACGTCCTGGGCTTCCTGCGCACCACCGGGCCGAGCATGAGTCCGTTCAATGCCTGGGTGTTCCTGAAAGGATTGGAAACATTGGAGCTGCGCATGCGCGCGCATTCGGCCGCGGCGCTGCAGCTGGCGCGCTGGCTGGAAGCGCAGCCGGGCGTGAGCAAGGTTTACTACTCCGGGTTGGAGTCGCATCCGCAACACGCGCTTGCGAAGCGTCAGCAGAGTGGGTTCGGCGGCATCATTGCGTTCGATGTCGAGCACGGCCGTCAAGGCGCCTGGGCCTTTGTCGATGCGACACGTTTGCTGTCCATCACCGCGAACCTGGGCGACACCAAGAGCACCATCACTCATCCGGCGACGACGACGCATTCGCGCATCAGTCCCGCCGAGCGGGAGCGCGCGGGTATCACGGAAGGGTTGTTGCGCATCTCCGTGGGCCTGGAAGATGTCCGGGATCTGCAAGCCGATCTGGAGCGCGGCCTCGCGGCGGTGCGCGGGGTGGCGGCGTGATGGCGGGCGAGCTGTCCACCGTTCGCGGTATTTGCTTCGACCTCGATAACACGTTCTGGGACGTGATGCCGGTGATCGAGCGCGCCGAACAGGCCATGTACGATTTTCTGGCGCTCAAGTACCCGCGCGTGACCGCCGCCATGACGGTAGAGATGTTGCGCAAAGCCCGACAGGAAACCGCGCGCGCCCACCCCCAAATGGCGCATGACTTCACTTTTTTGCGCCGGCAGACCCTGGCGGAGCATGCGCGGGAGTTCGGCTACGCCGAGGCCATGGCGGACGAGGCGTTCGAGGCGTTTGCCCAGGCCCGCAATGAAGTGGTGCTCTACGACGACGTGCGCCCCGGGCTGGACTGGCTCAAGCCGCACTTCCGGTTGTTCACCGCCAGCAACGGCAACGCCGATCTAAAACGCATCGGTCTGGCGCATTATTTCGAGCGCTGCCTGGCCGCTCGCGAGGTCGGGGCATTGAAGCCGGATCCGCTGTTGTTCCACAAGGTAATCGAAGGCACCGGTCTGACACCCCAACAGGTTGTGTATGTGGGCGACGATCCGGCCCTCGACGTGGTCGGAGCCCGGGCCGCCGGTATGCATCCGGTGTGGATCAACCGCGGCGAGTTCGAATGGCCGGCCGAATTTGGGGCGCCGGTGCATACAGTGCGAACCTTGCAGGAGCTCGGCGCCCTGTTGGGGCTGCGCTCCTGAGCCGGTTTGCGCAGGACGGTCCATCCGGGTGCGCTGCGTGCCCGATACATTCGCCGTTGTATCCCTATTTTCAAGGACCTGCGGGCCTTGTCGACGATTGCCTTGACTCTTTGATTGGCGTACATTCCGCGCCGTTCGTTGTGCCTTTGCCCGCTTTTTTCTCTGGCTTGGCCAGCCGGGTCATTGACGACCCTTTTTTCGGCCAACTTCTGAAAAATCCGACGAGACCGCGAACGTAGGCCTGGGAACCTCAACCGCATGAACTCGAGTCAGGAACGACCGGGGAGTGCAGGGGCGGAGCCCGAATGTAACCAGGCCTCGCAGTGATGATATTTCCCAGCAGGGGGATCGCGCTCGAGGCTTTTTCAGAGAGACTGTATCGCTATGACAAAGATCTATGTGGGTAACCTGCCGTTCTCCGCGAACGAGGACCAGGTTCGCCAGTTGTTCGAAGCTCACGGCACCGTCGAGTCTGTCGCCCTGATCAACGACCGTGAAACCGGTCGTCCTCGCGGCTTCGGCTTCGTGGAAATGCCGCGTGCCGATGCTCAGCGCGCCATCCAATCCTTGAACGGCAAGGACATGGGCGGCCGTCCCCTGCGTGTCAATGAAGCGCAGGAACGTCAGGGTGGTGGTGGTGGCGGCGGCGGCGGCCGTGGTCCCCGTGGCCCGGGCGGCGGTGGCGGCGGTGGCGGCCGCTGGTAATAAGCGGGCAACACAACGAAGCCAGCTTCGCTTGTAAGCAAGGCCCCGAGGTAGCAATACCTCGGGGTCTTTCTTTTTGGGCGGGCATTTTTTGGGATCTGCATCACAGATCCGGTGCGAGCCAATTCACATAACCGGCGGCATCAGGCGATGCCGCATGACGCGCGGTTACAACCCAGTAAACCATTCGTATTGTTGCAGTTGTGTTACGGATGTATGACGTCCGCCCCTGCACGGATTGGTCTTACCGGAGAATGTAGTGAAGCATCAGTTTCTAGCGGCCGCCGCTGCCGCCGCCGCCTTGAGTATGGGGTCCGCGGCCCACGCCGCATCGAATGACGAGATCGCGCAGATCCGCTCGCAGTTACAAAGTCTCATGCAGCGAGTCGACAAGCTCGAAGCCGAGAACGACACCCTCAAGGCCGAGAACGACCAGCTCAAGGCGCAGACCGAACAGGTCACCAAGCAGCTCGCCGCCACCAATCATCAGAGCGCGGACAAGCTGACGCCGCCGCCCGCCGCGAAGGCCGCCGATTGGCCGAACCGCATCGTGCTCAAAGGTGACGTTCGTTATCGTCACCAGGAAACCGACGATGAGAGCGCCAGCGCCAGGCGCGATGAAGATCTGCTCCGCGCGCGCCTTGGCGTGGAGGCCAAAGTCAACGACAACATCGTCGCTGCGATCGGCGTCGCCACGTCCTCCGCGCCCGGCAATCCGCGAGGCGCGAACGTGCAGCTCGACGGCGAGTTCTCGCGCAAGTCGTTATATCTCGATCTGGCCTATTTCGATTGGACGTTCGCCGACAACGCGCATTTCATCGCCGGCAAGATGAAGATGCCGTTCGCGCGTCCCGGTCAGAGCCTGTTCTGGGATAACGACATCAATCCCGAAGGCATTGCGTTGACCTATGGCACCGGCTCGCTATTCGGCTCGGTATGGGGTTACTGGATCGAAGAGAACGTACCGGCCACCACCACGGTGACCACCACGACCGATACCAAAATGTATGGTCTGCAGCTGGGCAATCGTTTCGATCTCGGCGGCAACAATCTGGTGGTGATGGCGTCGTACTACGATATCGCCGCGGCCAAGAATCGTCGTCCGTTCTATAACGGCTCCTCGAACGGCAACTCGCTCACGCCGACCGGCGGTCTCGCTTACGATTTCCAGGTCGTGAGCCTCGGGGCGGAATACAACACCAGGCTGGGCGAGCTGCCGCTGCAGGTGTGGGCCGACGTCGCTCGCAATCTCGACGCCGAATATGACACTGCGTACACGATGGGCACGATGATCGGCAAAGCGTCGAATCCGGGCACGTGGGAAACGGGCCTCGCTTATCAGCTGATCGAGAAGGACGCGTTGTTCGCCCAACACATCGATTCCGACTTCGGCGGGGGCCTGTCGGATTCCGGCGGCTGGGTTCTGCGCGCGGGCTACGCCCCGGCCAAGAACTGGGTGTTGAACGCCACGTATTTCAAGAACGTCAACAACCAGGACGTGGGCACCGAGTACGATTTCGATCGGCTCATGCTCGACTTCAATACCAGGTTCTAGAACAGGCGCCGATGTTTACTGGAGCCCTCTGCCGGCGCGGCAGGGGGCTTTCCTTTTTGTGATCAGCAAACATCGCGGGTGAGTGCCAGGGGAACTTTCTCACACAACGCCGCAGATCCATCCAAAGTCTTATTGCGAACTCGCCGTCGGGAACCGTATCTAAGAGTCATGGATTAAATTCCTGACGGCAGTTGCCGATGTCTTGGTACAAAGGTCATGCACGAGGTGCCTGGCGATGAGCGAAGAGGGCCCAGCAGCGGTAGTCGCGGTTCCCAATCTGCGCGAGTTCTTTCACGACTCGGTGCAGAAGGCGCTACGTAACCAGCGCGTGGACGTCGACGATCACACCGAGCACTATGTGGTGAACGTACTGACCATGTTCGCGCGCTCCGAAGAGCTGTACGAGCGAACTTCCGAAGGCGTGCGCCTCCGGCCTCTTGCTCACATGCTGGCGGATGCGTCCGCCGCGCCGTCCAGTCAGCAGCGTGACGAAGCGCTGCGCCGTTTGGGCGATGTCTCTTTGTTCATCGCCGGTTTCTTCGCGCAAAGCTTCGCGCGCAAACTCGTCGACGTCGATTACCACATCGCCATGGGCGGCCGCGCGTACGGCACGCTCGCCGAGAACATGCGCTATTCGATGCGCGGTCAGGCGTTCGCGACGGTGTTCCTGGAGCTGGCCAAAAAATTTCAGCGGCTGGTGGATGTGCTCAACGATGTGGCCGAGATGGCCTATCAGCACACCGACAAGGACATCCTGCGCCTGTACGAGATCTGGCTGAAGACCGGCAGCCCGCGCGCCTTTGCGATCCTGCAGCGCTTGGGTGTGGCGCCGGTGAATGCCGGGAGAAAGGAGCACTGACATGCTGCTGCGTCGTATGCAGTCGCTTCTGACCCGACTGTACGATGCACCCGTCGAGCACGATGCCGAGGATTTTCTGATCAGCGATCCGCAGCGGCTGCGCGAGGTCGTCGGTGACGAACGCGGGCCGCTCAGCGACGAGCAAGTGTTCGTGGTGCAGGAAGACGGCGGTGTGCGCATCGGCCTGTTCATCGACGAGCGCGTGCTCGATCGCCTGCAACGTCGCAATCCGCTCGACGCGCTCGACGAAGGCAATCTGCACGACTTCTGCACGGCGCTCGAAGGCGTCAGTCATTTCCATTACTTGATCTGGAGCCTGGCTCGCGGTCGGCCGGTGTCGCTGCTGGAGTTGGAGTTGCAGGCCGAGGTGGATAAGTACGCCACGGCGCTGGCTTTGATCACACAGCAGCGCGCGGGCGCTTTCCCGGGCGCGCTTCATGCGCGGATGTTCAGCGGGGTGAGCTTTCTGCCGCAGCTGGATGAGATCAGCCGGCGTCGCTATGAAGAGGCGAATCGTCACGCGGCCCGGTACTGCCGGTCATTGGATCAGCGGTATCTGCACCCGCGGCGCTCGCAGCCGGAGAAGTGGCTCGCCGAGCTGCGCCGGTTCTTCCGCTGCGGGCATCAGGAGAAGATTCGCCAGCTGGCGGTTTGAACCACCAATTACTCGCCGCGCTTGGTCTCGCCGACGCGCTTCTTCATCTCGATCCACTTCGACAGCTCGCGCAGGTCGCGCTTCGGCGCCGTCGGCTTGCGCTTCAGCAGGCCGCTCTCGTATGGGTTGTAGCCCAGACGGGTGCCCTTGGCGTTGTTCTGGATCGGCGTATTGGCCGGCTGCTCCTCTTCCATGAAGGACAGGCCGGGATGATCGAGAGCTTTGCGACGCGCCCGCTCGCCGTGCTCGCCATCCTCGCTCAGGCCATCGCTCCACGCGTAGACCGCGTTACCCCGATCGTCGAAAGCAATGCGCCCTGGCTGCCTCGCAGGTTCGACCACTCGCGGCCGCAGCCGGAGACCCAGTTTTTTCAGATCGTCATTCAACTCCGCTTCTCCATTTCAACCTGTGCCAACCCTCTTCATCCCTTTAGAGGCGTGCCGCTATTGAATTGCTTCGTCGCAGTGCACGCAAGTTGCAAAAGTGTGATGCGGATGCCGAATGCGAACGACCCACTGTCATGCATCCCGACAGTGGTACAAATGCGATAAAAATACCGACAGAGACTCCCCCTAGCCCGCCGAGGTTTGCACATAGGGGAGGGCGCGAAGCAGGGCCGCCAGGGTCTTGCCGTCGCGGATCTCACCGGACTGCGCCATCCGCACGGCTTCGTCGAACGGCACCCAATGCGCGTCCAGAACTTCGGCGGCTTCGAGCTGATTGGGGACCTCGGTCAGCCCGGTGGCGAGGAACAGGTGGATCACCTCCGTGAAAATCCCGGGAGAAGACAGGCAGTCGCCGAGGCTGCGCCACTCGCTCGCGCGGCGGCCGGCTTCTTCCTCCAGCTCACGCTGCGCGGTCTGCAGCGGCGGTTCCTTGTTATCGAGCTTGCCGGCCGGGAGCTCCCAGATGAAGCCCTTGGCCGCGTGCCGGTACTGCCGCACGAGGCAGACCCGATTGGCGTCGTCGAGGGCGAGGATGGCGGCGCCGCCCGGGTGATAGACCATCTCGAGGGTGGCGACGTAATCGTTCGGCAGCCGCACTTGCTCGACATTCACCTGGATCACTCGTCCGGTGAAGACGGGGGTGATTTTCTCGACACTCATGAGCTCAACCTTGGGGATCGGATTCGTCGGCGGGCGCGGCTTCGTCGTCCTCGGCGGCGTCTTCGGCCGACTGCTTGGACATCTTCGAGGGCGTGGTGGCCGTGCCGATGCGATAGGCGGCAAAGCCGGGCAGCACCACTTGATTCAACGCCATGCCCAGCACGCGGCCGCTGGTGGGGGCGTAGATGCGATGCTGTTGATTCGAGATCGGGTCGGTAACCACACCGAGCAGCTCGCCTTCGCTGACCCGCTCGCCGAGCGCCACGTCGGAGAACAGGATGCCGCCGTGATCCACGCGCACCCACTTGGAGGCGTAGTACACCGGCTCCGGGTCGCCCCAGTAACGCCGTTGCTTGGTCATCCCGAGCGAGTAGAGCAATGTTTCCACCGCCTTGGCGCCATGCTCGACCTGTTCGGACTGCACGCGCATGGGTTCACCCATTTCGAACGTGACCGAAGGAATTCCTGCCTCGGTGGCCGCCCTTCGCAACGATCCTCTTTCGCCAACGCTGTGCAGGACGACCGTCGCGCCGAAAGCTTTGGTCATGCGCGACACCTGCGGCAGGCGCAAGTCGGCGCGGACCTGCGGCAGATTGGTCCGATTCAACGAGCCGGTGTGTAGATCGATCAACGCCGAGCAATTCTTCACCACCTCGGTGAAGAACGAGTGCGCCATGCGCGTGGCGGCGCTGCCTTTGGGGTTGCCCGGGAAGTAACGATTCAGGTCGCGGCGGTCCGGCAGATAGCGAGCGCCGCGATAAAAGCCCTGGATGTTGACGATGGGCACGCCGATGACGGCGCCATTCAATTCCTCGACATCGATATCGTCGAGCACCCGACGCGCCACTTCGATGCCGTTCAACTCATCGCCATGCACGGCCGCGGTCAGGCACAGCACCGGGCCGGGGCCTTTACCGTTGAGCACGAACACCGGCACGGGCGAGACGAAACCTTCCATCGCCTGGCCGCTGGTCCAGGTGAGTTTCTTGCGGGTGCCGGGCGGCACCTCGCTGCCGAGCAAGCGCAGGCGACCCTTGGGCTTCAGCGTTTCGGTGCCTTCCATCGTGGCGGGCGCCGGCGTGGGTTCGGCGCCGTGCACCAGGGCGCAAGTCAGGCAACCGAGCAGCAGCGAGGCGGCTAACCGTTTCATGACGCCTTCTTCACGAACTTCAGCGTGAACCGGTCGCTCTCGCCGATTTGTTTGTAACGCTCATCGGCGCCGTCGGCGAGGCCGGGCGGCAAGGTCCACACGCCCTTTTCGTAGTTCTTGGTGTCCTTGGGATTGGCGTTGATCTCGGAGCGGCCGACCAGCTCGAAGCCGGCGGCTTCGATCATGCGGATCGCGTAATCCTCGTTGATATAGCCCGAGGCGGCCTTGGGATCCTGGGGCAGCTTCGGGTCGCCTCGGTGCGCGACCACGCCCAGCACGCCGCCTGGTTTGAGTGCGGCATGCATGGCGGCGAGCGCGTCGCGCTCCCAGCCGAACATCATCCAGTTGTGCAGATTGCGGAAGGTCAGCACCAGGTCGGCCGAGCCGGCCGGCGCGATCTCGCTCTTCGCCGGCGGCCCGGCCAGCGTGGTCGTGATCACCTTGCCGTACAGGTCGGGCCGCAGCTGAAGCATCTCGCGATAGCTGTCGACCGCGTTCTTGGCGTACTCGCCCGAGGCGGGGTCGAGCAGGGCGGAGTACAGCTGACCGTGCTCCTTGAGCAACGGCGCGAGGATCTCGGTGTACCAGCCGGCTCCGGGCCACACTTCGACCACGGTCATGTCCTGGCGGATGCCGAAGAACTCCAATGTCTGTTTGGGGTGGCGGTAAACGTCCCGGGCGCGATGCTCGGGGGCGCGGTGTTCGCCTTTCAGGAGGGTGTCGAGCGCGGCGCTGGTGGCCGGATCGGTGGCAGGCGTCGTCGCGCACGCAGTCAGCAATATCGCGCTCAGCAGGAGCCAGCTGAACGACCGGGCGACGCAGGGCAATCTCATTCCTTATCCTCGCGACCTGACAAGCCGCGAAGATACCAAAACCGGCCCCAGCCACGCCCTGCGGAGCGTGGCCCGGGCCGACGGAACTGGTTCAGTAACGGCAGCCTGGTTGCAGCAGGCTGTCGTTAGCTGGCTACCAGCGACCGTTCTGGCGTGGCGGACGGGCTTCGCGTTCGCGAGCCTCGTTCACACGCAGCGGGCGGCCACCCATGTCGAAACCATTCATGTGCTGAATGGCCGTCTGAGCGTCGCCGGAAGGCATTTCCACGAAGCCGAAGCCGCGCGGCCGCCCTGTTTCCCGATCGTTCACCAGTTTGACCGATTGCACCGTGCCGTGTTTTTCGAACAGGGAACGGACATCCGTTTCAGTAGCGCTGAACGGCAGATTGCCAACGTAGATCGTCGTCATCGAAGGTCACTCTTTGAGGCCAGACAAAAGTTGCAGCCAAACGATCGCCTCCGCAAAGCTCATGGGCTTCCGGATGAAAGTACGATCGCCGTGTCTTGGTCGCTGACAATCAACCATGGGAATGGCGTGGCGGTAGACGAGCTTGTAAAGCGCGTAGGTCCGAAGGTCGCTCTTGTAGGTTGAAATGCGTATTCAGCTGACCGCGGCCGATACTACGTCAGCCTTTTGGCGACTGCAATGATCCTACTTGACAGGACTTTTTTGGATTTTTTTGCAGCTGCGAATGACTGAGCGATCGCTGCAATGGATCTAACTTAAGTTAGATCCGGGGTCGGCAGGCCGGGCGAAGCGCCCGGCCTGGGATGACGTCATCCTTCCAGATAGGTGTAGCCGTTCAGCTCCCACTCGTAGAAACGGCGCAACGCCTGGCTCTCGGCCAGGGTCATGCGGCCTTCGCGCACGGCGCGCTCGCAATCCCGGGCGAATTGAGGAAACAACCGTTCCACGTCGTACTCCATGTAACTGAGCACTTTGCCGGCGGTGTCGCCCTTGACGATCTCCTCGATCCACCAGCCGCCCTCGTCGTGCAGGCGGATATGGACCACGTGCGTATCGCCGAACAGATTATGCAAATCGCCCAGCGTTTCCTGGTACGCACCGACCAGGAACGCGGCCAGGTAGTACTCCTCGCCGGGCTTCAGCTCGTGCAGCTCCAGGGTGCGCTTCACTTCGCGGTGGCTGACGAAGCGGTCGATCTTGCCGTCCGAGTCGCAGGTGATATCGGCCAGCACGCCGTTGCGTGTTGGTTTCTCATCGAGCCGGTGAATGGGCATGATGGGAAACTGCTGGCCGATGGCCCAGCTGTCCGGCAACGACTGGAACACCGAGAAATTGCAGAAGTAGGTATCGGAGAGAATCAGCTCCAGGCCTTCCAGCTCTTCCGGCACGCGATCCAGCTTCCGGCAGTAGTCGCGGATCTTGGCGCAGGTCGCCCAATACAAACGTTCCGTCAGGCCGCGGAATTCCAGGCTCAGCAAGCCGAGGTTGAACATCTGCAGCGCCTGTTCGCGCGCCTGCAGGGCGTCGTGATAGCACTCCACCAGCCGCCGTTCGGAAATCGTGCGATAGGCTTCGAACAGATCGAGCACCGGTTGCGGCAGCTCGTCGCGGTCGCCGCTGTACTCGTCTTCGATCCGGTCCGAGATGCGGAATTTGTCGAGGCATGAAGAGCCGAGCGTGTTGAACACCAGCACGCTGTGATGAGCGGCCGTGGCACGGCCCGATTCGCTGACGATGACCGGATGGTCGATGCCGCGCGCGTTGCAGACGCTGCCGATGCGATACACGACGTCGCTGGCGTATTCGTTCATCGTGTAGTTCATCGACGATTCGAAGTTGGTGCCGCTGCCGTCGTAGTCGACGCCGAGGCCGCCGCCCACGTCGATATATTTCAGGCCGGCGCCCATCAGCTTGAGCTCCGCGTACACGTGCGCCAGCTCGTTGATCGCGTCCTTCACCTTGCGAATGTCCTGCAGCTGGCTGCCGGGATGACAGTGCACCAGCTCCAGACAGTCGAGCATGTCGTTGGCTTTGAGCACCTTCACCAGCTCGAGGATCTCGGTGACGAACAGGCCGAACTTGGACTTCTCGCCGGCCGAATCGCGCCAGCGGCCGGCGCCTTCGCTCGCCAGCTTCACGCGCACGCCGATGCGCGGGCGCACTTGATACTTCGCGGCGTGCTTCAGCACCAGCTGCAGCTCCTCGAAGTTTTCGATCACCGGGATGATGGTGCGGCCGAGCTTGGTGGCGAGGATCACCGCTTCGATGTAGCTGTCGTCCTTGAAGCCATTGCAGATGATCATGCGTTGCTCGGGCGCATTTTCGGTCAGCGCCATCACCGCGAGCAGCTCGGGCTTGGAGCCGGCTTCCAGGCCGAAGCCGAATTCATCGCCGTAGCGATACACCTCTTCGACCACCAGGCGCTGCTGATTCACCTTGATGGGGAACACCGCCGTGTAGCGGTTCTTGTAGTCGTTCTCGGCAATGGCCTGCGCGAACGCCTTCTGCAGACGGCTCAGTCGATGTCGCAGGATGTCGGAGAAGCGCACCACCACCGGTGCGGTCAGATCGCGCTGACGCAGTCCTTCGACCACTTCATACAAATCGATCTCGCGCTCCGGCGAGCCGTCCGGCCTCACTACGACATGACCGGCGGCGTTGATGCTGAAGTAATGCTTGCCCCAGGCGGGGACCTGGTACAGGTCGAGCGAATCCTCGGTGTCCCAGGATCCGTTGGTGACGCCTAACGGCAGAGGTTTCTTTGCGGTGGAGTCCAAGTGCGCTGGCCTCGAGAAAAGGGTGGGCCCGTGTAAGAAAGGCGCGAACGATACTGCAAAGAGATTGCGAAATTAAGTGATCCAGTTAATCAGTAGTTGCAACGCCTCGGCGCGCGTCTGTGATCCATTCGCTCCATGAACCGGCGTACAAGCGCGCACCAGGTTTGCCCGCGACTTCCAACGCCAGTAGCAGATGACACGCAGTCACGCCGGAGCCGCACATTACGATGGTGTGATCGTCGGCAACGCCCGCTTGCGACTGCTCATAGCGACGTCGTAATTCTTCCGGCGCGCCGAAGCGGCCGTCGCTGGTGAGATTGGTGGAGAACGGATGGTTGCGAGCGCCTGGCACATGACCGGCGACTTTATCGAGCGGCTCGACCTTGCCCAGGAAGCGCTCGGGCGCGCGCGCATCGAGCAATCTCCAGTCCGGCTGTTGCACACGCGCCTGGACTTGATCGGCGTCGAGCCACAGATCGCGATCGGGGCGCGCCTGGAATCGGGTCGGTGAACGTGCAGGAATTTCAGTGCCGGTCGGCTGATTGGCCGCGGTCCATGCTTTGAAACCGCCATCCAGCACCGCCACCGCGCGGTGACCGACCCAGCGCAACAGCCACCACAAGCGCGACGCATACATGCCGTTGTCGGCGTCATACGCGATCACTTGTGTGTCGGCGCCGACACCCCAGCGGCTCAAGGTCTGCGCGAAACGTTCAGGATCGGGCAGTGGATGCCGTCCGGTCGACGGCGTGATCGGGCTCGACAGGTCGCGATCCAGATGCGCGTAAATCGCCCCTGGAATGTGGCCCGCGCCGTACGCGGCTTCGCCCGCGGCCGGCTGCGTCAGGTCGAAGCGACAATCCACGATCAACCAGCGTGAATCGGTCAGGTGCGCGGCGAGCGTGTCGACGGTAACGAGTGTAGTGTGCATGGGGACGAGCGTGCGTGGCGGAAGCGGCCATTCTGGCCCTACGCAGGAACGGCGTCACGTCGCTCGTTGCAGAGTGCTGGCCTCGCTGCCCGGCTTGGTTACAATCCTGCCCCTCTTTTCAGGTGGGCGAACACATGGCACTGGAACTGTGGTGGGGTAGCGGCAGCCCTTATTCCTGGCGCGCGCTGCTCGCGCTCGAGCACAAGCGGCTGCCGTATGTGTCGCATCTGGTGCAGTTCTCCAAGCAGGAGCACCGCTCGCCGCAGATGTTGCAAATGAACCCGCGCGGCCGCGTGCCGGTGCTCAAGGATGGCGATTATGTGGTGTTCGAGTCGCTCGCCATCCTGCGCTACCTGGATCGCAAATATCCCGAGACGCCGCTTTTCGGCCACACCGCCGAGGAAGAAGGCACGATCACGCGCGTGATCTGCGAGTATCAGTCGTACGCCGAAGACCATCTGGCCAAGCTCATCTACGCCATCCTGTTCCAGGGCGTCGAGGGCCACATGGAGGAGATCGAGCGCGCGCTGAATTTCGTGCTCGCCGAGGCGCGCACCATCGAGAACCGGTTGACGACGTCCTCGTGGCTGGTCGGCGAGGCGTTTTCAGCCGCCGACATCGTCATCTTCCCGGGCATCCAGCAGCTGATGCGTGTGCTGGCGCGGCGCGAGGCGGAAGATCTGCGCGCCCGGCTGCTGCCCATCGAGACCACGTTTCCGGCCATCGCCGCCTGGATCAAGCGCGTCGAAGCGCTGCCCGGCTACGAAAAAACCTATCCGCCGCACTGGAAGGAAAAAGAGTGAGCGGTGCCCGCAGCGCGCATTGACGCTGCGGACGCGCTCGAAAAAATTCCTGGTGCTCTTGAAAATGCCTCGCTACGGGGCATTTATCGCCGTCGATTTTCATTACGGTCGACGCGCCGGCAAAAGTCAGTAAACTTCGCGCCGTCGCCCAGCGAGCTATTTCGCAATCGAGGTTCGACGTTCCAAACTTTTTGGTGGTCCGTTTGTTTCGTGAGTGAGTGAAGCCATGTCCCAATATCCCGTGCATTTCAAGTTCCCCGGCCGTCTCGTGATGGTTGGTTTCGGCAGCATCGGACAGGGAGTTTTGCCACTCATCTTGCGTCACACCGCGCTCCCCGCGGAGCGCATCACGATTGTGACAGCGGAAGATCTCGGCCAGCAGGAAGCCGCCGAATACGGCGTGAAGTTCGTCATCAACCCGCTCACGCAGGAGAACTATCGCCAGGTGCTCGAGCCGCTGCTCGGCAAGGGCGATTTCCTGCTGAACCTGTCGGTGGATGTTTCCAGCATCGCGCTGGTCAAGCTGGCGCACGAAAAAGGCGCGCTATATCTGGACACGTGCATCGAGCCGTGGCCGGGGGGCTACACCGATCCGAACGTGCCGCCGTCGCAGCGGACGAACTACGCACTGCGCGAGCAGATGCTGGCGGTGCGCGACGCGCAGAAGGGCGGGCCGACCGCTGTGATCACACACGGTGCAAACCCGGGCCTGGTGTCGCACTTCGTGAAGCAGGCGCTGCTGAACATCGCGAAGGACACTTCGGTCGACGCGGGCAATCCGCAGTCGCGCGAAGAGTGGGCGGCGCTCGCGGCCAGGCTCGCGGTGAAGGTGATTCACATCGCCGAGCGCGACACGCAGGTCGCCAACACGCCGAAGAAGGTCAACGAGTTCGTCAACACCTGGTCGGTGGACGGCTTCGTCAGCGAAGGCTGTCAGCCGGCGGAACTGGGCTGGGGCTCGCACGAGAAGGAACTGCCGCCGCAGGGCCGTCGTCACGAGTTCGGTCGCCAGAGCGCGATCTATCTGATGCAGCCGGGCGCTGGCACGCGCGTGCGTACCTGGACGCCGCAGGCCAAGCATTTCCACGGCTTCCTGATCACCCACGGCGAATCGATCTCGATCTCCGACTACCTGAGTCATCGCGAAGGCGACCAGGTCGTGTACCGACCGACGGTGCACTACGCCTATCACCCGTGCGACGACGCGGTGATGTCGGTGCACGAGTTCGCCGGCCGCAACTGGCGGCTGCAGGATCACAAGCGCATTCTGAACAAGGAGATTCTGCCCGGCGGCATCGACGAGCTCGGCGTGCTGCTGGCGGGTCATAAGAAGAACGCGTACTGGTACGGCTCGCAGCTGTCGATCGACGAAGCCCGCAAGCTTTGTCCACACAACACGGCGACCAGCTTGCAGGTCTGCGTGGCGGTGCTCTCGGGCATGATCTGGGCGATGGAGAATCCGAATCGCGGCGTGGTCGAGCCGGATGAAATGGATTTCCGCCGCAACCTCGAGATCTGCCTGCCGTACCTCGGTCCGGTTACCGGGGCGTACAGCGACTGGACGCCGCTGTTCGATCGCAATCGGCTGTTCAAGGAGGACCTCGACCAGTCCGATCCGTGGCAGTTCAAGAACGTGCTGGTCTGACAAGGCACGTCGGGATGGCCCGCGACGTTTGAGCGGGCCATCCCCCTACCAAATTTTATTGCTTGTTCCGGCCGTGGCGAGATGCGAGATTTATTGCATCGGGACCCGCCACCGCTTCGCGAACCAGAGCGCATGAGTTCCTTTGACAGTTTCTTTCGCGCCCACGGCCGCGATCTGACGGCGTATCTGCGCAGGAGAACCGCAACGGAGGCGGACGCGCAGGAAATCCTGCAAGAGAGCTATGCCCGCATCCTGGGCTATGGCTACGGCGATTCGCGGCCGCCCGAAGTCTGGAAATCCCTGCTGTACCGGATCGCGACCAACCTGGCCATCAGCCAGCAGCGCATGAACCGCGTGCGCAATGTCAGCGCGCAATGCCCGCTGGATGAAGTCGAGCTGCCGTCCGACACGCCCTCTCAAGAGCGCCAGATCGCGGCCGAGCAGGAGCTGGCGTTGATTCGCGCCGCCATCGAGGCGCTCACCCCCAAGTGTCGCAAGGTGTTTCTGCTCAGCCGGGTGCATCAGCGCACCTATCCGGAGATCGCCCGGCTGTGCGGCATCTCGGTGAAGATGGTGGAAAAATACATGTCGCAGGCGCTGGCCAGCATGCGAGGCGCGATAGGGAGTTGGCCATGAGGAGCGTCTTAACCAGCATGGATCGCGTACGTCTTGCCAGAAACGAGGCCGAGGCCTGGTTTGTGCGCCTCATGTCGCCCGAGTGTTCGGCGGCTGAGCGCCGCTCGTTCGAGCAGTGGCGCGCCAGTTCCTCTGTCAACGAACAGGCATACGCCGCCACCGAACGGCTGTGGCAACGCCTCGATGGCATGGAAGCCGACGAAGTCATCGGCCGTCACGCCGCCGCGGCGTTGAAGCCCGAGCCTGTCGTGCGTCGCTGGCCTTTGGCGCTGGCCGCGGGCGTCATCGCTGTTCTGGTTGGCGTCGGTGTCGTCAGCCAGGTCACGACGAACGCGACGCTCGAGCACTATCAGACGCTGGGTCAGTCGCGAAAAGTCACGTTGTCCGATGGCAGCGAAGTCATGATGGATCTGGCCACCGGGATCGACGTGCGCCTGAGTCGCGGCGAAAGAAACATCAAGCTGGTGGCGGGCCGCGCGTTGTTCGATGTGGCACATGACGCGAGCAGGCCGTTCCGTGTCGATACGGGTCGTGGCGAAGTCACCGCGCTCGGCACTCAATTCCAAGTCGACGTGGATGCCGATCGAGTCGTCGTCACGTTGCTCGAAGGCGCCGTATCGGTGTCGCCGCCGGAAGCCCGTCAGCAAGAGCCGGCGCTGCGGCTCGCGCCGGGTCAGCAGGCCCGCTACTCCAACTCGAACTGGGCCAGGCGCGACGTCGACGCCGCTGCTGTGGTCAGCTGGTCTTCCGGCTTTCATGTATTCAGCGCGACGCCGCTCGCGGAAGCGGTGCGCGAGATCAATCGTTACTCGACCACGAAACTGCGACTCGCCGATCCATCGCTGGAATCGTTGGTCATCAGCGGCAATTTCAAGACCGGCGATGCGGAGACGATCAGCAGCGCCTGGCCCATCGTGTTGCCGGTGACATTGCGGAAGGATGGCGCGGAAATAGTAATCGCGCCGCGGTAGGGGAGCGCATGGCTCGCGCGTTTCAGCTGATGACACTCGTGCTGGCACACGAGTCAACAACAGCAACCATGGGGAAACGTAGCGATGACGTGGACTTCACAACGCTCCACGGCAATGACCCGTATTCGACGGGTCTGCCTGAGCTCTTTGATCGCCCTGACTCTGGCCGGCACTGCGCTCGCGCAGAATGCCGAGGCTCCACACGACTATGACATCGCCGCCGGCACGTTGATGCAAGCGATCAACGGCATCTCTCAGCAGAGCGGTGTGCAGATCGTCTATGACATCAAACTGCTGAACGACAAGAAGGCGCGCACGCTGAAAGGCCGGCTCTCGCTGAAGCAAGCGCTCGAACAGGCGCTCGCCGGCAGCGGGCTCACGTATGAGTTCGCCAATCCGAGCACGGTGGTGATTCGCAAGGCGCCTGCAGTGACGCCGACCAGCTACGGCGGCAGCGCTCCCGCCAGCCCGCCCAAGAATGACGTGACGACCGCTCAGGAAATAGAAACATTGGACATCCTGACGGTCACCGGCACGCGCATTCGTGGCGCGAGCACGCCGTCGCCGAAGGTTACCATCAGCGACGTGCAGATCCGGGAGGAAGGCTTTACCGATCTCGGCGAAGTGATCCGGAGCATTCCGCAGAATTTCTCGGGCGGACAGAACCCGGGCGTGTCGCTGGGGGCGAGCGCGGGCGGTATCGCGAATCAGAACATGACCGGCGGCTCGGCGCTCAACCTGCGCGGACTCGGTCCCGATGCCACGTTGACGCTGCTCAACGGCCGGCGCATGAGCTACGAAGCGTTCGTGCAGGCGGTGGACATCAGCGCCATTCCAGTCGAGGCCGTGCAACAGATCGAAATCATTCCCGACGGCGCTTCCGCCATCTATGGCTCGGACGCGGTGGCGGGCGTGGCAAACGTGATCTTGAAGCCGCACTACGACGGTGTGACTGCCGGCGTGCGTTACGGAGCGGCGACCCAAGGCGGGCTGGACTCAATTGAATACAACATCACCGCCGGTACCAGTTGGTCGAGTGGCGGGGTGATCGCGACTTTCAAGGATGTCTCCAAGGATCCGATCTGGGTCACTGATCGCGACTTCACGCGGCACATGGAGAAAAATTCCACGCTGTACAACGGCAGCGATCTGCGCAGCGCGCTGCTGAGCGTTCATCAGTCGCTCGGCGAGTCGGTCGAGTTGAAGCTGGATGCCCTGCGTAACGATCGTTCGCAAGACCCCTATTTCGGCTACCCGACGATTTATTACTACCAGCCGTCGGACACGCTCGATACATTGGTGGCCCCCGCGGTCAGCGTGAAACTCCCGGCGGATTGGACGTTGCAGGCCTCCGCGACGCGCGGCAAAAACACCAGCGAGTATGAGTCGTTCACCGTGACCAGGGCGACAGGCGTGAGTGCACGCTCCTCCGCGGGCTGCTATTGCAACGAGAGCAGTTCCTATGAGTTGGGCGCGGAAGGTCCCTTGCTCGATCTGGCCGGCGGCGATATGCGCCTCGCGGTCGGTGTGGGCTCACGCAAGGACGACTTCCTCGTGCGCAGCTACATTTCGGGCTCGCGCTACGGCGGCGGTGAACGCAGCAAGTTCGCTTATGCAGAAGTCAGCGCTCCGGTCATCGGCGCGGACAGCGCAATCGCGGCGGTTCGCCGGCTCGAGCTGAGCGCGGCCGTGCGCAGCGAGGACTACGACAGCTTCGGACGCGTCACGACGCCGAAATTCGGTGTGATCTACGAGATCAACGACGACATCGGCGTGAAGGCATCCTGGGGCAAATCGTTCAAGGCGCCGACCCTGTTGCAGCGTTATCAAAACAGGATCTCCTATCTGTGGACCGCGCGAAACATCGGCGGCGTGGGTTATCCGGCCGAGGCGACCGCGCTGATGTCCTACGGCGGCAACTCCGACTTGGATCCGGAGCGCGCGGAAAGCTGGAGTGCGTCGCTGAACTTTCATCCGGTGGCGATCCCGGAGTTGAGCGTCGATGTCAGCTACTTCGAGATCGATTACCGGGATCGCGTGGTGCAGCCGATCAATGCCACCGTGCAGTCGCTGAGCAATTCGAACTATGCGCCGTTCGTGCAATATTCGCCGACGGTCGAACAGCAGGCGGCACTGCTCGCCGCGTACAACTCGAATTTCTACAACTACACCGACGGCGCCGCTGCCTACGATCCCGCGAACGTGGTGGCCATCGTCAGGAACGAGTACACCAATGCGGCCCGCCAGGAGATCCGTGGCGTGGACTTGTCCGGATCCTATCGCCTGATGTTGGGCGCGGGTGATCTGACCTTCCGCGGCAGTGTGAGCTGGCTGGAGAACTCGCAGCAGAATACCGGTGCGCAGCAGCCTTTCCAGGTGGCCGGAATGATCTTCAATCCGGCCAAGTTGACGGGCCGGGTTGGCGCGGTGTGGGTCGCCAACGGCTTGAGCATGAGCACGTTCGTGAACTACGCGGGCGGTGTCACCAGCAAGTTCGTGAACCCGCCGGAAAAGACTGCGTCGTTCACGACGGTGGACATGACGGCGCGTTACGAGCTGGCGAAGCGGCAGGATCTGCTGTCGGGTCTCGCTTTCTCGCTGTCGGTCGAGAATGTGTTCGATCGCGATCCGCCGCTCTACACAGTGCCGTACCCCGTGTACGTGCCCTACGACTCCACCAACTATTCCGCCATCGGTCGCTTCATCAGTGTCGCGCTGTCGAAGCATTGGTGAGCGCGGCGCCGCTCACTTCACACGGAGTTACAACATGAGTCTTGCGATACGCGCGTGGCAATGCCGCGCACGCGCCTGGGTTGCTGCGTCCTTGTTGTTCGCAGCGGTGGCTTCGGCCACCGCTGCGGAGTCTCGTGGCGCGACGGTTCCCGATGCGATCGGCATGGTTCGCATCCAGTACTCGGTCACGCCGGACGATAAGGTCGCCGCGTTCTCCGACAGTGGAACGCAAGCGGCCTTTGTGACCTGGCGTGGCGATCTGGCGCGGAACACCAATGTGTACGAGCTGCGGACAGTGGATCTGCGGGCGCCGCTGAAACAACAGACCACGCGCGTCGTGCTGACCCGTTTGTTTCCAGGCGATCAACTCGATCAAGTGGCCTCGCCGATCCGGCAGCTGCGCTATGTGAACGACGACCAGGCGCTGACCTATCTCGGGCCGGATGCGAAGGGCGTCGCACAGGCTTATCGCCTCGATCTGGCGACTGGCGAGGAGACGCAGCTCACGAAGCATCCTAGCGACGTGCGTACATTCACCGTCGATGCCGATGGCAAGCTGCTGGCGTTCTCCGCCGTTGCACTCCCCGACGACGCGGCGACCAGGCGTCTGGAGGAAGACGGCGTCTTCATCTGGGAGCCCGAGGTCTTCTCTTTCGGCCACAAATTTTTCGCGGCGTCGCCGGCACTGGTCCGGCTCAAGCGGATGGACGCCGTGCGCCAGTATTTTCTGGCAGCGAACGATCGGCTGATCTTCGATTCGCGCCAGAGCCGGCCGCTCGTGCCGCTGGACATGAAAGATCCGAAAGTGGCGGCGGCGCCGAGTCAGTCGCTGGCCGAAGATATGGTGCTAGGCTCCTTCAGTGTGATGCCTGCCGCGTCGGACGGTCGGCACTTGCTGTTGTATCCCTATCTTCTCGCCGAGCGGCCGCTTCATCCTGAGCGCTATGCGTACTACATGTCGTCGAGCATGAACGAATATGCGCGTCGAGTGGCTCCTCAGGTCGGCGTCGTCGATGTGGCGACAGGGAAGATCGAGCCGCTGCTCGACGCGCCGAGTCCCCAATTCGAACGTTATGAAAGCGGGCCGCCACTGTGGTCGCCCGATGGCAAATCCGTCATCGTTTACACCTTGTTCGCCGATCGGCCGGCGGATGCGCCGGCATGGGTCGAAGTCGATGTCGCGACTCGTCGTGTCGTTCCTCTGGGGCTGGGCAAGGATTCGCGCCCGGTGAGCTGGGCCGCGGATGGCCGCACATTGGTCCTGAGCATCAAGGGCGATCGGTTCGGTCAGATCCGACGCAATGGCGATGGCAAGTGGGGCGCACCGAAAGAAACCGGGCGCGCGAATGGTTTCAATGCCGACTGGACGGTCGCGAGCAACGGCAAAGTGGTGCTCGGGGTGAGCGACACCTTGCGCACGCCGCCGGAGCTCACTGCTTACGACCCGGCGACGAAGCGCAGCACCCGACTGACGGATCTCAACCCGCAGCTCGCTCAGATCCGTCTCGGTGAAATCGTTCCGTATCGTTGGCGCAGCAAGCCCACCGATCCGGCCGACGGCTACCTGGTCAAGCCGCTCGACTACCGGCCCGGCACCCGGTATCCGCTGGTCATCCTGCTCGATGACAACACGATGCGCCCCGGCACCGAGCCGTTTCTATTCGATGGCGTCTGGCAGCTGAGCAGTCACGCCACGCAAATGCTGGCCGCGCAAGGCTTCATGGTCCTGTACAAGCACGAGCAGTCGATGCGCGACGTGATGGAGACTCCGGCCGAGCCAGAGCGAGTTCGCGCGGATACGGAGCGCGTCGTCGCGCAGCTGGATGCCGAGGGTTTGATCGATCCGGTGCGCGTCGGTGTTTCCGGCTGGAGCCGCGCCGGTTTCTACACCAGCTATCTGATGATTCATTCGTCGATCAAGTTCGCCGCGGCGATCAATACCGATGGCGGCGCGTCCGAGTACACCGATGGCATGCGGCTGTTCACCGACCAGGAGCTGTCGAAGATCCGCACGCCCGTGATGTTTCAGTCGCACGGATTGTGGAGCCTGGTTTATCACGGCGCCATGGCCGATCGCATGAATCAAATGAGCCGGCCCGCCGAGATTCTTTATTTCGAAACGGCCTCGCATTCGACCACGCGTCCTCAGCATCGCCTGCGCTCGCTCGGCAGCAGCATCGACTGGTGGCGGTTCTGGCTCAAGAGCGAGGAAGATTCGGATCCGGCCAAGGCCGCGCAGTACGCCCACTGGCGTGAGCTGCGAGCCGTGCAAGAACGTCAGCTCGAACGGAGTTCCGCGCGATGAGAAGTTTGCAGCATTCCAGCATTGCGGGCGTCGTGCTCGCGGTCGCCTTGTCCTGGTCCGATGCAGGGGCCTCCGCGCCGGCATTCAAAGCCAATCCGGCCGATGCATTTCCCATCGACCTGGCGTTCTCGATGCGAGAATTTCTGTACAACCAGGATCTGATCGGCTCGCCGTCGGGCAATCAGGTGGCCTATGTGGTGATCACGCCGCCGCCGACTCAGCCGCAATCGGATCGGTTCCTGCCGAACGGCACGCCGATCACGGCGATTGGCGCGAGTGTGCATGTCGTCTCGACCGATGCGTCGAAGCCGTCGCAGGCGCCAGGGATCTGCAGCGGCAAAGGGGATCAGTGGGCGCCGTCGTGGTCCGCCGATGGCAAGCAACTGGCGTTCTACTCGAACGCCGACGGCTTGGTGCGCGTGTGGACCTATGAGCTCGCTACGCAGCGCTGTCGTCGCGTGTCCGATGCAATCATTCGCGGCACCGTATTCTCCGGTTCGCAGCCGAGGTGGTCGCCGGATGGAGCGACGCTGTATGTGCCGCTCGATCCGAATCCGCCGAAGTTGTCACCAACGACCGCGAGCGTCGTTCCGGCCGTCGAGAAGCGCGGACCCATGGTGCTTTTCGGTGGCAATGAAGGCGGCGCTGAGCTGGCCGCGCGCGATGGCCAGTCGGGCTCGAGCGACGATTGGATGATGAAACAGTACGGCACGGCGCTCGCGGCGATCTCAGTGGACGGCGGAGCGGTGCGCATGTTGGTGCCTGCCGATCATGCGTCGCGTCCGCACCGACTGGAGTTGTCACCCTCGGGGAAATGGGTGAGTTACAACTCGGTGCTGTACCTGCCGCAGAACATCACCACCGCCAGCGTGATGGATCTGTTGGCGGTACCGGCGCGTGGCGGCGAGCCCAAACCGCTGGTGAAAGCGATGCGCAGTTCCGAGCACAACGTGAACTACACGCGTCTCGACTATCGCTGGCATCCGCAACAGGATCGTTTGTTCTATCTCCAGGACGGCGGCCTCTGGTCGGTCGACTTCAGCGACAACGGTCCGAGCGAGCCGCGGCGGCTTGCGCCGGAACTGGGCGAGCTGGCACCGGTCGTGCTCTATTTCACAGCGGATGCAAAGTCGCTGGTCGTGGGATTGGAGGCTCAGGGCGAGGGTCGGGATCGCATGCCGCAGCGCCTGGCCATCGTGCCGCTCGATGGCGGCCCGGTCGTGCAACGGAAACTGCCCGACCTGAAGCAGTGGCAGTTCCTCGATCTGATTCGTGCCGATGCGGATTCGCTCTGGCAACCGGATGCACGTTCCGTCGTCGCGGTGATGCGCGAGCGGAGCACCGGCGAGCAGGCGATGGTGCGAGTCGATGTGACTTCGGGCGAAACGACGGTGCTCGCCAAGGGCATGTATCGCACGCCGTTCCTTGCGGCGACGGGCGGACAGCGCCAGTTGGTGGGCGTCTACGAAGACATCGGCACGCCGCCCAACGTGTATCGCTTCACGGCCAAGGCAACACGCGCTCAGCAGTTGTCGAACATCGAGCCGAAACTCGACGGTCGTCGCCATGGCACGGCGGAAGTGATCGAGACACGCACGCCACAACACGACGGCTCGCTCGCCAGTGTGAGAACCACGATCCTGTTGCCGCCGGGCGCAAAGCGCGGCGATCGGCTGCCGGCCATCGTGATGATCTACTCCGGCTCGGATCTATCGACGCGAGCCAGTGTCTTCGGCGGCGGCATGGGCAACACGGTGCCGAGTCAGGTATTCACGAGTCGTGGCTACGCGGTGGTCATGGCGAACATCGTGCTTGCGCCTGAAGGCGTCGGCAGCTACCCCGCGAATCAGATGACCGATGAAGTGCTGGCACAAGCGTATGCGGCGGCCGATGCGGGCTACATCGACATCAATCGTCTTGCGGTCAGCGGCCAATCGTACGGCGGTTACAGCACCGGCTCGATCGTCAGTCACACCAATTTGTTTCGCGCGGCCATCCCGGTGAATGGTTGTTTCGATCTCGCGGCGTTTTACGGCGGCATGCAGGACGGCGGCAACAGTCACTGGGTGCGCTGGGCCGAGAAAGGGCAGGGCCGCATGGGCGACAGCCCCTGGGCGAATCCGGCGCGCTTCATCGACAACTCGCCGTACTACCGCATCGATCGGATTCGTACGCCGCTGCTGATCGTCGCCGGTGAAGCCGACGAGACGGTGGCGTATCAGGAGTCGAAGAAATTTTTCGTCGGCTTGCGGCGCATGGATCGACCGGTGCAACTGGTCGTGTATCCGGGCGAGGGACACGTGATCGCGACCTGGTCGACGGTGAACGCGGTGGACGTGAGTCAGCGCATGGTGGACTTCCTCGACAAGCATTTGCGTCAGCCCTGAGGACTGCGTCACAACCCAGGCCATTCAGGCGCAGCTCGCCGGTGGTCCGTCGCTAGACTCATGGCAACGGACCACTTCGTAGGGAAAGTCAGCGCCGATGGCCTTTCGCGTCAGCTTCGATCTCGGCGACGCCGATCTGCAGCACCTCGCGGAAGTCGCGCAGGTACGGCAGTCGGCGGCGCGTGCGCAACCCACCGAGCGCATCGTTGCTTCGGCACGCGAGGTCTATTTGAAAGGCTCGCAGGCGTATCTCGCCGACTTCGTGAAGGAGCGTTACTCGCGCCTGGGCACGATGCTGGAAATGGTGGACGACGCCGAATGGCGACTCAGCGCGGAAGACTCGCAACGGCTGGTGAATGCGCTGGCGTGTTTTACCGAGCCGGCGGCCGGTGCGTCATCGGCGCTGCTCGATCAG
This sequence comes from Peristeroidobacter soli, assembly GCF_004138485.1. GTDB lineage: Bacteria > Pseudomonadota > Gammaproteobacteria > Steroidobacterales > Steroidobacteraceae > Steroidobacter > Steroidobacter soli. Next base: position 737,666 of record NZ_RYEV01000003.1, read on the forward strand.
GCCATCATGATCGAGCTGGTCAGTCGTGATCTGCATCACGATCTCGAGGCCTATCGCGACTTCTGTAAATTCCGCACGGCGCAGATGGCCAAACGTCATACGCCGCCCGGCGCGGCGCGCGAGGAATGGTTGAGTCAGCGGCGGGAGTCGCTGCAGAAGCGCATGCATACACGCCGTAAACGCGACCTGGATGCGGCTGCGGGGCCGGTGCGGCGCCTCTTCTCCCTATTCGGTCTGTAGCGCCGTCATCATCCGCGTAACGGGCGTTTAATCATCCGCCTGATAGCGCCTCATAGCGCACGGCGGTTATTACATAAGCCTTGGCGCCGCCTGGAACTTCCACGCGGATTTCATCATCCAATCCTTTGCGCAACAGCGCGCGGCCCAGCGGCGAGTCCATGCTGATGTAGCCTTTGGCGGCATCGAACTCGTCCGGGCCCACGATGCGGTATTCGCTCTCGACGCCGTTGTCGTCTTCGAGCGTCACCCAGGCGCCAAAGAATACTTTGGATGAATCCGAAGGGGGCTGGCTCACGATCACCATGCCATCGAGTCGTTGCCGCAGAAAACGTACACGGCGATCGATCTCGCGCAGCTGTCGTTTGCCATAGATGTATTCGGCATTTTCGGAACGGTCGCCTTGCGCGGCGGCCTCTTGAACCGCCTGTGTAACTTGCGGGCGAAGGACGCGCCACAGATGGTCCAATTCGTCCTTGAGTCGTTGTGCGCCGACAGGAGTTATGAACTTTGAACCCTTGGGCTGAGGTGGTCTGTATCGGGACATGTGAGCTGGTTTGCCAAGCTTTCGTAAGGCCGTCGCTGATAACGTCAAACGCCGGAAATTCTGTGGAATCCTTCACGGTAGCGGCATCGGCCGCTCTCTACTCTGTCATCCCATGAGCATCAAGTACTACACACACTTTCTTCTGCAGGAACGGGCTCCCAAGGGCATGAGCGAGTTCCGCGGCGTCGTCGAAGTGAACCGCACCTTGCTGCGTGGCGACCTCAAGGAAGCCGCCACGGTGCTGGCCAAGAACTTCGAATGCGACACCAAGGATATCAAGGTTCTGCAATGGTCCCGACTGCATTGATGGTGTAGCGCTGTCGCCTCGAATCCCCTAGCGGGCTTTACTTCCCTTCAGAAAGTCCGCTTCTCTGCCCCGAGCCACAAGCTCGGGGTTTTTTTTGGGCTGATCTAAACCGACCGATCGGACATCCTGTCACGACGGTCGGGCTCCGAGAAAAAAGCGTGGTTTTTTCTCTCCGCTCGCCGCCGTAGCGGCGGGGCACATCCATGTGCCCTGGCCTCGGGTTATCCTGCGTGCATGCCGATCTACTCCGAGAACAGCTACCGCTCACGCGACGGGTTGAAGCTCTACTACCGCGACTATCCGGGCGACATGAAGAAAGTGCCGGTGCTCTGCCTGCACGGTTTGACGCGCAACTGTCGCGATTTCGAAGCGCTGGCGCTGAAAATCACCCCCGGCCGGCGCGTCATCACGCCGGACTTTCGCGGCCGCGGTCAATCGCAGTACGACTCGATGTGGATGAACTATCACCCGATGACCTACGTCGACGACATGTGGCTGTTGTTGCACGAACTCGGTATCGAGCACGTCATCACCATCGGCACATCGCTCGGCGGCCTGGTCGCGATGTTGATGGGCGCGGTTCGTGCGGAAACGTTCGCGGGTGTGGTGCTCAACGACATCGGTCCGGAAGTCGATCCCGTGGGCGCGGCGCGCATCCGCAGTTACGCGGGCCGATTTCCGCCGCCGCGAAGTTGGGATGACGCCATCGAGCAGATGAAGTCTGTGTTCGGCGTGGCACTGCCGGACTTCACCGAGCAGCAATGGAGCGACTTCGTTCGGCTCTCCTATAGCGAGGACAGTACCGGCTCGCCGCGGCTCGAAGCCGATCCGCGTATCGGTGATGCCGTCCGCGCGATTCAACTGCCGCCGGGCGCGACGCAAGGAATGTGGTTGGCGTTTAATGCCTTGCGCGACACGCCGACGCTGGCGATCCGAGGCGCGCTTTCGGATCTGTTATCGGTCGATGTATTCGATCGTATGCAGCGTGAGCATCCGGGTCTGGAGCGCGTGACAGTCAAGAACAGGGGCCACGTGCCGCAGCTCGACGAACCCGACGTGCGCGCGGTGCTCGATCAGTTCCTGGCGGAGTTGCCCTGAGTTTCAAGGATCGTTTCTCGGGGCGCGCCTGAACGTCGCCTCAGCCGGGCCGGGTCATTGCATTGGAGCATCCAGCGCGGCGCCGCTCCGACTGTTCAATCGCCGCTGCAAAGCCCGGCCGGGCCGCTATGATCGCGGCATGAATGCCAAACCTTTGCTCGCCGCGTTGAGTTGCACCGTCGTTCTGGCTGCTTGTTCGAGCCCGCCGACCAGTGCGCCATCGGCAGCGGCGCCGACGTCGACACTGCGTTCCGGCGTATACAGCTCCAATCTGGATAAAGCCGTCCGGCCCCAGGACGACTTCTATCGGTTCGTGAACGGCGTGTGGCTGACCAACACCACCATTCCCGCCGATCGTTCCAATTACGGCACGTTCTCGCTGTTGGAAGACGGTGCCGAGCAGGATCTCAAAGTCATTCTCGAAGAAGCGGCGGCGGCGCACGCGCCCGCGGGCTCGGATGCGCAGAAGGTGGGCGACTTGTATGCAAGTTATCTCGATGAAGGGACCATCGAGGCGCGTGGGCTGACACCGCTCGCCGCCGAGCTGAAGCGCATCGACGATCTGAAGACCAAGCAGGACGTGGCGCGCTACATCGGCTACGGCCAGCGCCTGTCGCTCAGGCATCCGTTCGTTTATTACGTGTCCGTCGACCGCAAGAACTCCAGCCAGTACACCGGCGTCATCGCCCAGAGCGGGCTGGGCATGCCGGATCGCGACTATTACTTCTCCAGCGACGAGCGCCTGAAAAGCATTCGCGAGAAGTATCAGGTCTACGTCAAGGATCTGCTCGCCGCGGCCGGCACGCCGAAGGCGGAAAGTGTCGCCAGCAAGATCGTCGACATCGAGACCCAGCTGGCGAAGTCACATTGGACGCGCGTGCAGAATCGCGACGCGCAGAAGACCTACAACCGCTACGAAGTCGCGACGCTGCCGAAGCTCATGCCGGGCTTCGATTGGAATGCCTTCTTCGCCGGCGCGCAGATTCCGATGGACCGGACGCCGGCCCTGGTCGTGGTGCAGCCGAGCTTTTTCGAAACGCTCGGCAAAGTGATCGCGACCACGTCCGTGGCCGATTGGCGCGGCTACTTCCGTTACAAGCTGCTCAGCACTTATGCGCCGGATCTGCCGAACAAGTTCGTGCAGCTGCATTTCGATTTCACCCAGCGCACCGTGTCGGGCATCGAAGAAGTGAAGCCGCGCTGGAAGCGGGCGGTGGATACGGTCGACGGCGCGCTCGGCGATCTGGTGGGCAAGATGTATGTGGAACGTCACTTCAGCCCGGATGCGAAGCGACGCATGGATGAGCTGGTGGGCAACCTGCTCACCGCCTACGCCCGAGGCATCGATTCACTCGAATGGATGACGCCGGCCACCAAGGAAAAGGCGCACGCCAAGCTCGGCATGCTGGCGACCAAGATCGGTTACCCCTCGATGTGGCGCGACTGGTCCGATCTGGAGATTCGTCGCGACGATCTGTTCGGCAACGAGGTGCGCGCGTCGATCGTCGTGTTCGATCGCAACCTCGGCAAGCTCGGCGGACCGATCGATCGCACCGAATGGTTCATGACGCCGCAGACCGTCAACGCCTATTACAACCCGCCGACCAACGAGATCGTGTTTCCGGCCGCCATCCTGCAGCCGCCGTTCTTCAACGTGGCCGCCGAAGACGCCATCAACTACGGCGCGATCGGCGCGGTCATCGGTCACGAGATCAGTCATGGCTTCGACGATCAAGGTCGTCGCTATGACGGCACGGGCAACCTGAACGACTGGTGGGCCCCCCAGGACAACGCTGAGTTCACGCGACGGGCCAAGCAACTCGGCGCGCAGTACAACGCGCTGAGCCCGCTGCCCGGCCTGTTTGTGAATGGCGACCTGACCATGGGCGAGAACATCGCCGATGTCGCGGGGCTGGCGATGGCGTATCGCGCCTGGCAACTGTCCTTGCGTGGCAAACCCGCGCCTGTCATCGACGGCTACACCGGCGAACAGCGCTTCTTCATTGGCTGGGCCCAGGGTTGGGCGCGCAAATACCGCGACGATGAGTTGCGGCGCCGCATGTTGACCGACCCGCACAGCCCGAGCGAGTACCGCACCAACAATGTCGTGTCGAACCTGCCGGAGTTCTACGCGGCCTTCGGGGTCAAGCCGGGGGACAAGATGTACAAGGCGCCCGCCGACCGGGTCCGGATTTGGTGAAGCCGCCGGTGACTTTGCCGCATTCGCCGGTACCAGCTTGAAACCTTAGGCGGAATTCCCCAATTTAACCGGTGCTGTCGGCGGAACTCTCACCAATGTCGGACGGTTTCGCTGACGGGTCCGGCATGCGCGGCTGACGTGCGCTGCCGGCGACACCGCCAACGACGACTATTATGAAGGGCTCCGTCATGCATGTTCTGCGCATAGGTTTGTTGATGCTGCTCGGTGCGCTACTGACCGGGTGCGGTTACAACCGGCTGCAACAGCAGGACGAGCAGGTGACCGCGGCCTGGTCGGAAGTGCTGAACCAATATCAGCGCCGCACCGATCTGGTGCCCAACCTGGTGAATACCGTGAAGGGCGCCGTGCAGTCCGAGAAAGACATTCTCGACAGCGTGGTGGAAGCGCGGGCCCGCGCCACCTCGATTCAGGCCACCCCGGAGCTGATCAACAATCCCCAGGCGTTCCAGCAATGGCAGGCCGCGCAGGGCGAGTTGAGCCAGGCGTTGTCGCGACTGATGGTGGTCGTGGAGCGCTATCCCGAGCTGAAATCCATCTCCGGCTTCGACGATCTGCGCGCGCAGCTGGAGGGCACCGAGAACCGGATTGCCGTCGCACGCAAACGTTACATAGACGCAGTGCAAACTTATAACGTCACGGTGCGCTCGTTCCCGACCAATCTGACCGCGAAAGTGTTCGGGCACGATGTGAAACAGAACTTCTCGGTGGAGAACGAGCGTGAGATCGCGCGGCCACCGGCGGTGGATTTCGGCCGCACCGAGTCCGGGCCGCAGCAGCAACAGACCACACCGCCGCAGGTTGAGAAGCCTGGCTGAAGCGCCCCGAGCGAACCCCCTTAAATGATCGCCTTCGCTAACTCCCGCGGACGCCTGCCGGCGCCGCGGGCTGCGCTTGCCTCCCCATCGACCCTGCCGGCACAGCGCTCTGTGATGGCCTCGCGACTGGGGCTGCCGCGGGCTGAGTTCGCCTCGCGATTGATTCTGCTGCCGGCGCTGCGACGGACGCTTTCTTGGTTGCTGTCGTTGACGTTGCTGTTGTTGGCGATCACTGCGTTCGCGCAGGAGACGCCGGTGCCGGCGCCGCCCAAGGACGCGCCGGTGCTGGATCTCACCGGCACGCTGCGGCCCGAAGAAATGGCGGCTTTGAAAAGCCGGCTGCTGGAATTCGAAAAGCAGAAGGGCAGTCAGATCGCCGTGCTGATCGTGCCGACCACGCAGCCCGAGTCCATCGAGCAATATTCCATACGCGTCGCCGACACCTGGAAGGTGGGGCGCGCCGCGCCGGATGACGGCGTCATTCTGCTGGTCGCGAAGAACGATCGCGCCGTGCGTATCGAAGTTGGTACCGGTCTGGAAGGCGCGCTGCCTGACGTGATCGCGAGCCGCATCATTTCGCAGGTCATCGTGCCGCACTTCCGCGAAGGCGATTTCTCCGGCGGTATCAATGCGGCGGTGACTCGCATCATCGCGGTGATCGAAGGTGAGCCGCTGCCCGCGCCCGAGCAGCGCTCGTCACGTCAGCCCGAAGGGTTGGGCGGTATCGGGAATGCGCTGCCCATCCTGCTGATGTTTGTTTTCATCGGCAGCGGAATCTTGCGTTCGATGCTCGGCCGCGTTGGCGGTGCGGGCGCGACGGCGGGCATCGCCGGTTTGTTGATGTGGTTCCTGACCAGCATCATGGCGCTGTCCATCGGTGCCGCCGTGCTCGCGTTCCTGTTCGCGCTGTTCACCGGTGGTGGATTTGGCGGCGGCGGTCGCGGCTGGAGCAATCATCGTCGCGGCGGAGGCGGCTGGGGCGGAGGCTTCGGCGGCGGAGGTGGATTCGGTGGTGGCGGTGGCGGTTGGAGCGGCGGCGGTGGCGGCTTCAGTGGCGGCGGCGCTTCGGGGCGGTGGTAGAATGACTATGAATTTCGCCCGACTCAACCGCCACATCCTGATGCCTCAGCGCAGTCTGCGCCGTGCCTTCGACGAGGCCGCGCTGAACGACATCGAGAAGGCAATTACCGACACCGAGAAGACCCACGGCGGCGAGATTCGTATCGCGCTCGAAGCGAGCCTGGAGCCTGGCGAGTTGTTCAGCGACGTTTCGCCGCGTCAGCGCGCCTTGCAGGTCTTTTCCCAATTGGGCGTGTGGGACACCGAACTGAACAATGGCGTGCTGATCTACGTCCTGTGGGCGGATCGTGACGTCGAGATCGTCGCCGATCGCGGCTTTAACGGCCGGGTTAGCGCCCAGGAATGGAGCGACGTCTGCCAGCGCATGGAGCAGCTGTTCAGTCGGAGCTCGCCCTCCGCCGCCGTGCTCGCGGGCATTCAGGCCGCGGGCGCGCTGATTTCGCGGCATTTCCCGGGCGGGGATCGCAACGAGCTGCCGGATCGGCCAGTGTTGCTGTGAGCCCACGGAAATGGAAAAGCGTGGCCCAATGAGGTAATAAGTACCCCTATGAACCCGTCGATCCGTCCCGTCCTTGGCCGTCTGGTCTTGCTGGCCGCGGCCCTGGTAGCCGCCGGTTGCCAAGTCACCAAACCGGTCGAGCCGCCTCCGCCGCCGCCCGCGCCACCGCCGATCGAGGCGCCGGTCGCCACGCATACGTTCCGCTTCGATCCGAAGCATGACGAAGTGGTGGGCGAGCTTCAGATCACTCACGTGCAGGGCGAGGACACGCTCTCGGACATCGCACGGCGCTTCAATGTCGGCTACGAGGAGATTCTGCGCGCCAACCCTGGCGTCGATCCGTGGCTGCCGGGTGTCGGTCGCGAGATCGTCGTGCCGACTCAGTTCATCCTGCCGGATGCGCCTCGCGAAGGCTTGGTGGTAAATCTTGCACAGCTGCGCGTCTATTACTTTCCGAAGCCGGCCAAGCTGAAGAAGGGCGAAGTCGACGACGGCATGCGCACTGTCATCACGCATCCCATCGGCATCGGCAAGATCGGCTGGCAGACGCCGGAAGGCAGCACCAAGGTCGTCAGCAAGCAGAAAAATCCGACCTGGACGCCGCCGGTGTCGGTGCGCAAGGAGCACAAGGAGAACGGCGACCCGCTGCCGGCCCGTGTGCCGCCGGGCCCGGACAATCCGCTGGGCGCGTACAAGATGACGCTCGGCTGGCCGAGCTATCTGGTGCACGGTACGAACAAGCCTTACGGCGTCGGCATGCGCTCGAGCCACGGCTGCATTCGTTTCTATCCTGAAGACATCTCGGCGCTGTACGACCAGATTCCGGTCGGCACCAAGGTGACCGTCGTCAACCAGCCGTTCGTGTTCGGCTGGCAGAAGGACGCGATGTATGTGCAGGTGTTCCCGGTGCTCGAGGATGATCAGCGTGAGCATCCCAAGAGCGCCGAAGAATTGCTCACCGCCGGCATCAACGACCGGTTGTCGCAGAGGCTGCAGGAGCACGGCGCCGGTATCGATTCCGCGCTGCTGAATCAGATCATCGCGCAGCCGCGTGGCATCGCCATGCCGATCTCGCGTAGGAATGTGACGGTCGAGACGTACCTCGCCGCCGCGCGCCACGTGGAGAACCGGGTGCCCGAGGGCGCGACCTGGAACTACACCGAAGAAGGTCTGTTTCTCGCCGAAGAATTCGAAGCGGTGCGCAACGGTCAGCCGTTGCCCAAGAAGACGCCGCCCAAAGTCAAAAAGACTGCCGCGAAGCCTGCTGGCGCCGCCAGCGGCTCCTGATCCCAAGCTTTCCCTGCGACCGGGCGCCCGCTTGAAGCGGTGGGCGTCCGGCCGCATATCGTGCGCAGGTTAGCTGCGTTCGATGGTTCCGCGTGTCCCCAGCAATCGATCCACCGACCTAGAGTCATTCACATGAAACGCATATTGCTGTTCGTCGCCACCAACGTGGCCATCCTGCTGGTTCTCAGCGTCACCCTGCGCCTGCTCGGCGTGGATCGCATCCTCAATGAGCAGGGCACCGGCCTGGATTTCAACAACCTGCTGATCTTCTCCGCCATCGTCGGCTTCAGCGGCTCGTTGATTTCGCTGGCGATCTCGAAGTTCGTCGCCAAGCAGAGCATGGGCGTGCGGGTGATCGAGCAGCCGGGCAACGCCACCGAAGCCTGGCTGGTCGAGACCGTGCGCAAGCAGGCCGAAGCCGCCGGCATCGGCATGCCTGAAGTCGGCATCTTCGATGCGCCCGACATGAACGCCTTCGCGACGGGCGCGAATCGCAACAATGCGCTCGTCGCGGTCAGCAGCGGGCTGTTGCGTGGCATGTCACAACGCGAAGTCGAGGCGGTGCTCGCGCATGAAGTGAGCCACGTTGCCAACGGCGATATGGTGACGCTGACGTTGATCCAGGGTGTGGTGAACACGTTCGTCGTGTTCCTGTCGCGCGTGATCGGTTACACGGTCGATAAAGTCGTGTTCAAGACCGAGCGTGGCCACGGCCCGGCGTTCATGATCACGACCATCGTCGCGCAGCTGGTGCTGGGCATCCTCGCCAGCATGATCGTCATGTGGTTCTCGCGTCGTCGCGAGTTCCGTGCCGACGCGGGCGGCGCGACCCTGGCCGGTCGCGAGAACATGATCGGTGCGTTGGAACGGCTGCGTCATGGTCACTCCACGCCGCTGCCGGATTCGATGCAGGCCATGGGTATCAGCACCGAGAAGGCGCCCGGCGGTCTGAAGCGTCTGTTCATGACCCACCCGCCGCTGGAAGAGCGCATCGCCGCGTTACGTCAAGCTGCCTGATTATTCAGCCGGAAGACCCACCCCCTGGCCCCCTCCCGTGAACGGGAGGGGGTTTTATTTTTACGTTAGTGAAAAGATTTACCCCGTCCGTGTCCGGAGGGGTTGTCTCCAACGTGTCAAAAAGAATTCCCCCTCCCGTGCACGGGAGGGGGCTAGGGGGTGGGTCTTTTGGCCTGACTTCTTCATCAGCCTGTCATCTAAACGCCATACGCTCCGCGCCATCGTTAAGCAACGAGTGCCGGCATGCGCATCTTGATGATTTCGGATGTTTATTTTCCGCGCATCAATGGCGTTTCCACTTCGATCCAGACCTTCCGCCGGGGCCTGCACGCTGCCGGGCACGAGACGGTGCTGATCGCGCCGGAATATCCCGTCGAGTATTCGGACGCCGGCCAGGAGCCCATCATCCGCGTGCCGTCGCGTTACCTGCCGCGAGATCCCGAAGATCGCATCCTGCGACAGGACGCCCTCCGCAAGTTGCGACCTGAGCTGAAGCGCCGAGGTTTCGATCTGGTGCACATCCAGACGCCGTTCATCGCTCACTACTACGGTGTCAGCGTCGCCAGGGAGCTCGGCATCCCGGTCATCGAGACGTATCACACGTACTTCGAAGAGTATCTGCATCACTACGTGCCGCTGATTCCCCGCTCGGTGATGCGCTTCGTCGCGCGTCGCTTCACCGTGTCTCAATGCGCCGCGCTCGATGCGCTGGTGGTGCCGTCGCAGGCCATGCAGAAGGCGTTGGAAGACTACGGCGTGCGTTGTCCCATGCACATCATTCCCACCGGCATGGAGATGGAACGTTTCGCGAGCGGCGACGGCCGTCGGTTCCGCGAACGTCTGGGCATTCCGGCCGATCGGCCGACGCTGGTGCACGTCGGGCGCATCGCTCACGAAAAGAACATCGACTTCCTGTTGCGAATGTTTGCCCGGGTCGTGAAGAGCAAACCCGAGACCATGCTGGTCGTTGCCGGCGAGGGGCCCGCGCTCGAACACTGCAAGTCGTACGTCGAATCGTTGCAGCTGTCGGCCAGCGTTCGCTTCGTCGGTTACCTGTCGCGCGATCGCGAGCTGCCCGACTGTTATAACGCCGGCGACCTGTTCGTTTTCTCCTCGAAGACCGAGACGCAAGGATTGGTGTTGCTGGAGGCGATGGCGTGCGGCACGCCGGTTGTTTCCACCGCGTACATGGGAACCGCCGACATCGTGAAGCCTGAGCGCGGTGCTCGCGTGGCACCGGACAACGAAGAAGGGTTCGCGAATCTGGTCGTCGAGCTGCTCAACGACCCGGCTCGCCGTCGTGCCATGACGGAGCAGGCGCGGGAGTACGCCGCTACCTGGTCCGCCACGGCAATGGCCGGTCGGATGGCCGATCTCTACAAGTCGATGATGTCCACCGGCGGCGAGCGCCTGGCCACGGCCAACAGCGCCCGCTATTAAACGGTCAATGGGGCACGTCACTTCATGTGACGATCCAGAAATTCGAGCATGCGCCGAGCCGCATCCACGGCGTTGGGCAGCGACCATCCGGTGACGGCATGTCCTTCGCCCGCATACTCCGCCAACTCGACTGTCTGGCCGAGCCGCTCCAGCGCATTGAACATCTTTCGAGCATCCTCCACCTGGCAGATGTAGTCGCTCTGTCCGTGAAGCATCAGTAGTGGGGTGTGAATGCGATCCGCGCGGTAGTACGGCGAATTGTTCAGATAGCGTTGCAGGTCGCTCCAGGGGGGAGCGCCCATGCGTCCCTGTCCTGTTTCAGACCAGCGAGCCCCACTCATGCCGCGCTTGTCCATCCAGGAATAATGGCTCGGCAAATCATATATGCCCGCGATCGCGACACCAGCGCGAAACAGGCCAGTGCCCGTGAGCACGGAGGCCGCGCCATATCCGCCATAGGACTGTCCGCTCACCGCCACGCGATGGATGTCTGTGTAGCCGAGATCTGCCGCGCGATAGACCTGCGGAATCAGCGCATCGACCATCTCCGCAATCGGATTTCCCGCCTTTCCATCAGGTCCGATCGGCAACTCGGCAAGTAACACGGCGTAGCCGCGCGTCGTCAGCAGCGAGACGGGAATTGTTGAAGGTGCGCCACCGCCGAATTCCGCGGCGGCTCCGGACACCTTGCTGCCGGGATACAGAAACACCACCGTCGGTAAACGATCGCCGCGCTTCGCTCCGGCCGGCAGCAGAATAGACGTCGTCACCTGCGTAACGGAACCATCGAACAGCGGTACTGTGGTTTGAAATGTCTGCGCCGTTCCGAATCGAATACCGGCCAGGCGAGGCTCCATGTCGGACAGTCGTTCCTTACCGCCGAAATTCGCTGCAAACCGGTAATAGTCCACCGGGGTGTTCAGATCCTCGAACGCAGCGACGAAGGCGCCGTGATCGCGCGTAGCCCCGGCAGGCTGCAGCTTTGCGAGGCCTTGCCACAGCGTCGTGGATTTGCCGGAGCGCAGATCGATACGCAACACCACCGTTTGCGCAGACTGATCGCGGGCCTGAAGCGTGATCGAGTCCGCCCGTGGTTGCCACGCGACCGAGCGACCGTGGCGAAGCACGCTCTGCAGGATCAAACCCTCCGGCAGGTCGACGATCCGCGGCTCAGCGCCGTTCAGCGGAACGATCGCCAACGCACGCGGATGTGGATTGCGGTAGTCGTTCAGATCCACCGACTTCACGCCGACGATGACCGCATCGCCATCGCGAGTCACCACGATCGGTTGTACCGTCACATCCGTGAGCTGCGCCGCCAGTTCGCGCGGCGCGCTGTTTGCATTGGCCAGGTCGATCGTCCACAGCTTTTTATCCTGCACCCAGAACAACTGATCACGGCTGGGATGCCAGGCATAGGCATCCAGGAAGTAGTTGCTCGTCGTCACTGAGTGATCCGACACGATCACGCGAGGCAGGCCGCCAGAGACCGGCACCACGGCGATGTCATGAAACATCGTGCTCTGAACCGCGCTCGAGGTACGAAACACACTCAGATACGCCAACCACTTTCCGGTGGGAGACAGCTGCGAAACGCTCGGCATCGGGGTCGTATCCGCGGGCACGACGATGCGAACTCGTCCGCTCGCGAGATCGATCGCGCCGATGCCGGCATTGCTCTCGCGATTGAAATGCGCCTGAACGGCACCGTCGCCCGCGGAGCTCGCACGTTCAGAAGACGCATCACCGCCCGCGCGATGAACGATCACCTCCGCGCCGCCGTCGGATGTCTTGGGTTGCAGAGCGTCGGGCGGGGCCGGCGACACCTCGGTTGCAAGCGGCACGAACAGGGTCTTGCCATCCTCGCTCCATTGCGCGGCATCGCCCTCCCACAGCATGGGTTTGATCGCGACCGGACTCACCCGATGCGATTCGGCCTTCGCCAGATCGTGCACCCACAGGTTCACGACACCCTCCACATCGCAGTAGAAGGCCAGCTGCCTGTCGTCCGGTGAGAACACGGGACGCCAGCAGTTCGCGCCCTGCGGCCCGACCGGAGTGCGTCGCTGTCCCTTTGTCTCTGCAACGAAAACGGCATTGCCAACAGCGAGCGCGGGCGTACCCGTTGCAGTAAATCTCCCTTCGGCAGGACTTTTCGGCGGTGGGGTATGCACGGTGTACGCAAGCAAGCGCCCGTCGGCCGATAGCGATGGCCGATCGTCGTAGGCCTCGGACGAACGACTGAATGCCAGCTCGAACGGCATGGGCGCCGCTGCCTGACTTTGCTGATACGCGAGCAACAGCGTGCTCAGCAGCGCACCCAGTGCGCCGATACGATCTCGCATGATCCTTACCTCAGAACGATTTGGTGAGTTTCAGGCTGACGAAGCGCCCGAGCGGGCTGGCATTCGTGGAGTCGTAATTGAGTCCCGGATAGCCCGAGGTGAACAGCACGAACGGCGGATCCCGATCGAGAATGTTCTGACCGGACAACACGACGCTGAAGCGGCCCAGCGCGCCATCGCCAGGACTCTCGTAGGCCATCTGGGCATCCAGCGTGGTCCAGGATGAAACATGCGGTGCGCTGGGTTCGTAGATATTGTCCGAACCACCGACGTAGTTCGCCGCGCCGGTGAATGACCAGGAACCCAGCATCCAAGTTGCGCCCAACCGCGCGCGAACATGCGGAGGCGCGAACACGGTGCCGGCAAGCTCCTCCACCGGCGATGCGCTCGTCAGGCGCTGGCGCAATTTTAGATACATGCCGTTGACGAACGACGTGAGCGTACCGCTGCCGAGTGCCGTGGAATACTCGACGCTTGCGTTCACACCGGACGCGTTCTGATACGCGGCATTGTTCGGTCGTGCGTCGACGATCGCCGCGATGAGGGAAGGGTCGTAAGGCAACCCTGTGTAGTTGATGAAGGTGCCGGCGTTGTTCAGTACCTCCTGCTGCAACTCCGTCGATGGGTTCCGGGTGACCAGCGGTGCATCGGCCGGGTTCACCAGCGCCGTGCGATAAGACGCGAGATTCTTGATGACGTGACTGTAGCGGATGCTGAAATAACCCAGGGCCATGTGCAGCGGGGGCAGGGCGCTGGGGGAATAATCGAGGCCCGCGGACCAGGTGCGCGCCGTTTGCGGATCCAGATCCGGATTGCCGATCAATCGAATCAGATTGTACGAAGTGCCGGTGGCCGATTGGTCGTCGGGGAGCCGATTCATCACCAGGAATTCCGGCGCCAATGTGTCGTCCAGCAGCGGTGCGTGAAACGACCGGCCCCACGAGCCGCGCAACGTCAGGTCCGACGTCGGCTCATACACCAGGCCGACTTTCGGCACCGTGCTGTCGCCGAAATCGGAATAGTGCTCGAAGCGGCCGCTGACACTCAGGTCCAGGCGATTCAGGCCGGGCCGGCTCATCGGCGTCACCAGCGGAACATGCAACTCGCCGAACGCGTACGACACCGTTCTGTCGCCATCGGCCGTGGCATCTTGATAGTACGTATCGCGCCGGTGACCGCCGCCCACGGCCAGACGCGCGACGCCAGTCGGCAGGGTCAGCAACGCTCCATCCGCATTGGCTTCGAAAGTGCGCGATTCGCCGCTATAGGCATATTCGAAATCGATCGGGACCTGGAGTTGATCGGTGGAATGTTTGGAATCCGTGGCGAAGAGCGTGCCGTGCCAGGACTCCGAGAAGTCCAGGTTCGCGCCGATCGTCACATAGTGCTGCTTCACCTGCGCGGTTGTCGTGTATGGAGTGGCGCCCACATACGATGTGATCTGCGACCTCACCCACCGATCGGTGTAGTAACCCTCGGCGAACACAGATACGGCAGCACTGATGTCCTGATGCGCAGATCCGAAGAACGAGTTTCGATTCGACGCTGGCAGCAGCGTGTCCGGTCTCGGCGCTTCGAGCGTGAAGTCGCGTTGATCCGACTGCACATCGCCTTGATGCGAATAGCTGTAGTCGAAGATGACACCGCCGCCCTGCCATGAAGTACCGACCAGCTGGCTGAAGCCCGTTTCGAAGGCGCCGCCCTGGGTTGCACCACCCACGATCCCGCTGGTCACTGCGCCGTCGAAGTCCTGTTTCAGGATGATGTTGACCACGCCCGCAACGGCATCCGATCCGTAGACCGCGGAGCTGCCGTCCGGAACGACCTCGATGCGCTCGATGACCTCCAGCGGAATGGGCGTTATGTCGACCGCGCCGCCGTTGCCTTCCGGCAGACGCCGCCCGTTCACGAGTGTCAACGTGGAGGTCGGGCCAAGCCCGAACAGATTGGGAGCCGATCCACCCGAGGGTTGTTGTAACTGATTCGGCGCGGAGTTGGTCATCAGCGCGGGATTGCTGCCGCCACCGTAGTTTTGCGGGATGGTGCGGATGACATCGCCGACGGCTGTGTAGCCTGTCGCCTGGATGGCTTGCCGATCCAGGACGATTAGCGACGCGGCAGGTGTCACGCCGCGGATATGGCTGCCCGTCACTACAACTTCATCGACAGAGCTGGCGGTGGGCTTCGATGCGTCGACGGATTCTTCCGCGCGGGGCTCGGCGACATCGCTCGCCTGCGCGAGTCGCAACCGATTCCAGAATGTGAGTTCTGCCGGCTCCGGCAACCTTGCCCCCGTCGAAGCTTTCTCCCGCGAAGGTTTGTTGGTTGCGTCCATCCGGCGTATCGAAATCGTTCGCTCGTTCACGTAAACGTAGGTGAGCCCGGTGTCTTGCAGCAGATTCTGCAAGGCCTCTTCCGCGGATGCTCCTGCTTGCACGCCATGCGATGACAGGCCGACGGCGAGCTCCGCTCGATAGACGAGTTGTATGCCCGTCATCTTCGCGAAGTCATCGAGCGCATCTGCCAGAGGTTGCGGCGGAAGTGCGCGCGGCAGCCCTCCGGCGATCGCCAGCGCGCTGTTGAATACAGCGACGGTGCTTAGAAGGAGCGAAGCGCGCACGAAGGTGCGAACCAGACTGCGATTGGACACGAGGCCTCCCGGATGTGTGACGAATTGACGTCACATTTGTGTTGTTCATCCGAAAGAGGGAGCCGAATCGAAATACGGGCACCTTCAGTAGAGCACGGTGGCATCGCCTTGCTCCCTGGCGCGAACGCCTTCGAGTTGTTGCAGATACTCGATGAAGGACTGACGATCGCTGGAATCGAAGGTGCCGTTGATGCGCATGTCGGCGAGCACAGGATCGTCGATGCGAATCACACGCCGGTTGTAGCGATTGAATTCCGCGACCACCTCCGCGAGCGTTTCATTTCTGAACACGAGACGGCGCTCGGTCCACGCCGAGACACGATCCAGCGAAGGCCCCGAGCCGGGAAGAATCTCGCCTCGATCGGTAACGGCCGCGAGCTGTCCGGCGCTCAGGATCAAAGCGGCACCGGTGCGATCGACCGAGGCGGACGGTGGTGATTGCGTCGTCGGCGTCGATGAGCTCGTTTCCCGAACTTCGACCCTGCCTTCGAGCACGGCTACTGCCGTTCGCGTGCTCTGGGCTCGAACGTTGAATACGGTGCCGACCGCACGCACCGTGGCCTGAGGCGCGATAACGATGAATGGCCTGCGCGGATCTTTCGCGACTTTGAATCTGGCCTCGCCACGCAACAGCGACACCGCTCTGCGTGGCCCGTCGACGTCGATGCGAATTGCCGAGCTGGTGTTGATGTCCACCACCGAGCCATCGGTCAACGTCACGCTGCGCAACTCGCCGATTCCCGTTTGTATATAGGAACCGGAGAACCGATCCGCGAGCAACCAGATGGAAAGTCCCAACGTCAGCGTCGCGATTACGGCCGCAATCGGACGCGACAAAATGCGCGAGCGCGGCAGTTCACGTCGAGGCAATTGCGCGTGACTGTCCGGACTGAGCGCGACCACCTTCCCTGCACCTTTGCTCTCGAGCTCGGCGAGCGCAGCGGCTTCCAGCGCCGCAACTGAGTATTCGCCTTCCGGCGCCGGCATCGAGTCGGACCACACGCGCGAAACAGCAAGGTATTCCCGGACGTGGAGCGGTGAGCGAAGCAACCACTCACTGAATTGCGCGCGGACCTCAGGCGTGTCGCCATCGGCCCCACGCAGGCGTGCGAACCATTCGGAGGCTTCGCCGGCAAGATGTTCATCGAGACGAGGCGTACTGTCCATGCACCCTCCTAAATCAGATCCCGCAGCTGGCTGCGGCAGTGGCGCAGGGCCGTGGCCAGATATTTCTTCACCATGCTGGAAGAAATCCCCAGACGAGCCGCGATTTCGTCATAGGTCATCCCGTCGCGGCGGTGAAAAATCAGCACGGCGCGACAGGTCGGATTGAGCTGCCGCAGCGCCTGGTCGATGCGGTTGCGCAAAGTCGGGGCATCCGCCTGCACCTCCGCGGGGAGCTCGGGCTCGTCGTGCTCCCGTGTCCAGCGCATCAATCGAGCATCGTCGTTGCCCCGTTTGAGCTCGAGTTCGTGAATCAGGTTCGTGGCCAGGCGGAACAGATACGGCTCGGGGTCGCGGATCAGATCCTTGCGATCCAGACGCATCAGACGCACGTACGCTTCTTGCGCCACGTCGCGTGCGTCCGTCCCCGGCCGGACGCGCCGCCTGAGATAGCGGACCAGATCCGTGCCGATCTCGGCCACCACCTGGCGGACAAAGCGGTGGGAAGTGTCTTTTGCCATCGATCCGGGATCCGTCTGCCCTCGGGGACTCCGCACGGTATGAGCGCGTTGATGATATGAGGGAGCCAACCCGAAAATCGGGTACCGGAATAGTAGCGCGGGAGGAACCATTGAGGCTCCGGTCCGTATAAGCTCTGCGGACACGAATACCGCCTGGGGTGACGTCATGCGTTGGCAAGGTCGGCAAGGCAGCTCGAACATCGAGGATCGGCGCGGCGTCCGTTTCGGACGGGCCGGTGGCATTGGCATCGGCACCATCGTGCTGGCGCTGATCGCCATCTACTTCGGCCAGGACCCGTCGGTGGTGCTGCAAGGGGTGCAACCCTCGACGCCCACTGCCGAAGAGGGGCCGTATCAGGAGAGTCCCGAGGAAGCGCAGCTGCGCGAATTCGTCGGCGTGGTGCTGGCCGACACCGAAGAAACATGGGGCGACATCTTCAAGGGCATGGGACGCACCTATGAACAGCCGAAACTGGTGCTGTTCTCCGGCGCGGTTCAGTCCGCTTGCGGGTTTGCCGAGGCGGCGGTCGGGCCGTTCTATTGCCCCGGCGATCACAAGGTCTATATCGATCTGTCGTTCTATCAGGAACTGCAGAGCCGCTTCGGTGCACCCGGCGATTTCGCGCAGGCGTATGTGGTCGCGCATGAGATCGGGCACCACGTGCAAACGCTGCTGGGCATTTCCGAACAGAACATGGCGGCGCGGCAGCGGGCCAGCCAGGCCGAAGCGAATGCTTTGTCGGTGCGGCAGGAACTGCAGGCCGATTGTTTCGCCGGCATCTGGGCACACAACGCCGATCGTTCCCGTCAGCTGCTCGAGCAAGGCGATATCGAGGAAGGTTTGAATGCCGCGGCCGCCATCGGCGATGACCGGTTGCAGAAACAGGCGCGCGGCTATGTGGCGCCCGAGTCGTTCACTCATGGCAGCTCCGAACAGCGCGTGCGATGGTTCAAACGCGGTCTGGAGAGCGGTCAGCTGGACGCTTGTGATACTTTCGGTACGAAACAGCTGTAAACAGTTGTATCGCCTGTCAATAGCTATGATAACTTAGGCTCCGCACACACCTGGGGAGGTACGGTGCGGGAGCAGCTCGCTGGTATCCAGTTCGCGGCAACGTCGAGTGCGGAGCAACCCATTGCACGCGCCAGCGCGCAACTGACCGCGTTTGTCGGACGCACCCTTCGCGGCCCGCTGCATCAACCCATCATCGTCCGCAGCTTCGCGGACTTTCAGCAGCACTTCGGCGGCTTGTGGCAGCCGAGCCCCCTTTCCTACGCGGTCGAGCATTTCTTCGAGCAGGGCGGTCGCCAGGCAGTGATCGTTCGAGTCGCGAATGCGGCTGCGCCGGTGACTTTATCTTTGAAATGCGGCCGCGAGACCTTGCGGTTGGAAGCGCGGGCGCCCGGCACTCGTGAGTTTCTGCGAGCTTCGATCGACTACGACAACATCGAGAGCGGCGAAGAGCAGACCTTCAATCTGGTCATTCAACGGGTGCGCTCGCCGGGCTCCGAACGGGTCGAGGAACAGGAAACGTTCCGCGCGCTGTCGGTGGATCCGCAGTCGCCCCGGTATGTGACTTCGGTGTTGTTGGAGTCGGACCTGATGCGCGTGCGCGGCAGTGTGCCGATGCTGCGACCCGATCGCACGCTCATGCCGGGCACCAATCTGCCGGTGGGCTATGTGAGCTCCAATCCCGATGGCGACGATGGCAAGCCCATCACCGACTATGACGTCATCGGTTCGGCGGCCCGCTGCACGGGTTTGTTTGCTTTGGAAAATGTCGACGACCTGGCGTTCGTCTATATCCCGCCGCTCGCGCGGGTCATCGATGTGGGCGTGAGCGCGTTGCTGGTTGCGACCCGGTTCTGCCGGGACAAGCGGGCGATGCTGATCGTCGATCCGCCGTCGTCCTGGGAAAGCACGTCCGAGGCGATTCGTTCGCTCAAGGCGCTCGACTTCCGCAGTGATAACGCGCTGCTGTTCTTTCCCCGGATCTCGGCGATGGATCGGTTGCGGGGGCGGGTCGAAGTGTTTGGCAATGGCGGGGCGGTGGCAGGATTGTTGTCACGCTCGGGCGAGGCGGTTGCGGCGGCGGTGACTGAGCGCGAGCCGGAACCGATGCTACGGTCCAGTGCCAAGCTCGCCAGGGAAGTAAACAGCTCCGACCGGTGGTTGCTCGCGGCCATGGGCGTCAATGTGTTGCAGTCGGTGCGCAACCCCGATCGCGAATGGCCTGCGTTGCGGACCTTGGCCTGCGGCGCGAGTGCGTCGTCGGATTGGTCTTATCTGGCGCAGCGGCGGTTTTCGCTGTTCGTCGTCAACGCGATCGAGCGCGGCACTCGTTGGTGCTCGGGATCGCCCAATACGGCGAGCACCTGGATGCGCGTGTCGCGGCAGATCTCAAATTTCTTGAGCGAGCTGCGCAGTGCCGGCGCGTTTGCTTCGGTGCCGGCGGATCAGGCGTTCCTGGTCATTTGTGACGAGCGCATCAATGACGAGGCGGATGGCATCAACATCCTGGTGCAGTTCGCGGCGATGCATGCGGGCGCTTATCACAGCTTCATGCTGACTCATCGACCCGGCGGCGCCACGGTGCGGCCCGTGATGGTGAACCGCTTCGAGGCGACGCTCGTGGTGTCGCGTGAGCTGGAGCAGGAGATCACCCTGCGGCTCACGCCCAAGGACGATCTGATTAGCGTGCTGGCTTTGAATTGACCGGCGTCGTCTTCTTCCACAGCACTTCCTGGCCGTTCTCGTGCCGCGCCAGCACTCGTGCGATGACGAACAGCAGATCGGACAGCCGATTCAAGTAACGCGTCACTTCCGGCGCGATCTCTTCCTGCTTCGACGCCGCCCATGAACAGCGTTCCGCTCTGCGCGTGATGGCGCGCGCCAGGTGACAGGTCGATGCGGCCGGTCCACCGCCGGGCAGAATGAATTCCTTCAACGGCGGCAGCGGCTCGTTGAACTTATCCAACGTGTCCTCCAGCCCATCGATATGCGCCGCCGTGATCACCCGATACCCCGGCACCGCCAGCTCCCCCCCCAGATCGAACAACTCATGCTGAATCCGGGTCAGCGCCGTCGCCACCTCCGCCGGCAGGTTGGGCACCGCCAGAATCATCCCGATCGCACTGTTCGCCTCATCCACCGTCCCATACGCCTCGATCCGCGCATGCGTCTTCTCAACCCGCGAACCGTCGCCCAATCCGGTCGTGCCGTCATCCCCGGTGCGTGTGTAGATTTTCGAGAGGCGGTGGCCCATGTCGGTGCTCGTCAGTAGGAGTCGAAAAGCTAACCTTGCCCGGATCGGGCGGGATTGTCGACTGCTCGGACGGAGCGCGCTCGGCAGCCTGCTAAATTTTCCAGAAGTGACAAAAATTTTCTGATGAATCTATCAAATAATTATAAATTAAATCAATTAGTTATGTACAAATTGGCAAGCCGTATTCTTTATTCTTGAATTGAGAATATTGACTCAGCTCGGAAGCCTGCTAGGGTCGCTGACGGAGCCGGCATTCTCAATTCAAGAATCAAGAATATGGCGCGACGGAGCACCCAGCAGCTGGTGTTGAAACCGCAGGATCTGTACGTCCTGCTGGCGCTGCTTACCAGTGCCGAAGATCGACCCACCTATGCCCGACTGGCGGATCGCACCGGCTTGGCGGTATCGGCGGTGCATGCATCTTTGAAGCGGGCTGTCGCTGCCGGACTGGCAGTCATTCGTGAGGGGCGGCCGTCGGTTCTGAGGCCGCAGCTCAAAGAGTTTGTGCTCGGAGGCGCCCGATACGCTTTCCCAGCAGTGCTCGGTCGGGTGGGGCGCGGTGTACCCACTGCCTATGCGGCCGAGCCACTGAAGAGTGTCATCGCTGCGTCCGCCGACCCGATCCCGGTTTGGGCTCACAGCAGCGGCAAGGCGCGAGGTGTCAGTCTGGCTCCGCTATATCCGACCATTCCCGAAGCGGCGCCGAGGGACGCGGATCTTTACGCCGTCCTTGCGCTGTTCGATGCATATCGCTCCGGTCAGGCGCGCGAGCGCGCGGCCGCGCAGAAGCTATTGGAGAAATATTTCAGTGGCGCTGCGTGACCCGAATGTCGCGAAGCTGCAATTGGTCGCTCACGCGCTTGGCTCATTGCGCGAGCAAGTCGTGTTCGTGGGCGGTTGCGCGGTCGGCCTGCTCATAACAGATGAGGCTGCGGCGCCAGTGCGAGCCACGCTGGATGTCGATCTCGTCGTGTCTGTGTCGGCGCTGTCTGCATATCACGGGCTCGAAAAGGATCTTTCCGCGCTGGGCTTCAAACGAGACATGACTGCCGACGCGCCGATCTGCCGCTGGCGTTATCGAGGACTGGAAGTCGATGTGATGCCCACCGACCCGGGCATTCTCGGTTTCTCGAATCGGTGGTATCCACTGGCCGTGAGCAGCGCGCAGTCTTTCAAACTTCCCAATGGCCATGAGATCCGGTTGATTGCCGCGCCGGTCTTCGTCGCAACGAAATTTGAAGCGCATGCGGACCGCGGCGCTGGCGATCTGCTCGCCAGTCACGATTTGGAAGATATCGTCAATGTCATTGATGGCAGGCCCAGTCTGCTGAATGAAATTGCGATGAGCCCGCGCGAGTTGCGTGAGTATCTCGCTCAACGCTGCACTGCTTTGTTGGAGACGCCGCTGTTCGCCGACTATTTGCCAGGGTTGATTGCATCTGGTGACGACCAGGCCGACCGGGTGCAATTGGTTTACGAACGAATTCAGGCAATCGCCAGTTAGGTCGCGAGCTTCGCGACTTTCTCGAGCCCATCGATATCCAGCGACAGCTCGATCTGCCGCGCCACGCAGTCGAGTGCTTGTTCCACCCTATGAGCGTAGTCCTCGTTGTTGGATTGCGCGCCCAGGCGTGCAAGGAAAGCTGAGCGGAAGGTGGGGGAGTGGAAGAGGCCGTGGATGTGGCAGCCGAGGATGCGGGTGTCGGGGGAGACAGCGCCATCGGTGGTGCCGTTGTCGAAGCGGATGAAGGGGCTCGAAGCGGCGGCGGGGCCGGTGGAGAGGCCGAGGTGCATTTCGTAGCCGCTGATCGCGGAATCGGTGACGAGGTCCGTGCCGGTGATGGCGCGGAGTTGTTTGTCGCCGGTCATGGTGGTGGTGATGTCGAGCAGGCCGAGGCCGCGGGTGGAATCCAGGTGGCCTTCGATCCGCTGCGGATCGAGCACGACGTTGCCGAGCATTTGATAGCCGGCGCAAATGCCGAGCACGCGGCCGCCACGGCGGACGTGAGCGAGCAGGTCGATGTCCCAGCCTTGCGAACGGAAGAATTCGAGGTCGGCGATGGTCGCCTTGCTGCCGGGAAGAATGATCAGTGTCGCATCGAGCGGCAGCGGCTGACCCGGCGGAATGAACATCAGCTCGACCTGTTCCTCCCCGCGCAGCGGATCGAAGTCGTCGAAGTTCGCGATGTGAGGCAGCCGGGGAATGACGATGCGAATGCGGCCTCGCTCGCCCGTGCTCGAAGGCGCAACGCCCGACTGATCGAGCTGCATGGCGTCCTCCGCCGGCAGCGCGCCAGCATGATGCAGCCAAGGCACGACACCGAGTCGCTGCCATCCGGTGCGCCCCTCGATCGTCCTCAGCCCGTCATCGAACAAACTCGCATCGCCTCGAAACTTGTTGATGATGAACCCGCGAATGCGAGCCCGATCCGCCTCGTCGAGCACTGCATGCGCGCCGACCAGCGAAGCAATCACATGCCCGCGGTCGATATCGCCGACCAGCACGACAGGCACATCGGCGGCATGCGCGAATCCCATGTTCGCGATGTCATGGGTTCGTAAGTTTGTTTCGGCAGGGCTGCCGGCGCCTTCGACGATCACGAGCTGCGACTCATCTTGCAGTCGGCGGAAACTTTCCACCGCGATCTGCAACAGCTGCCGTTTGTCACGCCCATGCGCACTGGCCTGCATGACACCCTGGCGACGACCGCGAACGATCAGCTGCGAGCCGATATCGCTTTGCGGCTTCAACAACACAGGATTCATATCGACCGTCGGCGGTGTCCGGCAGGCGAGGGCCTGCAGCGCCGTCGAGCGGCCGATCTCGCCGCCATCCGGCGTCACGGCGGCATTGTTCGACATGTTCTGCGGCTTGAACGGCCGCACGGTCAGGCCGCGATTGGTGAACAGGCGGCACAACCCGGCGACCAGCAGGGATTTGCCGACGTCCGAGCCGCAGCCTTGAATCATGATCGCTGGCATCAGCCGTGCGCTCCGAGTGGGAATGCCGCGGGCATCAGCCGTTCGCTGCTATCGCGAGGCGAAGTCATCAATCGTTCGTTCCCATGGCAAATCCCACCGCCAAAGCGGCGAGCCACAACAGGCCGCACGCGATCACATAGATCCGCAAGCCACGCTTGAGATCGTCGACCGTCGGCGACGAGCCTGCGCCGAAGATCGGCCGTTCATGCATGACGCCGTCGTAAGCCGTCGGCCCGCCCAGTCGAATGCGTAACGCGCCTGCCATCGCAGCTTCCGGCCAGCCCGCGTTGGGCGACGCATGTTTCGGCGCATCTCGCCACATGACCAACAAGCCGCCGCCGCCCGCGATGGCGAGCAGCGCGCCCGCGAGCCGGGCGGGAATGAGATTCACGAGATCGTCGGTGCGTGCTGCGAACCAACCGAACATTCGCCACCGCGGTTCGCGATGGCCGATCAAACTGTCGGCGGTGTTCAGTGCTTTATAGGCAAACAGTCCGGGCAGGCCGCCAACGAACAACCAGAACGCCGGCGCGACGATGCCGTCGTTGAAACTCTCCGCGAGGCTTTCCAGCGCCGCGCCAGCCACATCGGATTCATTCAGCGACGCCGTATCACGACCAACGATCTGTGCAACCTCACGCCGTGCGGCAACCAAATCGCCGTCGGTCAAAGGCAGAAGCACCGCGCGAACGTGAGTGTACAAACTGTGCTGGGCCAAACCGGTGCTGGCCACCAAAGCAACCAGAGCGGCACCGAAAGAAACGCCACCGGCCAGGCGCTGGACGAGATAGCCAACGCCAGCCGCGCCACCCGTCACAATGACGACGGTGACGACACCCAGCATCCGACGCGTCAGATCGCCCAGCTCCGGCCGGTTCAACCGGCGCTCCAGCGCGGCGAGGGCGACACCGATCCAAACGACGGGATGACGAATCGCTCGATAGATGGCGTGCGGGTAGCCGACGCAGGCTTCGACGACGAGCGCGGCGACCAGCAGCCAGGGATCGAACATGGCGCTAACTCCGGCTCGCGCGCCCGTGGATGGCGATGGTTGGCGGCGTACCGTCGGCGCCGTCGATCCACCGCGCGTCGATGTTATAAACATCGCGCAGGATCTGCGGCGCCAGTGCTTCTCGGGGCGGACCGTCCGCAACGATGCGACCGCCGTTGATGATGACCACGCGGTCGGCGATTCTCGCCGCCAGCGTGAGATCGTGAATGGTCAACACCACGCCGCCGCCTTGATCGGCCGCCGCGCGCAACAACTCCGCTGCTTCGAACTGATGTGACGGATCGAGACCGGTGAACGGCTCGTCCGCCAGAATCCAGTCCGACTCTCCGGCCAGCACCCGAGCCAGCAGCACGCGAGCGCGCTCACCACCCGATAGCGTGGTAACGGTGCGATCCGACCATTGCGTGACTTCGGTTTTAGCCATGGCCCGTGCGACAGCAGCGCGATCTTCTTCGTCGCTGCTGAGGCCATGAAACGGAATGCGGCCGAGCCCAACCAACGTTTGCACGTCGACCGCCCAGGCGATCTCGGGGGTCTGGGGCAGGAAGGCGATGTGACGCGCACGTTGCATGGCTGCCATGGAATAGAGCGATGTTCCATCCAGTTCGACCGCGCCGCGCTCCGGCCGAAGCAGGCCGACGATGCACGACAACAGCGTGGACTTGCCGGCCCCGTTCGGGCCGAGCACCGCGGTGATGGCGCCTGACTGCAATTGCAGATCGATGGCATCCAACACGACGCGGCTGCCCCGTCGAAACTGTAGTCCGCTGATCTTCAGAGTGCTAGGGCGCGTCATGTGAGCTTGCGTCGCATGGAGTGCAGCAGCACGAAGAAGAAGGGCGCGCCGATCAGTGACATCACTACACCGAGCTCGAGCTCAGACCCGCCGGGAAGCAGCCGCACGACAATATCGCCTGCGAGTACCAGAGCCGCGCCACCGATGGCGCTGGGAACCAGCAATGCACCCGGACGCGAGCCGACCAGCGGACGCATCAGATGCGGCACGATCAATCCGACGAAGCCGATCACCCCGGTCACCGCCGTGCTGCCACCGACGATCAGCCCGATGCCGAACGCCAGTTGCCACTGCGCACGATTCAAATCGATGCCGAGCGAGCGCGCGCCCGATTCGCCGAGCGTCAGCGCGTCCAGTGCGCGACGACAGCCGAGCACGGCGATGCAGCCGACGACGATCAATGGCGCGGCGATGGTCAGCTCATCGAAACTTCGATCGGTGAGTCCGCCCAGCATCCAGCGCACGATTTCCTGGGACGCCCACGGGCTGGGCGACAACGACAACGCCAGCGAGATGCCGGCAATGGCGAGCGCGCTGAGGATGATGCCGGAGAGCACCAGCGTCAGTACGCTGGCCGCC
The DNA here is from genome assembly GCF_004138485.1 of Peristeroidobacter soli. GTDB lineage: Bacteria > Pseudomonadota > Gammaproteobacteria > Steroidobacterales > Steroidobacteraceae > Steroidobacter > Steroidobacter soli. The sequence continues at coordinate 763,529 of NZ_RYEV01000003.1, forward strand.
ATGCCGGACAAAATGAACAACGCGGCCATCGCGGTCATGCCGCCGATGACGCCGCAAATCGGCAGCACCCAGGGATGCAGGCCGGCGATGTTGAAGAAGATGCTCAGCACCGCGCCGAGCGCCGCCATCGCCGATACTCCCAAGGTGCCAGGCTCGGCGAGCGCGTTTCGCAAATAACCTTGCATCGCTGCGCCCGCAAGACCCAGCGAGGCGCCGACCAGCACGCCGAGAATGGCGCGAGGCAGGCGCAACTCGAGCAGAATCACGCGGCTGATGGTGTCCTGTGCCTGCCACACATCCCAACTCAGGGTCACGCGGCCGACGGCGATCGACAGCAGCCAGAGGACGACGACCAGCGCCGACAGCGCGGGAATGGCCCATCGACGTGAGATCACAAGGTGCTCCTGTTTCGTCGTGCGGCGAGCGCTGCTTCACGGGCCTGCACGAGCGCCGCGACCGCGGGAACCATCGTCGGCCCGGCGCAGTACAACAGGCGCGCTGGAAATACAGCGCGAGTCATTTGAGACTCCAGTGCTCGCAAAGCCCGATGACGCACGATCTTTTCTTCCTGCATCGGTGCACCGGGCGACGTTTCGCCGACCAGTAACACATCCGGCGGCGATGACAACAATACTTCCAACGGCAGCGGACGATACTGCTCGACGCCATAACGCGCGGCGATGTTTCTGAGTCCGGTGAGCTCCATCAACTCTCCGGCCACCGTATCCGCGCCGGCAGACAGACCTCCCGGCTGATAAACCGCAGCAGTCAACGGCGGCTCATTCGGCGGCAGGCGGGCAGCGTCCAGCGCGGCCTGAATGCGCGCGATCATCGCTTCACCCTCAGGCTCCGCGCCGAGCAGACGGGCGACGGTTCTGATCTGCGCGAAGCTCTCTTCGACGGTATCCGGAACACCGAACAGCTCGAAATGGATGCCCACTCGCTTCAGCGCATTCCGAGTGGCGATGGCTGAATGACGGCTCGTGAGCACGAGATCCGGCCGAAGCGCGACCACTTCCTCGGCGGTTTCATAAGTGATCGGCAGATGTCGTGCGGCTTCCGAAATCGTCGATCGCTGTGGATCGCGCGCGTAATGACTCAACGCCACGATTCGATCGTGCGAGACCAGCTCCACGAGGATGCTGTCGACGCACATGTTCAGCGAGACGATACGCATCGGATGATGCGGCGGCTCCTCGGCCTGCGCGGCGGGCGCGAGGCAGAGCGCGGCGAGCAGCGGTGCGAGCCAGCGTTTCAAAATTCCACTCCGCGCTGGGGTTTGAAGCCGGCGTCGTATGGATGTTTGATCAGCGTCATCTCGGTGACCAGATCGGCAATCTCCATCAGCTCCGGCTTCGCGTCGCGGCCGGTGATACAGATGTGCTTGTCGCGCGGCCGGTTCTTCAGAAAGCCGACCACCTCGTCGATGCTGACGTAGTCGTTGCGAATGGCGATGTTCAACTCGTCGAGCAGCACGAAATCGTAGTCGGGATCGAGGATCAGCTCACAGCTGCGCTGCCAGGCTTTCTGGGCGGCGGCGATGTCGCGCTGCCGGTCCTGCACGTCCCAGGTGAAGCCTTCGCCCATCACCTCGAAGCTCAGCAGGTCGGGGAAGCGGCGGAAGAAATGATGCTCGCCGGTCTGCCACTTGCCCTTGATGAACTGCACGATGCCGACGCGCATGTCCCAGCCGAGCGCGCGGGCCACCATGCCGAAGGCGCTGGAGGATTTGCCCTTGCCGGGGCCGGTGAGAATGAGCAGCAGGCCGCCGCGCTCTTTCTTGGTGGCGCGTTCGGCGCGACGCTCGGCCTGGCGCAGCTTCATCTCTTCGGCGTGCTGGCGGTCTTTCTCGGCTTCGGACTGTCCGTCGGTCGTCGTGGTCATGGTTGCATCTTCAGCGCGTTGGCCACGCGCCGCCAGTCGTTTGCAGCAAGCGGCAGGCCGAAACGCAGCAGGGTGCTGTCGTAGTCGAACGGCCGGGCGAGAATGCCTCGGGAGGCGAGTTGGGTGAATCTGGCGCGGGCATCCGGCGCACGGGCCAGTCGATAAAGCGAGGTGCCGCCGACGATCGTCATGCCGCCACTGACCAGCAACTTGTCGAGTCGCTGCGCGGCGCGATGCAGGCGCAGGCGTGTCCTCGCGGCCCAGGCTTCGTCCGCATAAGCGGCCAGGCCGGCGCATAGAGCATCGGCAGAGACGGGCCAGTCGCCCAGCAAGTGACGTAGCCGAGTGGCGATACTGGTCGAGGCGATGACGAATCCGAGTCGTATGCCGGCCAGTCCATAAAACTTTCCAAACGAACGCAGCACCATCATTCGCGGTGCGCGACTGGTGCCGGCGAGTCCGGCGACGCTGAGTTGTGGTTCCAGATCGGCGAAGGCCTCGTCGACGATCAACAGGCCGTTGTTTGCGTGCAAGGTACCGTGCAGCGACAACAGTCGCTCACGGCTCATCACCCGCCCATCCGGGTTGTTGGGAGTGACGACCGTCATCGCGGTTTTCGCGGCGGCACGCGTCGTCAACTCCGCGTCGGCGACGACGTTTGTTCCGATGCCTGCGCGCGTCCACGCATCGGCATGTGAACCGTATGTTGGTCCGGCGATCACTGCGGACGCCACATTCAATAGATACGGCAGCAGCCTCAGCACGTTCTCTGTTCCGCCGGTCGCGACCACTCTCGCCGGATCATCGACGCCGAACGCCGCCGCGGCTGTAGCCTCGAGCTTTGCCAGATCGGTGGGTTCGGGCAGCCGATTGCGCTCGCGAGCCGAAGCTCGCGGCGCGGGATATGACGAAGGATTGATGCCCGTGGACAAATCGATCCACGGCTGTGTCACATCCGGAAACAGCGCGCGTGCGACACAGAGCCGGCCGCCGTGATGAGCAAAGCGACCGGCGGCGATGTCAGCGCCACCTTTCATTAGAAGCTCTGTCGGAGGCCCGCGTAGAAGGTGCGGCCGAGCGTGCCGTAGTTCCTCGCGGTCTGATATTCCTCGTCGAAAGCATTCTCGATGCGGCCATACACTTCCATCGAATCGCTGACCGCATACGACGCACGGAAGTCGCACAGCGTGTAGCTGTCGAGCACGAAAGTATTGGCGATGGTGTCGAAGGCGCGGCTGGCGTGCTGAACGGCGACCGTGGTGGTCAAACCCACCGGCCATTCGTAGCTCAGCTGCGCATTGGCGGTTTCATCCGGCCGGCGCGGCAGAGTGCGACCGAAAGTCGTCGCGCCCCGCGCGGTGTTCTCCGCATCCATGTTCGTGTAGTTCGCCGTCAACGTCAGCTGTTCGGTCAGGCGCGCCGCCACGGCCAGCTCCACGCCATGCGCGTTGGTCTTCTGGAAGTTGTCGTAATAACCGAAGCGTCCCTGGCAGAGCGGCGAGGTATCGCCGAAGTCGCAGGACACGAAGTCGATCATGTTCTTGGTGTCGCGATCGAAATAAGTCGCGGAGACCACCAGCTTCTTGTCGAAGAAATGTTGCTCGACACCGGCGTCCCAGCTCTCGGCCTCTTCGGCGTTGAGGTCGAGATTGCCGTACTCGCTGTACAGCTGATACAGCGTCGGCGCTTTGAAACCTTCGCCGAAGCTGGCGCGCAGGATGGTGGACGGCGTGACCGACCATGCGGCCGACGCGCGCGTCGTCGTGTGGCTGCCGAACGTGTCGTGATCGTCATAGCGAACGCCGGCGCTCAACGACAACGTGTCGATTGGGGTCACGTTGACTTGCGCGTAGGCGCTGTCGATCTGCACTTCGCCGGTCAGCGGGACGGGATTCGGATCGAACGTCGACGGCGAAGCCGTGCTCAGCTCGGAGCGTTCCGACTCCAGGCCGACGATGGTGCTCACGCGGTCCGTGATCCGCAGCGTGCCCTGATATTCCCAGCGCTTGTTGCTGCCTTCGGCATCGAACGTCTTGGGCACCGTCGATGACGGGTCGGTGTCCTGGCGATCCGTATCCGTGTAAGCGAAGCCGATGCGATTCTGCAGGCGGCCGTCGAACGCACCGAGGGTTACGCCGGTGTACGTCGTCAATTCTTCAGTGACTCCGTAGTCCGGAGTGTCGCGCAGCGGGAAGCCGTCGAATTCCGAACGGCCGTCACTCCAGGTCGAGCGCACTTCAGCGGTGATATTGTCCGTGATGTGCAGGATGCCGCGAGCGTTGAAGCCGACGTTGCGATAGCTGTCCGGTTCGGTGCCGAGCGCATAGGCGGAGATGCCGTCGCTGGTCACATAGTTGCCGCCGACACGCCAGGCGAAACAGTCGCCGCCGGCCTGCACGTTGCCGCGGACGATCGCTGTGTCATGAGTGCCGCCCTCGACGGAGTACATCGCGGACAGCGGGCCTTCAGGCACCGGCGTCACGATGTTGATGACGCCGCCGATGGCCTGGCTGCCCCACAGCGTGGACTGTGGACCCCGCAACACTTCGATCTGTGCGAAGTCGGTGGTGATCAGATCGGCGAAGTTGAATTCGCCGCTGGCCGATGAGGGATCGTTGAGCTTGACGCCATCGATGAGCACGACGGTCTGATGGCTTTCAGCGCCGCGGATGCGCACGGTCGTGGTGCCGCCCAAACCACCGTTGCGAGCGACGGCAATGCCCGGCGTTACCGCGAGCAGATCGGACACCGCGGTCTTCTGACTCCGGCGCTGCTCTTTGGCGGTGATCACGGTGACTGAATCGCCGACCTGCGATGTTTCCTGCGAAATTCGATTGGCGCTGACGATCACATCCTCGACGCCATCGCTGGCGTCGGCGGCCAGCGCGGACAACGCCGGATGTAACAACAGCGCCGCGGACGCGGCGAGAAGACGAGAAGACGGACGGCAGACGGATTGGGTGTGCACAGAAGGCTCCGCGGAGAGTTACAAACCGCACGGGCTGCAACTTCAAAACGCGTCGCGACCCATGCACCGGTCGCCTCTACAGGGAAAACTCCCGTTCTCTCGGCGGCACCCCGGCCGATCGATGGACGACGGCGGCAAGCAGGTCTCCTGGCTGATGGCTGAAGTCCTCGCGTCACCTTCCCGGCGTAGCCCATCCCAAGGGGGCGGACGCCAGTGGTCTTTGACGCGCGGCGAACCACTTACAGTTGCGGGGGCAGCCCGGGTTTCACACCCGAGTTCCCTTTGAATCCCCTTGCGGGGAACTTGTCGCGCGGCGCGAGGATGAAGTTTGGGCGAGCCTTCGTCAAGTGTCGGACGAATTCTTGCGTCGGGCGCGCAGCTGGTGGTCCAGCGACCAGGCACCCGGGCCGTACACCGTCAGCACCAGCAGGATATAACCCCACAGATAATGCTGGCCGATGGCGGCCGCGAACCCTTCCTGGAACAGCACGTGCGCATAGGAGACGACCGCCAGCACGTTGACGGCCTGCAGGCCGAGTGCGCTGATCCGGCCAAATAGACCGAGTATGAGTAGCATCGGAAACAGCAGCTCGCCGGCGGTCCCGGCGATGGCGGCCAGGTGCGGGGACAGCACCGGCACGTGATATTCGTACTCGAACAGCGCGACCGTCTGGTCCCAGTCCGACAGCTTGAGATAGCCGCTCTTGAGAAATACCCAGCTCACATAGACCCGCGAGGCGAGTGCGAAGGGGGCCTGCAGGTGGTCGAGCAGGCGGGCGAGTGCGCTCTTCGGGTCCATCAAGGCGTCGCTAAGCATGGGCAGCTCCCGATTCTTGGTTGTCAGCCACAGGACCGGTCGCAGCCGGCGCTTATTACTCCGTTTGCATGTAATGCGATGGCGCCGGCCCCGGTCTAGTGGGCAAGATGCTGTTCGCGGCATCGATGACGATCCGTTTCAACGCTCGAGAAATCAGATTCAGGAGAGAAGCATGAGCACACAGAAAGCCACTCGCGCCGCTTTGGCTGCCGCCGCGGCACTGCTGTTCACCAGTGTCGCCACCACCGCGAACGCGGCGGACGAAGCCAAGGTGAAATGCGAAGGCGTCAATTCGTGCAAAGGCACGTCCGCTTGCAGCACCGCGACCAATGCCTGCCAGGGCCAGAACAAGTGCAAAGGCCACGGCTATTTGCTGCTGAGCAAGGCCGACTGCGATGCGGCCAAGGCCAAGATGAAGAAGTGATTGCGATGGCCGGCGGCCTTGCGCTGCCGGCATTCCGCGATTCTTTGTCACAGCGGCGCGCAGGCGCCGCTGTGCATTTGTGGGCTCAGTATTCCAGCGCGCTCAGCAGCGTCTTCGCCACTGCATCCACCGGCACGTTCTGTCCCAGCACGACGATCACGCCGCGCGGTGCCGGAATGATTTCACCCTGAAACCCTTTCTCATCGATATGTTCGCGCCCCTGCGTCGGCGCGTCCGTGACGACCAGCGCCGTCACCGGCCCTTGTTCGGTTTGCACGACCAGGTGCGGCACTCGTTGACCCCGGAACGGGCAGCTCCGCGCGTACGACACTCGTGCCGCACCGGGCTTCAGTTTCAGCCTGTTGGCGGCCAGTACTTTTTCCAGTGCCTGCTGATCGACCGTTTCCGAAGTACGCACCAGCGAGAATTGCTCATGTTGGACGTGAGCGATGGCTTCCGCGGCGAAGCTCTGTCTCGGCGTCAGCAACCACAACGACATTGCACCGATGAACACAGCGACGAGCACGCTCGCAGCCATGCGCCACACACGTGACTGTTGAGGAGCGCGCTTTTCAGCCGGCGCGTCGACGGCCAGTGCGCGATAGATCAAGCGATCCATCGCCTGCATTTGCTGGCGGTAGCTGGCGCATTCCGGACAGGTTTCGATGTGCTTCAGGACGTCGGGGTTGGTCGAGTCGGGCTCGGCGCCGAGGATCGTGCGCAGTTCTTCGCAGTTCATGGCCGCGAGCCCTCCGCACCCAGCAACTGCTGGCGCAAGACCTGTCGCGCACGAAATAGACGTGTCAGTACCGCCGCGACACTGATTTCCAGGTGCTGGGCGATTTCCTCGGTGGAATAGCCCAACAACACCTGGAGTACCAGCGGCTCACGGTGAATCACGTCCAGTTTCAGAATCGCGCGTCGCATCTCCTCGACTTCATGCTGATCGTTGACAGCCAGCGACTCGGGCTCGGCCTCGTTGGCGAGGTCCAGATCCACCATCGGCAGCCTCTTGCGCTCGAACACTCGTGCCAGCTCCCGTCGCGCAATGGTGAGCAGCCACGGGCGCGCGGCCTGCTCGTCTCCCAATGAGTCGAGAGAGCGCCAGGCGCGCAACAGCGTCTCCTGCACCACGTCCTCCGCCAAAGCCCGGTCTCGGCAAAGCCAGTACACGAACCGAAACACGTCGGCCCGGAATGGCATGCACAGCGCCTCGAAGCGCCCGCGTTCACGAGCACTATTAGCGTTCATTGGGAGTAGACCGGGGCAGGCGCGGGTTTATTGCAGAGCGCTTCAGGCCGGCACCAGGCGTGCGTGTTCGCCCCACTTCAGGGTCCAGGACCAGCGCTCCTCGGCGGGCAGCCTGAGAATCAAACATCGCAGTACGCGCAACGAGCCGCCGTGCGCGACGATGGCGCAGCGGGAGACTGACGGCGACAACGCCGTGCGATACCAGCTGTCGACTCGGGTCCATAGGGCTTGTTCTGTTTCTCCGCCGGGCGGCGCCAGATTCCAGGTGTCCGCCGCCCATGGGTCGCTATGTTCTCGCGGAATCCGGGCCCACGGCAATTGCTCCCATTGACCGAAGTGCAGTTCCTGCAACTCGGGCGCCAGTGTCACGGCACAGTCGTCTCTTTGTGCCAACGCCTGCGCCAGGCGGGCACAGCGCTGCGCCGGGCTCGAATAGATCCTATCGAACTTGGGTAAGGGCGTCAGCGCGGCTTGAATGTCCCGCTCCGCAGTGTCCGCGAGCGGCACATCGGTCTGGCCGTAACACACGCCGGCAGCCACCGCCGGCGCGGTGTGACGAATCAGATAGAGTTCCACGACGCGAGTACGGCCAGATAGAAGGCGATCTCGGTGAGCTGTTGCGTGGCGCCCAGCGTGTCGCCGGTGAAACCGCCGAGCCGTTGCATGAACCAGCGTGCCAGCACATACAGGACGATCAGCGAGCAAACTACGCCGGCGAGCGCGTGCAGCCCACACCAGTACATCGGTGCAGCGCCGATGACGATTGCAAACAAAAGCTCGCCATGACTCATGGGCTGCGCGACGACTTTGGCGCGTGACTGGTCTGGATTGCCAACGTAATTGCTGGCAAACAGCAGCGTCACGGCGCAAGCGCGAGAGAATGCGTGGCCGGCGATCAACACAGCAATCGCAATCGTCACGGGCAGCGCGCTCAATGCGGCGATCTTGATGAGTAACACGAGCACGAGCGCGGCCGTGCCGAACGTGCCGAGTCGTGAGTCCTTCATGATTTCGAGCGCGCGCTCGCGGGTCGCGCCACCGCCCAATCCGTCGAACGTATCCGCGAGACCGTCTTCGTGGAACGCACCTGTCATGAGCACGGTGAAGGCCGTGCTGATGATGACCGGCAACGGCCCGGGCAGCACCAGGCTGGTCAGCCACAACACCAGCGCGCCGACCGCTCCAATCAGCACGCCAACTGCTGGGAAGTAACGCGCCGTGCCGCTCAAGTGCTCGGCGGAGTGACCAACCCACGCGGGCATGGGCACGCGCGTGAAGTACTGAACCGCCATGAGCAGCATTCGCAGCTCGGCGATCAAGCGAGACGGGCGCGCGGTTTGAGCTTCGGTGCTCATGTGGCCTTGTCGTCCACTCCGGCCGATTCGAAGCTGGCCATTTCCGTCAGCAATCGAGCAGCGGCGTCGATGATGGGCCACGCCATCGCGGCGCCCGTGCCTTCACCGAGGCGCATGCCCAGATCGAGCAGCGGCTTCACATCGAGATGGGCCAGCAACTTGCGATGGGCATGTTCCGCCGAGCAATGACTGAAGATGCAGCGAGCGCGAACGCGAGGGTCGACTTCGATGGCAAGCAGCGCCGCGACGGTCACCGCGAAGCCGTCGATCACGGCAATACATTTCGCATCGGCAGTGGCGAGCAAGGCGCCGGTGATCATCGCCAGCTCGAATCCGCCGTACTCCGCGATCGTTTCGGCGGGCGTGAGTTTTTCCGGACGGCGCGCGGATGCTGCCGCCAACCGGTCGCGCTTGCGAGCCAGTCCGATATCGTCGAGCCCCGTGCCGCGACCGACACAGTCTTCCAACGACCAGCCGGTCCGACGATGCAGCAGCATCGATGCGCTGGCCGTGTTGCCGATCCCCATCTCGCCAAACAGCAGTGCGTTGGAGCCTTCGCTCAACGCTGCCTGCGCCAGCGCGCGCCCCGTATCGAGCGCTTGCGTGCATTGAGCTTGGGTCATCGCCGGCTCGACGCGAAAGTTTCGAGTGCTCCGGGCAACAGCGCGGGCGAGGAGCCCGGAATGTTCGCCGATGTCACTGGCCACCCCCGCATCGACGACGCGCAACGCGATGTCGTGCTGACGTGCGAGCACATTGATGGCCGCGCCGCCTTGCAGATAGTTGAGCAGCATCTGAGCGGTGACGGCTTGTGGGTAGGCGCTGACGCCATCGGTGGCGATGCCATGGTCGCCGGCGAATACAAACATTTGCGGCGCGCGGAATGCCGGGGTGTCGGTGTCGAGCGCCAGGCCGATACGAACGGCCAACGTTTCCAACGCGCCCAGCGAGCCCTGGGGCTTGGTGCGAGTATCGAGGCGGCGTTGCAAGGTGGCGTTGGTTATCATGGCGGCATCTGAACGGTGAGTGCGGGCAATGGTCGAGAATGACGGATCGGGTGAGCGGGCTTCGGTCGGGCGGCGCCTGATCATTGGCGGGGCGCGTTCGGGGAAGACCGCTCATGCCATCGCGCTGGCGAAATCGCTGTCGGCGGCGCGCGGCATGAATGTCACCTATGTTGCCACGGCGCAGGCGCTCGATCAGGAGATGCAGCATCGCATCTCGTTACATCGGGCGGAGCGGCCGGCAACGTGGCGCACCTTAGAAGCACCGACCGGTCTTGCGCAAGCGTTGGCCGGGCAGGAGGCCTCGAGCATCGTGGTCGTGGACTGCATGACCCTGTGGCTGTCGAACGCATTGCTCCAGGATTTTCGCGAAGATGCGCCGACCGCGCCGTTGCCGGCCTGGCAAGCCGAGCGCGATAAATTCCTGCAATGGCTGTCATTAGCGCGCGTTGAGGTGTTGTTGATCTCGAATGAGGTCGGCATGGGCATCGTGCCGCTCGCGCCGGTGGCGCGGCGTTTTCAGGATGAACAAGGACGTTTGAACCAGATGCTGGCGGCGGCGTGCGATCAAGTGACGCTGGTGGTCGCCGGAATTGCCGTGCCCATCAAGCGCTTCCGGGCCGGTTGATTGACGACGTGAGCCTTTTCGCGCAAGGTGCGCGCGAACGACGAGTCATGGGAACCGGGTGCAATGCCCGGGCTGCCCCCGCAACTGTAAGCGGTGCCGCCATCGACGCTCCCGACTGTGAGGAGCAACCACTGGGTGAATGCCTGGGAAGGTGATGCGCAGGCAGGGAACCTGTTCCTAGCCGCAAGCCAGGAGACCAGCTCGTCGCGGTCGTCTTCGTGCAGCCGGGGTGTGCTGAACGAGCGGGAATTCCTGCAGCGGCGACAGGTTCACGGAGCGGTGCCTGAAGGCCATCGCATCGTGTGGTGTGTCAGCTTGTGCAGGTCCCGTCGTGCGATCGCCGCCTCATTCCCTCGTCCGTTGGTTTCACGGACTGTGTTTCCTGATGCTTGCCTGTTTCGCCGCCGAATTGTCCGCGGCGACGTTGGTTGCGGTCGTTTCCGAGCGCAACTCCGGCGATCTCGCGCAGGCCGCGCGTGATTTCAACCAGCGCCTGCCCGATCATCGACTGATATTTCGCACGACTGCGCAGGTCGACGCGCTCAGCGATGCGCAGTTGCAGGAGCTGATCGGCGGGGCCGATGCACTGTTGCTGGCGACGGTGTTCAAGGAAACCGCTCAGCGCATTCAAGCGCAGCTCGCCACGACGCGCGCGAAAGAAATCATCGCGGTCGCCGGCGATCCTGGACTCGGGCGGCAAAGCCGATGGCGCGCCAAACATTTGTTTATCGATGAAGATCCGCGCTACGCGGAGCTCTCGTCATTGACCGCCGAGAAAGATGCCGGAGCGAGCGCTGTTGCTGCTGCAGTTCAGCGCTATCCCCGACTGGCGTCTTGGATTCAAGCGCGCGCTTATTGGCAGAACCGGGGCGAGTCCAACTTGATTTCGCTGTTGGCGTTGTTGCTCTCCGAGCAGGACCAGGCGGCCGCGGCGGCGATCAAGCCGGTTGAAGACGCGTTGCCCATGCAATTTCACTATCGCGATGAGTGGTCGACGGCTGAAACGTTGCGCATCTCCGGTGATCGACCGGTCGTCGCCGTGCTCGAAGATCAGCACGCCGATGTCACGTTGAGTGAATCGATCTGTCGTTCGCTGGCGGCGCGCGAGCTGGACTGCCTCACCGTGCTCGCGGGCTGGGGCAGGCCGAGCAGCGATGCGCTCGGCGTCATTGGCAGCAAGGTCGGCGCTCGCTTGGGCGCGATCGTGTCCGTGCAGGACTTCATCATCGGCGGCAGCAGTGATCGTGCCGGGGCCACTCGTCGACTCGAGCAGCTCGATGTGCCTGTGCTCAAGGCACTCCGACTGCACGATGTGACGGCTGAAGGCTGGCGCATGTCCGAGCAGGGCCTGGCTTGGGACAGTGTTTACTACCGCGTGGCCATGCCGGAGCTGCAGGGAATCAGTCAGCCGATCGTCATCGCTGCCGCAGCCGCTGCTCAGTTGGATTCATTGACTGGCATCGCGGTGACGCGGACTGCGGCCATTCCGTCGCAAGTGGAACAGATGACGGCGCGGATCGAGCGCTGGACGCGTTTACAGAAAACCAGGAACGCCGACAAGCGCGTCGCCATCGTTTACTACAACCATCCGCCGGGTCGTCACAACATCGGTGCCGACAATCTCGACGTGCCCGCTTCGTTGCTGGAAATCCTGCGAGCGTTGCAGCGCGACGGCTACGACACCGGGCCGTTGCCAGCGACGTCGGCGGAACTGCTGGAGAGGCTGCAACAGGACGGCGTGAATCTTCCGGAGCAAGGCGATGTGCTGCGCTCGATGGCGACCCGTGTCACCAACGTCAGCACGGAACAGTACGGGAAATGGTTTGCAACGTTGCCTCAGCCGTTGCAGAAGGAAATGACCGGCGGCCCGCTGGCGTTCTTGCTAGCGAATGTTCAGGCAGCACAGGCTGCGCGCTTGCCTCAGCACGCGCGCGGTCAGATCACTCGAACGCTGCATGAGATCGAGCATCTGCTCGAAGGCGCTCAGCATCCGGCGCGTGATCGCGCGCTGGATCTGGTCAAGCAGTTGCAGGTTGCTTACGAGACGCAGCTCACCAAAGGCGGCAACGAAGCGACCATCGACAAGCTGACTCGCGCGATTGCAGCGACGGGTGTCGAAGGCTTGCGCGGCTGGGGAGAGGTCCCTGGCAACGTGATGGTGAACAAAGGCAAGCTGGTGCTGCCGGGCTTGCGCTTCGGGAATATCTTCGTGGGTCCGCAGCCGCCGCGCGGCTGGGAGTTGAACGAAGAGCTGCTTCACGCCAACACCAGCATTCCACCCACGCATCAGTATCTGGCGTTCTATTTCTGGTTGCGCCACGAGTTCCACGCCGATGCCATCGTGCATCTGGGGCGTCATTCGACGTATGAGTTCCTGCCGCGCAAAGGGGTCGGGCAGGACGAGCTCGATTATCCGGCGCTGATTGCCGGCGACATTCCGGGCATCTATCCCTACATCGTCGATGGCGTCGGCGAGGGGCTGCAGGCCAAGCGGCGCGGTCTTGCGGTGATGGTCGACCATTTGATTCCGCCGCTGACCGCGACGCCGCTCTATGACGATCTGTTGCGTCTCCGGCAGCTCGTGGAGAGTTACGAGTCGTCCAACAACCCGGCACTTCGCAAGCAGGCAGCGTCATCGATGCGCGCGCTCATCGATGAGTTGCATTTGAAAGACGCGCTGACCGCGAGCATGGATGCCGAGCTGAAGGTGCGTGGCATTTCGTTCGAGCAGACCGACGACGAGCTGCTGGTGCATGAGATCGGCCACTATCTCACTCACCTGCAGGAAGATTTCATGCCGCTGGGTCTGCATGTGTTCGGCAAGCCCTGGCAGAGGCAAGCGCTGGACACGATGCTGGTGTCCATGAAAGCGAAACCGGGCGACCGAGTGCTGCGTCAGAACCTCCAGAGCTCGCCGGAAAACGAAATGCGCGCGCTGCTGCACGGTCTCTCCGGTCGATTCATTCCCGCCGGGCCGGGCAACGATCCGATTCGCAATGCCGAGGCGCTGCCGACAGGACGCAACTTTCACGGTCTCGACAACAGTCTGATTCCGTCGCGACTCGGATATTCGCTGGGCGCGAAGCTCGCAACCGAAGCGCGCGCCAAAGTCAAAGAGGATGGCAAGGAAGCGGTCATCCTGTGGGCGTCGGATTCGGTGCGAGACGAAGGCGCGATGGTGGGCTTCGGTTTGTCACTGCTGGGCATCGCCCCGGAATGGAATAGCCGTGGCATCGTGGCCGGCCTGCAACGGCAGCCGCTGAACGACGTCGGCCAACGTGCCGACACCGTGTTCGTCGCGTCGGGCCTGTTCCGCGATTTGTTCGGTCAGCAGATCGTGTGGTTGGATAAGGCGGTGTTGCTGGCGCTGGATGGCAGCCGCCGTACCATCGAACGCAGTCGTCCCGATCTCGCGCCGGCACTGCGTGCCGCGCTGGAACCGTTAGGACCGATGGCGAACGCGGGCGACGAGCCGCTGACACGAAACCATGTCGCACGCCATTGGGTGAATGAAACATCCGCGCTGATCAAGCAAGGCTTGAGTCGTGCCGACGCGGGTAAGCAAGCGAGCCTGCGTGTGTTCGGCACTTCGCCCGGAGACTATAGCGCCGGCATCAACCGCGCGGTGGAGCGCTCCGGGAGCTGGCACGATCGTAAGGAGCTGGCGAAGATCTATATCGATCGCATCGGTCACGCGTACTCCGCCGATGGCACGAGTCAGGCGCAACAGGAACTGTTGAAAAGCAATCTGCGCGAGGTGCGTAACACCTATTTGGGCCGCTCCAGCAATCTGTACGGCCTGATGGATAACAACGACGCGTTCGACTATCTCGGCGGCCTGAGTCTGGCCGTGGAAACGTTGAGCGGTCGCGTGCCGGCCAGTCATGTCGCCGATCATTCCAATCCGTCGCTGCCGACGATGCAGCCGTTGCCGACCGCGTTGCTGACGGAGTTGCGCGGGCGTTATCTGAATCCGGCGTGGATCAAACCGTTGATGCAGCATGGCTATGCCGGCGCGCGCACCATGGGCAGCGAATTCATGGAGTACTTGTGGGGCTGGCAGGTCACGAACCCGGACGTGATCAAGAGCTGGGCCTGGGACGAGGTCAAACAGGTGTACGTGGACGATTCACATCACCTGGGCCTGGACCAGTTTCTGGAGCAAGGCTCCAACGTGCACGTGAAGACCAACATGATGGCCATCCTGCTGGTCGCGGCCGAGAAACAATTCTGGCAGACCGACGAAGCTACGTTGCAGCAGCTCAGTCAGAAGTGGGTCGATCTGTTGCTCGAACATGGCCTGCCCGGCAGCGGTCACACGCAGCCCGATCATCCGGTGTTCCAATATGTGCAGCCGTATCTGCGTGCCGATCAGATCGAGCCGCTCAAACAATTGCTCGAACGCGCGCGTGTGGATGCGAAGGCTGCTTCATCGCCGACGACGATGACGGAGTTGCAAGCAGCGCAGGAAAGCCAGACCAGGCAGCAGACGGCTGACGCTCAGGGTGCGGGCGGTCGATCGCCACGGGCTTTGGTGGTCATCGTGCTCGGTATCGCGGTATTGCTGTCCGCTGGATATGTCCGCGGACGTTACATTCCCAAGGAACGTTCCGTATGAACTCATTGATCGTGCAATGGACCCACTCGCTGGTGCCGTTGCTGCTGACGCCGGTCGTGATCGGATTGTTTGCTTGTGTCGCGCTCGCGTGCGTCGATATCGGCGTGTTGTTCGGCGAGCGGGGCTTGCTGCGCCGGCGTGAACGGCCGACCGATGTCGGCGCGGTCGAGCGTCGGGCGCATCGCCGGATCGAGCGGGCGGACATCCTCACCCGCACCTCTCCCATGCTCGGCTTGATGGCTACTCTGATCTCCCTCGGGCCCGGTCTGACCGCGCTCAGCAACGGCAATTTGAACCTGCTGGCCGAGGCGATGCTCACGGCCTTCGATGCCACGGTGCTCGGGCTGGCGGCCGGGGTGGTCGGCTTCATCATTGGCCGGCTGCGGCGCCGGTGGTACGACGAAGCCCTCGGGCGGTGGGAGGCGCAGTCGTGAGGCGGCGCTGGAGTAGTGCGCGATTTGACGAAACCCCCGAGGATCCGCAGGCGTCGCTGGTCAACCTCGTGGACATCATGCTGGTCTTCATTTGCGGGCTGATCGTGGCGCTGGTGTCGGCTCAACCGGTGTTCAGCAGCCGCTCCGGCAGCGCCGAGGGAGGCAAGCAAGTCGTTGAGCCGGGACGCGAACTTGCCGAGCTGCCGGAGGGATTGAAGGGCCAGGCGGCCGGCGCCGGCATGCAGCCGGTGGGCCAGGTCTACCGGGATCCCGAGACCGGCAAACTGATCCTGGTCGGGGAGTAGTCGCCGGGCGTACCCCCGCGGCTTGCCAAGCTCCAGGCCGGCGCTGCATTCTCGCATTGCCCACCAGTGCCGCTCTCCGCGGCTGGAAAGTGGCAATTGCGGAGACTGCGATGATGATGACCGAGACGCGAGCGGCTGCCAGCCGGGGCTCGATGGTGGATGCGCTGGGATCTTTGCATCGGGCCGTCGATATCGAGGGGCTGTGGGAGAGCAGCGTGCGGCTGATGCAGTCCTCCCTGCACCATCATTCGTGCAGCCTGATGCTCGGCATCGACGACTATCGGCCGGTCACCGCCCGCCATCACGTGCAGGAGCCGCTACAGCCGGGCTACGTGCCGGCGACCAGTTTGACGGTGTCGCAGCCGTTCCTGGCCACGCATCCCAAGGTCCAGCTCTACACCTTTTCTCAGATCGCCGACGAAGATCCGCGTGCGCACGAGCGCAGGATCGCGCAGGAGGCGGGCTCGGATGAGTGGTGCGAGTTCGTGCACCTGGCGTTCTGGAACGAAACCGCCCCGCAAGCCGTGTTCAGCATCCGGCGCAGCGCGCGCCAGTCTCGCTTTTCCTCCGACGAACTGGCGCTGCTCCAGCAAATCTATCCAGCGATCGACGCCGGTTTGCACCGTTTGCGCACGCTCGAGCGCGAGCGCTTCAAATCGTTCGCGCTCGAGCAGGCGTTGAGCCGCTCCACGGCGGCGGTGATCCTGACCGACCGACGCGGCCGCGTGCTGTTCGCCACGCCGGAAGGACGTCGATTGTGCTCGCGCTGGGCGCAGGCATCTTCGGGACGACCCGGCACGGAGCAGCCGGCGGATGAGTTGCCTGCCGACCTGGTGCAGTCCATCGACAGCCGCCGCAGCGCCGGCGTCGACGACACGCAGTCGTTGCGGCACGCGGTCGATACCGATCTGACGGTCACTGTGGATGATGCAGAATCCGACGCGATGATGCGCACGGAGCCCGCCTACGTGCTGCATTTCTCCGCGACCAACGAGCGGCTGCCGCAGCGGGAACGAGCCAGCGAGATTCTCGGGCGCCTCTCGCCGAGCGAGCGAAAGGTCGCGTTGCTGGTCGCCGAGGGGCTGCGCAACGAACAGATCGCCCAACGGTTGTCACGTTCACGTCGCACCGTCGAATCGCAGCTCAACGCCGTATTCGGCAAGCTCGGCCTGGTGTGTCGTGCACAGTTAGTGAAAGTTCTGTCGTAACTTCTGCTTCACGTCGGTGCACGACGTGAAGTTATATTCTCCGCAACGCTCATCCCGCGCCTCGGGACTTCGAGCCGCTCGCCAGCGCGCCCGTCTTTGGGTGTTTTCTTTGATGATGAGCGCAGCAGCCTCGTAGAAGAATCGCCTGCACCCTGGCCGCTGGAGAATAAGGAATGAAGTTCGCGTTTCGAACGCTCGGCGCATATGCGTTACCGTTGTTTGCTGTCGCGCCGGTCGGCGCGCAGAACGTCGGCAACGAAGGCAACGCGCCCGTCCTGGAAGAAGTAATGGTCACCGGTTCGAATCTGGCGACCAGCTCGGTGAAAGACGGCCCGGTGCCCATCACGGTGCTGAGCTCGGAAGACTTCACCGAGCGCGGCGTGACCACTGCGTATGAAGCTCTGTCCACGCAACCTTTCTTCGGTGGACAAGCGGACAACGACACGCGTGCCGGCGCCGGCAACGCCAACCAAGTCAACCTGCGCGGCCTGGGTTCGGAATACACGCTCGTGCTGCTCAATGGCCGTCGCGTCGGCAGCAGGGATTTGAACCTGGTGCCGTTCGCGGCCGTCGAGCGCATCGAGGTCGTCAAGGACGGTGCATCGTCCGTGTACGGTTCGGACGCGCTCGCCGGTGTCGTGAACGTGATCCTGCGTGACAAGTTCGACGGCATGGAAGTGAGCGCCAACTACGGCGACAGCACACACTACGGCGACGGCGGCAAGGGGCAGATCTCTTTCATCGGCGGCGGTCGCGGCGAGCAGGGCAGCTTCCTGTTGTCCGGACAATACGAGAAGCAGGACGCGATCCTGAGCCTGGAGCATCCGCTCGGCGCAAGCGACGACCAGCGCCCCTGGGGCGGGCTCGACCTGCGCTCGCAACGACGCAACCCCGGCCTGATCACGTTGAACAACGGCAGCAACGTCATGCTAGCGCCGGGCTTCGGCGTCGGCCAGACGGGAACCTCGGCGAGCGACTATGTGCCGGCGTACTCGCAGCTCATCGACAAGCGTCAACCCAACAATCTGCAGAACGACCGTGAAGCCGGTACGTTGTATGCGCGCGGCGTCTACGAGTTGGCGGACAGCGGCATCGAACTGTTCGGTGATTTTCTATACAAGCACGCCAACGTCGGCTACGTCGACCATCGCGGCACGTATCTCAACTACAGCGTGCCCGCGAGCAACTACTGGAATCCGTTCGGACAGGACGTGACCGTCAGTTATCTGCTCGACTACGGCACCGCCGACGGCCGCCAGGAGCGGCCGCTGGAGGCGATGCAGTCCGATATGGACATCACCATGTATGTCGGCGGTGTCCGGGGCGAAATCGGCCGCGTGAACTACGAAATCGCGTACTCGGACTATCAACGCCGGGACGTGCAGAGCCATGACGGACTGAGCCGTGCCCTGATTCTTCAGCAACTGGCACGTACCGACGCGGGCGCGCTCAACCTGTTCGGCAATGCCGCCGTCACCGCCGATCAGCTCGCTCCGGCTCGCGCCCGCTTCTCGCGCACCTATGAAACATATGTGAGTTCTTTGACAGGCGTGGCTCGTTTCCCGGTCGCTGAACTGCCCGCCGGCCCGCTCGCCGCCGCGGTGGGCTTCGAATTCCGTAAGAACGGTTTCTCGCAGCTCTTGGACGAGTCGTTGAACGTGTTTCGGGATGCCGCCTCGCTGACCTTCCTCAATGACAGCAGCGCTGCGCTGTCGCGCTCGGTCGATGCTTATTACGCCGAGGTGAATATTCCTCTGGCGGGCGGAGACTTCACGGCGCCGGCACTACAGCAGCTGGACCTGGGCCTCGCGGTCCGCCACGAAGAGTTCAGCGACTTCGGCAACGCTACCGTGCCGCGCGCCACGCTTCGATGGAAGCCGCTGGCCGATACCGATCTGCTGGTGCGCGCCTCCTACAGCGAAAGTTTCTATGCTCCCAACCTGCCCGACCTCACGCCGCAAGGCGACGTCAACGTCGATCCCTATTTCGATCCGTTGATCCTCGATGCCAACGGCAACCCGCTGCGCTATGACATGGAGACCGAAGGCGGCGGCAATCCCAATCTCGATGCCAGCAACGGCAAGTACTACAACCTGGGGGTGGTGTTCAGCCCGAGCTTCATCGACGGGCTCACCGTTTCAGTGGACGGCTTCTGGCTGAAGCAGACCGATGGCTTCATCACGCCCGACGAACAGGTCATCTTGAACGGGCTCGCGCCCGGCGAAATCATCCGTTCCGGAGCGCTCACGCCGGGCGACAACTATGCCGGCGCGCCGGTGGGGCGGGTGACTCGCGTCGTCGCGCGCGTCGCGAACGCGGCGACTCGCACCGTCGAAGGCATCGATCTGGACCTGACGTATTCGTTCGATACCGCCTGGGGCGAGTGGACCATTGGCAGCAACAGTACCTACACGACGAAGTTCGAATATAACAACGCCGATGGCAACGGAGTGCAGAGCGCTCTGGGCAAGTACACCGCGGTGTTCAGCACAGTGCCGCGTTTCCGTTCAGCGCTGCAGCTGGCGAACCGAATCGGACCGGTCAGCGCTTCGCTGGTGACGAACTATGTCGGCGGCGTGGACAACACCCGCTACAACAATCGCGCGATCAGCAGCTATGTCACCTCCGATCTGAACCTGCTGGTGGATTTCGACGAGACCGCGTGGGGCGATGGCGCGTTGGCGGGTACCACGGTGGGTTTGACGGTACGCAATCTGTTCGACGAGGATGCGCCGTTCTACGCCACTGCGTTCCTGCGCGGCGTGGCCACCAACTACGCCTACGTCGATCTGGTCGGGCAGTTCGTCACGTTGTCGCTGCGTAAGAAGTTCTAACGCTCCGCGGGGGGAGTATTCATGAATAGAGTAAAGCGAGGGCGATGGTTCATTGCCCTCTGGTTCGTTCTTCTCGCTACCGCCGCGCAGGCTTTCGATGCCGGTCAGGTCTACGACTATCTGAAACGTGTGCAGGCCGAGAGCGGTTCACCCGGTGTCTCCGCGGCCGTCGCCGTCAATGGCGACATCGTGTTCTCGGGCGGCGTCGGTGTCTCCGACCTGCAAAGCGGTTTGGTCCAGAACGGTCGCAGCGTTCATAACATCGGCTCCATTTCCAAGACCCAGGCCGTGGTCGCCATCATGCAGCTGGTGGAGCAGGGCAAGCTCGACCTGGACGCGCCGGTGCAGACCTGGGCGCCGTGGTTTCCCAAAAAACAAAAGCCCATCACCTTGCGCATGGTGCTGACTCACACGTCCGGCATCCGTCATTACAAGGATGGCGAGTTCGGCCCCGCCGATGTGCTGGCGTTCCGGCAGTACGACAATATCGAGGAATCGACGCGGTTCTGGCGTGACGATCCGTTGGTGTTCGAGCCGGGCAAGTATTGGATGTATTCGTCATTCGCGACCAATCTGCTGCACGCCGTAGTCGAGAAAGCGAGTGGCGAGGGTTTCGAAGAGTATTTGCGCAAGCATGTGTGGGTGCCGGCCGGCATGCTGGATACTCAGTTCGACGTGCCCGCGCGCATCGTCCCCCGTCGTGGCAAAGGTTATGTTCGCAACAAGCAGACCGGCGCGTGGGAAAACGCACCGGACGAGAACGTCAGTTACAAATACGCGGGTGGCGGCGTGATCTCGACTGACGAGGATCTGCTGCGGTTCGCGATGGCTCTCAATGCTGGGAAACTGCTGAGTGCCGCGTCGTTGGCGGAGATGTATCGCTTGCAGCTGCCGCGCGACATTCCGTACTCGCCCGAGCAAGCCAAGAATTTCAAAGCGGGCAAGGTCCCGCCGTCGATGGGACAGACGCAGGCACTCATCTGGCGGGTGGGCAAGGACCTGGCGGGACGCGCCTATGCGGGGCATTCCGGCAGCGTCAAAGGCACCGGGTCCATGCTGGCGAACTACAAGGACCAAGGTGTCGTCATCGCTCTGCATATCAACGGCGAAGGCGGTGGCAAGGCCACTGCCGCGGCCGAGCAGTTGGCGCAACTGTTTCTGCCAGCCGGGCAGGCCTCTCAGGCCGGCCGTTTCGATGTGCTGATCAAAGGCGGTACCGTCATCGACGGCACCGGCAATCAGCGTTTCACCGCCGACGTTGGCATCAGCGGCGACACCATCGTCGCGGTCGGCAATCTGTCCGGAGCGACTGCCGCTCGGACCATCAACGCCGCCGGCAAGATCGTGACGCCCGGCTTCATCGACCTGCATGCGCATACGGCCGATGAGTATGGTGACGTCGGCCTGCTCTCCAAGGATCCGCGCCGCCGGGCCGCGCAGAACTACATTGCTCAAGGCGTGACCACGACGCTGTCCAATCCCGACGGCTATCAGGCGCATACCGCCGACGGCAAAGTCATGCCGCTGGCCGAGCAGCGCCTGGCGCTCACCAATGCCGGCATCGGCATCAATGTCGCGCTGACCAACGGTCACAACGCCTTGCGCGAACAGGTGATGACCGGTGACATGAAACGTCCGGCGAACGTGCAGGAGATTCGCCAGATGCAGGAGATTCTGCGTCGGGGCATGGCGGAAGAGGGGTCGTTCGGTCTGTCGCTCGGCGTGGAATATTTCAGCGCCCGGTACTCCGATCTGAATGAGGAAGTCGAGCTGGCGCGTGTCGCCGCCGAGTACAACGGCATCTTCATTCCTCACTTGCGCAGTCAGGGCATTTCACCGATGTGGTATCGCCCGAGCTCGGATGGCGACTCGCCACCGACGCTGGATGATTCCATCAATGAAACATTGGCGGTCGCCGAACAGACGGGCGTGACGGCCGTGTTCACCCACATGAAGGCATGGGGGCCGGGCTATCGCGGCCAGGCGCAGAGGATTGTCGATCGGTTGCAAGCGGCGCGCGACCGCGGACTGAAGGTGTTCATGGACGTATATCCCTACGACAGCAGCGGCTCGGACGGTCAGTTCGTCGCGTTGCCGAGCTGGGCGATCACCAACGGTCAGCGGCCGAAGGAAGACGACAAGAACTTCGACTACACCGCGGCCCTCAACGCCGTGCTGAAACAGGCGGATGCCAAGCGACGCGACGATCTGGCCCGCGATGTCAAACATCAGCTGGCGCTCAAGGGCGGCCCCGAGAACGTGCGCATTCTCGACTATCCCAATGCGAAGTACGTGGGCAAGAGCTACGCGGAATTGATGAAGATGCGCCGGCTCGACCAGGTCGAGTTGGCCATCGCCTTGCAGAAGGAGGGCAATCCGAATTGGCCGGGCGGTGCGCGCATGCGCTCGTTCAGCATGGCTGAAGAGGACATTGCCGCGTTCTACAAGCCGAACTGGGCGGCGACGTCGACCGACGGCTGGATCGTGTTGCCGGAGGAAGCGGTCGGCGACAAGAAATATGTGGATACCAACCGTCGCTGTTTCGGCAGTTACCCGCGTCGTCTGGCTTATTACTCCCAACAGCTCGGCGTGGATTCGCTCGAGCACGCGGTTCGCTCGGCCAGCGGCTTGCCGGCGGAGATTCTTCGTATTCAGGACCGCGGCCGCATCGCCGCCGGCATGAAGGCCGACGTGGTTGTGCTCGATATGGCGACATTGAAGGACAACACGACCTTCCTGGAGCCCAGCGTCTATCCCAGCGGCGTCGAGCAGGTGCTGGTGAACGGCCGTGCGGCCGTCGAGGATGGCAAGCGGACTCTGGCCCTGTCGGGCCGCGTGCTGTCGGCCTCGCCCCGGACCTGATCAGGCGGGATCGGCCCGCGATCGGTACAATGGCTGGCCACCGCCCAGCCATTGTCCTATCGCCATGAACTCGCCGTTCCTAGACACCGCTCTCGAGGCCGCCCGCGCCGCGGCCGATGTCATCCGTCGCTACTACCAGAACAACCTGAAGGTCACCATCAAGGCGGACAAGACGCCGGTGACCGATGCCGATGTGGAGACCGAGAAAGTCATCCGCGGCATCATCAGCTCGCGCTTCCCCTCGCATGGCTTCTACGGCGAGGAGACGGGTCAGAGCGCGATCGACGCGGAGTATCTGTGGCTGGTCGATCCCATCGACGGCACCAAAGCGTTCGTGCGCGAGTATCCGATGTTCTCCACGCAGATCGCGCTCATGCATCGTGGCAAGCTCATCCTCGGCGTGTCGTCAGCGCCGGTGTATGGAGAGCTGGCGTGGGCGGAGATCGGCAAGGGCGCGTGGCTGAACGACAAGCCGATCAAAGTCAGCGAGATCGATACGGTCGAGGGGGGCGCGATCTCGGCGGGTAACTTGAAAACATTGGCGAGCGGGCCGCGTTGGGATCGTTTTGGCAAGCTCGTGGCCCGTGCTCATCGCATTCGCGGCTACGGCGATTTTCTGCACTATCACTTGCTGGCGGCCGGCAAGATCGATGTGGTCATCGAGTCGGATGTGAACATTCTGGACATCGCGGCATGCGCGGTGATTGTTGAGGCCGCCGGCGGCAAGTTCACCGATCTGGACGGCAAGGCGCTGACGTTGCAGACGACGTCGGTGCTCGCGGCCAACGGCAAGTTACATTCGACGGTGCTGAGCGCGCTGAGCTGAGCTACTGCTCGATCCAGCGAATTTCCGTCGCGGTCAGCGGCCCGATGACGACCTGGTCCAGCGATTCGGGGATTTCCGACGTGCTGCTGGTCAGCGGGATGCGACCGCCCATCAGTTCGGCGTGTGTTTGCGGCAGCAGGGGCTGCTTGGTGGGCTCCGCATAGCCGATGGGATTCAGCGGCTGGCTGTTGCGCGGATCGTATTTATCGCTGGCTCCCAAGGTATGTAACAGCTCGTGCGCGGTGATCACGTCGTTCGAGCCGATCATGGATCGATCCGCAAACGCGTTTACCACGCCGTACAGCCCTTTCTGCATGCCGACCGAGTGCGCGAGCGTCGGCGTGACGGCTGGGTCGTGATACACGACGAATAGTTTGATGTCGGGCGCGACACCCGGCCCGTCCGGCGTTCGCCACGCCCAATAGCGCATGCGCAGGCTCCACCACATGATGCTGAACACGTTGGCATCACGGGCAAGTGCCGGCGGCCGGTCGCGCAGCTGCGGCGCGGACTCGAATTCGATCGGTCGCTGCAGGGGCAGGGTGCGGAAGCTCGCTTCGCGTTCGAAAAAGGCTTCCAACGGCTCGAAACGATCGGGTCGCAGCTTGCCGATGAACTGCGTGGTGACGGGGCTGCCATCGCCGTCGATCGGATAGAGCGTCACGCGCAACGGGGTTTTCCAGTCCGTCGAGTACACGCGATCGAAGTACTGGTTCAGCGCGACGGCCAGCAGGATCAGCAATAGCACCAGGATGCGGAGGTTGCGCCACATGCGCCGACCTTACCCGCTCGCGGCCGGCACGCCCCAGGCGCGACGTCTCAGTTCGCCGATGCCACGCGCAATTCGGTGAGCTCGCCGGCTTCGGCGCTGTAATAAACGGTCATGGGCTGGCAGCAGACGGAGCAATCCTCGATGTATTCCTGCGATTCGACCGACAGGTCCAGGAACAGCGTGATGGATTCGCCGCAATGGGGGCAGGTGGTTTCAGCAGTGGTCTCGAGCATGGTCTGAAAGGCTGAACGCGCTCCTGATCCAGTCGACTCTGGCTCGCGGCGCGCCCATGGTGATGGCGACCACGTCGAAACGCGCCGGATGGCAGCGGAGTTCGGCGCGTTTCATCAACAGGTGCTCGGCGGCGAGCACGAGCTTACGCTGCTTCTGCCGATCTATCGAGGCAGCGGGGCCGCCGTAGTCGGTGCTCGATCGACAGCGGACTTCGACCAGCACCAGAGTCTCCCTTTCCATCATTACCAGATCCAGCTCGCCCATCTTACAGCGGTAATTGCGGATGAGCGGCTTGAGGCCGTGTGCGAGTAGGTGAGCCAGTGCCAGCTCCTCGCCGAGCGCGCCTAGGGCTTTGCGTTCGCTATCGTCCATGGTCCACTCCGCCGCATTGAAAATATCGGCACTAGCGTGCCGGTACGGAGTGGGGCGAGAGGGTGGCGTTTCTCGATGAAACGGCCGCTAAGTCGATGACTACGCCAGGGCGGATTGGTGTAGCCAGGGTGCCTGGGGGCGTTCCGACGCGCCCGAGCCAGGTCGTCGAGAGGAACTCGACGGCTGGACGATGAGTTGGCTCGGCAATGGCCAGCAAAGGTCGAACAACAACGACACGGCGCGCGCAGACGACCACGCCTCCTCGGTCGTCATCCGAGCCGCGGAGGCACGCGGAGAGGCCCACGCCTCCTCGGCCGGCATCCCTGCCGCGGCGTAAGCGCGCGGTCAGGAAAGTGCCGGGCAGGTTGTTTGTCGGGGTTGCGGGTTGGTCGATTCCGTCGCGATATGGATCGGAGCTGCCGGGCGAAGGATCTCGTCTGGAACGATACGCGCGGCGTTTACAGGCCGTTGAGATCAACAGCTCTTTCTATCGCCATCATCGCGCGCAAACGTATGCGCGTTGGGCGGAAAGCGTTCCGAAGACCTTTCGATTTGCGGTGAAGGCGCCGCAGGTTTTTACGCATGAGGGTGAACTGCGGGCTCACCCCGAGGTGCTCGATCAGTTTGCGGACGAGATCGACGGGTTGGGCAAGAAGCTCGCCGTCGTGCTCGTGCAGTTACCGCCGAAACTGGAGTTCGAGGCGCCGGCCGCGCGACGTTTCTTCAAGGCGATGAGAAAACGTATCGATGCGAAGTTCGTCTGCGAACCGCGCCATCGAAGTTGGAGCTCCGAAAAGGCAGAGCGGTTGCTCGCAGAACTTTCCGTTGCGCGGGTCGCGGCCGATCCGCCGCTGTGGTCGGGTGGGAACGAGCCAGGCGGAGATCGAGGGCTGGTGTATTTCCGCTGGCATGGCCAGCCGCAGAAGTATTTCTCGGATTACGGGCGCGAGTGTCTCGCCACGCTCGAGAAACAAATCGCCGCCGCGAAAGCGACCGAGGCGTGGGCGATTTTCGATAACACCGCGCACGGACATGCGATAGGAAATGCCTTGTCGCTCACGAGCGCAGTCGAGGCGCGCCGGAAGAAATAAACTCTAGTGGCCTGTAACAACTGAATTTGAACTAACGCCATGCCACCGGTATGAAATCAGTTGTTACAGGCCACTAGTGGCGCGATTGACGCTGAAAGACAAGCCATTGCGGCGGCCGGCGGCGCCATGGGCCAGTTCGCCGGCGTGCCGATGAGTCTCAGCAAGCCCGGCGACACGATCGACTATGTGAACACCGGCGCGTGGCCACGTCGTCGGCCAGGCGCTGAATTGTTCGGACGTTACCGTGTCGACGCGGTAGCCGCAGTGCCGAGCGGAAGCGCGCGACCGCCGGAGACTTGGGCCCAGTCGAGCTCGCGTTTGACGTGGCCTTTCTCGTCGATGGACAGCAGGCCTGTCATGCCTGGAATCGCGTGCGCGGAGCCGAACTGGCCGGCTTTGAGGAGCGGCACGATGCGGCAGGCATCGAAGCCGAACGCATATAAACGACCACGGCCGCGGGCGCGGACGGGCCAGTGACGGGTGAGGGCGCTGCGCAGTTGAGTGGAGGCGGCGTCGGGGGAAATGACCCAGGGCATGTCCGGGAAGATCACGCCTTCGAGGTCATTGTTTGCTTGAGTGTCGGGCTCGAAGATATCCGACGTCGCGTAGATCGGCAGATCTTCGGCGAGATGGAACTTCAGGCCCGGGCGCAGCGATCGCCCCTGCACCGGCTGCGCGCCAACAAAGACAAACTGCGCATCACCCCGGCGACGCGGCTCGAATTCCATTCGCGTGCCGAGCGTCGCGAACAATGCGTTCGCACGAGCGCGGCTTTCGTTGATCAACAACAACTCAGTGATGGGCTGAGAGTAATCGCGCGCGGACGGGTCATAAAACTTCATGCCCGCGATCTGGCCGCCCAGCGTCTTCAGCTCGGTATCGAACGCGCGATACACGCGCTGACCCCATTCGTTATTCGGCAGCAGCACCAGCCCACGCATGCGCCCATCGGCCGTCACGCGTTGAGCAACCTGTCGCGCCTCTTCTTCCGGGTCGAGTGAGTACTGAAACAACAACGGCGGCGAAGCAACGTTCTCCGCCGTCTGATTCAAAGCAAGAGTCAGCACGGAGACCTCGCCCGAGCTGGCGATCGCCGTGACTTCATCTTTCGTCAGCGGACCCACGATGAACTGCGCGCCATCGGTAACAGCTTTGCGATAGGCAGTGGTCGCGCCCATTTCCGCCGAGTCATAAACATTCAACAGCGGCCGGCGACTCGCGTCCTGCTGAAGCAATGCCGCGAGGAAACCATCGCGCACCGCCATGCCCGCCGCCTGCTGACGGCCGGACAGCGGCAGTATCAACGCGATCTGGGTTGGATAAGTCAGCCCGACGCCGAGCTGCGGTAGCACGTCTTCAGTGATCAACGAATTCGCCGGATGGGTCGGATAGCGGCTGCGCCACTGCGCAATGTCTTCGTTCGCCGCGAACGGATTGCGCGCCGTCACGAGCGCCGCGCGACCCAGATCGAGCCAGCCTGCGAGCGTCTGACTCGCATTGGCCGGCGGCGTGAAATCAGCATTGCTCGCCGCGCTCTTCTGCAAGCCCTGCCAGATCATCCGCTGATTCGCGCGAATATCATCCTTGCTCGTCAACGCCCGCTCGCGCTCCAGCGCGGCACTGACCGCAGCGGCAGGGCGATTCAAAGCAAACAACGAGCGCGCGCGCAGCTCCAACACGTCGGACGACAGCTCGCTGGGAATAGGCTGAGGAATGCGATCCAGCTCCGCGAGCGCCTTGTCACCACGGCCGGCACGTAGCGCGAGCTCAGCGGTGACCAGCGAACGCAGACCAAAATCGGCGCGAGGCAGCGACGGGCTGACTTGATTCAACAGGTTCGTGGCTTGCGCAGTGTCATCGGCGCGTACTGATTCGCGAGAGGCACGCAGGAGGAAGCGATCGCGCAGGTCGCCGGGCGACTGCGCAGCCAGAGCTTCGTACGCGCGGGAGGCGCCTTTGTGGTCGCCCTTGCGGGATAGGGCCTCGGCCTGATCGACTTGCCGGTCGGCGGAAGCGCTCGGGCTTTCCGGGGCGACGGGCTGGACTTCGCATGCGCTGAGCCCGATCGCCAGTATGATGGAGCCGATCCAGGTCATCGCGAATCGAGCCGTCTTTGTGCCATTCATTTCCACTGCAACCTCTCGGCGTGAGCCGCGGACGGCATTATAGAAGTTATGGATACCCAATCGTGAAACCCTCGCGCAGCGGCTTGATTAAGTTGGTCTTGCGACCAGTGGCATCGTCGAGTTCGGGGTAGTCGAAATGTCCGGCAGTGAGTTTATCGCCTCAGGTTTTAGCACCGAGGTGGCGGCGGGAACGCTATACGTCGTGGCCACGCCCATTGGCAATCTCGGCGACCTCAGCGCGCGGGCGCGCGAGGTGTTGTCGGGCGTTCAGCTGATCGCAGCTGAAGATACGCGGCACACCCGACAATTGTTGCAAGCGTTCGGGATCGATACTGCGCTTACTTCGTTGCACGAACACAACGAGATGCACAAGAGCGAGACGCTCATCACACGATTGCTCGCGGGCGAATCGATCGCGCTGGTCTCCGATGCGGGCACGCCGTTGATCAGCGATCCGGGGTTCGATCTGGTCGCGATGGCGCGCGCGCGGGGTGTTTCGATTGCCGTAGTACCCGGGCCATGCGCGGCGATCGCGGCGTTGTCGATCGCTGGATTGCCCACCGATCGATTCGTTTTCGAAGGCTTTTTGCCCGCGAAAAACGCGGCTCGCGTGGCGCGGCTGCGTGCGCTCGCGAGTGAAGAACG
Source organism: Peristeroidobacter soli (assembly GCF_004138485.1). GTDB lineage: Bacteria > Pseudomonadota > Gammaproteobacteria > Steroidobacterales > Steroidobacteraceae > Steroidobacter > Steroidobacter soli. The sequence goes on from NZ_RYEV01000003.1 coordinate 792,187, forward strand.
TACGATGATCTTCTACGAAGCGCCGCATCGCTTGCTCGAAGTGTTGCGCGACATGGCGGCGGAGTTGGGCGGTGAGCGTGCGGCGTCGGTGAGTCGTGAACTCACCAAACGTTTCGAGACGACCTACACCGGAACGCTGGCGCAATTGAGCGAAATCGCCGAAAAAAACGCCGATATGTCACGCGGCGAGATCGTGATCATCGTCAGCGGCAATCCCGCTGAGACGAGCGCGGCGCAGAGTCTGAACGCGGATCAGCTGCTGCGCGCGTTGCTGGATGAGCTCTCGCCATCGCAGGCCGCGAAAGTCGCCGCCAAGCTGAGCGGGGAAAAACGCAGCGACCTGTACGCGCGGGCCATGCAATTGAGCGGCAAGCGCGAGGAATAGCTCGCGATTCGGTATGATGCGCGCTGGAGTCGGCCAGACAACCGCTGCTCGCAAGGGTGGAGGAAAGTCCGGGCTCCCAGGGCAAGGCGCCAGGTAACGCCTGGGGGACGTGAGTCCACGGAAAGTGCAACAGAAAGTAAACCGCCTAAGCGCGCGGCTTCGGCCACGCGACGGTAAGGGTGAAAGGGTGCGGTAAGAGCGCACCGCGCCGGTGGTAACACTCGGTGGCACGGTAAACCCCGCCCGGAGCAAGACCAAATAGGGGAGCGCGCTGTCCAGTCCTCGGATTGGGTGGCATGTGTGGCCCACACAGACTCCCGGGTAGGTCGCTGGAGGTACGCGGTGACGCGTATCGCAGATGAATGGTTGTCCACGACAGAACCCGGCTTATCGGCCGACTCCAATTTCCCACCTCGAACCCGCCCATTACCGCCTTCGGCGGTTCGGGCTGCCATGGCAAGCCAGCGCCGCTTCCTTAACCCCGCCCATCACCGCCTTCGGCGGCTAGGGCTGCCACGCCAAGCAAACGCCGCCGCTTTCATCAGTCGCCTCCACGGCTTGAGACGGAGACCTCGGCTCGGCCGGCGTTCGCCTCCACCGCCAGCGGCGGAGGACAGGGTGAGGTTCCTCCTTCCGGCAGCTTTTCGGCACAGGGACGGGGCCGAAACAGCAGGGCTCACCATGGACGTGCGGTGAGGAGCGCAATGCGCTCCGGCCGGCGCCCGGTGCCGGAAGGAGGAACCTCATCCTGGCCTTCGCGAGCCACCGACGCCCTCCGAAAGAACCTTTAAAAATAAATAAACGCTGTTCAGGCCGCAGCTCTGGCTACTGGGCGATTTATCCATGACTGTCGATAAATTCCTGACGAAAATGCCAAGCACAATTGGCCCGATTTAAACCTCTAAGCGGCCGCCTTCCGCCCCTCGATTGCGCATTTCCGCGCGTTAAGGTTTTCCCTGTACTGGTTGGAATCACAGGTGCGGGCAAACCCTGGTATTCGTGCAACGCCACGCAAAGAACGTTTCCTAACCCACTGATTTCTGTCAGACCAGTTTTGTCCAGTTTCGGGGTGGGTCCCAGCTTAACGTTCTAAGTGCCTGTCGCTAAACAGGAAATGCCCCAGATTTTTTTGACCCGCGACACAACGGTACCTATAGTGCAAATCGGTGGGAAAAAGTGGGAACACGTGGGTTGATGGGGCATGTTCAGGGGCGCAAACAAGGTCACTCTCGATAGCAAGGGCAGGCTCGCCATGCCCACGCGCTATCGCGAGCGCATCGTGGAGCGCTCCAACGGCCGGCTGATCGCGACGGTGGATCGCGCCGACCGGTGTCTGCTCATTTATCCGCTGCCGGAGTGGGAAGAGATCGAGCTGAAGTTGCGTCGTCTGCCGACCTTGAATCCGGTCGCGCGCAGGCTGCAGCGATTGATGATCGGTCACGCGACGGACCTGGAGCTGGACTCCAGCGGCCGCATCCTGATTCCACCGAGCTTGCGTGAGTACGCGACGCTGTCGCGGACCGCGATGCTGATCGGTCAGGGCAACCGGTTCGAGTTGTGGGACGAGGCGTTGTGGAACGACAGCCGCGAGCAGTGGCTGAAGGTCGACGAATCCGCCGAGGAGCTGCCGCCCGAGCTCGAATCGTTGTCGTTGTAAGGGCCGGCCATGTTGTCGCACACGCCGGTGCTTCTGCAGGAAGTGCTGGCCGCGCTCGATATTCGCGAGGGCGGCCGCTATCTCGACGCAACGTTCGGTCGCGGCGGTCACAGCGCCGCGATTCTGGAGCGGGTCGGGCCGCACGGAGCGGTGATCGCATTCGATCGGGACCCGGCGGCGATCGCGGCCGGGCGCGAGCGCTTCGCCAACGATGGGCGGATGACTTTGGTGAGCAGTGCGTTTTCGCGGTTGGGCTCGGTGGTGACGCAGATGGGGCTGGCAGGCGCCATCGATGGCGTGCTGCTCGATCTCGGCGTGTCGTCGCCGCAGCTGGATGACGCCGCGCGAGGGTTCAGCTTCACGCAGGACGGGCCGCTCGACATGCGCATGGATGTTTCATCCGGCACGACCGCGGCGGAGTTCATCGCGAAGACGCCCGAGCACGAGCTTGCTCGCGTGATTCGCGATTTCGGTGAGGAGAAGTTTGCGAAGCGCATCGCGCGCGCCATCGTGAGTGCGCGTCGCGAGGCGCCGATTGTCAGCACGTTGCGACTCGCGGCAATCGTTTCGCAGGCGAATCCCAAGTGGGAGCCGGGCAAACACCCGGCGACGCGTACGTTTCAGGCCATTCGTATTCAGGTGAATCAGGAGTTCGAGGAAATCCGGGCCGCGTTGGCCGGCAGCCTCATTGCATTGGCGCCGCACGGGCGGTTGTGCGCCATCAGTTTTCATTCGCTCGAAGACAGCATCGTCAAACGATTCATGCAGGAGCAGTCGCAGGAAGATCCCGTGTACGCCGGCTTGCCCGACGTGCCTGCGCACGCCCGTCCGAAACTGCGCCGCATCGGTAAAGCCATTCATCCGAGCGAAGCGGAAGTCGCTGTGAATCCTCGTGCGCGCAGCTCTGTGCTGCGAGTCGCCGAAAGGGTGGCGGCATGAGCAACCGGCTCGGCATGGCCGTGTTGTGGATGGCGCTGCTTGCGGCTGCCATTGCTGTCGTGTGGAGCAAGCACGAGGCGCGCAGTTTGTTCATCGAGCTGCAGCGTCTGAATGCGGAGCGCGACCGGCTCGATATCGAATGGGGCCAGTTGAAGCTGGAGCAGAGCGCTTTTTCGATGCACGGGCGAGTCGAGCAGGCAGCGCGCGTGAATCTGCAGATGGTCGTGCCGCGGCCTGACGAAGTCCGGATCGTGAAGCCATGATCCGTCGCGACGAAGGCAAACATTTCTCTCCGGAGCAGTATCGCGGGCGACTGCGATTCGTGCTCGGCACGCTGGTGCTGATTGCCACCGGCCTGGTCGCGCGCGCGGTGGATTTGCAGGTGCTCGACGAAGGGTTTCTGGAAGGCCAGGGCGACGCTCGCTACACGCGTATCGCCAAGCTGACCGCGAATCGCGGCGGCATCTACGACCGCAACGGCGAACCGTTGGCGGCGAGCACGCCGGTCGACACCGTGTGGGCCTGCCCGCCGGAAGTCATGAAGGCCGCGGATCAGATTCCGCGTCTGGCCGAAGCTTTGAATCGCGACAAGCGCTGGGTGACGCAGCTCATCACCAGCAACCTGGATCGCGAGTTCGTCTATCTGGTGCGCCACATGCGCCCGAGCGACGCCGCGCAGGTCAAGGAATTGAAGATTCCCGGCGTGTACCTGCAGCGTGAGTACCAGCGCTTCTATCCGGCCGGCGAAGTCACGGGCCATCTGCTCGGCTTCACCAAGAAGTACGACGACATCGGTCAGGAAGGACTGGAGCTGGCGTACGACCGTTGGCTCGGCGCCGAAGCGGGCGCGAAGCGCGTCATTCAGGATCGGCTCGGCCGCACGGTGGAAGACGTCGAAAGCATCCGCGCGCCGCATCCGGGTGGCGATCTGATCACCAGTATCGATCTGCGCATCCAGTACCTGGCCTATCGCGAACTGAAGGCAGCGGTTCAGGAGCACGGCGCCAAGGCCGGCACTGTGATCGTGCTCGACATCGAAACCGGCGAAGTGCTGGCCATGGTCAATCAGCCGGCTTACAACCCGAACGATCGCGATCAAGTCGCGGCCGCGCGCTATCGCAACCGTGCCGCCACCGACATCTTCGAGCCGGGCTCGAGCATCAAGCCGTTCGTCGCCGCCGCCGGTGTCGCGTCCGGGCGCTATCACGGCAACACCATCATCGATACCTCGCCGGGTTTCGTGCAGGTGGGCATCAAGCGAATTCCGGACAAGCACAACCTCGGCCCGATCACGCTGACCACGGTGCTGGCGAAGTCGAGCAACGTCGGCATGACCAAGATGGCCATGAACCTGTCGCCCAAATCCATGTACGACATGCTGCATGCGTTCGGCTTCGGTCAGGTGACGGGCAGCGGGTTCCCCGGCGAATCGGCGGGCTTGCTCAATGAATCCTCGCACTGGCGCAAGATCGGCCAGGCGACCATCTCTTATGGATATGGATTGTCGGTGACGCCGCTGCAGTTGGTGCGCGCTTACGCGACGCTCGGTGCGTACGGCGTGAAGCGGCCTGTGACATTGCGCAAGGTCGAAGAGCCGGTGCCGGGCGAGCAGGTCATCGATCCGCGTGTTGCCAAAGAACTGCTCGAAATGATGGAGAGCGTCGTGTCGGCTGAAGGCAGCGGCAATCGTGCCGCGCTGGTCGGTTACCGCGTGGCCGGCAAGACCGGAACGGCGTGGACCGCCGACGGCGGCGCCTATTCGCAGGACCGTTACAAAGCTTCGTTCGGTGGCGTCGTGCCGGCCAGCCATCCGCGGCTGGCGGCGCTGGTCGTGATCGACGAGCCGAGCGGCAAGAAATTCTACGGCGGCGACGTGGCCGCTCCCGTGTTCGCCAATGTCATGGCGGGCGCGTTGCGTTTGATGGGCGTGCCTCCCGATGGGCTCGATCGAGTGCCTGCCACGACGCTGGTTCAGGCCAATCCATGAGGAATGCCGCCGCAAAGATCACCATGAACAGCCGGGTTGACAACGTCCGCACCAAGAATCTGCGAGAGCTGCTCGCGGACAGCGGCGTGTCGTCCGTCGATTTCGTGCCGCCCGATCTGGAGATCACCGATCTCACACTCGACAGTCGCGCGGTGACGCCGGGTGCTGCGTTCGTCGCGCTGCCGGGCACGCGGACTCATGGCATCGGCTTCGCAGCCCAAGCGGTGAGTGCTGGCGCTGCCGCCATTCTTTGGGAGCCGGTGGATGGAGTGATTCCGCCGCGCTTGCCCGAGGATGTGTCGCTGATCGGCATTCCCCGTCTGACGGCCTGGCTGGGGGCCATCGCGGATTGGTTCTTCGAAGCGCCGTCGGCGCGCGTGCGTGTCATCGGTGTCACCGGCACCAATGGCAAAACCACTACGGCGCATGTCATTGCCGCCGCCTTGCAACAGCTGAATGTGACTTCCGGTTACGCCGGCACGCTCGGTTACGGCCGGGTCGGCGCGCTGCATTCGGGTTCGCTGACGACGCCGGATGTCATCACGGTGCATCGGCAGATCGCCGAACTCCGCGATGAGGGTGTGCGTTGCCTCGGCATGGAAGTGTCCTCGCATGCGCTCCATCAGCATCGCGTCAACGCTGTGCGGTTCGACACTGCGGTCTTCACCAACCTCACTCGCGATCATCTCGACTATCACGGCACGCTCGAAGCGTACGGCGAAGCCAAGGCACATCTGTTTCGCTGGCCGTCGCTGCGCTATTCCATCGTGAATGTGGACGATCCGTTCGGCCGCGAGATCGCGACCCGGGTTGCCCACACCTGTCTGGTGGTGCTCAGCCGGGCGGGTGACATTCAGCTCGATCCGCGTTGGCGCAGCGACAAGGGCGAAGTGAAGCGCTTGTTCGCGCGCCGCGTGACCGCCGCGCCGAATGGCCTGGACATCGAGTTCGATGGCAGCTGGGGGGCGGCGACGCTGCGTTCGCAGTTCGTCGGCGACTTCAACGTCGAGAACTTGCTGGCGGTGCTGGCGACGTTGCTGACCAGTGGCGCGTCGCTGCAAGACGCGATCGCTGCGCTCGAAAAGTGCGGTCCGCCGCCGGGTCGCATGGAGACGATCACGGCGCCGAACCGGCCGCTCGCCATCGTCGACTACGCGCACACGCCGGACGCATTGGAAAAGGCATTGCAGGCCGTGCGCAAGCATCGCACTGGCAAATTGGTTTGTGTGTTCGGTTGCGGCGGTGACCGTGACGCGGGCAAGCGTCCCTTGATGGGCGCGATCGCCGAGCGTCTCGCCGATCGAATCGTCATCACCGACGACAACCCGCGCACCGAGAACGGTGACACGATCGTCGCCGACATCCTCAAAGGTCTAACTCGTCCCGACGCCGCGATCGTCGAGCGCGATCGCGCCGCTGCGATCCATCGCGCGATTGCCGAAAGCGCGGCTACCGACGTTGTGCTGATCGCCGGCAAAGGGCACGAGGACTATCAGATCGTGGGCGCCGAACGTCGTTCGTTCAGCGATCGCGAACAGGCGCTGCAAGCGCTTGGGAGGCAGTCATGATTGCCTGGAAGCCGAGTGAGATCGCGCGCTACTCGCAAGGTCGAGTGGTCGGCACCGATCGAGAGTTCACCAGCGTCTCCACCGACACGCGAACGATCAAGCCGGGCGCGCTGTTCGTCGCGCTCACCGGTCCGTCGTTCGACGGTCACGATTTCGTCGCGACCGCGGCTCAGAACGGCGCGGCTGCCGCGCTGGTATCGAAGGAGCTGCCGGTCGACGTGCCGCAGATCGTCGTCGCCGATCCGCTGGCGGCGTTGTCCGCTTTCGCGCGCGAGTGGCGTCGCCAGTTTCATATTCCTGTGGTCGGCGTGACCGGCAGCAACGGCAAGACCACGACCAAGGAATTGATCGGCTCGATCCTGTCGCAGCTCGGTCCGACGCTCGTGACCCGGGGCAATTTGAACAATCACATCGGCGTGCCGCTGACGCTGCTCGAGCTGACCGAGGAACATAAGTACGCGGTCATCGAGATGGGCGCGAATCACATCGGTGAAATTGCCCACCTCGCCTCGCTGGCGGAGCCGACGGTCGGCATCGTGACCAATGCAGGCGCCGCGCACCTGGAAGGGTTCGGCAGCTTGCAGGGCGTCGCGAACGGCAAGGGCGAAATGTTTCAGGCGCTGCCGTTCGAAGGCGTCGCCGTCATCAATGCCGACGACAAGTATGCGAGCCAGTGGCGGGACATGAGCGTCGCCGATCGCATCCTGACATTTGGCTTCGAACAGCCGGCGGATTTCATGGCCCACAAGGTTCGCGAGGTCAACGCGCCTGCGGGGTTCCGCATCGACTTCGATCTGGTGACGCCCGATGGAACGGTTGCGGCGACAGTGCCGCTCGCCGGTCTTCACAACCTGCGCAATGCGTTGGGCGCGGCCGCTGCTGCCTGCGCGGCTGGCACGCCGATCGAACAGATCGTCAAAGGTCTCGCGGCGATGAAGACCGTGGCGGGCCGGCTCGAGTTGAAGCCCGCCATCAACGGCGCATTCATCATCGACGACTCCTATAACGCCAACCCGAGCTCGCTCAAGGCGGGGCTCGATGCGATGAAAAGCTTCGCCGGCTCGCGCTGGCTGGTGTTGGGCGAAATGAAAGAACTGGGCGATGCGAGCAACGAGCTGCATGCCGAAGTCGGTCGCTATGCGCGGCAGGCCGGCATCGAGCGGCTGCTCGCCATCGGCGAAGGCTCGCGCTTCTCGGTGGAAGCGTTCGGTCGCGGCGGCCAATGGTTCGCCGATATCGACGCGTTGATTCGCGACGCCAAGGCGTCGCTGACCCCGGGCGTCGCAGTACTTATTAAAGGGTCGCGTGCGAATCGGTTGGAGCGCGTGTCGGCGGCGTTGTCCGCGACGCCGCCCGCGCCTGGCAGCACCGACGGTCATCATTAAGAGAACAACTACTTAAATGCTGCTGTACTTCACCAAACAGCTCGCCCTACTGGAAGGCGCATTCCGCGTCTTCCAGTACCTGACGCTGCGCGCGATTCTCGCGGCGCTCACGGCGCTGTTGATCTCTTTCATCATCGGCCCGTGGATGATCAACAAGCTGCAGCTGAACCAGATCGGTCAGCGCGTGCGCGACGACGGTCCGAAGACCCATTTGCCGAAGGCGGGCACGCCGACCATGGGTGGCTTGCTGATCCTGGTCGCGATGACGTTCAGCACCCTGCTGTGGGCGGACTTGAGCAACCGCTTCGTGTGGGTCGCGCTGCTGGTGACGCTGGCGTTCGGCCTGATCGGTTTCTGGGACGATTATCTGAAGCTGGTGGTCGGCAACAGTCGCGGCCTGATCGCGCGCTACAAATATTTCTGGCAGTCGGTGGCGGGCCTGGGGTGCGCGATCGCCTTGTACATGACCGCGAAGACACCGGCCGAAACCTCGTTGTATGTGCCGCTGTTCAAGCAAGTGATCATTCCGTTGGGCATCTGGTACATCGCGCTCACGTATTTCGTCGTGGTCGGCACCAGCAACGCGGTGAATCTCACCGACGGTCTGGATGGCCTGGCCATCATGCCGGCGGTTCTGGTGGGTGGGGCCTTGGGGGTGTTCGCCTATGCGACAGGCAATGCAGTGTTCTCGAACTATCTCGGCATTCCTTTCATCGAGGGCACCGGTGAAATACTGGTGTTCTGCGCGACGCTGGTCGGCGCGGGTCTCGGCTTTCTCTGGTTCAACACCTATCCCGCGCAAGTGTTCATGGGCGACATTGGTGCCCTCGCGCTCGGTGCGGCACTAGGCGTCGTCGCCGTCATCGTCAAACAGGAGATCGTCCTGTTCATCATGGGCGGCGTGTTCGTGATGGAGACCGTGTCGGTGATGTTGCAGGTGGCGTCGTTCAAGCTCACCGGCAAGCGCATCTTCCGCATGGCGCCCATCCATCATCATTTCGAGCTCAAAGGCTGGGCCGAGCCCAAGGTCATCGTGCGCTTCTGGATCATCAGCGTGATCCTGGTGCTGATCGGGCTGGCGACGTTGAAGGTGCGCTAAGGCCATGATGCAGCAACAGCGTGGACGTTCCATCGTCGTCGGCCTCGGCCGAACGGGGATGTCGTGCGCGCGTTATTTGCAATCGCGCGGCTTGAGTTTCGCTGTGACCGACAGCCGGGCCGCGCCGCCGGAAGCTGCGGCGCTCAAAAAGCTCGCGCCGGCGGCGGAAGTGCGCTTCGGCGGTTTCGATGAAGCGTTGCTGGACGGCGCGTCGCAGATCGTGGCGTCGCCGGGCGTGTCGTTGAAAGAGCCCTTCCTGATGAGTGCCGCCGTGCGGGGCATTCCGATCATCGGCGACATCGAGCTGTTCGTGCGCGAGGCCAAGGCGCCGATCGCGGCGATCACGGGGACGAACGGCAAGAGCACGGTCACGACACTCGTTGGCCTCATGGCGAACGCCGCGGGTCGGCGGGCCATCGCAGGCGGCAATCTGGGGCGGCCGGCGCTCGACTTGCTCGATGATCCCGTGCCCGAGTTGTACGTCCTGGAGCTGTCGAGCTTCCAGCTCGAGACCACGTTGTCGCTTCGGGCCGCGGCTGCGACCGTATTAAATGTGACGCCGGATCACATGGATCGTTACGCGACGATCGAAGAGTACGCCGCCGCCAAGGAACGCATCTTCCAGCGCTGCGAAGCCGCCATCGTGAACATGGACGACGTCGCGGTTCGCACCATGCATTACCAGTCGTCGCGCGTGCTTGGATTCAGCCTGCAGGCGGATCCGGCGGCCGATTACTACGTTCAGCATCAAGGCGATGACGTGATCCTGATGCACGCTCGCGAGCGGATGATCGCGATGTCGGAGTTGAAGATCCGTGGTCTGCATAACGCGGCGAACGCGCTGGCATCGCTGGCGATGTGTGATGCGCTGGGCCTCTCACGCGCGCCGTGTCTGCAGGCACTGCGTGATTTCCCTGGACTGCCGCATCGTTCGCAGTGGGTTGCGGATGTGAAGGGTGTGCGCTTCGTCGAGGACTCGAAGGGCACGAATGTCGGCGCGACGCTGGCCGCTGTCGCCGGCATGCCGGGTTCGCTGGTGTTGATCGCCGGCGGCCAGGGCAAGGGTCAGGACTTCGCGCCGCTCGCCCAGGCGTTCCGAGGCAAAGTGCGGCACGTCGTGCTGCTCGGTCAGGATGCGCAGGCGCTGGATGAGACCTTACGGGGCGTCGCGACGACTGAGTTCGCCAAAGATATGAATGAGGCCGTGCGGCTCGCTGCGAACGCGGCGCGTCCGGGCGAGACGGTGTTGCTGTCGCCTGCGTGCGCGAGCCTCGACATGTTCCGGGATTACGGACACCGGGGCGACGTGTTCGCCGCGGCGGTGAGAGGGCTGCAAGCATGAACGCAGCCACATGCATGCCAATCCGATGTTTGGTGCAGGCCGGCGGCGCGTGGGGGTTGCTGTCATGAGTGCAGCAAGCCTGACTTTCGCGCGCTCGAACGGCCGGCCGCGACGCTTCGCGTTCGACCCGATATTGCTGATGGCGGTCAGCGGCATCCTGTTGCTCGGGCTGGTGATGATGACGTCCGCGTCCATCAGCATCGCCGACAAGCAACAGCAGGATCCGTTGTTCTTCCTGGTCCGTCAGCTGTATGGCGTGGGCTTCGGTGTGCTCGGCGCCCTGATCATGATGAGCATTCCCAGCGTCGTCTGGGAAAAGCTGGCCATGCCGCTGCTGCTGGTCGCGTTCATTTTCCTGGTGCTGGTGTTGATCCCAGGCATCGGTCATGAAGTGAACGGCAGCCGCCGCTGGTTGCGCGCGGGCATCATGAACTTCCAGGCGTCGGAGCTGACGCGCGTGCTGCTACTCATATATCTGTGCAGCTACGTGGTCCGGAAGCAAGGCGAGTTGAAGGAAGAACTGAAAGGCTTCCTTAAGCCGCTGGGCGTGCTGATGGGCGCCGCTGCTCTGCTGCTCATGGAGCCCGATTTCGGCGCGGCGACGGTGCTGGTGGCCACGGGCCTCGGCGTGTTGTTCCTCGCCGGTGTGAAGCTGCGTCACTTCTTCGCGCTGGTCGCGATTGCGGCAGCCGGCATGGCGGTGATCGCCGTGACGTCGGCGTATCGATTGAAGCGTCTGACCGCGTTCATGGACCCGTGGGCCGATCCGTTCAATTCCGGCTTCCAGCTGACGCAGTCGCTGATCGCCATCGGTCGCGGTGAGCTGTTCGGCGTCGGCCTCGGCTCCAGCGTGCAGAAACTTTTCTATCTGCCCGAAGCGCACACCGATTTCGTGTTCGCCGTGCTCGCCGAGGAGTTGGGCCTCGTGGGCGTCATCGTCACATTGGGGCTGTTCATTCTGCTCGTGTGGCGCAGCTTTTATATCTCGCGCCTCGCCTCCGAAGCTGGCCTCGCGTTTCAGGCGTACTGCGCGGCGGCGTTCGGCATCTGGCTGGCGTTTCAGACTTTCATCAACGTCGGCGTGAACATGGGCATCCTGCCGACCAAGGGTCTGACCTTGCCGCTCATGTCTTACGGCGGCTCGAGCATCATGGTCACGCTCGGCTGGTTGGGTTTCATCATGCGCATTCATCACGAGGCACAGACATCGGGTCGGCTCGCGGTGTCGCGTCCTGCTCGCCGCGAGCGAGCGGAGAGTGACGAATGAAGCGCACGGTGCTGATCATGGCTGGCGGAACGGGTGGGCACGTGTTTCCGGCGCTCGCGGCTGCTCGCGTGTTGCGCGAACGCGGCTTCGAACCCGTGTGGCTCGGCACGCGGAAGGGCTTGGAGGCCAAGCTGGTGCCGCCGGCGCAGATCGAAATCGAGTGGATCTCGATGAGCGGTCTGCGTGGCAAAGGCGCGGCGACGTTGTTACTTGCGCCGTTCAAGGTCGTGCAGTCGATCTGGCAGAGCCTGCAGGTCATCCGCAAGCGCAACCCGGTGGTGGTGCTCGGCTGCGGTGGCTTTGTCGCGGGTCCCGGTGGTGTCGCCGCGTGGCTGACGCGTCGGCCGCTGGTCATTCACGAACAGAACGCGGTCGCGGGCATGACCAATCGGATGCTGGCCAAGCTGGCGCGTCGGGTGCTCGAAGCGTTTCCAAAGAGTTTCCCGTCGGGCACGCAAGCCGAGCAGGTGGGCAATCCGGTGCGACGTGAGATCGCGGCGATTGCGCCTCCCGCGCAGCGTTACGCCGACCGTACAGGGCCGATCCGTCTGCTCGTCATCGGTGGCAGCCAGGGCGCGATGAAGCTCAATGCGACGGTGCCGGCGGCGCTCGCGACCATCGATGCGGCTGCTCGCCCTGTTGTGATTCATCAGGCCGGCGAGCGTCATCTGCCGGTCGTGCGCGAAACATATGAGAAGCACGGCGTGCAGGCCGACGTTCGCGCCTTCATTACTGATATGGCGGAAGCGTATAGCTGGGCCGATGTGGTCGTGTGCCGTTCCGGCGCCATGACCGTGTCGGAGCTCGCGGCCGCCGGTTTGCCGGCGATCTTCGTGCCGTTCGCCGCGGCAGTCGACGATCATCAAACGCTCAATGCGCAGTTCCTGGTCGAGGCTTCGGCGGGCATCTCGATCGCCGAGCGCGATCTCACTCCGGAACGGCTGGCGCAGGAGCTGAACAAATTGCTGAGCGGTGGACGTGAGCAGCTGAAAGCGATGGCCGTGCGGGCCCGCTCGGTTGCGATCACGGATGCTGACGTGCGTCTCGCGGACGCATGCGTGGCCGCCGCGGGAGGTGTCGCATGATGAAAGACCGCATGCGTCGCATTCATCGCATTCATTTCGTGGGCATCGGCGGCAGCGGCATGGGCGGCATCGCCGAAGTGCTGTTGAACCTGGGCTATCACGTTCAAGGCAGCGACCTGAAACCGAACGGGGTCACGCAACGGCTGGCGAAGCTGGGCGCGCAGATCAAGATCGGTCATGCGGCGGAGAACGTCGGCAAGGCGGACGTGCTGGTCGTTTCGACGGCCGTGCAGCCGGACAACCCCGAGGTCGTCGAAGCGAAATCGCGGCGTCTGCCCATCGTGCAGCGTGCGGTGATGTTGGGCGAGCTGATGCGCTTCCGCTATTCCGTGGCGGTCGCCGGCACGCACGGCAAGACCACGACGACCAGCATGGTCGCCTCGATTCTCGCCGAAGGCGGTCTCGATCCGACGTTCGTGATCGGCGGGCGCTTGAAGAGCGCCGACAGCAACGCGCGCCTGGGTGCCGGCAAGTATCTGGTCGCCGAAGCGGACGAGAGCGACGCGTCGTTCATGCATCTGCAGCCGATGATCTCGATCGTCACCAACGTGGACAACGATCACCTCGGCACGCACGACGGCGACTTCGAACGGTTGAAGCAGAGCTTCATCGACTTCCTGCACAACCTGCCGTTCTACGGCCTGGCGGTCGTGTGCGCGGACGATCCGATCGCGAAGAGCCTGTTGCCGCGAATCAATCGTCCGTTCGTGACTTACGGTATCGACAGTCCGGAAGCTGACCTGCGCGCTGTGAATATCCAGCGTGAAGGCGTGCAGACGCGTTTCGATGTGGAGCGCACCGGGTCTTCACACAAGCTGACGGTGAAGTTGAACCTGCCGGGACGGCACAACGTGCTCAATTCGCTGGCGGCGATTGCCGTGGCCAAGGAATTGGAAGTGAGCGACAACGCGATTCAACACGCGCTCGCATCGTTCCACGGTGTCGATCGTCGCCTGCAGCAGTACGGCGACGTGCAGACGTCGGCGGGCAAGGTCACGATCATCGACGACTACGGTCATCACCCGACCGAGCTCGCGGCGACGCTCGAAGCGGTCCGACAGGGCTGGCCGAACCGTCGCGTCTTGTTGGCCTTCCAGCCGCATCGTTACAGCCGTACGCGCGATCTGCTCGACGACTTTGCTCGTGTGCTCGCCGCGAATGCCGACGCGCTGATCGTTACTGAAGTTTATGCAGCCGGTGAAACGCCGATCGCAGGCGCCGACGGCAAGGCGATCTGTCGCGCGGTGCGTTCGCATGGCCGCGTCGAGCCGGTGTACGTCGAGAAGATCGATGAATTGCCGCGTGCGCTGATTCAGATCGCTCGCGATGGCGATGTGATCGTGACGATGGGCGCCGGCAGCATCGGCAGCCTGGCGCCGGAATTGCCGGCGGCGTTGACGACTCTGTCGGCCGAGCGGAGGCAACCGTGAACGCGTTGTCGCTGCCGCCCGATTTCGAAGCGCGAGTGAAGCGCGGCGAGCCGATGTCGAAGCACACGTCGTGGCACGTGGGCGGGCCGGCGGATTTGTTCTTTTCGCCGCTCGACGTGACCGATGTGTCCGGCTTCCTGCAAGGGCTGGAGCCCGGCACGCCGGTGATGTGGATCGGCCTGGGCAGCAACTTGCTGGTTCGCGACGGCGGCATTCGCGGCGCGGTGATCGAGACGCACGGCATCTTCGATGAGCTGGAGCGTCGCAACGACAACGAGGTGTGGTGTGGCAGTGGCGTCGCGTGCGCGAAGCTCGCCAAGCAATGCATCAAGTGGGGTCTGGGACCGGCGGAATTTTTCGCGGGCATTCCCGGCACGCTGGGCGGCGCGCTGGCGATGAACGCGGGCGCGTTCGGTGGCGAGACGTGGCAGCACGTCGTTGCCGTCGCGACCATCGATCGCCACGGCGTGCGTCATGAGCGTCCGGCTTCCGAGTACAACATTGGTTACCGCCACGTTGCAGGTCCGAAGGACGAATGGTTTCTCGGCGCGTTGCTGAGATTCGAACAGCGTCCGGGCGTCAGCGACGACGACATCAGGCAACTGATGGCCAGGCGCAAGGCGACGCAGCCGATTCAAGAGTGGTCGTGCGGTTCGGTGTTCACGAATCCGCCGGGCAATCACGCCGCGCGCCTGATCGAAGGCTGCGGGCTGAAAGGGTTTCGCATCGGCGGCGCGCGAGTGTCGGAGATGCACGCGAACTTCATCGTCAACGACGGCACGGCGACGGCGACCGATATCGAACAATTGATCCGTCACGTGCAACAGACGGTGGAACAAAAGCAGGGGGTGCGACTCAACACTGAGGTGCGCATCGTCGGCGAGGTGAGTCATGGCTGAAGCAAACAAGCCAAAATCCAATAGTCTTGCACCGAAGCGCGTCAGTAATGCGCGTGATTTCGGTCGCGTCGCCGTGCTGATGGGCGGCACGTCGAGCGAGCGTGAAGTGTCGCTGGATAGCGGCAGCAACTGTCTGGATGCGCTGAAGCGTCAGGGCGTCGATGCCTACAAAGTCGATGGCATCGCTGCGCTCGTCGATGAGTTGGTGAACAAACGCTGCCAGCGCGTATTCAACATCCTGCACGGTCATGCCGGCGGCGGTGAGGACGGCATCCTGCAAGGGTTGCTGGACGCGTTCGGCGTGCCGTACACCGGCTCCGATGTGTTGGGCTCGGCGCTGTCGATGGACAAGATCCGCACCAAACAGGTGTGGCTGTCGCTCGGCTTGCCGACGCCGAAATATGCGCGTCTCGCCAGGAACAGCGACGTAGCGACGGCGGCCAACCACCTTGGTCTCCCGGTGATCGTGAAGCCTGCGTGCGAAGGTTCGAGCGTCGGCGTGAGTCGCGTGTTCAAAGAACAGGATCTGCAGCAGGCGGTGGATCTGGCCGCCCGCTATCAAGGCGAGATGCTGATGGAACAGTTGATCGTCGGCGATGAGCTGACGGTTGCCGTTCTTGGCGACACGGCGCTGCCGAGCATTCGTATCGTGCCGGCCGGCGAGTACTACGACTATCACGCGAAGTACAAAGCCGAGGACACGCAGTACATCTGCCCGGGTTTACAAGGTGCTGCTGAAGACGAGATTCGTGCGCTCGCGCTGGAAGCGTTCCGCACCGCCGGTTGCTCCGGCTGGGGGCGGGTCGATGTGATGCGCGATCGCGCCAGCGGCAAATTTTATTTGTTGGAAGTGAACACCGCGCCGGGCATGACCAGTCATTCGCTGGTGCCGAAGTCGGCCAAGACGTTCGGTATCGAGTTCGATGAGCTGGTGTGGCGCGTGTTGGAGACGAGTCTGCCGAGATGATGGGCTCACGCAAGCGCAATCGACGCAAGGCTGAAGGCGATCAGTTCGATCTGTTCGCCCGGCTCAAGCCCATGGTCACGTCGTTGACCGAGGGTGGCTTGCGTCCTGTGCTCGGCGTGTCGGGGTTGATCGTGGGGCTCGCGGTGATGGCCTGGGGCCTCGCGGTGTCGTTCGATCGACCGATTGGCAAGGTGGAAGTGGGCGGGCAATTTCAGCGCGTCACCCCGTTGCAGGTCGAAGAAGTCGTGGCGCGGTTTCGTGGTGCGGGCTTTCTGTCGGTCAACCTGGATGCGCTACGCAAACAGTTGGAAACCGTTCCGTGGGTGGATCGCGCTCGCGTCGAACGAAAGTGGCCGAATGGTGTGCGCGTGTTCATCACTGAGCATGTCGCGGCGGCTCGCTGGGGCGAGTCGG
This sequence comes from Peristeroidobacter soli, assembly GCF_004138485.1. Lineage (GTDB taxonomy): Bacteria > Pseudomonadota > Gammaproteobacteria > Steroidobacterales > Steroidobacteraceae > Steroidobacter > Steroidobacter soli. Next base: position 808,611 of record NZ_RYEV01000003.1, read on the forward strand.
GCTTGATGAATACGCGAGGCGAATTGTTTTTGAAGGATGCGCGACACATTCCGCAGGAGCTGCCGCAGCTGGTGGGGCCGGTGGGCACGGAAGGTCAGGTCGCGAAGCTTTATTTGGAGTCGTATCCGCGCCTGTTGGGCGTAGGCATGCGCTTGAGCAAGGTCGAGCTGGACGCGCGCGGCGCGTGGCAGTTGACGCTCGGCAATGGCGTGATCGTGCGTCTTGGTCGCCAGGACGTGCCGGCTCGCATGGAAAGATTCATCGCTGTGGCGAGCCCGGTGGTGGCGGCTCGGGCGGCGGAAGTCAGTTATGTAGATCTGCGTTATAGCAACGGCTTTTCTGTCGGCTGGATCGCTCCAGCCCGAGTCGCGCGCGGCGCCGAGGATGCACGTCCTGATGGCTAGGAAGAATGACCGGAATTTGATCGTGGGCCTCGACATCGGCACCTCCAAGGTGGTCGCGATCGTCGGCGAGGTCAATCACGAGGGTCGCATCGAAGTGGTGGGCTTGGGCTCGCATCCTTCGCGCGGACTGAAACGGGGCGTCGTCGTTAACATCGAATCGACGGTGCAGTCCATTCAGCGCGCGGTGGAAGAGGCCGAGCTGATGGCTGGCTGCGAGATTCATTCGGTGTACGCCGGTATCGCCGGCAGCCATGTGCGCAGCCTGAACTCGCACGGCATCGTCGCCATTCGGAATAAAGAAGTGACTTCCGAGGATGTGGATCGCGTGATCGACGCGGCGCGCGCGGTCGCAATTCCGGCCGATCAGAAGATCCTGCACATCCTGCCGCAGGAGTTCTTGATCGACAGCCAGGAAGGCATCCGCGAGCCGATCGGCATGTCGGGCGTGCGCTTGGAAGCGAAGGTCCACATCGTCACGGGTGCCGACAGCGCGGCTCAGAACATCGTGAAGTGCGTGCAGCGTTGCGGCTTGCAGGTCGAGGACGTGGTGCTCGAGCAGTTGGCGTCGAGCTACTCGGTGCTCGCCGACGATGAGAAGGAACTGGGCGTGTGCCTGGTGGACATCGGCGGCGGCACGACCGATCTCGCGGTGTTCTCGGGCGGCGCGATTCGTCACACCGCCGTGATTCCGATCGCGGGCGATCAAGTGACCAACGACATCGCCGTGAGCTTGCGCACGCCGACGCATCACGCCGAAGAGATCAAGATGAAGTTCGCCTGCGCGTTGTCGCAGCTCGCGAACTCGGACGAGACCATCGAAGTGCCGAGCGTGGGCGATCGTCCGCCGCGAAGGCTGGCGAGACAGACGCTCGCCGAAGTGGTCGAGCCTCGTTACGAGGAGTTGTTTGCTCTGGTGCGCGAAGAGCTGCGCCGTTCCGGCTTCGAGGAAGTGATCGCCGCGGGCGTCGTGCTCACCGGCGGCAGCGCGAAGATGGAAGGCGCGGTCGAGCTCGCCGAAGAAGTGTTTCACATGCCGGTACGCCTCGGCGTGCCACAGCACATCACCGGACTGGTGGATGTGGTGAGCAATCCGATTCATTCGACCGGCGTCGGCCTGTTGCTGTACGGCCGGGAGAATTATCTGCGCGGGCGTCGCGAGTTGCCGCTGGGTGGCAACGTGCGCGGCACGCTCGATCGCATGAAAGCCTGGTTTCAAGGAAATTTCTGATGAACCTGACGCGACGCCATGGACAGGGCCAAAAGAAGGGGATGAGTGGGGAAGATGGAGCGTGCGGCGGGCCTCTGAACCGGCCGTACGTTGAGTTGCAATTTGCTTTGTCTCGCTGACATTGAGGGGACTAACGATGTTTGTACTAGCTGATACAGAAAACCAAGGCGCAGTCATCAAAGTGATTGGCGTCGGCGGCGGCGGCGGCAACGCGGTCGCTCACATGATCCAGGCCGGTATCGAAGGCGTGGATTTCATTTGCATCAACACCGACGCGCAGGCGTTGAAACATTCCAAGGTGAAAGTCGGTCTGCAGATCGGCTGCAACATCACCAAGGGCCTGGGCGCGGGCGCCGATCCGGAAGTGGGCCGTCAGGCCGCGATGGAAGATCGCGATCGCATCATCGAAATGATCGAAGGCTCGGACATGCTGTTCATCACCGCCGGCATGGGCGGTGGCACCGGCACGGGCGCGGCTCCCGTCGTGGCGCAGGTCGCCAAGGAACTGGGCATCCTCACCGTCGCGGTGGTGACCCGGCCGTTCGAGATGGAAGGCCGGAAGCGTCACGGTTCCGCTGAGCGCGGCATCGCCGAGCTGAGCAAGCACGTCGACTCGCTGATCACCATCCCGAACCAGAAGTTGCTGACGGTGCTCGGTGGCGATGTGACCTTGCTGGATGCGTTCAAATCGGCCAACCAGGTGCTGCAGGGCGCGGTGCAGGGCATCGCCGAGCTGATCACCCGTCCCGGCATGATCAACGTCGACTTCGCCGACGTGCGTACCGTGATGGCCGAGACCGGCATGGCAATGATGGGCACCGGCATCGCTCGCGGTGAGCATCGCGCGCGTGAAGCTGCTGAAGCCGCTGTTTCCAGCCCGCTGCTGGAAGATGTGAATCTGCAGGGCGCACATGGCCTGCTGATCAACGTCACCGCCGGCATGGACCTGCGGACCAGCGAATTCAGCATCGTCGGCGACACGGTCAAGCAGTACGCCTCCGAAGACGCCAACGTGGTCGTGGGCTGCGTGATCGATCCGGAAATGAGCGAGCAGATCCGCGTGACCGTCGTGGCCACGGGCATCGGTCGCCCGGGTACGCAAATGCAGGCTCCCCAGCAGGACACGCGCCGCATGACCGCCATTGCTGGCGGCCGTCGTGGCAACGTGCCGACGCTGGACGATCTGCACGTGCCGACCTACATCCGTAACCAGCGCGACCCGCAAGCGGGCCAGGCTCGCCGCGCGGTGGGCGACGGGTTGACGGCTGAAGATACGTCGATGCTGGATATTCCGGCGTTTCTGCGCCGGCAGGCCGATTGAGGTGTAACGGACTGATGAACCGCGACTGCCGGTGGGCGGCGGGTCCGGGCGGCAATCTCTATGGGTTACATAGGGAACATGCATGGTGCCCCTGGAACTTCGCCGTACGCTAGCAAGTCGATTCATCAGGACGCGGTGAGTGCCTTTTCAATGTAAGCAAAAGTAACGGCAAGTCAGAGGCTTGCCGTTCACTTGCCGGCAGTGTTAGGGTCTGCGCCGCTTGGAACCCCTCATGTTGCGACAACGAACCTTAAAGAACACCATCCGCGCGACCGGCGTGGGCCTTCACTCCGGGAAAAAAGTGCTGATGGTGCTGCGTCCGGCGCCGGTGGACACCGGCGTTGTGTTCCGTCGCACCGACCTGAACGAGCCGGTGGACGTGCGCGCGTATGCCGAAAATGTCGGCGATACCATGCTGGGCACGTCCCTGTTCAATGGCCCGGTCCGGGTCAACACGGTCGAGCATCTGTTGTCGGCATTTGCCGGTCTCGGGCTGGACAACGCCTATGTGGACCTGTCGGCCGAAGAGGTCCCGATCATGGACGGCAGCGCCGGCCCGTTCGTGTTCCTGTTGCAGTCGGCCGGCATCGAAGAGCAGGCCGCGCCGAAACGTTTCGTCCGAGTGCTCGCGCCGCTGGAAGTGCGCGATGGCGACAAGTGGGCCCGCTTCGAGCCGTATAACGGCTTCAAGGTCAACATGGAGATCGAGTTCAATCACCCGGTCTTCAAAAAGCGTTCGCAGACCGCGTCGATGGATTTCTCCACGACGTCCTATCTGAAAGAGATCAGCCGCGCACGGACCTTCGGCTTCATGCGCGATCTGGAATACATGCGCTCCAAGAACCTGGCGCTCGGCGGCACCCTGGACAACGCCATCGTGCTGGACGAGTACCGCGTGTTGAACGAAGACGGCCTGCGCTACGAGGACGAGTTCGTCAAACACAAAATCCTGGACGCGATCGGCGATCTGTACCTGCTCGGCAAGAGCCTGATCGGCGAATTCAGCGGCCACAAATCCGGCCACGCGCTCAACAATCAGCTGGTCCGCAAGCTGATCGACTCGCCGAACGCGTGGGAGCCGGTCACTTTCGACAATGTAAAAGACAGCCCGATATCGTACGTGCCAGCTGCCGCGATGGTCAGCGCGTAGCCACGGATGTCGCTGTTATTGAACAGCGTACGCATGCCGCCGTCGACGGCGGATTCCCCTGCAGGAACCAGCTAACCCGCGGCGATGGTCAGCGCGTAAATCTGCCGTTACTGCTGATTCGGGGCGCGCGGCTTCCTGCCGACGCGAACTTTTAGTTTTGTGACCTTGCTCTCACCGCAACCATTTAACAGTTCCAGTAATTGCGTTTGCGCATAACGAATCTGCGGGCACCAGGCTGCCGAGTCGGCCAGCACGACCAGAGTGTCGTCACGGCAACTCGCTGACACCACATGATCTTTTTCTGGTCCCGTGAGCGCAGCACGGACTCGCTCGGTCAGTTCGACGTGCGCCGCCACGCGCTGCTCGAGTTGCGCGAATAACGGGCCAACGGTCCCGCTCAGCGGTTTGAACCGATCAGTCATACGCTGAAAGCACCAATCTGGGCGCTGGACGCTTGATCTTTTGACGCTTCGTTATGCATATTCCGACCACTGTTAAGGGCAAACCCGTCGAAAGGCGGGGACGCAAAGCCACCGGTCTACGGCAGCAGGCACGCATGCAGCGGGTCGCGCCACGATAGCGGGGTTGCCAGGATGTACAACTCGAACATTCGGTTCTACGTCCACCGCAGTTCTGCTCGGGCCGAAGGCTGGCAAAAGTCACGCCTTTTGACGGCCTTGTCGAAAGGGCCTTGGCCGCTTTCGACCGGAGAAGTCTGGCCCGTTTGTCGTCGCGAACCTTGTCGCTGAAAGCGCGCCGGTTCAAGGCGGGTGTGAACGTATTGTCGTGCCGCCAGTGGAAGCTGGCCGTTTAGGGCGCGAAAGAGAGAAGGTAGTGATCAAATGAACGTCATCGTGTTCTCCAAGCGCTTCGGCAAGGCTCGCCAATTCGAGCTTGGCCGCCCCTTGGCGATGACGGTGACGATTGCGAGCGTGGTGTTCGTGCTGGCCGGCGTGCTGTTCGCGGGCGTCCAGCTCGGTCGCGGCGGCCTGTTGCTGGACCCGGCCGCGCAGGTCACGGAGTGGGGCGCGAAACTCGAGCAGCAACGCCTCGAAGTCGCCAATGCCCGGCGCGATCTGCAGGAACGGCTCGATGCGCTGACCAGCCGCGTCGGCCAGATGAATGCCCATGTGATCCGCCTCGATGCCCTGGGCCGCCGGCTCACCGAGATGGCCAATCTCGACAAGGGCGAATTCAATTTCGATAGCGAGCCCGCCGTCGGCGGTCCCGAAGGCCTGCTGGAGGGCGCCACCGTCGCCGCGCCCGAGCTGACCGCGATGCTCGATGACCTGACCAACCAGATCCGCGATCGCGAGCGACAGCTGAGCGTGCTGGAGAGCATGATTTCCACACGCAACATGAGTCGTGAGGTGGTCCCGAATGGCCGCCCGGTGTTACAGGGCTGGATTTCTTCGCACTTCGGCTATCGCGCCGATCCGTTCACCGGTCGCAATGCCTATCACCAGGGCATCGACTTCGCCGGCCCGGCCGGCTCGCAGGTCCTGGCGGTCGCCTCCGGCGTGGTCACCTATTCCAAGGATCGCTTCGGCTACGGCCGCACGGTCGAGATCAATCACGGCAACGGCTATGTCACGCGCTACGGCCACAACTCCAAGGCCCTGGTGCAGGTCGGCGATACCGTCCAGAAAGGCCAGCCGATCGCGCTGATCGGTTCGACCGGCCGCTCCACCGGCCCGCACCTGCATTTCGAGGTGCTCAAGCAGGGCCGTGCCGTGGATCCGATGACATTCGTGCGTCGGTAAAAAAGCACTCATTCCGCTTGTTTTCGCGATCGCCGCCCCCAGCCAACCGGGCGGTCCGGCCAAAGCCCGCGTTCAGCTGGCGAGACCGTAATTAGAGTCGCCGGGCGCGCGTGTACAATAACGGGCTTTTCCCAACAGGCTTTGCGGGCCCTGGCGGCCCCATCCCCGGAGTTTCAGCGTGGCGAATTGGCTGACCCAGCTGTTCGGCAGTCGCAATCAGCGGCTTCTGAGCGGTTTTACCAAAATCGTCGACAAGACCAATGCCCTGGAGGAATCCTTCAAGGCGCTGTCCGACGAGCAGTTGCAGGCCAAGACGGCGGAGTTCCGCCAGTTGCTGGCCCAGGGCAAGACCCTGGACGACATCGCCCCGCAGGCCTTCGCGGCCACGCGAGAGGCGGCGCGCCGGGTGCTCGGCATGCGGCACTTCGATGTGCAGGTCATCGGCGGCACGGTTCTGCACCAGGGCAAGATCGCCGAGATGCGCACCGGCGAAGGCAAGACGCTGATGGCCACCCTGGGCGCGTACTTGAATGCGCTGCCCGCCAAGGGCGTGCACGTGGTGACGGTCAACGAATACCTGGCCTCGCGCGACGCGGACTGGATGGGCCGGGTCTATCGGTTCCTCGGCCTGACGGTCGGCGTGATCAAGAGCGGCCAGAGCTCGGATGAGAAGCGCGCCGCCTACGCCTGCGACATCACCTACGGCACCAACAACGAATTCGGTTTCGACTACCTGCGCGACAATCTCGCGTTCCGTCTCGAGGATCGTGTGCAGCGGGGTCTCGCCTACGCCATCGTCGACGAAGTGGACTCGATCCTGATCGACGAAGCCCGCACGCCGCTGATCATTTCCGGTCCCGCCGAAGAGAGCACCGAGCTCTATCTGCGCATCAACGAGCTGGCGCCGAAACTGAAGCGTCAGGAAGGCGAGGAGAGCGAAGGCGACTACTGGGCCGATGAAAAGTCGCGCCAGGTACATCTGTCCGATGCCGGCCACGAGCACGCCGAGCAGCTGATCGCCGAAGCCGGCCTGTTGCAGCCGGGCGAGAGCCTGTACGACGCGGCCAACATCCGCATCATGCATCACTTGAACGCGGCGCTGCGCGCTCACGCGCTGTATCACCGCGATGTCGAATACATCGTTCGCAACGGCGAAGTGGTCATCGTCGACGAGTTCACCGGCCGCACCATGCCGGGCCGTCGCTGGTCGGATGGTCTGCATCAGGCCATCGAAGCGAAGGAGCGCGTGCGGGTTCGCGAAGAGAACCAGACGGTCGCGTCCATCACCTTCCAGAACTACTTCCGCATGTATTCGAAGCTGGCCGGCATGACCGGTACGGCCGATACCGAAGCGTTCGAATTCCAGTCCATCTACGGCCTGGAAGTGGTGGTCATCCCCACCAACAAGCCCATGATCCGCAAGGATCATCCCGACTTCGTGTATCTCACGCAGAAGGACAAGTTCGAAGCCATCATCGAGGACATCCGCGACTGCGTGGCGCGCGGCCAGCCGGCGCTGGTCGGTACCACGTCCATCGAAACCTCCGAGCTGCTGTCGCAGCTGCTGGAAAAAGAAAAGATTCCGCACCAGGTGCTGAATGCCAAACAGCACGAGCGCGAGGCCATGATCGTCGCGCAGGCCGGCCGCCCCGGCGCCGTGACCATCGCCACCAACATGGCCGGCCGCGGTACCGACATCGTGCTCGGCGGCAATCTGGAAGTTGAATTGCAGGGCATGGGCGAAGTCGACGACGCGACCAAGGCCCGTGTGCGCGAGGAGTGGAAGCAGCGTCACGAGGCGGTGCTCGCCGCCGGCGGCTTGCACATCGTCGGCACCGAACGTCACGAGTCCCGCCGTATCGACAACCAGCTGCGCGGCCGTTCCGGCCGTCAGGGCGACGCGGGCTCGAGCCGTTTCTATCTGTCGCTCGAAGACAATCTGATGCGCATCTTCGGCGACCCCGAGCGCGTCAAACGCTGGCTGCAGACCGCCGGCATGAAGGAAGGCGAAGTGATCGAGAGCCGCATGCTCTCGAAACAGATCGAGCGCGCCCAGCGCAAGGTCGAAGCCCACAACTTCGACGCTCGCAAGAACCTGCTCGAATACGACGACGTCGCCAACGATCAGCGCAAGGTCATCTACAACCAGCGCACCGATCTCATGGCCGCCGAGGAAGTGGGCGACGCCATCGCCGGCATCCGCCACGAAACGGTCAATGCCTTGATCGACCGTTATGTGTCGCCGGGCAGCCTGGAGGAACAGTGGGACGTCGAGGGCTTGAAGCAGGCCGTCGAGAAGGACTTCGCGGTCAGCGTCGATCCGAAGGCCTGGCTGGAAGAAGACAAGAACCTGGTCGAAGAGGGCCTGCGCAAGCGCGTCCACCAGGTCATCGACCAGGCGTACGAGGCCAAGGTGGAGCTGTACGGCGCCCCGGTCGTCCGTCACATCGAAAAGGCCATCATGCTCCAGCAGCTGGACTCGCACTGGCGCGAGCATCTTGCTGCCATGGACTATCTCCGCCAGGGCATTCACCTGCGCAGCTACGCGCAGAAGAATCCCAAGCAGGAGTACAAGCGCGAAGCCTTCGAGCTGTTCACCGCCATGCTCGATCGCATCAAGCACGACACCGTCTCGATGCTCTCCCGCATGCAACTGCGCACTCAGGCCGACATCGACCGCGAGGAGCGCGAAGAGCAGGAGCGTCAGGCTCGTCTCGCCCGCGCCATGCAGTTCCAGCACGCCGCCCCCGAGCAGCTCACCGCCCCGACGGCCCCGGCCGCAGAGGCGCAACCGATGGCGGCGGAAGGGGCTGATCCGGTCGCGCAATTCGTTCGTGAGACGAAGAAGGTCGGTCGCAACGAGCTGTGTCCGTGCGGCTCCGGGAAGAAGTTCAAACATTGCCACGGAGCGCTGGCCGGACAGGGCTGACGCCACTCGCCGCGCACCGTTCGAAAGCAAAACGCGCCGGGTTCGCCACCCGGCGCGTTTTTATTTGTGCGCGAAAAGATATGATCGCAGCGGTCGACCCTGGGGAGGGTCTTCTCGATGATAGGGACAGCGCTCATGTCGAAGAAGAACGGATCATCGGTCCGCATGAACATCCGCTCCGGGCTGGTTGTTCTTTGTCTCGCGCTGCCGGGCATCGCGACTGCCTACGAGCCGGATGTCACTCAGCAGCGCGATGAAACCATCGCCGGCACCTCCGACCGCCTCCTTCCCGACGGCGCCGGGATCGCCGACCGGCGTTGCTCGCGTTGTCTCGCTGAGTTCGGCCGATATCCCTCGTTGGAGCCGGCCTTCGAATGGCAGATCCGCCTGGAGGATGGCAAGTATGTGCTGAGCAGCTGGCGGCTGATGCACCCGAAATCGGCCGTGGACTTTCAGCACGTCGAGATGCAGCAGCTCGAGGTCAGCAAGCAGTTCGCCGAAGTCGTTTACGACATCTGGGCGAACAACATCCTCGAAGCACGCTTCACCCGACACTCACCCACCGGCCTCGACGGTACCAACTACCGGTTCCGAACCAATCTCCGAGGCGTCGGTTGGCCCAGCGCCAGCACCTGGTCACCGAGCGCGGATCTTCCGCCCAAGTGGTTGGTGGACAGCGGCGAGGAAATACTTGCACTCGCTCGCGCGAAGAGCCCGAAAGAACCCGCGGTCCTGGCGAAGCTGCGGACGGTCAGGAAACGTTTGAACGACTACTATCACCCGCCGCGGAGTTTGAAAGAGTCTCCGTAGTCGTTCTGCTTCGCGATATCTCGCGGAGCGCGCTACGTGCCACCGCGCGCGGATCCGCTGCTTCGCGAGGGCGAAGAATTCCTGTTTAAAACCTATTTGACCGTGAAGTGCCGGGGGTACACTCACCGCATCTGGAGCTGACCCCGGTACGTTTATGACAAGGTCCATTTCGGAGATTGAGCGGGAAATTCGCAAATTGGAACGCCCGGCGCAGGAACGATTGTTGCGAACGTTGTTGGAAGAGCTCGACGGTCCGGGAGACATGGATGCCGACCGCGCATGGCTGCAGGAGATCCAGCGGCGCAGCGCTGAGTTCGATGCCGGACTGATGAAAACAATTCCCGCCGAGCAAGTTTTCGAGCGTGCCCGCGCGCGCCTCAAAAGATGAAAGTCGAGTTCTTTCCAGATGCCGCGGACGAACTGCTGGACGCCGCGGCCATCTACGAAAGTGACGTTCGCGGCCTCGGCCACGACTTCATGCTGGAGGTCGAGCGCGTCATTGCCGTGCTTACCAAATTACCCTATCTTGGAGAAATGCTCGACGACGTTCATCGCCGCATCCCGCTGCGCCGGTTTCCATACGCGCTCATATTCCGGCACGACGCGAACGTCATTCGAGTAGTCGCGGTCGCTCATTGTCGGCGCCGGCCGCGATACTGGGCGCCTCGCGTTCACGATCGCGGAGGAATTGTCGATTTGATGCCAGTGTGACGTTTCCGCGGAAACGTCTGGCTGGTTGTTGAAACGCTCGTTCCAAGACTTTCGATGGTTTCTCAGTGGCGTGAAAGATTTGATCTCGCCACGATCGATGGCGGGCTGTCGGGACCTTGATACAATTGCCGCGCTGCTCGGCGAGTGCGCCGACGTCCAGCCGGAGCCTGATACATGAGCGTGGTCCTTTACTTCATCGTCATCGCCGTCTTTTCCGTTATCTTCACGCGAGAGGTGATCGCGCCTGCTTCCGGGGCGAATTGTGATAAGCGCTGGCAGTTCTACGCCGCGGCGCTGAGTCTTGCTCAGGTAGCCGCGGCCCTCGGCGCGGGCATTTTGTTTAATGACTTCTTCCGCGCGCACGCTTTGTTTAGTTTGCCGGCGAGTCTGCCGGCGCCGATTACGGGATTTATTTCATTTGTGGTGGCGAGCCTGGTCGCCTACTGGTGGCATCGGGCCACGCATCGATTCGATATTCTGTGGCGTGTCTTTCACCAGCTGCATCACAGCCCTTCCCGCATCGAATCGCTGACGTCGTTCTATCTGCATCCGTTCGACACTGTCGCCGCGGCCCTGATCAATGCGCTCTGCGCCTATCTGATCTTCGGACTCGACGCGACGGCGGCTGCGTGGGGATTGTTGTACGCGGCACTCGACAACCTCTTCATCCACATGGACCTGCGGACGCCGCGGTGGCTTGGCGTCCTCGTGCAACGGCCCGAGATGCATCGGGTGCATCACAAGCGCAACTTCCACGCGCAAAACTACGGAATGCCGATCTGGGACCTGCTGTTCGGCACGTTTGAGAACCCGAAGGAGCGGGTCATCGAATGTGGTTTCCCACCCGAAGCGGAGTATCGGGTTAAGGAGATGTTGCTGTTGAAGGATGTCGACGGTTGAATCAGCCCTTGTCCTCCGCCAGCGCATCGGCATGACGATGCATGAGCTTCCTCTCGCCGTTCTCGCGCCGGAATATTTCTGTCACACGTAGCGTCATCGGCACCGCCTCGGGCTTGCCCTGGAGGCGGACGGTTGCGTGTTGCAGGCCGGCCCAGTAGCCGAGATCGCCATCCCTGCCGCTGTGAAAGACTTGCAGCTCGGTCGTGCCGCCGCGTTGAAATTGTCGAGAGGCCTTTTCGTTGCCTGCGAGTACCTGGGCGGAGCCGTGCTCGACATGGCCGCTGGGGCCGAAGAACGTGGCCGGGTCCGTGGAGGTGGAGATTTCCTTCAGCGGGCCCGGATCGCCATTGACGAAGGCGGCGGCGACGCGCTGGCGTTGCTGTTCCAGGAACGCTTCGAACGATTGATTGGCCATGCTTCGCTCCCGGTCGAGTGAATGTTCAGTAAGCCCGAGTTGACGCTTCGAGTTCCGATTGTAGGTGGTATAGCATGGCCACGCTGTGTGGTTTTGCCGGGGGTGGCTCAACATGAAGATCACATGGAACGATCTGACCTTCCTGCCGAGCGATGCGGCGCTCGCCGAGTTGCGCGCGGCGTGGGCTTGGCGTTTGCCGGAGATATTTGAGCCCGTGATGGGAAGCACGCTGGGCGATGTGTTCTTTCAACAGAGCGGGCCGGAAATCTATTGGCTCAATACGGGTACGGCTGAGATAACGCGCGTCGCGGCCTCACGCGAGGAGTTCCTCGAGTTGCTAAAGACCGAACGGGCCGACGAATGGTTCATGCCTCATCTGATCGAGGCGCTGAAAACGGCAGGCAAGGAGCTACGAGCCGACCAGTGCTATACCTATGCGACCCTGCCTGTCTTTCAGGAAGGAAAGTATGAGGTGTGTAATCTCAATCCGGTGCCGGCCGCCGAACATTTTCGTATCACTGGCGACGTTCATCGTCAGCTGCGCGATCTTCCGGACGGAGCCCAAGTCCGTATCGACCTCCAGTAACCGATATAAAAGTGACCGACACAGAAAATCCAGAGGCCATCGTCGGCCTGTATCAGCGCCACGCCGATGCGTGGGATCGCGACCGTCGCCCGGAACTGGTGACTGAGCGGGCGTGGATGGATCGATTCACGGCGCTGCTCGAACCGGGGGCGTCGATACTCGATATCGGCTGCGGCTCCGGACAGCCCATCGCGAAATATCTGCTCGAGCGCGGCTACGCAGTCACAGGCGTCGACTCCTCGTCAGCGCTCATCGAAAAATGCCGTGCTCGCTTCCCGAGCAACGAATGGATCGTCGCCGACATGCGCACGCTGTCGTTGCGTAAAACGTATGACGCGCTCATTGCATGGGACAGCTTCTTCCACCTGTCCCACGACCATCAGCGAGCGATGTTTCCAATCTTCAAACAGCACGCGAACAACGGCGCGCCGCTGCTCTTCACGACAGGCCCCGATCACCGCGTGGCGATAGGCTCATTTCACGGCGAGCCTCTGTATCACGCGAGTCTGTCGATCGAGGAATATCGAGAGCTGCTCGAGGCGCATGGCTTCAGCGTCATAGCAAACACAGTCGAGGACCCCGACTGCGGACGCCACACGGTATGGCTCGCGCAATACCGATCGGTGGGATAGCAAATACACATTGGCCCCTGATCGATTGGATCTCTAGCCTTGCGACCGCCTCGCTGCGGGTGGCGCCACGCAATGGATTCCTTCGGATCCCGCCGCGGCGAATCTGGTGCTGGACGCGCATGAGCCGACGAAGCGAAACGCGCCGATCATGCTCACGACCGACCTCGCGCTCAAGGAAGATCCGGCGTATCGCAAGATCACTCAGCGCTGACATTGGATCGGTTCGATCTGCGCAGCTGATGCAGCGTCGGCGGGCAGGGGCTCAATGCCCTCTGCCCGCTGTCATATACGAAGAGGTAACATGCGCCGGCAAGCAGGAGAATTCCAGATCATGATTCATGTCGTCGCCGGCGCCCTGTTCGACGGACAGGGGCGCGTTCTCATAGCGCAGCGGCCGCCTGGCAAGCACATGGCGGGTGGCTGGGAATTCCCGGGCGGCAAGCTGGAGCCCGACGAGCCGCCACTGGCGGGGTTGAAGCGGGAGCTGCGGGAAGAGCTGGGGATCGAAGTGCTGGATGCGACGCCGGTGATCGCCTATGAACATGGCTATACCGATCGGCAGGTGCTGCTCGATCTCTGGCTGGTGTCGCTGTACACCGGCGAGGCGAGGTCGGTGGAGGGTCAGCCGCTGCAATGGGTGACGCTCGACGAGCTCGAAACGGTGGGTTTGCTGGAAGCGGACCGTCCGATGATTCCGGCGCTGCGACAGGCGCGCCCCTGAGGCGATCGATCAGCCGGCGTCGATGGTGATCGCGTCGTCGGTACGAATGACCCGCACTGGCAGAATATCGGGCAGGCGATCGACGAACTGATCGATCTGCTCGACGCGCAAGCCGGCGGTGACTCGGAGTTTGCCGGCTTCCGCAGAGCTCAACGTTACATTGGGTCGATAGCGCGACAGATCCGCAACGACGTCAGCGAGCGTCGCGCCGTCATAGACCAGGCGGCCTTCCCGCCAGGCTGCGACTTCGCTGCCATCCACTTCGGTCACTGGAGTCATCGCGCCGTCGGGCATCACGTCGATGCGTTGACCGCGGGTGAGGGCCGACGATCGATTGTTGACCGCGACGACGCCTTCGTCGACGGCCACGCGAACATGACTGTCGCCGACGCGCATGTCGAACCGCGTGCCGAGGACTCGAACCGCGGTGCCCGGCGCGGCGACATGGAACGGACGAGCCGCATTCTTGGCGACATCGAAGTACGCTTCGCCCCGCTCGAGCTGCACTCGACGCTCGCTGTCCGTGAAGTTCACGGTGACGCGAGAGCGCGCACCTAGCGTGACGGTGCTGCCATCCGAAAGTTGAATCGCACGCACTTCACCCAGTTTCGTTTGATATTCCTGGGTCTGCACGACCGACACGGTCGTGACCGGCGGTTGGATCGGCTGTGGCTGGGTCAAGAACAACGCCAATGCGAGGCCGGCAATCGTCGCGGCCGCGGCGAGCGGCAGCAGTCGACGCGTTACCTTCACTGCCGGGCGTTGAGCGGGACGCGGCGGCGGCACGGGTTCCAATTCCTTGAGCTGATTCAGCGTGGCGATATCCCGCCACAGCAGGTGCAGTCCATCGTAAGCCCGCTGATGCCGGGGATCGGCGCGTAGCCAGGCCGTGAATCGAGCGCGATCGGCTTCGCTGGCTTCGCCCGATTGCATCAGTGCCAGCCATTCGCGGCACTCGCCCTTGATTCTTTTGGCGTCGCCGCTCATTCGTAGGCTTCCAATGCCGCTTCGATGGTTTCGAGCGCGCGCACGATCTGGCGGCGCACGTCGGACTTCGACGAGCCGATGCGTTCGGCAATCTCGCTGTAGGAAAGATCGTGCAGCCGATTCAGCAGCAGCGCCTGTCGTTGCCGCTTCGGCAAGCTCTCGATCACCGTCGACAACGCGGCCGCGCGTTCCTGCGCCAGCGCGATGCGCTCGGGCGAGAACTCGTCGATGGTGTGAGCGCCTTCATCCTGCGAGACGCTGAGCGAATGGCGGTTCGCGTGCTTGCGATGACGCGTGATGTCCAGAGCGATGTTGCGCGCGGTGGTATACAAGAACGCGCGTGGGTTCTCGACGGCTTGCTGATCGTCGATCGACAGGTAGCGTGCGAACGCTGACTGAGCAACATCCTGGGGATCGGGCGGCCCGGCGCCGAACGTGGCGCGGATGTGACGGCACAAATCGTTCCAATAGCGCTCATACAGCTGTTTCAGCCGTGCGCTTTCATTGGAGTCGGGTGCGATGCTGTCGAGGGAAACGCCGGCCACTGCTGGTGGTCCTAACCGAGTGCGATGACTCTTGCGCGCGAAAGTACGTGGGCCGCCTGTGCCGGTCAAGAGAGGGTTGGCACGATTGGCCGACTCAAACGTCTCATGCTCGGTTACAACTAAAGATGGGGAGTCGGCGCGCTTTACACGAGCGGTCTAAGTGGACCGCGCGCCACGTATTCATGATCCGCAGCAGTATTCGTTCCTTTCTGCCGAAGCTCACATCGACCGTCGCGGTGGCCGCGCTGATTCTCGGCGCCGCCAATGGCGCTGCCGCTGAAGCCGCGCGCAATTTCGAGATCCGTTCGCCGGACTTGTCGCGCGCCTTGCTGGCATTCTCACAACAATCGGATCTGGTGGTGGTGGCGGCGGCCGATCTGGTCGCCAATCTTCCGGCGCCGTCGGTGTCGGGACGCATGACGCCCGAAGAAGCGATCGAACGTCTGCTGCGTGGCTCGGGCCTGCAGTATGTCCGGGACAAAGATGGAACCATACGCATAACCCGCGCCGAGGTCGCGGCGGCGGGGGAGTCCGCAAGCCGAAGTGAAGTGGAGAATGCGGCGGTCGAAGAAATCGTCGTCACTGGTTCTCACATTCAGGGGCCGGTGGCCGCGGGAATTCTGCCGGTCACGGTGCGTTCGAGCGAGGATATCGCCGCTGTAGGTGTACTCACTGCGGATCAGTTGATCGCCTCGATGCCGCAAGCCGGCGGTCAGAACTTCAACAACGAGCAGCAAGGCCCGAATCAAGCGCGCGGCGACGTCTCTTCAGCGAATCTCCGAGGTTTGGGGTCAGGCAATACACTGGTGCTCCTGAACGGTCGGCGCATGGTCATGCACCCGACCACGCAGCAGGAAGATGGTGTGCCGGTGCAGATCGTCAACGTCAACACGATTGCGCCGTCCGCTGTGTCGCGACTGGAGTTGTTGCGCGATGGCGCGGCGGCGATTTACGGCGCCGACGCAACTGCCGGCGTACTCAATTACGTGCTCGACGACGACTACGAAGGGCTGCAGGTCGGTGCGCGCTATGGATTCTCCGAAGGCACCGATTTCGATGAGACGTCGTTCGACGTGAAGTCCGGCTTTTCGTTCAACGAGGGACGCAGCCATGTCACGTTGTTCGGCTCATACATGCATCGCGCGCAGATGATGGCGAGCGAGCGTGATTACGCGGCAACCAACAACCGCAGCGGCTTCGTCTCGTCGCAGTACGCGTCGAGCTTCAATGACTCTTCGACCATCGCGCCTTGGTTGCGTGGCCGCGTTACGACGCCTGTTACTGGCTTCGGCGCTTCATTCACCCAATTTCATATTCAACCGTGCGGTCTGAGCGGTTCGGATGCAGCGGTGCCGGGAACGCCGGGCGCCTGCATCGACGGCGGCTCGTCGACGTTGGATGCGTCGTTGCGCACGGACGAAGGCTCGATGTCGACCATGACGCCGGAGTCGAATCGCTTCAATCTCATGAGCACGCTGAAGCACGAGTTCGACTCGGGCCTCGAAGCGTTCGGCGAGTTGATGTACTACGGCGCGGATTCAACAGCCGTGCGCGGCGGTTCCACCGATCTCACCTCGGCACCGCTGACCGTGTCGGCGAACAATCCTTACAACCCGTTCGGCTCCGGCCCGGGACGCCTGGCGGGCTATACCGGCCCGGCGCAGGCGGTGCAGATCGCGGGCATTCGAGTGTTCGATGCAGGCAATCGGCGCATCGAAGTCGAGTCGAACGCGTGGCGCGTGCTCAGCGGATTGCGCGGTGACATCGGTCGATGGAATTGGGAAACGGCCGCGTTGTATTCGCGGGCGAACACCGAAGACGTCGAGTACAACCGCGTCAGCAACACGGCGTTGCAGGCCGCGTTGAACAGCTCCGATCCGGCGACCGCGTACAACCCGTTCAATGGTGGCGATCCCGCGAATCCTGCCGTCGGCGATTCGACGTGGAATCCTGTCGGCGTCACCGATCCATTGCGGATCAATGTGACGCGCGATAGCACGGCGACGCTGACGTTGGCCGACGCGAAGATCTCCAGCCCCGAAGCGTTCAGCATTCTAGGTCGAGATATCGGTCTGGCGGCCGGTCTCGAGTGGCGTCGCGAGACTTACGACGACGATCGAGATCCGCGCATCGATGGCACGATCAATTTCGTGTCGACCAGCGGGCTGGTCACGAGCGACGTCATGGGCACGAGCCCAACGCCGGACACGGAGGGTTCGCGCAATGTCACGTCCGCTTACGTGGAGTGGCAGGTGCCGCTGGTGTTGCCGGAGCAGGGAATCCCGCTGATGCAGGCGCTCAACACTCAGATCGCCGCGCGTTACGAGCGCTTCTCGGACATCGAAGACGATGTGTTGAAGCCCAAGGTGGCGATTGCCTGGGAAGTGACGGATTGGCTGCAACTGCGGGCCGGTTATGCAGAAGGATTCCGTGCGCCGAACCTGGAGCAGATCAATGCAACGGAGATCCGGCGCGTCGAGGAGAATCTCACCGATCTGTATCTGTGCGCGCTGAATCAAGGCGCCACATCCATTGCAGCTGTGAACCAGAGTGCGTGCGGCGCCTTTCGATACAACGTCGAAGACATCCGTCGCGGCGGTGACAAGCTGAAGCCGGAGGACAGCGAGACCATCAGCTACGGCTTTGCGTTGGAACCGATCGATCGACTCACTTTGACCGTCGACTTCTGGCGCATCGAGCAGACCGGTCTGGTCGGGGTGTTCTCGGCTATCGATCACTTGAATCTGGATGCCGTGCGCCGGCTGGAACAGGGCAGCAGCGATCCGGCATTGGAGCGCAATGCGCAGGGTCAGCCGGTGCGGATCTTCAATGAGTTCTTGAATCTGAACTCGCGCGTGGTGCGTGGCATCGACCTGGCTGTGAGCTATGACTTCGACACGCCCATCGGCGATTTCCACACCCTGCTCGACTGGTCGCGCCTGACGGACTTCGATGTGTCGCCGTCCACGGAAAGCTCGGAGTTGCTGGCGGCCGGGTTGCCGGCGACTGCGGGTGGTTCGTTGCTGGAGCGTGATGACAATCCGCGCAATCGTGCGTCGGCGACGTTCAGCTGGCGCCGTGGCGATGTGGGCGCGACGTTGTTCGCGCGCTACGTCGGCGAGGTCAAGGACTCGACGGCGTTGAATTATCCAGTCGACGACTGGCTGATCTTCAATGTGTCCGGCAGCTACACGATGCGCTCCGGCTGGCTGGACGCGACCACCGTGCGGCTCGGTGTGAACAACGTGTTGAACGAAGATCCGCCGCTTGCCGACGAGCCTTTCGGTTACTTCGCGACCTTGCACGACAATCGCGGCCGTTACTGGTATCTGCAGTTCACCAAGTCGTTCGAATGAGCTCGACGATGAAGCCATTTGGCGCTGCATTGCTGGCGTGCGGGCTGTTGTTCGCGGTTGAGGCGATTGCGTCTTCAACGAATGTTTGTTCGGCGCCGGTGCGCGATGGCGAGGCGGCTCAGCGGGCGGTCGATGGGGCGTCGTACAACATTCGTTACGACAGCATCGATCACCCGGTCATCGGTCGCGAAGGCATGGTGGTCACGCAGAACGACCTGGCATCGGCCATCGGTGCTGAGGTGCTGCGTGATGGCGGCAATGCCGTGGACAGCGCCGTTGCCGTCGGCTTCGCG
The DNA here is from genome assembly GCF_004138485.1 of Peristeroidobacter soli. Lineage (GTDB taxonomy): Bacteria > Pseudomonadota > Gammaproteobacteria > Steroidobacterales > Steroidobacteraceae > Steroidobacter > Steroidobacter soli. Next base: position 827,362 of record NZ_RYEV01000003.1, read on the forward strand.
CTGGCGGTGACGTTGCCGCGAGCTGGCAATCTCGGCGGCAGCGGGTTCATGTTGCTGCATCTCGCGGAAGAGAAGCGCACGGTTGCGTTGGAGTACTACTCGCAGGCGCCGGCGAGTCTTCGTGTCGAGCAGCTGCGCAAGCCCGATGGCACGGTGGACGAAGAGAAACGTTACAGCCGCTTGGGCGCGGGCATTCCGGGAACGGTCGCGGGGATGTGGCATGTCCATCAGAAGTATGGAAAGTTGCCGTGGAAACGCCTGATGCAGCCGGCGATCGACCTGGCCGCGAAGGGCATCGTCATCAGCGAGGACTTCGCGTATGCGCTCGATGTGCGGCGTGATCGCCTGAGTCGAGATCCCGTCGCCGCGAAGGCCTTGTACAAGGCGAACGGCGAGGCGTATCTCGCGGGCGAACGTTTCGTACAGAAGGATCTGGCGTGGTCGCTGCGTGAGATCTCGAAGGGCGGGGCCGATGCGTTCTATCGCGGCAGTGTCGCGCGCAAGATCGTGGCGGACATGCAGGCGAATGGCGGGGCGATCACGATGGATGATCTCGCGCGCTATCAGCTTCGCGAGCAAGAGCCAATCTGGAGCGACTATCGCGGCCATCGAATGGCGCTGATGCCACCGCCGGCGTCCGGCGTACTGCTCGCGGAGTTGCTCAATATCGTCGAGAACTTCCCGATGAAGGAGCTGGGCTCGAACAGCGTGGCGAGTATTCATGTGATCGCCGAGGCATCGAAGCGCGTGTTCGCGGATCGCGGTGTGTACTTCGGCGGCTATCCGGACTATCAGGTGCCCGTCGCTGGGTTGGTCAGCAAGGCGTATGCGAAGTCACTGGCCCAGACCATCGACCTGGCGAAAGCAAGTGACGCCGCAACGTTGCAGCCCGGCGATCCGATGAAGTACGAGAGTCGGGACACGACGCACTACTCGATCATGGACAGCGCGGGTAACGCCGTCAGCAACACATATACCTTGGGCTCGTCCTTCGGCGCGCATGTGATGGTCGCTGGCACCGGCATTCTGCTCAACGATCACATCTATAACTTCGCCCTGCATGGCGGACCGGTGATTCCGCACAGCCTGGATACGAGCGTTGCGAACGTGCTGGCGCCTGGGAAGCGCTCCACGTCTGCCATTACTCCTGTGATTGTGTTCGAGGGCGACCGCCCGTATCTGGTGAGTGGGTCGCCTGACGGCGCGCGAATCATTCCGGCGATGGCGCAGTTGATCGTCAACGTGGTCGATCACGGGCTGAATGTCGCCGAAGCGACCGGCCGGCCGCGCGTGTTTCAGAACATGACGTCAGGGGAGCTGGAACTCGAGCCCGGACATCCGATCGATGTCATGCAGCTGTTGCAGGCCCGAGGTCACAAGGTGAAATCTGTGGGCAACATGGGCAGCACGCAGTCCGTGATGTGCACGAACGGCCGCTTCTTCGGTGGCGCGGACACGCGGCGGCCGGATGCGGCCGCGGTGGGGATCAACTAGCGTCGTTGGGCGCTTTCAACTCTCGCTCGAAGAATCTCAGCACCATCTCGTAATAATGCCGACCCTGCTGCGGCATCCTGACCAAGCCGTGCTTGCCGCCGGGATACGTCATCACATCGAATGGCTTGTTCAGCGACTGCAACGTCTGCATCAAGCGCGTGCTGTGCGTGAACAGCACATTGTCGTCCGCCATGCCGTGTACGAGCAGCAGTGAGCCGTGCAATGAGTCGGCATAGGGAAGGACGGCGCTCGCTTTATAGCCTTCCGCGTTGTTCTGTGGCGTGCCGAGGTAGCGCTCGGTGTAGTGTGTGTCATAGAGCGACCAATCCGTCACAGGTGCACCCGCGACGCCGGCGCGAAATGCTTTGGTTGTGGTCAAGGCCATGAGAGACATGTAGCCGCCATAGCTCCAGCCCATGATGCCGATGCGATCGCCCGCGACGAACGGCAACGACTTCAAATACTCCACACCGCGCAGCTGATCTTCGATCTCGGCTTTGCCGGTGCGGCCGGCGATGGCGGTTTCAAAGGCGTTGCCGCGGAAACCAGAGCCTCGATTGTCGAGTGTCAGTACGACGAATCCGTTCTGGGCGAGCACCTGGCGGAACAAGCCTTGAGTCGCGCGCGAGCCGCCCATCCAATCCTGGCGCACGTTTTGGAAATGTGGGCCACCGTACACGTCGATGATCGCGGGATAGCGTTTGCCGGCGACGAGGTTCGACGGTTTGATCAGTCGATAGTTGAGCTGCTGTCCATCGCTTGCCGGCACCGAGCCATATTTCTCGGCGACTTGATTGGAAACAAACGGGTGATAGGGATGCGTGGCGTCGAGCGCGTTGCGCAGCAGCCAGTGCTGGAGTGAGCCGTCGAGCTTGCGCAGGCTGGCGGACGGGGGCTGATCCGGCGACGAGTGCAAGTCGAGATAACCGCGACCGCCAGGCAGCAGCTTCGCATCGTGCCAGCCAGCTTCGCGAGACACACGCGTGATCTTGCTCGCAGCATCCTTCGTCAACGGTGCCGAGTACAACTGACGTTCGAGCGTCGAATCTTTCGAGCCGAGGAAGTAGACTCGACCCGCGGCTTCATCGACGCCCACCAAGCCGTTCTCGGAGCCGTCACCGACCACCATCCAGTCGCCGCTGGTCAACGGATGCAGCAGATTGCCGTCCAGGTCGTACAGGTACAAATGTTTGTAACCGGTGCGACGCGAGCTCCAGATGAACTGCGGCTTCGATTGCAGGAACTTGAAGTCGTCATTCAGCTCGACCCAATGCGGGCTCGTCTCGGTCAGCAGCACGCGCGATGCGCCGCTCGCGACATCGATCTTGAGCAGATCGAGTTTCTTTTGATCGCGCGGCTGACGCTGCACGGCCAGCGACTTCGAATCCGGAAACCATTTGACGCGCGCGAGATAACCGTCGCCGAGGCCGAGCTCGATATCGCTGATCTTCGCCGTCCCGAGATCGACGACTTTCAGCTCGACCTTGGTGTTGGCAGTGCCGGCGGCGGGATAGCGCTGACGAAACATCCGCGCGCCATCGGCGTTGATCTCGAAACGTTCCACTTCCTGCACCGGCGAATCGTCGATGCGCGTGAACGCGATACGCGAATCGTCGGGCGACCACCAGTAGCCGGTGCTGCGGCCCATCTCTTCTTGCGCGACGAACTCGGCCACGCCGTTTTGCACGAGGCCGGCGCCGTCGGTGGTGATGGCGCGCTCCTGGCGGGTGCGTAAGTCGATCACGAACAGGTTCTGGTCGCGAATGAAACTGACGTAGCGACTGCCGGGCGAGAGCTTCGCGTCGGTTTCGTACGAGGCGCTGTGGGTGAGGCGCGTGACCGGCTCGGCCTTGGCTTCCAGATCGTACAGATACAAATCGCCGCCCAATGGAATGAGCAGGCGCTTGCCGTCGCTGGAAAACTCATATTCGACGATGCCGCGCAGCGAGGCGGTGCGCTGGCGCTCGCGGCGGGCTTCCTCTTCGACCGACAGCTTTTCTTCGGCACCGACCAGCTTGCGTGAATCGACCAGCACGCGAGCCGAGCCGCCGCGGGTGTCGAAGGCCCACAGGTCCAGCTGATCCTTGTTGTCCGCCTTGCCCTGTAAGTAGGTCACGTAGCGGCCGTCGGGCGAGAATTTGGGCTCGCGCAGCCGCGGCCCGGACAGATCGGGATCCGCGAAAATGCGGGCGATGGTCAAGGGTTCGGCAAAGCTGGCTTCAGTGGACAAGGTGAGGCCCATCAGGCAGGTCGCAAGGATCGCGACTTTGGTCGTTGTATACCGCATGAGAGTTGCGCCGGAAATGGAATGACGACGTTACACTAAGCACGGCCCGGCATCCTACGTGAACGAGCGAGAGACTCATGCAAAGGAAGATTCTGCTGTTGTTGCCCGCGTTGCTGTTGCTCAGTTCCTGCGGCACCGAGCCGGCAAAGCCCGCGTCCGGCGGGGCCTCGTCCATGACGGCCAGTACCACGAGTGCCGACCCCTCGATGAAGTCAGCCGCGTTCCAATACCCCGCGACCCGTCGCGTCGACCAGGTCGACAACTACCACGGCACGAGCATCGCCGATCCGTATCGCTGGCTGGAGCAGGCCGACAGCGCCGATACCAAGCGCTGGATCCAGGCGCAGAACGCGCTGGCGCAGCCCTATCTCGAGTCCATCCCGGCGCGGGAGCGCATCAAGCAGCGCATGACGCAGCTATGGAACTACGAGCGCTACGACATCCCGGTGAAGCGCGGCAATCGTTACTTCTATCTGCGCAACGACGGTCTGCAGAATCAGAGCGTGCTCTACATCACCGAGCGGTTGAACGGCGAGCCGCGCGTGCTGCTCGATCCCAATCAGTTGAGCAAGGATGCGACGGTCGCGCTCAGCGAGTTCGTGCCGAGTCCGGACGGGCGGCTGGTCGCATACAGCCTGTCCGATGGCGGCACGGACTGGCGGACCTGGCACTTCCGCGATGTCGCGACCGGCAAGGATCTGCCGGATGTCCTGCGCTTCATCAAGTTCGTGCCGATCTCCTGGACGGGGGATTCCAAGGCGGTTTACTACGCGCGCTTCCCGTTGCAAGCGGGCGGCAAGGGCGATGACACCAAACAGCGCGAAGTGTACTGGCACAAGCTCGGTGCCGACGTTGCAGGCGACCAGCTGATCTTCAAAGTCACCGATCATCCGACCCGCAATCCGTACGTGCAGATCTCGGACGGCGGCAAATATGCGATTTTCTGGCTGTACGACGGCTCTCAGTCGACTGGTATCTACTACCGCAAGATCGCGCGCGACGGCACGCCGTCCGGCGAGACGGTGCGTCTGATCGACAGCTTCGACGCGAACTATCAGTTCATCGCCGAGATCGACGATGTCTTCTACATCCGGAGCAACAAGGATGCGCCGAACGCGCAAGTGATCGCGATGCCGGTCGGGGCGACGAAGCAAGCGTCACGCGTCGTCGTGCCTGAGTCCAAGTTCTCGGCGGACGAGGTGTCCATCGTCGGTCAGCGCATCATCGTGCAGTACTTGCAGGATGCTTACTCCTTGACCCGCGTGTTCGATCTCCACGGCAAGGCTCAGTACGACGTGAAATTGCCGGGGCTCGGCACCGCGCTCGGCTTCGACGGCGGCGTGCAGGACACCGAGACGTTCTTTGGCTACTCGGATTTCCTGACGCCGATGACCATCTCCCGGCTGGATCTGACCACGGGCGCGACGGAGATTTTCCGTGCGCCGAAGCTGGCCGCGGATGCGAGCCAGTTCGAGGTCAAGCAGGTGTTCTACAAGAGCAAGGACGGCACCCGGGTGCCGATGTTCATCGCGCACAAGAAAGGGCTGACGCTGAATGGACAGAACTTCGTGCAGCTCTATGGCTATGGCGGCTTCAATATCCCGCAGCAGCCGGCGTTCAGCGTGCCGGTGCTGGTGTGGCTGGAAATGGGCGGCGTCTATGCGGTGGCCAACTTGCGAGGCGGCTCCGAATACGGCGAGGCCTGGCATGCGGCGGGCACCAAGCTGCAGAAGCAGAACGTGTTCGACGATTTCATCGCCGCCGCTCAGTACCTGGTCGATGAGAAGTACACGGCGCCCGCGAAGATCGCGATTCGCGGTCGGAGCAACGGCGGCCTGCTGGTCGGTGCAGTACTGACGCAGCGTCCGGATTTAATTGGCGCGGCGCTGCCGGGGGTCGGGGTGCTCGACATGCTTCGCTATCAGACGCCCAGTTCGAATGCCCGTCAGTGGTCCAGCGATTACGGGCTCAGCGAGAACGAAGCGGAGTTTCGTGCGCAATTGGCGTACTCGCCGCTGCATAACGTCCACAAGGTCTGCTACCCGCCGACGCTCGTGACCACCGCGGATCGCGACGATCGCGTCGTGCCCTGGCACAGCTATAAGTTCGCAGCGACGCTCCAGGCGGCGCAGGCCTGCCCCAACCCGGTGATGCTCCGGGTGGAGACCCGTGCCGGCCACGGCGCCGGTAAGCCGGTCTGGATGCAGATCGAGGATTACGCGGACCAGTGGGCGTTCCTGGTCAAGTCGCTTCATATGGAACCGGGAAGGCCTGCTGTCGCCGCAGCGGGTCTTTGATGTCGGTTTGGGCCGGCTAGGGCCTAGTCGTCGTCCCGATCCCGCTCGTGTTTCGGGCCATCCTCGGTTTCGACGATCTCGCCGGGGATGGCGTGTTTTTCGGCGGCCCAGGCGCCCAGGTCGATGAGCTTGCAGCGCTCGCTGCAGAAGGGGCGCCAGCGGGAGGCTTCCGTCCATTCCACCGAACGCTCGCAGGTCGGGCAACGAACCACGGTCATGACAGGCTCTTCTCTCGCCAACCCAATCTCGCCGCTAGAGCGAAGATAACCAATTGAGTTGGTCTTACGATCATCTCGGACATCGGGCTCAGGGTAGTCGACGCGCCCGGCTGGGGCCCTGGCGCCTCAAGTGCAGACGGTCAGCTGGAACTGCACATCCTCTGTGGTCTGAACTGGCCGTGAATTCACATCGTTCCAAGACAGGAAGCGGATGCTGCAGCGGTGGTGGCTGCCGCTGATCTCCGGAAACAGCTGGGTATTCGCCGGCAGGGCCAGGCGCAGCAGCTGGCAGGGATTTTCACGATCGAACGCGATCTGGAAGGTGCCGCCGGTGGCGACTTCGGGCTTGGGCCGGGCGGCCTCGCGCGTCAGCCACAACAGCTCGGTGACGGCGTCGCACAGCGGCCGGATGGTGGCCATCCAGTCGCCAAACTGCTTGGAGCGGACCGCAAACGGCTGGTCCAGCCAATGGCGGTAGTCGGGCAGATCGAACTCGCAGGTGCCGCCGGGGATGGTGCTGCGATGCTTGATCGAGTTCAGGAATTCCGAATCGCGCAGCCGCTGCATGAACAGCGCGCCCACCGAGTTGAGCTCGGTCCGCAGCCGGGTCAGGTTGCCCAGCACCGCTTTGAGGCGCGAGTTGTCGACCCCGGCGCGGCTGGCGTAGTCGTGCATCACCGTCATCTGCCGCTCGAGATCCTTGAGCACTTCGCTGCGGATATCGCCGCGCGCGGTAATTGCCAGGATTTCCAGCAGCGCGCTCATGGCCGCGCGGGTCGACCACTGATCCTCGCGCTCTTCATGGAACAGGGCTTGCTGATAAAGAAAGTCCAGTCGCAGAAAAGTACGCATCCGCTCATTGAGCGGTTGCTCATAGACGGGGCCGGGCGAGGCGGCGCGTGGGCTGTCGGACGAGGTCATCCTGTGGATTGTGAAGCACTGGCCGGCAGTTGAAAAACCCTTTTTGATTCGAGCCGGCGCGGCCGGCGGATGCGGGTCATTAAATCGTCGTCACCCGGCGACGCGGAACACACGTCGTTGTTGGAAGCATTTACGTATTCTGCTTCCATATTGCGCCCGCTATTTTTCCCGGCGCCGACTCGTCCGGGACGGGCACGCTTTTGTTCACGGAGTTTTATTGATGCGACGATTGTTGTTCGCGGCCACGGTATTGGCCGCTGCGGTACCGGCCCACGCGCAGTGGACCGGCAAGGGTGAGGCGGGAATGGTGATCGCCAGCGGTAACACCGAAACCGAGACCGCCAACGCCAAGCTAAACATGAAGTACGAAACCGAGCAGTGGAAGAACATCCTTGGCGGCGCTGCGCTGTATGCGTCCGACACGGACGGCAAGACCGCCAACCGCTGGGAGACCTTCGGCGAGCTGGGCTGGAAATTCACCGAGCGCAACTTCCTGTTCGGCGCCGGGCGCTACGAGGAGGACGAGTTCAGCGGCTTCGACTACCAGGCCACCCTGTCGGGCGGCGTGGGCCGCCGCTTCCTCGACAACCCCACCACGACCATGGTCGGTACCGTCGGTGCCGGTTACAAATTTCTCGAGACGCGCGACTCCTTCGACCCGGAGACCGGTGCGTTGATCGAAGCAGGTGACAGCAGCAGCGAAGTGGTGTTCCGAGGCACGCTCGACTTCGAGCACAAGTTCACGGCCACGACCTCGCTGGTCGACAAGTTCATCACCGAATCGGGCGCGAACAATACGTTCATACAGAACGATATTTCGCTGCAGGTGAAGATGACGGACGTGCTGGCGCTGGCGGTGGGCTACGGGGTCCGCCACAACACCAACCCGCCGGCGGAGTTCAAGAAGACCGATACGTTGACGACGATCAACCTGGTCTACGAGATCAAGTGAGGCGAGGCGGGCGGTGCTCATTGCGAGGACCGCCCGTTCAAACTACTTGGCGGCCTGGTCGACCAGCTCGCGCGTGATGCGGAGCATGTCCGGGAAGTCTTTGCCCATCGCTCGGTATTTGCCGGCGACCGTCAGGGTCGGGATGCCGTTGACCTTGTAGTCGCGTGACAGCTGTTCGGCGCGCATCGCTTTCTGGGTGATTTCCGCCGAGTTGAACAGGTTGCGGAATTTGTTTGCATCGACGCCGTTCTGCGCGGCCCAGGCGGCCAGGGCATCCACATCGAACAGTGGCTGCTGTTTGGCATGGATGGAGTCGAACAGCTGCGCATCCAGTCGCTCCAGGTCACCCGTGGCCTCGAGCGTGTAATACGCGCGGACCAGCTGACCCCACTCACGCCGGCCGAGCGAGACCGGCACTTTGACCAGCACTGCATTGGCCGGCAGCTGCGTCTTCTTCCATTCCGCCAGCAGCGGGCTCATGTGATAGCAGTGCGGGCAACCGTACGAGAAGAACTCGATGACCTCGACCTTGCCGGTGGTGGTCTGTGCCTGCGGCGGGTTGATCAAGGAGTAATCCGTGCCCTGCGTCGGCGCTGCGTGCGCCGACGTGAGGGACAACGGAGCCGCGACAGACAGGAACAGCGCGAACAGGAGCCGAGCTGCGGTCACGATGGGGCTCTCCGATGTTTACAGCGGAAATCGATTATTGAGCAGGCTGCGCGGCGCCCGGCGGTTCGATGCCGAGCAGCTCCACGTCGAAGATCAGCGTGGCGCCGGGGCCGATGGTCGGCGGAGCGCCGCGATCGCCGTACGCGATGGCAGCCGGGCACACCAGTTTGCTCTTGCCGCCCACCTTCATCTGTTGCACGCCTTCGGTCCAGCACGGGATCACGCCGTTCAACGGGAACGTCGCCGGTTCGCCACGCTGCACCGAGCTGTCGAACACGGTGCCGTTCGGCAGCGTGCCGTGATAGTGCACCTTGACCGTGTCGGTGGCCTTCGGCGCCGGGCCGGTGCCTTCTTTGACGGTCGTGATGATCAGACCGGACTCGAGGCGCTTCGCGCCCGGCTCGGCGGCGGCCTTGTCGAGCGCCTGTTTGGCGACGGCGGCAACGCGCTCGTTCTGCAGCTCACGCAGACGCGGGATGTACTGCTGAACTTCGACCTGCGACGGCTTGCCCAGCGCGCCATCGGTGAAGCCCTGTTTGACCTTCTCCAGTTCCGCCGGCGTGAAGTTGAAGGAGGCGATGTTCTGAGAGACGGCGACGCCCAGCGCATAGAAAGCTTTGTCGTCCTCGCTGCCGGTCACGGGCGAAGAGGCCGCTGCCGTCGGTGCCGCGGCATGACCCGCCGGCTCCTTGGTGAAGAACTTGACCGCTCCCACGAACACCAGGAATCCGACCAACGCTATGACAAACGCCTTCATTGGGGTCCTTACCGGGCAGAAAAAAGGGCGGCCAGCATACAGCATTGGCCGCCCTTTTCATGTGTTCACCCGCGTCTGCTGGAACAGACTCCGGGCCCGATTCAGTTGGCGGCGCCCTCGGTTCCGCCGGTCAGGCCCCGGGCTTCCAGCAGCGGTCCGATGTCCGGTGCCGTGCCGTAGAAATCCCGGAAGATGGTCAGCGCATCCGCACTGAAGCCCTTGGACAAGACCTTCGAGCGCAACAGGTCGCCGTTCTCCCGCTTCAGGCCGCCGTGGGTCTTGAACCAATGCTGGGTGTCCTGTGCCAGCACCTCGCTCCAGATGTACGCGTAGTACCCGGCGGAATAGCCGATCGGGCTGGAGAAGATGTGCAGGAAGTAGGTCGACCGATAGCGCGGCGGCACCGGCGCGAAGTCCACATGCGCCGACTTCAATGCGTTCGCCTCGAAGGCGGCGATATCGCCCGCCGCGGGCGTTTTGCCGGGCGCCAGCTGGTGATAGTGCTGATCGAGGATGGACGCGGCCAGGTATTCCGTGGTCGCGAAGCCCTGGTTGAACTTCTGCGCTGCCAGCACTTTGTCCATCAATTCCTTCGGCATGGCCGCGCCGGTCTGATGATGCTTCGCGTAGTTCGCCAGCACGCGCGGCTCGGTGGCCCACATTTCGTTGTACTGAGACGGGTACTCGACGAAGTCGCGCGGCACGTTGGTCCCGGAGAACTGCGGGTACTGCACGCTCGAGAACAAGCCGTGGATGGCGTGGCCGAACTCATGGAACGCCGTGGTGACTTCGTCCCAGGTCAGCAGCGTCGGCTGACCGGCCGGCGGTTTGGGAATGTTCAACGTATTGGTGACGACCGGCTTGTTGCCGAACAGTCGGGATTGTTCGACGAAGCTGTTCATCCATGCACCGCCGCGCTTGTTGCTGCGAGCGTAGGGATCGAACAGGAACATGCCGAGCGCCGAACCGTCGCGATCGATCACCTCGAACACGCGCACGTCTTCCTGGTAGACCGGCAGATCCTTGCGCTCCTTGAATTTCAAGCCATACAGCTCCTGCGCGGCGAACAGCACGCCGTCGACGAGCACGCGATTCAGCTCGAAGTACGGCCGCACCTGCGCTTCGTCATAGGCGTACTTCTTGGCGCGCACCTGTTCGGCGTAGAAGTCCCAATCCCACGCTTGCAGCTGGAAGCTCGGCGTGCCATTGGCCTTGGCCTGCGCATCGATGAGCTGTTGCATGTCGGCCGCTTCACGGCGGGCATTGGCCACGGCGGCGGGCGCCAGCTGGTTCAACATGCTGTTCACAGCATCGGCGGTCAGCGCCGTTTCGTCTTCGAGCACATACGCTGCGTGATTTGGATAGCCCATCAGCTTGGCGCGGTCGGCGCGCAGTTTGACGATGTCGGCGATCAGCTTGGTCGTGTCGAATTCGCCGCTCCAGCCGCGATTGATCGACGCCTCGTACAAGCGTTGACGCACGGCTCGATTCTTCAGATCGGCGAGCGGCGGTTGACCGGTCGTGTTCAGCAGCGTCAGCACGTACTTGCCTTCCTTGCCGCGCGTCTTGGCCGCTTCGGCAGCGGTGGCGATCTGCGCGTCGCTCAGGCCGTCGAGCTCGGCCTTGGAGTCGACCACGATGGCGGCGGCGTTGTCGCCCTTGAGCACGAGCTGCCGGAATTCCGTGGTCCTGGACGAAATCTTTTCATTGAGCGCGCGCAATTCTTTCTTCTGCGCTTCCGTCAGATTCGCGCCGGCGCGCACGAAGTTGGTGTGGTAGCGCTCGAGCAAGCGCAGCGACTCGGGATCGAGGTTCAGCGACTGACGCTGGTCGTAGAGCTGCTTCACGCGCGCGAACAGAGCGGCGTCCAGATAGATGCCGTCCGAGTGCGCGGACAGCTTCGGCGCCATTTCGGTCTGCGCCTTTTCGATGTCCGGATTGGTGTTCGAGGAGCTCAGCGCGAAGAAAATCGTCGTCGCCCGGTTCAGCAACTGACCCGAGCGCTCCAGCGCCACGATGGTGTTCTCAAACGTGGGCGCGGCCTTGTTATTGACGATATCCGCGACTTCTTTGCGCTGCTCGGCCATGCCGGCTTCCATCGCCGGCACATAGTGCTCGTTCTTGATCTTATCGAGCGGCGGCCATTTGAATGGCAGCGTGCTTTCGCGGGCAAATGGATTGTCGGGCGACAGGGCAGTAGCGGCGATCGCGTTCATGGTCATCATTCCAAGCGCTGCGGTTAACAGCGCGGCGGGGAGCTTGTTGGCTGGCATGGTGTGCTTCGGTGTCCGGCGAAGACAGCCAGGGTTACAAATGCGCGCCCGTTCATCAAGCACGATGCGACGAGCAGGCGTCATGAACGAGCTGGAAGCTCACGGTCCGCACCGGCACTCAATGTATACAAGCAAATTTCGCTATTTCAACGGGAGCCGATGCCCGGCGTCGCGCGCCATTCCGACGGCGTCTTGCCTTGCTCGGCGTGATGCCGGCGTCGGGTCAGCTCGCGTGAGGACAGGTCGTCGCGGAGCATTTCCTCGATCAGCTCCGTCACGCCGGGCCCATGCCTCGACTTCGTGACGATGTCTGCTTTCTCTTGCACGGCCGGCAATGCATTCGCCACCGCCACGGCGCATTCGCAGATACCGAGAAACGCGTGATCGTTTTCCGCATCACCGACGCCGACCGCGTTGTGCTCGGACAGGTTCAACTCTTTGAGCGCGGCCTGCAGGCCGGTCGCTTTATTCACGCCCGAGGGCAGGATCATCACGGCGCCTTTGTTGAATATCACCTGCAGCTCGAGTCCGAGATCGCGGATGACTTCGAGCGCTATCTTTTCATAAGGCTCTCGAGTGGCGACGATGGTTTTGCCCACGCTCAGCGGTGTGACGTTGCGTCTCTCCAGCGCCGCGACGAATTGCGGGGGCGGCGGCTCGCACAGAGGCTTCTGGCCTTGCGTCGCGGGGTTGTAGAGCAAAGCGCCGTTCTCGGCGACGACGAGGTCGAACAAATCCAGCCGAGGGAAAGCCGAGATGAGCTCGTTGAGCTCACGGCCGGTGACCATGATGAGCTTGCGGCCGGAGTCGCGCAGTCGAGCCAGAGCGTCGATGGTGAGCTCGTCGACCACGCCGTGGTGGGCGAGGGTGCCGTCGTAATCGGTGCACAGCACTTGGTATCGCATGTAACAGGCTCGCCGTGGGAAAACGCAACGGCGGAACGCGGCGGGGGAATTTGCAGTTCCGGCGCCGTGCGTGGCAGGCTCCGCTTTTGGTTTTCCGGCCGGAGATTCTCATGAACCGACGTCAGGCTTTGCTTGGGCTCGTTGCCCTGCCCGCGGTGGCGCAGATTGCGGTGGCGGCCGCGACGCCCACCGTGATCGTGAACAAAACGCCGACTTGCGGCTGCTGCGGCGCCTGGGTCAAGCATCTGCAGGCGGCGGGCTTCGCCGTTCAAGTGCACGACCTGGAGAATCTGGCGCCCATCAAGGAGCGTCTCGGCGTGCCGTTCGGCATGGGCTCCTGCCATACCGCCGAAGTCGGCGGTTATTTCATCGAGGGTCACGTGCCGGCGGCAGACGTGAAACGACTGCTGAGCGAGAAGCCGGCGGGCAAGGGGCTGACGGTGCCGGGCATGCCGGCCGGATCGCCGGGCATGGAAGTGCCGGACGGCCGCGTCGATCGCTACGACGTGTTGCTGGTCGACAAGGACGGCAAGACGTCCGTGTTCGCAACGCATGGCCAGCAGAATTCGGGCGACAAGAAATAACCCATGAAATTCTATTCGTGGAACGTGAACGGCATCCGGGCCGTGGTGAAGAAGGGAACGTTTCAGGCGTTCGTCAAGGAGCACAAGCCCGACGTGCTGTGCCTGCAGGAAACCAAGGCCGAGCAGGGCCAGGCCGAGATCGATCTGGCCGGCTATCACGAGTACTGGAATTCGGCGCTCAAGAAGGGTTATTCGGGCACCGCGATCTTTTCCAAGCGCGAGCCGCTGAATGTGATCAACGGCTTCCCGAAAGAGTTCGCCAGGAAATTTTCGTTCGCCGATGAGTTGAAGCGCGACAGCTCCGATGAAGGCCGCGTCATCACCGCGGAGTTCGACAAGTTCTTCGTCGTCACGGTGTACACGCCGAACGCCAAGGATGATCTGAGCCGACTGCCGCTGCGACACAAACATTGGGATCCGGCGTTCCTCGCCTACTGCAAACAATTGGAAAAGAAAAAGCCGGTGCTGTTCAGCGGCGATCTGAACGTCGCGCACACCGAGCTCGATCTGGCGAACCCGAAACCGAATCGCGGCAAGAAAGGGTTCACCGAAGAGGAACGCGAAGGGTTTCAGAACTTCCTCGACGCCGGCTTCGTCGATACCTTCCGCCTGTTCACGCAAGGCAACGGCCACTACTCGTGGTGGAGCAATTTCTCCAATGCCCGCGCGCGCAACGTGGGATGGAGAATCGATTACTGGCTGGTATCGGAGCAACTGCGCAAACAAGTGAAGAAGGCTGAGATCCACGCGGATGTGATGGGCAGCGATCATTGTCCGGTCAGTGTCACGGTCAACATGGACTAAGCGCCTGTTGTGTCGATCGAGAGCGGCCAAGGCCCTCTCGATCTCGTAAAACGGCCGCGCTTCAGCGGCCGTTCAGACATTCCCTGTCGGCCGATCGCGACGGCCGCGCACGTCTGTTTCACTGCCTTACAGTTTCTTACAAGCGTCGCTTGCAGAATCCCCGCTGAAGTTTTTCGCAGCGGAGAGATGCCAGCCATGACGCGCGCACCGACTCATCATCCCTTGGATGATCACGACCGCGGCCTCCTGCACGATCTGGAACAGCTCGCGGCTCTGAAACAAAGACGGCGCGTGCTCGGCATGATGTTGTCCGGCAGCGCGCTGCTGATGGCGGGCTGCGGCGGCGACGATACGACTGCGTCGAGCGCGGGCGATAGTTCGGCCGGCGGCACAACGACTGGGGGCACGACGACCGGCACCGGCACTACGAGCGGTAGTTGTACAGCCGTCGCGGAAGAAACCGAAGGCCCTTATCCCTCCGACGGCTCGAACACGGTCAATGGGGCCGTATCGAACGTGTTGAGCGAGAGCGGTGTCGTTCGCAGCGACATTCGTAACAGCTTCGGCGGCTCCAGCGGCGTGGCGGAGGGCGTGCCGTTGACGCTGACCCTCACGCTGCTCAATTCAAACAACTTGTGCCAGGCGTTGTCGGGCTACGCGATCTATCTCTGGCATTGCACGCGCGATGGCAACTATTCGCTGTATTCCAGCAGTGTGCGCGACGAGAACTTCCTGCGCGGCGTGCAGGTCGCCGACGCCAACGGGCAGGTGACGTTCACGACCATCTTCCCGGGCTGCTACTCCGGACGGTATCCGCACATCCATTTCGAGATTTATTCCAGCCTGTCCATGGCCACGCTGTACACGAACAAGATTTTGACCTCGCAGATCGCGCTGCCGAGGGATGTTTGCAGTACCGTGTATAGTGGCGCGAGCGGCTACAGCGCCAGCGTTACGAATCTGTCGCGCGTGACTATTACCAGCGATGGCATTTTTGGCGACAACACGGCTGCGCAGATGGCGGCCATGACAGCGGCGTTATCGGGAAGCGTGGCGGACGGTTACACCGGCACGCTGACGGTCGGGGTGCCAGCCTGAAAGAAGGCTGGCAATTACCGCCAGCCGTCCAATGTATGCGTGGGAGCATGAAGAGGGCGAACCACCGCTGCCCAGGCGGGATGCCTGACGCAGTGGGCGCACGGACGTGCAGGAGCTGCCGGCCTTTCAAGCCGGCAGCTTCGTTTATCGGGATTACTTCTCGACGAAGGCGCGTTCGATGACGTAGTCGCCAGGCGCGCCGATGTGCTTCGAGATCTCGAAGCCGCGCGCATCGAGAATGGCCGACAGATCCTTCAGCATGGACGGGCTGCCGCAGATCATCGCGCGATCGTGTTCGGGATTCAGCGCTGGCAGGCCGATCTGTTCGAACAGTTTGCCGCTCTCGATCAGGTCGGTCAGACGGCCGCGATTGCGATACGGCTCGCGGGTCACGGTCGGGTAATAGATCAGCTGCTTGCTGACCATTTCGCCGATGTGTTCGTCACGCGGCAGCACGTGCGTCAGATATTCCTCGTACGCGAGCTCGCTGGTGGCGCGCACGCTGTGCAGGAGCACGACCTTCTCGAACTTCTCATACATCGCCGGATCTTTGACCAGGCTCATGAACGGCGCGAGGCCGGTGCCCGAGCTCAGCAGGTATACATGCTTGCCCGGCTTCAGATCGTCGATCAGCAGCGAGCCGGTGGGCTTGCGGCTGACCAGCACTTCCTGGCCCGGCAGCAGATGCTGCAGGCGGGAGGTGAGCGCGCCGTTCTGGACTTTGATGCTGAAGAACTCCAGATGCTCTTCGTGGTTGGCGCTGGCGATGCTGTAAGCACGGGTCAACGGACGGCCGTCGACGTGCAGGCCCATCATGACGAACTGACCGTTCTCGAAGCGCAGGCCCGGATCGCGGGTCGTGGTAAAGCTGAACAACGTGTCGTTCCAGTGACGGACCTTCAGAACGCGCTCAGTGTTGAAAGCAGACATTTGGTTCCTCAATTCCTCAACACGCTGACCAGAAAGTGACCCGCCAGGGCGCAGGCCGGCAACCCCAGCCCTAGTCCGGCGGCCAGCCGAGGTCGATAAGTCAGTAGTAAAACGAAGCTCACGGCGCTTGCAGTGAGCATGCCGAACCATTCGACCGTACCTATCGGCCAACCCGCCTGCGCGGCGGCCATCAACAGCGACACGGTCAATGCAATCCAGCCAGCGGCGCGCAGAAGCTGCCTTTGTAAGGGCGTCGGCTCCCGCTGCAAGACCTCGCGGGCATGGCGGCTCATGGCGAAGCATAGCGCCGCCCACCCCGAGTACGTCAGCGCGAATGGGAATAAGGACATTACGCCCGCTCCGCTTCTGCCGGCAGACCGCTTACCTCTACAGCCTGACGCTTCGCGGGCTTACGGCTGGTCGGGGTTCTGGAGGCGTACCAGGCCGTCAGCGCCAGCAGGGCCGCGATGCCCAGCATTGTCAAATCGAAGCCCGCGTAGACCCAGTTGCCGTGGGCCAGGGTGACACCCAGGTGGGTCTGGGTCGTCGCTGCGTTGAGCGCTGGCAGGGCGGCAAACAGCGCCGCACCCGCGACGAATTGAGTTGTCCAGTCGGCCCGGGCGGGGCGGATCAGAGGAATCACAAAGCTCAGCAGCCAGGCGGCGAAGAACGTGCGCACTTCCCAGTCCGCGCGCCCGGCCAGCTCCACCGGCAGCAGCCGATTGGCATAGAAAAAGGCCGCGATGGCGATGGGCAGGCCGCTGATCACGCCGATGTTCAGCACTTCGACCAAGCGGTGCCCGAACGGGGTGTAGCCCAGCTTGACCCGCTCCGGCGCGCGCTTCACCGACCACAGCACCAGGCCGCTGGCGACCATCAGAATTCCACCGAGCCCGGACAGTGCAAACAACCAGCGCAGAGTGATCGAGGAGAACGTCGCCATGTGCAGGCCGAACATCACCGCGCGCGTCTGAGACGCCGGCGGCGGTTCGCCCGCCAGCGAGAGCAGCTCGCCCGTCGTGCCGGCGAACTCGGCCGATTGATTGCTCGTGGACAGCCGGTGCTCGTTGTCCCGACGGATCATGATCCGCGAGTTCGCATCGGAGGGATTGTTGACGGTGATGAACGCCACGTTGGCACCGTCCCAATGTTCGCGCGCCTGCTCGATCAGTGGCTTGATATTTGTCAAAGTGCCCGGCTGATTGGCGGGTTTGACCTCCGCCGGCACCCCCAGCGCTTCATCGAAAAAAGCTTCACGATTGTCGCCGTAATTCGCCTGCACGCCCCACGGCATGTACATGAACATCAGCGTCACCAGGCCCGTGTAGGTGATCATCACGTGATAGGGCAAGGCGAGCACGCCAACTGCATTGTGCGCGTCGAGCCAGGAGCGCTGGCCCTTCTTCGGCCGGAACGTGAAAAAGTCCTTGAAGATCTTTTTGTGAGTGATGACGCCGCTGATGATGGCGACGAACATGAACATGGCGCAGAAGCCGACGATCCAGCGGCCCCAGAGGGGCTTCATGCTCAGCTCAAAATGAAACCGATAGAAGAAGTCGCCGCCGCGGGTCTCGCGTGCGGTCACTTCTTTGCCCGTGGCTGGATCCAGCAGCACGCTTTTGAAGCCTCGCCGTCCTTCGCCGCCGTTCGGATCCCGGTACGTCACGCGAACCACGGGCTCACGCGCTTCCGGCAATGAAATGAACCAGCGCGGCGAGCTCGGCGCGCGCTCCTGAAGCGTCGCAATTGCGTGCTCCGCCGCGTTTGCATCAGCCTTGACGTCACGCAGCTCCGGCCGCATCCATTGCGAGATCTCGGGGCGGAAATAACTCAGCGTGCCGGTGACGAACACGGCGAACAGAATCCAGCCCACCACCAGTCCGGACCAGGTGTGCAGCCAGGCCATCGATTGCCGGAAGCCTTCTTTCATGACGCCAGTCTCTGTAACCAGACGAGCGCGCCCAGCACGACCATGGGCGCGATGATCCCGAGCCAGGCCCGCGTCGCGGAGCGGGTGGCAAACACCCAGATCACGACGCAGGTGTAGATCAGGAAGGAGAGCAGCGTCGCCGTCAGCGACGCTTCAGCTCGAGACATCGGCAGGAAGATCGCCAATGCCGTGATCGCGAGCGCCGTCAGCGCGTAGCCACCGAGGATGGCGGCCAGCGCGCGGGACGCGACGGCGAGACGATATGAAGCGGTCAGCGATGCCATCTCGACTCCGTGATCAGAAATCGGTCGTGAAGCTGGGCAACATATATGTGTTGAGCGAGTCGACCTGCTGTTCGCCGGTGTAGAAGACGCCGCCGATGAGCGTCAGCCCCGGCAGGGCGAGAGCTATCGCCCGGCCCAAAGTGTTTGCCAGTTTCTTATCGAGCACGCCAAGCCTTCCCGGATCGCACGAGGGCGATGAAATGAGGGGGATGGCTGGCAGGCCGGGGCCGAGGTGTCCTTACAGGCTCCGAAGCGGGCTGGTCCCGGATGAATTCGATGCGGCGATGATAGTCATTCTTATTTGGGAAGCCAAGGCGAGGTGGCGGGCGCGAGTTGGCAAATAGGTCAGAGGATTTGACGTTCAGGTCACCCGGGTGTGCCAGCTCGGAGGGCTACGCATGAATAGCTCGATGAATAGATTCGTGAATAGAAGCTTCAGACCGATTTCCAAGTGATTCATGGGCTTATCGTCTGGCAGTGATCGCCCGTGAATAGATTGATGAATAGATTCACGCCTCCGGCCGAGGCTTGGCTTTCAGGGCGGCGTCGCGGCTCAGGATGGTGACTCGCTGGCCGTCCTGGAGGCGTTCGACGCCGCGGATGACGACCACGTCGCCGGGGTTGACCGGACCGTCGATGGTGACGAGGTCGCCGTCGGTGGTGAGGGAGTTGATGGCGACGCGTTCGGCGGTGTTGTCCCGGCGGATGCGCATCAGGTAGTTGCCGGTCTGGCGGACGGCGATGGCGTCGCGGGGGACGACGAGAGCGTCGGTGGCGGCGCGTTCGGGGAGGCCCACTTCGAGGGCGGAGCCGACGTTGAAGGCGCTGTCCGCCAGGAGCATGCGCAGTTCGAACTGGCGGGAGCGTTCCTCGCCCACGGGCACGACCGTCCGCACCGTCGCGGGGACTTGCTGGTTCGCGACCTTGATGGGCAGCTCCATGCTCGGCTTCACCGTATTCAGCAGCGCGAGCGGTGCCTGAACGCGTGCTTCGACGTGAACCGTATCGACGAGGCGCGCGATCGACGCGCCGGTTGCGACGTACTCGCCGCGCTGGGCGAGACGTTCCGTGACGACGCCAGAGAACGGCGCCCGAACTTCCGTCTGTTCCAAATCATGCCGCGCGGAACGATGACGAACTTCCGCCTGCTGTAACTGAGCCGTGAACATCTGCAACTGCGAGCGCACTTCGTCGAGCTGAGTTTGTGAGATGGAATTGTTCGCGAGCTTCTCGATCCGTTGCAGTTGCCGTTCGGACATCGCGCGCTGCGCATCGATGCGCGTCATCTCTGCTTTCGTATCTTCGACTCGCAGACGGACCGCCTCGTCCTCCAGCTTGGCGATGCGCTCGCCGGCCCGAAGCCGCGTGCCGACCTCGGCAACGTATTCCAATCGACCTGCCGCGCTGGTCGCGAGGCGCGCATCGTTACGACTGACGACACTGCCGGGAACCCAGCGTCTAGGGGCCACGCGACTCATCGACGCCTGCGCGACTTCGACCATCACCACCGGCAGCTCGGGTCTGGCTTGCTGAGCGCCCGCGCTCGCGGCGAACAGCAGGAGTAGCAATCCTTTCGTGGCTCGCATCATTGCGCGGTCTCCGTTAGCAAATCGGCGGCGTGCGCCGTGGCAGTCGAGCGACGCTCATAAACGAGTCGCATCAGGCTGGGCAACAGCACGATCGAGAACACCATACTCACGATCACGCCCGCGACATTCACCGCAGCGAGGCCGCGATAAATGGTGCTCGCCGGGCCGGGGTTCACGACCATCGGTAACGCTCCGAGCGCTCCTGTCAGCGTGCTCGCGACCATCGCACGCAGTCGCTGATTGAGCGACATCCGCAGCGCTGCTTCGAGGCTGTGGCCGTGATTCATCGCCTCGCGGGTCAGATCGACCAGCAGGATGGCGTGATTGACGATGATGCCGATCATCATGATGAAGCCGATCATCGTCAGCAGGTCCAGCGGTTGAAACGTGACGATGTCCAGCAAACGAATGCCAAGCACGCCGCCGGCCAGAGCGAGCGGCACCGTGAGCACAACTACCAGTGCATCCCGCAGTGAATGGAACATCGCCGCCATCAGCATGAACAACACCAGCAACGCGAGCACGAAATTGCCGCTCATGGTGCCGATGATGTTGTCGAGCCGGTCCGCGCTGCCTGCGAGGCGGATGGTTGCATCCGCGGGAAGGTCGGCACGCAGCCGAGGCACGATGTCGCTATTGATCTTGGCGAGCATGTCTTCCAACGACAGCGTGGGCGGCGGATCGATGGTGAGCGTCACCGTGCGATGATGATCGACGCGCCGGATCTGCTCGGATACGAGTGTCGTCTCCAGCGTGACCAGCTCACCCAACGGCACGACTTCACCGGACGGCGTAATCAACGGCGCCTGTGCAATGTCCTCGGGAGTTTCACCAAGGTTGGTGCGCAGAATCACCGGCAGCCGCGCCTGGCCATCGAAGTATTCGCCGAGCCACGCGCCGTCGCCGAGCGATCGCACGACAGTGCCCAATGCCGCGCGGTCCCAACCAACCTCAGCGATGCGTCGATCGTTCGGTTCGGCGCGCAGCTCCAGCACCTGCACGTCCGTATTCGGGAACGATTGAACGTTCGCGCCAGGGAAGGTTTGTTCCAGCAATCGCCGACCGGCCGCGGCAGTGGCATTCAGCGACGCGGTGTCGGTCGTTTGCAGATGAATGGCGACGGAGCGCGCCGAACCGCCGATGCCTCCGAACAGCTCGCCTTCATTGACGAACACTCGCGTGTCGGGAATGCCGACGACGATCTCGTCGCGCACGATGCGTTCCAGCTCGCCGATGCGTTCATCATCGATCACGCGGGCGCCGAGCGTGCCACCGCCGGGCCACAGCAACACGTAATAGTTCTTGAGTCGCGGTTGCTTCTCACCCCTCATGTACGGCTGCATGCGCTCCTGCAGCTTGGTGACGATCTCGCGATCCACCGTCGTCGGGCTCATGCCGGGCGGGAAACTGAAGAACGCGTCGATCGCGGCTCGCTTCACCGGCGGCAGATAGTCGAGCTTGGGCAGAAACGCCCACGACAGCACCAACGGCGCGACCAGCAACACGAGCACCCACATCACTTGCTGGCGCCGTGTGCGCGTCCATTCGATCACTTTGTCGGTCAGTCCCGGCCAGCCTTCGCCGTAGCCCGACTTCTGCATCGGTCCGCCGAGCCAGCGTCCGGTCGCGGCGGGCACGACGGTAATTGCCACCAGAATGGAAAATGCCACGGCGATGGAAATCGTCAGCGCGAGGTCCGCGAAGATCTGGCCTTCCACGTCCTTGAGAAACAGCACCGGCAGAAATACCGCAATCGTCGTGGTCGTCGAGGCGAACAACGCTGGCACGACCTGACGCGTGCCGTCGTGCGCGGCCTGCTCGATGGGCAGGCCGGTTTCGCGCAGTCGAATGATGTTGCCGGACACGACGATGGCGCCTTCCACCACCATGCCGACCGCAAACGCCAATCCCGCGAGCGAAATCACATTGATACTGCGACCGGCGAGATGCAGCGCGCAGAACGTCGCGAGCAAACAAATGGGAATCGTCGTCGCGATGATCACTGTCGCGCGGACGTTTCGCATGAACCACCACACGCACACCAGTGCCAGCAACGCACCGACGACCAGATTCTCGATCAGCAGATTGACGGCGCGCGTGATGAACAGCGACGCGTCAAACGATTGCTCCATCCCGAGGCCGCGCTCGCGTAGCGGGCCTTCACGCAGTTCGGCGACGACCTTCTTCACCTCATCCAACGTACCGAGCACGTTCGCGCCCGGCGCGCGCAGGATCTGCAGATCGATGGCCGGATTGCCGTTCTGATGCGAGTAGGTGAGCTTGTCGGGCGGCCGCGTCTCGACGACGGCGACATCAGACAGTCGCACGGGCTGACCATCGCGCCACGCAAGCACGAGCTGACCCAATTGATCGACGTCGTACCGGCCGGCGTAACGCAGGGCATATTGCCGCCGGCCCACGTCGAGCTGCCCTGCAGAAACATTGTTGGCGCTCGCGGCCAGTCGTGCGATATCGGGAATGCCAACGCCAAGCGCGGCGGCACGAGCCAGATCGACGGTGATGCGAATGTCGTTGGGCGAGCCGCCGTTCACCAACACGCCGCCCACGCCGGGCACGGACTCGATGCGTGGCCTCACGACGTCCTCGACGAAGCGGCGGTACTTGTCGACCGGCCCTTCCGTCCCCGGCAACAGCTGCACGAAAAAGAATGTGAGGTTCTGATTCGCGTCGCCGCCGAGTCCGCCCAACTGCACGACGGGCCGATCGGCGTCGCGCGGCAACGGTGGCAAGCGACTCATGCGACCGATCACGTCGACGAGTGCCGCCTTCATGTCGGTACCGATGGCGAACGTGAGCACGATGTCGGTGCCGCCGCTGTTGGCGTTGCCGGTAATTTCCTCCACGCCCGACAGGCCCTGGAGCACTCGCTCCTGCGGCTCGAGCAGCTCGGCTTCGGTTTCCTCGGGCGAGGCGCCGCGCCAGGCCGTAGTGATGGCGATGGTTGGCCGCTCGATATCGGGAAACAGCTGTAGCGGCAGTTCGCGCAGGCTGAGCGAGCCGAACAGGGCGACGAGCAGTACCGTCACTCCGACGGCAATGGGGTTGCGGATGGCAGCGGCAATGACGCGCATCGCAGGGTCCTTGGGGGTACGGCCGACTGATCGAATGGGTCGAAAGTGGCCGAGGCCCTTTCGACTTGGAGATTGGACCGCAGCCCGGTCCGGCGGTTGTGGCCATTGCGACCAGCCGAAATCAAATCACGACGGGCCGAACACGTGGTGCGGGGCGGCGGCGGACGGTTTAAGCTCTCGGGCGTTTTTTGCGACTCAGAATCCCCCCTTGAGCGACCCGAGCGACTTACAAATCACGTCCGCCGAAAGGCGCCTGACGCTGGCGGCGCTGGCGGTCGTGGTACTGCTCAGTGCCCTCGATCAGACCATCGTCGCCACGGCCATGCCTCGGATCATCGAGCAACTGCAAGGCCTGTCGATGTATGCCTGGGTCACAACGGCATACATGCTCACTTCCACGGTGTCGGTGCCGCTTTATGGCAAGCTGAGCGATCAGTACGGCCGCAAGCCCATCCTGATCATCGGTGTGGTCACGTTCCTGGTCGGTTCGGCGCTGTGCGGACTGAGCGGCGAGTTCGGCAGCCTGCCGCTGCTGGGCGAGGGCATGATGCAGCTGGTGGTATTCCGTGCTCTGCAGGGGCTGGGCGCCGGCGCATTGATGACGGTGTCGATGGCCGTCATGGCGGACATGTATCCACCGCGCGAGCGCGGCAAGCTGTTCGGTGTGTTCGGCTCGATGTTTGGTCTGGCTACGGTGGTCGGGCCGTTCATCGGCGGCTTCTTCACCGATCACGGTACCGTGTCGTTGGCGGGCTATGAGATCGCGGGTTGGCGCTGGGTGTTCTATGTGAACCTGCCGCTCGGCGCGCTGGCCTTGTTCATGATCATTTATCGAATGCCTCCCTTGCGGAAGGGAGGCGGCGGCAACATCGACTATCTCGGCGCGTTGCTGGTGGTGATCGCCGCGACGACCTTGTTGCTCGCGCTGACCTTGGGCGGCACGCACTACGCCTGGGATTCGTCCCACATCCTCGGCTTGTTTGCCATATCAGCCATGGCGCTCGGAATTTTCATCTGGGTCGAACAGCACGCCCGCGAGCCCATCCTGCCGCTGCATCTGTTCAGCATTCCCACGTTCCGGCTCGCCACCCTGGGTTCGTTCGTCATGAGCATGGCGTTCCTCGGCGTGGTGATGTTCATGCCGTTGTATATGCAGGTCGTGCAGGGCGTTTCAGCGGTACAAAGCGGTGTGGCACTGCTGCCGTTGATGCTCACGCTGATCGTCAGCAGCATCGGCTCGGGTCGTATCGTCGCGCGCACCGGTAAGTACAAAGGTTTGATGATTTCCGGCGCTGTGCTGCTCGCTGTGGGGGTCTGGTCTCTGACCGGTCTGACTGCCGACACGACGCAAGCCGATCTGACCTGGCGACTCGCCTTGACCGGCCTCGGCTTGGGCCCGGCGCAGACGCTGTTCAACCTGGTGATCCAGAACGCCGCGCCGTCGAGCAACATCGGCGTGGCGACCAGCATGAGCCAGTTCAGCCGGGGCATCGGGTCGACGGTCGGTGTAGCCATCTTTGGGACGCTCCTTACGCATGCGCTGACTACCGAGTTGCCCAAGAACGTTCCTCAGTTGCCTGGCGGCGGCGAACTCTCGCAGATCGATCTCTCGCACGCGCAGAGCCAGGCGATGAACGTGGACAACATTCGTGCCCGCGTGCAGACGGCGCTCGATGAGCGATATCACGTGATCGAGCGTGCCTACAACGAAGATCAGCGCGCGGTCGAGGAGGTGCTGGCCGATTCGCGACTGCCCGAGTCGATCAAAGCGCCGCTGCGCGATGGCGGTTTGCGCGCTAAGACGCATGACGAACTGGTGGAACGCACCGACGAGCTGGTCACTGAGCTCAAGGCCGGCACTCGAGGGCGGGATCGATTGCTGGACGATCCGGATCTGTCGCTGGCCATGAAACGACAGTTGGAGAACATTCCAGCTCGGGCCTGGAACGAGCCTGCCGTGATTGCCGGCGTTGCCGCGCTGTTTCGTGACAGCATGCTCGCCACTGAGAATGCCATCGTCGCCAAGCGTGCTCAGCAGGCGCTGCAAATGGTGAAAGCCGGCATCGGGGCGTATGCAAACAAGCTGGTCGCGGACATTCAGCGCGGCGTGAAAGTGGCGTTCGCGGCCTCGATCTCCCAGATGCTGCAACGGGCGTTGTGGATCGTCGGTCTCGCGCTGCTCGTCGTGGTGTGCATTCCCGAGCTGCCGCTGCGTGCAAAACCGCATTCGGACACGGCTGCTCCCAGTGAGTAACGCGACCACCACAGCGCCGACGCATCGTTCATTCGCGGCCCTGCGCCACGCGGGTTATCGCGGCTTCTTCCTCAGTTTCGCCGGCGCGATGATGGCCGACAGTATCGAGCACGTCATCAGCTACTGGATGATGTTCCAGAAGTTCCAGTCGAACGCGCTCGGTGCGTTCGCCGTGGTGTCGCACTGGCTGCCGTTCCTGCTGCTGTCGTTGCCGGTCGGCGCGCTCGCCGATCATTTCGATCCGCGTCGACTGATTCAGATCGGCATGGTGATGTTCATGGGCGTGTCCCTGACGTGGGGTGCGCTGTTCGTGACGGACACGCTCGAAGTCTGGCATGCAATGGCGTTGCTGACGTTGCATGGCATTGCGGGCGTGTTGTGGACGCCCGGCGCGCAGGTGCTGCTTCACCACGTCGTTCCCAAGGAAGATCTGCAAAGCGCCGTGCGTTTGAACGCCACGTCGCGCCAGCTCGGAATGCTCGGCGGGCCGGCGATTGGTGGCGCGCTGTTGATGCTGCTCGGTCCGTCGCACGGCATCTTGCTGAACGCGTTCTTCTATGTGCCGACGATCATCTGGTTGTGGAAGGCGCCGTATTCGCGTGCTGAAGCCGGGCAGGGGCCGCCGCGTCGCGCGTTGCTCTCGCTGGCCGATGTCACGTCCACGCTTCGACGCATCGGTTCAATTCCGACGCTGCTCGCAATGATTCTGCTGGCGGGTGGCGCATCGTTCTTCATCGGCAATGCTTACTTGCCGCAGATGCCTGACTTCGCACGTTCGTTGGGTCACGCGAATGCGGATCTTTCTTACAGCGTGCTGTTGGGCGCCGATGCAATCGGAGCGCTGACGGCCGGCTTCATATTGGAGAGTCGCGGCTGGCTGCAGCCCAATCCGCGCACGGCGATGATTCTGGCGATGTTCTGGTGTGTCGCGCTGGCTGGTTTCGCCATGTCGTCGATTTATTCGTTGGCGGTGCTGTTGCTGTTCGTCGCCGGCTTCATGGATCTGTCCTTCAACTCCATGGCGCAGACGCTCGTGCAGCTGAACGCGCCAGCCGATATTCGCGGTCGCGTGCTGGGCGTGTTCTCGATGATGGCGTTGGGACTGCGGACGTTCAGCGGCGTAACGGTCGGGTTGATGGGCGCCGCGATCGGCATCCATGCCTCGCTGACCCTCAGCGCGCTGGCACTGATCGCGCTCAGCGCGCTGTTGCTCGTGCGCACCTCCAAGTCGTAGTTGGAGCGGCGCACAGCGAGCTCATTTCTTCTTCGAGCTCTTCTTCTTGGGAACCTTTGCTCCAGAGCGCCGTGCTTCGGACAAGCCGATCGCAATCGCCTGCTTGCGGCTCTTCACCTTCTTGCCGGAGCGGCCGCTGCGCAACGTGCCGGCCTTGCGCTCGCGCATCACCTTTTCAACTTTCTTCGAAGCCTTCTTGCTGTACTTACGCTTCGTCGCCATGACGACTCCTCGTGTATCGGGATGAGTTAGTCCCGACCCACCAACGCCTTGCTACAGCAGGCTGTTCCGAGGGCAGTCAGCGATAGATCAGGAAGTCCATGCGTTCCTCGGCCCAGGCCTTCTCATCGGGCTGAGTGATCGCATCCAGATCCGCCGGCGTTGACTGCGCATCGTCGACCCAGTCGCGCAGCCCCGGGCCGCCGTTGATGATGTCGATGGCGAGGCGGTCTTTCTCATATTCATAGTGAAAGTCGCGCCACAGCGGATAGTCGGGATGCAGGCGACGGATGGCCTTGAATGCCAATGTTTGCAGTCGCCACGGCAGGAAGGCCTGGTGATCGTAGCTCGGATCTTCGACGTGGATCTGCAGGCCTGAACAAAGTTTCCCGACATGTTTATGAAAGGTCGGCTCAAAGTAGCAGGGACGCAGACGGCAGCCATTCAGCCATTGGGGTGCCAGCGAGCGCATCTCGGTCAATACCTTGTTCGCGTCGATGTCGGGCGCGCCGAACAATTCGAGCGGTCGGGTCGTGCCGCGTCCTTCGGACAGCGTCGTTCCTTCCAGCATCACCGTGCCGGCATATGCGCGGGCCATCCAGAGATTCGGTGCATTGGGGCTGGGATTGACCCAGGTTCGTTCGCCGAGCGGCCAGCCGTAACCCGGCGCGGCGTCGGGCTGCCAGCCTTGCATTTCGATCACACGATAATCGACGTTGAGCTTGAGCGTACGCACGAACCAGTGCGCGAGCTCGCCGAGCGTGAGGCCGTGTCGCATCGGCAGCGGTCCCGCGCCGACGAAACTTTCCCAACCGGCGCGCAGACGCAAGCCTTCGATCGGTCGGCCGGCGGGGTTCGGGCGATCCAGCACCCATACCGACTTGCCATGTTTCGCCGCTGCTTCGAGCACGTAGCGCAGCGTCGTGATGAATGTGTAGATGCGGCAGCCGAGATCCTGCAGATCGACCAGCAGCACATCGAACGGCTGCATCATCTCGTCGGTGGGTCGGCGCACTTCGCCATACAGACTGAACACCGGAATGCCGTGGACCGGATCGTTGAAGGTCGGCGACTCGACCATGTTGTCCTGCTTGTCGCCGCGCAGGCCGTGCTGAGGGCCGAACGCAGCGGTGAGCTTCACTCCAGCCGCTGCGAGTGCATCCAGGGAATGAGTCAGATCCGGGGTGACGGAGGCGGGATGAGCCAGCAGCGCGACGCGCTTGCCTTGTAACTCACGACGCAGCGACGGCTCTTCGAGCAGCCGATCGATACCGAACTTCATGCTTCAATCTCCGGCCAGCCGCAGGGCAAAGCCATCGCGATGGTGAAAGTCGGGCTTGCCCGCCGGATGCGCGAGCGCCCAATAACAGATCCGGCCCTGATCGTTCTTCATGACCGCCGAAACGGCCAGCCGCAGCTCACGACCTTTGATCTCGCTGGCGGTCAGTCCGGGAATGGCGCCGAGATGAATGTCCACGTCGGCTTCGAGCCAGTCGCCATGACGGCGCACGATCACGCGCGGCGACGGCATCGGGTTGATCGGGGTCACGCCCTGGCGATAGTTCTCGAATCGATACACGGCCCACTGGCTCGAGGGCGAGAAGTTGAATTCGAAATAGCTGTCGCTGTCGGTGAAACCGATGAACGCTTCCAGGCAGGTGTGTTGCCACAGCAGGTCCTGGAACTTGCTGGCGGCCTGCGCGGGCAGCTGCAGGCGATCGATGTCGCCGCGAATCCGGTAGTCCAGCACCAGCAGATCGGTCGTGAGCGAGTCCACTTCGACGGTGATGTCGGTGACCACGTCGTCCGGCGTCGAGGGGTGGCACAGCAGGGCAGTGGGATTCATGCGGCTATTCTATGCCACTCCTCCACGTCGCGGGTGCCGGGGCCAGTTCGCGATTGCCGCAATGGGGGCTTACGGGCATCCTCCGCGCCATGCATTCACAACAGCAGCCGGCTGATGGGCAGGATGCCCGAATAGCGGGGACGCAGGGAGGCGCAGCACCGGCCGGGCAAGCAGCTGTCGACGACAAGGCACGCGTAGGCTGGGGATTCATCACGCTCCACGCGTTGGCCTACACAGGGACGTGGCTGGCGTTGCTGACGCCGGTGCTCGTGACCATTGCCTTGAAGGTGCGGCATCTCGCGCCGGAAACCGCCGCGTCGAGTTTGTCTCTGGTGCTCGGGCTGGGCGCGTTCTTCGCGCTGGTCGGCAATCCTTTGTTCGGTCGATTGAGCGATCGCACCACATCGCGTTTCGGCATGCGCCGGCCGTGGTTGATCGGCGGCGTGATTTGCGGCGCGCTGGCGCTGTTGTTGATTGCGACGGCACAGAGCATTGCGATGGTGCTCGTCGGTTGGTGTCTGGCGCAGCTCGCATTCAATGCGGTGCTGGCCGCCATCATCGCGGTCCTGCCCGATCAGGTTCCCGTCGCACAGCGCGGAACAGTCGCGGGCGTGATGGGTGTTTGTTTGCCGCTGGGACAGGTGAGCGGTACGTATCTGGTGCAGTCGGTGGCCACCTCGACGCTACATACATTCATGCTGCCGGCGTCGATCTGCGTCGTGCTCGTGCTGGTGTTCGCACTGACGTTGCGCGATCGGCATCTGGCGCCGGGCGAAGTCGAGTCGCTGGGCTGGCGCGATGTGATCGCGATCTATTGGGTGAATCCTCGCCACTATCCGGACTTCGGCTGGACCTGGCTGAGTCGTCTGTTCTTCGTGCTGGGCAGCGCGTTTCTCAACACGTATCAACCGTTTTATCTGATCGACAAGCTCGGTCATACCGAAGGGCAGCTGCCCACGCTCATCTTTCGAGGCATCCTGGCGCAGACCGTCGCCATCGTGGCGGTGAGCATTCTCGGCGGACGGCTGTCGGATGCGATCGGTCGTCGCAAGGTATTCGTGGCGATCGGTGGGGTGGTGTATGCAATGGGATTGTGGGTGATCGCGGTCGCGCCCGACTATCCGACGTTCCTGCTCGGCATGACCATCACCGGCATCGGTCACGGCATTTATTTCGCGGTCGATCTGGCATTGGTCACGGATGTGTTGCCGAATCGCTGGCGTGATGCCGCCAAGGATCTGGGCATCTTCAACGTCGCGAATGCTTTGCCTCAGGCGATCGCGCCCGCCGTCGCGCCGGTGATCCTTGCGCTTACAGGTGGGAATTACACGTGGTTGTTCGCGGTCGCCGGCGCGATCACGTTGCTGGCGTCGATCAGCATCCTGCCCGTCAAAAGCGTTCGCTGAGCGTTGCCCGTTGGCGGCTTGGTTCTCACATCGCGATCGCACGCCGGATCCGTTGGGTTTGCGGATGGTCCGGCCCGAGCTGCGATTCCATCGTGGCGAGTGACTGCTGGATCAGGTCCTTGCCTTCGGGCTTGCCGGCGGCGACTTGCGCTTCTCCCAGTCGGGCACGGGCTTCGGCGAGCTCCCAGCTCTGTTCCCACATGACTCGCTCGCGGAGCTTCACGGCTTCTTCGAGCACAGGCGCGGCCTCGGTGGCATGGCCGTTCTGGATCAGCAGTTCGCCTTGAGCGACCAATGCCTGGCCGAGCGCCAACTGCGCGGCGGGGCCGCCGGCGCGGAGTTTGGTGATTACGTCGGCGAGTTCGGCGGAGGCGGCAGCGAACGGCTGTTGTTTGGTAGCGAGGCGGGCCTTGGCCAGCCGCGCCCGCTGCGTGAATAGATGGTCGTCGCCAAACTGCTTGCGTGCCAGAGCCAGTGCTTCATCGGCAATCTGGTTTGCATCTTTCGGACGTCCGGCCGCTGCGTGTGCCTCGGCAAGAAACGTCCGATTCTGCACATGAAGCGCACTGCCGGTCGCGGTGAACTTCTCGGCCATGCGGGCCGCTTCTTCCAGAATGGGAATGGCCTGATCGGGCCGACCGAGCGCTGTCTGCAACGAACCGTACTGCCCCATCGAAGCAGCGACCGCCGCGGAATCGCCCGACAACGCCCGCTGACCCTCGAACGCGTGTTTCAATTCGCGCTCGGCATCCGCAACGCGGCCGACACGATACGACAGCGTGCCCACATTCGCTCGCATCACCAATGCGGGGACATCTTCACCGGTGCCGAGCGCATCGTGAATGGCGAGCGCCTTCCGATAGGCAGACGTCGCCTCCTGCAGTCGATTGGCATTCATCAGCGCGATGCCCAGCGAGTTATAGAGAATCGCCGTCTCGCTGTGATTCTCTCCGGAAAGCGCAACGCGCTCGGCGATCGCCTGCTCGTTGGTCGCGATGGAACCGGACAGATCGCCTCGAGCGCGCAGCACGCGTGCTTTGATGGTGAGCCATTCCAGATGTTGCTCGGCGTAGCGCTTGCGATCGGTGTTCCAGAATTGCTCAGCGGACTGAAGCAATTCATCGGCGCGCTGCAAATTGCCGCGCGCCAGTTCGGCGTGCGCCAGTTTCTGTTTCACGAGCGCGACGGTCTCGGGATTCGCCTCCGGGCCGGCTTGTTTCAAATAGCCTTCGAGCAGGGGCACCTGTCCGGCGACATCTTCGAGTGCGCCATACAAATCGGCGAGCGTCTCGACCACTTTGCCGGCGAGGTGAGGATCGTCGCGGTACTCCTGCAACACCCGCTCGGCGCTACGGTCGAGCATGGTCTTCGCTGTGGTGGTGCCGGAGCCGTCCGCAGTGACTGAGTTGCGAAACATGCGCGTCAAATACATGCGCACCGCTTCTTCACGCGCTGCGGCTCGACGAGCGATATCGCGTTCGACTGCAATACGCGCTGCCTGCTCGCGGGCCTCGCGAGCTTGCCAGAGCGCGACACTGGCGCCAGCGAGAATGGCGATGAGTACGGCGGCGGCCGCGGCGGTGCCCGCGCGATTGCGGCTGACGAATTTGCTGAAGCGGTACCACGCGCTGTCGGGCCGAGCCTGGATGGGACGACCGTGCAAGTGGTGGTCGATATCCAGGGCGAAGGCATCGGCACTCGCATAACGTTGGGTCGGAGCCTTCTTGAGCGCACGATTCAGAATCGCGTCGATATCGCCCCGCAAGCGGCGGCCGCGCTGATGATCCTGAGCGGTCTCGCTCGCGAGGGATGCGTCGACCTCGGTGATGGCGCGTTCGAGCTGCTGGCCGTTGCCGGTGTGTTTGGGTGAGTAGGGCAGTGCGCCGGTCAGCAATTGATAGCTCACGACCCCCAACGAATAAACGTCGGTGGCTGTGCTGATGGACTCGCTCTTGATCTGCTCGGGCGCTGCGTATTCAGGAGTGAAGGCGCGCACGGCGAATTGGGTTTGTTCGCCGGGCTGGTTTTCCAGGAGCTTGGCGACGCCGAAGTCCAGCAGTCGCACCGAGCCAGCGGCGGTCACGAGAATATTGCTGGGCTTGAGGTCGCGATGGACGACCAACCGCGCATGCGCGTGAGCGACAGCACGGGCCACTTGCAGAATCAGCTGCAGAATCTGTTCGACGCTGAGCGAATGCTCGGCGCAGTAGCGATCGATGGTTACGCCTTCCACATATTCCATCGCCATGAACGGCCGGCCGAGATCGTCGACGCCGGCGTCGTAGAGTCGCGCGATGTTGGGATGCTCGAGCGTCGCGAGAATGTCCCGCTCGCGGGACATGCGTTCGGCGAGCCCCCCGATCCAGGTGACGTGCGGCAGCTTGAGCGCGACGTTTCGTTTGAACGTGCCATCGGCGCGCTCGGCGAGCCACACACTGCCCATGCCACCACGGCCCAGTTCGCGAACCAGGCGATAAGCGCCGATGTGATTTCCTGGTGAGGGCGAGCTGAGCGGAGAAGTATTGATGCCGGTCAAGCTGGTGAACTGCGGCAGGTCGCGCAGGAATGCATCGCTGTCGCGGTTCGCATGCTTGGCGAGCAGTTCGCGAAGTGCGGGTTTGAGCCGTTCGTAATCTCCGCAGAGTGCATCGAGCCAGGGGTTGCGCTCGCCCGGTGGCAGGTCGAGTGCGGTATCGAGCAGCTCGAACATCTGTTTCCAGTCTTCGGGCCCGATGCGTTGCATGGCGCTACTGTGCCAGAGTCGTCGCCAGGAACAAGCGCGCCTTTTCCCAGTCGCGGGCCACGGATCGCACGCTGCGATCGAGGGCGTCGGCGACTTCTTCCTCGGTCATGCCGGCGAAGTAACGCATCTCCACGACCTTGACCAGTCGCGGATCGATCTTCGCCAGCTCCTGGAGCGCTTCGTGAATCTGCAAAACCTCTCGCTCGCGCGGATCTTCGATATGGGCGGCGGCTACGTCGATGTCGACATGAATCGCGTCACCGCCGCGGCGGTCGGCCGAACGACGACGCACGAAGTCCACGACGATGGACCGCATGACCTGCGCGGCGTAACCCATGAAATGACCGCGATCGTTGGCTTCGATGGCACCGGCTTTGAACAGGCGCAGATAGGATTCGTGGACCAGCGCGGTCGTGTCGAGCAGGGTGAACTGGCCGCTGCGGCGCAGCCTGGCGTGGGCCAGTTGACGAAGATCGTTATAAAGCAGATCGAACAGCTGCTCGACGGCGCCAGCATCGCCGCGCCGAGAGGCATCGAGCAGTAGAGTAACTTGTGACATGAACGTCAATCGGCCGCTGATGGGCAGAATTTAGCACACGGCGTTGTCGCTGCCGGTCCGCCGGCTGCTGGGCGGCCAAGCCTTCGTTACATAAACGCCGTCCCGCAGGCCACGCATGCCATGCATGTGCTCGCTGCGTTCAGGCATCAGGGGTCTATCGCACGCGGCTGTTCAGCTCTTCGCGGCCGCCTCAGCCTTGGCTTCGAGCGTCGACCAGCGTTCGAACTTCTCCGACATCTCGCGTTCCAGGTCTTCCGCCAGCTTGCGATCGGCCTTCAGCTGATCCGGGCCTTGCTTGTGATAATCGGCCGAGCTCATGCGCGCCGTCAGTTCCTGTTGCCGCTGTTCGATCGCTTCAATCTCCGCGGGCAGCTGTGCGAGCTCGCGCGTTTCCTTGTAGCTGAGCTTCACCGGTGCCGGCGCGCGAGCGGCCGGTTTGTTTTCTTGTTTGGGCTTGGACGAAGCAGCAGGCGACAGCGGTGCAGGGCGCTGTGCGAGCCAGTCGCTGTAACCGCCGACATATTCCTGCCATCGGCCGTTGCCTTGGGCGACCAGAGTCTGCGTGACCACGTTGTCGAGGAACGTTCGGTCGTGGCTCACCAGCAAGAGCGTGCCGGGATAGGTTTGCAAGGTATCTTCCAGCAGCTCCAGCGAATCGATGTCGAGGTCGTTGGTGGGCTCGTCCATCACCAGCACGTTCGCGGGCCGGGCGAACAGACGTGCCAGCAACAATCGATTGCGCTCGCCGCCGGACAGCGCTTTCACCGGCGAATTGGCCCGCTGCGAGGAGAACAGGAAATCGCCGAGATACGTCATCACGTGCTTGCGCTCGGTGCCGATCTCGACCCAGTCCGATCCCGGGCTGATGGTCTCGACGACGGATTTCTCCGGGTCGAGCTGTTCGCGCAATTGATCGAAGTACGCGACGGAAATATTGGTGCCGAGACGCACGTTGCCGCTGTCCGGCTCGAGCTTGCCGAGGATGAGCTTGATGAGCGTCGACTTGCCCGCGCCGTTCGGGCCGATCAGGCCGAGCCGGTCGCCGCGCATGATGCGCATGGAAAGATCGCGAACGATCGGGCGCTCGCCGAAGGACTTCTCGACATCGGTCAACTCAGCGACCAGCTTGCCGGAGCGCTCACCCGAGTCGAGCGAGAGTTTGACGCTGCCCATTTGCTCGCGGCGCGCGGCGCGCTGGTCGCGCAACGATTCGAGCCGGCGCACGCGACCTTCATTGCGGGTGCGGCGGGCTTCGACGCCTTTGCGAATCCAGACTTCTTCCTGGGCCCAGAACTTGTCGAACTTGCGATTCATCACTTCTTCGGCGGCGAGCTGCTCGCTCTTGCGCGTCTCGTACGCGGCGAAGTTGCCCGGATAGGAGCGCAGCAGGCCCCGGTCGAGTTCGATGATGCGGGTGACGACGCGATCCAGGAACGAGCGGTCGTGAGTGACGACGATGGACGCCGGTCCCTTGATCAGCAGTTCTTCCAGCGCGGTGATGCCGTCGATGTCCAGATGGTTGGTGGGCTCGTCGAGCAGCAGCAGGTCCGGTTCCAAAGCCAGTGCCAATGCCAGCGCCGCGCGCTTGCGCTCGCCGCCCGAGGTCGTTTCGGGGGCGCGCTCGGCGGCGACGCCGAGGCGCTGTAAGAATTCACTGAGGCGTGCTTCCAGGCGCCAGCGTTCGCGCTCGTCGTGGATATCTTCGAGCTGGCCGCGCAGGACCAGACTGTCACGCACGGTTTCGGCCGGCGGCAACAAGGGTTCCTGCTCGACCAGCACGACCTTGAGCCCGTCCAGCCGCGACACCTCGCCGTCATCCAAAGGCGCCAGGCCCGTGATGACTTTCAGTAACGAGGATTTGCCGGTGCCGTTGCGGCCGATCAGGCCGACGCGCTCGCGCTCGTCGATGGCGAAATTGGCCCTGTCCAGCAGGGGATGCAGGCCATAGGCGAGTTCGGCATTGCGCAGCGTGAGCAGGGGCATCGGCGGGTCGGGCGTGGGCGTCGGGGCCCGAATGATACCGGCGAAGCCAATTGCGGGGCTGGAAATCGTCGCCGCGGCCCTACAATAGGCGCATGCGTATCGCCAAACCGATGTTGATGATCACGACCCCGGTCGGCCTGGTCCTGGGCCTGTACGAGGGCTGGCGGCTGGCGGGCGGGTTGGTGTTCATCATGGCCGCGCTGATGCTGGTCATTGCCGCCGCTTTCGGGTCGGTGATCTACACGATCCGCAAAGAGCGGGCCGAGGAAGAACGGAAGAAGGCGGAGGCGGCGCAAGCGCCCGCGCCACCCGGGTCGTAGTTTTCTACTTCACGCGCCGTTCGATCACCAGACTCTGGATGGCGCGGCCGAAATAACCGCGCTCGTCGCCCAGCTTCGCGAACGCCAGGCCGGCGCCGTGATCGCCCAGCCAGGTCTGCGCATCCAGCAGAATCCATTCGCCCACCGGCATGCGGGCCAGACTGATGGTCAGGTCGGCGTTGATGAAGGTCCACTCCTTGAAGTCGAGCACCGACGAGACGCCGTTACAGAAGTCGCCGGTCATGGCGGCGCGCATCAGCGGCGTGATGGCCTCGCCTTCGATGATCTGTCGATGCGCTCTGAACCACAGCGCGCCGGGCCCCAACTCGCCAAACGAGCCGCGCACCGAACGTAACGTCACGCCCGCGGCGAACTGTTCATGCGAACTGAAACGAATTTTGGCATCGCGACCCTCCTCGGGGCCGGGCAGCGTCACGGGCTCGTCGATCACATGATCGGGCAGTTCCATGTCCGCCCGGCGAATCTTCAGCACCGTGGCGCGCACACACACCACACCCTCGTGCGACAAAGTCACATTGCACACCTGGATCTTGCGACCCTCGCGCTGCACGTCGATTTTGATTTCCAGCGGCGCGACCGGAATGGGGCGTAACAAGTCGAACGTCATGCGCGCGACGTGCATGGGCTCACGCATCGGCATGCGCTCGACGGCCCAGGCAATCAGCGAGGCGGGCGCGCCGCCGTGCTGCATGCCGGGATCCCAAGGGCCGGCGGAGCAGGGTTGGGCGTGTGCGATTGAACCTTCGATTCGGTAGACGTAACTCATAACGGCATCTGTCGGAGCGCGGCGGCGGTGGCCGCGTCGGCGGGGAAGAACGATTCCAGCGCCAATTCTGACAGAGTTACGTCGATCGGAGTGCCGAAGACGGTGGTGGTACTGATGAAACTCAGCACGCCCAGCGGAGTCGCCAGTCGCATCGGTACGACAAACGCGTTGGCGAGCTCGCCCTTGCCGCGAGTTGGATGCTCCGGCGCGGGATAGTCGGACAGTTCTTCCAACAAGGAGGTCAGCACCGGGTCGGCGGATACTTCGATCTGCCGGCGCAGGCGCGCGAAGATATGCGCACGCCATTGCCCGAGATTCACGATTCGTGGCGCCAGTCCCTCGGGATGCAGGCTCGCTCGCAGCACATTCATCGGTGGTGTCAGCAATTCCGCTTTGATGCCGCTCAACATCGGTGCGACGGCGCGATTGGCCGCGAGCAAAGTCCAATGTCGGTCGACCGCGATGGCCGGATAGGGCTCGTGACCCTTGAGCACCAATTCCATCGCGTCGCGCGCGGCCTGCAATGACGGGTCATCCAGTTTGCGCTCGGTGAACATGGGCGCGAACCCCGCTGCGATAAGTAAAGTATTGCGTTCCCGCAGCGGCACTTCGAGCAACTCGGAGAGCTTCAACAGCATCTCCCGGCTGGGGCGCGAGCGGCCGGTCTCCAGAAAGCTCAGATGTTTGGAAGAGATCTCGGCTTCGACGGCGAAGTCGAGCTGGCTCAGGCGCCGTCGCTGGCGCCATTCGCGCAGCAGGTCGCCGATGGGTCGGAGGGCGGTTGCGTTCATGGCAGGGACGATAGCTCAGGCCTCGGGCGAGGCTCCATTACCTGTCGGGTAATCGACCAGGCGCCGGCGCGCGGCCATGCTGGAGCCGTCGTAAACATGAGGAGTCGAGACATGAGCTACATCCAAACATCCACTTTCCTGCGTCGTGTACTGGTGCTGGATGCGGTCGGCTGCGCCGGCCTGGGAGTGCTGTTGGTTGCATTTGGCAACGGGTTGTCCGGTGTGCTGGGTCTGCCGGTCGAGTTGTTGCAGCAGGCGAGTGTCGTGTTATTGCCCTTTGCTTTGGTGCTGGCGTTGCTGAGCACGCGGGCCCGGTTGCCGCGAGCGGCGGTGTGGGCGGTGATCGTGGCCAATGCCATCTGGGCGATCGACAGCATCGTGCTGCTGTTCACCGGCTGGGTGCAGCCGAGCTTGCTGGGGCACCTGTTCGTAGCCGGGCAGGCCGCGTTCGTCGCGGTGGCGGTGGAGCTGGAATATATCGGCCTGCGCAAGTCGCCCGCGGCCACGCCCCTGCATGCTTGAACCCACGCTGAATGGGCGCGCTGAACGAAAGATGCATCTAACCGGCCCGTGGCTGCGATATGCTTCAAAGGTCGCAGCACGGGTGACGCTTTCGCATGAAACAACAACGAGTTTTCGCTGCCGCCCTTGCGGCGGTCGTGCTCGCCACGGCCGCCTCGATGCCTGCCGCGCAGGCCGCGCAACCCGGTTTCTATATCGGCGGCTTCTACGGCCAGAGCGACAAGGACAGCGACATCCAGGATTACCGCACGTACGCCGCCACCCGGATCTACCCGAGTCCGGTGGTCCAGCTCACCGTGGAACAGCTGACGGACTCGCTGGACACCAAGGATTCGGCGTTTGGCTTCTTCGCCGGCTATCGATTCAACACGCACTTCGCCGTCGAGGGCGGCTACATGGACCTGGGCAGCGTGAAATATCGGGGCAGGGCTCGCGGCAACATCACGGGCGTTCCCACCGATGCCACGCTCAACTTCGACAGCTCGAGCGCCGGGCTCAACGTGTCGGCGCTGGGCATCTGGCCGCTGAGCTATCGCTGGGAAGTCTATGGCCGCGCCGGCGCGCTGTTCTCCAGCAACGATTTCAGCATCTATTACGACGACGTCGAACAGAGCCCCAGGACCGACCGGTTCTCCGATAACGACGTGGATTTTTTCGCCGGCGTCGGCACCAGCTTCAACTTCCTCGAGATCTACGATGTGCGTCTGGAGTACCAGCACATCCTCGACGCGGGCGACAAGAATACGGACGAAGCCAACGCCAACGTGATCACGATCGGCATCACGGTGGTGTTCTGACGATCTCGATGGGTCGGTGCACGCCGATCTCCGCGCACAACTGCTCCGGATGACGTAGTCGCCAGATCGCCAGGTCCGCCCGCGATCCCACGGCAAGCGTGCCTCGATCCTGTGCCAGGCCCAAGGCCTTTGCGGCGTTGATGGTCACGCCCCGCAGCGCTTCTGCCGCCGTCAAACGAAACATCACGCATGCCATGTTCATCGCCGTCAGCAAGGATGCGATGGGTGACGTGCCGGGATTGCAGTCCGTCGAGACTGCCATGGGAATATTCAGTTCGCGCAGGCGCTCGATGGGCGGCGGTTTGGTCTCGCGCAAATAATAAAACGCGCCGGGCAGCAGTCCCGCGACGACGCCGCGCTCGGCCATGCGTTGCAAGGAGCGCTCGCTCGCATGTTCGAGATGATCGGCTGAGAGCGCGCCGTACTCGGCGGCGATCTCGCCGCCATTCGCGTCGCTCAATTGGTCCGCGTGCAAGCGTGCGGGCAACCCGAGCTCGCGCGCACGATCGAAGATGCGACGCGTCTGTTCCTGAGTGAACGCGATGCGCTCACAGAAAACATCGACCGCATCGGCGAGCTTCGCCGCGGCGACGGCCGGGAGCATGTCGTCGCACACATGGCGAACGTAGTCTTCCTGACGGCCCGCGAACTCCGGCGGCAAAGCATGCGCGCCGAGAAAGGTCTTGATCACGCTGAGGCCGGTGATCTCACCGATGCGCTGCGCGACCCGAAGCATCTTCAGCTCGTTGTCCAGATCCAGGCCATAGCCGGATTTGATTTCGAGCGTCGTGACGCCCTCGGCCGCGAGCGCCAGGGCGCGGGGCAGCGATTGATCGAGCAACTGATCTTCGCTGGCGGCGCGGGTGGCTTGCATCGTCGAGACGATGCCGCCGCCGGCGCGGGCAATCTCTTCATACGTGGCGCCCTGCAATCGGGCGGCGAACTCGTTGCTACGATCGCCGCCGTAAACCAGATGGGTGTGGCACTCGATCAGCCCGGGCGTGATCCACAGGCCGTCGGCCAGGGTGACGCTGGCGGCCGACCATTGCAGGGTGTCGAGTTGCTGGCGGGTGCCGATCCAGGCGATGCGGCCCTGCTTGATGGCGAGCGCGGCGTTTCGCACTTCGCCCAGCTCGTGCGGGCCGTGTCGGTCGTTGTATGCAGGCGCGCCCGGCATCGTGGCCAGGTTTGCACCCAACCACACCCGATCCCAGGCCGATGGACTCGCGGTCGACGCTTTCATGCCCTGCGAAGTCTTATACTCCTCGCATGTCCATGCAATCCCGCTATCGCTTCACCTGTGCGTGGCTGCCCGACGGTTGGCATCGCAATGTGGTGATCTCGGTCGACCCCGGCGGGGATATCGTCGATGTCGCCGCGGACGACACCGTCACGGCCGCCAGAATGATCAACGGCGCGGCGATCGCCGGCATGCCCAATATCCACAGTCACGCGTTTCAGCGCGCGATGGCCGGTCTGGTCGAGCAGCGCGGCGGCGAGGGCGACAGTTTCTGGACCTGGCGCGAGACCATGTACGACGTGGCCAGCCGCATTTCGCCGGAGTGTCTCAATGGCGTGGCGGCGCAGTTGTATGCAGACATGGTCAAGGCCGGTTACACCTCGGTGTGCGAGTTCCACTACCTGCACAGTCACGGCGAGGCGTCGAACCGTTCGCCCGAGCAGCGGCTGGCCATGAGTCAGGCGTTGATGGACGCGGCCACCACGGCTGGCATCGGGCTCACGCTGTTGCCGACGCTGTATCAAACATCCGACTTTGGTGGGGCACCGCCGAGCGAACGGCAGCGGCAGTTCTCCATGCAGACGCGCGAGTACCTGGATCTGCTCGACGCGCTCCGACAATCGTCGCAACGTTCGCCGCAGCTCGAAGTGGGCATGGCGTTGCACAGTCTACGCGCCGTGCCGCCCGAGTCGCTGCGAATGGTGCTCGACTCGCAGCGGGACGGGCAGCCGATTCACATCCACATCGCCGAGCAGGAACGCGAAGTGCAGGCGTGCCTGGAGCGCACCGGCAAACGGCCCGTCGAATGGTTGCTCGAGAATGCGCCGGTCGATCGCCATTGGTGCTTGATCCACGCGACGCATGCCACGGCTGAAGAGCTGCAAGGTGTCGCGAAGGCGGGCGCGGTGATCGGGTTGTGTCCCACCACCGAAGCAAACCTCGGCGACGGTATCTTCCCGATGGAAACATTGCTGGCGGCGGGCGGGGCGTTCGCCATCGGCTCGGACAGTCACATTTCGTTGTCGCCCATCGAGGAGTTGCGCTGGCTCGAATATCAGGCGCGGCTGGCCCGTCGCCAGCGTGGCGTGCTCACCGACGGCACGCTGTCCGGTGGCTCGCTGTTGTGGCAGAAGGCATGCATGGCCGGTGCGCGTGTTTCGGGCCGGCCGATCGGCGAGCTCGCGGCCGGCAGGCGGGCTGACGTTGTGGTGTTGGATATCAACTCGCCGTTGTTCGCGGCACGCAGCGACAGTTCGATCATCGATACGTTTGTTTTCTCCGGCACCAGCGAATCGGTGCGGGACGTCATGGTGGGCGGACGCTGGCTGGTTCAGGACCGCCGCCATTTCGCCGAGACGGCGGTATCCGCCGGCTACAGGCGCGCCCTGCAAAAGATGTTCAAGAAGGATCGAGTGTGACCATGAATGTTTATGACTTTCACCAGGGCTCGGTGCCGCTGCTGATCAGCATTCCGCATGCGGGCACCCATGTGCCGGAAGCGATCGCGCAACGCTTCACGCTGGCGGGCGGTCACCTGGCCGATACCGATTGGCACGTTCATCATCTTTATGACTTCGCGCGCGATCTGGGCGCGTCGATCCTGAAGGCGAACTACTCGCGCTACGTCGTGGACCTGAATCGCTCGCCGGATTCGTCGTCGCTGTACGTCGGCAAGCCAACCTCGCCGGTGTGCCCGCTGCTGACGTTCAATGACGAGCCCATTTACGCGCCGGGTCGCGAGGTCACCGCAACCGAAATCGATGCGCGGGTCGAGCAATACTGGCAGCCGTATCATCGGCGCCTGATCGAGGAGTTGCAGGTCATCCGTCAGCGCCATGGTCATGCGTTGCTTTGGGATGCGCATTCGATTGCGAGCGAAGTGCCCTCGTTGTTCATCGGTGTGTTGCCCGAATTCAACTTCGGCACGCGTGACGATGCGAGCTGTCCGCGCGCGGTCGCGGATCAGCTGCTCGATCTGGTGACAGCCGATGGCAAGTTCGGCGCCGTGCTGAACGGCCGCTTCAAGGGCGGTTACATCACGATGAAGTATGGTCGGCCGCAGGAAGGCGTGTATGCCGTGCAGCTGGAGCTGTCCCGACGCGTATACATGGATGAGGCTGCCGGTACCGGCTGGAATCCCGAGCGGGCGACATCAGCGCAGACCCTGATTTCCCAGCTGCTGACGCGCTTTCTGAAGGCGCGCGCCTAACAAGCGTTCGATTCGACGGCGATGGCCGAGGCCTGCACGGCCGCGATGACCTCGGCGGGCAGGAAGGGCTTGCCGATGAAACCCAGCGGCCGCAGCCCGGCGACCTTTTTACGCACCTCGTCGTCGATGTTTGCACTGATGAACAAACATCGAATGCCGTGCTCTTCATACAACTGATGCGCGACGTCGATGCCGCTCTCGCCGTGCGCCAGCCGAAGATCCATGATGGCGATGTTGGGAGGCTGACGCGCAGCCGCGGCCATCGCGCTGGGGCCGTCGTGCGCGACCTCGCTGACCCGGTGCCCCGCCTCTTCCACCAGGTCCTGCAGGTGAATGGCGATCAGCACCTGATCTTCGACGATCAGGACTTCGAGTCCCATGTCGCTGCGGGCTGCTGTGGGAGTGGGAATGTGATGTGAGCGGCGTAGCCGTCGGTGTGCTCGACGCTGAGTTGTCCGCTCAGTTGCCGCACCAGCATGCTGATGAGGCGGGTTCCCAATCCGGTGGAGGGCTTCGCGGCGCTGGCCGGGTCGCCGGCGACCAGGCCCGGGCCGTTGTCGGCGATGGTGAGTCGTGCCTGGCCGGGCTCGATCCGGCGCAGACTGACCTTGATGATGGCGGAGCGGTCGTTCGGTCGACCATGCTTCAAGGCGTTCATCACCAGCTCGTTGACGATCAGCGCCAGCGAGACCCCGTGCTCGGTCGGCAGTCGCATCGGCTCGATGGCGGGGCGCAGATCGGCATGTCGTTCGTCGCCGATGCCGGCGCGTGCCAGCTCGGCGCACAGGCCGCTGAGATAAGTCTGCATGTCGATGGTGAGCGGATCGGTGTCCTGATACAGGCGCTCGTGAATCGACGCAATGGCGGTGACGCGGGCGATGGCCTTGGCGAACAGTTCCTTCGCGCCGGCCTCGCGGAATTCGCCGCCTTGCAGGCTGAGCATGCTGAGCACCAGCTGCAGGCTGTTCTTCACGCGATGATTCACTTCACGCAGCAGCAGCTCACGTTCCGCGAGCGAACGGCGCAACTCGGCTTCGACTCGATGTAGACGCAGCAGCGCGCGAGCGACCGCTTCGAGTTCTTCGGGCTCCATCGGCTCGACCAGGAAACTGTCCGCGCCGGCCGAGAGTGAATTGACTCGATCGAGCACGGCGATGTTGGTGGCCGAGACCTGCAGTACCATGATGCCCGCGGTGTCCGGATCGGATTTCAGCTGTCGGCAAACATCGATGCCGCTCATGTCGGGCAGGTTCACATCCAGCACTACCAGCTGCGGCGAGGCGCTGCGCGCCAGTCGCAAGGCTTCCTTGCCGGTGCCGGCTTCGAGCACTTGAAAACCGGCGCGGTTGAGAATGCGCGTGGTCGCGTACCGGCCCGGCTCGTTGTCGTCGACGTTGAGGATGATCTCAGGCTTGGCTGGCATGATGAACTTCTCCCGGGCTGCTGGCGCGCCGGATCGCGGCCGCGACGGACTCGCGTGACAACTCGCTCTTCAACAACAGGCCGCTGGCGGCGGCGGCCTGTTCCTCGCCGATGTCGTCGGGTCGCTGCGAGGTGAACAGAATGACCGGAATGGGCCGGGTCTCCTCGATGGCCTTGAGCATCTTCAACACTTCCAGGCCGTGCACGTCGGGCATGGCCAGATCGAGGAAGATCAAGTCGGGGCGCGACTGGCGCGCGAGACGCAGCCCGTCGTAGCCGCCGTTCGCTTCGACCACTTCGAAGCTGCTGCTCGGCAGGAACTGGCGGAGCGCATAGCGCTCGATCTCGCTGTCATCGACGATCAATACCCGCTGCGCACTGCGTGTCACGGGCAGCTCGGGCGTTCCGATCGGTGTCG
Source organism: Peristeroidobacter soli (assembly GCF_004138485.1). Taxonomy (GTDB): domain Bacteria; phylum Pseudomonadota; class Gammaproteobacteria; order Steroidobacterales; family Steroidobacteraceae; genus Steroidobacter; species Steroidobacter soli. Next base: position 871,196 of record NZ_RYEV01000003.1, read on the forward strand.
TTGCTGCCAGTCGTACTGGAATTGCCAGCGAGAACACCGAGCCTTTGCCCAGCTCGCTGGCAATGTCGATGCTGCCGCCGAGCAGACCCGCCAGCTTTTGCGACAGGGGCAGACCGAGGCCGGTGCCCTTGACGCTTTTCTGCAGCGGATTCTCGACCTGCGTGAATTCGTCGAAGATATGCCGATGATGGGTCGCGGCGATGCCGATACCGGTGTCAGCAACAGAGAACACGATCATGTCGGTGTCGGCTGCCAGTCTCGCCGTGACGCGCACCGAGCCGATCTCGGTGAACTTCAGCGCATTGGAAATGAGATTGCGCAGGATCTGCGAGACCTTGCCCTGATCGGTGTGCAGCTCGGGCAGCGCGCCGATCTCCTCGAAGCTGAGCGAGACCGTGTCCTTGATGCTGAGCGGCTTGAACATGCCACGCAGCGCGCCGAACAGATCGGTGACGTTGAACGACTCGACGCGCAGCTGCAATTTGCCGGACTCGACTTTGCGCAGGTCGAGCAGATCGTCGACCATGGTCGAGAGTTGTTCGGCGGCCTGACGGATGTAGGTGACTTGTTTCTCCTGCTCGGCGCTCAGCTCGCCGTCGAGCCGATGCAACAGGATTCTGGACAGCGCCAGGATGGAATTCACCGGCGTGCGGAATTCATGACTGACCGCCGACAGGAAGCGCGTCTTGGTTTCGTCGGCGAGACGCAGGTGCGCGGCGCGCTCTTCCAGCTCGGCATACAGCGCCATCACGCCCCGATTCGTGTCCTCGAGCTCCGCGTTGAGCCGCGCCAGTTCTTCCTTGCGCAGACGCAGTTCTTCCAGGCTGCGCAGCAGCTCGCGATTCTGCTGTTGCATCTCGGCGGTAGGATCGGCCGCGCCATAGGCGGACAGCTGATCCGCGATGGTCGCGACGCGCGTCGGCGTGAAGCTTTCGATCCGGCGCGGCAGAAACTTGCCGAGGGTAATGGTCGTGCCCCGGCCCTTGCCGGAATAAACGTCGAACGTATCCATCAAACGACGCGCGGCGACCAGGCCCAGCTTCAATTCGCCACTGCCCGAATCGGTGATCGCATCGTCCAGGTTGGCGATGCCCGGACCGTGATCGCTGATGATGACCTGTAGCAACGGAGTGGCCGGCATGCTGGCGCCATGCGGCGGAGCTTCGGTCACCATGAACTCGATGGTGCCGCCGCCGGCGTGGCGCATGGCGTTGCGCGCCAGCTCGGACACGGCCGTCGCGATGCGCACCTGATCCTGGGAATCGAAACCGAGCAGGGCACTGACCTGCCGCGCGCGCTGCCGGGCTGCGACGATGTCGCGGTCTTGCGCGAGATCCAGACGTAGCAAAGAGCGGTTCATGGGGGTGTGCGTCGAATGACAACAATCAGGGAATCGTCGCGACCGCGCCGGCAGTCCCGATATAACACGCCGGCGATCAATGCCGCGTGATGTTGTATCAGTCCCGGATAGCGGTCGGCTTGCCAGTTCGCGGTGAGGCCGTCGGAATGCAGTACCAGCACGGTGTCGGGCTGGCACGAGTATGTCAGTTCGCGGGGGCGGGAGATCACGTGACCGACGATGCCGTTGTCGGTGGCGATGCGCTTGGTCTCGGTGCCGTTGATCATCGCGGCCGCGACGTTACCGACGCCGAGGCTGGTGATCCGGCCCGCATCCCAATCGACTTCCAGCAATGTGACCGCGGCACCCCGGGTCGGGCGAAGACCGTCGTGCAGACTCTGCATGAGGCGCGACACAGGTCGATGTTTCTCCGCCTCGAAGATACGACACGCCTCGGTGGCGGCCTGTTCCGCGCCGAGGCCATGACCGAGGCCATCGATGCCGGCGACCAGGACTCCTTCGACGCGCTCGTGATGACACCAGCAATCGCCGCACGCGACCTCGCCCGGTTTCGGTACCACCAGCGCACCGATCTGCGTGGGGCTGGGCGGCGGTTCGCGTGAGTCGGGCCACAGCTGAGCCAGCACGGCGGTGCCTCGCCCGAGACGGGAATAAATCTCGAAGCGTTGTGACAGGCGTTCCATCGCGCCCAGGCCGGTGCCGGGACTGCCGCTGGTGGAATAACCGTCGCGCAGGCATCTGGAAACATCTTCCATGCCGGGGCCCTTGTCGAGGCCGAGCAGCTCCAGTCCGATGCGGTTGTCACGCGAGATCTTCTGCGCGATCAGCTCGCCGCCGCCGCCATGCTTCACCAGATTGGTGCCGATCTCGGTGGCGACCAGCGCGGCTCGGCCGGCATCCTCCACATCGAAACCCAAGCTGGCGGCAAGTGTGCCGATGCCGCGTCGGGCGGACGCGACGGCACTCGGATCGCCGATCGAAAACTGTTGCATTTATTTCCAACGAGTAATGGTCACGCGAGTGCCTACGCCGGGCTGCGACCAGATATCGAATTCGTGGGAAAGCTTCCGTGCTCCATTCAGTCCCAGACCCAGGCCGTTGCCAGTGGTGTAACCGTCGGTCAAGGCCAGATCGAGGTTGGTGATCCCCGGACCTCGGTCCTCGAAAGTGAGGCGCACTCCCGCGCGCTTCGGGCCCTGGTTCAGGCGCTCGATGCGGCATTCGCCGCCGCCGCCGTAAGTCAGCGTATTGCGCGCCAGTTCGCTCGCGGCAGTGATGACTTTGGTTTGATCGACCAGGCTGAAGCCGAGATCCATGGCGAGAGTGCGCACGGCTTGACGGACCTTGACCACGTCTTCGCCGGAACGCACGGGCAACGTGGTTGGTTCAATCGACATGGCTGCTTTCATCGCTCCGGTCGAGCACGTTGCGCAGCAAGGCCAGGCCGGCATCGACGTTCAGAGCGGTGCGGATGCCGGGCAGCGACAATCCGAGCTCGACCAGCGTGATGGCCACCGCGGGCTGCATGCCCACGACGACCGTCTGCGCATCCAAGATGCGGGACATCCCGGCGATGTTGCCCAGCATGCGGCCGATGAACGAGTCGACCATTTCCAATGCGGAAATGTCGATGAGCACGCCGCGCGCCTTGGTGGCGACGATCTTGTTGGTGAGATCGTCCTGCAAGGTCATCGCCAGCTCATCGTGCATGTCGACCTGGACGGTGACCAGCAGGCAATCGCCCAGACGCAGAATCGGGACGCGATCCACGGCGTTATCCTCGCGCAGCGGACGATGAAATGACGCTCAGACCGCGACGTTTCAACGCCAGGGCGAAGGCGTCGGACAGGCTGGCCTTGGTCGCGACCGCCGAGAGGTCGATGCCGAGGTGCACGATGGTCTGGGCGATCTGAGGACGGATGCCGCTGATGATGCAGTCCGCGCCCATCAGCTGCGCGGCCGACACGGTCTTGAGCAAGTGTTGAGCGACCAGCGTATCGACGGTCGGCACGCCGGTGATGTCGATGACCGCGATGCTCGAACCGGTGGCGACCAGTCGTTCCAGCAGGGTTTCCATCACGACCTGGGTGCGCTCGCTGTCCAGCGTGCCGATCAGCGGCAAGGCCAGGATGCCGGGCCACAGCTCGACCACCGGAGTGGACAGCTCGATCAGCTCCTCCTGTTGACGAGCGATCACCGATTCACGCGCCTGTTGATACACCTCGGTGGTGTACAGACCCATGGAGTCGAGCAGCAGGGTCGTTTCCCACGAGGCGTCGGCCAGCACCTCCGGCTCATCGAGCAGGTTGGCACGCAGGCGGGCGAAGATGGGCTGCTTCAGCGAGAACACGAACGTCGCCACCTGCGACGGTGAGAAACCCTGGGTGGCACGGCTGCGGGACAGCTCGGCGAGGAAATCGCGAATGTCGGCCCACTGCGCGCTGCGGGTGTCGAACTGCACGCCTTTCTGGATGTTGTTCACCAGCAGGGTCAGGAAGCGTTGCGATTCGTCGCGCAACTGCGATTCCTGTAAACGGCCGGCGCGCCACGTGCCCGCTTCCAATTGTAGTTTGACCCACTCGGTGAGAATTTCTTGTTGATACTGCTCGACCATGGCCGGCAGTCGACTTGCCAGTCGGTTCATCCGCGACTCCTGTTGGTGGCCTTCGGCGAAGACCAGGAACGTTAGGGGCTGTGAGGAATGGCTCGCTCAGGGAGCCTTTGAAGTGCAATCTCGAGGACGCAGGGGCGCCCCCCCGCTACCGACGCCCTGACGGTCCGTTACGCGCGACGGCGCAGGACGGTTCCCAGTTCTTTGAAATTTTTTCTAGAGCGCCCGGGCGGACGCTCAGGCGCTGGCGACTTTGAGCAGATCGGTCTCGACGTCGTTCAGGCCGAGCGGCCGGCCGTTGAGGAATTCGCGGCATTTACTGGCGGGCGCGGGCTCGGCGAACAGATAGCCTTGCGCGTACCGGCAGCCGAGCTTGCGAAGCATCTCCAGCTGCGACCAGCCTTCCACGCCCTCGGCGATCACCTTGATCTTCAGGTGCTGGGCCATCGCGATGATGGCGCCGACGATGGCGTGATCGTTGGAATCGGTGCCCAGATCGCGAATGAAGCTGCGATCGATCTTGAGGTAATCGACCCGCCAGCGCTTCAAATAGCTGAGCGAGGAATAGCCGGTGCCGAAGTCGTCGATGGCGACACGCACGCCGAGCGCACGCAGGTCGTTGATGGCGTCGACGCCGTCTTCACTGCCATTCGAGCCGTGACGCGACTCGACCTGATCGAACATCGCACCCTCGGTCAGCTCGATCTGGAGCATGGCCGGGCTGATGGAATTAACTTGTGTCAATTCAGCAATGCGCTGACGCAGGTCGCAACGTGACAACTGGCCCGGTGAGATGTTGATCGCCACCGGTACCAGCACTGAGTTGCCGGCCTTGCGCCACTGGACCATGTCGTCGATGACGCGCTGGATCACGAAGTCGCCGAGCCCGGCGATCAGCCCGGTCTCCTCGGCGACCGGAATGAACCGGGTCGGCGAGACATAGCCGTCGATCGGATGTTTCCAGCGCACCAGCGCTTCCAGCGTCACGACCCGGCGGGTCTCGATGTCGATCAGCGGCTGGTAGTGCACGTCGAGCTGGGTTTGCGATTCCAGCGCGGCGCGCAGGCTCGCTTCGATGGCGACGCGTTCCTTCAACTGCCGGTCCATGACCGGACTGAACACCTGGAAGTTGTTCCGGCCGCGATCCTTCGCTTGATACATCGCCGTGTCCGAATGGCGCAGGAGGGCTCCCACATCTTCGCCGTCGCGCGGGAACATGCTCACGCCGACGCTGGCCGTCGTGACGAGCGGCTTGCCATCGATTTCCAACGGCACCGCCAGTGCGCTGGTGATGCGTGATGCGGTTTCCTGAACCTGGTTGCTGCTGCGGACGATGTTGAGCACGACCACGAATTCGTCACCGCCCATGCGTACCACGATGTCCTCGTTGCGCACAGCGTCTTTGATTCTTTGCGAGACCGATTGCAGCAGCTTGTCGCCGGTTTCGTGACCGTGCGTGTCGTTGACGTGCTTGAAGCGGTCGAGGTCGATGAACAGCACGGCCAGCGCCGCTTTCTTGCGGCGGGCCTCTTCGATGGCTGCGGGCAGATGCGCCGAGAGGAACAGGCGATTGGGCAGGCCGGTCAGCTGATCGTGATGCGCGAGCCGATCGAGCCGCTGCTGTTTCTCCAGCAACTGCGCTTCGATCTTGCGGCGGACCATGCCGCCGTGCTCCACCTGCTCGATGAATTGCTGATGTCGCGACTCCGCTTCGACGACACGTACGTCCAGCTTACGGATGCGCAGTTGCAGGAAGATTGCCCAGGCGACGGCGCAGAGTGCGGTGATGGCACAAACGGCAAGGTAGAACATTGCGACAGGCGTTCAACTTCGACGCCGCAGTGTCGCGAAATGCCGTCATCGGCCGCCGGATGTGGCGCACACTTTTGGGCCGCCCGAGCCGGGGACGGCCAAAACTTCGACGCAGGACCGGTTTATGACTTAACAGTTGTTACGCGTGTTACGCAGCGGGCGCGGTGCGCAGCTGCAAATCGTTGGCGGCCTGACTGAAGGCGCGGATGAACATGGTGAAGGCGTACACCGCGCCGGACACGGTCTGAGTCTGATCGTCGGCGGCTTCGTGCGTCTCGAGCAGTTCCAGGAAGCTGCGCCACAGGCTGCTGCCTTCGCCCGGCTGGCCGTGACGCAGATAGGTCGAAGCGTTGCGAACGTTCTCGTCGTGGCTGGCCTGCACTTGATCCAGTTGCACACGCGCGCCGAGACGCGAACCTTCCAACACGTACAGGATGCCGAACACTTCCGAAGGCGTCGGCGCGGTACGGCGGAGGGCGAGCGGTTGCACATCGGAATGAAGGTTGTGCAGATCGGCAAGGATGGCTGCGCGACGCGACCGCTGCGGCCAGTCCGGCAACAGTTGTTCGACGCTCGCGTTCTCCAGCAGCTGTTCGATCGCGATCAGCGTCGCCGCGTTGGCCTGCAGGAAACGCCGGTAGTGCGTGACATCGGCCAGGTTGAATCCAGCCGCGATCCGGTCGAGATCACGGTGCAAATGATCGGTCGCGCCGCGTAGCGAATTGCGACGATTCAATTTGCGGCCGGCCGTCACTGGGCCGCCCGCGGGCGATTCTTCAATTTGCATGTCGAGCTTCAGTCCTGACCGTCGAGCACGCTACGAATGCGCGCTGCCAAGTCATCGAAAGCGAAAGGTTTGGTGATGAGTTCCACGCCCGGGTCGAGTCTTCCATGATGCACGATCACGTCGCGGGCATAGCCGGTCGCAAACAGCACCTTCAAGTGCGGATGGAGTACCACGGCCTGCTGTGCCAGTTGCTGGCCGTTCATGCCTCCCGGCAGCACTACGTCACTGAACAACAAGTCGATGTCGCCGGCGGGCGTCTGACGCAGTACGTTGAGTGCGTTGACGCCGTCGCGCGCTTCGAGCACATCGTAGCCAAGCTCCCGCACGGTCTCGACGGTAAAAGCGCGTACATCGGGATCGTCTTCTACCACCAGAATGGTCTCGCGCTCGGCGGCGAGCGACGATTCACATTGACTGTCGTCCTCGGGCACTTGCGCATCCGGTCGAGCGGCGGGCAGATAGATGCGAATCGAGGTGCCGGCGCCGTCCGTCGAGGCGATACGTACCTGTCCGCCCGACTGGCGCACGAATCCATAAACCTGTGATAACCCGAGGCCGGTACCCTGACCGACACTCTTGGTCGTGAAGAACGGCTCGAACGCCCGTGCCAGCACTTCGGGCGGCATGCCGGTGCCGGTATCGCGAACGTTGATGACGACGTATTCGCCCCGCGGCAGATTCTCCGCCGTGGTGTGCGGCGCGTTACGCGTGTCCAGATTGAATGTTTCTATGCTGAGCTTGCCGCCGTGGGGCATGGCGTCGCGCGCATTGACCGCCAGATTCAACAGCGCGATCTCGAGTTGATTGCCGTCGATCTCGACGTGCCGCAAGTCGGGCGCCATCGCGGTCTCGACCAGGATCAATTCACCGAGGGTCCGCTGCATCATCTCGGACATGCCGGCGACCAGCCGATTGACCGCGACCGGGCGCGGATTCAACGGCTGTTTGCGTGAGAAGGCGAGCAGATGCTGAGTGAGATTGGTCGCGCGCTGTGCGCCGGCCATCGCGTGATCCGCCGCCCGGCGCAAACGGTCCAGATTCGGCGGCAGCTTGCGTTGCAACGTTTCGATGTTACCGACCACGACCTGCAACAGATTGTTGAAGTCATGCGCCAGACCGCCGGTGAGCTGACCGACGGCTTCCATCTTTTGCGCCTGACGCAGGGCTTCCTGCGCTTCTTCCAGCTGAGCTTGCCCGGCCTTGTCTTCGGTGATGTCCCGACCGACCGCGTAGATGCAGCCGTGACCGAGCGCCGTCGACCATGAGACCCAGCGGGTCTCGCCGTCGCGGCACAGAAACCTGCATTCGAACGGGCGCTGATTTTCCAGCGCGGCTTGCGCCACGGACTGCCGGACTGCGGACGCGTCGTCGGGATGGGCGAACTTCGACAGATGCTCGCCGACCACTTCGCTGGTTCCATGGCCGAGCGAGGCTTGCCACGCGGGATTCACTTCGATGAGCGCGCCGACCGGCGTCATCACGGCCATCAGATCTTTAGACAATTGCCACAAGTGATCGCGCTCGGCGGTCTTGTGCGCGACGCGCAGAGTCAATGTTTGGTTCAGATCGTGGAGCGCGGTCTCGGCCTGCTTGCGCTCGGTGATATCGTTGACGATACCGATCAGGCGGGTGCAGCAGCCGCTGTCGTGGAACGAGCGACCCGAGAGTGAAACCCAGCGTTCCTGCGCGTCACCCGCCCGGACGATGCGAAACTCGGTGGCGATGTTGCTTGCGGTAGCGGCACGCAAGGTCTCGTTGAAGATCGATTCGATGCGCAGCCGATCGCCGCTGTGGCAGCTCTTGAGAAACGCTTCCCGATCGGGCACTGCCTGGGGCACGAGCCCGAACAGCTCGCGACAACGCGCGTCCACATCGAACGTGCCGGTGGCGGGATCGAATTCCCAGCGGCCGAGGCCCGCGGTTGCGATGGCAAGCTGCGCGCTGGTCTCGCTGATACGCAGCGCCTGTTCGGCCCGCACGCGGTCCTGACGTTCGCGCGCTTCAGCGACGGCGCGATCGACCGCCGCCGGCAGACGACTCAAGCCGCGCTTCATCACATAGTCAGTCGCGCCCCGGCGCAAGGCATTGATGGCGAACTCTTCGCCGACCACGCCGGACACGAAAATAAATGGCATCTCGGGGCAGCGCTCGCGCACGATGTCGAGTGCCGCGAGCCCATCGAAGTCGGGCAGGGAATAATCCGCGAGCACCACGTCGTAAGCGCCGCTGCCGATCTCGCGCATGAAGTCGTCGCGCGTGGCGACACGGCAGACCGTGCTCTCAGTCCCGGCTTTCGACAGGTGAGTGATGGCGAGCTCGGCATCGATCTCGCTGTCCTCGAGCAACAGAATGCGAGTCGGCGAGTACAGGCGGGAAGCGAGCTCGGCGGCCATGGCTATCTCTTCTCGATGCCGGACATGGCAGCCATGCGCGGCGGGGTTTCGTTCAGGACACCCCAGAACATGCCCAGATCCTGGATGGCTTCGAAGAAGGCATTGAAGTCCACCGGTTTGACCACGAACGCGTTGACGCCCAGCTCATAGCTGCGCACCAGATCGCTCTCCTCGCGCGAGGAGGTGAGCATGACGACCGGCACCGAGCGGGTAGCGACGTTCGACTTGATCTTGGCCAGCACTTCCAGGCCGTCGACCTTGGGCAGCTTCAGATCCAGCAGCACCACGGCCGGGTCGCCGGGCGGACGATCCTTGTACTGTCCGCGACAGTATAAGTAGTCGAGTGCTTCCGCGCCGTCGCGGGCCACGACGATGTCGTTGGCCAACTGGCACTTGGCCAGCGCGGCCAGAGTCAACTCGATATCTTTCAGGTTGTCTTCGACCAATAGGATGGGTCGCAGATCAGCCATCGACGCTTGCTCCTTTATGAGGTATGCCAAAGCGGAATTCCGCGCCTTCATCGACGGCACCGCGCGCTTCGATCCAGCCGCCGTGACGCTCGATGATCCGGTGGGTCAATGCCAGGCCAATGCCCGTACCGGCAAAATCCTCCATGCGATGCAGCCGCTGGAACACGCCGAACAGCTTGTGGGCATACGCCATGTCGAAGCCGACGCCATTGTCGCGCACTGTGTAAACGCACTCCGACGCAAGTTGTTCACCGCGGATCTCGACGATCGCGGGTGAGCGGTCCCGGCTGTACTTGAGCGCGTTGTCCACCAGGTTGTACAGCGCCTGGCGCAGCAGGGCGGCGTCGCCGGTCGTGGGCGGCAGCGGCTGGATGCGCCATTCGATCTGCCGGCCGCGCACGTCGGGTTCGACCGACCGGACGATCTCCTGCACGACTTTCTGCATGTCCACCGGCAACACCGACAGCGCCGTGCGACCGAGCTGCGAGAAGCTCAGCAGGTCGTCGACCAGTTGGCCGGCCGAGGCCGCGGCCTCATTGATGCTGTCCAGGTAATGCAGCGATTGCGCGCTCAGCGATTGCTCACGATCTCGCAGCAGCTGGGTGTAGCCGACGATGTGCCGGAACGGTGCGCGCAAGTCGTGACTGACGGAATAGGAGAACGACTCCAGTTCCCGGTTCGACCGCTGCAGCTGGCTGGTGAGCTCGGCGCGCTCCTCGGCACGGCGAAGCACGAAGTTGATGATGGCGCTCCGGAAATCCAGCGCGCCATCGATCTCAGCCTGCGACCACGGCAGGGCGCGGCCTTTGACCAGTTCTTTCCAGCTGGTGAACGAATTGCGCGGATGCAGTCGTTCATTCTCGATCTGCTTCGCTTCGCCCGGATCGCCGGCCCACAACACCGTGCGCTCGACTTCGGGGCGGAACCAGAAGATGTAACTGGGATGCAATTGTGAGATCGAGATTGCCAGCACCCCGCTCGCCACGTCGACGATGTCGGCAAACTCCGGCCACTGCTGTCCCAACCGGTCGGTGACGAAGGAGTCGGCGCCTTCACTCTGAAGTTTCTCCGTGAGCGCGCGCAGCCGGTCAGGCGCGGGCGTGACTCCGGCGGTAAACAGCAAATCGTCATGCAGGACCGCCGCGCCCGCCGCGCCGGCGATTTTCAGCCAGGTATTGGCGTGAGTGCCGAGGCCGCTTTGGAATGAATCGCTGGCCGCGATCTTGGTCAGCAGCTCACTTTCCACGCGCTTCAGATCGATACGTTTGGCGGCGTACGCGCCACGTTCACGCGCGCCGATATGCTGAGACAACACTTGGCCCAACAGATCGCACGCCGTTCGAGCCTGTGCGTTCACCCGACGGGGCGAGGCGTTGTGACAGGACACCAGGCCCCACAGTTTTCCATCCACCAGCACCGAGATGGACATCGACGCGAGCGTGCCCATGTTTCGCATGTATTGGAGATGCACCGGCGAGACGCTGCGCAGGGCGGCGAAACTCAAGTCCAGCGGCGCGCCGCCCGGATCGAGCGGCGGCTCGATCGGCACTGGTGTGTAGTTCGCATCGGGAATGACGCGCAGCCGGTTCAGGCGATACAGCTCGCGCGCCTGAGTTGGAATGTCCGACGCGGGAAAGCGCAGCCCGGCGTAGGAGGGCAGCACGCCGTCGCCATCCTCGGCCAGCACTTCGCCATTCCATTGCTCGTCGAAACGATAGATCAGAATTCGATTGAAGCCGCTGATCTGCCGGAACTCGCGCGCGGCGGCCGAGCACAGCTCGGCGATGTTTTCATGAACGGGCAGGTCTTCCATGAAGCGGCCGACGCGCGGGTAGTACGCTTCGAGCGTCTCGCCTTCGCTGGCGGGCGGTTGCTCGAATTCCAGAATGATTCCCTGCGCGGTCTGATGGCCGAGCACCTGCAGGCGCTGACCGTTGATGTCCAGGGTTCTTAGATAACTGCTGTCCGGATTGGCCAGCCAGGCGTTGATCTGGCGCTCGGCCGTTTCACCGACCAGCTCGCTCAGCGACAGGCCGAGCACGGCCGAGCTGCGGCCTGTGCCAAGCAACGCCCGTGCATTGGCGCTGGCTTGCACGATCCGCCGGCTGCTGGGATCTACAACCACAAGCGACCCGTGCGGCTGAATGCTGCCCGGAATCCGGATAGGTTCTTGCGCGCATAGGTCGAGGTTGAGATCGGATGTTGAGACCGCTGACACCATCCGCCGCTCGTCGAGCTTGATTTTCTGCGCGATCCAATGCGTGGCAGCGGAAAAAAGTTCCGATCCCTGGCGATGCCCGATTTCCTGCCGGTTATTTTCAGGCGGGGCGGCGAAATTGTAAAAACGGCGTGAGCGTGCCGACCTGGTTGTACAGAATCTGCGCTCGTGCGTTGGTGTTTTCTGTATGCCAGTAGACACGCGTGCTGCCTTTCTCATCGGCCGCTTTGTAAACAGCCTCGATCAGCGCGCGTCCGACATGACGACCACGGCCTTGCGGATCGACGAACAGGTCTTCGAGATAACAATAGCCGAGCGGCGACCAGGTCGAGAGATGGAAGTGATAATGAACGAAGCCGACCATGCGGCCGCCGTCATCCAGTCCGGCGAAGCCCCACAGCTCGCGACCTTCCATCAGCCGGCGCCAGGTGAGGTCGGTGGTGGATTGCGGCAGGGTCTGTTGATAGAACTGGAGGTAACCGGCCCACAACTCGCCCCAGCGGGCGCGATCGTCGGATTGCAGAGGCCGTACGCGAGCAGCTGACGTCATATCGATCCCCCTACTTCCATCATGGAATGGAAGTATACGGGACCGGTTCGCCGGCGATTATCCTCGGCGGCGGTTCTGCTCGTCGATTTCCTTTTCCGCGCTCAACCAGTCGTCGAGCTCGTTGCCCGGGCTGAAGCCGCGACGCTCGGCTCGCCAATAAGCGGCTTCAGCAATCCTCGCTTCGCGACTTTCGGAGAACGATGGAATGTCACGCTGTTCGAGTTTGCTCGCGGTGATCTGCACGTCGTGACCTTCACCAACCACGCCGTCGGCGGCGGGATTGTCGACGGCTTCGGCATCGGGCAGCTTCGGCTCCTCATTGGTCACAGTCGTCACCGGTGGCAAAGTGCGCGTCGATGCTTTCTTGGATCGCGGGGTCGTACCTGAGGAGCGGCTCGCCATGTGGATCTCCGATTGGCGGTTATGTTCAGTGCTCGATTCAAATTGTCCGCGGCCGCCAAAGTTCCGGAACCTGCATGGGTGAGGGGCGATGCGCTCATTCTTCCGACTACACCAAAGAAAACGGCGGTGACCCGAGAGTCACCGCCGCATTTCCTGCGATCACGAATCGGTCACCTATCAGTGACGAGCGCGACTCGCGTGGCCCCGCGCAGTCTTGGTGCGACTGCCGGCGCGAGCTTGCCGACTCTTCGCCGCTGATGTGCGCGTGGACTTCGAACGCGATGCGCGCTTGCGTGGCGTCGGTGCCTCTTCGGCTTCGATGCCCATCTGCTCCATCAGCTGCATCTTGCGTTGCGCGAGCTGGCTGCCGACTTCCTTCAGGTCGAGCTCGGTCTCCTTAAGCGCGGGGAACATCTCCTTCTCCTCTTCCTTGACGTGGTGCTTGATGTATTCGCTCAGCACCTTCACCAGCGGCTTGAATTCCGGATCCTCGGGCGTGCCGGCTTCGATCTTGGCGATCAGTTCCTTGGCGGAACCGTGCTCGATCTCGGCCTCGTACACTTTCTCGTCGTCTTCCTCGCCGAACGCTTCCTTGGCCTGCGGATAAAGAATCTCTTCCTCGATCTGCGCGTGCACCGTCAGCATCTGACAGATGCGTGTGGCGAGCTCGGACTGCTCGCTTTCGTCCGCGTCCTCGAACTCCTCGAACAACGCTTCCACTGCGCGATGATCTTGCTTGAGCAACGCGATCGCATCCCGCGGCGCGTCTGTTGAACGGGTCTGATGATTAGCTCGTGCCATTTGCTTGCTCCTATAAGCGGGCTCGCTGAAGCAATGACTTGCCAATCGGTGAAGTTCCTGAGCAGCAACCGTGAAAGCGGAGCAAGGACGGAAATCGCTCGCGAGCCCGCGAGCGATGTATCAAATGTTAGTTCTCCGGCAGCTCGGCGAGGCGCTCGAGCATGCGAGGGTCGCCCGCGACGTGCACTTTTTCGGCGGGCCCGAGCCACGCGAGTGCTTCGTTGAGCGTGGCCGCGTCGTGCACTTTCTGTTCGGCGGTGAGTCGATGCGGATCTGGATGGCCGCGCGATTCGGCGGGGCGTGGCAAGTTGCCCGTGATGTGCGCGTAACGAGCCTGACGATCGGTAGCCAGCAACCGCAACCCCTCGCGCGCCGGCTCCTTGGCTTGAGCGAGCAATTCGTCGCGACGCTTGATGACAGGCGGCGCCTGTTTCTCTTCCGGTGTGCGCAGCAGGCCCAGCGAATACATCACGCGACCGGCGAGCACGCTGCCGCTCATCTTCGACAACGGGATGGCCAGCAACAGACCGGCCAGCGTGGGCGTCAGCCAGGCCAGCAATGTAGGTGATATCAGATAAGCGACGATGCAGGTGAGTACGCCGATCACCACGTGCACCCAATGAATGCGCGCCGACTCGCTCCAGGCCGTCGAGTCGCTGCGTCGACGTTGTGCATTCCAACCGGAGTCGCGGCCGGTCAAGATTTCGATGACGTGCTGGGTCTGCACCAGCATCATGATGGGGGCGTACAGGGCGGACAGCAGGGTCTCGAACACCGTGCTGACGATGACGCCGAGGAAGCCGCCGCAGCCCTTGCGGATCTTGCTGTTGAACAACGACCGCAACATGCCCAGCACCTTGGGAATGAACAGCACGGCCATGGTGAAGACGAACAGCTGCATCATGCGGGGCGCGTCGAACTTCGGCCAGTCGGGGAACAGCTGGAAACTGCGGCTGAAATATTCGGGACGGATCAGGGTCGCCTGCAGGGTCAGCGCGAAGCCCACCATCAGCAGCAGCAGCCACAGCGGCGAGGACAGATAGCTCATGATGCCGATGAAGAAATGACCGCGGCTGATGGTCGACAGCCCGTCGGAGCCGATGATCTTGGAGTGCTGCAGGTTGCCCTGCGCCCAGCGGCGGTCGCGGACCGCCACGTCGATCAACGACGGCGGGCTTTCCTCCCACGAGCCGTCGAGGTCCGGCGCCATGCGAACTTTCCAGCCGGCCCGGCGCATCAACGCCGCTTCGACGAAGTCGTGCGACATCACGTGACCGCCGAACGGCTTGCGGCCCGGCAGCTGCGGCATGCCGCAGGCTTCGGCGAACGCCTGGACGCGAATGATGGCGTTGTGGCCCCAGTAGTTGCCTTCGTTGCCCGACCAGGTCGCGACACCGCGCGCGATGACGCCGCCGTACACGCGACCGGCGAACTGCTGGATGCGAGAAAACAGACTGTAATGACCTTGCAACATCGGCACGGTCTGCAGGATGCCGAGGTGCGCGTCGCCCTGCATGCGACGAACCAGCTCGACCAGCGTCTCCGCCGACATCAGGCTGTCGGCGTCCAGCACGATCATATAGTCGTAACGCCCGCCCCAGCGCTTGACGAACTCCTCGACGTTGCCGGCTTTGCGACCGGTGTTGTGCCAGCGGCGCCGATACCAGACCGGCATGACGTTGCGCAGCTCGCGCCGCAGCCGGTCGACGGCAATCGATTCATTGATCCACGGATCGACCTGCGTCGAGTCCGAGATGATCACGATCTCGAAGTGTTGCGCGGCCCCGGCTTGCGCCAGTGCCTCGGCCATCGCCTGCAGCGCCGAGGTCGTATGGGTCGGGTCCTCGTTATAGATGGGCATCAGCAGCGCGGTGCGCGAGCCGGCCAGGTTCGCCTGGGTCTTGGGAATATGGATGGGCACCAGCAGGCCGGCGATAGCCGACGCCGCTGAGAAGGCAATCCAGGCGAACGTGACGGTGAAAAAGAAAACCATCACGCCTTGCAGGATGGTCATCTTCGAGAATTCGACGATGCCCAGCATTTCGAACAGGGCGTAGCCGGTGAGCCCGAGCGTGCCAAGAATCACGATGGCGCGTGCAAATATTGCCCGGATCGGTGCCGGCCCGAGCGCCCGCACCACCTGCGGCGAGCGCCGCAAGTCCTGCACGGGCATATCGATCGGCCGTTCGAACGGCATGCCGCCGCGAACTACGTCGCGGCCTTCGGTGGGAGTCGTTGGAGATTTCAGCTGGCCGTCCATCGATAAAGCCAGGTTTCGGTAATGGGACGATTGGCGCGCAACAGCCGCAATCGCAATTCGACCAGATTGGCGCCGGCCGGATCCAGCTCGAAGCTGGCGCGGACGCCCTTGGTCAGCGGATTCTGTTGCAACGTCGGGTGCGACAGTTTGCCCGCTGAGGCGCCCACATCGAGCTTGAGGTCCTCGATGTTACGCCCGGCGCCGGCGAAGTCGATCACGAAGATCCGGCGCTTGCCGTCGATCGTCGGACCGCTGCGCGTGGCGGTGGCGCGCCCCAGCGAAGGGGTGATGCGCGGCGTGGCATTCCAGCGAACGCGATATGACGCATGCCATGGTTTGCCCGCTGGCAATACGTAGTGGGGACGGAAGAACGCCACGACGTTGTCGTTGGTCTCGTTCTCGGTCGGGATCTCCACCAGATCCACCGAGCCTTTGCCCCAGTCGGACGTCGGTTCGATCCAGGCACTCGGCCGCAGCTCGTATTTGGCTTCGAAGTCGCGATAGTCGCTGACCCGGCGGGAGCGCTGTATCAGACCGAATGCGCGCGGCGCTTCGGCGGTGAACGCCGACACTTGCAGCTCGGTCGGATTGCGCAACGGCCGCCACAGACGTTCGCCCGACGCAGTGACCACTTGCAGACCGTCGGAGTCATGCACTTCGTCGCGGAAGTCGTCGATGCGGGTGCGCTCGGATTCATCGAACAGAAACATTGATGTGAGTGGCGCTAGACCGATGTTGTCGAGGTCAACGCGCGGCACCAGCGTTACGTCCACGTCCATGACGGTTTCGGTGCCGGGCTGGATCGAGAACCGATAGGCGCCGGTGGTGGACGGGCTGTCGAGCAAGGCGTGCACGACGATACCGGAGGAATTTGCGCCCGGACGTTCAATCCAGAACTGGGTGAAGGCGGGAAACTCCTCGCCAGCCGGATGCGCCGTACGAATCGCCAGGCCGCGGGCCGACAGACCGTACTGGCCGCCACGAGGCACGGCGCGAAAATAGGAGGCGCCTTGGAACACCATGAATTCATCCCACACCGAGCGGGAATTGAGCAGCGTGCGCACGCGAAAGCCCGACAGCGGCAAGGTTTGATTGGCGAGCTGCTTCTCGACATGCGGCCCGAGCCAGAACAGGTCCGGCGTACCGGTCAGATCCCGGGCCATGCCGCTTTCGACTGCCGACACCTTCACCGGTGTTTGAAACAAAAAACCCGCCGGCAGCAGCTCCACCCGGAACGGCACCTGCTCGTTCCGCCACAGCGCCAGGTCCGGCCGGAACCGGATGTCGCGATATTGATCGTAGCTGAGCTGCTGAAGCGCCGGATTGCCTTCCAGCCGGCGCGGCACATACGCGGCCGCGGCGGTTCGTTTCGCCAGATCGACCACGGTGGCCGGTGTGAATTTATAGCTGGCGGTGCGCGTCGTGTCGGCCGCGGGCTTTACCGAAGCGGCGCCGGCCACGCACGAGAAAGTGATCGCGAGCATCAACAGCCAATAGCGGCGCATGACTTTCTGCGACGGCAGCAGCGGAGCTCGTGTGCGCGGGAGGGGCGGGACGCCGGGGCCCCGAGAATTTGCTGACTCGCCTGAATTCATCCGACTCGATCGTTCCTGGTTCAAAGGCCGCGGCGCGAGCAGCGTTCACATACGTTCATGTCTACGCGCTTCCCGATGCCACGGTTCCAGATTTCATCACTGTCGCGGAACCGCGTCGCTTCGCCGCGTATTAGACGCAGCGATGTTCGCTCGTGGCTTTACCACAACATCGACACTCTACCAGCCTACCCGTTCGTACCGCATTCTTATCGGAGACCAGCATGACCGACGCGTCGCGAGCCCCGGATCGTGGCCATTCCAACCATTGGGCATTAGTTCTGGCGGCGGGCGAAGGCAGCCGGTTGCGCGCGTTGACGACCCAGCCTTGCGGCACGCCGGTGCCCAAACAGTACTGCTCCCTGAGTGGTGGCCAGTCGCTGGTGGAAGACGCCGTGACGCGTGCCCGATCTTTGGTCGCGCCGGAGCGGATCTGCGCCATCGTTGCCCAACAGCACCATCGCTGGTGGTCGAACGTGCCGGCGCTCACCTCGCTGCCGCAGCCGAATCTGATCGTGCAGCCGAGCAATCGCGGCACGGCCATCGGCATCCTCTACTCGCTGATCCATATTTTAAGCCAGGACGCGGACGCGCAGGTGCTGTTGTTACCTTCGGATCACTACGTGGCCCAGGAATCCGTCCTGCAACGGTCGCTGGCGGCAGCCATGGAACATGTCTCGCGCTGTCCTGATCGACCGGTGCTGCTGGGACTGCACCCCGATGAGCCGGATAGCGAGCTGGGCTACATCGTGCCGGGCGCGGCCGACGAATTCGGTGGCCGGACTGTGGCGCGCTTCATGGAAAAACCCGAGCTGACTGTGGCAGCCCAGATCGTGCGCGCCGGCGGCCTGTGGAACACCTTTATTATTGCGGCGTCGGCCCGTGCGCTGCTGAATCTGTTCCTGCCGCGCTTCGCGCCGACCGTCATGGAGATGCAAGTCATCGTCGGCAGCGCGCTCCAGCATCGCTCGGCGGGCGGCTGGCCGGCCATCGTCGATATGTATACGCGTCTGCCGGACCTGGACTTCTCACGCGACCTGCTGGAAGGCCGTGAGTCGTCACTGTGCGTGCTGCCCGTGCCGGCGTGTGGCTGGAGCGATCTGGGCACGCCGCATCGAGTCGGCGAGACGGTGCGCAGGCTGACCGGCGAACGGGGCGCTTGGCAGGCCGATGTTTCCGGCTATATCAATCTCGCCGCCCGGCACGCGCACTTCGAGCGCTCCTTGTCCGGCGCAATGGTCTGATTTCAGTCCTGCGATCCGCAAGGAGGGCAGGCAGGCGCGCGAGGGAGCTGCTGTGAGCAAAGACATTTCGTGGCAGTTCGGCCCGCGGCTCGGCGTTGATGGGACCCTGTTCCGCTTTTGGGCGCCCGGTGCGCGACGGGTCGATCTGCTGATGGATGCCAGGGATGGCACGCCGTCGCGACAACAGTTTGCGGCGGCCGGCGACGGCTGGTTCGAAACATTGGCTCGCGGCTTCGGCGCGGGTGGCCGCTATCGATTGCGCATCGACGATGAGCTCGATGTGCCCGATCCCGCTTCCCGATTCCAGCCCGACGGGGTCACTGGCCCCGGCGAAGTTCTGGACCCCCATTCGTATCAGTGGCGTGACCTGCGTTGGCAGGGCCGGCCGTGGCACGAAGCCGTCCTGTACGAATTGCACGTGGGCACTTTCACACGCGAGGGCACCTACGCCGCCGCGATCGCGCGCCTGGACGACCTCGCCAAGGCCGGCATCACCGCCATCGAATTGTTGCCGCTGAATACTTTTCCCGGACGGCGCGGCTGGGGCTACGACGGCGTGTTGTTATATGCGCCGCAGCCGGGTTACGGTCGGCCGGAAGACTTGAAACGTTTCGTGCAGGCCGCGCACGAGCGGGGGCTGATGGTGTTGCTCGACGTGGTCTACAACCACTTCGGGCCGGAAGGCAATTATCTGCACCGTTATGCCGAGGATTTTTTCACTTCGGCGCAGCACACGCCGTGGGGCAGCGCCATCAATTTCTCACATCCCGTCGTGCGCCAGTTCTTCATCCAGAATGCGTTGTACTGGCTGAGCGAATATCGCTTTGACGGTCTGCGGGTCGACGCCGTGCATGCCATGTTCGATCAAGGCGACACTCATTTCATCGACGAGCTGGTGGATAGCGTGCAAAGCGGTCCTGGCAGCGAGCGCTATGTGCATGTCGTGTTGGAAAATCATCACAACGAGGCGCGGCGACTGGGGCGCAAAGGCCGCACCATGGTGGCGCAGTGGAATGACGATTTTCATCATCCGCTGCACGTGCTGATGACCGGCGAGCGCGATGGCTACTATCGCAATCATGCCGAGCGCACTCTCGAGCAGCTCGGTCGCGTGCTCGCCGAAGGCTTTGCTTATCAGGGCGAGGTTTATCAGACGGACGGTCACGCTCGCGGCGAGCGCAGCGCCTCGCTGCCGCCGACCGCATTCGTGAGCTTCATCCAGAATCACGACCAGATCGGCAATCGTGCCTTTGGTGAACGACTGACGCAGCTCGCGCCCCGCGAAAAACTGCGCGCCGGCCTGGCGGTTCTGTTGCTGGCTCCGCAGATCCCCATGCTGTTCATGGGCGAGGAATATGGCGCCGCCCAGCCGTTTCTGTACTTCTGCGATTATCAGGGTGACCTGGCGACAGCCATTCGCGACGGCCGGCGCAATGAGTTCGCCGCGTTCGGCGTGTTCGCGGATGAGCAGCGGCGCGAACAGATTCCCGATCCGAATGCCGAGGACACTTTCCTGACCAGTCAGCTCGACGCGGAAGACATTGCTCATGCGCCTCATCGCGAATGGCTGGCGTATACGCAGGAGCTGCTGAGTGTGCGTGCCGCGAAGTTGGTGCGGCTGATTCCCGAGATCGTTCCCGGGACCGCGCGCTACACAACCGACGATCACTTGCTCACGGTCACGTGGCCCATGAGTCGCGGTCGCGCGTTGGTGATGCAGGCGAACTTCGGTGACACGCCGAAGCCGGTGCCTCGTGCCACGAACCTCTGGTATTCCACCGCGGGTTCGTCCTTGCGTGATGAAGCGCTTGCCGGTTGGGAAGTCAGGGTGTCGCTGGGAGCGTCATGAACGCGCTGGTGGCCACCGGGCGGGGTGCGAGATTCAAAGTCCCTCGCGCCACCTATCGACTCCAGTTCAATCATCGGTTCACGTTCAACGACGCGGCCCGCATCGTTCCGTATCTCGCGCGGCTCGGCATCAGCCACGTTTACGCATCGCCGATTCTCAAGGCGCGTCCAGGCAGCATGCACGGCTATGACGTGGTCGATCACTCGCAGCTCAATCCGGAGCTGGGCACGCGTGAAGATTTCGACCGGTTCGTGCAGCAGCTGCACGAGCAGGGCCTGGGGTTGATCGTCGACATCGTGCCCAATCACCTGGGCGTGATGGGCAACGATAATGTCTGGTGGCTGGACGTGCTGGAGAACGGGCCGGCCGCGCGCTGCGCCTTTCACTTCGACATCGATTGGCGGCCAAACCGCGGCTCGATGCGCGATCGCATCCTCGTGCCGGTGCTGGGCGACTCCTATGGCGTGGTATTGGAGCGCGGTGAATTGCAGCTCGAGTTCGACGCGGCGGCCGGCAGCTTTTCGCTGCGTTATCACGATCATCGGTTGCCGATCGATCCGCGCGAGTATTCGAGAATCTTCTCGCAGCCGATCGCAGAAACATTGCTGCCGAAAGATGACGCGCATCGCGGCGACTTCGAGAGCCTGCTCACCAGTTTCAGCAATCTGCCGCCGCGCGCCGATACCTCGGCGGATGCGGTGGCCGTGCGTTATCGCGATAAGGAAGCCCACAAGCGACGCCTCGCGCGCTTGATCGAACGCAGCCCCGAGGTTCTGCGTCATATCAACGAGAGTGTGACCAGGATCAACGGTACGACGGCAGAGGCCGAGAGCTTCGATGCGCTCGACGCGCTGCTGGAGGCGCAGGCCTATCGTCTGTCGTACTGGCGCGTTGCCGTCGACGAGATCAATTACCGTCGGTTCTTCGATGTGAACGATCTGGCGGCGCTGCGCATGAACGAGCGCAGCGTTTTTGATGTGACTCATCGGCTGATTTTCGAGCTGATCGATGCCGGCAGTATCGACGGCCTGCGCATCGATCACTCCGACGGCCTGTACGATCCCGAAGAATATTTCCTGTGGCTGCAGGAACGCTTCGGCGGTGGGCCGGGGCAGCGGTCGTTGTATGTCGTGACCGAGAAGATCCTGGCCGCGCATGAGCGTCTGCCCGAGTCGTGGCTGGTTCATGGCACGACCGGCTATGACTACGCGGCGTTGCAGACGACCTGGCTGGTCAGCGGCGATGAAGAGTCGCGCATGACTCGACGCTATCGCGCCTTCACCGAGAATGAGGCGTCGTTCGAGACACTGGCGTATGAGAGCAAGCGATTGGTGATGCGTTCATCGCTGGCCGCCGAAGTCGAAGTGCTCGCGACCCAGCTGGATCGCATCGCTCATCTGGATCGCCACACGGCGGATTTCACGCGGGCGGCATTGCGCGAGGCGATTCGGGAAGTGATCGCCTGCTTTCCGGTGTATCGCACTTATATATCTCCGCGCGGCATCGGCGACGAGGATCGCCGGATCGTTCATTGGGCGACGGGCCTCGCGCGCCGGCGTAGTACCGGTGCCGAGTTGAGTGTGTTCGACTTTCTTCGCGATGTGTTGTTGGGCACGGCCGCGGACGGTCGCATGCCGTCGCATCGTCAGGCCATGCTGGAGTTCGCGATGAAGTTTCAGCAGGTCACTGCGCCCGTGACCGCCAAAGGCGTCGAGGACACGGCGTTCTATCGTTTCAATCGCCTGATCTGCTTGAATGAGGTCGGCGGCGATCCCAGTCGTTTCGGCGTGTCGTCGACGGCGTTGCATCAGGCCAATCTGGAGCGCGCCCGGCTGTGGCCGCACTCGATGCTGGCGACTTCGACTCACGACACCAAACGAAGCGAAGACGTGCGCGCCCGTATCGCCGTGCTGAGCGAGCTGCCGGATCTGTGGAAACAGCATCTGTCGCGCTGGTCTCAGCTGAATCGGAACAAGCGCCGTCAGCTCGACGATGCGCCGGCGCCGGATCGCGAAGACGAGTATCTGCTGTATCAGACGCTGGCCGGACTGTGGTCGCCGGGGTTGCCGACCGATCAACTGATCGAGCGCTTGCAGGCGTACATGATGAAGGCGGGGCGCGAGGCGAAGCGTTCGACGTCATGGATCAATCCGAATGCCGATTATGAAGCGGCGGTGAGCGATTTCATCGTGCAGCTGTTGAGCAATCCGGACCGCAACGCCTTTCTGCGCGACCTCGCATCGTTCGTCGTGCCGGTGACCTTCTTCGGGCGAATCAATTCGCTGGTGACGACGGTGTTGAAGATCACCTCGCCGGGGGTACCCGACTTCTATCAGGGCACCGAGCTGCCAACGTTCACGCTTGTCGATCCTGACAATCGCGCGCCCGTGGATTTCACCGCGGCGGCTGCGCAATTGGAGTCGGTCTCGAATGTTTCGGATGTGCGCGCGATGCTCGAGGACTCCGACGGCGCGCGGGCCAAGCTGTATGTAACGTCGAAGCTCTTACAGCTACGCGCCTCCGACGCGGCGCTGTTCGCCTTGGGCGCCTATCAGCCGTTGCAGGTGGAGGGGGAGAAGAAAGAGCACGTATTTGCTTTCGCGCGTACCCATGAAGGGCGCAGCTGCGTGGTCATCGTGCCGCGTTGGTCGGCCCGTCTGACGGCAGGCGAGACGCGTCTGCCTCTGGGGAATGTCTGGGGTGATACCAGAGTTCTGATCGGCGCAGCAGCAAATGCCGAACTGCGCGACGTGCTGACGGCTCAGGTGTCGCGAACAAGCGGTGACGACTCCGCGGTGCGTGTCGCGGATGTTTTATCTACATTCCCATTTGCAGTGCTGACTTCCGCGACAGCTCCTCACGGCACCTGACGCGCGCGTAACGCGCGGAGTCGGGCCAGAATAAAAATGGGGCGATCGGGTCTGTTTATATATACAGTCGCGAAGCGCCTGCGTATGCTCCGCTCACTCGCCTCGAGCCCAACCCACCGCGGAGGATCTCATGTCTGATACAGCCACGTTGTCCGAGCTGATCGAGCACGAGCGCGTCGAGCTCATGCAAATCCATGCCATGGTCCGATGTTTGAACGATGTCCTGCTATACGCGGACGATGATGATTCGCCCATGCACGCGGACGTGGCGCTGGTCATCGGGCGTCTGTTGAATGATTCGGTGGTACGCCTGGAGGGTGTCCGCGCGCGCGTCGCGCAGATGGAACAGGTGGTAATGCCGCCCAACCAAGTGCGCGACTGTCCGCAACTCGATGACGTGTTCCCATGGCGAACGACTCCTTCGGAACCTTGGCTGATGGTGCGCGATTGCTTGGATATTGCGCGCACAGGAGACACTTCATGCAAGCCGAGTTCGAGAAATTGGGTGAGCTGATCAAGGATATCCGCGTTGCCATGGTGACCACCGTGGGGCCGGATGGAACGTTGCACACGCGGCCGCTGGCTTCGTTGGCCTACGAGAACGACGGTCAGCTCTGGTTCTACACGGCCATCGATTCGGCGAAGGTCGATGAAGTCATGCACGATGTGCGCGCCAGCGTGGCGTTCGCGGATACAGGCAAGGATGCTTATGTTGCCGTGTCGGGCACGGCGGACATCGTCAACGATCGCCGCCGTATCCACGATTTGTGGACGGCATTCGCGAAGCCCTGGTTTCCCGACGGACCGGACTCGCCGAAACTGGCGCTGCTACGTGTGCATGCGGAGCGAGCCGAGTATTGGACGTCGCCCGGCAAGACGGCGTATTTATTCGGCGTCGCCAAGGCGGCAGTGACCGGCAAACGCACGCCCCTCGGCGATAATCGCAAGTTGACTATGTAACGTCAGCTGCGTTCCGGCTTGACGTGGCGGCTGAGCTCTGGAATTTGACCAAGTGCGCGGTGACCAGTTGGGTCACGGACCGGTCGTCCGCGGCAGGCGCCGCGCTTGCCTTTTACAGCGCCTTTTCGCTGGCCCCGCTGCTAATCATTCTGCTCAGTGTCGCTGGCTGGATCGTCGGGACGGAGGTCGCTTACGGCCAACTCAGAGATACGTTGACCCAACTGTTCGGGCACGCCACGGCGGGCGTCCTGCTGGAGGCGATGAAACAGTCCCAGGAGTCCGAAGGCATCGCCGCGGCCGCGATCAGCATCGTCAGTTTGATCGTGGGCGCGACGACGGTGTTCGCGGCGCTGGAGGAAGCGCTCGACACCATCTGGAACGCGCAGTCGCTCGCGCCCAAAGGCGTCTGGGGCTGGGTGAAAGTCCGGATCCTGTCGTTCGGCGTGATTCTGGCGGTGGGATTTCTGCTGCTGGTGTCCTTGTCGGTCACGTCCGCCCTTGCGTCGTTGCGCGTTCTCATCGCCGCCCGCTTCGCCGAGCTCGTCGTTCTGGCGGCAGTGCTCGATTTCGCGATCTCACTGACGCTGGTGGCGGGGCTGATCGCCCTGATCTACCGATATCTGCCATCGAAACGGTTGCCCTGGCGCCCCGTGCTGATCGGCGCGGTGGTGACGGCGCTGCTGTTTCATCTCGGTCGATGGATGATCGGGTTGTACCTCGCGAAGTCGACGCAGCCGTCGGCTTTCGGTGCGGCAGCATCGTTCGCCGCGATGCTGCTCTGGTTGTATTACTCCGCGCAGATCTTTCTGTTGGGCGCGGAGTTCACTGCTTGTGCCGGCGGTGTGAAGGAAAATGCGGTCAAGGCAGATCGCGCGTGATCGTTTCCTTGTCATCGAGGTTGATGTTGACGGCATTGCGGAACCGCAGGTCCTCATCGGTCGTGGGGTCTTCGTCATTGCCGTCACACGTGACTGCCAGGGTGTAATCACCCGCCGGCAGATAGCGCAGCGCGTAGAAGAAGGTGCCGCCGCTGGACGCGGTGAAGACGGGCGCGGTGGCGAACGGTTCGACGCCGGAGCCATCGATGTCGTCGGGAGTGACGTCCCGCCCTTGGAATAAATAAACCGCGCCGCGCGCCAGCGTGGTGCCGGTCGGGCAGGTGACGCTCACATTACCTTCGATGCGGCTCATCTCATTCGTGTCCACGGCGCGCAGCATCGGCGTGAGGTTGTACTCCCGATTATCCTCGTCGTAGCTGAGCGACTTGCGCAGATCGAGCAGGAGCGTGAACGAGTCGTTGCTGTTCGAGTTGTTGTCGATGCTGAAGCTCAACGGCGCGTAGTCGCCCTCGGCTATGTTCAACTGGTACTGCGTGCCGGCTGCGTTGGTGACGAAGGCATCGTCGGCATGGTCCGCGTCGAACAGCAGACGCACGCCGGTGTAGCTGCCGTCTCCGAGATCCTCGCTGGTGAACAGGCGGAGCACGCCGGTGTCGTCGGCGAGATTGATCAGGTCCAGTTGTTCGCTGCTGTTGAACTCCAGGGTCTTGGTGCCGCCGCCGCTGGTGGAGAACTCCACCCCGCGGATGTAAGCGACCACCTGGTCGATGTTCGGATCGGCCGGCAGCTCGGTGGCCAGGTCAGTGGTGACCTGGCCCTGACAGCCGGCGAGCAGAGCCAACACGCCCACAGCGCTCAGACGGATCAAGCCGCCGCGACCCAGGCTGAACCGCCACCAAGCTGAACGTTGCATAAAAGCCATGAAGCGCACCATCGAGTCCATTGTTCGCAAGCATCCCTGATTCTGATGCAGGAGTCCCGCTTTTGGTCACGGACGGACGCAACAAAGTTCCCGTCCCTGTCGTTCGCCCACAACGGCCACCGCCCAAGGTGATTGTGGCTTACCGAAGGTCCCTCGGCCAGGCGGCCCGGCTGCCCGAAAGGACACATCACAGCCAATGCACCCGCCAATACTCTGCGCCACGGACCTGTGGAGGCTGAGGAATCGTGGAACGGGGTGTCGTCGTCGGCGGGTTGATGATCTGCGGCAGTTTTCTGCTCGCGGCGATGCTCAACCGTTCCGCCATGGAAGAGCGGCCCGCCCCCGCCCCTGTGGTACCGATCGAAGCGGTCGTTCCGGTGGCGCCGCCCGCCGTTCAGCCCGCCGGTGCTGCCAGCATCGCCGACTGCGCCGATGTGAACACGCGCGCCGATGCGAATGAAGCGGCCGTTGCGGCCGAACCTCCCACTTCTGACCTTATGGTCAATGGGCGCGAAGCCTGTCCGCGCTGAGAATCGATTCGAGCCTTGCGCCTTCATCGGTTTGAAGCCGCGGCTGGCTGGATGCCACCGCATTAGCGCGCGATCCGTTCTCCTCCCGCTCGGACGCACGTCGCAGCCAGTCGCGGCTTCTCCTGACTTTGTTTGCTTCCTGCCCTCGAGGCCCTCCATCCTTGGAAGCCGCCAGTCAAAACAATTCGGCGAACGCGACCAGTCCCGCCAACTTTGCAGTTCGCGGCGGCAGTCGACGCTCGCGGCGACTGCCTCTCGCGCAATTGTTGTTCGTGGTGGCCAGCATCGTGTTGCTGGTGGCCGCGGGCTCCTATGTGTTTCGCTTCGTCAGCGCGACGGCATTTCATAAGGAGCGCGCCTTCCGGGTGCTGGACGAATTCGGCAGCCAGCTGGACAACCTGCAGCGCACGCTCGCCAATCAATTGCGATTGTTGCCGACGGAGCTGGTCAGTCAGCAATGCCTCCTGGAATTTGCCGGTCAGTCGCCGTCGAGCCGGTCATGCGGCGATCGACGTGACAGTTATCAGCGCCGCCTGGCGCTGCAGGGACCCAAGGTCGGCATCGCCAACGTCGACAAGAATCTGTTCGCTCGCGCCTGTGGCCAGACCAATCGTCATGGCATGACCTTGCAGATCCACGAGCCGGGCGTGCCTTTCACAGCCTTCTCGTGCGCCATCGAATTGCCGTCGCGTAGCGAGGGGCGGGTTCTCACCGCATCGTTCCAGGGCTCGGTGGGCGAGACGGTGGAATCGTTCGTCTCGCAGACGTTCTTCGATGAAGTGCTGGTCGCATTGGGCGATGGCACGGTCATCGCAACGGTGCCCCGTCAGGTCGAAGCGGCGTCGCCGACTCTGCCGTTGCATACGGTGAAGATGCGACGGCTGGGTGTGACAAACGTCGCCACACTATTGCGTTCCAGTGACACTGCCACTGATAACAAAGCCGCCACGCTGCCGACGCAACCGGACGTACTGACGACCACGATCGCGGGCGACAACTACCGCGCGTTCGTACGCGCCGTTCAGCCTCGTATTGGCATCTATCAGGAGCAGGAGGAGGGCAAGCCGGCGCTGCGTGAGGAACGGTTGTATCTGGTCGGCTTGCAGCGTGAGGACCTGCGCGCTGAACTGGCGAGCTCGATGGAGCCGGGCGGGCGCTTTCTGCTCACCATTCTGACCTTGCTGGCTTTCCTGGTCTGGCCGTTGGCGAATCTGCGCTCCAAATCGCCGGACGACACGATCGCGTGGAGTGAGGCGGTGGCGTGCCTCGCGTCGGTGGTGCTGATTCCGGCAGTGCTGGCCATCGCGGCGGTGTGGGTCTGGAGTTATCAAAGTCTGTTGTCGTGGGTCGATGCCGGAGCGTCCAGATATGCACAGCAGATCGACACGACGTTGAATCGTGAGCTGCAGGAAGGGCGCGTGCTGCTCGATCAGTATCGAGCGCTGTACCGGCCGTCGCGGCCCTCCGGTCCGGTCGCCATTCCGATCCGCTCGCAAGAGAATGGCTTTGTGACAGGTCGCGTCGGCGCTTGTAACAAGCAGCAGGATCGGACCTGTGTGATCGATGTTCCCAAGGATGGCGCCGGTGAGTGGCGCAGCTGGACGACGTTTTCCTCGGTGTTTGCGACTGACAGCCGCGGCATTCGCGAGGGCGATCGCTACACCGTGTACGACCCGCCGATGGTGAAGTCGGACGCGAGCTACGACAACCGCGAGTACTTCCGGGCGCTGCAGAGACACGAAGGCTGGGCGTTCTCGGACCCGGGCACCGGCAAGAAAGACTCCTTCGTCGCGCAACGTTTGTTCAGCGGCAGCGACGGCGCCCGAGTTCTGCAGATCGCCATGTCTCGGTCGGAAGGCGCCGAATGCAGCGACGGCTTCTGCGGCATCGTGACGGGCAGTGCCAGCTTTCATAGTTTGTCGGCGTCGGTGTCGCCGCCGTTGTTGAGCTTCGCGGTCATCGACCGAAACAACGGCTTGGTGCTGTTCCATAGCAATGACAGTCGCAGTCTGGCCGAAAATCTTTTCGTCGAGACCGAGCGCAATCCGGAGCTGCTGGCGCTGACGGAAGTGGGGCAGAGCGGGTTCTTCAGCGGTCACTATGTCGGCGCGGGACATCGTTTCTACCATTTGCCCATGAAGGACACGCCGTGGAGCGTGGTGGTCTTCTATTCGCTCAAGGAAGTGGGCGACTTGCCCTGGCATGCGGTGTTCACCGCGCTTGCCGCTTACACCGGCGCGCTGCTCGTGTTGTTCTCGGCTTCCGGGTTGCTCGTAGGGTTATGGGCGAAGCGGAGTCGCAAGAGCGTGCTGAGCATCGCCGCGGGCTTTTGGATGCGTGGCGGTTCGAGTTGCAGCTACGCGCGCTGGGGCGTTGCGTTATTCGGCGCAGGGCTTTGTTTGGTGACGATCTACGAGATCTGGGCTGATGGGCCGGTGAGCCTGATCACTCGAGTCATGTGGGTCTTGCTGGCGGTGGCGAGTGGCGCGGTCCTGTTACAGCATCGCTTTGGCGTTCACAGCGTGTGTATCACGTTGTGGCTGCTGCTGGTCTCGGCGCTACCGGCGGGATGGATGGCGCTGGGTTATCACGATGTCCAGGTGCAGGGGCTGCTGCGCGATGGCTTGCTGGGTGCCGCTCGCGATGTGCAAAAACGCAGTGCGGTCATCGCCAGCGATCTGCAGCGCTGGTTGTCGTCCAACGACGATCGGGAGAATGATTTCCCGCCGGTTGCGAAGCTGGCGAGGCCCTCCAATGTCATGCCCGTGCCGGGGTATGCATCGGGCAGCTGCAAAGGCGAGCCCGCCCGGGGCCAGGAGAATACCTGGGCACTCTGTGTTTTCGATGAGCCGCCGCTCGCCACGCTGATCACCCGGCGGGATCTGGATTTCTGGCGTCGTGAGACCTGGGATGCGTCGGTGCGGGCGCAGACTCAGCAGCGTCGTATCCGGTTGCTCGGGCGCATGAATGGTTGGAATCCGGTGTGTCATTCGAGGGACACAGCGGAGCAATGTGTGTTCCGCACGACCAACGGACAGAGCTTCACGATCCGCGCCGAGGCGGCGCCTGGGCGGGACACGGCGCATGATGACGACGATCGCCGCTTCGAAGGCGTCGCCGGCTCGCTCAGTAGCGTGCTTGCATTGCTGGCTGCGGTGTTCGTGACGTGGATGCTGTCGTTCTTCATCTCGCGTCGCCTGCTGGGAACCGGCCTGCACAAGGAACTCTGTCGAGCGACTGTGCCTGCGAGCGCGCATCACGGAGTGCTGTTCTATTCGCGGAAGATGTCCAGCGAGGAAGTGGACCGGCTGCTGACAGCGTTGCGGTCGGGCGAGGCGGAAGTCACTCGCATCAATGTCGCGGCGAAATCGTTTCATACCGCACTGACGCCTGACCGCGCCATCGAAGGTCGCGTGTTGCTGACGAATCTGGACATCGCGCTCGCCGATGCCGCTCGGCGACGGGACCTGCTGGATGTGCTGGAACGGCTGGTCGATGACTCACACGTGCAGCTATTGATTCTCTGCCGCCGCTCACCCATCGAGCAGCTCTATCATCCCGAGCGCTATCCAGAAGCCGGGCCACAGCATGCCTTGGCGGTGGAGGAATCGCTGCGCTGGGACAATGTGTTGCAGAAGTTCGAATGTCGGGACCTCGAGAACACGGATGTGCCACGTTCGCACCCGCATCTGGCGACGGTCGATCATCATCGGACCTGGAAGCTGTGCAGCCGGACCGAACGTTTGCTGTTATATGAATTGGCGCGGGGGCGACTGGCCAATCCGCGCAATACGACGGTGATCGAAGCGCTGCTGGCACGCGGACTGTTGCAGCTCGATCCCTGGCCGAAGATCGCGGATGAGAGCTTCGAGAAGTTCGTGCGCACCGCCGAGACCACCGAAGAAGTGGCGCAGTGGCAGGATGCGAACCAGGACGTCGGCAAGCGCTGGCGCTCGATTTTTACCGGCATTCTGCTGGCGGCGCTGTTGCTGGCGGTGCTGTGGTTCAGCTGGTCGGGCGGCGACAAGTTCAAAGTCGTGTATGCCATCCTGGCCGGTGCGGTCGCGTTCCTCAGTCAGATCGGTCAAGCCTTCAACTTCGTTCGCGGCGGCTCGGGAACGCGCGCCGGCGGCTGAGGCTGCTACCATTCGCCGCCTGTGCATGGTCGGGGCGGCGTGTGATCGGAACGAACCGGGCGTTGTTGGCTATATTGGCGCTGGCGCTTGCACCAGTGATGAGCGGATGCGAGCGCAAGCCCCCGGAACTGGCCCTCTCCGGGCCGGCCCAGGGAACGACGTACTCGATCAAAGTGGCGTCCGCACCCGACGGCATCGATGCCCACGCGTTGCGAGTCGCGACCGATCAGATCCTCGATAGCATCGATCGCAGCATGTCGGGCTATCGCGATGACTCGGAGATCTCCCGCTTCAATGCGTCGACCTCGACCGACTGGTTCGAGGTCTCCGGCGATCTCGCCAAGGTGGTCGATTTCGCGCTCCAGGTCAGCCGGGAATCGGGCGGCATGTTCGACATCACGGTCGGGCCGCTGGTCGCCGCGTGGGGTTTCGGCAAGGCGGGTGAGCCCATCGATCTGCCCGATGAAGCGCAGCTCGCCGAACTGCGCTCGCAGGTCGGGTATCAAAAGCTGGAGGCGCGCTTGAGTCCGCCCGCGCTTCGGAAGTCGGATGCCAGGGTGCGGGTCGATCTCAACGGCATCGCGCCGGGTTACACCGTCGATCTGATCGCCGAGCGCTTCCGGAGCATGCATCTGAACGATTTCATGATCGATCTGGGGGGCGAGGTGCGGGCGCAGGGCCGGAATGCCCGGGGGGAGCCCTGGCGAATCGCGGTGGAGCGCCCCATCGATGCGGAACCTGAGCCCTACGCCATCGTAGCCCTGGCGGATGCGTCGGTGACAACGTCGGGCGAGTATCGTCACTATTACGATCGTGACGGGCATCGCTATTCGCATACCATCGATCCGCGCACCGGCCGGCCAGTCGAACACACGCTCGCTTCGGTCGTCGTCATCGGCCCGACCACGATGCACGTCGACGCCTGGGCCAAGGTGTTCAACGTGCTCGGCACCGCAGCCGGGCGCAAGGTGGCGCTCGAGCGGGCGATGCCTGTGATGTTCATAGAAGCGCGCGGCACCGGGTTGTATTCGGTGACCACGCCCCAGTTCGATCCCTACGTGTCAGACAGGAAATAAATCATGAAGTGGATGATTCCGACCAGCCTGGCCATGACGGCGATGTTTGGCGCGACCAGCGCCGGCGCGCAGGTCTCTGGAGCACAGATCGATGCCGCCGCCGGTAAGGTGGAGGCCAAGGTCATCACCTGGCGACGGGATATTCATCAGCATCCCGAGCTGAGCAATCGCGAGACGCGCACGTCGAAGCTGGTCGCGGATCATTTGAAGAAGCTGGGCTTGCCGGTGCGCACGGGCATTGCCCGCACGGGTGTCACGGCGGTGTTGAAAGGCGGCAAGCCGGGGCCGGTGATTGCGTTACGCGCCGACATGGATGCTTTGCCGGTGTCGGAGCAGGTCGATGTGCCGTTCAAGTCGACGGTGACGACCGAATATCTGGGCAAGAAAGTCGGTGTCATGCACGCCTGCGGTCATGACTCGCATGTCGCGAATCTGATGGGCGTGGCCGAGATGCTGGCGGGCATGAAACAGGATCTGCCCGGCACGGTGCTGTTCATTTTCCAGCCGGCCGAAGAGGGCGCGCCTGAGGGTGAAGAAGGCGGCGCCGGGTTGATGATCAAAGAAGGCGTGTTCAACGAAGTGAAGCCCGAGGCCGTGTTTGGCCTGCATGTCACGTCGACCCTCAACACCGGCGTCATCGGTTATCGCTCCGGCCCGTTCATGGCGGCGTCGGATGCGTTCCGTATCGAAGTGCAGGGTCGGCAGTCGCACGGCTCGCGCCCATGGTCGGGCGTCGATCCGATCGTCGCGGCGTCGCAGATCGTCGTGGGACTGCAGACCATCGTCAGCCGTCAGATCGATATCACTCAGCTGCCGGCGGTCGTGACCATCGGCAAGTTCGACGGCGGCGTTCGTCACAACATCATCCCGGACAGCGTCGACATGCGCGGCACGCTGCGCACGTTCGACAAGGACATGCGCGCCGACATCATGAAGCGCATCGATAAGACGGCGACCAGCATTGCCGCGTCCAGTGGCGCACAGGCGAAGGTCACCTTCAGCCCGGGCAACAACCCCGTCGTCATGAACAATCCTCAGCTCACGCAGCGGGCGTTGCCGTCACTCAAGCGGGTTGCCGGTGACGACAAAGTTGTGACGCTGCCGTTGATCACCGGCTCGGAAGATTTCGCGTACTATGCGGACTTGATTCCCAGCCTGTTCTTCTACGTCGGCGTAACCCCTCCGGGCCAGGATGCGAACGCCGCGCCGAGCAATCATTCACCGTTGTTCTATATCGACGAACCCAGCATCGCATTCGCGACCCGCGCGCTGGCGTCAGTGGCCGTCGATTATTTGCAGGGGACGAAGTAATCGCGCCTAGCCCTGAACCGCAATAGCTCGTCGCAGCCCATCCAATGAGTGTTAACAGGCCCTAGCTCAGGCCCTCCAGCGCCACTTCCATCGTAGCGCCGATCCCTTCATGGATGACGAGATCGGCGAGCCGGTCCACCGGCGTCGGATCCCGATTGACGATGACCAGTTTCGCGCCGTTGTTTTTGGCGCGAACGGGAAAGTCGGCGGCGGGGAACACCGACAGCGACGAGCCCAGGACCAGAAACAAATCGCAGGCGAGGGTTTCTTCCTGGGCGCGGCGCATGGGCAGCTCGGGCATCTGCTGGCCGAAGGAAATGGTGGCGGTTTTGATGATGCCGCCGCAGCGCTTGCAGGGCGCGACGGTGTTGGTCTCCCGGAACTCACGTTCCAGTTCGTCGAGCTCGACGCGGGTGTGGCACTTGAGGCATTTCGCGTAAGTCGAGTTGCCGTGCAGTTCGATGACCTTTTCTTCCGGCACACCGGATGTCTGATGCAGGTTGTCGACGTTCTGGGTGACGACCACGCTCGCCCGGCCCGAGTGAATCAATTCCGCCACGGCTGCATGCCCACGATTCGGCCTCGCGCCGACCCAACCGTCGGCATTGCTGAAGCGACGGCGCCAGGCCTGGCGACGGGTATGTTCCGAGGCGACGAAGTCCTGATAGTAGATGGGCTGGATCTTGCTCCACACGCCGCCGGGGCTGCGGAAATCGGGAATACCGGATTCGGTGCTGATGCCGGCACCGCTGAAGACGAGGACGCGCCGGCTGGCGCGGAGCAGATCGTTGAGTTCGCTCATAAGTCAGCGGTGGACGGAGGACGACGGTTGAGAGGTGGGAGGAAGGGGTTCCTCTTTATACTCTCACGCGCCGCCCGTTCCGCCTACCGCCAACGCACCTGAGCAAGTTGTGCTTGCTCAGGCATATATAAACGGCTGAGCGCTGGGCTCCGTTCCGCGCGATCAGTTGTGAGCCAGCTGCAATTCGCCGTTGAGCACCGGAATTTGCGTGCCCGGATCGCGGTCCATACGCACGGTATCTTCCTTGTCGCCGAGCCGGTAGCGCACGTCATAGCCGACGATCTTTTCCTTGCTGTCGTACACGGTCTCACAACGCTTTTCCGTGGTTGTGTATGTGTTGCCGTTCTGCATGCGTTGCTGGACTTTGTTTCCAGCATAGCCGCCGGCCGCGGCACCAGCGGCGGTCGCGATCTTCTGGCCTCGGCCATCGCCGACCTGATTGCCCAGCACGCCACCCACCACCGCGCCGATCACGGTGCCAGCGATGCGCTTCTCGTCCTTCACGGGCGCCTGATGTGTAACGACGTGATCATTGCAAACTTCCCGCGGCGTGCGGGTCGTTTCCTTCACGGTGTCGACTTTCAGCACCTGGGCGAATTTGGGGCTGCGATCGAAGATATCCAGATTGGCAACTGCCGCACCGGCCGTCACGACCGCCGCACCGATCACCAGACCCGTCACCAACGACTTGTTCATGCAAAGCTCCTGTCAAGCCCGCGCCGACGATTACGCGCAGGGTGTAGGACAAAGATTAAACGAAATGGGCCCGGGGTCGGTTCCCGTCGCCAGACAGCGTCAGTGAGGCCCGCACAGCAAAAGAAAAAGGCGCCGGAAAGTCTTCGCGGCGCCCAGGAAAAGGGATGTCTCGAATTCGAATTCAGTTCGCGACGCGCGCCTCGCGCTGCTGCTGCATCTCGCTCTTGAGTGTCTTTTCCAGCCAGTCGTTCATGGTAATCATGGTGTTGTGCGCCGACTGCGCATGCATGCCGACGATCACGCCCGTCGTCTCATCGATCAACGGCGCGCCGGGAGAAATGTCGCGAGAATCCAGGTCGTGCGTGAAGCCGCCGGTGCTGGCATTCACGATACCGTTCGCGCGGCGCTCATACACCGTGCCGCGAGCCTTGCGCTTGATGCTGTCCGCGTCGATGTCGTTCTTGTAGCCGATCATCACCACGGAAGCGGCGGAGCCCGAGAAGCGGCCGAGCGGCATGGTGCGCTGGGCATAGCGCGACGGCTGGCTCAAACGCACGACCGCGAAGTCCTTGCTGACCTGGCCAGCGGCGCCGGCTTCATCCCACTGGGATTTCACATACGAAACCGGAATGCGTTCGCGCACCTGGCCGACCGAATCGATGCTGTTGTAAGTGCAGTCGGAAGGCTCGGCGCCGGTGGCGCTCTTCTGAAACATGTGAGCGACGGTGACGCCGATGTCGAATGCGCCGACCAGAAACGCCGTCGACGTGCGCTGCTTGCCGTCGACCATGCAGGAGATCACGCCGACCCCGCTGAACGACGCGTAATCCTTCGATGTCACTTCCGTCCGGCGCAAGGACTCGTGCTGATTGGACTGGTCGTGCGCGGTGGAAAAGCGGAAAAAATGCTGATTCTCGGCCGGCGACGACAGATCCGGCGCGCATTGGCTGCCTTTGCCGCACAGAGCCGCATCCGCGTGCGCGCGCTGATTGCCCATCAATGCCAGCGCCGCCAATGCACCCGTCACCAGAGCGAGTTTCGATGCGCCCTTCCGTGTGTTGCTGGCAGAGGGCAGAGAGGCAAGTTTCACGCGCATGGTCACCACCGTGGCTTGGTTGCTGGAGAAGGTCGCATGCCTCGGCGGGGTCAAGCTTTAGGGCGGGCCCTGAAGCACCTGATCGCCATGGCCTGTCCGTTGTCTGCGGACGGGGACAGTGATCCCTCAACTATCCTTGCGACCGAGCCTAGGGCGATGAGTTCGACGCAGGCGTGACGCGGCTCAAATTCCTGCGTCGGAAATTGAGAACTGTCCCAAAGAACGGCGACAAAAAAGGGCCGGGCGAAGGGCCCGGCCTGAGTGCTCGCCAACTGAACGGACCGAGTCTTACTGGCTCGTCAGACGGAAGGTGATGGCGACCTGAGTCCAGGCGCTGATCGGATTGGTGCCGTTGGTCGCGGCTACGAAGCGCCACTTACGGACTGCCTGCATCGCAGCTTCGTCGAGTCGCGCAAAGCCACTGCTGGTAGCGATCGCGACCTCTTTCGGACGACCCTTCTCATCGACCAGCACCTTCAAGCGCACCGTGCCTTCCTCACCCGCGCGTCGCGAAGCGGGCGGATAGGCCGGTTCGACCCGATTGCTCGTCTTGAGATCCTGCGCCGGCGCCGCCGCCGTGGTCGCGGCGATCGCATTCTCGGACGGCGCGGTGTTCTCCACCGGGGCCACCACAGGCTCGTCGAACTGAACCTCGGGCATCGGCGTCTCGGTCGGCATGGCCTGATCGATTTCCGGCTTCACAACAGGCGCCGGCGGCTCAGGCTCGGACTTGGTCTGCTCGGGAATGAATACGGCTTCGAGCGGCGCTGCGAATTGCGGCACCTTCACCACGCCCATGGTGGCGGCGAGACCGTAAATGATGAGGATGTGAATGCCGATAACGGCCATCGCCGGGCCGCCACGAGAAAGCAAGCTCTCGTTGCTCGGGGTATCGGGTGCGTACATTCTGACCTCCACTTTCTACACAGGCCTGGCCTGCGCTCCTGCTTATAAACGGGCGGAATGACGCAAAGGGTTCAACAATTTTGTGGCGGCACTGTCGCGAGTTGGCGGCAACCCGAAAAAGTTCCGTACACTTGGCGTCATGACCTCCCCAATTTCCAACACCGTGCGCGGCCTGCTCGCTGACAGCGAAAAGCGTCTGGCCGCCGCGCGCGAAGAAAATCCTGAAAGCTGGCGCGCGATTCTCGAGGAAGGGCGCGTCGCCGAGTCGTTGCCGCGAGTCTGGACGTGCAGCGAGTTCGTCGCGACCAGTTGCCTGCGTTCGCCGGCGCTGTTGGCCGATCTGATTAGTGACGGACATCTGTTTACGCGCGCGCCCGACGACTGGTTGGCGCAAGAAGCGGAAGCGCGCGTGCGCGGTGAGACAGAGGCCGATTTGATGGAAGCGCTGCGCCGCTTTCGCCGCCGACAGATGGTCCGGATCGCATGGCGCGATATCGCGGGCTGGGCAACGCTCGATGAAACCCTCCGCGATCTGTCCACGCTCGCCGATGTTTGTATCGATCTGGTCTACCGTCGCATGTACACCGCGCTGGTCACGAGGTACGGCACGCCGCGGGGCGCTGAGAGTGGCGAAGCGCAACCGCTGATGATTCTGGGCATGGGCAAACTCGGGGGCGGCGAGTTGAATTACTCGTCCGACATCGATCTGATCCTGCTGTATCCGGAGGACGGCGAGACCGACGGCGCGCGTCCCATCGACAACGCGGAGTTCTTTCTGCGTCTCGGCCAGAAGATCGTCCAGCAGTTGGCGACGCCGACGGTCGATGGTTTCGTGTTTCGAGTGGATCTGCGTTTGCGACCATTCGGCGATAGCGGCCGCCTGGCGCTGAGCTTCGCGTCATTCGAGCACTACCTGCAGCAGCACGGTCGCGACTGGGAACGTTACGCGTATGTCAAAGCACGCGCGCTGACGGCGACGGATCAGTTCCCCTCCCTTTATGACGAGGTGCTGCGGCCGTTTGTTTATCGTCGCTATCTCGACTTCAGCGTGTTCGAGTCGCTGCGTGACATGAAGGCGATGATTGCGCGCGAAGTCGAGCGGCGCGAGTTGAAGGACAACGTCAAGCTCGGTCCCGGCGGCATTCGCGAAATCGAATTCATCGTGCAGGCGTTCCAGCTGATCCGCGGCGGCAGCGATCGGCGGCTGCAAGGCAAGGAGCTGCGGTTGATCTTGCCGCAGCTGATCGGTCAGCGACTGCTGCGCGAAGATGCGGTTCGCGATCTGGAAGCTGCGTATGCCTACCTGCGCGTGCTGGAGAATCGGCTGCAACAGTGGAATGACGAGCAGACGCATCAGCTGCCTGAAGATCCCGTCGCTCGCGAGCGGCTGGCATTCTCGATGAATGTTGGCAGTTGGGATCAGCTGGCAGCTCAAACCAACGCGCATCGGCAACGGGTCGAACGGTCCTTCACGCAGACCGTGTTCGGTCCGCAGGAGCGCACCGATGGCATCGCTTCCGCCACATCCAGCTTCGATCTGGAAGCCGACGAAGACGAGCGGGCGCGAATGCTCGTCAGTTGTGGAGTCGCGGATCCCGCCCCGATCAATGTTCGGTTCGAAGAGCTGCGCGCAAGCACCTACTACCGTCGGCTCGATGAAACCGGGCGTCGTCGGTTGCGCGATCTGTTGGCGCGTATTCTGCCGATGCTCGCATCCGATGCCGCGCCGACCACGACGCTCGCCCGAATTCTGCGCATCTTCGAGATGATTGGTGGGCGGACCGTGTATCTGGCTTTGCTGACCGAGAATGCCGCCGCTCTGCGTCGTCTCGTTGAGCTGTGCGCGCGTAGTCAGTTCCTTGCGGATCAGATCGCCGCGCAGCCGCTGTTGTTGGACGAGTTGATCGATGAGCGCTTCATCGAAGAAGCGCCGTCGCGGGCGCAGTTCGCTGCCGATCTCGCATCGTCGCGCGGCCGCATGCAGCACGAAGATCCGGAGCGGCAGGTCGAGATTCTGCGCCAGTTCCAAAGCGCGGCGATGTTCCGCGTGGCCGTGGCCGACCTCACTGCCGGCTTGCCACTGATGAAGGTCAGCGATCGCTTGACCGATATCGCCGAGCTCATCGTGCAGGAAACGTTGTCGCTGGCGTGGGCGCAGATCACCGAGAAGCACGGTGTGCCTCGTTACGTCGACAAGAGCGGCGAATCGCACATGGCCCACATGATCGTGGTGGCTTACGGCAAGCTCGGCGGTCTGGAGCTGGGCTACGGCTCCGATCTGGATCTGGTGTTCCTGCACGACTCGATCGGCGAGTCGCAACGAACCGATGGCGAGCAGTCCGTCGAGAACACGGTGTTCTTCCAACGGCTCGGACAACGACTCGTGCACTTGTTGACCGTGCATTCGGCCTCCGGCCGGCTGTATGAGGTCGATACTCGTCTGCGACCGGGGGGCAACAAAGGCATGTTGGTGCAATCGTTGGCCGCGTTTCGCGAGTACGAATTCCAGGAAGCGTGGACCTGGGAGCATCAATCGTTACTGCGCGCCCGCGCGATCGCCGGCGATCCGCAGGTCTGTGAGCAGTTCGAGCAGGCGCGCATCGAGGTGCTTCGTAACGCGGTCCGCCGCGACGGCTTGAAGCACGAAGTGCGCAAGATGCGCGAGCGCATGCGGGAGAACCTGTCCAAGGCGCGGCCCGGGCAGATCGATCTGAAGCAGGATGCCGGCGGTGTCGCCGACCTGGAGTTCCTGGTGCAGTTCTGGATGCTCGAATGGGCGGACCGCTATCCGGAGATCGTCACGTTTTCGGACAACATCCGGCAGCTCGAAAGCCTGGGCTCGGGCAACCTGGTGCCTCAGTCACGCGTGGACTTCCTGGTCGACACCTATCGCAAGTACCGCCAGCGCATGCACCGGCTGGCCCTGGATGGGGTCAAGAACGTGGTCAGCGACTCGGAATTCGCAGCCGAACGTCGGGGCGTCGTGGAAGTTTGGCAAGAGGTCATGCGCGAGGCGGGCGATCTGCGATAATCCGCCTCCCGAAGAAGCTGCCGATGCCGTTATGACGACTGAACCTGCCGCCAAGCTGATCCAGCCCAACGCCCAGAACCAGTACACCGTGACCGCGGCCGACCTGCCCTTGTCGTGTCCGATGCCCGGCATGCACCTGTGGAACTCGCATCCCAAGGTGTTCCTGCCCATCGAGAAGACGGGCTGGGCCAAGTGTCCCTACTGCAGCGCTGAATACACGCTGAGCCGCTGAGTCCGAGCGGTAATACCTCACGCTCCGGCGTGAGTCGATTCGGTACCATCGCCGGATGACAAAAACACTGGACACGACGCCGGCGGCCGATGGCTTCCACATGCCGGCCGAATTCGAGGCCCACGACGGTTGCTGGATGCTCTGGCCGGAGCGGCCGAGCAACTGGCGGCTCGGCGCCAAGCCGGCCCAAAAGGCCTTTGCCGCCGTTGCCACCGCAATCGCCACTGGCGAACCCGTTACGGTCGGCGTCTCCCGCGGGCAGTACCTCCAGGCTCGTGCGATGCTTCCCGATGCGATCCGCGTCGTGGAGATGTCCAGCGACGACGCCTGGATGCGCGATGTCGGCCCGACCTTCGTGGTCAACAAACGGCGCGAGCTGCGCGGCGTGGACTGGGTGTTCAACGCCTGGGGCGGCATCAGCGGCGGTTTGTATTTCCCTTGGGATCAGGACGACCTGGTCGCCCGCAAGGTCTGCGAGCTCGAAGGCGCCGATCGATATCGCGCCCCGTTCGTACTGGAAGGCGGCGCCATCCATGTCGACGGCGAAGGCACGCTGATCACCACCGAAGAGTGTCTGCTCAGCCCGCATCGCAATCCGCATCTGGACAAGGGGCAGCTGGAAATCCTGC
Organism: Peristeroidobacter soli; assembly: GCF_004138485.1. GTDB lineage: Bacteria > Pseudomonadota > Gammaproteobacteria > Steroidobacterales > Steroidobacteraceae > Steroidobacter > Steroidobacter soli. Next base: position 911,581 of record NZ_RYEV01000003.1, read on the forward strand.
TGCACGAATACCTGGGTATCACCAGCGTCATCTGGCTGGGCAAAGGCGTCATCGACGATGAGACCACCGGGCACGTCGACAACCTGTGTTGTTTCGCGCGACCGGGCGAAGTGATTCTCACGTGGACCGACAACAAGCGCGATCCGCAGTATCAGGTGTCGCAGGATGCCTATGAGCGTCTGATGGAATCCCGGGATGCACAAGGTCGCAAGTTGAAAGTGCACAAGCTGATTCAACCGGGGCCGCTGAAACGCACGCATGCGGAATCTCTGGATGTCGATGTGGCGGATGCAGGCACGGCTTCGCGCAAGATCGGGGAACGGTTGGCGGGCTCGTACGTCAACTTCTACATGGGCAACTCCACCATCGTGATGCCGTTGCTGGATCCAAAGCAGGACGGTGCCGCTACGCGCACGTTGCAGAAGATTTTCCCGGAGCGCCGGATCATCGGCGTGCAAGCGCGCGAGATTTTGCTAGGCGGCGGCAACATTCATTGCATTACTCAGCAGGTGCCGGCGCGTAAGCCGGTGCGCGGTAACCCCCCGAAGAGGAAGTGAGCAATGCCGGCTCCACGCATCAGTAAGGCGGCCTTCCAACGAAACCTGCCGACACTGCGCGATGAGCTGCTCGACCTGCAACTCAAACTGCACACGGCGAAGTCGTGTGCGGTCGCCGTCATCATCGCCGGCACCCCTGCCGCGGGCCGCAGCGAAACCGTCAACGAGCTGCTCGAATGGCTCGATCCCAAACATATCGGCGTGCATGCGCTCGGTTCTCCGTCCGCCGAGGATCGCAAGTTTCCGGCGCTGTGGCGCTTCTGGCAGAAGCTGCCGGCGCGCGGACGGATGACGTTCTTTTTCGCCGGCTGGTACGGCGAATATCTCACCGGCGTCGTCAAGGACCGCAAGTCCAAGCAGCGCGACAAGCGTTCGGTCGAGCGGATTCTTCAGCTCGAGAAGATGCTGGTGCGCGACGGGGTCCGCGTCGTGAAGATTTATCTGCACACCGATCATGAGACTCAGCAGAAACGTCTCAAACAGCTGCGTGCCAGCAAACTCACGAGCTGGCGCGTCACCAAGGAAGATCGTTGGCAGGCGAAGCACTTCGATCAAGTGAATCGGGTGGTGCGCTCCTGCTTGAACGCAACCGACCACGAGGCCGCGCCGTGGCATCGGGTGGACGGCACCGATCAGGAATATCGTTTGCTGAGCGTCGGCAGGATTCTGCGCGACCAGATTGCGGCTGGCTTGCAGGCCGCGGAACAGAAGCGTCGCGACTGGCCCGCTACTAAACCGGGCAAAGTGAAGCCGCTGACAGTGCCGCCGACCCAGCACCCGCTCGATGACGATGAGTACGAACGGCAGCTCGAAACATTGCAGGGACGGTTGGCCCGGCTCGTGCGCAAGTCGCGCTTCTGCGAGCACGGCATGGTGCTGGCGTTCGAAGGCATGGACGCGGCGGGGAAGGGCGGCGCCATTCGCCGCATCACGCATGCGCTGGATGCGCGTCAGTATCAAGTTGTGCCGGTGTCGGCGCCGACGCCGGAGGAGTTGTCGTATCCCTATCTGTGGCGCTTCTGGCGTCACATTCCCGCGCTCGGCTCGATCACGATCTACGATCGCTCCTGGTACGGGCGCGTGCTGGTGGAGCGTGTGCGCGATCTCACCCCCGATGCGGATTGGAAACGCGCCTATGCCGAGATCGTCGAATTCGAACGGCAGCTGACGGAGCACGGCTTGTTGGTGGCGAAGTTCTGGCTGTCGGTCAGCAAGGATGAGCAACTGAAACGATTCAAGGCGCGCGATGACGACCCGTTGAAACGGTTCAAGGTGGATCGCGAAGATTGGGCGAACCGGCGCTACTACGATGCCTATCAAACCGCCGCTACCGAGATGATCCGCCGCACGGACGCGAAGGATGCGAAATGGCACGTCGTCGCGGCGGACGATAAGAAACAGGCGCGGTTGACGGTGCTGAAGGCGGTTTGCGAGACGCTCGAGCGCTGAGGGGTCTCGGCCGGCTGTCTCATCCTGGAGGGAGTTGTTCGGACTGTCAGCGAGGACTCCTCGGTGCTGAATCAGGACAGCGGCGCTTCGCAAGGTTCCGCGAGTCCTGCGCTGGCATTCAAAGCGATTGTCGAATTGTAGATCCAACGGCTCGCCACCGGCGATGTGGAATTACCACTCGCTGCGGGGATGCAATTGTCGGCGGAGATCTGCAAGGGAAGAGGACGGTGCTTGAGTATTTGTTGTCGCCAGTGCAGCGGGTGGTGTCGGAGGCGGCGTCGGAGCGGTAGATCAGGGAAATACTGGGCGTCACTATGAGATTCGTACTCCTGTTAGTAGCTACCTTGGCCTCGGGCGGCTGTGCTACAGGCGATCCATTGCCCGCAGCCTGCTTGCCAGAGCACGTTGCACCCGGCCTCAGTGTCGTTGACGGGGAGGAGCGTAGGGCGCTTCTCGACGAACTTTCTATCGCTATCGATGTGGCTTCGGTAACTAAATTCGACCGCAGAAACAGTAAGCAGTACGTTGCCCGATCCGCGGATAGAGCGATTGTTTGTGAACTCAGCACCTGCTTGCCCGCTTGGTGGAGATTCGAACGTGTCGATGGCACTTGGACATATCGAAGCCATGACCCGGCGATATGCCTCGTACGCTGAGCTTTCAGTCGGATCGAGCGGTTGCTTGCGAGCGTGGCTCGTGGTCTGCATGGTAAATGCATACATCGAAGCCATTGCGGCTTGGCAAATGCATGAATGAGCAATTGACGCAGGTAGAAGGTGCTTTGAGCTCCACTTATCAGAAGGTGTTGGCGCGGTTGGCAAGGCCTGATTGGCTGAGCATCTGGGCGGTCGGACACGGCGGCCTACGGCGGAGATCTGGCGTTGAGTTGACGAGGAGGGGGTGGGATCACCCGTCTTGGTGAACGCCCAACACGAAAACAACGTCTGGCGAATGCTCCACGGCGATGTCCTCGCTGACGCCGAGGTCGAGGCGCCAGCCGGACTCGAATAAATAGTCACCGCCGACGGTCAGCACGACGGCGTCGCTGAAGAAATCCAGATCACTGTCGTATGCCGCGGTGTGCGCGTCGAATTGCGCCTTGAACGACAGCCCGCGCCAGGTGCGCACGCTCACGCCGGCCATGCCGCTCCACACGACGCTGCGCTGTTGATCGGGGAGCAGATCGCCCTCGCCGAGATAGGTGACGCCTGCCTGTCCGAACATGGTCCAGCGGCTGTTGAGTGGTGAATGTCGGCCCGCCAGCACCAAGGAAACATCCGTTGCGCCGCTGCCGGTCAGTTTGTCCGCGTCGCCGGTGGGAAGTTTGATATCCAGCCAGGCAGTGAGCGTCGAGCTTGCTGCGGAGTGGAGTTCATAGCCGAGGGCGGCCTGAAGATCCCCGAGGCCACTGGACGACGATGTAATGTCCAGCTGTCGCGTCCCCGTGCGGGTGTAGGCGATGGCAATCTGATCGTCCGGCAACGCTGAGCGTGCGCCGTCCGGCAGGCCGAAGGTGTTGTGCCAGCTGTCGATGAAACTATCGAGAGTGCCGCCGCCGGTATAACGATAAGGAACCTGCAGCCGCCAGCCGACGCGATCCGTGAGTTTGCCTTCCAGGATGGCGCGAGCTTCGCGAGTTTCGGCGTCGACGAGCAGCGCCTCGTCGCCGTGCGATTGCATGATCGCGGTGCTGCCCCAGTACAGATCGAGGCCGCCGGAGAATTCGTCCGCGATGCGTGACGGCAGGGTCGTCGGTAGCCCAAAGCCTGCCAGCAGAGGGTTTTGATCTCGAACCACGAAAGGCGTGCCGGCGGCAGGCTCGTCAGCGGCGGCAGGGGGGATGCTGCCGGCGGAAGTCACCAGCAGCGCGCTGAGGATCGGTAGCCTCACGAGTCGTTAGAACCAGATCGACACGAACGCCTGAATCACGTTCGCGCCGAACTCGTACAACGGCTCGCTGCCAGCGGGCGCGTAGCCCGGGTCGGTGGGCAGCAACTTCGAGACGCGGGCGTCGCGGAAGTCGTCGTATTTGAACTCGATGCGGTCGTAGAACAGATTCACCGAGCCCTTCTTCACGAAGCGCCAGCCGGTCTGCGCGAACTCGTAGCTGGCGCCGATGCGGAAGGCCATGCTGTTGAACGTCGACAGCTCCTTGTCGCGCGCCATGAAGTTCTGCTGGTTCACGCGACCGAACAGATCGGAATAGAACTCGGCGTTGTCCTGCTGGTAGTAACGAACGCGAGCTTCCAGCGTCCATTGCTGTTTGATGGGATGGATATAGCCGAGCTCGAAGGTATCGGCCCGGATCCGCCAGGTGTCGGTGAAGAAACGATAGCCGCCGTAAACCACTGCGCGATACGGCAGGAAGTAACGGCCATTCAACGCCACCGCGTTGCTGGTCCGAGTGCGCGGATAGATTTCCTGCGCCAGGATGAAGCGGCGGTTGTCGTTCGGATCGATGTAGCGATACGAGCGATACGGATTGTTCAGGAAGCCTTCGTCCGTGATCACTTCGAGGTTCATCGCGGCGATGAACGACTTGGTCAGGATCTGCGACACGCCGACGCGATAGCTCCAGCGATCGATGTCCCGCTCGAAGCTGGGATCGGTGGAGTTGCGCACCTTATCGGCGCCGCGCGAAAAGCCCATGCTGATCGTGGTCAGGTCGCCGAACAGATCCTGGCTCAGGCCGAAGCTCGCGGTCTGGGCTTCGTAGTCGTTCTCTTCGCTGTTGGTGTAGCTGAGGTTGTACGTGGTCTTGCCGCGCAGGTACTCGAAGCCGAGCGAGTACTGATCTCGCTCTTCCTTGTACTGGCTGGCGCCGCTCACCTCGACGTCGATGGACGCACTGGTGATCATGTCCTGGTAGTAATTGGCGGTGACGGCGTACTTCTCCGCCATCTTCTTGCGTACCAGCACCGACGGACCTTGAATGGTCACGCCGCCGCCTTCGTAACGATGATAGAGCGCGTCGGCGCGATCGTCGGGCAGCACGCCGGCCGAGCTCACCAGCGGCAGCGCCAGCGCGGCGCCCGCCACCATCGACCAGAGAATGCGTGCTTTGTTACGGGCCAGGCTCATGCGAGTTCTCAGTTACAGCCGCAGCCACCGCCGCCGCCGCCGAGCGCGCCACGCGCGCCCTCACGAGCCTCGAACACGTGGTCCATGTAAGCAGAGGAGACGGGATTGGGATTCGCGGCCATGAGCGGATCGGCCAGCTGCTGACGCTCGTAAGGCTTCACCCACGGCTCGATGTTGCCGCAGGCGGAAAGGCCGGAGACCAGCGCCACGGCTGCCGCTACCTTGACCGCGATTCCTTTAATCACGTCAAACCCTCTCGAACTATCCAACCGACTGCCCAGTCCCAACCTCGTCAACTTCGCTCAACGGAGCATTTCAATCAGTTGCACGTCGGCCAGCTCAGGGAGGTCGAGTAATCGACGCTTCCCTATTCTTTCAGCAGGGCGCGGATCTGATTCAGATACTCGCTTTCGTCGCCGGGCTTGTAGCCCTTGTGCAGATAGCGGATGTTGCCCTTGCGATCGATGAACACCGTGCTCGGCATGGCGCTCACGTCGTACAGTTTGCTCACCTTGCTGTCGCGATCGAACAGCACCGGGAACGACACCGGCGTATCTTTCAACCAGCGTTCAGCATCCGCGGTGTTCGCTTCGACGTTCACGCCCACCATGGTGAAGCCGAGCGAACTGTAGCGCTTGTGCATCTGTTCGAGAAGCGGCATTTCCGTGCGGCACGGACCGCACCAGCTCGCCCAGAAATTCAACATCACCACTTTGCCCTTGAGCGACTCGAGCGACACGTTGTCGCCAGCTCGCGACGGCAGGGTGAACGTCGGCGCCACCGTGGTGCTCGCGCTCACCAGCGAGGAAACAACCAGCGCGCAGCACAGCCCAGCGGCGCGAATCCATTTGCTCATCGACATGAGAGACGACCCTCTATGCATGGAAACCCAGCAGGTATCGTCGCTCAGAAGAAAATCGACAATCCGAGATGTGCCTCTAGATTATTGACGATCTTCTTCTCGCCCAGCAGGTCGGTATCGAACACGTGATCGCGCACGTCGAAGTGCACGGCAATCCAGTCGGCCGGCAACACGCGATAGCCGAAGCCGCCGTTCACCGTGAAGCGATCGTCGCCCGCGAACGTAGTGCTGCCGATGCCGGCAATCAGATAAAACGCGGTGTTATAGGCGCGGTTCTTACCGATGAAGATTTCGCCCGGCAGCGCGTTCCAGCCCAGCGACAGGGCGTAGTAGGAATAGTCCCGATCGTCGTCGGACAGCAGATCGGCGGAGCCCGACAGATTCTCGTAGCTGGTGCGGCCGGCGCGTGACTGGCCGTACGTGCCTTCGATGAAGAAGTCTTCGGTGAGGTGATAGGCGAGGCGCGCGCCGTACACGACGTTGCTCTCGAAATCCTCGATGCTCAGGATGCCGACGTAGGCGCCCAGCTCGAAATCTTCCGTGTCGATGCGCGGACGCCTGATCTCGCGACGCTCGACTTGCGGATCGATGATGGGCTTCTGATCCGGCTCGCCGGTCACCGGCACGGAGCTTGCGGCCGGCGCGATGGCTTCAGGCTGGTCGTCGCCGCGCCCGCCGAGCATGGAGCAGCCCGGCAGCACCGTGACGGCGAGCAGGCTCAGAAAAAGAATGCGAAACCGAGATACTTCCATTCGTCCACTTCCTCGTTGTCGTTGCGGCTGGTGAACACGATGTTGTGTCGATATTCCGAGCGCAACATGAAACGACGGGTCAGGTAAAACTGCAGGCCGCCACCGACGTAGCCGATCTGATCGTCACGGTCGATGGAGTCCACCAGATTCGATTTGGGATCGGTGTAGATGATGCCGGTGCCGAGCGTGAAATAGGGCGACAGGCGCCATTCGGGCGCGAACACGTGCAGCAGGCCGACGGTGGCGCTGTAGCCGTTCGAGAACTCGCCCAGGATATGGTTGAACGTCAACTCGATGGACAGGTTGTCGCTGAACGCGTAACCGCCGAACACCGAGATGAGGCTGGCGCCCGCGAAGTCGCCGCCACTGATGCCGCCTTGCCAGCGGCGGCTCATGTAGTTTTCGCGCGCCGGTTCCTGCAGGTCGAGCGGCTCGCCGGTGGGCTCCAGCGTGGCGATCATCTGATCGCGCGACGCCCAGCCCACGACGCCCTGATCGGTGCGCAGCTCGAACCAGTCGGTACGGCGCTTGACCAGCACCACTTCACGACCGCGCTCGACCACATGGAAGATCGGATAGCCGCGCCCCGGGCCGGAGCGCAGCTCGATGAACGGATCCGCGATGAGGATCTTGTGACCCTCGTCCTTTTTGTCTTCAGCCCGAGCCTCTGATTGGACGCCCGCCGCGATGAACAGGACTAGCAACCACAGACAGCGAAGCGGCGTGAGCGACCGAGACATCAATTCTCCGGGGCGGTGAACGGGTCGTTGAAGTACTGCGCGCCGATGTCCAACCATTCGGACAGCAAGCGTAACTCACTTGGTGACATAAAGTCCCTATGGTCGACCGTGACCACGGTGCGGCCCTCCATTGTATTGAAGAAGCGCGCCGAGGCCGCCGCCCCGTTCGAGCTCATGGACGCCGGCACGTTACGGAAGGCCACGCAGGTAGTGACGTTGGTCACCGGGTCGGTCTGGAACTCCAGGCATTCATCTTCCAGCTGAGTCCCGTTCAAGATCTGGCCGCGGTCGCCGAACAGCAACTCCCGATAGGACTTGAACTGCAGCGGCTGCTCTTCGGAGGGGCCGTCGGTCAGGTCCAGATCGCCGGCCGGGACCTGGGCGGCATTGGCCGCGCTCACGGGCGAATGACAGCTGGTGCACTTGTGATTGATCGGCTGCATGGTCAGCGGATCCAGGTCGTTGCCCGGCACGCCGTCCACATCGACGAAGCGGTCCAGGCCCCACAACGGATGAATGTGGCGCTCGTAATGAATGGTGATGCGGCACAGGGTCGTCAGGTTGGAGCGGCACGAGGGCTGCACCGGTGCCACCGCGCCGGCCGGCAATGAATTCGCACAAGCGAAACGGGCCGTCGTATCGGCCGCATTCGTCAGCACGTTGTTGATGCCGGCGGCATAGCAGGCGTCGACCTGATTGGTCGCGGGCGCTGCCGGCAGCCAGTAATCCTTGAACGCCAGGTCGACGCTCATCGCACAGGCGCCGGCGCACATGACGCGGCTACGCGTCTCCGCCATGGTCTCGCCGACGATGTTGGCGAACAAAGCCGCATTGGTGCCGGGGAACGCGACGCCCGCGCTCGGTGCGCCGGGGTTCGCCGAATTCGTCATGCCCGGGCGGCCATGCGCCGTGGGCACCGTCGGATTGCCGTTGTGGCAGCCGTTACATGTCAGCTGTTCACCGGGCTGCAGTTGCAGCCAGTTGGTATGGCGGCCACCGATGGCGCCACCGAGACGGCGGCCGTTTGCGTCCAGCACGCTGATGGAGATCGCGACGTTGGCGGGCACTTTCACTTTCACCGAGCCGTCCGGTTCGACCGGTGCGTAACCCAGGATCTCGCGCATGCCGAGCGCACGGTTCGGGCCGAACGCGGTGTTCGAGAAATTGCGAGTGTCGTTGTCCGGAATGGACACGGCCTTCTCGACTCGCAGGAAGCGAGCGGGGCGCGTCGCATAACCGGCATTGGCGGGATTGCGGACCGTGGCGATGCCACCGGGCGCGGTATCGACGCCGTCGATGTCATACACGCTGCGAATGTTCAGCACGCCGACGCCTTCGTTCTGCAGCTGTTGGGGATAGTCGATGCCGGCGATTCGATCCGGAATGACAGTCGGCAACGCGCGCTGCGAGCCCGAGACCACTTCGGTGTAGATGAATCCTTCCTGCGGAACGACGATGGGCCGCTGGGTATTGTCGCGAACGTCGTAGGTGTAGATGCCATACAGCGGCGGCGCTTCCACCGCGTTCGGATTCTGCAAACGCTCGCTGGTGCAGGGGACGATACGAGCGTTCTCCACCAGGCGACACTGCGACCAGCTCACCAGCAGGCGACCCGTTCCGTCATACAACGGTTGGGCCGTGCGATAGCGACCGCCGGGCGAGGGGCCGGGAATCGTGCGCACGTCGGTCGGCAGCGCGCGCGTCTGCGCCGGGCCGGTCATGCCGATGTTCGAGGCCGAGGCGGCGCGAGTGTTGTCGACGTATGTATCGGTGTCGATGAGCAGCAGGTCGCCGCCTTCACCGGTGCCCTGAAAGGGGCGGACCAGCGACAGCGTGCGGCCGTCCTGCATGGGCTTGGCATTCAGGAACTGAATGGTGCTCAACGTCGTGGCCGGCGGCGGATTGGGCGTGCCGGTCTGATGGCTGTTCGCGCCATACAGCAGTTGCAGATCCGAGCCGTCGGGATTGATGGAGTACAGATCGAACTGGTTGTCATCGATGTGATGCTCCCAGCGCGTGAACACGACGCGGCCGTTCGGCAGCACCTCCGGATCCAGGTCGTGGCTCTGGTTGAACGAGATCTGATGGATGTTGGTGCCGTCCGCATTCATCACGTGCAGCACGAAGGCCGGCTCGTTGTCGTTCTCGTCCTGAGCGGCGAACTGCGGCTTGTTCTCATCGAGCAGGATGGCGCGCGAGGTCGCCTGGCGGGTCGAGCTGAACACGATGCGCCCGTCCGGCAGGTAGTGCGGCATGATGTCGTGGCCGGTCTCTTCCACGATGTCCGAAGTGATCACGCGACGCAGCTGGCGGCTCGCCACGTCGTATTCCCAGATGTTCCAGGTCGGCTGATCTTCCTCGTCGGCGTTTTCGATGAAGCGCGCGCGCATGGAGAAGACGACCTTGCTGCCGTCGTAGTTCACGGCCACGTCGCGGATGTCGCCGAGCCCCTGGGTCTGGGCCGAGGTGAGATTCACTTCCGGTGCGGAGGTCGAAGCACGGTCGCGCATGAACAGATCGGCCCCGATCTCGAAGCGCAGCAGCTCGCGTGCGTCGGCGTTGGCCAGCTCGTCGTCTTCCGGATCGGGCACCGGGCGCTTCACATAGAACACCGGGAAATCCAGCGTCACCGGATCCTGGCTCTGGCCGCTGCCGATGGTCACATCGGTGCCGCCGCTGCCGCCGTCGCAACCGCCCAGCAGGAACGCGATCGCGCTCATCAGCAGTACCGCTGCGCCTTTCTTGGGCACGGCGACCCGATTCGACGCGTCTGGCTGCGCCTGATGACTCATGGAAGCGTTACTCCGGGGTTCTCGCAATCGATTCACAACGTTGTCTGCCAGGGGTCCGCCAAGGTCATTCGAGTGTGGAGCGCTTCGTTTTCGGGGGCGCCATCTTCGACTCGACATATTTCGCGATCCGTTAAGCGAGTCACAAGCGGGCGCGATATTCCCTGAATCCATGCCGTGCCCCGCCTGACTTCGGGGCATTGCGTGAAGCGCCTCACATTCCGGTCGGGTCCGCGTCGGTTCAATGACGGGGACGACGACCGAAGCACGCATCGTGGCGGCGAGACTACACGCGCGCGCGAAGCCATCGACACTGTCTCCTGGGCGCGACGTATGGCGATTGAGACAGTTAACCAGCTGAAAAAGCGACCGTATAGTCCGCCGCAATGTCGGGGTACAACCGACCTTTGTATCGATACCGCGGGTGGGCCCTTAAGAGATCGCCGGAGTCTGCCGAGAGTAGATCGTCCGGCTGTGGGAATGAGCTGCATGAGCAACATGAAACGAACGAATGGAACGTCGCCGCTCGCCAAAGCAGCCGCGCTGGCGGTCGCTGTGGCTGCTTTGGCGTCGGGGCAACAGGCGAACGCCGGTCCTCGCGAGCAGGCCCATCGCATGTATCAGCGGCTCACGGGCACCGCGCCTTCGGAGCTGTTGCTCAACGATCTGGAAACGCAGGTCACCAACCGGGGACTCGCCGGCGCGGCCGCGTACATGATGGATCCGACGCTGGCGCACTCGAAGAACTTCTATACCGTCACGTTGAAGAACTTCGCGACGCCCTGGACCAATCGCGATCAATCGATCTTCGCGCCGCTCAACGATTACACCGCGACCGTCATCGGCCTGGTGAAGGACGATGAGGATTTCCGTACGGTGCTGTTCGATGACGTGGTCTATATCGGCAACGGCGCCGGCGTCCCGGCGTACTCGCCGACCAGCAACGCGCACTACGAAGCGCTGGAAAGTAACAACGTCGATCTGCGCGGCCTGACCCGCACGACGCAGTCCTCGCTGAACGGTCTGCCGCCGGCGGCGACCGCGGGCATCATCACTTCGCGCGCAGCTTCCGAAGCGTTCTTCATCGACGGCACCAATCGCGCGATGTTCCGTTTCACGCTGATCAATCACATGTGCCGGGACATGGAGCAGATCCATGACACTTCCCGTCCGCCCGATCGGATTCGTCAGGATGTGTCGCGCAGCCCCGGCGGCGACAGCAGCGTGTTCAACAACAACTGCATCGGCTGTCACTCGGTCATGGACTCGATGGCGCAGGCCTTCGCGTATTACGACTTCGACGAGACCGCGGGCCGCCTGGTGTACACCCAGGGCCAGGTGCAACCGAAGTACCTGATCAATTCGGACAACTTCAAGCCCGGCTATGTCACGCCCGACGATGCCTGGGAGAACCGGATGCGTCTGGACGGCAAGAACGACTTTCATGTGCTGGGCTGGGACCCGAACCTGCCGAATCGCGGCAACGGCGCGAAGAGCCTGGGACAGGAGTTCGCGTATAGCACCGCGTTCGCGGAGTGCCAGACCGAGAAAGTGTTCCGCAAGCTCTGCTTCCGCGGTCCCACGACCACTGAGCTCGCGTCAGGCGGCGTCGTCGACGGCATCGTCGCCACCTTCAAGAACAGCGGCGGCAGCCTGCGAAGCGTGTTCGCGCAGGTGGCTGCGCAGTGTGCTGGCCAGTGAGGCGCGGTGATCCCATGAGCATCAACAGCATCAAGAAACCCATGCGCGCTCACCAAATCAACATCGCTGCCCGAGTGGCCCGAGTCGCAGCGTTGGCTGCGCTCGGCGTACTGACACTCGCCGGTTGCAGCGGCGGCTCGAGCACCGAGCAGAATCCGGTCCCGGATCGTCCCACCGCGGGCGCCGACTATGTCGGCCCTGGCGCGGCGAATGACGATATCCAGGCCTTCCGTAACGAGTTCTGGACCAACATTCGCGGCGCCGATCGCTGCGGCGGCTGTCACAACGCCACGGGTCAATCGCCTTCGTTTGCTCGCTCGGACGATGTGAACCAGGCCTATCAGCAGGCCACCGGCATCGTGAATCGCGAGAATCCTTCACTGTCGACGCTGGTCACGAAAGTGGCCGGCGGCCACAACTGCTGGCGCGGCGATCCGGCCGCCTGCGCGAGCGATCTGACTCGTTGGATCACGGCGTGGGTCGGCGCGACGGGCTCCGGCGGCAAGCAGATCACATTGATCGAGCCGCAGCCGGTCGACGCGGCCGCTGGCAAGCGCCTGGATGCGAGCACGATTCCGACCGAGTTCAGGGGCGTCTACGACCTGCTCGATGAGCATTGCTCGGGCTGCCATCAGCCGGACTCCGCGACGGCGCAATCGCCGTTCTTCGCGGCCGGCGATCGCGCTTCGTTCAACCCGGCGGGCGCGGTGTTCCTGCAAGCCTATCAAGCGGCGATTCCGAAGATGAATCTGAACTCGCCGGAATTGTCCCGCTTCGTGGTGCGCCTGGGCCAGGAAAAGCACAACTGCTGGACCGCCGACTGCTCGGCGGACGCGCAGGTCATGCTTGCCCGCATTCGTACGCTGGCGAACGCGACGCCCGACCCGGTGCTCGATCCGTCGCTCATGCTCAGCAAGGCGCTGACGCTGTACGACGGCACGGTCGCGAGCGGCGGCAATCGCTATGAATCGAACATGATCGCTTTGTATGAATTCAAAACCGGCAGCGGCAACATCGCGTACGACACCAGCGGCGTCGCGCCCGCCGCCGATCTCGAGCTCTCGGTACCGGGCGTCGATTGGGTCGGCGGTTGGGGTATCAACATCCGCAGCGGCCGGGCCAAGACCTTCGGCGCGCCGAGCCGCAAGTTCAACGATCTGATCAAGGCGACGGGCGAGTACTCCATCGAAGCGTGGGTCGTGCCCGGTAACGTCACGCAGGAAGACGCGCGCATCGTCAGCTACTCCGGCAGCGCGACCGTGCGCAACTTTACGATGGGTCAGAACCTGTACAACTACGAGTTCGCCGCGCGCAGTTCCGAGACCGATGCGAACGGCATGCCGAAGCTGATCACCGATGACGACGCGGAACGTTTGCAGGCGTCGTTGCAGCACGTCGTCATGACGTTCGATCCGGTCAACGGTCGTCGCATCTATGTCAACGGCGAATTCACCGGCGACCTGGACAGCGCGGGCGGCGGAACGCTGGAAGCCTGGGACAATACTTTCGCGCTGTACCTCGGTAACGAAGCCAGCGGCGATCGCCAGTGGCAGGGCGTGCTGCGCCTGGTCGCTGTTTACAACCGCGCGCTGAACCTGCAGCAGATCAAGCAGAACTTCGAAGCGGGCGTCGGCCAGAAGTTCTTCCTGCTGTTCGGCGTGTCGCATATCGTCAATGTGCCGAAGTCGTACATCATGTTCGAAGTCACGCAGTACGACAGCTTCGGCTATCTGTTCACCAATCCGAAGTTCATCAGCCTGGATCCGACGGCGATGCCCGGCAACATCACTCTGGACAGCATGCGTATCGGCGTGAACGGCGCCGAAGCGCCGGTGGGTCAGGCGTATCGATTGTTGAATACGACCATCAACGATCAGCTGTACTCGGCCGCGACCGGTCAGCTGCTGTCCTCGGTGGGCACGATCATTCCGCTGGAGCAGGGGCCGGAATTCGACCAGTTCTTCCTGTGCTTCGACCAGCTGGGCTCCAGTCGGCATGTTTGCTCGGCGTACAGCCCGGGGCTGCAGCCGGCGAAGGTGGGCAGCTCGGGCACGTCCGACATCGGCGTGAAGCTGTTCGATGCCATCAACGCGAGCATGGCATCGATCACCGGCGTCGATCCCAACAACGCCGATATCAAGCGCTCATATAACAACGTGCGTCAGTCGTTGCCGGCGGTGCATGACCTGCAGGGTTATCTGTCCTCGCATCAGACCGCGGTGGCTCAGCTGGCCTTGCAGTACTGCAACGTGATGGTGAACACGCCGTCGTTGCGGACCGCCTTTTTCCCGGGCGTGGACTTCAGTGCGGATCTCACCCAGCCGGGCGGAGGCGGCAGAGTGCCGAACGCCAACGGCCAGGCGGTGCTCGACACCCTGTACTACAAGACCGTCGGCACGGCCACTTCGCAGTTGAACAACGACGCCAACGGATTCGATAGCGATATCGGTGGCCTGATGGGCACGCTGTGCTCCAGTCAGACCTGCACCGGACAGCGCACGGCGGATGTCGTCAAGGCTGCCTGCGGCGCCGCGCTCGGCAGCGCCACGACCCTGGTTGAGTAAGAGGCTCATCCCATGTTCATTATCAAGTCACAACGTAAACGCGCTCTCGGTCTGGACGAGCCTCTGAAACATGGCTCGCACAGGAGGCCGGTGACTCGCCGAGATTTTCTCGCGCAGGGTTTCACCACTGGCGCCGCTTCGGTGATGGTGCCGGCGGCTCTGAGCATGATGAATCCGCGTCAGGCGAAAGCAGAGCTTCACGACGATTTCGACAACATGCTGGATACCTGCGGTCTGACCGCGGGCGATCGTCGGATTCCATTCATCTGTTTCGATCTGGCCGGCGGCGCGAATATCGCGGGCTCGAACGTGCTGGTGGGACAGCAGGGCGGCCAGATGGATTTCCTGAGCACTCAGGGATATTCCAAGCTGGGCTTGCCCGGCAACATGCTGCCGAACAATGCGACCACCAATTTCGTCAACACGGAATTCGGCCTGGCATTTCATTCGGACAGCGCGTTCCTGCGCGGCATGCTCGAGAAAACCACGACGGCCACGCGAGCTCGAATCAACGGTGCCGTGATCGCCGCGCGTTCCGAGAACGACACGGGCAACAATCCTCACAATCCGATGTATGGGCTCGCCAAGTGGGGCGTCCGCTCGCGCTTGCTGACTCTGATCGGCTCGCAGAACTCCGAGTCCGGCGGCAACTCGATGAGCCCGGCCACGTTCGTGAACCCCGAGTTCCGCCCGACCAAGATCGATCGCGTCAGCGACGTGACGGGCCTGGTCGACACCGGCGACGTCGCCACCATCCTCAGCGCGCCCGACACCGTGCGGACGCTCGAGACCATGTACCGCATCACCGAGCGCAAGCTCGCCAACGTCAGCACCGGGCTGCCCAATGACGCTCAGGTCGAAGAGCGTTTCAAGTGCGCCTATCTGAAGAGCGCCGGCACGGTGGACATGTTCAGCAATCCCTCGACGTTGAATCCGTCGCTCGATACCGTCATTCAAGGACTGTTCGGCGCCGACTTCGGTGGCGACGGTGAGTTTCAGAAGACGGCTTCGGTGATGAAGCTGGTGCTCGAAGGCAACGCCGGCGCCGGTACCATCAGCATGGGCGGCTTCGACTATCACACGGGCGATCGTGCCACCGGCGAAGCGCGCGATCTGCGCGCGGGTCGTTGTATCGGTGCCTGCTTGGAATACGCGGCGGCGAAGAACAAGCCGCTGATGCTCTACGTCTTCAGCGACGGTTCGTTGTCCTCGAACGGCATGATCGACGACTCCGCCGGCGGTCGCGGCAAGGGTCAATGGACCGGCGACAATCAGCAGACGGCTGCGTCGTTCTTCCTGGTCTTCAGCCCCAACGGTCGTCCGACGCTCATCGGCGATGGCACTGCGGCTGCTCCGCGTCATCAACAACTCGGCTTTTACAGCGCCGGCGGCGACGTTGTCACGAGCAGCAGCCCGGCTGCCAACAACGTCAACCTGCTGGTGCAGACCGTGATCCTCAACTACATGGCGCTGCACGGCCAGAGCGGCGCGTTCAACGGCATCTTCGGCAACGCCCTCGGCACGGGCACGGCCCTCGATGGAATGACCGCTTTCAATCCCATCGTCAACGGTCCGGTGTAACTGATTTTTTCGCGCTGTCGATTGTCAGGCCCGGCTCTCGCCGGGCCTTTTTATTGGCGCGGGCCTTAGCACATTCCTCTTGCCGTGCGGCTTGCGTTTTCTGGCGCTTCGTCGAACTATCGCCTCCGAACGGCCGTTCGAGGCCCGGTACCTTCTCCATCGAGGACCAACTTATGAATGCCATGACTAACAACGACGTGATGAAGCATCGAATCACTGTCGATGAGTATTACCGCATGGCTGAAGTGGGCTTGCTCGCGCCGGACGCGCGAGTGGAATTGATCGATGGAGAGATCATTGATATGCCGCCCATGGGAAGCCGCCACGGCGGAACGGGAATGTTACTGATCCAGCGCTTCGTGAAAGCCGTTGGCGATGCCGCCATTGTTAGCAGCGGGTCGACGTTGATTCTCGGCGAATACAGTGCGCCTCAGCCCGATCTGATGTTGCTGCGGCCGCGCAATGATTTCTATCGTCGATCGAATCCAATACCTGACGACGTGCTGCTGGTGATCGAGACCAGCGACAGCACGCTACGTTACGACCGTGACGTCAAGGTGCCCTTGTACGCGCGGCACGGCGTTTCCAACTACTGGATCGTGAACCTCCGGAAACAGGAACTCCAGTGCTTCAGCAGTCCGCGCGGCGGTGAGTTTTCTGAGGTCGTGAATATTACAAATCCTGATCTTGTGCCCGTGAAGTCAGTCGGTGACGTCTCGGTCGATTTGACAGGCTTGTTCGAGTAACTCGTTCGCTCAGTTTGCGCAGTGAATTTTCAGGCCCGGCTCTCGCCGGGCCTTTTTCTGTGCGCGCGCTTTCCGCGCGTGCAGATGCGCGGGAATGCCGCGGAACGAAAAGCCCCTCCTACACCATTCCGGGCCGGATAGTTGTTGATTTTCTGGTCGAATCGCCAACACTAATCATCGATTCACGCCGTGGCGATGCTGATAAGGTCTGTCCAACATGGCTACCAACCCAGTGAGCAACAACAAGCACAGCCCGTACCGATTTTCGGTCGAGCAGTACTACCGCATGGCCGAAGTGGGTCTGCTCGCGCCGGATGCGCGGACGGAGCTGATCGAAGGAGAGATTTGCGATATGCCCCCGATAGGATGTCGGCACGCGGCCACGGTCTCATGGTTGCATCGGCAGTTGGTGAAGGCGGTCGGTGATCGAGCTGTAGTGTTCGAACAGTCGCCGCTGCGGCTGAGTCGTCACACCGAGCCTCAGCCCGATCTCATGTTGCTCCGTCCGCGTCGCGATCGTTATTGCGAAGCGCACCCGACCGCGCGTGACACGCTCCTGGTCATCGAGGTGAGCGACAGTACCTGGCTCTATGATCGGGAGGTCAAAATGCCGTTGTACGCCGCTTACGGAGTGCGTGAAGCGTGGCTGGTGGACGTCGGCGTAAAGACGTTGAACTGCTACGGCGCTCCGCACGGCGGCGCGTTCGTGGAGCAGGAGTTGATACAGCCGCCGCGGCCGCTAGTCGTGCCGTCGCTGGATATTCATATCGACCTGACGCGGCTGTTCAACTTCGGCGACTATTCCATCTCGTAACGGACTTCGACGAACAGCGTGCGGCCGCGGCCGGGGAAATAGCGATAGTTGCCGAAAGCGAAATCGGCGCGATCGGCATAGGCGCGGTCGGTGACATTGTTGAGGCGCAGGAGGGTCCGCCAGTGGTCGGTGACGTGCCAGCTGACGCGCAGGTTCAACAAGTCATGACCGGGATATTCGTTGGCATTGGCGGCGTCGACGAAGTACTTGCCGACCCCCACCCATTCCAGCTCCGCCGCTGCCGAAGGCACGAAGTTCCAATTCAGGCGAGCGGTGTTGATGTGACGAGGCGCGGTGTCGATGTCGCGGCCGGCGACGATGGTCTCGCCTTGCTCGATGACCCGGTTGAAATCGTAGGTGTGTTTCGCATAGGTGCCGGCGAGCGTCAGTGACAGCGTCTCGAGCGCCGCCCAGGAGAACTCATATTCGACGCCCTCGTGTTTGGTGCGCCCGTCGCTGACGTTGAAGCCGTTCGAGTCGCGAAAGATCACGTTGTCCTTGTCCATCGTGAACGCGGCGAGCGAATAGTTGAGCGGGCCGAAAAAGCCGCGTGCACCGAGCTCGATGCTGTCCAGGCGCTCTGAATCGAGATCCGCGACCGACTGCTGACGCTGCAATCGATACAGCTCGCTGGTGTCGGGCGCGCGATAGCCGCGAGTGGCGGTGACATACAACGTGTGATCGTCGGTGATCTCGTAGCTCAGGCCCAGCTTGGCAGTCACATTGTTGAAGTCGTCGCTGCGATCCGCGGGACGATTGAACAAGCAGCCGCCCGGGCAGGTCGCTCCGTTCTCGGCGGTGTTGCCGTCGATCATGCGGTTGTCATATTCGTAATCGACGTACTCGTAGCGAACGCCGCCCGTGGCCCGCCAGCGTTCGGCGAACGGTTGCTCGACTTGGCCGTAAATGGCGGCGACGCGGCTGTCGACCCGATAGTCGTAATGTTTGCCGGCGGGGCGAATGGCATTGGCGGCAGGCGCGCCGTCGGTGGCCGGGCCGGCTTGTGTTTCCTCGAGGAAACCCTGCGCAAACTCGATATCGATGCCGGTGAGGAAGCGCGTGTTGTTGAACGCGGTGAAATCCAGCGCGGTCAGCACGCCGACCGACTCCTGGCCGTTCTCCTCGAGCGGTTTGCCGATGAGGAAGTGCTGCAGGAAGTCCATGCGCGAATAGCGAGCATACGGACGCACGGCCAGATGCATGTTCTCGCTGAGCGGTTGCTCATAGCGACCCGTCAGGCGCACCGCGTAGGCATCGCGATATGCTTCCGGGTTGGGATTCGATCTGGCGATGGCTTCGTTGCGATAGGCATTGAAGCCTTGAATGAAACCGGCCGTTTCCTGATTCAAATTGGTGGCGGCGAGATCGAGTCCCATCTGCGCATCGCCGCGCCGGTGCGTGAGCCCGACATTCAACTTCTGTTCTTCGAGACCCGAGCTGTCGCGCCAGCCTCCGTCGTGCGAGGCGACGACGACACCGCCGATATCGGTCGCATCGCTCTTGTGGCTCAAGCCGAGCTTGCCGCGGTAGTACTCGTCCGGACCGGCTTCGAGCGCGACACTGCCGGCCGGCATTTCGCCGGGTTGAGCTGAAATCACATTGATCGCGCCGTGCATCGCGCCCGAGCCGTAAATCACACCGGCCGGTCCGCGCAGCACTTCGATCGAGCTGGCCTGTTCGCTGTTGACCTCGAACAACTCGTTGACGTTGCAAAAGCCGGTGGGGCGGATGGGCACGCTGTTTTCGAGAAACAGAAACGTGCCGCACGAGCCGGGGCCGCTCAGCACGGGCGAGCGGATCGCGGTAAGACTTTCCTCGCCGCTGTTGCGCTGGATCATCGTGCCTGGGGCGCGGTTCATGATCTCGCTGTGATGAGTCGAGCCGACGACGGTGACGTCATCGCCTTTCACGAGCGAAATGCTGCCGGCGAAGTCGCGCAGTTGTTCGGCTTCACGGGTGCCTGTAACGACGACTTCTTCCACGCGACCGTTGGTGCCGCGGTCAGCCGCTTGCACGGTGGTGATCAGGAGCGCCGTGCAACCGAGCAGGGCAGTGGAACCGAAGCGCGAAGCACGCATGATGTGAACCTGTACGTTTGAGTCGTCAGCGCGCCGGCGGCAACGCGAAGGCGACGACGTAATCGCCCTGCTTGGTCTTCAGCCCGCCATGCCCGCCGGCGGCAATCACTACAAATTGGCGCCCGCCGATCTCGTAGCTCATGGGCGTTGCCTGGCCCCCCGCGGGTAACCGGCCCTTCCACAGCTCCCGACCCGTCTGGATGTCGAACGCGCGCAGGTAATTGTCGGTGGCCGCGCCGATAAAGACCAGTCCGCCCGCCGTTACCATTGGCCCCCCCATATTTGGCATGCCAATGGTCCGCGACGGCACAAACCAGGGCGTGCGGTCGCGGGTCGAGCCAAGCACGACTTGCCAGAGGATGGCATTGCGCCGCAGATCGATGGCCGCCAGCGAGCCCCAGGGCGGGGCGGTGCAAGGCAGCCCGAGCGGCGATGCCAGCATTTCGCGGCGCATGCCATAGGGCGTGCCTGCCTGCTCAGCGAACTCGGAGTCGGGATAGTTCCCGGAGTCGCGCATGGCTTGCAGTTGGTCGCGCGGAACCAGAGTCGCAACCATGGGCACATGATTGACGGCGGCCAGGATGAGCTGGCGCTCATGGTCGAAGGCGAGGCTGCCCCAATTCACGCCACCAACGAAACTGGGCGAGAGAATGGTTCCCTGCAGACTGGGCGGCGTGAACAAGCCTTCCGAGCGATATTTGCTGATGAGATCGCGACACCTGGCGCGATCGATCACGGTCAGGCCCCAGGCATCCTGCGCAGTCACGGCGGCGTGCGAGACCAGCGTGGGAGTCGCAGGAAACGGTTGCGTCGGCGACGCGAGCTCGCCGGGCACGGTGGAGGCAGGCACTGGACGCTCGACGATTTCGAACACGGGCTCGCCGGTCTCGCGATCGAACACGAACAGCAGACCGGTCTTGGTGGCTTGCACGACTGCAGGGATGGATTTGCCGTCGCGGTCGAAGTCGATGAGCATGGGCTGCGCGGCGAGGTCGTAGTCCCACAGGTCGTGATGGATGAGCTGTCGATGCCAGACCAACTCGCCCGTCTCGGCGCGCAACGCGACCAGCGAGTTCGCGAAGTTGTTCAAGCCGGGGCGCTCGCCACCGAAAAAATCCGGGCTGGCCGAGCCTGTCGGCACGAAGATCAAGCCGCGACCCGCATCGACCGACAGCATCGACCAGGCATTCGCGCCACCCGTGCGTCGAGCGGATTCCTCGGTCCAGCCAAGTGCCGTCGCTGCTTCGTTGGTATTGGGAATGGGATCCCATGACCAGCGCTGCACGCCGGTGCGGGCATCGAAGGCACGCACCATGCCTCGTTCCAGCTCGACCCCTCGATTGTCACCAATCGCCGAGCCCGTGATGATCAGGTCGCGATACACCGCCGGTGGCGACGTGACTAAATATTCACCTCGCTCGGTCGGTCTTGCGCCGGCAGCGAGATCGACACTGCCGTTGCTGCCGAAGTCCATGCACGGCCCGCCGTCGCGAGCGTCGAGCGCGATCAGCCGCGCGTCCAGCGTGCCGATGAAAATGCGCTGGGCGCAACGAGCGGTGGCGTCGGCCGACTCATCGGTCCACCACGAAACGCCGCGGGAAGTGGCTTCGGAATAACGTACATGGCGCGGCGTCTTCGGATCGTGGCGCCAGCGAAATCTACCGGTGGCGGCATCGAGCGCGATCACGATGTTGGTCGGCGTGCTCAGATACAGCATGTCGTCGACCAGGATCGGCGTCGCTTCGAACGACATTTTGTCGGCGCGCAGGAAGCCCACACCGAGCTCGCCGGTGCGATAGGTCCAGGCGATTTCCAGCTGATCGACGTTGTCCGAGGTGATTTGCCGTGACGCTGCGTGACGAGTACCGCCGGCATCGCCGCCGTAGGACTGCCATTGAGCGTCGTCATCGTTGAGCCGCCGGTGCGGAGGCGCGGCCCACGCCTGACCGGCGATCGAGGCGATCCATAGCAGCGTGGCCAACCGGCGACAGGCAAATGTCATGCAAAAAGCCTAGCGATCAAGGTTCGGCGTCACAAGCTCTGTCTTATAATTTCGACGATGAAGGCCCACTCCGCATGCCGCGCGCGACGTTTCCCAGCGTCGTCGTTTGCGATGTTCATCGCGCTGGTCCTCGGCGCGTCGTCGATGTCGCCCGTCCTGGCCGCGACCACCGAGCAGGCACGACCGCGTGTCGGTCTGGTACTTAGTGGCGGCGGCGCGCGGGGCGCGGCCCACGTCGGTGTGCTCAAAGTGCTCGACGAATTGCGCATCCCCGTCGACGCCATCGCCGGTACCAGCATGGGTGCGGTGGTCGGCGGTTTGTATGCGTCGGGCATGCCGGTCGCGGATATCGAAAAACTGCTGAGCTCGGTGAATTGGGAAGACGCGTTCAAGGACCGTCCACCGCGCGAGGAACTGGGGTTCCGTCGCAAGCAGGACGATCGCGAATTCCTGGTGCGTTATGCGCTCGGTGTGACCGACAAAGGTTTCGTGTTGCCGCGGGGCCTGGTTCAAGGCCAGAAGCTGGAGCAGGTGTTGCGAAGCGCGTCGCTGCCGGTCGCGGCCGTTCAGCACTTCGATCGCCTGCCCATTCCGTTTCGCGCGGTCGCCACGGATCTGGAGACTGGCGAAGCGGTGATCATGGATTCCGGCGATCTGGTCACGGCGATGCGAGCCAGCATGTCGGCGCCGGGTGTGTTCGCGCCGGTCGAACGCGATGGCAAATTGCTGGTCGATGGCGGGATTACCGAAAACCTGCCGGTTGCCATTGCCCGCGCGATGAAAGTCGACGTGCTGATCGTCGTCGATGTGAGTTTTCCCTTGTACGCCAGCGAGGAATTGACCTCGCCCATCGAAGTCACCAATCAGGCGTTTGCGATTCTGATTCGTGCGCGGACGCGTGAGCAGCGCGCGTTGCTCGGGCCGAGTGACATCGTGATCGAGCCGCCGCTGGGCCGGTTCGCCTCGGCGGAATTTGCTCGTGTGCCGCAGGCATTGCGCGCTGGCGAGATCGGAGCGCGAGAGCAGACGGCAGCGTTGCAGAAGCTCGCGTTGAGCCCGGACGACTATGTGACTTATCTGGCCACCCGCAATCCACGGGACGCCAGTCTGCCGACCATTCAATTCGTGCGAGCCGATCCGCGCTCGATGGAATACGACGCCCTGGTGAAGGCGACCATGAACGATCTGGTCGGCAAGTCCATGAATGCCGATCAAGTACGCAGCAAGCTGTCGTCGCTGTATGCGCTGGATCGCTTCGAGTCCATCGATTACAACTTGATCGAAGAGGACGGGCGCACCGGGCTGGAGCTGGACTTGAAACGCAAGAGCTGGGGGCCGAATTACGTGCGCTTCGGCTTGAACCTGGAAGACAATTTCGAGGGCACCAGCCGTTACAACGCGGCCATGCGTTTCATCGCCACCGAGCTGAATCCGCTCGGCGCCGAATGGCTCACCGACATTCAGATCGGCGACAACCCCAAGGTCTTCACCGAGCTGTATCAGCCGCTGTCGCTGGCGAGCCGTTACTTCATCGCGCCCAGTATCGATTTCGAGGAGCGCAGCGTTTACCAGCTCGGCGCCGATCGCAAGGACCTGCTGGCGGAGTATCGCGTGCGGACCTTGCAAGGCGGCCTGGACATCGGGCGTGAGATATCGAACTGGGGCGAGGTCCGGTTCGGCATGCGACGGGGCACGGGGCGTTCGCGCCTGCTGATCGGCGACCCGACGCTGCCCGCCGCCGAGTTCGATCGCGGCGGTTATTTCGCGCGCTTCTCCTACGACCGACTCGACAGCATTTTCTTCCCGCGTCATGGCCAGCAGTTCGAGTTCCAGTGGCGGGGCGAGCGCGAGAGCATCGGCTCGGAAGAAAACCTGAATGCGTTCGAGACCTCGTGGCTGGTGGCGCGCTCGTTCGACCGGCACACCCTGATCTTGTGGCTGGAGGGCGGGACCACGGCCGACGCCGAGCTGGCGCGACCGGAAAACTTCTACTCGCTGGGGGGCTTCCTGAACCTGTCCGGTCTGCCGCCCGGCTATCTGGCCGGGCCTCACTATGGGATCGGCCGACTCATTTATCAGCGGCGGGTGGGGCGGGGCGGCGAGGGAGTGCTCAACTTCCCGGCCTATGCGGGCCTGTCGTTCGAGGCGGGCAACACCTGGCTGGACAGCGCCGACGCCGGCTTCGGGGACTTGCGGAAGAACTTCAGCGTGTTCTTCGGCGTGGACTCCCCGCTCGGGCCCGTCTATCTGGCGACGGGCTACGACGCCGAGGAACACCAGAAGGCGTTCTATCTGTTCCTCGGCCGCACCTTCTAAGGATCCGTCGAGTCGAAAGCGGCCAAGGCCCTTTCGACTCGGAGTTAACGGTCGACCTTCTCGAACTCGAGCGTCGGCCGGTCGCCTGGGCGGAAATACACATAGCGGCCGCTCATTTCCTTGAGCATGCGATCGCGCTCATCGCGCGTGGCGTACCAGTGCTCGCGGGTCCAATCGCCGCCGACCAGGTTCTTGAAGGGATCGGTGGAGCGCAGTTTCACTCGGATACCGAACTGGCAGTCGCGCGGCACGGGGCGCGCAAGATTGTGCTCGTGAGCGATGGGCATGGGGGCGTTGAGACAGCGTCTAGGATTTGGACAAGTTCTAAGCGGGCGCGATTTTACCCGGAGCGCCCTGCCACCTACCAGCCGCAATGATCCGGAGCGCGCTGTGAATTCTTTTTAATCACGGTGTCTCCCCGGCGGTGGTCCACTCGTCTTTAGGGTGGAGGCCGCTGAAATGCGCCAAGTCCGTGGCGTACCTGCAACTTTCAGTGGCAAGGGTGAGCAACCGATCCTGCGATCCGAGAGCCGATCATGCGCGACGCTGTCTCATTCATTGCGTAATTCATCCCGGGCCTGACTGAAGTTAGGGGACCGCTGCAACCTTTCGCCGCATGCCGCAATCAGATCATCGTAAAGCGCTTGTAGCCAGCGCGAAATGGCGCGGAAATGGTGACAACTCAGCCGATTTCCAGGATGTGTCAGCTTTTAGGGTGGAGTCTGCCGCGTACGTCGCGAGGGCGGGGGCGAACTCCAGAGAGGCCGGTGTTGCGGCCGGTGTTGACTGCTAAGCAACGGGGAGGGGTAACGGGATGATTCTCCGTCGAACCCATGAGATGGTGAGTGGTGATCTGAGTGCGGCGTTGGCGCGACAGCCCAGCTCCGAAAATACCGTGGTGAGCCTGCACACGCAGGTCGCCGATTACACGCTGGACGGTGAGCGCTTCGCGCTGCTGAGCGCGTGGGGCGGACGGCAGGAAGTCACGCTGGACAACCGGCGCATCGCCGTCGATGACGACACCTGGTTGCCGATCCCTGCGGGACCGGCCACGGTCCGGATTCGTGGCGCCGAGCCGGTGAACGTGTTGACCGTACTGTTCCGTAAAGGCATGCCCGAAGAAGTGCTCGGCTCGATGCTGACTGCCGAAGACCGGCTGCTGGATGAGGGTGAGGTGCAGGCGTCGGCGACGCTGCCTTTCATTCCCCACCTGCAGACGCACGATCGCGGTGTGACGCCGGTGCTGCTGTTCATTCGTCGTCATTGCGAGATGGGCTTGAACGATCCGCTGTGGTTCGAAGAACAGTTCGCGTTCCTGCTCGAGCGCATGCTGTCCCGGCATCGGGACGTGTTGCAGCGGGCCCGGGGTGTGCCGGTGCGTCGCGCGGCCACGCGTCGCGAGATTCTGCGCCGGGTATCGCTGGCGACCGATTTCATTCATTCCAACTTCGACAAGCCGTTGATGCTGGGTGACATGGCTCGCGCCGCGTTCCTGTCGCGCCATCACTTCCTGCGGCTGTTCAAGCACATCCACGACGTGACGCCGCACGAGTACTTGCAGCGTAAGCGCACGACGGTGGCTGGACGGCTGCTGCGTGGAAGCGAGCTGGCGGTGGAAGACATCGTGAAGGTGGTCGGCTTCGACTCCCGCTCGACGTTGTTCCGCGCGCTGCGACGTTTCCATGGCGTGACGCCGCGTGAATGCCGTCGCGCTGCCGACTCGCTGACCTTCATGGGTGGCATGGGAGCAGCGGCTGCGTGATTTTGAGTCCTTGAAGCTCCAGCAGGGGGACCTGCTGGAGCTTTTTTTTTTGGGGCCCGGGTCAGTCGATCACGCGAACGATGATCTTGCCGCGCGCCCGGCCGGTCTCGCTCAGCGCCAACGCTTCGACCGCTCGATCCAGCGGAAACACAGCCTCCACGTGCATCTTCAGTGCGCCACTGTCGAACAGCTGGCCGAGCTTTGTCAGTTCCTCGCCAGGCTGTTCACGCGTAGCCGTGCTCGGCGTGGGGCAGTGGAGTTTGCGTTCGCTGCATGCTTGCGCTGGCGGCATGCCGACGATCGTCAGCAACGTGCCGCCCTCGCGTAGTACTGCGGGCGATCGCTGCAATGTTTCGCCACCGACAGTATCGAGCACCACGTCCATATTCTTTGCCGCGTCTTCGAAACGAGTGGTGCGGTAATCGATGACTTCATCGGCACCGATCGATTTCAGATAGTCGTGATTGCGCCCCGATGCGGTGGCAATCACATGCGCGCCACGCCAGTGAGCGAGCTGCACGGCCGTGCTGCCGACGCCACCCGCGCCGCCATGAATCAGAACGCGCTGACCTTTCTGGATGTCGCCGTTGGTAATGAGCGTGCGCCAGGCGGCGAGTGAAGCGGTCGGGATGCCGGCGGCTTCCTCGAATGTGAGTTTGTCCGGCTTGCGTGCGACGTTTCTGGCTGGGGCGATTACATATTCCGCGAGCGTGCCGCCGCTCGTTACCGCGACGACGCTGTCGCCGACTTTCCAGCCGGTGACGCCAGGGCCGATTGCGTCGATGGTTCCCGCCACATCGCGGCCCGGGATGTATGGAAGCGTCACGCCGTAGTTTCGTTGCATCTTGCCGGTGCGGATCTTCCAATCAATTGGATTGATGCCCGCGGCGTGAGTGCGGATGCGAACCTCGCCGGTCGCCGGCGTGGGGACAGCCACCTCGCCG
Source organism: Peristeroidobacter soli (assembly GCF_004138485.1). GTDB lineage: Bacteria > Pseudomonadota > Gammaproteobacteria > Steroidobacterales > Steroidobacteraceae > Steroidobacter > Steroidobacter soli. The sequence goes on from NZ_RYEV01000003.1 coordinate 938,319, forward strand.
AGCTTCATGACCTCGGCGCCTCCGTAGCCTGTCATGAGCAGCGCGCGCATTTGCGAGGGCGCGGCTGTGGCCAGCGAAGAAAACAGGCTCGCAAACAAGGTCAGCACGACGGTCCATTGCATGGTGGCGTTTGTTTCCTGTGAGACGGAACGTTACAAGCCTACTCCATCGCCGCATACGCCTGCGTCCAGAAATCAGTAAAGACTCTGGGTGGCTCGGGCGAGTCCATCATTCGCTGAGTCAGCAGGATTCCAATCAGCCCCTCGGCGGGATCCACATAGGCGGACGTCCCGGTGCCGCCATCCCAACCGAAGCGGCCCGGCTTCCGATAGATCTCCTCGCGATGAATGCAGACGCCCAATCCCAGACCCCAGCTCGAGGCTGTGCCGAAGAAGAGCTCAGCGCCTTCGCGCTGCTGCGGCGTGAGTTGATCTGAGGTCATCAGCTCGACGCTGGCGCGCGACAGGATTTGCTCGCGGCCGAGGCGGCCTTGGTTGAGCATCATTCGAGTGAAAGCAAAGTAATCATCGACAGTCGAGACCAGGCCACCCGCGCCGGATTCGAAGGGCGGCGACGGCGCCCATGAGCTTTCCGGGCCCGACGGATCGTAGACGTCCAGTTTGTTGGCCGCGTGATTGAACGCGTAACAGGTCGGCATGCGATGGAATTCGCTGGCGGGCACGTTGAACGCCGTGTCTTTCATGCCGAGCGGTTCGAAGATGCGTTCGCGCAGGAATGTGCCGAAGGATTTTCCAGAGACGCGTTCGACCAGAATGCCGAGCACGTCGCCGCTGGTGTTGTACAGCCATCTCTCGCCGGGGTGCGCCATGAGCGGCAGCGAGCCGAGGCGCTGGATCCATTCATTCGTGGTCGGCGCTTTCGCGGGGCGCGGCGGCCCGTCGCCGCCGAGTCGATACTCACGGATGTATCTCTGAATGGGATAGGTGTCCGGCATGGCCATCACGCTGCCGAAGCCCATTCGATAGGACAGCACGTCGCGAACGGTGATGGAGCGGCGTGCGGGTACGGTGTCGTCCACTTCGGATGCGATGGACTTCAGTACGCGCCGGTTCGCCAGTTCCGGCAGCCAGGGTTCGATCGAATCGTCCAGGCGCAGCTTGCACTCTTCGATCAGGATCATGGTGGCGACCGCGGCCACGGGCTTCGTAATCGACGCGATCCGGAAAATCGCATCCCGCGACAGGCGCTCGTTGCGGTCGGCGTGGAGGTTGCCGAGCACGTCCACATGAACGTCGTCATGGCGGCTGACCAAGGCCACGATGCCTGGAATGTGGCCGCGCTCGACGTGCCCGGTCAGCACCTGATGCATGCGGTCGAGCCGCGATTTGACAAGGCCTTTGTGGGTCATGAATCCATCTCCCCAGGGTGGGCTTTCGAGTCAAGGACGCACCAGGCCGCGCGGTTCCGACAAGCTTGTTTTGGCGGTCCCGGGCCGCATCTATACCGCTCCCCAAAACCCATGCAACATAGCGCTATTCCGCTGCCCCGAGGTGCGTATGTACTCGTTCCGCAAGAAAGCCGTCCTGCCAGACGCAGCCGACATCCTCCCTGGCCGCGCCACCGCCTTACGTGTGCCCGAAAAGCACTTCGTGAACGGCAACCGCATCGTGCCGCCGTTCCCGGCCGGGTTGAAACTGGCGCTGTTCGGCCTCGGCTGCTTCTGGGGCGCCGAGCGCAAGTTCTGGCAGATCCCCGGCGTCTACAGCACGTCCGTCGGCTACGCCGCCGGCGTCACGCCGAACCCGACCTATGAAGAAGTGTGCTCCGGCTACACCGCGCACAATGAAGTCGTCCGCGTCGTCTACGACCCGAGCAAGGTCAGCTATGAAACATTGCTGAAGACCTTCTGGGAGTCACACGACCCGACGCAGGGAATGAGACAGGGCAATGACGTCGGCACGCAGTATCGGTCCGGCATCTATGTCTACGACGCTGAGCAGAAGGCGGCGGCGCAGCAGACTCTGGCGGCCTATCAGGAGCGGTTGAGCAAGGCCGGGCACGGCACGATTACGACGGAGATTCTGGACGCGCCGGAGTTTTATTATGCGGAGGATTATCACCAGCAGTACCTGGCGAAGAATCCGAACGGGTATTGCGGCATTGGAGGATGCGGGGTTTCGTTTGAGCTTCCGGAAGAAGCATAGGAGATCTGCATGGCAATGCAGTGAGACTGCGGAGGGACTGGGTGATCGCGACCGAATCCGTCAGCGGTTAGTCGCGGTCATCTTGAGTGCTCCGGGCGCGGCGCTTTTCACACGGCTGACTTGTGAGAAGGCCTGCGCGGTGTCCAACGTTCGAGCTTGATCATGAGGATGGCAAGCAGGCCAATGGCTGCTTCGACAGCCACGACCATGGACAGCTTGGTGACGAAGGAAATGTTGGCGGGATGAAAGACGGTGGTAACGAACACGAGGGCGCTGCCCACACCGAAGAAGCGTTTGCCGATAGTGCGCTCGCTATTGCCGTCGAGAATGCGCAGAACAATTCTTGTCCAGTGATCGCCGCCAGATGGATCCGTGGATTTTCTGGTCACGTGCGGAGGTCCTCGGGAGACAGTCCAAGACTGTTCCACGTCTCGACGGCAGCATCGTTCTGGCGCTGGCGTAGCTCGTTGATTTGTTCTTGCAGCTGCGCCTGATGTTCGAACAACAGATGTAAGTGCTGCTGCTGTTCCCGGGTCGGGATGATCACTGGAAGTTGCCCGAGATCCGCGAGGGAGATATTTGGAATGGTGGTGCCAGTCACCGCCGACTGCAGCAGCGATTGAAACAGAGGCGAGCGCAAATACATCAGTAAGGCGATCGGTCTTTCGATGGGAGATGTCTGGCGCAGGCGCAGGATGACGAATGCCTGCGACGGAACGGTGGTCGTCTCCGGCGTGGCTACAGCGCTCGGCCCGATCACTCCCTTGACAGCCAGCAGCAAATCTCCTCGATTCAGGATCTGCCGGGCGTTACGACGTAAGCTCTTCGCGTCGACGTAGCGCATGCGCGCGCCGCGTGTGACAAAGCCGTGAATGGGAAGTTCGGCGGGGTTCATTTCACCGACCTCGATACCGTCGTCGTCACTCGGCGAGGGCAGCGCCTGCGGCTTGATTATCTCGACTAGCTCACCCAGCGGCATGCGAGGCCGACTCCCCGCGGCTTTATCCAGTGCTTCTTGCGCCTGCGTACTGACATATTTGCGCACTGTCAGGTCGTAATCTCGACTGGCGATTTCGGCGCTCGAAACCTTACGGCTCAGTGGTGAGGTTGGCTGCTGGATATTTGCAAGCAGCTGCGATTGATTTACGAAGCGACGCGGCGTCGTGCGCTGCTTGCCCGGGTCCTTGCCAACGTATGGATCGCCGGTGCAGAAAACGGTGTGGTTGTCGCTTTGTTTCTTATCCAATAAGAGTAATGCAAACGGAACATAGTTTGGTTCCAGTAGTCCCGCTGGGAACGAGATGACGGCTTTCAGCCTGCTGCTCTCAACCAGCGCCCGGCGCAGTTCCGCCTCTGGCCCACGAGAAAATAGCAGGCGCGCGGAAACGAGCACGATCGCGACACCGGTCGTGTGTCGCAGAACGTGTTCCACATAGAGAGCTTCATCAGTCGCTGCTCCCAGGGCGCTGCGCGCTGCGTAGCGCGCTTCATGATCGGCCTCGATGCGGCCGAGTCGGGTAGGGATGGCAATCGTAGGAGTCGTTCGGTCTAACGGCGATTCGTAAGGCTGCTCGAAAGGGTGTCGCTCTTGCACCTGCGCCTGTACGTCTCTCAAGAGGGCGCAGATCAATGTCAGCGTCGCTTGATTCGGAGACACCAACTTGGGCGCCACTCCCCGCCGAGTCGCGGCAACGGCGACGGCTTCCGACGACGCGCCGAGGAATGTCACGACGTCTGTTTTTTGTACAGACCGAGCTATTCGTAGAATCAGATCCGAGAGCTCGGGACTTAGCACCTGCGTTTGACGATGGAGCGGAATCCAGACGCGTGCAAGCTCATCGGCGAACCAAGCGGCGCCAAGATGATCTAGAGTGTCGACCACGCGATGGCTCAGTTCTCTGAGGTCCTGGTCTCGTAACTCATTGAGAACGGCAACTCGCGTACTAAAGAGCTTGCTGACGTTATCACCCGTCGCAACCGCTAACGCTCGAAAGCACTCCTGAGCATGCCTGACACCTCTTAGTGGGGCGCTCCGATCGACAGACTCCCCTCCGGGCTGATGTAGGCGCGACAGGTGGCGCCACACCGCGATCTGCCCAATGAGCTGGAGCCCTTCTTGCGGGGACAGGCGCGATTTCACCGACTCAAGGAGATGGTTGATCCTTGAAGACGGGATGGCGGCAGGTTGAGAAGTTTGGCGTCTCATGTAGGAGCGAAAGATGCTCCTATGGGCTTTTCTTGTCAATCACGGCGTGACTAGTGATGAGGCACGCCGTGATTGAGCTGTCGGGCACTAAGGGGCGCAGTGTTCAGGGATCGGCAATTTGGCGGGGCGACTTGGGCTGCCCCATCTGTTTGGCGCCTTCTTGACCAAGGCATATGTCGCGCATATGCTAAGTCGCGTCCTAAGGTTCGAGGTCGAGGATGAAGCGTCCCCCTTCTCACAAACGCACCAAAGTGGCAGCGCGAGTCGCCGTGCCGAAGTCGGCCGCGGGAATTGCCACGAAGCGCGCGTCGATATTCCGTAACGGGAGCAATCAAGCTGTCCGGTTACCACAGGAGTTGAAATTCCCGGAGAACGTAAAGGAAGTGCGTATTCGAAAGCAGGGCGATGCGCTGGTGCTTTCGCCAGTGAGGCCAGACTGGTCGTCCTTCTTCGCGCTTCAGACTGAGGTACCCGAAGATTTCCTGGCGGACCGTCGCGATCTGTCGCCGCAGTCGCGTGAGCCCCTATGACGGGGTTCATGCTGGATACGGATATTTCCAGCTACATCATCCGGCGTCGTCCAGCGGCGTTGGCTGAAAAATTCCAGAAGCATGCTGACACCTTGTGCGTGTCGGTCATGACGGCGGCGGAGTTACGGTTTGGCGCTGAAAAGGCAGGTCGCCCCCAGCTCATCGAAGTGGTGGAAGGATTTCTGGAGCGCCTTGCTATTCTCGATTGGACAGGCGCTGTCACTACTCACTACGCCCGAATTCGCTCTGCCCTGGAGCAGGCTGGCAAACCGATCGGCAATATGGATCTGCTTATCGCAGCCCATGCGGTTTCACAACGCATGACTCTGGTTACGAACAATCTCAGGCACTTTGCGCATGTGCCGGGTCTCAAGTCCGAGGTGTGGGGCTAGGTTCTGAGTATTGAGGGACGTAGCGCGCCGCATTGGTTACCTTCCAAAGTAGTTGGACGTCGACCAATAGAAAATTACGTCCAGCGGTACCTTGCCAAAAATCCTCAAGGCTATTGTGGCATCGGCGGATGCGGAGTCACGCTCGATATTTGAGCGGCCAATAGGGTTGTGAACCAGTGAGAGCGGAGCCTGGTCACAACGGCTTTCCCTCCCGGATCCGTTTCAGGTAATGCCGGAAGTTCAACGGCATCGTCGCTTGCAAGTGACGCGCACGCAGAGACAAATGCCTCGCCGAAGGCGGCGCGCCACCCGCCGCCAGTGCGTATAACAAAGCGTTATCGGCGCCCGTAACCTGCGTCAGCAGAGTTCGGGTGCCGAAGATCGCCTTCGCGCATTGTAGATGATCGGTATAGCGCTGCCGTTTCCCGTGCAGGTTCATGATCGCGACCCCCTTGGGGGCGAGCAGGCGAGAGACGAAGTCGAAGAACGTCGGGGTCGCGAGTGACGGCGTCACTCCGTTCTGATCGAACGCATCGATGAGAACGGCGTTCGCCGGTCGCTCGCACTGTGAAACATAGCGGGCGCCGTCGTCATGCACGACGCGAAAGCGGTGATCGTTCGGCGGTACCAAGAACGCATCACGCATGGCGATGACCCGCTCATCCACTTCGACGACGGTGATGCGTGCGTTCGGTAGGTATCGATAGCAGAACTTCGCCATCGAACCGCCTCCCAAGCCGATGAGCAATACATGTTCGGGGTCGGGATCGAAAAGCAGGAACGACATCATCTGGCGAGTGTAGGGCGCGACGAGCGCATAAGGATCGTCGATTCGCATGCGACTCTGCAGCGCATCGCCTGAGAATCGCAGCAGCCGCTCCGATGTCGTTTCGATGATGGCTGGAGCGTCGATGACGGCCGGCATATCGGTTGTGGCCGCAGATGCCGTCAAAGGAATCTCTCGATGCGCGTGGGGGCGTCGATATGGCACCCGCAACTTACGCGCAGTCGAGCGCAGCCCCAACTCCTGGCACGTGATGGCCAGATACTCTCGTACCACCGCCCCCGCGGCGCCTCTCGCCTGTTCCAGACTTCAACTCCCTCCCGCGACCGGGAAATTCGAACGACCCATCGGGGCTGCCCCCGGTCTTTCCCGACGACTCTACTGTAGTCGCGGTCATGCTGCGATGTCTTCCTGTCTCGTGGGATGAGCTCTTGAAGTCGGCACAGTCCCGGCTGACGGATGGGTTCTCTAACAGCGGCCTGGACCTCCTGGAGCGGCCAGTTGGGGATCGCCCTGTCGATCACTCGGCCCATTTGTTCCGCGCGGATGTTGCGCGGAAGGGTGCCGCGCTCGACCTGGTGCTGCTGAGAAATCGGCTCCTGGCGATGGAGTTGGTGAAGCCATCCGATTTGCACTCCGTGCCGGCCTGGATTTTTGAACCGCCAACTTCCAAAGTCTCTGCGGATACACTGGCGGCAAGGCTGGATTGGACTGCTGGTGAAGCGACTGAGCTGGTTGAGGTCGGCTGCAATATTGGTCGCCAGAAAACCAATGAGACTCTGTTTTGTAGTGTGGAATGATGGCAGCTCATATTCCCGCAGGTTGAATCCTGCCGCCGAGTGAGTACCTTGGGCGGCAATATGGAATCGAACAACTCAGGCCCCGGCGACCTTCCCGTGTCGCCCAAAGACGGCCAGATCGACTTTTCGAAGTACTCGACCGAACAGCTGCAGGATCTGCGGCACACGATCGATGGACGGTCGCATCCCCAGAATCTGCGCAACCTCCTGACGGAATTGTCGAAACGCGAGGCCGCCGGTCCCGAGTCCGTCACATTCCGCGACCTGCACGAGTTCGCCGTCCGCTTTACGCCTGGCGACGGCATCGTGGGCTGGGTACAGGGCGTGCTGTCCCGCTCGACTCTGTACGGCAGCGGCGTCATCCGGTTCGAAGGCGCGGATCTGGCGCTGGTCGGCTGGCAAAGAAACTGGATGGGCGTTGCGCTGGAAACCGAGCTGCGCGCGAGCATGGCCGATGTCAGTCAGGTGGAGATGGACGAAGTTTCGGTGAGCTTCGATGCGCGATTTCAGAGCGGTCGTCGACGACGCATCCGCTGCTTGCTCGACGATGCAACGGCGAGGCAGGTCATTTTCGACAAGCTGCCCGCGACGAGGGTCTCCGCCCTGAGTGAGTCAGCTGCCGAATGGCGTGAGTTCAACCGTGAGCTGAACAGGATGACGCCGCATGCCTTTGTCACGGGCAGCCTGATCCTGCTGAATCTCGCGGTGTTCGTTGCACTGTTGTTTGCTGGATCGGGGTTCTGGACCGCGAGCCTGGAGCTGCTGACCCAGTGGGGCGCGAACACAACCCAGCTCACCACGGCGGGGCAGAGCTGGCGATTGATATCGGCGCTGTTCCTGCACGGCGGATTCGTTCATCTGTTGCTGAACATGTGGACCCTGTGGGGCATCGGCCGGTTGGCCGAGCGTCTGTATGGCAACGCGTTGTTCGCCGTGATTTATGCGGGCGCGGGCATCGTTGCGAGTCTCAGCAGCATTGCGTGGCATCCATTTGTTCTCAGCGTCGGCGCGTCTGGGGCGATCTTCGGTGTCCTCGGCGCCTGTCTCGCGTTCTTCCTGCGCAGTCGCACGCACATTCCTCGCAGCATCGTCTGGAGGCACGGGATCGCAACGGCGCTCTTCATTGGCTTCAATCTCATCAGCGGGTTCATGAGCCAGGGGATCGATAACGCGGCCCACGTCGGCGGCCTCGTGAGCGGCTTCGTTCTCGGTTTTCTACTGGCTCGTCCCCTGCAAGACGATGAACGTATCGCGCTGAAGCCGTTGCGAGTTGCGACGGCAGTGGGTTTCGTAGCGCTCGCCGTTGGAAGCGGTTTCTGGCAGATGCACGTCATGGCCACGAATCGCCCCGCGTCGACCCAGTACTGGGCGACGCACATGTGGTTTCTCGAGGGTCAAACAAAGGCTCTCCAGAAGCAGGCGGAACTGCAGGTCGCCGCAGCCTCGGGCACGATCAGCTCGAGCGGGTTCGCCGCGCGATTCGAGCCCGAAGTGTTCGTTTTCTGGCGCGACGCTTACGAACGCCTGAAGGCGGAGCCGGAGGCACAAGACCTCGCAGTGAAGGATTTCGCGGCCTACGTGATGGAGTTCGCGCGTCGCCGGCATGAATGGGCGTCGGCAATGCTGAACGCTGCCAAGACCGAGACTCGCGCGAGCATGAGCGACGCGATGTATTACTTGCGCTCCGCGGATCAGGCAGCGGCGAGATTGAACAGGCTCGAGCTTCGAGCGGTCAGCGATCCGTCGCATGCGTTGTCGCAGAGTCGTTTCGTCAGGGCACTTCGTAACCTTCCTGCTCGATTCACGTGGAAGTGCGTGAGCGATGATGTCGGTTCGATCAAGGGCAAGATAACCGATGGGCTTGCGGCACGACACGCGGCGGGCTGCGATGCGCAGCGCGCCTTTGAGACCGAAGATTTCGCATCCCTCGAAGCCATGCTGCATCCGGAAGAAGGCGAGCTGGTGAGCTTCGACGACGGCAGCAGCCGGGTGGAGGGCGCGATGGCCGGACTGGACACGCTCTTAGAGCCAGCCAGCGCACCTGGCCCGACGCTTTCGCTGCTTGCGAAGTGGCGGCGGCAGTTTCCACTCTCGGACGGACCGGACCTGATCGAAGCGGTGTTGTTCCGGAGTTGGGCCTGGCAGGCGCGCGGACACGGCTATGCCAAGGAGGTGTCGCCGCAAGCATGGGCCGAGTACGCACAGCGAATCGAAATGGCCGATGCCGCCTTGAGCGATGCGGCCGACAAATCACGCCGGAGCCCGGCGTACTATCCGCTCGCGATTTCACTGGGCGTCGATCAGTCGAAGAACCGCAAGGATCTGCAGCGGCTCGTCGATAACAGCCTGGAGGATTTTCCGGACTACTACCCGCCGCATCGAGCGATGGTTCGAGCGTTGTTGCCGAAGTGGGGCGGCTCATACGTCAAGATCGACGATTACGTCGAGCATGTTCAAAGCAAAGTGCCCGTCGCGCGGCAGCGAGAGATGTACGCGAGGCTGTATAGCACCTTGGCGGCGCTTTCAGAGGAAGACGTCGATCTGTTCATAGAAACGATCGCGAAGTGGCCGAAAGTGAAAGAGGGTTACCAAGACATGCTGGATCGCTATCCGGACAGCGACTGGCTGCGAAATCTCTATGCGGGGATGGCGTGTCGCGCCCGGGATGCCGAGACATACGACGCACTCTTGTCCGAGCTCGGAGATCGGGTGCTTCCGGAGGCGTGGACAGGCAAGTACTCCATCGAAGTGTGCAACGAGCGTGTGAAGTCCGGTCCCGAGGTCACGCAGGTGGAGTCTGGCGTGTGAGTTGGTGCGCTGGCGATAGCAGAGACTCGCTTCGCCGAAGATGTGCCGAACGTGACCGGGCCCCCGATACAAAATGTTGGAAGGCAGTGTCCGATCAACCTTTGAGCCTGTTTCACCCAGGCGCCGTCGCTTCGTCGCGCCCGGTCATGACCTGCGATGCACACGGGAAACCGCAGGTTGCTGCCGCCGACACTGAGAACTTCGCTGCGTGAGTGCAGGACTTCGCGTCCTGGGGCGAATGGGACGACAAGGGGAACGCTGCGAGTCACGATCGTTCGAGCGGTAGCGCGTTACTGACAGGCCTTGCCGTGATCAGGGTGATAACCCTTGGCCTTTGCCTCCGACTCGGACATGTAACTTCCGGAGGAAGTCTTCCCGTACCACTTGTCGCCTTGGCAGTGATACGTCTTGGTGCTGGAGTTGGCCCAGACCTGTCCAGGACCGCCGCCGCCGGCGACTTTAGTGTGGGCTGTCGAGGAGGAGGGAGTGGTCACGGCGCCCGCGGTTCCCCACCATTCCTTCACACCCAGATGGCCGGTGCAGGCGCCTTTCTTCGTCGCGCCCGAGTAGTACGTGCCGTCCTGGCAGAGACCCGTGCTTCCCGCGGGTGCATTGGACGGCGGCGCGGCGAGTGCGAAGCTGGTTGCAAGAACAGAGCTGCAGATCACGCACAAGAAAAATGAGTTACTCATGTTGAGTCCCTCGTTGGCAGGAGTGCAAAGTTTGCGCGTCTGTATAGACAAGTACAATGAGCCGATCCGGAGTGGGTGCCCCACTACGCAGTGTAAGTGGAATAATACGGGTAGAATAAAAATCAAATGACCAAATTCTTGCGTCGCCACGCCCGGCTGCTGTTCTCCACCGCCGTGGCGGTCGTTCTGTTCTTTCTGCTGCCGGCTCATTGGGAAGCGATCACTCGCATACTGGTGAGCTGGAATGTCGGTGTGCTGATGTTCCTGCTGCTGGCGTTCTGGTTGATGACCGGCTTGAGCGCCAAGCAGATCAGTGACCGATACCAGGAGGAGGATGAGACGGCACCGGGAATCCTGATCATCAGCATCGTCGCGGCCATCCTGGCCATGGCCTCGATCGTGGAGTTTCTTTCGATGCTCGATCAGGTCAGCGAGGCGGAAAAGTCCCTGCACGTCGCACTGGCCGCGCTGTCCGTGTTCGATGCATGGATGCTCATTCCAACGATGTTCACTCTGCATTACGCCGATATGTTCTACAGCGCCGCACCCGACGCCCGGCCGCTGTGTTTTCCCGAGACGCAAAAGCCGGCTTTCTGGGACTTCGTGTACTTCTCGTTCACGATCGCCGCGGCCTGCCAGACGGCGGATGTCTCGACCAGGCCGGGTGCGATCCGCAAGGTGGTCATCGCGCAGAGCGTGCTGTCGTTCTTCTTCAATGTCGCCATCCTGGGCTTCGCCATCAATGTCACAGCCGGGCTGATTGGCAATCACTAGCAACGAAGGAAGACGACGTGGCAACTGAGATCGAACGCAAGTTTCTGGTTCGCGGCGAGGCGTGGCGGCAGCAGGCGCCGCTCGAGATCCGCCAGGGATATTTGAATCGCGACAAGCAGCGCACGGTGCGGGTTCGCATCAGCGGTGCGCGTGCTTATCTCACCGTGAAGGGGATGGCCAAGGGGCTGGCGAGGCCGGAGTTCGAATATGAGATTCCAGTCGCGGACGCCGAGCAGATGTTGTCCCTGTGCGATGGCCCGTTGCTGGAGAAACGGCGTCACGTGACCACGCACGCCGGCAGGAGGTGGGAGGTGGATGAGTTCCTCGGTGAGAACGCCGGGCTGATCGTGGCGGAAGTCGAGCTCGAAGACGAACATCAGGTCTTCCAGCGACCTGACTGGCTGGACACCGAAGTTACGGACGATCCGCGATATTTGAATTCCAATCTCGGCGTGCATCCGTACGCCCGCTGGTGAAGGCCCGACGCCGGCGAGACCTATTACATCCAGGGCTCGATCTCGATGGGCTTCCTGGCCGGTCGTCCGAACCTGTCGCTCTCCGATGAAGCGACCTTCAATTCCATGAAAGCAACGCTGAAGGATTCCGGAGCGCCCAAAGCAGGGAAGTGACATCCCAGCCCCACCGCCGGGACCCTCGGCGGTGGGGCCGCCCGATGGATGAAGGGGCTGTCGAAAAGCGTGTAAAAGTCATGGAAATGGTGTAGTTGTGGCGGTCCGTCGGCTGAATGGAGCAGGTGGGTCATGAAAGCGCGTCCGCAACCGAAGCAGAGCCCGCAGGAACCTCGACTGTTTCTCCGCATCAGGCATCCCACGATGGATCCTCGGGAAATTACGCGCGCGCTGGCGATAGAACCGATCCAGACGATTGCAGCGGGGGCGGTGACGGAGAGCGGGGTGCACCGGCTGCACAGCGAGTCCTACTGGATCGCTCAGTTACCCATTGCATCGATGAGCGAGCTGGTCGAGGGCTATCGCGCCGGCGGGTTGAGCGCTGCTCCAGCGCTGCCGTCGAACAAGGAAGAGCTGTTCGCGTTGGTCGGCGCGACCGAATGGGATGCCCGCATTCTGCTGCGGATCAAGGAGCTGCGGCTGGATGCCAATCAGAAGTTCCTGCAACAGCTGATCATCGAAGGCGGTTCGATCGCGTTGCTGGTGGATCGCGGTGAACAGCGCTTTCCATTCGTGATCAAGCGCGCCCTGCCGAAGCTCGCGCAGCTCGGCATCGAGCTCGAGATCGACTGAGGGATCAGTCCTTCTGCTTGCTGAGTCGTACCGCTTCGTCGAGCGCACGTTCTCGGCGCGCGTCCTGGCCTTGCGCGTAAGGAAGTTGGAACGGCACGTCGATGTCAGGTTGAACGCCCTGGCCCTCGATGCGCGCGCCGTCGTCCATGCGCACGTCTTTGGTGGCCAGATATAACAGGCTGGCATCCGCCTCGTTCGCGAAAATCGTTCCCGCCATCACCGCGCCGGCAGTGCGCGCGCCCACGATCGAGCCGACGCGTCCGCGCTTGAACGCGTAGGCCATCAACTCCTTGCCACTGGTGCTGCGGTTGTCGGTTAGCAGTACCACTGGCTTTGCCCAGCAGGAGCCGAGAGTGTTCTGTGCGCCCGACCGGGATATCGCGGTCCACGCCAGGCAGCGCCGAGTGAATATATTCAAGTTCGACGGCGAGGCGCCGCCCAATCCGTCACGAACGTCCAGGACCAGCGCATCGGCGTCTTTGAGTGCGCCGAAGAGCAGGGCGCCTTCCAGAATGTCCTGATACTGCTGTCCGGCGTATGACCATGCATGGATGTAACCGATGTTTCTTCCATCACGCGCGACGACCTGAGTGCTGGCTGCCATCGCATCGACAAACATCGTGCTGCCATCGAGCATGGCCGGAACCACGGTCAAGGTCCTGCTGGCGCCCGGGGTGCGCTCCACCACGACGATGACGGATTGCCCCGCCTTCCCTTGGAACGAACGGATCGGATGAAAAGGTGCGCCGTCGACGGAAACCAGCCTGTCGCCGAGTTGAATTCCCGCCTTGTGCGCGGGCAGGCCGTCGTGCACGCCTCTCACGAATTGCTGCCCGTTCACGGTCTGAGTGAATATTCCGATGCCGGCGTAACTGGCCTTGCCGTCGGTCAGGGCGCTGGCGGTCGCTTTCGCCAGCCACGGGTTCATGGGCAGGAACAGGCCCAGCAGGTGGTAATACTCCGGCGTGTCTGGTGTATAGAAAGCGGTGTGCGATGTATGCAGCTCGGCGAGCATCTCGTTGATGACGACAGCGCGCTGCTCTCGCGTGGTGGCGCGGCTCGCGCGGTCGCGATATTTGGTCTGCATCGCGTTCCAATCGACGCCGTTGAACGTGTCGGTGTAGAAGTTCTGGTTCACCGTCTGCCAGACCCAGTCGAAGGCGCCGCTGCCGTTGTCGGCTGATGCCATGCCCGGCGACAGCCAGGCGAGGGAGGAGGCGACCAGGGCGACGGCAATTCGGTTCATCGACTGCACCTTCCGCTTCAATGCGAGGGGTCGATGATCGCGCTCCACTGCGCGTGGCTGCAACTCCTGTCCACCCCTCTGGGCTCTTTCCCTTCCGGCCCGCTTGTGTCAGCCTCCGCGCATAACAACGAACCGCAGATCCTCACCGACTCGATGGACGCCGAACCAGTTGCCAACCGCCGGCCTTTGACGTCGCGTTCGACGGGCTGGGCGCGTTTTCTCACCGACCTGCTGATCCGCACCGGAGTCTCGCCCAACGCCATCTCGGTGATCAGCGTGGGATTCGCGGCCGCCGGCGCTGCGTTGCTGATTCTGCGGCCGGGCGCGGCCAGCCTGCTGGTGCTGGCGTTATGCGTGCAACTTCGTTTGTTGTGCAATTTGCTCGACGGCATGGTGGCTATCGAGGGCAAGCGGCAGTCGCCGACCGGTGCGCTGTTCAATGAAGTGCCGGACCGTCTCGCGGACTCGCTGTTCATCGTCGCTTTGGGATATGCGGTAGGCGAGCCGGCGCTCGGCTGGTTTGGCGCGCTGGCGGCGGCGATCACTGCATACATTCGAGTCCTGGGCGGATCGCTGGGGTTGGCGCAGGATTTCCGCGGGCCCATGGCGAAGCCTCACCGAATGGCCGTGCTCACCGTCGCATGCGTGTTGGGCGTGGTGGAAGGATGGATCTGGCACACGCAGTGGGCGTTGCTGCTGGCGGCATGGATTATTGCGGTGGGCTCAGTCATTACCTGTATCACACGATTGGTCGCCATCGCGCGGCAACTGCGGGCGCGGTAGTCGAGCATGCGTCCTTCGAGCTTTCTATTGACCGGCGCGGCGAAACTTCTCGTGGGCGCCTTCCCGCGGTGGATGGGCTGCGCGCCCGAGCCAACGCAGCGGATCTATTTCGCGAATCACACCAGTCACATCGACACCGTCGCTATCTGGGCCGCGTTGCCGATCCGGCTTCGGAACACCACGCATCCCGTGGCCGCGAAAGATTACTGGGGCGGTGGCATTCGCAGCTATATCGCGACGAAGATGCTGCGTGCCGTGTTGATCGATCGCTCTCGTTCGGATCCGAATGCCAACCCGCTGGCACCGCTGATCGAAATGCTGAAGCTCGGTGAATCGTTGATCATCTTCCCAGAAGGGACGCGCGGCTCATCGGCGGTGCCGGGGCAGTTCAAGAGCGGGCTGTATCACCTGGCAACCCAGTTCCCGAATGCGCAGCTGGTGCCGGTCTATCTGGAGAACCTGCATCGGTCCCTGCCGAAGGGCGCCGTGCTGCCGATCCCGATGACGTGCACGGTGCGTTTCGGCGCGCCCATGGCACTGGCGGCTGAAGAAACCAAGGAAGCTTTCCTGGAGCGTGCGCGAGCCGAGGTCATCAAACTCGCTGGCAACGTCAAGGCGTGACACGATGACTCTGCGCGAGAAGATGTTCTGGGTGTTTGGTGGCGTGATCGCGCTGCTGGCGATCGCTTCGGTGGCGGGTGCCATTCTCGGCAAGCGCGCCCGATCCGATAGCGGACGTGCAACCGTCGACAATCTGAAGGCCCGCGTCAACGCATGGTGGGTGATGATCGCGGTGCTCGCGGTCACGTTCGCGCTGGGCGAGACGGCGACGCTGGTCGTATTTGCGTTTGTCTCTTTCTTCGCGCTCCGCGAATTCATCACGCTCACGCCGACGCGGCCCGGCGACTACTTGCCGCTGCTGCTCGCGTTCTTTGTGATTCTGCCAGTTCAGTATCTGCTGATCGGCCACGACCAGTACGGCACGTTCGCCATCTTCATTCCGGTGTATGGGTTTCTGTTGCTCCCGGCAGTGGCGACTTTTGCCGGCGACACGCACGAATTCCTGGAGCGATCGGCGAAGCTGCAGTGGGCCACGATGATCACCATCTACTGCATCAGCTATGCGCCGGCGCTCCTGTTATTGAACATTCCCGGCTACCAGGGCTCGAATGCCCTGTTGCTGCTTTATCTGCTGCTGATCGTGCAGCTCAGCGACGTTCTGCAATACGTGTTCGGCAAGTTGTTCGGCAAAACCAAGCTGGCACCCCTCGTCAGCCCGTCGAAGACGGTGGAAGGACTGGTCGGCGGCGGTCTGACCACGACGCTGATCGGTGGCGCGCTGTACTGGATCACGCCGTTCACGTGGCTGCAGGCGACCGCGATCTCGTTCGTCATCGTGGTCGCAGGTGTGCTGGGCGGGCTGACGCTGTCAGCGATGAAGCGCGGTCTCGGCGCCAAGGATTGGGGCGTGATGATCGAAGGCCACGGCGGCATGCTCGATCGCATGGATTCCGTGAGCTTCGCCGCGCCGATGTTCTTTCACATCGTGCGTTTCTTCTTCACTTGACCCGATACAGCTGGTCGCGATACAGCCACGCCGGCATCAGCACGTTCGCCAGCGCGTTGCGCGCCATCTCCGGATCCTGGGTCGTCGTGGGTTGCAGCGACCTGGCACGTCGATCGTACGTGAAGTATCGAACGGCGCCGTCGGGTACCAGGACCGTGACTCGATTGTCCTGCAGCCAGGCGAAGTTCTGATCGAACTGCATCATCGCGCGGGGTGCCGGCAGGGGCTGCCGATTGCCGAACTCGGCGAGCGTCCGGGTGAGATCGCGGCCTGGAAACGGATGCTCGCTATCGACACCCATCAGCGACAACAGCGTCGGCGCGAGATCGATCTGGCTGACCGTGGATTCGATTCGGCGCGGCTGGATATCGGCGCCGAGAATCACGCCCGGTATGTGAAACTTGTTGACCGGCACCAGCTCGTCGCCATACACGCGCGTGTCGTGGTCCGCCACGACCATGACCAGCGTGTCCTGCCAATATTTGCTGGCGCGCGCCTGTTGCAAGAATCCGCCGAGCGCATGGTCGGCATATTTGACGGCGTTGTGTACGGTCTGTTTGGGCTGCTCGTGCAATTGGATGCGGCCGTCCGGGAATTCGAACGGGGTGTGATTGCTCGACGAGAACACCAGCAGAAAGTAGGGCTGCCGCGACTCGTGCAGCACCTGTAGTCGCTCGTGCGCCTTGTCGAACAGATCCTCATCCGATGCGCCCCAGCTGCCGACGAACTTGGGCGCGACAATATCGTTGCGATCGACGACGTCGTGAAAGCCGTTGCCGAGGAAGAAGCCGCGCATATTGTCGAAGTGCGACTCGCCGCCATAGACGAACTCATTGCGATAACCGGCCCGGCGCAACACCGATGCCAGGGTCGAGAAGTCGCGTTGTGACTTGTTGAGCTTGACGACACTGAGCGCCGGCGTGGGCGGGAATCCGGCCACGACAGCTTCGATGCCTCGCACGGAACGAGTGCCGGTCGCGTAGAGTTGGTCGAACCAGATGCCTCGATCCGCCAGCCCGCTGAGATGAGGCGTGATCGGCAGGCCGCCGAGCTGCTCCACGAAACCCGCGCCCAGGCTTTCTTCCAGCACGATGACCAGATTGAGCGGCCGCTCGCGACGCACGCTGGCGATTTGTTTGTGTAACGTCGGGAACTGGTCGGATGTGAAATCGCCCAGGCCCACGGCCATGCCGCTGCGAACGCGCGCCATGATTTCCTGCGCCGGCATCTCTCCGTAAATTTCGCTTTGAGCTTCGTTCTTCAGTCCCCAGGCCGCGGAGAGCACCGAGTAGGCCGAGTTGGTCACCAGGCTATTGACCATGGCGTCGTCGCAGAAGGCGAAGCTCGCGAGATTGGCAGGCCGGTGTTGAAAGCTGGAACGGATCATCACGAACAGCACGATCACCACGATGGGCCACACCAGCATGACGCTGCGGCCGGTCCAGCGATCGCTGCGGTCCCGGTATTTGTTGAAGTGCCGAAAGGTCAGCCAGCCCGCCGCTGTGAGGCCCACGGCTACCAGCGCCAGCGTGCCGCGATAACCTGTCCACAACATGGCCGAGACTTCCCGCGGATACACCAGGTATTCGATAAACAAACGATTCGGGCGGCTGTCGTATTCATACAGGAACTGCGGGGTCGCGAATTCCAGCAACAGAATCACGATCAGGCTGAAGCTCAGCCAGACACTCGCGACGCGCGCCCACCAGTTCACGCGGTTCATTGCCAGCATCAATGGCAGCAGCACGACGATGGGCGCGGCGAAGAGGCCCAGCGTGATCAGGTCACTGCGCAGTCCTTGCAGCAGCATGTGCCACAGGGAATCTGTCACATCGACCCGTTGCCACTGCCAGGCGATCAGCACCGCTCTGGATAGAGCGAGCGACGCCGCGCCGATCAACAGGAAGCCCAGCACGCACGAGTAAGGTCCGAGGCGACCGATGGGCCACCGCATGGAGCGCAACGTGGCGATCGCGAGCGCGACCCGCGGCTGGACGAGGGTTGTCATTGTTCTTGTTCCGCCCTGACGCGTTGGCCGCGCGTTTTGATGGAATCCCGAAGTGCTGGTCGTCAGCGATCTGTAGTCGCTTCGTCAGGCACGATACTCTGTTGCCGGTAGCGATTGATGCTCCGCGTCACAAAATCAGGGAAACGCTCAAGGCTGGTTGAACGCGTCGCAGAGGTGCATTCTTTGGTAATGAATCGAGACAGATGGCAGCGATTGATGGCGGCGTTGGCGTTGCCAGAATCCAACGAAACATTCGAACAGCTGCTAGATGCCTACTCGCAGAAGCATCGGCATTACCACACCGGTGCGCACATCGAGCATTGCCTGCGGGAACTCGACTCAGCTCCCGGTCTTGCACAGGAGCCGGCGGAGGTCGAGCTGGCGCTGTGGTTTCATGACGTCGTCTACGATCCCTACTCCTCGGACAACGAAGCGACGAGCGCCGACCTGGCCTGTGCGCTGTTAAACAGGCATGGCGTTGGCGCCGAGCGGGTGGAGCGCGTATGCGCTCACATCATGGCCACACGCCACGAGGCGCCGGCCGCACTCGATGATTCCAAGCTGCTCGTGGATGTCGATCTGTCGATCCTCGGCGTCGACGAGGCCGCTTACGCGACGTTCGAAAAGAATGTTCGTGAGGAATATCGCTGGGTCCCGGGCCCGCTGTTCCGGCGCAAGCGTGCCGAGATTTTGGAGTCGTTCCTGGCGCGCCCCAGTCTGTACAGCACGGTGCCTTTTCGCACGAGGTACGAAGCTCCGGCACGGCGGAATCTGAGAGCTGCGATCACAGCCCTGCGCGGCGAATGACCTTGATCAACGGCCGACCTCCGCCGGCCGTTGACCACTTCGCTCACTGCTGAGCGACTTTCCGCAGCGAAATCTCCAGACTCGGCGACGGTGCCAGCCGGATCTGCATGTCGCGGATGACGATCCGGTGCATGGCGGAAATCACATATTCGATGAAGAAGCGCGGAATCAAACGAGCGGCGCCGTGCAGTTGATAGCGCGTCAGCATGTGGACGGAGCAAGTGCCGTCATCGTGGGCTTCGATCTGGATCGTGCCGCCTTTCAGCGGGATGCTGGTTGCGTAGCGGATCGACTGTTCGATGATGTCGAAATCGATGCTCTGGCCGGCGTCGATGTGACGGATCTTTTTGGTGAGATAACCGCCGTCGCTGTACATGCAGCGGGAGACGTCGCCCACCGCTCGATAGGCGCCGCTGGTTCGCTGTGGGACCGGCAGGACTGTGCGCAGGAGCAGCGAGGGTTGAATCGCGATGTGTTCGTAGAAGCAGACTTTTTCCCAGGCGCGCTGCGCGTTGCAGGTAAGGTCGCCGGAAGTGCAGACGAAGTGACGTTGGTTGCTCATGATGGACCTCGAGTGGCAAAAGGTTATTGGCGGAGAGAAGCGGGGCTCGGCGCGATGGCACTGAACAGCGCCATGCAGCCGACGAGCTCGACGTTGCAATCGATGAAGCGGGTGGCCAGCGCGTGATGCAGGTCTTCGAGCCGGTCGTGAGTGTTGTCGATCACCCGCAGTCGATTCAGTAGCGGATGAACCAGTCGCCGGCTGGCGCTCTGCGAGACGCCGTCGTAAACCAGGGTGTAGCCGAAGATCTTCGTGCCCAGGCGGGTGAGTGGGGCGATGTTGTCGAAGACGCGGCTCTTGAGCGTCAGGTCGCCGGCCAGGCAATGGAGGATGCCGGGCAGGGCTACTGAGTCGAACGGGCCGCCGGGAATCCCATCCACCGGGCTCAGCACGTCGCGCAGATAGGTGCTCGGTCGATAGCGCGACAGCCGTCGGGCCGTGTGCTCGAGGCAGTTCGGCTGCAGGTCGATCAGCGCGAGTCTGGGATTGGCGGACGGCAATCCGCAGCGGTCCAGAAAGAAGCCGGTGCCCACGCCGATGTCGGCGTGATTGGACGTAACGTGGTCCCGGTAGTGATCGATGAGGATGTCCGGATCGCAGCCCCAGACGCGCGGGGCGACCAGATTCACGATCAACGGGTCGTACACATGCAAGCCGAGCTTGCTGTAGGCCTTGATCGAATGCCTCGGGGGCGAGTGAGTAGCCAGCATGTCTCGGGTGCGAATGGCGTGGCGAACGTGACCACGACCCGAGAATTGCCGACCCGTCGCGAGTCAGCTTCCGGAAAGATCAGTGCGGATCAAAAAGTTTTCGTAGAGTTGCGATTCAAGGACTTAGCGACTTCCAGAAAGATCATGGAGGAGTCTGGGACTGGCTGCGGCGGAAATCGCCGGGCGATTGGCCGGTGGTTTCCTTGAAGGCGGCATAGAAGGCGGACTGGGAACGGAAGCCGGTGTCCATGCTGATCGAGAGGATGGAGCGGCTGGGCGCCGAAATGAGTAAAGCCTTGGCGGCGTTCACTCGACACTCCCGGACATAACGGGAGAAGCCGATGCCGAGCCGGGTGTTGATGAGCTCCGACAGCTGATGTCCCGACAGACCGACCGCCTCGGCCAGCGAGGCGAGGCTCAGGCTTTCGTTCTGATACAGCTTGCCGTCGGCCATCAGCCGATTGAGTTTCGCCAGGCTGCTGTCCACGTCGACCTCGCGCAGGGTCGACGCGCCGTATTTGACGCGCGCCGCTTCTGTCAAATCGCCGATCAGGTTGGGATTGCCGACCAGCGCCACCAGCATGATGGCCACGCCCAGCGCGACGGCGTTGTTGTAGAAGTAATAGAAGTAGTCGTGATCGATGTACGGAATCGCGAACCCGAGCCCGAGCACGACGATGGCCAGCACGGACATGACGCTGAAGTACAGGAACTCGAAGCGGAACTGTTTACGCCGGTCCCGCAGACCGTAGACCAGATTGCCCAGCCACACCGAATAGCCGGCGCCGAAGGCGAACAGAATGGGCAGCGCAATGTTCTGCGGCAACAGAAACAGCAGCGGGATGGGAAGGAAATGAACCAGCTGTAACGGCCGAAACGTTTCGGTCGGCAGAATGGCCCAGCGTCCGAAGGAATAGAACGCCGGCGGCGCTACGAACAGAGCCAGCTGGTAATAGAAGTGCTGGAGCGGCTCGCGACCGCCCGTGAAGTACACGAGATGACCGATCTCGATGGTCGTCAGTGCGGCCACCAGTGCCGCGCACGAGCCGACGGAATAAATCGATTTGCCCGGAACATCGATGAGCACCGCATACGCCAGCAGCAGGAGCACGGCGCTGATGGCCGCGAACCCGGCGATGGCGATGTTGGCGAGATCGAAAACGGCAGGCTCGCTCACCAAACCTCACATCGATCGGCCGCCTTGCGCACCATCGGCGCATCGGCCTTGCATTGAAACGCCTGCTGAAACTCCGGCAGGTTCGACAGCGGCCCGATCACACGGTACTTGGCGATGGGATGCGGATCTCCCTGCACCATGGAACGGGCGAACTCCGGCCGGATCTCGTCGCCGCGGAACTGACCCCACGCGATGAAGAACTGTTGTTCGGGAGTGAAGCCATCGATTGTCGGCAGCGGCGCCTTGCCGCGCCGGGAAATCTCCAACGCGCGATAAGCGATCCGCGCGCCGGCCAGGTCGCCGATGCTCTCGCCGAGCACCAGCTTGCCGTTGTGATGGATGCCGGGCTCGATGAAATAGCCGTCGAACTGTTTCACCACACACGCCGTGCGCGTTTGGAACGCTTTGAGGTCGGCGTCGCTCCACCAGTTCTTCAGTCGACCTTGCGCATCGTACTGCGCGCCTTGGTCGTCGAAGCCGTGGCTGATCTCGTGGCCGATCACTACACCGATCGCGCCGTAGTTGACCGCGTCGCTCACTGCCAGGTTGAACGCAGGCGGTTGCAGGATGCCGGCGGGGAAGACGATTTCGTTCAACAGCGGATTGTAGTAAGCATCCGAAGTCGGCGTGGTGATGCCCCAGCGGTCGCGATCCAGCGGTTTGCCGATGGTCGACCAGTTGTCGCGCACGTTGAATTGGCGCCCGGCGACCACGTTGTGCCAATAGCTGTCGCGGCTGATGGGCACGGCGCTGTAATCGAGCCACTTGTCCGGGTAGCCGACCTTGGGATTGAACGTCGAGAGTTTTTCGAGCGCGCGCTTCCTGGTGGCGGGGCTCATCCACTGCAGGCCCTCGATGGTTTCGCCCATCGCCAGGCGCAGATTCTTCACCATGTCCTGCACGCGCGCTTTCGCCTGCGGCGGGAAATACTTCTCGACGTAGCTCTTGCCGACGGCTTCACCCAGTTGCGCATCGGCCGATTCTGCGCATTGCTTCCAGCGCGGCTTCATTTCCTTTGCGCCTTGCAGGTAGGCCGAGTTGAACGCGAAATCCTCCTGCACGAACGGCTTGGACAGTGACGGCGCCGCCGAGTGCAGCAGGTGCCAGCTCAGATACGTTTTCCAATCGGCGAGCGAGGTCGCTTTGAGCTGCCGATCGACTTCCTTCATGAACTCCGGTTCGGCCACATTGAGCTCGCCGGTCGGCAGCTTGCTGGTCGCGTAATACTGCTGCCAACCGAAATTCGGCGTGAGCTGTTGCAACTGAGCGAAGGTCATCTTGTGATCGGTGGACGTCGGATCGCGCAGTGCCACGTTGTCCAGCGAATGCTGAGCCAGGGACGTTTCGATCCGCATGACGGTTTGCGCGGCGGCCCTGGCGTCGCCGGTTGTGTAACCGGCCAGCTCGAATATTTTCCGTACGTGGTCGAGATATCTGGCTCGGGCTTCCTTGAAGCGGGCTTCCGTCTTGAAGTAATAGTCGCGATCGGGAAGGCCCAGGCCCGACGCGTCCACCTGCACGATGACCTCGTTCGGATCGCGATCGTCGGATAAACCATAGACGTTGAATGGCACGCTGACATTCATGGCGTGCAAGCGCTGGATTTCACGCTGCAGCCCGTCGTGGTCGCGAACGTTGGCGATTTCCGTCAGCTGTGGCTCGAGTGGCTCGACACCGAGGCGATCGATGCGAGCTTCGTCCATGCAGCTTGCATAGAAATCGCCGGTCAGCTGATCGATGCTGCCTTTCTGAGACCGGGTGGCTGCGGCCGCTTCGAGAATGATCTTGAGCTGATCTTTGTTTGCTTCGCCCGCGGCCCAGCGTCGGCTCCAGCGAGGCATCGACGCGGGAATGGGGTTCTGCGCACGCCAGGTTCCGTTGGCGTACGCGAAGAAGTCATTGCAGGGTTCGACCTTGCGGTCGAGGTCGCCGACCTGAACCCCTTGCTGCCCGCCGTCGGCGGCGCAAGCTGCGCCGGCGACCAACGAAAGGAGCGCAATTGCCGAGAACTTCATGCTGTCCGTCCCTGACGAAACCACAGCTGGAAGCGTACGTCACGCTCCCTTCTCAAACAATTGCGTTCGTTGCTGCGGAATTACGGGCGACCGGTGATCGGCGGCTTCTCTTCCTGCTCGAAGATGGCCTTGTACACAACGCCGGCCAGCGCCGCGCCGATGATTGGCATCACCCAGAACAGCCACAGCTGACTCAGCGCCCAATCGCCCACGAACAGCGCCGGGCCGGTGCTGCGCGCCGGGTTCACCGACGTGTTGGTGACCGGGATGCTGATGAGATGGATGAGTGTCAGCGCCAGGCCAATGGCGATGCCGGCGAACCCGACCGGTGCGCGCCGATGGGTCGCGCCGAGAATCACGATCAGGAACATGAAGGTCATCACGATCTCGCTGACCGCGCTGGCCATCATCGAGTAGCCGCCGGGTGAATGTTCGCCGTAGCCGTTGCTGGCGAAGCCGCCCGCGAGGCTGAAATCCGCTTTGCCGGATGCGATGATGTAGAGCACTCCCGCGCCGACGATCGCGCCCGCCACCTGGGCCACGATGTATGAAACAACCTGCCCGGCCGGGAACCTGCCGCCGGCCCACAGACCGACCGTGACCGCGGGATTGAAATGGCCGCCCGAGACCGGGCCCAGTGAGTAGGCGGCGGTGAGCACGGTCAGGCCGAAGGCGAGCGAAACGCCGGCCAGCCCGATACCCAACTCCGGAAAGGCCGCGGCCAGGACGGCGCTACCGCAACCGCCGAGCACGAGCCAGAAAGTGCCGACGAACTCGGCTGTGAGCTTGGCAAACATGCGAGGTGACTCCAGATTGTTACGATTATTTTCGGGGCCGTCGAAAACCGCCAGCAGGCTCGCGCGTACATCGCGACGCCAGCCGCGGGGCGGGCAACGTTCACGAGGATAGTCTACTGAGCTTTCAGCTTGGCTACGATATCTCGAATTTCATCCGGCGTATGTTCGCCTGCGAGCGGTGTGCCTGGCATGAGGTACTTACCCATATCCAGGCCGCCGATCAGTACGGGCTCGTAGCCGACGTCACGGATCAGTCGGGACGCCAGGGCGATGGCTGCGGCGTCGTCGCTGGCAATGGGCATTCCAACCTTGCCGGGTGTGTCGATGGCGGTGCCCATGCGCGCGGCGCCGATTGCGTTGAATGCGCGAACGATGCGCGCGCCCGGGAGCAACTTCGCCGAGGTGACGCCGGCGCCTTTTTCCCGGGCTTCGGTGGCGATGTCGCCGTCACGGGCGGGGAAGGGATTGCATGCATCGATCACGACCTTGCCTTTGAGTGCGGCGCCGAGGCTCTGGCCCAGGTCCGGCAGCGCTCCATAGGGAACGGCGATCAACACGGCATCGCCGAAAGCGAGCGCTTCGGCCGGCGTGCCGGCGCGAGCTTTCCCGCCGAGCTCGGCGGCGAATGCCTTGTCGCTCTCGAGATTGCGGGAGGAGAACATCACTTCGTGTCCGCTCCTGATCCAGCTGCGGCCGAGGGCGCTGCCGACTTTGCCGGAGCCGATGATGCCGATGGGAGCGCTCGTCGCGGTGGCCGCCAGGGCCGGGAAGTTTCTCGTTCCCAACAGAACGGCGCTGGCGGTTGCGAGCTTGATGAATTGCCGTCGATCTTTCATGACAGGCTCCTGGTTGGCGCGCGTTGCCGAAACACCATCCTAGCGCTGTCACTGGAGTGCCGGAAGACTAGCGCGGCGGTGGGTCCTCGGGATGCGGTTGAATTCCCGCCCATGTGTGCAGGTAATAGCTGGCGACTCGCAGCACGTCGATTGCGATCACCTGATCGATGGGCGGCACGCGCGACTGATCAGCGATCTGCTCCAGCTGCGGGATGAATGTTGTTCCGTCATGGCCCTGGAGAGTTCGGACCGCTTCCATCCAGGCCGAGAAGTCGAGAGAGATGTTCGCACCGGCGTCCGAGCGAGCCGGATCGTCGGGTATCAGCGTGCTCCTGGCGCGCACGGCCGCTGCAATATCGTCACCTTTTTGCCTGACGGTCAGTGCCAACTCAACGGGGGGGGCGGGGAAGTGCGGGAATGCGCGCAGCGTCTCCCGAGCGAGGTCGCGATCGGCACCGAGGATTGCATTCGTCATTTCCTGCTCGAAGTCAGGTCTGCCGCGAATCGCGGCGGCTGCTTCTCGCTGGCGTTCCTCTGCAATACCGTAGCGAGTGAAACGTAACCAGGCCGAGAGTGGCGCATCCTGCGCCAGCGCCCGATAGTCGGCGTCCAGCTGGGCTTGCTCTTCGTTTTCCAGTTCCTCGCGGGTGGGCACGGGAGCGGGTGGCGGCTCTTTCTGTATGCGATAACGGATCTGAAATCCGGCGTCCGCCGCGCTCGATGACTGGATCCAGTCGGTCCATGCCTGGTCCTGCTCGCCCGGCTTCGAGCCAAACGCGAGCGGGAACCGTATTTCCTGGCCTTTGCCGAACCGCGCACTCAGTTGCTTTTCCCGTGCACTGGTGTCCAATGTGAGTGTCGCGGGAATGATGAGCTGGCCATGCTCGGTTCTGGTTTGATCCAATTGCAGCGCGCTCCAGCCCTTGGAGTCGCCGCTCGGCATTTGCATGATCGTGACATAGGCATCCGAAGGATATTCGAGTGGCGGCATCGCAAAGCCGGCCGGCGCGCGCAGCTCGATGATCAGTTCCAGTCGATGTCCGTCCCATTTGGGCGGCAGATCGGCGAACAGCCAGGTCAGAGTCAGCGCGACTGATCCAGCGACCGCGATGATCGCGCTTGCTCGCCCCCACGCCTGCAGTATCGACGGCTCGGGGCTGAGCCGTGCGTAGATCAATCCGAAGATGACGCCGCAGACAAAAACGAGCAACGCAACGCCAACGGTGAAGAAACCCGCCGCGCCTTCTCGGGATGGGATGCGATACCACTCGACCGCCAGCAGGGCGATCGCGAATGCCACGATGAATCCCACCAGGCCGCAGAGCAATCCGACACCGATCGACGCCGGCCAATTCATACCGATCCTTTTTGTTAGAACTACAGCTATAGCACGGCCGGGGCGGCGCTTGCACGGGCAGGGGTGCGGGGCCGGGCCCGCTATCGTATTCTTGCAGGCCAGCCCACGCCCTCGTGGGTGCTTTTCGAGTCAAGGTGTGTTCGAGCGATGAAAGAACTCTGGCCGTCGTGGGGCCGGGAATGGCTGGGCGAGATCGTTCCTGTTTTCCAGGTGTTGTTGATTCTGCTGGTCGCGTTGCTGTTGCAGCGGCTGGCGCGGCGAGTGATACGTCGGCTGGGCGAGCACAATGTGCCGCCCGAGATTCTCACTATCGGCCGCCGGCTCTCGGGCTTCTTGATTTACGGTGCGGCGCTGCTGCTCATTCTGGAGCGAGTGGGAGTGTCCGCTTCGGTGCTGTGGGCGGCGCTCACTGGCTTCGCTGCCGTGGCCGCGGTGGCGTTCTTCGCCGTGTGGAGCGTGCTCTCCAATATTTTCTGCTCGGTGCTGATCTTCACGACCCGTCCGTTCCGGCTCTACGATCGCATCGAGGTGCTGGAGAACGGTGAGAAGGCGGGTTTGAAGGGACGCGTGGTCGATATCAACTTGATCTATACCACGCTGCAGGAAGAGGGCACCGCCGAGGGCGAGCCCGGCCCGACGCTGCAGATTCCCAATAGCCTGTTCTTCCAGCGCGCCGTGCGGCGCTTCCGGCCGGGCGGTTGATGCGGCTCACCGTCCCGCGCGCCCGCGTTGTTTCTCTTCGTACATCAACGCGGCGGCCTGGGCCAGAATTTCTTCCACCGAGAAGCCCGAACCTCTGAAACAAACGCGTGGGGCTTCCGCGATCTCGGCGATGGCGCCGGCCTGGCGAGTCGCGGCCGGTACGTACTAACCACGGTGCGTGCCGTTGATCGTGCATCGGCCACGGCCATTGCAACTAGACACACTGCAACGAATCTCCGATGATCCGACCGCACGTGGTCGATGCTTCGACAACGTGGACGGCAATAGCGAGTGTCACGATGAAGCGGCAGGAAGATCGCGCCGGCGCCAGCTCGACCCTCTCGGGCGGCGCGATGGGCGATGCGATCAACGCAAAAGACTGGACCGGCCATGCGCTGGGGACGATCGAGAAATGGCCGCTGAGTTTGCGAACCGCACTCGGCATTTGTCTCGGCTTCCCGGCACCCTCCTGCATCGTGTGGGGCGAGCGACGCTCGCAGCTTTATAACGACGCCTATTCCCAGGTGTCCGGCATTCGTCATGCCGACGCGCTCGGCGTGGACTTTGCTCACACCTGGGTGCACGCATGGTCCGCGATGCATGCTTGTTTCGAGCGTGCCGCTCGTGGCGAGCCGGCGCGGCTGGAGAGCCAGCAGGTGTCGTTCGAGCGCGACGGCGGCAGCGAGCCGGCGGCTGTGATGTTCTCATTCGTTCCAGTCGCCGATGACTCGGGCGGTATCGGTGGCGTATTGGTCACGTTGCTGGAGTCGGGGTCGGCGGAGCTGCGCGATGAATTGAGGCGAAGCAAGGCCGCTCTCGAGCAGCACGGACATGTGATCTCGCATGATTTCCGGGCGCCGCTGCGAATGCTCGAACAGATGTCGAAGATTCTGGTGGCCGATCATGCCGAGCATTTGCCGCCTCGCGCGACCAACCTTCTGAATCACGTTGCCAGCGGCGCGTCCAAGCTGGCGTCGCGGGCCGAAGTGCTGACGCGCTTCGATGTGCTCAGCGAGCATCCGCTGCATCGGCAGCAGGTCGATGTCACTGCGATGACCGGCAAGATCATCGCGGAGCTGAGTGCCGCGGCGCCGGATCGTCAGGTCGAGGTCGTCGTCGAAGAACTGCCCGAGGTACAGGCGGATTTCGAATTGTTACGTCTGGTGTGGCACAACTTGCTGGCGAACGCATTCAAATTCACGCGTCCGGTCGCGCAACCACGCATCGCCGTGAGCGGCAAGCGACAAGGCCATCACATCGTTTATTCCATCAAGGACAATGGCGTCGGTTTCGATCCGAAGTACGCACGCCGCCTGTTTGGATTGTTTCAGCGCATGCACACCGAGGATGAGTTCGAGGGATTGGGCATGGGCCTGGCCGTGGCCAGGCGTCTCGTCGAACGGCATGGCGGCACGATCTGGGCCGAGGCCGAGAAGGGGCAGGGCGCGGAGTTTCGTTTCACTCTCCCCGCATGATGGTGCCATGAGCGCGCATATTCTGATCATCGAAGACAATGAAATGAGCCTCGCGCTCGCCGAGTATCTGCTGCGTCAGGCGGGCTACACGGTCAGCAGCGCGACCGACGGTCGCAGTGGCGTGCACCGGGCATTGCAGAACGATGTGCACCTGATTCTTTGCGATCTGGATCTGCCGGTGATGGAAGGATCGCAAGTGGTGCAGGCACTGCGGGCGAACGGCGAATGGCGCAAGGTGCCCGTGCTCGCGTTTACCGCGGCGTCGATGAACGATGCGCAACGGCGGGCACTCGACGCCGACTTCGATGGGTGCGTTGCCAAGCCTGTCGATCCAACTGTTTTCGCCGCCAGCATCGATCCATTCCTGGCGCCCGAGCTGCGCGCTTCTCAAGGATAGAGTCACGTGAGTTCCACCGTTCATCCACCGGTCTTGCAGCGGCTGCGTCACTTGCTGGTGGCGTTGCTGTTGATGTTGCCGGGCGCCGCCGGCGCGCAGGACGCGGCACTCAATGTCGAAGTCATCGTCAGTCCGTCGCTGGCGAGAATGAAACTGGATCGCGACCTGCTGCGGGCGGTATTCACGATGCGCGTACGCGAATGGCCCGACGGCTCGCCGATCCGGGTGTTCGTGTTGCCCGATGACAATCCGCTCAGCGATCAGTTCTATCGGGAGCGACTCGGCATGTATTCCTATGTGTTGCGCCGGGCCTGGGATCGCATGGTCTTTACCGGTACCGGCTTTGCTCCGACCGTGGTGCGCTCGGAGGACGAGATGATGGAGCGGGTGCGTGCGACGCCCGGTGCGATCGGTTTCGTGCGCAAGCGCGAATCGTCATCGCAGAATCGTTTCGCGCCGCCCAGATGGCAAACCCTGCGGTTGATGACGAGCGCCGCCCCATGAGCAAGCAGGGTTTCGACGTGCGAGTGGCAGTTGCGCTGGCCGCGATTTTTTTCAGCGGCGCGGCGGGCGCGATCGACTATCAGGTCCACGGCTATGCCGCGCAAGGCTTTGTGCTCAGTCAGCACAATGATTTCTTTGGCGACAGCACCGATGGCAGCTTCAATTATTACGAGGCGGGCATCAATGCGGCCGTACAAGTGCAGCCGAATCTGTCGTTCGCGGTCCAGGCGGCGATTCGCGATGCCGGCATCAGCGACGATGGCTCGCCTCGTCTGGACTACGCGGTCGCGGACTATCGCGTGCTTTCGGATGCAACCGTTCAAGCGGGGTTCCGTGCCGGCAAAGTGAAGAACGCCGTGGGGTTCTACAACGAAACTCGTGACGTGGTCTTCACGCGGCCGAGCATCCTGCTGCCCTCGGTCTACAACGACAATCAAAACCAACGCAGCCTGGTTTTCACGTCACCCGGCGCGCAGATCTACGGCGGCAAGGTCGCCGGACAGCACGAGCTGACGTTCACTGGCACCATCAACGCCGAGCGGGACGTGCGCGAGAGCGATGAGCGGTTGCTGGTCATCCTGCCCATGCCGTTCGACCTGCGCATCGGCAACTCCTGGAACGTCCAGCTCATGGACTCGATCGACGGCGGCCGCTGGCAATTCGCCTATAGCTATTTCACCGGGCAGCTGCGCTTGAGCACCCCTCCGGAGTTCGCTTTGGCCGGACGCCTGGATGTGGATGCGCATGTTTTCTCGGCTCGCTACAACGCCGAGCGAGTGATTGTCACCGCCGAGTATGTGCTGACCGGCAACGACAATCGGCTGACACTGGGTGGCGCGCCGTATTTCCATTCCCGACTGGCCGCCGACAGCGGCTATTTGCAAGCGGAATATCGTGTGAGTTCCAAGTGGACCGCGCTGGCGCGCATCGACGGCACCTATCGCGATCGTCACGATCGCAGTGGCAGGGAGTTCGCGGCTGCCAATCCCGGCGTCGATCGCGGCACGCAGTTCGCCGAGGATTTCACCGTCGGCGTCAGTTGGCGACCCGATGAGCATTGGGGAGCATGGGCCGAGCATCATTGGATCAACGGTACGACGGCGCTGCAGTCGCTGGAGAATCCGCCGCCGGTGCGCCACCAACGCTGGTCCATGCTCATGCTGATGGTGGGCTACAAATTCTGAGCGGCATGAACCCAATGGCTCCGCCGCCTGCCACTGAAGCGTCCGGCCGCATGCGGCCGCGTTTGAGCTTGATGTGGAAAGCGTTGCTGCTGTTGATCATCCTGCTCGGCACGACTTATCCCTACCTCGGCTATCTCGGCTACAACAGCCTGCAGGAGCAGAACGAGCGCAACCGTCAGGAGGAAATGAATCGCTTCGGCATGTCGCTGGACGCGCTGCTCGAACGCTCCGGCGATGAGCTGACGCGTCTGGCCACCAACATGGCGGCGGTGACGAGCACGACTCAGTTGCAGTCGAGCGATCTGGTCGATCTGTCGCCGACCGTAGGTGCGCTGTCCGCGTTGACTCGCATCGAGTACTACACCGCGGAGGGCCAGCCGATTGCGCGGTGGACCAGCAGCGTCGGCGCTACGCTGCCTTTGAACATCGATGATGTCTTGCGCGATCTGCGATCCAATCATCGGCCGATGACCCGGCTGACTTGCGTGCGCGAATGTGTGTTGCATGCCTTCGTGCCGGCGTTCGATCGCGACGGGCGAGAGATCGCGATAATCGTGAGTCAGCTCGCCGCGGATCAGTTGCAAGGATTTCGGCGGGTCGCGGGCGCGGATGTGGCGTTGATGGAATCCGGCGATACCTCCAGTGATCAATCTTTGCCGCAGTTGTGGGGGCGGCACGTGCGCGTGCTCACCAACGCGCCCACGCTGGTGCCGGTCCTGAGCGAATTGAATTTTGAACGATCGCCGCCGCCTCTCAATGTTCGGGTGGCGAAACTCGCCGGCGAGCGCAGTTATCTGTTGCAAATACATACATTGCCGCCGCGCTTGGTGGGTAAGGATGGTGGGCCCGAGGCTTTGTTCATCGTCGACGACACGGCCGCGCAGGCACGCATTCTCGCTGACACGCGGAAAATGACGCTGGCGATCGCCGTCGGCCTCACTTTTTCATCGTTGGCGTTGCTGTTGGTCGCGTGGCCGGTGCTGCGCCGATTGGTTCGTGTGACGCGAGCGCTGCCCGTGGTCGCCGAGCAGAGGTTTGCGGAGGCGCGTGGCTTGTTGGGCGCGGACCGGATGGATTCGCGTTTCTCCGACGAGGTCGATGTGTTGCGCCATACGGCGGGGCTGCTGGCCACCAGGCTCGAACGACTGAATCAAGCCGAGTCTGCGAGCGCGGCGAAGTCGAGCTTCCTCGCGACCATGAGTCACGAGATTCGCACGCCTCTCAATGCCATCATCGGCGCGACCAGTCTGCTCAAGGACACCAAGCTGGACGAACGGCAGCGCGAATATGTCGAGATGGCGCGCTTGAGCAGCGGCGTGCTGCTCGACTTGATCAACGACATTCTGGACTTCTCCAAGATCGAAGCGGGCCGGCTGGATCTGGAGCAGCAGGCCTTCAATCTGCGGGTGTGTGTCGAGGAGTCGCTGGATCTGCTGGCCAATCGGGCGCAGGAGAAGGGGCTGGAGCTGGCTTACAACTACGATCCGCAGCTGCCGAACTATTTCATCGGCGACACGGCGCGCATCCGCCAGATTCTGGTCAACTTGCTGTCGAATGCAGTGAAGTTCACCGCGCATGGCGAAGTGGTCGTCGAGATCTCCGGCGTGCGTGAGAAGAACGAGCGATACACAGTGCGGCTCGCGATCCGGGACACCGGCATCGGCATTCCGCCGGAGCGTCATCATCGATTGTTCGAAGTGTTCAGTCAGGTCGACGTGTCCACGACTCGGGTGTATGGCGGCACGGGCCTGGGGCTCGCGATCTGTAAACGTCTGGCCGAAGCCATGAGCGGTGACATCCGGGTGGATAGCATCGTCGGTGCCGGGTCGACCTTCACAGTGACTCTGCCGCTCGAAGCTGCGTCCGCGGATCTCATGCCGACGCGACCCGGCGTGATGGACCCTGCTCAATTGACCGGGCGACACGTACTCATCGTCGAGGAGAACGAGACGACTCGCGGTGTGTTGCGACAGTACTGCGATTCCTGGGGCATGACGGTCATGGATACGCCGTCGCCCACCCGGGCGCTGGACTTTGTTCGCGCTGGCCAGCAGTTCGATGTGGCGCTCATCGACTACTCCTTGACGCCCATGAATGGCGCAGCTCTGGTCAACGAAATCGCCACGTTGGGGGGCACGCGGTCGATGAAGGTTCTGATACTGGCGAGTCACGGCCCCGCCCATGAAGCCGCGCGCGCGGCGGGACCGAATGTTCAGGGCGTGTTGACCAAGCCGCTGCATCAGTCTCATCTTTTCGATGCGCTCGCGGCGGTGCTGACAGGCTCAACCGACGGCCTGCCGGATCAACGCAACTTTCAATGGGTCCACGGCCATTCGCAGCTGCAGTCGCCGTTGCGCATCCTGCTGGCCGAGGACAATGTTGTAAATCAACGGATGGCGCAGCTGCTGCTGGAGCGGCTCGCGCAAACAGCGGACATCGTGTCGAACGGCATCGAGGCGGTCGAGGCCGCGATCCGCTTGCCGTATGACCTCATCCTCATGGATGTTTTGATGCCGGAGCTGGATGGTCTGGATGCGACTCGCCAGATTCGCGAACGACTGCCGAAGGAACGACAGCCGCGCATCGTCGCGATGACGGCCAACGCGTTGACCGGCGATCGAGAGTTGTGTCTTGCCGCGGGTATGGACGATTACATCAGCAAGCCCGTGCAGCTCGACGAACTCGCCAGGGTGCTGTTACGTCAGCAGGTGCATGTGGAAGCGGCGGCTGCGGCCGCCCCAAGCGTTATGTCGGAGGCGGAGTTCCGGCAGGAGGCCATCGATCAACTCGTCTCGGCTGCCAGTGCGAAAGGCGCGGCGATGATATTGGGGACAATGGTCGACAGCACTCCTCGACTGCTGGAGGGGCTGCAGCGATCGCTGGCTGCGGGCGATGCGAAGGAGTTCAGACGCAGCGCTCACAGTCTCAAGGCCAACGCCGCCACCGTTGGTGCCGATGCGTTGGCGGCGCTGTTCCAGGAATTGGAGAATCTGGGGGCCGCCGGCGATTTATCGACTGTGGGCGACAAAGCCTCGCTGGCCGAACGCAGCTACCGCAGTTTGGTTGCGTCGATAGACGATCTACGCAGAAAGCTCGGCTGAGCCGGCAGTCGTCGTCATGGGCCGAGTTTCGTCGTCAACTGCGGCGGGCTGAGAATCGTCACGCCGAATTTCCGAGCACGCTTGGCCAGATCCAGCACGGCGCGGTCCTTGCTGACGATGGCGTCCGCGTGATGATGGTAGGCGAGGGCGATGAAGTGGTCGTCATCGCAGTCCTTGCAGCGAGGAAAGCCCGGGGGCATACCGAGATCCTGCATCGTCACGCCGTCCGGTAACGACACGATACGAACGCGAGATTCGTAGTCTTCCAACACAACGCCTTGCTCGCGCTCCGCGAGCTTGAACTGCGGGTACGTGAGCACGCGTCGCAGCTCATCCAGCGCTGGTATGTGAGTGATGAGCTCCAGGCGTCGCTCCTCCCAAGCGCGCTGTAGCTCGGACAGGCGAGAGTCTTTGAAGACGAGCCAGTCGAGGACGATATTGGTATCGAGCACCAGCTTCATGCGATCAGCGGCGTGACTTCTTTTTCGCGGCGGGCTTGGCCGCGTCGGCTGGATTGCCGAGTTCTTCATTGAATGCAACGGCCGCGCGCAGACGTAGGCATCGGGATTCGCCGCGGAACCTGATTTCTTCAATCACCATGACGATGCTCCGCCCGAAAGGGCATGGCTCCTCGGGTGCGTCTTACGGACGATTCGATGCGGTCGCCGACTCAAGATACTTCCGCGCGTCCTCATCACTCCCACCGTGCCTATAAGGAGATTGCAATGATAGCCAGGCGACTCGCGTTGGCGTTGATTCTCTTGCCGGCGCTTGCCTCCGCTGGCGAGCCGGCAGACAGCGTAGCAGACATTTCCGCCCACGACGCCGCTGGGCTCGAGTTCTTTCGCGGTCCGCTGGATTTCCTGAAGGCGCGCCAGCTGTTCGAGCGCGAGACCTTTGGCGGCAACGGTCGCACTTGTCTCACCTGTCACAGCCGCGAAACGGGCACGGTGTCGCCGGCGGATGCGCGCAAGCGCTATGCTCACAATCGCAAGGACCCGCTGTTCCTCGCGGACGGCAGCGATGACGGCGCGGGTCATGGGACGAAGCGCATGCTCGACGATGCAACGTTCCTGGTGCGCATCCCGCTGCCGGACAATGTTCGTCTGGCCAACGATCCCAAGGCTCGCAGTGTCGTGGTGAGGCGCGGCGCTGCGTCGACGTTGAATACGCCGGCGCTCGATCCGGTGCTGATGCAAGACGGCCGGCAGCCCGATCTGGTCGCGCAAGCTCGCGGTGCCATTTTCGATCACGCGCAAGTGCGTCGCGAGCCGAAGCAGCGCGACCTGGAGTTGATCGCCGCGTATCAGCACACGCCTCAGTTCTTCAGTTCGATGACGATGTTCAAGTACGCCTACTTCGGCACCACGCCGCAGCTGCCGGCCGCTCGCACAGCGTCGGAAGTTCGCGGTCGCCGCTTCTTTCTCGACGTGCCGCTGGAAGGCGATTTCAAAGCGGGCCTGTGCGCCAACTGTCACAGCGGCCCGATGCTCAACGAGACCAACGAGTTCGGCCCGTTCCCGCCGTTCGCACGCGGCGGCCGCTTCCAGACGGTCGGCGTGTCCGAGATGAATGTCGCCGGCAATCCGGTCTACGACTTCGTATTCACGAATCCCGATGGTACGACCACTACCGTGTCGAGCCCCGACCCGGGCCGCGCACTGATCAACGGTTCGACAGACTTCGAAAGTCTGAACGCTTTCAAGATTCCGTCGTTGTGGGGTGTGTCGCGCACGGCTCCGTACTTCCACGACAACTCAGCGAAGACGCTCGAGGAAGTCATGCAGCAGTACGCCCGCTTCTTCGGCGTGCTGGGCCTGACGCTCACCGAGCAGGATCAGAAGGATCTGGTGGCGTATATGAAGTTGATGCAATAGGCGGAACAGGCTGGAACAAATGCCGGCAGTGGCCCGTCGTTTCAGACGGGCCTTTTCAGCAGGGGTGTGGCCATGAAGATCACCGTCTGTGAGCTGCCGGACCGGCGCAAATCGTTCGATACCGCGTGGGTCGATCTCGTCGAGCACGTGCGCGGCGAGAACAGCGATCTGGTCGTGCTGCCTGACATGCCGTTCAGTGCCTGGTTTGCGGGCTCCGATCGATTCGATCGCAGCGTGTGGGCGGCGGCCGTGCATGCCCACGATGAATGGGAACATCGGCTGCGCGAGATGAGTCCCGCGATCGTGCTGGCGTCCCGCCCGGTCGATTTTGGCAACGAGCGATACGACGAAGGGTTTCTGTGGGAGGAGCCGCTGGGCCTATTGTCGGTGCACGCCAAATCATTTCTTCCCGACACCAAAGGGGCGCGCGAAGGCTCCTGGTACGACAGCGCGACCGCCGAGTTTATTCCGCTGGAAGTGCGTGGGCTGCGCATCGCCATGCTGATCGGCAGCGAGATGTGGGCGCCGAGAGGCTATGACGCTGAGACGGTCGATGTGCTCGCCATCCCGCGCGCGGGAGATATGGTGGAGCAGGGTGATTGCATCGAGCGAGCGTGCTCGTTGGCTCAGCGCACGCATGCATTTGCAGTGTCGTCGAATCGCTCAGGGACCTTCGGCGGTCGGGCGTGGATCATTTCACCGGAAGGTCAGGTGCTCGGCACCACGAGCGCCGACCAGCCATTTCTGTCCATGGAAGTGGCGCTCCATGCAACGCCGGGCGAATGCCGTCACTTCGACGTGTTTGCTCACTGATTCAGACGACCAGCCGAGCGCAGCACGAGCCAGCCCGCGGTGGAACAGGTTGCCATGACGAAGGCCATGGGCAGTGGGCCGGTCAGATCGAGCACACCGACCAGCGCCGCTGCGATGGAGCCCATTCCCAGTTGCAGAAAACCCAGCAACGAAGAGGCGCTGCCGATGTTCTTGGTGAAAGGCTTCAGTGCCAGCGCGGCTGCATTCGGATAGGTGATGCCGGCACAGTGCAGGAACACGAACAGTAGGGCCACCGTCGCCCACTTGCCGAGATCCAGCGTCAGCGCCAGCACCAGAAACGTCACGCCACCGATGACCTGAAGTGACAAGGCGCGGCGAAACACTTGCTCGCTGGCGAGATATCTCAACAGCAGATGATTCAATTGGCCGCCGAGAATCATGCCGCCGGCCAGGATGGCGAAGATCGCGCCGAAACCGCCCGGCCCGACACCGAAGCCGTCCATGAAGACCGCCGGCGAGCCGGAGACGAAGACGAACAATCCCGCGAAGGACAATGAGCCGGCGAGCGTATAGGTCCTGAACTGCGGCTGCGCGAGCGCATCGCCGAACGTTCTGAGAATCGGTGCGAGCCGCAAGCTCACGGACGGATCGGGTGAATAGGTGCGAGGGATGACGAATATCACCAGCGCGAGATTGAAGATCGCGAGCACCGCCAAAGCAGCGAAGATCACACGCCAGCCCGCGACGGTCGCGATCAAACTGCCTATGCTCGGCGCGAGCAGCGGCGACACGCTCAGCACGAGCATGAGCGTTGCGAAGGCGCGAGCTGCCTTTTCGGCGGGCACATGATCTCGCACCAGAGCAATGGCGCCGACCGACGCGGCACTGCCGCCCAGCGCCGAAATGAATCGAAACACCAGCAGCCCTTCGAAAGATTTCGTGGTCATGCAGCCCAACGTGGCGAGCACATAGATCGCCAGGCCACCGTAGATCGGGCGCTGCCGGCCGAAGCGATCGAGCAGCGGGCCGTAAATCACCTGACCCAGCGCAAAGCCGATGAAATACACGGACACGCTGAGCGACATGCGCGACACGGCCACGCCCAGATCGGCTGCGATCTGCGGGAACGCCGGCAGATACAGGTCGATGGTGAACGGTGTCAGCGCATTCAAGAAGCCGAGCACCACGATCAGGAACACAGGATGTCTTTGCATGCCGGAACAATGACGTCGGGGCGCCCCGCCGTCGGACGTATGCTGGAAAATGAAAAAGGGGAGCAGCGCCGGGCGGATTCCCCGGGGCTGGTGAGGCGGAGTATAAAGAGATCCCAGGCGTCCCGTCAGCAACAGATTGAGGAGGGCGAGCGACGATGATCCGATACTCTCCCGCCCGGCCGCTGGACGTTGCGATCGACTGCATCTGGCTGAGCCAGCGTCGCCAGCACTGCGCGAGTCTCGAGCACATGCTGCCGTCGGGCAAGGCGCAGCTCGTGATTCCCTTGCATGATTCTGCCATTCAGTGGGCCGCGCCCGAGAGCAAGGAGCTGTGGCATTCCTGGACTCGTGGCGTGATTCATGGCCCGCAGTCCCGCTACTACATGGCCGGGCCGAAGCCGCCGGGTGTCATTGTCGGCGCATCATTTCGGGTTGGTATGGCCGCTGAGATTCTCGGTGTGCCGCTGGATGAATTGCGCGATCGTCATGTTTCCATCGAGGAGCTGTGGGGCTATCG
Organism: Peristeroidobacter soli; assembly: GCF_004138485.1. Classification (GTDB taxonomy): domain Bacteria; phylum Pseudomonadota; class Gammaproteobacteria; order Steroidobacterales; family Steroidobacteraceae; genus Steroidobacter; species Steroidobacter soli. The sequence continues at coordinate 976,342 of NZ_RYEV01000003.1, forward strand.
CGGACTCGATCTCCACGATCGGCTGGCTGCGATTCGCGAGCCGATGGATGTTTGCCGCGCGCTGGAAGCTGAGTTGATCGCGAGGATCCGGCGACCGTTGTTGATTCATCCCGCCATTGCGTACGCCTTGCATGCCGGTTCCGTATCGGCGCGCGTGGATCAGATTCAACAGCGCACCGGCTACAGCCCGCGGCATTTCATCGATTTGTTTCATTCGACGGTCGGGCTCACGCCGAAGCATTTCTATCGGGTCCAGCGTTTTTCCACTGCGCTCACTCAGCTGGCGCGTGGCGGCGGCAGGCTCGCCGACGTGGCATCGGCGGCGGGGTATGCGGATCAGGCGCATTTTTCCCGAGAATTCCGTGAGCTCGCGGGCGTCGCGCCGTCGGCTTATTGCCCGCCGGCCCCGAATAGCGAGCATCACCACGTAGTCGGCTCAGGTAAAAAAGCTTCAAGACTCGTGCGCCGCCCGGCGTGACACTATGCTCCTTCCTCGCGGACCAGGAGCAACCATGAGCGAGCAGACCATTCACGAGGTGTACGCATACCTGCGGCTGCACGACACCAAAGCTGCCATCGATTTCTACACGCGCGCGTTCGGCGCCAAGGAATTATTCCGGCTGGTGGAGCCCAGCGGCCGGGTCGGTCATGCCGAGCTGAAGATCGGGCCGGCAACCCTCATGCTGTCCGATGAGTATCCGGAGTACGGCATTCAGGGACCGCGGACGATTGGCGGCACCAGCGTGTCGATTCATATTCACGCCAGCGATGTGGATCGGTTGTTCGAGCAAGCGGTCGCGGCCGGCGCCACCGTCGTGCGTCCGTTACAGAATCAGTTTTATGGCGAGCGTTCCGGCACCGTACGGGACCCCTTTGGTCACGAATGGCTCCTCGGCGGCCACATCGAAGACGTGACCGTCGAGGAGATGCAGCGGCGTTATACCGCGCTGTTCAGTGAGGCTTAGTCGGCGACGACCAGCGTCACGTCGATGTTGCCGCGGGTGGCATTCGAGTAAGGGCACACGATGTGCGCTTTCTCGACCAGTTTCTGCACCTGTTCCTTGGGCAGACCGGGGGCCTTGATGGTCAGCTGGGCTTCGATGCCGAAGCCGGTCGGGATGGCGCCGATGCCGACACGGCCGGTCACGGTGGTGTCCGCCGGCAGCGCGACTTTTTCCTTACCGGCCACGAACTTCAGCGCGCCCAGGAAACATGCCGAGTAACCGGCGGCGAACAGCTGTTCCGGATTGGTGCCCGGGCCGCCGGCGCCACCCAGCTCGCGCGGCGTGGACAGCTGAATATCGAGGACATTGTCCGAAGACCTGGCGCGGCCGTCGCGACCTCCATTGGCGGTGGCCTGGGCGGTGTATAGAACTTTCTCGATCGACATGTCGGGCTCCTTGGCTGGTGGGGTGTTGTGCGTCAGTGGGGGGAACTTTACGCGTGCCCATCGGACTCCAGGTCGCCTAAAATCCTGAAAACTTGATCGGGAATCCTGAAATGGTCGATCGCCTGGAGTCTTTACTCTCGCACTTCGCGGTGCATGCCCACATGTTCCACTCTGGAGCGCTCTGCGGACTGAACGAAGTGCCGACCTTGCCCGGCACGGGGCAGCTGCATCTCATCAAGCTGGGGCCGGTCGAGGTAACGCATGAGGGCGAGAGTCCGCTGCATGTTGTCGAGCCCAGTCTGCTGTTGTATCCGCGGCCACTGAAACATCGCTTCCTGACGGATGCCAAGCGCGGCGCCGACCTCGCATGCGCGAATCTTCACTTCGACGGCGGCGTCGCGAATCCAATCGCCGCCGCGTTGCCTGCTGCGGTCTGCGTGCCGCTTGCAGAGATCTACGGCGCGGACGGCGTGCTCGAACTGTTATTCGATGAAGCCTTCAATCAGCGCTGCGGACGACAGGCGCTCGTGAATCGCTTGTTCGAAGTGGTGCTGATCCAAGTGCTGCGTTATTTGATGGAAAGCGGGCAGATTCGCAGCGGCATGCTCGCGGGTATGGGACATCCGAAACTTCGAAACGCGTTGGTCGCCATGCACGAGCAGCCCGCGAACGAATGGTCGTTGGAACAGCTGGCGGATGAGGCCGGCATGTCTCGCAGCGTGTTCGCGAATGCGTTTCGCGAGACTGTCGGGCTCACGCCTGGTGCTTATCTCCAGAGCTGGCGCGTGACGCTTGCCCAGCAGGCACTCCGCCAAGGTCGCTCGCTCAAGATGATTGCGGTGGAAGTGGGCTACGGCAGCGAGGCCGCGTTGTCCCGCGCATTCAAAGTTCAAAGCGGGCTGTCGCCGCGCGAATGGAAACAAGCGCAGACGAACACTTGATACAAAAGAAAGGGCCCCGCCTTGCGACGGGGCCCGATCTGGTTCGCCCTAAACGTTTCTTACTGCGCGATCGTGTAAGCCAGTTCCGCCGGGATCAGCAGTTGCTGGCCCACCGTCAGCGTCGGACGGCCGAGGTAGTCCCACAGCGCGGTCGCTGCTTCGCTACGGTTCGTGCCATACAGCGCCAACGTGATGCTCTGCCACGTGTCACCGGTCTGCACGACGTAGTTCGTCGGCGTCGGCGGCGTCACGGTCAGCGTCGTCGGCAGCGGCTGCAGGTGCAGGCCCGTCGTCAACGTCACATTCGACATCGCAGTCTGCAGCGCCGAGGCGGCAGGCACCGAGTCGATGCCGTACAGCGTGTTGGCGAGCGACTGCCACGTCGCACCGGCCGGCACGGAGTAGTACGGCACAGAGGTGGAGCGAGCGCCGTAGATCGAACGACGGACGCCGTCGGCCTGGATCCACAGCACCGTCGCGTTGGCGTTGCCGTCCATCGCGGCAACCGTCACCGTCGCGGCTTCAGCGCGATTCTCGATGTTGACCGCCGCGCCCCACACGCCGTTGGCGTAGCGGGCGGCATAGAGCTGACCGTTAGCCTGCGGCCAGGCGACGATGCCCTTGCCGTTGACGAAGGCCACCGTCGTCTCGATGTCGATGTTGACGGCTTCGCTGCTGTTTTCCAGCGCCACAGCGCTACCCCAGGTGTTGGTAGACGCAGTGTAGTGACGTGCGTACTGCGACGGACCCGTGCTGTCAGTCTCGACCCAGGTGGCGAGTGCATCGCCGTTGGTGTCGACCGAGACTTCAGCCGTGGTGCCAGCGCCGCCGCCGACGTTCAGCTGAATCTGCGGGCCCCACGTGCCGGTGGTCACATCGTAACGACGCGCGTACGCGCCGCCACCACGCCACACGGCAATGGCATTGCCGGCTGTATCCATGCTGATGCGGGCATGACGATCGCCCACGCCGTTGATGTTGAGCGGAACCACCGCGCCGAACGCCTGCGTGGTGTTGTCCCAGCGGCGCGCGTTGATGCGGAATCCTGTCGCCGCATCGCGCTGACGCCACACGAGGATCGCGTTGCCGTTGTCATCGACCTGCACTTCGGGGTGGTCGCCCACGCCGTAGTCATTGCCAGTGTCGACACGCTGCGGGGCGGCCCAGGTGCCGGCCACGAGGCGCGACATATACAGGTGCATCGCCGTGCCATCGGACTGCAGCCACGCGATCACCGCGTGTGCGCCCCTTCGCGCGCTGGCGGTCTGCTCCGACGAATCGGTGACTGCCAGATTGCTGGTCTCGAGCAGCTGCGGCACGCTCCAGGTGTTGGTGCTGGCCGTCAAGCTGGTGACATACATGGAGACCGCCACGCCATCGCTCTGCGAGAACGAGACGAAGGCGTCGCCCGTCACGCGATCGACGGTGACCTTCGGCGAGTACGCCGGCGTGGTGCCGATATCGACCGCCGTAGCCGTCGACCACTGACCGTTGCTGATCGTGTACCGGCTCACATAGATGTTGCCTGCCTGCAGCCACGTGGCGACGCCATTGCCGGCGTTGTCGAAGGCGACGCGCGGGTTGAACGCTTCGTTCGGATCCGTCTCCAGCAACACCTGCGTGGACCAGTTGGTCAGCGGCGTGGTCAGCACGCTGTTGTTGAGCTGGTGATAGGTGGTCGATGTGGTGTTGACGCGAGTCCAATCCAGCGGCGCGCGGAAGTTGGCCGACTCGGTGTAGACGAAGGAGCTCGGCACGACGAGGTGCGCACCCGTGGTCAGCGTGGTGGTGCCCACCAGCTGCTGCAAGCGGGCGATGGCGGCCGCATCGGTCACGCCGTACACGCGCTGAGCGACATGCGCCCAGGTGTCCGTCGAGAGCACGGTGTAGTAGCCCGGGATCGGCGTCGTCACAGTCAGCGTCGCCGGGAAGCCGCTCAGGATGGCGCCGGTGGTCAACGCGCCGCCGCCCATCGCGGTCTGCAACGCGGTGCCCGCTTCGGCATTGTTCACGCCGTACAGCGAGTTGGCGATCGACTGCCAGGTCGCGCCAGCCGGCACGATGAAGTTGGCGGTCTGGTACATCGCCTGGTAGATGGAGCGCTGTGCGCCATCGGCCTGCTGCCACAACACGGCGGCATTGCCCGCGGCGTTGATGGCGGAGGTCAGCTCGTTACCCGCTTCGGCGCGATTCTCGAGCAGAGTCATCGGACCCCACACGCCGTTGTTCATCTTCGAGGCGTAGACGTCGTTGGCGCTGCTGATCCAGGCCACGACCGCTTCGTTGCCGCTCATGGAGGCGGTGATGAAGGTGTCGGGATTGACCGGCACGGTGCTGGTTTCCACCAGCTCGGCATTGCCCCAGGTGTGGGTGGTCGCGCTGTAACGGCGCGCGTAGATCGACGGAATGGAGCTGGCGTTTTCGATCCAGGCCACCAGCGCGTTACCGGCGGCGTCCACCGACAGCTCGGCATCCACGGTGCCGCCGACGCCGGCGCTGAGGTCGGTCTGCGCGGTCCAAGTGCCCGTCGCCGCGTCGTAGTAACGGAAGAACACACCGCCGTTACGCCACACCAGGAAGACGTTGCCAGAGGGGTCGATGCCCAAGCGATGCTGACGCTCGCCATTGCCGTTCATCGGCATCACAGGACCCAGCGTCTGTGTGGCGTTGTCCCAGCGACGCGTATTGATGCGATAGCCCGTCACCGGATCGTTCTGACGCCAGGCGACCGTCACGTTGCCGCTCGAATCGACGACGACATCGGGATGCAGGGCCGGGTTGGTGCCGGTGTCGATCAGGAGCGGGGCGCTCCACACGCCGCTTTCCAGGCGCGACAGATAGACATTGACGTTCGTGCCGTCCGACTGACGCCATGCCGCGGCGGCGCGCGAGCCATTGACGTGCAGGTTCGAGTTCTCGGCGGCGCCGTCGACCGCGTTGTTCGAGTTCTCCAGAACCTGCGGCGCGCTCCAGGCGCCGGTCGACGCGGTGTAGCGAGTTGCGTAGATGGACTCGGCGACGCCGTCGCTCTGGGTGAAGGTCACGATGGCATTGCCGGTCGTGCGATCGATGGACAGGCGCGGCTGATGAGCCTGGTCGATGCCTTCATCGATGACCACCGGAGCGGACCAGCTGGCGGTGCTCGCGGTGTAGCGGCTCACATAGATATCGCCGAGCGCCCACACTGCGAGGCCGTTGCCGGCTGCGTCGAAGGCGACGCGCGGGCTGTTCGCGCCGTCGCGGACTTCATAGCGGGTCTCGTTTTCCATCAACGCGGTCGGGCGCCAGCCGCTGGTGCCCAGCGCGGCGGCGTTGATGTTGTACGTGTCGGTGCGAGTGGTCGTCAGCACGGACGAGTTCGCGGTGGCAGTGGCTGGATCGCCGATCGCCTGGTTCACCGGCGGCGGCGTGGTCGTGCCGGTCGAGCCGCCCGGAGTGGTGGTGCCCGAGCCGCCAGTCGAAGGACCGGGATTCGCGTTGCCGCCGCTCGAGCCCGTGCCGGAGGAGCCGGAAGAACCCGAAGGCAGAGCATTCTGCGTGACGCCCGGACCGCCACCGCAACCCGTCAGCACCGCCAACACCGAAAGACTCAGTACGGTGTGCCCGATTCCGCCAATGACCCGTGCCATGTTTGGTCCTTATTTCTGATTTCGTTTGCCACCCGTGACCGACTTCAGTCACGGGAATCGTTTCTAACACTAGTTTCGTTTGCGACGTCGCGTTCGATGTTCGGATGAACGATTGTTAATCCTGCCGGCACTCGCTCGAGCTCATGTGTCCGATTCTTTTACACATTTGCGCCCGTTTTCCCGGTGCCGCCGACCAACGTTCGCCGCGTCTGCGTGGATCCATCGGAGCACACTACGAAGCGGCGGAAAATGGATGGAAGTCACAAAGCGACCGGGCGAGCTGTAAGCGTTGCTGACACTCGCGTCAAAGTGACGGGAAACTTTCCAACTCGATCCGAGTCCGCGCCGGCGACTGTTCTCAATTTCGACACTCGTGTGCATCCGCCCCGTGACGCGCTGGAGCGAGGGCCGCGCCTGTGTCAGGAATCTTTACGTCACGGATTTCGACGCTGTGGACGCAAATCGAATCGAACTCACCGTCCGATTGGATTCACCAGCTCGAGGACGGCACATCGTCGCGGGTGGCCTCAGAGCGTCGCGCCACCCATTCGCTGAACCCGCTTACGTCAACTCCGTCGATGGTCGTGTTTTTGTTGGCGGCAACCCAGGAGCGCATTGCCTGCAGCAGCTTCGCTGCCTGGCCTTTGTTGAGCGCGTACAGGCGCAGATAGTTGAAGCGCGCCTGGTCGAGACGATTCAAGCCCAGCAATGCCTGGCCTTGATATTCGATGGCGTACGGATAGTCGGGATAGATCTTCAGCGCCTGCTGATACGCCGCGAGCGACCTGGTGTAGTCGCCCAACTTGCGATTGGCATAGCCGAGATAGGTGTAGGCCTCGTGCATCGACGCATCGAGGTGCACGGCCTCTTCGAAATGGCCCAACGATTCTTTGTACGCGGCATTCGCGGCTCGCCGTGCCTCGGCCTTTTCTTTCGCGTCGCTGCTGGCTTCGGCGAGTGCGAACGAATGATCGCCGCGTTGGATGGCGGCGTAGCCCTGGTTGTACGCGTCGATTGCGCCCAGCTCCGAAATCGTCGGCGGTGTAGCGGAGGGCGACGGTGGGCGATGAGCGCCGGGACCGTCCGCATGAGCGGTCACTGCTGTGGAGAGAATCCACAGCAGTGCCGCAAGTGATCGATGCAGTCGCATGCTCGCCTCAGAAACGCGAAGCCGTGAGCGTCACATCTGCATTGGCCCAGGCTTTCTTGAAATCGGCCTCGATGAGTTTGGCCTGATCCGGCTTGTTCTGCGCCTGCAATGCCTTGCTCAAGCCGAACAGCGACCAGCCGTTGTTCGGATTGCGACGCAGATCTTCCCAATACACCGCTTCGGCTTCGGCGGGACGGCCCGCGTCGAGCAGCACGGCGCCGAGCACATGACGTACCGGCTGATGCCAATCGTCGGGTTCGGTGTAGACCAGGTTGTCGTGATAGCGCACGGCGCGATCCAGATGCGCGATGGCGACGTCGTAGTTGCCTTGCGCGGCGGCGAACTCGCCATCGAGTACTTCCACCGCGACCCGCAATACCGAGTCGGCGAGATTGAGCGACATCGACGACGGCGTTTCGATCAGCTTCGGATCTTTCTGGATCTGACGCACGGCCTCGATCTCTTTCTGCGCGGCGCCGAAGTCTTTCTTGCGAATGAAGGCCATGCCACGAGCATAGTGACGCACGCCGCGAGTGAAGAGCGTGTCCGCACGAGGCATGGGCGCGGCGAGAATCTCATCCCACTTGCCGAAGCGAACCAGCGCGTAGTCCGGCACGAGCACGAAGCTTTGCAGGATGGGCAGCTCTTTCAGTGCCGCCGCCGGAATTGCGTCCGCGGTTTTGTAGGCTGCGTCGATCGCCGCCTTGCTTTGCCCCGCCATGCTGGCCGCGAACCACAGGAAGTGCACGTTGTGAGGATAGTAGCCAAGCGGGTACAGGCCCTGGGCGCGGCACTGAGTGATGTAATCCTCATCGGCGAGGATGGCCATCTGATTGGCTTTCATCGCGTCTTCGTAGCGACCTACGCGTTGATAGATGTGTCCCGGCATATGCACGAGATGACCGGCCGCCGGGGCGAGAGGTAACAGCCGATCCGCTGCGGCTTCGGCTCTTTCCGGGGTATTGCTCGCTTCCCACAGATGGATCCAGTAGTGCAGCGCGCCCGGATGATCCGGGTTCTTCGCGAGCACGCGGTCGAGCGCCTTGATGATGTCCTGGGTTTGATCATAAGGGCGTCCGTCGCGAGTCCAGTAATTCCACGGGCGCAGATCCATCACCGATTCGGCGTACAGCGTGGCGGCGTCGAGATCGTCCGGATAGGTTTCCTGCAGGATGCGCATCGCGCCGGCATAGGCCTGATCCGCGGCGGCACGATCTTCGGGTTTGCCGGTGAAGCGCAGGGCGAGCGCATCGATGTAGTCCCGCTCGCGTTGACTCACTTTGCCCTTGAGCGATTGGGCCTTGTGTATGAACGCGAGCGCCTTCGGCTCTTCCTCGGGGCCCATCGCCGCGTTGATGTTCGGGCCGAGCACCAGCGCCTGGCCCCAGTAGGCCATGGCGGCATTCGAATCGAGTCGCGCCGCTTCCGCGAAGGCGCGGCCGGCTTCGGCGTGATTGAAACCGTAGGTGAGATTCAATCCCTGATTGATGAAGCGCTGCGCCTGTTCGGATTGGGTCGTGACGGGAAACGTATGCTTGCCGACGTTCTGCAGCCGCGGCGCGATGGCGCCGGAGGGCGAGGTCGAGTCGAAGGATTCGGGTTCCTGATAGTGCTTATGCACCGGCACTTGGGCTTGCGCGGCGGTGCCGGCCAGCCAGAGTGAGCCGGCCAATGCAATGCAGATCTCGATGCGCATGGCAGTCTCCCCACATCGTTGTTGCTCCAGATCGCGATAGTGCGCCTCGGACGTGAGTTTGAGGTGATTCGTCGCGTGAAAAATGCGTGAATCCCCCGTACAGTCGCCCTGGCAACCAACGGGATCGAATCATGAACGATTGGAAACTTCCTTGGGACGGCGGCTGCCGCTGCGGACAGGTCCGCTTCCGAGTCACCGCCGCGCCACTGCTGACGATGGCATGTCATTGCAAGGGCTGTCAGCGCATGAGCGCGAGCGCTTATTCGCTGAGCGCGGCGATTCCCACCGACGGCTTCGCCGTCACTCGAGGCGAGCCTGTGATCGGCGGCTTGCACGGCGCCACGCGTCACTACTTCTGTCCTCACTGCAAGAGCTGGATGTTCACGCGGCCGGAAGGATTGGATCACTTCGTCAACGTGCGTCCGACTTTGCTAGATGACGCGTCGTGGGTCGCGCCTTTCATCGAGACATGGACTCAAACGCGGTTGCCTGCCGTGAACACCGGTGCCGCACACAGCTACGAAGGATTCCCGCCGTTTGAGGACTACCCGAAGCTGGTGGAGGAATATGCGAAGCGTGGGCCGCGACCGGGGTGACGATCAGTCCATCGCCCGCGTCGAGACTTTCTCTCCTTCACGCGGTGCCGGTTCGCGATCGAATCCCAGCACGGACGGGGCTTGGGCGAAGTCCAGGCGCTGCAATGGCAGTCGGGATGCACCGGTATCCAGCGTGATGCCGGTGTCGGATTGAGATGGAAGTTCGAGCGCCGCGGCCAGTGAAGCCTCGTCGTCGATGGACAATCTGTCCAGCGCCCATTGCAGATCCGTGCCACGCAACTCGCCAGGTCCGTGCTCGGTGACGAGTACGAGTGAGCCTGCCTCATCCATATGAGCCTCGCGCAACTGTTCGACCGCGAGGCCGGTATGAGTGATGAGATGTTGGTCATCGTCTGACACGAACAGGATCAGCGGCGTCGATTCCAGCTGCATGTAGCCCCGCTGCGGCCCGTTCTGGAAATACCAGCGACCGAACTCGTCCGCCGCGTAGTTGCGATTGATGACTTCGACGATGCGGGGATGGCTGATGGTCTCGCCTTGCACGAGCCAGCGGCCGCGCCGGTCCAGGCTCAGCCAGCCAAACAGGGCCGGCACGTTCGGCCAGCGTTTCAATGCGTTGAGGACCCATTCATCCATGGCATGAGTGTGCCGTCAGTGGCTGACGGGCTCAACTCGACCGTCGAGCTGCTACAATAACGGGCCAACTCCCCCCGGCGATCTTCCATGCAGCCCATTTCCATTGGTGTCGACTTCGGCACCAGCAATACCGTTATTGCCATGGTCGGCGCGGATTTCGGGTCAGCGGTGCTCAAGGTGTCGTCGCGAATGGGTGAGGGCGCGGCCCTGCCTTCCATTCTTTGCTTCCGGCCGGCCGAGCCGAATCCGCGAGAGCGTCCCATTAGTAGTGCCGGTGCCGATGCAATTGCCGATTACATCGCGCGCACTGGGCCGGCGCGGCTGGTGCAATCGATGAAGTCGTTTCTTGGCAGCCGTGCGTTCGTGGACACGAAGGTGTTCACTCATACATACACGCTGGAGTCGTTGATCGGAACATTGCTTCAGCATCTGTATGACGCGACCGGCGCGCGGGATCTGTTGAGTCGGGCACCGCTGGTCATCGGTCGGCCGATTGAATTCGCCGGTGCGTCGCCGGATGACGAGCTCGCGCAAACGCGTTTGAAGGCGGCGTTTGCTCTGGCCGGTCGGGAGGCGGATCGGATTGGCACGGAGCCCGAAGCGGCGGCGTATGCGTTCGCCAGCAGAGCGCGCGGCCGTCATCTCGTGCTCGTCGCCGATCTTGGCGGCGGTACCAGCGACTTCTCGATCGTCGAAGTCGATGCCGAAGGCGCGCAGCCGAAACTCACGCCGCTGGCGCAGACCGGTATCGGCATCGCCGGCGATCGTTTCGATTATCAAATCGTCTATAACGCGGTGTGCCCGGCGCTCGGCATGGGCTCGCAGTTCCAGCCGGAGTCCAAGAAGCTGCCGATTCCGCTATGGATCTACGCCAACTTCGCCAGCTGGCATCAGCTGTCGATGATGAACAACCGCCAGACGTTGCGACACATCACCGATATCCTGCGCACGGCGGTGGATCAGGAGGCGTTCGAAGGGCTGGTGCATGTCATTCGCAACGAGGAAGGCTTCACATTGTTTCAAGCCGTGTCGCGCGTGAAGCAGTCGCTCACGAAGCAGGAAACCGCGAAGCTCAGTTTCAAGGCCGGACCCATCGAGATCGATCGCACGGTCGCGCGTGGCGAGTTCGAAAAATGGATTGCGGACGATTTGTCCCGCATCGAAGCGACGGCTGATGAAGCCGTTGGTATCGCCGGCGTGAATCCCGCAACGCTCACGCGCGTGTTCATGACGGGCGGTACTGCGCTGGTGCCGGCGGTCCGCGAGCTGTTCGCGAAGAAATTCGGGGCGGACAAGCTGGTGGGCGGCGATGAGTTCTCTTCGGTCGCCCAAGGCCTGGCGCTGATGGGCGTGCCTCGCTGAAAGCAGCGTCGGATCCAGTCTGAGCCCCCCCTCAGACATCCCCTGAAAAGCGGCGCCAGGGTTTTTGTTGCACCCCGATCTGCCGATAGGTGCTGCACGGAGTCTCGTATCGAGTACCCATGCAACTCACCATCAAAGCACGTTTGTTTGCCCTCGTCGCCGTGACGCTCACGGCGATGCTGGCGTTGGGCTTCAGCAATTATCGGGGCATGACCCAGGCGGTCGATGGCCTCACCAGTGTGTTCGCGACCAGTCGGGCACTGCGCACTCACCTGGAAGGCGACATGATGCACGACGCGCTTCGCGCCGACGTGTTGTCCGCGTTGCTGGCGCAGACACCGGAAGAATGGGCGGCGGTGAATGCCAGCCTGCGTGAGCATGCCGATCATTTCCGGGAGATGATCAAGGAGAACGATTCCAACGTCACCGATCCCGAACTGCGCGCCGCGCTCCGCGATGTCGGGCCGGTGCTCGAGAATTACATTCGCAGTGCTGAGGGAGTCATCGGCACCGCTCATGCCGACGCCGCCAAGGCGCGGGAGATGTTGCCGGCGTTTGTGGAATCCTTCGAGCAATTGGAAGGCAAGCTCGCTGGCATCAGCGATCGTATTCAGGCGAGCGCTCGCGCCGCTGAGGAAAACGCGCAGAGCTCGACGGCTTCGGCGCGCTGGAGAGAGATCGGCATCCTGGCGCTGATGTTGATCGTCATCGTGGCAGCCGCGAGCTGGATCGTTCGTAGCATCACCGGTGGCGTCAACGGGCTGGTGAAGACGATCACCGAGATTCAGCGGACGCGCGACTTGAGCAAGCGTGTCGACGTGACCTCGCACGATGAGCTGGGGCGGCTGGCCGAATGTTTCAATGAGCTGGTCGTCGAATTGCAGGGAATCATCTCCGAGGTCAATCGCGGCGCCGCCGAGATCGATGGCGGCGCGGCGCAGATGAGCTCGTCGAGCCGCGTGATGGCCAGCGGCGCGTCCGAGCAGGCCGAGAGCCTGGGTCGTATCACACGCTCGCTGACGACGCTGTCCGATCTCACCGACCAGACCACGAAGATTACCGGTCGCGCGAACTCGCTCTCCAGCGATTCTCAGAAGGCGGCGGATCGTGTGTCGGACGAGCTGAAAACGATGTCGACCGCGATGGATGAAATCCGCGCCGCGTCGGCTGAGGTCGGCAAGGTGAACCGCGCGGTCGATGAGATCGCGTTCCAGATCAACTTGCTGGCATTGAATGCCGCGGTCGAAGCGGCTCGCGCCGGCGAGGCCGGTCGTGGCTTCGCAGTGGTGGCGGAAGAAGTGCGCAACCTCGCGCAGCGCTCGGCTCAGGCGGCGAAAGAAACATCGGCGCTGATCGATTCGGCCATGACTCGCGCCGAGCGGGGCGTGCAGATCGCCGGATCGGTGGGTGAGGCGCTTGGGAACATTGCGGTCGTCACCACCCAAGTGAACGACATGCTTCGTGACATTGCCGCCGCCGCCACCAGCCAGGCGCAAGGCGTTGCCGATATTCGCGGCGGCATCGGCGCGCTGGAAAAAGTGAGCCGGCAAGCGGCTGCGAACGCGGAGACGCTGGCGGGCGCGTCTCAGCAGACGGCGGTTCAGGTGCGCGTGATGGGCGAGCTGGTCGGGCGATTCAAATTGTAAGACTGACCCGTCACGGCGATTCGATCGCGCAAGAAAACCGTAAAGTTCGCTCTGTATAAAACGGGCCTCCTTATGTCTCATTGCCTTAAGGAGGCACCGTGAAATTTGCTCCTGTTCTTGCTTTGGGTCTGGCGCTGACCGGCTACATGGCCACGTCGCTCGCCGGCGATTCGGAACACGACCGCGGTCATTCCAAGAATCGCGATAACAAGACCACCACGCTGTTCCGTCTGATGGGCAAGAACACCGTCTGGACGCCGGTGAAGTCGGTGGCTGTGAACTGGCAAACCTTTCACACGCAGGGTCTGGTGAAGATCGGCGATACGTTCTACGTCTCCGCGGTGGAAGTGCTCGAAGGCACGGTGCGTAACGGTGCGTCGACCGACTCGCTCTATGACTTCACCCTCGATCGCTCGACCGGCAATGGCCGCGGCTGGCTGTTCAAGTTCAACGAGGCGGGCGAGCTGCTCGGCAAGGTCGAGCTCACCGACGGCAGCAAATATCACCCGGGCGGCATCGACTTCGACGGCAAGTTCCTCTGGGTGCCGGTCGCCGAATATCGTCCCAACAGCAACAGCAATATTTTCCGTGTCGATCCGAAGACGCTGAAGGCCGAGAAGATTTTCAGCGAGGCCGATCATATCGGCGGCATCGTTCACAACACGCACGACGATACGTTGCACGGTGTGAGCTGGGGCTCGCGTCGTTTGTACACGTGGGAATTGTCCAGGCGCGGTCGCGACACCAAGGTGCGTTCGTCGGACTGGGTGCCGAATCCGCAGTTCTACATCGATTATCAAGACTGTCACTACCAGGGCGTCGCCTACATGCTCTGCGGCGGTGTGCAGACTTACAGCAGCCCGAAGGGCAACGTGGCGCTCGGCGGTCTGGAACTGCTGGACCTGCGTCGCAATCGGCTCGAGCACCAGGTGCCGGTGAATCTGTTCATCGACGAAGGCGCCGGCCCGACCGGCACGCTCGCGCTGACTCACAACGCATTCTGGCTGGAGCCGCTGGGCAATGGCTCGATGCGTGGCTATTTCATGACCGAGACCGACAACCAGGCCGAGCTGGTGATTTACGACGCCACGCCCTGGGGAAGCTCTGATTAATCGATTTCCCCGGCCTCGGCAGGTCTGCAACTGATTGAAATGCTTCGCCGATCGAAACCGATAAAGTCGAGTGGTGGCAATTGATCAGATGTTTCCTGGATCAATCGCGAGTGAGCCGAATCTGACCGGCGTTTTCGCGGAGGTCACGCTACTATGGCGCGACCTCCGCTCGCGCTGGGAAGACACCGTTGATTGCGCTGATTGGTATCGACGTCGATGGCACGCTGGTAGGCAGCTCCGGCAAGGTGCCGGATCTCGTTTGGGATCTGGCCGCGCAGGCACGTGCCAAGGGAATTCATCTCGCCTTGTGCTCGGGGCGGCCGGCGTTCGGCCTGGCTGCCGAATACGCGCGCTATCTCGATGACGACGGCTGGCACATCTTTCAGAACGGCGCCAGCGTCGTCAATCTCGCCACTCGTCATTCGCGCTCCACTCCGCTTCCTGAAGGATCCGTGCGCGGCCTGATCGCGCACGCGCGCGCGACCGGTCAAGTGCTCGAGTTGTATGGCGACGACGATTACGTCGTCGAGAGTGAAGCGCCTTGGGCGAGAGAGCATGCGGAGCTGCTCGGTCTGCCATTCAAACCACGACCGTATGAAATATTGTCGCCGCCGCTGGTGCGCGCGCAGTGGCTGGTCGCTCCGGAAGATGCAAAGAAAGTAGTCGCGCCACCCGATCTCGAGATGGCCGAGTCGACATCGCCGCTGATGCCCGACGTTCGCTTCGTCGGCTTGACCCGGCACGGCGTGAGCAAGGGCAGCGCCATGCGAGAGATCGCCGCGGCCTATCGCATCGACATGCGCGACGTTATGTATATCGGCGACTCGGGCAACGACCTGTCGGCCTTGCGTGTCGTCGGTCATCCGATTGCGATGGGCAACGCCGATCCTCAGGTCATCGCAGCCTCTGAGCGCACGGTGGGGCATGTCGATGATGTCGGGCTGGCGGACGCGCTGAGGATCGCTATAAGCAGCCGGTAACATAACGCGCGAGTCGCGCTAAGATTGGCGCTTGTCCACGATGACAGGTGAGCGCCATGACCATGAGTTCGAGCCATCCGCCGCGTACCGGCGGGCAACTCATTGTCGATCAACTGCTCACGCACGGAGCCGAGCTTGCTTTTTGCGTGCCGGGGGAAAGTTATCTGCCGGTGCTGGACGCGCTGTATACCGTGCGCGACCGCATCCGACTGATCACCTGCCGTCATGAGAATGGCGCGGCCAACATGGCCGAGGCGTATGGGAAGCTGACCGGCAAGCCGGGCATTTGCCTGGTGACTCGCGGGCCGGGCGCGACCAACGCGTCGATCGGTGTGCACACCGCGTTTCAGGATTCGACGCCCCTGATTCTGCTCATCGGTCAGGTGGGTACGGATTTCATGGAGCGGGAGGCGTTTCAAGAGATCGACTACCGGCGCATGTTCGGGCCCATGTCGAAGTGGGTCGCGCAGATCGATCGTACCGATCGAATTCCCGAGTTCATTGCGCGCGCCTATCAGGTTGCGACCAGCGGCCGCATGGGGCCGGTGGTGCTCGCGCTTCCAGAAGATGTGTTGTCGGGAACCGCGGCAGTCGCCGATGCGCGGCCGTGGCAGCGAGTCGAGTCCGCGCCTTCGCCGGAGGCGCTGAGCACGTTGAGCCAGATGCTGGGCGAAGCGCAGCGGCCATTTCTGTTAGCGGGCGGCAGCGGTTGGGATCAGGCGTCCTGCGCACAGTTGCAACGTTTCGCCGAGACTCAGCAGATCGCCGTTGGATGTGAGTTTCGCTCGCAGGACTTGTTCGACAACGCGCATCCGAACTACGCCGGCGATGTCGGCATCGGCATCAATCCGAAGCTGGCCGAGCGCGTGAAGGCGTCGGACCTGGTGATCGTGCTCGGCGCGCGGCTGGGCGAGATCACGACCAGTGGTTACGGTTTGATCGCCGGTCCGGTGCCGACACAGCGGCTGGTGCACATCTATCCGGAAGCTGACGAGCTGGGTCGTTTCTATCACGCCGATCTGATGATCAATGCGACCATGCCTGCGATGGCGCGAGCGCTCGCGGCATTGCCCAAGGTCACGCGCGCGGAAGCGAAGGCGCAGGTCGTGGCTGCGAACGCGGATTATCAAGCGTGGCAAGCGCGCAAGGAGATCCCGGGCAAGGTCCAGATGTGGGATGTGATTCAACACATGGATCGCGTGCTGCCGCCGGATGTCATCGTCACCAACGGCGCGGGCAACTACACGACCTGGGCGCATCGATTTCATCGCTATCGCGGCTTCCGGACGCAGCTCGCGCCGGCATCGGGAGCGATGGGTTACGGCGTTCCCGCCGGCATCGCGGCGAAGGCGTTGTATCCGAAACGCACGGTGATCTCGTTTGCTGGCGACGGTTGCTTTCTGATGACGGGCCAGGAACTGGCGACCGCGGTTCAGTATCAACTCAACGTCGTCATCATCGTCGTCAACAACAACATGTATGGCACGATCCGCATGCACCAGGAACGCGACTATCCCGCCCGGGTGTATGGCACGTCGCTGGTGAACCCGGACTTCTGCGCGTTTGCCAGGGCATTTGGCGCTCACGGCGAGTTGGTGGAGACGACGGAACAATTCGGGCCGGCGTTGGAGCGGGCCCTGAACGCGGGCAAGCCGGCATTGATCGAAGTGCGTATCGATCCGGAAGCAATCACGCCGAACGCGACGTTGCAGTCGATCCGGAACGCCGCGCAGAAATAGTTCGAAGCTCGAAGCCTCGGGAGCCACGATGCTTTACCTGATCTTGGGACTGGTGATCTTCCTGGGCGTGCACTCGCTGGAGATTTTCTCGCCGACGTTGCGGAGTGCCGCGGTCGCCCGGCTCGGCGAGAAGCCCTACAAAGGGATCTACTCGCTGCTCTCCATCATCGGCTTCGTGCTGCTGATCTGGGGCTATGGCCTCGCTCGCCAGCATCCCATCCTGGTGTACGCGCCGCCGTTATGGATGCGCCACCTCACGCTGCTCCTGATGCTGCCCGTGTTTCCATTGCTGCTGGCGGCTTACTTGCCCGGTCGTATCAAAGCGGCGGTGAAGCATCCAATGCTTGCAGCCGTGAAGATGTGGGCCTTCGCGCATCTGCTCGCCAATGGCATGCTGGCTGATGTGTTGCTGTTCGGTGGCTTTCTGCTCTGGGCCGTGGCCGATCGCATTTCGGTGAAGCGACGCGCGGTGCTCCGGCCGTTGCCGGGGCCGCCGCCGAGTAAATTCAACGACGTCATCGCCGTGGTGGGCGGTCTCGCGTTGTATGTGATTTTCGTCTTCTGGCTTCACCTGAAACTGATCGGGGTCCCGCCGCTGGCGCTGTAACTTTGGGTGTTCGCGACGCCAATGTATGCAAAGACTTTGCAAATGGCGCTTGCTCAAAACAATCAACAATGATTCAATGACCGCTCTTCTCATTAGCCCCTAGCGAAGCAAGGAGGGCACCGATGAAACCAATCACCATGCACCTCCCGCCGGTGCGTACCCGGTAATACCGGGCTCCCGGTAGAAAAAACCGCGGCTTGACCCCATATCGGGGTGTTCGCCGCCTTCCCAGTTCGATCGGTTTCGCAAGGACGGCGCGTTCAACGCGCTTCGCTCAATCATGGTCAAATCCCGCGTCGAGGGCTCGCAGGTCCTCCGTAATGTGCTGGTTTTTACGCTCCGCCATTGGGCTGAGCATAAAGTGCTCGTGTTCGTCGTGGCTGCGGCCATGATGCTCGCGACGGTCACGGAACTGGTCGTGCCGGTCTACGCCGGCCGGCTGGTGGACGCGCTCGCGCAGGGTCGCGAATTTGCTGACGTTGCGCTCGATGCCTTCCTCGTCATGGCGGGGTTGGGTTTGACGATGGTGGTGCTCCGTCACCTGGCGTGGTGGTCGATCGTGCCGCTCACGTTGGGAATGATGCGCAAGGTCTCGCAGGGCGCGTTTCATCGCGTGCAGCGCTTCTCGACGGACTGGCACAACAACAGTTTCGCCGGCTCCATCGTTCGGAAGATCACGCGCGGCATGTGGGCGCTCGACATGATCAATGACGTGCTGCTGCTCGCGTTGCTGCCCTCGTTGGTCGTGCTGGTTGGAACCGTGTTGCTGCTCGGTCAGCGCTGGCCCGTCATGGGCGTCGTGATGGCGCTGGGCTCCATTGCGTACGTCGTGCTGACGGTCGCGCTCGCGACACGTCTCATCGCTCCGGCTTCGCGCCTGTCGAATGCGCAGGACACGCGCATTGGTGGTGTGCTTGCGGACGCGCTCGGCGGAAACGCGGTGGTGAAATCGTTCGGTGCGGAGGCGCGCGAAGATGCGCGACTCAGTCGCGTGGTCGATAAATGGTCACGTCGTACGCATCGCACGTGGATGCTTCACACCTGGAGTGGCACGGGGCAGCTCGCGCTGCTGTGGTTCGTCCGGTCGGCCATCACCGCGACGGCTTTGTGGCTGTGGTGGCAGGGGCGGGCGACGCCGGGCGAGATCACTTATGTGCTGACGACGTACTTCGTCGTGCATGGATATCTGCGCGATATCGGTCAGCACGTGCATCACTTGCAGCGTTCCGTGAACGAAATGGAAGAGATGGTTCAGCTGCATGCCGAGCCCATGGGGGTGGCGGATTCGCCGGGTGCTCAGCCGCTGAGTATCCATGCGGGTGAGGTGAAGTTCGATCACGTGACGTTCTGTTACGCGGGTCAGCAGACGCCGCTGTATCGGGACTTGAACGTGCGGATCGCGCCGGGTGAGCGCATTGGTCTGGTCGGGCATTCAGGCTCCGGCAAGACCACGTTCGTGAAACTGATCCAGCGACTGTACGACGTGACCGAGGGTCGAGTGCTGATCGACGGTCAGGATGTGGTGCATGCCACGCAGGAGTCGTTGCGCTCGCAGATCGCGATCGTGCAGCAGGAGCCCATTCTGTTTCATCGCAGTCTTGCCGAGAACATCTCGTATGCGCGGCCCGAGGCGACGATGGAAGATATCGAGCGGGCGGCTCGATTGGCGAATGCACACGACTTCATCGTGCGCTTGCCACGCGGGTATCAGACGCTGGTCGGCGAACGAGGGGTGAAGCTGTCCGGCGGTGAGCGGCAGCGCGTGGCGTTGGCGAGGGCGTTCCTGGCGAATGCGCCGATCCTGATTCTGGACGAGGCGACGTCGAGTCTCGACTCGGAGTCGGAAGCGCTGATTCAACAGGCGATGGATCGGTTGATGTCAGGGCGCACGTCTATCGTGATTGCGCATCGATTGTCGACGGTGCGAGCGATGGATCGGATTCTGGTGTTCGAGCACGGGCGCATCGTGGAGGAGGGTTCGCACGAGGCGCTGCTGCGCAGGCCGCACGGACATTACAAGCGGCTGTTCGAACGGCAGTCGGGCGGGGCAACTCCGCAGTTGGCTCGAGAAGCGGGCTAAAGAAGACCTTCACCCCCTGGCCCCCTCTCCCGTCGTGTACACGTCGGGAGAGGGGGAATTCTTTTTTTATTTTTCCCCCTGCGGGGCGCAAGCAAGAATTTCTCGGGATGGGGCGCCTGTCTGGCGCGGCGAGCTGGCTCAGAGGTAGCTGGTGATGGCGGGCGCGTTGTTCCAATTGTCGTGCTTGCCGTCGACATAAACGACCGGCGCGGCCGCCAGCTCTTCGGGCGTCGCATTCTCCAGGCAGCCGAGGTTGACGCCGTAAATTCGTTGGCCGTCGGGCGTGTTGCCGATGCCGAAACTCCGTACCCCGCAATGTTTGCAGAAGTAATGTTCGTTACGGCGGGTGTTGAACAAATATTTGGTCAGCTCGGCCTCGCCCGACAGCAGCCGGAACTGTTCCGGCATCACGATCGCCGGCCAGAAACGATTTCTGGCGCAGATCGAGCAATTACAGCGATAGGTCGGTTGCGTCAGATCGATGTCCGCTTCGAACCGGACCGCGCCACAGTGGCAGCTGCCTGAATAGGTTTTGAGCATGCGACCACGATAGCATGGCTATGCGCGGTCCACTCGGGCGGCAAAGCAGCCCCACTTCGCATTATGAACATGAAGATAGGCGACGGCGGGATTGCTGAACAGCTGTTCGATCAGATTTTCGATGGCGGTGCCCGGTGCCACTTCCGCCGCCTTCATCATTCCTTGTGAATCGAAAGCACGCAGCGACAACAGGCGAGGGCGCAGTAGCTGAGGAACCTCGTCGACTTCGAGGTGCGCTTCGGCGGCGGACTCGCGGACATAAATCGCGTGACGCGAGCGATACGGCGTGGCGACCGGCAGGTGTTCGTAGTTCAGCAGAAGCAACTTCTCGCCAACCTCGGCATCCTGGAGGCTGACGCGGCAAGGAAAGCCGGGACGTTCATCGGCGGTGACGCGAACGGCACCCTGGCGCGCCAACTCCGCCTCGGACATCGCGAACAAGGCGGAGAACTGGCTGAGCGGCAGGCCGGTGATTTGAAAGCTCATGGTCGACTCCGGAAGGGGGGATCGAGGGTGCCAGCTTGCCGCGCGTGGCTGCGGGCGGCACTCCGCTTCTTGCCCACGTTTTCGTGAGCTGCGCTGGTAACATCGCGAGCCATGCACCCTCTTGCGATCGCCGCCGTCCTGCTGGCGGCGTTTACTCACGCCACCTGGAATCTGGCCGCCAAGCGCGCCTCGGGCTCGCGGCATTTTGTTTGGTTGTATTCGCTGGGCTCGATCATTCTGTATGCGCCGGCGGTGCTGTGGGTTTTCATGTCCACGCGGCCGCAGCTCGAAACTGCGCATTGGCTGGCGTTGTTGATGACCGGCATTCTGCACATGGGCTATTCGCTCACGCTGCAGGCGGGTTATCGGGTTTCCGATTTGTCGCTGGTGTATCCGCTGGCTCGCGGTACCGGTCCACTGCTGTCATTTCTCGCCGCGACTTTCATCTTGCACGAGCCGGCCGGCCTGGTTTCGGTGCTCGGCGTACTGCTGATCGTCGCTGGCATCCTGCTGGTGTCCGGTCTGGCGAATGAAGCTCACAAGGCGCCGCGTGCCGGCATTGCGCTCGGCATGCTCACCGGTGTGTTCATCGCGGGCTACACGATCAATGATGGCTGGGCGGTGAAGGCGTTGATGTTGTCGCCGTTCCTGATCGACTTCAGCGGCAATCTATTGCGGCTCGTCGTGCTGGCGCCGATGGCGCTCAAGGATCCGCCGGCGCTGCTTGCCGAGTGGCGAATGTATCGAAACCCTATTCTGATCGTCGCCGTGCTCGGCCCGCTGGGGTACATCCTGGTGCTGTACGCGATGAAAGTTGCGCCGATCGGTCACGTTGCGCCCATGCGAGAACTGGCGACGTTGATCGGAACCTACTTCGGTGCGCGTCTGCTCAAGGAGCAGGTGACGCCGATACGATTGACGGGAGCCGTGCTCATCGTGACCGGCGTCATTGCTCTCGCGGTCACTGGCTAGCGCACGACGCCGTCTCGAGTCGCGACGCTCGCAATCCTTTGAGTGCCAGCGCCGCGGCGATCAGCGGCAGCAGCGCTGCGATCCACGGCAGCGCCGGCAAGCCGGGGCCGTGATCGATCACTGTGCCGCCCAGCCAGGCGCCGAGCGCGTTGCCGAGATTGAAGGCGCCGATGTTGAAGCTGGAGGCCAGGCTCTGGCCGGCGCCGTTGGATTTCTCCAGCACCCACATTTGCAGTGGCGGAACCGTCGCGAACGAGGCCGCGCCGAGCAGCGCGACGAATACCACCATCGCGATTGCGTCGTGAACGGCGAACGTCATCAGGCCAAGTACGGCCGCCAGCGCGAGTAACGAGCCGATCAGCGTCGTTTCCAGATAGCGATCCGCCAGCTTGCCGCCGACGATGTTGCCCACGACCAGCCCACCGCCGAAAACCAGCAGCACAAGTGAGACTGCCTGTTCGCTGACGTGTGTGAGCTGGGTGAGCATCGGCGCGATGTAGGTGAACACTACGAACATGCCGCCGAAGCCGAAGACGGTCGTCAGCAAGGCCAGAACGACCGGTCCGCGCGCCAGCGCGCGAAGGTCGCTACGCCAATCACCTTCCTCGATCTGTCCGGCATCACGTGGCACGAGTAGCGCAATGACGGCGAGCGCGAACGCGCCAATGCCGACGACGGCCCAGAAAGTCGCGCGCCATCCGGCCATCTGTCCGAGCCAGGTGCCGAACGGAACGCCGAGCACGGTCGCGATGGTCAGGCCGGTGAACATGATGGCGATGGCTGACGCACGCTGTTGAGGTGCGACCAATTGTGTCGCGACCACTGATCCGACCCCGAAGAACGTGCCGTGTGCGAAGGCCGTGAGTATGCGAGCCGCTAACAAACCCAAGTAATTCGGCGCGAGGGCGCAGGCCAGGTTGCCGATCGTAAAGATCGCCATCAACGCGAGCAGCGTCGCTTTGCGAGGCCAGCGAGCTGTGACCACAGTCATGATCGGAGCGCCCAGCATGACGCCGAGCGCATAACCGGAAATCAACATGCCGGCGGCGGAGATGGACACATCGAGGTCGCCGCTGACCTGCAGCAGCAAGCCCATGATCACGAATTCTGTAACGCCGATTCCGAAGGCGCCGACCGCGAGCGCGTATAAGGCAAGAGGCATGACCTGTTCCGAGGAGGCTGAGGGAAGGCAATGATGCGGGCCGGATGGATTGCTGATAAGAATGTCCGCATACACGACCGTCGTGCATTCGATGAACGAATCGGGACCGCGCCATGGACAACAGAACCGGTGAAATCGAGGCCTTTTTGCGTAGTGTCGAGGGTGGCAGCTTCGCGGCGGCGGCCAAGACGCTACGACAAACGCCGTCCGCCGTGAGCCGCAGCGTCGCGCGCCTCGAAGCCCGGCTCGGCGTGCGATTGCTGGCACGGACCACGCGTTCGCTGTCCGTCACGCCAGAGGGTGAGAAGTTCCGGGCGCAGGCGCAGAAGCTGCTGATGGATCTGGATGAATTGGAGCGCTCGTTCACGACGGACAAGAGCGAACCGCGCGGTCGACTGCGAGTGAATGCGTCGACGCCTTTCGGCATTCATCAGCTGTTGCCGGCGCTGCCGGAATTCCTGCGACGGTATCCGAAGATCACGGTGGACCTGTCGCTGAGCGACGCGTTGGTCGATCTGGTGGGCGAGCGGGTGGACGTCGCGATTCGCCACGGGGCGTTGCGTGACTCGTCACTGCGAGCGCGGAAGTTGGGGAGCAGCCGGTGGCTGGTGGTGGCTTCGCCGGAATATTTGCAACGTCACGGCACGCCGCAGACACCGACGGAGCTCGATCAGCACAACTGCCTGAACTTCAACTACCGGCGTTCCATCGAGGGCTGGACGTTCCGGGTCGGCAACCGGAGCAAACAATTTCAGGTCGCGGGGAATTTTCTGGCGAACTCGGGGGAGTCGTTGCGGCTGATGTGCGTGGGTGGGGCGGGGATTGCGAGGCTGGCGGATTTTCTCGTGGGGGGCGATGTGCGTGCGGGTCGCCTCGTTCCGCTACTGCAGGATTACATCAAGGCCGATAGTGAAGATATCCATGCGTTGTATATCGGGCATGCTCGGCTTGCGGCGCGAGTGCGGGTGTTCATGGATTTTCTGGTGGAACGGGTCACCGTCACGGACTGAACTTGGCCGCGGCTGCGGCGTTGATCTCGGTCAGCACTGCACAGGAGAGCGTTCATGCCCCGGGCCGCCAAGGCGTCGATTCCGGCCAGTCTCGAGCCGATGGAGGCGCGGCTGGTCAGTGAGTTGCCGACGGACGCGGGGTGGCAGTTCGAGCCGAAGTGGGATGGCTTTCGGTGCGTGGTGTTTCGGGACGGCGAGCGGGTCGAGCTGCAGGCGAAGTCGGGCAAGCCGCTGGCGAGATATTTTCCCGAGGTCGTCGAGCATGTGCGGGCGATGCGGCCCAAGCAGTTCGTGCTGGACGGTGAGCTCGCGATTCCCATCGGCGCTTCGTTGTCGTTCGGTGCTTTGCAGATGCGGCTGCATCCCGCCGAGAGCCGAGTTCGCAAGCTGTCGCATGAAACACCGGCGACGCTGATGCTGTTCGACCTGCTCTATGACGCGAAGGGGCGCAGCTTGCTGGAGCAGCCGTTCGAAGCGCGGCGCGCGGCGCTGGAGAAATTCTTCGACTCATTGCCGACCACCGACGGCCTGGTGCTCACGCCCTATACGCGTGAGCTGCGCGTTGCGCAGAAATGGTTGAAGGAAACCGGCGGCTCACTCGACGGTGTAATAGCGAAGCAGCTCGATCTGCCGTATGTCTCCGGCGAGCGGGCCATGCTGAAAGTGAAGCGCCTGCGGACGGCGGACTGTGTGGTCGGCGGCTTTCGCTATGGCACGGGCAGCACGCAGGTCGGCTCATTGTTGCTCGGCTTGTATAACGAGGAAGGGCTGCTCGATCACGTCGGCTTCACTTCGTCGATTCCGAATGCCGAGCGTAAAGCCATGACCCAGCGTTTGGAAAAGCTGCGGGGTGGTGCCGGGTTCACGGGCGACGCGCCCGGTGGGCCGAGTCGTTGGAGTACGGAGCGTTCGACCGAATGGGAACCGTTGCAGCCGAAGCTGGTGGTCGAAGTCTGTTATGACCACGTCACCGGCAATCGCTTTCGCCACGGCACCAGGCTGCTGCGTTGGCGGCCGGACAAGGCGCCCGATCAATGTACTTTTGAGCAGCTCGAACGTGAAGCGAGGCCGGCGAAGCTCATTACGACGCTGTTGAAAAAGAAGTGACGCCGGGCGTGGCCCGGGCCGCCGGTCGCATTAAAAACGTTTCATCAATCCGGCTCGGTATACAGGCCGGCGATCCACGCCGCGGCCGGTCACGGCCTCTTTCTAAACTTGCGCGCCATGCCAGAATGGCGGCCTGCCATGGCCAATGGCGATATCGCATGAGGTTTGAAGTGAAGTCCAGCTCGCTCCTGAAAAGATATGTTGCCACGCTGATCGGATGTGCCGCGATGAGCTTTGCAGTCGGTGCCGCGGCGGCCGGCAAGCCGGCCGTGGATCAGGCGTTGCATGATCGAGCACTGGAGATCCTGCAGAAGTCGATCAGTTTCCGGACCGTGGACGGTGCCGGTCAGGTGCCGGCCTATGCGGAGTATCTGAAGGGCGTGCTGGTTCAGGCCGGCTATGCGCCGGGCGATGTCGTCGTCGAGCCGGTGGCGAACACCGCCACGCTGGTCGCGCGCTACAAGGGCACCGACAGCAAGTTGAAGCCGATCGTGGTCATTGGCCACATGGACGTGGTGGAAGCGAAGCGCGAGGACTGGAAGCGCGATCCGTTCACGCCCGTGCTCGAAAACGGCTATGTGTTCGGCCGTGGCTCGGTGGATAACAAGTTCGAAGTGTCCATGATCGTCGCCACGATGGCCAGGTTGAAGCGGGACGGCTGGAAGCCCAAGCGCGACGTGATCCTCGCGTTCTCGGGCGACGAAGAAACGCAGATGGTCAGCACTCGCAAGCTCGCCGAGCAGTTCAAGGGCGCGGAGCTCGCGTTGAATGGCGATGCCGGCGGCGGTCTGTTGTCCGAAGAGGGCAAGCCGGTTGTGTACGGCCTGCAGGCGGGCGAGAAGACCTACGCGGATTTCAAGCTGACCGTCACCAATCCCGGCGGACACTCCAGCCGCCCCGGCAAGATCAACGCCATCAATCAGCTGGCGGCCGCGCTGGATCGCATCGGCAAGTATCAGTTCCCGTCCAAGCACAACGAGCTGACCATGGCCTACTTCCGCGAGAGCCTGCCGAAGTTGTCCGGGCCGACTGCCGAAGCCATCAAGCGCTATCTGGCGAATCCCGAGGATGCGCAAGCCATCGCGACCTTGTCGGAGGATCCGAGCTACGTTGGCCAGGTGCGTACCACTTGTGTGGCCACGATGATCGACGGCGGTCATGCGACCAATGCGCTTCCACAGAAGGCGGAGGCGAACATCAATTGCCGCATCTTCCCGGGCACGTCGGTGGAGGAGGTGCAGAAGACGCTGGGCGAAGTCGCAGCCGAGCCGGCAGTGAAGATTACTCAGGTCACCACGGGCTCGGTAGCGAGCGACGCGTCGCCTTTGCGCAAGGACGTGATGGCCGCCGTAACCAAGGCGGTGCATGCCAACTACCCGGGCTTGTCCATCGTGCCGTCGATGTCGGCGGGCGCGACCGACAGCATGCATTTCCGGGCGCAGGGCGTGCCGAGCTACGGCGTGTCCGGCCTGTTCATGAAGGACTCGGATGAGTTCTCGCACGGTCTGGATGAGCGGGTGCCGGTGTCGTCCATCGACGGCGCGCTCGCGCATTGGAACAGTCTGTTGAAGGATCTGGCGCGCTGATACCAAACGCGCGGGTCCGTCGCTAGTTGGTGACGGGCTCGCGCGTCGTTCCCGGCGTTTCGCTCTTCGCCGTCAGTGCCTGGCCATCCTCGGCATGCAAAGCCCAGAAGCTGAGGGAAGAAACAATCGTCGCGATGCCCAGCGTGATGAACGCGGCGTGCAATGCATTCGTGACCGCGATCTGATCGGTCTGCGGCAACCCGCCCAAGTACCAACCCGTCAGCAACGAGCCGCATGCCAGGCCGAAGCTCATCGACATCTGTTGCATGGTGCTGGCGATGGTGTTCGCCATGCTCGAGCTGCGTGCATCGATGTCGGCGAAGGCCAGCGAGTTCATGCTGGAAAACTGCATCGAGTTGCCCGATCCCACCAGGAAGCTCAGCAGCACGATCAAGACCAGCGGTGTGTTCCGATCCGCCAGCGCGAACGAGCCGATGATCAGGCCCACGATGACCGTGTTCACCATCAGCACGCGTCGATAGCCGAAGCGGCGGAGCAGGTGCGGAGCCGCCGCTTTCACCGTCATCGCGGCGATGGCGGAAGGCATCATCATCAGGCCGGATTGCCACGCCGGCATGCCCATGCCGAGCTGATAGAACAGCGGCAGCAGGAAGGGCAGGCCACCGATGCCGAGTCGAGTGATGAGGCCGCCGAGCACCGACACTCGAAAGGTGCGCGTCTTGAACAGCTGCAGGTTGAGCAGCGGATATTCGGTGCGATTCGCGTGGAAGGCATAGGCGCCGAGCAGTGCGAACGACACCAGGAACAGAATCGCGCTGGACGTGACGTCGAGGCGGTGCTCGCCAAAGACTTCCAGCAACCAGGACAGCAGCGCCGCGCCCGAGCTGAACAGCACCAGCCCGACCACATCCAGTGGCCGTGGCGAGTCGCTGCGATATTCCGGCATGTAACGACGGCTCATCCACAGCGCGACCAGCCCGACCGGGACATTGACGAAAAAGATCTCGCGCCACGACCACCAATGCACGATCAAGCCGCCGATCGTCGGGCCCAGCAGCGGACCGATCAGCGCCGGGATGATCACGAAGTTCATCTTGTCGAGCAGCTGTGACTTTGGAAACGTGCGCACGATGGCGAGCCGTCCGACCGGCGTCATCATCGCGGCGCCGAGTCCTTGCAGGATGCGGGCGGCCACCAGCATGGGCGCGTTCAACGACAGGCCGCACATCACCGAGGACACCGTGAAGATCGCGACGGCGGCGGTGAACAGCTGGCGGGTGCCGAAGCGGTCGGCGAGCCAGCCGCTGACCGGAATGCCGACGGCCAGCGCGAGGATATAGCTGGTGACGATGGCTTTGAGGCTGAGCGGCGTGACCCCGAGGCTGTGCGCCATGGTCGGCACGGCCGTGTTCACGATGGTCGAGTCGAGCGTCTCCATGAACAGCACGGCGCCGACCAGCCAGGGCAGGTAGCGTTGGACGATGGCGAGGGAGGGCGCTGGGGTCACACGCGCAGCTTAGCCATCGATGGGCTGTCAGGTGGGATCGATCTGCCTGGCGGCGTCGCGGATCGGTTGCGCCGAGCTGGGACGGATGACTCGCGCGACTTCGGTGCCGTCCTTCATGAAGACCAGCGTCGGCCACAGCTTGACCCGGAAGGAGCGGCCGAGCGGGCGGCCCGGCCCGTCTTCGATCTTCAAATGTCGTACATCGGGATGCGCCGCGAGCGCCTGCTCGATGTGAGGCTGGGCGGCTGCGCAGAAGCCGCACCAGTTGGTACCGAATTCGATCACGGTCGCGCCCGGCAAGGCGTCGACTTCAGCGCGCGACGGCGCGCTCTCGGTATAGGCGCTCATGGCGCCAAATTCTAGCGAGCCGACTGCACGGTCGTAAGTCGGCTTTTGCGTGCGCTGTTATTGCTGTTTCTCGGTGATCCAGTTGCCGATGTCGGCATCCAGACCCTCGCCGCCTTCCTGGTTGTCGGCGCCGTAAGTGAACAGGTCGAATTCCTTGCCGTGCGTGCCCGGGTAGACGTAGCGATAGTCGTTACCCCACGGATCCTTGCGCGCGCTCGGGTCGAGGTAGCCGCCTTGCTTCCAGTTGCGGACGCTGGAGTCGTTCGGTTTCTCGTAGAGCGCCTTGATGCCCTGTTCGGTGGTCGGATAACGGAAGTTGTCCATGCGATACAGGTTCATCGCGGTCTCGATGGTGCGCAGGTCGCTGGACACCTTGGTCAGCTGCGCGTCGTCGATTCGACGCATGACGTTCGGGGCGACGATCGCGGCCAGGATGCCGAGAATCACCACCACGACCATGATTTCGATCAGGGTGAAACCGCCGCTGCGCTGGAATTTGTGAGTCGATTTCATTGCAATCTCGTTGCGCTGTAATACATGCCGACTGCCGTGTCGGGCCGCGCGGATCATATCCGGATGGATCGTGCCCGCAAACTGGGTACGGCCCAGATCACTGCTGCTGGACCCGTTAGATGGGGCATCTTGCCGCGAGTTCGACTCGGCTCGCGGCCCCAGATTCACTGCATCGTTACTGCGGCGGTTCCTGACCGGGGTGTGGGTCTTCCATGGGGTAGGTCTGCACGCCGTTTTGACCCGAGCCGCTGCTGGCGGTCGATGCCGGCGCTTCGGTCGGTGCGGTCGGCGCTGGCGCATGGACCGGGGCGGCGGGCGCAGCGCCGGTGGCCGAGCGCTGGACGGCAGCGATGAATTGATCGGCCGGTGCCGGAGCCGCCGGCGCATCGGAGCGGATGATCTCGCTGGCGAGGATGCCGGGCTTCTTATAGAACGATTCGTTCGAGGAGCCGTCGATGGTGATGGCCGAGCCGTCGAGCGCCACGCCGGCGAACAGGCCACTGGCGCGCGAATACGAATACACCTGCGCGGTGAGTCCGATATCGGTAGCCGCCGAGCTCTGGCGCCCGATCGGGCCGGCCGCGACCGAGGCGTCCGCGCCCAAGGTCACCTTGCCGCCGACGATGCCTTCGATGCTTTGTTTTGAGGTGAAAACGAGCACGACGTCGGCCGATTGCACGCCCACCTGGAAGCCGAAGCTGCCGCCGGTCAGATTGATGAAGGTCGGGTTGCTCCACGCGCCCGAATCCTTGCGTACCACCAGCACGCCCTTGCCGCGACGACCGCCGATGCCGAGGCCCACCTTGATGACGCTCGGAATCACGGCAACTGCGTAAGCGCGCTCCAGCAACCAGGTAGGAATATTCTGCTCGGGCATGCGCATCAGCTCGCTCAGCACCTGTGTCGAGGTGAGCAGGCGTGCGTCCTGCCGCTCGCCGGCGACCGCTCCGGTCGTGATGGCGCAGGAAAGCAGTAGCACCGCGAGCTTGGTCGCGAACAGGTTGGATCGTGTGAGCATCGGTGGCGTCACTCCTACAATGAGTCTCTTATTCCTGAGACTGTAGCAGAAGCGATGGGTTCAAGCCCCAGGGGCGTGCCTGGTGGTTAATTCGGACGCGCTTGCGGTGAGTGGTCGGGCGCGGTGCCGCTGGTGGCGAGCATCAGGTCGTTGAGCTTCTCGCGCTGACCGTTGGCGATATAGAAGTGCTCGACGCGCTGGCGTGCCTTGATGCGCACGTCGCGATCGGCGCTGTCGTCGGCCGCGAGCTCGGTGTAAGCGCGGGTCAGATATGTTTCCGCCTCGCGCATGCGGCCCTGCTTGAAGAGCACTTCGCCGAGCGCGCTTGCCGAACGGGCCGAACGCCAGGCCGGTGCATCGGTGCGCTTCCAGCGGTTCATCGCCGCCGTCAGCATCGCTTCGGCATCGGTCAGGCGATTGGTCTCGAGCAGCACTTCACCCAGCAGATGCTCCGCCGAGCAGACGTATTGATGATCGGCTGGCCGCGTCTTCGCCAGCGTGTCCAGCGAATGTCGCAGCTCGCGCTCGGCGTCGCTGTATTTCCCGCGACGCATGAGCACCGCTGCATAGGCCGTGCGGAAGTACGGCGTGTACGCGTGCTCGGCGCCCATCGCATTCACGGCGGAGCTGAGCGACTCGGCGGCGAACTGCTCCGACTCCGCCAGCTGCCCTTGCGCGCGACGAATCTGCGACAGCGAGTCGAGCACTTCGGCGACCTGGCGGCTGTTGTTGCCGAACAGGATGCGCTGTTTCTCCAGCGTGGCTTCGAACATCACGCCCGCTTCATTGATGTGATTCTGCATCAGCAGCGCTTCGCCCAGGCGGGTCTCGGCGAGCACGCGATCGGGATGCAGGTCGGGCGCGGTCAGGCGGAAAATATCCACGGCCTGGCGCGTGACCCGTTCCACCGACGGGATATCGTCCATCCACATGAACACCAGCGACAGGTCGAGCAGCACGACGGCCACTTCCTGATCGTTCGGTCCGCGCACCTGACGGTTCAAGGCCAGTGCTTGCTCGAAGGACTGGCGTGAGCGGGTCACGTCGCCGCCGGCGAATTCGACGCGACCACGGTTGGTGAGCAGCGTCGCGTACGTCGGCGTGCGCTGGCCGCCGATCCGGTCGCAGATCGCCATCGCTTCTTTGATCACACGCGCGGAACCCTTCATGTCGCCGAGAATCCGCAAGGTCACGGCCAGTTCGGACATGTCTTCCGCGGCGGGCAAGCCGCCCGCGTTCGGCATTTGCCGGCGCAGATGCACGGCATCTTCGAGATAACTCAGCGAACGTTCCGGGTCGCCGCTGCGGCGGAATGCGCGGCCGATGGAAGCGAGCAGGCGGGCTCGCACTTCCGGACGCATGCCTTTGTCGGCACGCACCTGCAGTCCCGACTGTTCGAGCAGTTGGCGCGCGGTGATCTCTCTGCCTTGCGCTTTGAACGGCTCGGCCGCGGCAAAGACGTCGAGCATGAATTCGGAGACGGCTTGCGCCGATTTGCTTTCGTTGGCGGCTTTGTCGCGCTCGGCGGCGATGCGCTGGTTCTGAAACGACATCGCGACGGCGAAGGCGACGATGACGACGATGAAGAATGCGCCGGCCGACACACCGAACGTATGACGTCGCACGAAACGTTGCGAGTAGTACAGCCAGTTGCCCTGGCGCGCGACCACCGGCTCGGCCGTCAGATAACGGCGCAGGTCGGCGGCCAGCTGTTCGACCGATCCATAACGATGTTGCGGCTCCTTGCGAAGCGCGCGCATGACGATGGAGTCGATGTCGCCGAGCAAACGTTTTTGCAAACGATCCGGCTGCAGGCCGCGAGCCAATGCGATCGCCGCGATCGGCGACTCGCCTTCGGCGGCCTCGGCCGCGTCGATGGCCTTTTTCACCGCGGTGCTGGGGCGCTGCGGGTCGGTGATACAAATGGAACGTTCCAGCTCGAGCTGGCTGGCCGAGGAGGGCACGGTGTACGGCCGCAGCCCGGTGAGCAATTCATATAAAACGACGCCGAGCGCGTAAACGTCGCTGGCGGTGGTGACCTGGCGGCCCATGATCTGCTCGGGGCTCGCATATTCCGGCGTGAGCAGCCGGTCGTTCATGCGGGTCAGCGCCAGCATGGCCGCGGCGTCGCCGGTATCCAGCAGCTTGGCGATGCCGAAATCCAGCAGTTTGGGCGCGCCTTCGGCGGTGACCAGGATGTTGGCCGGTTTCAGGTCGCGATGAACGATCAGGTTCTGGTGCGCGTACTGGACGGCGTTACATATTTCCAGAAACAGTTTCAGGCGCGCGTTCAGATCCAGCTGCTGCCGGTCGCAGTACCGGTCGACCGGCTCGCCGTGAACATATTCCATCACCAGGTACGGCTGACCGTCCTTGGTTTCGCCCGCATCGAGCAGGCGCGCGATGTTGGCGTGATTCAGGCTGGCGAGAATCTGGCGCTCGGCGCGGAAGCGCAGGCCGAGATCGCCATGAATGGTCGCGTTATCGACGATCTTGACCGCGACCTGGGCCGAATACTGGCGATCGGCGCGCTCGCCCAGATAGACCGTGCCGGTGCCGCCGTGGCCGAGGATGGACGCGAGTTTGTAATTGCCGATGACGCGTCCGACCAGCGCCTTGCGTCGGTCGCGAGTGGTGGCGTCGATGGCGGCGCCCAGCGCGTGGGTCAGCGGGCCGGTGGACTGGCCGACATCGCAGGCCAGCAGCTCCAGCAACTCGTCCTTGAGCTCTTTATCGTCGCCGGTCTCGGCGCTGATGAACGTTTCCCGTTCGCGGTCCGGCAGCTCGACGGCGCGGGAAAACAGATCCTGCAAACGCTCCCAGCGGTCGTCGACGTTCTTCCCTGGCTGTTCCAGCGTCATGACGCTTCGGGTTCGCGATTCCGTGCCGGTCGGATCTGACGCAGGATCCAGGCCTTGGCGAGCCGGATTTCCCGATCGACGGTGGCCTCGGAGACCTTCAGCGTCTCCGACAGCTCCTGATAAGTCAGGCCGCCGAAATAATGCAGTTCCACCATCTCCGCGAGGCGGGGATTGTTGCCGGACAGGCGCTGCAGGGCCTCGTCGATTTCCAGCACGTCGATATCGCCCGCGGTGGCCGGACCGAGATCGAGCACGTCCATGTCGAAATCGTTCAGTGAACCCGTGGTGGTGCCGCCGCGTTTCTCACGAAACCGGGTCTTGGCGTGATCCACCAGAATACGTCGCATCTGCCGCGCGGCCACAGCAAAGAAATGCGCACGGTCCTGCCACGAGACATTCATCTCGACGAGCTTGACGAATGCTTCGTGCACGACGGCAGTGGCCTGCAGGGTATGGCCCGGCCGCTCGCGTTTCATATAGCGGCGGGCGCGGTTACGCAGCTCTTCATATATGAGCGGCGTCAGTCGTTCCAGGGCGCGCGTGTCCCCTGACTGCCACGCAGACAACAGCCTTGTCACTGCCTGCCGGTCGGGCGGTGGAATGGCCGCTGCGATTGTGTTGCTCAGTTGCGGGTCTCCGATTCGGGGCCTGTCTGTCTCTAGTTTACTGGCTCGATTGCGACAGTTTCTCACTTAGCGACTGCGCTGTGCCGCGAGCCGCCCGCCAAAACCGTCCTACGGCCGTCCCTGAATCCGGCTCAACCGATTGATTTCCGGGATCTCCCGAAATTCCGGCTGAGCGATGTACTGATTGTTCCCTTTTTCTTCCGCTTGTCCAGAGGGGCTGTGACGGGATTCTCAAAGGGACATCGCTTACACCAGTGATCGAGCCAGTCAGCTGGCGTTTTTTAGCACTTTTCCCGGGAGGGGTTGTTGTCATGCGTAACGTATTTGCAATTTCGATGGCGGTGGCGGGTGTTCTGTTTGCTTCCAACGCGAGCTTCGGCGCGCAATTGGCGGACGGCGACTCGGGTGGCAAGCGCCCGGTATTTAACATCACCGATGGCGACTCGGGCGGCAAGCGCCCCGTGCTGGCGGACGGCGACTCGGGTGGTAAGCGCCCGGTATTTAACATCACCGATGGTGATTCCGGCGGCAAGCGTCCGGTGCTGGCCGATGGCGACTCGGGTGGCAAGCGCCCGGTGTTCAACTTCACCGATGGTGATTCCGGCGGCAAGCGTCCCGTGTTGACGCTGGCCGATGGCGACTCGGGTGGCAAACGCCCGGTGTTCAACTTCACCGATGGTGATTCCGGCGGCAAGCGTCCCGTGTTGACGCTGGCCGATGGCGACTCGGGTGGCAAGCGCCCGGTGTTCAACTTCACCGATGGTGATTCCGGCGGCAAGCGTCCCGTGTTGACGCTGGCCGATGGTGACTCGGGCGGCAAGCGCCCGGTGTTCAACTTCACCGATGGTGATTCCGGCGGCAAGCGTCCCGTGTTGACGCTGGCCGATGGCGACTCGGGTGGCAAGCGCCCGGTGCTCGGCTTCACCGATGGTGATTCCGGCGGCAAGCGCCCCGTGTTGACGCTGGCCGATGGCGACTCGGGTGGCAAGCGCCCGGTGCTCAACTTCACTGACGGCGACTCGGGCGGCAAGCGTCCGGTGCTCGCGTAACAAACGAATCCTCGAAACCGTTTTGAATCTAATTTGAGTTGGAGAAACAGATGAAAAAGCGTATCGCCGTTGGCGCCGCCATGTTGCTGACCCTCGGGACCGCCGTTGCCAGCACGTTCCTGTACGGTCACGAACCGGCCGCGCGTGAGCGAATGGTCGAGAAGCAGATCACGTTGCCGTCCGACAATCAGCCATCAACGCAGACCGTGACGCCGGAGATGATCGCGATGTGGAAAGCCACGGCCGCGTCGACTGATTACGAAGCTCCGAAAGCGCCTATCTAACCGGCAGGCGTAATGCGGGTGCGGCCGGACCCCTCCCTCCGGCCGCACTTCGCTGCAGCTATTGCAGTGGGAGGAAAGGCTGTCAGTCGTCTGTGTACGGATACAGGCGTCGATGCGGTGTCGTCGCCTACCGACAGACCTTTGAAATGTGCGGTAAGTCACAGGCCCGTCGCGGTTTTGCGCCGCTGGCATCACACTTCGTTCGTTGACATATTTGCGCTGCGTATAGCACCCTAGCTGGCGTTGTCAGAGGGGTAGCCACGCTCACGTCAGGTGCCGCCTCATGCAAGGGCAAACTCACCGAAAGGTGGGGACGCAAAGCCACCGGTCTAAGGGAACACTCCTAGGACAGCGGGGTTGCCAGCGCCGGCCTCTCATTTAATCGGGGAGGCGCCGATCGGCTGCCTCACCGCGTGTCCGGCGACGAATAAAGATTGATGTCACAGTCCTCACAAGCTCGCCCGCCGCTCCGTGCTTCCGCCCGGTTGCCACGCTTTGCATTGCTGGCGCTGTTGCTGCTCGGACCCGCCGTGGGCATCCCGGCCAGCCTGCTGGTCGGTCAGCCCGCGCCCGATTTCGCGCTGCGCTCGTGGGACGGTGCCAACGTGCGCCTGTCCGAGCACAGCGGTGAAGTGGTGCTGATCAATTTCTGGGCAACCTGGTGCGGTCCCTGTCGCCAGGAAATGCCGCTGCTCGATGAAATTTACGGCAAGTATCGTCGCGCCGGTCTGGTGCTGTTCAGCGTCAACCTGGATGAGGAAAGCAATCTGGACTCGGCGCGTGAAATGGCCAAGACGTTGCGAGTCAGCTATCCGGTGCTGTTCGACGCTCGCAAAGAAGTGAGCCGCGCCTATCAGGCGAGCACCATGCCACTGACGGTGCTGATCGATCGTGAGGGTGTGGTGCGTTACGTATCCGAGGGCTACAAGGTCGGCTATGAAGCGCGTTACACCGAAAAGCTGCGTGAACTGCTGAACGAGTGACTCGCGCCGCCCGCAACGGATCCGCCTCGCCAATCGAATCGAACTCGTATCGAACTCCGAGCACCATCCACGGATTTTTCCCGGACACTGTCATGCTGCGTCAGAGCCTCCCAAAATTACTCATCACATGTTTGGCCACGTTGCTGCCGCTGCTGTTCGTAGCCGGGCAGTCGACCGCGCAAGATGCGCCTGCCGCGACCACCACGCCGTTGACTGACTCGAGCGCGACGGCATCGTCCGCCCCCGCGGGTGGCGGCGACAGCTTCAAGAGCCTCGACGAAGAAGTGCAGGCGTTGAAAAAGGAAGTGCTCGATCTGAACCGCGAGCTGTTCGTGCTCGAGGAAGAGCTGCTGTTCCCGGCCAACACTCAGGTGGCGGTGTTCGTGTCCATGGATGTCGGTGAATTCTTCGCGCTCGACTCGGTGACCTTGAAGCTCGACAACAAGGAAGTCGCCAACTATCTGTACACCGAGCGCGAGGCGCAGGCACTGCTCAAGGGTGGCGTGCATCGCGTGTTCATCGGCAATCTCAAGGCGGGCGAGCACGAGCTGATTGCGCTGTTCACCGGCCAGGGCCCGAATCAGCGGGACTATCGCCGTGGCGCGACCATCAAGCTGGAGAAGGGCGTCGGCGCCAAGTACGTCGAGCTGAAGATCAGCGACAAGGCGCTCAAGGCGCAGCCCGAGTTCATCGTCAAGGAATGGGAATAACCCGTGCCGGGCCGAGGTCACAAAGTCCTGGTCGCGGTGCTGCTCGCCCAATTCATGGCAATGGGGGTTACCAGCCCGGCGGTGGCCAAGGAGAAAAAGCCTCCCGAACCGCGGCCGCTGGTCGGCACCCCGCAGGTCGTGCGCGATCTGCATTGGGGCGACGTGCTGTTCTATTTCTATCAGGACGATTATCTGCAGGCGCTGACGCGGCTCGGCGCCGCGCAGGATTTCAATCGCGTGAGTCATCACGCCGTCGAGGCCGAGCTGCTCAAGGGCGGTTTGTATCTGTCGCTGGGTCAGCACGAAGAAGCGGGGCGCATCTTCAAGGCATTGTTGAACGACAACGTGCCGCTCGATGTGCGCAATCGCGCCTGGTTCTATCTCGCGAAAGTCTGGTACCAACGTAACTATCTGCAAGACTCCGCGACCGCGCTCGCTTCGATTCGCGGCGCGCTGCCCGGCGATCTGGAGCCGGAGCGTCATCTGCTCGAAGCGCAGGTGCTGATGTACCTGAACCGCTATGACGAAGCGATTCGCGCGTTGGAGCGGTGGCAGCCGGTGGGTAAAGGCGGCGACGTGTGGTCGTCGTATGCGCGCTTCAACATCGGCGTCGCGCTGGTTCGTCAGGAGCGCGTCGAGGAAGCGGCCGAGCTATTGAACGAAGTCGGTCAGATCGCGGCGCCGACCGAAGAGCTGGCGGCGTTGCGCGACAAGGCCAACCTCGCGCTGGGTTTCGCCTGGCTCAAGGCCAATCGTCCCGAAGACGCCAAGAAAGTATTGCAGCGAGTGCGGCTCGAAGGCCCGCAGTCGAACAAGGCGCTGCTCGCCGTCGGCTGGGCCGACTCGGCGGAGAAGAAATTCAACAAGGCGCTCGCGCCGTGGATGGAACTGCGCGAGCGCGACATGCTCGACGCAGCGGTGCAGGAATCGTATCTCGCCATTCCCTATGCCTATGCCCAGCTCGACGCCACCGGTCAGGCGGCGGAACAGTATGTGAACGCAGTCCAGGCGTTCGCGGCTGAGTCCACGCGCATCGATCAATCCATCCAGGCCATTCGCGATGGCAAGCTGCTCGATGCCATCGTCGAGAACGACAAGGCCGATCAGGTCGGCTGGTACTGGCAACTGCAGAATCTGCCGGACGCGCCCGAGACCCGCTATCTGTATCACCTCCTGGCCACGCACGAGTTTCAGGAAGGCTTGAAGAACTATCGCGACCTCAAGCTCATGCAACGCAATCTCGCCACCTGGGCGTTGAGCGTGCAGGCGTTCGAGGACATGGTGGACACGCGGCGCCATGCGTTCGATCAACGTCTACCGGTGTTGCAGAAGACGCTGGACACGGTCGACCTGGATGCGATGGAAGCGCACAAGAACGATCTGGAATCGCGTTTGACCGCGACTGAACGCGACAATGATGTGTCATCGCTGGCCACCGCCAAGGAAAAGGAACAATGGGCCAAGGTCCAGCAGATCGAAGCGGTGCTGGCCAAGGCCGACCAGAACGATCCGATGGTGCAGGAGATGCGCGAGAAGGCGCGTCTGATCCGCGGCAAGCTGCTGTGGGATTTCAATGGCAGCTACAAGGCGCGCTTGTGGAAAGCTCGCAAGGAATTGCGTGAGCTGGACGTGGCTTACAAAGAAGCGCGTCGCCGGTCGGTGCTGGTCGAGCGTGCTCGCGGCGACTATCCCGCTCGCACGGAAGAATTCGCGCGTCGCGTGGCCACGCTGCCGCCGCGCATCGATGGTTTGACGGCGCGGCTCGAAGCTACGGCTCAGGCGCAGAATCGATATCTCGCCGCCGTCGCGATCAAGGAGCTGGAGTCGCAGAAGCAGCGTCTCGCCGCCTATTCGTTGCAAGCGCGCTTCGCGCTGGCCTCGATCTATGACAAGGCGGCGACGGGCAGCAGCGCTACCGGCGAGAGCAACGTTGACAAGGGAGGCGCGCAATGAGCGCTTCAGTCAGCAAATCTCACAAACTTCGCATGCTGATTGCGTTCACGCTGTCGAGCGCGCTCGCCATGCCGGCATTCGCCGCGGAACAGGCTGCTCCCAAGCAGCCTCCGCGCACCATCCGCGATCTCGAGAAGAAAGAGGTCAAGGTCGATCCCGATCCGCCCAGCAACGTGAAGGCACAGCAGGCGATCGAGCAGTACCGCCGCTTCCTCGAAATGGAATCGCAGAACGAGAAGATGCGCGCCGAAGCGATGCGCCGTCTGGGCGACCTGCAGGTCGAGGTCGACGAGGACGCTCGCGCCAATGAGGCTGAGTTCGGCGGTCTCGGCGTCGATGAAGCCGTGACCTTGTATGAAGGGCTGCTCAAGTCCTATCCGAATTACGATCGCAACGATGTCGTGATGTATCAGCTGGCGCGCGCTTATGAAGCGAAAGCGCAGCCTGAGAAAGCGCTGGCCGTGCTCGACAAGCTGGTGACGACGTATCCGCGCAGCCAGTGGCTGGTGGAGTCTCAGTTCCGTCGCGGCGAAATCCTGTTCAGCCTCGGTCGTTATCGCGACGCCGAGAATGCGTACGTCGCCGTGACGACGCCGGGTGCCGATACAGGCTTCTTCGAACAGGGCTTGTACAAGCTCGGCTGGTCGCTGTTCAAACAATCGCGCGGCGAAGAAAGTGTCTCGGCATTCCTGCGCATGTTGGATCGCGTGCTGGTTCAGGACGGTCGCTTGCGCGCGCGCGATTCGTTGAGTCGTCCGGAGCGCGAGCTCACCGACGACGCCTTGCGCGCCATCGCCATCACTTATTCGGATCTCGACGGACCGGAGTCGCTCGACGCGGCCCTGGCGCAGCGAGGCGATCCGCCGTATGCGCATCAGTTGTATGAGGCGCTCGGCAATTTCTACATCGAAAAGGAACGTTATCAGGACGCGGCGCTGGCGTTCGAAGCGTTCGCCAAACGTCGCCCCGACGATCGTTACGCGCCGTCGTTACAGATGCGCACCATCGAGGCGTACGGCAAGGGCGGCTTCGCGCAACTGGTCATCGAGGGCAAACAATCCTTCGTCGAACGTTATGCGTTCGGTTCCGCTTTCTGGCGTGAGCGTACGGTCGCCGATGCGCCGGAAGTCGCTGCGCAGTTGAAGTCCAACCAGAAGGATCTGGCCGAGTACTACTACGCGCTGGCGCAGAAGGACAAGAAGCCGGAGAACTATGCGGCCGCGGCGCGCTGGTATCGCGCCATGCTCGACTCCTTCCCGCAAGATCCGGAATCGCCGGGCAACCGCTTCACGCTGGGGGAAGTGTTGTTCGAATCGGGTCGCTTCGCCGAAGCGGCCAAGGAATACGAAACGGCTGCGTACGACTATCCGGCGCATCCGAAGTCCGCCGCGGCCGGTTATGCCGCACTGGTTTCTTACCAGAAACACGAACCCTCACTGCAAGGCCAGGCGAAGGCTGTGTGGCATCAGCAGGGCATCGAAAGCGCGCTGATGTTCGCGACCAGCTTCCCCGAGCATCCTGAGTCGGCGCGCGTGCAGACCAAGGCGGATGAAGATCTGTTCGCGCTGAACGATTTCGAACGCGTGATCGAGGTGTCGACCTTGATTCTGGAACGCAATCCGCCGGTCGAGCGCAAGCTGGCGCGTTCGGCCACGACGTTGCTGGCGCACTCGCTGTTCGATCGCGGCCGCTTCGGCGAGGCTGAAGCGGCTTACGTGAAGGTGCAGGGGTTCCTGCCGCCGAACGATCCGGATCGCGCCAACATCGAAGAGCGCATCGCGGCGTCGATTTACAAACAGGCCGAAGCGAAACGCACGGCGGGCGATTCGACCGGCGCGGTCGACGACTTCCTGCGGGTCGCCGCGCTGGCGCCGAACTCGAAGGCGCGCTCCAACGCCGAATACGACGCCGCGAGCATCCTGTTGCAAAACAAGGAATGGGAACGGGCCGCGCAGGTGCTGGAAACATTCCGTCGCAACTATCCGAATCACGAGCTGGTGCCGGACGCGACCCGATCGCTCGCGGTCGCCTATCTCGAATTGGGTCGTGGCACGCAGGCTGCCGCCGAGCTGGAGCGCGTGGCTGCGCGTGACCAGGAGCCGGTCGAAGTCCGCCGCGCGGCGCTGTGGCAGGCGGCCGAGCTCTATGACAAAGCAGGGTCGCCGACCAACGCGGCCCGGTTGTATGCGAACTACGTGAAACAGTATCCGTCGCCGCTCGATCCGGCGATGGATGCCCGCCAGAAGCTCGCCGATATGGCGAAAGCCCAAAACGACCTGAAAGTCCGGTCGCAGTGGCTGGATGAGATCATTCGCGCCGATAAATCCGCCGGTGCGGCTCGTACCGATCGCAGTAAGTATCTGGCGGCGAAGGCCACCATTGAAACCGCCGACGTGCCTGTGGCGTTGTTCAAGTCGGTCAAGCTGAGCGCGCCGTTGAACAAGTCGCTGAAGACCAAGCGCGACGCCATGGAGAAGACCCTGGCGGTGTACGGTCAGGCCCTCGACTACGGCGTGGCCGAGGTGACTACGCAGGCAACTTACGGCATGGCCGAATTGTATCGTCAGCTGGGCGCGGACCTGATGGCTTCGGAGCGGCCGAAGAATCTCGACGCCGATGCCAAGGAACAGTACGACGTGCTGCTCGAGGAACAGGCGTTTCCGTTCGAGGAAAAGGCCATCGAATTGCACGAAACCAATGTCCAGCGCACCGGCGACGGCATTTACGATCAATGGGTCCAGCGCAGCTTCGATGTGCTGGCGAAGTTGAAGCCGGCGCGTTACGCCAAGACCGAGATCAGTGAAGACTATGTGCCGACGTTGCCTTAACAGCGCTCACATGGATCGCCCTGGCATTCGCGGGCTGATCGTCGGCGCGTTGCTCGGTTTGTTGCTGTCGGGTTGCGGTTCCGCGCCGACGGGTT
This sequence comes from Peristeroidobacter soli, assembly GCF_004138485.1. Classification (GTDB taxonomy): domain Bacteria; phylum Pseudomonadota; class Gammaproteobacteria; order Steroidobacterales; family Steroidobacteraceae; genus Steroidobacter; species Steroidobacter soli. The sequence continues at coordinate 1,017,466 of NZ_RYEV01000003.1, forward strand.
CAGATGCCAAACAAGAGAAGGCAGGTGCCGAGGCGGCCGCGGCTGCTCCCGCCGAGCCGGTGTTGCCGCCCGAGGCTGTGCAGCAGTTCGATCGCGCCGTGAACGCGATGAGCTCCGGCGATCTCGCCACCGCCGAGCAGGGATTCCGCTCGCTCGCGACTGCGTATCCGTCGTATTCCGGGCCGCTGCTGAACCTGGGCATTCTGCACGCCAAGGCCGGCAAGCTGGAAGAGGCCGAGAAAGCGGTTCGCGATGCCATCGCTCGCAATGGCAACAACGCCGCGGCGTTCAATCAGCTCGGCATCATTCAGCGCAAGCAGGGCAAGTTCAAAGATGCCAACGACGCCTATACGCGCGCGGTGCAGATCGATCCGAACTACGCGCTGGCCTGGTTGAATCTGGGCGTGCTGTGCGACTTGTATTTGAATGAGCCGCAGCGCGCGTTGGAAGCCTATGAGCGTTATCTGGCCACGGCCGCCTCGCCGGATGCGAAGGTCAATGGCTGGGTGACCGAACTGAAGAAACGGATCGGCGCCGAGCCGCGAAGTGCCCAAACCGCCGAATGAGCACCGCTATGAGCACCATGCGCTTCACACTGCCCTTGCTGCTGATCCTGACGTCGGCTGCCGTGCACGCGGCCGAACAGCCGGGCACGTTATCTAAAGAAGCGACGCAGGCTGGCCCCGCCGTCGATACGAGCAAGACGAATGTAACGCCTTCGTCACCGCCGGCCACGGCTGAGCCGACACCGGCCGCGCAGCCAGCCGCGACGTCACAACGTGCCGGTGGCCCGCAAGCGGTCGTGCGTAACGATCGTTTGAACCTCGACACCACGGTCGTCACCGGTAATCGCGAACTGCCCAAGGTGCTGTACATCGTGCCTTGGAAAAAATCCGATCTCGGCGATCTGCCCGCGCAGCCGTTCAACACGCTGCTGGATGAAGCACTGACGCCGGTGGATCGTGACGTTTTTCGTCGTGAAGTGACCTACTACGGTGCAATGCATGGCGGTGCCGACGCACCCGCATCGCCACCTCCGAGCAGTGAGAAGTAGGTCGCAGCACGCTTGGTTTATGTAAGGCGATAAAGCGCGCCTTACACGGTATTCGAGTTCCGCACCGCATAGGAGTCCTACGACGATGGAATTGATACATTTCATGGTGAATTTCTTCCGCGAGGGAGGATTCTTCCTGTATCCGCTCGCCGCCATCTTCGTGATCGGCGTCGCCATCACCATCGAACGTTTCATCTACCTGACCAACGAGACGACCCAGAACCGTCGTCTGTGGGCGCAGGTCGTGCCGCTGATCAACAGCGGCAACTTCAAGCAGGTGGTGGCCATCACCTCCAAGTCCAAGGCCTCGATCGCGACGGTGCTGAACTACGGCATCGCCCGCCTCGCCAGCGCCCGTCGTCGCGACGACGTCGAGAAGGCGATGGACGAGAGCCTGCTCGAAATCATCCCGCGCGCCGAGAAGCGCACTCACTATCTGTCGGCGCTGGCGAACATCGGCATGCTCACCGGTCTGCTCGGCACCGTCATCGGCCTGATCGCGGCGTTCGCCTCGATCGCGCAGGCCAACCCGGCGGAAAAGGCCAGCTTGCTGGCGGCCAGCATCTCGGTGGCCATGAACAACACGGCCTCGGGCCTGTTCTGCGCCATCACGCTGTTGCTGGCCCACATGTTCCTGGAAGCCAAGACCACCAAGATGATCGACAGCCTGGAAATCGCTTCGGTCAAGTTCATGAACTCGGTGGTGGAGCGTCGCCAGGACGTGGACGGTGGCAACGACGATCTGGCGCCCTCGCGCGGCCGGGCCGCTCACGCCTGACCACCTGGAACGCCACAGCGGTCCGTCAAAGGGATAAACAATGGCTCAGTCCAAGGCACAGCGGCGGGTTACGCGCAATCATGCGCGCTACCGTGGCCGGCACGAAATCAACGTCGTGCCGATGATCGACATGATGATCATCCTGGTGTTCTTCCTGATCTTCACCGCGGTGTTCACCAAGACGAATATTCTGGAGCTCAACCTGCCGGGCGCCGACAGTGCGGTGCCGGACCTGCCCGAGGGGTTGAACCTGGAAGTGATCATTCGCAAGGACAAGATCGAGATCGCCGATCGCGGCACCGGGCTGCTCAAGAGCGTGCCGACCAACGACAAGGGCTACGATCTGGTCGGGCTGCAGGACTACCTGAAGCTGGTGAAGACCAAATATCCCGACAAGACCGACGCGACCATTCTGCTCGAGCCGGATATTGCCTATGACACGCTGGTGCAGGTGATGGACACGGTGCGTGTCTTCAGCGTGGCCGAGAACAGCTGGACTTACGGCGAGCTGTTCCCGGATGTGTCCGTGGGAGACGCGCCGACATGATCAATCGAATCAAACGCCATCGCAGTCGCAAGCACGGCGGTGCCGAAGCCGGCGGTCACATGACGCTGGTGCCGTTCATCGACATGCTGATGATCCTCACGGTGTTCCTGCTCGTGCACAACTCCGACACGGACATCCTGCCGAACACCAAGGCGATTTCCATTCCAGCCTCGCTCTCGGACAAGAAGCCGCGGCCGAGCGTGGTGGTGATGATCACCAAGGAAGATCTGCTGGTGGATGGCAAGGCCATCGCCAAGGTCGCCGACGTGATCAACGCGACAGACCCGGTGATTCAGCCGCTCAAGGCGGCGTTGCAGGGCCAGGCCGATACCGTGCTGGCGGACGCCGCCAAGCAGGAGATCAAGGATCGCGAAGTCACCATCATGGGTGACAAGAACACGCCGTACAGCGTGCTTCGCAAGATCATGGCGACCTGCACCGATGCCGACTACGGCAAGGTGTCGCTGGCGGTGGTCGAGCGCGAAGGCTCCAAGGTCAGCGCGACCGCGGCCGGACGCACGGCCGCGTTCAACGGTTCCTCGTCGAACGCCGTGGGTAGCTGAGGAGCGCGCCACTCATGAGCACTGCCATTAGCACCGGATTGGCCCCTTACTACCGTTTATATGACTTGCCTTGGTCGCCGACCGAGGAAGTCGAAGCACGCTTCCGCAAGGTGGTGCGCAACGCGTTCATCGTGTTCGCCATCTTCGCGATTCTGATTCCATTGATTCCGGTGCCCGAGCGCTCCCAGGTGAAGGCGCCCGCGATTCCCGATCGCATCGTCAAGCTGGTGATCGAGAAGAAGGAACCGCCGCCACCGCCACCGAAAGTGGAGGAGAAGAAGCCGGAGCCGGTCAAGCCGGTGGAGCAGCCGAAGCCTGAGCCCAAGCCTCAGCCGACCGCTCGCGAACGCGCGCAGAAGCAGATGGCGAACGTGATGGATCAGCTCGCCGATCTGCGCGACATGTCGGTGATCGACAAGGCCCAGCAGACCAAGAACCTGACGGGCAAGGTCGGTGAGTCGACCCGTTCGGAACGTTCGCTGCTGACATCCAAGGTCGGTGCGAGCAGCGGTGGCATCAATACCGCCGCGCTGAGCCGCGGCTATGGTGGCGGTCAAGGCTCGCTGGAAGGCGGCTCGACGACGACAGCAACGTCGGCCGTACTCACTCAGCAGGCAGCAGACAAAGTGCAGCGAGCTGCCGGCAGTGGCAAGGCGACGCGTAGCGAAGAGGAGATCGCCCTGGTCTTCGATCGCAACAAGGGTGCCATCTACGCGCTGTACACGCGCGCGCTGCGTGACAAGCCGGATCTGCAAGGCAAGGTCGTGCTCGAGCTGACCATCGGTGCCGATGGTTCGGTTCAACGCTGCGACATCGTGTCGAGCGAGCTCAACGATCCTGAGCTGGAGCGCAAACTGGTCGCCCGCGTGAAGTCGTTCCGCTTCGAAGCGAAGGATGTCGGCACGATCACGGTGACCAAGCCGATCGATTTCTTCCCGGCGTAAGACGGGAGAGCTGCGCTACTGCGGCCCCGCCAATCCGGCGGGCCTCGGTCATTATCAGAGTCAGCGCGGCTTCTGCCCGGGCTCGCAAGTTACGATCTATTGGTCAGGTCCAGCGCGTAGAACCGCGTGCCCGGCAAATACTTGTCGTTATACGGCGCGGTTTCGATGAAGCCGAGCTTGCGATATAGCGTCTGGGCCGAAGTCATGCTCGGCAGTGTGTCGAGGCGCAGCGTGTGGAAGTGCGCCTGTCGGGCGGCGTCGATGATGGCGTTGACCAGTTGGTTGCCCACTCCCAGGCTGCGATAGTGCGGGCGCACGTATAAGCGCTTCATTTCTCCCGAACTGTCGTCCAGCGGTCGTAATGCCGCGCAGCCGGCCACTTCACTATCCACGTATGCAATGAACAACGCGCCGCGCGGAGCTGCGTATGGGGCGGGCAGTGCGCCGAGCTCGGCGGCAAATCCTTGATATTCGAGATCGATGCCCAAAGCGTGGGCGTATTCTTTGAATAAATCGCGTGCCGTCGCGACGAGTTCCGGCGAGACCGCCGTGATAAGTACGATGGTGCAAAGGGGCATGCTTGCCGGAGATTAGATGAACCCATTGGCGGGCTGGAAGATACACAACAGGGCCGGCGCGGCCATGACAGCGGAAAGGTGTAGGCACGGATCTTATTTCGGCTCGTGACGTTTCTATCCATGAAGGCATTCCGACCTCGACCTGCATGAGCGACGACCACCGCAATCCACCTCCACCCGTGATCGACGCGGCGCGAGTCGTGTCGTATGCCTTCGTGGACGACATTCCCTATTGCCAGTCCGGTTCGCTGTTCACGGACGAGGCGATGGTTGCGCAGGTGCCGAGGCTGGCCATCGCGGTCGGGTTGGGCGCGCAGCCAGGGCCGCTGGTGTTCTACTGCGACGAGGAGTGGATCTCACTCGCCATCGCCGATGCCGAAACCGTCGAACAGGCGAAGCAGGCCATCGAGCGCAACTATCCCGGCGTGAGCGAGCGCTGGATCGACACCCACGTCACCCTCGAAGAGGCGCTGGCGTACTACGACTCCGAAACCGCGGGCCTGAGATGTTCCTTCTGCGGCAAACGCCCGTTCGAAGTCGAAGGCATCATCGAGTCGCCGACGGCGACCATCTGCCGTAACTGCGTCGAAGAGTTCTACGGCGATTTCCAGACCGACGGCGGGGACGAGCTCGGCAACTGAGTGCCGGAATGTGACATAGGCCCGTCGTTTCGACCGCCCGTCCCCACCCGCACGCCGTTCAACGCCTGCATTTGCCTGGCCCGGGGGCAGCCGGGATCATGGCGGTGGAGGGCGCATGAATATCGAATCGGAGATTCGGAACTTCTCGGGGCTGTCCGCCCATGAACAGGCGCGCTTCATGACTCGTTTCATGTACGAGCTCACCCTGGAAGGCCGCAACTTCTATTCGCCCGGCGGCCAGCAGCACATCGATCCCATGAAGCTGCGGTTCATCAATGAGATTCAGCATCGGGTGACGCGCTTCATCGAGCAGATCCTGACCGACGATCCGGCGCGGCCGTCCGACGATGTCACATTGCGCCTGCTGCTCGCGCCGCGCGCGGAAAAAGCCATCGAAGGTCTGATGCAGGCCGCCTACGTTCGGACCATTCAGGCGGTCGCCTGAGTTTTCTCCTCGGCGCGCTCCGACTCGCTGCCGCGCACGTCCTCTTCGAACAGACCCTCCAGTTCCCTCGCGGCCTGTTGCGACGACTGAATCAATTTTTGCTCGTCGTCACCCGCCAGCCGTTGCTGCTCCAGCAGCTTGCGATCGTGCGCATCGAAGCGCCGGATGCTTTCCAGCGCTTCGGCGCGCGACAGTCCCAGAGCCTCCAGGGTGTTCTGCGCCATGTCCAGGCTGGAGTAGTACGTCTCGCGCATGAAGTAACGAACGCCCAGATCCATCAGCCGGATCGCGTGCTGACGATTGCGGGCGCGGGCGAACACTTTGAGCTGCGGGAAATGTTTCTGGATCAGCTCGGCCGTGCGCACCGACGCCTCGATGTCGTCCATCGCCAGCACGAAGATCTCGGCGCGCCCGGCGCCGGCCGCCTGTAACAACTCCAGTCGCGACGGATCGCCGTAATAAACCTTGTTGCCGAAACGGCGCACGAAGTCGACCTGCGCGACGCTCGACTCCAGCGCGGTAAAAGAGATGTGTCGCATGCGGAGCACGCGCGCGACGACCTGGCCGACGCGGCCGAAGCCGGCAATCAGCACACGGCTGTTGGGGTCGTCGATGGTGTCGAAGTCACGCTGCGGCTCACCCTTGGTGTAGAGCGGTTCGATGAACGCGGCGTGCAGTTTGATCACCAACGGCGTCACCGCCATCGAAAGGGTCACGACGATCACCAGCATCTGCGCCAGCGGTCGGTCCATGATTCCGTAGCTGACGGCGAGCGCGAACAGCACGAAACCGAACTCGCCGCCTTGCGCGAGCGACGCCGCCAGCGGTGAAGCATGGCGCGACGGAATGCCGCCGAGGCGCGCCAGCCCCCACAACAGGACTGCTTTGATGGCGAGCAGGCCGACCACCAGGCTCGCAATCAGCAGTGGCCGTTCGAGCAGCAGGCTGATGTTGGTGGTCATGCCTACGGAGATAAAGAACAAGCCGAGCAGCAGACCTTTGAACGGCTCGATGTCCGCTTCCAGTTCGTGACGATATTCGCTTTCGGCCAGCAGCAGGCCGGCGACGAAGGCACCGAGCGCCATCGACATTCCAACCGCGTCGACGAGCAGCGCGGTGCCGATGACCACGAGCAACGCCGCCGCCGTGAATACTTCCGAGACTTTGGTTTCCGCCACGAATCTCAACAGCGGACGCAACACATAACGGCCGCCGAATACCAGCAATGCGAGTACGCCGAGACCTTTGGCAGTGCCAAGCAACGTCGCGCCGAGCGATTGTGTGGCACCGGTCGTGCCCAGCATCGGCAGCACGGCCAGCATCGGCATCACCGCAATGTCTTGAAACAACAGGATCGCGAACGCCGGTCGGCCGTGTTGAGTGTTCAGCTCGTGACGTTCGGCGAGCAGTTGCAGGACCAGCGGCGTGGACGAGAGTGACAGCGCGAAGCCCGTGACGAACGCGGCATTCATCGGCAGGCCCAGCAAGTGCGCGATGAATGTGAGTAGCGCCGTCGTGCTCGCCACTTGCAACACGCCGAGTCCGAAAATGGATCGCCGTAGCGCGCGCAGGCGCGAGGGCTGCAATTCCAGGCCGATGACGAACAACAACAGCACGACGCCAAATTCAGCGAGGTGCATGACGCCTTCGATGTCGTCGATGACCGCCAGCCCGAACGGTCCGATGGCCACGCCCGCCGCCAGATACGCGAGGATGGAGCTCAGGCGCAGGCGCCGGAACATGGGCACCGCCAGCACCGTGGCGCCCAGAAATACCGCGATTTGTCCTGTTAACGTCATGCGCGTCTCGTCGTAAAACCCGGTCGATGTGAAGCAAAACCTTAAGCTCGCTACGTCTCGGGTTCGCTATCGGGTGGTAATCGTATCAGCCGCATACCGCGCTCGGGCGGGGGCGGCATTCAGGGGCAACCTCATGGGCCGCTTCTGACGGCGGGCCGATGATGTGGATCGTCACGACGGCGTTTTCGTTCACCGTCCACTTTCCGCCGGCGTGACTGTTTATGGTCAACGATATGGCGGATCCCCGTCCTGTTTACATCATCGATGCGTTGGATCGCATCGTGTTCGTCAATCCCGCGTGGAGCCGGTTCGTGGCGCCGGCGCGAGGTGTCGGACCGAGCCTGGCCGAAGTGCTCGGCCAACCGATCTGGCAACGAATCCCCGACGGCGTCGTGCGCCAGTTGTGGGAATTGCTTTACAGCCGCGTGCGCGCGGTCGGCGGCAGCGTGTTCGTCCCGGCGCGCGCCGACCGGGTCGATGAGCGCCGGCTCGTCGACATCGAGCTGTCCCCGCTCGCCGACGGCTCCATCCGTCACGTATGCGAGCCGGTGTGGAGCGAAGCCCGCCCGGCGGTGGCGTTGCTCGACCCGTCCTATCCGCGCGACGAGCGCAGCCTGCGCTGTTGCATGTGGTGCCGGCGGATCCAGGTCCGCCTGGGGGCCTGGGAAGAGATCGAGGACGCCCAGCAGACCCTGGCAATCCCCGCCGACAGCACCTTGCCGCGCCTGGAGCCGGGGGCGTGCTCCACTTGCAAGCAGTCGCTGCTGAAGACTTTTCCAGCCCGCGTAGCCTGAAATCGACACCGGCCGGGGTGGGAGGCACGGGGCACTCTGATAAACTCCGCGCCCCCATGCCTCGCTCCGACATTAGCTTTCCGCAAAAAGACGCCGAGCTGCGGGAAGACGTACACATGCTTGGCGCACTGGTCGGCCAGGTCATCCGCGAGCAGGGCGGCGATGCCCTGTTCGAAGCGGTGGAAAGCGACCGGCAAGCGGCCATCGCGCGCCGGGAAGGCGACACCGCCAGCGGCCGTGAGCTGAGCGAACGGACCCGCAACGTCCCGCCGGAGCAGGCACGCGATCTGGTGCGCGCATTCTCGACCTGGTTCGAGATGGTCAACATGGCGGAGAAGGTTCATCGCATCCGCCGCCGCCGCCAGTATTTCAACGAAGGCAAGACCCAGCCCAGCGGCATCATCGAGGCGGTCAACAAGCTCAAGGCGCAGGGCCTGTCGCTCGAGGATGTCTGGCGGTTGATGCTGCAGATGTGGATCGAGCCGGTGTTCACGGCGCATCCCACCGAATCCACCCGTCGCACCATCCTGCGCAAACAGCAGAAGATCGCGCAGTTGCTGCTGAAACGTATCGGCCTGCCGCGCACCGCGAATGAAACGCGCGTGCTGTGGGATCGCGTTCGGAACGAGATCACGTCGGGCTGGCAGACGGCCGAGAACTCACGCGAGCGTCTGACGGTCGCCGATGAACGCGAGCACGTGCTGTTTTTCCTTGCCGAAGTGCTCTACAAAATCGTGCCGACGTTCTACGAAGAGATCGAGACGGCGCTCGAGCAGGCGTACGGTGAGGAAGCCCGCGAACGTGAATTGCCGGAGATCCTGCGCTTCGGCTCCTGGGTCGGCGGCGACATGGACGGCAATCCCGATGTGCATGCCAAGACCCTGCGCGAAACCATCGCGCGTCACCAGCAGATCATCGTCAACAACTATTTCCTCGAGTGCAAAGGCCTCGCGGAATCGTTGTCTCAAAGCGCCTCGCGCGTCGGTGTTACGCCGGAGCTGGTGGCGCGGGTCGAGCAGTATTCGGTGCTGTTGCGCTCGGGCGGGAGCCTGTCGCCGGCCCGGCACGACCGCATGCCTTATCGCGTCTTTTTGGGGCAGATCATGGAGCGGTTGCGTGCGACCTACGAAGGGCGCGCCAATCAATACGAGGGCGTCAACGAGTTCCTCGGCGACATCAATATGATCTCCGACAGCCTGCGCGCCAACAAGGGCGAGCACGCCGGATTGTTTCAAGTGCGTCGCCTGATCCGCCGGATTCGAACCTTCGGATTCCATCTGGCCACGCTGGATCTGCGCCAGAACGCGGCCGCGCATCGCGCCGTGGTCGGTCAGGGGTTCAATGACGCGGGCTGGGCGAATCGCACCAGTGCGGAGCGCACGGCTCGGTTGCGAGATGCGCTCGAGCGCGACGAAGGGCCGAGCAACGTACTCGACGCCACCGGCAAACGCAGTCTGTGGGTGCTCGAAGCGCTGGCGCATTGTCGTCATCGCTACGGTGACGACGCGATTGGGGCTTATGTCGTGAGCTCGACCCAGGGCATCGACGACATGCTGTCGCTGCTGTTGCTGGCGCGCTGGGCCGATACCGCCGATCGTCGTACCGGCGATGTGCCCACCGACGTGGCGCCGATGTTCGAATCGGCCGAATCGCTGCAACGCTGCGGCGAGATGATGAAACAGCTGTTCGAAGAACCGGTTTACAAACGTCACCTGCAGGGCCGCGCCAATCATCAGTACGTGATGATCGGTTATTCAGCCAGCAACAAGGAAAGCGGCATCGTGCGCGCGCGCTGGCTGATTCGTCAGGCGCAGGAATCCTTATTTGCCGCGGCCGATGCCGCTGGCATCGATTTGACACTTTTTCACGGTCAGGCCGACGGCATCGATCGTGGCGGCGGCCGCACCGAAGTGCTGGTCAGAAGCGCTCCGAACGGCGCGCGTCGTGGTCGATTGCGCATCACCGAGCAGGGCGAGCTGGTCAACGAGAAATACGGTCTGCGCCCGATCGCACTCCGGGTGTTCGAGCAGGCATTCAACGCGCTGTCGCTGTCACGGGCGGGTGTGATGCCGCCGGAGCGGGTCGAGCCGGCCTGGCGCGAGGCGATGGAGCTGATGAGCACGGAGAGCTCGCGCGTGTATCGCGGCCTAGTATTCGACGATCCCGAGTTCCACGACTTCTTCTGTCAACTGACACCCATCGACGTGATCGAGCGCATGCAGCTCGGCTCGCGTCCGGTGTCCCGGCTGGACCGCGTCGGCATCGCCGCCATCCGCTCCATCCCGTGGTGGCATGCGTGGTCGCAGTGTCGTTACATGATGCCCGGCTGGTTCGGCGCCGGCTCGGCGCTGGCGCTGGCGTCGAGCACGCTCGGCGACGCGGTCCTGCGCGACATGCACGAGCACTGGTTCTTCTTTACGAATCTGGTCGACGACATCGAGCTGTCGCTGGCGCGCGCGGACCTGGATATCGCGCGCGTCTATGAACAGCTGGTGGACGAAAAATATCGGCGCTTCATTCCCATCCTGCGCGCCGAATACGAGCTGGCCCGGCAGCAAGTCCTGCAAATCCGCTGCTGCCAGCAGTTGCTGGAAGGCGCGTCGACGGTCCAGCGCTCTATTTTATTGCGTAACCCGTACATCGATCCCATGCATCTGACGCAGGTGGACCTGTTGCGGCGCTGGCGCGCCGGCAAGCGGGACGACCGCGAATTGTTGTCGGGATTGCTGGCGACGGTCAGCGGGATCGGCCAGGCCTTGCAAGGCGCCTGAGGCGGCCGCGGGATCCATTGATATCGATCGATGGGCTCGGCTCAGTTGGTCTGGCGAGTCAGATACGGCAGCAGCCACTCGACGATCACGTCGTGATTGACGTGGTCTCGGCCCCGGTCGCGCGCAAACATCTCCGGCCGGTCTTGTAACAGCCTGAACGCGAACACGACCGCGTCGGTCGCGTGCAGCCGGCGCGATTCCGGCAACCGGAACCACTCTTCTATGACGCGGGCTTGGGCTTCTGGTTGTGGCATGAAGCGTTCCACGGAGCGCGGCGGACCATAGCAGTCCGTTTTTATCGCCGCACCAGTTTTTTTCCCGTGTGTCCGCTTTGTATGCGTGGTCGCGAAACGTCACTTGCGATTCGCGGCGTGCAAACAGGCAGATACAGTGTGGCGCGTAACAAATGGACAAAATTTGTCACGTGCGGGCGTGAACGCGCGCGCCGGGGCTACCCAGAAAACACGGCAAATTCTCGCGCAGAAACATCGACGCTCCGTTCAGCATTCGCGCGTGATTGCATAACGTACGAAAGTGTCGAGAACTGCATGTTTACAACTTTGTTAGCTGCGATGTTCTATTCAAGCGCGATTGCTTACGGCAGAATCCGCGTCCTCCTAAACTCTTCGGCCTATTGCCGAATTGGCACGTAAGTGAAAGCTCCTTCGCAAAACAAGCCGCGGCAGCGGTCAACAACCAAGACAGCCTCGCCCTGGATGGCGGTGTCGCGCAGCGGCTCGCATCTGAACGTGGAGGACTTCCTCACGTTTCGATTGACGCGCCTGTCGAACTCCCTGCGCACCAATCTCACCAAGCCGTATCTGGAGCAGTTCGATCTGAGCCTGCCGGAATGGCGCCTGCTGGCGCTGGTGGCACGCTTCGCGCCGATGCGCTTCTCGGAAGTCACGACCCGCAGCGGCATGGACAAGGGTCAGGTGAGCCGGACGTTGCGCGTGATGGCGACGCGCGGGCTGACCAAGACCAAGGCGATCAAGGATCGCGGTTCGCGTTCGACCGAAGCGCTGGCGGCGCCGGTGATGGTTTCGATCACACCGAAAGGCACCGCTTTGTACAAAGCGGTGCTACCGGTGGCGCGCAAACGTCAGGCAGACATGCTGCTGACGTTGAACGAGTCGGAGCGCGTGTCGTTGTACTCCATCATCGACAAGCTGGCGGCGACCATCGGCAACGCCGACAGCGCCGACGCTGAGTAACTATTGAGAAACACCGATGAGCGGGCCGAGCGTGCCCGCTCGTGAACGGATCGCCGCGTTCACAGTGTTCATCAGCAGGCATGCGATGGTCATGGGCCCGACGCCGCCAGGCACGGGCGTGATTGCACCGGCATGTGACAGTGCCGCGTCGAAGTCGACGTCGCCGACCAGTTTGTTCTTCCCATCCGCGCCCGTGGTGCGATTGATGCCCACGTCGATGACGATCGCGCCGGCGCGGATCCAGTCGCCGGCGATGGCTTTCGGTCGCCCGATGGCCGCCACCAGAATCTCCGCCTCGCGACACAGCTGCGGCAGATCGCGCGTGCGCGAGTGAGCAATCGTTACAGTGCAGTCGTTTTGTAACAGCAACTGTGCCATCGGCTTGCCGACGATGTTGGAACGGCCGACCACGACGGCGCGCTTGCCGGCCAGATCGCGCGTCACTTCGCGAATCAGGATCAGACAGCCGAGCGGCGTGCACGGCACGGTTGCATCCTGACCCAGCGCCAGCCGGCCGGCATTGACCGCATGAAAGCCGTCGACATCCTTGGCCGGATCGATGGCGGCCAGCACCGCCGCGCTATCCACGCCGACCGGCAGCGGCAGCTGCACCAGAATGCCGTGCACATCGTCGCGAGCATTCAATTGCTCGACCAGTGCAATCAACTCCGAGGTGCCGGTGGTCGCGGGCAGGCGATGATCGAAATGTTTCAGCCCGGCCGCCGCCGCTTGTTTGGTCTTGCTGCCGACGTACACCTGGCTGGCCGGATCGTCGCCGACCAGCACCACCGCCAGACCGGGAATCACGCCGTGCCGGGCCAGCTCGGCGGTGCGGGCGGCAACGCGGTCACGCAGACGTTCGGCGACGGCGCGGCCGTCGATCAGAGTGGCGGTCATGTGGAATTTCCTGGTTATGTATAGAGATCGCGATAGCGTTCGCGCAGGGCGCTTTTTTGTACTTTGCCCATGGTGTTCCGGGGCAGCTGGTCGACGAACACGATGCGCTTGGGCAGCTTGAATCTGGCCAGCCGTTGCTCGAGCGCGCTACGAATGCTCGCTTCGTCCAGCACGGCGTTCTCGTTCAGCACCACCACCGCGGTGACGCCTTCGCCGAAATCTGCATGGGGCACGCCGATGACGGCGCTCTCGTTCACGCCGGGCAGCGCGTCGATTTCCAGCTCGACCTCGATGGGATAGACGTTGTAACCGCCGGTGATGATCAAGTCCTTGCCGCGACCGACGATATATACATAACCATGGGCGTCGCGCTTGCCGAGATCGCCGGTGATGAAAAAACCGTCCTCGCGAAATTCAGACGCGGTTTTCTCCGGCATGCGCCAGTAACCCGAGAAAACATTCGGGCCCCGCACTTCGATCATGCCGATGGCGTCGGGCTGCGTCAGCGGCGCGCCGCTCTCCGGAGCCGCGATCCTCACTTCGACACCTGGCAGCGCGGGGCCGACCGATCCTGGAATGCGCTGGCCATCGTACGGGTTGGACGTGTTCATCAGCGTCTCGCTCATGCCATAGCGTTCCAGGATGGCGTGGCCGGTGCGTGCCTGAAATTCCCGATGGGTCTCGGCCAGCAGCGGCGCCGAACCCGAAACGAACAAGCGCACGTTGCGCACCGTGTGCCGGTTCAGTCCGGGGTGTTGTAACAGGCGCGTGTAGAAGGTCGGCACGCCCATCATCACGCTGGCCCGGGGCAGCAGCCGGATGATTTCGTCGGCGTCGAATTTCGCCAGGAACAGCATCGAGCTGCCCGACGCCAGCACGGTGTTGATCGCGACGAACAGGCCATGCACGTGAAAGATCGGCAGGGCGTGCAACAGCACGTCGTGCGGGCTGAAGCGCCAGGCCTGTGCCAGTGTCGTCGCATTGGATGACAGGTTGGCGCGCGTGAGCATCGCACCTTTGGAGCGGCCGGTGGTGCCGGAGGTGTAGAGCAAGGCTGCCAGCGTTGCCGGAGCATGAGCGGCCCTTTGAGGTGCGTGGCCGGCGATTTCCAGCAGCGAGCCGCCGCCGCGATCGTCCAATGTTTCCACGTGCTCGACGCCACACGCCGCGGCGATCGGTCGTACCTGCTCGCGATCGGCGGGGCGCACGACCGCGACGCTCGGGGCGGCATCGCCAAGAAAATATTCGAGCTCGGCGAGGGTGTAAGCCGTGTTCAAAGGAACGAAAGTCGCGTCGAGGTGCAGGCAGGCCAGGTACAGCGCGATGGCCTCGGGAGATTTCTCGACCTGGGCGACGACCCGATCGCCGGGCTTCACTTCGAGCGTCGTCAACGCTCCGGCGAGCCGTCGGGTGAGCGCGGCCATTTGACCATAATTGAAGCGGCGTCCCGTGCCAGTTTCCAGCAACGGGCGTTCCGGATCGTCAGCGGCGACGGCTTCCAGCCACTGTGACGGATCGTCGGTGGCAGCGGCATTCGACATCGGCGGATCTCATGAGGCGTGGTCAGGCGCCCATGATAGCGCCCCGGCCCTGACGACTCAGGCCCGGTTGGAGACGGCGCGCTTCTCTTCGTACATGGCGGCATCGGCGCGCGCCAGCAGCGACTCGAGGTCTTCTTCGGTGGGAATGTCCACCAGCGTCATGCCCACGCTGATGTTCAGCGGATAGGGGCGGCGATGGGTTTGATTGAAGACCTGCAGATGATCGCGCAGCCGGCCGGCCAGCGCGTGCAGGTCCTGAGTGGAATGCACGTGCGCCATGGCGACGAACTCGTCGCCGCCGATGCGCGCCAGAATGTCCGAGCTGCGAAATGTATCGCGCAGTACTTCGGCGGTATCGCGCAGTGCCTGGTCGCCGGCCTGATGACCGAGGTTGTCGTTGATGCGCTTCAGGCCGTTCAAGTCCATGAAGAACACGCCCATCGCATAGTGCTCGCGCTGGGCCACTTTCAGCGCCTGCTGGGCCAGCTCGAAAAAGCCGCGGCGATTGCGCAGCTGGGTCAGCTCGTCGATCAGCGTCAGGTTCTGCAGCAGCTCGGCGCTTCGGCGCAGTTCTTCTTCGCGCTCGCGGACTTGCTGCTCGGCGCGATGCTTGTGGATGGCGACCTCGATCGCACAGCGCAGCTCGTCTTCCTGGAACGGCTTGATCAAATATCCGAGCGGACCGGTGAGCACCGCGCGCTGGAGCGTCTCGGCGTCGCGATGACCGGTGAGAAAGATGACCGGCACATGCGCGTGTTCCTGCATCATGCGCGCCGCCTGAATGCCATCGATCTCGCCTCGCAGGCTCACGTCCATGACCACCAGCTCGGGCCGCAACTGGGTGGCCATGCTCACCGCCTGCGCGCCCTCGCTCGCCACGCCGCTGATGCGGTAGCCGAGGCGGGTGAGTGCTTCCATCAGGTCCTGCGCGACAATGCCCTCATCCTCGACGATGAGGATGGCCGGTCCTGCGCATCCGCGCGCGCCCGGCATTTGGGCGTCCTGCCCATCAGATGCCGGCCGGGACTCGGGCTCGACGTCGGTCAGATCGTCGTCGGATGGCGACGAATCCTGCCGGGTCGAACGGTCGAAGCGGTTGCGAGGCTCCACGTTGAACAATCCGTCACTCCCCTCGGGGCGCTCCCCACCTTGAATGCTCCGTAACGCTTGAACCCACCTACGGGTTCACCAGTAATTCCATCCGTTGGACCCACGGGACGGCCGCCAAGGCTACAATTCGGTTTTGACAATTTCAGGAGAACGGCGTTTGACTCAGCATGCACAGGCCGGTGGACGGGCTCTGATCTGCGGCTCGGTGGCCTTCGATACCATCATGGTGTTCGAGGACCGGTTCCGGAATCACATCCTGCCCGACAAGATCCACATGCTGAACGTGTCGTTCCTGGTGCCGCAGATGCGGCGCGAGTACGGCGGCTGTGGCGGCAACATCGCCTACAACCTCAAGCTGCTCGGCGACACTGGATACCTCATGGCGACGGTCGGCCGCGATGCTGGCTTATACCTGGACTGGATGCGGCAGAACGGTATCCCCACGGATTACGTGCGCGTGCTGGAAAGCGAGCACACCGCGCAGGGCTTCGTGACCACGGACCTCGACGACAATCAGATCTGGGCCTTTCATCCGGGCGCCATGCAACAGTCGCACGTCAATGAAGTGTCGCAGGCGATCCAGCGGGCCGAGCAGCCCATCAAAGTCGGCATCGTCGCTCCCGATGGTCGCGACGGCATGCTTCAGCACGCCGCGCAGTTCGCCGCGGCCGGCATTCCCTTTATTTTCGATCTGGGCCAGGCCATGCCGTTGTTCGACGGCGAGCACTTGAAGAACTTCATCAGCAAGGCCACCTATGTGACGCTGAATGATTACGAGTGGCAGGTGGTGCAGCAGCGCACCGGCTGGAACGAAGCCCAAATACTCAAGCACGTCCAGGCATTGATCGTCACGCGTGGCGCCGAGGGCTCGGAAATCCATACCCGCGAGGGCAAGATCGTGATTCCGACGGCGAAGCCGAAGGCGGTGGTCGATCCGACCGGTTGCGGCGATGCCTATCGCGCCGGTCTGCTGCACGGGCTGATCCATGGTCGGGATTGGGAGACGACGGGCCGGATTGCGTCGCTGCTCGGAGCGATCAAGATCGAATCCCGCGGCACCCAAAACCATCGGTTCAGCCGCGACGAATTTGCTACCCGCTATCGGGAAAACTTTGGTACCCCGCTGTAACCGCCGGCGGGTTAGCATTCGAATTCAAGTCAAAGGACCTTCTTAATGAGCAGCAGCTTCCTGTTTACCTCCGAATCCGTCTCGGAAGGGCATCCGGACAAAGTCGCGGATCAGATCTCCGATGGCGTCCTGGATGCCATCCTGGCGCAGGATAAGTACTCGCGCGTTGCCGCCGAGACCCTGTGCACGACCGGCCTGGTGGTGCTTGCCGGCGAGATCACGACCGGCGCCGTGGTCGATTTCCAGGCGGTCGCGCGCGACACGATTCAACGCATCGGCTACGACAACACCGACTACGGCATCGACTACAAAGGCTGCTCGGTGCTGGTCGCGTATGGCAAACAGTCTCAGGACATTGCCCAGGGCGTGGACGAAGGCCGCGGTATCGATCTGGATCAAGGTGCCGGCGACCAGGGCCTGATGTTCGGTTACGCGTGCGATGAAACGCCCAGCCTGATGCCGCTGCCCATCTATCTGTCGCATCGTCTGGTCGAGCGTCAGGCGCAGTTGCGCAAGAACGGCAAGCTGCCCTGGCTGCGTCCGGACGCGAAGTCGCAGGTCACCATTCGTTATATCGACGGCAGGCCGAAAGAGATCGACACCGTCGTGCTCTCGACCCAGCATCACCCGGACATCGAGCACAAGCAGCTGTCCGAGGCGGTGATCGAGGAGATCGTGAAGCCGGTGCTGCCGAAGGAAATGATCGGCAAGAAGGTGAACTATCTGATCAATCCCACCGGCCGGTTCGTGGTCGGCGGTCCGCAGGGCGATGCCGGTCTGACCGGTCGCAAGATCATCGTCGACACCTACGGCGGTGCCGCTCCGCACGGCGGTGGCGCGTTCTCGGGCAAGGACCCGTCGAAGGTCGACCGCTCGGCTGCTTACGCTGCGCGCTACGTCGCCAAGAACATCGTCGCCTCGGGCCTGGCGACCAAGGCTCAGGTGCAGGTGTCGTACGCGATCGGCGTCGCCAAGCCCACCAGCATCATGGTCACCACTTTCGGCACCGGCAAAGTGTCCGACGAGCGCCTGGAAGAGCTGGTCGCGAAACATTTCGACCTGCGCCCGAAGGGCATCATCCAGATGCTGGACCTGCTGCGTCCGATCTACCAGAAGACCGCCTCCTACGGCCATTTCGGCCGCAATGAGCCGGAATTCACCTGGGAAAAGACCGACAAGGCCGAGTTGCTGGCGGCCGAGGCCGGCGCCAAGCGCGCGGCCAACGCCTGACGAATAGACTGTATTGGTTCACACGCCGGGCTCGACGCATCGTCGGGCCCGGCGTTTTACGTTAGAATCCCCGCTCCGCGATCCGAGGGGCGCTGCAGCAGCTCGAGGCGTTCCGCCCATGACTGCCAGGCTCGGCTCGCAAGCCAACAGGCAACGGCGCCCTCCAACTTAAGACGGAGATATGTATGAGCGCAGTCGCCAAGCCTGCTTCCACGGGTGATTTCCATGTGGCCGACCTGAAGCTGGCCGATTGGGGTCGCAAGGAAATCCTGATTGCCGAGACCGAAATGCCCGGTCTGATGGCGATCCGCGAAGAGTTCGCCAAGTCCCAGCCTTTGAAAGGAGCCCGCATCACCGGCTCCCTGCACATGACCATCCAGACCGCGGTGCTGATCGAGACGCTGCAGGCGCTCGGCGCCCAGGTGCGTTGGGCCTCGTGCAACATCTACTCCACGCAAGATCATGCCGCCGCCGCCATCGCGGTGAAGGGCACTCCCGTGTTCGCATACAAGGGCGAAACGCTGGATGAGTACTGGGATTACACCCACCGCATCTTCGAATGGGCCGACGGCGGTCATTCGAACATGATCCTCGACGACGGCGGCGACGCGACGCTGCTGTTGCATCTGGGCACGCGCGCCGAGAGCGATCTGAGCGTGCTGAACAACCCGGGCAGCGAAGAAGAAATCTGCCTGTTCAACGCCATCAAGGCCAAGCTCAAGGTCGACCCGAAGTGGTACTCGGTGCGGTTGAAGGCCGTGAAGGGCGTCACCGAAGAGACCACCACCGGCGTCAAGCGCCTGTATCAGATGGCGAAGGACGGCAAGCTCGCGTTCCCGGCCATCAACGTCAACGACTCGGTCACCAAGAGCAAGTTCGACAACCTGTACGGCTGCCGTGAGTCGCTGGTCGACGGCATCAAGCGCGCCACCGACGTGATGATCGCCGGCAAGGTCGCGGTCGTGGCCGGCTATGGCGACGTGGGCAAGGGCTCGGCGCAGGCGCTGCGTGCGTTGTCCGCCACCGTGCTGATCACCGAGATCGATCCGATCTGCGCGTTGCAGGCGGCGATGGAAGGCTATCGCGTGGTGACCATGGAAGAGGCCGCCAAGCTCGGCGACATCTTCGTCACCACCACCGGCAACTTCCACGTGATCACCCACGATCACATGAAGGCGATGAAGAACAACGCCATCGTCTGCAACATCGGTCACTTCGACAATGAAATCGACGTGGCGTCGTTGAAGAAGTACCCCTGGGAGAACATCAAGCCCCAGGTCGACCACATCATTTTCCCGGACGGCAAACGCATCATCCTGCTGGCGGAAGGTCGCCTGGTTAACCTGGGCTGCGCAACCGGTCATCCTTCCTACGTGATGAGCTCGTCCTTCGCCAACCAGACCCTGGCGCAGATCGAGCTGTTCGCGAACACGGCGAAGTACCCCATCGGCGTCTATGTGCTGCCCAAGCACCTGGACGAGAAGGTCGCCCGGCTGCAACTGGCCAAGCTCGGCGTCAAGCTCACCACGCTGACCGACGAGCAGGCCAGGTACATCGGTGTCGACAAGGCCGGGCCGTACAAGCCGGATCATTATCGTTATTGAAGCGGGGCACTCCGTCCCGTCCAGGAGATGACCATGTCCGACGGCTCGACTCCCGCCAACCTGAGCTCCCTGTCCCGCGCCGTTGTGCCCAAGGGGGGTTCGGGTCGAGGTCCCGGGGTGGCGAAGCCGCCGAGCATGGTCCTGACCACGGCCTGTCCCGACACCACCGGTGTCGTGGCGGCCGTGGCCAGTTTCCTCGCTACCAACAATTGCCTCATCACCGAGGCACAGCACTACGACGATCCGGATTCGGACACGTCGTTCATGCGCACCGTGTTTCATGACAACGGTCAGGGCGCGCCCTCGTTACAGAAGATGGACGAGGCCTTCTCGAATGCAGTCGCGCAGCGTTTCGGCATGCGCTGGAAATTCCACGAAGCGTCGCGCAAGTGTCGCGCGGTGCTGGCGGTGTCCAGGCAAGGCCACTGCCTGAACAGCATGTTGCATCGCTGGAGCACCGGCACGCTGCCCATTGAAGTGGTCGCGGTCGTCTCCAATCATCAGGACATGCGCAGCCTGAGCGAGTGGCACGGGGTGCCGTATCACTATCTGCCCGTGCTCGACGGGCGCAAGGCCGAGCAGGAACAGCGCATGATCGATCTGTTCGAGAAGGTCGACGGCGAGCTGCTGGTGCTGGCGCGCTACATGCAGATCCTGACGCCGCGGGCCTGCGAATATTTCGCCGGCCGGGCCATCAATATCCATCATTCGTTCCTGCCGGGCTTCAAGGGCGCCAAGGCGTATCATCAGGCGCACGCCCGCGGCGTGAAGCTCATCGGCGCGACCGCGCACTATGTGACGACGGATCTGGATGAAGGCCCGATCATCGAGCAGGAAGTGGCGCGCGTGGATCACACCATGACGCCGGAAGAATTGGTCAGCATCGGCGCCGATCTCGAGAGCGTGGTGTTGAATCGGGCCGTGAAGTGGCACGCCGAGCGGCGCGTGTTCGCGAATGGCAGCAAGACGGTGGTACTGAAGTGACGGCAAAGATTATCGACGGCAAGGCGATTGCGAAAAAACTGCGCGCGGAATATCACGCTCGCGTCGACGTGCTGCGCTCTCGTCACAATGTGACGCCGGCGCTGGCAGTCATTCTGGTCGGCGACAACCCGGCGTCGCAGTCCTACGTTCGCAACAAGATCGCCGGCTGCAAGGAAGTCGGCATCCGCTCCGAGCTGGTCGAATTGCCGGCGAGCACCACCGAGGAGCAGGTGCTCGATCACATCGAACGTCTCAACAACGACCCGACCGTGCACGGCATCCTCGTGCAGTTGCCGTTACCGGCGCACATCCGCGTGTCGAGCGTGCTGGAGAAGATTTCCGTCGAGAAGGATGTGGATGGCTTTCATCTGTACAACATGGGCGGCCTGGTCACCGGCAGCACGGTGTTTTCGCCGTGCACGCCGTACGGTGTGCAGAAGATCCTCGAGCACGAAAACATCCGGGTCGAGGGACAGAACGTCGTGGTGGTCGGCGCCAGCAACATCGTCGGCAAGCCCACCGCGCTGATGTTGATGCAGCAGGATGCGACCGTGGTCATTTGTCACAAGAAGACGCGCGACCTCGGTCATTTCACGTTGCTCGCGGACATCCTGGTCGTGGCGGCCGGCGTGCCGAATCTGATCGTGCCGCAGATCGTGAAGACCGGTGCGGTGGTCATCGACGTGGGTTTCAATCGCCTGCCCGACGGCCGTATCGTCGGCGACGTCGACTTCGAGGGCGTGAAAGAGAAGGCGTCGTACATCACGCCGGTGCCGGGCGGCGTGGGTCAGATGACCGTCACCATGCTCCTGCACAACACGATTCTGTCCGCCGAGCGCGCCGCGTCCGCGACGACGTCGCCGTTCCGTCGGCGCGCCTGATCTCCCGGCATCACCCAGCCGATTCAGGCGACCCGACCAAATATCACCGCCGTGAGCATTCAGGCGATTCGGGCCGGGCGGCGAATAACATCGCCGCGAGTGCTCAGGCGATTCGGGCCACGCGGCGAAATAACATCGCCGCGAGTTGCGAGCCCATGCCGCTCGCGACATAGGCCATCCGTTTGTTGTCGGTGAGCTTGCGCAGCCAGTCGAACGCGCCGCCGTCGATCAATGGCACGGCGTTGCCGTCCGGTGTGCCGGCGTCGAGCATGAATCGCAGTCCGTCATAATACCGATGCTCCAGCGTTTCCAGCGTCACCGGCAGCTCGCGTGGTTCCTCGCTGACGCGTTCGCTTGAATGCCGCCGCTCTGGCGCGCTGAATTCTCGGCCAATGCGTTCGGCCACGTGCCGCCGTTCCGGGGTGGCAAGCAGCCTCAGCCGGCGATCCGGGAAGTGGTAGCCGTGCTGCTCCAGCCGGTCGAGCGCCGCAATGTGAGTTCGAATGTGCTCGATCAATGCTTCGGTGACAAAGCCATGATCCTTGCGTTCATGCGCGGCCGACGCCAGACAAAACATTCGAAAATGCGCGGCGAATCCCGGTCGCTTCGGTAGGGCTTGCGCGCGCACGCAGCGGTGACTGGTCGTGAGCTTGATTGTCGCGTCGGGCGCTTCTCGTAAGCGCCTGGCGCACTCCAACGCGAGCACGTTGGTCGGATCGGAAACGACTTCGGTACCGCGCGCGGTAGAAACAATTCTGTTCTGGCTCGTCAGCGCTACCGTCGAGCAGGACGCGAGCGGTGCGACCGGCGATAGTTCGAGTGCTTCGAAATCGGCGGCTGCGGCGAGCAGATGTGAGTCCAGTTCGTTCAGCGTGCGCTGATTCACCGCGCAAGGTTGCACGAACCGATCAGTTTCCCATTGCTGACGAACCGTGGAAGGCGAGCGCTGCGCGGCGCGCTGCCCCAATACCGACAGCAGCAAGGACCATAGCTCGGTCGCGGCCATTCCCTGCGCCAACGACTGGCGCAGCGTTGCATCGATGCTCACAGGGTCCGTGCGGCTCATGGCACGCCGAGAGTACACCAGTCACGGCACGGCCTGCGGTTTGCGCAGATGTTCGAACAGATCGCCCTTCGGTTCGAGTTTGCCCACGGGGAAAGTGCACAGAGTCATCGGGGTGGTGCGGAAGGGATCGTCGAGCGGCAACTTGCGATTCTCGAACCTGATGTAGCAGTTCTCGCTCAGCCATAGCACCGGGTTTTCCAGCGCGTCTTCGCCCAGTTCGCCGCGCTTGTGCTTGGGCGGCGGTTTGAACGGCGAGCGCGGTATTTTGATTTTCGGTGCTTCGGCACGCGGGCCGAGCGCTCGATAGTTCCTGCTCGCGGCATCGGCCGCCGCGTCCGTGCCGGATTGTTTCCAATCGGGCGGGGCCATCGCCGATCCGGAAGGCGCGGCCGCTTCACTCGGCAGATCCAATGGAGCCAACCCTGGCTGCGGTGGCGGCGTGATGGCGCCGGTGACAGGTGCCATGGTCAGGGGCGGCGGTGGCCGTTGCTCGCGAGGCTGCGCGGGGATGAGGACAATGCTTCTCGGTGGCCCCCAGTAGCCGGAGTCGGTAACGCGCTTCTGCGGCCACTCGATGAAGAAGGCCGTCAGGTGCGCGCCGACGACGACCGCCAATATGGCCGGTCGCGACGCGCGCTCGTCGTACAGGAAATCCCTCGCCGCCACGTCATCCCCACTAGGTCCCTTGCCAATAGAGGCCGGTCCGGGTCGAAGGTTCAGTTCGGCGGCGCGCCGCTGGCGCCGGCGCTACGCATCGCCGACAATTGGTGCATCAGAAGCTTCGAGACGGGGATATGCGATTCGCAGTGATTGCTTCGAAGAGGCTCGTACTCACGGCGCTCGCGCTGGCGGCGCTTCCGTTTGGCTCGGCGTACGCGGACTGCACGCGACCGAACTTCAAGATCACCATCCCCGCCGGCGCCTCGGCGACCGAAGAGGAGATGAAGACGGCCACCCAGGCGCTGCTCAAGCTCGACCAGGACATGGGCGAGTATCTGCGCTGTATCAAGGGCGCGGCGAGTCAGTCGACGGTCGGCAAGGACGAGGCCACCCGGCAGAAGCTGCTGCAGGAATATGTCGACTCCCATAACTCGACCACCGATGAGCTGGCGGGTCTGGCGGCCTGCTTCAACGCGCAGGTGGCGGAGTTTCAGAAGACCAAGGGCGGCGCTGGCGGCAAAGCGGCGGACTGCTCTTCTCACATGGCGGCCGCGAAGAACAGAACGCCGGCACCCGCGCCGGGCGGAACGCCCATGCCCAGCAATATCGTGAAGGAAGCGGACGGCTATTCCTTCGAGCTGCAAGGCGGCTCGTGGAGCTACACGCTGATCCGCGACGACACGCCGCGCTATTGCGGCGAGAAAGCGGACAAGCACTGTGTGAGGCGCACCGTATTCGTCAGCAACGGCTCGGACCTGGAGCTGGAGTGCAAGGCCTATATCAAATACGACGGCACCGACGCCAAGGGCGTCGCGCAGCCCGAGGCGCAGGCGGTGGTGCTCAAGAAAACGATTCGCGCGGTGCTGGCCAGCATGGCAGTGGAGGGCGTGAACGCGGGGACTTTCGAAGCGACCTGCAAGCCGCGTCCGCCTTTGCCGCCGCTCAACACCGAAGCGAACTGCAAATATGAAGTGGTGAAGCCGGTGAATATTTCCGACTTCTATCCGGCCGAAGCACGTCAGCTCGACGAGCAGGGCCCGGTGGTCGTCGAATTCACCGTGCCCGGCAAGGCGGCCAGCCCCACCGACATCAAGGTGGTGGCGAGCAGCCTGTCGACTCGTCTGGATCAGGGCGCGGTGCAGGCGGTGGGCGCGATGATCATGAGCAGCCCCTGCAAGAACCAGCGCTATCGGCTGCGCTTGAACTTCCAGCTCGAGGAATAGCGCTCAGCTCGCGAACCACCACGCGACGGCAATCGTCGCGAGAGTGAACAGGCCTGCCGCCCATTGCAGGCCGTATGAATCGAAGCGGCGCTCGGGAACCATCCCGAGCGCCACGCCGAGCAGACAGCCGCTCGCAAATCCCGTCACGTGCGCGACCACGTCGGTGCGTTCACCGCCGGCGCCGAGAAATCCAAGCAACATCACACCGGCGATCAGCGGGCCGAGCCGCTTCGCCCAGCGCAGATTGGTGGCGGTTTCGAGCGTCCATGAATACGCGCTCAATATGCCGAGCGCCGCGAACACCGCGGTCGATGCGCCAATCGATCGTTGTTCCACCGGCATCCACAGCGCGTCCAGCGCGTTGCCCATCATCGCGCCGATCAGAATGCTCGCCCAGGCGACGCCGCCGCCCACTGCGCGTGACACTAGAAAGCCCAACACCGTGCCGAACGCGAGATTGCTCAGAAGATGACCGACGTCGGCGTGCAGTGTGAGTGCGGTTACGACCCGCCACCATTCGTGGGTCGATGGAATCCCGCCATTCAGCGCGCCACCCTCGAGCCAATCGAAACCGAACATGCCGCTGCCCGCTGCGTAGGCAACCCACATCATCACCAGGGCATAGAGGATCGATCCGGTCCAGGCGCGAGGCTGGATTCTCGGCAGCTTGGGGATGTGGACAGGCGCCCGCGCTTCCTGGGCCACCTCGGTCAGATGGCGCACGGCCACCGCCGCCGACTCCTCCGGCACGACCA
This sequence comes from Peristeroidobacter soli, assembly GCF_004138485.1. Taxonomy (GTDB): domain Bacteria; phylum Pseudomonadota; class Gammaproteobacteria; order Steroidobacterales; family Steroidobacteraceae; genus Steroidobacter; species Steroidobacter soli. The sequence continues at coordinate 1,042,674 of NZ_RYEV01000003.1, forward strand.
CGACGAACATGCCCCCGCGCACCACGGTCCAGGAGTGAATGCCGACCGCCGAGAGGATCAGCGTCTGCTGGTCGCAATCGGGCATTCGCAGCGAGCGAAAGACCTCGACCAGATTCGGGGGCGCGTCGTCGGGCGTCATGACCTGTGGTGCTTTTCCGGGCCGGTCCGCAGGGGTGGGGGCGGCCGGCGGGGATTCCAAGGCAGCCCCCCAAGCCCTGCAGGCCCTGCCACCCGCGGCGGCCCAGGCGCTGCGCGCCCTGGGCGAGAACCTGGCCATCGCCCGGGTCCGGCGCCGGGAATCCCAGCGGACCTGGGCCAAGCGTCTGGGCATTTCGGTGCCCACCCTGATCCGGATGGAACGCGGCGATCCCGGCGTCAGTGCCGGGATCTATGCGACCGCGCTCTGGCTGATGGGCCGCGTAGCCGCCCTGCCAGCCGTCGCCGCCCCCGCTGAGGACAAAGGCGCGCTGGAAAGCGACGTGCACAGCGCCCTGAAACGCCGCGCCGTCCGCTCGGCCGCTTCCATCGAAGCGCGCCTGGCTCGTGGCAAGCGAGCCAAGAAACAAGAAGCGTCATGAGATCTCTTCGGCGCGAAGGAGGGGCTCGCACAGCAAGCAAACAGTCGTGTGATCAGCGGTCCGTCCTGCTGTCGAGCTGCGCGACCAGGCGGATCAGCAGGTCGAGCTGTTGCTGTTGTTTGAGGAGCAGCTCGTTGAGTTGCTGGGTGCGGACCGCGTCGAGTTTTTCGTGCAGGGCCATGATCTCGATCTCGGCCTTGAGATTGACCTCGTAGTCGTGGGTCGCCATCAGCCGGTCCTTATCGGCCTGGCGGTTCTGGCTCATCATGATGATGGGGGCCTGCAGCGCGGCCAGCATGGACAGGATCAGATTCAGAAAGATGAAGGGATAGGGATCGGGCGCGTGCTCCCGGCCGGCGAGCAGATTGAACGCCGCCCAGCAGATGAGGAACACGATGAAGCCGAGGATGAAGGCCCACGAGCCGCCGAAGCCGGCGACGCGATCGGCGAGCCGGTCGCCCAGGGTCGCTTCGGCGTCGAGCCGGCGATTCGGGTCCTGGAGCGGGGTCCGGCGCAGAAAATCGACGATGGTTGGATGATTCATGGGGCCTCGCTGATCCGGTCTGCGCCGGATCATGAACGAGTTTTAACGACGGCGCTGGGATGGCCCGGGGAACATGCCGGGGTGCCATTCGTCCAAGCTCTATAGACCGGGTAACGGTTAGGGTGTTTCGGAGAGATTCATGAGTAACGCGGCCCACAGATTCAGAAATACGTTCATCGCGGCGCTCTGCGGCGGCCTGCTGTTGCCGCTCGCGGGCCACGCGGACGGTTCAGCGCCGGTTCAGGCCGGCTGGAAGACCCAGGAGATTCGTTACAGCTACACCGGCTTCACGACGGCGTACGACTGCGACGCTGCCGAGGATCGGATCCGAGCCATCCTGCGAGCGCTGGGTGCGCACGAGCAAACGCGCGTGATGGCGCAAGGTTGCACGTTGAATCGGCCGTCGCGGAATTTCTTCATCACCATCACGACCGCCACGCCGGTGCCGGTGGCCGACCTGCCCAAAACGCCCGCTCCGACCAGTCGCGACGACTTGCTCAAGCGCCTGGGTGTGCCGGCCAACAAGCTCGATGAAACATTCCCCGCCGAATGGAAAACCGTCGAGCTGTCGCGCGATCGCAAGCTCGACCTCGAGCCCGGCGACTGCGAGCTGATGGAAGGTCTGCGCGATCACGTGCTGCCGAAGCTGTCGGTGAAGATTCAGACCGATCGGGTCCAGTGCATCCCGCGCCAGGTGTCGCTGCAGACTCCGGAGCTGACCGTATCGGCGCTGGTGCCGCTGCCGAAGCCGGACGCCGGTAAAACCAAGAGCTGAACATTGAGCAGGCCGCCGGCAATGTTTCCATTGGCCGGCGGCGATCTGAGCAAGGTCAGCCGAACAGGCTGACCAATTCTTTCTTTTGCGCCGCCGACAACAGCGGGCCATAGCCGGCCTGCAGGTTGTCGGACTGGCGATCGGGTTTACCGGTGGCGGGGATGACCGCGGTCACGGCCTCGTTGCTCAGGCAGAACTTCAGAAACATCTGCGCCCAGGAAGTCACGCCGATCTCCCTGGCCCAGCCCGGCAATTGTTTGTCCTTCACCTGATTGAACAGCTTGCCGTCGTTGAAGTTGCGATTGGCGAGCACGGCGATGCCGAGGTCCCTGGCCATCGGGAACAGGCGTTGCTCGGCGCCGCGATTGGTGACCGAGTAATTGATCTGCAGAAAATCCGGCTTGGTTTCCTGAACGACGTCGGCGAGTTGATCGTGCGCGGAGTCCAGGTAATGGGTGATGCCGGTGTACTTCACCTTGCCTTGTTGCTTCAGCTCGCGCGCCAGCGCCAGCTGGGTTTTCCAATCGCCCAGGTTATGAACCTGCAGCAGCTCGACCTTGTCGGTGCGCAACGACTTGAGCGTCTTCTGGAATTGCGCGAGGCCTTTGTCGCGACCGACGACGCCCGAGAGCTTGGTGGCAATGAATGCTTTCGGACGCAGTTTCGCCTCGGCCAGCAGCGGGCCGAGGATGTCTTCGGCGTTGCTGTACGTCGGCGCGGTGTCGATCAACGTCGCGCCGCCATCGAAGAAGCGCTTGAGCACTTCCTTGAGCGCCTCGTATTCCGGGCTGCCCTGTGTGATCTCGAAGCTGCCCGAGGTGCCCATGCCGATCGCCGGCACGGCCTCGCCGCTCGAGGGAATGGTTCGTTTCAACATCGTGCCCTCGCTGGCCGCGGCGGCCAGCGATTGCCACGAGCCGCCGAGGAGTGAAGACCCTGCGAGCATCGCAGCTGAACGGCTCAGGAACTGGCGGCGTGTAGACATTGCACGTTCTCCTCTACTGGAACGTGCAACGTTACTGAGCTTTCAGCCAGCGCGCCAGCCACTCGCGAACTTCGTTGAAGAACTGCCGGCTGTTCTCGCCTTGCAGGATCCAGTGATTCTCGTCGGGGAAGATCAACAGGCGGCTCTCGACCTGCTGACGTTGCAGCACGCTCCAGTATTCGAGCGTGTTGTTCATCGGCACGCGGAAGTCACGTTCACCGACGGTGACCAGCACTGGCGTCTGCCACTGCGACGCATAGCGAATCGGATTTTGTTTGTTCCAATCCACGCCTTGCTGCCACGGCGGGCCGCCCATGTTCTGTTCACGTGAATAGGTGACATCGCTGGTGGCCCACTGGCTCTCGAGATTGATCAAACCCGCGTGGCTGATCAGACAGCGATACCGCGTCGTGCTCGCCTGCATCCAGTTGGCGAGATGGCCGCCGTAGCTCGCGCCGCCGGCGCATTGACGCGAGCCGTCGATGAACGAATAACGCGCGATCGCCTCATCCGCCGCTTGATTGATCTCCAGCGCCGGCCCTTCCAGCGGATCGCCCTGAATGGCCCGTGAGAAGTCCGCGCCGAAACCAGTAGAGCCGCTGTAGTTGGTGAGCAGCACGACGTAACCGGGCGCCGCGACCAGGTGATAGTTCCAGCGCAGGGAGAAGGCATCGCGCCACATGCTGTGCGGGCCGCCGTGCATCAGTACCAGCAATGGATATTTCTTGGTCGCATCGAAGCCGGGCGGGCGCACGATCATGTTGTGAATGCGCGCGCCGCGCTTGCTGTCGAACCAGAAGTGTTCCAGCGGCGCCAGGTCGAGCTGCGCGATCTTCTCCGCCGTGAACTTCGTCAGCGCCTGATGAGTGCCCCGTTGCAGATCGATGCGCACGACTTCCGGCGGGCTGACGGCGCTGTCGAAATTCGCGATCAGCATCGGCGCGCTGGCTCGATCCGCGCCAACGAGGTTGCCGTAGCCGCCGGCCTTCACATCGAACGCGAGCTGCGCCTCACCGCCAGTGCTCTTGCCGCGATAGATCTTCGAATGACCCGCGTCCTCGGCGAGCAGATAAATGTCACGATTGTTGGGCGCGACGACGAAGTTCAGCGGATCTCGTTCCGCCGGCAAAGTGATATCGGTGCGACGAGACAGTGACGGCCAGTCGAATGCAGCCAGATGCGTCGGGCCGAACACCGACTTGCCACGCACTTCGCGAAGCGCGTACAGCGTGCGACCGTCCGGGCTGAACTCCGGCTCGCTCCAGCCGTCGCCGCCTTTCAAGTCTTCACTCCCGGTCAGGCGCTTCGGCTCGCCGCCTTGCGCGGGAACTTGCCACAACTCGGTGTTGGTGTAATCGAAGGCGCCGCGATTGGAGTTCCGGGATGCAGCGAAGATCAAGCTTTCGCTATCGGGCGACCAGGTCAGATCCAGCTCGCTCGCGCCCGGCGTGCTGCGGCCGTCGAAGCCGTGCTGTTTGATCAATTCGGTGCCGGCGAACAGATCGCGCGCATCGTTCGCGCCAATCGTTTGCACGAAGGCGTGCGGCTGGCGATTCTCGGGCATCCAAGTATCCCAGTTGCGGATCGGGAAGCTGTCGTAGGCGCGAATCTTATATTTGCGCGCCTTCTCTTCAGCGACGATGCGCTTGCTGTCTTCGTCACTGCGGCTGGCTGGCGGCACGTCGCTGGTGAAGGCGATCTTGCGGCCGTCGGGTGAGAATTTCGGCAAGCGGGCGCCCGTGCTGAGGGTCGTCGCGCGCAGGGCTTCGCCGCCGGTGGCGATGTCGAGGACATAAATCTGATTGGCGTCGTCGCCGTCGCGTTTGGTGGCGAAGGCGAGGCGCTTGCTGTCCGGGCTCCAGGTCATGCCGGACTCGCCGGCGCGCGTCTGGGTGAGTCGGCGCGGTGGGGATTTGCCGTCGGTGCTCGCCAACCACAAATCGCTCACTTGCTGATCGTTGGCATACGCCGGCTCGGTCACGCTGAACACCGCGAGCTTGCCGTCGGGACTGACGGCCGGCGCACCGACTCGTGGCAGCAGCCAGACATCTTCGTGTGTGATGGCTCGACGTTCGGCGGCGTGGATCGTTGGGCTCATCAGGCCGATGGCAACCAATGCGATCGCACGTGCTACGAAGCAAGTATTCACTAGCCGCGGCTCCTTGTCGGGGTGGTCGGGCGATTATTACCGATCGATGCTGCGTGTGCGCAGGGTTTGTTTATTTCCGGCAGTAAGCAGCGGGCTCCGTTGTCACGGGCGTGTCGAATCACGCAATATGCCGCGCGTTTAGCGACGGACCGAATCGTCAGGGATGCCGAGGCTTCTCATATGGATGTGCTCTTGAGGCAGTTGCGTGGCCTGAAAAGGTTGCTTCGCCGGCGCGGGGCGTCGCCGGAACAGGCCGAGGATCTGGTGCAGGAAGCCGTACTCCGGCTGCACGCATATACCCGCCAGGGTGGCCAGATCCAGAATCAGGAAGCCTTCCTGACCCGTACCGCGATCAATCTGTCCGTCGATCAGCACCGTCATGCCCGGCTCGACAGTTACGAGAGCCAGCCCATCGAGGAGCTGGAGCTGCCCGATCTGGAGCCCGCGCCGGATGAGGTTTTTGCAGCCGAGCAACGTCTGATGAGAATGCGGGAGGCGCTGGATCGCGCCAACCCCAGGACACGGGAAGTCTTCTTCATGCATCGTCTTTACGGGTTCAGTCATGCCGAGATCGCACGCCGCTTGCGCATCAGCGTGAGCGCCGTGGAGAAGCATGTCGCGAGCGCCGTCACGATTCTGGCCATCGAACGGCAACGAGAATGAGCCCTATCGAAGCGCCGACCCTGCAGCCCGTCTCGCCGGAGCGACTCGCCGAAGCCAGTGTCTGGATCGCGAAGTTGCACGGCGACGCGCGTGGCCGCGCGATCGAGGATGGCCTGCGCCGCTGGTTGCAGGCGCATCCGGAGAACGCCCGTGCGTTCGAGCTGGCGACCGAGGTCTGGGACGAAGCGGAGCAACTGCGCAGCGCGATCCCCTTTCGTCCGTTGCGTCATGTCGAGCATCGCCCGCGTTGGGGCGCGCTGGCGACGGCGCTGGCTTGCATGCTGGCGCTGGTGATCGTCGGCATCGTGTGGTTACAAAACGTGGGTGTCGTCGCCACTGCGGTCGGGGAGCAGCGCCAGTTGGTACTCGAAGACGGCACTCGCGTTTTTCTCAATACCGACACGCGCATCGTCGTGAAGTACGACAAGCAGGTGCGCCGGGTCGAGCTGCGTCGAGGCGAAGCGCTGTTCAACGTCGCCAGGCGCCAGGATTGGCCGTTCATCGTGACGGCGGGCGATCGTCAGGTCAAAGCGCTCGGCACGTCGTTTGTGGTGCGCAAGGATGTCGAGCGTCTGGCGGTGACGCTGGTGGAAGGCAGCGTGCTCGTGTCGCCAGTGCAGCCAGTGTTGCCCGAGCAGATTCAGCCGACTATCGACGCACCGGGCGCGATCGAACAAACACCGGCGGCCGCGGTCCCGGAAGCTCGCAACGGTGCCGGCGAGTTCAAACTCGCGGCGGGTCAACGACTCACCTTCGACACCGGCTCGGTCACCAAGCTCGATACGCCTTCCATCGAGAAGGCGACGGCATGGCGCCGCGGTCAGGTGATCCTCGACGACACGCCGCTGCAAGCCGCGGTCATCGAGATGAATCGCTACAACGACGCGAAGTTGATCGTCGCCGATCCGGACACGGCCGCGTTGCCGATCAATGGTTTATTTCAGGCGGGCGACTCCACGCACTTCGCCAACGCGGTGGCGCAGGCGTACGGGCTCGTCGTCATCCAGCGCGGCAATGAAATAGTTCTATCCGGCAAACCCATTCAGTGAGGATTTTCTGAGGCTGCAACGTCGATAACCGGTGTGTCAAAAATCCTGACATCTGTTCAGGAGCTGGGGATTGGGGATTCATTGGTTAGGAGACCACTTTGAGCACCAACAAACGGATGTTTCATCGCGCCCGCTTCGCGCCTCGCGCAGCAGCGCTCACAGGGAGTGTACTGGCCATTCTTGCCGCCGCGGCCGACGCGCAGGCAGTCACTGAATGGGATCTGCCGGAGCAACCGCTGGCGAAGTCGTTGAGAGAGATCGCCGCGCAGACCGAGAGCAACATTCTTTTCGACAAGAAGCTGGTCAATGCGCAGTCGGCGCCGCCGCTGAAGATGAAGGCCACGACCGAGCAAGCATTGAAACAACTGCTGGAAGGCACCGGCCTCACTTATCGTCACCTGGACGACAAGACCGTCACGATTCAGCTGGCGAGTGCCGAGCCGTCGGCAACCACGAGCGGCAGTTATGGCCCGAGCGACGGTCGTATCCGGCTCGCTCAAGCGGATACCGGCGAAACCGCCGCGCCCCGCGAGCGCACGGTCGAAGGCCGGCCGCTGACCGATATCGAAGAAATCATCGTCACGGGTACCAACATCCGCGGCATCGAGAACAACACGGCGCAGGTCACCGTGTTGTCGCGTGAATATATCAATGCCACGGGCTACAGCACCGTGACCAAGCTGCTCGAATCGGTGACGCAGAACTTCGCGTTGGCGAATCAGAGCGGTTTGAACATTCCGGGCGTGGGCGGCTCGCGCGAGCAGGGCGCGGCCATCAATCTGCGCGGCATCGGCGAAGGTACGACCCTGGTGCTGATCAATGGCCGGCGTCTGGCGCCGGGCTTCCGTTCAGCGGCTGTCGATATCTCCGCATTGCCTCTGTCCGCCGTCGAGCGGGTGGAAATCCTGCCGGACGGCGCCTCGGCGCTGTATGGCTCCGATGCAGTCGGCGGCGTCGTCAACTTCATCCTCAGAGACGATTTCGAAGGCGCCGAGACTCGTCTGCGCGCCGGCACGGCCGATGGTATCGACGAATACCGCGGCAGCCAGGCGGTGGGCGGTTCCTGGGATTCCGGCAACGCGCTGATTTCGGCGGAGTATTACAAGCGCGACCTGCTGCTCGCCAGCGATCGCGATTTCGTGCCGAGCACGTCCATCGTCGGTTCGTTGTCGCCGGAGGAGAAAAATTATTCGGCGCTGTTCACCGGCCGCCAGAACCTCGCCGGCTCGCTCAGCGTGTTCGCCGATGCGTTCTATTCCAAACGTGAAAGTTACAACTTCGGCGGGCGTCTGACGCTGGGAGAGAGCACCACCAGCGACAATCCCCAGATGGCCGCGACCCTCGGCGTGGACTGGAGTTTCGGCGGCGACTGGCAGCTCGAAGTCTCCGGCAGCTATGCCGACAACGAGCTGGAACAGACCCAGAACAATCGCACGGCGACCGGTGTCGCCAACAACAACATGTTCGATTCCGAGTTCGAGATCCAGGCCGGCGAGGCCAAGATCGACGGCACCTTGTTCAACCTGCCGGGCGGCCCGGTGCGCGCGGCGCTGGGTGTCGGGTATCGTTCCGAGTCGTATTCGGACCTTTCCAAACGCGTGGTCGGCGGCGCGGTCAACTTCAGCGTCGATTCCGATCAGAACATCAAGAGCGCGTTCGGCGAGTTGTACGTGCCCATCTTCGGCGATACCAATGCGGTCGAGGGCGTGCGGCGCCTCGAATTGTCCCTGGCCGGTCGTTATGACGACTACTCCACCGCCGGTTCATCGGTCGACCCGCAAGTCGGTCTGATGTACGAGCCGGTGGCGGGTTTCCGTCTGCGGGGCCGCTACGGCACTTCGTATAAGGCGCCCAATCTGGCCGACTACAACCTCGCGTCCAACAGCGCGATCGCGGCGTTCGCCAACATTCCCGGCCTGGGGCAGCGCTATCTGCTGCAGGTCACGGGCACCGACGTTTCCGGACTGGAGCCGCAGGAGTCGGAAAGCTCCTCGTTCGGTTTCGATTACGTGCCGGAGTCCGCCAACGGGCTGACGCTGTCCCTCAACTATTACCGGATCCGCTATTCCGGATTGATCGCGACGCCGGCGACCGCGGCGGTGATCCTGTCGAATCCGGCCGTGTACGGCGACTTGATCTTCAACGACCCGAGCAACGATCTGGTCAATCAATTCGTTGCCATCGGCCGGCAGGGCTTGACGGGCTTCCGCGCCTTCCTGACCCCGCCGACGCTGAATCCGAACTTCACGCCCGACCAGGTCGACATCATCGTCGATGGGCGGCGTCGCAACCTGAGCGTCGTCAAGACCAGCGGTCTCGACCTGTCGACGCAGTACGACGCCAAACTGGCGGGCGGCACGCTAACGGTCGGCGTGGGTGGCACGTACATCCTGGAGCGCGATACGCAGGTGACCCGCAGCGCTGGCGAGACCGACACGGTGGATACCATCTTCAATCCGCCCAACTGGCGCGCCCGAGCGATGGTGGGTTGGCAGCGGGCCGGGTTCTCCACCAACCTGTTCGTGAACCACACCGATTCGTACACCGACAACCGGCTCGTCACCGGGTTGCCGCCGAACAGAGAGGTGGACGCATACACGACCATGGATGTGCGAGTGGCGTACGACTTCTCCAAGCGGTTCAAGGAGGGGTTCCTGTCGGGATTCGTCGTGGCACTGAGCGCGCAGAACGCGTTGGATGAAGATCCTCCGAGCACGGCGATCTCGGGCGTTTCCACTTTCGACGTGGGCTACGACCCGGCCAATGCCAGCCCGATTGGACGGTTGATCGCCATCGAGTTCACCAAGGCCTGGTAATTCAGTAAAGACGGGGCGGGGCGGAGGGGCTGTCTTCGGACAGCCCCTCGGTTTTTCTGGAACAGCTCAGCGATGCCGACCATAGCAATGAAACGTTACGTCATCCCGCTGTGTCTGGGGCTCGCTGCGACCTTGCTCACGCGTGCCGCCGTCGCTGCCGAAACGCGCCCGCCTTTGGTCATTCCAAGCGTGGTGGTGAAGACCGAGCCGCGCGCCATCACTGTCGATGACATGACGGCTCTGCGTCGCATCGACTCGCTGAGTCTGTCGCCCGACCGGCGCCGCTATGTGATATCGGTGCGACAAGGCGACCCGCTGGCGAATGAGTATCGGCTCGGCTGGTTCATCGGCGACACATCGGGCGGCGCATTGACTCCGGTCGCGCAGGGCGGTGAGGCGCGACTGGCACAGGAGGGGCCCGGGGGCAGAGTCGGTGGCTCGATCGAACGACAGACCGCACGCTGGTCACCCGACGGGCAATGGATTGCGTATCCATCCGTGCGCCATGGCGAAGTGCAATTGTGGCGCGCGAAAGTCGACGGGAGCTTGCAGGAACAACTCACTCACAACGCTGCCGACGTGCGCGAGTTCGCGTGGAGTGAGGACGGCAGCGTGCTCTACTTCGCAGCCGGCACGCCACGTGCTGAGCTGCGAGCGCTCGAGGAAAAAAAGGAGCGCGGCGGTTATCAATACGACGACGATCTGAACTTCTCAGGCGACTTGCTGCTGCCCCAGCGCGAGCGAGGTTGGGATAAAGATCGATCGGTGTGGGTGGTGACACTCGCGGATCAGCGGGAGCGGTTGGCCAGCGACGCGGAGAATGAAGCGTTCAAGCTCGCCAAGGCGCGCAATGCTGGAGGTGGCGGTGCACGCCTGTCGGTAAAGGCGCCGCAAGACGCGATCTTCACGGTGAATCGCGGCGATGGTGCCGCTGCCTGGCTGGCGCGCGGCGGCGATTATTCCTTTCGAGTCAACGCGACGATTTCGGGAAACGCCGCGAGCCCCGTCGCATGCGTGGCGCAAGAATGCGCCGGGTTCATCGAAAAACTCTGGTGGCGAGGCCAGGAGGTGCTGTTCTTCCGTCGCGAGGGCAGCGGCGGCGGCGAGACCGGAATTTATGCCTGGTCGCCGACTCGCAATGCTGTTTCGACGGTGCTGCATACGGTCGATGATTTTTTCTGGTACTGCGACCAGGCCGCCGCGCAGCTGATCTGCGTCCGGCAGACCAAGGCGCGTCCCGCGCACGTGGTGGCAATAGATATGCGCTCGGGAAAAATTCGTGAGCTGGCGGACGTCAACCCGGAGTTTCGCAATATCCGTCTGGGCAAGGTCGAGCGCTTCGAATGGCAGACGCCGCAGTTTCCCTGGCTCGCGCCGGGCCAGCCGCTGGCGGGGGCTTATCCCGAGCGCACCTTCGGCTACATTCTTTATCCGCCGGATTTCGATCCTGAAAAGAAATATCCGGTGCTGGTCGAGCCGTACAGCGCGGTCGGCTTCGACAACGCGACCAACTACGAGCTGCCGTTGCACGTGTTCGCGGCGAGCGGGATGGTGGTGTTGAATACAACTTTCCCGACTGCGATAAATAGCGGTGCCGCGCGCCGTGGAGCGGATTCGGTCAAGCTGAAATATTCCGCGGAGCTGGATTTCCCGCATCTCACGATGTACATGGAGTCGACTCTGCGAGCCCTCGATGTCGTCGCGGCGCGCGGGTTTGTCGATGAGCGTCGCGTCGGCATCGGCGGGGTCAGTCACGGCTCGTTCGTGCCGCTGTATATGGTGCTCAAGCATGATCGACTGGCGGCGGTGTCGCTCTCCAGTCCCGGCTGGGGCCAGTGGGAGTATTACCAGGCCACGCGCGCCGGGAGGAAAGCGTCGGCGGCGGGCTACAGCGACTGGATGGTCAAGCCCGAAGGCGCCGGGCTGGATTTCTGGAAACGCATCGACCTGGCCGACAATGTCGACACCATCGAAGCGCCCATCCTGATCCAGGCGGCCGCCAATGAGATGTCGGGCCAGATCCGGCTCATGAATCACATGGCCGAGGCCGGCAAGCCCTACGATGCGTATGTGTTCGCCGGCGAGACGCACATCAAATGGCAGCCGGCACACTTGCGCGCCATCGGCATTCGTAACATCGACTGGTTCCGTTTCTGGCTGCAGAGCTACGAAGATCCCGACCCCGCCAAGACCGCGCAGTATCAGCGCTGGCGAAAGCTGCGTGAATTGCAGGAGCTCAAGGCGCCGCGCTCCGCAACGTCGCCGGCCGCGTTGAACTGACCTGTCCGGCCAGATCGTGCCATTGCTGTAACCAGATCTCGGCGGCGAGATAGCTCAGCAGGATAGGCGCGGGGATCGTGAGCGAAGGATCGTCCGCGGCCAGACACTCGTCGAGTTTGCGGCGATCCAGATAACGTTCCTTGATCAACAGTCCCTCCAGCAGGTGCTCGCGCAGGAAGGCACGATTGCGCCGGACCAGATGTTGATAGAACGGACCGCCGGTGCCTTTCACCTGGCGCTTGCGGATTTCCGCCGGCAGCAGATCCGCGAACGCCTGTCTGGCCAGTCCGCGACTCACCCCGCCTGTCAGCATCGTGTAGGACGGAAGTCGCAGCGCGCATTCCCAAACAGGTTGCGAGTTCAACGGGTCGATGTGATCGGCATGCTGTCCGCTGTCGAAGACGAAATCGTAGTAGGCCGACCACGCGACACCTCGCACATGGTTCTGTTTGCCCGGCGGCAGGTTGGCGCGCGCGGCGAGCTCGGCGAGCGGACTGGTAAAATGTTTCCTGGTGAGGCCGCCCGCAAGCTCGGTATCGAGCAGCGTGGGACGATCGAAGACGCTGATCGGCGGGGCGTAGGGTCGACGCAGGATGCCGTGAGAGAATGTTTTGCCGAGCACGGTCCAGAGCGAGTCCCTGCTGAGCACCGATGTGTCCGCGATCTGCTGCCACAGGCCGCGTTTGAAACCGTGCAGATGAGCGTAGTCCATCGCGGGCAGCGGCTGCAGCGTGCCGAGAAACACCGAGTCGCCGGCTTGCCCGGAAAAGAACGCCTGGCTGCCGCGGCTCTTCACCAGCGCGAGCTCCGCATCGGTGGTTTCCAGCTTGGTGAAGTACATGGCCGGGCTGGTCCTGAGCGGCACCTGCCAGAGCCGGCGCAGGTCCATGGACAGATCCCGCTGCGTTTCGATCAGCTCGATATTCCAGCGTTGCGCGACCAGCCGCGCGAAATGCCGCTCATCGCCGTGCCCCACGATCGCGCGAATTTTTTCGGCGAGCCGCGGATCGAGTCCCGGCGCACGAAACCGTTCCTGATCGAAGCCCACGTCGACCGAGAGATTCAGGTACGTCGTCGCGGGCCTGGAAGGAGACTGCGCGAGACAGCCCGCCACGATCGACGAGTCCAGCCCGCCTGAGAGGCGATGTGTGACATGCCGATAGCACGAGGCCCAGGCGTCCACCGTGTTCTGCACGACCGAGCGCAGCGTCTTCGCTGCCGCATCGGGTGCGGCGAAATCCGGATCGCGCGCGATCGCTATCGGATCCCAGATGCGAGAGCGCGAAGCACTGCCTTGCGAAAACGTCAGGCGTTCTCCCGCTGGCAACAGCGCTACGTTTTCGAGACCGGTCTGCGTGGTCGTGAGGCTGGTGTAGAACAGCCAGCGCGCGAGGTAACCTCGATTGATCGGGAAAGCCACCGGCAGCAGGCGCGTGCAGTCTTCGATGTGAGAACAAAAAATCTCGACACCGCCGTGACTGACGCGATAGCACGGCAGCGTGCCGACGGGATCGCGAAACACGTGATATCTGGATTGCGCGACGTCATGAACGATGGCGAGATACGTGCCCCAGTAGCGGTCGACCAGATGCTGGCCGGCGCTGTTGACGATCTTGCGGGTGTCGCTGTCGTTGAAGGACAGCGCCGGGGCGGTCGAGTAGTCGTCGTGGTGCCGATCGAAGAGCCTGCCGAGGACCACGCCCGCTTGATCGCGCAACGGATGGATCTGCGCCGCGACGTGCTGGGTTCTGGGTTGCATCACCAGGACTCCCGGGCCGTGATGCGCCGTCGACCAGTCCCTGGTCGGCAGGGCCGATGTGACATCGAGGGCATCCAGCGTCCGGAGACTGTCCAGGCTCCGGACGTTCCAGAGCAGGGCGATGTAGCGCTGCATGTCGTCTCGCTCCTAAACGACCATGATGGGCGTGTAGCCGGCGGCCTCTTCGACGCCTTCGTTGAAGGCGAACGTTCCCTGTTGTATCCAGCAGTGCGCGACCCAGGGCTCCAGCTTCACGCCGAACACCCAGGTCGGGAAGATGCGATAGCGGGCGAGAAATTCGACCAGCGCCAGCGAATCGAACAGGCACAGATAGTTGAAAGGGAAATAGGTGCGCAGCTTGTAGAAGATGGCGGTCAGCTCACGCGCTCTGGCCACGTCGAGCCGTGCTCCGGGCGAGTGCCGGGCTTTGCGCCGGGCGACCGCCGCGATGGTGTTTTCCAGCCGGCCCCACTTCAAGCGAACGGCCGCCAGGGTGCAGGCGGTGAAGAACCGCCGGAAGTCGGTGAATGTCACGCGAACACCGGAGACGGCACCGGGCTCCAGCAACTGTTCGGTCGCCAACTCCGTCTGTGTGATGGCGAGGCGTCGGCCCGCGCTGGAGTTGGTCGTCAGCAGTCCGCCTTTCAGCAACTCGTCGAGCGGGCTGGCGGAGGTTCGCCGCGCTGTCGAGTCGGCGGCCTGCGTCGACAGCTGCGCTCGTAACGCGGTCGCGGCTTCGCCGTTGATCAGCGTGTAGTCGTCCTGTTTCAAATCGAGGAAAACGAAAGCATCGCCACGGCGACAGAAATGCACGTGCGCGGGCAGCAAGTACTCATCCATGAGAGATCCCCAGGTGTAGCTCCATGAGAAGGCGCATGGCCATGCGACGATGCGCCTTCCCCGCCTGACTCGATCAGTGCAGGCGGTAGGTCTTCTTAGAAGAAGATCTGCGGCAGGCCGTCCGTTTCCGGATCCGTCAGGAACTTGGTGTCACGGGTTTCCTGAGAAACTTTGCCGAGCTTGATCATGTCGTTACTCCTTTGCGTCGATTTGACTCGCCATCAGCCTGATGGCGTCGGCGAGGTTTATGTCGGGGGCGGTGGATCTCAACCTGATTTCGCGGAACGAACTTGATCGTGGCTGTGATGAGCGGCTGCTGCCGTGGCGTGCTTGCCTGCCGTGCGTTACGTGGATCGACGATGACATCGACGTGAATATCCGAATCGTTCTGAGATCTTGGGGCGCAAAACCGCGGTAGCGGCCGCGCGCTGAATTTCCGACGCCGCGTGGCTGACTGCGCGTTGCGGGTTGGCGTCGGCGTCTTTGCGAGAGTCCGCGGTGCAGCAGGTGACAGTGTTTGATTATTGGAGTTTGCGAACGGCGTTCGCGATGCTTCGACACCGCGACGAAGATGATATTTTCCACCGCCAGGATCAGGACGATCGCCATAACGTGACAAAGGAGTGCTTCTGTGTCGGCCAAAACCATCGGGCAGAAGGTCATCGAGCAGTTGCCGCCGGCGCTGGGCGAGTGGCTCGAGCTGGAGCGCTTCCAGTTGCACAAACCAAATATCTTTCAAAACACCGCGCGTGATCCTGCGTTCGATATTCGTTACCTGCCACAAAATTGTCAGCCCTTCCTGCTCCCTTGTTTTTGGGTGCCGAGAAAATATCTCTATGTGCGTGGCGAGCAGGCACCGGCGGCCGGGCAGATTCGTTTCCTTTCGGGTGAGCCGGCTAACGAACGAGTGCTGTTTCCTGTTCATCCCTCGGCCATCGATCACTATCGTGCGTTCTTTCGTGAAGCCTCGGCTCGCGATGCCGTCGCCGCAGGGTTGCGTATCTGGGCCGTGCCGACTTCGAGTACCAGGACGCTGTTGGCGTGGCCCGATGGGGCGGGCGATCGAGCGGTATTCATCAAGACGTCGTTGCACTCGCCGATCTTCGGTGATCGCCGTGTCTCACGGCTGAAGGTGGGGCGTAGCATCGGACTGGCCCGAGTGGTCGGGGATGCCGGTCCGATGCTTCCGGGCGCATTACATTTCTTGCGTGAGGTCGTTGGCTTCTCGCCGCGGGGCCTGCCGGACAGCGGAGCGGTCATTCGCGTGGTTCCGCCGGAGGTGATGAGCGGACGCGTGCGGCTGGCGCCACTGTTCTCATTGCTGGGCGGAGGCGAGGGACGTCAGCCTGTGTTGTTGACGCTGCTCGAGCGTACCGGCATGGAACCGGTGAAGTGGGTGGAGCAGGTGCTATGCGCTACGTTCGCACCGTTGTGGTTGGAGATGTCCCTGGGGCACGGTTTGATTCTCGAGGCGCACGCTCAGGATCTATTGCTCGGTCTGGGAGGCGACGGACTGCCGTCGGGCCAGTTCTACTACCGGGATTTCGAAGGGCTGCAGGTGGATTGGGAATTGCGCCGCGCACGCGGCTGGCCGGCGCCGCACGACATGCCGAATGCCTGGGCCTGGCGCGAGACGTACGGCACCTGGGGTTATCGTTACTGTGATTTCCCCTGGTACAAGTGGCGTATCAGTCTGTACAACTATTTGCATTTCGTGCTGAACGAGATAGAGGTTTCACTGCGTGAGTGGCATGGACGCGGCCTGCTGCGTGGGCCGAAGTGCGAGGAGGGCGAGCTCACGATGCTGTTCTCTCGACACATGTTCGCGGCCATCGAGAGAATGTTCGGGACCCGCATCGACGCGCCCTACAATATCTATCGTTCGCTGAATCGTTTCGTCGCGCTGCTGCTGAAACACAGAGATCCGGGACAACCTGTCGGCAATGTTCCGTCCTGACCGGATCGCCACATTCACCCTGGGTTGGGAGCGAATGCCGCTTGAGGTTTTTGCGCCGCTGCCACGTCTGATTAAGAGGTGAAAAGCAAGGTCCGGCCCAATGCGCTCGGCAGATGCCATTCATTCCAGCTCCGTTTCCATGTCCAGCCTGGCCGGCCGGGTCCTGGCGAGCCTGTCCACGTCCACGCGGGACGAGTTATGTGAGCACGCGGCCGACTGCTCCACGCGATTGCGCTCGACGCTCGAATCGTTGTTCGTGAATCGGCTCGGCGGCCACCACCCAGGGTTCGAGCAGCTGACGTTCCTGTTCTTCGTGGCGCCGCTGGTGCGGCGGCTGGTGATCGGCTCCACCCTTCAGAGCCGCCAGGTGCGGGGCACGGACATAACGTTCGCCGACCTGAAAGCCTGGCTCGAGTGGCTGGACGCGCTGGACCCGGTGTGTGCCCGCATGATCGACCTGCGCTACTTCGCGGGCGTCAGCGTCAAGGAGACGGCTTGGCTGCTGGACCTGCGTCCGAACGCCGTGGTGCGCGAGCTGCGCTTCGCGCGGGCCTGGCTGAACATTAAAACCTGAGTTCCGGCGGCCGCCGGTCTTGTAATCGCCCCTATTGAGGGCCATTGAATCCCGCTCTATATCGTCAGCGCTGTACTTGCCAGTACACGCGGTGGGAGCGAGTTCCTTGCGACGCGGATTCCTGTTCATGTTGGGCCTGCTCGGCCTGCTGCATGTCTATATCGGCGTGCGGCTGTTACCTGCGCTGTCAATTGGGGTGACGGGCGAGGTCATTGGCGCGCTGTTGCTCCTGGCCTCCTGGGTACTGATTCCGATGGGATTGACGGCTCGGTCGCGACAAGCGGACGAGGGCGGCGCCGACACGCTGGTCTGGACCGCGCTCATCGCCATGGGGCTGTTCTCGTCCTTGTTCGTCTGCACGCTGCTTCGAGATGTGGCATTGCTGATCGCGGCGTTGTTCACGCCTGTCGTGGCGACGACTCGGTTTCAAGAGACCTCCGCGTGGATCGTCGTTGGCGCGGCGGTATTTGCGACGCTGCTCGGTTTCATCAACGCCCGGCGTGTCGCGCGAGTCGTGCATGTCGATGTGCCCATCGCGAATCTGCCGCCGGCGCTGCATGGTTTCTCGATCGCGCAGATCAGTGACGTCCATGTCGGCCCGACGATTCGTCGCAACTACGTCGAAGGAATCGTCGCGGCCGTGAACCGGCTCGACGCGGACGCAATTGCAATCACCGGCGATCTGGTGGATGGCAGCGTGCGAGAGTTGGCGTCGCACGTGGAGCCGCTGTCGCAGCTGCGCGCGAAGTACGGAACGTTCTTCGTCACCGGCAATCACGAGTACTACTCAGGCGAGCGTGCTTGGACGAAGGAGCTGCGGCGTCTCGGGGTGCGCGTGCTCATGAACGAACATGTCGTCGTCGATCATGGCGACGCGAAGCTGGTGATCGCGGGCGTGACGGATTTCGGCGCGCATCACTTCGATCCCGTCAATCGCAGCGACCCCGCCGCGGCGCTCGCCGATGCGCCAGCGGATGCGGGCGCGAAGATTCTGCTCGCTCATCAACCGCGCTCGGCGCCCGAAGCCGCCGCGGCTGGTTTCGATTTGCAACTCTCCGGACATACGCACGGCGGACAGTTCTGGCCGTGGAATTTCTTCGTGCGCTTCCAACAGCCCTTCACCGCGGGGCTGGATCGACTCGGATCGTTATGGATCTACACCAGCCGGGGCACGGGCTATTGGGGACCGCCGAAACGTTTCGGCGCGCCATCGGAAATCACGCGCATCCGATTGGTCGTTGCTCACTAGGCCCGATCCCTCGTCATTGGGTCGACTGCCGAATGACCAGCTTCGCCGGAATGGTGTGACTCTGCACCGGCTCGTCCTGAATCAGCGCGAGCAGACTTTCGACCAGCAATGTCGCGGCGGCCTTCGTGTCCTGTTGCACGGTCGTGAGGCTGGGATTGGTGAAGCTGGCGATGGGAATATCGTCAAAGCCCGCCACCGCCACGTCCTGTGGCACTCGGATCTTCCGATCGATCAGTGCGCGCATCGCGCCGATCGCAATCAAGTCGCTCGCGCAGAACAACGCGTCGAATGCAACGCCGCGTTCGATGAGCGCAGTGGCTGCGTCGTAACCGGAGCGCTCGGTCGTGAATGCGTCGATCTGCAGCTCCGGTCGGACCGGCAGGCCCGCGTCATGCAACGAGTCGGAGTAACCTTTGTATCTGTCCAGGAACTCGGGATAGTGATCGGACGCGTGCCCGACGAACGCGATGTTCCTGCGTCCTTGTTCGAGCAGATGCCGGGTCATGTCGCGGCCGCCCTGGAAATTGTCGCAGCCGATGGTGACGCCGGGCTGACCTGGCAGCACGGTGCCCCAGCGAACGAAATGCGTGCCTTGTTCGAGCAGCAGCTCCAGGCGCGACACGTACTCCAGATAATCGCCGTAGCCGAGCAGGATCAGGCCGTCGGCTTTCTTGCTGTCCTCGTACTCGACGTGCCAGTTGCTCGACAGCTGTTGGAACGAGATCAGCAGGTCGTAGCCCTGCACGGCGCAGGCGCGGGTCAGCGAGCCGAGCATGGACAGGAAGAAGGGATTGATCAGCGAGTCGTCGAGCGTCGGGTCTTCGAAGAACAGCAGCGCCAGCGTGCCGGACTGCTGATTGCGCAGATTGGAGGCGTTCTTGTCGACCTTGTAGTTGAGCTCGTGGGCGATCTGCAGGATGCGCTGTCGCGTCTGCTCATTGACCGTCGGGCTGCCGCGCAGGGCGCGCGACACGGTCGGCTGCGAGACGCCGGCCCGATAGGCAATGTCGAAGGACGTGGCTTTACCTTTGCCGCGCATCAGGCCCCCGTGCCTGCTGAACAGGGGAGTCATCCTACCGGTTCTTCGCAACTGCCGCTCAGGGCGACGGCTGTCCCCCGATCCAGGTCTCGATCACGTTGAGACCGCCATCCACCAGCACCAGGTCGGCGCGATAGCCCGGCTCGATGCGGCCCAGCTCGCGATCCAGACCCAGGAAGCTGGCCGGGTACAGGCTGGCCATGCGAGCGGCGTGCGGGAGGTCCACGTCGAGCATTTCCAAGGAGTTGCGGACCGCGGTCGCCATGTCGATGTCGGAGCCGGCCAGGCGGCCGTGCGCGTCGACCAGCATGTTGTCGTAGGCCACCGAGATCGGCCGGCCCTGCAGGCTGAAGGTTTTGTTGGGCGCGCCGACGGTGGGCATGGCGTCGGTCACCAGCATGAAACGATCCCGGCGTTTACTGCGCATGGCGATCTTCAGCACGACCGGATCGACGTGATGACCGTCGACGATGATTCCACACCAGCTGCCGTCATCGTCCAGCGCCGCGCCCACCGCGCCCGGCTCGCGCCCGGACAGTTGCGACATCGCGTTGAACAGGTGAGTGAAGCCCGTCAGGCCATGATCGAGCGCCGTGCGGATCTCGGCGTAGGTGCCATTGGTGTGGCCGGCCGAAACGATGACGCCTGCATCCGAGAGCTTGCGAATGATTTGCGGTGTCGTGCGCTCGGGGGCGAGTGTTACCAGCGTCTTGCCGCCTTTGAGAGAGGTCAGCAGTCCCAGCGCATCCTCGTCGAGCCAGCGCAGCTTGGTCTCGTCATGCACGCCTTTGCGTGCGGCATTCAAGAACGGACCTTCGATGTGGATGCCCAGCACACCGGGCACGCCTGCTTCGATGGCATCGTGCGCAGCTTTCACCGCGCGCGAGACAACGTCGAGATCGTCGCTGATCAGCGTGGGAAGAAAGCCGGTCGTGCCGAAGTGGCGATGCGCGCGGCCAATTTCCCGAATCGACGCGACGCTCGGATCGTCGTTGAACAGCACGCCGCCACCGCCGTTGACCTGCACGTCGATGAAGCCGGGCAACAGGGTCTGGCCGTGCAAATCGTAAGTCGTGTCCGCGCTCCAGTCGGAGTCGCGAGCAACGATTTGCTGGATGCGTGCGCTGTCGATGAGCACGACTTGATTCTCGACCCATCCCGAGTCGCGCAGCAGGCGGCCATTGACCAGCGCGAGCGTCATTACAGCGTCTCGGTCACTTTGTTGAGATGCGGAGGCTGATCGGGATCGAAGCCGCGCGCGGGGGCGAGCGCCGCGATCATTCGATAAAAACTCTGCACCATGAGCAGCGGTTCGATCACGGCGTGGGCAGAAATCGTCGGCAGAGACATCGCTCCCGTCACTCGCGGGCCCGCAACGAGCACGTCGGCGCCGCGCGCAATGAAGTCGGTCGCGAGCTTCTCGATACCGCTACGGCTCTCGTCGTTCTGCGACAGCATCAACACTGGAAAGCCGCGACCCACCAGCGCCATCGGGCCATGTTTCACTTCGGCCGCGCTGAATGCTTCGGCGTGCAGGCCACAAGTCTCCTTGAACTTCAACGCCGCTTCTTGCGCGACCCCGAGTCCGTAGCCGCGGCCCACAACAAACAAATTGGTCGCTCGCTGCAGCACCGGTGTCGCCGCGCTCCAGTCGAGCTGCCACGCCTGTTCGAGCTGATCCGGCGCGCGCATCAGCGAGTTGATCAAAGTTTGATCCGAGGTCCAGCACGCAACCAGATGCACGATGGCACTGAGCGAAGCGATGTAAGACTTGGTCGCGGCGACGCTCGTTTCCGGCCCCGCGTTCAGCGGAATCGTGTGATGCGCCATCTGCGCGAGCGGCGATGCGGGCGAGTTGCACAGCGCGATCACGCATGCGCCATTGCGTTTGGCGTTCTCGGCGGAGGCGAGCAGGTCGGGGCTCTTGCCCGATTGTGAGATCACCAGAAACACGACGCCGCGCATGTCCGTTTGCGCGTTGTACAGAGAGCTCAAGGAGGGCGAGAACGAGGTCGTCAGCAGTTTGGTGTGCGACTCGATCAAATACTTCCCGAACGTCGCCGCATGATCCGAACTGCCGCGTGCGCAAGTGACGACTGCGCGTGGGTTCATCTCTCTCAGCAGCGCGCCGATCCGGCGCACGTTGACCGCATTGTTCTCCAGCTGGCCGCGCACCACGTTCGGTGCCTGGCCGGCTTCCTGGAACATGCGGCTGTCCGTACCCATGGTCATGACGATGCGCTGAGCTCCGCGACGAAATCATAAATGTCGCCGCGATAAAACGATTGTGAGAATTCGACGGCGCGGCCGTCCTTGAGAAAGCCGACGCGCTCGACCAGCAAGCCCGCGTCTTTCTCCTGCGCTTTCAACAATTGCGCCTGTTCGGCGGTAAGCAAGACGGCGCGCAGGCGTTGCAAGGCGCGCACGGGACGATTGCCGGTGCGTTCCAATGCTTCATACAACGATGTTTCCACCGACTCGACCGATGGCAGGCAATCGGCCAGCACCGTCGCATATTCGAGTGCCATCGGCGCATCGTCGGCATAACGAATACGGCTGAATCGATATACCGGCGTGCCCGGGCTGGAACGCAGCGTGAGCGATTCGCCTGGCGTGACTGCGCCGGCCGCGCGATCGAGCCAGACACTACGGGGCTTGCGTCCGCGGGCGCGCATGTCTTCGGAGAACGACGTGAGTTTGGCGAAATTCTTTTCGACTCGATTGGTGACGAAGGTGCCCGACCCTTGCTTGCGGATCAGCAAGCCTTCCTCGACCAGTCCGTCGATGGCTTTGCGCACGGTGATGCGCGAGACGTTGAGCTCCTCGGCGAGATCGCGCTCGGGCGGTAGTGCGTCGTCGGCACCGAGAACGCGGTTTTCGATGGCGAGTCGCAACTTGCGCTGTAGCTGCTGATACAGCGGCAGGGTGCTTGCTTCATCGAGCGGCTGCAGATGCTCGGAGAGTGGCGTCAAACCGATGCTCCTCGAAGGTGATTCTTGCTGTTGTAGTGCACTTATGGAGTGCGAAGATGCCATTGGAATATTACCAATGCAATACCAATAGCCGAGTGGTCTGGCAGGTATGAACACTCAAGTCACTGTATTGGCGCTGAAAAACTCGATTAAAAAGTAATGGTACTAACTAGGCTTGGCTTTTTGCTCAGACTGGTACTATATTGGACCCATATTGGTCTGATCAAAACACAACCAAGGGGTAGGGAGCGATGAGCAAGAGAAGCACGACTCTGATCGGTGCCGCCGTCACGCTGGCGCTGTTCCAGCAGGCCGCGGTTGCGCAAACGCAGACGACCGATCGCAATGAAGTCGAGGAGGTTGTAGTTACCGGTATTCGCGGCAGCTTGCGCGAATCGGTGGAGACCAAGCGCGAGGCGACCGCCATCGTCGACGTGATCTCCGCCGAGGACATGGGCAAGTTCCCGGACAAGAACGCGGCCGAGTCGTTGTCGCACGTGCCGGGCGTCAACATCGATCGTCAGTTCGGTCAGGGCGAACGGGTCAGCATCCGTGGCACCGACCCGGCGTTGAACCGCACGCTGCTCAACGGCCAGACGGTGGCGTCCGCCGACTGGTTCATTCTGGATTCGCCGGGCCGCACGTTCAACTACACGCTGCTGGCGCCTGAGATCGTTTCGAGCCTCGAGGTGTATAAGAGCCCCGAAGCGCGCATCGATGAAGGCAGCATCGGCGGCACTGTGATTCTGAACACGCGCCGGCCGCTCGATCTCCCCGCGAGCACTCTGCGCACTTCGCTCGACTACGCGTACAACGATCGCGCCAAAGAGGGCAAGCCGAACTACTCCGCGCTGTTCAGCTGGAAGAACGATGCCGATACCTTCGGCGTGATCTTCACGGCGCTGCGGTCCCAAGAGGAACTGGAGCGTCATGGCATCGAGACCTTCAGCTATCCGACGGCGGGTGGCGCCGGGATTCCGGCCAGCGTCGTGGCGGATCGTTCCGCCGTGTTCCCCAATGCAATCAACTCGGCGCTGTTCGTGCAGGATCGTACGCGCAACAGTGGCACGATCGGCCTGCAATTGAAGCCGAGCGACAGCTTCGAGCTGAACCTCACCGGCTTGTATGTGAAAGCCGAGTACGACAACTACAACCAGAGCCGTTATGCGTTCTTCGGCGCGTCGGCCGCGAATGCCACCAGCGCCACCGTGAGCAATGGCTTGATCAACTCCGCCTCGTTCTCCGATGGCCTGACGCTGCTCGACGCGATCTCGCGACGTTCGGAAGTGGAAACCTATGCGGTCGACCTGAAGGCCGACTGGCGCGGCGACGGCTGGAGCGCGAGCGGCACCATCGGTACCACCGAAGCGGACGGCGGCACTCAGCAACAATACTTCCTGGAGTACGAGGGCCGCGGCGCTTTCAGCTACAACATCGGCAAGGAACGCGCGTCGGTCACGTTCGCGAACGATCCGGCCAGCCCCGCGTCCATGCCGAGCATCGGCTTCGGCCAGTCGCGTCAGCAGCCGACGCACGACGAAGAGCAATACGTGCAGGCGGACTTCACGCGCGATCTCAGCTGGGGTCCGATCAATCAGTGGCTGTTCGGCGCCAAGTATCGCGAGCACAAGACGGATCAGGACTCGCGGCTTGGAAACATTGCCGGCAGCGCGCTGGCCGGTCAGGGCCTCGCCAATTTTGCCGGCGGTCTGACGCCTGGAAACATGCTGGACGGCGTGGACTCGAATTCCGGCCTGGATCGCTGGATGACCGTGAATCGCGGCGCCCTGGAGAATTTCGTGCGCGGCGTGCCGGTGGTCAACCCGCTGACCAGCCCGCCGACTCCGTTGGCCTCGGGGCAGCTGACGCCATTCCCGAACGCCATGTTCAATGTGGAAGAGGAGATCTCCAGCGCCTACACGCAGTTCAACTTCACTGGCCAGGGTTTCCGCGGCAACCTCGGCTTGCGGTATGTGATGACCGATCAGTCCAGCGCCGGCTTCACGGGCGTGGGTGCGGGCAACTTCGTGCCTAACTCGTTCTCGCGCGATTACAACGACTGGTTGCCCAGCTTCAACTTCGCGATGGACGTGGCGGATGACGTGGTGGTGCGCTTGTCGGCGTCACGCTCCATGGCGCGCGCCAACTTCGCCGACCTGGCGTCGTTCGTGGAATTGGATAACACGACGAACTCCGGCCGCGGCGGCAACCCCAACCTCGATCCTTACCGCGCCGCCAATTTCGACCTTTCGGCCGAGTGGTACCTGGGCAAGGAAGGCCTGCTGGCGGTGACGCTGTTCTATAAGGACGTGCGTTCCTTCATAGTCAGTCAGTCCTCGCCGGAGCAGCAGTTCGACACCAACTCCGGCCAGGTCGAAACTTTCGACGTGACCCGTCCTCGCAATGGCGCCGGCGGCCAGATCCAGGGCTCGGAGCTGACCTATCAGACCAGTCTGTGGGGCGACTTCGGCCTGCAGGCCAATTACACCTACGCCGACGGCAGCACGGATGAGGGCCTGCAGATTCCGTTCAGCTCGAAGCACACCATCAATCTCACGCCGTACTACGACAACGGCACCATCAATGCCCGCCTGACCTATGGCTGGCGTTCGAAGTACTTCCGTGAGATCGGTCGTAACGGTGTGGCAGTGACCACCGATGAGTACGCCCAGCTGGACGCGGCCTTCGGCTGGCGTCTGACCGACAACATCGAGTTGACGGCGCAGATTCTCAACATGCTGGACGAAACGCACTACGAGTACGCGGGCGAAGAGAGTCATTTGCTGAACCTCTACAAGAACGGCCGCCGGTACTTCGCCGGCGTGCGCTTCTCCCTCTAAGTGCCGATGGGGCCGCGGATTGAAACATCCGCGGCCCTGATCCAAGCTCGTGCCCACGGCAGACGGTTCGTCTGAAGCCGGCGAGTACTCACGCATGATGCAAAGACGAATGACTGTGGCGAATCGCACTGTCATGGGAGTGTTGGCCGCTCTCGTGCTCGCTGCCTGTGGCGACAAAGCGCCGCTGCCTTCCAGTCCGACCTCAACGCCAATCGCCGTGATTCCCGCGCCTCGCAAAGTCGAGGCGGGCAGCGGCGTCTTTGTGGTCAAAGAGGGGACTCGGCTGGAGTTCGGCGACGGCGTCGAGGGCGAGCGCCTCGGTGGCTATCTCACCGACTTGTTTCAAAAGACTTACGGCATTGGCCTCGGTGCCTCTGGCAATGTGCCCGCCGCGGGCGTGATCCGTTTCGAGCTCACCGGCGGCGCCGCCGGTCCTGCGCATCCCTGCGCCCCCGGCATTTGGGCGTCCTGCCCATCAGAAAGCTATTCGCTTGCGTCCTCCCCCTCGCGAATCGTCATTTCCGCCGCCGACTCTCGCGGCCTTTTCTACGGCGCCGTTACGTTGTGGCAGTTGCTGTCGAAACAGCAGGGCAGCTTCGTGGTTCCTGTGGTCACTATCGAAGATTCGCCGCGCTTCGCCTGGCGCGGATTGTTGCTGGACTCGGCGCGCCACTATCAACCGCCCGAGTTCATCCGCAAGTTCATCGATGTGATGGCGCTGCATAAGTTGAACGTGCTCCATTGGCATCTCACCGACGATCAGGCGTGGCGTCTGGAGATCAAGAAATATCCGCGGCTCACTGAGGTGGGCGCATGGCGCGTGCCCGCTGGGCCCGCGGCTGCTGCCGATATCGATCCGGCGACCGGCAAGCCTCGCTTGTACGGCGGTTTCTATTCGCAGGAGGATGTGCGGGGCCTCGTGGCCTACGCGAGGTCTCGCAACATCACCATCGTTCCCGAAGTTGATATGCCGGGTCATGCCAGCGCTGCAATCGCCGCCTATCCGAAGCTGGCGGTGCTCGATCGACCCTCGGCCGATGTGCCGGCGGATTGGGGCGTGTATCCCAATCTGTTCAATGCCGAGGAAGCGACGTTTAAATTTCTCGAAGATGTGTTGGCGGAAGTCGTCACCCTGTTCCCGGGGCAGTACATCCACGTCGGCGGCGATGAAGCGGTGAAGGATCAGTGGCAGGCGTCGCGTCGCGTGCAGGCTCGCATGCGCGAGCTCGGTGCGAAGGACGAGCACGAGATGCAGAGCTATTTCATCAAGCGCATGGAGAAATTTTTGGCCGGCCAGGGCCGGCGCTTGATTGGTTGGGATGAGATTCTCGAGGGCGGGTTGGCGCCGAATGCCACGGTGATGTCGTGGCGTGGCATCGATGGAGCGGTCGCCGCCGCGGCTTCGGGGCACGACACGGTGTTGTCGCCGCAGCCAACGCTTTATTTCGATCGGCGGCCGTTCGATACGCCGACGTCGCCGGGCCGGGTGCAGATTTCGACGGTCGAGAACGTGTATGCGTTCGACCCGGCGCCGGCTGCGATCGGCGAGGCACAGCGCAAGCATATCCTCGGCGTCCAGGCGAATATCTGGACGGAACACATTCGTACGCCGGAGCGCGTTGAGTTCATGGCGTTCCCGCGTGCGGCGGCGCTGGCCGAGGTTGGTTGGTCGGCGACCAAAGATTGGGCGGGGTTCTCCGAGCGGCTGCCCGCGCAGCTCGAGCGCTACAAGGTGCTCGATGTTCGTTTCGCCGAAGCGCCGCTGCCGCGACCCGTGGATCCATTTCATCGCACCAGTCATGAGATGGTGCTGTGTACGGAGAAGATTGCGCTGTCGCTGGAGGATGATGCGCCGGTCGCTGGCACTCGCGCCGTTTTCAAGGTCGATATCATGAATCCTTGCTGGCTGTTCAAAGGCGCGGATCTTTCCAAGGCAACTGCGTTGGTGGCGTCGGTTGGCCAGGCGCCGTTCAACTTTCAGATCGGCGATGCGGTGAAGGAGATTCCCTTGCACAGGCCGGCGACTCCGGAAGGCGAGCTGGAAGTGCGTGTCGATGACTGCAATGGCGAACGCATCGCGGTGCTGCCGCTGGCGCCGGCGGCCGGGAATTTCGCGGTGACGACTTTGCCGGCGGCGAGCATCAAGCCGCGCGAAGGCTTGCACGACCTGTGCCTCACGTTCACCCGGAAGAGCATCGATCCTATCTGGACCATCGACTCCATCGAACTGAAAACCACCAGGGCCGCGGGGACGGAATGAGCGATGCTGTGAAATCGTTGAAGCTGCACTCGCCGCTGCGCGGCTGGTGCGCGTCGCTCGATGAAACGCCGGATGAGGTGTTCGCGCAGCGGTTCCTCGGTGATGGAGTGGCCATCGATCCTACAGGCGATACGTTGTATGCGCCGTGTGATGGCGAGGTTGTGTCGGTGGCGTCGTCGAAGCACGCAGTTGCTTTGCGCGCCGAGAATGGCGCGGAGATTCTTTTGCATGTTGGCATCGACACGGTGGCGTTGGGTGGCAATGGATTCGAGGCGCTTGTTCAGCCGGGCGTGCGAGTTAGCCGCGGCGATCCGCTGTTGAAGTTCGACCTCGATGTGCTGGCGCGCGGCGCGAAGAGTTTGATCACGCCGATGCTGATTACGAATGGCGACCGCTTCGCGGTTGCCAATGCATGTGTTGGGGTGGCGGTTGAGGTGGGCGACGCGTTGTTCGATGTGGTCGCCACGGGTGCGGCTGTCGCCGCGTCGTCGGGTGGAACGACGCAGGAACAAACGTTGAGGTTTGTGGTATCGCTGGAGCATGGGATTCATGCGCGACCGGCGGCGTTGATTGCGAACTTCGCCAAGGCCCAGTCGCTGGAAATCACGATCGCCGCTCACGGCCGAAGCGCGAACGCGAGAAGTGCGGTGTCGCTGATGGCGTTGGGTGTGAAACACGGCGACGAGATAGCGCTGACCGCTCGCGGCGACGCCGCCGCCGCGCTTGAGCAGATGAAACAGGTGATCGTTGGGATCAAGGAGGCGCCGTCGGCTGGTGCGCATGCGGGTTCGGCGAATAACGTTGCCGCCGCGCTGGGCCGTTCCGCAGCACGCGCGGACCAGGCTCGGACAAGAAGTGGCTTTGTCGCGAGCGGTGCTGAATCGCCACGGGCGAAGGAATCGGGGGGCGAATCGGCGGGCGGCGCTCAACCAGCGAGGGAACTCGGCGGGCAATCGGCGAGTGGCGCGCAAGCAGCGAAGGAGTCTGGCGGTCAAGCGCCGATCGGCAAGGAAGCCACTGGCGACTCGCGCTCCGGCGGCGTTGAGAGGAATGTGTCAGCGGCCGCGGGCTTCAGCCGTCAGCGCGGTGTCATCGCCAGCCGCGGCCTCGCGGTTGGCCGAGCGATCACTTTGAAAGCTGCCGAGATCGCCGTCGTCGAAGCCGGCAAAGGCATCGCACACGAAAGTGCCGGGTTCGAACGCGCTCGTGCCGAAGTCCGCGCTCGTCTCAACCAACTCGCGCAGCACTCGCAGGGTGCAGCCAAGGACGTCATCACCGCCCATCTCGAATTCATCGACGACTGGGAGCTCGTCGCCTCCGCGCGCCGCGCGATCTCTCGTGGCAAGAGCGCTGCCTTCGCCTGGCGTCGCGCTGTCCGTGATAGCGCCGATACACTGCGCGCGCTCGGCGACCCTCGCATGTCGGAGCGGGTCGATGATTTGATCGACCTGGAATCTCAAGTCCTGCTCGCCCTCAGCGGCGAAGCCCCGGTCACGATTCCTCAGCTCCCTGACCGCTCGATCCTGGTCGCTGAAGATCTCAAGCCCTCACAACTCGTCTCGTTAGACTCGACCAAGCTCGCCGGCATCTGCCTCGCTGCAGGTGGACCCACTTCTCACGTCGCAATCCTCGCCGCCGCGATGGGCGTGCCCGCGCTCGTCGCACTCGGAGAGAGCGTGCTGAGCATCGAGGACGGTGCCTGGCTCGTGCTCGATGCCGAGCAGGGCAACCTCACGATCTCCCCTGATCAAGTGGCGCTGGCTGCCGCCGAACAAACATTGACGCAGCGAAAGCAGCGCCAACAAAGCGAACGGGCCGCAGCCCATGTCGACTGCAGAACGGCCGATGGCGAGCGCATCGAAGTCTTCGCCAATCTCGGCTCCGTCGCCGAGGCGCAAGTCGCGGTCGCGCATGGCGCTGAAGGATGTGGACTGCTCCGCACTGAATTCCTGTTCCTCGACCGCGATTCGCCGCCAAGCGAGGACGAACAGCTCCAGCAATATCAGGGCATCGCCAGCGCCCTCGAAAACCGGCCGCTGGTCATTCGCACTTTGGATATCGGCGGCGACAAACCCATTCCCTATCTGCCACTGCCCGCCGAAGAAAATCCAGCGCTCGGCCTGCGGGGTGTGCGTACGAGTCTGTGGCGTCCGGATCTGCTCCGGGTTCAGCTGCGAGCCATCCTGAGAGTTCAGCCCGTCGAGCAATGTCGCGTGCTGCTGCCGATGATCACCGATCCGGCCGAGATTCGCGCGGTGCGCCGGATGCTCGACGAGGTTCGTCGTGAGCTGTCGATCACGTCGCCCGTGCAAGTGGGCGCCATGATCGAAACACCGGCATCAGCTGTGATTGCGGGCCGTATCGCGCGCGAAGTGGATTTCCTGAGCATCGGCACGAACGATCTCACGCAGTACACGCTTGCGATGGATCGCGGTCACGCCGAGCTGGCGCATCGTATCGATGGTTTGCATCCGGCTGTTCTGAATCTGATCGCGATGACTGTTGACGCCGCCGAAGAGCAAGACAAGTTGGTTGCGGTGTGTGGCGGCCTGGCCTCGGAGCCGGCGGCTGTGCCCATTCTCATCGGCCTCGGTGTGCGTGAGTTGTCGGTGGTGCCCACATTGGTGCCGCAACTGAAGAGCTTGATCCGCACCGTGACGGTTGAAGCGTGTCGATCACTGGCACAACGTGCGCTGGCGATGGACACGGCCGAAGCAGTGCGTGCGTTAGCCAATGAGGCAATGACGCCGGCGCGAGGGTTGTTGGCGGCGGAATAGCGACGCTTCCGCAGGGGTGAGGTGATGAAAAACATAGTTACCGGCTTGCAGTCCATCGGCCGCGCGCTGATGCTGCCGATTGCCGTACTGCCTGTCGCGGCACTCCTGCTGCGTCTCGGCCAGCCAGATCTACTCGACATTCCCGCGATTGCCGCTGCCGGCGATGCCATATTTTCCAACCTCGGTTTGTTATTCGCGATGGGCGTGGCGGTCGGTCTGGCGCGTGAGAATCATGGTGCCGCTGGATTGGCGAGTGTCGTTGGCTACTTGGTGACGACCAAAGGTGCGGAGGTCTTGATCTCGGTGCCGCCGGAGGTGACGGCGCAATTGACCGGCCAAGCGCGCGACTTTGCCATTGCTGCCTTCCGTGCGCGCGAGCTGGCGAAACTCAGCGTGCCGGCGGGTTTGTTGAATGGTTTGATCGCGGGCTATCTGTACAACCGTTTCAGTGACATTCGTTTGCCTGCCTATCTGGCGTTCTTCGCGGGCCGACGTTTCGTGCCCATCGCGAGCGGTACGGCCGGCATCTTGCTCGCGCTGGCGTTCGGTTTCGGCTGGCCGATCCTGGAGCGGGGCATGGATGCGACGAGCGATGCCGTTCTGGCGTCGGGTTCGTTTGGAATATTCGCGTATGGCGTGCTGAACCGGGTGCTGATCGTCACCGGGTTGCATCACATCTTGAACAATGTCGCCTGGTTCCTGCTCGGCGATTTCCACGGGGTGACTGGCGATCTCAAACGTTTTTTCGCGGGCGACCCGACGGCGGGTGCGTTCATGTCCGGTCACTTCGCAGTGATGATGTTCGGTCTGCCGGCTGCATGTCTGGCCATGTATCAGGCGGCGGCGCCGGCGCGGCGTGCTGCTGTCGGCGGCATGTTGTTTTCCATGGCGCTCACGTCGTTTCTGACTGGCGTGACGGAGCCCATCGAGTTCTCTTTCATGTTTCTCGCGCCGGTGTTGTATGGGATTCACGCGGTGCTGACGGGTGTCGCCATGGTGGTCATGGATTTGTTGAACGTGCGGCTCGGCTTTGGGTTCTCCGCGGGCTTGTTCGACTACGTGCTGAGCTTTGGCAAGGCGACGAGGCCGCTGTGGCTGGTGCCGATCGGGCTGGTGTATTTCGGGCTGTACTACGGCCTGTTCCGATTCTTCATTGCGCGTTTCAACCTTGCGACGCCGGGGCGTGAGATTGAAGATGCGGCGAGTGCGCGGGGTGATGCGGGTACAGAGGATGATGCTGTTCAGGCTTGGATTCGCGGGCTTGGCGGTGCGGGCAATCTCGTGGCGGTCGATGCGTGCACCACGCGATTGCGATTGTCGATCGCCGATCAGAAAGCGGTGAATGAAACGGCGCTCAAGTCGCTCGGCGCCCGAGGATTCGTGCGGCCGTCACAGCAAACGTTACAAGTCGTGGTGGGGCCGATTGCGGATCAGTTGGCGTCCTCCATTCGAGCTGGACTGAGATTGCCTGCAAGCGTTGCGTCTACTACGGCACCGGCTGCGGTAGAAACACCATCCGAGGTGCCGAGTGCAATCTCGGCATTGCAGTTGGTGAAGACCCTCGGTGGCTTCGAGAATATTCGCGACATGCGGGCGGCTGCCAGTCGTTTGTGTTTTACCGTGCGCGATGACGCGGCGGTTAGCGCTGACGTCGCCAAGCTTGCGGGCGTGCGAGGAATGGCCCGACCGATGGCTCATAGCGTTCATGTCCTCATCGGTCCCTCGGCGCCTGGCGTACTCGCGGAATTGGGGCGGCTCCGGGTTTAGGCGCGTTGTTTGCTGCGGTCGTCGGAGTCGGAGTCGGAGTCGGAGTCGGAGTCGGAGTCGGAGTCGGAGTCGGAGTCGGAGTCGGAGTCGGATTTCGGAGGCGTCGGTGGTCTGCGTCGCCGGGAGTGACCTACCTCGTCCCGGCACCGGGCGCCGCCCGTCGCGCAGTGCGCTCCTTGGCGCACGTCCCTGATGAGCCCTGCTGTTGCGGCCCCGTCCCTGTGCCGCAAAGCTGCCGGGACGAGGTAGGTCACTCCCGCCGCCGCCGATACGTCACTGGCGCATTCGCGCGTGACTCTTCTCCCACCGTGCAACCGTCAACGGGTACTTTAGCGGTTGCTCGTTGTGGAACCTTCGTTGCGGCCGCGTTTGGGCGCGGCCGCTCTTCCGAGATTAGCTTGTGAATTGAGGCTCGATCGATGTAGCAGTGACCGAGGTTAGCTGTTGAGTTGAAATCGATCGAAGTGGCAGTATCGAGGGTAGCTACTGAATTGAGCTCGATCGTTATAGCAGCGACAGCGGCGGCTGCGCTCAAGCGCGGCCGCAACGCCAGTTCGACAACGAGCACGCTCAACTTCGCTGTGACGGTTGCAGGGTCGGAAGAGCGTCACGCGCAACGCGCAGTTGACGCATCGGGCGGCGTCAGGGTGGGGGATCTCCTCCCCGGCAATTGGATCCGCCAGGGATGGCGGTCCTATAGCAGCCACAGGGAGGTGCAGCAGGGCGCCCGCGACAGCGGGAGCGAAGCGTGCGCAGGCGTGTGTCGCGGTGCCGGGGAGGAGATCCCCCACCCTGGCGACGCCGGACCACCGACGCCTCTGAATCCGAATCCGACGACGTGGCGACACCAGACCACCCACGCTTCTTAAATCCGACTCCGAGCGAGGCCATGCAGATTGACCTGCGATAGTGGCCGCTTCGATGATATGGCTACAGGCATTTCGGAGCGGGGAAACGATCATGTGGCGACGGTGTAAGCAATCGAAGCTGTTGGCTGTGCTTTTGCTGAAGGTCTCGCTCATCCCCGCCGTGTCGCTAGCCGTACCCACTGCAGTGTTCTCGCAGGCAGCCGCGCCTGCAGGCACCACAGTCATCGTCGGTGCATCGGTCGTAAATGTCGAAGATGGCTCGGTGATTCCCAACGCGGTCATGCTCATTGAAGGCGATCGCATCAAGGCCGTGGGGCCGGCTTCGGCCGTGAGTGTGCCGGCGGATGCGCAGAAGATTCGTATGGATGGCAAGTGGCTCGTGCCCGGCCTGTTGAACATGCATACTCATTTCGGCCTGAAATTACCGGGCCCCGCGGGTGCGGCGCTCGAGAACGAGACGGACATGCAGCTGGTGCTGCGCATGGCGGACAACGCGCGACAGTCGTTGTATGCAGGCGTGACGACCGTCCGTCTCGTCGGTGAAGAGCATGGCAGTGATTTCGCGCTGAAAGCCGCCATCGATGGTGGCACCGCCGTCGGTCCTCGTATCCAATCCGCAGGTGAAATCATCGCAACCACCGGCGGACACGGTTTTCTCGAAGCCGATGGCACGGCCGAGCTGGCGAAGGCGGTGCGCCAGCAGATCAAGAACGGCGCGACCTGGATCAAGGTCGCGATCTCCGGCGGCATCTCCGATTCTCACGGCAGCATTGCCGCCTCGACCATGACGCATGAGGAGATGCAAACGGTCATCGAGGTCGCGCATCGCAATGGCGTGAAGGTGACGGCTCACAACGGCTCGCCGGTCGCGGCGGATGAAGCGCTGGCGCTGGGTATCGATTGTTTCGAACACGCCTATCACTTGACCGAGAAACAACTGCGCACGATGCAAGCCAAGGGAACGTGGCTGGTGCCGACGGCGGTAGTGACTGATGAAGGCGCGATGGAGTTTTTTCGTAAGATCGGTTCGCCGCCGTGGTATCTGGAACGTGTGAAGAGCACGCGCGAGGATCACCTCAAGATGCTTCGGGCCGCCGTAAAGCTCGGTGTGAACATCGCGCTCGGCACCGATCAATTTCCCTTCGAGCCGAACGCCGGAACGACGGCGACGGTGCGTGAGGCCGAGCTCTATGTGAGCGCCGGCATGACCCCGCTGCAGGCATTGCAGGCCGGGACGCTCAAGCCCGCGGCGCTGCTCGACATGTCAAAAGACGTGGGCTCGCTCAAGCCCGGCCACTACGCGGACATCATCGCTGTGGATGCCAACCCCGCGCAAAACATCGCCGCATTACGGACCATCAACTTCGTGATGAAGGGCGGACAAGTCGTGCGTCACGACCAGCCGTTGCCGTGAACGCAACGTAATGTCGCGCGGGGGGCTATTGAATCGGCGCGGCATTGTTCTTAGCGTGTCGGCCGTCGAGGCTTGGAAGGTCAAGATATGGACAGGCATTCGGTCCAGTGGCGGGGCTACATTCCGGCGATCACGACGCCGTTCACCGCCGACGGAGCGCTCGATCTCGACGCTCTGGACCGCTTGTTGACGTGGCTGCATCAGGAAGGAATGCACGGGATCATCGTCGGTGGCACGCAGGGTGAGTGGTGCACGATCGATGCAGCGGAACGCAAGCAGCTGATGCAGGCGGTCGCTCGCAAGCTCAGCGGCAAGCTGCCGCTCATCGCGGGCTGCAGCGGTTACACCGCGCGGGAAGTCGCGGCGCACGCGAAGCTCGCGGCGGATCATGGATTCAATGGCATTCTGGTCACGCCGCCACCGTACATGGTGCCGACCGATCGCGAGATTCTCGAATTCTATCGCGACGTGAACGATCGGGTGTCGTTGCCCATCTGTGTCTACAACTGGCCGCCGGGCACGAACGTGGATATGTCGCGCGACTTGCTGCAACAGATCGCCGGGCTGTCGAACGTTGTCGCGATCAAGAACTCGACGGCCGATCTGCGCCGCTTCGTCGATGTGTTCTTCGCGTTGAAGGACGAGGTGCGCGTGTTCGGTGTGCCCATGAACGACCTGGGCATCTTGCTGGTTCAACAGGGGGCCGACGGTACGATGGGCGCGGGTGCCGTGCTCGGTCGCGAGCAGCCCGGCTACTTCAATGCGATTTGGGAGAACGATATCCCGCGTGCGCATCAGCTCGGTGCCAGAAACGAACTGCTGATGCGCGCGTGGTTCAACGCTGATTACACGGGGCGCTTCGGTTCGGCGCAAGCCATCTTCAAGGCGGCGTTGAACGAACTCGGACTGCCGGGCGGTTATCCGCGGCGGCCGTTGTTGCCGCTCGAACCCGAGGGCATGAGCGTCGTGAGACAAACATTGGCTCAGCTCGGCAAGCTCGGAGCCTGAGTTTGTCAGTGCGAGTCATTCTCAAAAAGTCCGGACCAGATTCACGGTACTTGCTTTCGGTCGCTCGAGGAGAGTAAAAAGCACGGCGAAGGCCAACAGGGGAATAGCACCGGCTGCAATAAAGACTGGTGCGTAACCATAAGTATCGAGTGTCCAGCCGGTGGCCATGGTAAACACCATGCCACCGGCTCCGGCGCCCATCCCGCCCAGACCAACCACCGAGCCGACCGAGTCGCGCGGAAAAGCATCGGCGCACAACGACATCATGTTCGGCGCCCACAGGCCGAAGCCCAGCATCGCGGTGCTGATGCCTACAAAAATAATGGTGATGCCGAGATCGAACGCCGCGCTGATGCCGGCCGTCATCAACAACATTCCAATCAGCATCACGGTGAGGCGCGCGGGCAGCACGCTCATTCCTCGACGACACAACAGATCGGAAAACGCGCCGCCCAGCACGATGCCCACGCCCTGCGCGGCGAAGGGAATCCACGCGTACTTGCCGATGTCGGCGGCGGTGAAGCCGGCGCTGCGCGTGAGATATTCGGGAATCCAGAAGTAGTAGAACCAGACCCACGGATCGGCGAGCACGCGCGCGGCGATCACGGCCCAGACGTTGCGCGAGCGAAGCAACTGCAAATAGGGCGTGCGCTTGACCAGGAGGCTGCGCGACTCAGGTAGCGCGGCTGAGGAAATCCCGCGGGAGACGGACGGGTCGGGCGCGCTGTCCTCGCTGATATGACGCAGCTCCTCGTCGGTGACGGCCGAATGCGCGCGAGGCAGGCGATAGAGCCACAGCCAGGCCGCGAGCCAGACGAGACCGACGAGCCCGGTGAGAACGAAGGCCCAGCGCCAGCCCAACGTGAGATTGATCCAAGCGACGATGGGTACGGAGATGACGAGGCCTGCGCTCACGCCTGCGCTCCACAGTCCCGTCGCGAAGCCTCGCTCTTTGCGCGGGAACCATTCGGAAACGGCTTTGACGCAGGCGGACCAGCTGCCTGCTTCTCCCGCCCCGAGCAAGAAACGACACACAGCGAACGACGCGACACTGTTCGCCACTGCGTGCAGTCCCGCTGCGATCGACCACCACGCCATGATCAGAGCGAATCCCATGCGCGTGCCGATGCGATCGATCAGCCAGCCCATCACCGGCTGCATGAACGTGTACGCGAGCAGGAACGCCGTCAGGATCGACGCATAACCTGTGTTATTGATCTGCAGCTGATCGCGCAACGTCGGCGCGAGCACTGTCAGCACCTGGCGATCGACATAGCTGATCGCCGTGGCGGCGAACAGCAGCAGCACGATCACCCAGCGAAAGTTGGGAATCTTTTTCACGGTGTCAGCGCCGCTCGAGAGGTTCGAGCGGCGTGCGTAGGTTTATCAGCTGTTGGGCGCGATCAAGCTCTTCAAATGCGCCTCGACCCTCAGCATCAATCGATACACGCCGTTGGGCACTTGCCGGCCGGTGCGGGTGATCAGGCTGATGCGCGTCGAATTCAGCACCGGATTCTCGATCGGGATCGCGACCAGCTTGCCCTCGGTCAATTGCGGCTGCGCCAGGAACTCCGGCAGGAACGTGAGGCCGCGGCCGCACTTCGCGAAGTCCTTCAGCAACATCATCGAGTTCGCGATCAGGCCGGGTTCGAGGAAGACGCCTTCGGCATGCTCGGCCTCCCGCACGATCTGACGGATGCGGAACGAATCCTCCGGCAGGCCGATGCTGTAGTCCTTGAGATCGCCCAGCTTCACGCTCTTGCGACCGGCCAACTCGTGCTTGGGATGCACGATGGCCTTGAGCGGCTGCGACAGCGTCAGGCGCGCGCGCACCTTCGGGTCCTTGGGCACATCGAAGATGAGACCGAAGTGAGCCTCGTCCTCGCGCACCAGCGCGACGGCATCGTTGCTGCCGCTCATCTTCACGCGCACCGTCAGCCCCGGAAACCGGCGCATGAACTCCTGCAGGACTTCACTGAACGAGTCGTTGATGAAGGCCTCGCCGACCGCGAGGTTGATGGTGCCGCTGCGAATGCTGCGCAACTCGGCGACTCGCGACAGGAACACTTCTTCGTGCGCCTGCATCTCGCGATAGTAAGCAAAGGCGGCGTTGCCGGCCTCGGTCAGCTTGATCTTGCGGCGTCCGCCTTCGATCAACCGCATGCCCAGTTCCTTCTCGAGCGCGGCGATCTGCCGGCTGATGGACGAGGTCGCGACATTCAGCTCGTCGCTGGCCGCCCGCATCGTGCCGAGCCGCGCCGCCTCGTACAGATAGCGCAGTCGAATTTCCCCGTGCATGCGTTCCCCCGATAGTTGCCTCTAACGCAACGAAGTCGAGTCTATGTTGAGCTCGGCTTCAGATTCAATCAGCGTCCGGCTCGCCCGGGCGGGATTCGGGGAACGCCTGAAGGCGCTTGACCGGCCGCCGGGGCGGCTGAATCATGCCGCCCGCAACAGGCTCTCAACAACGATGACTCGCTTCGACGTGGTGGTGCTCGGCGGCGGCCTGGTGGGCTGCGCGGCCGCCTATTACCTGGCCAGGCGTGGCGCCAGCGTGCGCTTGATCGAGCAGGGCGATCTGAACCGCGAAGCATCCGGCCGCAACGCCGGGTCGCTGCATTTTCAACTCGAATACCGGTTGATTCGTTACGGCGACGAGCGGGCTGCGCAGTTCGCGCAGATCATTCCGCTGAGCCGGGTCGCGATCGAGGATTGGCGTGGGCTCGAAGCCGAGTTGCAGGCCGACCTCGAAGTCGGGATGCACGGTGGTTTGATCGTGGCTGAGTCGGAGAGTGATGTGGCCTTGCTCGAGAAGCGGCAGGCGCTGCAGGAGAAGTGGGGGCTGGGGTCCTCGTTGCTGTCAGCGTCGGAAGTGCGGCGGATCGCGCCGTATCTGGCCGACAGCGTCATCGCCGCTGGTTACTTTCCACATGAGGGTCATGCGAACCCTCGACTCGTCACGCCGGCGTTCGCTCGTCGGGCGGCAGCGTTGGATGCGAGCATTCAGACACAGACGCGAGTGACGGCGCTCCTGCGCGATGGCGCGGAGTGGGTGGTCTCGACGGTTGATCGTGCCGGGTGCACTCAGGATGTGATGGCTGGAGCGGTGCTCAATGCCGCCGGTGCTTGGGCCGGAGAGATCGGGGCGCTCGCGCATCTGCATCTGCCGATCTTTGCGGTGCCGCTGTCGATGAATGTCATCGAGCGTGCCGCGCCTTTGATTCCTCATCTCGTGCAGCATGCCAGTCAGCGACTGACTCTCAAGCAAGTCGCGGCGGGCAATGTGTTGGTGGGCGGTGGGTGGTCGGGGCGGTTTGCGCGCGAGGGTTCGGCGATGAGCACTCAGCGGCGCGCTGAGCCCGTGATCGAGAATGTGATGGCGAATTTGTCGCTGGCCGCGCGGCTGGTGCCCGCGATTGGCGGGTTGCATTTGTTACGTTCGTGGGCTGGGATCACCGGGATTACGACCGATCAAATGCCGCTGCTCGGCGCGGTGCCGGAGGCGCCTGGGTTCTTCGTCGCTGCGGGTGGCGCGGCGTTTACGCATGGGCCGACGTATGCGAGGTTGATCAGTGAGCTCATCGTCGATGGGCGGCCGTCCATGAGTATCGATCTCTATAGCCCGGCTCGGTTCAGCCACATCAATAACTTCATGGCTTCGGTGTGACATGAGAGTCACGCATTTTCCGAGCTTCACTGGTCCGTGTGCGCCATGCCCAGCGCTTGCCCGCGACGCTCGTGTGAATGCGTGGCGGCTCGTGTTGCGGGCGGTCAGAGCATGAGCAGGAGAATTACGCTGGGTGTCGTGAGGCCGGCGGCGGTCAACATTTTCGTCAATGGCAAGGCGGTCGAGGCTTACGAAGGGGAGTCGGTGCTGACGGCGCTCATGGCGGGCGGTGTGCTTGTGATGTCGCGCGATAGTTTCGGTCGGATGCGCGCGCCTTTCTGCAACATGGGTGTTTGTTTTGACTGCATGGTCGAAGTGGAAGATGGTTCCTCTCGTGTGCGCGCGTGTTTGACGCCGGTGCGTGCCGGGTTGCGTGTGATCGTGCCGGACCATAATTGATGGTTGCTAACGAACAGCAAGCGGCCGTTGCGACGTGCGAGGTCGCCATCATCGGCGCCGGCCCGTCCGGCCTCGCTGCCGCCGCGCTGCTTCGAGAGCATGGTGCCGCTGTGACGATCATCGATGAGCAGGCGCGCGCTGGCGGGCAGATTCTGCGCCAGCCGCCGAAGAGTTATTCCGTCGCGAATTGGTTGCCGGCCAAGTTGTACGACGGCGTGAAGGTCGCGCTGAGGGCGGTAGAAGAGCGACAGGATATCGATTGGCGGTTTCAGTCGACCGTGCTCGGGATCATGCGGCCGTCGCCGTATCGGGCGCTGCGCGCCGGCGCGGTTCGTAGCAACCACATTGATAACAATACGAACGTCGCTGGTACGGAACCGGATCTGGCGAGCGGCAGCCAAGATACTAGGGGTGAGGGCAGCGCTGGCTATGGATCGGCCGGAGTGAGAGATAGCCGTAATCCTGGTGGCATCGCCGGCTCGGAATTGGCCGGAGTGAGTGACGGTCGCAATCTTGGGAGCATTGCCGGCTCGGGGCTCTGTGGCGGTGGCGCGCACGAGCTGTGGATTCATGGGCCAAACGGTTTGTATTTGCTCCGGGCGAATGCGGTGCTTCTGGCGCCGGGTTGTTACGAACGTCCGTTGGCCTTTCCGGGCTGGACGTTGCCGGGCGTCATGGGGACGGGTGCCATTCAAACGTTTGTGAAGAGTCAGCAGTTCGTGCCGGGCAATCGTTTCCTGCTCGCGGGCAGTCATCCACTGCAACTCGTCGTCGCGGATCAATTGCTGAGCGCCGGCGCGCAAGTCGCGGCTGTCGTCTTCACCCAGCGCAAGCAACAAGCCTGGCTCCTCATGCGCCACCCGCTCGTGGCGCTCCGGCATCATCGGCAGCTGCTCGAAACCTCTCACATCTTCAGAAGACTGCGTCGGGCCGGCGTGCCGGTGATCTTTGGTCACACCATCGTCAGTGCCGACGGCGCAGCCGTCGTAGAGCGCGCGACGATAGCGGCCATCGATGCGAAAGGAACGATTGATCGGCATAAGACCAAGGTCTTCGACTGCGACCGCGTCGGCATCTGTCACGGCTTTCTCACGTCATCCGAGCTCGCGCGACAGGCCGGTGCCGAGATGCATTGGAAGGATCACGCCGGCGGTTGGCTCGCGCGTCACAACGAGTGGCTGGAATCGAGTGTCAAAAATCTGTTCCTGGCCGGCGAGATCACCGGCGTCGATGGCGCCGACGCGGCGTTAGAGAAGGGCCGCATCGCTGCGGTTGGCATCCTGCGTTCCCTCGGTCGCGTGGACGATCGCCAGGCACACAACCTGGCGGCGACAGCGAGGAATCGTTTGTCACATCAGCAAAGCTTCGCCGCGATCCTGCAGGAACTTGCCCGCCCACCCGCGAGCCTCGCGTTACAAACAATGAGCGACGACACCATCCTGTGTCGCTGCGAGTCCATCAAACGGGGCGAGCTTTGCCAGGCACTGGCAGACAACAAACATATCCTCTCCGCGGACGCCGCGAAGCTACTGACCAGAGTGGGCATGGGCCTGTGCCAGGGCCGACTGTGCGGCGACAATGTCGCTCGAGTCATCGCCGAAGCCCGCGGTGTGCAGCCCGGTAAAGTGGGTCCGTTCCAGGCACAAGCGCCAGTGAAGCCCGTACCTCTCGCGGCATTCATGCGTCGACCCTGACCCCAAGCTTCGTTGAGGACGCACGCGACGGCTCGACCATGCTCGCCGCAATCTGAAAACGCTGTCTCGCCGCTTCTCGACGACTGAGCCGCCCCGTCGTCGTCTCATTTCTCCGTGCATCAATGGTTTGCGACTGATGAAGCGCCTCGTGGCGATGAGTTAGCGATATCAACGCCGTGACCCCCTTTCCGCCCGGCCCCTCTCTCTGGCATGCTGACAACGTTGTCACCTTGAGCGACAGCGTCGGCAGCAATCCGGGGGATAGAGAATGAATTCCGATAGCGGCGCACAGCCGAGCTACATGCCTGCACTGCTGGTGCTGACCTCCCTGTTCTTCATGTGGGGGTTCATCACTTCGCTGAACGACATTCTGATTCCGCACCTGAAGGCCATTTTCACGTTGAGTTACGTGCAGGCCATGCTGATCCAGTTCAGCTTCTTCGGTGCTTACTTCGTGATGTCGGTGCCCTCGGGGTATCTGGTGGAGAAGCTGGGGTACCGGCGCGGCATCATCATCGGGCTGTCGACGGCGGGCATCGCCTGTCTCTGCTTCTACCCGGCGGCGTCGATGCAGTCGTATCCGCTGTTCCTGGCGGCGTTGTTTGTACTGGCGTCGGGCATCACGCTGCTCCAGGTCGCCGCGAATCCTTACGTCACCATTCTCGGGCCGAGCGACACGGCCGCGAGTCGATTGAATCTGACCCAGGCATTCAATTCCCTGGGCACCACGGTCGGCCCATTCCTCGGGTCGATGTTCATCCTGTCCGCGGCGGTGAGTGCGGGCGTGGCGGTGGATACGGCGAAGGAAATCCAGACGGTGCAAGGGCCGTATCTGGTGCTGGCCGGCCTGTTGTTCCTGATCGCCATCGTGTTCTCGCAGTTCAAATTGCCAGTAGTGAAAGGCACGGACGCGACCACCGCGGGGGCCGACGATCACAACGTGCCCAGCGTGTGGAAACACTCGCACCTGGTGCTGGGTGCTGTCGCCATCTTCACTTACGTCGGCGCGGAAGTTGCGATCGGCAGCTTGCTGGTGAATTTCATGTCCCAGCCCGACGTGGGTGGACTCACCGAGAAGACCGCGGGCAGTTATCTATCGCTGTACTGGGGCGGCGCCATGGTTGGCCGGTTCATCGGTGCGTTCGTGCTGCGGAAGATCAAGCCGGGCCTGGTGCTCGCGTTCAACGCCGCTTGCGCCATCGCGCTGTTGCTGATCGCGATGAGCCTGTCGGGCAAGGTTGCGATGTGGGCGGTGCTGGCCATCGGCCTGTTCAACTCCATCATGTTTCCGACCATCTTCACGCTCGGCGTGGCGAAGCTGGGCCGTCACACCGGCGAGGGTTCGGGCGTGCTGTGCATGGCCATCGTCGGCGGTGCCATCGTGCCGGTGATTCAGGGCTACTTCGCGGACACCATCGGCTTGCTCTCGTCGTTCTTCGTGCCCGCGATCTGCTATGCCTACATCGTGTTCTACGGCTTGAAGGGGCACGTGGTCCGCAGCGTTCCTGACACGGAGATTTCGGCACGAGGGGCGCGCGCCAATATGTGACGCCGCTCCGGTAACCGCTGGCCCCGGGTGGCGGGAGCCAGTGTCCGCGTGAGAGACTGCCGGCGCGAAGAAAATCCCGCACGGGCAACTCATGACGGATGGCAACTGGCAGCGCGTAGCAGGACGCACGCATCAGCGAGGATTCATCGACGGCGCACTACCTATGCTGGTGAAGCGTGCGGTGGTCGCGCAAGCTGTTCTCATTCTTGCGGCGCTGTGGAGCTACGCCACCTGGCGGGTCTACAGCGACAAGGCCGAAACCCTCGAATCCGCCCGCCACGAGCTGCGAGCCGTCGCGGCGGGCATGTATGTTCATTTGCAGGCGGTCCTGAACGACAGTCTCGGCGCGGCGCGTACCGCGGCTCAGGCCATCGATGCCAATGGCGGGTTGAGCGAAATCCCGCCGGAGACCGCCGCCGAATTGCTGGCTCGGGAGTTGAGCAGCGGCGACTACGTTCGTGGTCTGTTCGTGCTCACGCCGAACAAGTTCGTGGCTGCCGTCCGCAATCGCGACACGCAGACGCTCGATACGCCGCCGCCCTGGTTGCAGCCCGCGATCGACGAGACGCGCGGCGTGTTCATCGGCAAGACGCTCGAAGATCCCATCGAATCCGGCCAGCGCGCATTTCCCATCGCGGTTCGTACCGTCGACAGCTCGGGTGCCACGGTGTGGGCAGGTGCTCTGCTCGGCGTCGATGCGCTCGATCAGCTGTACGAGACGATGGCGATCCCGGGCGGCGCCTTGAGTGTGACGTCCACTGCCGGCGATCTGTTGTTACGAGTGCCGATGCCGGCGACGGCTCACAAAGGTCAGATCAACGTTCGCGACACCGACGTCTATCGCGGCGGTGCCGACCTGGCGGAGGAGGGCGGGTTCGTCGAGTCGCCCAGTCCGTTTGCGAGCGGCACCTGGATTTATGCGATTCGCCGTCTCGGCGGTTATCGGCTCGCGGTCTCGGCGAGCCGGGAGAAAGCAGCCATTCTGCAGCAGTGGCACGATCGCACGCGCGGCTTGACCATCGTGCTGGCCGGCATTTCCATTTTGTTCATCGCGCTGACTCTGTTGCTCCGGCATTTCATCAACCGGCTGGAGAAGGCGAATACCAATCTCGGCCAGCTCAATGCCGAGCTGGAAAGCCGCGTCGCCGCGCGTACCAACGAGCTGCAGGAAGCGAACCAGCAACTGGCGCTGACCAACGAAGAGCTGGAAGCGTTCACCGCCTCGGCGTCGCACGATCTGCGCTCGCCGCTGGGAACGATTGCCGGTCAGGCCGGCCTGCTCCGAGACGATCTGGGCGGAGTGATGACCGATGTGATCACCCAACGTATCGATCGGATTCAATCGAACGTCACGCGCTCCTCCGAAATCATCGATGGCTTGTTGTCGCTGGCGCGTGTCTCGCGTCAGGAACTGTTGAACGAGCGCGTCGATATTTCCACGCTGGCTCGTAACGTGGTCGAGGATCTGCGTCAGCAGTATCCGAGGCACAAGGTCGAATGCGTGATCGAGTCGAACCTCACCGTCGACGCCGATCCGCGGCTGATGAAGAGTCTGCTGGGCAACTTGCTGGGCAACGCCTGGAAATACACCAGTCGCACACCGCATGCGCGCGTCGAAGTGAGCTGCACGCAAGCGACCGGCGGCATCGTGTTCTCGGTGCGTGACAACGGCGCGGGCTTCGATATGTCACGTTCGCAACGATTGTTCGAGCCGTTTCAGCGCCTGCATAGCCCCGCTGAATTCCCGGGCGTCGGCATCGGTCTCGCCATCGTCGCGCGCATCGTGCGTCGGTATGGCGGCAAGATCACCGTCGATAGCGAGCCCGGTCGCGGCACGATCTTCCGCTTCACCCTGCCGGCCGCGGCCGTGACCAACAAAGAGTGAGAGTCGGGTGATAAGGTGAGGCTCCCGTTCATGGAGCCCGCCTCTCGATGCTGAATCCTTCTGTTGCGCGTCTGCGTATCGTCGGTATCGGCGGTACCACCAAAGCCGGCTCGTCGACCGAGAAGGCGCTGGTCGCCTGTCTCACGGCGGCCGGGCGGTTGGGAGCGGAGGTGCAGGTGATTCCCGGCGCAGCGCTGGCCAGTCTGCCGCTGTATTCCCCGGAAGAGACGCTGCGGACGCCGGAGCAACTGCGCTTCGTCGATACGGTCCGGCAGGCGGACGGTCTGATCCTCGCGACCCCGGCGTATCACGCCGGTATGTCGGGGCTGCTGAAGAACGCCATCGACCTGCTCGAAGACCTGCGCGACGAACCCCGGCCGTACCTGGATGGCCGGGCGGTGGGCTGCATCGTGACGGCGTATGGCTGGCAGGGGGCCGGGACGACG
The DNA here is from genome assembly GCF_004138485.1 of Peristeroidobacter soli. Classification (GTDB taxonomy): domain Bacteria; phylum Pseudomonadota; class Gammaproteobacteria; order Steroidobacterales; family Steroidobacteraceae; genus Steroidobacter; species Steroidobacter soli. Next base: position 1,087,478 of record NZ_RYEV01000003.1, read on the forward strand.
CTGACTTCGGTGCGGACCATCGTGCATGCCCTGCGCGGCTGGCCGACCCCGCTCGGGGTGACGCTGAACACCGCGATTCCGCTGTTCGATGCGACGGGCTCGTGCATGGACGAGAAGACCCAGACCCAGTTCGAGATGCTGGCGGCGCAAGTCGTCGGCTTCGCGGCGCGTTTCGCCGCATAAATTTCCTGACAGCCTGCCAGGGACGATTAAAGGTTTATCAGTTAGTTCGGGGCCTCCGGGCCCCGGGTTACTCTATAAACCTCGCTAACGGACAGTGAATTCAATGTCATATCGACGTTCCCGCCTTCCCGCCCCGTCGCAGTGGGTCGTGTGCGCGATGCTTTTGCTCGCCGCCGCGGGGTGCTCGCGCCAACCGGCCGGGCAGGGCAAGCCCGTCGGCCCGCAGACCATCGATGTGGAGACCGCCGCAGCGACCATTCAGCCGCTCGGGGTCGAGATCGAAGCGGTGGGTACGGCTCGCGCCAACGAGTCGGTCGAAGTGACCTCCAAAGCGTCCAACACGGTCACCGCGATTCGTTTCGAGGAGGGCGACCGGGTTCGCAAGGGCGCGGTCCTGGTCGAGCTCAATGGCGACGAAGCCCGCGCCGCGCTGGCGGAAGCCGAAGCCGCGCTCGCCGAAAGTCAGAACAACTTCAAGCGCAGCCGCGATCTGTATTCGCAGCAGGCGCTGTCGGTGTCGCAGCTCGATCTGATCGAATCGACGTTGAAAGGCAATCAGGCGCGGGTCGATGTGGCCAAGGCGCGCCTGGCGGACACCATCATTCGCGCCAGCTTCGATGGCAAGACCGGCTTTCGCCGCGTCAGTCCGGGCAGCCTGGTCAGCCCGGGCACGGTGATCACCACGCTCGACGACACGTCGGTCATCAAGCTCGATTTCACCGTCGCCGAAACTTATTTGTATGCATTGGAGAAGAATCTGCCGGTGACCGCGGCGACCGCGGGCCTGCCGGGGCGTGAGTTCAAGGGCAAGGTCAGTCAGATCGATTCGCGTGTCGATCCGGTGAGTCGTTCGATCGCCGTGCGCGCCGAATTGCCGAATCCCAAAGGCGAGCTGCGGCCGGGCATGTTCATGACGGTGAAGTTGCAAGGCGAAGTGTCGCCGGCGCTGCTGGTGCCGGAAAACGCCATCGTGCCGGAGCAAGGCCATACGTTTGTTTTCGTGGTCGAAAACGGCGAGGCGAGCCGTCGCCAGGTGAAGCTCGGCAAACGTCGTCCCGGCGTGGTCGAGGTCGTCGACGGCTTGAAGGAACACGAGCGCGTGGTGGTCGAGGGAACGCAGAACCTGCGCGATGGCGGCCCGGTGCGCGAGCACGGCGCGCAGGCCGAGCAGCAGAAAGCGAGCTCCTGAAGTCATGAAGCTGTCCGAGCTGTCGGTCCGCCGCCCGGTCTTCGCGACCGTCATCAGCCTGCTGCTGATCATTTTCGGTCTGGTGTCGCTGCAGCGCCTGGCGGTGCGTGAGTATCCGGACATCGATCGCCCGGTGGTCTCCATCACCACCACTTACACGGGTGCCTCGTCCGCGGTCATCGAAACCAAGATCACGCAGGTCATCGAGGATTCGATCGCCGGCATCGAAGGCATTCTCAAGATCGAATCCGACAGTGAAGACGAACGTTCCTCGGTGCGCATCGAGTTCGATGTGGATCGTGATATCGACGGCGCGACCAACGACGTGCGCGATCGCGTGGCGCGCGTGCTGGGCAACCTGCCGGAAGAGGCGGATCCGCCGGAAGTGTTGAAAGCCGACGCCAGCGCCGATCCAATCATGTACATCATGTTGAACTCCGAGAACATGTCGGTGCTGGAGCTCAACGATTATGCCGAGCGCAATCTCATCGATCGGCTGTCGACGGTACCGGGCGTGGCGCGCATTTCCCTCAACGGTGGCGGCCGCTACTCCATGCGCATCTGGCTGGATCGTCAGGCGCTCGCGGCGCGCCAGCTGACGGTGACCGACATCGAAGACGCGCTCCGTCGCGAGAACGTCGAGTTGCCCGCCGGTCGCATCGAGTCGAAAACCCGCGAGTTCACCTTGCGTACCCTGGTCGGGTTGCAGAGTGAACAGAACTTTCGCGATCTGGTGATCTCGCGCGGCGCCGACGGTCATCTCATCCGCCTGGGCGAAGTGGCCAATGTACAGCTGGCGACGGAGAACGATCGCACGACCGCCCGCTTCGAAGGCCAGGCCGTCGTGACGATGGGCGTGGAGGCGCAATCGAAGGCGAACACGCTGGACATCGTGCGCGGCGTGCGCGCTGAAATCGACAGGCTGCAGGAGACGATGCCTCGCGGCATGAAGTTGCAGGTCGGTGTCGACAACGGCATCGCCATCGAAGCGGCGCTGCGTGAGGTCATCATTGCCGTGGTGTTTGCGCTGATCTCCGTGCTCGCGGTGATCTACGCGTTCCTCGGCAGCTTGCGAGCGACGCTGATCCCGGCCGTGACCATTCCCGTGTCCATCGTCGCTTCGTTCACCGTGATGTATGCGATGGGCTATTCCATCAACGTGCTGACCCTGCTCGGCCTGGTGCTGGCCATCGGTCTGGTGGTGGACGACGCCATCGTCGTGCTCGAGAACGTGCATCGACGCACGGAGCTGGGCGAGCCGCCGCTGGTTGCTTCGGTGACCGGCAGTCGCGAGATCGGCTTCGCGGTCATCGCGACGACGCTGACACTCGCGGCTGTGTTCATTCCGATTTCCTTCCTGCCCGGTGACATCGGCCGCCTGTTCAGCGAGTTCGGTTTCACGCTGGCGGCGTCCGTGCTGTTCTCGGCGCTGGTTGCATTGACGCTGACGCCGATGCTGGCCTCGAAGCTGCCCGAGTCCGAGATGCATCGGAATCGGTTCGCGCAGATGGTGGATCGCTTCTTCCGCAGGCTCGCCGAGGTTTATGACAAGCGCTTGCGCTCGTTGATTCGTCGGCCGTGGCTGGTGATGGGCATGGTCGGGGCGCTGGTCGTACTCGGCGCGTTGACGTTCCGGTCCGTGCCGTCGGAATTCACGCCGACCGCCGACGTGGGGCGCGTCAGTGTGACCATCGAAGCACCGGAAGGCACGAGCTTCGATCACATGTATCAATACGGCCTGAAGCTCGAAGCCATTGCGCTCAAAGAGCAGCAGGCACATGGCGATATCGCTCACGTGCTGTTGCGTGTGCCTGGTGGCCAGGGCGGCGGTCCGGCGCGCACCGGCGACGTGAATTCGGCGCGCGTCGCGATGATGCTGGTCGACTGGCACGATCGTGAGCGCTCGGCATCGCAGATCGCGGATGCGGTCGTGAAGGAAGCGCAAAAGGCCATGCCGGGCGTGCGCGCCATGGCGAATCAGCAGGGCAGCCTGGGTAGACGCGGTTCAGGCCGTCCGTTCGAAGCGGTGCTCGGCGGACCCGACTACGAAACATTGGCGAAGTGGTCGAACCACATGATGGACATGGCGCGGCAGAACCCGGGCCTGCGCAACCTCGACGCCAGCTACAAGGAGCGCAAGCCGCAAATCCGGGTCTCGGTGGATCGGAGTCGTGCGGCGGAATTGGGCGTGTCGCTGGAGACGGTCGGTCGGACGCTGGAGACCGTGCTCGGCTCGCGCATCGTGACGACGTATGTCGATCGCGGTCGCGAGTACAACGTCATCTTGCAAGCCGCCGACGAAGCGCGCGAGACCATCACCGATCTCACCAACATTCGAGTGCGCTCGACGCGTGGCGACGCGTTGATTCCGCTTTCCAACGTCGTACATCTCGAAGAAACGGCGGGCGCGGTGCAGCTGCCGCGCTTCAATCGTTTGCGTTCGGTGGAGGTTCGTGCCGATCTCGCGCCGGGCTACACGATGGGCGAAGCGATTCAGTGGTTCCAGGAAACCGCGGCGCGCGAACTGCCGGAAGCGACGGTGATGTGGGACGGTGAGTCCGGCGAATACATGCGTGCCGGACAGCAGATGTATCTCACGTTCTTTTTCGCGCTCGCCATCGTGTTCCTGGTGCTGGCGGCACAGTTCGAAAGCTTCGTGCATCCGGCCATCATCATGGTCACCGTGCCCTTGGCGTTGCTGGGCGCGGTGTTCGGGCTGAAGCTGTATGGGGCGACGATCAACATCTTCAGTCAGATCGCCGTGATCATGCTGATCGGCATTGCCGCCAAGAACGGCGTGCTGATCGTCGAGTTCGCCAATCAATTGCGCGACCAGGGCGTCGAATTCATGGAAGCCGTGGTGAAGGCGGCCGAAACGCGCTTGCGTCCGGTGCTGATGACGAGCTTGTGTACGGCGTTCGGCGCGTTGCCGTTGTTGTTCGCGACGGGCGCGGGTTCCGAGCAGCGCGTTCCCATTGGCATCGTCGTGTTCTACGGCACGATCGTTTCAGTGTTTCTGACGCTGTTCGCCGTGCCTGCGGTGTACTCCGTGTTCGCGCGCCGGACCAAGTCGCCCGAGCATGTCAGCCGCGTTCTGGACAAGATGCTCGGCGAACATACGCCGCCGAGCGAACCGCAGGGCGAGCGTTCACCCGCTACGCATTAAGCCTTCGAACATCGGGCGCACGTGAATCTTCGCAACGTTCTGTTGCGTGACTCCGGGTGCCCACTGATGCACCTCGGCGGCTGCGTTGATCATCGCTGTGATCATTTGGGCGCCGATGCTGGTATCCACCGGGCGCAACGAGCCATCGGCGATGCCGTCGGTGAGCACCAGTGAAATGCGGCCGGAGTTGCGGTCGAACTCGCTGAGCAGGCGGGAGCCGATCTCCTCCGGCACCGAGGTGAGCGCCAGCGTTCGCAACAGCGGCGCCTTGCCAGAGAGCTGATATTCCGTCAGGGCATTGCAGGCCACGAGCAGGTGCTCGGCGCCGTTATTCGCGGAATTGCCTGATTCCTTGAGCGTTCGTTGCAGGATGTCGAGCGTGCGCTGGAAACACGCCACGATCAGGTCGTCCTTGTTCTCCAGGTGATGATAGAACGAGCCCTTGGTGAGATTCAGGTGCTCGGAGATCTTCTGCACCGAAGCGCCGAGATAGCCGCGTTCGTTGACCAGCAGCGTGGCGGCTTGCAGAAACGTTTCTCGCGCGGCGCTGGTCTTGTCGGTCTCGACCGGCGTGACCTGCAGCGATCGGGGCCGCCATGATTTGCCGGACGGCAGGATGCCATTCTCCAGAATGTCCAGCGTGTGAGCGGCGAGCCGGCCGTAGTCGTCGACGTGATAACGCGGGGTCCACACGACCGACCACGCCAGCTGTGATAACACGAACAGCGTGCGGGCGTTGTAGTCGACGCGATCGAGATCGGTCGGCATACCGGGCTTCTCCAGCAGTGCGCGCAGACTGCGGAACATTCGAATGAACGCTTCGCCGAGTCCTGGATCCGGGAGCGCGCGAATGTCGTTGAAGCCGGCGATGGGGTCGGCCTCGCCCGTCGTCACCGCGGCGCTGAATTCGAACCAGGCGCGGACAAATATCTCCAGCGCCTCGCGTGCTGTCCCGGCGTCCTGCGCCGTCGCAATCAACTGTTCGTAACGTTCGATGGAACGGTAATAGACCGTGGCCGCCAGCTCTTCCTTGCTCTTGAAGTAATACATGACGGCCGGCGCGACCAGGTCGAGCCGTCGCGCCACGTCGGCCAGCGTCATGCCGCGCACGCCGCGACGGTTCATGACTTCCACCGCGGCGCGCACGATCGTTTCCCGCCGCTTGTGGAATTTTTCGGTGCCGGTCTTTTTGCCGTCGGGCTGGCGCATCGTTGGCCAAAACCATAACGATATTGGCGAGGAATTGCGAGCCGTCCGCGGCTATCATGCCCGCATGAGCACGCCGACCGCCGAGTTCTGCCAGCGTCTGAGTGACGGCCTGTATGTCATCGACACCGGCTTTGTCCGGCCGCGTTTCGATGCCGCGTTTCTGGTCGTCGACGAGGGCCGCGCCGCTTATATCGATACCGGCCCGAACAACGCAGTGCCGAGATTGCTGGCGGCGCTGCAATCGATCGGGCTCGAACGCAGTGCCGTCGATTACGTCATTCCCACGCACGTGCATCTGGATCACGCCGGCGGGGTAGGGCTGCTGATGAGCGAGCTGCCCAACGCGAAAATGTTGATTCATCCGCGAGGTGCGCGTCACCTCGTCGATCCGTCGGCGCTGATGGAAGGCGTGCGCGCGGTGTATGGCATCGAAGCGGCGGATCGTGACTACGGCGAGCTGGTGCCCGTGCCGGAAGACCGAGTCATGACTTCCGCGGAAGGCATGGTCGTGAATGTGGGCAAGCGGCCGCTCCGATTCATGGATACGCCCGGTCATGCCAGACATCACCACTGCATCTGGGACGAAGCGACTCGCGGCTGGTTCACCGGCGATACTTTCGGCATCGTGTATCCCGAGCTGCACACACCGAACGGTCCGTACATCGTGCCGGCCACAGCGCCGGTGCAGTTCGATCAAGACGCCTTGCATGAGTCCGTCGGCCGGCTGCTGGCGGAGCGGCCGGAACTGATGTACCTGACCCACTTCGGCGCGGTGGCCCATCCGGAACAGTTGGCGGTGCAGTTTCTTTCACAAGTGGACGAGATGGTGGTCACTGCCCGTTCGCTGGCGCTGGTGTCGGATCGTCATGAACAGCTGAAGCGGGCGTTCGCCGGGATCTACATCGCCGAGCTGCGGCGCTCGGGCTCGACCCAGCCGGAGTCCTTCCTACACGCGATGCTCGCCAACGACCTCGAGCTGAATGCCCAGGGTCTGGGGGCCTGGCTCAACAAACATTAGTTTGTAGGAAAAGCCTTTCTTCCCCGGCAATTCCGCAGGCAATTCAGGATTCGCCTAAAGGCCAACGGCGCGGATTCGTGATGTATTGCACTGAACGTCGCAATGCAGCTCCCGCATCCTGCGCACGCCCCTTCCGCCTCCTGGATCGAACATGTCCGCAGAATTGATGCCCATCATCGCCTTCATCTCAGGCGCCATGGTCGCCGCGATTTTGTCGTCGCTGACCGTTTCACGTGCCGTCAAGGTTCAGCAGGAGATCCTGAAACGGGGCCAGGTCGCCCATGGCCGCATCCTGCATATCTGGCGCCCCAAGCTGCGCGGTGCCTTCGCCCGCATCTACTTCGAGTTCGAGCCGCACGGCGAGGACGGCACGGTGCGCGGTTGTCATGTCGACCGGCGCCCGGCCGACGAAATGCGCGCCTCGCTGCCGGCGGTTGGCACGACCGTGGCCGTGCGTTATTTGCCGGACCAGCCCAAGCAGGCGGTGATTGCCCGCCTCGTGTCCCGTTTTACCGACTAAAACGTTGACTACGACGGAACCAACCGTCGTGCCCCCTCATTTCGTCGTCGATAGTGGTTACGACGCCCCGGAGGAGGGACTATGGGTATTCTCGTTTGGTTGATCGTCGGTGGCGTGTGTGGCTGGCTGGCCAGCATCATCATGCGCACCGATGCCCAGCAAGGCATCCTGTTGAACGTGATCGTCGGCATCGTCGGCGCGTTGCTGGCGGGCTTCATCATTTCGCCAATGGTGGGGGTTGGCACGATCAACGAGGGCATCTCGCTCGCGACCTTCCTGGTGTCGTTGCTGGGCGCGGTGATCCTGCTTGCGATCGTCAATCTGTTCCGTCGAGGCAGCGTGCGCTGAAAAGCGTGGCTGACGTTGGAATGAAAAAGGGCCGGCTATCCGCCGGCCCTTTTTTTATCTACGCGTAAAGGGAATCACTTGCCCCGATAGCGCTCGAACCACGCCAGGATGGCGCTGGCCTTGGCCGCCGACTGCGACGGCCGCGCGGTAAAGCCGCCGTGCGAGGCGCCCGGCACTTTCACCAACCCTGTCGGTACGCCCGCCAGTTGCAGCGCCTGGTAGTACTGCTCCGAGTCGCTGAGCGGTGTCCGGAAATCCTGATCGCCCACGACCACCAGCGTCGGCGTCTTCACCGAGCCGACCAGCGACAGCGGCGAACGCGCCCAGTACCCCTGCGGATCTTCCCAAGGCGTCTTGCCGAACCAGTACTTGGCCATGAACGCGGTGCCGTCGGTGGTCAGCACCAGGCTGGCCCAGTTGATCACCGGCTTCTGCGAAGCCGCGGCCTTGAAACGATGGGTCTTGCCGACGATCCACGCCGTCAACACACCGCCGCCGGAGCCGCCGGTGACGAACAGGTTGTCCGGATCGACGAAGCCCTGCGCGATCGCCGCGTCGACGCAGCTGATCAGATCGTCGTAGTCGTTGCCCGGATACTTGTGATGAATCAGATTCGCGAACTCGTCGCCATACGACGTTGAGCCGCGCGGGTTGGTGTACAGCACGACGTAACCCGCCGCGGCATACAGCTGATTGTCCGTCGAGAACACCGGGCCGTACGCGGAGAACGGTCCGCCGTGGATTTCCAGGATCAGGGGATATTTCTTGTTGCGGTCGAAGTCGGGCGGCAACACCAGCCAGGCGTCGACCGGGCGCTGATCGAACGAGGACTTCACGTCCAGGGGTTGCACCTGGCCCAGCGTCTTGCCGGCGAGCGAGCCTTCGTTGAGATCGGTGAGTTGTTTGCTGCGTCCAGCTCGTGAAATGGAAATATCCGAGGGCCGCGTGCCGCTGCCGCTGGTGAATGCGATCGTGCCGTCATTGGCGATCGTGAAGTCGCCCCCGGTGTAGGGACGATCCAGCCCGCTGCCGGTCAGGCCTTGAGCCATCGGTGTGAGCTTGCCGCTGAGCGCGACCCGCGCCACTTTGGTCACGGCCTTGTCGTCATAACGAACATAGAGATCGCGGCCGTTCGGCGCCCACTGCACGTCGTCGATGGAGCGATCCAGCGAGGCGGTCAGCGAGCGCGAATTGCTGCCGTCGGCATTCATCACGTGCAGCTCGACGTTCTGATAGCCCATGAACTTGTCCTCGAAGCTCAGATAGGCAATGGTCTTGCCGTCGGGAGCAACGCGGGCGGTGCCGTCCGGGCCGGGGCGATGGGTGAGTTGCGTAATCCGGCCATCGGCCAGCGCCACGCGGTAGATCTCGGTGTTCACCGGCTCGCGACGCCAGTTCTCATTGCGATTGCCGGTGACGACGAGATAGCTGCCGTCGGGTGCCCAGGACAGCTGGCCGCCCTCGTTGAACGCGCCGAATGTCAGCTGACGAGGCGTGCCACCGTCGGCGGCGACCACATAGACATGCGTGTAGCCGGGCTTGAGATACCCGGCACCGTCGGCGCGGTAGGTGATGTCGGTGATCACTTCCAGCGGCGGCGCCCATTGCGCGTTCTCCGGCTTCGGCGGCGCTTCGCCCAGCGGCTTCTTTTCGTCCGGGGCGAACATGGTGAACGCGATCCACTTGCCGTCCGGCGACCAGGCCAGCGAATCCGGCGCATCCAGCAGCTCGGCGAGCTTGGCCGTCTGGCCGGATTGCATCCAACGCACGAACAACTGCGGCCGGCCGTCCTCGGCGCTGGAGACATAGGCCAGGCGATCGCCCTTGGGCGACCAGCGCGGCGAATTGTGGGAGCCGGCCCCTGCGACCACCGGGGTTTGCGTGCCGCTCTCGGTGTCGACCAGCCAGATCGAGGTACGGCGTCGATCCGTCATGATGTCGAACGAATTCCGCGCATAGGCGACGGCCCGACCGTCTGGACGGATCTGGGGATCGCTGGCGAATTGCAGACCGAACAGGTCGCGTCCCTGAAAGATTCTATCGGGCGCGTCCGGCGGGTCCGCGAGCACGGTCGTGAGCGGAGTGGCGGTCGCCAGGAGCGCAACGAGCAGCCTCAATTGCATACATCCCTCGGTAGGTGCTGGAAAAACGGGCGGGTACGCTAACGTCCCCGGATGCTGAGCGTCCAGTCCGGGTCGAAGATCCGAAGCAGTTATTGCGACAAGTGGCGAGCCGCTCGAGCCCGCGTTTTAATGAAACCGGAGTTTGGCATTCATCGAACTCCCGCTATTGCAATGGGAGGAATGGGCGCGGTGGCATCGAGCCCGGAGACTTTTGTGCCAGTATCGACGGCCGAGCTGTCGTGGCGCGTGCTCGGCTTCGTCAATGGGCTGCGGCTGCTCGCCTCGTCGTCGCTCGCGGTTCTGTTCGTTTCGATCATGCCCGAGACCTTCGGGCAGCTGGATCCCGCGCTGTTCGCTGGCGCGGCGACCGCCTATTTCCTGTATGCCGTGATCTCGGTCAGCAGCATCCGGCGCCGTGCGCCGGATATCGTGCTGCAGACATGGACCGGTGTTTTTGCCGACGTGCTGGTTCTGTCGCTGCTCACCTATGCCAGCGGCGGGGTGAACGGCGGCATCGCGGCGCTGGTGGTGCTGTCCATCGGCGCGGCCAGTTTCATTCTGCGCCGGCGGCTGGCGATGGCGATCGCGGTGGCGGCCGCGTTGGCCATGCTCGTTCAGCCAGTGATCTCGATGCTCGCCAACGTCGATGCGATGAGCGAGTTCACGACCGCGGCGATCTCCGGTGCATTGACCATCGTCATCGCATTGGGCATCTCGCAGCTGGCGAGAATCATGCGTCAGAACGAGGAGATCACGCGGCAGCGCGAAGCCGCCAACATCGAGCTCACCGAATTGCAGCGGACGCTTTCCGCGCACTTGCGCGAAGGCGTGCTCATCGTGGACGGCGAGAACAAAGTCTCGATGATTAGCGACACCGCCGCGACCCTGCTCCAGGGCGGCAGCGTGGCCGAAGGTCAGGCGTTGAGCGATGTTTCCTCGCGGCTCGCGAACTTGTTGGACACCTGGCGCCGTTACTTTTGCGATGAGAGCCGCAGTACTCCGACCATGACGGGCTTCGACGGCGAGCGCCGGTTGCAATTGAAGTTCGTCTCGCTGGACAACAGTACGCAAGGGTCGGCGCTGATCTTCGTCGAAGACAAGTCGCGCGTGGCGTCGTGGTTGCCCGCGTCGATGGTGCCGGCGACGGTGCAAGTGAATCAGGTGCCGGCGCCGCGTGAGCCGGTGCCGCGACCGGCGGCTCCGCCACCCGCGCCGGTTCGCAATCAAAGTGCTCGCAGTGAAGTGACGCGCGAGCGTGCGTTCGAAAGCCCATACGCCGCCACTGCGCTATCGCCGGCGAGTGCACTTCGCACCAGCGAGCCGCGAGGCAATCCGTTTGAAGAGTCGTATCGAGAGGGGGCGCGTCGTCAGAGTCCGCCGCCGCGGACCGAGCCGGCGCGTCCGGCGACCAACAAGGAGGAACCGTATCGAGCCAACACGCTGCGAGAAAACATCGCGCGACAAAACACGTTCCGGGCCGCGCTTCAAGAAATCTCGCCCTGGGAAAATCCACCCAAGCCGGCACCGCCACCGCCGGCCGCTCCTGCTCCCAGCGCCGCTCAGCCCCGGCGACAACAGCCACCGCCGGCGCGTCAACAGCCACCGACGCGTCCGCCGGGGAACATGCTTACAAACAACGATCCACGCCTGCGCATCATCATTGGCAATGCGCTGCAATTCGGGAAGCGCGAGTCGACTCGCCTGGAACGTGTCGACCTGGCGTCGTGGACCAAGGAATTCCTCACCGAGTTCTGGCAGACCCAGGACATCGACGCCGATACCCTGCGACTGAACGCGCCGCGCGAGAACGTGCCGGTGCGCGCCGATCCTGCTCATCTGCACAAGCTGCTGTGGACGTTGTGTAACGATCTCCTGAAGTACGGGCGCGCCACCAACGCCTACGATCCCGTGGAGATTCGCGTCGGTCGGAGCGCGACCACGCAGCGCCGATATCTCGACGTGATCGATCGCGGCTCGGCGGTTGGTCCGGTCGATTCCAAACGCGTGTTCGAGCCCTTCCTGTCCGCGGGCAAAGCGGGCACGGGCATTTCGATGTTCGTGTCGCGCGAACTCTCGCCCGGCGTTCGCTCCGGTGCCAACAACGATCCTCGCCCCGGTGGCGGAGTCGTGTTCAGGTTGGTGTTCGCCGACGCGCCCGTGCCCAAGCCAGCCGAGAGCGAAGAGTAGTTATACTGACCGGGAGGGTGTGCCACTAAAGGCCGTACCCGCGGAAGGGAGCAGCGCGTAGACTTCCGCCGCGTTCAAATTCTGCGGGTCGGAGTTCTCATGCGAATCAGTCGGATTGCATTGTTGATGATGGCGCTGGCGATGCAGCCGGTGCAGTCGTGGGCCGAAGGCGATGTGGTCGACTACATCGAGGCCAAGAATTCCACCAATCCGCCCCCCAGCACGGCGCTGGAGGCATTCGACCGCTTCGAGATCGCGCCGATCGCCATGGTCGATCCGTATGCCGGCCAGCCGGCGAACGAGCAGGCCAAGCAGCGCTTGCAGGCCAACCTCGACGAGCGCGTGCCGCCGGTGCTGAACGAGTGGAGCGGCAAGCCCGCGAAGCACGATCCGCCGCGCGTGCTCCGCATCGAGCCGACCATCCGTCACGTGAAATTCGTCAGCGGCAAGGCTCGCTTCTGGGCGGGCGCGTTTGCCGGCGGCACCGCCGTGCTGATGACAGTGAAGATGAGCGATCCCGCGACCGGTGAAGTCATCGCCGAGCCTGAGTTCTATCAGCACGCCAACGCATTCGGCGCCGCCTATTCGTTCGGTGCCACCGATAAGGCCATGCTGATTCGCGTCACCGATCTGGTGACCAATTATCTGAAGTCGAACTACAGCACGGCCGTGGGCGGCCCCACCGGCAAGGATGACAAGCCGGCCGAAGAGAAGAAGGAAAAGGGCAAGAAGGCCAAGGGCAAGCAGAGCGAGCAGGCCGAGGAGTCCACTGATCAGCAGTCGGCGCAGTAGCAAGTCGCGCGGCTCCGGCAAACGTCGCAGCTGGCGTCTATCGAAGTTTCTGCCGAGCGCAGCCACCCGCAAGCGGTGGCTGCGCATCTTTCGCTCAGCACCGCTGACCTTGCAGCTGGTCATGGTGCTGCTGTTGACCGTGGCCACCTGGTTCACCATCAACATCGTCTATCAAGTGGTGCGCAAGCCCACCGAGCTGTTCTTCCCGGTCAGCGGCACGCTCTACAAATCGCCCACCGAAACGTGGACGTCGTACGAGCCCATCTTCCGCAAACACTCCACCGACACCGTCAGCCCCGAGTTGCTGGCGGCGCTCGCGCAGGTCGAAGGCTCGGGCAATCCCATCGTGCGCACCTACTGGCGCTGGACGTTCACTCACAAGCCGTTCGATATCTATCGACCGGCCTCGAGCGCGGTCGGGATGTATCAAATCACCGATGGCACGTTCGAGGAGACCAGCCGGCTGTGCGTCCACGATCACAAGGTCGTGGACGACGGGCCGTGGAACGATTTCAAGTCGTGCTGGTTCAACAGTCTGTATCTGCGCATCATCCCGTCGCATGCGGTCGAGATGACGTCGGCGTATTTGGATCGCCGCATCGCTCTGATTCTTTACAAGAACGACATTCGCTCGGCGACGCTCAAACAAAAGCAGGATCTCGCCGCCGTGATTCACGTGTGCGGCGCTGGCGCGGGATCCGCATTCGCGAGGCGCGGCTTCCGTCCGCGCCCCGGCCAGCACTGTGGCGATCATTCCGTGCAGGGCTACATCGATCGAGTGAACCGGATGAAGAAGGTCTTCGCCGGGCTCGCTCAGCAGCCTAGAGCTTCACTGTGGCAGTAGCTTTCGGTTCGATGATCACCGACTGCGCCCGGCTGTTCTGACCCTTGATGCGCACCGAGTAGTTGCCGGGCATCACGCTGACCGGATCGCCGCCCGTCACGCCGGTCGCGACCACCTGACCTTGCGGCGTGACCACTTCGAAGCTCGCACGCATCGACTGCGTCAGCGCATTGCTCAAGCCCGCGGCGTCCTTCGCATCGAAGTAGCTGCCATTGCCGAGCGACGCCCAGTGACTGAACGTGACGGCGAGCTTGGGATCTTCGATGGCGAAGCCGACGATGTTGACGCGCACCGTCGTGCCGGCCTTGGTCAGCGCGGCGATGGCGGCAGCAGGATCGCCACCGCAAGTTTCTTCGCCGTCGGTCAACAACACGACCAGGCGCTCGCCCTTGATGGATGCCAGGTCCGACGACACTTTCGCCAGCGACGCGCCGATCGGCGTGCGCGCGTTGTTCTTTGCTTCCAGTGTTTTGAGCCTGGCGCCAACCGCCGCGGCGTCCAGCGGGCTGACCGGAATGTCCAGGTCGGTCTGGCAGGAATCGACTTCGCGGCCGAACACACGAAACGCGAACGGCGTCCCGGCGGGGATGGTGCTCGAGGTGAGCTTGGTCAATGTTTGTTTCGCGATGTCGATGCGCCGCTGGCCGCCGATCTTCTGCAGCATGCTGCCCGACGCGTCGAGAATGATTTCGATGCCGCCGCCGGCCGCTACTGCATTTGCAGCGGTGACGACCAGTTTGCCGGGCTCCTGCTTCGCCGGCGTGATGCGAATGTTGGCCTTCGCGAGCGTGGTGTGCGACTGACCGGTCGCGTACCACAACTCATAGTCACCCGCCTGCAATGGCGCGAGCACCTTCGCGGGATTGCCGCGCGAGGGATATTCATAGTTGCCGCTCGTGCCTTCCTTCGCGCCTTTGGGAACGATGGTGATGTAGTCGGACTGATTGTTCGGTCCTTTCCACGTCACATTGAACAGGCTGCCCGCGACCGCTTCCGCCGGTCCCTGCAGCGATGCGGTCACCGCGCCCACAGTGATCTTGGCCGATGCGACCGTGGCGTAAGTCTGGCCGGTGAGATAGCGAACTTCGTATTCACCGCCTGCATCGGGCGCACGCAATTGCACGGGATTGCCGGCGGCCGTGTACTCGTACTGTCTGTAGTAACGATCGGGCGAGCCCACTGGCACGACTGTGATGAAGTCTTGCGGGTTGTTCGGGCCTTGCCACTTCACCGAGAAGCTCGCGCCCGCGTTCACTTGAGCCGGCGCGCTCACGCTGCCGCTGACTTTGCCGACCGTGAGCTTGCGTGAGCCGATGACTTTGTCGCCGTTGCCCAGGATGTAACGCAGCTCGTATTCGCCATCCGCATCCGGGATGCGCAAGGTCACGGGATTGGAGCGATGCGTATATTCATAGACGATGTACGGGCGCTCGGCGTTGCCGATGGCGACGTAATCGCGCTCGTTGTTCGGGCCGGTCCATTTGATCTCGATCTCCGAGCCGGCGGCGGCTCGAGCCGGAGCGTCGAGGGTGGCGGCCACTGCGCTCACTTTGAGCGGCTGGCGCGTCAGCGTCGGATAGGGGCTGTTCGAGCCGAGCAAACGAATTTCATAGTCGCCGGGCGTCGCCGGCACGCGCAGCTCCACCTTGCCCTCGGCAGTGGCGTATTCATACGCGTCGTAGTGGCCCTCGGGCGCGCCTTTGGTGACGAGGGTGATGAAGTTTCTGGGATCGGTGTTGCCGGTGAAGCCGACGACGATGCGTGCGCCGATGTCGGCGGTCGCGGGCCCCTTCAAGGCCGGTGCTCCCCACGCCAGGGTGGTACCGATCACGAACAACCCAACGAATCTCGACAACGATCGAACCAGCATGGAGGTCCCTTTCGGACAGGCGCGGGAAGGTCCATTTTAGGGCACGCCCGCGCCAGGCGCCTCGGCCGATAGGCTCAGTTTCCCAGGGTCTCGGGGGGAGCCCGGTAAAGGCTGCGGTGAGTCCCGTATCGTGCGAGAATCCGCGCCCAAAATCCCCTTGAATTCTTCCCCGGAAGCTAATGACTCAATTGTCGGCGTCGGGCGCCGCGGGCAACTCGCCGCGGCGGGTGCTGTTTGCGAGCTTGATCGGCACCACCATCGAATACTTCGACTTCTACATCTACGCGACGGCGGCCGTGCTGGTGTTCCCGAAGCTGTTCTTCCCGGCGGGCGATCAGGCTTCGGCCACCCTGCAGTCGCTGGCGACCTTTGCGCTGGCGTTTTTCGCGCGGCCGCTGGGGTCGGCGCTGTTCGGCCATTTCGGCGATCGGGTCGGGCGCAAGGCCACGCTGGTGGCCGCGCTGCTGACGATGGGCCTGTCGACGGTGTTCATCGGCTTGCTGCCGACCTACGAGTCCATCGGCTTGTGGGCGCCGGCGCTGCTGGCCTTATGTCGTCTCGGCCAGGGGCTGGGCCTGGGTGGCGAATGGGGCGGGGCGGTGCTGCTCGCGACCGAGAATGCGCCGCCGGGCAAGCGAGCCTGGTACGGCATGTTCCCGCAGCTCGGGGCGCCGCTGGGTTTCATTTGTTCGACAGGTGTGTTTCTGCTGCTGACGGAATTCCTGAGCGATGCCGAATTCTTCGTGTGGGGCTGGCGCGTGCCGTTCGTTGCCAGCGCGCTGCTGGTATTCGTCGGCTTGTATGTCCGGCTGCGTCTGCACGAAACGCCGGCGTTTCAGCGAGCCATCGACAACAACGAGCGCGTGCGCATGCCCATGCTGACGGTGCTCGGCAAGCACCCGACGACCCTGATTCTGGGCACGTTCGCCGCCACCGCGACGTTTGTGATTTTCTATTTGATGACGGTGTTCTCGCTGAGCTGGGGCACCAGCGCGCTGGGTTATTCGCGCCAGGAATTCCTGGTGCTGCAGATGATCGGCGTGCTGTTCTTCGCGCTGACCATCCCGGTCTCGGCGGTGATCGCCGACCGCCGCGGCCGCTTCACGATGCTGATTGCCGCGACGCTGGGCATCATGGCGTTCGGCCTGTTTTTCCAGCCGCTGTTCAGCTCGGACTCGGCGCTGCGTGTGGTCATATTCCTGGCCTTGGGGCTGGGCCTGATGGGCCTGACCTACGGGCCTTTGGGGACGGCACTTTCGGAGTTGTTCCCGACCTCGGTCCGGTACACTGGCGCCTCTTTGACGTTCAACCTCGCCGGCATCGTCGGCGCCTCGCTCGCGCCGTACGTGGCCACCTGGCTCGCCACGCACTATGGCCTGGCATATGTCGGCTATTACCTCACGGCCGCGGGCGCGCTGACTTTGCTGGCGCTGCTCTTGATCCGTCGGCCCCAGCCACAATCTTGAGCCTCACTTTTTAGTCTTCGGCAAAATTCAAAAGCACGCGCAATGCTCTCAACCGCCAACGTCTCCATCCAATTCGGCGCCAAGCCCCTGTTCGAACAGGTCTCGGTCAAGTTCACGGACGGCAACCGCTATGGGTTGATCGGCGCGAACGGCTGCGGCAAGTCCACGTTCATGAAAATCCTCGGTCGCGAGCTGGAACCCAGCTCCGGCGAAGTGATGCTGGTGAACGGCCTGCGCGTCGGCAAGCTGCGCCAGGATCAATTCGCCTATGAAGACCAGCGCGTGCTCGACGTGGTCATGCAGGGCCACGCGGAAATGTGGGAGGCAATGGTCGAGCGCGACCGAATCTATGCGAACCCCGAAGCAACCGACGCGGACTACATGCACGCCGCGGAGCTCGAAACGAAATTCGCGGAATACGGCGGCTACGACGCCGAAGCCCGCGCCGCCAGCCTCTTGAAAGACGCCGGCATCGACCCGTCCTATCACAACGGCCCGATGCGTGAAGTCGCGCCGGGCTGGAAGCTGCGTGTGTTGCTCGCCCAGGCGCTGTTCTCGCGCCCCGACGTGCTGCTGCTCGACGAGCCGACCAACAACCTGGACATCCATTCCATCGGCTGGCTGGAAGGCGTGCTGAATCAGTACGACGCCACCATGATCATCATCAGCCACGATCGTCACTTCCTGAATCAGGTGTGCACGCACATGGCCGATCTCGACTACGGTCAGCTGAAAATCTGGCCGGGCAACTACGATGACTTCATGCTCGCCTCGGTGCAGGCGCGCGAACGTGTGGAAGCATCGAATGCCAAGGCGAAGGAGCGCATCTCCGACCTGCAGGAATTCGTGCGACGCTTCTCGGCGAACGCTTCGAAGGCGCGCCAGGCGACGTCCCGCCAGCGTCAGATCGAAAAGATCAAGATCGAGGAAGTGAAGCCGTCGTCGCGCCAGAATCCGTACATTCGTTTCGAGCAGGAAAAGAAGCTGTATCGAAACGCAGTGACGGTGGAGGAGCTCGGCTTCACCTATCCCGGCGCGGACCAGCCGGTGCTGGACAATGTGAATTTCAATGTCGAGGCGGGCGAGCGCATCGCCATCATCGGTCAGAACGGCGTCGGCAAGACCACGCTGATGCGTCTGCTGGCCGGCGAACTGCAACCGACCAAGGGCACGATCGCCTGGGTCGACAGCGCCAAGGTCGGCTACATGCCGCAGGACCCGCAGGCGGAGTTCGCCAACAAGCTGGACCTGTTCACCTGGATGACCGAATGGCGCGGCAAGGGCGACGACGACCAGATCGTGCGCGCCACGCTGGGGCGTCTGCTGTTCTCCGGCGAGGAGACGCGCAAGTCGGTGAAGGTGCTGTCCGGCGGCGAGAAGGGCCGCATGATCTACGGCAAGCTGATGCTGCAGCGGCCGAA
Organism: Peristeroidobacter soli; assembly: GCF_004138485.1. GTDB lineage: Bacteria > Pseudomonadota > Gammaproteobacteria > Steroidobacterales > Steroidobacteraceae > Steroidobacter > Steroidobacter soli. The sequence continues at coordinate 1,105,814 of NZ_RYEV01000003.1, forward strand.
CGTCCTGCTGCTCGACGAGCCCACCAACCACATGGACATGGAAACCATCGAGTCGCTGCAGATCGGCGTGGAGAAGTATCCGGGCACCGTGATCTTCGTCTCGCACGACCGCGAGTTCGTCGGCGGCGTGGCCAATCGCATCATCGAATTGCAGCCGGGCGGCAAGCTGGTGGATTTCAAGGGGACTTATGACGAATACCTGCGCTCGCAGGGCCTGACGGTCTGAGCCGCGCCGTTAAAATATTCGTCATCAAGGGGCGAGCCGTGTATAGTGATCGCGGCTCGTAACCTTTCTCTTTATCTTATCTTGGTCCGCGGCGAATTCCTCATCCATGCTTTCGCCGGCGCTACTCCTGGCGCGACCAACTCAACCTAAACCGAATCGTTGCCGAACCGTGGTGGGTGTGCGTTGTGCATAACCCGTATTTGCGGCCTGTTTAGGCGTTCTGCTTTGGATGGGTAGGACGCGTTGAGTGCCGGCTCGATACCGGCGGGTTCGCGTTTTGTATTGGAGTTTCGAATGAGCAAGATTTACGTGGGCAATCTGCCCTTTTCCGCCGATGAAAATGCGGTCCGTGACCTGTTCGCGCAGCACGGCACCGTCGAGTCCGTGGCCCTGATCATGGACCGTGAAACCGGTCGTCCCCGCGGTTTCGGCTTCGTCGAGATGCCGCGTGCCGATGCGGCCCGTGCCATCCAGAACCTGAATGGCCATGACATGGGCGGCCGTCCGCTCAAGGTCAACGAGGCGCAGGACAAGCCCCGCGGTGGTGGCGGCGGCGGTGGCGGTGGCTACGGCGGCAACCGCGGCGGCGGTGGCGGCGGCGGTCGCTGGTAATTTCGATGCCCCACGACGCTCATGGCGTCGTGGGGCGTTGCTTCGAAGTAAGGAGTTGCGATGAAAGCTACCGGCGCCACAGAGGCCTGGCTCGAAGTGCCGTTCGTGCGCAGCTCCGTGACGCCTATTGCTGCACCCGAAGGCTGCGAAGGAACGTGGCACAAATATGTGATCTCCCAGGGCGACAACGAGATCACCGGCCTGCGCGCGGGGACCCTGACTGAGGTCATGCAGCACGTCGACGGCCTGACCGAGCGGTTGAACGAACGCCGGGTCGGCAAGCAAAAACACAAATAGCCCCGTCTTCTTGCCGCCATCGCGGGCCCGCGACTACAGTCGCGCCATGCATGCGATGGAAACGCTCAAATACCTGTTGATTCCACTGCGCGGCGCCGCGCTCGTGCTGATCGTTGTCTTCAGCCTGCTGTTGCTGCTGGCAGCGCAAGGCGGCTTGCTGGGTGTGCCGCTGGCGTTGCTGGTGCTTTCCTGGTTTTCCAAGTACGGGTTCGTCTTGCTGGATAAGGTCGCGGACGGCGTGAACGAGCCGCCGGTGCTTGCCATCGAGATGCTGAATCCTGCCAACGAGTCGCGGCCGCTGGGATTGCTGGCCATCGTCGGTCTCTTCTATGTCATCACCGGCCTGCTGCAATCCACCTTGGGGCACGAAGCGGTCACGGCGATTCGCGCGCTCGGTCTGTTGCTGTTGCCCGCGATCATCATGATGCAGGTGATGGAAGGCTTCTTCGATTCGTTGAATCCCATCAGCCTGCTGCAGATCGTCGTGCGGGTGCCTGACAGCTATGCCTTGATTCTCGCGTTGCTGGGTGGCGCATGGTGGCTGGCGAGCGCGCTCGTTACCTGGTTGCCGGAGGCAGAGTTACCGTTCTCCATTGCGATTCCGTTCGCCGATGTATTGCGTGTCGCGATTCTGATGTACGCGTGGCTGGCGTCGTTCGCCATGATCGGCGGCGTTTTGTATGTCCGCCGCGCCGAGCTCGGCTTCGAGCCCGCGCACACGCCGGAGCGTGCGGCGGAAAAGGCGGAGCGTGAACGGCAGCGTGAGATCGACCTGCTCATCGATCGTATCTTCGCCGAGTGGCGCGGTGGTGCGTATGGCAATGCGTGGCGGACCATCGAGAGGCATTTGGCCGGGAGCGCGCGGCCCGGTGACGAGTTACAAATGTTGTTTCAACGCGCGTCGCAGTGGCCCGATCAGCGGCTCGCTCATCGGTTGGCTCAAGAACTGATTCCACAATTGCTGGCTGCTCGCCGTACCGGCGATGCGTTGAAGGTCGCGAGATCGCAGCTGAAGTCGGATGTGAGTTTCCGGCCGATCAAAAGCGAAGACACCATCAAACTGATCGAGCTCGCCCGCGACGGCGGCGATCGCCAGACAGCTCGCATGCTGCTGGCGGGCTTCGCCGAGCGATACGAAGACGACGTCGCTCGCCGCATCGCTGGCCAGTTGGCGCAGCAGTTGGAACGGTGAGCTTCGATGGCCGATTCAGCGCGCATCCATGTATATGTTCAACCGCGGGCTAGCAAGACCGCTGTCGTCGGGATGCACGACGGCGCCGTAAAGATCAGACTTGCGGCACCGCCGGTGGATGGAGCTGCCAACGCCGCGCTGGTTGAATTCGTCGCGGAGCAGGTTGGAGTCGCGAAGTCGCGAGTGAGGATTACTGCCGGGTTGACGAGTCGTCGCAAAACGGTTGAAGTCGATGGTGTGACGGCGGAGCAACTTGCTCGCGCGTTGTCCATTTGATCGGAGGAGCCGCCATGCCGCTCGATTTCGAAGGTAGTTACATCGAGAGATCGGCGCTCGTCATCATGCACTACCAGGCCGACGTCTTTACCATCTGGCATCAGTACGACTGGCGTCGTTCTCTCGAGCGTCACGTGGACCAGCGATGCGGATTATGACGTGCGTCTCGTAAAGGATTGTTGCTATGACCCGGATCAGGCGGCGCATGAGGCGCTGTTTCGAAGCGGGTTCGGTGGGCGGGTGCAGGTGATCTAGCCGCTGCATTTGATTGAACGGCCACCATCTACGTATTGGCAATAGATGACCTGATCTGGCGAAGTCGCACCGATCGACGAGAGGGAAAGCGCCAATGATCCCTCGGGCCTGGCCGCTGCTGATCGTTATATTGTGGTTTGCGAGCGCTGCGCATGTGAGCGTCAGCTTTGCGCAGAGCGCCGCCGATGTGCCCCAGCGTGGGCGGCTGATCGAGAATCCACCACAGCAGCTCGGGCTCTATTCGCCCTCCGATCTGATCTCCAATGTCACCGGCGGGACGATCTCCCGCTGGTTGCTTCGGCGTACGTTCACGCCGCAGTGCTCGGTCGTCGTGTATCACTTGCGATATGGAACGGTCGGCGGACAGGGAGAACCGACGACAGCTTCGGCTGCGCTCATGGTTCCAGCGGGTTCGAATCCGGCGTGCGTGAGTCCGCGGCCCATCGTGCTGTATGCCCATGGAAAGAGAAATCTCACGTTCTTCAACATGGCGGACCTATCGGGGAACAACTATGAAGGGCTGATCGTCGCGCTGGCGCTGGCGGGCGACGGTTACATCGTCGTTGCGCCGAACTACGCGGGCTATGACACATCCACGCTCGGCTATCACCCGTTCATGAACGCAGACCAGCAGTCCGCCGACATGATGGATGCGCTCGCTGCCGCGCGTGCCGCGTTGCCGTCGACGAGTGTTGCCGACAATCAAAAGCTGTTTATCACGGGCTACTCGGAAGGCGGCTACGTCGCGATGGCTACGCATCGCGCTTTGCAAGCAGCGGGCGTTCCGGTTACTGCATCCGCGCCAATGTCGGGACCTTATGCGCTCGTGGCGTTTTCCGATGCCATGTTCATGGGGCAGGTCGGCAGGGGCGCGGTGGAAGAGGTGTTGATGCTGGCATCGAGCTACCAGCATGCATACGGAAACATTGATTCAACGGTGGGAATGTTTGAAGCGAAGTATGCGTCGGCCGCGACGCTGCTGCCCGGCCTGATTGGTCCCGGCACGCTCGTCGCGCAGGGACTGATGCCGGAAAGTGCCGTCTTTAGCAACGCCCCGCCGCTTCCCGAGCTCGCCTGGATGACTCCGGCCACCTCGCCCGGAAAGTTGGCCTCCGTGTTCGCTCAAGGATTCGGCACGGACAATCTGATCACAAACGACTATCGGCTGCGCTACTTGCAGGATGCGTTCTCGGCACCGGACGGTGGCTATCCGAACACGACGACAGGTTTGCCGCCTGACGCTCCAGCGAACCTGCTGCGACAGGCGCTAAAGCGGAACGACTTACGCAACTGGGTACCGATGTCGCCGATGCTTCTATGCGCTGGCGACGAGGATCCGGTGGTGTTCTATCTCAATACACAGCTGATGGAAGGTTACTGGGCCGTCACTGCGCCTGAAAGCCCAGTCACCGTTCTGGACATCGACGCACCGCCCTCGCACGACGGCCCCTATAAGCATCTCAGAAGAAGCTTCGCAGACACGAAGTCGCTGATGAAATGGATCGAAGGCCGATCCGCGGTCGTCGAGGATTATCACGACGTGCTCGTGCCGGCGTTCTGTCTGCAAGCGAGCAAGTCGTTCTTCGACGGATTCTGAAAAGGCGGGCGAGTTACATCGAACTCACGGCCAGTCGCGCCATCGATGCGGCCACGCAGCCGGCGACCACGACAAGAACCGGTGCGCGCGTGGCAGTCAGCACCACGAATGCAATCGCCGCGATCGCAATGTCGGTCCGCTCATGCACGGCGCTGGTCCAGACGGGATTGTAGAGTGCGGCTGCCAGAAGACCGACCACGGCCGCGTTGACGCCGGCGATTGCGTTGGCGGCGCCGGGTGTTCGGCCAATGGAGTGCCAGAAGGGCAGCATGCCCGCCATCAGCAGCAGGCCGGGCAAAAAAATGGCGAGCAGGCTCACCGTTGCGCCCGTCAGATCATCGACCTGCTCGATGCGTGCGCCTAAGAAAGCAGCGAGCGAGAACATCGGCCCCGGCACTGCTTGGGCTGCGCCGTAGCCTGCAAGAAAATCGTCGGCATGGACCCAGCCCGGATCGACCACCGCTTCCTGTAACAACGGCAACACGACGTGACCGCCGCCGAAGACGAGTGCGCCGGTTCGATAGAAGGCGGCGGCTATCGCGGCGAGCGGCGATACATCGGCGGGCAGAACGAGCGATGTCACAAGAAGCGCTGCGCAGATGACGATCAGGATCAGGCCAGTGCGTGGCCCGTAGCTGGGCCGGAGATTCGCGCCGTCGGTTCCGCCCGAGCCGCGACAAAACAATAGCCCGGCCACGGCGCCACCGACGATCACGATCAATTGAAGAAAGGCGGTGCTGTCGAGGATGGCGATCGTCGCCGCTGCAATGGCGATGAGTCTGCGCTTCAGGTCAGGCGTCAGTCGCTGCGCCATCGTCAGCACACCCTGCGCGACGACCGCGACTGCAAGCAACTTCAAGCCATGGATAGCCGCTTGACCATATGGTTCGTGCAGCAGCGGGATGGCCCGTGCAAACGCGAGCAACAACAGCACCGACGGCAACGTGAATGCCACGAACGCAGCAATGCCACCCATCCAACCCGCACGCAACAGGCCGAGGGAGAAACCGACCTGACTGCTGGCCGGGCCCGGCAGAAACTGGCCCAACGCGACCAGCTGCGCGTACTGCGCCTCATCGACCCAGCGGCGCTTCGTGACGATCTCGCGGTGAAAGTAACCGAGATGCGCGATCGGTCCGCCGAATGAAGTCAGGCCCAGCTTCAAGAATGTTTTGAAAACCTCGGGCCAGTCGGCGGGGTGAGGGTTTGTCATTCAGGTGTGACTCGCGCCGGCGTCGGGCTCATGAGCTGCATCATAGCCCAGGTCAACCAGAAACGAGCTCGCGCGTTACATCCCGTACTGTTCAATGTGCTGGGAATGCCAACCGATGCGATGCCTACTTCTTTCAGTATTCATGTTACTCAGCGCGTGTGGCGGCGGTGGAGACGAGCCATCGGTGCCCGATGCATTCGCCCAAGTCGACAGCGCGGCACGCGCGGCTTACGTCGAGCACGGCGTGCCGATGGGGCTCGCGGTCTACAAGGCCGATGGCACCAAGGTATTCGAGCGTATGTACGGCGACTTCGCGCCGGACCGTCGTGTGGCCATTGCGTCCGCGTCCAAGCTCGTGGCGGGTGTCACGCTGTTTCGTCTCATCGATGAAGGCTATTTGTCGCTCGATTCGACGACCGCTGAGGTGCTGGGCTGGACGGGAACGAAAGGTGAGATCACGCTGCGTCATCTGCTTTCTTTTACGTCGGGCCTCGAACCTGAGAACGCCTGCACCGTTCAACCGGGCATCACGCTCGCCGACTGCGTGGATCAAATAGCCCAGGGCGATCTGCTCGCTCCGCCCGGTACGCGCTTCGATTACGGCAGCACGCACTTGCATGTCGCGGCTCGCATGGCGGAGGTTGCTGTAGGCGCAGAATGGAACGCTATCTACGAGCAGCAACTCCGCCTGCCGCTGCAGCTCTCGCCGGAGTTCGTCTATTACTCCGCACCTCGCCAGGTCATCGGAGCAAATCCAATCAACCCGCTCATCGCCGGCGGCATGCGCGCATCGATGAACGATTACGCGAATGTTCTGCGCTTCGTTTACGACAAGGGACGATGGCAGGGTGCGCAACTGCTTGCGCCCGGCATCTTCGACCAGCAAACCATGGAGCCTTATCCCAATGTGATCATCGGCAGTACACCGAGCGCACTCAACGCACGCTATGGGCTCACTGCGTGGCTCGAGTGTGCTACGCCCGCCACGGGATGCTCGACGATCTCTTCACCGGGTGCGTTCGGATTCACGCCATGGCTGGATCGCGCGACCGGCTACTACGCCATCCTCGGCATGGAGCTGGACGACCTTCGCGCCGATCGCGGCATCGGCCCGCTGATCCAGCAGACGCTGAAGCCGCTGATCGTGGAGGCTGTTACCGGGCATTAGTGCTCACTCCGGGCGTTGCCGAGCCTTGCTTGCGTCCCTGAGTTCCTTGGCCTACTGTGCCGTCCGTCACGCGGTAGAGCCCAAAGACAGCTATGAACCACGCATCGCATTTTCAGTTGCTTGCCGAGTACAACCGCTGGATGAATCGCTCTGTGTTCGCCGCAGCCGCCAAACTCCCCGCGGATGAAGTCACGGCGGACAAAGGTGCATTCTTCGGTTCGATATTGGGCACACTGAATCACCTGGCGGTGGCAGACACCATCTGGCTCAAGCGTTTCTCAACGCATGCGTCCTGCGGGACCTCTCTGCAGTCGATGAGCGACGTGCCATACCCGGCGCGGCTCGACCAGACATTGTTTGCTGATTTGAGCTCGCTGCAAGGCTATCGCGAACGGCTGGATGAGTTGATCATCCAATTCGTTGCAGCGCTGGAAGACGATGCTTTGGACCAGCCTCTGATCTTCTCCAGCTTGAAGGGCGCGAAGGCCGCCCGCAATTTTCGCGCCGTGCTCATGCACTTCTTCAATCACCAAACGCACCATCGGGGTCAGGTGACTACGCTGCTCTTTCAGGCGGGGGTGGATCCAGGATCGACGGATTTGTTGGTGTTGGTTCCGGCGGAGGAGGTTGGCGGTTGAGGGGGCTACTTTTGGTCAGGAGCGGAAATTCGAATGTCAGCGGGCGATTTGATTGAGACTGATGTTATATACAGTTCGTCAAGATTGAGATAATCTGCTGCCAGCACGAATCATCTCGCTGGTGCCCCATGAAAGCATTCCTTGCCGACGATGACTGCCACGCACGCGTCGCGCGTACCGAGGAAACACGAGCCATCGGGGATCAGATCACCGAACTCTCCGGCCACATCAACGCCGCCACCTATCGCTTGCTAACTCTCATCGCGGAGTTCGATCGTCGATCCGGCTGGAACGACGGCGCCACGCAATCGTGTGCGCACTGGCTGAACTGGAAGTGCGGCATCAGCTTCTGCGCAGCGCGCGAGAAAGTGAGAACGGCGCGCGCGCTGGAGAACCTTCCGAAGATTTCCGCGGCGATGGAGCGCGGCGAGCTCAGCTACTCGAAGGTGCGCGAACTAACGCGCGTAGCCTGCCCGGCCACCGAAGACTACCTGTTAACGATAGCCATCCACGGTACTGCTCACCACGTTGAGCAACTCGTTCGTTACTACCGCCACGCCAAAGAAGCCGAGGAGTTGACCCGTGAAGCACGACAGCAGAAAGATCGCGCGCTCCAGTACTTCTACGATCATGACGGGTCGCTGATCATCAAAGCTCGCTTGCCCGCCCAGTCTGGCGCGCTTTTCATGAAGGCGATCGACCAGGCCGTCGACGATCTATGGGAGACCGAGCCGGAGCCGGTGGAGGCAGAAACTCCAGCTGGAACGCCGAATGTTAAATTCCTGCCAACGCGGACCCGGCGTGCGGATGCGCTGGAACTGCTGGCCGAGAGTTTCCTTCAGAACGGCGCCGCGACGTTGAGCGGCGGCGACCGGCAGCAGATCGTCGTGCACGTCGACATGGAAACATTGCGGACCGGCTGTGCGGGCCGCTGCGAAATCGAGCACGGCACACACATCGCCGCCGAAACTGCACGACGTCTCGCATGCGATGCAAGCGTCGTCGGCATCGTAGAAGACGAGCAAGGTGAGCCGCTCAACGTCGGCCGCAAGACGAGAAGCGTACCGCCGGCCCTGCAACGCGCGCTCCGCTCCCGCGATAAAGGCTGCCGGTTCCCCGGTTGCTGCAACACCCGCTACACCGACGCACACCACATTCATCACTGGGCACGCGGCGGCGAAACAAAGCTATCCAACCTCGTTACGTTGTGCAGGTTTCACCACCGCGCCGCGCACGAGGGTAAGGTCGAAATCCATGTACTGGACGACGGCGCGATTCGTTTCCTACGCCCGAACGGCGAGAGCTTCGACAGCATCGCGCCGGGCCACAGCCACCCGATGAGCGACTGGCGCGAGCTGCCTCGACATCATGATGAGCAAGGCATCACCATCAATGCCCGCACAGCCGTCACGCGCTGGGATGGCGGCCCGATGGATTTCGGCATGGCGGTTGACGGCCTGCTGTACCGAACTCGGGCGGCGAGGAATCCTCCACGTGGAGGATTGTCGGTCGGCGGGTGATCGCGTGGAGAAGGCAAAGAAGATGGGGCAGGACGGGAATTAGGAGTGCGCCGTCCGGGCTGATGCCTGGGCACAGCATCGATGGGCCGGATGTTTCTTTGCAGGAGGGCTGCCCTCGGACCGAAAGCTGACATCTGCTTTATCCCACGGCCTACCGCCCCGGCGGCGACGCCCAAATCTCATGCCCATCAAGCCCACGGCGAGCAACGCCCACGTGCCCGGCTCCGGCACGTTGTGAATCGCAAACGTACCGAGCCAGTTGCTGCCGAAAGTGAGCTGGCTGTGAAACCAGTTGCCGTCCTGCAGGTAACCCGTGAGCCAGCCGTCGCTGTAGACGAGATCGCTGCCGTAGATATTGAAATTGACCCACTCATCGATGAAGAGTCCATCGCCGGCATTCGCATATCCGAACTGTCCGCCGGAGATATCGAGGGTGGAGAAGCCAGTCCAGCTGCCATAGTGACGCGAGTCTGAAAATGCCAGCAACCACTCACCGTCGTAGGTGTCGAATACGCTGGCGTAGAGAACCGATGTGTATGGATGCGGCGAGCGGCCCTAGATCACCGCCCGACTCACAATCCACTCTCCCAGCGTCCCCACCAGCGACATCACCAGCGCTCCGCCGAGCGCCCAGCCGAAGCTATCGACCTTCAGGTGATCCGTCAGCTTGTCCGTGATCACCAGCAGGATTGCGTTGATGATCCAGCGAGTGATGAAGGCGAGCAGCCAGGCGATGCCGAGGGTCGCGACCGTGAAGACTGCGAACAGCAGCCAGCCCAGAAGGAAGTTGAGCACGCCGAAGATGGCGGCGACGAGCAGGGCGCTCTTGGGGCCTTTGACGTGGAAGCCGGGCAGGACGGCGGCCGTGACCCACACGGCCACGGACAGGATCAGCCAGGAGATGAGCAGTCTCATGCCGGAAGTCCCTTTGATGGGCTGAAAGTCCACAGTTTCTACAGATGGCGGGCCAGGGGCAATAGGGGAAGGAGGTGTGTGGACCGCCCCGGGAGCAACGGCGATCAATTCACAGCGGTCGCGTCGTCGACGGGTAGCAATTCCAGTCCGCCGTTTTCGTCGTCGGTCAGCACCAGGGTTTTCACATCGCCGTTGTCGACGTGAAAGCGGGTTGGCCCCATCACCAGTGTCGAGGTGCCCGCGAAGTAGAAATAGACGTCGTAGTCGCCGGCTTTGAGCGTGAATTCGCTGGAAGGATTCTGATACGCCAGCGACGAGACCGACGGCGTTGTGTCGTCGTCATCGAAGTCCACCGTCGCGCCCGGCAAGCGCAGATACAAATCCAGCAACTCGGAATCTTCGAGGCTGCCCGCGCCATGCAGAAACCGAAAGCTGGCCTGTGTCGGCACGCTGCGGGCGTTGGCGGAGAGCACGACTGCGTCGACGACGGAGGCGGGGCCCATTGCGTACGCCGTGTAGTGGCCACCGGCGACGGCGGTGAATTCTTCGAAGAACACATACGGTGAGCCAGCGCCGGCCGGTACGGCGATCATGCCGTTCTCGCCTTTGTCGATGGGCGCATAGTCCGTCGACTGCCGAAAGCCGATGTTGGTCGCCAGCGGATCGGCGAGCCCGGAACCCACGGTGATGTCCAGTGCCGGTGTGTCATGCGAGATGTGCACGAACTTCAGTCCGGCGCCGTCGCGCGCGTCGCGTTGCTCGCCGCTGCCGACGATCAGAAGTTTGGTGGCGATCGATGTCGGGCCGTTGGTGTCGGCGATCGCCATCATGATCCGGCTCTGTTCCGAGAACGTCATCGAGTCGGAGCGATACAGAACGTTGCTCGTGCCCGCGGCCATCAACTCGACGACCACGTTGGCCGATAGCGTCGAGTCGTCATCCAGATCGTTGCTGTCCCGAACGAGTGACAGCTCCAGCGGTGTCGTGGTCTCGGTGATCGAGAGCGTATCGACGTAGTACCTCGAGGCGAGGCCAGCCTTCGATGCCGTTACATAGACATCAACCGCCGGCGTGTCCGGCGACGCGTGCGTGAACTGCAGGATGAGTTTGTCGTCGTCGACATCGTCGCGCTGGTCCAGACCTTCGATCATGTAGGTGTGGATGTCGTCCAGGCGGCCGTACGCGACGATGGTGTATTCCGTTCCTGCGAGGAAGGTGTATGCCGATGCGCCGCTGACCGGCGTCTCGGTCTCGTCGTCATCATCATCGTCGTCGAGGTCCGCGGGCAGGACCGCGCTGAAGCTGAGAGTGTGTTGGCCCGGGTGGCCTGCGGAGAAGCTGGTCGCACCGCCGTAGCCGGCGCTCGACACCGTCGTGTCGTCGACATCGATTTGCAGTGTGGGTGAGTTCTCGACCAGGTTCAGTGAGCGCAGATGAAACGTCGTCTCGTCTTCGTTCAACGAATCGTTGCTGCAAGCCGCAAGCAATCCCAGCAGCGCGAGGGCGCCGACCGCCCGGGTCCAGGTTCGCATCGCGTGCCTCTCAGAATGCATTGCCAATCGAGAACTGGAAGCCTTCGAGCTCATCGCCATAGTTCAACTCCGTGCTCCTGCGGTACGTGAGGGGCACTGCGTAACTGAATCGGAACAGGCCCAGCGGTGCGAGCCATTCCACGCCCACGCCGACGGAGGTGCGGAAATGGTTCCAGTCGAAGTCGTACTCGACGGGGAAGCCGCCCTTGTCGGTGAACTGGGTGTCGCCGAGATAGGCGACCTGGCCGAAGTCATAGAACAAGGTGACGCGCGCGCTGTTTCTGAATTTCTCGGGCATGGGCAGGATGGCTTCGATCTGTCCAGTGATCGCGAAGTCGCCGCCATAGGGATTGCCCAGCGAGTCGCGCGGGCCGAGATACGATTCCTTGAAGCCGCGCACCGAGCCGGGACCGCCGACGAAGAAATTCCGTTGTGGCGGCAGCGCAGTGGTATCGCCGAATGCCGCGCCGTAACTGACCCGTGAGCCGACGCTCAGTGGCATCCAGTCCAGATAGGGAAGGTGGATGAACTGCTTGTAGTTGTAGCTCGCGAGGTAGTACTCGATGTCGCTGCCCGGTGGGGTCGCGCTCAACGAAAGCTGATGACTCGCCCCTCGCGTCGGGAAGATCAACCGGTCGCGGCTGTCGTAACCCCAGCCGAGATTGATCTCGAACACGTTGTACTTGGTGCCGAGGATGGTGTAGCCGCCCGACTCTTTCTCGTAGGGCGAGCCGTTGATCTGCACCCAGTCCTGGAACTGCTGCGAGCTGTAGACGGTGGTTGCGAGTTGCGCGGACTGCCAACTGGTGCCCAGGCGCAAGCTCTGGTATTCGCTGAGCGGGAAGCTGAAGTCCATGCCCGTCAGCCAGGTCTCGGTGGAGAAGTCCGAGGAGGCCGAGGTGAGTTGCGTGACCTTCCGATAAGCGAGGCTCGTGGTGAGGCCGATCTCGTCCAGGGTCAGATACGGGTTGGTGTGCGAGAGGCTGTAAGCCTTGGAATACTTGCCGGAGTTCAGCTCGAGCGCGACGCGCTCGCCGGTGCCCAGGAAATTCGAGTGCACGATGTTGCCGTTCAAGATGAACGACTGCGATTCCGAATAGCCGATGCCGCCGCCGAACTGGCCGGGCAGGCCTTCCTCGATCTTGAAATCCACGTCCACCAGATCCGGCGTGCCGGGGACAGCCGTCGTTTCCGCGTCCACCTTCTGGATGAAGGGCAGGCGTTGAATGCGTTGCTTCGAGCGCTCGATGGCGGCGTTCGACAGATACGAGCCTTCGAGCTGGCGCAGCTCGCGACGGAACACCACGTCGTTGACGCTCGTGGTGCCGTTGAAGTTGATGCGCCGGACGTACACGCGATGTCCGGGATCGACGACCAGCGCCAGCGAGAGTTGTCTGGTATCGGGATCGATCTGCGGCACGGCATCGACTTTGGCGAAGGCGTAACCGTCGAGGCCGAGGCGCAGCGTCATGGCCTCGGTGGACTGCGTTACTCGTCGCAACGAATACAGATCGCCGGGTTGAATCATCACCAGACGGCGCAGCTCGGACTCGGGCACGACCATCTCGCCGCTGAGCCGGACCTGTGAGATGCGATACACCTCGCCCTCGTGCACGTTGAGGGTGATGAACATCTCGTCCTTGTCCGGGGCAATGGCGACTTGCGAGGAGGTCACCGCGAAGTCGGCGTAGCCGCGATCCATGTAATACGAGCGGAGTTTTTCGATATCGCCGGACAGCGACTCGCGCGCGTAGCGATCGTCCTGGCGATACCACGACAGCCAGTTCGGCGTGCTCAGCTCGAAGGGTTCGGTCAGTTCCTCATCGGTGAAGGCCTGGTTGCCGGTAATGTTGATTTGCCGGATGCGGGCGCGTTTGCCCTCGGTGATGTCGATCGCGACCTTCACCTTGTTGCCGGGCACGTCGTCGGCGCGGGCGTCGATCCTCACCGCATACTTGCCGCGTGAGAAGTATTGCTCGGTGAGATACTGGCGCACTTCATCGAGCACCGATTGATCGAAGGCCTTGCCGGCCGCCAGGCCGACATTACGTAGTGAGCGCTCCAGATCCTCGGTCTTGATGTCCTTGTTGCCCTTGACCTCGAAGCTCTCGATGGTGGGCCGCTCCAGCACCGCGACGATCAACACGCCGCCATCGCGCCTCAGCTCCACGTCCTTGAAGAACGCCGTGCCGTATAGCGCCCGGATCGCTTCACCGAGCCGGCGGCTGTCGACGGAGTCGCCAATGTTGATGGGCAGGTAGTTGAAGACCGTGCCTTCGCTGATCCGCTGCAGGCCCTCGATGCGAATCTCGCCGACCGTGAACGCGGCGGCGGGCGCAGCGCTGCTCAGGTCCTGGGCGCGTAACTTTCCCATGACCAGTGTGTTTGACACTGAGGCGCATGCGAATAGACAGACGACGAGGGGTCGCGACATTCGCAGGTGGATGCGCGGGCGATGTAAAGAGTCGCAAGTCCATCGGAGCAGAGTTTGCCTATCGGTGTTGTTTCCAACTCTGAATCGCCAATGAATGGTTACAATTCAGTACTTGATAAAAACGGAGTGATGGAACATGCAACGATTCCGGTCTGGTGTTCGTGCCGTGCTCGCCGCGGCGTTACTTGCCAGCGCCCCACTGGCCATGGCGGCGGACGCGGCCCCGTCGTTACCTGCCTGGGTGGCCGAGAGCAACAAGCACTCGCAGATTTTGCTCGAAGTCGTCGCCAGGTATTCGCCCGAGGGGGCTTCGTCCTTCGGCGTCGAGGGTCATGAAGCCGAGGTTGTCGATCTGAAGCCCGGTTTCCTGGAGCGCCAGCAGACGGACTTGAAGGCGGCGCAGGCCCAGCTCGAAACGGTGCGTGCGACGGTGAGCGATGCACGGGTGCGTCAGGACATCGACATCCTGATCAAGGCTGCGCGCGATCAGCAGCACACGATCGAACTCAATCAGCGCCTGTTACTGCCGTTCCAGGATATCGGTCAGCTGGTGTTCCAGGGGTTTCAGGATCTGCTCGATGCGCGTGTCGATAAGAAGCGTCAGCAGGCCGCGGTCGTGCGTCTGCGCCGCTATGTGGGTGCCGAGAAGGGCTACGAGCCGTTGACCTTGCTGGCTCGCGCCCGTTACGAGGAGCGCGCCGGTGATTCGGCGTTGATCGGGCCGTGGGTCGTCGAGGCTCAGCAGTACCTGGACAACGTGCCTCGCTTCATGGATGGCACCGAGCAGTTGTTGAAAGGCAGCGGCTTGAAAGGCTGGCAGCGTGACATGAAGACGCTGCGCAAGCAGTTCGCCGAGTATGAGACCTGGGCTCGCGCCACTGTGCTGCCGCGTGCACGCAAGACCAATCAGCTGCCACTGGAGCTGTATGCCGACAATCTCAAGAACGTCGGCGTGGACGCCAGCCCGAAGGACATCATGGAGCGCGCGCTCGCGGACTATGTGCAGACCCGCGACGAGATGGTGCTGACCGCCGCCGAATTGGCGAAGCAACGCAACTGGCCGGAATCCGACTATCGCGATGTCATCCGGCGTTTGAAGAAGGAACGGATTGCGAAGGACCAGCTGCTGGATTTGTATAAGAGCCGGTTGCAGCAGATCGAAGCCATCGTTCGTGACAAGCGCATCGTGACGTTGCCGGAGCGGCCGGCGGTGATCCGGTTGGCGAGCGATGCCGAGTCGGCCGCGCAGCCGGCGCCGCATGTGGATCCGCCGAGGTTGATCGGCAATACCGGTGAGCCGGCCGAGTTCGTGTTGCCGACCTCCAATCCCAACGCAAAGGCGGGCGCCGAGATGGACGACTTCAGTTACGAAGCTGCCGCCTGGACGCTCACGGCGCACGAGGCTCGCCCGGGTCACGAATTGCAATTTGCCCGCATGCTCGAACGTGGCGTTTCAACGGCGCGCATCGTGTTTGCTTTCAACAGTGCGAACGTGGAGGGTTGGGCGCTCTACGCGGAAGCGGTGATGAAGGAACATCTGCCCGTGGAGGGGCGCATCGGCTCGCTGCAATTTCGCATGATGCGTGAGGCGCGCGCATTCCTCGATCCGATGTTGAATCTGGGGCAACTGCAGCCCGAGCAGGCGCTGCGTTTCCTGATGGACGAGGTCGTGCTGTCCGAGCCGATGGCGAAGCAGGAAGTGGATCGCTATACATTCCGCGCGCCCGGCCAGGCGACGTCTTATTACTACGGCTACTCGCGCTTGAACGCGCTGCGCACGCGGGTCGAGCTCGCGCAGTCAGGACGATTCGACGCGCTGGCGTTTCATGACTTCATCGTCAATCAGGGCCTGCTGCCGTTCGATCTGCTCGAGCAGGCGGTTATGACTGAGTTTGTGCCGATTCCGAGCGGCGGCCGGGCTCAGTGAGGTTCTGAGTGGTGCTCCGGCCGCTGCTGACGGTGCGGCCGGGCGCCCTCGACTTTTGCGAGCAAGGACAGCGCGGTTTCATATGCCGAGCGGGCCGTGCGCAAACTGACCGATTCGCCCGCGACCGCTTGTTTCTCCAGTTCGGCGCGCAATGCCGGCAGCGCATCCTTCAGGCTGGCGAGCAATTCCGGCGCGGCGGCAATCAGGCGGGCATTGGCTTCGGCGCTGCCGTCATCGGGGCCGGCGGCGTTGTGGCACAAGGCGATGTGCCAGACCACGCCCTCGATGACTGCGTCGATGCAGGGTTCGTTGGGATAACGTGGATCGACATTGATGATCCAGGGTCCTTGAGTGTGTTGTCCCATCCGTCTTTCCTTTCACGGCCGCCCTTAGCTGATACGACTCTGTGTTGAAAGAAGTTCAGCCCTCTCACCACACGTAATAACGACGCAGCCTCGAGCGGATTGTCCATCGTCGGCTTGCGTTGTCAACACAATGCGGACTGTGACTCGCCGCAGTCGCTGCCATTCGGCTCAGGGAATACCTGATGCCGCATGCACGGTTCGGCGTCTGAGCAACGGACGCGCCGCGTCGTTAGATATAGCCATTCGAGTGGGAGTGGTTGAGATGGACCGCTTTTCGGCCGCCGCGCAAGTGGCGGCCTTTTTTCTACTGATCGCCAGTCCCCTCGCCCGCGCGCAGACGTGCGATGGTTGCGAGCGATTGCCTTTGGAACCGCCGTCAGTCGGTCGAGTCGACGTGACAGCAGCTGTCGATGCCGCGACTTCGTTTGTCATCAAAACCCTGCGCAGCCTGTATCCGTCCTACAAGGTTTCCGTTGTCGAGGGCGATGCGGTCGAGGCTATGCCGACCGTAGCTGAATACGCCGCCTCCTACGATGCTCGTGACGGCGAGTCCAACGAAGAATTGCCCGGTTTCAGGCATCGCTATGCCTGGCAGTTGACCTATCGCGACAAGGATCCGGCGGCTTTGTTACAGCCCGAGCCGGGCGGGCGCTTCCACGGCACCGATGTGACGCTGGATGATTCCCGCGTGTTCGGCCTGAGATTCGAGTTGGACTACGGCTGGAAGCGCTAGTCCGGCTTGTGCCCGCTGATGACCGGGATGTGCCACACCACGTACTGACGCGGATCCAGGATGGAATCGATTCCCTGATCGAACAGCGCCCGGATCTCGTCGATCGACAGTTTGCTGTTTTCGGCCAGCACGTCGGTGTAGCCGTCGCGCCAGGCTTGAATGATGGTCGCGAACGTCTCGCGTGGCACGCGCAACGTATCGACGACTACGTAATCGACGTGCAAGTCCCGCAGCCCCAGGTCGTTCATGATGGCCCAGGTGCGACGGCCGATGCGGGCATCGGTATGAGTGCGGCGGGTGAATTCGATGACGCCCTCATGCCACAATCGGTCCGGATCCACCGTGCCCGCTGGCATGTGTAACATTCCGTAGTCTTCGCTGAGTACGTGCACCCAACCGCCGGGTTTGCAGATGCGGGTCAGCTCGGCGATGACTTTCTCGGGCTCGGGCACCGCTTGAGTCATGTGACGACACACGACCAGATCGAACTGCGCGCTGTCGAACCTCAGCTCGAATGCGTCGCCTTGTTCGAAGCGCACGCGGGGGGCGAGCGCCGCGTGCACGCGTCGAGCATGAGCCGCCGAGCTTTCCAGAATATCCACACCGACAATCTGTGCCTGCGGATAGAGGGCGGCGAGACGGCTGGTGATTTCGCCGCTGCCGCAGCCTATGTCGGCGATGTGTGTCGGTCGACCGTAGCGTGCGAGTAACGAGTGTTCCTGCGGCCAGATGGCTTCTGCCTGCGCGCGCAGATTGCGGACCATCGACTCGTCCGCCATCTGCTCGGCTTGCGGATTACGATGCTTGCTCATGCTCGCATCATGCGGCAATCGCTGCCGCCGGCAAAGGCTCAGCTCGCCAATGCCAGCGGCATTACACTTTCTTCGGTCTCGTGCCTGGCGGCGAGCGCCGGGGCGTGAGCCGGTTGGTCTGGAACGCGATCTCGTCGATGATGTCGCTCATGCTTGAGCGAACTGCCAGTGTGGCATGCCGCTTTCGTGACGCGCTCCGCAGTGCGCGCGTCGTCCGGATCTGATCGCACGGCCAGCGATTGTCAGGGCGGAATTAATCGACCGCCTCATTATCCGGGCGCCCGCGAACAGCGAATCTGGGCACATGGCGTCCTCTGTGTACACCCCGGCCCCGGAAGCGCTCGCGTCCTTGTCGGACGCGCAACGTCTCATCGAACAGCTGCGAGCGCAGCTGGCTGAAGAGCTCGCGGCCCGCGCCCGTCTGGAGCGCAGCCTGGCTGAGCTGGATCTGCCGATCCGGCACGTCGGCGACAGCGTCGAGTTCCTGAGCGATGCCTTCGAGGAGCTGAGCCAGGTGTTCCATGGTTATCGGGACGCGCTGATTTCACTGCGGACCACGCATACGCCGGCCGCCGCGCAGCTCGCCGATCTGCGGGAAATGGAGGCCGTTTGCGATCTGGAGTTCCTGGAGCGCGAAGTGCCCAAGGTCTGTGCCCGCTCGCGGCACGAGGCTGTACAGGCAGCCGAACTGGTGCGCGCCATGAAGGAGTTCGCACACATCGAGCAGCCCGAGCAGAAGCCGGTCCGCGGCTGAATTTTCCGCCCGGAGCGTCCAACTCAATCTGAACGGGTGGAGTTTTGTAATCCTGACCGCGCGAATGGCGACCACGTCACACTCGTGGCGGGCTGTCCGCGCCAAACTACTGTCGCTTAAGGTTTCATCGTACAGCGCCTCCTGGTGACAGTCGCTAAGATTCGGCCGGTCCAAATCCGGCCTGTCGGTAACTTGTCGACCGCGCCAATCGAGGGAACCCTAACGTGTATCGTCGCTCATTCGCCGCCATTGCCCTCGTCGCCGCTCTGCTGAGCCCGCTGGCTCACGCCGAAGGCGAGCAGAACCTGCGAGTGCACTGGAGCAAATCGTCCGAGACCGATTTCGGGACGGTGGTGATCGGCGACTACAGCGCGTCGCCAGAGTCGAACTATCTGCTCGGTGCGACCTACGGCTATCAGTACAGCGATACGCTGTTCTCGCTGCCGCTGGAAATGACCGCGAACGTCGGTGTCCAGTGGCTCAACGAGCGCGGCCTGCAGCAGGATGGTTACGGTCTCACGACCTACATCAAGGCGCACTATCGCTGGCGGCTGCCGTGGACCGAAAAGCAGGTCCGGCTCGGACTGGGCGAGGGACTGAGTTACGTGTCGCGCATCCCGATGAGCGAGGTGCGCGACTTCGGCACCAAGGGCGCCGAGTCGGAAAAGCTGATGAATTATCTGGAGTGGACCATCGACGTGCCGCTGCGTCAGTTTCACCCGCTGGAAGGGCTGTTCCAGGGCGGCGTGATCCAGGATGCGTCGCTGGGCTTCATGGTATGGCACCGCTCCAGCGTGTTCGGGCTGTTCAGTCAGACCGGCGGCGGCATCAATTTCATGGGCTTCAGCTTCGAGGCCCGGTTCTGATAGGGAGGGTTGGCAATGAAGCTGGAAGTAATGTCGATCAGTTTCCTGCGTAGCGGGGCACTGTCAGTGGAAGTCGGCGCGCAGTCGCAGAAGGACGCGCCCGCCGAGCCGTCGCTCGATGTGGTGAAGATGTGGGTCTACCTGCCTTCCTACAACAAATCCGCGCCGATGGATGACGTCCTCGAGGCGGCACTCGGTATCGCGCGACAGTCGTTGCGCTGACCTTTCTGATGCATCTCCTCGTCGTTTCCGAGGAGCTTCCGCGAGGGCCGCACGTATAAGATTCCCCCATTCACATCGGGGGACTCGATGCGGCCATTCCGTTTATCGGTACAGTGTGTCCTGCACAGCGCGATTCTTGGTGTTGTGCTCGCACATTCGACTCCGGCGGTCGCCGGCGATGTCGATGCCGCCCGCCTGCTCGCCGCGCCTGCAAACAATGCGGATTGGCTCACCCACGGCCGCACCTACGACGAGCAGCGTTTCAGTCCGCTGGCGAAAATTCACCAGGGCAATGTCAACGGGCTGAAGCTCGCCTGGTTCTACGACTTCGACACCACGCGCGGCCAGGAAGCGACGCCGCTGGTGATCGATGGCGTCATGGTTGTCACGTCGGCGTGGAGCAAAGTGTTCGCGCTCGATGCGCGTACCGGGCGTGAGCTGTGGCGGTTCGATCCCGAAGTTGCAGGCGCCAAAGCGATCGATGCCTGTTGTGACGTTGTGAATCGAGGCGTTGCTGCCTGGGGCAATCGCGTGTTCGTCGGCACACTCGACGGGCGTTTGATCGCGCTGGATCGCGCCACGGGCAAGCCCGCGTGGTCCGTGCAGACGACCGATCCGACCGAGCGTTACACCATCACTGGCGCACCCCGCGTGATCGCGGGCAAGGTCATCATCGGCAATGGTGGTGGTGAGATGGGCGTGCGTGGTTACGTCTCCGCGTACGATGCAAACGACGGCCATAGGGTGTGGCGGTTTTATACCGTTCCCGGGAATCCCAAGGATGGCTTCGAGACTCCCGCGCTGGAGCGCGCCGCCAAGACATGGCACGGCGAGTGGTGGAAGTACGGCGGTGGCGGCACCGTGTGGGACTCGATGGCGTACGACCCGCAGCTCGATCTTCTCTATGTCGGCGTGGGTAACGGCAGCCCGTGGAATCACCAGATTCGCTCCAATGGCGAGGGCGACAATCTTTATTTGTCTTCGATCGTGGCGCTGCGCCCGGCCACGGGCGAGTACGTGTGGCATTTCCAAACGACGCCGGCGGAGTCATGGGACTTCACCGCGACTCAGCAAATCATCCTCGCGGATCTCACAATCGACGGTCGGGCGCGCAAGGTGCTGATGCAGGCGCCGAAGAACGGATTCTTTTATGTGATCGATCGGGCCACGGGTGAATTCATTCACGCCAGGAATTATGTGCATGTGACCTGGACGACGGGGCTCGATCCGAAGACGGGCCGACCGGGCATGGTGCCCGAGGCGCGCTATCTGCGTGAGCCGGCGATGGTGTCGCCCGGGCCGCTCGGTGCGCACAACTGGTATCCGATGTCGTTCAGCCCGCAGACGCAGCTGGCCTATATCCCGGCGTTGGAAGCGTCGGGCTATTACAAACACGACGACGCATTTCAATTCGGGGATCGGACCTGGAATACGGGCATCCAGATCTCGCGCGATCCACCGAGTGCGAAGTCCGCGTCCGACGCGGCGAAGAGCAAGGGCGGCGCGATGTTGCTTGCGTGGGATCCGGTGGGTCAGCGGGAGGTGTGGCGAGTGAATTATCCGCGCGCCGGTAACGGTGGCGTGCTCACGACGGGTGGCAAGTTGGTGTTCCAAGGCTCGGTCGATGGCATGTTCAACGCCTACGCCGCCGACACGGGAGCGCGCCTGTGGTCGCAGGATGTGCAGAACGCGATCCTCGGCGGACCTGTGACGTTCGAGCTGGATGGCGAGCAATATGTGACGGCCCTGGCCGGCATCGGCGGCGTGGCAGTCGCCGGCGTGCTCGGCACGACGCAGGCGCGCAGTGCATATGGGCGTGTCGTGACGTTCAAGATCGGCGGCAAGGCGCGGTTGCCGGCGCTGGTTGCCAACAGCGCGAGAAAGCCGCCGGACGTGCGCCGGGCGAACGCGCAGGGGGACATCGCGTCGGGTCAGCATACGTACGATAACGTTTGCTCGGTCTGTCATGGGACGAGCGCTCGAAGCGAGACGTCGATTCCCGATCTGCGTTATTCGGCCACCATCGTGGACCGCGAGACGTTCGCGTCCATCGTGATCGATGGCGTGCGGGCGAGTAAGGGCATGGTCGGGTACGGCTCGACGCTGACGCCGGAGCAGGCTGAAGAAATTCGAGCCTATCTGGTTTCGCTGGCGGTGGCGTTGTAGCGAACGACTTGGCAGACTCCGTGGCCATCCAGGACAGTCACGGACCGCCGCCATGTCGCGACCAATGGTTTTGATTGCTTGCCTCGCCACGCTGATCTCCTTGCAGGCGCCGGCGGCCGAAACCCGGCACACCGTCATTCTCAGCGGCAACAAAGCCGGTATACAAACAACGACGGTCGCCGCTGACGGCACGCGCGAAGTGACATTCGAGTACAACGACCGCGGCCGCGGCCCGAAGCTCACCGCACATATCAAGGTGAACGACGCCGGCCTGCCGGTCGCCGTGCAAACCACCGGCAACGATTATTTGAAAGTGCCGGTGAAGGAGACATTTGCCCTCGATCAGGGTGTGGCGCGCTGGCACAACGATGCGGAGAACGGCGAGAAAAAGCTCACAGCCCCGGCGTTCTATATCAGCCTGCAAAGTACGCCCGAAGAGAGCGCGCTGCTCGCGAATGCGTTGCTGAAGGCGGAAGGGCGGAAGTTGGCGCTGCTGCCGGAAGGGCAGGCGACGCTGGTGAAAGGGGATGACGCGACGTTGAAGTCGTCGTCCGGCTCCCGGCAGGTGACCAGCTACGAAATCTCCGGCCTCGGCTTCGGTCCCGAAACCGTGTGGCTCGATCAGGACGGCGCGTTCTTCGCCGCCGTCAGCAGCTGGTCCTCCTTCATTCTCGAAGGCTGGGAAGCGAGCCTGCCCGAGCTGCTGGAACTGCAGAACAAACGAAACAACGCCCGCATCCTCGCGAACGCCAAAGCGCTGACCCGTCAGCCCAAGGGGCCGCTGGCGATCGTCAATGCCAACCTCTTCGACTCACAGGCCGGCACATCCATTCCGGGCTCGACCGTGCTCGTCGAAGGCAATCGCATCAAGGCCGTCGGCGCCGACGGTAAAGTCGCCATCCCCGCCAATGCCGAACGAATCGACGCTCGCGGCCGCGCACTGCTGCCTGGGTTGGCGGACATGCACGTGCATATCAGCGAAGAGGAAGGCGTGCAGCACCTGGCAGCCGGTGTGACGACGGTGCGTGACATGGCGAATGACACTGACACGCTGCTGGATTTGAAGCGTCGTATTGAAGCCGGCCAGGAAGTGGGCCCGCGTATTTTCATGTCCGGCATCATGGAAGGCCCCGGTCCCTTCGCCGGCCCGACCAAAGTCCTGATCGACGACGAAGCTCAGGCGCGCGAGGCGATCGATAACTACGCCAGGCTCGGCTATCAGGGCGTGAAGATCTACAGCTCCATGAAGCCTGAGCTGGTGCCGGTCATTGCGAAGCTCGCGCATGAAAAAGGGTTGCGCGTCGGCGGCCACGTGCCTGCAAACATGAATGCGCGGCAGTTCATCG
This sequence comes from Peristeroidobacter soli, assembly GCF_004138485.1. Lineage (GTDB taxonomy): Bacteria > Pseudomonadota > Gammaproteobacteria > Steroidobacterales > Steroidobacteraceae > Steroidobacter > Steroidobacter soli. The sequence continues at coordinate 1,128,880 of NZ_RYEV01000003.1, forward strand.
AAGCGGGCGCCGATGAGATGCAGCACATCAACTTCGTGTTCCTGAATTTCTTTTTCGACGAAGTGAAGGACACCCGCACGCCCGCTCGCTTCACCACGGTGGCACAGCGGGCGTCGAAGCTGGATTTGAATTCGAGCGAGGTGCGCTCGTTTGTGCAGCTGATGAAGGATCACCATGTCGTGATCGATCCCACGGTGACCATTTTCAACAGCATGTTCACGAAGCAGCCCGGCACCGTCGGCCCCGGTTACGCGCCCATCGCAAGCCGCTTGCCGCCCCAAGTTCGTCGCTCGTTGCTCACCGGCGGATTGCCGATTCCGAAGGGCAGCGAACGGCAGTATCGCGACTCGGCCGACGCGTTGTTACGAATGATCAAGCTGTTGTACGACTCGGGCATCACCATCGTTGCCGGCACCGACGATCTGCCGGGGTTCACCTTGCATCGTGAATTGGAGATGTATGTGCAGGCCGGTATATCCGCACCGGAGGCGCTGCGTATCGCGACGTTGAATGCGGCGAAAGTGCTGAAGCGCGATGCCGATCTGGGTGCGATTGCGCCGGGGAAACTCGCGGACATGATTGTCGTCGATGGCGATCCGGCGCGGCGGATCAGCGATATCAGAAATACCGACCTGGTCTTGAAAGATGGCAAAGTTTACGAAGTGGCCGCGCTTTATCGCAGTATCGGCGTTCTGCCGCGCCCCCGGGCGGAACCTGCCCATTGACAAAATCGTTTCTCAGCCAGCTCACATCGGTTCCCCAGCGAGGGGCGGGAGTTGGAAATGTCGACCTTGAGGAATAATTTGCTGATTGCCGCGACGGTCGGTTTGATGGCCGTCGGGGGCTGCGCCACTACGGGTGGCAATTTGAGCAGCTCGGCGACTCGGTTGGAGCGAAGTGCGTATGCTCTGCAAGAGGAGGCGCGTGACGGCGATGCCCGTTCCGGCTTCCAGAGCGATGCTCGAGAGCTGGCGGAGGAGTCGCGGGATTTTCGTCGCGTCGTCGAGGATCATCGCTCTTCGAAGGAAGACGTGCGGGATGCCTTCAGCGATGTTTCGAAGCGCTATCATGCGATGAGAGACGAAGTGGAGCGGTCACGCAGCCGCGAGGCGGAACGTGATTTTCAGCCGGTGACGGAGGCGTACTTGGACGTGGAACGTGAGATGCGTTCACGCGACGACAGACGCGATCGTTACGCGAGGGACGAGTAGCACCATAGTTACCCGTGTGGCTGAGCAGCCTGCCCGGCCACACGGTGGTTCGGCGTCGCCAGGGTGGGGGATCTCCATCCTGTCGAGGAAGAAACCGCTGTGGCGGCGAGAGAATGATTCGACACCGTAGATGCTGGTTTCTGTGGCTGGCGGCGTGCGCGCTGCTGCTTTCCTCTGCGTCGTTCGCCAGTGAAATCGTCGTTCGCGAGTTTCAATCGAAAGCCCTGGGACGAGCGTGGCAGTACCAGGTTTATTTGCCGACCGGCTACGAAACGTCGCGGCTTCACTATCCCGTGCTTTATCTGCTTCATGGCAATGGCGGTGCCGGTCACGACTGGGTCGACCAGGGCAAGGTGCAAAGCGTTGCCGATGGCTTGATCGCGCGTGGCGACATGCCGGCCGCGGTGATCGTGATGCCGGACGCCGGCGTTACCTGGTACGTCGATCGTAAGGAGAAGATGGAAACCGCCTTCATCAGCGACCTGCTGCCTGACGTGGACAAGAATCTGCGAGTGTTGAGATCGCGGGAAGGGCGGCTGATCGGCGGCCTGTCGATGGGCGGCTACGGTTCGTTGCGATTCGTGCTCGAGTATCCGGAGAAGTTCGCGGCCGCGGCGCTGTTATCCCCGGCGATTTATGTGCCCATGCCGCCGCTGAATTCAAGCGCGAGAAAGGTGGGAACGTTCGGCGAGCCGGAGTTCGATGAAGCGGTGTGGAAGAACTTGAATTACCCGGCGCTGTGGCAGGGCTATCTGGCGAAGAAGACGCCGGTACCTATGTATATCAACTCGGGCGACGACGATGAGTTCATGATCGAGGCCGAGGCGACCCGCTTGTACTCGCTGCTCAGGTCGAATCGGCAGCCGGCGGAGTTGCGCATCGTCGATGGCGGGCACAACTGGACGGTGTGGGGGAGTACGCTTGGCGACGCAATGAAATATGTGTTTCGATTTTCAGCCAGGCCCGCGTCGACTGAATAAGGTCTCTCCCCCTGCGGGGGAGAGACCAGCATCGAGCAACTACGCGCGCGCCAGCGCGCTCTGGTACCTCGCGTACACGAAGTAAACGACGATGCCGATGGCGTTCCACACCACGAACGTCAGTTTCGTCACTCCGGGCAGGCTCACGAACAAATACGCGCAGCCGAGAATCGCGGCCCATGCAATCAGCGTCGCCGCCGGCGTGCGGAACGGTCGCGGCGCGTTCGGCGCCTGGTTTCTCAAGACGAGCATGCACACCGCGACGGCGATGAATGCCACGAGCGTGCCTGCGTTGGCGACCTCAGCGATTCGTTGCAGCGGCAGGAAGCCGGCGATCACCGCAACGATCACCCCGGTGATCATGGTCATGAGCGCCGGCGTGCCCGACGACTCACTCACCACGCTGAGCCGCCGCGGCAACAGCCCGTCGCGAGCCATCACGAAGAAGATCCGCGACTGACCATACATGAAGGCCATGATCACCGTCGGCAACGCGACGATGGCGGCGAAGCCGATGAACTTGGCGGCGCCGGGATAATTCAGATTGCGCAATACCATGGCGAGCGGCTCACCGCTGGCTGCGAGCGCTTCGGTGCGCGAGCCACCGATCGCCGCGGCAGCGACCACCATGTAGATGATCGTGCAGGCGACCATCGAGCCGATGATGCCGATCTTCAGATCGCGGCCCGGATTCTTTGCTTCTTCGGCCGCCGTCGACACCGCGTCGAAACCGTAGAACGCAAAGAAGATCACCGCGGCCGCGCCCATCATTCCGTACTTGGCGCCTTCGATTTCTGTCGCGCCGAAGCCGTGCGGAGCGAAGGGCTCGAAGTTGCCGGCGTTGAATGCGGGAATGGCCAGCACGACGAAGGTTGCAAGGGCAATCAGCTTCACGACCACCAGAACCAGATTCACCGTCACGCTCTCGCGCGAGCCCAATGCCAGCAGCCCGGCAACTGCCAATGAGATCACGACGGCTGGCAGGTTGATCACGCCACCGGCGGCGGGCCCGGCCAGCAAGGCGTCGGGAAAAGGAATGCCGAGCGCGTGAAGCATGCCGCCGGCGTAGCCGGACCAGCCGACCGCGACGACGCTGCAAACGACGGTGTACTCGAGAATGAGCGTCCAGCCGACGAACCACGCCGGCAATTCGCCCAGCGCGACGTAACTATAGGTATAGGCGCTGCCGGCCATCGGCATCATCGTCGACATTTCGGTGTACGCCAGCGCCGCGCAGGCGCAGACCAGGCCGGCGACGACGAACGAGAGGATGACGGCCGGCCCCGCGAGCCCGGCACCGACGCCGATCAGGGTGTAGATGCCGGTGCCGACGATGCCGCCGATTCCCAAACTCATCAAATGCAGCCAGCCCAGCGTCGGCCGGAGCGCGCTATGCGACTGCCTGGCGCTGACGGATTCGAGACTCTTGCGGCGGTTCCAGAAGGCCATGGGGCTCCCCGTTGTTCGTGTCTCGGTATTGTAATGGTACCGGCCCACATTCCGTCACGCGGCCTGCTGGTATCATCCGGTCACCATGGCTTCAGTACACAACCAGGATTATTCGGACCCGTTGGTGGTGATGGCGCTGCCGCTGGAAAGCCAGGGCGTGTTCGAGCGCGCCAACATACCGGTGCTGTATACCGGCATCGGCAAAGTCAACGCGACTTACTCACTGACGCGACGGCTCGGTGAATACGCGCGTGCCGGTGTCCCCATGCCACAAGTGATCAACTTCGGCACCGTCGGCAGCCGGCGCCATCGCACCGGCTCGATCCTGGAATGTCACAGCTTCGTCCAGCGCGATATGGATGTGACGGGGCTCGGCGTGCCGCTCGGAGTCACGCCGTTCGAAGAGATTCCGGCACGCCTGGAGTTTCCACGCGTGTTTCCTCAGCTGCCCGGCGGTGAGTGTGGCAGCGGCGACTCGTTCGTGATGAGCGAGATCGCCATGGAATGTGACGTCATGGATATGGAAGCGTACGCGCTGGCCAAGGTGTGCCTGCTCGAGCGCGTGGCATTCACTTCCGTGAAGTATGTGACCGACGGCGCCGATCACGCCTCGGGCCAGGACTGGAAAACCAATCTCAAGCACGCGGCGGATCAGTTTCTGATCATGTATCGGCGCTTTTTCGGCGAGCCCTGAGTCCTCCGGCGCCGCCGGCTTGATCCCCACTTGCCGTCACCATTAGAGTCGGCCCCGGCGTGGCTGTCACCTGAGATGGGGGTCGGCCGCGGTGGGCATACCTCCTGCATGTGGGTTGGCATTGGGAGGAACAAATTCAATGACGATTCGCAGACGGGTCGCGGCCGTTACGCTATTGCTTTGCCTGGCCGCCGGTGCGCCGGCCGCTGAGCGTCCTGCCGATATTTCGCTGGTGCCCTGGCCGGCCAGCGTAGAGCCGCAGGGCGGCTCCCTGACGATCGATTCCCAAACCCAGGTGGTTTACGACGGCGATGCGCGCGTCCGCGCCGTTGCGCACTACTTTGGTGAGTTGGTCGAGCGCACGCGCGGTTTGCGCCCCGTCATCGTTCAGGGATCGGCTCAGAATGCGCCGAAGCGTTCCGTTGTTTTCACATTGGGCGGTCCGGCCGGTGCGTCTCCGGAGGCCTACGGGCTCGAAGTCTCCTCCAAGGTGGCGCTGGTGTCGGCGGCCGATCCCCGTGGCTTGTTCAACGGCGCCGTGACGTTGTGGCAGCTGGCCAGCCCGCAGGCCACCGTCGTCCAGGAAGTTCGTATTCCCGGGCTGCGGATCAGCGACGAACCGCGTCTGCGCTGGCGCGGTCTGTTGCTCGATTCGGCGACTCAGTATCAGTCGGTGGCGTTCATCAAGCGCTACATCGACTTCATGGCGCTCCACAAGCTGAACGTCCTGCATTGGCATCTGGTGGACGATCAGGCGTGGCGGTTGCAGATTCCGAAGTATCCCAAGCTCACGGGCGGGCAGAGCTCGTATTCGGCCGACGACGTGCGCCAGATCGTGGAGCATGCGGCGGCTCGCAACGTGATGATCGTGCCGGGGCTCGAGATGCCAGGTCATGCAACCGCCGCGGTCACTGCATATCCGGCGCTGCGTGCGTCCGACGCGCCGGTCGCGGGCTCCAATCTGTATAACATCGAAGACGACACGTTTGCTTTCTTCGATGCCGTGTTCGCGCAGATCGCAGCGCTGTTCCCGGCTGAGTACATTCACATCGGCGCCGGTGACGTGTCCAAGGATCAGTGGAAGCAATCGAGCAGCGTGCAGGCTCGCATGCGTGAGCTGGGCATCGTCAACGAAGTCCGTTTGCAACGATATTTCTTCGAACGGATCAGCGAGGTGTCGAAGAAACACAAGCGCCGCATCGTCGGCTGGGATGCGATCTTCGGCGGCGGTGTGCCGGCGGACTCGGTCATCATGACGTCGCGAGGCTTGGATGGCGCGTTGGGTCCGGTCGCCTCGGGCTTCGAAGTGGTGGTCTCGTCGGGGAGTCAGTTGAGTTTCAATCGTCCGCAGAGCGCGGCATTGAACGAGCGGGCGACGGCTGGGGAGATTCTCAGCCTGGGCGATGTATATCGCTTCGACCCTGCGCCGGCTGCGCTGTCGGCGCAGGATCGAAGCCGGTTGATCGGCGTGCAGGGGAATGTGTGGACCAGCACGGACGGCAATGAAGAAGCTGTCGAGCAAATGACATTTCCGCGCGCGGCGGCGCTGGCCGAGATCGGCTGGACGCCGTCGGCTCAACTCCGCTGGCCCGATTTCCAGCCGCGCATGGTCGCCATGCTCGGTCGTTACTCGCGCATGGGCGTTCGCTTCAGTGATGCAGCGTTTCGCGCGATGGCGTTCAAGCGCGGCGAGTCGGGCGGACGCGTATCCGTCGAGCTCGCCAAACAAGTGCCGCTCGGTGAGATCCGCTACACCATCAACGGCACGGAGCCGACCGCGAAGTCGCAGGTCTACACCGACGTGTTCGATGTCCCACGTTCGACCGTGATCAAAGCGACAGTGTTCTACAACGGTGAGCCGCTGTCCCGAACCACCGCGATCGACGTCAATGCCGATATCGCCGGTGGTCCGATGTAGTGGCAATCATCAGCCGATCGTTTCCTGCTCCGGCGCTTGAGCGATGGAGACTGTGGTCGGCGTCGCCCTGTCGGTGCTGTACATCACGCGGTACAGCTTCCAGCCCTCACCGCGATTGCGCCACACGTGCAGGTATTTGCCTTCCTCGACGTCCGAGCCTCGCCGCACATCGCGTACCCGATAGTGCCCTTGCTCGATCGCGATATCGCTGCGGATCAAGCTCATGTCGGCTTCGGTGTTGAACGACACCACGGGCGTCATCTGATCCTTGAGAAATTCCGCGATGCCTTCGCGGCCGGTGATCGCCGGACCACGCTCCGGCAGAATCTGGGCATCGTCATCGAACAACGCCAGGGTGGCGTTGAGATCGTCCTGATTGAATGCCTGCTCGAATGCTTGTACGACGGATTTGGGCAGGGACTCACTGCGAGTGCCGCAGCCCCCGAGTGTGACGCAGGCCGCAACGGCACCGAGCGTCAGTAGCGTCCGTGAGAAACAAGACACAGTGTTCATGATCGTTCCCTCACTGCTTCGTCAACGCGTTTCCTTTCGAGGCGCGCAGAGTATTCCCGCAGGCTGGCAGTGTCACCCTGAGGATATCCGCTAGCGCCACGGTCACATGACTGCAAGATTCATCTGCTGATGACCGCGAGACAGCGTGTTTCGGGCTATTCTCAATACGTGGTTGATGCGAATATCGTGGCAAGGATGGCGAGAACCAATGCGCCAGCGGGAGAAATGAGATGTCTCTGTACGGTCTGTTGGTTTTTTCAGCCGTTTATTTGCTCGCAGTCGCGTCGCCGGGCCCGGGGGTTGCAGCGGTCATCGCGCGCTCGCTCGCAAGAGGAACGCGCGGCGCGCCGGCATTCATCGCGGGCTTCCTCGTCGGCGATCTCATCTGGTTTGGATTTGCGGCGACCGGGCTGGCCGCGCTGGCGCAGAGTGCGCAGACCGTGTTCGTCGTAGTGAAGTATGCGGGCGCAGCATATTTGCTGTTCCTGGCATACAAGCTGTGGACCGCGCCGGCCGCGCCGGTCTCCGACGCAGGTCCTGATTTGGCAGAAGAGGGCCAGAAGCCGTTGCAACTCTTCCTGGGTAGTCTCGCGCTGACGCTCGCGAATCCCAAGACGATGGTGTTCTTTCTCGCGCTGCTGCCCACGGTCGTGCCGCTCGAAAAAATCACATTGATCGGCTTCGCCGAAATGGTGGTTGCGATTGTTTTGTTGTTGCCGCTGACGCTCGGCGCTTACGTGGTGCTCGCGGCTCGCGCGCGGCGCATCTTCAAGAGCGCGACGGCGGTACGCAGAATCAATCGTGGCACGGGTGCCGCGATGGCCTGCGCCGCCGTCGCAGTGGCTACGCGCTAGAACGTGTAGTTGACTCTTCCATATACGAAGCGCCCCGAGCGGCCGAACGGCGAATAATTCGAGAACGACTGCGTGCCGGTGAGATTGTTCTGCGGCGGCAATGGATCGGGATACTCGTCGGTGAGATTGTCGGCACCGACCGCGAGCTTGATGTGATCGGTGATCGCGAGGCGCGCCTCGATGTCCACCAGGGTCTTCGGCGATAACGTGAAGTCCAGCGCCGGATTGGGATCCGGCGACAGCACTTCACCGTAGCGGGTCGCCCGCAACGTCGCGCCCCAACCGCTGAGCGACCAGTTGATGGCTGCCGCGTACTTGTTCTCCGGCGTGCCCTTTTCGTAACTCAGCACATTGAACCGATTGAACAGGATCGGCGGCGTGGACAGCGCCGACAACTGCGGCGTCGTCGGGACTCTGGTGACATCGGTGGAATTGAAGTTCGCCGTCACGGTGAAGTCGAAGCGGCCCGCCGATGCTGTCGACCATGGATAGCTCACGACCACATCGACACCCTCGGTCGTCGTGTCGACGCCGTTGATGAAGAAGCGTCCGCCACCGATGCCGATGAAGCCGAGGCCGGTGAGATAGTTCACGACATCCGGGGACGTGAGGTTCTCGGACAGTACGATGCGATTGTCGATGTCGATGCGATATGCGTCGACCGTGACCATCAGATCGCCGAGGCGCACGACGGCACCCAGTGAGTAGTTCAACGATTCTTCCGCATCGAGCGGCTTCGCGCCCAGCGCGATCGCCGCCGGATTGTTCACCGGGAACGTCGCGATGTCGAACGGCAGGCCGCCGATGAAATTGGTGGAGGTGGTCGAGAAGTACTGTTGCTGCAACGACGGTGCCTTGAAGCCATTCTGCACGGAGGCGCGCAGTGCGAACTGGGGAATGAAGTCATATCGCAGCGACAGTTTGCCGGCGAGATTCTCGCCGAAGTCCGAATAGCTCTCGCCACGCACGGCCACCGACGCCAGGAACCGGTCCGTGACGTTCGCTTCCAGGTCGATGTACGCGCCGACAGCGGTGCGATGTTCATCGACTTCATTCTCGGGACGGAAGCCCGGGAATACTTGCGCGCCGGATTGCGTCGGATTGCCGTTGGCCAGGCGTACGCCGCCGTTCAGATACGACTCCGGCTCGCCCGCGTGGATGCTGAACGATTCGCGCCGTGCTTCGACGCCGATGGCGATGTTGAGCGGCGAGGCGAGGCCGACGTCGACGGTGCGCACGCCGGAAACATTCATGGCCAACTGATCGTAGTCGAAGCCGCCGGAGTCGAACGTGGTCTTGCTTGCGATACCGTACGAACGGTTCAGCGAGTGCCGCACCTCGTAGTCCATTTCGTTGCGGCCGTAGGTCAATGACGAATCCATGTTCCAGGGGCCGAGCTGCCAGCTCACACCGAAGGCCGCCGACGCATCCGTCACATCCGGCGCGATCAGTGGCAGATAACCGTCGGGATAGATCTGCAGGGTGTTGCGAACGTCGCTGGCGATTCGATAGAAGCCCGCCGACACCGCGTCACGATCCTGCCAGCTGGCCCAGCCATACAGCTTCGCGCCGCTCTCGACTTCATACTCGGCGTTGACGAACACGGTTTTCTGATCGAGCTCGGGTTCGCCATACCAGGAGTTGTAGCGATCGAAGCTCGCTTCGCGCGGATCGAACGCGCCGTTCACCGATGGATATTGTTGACGCATGTCGTAGCCGCCGCGCTCGGTGTGCTCCTGATCTTTGTATTCGGCGGCGATGACGATCGAGCCTTTGCTGCCGAGGGGCAGGCCTTTCCACGCGGACACTGTCAATGTTTCGCCGTCGGACCGGTCACGACTGCGTTTCGTCGGCGAGGAGTAGTTCGCGCCACCGGGCGCTGCGCCCACGAGGACGTCGTAAGTGGTGTCGCGCCATCCGTAGGTCACGCCTGCATCGCCGCCGTCGTTGTTGGTGCGCAATCGCAGATTGATCACACCGGCGATCGCGTCCGAGCCGTACTGCGCCGATGCGCCATCACGCAGCACCTCCACCGATTGAATGATGGCGTTGGGAATGGTGTTCAGATCGACCGCGGTCGAGCCGCGGCCGATGCTGTTGTTGATGTTGATCAGCGCGGATTGATGTCGACGTTTGCCATTCACCAGCACCAGTGTTTGATCGGGTGCGAGACCGCGCAACGTCGCCGGACGTACCGTGTCGGTGCCGTCATTCAGGCCGGGACGTGGAAAGTTGAACGAGGGCACCGTGACCGAGAGTGCCTGACTCACTTCGGAGACACCCAGATTTTGCAATTGCTCGCCACTCACGACGTCGACCGGGACGGCAGTGTCCAGGGCCGAGCGATTCGCGACACGAGTACCGGTGACGACGACTTGTTCGATCTCGGGGTTGGCTGCGTTTTGCGCCAGCACTGGCACAGTCGGCAGCAGCAGGGGCAGGCCGACGAGCAAACCAAACGAGCCGTAAGAACCGTTGTTGTCCATTGGTCACTCCGGAACGATGGGCCAGGGCAGCATGTAATACGCTTGTTAGCCCATGGCAACAAGGTTGTTGCTTTGCGTACTCGCGGCGACGCAGACGATTTCGTTCAGAAAAAATTCCCTCACTACGGAACGAATATTCATGCCCGTGCATTGCATGCGTTGCGTATAAGTCTTGCAAACGCGTTCCTAACAATATCGGCGGTGGTATGCGGATTTTCGTGACTGGCGCTACCGGTTTCATCGGTGCGCACTTCGTCGAGCAAGCGCTCGCGGCAGGGCACGACGTTGTCGGCCTGTATCGAACCGACGGGGCCAGGCATCGCGCGGTTATAGAGCGGTTACGCTCGCACGGCGCATCGCTCCGGCGCGGCGATATCCTCAATCCGGAATCGTTTGCCGACACGCTGAAAGGCGCGGACTGCGTTTGTCACTTCGCAGCCGCGTTTCGCGAGTCGGGCGCCGATGACGCTTACTTCGAAAGAATGAATGTCGAAGGAACGTCAAATGTGGCGCGCGCCGCCGCGACGGCTGGGGTCAAACGTTTCGTTCATTGTGGGACTGCCGGCATCTACGGTCAGCGCGTTGCCGGCACGATCAGCGAAAGCACGCCGATCCGTCCCTGGAACAGTTACGAGCGCAGTAAGCTCGCCGCCGACAACCGGGTGAGGGAAATCGCGAGCGCCGCCGGCATGGAGTTCGTCATCCTCCGGCCCACCGCGGTTTACGGGCCGCGCGACGAGCGATTGCTGAAGCTGTTCCGCTCGGTGCAGAAGGGACGCTTCCCGCTGTTCGGCGCCGGCGATGGACGGCGTCACATGATTTATGTCACCGATCTCGCCGACGCGTTCCTGAGAGCGTGCACGGTGCCGACAGCGATGAATCACGAGCTGATCATCGCGGGCCCCAAGGCGGTCCCGCTGCGGGAGATGTTACAGACGATTGCGAACGCCGCGAATTGTCCCGCCTTCGGGCCGCGCTTGCCGTTGAAGCCGATGCTGGCGCTGGCGGCGGTGGTCGAGGACACCTGCAAGGTGTTGAAGATCAATCCGCCGATTTATCGTCGGCGGATGGATTTCTATCTGAACGATGCGGCCTTCGATTCACGACAGGCGCAGGCGGTGCTGGGCTGGCAGCCCAAGGTGGATCTGGCGGAAGGGTTTGCCGCAACGCTGAGCTCGTTGCGGCAGGAACGGCCTGGCGCTGCCGTCACGGTAGCGCAGGCCATTGCGTTCTTGACCTTGATTTCGCTGCTCGCGTTCGACGGCTGAGCACCTCGCTGCTATTGAGGCAGCAACGACTGATACACCATGCTCGCGAACTTCTCACGGAAGTCGACGCCGTTCGGCATGAGCTGAATCATCAGCACGACTACCAGGCCCGAGGTGGGGTCGACACGATAATTGGTCCCGTAGGCACCGCCCCAGCCGAACGAGCCCGGTGCCTCCATGCCGCTCGCGCCATAGCTCTCGACGGTCTCGAAACCGAAGCCGAAGCCCATGCCGGGCTCGTTATAGGTGTCGCCAATCTGATTGGTGGTCATCAGCGCGACGCTGCGCGGGGCCAGAATGCGCGCGTTGCCGAGCGTGCCGCCGTTGCGGAGGGCTTCGAGGAAGCGAGCGTAATCGCGAGCGGTCGACAGCAATCCGGCGCCGCCTGAAAAACTCCGGCGGGGCCCGTCGACGTAGTGACCTTGGCCCCTGGCATCGTTTCCAGAGCGCGCGATCTTGCCATTCGGGCCCGTGCCGTAGACGGCCGCGAGCCGGGCGCGCTGATCCTTCGGCAGATAGAAGTTCGTGTCCTTCATGCCCAGCGGTTGCGTGATGTTCTTGCGGATGTATTCATCCAGCGGCAGGCCCGAGGCGCGCTCGACGACGCAGCCGAGAATGTCGGTGTTGTAGCCGTACACGAACGCCTCGCCTGGCTGAGCCATGAACGGCAGCGAGCCGAGCTTTTCCATGGTCGTGCAGATGGGTTCATTCTTATCGGCGGTGTACCAGCCGATGCCCGCCGCGGGCCCGAGTCCTTTCGCCCGGTATTGCTCGGCGATCTCCGGGTCGGTGCCGTAAGAGATGCCGGCGGTGTGAGTCAGCAGATCGCGCAAGGTGATGGGACGTTTCGCGGGCACGGCGCTGCCGTTCACCATCACCGTCGTCTTGGCGAATTCCGGAATGAATTTGCTGACCGGATCGCCGACCACGAGCTTGCCCTGCTCCTGCAATTGCAGGATGGCGGTGCTGGTCAGCGCTTTGGACTGCGAGGCGATCCGGAAAATGGTATCGACGCTCATGCGCGTGCCGGCTTCCTTGTCGGCCCAACCGGCGGCGTGTTCATACACGGGCTGGCCGTTCTGCAGGACCAAAGCGACGGCGCCGGCGATCAGATTCTCGTCGACGTACTGTTGCATCAATGTATCGATGCGCTCCAGGCGCTCTTTCGAAATGCTGGTGGCGGCGACGATTTGAGCGCGCGCGCCGTTCGGGGCGGTCCAGCTTTCCGATTGCGGTTTCCCGGCGAAGGCGGCGCCGCCGAGCAGGGCGGTCAGCAATGTTGTCGTTAACAGTGACGTGCGCATCGAGAATCCCTGGCGGCTGTCCGAAGATGAACGGTGCGGCGATTCTACCGATTACGCAGACAAAAAAAGAGCCACCGCCGCGAGCCCCGCGACGATGGCTTCCGGGAAAACAAAGAGAGGTCAGTGGCCTGGATTCGTGCCGGTGTCCGGGCCTGGATTCACCTGAGATGCAGAGCCGCGAGCATCAGGGGCGAGGCACGATCGCGATGTCGAACACACCGCCGGTGAGCGGCGCGCTCGAGCCCGGCAGCTGCGCCGGCTGACCGCGCTTCACCACCACTTTCTGGGTTCTGCCCAGCGGCAGGTTCGGATCGATCTGCGACAGATCGATGGAGAACAGCAGGCGCGTGGTCTGGCCGACCAGGAAATTGTTGCCGGCGGAGTCGGTGTAGATATCGAAATCCGTGGTCGGCGACATGTTCAGGGCATTGCCGTACTCGTCGACGAACGGACCGATGGTCTGCAAGAGGCCGGCGCCGGTATTGGAGCTGCCAGTGGCGTTCTTGCCGGCGATGGTCACCAGCGTGTCGAGGTCGTGATCGACCATGTAGAACAACGTCACGGTCGCGCCGTTGAAGTTGTTGTTGTACGCGCCGCCGACGATCTCCGGATCCTTGCCGAAGTTCACGTCGCCCTGCGCATAAGTGAATTTGGTCTGGACCGCGGTGGTGTTCAGATTGCCGCCGTTGGCGCCGTTCACGACCGCGATATTCTGATCGTTGCTGCCAGCGATGCGCAGCGCGTTCAGCACGGGATTGAAATCCACCAGCGCGCCGAAGCCGCCGCTGAAGCGCGGGTTGACCTGGCTGACCTTGGTGCTCGCGCCGAAGTAACGACTGGAGAGGTCGATGGTGTACAGGCCGCCACGATCGGTCAGGCCGTACAGCTGACCGTCGGCCGGACGGAAGTCGATGCCGATGAGATTGCCGCCGTCGGAAACATCGACGCGGCCGCCGCGCACATAGGAAGAGGCGCCGGGCTTGAGGATGTACAGCGAGTTGTCGCTGGTGAGTGCATATAAACGCGAGTTGGGCAGCGTGACGCCTTTCGCGACACCGCTCGTGGCGGTGGTGGTCGCGGTTTGCGCGCTCACGATGGTTACGCCGAGCAGCGATGTGGCCATCGCCACTGCGGCCCAGGCCGCCGATGTCCTTGTCGATCTCATGACTTTCCGACCTCTGGTGAATTGATGGGAGCTGCGGTGCTCTCGATGCCAATATTCGGTAATGCAGCAGAGATCGGATGCAGTGTTACGTCGATGTTATTGACAGCCATCGGTTGCACGCTTCATAAACGCGCTGCATTTGTGACGTTCAGTTTGTCAGCGTGACGTCAGCTTCGAGTCATCGTGAGGTCAGTGGGATTCGTCAGTGTGGTTCCCTCGGGGGAATCATTTCGGGAGGTCGTTGTGAGTTCAGTGTTCACGCGTCGGGAAGTTCTTCAGGGCGGCATTGCCGCGGGCGTTGGAATCGCAATGAGCGGTGCCATCGCCGAAGCGGCGGATTTGCCCGCGATCACCAAGGCCATTCCCTCTACGGGCGAGAAGCTGCCGGTGGTCGGTCTCGGCACCAATCAATACAGCGTGACTGAGCCCGAAGAGATCGCAGCGCGACGTGAAGTGCTGGAGAACTTCCCCAAGCTCGGCGCGAAGGTGATCGACACCGCGCGCGGCTATGGTGAATCCGAAGTCGTCATCGGCCGTCTGCTCAAGGAGCTGGGCAATCGCGATCAGATCTTTCTCGCGACCAAGACGTCGATCCGCGGCGAGCCGCCGGCCGGCGACGGTGAGCTGGAGCTTGCGTTCCAGCGACTGCAGACCGATCGCATCGACCTGCTGCAGATTCATAACTTCAACGCCATCGACGCGCTGTTCCCGAAGCTGCAGGAATGGAAACAGGCGAAGAAGGTTCGCTACATCGGCATCACGACCTCGACCGACGATCAGTATCCGCAAGTCATCGAGGCGCTCAACAAGCTGAAGCTGGATTTCCTGCAGGTCGATTATTCGATCGACAATCGCGGCTCCGAAGCAAAGATTCTGCCGCTCGCGAAAGAGAAAGGGGTCGCGGTGCTGACGAACGTGCCACTCGGCGGCCGTCGCGGCAGTGTGCTCACGAGGGTGCAAGGCAAGCCCCTGCCGGCCTGGGCCGCCGATTACGATGCGACCAGCTGGGCGCAGCTCTTCCTGAAGTACAACATCTCGCACCCGGCCGTGACGGCGGTGATTCCCGGCACGACCAAGATCGCGCACCTGAAAGACAATCAGCTCGCCGGTCGCGGCCGCCTGCCGGACGCCAAGGGTCGCAAGAAGATCGAAGAGTTGTGGGCCAGCGTCTCGGCCTGACCGCTAACCGCCAAGATGGGGTTGCAGCCAGCGTAGCAGCCCCCCGAGCTCCATCGCGCCGGACTGCCGCGCGATCTCCCGGCCCTGCTTGAACGCAATCAGGGTCGGGATGCCTCGGATGCCGAAGCGCGCCGACAGCGACGGCTCGTTGTCCGAATTGACCTTGGCGAAGCGCGCCTTGGTCCCGAGCCTGCGGGAAGCTTCCTCGAAGTGAGGGGCCATCATTCGACAGGGACCGCACCAGGGTGCCCAAAAATCCACGATCAATGGCAGGTCGCTGCGGGTCAGGTGCCGGTCGAACGCCGCCGTGGTCAGTTCCAGGGGATGACCCTCAAATAGCGCGTGATGACATTTCGGACACTTCGGTCCTTGCTCCAGCCGGTCGGCAGGGATCCGAACCACGGAATCGCAATGGCCGCAGACCAGGTGGATGCCGGCGGCGGAAGGGGTGGATTGGCTCATGAGGTCTGTATTACGCGTCGGGCAGGTCTCCCGGTAATGGGGACGACAAAAATCGCATACAAGCCCGCAAGCAGGTCCGCTTTCGAGCACAATATGCGCCTCCCCAAGTCCCATTGACCCGCAGCCGCCTCCGATAAAGGGGCGGCGCATGACCGATAGCGCATGAAAGATCTCACCCAAGGTTCCATCGCCGGACATCTGGTCTCACTCGCGGTCCCCACAGCGGCGGGCATGCTGTTCCAGACCCTCTATTACTTCGTCGACCTGTACTTCGTGGCCGCGCTGGGCGACTCCGCGGTGGCGGGCGTGAGCGCGGCCGGCAACGTCATGTTCATCGTGCTGGCCCTGACTCAGGTGCTCGGCGTCGGTACGGTCGCGCTGATCTCGCACGCGGTGGGGCGCAAGGATCAGCAGGACGCCAACCTGATCTTCAATCAGTCGCTGCTGATCGCCGCCTTGTGCGGTCTGATCGTGCTGGTGGCGGGCTATCTCATGGCCGGTCCGTATCTGAGCGCAGTCGCTGCCGATGAGCCGACGATCGAGGCCGGCAAGGCCTACCTGTATTGGTTCTTCCCGGGACTGGCGCTGCAGTTCGCGCTGGTCTCCATGTCCTCGGCCTTGCGCGGCACCGGCATCGTCAAGCCGACCATGATCGTGCAGGTGCTGACAGTGCTGCTCAACACCGCGCTCGCTCCCGTGCTCATCGCCGGTTGGGGCACGGGTCACGCCATGGGCGTGGCGGGCGCGGGCCTCGCCAGCACGATCGCGATCGCGGGCGGCGTGATCCTGTTGTCGATTTATTTCGGGCGGCTGGAGAAGTATGTCTCCTTCCATCCCGAACAATGGCAGCCGCGCATCGCGGTGTGGCGTCGAATGTTGAACGTCGGTCTACCCGCGGGCGGCGAGTTCGCGCTGATGTTTCTTTATACCGCCATCACCTACTGGGCGATTCGTGACTTCGGCGCCGCGGCCCAGGCCGGCTTCGGCATCGGCTCACGCATCATGCAAGGCATCTTCATGCCGGCCATGGCCATCGCGTTCGTGGTCGCGCCGATTGCGGGTCAGAACTATGGCGCCAAGCGCATGGACCGGGTCCGTGAGACGTTCCGTGTTGCCTCCGTGCAATGCGTGGGCATCATGTTGGGCCTCATGATCCTGTGTCAGTGGCGTCCGGAAGCGCTCGTCGCGTTCTTCTCGCATGACCCCGAAGTCATCCGCGTCGGCGCCTTGTTCCTGCATCTGATCTCCTGGAACTTCGTGATGAGTGGGCTGATCTTCACCTGCTCGGGTGTGTTCCAGGCGTTGGGCAATACCGTGCCGGCGTTGCTGAGCTCGGCGTCACGACTGGTTGTTTACGCGCTGCCGCTGGTGTGGCTCACCTCGCAACCGGGCTATGACATCGAGCACGTCTGGTACCTGTCGATCGCGGCTAACGTCGTGCAGGCGACGATCAGCGTGACGTTGCTCCGGAAGCAGATGCGTCTGCAGCTTGGCTCAGCTGCGACTCAGCCGGCGTAACGCGCCAGATACAGTTGCCGACATCGTCGGCGACCAACAACGCGCCATCGCGGCTGACCGCCACGCCCACCGGTCGGCCGAGTGCTTCACCGTGCTGGCTGATGAATCCGGTGAGCACATCCTCGGGCAGGCCGATCGGGCGGCCATTGGCGAAAGAAACAAATGCCACTTTGTAGCCACTGCGCGGCTCGCGATTCCACGAGCCGTGCATGCCGATGAAGGCGCCATTGCGATATTTCTCGGGCAGCATCTCGCCCTCATAGAAGATGAGGCCCAACGACGCGGTATGCGAGCCGAGCCCGTAGTCCGGCACGAGCGCCTTCGCGACCAGCTCGGGTCGCTTGGATTCGACACGCTCGTCGACGTTCTTGCCCCAGTAGCTGTACGGCCAGCCATAAAAGCCGCCGTCCTGTACCGAGGTGAGATAGTCGGGCACGAGGTTGTGACCAATCTCGTCGCGCTCGTTCACCACCGTCCACAGCACGCCACTCTGCGGTTGCCAGTCCATGCCGTTTGGATTGCGCAGCCCCGACGCGAACACACGCGTCGCGCCCGTGGCCGGATCGATCTCCCATATCGACGCGCGCTTCTCTTCCGCCTGAATGCCGTTCTCCGCGACGTTGCTGTTCGAACCGACCGTGGCGTAGAGCTTGTCACCCTTCGGACTGGCGATCAGGTTCTTGGTCCAGTGATGATTGATCGGTCCGGCGGGCAGGTCGGCGAGCTTCGTTCCTTTGTCTTTGATCTCGGTGGCGCCTGGCTCGTAGTTGAAGCGCAGCACCGCGTCGGTGTTCGCGACGTAAAACTGTTTACCGATGAGCGCCATGCCGAACGGCGAGTTCAAGCCTTCGATGAAGGTCGCTTTGACCTCGGGCTGACCGTCGCTGTTGGCATCTCGTAGCAACGTGATGCGATTCGCGCTCGCTGTTTTCGAGCCGGCCTTCTTCATCGCCTTGTCTTGAAAATACGCGCGGATTCCTTTGCCGTCGTCGGGCCGCTCCGGTGCGTTTGTTTCGGCGACGAGCACATCGCCGTTGGGGAGCACGTAGACCCATCGCGGATGATCGAGATCGCACGCGAAGCGGGAGACGGCAAGTCCTTTCGCAGGCGTGGGCGCTTCGTCGAGTTTCCACGGCCTTGCCTTCGCAACGTGTATGGTTGGGATGAGAGATTTTTCGGGCGCGGGCAGCTTGGGATTGGCGCCGTAGCCTTGGTCGGGGGTCATTTGGGTGGTGACGTCGGCGGCGTTGGCCGCGAGGGTCGTTGCGAGGAGAGATGCGGGGAACGAGACGGTCGCGGCTTTTGTAGGCGTGCGCATGACAATGGTCCCACGGGGAAGGGAGTTGTCAGGTGGAAGGGTTGGGGGTGGGTGGGAGTTCCGGGGGAGGGAGGAATGGCTACCGGTTCTTTACGACCTGTCTCCTAGCGAAGCGCATTCATCCAAAGGATGAATTTCCGCCGGCTCGGTCGCTCTCGGGTTGACGATGCAATCGATAGGCCCATACGATCTCAATGTCACGTCTGGACTGGCGTGGCGGAATTCAGGCGAGCCAACAATCAATTCGAAGCCTTGTTGCCATGGACGGTGCCTTTGCATTGCATCTCCATCACGCGGACATCGCTGCGATTACGAAACGCGTGCGTAGGTCTGCACACTGACGGGCGAGGAGTTGCGGATGCGGAGTCATTATTGCGGCCATGTGCAGTCTCGAGCTGCGTTGCTCGGATCGCGTCAGGTACATTGGCTGGTTACGCTACTGCTAGTCATTGTCGCCGCCTCAAGTCATGCAGGCGACCTGGAGCCACGCTATAGATGGTGGATAGGTGTCGGTGGTTTGACCTACTACGATAGCTTGGAAGAAGGCTTTGCAGCGTACAAGGCCTGGGAAGATGCGAACAATGAAACCCGTCCCGGCACGAACAACGACATCTTCGTGCTCGGATACGAGCCCCATTCAAATGGCTGGACAACCAACGGACAGGTCCGGCTATATCCCTTCCGTTATCGTAGCGCTTCGACTTGTCCGAACACCTGTCTCGCCGGCGGTATGGGATTGGCACCCGAGTGTCCGGTAGGCACTACGCTAGTCCAAATTGATGAGAGCGCGACGGTGCGCAAGGTCTATTGCGCGGAGCTGGCCCGGCCGGAACCGGACTGCGATGACTGCGGCGAGGTGGGCAATCCAATCCATCCCTCCGCAGGCGTGAAGCGTCAGGTTGAAACGGACTACGAAGCTGCGGATGGCACGCTGCGATTTGCGCGAACCTATCGCAGCGATCGCAATGGCTGGCGCCACAACTATCAGGTCGCAGCAGTCGATGTGAGCAGCAGCTTTGGAACGCCGAGTCACTCCGCGGGCGCGTGCAAGCCCGGTGTCGGCCTGACCAGCGGCAAGCCTTATTGCTTCCGCTACATTTCACGCGGCTCGCCGAGTGACATCGCACTGCTTCGCGCGGATGGTCGTGTGGTGTACTTCTCCAAGGTCACCGGTTTGCCGACGTCTGCGAATGTCAACGAGCGTATGACCCCTGTCCTCGACGGTGGCGGTGCTCTCATCGGCTGGGACATCCGAGATGGTCGCAATGACAGCGTGCAGCGACTGAGTCCGAGTGGCCAATTGCAGATGATCCTTCATCGCGACGGCCGGACCGAGACCCTTGCATATTCGGATGCAACCACCCCCTCCACCATCGCGCCGTTTGCCGGGTTGTTGATCAGCGTCAGCGATCAGACGGGCGCACAGCTGACGTTCACTTACGATGCTCAGGGACGTATGGCAACGATGACGGATCCGTCGGGCGGCATTTATTCGTACGCCTATGACGAGCCCAGTTCGGTCGTGCTTGCGGGCAAGTTGCCGGTTGGCAATCTCACGTCAGTCACCTATCCGGATCAGACGAAACGCACCTACTGGTACAACGAGCAGGACGAGACGGCCAATAACAACCAGCCTTTCGCCCTGACCGGCATTACAGACGAGGCCGGAAACCGCTACGCCACCTTTTCATACAACTCATCCGGTCGGGCCATTGCTACCGAACATGCCGGAGGCGTGGAAAGGTACTCGTTCACGTATTCCGGATCGAACGCCAGCGTTACCGATCCTCTGGGGACCGTGCGCACACACACTTACTCCACGGTGCTCGGTCTGGCGAAGAGCACGTCCATCAACAAGCCCTGCACCGGTGCGACTTGCGGCGGCAATCCTGCGGCGACGACTACCTATGACGCCAACGGTAACGTTGCCAGCCGTACCGACTTCAACGGCCGCAAGGTTTGCTACGCGCACGACCTGTCTAGGAATTTGGAAGTCGTCCGTCTCGAGGGCGTGGCTTCTGGCGTGAGTTGCCCAGCCAATCTGAGCTACTATGTGCCTGCCGTCGGCACGAGGCAAAGGAAGATCGTAACTCAATGGCATGCAAGCTATCGCTTGCCCACTCAGATTGATGAATTGGGTAAGCGCACGACCTTCACACATGATGTCAGTGGCAATGTGTTGACCAGGACCGATCTGGATACCACCACGAGCGAATCGCGCATCTGGACCTATACATACAACAGCTTTGGCAAAGTGCTGACAGCGGATGGTCCGCGCACCGACGTTTCGGACGTGACGACATACACCTATTATGGCTGTACGACCGGCTATCAGTGCGGCCAGGTCCAGACCGTCACTAATGCTGCCGGGCACGTAACGACCTTCAATTCATACAACGCGCATGGTCAGCCGCTCACGATCACTGATCCTAACGGGCGGGTTACGACGCTGACTTACGATGCACACCGGCGATTGAAGTCGCGAACCGTTGGTATTGAAGTAACATCATTCGACTACTGGTCGACAGGTCTGTTGAAGAAGGCCACGCTGCCTGACGGCAGCTATCTCGAGTACACCTATGATCCCGCTCATCGTCTGAGCGAAATTAACGACGCGGAAGGAAACCGTATCCACTACACGTTGGATGCGATGGGCAACCGCACTGGCGAGGCTGCCTACGATCCGTCCAATGCGTTGACCCGCACTCGCACGCGAGTCTTCAGTGTTCTCAATCGTCTGGAAAAGGAGATCGGCGCGGCGGGCACAGTCAACGTCACGACTACCTTCGGCTATGACAACAATGGAAATCAAACGAGTGTGATCGCTCCGCTCGGCAGGGATGCCACTCAGGGCTACGACGAGCTGAATCGCTTGACCAGCGTTACCGATGCACTGAACGGCGTCACGCAGTATGGTTACAACGCCTTGGATCAGCTGATCTCGGTCACCGACCCGAGAGGGCTGGTCACTTCGTACTCATACAACGCGCTGGGAGACTTGGGGCAGCAAACCAGTCCAGATACCGGCGTCACGAGTAACACATACGACTCCGGCGGTAACCTCGCCACGAGCACCGACGCACGCGGCGCCGTCGCCACGTACACTTACGATGCGCTGAATCGAGTCGCCACGGCTGCATTCTCTTCTGGCTCGACGACGGATCAGACGCTCACGTACACCTACGATGCGGGCACCTACGGCAAGGGGCGCCTCACCGGCGTCTCGGATGCCGACCACTCGTTGTCATGGACTTACGATGATCAAGGCCGTGTGCTGACTGCAGGTCAGGTCGTCGGGTCTGTTAGTAAAACGACGAGCTACAGCTATGCCAATGGCCTGAGGCAAAGCATGACCACGCCTTCGGGGCAGGTCATCAGTTATAGCTACACCGACGGAAAAATCACCGGCATCAGTGTGAACGGCACCGTGCTAATTTCCAATGCCCTGTACGACCCCTTCGGTCCCGTGCGCCAATGGACCTGGAGCAACGGCTCGCTCTCGGTGCGCACATTCGACCAAGATGGCAAAGTCACCCAGATCGACAGCGCCGGTTTGAAGACTTACAGCTACGATGATGCTTTCCGCATCACCGGTATCACCGATACCACCGATTCGGCACTGAGCTGGACGTACGGGTACGACGATCTCGATCGTCTCACGAGCGGCTCGAAGACCGGTACGACGCTCGGCTACACATACGATGCAAACGGCAATCGCCTCACTCAAACCGGTACCGGCGCATCGACGTTCACGGTTGCAGCGAACAGCAATCGGCTTACGAGCACTTCAGGCGCGCTCGCACGCACGTATGGGTACGACAATGCCGGCAACACGACGAGCTTCACCGGCATCACGTTCACCTACAACAACCGCGGGCGGATGAAGAGCTCGACGAAGAGCGGCGTCACCACCAACTACACCTACAACGCGCTTGGCCAGCTCATCAAGAAGGGCACGAGCACGCTGTACTACTACGACGAAGCCGGTCACATCATTGGCATCTACACCGGTAGCGGCGCGTTAACCGAAGAAATCGTGTGGCTGGGTGATACACCCATCATTTCCCTGCGCCCCAAGGTCGGCGGTGGCATCAACATCTACAACATCCACACTGACCACCTGAACACGCCTCGTCTCATCGTTGGCTCGGTCAATCCCGGCGTGCGCTGGCGCTGGGACGCCGACCCGTTCGGCGGTGGCACGGTCAGCAACAATCCGTCGGGGGTGGGTGTGTTCAATTTCGATCTGCGGTTTCCCGGGCAGATTGCGATGGCGGAGACGGGGCTGAATTACAACTATCTGCGCGATTACGATCCAAATACGGGTAGGTACATTCAATCGGATCCAATCGGGTTGAGGGCCGGTATAAACACCTATGCGTACGTGAGTGCCAACCCAATCAGCCTCATCGATCGGTTTGGCCTACAGGGATTTGATCCCGGTCGCTGGCCTGAGGACCCCACCCCGGATAACAGGGATCCGCGTACGCCTTGGCAGCCGCCTGGTGCTTCCAATCGCGATCTTTGCGATCCGTACTGGCGCGTAACTGTTGAATTCAACGGGCAGCAGAACACCGGGCTTATTCCGCTTGTCTCAGAGGAAGTGGTTTCGGAGGACGGGTGTCACAAAACCGTCCTGTGTACCTACACGGGGCGCATTTTCGTCAACGTGAGATGGGGCGAAGCTAGTGCTGACAGTCGCGAGATGGTTGTTACGAAGTTCAAGACTCGAAAGAAGTAAGCACATGAGAAAGATCTGGATCGTGCTGTTTTGCATGCTTGGCGGAGCGATCGCTGCCTGCGCTGCGGAGCCGCCGATGGATGCACGCAAGGTTCATAAAAATGAAGAATCAGCTGTGCAGGAGCAGCCAGGAAGTGCTGGCACAACTACCTTGGGCCACCCGGTCATTCGTGCCGAGTTACTGACTGTCAATAGAGGGACCATCATCGATCTCGTCGTCGGAACTGCCTTCATAACCCGCCAAGATCGAGAGGCCATTCAGATACATGGCGCACTTCCCCTCGAAGAGGGTGATCTTCTGCAGATTCATTCCGATTCGACAGTGCGTCTTCGTTCTCCCGATGGCAAGGAGATCGAGCTTCGACGTGAACACGGCGAGTGGTTTCGCTTCTCCATACGCGGCAACTGATGCGGATATTGTAGCCGCGTCACGAGAAGCGCTTCGGTACTACAACTACTTCGGGGATTACGATCCGGCAACTGGGAGATATATCGAATCCGATCCGATCGGGCTCGACGGTGGCATCAATACCTATCTTTATGCAGACGCCGATCCGATATCGATGGTCGATCCGACAGGAGAAAACGCCGCCGGAGTGGCGGCGGTAGGTGCCGCTGCATGGAGGATATGTATGAGGATTCCGAAGTGCGCGGCGAAGCTTGCTGAGCTGGCCAAAAAGGCAGTTGAGCTATGCAAAACAATAGACTGCACTGTTCGGTTCGATAAGAAAGGTCATCCGTTTGATATACCTGGACAAGGGGTTTGATTGTGTATGCATTGGCAGATTGATTGCCATATTAAAGGTGTTAAGGGAAGCGGGTTCAGCATCCATTCCAGACTTCCAATCTGCTATAAACGGGGTGACCCGATTCCCCCCCGCCCGTCCACCATCAACCCTCCCATGAGTACGCTACTAGCTAGAGCCCTCGGATCCGGGGTGCAGGTCGCAGCGCTCACTCCGTATACGAAGTGGCAACAACTGCTGCTTGCCCGTGAAAGCCTGGGTGGGACGATCGAAGACGGCGATTCTGTCGCGACATATGAACTGCTCCCCGTCCAAGCACTGGATGATTTGGGCGAGGAGACTATTGAAGTGCGCGTGCTTGCGGCGGATGGGCATCGGCAGCTAACTGCGTACTATTATGCACGTCCAGGTTCATGAGCTCATGGATGGCTTTGAGCATGCCGACGATCGCGTGGTCGTGCGAGGAGATCTCGTGATCGAGTCCCGCGAACCTCTCGGCGAGCTGAAGTTGTAGGCGAACAGGTCCGCAGTTGCACGAGGCGCGCACGACGTGGATGCTCATCTCAACAGCTAGCGAGCTGTTGAATATCGTGGCGGCCATGATTGCCCGTGTTCAGTGAAGACGTAGGGCTGATACTTGTGGTGCTGGCCCCGGCCATTCTTTAAGGTCGCAGATTGGGGAAGGGTAAAGAAAATCTGTTGACGCAGGCGAGTCGCCGAGACGGGTTTTGAGCCATGGAAGGCCGCTTTTTCTGGGTAACTCGCATGCATGCAATCGAAGCATGCGAAATCCCCTTGTTGCGCAGCTCCCGTGCGTCGGTTTGGCCCGCGACGTCGACAGTGCGTGCAATGCCATCGCACCTGGACGATCCGCCCCAAGAAGCGCGGTCGTCCGCTTCGTCGAACATCTCCCGCTCTTCTGCATCAGGTGCTGGTCGAGGGTTACACGCTCGGGCAACTCTTCTCCGATCGCGTCCCGGTTGCTCTACCTGCATATCGATATCGGTTTCGTCAGGCACTGCGCCGATGGGTGTCTCGACCCAGCCCCCAACACATCCCGCCCGGGCCGCTGGTGCTCTTGGTCGATGGACTGTGGTTCGAATTCGAGGGAATACCGTGGGTGCTGTACCTGATTGCACTAAAGCCCTGTCGAGGCCACCAAGCCACCTTCCTTGATCCTTTGCTGCTTCCCGGCCGGGAAGGTGCGTCGCGCTGGCAACAAGCCGTGGACGCGATCCCAGTCCATGCCAAGAAGCGTACTCGAGCGGTCGTGGCCGATAATTTGCCTGGGATTGAGAAAATCGCCCGCCACCATGAGTGGATTCTGCAGCTCTGTCACTTTCATCTGCTGCTTAAGTTGCAGGCCCCTCGCCGCAGGGTGCGTTACAGCCTACGTGGCGGATCGGTACGTGAGGATATCTATCAATCGATGCGCAACGCATTGAGCTTGCCGCCAGGAAAGCGACTGTCTCAAACCATCGAACATCTACAGCGTTTGTCTCGAGGAGACTGCGGAACGGCACGTATCAAAACAGTACTGTGCCAGTTCTTGGTAGACCTGCCGTTCTATCGATCCTATCTCGCCCATCCGAATCTTGGCCTGCCGCTGACCACTAACGCTGTCGAATCTATGTGCCGCTTGGTACGAGAGATGCTGCGCAGTAGTCGCGCCGGATCCAATCCAAAGTCACTGCTGCTCTGGACCACCGCCCTCATTCGTCTACGCCCCACCATCATTTGCAATGGGCATCAGATCAACAGAAATTCTTGACCCTTCCCCAGATTGCGACCTTAAAGCGCCCGCCTCATCGGTGCCCAGCTGGAACATGAAATCCGCGGGGAAACGTGCCAGATTACGTTTGACCTGCTCGTTGAAACGTTTGGTGGTGACGCCGTAGAGCACGGCGTGCTCGCTATCGAGCAGCACGCGCTGGCCGCGCAAAATGAGGATCGATTGTGCGATGCGCTCGGCGGGGATGAGGGCGGACAGTGCGTTCTTCGTCATTTCTGCTCCTTGAAGGTTGGCTTCCTTGCCTGTTGTGCGGTCTCGATGCCAGTTTGTCTGGAAGTCGACGCTCGCCATGTGAAGTATGTACGACCGGTGTCGATGCAGTTCTCCATTTACGGAGACGATGGTGGGGCTCCTGGGGACCGGTGCACGGGGAGGTCATGGCTGGCGCTTCTGCGGAAAAGTTTCCGCGAAAACGAAAGCGGCGGCCCAACTTGAGATCGCGATCTGCGATCTCAAGTTGTGAGCTACTGAGCCGTGATGAACAAGGCTAATGACGCTGCTATACCCCTCGACGTTAAGCCGCGAGCGCAGCTGCGCAGTGGTCGCGGTGAGACACTCCGCCATGCTGGCTCCGCGACCGTACATTTTGTTACGAATCCTCACACTCTCAAACTTGCCGAGAGCCATAGTGAGCGACGGCGCGCGTGCGCTGGTTGCACTCACGGAATTCGTATGGCTCTTCTCAATGGTTGCTTGGGCACGGCCCGCGGCGTGGCTCTCGGGCTCGCCGCACTAACGATGTTCTTCGTCGCTGGCTGCGCCGGTCTGCGAGACAAGCCGCCGTCCGACGTGAATTTCTCCGGCGAGTGGAGCTTGAACACGTCGTTGAGTGAGGATCCTTCGGCAATGGAGCGAGGCGGAGGGCCGGGACAGCGCGGTGGTGGAATGGGGCCGGGTGGGCGTGGGCCGGGTGGCGGCATGGGCGGAATGGGCGGCGGCATGGGCGGCATGGGAGGACGCGGCCCCGGTGGTTCAGGCGGACCGGGCGGTGGAATGGGTGGGCATGGCGGCCGTGGTGGCATGGCAGGCGGGCCTGGAGCGATACGCGATTTCATGGACCAGCCCGAGCAGCTGTCCATTACTCAGGCGCCCACGGAGTTGAATCTCGTGGCCGACGGCGTGCCGACCAAACTGGTTTACGGTGAGAAGGTGACGGAGTCGGCGAGCAGAGGCGTGGCGGAGCGAGAGGCTGGATGGAAGGGTAATGACTTTGTGGTCAAGCGTTCGATCAAAGACGGGCCGAGCGCGACCCGTCACTATTCGCTCACTGACGAGGGCAGACAGCTGGTCGTCACGACCAAGATGTCGGGTGGACGAGGGCCGGAGCGGGAGTTCATTTCTATTTACGAGCGACACTAGGGCGCCGACTGGTCATTCGCATACAGGCGCGCCGGTCGACGGAGAGTGCGCGGCGAAAGAATGAGGCGGCATGCTCCTGTATCATGTCGCGCATGTCCGACCCCATCCAAACCATCAGCACACTCCTAAACAAAATCTCCAGCCAGGCCGACGTCGAAGAGAGCGCCGAGTGGTATCTGCGCAGCTACCTGGTCGACTACAAGCGCACGCTGTTGAGAAAGTGGTCCAGTCAGGAGATCGAGTTCGCGACGGGTGCGTTGATGCGCTTCTGCGCGCAGTCGCTGGATACGGACGGCCCGCTGTATCGAGAGTGTGCTGAGATCGCGGAAGAAGGCACGAAGATGGGCGTGGAGCTCAAGGCAGCGGGGCGTTGATAGGCGCTCGGGGAATTTAACACTCGGCGTTTCCGCAGAAACTTCCGCGCCGGCTCCGGCTAGAATGAGCAACGCAAACCAGCCACTGACCCTGCGGAGTCCTCCGACCATGCCCATCTACCGCTACGGCGAGCGAGTCCCCTCCGTCCACGAAAGCGTCTTTGTCGCGCCGAACGCCAGCGTCATCGGCAGCGTCGTCCTGGCCGAAAACACCAGCGTCTGGTTCGGTGCGACGATTCGCGGCGACAACGATCTCATCACGTTAGGCAGAAACTCCAACGTGCAGGAGAGCGCGGTGCTTCACACCGACCCGGGGCTGAAGCTCACCGTGGGGGAGAATGTCACCATCGGTCATCAGGCGATGTTGCACGGATGCACGATCGGCGACGGCTCGCTCATTGGCATTCAGGCCGTCATTCTCAACGGCGCCGTGATCGGCAAGTCGTGCCTGGTCGGTGCTGGCGCCGTGGTCACCGAGAAGAAAGAATTCCCGGACCGCTCGTTGATCGTCGGTTCGCCGGCGCGAGTGGTGCGCCAGCTGTCGGATGAAGACGTGGAGAACTTGCTGAAGTCCGCGCGAGTCTACGCCGAGCGGCGAGCAAACTTTCTCGCCAATCTCAAGGAGATCTGACCCCGCCGCGGCTCGCGAGCTGATGGCGCAGGTGTGAGCGCACCGTCGGCCATTCGCTCGCGATGATGCTGTACACGCAGGTGTCTCGCAGCGTGCCGTCACTGGAGCGGCGATGGTTCCGCAGCACTCCGTCGAGCTTCGCGCCCAGTCGTTCGATGGCGCGACGGCTTTGATGATTGAAGAAGTGCGTGCGGAATTCGACCGCGATGCAGTTGAGATTCTCGAACGCGTGCGTCATCAACATCAGCTTGCATTCGGTATTCAGCGAAGTGCGTTGCACTTGCTTGCGATACCACGTGCCGCCGATTTCAACCCGGCGGGCGTCGGCGTCGATGTTCAGATAGGTCGTGATGCCGACCGCCTTGCCGGTATCCGCCGCGATGACGGCGAACGGCAGCATCGTTCCCTTGCGCTGTTGATCGAGTCGCTTCTCGATGTCCGCTTTCATCTGCTCGGGCGACGGAATGAACGTGTACCACAGATTCCACAGCTCGCCGTCGCGCACGGCTTCGACCAGCTCGTCGTGCCGGGCCAGGCTCAGCGGCTCGAGAAAGACAGTGTCGCCATGTAGGGAGATCGGATCCGGCCAGGGCATAGCGGTGCCATCTGATGAGTTGAATGCAGCTAGCTTAACGCAAACGCGTCAGCTGGCGTGCAACAGGCCGGCGGCGGGGGCGAGGATGCCGTTCAGCGGTCGGGGTTTACCGATGGCGTAGCCCTGGCCGTATTGGACTTCCAGCTCGATCAGGCGCATGCAGATTTCGGGCGTCTCGACGTACTCGGCGATCGTTTCCATGCCCATCGCGCCGGCCAGCTGAGCGATGGCGCCGACCAGCGATTGGGAGCGTTCGTTGTGGAGCAGGTCGCGGATGAACGAGCCGTCGATCTTCAAGGAAGAGAACTGCAGGTTCTTCAGATGCGTGAGTGAGCTCAGGCCGGTGCCGAAGTCGTCGATGGCGAAACGGCAGCCGCGAGCGCCGAGTTTGCTCATCAGCAGTTGCGCTTGCCCCATGTTGCTGACCGCCGCGGTCTCGGTCAGTTCGAAGGTCAGCCATTCGCCGCTCACGCCGCTCTCATCGAGTTGCATCTGCATCCAGTCGAGGAAGGCGTCGTCGCTGATCGTCGGGCCGGACAGATTGATCGACACGTGCAGCGGTTTGAAACCGGGGCGGGCGCCGGCGTCACGAAGATGTTTGAGCACGTCGATCACGACGAGGCGATCGATCTGAGGTAACAACTGGTACCGCGTGGCCGACGACATGAAGTGCGACGGCAGCACCATGCGACCTTTCTCGTCGATGATCCGCAACAGCATCTCGTAGCGATGCACCGAGTCCGGTGTCAGCAGCGAGGCGATCGGCTGGCCGAAGATCTGATAGCGGCCTTGATCCAGCGCGCTGCGCAGCCGGCCGACGATGGAAATGTCATCGCGCCGGCGGATCATGCTGGTGTCCGACACCTCATAGATCTCGACGCGATTGCGTCCGCGATCCTTGGCGGCCTTGCAGGCGACTTCGGCGCCCGCGAGCGAATGGTCGAAGCTCCGCTCGCCGTCGCGCAACGTCGCCGCGCCAAAACAAATCGACAGGGGATATTTGTCATCGCCGACCGGAAGGGAGCGCGCCTGCACGGCGTCTCGCAAGCGCGAGGCGATTCTTTGCGCCTGAGCCAACGGGCAGTCGGGAAGGAAGATGGTGAAGCGATCGCCCGACAGACGGCTGAGCACGGCATCGTCGTTGGCAAGCGCCCCTGCGAGCGCGTTGGCGACGACGGCGATGGCGCGGTCGCCCGCCTCGAAGCCGAACAGATCGTTCACGACATGCAGCTGATCGATATCGCCGTAGAGCACGCTGGAGCTGGCGCGCTCGCCGAGCGATTTCAGTCGCCAGCCGACCAGCTTTTCAAAGCTGCCGCGCGCGATCAGGCCGGTCACGGGATCGGCCGGCAGCGACAACAGACTTGCCAGCTGACGACTCAGCTGTGAGCCGGTCTTGAGATCGCTCTGCTCGAAAGCATTCTCAGCGCTGAGGCGATACATCATCACGATGCCCGCCGGCTCGCCGGAAGATTCGAATACGGGGGCGACCAGGAAACGTCCGATCATCGGGCCGCCGTCCTCGTAGCGGACGCGGTTGCGTATCACCGGGCTGTTGCTCTCGCGTGCTTGCAGCAGAAACGTATTGGCGATCCCCCGCAACATTTCTTCCACGTCGCGTGCGTCGTCGCTGGGACAGTGGCTATGAAAATCGTCGCGCGCCCCCGACGCAAAGGCGGTCGCATGGCAGCCGATGCGTCGCTGCGCCTCGATCAGAAACTGGCGGATGGTACTGGTTGCCGAGTCCATAGACGCCCCATGGGGCACGGCAAATGTAAGTTGGGCGCCGACGGCGCGGTGAGAAGCCGTTCGCAAACGACTTATCACAGGTTGGGAAAAAACGCGGAAATTGGCTCGTGCAGTGCGATGCCGGGACGGGCCGTGTGACGTGCATCACACGGCCGCCCTTGGGGATTCCGCCGGGACCAATCAATCCCGGATGAAGATGGTCGCCGGCTGTTCCAGCTTTTCTTTCAGCGCCTGGATGGACTCGGCGGCGTCGTAGCCGTCGATGAAGCGGTGATCGAACGATGAGGACAGGTTCATCATCAAGCGGACCGCGATCTCGCCATTGACGATCATCGGGCGTTCCACGGCCTTGTTGATGCCGACGATGGCAACTTCGGGCGCATTGATGATGGGTGTCGAAACGATGCCGCCGAGCTTGCCGAGGCTGGTGATCGTGATCGTCGAACCCTGCAGCTCGTTGCGGCTCGCGGTGCCTTCGCGCGCCGCCGTCGTGACACGGCGGATCTCGGCCGCAAGCTCTTTCAGAGACAGCGATTCGGCATGCTTCACCACCGGCACCTTCAGACCATCGTGGGTCTGAGTGGCGACGCCGATGTGCACGCCGTCGTGCCGGACGAGCACGTTGCGCTCGGAGTCATAGCGCGAGTTCACTTTCGGAAACTGCTCGATGACTCGCACCAGCGCCATCGCGAGGAAGGGCAGGTAGGTGTACGAGGGCGAACCCTTCGGCAGCTGCGAGTTCAGGTGTTTGCGCAGGCGTTCCAGCTCCGTCATGTCGACTTCCTCGACATAGGCGAAGTGCGGAATGTTTCTCTTCGAATCCGCCACGCGCTGCGCGCTCACGCGACGCACGCCGAGGATGCGGATCTCTTCGGTGCCGGTGCGAACCTGGCGGCCGCTCGGCGCAGAGGCAGGAGCAGGCGATTTGCCGGCCTGGCGGTCCTGGATTGCGGTCTCGAGATCTCCGCGCTGGATGCGGCCATCGCGGCCGCTGCCGGCGACGGTCGAGAGGTCGATGCCAGCGAGCTTCGCGCGTGCACGAGTCGCAGGCGATGCCATCACGCGGCCGCCCAGGACCTTGGCGGGCTGAGCGGTGACGTTGCCGTTGTTCGCAGCCGCCGGCGTCTTCGCCGGCGCGCTCGAGGCGGCGGGTGCGGATTGAGCGGCGGCAGGCGCGCCCTCGACAGCCACGCTCGCATCCGTTTCCAGCACGTACAGTTCGCTACCGACCGCGATTTGATCGCCGGGCTGCCCACCGAGCGAAACCACTTTGCCGCCCACCGGCGCGGGAAGCTCGACCACGGCCTTGTCGGTCGACATCTCCACAACGGGCTGATCTTCGCCGACGACATCGCCGACCTTGACCTTCCACGCCACGACCTCGGAAGACACCGTGCCTTCGCCGAGATCCGGCAGTTTCACCACATGACGGCTCATGTCGCCTCCATCGTTGCTTTAATGGCGGCGATGACGCGCGCCTGGCCAGGGAAGTATTCCCACTCGAACGCGTGCGGATAGGGCGTGTCCCAGCCGGCGACGCGCAGGATCGGCGCTTCCAGGTGCCAGAAACATTCTTCCTGAATGGTCGACAGGATCTCGCCGCCGAAGCCGCCGAAGCGGGTCGCTTCGTGGGCGACGATGCAGCGGCCGGTCTTTTTCACCGAGTTCACGATGGTTTCGATGTCCAGCGGCACGAACGAGCGCAGGTCGATGACTTCGGCATCGACGCCGGCCTTTTCAGCCGCCGCCAGGCACACGTGCACCATCGTGCCGTAAGTGATGATGGTGAGTTTGTTGCCGGGGCGGACGATGTCGGCGACGCCGAGCTCGACGCGATAATGACCTTCCGGCACGTCGCCCTTCGGGTGGGAGTTCCAGCCCACCGCCGGCTTGTTCGGATCGCCATCGAACGGACCGTTATAGAGACGCTTCGGCTCCAGGAAGATCACCGGGTCGTCTTCTTCGATGGCCGCGATCAACAGACCTTTGGCGTCGTACGGATTCGAGGGCATGACGACCTTCAATCCCGACACGTGCGCGAAGATCGCTTCCGGACTCTGCGAGTGCGTCTGGCCGCCACGGATGCCGCCGCCGCATGGCGTGCGAATCGTCACGGGCGCGCAGAAGTCGCCGCCGCTGCGATAACGAATGCGCGCCAGCTCGCTGACGATCTGGTCGTAGGCCGGATAGATGTAATCGGCGAACTGAATTTCGGCGACGGGGCGCAGCCCGTTGATGCTCATGCCGATTGCTGTCGCGACGATGCCGCCCTCGGCGATCGGCGAGTCCAGCACGCGGTGCTCGCCATACTTGCGTTGCAGGCCTTCGGTGGCACGGAACACGCCGCCGAAGTAGCCCACGTCTTCGCCCATCAACACGACGCCCGGATCGCGCGCCATCATGACATCCATGGCGGAGTTGAGCGCCTGGATCATATTCATCTGAGTCATTTCTGCGCGCGCTCCTTCAGCTCCTGAGCCAGCTGCATGCGCTGGCGTGCCAGGCTGGGCGTCTCTTCTTTGAACACATCCTGGAACATGATTGCAGGGTCGAGTTGCGGGCCGTCGGTGAGCGTGCCGTAGGTGTTGGCCTCTTTCCACGCCTGGTTGACGTGCTCCTCGCACTCCTTCTCGACTGCTTTGTCCTGCTCGTCGGACCATGCGCCGAGATTGCGCAGATGGCCTTTCAGGCGGTCGATCGGATCGCCGAGCGGCCAGCTCTTCTCTTCATCCTTCGGGCGATAACGCGACGGATCGTCGCTGGTCGAGTGAGGCGCGGCACGGTAAGTGACGAGCTCGATCAACGTCGGGCCGGCGCCGGTGCGAGCGCGCTCGGCAGCCCACTGAGTAACCGCGTGAACGGCGAGGAAGTCGTTGCCGTCGACGCGAATGCCCGGCATGCCGTAGCCCGGACCGCGCGAAGCAAACGAACGGCCTTCACCGCCAGCAAACGTCTGGAACGTGGAGATGGCCCACTGATTGTTCACGACGTTGAGAATGACGGGCGCCTTGTAGATCTGCGCGAACAGCAACGCGTAATGGAAGTCCGCTTCGGCCGTGCTGCCATCGCCGAGCCACGTGGCGCAGATGCGGTCCTCGCCCTTGATGGCCGCGGCCATCGCCCAGCCCACGGCCTGCGGGAACTGAGTGGCCAGGTTGCCGGAGATCGAGAACAGATTGCTTTCGACCGAGTGGTACATCACCGGCAGCTGACGGCCTTTGCACATGTCCCGGGTGTTGGACAGCAGCTGGCACATCAGATCGACGATCTTCAGACCGCGCGAGATGTGCAGACCCTGGTTGCGGTACGCAGGAAACATCATGTCGCTGGGCTTCAGCGCCATGTTGGCGGCCACCGAGACGGCTTCTTCACCGGTGGACTTCATATAGAACGTGATCTTGCCGCCGCGCTGAGCGCGGTGCATGCGATCGTCGAACGCGCGCGTCAGCATCATGTTGCGCAGGCCGAGCTCGAGATCGGCGGCCGCGAGGTGCGGATTCCAGGGGCCGACGGCGCGATGATTGTCATCGAGCACGCGGACCATTTCCTTGGACAGGAATTCGGTCTCGCTCAAGGGCGCGTTCGGATCCGGGCGGGCGGCGGCGCCAGCCGGAGAAACCTGGACGTAACTGAAGTCCGGTTTCTCGCCGGGTCGAGCCGGCGGTCTGGGAACGTGCAGACGGGATCGCATCATCGGGCCTCCGCAAGCAACTGGGCGCGCCATCTCGTCCGCCAGTTGCGCTGGCCGGACGGTGGGTGGCGCTTAAACGCGCAAAAAAAGCTGTGGTTCGAACTGGTACGAAGCGAATTCGCTCGAGTTATGGTGTGGCGAAAAGCGGGCGCTGGTCCGCTCCGCCTGTCCCGGAGCATATTGCGCTACAATACCGACTGTTTGGCAGTAGAGTCTGCCAAACGAGACTGCCAGAACAGTAGGAATTACTAGATTTTCATGAGCAGCAATCCTCCAGGCCGTGAACTGGATCGCGTCGACCGGCAACTTTTGTCGCTATTGCAGGCGGACGGGCGGCTGACCGTCGCGGAGCTGGCGCGCACGGTCAATTTGACCCTGACGCCGTGTATCGAGCGCGTGCGCCGCCTCGAGCGGGAAGGGTTCATCGACGGCTACTACGCGCACCTGAACCCGAAGCGCCTCGGCCAGAGCATGCTGGCGTTCACCGAGGTCACGCTGGATCACGCCACGCAGGACGTGTTCCAGCGCTTCAAGGAAGCCGTGCAGCTGGTGGAGGAGATCGTCGAGTGCCACATGGTGGCGGGCGGCTTCGACTATCTGATCAAGACGCGCGTCCAGGATATGGATGAGTACCGGCGGGTGCTGGGCGACAAGATCGTCAACGTGCGCGGCGTGCGTCACACGCAAACGTACTTCGTGCTCGAGGAAGTGAAGTCCACGCACGCGGTGCGAGTCAGCGAAGCGGGGCGGGCAGCGGCCGCGGCACCGAAGCGGCGCCGTGCCAGGTCCTGACAACCTTAGATCCCAAAACAGGATCAGAAGAAGAGAGGACCCTCGCTCGGCCCCGTCGCTGCGGAGGAGGAGCTGCCGCGCAAAGGGGGGACCAGAGCGCGGTGACCTGCTGACTCTCGCCGGTACATAGGCTTCATCCATGCAAGCGAGGGTCTCTCTAAGTCGAGAGATCGCTGTGGAAGGCGGTGTGAGCCCCCCGCACGTCCACCAGGGGCATTGCGCAGAACGTGCCGTTCACGTGAAAAAAATGGTGGATGAGCGCAGGATAGGGTGGTTCAGCCGATGGGAGCCTGCGCCATGACTCAATCCGACCCGCCAGATCTGCAAGCGCTGGAGGATGCGAGCCGCGCCTTGCGCGGGCTGTTGGGAGTGGTGATCGCGGTCGAAAGGAAGTTCGGCAGTCAGCAATCGCCGTTGGCCCTGCTGCGGCAGATCATGGAGGATCCGCAATGGGAGTGGTTGCGCCCGCTGTACCAGTTGATCGCCGACGTCGACCATGCCCTGCATGAAGGCGACCTGCCCCTTTCCGAGGTTGCGGCCATCGGCGGCCATGCGATTGCCCTGTTGTCGGGGATCGGGGCGCCGGTCGAGCAGGCCTTTCTGGAGCGCTATCGCGCGTTGTTACAAACCGACCCGGAAGTGGCCATCGCTCACTCGACCGCCCTGCAAGCGCTACGCAAGCTGCCGCCCGAGGCCGATAGTGAAGCCGAGCGTCTGCATGCTCGTCACCAATGGGCCATGCGTTGCAAGCACCGCCGGCACGGGCAGGAAAAGTAGCCGTTCATCGCGACGAAGTTATGTCGCGTGCCCTGGCTGTTTTTGCGCAAGTCTCGTGGTCGATCGGCGACAGGGCGCGCGAACGTGATGATTGCGGTAGGGTTGCCGAAAGTTCTCGGCCCGACGACCGGCGGTTCGCGACCGATGACCGGTCGAAATGTCTTTATTAGAGCCGCGTCGGGCCTGTCACTATCAGTTTTTTCCCGGTCCGAACAGTGTCTGCTCGTGGAGGCACTTTTCAAGCAGTCAGCCCTAGTGCAATGTGTCCCTCCCGGAATCGATACGCGGGATTAAAACAGTCCGGGACGAATCGTCGCTTTTGGTTCTTGCACGGAAGAATTCGCAACCACTATGTCCAGCCGTCTGGAGAATGCGCTGATGCTGCTCGGGCTGGAGTCAGCCGACGATCCTGCCACGTTATGGCAAAACTATACGGATCGTCTGGCGGTTCTTCAGCACAAGCTCATCAACGCCGAAACTCCGGCGTCCCAGGAATCGGCCCAACAGGATCTGGCCCGACTGGTGGCCGCCTACCAGACCGCGCGTAGCGCCACCGAACCGGCGACCCGCCAGGTCAATCGCGAAGCCGTCACCATGATGCGCATGGATGACGTGGCCGAACCTGAAACACAGGTTCATCAGGGTTCGAACGTGGTCATCGGCCCCGGCGTCGTGCTTCAGGGGCGATATGAGATTCAGGCAGTCCTCGGCGACGGCGGCATGGGCCGCGTGTTCGCGGCTCGCGATCGTTTGAAAGACGAAGAGGTCGCGATCAAGGTACTGCGCAACGAGCTGCTGTCGAGCAACGCCGCCCGCACCCGTTTCCTTTCCGAAGCCAAGGTTTCCTGCAAGCTCGCGCATCCGAACATCGTGCGTGTGTTCGACGTTGGCGTGGCCAGCGGCCGTTATTTCTTCACGATGGAACGTCTGCGCGGGGTGAGTTTGCGCCGTCGCATGCAGGCGCAGCTCGCCACCGGCAAACCGTTCCCGATCGAGGAAGCGACCGCGATTGGTGAACAGCTGCTCGAAGCGCTGCGTCACGCACATCGTTTCATCGTTCATCGCGACCTCAAGCCCGAGAACGTCTGGATCGACAGCAGCGGGGTCGTGAAGCTGATGGACTTCGGCATCGCGCGCGCCTATCAGAACAACGAGCTGACCCGCACCGGCATGAACCTGGGCACGGCCTATTACATGGCGCCCGAGCAGCACACCGATGCGAAGGAAGTCGATTGGCGCGCCGATCAATATGCATTCGGCGTGCTCATGTATGAATTGTTGACCGGCCGTGTGCCGATGGGCGCCGTGCAGCCGATCGAAAGGGTTCGGCGCGACATTCCTCGTCAGATCGCCCGCGCCATCATGCGAGCCATGTCGCCGCGGCCCGATGCTCGATTCGATTCGCTGCGTGAGCTGCAGAGTCGCATCGTCGCTCGTCGCGAGGACGATGGCGCCGGCGCGATCTTCAACGCCTTCGGTCGCTCGATCACGCTGGGCACGGTTGCCGGTGCGCTGTTCGCTTTCTTCGACAGTCTGAGCATCGGACGCATTCATGAATGGATGTATCCCTCCGCCATTGCGGTCGGCATAGGCACGGCATTGATGGTGGAGTTCTGCGAGACCTTCTTCCGCTCGCGCTACCGGAGTCACGTCATTGCGGCCTTCATCGCGACGGTGATGTGGATCGGGCTGGTGCTGGTCGTCGCGCAGAAACTCACCGGCCTCAGCAACGGTCTGGTGATGATGTTGTGCGGCTCGGTCTGGGCCAGCAGCATGGACTACGTGACGCGCCGGTGGCGGATCGCCGCCGGAAGATTCAGATTCGAAGTGGCCTTCATCGGGGCCGTGTTCGGCACACTGCTCGGGCTGGCGCTGCTGGTACAGCAGGACCACATCACCGATCGCAATTATGTGTACAGCGCGTTGAGCGGCATCCTGCCGGGCATGATCATCGCGATGGCGTCGCTGCGTCGGCGTCTGTGGCGCCGGACCGATTCGCCGTTCTCGCGAATGTTATCGCTCGCACGCGACTAGGGCCTGTGCAACGCAGCCCATCCAATGAGTGTTAACAGGCCCTACGTGGTCGCGCCGGCCGTGCGATACAGCGCGGCCGCCAGTCTTTCCGCTACGTCGGCGGGTAAATAACGAATTCTGATTCCCGCTGTCATGGCGCTGGCGCCGGCGGTGTCGACGTAGAGGCTCGCCATGCGACTGCGTCGATCGAAGGGCGATGCCTCGACGCTCAAGGTTTGCACACGATCCCGCGGCACGATGGTCAGTCGGCGATTCAGCCAGCCATGACGAAACAACATGGCATCGCCGACCAGTGCCCAGCGCGTGTACTTCACATACAAGTGCGCATGCATCCATGCCAGCGGGATGCAGCTCAGCACCGCGACGATCGCGCCCTCGCGCAGATACCAGAGGGCAGGCGCGGTCAGAATGAGCACGGACCACAGCGCGGTCTTGCGAAAGATGCGTCCTCGCGCGCGGGGTGCGAGCGGATGCCATTCGGGTTCGGTGCTCCAGTCCAGCGAGGGTAAGGCTGCTGCGATGAGCGCAGGCGCGGCGCTGGCTGGACACACGGGCGCGAGCCATCGCGTTTTCATCCGTGAATTGTCGCCTTCGTCTTGATCGCCGCCGCTGTCGCCGGCGAGATCGACGTTCAGTGACACCCGGTGGAACCAGCGATGCAGCAGGGATTCGTGTTGATGAACCGCCTGAATGCGGCGCGTTCGTAACGTCAGCGCGACGCGCGTGAACAGGCCGTAACGAGCGCGCAGATCGCCGGCCACGCGAGTCAATCTGAAATCGTAGAAGGTCACGATGGCGAGAACGACCGACAGGATGCGCACGGCGATGATGGCGCCCAATATCGTGATCGCGCCGAGTGCGATCTGCATCATCAGGCCGAGCGCCGCGAGCCCGGCGGCCGACGACGATTCCAGCACTCGATCGACCAGTTGCCGGTTGATCACGAACACGCCGGCCTCGTGCAGCACGCCGAAGGCCGCGGCCACCAGAATCATGCCGCGATTGTCGATGAGGCCGTGGCGTACGAGCTCGCCTATGGTGAGGTGGAGCAGCGTGTTCTCGACCGGCGCTTCGATGGTTTTCTCTGCGGGCTGCGCTTCTGAGAAGACGCGCTCGCGCATTTCCTGAACCGCGGCGAGATCGAGCACGCTGATCAGCGCTTCCGGTTTGCCGCCCGTGGATGTTTGCACGCGCACTTCGGCGACGCCGAACAGTCGATGCAACACGCCTCGCTCCGTGTCGATGTTTTCGATGCGCGCGTATTCGATGTGTCGAACGTTGCGGAATACCATTCCTCGACGCACGACCAGGCCGGTCGGGCTGAAGCCATAGCGGAAGGTCAGTTGAACCCACACCGCACGGATGGCGACGGCGGCGACGATGATCGGCACGATCCACGGGCCGAACGGGCCGGGCGTGTCATCCCGCACGTTGAAGAAGAGCAGGGCGATCAGGGGCAACACCATTTGTTTGATCGCGCCGCTCAGGCCGAACACCCAGGAGAGCGCGTGCAGCCGAAGGGTCGGCTGAAAGTCAGGATCAGACGCCACTGCCGGCCCCTTCGGCGAGCAATGCATCGCGCAGGGCGATCGCGTCTTCGTGGCGCAAGCCGGGCAGCTCGATCCGGGTGTGCCGGCTGCCTGCCGTGTACAGCTTCAGCGTGCCGATGTCGTAGCGACGCTCGAGCGGTCCTTGCGACACGTCGGTATGTTGGATGCGAACGCGCGGAAGCGCGATGCGCGAGCGCCA
Source organism: Peristeroidobacter soli (assembly GCF_004138485.1). GTDB lineage: Bacteria > Pseudomonadota > Gammaproteobacteria > Steroidobacterales > Steroidobacteraceae > Steroidobacter > Steroidobacter soli. The sequence continues at coordinate 1,168,229 of NZ_RYEV01000003.1, forward strand.
GAGCACGCCGCTCTCGATGGCGATGCCCGTGTCATCGACGCCGAAACGCAAATGTCGATACGACAGCGGCGGCCACCACCACGTGCGCAGAATGCCAGCGATGAATACGAGCAGCGGCGCGAGCGGCCAGAGTGGAGGGATCGAGAAACTGAATGCGGTCACGGCAACCGTGACGATCAACGTTGCAATGGCCGCTTCCCACCGCCAGACGCCAATGATTCCCGAGTCGACGTGTGAGAGTTGCAACGGCGCCATCCTGCTTGGGAGAGAGGCGTCGATTCTAACCCGCCGCGAGCCTAAGCCCAGTTCTCCACGGTCAGGGCATTGAAGGGCGCGAAGTCGCGCACATTGGAGGTCACGAGGATGAGCTCATTGATCTGCGCGATCGCAGCGATCTGACCGTCGATGAAGGGGACCGTGGTTCCGAGCCCCTGCAGGCGGACGCGCTCGATCGCGTGCAACTTCGCCGCCAGGTCATCGTAGGGAAGAATCTCGAAAGTCTTGATCACATCCGCGAGATAGTCCTGCAGAGCATGGCGACGTTTGCCCACCGCCAGGCGTTTGCAGCCAAACTGCAATTCGTGCCACACCGGCGCGGCGATCGCGCATTCATCCGCGACCGCCATCAGCTTTCTCATCACGCCGGCGGAGGGCGTGATCATCATGGGCTGCGACACCACGTTGGTGTCCAGTAAATAACGCAGCATGGTGCCCCGCTCAAAAATCGACTTTGCGTCCGGGGCTGCGGTCGCGAAGCCGGCGGGCGAACTCCGGCTCCAGGCCGACGTCGGCCAGGGAATGTTTTTTCAGAAACCGCTGATAGGCGTCCTGAAAGGTCGGGCGCTCGCTGCGTAACCGTTGATATTCGTTGACTGAGATCATGATTGCGACTCCTTTTCCTCTACGCGTCAGTTCAATGGCCGCGCCCGCCTCCACCTCATCGATCAGAGTGGGCAAGTTGGCTCGTGCTTCAGCGATGGCATAACTTTTAATCATTTTTCCGGTGTACACCTGCCTGTACACGGAATCAACCTGATTTTTGCCGCTAATCCGGCGGTTTCTCACGAAGAAAGCGGGCGAAGCGGGGGATGCCGCGGGCGGTGACGTTGTCATGGCTGTAAGTGATCCAGCTGCCGACGGCGGGCGGGTTGCGACGCTGTGCGTCGGTGAAGCCGGTGCCGATGCGAAACTGTGAGCCGTCGGCGGTGCGCACGAGCAGTGCGCCGAGCATGCCGAGATATTTTCCCTGACCGGGAACATGCGCGATGACCCGGGCTTCGGCGTCCTGGTGGGGCTTGAGCTTCAGCAGGTCATCACTGCGCTCGGCGCGGTACAGCGAATCGTCCCTGTGAAGCATCAAGCCTTCGCCGCCGGCTGCGGCGACGGTTTCCAACTGACGGTGCAGTGAGAGGTCATCTGCGACGCGGGACTGTGTGACTGCGCGCAGCCAATCGATTCGCAGCGGCGCCAGCACAGATCGCAACGTTTCCAGTCGTGCGCTGAAAACTCCTCCGTGCGCCGGCAGATCGAAGACCATGAAACGGATGTCGCGCCAGGCGATGTCGTCGGGGTCGAGATCGCGCACCGTCGCGGTGACTTGCTCGAACTGGCCGCGGCCTGCCCACAGTTCGCCATCGAGTGGCTCCGCGGGCCAGCCGCGGACGAACCACGCTGGCGCATGAATGGGATTGCCGGCGCGCGTGATCAGGCGCTGGCCGTCCCAATACGCCCGCACGCCGTCATACTTCTCACTGACCCAATACCGGGACACGTCGACCTCGGCATCGTCGAAATCATTGGCGAGCAGCAGCGGCGGCGGGGCCGCCTGCGCTGGCGCGGGCACGCACACCGTTCCGACGACGAGTGCGGACTCGACCAGAAGCAGCGTAGCTGCCTTGCGCGTTGTGAAGCGGTGTGCGGTGTCCATGGCGGTATGACACCACCGGGCGCCGTGCCAAAGTGGCCTCATTTCTGGTGCATTCACCCAGAAAGTACCGATATCGGTGCAGCCGAAAGCTGTTATGGGGCGGCCCGATCGAAAAGCACTGAGATTCAAGCTCAGATGCCCGCGATCGGCGGTAGTATCGGAGCGGATTGCCGGCTGCCGGCCGGCGCAGGAGGATGCATGACTCAGCAGCACGACCTGGTGGCCCCCGTCACCGCCATCGATCACAGGCTCGGTCCCGATCACGCACCGGTCACGGTCGTCGAGTACGGCGATTTCGAATGTCCGACGTGCAAGCAGGCGGCGCCGTCGCTGCAGCTGTTGTTGAGCCGCTTCCCCGGCCAGGTGCGGCTGGTGTTCCGTCATTTCCCGCTCGAGGAAGTGCATCCGCATGCGCTGTGTGCCGCCGAGGCGTCGGAAGTGGCGGCTCAGCAAGGCAAGTTCTGGGAGATGCACGATCTGCTGTTCGCCAATCAGTTGCATCTGAAGCCCAATCAGTTGCGCGGCTATGCCGAGCAGTTGAATCTCGACATGGCGCGCTACACCGCCGAGATGGACGACGAGATCTATCGTCAGCGGATTCGTGAGCACATCGACACCGGCCGGCGCAGCGGTGTGCGCGGTACGCCCGGGATCTTCATCAACGGCGAGATTCACGACGTGTCCGCCGGCATGCAATCGCTGTTCGACAAAGTGCAGGCGCTGCTGGGCAAGTAACGCACGGTGCTCTCATGCCAAACGAGCTATACGAAAAGCGCGCGGAGCAGATGTTTCCGAAGCTCACGAAGGCGCAGATCGCGCGCCTCGAGCCTCATGGCGTGCATCTGCCGACGGTCGCGGGACAGGTACTGATCGAGCCCGGCGCCCACGAGCACAAGATGATGGTGGTGCTGGCCGGCAGCCTGAAGATCACCATCCCTGGCTTCGACGAGCAGGTCATCAAGCCGCTCGGGCCCGGAGACTTCGCGGGTGAGATGAGCACGCTTCGTGGCACGCCCGGCTTTGCCCGGGTGGAAGTCGGCGAGCCGGGTGAAGTGCTGGTGATCACCGACAGCGATCTGCGCGTGGTCGTGCAGACGGACGCGGAGCTCAGCGAGATCTTCATGCGCGCCTTCATCCTGCGCCGCATGGGATTGATCTCGGCACCGAACACCGAAATGACATTGATCGGCTCGCGTTATTGCGGCCACACGTTGATGTTGCGTGAGTTCCTGGCGAGAAATGCGCATCCGCATTTTTATCTCGACGCTGACCTGGATCAGGAAGCGGCCGGGCTGTTGGAGCGCGCGGGCCTCACGGCGGCCGATGTTCCCGCCGTGATCGGTCGTGGTCGCGCGCTGTCGCATGCGAGCCTGCGACAGCTGGCGGAGTTCCTGGAACTCAATCCTGAGATCGATCCGGACATCATTCACGATGTGCTGGTCGTCGGTGCCGGGCCGGCGGGGCTGGCCGGCGCGGTGTATGCCGCTTCCGAAGGCCTGGATGTGCGGGTGATCGACAGCTTCGCTCCCGGCGGCCAGGCGGGCACCAGTTCACGCATCGAGAATTATCTGGGCTTTCCCACCGGCATCACCGGCCAGGCGCTGGCCGGTCGCGCGTTGGTGCAGTCACAAAAGTTCGGCGCGCGGTTTCATGTCGCCTGCGACGCGGTGGCCTTGCATTGTGATAAGTGGCCGTATCGGGTCGAGATGGCCGACGGTCGCATCGTGCAGGCTCGCACCGTGTTGATCGCGACGGGCGCGCAGTACCGCAAGCCGGAGCTGCCGAACCTGGATAAGTACACCGGCGTGGGCCTCTACTACGCAGCGACGCATCTGGAAGGCCGGCTGTGTCAGAACGAGGAAATCATCGTGGTCGGCGGCGGCAATTCAGCCGGTCAGGCCGCGGTGTTTCTTGCTGGCAACTGTCGTCAGGTACGCATCATGGTGCGTTCGGACGGTCTCGCCGAGACCATGTCTCACTATCTGATTCGGCGCATCCAGGAAGCGCCGAATATCACCTTGCACACACGCACTCAGATCAGTTGTCTGGAGGGTGCGGACGAGCTGGAACATGTGACGTGGACGGACGCGCGCACGGGCGAACGGGAGCGGCGCCCGATTCGACACGTGTTTCTCATGACCGGAGCCGCGCCGAACACCGAGTGGCTGAAGGACTGTGTGAATCTCGATGAGAAAGGCTTCGTGCGCACAGGCGCCGACTTGAGCAAGGACGAGCTGACGGCGGCGCGCTGGCCGATGCCGCGTGCGCCGTACATCATGGAGACGAGCTTGCCCGGTGTGTTCGCCGTCGGCGATGTGCGCTCGGGCAGCGTCAAGCGAGTGGCATCAGGGGTCGGCGAAGGCTCGATCTGCGTGCAGTTCGTGCACCGGGTGCTCAGAGAACTGCCGGCGGTCTTCGGTTAGAACCAGTTGTAGTTGAAGCTGATGCTGACGCGCTCGCCCGCGACCGGATTCGCCGGCACTTCGTGTCGCAGCCAGCTTTCGAACAGCACGACCTTGCCCGCTTCGGCGGGCACCACCGACCACGCACGATTCGCCCGGCTCGCATCTGCCCGCCGCGGCGGCGCGGCCATGAATTTGTCCAGGCGCGGATCTTCGAACTTCAGGCCGGCGCAGCCCTTGGGAGTCTGCACGTAATAGGTGCCGCTGATGGTCGACAGCGGATGCAGATGCATGCTGTGCGCGACCTGCCGCGGCATGATGTTCACCCAACAGTCGGTCATCTCCAGCTCACGATCCGTCATGTCGAGCTCGAGTGTCTTCACGAACGATTTCACATGCCGGCTCAGCTGTTTTTCCAGCTGGGCGAAGGTCGGCGAGACCTGCTGCATGCGATGCGCGGAGTGATAGGAGGTGAAGCCGCCGGGATAGTTTTTCTCGGACCACTTCTGGCCGGCTTCATCGTCGAGCTGCAGTTGCAGGCACTCGCGCAACAGCTGCTTGTTGAGCTTGCGCCACTCGCCTCGTTGCAGTGGAGCGGCGTAAATATAGGTGGGAAAAAGGGTTTGAATGGGCATGGGCGGGGATTCTACCCCATGGGGTACCATGGGCCCATGAAAGCCCTGATCATTCCCGTTACGCCCTTTCAGCAGAACTGTTCGGTCATCTGGGACGAGCGCAGCAAGCGCGCGGCTGTCGTCGATCCAGGCGGCGACCTCGATCGGGTGCTCGCGGAAGTGGATCGAGAGGGGCTGCAGCTGGAGAAGATTCTGCTGACGCACGGGCATCTGGATCACGCGGCCGCGACGGCGGAGCTGGCGAAGCTGCGCCATCTGAAGATCGAAGGGCCGCATCGGGACGATCAGTTCTGGATCGATCAGCTGCCCGAGGCGACTCAGCGCTTCGGCTTTCCACCGGCCGCGGCATTCACGCCGGATCGTTGGCTGGAGCAGGGCGACCAGGTCAGCGTGGGCGATCAGATCCTCGAAGTGCGGCATTGTCCCGGTCACACGCCGGGTCACGTGATCTTCTTTCATCCGCAGCAGAAGTTCGCCTGGGTGGGCGATGTGATTTTCGCCGGCTCCATCGGCCGCTCCGATTTTCCCCGCGGCGATCACCAGACTTTGGTCAAATCCATTCGCGAGAATCTGTTCCCGCTCGGCGACGACGTGCGCTTCGTGCCCGGGCACGGCCCGCTGTCCACGTTCGGACAGGAGCGCCAGACCAATCCGTTCGTCGCCGATCACCGCTTCGGCTGATGGCTCGATCGAGATAGTCGGAGACCCCGCCGCGAAGGCACCTGCGTCAGCGAGTTCGTACCCTCGCCGGCGGAGGTATTCATGTCGTCGACGCAATTGAATGATGATGGTCTGGATCCGGAGATCCGTCGTTTTGTGAAGCTGATGGGCCAGCGCTGGCGTCAGCATCCGCCGCTGGACAAGGTGTCGTTTCCCGAAGCGCGTCGTATCGCCGAAGAAGTGCGATCCGCGTGGACGCGCGGCGGCCCGCAGATGGCGCGCACCGAAGAGATCATGGTGCCTGCGCCCGACGGCCCGGTCCGCGTCCGCATCCATGATCCGCGCAACGACGGCCTGCGCCCCGCGTTTGTTTATTTGCACGGCGGTGGCTGGACCATCTTCAGCATCGATACTCACGACCGCCTGATGCGCGAGTACGCCGCTCGCAGCGGCATGATCGTGATCGCCGTCGATTACTCGCTGTCACCCGAGAGCCGCTTTCCTCGCGCCATCAACGAAACCGTCGCGGTCGTGCGCTGGCTGCGCGAGAAGGGCACGAGCTACGGCGTCGATCCTGATCGCATTGCTGTCGGCGGCGATTCGGCCGGCGCGGCGATGACGATTTCCACCTGTATCAAGCTGCGCGACGCCGGCGAGACCGACGCGGTCAAGGCGATGCTGCTGAACTATGGCGCCTACGATGCGACTTGTGACAACGAGTCCTACAAGCGCTACGGCGAAGGTGGCTACATGTGGGATCGCGGCGAGATGGCGGCGTTCTGGCGCAACTATCTCGGCGACACGCCGATGACCGATCCGCTCGCCTGTCCCATTCACGCCGATGTTCGCAATCTGCCGCCGGCATTCTCGGCCGTGCCGGATTGCGACGTGATGTACGAGGAGGCAATGGAGATGGCGGAGAAGCTGCGTCGCGCCGGTGTGAAGTCACACATCGCCGTGTATGCGGGTGCGACGCATAGCTTCCTCGAAGCGGTGTCGATTGCACGAATCGCCGATCGCGCCTTCACCGAAGCCGCGCGCTGGTTGCGCGATACGTTGAACAGCTGAGCATTCATAACAAGTAACACCATGTCGATCCGCAAGCCTTATCTGATTTTCCTCGGCGATGCCGCCGAGCCCGTATTGGCGAAGACCGCGTTCGGCGTGCGCGACTGGGCGCCGCAGGACTGCCTCGCGCAATGGCGGCTGCCCGAATGTAAAGTCGATCTCGGTCTGCCGGACAAGGAGCCGGCGGCAGCGGCGCAGATCGGGGCGCGCTCGTTGTTGATCGGCATCGCGCCTGGCGGCGGTCGCATTCCTGCGTCGTGGGTGCCGGGCTTGAGGCAAGCCATCGAAGCGGGTCTCGACATCGTCAGTGGATTGCACACGCGACTCGAAGATGTCGAGGGTCTGGCGGAGCTGGCGGCCAGGCGCGAGGTGCAGCTGATCAACGTTCGCACGCCACCGAAAGATCTGCCGATCGGCAATGGCATCAAGCGCAGCGGCAAGCGATTGCTCACCGTCGGCACCGATTGCGCGCTCGGCAAGAAATACACCGCGCTCACGATTACCAAGGCGCTGCAGTCACGAGGCGTCGCGGCGACGTTTCGTGCGACGGGGCAGACCGGCATTCTCATCGCCGGCAGCGGTGTGCCGCTCGACTGCGTAGTGGCGGACTTCGTCGCCGGTGCGATCGAGCAACTCACACCCGCGGCGGCCAACGATCATTGGGACGTGATCGAAGGCCAGGGCTCGCTGTTTCACCCGGGCTATGCGGGCGTAACGCTCGGCCTCGTGCATGGCGCCCAGCCGGATGCGCTCATTCTTTGTCATGACCCGACACGCAAACACATTGCGTATCACCCTCACGCGGCCATGCCGTCACTCAAGCTCGCGGCCACCCGATATATCGAGGCGGCGCAGCTCAACAATGCGAATGTGAAATTGGTGGGGGTGAGCTTGAACACGTCGGCCTTGTCGCAAGCCGAGCGCGAACGTGCGCTGTCGCAGGCGGAGCAAGAGCTGGGCGTGCCGAGCTTCGATCCGCTGAAGACGCCGAGTGATTCGGTAATTCAACGGATGCTGGGCTAGCAACAGTCTGGCAAGAAAGCTTTCCGACAGCCACGAACGTATCAGCGCCGGCCGGGAAGGGGGGACCTCTTCCCGGCAGCTTCGAAAAGCAGGGACCTTTCGTAGCAGCGCCACAGGGACGTGCAAGCAACGGAGCATGCGACAGCATGGCTCCGGCGGGTGCGCGGTGACGGGAAGAGGTCCCCCCTTCCCGGACGGCGTCGGCCACTGACCTGACCGCAAGGCACGCTCAAGAAGCCAACGATGACGACTACAAAAAAGCCAAGCCGCCTGTTCCTCAAGAAATCCGTCGAACGAGTCCGGGCCGAAGCGGGCGCTCAGCCGTTCCGGCGGGTGCTGGGAGCGGCCGACCTGGTCATGCTCGGCATCGGTTGCATCATCGGTGCCGGCATCTTCGTGCTCACGGGTAACGCGGCTGCGAGCTTTGCCGGGCCGGCGGTGCTGATATCGTTTCTGATCGCGGGCGTGGCCTGCGCGCTCACTGGTCTTTGTTACGCCGAGCTTGCGTCGACGCTACCCGTCACCGGCTCCGCTTACACCTACTCGTACACGACGCTCGGTGAAGTCGTCGCCTGGATCACCGGCTGGTTGATGGTGCTCGAGCTGGGCATTGCCGTTTCGCTCGTGGCGGTGGGTTTCTCCGGTTACACCGTCAGTCTGTTACGTGACTTCGGGATCGCCGTGCCGCCGGAGTTTGCGACCGCCTACATCAACTCGGTGAGTACGCCCGACGGCCTTCGTTTCGTGGCGGGCCAGGGTTTCAACCTGGTCGCGGTGCTCGGCGTGTTCGTCGCCTCGATTCTGCTGATCATCGGCATCGAGACCTCGGTGGCGGTCACCCGCTTCGTGGTGCTGACCAAGATCGTCGTACTGCTGGCCTTCGCGGTCATCGGCTCGCAATACATCGAATCGGTGAACTGGACGCCGTTCATCCCCGAGCACGAGGGCGGCTTTTCCTACGGCTGGCCGGGGATCTTCCGGGCCGCTTCGGTGATCTTCTTCGCTTACGTCGGCTTCGAAACCGTCTGTACCGCTGCCGCCGAAGCGCGCAATCCCCAGCGCGACCTGCCGATCGGCATCATCGGCTCGCTCATTGTATGTACCGTGATCTACATGGCGGTGGCCGCCGTGCTCACCGGCGTCGTGCCGTACCGGCTGCTCGGCGTCGCGGACCCGATGGCGGTCGCGGTGGATGTGATGAAGCTTCCCTGGTTCGGACTGGTGGTCAAACTGGGCGCCATCGCCGGTCTGTTCTCGGTGATGCTCGCAACGACTTATGGTCAAACGCGCGTGTTCTACGCCATGTCGCGCGACGGGTTGCTCCCTGCATTGTTCTCGCGCGTTCATGCTAAGCGCCGCACCCCGCACATCGGTACGCTGGTGCTCGGTGTCGCGATCGCCCTGGCGGCCGGCTTGCTCCCCATCACCATTCTTTCCGACATGGTGACGTTGGGCACGGCGCTGGGGTTCGGCATCGTCTGCATCAGCGTGATCTGGCTGCGCAACGTGCGTCCGGATCTGGAGCGGCCGTTTCGAGTCCCCGGCGGGGGCTTCCAGGTCAACGGGGTGAAAATTGCTTTCATTCCCGCCTTGGGAATACTTTTCTGTATCCTTATGGTCGCGCCGCTGCTGCTCGATATCGTCGAGAAAGCGCTGCGCGGTGACGCCATCCCGGCGATGTTGCTGGGAGGGTATTGCGCGCTGGGCGCGGTCATCTACTGGGGGTACGGCTTGCGGCATTCCAAACTCGCCGCGGCGGACGTGCCACCCGAGACCCAAGGGTTGAGTCAGGAGTCCGTGTGAAGTTAACCGTTCAAACCAAATACTGGAAGCTGAGCGAGCCGTTCGTCATCGCGCGCGGCACCTATACGACCAGCGACGTCATCATCGTCGAATTGCAGGATGGTCCGCACATCGGCCGCGGCGAGGCGGCGGGCGTCGACTATCACGGCGAGACGCCGGACTCGATGGTGGCCCAGGTGGAAGCCGTCCGCGGCAAGATCGAAGCGGGCGTGACGCGCGCCGAATTGTTGAAGCTGCTGCCCATCGGCGGCGCTCGTAACGCCCTCGATGCGGCGTTGTGGGATCTGGAAGCCAAGCGCACCGGCCGTCGCGCCTGGGATCTGGCCGGCGTCGGCAACACGCGCGAGATCGCCAGTGCCATGACCATCGGCATTCGTTCCATCGAGGGTTATGAGAAGGCCGCGCGCGGGCTCGGGCACTATCGCTGGATCAAGATCAAAGTGAACAACGACGATCCGCTCGGATGCATCGAGGCCGTGCGTCGTGGCGCGCCGAATTCCCGGCTGATCGTCGACGCCAACCAGGCGTGGGACGTGCCGACGCTGTACTCGCTGGGCCCACAGCTCGCGAAGCTGCGCGTCGACCTGCTGGAACAGCCAGTGAAGGTCGGCGGAGATAAGGACCTCGAGCTCGGCCGTTCGCCGATCCCGGTGTGTGCCGATGAGTCCATCGACACCATCGAGGATCTGCAGTATCTGAAGACCCGTTATGAGTTCGTGAACATCAAGCTCGACAAGACGGGCGGTCTGACCGCCGCGTTGGAGCTGGCGCACGCCGCGCGTGCCGAAGGCATGCGGTTGATGGTGGGCTGCATGGTCACCGGCTCCGTCGGCATGGCACCGGGCATGGTGCTCGCGCAGCTGTGCGAAGTCGTGGATCTCGACGGCCCGCTGCTGCAGGCCGAGGATTGGGAGAACCCGATTCAGTACGACCGCACCGGCGTGATGTCCTGGCCGTCGCCGAAGCTCTGGGGCTGATAACCCCAGAGCCGGCTGGCTTTCTCACTTGGGCGATTGCAATACCGGCAGCTCCACAAAGCTGCCGTGATAAATCCGCTGCGTCGCCTTCTTATAAGCATCCTTCGGCGCGTAAGCGATGTTCGGCACGAACGTTTGTGGATTGCGGTCGTAGAGCGGGAACCAGCTGCTCTGGACCTGCACCATGATGCGATGGCCGGGCTGGAATGTATGGTTCGCGTGCGGCATGCGGATGCGATAGGGCAGCGTCGCGTTCGACTTGATCGGCTTCGCCACCTCGTAACTCTCGCGATAGCGGCCGCGCAGGATGTCGGCTGAGACCATCAGCTGATATCCGCCCAGCTCCGGGGTCAGCGGCACTTCATCCGGATACGCGTCGATCAGCTTCACCACCCAGTCCGAGTCCTGTCCCGTCGTCGACGCATGCAGCTCGGCGAAGATGCTTCCGGCCACGGTAACTGGCTCCTGCAGCGGCTCGCTCACATACGTCAGCACGTCGGGGCGCGACTCGAACGGGCGCTGATCGTCGACCAGCCATTGTCCCCAGGTGGTGTCGTGCGAGTCGTTCGGCAGAATCGGTTGCACGCGATAGGGCACGGGTTTGGCCGGGTCCGAAACATACTCGTCGAACGATTTCGCCTTGGCGTCCGGCGGCGTAAATGACAGCGTGCCGTTCGCTTCCAGATAGATCTTCTTGGTCGCCACGCCCGGTGCCGGCCACTGCGCATACGAGCGCCACTCGTTCGTTCCCGTTTCGAATGCGCGCACCCTCGGCGTCGGCGAGGCGGGTTGTTTGTCGCGCAGATGCTGTTCGAAGAACGGCAGCATCACCTGATACAGGAAGTAATGCGTCGTGTCCGAATTCCACTGCAGCGGGCCGAGATGCGAGCCGCTGTACGTATGGAACCAGGGATCCTGCTGACCGTGGAACCACGGGCCGATGACCAGTTGATTCTGAGGTCCCTGCTTCTGCAGTTCCTCGAAGACGGCCGGCGAGCCGTAGTTGTCTTCCTGATCGAACAGGCCGTGCACGATCAGCGTCGGGACCTTCACCGAGGTGCGAGCGATCAGCTTGTCGACCGCCTGCGATTGCCACACCTGGGTGTAGGCCGGGTTGTCGATCAGCTTCTTCCACGCCGGCAACTGATCCATGTTCCGCGACTTCGCCATGTCGTTGGTCGAGCCGGCGCGCAGGTACGTCGTGTAGGCATCGCGCGAGCCCATCGGAATCTCGTTCGCGCCCTTCAGCGTCGTCTGCCGATACACGTACTCCAGCGAGAACGGACGGAACGCGCCATTGTGATACCAGTCATCGCCGACCCAACCGTCGACCATGGCGTTCATCGGAATCGCCGCTTTCAGCGCCGGATGCGCATCGAACAGCGCCATCAACGACGTCCAGCCTTCATACGACACGCCGATGATGCCGACGCGACCGTTATTGTTCGGCACGTTCTTCACCAGCCAGTCGATGGTGTCGTAGGCATCGGTCGACTGATCGGCCGGCCCCGGGTTGAGCGGCCCGCGCAGCGGCAGGTTCAGCACATAGTTGCCTTCCGAGCCGTGCTTGCCGCGCACGTCCTGATAAACGCGGATGTAACCTTTTTCGAGCAGCGGAGCGTCCGGCATCGGCACGGCGGCGGCCGCGCTCGGGCTGCGCGGGCGACCCGTGTAGGTCTGGCGATTGGCCGCGTCATAAGGAGTGCGTGTGATGACGATGGGCGCCGGCGCCGTCAGGTGCTTCGGCTTCCAGATGACGGTGAACAGCTTCACGCCGTCCCGCATCGGAATCATCACTTCTTCGCGCGTGTAGTCGAACAGCGCATTGTTCGCTTCGAAATGTTCCGGAATCTCCGACGGCAGCGTGCCGCTGCTTTGGGATGCCTGCGCGCCCGCCGCCAGCAGCGCCAACGAGACGACAGCACTCAATAACGATCGTTGCAGTTTCATCGGATCACCACATCATGAAAGGAGCGACTTCCGCATCGGACACGCGACCGGCGATGACATCGCGCAATGCCTGGTCGATGATTCCCAGCGCTTCACCGACTTCAGCTTCGGTCAGCGTCAGCGGCGGGGTGAATTCGAGCACGTTGCCGCGCAGGCCCACATAGACGAAGGCGGCGCCGAGCTGATACGCGCGATAGATGATCTTTGCGGTAGTGACGACCGGCACGGGCTCGCCGGTGTTGCTGTCGATGAGCTCGACGCCCACCGCGAGGCCACGACCACGTACGTTGCCGATGACGCTGTGATCTTTACCCAACGCTCGCAGTCCTTGCATGAAGGCATTGCCGACGCGCTCGGCATTCGCGGCCAGGCCTTCTTCTTTGAGTGCACGCAGAACGACGCGTCCCGCGGCGGTGGCGACCGGATTGCCCGCGGTCGTTTGTAAAGCGAAGGCCGGTGCGTGATCCATGATTTCTTGCGGTCCGACGACGGCCGACAGCGGCAAGCCGCCGCCCAGCGCCTTGCCGAACACGACGACGTCGGGCTCGAGGCCTTCGTGCTCGAAGCAATGAATCCTGCCGGTGCGGCCCAGACCCACCTTCACTTCGTCGACGACGACGCGAATGCCGTGCTTGCGGCAGCGATCCTGAAGCGCTTTCAGGAATCCTGGCGGCGGCACGATCAACCCACCATCCGACATCAGCGGTTCGAGAAACACGGCCGCGACCTGATGCGGAGGGCACGTGGTCGCGAACTGATAGTCCAGCAGCTTCAGCACTTCCTCGGCGGTGAAGTTATTCCGATACGGATCGGGATACGGCAGCAGCAACAAGCCCGCACGCGGCAGCGAATGCGTCATCGCGGTGTGGCCGCTGATGCTCATCGAGCCGGACAAGTTGCCGTGATACGAGCCGATGAATGAAATGAATCGCGAGCGGCCGGTCGCCGCCTGCAACACGCGCATGGCGCAATCGTTCGCGTCCGAGCCCGAATGGCCGAACCACACGCGTCGCTCGCCACTGCCCGGCGTGATCCGCAGCAGTTCTTCGGCGAGCGCGACGGCGTTTTCGTTCGGATAGGCCAGCAGGCTCGCGCCCGCCATGCTCTTGCAGGCATCCGCGACCGCATTGGCGAGGCCCGCGTGGCTGTAACCCAAAATGGCCGGGCCGCACGAGGCGGACAGGTCCAGCACCCGACGGCCGCCTTCCTCGATCAGCCGGTTACCCGCGCCGCCAACCACCGCGAGCGGCGAAAATCTGAGCCGTCCGATGTTGGCGATGACGCGCGCGTCCCGCGCCCGTAGTGACGTGGATTCGGCTGTACTCAAGCGCGCTCTCCGGAGGATTCGATCGACTTACAGAAGACGCCAGGGTCCGGCGTTCATGTAAACAAGATTACACAGTGGCCATCGGATTTCAATTTTGAAGGACTATTGACAGAGCCCGGGGGCGGCTCTTAAATCGGCCGGGCCGGCACCCCAACCATCGAGATGAGCCGGCGTGGGGATGGCGTGTCGGGAGAGTCCATGGCTAAGGGGTCCCTGAAAGTAGAGCTGCGGCCGGCGCTGGCGGAGGGCGTGGCCAGCGAACTCGCCGCCGGTGGCAAGCTCGCCGAGCTGTACGAGAACTATTGCGCCGAGCTTTGCAGCTATTTACGACAATGCGGTCACCGACGATCTGTGGCGCGAGCTGGAAATCGCTTCGCCCTTCCCGGTCTCGGATATCGCGCGTGATTTCACGGTGCAGGAAGGCGTGCCGCTGATCGATGTGATTTCGTCGAAATGCGTGGGCGACCAGACCGCGCTGTCGGTGCGACAGGGCCGCTTCGGTCTGGATGCGAAGTCCAAACAGGCGAAGGAATGGCGTGTGCCGGTGACGGCGACCGTGGTGGGCACGAACAAAGTCGCGCGACAGGTCGCGCCCATGCAGCGGATCGAACGCGCCGAGCTGTTGAAGCGATATCCGCAGATCGGCCTGGACGGAATCACGTTTGGCGTGTTGCAGCCGACGATGGGCGCGCTCATGGCGCGGCGGGGCGTACAGACGCTGGTGAAACACTTTGTCGACGAGGGCGGTACCTATCAGCAGCTGGCCATTCAGCCGCCGAAGGCGGGGGCGGTGCTCGATGCGATCACCAGCCTGAGTGGCGAAACCGTGCGTGCCAGGCAGTTCGTGTTTGCCTGCGGTCCGTGGCTGCCCAAGTTGTTCCCCGACGTTGTTGGCACGCGCATCGTGCCGACCCGACAGGAGATCTTCTTCTTCGGCCCGGACCCGGGCGATACCCGATTCGATCCGCCGCAGATGCCAGCCTGGGTGGATGCCGACGAGCCGGGCATTCCCTATGGCTTTCCGTCGCTGGAAACGCGGGGCTTCAAGCTCGCGATCGACGCGCATGGTCCGCGCATCGATCCGGATAGCAACGATCGCGTCATTTCCGCCGAGGGTTTGAAGCAGATCCGTGCGTACCTCGCCCGGCGTTTCCCGGGCATCGCCAAGCGTCCCTTGTCCGAGTCGCGTGTTTGCCAGTATGAGAACAGCGACAACGGCGACTTCATCATCGACAAGCATCCGAGGTGGGAGAACGTGCTGATCGTCGGCGGCGGTTCCGGCCACGGGTTCAAGCATGGCCCGGCGGTGGGGCGCTATGTCGGCGAGCTCGCGATAGGTAAGCTGTCGAAGCCCGAAGCGCGCTTCGCGCTGACGGCTCACGGGTACCAGGGGTGATCGCGAGGGCGTCTCAAATGCTAAGAAAAGTTATCCGCACTACGTTAGCGGCAGTGGTATTGCAGGCGGTGAGTGCGGCGGCGTTGGCCGCGCCCGATGCCATTTATTTCAATGCGAATGTGTGGACTGGCAATGCTCAGCAGCCCAAGGCCGAAGCGATTGCCATCGATGACGGCACCATCGTTGCGGTTGGGAGCAGTGCCGACGTTCGCAAACTCGCGGATGCAACGACCCAGGCGGTCGATCTGAAGGGCGCGTTCGTGGTGCCCGGCTTCATCGACAACCACGTGCATTTCATCAATGGCGGCCTCGCGCTGGCGCAGGTCGATCTGCGTGACGCCGCGACTCCCGCGGAATTCACCAAACGCATCGCTCAGGCCGCGAGCAAGACGCCGAAGGGGCAGTGGATCAAGGACGGCAATTGGGATCACGAGTTGTGGAATGGCGAGCTGCCGACGCGCGACTGGATCGACAAGGACACGCCGAACACGCCGGTATTCGTCTCGCGCCTCGACGGCCACATGGCACTGGCGAATTCCCTGGTGCTGAAACTCGCGGGCATTGACGAGAAGACGCCCGATCCGGCCGGCGGCAGCATCGTTCGTGACAAGAGCGGCCGGCCCACCGGCGTGCTGAAAGACAATGCGCTGAACCTGGTCTTCAAAGTGATCCCGGCGCCGTCGGATCAGGAGCTGTCGCAAGGCCTGGCGCGCGCGATGGAGCATGCGGCCGCGCGCGGCGTGACTCAGGTGCACGACATGGGCGGCATCGAAGACTTTCGTGTGCTCGATCTCTATCGACGCACCCGGGCCAGCGACCAGCTGCGCGTGCGCATCTATTCGTTCGTGCCCATGGCCGAACGGCAGCAGGCCGCCGGGTACAAGAACAAGAACGGCACTGGTGACGAGTGGCTGCGCTGGGGCGGCGTGAAAGGGTTCGTCGACGGTTCGCTCGGCTCGACCACCGCCTGGTTCCACAAGCCGTATGACGACGCGCCGAACACCACCGGTCTGACCATGGTCGAGCCGGAAAAGCTGCGTGCCGCCATCGTCGAGTCGGATGAGGCGGGGCTGCACGTCGCCGTGCACGCGATCGGCGATCGCGCCAATGACTGGCTGCTCGATGTGTTCGAAAAGATCGAGCAGGGCGGGCCGAAGAAGGACTGGCGCTTCCGCATCGAGCATGCTCAGCATCTGACGCCGGCGGCGATCAAGCGCTTCGGGCCGCTCGGTGTGGTTGCGTCCATGCAGCCGTATCACGCGATCGATGATGGTCGCTGGGCGCAGAAGCGGATCGGTGCCGAGCGGCTCAAGGGCACGTATGCATTTCGTTCCCTGATCGACTCAGGCGCGCATCTCACGTTCGGTTCGGATTGGCCGGTGGCTCCGCTCGATCCATTGACCGGCATTTATGCCGCCGTCACCCGACGCACCATCGATGGCGCGAATCCGAACGGCTGGCAGCCGCAGCAGAAGATCACGGTCGCCGAGGCGCTACGCTCGTACACCGCCGAGAATGCATGGGCGGGCTTTCAGGAAGGCAAAGTCGGCGTGCTGAAGCAGGGGGCGCTGGCGGATTTCGCGGTCCTGTCGAAAGACCTGTTCACGGTACCGCCCGCCGAGATCGACAAGGTCAAGGTGGTGCGCACCGTCGTCGGCGGGCGCGAGGTGTATCTCGCGCGTTGATAACAGCCGGGTACATGGATGTACCCCACCGCCAAGGGCGGCGAGCGAGAGGCAAAAGTCACGCCTGCAGCGTAATGCCCGATCCCGAGTATCAAATAACTCCGCGCAGTGCCTCTTCGAGCTTGCGCGTCCAGGTCTCAACGCCATCGGGATCCGAGATCAGATCGTTGCGGATCTCGATGAGCACGGCCGGATTGTTCAGCTGGTCGCCATGGACGACCAGCGCGTAGTCGGCATCGGCGCTCACGCCATAAGGAACATTCGCGCCGACATTCAACAGCGGATCGCGGCTCAGCTGCGCAATGAGGGCCTGACCCAGGCTGGCCGCCTTGTCGAATAGCACGCCCGCATGCCACGCGCGCTGCTGACCCAGATACACCGGTGTGAAGCTGTGGACCGAGACCAGCACGTTGCGTCGGCCATCGGCGGTGCGCTGTTCGAGGTGCGCGCGCAGTCGGTCCTGAAAGGGATTGAACATGAGCCGCTGGCGCCGCTCTCGTTCCTCATCGTCCAGCGACAGGTTGCCGATAATGTCCGTCGCTTCGGAGCGCAGCGGAATACTGTCGGCGACGTGCAGCGGGCGGTTCAGATCGATCAGCAGCCTGGAATAGCCGCCCAGGAACGCGGGCGCGTCGAGGCGCTTCGACAGGGCGCGCGTGACATGAGCGGCGCCGATGTCCCAGGCGATGTGACGCGCCAGATCGCTGTCCTGCAGGCCGAGCTTGTTGTACTCGGCGGGGATGTGATTGGACGCGTGCTCGCAGATCAGCACGAACGGCGAGCGGCCGTTCTCATTCAGAGCTTCGACCGCGTGAGGCCAATCGGTCGCGCCACCTTCCGCCAGCATCAATACAACGTCCGGTAGCGTTCGCACACTTCCGAGGGCGACAGGCTGGCGAGCGTATCCAGCTCGGCCTTGCGCACGCCGTGGAATGACTCGATGAACAGCGGATCGAACCAGCTTTGCACGACCGCGTCGGCATCGAACGCTTTCAGCGCGGCAGGCAAATTCTCGGGTAGGCGCACCAGCCCCAGCGCGGCACGCTGCTGATCGGTCATCTCGGTCGGATCGTCATCGACCAGTGGCGGGCTGGGCATCTTGGCCTTCAATCCTTCCAGGCCCGCGAGCACGACCGCCGTCATCACCAGATAAGGATTCGCGGTCGCATCGGCCGCGCGATATTCGATGTTGAACTGCGGCGACGGATCGGCACCGCCGATCGACACGACCGGACAGATGCGCAGCGTCGCCTCGCGATGCTGATTCGCGATCCAGGTGTACGAGGAGCTCCAGGCGTGCGGCTTCAAGCGGTAGTACGAGGGCAGGCTCGGCGCCGTGAGCGCGGTGATGCCCGGCAAATGTTTGAGGATGCCGGCGCAGAACGCCGCGGCTTGCGGTGACATTCCGCCAGGACCGTCGGCTGCATACGTCAGCGGCTTGCCATTCACGTCGCGGAAGCTGAAGTGAAGATGCACGCCGTTGCCAACGCCGTCCGGTGACGTCTTCGGTGCGAAGCTCGCATGCCAACCCTTGGCGCGCGCAATCTCACGAGCGATTTCGCGAATGACCACGCAGCGATCCGACGCGGTGATGCCATCGCTCGGGCCGCAGGTCACTTCGAATTGATCGGCGCCGAATTCGGAGATCACGACTTCGGGATCGACGCCGGCTTGTTCCAGCGCAGCCATCAGGCGCGAGGTGTATTCATCGGCGCTGCGTAGGGCAGCGAACGACAAGGCATGTGAGGGAGGCAGGGCGGCGCCAAATAGCTGGAACTCCTGCTCGAAGCTCGCGAGCAGATTGATGCCGTGCTCATCACGCAGGCGATTCAGCGCATTTTTCAGCAGCGTCCGCGTGCAGCAGTTCCAGGGCGAGCCGTCCAGACCGACGATATTGCCAAACACGATGTCGAAAGGAGTGATCCGGCCGGTATGTTCCGTGCGGTAACGGGCCTTCAGGTCCGGGATCACCCGCAGATCGCCCCGTGCGCCCCACGGATTGGGATTCGCGATGGAATTGAACGGCGTCAGGCAAATGTTTGCTTGCAGCCAGCCGATGCCGTGCCTGGAGATGCGCTCCAGGTTCTTGGCGGCGACGAAGCGGCCGCGCGTGATCGCGGCGAGGTCGGTGGTGGTGACGCCAACGAGTGGCTCGAGGCCGGCAGTGATGTTGCTCATGAGCGAAGCGCGGCGAAGCGAGCCGCGACCGTAGTCGTATCCGCAGTCCAGCAGTATCCGCCAAACGCCTGCAGCGCCGTCTCGTGCCGCTGTTGTGTCTTGGCACCGCATGCGTCATGGACGCACGTGATCATGTAGCCGAGATCCGCACCGTCGCGTACCGCCATGTCGACGCACTGGTCGGTCATGATGCCGGATACGATCAGATTGCGAACGCCCAGGTTGCGCAGCAGGTAATGAATGTTGGTGGAGTTGAAAACGCCCGAGGACGTTTTCGGCAACAGGATCTCATCGTTCACCGGCATCAGCGACGGCACGGGCAGCGCCAGCGGATCGTCCGGGCCCAGATGAATGGGCGTCATCTTGTGATCGAGGCCACGATCCCGGCCGTCGCGCGTCAGGCTGCGAATGATGGTGTGGATCACTTCGACGCCGTTGTCGCGCGCCGCTTGCAGCAGGCGCTCGTTGTTGGGAATCACGCGCTGCGCGGCTTCGCGATAGAAATAATCTTCAGCCGAGCCCGGATGATCCGGATCGGCGCCCGGCTCGAGCCAGGCACGTTGCAGGTCGATCAGCAGCAGCGCGGTTTGTCCGGGCCGGAAGGCCTCGTCCCGCTTGGGAATGGACTGTGTCATCAGCGTTTCTTCTTGGCGGCGGTCCGCTTGGCCGGCGCCTTGGTGCCATCGACGGTCGCGATATTGCGGGAACGAATCCGCTCCAGCTCTTCCATGCGCGTGCCGTTGTTGTCGGGTTGCTCGGCGACGATGCGGGCGACCAGTGCTTCCATCTGGGCCACCGCCGGCGCGAGCGTGTCATAAGGAGAGTCGGCTTCCATCGGGCCGACGATCACGACTTTCGCGTGCTCGGCGGCCGGCGAGCGCCACACGTCCGTGAACAGAACGATCTGAGCGCCGCGCTCGGCGGCCTGCTCGGCGAAACGAATCACGTCCGTTTGATAACGGCGGTGATCGAACACGACCAGGGTGTCGCGCGGGCCGGCGTCGAGCAGCAGGTCGAAGCTTTCGGCCGACAGCGACGGCACTTCGATCACGCCCGGGCGGAATTGAGCGAGGTAGCCCGCCAGCATGCCGGCGATGTGCCGGCTGAAGCGGCCACCCAGCAGCAGGACGCGGCCCTTGGCTTCCATGATCAGCTGCACGGCTTTGCCATAGGTCTGCGGCAGCGTCATCGCGGCGGCGGATTCGACGGTGGTGGCAGCCGAGCGAATATATGTTTCCTCGACACTGCGACCGCTGGTGGCGGCGGCACGGGTCGGACGCTTCGCTTCCATCATCATCAAGGGCGAGCGCAACCCGGCCTCGACTTCTTCGAGCAGGCGCTTCTGGAAGGCGGCGAAGCCGTCGAAGCCCAGCTTGGTGACCATGCGGATCACGCTCGGATCGCTGACCCCGGCACGCCGCGCCAATGCGGTGGCGGTGCCGAGACCGGCGACCGGATAGTCGCCCAGCAGCACCTGGGCTATCTTGGCTTCGGCCGGCGTCAGTGCCAGACCGTGCTGAGTGAGCAAATCCCGGATCGGGGCAGCGACGTTCAAAGTGAGGACTCCGTTTCTGACGGCAGAATTACATATGATGCTGTAACTTGCAATTCTGAAGAATTATTGACATCGACGGTGCGACCCCCTCTAATCTGTAAACACGGGGTTGGCGGCCGGGCATCCGGCCGAAATGGGGCATCACTTGTCTTCCGGAATGCGCAGTGCGTTGGCCGATTCGGTCGCCATGGCAGCCGCAGTGCTGCTGATCGCGGTGGCCGCGGCGCTGTTTGGCAGCACCTCGATGCAGCGGGTGGTGGCGCATGCCGCCGTCATGTTATCCGCGGTGCTGGCGCTGCAGCTGTTCTCCGGCAACTCTCGCATTGTTTCTTTCGGTCACGCCGCGTTCATGGCCATCGGCGCCTACACGGTGGGCATTCTCACTTTGAATGCGCAGCTTCAGCACAACGCGTTGCCGCAGCTGCCGTCGTTCCTCGCCGGTCTGGAATTGTCGACCTGGAATGCACTGATCATCGCGGCGATCGTCGGCGCGGTTGCCGGTGTGATCAGCGGCGCGACTCTGTTGAGGCTGTCGGGCTCGGCGGCCGCCATCGCCACGCTCGCATTCCTGATCATTGTTTATACCTTGCTGGCCGCGGCCCGCGAGATCACGCGCGGCAGCCAGCCTTTTTACGGCGTGCCTCGCGACGCGGGGCTGTGGGTCACGGCGCTGTTCGCAATGCTCACCTTGGTGATCACCCGGACGTTTCGTGAGACGTCCTGGGGCCTGGCTGCGAGAGCCGCGGCGGATGACGAGGCCGGTGCCATTGCAGTTGGCATCAATCCGCGCGCGGCCTTTTTCTTCCCTTGGGTGCTGAGCGCGACGCTCGCGGCGGTGGCGGGTGGATTGCTCGCGCAGGTGTTGGGCGCGTTCACGCCGCATACGTTCTATTTCGATCTGGCGTTCACGCTGCTCGTGACCTTGATCGTCGGCGGCATGGGCTCTTCGCTCGGCGCGCTGGCGGGCTTGCTCGCAACCACGGTATTGATCGAGGTCATGCGTCAGGTCGAAAGCGCGGTGTCGTTCTTCGGTCTGACGCAGAGTGCGCTGGCGATCGCAATGATCCTGGTGATCTGGCGTCGCCCGGAAGGATTGAGTGGCGGGCTGGAACTGAATCTTCTGCGCCGGCTCGGCAAGCAGCCCGCGGCGACGGTGGTTCCCGCGGAAGTGAAGCGGGCGAACGCCGATGTTCTGCGGGTCGCGGCGGTGACCAAGCGGTACGCGGGGCTGGTCGCTGTGTCCGATGTTTCTTTCGAAATCGCGCCCGACAGCATCACCGGCATCATCGGTCCGAACGGCGCGGGCAAGACCACGCTGGTCAGCATGCTCGCCGGTCACGTGCCGCCGACGGAAGGAAAAATTCATCTGGGCGAGACCGCCGTTCACGAGACGGCTGCGCACCGGGTCGTGCGTGCGGGCCTCGGCCGGACCTTTCAAAACATTCGCGTCTTCACGCGGATGACCGTCCTGGAGAACGTGCTGTCGGCGGCGCGCGGCGTGCACTCGAATGTCGCGGCGGCTGAAGAAGCAGCTCGACGCGAGCTCGCTCGGGTGGGGTTGCTCGAGCAGGCGGATGCGTTGGCCGGCAGCCTCGCTTACGGCATGCGTCGGCGCGTCGAGATCGCACGCGCGCTGGCTTGTGAGCCGACATTTCTATTATTGGACGAGCCGGCGGCAGGCCTGAATCCGGCGGAGACGCGCGAGTTGATGACGCTGCTCGCGGCCGTTCGAAAGGAGCGGGGCATCGGCATCGTGCTCGTCGAGCATGACCTGATGTTCGTGATGCAGCTGTGCGAGCGCATCCTGGTACTGGATCAGGGGCGGCTGATTGCCGATGGCACGCCCGCGGAGGTGCAGAGTCATCCGGCGGTCATCGCCGCTTATCTCGGCAGCCGCGTGGCCGCGAAGTCGCTCGCCACGAGCACGCCGAGTCTTGGGGCCGTGGTCACGGAGTCCAATTGAGCGGGCCGGCGTCTCGGCCCCCTGGCCGCGAAGGTTCAATGAGCGGGACCTGTGATGAGCGGGGTCCTGATAGTGAGGAGCGCGAGATGTTTGGTGGCGTTTGTCGTCTTGGGGAACTGACGCATGGGTAAATCGGTGCGGAGAATGTCCGTCGTTGCGGGGGCCATTGCGCTCGCCCTCGGCGGTTGCGGGTCCAAGCACGACGATTCGACCATCGTCATCGGTGTGGTCACCGCGCAGACCGGTGTGCTCGCTTCTTACGATCAGCCGTCGCTTGCCGGCTTCCGCATGTCCATCGATGAGATCAATGCTCGTGGCGGACTCGGTGGCAAGCATCCGGTGAAGCTGCTGGTGCGTGACACGCGATCGGATACCGCGACGACCGCCGCCGCCGCTCAGGAACTGGTGGATGAGGGCGCGAAGATCATGATCACGCCGTGCGATGCCGATCCCTCCATCGTCGCGGGTCAGGTCACACAGCCGGCCGGCGTGCCGACGCTGACGTTCTGCGGCTCATCGCCGATTCTGCCGGGCGCGGTCGGCGACATGATGTTCACGACGTATCCCACCGACAATCTGCAGGCCGCGGCGCTGGCGAAACACGCCTATGAGACGGGGCTGCGAAAGGTTTATCTGCTCGTGTCGCCGGACACGACCTACACCTCCGGGCTGCCGGAGTACTTCGGCAAAGTGTTCACCAACCTGGGCGGCACGGTCGTCGGGAAGGGCAGCTTCTCGATGAATCAGCCGGATTTCTCGGTCGCGGTCACGACCATTCGTAACTTGAAGGAGCAGCCCGATCTGATCATGACGGCTGCCTACGAGCCCGACTTTCCCGCGTTCGTGCGTCAGCTGCGTGCGGCAGGTGTCACCACGCCGGTGTTTGGAGCTGACGCGCTCGGCACGCCGACGATCGCGGGACTGGGCGAGCTCGCGAACGGTGTCGTGTTCACGTCCGCAGGCTGCGCGACGCCGGGCAGCAAGCTGGAAGCATTCAACCAGCAGTTCAATAAAGTGACGGGTCACCTGCCGAGCTCCGCCTATGAAGTGAATGGCTATGAGATCGGCCTGTTGCTGGACGCCGCCGTGAAATCGGCGACGTCGATGAGTGGCCCGGCGATTCGCGACGCGCTCGACAATCTCGAGAACTTCGAGGCGGTCACGGGCACGATCACTTATCGCGGCACTCAGCGCATTCCGGTTCGATCGGTGGCCCTGCTGCGCTATGAAGGCGGCAAAGCCCAATGTTTGCAGTCGGTCACGCCGGCTGCGTCGGAAATTCCGGCTCCGCTCTGATCATGCTGCACGCAGAAGGCATCAAGGTTCGATACGGCGAGATCGAAGCCATTCATGGCGTCGATCTGAACGTGGGCGAGCGCGAAGTGGTTGCGCTCATCGGCGCGAACGGCGCCGGCAAGAGCACGACGTTGAACGCGCTGTGCGGCTTGTTGCCAACGGTGGCGGGCAAGATTTCCTTCCTGGGCACCGATGTCACTGGCTGGGCTCCGGACAAGATTTCCCGCAATGGCATGGCGCTGACCCCTGAAGGCCGGCGCGTGTTCGGCCAGCTCACTGTCGCGGAGAACCTGATGCTCGGTGGCGCCGCTCACGCGGGTCGCGCCGAACGCGTGCGACGGCAGGAAGAGCTGCTCGAGTTGTTTCCGGTCCTGCGCAGTCGCATGACGCAGAAGGCAGGAAACATGTCCGGCGGCGAGCAGCAGATGCTCGCCATCGGGCGTTCGCTGATGTCCCGGCCGAAGCTGCTGCTGCTGGATGAGCCGTCGCTCGGGCTCGCGCCGCAGATGGTCGATAAGGTGTTCGATCTGATCGTCGCGCTTCGCAAGGCGGGGCTGTCCATTCTGCTGGTGGAGCAGAACGTCGGGCTCGCACTGGAAATCGCCGATCGAGCCAGCGTGCTCCGCGGCGGTAGCATCGCGTTGAGTGGTAGCGCCGAGGAACTGGCGTCGTCGGATCTCGTGCGTCAGGCCTACCTCGGAGTGCACTGACATGTTGCTTCAGCATGTAGTCAATGCGATCAGTCTCGGCGGCATCTACGCGCTGCTGGCGCTGGGTCTCGCCATCGTGTTCTCGATCGTCGGGCTCATCAACTTCGCACACGGCGAGCTGATGACGATCGCGGGTTACACGACGCTCGGCGCACTGTTGTTTGGGGTGCCATTCCCGGCCGCGGTGCTGCTCGCCATCGCGACGACGGCGGTGGCGGCCATGGCGATGGAGCGGATCGCGTTTCGTCCGATGCGCGGTGCCAGTGTCACGAGCCTGCTGCTGACCAGTTTCGCCGTCAGCGCGCTGTTGAAAGTGATATTCCAGAATGGCTTGTCCGCCCGGCCGCAGCCGCTGGCCATGCCGCAGTGGATGACGGGTTCGTATCAGGTGGGCAATGTCGCCATCGGTGTCGGGCCGACGATTTCCATCGTGATATCGGTGGTCGCGCTGGTCGGGCTGGAGCTGTTTCTGCGTCGAACCGTCACCGGCACGGCCATGCGCGCGGCGGCGGAAGATTTTCCGGTCGTGCGCCTGATGGGCATCGCGGCCGGCCGCGTGATTGCAACGGCGTTTGCACTGTCCGGTGTGCTCGCGGGTATCGCTGCACTGTTGTGGGTCGCGCAGCGCGCGTCGGTCGATCCGTTGATGGGCGCGGTGCCCGTCGTAAAAGCCTTCATCGCAACGGTGGTCGGCGGCTTGGGCAGTCTGCCTGGCGCGGTCGTCGGCGGGCTGTTGCTGGGCGCGATTGAGATTGGCCTGGACGCGGTATTGCCGCCGTCCGTTGTGCCGTATCGTGATGCCTTCGTGTTAAGCGGCGTCATTCTGATTTTGCTATTTCGTCCTCAGGGCGTCATTCCCGCGGCCACCGTGCGCCGTGGCTGATGCGTTTCGGTGTTTTTCATGACTCTATCCGCCAGTGATCTGTACGCCATCGAGGCTCGCCTCGGGGCTCGCAACTACAAGCCGCTCGATGTCACGCTCACCCGTGGCGAGGGTGTCTGGGTGTGGGACACCGAGGGCAAACGCTACCTCGATTGTTTGTCGGCGTACTCGGCGCTCAATCAAGGTCATTGTCATCCGAAGATTCTGGCGGCGATGACCGAGCAGGCTCAGCGCCTCACGCTCACCTCGCGCGCGTTCCGCAACGATCAGTTGCCGCTGCTGTATCAGGATCTGGAAAAGCTCACCGGCGCGAAAATGATCCTGCCGATGAACAGCGGCGCGGAGGCGGTGGAGTCGGCGCTCAAGGTGACTCGCAAGTGGGGCTACGAAGTGAAGGGCGTGGCGCCGAATCAGGCGAACATCGTCACCTGTTCCAATAATTTCCACGGTCGTACGCTCGGCATCGTCGGCTTCAGCACCGATCCGCTGGCGCAAAACAATTACGGTCCGTTCGCCGGTGGCTTCAAGACCGTGCCGTTCGGCGACTTCGATGCGCTGGCCGCCGCGATCGACGACAACACGGTCGGGTTCCTGGTGGAGCCCATTCAGGGTGAAGCTGGCGTGTTGATGCCGCCTGCCGGTTACTTCAAACGCGTGCGCGAGCTGTGCACGCAGAAGAACATCGTGCTGGTGCTCGATGAGATTCAGACCGGGCTCGGTCGCACCGGCAAGCTGCTCGCGCAGGAGCATGAAGGCGTCAAGTCGGATCTGACCTTGCTGGGCAAGGCGTTGTCGGGCGGTTTCTATCCGATCTCCGCGGTGCTCGCGAACAACGACGTGCTCGAGGTATTGCAGCCGGGCACCCATGGCAGCACGTTCGGCGGCAATCCGCTGGCGAGCGCCATTGCTCGCGCGGCGCTACGCGTGCTCGTCGAGGAAGGCATGATCGAGAACGCGCGCGTGCAGGGCGAGTATTTCATGAGTCAGCTGCGGGCCATCAAGAGCGATCTGATTCGTGAAGTGCGCGGTCGCGGTTTGATGATCGCCATCGAGCTGCATCCGCAGGCGGGCGGTGCTTACAAATATTGCGAGCGGCTGCGCGACAAAGGTCTGCTCGCCAAGGATACGCACGTCAACACGATGCGACTCGCGCCGCCGCTGGTGATCCAGCGGGCCGAGATCGACTTCGCCTGCCAACAGCTGATGGACGTCTTCAAATAACGATACGCGCCGCGCAATGTCTTGCGCGGGGCACTGACGCTCACCAAAGTGGGCGCCGCAGGGAATATGGCTGATGCAGGCCCCCAGCGTTGCGACTGGTGGCTCAGCTATCTAGCGGGCATGGCGTGTAAGTTATCCGTCGGCTTGGTGCCGACGCCACGCCAGATACTTCGCAGGAACTCCGCGACGCTCCAGTCATTGAATTGCCAAAGGCAAATTCATCGACGAACACAGGAGCGAGCCATGCCGACTGCGAGCGGACACACCAAAGCGATTCGGGCCAAGAAGGTCATCGGGACCACGGTCAAAGATCCCTCCGGCAAGAAGATCGGTGAGATCGAGGACGTGGTGCTGGACAAGACTTCGAACAACATCATGTTCGCGGCGGTCAGCTTCGGCGGCCTGCTCGGCATGAATGAAAAGTATCACCCCATTCCGTGGAACATGCTGAAGTACGAAGAGGACGAGAGCGGTTACGTGGTGAATATCACCAAGGAACAATTGCAGGCCGCGCCGGCGGACTCCATCGCGGAGTTGACCAGGGACGACGGCCTGGCCTATCGGGATCGAGCCTTCGACTACTACCGTTCACCCCGCTACTGGGAATAGTTTGCTCCCATTCGGGTGGCGACCGTAAGGTCAGAATAGGATAGGAGTCCGAAGGTTTGAGGCTGGCGATGGATAGCGAATCGCCAGATACGCGAGTCGCCAGATACGCGAGCGACCCCCGACTGCGGTGGGTCGCTCGGTTTATTTTGGGATATGAATACGTATGCAGCCTGTCGAGATCGGGCAGGGCCTGCGGGTAATCTTTGCGCGTCCGGGTAACGGGGGATGCGAGACGATGTCAGTACCGCCGTGGTGGCGTGGCGCGGTGATCTACGAGATCTACCCGCGCAGCTTCGTTGACAGCGACGGCGACGGGGTGGGGGACCTGCCAGGCATCGTGCAGCGGTTGGAATATGTGGCCGAGCTCGGCGTCGACGCCATCTGGATCGCGCCGTTCTTTCGTTCCCCCATGGCGGATTTTGGCTATGACGTCGCGGACTATCGCGCCGTCGATCCCTTGTTCGGCACCATGGCCGACTTCGATCGTTTGCTGGCCCGGGCGCATCAGCTGGGCCTGAAAGTGATGATCGATCAGGTGCTCAGTCACACCTCGATCGAGCACGAGTGGTTTCGTGAGAGCCGGCAGAGCCGGGACAATCCCAAGGCCGATTGGTATGTGTGGGCCGATCCGAAGCCGGACGGCACGCCGCCCAACAATTGGCTGTCGATTTTCGGCGGGGTCGCGTGGCGCTGGGAGCCGCGCCGTCGCCAGTACTATCTGCACAACTTTCTGTCGTCGCAGCCGGACCTGAATTTCCATCAGCCCGAGCTGCGCCGTGCGGTGCTGGAGAACGTGCGCTTCTGGCTGGACAAAGGGGTCGACGGCCTGCGGCTCGACGCCATCAATTTTTGTTTCCACGACCGCGCGCTGCGTGACAACCCGCCGAAGCCCGCGGATGGGCGGACCACGCGCGGCTTCAGCCCGGAGAATCCGTACGCTTATCAATATCACCGCTACGACAACACACAGCCCGAGAACCTGCAGTTTCTGTCCGAGCTGCGCGCGCTGCTGGATGAATATCCGCATGCGGCGACCCTGGCGGAAATTTCTTCCGAGGATTCGATCGCGACCACGGCGGAATACACGACTGGCGACCGCCTGCACATGGGCTACAGTTTCGAACTGCTGTCCGAGGAATATTCGGCGCGACACATTCGTACGGTGGTCGAAGGGTTCGAAGCCAAGCTGACCGAGGGCTGGCCGTGCTGGGCCTTCTCGAATCACGACGTGCGACGGGTCGTGACCCGGTGGGGCGGCGAGCAGCCCTCGAAACATCTCGCCAACCAGCTGATAGCGTTGTTGTGCTCGCTGCGCGGCTCCGTTTGTTTGTATCAGGGTGAGGAGCTGGGATTGAGCGAGGCGGTGGTGCCGTTCGAGTCGTTGCGCGATCCGTATGGCATCGCGTTCTGGCCGAATTTCAAAGGACGCGACGGCTGTCGTACGCCGATGCCGTGGAATGGCGGTGAGCATGCCGGCTTCAGTTCGGCACGGCCGTGGCTGCCAGTTCCGACGGAGCATCGGGCGTTGAACATCGAGGCGCAGCTTGCCGACCGGCACTCGGTGCTGAGCGCGACGCGCGCCTTTCTGCAATGGCGTCGGCGCCTGCCGGCGCTGCGGTGGGGTGATATCGAGTTCGTCGACGTGCCGGAACCGCTGCTGGCATTTACACGCAGCCACGGCGATTCGCGCGTGTTCGCGGCCTTCAACCTGTCGTCGGAAACAATTCAGACGGCCGTGAAGTTACCTCCGGGCACCGAGCAGATCGAAAGCGTCGGCGTTCTGGCCGGCGAGCTGCGCGATGATCGTTTGACCTTGCCCGGGCACGGCGTCGTGTTCGGTCGCTTCTGAATAGCTCGGCATGGTTGATCACGAGCGCGGACATTGGCCTGTGCGCTTCGAATGGGGGAAGCAAGATGATGGGAAGATGCGCAACCGCGCTACTGATGGCGCTGTTGGTCGTGGTATCGCCGGCAGCATTCGCAGCCGCAGTTGCATCGCAAGCCTCGCCGGGCGGCGTGCTGAAAGTCGAAGTTTCGCTGGATAATGAGGGGCACGCGCTGTACAGCGTGACCCGGCGCGGCCGCCCCGTCATCGATGCCTCGCGGCTCGGCTTCTTGTTCACGGATGCGCCGAAGTTCGAACGGAATCTCACGCTCGCCGCGCAATCGACCGATAGCCACGACGACACGTGGGAGCAGCCCTGGGGCGAGCGTCGTTATGTCCGCAATCACTACAACGAACTGCGCGTGACGCTGCAGGAGAGGATTGCTCCGGCTCGCAAGCTCGACGTGGTATTCCGTGTGTACGACGACGGGCTCGGCTTTCGCTACGAATTTCCTCAGCAGCCGGCGCTCACCACGGTCAACATCGGCGACGAGCTGACGGAGTTCGCGGTCGCGGAACATGCGATGGCGTGGTGGATTCCCGCGGGTGAATGGAATCGTTACGAATATCTGTATAACAAGACTGCGCTCGATCAGGTCGGTCAGGCGCATACGCCAATCACGGTGCGCACCGACAGCGGGCTTCATATCGCGTTTCATGAAGCAGCGCTGGTCGACTACTCCTCGATGTGGCTGCGACGGGTCACGGGGCAGCGGTTGAAGAGCACGCTGTCGCCGTCGTCATCGGTGGCGAGAGTGTCGCGGACCGCGCCGTTCAACACGCCCTGGCGAACGATGCAGATTGCCGATAGCGCCGGCGGCCTGGTGATGTCGGATCTGATCCTGAATCTGAACGAGCCGAACCAGCTCGGCGATGTGTCGTGGGTTCACCCGTTCAAGTACGTTGGCGTGTGGTGGGGCATGCACCTGGGCACGGAAACCTGGGCGTCGGGCCCGCATCACGGCGCGACTACGGCGAACACGAAGCGCTACATCGACTTCGCCGCCAGGCACGGCTTCCGTGGCGTGCTGGTCGAAGGCTGGAACAAAGGCTGGGACGGCGACTGGTTCGCCAACGGTGCCGACTTCAGCTTCACCGAGTCGTATCCGGATTTCGATCTGGAGGCGGTGACCCGATACGCCAGGTCGAAGGGCGTGCGTTTGATCGGTCATCATGAAACGTCCGGCAACATCGCAAACTACGAGCGGCAACTCGGCGCAGCGCTGGATCTGTATGCACGCCTCGGCGTCGATAGCGTGAAGACCGGTTACGTCGCCGACGCTGGCGGCATTCAAGCCATCGGTCCCGACGGTAAGCCGCGCTTCGAATGGCACGACGGACAGGTGATGTCGCGTCATCATCTGAAAGTAGTGACCGAGGCTGCGAAGCGTCACATCGCGGTGAATCCGCACGAGCCCATCAAGGACACTGGCCTGCGTCGCACGTATCCGAACTGGGTCGCCCGCGAGGGTGCGCGTGGCATGGAGTACAACGCGTGGGGCGATCCGCCGAATCCCCCCGAGCATGAGCCGAATCTGGTGTTCACCCGCATGCTGGCGGGGCCCATGGATTTCACGCCGGGCGTGCTGAGCCTGGTCGGCAAGAATGGCCAACGCATTCAATCGACCATTGCCAGGCAGCTCGCGAACTACGTGGTGCTCTACAGTCCGATTCAGATGGCCGCCGATCTGCCCGAAAACTATGAAAAGCACCTGGACGCGTTCCAATTCATCAAGGACGTCCCGACGGACTGGAGCGACACGCAGGTGCTGGATGGTGAGGTCGGCGATTACGTGGCCATCGCGCGCAAGGATCGAAACAGCAATGACTGGTATCTCGGCGCCGTCACCGATGAGCATGCGCGGCTGGTGGAGGTAACGCTGGACTTTCTCGATCAGGATCGGAGTTACACCGCGCAGATCTATCGCGATGGCAACGACGCGGACTGGCAACGCGCGCCTTTCTCCATTGCCATCGAGAAGCGCCCGGTGAGGCGCGGCGAGAAGATGATGCTGCGACTCGCGTCCGGCGGCGGACAAGCAATCCGATTCGTTGCCGCCAAACGCTGATCGTTGCCTCGGCAACATTTTATGAATACGTATGCAAAGGATTGTGGCTGCAGCTGACGCGGTCATAGGATCTGACGCGCCGATCATCAGCAGGGGGATACGCGATCGCATGAGCGTGATCGCGGCCTGCGCTCTTCAGCAGCAGCAATGAGGGAATATTTCATGATCAGTTCACTCGTGCATCGACGGATGTCGTGGCTGGGCGCCACCGCCGTTTCTCTTGCCTGGTTCTCAGTCGCGCCGCTGCAGGCGGCCACGCCCATCACGCCGAAGGACGTCGTCTATCAGGTCATCACCGACCGCTTCGCCGACGGCAACACCGCCAACAACACACCGGCGGGCTTCGACAGTACGCTGTTCGACGATCCCGACCTGGATGGACATGGCAACGGCGACGACCTGAAGTTGTATCAGGGCGGCGACTGGCAGGGCATCATCGACAAGATTCCGTACCTGCAGGGCATGGGCGTCACCGCGGTCTGGATCTCCGCGCCTTACGAGAACCGCGATACCGAGATCCTGGATTATCAGGCCGGCGGCGGCATCGACCGATGGACCAGCTTCCACGGCTACCATGTTCGCAACTACTTCGCGACCAACAAACATTTCGGCTTGATGCAGGACTTCGAGGCCCTGAAGAACGCGTTGCATGCCCAGGGCATGAAGCTGATCATCGATTTCGTCAGCAATCACACCAGTCGCTGGGTGAATCCCACCAACAGCAACTCCGCCGAGGATGGCCGGTTGTACGAGCCGGACAAGAACGGCAGCGGCAACTATGTGTTCGACGCCAATGGCAATCCGCTCGACTGGAACTCGGACGGCAATCTCGAGAATCTGCTCGCCAATCCGCATAACGACGTGAATGGCTGGTTTCATGGCCTCGGCGATCGTGGCGCCGATTCGTCGCGCTTCGGCTTCCGTCACAAGGAGCTCGGCTCGCTCGCGGACTTCTCGCAGGAGAACGCGCAGGTGGTGGCGCATCTGGAGCAGGCCGCGAAGTTCTGGAAGTCCAAGGGCATCGATGGCATGCGTCACGACGCCACGCTGCACATGAATCCGGCCTTCGTCAAAGGCTTCAAGGACGCGATCGATACCGACACCGGCGGTCCGCTGAGCCATTTCGGTGAGTTCTTCATCGGCCGGCCCGATCCGAAGTACGACGAATATCGCACCTTCCCGGACCGCACCGGCGTCAACAACCTGGATTTCGAGTACTACCGGGCGGCCACCAATGCGTTCGGCAGTTTCTCCGAGACCATGGCGCAGTTCGGCTCGATGATGACGACG
Source organism: Peristeroidobacter soli (assembly GCF_004138485.1). Lineage (GTDB taxonomy): Bacteria > Pseudomonadota > Gammaproteobacteria > Steroidobacterales > Steroidobacteraceae > Steroidobacter > Steroidobacter soli. The sequence goes on from NZ_RYEV01000003.1 coordinate 1,200,741, forward strand.
ACCAGCACCGACTACATCTACGAGAACCAGGCGGTCACGTTCCTCGACAACCACGACGTGACGCGCTTTCGTTACATCCAACCGAACGACAAGCCGTATCACGCGGCCATCGCGACGCTGATGACGTCTCGCGGTACGCCGAACATCTACTACGGCACGGAGCAGTACCTCACGTCCGCGGATGGCAGCGACATCGCCGGCCGGGTGTTCATGCAGACCGAGACGGCGTTCAACACATCGACGACGGCGTATCAGGTCATCGGCACACTCTCGGCCTTGCGCCAGAGTAACGACGCGCTCGCCTATGGCGGCACCGAGATCCTGTACAGCACCAACGACGTGCTGGTCTACAAGCGTCAGTTCTATGACAAGCAGGTCATCGTCGCGGTGAATCGTCAACCCAGCGTGTCGGCCACGGTGCCGGCGTTGAACACGACGTTGCCGACGGGCACCTACGCGGACGAGTTGGGTGGACTGTTGTTCTGTGGCTCGAACACGGTGACCAACGTGTCGGGTCAGAACAAGATCACCAGCTTCGGTCTGTCGGGCGGCGAAGTGTGCGTGTGGTCGTACAACCCGTCGTTGGGCACGACCATTCCTCGCATCGGCGATGTGGTGTCGACGATGGGGCGCTCGGGTAACACCGTCTACATCTACGGCACGGGGCTGGGTGGCTCGATCACCGTGAAGTTCGACACGACCAACGCGACCGTCGTCTCCAACAGCGACACCAAGATCACGGCGACGGTGCCGGCCGTGACGCCGGGCATCCGTAACATCACCGTCGTGAAGAGCGGCAACACCAGCAACACGTTTCGCTACGACGTGCTCTCGGACGATCAGGTGCAGGTGATCTTCAAGGTCAATGCCAGCACGGTGCCCGGCGAGAACGTGCACGTGGTTGGCAACGTACCGGAGCTGGGCAATTGGGATCCCGCCGCGGCGCCCGAGGCCATGATGAATCCGAACTATCCTGTGTGGTTCCTGCCAGTGAGCGTGCCGAAGAACACGGCGTTGCAGTTCAAGTTCATCAAGAAGAACGGCGGCACGGTGACCTGGGAGGGCGGCAGCAACCGCAGCTTCACCTCGTCATCGAGCTCGACCGGCACCTCGGATACGACGGTTTATACGTGGCAGCCTTGAGATAGTCGCTGTTACTCGCGGCGACGGCGGTCGCGAGGCTGCCGTCGCCGCGTTCGATGCAAGACAAATTCATGAATACGTATGCATAGAGTTGTAGGTCGCGCGGTCGCAGTCCTACGATCTCAAAACAATGACTGAGGTCCGAGCGCGGACCCGTGGAATGGGGGAATCAGCAGATGAGCAGAAAGGTTGCCTACGCATTGCTCGCGGCGAGCTGCGGAATCACGCAGGTCCAGGCGCAGAACGTGACCAGCGCCGAGGACAGCATCGATGAGGTGGTGGTCACCGGCTATCGCGGCGCCCTGCAGAATTCGATCGCGGAGAAACGCGGGTCGGATCAGATCATGGAAACGATTTCGGCGGAGGACATCGGCAAGCTGCCGGACAACAGCATCGCCGAGTCCCTTGCCCGCGCGCCCGGCCTGACCACGCAGCGCCTCGACGGTCGCGCGCAGGTCATCAGTATTCGCGGTCTCGCGCCGGACTTTGCCACCACGCTGCTCAACGGCCGCGAGCAGGTCACCACCGGCGACAATCGAAGTGCCGAGTACGATCAGTATCCGGCCGAATTGCTCAGCGCTGTCAGTGTGTACAAGACACCGCAGGCCAGTCTCATCGGCCAGGGTTTGTCGGGCACCGTCGATCTACGCACGACCCGCCCGCTTGCCTATGGCAAGCGCACGCTGGCAGGCAACGTGCGTGGCGAAACGCTGTCGCTCGGCAAGCTCAACGCGGGCTCCGAAGATACCGGCTATCGGGCCAGCGGCACGTACATCGATCAATTTGCGAACGACAAGGTCGGTATCGCCATCGGCATCGCGCACATGATGTCGCCGACGCAGATCGAGAAGTTCAACACGTGGGGCTATCCCACGGTGGACGGCGTGCTCGGGCTGGGCGGCGTGAAGCCGTATGTCGTTTCCACCGAGTTGAAGCGCACCGGTGTGATGGCGACCCTCGAATTCCAGCCGTCGGAAAATTTCAACACCGTGCTCGACGTGTATTACAGCAAGTTCAAGGACGATCAGCTGTTGCGCGGTATCGAGCTGCCGCTGCTGTGGGGCGGAGCGACGCTGCAACCGGGCTACACCGTCACCAACGGCGTGGCCACCAGCGGTACGTTCAGCAACGTCAAAGGGGTGATTCGTAACGATGCCAACCGCCGCGATGCCGATCTGTGGTCGGTGGGCTGGAACGCCAAGCTGGACGTGGATAAGTGGGCGTTCACCGGCGATGTGAATTATTCCACGGTCGACCGTCGCGACATCATTCTGGAAACCTATTCGGGCACGGGTCGTCCGCCGAGCGGCGCCACCGATACGCTGAGCTATAACATCAACAGCGAAGGCGTGGTGCGCTTCAACTCGGGCCTCGACTACGCCAACGCGAATCAGATCTTTCTGACCAGCCCGCAAGGGTGGGGCGGCAATGCCATCGCCGGCGGCCAGGACGGCTTCATCAACAGCCCCAACATCAAGGATGAGCTGACGGCGCTGCGCATCAGCGCGAGTCGCGAGCTGGACAACGGCTTGCTCAAGGCCGTGGATGTGGGCGTCAACTACACGACGCGCGACAAGGATTATAACCCCGACCGTTATTTCCTCGGGTTGGTCGCCAACGCCAGCGATCCTCAGCACGATCTGAGTGTGTCGATTCCGTCGGGCTCGCAGTTGCGACCGACGCGTCTGGGTTACATCGGCATCCCGGGCATGGTCAGCTACGACCCGATCGCGCTGGCCTACAGCGGCATTTATAACCTCGTGCCCGCCGCCGACGCCGCCGTTTACAGCCGCGAGTGGTCGGTCGGCGAAGACGTGCTGACCGGCTTCGCCATGCTTCGTCTGGATTCGCTGCTGGGAAACTCGGCGCTGACGGGCAACCTGGGTGTGCAGTTCGTGCGGACCGAACAGGATTCCTCCGGCTTCGGCGCGTCCGGCGATCCGGCGCAACCCTTCCCGCTCGATACATCGCAAAGCTACACCGAGACGCTGCCCAGCTTGAACCTGTCGTTGCGCATGGCCGACGACCTGATTCTGCGCCTGGGTGCGGCCCGTCAGCTCGCGCGACCGCGCATGGATGAAATGCGCGCGTCGATCAGTTTCACGTACGACAACGCGCGTGCCGGCAACAGCAATATCGAGTTCTCGCCGTGGGGCGGTGAAGGCGGCAATCCGAAGCTGAAGCCCTGGATCGCGGACGCGGTGGATCTGTCCGTCGAGAAGTACTTCGGCCGCGAGGGCTACGTGTCCGGCTCGCTGTACTTCAAGGATTTGAAGTCGTACATCTATACGCAGGCAGCCGTGTATGACTTCAGCACGTTCCCGGTCACCGGCGGACCGGAGCCGGTGCTGCGCCAGGGCTATGTGACCACTCCGCAAAACGGCGACGGTGGCGAGATCTACGGTTACGAGCTCGCCGCGACGATTCCGTTTGGCATGGCCTGGGCTGCGCTGGAGGGCTTCGGCTTTCAGGCCAGCTACTCGCTGACCAAGAGCAACATTCAGCCCGATCCCACCAATCCGAAACGGCCCATTCCCGGCCTGTCGGAAGACGTGATCAACGCGACGGTGTATTTCGAGCGTGCCGGCTTCTCGACGCGTCTGAGCGCACGTCATCGCTCCTCGTTCATCGCCGAAGTGCAAGGCGTGGGGGCCGAGCGGTTGCTGCGCATGGCGAAGGGCGAGACGCTGATCGATGCGCAGATGAGCTACGAGTTCCAGGAAGGCACCATCCGCGGCCTGACGCTGCTGTTGCAAGGGACCAATCTCACCGACGAGCCGTTCATCACCCACGAGTTGAACGATTCGCGGCAGGTGATCGATCACCAGATCTTCGGTCGTCGTTATCTGTTCGGCGCGAGCTACAAGTATTGAGGCCTTTCTGACACCATGCCCGCATGAGTGCAGAGGCTCGCCAGATCACCATTGCCGGCGGCGGTACCGCCGGCTGGATGACCGCCGCGTCGCTCGCCCGCTTCCTCGACAAACGCTATCGGGTCCGACTGATCGAATCGGACCAGATCGGCACGGTGGGCGTGGGCGAGGCGACCATTCCTCAGATCCAGTTGTTCAACCAGGCGCTCGGCCTGGATGAGAACGACTTCCTGCGCCGGACGCAGGGCACGTTCAAACTCGGCATTCAATTCGTCGACTGGCTGCGGCCGGGGCATCGATACATTCACGCGTTCGGACAGATCGGGCGGCCGCTCGGGCTGCTGCCATTCCATCAATACTGGCTGAGATATCGTGCCGGCGGTGGCGAGCTGGGCATCGATGCGTTCTCATTGAACGCGTCGGCGGCCGCGCAGAACAAATTCACGCGACAGGTGAAGCCGGCGAATGCCACCTTGCCACCGATGACGTACGCGTTTCACTTCGACGCGTCGTTGTATGCGAAGTATCTGCGCAACTACGCGGAGCAACGCGGCGTCGTGCGCATCGAAGGCAAGATCGAGCAGGTTCAGCAGCGTCATGATGGTTCCATCGATGCGCTCGTGCTCGCGAACGGCGAGCGTGTCGGCGGCGATCTGTTCATCGACTGCTCGGGCTTTCGGGGCCTGCTGATCGAACAAACCTTGAAGACGGGTTATGACGATTGGTCGCACTGGCTGCCGTGCGATCGGGCGATGGCCGTGCCGTGTGCGCGGGCGGGTGAGTTCACTCCATACACGCGGTCGACGGCGCGTCCCGCGGGCTGGCAGTGGCGCATTCCGTTACAGCATCGCACCGGCAATGGCTATGTTTATAGCAGTCGTCATTTGAGCGATGACGAGGCGGCGGCGACGCTGCTCGCCAATCTCGACGGCGAAGCGCTCGCCGATCCGCGGCCACTGCGTTTCGTTGCCGGCAAGCGCAGGAAATTCTGGAACCGCAACTGCGTGGCGATCGGACTGGCGGGCGGTTTCATGGAGCCGCTGGAATCCACCAGCATTCATCTGGTGCAAACTGCGATCGCACGCCTGCTGACGTTCTTGCCCGACGGCGAGCCGCGACAGGCGGATATCGATGAGTTCAACCGGCAGGCGGCGTTCGAGTACGAGCGCATCCGCGACTTCCTGGTCCTGCATTACAAAGCAGTAGAGCGCAACGACACGCCGTTCTGGGATTACTGTCGCACGATGCCGATTCCCGAGGAGCTGCAGCGAAAGATCGATCTGTTCAGCACCGGCGGCCGCATCGTTCGACACAACGACGAGTTGTTTACTGAAGTCGGCTGGCTGCAAGTGCTGCTCGGACAGGGCGTGAATCCCGCCGGACATCATCCGTTGGCCGATCAGTTGTCCGCCGGCGAACTGGCGGAGTTCATGAATACGATTCGCGCAGTGATTCAGCACGAGACCGGCGCCATGCCCACGCATGCCGGGTTCGTCGCAGCTCACTGCGCATAAGAGAGATTGGGGGACACGTGAAAGTGACGAAGTATCTGGCCGCCGTGCTCGGCCTGGCCTGCACCGCCTGGGCGAGCGCCGATGATTTCCGCGCACGTTTGCCACAGGATGAAGTCATTTATTTCCTGCTGCCGGATCGATTCGAGAATGGCGACCCGAAAAACGATCGCGGCGGGCTGAAAGGCGATCGTCTCAAGACCGGCTTCGATCCCACGCACAAAGGGTTCTATCACGGCGGCGATCTGCGCGGCCTGATCCAGCGGCTCGATTACATTCAGGGGCTCGGGGCCACCGCGATCTGGCTCGGTCCCATTTATAAGAACAAGCCGGTGCAGGGCGCGCCCGGGCAGGAGTCGGCGGGTTATCACGGCTATTGGATCACCGACTTCACGCGGGTCGACGATCACTTCGGCTCGCAGCAGGACATGAAGGATCTCGTCGAGCACGCGCACGCGCGCGGCATCAAGGTCTATCTCGACATCATCACCAATCACACCGCCGACGTGATCTCCTATCGGCAGTGCCCAGGCAGCGAATGCGCCTATCGATCACGCGCCGACTATCCGTACGGCAAGGCCGGTGGCACGAATGGCGCTTCGATCAACGACGGCTTCCTGGGCGACAGCGTTCAAACCGACGCGAATTTCGCGAAGCTGAAGCGCGCCGACTTCGCATATGACGTCTTCGTGCCCGCCGCAGAAGCCAGCGTGAAAGTGCCCGCGTGGCTCAACGATCCGATCTGGTATCACAACCGTGGCAACAGCCTGTTCCGCGGCGAGAGCAGCACGATGGGCGACTTCGCCGGCCTCGACGATCTCATGACCGAGAATCCGCGCGTGGCGCAGGGATTCATCGACATCTACGGCCAGTGGATCGAGGAGTTCGGCGTCGACGGCTTCCGCATCGATACGGCGCGGCATGTGAATTCCGAGTTCTGGCAGGCGTTCGCGCCGGCGATGTTGAAGAAGGCGGCGGCGCGGGGCATTCCGAACTTTCACATCTTTGGCGAAGTGGCGGCGGAGGTCGTCGACATTCCATCGCTGACGCGTGCGACGCGCGTCGACAAGCTGCCAACGGTGCTGGACTTCGCCTTTCGCGCGGCCGTGATCGACGCGCTCACGCTGAAAACGGGCCCCGACAAGCTCGCGGCCATGTTCAGCGGCGACACGCTCTACGAAGGCGGCGAGGCGACGGCGATGCAGTTGCCGACGTTCGTCAGCAATCATGATGCCGGCCGCTTTGGCTTCTACGCTCGCAAGAACCTGCCAGGCGTGAGCGACGCGGAAGTCCTGCAACGAATGATCCTGGCCCACGCGATGATGTTTACGCTGCGGGGCGTGCCAGTGATCTATTCAGGGGATGAGCAAGGCTTCGCCGGCGACGGCATCGATCAGGACGCGCGCGAGGATATGTTCCCGAGCCGCGTCGCCAGCTACAACGACAACGTCCTGCTCGGCACCAAGGCGACGACGGCGGTCAGCAACTTCGATCGGGGCCACCCGGTGTATCAAGCTATCGTCGAACTGTCCGCGCTGCGAAAGGAACATGCCGCGTTACGCCGGGGCAAACAGATCGTCCGCAACTACGCCGAGAAGCCCGGCCTGTTCGCCGTCTCGCGCGTCGATCCTCAAACGCAGCGAGAGATCCTGATCGCGTTCAACACGTCGACCGAGCCGCTGCAGGTCAACGTCGAGGTCGATGCACGAACGCACGCGTTCAGATCGCTGAAAGGGCGCTGCGCGCCGCAGCCATCGGCACCGGGTAGCTATAAAGTAACGTTGGAGCCCTTGAGCTACGTGGTGTGCGCGGCGCAGGATGAGACATGAGCCGCCCGCAGAAGCCCGCGTTGTCGTTCTGGCAGATCTGGAACATGTGTTTCGGATTCCTGGGGATTCAGTTCGGCTTCGCGCTCCAGAACGCCAACGTCAGTCGCATTTTCCAGACCCTCGGCGCGGACCTGGATCAGATTCCGATGCTGTGGGTGGCGGCGCCGCTGACCGGGCTCATCGTTCAGCCCATCATCGGCTATTACTCCGACCGCACCTGGACGCGTCTGGGGCGGCGGCGGCCCTACTTTTTCTTTGGCGCTGTCGCCGCGACCCTGGCGCTATTGTTCATGCCGAATTCTCCGACGCTGTGGATCGCGGCCGGTCTGCTGTGGCTGCTGGATGCGTCGCTGAATGTTTCCATGGAGCCGTTTCGCGCCTACGTCGGCGATCAATTGCCGCCGCCGCAACGACCCACCGGCTACGCGATGCAGAGTTTCTTCATCGGGGTCAGCTCGGTGATCGCGAGCTTGCTGCCGTGGATGCTGACCAAGCTGGGCGTCGCGAACACGGCGCTGCCGGGCGAGATTCCGCACACCGTGAAATATGCGTTCTACTTCGGCGCCGTGATGATGCTCGGCGCAGTGAGCTGGACGGTGTTTAGCACGCGCGAGTATCCGCCCGAGCAGCTGAAGAATTTCGATGACGCTGGCGTGGTGCGCGAGCGGCCGCTCGATGTCGCCAGATCACGACGCGACGGCGCGGTCTGGCTCGGCGCCGGCATGGTCGGGCTGCTCGCCATCTATACGTTGCACTGGGATCGGCAGCTGTATCTGCTGGCCGGTGGCATCGCCGTTTACGGCGCGGCGCTGCTGGTGCTCAGCGCCTCGCGATCGAGCAACATGTTCACGTCCATCATGACCGACGTGCACCACATGCCCGAGGCGATGCGCCGTCTCGCGGTCGTGCAGTTCTTTTCCTGGTTCGCATTGTTCGCCATGTGGATCTACACGACGGCGGCCGTCACCCAAATGCATTTCGGCACGACGGATGTTCAGTCCGCCGCGTACAACGAAGGCGCAAATTGGGTCGGCGTGCTGTTCGCGGCGTACAGCGGATTCTCGGCGCTGGCCGCCATCGTGATTCCATTCATGGTGCGGCTGTGGGGACTGCGCGTGAGTCACCTGATCAACGTGTGGCTCGGCGCGGCGGGGCTGGTGTCGTTCGTGGCGATTCGCGATCCGCAGTGGTTGCTGGTCGCGATGCTCGGGATCGGCTTCGCGTGGGCCTCGATCCTGTCGCTGCCCTATGCGTTGCTGTCCGATAATCTGCCCGCCGAGAAGATGGGCGTGTACATGGGCATCTTCAATTTTTTCATCGTGATTCCCCAGCTGCTGGCGGCCAGCGTGCTGGGCTTTCTGCTACGGACCTTCCTGGGCGGGGAGCCCGTCTATGCCCTGGTCATCGGCGGTGCCAGCCTGTTTCTGGCTGGCATCGCCGTGCTGCGGGTTCAGCCGAAAGTCAGCTTGCCCTTCATCACCGACCAGTGGCCGGGGAAGGAACAGAAGAACGTGTAATCGCCGCCTTTCTTCAGCTTGGAGGTCGGGAACGTGACGCTGGTGGTCTCGCCGGCACCGATCACCTTGGTGTGCGCGATGATGCGTGCATCGTCCTTCGGCACATAGTTGTTGGGCAGACCGGCCGACATGCCGGCGGTGGCGACCGCCTGGAACACCGACGTTTCGGTCAACACCCAGTTGTGACCCATGGCGCTGGCGGGCAGCTTGCCGGGATGCGACAGGGTCAGTTTCACTTCGGTACAATCGGCGGCCACGGCCAGCGACGTCTTGTTGAACTGCATGGCGTCATTGCCTTCGATGGTCAGCTCGCAGGTCTTGGCGGCATGAGTGAGCGGCGCAAAGACGCTGAGCGCGCCGAGCAGAACGGTGGAGGCAAGAATTCTCGAGATTGTCATCGTATTACCTGCTGTGCGGTTGAAGTCGCGAGCGGATTGTCCGGCGTGGACGGCCGGCTTTCAAGCACCGGGTACCGGGACTTCCCGCGAACGACCCGTGGAACAACCCGAGTCCTAAAACGTCCCTATTGGATGAACTCAGAACGCGCTCCCGGGCTGTCCGGTCAATGACGAATTTGCGGATCCTGCCCGGCGCCGGCTTGTCCATGCTGTGCGCGTTTTGGAGCGCAACCGCGCTGGCCGAGCGGGTCACCGTCACCATCGACGGTCTCGACGAACAGATGCTCGAATCGGCGCGCGCCAATCTCGAGCTGAAACAATATGAGGAGCGCGACGTGTCGGCCGCCCAGGCGCGCCGGCTGTTCGAGCGGGGCAAGGAGCAGATCGTGCGCTCGCTGGAGCCTTTCGGCTTCTACAACCCCACCGTCGATGGCCGGCTGGAACGGCCGGAGCCCGGTAAATTTCACGCGATTTTCGCGGTGAAGACCGGCGATCCGGTCATCGTTCAGCAATCGAGCATCGAAGTCGCGCCCGAGGCCACCGAGCTCAAGCCGGTCAAAGCGGCCGTGGAGAGGTTCGAGCCCAGGCACGGCGATCGGCTGGATCACGCCGCGTACGAGCGCAGTAAAGACCAGATCTCCAAGGCGCTCGCCAACGACGGTTACCTGTCCGCGCAACTGGTGCGCCATAAAGTATCAGTCGTTCGCAGCGCCAACACGGCGGACATCGATCTGGCGTGGGACGTGGGGCCGCGCTATTGCCTGGGCGAGCTGCGGTTCTCCAAGGCGCAGTTCCCGGATTCGTTTCTACAGAAATTCAAACTGTGGCGGGACGGCGACTATTACTCAGCCGAAAAGCTGCTGCAGTTACAGCAGGCGCTGGTCGACGCGGACTATTTCACATCGGTGGGAGTCGCGCCCGATCTGGAACACGCGACCAACGGCGAGGTGCCGATCGACGTGATGCTGATTCCGGCCAAGCGCACCTTGTACACGGCGAATTTCTATTTCAGCACCGACTCCGGTCCGGGCACCAAGCTCGGCGTGCAGCGGCGCTGGCTCAACGATCGCGGCCACAAGTTGAGCGGCGAAGTCGAATATTCCTCGCGCCTGGAGGAGTACAGCGTCAAGTATCAGATTCCGCATCCCGGCCCGAATCCTCGCAACTACACGTTCGGCGTCGGCTATCGCGACGAGGAGACCGACACCAGCCGATCACGCATGCTCCGCCTCGCCGGCACTCAGGTCACCGAGCGTTGGAAAGGCTTCACTCGCACGGTCGGCTTGCAGTATTTGAACGGCGATTTCGAGATCGCCGATGAGCGCGGCCAGACCAGCCTGCTCTATGCCGACGGGCTGCTCACGCGCAAACAGGCCAACGACATTTACTTTCCGACCGCGGGCTATTCCTTGCTGTACGGCCTGCGCTTCGGCTTCGAACAGCTGCTGTCGGACACGACGTTCGCCCAGATTCGCGCCGAAGGAAAATGGTTGCGCAAAGTCGGTGACAAGGGCCGCGTGATCCTGCGCTCCGCGCTCGGCGCCATGATCGTGGACGATTTCGATGCCTTGCCGCCGGAGCTGCGCTTCTTCGCCGGCGGCGACCGTTCGATTCGCGGCTTCGATTACCAGGCGATCGGCGACACCAACGCCTCGGGCGGCGTCATCGGCGGCGAATATCTGGTCGCCGGCAGCACCGAATACGAACATTACTTTCTGAACAACTGGGGCGCGGCGGTGTTCGCCGATGCGGGCGATGCCTTCAAGTCCAGCTTCGATATCAACGTCGGCGCGGGCGTCGGCTTGCGATGGAAGTCGCCCATCGGGATGGTGCGCGTCGACGTGGCACGCCCGGTCGTCACCGATCTGGATGGCGGTTGGCGTATCCACCTGATCATCGGGCCCGATCTGTGAGCGGCGTGCTGAAGAAGACGCTGGCCTGGAGCGGCCTCGTCATCGCGGCGCTGATCCTGCTCGCGCTCGGCGCGGTTGCGTGGGTGATCAACACGCCTTCGGGCACGCGCTTCGCCGCCGCTCGCGCGACGGCACTGATGGGCGACAAGCTCGCCATCGGCGGCATCGAGGGCTCGCTCGCCGGCCCGCTGCGGATTACCAATTTTCGCTATCACGATCCGACGGCTGGCATCGATGCGTCGGTGGCGCAGCTCGATGTCGATCTGGTGTGGAGCGATCTGTGGCACCGGCTGGTGCACGTCGAGCGGTTGGATGTGAGCGGCATCGATGTCCTGATGCAGGAGCCGACCGAACCGCCACCGCCGAAGGAGCCGTCCGAACCGTTTACGTTGAAGCCGCCGATCGATATCGCGATTGACTCGTTCATCGCGCGGAATGCGAAAGTTCGTAATCCCGAAGCAACGCTCGTTGAAGTTACGCGTGCCGTGTTCGCGGGGCGCTGGACCACGGAAGCACTCGCTGTGCAAACATTGAACGTGCAGTCGCCGCAGGGATTCGTGACGTTCAACGGCCGCGTCGTACAGAACGATGCCTATGTGGGCGAGGGCCGAGGTCGCTTCGAATGGACCGCGGGCGAGCAGAAGTTTGCGGGCACGCTGCTCGTGTCGGCGAACGAGTCGGACGCGGTCGTCAGCTCCAAATTGTCCGCGCCGCTCGAAGCCATCCTGCACGCGAAGGTGGCGCAGGCGGCCGATCATGGATGGCAGGTGCAACTGGAAGTGCCGCGCTTCGATCCTCGCGACAAGTTGATGCCGGGGTCGAGCTTCCAGAGTCTCGCGGCGTCCTTGCATGGCGAGGGCACACTGGATCACGGCGTCGTTTCCGGACGCGTCACGATCAATGACGAGCCGCTGGAGTTGGAGACAGTCCGCTTCACTCGCAGCGAGGAGCAGCTGACGCTGGAAACGCTGCTCAAGATCGGCGCGACTGCGGGCGAGGTGAGTGCCAACGCCGATATTCAATTCTCCGAAGAGTCGTGGACCAGCAAGGCCAGCGCTCGCTGGAAAGAGGTCGTCGTGCCGTCCGCCTGGGTCGGGCAGGAGTTGGTCACGCGGGGCGAACTGAACTTCGATGGCAACCCGCAGCTGTACAGCGCGACGGGCCGTCTCGCGCTCGGTCCGCAAAAGCAGCAGGCCGATATCGCCCTGCAGGTGCGAGGCACGCCCGAGCGGGTCGAGTTGCAACAGTTCGACATCATTCAACCCAAAGGCCGGCTGGCCGCGACCGGCAAAGTGACCTTGCAACCGCAGCTCGCGTGGGCTGTCGATGCGCGCGGACAGAACTTCGATCCGGGCGTGTTCGCAGTCGAATGGCCGGGCAGCCTGCGTTTCCAATTGGCCACGCAAGGCAAGATGACCGAGCAGGGACCGGATGCGACGTTGAAGCTCACCGAGTTGCGCGGCCAGTTGCGCAGCCGGCCGATCTCAGGCGATGCGGACATGACGCTTACCGCGCCTTACATGCCGGCGGGGACGCTTTCGTTGAATTCGGGCGACAGCAAGTTGCGAGTGCAGGCGGCCAAAGGAGAGCAGATCGACGCGACCATTTCCGTCGATGTGGCTTCGTTGAGCGACTGGGTGCCGGACTCGGGCGGCCAGCTCGCCGCGAACTTTCGCGTGCTCGGCAAGTGGCCCGACGTTTCGATCAACGGCAATGCGCGGGGTCATGAGCTGCACTTGAACGAGATGCAGCTGCAGGACCTCACGCTCGATGCCGATGTGAACAAGCCGCTCGATCCGCAAGGTTCGGTCAATCTGAAGATGGCAGGTTTGTCGGCGGCCGGACTCGAGTTTGAAACAGTGCAGGCCACGGCGTCTGGCAACCCGGCCGCTCATCGCGCGGAAGTGAACACGACCGGGCGGCCGCTCGCCTTCTCGGTCGCGGTGGAAGGCGGGCAGAAGGAGGATGGCTGGTCGGGCGCCGTGCAGCGACTGGCGCTCGACGTGAAAGACGCGGCGCGCCTGAGCTTGCGCGAGCCGGCGAACATCGTCGTGAAGACGCACGATCAGAAGATGGCGGTCGATGTCTCGCGTGCCTGCTTCGTCGATCGGGATGTCGAGCTGTGCCTGCAAGCTGGCCTGCAGCCGGATGGTTCCATGCGAGCCAGCTATTCGCTCGCCAATGTGCCGCTGGCGCTGGCGAACTCGATGTCGAGCGATGACTTGCCGCTGCGGTTCAAAGGATTGATCCAGGGGCAGGGCGATATCCGTCGCGATGCCGACGGCAATCTGTTCGGCAACGCGACGATCAGCTCGCCGTCGGGAAGCATGTCGCGCGTGCTGGTGTTCGAGGGCGAGACCGAGCCCGCGGAAGAAGAAACATTGCTGACTTATCGGGATTTCAAGGTCGAAGCGAATCTGTCGGGCGCGGATGCGCGTGCGTCGATCAGCACTGGCTTGCAGGAGAACGGTTCTTTGCAGGGTGAAGGCGAAGTGACCGGGCTCAATCAGGCGAACACGCAGATCAATGCGCGGGTGAACGCGAGCCTGCCGGATCTCGCGCCGTTTGCGGTGTTCGCGCCGCAGCTGGCGAACGTTCACGGGCGCATGGATGCGCGAGGCAGTGTGACTGGGTCGCTGCAGGAACCGGCGATTACGGGTGAGGTGACGGCGGCGGATCTGGCGGCGGACATTCCTGCGATTGGGTTGCACTTGAAGAACGGCCGGCTCGATGTGCGACCGAAGTCGACGACGGAGTTTCAGGTGTCGGGTGGCATCGAATCGGGCGACGGTACGCTGAAATTCGCGGGCACGGCGTCGACGAACGGCGCGATCAATATGAAGGTCGATGGCAATCGGTTCCTCGCGGCGGATATTCCAGGCGCGAGGGTGCTGGTCACGCCGGATATCGATGTCGTGAGAAATGAAGAGCGAACGACGCTGTCCGGCAAGGTCATCATTCCTTCGGCGGATGTGAATTTGCAGAAGCTGCCGAAGGGCGGCGACCGGGCGCAGGCGGCGTCGCCGGATGTGGTCGTGGTCGATGCGGAAACGCAGGATGAGGCGGCGGTGCAGGCGATTCCACTGTACGCGAACATCACAGTGGTCGTCGGCGGGCAGGACAGGGGCCGGGCGCTTCAGGAAGAGGCGGTGAATCTCACTGGGTTTGGCCTGGTGGCGAAGGTCGCCGGGCAGCTCGATGTGAGAGAGCGGCCGGGGACGCAGACGGTGGCTTCCGGCGATATGAATGTCACGGGCACCTATAAAGCGTATGGGCAGGATCTGACGATTCAGCAAGGGCAACTGCTGTATGCGTCGACGCCGCTCGACAATCCGAGTCTGCGGATCGAGGCGACCAGAACGGTCGATGAAGTGACGGCTGGATTGAGAATTCGAGGCACCGCGCAGAGTCCGGAGCTCACGGTGTTTTCCGATCCGCCGATGGCGCAGGCGAGTGCGCTTTCATACATCGTCGCGGGTAAGCCGCTCGAGGACATCGGCTCGGGATCGGGTGAGGGCGATGCCGTGCAGGCGGCGACCCGTTCGCTCGGTGCGGCGGCGGGCGGATTGCTGGCGAAGAATCTGGGCCGGCGATTGGGGGCGGATGAGGTGTCGGTGACAGATGAAGCGATGCTCGGTGGGGCGGCGCTTACCGTTGGCCAGTATCTGTCGCCACGCGTGTATTTGAGTTATGGCGTCGGGTTGTTCGAGCCTGGCGAGGTGATAACTCTGCGATACAAACTTTCCAGCAGCTTATCGGTGTCGGCTCAGCGGGGGCCGGAGGATACACGCGCCGGCATCGAGTTTCGGAAGCAGAGATAAAAACTGCGTTGGATGCGTCGGCGCTTGAGAGGCTGCCGGTGGCTCGAGAGGCTGTGTTTGACGTCTCGGTGGCTCGCATCGCCAGGGTCGGGGAGGTCCTCCCGGCACCGTGCTCCCCTACTGCCTTCGCTATCGCTCGGCCCGTTGGTCCCGTCCCTGGGCGCACTGCTCCGACAAGGTCCCTCTTGTTCGAAGCTGCCGGGAGGACCTCCCCCACCCTGTCGCTGCCGAGACGTCGGTGGGGAGCTCGGCGCAAGAACAAAGAGGCTCGCTGTCGAGACGTCGGTGGGGAGCTCGGCGCAAGAACAAAGAGGCTCGCTGCCGAGACGTCGGTGGGGAGCTCGGCGCAAGAACAAAGAGGCTCGCTGTCGAGACGTCGGTGGGGAGCTCGGCGCAAGAATAAAGAGGCGTGCTGCCGAGACGTCCGTGGGAAGTCCGTTGCAAGACAAAGAGGCGGGTTATCGAGGCGTCGAGTGCGAGTTCGGGCGCAAGAGGAAGAGGGCGCCTTGTCGAAAACTCCGCTTTCAAAGTCCAGCCCCCGGCGTCAGCCGTGGGGCGGTTGCCGACAGGTCCGGCGTCGGCGCGGGCTGGCGGGCTTGCTTTGGTCAGAATTTCCAAATATTGTTGGCCCAGATCTTCCTCCTCGCCAAACTTCGGGGTTAATTTCGAAATCTAGCCGGCGGTGAGAGGGCGAGAATGGGGTCGGTTGCTTGGACGGGTTGATGCGATGGCGGAAATTCTCGGCATTGGTATCTCGCACTATCCGCCGCTCAGTGGGCGGGATGAGGATATGGCCAACATCCTTCGCGGGCGTCTGAAGGACCCCGATGTGCCTGCTTCTCATAAAGATCCCGCGAACTGGCCACCGTTCATGCGCGAAGAGTGGGGCAGCGATGAAGGTCGGGCTGGCGCCGCGAGGCATCGGGCGGCGATGTGCGCCGGGCTCAGCAAGGCCCGCGAGGCCATCGATGAATTCAAGCCCGATCTGGTCGTGATCTGGGGCGACGATCAATATGAGAATTTCAAGGAAGACATCGTTCCGCCGTTCTGTGTGATGGCCTACGACGACATGAACATCCAGCCCTGGGCGCACGCCTCCGAGTCGGCGATGTTCTCCGAGTCGCACGAAGACGAGTGGGGCGGCGGCAAACCCAATGTCTGGAAGGAAAAACGCGATCACTCCATTCTGGTGCGCGGTCATCGCAGAGCTGCCAAATTCCTCACCGAACAGCTGCTGGAGCGCGAGTTCGACGTAGCTTACGCATACCAGCCGCTGCATCACGCCGGCCTGCCGCACGCCTTCCTGAATTCGATTCTGTATCTCGACTACGACCGGCGCGGCTTCCCCTATCCCGTCGTGCCGTTTCAAGTGAACTGCTATGGCCGCTCGGTCATCAGTTATCGCGGCTTCATCAGCCGGCTCGCCGATCGCGGTCGGGAGCTCGATCCGCCGTCGCCGTCGCCGAAGCGCATTTTCAAGCTGGGCGCGGAGGTCGCGCGCATCTTCCGCGACAGCCCGTATCGAGTGGCGCTGGTCGCCTCGTCGAGCTGGTCGCATGCGTTCTTGAACGATCAGACGTATCGCATGCAGCCGGACCTGGCGCTCGACAGGAAAATGTATGAGGCGCTGACCCGCAGCGATTGGGATGTCTGGACCAACACGAAGCTGGAGACGCTGGAGCGTTCCGGCGAGCATGAATTGTTGAACTGGTACGCGCTGGCCGGCGCGATGAACGAGCTGGGGCGGCGCTGCACCTGGTCGGACTTCGTCGCAACCTACGTGTTCAATTCCAGCAAGGTCACGGCGATTTTCGCGCCGGAATAACAACGTCGATCCGATTCGAGTGACGCATGACTAAGTTCAGTTTCGATTGGGGCAAGGGCTCGCGCGCGCTGGTGATTCTCGCTGTCGCGCTGGTCGGTTGGGCAGGCGGGGCGAGTGCGGCGGAGGTGCTGCCGAACGTCGAGATTCGCGAGATGGTCGGCAAGGACAACGGCCGGCGCTATCAGATCTACACCGCGCTGCCGGCCAAGCCGCAGCCGGAAGAGGGTTACTCGGTCGTTTACGTGCTCGATGCGAACATCATGTTCGCGACGATGGTGGAAACGGTGCGGGCCTCCGAGCGGCGGCCGACCGGGCGGGGCACGGTGGTGATTGGTATCGGGTATCCCGACGATCTCAAGCCCAATGTGGAACGAACGCTCGATCTCACGCCGGCGCTGACCTCCACGCCGAAGCAAGGCACGGGTGGCGCTGAGTCGTTCCTGCGTTTCATCGAGAACGAGCTGAAGCCGGAGGTTGCGGCCCGGTTCAAGATCGATACGACGCGTGAGACGTTGTTCGGTCATTCCTACGGCGGTTTGTTCACGCTGTATGCGTTGATCAATGCGCCGGGGCTGGTCGATAACTTCGTCGCGGCCAGTCCGTCGATCTGGTACGAGGGCCGCATGATGCAGAAGGCGAATGTGCGGGGTCGTCTCGAGCCGAAGGTGCAGACTCAGCAGGTGACGCCGCGAGTGCTGATCACTGTCGGCGAATATGAGCAGACGCCGGATCCGGACTTTCCGGCCGTGCAGGGGCAGGGCTCCAATCCGGACATTCTGAAGGAACGTCAGCAGGTGGATAACGCGCGGGAGTTTGCCGATTACTTGTCGAAGATTCCTGGCGTCGAAGCGAAGTTTGTAATGTTTCCGGGGGAAGATCACGGTACGGTCATTCCAGGCGCGATTTCGCGAGGCGTGCGCTTTGCGCTGGCGCCGACGGTGCAAGCGCCGACCCCGGCGGCAAAGTTGGTGAGCACGGGCAAGCCGCCGGGTGGCATCAAGGTGCCGACCGCGCAGGAATATCTGAAGCTCACGGCGGATCAGCGGTACAAGCTGCGCATGCGGGTGCGCAAGCTGCCGGAGCAGCAGCGGATGGCGTGGAATCAGCAGTTTCAATATTCGTTGAACGCGGGCCTGACGTATTTGCAGCACCGGAAGTTGCATGAAGAGCGTCAGGAGATGGATCAGAAGCACGGCACCCAACCGCCGCCGGAAGGTTGAGTTTCATTGCCGGCCGGAAGACCCACCCTCTTGCCCCCTCTCGTGAACGGGAGGGGAACAATTTTTTTCTCCGTCCGGGAGCAGGTAACAGATCAGATGACGAAGCGATCTCACCGGTGGCGAAGTCTCTCCACCAATGTTTGCTTGGTCCTGGCGGGTGCCGCGCTCTCCAGCGCAGCGCTCGCGCAGACCGCGGCGGTGAACAAGAAGGTTGCGGCGGTCGAACGGCAGGTCATCGAATGGCGGCGGGATATTCATCAGCATCCTGAGTTGAGCAATCGAGAGGAGCGCACCGGTGCGCTCGTCGCTGAACATTTGCAATCGCTCGGGCTCGAGGTTCGTACCGGCGTCGGGAAGACCGGGGTCGTCGGTGTGTTGAAAGGGGCGAAGCCCGGGCGGGTGATCGCGCTTCGGGCCGATATGGATGCGCTGCCGGTGGAGGAACAAACCGGGCTACCGTTCGCCTCGACAGTGACAGCGGAATTCAACGGCAAGACCGTGCCCGTGATGCATGCGTGCGGTCACGATGCGCACACCGCGATTCTCATGGGCGCGGCGCAAGTGCTCGCAAGCATGCGCAGTCAGATCGCGGGCACCGTGGTTTTCATTTTCCAGCCCGCCGAAGAAGGCACGCCGGCCGGTGAAGAAGGCGGCGCGAATCTGATGATCAAAGAAGGCGCGCTGAGCAATCCCAGGCCCGATGCGATCCTCGGGTTGCACGTCGAGCCCGGCGTGCTCGGGCGTATCGATGTTCGCTATGGTCCGCTGCTCTCCAGCGCCACCGACCTGCGCATTGACTTGAAAGGCCGCCAGACGCACGGCGCGCGTCCCTGGGAAGGCACCGATCTCATCAATCTGTCCGCCGACATCATCAAGAGCCTGACGACGATTTCGGCGCGTCAGGTTGATGTGTTCGATGTTCCGAACGTCGTCACGCTGGCGATGGTGCAGGCGGGCGTGAGGGGCAACATCCTGCCCGGCGATGCGACGTTGCAGGGGACGATCCGTACCTTCAGCGAAGAGCGCTTGCAGCGGCTGAAGGAACTGATCAACACGTCCGTCGATGGTCTCGCTAAAAGCTACGGTGCCACCGCGCAGGTGAATTTCCGGCAGCAGGCCTATGTGACGGGCAGCGATCCGAAGATTCTCGAATCCATCATGCCGGCGTTGAAGGAAGCGGCCGGCGCGGCGGGCGTCGACACGCTGGCGCCCCTGCGAGCTGCGGCTGAGGATTTCTCGTACTTCGAGCGAGAGATTCCAGGCGTCTACTACATCATCGGCTCGACCAAGGATTTCAAAGACAAGGCAGCGACGCCAGCCAATCATTCCCCGAAGTTCGACATCGACGAGCGCGTGCTCGCGATCGGCGTCAAGGCGCAGGTGCTCACCGCGCTTCAATTTCTGCGCTCAAAACCGTAGGCTGCGCGCCCGCCTTGACGGGCGGGCTGCCCGAAGCAGGGCTGCTATTTCGAAATATGTCCGAGGATGGAGCAGTCCCCGAGAGCGGGCTGGTCGCCACCGCCGCGACCTTCAATGCACCGTTCTGAGCGGAAAATCAGAATTTCCCTCAATTCTGGCCGATCAGGGGACGGTAGGATCGGTCCGCCAGGGTCGCGAAATCACCAATTATTTCGAAAATCTCATTGACGTGTTCCGCCACGTCGCCTTATCTTCCGTGGCAAGCGCCGCGAAGGGCGGCAGCACCAATGAACCTTTTGGGGAGTGTGGGTAGCGTGATGTCCAACGCCAAGTCTGGCCCGCTGTCGCGAGCCATCGCTGTTTCTTTCGCAACGCTGCTCGCCGCGCCGGTGCTCGCGCAGGACGTGAGCGGTGTGCCTGAGGCGCTCGAAGAAATCGTCGTCACCGGTACAAACATTCGCGGTTCCGCGCCCATCGGCAATCCGATTCAAACGCTCGGTGCGGAAGAAATCGCCGAGAGCGGCAAGGCCACGGTTGCCGAGCTGCTGCGTGCATTGCCGGTGAACTTCGCGGGCGGTGTGGCGCAGGCGGACAACAATCGCGGCGGGCAGGACGGCACGTCGGCTGGTGCGAATCTCACTGGTGGCTCTGGCGTGAATCTGCGCGGTCTGGGCGCGCTCTCGACGCTCGTGCTCGTCGATGGCCGTCGGGTTGCGACCTCGGGTCAGTTCGGCGACTTCGTCGACGTAGCAAACATTCCGGCCGCGGCCATCGAGCGCATCGAAATCCTGCAGGACGGCGCCTCGGCCGTGTACGGCTCGGATGCGGTGGGCGGTGTCGTCAACTTCATTCTCAAGCGCAAGGTCGAGGGGCTGCAAACCATGGCGCGCTTTGGCACGCTCACCGAAGGCGGTGGCGATGAATTCCAGGCCAGTGCCGTGTGGGGGCATGGCTGGGACAGCGGTCGGGTCGTGCTCGGTTATGAGTTCAACGATCGCGCTCGGGTGCGTGCCGAGGATCGCGATCTCAATGGCGATCTTTCTTCGCAGGGTGGCGTGAACTGGCCGCAGTACACGACTCGCGTCGGTAGCGCGGCCAATATTTTCTCGGGTGCCGCGAGCTATCTGAATCCCGTTGCCTACACTGTGCCGCAGGGAGCGGGCACCGGCCTCACCGTCGGTCAGCTGCTTGCCGCCAACGGCGGTGCCGGCAATACCTCGAACCCGTGGGCGGGCTGGGACATCCTGCCCGAGATGCAGCGGCACAGCGTGTTCGTGAACTTCGATCAGGACATCACGGACGGCATCACCACGCACGGCGGTGTGCGTTACACGCGTCGCGACGGCAACTATCGCACCGGCTATGTCGATCTGGTGGGCACGTTGCCGCAAACGAATCCGGCGTTCATCACCGGCGTCACCAACAACTTCAGCGTCCTGGTCGATGATTTCATCACCGGCCGCGACGTGAAGGTGGACAGCTACGGCGCCGATCTCGGCGTGAAGTTCGACATCGGCGGCGACTGGCAGCTGGATGTCACGGGCTCCTACAGCCGCGAAAAGCAGATGCGCGAGTCGCAGCTGGAGCGCGACGCCAACATCGATGACTTCCTGACCGTGGGCGGTGGCATCGTCCAGGCGCCGAACTCGGTGACCTGCTCGCTGATGGGGTTGAACTCCAGCAACATCGGCGCGATCGCCGCGCCGACCGCGCAGCAGACGTTCTGCGCCGGCTTGAACTATGAAACGTTCAACCCTTATTCCACGCAGCCGTTGTCGGCGCAGGTGTTGAGCCAGCTGATCGGTTACGAGCAGCTGGAGTTCGATTCGTGGGTGCGTCAGGGCACGGTCAAGGTCGACGGCACGGTGTTGGATCTGCCCGGTGGTCCGCTCAAGCTCGCGGTGGGTGTCGATTACCGCAAGGAATATATCGACGGCGAGCTCGACTTCAATTATCGAAGCATCGAGCCGATGCACATGTCTTACGGCGCCACCGAGCGCGACGTGAAATCCGCCTACGCCGAGTTCGCGGTGCCGATCTTCGGCAACGCCAATTCGCTGCCGGGCCTGCGCGCCCTGGATCTGTCGCTGGCCGTGCGTCACGAAGACTCGCAGGGGCTGGGCGATTTCACGTCCACCGATCCGAAGTTCGGCCTGCGTTACAAGCCGATCGACAGCCTGACTCTGCGCGGCAGCTACGGCACCAGCTTCCATGCGCCGCCGATGCGCTTTGCTTATAACGGTGCGCAGCCGGTGCCGGGCGGCAACGCGATTTTCTATACCAACGCCAACTACACCGCGCCGTGCAACTCCACGCTGGTCGAATTCAACGGTCAGGTGGGTACGCCGGGTGCGGCGACCGGCAACTGCTCGTTCACCGGCATGATCGTCTCCGGCGGCGCCGGTCCGATCCTGAAGCCCGAAGAGGCCAAGACCTGGACCGCGGGTCTGGAATTCCAGCCGCAGAGCGTGCCCGGTCTGTTGCTGAGTGCGAACTACTTCAACATGCAGATCGACAATCGCCTGGTGCGTATCACCTCGGGCCAGCTCGGCGGCATCCTGGCGAACTACTTCGCGACCGGCACCAGTCCCTATCTGAGCAATCTGGTGTTCAATCCGGACGATGCGCTGGTGCAGTCGCTGTTCGACGATCCGCGCTTCATCGGCCTGCAAGGCCCCGGTACCACCAAGCGTCCGGACCAGATCGCGGCCATCATCTATGCCACGCAGACCAATCTGGCGAGCTTGAAGATGGGCGGCCTCGACCTGGGCGCGAGCTACGGCTTCGACACCGGCGTCGGCAGCTTCGAGGTGTTCGCCAACGGCACCCTGCTGCTCTCTTACGACATTCAGGCGACGCCGGGCGCGGCCTATCAGGACAAGCTGGGCATCTACGAGAGCACCGGCAATCCGGTGAAGCTCAAGTCCCGGCAGGGCATTTCGTATCGCAACGGCCCGTTCGTCGCCATCGCCACGGTGAACTACACCGATAGCTACGAATGCGTGTCGGGTTGCTATGTGCCGGGCGCGAATGGCGCGCCGGTGCTGAACACCACGCCGGTCAAGATCGACGACTGGATTACGCTCGACCTGCAGTTCAACTATAACTTCGACCAGTCGGCCGGCCTGTTGAGCGGCGCCGGCATCGGTCTGAGTGTGTTGAACGCCACCGGCGAGGATCCGCCGTTCATCGATACGGGCCGTTACGTGACGGGCAATGCGCCGGAGTCTTATGATGCTGCTAACGCTATCATCAGTGGCCGGGCCGTCGCGCTGACTCTGACCAAGAGTTTCTAGCGACGGAGCCTGTCGAAAGGGCCTTGGCCGCTTTCGACCCTAGGATTGGCCAGTGGGGATCGAATGAAGAGCCTATCGGACAACGACGACAACACCGCGGTCGCCAAGACCATCGCCGACCAGACGTACCAGCATATTCGCCGGGATATCATTTCCGGCGCGCTGCCGCCCGGGACCAAGCTGGCGATGGAGATGCTGACCAAGCGCTACGACGTGGGCTTGAGCCCGCTGCGCGAGGCGTTGGTGAAGTTGACCGGCGACGCGCTGGCGGTGGCCGAGGGTCAGCGCGGTTTCTGGGTGTCGCAGATTTCGCTGGATGAGTTGCAGGACACGATGAATACACGCCTGCTGATCGAGACGCAGGCGTTGTCATTGGCCATGGAGAAGGGCGGGCCCGACTGGGAGCGCGCCGTCAATCAGGCGTACCAAGAGCTGTCCTCGCTCGAGGATCATTTGAAGGAAGGCGACAACGCGACGTTCGCGCGTTGGGAAAGTGCCAATCGTCGTTTTCACGAGGCGCTGGTGTCGGCCTGCGGCTCGAAGTGGCTGATTCGTCTGCGCAGCATGCTTCACTATCATTCCGAGCGTTATCGGATGATCTCGCTCGCCGAAGCGAGCATCGAGCGCGATGTGCACGATGAGCACGAAGCCATTGTCGAGGCGGTCCTCGGGCGCAAGACGCTGCGTGCCTGCCGGTTGACCGAGCTGCATCTGCAACGAACCACCGAAGTCGTGCGCGCCGCCCTGGAGCGCCGCGACGAAGAACTGCTCAACAAGAACAAGAAGCGCAGTGCCGCCGGTCGCCGGCCCGGCAAATCGCGGCCCTGACCAGTACGAGAGATCGCGCGGGTCCGGTTCTCACTGCGGCGTCCATTGCATGGTTCAAGCAGCGCGCCCTGGTGCCCGCCAGGAGCGCCTGCTCAACATTCAAGCGCCGCGGCCCGCATCATCCGCGGGGCGCCTGCCTTCCTCAGCGACGTAGCAGAACTCGCAGTACCAGCAGCGCCACGCAGGCGATCACCGCCGGCAGCGCGCTCAGCAGAAACAACTTCTCGGTGGTGACCATCGCCGCCATCAGCAAACCGCCCACCACCGGCCCGATGACCGAGCCGATGCGCCCAACGGCGAGTGCCGTGCCCAGGCCGGTCGCGCGTGCCTGCGTTGGATAGATGCTCGCGGTCAGCGCATTCATCGCAGTCTGGCCGCCGATGGTGAAGAAGCCGGCGACGAACACGCAGCTCATCAGGATCACGACGTGAGATTCCACCTGTCCGATCAGCGCCGTGCTAACGCCCGCAACCACATAGCCGGCGCACAGCACCGCCGCCGCGTCGAGACGATCGATGAGCCGGCCGAGCACGATGCCGCCGATGGCGCCGCCGAGATTCAGGAATACCGACGCCGTGAGCGCCGAGGTGATGCTCGCGCCCGCCTGCTTGAGCGCCAGCGGCAGCCAGCTCATGAGGAAATAAATCATCAGCAGGCTCATGAAGAACGCGACCCACAGCAGCAGCGTCTTCATGGCGCGACCGTCGCGGAACAGATGCAGCATGCTGAAGCCTTCCAGCTTCTGTTCTTTCAATACATAACGCTCACCGGCTGCGCGCTCGCGATCGGGGACGAGTCGATCGAGCAGGGCGCCGATTTCCTGCTGAGGCCGGCCCGCGGCGACCAGGAACTGCACCGACTCGGGCAGGCGCATGGCCAGCACGACGAGCAGAACCAGCGGAATCACGCCGCCCAGGATGAACACCGAGTGCCAGCCGAACGCGGGAATGATCACGCTGCTGATCAATGCGCCAATCGCGGCGCCGAGCGGAAAGCCCGCAAACATCACTGTGATCGCCGTGGCGCGCAGGCGTTGAGGAGAGAATTCCGCGGTGAGCGCGATGATGTTCGGTGTCGCCCCGCCCAGGCCGATGCCGGTGAGGAATCTCAACAGCAACAACATTTGCAGACTGGTGGCGGCCGCGGTCGCGAACGTCAACAGTGCGAACATCAACGTGCAGCCGAGAATGACTTTGCGACGTCCGTAACGATCCGACAGCGGACCGGCGATGAATTGGCCGCACAGGATGCCGACCAGGCCCGCGCCGAAGATCGGGCCGAAGTCGCCGGGCGCGACATTCCAGACTTCGGCGAGCACCGGCGCCACCAGGAACACCGATTGAGTGTCGAAGCCGTCGAGCATGGCGACCAGGCCGCACAGCACGACGCTGAAGATTTGAAACCGACCCAGCGGCGCGGAATCGATGACGGCGGTGACATCGACGGTACGGCCGGCGTGCGCGCCGTAAGCGGTGTTCTGAACGGCGGCATTCACCCGTCGGTCCCCCTGAGGCCTATCATAAAAATTCGATAATCGGACGATGTCAGGGCAGTCAATGGTTGTCAATGCTGGCCGGCATGCCACCGTGACCTGCCGACGATGACTGGAGTTTTATGGGCATAAAGTGGTTCCGGGCAGTCCGGATGAGCAATACGCGGAAAATCTGCCGAATCCTGCGCCCCGCGTTGAAATATCGAAATTATGAGTTACCATCCGACCTCCCATTCCTTGAATAGAGTCATCATGGCTGCCTCGATTCCGAGCCTGGCGCATTTCATCAACGGAGCTTCCGTCGGCGGCGGTCGGACTTTCGAAAACCGTAACCCCGCCACCAACACCGTGGTCAGCACGGTCGCCGAGGCCGATGCCGCCGTCGTCGACCAGGCGGTGCAGGCCGCGCGCAAGGCGTTGAAAGGTCCGTGGGGCAAGATGACCGATGCCGAGCGCGCCGCCATCATGCGCAAGGTCGCCGAAGGCATCACGCGTCGCTTCGACGAGTTCGTCAAAGCCGAAATTCTCGACACTGGCAAACCCATCCGCGATGTGAGTCATCTGGATATTCCGCGAGGCGCGGCCAATTTCACCGCGTTCGCCGATCAGATGCTCGCGCATCCCACCGAAGCGTTCCGCAGCCCGACGCCGGATGGCAAAGGCGCGTTGAATTATTCCATTCGCGTGCCGCGCGGCGTGATCGCCGTGGTGTGTCCTTGGAACCTGCCGTTGTTGTTGATGACCTGGAAGGTCGCGCCGGCCATGGCGAGCGGCAACACTGTCGTGGTGAAGCCGTCCGAGGAAACACCGACCACCGCGACGCTGCTCGGTCAGGTGATGAATGAAGCGGGCGTGCCGCCCGGTGTTTATAACGTCGTGCACGGCTTCGGTCCGGACAGCGCCGGTGCGCATCTGGTCAATCATCCGGGCGTCGACGGCATCACGTTCACCGGCGAGACGCGCACGGGCACGGCGATCATGAAGTCGGCGGCCGAAGGCGTGCGCCCCGTCTCGCTCGAGCTCGGTGGCAAGAATGCCTCGATCGTGTTCGCCGACTGCGATCTCGATGTCGCCATCGAAGCCAGTACGCGCTCGACGTTCCTGAACTGCGGCCAGGTGTGCCTGGGCACCGAGCGCATCTACGTGCAGCGGCCGCTGTTCGATCAGTTTGTAAATCGGTTGAAGGCTGCCGCCGAGACCCAGCGTAATGGCGATCCTTTCGAGAAAACCACGACGCTGGGTCCGTTGATCAGTCAGGAGCATCGGCGCAAAGTGCTCGGTTACTACGAGCGCGCCCGCAACTCGGGCGCGACGCTGATCACGGGTGGGGGTGTTCCCGACATGCCCGGTGCGTTCGCCGAAGGAGCGTGGGTACAGCCGACGATCTGGACCGGCCTGCCCGAATCTCATCCGGTGCTGCGCGAGGAAATCTTCGGGCCCTGCTGTCACGTCGCGCCCTTCGATACCGAAGAGGAAGCGATTGCCCTGGCGAACGACACGCCTTACGGCCTGGCCGGCTCGGTCTTCACTCGCGATCTGTCGCGGGCGCATCGGGTTGCGGCCCAGATCGAAGTGGGTATCTTGTGGCTCAACTCCTGGTTCCTGCGCGATCTGCGCACCGCGTTCGGCGGTGCCAAGCAGTCGGGCATCGGCCGCGAGGGCGGGGTTCACGGTCTGGAGTTCTATTCGGAGCTGCGGAATGTCTGCGTCAAACTCTGAAGCCATTGCCGCAGCTCACGCGGCGCTCAGTCAGGCGGCGAAGACTCGCACGCCCTGCGATCCGGTTCGTTCGCTCATCGAGCCGCTCGGTGTCGCGGGCGCCTATGAAGTGCAGTCGCGTCTCACCGCTGGCGCACTGGCCGCGGGCCGTCACGTCATCGGCGCGAAGATCGGTCTCACTTCGCATGCCGTGCAAAAGCAGCTCGGCGTCGATCAGCCCGACTTCGGCATGTTGTTCGATGACATGGAATATGGCGACGACGCGCTCGTCCCCCTCTCGCGTCTGATCCAGCCGAAGGTGGAAGCGGAGATCGCGTTCGTGCTGGAGAAAGATCTGAGCTCCGAGCGCCCGACGCTCGCGCAGGTCACGACCGCGGTCGCTTACGCGCTGCCGGCCATCGAGATCGTCGACAGCCGGGTGCGCGACTGGAAGATTTCTCTTTACGACACCATCGCCGACAACGCGTCATCCGGGCTGTTCGTGCTCGGTGGCACGCCACGCAAGATCGATGCGATCGATCTGCGCATGTGTGGCGCGCGTTTGGAGAATCGTGGCGAGGCGGTGTCGACGGGCTGCGGCGCGGCCTGTTTGGGCAATCCGTTGAACGCGGTGGTGTGGCTCGCAGCCACGATGGCGAAGGTCGGCAATCCATTGCGTGCGGGCACGACGATTCTGTCGGGCGCGCTCGGCCCGATGGTCACGGTGAAGCCGGGCGAAGTTTACGAAGCACGCATCAGCGGCTTGGGTCGCGTCGCGGCGGCGTTCACGAAGGAGTAGGCGGATGAGCAAGGCGAAAGTAGCCATCATCGGCTCGGGCAACATCGGCACCGATCTGATGATCAAAGTGATGCGCACCTCGCGTCATCTGGAGATGGCGGCACTGGTGGGTGTCGATCCGAATTCCGAGGGCCTCGCGCGTGCGCGCCGCCTCGGGGTGTTTGCGACCGATCAAGGTCTCGACGGCCTCCGGCGTGAATCGCTGTATCAGGATATCGACATCGTGCTCGACGCGACCTCGGCAAAGGCACACGAGCATCATGCGGCCATTCTGAAACAGGACGGCAAGCGTGCCATCGATCTCACGCCGGCGGCGGTCGGTCCGTACGTCGTTCCTTGCGTGAACCTGGATGAACATCTGCAGGCTCACAACGTGAACATGGTTACGTGCGGCGGGCAGGCGACGATTCCCATCGTCGCGGCCGTTCGCAAAGTGGCGGCGGTACCTTATGCGGAGATCGTTGCGTCCATCGCGTCGAAGTCCGCCGGCCCCGGCACGCGTGCGAACATCGATGAGTTCACCGTCACGACGTCGCGTGCCATCGAAGGCGTCGGCGGCGCGGGCTTGGGCAAGGCGATCATCGTGCTGAATCCGGCCGAGCCGCCGCTCATCATGCGTGACACCGTTTATTGTCTGGCGCAGACGGAGGATGACCGCGCGATCAGTGCGTCGGTGACCGCGATGGTCGCGGCTGTGAATCGTTACGTTCCTGGCTATCGATTGAAGCAGGCGGTGCAGTTCGAGCGTCTGACCGAGAAGGATGGCGTGCGTCTTCGCAAGGGCGACGCGCCGCTCACTGGCTTGAAGGTCGCGGTCTATCTGGAAGTCGAAGGTGCCGCGCACTATCTGCCGGCCTACGCGGGCAATCTCGACATCATGACGTCGGCGGCGATGACCACGGCCGATCGCATCGTCGAAACTCAGCTGCAGAGGGCCGCCTGATGACGCAGCTCTATATTCAAGACGTGACGTTGCGCGATGGCATGCATGCCATCCGCCATCAGTACGGACTCGATCACGTCATCGCCATCGCCCGCGCGCTGGATGAAGCGAAGGTCGCAGCCATCGAAGTGGCGCACGGCGACGGCCTCGCCGGATCGAGTTTCAACTATGGCTTCGGTCGTCACACCGATCTGGAGTGGATCGAAGCGGTGGCGGCGTCGGTCAAGCATGCGAAGCTCACGACGCTGCTGTTGCCTGGCATCGGCACCGTCGAAGACCTGCATGCCGCTGCGAAGGTGGGCGTGCGGTCGGTGCGCGTCGCGACTCATTGCACCGAGGCGGATGTTTCTCGTCAGCACATCGAGGCAGCCCGCAGAATGGACCTTGACGTGTGCGGGTTCTTGATGATGTCGCACATGAGTCCGCCGGATCAGCTTGCTGCGCAGGCCAAGCTGATGGAGAGCTACGGCGCGCATTGCGTGTACGTCGTGGACTCGGGTGGCGCGCTGACCATGCGCGATAGCGAACAACGCGTGCGCGCTCTGCGTCAGGCGCTGCAGCCGAGCACGCAGATCGGCATTCATGCGCATCACAATCTGTCGCTCGGCGTCGCAAACTCGATCGTCGCGGTCGAGCATGGCGTGACCCGGGTCGATGCGTCGCTGGCCGGCATGGGCGCGGGTGCGGGCAATGCGCCGCTGGAAGTCTTCATCGCCGCCGCCGATCGCGTGGGCTTCGAGCACGGCTGCGATCTGTTCAAGCTGATGGATGCCGCGGAAGAGCTGGTGCGTCCGTTGCAGGACCGTCCGGTGCGCGTCGATCGCGAGACACTCTCGCTGGGTTACGCAGGTGTTTATTCCAGCTTCCTTCGGCATGCCGAGAAGGCCGCACGCGACTACGGTGTCGATGTGCGCGAGATCCTGATGGAGCTGGGGCGACGACGCATGGTTGGTGGGCAGGAAGATATGATCGTTGACGTCGCGCTGGATCTGAAAGCGCGCCTGCAGACTTACGGAAGCTCGGATTCATCGACTTCCCTGGCCCGTCAAGTTTGCAACTGATTGGAATGCTTCAATGATCGAAGTCACTGATCGTGTTTCTGGCATTCGATGTCAGATTGCTGAAGAGGCTGCCGCATGAGTGTAGATATCCTCCGTCTCGCGACGCTGCTGGACGACGCGGCTCGCAATGCCACCGCAGTGGCGCAGATCTCCGCCACTGAAACGGTGACGCTGGAGCAGGCCTACGAGATCCAGCGGCAAAGCATCGAGCGTCGCATCGCGCGCGGCGAGCGCCGCATCGGCACCAAGATGGGCTTCACCAGTCGTGCCAAGATGGAACAGATGGGTGTGTCCGACCTCATCTGGGGACGCCTGACGGATGCGATGATTGCCGAGGACGGTGGCACGATCAGCAGGAAACGTTTCGTTCATCCGCGCGTCGAGCCGGAAGTCGCGTTTCTGCTGCGCAAGCCGCTCTCCGGCATCGTGACCGCGCCGCAGGCGCTGGACGCGGTCGAGGCCATCGCGCCGGCGCTGGAGATCATCGATTCGCGCTATCAGAATTTCCGTTTCTCGCTGACCGATGTGGTTGCCGACAACAGCTCGTCGTCGGCGCTCACGATCGGGCCGTGGAATACGCCCCATCAGGCGCTCGATAATCTGGGCATGGTCGTGTCGGTGAACGGTCGTCCGCAGACGTTCGGTTCGACGGCGGCGATCATGGGCGATCCGATACGTTCGCTGGTGGCGGCGGCGCGTCTGGTCGCGATGAGCGGTGAGGTGCTGGAAGCGGGTCACATCGTGATGGCCGGCGGCGCGACGGCGGCGTTCGAGCTGTTCGTCGGCATGCACGTGCAATTGGAAGTCGAGCGTCTGGGTCGGACGTCGTTTACGGTCGCGGAATAACTCAGCCATGCCAATCATTCAAGTCAACATCCTGGCGGGTCGCTCGCCCGAGCTCAAAGCCGAGCTGGCGGCGAAGATCACTGAAACCGTCAGTCAGACCTTGCAGGCCAAGCCGGAGACGATTCGGGTCCTGCTGCAGGAATATGCGGAAGGCGAGTGGTTCGTCGGCGGCAAGGCGATGCCGGTGGCGAAGCCGCCCGGCTCATGAGCGACGTAGCTCACATCGATGGTTTGATCCGCACGGCCGGGCGGGCCTTGTCGCGCCATGGGCTGTTGCATGCTTACGGTCATTGCAGCGTGCGGACGTCGGCGACGACGTTTCGAGTCTCGCCATCGAAGCCGTTGGGGCTCGTGACTGAGAGCGACGCGTGCCACGAAGTGTCGCTCGATGGGCCGCTGCCGGAAGGCGTGCTCGGTGAGGTGCGCGCGCATCGTGAGATCTATCGCTTGCGGCCGGACGTGAACGCCATCGTCCGTTGCATGCCGCCGAAAGTGATGAGTCTCGGCGCGATGCGGCGGGTGCCGCGGCCGAGGCATGGATTCGGGAGTTATTTCTACCCGGCGCCGGTGCTGTGGGACGACCCGCAGCTGCTGCGCGATGACGAACAAGCGAAGCGGTTCGCTGCTGCATTGGGGCAGCAGCGAGCCATTCTCATGCGTGGCAACGGTGCGGTGATCGTTGGCGAGTCGCTCGAAGCCGCGGTGGTGCTGACCTGGTATCTGGAAGATGCCGCCCGCGTCGAGCTGGATTGCCTGTCCGCCGGCCTGGCCGACGAAGGCCTGTTGACTGAGCAGGACGCGAAACAGAGAGCGACCTGGTCGGGGCGGATTCTCGAGCGGATGTGGGATTACCTCACCGCGGATGACAAATAGACGTCGGATTCGCAGGCCGGGCCCCGGACAGGCCCCGAAATTGGAATCCCCGTGCCTTTCTGCTGCCACCCCTCTTCCCGTGGCCTTGCCTTGGTTTAGGATGGTGTCAATCACAACAAGGCGTGACGGGGACTGGCATGTTGTATTTCCTTGCTCTGCTGATCGGCATCATCGCGGGCCTGCGTGCCATGACGGCACCGGCGGCCATCGCCTTCGCGGCTCATTACGGACTGCTCAACCTGAGCGGTACGTTGCTCGCTTTCCTGGGCTATCGCTGGACGCCCTGGATTTTCCTGGTGCTGGCCATCGGTGAGCTGATCACCGACCAGCTTCCCACGACCCCCAGTCGCAAAGTCCCCGTCCAGTTCGGCACGCGAATTCTGATGGGCGCGCTCACCGGCGGGGCCATCGGCGTCGCGGCCGGTTCGCTCTGGATTGGTGCGATCGTCGGCATCATCGGCGCGGTCATCGGTACGCTGGGGGGAGCGGCGGCGAGAGGCAAGGTGGCGGCGGCGTTTGGCAAGGATCGGCCGGCGGCACTCATCGAGGATGCCGTTGCGATCGGCGGGGCGGTGCTCATCGTGCTGGCGTTGCCATGACCCAGAGCTTCGACGCCATCGTCATCGGTGCCGGCCAGGCGGGGCCGTCGCTGGCGGGGCGGTTGACGCAGGCGGGGCGCAAGGTCGCGATGATCGAGCGCAAGTTGTTCGGTGGCACGTGCGTCAACACGGGCTGCATGCCGACCAAGACCATGGTCGCGAGCGCCTACGCCGCGCGTCTCGCGAGGCGAGCCGATGAGTATGGCGTCGTGACGAACGCGCCCATCGGCATCGACATGAAACGCGTGCGGGCGCGCGCGGCGAAAGTGACGCTGGACGCGCGCACGGGTCTGGAAAACTGGTTGAAGTCGATGGCGGGTTGCACAGTCATCGAGGGGCAGGCGCAATTCGAATCGTCGAACACGATCCGGGTCGGCGAGCAGGTGCTCACCGCGCCGACTATCTTCATCAACGTCGGCGGGCGCGCGAACGTGCCCAACATGCCGGGCGTGAATACCGTGCCGTTCCTCACCAACACCACGATGCTGCAAGTGGACTTCGTGCCCAAGCATCTGGTCGTGGTGGGCGGAAGTTATATCGGGCTGGAATTCGCGCAGATGTTCCGGCGCTTCGGCGCGAAGGTGACGATTGTCGAGCAGAGTCCGCGATTGATCGGTCGTGAAGACGAAGATGTGTCGCTCGCGATTGCCGAGATCCTGAAGAACGAAGACATCGCGCTTCGTACTCACGCTGAATGCATCAGCCTCGCGCCGCATGCCGAGGGTGTCGAAGTGCACGTGAGCTGCACGCAGGGCGCACCGACGGTCGTCGGCAGTCACGTGCTCCTGGCCGTGGGGCGCGTGCCGAATACGAATGATCTCGGTCTCGACCGCGCGGGCATCGATGTCGACGCGCGGGGTTACATCAAGGTCGACGATCATTTGCAAACAAGCGTGCCGGGCGTCTACGCGCTTGGTGATTGCAACGGGCGGGGCGCGTTCACCCACACGGCCTATAACGATTTCGAGATCGTGGCGGCGAACCTGCTCGACGGCGAGGATCGGCGCGTCAGTCAGCGCATTTCAGCCTATGCGCTCTACATCGATCCGCCGCTCGGGCGGGTTGGCATGACGGAGGCGCAGGCGCGGGCCAGCGGCAGAAAGCTCCTGATCGGCACGCGGCCCATGACCAAGGTCGGCCGGGCCATCGAGAAGGGCGAGACGCAGGGCTTCATGAAAGTGATCGCCGATGCACGCTCCAAGCGGATTCTGGGCGCATCGATTCTCGGCGTGGGGGGCGATGAGGCCATTCATGGTGTCATCGACATCATGAATGCCGATGTGCCCTACATGAAGCTGCAGCAGGCGGTGCCGATTCACCCGACCGTGTCGGAATTGATCCCGACCGTGCTGGGCGACATGCAGCCGGTGACATAGACAAACCGGCACCGGGCAGGATGCCCGGGTGCAGCGGGCACATTGACCGGCGAGCGTAGGGTCGGCCGGGGGTGTGCTCAGGGCACCAACGGCGTCGATGATGGCATCGCCCGGCGCGTTTACGCCTGTGTTTCAATGGCTCCCGTGTTAAATGCCCGGAGCTGCACCCCGATGCGAATCTTGCGTCAATCCCTGACGGCCCTGCTGCTGGCCGCCGTCACCGCCACCTCCTGGTCGGCCGAAAGCGCCTCGCAGGACTCGTTGCAGCCGCTGATCAACGCGGGCGAGAAGAAGCTCGCGTTCGACTGGCCCATGGTCACCATCGGCACCGGCGAATACGCGGAAGGTCCGACCGGTGTCACCGTGTTTCGCTTCGCGCGACGCGTTTTGGGCGCGGTGGATGTTCGCGGTGGCGGGCCGGGTACTGTGAATACCGACTACCTGCGTCTTGGTTATAACTTGCCCGAAGTGGACACAGTGGTGTTCTCGGGCGGCTCCTGGTACGGCCTCGAGTCGACGACGGCTGCCGCCACGGCGCTGAAGGACGACGGCGTGCGCAGTGGCAACTGGGACAATATTTCTTTGTCCGTGGGCGCGATCATTTATGACTTCGGCGATCGCCGTCTGAACGAGATCTATCCGGACAAGCGACTGGCACAGGCGGCGCTGCGTGCCGCGCAGCCGGGCGTGTTTCCTCTGGGGGCTCAAGGTGCGGGGCGCTCGGCGCGTACCGGTCAGTTCTTCGGTTGTAATGTCCACTCAGGTCAGGGCGGTGCGTATCGTCAGGTCGGCCCGGTGAAGATCGCGGCGTTCACGGTCGTGAATGCGTTCGGCGTGGTGACCGATCGCGACGGCAAGGTGGTCGCGTGCAATCCAGGCACGAACTGGCCGCAGCCGCTGCGCCCCACCGATTTGCTGGCGGGTATGCCCGACAGCCGCAAGCCGGGCTGGCAGCCGCCGAAAGAAGCAGCGCGCAACACCACCGTCAGTCTGGTCGTCGTGAATCAGACGTTGGAGCCCGCGTTGTTACAACGGATCGCGGTCCAGGTGCACACGTCGATGGCGCGCGGTCTGCAGCCGTTCGCAACTGAATATGACGGCGACGTGCTCTACGCAATCTCCACTGGCGAAGTGGATGACAAGACACCGGGCGCGCTCACATCGGTGGATCTCGGCGTCATCGCCGGCGAAGTGATGTGGGATGCGATCCTCTCGTCGGTGCCCGAGCAGCCCAAGGCATTCCAGCCGAACAAACGTCTCAAGGTCGCGGCCGCCGATCTGCAGAAGTACGCGGGTGACTACAAATTCAGCGACATCGTCAGCGTGCGAATCGCCGCGGAAGGCGGCAAGTTGATGGCGCAAGCCACGGGCGCTCGCGATGCGTTCGCCATCAAGAAGCAGGCAGCGGTGGAGTTGCAACCCGTCGCGCAAGGTGACTTCACCGTGCCGGGCCGTTACCCGCTCAATGTGCGGTTTGCTGACGGCAAATTGATTTTGAATCCGGGTCACTGGGAGCAGATCGGCACCAAGTGACTCCCGCGCACCAGGGCCCCGTGCCCTGGTGATCGCAGCTCACCGACGCGGTCGGCATTGGCAACTGTGCGCGTCGAGGGGCTGGCGATATAACAGCGACATCGCTGTTATTCAGGAATGTTCACCTTGCATCGCGACGCCGAAGTCCGCAGCCGACGTGCGGACGAACCTCAGGTCGCCGCCAGCCAGGCCCGCGATGCCTACGCGGGCAAGCTGCTCCCCGACGCTCAGCTGCGGCTGTTTCGCGATACGCAGTGGGAGTTCGCGACGCGCACGATCGCTCGTGGCGGCCCGGTTTACGAGCTGCCGCGCGCCGACATCCAGCTGCAAGACATGGTCGTGCACTCCAGAGGCGTGGAGTACGACCTGCCCGACTATATCTCTCGTAATCGCGTCGCTGGTTTGCTGTTGTTGAAGCGCGGTCGCATCGCGTTCGAACACTACGACCTGGGCACCGACGTCAACACGCGCTGGATCTCCATGTCGATGGCGAAGTCGGTGAGCACCACGCTCATCGGTGCCGCGATTCAAGACAAGCTCATCGGCGGTGTCGACGAACAGCTCACCCGCTATTTGCCTGAGCTGCGCGGTACGAGTTACGACGGCGTGTCGATTCGTCATCTGTTGCAAATGACGTCGGGCGTGCATTGGGACGACACGCATACCGATGCGGACTCCGAGCGCCGTCGCATGCTCGAGCTGCAGATCGCGCAACAGCCGGGCGCGATCATGAAATATCTGGCGAGCCAGCCGCGGATCGCCGCGCCCGGTTCCGTCTGGAATTACAGCACTGGAGAGACGCACGTCGTCGGCGCGCTCGTGCGTGCGGCAACTGGTGCGTGGTGCGCGGATTATTTGTCACAAAAGATCTGGTCCAAGGTCGGCATGCAGGCGGACGCCACGTGGTGGCTCGAAGCGCCGGGCGGACTGGAAGTGGCGGGCAGCGGCATCAACGCGACGCTGCGCGACTACGCGCGCTTCGGCTTGTTCATGGCGAACGATGGCGTCATCGGCGACGAGCGCGTGTTGCCCGTGGGGTGGATCAGTGAGGCGACTCAGCCTCGTCAGGTCGGCAATGCACGCGTGGACTACGGCTACATGTGGTGGCCGGTCGCGCGTCCCAACGGTTCGTTCGCCGACGGCGCGTTCAGCGCTCGCGGAATCTTCGGTCAGTACATCTACATCAACCCGCGCGAGCAGGTGATCGTGGCGGTGTTGAGCGCCCGCTCCAAGCCCAAGGGCGCCGAGGCGATTCCGGACAACGACTTTTTCAACAGCGCGGTCGGCGCGCTGAGATAGCGAACCACACACTCATAAACACAACGGCTTTACCCCGGGGATCAAAGGTTTTGGGAGGCAACATGGCAACGCGACTGAAATACATCACGGCACTGGCGGTGGTAGGAGCAACTACCTCGGTCAGCACAATGGCACAGGAGCTGGTGGTCGAAGAGGTGATCGTGACCGCGCAGAAGCGCGAGCAGCGCCTGGTCGATGTGCCGGTGGCGATCACCGCCATCAGCGGCGGCGAGCTCGAGCAGAAAGGCCTGAGAGACGTTCAGGACATTTCCTTCGCCGTGCCCGGCATGGCCTTGCGCGAAGACGGCCCGGGCAGCTATCAGATCTTCATGCGCGGTCTGAGCAATCAGTACGGCAGTGACGCCTTGGTCGGCGTGTATCTGGACGAAGCGCCCCTGACGCTGACCGGTTTCGATCAGCTCGATTCGCGCCCGCTGGACCTCGAGCGCGTCGAAGTGCTGAAGGGACCGCAGGGTACGCTGTACGGTCAGGGCTCGGTGGCCGGCGCGATCCGTTACATCACCAAGTCGCCCGATCTCACGGAGTGGGGTGGCTCGATCGAAGCGCAGGAAAGTTTCATCAGCGGCGGCGACTCGCGCGAAGTGATCACTGGCGTATTGAATGCGCCCATCGTCACCGACAAATTCGGCATTCGTATCGCCGCCACCGCTCAGGAAGGTGGCGGCTGGCAGGATCAGCCGCAGGCTGGCATCAAGGACGGCAACAATCAGGACCTGCGCAACGTACGGGTCAAGGCGCTGTGGAAGCCGACCGACGCGCTGTCGATTCAGGGCATGGTCGTGGTCCATCGCAACGAGAGCGAGCTGGGCCTGGGGTATGAGAACCCGGATCGCACCGTCACGGTCGCGGTCGATCGTGCGCGCCGCCTGGTGCCGAAAGAGTTCGACTACAACCTGTACAACCTGGACGTGAAATACGATCTGGGCTTCGGCGAGCTGCTCAGCTCCAGCACCTACATCGATCACA
Source organism: Peristeroidobacter soli (assembly GCF_004138485.1). GTDB lineage: Bacteria > Pseudomonadota > Gammaproteobacteria > Steroidobacterales > Steroidobacteraceae > Steroidobacter > Steroidobacter soli. The sequence continues at coordinate 1,237,840 of NZ_RYEV01000003.1, forward strand.
CGCATCATTATCCGTTCTCGTACATCGCCGGCCCGCAGACCAACTATGGCGAGTTCGTCGCAGGCGGCGCCGTCATCGAAGGCACCGACGATCGATTGCAACAGATGCATCAGTTCTCTCAGGAAGTGCGCCTGAGCTCTGCGGGCGACGGCTTCTTCAACTACACGGTCGGCGGTTTCTATCGCAAGCTGGCCAGCCGCTTCACCGATACCTACGACAGCCTGTACGACTACAACAATCCCGCCTTCCCGGACGATTACTACAGCGACATTCCTTATCTGGACAAGGACTGGTACGAGTCGTACGCGTTGTTCGGCGACGTGTCGTTCAAGCTCACCGAGCGCTTCGAGCTCGGCGGCGGCGTGCGCTACTTCAAGGACGACCAGAAGACGTTCGACGGTTCGGCGACCGAGAAGGATTCATTCGATTCCGTCGACCCTCGGGTGTATGCGTCATTCAAAGTGACCGACGATATCAATCTCTACGCCAGCGTCGGCAGCGGCTTCCGTAGCGGCGGTTTCAACCGTGGCGACCTGCCGAACTACAACCCCGAGCAGTTGGTGAGCTACGAGCTGGGCAGCAAAGGCGTGCTGGGCGGCGGCGTCGTGGCCTACGAAGTGGCGGTGTTCTACAGCGATTACAAGGACATGTTGCGTCGTGGCCTGATCCTGAATTCGGATGGCACCACCGACTCGCGCACGTCGAATATCGGCAAAGTCGAAGTCAAGGGCGCCGAGGCGGGCGTCACCTGGCGTCCGTTGGAGCGGCTGGCGTTGAGCGCGACGGCGGCCTACATGGATAGCGAAGTGGTCGAGGTGAAGTCCACCGACGCGACCAACATCGTCGGCGACCCGGTCGACTACGTGCCCGAGCTCAGCTACACGCTGGGCGCTATGTATAACTTCGATCTGACCGCGACGGTGCCGGGCTTCTTCCGTGTGGATTACAGCTACCGCGACAAGGTCAGCTACGTCGATCGCAGCGTGTTCTACGACCAGTTCCTGCCGTACTACTCCGACGACATATCGATGTTGTCGGCGCGTGTCGGCGTGACGCTGGGGCAGGCGAACGTCGAGCTGTTCGGCAGCAATCTCACCAACGAGAACAAGTGGATCGATCCGTATCACTACTGGACCAATGCCAACCGCACGCGGCCCCGCGAGCTGGGCATCAAGGTCGGTTACTCGTTCTAAGAGAGTCGGCTGCCCGGGCCGGCGGCCCGGGCAGCGAATTGTGGAGAGGCGATGGCGCAGACATTCAGAAGCACTCAGGACTATCGGGCGCTGGACGTGGCTCACCACGTTCATCCCTTCACCGATCAGAAGGCGCTGGCCGGCAAGGGCGTGCGGGTCATCACACGGGCCGAAGGCGCGTACGTGTGGGACAGCGACGGCAACAAGATTCTCGACGGCATGGCCGGCCTGTGGTGCGTCAACGTCGGCTACGGCCGCAAGGAACTGGTGGACGCGGCGACTCGGCAGCTGCAGACGCTGCCGTACTACAACAGCTTCTTCCAGACCTCGACGCCGTCGCAGATCGAGCTGGGCAAAGTGCTGGCGGAAGTGACGCCGCCGGGCCTGAAACATTTCTTCTATACGAACTCGGGCTCGGAGGCGAACGACACGGTCATTCGTCTGGCGCGTCACTACTGGCGCGTGAAGGGCAAGCCGACCAAGCGCACGTTCATCGCGCGCAATCTGGGCTATCACGGCAGCACGCTCGCGGCGGTGAGTCTCGGTGGCATGTCTCACATGCATGCGCTCGACGGACAGTTGCTGCCGGAGTTCGCGCACATCGCTCACCCTCATTACTACACGCAGGGCGCAGGCCTCACGCTCGAAGAGTACGGTCTCAAGGCGGCGCGTCTGCTCGAAGAGAAGATTCTCGAGCTGGGCGCCGATAACGTCGCGGCCTTCATCGGTGAGCCGGTGCAGGGCGCGGGCGGCGTGTATGAGCCGCCGCCGGGCTATTGGGCGGAGATTCAGCGGATCTGCCGCAAGTACGACGTGCTCGTGGTCGCCGATGAAGTGATCTGCGGTTTCGGCCGCACCGGTCAGTGGTTCGGCTCGCAGACCTACGGTATCGATCCGGATCTGATGCCGATGGCGAAGGGCCTGTCGTCGGGCTATCTGCCGATCGCGGGCGTCGCGATTCACGATCGGCTCTGGAAAGAAATCAACGAAGGCGGCGCGCTCGCGCACGGCTACACCTACTCGGGTCACCCGGCGTCGTGTGCCGTGGCGATTGCGAACATTCAGCTGATGAGTTCGGAAGGCCTGGTCGAGCGCGTACGGGAAGAGATCGCGCCGTACTTCCGCAAGAGCCTGCAGGAGCTGGCGGCGTCGCATCCCATCGTCGGCGAGATTCGTGGCGTCGGTCTGATCGCGGCGATGCAGCTGGTGAAGAACAAGCAGACTCGCGAGATTTTCACGGCGCAGGACGATGCGGCCAATTTTTGCCGCGACGTGGCTGCGAACCACGGTCTGATCATGCGAGCGGTGTATCAGTCGATGGTGCTGAGTCCGCCGCTGATCATCACCAAGGCTCAGGTCGATGAGCTGATCGAGAAGGCGCGCAAGGCGCTGGATGAGACCGCGAAAAAGTTTGGGTTAGGGTAACGCCCACTACGGGCGCGGCTCAGGCCGTGCCCGCTTTTAGCTGCGGGTGCTGTTTCTTGATGGTCGCGATCATCCATTGCCGGAACTTGCGGATCACCGGCGAATCCCAGCGCTTCTCGCGCGCGATGAAGTAATAGATACCGACCGCCAGCGGCTGAAACGCAGGCTTGCCCTCGCCGACATCGACCAGCCGGCCGCTGGCCAGGTCCTCCGCCACGATCAGATAGTTCGTCAACGAAATGCCGCGGCCGTGCCGGGCCGCGTCCAATGTGAGATGGCCCTGCCACAGGCGCGTGCCGCTGAGCTCCACATCCTCGTGGATGCCGTGAAAGCTCAGCCAGTTGCGCCAGCGATTGAAGTTCTCTTCATGCAGCAGCTGGTGGGTCAGCAGATCGCGCGGCTCGTTGATCGGGGCCGAGCGCGCCAGATAGTCGCGATTCGCGACGGCCAGCACCGGTGTGTGCACGATCTCCGAGCTGCGCAGCTCCGCTGCCAGTTCGACTCGATCCGCATAGGGCGCGACCAGCCGGATCTCGACGTCGGTGTGATGGGCCAGCACATCGGGCAGGCGGTCGAGCGGGCGGACTTCGATATCGATGCCCGGGTTGGCCTTCTCGAATTCGCCGAGGCGGCTCGACAGCCAGTGCAAAGCGAAACCGGGCATGCAGCGGATGTGCAGACGATGATCGTCGCCGCGCTTCATCAGATCGACGGTGGCACCGGCGATCATGTCGATCGCGCTGGCGATCTGCTTGTGATATCGGATGCCGTCCTCGGTCAGCACCGCGCCGCCGGGCGTTCGCTGAATGAGCTTGGTGCCGGTCCAATCTTCGATGGCGCGCAGGTGCCGGCTCACCACGGCATGGTCACGGCACAAATATTGGGCGGCCTTGCGGACACCGCCGAGGCGCGCGACGGCGTCGAATGCCCGCAACGCTTCGAATGGCGGCAGCGCCTTGCGCGAGGGCAGGCTGGCCGCGGGCTGGTGTGCGATTTTTTCCTCGCTCATCGATATCACCAATACTCGCTTGCTCCCCGCAGGGGAGGAAGCATTACAAATGACGGCATTCTGTACTTAAATCCGCCGGGATTGTGTCATGGCCGGTGCGAAAACGGCACCAAGGGGGGTGGCTTTGGCACTGCTAGCGCGGGCGGTTCCGCTGACACCATCGGTAAATTCTGCGAGTGAGGGGTGCCGTTGAACACTATCGCCGAAGCCGGTCAGCCCGTCGCGGCACCGGCGTCCAGTGCCGAATTTTTCGGCCATCCGCGCGGGCTGGCGTATATCGCCTTCACCGAAGCCTGGGAGCGATTTTCCTTTTACGGCATGCAGGCCCTGCTGGTGCTGTACATGTCGGGATATCTGTTGCAACCCGGCGTGATCGAGCAGGTGGCCGGGTTCGCCGGCCTGCGCGCCGCCATCGAGTCGGTATTCGGCACGTTGTCCACTCAAGCGCTCGCGGCCCAGATTTTCGGGCTGTATATCGGCCTGGTTTATTTCGTGCCCATTTTTGGTGGTCTGCTCGGCGACCACGTCATGGGAAGACGCCGGGCGGTGTTGCTCGGCGCGGCAGCCATGGCGGTCGGTCACTTCCTGATGGCGTTCGAAGCGGCGTTCCTGCCGGCGCTCGGTGCGCTCATCGTCGGCTCGGGTCTGCTGAAAGGAAATCTCGCGGCCCAGGTGGGTGCGTTATATGCGAAGGACGATCGCCGCCGTGACAGTGCCTATACCGCCTACTGCACTGCTATCAACGTAGGCGCGTTCATTGCGCCGCTCGTGTGCGGCACGCTGGGTGAGTTCTACGGCTGGCACTATGGTTTCGGTGCCGCCGGCATCGGCATGCTGGTCGGCATCGTCATTTATCTTTCCGGTGCGAAATATTTGCCCGCCGACCGGCCACGTGGCGAGAAAGTTCACGAGCGCCCGCGCATGCAACCTGGCGATCTGCGCAAGGTCATCGTGATATTGGTGCTGCTCGCGATCACCGCGCTGTTCTGGACGGTGCAGACGCAGGTGTGGAACACCTATCCGGTGTGGTTGCGCGATCATGTCGATCGCTCGCTGCCGTTCGGCTGGACGTTACCGGTCACCTGGTTCCAGGCGCTTGATTCCCTCACCGTGCTGTTGTTCGCGCCGCTGGTGATGTTGGTGTGGCGTCGTCAGGCGCAACGCTCGGCCGAGCCCAGTGACCTGGGAAAAATCGCGCTCGGCTGCGGCTTCTTCGCCATCGCCTGTTTCCTGCTGGGCGCGGGACAATGGCTGGCCGGGGCCGATCGCGTGCCGGTGTGGTGGCCCATCGTGTTCCATTTCATCTGTGCCGCTTCGTACTTGTATGTGGCGCCGATTGCGCTGGCGTTGGTGTCGCGCGCGGCGCCGCCCGCCGTGAACGCCATGATGGTCGGCTCCTATTATCTCGGCTTGTTCGTCGGCGGCATCGCGAGCGGCTGGCTGGCACGCTTCTATGAGCCGCTGGGTCCGTCGCTGTTCTGGATGCTTCATGTGTCGATCGCGATCGCGGGCTCGCTCTGTATCCTGGCGCTGCGGCCCATGTTCGTCCGCGTCCTGGAGCTCGAAGCCCGAAGCTAGAACGGCAACGGCTTGAGATCGGGATCGATCCACGCACGCCGCGCCATCACCGAGAACAGCACCGGCTTCGACCAGTATTCGAACAGCCAGTCGGAGCGCCCGTAACGACTCGTCAGCAGCTCGTTCAGCGCCGTGTGCAACGGCGTTTCCGGCCGCTTTTCCAGCCAATCCCGCGCCGCCCGCAGTGAAGCGAGCGTGATGGTTTCGTGATAGCCGCTAGAATCGCTGTTCGCCACGCCGGTCGAGAGGTTGTAGGCACGGATCAATTTCGGCATGTCGGCTTCCGCGTTCATGCCGGGCCGGCGCAATACCCAGAAGGCCGCGGCGAAATGCGCCGCGTGCGTCCATTCCGGTTTGGGCAGGGTCCGTTCGATGACGCCCAGCGCGATGCGCTCGATGTCGGTGTCGCTCGAAAAAGAAGTCATGGTCAAGCTCCTGACGGTGGGGTGGCCGGCGAAGCTCGACGCCCCGCCGGATGGCGGGGTTGCGGATGTTTGGTTGGAGGTTGGGCTAGATCTGGCCCGAGGAAGTCCGAACGCACGCACGCGCAACCGCCGCAATGAAGCGCGTTTGTTGCTGGAGGCGTTTGCTGATTCGGATCATGGCCGCGACTATAGGCGCGACCGCGGCAGCGGTCAAACGACCGGCCGGCGGCACCGGGAATGTGCCGGCAGAAGCATTAAAGGTTTGTAATCATGCGACCGCCAGCGTGGCAAGCCAGCGCTGGCAGTGCATGAAAAACCCGAAGCGGATTACTTGCGGGCTTTCTTCTTCGACGAGCGCAGCGACAGGCCGAGCTTGTGGATGCGCTGGCGGACGGCCGCTTCGGTGCGCTTCAGCTTGGTCGCGATGGCGCGAGCCGGGGTCTGTTCCTTGATCAGCGCCTTCATTTCACGGTCATTCTGACTCGTCCAACGAACGCGCGAGGTGGCCTTGGAGCTCTTCTTCTTAGCAGGAGTCTTCGAACGTTTTGCTTTAGTTGCCATGGTTAGTCCTCTGGGTAACGCCGCTTGAATCCGCGGCCGCCACGACGAGTTCCGCGGTCGTGAGCTCGTCTGAATCAGTCGCACCGATACATTTGTATCGGCTTGACATTGGCGGTCGCTTATGAATCTTGGGTCCGTTCTCTACTACAGGGTCAGTTACAAAAAGTCACAATCTGGGCGAGGGGCACGGATCGTGAGCTCGGGGAGTGCGATGACAATGTTCGATATGACCATGTTTGGAACGGAACGGCGCTATCGTACCAAATAAACGTCGATGATTTATATGGTTCTGCGTGCAGAGCGCCGACAAATGACTCTGTCACTTTCGGTTACTACCGAAATATTCCCTGTAGGGCAAGCATCTAAACGAATTTATATCGACCGGAATTGAGCGCCGATCCGGTAAAAATGCAAAAGGAATGTCGTGGCGCGCGCCGGATCAGATGTTTGGCGGGTGTTTCATGCGCTCGCCACGTGGATGATGGGACGCTGAACGAGCGCTGTCCCCATCCAAAACGGCCGGGCTCTCGAAAATTACAGAATGGCTACGCAGTCATGCGGAATTGGTGCGTAGCGTGCGCGATGGTCTGGCGGGGCGGCGGGGTGTAAGTAGATCACGCGCACTCGCCGCGTTCGCGTCGCCGCGCCCGATACGCAGATGGTGAAGCAACGGGCGGCTGTCGTCCGCCGGAACCTTCCCGCATGCGCGCGATTGAGAATCGCAGGGTCGCGGTTTTCCAGCGGGAGCGGCGCATGAGCCAGGACTTCACACAGCGGCTGAAACGAGGCGGCAGAGACCGGATGGAGCGTGGCAAACGCGCCGCGGCCGAACAGATTTCCGATATCGCCGAAGCCATCGATCGCGCCGGCGCACAGCTCGATGAAACACAGCCGATGCTGGCCAGTTATGCGGCAAAAATAGCCGATGGCGTCGGTGACCTCGCGATGCATCTGCGCGAGGAAAGCTTCGAGGATCTGTATCGACGCACCCGGGTGCTGGCGCTTCGTCATCCCGGAATGTTTCTACTCGGCAGCGTCGCGCTCGGCGTCGCGGTCGCGCGCTTCATGAAGGCCACCGCGATGCCCGATATCGAGGGTCGCCGATTATGACATCGCTATCGGAGACGGGCTCGCTGGCGGGCTTGCTCTCACGATTGCTGGACGAGGCGCGGGCCCTGGCAAGAAACGAGATCGCGCTGGCCCGCGCCGAAGCTCACAACGCCATGCGCGATGTGAAGCTGAGTATCGCGCCGTTCGCTATCGCCGCCGGCGTGCTGTTCGCCGGGGCGCTCACGCTGGTGGCCACGCTGGTGCTGGCGCTTTGCGAAGTGATGCGGCCGTGGGTCGCGGCGATGATCGTCAGCATCGTGCTGCTGGCGGCCGGCTGGATGCTGTTGAAGGCGGGCCGGCGCAAATGGGCCCACCTCGGCGAAGACTTCAATCGAACGCAGGAATCGTTACACAAAGATGCGACGGTGGTCGCGCGGAGGACCTCATGAACGCCACGACCGACAAGCGCAGCGCCGACGATCTGGAGCGCCGGGGCGAGCAGATCCGCGCCGATCTGGATCGCACCCTGGATGAGATCGGACGCAGATTCTCGTCCGGGGAGCTGGTCGACCGTTCAGTGGATTTCGTGCGCGATCGCGGTCCGGAACTGTTGCGCGAGGCGGGAGAGTCGCTGCGTCGAAATCCCGGGCCGGTGTTGTTGACCGCGGCGGGTTTGATCTGGTGGGCCGGTTCGGCGCTGCGTTCGCGTTCCGAGCGCCGATGGTTTGCTGGTGATTACAAGCCGGTGCGCGTCATCCGCAGGCGCACCCGATACGCCCGCTCACGATTGGATCGCGCGATGCACGAGCAACCCTTCACGCTCGGCGCACTGGCGCTCGCGGCGGGCGCGCTGATCGGTGCGGTGTTACCGATGAGCCGATATGAGAATAAATGGGTGGGGCCGGTTCATGACGAGGCCATCGCTCGCGCGAAACAGGCGAGTCGCCGCGAATATGACGACCTGCGCCAGGCGGTAGCCGCGTCGTTGGAGCGTCGCGCCAACGAACTGCGCGGCTCCGCGCCCGTGCATCACTAGAGCAGCGGCTTGCCGCCGGTGACGGCGACGGTCGCGCCAGAAACATAGCTGCTTTCGTCGCTGGCGAGCATCACATACACGGGCGCCAGCTCGCAGGGCTGGGCCGGCCGTTTCATCGGATAATTCGCGCCAAACTCCCGCACTTTGTCGGCTGCCATGGAGGCCGGAATCAGCGGGGTCCACACCGGGCCGGGAGCGACGGTGTTGGCTCGAATGCCTTTGTCGGCGAGCAGCTCCGCGAGGCCGGCGGTGAAGTTCTGGATCGCGCCCTTGGTGGTCGCGTAGGCCAGCAAGGTTGGGTTCGGCACATCGGCGTTGATCGATGCAGTATTGATGATACTGGCGCCGTCCTGCATGTGGGGCACCGCGGCCTTGGTGATATAGAACATGGCCGAGAGATTGGTTGCGATGGTCTTGTTCCATTCCTCGTCGGGGATCTTTTCCAACGAATCGAAGGTCATCTGGTGCGCGGCGTTGTTGACCAGAATGTCGACGCGTCCCAGTGCTTCGACCGTTTTCTTTACCAGCGCGCGGCAATGTTCGGCCGCCGCGATGTCACCCGGCACGAGCACGCATTTGCGGCCCGCCGCTTCGACCAGACGCTGAGTTTCACGCGCGTCTTCGTGCTCGTTGAGATAACTCACGACGACGTCGGCGCCCTCACGTGCGAACGCGAGCGCGACGGCGCGACCGATGCCTGAATCGGCGCCGGTGATCAGCGCCTTCTTATCCGTCAGCCGGTTCGCACCCTGGTAACTGTCCTCGCCATAGTCGGGCTCGGGATCCATCGCCTTGCTCGAACCGGGCAAGGACTGTGTCTGTTTGGGGAAGGGCGGTTTGGGAAACTTTTTGCGCGTGCTCATGCCCGAAACAAGGGAGCAGCGGAATATAAAGTTCCTTGGGTCAGCGCTCGGTGACGATCAGAAGTACGACGCTTTCGTAATTGAGCTCATGTAAGAAACGCAACTCGGGGCGCGACGCGACGCGCAGCAGGCCGGCGAGGCCGGTCGCGCCGGATTCGGTGGTCGCAGGTCCGCCGGCGCTTTGCAACTCAGCGGCGGCGGCGTGCAGCTGAGCATCCGAGACAACGACGGAAGCCACCGCGTGCCTCTGCAGAATTCGCAGCGCCGGTGCCGAGGCCATGCCACACGCGAGCATCGAAGCAGAGCTGTGAAGATTGCCTCTGATGAGTGTGGGCTTGCCGGCGCGCAATGCCTGCGCGACACAGGGTGCGGTGTCCGGCTCGACGACAAGAGATTTGCCGGGCCCGCGAAGCAGCGGTTGCAGGCCCTCGACCATGGCTGCGGCGAGACCGCCGACACCGGCCTGCACGAACAAATGTGTCGGTCGTTCGAACGACGATTCGTGAAACTGAGTGATGAGCTCGTCCGCCAGCAGTCCGTAACCGGCCATCACTTCATTGACGATCGGATTGTCCGCGTCGCTCGAGGTGTCGGAGATCAACAATCCGTCGCCCCGTGCCGCAGCCGCTGCGGCGGCGAGCACGGCGTCATCGTAGGTCCCGTTGACGTGAACGAGTTCGGCTCCGAGCGCTTTGATGCGAGCCGCGCGGGCGATGCTGACGTCTCGGGGCAGGAAAACAGTAGCTTTGGTGCCGGCCTTGTTTGCAGCCGCCGCGACGGACAAACCGTGGTTGCCTTCGCTGGCGCAAATCAATCGAGGCAGGGCTCGGGGCGACGTGCCGGAGATGAGATCACGCGGATCGGTGCCAGTAGCCGCTGCCAGCGCGCGAATGCCGGCAATCATTCCGCCGAGCGATTTGAAACTGCCGAGCGGCCGTTCGCCCTCGACTTTGACGAACACCCGGGCGACGCCCGCCAGCTGAGCGAGCGCCGGCAGTTCGAGTAACGGGGTGGGTCGGGCGTCTGGCCAAAGCTGCGCCCAGAGATCTTTGAGTGCTGGCATGTCGCGAAGTATGGACGAGGCTTCGCGGCGGGCCGCCGCAATAAGGACGGCGACTTTGCAGTTAAACCGCTATTCGTCGTCCAGCGGCACCGGAATGGCCAGGCTTTGTTTGACCAGGTTCAGCACCGCCCGGGAAAAAATGTGACCGGCGCTGTCGGAACCGCGCCGGGTCGCTCGTCCTTCGGTCAACAGTGGCAGCGGATGAGGAGACGTTCATGGCCCAGACGAAGACATCGACTCCCCTGGTTCCGGCCGTCGAGCTCGCGGCCCGGAGCAAGATCAGCTTTCCGAATGAGAGTGCCGAGTATCGTCGGGCGCGCACCGCCCTGCTGGCCGAGGAGATCGAGCTGCGCCGTCACATCGAGCGCGTGGCGGAAATGCGTCGCGCGCTGCCGCCGGGCGGCGAGGTGAAAAAGAACTATCAGTTCCAGAGCGAGCGCGGCCCGGTCTCATTCGCCGACTTGTTTGGCGATAAGCAGACGCTATTCGTCTACAGTTATATGTATGGACCGGAGCGTGCGCGGCCGTGCCCGATGTGCACGTCATTGCTCAGCTCGTGGGATGGCGAGGCGCAGGACATGGAGCAGAACATCGCGCTAGCAGTCGTTGCGCAGTCTCCCATCGAGCGCTTGGTCGCATTCAAGAAAGAGCGCGGCTGGCGCAACCTCAAGCTCTACTCGGACACGAGCCGCGAGTACAGCATCGACTATCTGGCCAACACGCCCGAGTTCGCCGACACCGCCGCGGTCAACGTGTTCACCAGGCGCGACGGCGTCATTCGTCATTTCTGGGCGGGCGAAATGGGCTTCGATCAAGCCGATCCCGGCCAGGATCCGCGCGGCGCGCCGGATCTGATGCCAATCTGGACCGTGCTCGATTGCACGCCCGAAGGTCGCAAGGCCGACTGGTATCCGAGCCTCGAGTATCCTCGTTAACTCAGCAACCGACGCGACGCGAGGTTGCGCATCAGGTCGGTGACTCCAAAGGTCCAGGGAGGGACCTGGTCGCAGGTCGTGACTTTGTTGATCAGCGTGCCCAGTTTGTCCGACGTCACGCGTACAACGTCGCCCACTTTGTGAGTAAAGCCGCGGCCCTCGGTGTCGCGGTCCTGCGTCGGCGCGAACATCGTGCCGAGGAATAGCGCAAGGCCGTCCGGATAATCGTGATAGCTGAGCGTCTGTCGCACCAGTTCCAGCGGATCGCGACTGATCAACGACATGGAGCTGTCGCCGTACAGCTGGAAGTTGTCCTCGCCCCGCACTTCGAGCGAAACGACCGCCTGGCGCACGTCGTCGATGCTGAACGTGTCATCGAACATTCGAATGAACGGCCCGATGGCGCACGAGCCGGTGTTGTCCTTCGCCTTGCCGAGCAGCAGCGCGCTGCGACCTTCGATGTCCCGCAAGTTCACATCGTTGCCGAGTGTCGCGCCCAAGGTCCGGCCGCGGCGATCGCAGGCGAGCACGATTTCCGGCTCGGGATTGTTCCAATGCGAATCCGGGCGGATGCCGATCCAATCGCCCCAGCCCATGGACGAGAGCAGCGGCGATTTGGTGAACACCTCGGCGTCGGGGCCGATGGCGACTTCCAGATATTGGGACCACAGGCCGTCGGCGATCAGCGCGGCTTTCAAACGAGCGGCGGCGTCGGTGCCGGGTTGCACCGAGCGAATATCCGCGCCGACACGTTGACTCAACGCCGAGCGAATGGAATGAGCCTGCTCCGCATTGCCCCGCGCCCGCTCCTCGATCACGCGTTCGACCGCCGAGATCGCGAAGGTCACGCCACAGGCCTTGATACATTGCAGATCGAAGGGGGCAAGCAGGCGAACCGCCGCGGTCCTTTCGTAAGCCCGGTCGATCAACAATTCTTCCAAGGGACCGAGGTCTTTGCCGGCAGGTGGGCTGCCTTGCCATTGGCTCAACAGTTCTGCGACGGTAGCGGCGTGACGAGACACGTCGCGGACCCGGCCGCCGGCGATCACGACGGGGGTGGGGCCGTGCTCGAGGTGCAGCCGGCCGACCAGGGTGGCCGAGCGCCAGTCGCGGGGCAGATCGGAAATCAAGGCGGGGGCGGTCATGCGACCTCCGTTAGCGCGGCCATAGGGTCTGATATATTATAAACACAATCTGATATACGAAGTGACACCATGCCGGCCCGTGTTCAAGACCGCATCAGCCTGTTGGGCTTTGGCAGTGCCGCCATCGGCAACCTGTACCGTCCGGTGACCGACCAACAAGCCTTCGCCACCGTCCAGGCCGCCCTGACCGAAGGCGTTCTCTATATGGACACGGCGCCTCACTACGGTTTCGGGCTGAGCGAAAAGCGGCTCGGTGCCGCGCTCGCCGAGCTCGATCCGCGCCGGCGCGTAGTGATTTCGACCAAGGTCGGCCGACGCCTCGATCCCCGCCCGGACGCCGATTTGAGCCAGGTGCGTCAGGGCTTTGTCTCGCCCGAGCCCTTCGAAAGCGTGTTCGATTATAGCTACGACGCGGTGATGCGCTCTTATGAAGAGAGTCGCGCACGCCTGCGCCGGGACATCGATGTTCTCTATGTGCATGACCTCGGGCGCTACGCCCATGGGGAGCGGCATCCGAAATTGTTTGCCGAATTCATGGCGGGTGGCTATCGCGCGCTTCGGAAACTTCGCGATGGCGGGGCGGTGAAGGCCATCGGGCTCGGCGTCAACGAGTGGCAGGTGTGTGAAGAAGCGTTGGCGCACGGTGACTTTGACATCATGTTGCTCGCCGGCCGTTACACGCTGCTGGAACAAGGGGCGCTCGACACTTTTCTACCGCTCTGTAAGCAGCGAAAAGTCTCCATCGTGGTCGGAGGCCCGTACAATTCCGGAATTCTTGCCCATGACGGGCGCAACGGAATGGGGAGGACGGGCCCTTTGATGTACGAATATCAGCCAGCGCCACCGGACATCGTCGCCCGGGTGTCGGCCATCGAAGCGGTTTGCAATCGTCACGATGTGCCGCTGGCCGCGGCCGCCCTGCAGTTTCCGCTGGCTCATCCGCAAGTGATTTCTGTGATTCCCGGCATGGGCAATCCGGATGAGGTGCGTGGTGCGAAGGAGTGGCTGACGCTGCCGATTCCCGGCGCCTTCTGGGCCGAGTTGCGCGCGCAAGGACTGGTTCGACCCGATGCTCCGCTGCCGGTGATCGCATGATTCTCGCCTCCTACAAGGACTTTCACCGGGCCGCCCGGGCTCGCCTGCCGCGCTTTCTGTTCGACTACATCGACGGTGGCGCTTACGACGAGCGCACCCTCGCCAGGAACGTCAGCGACCTCACCGAGATCGCGCTTCGGCAACGCGTGTTGCGCGATGTTTCCAAGACCGACCTGAGCACGACGCTGTTCGGTCGCAAATTATCGATGCCGGTGGTGCTGGGGCCGATCGGCATCTCGGGCATGTCCGCCCGGCGTGGCGAGGTGCAAGCGGCGCAGGCCGCCTGCAACGCCGGTGTGCCGTTCACGCTCTCGACGGTTTCGATCTGCTCGATCGAAGAAGTCGCGAAGAATTGTCCGGCGCCGATCTGGTATCAGCTGTATGTGATCAAGGATCGCGGCTTCATGCGCGAGATGCTGTCGCGTGCGAAAGCGGTGGGCGCGCAGGCACTCGTGTTCACCGTCGACATGCCGGTGCCGGGCGCGCGCTATCGCGACGCTCATTCGGGCATGTCGGGGCGCGGCGCGCCGTTGCGTCGAGTGTTGCAAGCGATGGGCCGGCCGGGCTGGTCGTGGGATGTGGGCCTGCATGGCCGGCCGCATTCACTGGGCAATCTCAAATCCGTGCTGGGTGATAAGAGCGGGCTCGGCGATTACATGGGCTGGCTCGGCGCCAACTTCGATCCCACGATTCGCTGGGCCGATCTGGACTGGCTGCGACAGGAGTGGCAGGGGCCGCTCATCCTCAAAGGCATTCTGGATCCGGAGGATGCGATCGCGGCGGCGAAGATTGGCGCCGACGGCATCGTTGTTTCCAATCACGGCGGACGTCAGCTGGACGGCGTGCTGTCCTCGGCGCGTGCGTTGCCGGCGATTGCCGATGCAGTGAAAGGCAAACTGACCATTCTCGCGGACTCCGGTGTGAGATCCGGCCTCGACGTGGTTCGTCTGATGGCGTTGGGCGCCGAAGGCGTGATGTTGGGCCGTGCCTGGGTGTTCGCGCTGGCCGCGAATGGCGGCGCCGGTGTGAGTCAGTTGCTGGAGATTTTCGCGAAGGAAATGCGAGTCGCGATGGCGTTGACCGCCGTCTGCAACGTGGGCGAGATCGATCGCTCGATTCTGGCCTGACAAGGAAGATCAGCAATGCCCCGTCCCAGTCTGCTCATTACGCGTCGTTTGCCCGCTGCGGTGCTGGAACGCTTGCGCGCCAGCTATGAAGTGACCGTGAACCCCGACGATCGCGCGCTCGGACGCGAAGCGCTGCTGATGGCGCTGCGAAGTTACGATGCGCTGTCGCCGACGATCACGGACAAGCTGGATGCGGCCTTGTTGCTCAACTCCGGCCTGAAGACGCGGATCATCGCCAACTTCGGTGCGGGCTTCGAGCACATCGATCTGGAGGCTGCGAAACAAGCGCACCTGGTCGTGACCAACACGCCGGATGCGCTCACCGACGCGACCGCCGAGCTCACGATTCTTTTGATCCTGATGGCGAGTCGTCGAGCCGGTGAGGGCGAGCGCTCGTTGCGTGAAGGCAAGTGGAGCGGTTGGGCGCCGACGCAATTGCTCGGCATGGATGTGAAAGGCAAGACGCTGGGCCTGATCGGCTTCGGTCGTATCGCCAAGGAAGCGGCGCGTCGTGCTCGCGCCGGGCTCGGCATGCGCATCGCATATCACTCACGCAGTCGGGCCAGTGCCGAAGAAGAAAGCGCGCTCGGCGCCGAGCATCATCCGACACTGGATGGTTTGCTCGCCGCCTCCGACGTCGTGTCGTTGCACTGTCCGGGGGGCGCGGCCACGCGTCACTTGATCAACGCGAGCACGCTGTCGCGAATGAAGTCGACGGCGATTCTGATCAACACGGCGCGGGGCAGTGTGGTCGACGAGGACGCGCTGGCGACGGCGCTCGCGCAACGACAGATCGCCGCGGCCGGTCTCGATGTGTATGAGCGTGAGCCGGCGGTGTCGCCGGCATTGCGAGAGCTGGAAAATGTCGTCCTGCTGCCGCATTTGGGAAGTGCAACGCTGGAAGCGCGTACTGCCATGGGCATGCAAATGGCCGACAATCTGGACAGCTTTTTCGCCGGCCGAACCCCACCGAACCGTGTTGCCTGAACCGCAGTCCGCCGCCGACATCATCGCGCACGCCATCGACGAGCGTTCCCCCTCACGATCGCGGCGGCCGCTGGTCGTCGGCGTGTGCGGCAGTCAGGGCAGCGGCAAGAGCACGGTCTGCAAGACGCTGACGACCCGCTTCACGCAGGCGGGCCTGAAGGTCGCGAATCTTTCTCTCGATGATTTGTATTTGCCACTGGCGGAGCGGGTCACGCTCGCGAGACACGTGCATCCCTTGCTCCGGACGCGCGGCGTGCCTGGTACGCATGATACGAAGTTGGGGGTTCACACGTTGAATGCGCTCGCGCACGGCGGAGACGTGCCGCTGCCTCGCTTCGATAAGTCCATCGACGATCGCCGGCCCAAGGCCCAGTGGGATTCGGTCGAAGGGCCGGCGCAGCTGGTGTTCTTCGAAGGCTGGTGCGTGGGCGCTCGGCCGCAAGCGCTCGGGCCGTTGGATCAACCCGTCAATGAGCTCGAAGCCAATGAGGATGTCGATGGCCGGTGGCGTCGCTATGTGAACGACGCGCTTGGCGGCGAGTATCAGCGGCTGTTCGCGAAAATCGATTTGCTGGTGCTGCTCGCGGCGCCATCGTTCGACGTGGTGTTGAAGTGGCGCACTCAGCAGGAACACGAGCTGCGCCAGCAATCGGGAAACAAAGCCGGCGTGATGACGGACGCGGCGCTGGTGCGTTTCATCCAGCACTACGAGCGCCTGACTCGTCACATCTTGATCGAGATGCCGGGACGCGCCGACCTGGTGATTCGTCTGTCGCCTGAGCGCGCCGTGCTCAGCCGGCACTCAAACCATGCCGAGAATCCGCTGTAGCGCCGCCTGGAAGTGACGGCCCAGCGCCGCCTCGGCCAGATCGGCGTCGCGCTTCTTACACGCTTCGAGAATTTCCATGTGCTCGCGTAGCGTACGCAATGCCAGCGGCGCGGTGATGCGCCGATCCAGCTTGATCAGAATCAGATAGTTCTTCAGTCGCCGCGCGGTCGTTTCGATCAACGGATTGCGCAGGCTCGCGACCATTTCGCCGTGTAGGCGATCTTCCAGGGATTGCAACGGCGCCAGATGATCTGGCAACAATCCTTGCGCGCCGATTTGCTCGATCAACGACTGATGGTCCTGGATCAGCGAGGAGATCGCGGCGGCATCGCCGTTCTCCGCATAAGTGCGAGCCGCGGCGCGCTCGATGATGGAGCGGAACTGATAGGTGCTGCGCGCAAGCTCCAGATCGGGCTTCAAGAACTCGATGCCGGCGCGCGGATGAATGGTCAACACGCCTTCCGCTTCCAGGATGCGCAGCGCATCCCGCAGGGGTTGCACCGGCACGCCGAGCATCCGGACCAGATCGCTCTGGGACAGGAACGCGCCCGTGGGGACCTTGCGATTGAACAGGCCTTCGAGAATGGCTTGATAGGCCACCTCGCTCAGGCGGCGGCCATCGGCAGTGGCGCTTTCGGCCTCTGGTGAAGTGGCTGGCGCGGGGCGCAGTTCCGCTTGCGGGGTTCGTCGGCTCGGCATGGGTGGATGATATATCACTGAGTTACGGGTTTTTCGCGCCGGCTGGCAACACGGCCCGCCGGTGCAAATTTCCTGGCGCGGCCAGGACTTGGAATGACCGCTCCCCTCGCGGTTGACTGCGCAGATGATGCTATTGAAATCTTATTTCGTCTATGTAATATATCAGTCAGTGAGTTCGCGATATTAATACGCGACAACCGTATCGCAGTCTGGGGGATGGCAATGGCACACGCGCACAAACGACGCTTTCGTCCGTACTTCTCTTCGTTGATCCCGGCGGCTTCGCTGGCCCTGGCCCATGGAGCGTTCGCCCAAGAGGCAGCGCCCGCGGCCGAACCTGCCGCCCAGAACACCGGCGGCTCCGAAGGCGGGCTCGAGGAAGTCGTGGTCACCGGTCTGCGCAGCAGCTTGCAGCAGTCGGTGGAGATCAAGCGCACGGCTATCGGCTCGGTCGATGCCATCGCCACCGAAGATCTGGGCAAGCTGCCGGATCAGAACGTCGCCGAGTCCCTGCAACGTATCAACGGCGTGACCATCGAGCGCAATCGCGGCGACGGTCAGTTCATCTCCGTGCGCGGCCTCGGTCCGCAGTTCAACGTCGTCACGTTGAACGGTCGCACGCTCGCCACGGAAAACGTCGGTCGCGAATTCAGCTTCGACGTGTTGCCCTCCGAGCTGATCTCCGGCGCCAATGTTTATAAGAGCCCGCAGGCCAACTTGAACGGCGCCAGCATCGGCGCGACCGTGGACATCAGGACGGTGCGGCCGCTGGAAGGCGATGGCTTCTCGGCCGGCGGTCAGCTGCGCACGATTTATAACGACCTCGCCGACGACTTCGGTCCGTCCGCGTCGGGTCTGCTGAGTTTCCACAACGACGCCGGCGACTTCGGCGTGGCACTGGTCGCCTCTTACGAGAAGCGCGATCTGCGTGACGACGAGTTCACCATCGGCGCCGGCCACGTGAAGCGCGGCAGCGTGCTGCCGACCGATTACTTCTACAACCGCACCGGCCCGAACGTCGCGCCGTTCAGCAACGTCGACATGCCCTCGAACCTGTCGCCGTTCTTCGTGCTCAGCGAGCGCGAGCGCACCGGCGTGAATCTGACGGTTCAATACAAGCCCGCCGACGAAGTGACCATGAGCCTGGACGGTTTCTATTCCAAGCTCGATCAGATGGATCACAGCACGGGCCTGGCGTATGACTTCAGCGGCGGCACGCTGGTGGAGCAGGTGGTCGAAGGCAACAAGGCCGTGTATCAGAAGATCGAGAACGGCTTCGTCGATCAGATCGTGACCCGCGCGCCGCGCCTCACCGAGACCAAGCTCATCGGTTACAACATCGAGTGGACGCCTGGCGACTTCCGACTCGCGTTCGACGCGTCCGCCTCCGAAGCCACGCGCGAAGGTAAAGAAGACAACTATTTCTCCACCATCCGCCGCACCGGCATGACGATGGAATTCGATCGTCGCAACGGCAGCCCGATCTACGACTACACGTTCTCCAATCCGAACTACCCCAACGCCGCGACCGATGTGAATAACATCGGTGCGCACTACGAGAACGACGGCGGCTCGGACTACAAGGACGAGACCAAGGAATTCCGTCTGGATGGTTCGTGGGATGCCGGCACCGGCATCGCGCTGTACGGCGGCATCGGCCGCGAAGAGCGCGACAAGACCATCGAGACCATCAGCATGCCGTTCTCCTCGCAGTGTGCGTTCTGCGGTGGCGGCGTGTACGTGCCCATGCCCTCGAACATCTTCCGCCCGACCAACATGAATTTCTTCTCCTCGCACAGTGGCAACGCCATTCGCGATTGGGTGGACTACGATCCGCGCGCACTCGTGAGTGCGTTGCGTAACTACGTTCCGACGCCGGCGCAGGTCGCTGCAGGTTGGGTGGGTTACGTCGATCCGACGTTCGACCCGGCGCAGAGCTCGGTGGTCAGCGAAGACGTGAACCTCGCGTACTTCATGGTGGAGTTCAAAGGCGAGCTCGGCAGCATGCCTTACTCGATCAACGCCGGCCTTCGTTACGAGGGCACCGAGTTCACGTCCTCCGGCGCCGCGCAGACCCTGATCAGCGCCGTGCCGAACGGCCTGGGCCAGAACATCATCACCCTGTCGCCGGTGGTGCCGATCAGCTTCGACGGCAAGTACCATGATTTCCTGCCGTCGCTGAACGTCAAGCTCGATCTGACCGACGATCTCGTGGCGCGCTTCTCGGCGTCCAAAGTGATGACGCGTCCGACGCTGTCGGATCTGTCGCCGGCACAGACCATTCTCAGCAACCCCGGTAACGAGACCATCAACCGCGGCAATCCGGATCTCGATCCGTTCCGCGCCAAGCAGTTCGAAGTGGGCCTCGAGTGGTACTTCGCCGACCTGAGCGTGTTGTCGGGCGCGGCGTTCTACAAGGACATCGAGTCGTTCGTCGCCGATGCGACCACGCCGCAGCTGGTCGATCAGGTGGTGTTCCAGGTCACGCAGCCGGCCAACGGCAAGGGCGCCAAGGTGAAGGGCCTGGAGTTCGGTTATCAGCAGGTGTTCGACATGCTGCCGGCGCCGTTCGATGGCTTCGGCGTGCAGGCGAACTACACCTATGTGGAGAGCGATGCTTCGTACACCAACGTGGTGTCGGGTGCGTCGTTCGGCCTGCAGGGCCTGTCGCGCAACTCCTATAACTTCGTCGGCTTCTACGAGAAGGATCGGATCCAGGCGCGACTCGCTTATACCTATCGCGAGAACTTCCTGCAGGTGGCGAGCGGTCGCAACGGCGATCCGGAATATTTCGACGACTACGGCCAGCTCGACGCCAGCTTCGGCTTCAAGGTCACGGATGCCATCACCGTGTCCCTGGAAGGCATCAATCTGAACGACGAGAAAGAGTTCATCTACTCGACCACCGCGGATCGCACCAAGGAATACCGCACCACCGGCCGCCGCTACATCCTCGGCGTGCGGACCACGTTCTGATGCCGGGCGCCATCGAAAGGGCCTCGGCCGCTTTCGATCATAGATGAGCCCGGCAAGAGTCACGCCTCTTGCCGGGCGCCATCGAAAGGGCCTCGGCCGCTTTCGATCATAGATAGGACAAGAGATGAATATTGTCGACTTCCGTATCACCCGCTTTCAGTTCGCCCGGGATCGCGTCATCGGCGACAGTCAGGTGCGCGCCGACGACGTGCACCTGGCGACGCTGGAGCTGATCGGCGAGCGCGGCGAGACCGGTCTTGGCTTCGTGCAGTCGTTGTTTCATCCGCTGCCGGCCGAAGCCGAGATCGATCGGGTGTTTCGCGAGGAAGTCTGGCCGAAGCTGCAGGGTCGAAAAGTCGAGGGCGTCGCGCACGCTGTGCGTCGCCCGCGCGGCGGCAACATTCGCAAGCTGACCCTGCCTTTCGAGGAAGCGCTTCAGCACGCGGTGTGGGATCTCTTTGCGAAGTCCGTGAAGCTGCCGTTGTGGGAGCTGCTCGGCGCCGAGCGGCGCGACGTGCAGGCTTACGCGAGCGGCCTCGACTTTCATCTGTCCGATGACGAGTTCCAGAAGCTGTTTGCGCAGGCGGACGCGCAAGGCTTCAAGGCATTCAAGATCAAGGTCGGCCATCCGGACTTCGAGCGCGACCTGCATCGGCTCGCGTTGCTGAAGAAGGTCGTGCGCAAGGACGCGTTGATCATGATCGACGCCAACGAGGCCTGGCAGCCGAAGCAGGCGATTTGCAACCTGCTCACGATGCAGAAAGCCGGGCACGACATCTACTGGGTGGAAGATCCCATCCTGCGCGACGACTTCGCCGGCCTGAAGCTCATTCAGGACCAGTGCGGTCCGACGCTGTTGAACGCCGGCGAATATCTCGACGTGTCCAGCAAGCGCAAGCTGCTCGAGGCGCGGGTGTCCGATCTGCTCAACGTGCACGGCCATGTGACCGACGTGATGCGCATCGGCTGGCTTGCGGCCGACATGGGCGCGCGCATCACCATGGGCAATACATTCCTGGAGTTGGGTGTGAACATGGCGCTGGCGTTGCCGGGCGTGGAGTGGGTTGAGTATTCGTTCCAGAACTTCGAACATCTGGTCGAGCAGCCGTACGAGATTCGCGATGGCCGGATCTGGGGCTCGACACAGCCCGGCCATGGACTGGTCCTCAGCGAGCTGGCCCGTCGCACCTGGCGTCGGCCGGACGTGTTGGCCCGCGCCGAACTGGGGCATGTGCCGCCCCAGCAGCGTCTGCAACACGTGGGGTGAGCGTCGCGCGTTTGTAACTGGAAGCATTCATAACCAGCCAGCTAAGATGAGCTCCGTGTTGTCAGGTCGCCTTTCCGATGCCACCCATCCGGCGGACGCTGCCCATGTCAGCGGCTCGCGCCGCTGGTTGTTGCTGGGCTCGCTGACGACGGTGTTCTTCATCCTGCTGGCGCTGTACTGCGCCGTGCTTTCGGTGCTGCTGCCGAATCAGATCCAGGCCATCGATCCCGCGAACAAGGCGCGCGATCTGGCGATCGTGTTCGCGGTCACGTCCATCTTCAGCACGTTGACGACGCCGATTGCCGGCGCTCTGTCCGATCGGACGCGCAGTCGCTGGGGGCGACGCACTCCCTGGATCGCGATCGGCGCGGTGGCCGGCGCGCTATGTTTGTTCGCGGCTTCGCAGATGCGGCAGCTGTGGTCCATCACGTTCTTCTGGGTGGGCGCGACGGTCGCGCTGAATTCAATGCAAGCCGCGCTGACCACCATCGTCGCCGATCGATTTCCTGAAAAGGAACGCGGTACGGTGTCGGGCTTCGTCGGCGCGGGCATGACGGCGGGTGGCACGATCGGCATCGTGGTCGCGGGCTACATGGCATCGACGCTGACGCTCGCGTATCTGATATTTGCCGTCGCCATCGCGGTGAGCTGCGTGGCGTTCGTGCTCTTGAATCCCGAGCCGCGCTACCACGGCGCGGCACCGAGCTCGATGCAGCTCGGCGCGTTCTTCAAGAGCTTCTGGATCAGCCCGCGTCAGCATCCCGATTTCGCCTGGGCGTTCTGCGGGCGCTTCGCCATCTACATGGGCTACCAGGGCATCGTCACGTATCTGCTTTATATCTTGCAGGACTACATCGGCCTGTCCCTCGACAACGCGAATCGCATGATTGCGACCTTGTCGACGGTCACGTTCATCGCGCTGGTGATCGCGGGACTCGGGTCCGGTTTGTTGTCCGACGCCATCGGCCGTCGCAAGCCGCTGGTCTTTCTTTCCAGTCTGATCATGGGGGTCGCGCTCACCGTGCCGCTGGTGTTAGACACCGTGCCCGGCATGCTGTGGTACGCGGCGCTGATGGGCATCGGCTACGGCGCGTTCATGTCGGTGGACATGGCGCTGATGACGCAGGTGTTGCCAAAGTCGCTGAGCGGCGGGGGCAGCGAGTCCACCGGCAAGGACCTCGGCATTCTCACCAGCGCGGTCAACGTGCCGCAGATTCTGAGCCCGGTCTGGTGTGCGTGGTTGCTGAACCTGTCCGGCAACAATTATCAGTGGCTGTTCATCTCGGCGATGCTGTTCGTGTTCGCCGGCTCATTCTTCGTGCTGCCCATCAAGTCCGTGCGCTGAGCGCAGCCCGTTCGGAGATCGTTTCATGTCGAGGCTCGCAAACAAAACCGCTCTCGTGACCGCCGCCGCTCAAGGCATCGGTCGCGCCACCGCCGAGCTGTTCGCTCGCGAAGGCGCTCGCGTCATCGCCACCGATATCGATGCGGGCAAGTTGTCCGAGCTGAAAGGCGTCGAGACGCGTCGGCTCGACGTGCGGTCCGCGGATGCCATCAATGCGCTTGCGGCCGAGCTCGGCGCGATCGATGTGATCTTCAATTGCGCGGGCATCGTGCACGCCGGCACCATTCTCGAGTGCGATGACAGCGCGTGGAACACGTCCGTCGATCTGAACGTGACGTCGATGTATCGAATCATTCGCGCGTTTCTGCCGAAGATGCTGGACGCCGGCGGTGGCTCCATCATCAACATGTCCTCGATCGCGGGCTACAAGGCGGTACCGAATCGTTTTGCATACAGCGCGACGAAGGCGGCGATCATCGGCCTCACCAAGTCCGTCGCGGTGGATTACATCTCGCGCGGCATTCGCTGTAACGCCATTTGCCCGGGCACGGTCGATACGCCGTCTCTGCATCAGCGCATGCAGGCAACCGGTGATTACGAAGCCGCGCACAAGGCGTTCATCGCCCGTCAGCCCATGGGCCGGTTGGGCACGGCCGAAGAGATCGCGATGTTTGCGCTGTACCTGGCCAGCGACGAATCCAAGTTCGTCACCGGTCAGACGCATACCATCGACGGTGGCTGGACCGCATGACCACGACGCGGCGAACGTGCTTCGCGGTCGACCTTCGGGACGATCCCGAGGTCATCGCCAGTTACAAGCGTTGGCACGCGCCGGGCGGACCGCCAGCGGGGGTGACGCGTTCGCTGCGTGACGCCGGCATCGCCGTGCTCGAGATTTATCTGATCGGCAATCGGCTGTTCATGATCATGGATGTCGATGCGCGCTATTCGCCGGAAGCGAAGGAACGCGCGGATGCGGCCAATGCCGACGTCCAGGCGTGGAATCAATTGATGGACACGCTTCAGCAAGCGTTGCCTTTTGCGAAACCCGGCGTGAACGCGGGCAAATGGCAGCAGCTGGAGCGTATCTACTCCCTCGCCACCCAGCCCTGAGCGAGCCCGTTTTGTTTTTATATCGAGGAAGCCTATGAAATTGCTTCGCTATGGCCTGCCGGGCCAGGAAAAACCAGGACTGCTGGATGCCACGGGCAAGATCCGCGACTTGAGCGGAGTCGTCGCCGATATCGCCGGCGACACATTGACGCCCGCCGGCCTCGACAAGCTCGCATCGCTCGACACCTCGAAGCTGCCTGTCGTCGACGGCAACGTGCGGCTCGGTGCATGCGTGGGCCGCATCGGCAAGTTCATCTGCATCGGCTTGAATTTCTCCGATCATGCCGCCGAATCGAATCTGCCGATCCCGGGCGAGCCTGTAGTGTTTGGCAAGTGGACCAGCGCCGTCGTCGGCCCGAACGATGACATCGAAATCCCGCGCGGCTCGCAGAAGACCGACTGGGAGGTCGAGTTGGGCGTCGTCATCGGCAAGGGCGGTCGCTACATCGAGGAAGCCGACGCGCTCTCGCATGTCGCCGGCTACTGCGTGATCAACGATGTCTCCGAGCGTGAGTATCAGCTGGAGCGCGGCGGCACGTGGGACAAGGGCAAAGGCTGCGATACGTTCGGCCCGACCGGTCCGTGGCTGGTCACCAAAGACGAAGTGCCCGATCCGCACACGCTCGGCATGTGGCTGGAAGTGGACGGCAAGCGTTATCAGAACGGCAACAGCTCGAACATGATCTTCCGCATCCCGCGCATCATCAGCTATCTCAGCAACATGATGAGCCTGCAGTCCGGCGACGTGATTTCCACCGGCACGCCCGCGGGCGTTGGCCTGGGCTTCAAGCCGCCGGTGTATCTGCGTCCCGGCAATGTCGTGCGACTCGGCATCGACAAGCTCGGCGAGCAGCGCCAGCTCGTGAAGGCTTACGGTGCCTGATGCGCGTTGATTCGCACATTCATTTCTGGCGCTTCGATCCCCGGGAGTATCCGTGGATGAGCGCCGATATGCAGGTGCTGAAACGCGACCGCCTGCCGGACGACGTGCGTCCGCTGCTGGATCGGGCGCGCATCGACAGCTGTGTCGCCGTGCAGGCACGCATGAGCGAGCCGGAGACGGATTTCCTGCTGGACCTCGCGGTTCGCTATCCCTGGATCGCGGGTGTCATCGGTTGGGTGGATCTGTGCGATGAACAGCTGGCGCGACGGCTGGAGCGCTGGGCCTCGCAGAGGAAGCTCATCGGCTTCCGTCACGTGCTTCAAGGCGATCCCAATGCCGGCGCGCTGGTGTCGAGCGCGGAGTTTCAGCGGGGCGTCGCGCTGATTCAAAGCCGCAAGATGATTTACGAGCTGCTGATTTCCGCGGATCAGTTTCCTGCGATTACATCGTTTACGCGCCAGAGCGATAAGCATTGGCTGGTGCTGGATCATCTCGGCAAACCGGATGTTCGCCATCGCCAGATCGATTCGTGGCTGCGGGATCTCGCGCCGGTCGCTTCGCTTCCGCATGTCGTGTGCAAATTGTCGGGGCTCGTGACCGAAGCGAATGATGCCGCCGGCAAGTTCGACGCGGCTCATCTGCGCGACTATCTGGATGTCGCGCTGGAGATGTTCGGGCCACAGCGACTGATGTTTGGTTCCGACTGGCCGGTGTGTCTGCTGGTCTCCGAGTACGCCGAGGTGGTCGACATCATCGAGCGCTGGGCGTCGCGATTGTCGGCGGCGGATCGGGAATGGATCTGGGGCAAGACCGCAGCCCGGGTTTACGGCCTGCCGGCGAGGGGCAATCATGGTTGAACTCTACGGACGTTCCAGCTCTCGACGCGACGTGTCCGCGCATGCCGGCACGCTGTCGCAGTTCGCTGGCGTGCGGTTGATGGAGCTGTCGGATGGCGTCGAGCGCGGCATTCGCATGCTCGAGTTCCGCACCGGCACCGGCCTGCGTTTCACCGTGCTCGTCGATCGCGCACTCGATATCGCCGAGTGCGAGCACAAAGGCCGCGCCATCGGCTGGCATTCGCCGACGGGCTTCCGTCATCCCGGCTTGCATGAATATGAAGGCGAGGGCGGACTGTCGTGGCTGCGCTCGTTCTCGGGATTGATCGTGACGTGCGGTCTGGATCACATCCTGTTCATGGATGACGACGATGCGAGTCAGTACATCTATGGCCCGCGCACGTCGGTGAAGTCATCGCTGCACGGTCGCATCGGCACGATCCCGGCCCGGCTCACGGGCTACGGTGAGCGTTGGGATGGCGATGAATGCACGTTGTGGTGTGAAGGCGTCGTGCAGCAGTCCGCGGTGTTCGGCGAGGATCTGCATCTGATTCGTCGCATCGAGGCCAAGGTCGGATCGGATGAGATCCGTCTGATCGATCGCGTCGTGAATCATGGCTTCTATCGCACGCCGCACATGTTTTGCTACCACATCAATGTGGGTCATCCGGTGCTCGCCGAAGGCTCGCGGTATCTCGCGCCGATCCGCGATGTCGTGTGGGCAGCGCATGCGGGTGAGAAATATCTCACGCAGGGCGTTGGTTATCGACAGCTGCCGAAGCCGCAGTTGGGCTTTCACGAGCAGGTGTGGCAGCACGAGATGGCCGCGGATGCCGCGGGCAATGTGCCGGTCGCGCTCGTGAACGATGCAATCGGATTTGGATTCCAGGTCGAGACGCGCAAGGATCAGTTTCCTTGTCAATACGAGTGGCAGAACCTGCAGGCGGGGCAGTACGCGCTCGGCATCGAGCCCTCGACGCATCATGTGCTCGGCAAGCAGTTCGCGCGTCAACGTGAAGAGATGATCTGGCTGGAGCATGGCGATGAGCGTCGCTATGACACGGAATTCAAGGTGCTCGATGGCGCGGCTGCCATTGGCGCCGCGGAAAAGCGCATTCGCGCGATTGCTGAGCAGCCGAGCGAGGACTATCCGCAGCCGTCGGGTGAGTATCGGAAGATCGCGGGGCGGACGGCATGAGCATCTCCGGCAAGACCATTCTCTATACCGGTGCGGCCGGCGGCCTGGGCCTGGCGACGACGGTCGCGTTTCTCGATCGCGGCGCCACGGTCGTGGCCGTCGACAACAACGCCGAGAAAATCGCGGCGCTCGAAGCAGCGGTTTCGCCTGCGTCGCGCTCGCGCTTGAAAGTGCTGCGCTCGAATCTCGGCAACCTTGCGGCGTTTCGTTCCGATATCGAAGCGATGGCGAAGAGCGTCGGTGGCTATGACGTTGTCATCAACAACGCCGCCATCTATCCCGCCAAGCCGTTCGAGCAATTCACCGTCGAGGAACATCAGGCGGTTCAGCGCGTGAACGTCGATGCCGGCATCGTCGCGGTGCAAGTCGCGCTGCCTGGCATGCGCGCGAAGCAATGGGGCCGCATCATCAATGTCAGCAGCGTCACGTTCTACGGCGGCTGGGCGCTGCTCTCGCCGTACGTTGCATCGAAGGCCGCATTGGTCGGTCTCACCCGCGCATGGGCGCGCGAGTTTGGCGAGTACGGCGTGACCGTGAACGCAATCGCCCCCGGCGCCTTCCCAACCGACGCGGAAAAGATCCATCCGGATCCGGAAGGCTATACGCGCTTCGTGCTGGAGCGACAGGCCGTCAAGCGTCGTGGCACGGCGCTCGATATCGCAAATGCATTGGCTTTTCTCGCCTCCGACGAGGCGGGCTTCATCACCGGCCAGACGTTGAACGTCGACGGCGGCTGGGTGATGCACTAAGGAACTACAGATGAGCGTGCTCAAAGGGTATCGGGTGCTGGATTGTTCGATCGCCATGGCGGGACCGTTCGCCGCGCAACGGCTCGGCGATCTCGGCGCCGATGTGATCAAGGTCGAGCCGGTCGCCGGTGAGTGGCAGCGCTTCCGCGCGGCCGGCGGTGCAACCGGCAATCGCATCAATGTTTCCTTTCTTTCGCTGAATCGGAACAAACGCTCGCTGGCGGTCGATTTGAAGGCGGCGGAAGGCAAGCAGGTGTTGCTGGAGCTGGTGAAGACGGCGGATGTGTTCATTCAGAACTATCGTCCCGGCGTCGCCAAGCGATTGGGCGTGGATTACGAGACGCTGAGCAAGATCAATCCGCGGCTCATCTATGTGTCGATTTCGGGCTACGGCGAGACCGGTCCTTACGTCGACCGCCCGGGCCAGGACCTGCTGCTGCAAGGCATGTCGGGCGCGATGCTGTCCGCCGGCCGTGCCGGCGAGCCGCCGACGCCAGCCGGCCAATATCTTGCCGACGCCGTCACGGCTTATACCGCTTTCGAAGGAACATTGGCCGCGCTGTTACATCGTGAGCGCACCGGCGAAGGCCAGCTCGTGCAGGTCAACATGCTGGATGCCATCGTCGCCATCCAGATGCAGGAGATGTCCGTGTTCACGGTCGGCAAGAAGCCGCAAGTGCGCTCCGCTGAGCCGCATGCTCACAGCTATATCCGCGCGCCGTACGGCGTGTTCGCGACCGCCGATGGTTACATCGTCATGGCGTTCGCGAATCTGAAGAAGCTGGGTGAGTTGATCGGCGAGCCGAGCTTCGCGGACATGGTCGATGAAGAGAAAGACAGCTGGACCTATCGCGACCAGATCTTCGCTCGCACGCGTGAACGACTGGTGGCGCGCAAGTCGCAGGAGTGGATCGAGCTGTTCCTGAAGAACGATATCTGGGCGGGTCCCGTGTATGGCTACGAGGATGTGGTGAAGGATCCGCAGATCGCGCACAACGGCACGTTCGTCGAGTACGACCATCCCACTGAGGGCCACGTCAAAGTGCCGGGCTTTCCGATCAAGTTCAGCAAGACCCCGTCGAGCATCTCGCGCGGCGCGCCGCAGACTGGTGAGCATACGAGTGCGATCTTGAAGGAGGCGGGCTTCGCGCCGGAGAAGATCAGCAGCTTGATCAGTGCCGGTGTCGTGAAGCAGGACTGAGCATGCAGTATCTCGGTCTGACTTGGGATCACCCTCGCGGTTATAACGCGCTGGCGGCCGCTGCCGCCCGACTCGATGCGAGTCGGGACCGGTTCACGCTGGCCTGGCAGAAGCAGCCGCTGGAGGGTTTCGAGGCCCATCCGATCGCGGATCTGTGTGCTCGATATGATCTGGTGGTGCTGGATCATCCGCATGTCGGTGAGGCGGTGGCGTCGGAATGTCTGCAGCCGCTGGAATCGCTGTTTACCGCCGAGGAGATTGCGGCGCTGGAGGCGGACACGATCGGGCCGTGTCTGAGCAGCTATAAATATGAAGGGCAGCACTGGGCGCTGCCTTTGGATGCCGCCACCCAGGTGATGGCGTACCGCGCCGATCTGATTGGTGGTGAGGTGCCGGTGACGTGGGATGAGGTCATCGCGTTGTCGGCGCGCGTGCCGGTCGCCTTGTCGATCGCCGGGCCGCATGCCGCGTTGAGTTTTCAGTCCATCGCGACGGCGTTTGGTGAGTCGCCGGCCCATCGCGATCCGGCGGTGTTTGTTTCGGAGACGACGGGTCTGGCGGTGCTGGATGTGATGGCCCGGCTGGCGAGTCGCAGTCCATCGATCGTGTGGGCGCTGAATCCCATCGGCATCCTGGCGCACATGGCGCAGTCGCAAGACGTAGGGTTGTGTCCGCTGATCTATGGGTACGTGAACTACGCGAGCACGACCGTGCCCGACGCGTCTTCGATCTCGTTTACCAACGCGCCACGGTGGGCGGCGGGCGGCCGGCCAGGCTCGACACTCGGCGGCACCGGCATTGGCATCTCCACCCGCTGCAAACCCTCGCCCGAACTGTTGAACCACTTGCGATGGTTGCTTTCGGAAGTCGCGCAGAGTGAGTTCATTCCGTCGCACGACGGTCAGCCGAGCCGTCGCTCGTCGTGGCACAACGCCGCCGTGAACGAGCGTTGGAATAACTTCTACGAGCACACCGCCGAGACGCTGGAAAAAGCATACGTACGGCCTCGCTTCAATGGGGCCATTGCGTTCCAGACTCGCTGCTCGCAGTTGCTTCGCGACGGTCTGGTGGAGCGACGGTCGCATCGTGCGGTGCTGAGCGACATTCAAGACGCATACGGCGCCTCGTTCCGCGCGGCCGCTGCTTGAGGACATGGTCATGACCGATAAGATTCTGTTCGATGTGCAGGGCCACGTTGCAACGATTACGCTGAATCGACCCGAGAAGCTCAACGCCGCCACGCCGGAAATGTCCAAGGCCATCGTGGCTGCGGCGGAAGAGTGCAATCGTAACGATCAGATCCGCTGCGTCATCGTGACCGGCGCGGGGCCGAAGTCCTTTTGCGCGGGCTCCGATATCGCGGAGCTCGACACCTACGCGACGCCTTGGGATTTCCGCAATCGTGCGGACTACTGCGACGCCATTCATCGCCTGCTGAAGCCGAGCATCGCGGCAGTCAACGGCTATGCATTCGGCGGCGGTCTCGAAACCGCGCTGTCTTGTGATATTCGCATCGCTTCGAAGAATGCGCGATTCGCAGCGCCGGAGATCAAGCTGGGATGGATTGGCGGTGGCGGTATGGCTGCGTTTCTTTCGAAGAGCATCGGCCTGTCGAACACGGCGCTGATGCTGATGACGGGCGATCCTATCGATGCCGAGAAGGCGCTGGCGTGGGGATTGATCAGCGAGCTGGTCGAGCAGGAAGAGTTGATGCCACGTGCCCGCGCGATTGCCGAGACGATCGCCAGCCGCGCGCCCATCGCGGCCGAGACCGCCAAGTTGAATCTGCGCGCTGCGTGCTCGATGCCGCTGGAGAAGGCGATGGAGTACGAGCGCGACTTGCAGACGATTTGTTTCGCCACGGCGGATGCCGCCGAGGGGCGAGCGGCGTTCAAAGAAAAGCGGGCGCCGGTGTTTCAGCGGCGCTGAGTGGCAGATATCCAATGAGTTGCCGCGTTTGTCGCGACCATCCGGCGTAGCAGAGGCATCGTGCGACGGATGCTCCGACAGCACGGTTATCGCATGCCGCGTTTGAATCCGTACGCGGCGTGCACCGTGGGTCAGGTTTTGTTTCGGGGGACGAGTATGACTTTGTTCGAAATGGCGCGCGGCACGGCCGTGGCTTTGTGCCTTTGGCCGATCGCAGGCTTCAGCGTCTCCGTTCCCGACAATCAGCGAGATGTCGAGACAGTCACGTTCTCCGTCTCGCCGCAAGGCGATGACGCCGCCGACGGCTCCGCGAATCGTCCGTTCAAAACGCTGACGCGAGCTCAGCTGGCCGTTCGCTCGGTCAACTCGAATGCAAATGTCGTCGTGTTGCTCGCCGACGGCATCTATCGAATCAGCGATCCATTGCACTTCGCGCCGGCCGACGGCGGACAGGATGGCAACAACGTCACCTGGCAGGCGGCACCGAACGCGTCGCCAGTGATCGCAGGCTCCTTCCCCGTGACGGGATGGAAAATCTCCGATGCCGCTCGTCAGATCTACGTCGCCGACGTGCCGGCCGGTACGGACACGCGCCAGCTGTGGGTGAACAATCGACTCGCCAAGCCTGCGTCCATCGAGGTCCCGCGCTCGGTCATCGAGTTCGATGCCGAGGGCATGACGATCAACGATCCGCAGTACGACTACCTCGCGAGCCTGCCGGCTCAGCATCGCATCGAGGTGCAGGCGACGGGTTTCTTCACCAGCCGGCTCTCGCCAGTGAAGAGCATCGCCGGTCGGAAGCTCCTCATGCAGCAGCCGGCGTGGGACAACAACACGTGGGGCTATGACACGCTCAATGCTCCGGTCGGTGCCGAGTCGGCGCATCTGTATCTCAACAACTCGCTGGCATTTCTGACGCAGCCGAATCAGTTCTATGTCGATCCCGAGGGCGGCAAGCTGTACTACCGGCCCGCGACGGGCGTCACGCCCGAGCAGATGACGGCTGAGTTGCCGAGACTGCCGTATCTCGTCTCCATTGGCGGCAGCTACGAGCGTCCGATTCGAGATCTCACGTTCAAGGGCATCCGGTTCTCCTACAGCAGCTGGATGGGGCCGTCATCTCCCGACGGCTATGCCGATCAGCAGAGCGGCGCGTATCTCACGGGCGTGACACCGGGGCGTCCTAAGGATGCGTTCAAGAGCTGCGTGTGGGGTTGCCGCGCGTTCGAAACTCGTCGCAACGATTGGTCACAGATTCCGGCCGCCGTGCAGGTCTCGGCCGCCGAGCGGGTCGTGTTCGATCAAGTGGTGTTCGCTCACCTCGGACAGATCGGCCTGGGCATCGGCAACAACGACAACGCCCACGCCACCGGTGTCGGCCTGGGCGCGCGCGGTATCGAGGTGAAGCGCAGCGTGTTCAACGATCTCGCCGGCGGCGCGATCCTGGCGGGCGGCATCAGTCGCGACGCGCATCACCCGTCCAACCCGCGCATGGCGAATCGAAACATCGTCATCACCAACAATCGGATCAAGACGGTGAGCCAGGTGTACATGGACAACAGCGCCATCCTGAGCACCTATGTCGATAGCGCCATCATCCTTCACAACGACATCTCGGATGCACCTTACGACGGCATCGATATCGGCTGGGGATGGGGCATCAACGATGTCGGCGGCAATGGGGTGTATCGGGTCGCCGAGCGCGGGCACTACGATCATCCCGAGAATCTGATCTACGACACGCCGACGTTACATCGGCGCGTGATGGTGGCGTACAACCGTCTCTATAACATCAAGACGCGCTTCCACGACGGCGGGGCGATCTACAACCTGTCGGCCAGCCCGGATACGTTCATCGCCGAGAACTATCTCTACAACATTCCCGACCGGATCGCGCTGTATCTCGACGAGGGCTCGCGCTACATCACTGTGCGTAACAACGTCGTCGATGGCGCGGGTACGTGGTTGAACATCAACACGGTGGGAAGTTATCAGCCGCTGCGCACGTCGACGGATAACAAGGCGGTGGGTAACTGGCACACCGAGGGTAAGGTCGGCGGGTTGTGGGATGCGTATAACAACAACGTGATGGAAGGCAACCAGCTGATCAAAGGTGGCAAGTGGCCCGCTGAGGCGCGACGCGTGATGGAGAACGCGGGGATTCAGAAGGAAGCGGGCGTCGTTGCGTACGGCGATGCGCGCTGACGCGCGCCGCCACCTCACGACAGCTCGCGTATGCGAGCTGGTTCAACGATCACTCGACGCCAAACGCCGCCTGATCAGTTCGAGACAGTAGTCGCAACTCTTCTGCGCTGGCGTTGCCGGATACTTTAAAGCAGCAGACCCAATCTTTCAGGCTGGCGCTACCTGTCAGTTCAAGGCAGCTGTTGCAACCCCTCTGCACGTACACGCCAGCCGTCCTTCGGAAAGCCGGGAAGGTAGGTGAGATCACCCTCCCACCCCGCAGCCATCAACCCGACGGCGAGTAACAGTCCGCCGTTAGAGGGGAAGTAGGTTTCGGCGAGGCGGCGATAGCCGGCATCGGCGCCGGCGGCGCCGGTAGAGGTCGGCACGAGATCTGCGGCATGCTCATTCAGATGCACGCGCGGTGTCATGCCGCTCACGCCGAACTGAAAATTTCGGGAGCTGGACAGCAGGAAGTCCACCGCCTTGCCCGGTTCGTGCAGGCGCGCCGCGGTCATGGCCAGCAATGGAAAGTCCCATCCCCACGTCTGACGCAGATCCCAACTGGATTCCACCGCGCGCAGCGTGCGACGCATGGTTTCCCGATCCACGCTCAGTCCGGGCAGCAGGCCCAGTGCGCCGACAAACGAAGGATGGTCGCGATTCCAACATTCATCCGCCGTATTTCCGTTCGAGCACTGCGCACTGCGCGCCTGTTCCCACTGCTGAGGAAACGATTCGACGGCGAGATACAAGCCGTCTCGTTGGGGCAACGGCGAGAGTTTCTGTAGCACGCGATCCCACTCGGGCTTGCGCGGTAGCTTCAGTCGCTCGCGCCAGCTCTGCGCGGTCGCCAGGCCGAAGCGAAAATATTCCAGCTCGAACGTCGGATTGAACGTCGAAAGCGGCGGAAACACCTCCTGCGCCGGAATGAGTGGCGGGCCGAGCACGTAGCGGTCGCTCTTCTCGTCATAGTGAGCAAAGGACGCGAGCAGATCGGCCGTCTCGAACACGAGCTCTTGATACTGCGCCAGGGTGAGTGCGTTGGGCCGATCGCGGTAAATCAGTTCCGCGAGAAAGATCGGATGCGGCTGCTGCCACATCAGGAACGGCGTGATGGTGCTCGGGCTTTCGCGACCCTCGGGTCCGACCATCTTCGGCCACCACGCGCCATTCAGGCCATGCGAGGCGGCGCGCGCCTTCGCCTGGGGCAGGTGTTGTTGGTACCAAGGCATGCTGCGTTCGAGCAGCTCAGAGCGCCCCCATTGCGCGAAGTGAGCAGCATGCCAAGGATGCATTTCCAGGTGGAACTTACCGTTCCAGCTGTTGGAGAACAGACCTTCCTCTTGCGGCGGCAAGGTTCCCGCGGCGTTCAGCGCCATCATATATTGAGACAACACCACGCGTCGCTCGAGTTCCCGGGCACGCGAGTCGGTGCTGCCGGAGAAGTCGATCACGCCGCCGTTGTTCCAATAGGCGTCCCAGTGCGTCGCCACCGCCTCACGTGTTACTGACGCGGACGGCAGCGGCTGCTGATACTGCTCGGAAGAGAACAGCACGCTGACATTGAAAACGCCGGTCTTGGGCTGGATTCGAATCGTATGCGGGCCGACGGAATCGAAACTCACCTCTTCGTCGCAGGCGGCCTGAACAAAGTATTGAGTGTCATCGAGGCGACGCTGCAGCGATATCGCGCGGGCATTCTTGCTCAGCACCTGTGTCGAATGTCGCTCCGGATGCGCCCAATCCGCCGGGTTCGGGTTGAGCTGAGCCGCGACGCCCGGGAACTTCAACTCCACCCCAAGCTGTGATGCTTTGAGCGTGGGCGCCTTGATGCTCACCTGAAGCATATCCAGCCGCGGATGAACGCTCGTCTCGAGCTCGACGGGCTGGCCGTCGAGCTCGAAGTGACTGTGCAAGAGGCCGCGCCACAAGTCGAGCGTCTGGCGTGTTGCTTTCAGATCCGAGAACTGAACCAGCTTGCCGTCCTTGGACAGAAGGCGCAGTGACACGCGCCCGAGCGAGAAACGATGCGGATTCTCCCGCAACCACTGAATCTCCGGCCGCTTAGCCTCCGACCAATCGCGCAGCCAGGGATATTGCTGAGGCTGACCGCGAACATCGATGGTCTTCAGGCTGTCCTCATACTCAACCTGCTTTGGATTGGGAAAGCTGTGCCATGCCCACTGCGCCTGGGTCAACAAAGGCGACAGCGGCGAGTACTGCTCATCGAACGTTTGCAGCCCCGTGATGTCGGCGGTGAACGCGATGTTGCCGTTGCCGACCATCAACGCAGAGGACGGATCGACGCTCGTCAGCGTGGGATTGTGCCGGGTGACCAGCGCCTTCCGATCGATGCTCGTGTCCTCGACGCGCACCCAATCGAAGTCCGCGATACCGCCACCAGCCTGGTTCGAGGTGAACGTGAACAGCGCCGGCCGCGCGCCTTTCCACCAGCTGAACATCAATTTCGCGCGCGTGCCGAACGGCGTGAACGTCTTGCCTTCGTCGGTGCTGTACGAATAGCGGGCGAACTCGTCGTCGACGTTGACGCGCAGAAGCAGTGAGTCGGTCGCGATCGCATCGCCCAGCGTGTCCGTGCCCGCGTAAGAGAAGGTGAGATGGCGCTTGCCGGACTGTTGCGTCAGTCCGATCCAGCTCGGTCGTTTACCAAACATCGCGAGCCCGGCTTTCTGACCCTCCCGCATTTCCCCGACCAGCACACGCGTGGTGATCTGCGACGACCGGCCGTGCAGCACCTGAGTCAGCGTGTTGCGCGCACTGACGAAGTTCGTCGCGGGCATGGCCCTCAATCGCAAGTGGCCACGGCGCTGCTTCAAGCTCCAGTGCGCGTCGGACGGGTTGTGATTCCATTCCCATTGCACGCCGAGCTTCGTATCCGAAAACTCATCGGACGTTTGAATCCGGACCGGCTCGAACGAGCCGCCGGCGTCCGGCACGCGATGTGACATCACGGGCTGACCGTGGTCGCCCATCACCGGCCAGCCGTCTTCCCAGCGCACCGGCTGCATGTGAACGATGCGCCCATACGCGCCGGTGCTGTTGAAATGCAGGAACCAGCCTTCGCCCGACGGCGTCTCGACGTAGCCGCCCTGATGGGGCGCCTGCACATGCGTCGTTCCCTTGGAGAGCACGGTGCGAATGTCGTAAGGACCATAGATGTTCTTCGAGCGAAGCACCGCCTGCGGCCCTTCGCCGACACCGCCATACGGCGCGAAGATATAGTAGTAACCGTCGCGCTTGAGCAGTTTCGGTCCTTCGAGCACCGGCAATCGCACTTTGTCCTCGACGATCACCTTGCCGGCATCGAGCACCGTGGTGCCGTCGGCCGATATCCGTCGCAGGATCAGTGGGCCCGCGCCGACGCGCGAATGAACCAGATAGGCGTTGCCGTCGTCGTCCCACAGCGGGCACGGATCTTCGAGGTTGGGTTCATCGATGACTTTGACCGGCGCGCTCCACGGCCCTTCGGCTCGTGCGGCGCTGGCCATGAACACGCCTTCGGTGGGCGTTGCGAAGTACACATAGAAGCGCCCCTCGTGGAAACGGATGGAGGGCGCCCACACGCCGGCGGCGTAGCGATGGCCCATCCTGGTGTTGAAAGGAATGCGCTCGGCGGCATCGTCGAATTCCACCGGCCCGGGCAGATCGTAGTTGGGATCGAAAGCGAGTCGAGGCAGCACGTGACCGAGCAGCGTCCAGTGCACCAGATCCCTGGATTTCAGCACCGGCAGACCCGGCGAGAAATGAAACGACGACGCCACCATGTAGTAGCTGTCGTCGACGCGAATGACATCCGGATCCGAGTAGTCCGAATGCAGAACGGGATTGCGATAGAGGGCCGGGGAATCGGCGGCTGCGACGCTCGTCGGAGTGACGAGCGCCGCGCCCAGAAAGAAACCAAAGCCCAACGCGAGCGCAACCGACTTCATTGGTGTTCTCGGAAATCCCTGTGACGGTGTGACAGCATGGGGGTGACTGCCACACCGCCACGCTTCGATCATAGCGTGCGGACTGTCATGCCAACGAACATGGTGCGACCGTTGTAGTCGTAGGTCGCCGGCCAGGTGTTGGCTCGAATCTGCGCGCTGCCGACCACCGGCGGATCGTCGTCGGCGAGATTGTTCACGCCGCCGAAGAATTCCACCTTGTCGCCCCAGTCGTAGGAGAACGAGAAGTCGAGATAGTTCTGTGATTTCAGGCGAGGATTGACCAGGTCGGCGTAGGCCGGCGGTGTCGCTCCCGAGCGTAGCGGCAGCAGATAACGATCGACGGTCACGTCGTCGATGTATCGATGCCGCAGACTCAGGCTCAACGGGCCGGTGGTCCAGGTGAAGCGAGTCACGCCCTTGTACTCCGGAATGGGCTCGCCGCACGTGGTGCCGTAGGAGCCGACGCAGCGGTTCTTCACATTCGGAAACGCCTGCACCGGCGTCGAGGTGAATTCGTTTGTCTTGGTCCACGCCGTGCTGACGTTCAGCGTGCTGCCGTTGCCGAACAGGCCGAAGCCGAAATCGAAACCGTAGCGCGCCGAGAAGTCATAGCCGGAGGTTTCGAGCCCGCCGGTATTCGCCTGCCGGATCTCGGCGTAGTACGGAATGCTGATCTCGCCCGTCACCGGGTTGCGGTTGATGGCCTGGCAGAACTCGCTGTTGGCGTTCTGAATGATGTTGTAGCAGAGGTTCAACGTGTTGTTGAGGCCGCCGCCGAGCTGCGCGATCGCGCCGTCGAGCGTGATGTCGAAGTAGTCCAGCGTCACCGCCAGTTTCGGCAGGATGCGAGGTGTGACGACCACACCGAAGGTGCGCGTGTCGGACTCTTCTTCGCCGACGTTCGGATTGCCACCAAACAACGCCGGAATGATGGTGTTCGGCTGCACACCCGCCGTGAACACCGACGACGCCGGGACACCGCTCGCGATACACAGCTGGCGCACGGCATCGGTTTGGCCGGATGCGGGCTGTTTGTCGGAGCAGGGATCGGTTGCGGGTTCGACGCTCTGACGCAGACCGCCGTACAGATCGGCGACATTCGGTGCACGAATGGCGTGCTGGAATTGGCCGCGGAACGCGACGTCTTCATTCAATCGCCAGTCGAGACCATAGAGATACGTCGACACCTTGCCCACGCCTTCCAGATCGTAGTCGGACTGGCGGAAGCCGCCGTTGGCGGTGAGGCTGTCGACGAATGGCAGGCCACTGAGGATGGGCACGCGCAACTCGCCGAAGACTTCTTTCGCGGTGACATCGCCTTCGGTGGGCAGGCCGGGATTGAAACCGACCACGTCGCCCGAGCGCAGGAACTCATCCGGCACGAACTTCGACGACGCATAGCGCCACTCGGCGCCCAACGAGAACGCCAGAGCTCCGGCCGGCAGATCGATGATCTGACCCGACAGCGTGGCGGCCGCGACCTGCAACTCCGCTTCGGTCGAGTTCGTCGCGCCGATGGCGATGGCGTTCACGGCGGCATCGGAAATGTTCTGGCCGAAGACGTTGAGCACGGGTGCCGCGCCACCGCTGGAGAGCAGAGCCGTGGCGAAGCGGCTGCGAGAGACGTTGCCGGACTGGCGGCTCGTCTCTTCGGTGCGCGCGAAGGTGTAATAAACATCGTAGGCGAGATTGCGCAGGAACTTATCGGAGACGTCGCCGATATCCCCACGCATGCCGAGTGCCATGCGCCAGACGTTGCGATCCGACACGTTCTCGCGCAGTCCGACTTCGACCAGACGCCGGCCGACGTTGATCACGGCGAAGCCGTCGTTCGGATTGTTGACGCGCGAGCTGGAGCCGGTGGTCACCGTGGTCGGTCCCGTTTCGGCGAGGTCCAACTGGCGCAGCACCTCGTTCATGCCCGGAATGTTCGCGAGATAGGGATTGTTGATGTTGAACAGGAACGGACCGCTGATGTTGGTCGGTGCCAGCTGCTGGTCGACGCGGTTGTTACTGAAGTGGAACTCCAGATAGCCGGTGGCTTTGTCGGTGAAGTCGTAATGACTGAACGCATTCACCATCCAGCGCTCTTGAGGCACTTGCAGATAGTTGTCGGGGCCAAGGTTGAAGTCGTCCTGCGGCGTGAGGGCGGGGCGCACCGCCGTGCCATCGTCGTTGAATGTGAAGCCACGCGAGCCCATGCCGGTCAGGCCCGCCGCGGCCAATGCTGCATTCAAGCCTGGATTCGACGTGGCCGAACCCGCGAGTGGCACGCCAGTAAAGCGGCCGTTCGGAATATCGCCGCTGCCGCCGGCGATCAGGCCGGGCACGCCGCCGGCGGCACGGCAGGTCGAGCCC
The DNA here is from genome assembly GCF_004138485.1 of Peristeroidobacter soli. Lineage (GTDB taxonomy): Bacteria > Pseudomonadota > Gammaproteobacteria > Steroidobacterales > Steroidobacteraceae > Steroidobacter > Steroidobacter soli. The sequence continues at coordinate 1,276,852 of NZ_RYEV01000003.1, forward strand.
GAGGGCACGGACACAGGAACGCCCGCATGATCTCTGCTGGCGGAGGCGGGTGTTACGCAGCCGTCGGATAAGGAATCGAACGCCCACTCGCCGCGCTCGCCACGAGTGATGGAGCCGCGATTCAGATAGTTCACCGACACGACCGCGTTACCACGACCCTCGGCGAAGTTGCCGCCGACGGTGAGATCGATGTTGTAAGTCGGCGTGGTGGTCGGGCTGTCGTAACTCGTCTGCGCGGTCGCTTCGACGCCTTCGAAGTCATCGCGCATGATGAAGTTGACGACGCCGGTGATGGCGTCGGAGCCGTACACGGCGGATGAGCCGCCAGTGACGACTTCAGTACGCGCGATCAGCGCCGTCGGAATCGTGTTGAGGTCGGTGACTTGCTCGGGACCGTAGATCGCGAATCGCCGTCCGTTCACCAGGACCAGATTGCGGGAGGCGCCGAAGCCGCGAAGATTCACGTCGGCGGTGCCGCCGGGCACCGTGTTTGCCGTCGCGCCGCCGTTGGTGGAGGCCACGAATTGAGGCGCGTCGCTCAGGATCTTTTCGACGTTGGGCGCGCCGGACAGTTTTATTTCCTCCGTACTGATGACGCTCACCGGCGTCGAGGTGTCGATGCCCTCGCGCGCGATTCTCGAACCCGTCACCAGCACCTCTTCCACTTCCGTGCGCTGCGCGTCCTGTGCCAGTGCCGCCGCGCCAAAAGTGGAACCCGCGAATACCACGCCGAAGCCGAGCGCAGCCGCTCGCCGGCGATGTTTGCCTCTGCCGATCATTTCATAGCCCCCTATGAAGAAAATTTGTTGTTGCCCGCACGCCCTGGGCGTGAGCGGTTTTGAATCGTTTTGATAGTGCCGGCGCATGCCGACCGTGGTTCAGCTCTCCCTTCCTGCGATACCGCTACCATTTGTTGGCATCGTGACTGCCAATGAGCGAGAATTATCATAGTTGATCGAAGTTGGCTAGAGTCCAATCATGAGATTTCCAGCCGGCGGGCATCGACTCCAGTGCGCGCATAAAGCAGACAAATATCTCTGCGACAGCGCTCGCGATGGCTCCGTTGACGGATTCGTGGACCAGCACAAAATACTTATTTTTCAGGGGTTTCATGCATGAGTGATCAAGATTCCGGCGGCCTCGATCGGCGCACCGTGCTCAAGTCCGCGGGTGCCGTGGCACTGGGGCTGGCAAGCACCGCCTATGCGGCCCCACCCAGAAAGCGTTTTGCCGTGGTCGGTGTGGGCTCGCGCTCACGCATGTACACCACCGCGATCACGGGCAAATTTCGCGACTCCAATGAAGTGGTTGGAGTGAGCGATAACAACGCCGGCCGGGCAGCGCTTGCTGTAAAGACCATTGCCGCGACCGGGGCGGGCAAGCCCAAGGCGTACAGCGCGGCCGATTTCGATCGGATGATCCGCGAGACCAAACCGCAGACGGTGATCGTCACTTCGCCGGATGCCACTCACAACGAATACATCGTTCGCGCGTTGGATGCCGGTTGCGATGTCATCACCGAGAAACCGATGACGACGACGGCCGAGAAAGCGCAGGCCATTCTCGATGCCTGCAAGCGCAACGGGAGGAGTCTGCGGGTGACTTTCAACTATCGATATTCACCGCCGCGCACCCAGGTGAAAGACATGCTGATGAACGGCGACATCGGCGAAGTGCTGTCGGTGGATTTTCACTGGTTGTTGAACACGGTGCACGGCGCGGATTATTTCCGGCGCTGGCACAGTAACAAGGCGATCTCCGGCGGCCTGATGATTCACAAGGCCACGCATCATTTCGATCTGGTGAACTGGTGGTTGGGGGCGCAGCCGGAGTCGGTCACCGCGATCGGCAAGCGGGAGTTCTACACGCCGACCATGGCCAGGCGCATGGGGCTGAAAAGTCATCACGAGCGCTGCCGGACCTGTCCCGAACAAAACGCCTGCACGTTCTATTTCGATCTCGCGGCCGACGCCGGCTTGAAGGCGCTGTACCTCGACAACGAGCAGCACGACGGTTACTTCCGCGATCAATGCGTGTGGCGACCGGAGATCAGCATCGAGGACACCATGAACGTCGCGGTCCGCTACGACACCGGCACGACGCTCAGTTACTCACTCAACGCATTCAATGCCTGGGAGGGCTATCACATCGCGTTCAACGGCACCAAGGGGCGTCTCGAGCATTCGATCGTCGAGCAGGCCGGTGTCGCGGGCGCCGATGAGACCCAAGGCAAGATCAAGGATGATGGCGTGACGACGCGAATCATTCCGTTGCGAGGCGAGCCGCGCGACATCGAGCCCTGGACCGGAACCGGCGGTCACGGCGGCGGCGACGATGTGATGCTGACGGAAATTTTCGGCGATGCGCCGGCCGACAAATACAAGCGGGCTTCGGATCAGCGCGGCGGCGCGTATTCGATTCTGATCGGCATCGCGGCCAATCAATGTTTCAAGACCGGCCAACCGGTGCGCATCGATGAGCTGGTGACGGGGCTGTCGCCGCCGGATCGGGCGCCGATGCCCAGTCGCACGGCATCCTTGCCGATGCCGATGCGCGTGAAGATGCCTTAATGGGAAATGGGCGGGAGCGCTCGCGTCAGGTGCGAGCGCTCTGTGTCGCCGAACGCCGACGCTTGGCGCCGAATGCGATGGCCGCGGCTACAGCGAACAGTCCGATTGTTCCGGGTTCGGGAATGTTGTTGAGCGAGGAGACCGCGACCAGTCGCAGGTTCTCGCCGCAGGTGCCCAGGCAGATCATGTTCTGGCCGAGACCGATGTCGGCGATGAACGAGAAGGCATGGCCGATGGGCGCGTCGATGACCGAGGTGCGCACCAGCTGAATGAAATAATCGCCGGATTCCCAGCGAATCACGTCTTCATAAAACGGCTGCGTCGGATCGGGACCCAGAAATTGCCGGAAGCTGGTGCTTTCATTCGGCAATGACAGATCCGCGGCGAGCGCTTCGCTCGTGCCGGCCAGACGGGCGTGGAAATAATCGAGTTGATAATGACCGAACCACGGATCGCTGGGATTGGTGTGCAGCCCCTGATCCTGCTGCGTGACCAGCATGCCGCTGCCATCCAGATAGGTGGCCTGCTGGTCCACGTCGTATTCCATCGTGAACCTGAACGTCGGGTCGTCGCCGTTCTCGTAACTGCGACCGTCGCCGAAATAACCGTACGTGTAATAGACGGGAACGGCCGACGAGGTCGCCGACCAGATCAAGCCCACACACGCTGCCCAGAGACTCGCCTTGCGCATCATCCGGTCTCCCTGTCGTCAACTTGCTCTAGGGGGTCTGCTCGCGATCATAAGTGAAATCGCCGAACCCGGCTGCAGTGTACGCGTGCTGTCGCCGAGCGCTACTGTCGTGATTCGTGACAGCAGGAAATTTACCTGCACCTTGCGCCGATGCGTTCGTAAAACGGGCAGCCTCGGTATCATTGCGCGCATGACAGGATCCATTGAACCAAAGGCGCAAGGGCCGTTGCTGACATTGAAAGTTCACGAGCAGTTTCAGAAAGCGCGACGTGCGGGCGCCGCCGAGCTGACGTGCTCGCTCGATCTGGATCGCACCATGACGAGCGTGACTCTCGATGAATCCGGCTGGACGTGGCAGGCGCAGCGATATCCGCATCTGCAGAAGTGCAAGGAGCGCACGGTTTATTACTGGAGTGACGGCGAGTTCGCGCCGGTGTCCCGGTTCAGTTCGTCGCTCATCAAGCTGGTGCCCACGCAGTGGGGGCCGCCGACGTTCGAGATCGACGGCATCAAGATGCTGGTGAGCGAGAAGATTTCGCCTTATCAAGATGCGCAAACCAAAGTCGCGTTGATCGAGCCGCGCGGCAAAGTGATCCTCGATACGTGTGGCGGTCTGGGTTACTTCGCCGTGTGGTGCCTGGCGGATGCAGCGGCGCGGATCATTTCATTCGAAAAGAATCCGGATGTGATCTGGTTGCGTGGGCTCAATCCATGGTCGCCAGCAGTCGGTGGCGCGCTCAGTCTCACTCAGGGCGACGTCGCCGAGAAGATCGTCGAGCTGCCGGATGCGTCCGTCGACGCGATCCTCCACGACCCGCCGCGCTTCGGTATCGCCGGCGAGCTGTACTCGCAGGAGTTCTACGATCAGCTCGCGCGAGTGTTGAAGCGAGGCGGGCGAATGTTTCATTACACCGGCTCGCCCAACAAGCTCACGACCGGCCGCGATGTGCCCAATGAAGTCGCGGCCCGCCTCAAGCGCAGCGGACTGAAGGCCAGGCCACACGGCGACGGGGTGCTGGCGAGCAAGGGCGGTCGCTGATCGGCGGCCCGGCCGGGGGCTGTAGTTGAACCTCGGGCCCGGGCGCTGCGCCCTGGCCCGATATCGATAAAAATACGGCCGATCTCCACTATCCAGCCAGACCGCCCGGTCGAAATGACGCGCCCGCGGTGGTCGATTCCGCACTTCGGTGTCACACTCGGGGCAGGCTGGTGGGGGTGATTTATATGAGTGCAGATCGGGCATTGCGCGATCCGCTGGATGACTTGACTCGCGAACAGATCGAGGCCGCGCTGGCGGCTCAGCAAGGGCGGCCCGGGCCGCTGCTACAGGTGTTGCACGACGTTCAGAACCGGCTCGGCTACGTGCCGCCTGCCGCGATTCCCCTCATTGCCGAGGTATTGAATCTGTCGCGCGCCGACGTGCACGGCGTCGTCACCTTTTATCATCACTTCCGGCAGGCGCCGGTCGGCCGTCACGTCATCCAGCTGTGTCAGGCGGAAGCGTGCCGCTCCATGCATTGTGAAAAGCTGACCGAGCACGTTCAGCGCAAGCTCGGCGTCGAGCTGCACGGGACCACCGCGGATGGTCGCTATACGCTGGAGCCGGTGTATTGCCTGGGTAACTGCGCTTGCAGCCCGGCTGTGATGATCGACGGCGAGTTGCACGGTCGCGTGACGCCGGATGCCTTTGACGCCTTGATCGCGCCGCTGTCATGAATATCAAAGTCTATGTACCTCGGGATGCAACCGCGCTGTCGTTGGGCGCGGGGCGAGTCGCCGCCGCGATCGAGCGCGAAGCGCAGCGTCGTGGGTTGCGGGCTCAGCTGGTCCGCAATGGCTCACGCGGTCTGTTCTGGCTGGAGCCGCTGGTCGAAGTCGCCACGGCCGAAGGCCGTCACGCGTACGGACCGGTGACCGTTCAAGACGTCCCCAGTCTGTTCGATGCGGGCTTCCTGGAGGGCAAGGCGCATCCGCTGCACCTTGGTCCGACCGAAGAGATCAAGGAGCTGAAGAGTCAGCAGCGCCTCACCTTTGCACGCGTCGGCATCATCGATCCGGTTTCGGTCGACGACTATGTTGCTCACGGGGGGTATGCCGGGCTGAAGCGCGCGCTCGCCATGTCGCCGGGAGAAATTGTCGACGCCGTCACTCAGTCGGGCCTTCGTGGCCGCGGTGGCGCCGCTTTTCCAACCGGCATCAAGTGGAAGACGGTGCTCGATCAACCGCCCCAGCAGAAATATGTCACGTGCAATGCCGACGAAGGCGACTCGGGCACATTCGCGGATCGCATGCTGATGGAAGGCGACCCGCTGATGCTCATCGAAGGCATGACGATCGCGGGCATCGCGGTCGGCGCCACTCAGGGCTACATCTATTTGCGGGCCGAGTATCCGCATGCGCATCGCGCCTTGAACGAAGCCATCGCCGCGGCTCGCGCGAGTGGTTATCTGGGCAGCAACGTGCTTGGCAGTGGCAAGCAGTTCGAGCTCGAAGTGCGGCTGGGCGCGGGGGCCTATATTTGCGGCGAAGAAACCTCCATGCTCGAAAGCCTGGAAGGCAAGCGTGGCGAAGTTCGCGTGCGTCCGCCGCTGCCAGCGATCAAAGGCCTGTTCGGTCGGCCCACGATCGTGAACAACGTGATCTCGCTCGCCTCGGTGCCGGTGATTCTCGCGAAGGGCGCGGATTTCTACAAAGATTTCGGTACCGGTAAGTCGCGCGGCACGATTCCGTTGCAGCTCGCGGGCAACATCAAACATGGCGGCCTGATCGAGCGCGCGTTCGGGCTCACACTGCGTGAGCTGATTTATGACTACGGTGTCGGCTCCGCCTCGGGGCGGGAGATCCGCGCCGTGCAGGTTGGTGGTCCGCTGGGCGCCTACATTCCGGCGTCGCAGTTCGACACGGCCATTGACTATGAAGCATTGAGCGCCATTGGTGCGTTATTGGGTCATGGCGGCGTCGTGGTGTTCGATGACACGGTCGATATGGCCGGCATGGCGCGCTACGCGATGGAATTCTGCGCGAAGGAATCCTGTGGCAAATGCACGCCGTGCCGGATCGGCTCGACGCGCGGTGTCGAGCTGATGGATCGCGTGCTCGCCAACGTCGATCGCGAGCGCAATCTGCAGCTGGTCGAGGAGCTGTGCGACACCATGCTGCACGGATCGCTGTGCGGCCTGGGCGGCATGACGCCGTTCCCGGTGCAAAGCGCGCTCAAATATTTCCCTGAAGATTTTCGCAAGACTGTGCAGTAGCCGGAGTTTGTAGCCATGCACGCACTCGATTTCATCGATCCAGGCACACCGGCGGTGCCGGAGCCCGCCGCCGGCGCGGTCAAGCAAGTGACCGTCGAAATCGACGGCTTCAGCGTCACCGTGCCCGACGGCACGTCCATCATGCGCGCGGCCTCGCAGCTGGGGAATCAAATTCCCAAGCTGTGTGCGACCAGTTCGCTAAAAGCGTTCGGCTCCTGCCGGCTGTGTCTGGTGGAGATCGAGGGGCGCAAAGGATATCCGGCGTCGTGCACGACGACCGTCGCCGATGGCATGAAGATCCGCACCCAGAGCGAGAAGCTCGGTCAGCTGCGCGGCAACGTGCTCGAGCTGTATCTCTCCGATCATCCGTCCGAAGCGGAATGCTGTTCCAGCAACAACCGCTGCGAGTTGCATGAAATGGCGGCGGCTGCGGGCGTGAGCGAATCACGTTACTCGTTGTCTGGAGTCGATGGGATCGCTGCCGGTCGCACGCATCAGCACTCGTCGAAGGACGAGAGCAATCCTTACTTCGTCTTCAATCAGGATGCCTGCATCGTCTGCTCCCGTTGTGTGCGAGCTTGCGACGAGGTTCAGGGAACGTTCGCGCTGACCATCGAGGGGCGCGGCTTCGATTCGAAAGTGTCGGCGAGTCAGGCCGAGTCGTTCCTGGATTCTGAATGCGTGTCCTGCGGCGCCTGTGTCGAGGCGTGCCCGACGACGGCGCTCACTGAAAAGTCCGTGCTGTCGCTCGGCAAGGCCGAGCAAGCAATCGCCACGACCTGCGCCTACTGCGGTGTCGGCTGCACATTCAAAGCGGAGATGAAGGGTGAGCAGGTCATCCGCATGGTGCCGTATCGCGAAGGCCATGCGAATCACGGTCATGCCTGCGTGAAAGGGCGGTTTGCCTACGGCTACGCCACGCACGCCGATCGCATCACCAAGCCGATGATCCGGAGCAAGATCACCGATCCGTGGCGCGAAGTGAGCTGGGACGAAGCGATCAACTACGCGGCCGCCGAGTTCAAGCGCATCCAGGCGAAGTACGGCCGGGATTCGGTGGGCGGGATCACGTCCTCCCGCTGCACCAACGAGGAAACCTTCCTGGTGCAGAAGCTGGTGCGTGCCGCGTTCGGCAACAACAACGTCGATACCTGCGCCCGCGTGTGTCATTCGCCCACTGGCTACGGCCTGAAGAACACGATCGGCGAATCGGCGGGCACGCAGGAATTCGACTCGGTGATGCAAGCCGATGTGATCATGCTGATCGGCGCCAATCCCACCGAAGGCCATCCGGTGTTCGCCTCTCAGATGAAGCGCCGGCTGCGTCAGGGCGCGAAGCTGATCGTCATCGATCCGCGCCAGATCAAGCTGGTGCGCACGCCGCACATCGAGGCGGACTATCACCTGCAGCTGCGCCCGGGCACGAACGTCGCGCTGATGAATTCCATTGCGCATGTGATCGTGACCGAAGGCCTGGCGCACGATGAGTACATCACCGATCGTTGCGAGGCGCAGTCCTGGGAGAAATGGCAGGCGTTCGTCAGCGATCCGAAGAATTCGCCGGAGGCAATGGAAGCGATCACGGGTGTGCCGGCCATGGCCGTGCGCGCCGCCGCCAGGCTGTATGGGTCGGCTCCGAATGGCGCGATCTACTATGGTCTTGGCGTTACCGAGCACAGTCAGGGCACGACGATGGTCATGGCCATCGCGAACCTCGCCATGGCTACGGGAAATCTGGGGCGTGTCGGCGTCGGTGTGAATCCGCTGCGCGGTCAGAACAACGTGCAGGGCTCGTGCGACATGGGCTCGTTCCCGCATGAGTTCAGCGGTTATCGCCACGTGTCCGACGACGCGGTTCGTGCGACGTTCGAGTCGGAGTGGGGCGTGGAGCTGGACTCCGAGCCGGGACTACGCATTCCGAACATGTTCGAAGCCGCCCTCGATGGCAGCTTCCGCGCACTTTATATCCAGGGCGAGGACATCGCGCAGTCCGATCCGAACACCAATCATGTGACCGCGGCGCTGACGGCGATGGAATGTGTCGTCGTGCAGGACTTGTTCTTGAACGAGAGCGCCAAGTTCGCGCACGTGTTCTTCCCGGGCTCTTCGTTCCTGGAGAAGAACGGCACGTTCACCAATGCCGAGCGTCGTATCGGCCGGGTGCGCAAGGTCATGCAGCCGCTCGGCGGTCTGGAAGATTGGGAGGCCACCGTGCGTTTCTCGAATGCACTGGGCTATCCCATGAGCTACACGCATCCCTCGCAGATCATGGACGAGATCGCCGCGCTCACGCCGACGTTCACGGGTGTGAGCTACGAGAAGCTCGACAAGCTCGGCAGCATCCAGTGGCCGTGTAACGAGGCGGCGCCCGATGGCACGCCGACGATGCACATCGGTCAGTTCGTGCGCGGCAAGGGCAAGTTCTTCGTGACGGACTATGTGCCGACGCGCGAGAAGACGACGAGCCGCTTCCCGCTGCTGCTGACGACCGGGCGTATTCTCACTCAATACAACGTGGGCGCGCAGACGCGCCGGACTCTCAACGTGGTGTGGCACGATGAGGATCGGTTGGAGATTCATCCGCACGACGCCGACGTGCGCGGCATTCTCGAGGGCGACTGGGTCGGCATCGCGAGCCGGGCTGGCGAGACGGTGTTGCGCGCGCAGGTGACGGATCGGGTGCAGCCCGGCGTCGTCTATACGACGTTCCACTTCCCGGAATCCGGCGCGAACGTCGTGACCACCGACAACTCGGATTGGGCGACGAACTGTCCCGAGTACAAGGTGACGGCGGTGCAGGTCGTGAAGGTCAATCAGCCCTCGGAGTGGCAGAAGCGATATCACGAGCTGACCGAGCGAAATACGCGCATTCGGCGCGACGCGGACGTGCATGTCTGAAGCCAGAGCCGTGCCGGCGACGAGTTGTGAGGTCACGGTCCATCGCTGGCGCGATGGCGACATCGAGCGCGTCGCCGATCAGGTGGCCGAAGAGCTGCCGGTATCGCTGGTGTTCAACGGCGTGCCGCATGTGGTGATGCTCGCGACGCCGGCGAACCTGGAAGATCTCGCCATCGGCTTCACGTTGAGCGAGGGCATCGTCGACTCGCCGAAAGAGATCGTGTCGGTCGAGTCGGCGACGCGTGACGACGGAACGCTCGAAGTGCGCATCGGCATCACCGCCTCGAAGCTGTCCGAGCTGCTACGGCGCCAGCGAAACATGACGGGTCGCACCGGTTGCGGTCTGTGTGGTGCGCAGACGGTGGAAGATGCGATCCGTTCGCCGGCGCCGGTGCAGGGCGGGGTGAGTGTCGATGTGACGTCGCTGCACGATGCGTTGAGAAACCTGCGTGACCGGCAGGAGATCAATCTGCGGACCGGCAGCGTTCACGCCGCTGCCTGGGTGATGCCGGAGTCCGGCATCAAGCTGGTGCGTGAAGATGTCGGCCGGCACAACGCACTGGATAAGGTCATCGGGGCGGTGGTTCGCGCCGGTGGCGATTTCAACTATGGATACTTCGTGGTGACCAGCCGCGCGAGTTATGAAATGGTTCAGAAGGCAGTCACGGTCGGTGGCACGTTGCTCGCCGCGGTGTCCGCTCCCACCGCGTTCGCCATTCGCATGGCGGAGTCGGCGGGCCTGACGTTGATCGGCTTCGCGCGTGAGCATCAACACGTGGTCTACGCTCATCCTTCGCGACTTCTATGCACATCGACTACTTAGTTCGCATGGCCAACGACATCGGCGCCTTCTTCGCCAACGAGGAAGACAAGAAAGTCGCGGCTGCGAGTATTCGTCAGCACATCCATAGGTACTGGGATCCCCGGATGCGCTCGCGGATCATCGCGTACTACAACGAAACCGGCGGGGGCGAGCTCGAAGGTCCGGTGCGGGCCGCGATTCAGCAGCTGGCCGAGGAAACCGCGGCCAAGGCTTGATCTAGATCTAGATCAAACCGAACTCGCGCATCGCGGGTTCGAAGTTTTCGTTGGAATGACCGGGGCGGGTGAGCTTGAAAATCGCGAACCGTTGCAACGGGCTCAGTGCGGCCCACTGCGCCGGCGTCGGCGGCGTGACGTCGCGCTCCATCGAATAATCCACCACGCGCTCTGGCACGCTGTTGGTGTCGTTCCATTCGGCGCCATCGTCTCTGTCCAGCAGCTGCGCCGGCTGGTGGGTCCGGTTCTCGATCACGCCCGCGACGTAGCGACCGTAATCGTCGATTTCGACCGGGGTGTCGCAGGCCTGCGCGACCAGCAGCTCGCGCTCGTCGAGCGAGAAATGATTCCATTGTTTCAACGACACCTTGACTCCGCACAGATCCAGCTTGCGGCGCACGGCCATGGGAATGCAGTACAGGGCGCCGGCAAAATCCTTTTCGAACTGAAAGATCGTGGCGTTGGTGTTCATGCGGGCATTCTACACCCGTAAAAATAAACGGGCCCAGCGGTTGCCCGCCGGGCCCGGGTGCGTCCATGCCTCAGCTCCGTGTCGCGCGCCTCAGGTCGCGGGGACCTGGATGACAGATAATCGTCCAACGCGCGACCGTCACGAGTCGCGCCGCTTGTATAGGTCCGAGGCCACCCCACGCCTGTCGCGCGGTCGTCGCGGTCGATGCGGTCATCGCCGATGCAGGCGATTGTCGTCAGCGCTTGCGCCTCCCTGCGCGAGCGAATATTCGACAATCACGTTGCACCGGGCCCGGCCGCATCGAGCTGCGACGCTCAAGGCTTGGCACGCGTTGCGGTTCATTGCTGACCGCAGGGGTACCTCGGGTGCGAAGCTTTCGCTTCGCGAGGTGATGCTTGACTGGCATCTACAGGGGGAGTCGAACCCCGGCCTTGCGGCCTTACCTGCGACTTTTTCAGAGTCGTGATTGCAATAGAGGGAATCGAACCCTCGACCGAGCAGATGAACTGCTTGCTCTACCCACTGAGCTACATTGCTGTCGGATCAGGCGAACTCCCGCGTCGGTACACACAGCAGCAGGGCTGCAGCGTGCCAGTGTGGTGGAACCCACAGCCGCTGACACTGAAGTTACGGGCCTGGACCGTTGGTATCGATGCACGCTCGCGCGCGCATCGAAATTCTTGTTGGCGGCGGACGGCAACAGTTCCGTCCGCCGATGTTTCATTCGTTCAAGTGCAGTCGCGAGCTTCGCGGCACGCCCAGGAGCAGGAACTCCATCTGGTCGGCCAGAATCTTGCGATTGCTCAGAATGAACGCCTCGTACCGGTTCGGCACGTACGGCACATAGTGCAGTTTCATGCCCGCCGCTTCGGGAGTGCGGTCCGCCTTGCGGTGGTTGCACGCCTTGCAGGCAGCGACCAGGTTCATCCACGAGTCCGCGCCGCCCTTCGACTTCGGCACGATGTGCTCCAGATCGAGCTGGTCGGCGCGGAACCGCTGCGCGCAGTAGGCGCAGATGTAACGGTCGCGTGCCAGCAGCATGTCCTTGTTCAAGGTCGGTACCACATCGAAGTGCCGGATCATGAAATCCCGGCCCTTGATGGCGATGATCGAGCTGGCTCGAATCATCGACTGCAACCCCGTCAGCCGCTGCGTACCCCCGTGCAGCACGAACTCGTGCTGACCGGCGGCCCACGCGATCATGTCGGTGGCGTAGTACTGCGCGGCCTGACGAACGTTGATCCACCGGTGCGGAGCGCCGGCGACGTCAAGCGCGAGAATGTGCGGACTCATCGTGGCTCCTCCTGTGTAGTGGTCGAACGAACCAACCCGTGAGCTGAGGGGCGGCCTCACGCGCACGCGTGCTTTGAAACAAATCTGGACCAGACACTTGAAGGGGGTGGCCGGCGGGGATTCCCGCGCGACCTGGCTCCTTCGATGCCCCGTCCGGCTTACGCCTCGGGGCAGGAGCCCTGGGCGTTAGCAGCGACCTGAATGCGACGGGCAGCCGAGCACGCCGCGAATGAATTCGCGTGGCGTGTTCTCAGAGGCGTTGCCGTGTTTCAGGTGCATGTATTCGGTGGATTGACGAAAGTTCAAACCGGCGGCGAGTCTAGCAATGGAATATTTCAACCACAACTGTTTTTATATTTCCAATTTCAGACAGTCACGCAACGGTTGCGACCTTCCTGTTTGGCCCGATACAAGGCCTTGTCGGCGCGGTCGAACGCGCTACCGGCGGAATCGTCGGGCAACAGGGCAGTGACGCCGCTGGAAACAGTGATGGAGACCGGTGAGCCACGAAAGTGGAAACCGATCTCGGCGATGGCGGCGCGGATGCGTTCGCTGAATCGCGAGGCGTCTTCCAGGTGCGTGCCCGGCAGCAGCATCACAAACTCCTCGCCACCGTAGCGGGCGATGAAGTCGGTCGAGCGGATCCGGCTGGCGAAACATTCGGCGACCACTTGTAACACCCGATCGCCGGCGCGATGACCGTAGGTGTCGTTGATGCGTTTGAAATGATCCACGTCCCACACGGCGAGGCAGGTCGCCTGTTTGAAACGACGCAGACGATGCAGCTCGTCGTCGACACGCTTGTCATACGCCTGACGATTGGGAATGCGGGTCAGCATGTCCATGGTCGAGGCACGCTGCTCGTCCTGCAACTGACTCTGCAGGCGCGTGGCTTCGGCTTCCAGCTCGAGGATACGCGAGCGCATCTGATCGCTGCGGGCACTGATGGCCGCGGCGAACGTCGCCTCACGCTGCCGGAATTCCTGCAGATGTTTGTCGATCGCGTCCATGCGATTGCGAACCTGCTGGCGGATCTGTTGCAGGTCGTTGGCGCTGTCCACGGTTTCGCCCATGGCCTTGATCTCGCCGACCAGCTGTGTGTTCAGGGTCTGGGTGCTGGCGTGCGACTGCGCCTGGTTCTGATGTTGCTCGGCGACGAACTCACCGATCTCGTCCAGCTTGCCGACCATGTGGCCGAGCAGGTCCTCGATTTCCTGTTTGGCGCGTTCGATGTGCCGGATACGCTTGCCGACCAGGTCGGTCAGTGACGTGAGCACCTCGGGCAACTGATGTTGGGTCAGTGCGTTCGACAGCTTCTGATCGAGCGCGTCGACCTGCGCGGCCAGCTCAGCATCCCGGCGCAGCTCGGCGATCACCGCGGCGAGAATGGCACGCACCCGGTCGTCGTTCACCAAGGCATCGCGCGACGGAGCCGGCGCCGCCGGGCTGACCGGAGCGCTCATGGCCGCAGGGGACGACGGCACGGGATGGTCGAGCGCTCCAATGGCTTCGGTGAGCGCGGGCGTGAGTTTTTCCAACTCGTCGGCCGGGCTCTCGCGACGAATCGCCGTCTGGAGTCTCCGGATCTGTTCATCGAGCGGTGGCGCCAGGCCCAGCGCGGCCGTGCACAGCCGCCCGACCAGCCGTTTGAGCACCGCTTCCATGGCACGAAACTGCAGTTGCTGCTCATCCAGCCGGTCCAGGCTGGCGAAGTACTTGGTCCGCCAAAGGTCAGTATCGGTGCCAGTCGTCACAACATTCTTCTCGAGAGTCCGCGCTGATTCTGTATGTCGTCTGTTTCGGCAACTGCGACGCAGGGCGTGATATGTAGTCATCGAAACGTGTGGTCGATTTCTTGAGTGAAATGGCTCTCAGAATGCGAAAAGAAGCCGCTGTCCGTGGCCGGTTCAGGGTTCCCCCGATGGCTGCGATCGCTGACAGGATCTGACAGCAGTGCCGACTACACTGCCGGCTCAGTCAACCATCGCGTACATCTGCAGGAGGCCGGCCAATGTTGAAGACCTATCAGGGCAGCTGCCATTGCGGAGCCGTTCGCTACGAAGCGGACATCGATCTGAGCCAGGGCACGACCCGCTGCAATTGCTCGATCTGCAAGAAGACCCGTTATTGGGGCATCGTGATCAAGCCGGCCGCGTTCCGTCTGCAGACCGACGAAGCGCAACTCACCGATTATCAATTCGGCTCCCGGCAGGGGCACCAGCTGTTCTGTAAAAGCTGCGGGCTGCGTTCCTTCGGTCATGGCAACGTGCCCGAAATCGGCGGCGCTTTCGTGTCCATCAACATCGCGTGTCTGGACGGCGTGTCGGATGAGGAGTTGGCGGCGCTGCCGGTGCGCTATCTCAACGGTCGCGATTACGACTGGATGCACGAGCCGAAGGTCACCAGCTATCTTTAGGTCGATGCCGACCTGAATAAACTGCGCCCTACGTAGTTACACGTCGCTGTGAGTTCGTACGCAGCGACAGCATAGTCATTCCCTCAGGCGCTCTTCAGCTCACCGCCTTCGGTGACGGCTGTGCCTCGCCGGGGCAGCACCTGGACCACCGATGAGCCGGCGCGGCCCGCGACGGTCACGGCCGATACGACAGTCAACGTCAACACGGCGACCCAGAAGGTCGCGCAGCTCGAAGGCATCTCGATCCCGACGCCGTTCACCGGGCGCGAGAACTCCGCGTTCATCGCCGGCCTGGCGTACGACTCGGCCAAGGACCCCGATCATTGCGGCACCTTGACGCTGAATCAGGCGGGGACTCGCGGGGCCGCCAAGACCACGTGCTGGTGAGGCGAGGGCTCGTCTTGGATTGCCGCACACGTTGAATCACAATGGCGGCATGAAAATCATCGCCTCCGAGGCCGGCCGAGCGAAATCGTGGCGTGCCGCGCTCGTCGAACGTCAGGCCGAGCTCTGGCAGCGGGTGCGAGATCATGGCGAGCAGCGCCGCCATCATCTTTCCGAGCGCGCGACCGGAGTGCTGGCGGACGCCGTTCAATGGCTCGCTGAGTTGCCCGAGCATTCCATTCACGCCGTCGTCACCGATCCGCCTTATGGCATGGTCGAGTTCGAGGAAAAGAATCATCGCAAGCTGCGCGCGGGCCGTGGCGGCGTGTGGCGCATTCCACCGTCCTTCGATGGCGCCAGGCGCAGCCCGCTGCCGCGATTCACGGTGCTGTCGCAGGAGGAAGTCAGCGCTCTTTATAACTTCTTCGGTGCGCTGGCTTACGGCCTGAATCGCGCGCTCGTGCCGGGTGGGCACGTGTTCCTCGCGTCCAATCCATTGCTCTCGACGATGACGTTTCATGCCTTTCAACGCGCCGGTTTTGAAAAACGCGGCGAGATCATCCGGCTGGTGCAAACCCTGCGTGGCGGCGATCGTCCCAAGGGCGCCGAAAAGGAATTCTCCGACGTTTCGATGATGGCCCGCTCGTGCTGGGAACCCTGGGGCCTGTTCAGAAAGCCTTTCGAAGGCACCGCCGCCGACAACCTGCGCAAGTGGGGCACGGGCGGCCTGCGCCGCATCTCCGGTGAAGAGCCTTTCAAGGATGTGATCGCCTGTTCGCCGACGCGCGGTGTCGAGCGCGAGATCGCACCTCATCCTTCACTCAAGCCGCAACGTTTCCTGCGCCAGGTCGTGCGGGCGGCCTTGCCGCTGGGCATCGGCATCGTTTACGACCCGTTCGCGGGCAGCACCTCCACGCTCGCCGCCGCCGATCATCTGGGCTATCACTCCATCGGCACCGAGCGCGATGTGACTTACTTCGCGATGGGTTGCAAAGCTTTCCCAAAATTGAAGGCACTGACGCTCGACTGAGCCGCACCGGCGGTCGCATGTCGTCAGTACGTTGTGACGTTATTTCTTCCGGCTCGGCGGCGTCTCCGTCGTCCGGTCGAATGCGGAGCAGGTCTTGGGCTCGATCGGCCGGATTTCCAGACTCAGCCCACACGCCAGACACGGATTCTGCGCGGCCAGCGCCGCGGCCTCTTCCAGGCTGTTCGCGATGAAATGCCAGTAGCCGCCAATCACTTCCTTGGTTTCAGCAAACGGCCCGTCGGTGATGCCATGCTTGGAAACAACCATCTTCGCCGGCTGCAAGCGCTGCCCCGAAATCATCTTGCCCTGGGCCACCAGCACGTCGTGCCATTTATAAAATGCATCGATGGCCGCCTGAATCTGCTCGGGCGACTTGTCCTCATCCCAATAGCCCTTGGAAATCACTAGAAACTGAGACTGACCTTCGGTGCTGCTCATCACTCGTCCCCTGATTGAGTTACTGTACGGATAGACAGAATAACAAACCGGCAGGCCATTGTCCGGCGCGTCGTCGCGGGGCGCAACTAATGAGACCGCAACTCATATTCTCCCGACACCCCACACCGCTCCAGAAATCTCCGATCGTGCGACACCACGATCAGGGCCCCTCTGAATTCACTGACCAGATTTTCAAGGAACTCGATGTTGGCCAGGTCCAGGTTGTTGGTGGGCTCGTCGAGCAGCAGGAGCTCGGGTTTGTCGGTGGACAGCAGGCCGCGAGCGAGGGTGGCGCGGAGGCGTTCGCCGCCGCTGAGGGAGCCGGCTTTCTGGAAGACGGTGTCGCGGCTGAAAAGAAAGCGGGCCAGGTGAGTGCGGATTTCGCTGTCGCTGCCGGGGGCGACGGAGCGGACGTTGTCGAGGATGCTCAGAGAGTCGTCGAGGACGCTGCAACGTTGGTCGATATATAAAGTGACGAGGTGGCCTCGATTCAGTTCACCACGCGTGGTCAGAGGCGCTCCGGTCAGCGCTTTGAGCAGGGTGGATTTGCCGGAGCCGTTTGGGCCTTGCAAGGCAAGTCGAACATTGCCGCGCCAGCTGAAATCGAGGTCGTGCGCGTACAGCCAGTCCTGAAACCGAATATTGAAACCGTCCGCCTCGGCGACGAGCTTCTGCGTGGGCAGCGCCTGGCCCATCAGATCCGCGTACATCACCGGATCGAGCTTCATGTTCTCGAACGCTTCGTGCGCCGATTTCACCGCGGCCTCGGCGCGCTCCACCTGGGCAGCATCCCGCTTGCCAGTTGTAACCTGAGCCGCACGCTTGCGACCGCCCGCGAGGATTCTGGGAATGCCACCGCGAGCCGCAGCCACCTCGCCGCGGCGATTGCGCTTTTCCTGTCGAGCCTGCTGTTCGAAGCGATGTGCGATGGCTGAGTCGCGTTCTCGCTTCGCTTGATCGAGGGCCGCGCCGAGGCGGGTGCGCTCGCGGTCCTTCTCGACGACATACTCCGACCACGAGCCTCCGAACTTCATCAAGCCGAGGTTGGATAGTTCCAATATCTCGTCGCACAGCTCGAGCGCCTCACGATCGTGAGAGATCAGCAATATGCCGCTCGCATGCGCGCGCAGAAATTGGAATACCGCCTCGCGCCCGTCACGATCCAGGTCGTTGCTCGGCTCGTCGAGAATCAGAAATCCATCATCCAGCGCGCGTGCCAGTCGCACCCGCATCCACTGACCGCCGCTCAGCGTCGTACACAGCGCCTGCCGATCGATATTCGCGAGCAGTCGATCTCTCGTCAGCGACCAGTGCTCGACGGACGCAAGATAGTCCGCCACAGCGATGGGCTCGGGCGGCTGACGCTGAGCAAAGAGCGTGACCGTGCTTTGACGCTGAATCGCTCCACTGCTCGGCTCGAGCTCACCGGCAAGCAGTCGTGCCAGACAAGTTTTACCGACGCCATTGGGGCCCACCAACGCCGAGCGCTGGGCAGTCAGCGAAACGCTGAGGCCCTTGAACAGTTCGCGCCCATTGGAAAATTCAAACGCGACGTCGCGCGCCACGATAACTGGAGACATAAACAACCTCCGCGCACAGGCGTGCGCGTCTGCAGGAGAGCAAATAGAAAATGCAGAGGTTGTTTATTGGCGCATAGGACTCTGGATTTGCATCCAGAGGCGGGCAGTCTATGCGAAATCCAGCCGAATTGCAGCGACGACCCGCTCGACGAGGCTGGCTGGGAAATCGTTCCCAGCCAGCGACCCGCCGGCCTGGTCGAGGCGTCGAAGCAATGAATCAGGCGGTCGGCACCGTGAGATGAGCGAGCTCATCGAATGCCAGCACGTGATTCACGTTCAGCACGATGACGAACTTGCCGTGCACCTTGCCCATGCCGAGGATGAAGTCGGTACGGATGCCGGTGCCGAACGCCGGCGGCGGCTCGATATCCGCGGCCGGGATGTCGAGCACTTCGTTGACCGCGTCGACGACGATGCCGATCACCTGGCGTTCCTGACCCACCATGATTTCGATGATGACGATACAAGTGCGTTTGGTCACGGGCGCGGCCGCCCGGTTGAAGCGCACGGCCAGGTCGATCACCGGCACCACCGCACCCCGAAGATTGATGACCCCGCGCACGTAGGGCGGCATCATCGGCACGTCGGTGAGGCTGGAGTACTCGATGATCTCCTTGATCGAGAGGATGCCGATCGCGAACGTCTCGGCCCCCAGCACGAAAGTGAGATATTGATGGAACTGCGGATCCGCGTCCGGCGGTGGCGGCACGTTGGCCACCACGACCTGAGATGAGCTGGTCTGAGTCATTCGGGTCGCTCGCTCAGTTGAACTTCGCGAACTGCGACGCGTCCGGCTCATGGCCCGACACCGCGAGATTGCCCGTCACCGCCGGGGCCGCCGCTTTACGCGGCTGCTCTTTCACCGGTGTCGGCTTGCGAACCGCGCTCGTGGCGGGATTGTTCCTCGAGCCCGTCTTGAAGAACGACATGGTCTGCTGCAGCTGGCTGGCCTGGCTGCTCATCTCTTCGGCCGTCGCGGCCAGCTCTTCGGACGAAGCCGCGTTCTGCTGCGTCGTCTGGTTGAGCTGAGCGACCGCCGAGTTGATCTGGCCGACGCCGGAGGACTGTTCCTGCGAAGCCGCCGAGATTTCCTGCACCAGGTCCGAGGTCTTCTTGATGCTTGGAACGATTTCGCTCAGCAACGCACCGGCCTTTTCCGCCAGCTCCACGCTGCCCGTCGCGACGGTGCCGATTTCCTGCGCGGCGACCTGGCTGCGCTCGGCGAGCTTGCGCACTTCGGCGGCGACCACCGCGAAGCCCTTGCCGTGTTCGCCGGCGCGCGCCGCTTCGATCGCGGCATTGAGCGCGAGCAGGTTCGTCTGATAAGCGATGTCGTCGATGATGGTGATCTTCTGGGCGATCTGCTTCATCGCGGTGACGGTGGCCTTCACCGACTCGCCGCCCTCGGTCGCCTCCGAAGAGGCCTTCGACGCCATGGTGTCGGTGACCTTCGCATTCTCGGTGTTCTGAGCGATCGACGCGGTCATCTGCTCGATGGCGGCGCTGGTCTCCTCGACGCCCGCGGCCTGCTCGGTCGCAGCCTGCGACAGCGACTGCGCGGTCGTGCTCACCTGCTCGGAGGCGCTCAGCAGCGAATCGGTCGCGCTGTTGACTTCGCTGATGATCATGCCGAGCTTCAGCACGGTGTTATTGGCGTATTCCTTCATCTCGCCGTACGCACCCTGATAATCCTTGTCGATCGTCTTGGTGAGATCGCCTTCGGAGATCGCGCGCATGGTGCGGACCACGTCGTCGATGCTCGCGCCAGTGGTCGTGGCGAGCTGATTCAAGCCTTCACCCATTTCTTTCTGGAAGCCGGCGAGACCGTTGAGGTCGACGCGTTCCTTGAACTCACCGCGATTGGCGGCTTCGACCACGCGCTGCTGGCCATTGATCACCTGCTTCAGGCGATCGATCATGTTGCGCACGGCGAACAGCATGCTGCTGGTGTCGCCGTTCTTGGTGATCACCTCGATATTGAGGTTGCCGTTGGCCACGGAGGTGAGCAGCTGCGCCGCATAGGACGGCTCGCCACCGAGCTGTTTGAGAATGCTACGCGTGACCATCAGAGCCGCGACGACCGCGAGCAGCACGGCGATGGCGCCCAGGGCGATCATCATGTTGCGGGCGGCTTCGTAAGTCTTCACGGCTTCCTCGGCGGCCTGATCGTTGAGCTCGCTCTCGAACTTGACGAGGGCGTCGGCGGCATCGCGCACCAATGCGTTGGCCGGGGAGGCTTCGGCTCTCTGGAACTGAGTGGCTTCGGCATTCTTGTTGGCCATGGCCAGCTTCGCGACCTTTTCGACCAGCGCCGGCACCGGCTTGCTGATTTCCTCGAGCTTCGCGAACAGTTCTTTCTCACGCGGCGTGGTGCTTGCCAGCGTGCTGAACATCTCGCCGAGCGCCTTGCGCTCCGAGTCGGCCTTCTCGAGGGTATCTTTCAGCTTGGCGTATTCCGCCTTCAACTCCTCCTCGTCGGTGAGGATGATCAAGCTGCGGATCGATGTACCCACCGCGTACGACGCCGCGCGAATCTCCTGCGCATGGGCAATCTGCACGACGTTTTCCTGCGTAATGGCACGCAGGCTCTCGTTGATGTTGGCCATGCGGCTGACGCCGATCAGAACGACGCCCACCAGCAGCACCAGAACCACACCGAAAGCAACCGCCAGGCGGGTGCCTACCTTCATATCGTTGAACATCGACCTTCGACTCCAAGAAAAGGAACTTTCTCCTGAAGCCGTGTAGCGGACGGCGGCCGAGGAAACTGAAGCGCCGTAATGCACAACAATTTTTTATCTCGCACTCTTCAGGGAATGCCGCATCCCGGATGCGTACGATCTGCCGCGATGAACGCAGTGAGTGCCTGAGGATGGTAGAGCTGCGGCAGCCCGATCCGGTGCCTTTGCTGAGGCGTCGCTGAGGTATCGCCTTAGGCGGATGACGAGTGCGTCATCCGCCGGTTTCGGGTCAATTCGACGAGGCGCTCAACCCGCGATCGTCCGGGCCTTGGTCTTGTGGAGCGCGGTCAGGGTCGGCTTGTTGACCTGTCTGATCGCATCGTCGACCGCCGCCTGATAGCAGGCCGCGGGCCGGCGTTGACGCGCCAACTCTTTGTGCAGCCGGTCGTAGTCGCAGAGGGTCATGGCGGCGGTTTCGATGCGGCTATAGAGCTCTTCGAGGCCCTTTGGATGGGAGATGTCGAGGTCGTCGTAGTTGACGACGATCTTCGGCGGGCCTTCCAGCTGGCCGACGCGATCGGCATGCGCCACGGCGAAACCTCCGAGGAGCGCCACGGTCAGAGTCGAGGTCACGGCTAATTTTTTAGAGGCAGTCTTCATTGCTTTCTCCCGAGTCGAGTGCCGGACGGAATCCGGGCGTAGCCTGCGAGCCGGGCCATGAATTGGCTTTGCAAAGCGTCTGAAGGTTTGTGATTTCCACGCGCGCGCCGATGGCTGGCCTGTAGGGGAATTCCGGTTGCCGGCGCATCGGCCGGCGCTAGAATTTCGCGCGGTACGGACGCCAGGCTTTGCGAGAGTTTCTGCAATCTCCGATATCCCGATCTCGCCATGGCGCCCGGTCGCTTTACCTACGAATTTGGGGACTTTCGTCTCGATGTCGCGCGGCGACTGCTGCTGCCGAAGCGTGGCGATCGGGCCCTGCCTCTGACCGCCAGAGCGTTCGACACACTGCTGTATCTGGTGGAGCATCCCGGCAAGCTGTTGAGCAAAGCCACGCTGCTGGGCGCGATCTGGCCCAACGTCGTGGTCGAGGAAAACAGTCTGAATCAGAACATTTCGCTGTTGCGACGAGTGCTCGGCGAACACCCCGGTGAATATCGCTTCATCGTCACTGTGCCGGGGCGCGGCTATCGCTTTGTGGCCGAAGTGCGCACGGTGTCCGAACCGGCGGATGAGCGGCGCCGCGCGCCAGTGTCGAATGTGAGCGAACCGGCGCACACCAGAGCCGCTCCTCATGCGCGGATTCCGCTCGCGATCCTGCCGTTTGCGAACTTGAGCAGCGATCCCGCCACGGACTATTTCGGCGAAGGCATGGCGGAGGAATTGATCAACACGTTCGCGCGTGTGCGCTGGTTCGAAGTCGCCTCGCGGACGTCGACCTTTGCCTTCAAGGATCGGAATGTGGATGTGCGAAAGATCGCACGCGAGCTCGATGTGGAGGCGGTGTTGGAAGGCAGCATCCGTCGTGTCGGCGAGCGCATTCGGGTCACGGCACAACTGGTGGACGGTCGGAGCGGTCATCACTTGTGGTCCGAGAGCTACGAGCGCGGTTGCGATGATCTCACCCGGGTGCAGGACGAACTGACCGTCGCCATCGTCGATTCAACGGCCAGTCATTTCGTGATCGGTTCGGCGAGGCGCAAGACGCCGACGCGGGATCTCGAGGCTTATCATCTCTACCTGCAGGCCATGACGCTGCGCGCGCAGCCCTCCGAGGACAATCTCGAAACGGCGGTGCAGATTCTCGATCGTGCATTGGCGCGTGATCCGGATTTTGCTCGTGCGTGGTATGCGATCGCCGAGGCGCGGGCCCATCGGGCGGCGAACGACGGCTGCGCACTGACACAGCTGAATCATGCAGAGCGCGATGCCCGTCATGCGCTTGCACTGGATCCATCGATCTCGCGGGCGCACGGCGTGTTGGGATTGATCAACGCCTGTTGCGGCCGCTGGATCGCGGCGGAGACCGAGCTGCGCAAAGCGCTGTCACTGGTGGCGAGAAATCCCGATGCGCTGGTGTTCCATGCGATCTACGTGGCCCGCCAGGCCGGACATCATCGCAAGGCGCTGGCGGAGATTCAGCTCGCATACCAATTCGCTCCGTCATCGCCGGCGCTGGCGTTGCACCTGGGCGCTCAGAAATTGCTCGACGGCGACCCGGCGGAAGCCTGCAAGTGGATCGACCTTGCGATCGCGAATGGCTATCCGCGCGATCTTGCGGAGGTTCGTGAGGCTCGCGCGCAACTGGCAATGCGCGAAGGGCGCTTCGATGAAGCGGCACAGGAGCTGACCGAAACGCTGTCGCCGATCTCGCGCGAAGCCGGAGGCTTCGAAGCCATTCAATCTTTCTATCGCGCCCAATCCGATCCGAGCCGCAACGATCGCGCGATCGCCGCGCTCCAGGCGTGGGAAACGAAACTGCCTGCCGAGGATCTGGAGCCGGGCGCTGCGCATCGATTGATGGTCTGGTACACGATGCTTCGGGCCATCGATGCCGCGCACGACGTGGCGCAGCGTTTGATCGATCGACTCGCCTCCCGCGGTACGATCGGCAATGGCTGGGGCATTCTGTGGACCCGGGAGATGCAGACGTTTCGTGCTTCACCGCGCTTTCAACAACTACTCTCGCGCCTCGGCTTGTTGGGTTACTGGCGTCAGTATGGGCCGCCAGATAACTATGTGCTTCGGGGCGATCTGCTGCATGGGTCGTAGTCACTTGGCCGCTCGCGGTTCTGTTGTCGTGTCCGACACCCCTAATGGAAACTCCGCTGTCACCAGCGCGTCGGTTATGTCGCAAGTAACAGATGCCGCTTCGCACTCACTTC
Source organism: Peristeroidobacter soli (assembly GCF_004138485.1). Classification (GTDB taxonomy): domain Bacteria; phylum Pseudomonadota; class Gammaproteobacteria; order Steroidobacterales; family Steroidobacteraceae; genus Steroidobacter; species Steroidobacter soli. Next base: position 1,300,482 of record NZ_RYEV01000003.1, read on the forward strand.
TACAGTCGCGCTCGGGTTGGTAACAACAAGGAGAGCGCGTGAATAAGGTGTTTAGTCGAGTCATGGCGGCCGCCGGATGCATGCTGCTCGCTGGAGCGAGCGTCGCTGAAGAATCCTACGTACGGGGTCATATTAATAAGGATGGAAGATACGTTCCTCCGGAGGTGAGTGCGGCTCCACCTTCGTCGGAGGTTGATCGGCAGCCGGTGCCGAGAAGGGTGTATCCGGAGCCGGTGAAGGAGCGGACGAGGGAGGTGATGAGGGCGAAGAGGCCGAAGTGAGGGGGCGGCGGCGGATGCCTCTCGATGCAGTGAATGCTTTTTCGCCGGAAGGTTCCCTGCAATAGCCCGTTCGGCTGATGCGACCGGGCATCGCCTTTTGCCACTCTCGCGCGCCAATACTCCACAGCGGACCGGCGACGTGATTGCATCCCCCCATCGCGAAACAGCAGCGATTGCCCTCATTGGGATATTCCTTAGCGGTTGTGGCGGTGGAGGCGGCGGCACACCACCGCCCTCGGGGCCGACGATCAATCAGTTCACCTCCGATCGTGCTGCCTATCATGTTGGCGAGAACGCGCAGCTAACCGCCGTTTTCGCGAACGGTACCGGCGTCCTCCAGCCTGACGATATCCCCGTACGAAGCGGGCAACCTGTGACGATCAGCGGCCTGACTCAGAACATCCGTTACAAGCTGACCGTTACTAGTGGCGCGCAGTCGGAGATCTACGATCCGGCCAACGACACGTTCACGCTGCTGGCCGGGGCTTTGCAAGTTGGCCGCGCGGAACACACTTCGGTTCGCATCAACGAACGGCGGGTGCTGATCTACGGTGGCTATACGGCGGACAGGCAGCCGGCGCCGCCTGAGTTGTACGATCCGGTGGCTGCGACGTCTACTCTCCTGACCGCCCCAGAGCCTGGGGTGAGGGCGCGACACGTTGCTCATACGATGATTGACGGCGGCGTGCTCCTCCTCGGTGGTGTGGATGGGGATGATGAGCCGATCAGTTCGCCTTTTCGATTCGACCCGGCGTCCAGTGCGTTTTCCAGGTTCGCTTCGATGGCGACACCGCGGGCGTCGTTTGCGGTTGGGCGGCTGGTTGATTCGCGGTTGCTCCTCGTGGGGGGAATCCGCGCAGTTGTCGGAGGCGGTACTGATACGACAGAGATCGTGGCTGTGGATGGTGCTCGGCGGGACGGGCCGGTGATGGCGCGAGCAAGATTCCTGCATACGGTGACGCCGTTGCAGAGTGGGAAGTTGCTGGTGGTGGGGGGATTGGAGGCATCGAGGCAGGCGATGGCGGCGGCGGAGGTGTTTGAATGAACATGGGAGTACCATATATCCTTAAATCGGATGGCGACTGCCTCAAGCCGCCCTGACAACGCCGCGGGTTCATGGGGCCGGCGAGCTGCAAAGCTAGACAAAATAGGAACTTACCGGGCATGAGCCGCTACTGTGGCAAAACAAATCCTAATGGGGTTCTGAATGCCGGACAGCACTGGAAGTCAGCGGCGCTGCTCGGTGCCGGTTCTGTATTGACCGAAAAGGCCCTCTGGAGTCGAGAAAATCTCGAGGCCATCAATCAGTACTACGTAAGTCCTTCGGACGAAGGAGACGGACGCTTTCTGGAGAGGCTTCAGGAGAAGCTCACGCCCACTGGCACTGCGGTGAAGCAGCTCGCGGCAGAAATGCTATGGCTCATGTACCTGTGTCCGAGCAGTATCAATGCCCCACACAAGCGGAGCGCTATCGAGCGCATTTGGTCTTGGTCCGGCGAGGCCTTCCCATCAGAAAGCCAGTGGTTACGCGACGATGTGCTAGCCGGTATCGGCAGCGCGGGGCCGGGATTCAATCGAAACCAGTGGCGAGAGCTGGCTTTCTTGACCCGGCTGATGCTGCGGTTTCGTGAGCTACCGTCCGATCAACAGAGCAGCTTGCTTGCTGATCCTTGGCGGTTTGCTGAGTGGCTAGAGCTCATTGAAGATGCGAAGGCTCGGCAGCTTCGCCATATGCTGCTATTCCTGCTGTTCCCAGACAGCTTTGAGCGAATTTTTAGCCAGCCCGATCGACGAGCTGTTGCGGTCGCCTTTTCCGATTACAAGGCACGGCAGGTCAATCGGTTGGGGCCGGCGGCGCTCGATAGGTTGTTATATGACACCCGCGCGAAGCTGGAGAAGAAATACGCTACCAAGGAACTCGACTACTACGTGCCGCCTCTCGCTGCCCTCTGGCAGCATTCAACCGCTCCGGTAGTAGCTAGCGAGCCCACAGCCGAACACGTGCTAAAGGCCATTGCTGACATCGATCGAGATGGCATTCCCCCTGGCACGCAATCGAAATACGATCTTGTCTACGGTGACAAGCGATATCCGGCGGAGCTCGTTCTTTCTCTCGCCATCGGCCATGCGACCGGTAAGGTACCGAGTGCGTCATCTTTCAGCGCGGAGGCGGGCGCTGCATTTGATGTTCTGCGGAGGCTCGGTCTGTTTGTTGAGCCAACCGATGCAATCGAGACTCTGCTTAGGCGGTTTTTTGAGCAGGCAGGTCGAGGCGATCTGGGAGCCAGCGACTACCTCAAGAAATATCAGGGTCTAGCAGTCAAGGTTAGTTTTGGACAGGGAAACTTGGCACAGATTCCCTGGATTGCCTTTCTTGCCGAAGGAGAGAAGGTTTCCGAAGGCATCTATCCGGTGTTGCTATTTTTTCGAGAGCAGCGCGCACTTGCTCTTTGTTATGGCGTTAGTGAAACAAACCGTCCGCATCGAGCCTGGTCGAACATTGAACGCCGCGAAACTGTCGATACTTGGTATAGGCGAGAGTTTGGACACAAGCCCAAGAGATACGGCAGCTCCTATGTACGAGCTGTTTACCGCACCGATCAAAGTCTTCCATTTAAAGAGATCAATACTGAATTGGATCTCGTGATCGCCGAGTATCAGCGGCTAATCGGCATATCTACTCAAGATGTCATTGAGGCTGATGAGGTGCCAGTTGCCGATGTGGCTGTGCTTGAAGTCCAAGCCGATTTAGCTGCAGCCGCCGAATCGTTCGCCGCGGCGCTGCGCGAGGCCAATGTCCTTTTCGGGCGGCAACATGATGAACTTATTCGGATCGTCTTGGCGAGTCTGGTGACTAAGCCATTTCTGATCCTGACGGGGCTGTCAGGTTCGGGTAAGACACAGATTGCTGTGCGGCTCGGTGAATGGCTTGGCCGTCGAGCATTCGTGGCGGCCGTGCGCCCCGACTGGACCGGCGCAGAAGCTCTGTTTGGCTATGAGGACGCATTGCGGCCCGTCGCGGGCGGGCGCGCAGCTTGGTCCGTGCCGCCTCCGCTCGAGTTCATGCTCAAGGCACTGCGCGATCCTCATCATCCATACCTGCTAATCCTAGATGAGATGAACCTGGCGCATGTTGAGCGTTATTTCGCGGATGTCCTGTCCGGTATGGAGTCTCAACAGCTCTGCTTGCCAAACCTCACTAAGGAATCCGACGGTTGCTGGCGAGTCGCTGCCGGCGCGGACACGCGCGTCCACTTCCCAAGGAATCTTTGGATCATTGGAACTGTGAATGTCGATGAAACGACTTACATGTTCTCGCCCAAGGTTCTCGATCGTGCTAGCACGCTGGAGTTCAGGGTGGCGAGTGATGACTTGATTGCCGAGGCTCGGAAACCGACTACGTGTCGACCCGGAGATGCGGCCCTGGTCCGCGGGCTTCTTTCGATCAGTAAGAACGATCAGTCGCATGAAAGCACTGCGCCCGATCTTCGTGAGGAGTTTGCCAATCGTCTGCGGCAATTGCATCGCTTACTTGCTGGGTACGGCATGGAGTTTGGGCACCGCGCGTTCTATGAGTGCATTCGCCTGGCTGCGTTGCTGAACTTAGCCGGTATCGGCGACCGAGCGGCCGCACTGGATCGCATAGTGTTGCAGCGGATTCTGCCCAGATTGCACGGATCGCGCCGTAAGCTCGAGCAGCCGCTCCTGGCTCTTGCTCAATTCTGTCGAGACTTGCCCGCAGAGGTGCCGGCGGAAACTTCTTCGGTCTCAGTAGATGCAGAGACTCTTGCTGCTGGAGCCGTGGCGAAGTTGCCGAAGTCGCATGACAAGATTGTACGTATGTTGCGATCTCTTCGGCTTAATCAATTTGCGAGCTTCACTGAGTAGGCAGCGTGGCTGCTGTATCCGTCGTCAGGCTTCCGCTCATCGCAAAGGATGGGAAAGTATTGGCACACTTGGTCATCAAGCTGTTGCCGAAGCCCTCCGAGAGCCCAACGCCGCTACTCGACTACCGCGACGACATCGAACATGACCGCAGTGTCCCGCCCGTTCAACTCCTCGAGGGGCACGAGTATCGATATGAATGGCAGGTTCAAGGCGAGATTGCTCAGGTCATTACCGAGCCTGAGGAGATCTTCCAGCCCGACACTGAGGATGGCTTGCAGGGCCGAATACGCCCGGGTCTTGCAACAGGCACGCTGCGCGTAGTTGTTCGAACTGAGCTCGAAGTTATTGGCGAGGTTGAGCTCGAAGTCCGATCGAGAAAGCTGACCTACCGGTCCGAATATCGATGGATGTTGCGTGATATCGCTGACGGAATGACCGAGCTGCTGATGCGTCAGTTCGCACCTTCCGCAGCTCGCTTCAAGCCGGACGGCGCGAGAGATGCCGTTACTCTCTACGAGCGATTCGAGTTTATCCGTGCGCTTCTTGCGAGTGAAACGATTGACCTTGCGTTTCAAGAAGTGGTTCGTCGACCACACGTTGCCTGGGAAGATCAGAGCGAGACGGTGTCGGCTGGTCAGCCACTGCGCGCTAGTGCTCAGGTCGCGCGGTCGCTGGTTCGTCGAGGGCATCGCGTGACCTGGCCGCAGGGGCGCTTGCCGTTCCTGCCGCGGCACATCGAAATCACACGAACGCAAGCAACCACGGATACCACACCGAATCGTTTCGTTCGCTTCGCGCTGGAGCGGTGGCGCCAAGTTGTGACTGACATCGAGCAGCAGCTGAATGAGCCTGGCGCCGAGGCCGTGGCAAGGCGAGCCAGGCGAGAGATCTCAAGCCTTCTCGAGAAACTGGATCATTGGCTGAATCTTGAACTGCTCAAAGGTATTGGTTCGCTTGCGCTCTTTCCCGCCGATGACCAAGTGCTTCATAAGCGCGCCGGCTATCGTGAGATTTTTCGCGCCTACCTCGAGTCTGAATTTGCGGCGATGCTGTCATGGGCGCGCGACGAGTCGAGCTACACGGCGGGCCAGCGCGATGTTGCGCAGCTGTACGAGTATTGGGCGTTTATTCAGCTGGCATCGCTGATTGCCAGTATTGCTGATTTGTCTTTCGATCTTTCATCAGTGCTGGAAGTGCGCTCCGACGGACTCTCGGTGGGGCTTCGACAAGGCCGACAGACAATCTTGCACGGTTCCGTCGAGCGCTTCGGCAGGCGTCTCAATATCGAGTTCTGCTTCAATCGAAACTTCGCGGCGGGTCATGGATCGTGGACGGTGGCCATGCGTCCAGATTTTTCGCTGATCGTCGCCGCCATCGATGAGGATCGAATCGATCCAGATCCGGTCATCATACATTTCGATGCGAAGTATCGAATCAAGGCCATTCAGGAGCTATTTGGTCAAGACGAGCTCAGCAGCGAAGCAGGCTCCGGCCTGGTACGTAAGGAGCCGAAACACGCGGATCTGATCAAGATGCACGCCTATCGTGATGCCATTCAGCGGTCGGCGGGCGCATATGTCATCTATCCCGGAGACGAATCTCCGAAGAGCACCCCACAATACAAAGAATACCGCGAGCTGCTGCCTGGCCTGGGGGCGTTTGTGTTGCGCCCTTCTGTATCCGGCGAGGTTGGAGGGGCGGCGTTACGCGTGTTTATCAACAATTTGCTGGATCACGTTGCGAAACGTTTCTCACGACATGAGCGCGGACGGTTTTGGAATGAGGAAACGTTCAATAGGTACGGAGCTGGTCAGGAATCTCTGTTTCGGCACGGCCCGCCTCACAAGGACACGACGGTACTGCTTGGCTATGTGAAGAGTGCGGAGCATTGGGATTGGATTCAGCACACCTTTGCGTACAACGTCCGGACGCAGGGGAGGCGAGGTGGCATGGCTGAGAACGCCGACCTGCTCTATAGCCAATTGGTCGTGCTGTACGGGCCGTCCATCGATCTTGTGGCCATCGCGCGCATCGTTTCCGGTCCTCAACGGATGTCTGAGGTTCAGATGCAGGCTGGCGGGTATCCGGAGCCGAGGGGTGACTATCTCTGCGTGCAGTTGAGCGGGCTGACGAGGGAGGGGCCGTTGAAGGAGGTCTCGGCGGCGGAAGTGAAGAGGCTTGCGATGGGAGTGACGAAGCGGGTGGGGCAGCCTGTGGGGATGTCGTGGGGGGAGTTGATGGAGGGGTTGAGGTAGGGGCGGAGAGGGCGGATGGATAGCCAGCATGCGATCGGAGGTTGAGTTGCGGGCCGAAGATAGGAGTGGTCGGGGTGAAGGAATTTGTTGTGTTCCGGCGGTTCCATGGGAGGTCAAAATGAAAGGAAACCGAGCACCGGCCGGCAGTCGCAGCGGAAATCGAACCAGGGAAGAAAGATATATAAATCAGAAGGTCAATGGTTGTTAGTAGAGCCGGGCTCTTCGAACGTCCGCTGTGCCACCCCGATCAAGACTCCGCGCCAGTTGCGCGTCACTACTCGCCCCACAGACCTTCCCGTAGAACCATGCTGCTACGTAGTGCTACATGTGCTACGCTTCGCCCATGAGCCGAGTAATTACCCAGCGAGAGCTTCGCAATGACTCCGCCGCTGTCCTACGCGAGGTGGAGGCAGGCCGAACAGTCATCGTTACGCGCAACGGCACTCCCGTCGCGGAGCTGCGGCCACTTCGGCCGCACCAGTTCGTGCCGCGGGGAATGATTGCCGATGCAGCCGCGCGCGCCCCCCGGGTCGATGCGGGCCGGTTTCGCGCAGATGTGGATGCCGTGAGCGATCAGCGCATCGATGGCTGAGCCGACGAGAGGTTTGCTCGACACGTCAGTCGTGATCGATCATGACGTGATTGATCCTGCATTGCTGCCGGACGAGTCGGCGATTGCCGCTATCACCCTTGGGGAACTCGCCGCCGGTCCGCATGCGACGGAAGATAAAGAGGAACGTGCTCGGCGCCAAGACCGACTGCAGTGGGCAACATCAACATGGGATCCGTTGCCATTCGACGGGGATGCTGCTCGCGCGTACGGCCGCATGTTTGCGGCTGCGCGCGCCACGGGACAAACGAGTCGATCACGCTTGGCGGACCTGCTAATCGCCTCGACGGCAGCAGCGAATGGTCTTCCTGTCTACACGCGAAATCCGTCGGATTTCGACGCGCTCAAGGCGATCATAAAGGTTGTTCGCGTCTGAGGCGGCAGTCGGCAAGTCCAATGACAGGGAGCTCGGGATTTCAGGCTTGGTGCGAGGGGGGCGATCCACCCTGCTGCCAGCGCGCGTAGTCGGCGTCGCCCGGAAACGCACATACGTCGCGACGTTACCCAGTAGTCTGGTGGCAGCAATGGATCGCACAAAAATCCAAACCAATATTGTCGATTCAGCGGATTTACTACGCCACGTCACTGCCGACAAGGCGCCGTTCTATCGAAGCATCATGGACGTGTTTGCCGCGGCCAAGCGGCAATATCGCCTGCAACTCCGGCCCGATGAAGTGGCAAACGAGGCAACCTGGCCCGATGAGCCGCCGCGCATCGAAGAGATCAACGCGATGCTCGCCCAACTCTCAGAGTGGGGGAATCTGGAATCCCAGCCGGACACGGCACGCGTCTCCTCGCTCAGCGATTTCTACCGGGCAAGATTCCTCTACCGCCTGTCACATGGCGGCGAAGCGGTCGAGGCGGGGCTCGCGGTGTTGCTGCAGACATTGCGTCGTCGCGCTGAACTGCAAACCGTCGCGCTCGAGGACATCGCCGGCCGCTTGCTCGCACTCAGGCAGCTGATCGAAACGGATCTGGAAGGCAAAGGCCCCGATGTATCCAAGGCGCACGAGACGCTTCGCGACCTGGTGCGTGTCTTCGAGGACCTGGCCGAGAACGCACAGTCTTTCATGGCCGGCGTGGCGCGAAGCCTGGAGTTGCATCAGGCAGATGCGAACACCATCGTCGCCTACAAGCGCAGCCTGATCGACTACCTGGAACGATTCATCGGCGATCTGGTCCGCCGCTCCGACAGCATCGCCGGGTTGATCCAGCATCTGACGATCTACATGGATGGAATCTTTCTACAGATCGCGGAGCGCGAAGCCAGGGACGCCGCGCCGGGCGATGCGCGGGATCAGCAGGATCAAAAGATCGAACGGTGGCGTGCATGGAAGGAACGTTGGAAGGGCTTGCGTGGCTGGTTCCTGGCCACGGGCGCAGAGCCGCCTCAAGCGGAGTTGTTGAGAGCGCGAGCTCGAGCGGCAATCCCACAACTGCTTGGAGCGATCGCGGCATTGAATGAGCGTCGTAGCGGTCGCAGCGATCGCTCCGCGGATTTCCGGGTGCTCGCGCAGTGGTTCGCCGCTTGTGGCAATGACGCCGAAGCGCACCGCATGGCACGTGCAGCGTTCGCGCTCCAACCGGCACGGCATTTTTCGCTCAATCCTCGAGCCGATGAAGACTTGCCCGCGAGCACGCCATGGGCGGAAGCACCGCCACTGCAAATCAATCCCCGCTTGCGAGAGTATGGTGAAGCGGCGCCTCGTGGCCCGTTGCCGCGAGTGAGGGATAGAAGCCGCGAGCGTGAACTGATGGCGCAGCAACTGGCCGAGGAATCGCGGCAGGTGCAAGCCGCTCGACAATTACTCGCAACGGGACGGTCGACAAGGCTGTCGGAACTGAGCGAGCTGGACCAGCATGCGTTTCAATTGTTTCTGGGGCTGTTGGGCGAGGCGCTCGCCGACCAGCACAACCCCGATCAGGCGGTGGAGTTGCAAACCGGCGATGGTCTGTTGCGAATACGCCTGGAACCGCTCGCGTCCGACAGCCGGGCCAGCATTCAAACGCCGGCGGGCACCTTCTCGGGCCGAGATCACTCTCTGACCATTACCGAAATTCACACCACCGAATGAGCTCGCGGCGCACACTGCCCGACAGCCGACGGATCGGCGACCTTCAGAGGTCATTGCAACAGGACGAATTTCGCAGGGCGCTGCGCGCACTGCTAATGACGCCGCTGATGTCACCGGAGCATGAAGATCATGCAGCGGTGCGCCGCCAGGCCGAGCGCGTGCGTGATTGGTTCGCTCGCGAGACGGGTTGGCCGTTGTACATCGATCGCGAGGGGGCACGCCTGTTCAAGCGGCCCGGCGCGCTGGACGACGATACTCGTGGGCTGCCGGATTACGACCGCTATCGCTATGTGTTGCTGTGTCTATGTTGTGCGGTGCTGGAGCGCGCGGATCCTCAGATAACGTTGAAAGTGCTCGGCGAACGTGTGATGCAGTTGGCGAGCGACCCAGCACTTGCGTCGCTCGGATACGAGTTCACCCTGCGTACGGCGGTGGAGCGGCGAGCGCTCGTGGCGGTTTGCCGAACGCTGCTGGACCAGGGCGTATTGCGGCGAGTCGCCGGCGATGAGGAAAACTTTGTTCACGAGAGTGGCTGGACACAGTCGGACGCCCTCTACGATGTGCAACGTCGGTTGCTCGCCGGTGTGCTTGCCGCCGTGCGCGGCCCATCTACATGGCGTGCCGAAGAAACACCCGCCGATTTCGAATCGCGCTTGGGGTCCCTGGTTGCCGAGCACGTGCCCGACAGCGATCAGGGTCGCCGGGATGCTCTGCGCCATCATCTGGCCCGCCGGCTGTTGGATGATCCAGTGATCTATACCTCTTCACTGAGCGAGGAAGCTCAAGCGTATTTCATGAACCAGCGTGGTCCGATGGCGAGCCGGCTTTGCGATGCGCTCGGGCTGACTGCCGAGCAGCGCGCCGAAGGATTGGCTCTTACCGACGAATCCGGACAACTGACAGACGTTGCCATGCCGGCGGAAGGAACAGAGGCGCATGCGACGCTGCTGGTCGCGGAATTTCTCGCGCGGCGGTACCGATCGACCTCTTCCACGGTCACCACCATGGATGCGATCGCGAGTCATCTGCGCAGCGCGAGCGAGCAGTACGGCAAGTATTGGCGAAAATCGGCGCGTGCACCCGGTGCGGAACAGGAGCTCGCCGGCATCGCCGTCGACAGGCTGCGAAAGTTGCAACTGGTTTCGGTGGACGAGGATCGCGTCAGCCCACTGCCCGCCATCGCCCGCTTTGCGCTCGGACAAACCGACATCCGCACCACCGACTCATGAGCCTCGGCTTGCCAATGACTCCCGTGTCCCGTCCTCAACTGCCCGAGCCAATGCGCGAGCGCTGGCAGCCGTTGCGCTTGGGCGTGGTGGAAGTCTTTCACTACGACAGCGAGGAGTTCTGGTTTCACGACGGCCATTTGCTGTTACGTGGCAACAACGGCACCGGCAAATCCAAGGTGCTGTCGCTGACGCTGCCGTTCCTGTTCGACGCGCAGTTGCGCCCTTCGCGCATCGAACCCGACGGCGATGCCGGAAAGAAAATGGCGTGGAACCTGCTGATGAACAGTTATCAGCGCCGCATCGGCTACACCTGGATCGAGTTCGGCCGTCGGCTGGCGGACGGTTCGAGGCGGTACCTGACCTTGGGCGCGGGGCTGTCGGCGGTAGATGGCAAAGCCCAGGTCGACAGCTGGTATTTCATTCTCGATGGAGGCGAAAGCCAGGCCGGGGTGCGCATCGGGCAGGATCTATGGCTGACCAATGCGCAGCGTGTCGTGCTCACACGCGAGCGCTTGCGGGAGTGCATCGAGAATCCCGGTTGGGGTCAGGTGTTTCCGCTTGGCGGCCAGTACCGCCGTGCCGTCGACGAACGTTTGTTTCATCTGGGCTCGAAGCGTTACGACGCCTTGATGGATACTCTGATCCAGTTGCGGCAGCCGCAATTATCGAAGAAGCCGGACGAAGCGGGATTGTCGCAGGCGCTCAGCGACGCACTGCCGCCGATGCCTTCAGAATTGCTCACGGACGTGGCCCAGGCGCTCAACCAGCTCGAGGAAGATCGCAATCGCCTGGAAGAGCTGCGGCAGCTCGAACGTGCGATCCGGCAGTTCGAGCAACGGTATCGCATCTATGCGGGGATGTTGACGCGCCGGCAAGCTCGCGAGCTGCGGCAAGCGCAGACAGGTTTCGACAACGCCAGCGAAGAACGTAATGCGGCGCAGGCCGGCCTGCAGGGGGCGCAGCAGGCTGAAACAGCCGGCGCCGCCGCGCACGAGCAGGCTCGCCAGACATTTGCCACCGCGCGCGAGCGCCTCGAAACATTGCAGAGCGATCCCGCCAATCAGGATGCCAATCGCCTGAACCAGGCGAAAAAGGATGCGACGGACGCGGCTGTCGCAGCCACGTCCGCAGCCAAACAATGCGAAGAGGCGCGCCAGAAACTCACGAGAGAAGAGGAGCGTAGCCGCGCGTCCAGCGAACGTGCCGACCACGCACGGGCGGAGCTGATCATGGCCCGCGAGCAATGCAGTGGCGAAGCGGAAGCGGCGGGGACTCTCACTTCGTTCGAATCCAATCGGCTCGCCACCTCGTTGCCGGATGAGCTCGCGATGCTGTCGCGCTCCGAACTTAGCGCTGCGGCAGGGGAACTGAGCCAGGCGGGCGCGCAGCGGCGTCAAGACATCAAACATTTGGAGCAGCGTCACGCGACAGCGGATAGAAAATTGTCGGCACTCGAATCCCTGCAGGTGACGCAGCGGGAGCGCCAGGCGGAGCGGGAGGAGGCGCTGGAAAAGCGCGCCCAGGCCGACGCCCTGGCAGAGCAGGCCGCGAGCAAGCTCGTCGAGGCATGGGTTGCACACATCGCGACATTGACACAGCTGCGGCTGGATGAGTCACAAGTGACGCCGCAGCTCACCGCGTGGTCCGCTCGTCCGGAAGGACTGAATCCCGCCAATGCCGCCCTCGGCGCCGCATATCAGCAAACGTCGCTCGATCACGCCCGACGCGAGTCGGCGCTCGCCACGGAACAAACAACGCAACAGCAACGCCGTATGGAGTTGATCGCCGAACGCGATCAGCTCACGGCAGGTCACGATGCATTCCCACCGATACCGGCCACGCGCGCGCCCGGTGTTCGCGAAGCGCGTGAGGGAGCGCCGTTTTGGCAACTGGTGGATTTCCAATCTCACGTCGAGCCGGCCGAACGCGCCGGTATCGAAGCGGCGTTGGAAGCGTGCGGCCTGCTGGATGCGTGGCTTGCGCCACATGGCACCTTGATAGCCGCCGATGGCACGGCCTTGTTGGATAGTCACTGGATGCGCCGGTCCGCGGCAGTTACGACCAGCCTCGCCAGCGTACTGTGTCCCGCCGTGCCGGAAGGTGCCGGCATCGACGCGGCTTTCATTGCCGCACTGCTGAGCAGTGTCACCTACGGAAACAACGACGTGATGTCGGCCGAATCTTGGATCGCCGGCAATGGGCGCTATCGCTTGGGTACACTCGCGGGCGCCTGGCAAAAGAACGAGGCTGTCTATATCGGGCACACGGCCCGCGCGCAAGCACGCAAACGCCGACTGGCCGAAATAGCGCGACTGATCGACGAACTCGATAGCGTCGCGGCCGATATCGAGCGACGGACTGCAGAGCTGCACGCGGACCGCCAGCGAAGCCAGTACGAATTGGACACCGCACCTTCCGATGTGATTCTTCGCGAAGCCGTTCTTGTCGCAGCAAGTGCCGGGCAGGAAGTCGCTCGGGTGCATCAACGCCTGGAGCAGATCGAGAGTCAGTGCCGAACGGCTGAAGATGAGTTGCAAGCGGCACGCGAGGTGTTGTTACAGGATGCCACTGATCTGCAGTTGCCGAGCGAGCGCGCGGCACTTGCTTTAATTGGCGATGCGCTGGATCGATTCAATATTCGCCACCAGCATCTGCTGACAGCCGCGCGTGAATGGCATGCGGCCCATCCAGAACACGTGGCACAACGCGAACGCGAGATCGAAGCGCGCGACGCGCTGGAACAAGCTGACAGCGCCCGAGCTGAAGCCGTTGAGCGTCGTGAAAAGGCACTGGCGCGATTCGAGACCCTGCGCAGCGCTGTGGGTCAGCGAGTGGAAATCCTCCAGCAACAGCTGACCACTGCCGGCACGGCGGTGCGCTCCGCCGAAGCAGACCTGGAGAAACGACGACAGTTTCTGAAGGAAGCCGGCGAGCAGCGTGCCATCGCCAGTGCCCGAGCCGCTGTAGCTGAAACCACGTTGACCGACCGCGCAGCGGTTCGCGGCCAGGCGATCGACAAATTGCAGCGCTTCACCGATAGCGGCTTGCTCTCGGCCGCGCTGCCTGAGTTGGAGGTGCCGGATCGCACGGTGCCGTGGACTATCGATCCCGCTCTGACACTCGCACGCCGCGCCGAGCAAGCACTCGCGCACATCAATGACGATGATGCTCACTGGAGCCGCATGCAACATCAGATCGGCGAGGCTCTGACGGAACTGTTGCGTTCGCTGAGTGCATTGGGACATCAGGCCAGCTCCGAGCCGAACGACTGGGGCTTCACCGTGCATATCCAGTATCAAAATCGTCCCGAGCGGCCCGACACGCTGTCGAGCCTGCTGGCGGACGATATCGCGCAGCGAAGCGAGCTGCTCTCGGCCAAGGAGCGCGAGGTGCTGGAGAACCATCTGCAGGCGGAGATCGCGGCGGAGATTCAGCGGCTGATGCGAGCTGCCGATCAGCAGGTCGGGGCGATCAACGAGGAACTGCACAAGCGTCCAACCACGACGGGCGTGCGCTATCGATTGCAATGGCGGGCGCTAGCTGCCGAGGATGGCGCTCCGGCCGGATTGGAAATCGCGCGCGAGCGGTTGCTGCATACCAGCTCCGATCTATGGTCGGTGGAAGACCGCAAAGTGGTTGGCACGATGTTGCAACAACAGATCGCCGCCGAGCGCGCCAGGGCCGATGCCGAAACCAGCGGCGTCGGCGGCAGCCTCATCGATCAATTGGCCCGTGCCTTGGACTATCGCCGCTGGCACCGCTTTCGCGTGCAGCGGCATCAGGATGGCCAATGGCGCAAATTGTCGGGCCCGGCCTCCAGCGGCGAGCGTGCGCTCGGCTTGACCGTGCCGTTGTTCGCTGCCATCGCCAGTTTCTATGGCCGGGGCGGCAGCCCGTTGGCGCCAAGGCTGATGCTGCTCGATGAAGCGTTCGCCGGCATCGACGACTCGGCTCGCGCCCACTGCATGGGATTGATCCGTGAGTTCGATCTCGACTTCGTGATCACGAGCGAGCGCGAATGGGCGTGCTACGCGGAGTTGCCTGGCGTGTCGATCTGTCAGTTGCAGCGGCGCGAAGGGGTGGACGCAGTCTTCGTTTCCCGCTGGACGTGGGACGGCCGTGCCAAGCGGCCCGAGCGAGATCCCGATCGGCGATTTCCAGCCCCATGAACGGTGGAGATTCCAGGCCGCCCGATGCTCGATTGGTCCGCCTGCTCGGGGCCGTCGAGCTCGCGCCGCTGCGTCAGCGGCTGAGGCGTCACTTCGAGCGACATGCCGGACGGATCGGCAGCGCGTTGCAGCTCACCAATCTGACTCCCGGGGAGCAGGACGCGCTTGCCCTGCTGACAGGCCGTCCGTCCCGTCCCGTGCGCTCGATGCGAATCGACATCGAGCAGTTGGATGATTCACTGCGAGCCGCGGGCATCGCCCATTCGCTGCGCTCGGCATTGGAGATATTGGATGGTCCCATCGAACACCGTGCGGCCCTCCGTCAGGCTCGTTTACTGGAGTGGACGCGAGTGATCGGTGCCGAGCGCTGGCACCCCACACTTCGACTTTGGTTGCAATCACCCGTGGCGGTTGCATTGCTCAAGCGGCTCGCGCGCAGCGATTGCGTCGACGCCGAGCAATTGTTGGAGCGGGCCACTCGTGTGATGCGACGGCTGCCAGCATCGGGAATCACCCGAGCACAGCTGGCGGCAGATTCGCTGGGCAATGCGCATGCGCTGGACAATGGCTATCCGGCGGCGACGCTCATTCTCGCCGCGCTCAGGCACGAAGGTTGCCCGGTCGATCTGACGGACGTTCCTGAAGAGAACGGTGAGCGCCAAAGAACGCCCGAGCGCGCGCGGGACATCTGGGCCCGGGCAGGAGTGCTCGTCAACGAACTGGCGCGACCGGCACTTTGTTTGAATCTGCCGCTGTCGGCCGAGGCGTCGATGCGCGATTCATTCGGAGATCCGCGTTACCTCTCCTTGCGCGATCTGCTCCGCAGACCATTGACGGGCTCTTTCGAGGGCACGCCGGTCCATGTTTGCGAGAATCCAAACATCGTGGCGATCGCAGCTGATGAGCTGGGCTCTCGGTGTGCTCCACTGGTTTGCACCGAGGGAATGCCCGCTGCAGCTCAACGGACCTTGTTGACGCAGCTGACTCATGCGGGAGCGCGACTGCTCTACCATGGCGATTTCGATTGGCCCGGCCTGCAGATCGCCAATTTCGTCATGCGCACCTGGTCTGCACGGCCCTGGCGTTTCGGCGCGGTTGACTATCAGGTCGCAGTTGCGCGTGCACCTCAGTCAGTGCGGGATCTGAGCGATGCCCCTGTCGTCGCGTCGTGGGACGATTCCCTGACGAACGTGATGCAGGATCGCGGCCTGGCTGTTGCGGAGGAGGCCGTTGTCGCCGCGTTGCTGGAGGATTTGGCATCGCCCGATTGAAGGCGGGCAGGGCAATCCGACCAGCAGATCGATGTAGCGGCCCACAGAAGGAGAGGTGACGCCGAGACTCGACGCCAGCCGCGCTTGGTTTAGAGGCGTGCCTTGTGCATGAGCGAGCATTGTCCACAGCCGCCCAATGGTTTCGGCTGGAAGCCGCGGAGCGAACATCGGAACATCACGCTCGAGATAGCTGCGGACAAAGTCGCGTCGCCAAGCAAGACTTGCCGAATCACTGGCCGCGAGCACGCTCTCGGGAAAGCCGCCGCGCAGCCACAGCTGATCGGTGTTGCCGACCTGAGTGGGGAGCTCCAGAGCATCGATCGGCCCCAGATTCACGTACGCGACTCGCCCAGCCAGTGATTCAGATGCCTGACGCATCAGTTCGATGGCCGCAGAGCCGAGCAGCAGGAAGTGCCCGGCGCGGTCGCCCGCCGCTCGGCGGTCGTCGATGATGCCTCGAAGTGTTTCGAACAGCGCAGGCGCTCGATGGATCTCGTCGATGACAACGAGTTTTCCGGCCTGTGCCCTCAAGAACGTGTCCGCATCGTGCAGACGTCGCTGATCGACCGGTCGCTCGAGATCCAAGTAGACAGCCGCGGATTTGGCTTTTCGCGAAGCGATGGTGCAATCCCGGAAATCTAACGTGAGAATTTACAATTCCGGGGTTATAGTGACAAACCCGACGGTAGGGGCGATGGCGGAAATCCTCGGGCGGGGTCCGAGTCACGAGGTTCCCGGATCGACTCTGCTCCTCTTTAACGATATCTTCGCGACCTGGATCAATGAATTGCAGCGATGAAGCAGGTTGAATCCCAGGCTTCCGAGAGCCGGGGCCAAACGGGACATGGCAGGCGCGAAGACACACATTTCCAATTTCTCGCACTTGGCTGTTCACGACGAACAGCTGGCAGGGTTGGGGGCGCTCGCAGAACACTACTTTCCGGCGGATCCCAGTTATCGAACAATACATTGCAGCCCAAACGGGTGACAGTCGCTACTGGCCGGACGATGCCGAGCTGCGAAACGGCCTTGGCGACCTGCTTGCCTATCGCCGCCTCCGACGCAGCCGTCTGCGGATGATTCTCGAGGGCATCGAAGATCGTTTGCGTGGCTGGCACGGCGAAGAAACCGGTCTCGGCGGCGAGCGGGTCGCGCGCGGCCAGTGCGCCATTGAGCATGTCATGCCTCGCAAATGGGTGGCGCACTGGAAGCCGGATTTAGTGGATACCGATGAACAGCGCGACAAGCTCGTTCACACATTCGGCAATCTGACTCTTCTCACCAAACGTTTGAATAGCAGCGTTTCAAATGGTCCATGGGACGGGAAACGCAGTGGGCTTCAGGAGCATGATGTTCTAATCCTCAATCGCAAGCTGCTGAAATCGGCGACCGATGACTGGTCGAACGAATCCATCCGTAGCCGCACGCGCGATCTGACCGAAGAGATCATTCGCATCTGGTCGGTGCCGGAAGGGCACAAGTCCGGATTTGCTTCCGACAAGCCACGTCGCCGAAGAAAGCTCCAGTTGATTGACCTGCTGGGTGCAGGGGCACTGCAGGCCGGTGTACAGCTGACGCCTCGCCAGGCCAAGTTTAGTCACAGAATTGGTGTGCTATTGCCCGATGGGCAGATCGAGCTGGAAGGCAATACGTTCGGGCGTCCTTCGGCAGCGGCGGTGTTTGTGACAGGTCGCCCAATCAATGGCTGGTCGTTCTTCTACGTCGATCCGAAGACTAAACCCTCGCTGCGCAAGATCCGCAGCGAGTACCTGGAGTCCTTGGATATCGATCTGGAGGGTGATGAAGATGACGATCAGGGTGACGACGAATGAAATCTGCGCCGTCGCCGGATCGTTGCTGCCCTGGGCCCGGCAAACATTCGACGAAAGGTGATCAGGAGAGATCTACGTGTCGCTTTGTGGCGGCTTGTACTTCGCAATCGAGTTGCATGCGCACAGCAGATCGTCTGCGACGGAAAACGCCAGAACGCAACAGATTGCGACAGTTTGGTCGGGGTGACCCGATATGTCGTGTACCGGGTACCCGCTGGATGCGCGCCTCAAGTAGTCCTGACGAGTTGTCATGTGGTCCTGAAACTGAACGCTGAGTATCGACCGGAAACGCGGCGAAACTCGCTGGAGTGATCGAGGCGACGCGATGGCGGGCGCCCGCGCAGGCATCGACCGGAAAACCGGCGAAACTCACGTGGGGCCAGGCGCGAGCCAAGTGTTGCCGTCGTCGAGTGGGACAACGAAGCGCCGTGCACGTTCACGCTTTCAGACCGTCGACTGTTTGGCTCTGGTCCCGAGATCGCCTCATCGCATCCCTTGCGTTTACGCGCGACTCGCACCGTTGCCCGTGGCCGAATTTGATTGTGGCCCCTACCTCAGATCACGGAGACGATCTCGCGGACTACTCGCACCGCATGAAGCATTCGTCTCGCACCGGAGGGTGTTTCGCGTCGACCCGAATTTTCGGGTCGACAGTTGCGGTCGCTTTGGCCTATCTTTGCGACTCGGATCAATGAATTAGAACGAGAAGGTGGATTGACTCATCAGGCTCCCGGAGCCTGAGCCAAGCGGGACATGGTGGCAGCGAAGACGCACATTTCCAACTTTTCGCACCTGGCTGTTCGCGACGAACAGCTGGTGCGTTTGGGCGCGCTCGCGGAGCACTACTTTCCGGCCGATCCGAATACCTGCTGTTCGCTCACGCCTTGCGCTTGAGCTCAAACAAATGAACTGAGACAGACTAATAGCATGACTAGTGCCCAACAACGTGCCGAACTTCAACGCCGCATCTGGCAAATCGCTAATGATGTACGTGGTGCAGTCGATGGCTGGGACTTCAAGCAATACGTGCTGGGCACCTTGTTCTATCGTTTCATCAGCGAAAATTTTGCCAGTTATATCGAAGGCGGCGATGAGAGCATCGGCTATGCGGATTTGGCCGATAGCGTCATCACACCAGACATCAAAGACGACGCTGTCAAGACGAAGGGCTATTTCATCTACCCGAGCCAGTTATTTGCCAACGTCGCTGCCAACGCTAACAAAAACGAAAGCCTGAATACCGATCTCGCCGCTATCTTTGCCGCTATCGAAGCGTCCGCCAATGGTTACCCGTCAGAGCGCGACATCAACGGCCTGTTTGCTGACTTCGATACTACTAGTAATCGCCTTGGCAATACGGTGAAAGATAAAAACGCCCGGCTTGCCGCGGTATTGAAAGGTGTCGACGAACTGGATTTCGGCAACTTTGACGCCAGCCACATCGATCTGTTCGGCGATGCCTACGAATTCCTCATTTCCAATTACGCCGCCAACGCCGGCAAATCAGGTGGCGAATTTTTCACGCCGCAGCATGTGTCAAAGTTGATTGCGAGGCTGGCAATGCACAAGCAAGCCAGCGTGAACAAAATTTATGACCCGGCTTGTGGCTCGGGCTCTTTGTTGCTGCAAGCCAAAAAGCATTTCGACGCGCACATTATCGAGGAGGGATTCTTCGGCCAGGAGATCAACCACACCACGTACAACCTAGCGCGGATGAACATGTTCCTGCACAACATCAACTACGACAAGTTCAACATCCAACTCGGCAATACACTGGTCGCCCCGCACTTTGGTGACGACAAACCTTTCGACGCCATCGTGTCAAACCCGCCCTATTCGGTGAAATGGATCGGCAGCGACGACCCCACTCTGATCAACGACGAACGCTTTGCCCCGGCCGGCGTGCTGGCCCCCAAATCCAAAGCCGATTTTGCCTTTGTGCTGCACGCACTGAGCTACCTCTCCAGCAAGGGCCGCGCCGCCATCGTTTGCTTCCCAGGGATCTTCTACCGGAGCGGGGCCGAGCAGAAAATCCGCCAATACCTGGTGGACAACAACTACGTCGAGAGCGTGATTTCGCTCGCTCCCAACCTGTTTTTCGGCACCACCATCGCGGTGAACATCCTGGTGCTGGCGAAAAACAAGAAAGACACCACCACCCAGTTCATCGACGCGAGCGGCCTGTTCAAGAAGGAAAACAACAACAACGTGCTGCTGGACACGCACATCGAGCAGATTATGGCCGTGTTCGACAGCAAGGCGAATGTCGATCACTTCGGCCGGTCCGTGCCCTTCGAGCAGGTTGCCGCCAACGACTACAACCTGTCGGTGAGCGGCTATGTCAAGGCCAACGACAGTCGCGAGGTGGTGGACATCGCCCAGCTCAATGCTCAGCTGAAAGCTACCGTCGCCAAAATCGGCCAGCTGCGCAAAGACATTGACGCCATCGTCGCCGAGATTGACGGAGAGGAGCTGGAGGCATGAGTACACCAAGCTTTATGGACAGGCTGCTGGATGGGGTGGCGGTGGAGTGGACGGTATTAGGGGACGAGCGCTTTGTTGAAGTGGCGAATGCTGCAAGGCAGCCAGTAAAGGCTTCCTTACGTGTGGCTGGTAAAGTGCCATATTACGGAGCGAACAATATCCAGGACTACGTGGATGGCTACACTCATGATGGCGAATATGTGCTGATCGCAGAGGACGGCTCAGCAAGTCTGGAAAATTACTCTATTCAATACGCAATTGGGAAATTCTGGGCAAATAATCACGTACATGTTGTGCGCGGAAAGCAAGGTTTAAACACCAAGTTTCTTTTCTACTATTTACGTATTGTTGATTTCATTCCGTACCTACCTAACAAAGACAGGTCCAAGCTAACAAAAGGGGAAATGATAAAGATTCCGCTCCCCATCCCGTGCCCAGAAAATCCCAAAAAATCGCTGGAAATCCAGGGAGAAATCGTCCGCATACTGGACACCTTTACCGAACTGACCGCCGAACTGACCGCCGAACTGACGCTGCGCCAGAAGCAGTACGAGCATTACCGTAATCTGCTGTTGAGCTTTCCCAAGCCTGCAGTGATAGAGGCATAACATGGGCAAGACGCTGACTGACATTGCCCAGCAGCTGAAAGACGCCAACAAGAAGGTGCAGCTGATCTACGCCTTCAACGGCATGGGCAAGACGCGCCTGTCGCGGGAATTCAAGCAACTGATAGCGCCCAAAGCCAATGGCGGCGAAGGGAATGAAGAAGCCGATACGTCCGAGTTATCACGCAACAAGATTCTCTATTACAACGCCTTCACCGAAGACCTGTTCTATTGGGATAACGATCTGGAAGAAGACGTTGAGCCCAAGCTCAGAATTCAGCCCAACACCTTCACGGACTGGGTGCTAAAGGATCAAGGTCAGGACAGAAACGTCATCACGACTTTTCAGCGATACACGCACGACAAGCTTACGCCTCGCTTTAATGAGGAGTACAAAATCAAAGGAGCTGACGATAAGGAAGTCACCATCAAAGCCTTCTCGGAAGTTACTTTCACGATGGAGCGCGGCGATGCTACACCTTCGGGAATTCTGAAACTTTCAAAAGGCGAACAAAGCAACTTCATCTGGAGTCTCTTCTACACATTGCTCGAACTGGTGATTGATGTTCTCAACGTGGCCGAACCCCGGAATCGTGAATCCCGCGAATTCGATGAGTTGGAATATGTGTTCATCGACGACCCGGTCAGCTCATTGGACGAAAACCATTTGATTCAACTTGCGGTCGATCTCGCACAGCTGGTCAAGTCAAGCGATTCCGAGATCAAATTTGTTATCACAACGCACAACCCGCTCTTCTATAACGTCCTGCACAACGAATTCGATAGAGACGACGGAAATTACAAGAAGAAGGGCTTCAATAAGTACCGGATGACTAAGCTCGATGATGGTAGCCATGAGCTGATCAACCAGCCCAATGACTCGCCTTTTTCATACCACCTGTTTCTAAAATCAGAGCTAGAGAAAGCTATCGAGAGTGGCCAGCTGAGCAAGTATCATTTCAACTTCTTGAGGAATATTCTGGAAAAGACCTCAACTTTTCTTGGCTATAAGAAGTGGGGAGATCTGTTACCGAGAACCGAAGATGGACGCACGAATTCGTATGAGGCTCGTATCATCAATATCTCCAGTCACTCGAAGCACGCCGGTGAAGAAGTGGCAGACCTCACGGAAGATGACAAACGTGTTTTGCGTTACCTGGTAAATGAGATTAGCACCACGTATCGCTTTCGGCAGTCCGAGAGTTAGGAATACGGCTCCGAGGTAGTTCATGTACGAATACAAGGGCATCGCCAAATCCAAAAACTTCATCGTTCTGGATAGATACACCAAGGAGTGGAAAGTCGCTGAGAGCTATCAGAGCGAAGGTGATCTGGAGCGCGAATTCATCAAGGATTTGCAGAACCAAGGTTATGAATGCCTGCCCGCCCTGAATTCGCCGCAGGCCTTGCTGGCCAATGTGCGCGTGCAGCTGCAAGTGCTCAACAGCGTGCAGTTTGCCGAGGCGGAATGGCAGCGTTTCGTGGAAACCTTCCTCGACAAGCCCAGCGATGGCATCGTGGAAAAGACGCGCAAAATCCACGACGACTATATCCACGACTTCGTCTTCGACGATGGGCACATCCAAAACATCCATCTGCTCGACAAGAAGAACATCGCTCGCAACAAGGTGCAGGTGATCAAGCAATTCGAGCAAGCAGGCACGCATGCCAACCGCTATGACGTGACGATTCTGGTCAATGGCTTGCCGCTGGTGCAGGTGGAGTTGAAGAAGCGCGGTGTGGCGATTCGGGAAGCCTTCAACCAAGTGCATCGCTACAGCAAGGAGAGCTTCAACAGCGACAGCTCGCTCTACAAGTATGTTCAGCTTTTTGTGATTTCCAACGGGACGGACAGCCGCTACTTTGCCAACACCACCAAGCGAGATAAAAACAGTTTCGACTTCACCATGAACTGGGCGAAGGCGGATAACGGTCTGATCAAGGATCTGAAAGACTTTACCGCGACCTTTTTCCAGAAAAATACCTTACTCAATGTGCTGCTGCAATACTCGGTCTTTGATTCAAACGCCACCTTGTTAGTGATGCGGCCCTATCAAATTGCCGCAACTGAACGCATGTTGTGGAAAATCAAAAGTTCATTTACTGCAAAGGTATGGAGCAAGCCTGAAGGTGGCGGTTACGTCTGGCACACCACCGGCTCGGGTAAAACATTGACCAGCTTTAAGGCCGCGCGCTTGGCCACGGAGCTGGATTTCATCAACAAGGTATTTTTTGTTGTAGACCGCAAGGATCTGGATTACCAGACGATGAAGGAGTACCAGCGCTTTTCACCGGATAGTGTGAATGGTTCAGACAGTACGGCTGGTCTAAAGCGCAATTTGGATAAGGATGACAACAAGATCATCGTCACCACCATCCAGAAACTCAACAATCTGATGAAGAGCGAAGGCGAACTTCCCATCTATGACAAGCAGGTCGTGTTTATTTTCGACGAGTGCCACCGCAGTCAATTTGGCGAGGCTCAGAGAAACCTG
Source organism: Peristeroidobacter soli (assembly GCF_004138485.1). Taxonomy (GTDB): domain Bacteria; phylum Pseudomonadota; class Gammaproteobacteria; order Steroidobacterales; family Steroidobacteraceae; genus Steroidobacter; species Steroidobacter soli. The sequence continues at coordinate 1,323,676 of NZ_RYEV01000003.1, forward strand.
AAGAAGAAGTTCAAGCGGTTTTATCAGTTTGGCTTTACCGGTACGCCAATCTTCCCGCAGAACGCGCTCGGCGCCGAAACTACGGCCAGCGTATTTGGTCGCGAGCTGCATTCCTACGTGATCACCGATGCGATTCGCGATGAGAAGGTGCTAAAGTTCAAAGTGGACTACAACGATGTGCGTCCGCAGTTCAAAGCCATCGAGACTGAGCAGGATGAGAGAAAACTCAGCGCCGCCGAGAACAAGCAGGCTTTGCTACACCCAGACCGGATCCGCGAAGTTACCCAGTACATCCTGAATAGCTTCCGGCAGAAGACCCATCGCCTGCAAGCGGGCGCCAAGGGGTTTAACGCTATGTTTGCCGTGAGCAGCGTGGATGCCGCCAGGCTGTATTACGAGTCCTTCAGAGAGTTGCAGAAGAAAAGCGACAAGCGATTGCGAGTGGCCACTATCTTCTCGTTTGCGGCTAATGAAGAGCAGGACGCGATCGGCGACATTGCTGACGAGAGTTTTGAAGTCTCAGCCATGAACAGCAGTGCTAAGGAGTTTCTGAGCTCCGCCATTGCAGACTACAATGCGCTGTTCAAAACCAACTTCAGCGTGGACAGCAACGGTTTCCAGAACTATTACCGCGATCTGGCTAAACAAGTGAAGGCCCAGGAAATCGACTTGTTGATAGTGGTAGGCATGTTCCTGACCGGCTTCGATGCGCCCATGCTGAATACCCTGTTTGTGGATAAGAACCTGCGCTATCACGGCCTGATTCAGGCTTACTCGCGCACCAACCGCATCTTTGATGCCACCAAAACCTTCGGCAACATCGTCACCTTCCGCGATCTGGAGCAGGCGACCATCGACGCTATCACCTTGTTCGGTGACAACAACACCAAGAACGTGGTGCTGGAGAAGAGCTATGAGGAATACATGGAAGGCTTCACCGATGTGGTCACCGGCGAAGCGCGACGTGGGTTTGTGGGGGTGGTGAAGGAGTTGGAAACACGCTTCCCAGATCCTGCAGCCATCGAGAAGGAAGTTGACAAAAAGGCTTTCGCGAAGCTGTTTGGCGAGTATTTGCGCGTTGAAAACGTGCTGCAGAACTATGATGAGTTCGCCAGCCTGAAGGCTTTGCAAGAAGTCGATATGAATGATCCAGAGGCGGTCGCACACCTCAAGGCCAAACATTATTTAAGCGACGAAGATCTGGCTGCGTTGCAGGCGATAAGGATGCCCTCTGAGCGAAAGATCCAAGACTACCGCTCCACCTACAATGACATTCGCGATTGGCTGCGTCGGGAAAAAACTTCCGCCGAAAAGGAACAATCCACGATTGACTGGGATGACGTGGTCTTTGAGGTCGATCTTTTGAAGTCACAAGAGATCAATCTCGACTACATCCTGGAAGTGATTTTTGAGAACAATAGGAAGCTCAAGAACAAGGCCGCACTGGTGGAAGACGTACGGCGCGTTATTCGTGCGAGCGTTGGCAACCGCGCCAAAGAAGGCCTGCTGGTGGATTTTATCAATCAAGCAGCGCTCGATCAGTTGGGTGACAAGGCCAGCGTTATTGACGCGTTCTTTGCATTCGCGCAAGCGGAACAAAAGCGAGAAGCACAGGAGCTTATTGATGCCGAGAGCCTGAATGTAGAGGCAGCCAAACGATACATTGCTACCTCACTTAAGCGGGAATACGCCAGTGATAGCGGCACTGAGCTTAATTCTATTCTTCCGAAAATGAGCCCGCTGAATCCTCAGTACCTGACCAGAAAGCAAAGCGTGTTCCAGAGGATTGCTGCCTTCGTCTTAAAATTTAAGGGCGTGGGTGGGCAGATCTGAGTCCGAGGAGAGCGTGATTTGCCCGGCTGCACAAGCGGATCGCTCGCGGCATCAATGCAAAGGGCGATGTGATCGAAGCCGCGAAGGCCCGGGACATCCTGCGGCAGCTACTTGGTGAGATCCGCGTCAACGTGGATGCGGCGGGCGTATGGGCAGAATTCGAAGCACGGCCGGAAAAAACCTGCTGGCGAATCATGCGAATACAAGTATGGTCGGGGTGAGGGGATTTCTCGTGTTCCGGCGGTGCCATGGGAAGTCCAAATGAAAGGCCGTCAAATTTCATAAACTACCGATGAATCATAGGCTTATTGAGTCTGCGCTGCCTGTGTCTCGACTTCAGGTGACAACGGAGCGGGGGGCCGTTTCGGGTGCGCTAGCGTAACTTCCGCCCGGTGGCGGGGCCAAGTCACGCCCAGTTCGGATGCTTCAGCCGCCCAGGTGATCACCTTTGCCGCAGGTGTTAGGTGCGGGGCTCGCGGCACCGGCACGGCGCAATCACTTGCGACTAAGTGCGACTGTCTCGCCTCGGCGCTTCCGGCAAGTTTGCTCTGAGGCGCCGGCGAGCCCTCCCAGGGCGCGGCCAGCTATCGGATGATGGCGCCAGCGAATCGGATCCTCGAAGCCGAGGTCGCAAGCTGTCGCATTGTGTCGCGGCGAAGGGAGGGTGAGTCTGGACCAGGAGTCATACCGGGCTTGGTTGGCCCATCCCAGCATAACTGGGATGAGAAGAAAGTAACGAGGCGCGCACTCCCCATAGAAGAGGAGCGAACTCGTCAAGAGGTGGACAGTGGAACAGGGACACCGTGTTGCGTTCTGTAGCGTGTCTGCTCCAGAGTGCGTGCGTCTTGTTGCGGCAGGTGCCTTCGACCCAAAGCGGACACAGAAGTAGCCAACTCATTCCAGGCGGCGGCAGCGTCGTCAGGCGACTCGTCGCAATGGGGCGCATGAGACAGTCGGTGACGCGGCGCCGGAGCATCTTTGCTCCCTTATGTCAGTTTCAGGGGGTATCGGCACCTGCCATGTAGGATCGCGTAGGGGTAGAATTGCGATTGGGACGACAATCCTTTTGGTCAGTTTGCATTCGTAAACGCCTACTGATTAGAGGGTTTGCACACGGAGAACTACAAAAGGAAGGATTGGCGGGGTGCCGGTTGTATTTCGATCGATGGCGGGAGTTGAAGGCGACACGCTGGATCAAGTCCGCGGTGTCCTCAACGCGTTGGCAAATCGCGGCGACACCTTCTTTAATCCCACCTCCACGTTGTCCATCCGCGTTGGACTGGAACGGCGCAATCGGACGATCGCGCCCTCGGACCCACTTCACCTACTCCATGCGATTGGTGACGTTCAAAGACTCCCTGGTGGCTACTGGCTACCTGTCCCAACGTCCTTGGTTCCAATCGGCGATTTGGCCGTTGTGCTGTCAGGGGCGCCGACGTCTCATGTTGAGAGGCATTTCGGACTACCTGTGCACTCACGTGGGTTTTCACGCGTGTTATCGCGTCTACCTGACTCAACTCCTGGCTTAGGAATGAGATCGCTGCAAGCCTGGTCAGGTGCACCCTTCAACACAGGCGACTGGACGCGAACGTTCGTTAAAGAGGCGACGTATTCGCGACAAATCCCTAACAACGATTTTGAGTGCTTCAATCACTGGTCGCGAAAGGCGTCGACGCGATGGATTGCCACAGAGCAACGCGGGACGATTCCTGATGGTGTTGTTCTGACCCGAACGCGGACACCAGTCGGGTCGCTCTTTGCGCTCACACGCTTTGATGAGGGGCAGCCTGTCTCACTTGCTGAGTTCAGCAACGAACGACGCATCTCAACTCGCCTCGCGCTCGGCTTACGTGCGCTTCACGACAACCCTGCTCGCTTTCGCCTGTCGCTCGCGTCCGACGATGAGTGCGTGGTTATAGTGACGCGATATCTGCCACCAGAAGAAACAATGGTTCTGCACGCCCTCGGCAGGGTGCGCGACGTTACTCAACACTCACTTGCGGTGTCACTCGACAGGGCATTAGTGGATCCAGCGGTGCAGGTGTTGAGCGCACTCGGCCTCAAACAGGACGAATGATATGTCCGCGCACACGTACACCATCGATAACATTACACGCGAGCTGCCAGGGACGCTTCAACAATATCTGGAAGCGCAATATCACATCTGGGATGAAGACCTGGTCAAAGAGCGCCAGCGGCTGCTTTCGGAGAGAGGCACCATTTTCCAGGAACCATACATCGAGGCGACTCCGAGCTATGTGGCAGGCCAATCGTACTCCCAGCTAAAGCTTCCGCCGTCCGTCACGAAACTGCTAACGGATGCCTCGAAAAAAGTGGGGGACGTCTCGACCGGTATTCCGTCGACTCCATATGCTCATCAAGCGAAAGCCCTCGACGCTTTCTTCAACAAGAAGAATGAACTCGTCGTTTCGACGGGTACCGGCTCAGGTAAGACCGAAAGCTTCTTGATGCCGGTGATTGGAAGTCTCGCGCTCGAGCGAGAGCTTCGGCCTTCCAGCTACGCGATGCCAGGGGTTCGAGCGTTGCTGCTCTATCCGATGAATGCACTCGTCAATGATCAGATGGCGCGTTTGCGGCGTCTGCTCGGTGCCCCTCATGTGCAAACACTTCTCCAACGATCTGACGGCGCGCGCGCTCGTTTCGGCATGTATACGAGCCGTACACCTTATCCAGGACCACCTGATTTGCGCCGCACGCGCAAAGAGGTCGGTAGATGGCTCGATAACTTCCAACGAGAGTACTCGTCGCAGAGAGCGCGCTTGCTTGCGGAGGGGAAGTGGCCGGCGAAGGACTTGGATCAATTTCGCAAGACCTTTCAAACGGCTTCGACCGACGTTGAACTATTGACTCGGCACGAAATGCAATGTCGACCCCCGGATGTTCTGGTTACGAACTATTCGATGCTGGAGTACATGCTGCTGCGGCCTGTGGACGCCGATATTTTCGATCAGACCGTGCAGTGGCTGGCGGATCCTCGCAACGAATTCATCGTCGTACTGGACGAGGCGCATCTCTACCAAGGCGCACAGGGTACGGAAGTGTCGCTTCTCCTGAGGCGGCTGATCAGCAGGCTTCGCATTCCACGTCACCGTGTTCGCTTCATTCTCACCAGCGCCAGCTTGGCAGAAGGACCTCGTGCGCACGAGATTATTCGTGACTTCGCCTCGCGGCTGACCGGATCGACCGACGACGGTGCCTCATTCGAAATCATCACGAGTCAGTTGGACAAGCCCAATGGCGACATCTCTGTTTCGATCGCTGAGGTAGATGCATTCAAGGCTGTTGATCCGACCGATTTGTACCGGTCTCATATTTCGCTCGACCCAGCCATCGCTGCACTCAAGCGGATCGCAGCAGCCTCGACGCAATCCACTCTGTCACGCGTAACGACGCAAAGCGAACTACGAAGCGAGTACTTCGCAGTGTTATCCGAGTCTCCGGCCTATCGCCGTCTTGCAAGTGCCGTCATGGGTAAGCCAATGGCGCACGTCGTGTTGGCGTCACACGTGTTTGGAAAGCATCCAGGGGCGATCGGCGCGCTCGATGGGTTGCTCGCGGCCGCGGCATTCGCACAGAGGATCGCCGACGAAAAAATCTTGCTTCCGTCACGCGTTCACATGCTCTTTCGGGGTCTCGAGGGCGTGTTCGCGTGCATCAACAGCGATTGCACGCAACGCGTCGACACGTCTAAGCCTACGCGACTCGGACGCCTTTATGCCGAACCTCGACTCCAGTGTGAATGTGGCGGCCGCGTATACGAACTGCTCACGCACCGAGATTGTGGCGCCGCGTTCTTGCGCGGCTATTGCCGCCCGTCGGACGAGTCCTTCCTGTGGCATGAGCCAAGCACCGGGTTAGTTGACCCCACGCGGGTGCTTACTGAGCTACATCTTTCGGTTGAGACAGACCGTCATCAAAGTCGACAACCTGGCAACCAGGTGTGGTTGCACATCCCCACTGGGCGACTCGATCTTAATCAACCCGCATCGACACAGGATTTCCGTGAACTCATTCGGCCGGGCAACGGAGCGGTGTCCATCGGTGGTCGCAGCGTGATCACGTTCGATCGCGAATGCCCAGTCTGTCTCGGCAGATGGCGCGACGCCGACCGTCCCAAGATCATGGATCTCGTAACGAAGGGCGAAGATCCATTCGCTCATCTGATCGCTACACAAGTCCGGCTTCAGCCCGCCACGCTCCCTCTTACAGCGAAAATGAAAAACGGTGGGAGAAAATCTTTGTTGTTTTCCGACGGGCGTCAAAAGGCAGCCAGACTCGCCCGAGACGTGCCGCGTGTTCTGGACCGTGATGCATTCCGACAATGCCTGCTGTTTGCCGCAACGGAACTGCAGACGATCAAAGGTGAAGCGCGATTGGCAGACAATTTCATTTACATCGCCTTTCTAGCGGCATGCAACAGGCTGAACGTAAGTTTCTTCGACGGGATGGACTTGAACCTGCTCGCGCGCGACGTCGCAGACTTGCAGCGAATGTTCAATGGCGACTTGCGTTTGGCATTCGGCGATGAGCATACAGCAACGCCCCCGCCTCGCTTTCGTGTGGAAATACTTCGAACGCTCGGCAGTCGTTACTACTCGCTATTTGCACTGGGGTTAGGATACGTCGCGCCGCGAAGGACAAAGCGCGACGAGCTCATTCGTACTCTAACCCCACTCGGTCTAAGTCCTGAAGACGTTGACGCGATTTCCATCGTATGGATTAACGATCTCCTTAACGACATGTCGCTGTATACGCCTGCTGCAGCAGGTCGACAGATTCGCAACCTAGCCGGCGATGGTTATATTAAGGAGATAGGTTCGAAGACCGGCTTCACGCGCGCACAGAAGGCCCGCCTACGGCGCGACTGGAGCGTTGACCCGGCTCGGTTGGAAACAGAGCTCTGTGGTGTGATGACGATCAACACAGGTGGCGCTCGCTTCTCACTCGCCGAACACTCATTGCAGCTCATCCCCGCCTTAAAGCACGGCTGGCATCGATGCCAGAAATGTATGTTTTTGTCGCCAGCGCTATGGCGTCGCGAGTGCCCGTCCTGTGGTGCAGCCGATGTTCTCGCGGTGCCGGTCGGTGGGGATGTGTACTTGCGTGCGCGAAAAGATTTCTGGCGAGTGCCGGTAGAGAAGGTGTTGGAAGGCACCTCAACACCGCTGACTTTAACGGTGGAAGAACACACCGCTCAACTCGGTCATCGCGATGTTGAGGACGTGGAGTCCACGACGGAATCGTACGAGCGACGATTCAGGGATATTTTGATCAACGATGAATCGTCAATCGATGTGCTCAGCTGCACGACGACTATGGAGGTGGGCGTCGACATTGGGTCGCTGATTGCGGTTGGTCTGCGCAACATGCCGCCTTCTCGACACAACTATCAACAGCGAGCGGGCCGAGCGGGTAGGCGAGGAAGCGCAGTTTCAACGGTTTTGACCTACGCCCAAAACAATCCTCATGACGCTCACCTCTATGCACATCCGGTCGAGCTCATCGCCGGCGCGCCGCATGTGCGCGGCCTAGACATTCACAACCCGAGCTTGGTCGAGCGGCATGTCTTCGCTGAACTGATCCAGGAATTCTTTCGGTCTACATCTCAAGCGCTGCGCGACAACAACGTCTTTGCGTCGCTCGGGCCTACTAACAGTTTCTACACCACCGCGGGCGACGGATCGTTCGTCAAATTTCGCGAGTGGCTTGATGGCCCCGACGGCGATGCGGCCATAGGCCGCATCGACGCTTGGATTCCGAAACAATCGGGTTTGGACGGGCGCGAATGTGCGCAGACTCTCGTCGCCAGACTAGAGGCCCGTCGGCTTGAAGCGAGCGGACCTTTGCCCACAGATGAGGAACAACTTATCGAGTTTCTCTTCTCTCGGAGCTTGTTGCCGTCGTACGCTTTTCCTCGAGATTTGATTGCACTGGAACTGCCTGCGAATCCTCGAAAACTTCGGCCGCAACAGGGTGCCGCGATCGCGCTATCAGAGTATGCGCCGGGACGTACAGTCGTTGTTGACAAGCGCACATATCGCGTAGGCGCGGTCACGTCCGCGTCGCTAGCCGACTTGAACGATCGAGCGCGTGCACTGTTCAACTCCCCCCGTCCGTACCTTCAATGCGCCAACTGTTTGTACACGGAAGAACCGAATCGTCATCCGGCTGGGACTGCATGTCCTGTCTGTGCTGTCGGCAACCTCGACCTAATTACTGTCATTCAGCCCGAACTCGTATGGCCCGAGAGAGGGCGTGAAGTTGATGAACTCGATGACGACCAAACATTCACCGATACAACGTTAGCCCAGCTCCCGGTGCCCTCGAGCGACGCAGCCTTTGATCGGGGCCACCGGTTTAGCGATCAAGCGATCACCAAGTTCGGCCGCGATGTCCCCCTCGTGGTCGTGAACCGCGGGGAGGTTGTTAACGGAATACCGACCGGCTTCGTCGTTTGCGAACGATGTGGACACGTTGCACTGAACGGTGTGCCATTTCCGCCCTCGCACGAGCGTCACTATCCTCCGGCGCCCGGGATCCTCTCTCGGCAGTGCACTGGGTCCCCGCGGACTGTCTATCTGGGATACGAGTTTCGCACGGATGTGTTCCTGCTAAACGGACAGCTCACAACCCCGTTTGTTAATGATGTTCAAGACCGGGAGTCGATGCCGGCACTGCGTGCCGCTTGCCTGTCGTTGGCGCAAGCAATCGCCACGACGTCCGCCGACGAGCTAGGAATTGATCCGCGTGAATTGCAGCCGGGCTTCAGACTGATGCCAGGCGAGGACAATAAAGCTCTCGTGGATCTATATACCTATGACACGACGCGTGGTGGCGCAGGGTACTCGAAGTTGGTGGGCGAGAACTTTTCTTCATTCTTCGATGAGACACTTCATCGTCTGGGAAGCTGTACCTGCGATACTTCTTGCTCGAAGTGTTTGCGTACATATCAAAATCGTTTCGATCATGCCACTCTTGATCGTCGCCTTGCGATACGGCTTGGGCGCTATCTCTCGATGGGCGAAGTGGCGCCAATTGAGCCGCTCGATATTCAACGAGAACAGCTCAGCTCCCTTTCGAAAATGCTGTCACTTGATCACTGGACGATCGCCAAGAACCCCGTCATGGCAGCGCAAGTATCGAAGAACGGCAAAGTCATAGATCTTTCGATAAGACCGTCCCTTCGCGATCGACAAGCAGACCCTCCTTCCTTCGCCGCCTGTGTCGTACTCAGTGAGTACGAGCTGCAGAAGGATCTTCCCTCGTGTCTGTTGAAGGTAGGGACCTGACTGCATGCCTGTAATTAAGCTTGCAACACGAGAAGCACTGTTGCGAAGACGCGTTCGCGCGCACCTGCACGAACTGGGCTTTACGAAGAATGCGAACGGGACCTTGGTTCCGCCTAGCTTGAACAAAGAAGGTTATCGCGATCTACACATGCCTCAGCGCGAGGAACGCCTTGAGAGCGAAGCAGCCTTCCTAGAGGCTCATGGAAGCTCGCTGATCGATAACTTCGCGTACGGTGGAACGATTGACGTAAACCGTATGCAGATCCGATTGGAGCTCATCGACAGCGGCACATGGCAGTCCAACCTTTTCAGGTTCGCGACACTGCTATGGAGTATTCCCGTCTCCTATGGTTTTGGGCGGCGAATGCGATACCTCGTGTGGGACGACTACACCGAAAAATTAGTCGGCTTGTTCGCTCTCGGCGACCCCGTGTTTAATCTTCGCGCGCGAGATCGGCTGATCGGATGGAGTTCGGACGACCGCGGGGAGCGGTTGGTTCATATCATGGATGGCTATGTGGTTGGCGCCGTGCCGCCGTTCAATCGATTGCTTGGTGGGAAGCTCATCGCAAGCCTAATGCGTACTCGAGAAGTGGTCGACACCTTTCGCCAGCGCTACGGATCGTCCGAGGGCATCATTAGTGGAAATGCCAAGAATGCTCACCTCGTCGCCATCACAACAACGTCAGCTCTCGGCAAGTCGTCCGTTTACAACCGGCTCAAATTGAATGGGGTCGAATACCTATCGAGCATCGGCGTAACGGATGGCTACGGCCATTTTCACTTTCCGCGTGAACTCTTTGAGGAAATGCGGGCTTATCTGGGAGCGAAGAAGGACCCTTACGCAAACAATCATCAGTACGGGGACGGGCCGAACTGGCGACTTCGTACGATTCGCCGTGCATTGACGCTGCTCGACATGGATCCTGACCTTGTGCGTCACGGATTAGCACGTGAAGTGTTCTTCGGTCACGTCGCAGACAATGCGTTCGACGTTCTTCGTGGGAAGCGAAAACATCCAAAGTATGATTCGCTTTTGACCGCCGCGGAGGTAGCGACGCAAAGCATCGAACGATGGATGAAGCCAAGAGCGATGCGGGACTCTAGCTTCAGCAAGATAACGCATGCCGATATCTTGAATCAGATCCACTCGTCGATGTCGGTCATCCCCGGTCCGGTGCTCCATAATCGTGGATAGAGCAAGAGACGCTGCGACAGGCGAGTTGGTGTGGGCATCGGACGCCCTCGCTCGGCGTCCTTATAGGTGTCCGAACTGTGGGCAACGCGTGAGTGTGCGTGAGCCGAGATCTTCCTTTCGCGCGCGTCACTTCGCACACGCAATCGGAGTCGCTGATCAAGACTGCGAACTCTATTTTCCCCCGAGTTTTCGTTATTCTGGGCGCGCAGCGGCGTACGAACAGTTCAGCGAGGTCGATCGCCTACATCATGATCACCTTGAACTGACCGTTGGTCCGCACGGCCCCTTGTTGGCGCTTTGTTTGCCGCCGGCAGGAAAAGGGGGGTGGACGGGAAGCATCCAGTTCTCCGCGCAGCGAGTTTCTAGGCAGCTCAGATGGCATCACCTTCAGCGCGGACAACGAATCGAGTTTCCGCTATTCGACGGTAGATGGTCGCTAACCCCAAACGGCGTTGTGGCGCTTGAGTATCTCGAAAGCGTGCAACTCGGAGATCAGTCGCTTGAAGCCGGCGCGAACCTCTTCTATGTCGAGCGTGCACTCGGACGCCGTGTGCTTCCAGCAGAGAGCATCTCGTGCGGCGAGTCTGTCCGCTGGCTCAGTCGGCAGCCATTTCAGTTGCCGAATGAACTACGAAACGCTATCGCCGTTGAGTGCGAGTATCAAGCTAATGGATGGACTCTGAATCGGCTCGCGATCCCATCGCAGCTTTCGGGTGTTCAGTTGCGTTTGCTCACAGAATGGATTCAGCGGCGCGTTGCTGAGCAGCGTGTGCGTGTGTGGGTCGAATCACCGTGCGCCGATGCATATACCGCCCAGGGCGCCCCAATCTACCCACGAAACTCGATACTCAGAATTCGATCAGATCGCACAGTTGACTTTAAACTTCGGAATGTCGACACCTCTCGCGTTTTGCACGAGGCCGTCTCTGCTACCGAATGTGTTCTTGAAGCGAATGAAGAGGGGCACATTGAAGTCCTCGTTAACGATCACCACTCGGACTTCATTTACATAGGTTCTGCTGGAACCCCTATTAATGCACTGGTGAGATTTGCGGGCGCGGAGCCCGCCGACATTTCTTGTGCGCAGCAGTCGCTCGACGCCGTCATATCTTCGGGACGAGATCGCTGTCCGATCCTCGTCACTGTGGGTTACGGTGTAGTGGCCGAACTCCTGTCGGCTGCTCGTCTTAACGTCGAATCAGATGATCGCGTGATACGGACCGAACTGCGTCCAGGGTCTTACATACGCTTTGACAAATTGGGCGAAGTGAGTTGGCCATCGCCCACGCCTGCTGTTGTCGAGGATGCGTTGTCAATTGACAGAGAGTGCCAGGTCGAAGCGCCGCGACTTCAAGAGAAGATTCGATGGCTGCGTTCGCTGGCAGGGCATCCTGCCGCGACGTCTATCCGCTTACGGCTTCCTACGGCTCTGGCTCGTCGGGAGCCTTTCGCGTCACTCGCGACGCTGTCCTGGCCGGTGAGATGGGCACCGCATGTAAGACTGTTCCAACGTGACCTGGAGAACCTCTATCCATGATTCACGGCATTGATAGGCACCGGTTTCGTTTCCTTCTTCGGTGCGCGTTGAAGCCCGATCTGGTGAAGTCCTTTCTGAAAGACAACAGGGTTGCGCTGGTTGCCGCAGGGGCGCCACTCGACAACGTTCCTAGCGATCCGCAGGTAATGTTGCGAGTAATAGAGGGCTTCACTCAGAAGGCTAATCAGATCTTCGGCAAGTGGCTCTATCAGAAGATCAAGCCTAATGGGGCACAGCCTATCCCGCAGTTGATTCTTCGGTGGCGAGCAGTGGAGGAACTCGGTGTCGTTTACGACGATGTTGAGAGAACTTCACTCAGTCAGCAAACGCTGTATGACCTGTTCGGAGCTTCGCCCGATGAATCATTGCTTGCGTTTCTTCGAACGCCAGTTCGTGACCAACCCCAACACCAGCTTGCAATACGCTCAGAGGAATGGCTCACCCTGGCCACGTCACTCCTCGCGAAAGATCGCGTGGCGGTCGAATCTTCAGGATGGACAGACGCAGTCGTAGAACTTGTTGGCGCAGTTGCGCGGCTGGACGGCTCATCGCTCTCGGTGCAGCGACCATATGCGCCGGTGCTTGCCGAGATCCAGGCGGCAATTGAGCTAGCAAGGCCGACAGTCGTAACAACGACACCCGAGTTGCCGGCGGCTTCGCCTCGCGGCATACAGAGTAGTGGCCCCGAACTCCGCACTTTCGATTCGAAGATTGATTACACAAAATTTTCGGTCATCGCTACCAATCGCATCCCGCGGACTGTTGACGCGTATTTGCTGGTTGTCGAAGGTTTCGTTGATGAGAACGGGATTGCGTTCCGTTTGGCCGAAGATGATCTGAAGAGGGCGATCCCAACGATTGGCCGGATCATATTGCATCCAGATCAGTACGACGTCGCCCCCGTGTATGGGGAACCCAATGCCTATGAGGTCGAGCGATTTCCAACCGAGCGGGAGGCACGAGTCAAAGTCAGTCGCCGTCTCGTCGGTGCGCTGGTTTCTGTTGTTTTGATGCCTCACAGCACTGCAGATGCCCATCGAATCCGAGACTACATCGCAGACTACGCAAAGCGACATCTCGGTTCGATGGCCGTCTTTGTCAGTTCCGACAAGAGCTGCCTTATGCCTCGCGTATCGACATTGCAGAAAGTCCTAGCTCCTGATTTTGACTGGCAACTCGATTTGTGGGACACGATGGACGCGGTCGAGTTACAAAACGGCCCGCATGTCGCGCGGCTCGGCTTGAAATCAGCCTCAAAGTCCCTGAACTGTGCGCCGCTCGCGGCCGCGGCCCGAAAGCTCCTTCGCATCTACACAGAGCGCTCACAGGCAAAGTTGTCGAAGACCTCCAGGGAACTGCTCGTCGAGCTATTTGATGTGGACGATTTGCGGTTTGACGAGGCAACGAAGGTTCGCTTGAAGGCCAACCTCGACGCTATCGCAAGAGGATCTGAGGATTTCAACGAGCTCGTGAGTGCGTTACTGCAGACACAAGTCATCAAAGACGAGATCGAGCGACGGATTGCGGCAGAGGTTGACGTAAGAGTCGCTGAGAGAGACAGAACCAAGCGCGAACTTGAACAGTTGCGGATACAGCGGTCTCAGGTGGAGCGTCGCATCTTGGAACTCAACCGTGAAGCCGAAGAAAAAGCTGCGGAAGTCCGTTCGGCGGTAAAGCGTGCTTTCGAGCAAGCCCGAGACAATGGCATTGCGACGCTTGCGGACCTTTCACTATTTGACTTCTTCCTGAATCGCAACGGTAGCGCCGAACGATCGTCCTCCAATGTAGCCATGCCCGCGGTTGTGGAAGCACCCAAGCCGTTCGTCGAAACGCTACCTTCATCAGGCAAGAATGTTGGGGATGTTTTCCGACGTTTCGGTGTCGAACCGATGTTTTCCGATCGCCTCGGAGCTGTCATACACCTTGCGCATGCAGGCGGATCCCCCATTGTCTTGACCGGCGCCGGCGCGTCTACGCTTAGCACTGCCTTGGGCACCGCCCTCAGCAAATCCTCATGCGTGTCCATCACAGTGGAGTTGGGGCAAATCGCCGAGCAGCATTTTGAGCATCAGGTAGCGGAGGCGAATGCGGATGTTCTCGTCATGCGACAAGCGAATGTCTCGGACCTATCTTTATATGCTCGTTCGTTGCTTGATGCGATTGTCCAGAGGATGATGACTCAGAGCGATTCGCCACCATTCGGGATCATATTGGTGGACGCGGGTGGGCCGGCAGCGCTACCGTGGCCACCAGAGATCCTAGAGTCAGCGATCGGGATCGAGCTAAGTCACGTAGGCTCGAAGTTGAAGCCCGACGCGCTAACAGTCCGTAGGGATGATGGTGGTTGGTTGCGCCATCGACTACATCTTCACTACGGTAACGTTGTCGATGAGCATCCGGCGCATGCCAGCTCGCTGGAAGACTTCAATCGATTGCTACTTTCGCTCGAGTAGCCATCACTCCTTTGCGCAGAGTGGTTGGATCGGAAGTGCAGTCGAAGAGATGCAACGGATCGAGAGATTTGATCAGCGGACTTAACCCGGCAGACTTCGCAGGCGGCTGCAATGCCTTACATGGATGCTTCCAGGCTTTGCCTCCCTTGGCGCTCGATTTGATTCGTCCTTCCTTGGCCGCGCCCGGGTAGCGAGCAGCCGCCGATGTCGATCGCTGGCATGTTGGCCGGGTGTCTCTTGGTCTATGTTCTCGCTCAAGCCTGAATTCGGTGGGCTATGTGACAGGCGTCTTACTGGTCTCACCAATTTGCTTCGTCAGTGCGAGCCTAGCGCGCCCGCGCTGCTTCACGGCTTCCGGATCGAAATCCCGGACGCGCCCGGCTTCGATGTCGCGCCATCCTAGCTCAAGCGCTTGTCGCAGTTCTTCTTCGGATTGCTCTCTTTGGGTAGGGTGCATTTTCGTTCCGAGTTCGGATGCCTCTCTGTCTTAACACCTTCGCATGCATCAACGCTGCGTGGGAAGCGCGCCTGCTGGCTATCAATCAAATGCCATCTGCGTTGAGTGTCAGCGCAGGTTCAAATCGACCGAGGGATTTCGCGCTGTACCGGCGTCACTAAGCGTAGCAGCGTCGCGCTACCGATCACTGATGGCTTAGAAATCATAAGAGTGACAACGACATGGGGTGAAAAAGAAGGCTGTGAGTGCCGTCTCTGTCGCGAGAACTTCGCGACACATCGCCACAGAATGCGACGATTTGCAACAAATGGTCGGGGTGACAGGATTTGAACCTGCGACCTATACGTCCCGAACGTAGCGCTCTACCAGGCTGAGCTACACCCCGAAGAAGGACTTCTCGAATCGAAAGCTGGCTGGATTCAGTAGGTGCGTTCGACCGCAAATTCCGCCAGTTCGCGCAAGGCTTGCTTGTACGCCGAGTCGGGCAATACGGCGATTGCGTCGATGGCGAGGGCGGCCTCCCGCCGCGCGAGCCGCGCAGTGTACGCAAGGCCTCCGGTAGATTCAATCGCCGCAGTGATGCGTCCCAGCTCCTCGATGCTGCCCTCTTCAATACTGCGTCGGATCAGCACGCGCTGGTCTTCCGAGCCGGTGCGGAGCGCATATATAAGAGGGAGGGTCGGCTTGCCTTCCGCGAGGTCGTCGCCGAGGTTCTTGCCAAGTTCCTCGCTGTTTGACTGGTAATCCAGTACGTCGTCCACCAGCTGGAAAGCCGTTCCTAAATGCCTCCCGTAGGCGGCCATCGCGGCTTCAACAGAAGGCGAAGCTCCGGCCAATAGCGCAGCGATTTGCGCGCCGGCCTCGAAAAGCTTGGCGGTCTTCCGGTAAATGACCTCGAAGTAGCGCTCCTCCGTGGTGTCCGGGTCGTTGGCGTTCAGGAGCTGCAGCACCTCGCCTTCGGCGATTTTGTTGGTGGCGCTGGCCATCACGGCCATGATCCGCATGCTTTCCAGCGAGACCATCATCTCGAAGGAGCGCGAGTAGACGTAATCACCCACCAGCACGCTGGCTTCGTTGCCCCACACTTCATTCGCGGTGTCGCGGCCGCGGCGGAGTTTGGAGCCGTCGACCACGTCGTCGTGGAGCAGGGTGGCCGTGTGGATGAATTCGATGATGGCGGCCGCCTCGGAGTGGCGCTCGCCCTGGTAGCCGCAGGCGCGGGCGACGACCACGACCAGGAGGGGGCGCAGGCGTTTGCCGCCGCTGCCGACGATGTATTCGGCGATCTGGTTGACCAGGACGACGTCGCTGGCGAGGCGGTTGCGGATGACCGCATCGACCTGTCGCAGGTCGACATCGACCAGCGCTTTGACGGACTCGAAGCTCATGGATTCCAAAGGGAAATAACCGACGGCGAATGTTAGCCCATCAGGGGCGGCAGCTGTCGCATGTCGCAGACTTAGTTGTTTTCAGGGCCTGCACCACGCCCCGAAATGCGCGAAAATCCTTGCGGAGGACACTTCGTCGTAGTTTTTGCGCTGGATGTGGCTCCAAGAGTTGCTTAGTACCCGTCCGCTCCGTACACTTCACGCCCTTTTCCGCCGGGGGCTCCCGGCCCCCGGAGCATTGGGTCAATCATGTACGCCGTCATTTCCACGGGTGGTAAGCAGTACCGCGTCAGCGAAGGCCAGGTCCTCCGCGTTGAAAAGCTCGATGCCGAGGCAGGTGCCAATGTCGAGTTCGACAAGGTGCTGCTGGTCGGTTCGGGCGATCAGGTCAAGATCGGCGCGCCGTTCCTGAGCGGTGGCAAGGTGACGGGCACCGTGCAGAGCCACGGCAAGGGCGATAAGAAAGTCATCGTCAAATTCCGTCGTCGCAAGCACTACCTGCGCCAGGGCACGCATCGCCAGCTCTTCACGGAAGTGAAGGTCACGGGCATCGTCGGCGGCTAATTCTTCTTAATTTCGGAGCGCACACGCCATGGCACATAAAAAGGCAGGCGGCAGTACCAAGAACGGCCGCGACTCAGAGTCCAAACGACTCGGTATCAAGAAGTTCGGCGGTGAGCACGTGCTCGCCGGCAACATTCTGGTCCGTCAGCGCGGCACGGTGTATCGCGCCGGTGACGGCGTCGGCACCGGCACGGACTACACGCTCTTCGCGAAGACCGAAGGCCGCGTGGTGTTCCGCAAGCGCGGCGTCGAGCAGAAGACGTTCGTGAGCGTCGTCGCTGCCGAGTAATCGCGACCCGCTGTCGCAGGATCGAAAGAGCCCCGGCCTCGCGCCGGGGCTCTTTTTTTAAGCCCGCCGTGCACCCAAACTAGCAACATGCGTTTCGTCGACGAAGCCACGATCAAGGTTCAAGCCGGTAACGGCGGGCGCGGCTGTGCGAGCTTCCGTCGCGAAAAATTCATTCCGTTCGGCGGCCCCGATGGCGGCGACGGCGGGCATGGCGCGGACATCTATCTCGTCGGTCGAGCGGGCATCAACACGCTCGCGGATTTCCGCTACAACCGTGCCTTCCGGGCGCCACACGGCACCGCCGGCTCCGGCAACGACCGCACCGGTGCGAGCGGCACCGACCTGATCGTCGAGGTGCCCATTGGCACGACCGTCGTCGACGTCGATACCGAGGAAGAGCTTGGCGACGTGACCGAGCCTGGTCAGCGACTCCTGGTCGCCAAAGGTGGCAAGGGCGGCTGGGGCAACACGCGCTTCAAGACCAGCACCAACCGCACGCCGCGCAAGGCGATGCCGGGTCTGCCGGGTGAGAAGCGCGACCTGCGGCTCGAGCTCAAAGTGATGGCCGACATCGGTCTGCTGGGTTTGCCGAACGCGGGCAAATCAACGCTGATCCGTGCGGTTTCGGCGGCGAAGCCGAAAGTTGCCGACTATCCGTTCACGACCCTGCATCCAAATCTCGGCGTCGTGAGCGTCGGCATCCATCGCAGCTTCGTCATGGCGGACATTCCCGGGCTGATCGAAGGCGCGGCGGAAGGTGCCGGCCTCGGCATTCAGTTCCTGAAGCACCTTCAGCGCACTCGGGTGTTGCTGCATCTCATCGACGTGAGCCCGCCGGACCCGGAGGCCGATCCGGTGAAGGATGCGCGCGCGATAGTGGCGGAATTGAAGAAGTTCAGCGCGAACCTGGAGAAGAAGGAGCGCTGGCTGGTGCTGAACAAGGTCGACCTGCTGCCCGAGGATCAGGCGGACAAGGTCTGCAAGGACATCGTGCGTCGGCTGCGCTGGAAGGGGCCGGTGTATCGGATCTCGGGGCTCGCGCACCAGGGCACCGAGGGGCTGTGCGAGGACATCATGAAGCGGCTGGAAGAGATCGACGCGCCGCGCGAGGCCGAGGTCGGCTGAGGCGTGCTGGCGGGCGGCGTATGCCGCCACCAATAAAAAAAGCCGGGCAATGCCCGGCTTTTTTCGTATCCGAAGTTCGGACCGTCGGCTCAGCCGGCCGACAGCTCCTTCACGCGCGCATTCAGGGCGCTCTTATGACGAGCAGCCTTGTTGCGATGGATCAGGCCCTTGTTCACGGCCGAGTCGATGATCGGGCCAGCGGCCTTGAGCTTGGCGGCGGCGGTTTCCTTGTCGCCGGCTTCCACCGCGTTCACGACGCCCTTGATGGCGGTGCGCAGCTTCGAGCGGCCCGCCACGTTACGGGCACGGCGCTTGACGGTCTGGCGGGCGCGCTTTTCGGCGGACTTGATATTGGCCACGGTCGTGAGGGCTCCAAAAACGAGGCCGCGAATTTTGCCGATCACACCGCCGTAAGGCAAGGGCAAAGTGGCGGTCCGCCCGGAAAATAGCCCAATCGGTCAGCCACGGACCGGGAAATCGCCTGTGGCTGGCCATAATTCGGTGCGAAAACGGGGACAGGTCTGGGTTTCTCGCACGCCAGAGAGCTCGGCCGGCGCCCGACAGTCGAGTCTGTCGCTTTTCGAGGCCGTGCCCTGTTCGAGGGAACACCTTTTCGAGGCGGCCAGTCGTCATCTTCACTACCATTGCCCGCCCATGCAATCACCCGCCATTCCATCTGAGTCCGGCCGACCATGAGCCGCGGCTTCTTCCGTAGCACCGCCATCGTCGGAATCACCACGTTGCTGTCCCGGATCACCGGACTGGTGCGGGACGTGGTGCAGGCCGTGATGATTCCGGCGGTGTACCTCGAGGTGTATGTCCTCGCGAACCAGATCCCCAATCTGCTGCGGCGACTGTTCGCCGAGGGCGCGTTCTCGCAGGCCTTCGTGCCCGTGGTCGCCGAGTACAAGGCGAATCGCTCCAAGGACGAGGTGCGCGAGCTGGTGGATTCCGTGTCCGGGACCCTGGGCGCATTCCTTGCGATCGTTTCCGTGATTGGCGTGATCGCCGCGCCGATCATCGTCGCCATCTGCGCGCCGGGCTTTACCACCAAAGAGGTGGGGCAGTACGGGCTCGCGGTGGACATGCTGCGATGGACGTTTCCTTATCTCTTGTTCGTTTCGCTGACTGCGCTCGCCGGCGGCGTGCTCAACAGTTATCAGCAATTCGCGTTGCCGGCGTTCACCTCGGTGGTGCTGAACGTCGTGCTGATCGTGTTCGCGGCCTATCTGTCGCCGTACTTCGAGCAGCCGGTCATGGCGCTCGCCGTCGGTGTGTTCGTTGGCGGCGTGATCCAGCTGGTCATTCAGTTGCCGGCGCTGATCAAGCTCGGCGTGATTCGCCGTCCCCACTGGAACTGGGAGCACGAGGCGGTCAAGCGGATTGCCAGGCTGATGGGGCCGGCCATCATCGGCTCCTCGATGGGTCAGCTCAGCGTGATGATCAGCTCGGGCATCGCCTCCCTGCTCGCCGATGGCAGCATGACCTGGCTGTACTACGCGGATCGGCTGGTCGAGTTTCCGCTCGGCGTGTTCAGCATTGCGCTCGCGACCGTGATCCTGCCGAGCCTGTCCTCGCAGCACGCGAAGAAGTCGCCGGATGAGTTTTCGGCGACGCTGGCCTGGGCCGTGCGGCTCGTCTGTCTCATCGTCATTCCCGCATCGGTGGCGTTGTTCGCGCTGGCCGGTCCATTGACCGTCGCGCTCCTTCAGTACGGGCAGTTCAAGCCCAGGGACGCGGAAATGACGCGTCTCGCGCTGATGGCGTTCTCGCTGGCACTGCTGGGCTGGAGCATGATCAAAGTGCTCGCGACCGGTTACTACGCCCAGCAAAACACCAAGGGCCCGGTGAAGATCGCCATGCGCGCGCTCGGTGTGACGATGGTGCTGAACGTGGTCGTGGTCGCGGGGCTGTGGCTCACCGGCAATCTGAAGACCCCGGGCGCGCATACGCTGCTCGCCCTGAGCAACGGCATCGGCGCCATCATGAATGCCTTCCTGCTCTATACCGGCCTGCTCAAGAGCCAGGTGCTCCGCCGCGGGCAGGCCATGCGCGGGTTGCTGATCCGGATCGTGGTCGCGAGCGCGCTGATGGCGGCGTTCCTGTGGTGGTTCGGCGGGGACGTGTCGACCTGGCTGGTCACCCCGAAAGTGCAGCGAATCGTCTGGCTGACGGGGCTGGTGGCCGGCGGCATCGGGGTCTATTTCGCGGCGTTGTGGGTGATGGGCGTACGCGCCGGCCAGTTCCGACTGCAGCCGCCCGCGACTTCCCTATAATGCTGCCCTTCAAGTGGTCTAATTCTGGACTTGCGGAGCACGAGGGCCGCGGTGGAGCTCATTCGGGGCCTGTATAACCTGCGTGCCGGGCGGCGCGGCTGCGTGCTGACGATCGGGGCGTTCGACGGCGTCCACCGCGGGCATCAGGAGATGATCCGTGTGCTGCGCGAGCGCGCGGCTGAGTACGGCTTGCCGGCGGCTCTGATGTCGTTCGAGCCGACGCCGCGCGAGTTTTTCGCCAAAGGCACGCCGCCGGCCCGGCTGACCCGCTTTCGCGAGAAGTTCGAAGCGCTGGAGCGCTACGGGGTCGACCGTTTCGTCTGCCTGCGGTTCGACGAGCGCATGCGCCGCCTCGGTCGCGACGAGTTCGTGAATGAGGTACTGGTAAAAGCGCTCGGCGTCCGCCACATCGTGGTAGGGCACGATTTCCGCTTCGGGCGCGACAACCAGGGCGACATCGCCTGTCTGCGCGCGCTCGGGGCCGCTGCCGGGTTCGAGGTCACCGAAGTGCCGCCGTTCGAGATCGACGGCGAGCGCGTCAGCAGCTCCGGGATTCGTGAGGCGCTGGCGGTCGGCGACATGGCCAAGGCGGCGAAGCTGCTCGGTCGTCCGTATCGGATGACAGGCAAGGTGATTCATGGTGAGAAGCTCGGCCGCAAGCTGGGCTTCCCGACCGCGAATCTGCGACTGCATCGTCGCGCCACGCCGGTGGCGGGCATCTTCGCGATTCGAGTGACGGGTGGCGGACTGAACGACGCGCCGGGCGTGGCGAGTCTGGGCACGCGGCCCGCGGTGAATGGCAAGGAGCTGCTACTGGAAGCTCATGTGTTCGACTTCAACGGCGATTTGTATCGTCAGCCGTTGCACGTGGACTTCATCGCGTATCTGCGCGCCGAGCGCTGGTTCGCGGACATGGATACGCTGATCGAGCAGATGAATCGAGACGCCGCGCAGGCGCGGCAGATATTGGGTTCGTGAATCGACGTATGGACTATAAGCAAACCATCAACCTGCCCCAGACCGACTTTCCGATGAAGGCGGACCTCGCCCGTCGTGAGCCGGACATTCTCAAGCGCTGGGAAGAAACCCGGACGTATCAGAAGCTGCGCGAGATCGCGAAGGGCCGGCCGACGTTCATTCTCCAGGACGGGCCGCCGTACGCGAACGGCGCGATTCATCTCGGTCACGCCATCAACAAGGTGTTGAAGGACATCGTCGTCAAGTCACGCACCATGGACGGCTTCGATGCGCCCTACGTGCCGGGTTGGGACTGTCACGGCCTGCCGATCGAACATCAGATCGAGAAGACGCGCGGCAAGGAAGTGAAGTCGCTCGATCCTCGGGCATTCCGTCAGGCGTGCCGCGAGTTCGCGCAGTCGCAGATCAACGGTCAGCGCGAGGACTTCAAGCGTCTCGGCGTGATGGGCGATTGGGATGATCCGTACATCACGATGGCGCCGAAGTACGAAGCCGAGCAGCTGCGTGCGTTCGCCGAGATCCTGCGCAACGGCCACGTCTACAAGGGCCTGAAGCCGGTGCACTGGTGCCTGGACTGCCGCTCGGCGCTCGCCGAAGCGGAAGTCGAGTACGAAGATAAGACCTCGCCCGCGCTCGACGTGCGCTTCGGCGTGAAGGATCTCGCCGATCTGGCCAGGCGCTTTGGCGTGGCCTCGGTGAAGTCGCCAGCCAGCATCATCATCTGGACCACCACGCCGTGGACGCTGCCCGCGAACCAGGCGGTCGCGCTCGGTCCCGAGTTCCGTTATTCGCTGGTCGACACCGGTACGGAGCTGTTGATCCTCGCGAGCGCGCTGGTCGAGAAGGTGACGAAGCGCGCGGGCGTCGAGAACGTCACGCGCATCGCCGAAGTCGAGGGCGCGAAGCTCGAAGGCCTGCAGCTCCAGCATCCGTTCTATGAGCGCGTCGTGCCGGTGATCCTGGGCGATCACGTCACGATCGACGACGGCACCGGCGCCGTGCACACCGCGCCGGGCCACGGTGTGGAGGACTTCGACGTCGGCTTGAAATACAAGCTCGAGGTCTACAACCCCGTCGGCAGCGACGGCCGCTTCGTCACGGGCACGCCGATTTTCGAAGGCGAGCGCGTGTTCGATGCGAACAAACATGTGATCGAAGTGCTGAAGGAACGCGGCGCGCTGTTGCACGAGGAGAAGCTCGTGCACCGCTATGCGCATTGCTGGCGCCACAAGACGCCGGTGATCTATCGCGCGACCGCGCAGTGGTTCATCAGCATGGAACAGGCGAACCTGCGCAAAGGCGCGCTGCGCGAAATCGCCAAGGTGCAGTGGGTGCCTGGCTGGGGCCAGAACCGCATCAGCGGCATGATCGCGGATCGTCCGGACTGGTGTATCTCGCGTCAGCGCGTGTGGGGCGTGCCGTTGCCGTTGTTTACTCATAAAGCGACGGGCGAGCTGCATCCGCGCACGGTCGAGCTGATCGAGCCGGTCGCGAAGCTGGTCGAGGAAGGCGGCATCGATGCGTGGTTCGATCTCGATCCGGCGACGCTGCTCGGTGGCGAGGCGGATGAGTACGAGAAGGTCAACGACATCATGGACGTGTGGTTCGACTCGGGCATCGCGCATCACTCCGTTCCCAAGCAGCATCCCACGGTGAAGGCGCCGGCCGATCTGTATCTCGAAGGCTCGGATCAGCATCGCGGCTGGTTCCACAGCTCGCTGCTGACGTCGGTCGCTCAACACGATCGCGCGCCCTACAAGGCGGTGCTGACGCACGGCTTCACCATCGACGACAAGGGACGGAAGATGTCCAAGTCTTTGGGTAACGTCGTCGTGCCGCAGAAAGTCATTGGCACGCTCGGCGCCGACACGCTGCGCTTGTGGATCGCGGCCACCGACTACGCCAATGAAATGGCGCTGTCGGATGAAATCCTGAAGCGCGTGACGGAGTCGTATCGTCGCATCCGTAACACCGCGCGCTTCCTGCTCGGCAATCTCGACGGCTTCGATCCGGCGACAGACAGGGTGCCGGCGTCGGAGATGGTCGCAGTGGATCGCTGGGCTGTGTGGCGCGCGTATCAGTTGCAGGAAGAAGTGATCGCCGCGTATCGCACCTACCAGTTCCACCTGATCTATCAGAAGGTCCACAACTTCTGCAGTGTCGACCTGGGCGGCTTCTACATCGACATCACCAAGGATCGTAACTACACGACGGGCAAGAAGAGCCTGCCGCGCCGGTCGGCGCAGACGGCGATGTTTTATATCGCCGAGGCGTTGACGCGCTGGCTCGCGCCGATCCTGTCGTTCACGGCCGAGGAGATCTGGCGTTATATGCCGGGTGCTCGCAGCGAGTCGGTGTTCTTCAACACCTTCTTCGAGTTCCCGAAGGAGCTGACGCAGCCACCGTCGATCGATTGGGATGCCATCCTCGACCTGCGTCGTGCCATCGCGCGAGAGCTGGAGAAGCTGCGCAACGCCGGTTCGATCGGCGCACCGCTCGATGCGGAAGTGGACGTGTACACGAAGGGGCCGTTGCTCGAGACGCTGCAGTCGTTCGGCGAGGAACTTCGCTTTGTGTTCATCACTTCAGAAGCGCGAGCGCATTCCGCCGACGGCCGGCCGGCCGATGCGGTTGCGGCGATGGAAGGCGAGGGCAACACGACCTGGATCGCTGTGAAGCCTACGTCAGCGGTGAAATGCGTGCGCTGCTGGCACAAGCGTCCGGATGTGGGTCAGAACCCGAACCATCCGGAACTTTGCGGCCGCTGCGTTTCCAACGTGGATGGGCCGGGCGAGCAGCGGCGCTTTACTTGAGGTTGATGCAATGACCAACCCATTGGCGAAAGTCTGGTTCACGCCCACTCGCGGCGGCAGCAACTGGCTGTGGCTGTCATTCTTCGTGGTGATTCTCGACCAGGCCACCAAGGCGCTGGTCATCAGCACCGTGAAGCTCGCGGACAGTATCTCGCTGCTGCCCATTCTGGATATCGTGTATCTGGAGAACACCGGCGCGGCATTCAGCATCCTGGCGCAGGCGTCGGGGTGGCAGCGCTGGTTCTTCATCACGCTCGCGGTGGTGGTGAGTCTGACGTTGATGATCTGGCTGCGGCGGATTCGCTCGGATCAGACGGTGCTGGCGATTGGACTGTCGCTGGTGCTCGGCGGCGCGCTCGGCAACGTGATCGATCGTGTCATGCACGGGTTCGTCGTCGACTTCATCTATTTCAACTGGCGCACGTGGGATTTCCCGGCGTTCAACATCGCCGATACCGCGATCTCCATCGGTGCGGCGTGTCTGTTGATCGATGCGTTCCTCGAGAGTGGGCACGACCGTCGTCCCGCGGATGGAACGCCGCAAGCGCCGAGCAAGTGACGATGCAGATTCTTCTCGCCAACCCTCGCGGATTCTGTGCCGGCGTCGATCGGGCCATCGACATCGTCGAGCGTGCGATTGAGCTGTTCGGCGCGCCGATCTACGTGCGGCACGAAGTCGTTCACAACCGCTACGTGGTCGAGCGGCTGCGGAGCATGGGCGCGGTGTTCGTCGATGAGTTGGATGCCGTGCCGGACGACGCCACGGTGATCTTCAGCGCGCACGGCGTCGCCCGCGCGGTTCAGGATGAAGCGCGCCGTCGCGACCTGAAAGTGTTCGATGCGACGTGTCCGCTCGTGACCAAGGTTCACATGGAAGTCTCGCGCTACGCGCGTGAAGGCCGTGAGGTGATTCTGATCGGGCACGAGGGGCATCCCGAAGTCGAAGGCACGATGGGGCAGTTCGATACTCAGTACGGCGGTCGCATCGTGCTGGTGGAGACGCCCGAGGACGTGGATCGTCTGGATATCAAGGACGAAGCCCGTCTCGCGTTCGTGACGCAGACCACGCTGTCGGTCGACGACACGCAGCGGGTGGTCGATGCCTTGCGCCGTCGCTTCCCGACGCTCACGACGCCGCGGAAGGAAGACATCTGCTACGCGACGCAGAACCGGCAGGACGCGGTGAAGCGTCTGGTCGAACGGTGCGACATCATTCTGGTGGTTGGCTCACCGACCAGCTCGAACTCGAATCGTCTGCGTGAGATCGCCGAGAAGGCGGGTATTCCGGGTTACTTGATCGACGGGCCCGAGGACATGAAGCGCGAGTGGTTCGATGGCAAACGCGTCGTCGGCGTGACGGCGGGCGCGTCGGCGCCGGAGATCCTCGTCGAAAGAGTGGTCGCTCAGCTCAAGCAGTGGGGCGGGCAAGCCCCGGAGCATCTTCAAGGGCAAGTTGAGAATGTCGTGTTCAGCTTGCCCAGAGAGCTTCGTGTGCCGCTTGCGCGAGTCGATACGCGTCCCGCGCTTTCAGAAAAATCAAACTGAGAAATGCGAACGAACGGGGCAGCCGCCGCAGTCCTGGGCGTCGGCAGCGATGCCGAGTACCCGTCGCGCACGGTTGCTATCTGATTTCCACGCGCGTCACATACGACGCCGCGCCTGTCCCGGGCGCCGACCAGCTGACCGCGACGACATAGCTCGCCGGCGTCATCGACGTATCGCGTGAGATCGAGCCCAGCCCGCTGGGCAGTGCGTTCTCGACTTCGTCTTCCCAGCACGCCGCGATTTGCGCCGCCTTGTCCTGCGGCGACTTGGCTTTCGCTTTCTCGGTGCAGATCACGCCGACCGTTGTCGCGAAGCCGTCGCGTCCCTCGGGTGTCGTGCGAATGATGTCCGCCATCGTATCGGCGAGCTCCGCCGCGCGCAGCGGCAGTCGCGCGTCCGCCGGAATGTGAGTCTGATCGGAGTAGAGGGCAGCGATGCCGACGATAGCCACGGCTATGACCAGCAAGGCGGCGAGAATCTCGACGATGTTGAATCCACGCGCGTAGCGAGCGCCGCGCAGGGGCGTAGTTGGTCCTCCCATACGCGCGCATGATGGCTATCCGTTCGGACAGCGTAAAGGGCGATTGTCGGCGTCGCGCCTGGCGACGCGTGGACGGCCGGCGATGTTGATGATGATGGCCCGCGCATGCGCCGAGCCGCGCAGGTCGCAGAACACCAGCGTGCCGTTGATCACCGATCGGTTGTACGTCTTGAACGAGTAGCCGCGACGGTTCGACGTGATGCTCAAACCGGGCAACGCTTGTTGAACGATGAGGATTCGTTCATTCCTGTCGCGCACGGGAGGCTCGTCCCGATCCTCGTTCACGAACACGATCCAGCCGAGCTGCCAGTTCGCCAGGTCGGCGCTGCAAGTCTGGCCGTCGGCGGAGCGGCAGATGCTCACCGTGTGGTGGTACGTGAACGCGGAGGTACGGGCGAGGAAGATGCTGTGAATGAACGCGTTCACGGCCACGGTGCGCCGGGAGTCGAGCCACATGCCTCGAAAGGCGGGCGCGGCGAGTCCCAGCAGAATGGCTCCGATCGACAGGGCGATCATGAGCTCCAGCAGAGTGAACCCTCGGGCGACTCCGGCGCGGGATCCTGGCGGACGGTTTCGTTGCATGGCGGCGCGATCCTTCGCTTTTGACCGCGGCCACCATAGCCATCCCGATCAGTCCCGAAATGCCGGTTTTGAGGCATTTTTACCTAGTTTCTCGCCTCCCGGCGCATGCCGAGGTATGCTCGGTCCCGAAGTTGTTGCCCTGGGTATTTGCCCGGATTTTTCAGTGGCGGGTTCTTAAGTGACTTCCGAGTACAGCCCCCAGCTCAGCGCTCAGTCCCCCCCGGCGGTCGCCGAGGGCCCGACGCGCGACCGGATCATCGAGCAGTTGCACCTGCACGGCCTCAAGCCCACCCATCAGCGGGTGCGCGTGGCCGAGATTCTGATGGCGGCGCCGACGCACATGACGGCGGAGCAGATCCTGGCGGAGATCCGCCGCGGCGGTGAGCGGGTCTCCAAGGCCACGGTCTACAACACCCTCAAAGTGCTGGCTCAGCGCGGCCTGGTGCGCCAGATCCACCTGGATCCGGAGCGCTCGGTGTACGACTCGACCATCGTGCCCCACCACCACTTCCACGACCTGGAAACCGGCGAGCTGCGGGACATCGATCCCAACGACATCGCCTTCAGCCGTTTCCCGACACTGCCCGAGGGCATGGAAGCGGAGGCCATCGAGGTCGTGATCCGCCTGCGCAAGAAGCGCCCCGCCGAGGTCTGAAAGAGTAAGTTCGCTGCGGCGCCTGTTCGCTCGCAACTTCTTCCCCTATACTTCGCACCCCGCCGCACCGGGCTCCCGGTGCCGCATCGGTTCTTCGGTGCCGTCTTAGCTCAGCTGGTAGAGCAACGCATTCGTAATGCGTGGGTCCGCGGTTCGATTCCGCGAGACGGCACCATCTTCCATCAAGAACTTACACCGCAGGGAACATGACATCCCAAGTTTCTCGGCACTCGCGCTGGCGAACGGTGTCCCGGGTCATCGTGCTGGTCCTGGCGGCCTATGGCGCCTGGTATCTGGGCAAAGACACGCTGAACCAGATCACCGCCTTTGCCGCCCCTCGACCCGTCGTCCCCCGGCGCGAACTGCAGGCGGACGAGCAGGCCGTGATCGGGCTGTTCGAGGCGGCCAAGGGGTCGGTGGTGTTCATCTCGACCCAGGAGCGAGTGCTCGACTACTGGACCCGCAACGTCATGACGGTGCCGCGTGGGACGGGCTCGGGGTTCATTTGGGACGAGCAGGGTCATGTCGTGACGAACCTGCATGTTGTCCAGGGCGGCAGCAGCGCGGTCGTGAAACTCTCGGATGGTCGCGACTTCGAGGCGACTTTCGTCGGTGGCAGCGAGACGCATGACATCGCCGTGTTGAAGATCGCCGCGGCGAAAGATGCGCCGGCGCCGATTCCCGTCGGCACCAGCGGCGACGTGCAGGTGGGCCAGAAAGTGTTCGCGATCGGCAATCCCTTCGGTCTCGACTGGACGCTGACCACCGGCATCGTGTCGGCGTTGGATCGTTCGCTCAGCGAAGAGGACGGGCGCGTCATTCAACACTTGATCCAGACCGATGCCGCGATCAACCCGGGCAACTCGGGCGGTCCGCTGCTCGACAGCGCCGGGCGCCTGATCGGCATGAACACCGCGATTTTCAGCCCGTCGGGTGCGAGCGCGGGCATCGGTTTCGCGGTGCCCGTGGACACGATCAATCGGGTCGTGCCGGAGCTGATCGCGACCGGTCGTTATGCGCCGCCGAGCCTCGGCATCGAGGTGGATGAAACGTTGAGTCGTGCGATCGCGCGACGCTTCGGCGTGCAAGGCGCGGCGATTCTGAGAGTGCGGCAGGGGAGCACGGGGGATCGAGCGGGCTTGCAAGGCGCGCGCATCGAGCGGCGCAATTCGATCGTTCCCGGCGACGTCATCATCGCCGTCAATGGCAAGGAAGTGGACAGCGGCGCGCTGTTGTCGGCGCGGCTGGATGATTTCAAGCCCGGCGATACCGTGCGCCTGAAAGTCTGGCGTGACGGCAAGGAAATCGAGCTGAGCGCCCAGCTGCAGCAGGGCAACTAGCCTTTGCAGTAAACTTGCATCGATGTCAGAAGCAAGTGCGCCGCCGCCGCGGCCTCCGAGTACCAAGTCTCAGCGCCAGCTCACGGCCGGGCGCATGTTCGTCTATCGGCTCGCCGCGTATTTCGGCGCGTTCATTCTCGAAGTGCTGTGGCGAACCAGTCGGCTGAAGATCGTCAACCTGGACCGGTTGGAAACATTGCTGAAGGAGCAAGGCGCGGTCGTGCCGGTGTTCTGGCATCAGCATCTGCTGATGGGCGCGCGCTTCATGGCCTCCAGCAAGATCAGAGGCATGAAGCCGGGCTTCATGATTTCTCCGTCGGTCGATGGCCAGGCGCCGACCTTGCTGGCGGAGATCTATGGCTGTCACGTGGTTCGCGGCTCGGGTTCCTACACCGGGGTGCGAGCAGTGCGTGGCGTGTACAACGCCATCGTGAAGGAAGGCATCTCTCCCACGATCACGCCGGATGGGCCGCGCGGTCCACGTTTCGTGATGAAGCCAGGCGCGATTTTCACGGCGCAGATCAGCGGCAAAGCAGTCGTGCCGATTGCCTACGC
Source organism: Peristeroidobacter soli (assembly GCF_004138485.1). Taxonomy (GTDB): domain Bacteria; phylum Pseudomonadota; class Gammaproteobacteria; order Steroidobacterales; family Steroidobacteraceae; genus Steroidobacter; species Steroidobacter soli. The sequence continues at coordinate 1,353,115 of NZ_RYEV01000003.1, forward strand.
GGCGAGCCCGGCGAAGTTGCTGCGGACCTGGGATAAGTTCGTCATCCCGTTCCCATTCTCGCGGCTGCGGATCGCGATTGGCGAACCGTACTTCCCGCCGAAGCGAATGACCGAAGAAGAAATGGAAGCCGCACAGAAGGAACTGGAGCGCCGCCTGCACGAGACCTTCAAGATCGCCGAGCGCGCGTTACACACTTAGCCCATGGTCGAAAGTGGCCGAGGCCCTTTCGATACGCCCGATAAAGGCGCGACTTTTATCGGCCTACTTAGGCGCGCGCCTGTTTGATCGGATCTTCCGCGCAATCCTTGTCGACGCAATCGTCCACTTCGATCTGAATGGTCGTGTGCGTGATGCCGAAGCGCTCGGCCAGCAGGGCCTTGGTATCTCTCAGCACCATCGCCTGATCCGCCGCGCCATTCACCAGCGCGTGCATGGTGAGAAACGTGTCCTGCGGACCGACCGACCAGGTGTGCACGTGGTGTACGTCGCGGATCGCCGGAATCTTCTGCTCGAGCGTACGGCGCAGCTCGCCCTGGTCCAGCCACTCTGGCGAGCCTTCCATGAGGATGTGCGCCGAGCGGCGGACCAGCGAGATCGCGCCTTTCACGATCAGCGCGCTCACCACCAGGGACAGGATCGGGTCGATGGGCATCCAGTCCGTCCATAGGATGACCAGCGCCGCGACGATGGCGGCGACCGAGCCGAGCAGGTCGCCGAGGACGTGCAAGGTGGCGGCCGAAACATTCATGTCGTGCGAGTCGCCCCGACGCAGCATCGCGAACACGACCAGGTTGACGATCAGGCCGAGCGTGCCGATCCACAGGATGGCTTTGGCATTCACCGGCACGGGGTTCAGCAGTCGCTGGACCGCCTCGAATGCAATCCAGGCGACGATGAACAGCAGCGCGCAGCCGTTGACGAACGTGGCCAGCACGCGCAGACGCTGATAGCCGAAGGAGCGTTTGGCGTCCGCGGGGCGGGTGGCGATGCGAACCGCCGCCCAGGCGAGGGCCAGCGCGGCGGCGTCTGTCAGCATGTGGCCGGCGTCGGCGACCAGCGCGAGCGACTTCGCCAGCACGCCGCCAGCAAATTCGACCACCATGAACGACGCGGTCAGCGCGAATGCGATGCCCAGGACCCGGCTGCTGGCACCGGCGGTGTGGTCGTGATCGTGGTCGTGACCCTGACCATGATCGTGACTATGTCCCTGACCCTGATCGTGTCGATGCCCGGCGTGGCCGTGATCATGGCTGTGGCCACGGCTGTCGCCAGGGCCGTGCTCATGGCCATGACCTTGATCGCGTCGATCCCCGGCGTGGCCATGATCATGGCTGTGGCCACGGCTGTCGCCAGGGCCGTGCTCATGGCCATGACCTTGATCGCGTCGATGCCCGGCGTGGCCATGATCGTGGTTGTGGCCATGGCTGTCGCCAGGGTCGTGCTCATGGCTTTGACCTTGATGGTGTCGATGGCCGGCGTGGCCGTGATCATGGCTGTGGCCACGGCTGTCGCTCTGGTCGTGCTCGTGGCCTGGACCTTGACCGTGTCGGTGCTCGGCATGGCCATGGTCGTGCTGGTGCTCGGCGCAGCCGTGCGGGTGGCGGCGGTCGTTCATGGCCTCAGAATAAGTCGATTGGTTTTGCCCGGCCAGACGTCCTACCGGCTTCGTCTATAATCCGCGCGCTCATGAAACTCTCCGTCGTCATTCCAGTCTGCAACGAGGCTGACAATGTCGGGCCGCTGGCCCGCGAAATCCAGGCCGCCCTGGTCGATCATCAGCCTTTCGAGATCATTTTCGTCGACGACGGCAGTACTGACGGCACCGTCGAGGCCGTCAGGGCCGCGCATGCCGCGGGTATCCCGGAAATCCGCCTGCTGGAGCACTCCCAGCGCTGCGGCCAGAGCCGGGCGGTCTGTACCGGCGTCGAGGCCGCGCGGGCCGAATGGGTCGCGACCCTGGATGGCGACGGCCAGAACGACCCTGCCGACATTCCCGAACTGGTCAAAGCGGTCGCGGCCGGCGACGACTCGCTCAAACTCGTGATGGGCAATCGCACCACACGAAAAGATACCTGGTTGCGCCGGTTTTCCTCGCGTGTGGCGAATCGAGTACGCGGCGGGCTGTTGCGTGATGGCACCCCCGACACGGGATGCGGCATCAAGCTGATGCACCGGGCGACGTTCATGCGGTTACCCTGGTTCAACCACATGCATCGGTTCTTGCCGGCCTTGTATCAGCGAGCGGGCGCTCGCGTGGTCTCCGTGCCAGTGCGCCATCGACCGCGCACTCGCGGGATCTCCAAGTACGGGCTGAGCAACCGGCTGTGGGTTGGCATCGTCGATCTGTTCGGCGTGCGCTGGCTGATCCTTCGAAATTCGCCGCCGATTCGCATCCGGGAATCCCTGCATCGCGAATGAGCTGAGTGTCTGACGGAGGTTCCGTCGGATCGCGTACGTCCTGCACAGAGAAATGTCGCTGTTTAGCGTCGATCGCCGGGTGCAACACTGGCGCCGTGCTTTTCATCGCATAATTTGCTGTGCCACAATCGGACGATCGCCGCATTGCTATTCCTATACGCTCAGCAAAGCAGTGCCGGCGACGCGCAATAAAGTTTCGGTTCGGGAGGGTGCCCTGAATGGCGAACGATATGAATCGCGGCCCGTCGTCGAGTCCGCGTACCGGCGGCTTAGCGCCTGCTCATTGACGCGCCCCGCAAGTGGCAAGCAACCCGACAGAGCATGGATCGCTGATCTCCGCACCGAGCGGCGACACGCTATTTACCGCGCGTCCACGCCGTAACACCAAGGCCGGTCTGGACGTTCTGTTAACCAAAGCGTCCATCGACTTCCAGAATCTCACCTCCGAGCGCGACGATCCGCTGCTGAAACAGAACCTCGAGGCGCTGCGCGAATCGGCCGGGCTCGATGCCATCGTCATCGCCACCTTCGATGAAGCTCACAAGAGCATCGAGCACGTGGTCGCGGCGAGCGGTCTGTTCGCGACCTTCAATCCCATCGTGTTCCATGGCGAGCCGCTGGAGCGCTTGCCGTATATTCGTAACAAACTCGGTCATCTGCGCATCGTCGAGATCCGCGATACGGCTCGGCCTCGTCGTGAGCTGGTGCCGGAAGGCGCGCGGTTCGCTTCATTGCATATCGGTGCCGCGCTGATCGTCGGCGTGGCCATTCAGGGACGCGTTCAGGCGTTCATCGCGCTGTGCTCGACGTTGCCGCGCGATTCGTGGGATGCCAACCTGCATTTGATGCTCAAGCTGCTCGGTTCGAGTTATTCGAGTGGCATCGAAAGGTTGCGCTACCAGCAGCACTTCCATCAGATCGAAGAGCGCAACGAACTCGCGTTGCACGGCGCGAACGACGGTCTGTGGGACTTCGAAGTCGATGCTCAGAAGACCTGGTTCTCGCCGCGCTGGAAGGCCATGCTCGGCTACAGCGACGATGAAGCCGAACCGCTGGTCGACTGGCAACAATTGTTACATCCGGATGACACGGTGCGCGTGAGCACGGCGCTGCGCGATCACCTGTCCGGTAAAGAGCCCTTGTTCGAAAGCGTGCATCGGCTGCGTCATCGCGATGGCGTGTGGCTGTGGGTGGAGAGTCGCGCCAAGGCCAGCCTCGATGAACATGGTCGCGCCCGGCGCATCGTCGGCGTCGATCTCGACGTCACCGAGCGCAAGCTGTACGAAGAAGCGCTGTTCAAGGAGAAGGAGAGCGCGCAGATCACGTTGCAGTCCATCGGCGACGGCGTGATCACCACGGATTCGAAGTGCCGCATCGAGTACCTGAACCCGGTGGCTGAACAGCTCACTGGCTGGCGTCTCGAGCATGCCCAGGGGCGCGTGATCGACGAGATCTATCGCAGCTTCCACGAAGAGACCTGCGAGCCGTTGGAGAATCCGCTTGCGGTCGCGATTCGTCGCACGCGCGCGATCAAGTCGGTTCGTCCGACCCTGCTGATCCGTCGCGATGGCAACGAGCTCTACATCGAGAGCTGCGCCTCACCGATTCGTGATGGTGCGGGCAACGTGTCCGGCGGCGTGCTGGTGTTCCATGACGTGAGCGAGAGCCGCGAGCTCAATCGCAAACTCTCCTATCACGCGAGCCACGACATCCTCACCGGTCTCGTGAATCGTCGTGAGTTCGAGTCGCGGCTGGAGCGCGCGCTGAAGAGCGCCAAGGCTCGCGAGGCCTCGTACGCGCTGTGTCACATCGACCTCGACCAGTTCAAGATCATCAACGACAACTGCGGCCATAGCGCGGGCGACGCGCTGCTCGGCCAGGTCGGCGCATTGCTCAAGTCGAAGATTCGCTGGCGCGATACGGTGTCACGCCTCGGCGGTGACGAGTTCGGCGTGCTGCTCGAAAGCTGCTCGCTGGAAGAAGCTGTGCGTAACGCGGAGATGCTTCGCGAGGCGATCCGTAACTACAAGTTCGTATGGGAAGAGCGCACGTTCCGGCTCGGTGCCAGCATTGGCGTAGTGCCGCTGTCGCCCGAGAACGAGGATGTGGCGTCGCTCATTTCAGCCGCTGACAGCGCGTGTGCCGCCGCGAAGGAAAGCGGTCGCAATCGAATTTACAGCTTCCAGGAAAACGACATCGATCTGATGCGTCGCCGCCGCGAAATGCAGTGGGCTGCGCGTATCAACAACGCTCTCGAAGACAATCGTTTCGAGATTTTCCGCCAGGTCATCCAGCCGCTTCAGCACAAGGAGGCGCACGGCCTGCATTACGAGTTGCTGCTTCGCATGCGCGACGAGGCGGGCAAGATCGTGGCGCCGGATCAGTTCATCGTCGCGGCCGAGCGCTACGGCCTGACGCCCAACATCGATCGCTGGATGATCGAGCACGCGCTGCGCTGGCTGGTGTCCGAAGCCGACGAACGCGAGAAGCTGGAGCTGTGCTCGATCAATCTGTCCGGCCAGAGCCTGGGCGACGACAAGTTCCTGCCGTTCGTCATCGATCATTTCCATCGCAGCGGCATCGACGCCTCGAAGATCTGCTTCGAGATCACCGAGACCGCGGCCATCGCGAGCTTCTCGCAGGCGAACCGGTTCATTCATGCGCTGAAGGAATTGGGCTGTCGTTTCGCGCTCGACGACTTCGGCACCGGCTTGTCATCGTTCGGTTACCTGAAGCATTTCCCAGTGGACTTCCTGAAGATCGACGGCAGCTTCGTCAAGGAAATCCTGCACGACCCGATCGATCGCGAGATGGTGCGCTCGATCAATGAAATCGGTCACCTCACCGGCAAGCAGACGATCGCCGAGTTCGCCGAGAACGTCGAGATCATCGAAATGCTCCGTAGCATCGGCGTGGATTACGCGCAGGGCTACGGCATAGCGACGCCGCAGCGGGTGATGAAGCTCGCCTCGGGTGGCGAGGCGTACTAACGAATTGTTGAGCCCGCCTTCGGCGGGCCAACCCCACTACTTCCACATCGCCAAGTTGATTGGCTCGCCTGCGGCGAGCCGGCCAACGATGCGCATACGGCCTCTTTTGCGGCTGGCCGCAGGCCAAAAATCCGTGGCTGCTTTATGCGAAGGAAATCAAAAAGGGGACGGATTTATATTCCCGCTTGGTGGGCAAATAGATCTGTCCCCCTTGGGTGCTGCGGCATGGCTGCATCTTTTGCGGCCGGCCGCAGGCCAAAAAAACTGTGGCTGCGTTATGCGAAGCGCATCGACAAATCCACGGCTCGCACGTGCTTGGTGAGGCCGCCGACACTGATGAAATCCACGCCCGTCTCTGCCGCGGCGCGCAGCGTCTCGAGCGACATGTTGCCTGACGCTTCCAGCTCGATGCCTTTGTTCTGATGCTCACGGGTGATGCGCACGGCTGTCTTCATATCTTCGTTGGAGAAGTTGTCGATCAGGATGCGATCCACCTTTGCGGCCAGCGCCTGCTGTAGCTCGTCGAGATTCTCGACCTCGACCTCCACCATCACCTTGCTGCTCACGCGCCGCGCTTCAGTCACCGCCGCTGCAATCGAGCCCGCCGCCGCGATGTGATTCTCTTTGACCAGAATTGCGTCGAACAACCCGATGCGATGATTTGTCCCGCCCGCACACCGCACGGCGTATTTCTGTGCCAGTCGCAAACCGGGAATCGTCTTGCGCGTATCGAGCACTCGACACTGCGTGCCCTTCAGCGCCTCGACATAGCGAGTCGTCTCCGTCGCGACGGCGGACAAACACTGCAGGAAGTTGAGCGCCGTGCGCTCGCCCGTCAGCAGCGATCGTGAGGGGCCGGACAGCTCGCAAAGCAACTGATTCGCGCGCACGCGATCGCCATCCGCGGCCTTCCAGTTCACGTGCACTCTGGGATCGATTTGACGAAACACCTCATCGAACCAGGCCCGGCCGCACAGCGTGGCGTCCTCGCGCGTGATGACGGTGGCCTTGGATACGCGATCGGCAGGAATCAATTGCGCCGTCAGGTCGCCCGTGCCGACGTCTTCCTCCAGCGCGGTGGTGACGGTGCGGGCGACGTATTCGGGGCTGGCCGGGGCAATCGACATGACGGGTCCTCTGACGCAAGACGCGAAAGATACGCCGCCAAAACGGCAAAACCCAGCCGCAGCCGGGTTTCACCGCCAAATGAGCCGGTTTTAGAAGGGTAAGCCGTGACTCTGCCCGCCCATGCACATCAGCATCGGCACCGACAGAATGAAGTTCACGCGCGAGGCGTACAGCGCGACCTTGCGGGCCTTGGCCTTTTCCTCGTCCGTCGCCGGCACGAGGCCGAGTATTTTCTTCTGGTTCCGCCAGATCAGGCCCCACACGTTCAGCAGCATGATGGTGCCGAGCCAGGCGCCCACGCCGATGGTCACGAAGCCTTCCTGGAGCATGAAGGCCTTGTGCATGGCTACCGGGGTGCCATAGCCGAACAGCAGGAAATACGCGCCGGTGACCCAGGTGGCCACGGAGGCCCAGCGGAACCACCACAGCGCTCGCGGGGCGACATATTTCGTGATCCCGGCGCCGCCCGGTCCGCCTTTATCGGCGGTGGCATCGCCGAGCGCCGGCACCTGAACGACGTTGAAGTAGTACAGCAGGCCGATCCACATCACGCCCGAGACGATATGCAGCCAGCGGTCGATGCGGGTGTGGTGCAGGCCCAGCCCGTCGGCGCCGACCAGGGTGGTGGTGAGAATGACCGAGAGAACGATGGCCAGCACGAAGGCCGAAATAATGGCCCCGCGCACCGTAGTCAGTGGATGCATGACTGAACTCCTCGCTAAACCCGCCCGTTATTGATTCTTCTTCAGCCGCGTCCATGCGACTTGCCAGCCCGGGGACTACGGCATTTGTCAGCAAAAAGCGTTTGAAGAATAGGGTAGGCATCCCCATAATTCAATTGTCAGCCCCTTCCGTCATGACGTTGCCGCCCCCATCTCCGGCCGTTGCTTCTCCCTGTATCAAGGTCTGTGTACTCGATGCACGGCAGGTCTGCATTGGCTGCGGCCGCACCATTGACGAGATCGCGCAATGGTCGCGCTTGACGGAGGAGCAGCGGCGCGAGGTCGTCGACCGGGCGCGCCAGCGGTGCGGCCAGGCCGCCTCCTGAATCGTCTTTGGCTTTATTCGAGGTTTGTATGGACGTCATCGAACGCATCAAGTCGCAGCTGTCCTCCAGCCCGGTCGTGCTGTACATGAAGGGCACGCCTGACTTTCCTCAGTGCGGCTTCTCCGCAGCGGCCGTGCGTGCTCTGGGCGCTGTCGGCGCCGAGTTTCAGCACGTCAACATTTTCGAGGACCCGGAGCTGCGTGAAGCGCTGAAGCAGTACTCGAACTGGCCGACCTATCCGCAGCTGTACGTCAACGGCGAGCTGGTCGGCGGCTCCGACATCATCATCGAGATGTACAAGACTGGTGAGCTGCAGAAGCTCATCAGCGAGTCGGCCAGCACCGCCGGTTGATCCGCCCCTCATTCGCGCTGCCCTCCGCCATAGGGCGGAGGGCGCGTCCGGACAAAGCGTCCTGCGCTCGCGTCCGTTAAACTCCCCTAATGACTCAGCTGACCCTGCTTCGTCCCGACGACTGGCACCTGCACGTGCGCGATGGCGCCCACCTGGCCAGTGTCGTTCCCTTCACCGCCCGGCAGTTTGCCCGCGCGATCATCATGCCGAATCTCAAGCCGCCGGTGACGACCGTTGCCGCCGCGGCCGCGTATCGCGAGCGCATCCTGCAAGCCGTGCCCAAGGGTGTGAGCTTCGAGCCGTTGATGACGCTGTATCTCACCGACACCACGTCGCCGTCTGAAATTCAGGCGGCCAAGCAGAGTGGGTTCATCGTCGGCGCCAAGTTGTATCCGTCGGGCGCGACCACGAATTCCGATGCGGGTGTCACTGCGATCGAGAAGATCTTCCCGGTGCTCGAAGTCATGCAGGACGTGGATCTGGTGTTCCAGGTGCATGGCGAAGTGACCGAGCACAGCGTCGATGTGTTCGATCGCGAGAAAGTGTTCATCGATCGCATCATGTCGCGCATCGTCGAGAAGTTCCCGAAGCTGCGTGTCGTGTTCGAGCATGTGACGACGCGTGAAGGTGTGCAGTTCGTCCAAGGAACGCGTGCCGGCGTCGGCGCGACCATCACGCCGCAGCACCTGTTGTTGAATCGGAACGCGATCTTTCAGGGTGGCATTCGGCCTCACAACTATTGCCTGCCCGTGCTCAAACGTGAGCACGATCGTCAGGCGCTCGTCGAGGCAGCGACGAGCGATGATCCTCGGTTCTTCCTCGGTACCGACAGTGCGCCGCATGCACGTCACACCAAGGAGAACTCGTGTGGTTGCGCCGGTGTGTTTTCTGCGCACGCGGCTGTCGAGCTTTATGCGGAGGCGTTCGAAGCGGCGGGTCGATTGGATCGCCTGCAGGCCTTCGCATCGGAGCGCGGGCCCGACTTTTACGGCCTGCCGCGCAATACTGCGAAGATCACTTTGAACCGCACGTCGTGGACGCCGCCTGCCGTGTATAAATTTGGTAACGATGAGCTGACGCCGTTCCGTGCCGGCGAGAGCATTGCCTGGCAGCTGGCTGAGGAAATTCCGTCTTGAACGATGTAGTCGGTGTCGAAGTCGATGGCAAGCTCCCCATGGCTCGCCGCTTCCGCGGTTTTTTGCCTGTGGTCATCGATGTCGAGTGCGGCGGCTTCAATCCGAACACCGATGCGTTGCTAGAGATTGCAGCTGTGCTGGTCGAGATTCAAGGCGATGGCTCGCTGCTCCCCGGGGAGAGCTGGCGTTATCACGTGCAGCCGTTCTCGGGCGCGAATCTGGAGCCTGCGTCACTTGCGGTGACTGGCATCGATCCGTTTCATCCGCTGCGCCCGGCGATTCCGGAGAAGGAAGCGCTGACTCGGTTGTTCAAGGAGATTCGGCGGGCGATGAAGGACAACGATTGCACTCGCGCGATCCTCGTTGGTCACAACGCCTACTTCGATCTGAACTTCATCAACGCGGCGATTGCGCGCACGGATATCAAGCGGAATCCGTTTCATCCGTTCTCTAGTTTTGATACAGCGACGCTTGCTGGCGTCGCGTATGGGCAGACGGTGCTTGGGAAGGCGCTGCAGGCGGCGGGTATCGAGTGGGACTCGAACGCCGCTCACTCCGCGGCTTACGATGCGCAGAAGACGGCGGAGTTGTTCTGCAAGATTTGTAATACGATGAAGGCGGCGGTGGGGTAGTTGCGACCCTTCGCCACTACAACAACTGACTTAGCAGTGTCCGTGCCGGAACGACCGTGGGCTCAGTGCGACTGAAGCAGTCGGCATCGACGTATGGCAGCTCCATTACTGCCTGGAGTGCGTGCTTCGCTCGCGTTGCAGACTGAAAGTATCTCAGAGAGTCGGTCAATGCCGTATCGCGCGTTTTGACTTCGATGAGCAGCCAAGGCTTCCGGTCGCGCACAACGAGGAAGTCCACTTCGCGTTTCAGCTTATCGCGCAGGTAGCGCAACTCGAATCGACCCAGGCCAAGATCCGACCAGCCCTCCACGGCTTTGAGCAGATGACATGCGACGAACGTTTCTGCGCGCGCTCCGGCATCGTCGATGCCGGACCAGTCGCGTAAAAACCATTTCGGCTCTTTGCGCAATGCTTTAGCCACGTTGGCGAACCAGGGGCGCACGCGAAAACCAAAGTGTAACCTTTCGAGCAGATCCACCCAGCGTCGAACTGTATCGGTGGCAACGCCCACTTCCTGCGCAAGGCCGGAGAAGATCAATTGCTGAGCGCTGCGCTCCGCCAGCAGGAAGCTCAGGTGTTCCAGGCTCCCGAGTTCCTGCACTTGTGCTAGTTCGCGAACATCCTCCTTCATGAGTTGGTCGTGCCGCAGTCCTCGCCATCGAACAGTAAATGTGGAGTCACGGCGCAGAAATGGTTCGGGAAAGCCGCCGTGCTCGCATAGGGCCTTCCAATCTGCATCCGGGAGCGGCATAGGAGGGCGGATAGGTTCGGAGGGGGCGTCGACGTGCAGGCATTCCGCCGCGCTGAAAGGATGCATGCGGTATAAGAAGTACCGCCCCATGAGACTGTCGCCACCACGTCGGAATACATCGAGCCGCGAGCTGCCTGTCACGATGAGGCGGATGCGTTCGCCGTACACATCGAAAAATCCTTTGAGGAAAGACTTCCACTTGGCGTGCTTGTGCAACTCATCGAACACGGCTATCGGAAGATGCGGACGCAGCCGGTCAAGATCGAGTCGCTCGGCTACGGCTGCAGGCCCGCGCAAAAACAAGCGTCGGTCATCTGTGTTGTCCCAGTTGAGATAGTCCGTGCCTTCGAGTCTGCATGTGGTGGTCTTGCCCACTTGTCGCGGTCCGCTCACGAAGGCCATCTGCCGATTGCGGGCGAAGTGCTCTTTGAGCATGGCGTCGTAGACGCGAAGTCGGGGTGATGCCACTGGTATTGCTGCTCGGTCCATTTGACGATGGATCGTAAAATAGTCTGGACCATTTTACGATAGGCGCGAAAATGGTCCGTGGGCCTGGCAGGGGAGTCTACAGTGCGTCCACCCAGTCCGCGATCATGCCTGCGAGCTCCTCCATCACTTCATGATCTTTCCGGCCTGAGCGTGCGAGTGCGTGAAAGGAATGATCCGCGCCGTCGATTCGCTTCATTGTTACGCTCGGCCCGAGCCTTTGCACGATCGGTTCCAGCAGCGTCAGATCGGCCAGGTCATCTCGCGTTCCCTGCAGGAACAACATCGGAATCTTCACCTCGGCCAGATGCGTCGCGCGTTCGGTGGAGGGCTTCTTTGCGGGATGCAACGGAAAGCCCACGAACGCGAGACCGCGCACGTCAGGTAATGGTTTCGCGGCCTGCGCCTGTGAAGTCATTCGGCCCCCGAACGACTTACCTCCCGCGATGAGTTTGATATTTGGCGCCTGCTTGCGCGCTTCCTCCACAGCCGCACGCACCGTTGCATGACACAGTGCCGGTGGATCGGGGCGCTTCGAGCCGCTCTCCATGTAAGGAAAGTTGTAGCGCAGCGTGCCGATCTGTCGTGCTTCGAGTGCGTTTGCGAGATCAGCCATGAAAGAGTGCTCCATGCCGGCGCCCGCGCCATGACCCAGCACGTAACAAGCGCGTGCCTTTGGCGGAAGCTGCAGTAAAGCTGACACCCGCAGGCCGGGTTTAACTTCTATGCTTAGCGGTGTCGCGGAACCTGTCATGTCCGGCAGTATGAACTTTCGCGGCGCTGAATGGCAGTTTGCGGACACAGCCTTCACGGAACGCGATCCGGAACGCTTTGCGTACCTTGGAATTGGCGATCAACTCGCTTTAGTCAGCGCCATTGTGCCAAGGCCATGCACCATGGCTGTTCGACAGGTCGATGTTGAAAGGACGAATCATGAAACCTCGCATTACCCTCATCACGCTCGGCGTCGACGATCTCGAACGCGCTGTGACGTTTTACGCCCGCGGTCTCGGGCTCAAGACCGAGGGCATCGTCGGCAAGGAGTTTGAGCACGGTGCGGTCGCGTTCTTTGAGTTGGAAGGCTGCTTGCGATTGGCGCTGTGGCCGCGCAAGAGTTTGTCGCACGATTGCGGGTTGCCGGTGTCAGCGCCGAGCCCGACGGATTTTTGTCTTGCTCACAATGTGAGTACGAGGGCGGAAGTCGATGCGGTGATGGATGAGGTTTGGAACGCAGGTGCGACGATCGTCAAAGCCGCGCACGATACTTTCTACGGCGGGTACGCGGGATATTTTCAGGATCCGGACAAGCATCTGTGGGAAGTGGCTTGGAATCCGCAGATGTTGCCGAAGGAGTGAGCGAGTCCGTGATTGATCAGTCGCCGCGGTGATGGCCGAGATCAGATTCGATCCTCATGAAAGAGGCCCCCTTCAGCAAATTCCTGAATTTCGCCGCTAACATGAGTCGAGGGAAGAACTTGACGGACTCTGGTTTCTGCAGAAGCCGATACTGAGCGCGCAACTCGAAAAGAGCGGCACCCGGAAGTGTTAGCAGCACCTCCGGGCGCCTGACCACAGCCGACTCAACATAGGAAAGCTGACCATGGCTACTGCAAAGTGTACGACGCCCCCGCGCGGCGAGAGCGCGCATATTCCCTCGCAGCCCTCCGCAGCGATCGAATCGCGCCAGCTCAAGATCCGAGATTTCCGTCCCTACAAACGTTTGTTAGAAGGCAACGAGCCCGCGCCGATGCCGTCGTTGCATCTGCAAGGGCGCTGGCTTGAGAACGCCGGCTTCCCCATCGGCGCGAACGTGCGAGTGCGGGTAACTCCGCGGCGATTGGTCGTGGAGCTAGTAGAATGCAATTGCAACAGCGCAGAGTTACGTGCGCCGCGCGCTCGGCGCATTGATGCGGACATATCACGAAGCTGATCGATGTGATGAGAGCCGCCGCGTCGTATGCGCGGCTGTTCCCGCGAAGATCACAATTTGACAGTTCGCGTTCTGCAGAAACGCCGTTGTCAGGATCTCTGCGGCGAATTGAGCAGATGGATGAGTGAGCGATCGCGGCGCGGTCGTTGCGGTTCTCATCCGGGTGGCGGCGGCTATTGGCGTTTATTGATCGTTGCCTGCGGATGCGAGGGTTCTGCCGGAGGATCAATGGGTTGTGGAATGGTCTAATCGACGCAAGGTAGGGTCGTTTAGGCTAAACTTCCCGGCATGGAAGAGCTTGAGGTCCTGAGGGTAGTCAGCGAGCGCCTGGAGAATGCTGGGCTACCTTTCATGCTTACGGGTTCCTTCGCCATGGCCTACTACGGCAGGCCGCGCATGACGCGCGATCTCGATATCGTGGTGTCATTGCGAGAGGATGACGTTGCCAACATCGTATCGGCCCTGTCACCTGATTTTTACATCGACGCCGATAGCGTGCGGTCGGCTATCGTTTCACAGCGGTTGTTCAACCTCATGCATTTCGCCACGAGTATCAAAGTTGATCTGATTGTCCGAAAGGGCTCGGAATATCGGCAGGTGGAGTTTGCGCGGCGGCAGCCAGTGCAGATGCATGGAGTAAAGACGTGGATCGTAAGCCGCGAGGATCTGATTCTTTCGAAGCTTGCTTGGGCGAAAGATTCCGGATCCGAGTTACAGCGCCGTGATGTGAAAACGTTGTTGGATGAGTCAATGGATCGCGCGTACTTGGAGCGTTGGGCTACACGGCTCGGGGTAGCTGAAGCACTGGCGGAGATTGTGCATGAATGACACTTCCCCTGAATTCGAAGCCATGCTCAACGAGCGCTACCGACGGATGACGCCGGATGAGCGGGTGCGGATTGCCGCCTCGATGTATGACACGGCCCGAGCCATTGTTCTGTCGTCCCTGCCTGCTGGATTGGACCGACGAGCGAGACGACTGGCGTTCGCAAAACGTTTCTATGAGGGCGAACTGCCCGAGGCAGCATTGATTGCCTATGCTGAGTGGGAGGGTGCGACAGGCTCGCCATAGTCGTCGCGATCCCTTAGGCTTGTCTAGGCTTAGTCCGGATCTTTCACAAACGTCTTCGCCCCTGCCGGCAACGCCACCCAAGAGTGCCTTCGACTGTCATACACCGAAACCGTAGGCGCCGGAAAACTCGGATCCGCAAACGCGCCGACCGCAACACTGACCCGCCCCTCATCGCCTTCCTCCGTGTGAAAGACCGTCGACCCGCACACCGGACAAAACCGAAACCTGAACTGCGCGCCCTGATCTCCCGTGCGCACATACTCCGTGGCCTTGCCTGAAACTCTAAACGGCGCCGCGAATCCGGCGAGCGCGGCGAAGACGCTGCCGGTGCGCTGCTGGCAGGCGAGGCAGTGGCAGACGCCGACGCCGCCAGGTTCGCCGTCGACTTCGATGCTCAGTTGACCGCAACAACACGACGCCTTCCGTGTAACCACTGAATCACTCCCTTCGCGCGCGCTTCATCCGTCCACCGGAGAGCACATCCTGCTCCAACAACAACTGCGCCGTGTACCGCACGCCAAATCCTGTGAAGTCCGTCGGCACGTGTGCCAATCCACCGGGCCGATTGCCTGCCGCGAGATCGATGTGAATCCACGGAATCTCCGCGGGCACGAATCGATTCAGGAAGCGCGCCGCCAGAATGTGATCGCCCTTGCTGTCCGGCGTGCACTGGAGCACATCGGCGATCGATGATTCGAGGTCGCTGTCGAAGTCCTCATCCATCGGGAACGGCCACACACGTTCGCCGCTCTCACGGCCGGCGGATTCAATCGCGCCGTGCCACTCGGGGCGATTTGTGAATGCACCACAATAGCGCTCGGTCAGCGCTGTAACACATGAGCCGGTCAGTGTCGCGAAGTCGATGATCAAATCCGGCTGCTCGCGTGATGCAATCGTCAGTGTGTCGGCGAGCACCATGCGGCCTTCGGCGTCGCTGTGCGCGACTTGGATCGTCGTGCCATTCGCGGCGCGCACGACTTCCTGCGGACGGAAGGCGTTCGGGCCGATCTGGTTTTCGGTGATGGCGAGCCAGCAATCGATGTCATACGGCACGTTCAGGCGGCTCAGCGCGAGCAGGGTGCCGACGGCGACGGCGCTGCCCTGCATGTCTTCGTGCATCTGATACATGCTTTTGTGGGGCTTTAAATTAATACCCCCCGTGTCAAAACAAATACCCTTGCCGACCAGCGCCAGTTTCTTGCGAGCGGCGTCGCCGTTCGCGCGATAACGCAGGCGCACGATGCCGGCATCGCGGTGCTCGTTTGCGCGGGTTACCGCCAGAAAGGCACCGGCATTCAGCTTCCGAAGCGCCTTCTCATCGAGGAACGAGAACGCCCAGCCTTCGCGTTTGGCGAGGTCACGCAACGCTTTTCGGTAACTGGCCGTGTGTAAGACATTGGGCGGCAGCGTCGTCAGCCAGCGCGCCAGATGATTGCCGCGATCGATCGCGATCGACAGGTCCGTATCGATGTCCGGGCCATCGCCGCTGAGCGTGAGTTGCGGCGGCTCGGGCGCTTTCGGCGTCTTCGACTTGATCACCGGCATCGGCGCGGTCGCCGCCAGCGCAGCGGCGGTCAGCGCTTCGAGCATCGCGGCGCTGTGGGTGGCATCGAGCCCCTGGGTGGCCAGCAGCACTTTTGCCCCCGAAACGGCTGCCAACTCCTTCCAAATACGGGTCGCGAGCGCCAGGCGCTCGAAGGCCGAGCTTGAAGGCTTTGCCAGCGCCACCACCATAGGAGAGGCATCGGCTGAGAGTCGCGCACTGAGGATGGATACAGGTCCGCGCGCCTTGGCTTCGCGATACAGCCGTTGCCATGCCGCCCCGTAGGGCAGCTTGGTCAGGCGCTGTTCGGCTTGCTCTTTATCGACGACGACGATGCAGGCATCGTGTTTTTGCATCGAGCTTTCGCTCAGCGGCGCGCGGCGCTGAAAAATGCGGATGTCGCGCTCTGCAGGAAGCAATTCCACCACTGCTGAAGTCCTTACTGGGTTCCTTGACCGAAAATTCTCAAACTCCGATGATACGCGGCCTACTTTTGCAGCACACCCGACATGACCGAACCGTCCAGGTTTGATGATCTCGATCCCGAAGAAACGCGGGAATGGCTCGAATCGATTGACTCGGTGATCAAGGCGCAGGGCGCCGGCCGGGCGCACTTTCTGCTCGAAAGGTTGATCGATTTCACGCGCCGGAGCGGCGCGTACCTGCCGTTCAAGCCCAATACGGCCTATGTGAATACAATTTCACCCGGGCAGGAGCAGGACTACCCGGGCGATCGCAGCATCGAGCGGCGCATCGAAGCCTTCATCCGCTGGAACGCGCTGGCCATGGTGGTGCACACCAATCGCCAGAGCTCCGAGTACGGCGGACACATCGCAAGCTATGCCTCGTCGGCGACCATGTACGAAGTGGGCTTCAACCACTTCTGGCGCGCGCCGTCGGAAAAGCACCCTGGTGACATGATCTACATCCAGGGCCACGTCGCGCCGGGCATCTACGCGCGCGCGTATCTCGAAGGCCGTCTCTCCGAAGAGAATCTGCGCTATTTCCGTCAGGAAGTGGCCAGCCCCGAGAAGGGCCTGAGCTCCTATCCGCATCCGTGGCTGATGCCGGATTTCTGGCAGTTCCCGACCGTGTCCATGGGGCTCGGTCCCATGATGGCGATTTATCAGGCGCGCTTTCAGCGTTACCTGGAAAATCGCGGCATCGTGCCGGAGACCGACCGCAAGGTGTGGGCGTTCCTCGGTGACGGCGAAATGGACGAGCCGGAGTCGATGGGCGCGATCACCATGCCGGTGCGCGAGAAGCTCGACAACCTGGTGTTCGTCATCAACTGCAACCTGCAGCGCCTCGACGGTCCGGTGCGCGGCAACGGCAAGATCATTCAAGAGCTCGAAGCCGCGTTCCTCGGCGCGGGCTGGAACGTCGTCAAGGTCATCTGGGGCTCACGCTGGGATCCGTTGCTCGCGAAGGACACCAAGGGTCTGCTGCGACGGGTGATGGAGGAGTGCGTCGACGGCGAGTATCAGAACTTCAAGGCCAAGGGCGGCGCATACACGCGCGAGAATTTCTTCGGTAAATACCCTGAACTCAAAGAAATGGTCGCCAATATGTCGGACGACGACATCTGGCGCCTGAACCGCGGCGGTCACGACTACAAGAAAGTCTGGAACGCGTACAACGCGGCCGTGAATCACAAGGGCGCGCCCACCGTGATTCTGTGCAAGACGGTCAAGGGCTTCATGATGGGCAAGTGGGGTGAGAGCCAGAACATCACCCACCAGCAGAAGAAGCTCGACGACGAAGCGCTCAAGGAATTCCGCAAGCGCGTGTACATCGACATTCCGGATGAGCAGCTCGCCAAGTCGCCGTTCCAGCGACTGCCGGAAGACAGCGAGGAAATGAAGTATCTGCGCGAGCGTCGCGAACGGCTCGGCGGTCCGCTGCCGCAGCGTCGCGCGAATGCGCCGTCGCTGGTCGTTCCTCCGCTGGAAACCTTCGACTCCCTGCTGCAGTCCTCCGGCGATCGTGAGTTCTCCACCACGATGGCGTTCGTGCGCATCCTGCAGATGCTGGTGAAGGACAAGAACATCGGCAAGAACGTCGTGCCGATCGTCCCCGACGAAGCGCGCACCTTCGGCATGGAAGGCATGTTCCGTCAGGTCGGCATCTATTCCTCGGCCGGTCAGCTGTACACGCCGCAGGACGCCGATCAGCTCATGTTCTACAAGGAAGACAAGAAGGGACAGATTCTCGAGGAGGGCATCAACGAAGGCGGCGCGGCCGCGTCGTTCATCGCGGCCGGTACCGCGTATGCCAACCACAACGTGAACATGATTCCGTTCTACATCTACTACTCGATGTTCGGATTCCAGCGCGTTGGCGATTTCCTCTGGGCGGCGGGCGACAGTCAGGCGCGCGGCTTCCTGTTGGGCGGCACGTCGGGCCGCACGACGCTCGCGGGCGAAGGCTTGCAGCACCAGGACGGTCACAGCCATC
Source organism: Peristeroidobacter soli (assembly GCF_004138485.1). GTDB lineage: Bacteria > Pseudomonadota > Gammaproteobacteria > Steroidobacterales > Steroidobacteraceae > Steroidobacter > Steroidobacter soli. The sequence continues at coordinate 1,371,059 of NZ_RYEV01000003.1, forward strand.
TCGCGGCCAGCACGATTCCGAACTGCATCGGCTACGACCCGACGTTCGCGTACGAGCTCGCGGTCATCATTCAGGACGGCATGCGTCGCATGTTTGCCGAGCAGGAAGATGTTTTCTATTACCTCTCGGTGATGAACGAAAACTACGCGCACCCGGCCATGCCGAAGGGCGCGGAGCAAGGCATCCTCAAGGGCATGTACCTGCTGCAGCCTGGCGGCAAGGGCAAAGTGCGCGTGAACCTGATGGGCTCCGGCACGATCCTGCGCGAAGTCATCAAGGCCGCCGAGATTCTCGAGAAGGATTACGGCGTGCCGGCCGACGTGTTCAGCGCGACCAGCTTCTCCGAGCTGCGCCGTGAAGCGTTGGATGTCGAGCGCAAGAACATGCTGCATCCGGATGCTCCGCAGGCCGTGCCGTACGTGCGGCAGGTGCTGGGCGATCGCAACGGCCCGTTCATCGCATCGACGGACTACATGCGCATCGTGCCCGATCAAATCCGTCAGTGGGTCCCCGGACGTTTCGTCGTGCTCGGCACCGATGGTTACGGCCGCAGCGATTCCCGCGCCGAGCTTCGCCGGCATTTCGAAGTGGACGCCGCGCATATCGTGGTGGCTTCGCTCCGCGCACTCGCGGATGAAGGCAAGCTCGACATGGCGACCGTCAAAGGCGCGATCAAGAAGTTCAACATCGATCCGGACAAGCCGAATCCGGTCACGCAGTAAGGTCCGGTCAAGCAAATGGCAATAGATATCAAGGTCCCGGACCTGGGCGACTTCAAGGACGTCGAAGTCATCGACGTGCTGGTGAAGCCGGGCGATCAGGTCGACGTCGACACTCCGCTGATCTCCATCGAAACCGAGAAGGCCACCATGGATGTGCCGTCCACGGCCGCCGGTGTGATCGCCTCGCTCGCGCTGAAGAAAGGCGATCGCGTTTCCAAAGGCACGCTGATCGGTCAGCTCGAAGCCAAGGGTGGCGCGGCGCCGGCCGCTGCTCCGCCGGCAGGCGCGAAGAAGACGAGTGGTGCGGCTGAAGAGCCCAAGTCCACGCCGTCGATCAGCAAGGAACAGTCGGAGAAGAACGCGGGCGCGCCTGCGTCGAAGACGGCATCCGGCGGTACGGCGTCGAGCCCGGCATCGGCGGCTCCGAGCAAGCCGGAGTCGAGCGGTGGCTCAACGGGTGGCGGCGAAGTTCGCGTGCCCGATCTCGGTGACTTCAAAGACGTCGAAGTCATCGACGTGCTGGTGAAGCCCGGGGATCGCATCGAAGTCGATACGCCGCTGCTGACGCTCGAGACCGAGAAGGCGACGATGGATGTGCCGTCCACGGCCGCCGGCGTGGTCAAGTCGCTGTCGTTGAAGAAGGGCGATCGGGTTTCCAAGGGCGCGTTGATCGGTCTGCTCGAAGGCGGCGCGACGCCTGCATCGAAGGGTGCACCCGAAGAGCCGGTGTCGACGCCGAGCAAGGCGGAGACTGCGCGTCCCGCGCCGGCAAAGGCTGCGGCCCCGGCGGCTGCGCCCGCTCCGGCGAAGTCCGAGTCGGCGCCGGCTGCGCCGAGCCTTTCTCCGCAGATCGACGAAGCCGGCTTTGCCAAAGCGTACGCCAGCCCATCGGTTCGCAAGTTCGCTCGCGAGCTGGGCGCCGATCTGAGCCGTGTGAAAGGCACCGGTCCGAAAGGTCGCATCACGCCCGACGACGTGAAAGCGTTCGTCAAACAAGCGCTCGCTTCGGGTGCGGGCGCTGGCGCAGCGGCCGGCGGTGGCGGCGGTGCGCTGCCGAAGGTGCCTGACGTCGATTTCTCCAAGTTCGGCGAGATCGAGGTCAAGCCGCTCAGCCGCATTCAGAAAATCTCCGGTCCGCATCTGCAGGCCAGCTGGCTGAACATTCCGCACGTCTGGCAGATGGACGAGGCGGATATCACCGAGCTGGAAGAAACCCGCAAGAAGCTCAAGGGCGAAGCCGAGAAGCAGGGCATCAAGCTCACGCCGCTCGCGTTCGTCCTGCGTGCCTGCGTGAAGGCGCTGAAGGAGTTCCCGAACGTCAACAGCTCGCTGGAGTCGTCGGGCAAGAACCTCATTCTCAAGAAGTACATCAACCTGGGCTTCGCGGCGGACACGCCGGGTGGCCTGGTCGTGCCGGTGATCAAGGATGCGGACAAGAAGGACATCTACGAGATCGCGCGCGATCTCGCCGACCTCTCGGCGAAGGCCCGTGACGGCAAGTTGAAAGTCACCGAAATGCAGGGCGCGACCTTTACGGTGTCGAGTCTCGGCGGCATCGGTGGCGTGGGCTTCACGCCCATCATCAATGCGCCGGAAGTGGCGATCCTCGGTGTCGCGAAGTCGAGCTTCAAACCGGTCTACAAGGACGGTCAGTTCGTGCCGCGCCTGATGTTGCCGTTCACCCTGGCCTACGATCACCGCGTGGTCGACGGCGCCGCTGGCGTGCGCTTCACCACGTTCCTCGCGGAGAAGCTCGCTGATGTCCGTGGGCTCATCGAGGCTGTGCCGTGACCAAAGTCAACGTTCCCGATATCGGCGACTTCAAGAACGTCGAAGTCATCGACGTGCTGGTGAAGCCGGGCGATGAAATCGCGCTGGAAACTCCGCTTGTCACTCTTGAGACCGAGAAGGCGACGATGGATGTGCCGTCGCCTGCGGCGGGGGTCGTCAAGTCGGTGTCCATGAAGAAGGGCGACCGCGTTTCCAAAGGCAGCTTGATTCTCGAAGTCGAAGCCGCCGGCGCCGCCGCGTCGGCTCCGGCTGCTCCGAAGCAAGAGACAAAGGCCGCCGCGCCTGCTCCTGCCAAGGAAGAGGAAGACGTTCCATTCACGGATACGATCGTTCGCGAGAAAGCGAAAGCGTCGGCTGCCGCCGCGCCGACTCCCGCGAAGGACACGTCGGGCGGCACATACGATTTCGACATGGTCGTGTTGGGCGCCGGTCCCGGCGGTTACACTGCCGCGTTTCGTGCCGCCGATCTCGGCATGAAGGTCGCGCTGGTCGAGCGCTGGCCGCAGCTGGGTGGCGTCTGTCTCAACGTCGGCTGCATTCCTTCGAAGGCATTGCTTCACGCCGCGAAGGTGATCGAAGAAGCGCACGAAATGGAAAGCTTCGGCGTGACTTTCGGCAAGCCGCAGATCGATGCGGTCAAGCTGAAGGGCTGGAAGGAAAAGGTCGTCAGCAAGCTGACCGGTGGCCTGGGCATGCTCGCCAAGCAGCGCAAGGTCGAAGTCATTCGCGGCATCGGCAAGTTCGTCTCTGCGCACGAGATGCAGATCGCGAATACCGACATGACGCCGCTCTCCACCGTGCTGTCGAAGGGCGAGAACGCGCCGGGTGAGGGCGCGCGCAGAATTTCGTTCAAGAACTGCATCATCGCCGCCGGCTCCGAAGTGATTCGCTTGCCGGGCCTGCCCGACGATCCCCGCATCATTGATTCCACCGGCGCGCTCGAGCTGGATCTGCCGAAGCGCATGCTGGTCATCGGCGGCGGCATCATCGGCCTGGAAATGGCGACGGTGTACGACGCGCTGGGCACGAAGGTCAGCGTCGTCGAGCTCACCGACGGGCTCATCCCCGGTTGCGATCGCGACCTGGTGCGTCCGCTCGAGAAGCGTGTCAGCAAGCGCTACGAGAAGATCATGGTGAAGACCAAGGTCACCAAGGTCGAAGCGCTGAAGGAAGGCATTCGAGTCACGTTCGAAGGCGAGCAGGCCATCGAACCGCAGCTCTACGACAAGGTGCTGGTGGCGGTCGGTCGCAGCCCGAACGGCAAGAAGATCGGCGCGGAAGCGGCGGGCGTGGTCGTCAACGAGCGCGGCTTCATTCCCGTCGACAAACAGATGCGTACCAACGTTTCACACATCTATGCGATCGGCGATATCGCCGGTCAGCCCATGCTCGCGCACAAGGCGTCGCATGAGGGCAAGCTCGCGGCCGAAGTCGCTCATGGCGAGAAACGTTTCTTCGATGCGCGCGTGATTCCGTCGGTTGCTTACACCGATCCGGAGATCGCGTGGGTCGGCGTGAGCGAGACCGAAGCGAAGGCCAAAGGCATCGCGTACGAGAAGGGCAGCTTCCCGTGGTCGGCGAACGCGCGTTCGCTCACGCTCGGCCGTGATGACGGTCTGACCAAGGTGCTGTTCGATCCGGCCACCCACCGGGTGATCGGCGGCGGCATCGTCGGTCCGAACGCGGGCGATCTGATCTCCGAAATCGCCCTCGCCATCGAGATGAACACGGACGCCACCGACCTGGGCCTGACCATCCATCCGCATCCGACGCTCTCGGAAACGGTGATGTTCTCGGCCGAGGCGTATGAGGGCACGCTGACCGACCTGTACGTGCCGAAGAAGGCCGCGCGGCCGGCTCACTAGAAATATATGTGAAATGGCCGGTCCGCTGGACCGGCCCCCGTTGCTTGTGAGTAAACGACTGGGGCCATTTATGCCGTTTGTTCCCAACTCATTTCATCACAAGCAGATAACTTAATGCCAACCACGAATGGGTGGGCGGTGCAGGGTTAACAGTCGAACCCTGACCGGTCGACCACAGTGGAAACCCCTTTTGCATCGCCCGCCGTAGCCAGGATAAAAACAAAGGCAACATGCACAAAGAGTGGTCAGGCAGACGCGTCGCTTAGGGATTGCTCGTGATCGATCGCCGGAGTCATGGGGAAGTCAAGGTAGCAACCTCAGCGCGTGCCGTGGACACGCGAGACGAGCTTGCGTCTTCGGACGCTGCCGCTGAGCCCGTCGATCAGGGCAATAAACGCTTCGCCCAATGGTTCAAGGATTGGCGCAAGCCGGTCCGGCATTGGCTGTCGCGCCGCGCCGCCGTGCCAGCTGCCGAGCTGGACGACCTGGCTCAGGAAGTTTTTCTACGCCTGCTCCGTTATAGCGAGAAGACCGCGGTCGAGAACCCGCTGGGCTACCTGCTGCGGATCGCTGGCAATGTCGCGAGTGAATGGCGCGAGCGCGCCCGGGTGTCCAAACCCCACGATCAGGAATGGCTCGATGACCTGCTGATCGAGCCCGATCAGGAGCCGGAAAATTCCGTCTCCCAGGCCCGCACCAATGCCAGCGTGCAGGCCGCCGTCGACAAGTTGCCGTTCCGGCAGCGTCAGGTACTACTGTTGCGAGTGAACGAGGGGCTGACCTACAAGCAGATCGCCGACCGGCTCAAGCTGTCGCCGCGCATCGTGCTTCGTGATCTGTCCCGCGCCTACAGCCAGCTGCGCACGCGGCTGGATCCGGAAGACCTCAAGTGAAGGAACCACAAGAGGGCGAGGACATGCCAGCAGAACCTGTGTCGGAACGTACGCGGATGGCGAGCCAGGAGGCTGCCTATTGGTATATCCGCTGTGTGGATGAGCCGGTGATGAAGGCAGGCGATCGCAAGCTGCTGCTGACGTGGCTGCGCCGCTCCCCTGAGAACATCTCGGAATTTCTGCACATCATCCAGGTGGATGGCGTCGGCCTGCAGCACCCCTTGCACGACGTCGTGAAGGAAGCGGAGCAGTCGTCCAATGTCTATGACATCGGAACGCGCGAGCAAGTGTCGAACTACGAATACAACCCCAGCCCTTCCGTCCCCGACGCCGTCAGAACCAAGCTGCCACCGGCCTGGGCGTTTGCCGCGATGATCGCCGTGCTGGCAGTCGCGCTGGGCTTCGGCTTCGTCGTGCTGAAGAACTCTCCCAACCGCACGGTCACCACCGTCGCCAGTCAATGGCAGAACATGACCCTCGACGACGGCAGCACCGTCCACATGGACGCGCGCACCAAACTGAAGATCGAGTTCAGTGACGAGCGCCGCCTCGTTCATCTATTCGAGGGCCGCGCGGTATTCGAAGTCGCGAAGGACAAAAACCGGCCGTTCACGGTGCGCACTCACATCGTCGATGTGACTGCGGTCGGCACTCGCTTCGAGGTGGCTATCAACCCTGGTGTTACGACCACGGTTTCCGAAGGTGTCGTGAGAGTGACGCCGCACGGGAAGCTGAGCGATGCCTCGACCATGAAGGAGCTGCACGCGGGCGAGGAGTTGCGTGTGTTCAACAGTAACGCCGGGCGGGATGAGCGGCTGTTTGGTGGCGGTGGGGGATACGCCGATCTCTCCAAGATGAATGTGCTCAAGGTCGATGCGGAACTCAAGCTCGATTGGGTGAACGGCTGGGTGACATTGCAGGGTGGCGAGCCCATCGGCGACATCGTTACGCAGTTCAATCGCCGCAATGCCACTCAAATCAAGCTCGAGGATGACGGCATTGCTGCCAAACCGCTGAAGGGTAATTACTACCGGCTTCGCCTCGATAGTCCGGAAAGTTTCGTCAGGGTGCTTGAGAGCCAGGAGGGTATCGTCGTGATCAGAGACCGCGGAGATTTAGTGCGCCTGAAGTCGGAATAGCCAGCGGTGATTGTTTGTCGATGGCGTTTGGCAAGGATGCTCGCCGCCGCGCTAACGATGGCGTGGGCTCAACTGACCGTGGCGCAGAGCAGCTCGGTCAGTACGGAATATTCCCTCTCCATCCCCAGCGGCTCCTTGACCACGGCGATCGACCAGTTCTCCAAACAGACTGGTCTGCAGATGGCTACGGACCTGACTCCCGAACAGCAGCAGCGAACCGTCGATGCCGTGATCGGGCGTTTCACGGCAGATGCGGCACTGGACAGGCTGCTTGCTGCCAGCGAGCTCACGCATATTTGGTTGGATGCCTCCACGGTCAGGATCTATGTGCGCGTTGTCGAGCTTCCCCAAGGCGAAGCCGGTCAGCGGGATGTGTTGGTGACGGGAAGTCGGCTTGGAGGCGGCGAGGGGCCGGCTCCCATTCGTAGATACACTCGGGAGCAGCTCGATCGTCTCGGGGTCTCCTCGCTGGCCGGCGCGGCGACCTTCATGACCCAGCAGCCATTTTCTTTTGGAGAATGGGTTCAGCGTAGCGGAGCCCAGCATTTTCAACTGCGCGGGTTGGGTGTGGACACCACCCTGGTTCTGATCAATGGTCGTCGCGCGCAGCCTAGTGCGACAAGCGTTAGCTTGAATGCGTTTGACCTGAATGCGATTCCGCTCACGGCAGTGGAGCGGATTGAAGTCATGTCGGATTCAGCCTCGGCAATATACGGTTCCGATGCCATCGGGGGGGTCGTCAATATCATTCTCAAGCAGGAGGTCGACCAGCCGGATGTTTTTCTTCATTACGGAGGCGCGTCTGGAGGTGCCTACGAGCGGCGTGCAGCGGGCTCCATCGGCACAGCCTGGCAACGTCTGAAAACGGCGCTCACACTCGACTACTTTGATCGCTCCATGCTCGTCGGCGCAGAGCGCGATCTCTGGCGCAATCAGGATTTTCGGCGCTTCGGCGGCAAGGACTATCGTACAACTGCGTCGCCTCAAGCCAACGTCTACTCGCTCACCGGTACGCCACTGGCTGGATTGCCGATGTCACAGGCATCGGTGCCTGTGGGAAGCACCGGTGTCGGTCTTCGACCGGAGGACTTCCTGGAAACGGCTGGCAAACTCAGTCAGTACTCCACACGGAAAACCACGGCCATCGAACCTGACCTGAAGCAATTGTCAGCCGTCGGCTCGGCCGAATTTTCCATTGGCAGTCGTGCCGCCATTTTTGGCGAGATGTTGATGAGCTCGCGTGACATTCTGAATCAAGGCCCCTTGGCGGCCGCGACGGGGCAGATCGTGCCAGCAACGAACCCCTTCAATCCCTTCGGCCAGGCGGTCAGGGTGGATTTTGCGCTGGCCGGAATAGAGCCCGTATCTCTGTTGACGGAAGGAGAGTCAACGAGGTTCGTGCTCGGCGCTCGGGGCGAGCTGAGTCGCTGGGATTGGGAACTTGCACTCACCCGCAGCAGTGATAGCGCCCGCGTGCAGTCAATCAATGAACTGGATCTCTCTCGGGTTCAAGCGGCGCTGCAGTCGACGGACCCGCAAACCGCACTGAATCCCTTTGCAGATGGGGTGTCAGGGAGCGATGCATTGTTGTCTTCCCTGGTTCGGGATCAAGGGTACGACTATTTCTCGCGAGCATGGTTGTTTTCCGGATTCGTGCGCGGCCCATTGTTTCGCATGCCCGGAGGAACGAGCGAGTTTGTCGTCGGAGGAGAGCTGCGGCGAGAAGGAGTGAAAACCGTCGACACATCGCCGCTTGAGCAACAGCGCGACATCGTTTCTGAGTTTGCGGAGGTCAATCTGCCATTACTGAAGCAACTGTCGCTCAAGCTGGCCTTGCGGGCGGATCTCTATGAGCACGCCGGCGACTCGGTGAATCCACAGTATGGGCTCGTATGGCGGCCGAACCAGGATTGGTTGATCCGAGCCGCTTATGGCACCAGCTTTCGGCCGCCGTCATTGTCTGAATTGTCCTTCCCAAGGTCGGAGTTGGTGTTCCCTCTTGCGGACCTGCAGCGTGGGGGGGCGGCGTCTCCCGTCAGGGTGATCGTTGGCGGCAATCCCGACCTGGAAAATGTATCAGCGCATTCTTTCACCACAGGCGTTGCGTATCGGGCCAGCGATTGGCTCGGGCTGCATTGGGGCGCTAACTATTGGCGGGTGGTGATGGACAATCGCATCGTCCTGCCTGGTGTTCTGAATCTGGCGAAACTGGAAGAAGTGCCTGGTCGCGTCACGCGCTCGGCACCGACCGATGCCGACAGGTTGGCGGGCTGGGCTGGTGCACTTCAATCAGTCGACATCTCGCTACTCAATTACGGCCGCCTGGAGACCAGCGGTATCGATCTCGATCTCTCATATCGCATCGGCGGGAGCCTGGGGGACCTGCGAGGTGCCCTTTCGGCGACTTGGGTTGACAACTATGCGTCGCAGGACATGGCCCCGATCCAGTCGCCGGATCGCGTAGGCATTGCCAATTACTCAGGCACCATTCCCGAGTGGCGCCTGGTCGGGTCGTTGACGTGGGATGGCCGTGGCTGGGGCGTTTCCACGACGGCCACCTTTACGCCGAGCTACCAGGATTCAGATCTTTCCGGGCCGCTGAATCGGCGCCTGCCGTCGCGGACCGTCATCGACATGCAGGCGTGGCTGGAGCTGGGGGGGCTATTCGGCCCGGCTTGCTTCAATGATCTCAAGATTACGGCCGGTGCATTGAACCTGTTCGACGAAAAGGTGGATTTTGCCAATGCAGGTCTGATGTACGGCTTCGATATATCGCAAGCGGACTTGAAGCAACGATTCACCTACTTGCGGATCGCCAAGAGCTTCTAGCTACAGCGCGAATAGTCAAGAGGGCCCGTGTCTCAGCGCGAGCCCTCGTCGGCCTTGGGTTACAAACCGAGATACGTATAAGTACAGCAGGAGTCCGGTACCACCGGAACCTGGCCCGGCTGTTTCGTCTCCTTCATCGCATCTCCCAAATCAATCATCTCAATCCCTTGAACTTCGTCCTTCGTCGCCTCGATCTTCTCATTCATGACGGTTCCTTTAAGGAATTATGACGACCTCCTGCCCGCCCGGTAGATAACCCTTCCTATTGGTTAACAGCAATACGTCGAGTTGCGGAGCTGAAAAATAATAGTTCACACCCTCGGAAAAGGGGGGTTAAGCTCAGCACCTGATCCGGTCCATGTGGACAGAGACCCAAAGATCATCAGGACCTAGGTGCTTGGTTCGCCCTTGGTGGTTTGTAGTGGGCGTCATGGATGACGTCCGCTGCGAATCTTCGAGCCGGGCACCGCCTCGACGCGGAGAATTTGCAGCCCTTTCAGGGAGGATGGGGCTGCAAGCTTCCTCGGACCCACCGATGAAACCGCGATATTGCGGTCCGGGTGCGGGTTGTACAGTCTGCGCCCCTTTCAATAAGCGCCGTCGGAACTCCCTTGCTCAAACGCGGCCGTGCGCTCCAGCTGAGCGCTTCCGATCTGGTGGGGTATCTCAACTGCCACCATCTGACCCACCTCGATGCCCAGGTCGCCGCCGGGATGCTGGCGAAGCCGCAGGTCTGGGATCCGTCGCTGGAAGTGCTGTGGGAGCGGGGCGCTGCGCATGAGCGGGAGTATGTCGAGCATCTGCGGGCGCGCGGCCTGACGGTCGTCGAGATCGAAGGGATCGGCATCGCGCCGGCGCAGGTCGAGCAAACGATGGCGGCCATGCGAGCGGGCGCGGAAGTCATCGTGCAGGGCGCATTTCTGGATGGGGTGTGGAGCGGGCGAACGGACATCCTGCTTCGGGTGCCGAAGGCCAGTGCGCTGGGCGATTGGTCGTACGAGGTCGTCGACACCAAGCTGGCCAGGGAGACCAAGGGCGGCACGGTGCTTCAGCTGTGCCTGTACTCGGACTTGCTGGCGAGTGCGCAAGGGTGCGCGCCGGAGGCCATGTATGTCGTCACGCCGGGGCGCGGTTTCGAGCCTGAGCGCTACAGGGCGGCGGCCTATGCGGCCTATTACCGCCAGGTACGAGCGGAGCTGGAGCGGTCGCTAGCGGCGAAGGAGGCCGCGCCGACCTATCCCCAGCCCAAAGATCACTGCGACATCTGCCGATGGCGGCGAGACTGCGATACGCGGCGGCGGCAGGATGACCATTTGTGCTTGGTGGCAGGCATTTCCACAGCGCAGATTGCCGAGCTGGCCCGACACAGCGTCACAACGCTTGCCGGTCTGGCGCAATTGCCATTGCCGCTGCCCTGGAAGCCCGAGCGCGGCCTCGCTCAGTCGTTCGAGCGAAGTCGTGAGCAGGCGCGCGTTCAATGGGAGGGGCGGCAGGGCGCGCGGGAAATCTATGAGCCGTTGCCGCTCGTGCCGGGCGCCGGGCTCCATCGGCTGCCGGAGCCATCGCCCGGAGACATCTTCCTCGACCTGGAAGCGGATCCGTTCGTTGGCGACGAGGGGCTGGAGTTCCTGTTCGGCTACGTCACCACCGAAGCGAGCGGGGCGCGCAACTACGTCGCCGAATGGGCGTTCTCGCGGGTCGAGGAGCGGCGAGCGTTCGAGCGCTTCGTCGATTTCGTCATGGCGCGGTGGGCTCAGTATCCAGGGCTTCACATCTATCACTACGCTCCCTATGAGCCGAGCGCGCTGAAGCGGCTGATGGGGCGATATGCGACGCGCGAGGACGAGATCGACCGCATGTTGCGTGCGTCGCTGTTCGTCGATCTCTACACGATCGCGCGTCAGAGCATTCGTGCCAGTGTGGAGCGGTACTCGATCAAGAATCTCGAGCCCTTCTACGATTTCAACCGCGGCGTGCCGCTGGTCGAGGTGAGAAGTGCGCTGGCGAAGTTGCAGGCACGCCTGGAGCTCGACGACGCGGCCGCGATCTCTGAGGAGTGCAAGGACATCGTGCGCCGTTACAACTGCGACGATTGTCTCTCGGCGCAGCGGCTGCGGGATTGGCTGGAGAAGATCAGAAGCGAAATGATCGCCAATGGCGCGGCGATTTCGCGACCGGCGGCGGAGGATCCGGAGCCATCGGCTGAGCTCGACGAACGTCAGCGTGAAGTGGCGGCGCTGGTGGCGCGTCTCACCGCCGACGTGCCGGCAGACACGGCGGAGCGCACGGCCGAGCAGCAGGCGCGCTGGATTCTCGCGCATTCGCTCGACTGGCATCGTCGAGAGTTGAAGTCGTCGTGGTGGGAATTTTTCCGCCTCGCCGAGCTGACGCCCGACGATCTGCAGGATGAGCGCTGTGGCATCAGCGGCCTGGTGTTTCGCGCGAGCGTCGGTGGGACGGCGCGGGCGCCGATTCATCGGTATCAGTTTCCGCCGCAGGAACTGGAGCTGAGCGAAGGCGACACGCTGCATCTGAGCCTGGAGCAGAAATTGGGAACGGTCGTGTCGGTCTCAGCCGAAAGCCGGACCATCGACATCAGGAAGCGTGGCGACTCGATCGCACTTCATCCGCAAGCGGCATTCGCGCATGACATGGTGCGCACCGGCGTGATGGCCGATGCATTGTCGCGGCTCGGAGCTCACGTCGCTGACAATGACATCGCGGGCATCGGCGCCTATCAGGCGGCGAGAGATCTCTTGCTCAACGTCCCGCCGCGCTTGGGTAACGATCCGCTGCAATTGAGCGGTGAGTCCGCGAGCGAGGCTGCGGTTCGCGTGGCGACGAAGCTTGCGAGTGGAGTCCTGCCGATTCAAGGCCCGCCGGGCGCGGGCAAGACGTTCACGGCGGCGCGGATGATTTGCGCGCTGGTGAAGGCGGGCAAGAAAGTCGGTGTGACGGCGAACAGTCACAAGGTCATTCGCAATCTGCTCGACAAGGTCGTGGAGCAGGCCGGTCGCATGCATATCGACGTTCAATGTTTGCAGAAGGTCGCCGACAAGGCGGCCGACGTGCCGGGCATTCGCTTCGAGACGGATAACGAGAAGGCGCTCGCTGCGCTCGGGGTCTCGTGTCAGGTGGTGGCGGGAACGGCGTGGCTGTGGTCGCGCGAGGATGCGTTCGAGGCCGTTGACACGTTGTTCGTGGACGAGGCGGCGCAAATGTCATTGGCCAACGTGTTGGCGGTGTCGCAGGCGTGCCGAGCGCTGGTATTGCTCGGCGATCCGCAACAGCTGGAACAGCCGATTCAAGGCAGTCATCCGGAAGGAACCGACGTGTCGGCGCTCGAGCACGTGCTCGGCGGCGCGGCGACCATCGGCGAGGGGCAGGGCTTGTTCCTGGAAGAAACCTGGCGCCTGCATCCCGACATTGGCTCGTTTACCTCCGAGCTGTTCTACGAAAGCAGATTGGCGTGTCGCGCCGGTCTCAACCGGCAGGAAGTCACATCAAGCGGTCGTATTCAGGGCACCGGATTGCGATTCCTCCCGGTGGTGCATGAGGGCAATCAGAACTCCGCGCCGGAAGAGGCCGAGGTGATTCAGCGGTTGGTCGAAGAAACATTGGCGGCAGGTGCCTCCTGGACCGATCGCGACGGCCGCTCGCGGCCCGTCACCATCGATGACATTCTGATCATCGCGCCGTACAACGCGCAGGTGTTCGAGATTCAACGCCGCCTGCCGCGTGCGCGCGTCGGCACGGTCGATAAGTTTCAGGGACAGGAAGCGGCGATCGTCATGTACTCGGTGACGACGTCGTCGCACGCCGATGCGCCGCGAGGCATGGAGTTTCTGTACAGCTTGAATCGTCTCAACGTGGCGGTGTCGCGCGCGAAATGTGTGTGCGTGCTGGTCGCGTCGCCTGCCATCTTCGAGCCCGCCTGCACGACGCCGCGGCAAATGGAATTGGCCAACGCGTACTGCCGCTATAGAGAGCTCGCCCGCCCGCTTTAGGTCTTTCGGTCAGTGCTGCCATCGCCGGGCTTCTGGCATAAACCACGCTCTTCATGACTCAGGAGCGTCCCTTTGGATTTCAACAAACTGATGGCTCGCGCCAAAGCCATTTTGCTGTCGCCCAAGACGGAGTGGCCGGTGATTGCAGGCGAGCCGACCACGGTCGCCGACCTCTATAAAGGTTATGTCATTCCGCTCGCCGCGATTCCGGCGATTTTCGGCTTTCTGCAGATGAGCGTGATTGGCGTGTCGACGTTCTTCGGCGGCACGGTCCGCATGGGCATCGGCTACGGGCTGACCCAGGCGGTGTTGACGTTCGTGATGGGGCTGGTGCTGGTGTATCTGGTGGGCCTGATCGTCGATGCGCTCGCGCCGTCGTTCGGTGGCCAGAAAAATAACATCCAGGCGCTGAAGGTCGTTGCGTACTCGACCACGGCCGGCAGTGTCGCGTCCATCGCGGGAATCGTTCCGGGTCTCGGCATCCTCATCGGTATTGCTGGCGGCATCTACAGCATCTATCTGCTGTATCTCGGCTTGCCGGAGTTGATGAAGTGTTCGCGGGAGAAGGCGGCAGGTTATACCGCGGTCGTCGTCATCATCACGATCGTCGTGGCCGCCATCGCCGGCGCGGTGATCGGCAGCGTCGTTGGTGTGGGCAGCATGATGAGCGCATCGACCCACAGCTCCTCGAAGGGCGATGACGATGTGAAGTTCGACGAGAACAGCGCGCTCGGCAAGATGCAGAAGTGGGGCGAGGACATGGAAGCTGCCAACAAGAAGCTCGAAGAGGCGCAGAAGTCTGGCGATCAGGGTGCGCAGGAAGAGGCGTTGAAGGCGGTGTTCGGTGCCGCGCTGGCGGGCGGTGGGGAGCAGGTCGAGTCGCTGGCGCCGGACCGCCTGAAGGCATTCGTGCCGGAAGCGCTGGCCGGCCTGAATCGCTCGAGCCTGTCCGCCGAGCGCAGTGGCGCGATGGGCTTTCAGGTGTCGACGGCGTCGGCCACGTACTCCAATGATTCAGGCCGTGAGGTCCGGCTGGAGATCACCGACGCCGGCAACGCCAAAGGTTTGCTAGGCTTGGCCAGCTGGGCCGGCGTGGAAGGCGAGAAGGAAGAGAATGGGCGTCACGAGAAAACTTTTCGCGAGGACGGCCGTTTGATGCATCAGGAGTGGGATAGTGGCGCGTCTCGCGGGCAGTACACGGTGGTCGTCGGCGATCGCTTCACGGTGAAGGTCGACGGCGCCGCGGGTAGCCTGGGCGAGCTGCGTGACGCGGCGGAAGAGCTGAATCTCGACGGCCTCGCCGATCTGCGCACTGAGGGCGTCAAGAACTGACGCGTCGAGAGTCGATGGTTGAGGTTGAGGCGGTATGAAGATCATTGATGTTCCCCAGCCCGGCGGTCCAGAGGCACTGGTCGTCGCGCAGCGTCCTGTGCCGACACCTCAAGCAAGCGAAGTGCTGATCAAGATCGCGGCCGCTGGTGTCAATCGCGCGGACGTGCTCCAGCGCAAGGGTGGCTATCCGCCGCCGCCGGGCGCGCCGAGCTATCCCGGTCTGGAATGTGCCGGTGTCGTGGAGGCGATCGGCTCCGCGGTTCGTGATTTCAAAGTGGGCGACAGGGTGTGCGCGCTCCTTCAGGGTGGCGGTTATGCCGAGTATTGCGTCGTGGACGAGGCGCAAGTGCTGCCGGTCCCCGGCTCGCTCAGCATGATCGAGGCGGCGTCGCTACCCGAAGCGTATTTCACTGTGTGGAGCAACGTGTTCGAATTCGGGCGGCTGCAGCCCGGTGAGACATTGTTGGTTCATGGCGGCTCCAGCGGCATCGGTGTGTCAGCCATTCAGCTTGCAAAGGCGTTGGGTCACACCGTGTTCACTACTGCCGGCAGCGATGACAAGTGCCGGTTCTGCGAGCAGCTCGGCGCCACGCGCGCCATCAATTACAAAACGGAAGATTTCGTTGCTGTGATAGCCGAGGTAACGGGCAAGCGCGGCGTGAATGTGCTGCTCGACATGGTGGGCGGTAGTTATCTGTCAAAAAACATCGCTACCCTGGCCACGGAAGGCAGGCTGGTGATCATCGCCACTCAAGGCGGTCTGAAGGGCGAGGCCGACCTGTTGAAAGTCCTGCAGCGCCGGTTGGTGATTACCGGGTCGGCACTGCGACCGCGCGATGTGGCATTCAAGCGGTTCATCAAGACCCGTCTGTTGGAAGGGGTGTGGCCGTTGCTCGAGCGCGGGACGATCAAGCCGGTCGTCGACAAGGTCGTGTCGCTGGAGCGCGCCAATGAGGCTCATGCGTATATGGAGAGCAGTGCCCACCGGGGGAAGATCGTGCTCGCGGTCGACCACGCCATCCATTGATAGCGCCGTTTCTTAGCATATTTCGCAACTCGAACAACAAAGTCGCTAAGACCGGGCATCTCTGAGAGTTCATCTCTAGGCATTTTCCGAATTTGCCGCTATTTCGCCGAGGTCCTGAGGCGGCGTCTGGTAGTTTTTCCCAACCCTGTATCGCTGCGTATTGATCGGGATGCCATCCCGCGCATTGCGTCGCCGGCACCAGCATTGCAGGGAATATTTGCGGCGTCGAGGGCAGGTCGTTGGCGGCAGCGGCCTGATCCAAAGGGATTTTTCGGCGCCATCAGCGGAAAGTGGTTGAGGGAATCGGCCATGCATCAGTCTTCCTTTCTCTGTGACCACCGACAGAGCCACACGTCGTGGTGTTGCTCGGCAAGCAAGCGTACGTAACAAAAAAATTACCGGCGCAGTTCCGGAGATCGCGCCGTTGGGAGGTAGGGGTGACGACAGAACAGGGTGGGACGTCGATGTCTCAGAGGTTTTCATCTTCAGGTTAACTACGGAGGGCGCACCATGCTCTCAGCGGATCCAAGCAAGCGAATCTTTGTGTTGAAACGGGAAGAAACCACCAGCCGCAAGGCCAGCAGCGATCACGCCGTGGAAGGAATCTACGACCGCATCAAGTCGCTGTTGCTGGCGCATACGCTCGCGCCTGGGCAGTTGTTGCAGATCGGTACGCTCGCCGAAGAGCTCGGCGTGAGTACCACGCCGGTGAGAGAAGCGTTGACCAGGCTCGCCGCGGAGCGACTGATCGTATTCGCGCCGAAGCGAGGCTTCTTCGCGAAGACGGCATCGGAAGACGAATTGCGTGGCCTGTACACGCTGAATCAAACATTGCTCGACTCGGCGATTCGTGAATGGAACGCAGCCGCGATGATCGATGACGATACCAAGGCGCCGTCGAAGATCTTCGCGTCACTGCCGTTGTCGGACCGGCCCGATCAGTTGACGCGCACGGTCGACGATCTGTTCGTGCGCATCGCGACGCGCTCGGGCATCGGCGAGCTCGCGGACATCATTCGCAACTTCAACGATCGTCTGCATCACGCGCGCATGATCGAAGGCGAGATCATCGAAGGCGTGGTCGATGAGCTCGCGCGCTTGCGACAGCTCTACAGCGAGAACAACAAAGAGCAGTTGCAGCTGGCACTACAGATCTATCATCAGAGGCGTCGTGAGCTGGTGTCATCGATTTGCAAAGAGCTGTTGTTCCGGCCGTTTCTTGCCGAAAATAAATAATGCTTGCGCTGCCTCCGGAGGCATTCTTCGCCTCCGGGGGCTGGCCTCGCCCGCGCTCCCGGTCAGTACTTAATGACGGATCGCGCCGTGCCCGGGCACACTGGCCCGGCGGGTGAGATAATCGTGGCAGGCAAGTCGCGTTGCTTCAGACATAGGGAAATCCAGTGATCGATCGCCACAAGCACCTGGAGCGGGGCGAGCCGGGGCGTACTTCTACACATGCGCCGCAACCCGATATCGCCGACCCGGACGTCGCGAGCTCGTTGATGGCCACCCGCAATGGCCGCATCACGCTGTGGTTCGATCGTTGGCGCAAGCCCATTCGCAGTTGGTTTTCCAGTCGCGCTTCGGTCCCGCGTGCCGAAGTCGACGACCTCGCCCAGGAAGTGTTTCTACGGCTGCTGCGTTATAGCGACGATGTCGCCGTCGAGAATCCGCAGGGTTATCTGTTCAGGATCGCCGCCAACGTTGCGAATGAATGGCGCGATCGTTCGCGCGTGCGCCAGCCGCACGATCGCAGCTGGCTCGATGAGCTGCAGGTCGATCCGGCCGATCAGCCGGACAATGCCG
The DNA here is from genome assembly GCF_004138485.1 of Peristeroidobacter soli. Taxonomy (GTDB): domain Bacteria; phylum Pseudomonadota; class Gammaproteobacteria; order Steroidobacterales; family Steroidobacteraceae; genus Steroidobacter; species Steroidobacter soli. The sequence continues at coordinate 1,388,470 of NZ_RYEV01000003.1, forward strand.
TTTTCCAGAATCGTGTCAGCAAACATCTGCAAAACGCGGTCAACCGCTTGCCGAAGCGGCAGCGTGAAGTGCTGTTGCTCCATGTCAATGAGGGCCTGACGTACAAAGAAATCGCCGATCGATTGGGTGTGACTTACCGGATCGTTCTAAGGGATCTGACTCGCGCTTACGCCGCGCTGCGCATGCAGCTGAAGGCTGAAGACCTCTAGGAAGCGCAGGCCATTGAGGGCAAGGGGTATGAAACAAAGCAGCGACACCGAAATCGACGGGCTCTTGAGCGAGCAGGCGGCGGGTTGGTTCGTGCGGCTGGTGGCGAACGATCTGTCGGCGCGCGAGCGTCGCGAGTATCTCGCCTGGTTGAAGGCGTCCAGTCGCAACGTCGAGGCTCTGCTCGATATCTATCGCTATCACGGTTACGGGCGCAAAGCGAAACTGCACATGCGCGTGTCGCCGGAGGGCGAGCCCGGCGAGAATGTGATTCCGTTCGGGCCGCGGGGTATGACGGTCGTACACAAGCAGACTCGACAGTTGAAGCGACGGCGCGCGCGACAGATGAAAGTCGCCGCGGCCATCGCCGGCATCCTGGTGACGATCGTCGCTGGCTGGACGCTGAAGGCGACGTATTTCGATAAGCGCATCGCCACCGGCCCGGGCCAGTGGGATCGCGCGATGCTCTCCGATGGCAGCGTGTTGCGCATCGGGCCGAACACCCGGTTGCGTTGGTCGTTCGACCAGAATCAACGCACCATCGTGCTCAGCGAAGGCGAAGCTGTATTCGAAGTGGCGAAAGATCCCAGCCGACCATTCATCGTGACGACTCACGTCGGCGATGTGCGCGCGGTGGGCACGGAGTTTGGTGTGTCGTTGATGAATGCATCGACCGCCGTCGTGACGGTAGCTCACGGCAAAGTTGCAGTGAGCAAACATGGTGACGATCGTGTGACCACGATCAAACGTGCGGCAGTGGCGGAGCTGATCGAAGATCAGCAGATCGTTCTATCCGACGGCAACGCGCAGCCGGTGAAACAAGTCGACGCATCGCGCGAGTTGCAGTGGGCCACGGGTTACTACGAATTCCGCGGCGAAACGGTGCGCGAAGCCATCGAACAGTTCAATCGTCGCAATCGTTTGAAGGTGGTGATGTCCGACCCGGCCATCGGCGCGATTGCCATGCCCTTCACTACGGTAAAGCTGGACGATCCGGAAACATTCGTGCTGATGCTGGCAGCGCGTCCGGACGTGCAGGTCGCCTACGAGAGTGCGAACGTCATTCGATTATTGCCCGAATAACGCGCCCGCCAAGATCGCTGCTTTGCAGCGTAACTTTCGTATCCCGCCTGACGCTATTCCTAGGGATGGAGTACTGCTTTCGCCCGGTCTTCATTAGGCGCGGGGTACTCCACGGCTTACGGAAACGTAGTCACAGATCGCTAAACAGTTGCGCCTGTGAACTACTCAGCGGGGACCGGGAACATGAACCCAACACCAGAACAGCGTGCTGTGATCAGGCAGGCCGTGGAATGGCACCAACTCGTCAACGACGGTGAGCTGGATCCGGTCTCGCGGCTCGAGTTTCGTACCTGGCTGCAGGCGTCGCCGAGCCACGTGCATGAGTTCGCGCGCATCTGCGCACTCGAAGTGGTGTTGCAGGGGTCGTTGAAGAAAGGCGTGCCGCGCGCGCTGCCCGGCAATGTCATCAATTTCGATTCTTATGCCTGTATCACGCGACGTCCGCCGCCGCCGCCGCGGATGCCGACCGTGTCGCTGCGTTTCAACACTAAAAAAATTGCTATCGCGGCGAGTGTGGTGCTCGCGCTCATCGTGACGCTGTTCGCGAGCCTCGTGAGCACCGATAAAGTCATCGTGACTCAGCTCGGTCACTGGGATAAACAATTGCTGGAAGACGGCTCAGTGGTTTATGCCGGGCCGCGCACCAAGTTGCGGTTCCATTTCAATGGCGACGTGCGCGCAGTGAGACTGGTGCGCGGTGAGGCATTGTTTGAAGTTGCCAAGGAGCCCGGCCGGCCATTCATCGTCTCGACGGACGCGGGCACAGTGCAGGCCGTCGGTACCGAATTCGCCGCGGCGGATCTCGGTGACACCGTGGTGGTTACGGTCGCGGAAGGGAAGGTTGTCGTGACGGCGACCGCAGTTCGTGATGGCGTGCAATCGATGACGCCGGTCGTCGCGGATCAACAGGTGGTGATGTCGCCGACCGGGGCCAGCGCGCCGGTGGGCGTCGATGCCAATCGCGAGCTGAAATGGATTCGCGACTGGTACGAATACGACGGTGAGCGGGTCGGCGACATCGTCGCTCAGCTCAATCTGCGCAACGACGTTCAGGTGATCGTCGACGATCCCCAGGTGGCGCGGCTGCGCCTGAATCAGCCGCTGACGTTCAAGCCCAGCCAGCCCGAGGACTTCGTGCGCAAGGTCAATCGCTGGTATCAGGACTATCCCCAGAAAACCGGTGGCCAGGCTGGTGCGAAGGTTCTGCATCTGGAACGGTCGTAGGCGGTTCGCCTTCAGGTTCAGCCCTCCGATTCGACGTAATCCCTGATCGCTTCCGGCCGGGGGCGCCGGAGGGATGATTCGCGCCCGTGATCCAGTCATCTAGCCGTGGGGGAATGGTTTCCCCCTCAGACAGTTAGCCTCAGGCGCCAGAACGCTCAGTGATCGATCGGCAGAAGCAGCAGTTGCAAGAGGAAGATCGTTGGAATTCGTCCAGGGAGGATGAACAGCGCGAGCCGGAGGGCTGTCGCCCCGAAGAAGCCGAGGGCCAGCAGGCTCGTCCGCGTCACAGCCGCGACGGTCGATTGATCGAGTGGTTCGGCAAGTGGCGCAAGCCGATCCGCAGCTGGCTGCGCAATCGCGCCTCGGTGCCGCCGGGTGACATCGACGATCTCGCCCAGGAAGTGTTCCTGCGGCTGCTTCGCTATAGCGACGATGTCGCCGTCGATAACCCGCAGGGCTATCTGTTCCGGATTGCCGCCAACGTCGCCAACGAGTGGCGCGAGCGCTCCAGGGTCCGCAAGCCGCATGACGACAGCTGGCTGGATGAGTTGCAGATCGAGGCCGGCGATGAGCCGGAAAACGCGTTCGCCAAGACGCGGGCCAATGAATACGTGCAGGCGGCCGTCGATCGGCTGCCGCCACGGCAGCGTGAGGTTTTGTTGTTACACGTGAACGAGGGGCTGACCTACAAGCAGATCGCTCAGCAGAGGGGACTGACGTATCGGATCGTATTGCGCGATCTCACACGTGCCTACAGTACGTTGCGCATGCAATTGCGACTGGAGGACCTGTGAACACTCCAATGGACGACGACGAGGATTTCGGAATGAAAGGAAGCCTGAGCCACCGGGCCCATGAACGGGCCAGCAAAGAGTCGTTGAGCAACGAAGCCGCCGAATGGTTCGTGCGCCTGCGCGACGACCGGCTCGGTGCACGCAATCGCGAGCGGAATGTTCGCTGGTTGAAGGAATCGCCGACTCATATCGCCGAGCTGCTCCGGATCCAGCAGGTTTATCAGGCGCTGCGCGCCGCCAAGGTCGTCAATCGTTCGCCCAGGACGGGCGACCCCTCGAACATCATCGAGCTGGGCGTGCAGCGTGAGTCCGAGCCGCCCCCTTTCGACTCATTCGCCGACGAGCCGGCCCGGCGCCGGCCGCGCGTCGAGACGTGGAAGATCGCCGCCGCGGTGGTCGGTCTCACGATGTCCTTTTTCCTGGGCTTCATGGCCAAGGTCGCCTGGCTCGATCGCACCATCGAGACCGAGCTGGGCGAGTGGCGGACCGTGTCGCTGACCGATGGGACGAGGGTCCGGCTCGGGCCGGCCTCGAAATTGAAAGTCGCGTTCGGTGACGATCACCGCACGATCCGGTTGATCCAGGGCGAGGCGAGGTTCGATGTCGCCAAGGATCGCACGCGACCGTTTTATGTTGAGTCGGAGATGATCGGCGTGCTCGCGGTCGGTACGGAGTTCCGGGTCTCGCGGCTCGGCGGCAAGGATGTGGTTGCGGTCACCGAAGGCAGCGTCGCGCTCTATCGCGACGGCCGCGATGCCATCCGAGGCACGGTGACCACCGCGCCGGCGCAACTCGCTGAAGCAACCGGAGGCGTTGCGCTCGCCGCGGGTGAACAGGTGTCCATCACGCGGGCCAGCCGCGCGCAGCCCGTTGCTAAAGAAAAGGTAAACCTGGATTACGAGCAGGCCTGGGCCGAGGGCTGGCTGGTGTATGAAAACAAGACGGTCGCGGAAGTGGCCCGCGACTTCAATCGGCTCAATCGGGTGAAGATCGTGATCGGCGAGCCGTCGATTGCCGCGCGTCGCCTGGCCTTCTTCCGGGTCAGCGCCACCGATCCTGAATCGTTTGTCGGGGCGCTGGCGACCAGTCCCGACATCGTGATCGTGCGGAACGTTCCCGATGTGCTGCGTATCGAGTTGCGTCGAGGCGTGTCGGCAGCGACGCTGCCCGGTGCCGAAAGTTCCGAATCCAATCACGGTGGCGGCAATGTGCCGCCGACCGTCAATCCCAATCCGATCTGAAGATATATTTTCGCTCGGGGTTGCTCCCTAGGTAGCAAAGTCTCAGCGCATCGCGACGCCTTGCGGTAGATTCCCAGTCATCAGCGGCGGGGCAGCGGCCCCGATGTCAAAGGGAATTTGCTGGGGAGATGGTCGCGAAACAGGTCATCGCCGGACTCGTGGCGGCCGTTGTTGCGGGCTGCTGGTGGCCCGACCGCGCGCCCGCTCAGAACACGCACGAAGACGCGCGCACCGCTCAGGAATACACGCTCGATATTCCACGCCTGCCCATCATCGAGGCGCTGAAGGAATTCACGACCCAGACCGGCCTGCTGATCAGCTTCTGGCCGGATCCACAGACCGATCAAACCCGGTTGGTGGGACCCTTGCGGGGCAAGTTCACCGCGGAAATCGCACTGACCCGGCTGCTGGCGGAGAGCGGTCTGGTTTACCGCCGGACCAACGCGCGTTCGCTGGTCGTCATGGCGCCGTCGCTGCTCGGCGCGCCTCGTAACGGTGTGACTGGCTCCGACGAGGATCGCAGCCGTCTGGCGGAAGGCCAGATCTATCTGCAAAAGAAACATCGACCGCTGGAGCCTGGCATGGCCGCGGCCGGTCAGTCGGGTTCGGCCGCGATGATCGGCGCGCCTACGTTCGATCATGTCGACGAAGTGATCGTCACCGGTTCCCGCATCGAGCGTACGGGTGAAGGTCCCGCGCCGGTGCAGGTGTTCACGCGCCGGATGATCGAAGAGCTCGGCGCGTCTTCCATTCCCGACGTTTTACGCTATACGCCACAACAACCATTTACTCGCGCGGAGCATTATTACAGCGGCGGTGCGCAGTACTCACAGATGCGCGGCATCGGCATCGATACCACGCTGGTTCTCATCAACGGGCGACGCGTCGTTCCCACGTCGAACAGTCTGGTGCTCAACGCGTTCGACTTGAACAGCATTCCGCTCGCTGCGGTGGAACGGGTCGAGGTGCTGTCGGACTCTGCTTCGGCCATTTATGGCGCCGACGCCATGGGCGGCGTGATCAACGTGGTGTTGAAGAAAGAAATCTCGCAGCCCGTGCTCGACATGCAGTATGGCGGCGCCAGCGGTGGCGCGGATATGGCGCGCGGGTCGTTCAGTGCCGGTTATCAAACCGAGCGACTGCGAGCCTCGGCAATTTTCGACTACTACCAGCGGGATTTTCTGTTGGGATCTGAGCGCGGCCTGTGGAGCGATCAGGATTACACGCGCTATGGCGGTGTCGACTATCGGTCTGTCGCGGGTGTTCCAGGAACGGTGAGCTCATTGCGCGGCGACAATCTGCCAGGGTTGTCATCGTCCTTCGCGATGGTGCCTGAAGGCAGCAGTGGCATCGGACTGACGCCGCAGGACTTCGTCGCAACCGCGGGCGTTCGCAATTACACGAGCACCGCGAGCGCGCTGTCCATCGTGCCGGAGGCCCGGCAGCGCAGTGTGGCGCTATTTGGTGAGTACGATCTGACACCGGTGCTGACGGCGTTTGCGGAAGTGCTCTACACCAACCGTCAGACTGCCTCACAGGAAGGTCTCCATACGCTGCAGGGCGCACTGGTGCCGGCAAACAATCCCTTCAATCCGTTCGGCCAGCCGGTGCGGGTCGATGTCATTCTGAATGGCCTCGAGCCGCGTCGCTTCGAACACGATACTGAGTGGCTGCGGGGCGCGTTCGGGCTGCGAGGTCCGCTGATTTCCAGCTGGGAATGGGAAGTGGCGGGATTGATCAGCACCGAAACCGGCGACGCTCTGAGCACCGTCGATCTCAACAGTCAGCGTGTCAGCGCGGCGCTCGCGGCAACCGATCCGGCGCGCGCGTTGAATCCTTTCGTAGACGGTCCCGCCGGCAGTCCGGAGCTGCTGGCCTCGCTGATTGAACCAGATCACGAACGTCATCTCTCGCGTGGCCGGCAGCTGTCGGCGTTCTTGCACGGCGAGTGGCTCGAGTTGCCAGCGGGTCCCATTCGAGCCGTGGTGGGCGGCGAATGGCGCGATGAAAAAATGATCTATGACGACCAGACGTTGCCGGTCGACGACGGCCGCGACATGCGGGCTGCCTTCACCGAGCTGCGAGTGCCGCTGCTGGCAAGCTCGGTTACGGATCGCGACGATGTGCTGTCGCTCACGCTGGCCGCACGGCTCGACAATTACAGCGACTTCGGCAGCTCGCTGAATCCGCAACTCGGATTGATGTGGCGGCCCGTCGAGGACCTGCTGCTTCGTGGCTCCTATAGCACCAGCTTTCGCCCGCCTTCGCTGTTCGAGTTGCACGCGCCCCGCACGACCGTGGCGTACCCGGGCATCCCCGATCCAGCACGCAACGATTCAGTGAGCCCGGTGACGTTTGTTACCGGTGGCAATCCCGATCTCCAGCCGATTGAAGCGAATTCGATGACCGCCGGCTTCGTGTGGTCGCCGCGCGCGCTGCCGGGTCTGCGGCTGCTGACGAGCTACTGGAAGATCAGCACCGATCATCGCGTCACGTTCGTGCATTTCTCCACGATGCTCGCCAACGAGGAAGCGTTCCACGACCGCATCGTGCGCGATGTTCCAACCGAGGCCGATATCGCCGCGGGCATTCCGGGCAGGCTGCTGCAGCTGGATATTTCCCGAATGAATTTCGGACGCCTCACCACGAGTGGCATCGACGTGGAGGCGAAGTATGAATTGAGCACGCACTGGGGAGAGTTCACGCCGCGGCTGTCCGCCACGTGGGTCAAAGAGTTCAGCGCTGTCGACGTGCCGAGAACCGCTGCTGTCGACCGCGTCGGTGTCGCGAATGCCGGCGGCTCCATACCGAGGTGGCGTGTCGTTGGCAGCGTGGGCTGGAAGCGCAACGGCATTGGTCTGTCGACTACCGTCGACTGGTTGCCAGGTTATATGGATGCGACGACGGTCGGACTCACGGGGCGCCGCTTGTCTTCGCGCACGCTGGTGGATCTGCAGGCGAGCTTCGCGGTGGACGAGATGATCGGTGCCGGGCCGATGTGGGATGACTTGAAGCTGCAGCTGGGTGTCAAGAATGCATTCGACCAGACGGCGTCGTTCGCCGATATCGGCTATTCATCGGGTTTCGATTCTTCGCAAGGCGATCTGATCGGTCGCTTCAGTTATCTGCGCCTGTCCAAGGGCTTCTGAAATCCTCAGGCGGGTTGCGGCCGGGCGTTGCCGAGCCAGTGACGCGCCCAGAACTCCGAATCCAGATGCCGGAAGATCTCGCCCGGAAAGACCGTGTTCTTGGTCGGGCGGGACGACAGCACTTCCTCGAGTAGCGGCCGGTTCAGCAGGCCATGGCGCGCCAGCACGCCTTCCAGCAATGTTTCTTTCAGGAACGGGCGCTCGCGCTCGAGCAACTGATCGTGAAAGCCCGGCGCGCGATCCTTCCACAGACGACGCAGGATGGGCTCCGGAACGTCCGTGGCGAACGCCATGCGCGCCAGACCCCGATCGCGGCCACCATGGAAATGAGTGTGGATCGGAATCCGCAACAGCACTTCGATCGACGGCTGGGAATACAGCGGTGAGACGCTCTCCGCAACGGGGGAATGGGTGGCGGCGGTCACGGTGTAGTTCTCGGGCGCCATCATCAATGTGCCGATGCGCCGGATCTTGTCCCAGGGCACGCGGCGCTGACCTTGAAACCACGGATGAGACACGGCGTCGTGACCTCGAAAGTCCTGTTTGAGCTCGGAGCTCACCAACTGGCTGGCCTCGAGGATGCGGGCAGTCGGTATGCCGGTCTCCTGGTCGGAGACCAGGCGCCGGAGCGCGGTCGTCAGCACGGTCCAGCTGGATTTTTCGGTGAGCAGCGCCACTTGCGAGGCGAGCTGGAACAGGCGAGGCGCGATGCCGTGCGTCCTCAAGTATTCGGACACGGCGTAGCCGATCGAGTCGCTGCAAAAACCCGAGTCGCCCCCCTCGCCGTTGAAGATCGCGGTGGCCTGGGTTTGCCCCAGCAGTTGCGGTTCGACGCAGCTGCGCTGAATGAAGCCGAGCAGCGGCGAAGGCTCGGGAGACGGCGGCATGCGCAGCCCGAGCGTCAGATCCAGATCCAGCGCATGCATCGGAGCTTCGATGTGCTCGCATCCGGCGTGACCGGCGGCGAGCCGCGCCCACGGGCGCTCATCGGAGCGACCGGTCGGGCTGAAGTAAGTGTAGGCGGCGAAGCGTGCCGAGGTGCCCTTGAGGCAGCCGGCGATGATGGAGGAGTCGAGCCCGCCCGACAGCCTCAACAATATGGAGCGATGCAATCGCGCCAGCCCGGTGGTGGCGCTCTTGATCACACACTGCATGGCGCGAGCGGCGGTTTGCGGATCTTCGATCAGATCCCCGGCGCCGGTGTAAGTCAGCGGCGTCCAGTACATCTTGCGGGTGCTGTGCCAGCCCGAGCTGTCTTTCTGGAATTCGATGCACTCACCCCGTCGCACCGGCGATGCTTCGTTGAGCGACGAGGCATTCTGCAAGCTGCTGCCGGCCATCATGTGCGCGCGCAGGTATGCCTCGTTGACGGTGAAGCGCAGCAGTCGCAGATCGAGACAGTCGCCGATGCTGGAGAAGAACAGGCTCGCGCCACGAAAGTCGGTGCGCAGGCACGGCAACGATCCGGTCGGATCCTTGAGGACCCATTGGCAGTCGCCGGTTGCGTCGCGGCCGAACGCGACGTAGTCGCCCCACGCATGATCGATCAGCCATCGGCCGCGACTCTGCACGAACGATGCGCTTTGTGCCGCGCCGAAATGAAATAGCTCATCCGGTGTCGGCGAGAACAGATCCCGACTGCGAGTCAGCAGCGTGCCGACGACGATGCCGCCATTGCCATCGACGCGATGGATCTGCACGGCCTGGTCGCGCACGCCGATGCAGAACACTTGCAGGCCCGGCGCGGAATAGTGCTGTTGCCATTGCGGCGACAGTTGTCGCAGGCGCTCGGCGACCAGTTGCACGGCTTCTTGTTGAGGTGCGCTCGTGCGGTCCCACACCATTGCGAGATATCGAAACATCGCCACGCTCCTGCGACTAGATCGCCAGAATCGGTGTGTATTCGCAAACCTGTTCTGGATTGGCGTCGAGGAGCAGTGTCCCTTGCTGTACCCAGCTGTGTGCCGCCCATGGCTTGGTGCGCACGCCGATGACCCAGGTCGGGTACACGTCGTAATAAGCGAGGAAGCGGACCAGCGCCAATGCGTGGAACAGACATTGGTCGCGGGCCGCGAAAGTGTGTGGACGCAGTCGGCGAAAGATGCCGACCAGCTCGATCGCGCGTTCGTTGTCGAAGGGCGCGCCGGCGGCGTTCTTCTGTCGCCCGAGCTCTTCGGCCACCAGAAACAACGTCCGCGATCGCACCGAGCTGCGGGCCCAGGTGCAGGCGCGCAGGAAGCTGACCAGGTGTCGCCAGCGAATCGGCGCTTTGCGATCCACTTCGTGACCGACGCTGGTGAGCAGACTGTTGAGGTCCACCTGCGTGGGGGTGAAGGCGGCGGCTTCGGGAACGCTGTTGCTGAGCAGCCCGGCCTGGACCAGCTTGTCCGCGATGCTCATGGCATCGGGTGGCGGCAACGGCTCGGTGTCGCTGGCAAAACTGGCGGCGGAAAGACTCTGCCAGTTGCCGGCCAGGGTGCGCAGCGCCGTGGTTTCCTTGCGGCCGACGCCGAAATATCGATTGCGCCGCAGGTCCAGCAGCACAGTGCCAGTTGCTGTCGAGCACGCCCGGACGTGCGACGGCAGCCAGTACGCTTTTTCGGTGTGCATGGCTATGGCCCGGTTCTTGTCTCAACAGGGCTCGCGAGACGCAAGCCCTGCGCATCGACGTTGGACGTCAATGGTTCAGCCTGTCCTTGAGGGATGTCCCATCAAGGCACTCTTTCCCCCAGCAAATAGTACGAATCGAAAACGATCGGATACATACCGCTTTCCCGGGTCTCGAGCATCGCATCGCCCAGATCCAGCAGCTCGATGTCCATTCCTTCTTCCAGTTCCGTCATGGTCTTTCCCTCGATGAAGCAACAGTCCTCCTGCATCGCTAACGCTGCAATGTTTGAGAACGGACGTCAATATACCTGGCTGAAGCTCACAAAATATTTCTACTCCGACGCTCCGATTCTGCCGATTCGTATGAATCGCACTTGAAGTAAAAAAGCACAACGCCTGTCACTGACGCGATCGCTGCGATTGTCGGGGCCTTGCGTCGCCGGCATCCGCCGGGTCGCATGGCTGTGGCATGGTCTGGATCGGGAGGGGGAGACCATGTTCGTGTCCAGAGCGGTTGCGCGGTGAGCCAGGGCATCCGATGCAAACCCTGCGGCAGACTTTGCAGCTTTTCTGGCCGGTCGCCGCCCGGTTTGCGAAGCGACGACTGCGAGTGGCGCTCGCTCTTGTTACGAGCCGCGCCGTGCTGGCGCCCGCGAGCCCGCGAGTCCGGGGCGAGCTCACGCTCGAAGGCATCACGTTTGCCTATCGTGAGGCACGCGCGGTTCTGCAAAACGTGAGCTTCACGGTGCCCGCCGGCAAGACGGTCGCGGTGGTGGGGCTGAGTAGCGCGGGCAAGTCCTCGCTGATCCGCCTGCTGTTTCGCCTCTATGAGCCCGATGCGGGCCGCATCCTGCTCGACGGCACTCCACTTGGCGATCTGTCGCCGTCCGCCTTGCGTCGGGCCATCGCAGTAGTGCCGCAGGATACGGTGCTGTTCAACGACACCATCGCCGCCAACATCGGCTTCGGTCGGCTGGGGGCGAGCGATCTGGAAATTCAGGCAGCGGCGCGGCTCGCCAATCTGCACGAGCTCGTTGCCAGGCTGCCGTATGGCTATGAGACCGTGCTCGGCGAGCACGGCCCGAAACTGTCGAGCGGCGAACGTCAGCGGCTCTCGATTGCGCGGGCGGCGCTGAAGAGCCCGAGGATTTTCGTTGTCGACGCGGCGATGTCATCGCTCGATGCCAGGACCGAGCGCGAGATTCAGCGCAATCTGCTTGGGGTGTCCGCGCACAGCACGACGCTGGTCATCGCCAATCATCGATCCCTGGTCAAGCATGCCGACCGGATCATCGTGCTGGATCGGCACGGCGCAGTCTCGCAGCGGGAGGAACTGCCGACATCGGCAGCTCAAGGATAGAGGCCGTTCCTCCCGCGTGCGCAAACCGGTTGAGCGATGCTCACCGGGGCGTTGCCGAGCACAGCAACGCCCCACGCACCAACACCGCCCCCTGCTTAGAGTGATTGCCGGTCCTCGTCGTCGCCGTCACGGGCATCGGCGGCGCCATCCCAATAATGAACCTTGACGTTGCCGCCGATGGGCACCAGCGGCGAGATGTCGTGCATGGCCGTGATCTTGAACAGCTCCGGCCGGCGCGTGCGATAACGACTGATCGCCATCGACAATGTCGACGGATCGCGACGCAGACAACGCGCGACTTCGCTCAAGGTCGCAACACCTCGTTCCGTCGCGTACCACGCGATCAATGCACGCACCAATGTAAACTCGCGCTGACGTGAGTTGGACAGCACCAGATCGCGCTCCACACCCATGCGACAGGTGACGGTGTGAATGATCTGATCCAGCGACGCCTTGCTGCGATAGGTGCGCGAGTTGCGAGGCAAGTTCTCCAGGAACTCGGTGCTGCCGATGACGCGCAGGTCGTTCGAGCCGACACGCTCGAACTGAACGACGTCTTCAGGCTCGGGGCAACGGGCCATGTAGGCTTCGTACTCGGTGCCGCCGTCCTTCAGCTCGAGCAGTCGTAACGCGCTTCGCGTCGTCAGCCAAGGGGTGGCGGACTGGCGCAGATACGTGCCATGGCTGGTGTGTTCAGCCACGCCCGGATGCTCCGCCAGCCCGCCCAATACCGGGATGTGATGCAGGTAATGCATCAGCTTCAGCAGGTAATGCTTCGGATCGATCAGTACCGCTTTATAGCGCTGCCGGAAGAAGTGACCGGATTCGCCGATGCGACGATGCATGCTGCGCGCGTAGCGGCTGGTGAGGCCTTGCATGATGCGACCCACCGAGATCTCGTCGATCTGCAGGATCAGATGAATGGCTTGCGGCGTCCAGCAATAGGCGTGCACTCGTGCGTTAGTGCGTCGCAGGCCGGTCGCGAGCAAACGCTCGAACAGCGCGTAGTCCTCGGGTTGAGAAAAAATGGGATGATGTGTGTTGCCATGTTGAACGACGTAGTACGTACCGCCCGCAACATGGAGCCGTTGCCGTCGAGACATCCTGCAAACCTCCTGGTGAGCTTCCCTGACCTTGCGCCCGATCGAGCGCTTATGCTCTCCGTGCCGAAGGAATGTAGTCTGGCCTCAAGGGACATGCATTCATATATTTTGTTGTGTCAACGCTCCGCGAGTGTGCGCGAGGGCAGTGAGCGCAAACATTGCGGATATGTAATGTCGGGCGACACGCCATCGCCCGCCAACATTTGATATTCCGAATCCCACGGCATGACGATCATACGTTCGACTCTGCGTATTTTGGGCAACACCGGCGCGACGTCCCGCTGTGCTTCAGCGGCGAGGATTGCGTTCAGGGAAACGTGTTGTCGCACACTGGCGTCGAGCTCCATCAAGTTGTAAAGCGTCGGCCGCGAAAGCGTCATCGTGCCGTCATGAGCCGCTGCGATGAGCGCTGCTGGCGTCTGCCAGCACAGCTCCGTCGCTTCGATGCTGTCGATGGACGCGAGCTGTCCGGGCGGCAGGGCGGCGAGATAAAAGCGAGTATCGAATCGCTTCGGCACCACCGACGGCGTGATCCAGTGCGCCCAGTAAATCAAGCGGCGCACATCCAACTGCAGGTGTTCTTCCTGCAGCGAGGTGGCAAACAGCTCAGGTTGTGAGACGATTGCGCGCTGTCGGTCATGCAGTCGCGCCAGTCGCTCGCTCTCACAATGGTGTCCTTCCGCACTCGTCGCCAGCAGCACACCGGTTTCCTCGAACGTTTCGCGAGCGGCTGCGATGGCCAGCCCCAAACACGTAGCGCTCGGCAGCGCGTTGCCCTCGAGATCGAGCAGGCGATGACAGTCGACGCGCGCGCTCTCCGGTACCAGCGCCAGCGACTGCGCGGACGTGTCGGCCGGACAGAGCGTGCCGCCAGGGAACACCCACATGCCACCCATGAACGCGAGGTTCTCGTGTCGACGCGTCAACAAAACTTCGATCGCGCCGTGCTGTTCGCGCAGGAGGAGCACGCTGGCTGCGTGACGAGGGATGACGGGTTGCGGGCTGGTGGGATGGCTCACGATATGGGGTCGTTCCGGTGAAGCGCGCTCACTGGATTGCGCTGCTGGTGATCGGGATTTTGCTGGCTGCCGTGGTGTTCGCGCCAGTCCCCGGCGACACGCGCTGGATCAGGACACTGCACAACTCGGCGCACGCGCCCATTTTCGGCTGCGTTTCGCTGCTGACGTTGTTCATCGTGCGCGGCCATCCGCGCTTCGCATCGGTTGGGCTGCCGGGCCAATATGCGCTGGCGCTGGCGGCGGCGCTGGTGCTCGGTATTCTGACCGAGCTGCTGCAGATTCCAGTGGGCCGCGATGCTGAGGTGGAGGATGCGGTTCACGATGTCATCGGGGCCGTCGCGGTGCTGGGAATCTTCGCCGGGTTCGATTCGCGTGTGCGCGCCTCGGCACGTGCCGGCTTCGTTCGATTCGCCGGTGTGGTGATTGGCATCGTGGCGCTTGCAGTTGCCATGGCGCCGGTCACGCGCGCGGCGATCAAATACCAGCAGAGAGACGGTCGCTTTCCAGTGCTGGCGGATTTCACCGAACGGTACGACCGTTACTTCATCTTTCAGCAGTCGGCCGAGTTCTCGCCGGCGCCACTGCCCGCGCCCTGGGCGAGCAAAGCGGGCGAGCAGGCGATGCACGTCGCGCTGTTCGACGGTCCGTATCCAGGATTGGATTTCATCGAGCTGCGGCCGGACTGGAGCGGGTATTCGACGCTCGCCGTCGATCTGACCAATCCGACGTCCCTGGGTCTGACGTTGCTGCTCCGAGTGAACGACGCGACTCACAACAATCAGCCGACCGATCGGTTCAGCCGGCGTTTCGAAGTGCCGTCGCGGACCCGTCAGGTCATTCGCATTCCGTTGCAGGATATCGCCGCCGGTCCGCGCACCCGCGAGCTGGATCTGCGCAATGTCGCGGAGATGATCATTTTCCGGACCGACGATTCGCCACGCGCCAGCGAGCTGTATTTCTCGCGCGCGTGGCTGGAATGATCAGAGCACGATCACGGAGCGGATCGACTCGCCCTTGCGCATCAGCTCGAAGCCTTCGTTGATCTGCTCGAGCTTGAGTCGATGCGTCACCAGCGAATCCAGGTCGATCTTCTTGTCGACGTACCAGTCGACGATCTCCGGCAGCTTGGTGACGCGCGCGCCGCCCATGTAGCAGCCGGTCCAGTGACGGCCCATCATCAAATGACCGGGATATGACGTGACTTCCGCGCCGTGCGGCGCGACGCCGACAACGTAGCTCGTGCCCCAGGCCGGATTGGTGCATTCGAAGGCCTGGCGCATGACCTGTGGATTGCCGATGCATTCGAACGTGTAGTCCGCACCCCCCGCGGTGAGCTTCATCAAATGACTGGTGAGCTTCTCGACCAGCTTCGGATTGACGAAGTCGGTGGCACCGAACTGGCGCGCGATGGCTTCCTTGGCGGGATTGGTATCGACGCCGATGATTTTCTTCGCGCCCGCCAGGCGAGCGCCTTGCACGACGTTCAAGCCGATGCCGCCGAGACCGAAGATCACGACCGAGCTGCCGGCCTCGACCTTGGCCGCGAACAGCGCGGCGCCCAGTCCGGTCGTGGCGCCACAGCCGATGTAACAGATGGGATCGAACGGCGCGTCGTCACGCACCTTGGCCAGCATGTTCACGGGCAGCACCGAGTAATCGGCGAACGTGCCGAGGCCCCACAGCTGCGTCACCGGTTTGCCGTTCAGCGAAAAGCGCGACTCGCCCGGCTTCAAGCGCGCGAACGCCTCGACGCACAGATTGGTCTTGGTGGAATGGCAGTAGCCGCACTTTTCGCAGTGAGGAATCAAGAACGGAATGACATGGTCGCCCGGCTTGAATTGGGTGACGCCAGGTCCGCACTCCACGACCACGCCGGCGGCCTCGTGACCCAGCAGCGCGGGAAACGCCCAAGGCAGCTTGCCCTCGTAGACGTGCAGATCGGAATGACACAGCCCGGTGGTCTTGATGTGCACCAGGACTTCGCCTTCGCGCGGCCCGTCCAGTTGCAGCGTTTCCATGACGAACGGCTGGTTCGGCCCATGCACGACGGCGGCGCGGACATCCATTGGCACGATGTACTTCCCCAAAGCGTAAAGTGGAGGGCGAGCCTACGCACATCGTCGCGGTGGAGCAATCGGCCAGCACGGTCCCGATGCATCTCGACTTTTACCCACGCGCCATGCGGAATCCGACAGGATTGTGCAACCCGGCCGCAGCCTCGCCGGAGTAAGATTCCGGCACTTCCAGGTAGCCACCCGCCAACCCGAGGTCTCCCATGATCACCCTGAATATCAACGGCCAGACGGTCCAGACCGACGTTGAGCCCGATACGCCGTTGCTGTGGGTATTGCGTGATCATCTGAACATGACCGGCAGCAAATATGGCTGCGGCAAGGCGCTGTGCGGGGCCTGCACTGTGCACATCGATGGCAACGCCACGCGCAGCTGTGTGCTGCCGGTGTCGGCGGTGACTTCGAACAAGATCACGACCATCGAAGCAGTCGGCGTGTCGAAGGCCGGCAAGGCCGTGCAGGATGCGTGGATTGCGGAGGATGTACCGCAGTGTGGCTACTGCCAGTCGGGACAGATCATGAGCGCGACCGCTCTGCTCGCCACCAACAGCAAACCCACCGACGCGGATATCGACGCCGCGATGGCCGGCAATGTATGTCGTTGCGCCACCTATGTGCGCATCCGCGCGGCGATCAAGCGGGCCGCCGGCTCGTTGACGACTTGAGGAGACGACCATGAGCGCAGCAGAAGATTCGATGATTCACGCGACTCGTCGTGATGTCCTGAAAGGTGGCGCCGTCCTGACCGTGGGCCTGTGGCTGCCCTCGGTTGGCGCGCAGGCCAACGAGCCGGCTGCGGCGAAGGCCGGCACGTTCGTGCCGAATGCCTTCGTGCGAATTGGCGAGGACAACATCGTCACCGTGCTGTCGAAGCACACCGAGATGGGGCAGGGGTCCTATACGGGCCTCGCCACCATCGTCGCCGAAGAGCTCGATGCCGACTGGAATCAGATTCGGGTCGAGGGCGCGCCCGCCGATGCGAAGCTTTATAACAATCTCGCGTTCGGTCCGTTCCAGGGCACGGGTGGCAGCACCGCGATTGCGAATTCGTACGAGCAGTTGAAGAACGCAGGCGCCACCGCGCGCGCCATGCTCGTGACCGCCGCCGCCAATCGCTGGCAGGTGCCGGCCAACGAAATCACGATTGCTTCGGGCGTCGTTCAGCACAAGTCGGGCAAGTCGGCGCGCTTCGGTGAGCTGGTCGCCGATGCTTCGAAGTTGCCGGTGCCCACCGAGGTGAAGCCGAAAGATCCGTCGGCCTACAACCGCATCGGCAAGAGCGCACCGCGCGTCGACAGCAGAGCGAAGTCGACCGGCAAAGCCATCTTCACGCAGGACTTCAAGCTGCCGGGCATGTTGACCGCCGTCGTCGCTCATCCGCCGCGCTTCGGTGGCAAAGTGAAGAGCTTCGATGCGAGCAAGGCCAAGGAGATCAAGGGCGTCAAGTCCGTGGTCGCGTTCGAGACGCCGGCGCGCTCCGGTGTTGCCGTGGTCGCGACTGATTTCTGGGCGGCCAAGAAGGGTCGCGACGCCTTGAGCATCGAGTGGGACGAGTCGAACGCGTTCAAACAGAGCTCGGATGAGATGCTGAAGCAGTATCGCGAGCTCAGCAGGAAGCCGGGCGATATCGCCAAGCAGGAAGGCGATGTCGAGAAGGCGTTCGCCTCCGCGGCGCGCACTTTCGAAGCGACCTACGAATTCCCCTACCTGGCGCACGCCACGATGGAGCCGATGAACTGCGTGGTGCAGATCGGCCAGGGCACGTGCGAAGTCTGGAACGGCGAGCAGTTCCAGACCGCCGATCAGATGGCCATCGCGACGATGCTGAACATCGCGCCGAAGGATGTGAAGATCAATCAGCTGTTCGCCGGCGGCAGCTTCGGCCGTCGTGCCAATCCGGCCGGCGATTATCTGGTGGAGACCGTGGCCATCGCCAAGGCGATCGGCACGTCCGATCCGGTGAAGCTGGTGTGGACTCGCGAAGAAGACATGCGCGCGGGTTACTACCGCCCAATGTATGTCCATTGGCTCAAGGCTGGCGTGGATGCGCAGGGCAAGATCATCGCCTGGCAGCATCGCATCGTCGGTCAGTCCATCACGCGCGGCACGCTGTTCGACAGCAAGAGCAAGATCGATTTCACGTCGGTGGAAGGCGCGCAGAATCTGCCGTATCACGTGCCGAATCTGCTGGTGGAGTTGCATACCACCGAGCCACAGGTGCCGGTGTTGTGGTGGCGCTCGGTGGGATCGACGCACACTGCGTTCTCCACCGAATGTTTCCTCGACGACATCGCTCGCGGGACCAAACAGGATCCGTGCGCGTTGCGCCGGTCGTTGCTCGAGAAGCATCCGCGCCATCTGGCCGTGCTCGATCTGGTGGCTGAGAAGGCCGGCTGGAACAAGAAGCGCGCGACCGATGAGATTTACGGTCTGGCATTGCATGAGTCCTTCAACAGCGTGGTCGGTCAGGTCGCGAAGCTGAAGAAGACGCCGAACGGGCCGAAGCTGGTCAGCGTGGTGTGCGCGGTGGACTGCGGTATCGCTGTGAATCCAAACATCATCGCCATGCAGATGGAGTCGGGCATCGGCTACGGTTTGTCGGCGGCGCTGATGGGCGCGGTGACGTTCAAGGAAGGTCAGGTCGAGCAGAGCAACTTCGATGACTATCCGGTGCTGCGTATCAACGAAATGCCGGCCGTCGAAACGCACATCGTGCCGTCGAAGAACAAGCCCACGGGTGTCGGTGAGCCGGGCACGCCTGTCATTGCGCCGGCGCTGGCGAATGCGCTGGCCCAGATCGATGGCAAGCCCATTCACGCCCTGCCGCTCTCGGCGCATGGAGTGAAGCTGGCATAATGGATTGATGCCAGTCGCGTTCAACCGTCGGAAATTTCTACTCGGTGCGTCCTCTCTCTCGCTGCTCGCTCTGGCCGAGCGAGCAGCGGGCACCGGTTTGCTCAGCAAGAGCGCCGAAGCGCACATCGAAGCGCTGATCGCGAAAATGACCCTTCGGGAGAAAGCGGGACAGCTCAGCATTTTCTCCGACTCGACGCGCGTGGTGCCCAAGGCGCTGATCAATCCCGAAGCCGGTCCGCCCGTCGATGACAATCTCGCCAAGCGCGTTCGCGAAGGACGATTGATCGGCGTCTTCAACGGCTTCGGCGCCGCCGGTGCCCGCGCCATTCAACGAATCGCGGTGGAAGAGTCGCGGCTGAAGATTCCGCTGATCTTCGGCGCCGATGTCTTACACGGTCTCTATACGATCTTTCCTATCCCTTTGGGTGAGGCCGCGAGCTTCGATCCGCTGTTGGCTGAACGCACGGCGCGCGCCGCTGCCGTCGAATCGACTGCGAACGGCTTGCACTGGACCTTCGCGCCGATGGTCGATATCGGTCGCGATCAACGCTGGGGCCGGGTCGCCGAGGGCTCGGGCGAAGATCCTTTCCTCGGCTCGGCGCTCGCGGCTGCGCGGGTGCGTGGGTTCCAGGGACGAAGTCTCACCGACGAGGACAGCCTGCTCGCCTGCCCGAAACATTTCGTCGCCTATGGCGCGGCCAAGGGCGGCATGGATTACAACACCGTCGAGATGACCGAGCAGACCTTGCACGAGGTTTATCTGCCGCCGTTCAAAGCTGCGTTCGATGCGGGCGCGCTGTCCACGATGAGCTCGTTCAACGATGTGAACGGCGTGCCGATGTCGGCCAACCGCGCATTGATGACCGGTCTGCTGCGCGATCAATGGAAATTCCGCGGCATGGTGGTTTCGGACTACACGGCCGACAAGGAGCTGATCATGCACGGCGTTGCCAAGGACGATCGCGAGGCGACCAAGCTCGCGCTCCTGGCTGGCGTCGACATCAGCATGCAGAGCGATCTCTATAATTTGTATTTGCCGGAGCTGGTCGAGAGCGGCGACCTGGCGATGGCTGTCGTCGATGAATCGGTACGACGCGTGTTACGCACGAAGTATCTGCTCGGCTTGTTCGATAATCCCTATCGCTCGCTCAATCCGGAAGTCGAGCAGCGGGACACGATGACACCGGAGCTGCGCGCCGTCGCTCGAGAGAGTGCGCGCGCCTCCATCGTGCTGCTCAAGAACGAGGGTGGTTTGTTGCCGTTGCCCAAGTCGGGAAAGAAGATCGCGCTGATCGGTCCGTTCGGCAACGACACGTTGAATCTCGCCGGGCCCTGGGCGCCCTTCGCCAAGTCCGATCACGTCGTCAGCGTCGAGCAGGGCATGCGCGCGGCGCTGGCGGATCAGTCGCTGTTGACCGTGACGCTGGGCTCGATGATCGAGAAACCGATGGATGGCGGCATCGACGCGGCGGTCGCCGCGGCTCGTGCGGCTGACGTGGTCGTGCTCGCGATCGGTGAAGGGCAGGACATGTCGGGGGAGGCGCAGTCGAGGACACAGATCATCGTCCCTCCGCCTCAGCAACAACTCGTCGAAGCCGTGGCCAGGGTGGGCAAGCCGCTGGTCGTGTTGTTACGAAACGGCCGCGCGTTGGCGCTCGAAGGCGCGGTGCGTAATGCGCAGGCCATCGTGACGACCTGGTTCCTCGGCACGGAGACGGGCAGCGCCATCGCGGATGTGCTGTTCGGCGATTACAGCCCGGGCGGTCGATTGCCGGTGAGCTTCCCGCAGGACTCCGGACAGCAGCCGTATTTTTACAATCGTCGCACCACGGGCCGGCCGCAAGGCAAGGAAGGGCCGGCATTCAAGGCGCGTTATCGCGAAGTATCGAACGAAGCGCTGTATCCGTTCGGTCACGGGCTCACTTACTCGCGCTTCGAGTATGAGTCGCCGAAGCTGAGCGCGGAGTCGCTGGCATGGAATGCAACGCTGAGGATCACTGCCAGAATCACGAACTCGGGCGACCGTGAGGCCGAGGAAGTCGCACAACTCTATGTTCGCGATATCGTGGCGAGCATGACGCGCCCCATTCGCGAGTTGAAGGGATTCAAGAAAGTTCGCCTGCCGCCCGGAGCGTCCACCGAAGTGCAGTTCATGCTGACGCGTAAAGATCTCGCGTTCTACAACGCGCAGATGCAGTTCGTTGCCGAGCCCGGTGAGTTCGATGTGTGGGTCGCGCCGTCGGCCACTGCGGGTGTCAGCAAACGGTTTGAATTGCTGGCCGGGTGACAGAGCTCACTGTAACGGTTCGCGTTGCAGGCTCAGGTCCAGCGGCTGGCCGTTCCAGTCCTTGACCTCGATCGGGTAGTAGCCGAAGGCTGAGACTCGCAACGAGCTGCCCGCGAACCCGCCAGGCAGATAGCTGATGCCGCTGCGATCGGGCTGCAATTGCAGGGCGACGCCGGTGACGCCGTTGATACTTTCGAGCACCAGGACGCTGTCGATCGCCCGATGGCTGCCGGCCTCGCGCACTTTGATCTCGACGCCGCGCGACGGACGCAAATAGATGGTCATATTGGAGATGGGCGAGCCGTAGGAAAGCGGCGCGCGATACAGCTCATAGCCTGCCTTATAGGCGGACACCACGAAGTCGCCCGGTTGCATGCCGCGAATGCCGAATTGCCCGAAATTGTCGGAGCTGTCGCTGAGCCGGCTCGACTGCGATTGCCGCTGCGCCGGCCGGACGTTGATGCGGGCACCGACTATGGGCACCTGGCTGTCTTCCTCGAACACGTGACCCGACAGGTGCACGTTGGGGACGTCGAAGTCGAACACGGTGTCGCCGGAGACGCGCACTCGGGAACTGGCGTATGACTCGATCATGAACACATAGTCGCCGGCAGCCACATCTTCGTACGAGTACTCGCCGCTCGCCGAGGTCACCAGCGGACTCAGAAATACATCGATATTCCCATCGGGTGATATGGATTGCGGACGTAACATGGCGCCGGCGAGCGGCTTGCCGCCGGCGGTGACGCGTCCGCTCAAGCGCGCGCCAGGTTTGAATTCAACATTCGCGACGAGGTCGCTGTCCGCGGGCATCTGGACGAGCTTGGTCACTCCGCCACGAGCGCCGGCGGCGACCTGGATTCGGACCGAGCCCGGTGCGACACCTCGCACTTCATACGCTCCCCGTTCATCGAGCGTGGACTGATAGCCGCGACCGCTGCGAGTGTTCTCCGCGAAGGCATACAGGTATGCGCCGGCCAGTTCTTCCGGCCGCAGGCCGGTAACGACGCCGCGAATACTGTGCCCCGGGCTCATGGCCACCACGATGCCTTCGAGCCGCTCGTCGTGGGCCAGCTCGATCTCGCGCTGGCCGTTCAAATTGCCGCCGTGGCCGGCCAGCAGATAGCGGCCGGCCTTCAGTCGATCGAATGAGAATTCGCCGGCGCTGCCGGTCGAGGTCGTGACCGTGATGTTCTCGTCGAGATTGCCCAGGCTGATCTCGCCAGCGACCGGTGTGCGCCCGTCCACGTCGGCGAGATATCCCGCGATCGTGCCGCCTTTGTTGAGTGCGATTTCCAGGGGCGGTGTCTTGCCGCTCGCGAGGATCTCGATTTCCTTGCTTGTATAACCCGACGCGCCGACGCCGACGCGGACGGCGCCAGGAGGTACGCCGTTGAGCACGAACGTACCGTCTTTTGCCGAGCGCGCTGACGGTCGCGAGCGGAAGTCACCCTCGAAAACACCCACGGACGCTTCACGAAAGTTGATCACCGCCGAGGCAATCGGCTCTTTGGTGAGCTCGTCGATGACGCGCCCGCTCACGACATGGCCTGCCCGCATCGGGATCAGGATTTCTTTTGCCTGTGGATTTTCCGAGATACGCACGGCACCGATGTTGAAGCGCTGATAGCCCGGTGCCATCGTGAACAGAGTGCCGATGACTGTCGGCAGGCCGTGATACTCGAATCGTCCGTCCTCGCTATGGAACGAGCGCGAGAGAGGTGGCGGTGGCTCGCGGCGTTCGGGCTGTCGCGGTGGATGAAACTCCACCGTGAATTCGCGAATGGGCTGCCGGGTCGCCGCGTCGATCACGCGACCTCGAAATATGCCGGCACCCATTGGCGCTTCATTCGCAATGATGGAGCCCGGCTTCGAATCTTCACGCGCGGGCTGGATGACTTTGGCGATCGGCTCGCTGGCGGGAGGCGCGGGCGTTTCAAGAGAACCTTCTTTGTCGAAGCGCACGACCCAGCGGCCCAGCAGAGCCAGGCACAGCACCAGTCCCAGAATCAGCGCGACGGTGCGACGGCGGTCCATGGCGAAACAGCCCGAAGCGAAGCCCGGGAGCGAGGATACACCCCGGCATCCACTGTCGGGCTTCTTATCAAATCGCCCGCGCCAGTTTGTTGACGGGCGGGCAATTCAGCGGCGCCGCAAGGGTCTGAGCTTGCCGGCATGCAACTTGCTCCAGCTCACCCCGTCCAACGATCGAGCTGCGATAAGCGAACATGTCAAACGCGAAGTTCCTGGTTTCGATGCTGCTGACGGGCCTGTGCGCGCAGGCTGCTCATGCGACCTCCGGTTCCACCAAGGCGCTGGAAGGGATGTGGTGCAGCCAGGATGAGAGTGCCGGCGCAACCATCGTGCAGTACTCGGCCAAGGACTCCGAAGTCACCGCGTTCACTGTGCTCTCCGAAGCGGATCCGCGTCGTATCGGCAGCCAGGACTCCATCGAGTTGACCGCCGAGGCGCCGAATGTATTCGTGCGCCGTGCGCTGGTCGGTGCCGATGAAGAGTTCAGCATCCAGAGCGAACAGCTCACCGTGAACTCGCTGTGGGTTTCGAATCGTGGCACCCGCGATGAAACGCGTCAGGTGCTCGCCACGCAGACTTATTACAAGTGCGACATGGGTCAGGCGCTGCGCCGGGCGCAAGCCTTCATGTCGTCGCCGAAGGCCGAAGAGGCCACGCGCATGGCGCTGTTGAGGGATGAGCAGTTCCAGCTCGAGATGACTCGTAACGCCAGCAAAGACGCGTACTACGCCGGGCTGATCCGTCAGCTGAAGCTCAGCCCGCGGCTCTGAGCGGCGTCACCGATGCCATCGGCTGCGACAACTTGAAGCCGGCCGCGCCGGCGTAAATCAGCAGCTGTTCCACGTTCATCAGCATGAGCATCGGCTCCTCCGCCCGCTCCGGCCGCACGGCGCGATCCAGGATGCTCACGCCACGCGCATTCAGATCGCCCACCGGCAGGATGCGACTGACCGCGATCTCGGGAATGTCCGCCAGCTCTTCGACGAGCAGACCAAACAATTGACCCGTTTCCACCGCGCGCAGGACGATGACGTTGCGCGCCTCGGTGCCGGGACCTGCATTCAACAGCTTGCCCAGATCGATCACCGGCAGCGGGGATTCGCGATACATCAATAGACCGGCATGCCAGGCGGGCGCGTTCGGAATCGGGCGCAGATTGATACCGTCCATGGCCTCGACGATATCGTCCCGCTGCAACCCCAGGCGCTGCTGGCCGCAGTAGAACGTGGCGATATCGATCATCGGCTCCTGCGCGATGGCGCGACGATGACTCTGCGCTTCGGCACGTCGGAGGACCACGCGCTCGATGGCCGCGCCCAGTGGAATGAGGATCAGACTGTACGCACCCATGCCGGTGTACTCACGATAGCCCGTCGTCTTGCGCACGCCGACGGCGTAGTGAGTGCCGTTCATGCAAACGGTCTGTTGGCCGCTGCTCAGCACGTCGCGGGATAAGTCGATCGTATCGCCCGGCTCATAGTCGGACGTAGCGGCGACCACGGTCATGCGTGCATCGACGAACAAACCAATGCAGCCGCTTACGATGTCGCCGGACTCGGTGCGAGGCAGGGCATCGCGCAACATCGCTTTGAACTGAGGAGTGGTGTCGAACACGATGCCGATGCCGCCGACCACGCGACGCGATTCGTTGCGAAGCGCGGCGCCATATATAAGCGTGTGCTGGTCGCCATAGAGATCGCTCCGGGCGAATGCCGACACCGCATACTGCTGCGAGTCGCGCAGCTCTAGCGTGGCCGCGACCCAAGGCTCTCTGATCGTGCTGCCCACCTTACTCGCATGCGATGGATTGGAGACCGCGACGACGCGCCCCGCCGCGTCGAACAGCACGATGTCGTGATAGACGGTGTAGAGACTGTTGATGTGGCGAAGGATCTCGCCGGCGTCGCGATCACCCTTGCCGTCCGAAAGATGGCGACTCAGCGCGCCGTTCAGCGCCCACCATCGGCAATCGTTGGCGCGCTCGTAAAGATTCCGGTCGAGCACATCGACCGCCAGTTCGGCGAGCAACTGCGCGTCATCGAGGATGGATGACACCACTGTTTCCTGCAGCTCGCTGATGGAGTGCTCGAATGTATCTTGCGTGCGGCGACCGGCGTTGCCGATCTCGCGCAGCAGGACCTTGGTGAAGTCGCTACCGGTGTCCGTGCTGGTCGCGAGACGCACGTTGCCGTTCCAGACCGTGCGATTCAACTCGCGCTGAATCGCATCGGCTTGCACGGGAATCTTGCGCAGGGCAGGGGAGAAGATGGTCTGGCTCTCACGCAGCGCTGCGAGCAGCTCGCGTGGAATCGCCTTCGCGCTTTCGTCAGCATGATGATCGAACGCGTGCTCGATCGGCATCATGGCGTGCCCGTACCAACCCGGGCCCATGTAACCCTGATATCCCTGGGTTGGACAGGTGACCGCGAGATATTCACGGCCCGCGAACCGAATGATGCGGCCGCCTGCATCGAGCACGAGCGGCATCGGTGCGCCGAGCGGAACCTGCCACGCATCGCTGCTCGCGAGCACCGTGCCTTTGTCGTCGAGGAAGCAGAACACGGTCCAGTCATCGTCCGAGCGCAGCTTGGCGAAGATGCCGCTGACTTCGTCCTCGAAACGGAAGCACAGGCACAGCACGCCTTCGACGCGCGAGCCGTCACCGACGCGGAATGAATAGACGAGGTTGTGATCGGACTCGGGCAGCAGGTCGATGCGGCCCGCCGTCTCGACGTAGCCCTGACGCGTCGTGAGCGTATGTTTCAACAGCTCGTGCGAGGTGCGCCCGACGTTGTGACGCTCGTCCAGGCGGACCAGGACCTGGCCCTCCGTGTCCAGCAAGACGACGTCGTGATAAACGGAATACTTGCCGACGTACTCACGAAAGCGGCCACGCAGGCGCTCATTCAACTTCTTGACCTGCGAGCCGTCGGCGCGGTGCTGTCGCAGATAATCGCGAATGTCGTCGTCGATCGCGAGGAAGCCGATATCGGCGGTGCGCTCGAACAGATTGCGCACGATCACATCGATGGCGATCTGGCCACGTGCTTTCAGCGCCAGCATCGCCTTCTTATATGTTTCCTCGCTCAGGCTGTGCACGAGGTCGTTGGCCAGTGCTTCGAAAGCCTGGCGCGTGCCGCTCATGTCGGCGCCGTCGCCGCGCAAATGAGATAGCAACGACAACGTGTCCCACGAGCCCTGCAAGCTGGCCAAGCGGGCGCGATAGTCCTCCACCGAGGACATATGACGTACCACCGCTGCCTTGACCATGAATTGCCGTCCCTCGTTGTCTGGCCTTGTCAGACAGATAACGGCCCGCATTGCGGCAACCTTGAAAAGTAAAATGCGCCCTGGTTCGCGATTTCTCGCGTCCAAAAGGGTGCAAGGGGGGAATGTTTCTAGCGGTAGGTGATGAGATGACGCAGCTCTGCACGATCCAGGTGCGGCAGGCCATTGAACATCGACAGCGAGACCTTTTCCGCGCTGTAGATCAGACGAGTGATGGAGGCGTTGTGAACCGCCCAGTTGAGCTCGATGCCGGTGTGATTCGACTGGCCCATCACATTGGCCACGAGGGTGCCGATGACGCCGCCGGAGGTGCTGACGATCAATGTTTTCGAGCGTCCTTCGGTGCGCATGATGTTTTCGATGGCGCCGACGATGCGGCCGTGAAAGCCCCGCCACGGCGTCATCTCGTCGGCTTCGATTTGCGCTTCGACCCAGGCCCGGGCGGCCCGCTCCAGGAAGAATTGAAACTTGCGACGATCGGTGCGCAGCTCGGGCCAGCCCGCTTCGGCCAGCTGCTCCGGCGGCAGCGATTTCGCGAACGTATCCAGGATCAGATCGCTGTCGTATTCGTCGAACGCGGTCTCGATGGCGAGCGGCGGCGCCTGCTCCACGAAGGACTCCCTGATCAGCTCGGCGGTTTCGGTCTGTCGTTGCAAGGAACCGGAATAGATGCGATCGATACGTTCGCCCAGCCCCGCGAAGTAGCTGCCGAGCTGGCGGGCCTGCTCGCGACCGGTGGCGGACAGTTGATCGTAGTTGTCAGTGCCGAACGAGGCCTGGCCGTGGCGGACTAGATAAATCGTGCTCATGCACGCAGTATAGTTGCGCTTACTTATCCATGGCAGGAGCCGCAATGTCGCTGACTCGCATCGATGCGTATGAGGTTTTCTATTCCGCAAATGCCTTTTCGCCGCGCGTTGCCTTGAAGAGCGCGGGCAATTACATCGGCATGATGGTGTTTCTGCCCAACGGGACGACATTGCCCGCGGACACGGTGACCAAGGGCCAGGTGGTGCTCTACTACCACCTCGACCATTATCACAACGCGATCGATCTGTTACGCAACGAGAAGCCGATGTATTTGTTCTACAACGGCTCGGGGCCGGGCTTCGAGAACGGCATCAAGACCATGATCGAGAAGGTCGGCGAGGGCGAAATCGCTACTCAATGACGATCGTGCATCGAGAAAAAAGCGTGGTTTTTTCTCGATGCTCGCTGCCCATGGCGGCGGGGCACCTCCATGGTGCCCGGGTGGAACTAACGAACGGCTGCGGTGCGCTTCTCGGGTGTCGGTTCGACCGGGCCGAGATCGGTGATCTCGACGGCCCAGGAGCGCTCCTGCACCTGACTGATTTCCACGCTCGGCACTTCCTTCGGCGGACTGAACAGTGCCGAGGACGCCCAGAGGGCTGCGCCGACCAGCGCGAACGCGCCGGCAATACCAACGATTTGTTGAGACTTGATCACCATGAGTGGCTCCCTTTCCTGCATCTCTTGGACGCGTTAGGCGAGGTCAGCTCCGGACCCGCTCCTTACAGCTAATCGAACGGGGCCAACAATAGCCTGCTGGCGATTCTGGAGCGTGCGTCACATCACACTGATTCTGTAAATGCGCCGCAAAAATATTGGAAACGCGACGCACTTCTCAGCTTCATATTTAAGCGATGTAACAGGGCGGAAATATTTTCAGGGAAACCCGCAGGCCGCTGCGCGCCGGCGACGTTATGAAATACAGCGCAAATAAGAGCACTGCCGGCAAGGTGTGCACACATGAGTGAGGCCGGCGGCTCTCCGGCTCGGGGCCTCCGCAGGAGAAAACAAAAGAATTCTTCCCCCTCCCGTGCACGGGAGGGTTTGGAGTGGGGCTTGCGGCTAACGGAAAATCAGAACAGTTCGATGTCGCCGGCGGTGCCGACGCGAATGGTCTGCGTGCTCTGGTGAATGTGATCGCGGGCTTCGTCGGCGGACGCGCCTTCCACCATCATCTGGAAGATCTGTTTCTCTTCCTCGGTGCGATACAGGCGCTTGAGCGTCGTGAACAGGCGGCGCCACTGCTCGCGCTCGCTGGCCTGGGCCCGGTCGCAAACGAACAAGGCGAGCGAGGACAGGCTGTAACGCACGTGGCCGAGCCGTTGCGTGAGCTTGTCGTAAAACTGGAAGGCGACGACTGCCGAAGTCATCTGGCGTTCGATGGACTCCATCTGTTTCTTCAGATCGATGTCACCGAGCGCGGCGCGCTGTTCGGGCGTCATCCTGGCGGCTGTGGCCTTCAAGGCGCGGGCGGTTTCGGCCAGGCCGGAGAAGGCTTTGACCAGCGAGTCGACCGCGAGGTCCGATTCGCAGGTCGCCGATTCCATCTGCGCCTCGCACAGCTCGAGCATCTGCGCGATCTGTTGTTCGGGCGTCCAATCGGCGAGCGGCGCTGCTTCGGCGTTGGTGATTTCTATTGAACTGGGCAGCATGGACGGCGTTACCGCGGCTCCGTGGCGTCGGCGGATTTAGAGCACTCGGGCGATGGTCGCGAGCAGCTGGTCGGGGTTGAACGGCTTGACGATCCAGCCGGTCGCGCCGGCCTGTTTGCCGCGCTGCTTGGTTTCCGGGCCGGACTCGGTGGTCAGCACCAGCATCGGCGTGAACTTGTAGCTGTCCAGGCCGCGCAGTTCCTTGACCAGCGTGATGCCGTCCATGCGGGGCATGTTGACGTCCGTCAGCACCAGGTCGACACCGCGTCCCTTGGCGAGGTCGAGGGCTTCGACGCCGTCAGCAGCCTGGATCACCTCGTAGCCCGCCCCCTCCAGGGTGTAGCGGACCATCTGGCGCATCGACGCTGAATCGTCCACGGCGAGAATTGACTTCGAGGCTCCAGACATTACGCGCGCTCCAATTACACAGAATCTGGCAGTCACAGGGGGCAGCGACCGCATCGTTTGCCGTATTAACGGCGATTGCTGCGGGGAGTTGAGTCGGGGGTTCCCGGAATGAGCGGCCGGTCGCACTCTGCGGGGACGGCGCCCGGCGATTACGGTCCGGCGAGCGCGGCTGTGAGGGAGGCCAGGGGCATGCTGTGTTTTTTCCGGTTCAGCGGAATGTCGTACGTCACAGTCGCGCCATATCGTTCCGGTTCGTGCGGATCGTTACGGCGTTTGTCGAACACCAGCAAGCGGGTGCCGAGCTGAAAGCTTTCTTTCAGATCGTGAGTGATCATGAAGATGGTCATGCGGTTCGCCTGCCACAGACGCAGGATGATCTCGTGCATGTCGGCGGTGATGCCCGGGTCGAGCGCGCCGAACGGCTCGTCGAGCAACAGGATCTTGGGCTCGCGGATGACCGACTGCGCAATGGACAGACGCTGTTGCATGCCGCCCGACAGTTGCGACGGATATTTGTCGCGCGCTGTGTGCAGCCCGATCGCTTCGAGCAGGCTCTCGGCCTTCTCCAATGCCACGCGTCGCCTGGCGCCGAACAGCTTGCCGAGCCAGCGCGAGCCGGAGAACTCGAGGCCGAGCATCAGATTGTCGAGCACGCTCAAGTGCGGGAACAGCGAGTAACGCTGGAACACGATGCCTCGATCGGGGCCGGGCTCGGCGGGCACGGGCTCGCCGTCGATCAGCAACTGGCCCTTCGTTGGCTGCTCGACGCCGAGCAGCATGCGCAGGAACGTGGTCTTGCCACAGCCGGAGGCACCGATGATGGTGACGAACTCGCGATCCGCAACGTGCAGGTTCAGATTCTCCAGCACGACCTGGCTGCCGTATTCCTTCCACAGATGTTTGACCGTGACGGACGCCATGCTCAGCGGCTCTCCGCCCAGGGGAACAGACGGGCTCGCGTCATTCGGAGCAACCAGTCCATGGTGTAGGCGAGCAGCGTGATCCAGATGACGTAGGGCAGGATCACATCCATCGCCATGTAGCGACGCACGAGGAAGATGCGATAGCCGAGTCCTTCGGTGGAGGCGATAGCCTCGGCGGCGATGAGGAACAGCCACGCCGAGCCGAGTGTCAGTCGTAGCGCGTCGATGAGGCGTGGCCAGAGCTGCGGCAGGATGACTCTCGTTGCGAGCAGCCAGCTCGATGCACCCAGGGTCTGTGCCTTGATGAGTTGTTCTTTCGGCAGCTCGCCGGCGCGCAGGGAGACGTCGCGAATGATGCAGGGCGCGACGCCGAACACGATCAATGCGATTTTCGCGACTTCGCCGAGGCCGAGCATGATGAACAGGATCGGCAGGATGGCCAGCGGCGGGATCATTGCCAGCGCGGCCACGAAAGGCCCGAGCAGGGATCGCACTATGGGTAGCGCGCCGATGGCCAGGCCGCCGACGATGCCGATGAGTGCGCTGATACCCAACGCTATCAATAGACGCTTCAGGCTGGCGCCGGTATCGAGCCACCAGAGCACTTCGCCGCTGCGCCGGTCTTCTTCGACCGCGTAGCTTTTCAATGTCTCCACGAACGCGCTCGGCGCCGGCAGCAGCTTATCGTCTGGATTCTCAGCGAGCCGTGTCGCCGAGCCGAATAGATAAGCGGCGATCAAGATCAAGAACGGTAGCGCGCCGAGTGCCAGCGCGCCGCCGCTCGAGGGGTACAGGTTTACCAGCCGGGGCATGAAACCGGCTCGCTCCGCTTCGCCGTCGTGCCGGCCAGCTGTCGCTGGCGGCACTGTCTGGTGTGGTGAATCATCGCAACATGCCCGGCACCTGTTCCCGTCGGCGGGCATCGCGCCGTTTCGGCGCGGAGGCGAGCCGATCGAGCAATTGTGTTGGCGGCCGGGCTATCGAGCATCACAGCGCGCCGTCCACCGCCATCTTGATGTAGCTGGCGTCGAATCTCATTTTCACGTTCTTGGCATTGCCTAGGGTCTTGCCGCCCGGGAACTCGATGCCCACCGCATCGACCGTCTTCGCTCCCTCGCCGAGCAGGCCATGATCGAACGAGAACTTGCGCACCGAGTCCATGGTCTTGATCACCGTCGGGCTGGTCGCGAACGTGTGTGCTTCCGCCGGCGTCCAGAACATCTTGGTCGTCGCCAGCTGGCTGTTGAATCCCGCGAGGTCCGTGCCCGATGCTTTGGCCATGTGCGCCAGAGCTTTCGGGTCTTTCGCCGCCATCAGCTGCAATGTTTCGAACCACGCGCCGACCAATGCCTTACCCAGCTTCGGGTTGTTCTTCAGCGTCGTCGTGTTCACGACCATCATGTCGATGATCTCGCCCGGGATCTTGCTGGAGTCGAACACCAGCTGCGCATCCTTCGCCGCCAGGATCTCGCTCAGCTGCGGCTTCCAGGTCACCGTCGCTTTCGTATCCGCGGCGGCGTATGCAGCGACGATGTCCGCATCGGACGTATTCACGACCTTGATGTCCCGTTCCTGCAGGCCCGCCGTTTCCAGCGCCCGCGCCAGCAGATAGTGAGACACCGACAGCTCGACCAGATTGACCGGCAGTCCTTTGATGTTGGCGAGCGTCTTGCCTTTGCCCTTCAGCACCACGCCGTCATTGCCGTTGGAGAAGTCGCCGATGATGAGTGCGGTGGAGTCGACGCCGCCCGCCGACGGAATCGTCAGCATGTCCATGTTCGTCATTACACAACCGTCGAAGCCGCCGGCGGTGTATTGATTGATGGACTCGACGTAGTCGTTGATCTGCGTGAGCTGAATGGCGATACCGTACTTGTCCGCCCACTTCTTCAGGATGCCGCTTTGAGCCGCGTAGTCCCACGGCATCCAGCCGACGTAGATGCTCCAGGCGATCTTGAACGATTTCTTCTCGGCCGCATGAGCCGCCGGCGTCAGTGCCAGCAGCGTCAGGGTCAGCAATGCGACCCGGAGCATGCGAACAGCAAGGGAACGAGCGTGGGACAACATTCGGCGTCTCCTCTTATTGGACAGGTCACTCGAGTCGAGTGCCGGAAGACGCATCCCCGTCGAAATAAATAGGGAGGCCGCCTGCCGGCGCGCAAACCTCCCGGGCTTTTATCCCGCCGTGTATCCAGCCTCGTCACTGGACTGCCTCTCTCGGACCAGCATCGCCCAAGCGATCGGAACCCTAGAGGCAAATTGCAATGGTTGAGTTTGCAAGGCGCGTGCCGCTCGACGCTCGCCTGGATTTGTCGCCGCTCGCCGCACGTGCGGCCGTCGTCCGTGCATTTAAATGGCGCGCCGATTTGTCGTGATCGCACTCAAGCAGTGCGCTCGTGCTCGCGTCGGGTGCGTAGATGCGCAGACCGCACGA
Source organism: Peristeroidobacter soli (assembly GCF_004138485.1). GTDB lineage: Bacteria > Pseudomonadota > Gammaproteobacteria > Steroidobacterales > Steroidobacteraceae > Steroidobacter > Steroidobacter soli. The sequence goes on from NZ_RYEV01000003.1 coordinate 1,421,024, forward strand.
GGAATGCGCATTGGTACGCTCCTTGCTCTGCAGGTCCCAAGTCAACGCGGACTTTTCATGGGTGTGGGAATGGCCGAAGGCGCGCCGTATTGGATGCTTTGGGATGAACTCGTCGTCGGCGGCGCTCATTGGTCCGGGCTGCTGCGGCGGGGGACGACGTTGCGGCTGACGGATGTCGCTGGCGGTGGCAACGTCTCGGTGCTGTTCTATAACTACGACGATCGCCTCGAGCGCTACAACATGGCCGACACGCTCAAGGCCCAGCACACCGCCTATCTGACTCGCGCCTGTGTGTGCTACTCCGACATGGGCCGCGTGATCTGTTCCATCACCGACGACACCTGCGGCTGGCACGACACGCTGTGTGGCGTCACGAACGCATCGATGATCAATGCGAAGTATGGCGACGCCCGTTATCAGGAACGCCGCAACGAATATCACCGCAATGCCTACGACGGCTTTCTGAACGAGCTGGGCAAGTACGGCCTGGGCAAGCGCGATCTTGCCGCCAACATCAACTTCTTCAGCAAAGTGACTGCCGACGACAGCGGCACCCTGACATTCCACGACGGGCACTCGACCGCGGGCAGCTATGTCGATCTGCGCTTCGAGATGAATACCCTGGTGGTGCTGGCCGCCTGCCAGCATCCGCTCGATCCGGCGACCCGCTATCAACCCAAGGAGGTGCGACTGACGACGTGGCATTCGCGTCCGGCGCCTCGCAACGATCCTTGCCGTACCCGCTGTCCCGAGAACGAACGGGGCTTTCGCAATACTGAAGTGTGGTACCGCTGATGGCACTCAAGGAAAGTGCCTTGAACCCCGCGCAGGCTGTACACCGGCAGATCATTCCGGCCGGCGAGCCGTGGATGGGCAGTCTCAGGAAGGGACAGTATTTTCGCATCGTCGACCTCGAAGGCAACCAGGCCGTCGACACGTTGTTCTACAGCGGCGCGTCGCTCGATGAGCGCTACAGCGCGCAGGACACGATTCGCGCCCAGGGAAACATCTATCTCAGCGCCGGCACGCTGCTGCTTTCCAACGAAGGCAACACGATGCTGACGATCGTTGCCGACACTTGCGGTCGTCACGACACGCTGGGTGGCGCCTGCTCGGCTGAGAGCAACACGGTCCGCTACGCGATCGAGAAGCGGCACATGCATAGCTGTCGCGACAACTTCCTGCTGGCGCTGTCGCATTGGGGCGCGAAATATCACCGCGACTTCGGCAAGCGGGACCTGGCCAGCAACATCAACTTCTTCATGAACGTGCCAGTGACGCCGCAAGGCAAGCTCACGTTCGCCGATGGCATCTCCGCCGCGGGTCGTTACGTGGAGATGCGGGCCGAGATGGATGTAACGGTGTTGATCTCCAACTGCCCGCAGTTGAACAACCCGTGCAACGGCTATAACCCGACGCCGGTCGAAGTACTGGTCTGGGATTGACGGCAGGCGACGCATGTCGCCACTCGCGGGACGACCCGCGGGTTTCATGACAACGCCGGGACGACCCGGCATCGGATGCGCCCGGCAACGCCGGACGGGTCGAAGGCGTTCTCATGTTCGATAAAGTGCTGATCGCGAATCGTGGCGCGATTGCGTGCCGGATCATTCGCACGCTGCGGCGGTTGGGCATTCGTTCAGTCGCCGTGTACTCCGACGCGGATCGTCACTCGATGCACGTCGCCATGGCGGACGAAGCCATCCACATCGGCGCCGCGCCGGCTGCCGAAAGTTATCTCCGCCAGGACCGAATCATCGCCGCCGCTCGCGAGACCGGCGCGCAGGCGATTCATCCGGGCTATGGATTTCTCAGTGAGAACGCATCGTTCGCCGAGAAGTGTGAGGCGGCGGGTGTCGTGTTTGTCGGACCGAGCCCTCAGCAGATGCGCAGCTTCGGTTTGAAGCACACTGCTCGCGAGTTGGCCCAAGCGCAAGACGTACCGCTGCTGCCAGGCAGTGGATTACTGAGCAATGCCGAACACGCGGCGCTCGAGGCGGCTGTCATTGGCTATCCCGTGATGCTGAAGAGCACGGCGGGTGGCGGTGGTATTGGCATGCAGCTGTGTCGTAGCGCTGAAGAGCTGGCCTCAGCCTTTCACACGGTGGAGCGACTGGCTGCCAGTAACTTCAGCCAGGGCGGCGTGTTCATCGAGAAGTTCGTCGAGCAGGCACGTCACATCGAAGTGCAGATCTTCGGCGATGGCCGTGGCAATGTGGTGGCGCTCGGCGAACGGGATTGCTCCGTTCAGCGACGCAATCAGAAGGTCATCGAAGAAACCCCCGCGCCTCGGCTCGACGATCGGACCCGCCAGCACTTGTTTTTGTGCGCCGAGCGGCTCGGCCGGACGGTGGGTTACAAGTCGGCCGGCACGGTCGAATTCGTATACGACGATGCCAGCGGCGAGTTTTACTTTCTCGAAGTGAACACGCGCCTGCAGGTGGAGCACGGTGTTACCGAACAGGTCACTGGCATCGATCTGGTCGAGTGGATGCTACGAGTCGCCGCGGGCGAGCCGCCGGATCTGCTGAATCATCGAGTGGAGCCGAGCGGTCATTCCATCCAGGTTCGTGTGTATGCCGAGGATCCCGCGCATCAGTTTCGTCCGTCGAGCGGGCTGCTGTCTCATGTGCAGTGGCCGGAGGGCGTGCGTGTGGATCATTGGGTCGAGACGGGCACGGAAGTGCCGGCCCACTACGATCCGATGCTCGCAAAGATCATTGTGCACGGAGCGAATCGTGAGGAGGCGCTGCGGAGGTTGCAGGAGGCGTTGGCGGGCACGCAGTTGTATGGGATCGAGACGAACCTTGCCTATCTCAGACGTGTGATCGCCGATGAGGTGTTTCGCGAGGGGCGGCAGACGACTCGCTTTCTTGCGGGTCTGGTTTATCGGCCGGCGACGGTGGAAGTCCTTCAGGCCGGCACGCACACCAGCCTTCAAGAATTTCCGGGGCGGGTGGGATATTGGGATATCGGCGTGCCACCGTCGGGGCCGATGGACGATCTCGCGTTTCGGTTGGCCAACGAACTGGTGGGAAATGTCGGGCCGGCGGCGGGGCTGGAGCTCACGGTCAGTGGGCCGACGTTGAGGTTCAATGCGCCGGCGGTGATTGCGCTGTGTGGCGCATCGATGATGGCTGAGCTCGATGGGGCGGCGGTGCCGTATTGGGCGGCTGTCAAAGTCATGGCTGGCAGTGTTTTGAAGATGCGCGCCATTCAAGGTGCCGGCCAGAGAACGTATTTGGCCGTGCGTGGCGGATTCGATGTGCCGATGTATATGGGCAGTCGTGCGACGTTCACGCTGGGTCAGTTCGGTGGCCATGCAGGCCGGGCGCTGCGTGCCGGCGATACGTTGCGCTTGAATGAGAGCGTTGATTTGACCGATGTTGGTTTGCCACTGTCGTCGGCGCGCATTCCGGCGTACTCGAATGCGTGGACTATTGATGTGATGTCGGGGCCGCATGGGGCGCCGGATTTCTTCACCGAGGAAGATATCGAGACGTTCTTCGCCGCTGACTGGGAGGTGCACTACAACTCGAGCCGCACCGGCGTGCGCTTGATCGGCCCGAAGCCGACGTGGGCCCGCACCGATGGTGGCGAGGCGGGGCTGCATCCTTCGAACATTCACGACAACGCCTACGCCATCGGTGCGATCGACTTCACTGGCGACATGCCGGTGATTCTTGGCCCGGACGGGCCGAGCCTCGGTGGGTTCGTGTGCCCGGCGACGATCGTCGGCAGTGAGTTGTGGAAAGTCGGGCAGCTGCGGCCGGGCGATAAAGTAAGGTTTCGCTGCGTCCGTCCGGCCGCGCGCGAAACGGCCGAGCTCGTCGGCGGCGATGCCGAGCTGGCGCAAGAGATATTGACTGGCGGCGCACCGCGCAGCGGTGCAGACGCAGATCGCACCGTGAAGCGGCGCATCGTTAGCGAGCCCGTGCTCCATACCATCGCGGGCTCGGCGACCGGCACGCCGGCGGTTTGCTACCGCCAGGCTGGCGACAACTATCTGTTGGTCGAGTACGGCCCGCTGGTGCTGGATCTCGAGCTTCGCTTCCGAGTGCACGCGTTGATGGATTGGCTGCAACGGCAGCGAGTGGATGGCGTGCTCGAGCTGACGCCGGGCATCCGTTCGTTGCAGGTCCATTTCGACAGCGGCGTCATTTCACAACGTGCCTTGCTGAAGGTCCTGCTCCGTGCCGAAGCAGAATTGCCCGCGGTCGATGACATCGAAGTCCCGAGCCGCATCGTCCATCTACCGCTCTCCTGGGACGACCCGGCGACGCGCGTCGCCATCGATAAATATGTGCAGTCGGTGCGCAAGGACGCGCCGTGGTGTCCGAGCAATATCGAATTCATCCGCCGCGTGAACGGGCTCGAGTCCATCGACGAAGTTCGTCGCATCGTCTTCGATGCCAGTTATCTCGTGATGGGGTTGGGCGACGTCTACCTCGGCGCGCCGGTCGCGACGCCGCTCGACCCGCGCCATCGCCTGGTCACGACCAAATACAACCCGGCTCGCACCTGGACACCAGAAAACGCGGTCGGAATCGGCGGTGCGTATTTGTGTGTCTATGGTATGGAGGGGCCGGGCGGCTATCAATTCGTGGGGCGCACGGTGCAGATGTGGAATCGTCACCGTCAGACGGCCGACTTCAAGGATGGCAAGCAATGGCTGCTGCGCTTCTTCGATCAGTTGCGGTTCCATCCGGTGTCGGCCGATGAATTGCTACAGATGCGCGAGGATTTCCCGCGTGGCAAGTTCAAACTGCGCGTTGAGGAGAGCACGCTGAAGCTGCGGGACTATCGCCAATTTCTCGTCGACAACGACGACTCGATCGTCGCGTTCAAGACGAAACAGCAGGCAGCGTTCGAAGCAGAACGAGAACGCTGGCGGGTGAGCGGACAGCTCACATTTGATTCGGAGCCGGCCGTCACTGGCGAGGCGGCGGTCGCAGCCGTCCCCGCCGGCTGCGAGGCAATTACGTCGCCCGTGACGGGCAGCGTTTGGAAACAAACCGTCACGGTGGGCCAACGCATCGACGCCGGAACAGAGCTGCTCGTCATGGAAGCAATGAAGATGGAGATTCCCATCATCGCTGAACAGGCCGGAGAGATCGTTGAGATCCGCTGCGCGGTCGGGCGCGCAGTGTCCGCCGGTGAAGTGCTGGGCGTCATCAGGCCAAGCGGACATAACGCGCGCTAGCTGAACGAAATATCGGACGCAATTGCATCCATCCCGTCCTTCGCCCCCGAAACTGCCAACTGTTTGGCAGAGCTGCAAAGTGTGACGCAGTACAGTCCCGCCGCAGACCGGACATAAGGCAGGGCGCGGCTCCAACGTCAAGGGACTTCGATGGGTCTTTCCGAAACCATTATGGCGGCCATGATCGGTGCTCTAGCCACCGTCACCACCGCTTTGTTTCAGCTGTTCAGCTCCTTCAAACAACAACGCACGTCTCGCGTCGACTCGAAACCCAGGAAGGGTTCCACGTTGCGCTCGGTGCTGGCCGTGCTCGCGTTGATGGTCGCGTCGGCCGCGGGCGGTTTTCTCTATTCCGAATTCATGAAACAACGCGCCGCTGAAGACATGCGCGCCATGCGTGACGAGTTGAAGGAAATGCGCGCGATGATCGCCGCCGAGCGAGAGGCGGCGCGTACCGAAGTCGCTGCTCCCGCCGATTCCGCATCGATGCCCAACAAAGCGGTGACGTTACCTGCCGCGATGGAGAGCGTCGCGGACAGTGTCGAGTCCGTCGTCTATGTGCCGGCCTGTCGTGCGGCCGGTGCCACTGCAGCTTGTAGTGAGCAGGAAGCTCAGCGTATCGCGCTATGCGGGACGATCCCGTCATATGCGCGCGTCGATCGCATTCACTTGTTCGCGCAGCCGGACGCCATGCAGTACCCGTGGGAGCAACATCAGGTGACGTTCGAGCAAGACCTGGGCGGCGCGCGCTTCACCGGCAACTCGTTCGAGTACGCGCAGGGCCAGGAACTGAAAGCCGTGTGTGTGAATTTCATGCAGTGGAGCAGTGAGCATCCGCATATCGCGCGGGTCGTCGTGGAATTCGGTTTCGGAAGCGCGCCGGCCCCCGCCGAGCCGGCGCCGATGACGACGCCACTTCCGTCGACGCCGGCGCAGGTGCCGGCGGTCATTGCCGCTGAGTCTTTGCATCCAGTGCCGACCGCCGCGGCCTTTACTGGAACGGGAGCGTCCCAGTAGCCCTGCGCGTGTACTGGTTAGGCCCGGCGTCGATGCTTTTTTCTCCTCTGTAAAGCGCCGCGCCGCTGCGTCAAGCGTCCCCGCGACATTTGTGGTATCACTTCAGATACTACGTAAAGCGTCGTTGGGGGACGGGTCATGTTCGGACAGATGATGGAGCAACAGCTGCTCATCAGCAGCATCGCGCGCCATGCGGAATTACAGCATCCTCGCCGGGAGATCGTCTCGGTCACCGCCGACAATCCCCGCCACCGATATACCTACCAGGAAGCGTTCGCGCGCTCTCGCAAGCTCGCCAATGCCCTGAGCCGACTGGGCCTGCAGCCGGGCGATCGGGTCGCGACCCTGGCGTGGAACGACTATCGGCACTTCGAGGTGTATTACGCCGTCTCCGGTTCGGGTTTCGTCTGTCACACCATCAACCCGCGTCTGTTCGAAGATCAGATCGTCTACATCATCAATCATGCCGAGGATCGCTGGCTGTTCCTGGATCCGGTGTTCGTCCCGCTGATCGAGAAGCTGCAGTCGCGCCTGCCGAAGCTCGAAGGGTGCATCGTCCTGACCAGCGACGCACACATGCCGCAGACCCAGCTGCCTCGCGCGCGCAGCTACGAATCTTTCATCGCGGGCGAGAGCGACGAGTTCGACTGGCCGCAGTTCGATGAGCGGACCGCGAGCTCGCTGTGCTACACGTCGGGCACGACGGGCGATCCGAAAGGCGTGCTCTACAGTCATCGTTCGACCGTTCTGCATTGCTATGCCTCGGCGATGCCGGACGCGATGGGGCTGTCGGCGCACGAAGTGGTGTTGCCGGTCGTGCCGATGTTTCATGTGAATGCGTGGGGCCTGCCGTATTCGTGTCCGATGGTGGGCGCGAAGCTGGTGTTCCCGGGTTCGAAGATGGGGGACGCGGAGACGTTGCAGTCGCTCATCGAAGAAGAGCAGGTGACATTCGCGGCTGGTGTGCCGACGGTATGGCAGGGGCTCGTCTCGTATCTCGAGAAGACCGGTAAGCGTGTCGACTCGCTCACTCATGTGCTGAGCGGCGGCTCCGCGGTGCCGGTGGCACTGATGGATCTTCTGAAGGGGCGTCACGACGTTGAAGTGGTGCATGCGTGGGGCATGACCGAGACCAGTCCCATCGGCACGATTCGCTCGATGTCACCTGAAGCGAGCGCGCTGCCCGAAGAGCGTCGCGACGCTTTGCGCGCACGACAGGGGCGCACGGTGTTCGGCGTCGAGCTGAAAGTGGCGGATGACGAAGGCAGGGAAGTGCCGCGCGACGGCAAGACGTTCGGGGCGCTGAAGGTGCGTGGCCCGTGGGTGGCGGCGGGTTATTACAAGCGCAGCGGTGATGACGTATTCGAAAGCGACGGCTGGTTCAACACCGGCGACGTCGCGACCATTTGCCCGCTGGGCTATATGCAAATCACGGATCGCACCAAAGACGTGATCAAGTCCGGCGGCGAATGGATCAGCTCCATCGAGCTGGAGAACCTCGCGGTCGCGCATCCGGCGGTGGCGCAGGCGGCGGCGATTGCGATTCCTCATCCGAAATGGCAGGAGCGGCCGCTGCTGGTGGCGGTGTTGAAGCCGGGCGCGTCGCTGACTACGGAGGAACTGTTGCAGTACTTCGCGGGCAAAGTGGCGAAGTGGTGGATTCCCGAGGACGTGGTGTTCGTCGAGAAGTTGCCGATGACGGCGACCGGTAAGCTCAGCAAGTTACAACTGCGCCAGCAGTTCGTGGGCTATCAATTTCCCTCAAAGTGATCCAGCGGCCTCCCCTTCGGGGAGGCGCCAGTGTGATTGATCAAAAAGAAAAAGCCCCTCCCGTTGCGGGGAGGGGCCAGTCTCTCTCGACTCTCGTCGCTTATTGCTCGACCTTGCCCTGACCTTTGACGTCCACGTCGCCAGGGTTGTCGACCACGTACATCACCACACGGCGATTCAGTGCACGGCCCGCGTCGGTGTTGTTGTCGGCGATAGGCTGCGATTCACCGTAGCCCTTCGCCACCAGTGCACCGGCGGTCACGCCCTGATCGAGCAGGTACGTGCGGACCGAGTCGGCGCGCTGCTGTGACAACTTCAGGTTGTACGCATCCGGACCCTTGCTGTCGGTGTGACCCTGCAGCTCGATCTTCAACCGCGGATACTTCTTCAGATCCGTGGCCACGGCATCGAGTGCCGAGCGCGACTCCGGCTTCAGCGTCGCCGAGTTGTACTCGAACGTCACGCCTTCCAGCGTGATCGAGCCCTTGCGTGTGCAACCGTACGCGTCCACGGCAACGCCAGGAGGCGTATCCGGGCACTTGTCGACGTTGTCGAGCACGCCGTCCTTGTCCTGATCGCCAGGAGGCGGCGGCGGGGGCGGCGGCGGCGGAGCCGGGGCCGGCTCCGGAGCAGGCGGCGGTGCTTCGACCGGTTTCGGCGGCGCTGCGCCGAACGCGAACTGGAAGCCCAGCAGGCCCAGGTAGTCGCTGTACTTGTCGCTGCCGTCCTCGTCGTAACGCACCTTCAGCTCAGGGCGCAACTTGAAGCTGCTGGTGCCCGCCGGGCTCTCCCACAGCTTGATGAACATGCCCACGCCTGCCTGGCCCATGAGATTGGTCGCGTTGCTGCCGGGGCTGCGCTGGTTCGCCAGCACGCCGCCGCCGAAGCTCAGGAACGGCTCGACCGCGCCACCGCGATTCATCACCGCCAGCAGATCGAGCGACGTGCCCCAGAAGCTGGAGTCGCTGCGGCCCGGGCCGCCGCCGACCTGCGCGCCGTTGACATTCAGCTCGATGTTCAAGCCACGGTTGATGGCCTTGCCGATAGCTACGCCATACAGCCAGTCCTTGTCCTGCAGGGGGCGATCGTTGTCGACGGAGATGCCGCCGACTTGCGGGGTGATGTACCAATGACCGACGTCGTCGGCCGCAGCCATCCCCGGCGCGGCGATGACGAGCGCGGGCATGGCGCAGCGGAGTGCCGGCCGGGCCAGGGCGCGTAACGCGTGAAACACCTTCATTTCGATTCCTCTTGTTTGTTCAACGTTGCCCGCACACCCGATCCGCTTTGGGGCTGGACCGGATGTGCTGGCAGGGCGACACCTTAGCGGCATCGGCGCGGCGAACAAGCTTTGAAAACCGAAGTACCGGAATACGGTACCCTAGGCACCGCCGTACTACCTTTGTCGGGATTTGATGCAGTGAACGAGACCAAAAACCTGCTGGAGACTTTGAAGCGTTGCTTGCGCGCTCGTGGGGTGACCTACCACAAACTGGGCCGCTCGCTTGGGCTCAGCGAGTCGTCGGTGAAACGCTTGTTTTCCGATGAATCGTTTACATTGGTGCGATTGGAGCGTGTGTGCGCGGCGCTCGATATGAGCGTCGCCGATCTCGTGCGCATGGCCGCGGGCACGCGCGAGCCGACACAGACTTTCAGCCTGTCGCTCGAGCAGGAGCGCACTTTGGCAAGCGATGCTTCGTTGCTCGCATTGTTCTATTTGCTGTTGAATGGCAGATCGGCGGAAGCGGCGGAGCGTCGGCTCGGTCTGAATCCGCGAGTGATGCGTGCATTGCTCACGCGTCTCGAGGAAGCGCAGCTGGTCGAGATCGATGCCAAGCGCAGGATTCACTTGCACGCGCGCCTGCCGATCGCGTGGCGACCGGATGGTCCCGTGCGTAAGTTATATGAGCGCCAGGTGCGGGCGGAATTTCTGCAGGGCCCGTTTACCGGCGCGAGTGAGGCGCTGTCGTTTCATTCCGCCGAGCTGTCGCCCGCGTCGGTACGCATTCTGCTCAAGAAGATCGACAAGCTCGCGGCGGATTTTGCCGACCTAGCGGCGCTCGACGTGCAACTGCCGGCGCGCGACAAGACCAGCGTCGCGCTGTTGCTCGCCTGCCGGCCCTGGGTATTCTCGATGTTCTCGGCGTACCGCGCTAAAGCTGTAGCATGAGCGTGCTAGAACCCAGCCTGCACTTAAACGAGGCGGCCCGCGTCGCCGCTTGAATCAAGCCGGTGCGTGTCTTGCGTACTGCCTGCGAATACCGACAGGTGTTCTGGCACGCACGATACTTGCACCATGCTCGTTCGCCGACCTCAGTAAAACCAGGGTGCTGCCATGGCCACTCCCATCAAATCGATCGACACATCGTCCGAGCCGTTCGAAGACGAGCGCACGGCGCTCACCAAGGAGTCGTTCAAGCGCGCCTTCCTGGACAACCTGCTGTACGTGCAGGGCAAGTTTCCCGCGCTCGCGACCCAGAACGACTACTACCAGGCGCTGGCCTATGCGGTTCGCGATCGCCTGCTACAGCGCTGGATCAGTACCGCGGCCGCTTACACCAAGCAGGGCTCGCGCACCGTGGCCTACTTTTCCGCGGAATTCCTGATGGGGCCGCACCTGGGCAACAACCTGATCAATCTCGGTATTTACGCACAGGTGAGAGAGGCCATCGGCGAGCTGGGCCTGGATTTCGATACCTTGTTGCGCCAGGAGGACGAGCCGGGGCTGGGCAATGGCGGTCTCGGGCGCCTGGCCGCGTGCTTCATCGATTCGATGGCGACGCTGGAAATTCCCTCGCTGGGCTATGGCATCCGCTATGAGTTCGGCATTTTTCATCAGGAGATCGTCGACGGCTGGCAGACCGAGCGTACCGACAAGTGGCTGCGCTTCGGCAATCCCTGGGAAGTCCTGCGGCCGGAGTGGGCGGTCGAGGTCAAGCTCGGCGGCCGCACCGAGCAGTATCGCGACGAGCAGGAGCGTCTGCGCATCCGCTGGGTGCCCGACAAGGTCGTGATCGGCGTGCCTTACGACACTCCCATCCTCGGTTATCGAAACAACACCGCGAACACGTTGCGGCTGTGGAAGGCCGAGGCGCCGGAGTCGTTCGATTTCTCGACCTTCAATCGCGGCGACTACGGCGGCGCGGTTCGACAGAAGGTCTGGTCGGAAACGTTGAGCAAGGTGCTGTATCCGAACGACGAGCAGATCCAGGGCAAGACCCTGCGCCTGGAGCAGCAGTATTTCTTCGTGTCGGCGTCGTTGCAGGACATGATGCGGATCATGCGCGGACAGAAGGTGCCGCTCGAACATTTCCACGAGAAGTTCGCCGTGCAGCTCAACGACACGCACCCGGCGATCGCGGTCGCCGAGCTGATGCGCCTGCTGGTGGACGAGCACGTAGTGCCGTGGGAACAGGCCTGGGACATCACCTGCAAGACCTTTGCATACACCAATCACACTTTGTTGCCCGAAGCGCTGGAATGTTGGCCGCTCGAGCTGTTCAAATCCGTGCTGCCGCGGCATCTGGAGCTCATCTACGAAATCAATGTCCGTTTCCTCGACGAGGTGCGCATTCGCTTTTACGGTGACGAATCGCGTCTGGCGCGGCTGTCACTGATCGACGAGCATGGCGAGCGTTACGTTCGCATGGCGCATCTCGCGTGCGTCGGCAGCCATGCCATCAACGGTGTGGCGGAGCTGCATTCCGAGCTGCTCAAGCAGGATGTGCTGCGGGATTTCTACGAACTGTGGCCCCACAAGTTCGGCAACAAGACCAACGGCGTGACACCGCGTCGCTGGATGGCGCTGAGCAATCCGCGGCTGACCAGCCTGATCAGCGAGGCGATCGGCAATTCCTGGCTGAAGAATCTGGATGAGCTGAGCAAGCTGGCGCCGCTGGCCGATGACGCGGCATTCCGGCAGCGCTGGCGCGAGATCAAGCATGCCAACAAGGTCGACTTCGCCGAGTTCATGAAGGCGCGCAGCGGCATCGATATCGATCCCGCGTCGCTGTTCGACGTGCAGGTCAAGCGCATCCACGAGTACAAACGCCAGCATCTCAACATCCTGCACGTCATCGCGTTGTATCACCGGCTGCGCTCGGATCCGAACGCGGACCTCCAGCCGCGGACGTTCATTTTTGGCGGCAAGGCGGCGCCCGCCTATCACATGGCCAAGCTGATCATCAAACTGATCACCTCGGTCGCCGATGTGGTGAATCGCGATCCGGCGGTCAGGGATCGGCTCAAGGTGGTGTTCCTGCAGAACTTCAACGTCACCAACGGTCAGCGCGTGTATCCGGCGGCGGAGCTGTCCGAGCAGATCTCGACGGCCGGCAAGGAAGCTTCAGGCACGGGCAACATGAAATTCTCGATGAACGGCGCGTTGACCATCGGCACGATGGATGGCGCCAACATCGAGATTCGTCAGGAAGTCGGCGCCGAGAATTTCTTCCTGTTCGGTCTCACGGCCGAGCAGGTCGCGCAGACCAAGGCGCGAGGCTATCGGCCGCTGGAGCACATGACGCCTGAGCTGCAGGAGGTCATTTCGCTGATCAACAGCGGCTTCTTCTCACGCGGCGATGTGCAGATGTTCCGTGCGCTGACGGACGGGCTGCTGTGGCACGACCCGTACCTCGTGTTCGCGGACTTCGAGTCCTACTCCGACTGTCAGCTGCAGGTGAGCCAGGCATATCGCGATGTCGATCACTGGACGCGCATGTCGATCCTGAACTCCGCTCGCAGCGGCAAGTTCTCATCGGATCGCACGATTCGCGAATACTGCGCGGATATCTGGCGCGCGCCGTCCGTGCCGGTGCGGCTGCTGTCTCAGGAAGACGTGAAAGTCGGCTTCATGCAGTGAGCAGGCGCAGGGCGAACAGCACCCACATCACATACAGCACGATGCTGCTGGCGAAGAACAACTGGAAGCGTCGGATGACGACGTTGCTCGTGAGGTGCACATACGTGTGCGCCGCACGCAGCACGACGTAGCCCCAGGCGCACGCCAGCAGCAACACCGTCGTGAGCTGTGTGATCGCGAGAAAGCCGCACAGCGCATAGAACAGCACGGGCACTTCGAACAGATTGCGGAAGTGGTCGGAGGCCGCCACGTTCTGCATCGTCTCGTGCATCTGCCGGGCGGTCGCCACCTGCTGCGGGTGAATGCGCCGGGCGCGCATCTCGGCGATGCGGTCTCGATACAGCTTGATGAAAACGAGACCGGTGAGCAGGGCGAGGGCGGTGGGTGGTAACAGAATCGCGTGCTGGATCTGCATGGCTCCCTCCACCGCCTTTGGTTCGTTACATCACTTTGACGGGGATGCCGGCGATGCGCTTCTTCCATTCCGCCGGGCCGGTCTCGTGCACCGACTCGCCGCGGGCATCGACGGCGACGGTCACCGGCATGTCCTTCACGTCGAATTCGTAGATCGCTTCCATGCCCAGATCGCCGAACGCGACCACGCGGCTGGCACGAATCGCTTTCGAGACCAGATACGCCGAGCCGCCGACGGCCATCAGATACGCCGCCTTGTGCTTGCGAATGGATTCGATCGCTTCAGGACCGCGCTCGGACTTGCCGACCATGGCGATCAGGCCGGTCTTGCCGAGCATCATCTCGGTGAACTTGTCCATGCGCGTCGCGGTCGTGGGGCCGGCGGGGCCGACCACTTCGCCCTTCACGGGATCGACGGGGCCGACGTAATAGATCACGCGGTTCTTGAAATCCAGGCCCGGCGGCAACGGCTCGCCTTTCTCGATCAGCGTGCTCAAACGTTTGTGAGCCGCGTCGCGACCGGTCAGCATCTTGCCGGACAACAACAAACGCTCGCCCGGTTTCCACGACGCCACGTCCTCGCGCGTGAGCGCATCGAGATTCACTCGACGCGAATCCGCGGATGCCTGGTAGGTGAGTTTCGGCCACAGTTCCAGATCCGGTGGATCGAGCTTCGCGGGACCTGAGCCGTCGAGCACGAAATGCGCGTGACGAGTCGCGGCGCAGTTCGGAATCACCGCGACCGGCAACGACGCGGCGTGCGTCGGATAATGTTTGATCTTCACATCGAGCACGGTGGTGAGGCCGCCGAGGCCCTGCGCGCCGATGCCGAGCGCGTTGATCTTGTCCATGATCTCCAGGCGCAGCGCTTCGAATTTGTCCTGCGGACCGCGCTCGCGAACTTCATGGATATCGATTTCTTCGAACAGGGATTCCTTGGCCATCACCATGGCTTTCTCGGCGGTGCCGCCGATGCCGATGCCGAGCATGCCCGGCGGACACCAGCCCGCGCCCATCTGCGGCACGGTCTTCACCAGCCAGTCGACGATGGAGTCGGACGGATTCAACATCACCATCTTGGATTTGTTTTCCGAACCGCCGCCCTTGGCCGCCACCGCGATGTCGAGCGTATCGCCCGGCACGACTTCCATATGAATCACCGCGGGCGTGTTGTCCTTGGTGTTCTTTCTATCGAACAACGGATCGCCGACGATGGACGCGCGCAGCGTGTTGTCCGGATGGTTGTAAGCGCGGCGCACGCCTTCGTTGATCATGTCGCTGAGCGACATGGTGGCGTCGGCCCATTGCACGTTCATGCCCACTTTCACGAACACGGTGACGATGCCGGTATCCTGACAGATCGGGCGATGGCCCTCGGCGCACATGCGCGAATTCACCAGGATCTGTTTGATCGCATCCTTCGCCGCCGGGCTTTCCTCGCGCTCGTAGGCGGCCGCCATGGCCTGGATGAAATCGGGGGAGTGGTAATAGGAGATGTACTGCAGGGCGTCGGCGACGCTCAGGATCACATCGTCTTGCTTGATGGTCGGCATGGTGCGGTGAGCTGTTCGATGGGGGATCGAGAGGGGGCGGAATCTACCATTCGTGCCCCGGACCGGCCACCACGCCGGCCGCGAACGCAGGCATCACCTTATGCGAAGGCCGGCCAGCTCCCGGATGCGGCTCAGATAAGCCTGCTCGTCGGGCGGCCGACCGGCCCGCTGCGCTTCCCACAGGGCCTCGGCCAGGCGTTCGATGATTTGATGTTCCGCGTCGTGGGGCGAGCTCAGGCGCGCCGCCAGGGCCTCGAACGCGGCCCGGATGCCGGGCGGGCGATCGGTACCGATCTGGTCCCGGACCGCCAGGTGCAGGCCCATGTGCAGGAACGGGTTGGACTGGCCGCCCTCGGGCCGGTAGTCGCGGTCGAGCACGTTGTCCGGGTCTTCGAGCGCCGCCTGATATTCAGGATGGAGCGCGACCACGTCGGCGATCTGCGCCTCGAGCGGTTCCATGGGAATGCCCTCGCGCTGCTTGCGCCAGGCGTTGATGTACATCTGGCGCAGCTGGTCGCGGGATTGGGTGTCGAAGATCGGCATGCGTCGATTCTAGCGGGTTCAGGGCAAGGTGACCCGATACAGCGGGCCGCTGGAGCCTGTCAGGGAATAAGCGACGCCGTCGGCAGCGTGTCCAGCCACTCGGGGTCAGATGAGATGGCGCCGTGTCAATTCCGTCGACATCCGCCATAACTTCGTTGCCATCGCCCGATCGGTTTGTTGTTTGCTCTGAGGCGCTGGATTGCAATCGGCGAAGTATTCGCCATTGACCTGAGCCAATGACGGCTGAGTGGCGACATAACAAACCGTCGCTGCCCCTTGCGTCGGCGACTTCAGATTCGGTGGCGTCGCGCTCGCGGGCAGGTCGCGCCGGATGTTTGTATCCACCGGTCCCGGCGTCAGGCAGTTGGACGTCGCGCGAGTCCTGGCGAGGCGCTGGGACAGCTCCAGTGAAAACAGGCCGTTGGCAAGTTTCGAATGCGCGTAGCCGCGGCGATACCAGTCGCGGCCGGAGAGATCGTTGAACTGAATGCCGCCTTCGGGCGCGTCGCGATGATTGCCGCTGCCCACCACGACCACGCGGCCCTGCGCGGCCGACGTGACACGATCGAGCAGTCGCTGGGTGAGAATGAAATGGCCGAGATGATTGACGACGAATTGTTTCTCGATGCCGTTCACCTGCTGCCAGTCGCCGAGAATGATGCCGGCGTTGAGGATCAGCATGTCGATGTTGACGTTCAGGGTGCGAATGACATTGGCGCAGGCCACGACGGAATCGAAGTCCGTCAGTTCCAGTGCGACCGGCGTCGTTTTGCCGCTGACTTTGCCGCAGGCTTCTTTGCCCTTTTCGAGCGTGCGAGCCGTGCCGATGACATGAGCGCCGCGGCGTGCGAGGACGCGCATGGTTTCGAAGCCGATGCCGGAGTTGCAGCCGGTCACAACGGCTGTTTTGCCGGTGAGATTCAGGCCGGCGGTGACTTCGTCCGCAGTGGAGTCGCGGTTGAACTCACTGTGCGGCGTCTCGGCGTCAGCGCCGATGGGCAGTTGAACGGCGATACCTGCGAGCGCGGCCCGGTAGATGAACGTACGTCGCTGCATCAGGCGCGTTTCTTTCGCAGCTTCCGAGTGAGCTTGGCCTTGGTCGCGGCGACCGTCGGTTTCGTAACCGCGCGCTTGGGTTTGGGCGGCGCGAAGATACTGCGCTTCTCCGGTTTGGTTTCCGGGGGCGTCTTCTCTTTGTACTCACACAAGTCGAGGATCACGCACTCCGGGCACTTCGGTTTGCGTGCGATACACGTGTAGCGTCCGTGCAGGATCAGCCAGTGGTGAGCGTCGTGCGCGAACTCGGGCGGCACGACTTTCACCAGATGATCTTCGACCGTGCGCACGTTGTCGCCCGGTGCCAGGCCGGTGCGGTTCGAGACGCGAAAGATATGTGTATCGACGGCGATGGTCGGATGGCCGAATGCCGTGTTCAAAATCACGTTCGCGGTCTTGCGGCCGACGCCGGGCAGCGCCTCCAGCGCCTCGCGTGATTCGGGAACCTCGCCGCCGTGCTGCTCGACCAGGATGCGACAGGTCGCGATCACGTTCTTGGCCTTGGTGTTGAACAGACCGATGGTCTTGATGTACTTCGACAGGCCTTCGACACCGAGGTCCAGGATGGCTTGCGGCGTGTTCGCATGTTTATACAACTCGCGCGTGGCGAGATTGACGCTCTTGTCGGTGGCCTGCGCCGACAGGATCACCGCGATCAGCAGCTCGAACGGCTTGGAATATTCCAGCTCGGTGGTCGGCTTGGGATTGGCGGCCTTGAGGCGCTCGAACATCGCGACGATTTTTTTTCGGTTCATGATTTCGTGGAATGGCGGGCGGCTGTCCAGTTGCGCGCGGCGATCAACAGGCCCAGGGAGATGAAGGCGCCGGGCGGCAGCATCGCGAGCAGGAAGCCCATGTCGACGCTGAACACTTTGACTTCGAGCCGGTCCGCCCAATGGCCCAGCAGTGCGCCGGCACCACTGAGCAGCGAGCCGCGGCCGACGAGTTCGCGAGCGAAGCCCAGCGCCATCAAGGTCAGTGCGATGCCGAGCGCGATGCGCAGGCTGCGGATGAGCGCCATGCCGCGATCTGCGGCTGGTGTTTGTATCTGATCGATGACGACGATGTTGACCGCCAGTAACGGCAGGAACACGCCGAACGACGCGCCCAGGTCGTGAAACCAGGCGCGCATGAAGAGCTCAGCGGCGGTGACGAGCCCGGCCGTGACGAGCAGGCTTGCGGGAAGCACGATGGCGTCGTCGAGCCAGCGACGGATGGTATTGAGCAGCAGCGTCGCCAGAGGAAATATTGCGAGCACCAGGACGCTGAAGGCGAGCGCTTTGACGACCGTGTCGCTGACCGCGAGCAAGGGGCACAACGCCAGGAGTTGCAGCGTGCTGCTGAACGCGCGGTCACGCACTGAAGATGAAGGTGCTTTGCCCGTCGCGCCCGGCGTCACGATGCTGTCGTTAGATGATGGCGTGCCCGTCGCGCCCGGCGTTTCGCTGCTGATGTTGGACGATGGCGTGCCGGTCGCGCCCGGCGTGACGATGCTGTCATTGGGTGGCCGCGTGCTCATCGTGGCTTGCCATCCTGATACAACCGGTCCTCGTTGCCTTGATAGAACTCCAGCGTGCGACGCACGGCCTTCACGATGGCTCGCGGCGTGATCGTCGCGCCCGTGAACGCGTCGAAGTCGCCGCCATCCCGGCGCACCGTCCAGCGTTGCTGTGGCGGCTGGGTCAGTGACAGGCCGCGAAACCTGTCGAGCCAGCCGGCATCGCGATTCTCGAACGCGTCGCCGAGCCCCGGTGTTTCATTGTGACGAATGACCTGCACGCCGATCAGCTGACCGCCCGGCGCGATCGCCACCAGCAATTCCAGCGGGCCGCGATAGCCGTCGGGCGCGACGGAGCGAATGGCTACGGCCACTGGCAATCCGTCCTTTCGCAGTCGATAGGCAACGACCGGGGCTGCGCCCAATAAATCGGGTGCGGTGACTTCAGTAGTATCGGTGAGCGGGTCGTTGTCGTAACTCTCCGGAGGGACGAGAGCGTCCAGGTGCTGTTTGATCCACGCCTGTTGATTGTGAGCGATGCGGTCACGGGTGACGTTGGCGAAGATCACGAGGCCGACCGTGAGCACGACCGCGATGACGACGAGCGCCGCCGTCGGCATCACGATGTTGCGCTTGTCAGCGGGCGTGGCCATAGACGCGTGGAATCGTGTAGCGGTCGATGAGTGGCACCGACAGATTCATCAGCAACACCGCGAAGGCGACCCCGTCGGGATAGCCGCCCCAGGTGCGAATGACGTAGGTCAGCACGCCGATGCCCGCGCCGTAGATCAACCGGCCGCGATCGCTGGTGGCCGCCGAGGTCGGGTCGGTGGCGATGAAGAATGCGCCCAACAGGCTCGCGCCGGACGTGAGATGAAAGATCGGACCGGCGTACGCGCCCGGATCGACCATGTACATCAGCGACGCGCAAACGACGATGGCACTGAGCATGGCGACCGGGATGTGCCAGCGAATGATGTGCAAGGCGTACAGAACGATGCCGCCGGCCAGTGTCGCCAGATTGATCCATTCCCAGCCGCGTCCGCCGAGCGCACCGAAGACCGGCGCCGCCTGGGCCTCGGCCATGGTCATGCCCATCTTCAAATGGGTTCGTAACGCATCGAGTGGCGTGGGCGACGTCACCGCGTCCCAGGTGAGTCGCGATGGGAGCGAGCCGGTGAGAATGGTTTGCAAGGTCTCGCCGATGGAAAGCCTGGTTTGTTCGATGTCCATGCCTGAAGGCGGCAGCCATTGCAGCAGCTGCACGGGAAACGAAACCAGCAGCACGGCGTAGCCGACCATCGCGGGATTGAAAGGATTGCGCCCGAGCCCACCATATAAATGTTTCGCCAGCAGAATGGCGAACGCCGTGCCACTCACCACCAGCCACCACGGCGCGAGTGGCGGCAGGCACAGCGCCAGCAGTACCGCCGTGACAATGGCGCTGCCGTCTTTCAAGAAGGGCTCGATCGGCTTCTGTCGAAGCCGCAACGCCAGCGCTTCCGTCAGCAGCGCCGTCGCCGCTCCGAGTGCGATCTGCACCAACAAGCCCACGCCGAAGAACACGACGTGCAACGCCACCGTCGGCACCAGCGCATATAAAACGATGCGCATGACCCGCCCGACGCTGTCGTGAGCGACTACATGCGGCGCGGGTGCGGTGGGAAAAGTCATGTGGAGGAGGGCTCGCCTTTGGGCCGTCGCTTTTCCGCCAGTTTCGCACGATGTTCGGCTTCGAGGCGCGCCAGGCGTTCGTTGCGGGAGTGGAAGCGGGCGCGGGCGGCGTCGGCGGTGAGGTGAGCGTCGAGCTCGCGAGCGAGCAGGGGCTTGGCCTCACGGAAACGTTCGGCGAGCGGGATCTGGCTCGGGCACACGTAATCGCAGCAGCCGCATTCGATGCAGTCGAGCAGGCCATGACGTGAGAGTTGCTCGCTGTCGAACGGTTGCAGGTACCAATGCAATTGCTGAGGCAGCAGGAACGCGGGGCACGCCTGCGAGCAGTTGCCACAGCGAATGCAGGGCATCTCCGGACCGCGCGGCTGCAGATCGAGCGCGGAGGCGGCGATGATGCAGTTGGTCGCTTTCACGACCGGCAGATCGTCGTGAGGCAACGAGGTGCCCATCATCGATCCGCCCATGATCAATCGTGACATGCGTTCGGTGTAGCCACCGCTGTCGGCGATGAGGCTGGAGAACGGTGTGCCGATGCGCGTTTCCCAATTGCCGGCTTCGCTCACGCCGTCGCCCGTGACGGTCACGATGCGACTCACCAACGGCTGTCCATCGCGAATCCAGCGGGCGATGGCGGCGGCGGTACCGACGTTCTGGCAAACGACGCCGATGTCCGCGGGAAAACCGTCGTGAGGCACTTCGACGCCGAACACCGTCGCAATCAGTTGTCGCTCGCCACCGGCAGGATAAATGGCCGGCACGACTTTGATTCGAATCCGGGCATCGGCCGCCTTCTCGATGGCGAGTCGTAACGCGGTCTGCGCTTCCGGAACGTCGTCTTCGATCGCGATCGTGCAGTTCGGCGCGCACAGCGCGTGGAGCAAGGCCCGCGCCCCGAACACGATGTCGTCGGCGCGCTCGCGCATCAGCATTTCGTCACAACTGATGTAGGGCTCGCACTCAGCGCCATTGAGCAGGAGCTGCGGGCCGTTCTCGCACAACGAGCTTTCGAGCTTGTTCGCTGTTGGAAACGCCGCGCCACCCAATCCAACGATGCCACCACGCGCGATGTGCTCACACGCTTCGGCGGGTGATATTTGTTCGAAGGAAACAACGGCCGCGGCATTGTCGAAACGCTCGTCCCGGCCGTCGTTGGCGATCACGATGCTCATCGTCGGCGCGCCGAGGCGATGCGGTGCCGGCCTCGGTTCAATGGCAAGCACTTCGCCCGACACGGGCGAGTGCAACCACGCACTGATCCCAGGCGCGGGTTGCGCGATCGGTTGAAACATTCGAACGCGATCCGCGGGTTTCACCAGCGGCAGGGCAGGCAGGCCGGAGTGCTGGTCGAGCGGAATCACATAACGCTCGATCAGGCGCGCCGCACGAACCGATGCCTTGGTGGAGCGCCGTTTGTGCGCCTCGATGCGCAGACCGCCGGTGAGGAGCTCCGTCGTGGTCATCGTGCGGGCGCCGGCTGCATCACGATGCAATCGACCGGGCAGGGCGGAATGCACAGCTCACATCCCGTGCAGTCCGCGGCGATCACCGTGTGCATGTAACGAGACGCGCCGACGATGGCATCGACGGGGCAGGCTTGAATGCACTTGGTGCAACCGATGCAGGACTCTTCTTTGATGAAGGCAACCGCAGGATAGTCGGGGACGACGCCGTATTCCTTGCCGACCGGTTTGGGCGCCACGCCCATGAGGCTTGCCAGCGCTTGCGCCGTGCGCTCGCCGCCGGGCGGACATTGGTTGATATCGGCTGCGCCTTGCGCAATGGCTTCAGCATACGGGCGGCAACCCTCGAACGTGCAGCGACGACATTGAGTCTGCGGCAGCAGGGCGTCGATGCGATCGACCAACGCGATCTCCCTGGGCGCGCCGCGCGTGGCGACAGTCGCCACGCCCGCCAGCGCGGCGAGAATGATGACTGTGAGCAGCGCGGTAATCATTCCTGAATCAGCCCGGTGAACCCCATGAACGCCAGCGCCATGATGCCGACACTGACCAGCGCGAGCGGCGCGTCCCGAAACACGCTGGGCACCTCGGCATGCTGTAAACGTTCGTGCATGGCCGCGAACGCCAGCATCAGAAATCCCAAGGCTGCCGCCATCGCGATGGAGAATGACACGGCGTCGACGATGTTCTGCATCCGTGCGTCCACTATCAGGGCGATGCCGAGGACGGCGGAGTTGGTGGTCACTAGCAGCGTGAAGCCGGGACGTTGCGGTTGCAGGCGACTGTTGCGTCGGAGCACGAATTCAACCAGCGGCACCACGGCCACGGCGACCACCACGAATACAAACGTTCGCAGATAGCCGAGCTCATTCGGGTCCAGCAGCCAGTTCGACAGCGCCCAGGTGATGGTGGCGACGGCCGGCACGGCGAGCAACGATGCGATGGCCAGTCCCTGCGCGCCCTTGAAGGTACTCGTGACGGCCTCGAAAGGCCGCCACGAGGGCATGCGCGTCAGCGCCATCACGTTGACCAGGACGGCGCTGAGCAGGATGAGCAAGAGCGCTGACATGGTTTCAGCGAGGCCGCCGCGTTGCTATTTCACCTTCATGCCTGCGGTCGCGCCGCTGTCGGGCGAGAGCAGGAAGATATCTTTGCCGCCCGGGCCCGCGGCCAGCACCATGCCTTCGGACGTGCCGAAGCGCATCTTGCGCGGCTTCAGGTTCACCAGGACCAGCGTGAAGCGCCCGACCAGCTGCTCGGGCGCGTACGCCGAGCGAATGCCGGAGAACACGGTGCGCTGACTGTCGCCCACGTCCAGCGTGAGCTTCAGCAACTTGTCCGAGCCCTCGACGCCTTCGGCCGCCAGGACCTTGGCGATGCGCAGGTCGATCTTGGCGAAGTCTTCGATGCCGATTTCACCGACCGCCTCGTCGGCGGCCGTTTTGGTTTCAACCTTGGCGGGCGTGGTGGATGCGACGGTCGTGGCTTTCGCGGCGGGCTTCACTTGCGGCTCGCCGGTATCGAACAGCGCTTCCAGCTGTTTCGGGTCGACGCGCTGGAGCAAATGTTCGTACTGACCGATCTCATGACCCGCCGGCAGCCACTGATGCTGACCCCAGCGCATCTGCTCGTCGGTGAGGCGCAGGAAGCTCTGCACCTTGCGCGCCGTTTCCGGCAGCACCGGTGTCAGCAGCACGGTGAGGTACCAGAAGAAGTTCAGGCTGGTCGAGCAGACCTGATGCAGGCGCTGTTCTTCGCCCGGCACCTTCGCCAGTTCCCACGGCTTCGCCGAGTCGATGTATTGATTCACGCGGTCGAGCAGCGCGCCGATCTCGCGCATCGCCTTGCCGAACTCGCGGCCTTCATACAGTTCGCCGATGCGATTCCAGCATTCGCGGTCGCTGACGAAGTCCTGCTGCAACTGTTGAGCGGCCGGGTCGAGCGCACCGAGCCTGCCGGCGAAGCGTTTGGTGATGAAGCCGGCGCAACGGCTGGCAATGTTCACGTATTTGCCGACCAGGTCCGAGTTCACGCGCGCGACGAAGTCCTCGGGATTGAACTCGATGTCCTCGACGTACGCGTTGAGCTTGGCGGCGAGGTAATAACGCAGCCACTCGGGATTCATGCCGAGATCCAGGTAGCGCACCGGGCTCAAGCCGGTGCCGCGCGACTTCGACATCTTCGCGCCACCGATCTGGATGAAGCCGTGCACGTACACGTTGTCTGGAATCTTGCGACCCGCGAACTTCAGCATCGCCGGCCAGAACAGCGTGTGGAAATAGATGATGTCCTTGCCGATGAAATGGATCTGCTGGACATCGTCCGCGGTGATGAACTGCTCGAACGTGCGCGGCTCGCCGTTCGCCTTCGCCTTGCCGGTGGTGAAGTAGTTCTTCAGCGACGCGAGATAGCCGACCGGCGCGTCCAGCCATACATAGAAATATTTGCCCGGCGCGTCCGGAATCGGAATGCCGAAGTAGGGCGCGTCGCGCGAGATGTCCCAGTCACCCAGTTCTTGCTCGCCCTTGCCGCTGAGCCATTCGCCGGCCTTGTTGGCGACCGAGGGCTGCAAACGTTTGGTCCACTCGGTGAGGAACTCCACACAGCGCGGGTCGGACAGCTTGAAAAAGAAATGATCCGAGGTCTTGCGCACCGGCGTGGCGCCGGACAGCGTCGAGTAGGGATTGATCAGATCGGTCGGCGCGTAGACGGAGCTGCAGTTCTCGCAGGCGTCGCCGTACTGGTCCTTGGCGTGACAGTTCGGGCACTCGCCTTTGATGTAACGATCGGCCAGGAACATGTTCTTCACCGGATCGAAGAACTGCTCGACCGGCTCGTGATAGATCAGATCGTTGGCCCTGAGGGCGCGATAGATCTCCTGGGACAGCTCGGTGTTCTCGGGCGAGTGGGTCGAGTGCCAGTTGTCGAAGCTCAGCAGGAAGCCGTTCAGCGAGCGCGGGCGGCCGGCGGCGATGCGCCCGACCAGCTCCTCCGGCGTGATCCGCTCGGCCTCGGCCTTGAGCATGATGGGAGCGCCATGCGCGTCGTCCGCGCCCATCCAGTGGACCTTGTGCCCCTGCAAGCGCTGGAACCGCACCCAGATATCGGCCTGGATGTACTCCATGATGTGACCGATGTGGAACGGTCCATTGGCGTACGGCAGGGCGGTCGTGACGAAATAATTACGAGGTGCGGCAGTCATTTAGCGCAAATCGGGCGGCGGCAAAGGGCGGAAATTATGCCACGGAAGGCGGCGGGCGACGCGTCGCCTTGGCTATGCGGTAACGCCGCCCTCTGTTCATGCCGCGGCGCTGGCCCGGAGGAACGGGTCGGCTTGGCTATGCGATAACGCGGCTATTCTTGAATGGTGCCGCGCTGGCCCGGAAACAAGTCTTTGCGGGCGACGCAAGGACCGGTCCCTTGGCGGCCTTGCGCGGGCGCCAAGGGCGCCGTGCAAGCAAGGCAGTGAGAAAACCTCCGCGGCTGGGGCGGGCCGCCGCGCGGCGTCAGCCCACGTCCTTGTACTGCTCGAACTTCGCCTTGTTGATGGCCTTCTGGTAGGCGTGTTTGCCGCTGATGACGGCTTTCTCGAGCAGGTCCTGGATGGCGCTGTCCATCAGGCGCATGCCGAAGGCGGCACCGCTTTGCATGGCGTTCTCGAGCTGGTCGAGCTTGCCCTGGCGGATCAGGTTGGCGACGGCCGGGGTGTTCACCAGGATTTCGTGGGCGGCGACGCGGCCGGGCTTGCCGGCGCGGGGGATCAGCTGCTGCGAGATCACGCCTCGAAGCGAGGTTGAAAGCATGGCTCGTACGTGCGACTGCTTATCCGCGGGGAACGCATTCACGATGCGGTCGACCGTCGGCGCGGCGCCGTTGGTGTGCAGGGTGCCCATCACCAGAATGCCCATCTCGGCCGCGGTCACCGCGATGCTCATGGTTTCGTAGTCGCGTAACTCGCCGACCAGAATCACATCGGGATCTTCACGCAACGCCGAGTGCAGCGCTTCGGCGAACGACGGGCTGTGCGTGCCGATCTCGCGCTGGCTCACCAGGCAGTTCTTGCGTTGATGCACGAATTCGATGGGGTCTTCGATGGTCAGGATGTGACCTTTCAAGCGCGCGTTCATGTCGTCGATCATCGCGGCCAGCGTGGTCGACTTGCCCGAGCCGGTCTTGCCGGTCACCAGGATCAGGCCATTGTTCACTTTGCACAGATTGCGGATCGCATCCGGCGCATTGAGCTGATCCAGCGTCAGGGCCTTGGACGGAATGGCCCGGCACACGCAGCCGAATCCATACAAATGCCGCATGACGTTGACGCGAAAGCGCGAGACGCCGGGAATGATGTACGCGAAGTCGGCGCCATGTTTTTCTTCCAGGCGCAGCAGCGCGGCGCGCGGCATGATCTCTTTCAATGTTTCTTCGACGAACTGCGGCGCCAGCGGCTCGGGCCGCAGGTTGTGCAGCTCGCCGTACAGCCGGATGCGCGGCGGATCGCCGGCGATGAAGTGCAGGTCCGAGCCGTTCTTGCTCAGCACTTCCTTCAGGAATTCGTCGATCTTACGCGGCACATACGTGCTCTGCGTGGCGGCGACTTGGCTGGATTCTGTACTCATTTGATACTCGGGATCGGGCATCCTGCCACGACCCTGGTGCGAGACTGGCAAAAAGGCGTGACTTTTTGCCGCTCGCCGCCGCCTGTGGCGGCGGGGTACATCCATGTACCCACAGGGGTAGTTGAATGCCGCTGCATGGTCAGCCCGGGGCCAGATCGAGCTTGGGCAATACGCTGGTGTCGGTGACGAAGCGCGCGAACAGTTTTTTATCGTTCGCGTACACGTAGGCGTCGTCGGGATCGATTTCCTTGGCCTGCACGTTGGCGAGCAGCGACTGATCGAGCATCTGCATCCCCAAGTCCTTGCCCATCTGCAGCTGCGAGGGAATCTGGTGGGTCTGGTCGGTCTGGATCAGCTTGCCGATCGCGCGGGTGACCACCATGATTTCGCAGATCGCCTTGCGGCCGCGCTGGTCGGCGGTTTTCACCAGCACCTGCGTGACCACGGCGATCAGGCTGTTCGCCAGGAACGCCTTGGTCTGTTCGCGCTCGTCGGCCGGCAAGGCGTCGACGACGCGGTCGATGGTCTTCACCGCGCCGGTCGTATGCAGCGTGCCGAGCACGAGGTGGCCGGTTTCGGCGGCGGTCATCGCCCAGCGGATGGTATCGGCATCGCGCAACTCGCCGACCAGGATCACGTCGGGATCTTCACGCATGGCGGCGCGCACGCCTTCGGAGAAGGACGGCAGGTGCGTGTTCAACTCACGCTGGATGACCTGGCTTTGTTTGCTCTTGTGCACGAACTCGATCGGATCTTCCAGGCTGATGATGTTTAGCCGGCGGGTCGAGTTGAGGTAATCGATCATGGCCGCAAGCGTGGTCGACTTGCCGGTGCCGGTGGAGCCGGTGACCAGGATCATGCCCTGGTGGTTGTCGCACAGCTTCTTGACGATGGGCGGCAGCGACAGCCGATCGATGGTCGGCACGTCGGACGGAATGGCCCGGAACGTCGCGCCCACGCCGGTTTCCTTGCGGAATACGTTGACGCGGAAACGGCCGCCGTTGCCCGAGACGTACGAGAAGTCGACGTCATGGCCCCGGCGCAGCTGTTCCTGATGCGCGCGACTCATGATCTCGACGATGTAGCCTTCCAGTTCGGCCTGGCTCAGGTCGCGGAATTTGATCGGCAACAGGTCGCCATGCATTCGCAACATGGGCGGCAGGCCGACCGCGAAATGAATGTCGGAGCACCCTTGATCGGTGCCGAGCTTGAGAAAGGCGTCTATTCGGGCCATGCAAAGAACTTGAGGTCCGTGGCGGGCGGGAGCCTACCGTGTAAGGGCGGGTCGCCGCCACTCAGATTCAGACCAACGGGCCGTGGCGGGCGATCAGTGGTCAGGCCCGCGCCGTCAGAAATCCGGCGCGAGGTCAGGGAATCGCTCAGGCGAGCGCTTGTTCCAGCGCCAGCCGCAGCTCGTCCATGCTCTGGAAGCGCTTGGTTTTGTCCACCGCCATGGCCTTGCTGACCAGCTCGGACAGCGGCCGCGGCAGCTGCGGGTTGACCTCGATGGCCGACTTCGCCTTGCCCTGCACGTGCTGGTACATGACCGACATGTGGTCGCCGCGGCTGTAGGGCGGCACGCCGGTGATCATCTCGTACATGATCACGCCGACGCTGTAGATGTCGGCGCGGTCGTCCACTTTCTTGCCGAGAATCTGCTCGGGCGCCATGTATTTCGGCGAGCCGATCACATAGCCGGTCTTGGTGAGCTGCGTGTCGCCTTCCTTCTGCGCGGCGGCCACGCCGAAGTCCACGATCTTCAGCAGCCCTTCGTTGTTGATCAGGATGTTCGCGGGCTTCAAGTCACGATGCACGATGCCGGCGTGGTGGGCGACCGTCATGCCGGTGCAGATGTCGATGCCGTACTGAATCGCGCGCGGCAGGGCCAGCGGCTTCTCGTTGACGATTTCGCTGCCCAGCGTGTGCGACGGGAAGTACTCCATGGAAATGGCGTAGTTGCCGCGCATGTACAGGAAGTCGTAGATGCGGATGACGTTCTTGTGCGTGATCTTGCGCGAGTAGCGCAGCTCGTGCACGAATCGTTTCATCATCTCTTCGTCCTGCGCCACGTTCGGGTTCAGGAACTTCAGGATCAGCCGCTCCTCGACCACCGTGTCTTCCATCAGCAGCACGGTACCGAACGCGCCCTTGCCGATCTTCTCGATGAACTTGTAGCGGCCTTCGACCACGTCGCCCGGCTTGAGCGTGCCGATGTCGAGCTTGGCGGTGGCGGCGGCCGATTCCTCGGCCTTCTTGATCACCTGTTCGACGTCGCCGCGCTCGATGAGCAGCGTGCGCGCAGGTTCCGCGCCCATGGTTCGACCCGCACCACGCGCCGGCTCGGTGCCGGTGCGGCCGGCCTTGATGGCGGCGGCGACCGCGGTGCTGGAGTAACGCAGATCGATATCTTCGATGGCGCGGATGGCGGCATGCTCGATCGTTGGATCGGCGGCGTTGGAGCCCGCGGCCTGGATGTAACTGCGCACGGCATCGGCGCGCTTGTCGTCGGCGAGACGGGCGAGCGCGTTGATGGCCTCGACCTTGATCTCTTTCTCCGGCCGATCCAGCAGATGCACCAGCGATTCGATCACCCGCGTGTCGCCGAGCTTGCCGAGGGCGCGCGCGACGGTCGGCAGTGAGCGCGTGTTGTCTGTTTTCAGCAGATCCATCAGTGCCGGCACGGCCTTCTTGCTGCCGATTTCGGCGAGCGCATCGACGGCGCGTTCGCTGACCCACCAGTCCTTGTCCTTGGTGGCTTCGATCAGGAAGTTGATGGCGCGCTCGTCCTTGGTCTGATTCAGGATCTCGATGGCGGCGCGACGCACGTCCTCGTCTTCATCGCGAATCAGCTCGATGACGGCGTCGACGACGCGCGGGCCGCCGATCTTGCCGAGCGCATCGGCGGCGCGGGTGCGCACCCACCAGTCGTCGTCCTTGATGACCTGGAGCAGATGTTTGATGTCGTTGGCGGTGCCCAGATGGTTCAGCACTTCCACGCCGGCGCGGCGGGCGTACTCGTTCTCGTCCTTGAGCACCTCGATCAGATATTTCATCGTGTCCGGATCGTTCGCGCGCACCACCACGTCGATGGCGCGGTTGGCGACTTCCAGATCCGGGTCGCGCAACAGCTGACAGATCGGTCCGATGTTGAGCGGGCCGTCCATCTTCGACAGCGCGTTCAGCGCCGCTTGCCGAATCATCTTATTCGGATCGCGCAGCTGAGTCTGAATGGCCTGCGACACCTCGGGGCGGTTGAAGCGGGCCAGGATGTTGATGATGTGGATGCGCGCGACCGAGTCCTTGCCCTCGACGCGGCTGATCAGCTCGGGCAGCGCCGACTCGTCGGCCAGCTCGCCGACGATCTTGAAGAGCGCGGCCTTCTCGTTGGCTTCCTGGCTGTAGGCGTGCTGCAGCAGGTCGCGTACGGTGAAGCGGCCTTTCTGGCCGGCGATCACCTCCAGAATGGTCGGCTTGGGCATGTCGTCCCGGCCGAGCAGCTCGATCAGCAGGGCGGCGCTGTAGTTGCGGCTCGCGGCCAGCGCCTGGCCGATGGCCTGGATGGTGCGCGGGCTGCCCTCGACCATGCCCTGGACCAGGATGGGAAAGCTCTTGTTGTCGATCAGCTGGGTCAGGAGGTCGACGTAGACGGCCGTTTCCTTGCGATCGGCCACGGCCAGCGCGTCCAGGATCTTGGGAATGGCTCCGGGGCCGATCTTGACGAGCTTCTGTAGCGCTTTTTGCGAGTCGGGATGCAGCGGGTCCCCAATCCCGCGGATCTCGACGATCAGGCGCTCGGCTCTGAGATCGGAAAAAAAACTCATCTAGAAATCCGGTATCCGTTTCTTAGTAGGCGCAGCTGCCGTGCGCACTGCATATTGCCGCGCATTATGCCACGGCTGACGTGCAGCAAGTTCAGGTCGGGCATTTCCCCTCCAAAAGGACCATTCCACCATCGGCCGAAAGCCTCACGGCCTGGGCCCTGTTCCGGGGGGCAATCCGCTACAATCCGCGGCCCGCCGCCTTGCCCCGAACGGCTATTTCGATGAGCTCCAACACCACTGTGCACGAATCCGAGCTGCGCCAGCTACTGGGCGCGTACCAGGACCCCTATCTCGGTCTGACGCTGGAGCGCGCCGGTAGCCTCAAGACCGTTCAGGTCGCCAACGGCGACGCGGTCGTGGGCGTCGAATTGGGCTTTCCGGCCGGCCGCTATGCATTCGAGCTGGCCGCGGAGCTGGAGCGGCGGGCGCGGTCGCTGAGCTGGCTGAAACAGGTCAAGGTCAATGTCGGTTCGCGCATTGCTTCGCACAGCGTGCAGAACAACCTCAAGCCCATCCAGGGTATCCGAAACATCATCGTGGTGGCGTCCGGCAAGGGCGGCGTGGGCAAGTCCACGACCGCGGTCAACCTGGCGCTCGGGCTGGCCCATGATGGCGCGGCGGTCGGCCTGCTCGATGCCGACATCTACGGGCCGAGTCAGCCGCAGATGATGGGGCTGGCGGACCAGAAACCCACCAGCCCGGATCAGAAAACCATGATCGCGCCCGAGGCTTACGGCATCAAAGTGATGTCGATCGGGTTCCTGGTGGACGTGGAGCAGCCCATGGTCTGGCGCGGCCCCATGGTCACGCAGGCGCTGGTTCAGCTGCTGGAGACCACCCGCTGGGGCGAGCTGGACTATCTGATCGTCGACATGCCGCCGGGCACCGGTGACACGCAACTCACGCTGTCTCAGCGCGTGCCGGTCAGCGGCGCGGTGATCGTGACCACGCCGCAGGACATCGCCCTGCTGGATGCGCGCAAGGGGCTGCGAATGTTTCAGAAGGTCGCGGTCCCGGTGCTGGGCGTGGTCGAGAACATGAGCACGCACGTCTGTTCGAACTGCGGCTTCGAGGAACACATCTTCGGTGCCGGCGGGGGCCGCCGCATGGCCGAACAATATGGTGTCGAGCTGCTGGCCGAGCTACCGCTCGATATTCGAATTCGCGAGCAGGCCGATGGCGGCAAGCCCACCGTGGTCACCGAGCCCGACAGCAAGCTCGGCCGAGCCTATATCGACCTCGCCCGTCGCACGGCCGCGCGCCTGGTGGTCGCCGGGTTGCAACCGGCGGCCGCGTTTCCCAATATTTCGACCGAAGATACCTGAGCTACTATTCAAACATGAGCATCAAGTCTGATCGCTGGATTCGTCGCATGGCCGCGCAGGGCATGATCGAGCCGTTCGAAGCGGGGCAGGTTCGTACCGCCAATGGCGGCAAGATCATTTCTTATGGCACTTCGAGCTACGGCTACGACGTGCGCTGCGCGAGCGAGTTCAAGATCTTCACCAACATCAATTCGACCATCGTCGATCCGAAGGACTTCGATTCCAAGAACTTCGTCGATGTGATCTCGGACGTGTGCATCATCCCGCCGAACTCCTTCGCGCTGGCCCGCACCGTCGAGTATTTCCGCATTCCTCGCAACGTGCTGACCATCTGCCTCGGCAAGTCCACCTATGCCCGCTGCGGCATCATCGTGAACGTCACGCCGCTCGAGCCGGAATGGGAAGGCCACGTCACGCTCGAGTTCTCCAACACCACCAATCTGCCCGCGAAAATCTACGCCAACGAAGGCGTCGCGCAGATGCTGTTCCTCGAGTCCGACGAAGTCTGCGAGACCTCGTACAAGGATCGCGGCGGCAAATATCAGGGCCAGAAGGGTGTGACCCTGCCTCGCGCCTGAAGTCATGGCCTCCAGTCGTTCGGGGCGCCGCGGGTGAGACTGGCATCGGCGATCTCGGAAGGAACATTCGAGTGGGCCAGTGTTTGCACCACTCGGCCGCGTCCGACCATCGCGCCCGCGATGGCGGCGATCAGAGAAATGAGCATGGCGCCGAAAGTGATCCACGCGGCCTTGGTTGCTCCTTTTTGCGCCCGGTCCGCCATCGCCGGTAGCTGCGCGCGAGCACGTTCCATCATCTGAGCCGTGCCATCGCGTACCGCGGCGGCGGCGGCCTCCGGATTGTCCCTGGCAGCTTCGACTCGCTGCGACACTTCGGCCAGGCGTGCGCGAACTTCCTGCTCGGGCATGCCGGTCGCGGCGGCCAGCGTGCTGGCTGTACGCGGGTCATCGAGCCGCTGACGGATTTGCTGTACATCGCCGGCGGACAGATCCTCCATGCCCGCGACGGTGGCGCCGATCGTCTGACCGATGCCGCCGAAGAGACTGGATATTCCGCTCGCGACCAGTTGCACGCCGCTGCCCGCCAGCCAGAGCACGACTAGAAAACTCAGCACCCACACCAGCGCGCCTTCGAACGCGCCGGCGGCGCGATCGAACACCATGCCCAGGCGTGTCGCTGCCATTCCGCCTACAAACAGCGCGATCAATAGCGACAGGCCGCTCCATATCGCGGCGCCGGTGCCGAGCGTGCCGGCCTGAGTCCGTCCTGGATTGACCGCCGCGATGCCGATCGCGAGACCCAGTGCCGTAAGGAATAACAAGGTGCCCATCACGGTCAGCACACCGGCCCAGATGCCGCCCCAGGAAATCTTGAATCCTGCGACGGGTACGACATCGAGATGTTCGTGAACGATGGTGGCCATGACGCGATCTCCACAAGCGCTGTGTCTGTGCAATGGGTCGCAATCAAACAAGTTCCACCGGTCCGACTAGCGTCGGGATGTGCCGCGGCCGGGGTTCCGGCTGTGATGGCGGACGACCAGAATTCTTACGTCGTTGCCAACGATGCGGAATAGCAAGTGGTAGGGAAATCGAGGCAGGTTAACGCGGCGCAGATCGCGTTTCAGGAGCCGGTAGCTGCGCGGTGCCTCGCAAGCTTTCAGGAAAGTTGCGCGAACCTCGGCGTGAAATTCCTTGGCCAGATTGAGGCCGCCAAGATTTTCGTAATGTTTGATGATCTGAATGATGTCAGATGCGACGTCTCGATGAAACGTCAGTTGCATCAGCGACGGCGGTTGTTGATCGCGGCGTCCAGATCGTCGAGGGAGATGGTCTGTTGGATACCATCGTTGAGTTCCGCGTCGCGCCGCAGCGCTTCAGCGATTCCTTCGTCCTGATCCGTCAGCACGGTGGGCAATGAGGCCAACAGATTGGCGACGAGCCGCGTCCGCTGCTCGTCGGGCAGCTTCATTACGATGCTCGTCAGCTCGTCCATTGCGATGGCCATGGGGCCGAGTATAGATCACCTGATCTGGAGCGCCAGTGCGTTTTTCGGCAGCTCAAATTGATGCTCCGCGCGCAACGCGCGCGGAGTTGCCGCGGCTATTGCGAGCGGCGGCCGGTTTGTTGCCAGCGGCCGGGATTGAGGATGACTTCACCGGCCTTGCTGAATCTCACTAACAGGGGATAGCGGCTCGGGACAGTGAATTCGTTCTGGGTGACAGGTTGCAGCTCGATGGCGTCGGTGCGTTTGATGGCGAAGACGTCGCGAGGGCCGGTGGCTTGGGCGAAGAGTTTGTGGTCGCGCGTGGTGATGCGGAGTCTGGCGAATTCGCTGAACGTATATTCGCCGACGTAATTTTCCAGCTCGCTCGCGGCAAGCCTCAGTCGCGGGCTCGCCTTCGGGGCCGCGGGCTGTTCGGGGACGGAGGCGAGGATGGCGTCCCACATCACATCGGCGGCGATGACGCCGATGTCCACCGGCGTGACGGCCGAGCCTTCTTTCTTTTCCAGCTCGCCGGTCGACACGGCATATAAAACATCGCCGTCGAACTCGGTCGCGAACGGTTGAATGCCGCGCGCCATGGACGTGTGAACCTGCACGGCGAGGCGGTTCAATTCCGCGTAGCTCATCTTTTGATTCACCACCAGCAGGCTGATGGTGGTGTTGGCCCGCTGGTCCTCATCGAGCGCCTTGCCAGTCCAGCCGGGCTTGCGGCTGTCGGGCGAGCCGTCGGCGAGATCGAAGGCGGACAGGTTCTTGGGCCACGAAGCATCGCGGAAGCAGGCGGCGATCGAGCCGTCGCGTCTGGTGATCACGCCCATTGCATTCACCACCGTGAACGCGGCGATTTTCAGATCACCGATTTGTTTGAACGCGCCGCCCTGGCCGGAGTGAGCGTTGCAATTGAAGTAGCCGCCACTCTTCGCCATGCGGCCGGCGCCATACGCGCCGAGTGGAAACACGCCAGGGCGCGCGGCACGAAAGGCGGCCTGGGCGAGTTTCTTGTCGGGATAGACTTCGTTGAGGCGTCGGTCGCCGAAGTCATAAATGATGGAACCGACCGCCAACGCCACATTGCCCCAGCGCGCGTCCCGCAAGCCGTCGTCTTTGAGTGCGGTGGCAACAGCGGTGGTGGATTCCAGTCCATACCACGAGCCGCCGGACAGCACGATGGCGTCGAGCTTCGGCACTTCATAGCCCAGCCGCAGATAATCCGAGTTCACCGTGCCCGGCCCGCCGCCGCGCGCGTCGATCGCGACCAGCGAGCGCTTCTGAAAATGAAACACGGTGACCCCAGTCGGGCCTTCCTCGTACTCGCCGGTGCCGACACGAATGGTCGGCCAGTCGAATTCGAGCGTCTTGCCGGCCGCGTTAATGACCGGCGTCAGATCCTGCTCGGCCATTGCCGAAGAGTTGCCGCTGAGGATAGAGGCGCCAAGTGCCGCCGTAAGCGCGAACCGGATGAGGTGGTGCATGCGTCGTGACCGAAAACCAGGTGACGACATTCAATCACGCCAGCAACGGGCGGGGGATGACTACGAGATCAACGCCGGTGACGAATCGTCACCAAGCCATGCCATCGAGCCTCATCGCAGCGGCCAGGCCCAGTGCGCGCAGAACAGCTGGAAACCAACGGCTGCATGATGAGGCGCAGTTCCAGTCGACGACGCGTCACCAGAAAGCCAATGGCCGCGTTGTGAGGTGGCGTTCCGAGCCGGCGGGGCGTCGCAAACAAATCAGTGGCGTTGATGCGAGCCAGTAACTCCGGGCCCGCGAAGCGCCACAATAAAATCCAGTGGCTGCGTTATGAGATGGGCAGGCGAGCCGGCGTCATTGCACCGACTGCAGCACCATCACCGTCTCGACCTTGCCTTTGCGGATCTGCTCCGCGCGGACGGCGAGATATTCCATCTTGGGGACCATCCAGAAGCGCGAACGACGATCCGAGCCCTGGCGGGTGCTTTCGTAGATGACGGCGTCGAGCTTGCCGAGCTTGGTGTCGATCTGGGTTGTGTCTTTCTTGGCGTAGTCGTAGCGCTTGATGCGATTGTCGTCGATCAAGGGAATGACCCCGATCGGCTCGCCTCGCAGCAGCGAAGTGACCACGTCGATCTGGATGGACAGACGATCCTGCGTGCCGGACTCCAGCGTCAGATCGATCTTTTCGCCTTCGATCACGCCGGTCGCGACATTGCGGTCCCAGTCGAATTTGAGGTGGCCGTCCTTGTCGGTGCTGGACTTGCCGTCCTCGAATTGCCATTCGAGCGGGCGCACGCCGTCCGGTCCGATCTCCATGACGGTTTTTTCCATCGCCGCGCGGCTGATGAAAAAGCGCGCGAGCATGGAAGGATCGGCGGTGGTTTCGTATGTATAACGGCCGGTCGCGTCGTCCCGCGACAGCTTGAGTGTCAGCACGCCGGCGCGCATGCCGCGATAGCTGACTTCGTAGACGGCCGTGAAGGGTTTGGGAGCGATGGCCTCGGACCTCGCCGCAGTTGCCAGCAGCAGTGTCGCGATCACAAACGTGGTCAACTGAGCCAGTCGCCGCATTCAACACCTCGTCAAGCGCCCGCGGTGTGAATTACCGGAGCTTCCAACGGTTGGCCATCGAGCCAGGGGCCTTGCTCGCGGAGCTCGAGGCGTCCGCGGGCAAACCAGTCGATGGCTTCCGAATAAATCCTGTGTTCTTGCTGCTGAACTCGCGCTGAAAGCGTGCTTTCGCTGTCACCGGGCAGGACTTTCACCCGCGATTGAATAACGAGCGGCCCCCCGTCAAGTTCCTCCGTGACGAAGTGCACGCTGCAGCCGTGCAGGAGATCGCCCGCTTGGAGCGCACGGCGGTGGGTGTGCAGGCCTCGATAGAGAGGCAACAGCGAAGGATGAATGTTGAGGATGCGATCGGCGAACGTCGCGATGAAACCGGGGCTGAGAATGCGCATGAAGCCGGCCAGCACGACCAGCTTGGGCTCGAAGCTCTGGACGAGTGTGGCCAGCGCGGCGTCATAAGTCGGCCGGTCCGCGAACTCGCGAGCCGACAGCGAACGAGTGGGAATATTCATCGCGGCGGCAGCTGCAAGACCTGGCGCGTCGGCCTTGTCGCTGATCACAGCGCGAACTTCGACGGGAAGCTCGCCGTTCGCGGCGCGCTCCGCGATCGCGAGCATGTTACTGCCGCGACCGGAGATCAGAATGACGATGGGTAATTTCTGCTGCGGCTGGCTGCCGCCGACGGCGGTCATCAGCTGCGAATGACCACGCCGGCATCGCCACGGCGCACTTCGCCGATCACCACCGGCTTCTCGCCATGTTCGGTGAGCGAGCGCATCGCCTTGTCGGCATGTTCGGCGGCCACGCACACCGTCATGCCGATACCGCAGTTGAACGTGCGATACATTTCGGCGGCCGGAATGCTGCCGGCCTTTTGCAGCCAGTCGAACACCGCCGGCTGCTGCCAGGTCTGCGAGCTCAACAGCACTTCCAGGCCATTCGGGATCACGCGAGGAATGTTTTCAGTCAGGCCGCCGCCGGTGATGTGCGCGAAGCTGCGCACCGGCACGATCTTCGCCAGTTCGAGCAGCGGCTTCACGTAGATGCGCGTCGGCGCGAGCAGGGCGTCGTACAACAGGCCGCCATCGATCTTGGTGGTCGGCGTGGCCTTGGCGGTCTTGATCAGTTTGCGGATCAGCGAATAGCCGTTGGAATGCGGGCCCGAGGAGGGCAGGCCGATGATCACGTCGCCAGGACGTGTATTGCGGCCGTCGATGATGCCGTCCTTCTCGACGATGCCGA
Organism: Peristeroidobacter soli; assembly: GCF_004138485.1. Lineage (GTDB taxonomy): Bacteria > Pseudomonadota > Gammaproteobacteria > Steroidobacterales > Steroidobacteraceae > Steroidobacter > Steroidobacter soli. The sequence continues at coordinate 1,457,646 of NZ_RYEV01000003.1, forward strand.
CGCAGAAGCCGGCGAGGTCGTAGTCGCCCTCGGCATACATGCCCGGCATTTCCGCCGTCTCGCCGCCGATCAGCGCGGCGCCGGCCTGAATGCAGCCCTCGACGATGCCTTTGATCACGGTCTCGGCGACATCGACGCTGAGCTTGCCGGTGGCGTAGTAGTCCAGGAAGAACAAGGGCTCGGCGCCGCCGACGACGACGTCGTTGGCACACATCGCGACCAGATCGATGCCGATGGTGGCGTGACGCCCGGTCTCGATGGCCAGGCGCAGCTTGGTGCCGACGCCGTCGGTGCCCGATACCAGTACCGGCTTCTTGTAACGGTCCAGCGGGATTTCGAACAGCGCGCCGAAACCGCCCAGGCCGCCCAGCACCTCGGGGCGCATCGAGCGTTTGACCGCGGGCTTGATGCGCTCGACGAGTTCGTCGCCAGCTTCGATATCGACGCCAGCGTCTTTGTAGGTGATCGGCTCGGAGGGTTGCATGGTCCGGAGGAATCGGTCGATGGGGGGTGTGTTATTTTACACGTCGTTGCCAAGGCGTGGGACTCGCCGTTCAGTATGGGCGTTGCAGGATGGGCTGCGAGAAAGATGAGTAGGACCAAGGCGTTGATCCGCTGGCTGTCATTGTGCATGGCATGGGCGCTCCTGGCGTCCGCGCTGCCCGTGGGCGCCGTGACGCTCGGCAACCTGTACGAAACCGATCAGCCGGTGCTGAACAACGCGCGGGAAGCGGCGTTCGTGGAGGCGCTGAAGACGGTGGTGATCCGAGTCAGCGGCCAGCGCGATGCCCCGGCGAAACTGGGGTCCGCGCTGAACGATCCCCGTAAATATGTCCAACGCTTCGGCTTCACCGAGAACAACGTTCTGCAGGTGGGTTTCGACAGCGTGTCGGTGGACAGGATGCTGCAGGACGCGGGCCTGCCGATCTGGGGCCGGGAGCGGCCCGCCACCCTGGTGCTGTTGAATGTGATCGATCCCAGCGGCTACAGCTACTGGATCAGCGGCGACCAGCCCAATACCCAAAAAGACCTGGTCGAAAAAGTCGCGCGCGATCGCGGTCTGCCGCTGAAGTGGCCGGCGGTGGCCCCGCAGGGCATCGATGAGGCAACCGCGCTTCAGGAAGCCGAGCGCTACGGTGCCAACGCGGCGCTGCTCGGTCGCTCGCAAGGCGGATCGGTGCGCTGGACGATTGTGTCGAGCGAGGGTTCGTCACAGGCCAGCGGTGGCATGGATGAAGGGGTGCATCTGGCCGCCGACACGTTTGCTCGCGTGTTCGCCGCCTCGGGCTCCTCGCTCGGGAATGTGGTGGTCGAGGTGTCCGGCATCGGCGATCTCGACGCGTATGCGAGCACGCTGAACTATCTGGAAGGCATGACCCTGGTGCGCGCGGTTGCGTTGGAACAAGTGTCCGGCGACACCATGCGTTTCAAGCTCGCCGTGCGCGGTGACGCGGCCACACTGCGTCGGGCCATCGCGCTCGACAGCCGGCTGGTATCGCAAGACGAAGGCGCGGCACCCGCCGGTGGGCGTCTCTCGTTCCGATATCGCCCCTGAGCCTTCCTGCAACCACAGGCACGCGTCCATGCGGCACATTCCCAATGCACTGTGCATCTTGCGCATGCTGCTGGTCGTGCCCATCGCCTGGCTGCTGAGCGCGGGCGAATATCAGCTCACGCTGTGGATCTTCGCGCTGGCCGGCTTCACCGACGGCCTCGACGGCTTTCTCGCCAAACGCTGCGGCTGGATGTCGGAGCTGGGCAAGGTGCTCGATCCGCTCGCCGATAAAATTCTGCTGGTCAGCGTGTTCATCATTCTCGCGGTGCTCGGCATCGTGCCGGTGTGGCTGGCGGTGACGGCGGTGGTGCGCGATGTGACGATCACGGCGGGCGCGATCAGCTACAACGCGCTGTATGGTTATCCGCATGGCAATCCGACGGTCATCAGCAAGATAAACACGCTCTGCCAGATCGTGTATCTGCTGCTGGCGGTGGCGGCGAAGGCGGGCAACTGGCAGCCCGACATCGCACTGATGATTCTGGGCGCGCTGGTGTTCGTGACCACCGTGGTGAGCGGCCTCGACTACGTCGTCACGTGGTCGCGCAAAGCCCTCGACGCCAGCCGTCAGCAACGCGGGCTCGCCGGATGATTCAGTCCCCGCAGTTATCGCTGGGCATTCGACTGCCGGACAGCTCGGTGTTCGAAAGTTATTACGCCGGGCGCAATCGACCGGTCGTCGATGCGCTGCTGGCTTTGCAGGGAGGCGAGCGCCCTCGCGCGCCGACGTGCACCTGGATTCATGGCGCGACCGGCACCGGCAAGACGCACCTATTGCAAGCTGTTTGTGCTCGCGCGAGCCGCGATGGACGCACGGCCGCTTATCTCCCGCTGCTTGAAGTGATCAATCTCGGCGAGGAGTTGCTGGCGGGATTCGGTGAGCTGTCCATCGTCTGTCTCGACGACGCGCAGGTGCTGGCTGGTCGCGAGCAATGGGAGCGCGCTTTGTTTCGTTTGCATGTCGAGCTGGACGAGCGCGGCGGCAAGTTGCTCGTCGCGGGGACGGCGCCGCCGGCGTCGTTGCCGTTCAAGTTGCGCGATCTGGGCTCGCGACTGAATGGCGGATTGGTGCTGACGTTGCAACCGTTGGAAGAGTCCGAGCAGATCGCGGCGTTGCAGTTGCGGGCGCAGCTGCGCGGTCTGGAATTGCCCGACGACACCGCGCAGTTCATGTTACGAAGATTGCCTCGTGACATGACGCATCTCTATGCCGTGCTCGATGAGCTCGACACGGCGTCGCTGGTGGCACAGCGTCGCTTGACCGTGCCCTTTGTGAAAGAAGTGCTCGACCGGCGCGTCGCTTCTTAAGCCTGTCCGCGCGTAAAGCGCAGATACGCGATCAACAAAACAAACAACACAAAAGCGACGACCAGGCACAGCGCCGCCCAGACGCGTCCGGCGGGATTGGCGACGGCTTCAGTGATGGCCACGACCAGAAAAGGCGTGACCGCCAGCGTCATCCACGCATAGGTGCGTCGGTGACCTCGCAGCAGGCGGGGCAGCGCGATCAACAAAGGCAATGTCAGCACAACGATGAGCGCGGCGTCGCCGACGGAAAACCCCGTCAGGACGCGCCAGGCGATCAGCGCCGCGATCAGAATGCCGATGGTGACGACGACCGCGAACCGGGCTCGCGCGATCAAGGCTTCGTTGCTCAAGACGGATGCGCTCAACGCTCGGGAGACAGACGGACCGCGAGCTCGGCGACGCGTTTACCCAGCAGTGATGCCAGCAGCCGTTCGTCGTCGGTGAGCTTGCCGGGGCTGAGCCCCGCGACGTGACTGGCACCGTATGGCGAGCCGCCGGAGCGAGTGTGGGTCAGCGCCGGTTCCGTGTAAGGCAGGCCGACGACATACATGCCGTGATGGATCAGCGGCAGCATCATGCTGACGAGCGTGGTCTCCTGACCGCCGTGCATGGTCTGCGTGGAAGTGAATACCGCGGCGGGCTTGTTGGCGAGCCCGCCACTGGCCCACAACGCGCTCGTGCCATCGAGAAAGTATTTCAGTGGCGCAGCCATGTTGCCGAAGCGGGTCGGGCTGCCCAACACCAAACCGTCACACTCGCGCAGGTCATCGTGCGTGGCGAATGGTGGGCCGTCGCTCGGCACGGCCGGCTCCAGTTGCTCGATCACCGTCGAGACTTGCGGAACCGTGCGCAATTTAGCCTTCGCGCCGGGCACGGACTCGATGCCCCGGCACACTTGCCGGGCCAGCTCGGCGGTCATGCCTTTGCGTGAATAAAACAAAACCAGGATTTCAGCCATGCGCGCGGATGCTCCAGAAAACCTTTGGCTGCGCGCGTGATGTGGGTGGAATGCAACGTGGGGCTCGCAGCCGGGGCGCGTGCATTGTATTCAGCCGCTCCTTGACGGTGTAGGGCGCGATTGCTACGGTCAATTGAAAAAATCGCCATGGTAAGTCAGTCATCCCGCCGTAGTTTGACGTTACTCGTGCTCTGCATGGGCCTGGCCGCGTGCGCGGGTGCTCCTGTGCAGGAAATGAGCAATGCCCGCCAGGCCATCAAGGCCGCGCGCGATGCCTCGGGTCCCGCCGCTCCTGCTTCCCTGATCGAGGCCGAGTCTTTATTGAATCGCGCCGAGGACAACCTGCAGAAGCGCGCTTACAAACAAGCCCGCCGTGATGCCATTGCCGCCCGGGGCAAGGCCGCCGAAGCGCTCAGCTCCACCCGCACCGTCGACGACCGCAACGGCGCCAGCTGAGCCACCCCACAGGGTTATCATCCGGCGATGACCACTCTCATCGCACGTCGCTGCTTTGTGTCCGGCCGGGTTCAGGGCGTGTTCTATCGTGCCTCGACCCGTCATAAGGCCACCGAGCTGGGCTGCGCCGGCTATGCGCGCAATCTGCCCGATGGGCGGGTGGAGGTGCTGGCGGTCGGTGAACCGCAGTCGGTTCAAGGGCTGCTGGACTGGCTCTGGCGCGGTTCGCCCGCCTCGGAAGTGAAGCTGGTGGAAGTTCAGGAACTGGCGCTCGAGTCGCTGGACGACCTGCCGGTTGGCTTCGCCCAGCGCTAGCGGTACTGCCAGCGGTTCGCCAGCCGGACCAGCACCAGGTCGGCGTAGTTGCGGCGGCCGACGCTGCCGTTGTAGCGGGCCAGCGCCTTGGTGTAGTCGCCCTTTTCCCGCTCCAGGTAGAACTTCAGGATGGTGCAGCCCATGCGTACGTTCTGGGGCGTACGGACCAGCTCCGCATTGGTCATGCCCAGTTGATTGGGCCAGAACGGCATCACCTGCATCAGGCCGACCGCGCCGGCCGAGGACACGGCCCAGCGATCGAAGCGGCTCTCCACGTCGATCACGGACATCACCAGCCCGGGGGGCAGTTCCAGGCGCCGGGCCTCGCAGAACACGTGATGCAGGATTTCGGCGCGCTCCTGCTCGTCCCTGACCACCTTGATCAGCTTCGGCTCCATGGCCGCCAGCCAGACCTTCTTCTCGAACTCGTCCTCGAAGCAGGGGCTCTCGGTCAGGGTCTTTTGCAGGAATCTGCCGAGCGCGGGGTCCTGCTGCCGGTCGGCCCAGGCGGGCAGGGCAAGCAGGCTCAGCAGTGTAAGCAGCAGGCTGCGGAGGGCAGTCACTCTTTGACCGTGTAGGTTGTGCGCGTTGCGGGCCGCACAATATCATGCGCGCAAACTGCGATGGATCGAGCGCGTCACACCAGCCATCCTATTGGTTGATAAGGGCCAGGAACCTGGCGCGCGGCGACACATTCATTCTGCATCGGCCGCCCCAGGGACAGGCCTGAACCAACCGGAAACACATGAGCGCCGAATACCACAGCAGCGACGTCGAGCAGCCGGCCGAGACCCGGCGGCCTAGCCGCGGCGTGTACTGGCTGCCCAATCTGTTCACCACCGGCACGCTGTTCGGCGGCTTCTACGCCATCGTCGCGGCCATCGACGGCAATTTCTCCAACGCCGGCATCGCCATTTTCGTGGCCATGGTGGCCGACGGCCTGGACGGGCGCGTGGCCCGCTGGACCAATACGCAGAGCGACTTCGGCAAGGAGTACGACAGTATCTGCGACATGGTCGCCTTCGGCCTGGCGCCGGCCATCGTCGTGTACCAGTGGGGCATCGAACGGATCTACGACTACGGCAAGTTCTGGGGCCGGTTCGGCTGGCTCGCCTGCTTCTTCTACGCGGTCGCCGCAGCGTTGCGCCTGGCGCGCTTCAATACCCGCTCCGCCGCCGACAAGCGCTACTTCGAGGGTTTGCCCAGCCCGTCCGCTGCGGCCACGGTCGCGAGCTTCATCTGGCTGGTCAGTGAATTTCCAGTCACGGGCGTGGTGGCATTGTCGCTGGCGTTCGCCATCACCATCTGTATCGGCGCCTTGATGGTCAGCAAGTTCTCGTACTGGAGCGGCAAAGAGCTGAACATGCGCGGCCGCATCCCCTGGGTGTACGCGGCGCTAATCCCATTGATTTATGTGGTGGTGTCGCTGGCGCCGGTCTCGCTGTTCACCTTGTTCGGCCTCTATGCAGCATCGGCGCCGCTGTACTGGGTGTGGCGCAAACTCACGCGCAAGAAGCGGGTGACCGAGAGCAGCTAAGGCATCGAAGCACACCCGGACAACTCGACTTCCCTGAGCCTGATGGCTCCACCGGTCGTAAGACCTATTCAATCGAAGCTACCTCATCAGGGGAAGCAACCTGGGGCCGTAGGTGAATACGATTGCCGATGGTCTAGTGGGGCGGGTGCCGGTAAGCTTCCCCCAAACCATCTACAGCGCACCGTTTCGCAATGGATTCCCGCCGCCTGGCCTACCTGAAGGCACTCGATATCGACGTCTGGGAACGTCGAGACGGCAGCGCGCGCCCGGCGGTTGCGCGGGTCGAAACGGTGGCCGCGCCGGCCGTGCGAGCCCGGACGATTCAGTCGCCGCCCCCGGCCGTCGAGCCGAAGATCCAGCTGCCAGACGATGACGGCGGTGTCTCCAGGCTCGGCTGGGAGGAGCTTGCAACCGCCGTCCGCTCGTGCACGAAGTGCCCATTGCACGCCACTCGAACCAATGGTGTCTTCGGCGTGGGGGACCGTACTGCCCGCTGGATGATCGTCGGCGAAGCGCCCGGCGCGGACGAGGACCGGCAGGGCGAGCCGTTCGTGGGACGCGCGGGCATGTTGCTCAATTCCATGCTGAAGGCCATCGGGCTGGCGCGGGAACAGGTGTTCATCGCGAACATCTTGAAATCGCGTCCACCCAACAATCGCGACCCCAAACCCGAAGAAGTGCGCGCCTGCATTCCCTATCTGTATCGGCAGATCGAGCTGGTGAACCCGGCGCTGATCCTGTGCGTTGGGCGTATCGCCGCGCAGACCTTGCTCGATGTCGATACGCCGATTGGCAAGCTGCGCGGCACGGTGCATAGAATTGCGGCCAATCGCCCGATGGTGGTTACCTACCATCCGGCCTATCTGTTACGCAGCCCGGTGGAGAAACGCAAATCATGGGCCGATCTGTTATTGGCCATGCGTACCTTCGAGACCTTGCAAAGTGGGGCGACGGCGTGAGCGCCGAGCTCGACCGAAGCGCGCTCTATCAAGCGGTGCGCTTCCGGCCGATGACGCTCGTCGATGTGCCTGCGGTCGTGACGGTCGAGCGGGCCTCGTACCTGTTTCCCTGGAGCGAAGGCGTCTTTCGCGACTGCGTGCGCGTCGGCTATCTGTGTCGCGTGGTCGAGTTCGACGGGCAGGTCGCGGGTTACGGCATCATGTCGTATGGCGCCGGCGAAGCTCACATCCTGAACATTTGCATTCGCAACGACCTGCGCGGCGTCGGCGTCGGCCGGCGCCTGATGGATTTCCTGCTCGGGCGGGCCAAGGAAGCCGAGATGCAGGACGTGTTCCTGGAAGTGCGGCCGTCCAATCCGGTCGCCATCAAGCTGTACGAGTCGCTGGGGTTCGTCAAAGTGGGCATCCGCAAGGCCTACTACCAGGCCGCCGGCGGCCGCGAAGATGCGCTGGTCTACAAGCGCGTGCTCGCCACGGCTCCCTGAAACGTTAAGCAGTTCCCCGTTGCCTGTGACCCATGCCCTGCCCTTGCCGGCGGGGCCTGGGTATCGTCGTCTCGATGCACGCCCTCGCTTCCCCGGAAAAACAACCGGCTCTGCTCGCCACGGCCCGGATCCTGCTGATCATGCTGGTCGCGGCCGATCTCGCGTTCATCGTGCTGCACGTGATCTATGTCGAGACCTCGCTGCTGCGGGGCCGGCCGTTCTCCCTGGAGGCCGACAACGGCCTGCCCGAGGCCTATCAGTACGTCAAACAATTCTGGGTCGCGCTGTGCATGATCGGTCTGTACCGGCGCACTCGCGAGATCACCTATGTCGGGGTGGGCGTGGTGTTCGCCTTCCTGCTGATGGACGACGCGTTCCAGATCCATGAGCACTTCGGCAAATGGCTCGCCGCTCAGTACACGCTGCCGGTGGCGTTCGGGCTGCGTCCCGACGATATCGGTGAGCTGCTGTTCGCGGCGGGCATCGGTGTCGTCACCTTCTCGCTGATCGGCATCGGCTACTGGCGCGGCGGCCCGGACGCACGCATCGTGACGCGCGACATCTCGATCCTGATTCTGCTGCTTGCCGGACTCGGGGTAGGCGTGGATGTCATCCACGTCATCAGTTACTTCAAGGCACCGCTGCTGGCCCAGTTCCTGCTGATCCTGGAGGACGGCGGCGAGATGATCGTGGTCAGCATGACCGCGGCCTACGTTTTCAACGTCCTGATCCACGAAGGACGTGCGCCCGTGGACTTGTGGGCTATCATTCGCGACTTTGCCAGCCAACGCTTGCTCCGCCGCGATGCCGGAAGATTGCGCCAATAACCCGGTGCCCGGGAGATCAGCAAAGACGAAGTCTTGCCATCGTCATCCACCCGGATGTTTTCATCCCAGCAAAGCATCGCCAGCCCGCGACGAGTCCTTCACGAAACGATACGTAAGGACACGAGTACTCCTCGCGCTCGAGGAATTCTTCCAGCTCTGCTCGAGAGATCTGCTACGAGAGCTATGTAGCTCGTTACCACCAACGCCGATTCCAATGAGCCGACCGGAAAGGGTGCTCCGCTCCCGCTCCCTTACAACGTCATTCATCCGGTGTGTGCGTCATTTGCAACGACACGCAGGTCTACCTGCGCTGGCTCAACGACAAGACCGGGCCGGCGCCGGGCCAATCTGATCGAGACGTTTGGCGGGTTGAAACTCCCCACCGGCTAAAGAAATATTTTTTGCGCATGCAGCCGTCTGTTCCCGTCTATATGCTGCCGCATGTCCGACTCGTTGCAGGATTGGTTCAAGCGAGAAATCGTCGTGCACGAGGGCGCGCTGATTCGCTATATCCGCAGTGTTTGGCTGCAGCTCAGCGAAGTCGAGGATATCCGGCAGGAAGCCTACATCCGCGTCTATGAGGCCGCAGCCCTGGGGCGGCCTTGTGCCCCCAAGTCTTTTCTCTTCACCGTCGTGCGCAACATCATGGCCGACCGTATCCGGCGCCGCCGTATCGTCTGCATCGAGGCGACGGATGATCTCGATTCGCTGAATGTTCTGATCGACGAGCACTCGCCCGAGCATTGCGTCGGAGTCAGGGAAGAGTTTCTGCGACTGGCAGCGGCGTTCGAAGCCTTGCCAAGCGAATGCCGCGACGTAGTCTGGCTTCGCAAGGTGGAGCGCCTCACGCAAAAGGACGTCTCAAGTCGGCTCGACGTGCCGCAAAGAACGATCGAGAAGCGCCTCGCCCGCGGCATACGGCTGCTTGCCAAAGCCGTCTTCGGGGAGGTTTCCGGCCACGAGGTCGTCCAGGGAAAAGTTTCCGAGGACTGTAAGGAGCGAGCACATGGATAGTCGCGAGCACATCGAACAGCAGGCCGCCGAGTGGCTGGCCAAGCGCGACAGTGGACAATGGTCTGATCAGGACCAGTCCGCCCTGTCCGACTGGCTCGCCGCCTCGACCGCGAACATGGTCGAATTCCTGAGGCTCGAGGCAGTTTGGGACCAGGCCGATCGATTGCGGGCGATGGGTACTGAACTGGAGTCTGGCACCGTGCTCTCTTTCGAGACGCGCAGCTGGGCGCCGGCCTTCACGCATGCGCGGACGTCGCTTCCTGAAGTACCAGTCACCACCGATAAAAGGGCAGGAGGTGGGTGGAGAGCTGCGGCATGGGCGGCTGGGATCATTGTGTGCGTTGTACTGGGCTCCTACAGGTACTGGCATCGAAACACCTACGCGACGGAGATTGGCGCGACTCGCGCCGTTGCTTTGCCAGAAGGATCGATCGTCACGCTGAACACTGCGAGCCATATTCACGTCGACCTGCGAGATACACAAAGAACGATCGAGCTGGACCGGGGCGAGGCCTATTTTGAGGTTGCAAGGGATGAGGACCGGCCGTTCGTCGTCATTGCGGGCAAACACCGGATCACGGCGCTGGGCACGGCGTTTTCCGTACGCCGGAGCACTTCGGACGACGTTCGAGTGACGGTTGCCACGGGGCGGGTTTCAGTCGTCATTGCCTCGGAGGCACGAGCCGAGAGCGGCGAGCGCATGCATACACCTGTCGAGCTGGAAGCCGGCTCAGTCGCCGAGGCGTACCGCAAGAACGTCAGCGTCGTGAAGCGACCGCTGGCTGAGATCGAAGAGGCGTTGAGCTGGCGCAGCGGCTTTCTGGTATTCCATGACACACCGCTGATCGATGCCGTGGCTGAGTTCAATCGCTACCACACTCGACAAGTCGTCATTCGAGATCCCTCGCTCGCGGCAATCCCGGTGAGCGGCAGCTTTCGTGCCGCCAACTTCGATGCGTTCGCGCGGCTCATGCAGATCGGCTTCAAGATTCAAGTCACCGAAGAGGACGGCCGCATCCTGCTTCAGAGCAAATGATTTGCAGATCCGAAGGGGAGTTTCTCCACGTCGATCGTCCCGGTGATACACGGCAGTGTTGTCGATGAGCGCGCCGCCGCTCGCAGCTTTGTAGCACCGCACGATAACGGGGAGAAAACGTGGATATAAGAAGAATCGTAGTTGGCGTGGTGGCGTTGGCGCTCACCAGCATGTCAGCCATTGCCGGTGCGCAGAATGCGATAACGGTCAGTATCCCATCCGGAGATCTGGCGGCGGCGCTGGAGGCCTTTGCGAAACAGGCCGGGATCGAACTGGTGTTCCGGGCGGATCAACTGAAGGGAATCCACACGGAAGGCATCTCGGGGACATTGACGCCGCGGGAGGCCGTGGAGCGATTGTTGAGAGGGACTGCGTTCGTCGCGCAATCGGATGCAGCGACAGGGGCGATGTTGATCACTCCCGTCGAGCGCACGACTTCGAATGGCAGATCTGCCAACGAGCCGGTGGAAGAGATCATCGTGACCGCGACCAAACGTGCTGAGAGCATTCAAGACGTGCCGCTCAGCATTACGGCCATCGGCAATGCAGATATTGAAAGCCGCGGCTTGAAGGGCATGGGGGACTACCTGGCGGCGGTTCCCGGCGCCAGCTTCATCGAGACGAATTCGGTCTCCAGTGCCATCGTCATCCGCGGCATCGAAACCGCGGCGCAGTACCAGAATTTCGGCTCGGGGACCACGGTAGCCAGCTATTTCGGCGAGACGCCCATCACCAATTCAGCCGGCATCCTGGGTGGCAGCGGAGTGGATTTGAAGCTGGTCGACATAGAGCGTGTCGAGGTGCTGCGCGGTCCCCAGGGAACCTCATTTGGAAACTCCTCTCTGGGAGGCGCGGTACGTACGATTCCAGTGGCGCCGAAACTCGATAGATTTGGCGGCAAGGCCGCTGCGAGCTATTCGGTTACGGGTAAGAGCGGCGGTGGCAACCAGATGTGGCAAGGTGTCCTCAATGCACCTCTCGTTGCAGATAAATTGGCCGTTCGGGCCGTAGCCTATGAGTACGACAACAGCGGTTACTACAAGAATGTATCGGGCTCCGACCCCGCCATGCAGGCTTACGTGGCCTCCTTGGGGCCTCGTGCGGTGTCCTTGGCGACCAACGCGGATGACAGAGGTCAGGATCGGACTCGGGGAGCGCGCGTCGCGCTCCTATGGCAGGCCACCGATGACTTGAAGCTCTCCTTGTCATATCTCTATCAGAAGATAGAGCAGGACGGTTTCACCTCGTCGCAAGGTTTGGATAACGGCTACGGCTATGTCGCGTTGAGGATTTTTCCATCGCATGCTTTGCGGGGCAGTGTCGATAGCATCTACGACAATCGTATCGGCATCGCCAACTCCACACTGGAGTACAACTTCGGCTGGGCTGCGCTGGTGACTGCCGCATCCTGGGTCGATTCCAAGACCCAGTACACGGAAGGCGGAAACATCGACGCACCTTACGATGGCGCCTACCGCAGTCCCCATACGGCCTTTTCCGGTGAAATGCGCCTGGCGTCCAAGCTGGATGGGCCTTGGCAGTTTCTGGCGGGTCTGTTTCATGAGAAACAGAACGATGTCGCTCATGAGAGAAACAGCTCGCTGGAGGTTCCCGCCTTGAACCCGTGGGGCGATGGCATCAACGAAGTGCTCGGCATATTCGACACCACGCGCGAGTTGACACAAGACTCGGTGTTCGGCGAGTTGTCCTATGACTTGAGGAGCAACCTGACGCTGACCCTCGGTGCGCGAGCGTACCGCTTCGATAGAAGCAACCAACTGGTCTCCAGTGGCTGGTTTACCGGAGTGCCGCTGGATGCTCCCGATGTGGCCAGATCGAGCATCAGCAAATCGGGGAACACCTACAAGGCCAACCTGAGCTACAAACCCACCGACAAGGCGCTTGTCTACGCCAGCTTTTCGCAAGGGTTCCGTTTGGGGCGGCCGGCAACCGGGCTCATTCCGGGAATCTGCGATACAGACAACGACGGGGTGGTGGACGGCAGCAATGTCACGATCGCTGCCACGCGAGTGATCGACTCGGATACGTTGGATAATTTCGAGCTGGGTGGGAAGTTCACGCTGCTCGATGGACGTCTTGCAGTCGACGCCAGCGTGTATCGAGCGAACTGGCAGGGGCTTCCCACGAACGCCAGAGCGACCTGCCGTGACCTGGGCTATTTCTATGTCGCCAATGCCGGAGAGGCGACCTCCCAGGGAGTTGAAATTCAAACGAGTTACCGCCTTGCCCGGGGACTTAAAGTCGACCTCGGAGGTTCGTATACGAATGCTGAGCTGAGCGTAGATGTCCCGACTCTCGATGCGGTCGCGGGCGATCGTTTGCCGGGTTCGCCGAGGGTGAATGCCAGTCTCGGCATCCAGTACGACACCGACATTGCCGGGCGCGCTGTGTTTGCCCGCGCGGATGGCGCTTACCGGGGAACGTTCTTCGGCAACTTGGCGCAGACACCGTTGACCGAGGCAGGGGGCTACGTCACCGCGAACGTGCGCGCTGGCGTCACGATCAGCAGCGTCAACCTGGAGTTGTTCGTGAACAATCTGACCGACGCGAGTGACTACGTCTGGAGAGGCACGGGAAACACCGATCGCGGCTATGGTTATCGCCTGCGGCCCCGCACGTTGGGGCTGCAGATGAGCTACAACTTCTGATATGGCCTTCTTTGTCAATCGGAGCCACGAGGCTTTCTCGTGGCTTCGCGAAGGATGGAGGGTTGGACAGGGATGTATGGCGTTGATACCGAAGCGAGAACGCGGCGCGCGGGTGAGGCGTGCGACGATGGATCATTCTGATATCCGCGGATTGGCTACCGCATTTCATCATTTCTTCGCGGGGCTGCCTCGCTCTAGTAGCGGAGATCACTCGCAGAACTGGATAGGTTGGGTACGAGGCTCACATAAAACTTTCGAGGATTCCCCTCATCGGTCCCACGCGCCGTGTTTTCGGTTCGGCGTCAGGCTGTGGATCGGCAGTGCCGGTGGTCGATCTCCTGGGGTCAATGGCGGGGCAAGGGAGCGATCAGGAGGCGATTTTGATGTGTCGTGCGACACCCCAAGTGAAGCCCGCCAGCTCACGAGCGATAGCGACGCAGATCTTGTTTTGATTGAGCTTGCGTCCCATGCCGAGGCTTCGCCAGCGTTTGGAGAGTCGCAACTGTGCCTTCCAGGTGATGTCACGGACGATCTTGGGCTGACCCTGCTGGCGCACCTCGAGCGTGCGAGTGACCTGCGCTTTGAAGCGGTTGTTCCAGGCAGCCTCGATCAGAACGCGGCGCGCGTGTTTATTGCCGCAGCGAGTGATGGCGCCTTGACGGCGCGTGGGGCCACTGGAGTACTCCGAAGGCACCAGCCCCAGGTGCGACATGAGGGCGCGCGGATGCGCAAAGCGGCTCAGATCGCCGAGTTCGGCAACGAATGTCACGGCGGTGACGAAGTCGAAGCGCTTCAGACACATCAGCGCTTTGATCACCGGCTGCATACGCCAGTGCTCACAGAGCTCGCGCAGCGCTTGCGTGATTCGCTCGACGCGCTCGTCCGCCTCTTTGGAAGCCAGGCGATATTCACCAAAGGCGATCTCCTGCGCCGGATGATCGAAGCGAATGGTGGACAGATGCCGCTCGTGAGCCTGGCTGCCACAACGAGCCCGCACGTAGTCGCGGCCGTGACGCAACAGCATGGCTTTCATCTGCTGACGCACTCGCAAGCGAGCGGCCACCGCATCCTCTCGGGCACGCGACAAATCCCGAAACGCCTCATCGCGCTCATCAGGAAAGATCGCCGGCACGCGAGTGCCGGGCGAGCATCAATGTCTAGTGTCGATTCCATATCACGAGCTGACGGGTAGCACATGCAACGCATCGCAAAGATGAAGCGGCAATCGCAAAGAACCTGCATCTGCGGACTGACGATGATGCTCGCGGCGGTGGCAGCCAGTCTGCTCGCCAGCCGGAGTGCCGATGCGTCGGAGCCGAGCAGCGGATACGATCCTCGCAAGACGATTGCCGCGGAGCATGCGCTGCCACGTGACGGTCTCGATGAAATGCGTGCCATTCCTGTCAATGGCACGCAGCAGTGGATCAGCGTACGCGGTGCGCGGGCGGACAATCCGATCCTGCTTTATATTCATGGCGGTCCTGGCGCGCCGATGATGGCCGAGAGCTGGACCTTCCAGCGTCCCTGGGAGGACTACTTCACCGTCGTCCAATGGGATCAACGCGGGGCCGGCAAGACTTTTTCTGAAGCGCGTCGCCAATGGGATGTGAACACAACGGTCGATCAGCTGGTCGACGATGCAGAGCAGGTCGCGCTCCATCTCCGCCGCCAGTACGGGAAGCAGAAGATTTTCCTGCTCGGCCATTCCTTCGGCAGCATTCTTGGCGTCCGGCTGGCGCAGCGGCATCCGGACTGGTTTTACGCTTATGTCGGTCTTGGCCAGATCGTCAATGGGCGACGCAATGAAGCGGCCGGCTACGAGTGGACCTTGTCAGAGGCAAAGCGCAGGGGCGACGCACGGGCGGTCAAGGAACTGGAGGCTATCGCTCCGTACCCTGAACGCGACGGCACAGTCCTGCCCAACAAGACGCAGATCCAACGCGGCTGGGCAGTGCGCTACGGAGCGATGCTGCATGGGCAAATCGAAGATGACGAATCGCGTCGCCGGGCGCTCAGTCCGGCTTACAACGATTACGACCTGAGATCAACGCAGATCGGCCAGGATCTGTCCGGCGAGCGGCTGTGGATTGAAGCCATGAGAACCGACTTCGACCAGAAAACGCATTTCGAATGTCCGGTGATCCTCATGGGAGGTCGCTACGACAACATCACCGCCACGACAGTTGCACGAGCCTGGTTCGAGACGTTGAAAGCGCCGAAGAAAACCTTCGTGCAATTCGACCGCGCTGCGCACTACGTGGTGAACGAAGTCCCTGGCGAGATGCTGATCGCCCTCGTCACTCAAGTCCGCCCTCTCGCGGGCGCCGACCTGCCTGCGCCCTGATCGAGCCTCGGAAGTAATTGCGCCGACTGGGAGCTTTGGATCGTACGGAGGGGCGCTGACGAATCATGGTTGAATTGTCGCTCTGCGTAACGCTCGGCTACAGATCCTCTTTCGATCCGTCGGCGCGGCAATGATCAGCGCCACTCTTTATGCAGAATCGCGTACTGCATCGTATTCTCATAGATGGGAATCCCGTCATCGTCTTTCCTGACGCAGAAGGTGTCCTCTTCCGGAACTGCGAACAGATCACCTATCAGCCTGTCGGATTCTTTCAGGCAGATGGCGATATGCTCATCGCCGCCGCCGCGTCGCTCGGCTTCAGCTTCAGTCTGGCTCATATTGTTGAGCGCAAGCGACAAGAAGCGACTCGCGACAGGCTCATGCAGATACTCGAAGAGCCTGGCAGTGTCATGCTTCCGAAAATTCCTCAGGACTAGCCGTTCAGTTTCAATCTCTTTCATGGCGAGGTCTTCGACACAATAAATTCTGCAGGACCGAAGCTATGCGGGTCACGGCCTGCGGCTGAAATCGGCCGCGAGACTGCACGCGTGCGACATGTGGGGCCTCGGGACCAATCAATTCATGAGCACGCCAACGACGACTGCTGTGGGCCGCTCGGGATGGGGAGCGCCAGTCGGCTCAGCATGACCGCCGCCTATGTCTTCAACGTCCTGATCCACGAAGGGCGTGCGCCCGTGGACTTGGGGGCGATCATTCGCGAATCAGTCCGGCGAGGAATGTCGCGAAAGGTTTGATGTCCTGCCCGACGCTCGCGGCTTCCAACGCAGCCATGTAATCGGCACGCCGTTCGAGCGGAACGATCGTCCAGGGATAGCCGCCGGACGCAAGCATCAGATTCATCATGAAACGTCCCATGCGCCCGTTGCCGTCGAGGTACGGATGGATGTAGACCAAGACGAAATGCCCGAGAACTACGCGAACCGCGGGCTCCGGCTCTTGTCGTAACAACTCGAAGAACGTCGGCATGAGTTCACGCACGGCTTCGCGGCCTGGCGGGACATGCATCGAGCGACGGATGAAGACCGGGCCATTGCGATAGCCGGCCAGATCGCTCGGCTTCAGGATACCGGCGGTCACGCTGGGGCCGAACAATTCGCGATACCACGTTGCATGGTCTTGGTCGGCGACCGCGCCGGCTTGCGCGCCATCGAGCACTTTCTCGATGCTCCGCCCGACCGTCTGAAACGCCTGCCAATAGCCGCGCGCGGCGAGAGCATCGCGCTGATCGCGATCGCCCTTGATGCTGTCCGGATTCCAGGAGCCCGATCGCACCCGCTCGATCAACTCGGCGCTCACCTTGTAACCTTCGATCGACAGCGAGTTGTAGGCGTCGGCGACGTAAGCGGCGTTCACTTGCTTGATGTACGCGTCGACATCGGTGGCGATGCCAGGGGCGGGCGGAAAGATCGGAATGATGTCGGCGCGCATGCGCATCCAGCTCATCCGGAGGCGGTTCACATACGGAGATGTTTCTCGCGCACCGAACGGCATCGGCGACGGATCCACGAACGGATCGGTTTCATTGATGGTATAGCCGGCCGATTGCATGGTCGCCACGATGTTGTCGGCGATCTGGTCGCGCCCGATGTTTCGAAAAGCGCCGGCCAGCCGGGCGGCGACTTTGCTATGGCCGCCATCGAGCAGTCGCCCGAGAACTTCCGATGCATCGGAAACCATCGCGAGCGCGGCTCGGAGCGTCGAGGCGTGCGTGGGAAAGTAAGATGGCGCGCAGCTGATCAATGCGGCTGGTAAAGAGTAGATGCGCATGCCGCCAATGATGCTGACATCGTTCGGCGGCGGCAGCTCCAGCTGAACATCGAAAATGGATGTGTCGTGGATGAGCTGTGTGGGTTTGTTGCCGCCGCGCGGGGAGCGAACCAGCAGCTGTCTCGGCACCGTCCAATCACCGGTATGAAGGCTGATCGACTGCTCCGCGCCGAGACACCAGGCATCGCCGAATCGCTCGGTCAGATAGGCCGAGGAAAAATCCCAGAACGAGGCGTACCAGGACGTGCTTTCTCCCTGCGGCTCGTCGGGACGGGAAGGGATGTACCAGCCCTTCATGACCGGGCGGATGAAACCGTTGGCTTGCAGGCGCTCGCGGTGGGTCCGCGACAGGTCGGCAGCCCGGATCGCGATTCGTCCCTGGTCCTGAAACGCTTTCAGGACGCCCAGGGATTCGGCGAGCTTGTCGGTGGGCGCGGCCATGGAGTTCCGGTTTCTAGGGTTTCGTGTCTTCCCATTTCTAGGTTATTGCGTTTTACTGTTTCTAGGTTATCGTGTCAACCCATTTCTAGGTTATCGTGCGCGCCGAGTTTCGGGGTATCCTGTCGCGCTAATTTTTCGAGGTTCGATGACGATGACGAATGGCCCGCTCGGCGAGGAAATCGGCAAACGCCGAACTTTTGCCATCATCAGCCACCCTGACGCCGGTAAAACCACGCTGACCGAAAAGCTGCTGCTGTTCGGCGGTGCCATTCAGCTCGCCGGTACCGTCAAGGGCCGCAAGGCGGCCCGGCATGCGACCTCGGACTGGATGGCGCTGGAACAGCAGCGCGGTATCTCGGTCACCTCCTCGGTCATGCAATTTCCCTACGACGGCCACATGGTGAATCTGCTCGATACCCCGGGCCACGAGGACTTCTCCGAAGACACGTATCGCACGCTGACCGCGGTCGACTCGGCTTTGATGGTCATCGACTGCGCCAAGGGCGTCGAAGAGCGCACCATCAAGCTGATGGAAGTCACGCGTCTGCGCGACACGCCCATCATGACCTTCATCAACAAGCTCGATCGCGAAGGCCGCGAGCCCATGGAGCTGCTGGATGAAATCGAGAAGGTGCTGAAGATCTCCTGCGCGCCCATCACCTGGCCGATCGGCATGGGCCGCGAGCTGCAGGGCATTTATCACCTGATCGAAGATCGGATTTATATCTATCAGGCCGGCGAGAAGGGCCGTGCCGGTACCACCGCGACCATCGACAAGCTGGACAGCGAGGCCGCGACCGAATTCCTCGGCGCGCGGGCGCAAGCGTTTCGCGATGAAGTGGAGCTGGTGCGAGGCGCCGCACCGGAATTCGACCTGAAGCAATATCTGGCCGCGAAGCAGACGCCGGTGTTCTTCGGCTCCGCCATCAGCAACTTCGGCGTGACGGAGCTGCTGGCGTCCTTCGTCAGGAATGCGCCGGGACCGAAGCAACGCGAGACGACCGGGCGGGTGGTCGAGCCGCAGGAAGAAAAGCTCACCGGTTTCGTGTTCAAGATCCAGGCGAACATGGATCCGGGTCACCGCGACCGTATTGCTTTCATGCGCATCTGCTCCGGCAAATTCACCAAGGGCATGCGCCTGTTCCATGTGCGGCTCAAGAAGGAAATGCGCATCAACGACGCGCTCACCTTCCTCGCGGCCGATCGTCAGCACACCGACGAAGCCTTCGCGGGCGACATTCTCGGCTTGCACAATCACGGCACGATCAACATCGGCGACACCTTCACCGAAGGCGAGCAGCTGATGTTCACGGGTATTCCCAACTTCGCGCCGGAAATGTTCCGTCGCGTGGTGTTGCGCGATCCGCTGCGCATGAAGGCGCTGCAGAAGGGGCTGGATCAATTGTGCGAAGAGGGCGCGACGCAGGTGTTCCGTCCGCTGCGTAACAACGATCTGATCCTCGGCGCGGTCGGTCAGCTCCAGTTCGACGTGGTCACGTTCCGACTGCAGGACGAATATTCGGTGCAGTCATCGTTCGATAACGTCAGCGTCTACACCGCGCGCTGGGTGTACGGCAAGGATGCGAAGAAGCTCGAGGAGTTCCGTACCAAGGCGTATGAGAACCTCGCGTTGGATCATTCCGGCGCGCTAGTGTATCTCGCACCCACGCGGGTCAACTTGCAGCTGACGCTGGAACGCTGGCCGGATCTCGATTTCCGCGAGACCCGCGAGCATCTGGCCGCGGCCGCGTAGCGAACAAGGACAGCATGAAGTCCCCGCTCATCACCAAGAAAGTGTTCGCCTGGGCGTTATACGACTGGGCGAACTCGTCGTTCGCGACCACGGTGATGGTCGTGTTCTTTCCGCTGTTCTTCAAACAATTCCTGACCCCGGGTCAGGACGCGACCACCAGCACGTTCTGGCTGGGCATCGCCAATGGCGTGTCGAGCTTCGTGCTGGCGATCATGGCGCCGTGGCTGGGCGCGCTCGCCGATCGCGGCGGCAAGCATCTGCGCTTCCTGGCGGCGTTCACCGCGATCGGTGTGATTCCAACGGCGATGCTCGCGTTCGTCGGAGTCGGCGATTGGCAGGCCGCGGCGGTGTTGTTCGCGATTGCCTCGCTCGGCTTCTGGGGCGGTCTGATCTTCTACGATTCCATGCTGGTGAAGGTCGCGCCCGCCAAGCGGCTCGATTCTGTCTCGGGCTTTGGTTACGCGCTGGGCTATCTCGGCGGCGCGCTGCTGCTCACCGTCAACGTGCTGATGTTCGCGAAGCCGGCGATGTTCGGTCTGGCCAATCCCGAAGCGGCGATTCGCGCCTCGTTCCTGTCGGTCGCGGTGTGGTGGATCCTGTTCGCGATTCCGCTCTTGCGCAGCTCGCCGGATTTGAACGAGCGTGCGCCGGTCGCCGCTGGCAGCGCAATGCGTGAGGGCTTCGCGGAACTGGCGAAGACCTTCCGGGAAGTGCGCAAGTACCGCGCGGTGATTTTGTTTCTGCTCGCTTACTGGATGTATATCGACGGCGTGAACACCATCATGAAGATGGCGGTGGACTATGGCCTCGCGCTCGGCTTTCCGGCGGACAGCCTGATCTCGGGCATCCTGATGATCCAGTTCATCGGCTTCCCGGCCACGTTGCTGTTCGGCGCGCTCGGCGATCGCATCAGTCCGCTGGTTGGCATTTTCGTCGGCATCGGCGTGTATGCCGCCGTGACCTTCTATGCCGTGTTCATGACCAGCGTCTCCGAGTTCTACATCATGGCGGCCGCCATCGGTTGCGTGCAGGGCGCGACGCAGGCGATGAGTCGCTCGTACTACGGACGGTTGATTCCCATGGATCGGGCCGGCGAGTTCTACGGTTTCTACAACATGATGGGCAAGTTCGCCGCGGTGCTGGGCCCGTTGCTGATGGGATTCACGGCGCTGCTCACCGGCAATTCGCGCCTGGCGATTCTGTCGGTAGCGATCCTGTTCGCGGGCGGCGCGGTCGTGCTGGTGATCGCGGCACGAGCGGCGCGCGGTGTCACGCCTCCAGCTGGTTTACCAGAAACTTCAGCCGGCTGAGCTGAGTTGGCAGCGGCGTCGGGCCGTAGCGTAATCCCACATAGACCGATCGAACTTCCGCCAGCTGCGCGGCCAGTTCTGGCCGCGCCTGCGCCGCGCGCTCCACATAGTCATTCGGTCCTTCGTGCGCCTGTCGCGGCACGCCGAGCTTCGCGAGCTTGCGGCACAGCTGTTCATAGACATGCGCAACGGGATCGCGCGATCGCGGCTTGAACTTCCACGCCAGATACGCCGACAGGATCAGGAAGAAGCCGACCAGGCCGAGCACCAGCCCCACGCCGAGATATTCCCAACGCGGGTCCTTGATGTTGAATTTCTCCAGCAGCCAGCGCTGCTGAGTCTCGCCGAACTCCACGACCTGGTTGTTCCAGAACGTGTTGGCCGTGTCCCAGGCCATGCGGATTTTCGAGAACAGCGCGCTCTGACGCAGCACTCTGCCAGGAACGTCTTCTTCCGCTGAAATCGCGGCGTCGAGTCCGCGCTCGATGCGTTCCGGCGCGATCGCGGCGGTCGGATCGATGCGCTGCCAGCCACGGCCTTCCAGCCAGACCTCCGACCATGCATGCGCATCGGACTGCCGGACGATGAAATAACCGCCCATCGAATTGAACTCGCCGCCCTGATAGCCGGTCACCACGCGCGCCGGAATGCCGACGCTGCGTGCCATCACCGTGAAGGCCGAGGCAAAGTGTTCGCAGAAGCCGCGCTTGGTGTTGAACAGGAAGTCGTCGACGGAGTTCAAGGCCAGCGTCGGCGGGTCCAGCGTGTAGTAATACTCCTCGCTGCCGAACCTGGTGAGCACGGACTGAATGAAAGCTTCGTCGCTGCCCGCGCTCTCGCGTATCTGTTTCGCCAGCTCGATGGTGCGTGGATTTCGATCGCGGGGAATGTACGTGTCCACACGCCGCAAGTCCCGGCGCAGCTCACTGGTCGTGACATAGGTGGGCGACGATTCCAGATCGTACGAGGTCAATACCGAAATCTGTTCCTGGCGTGCCTTGAGCTGGAAATCCTCGCCGCGAAAGGCTCGCTGGCGGTCCCACCGTGTGACCATGTCGAGCGCATAGATCCAGTTGCGCGACTGCGGTTCCAGAGAAATTCGATACCGGTACGTCGAGCCCGAGGAGGCCACTTCCTGCTGCGAGAACGTTGCGCCGAGCTGTCGCCAGGTGCGCCCGTCGAACATGTGCATCACCGGGCCTCGCCAGTAGCGCTCGCGCGGCGGCGGCGGCTCGCCTTCGAACTTCACACGAAACGCGATGGCGCTGGACAGGCTCAAGTCGGACACGTCGCCGGGTGTCATTTCGTCGCTGAGGCCGCTGCGAGCCTGCTCGCGCGGCGGCACGGCCCAGAACTGGCCGGGCAGGCGCGGGAAGAACAGAAACAACAAAGCAGCCAGTGGCAGGGCCTGAAGAAACATTTTAGCCGTCGTGGTCGCAGCCTCCCGGATCGGCATCGGCTCGCTCTGGTGGATGCGCATCAGGGTCATCGTGAGCAGCCCCGCCGTGAACACCATGTACGGCAGCAGTAGCATGTTCTGGTTGTAGAGGAAGGCCGCGAACAGCGCGAAGTAGGAAAGGAACACCACCACGGTGAGATCGCGGGCCGTGCGGCTTTCCAGCAGCTTCATGCCGGACATCACGATCAGCAGCGAGGTGCCGGCGTCGATGCCATTGAGCGTCTTGTAACTGAGCAGCACGCCGAGCAGGGAGGCGAACGCGAACCCTGTGTTCACTGCTTTCGGCGGCAATGGCCAGCGCTTGATCTCGATCGTCATGCGAAGCGCCGTGGCCACCGCGGCGAGCAGCAGCGTCCAGATCGCGATGTGACCGAAATGCGGAGCCACCGCGAGCGCCAGGCCCGCGATCACCCAGACCAATCGCTGCCCGAAAGGCGTGAGTTGCTGCAACCGGGTGTCCAGCACCGCGCTCATGGCTCGAACATCGCCAATGCGGTCAGACATCGTTGCCGATGGCCGGGGCCGACGTTGGCTGGAATATCCAGGCCCGGCAGCTTCAAGGCAAAGGCGCGGCCTCCGGCGTAGGCATCCTCGACCCATCGGCACAGTTGTGACAACCGCGCTTCAGTGTCGAGGCCGGCGAGCCCGTCCCAATCGAACACATGCGACGTGACCGCCGTGCCCGCGTAGAGCTTCACCTGCAGTCCTTGCTCGCGCGCATAGGCTTTCCATGCGATCCGGCGCGGCGAGTCGCCAGGATGGAACGGTCGGAAGCCTGCGAACTCTTCATCGCCTCGAACCGAGTCCTGCGCTCCGCCGGTGTCCGTTTCGACGGGCGGCGGCGTCAGGCCGCGAGGCGCGGGCTTTGGATAGACCACGCACGTCATATTCATATGAACGTGAGTCCAGGCGCGAAACAGACTGAAAGGATGCCGCGTGACGATTTCGAAATGATCCAGTATCAGCAAGCCACGACGCGGTGCTGGCAGCTGCAGAGTGAACACGGCGCGTCCGTTGGCGGGAACGAGCTGCGGCGGCGAGGTGCCTGCCTCGTTCGCAACGATCATTTCATGACGGGCGAGCGGCGCGGTGTTTTCCAGTGCGATATGAAATGTCGCGTCGTCGCCGGCGAACACCGGCTCGGTGCTGGCGGAACGAATCACCAGGCCGGCCAGGTTGCGATGACAGTAATGCATGGCGGTGAGCGCCAGCGAGCCGAGCAGGAACGTCAGTCCCAGCGCCAGATTGTTTGCATAGTTCATCGCGCCGATGAACATGGCGGCCAGCATCATGGCGAACGCGATGCCCATCCCGGTCGGGATGATGTAGATGCGGCGGGTGGCGAGCGTCAGCGGCTCGGGATCGACGCCGTGACGTTGGCGCGCCCAGCGGCGGGCAAGCAGTCGCAGCCGGCGAGCGAATCCGAAGTCGAGATTGATGGCGAGGTTCAAGGCACCGCGACTTCTTTCAGGACGAACTGCCCGATTTCCGTGGGCGTTTTGGGCGCGGTGTCATCGCGAGGCTTGAGTCGATGGCCGACCACGCCGGCGAGCACAGCCTGCACGTCCTCGGGCATCACGCCGGGATGCCCATGGATCAACGCCCATGCCTGAGCCGCACGCAGCAAACCGATCGAGGCACGAGGCGAAATGCCCGCTTCGAACAACGGTGATTCGCGGGTGTAACGAACGATGGCCTGCACGTAATCGAGCAAGGCGTCGGACACGTGCACCTTGGGCACCATCGTTTGCATCAACAACAATTGCTGAGGCGACAGCGTGGGCGCGAGCGTCGCCAGCAGATCGCGACGGTCCTGGCCGAGCAGCAGCTGACGTTCCAGCGATGGATCGGGATAGCCGAGCTCGATGCGCATCAGAAACCGATCCAGCTGGGATTCGGGCAAGGGATACGTGCCGATCTGATACACCGGATTCTGGGTGGCGATGACGAAGAACGGCGCGGCCAATGGATAGGTCGCACCGTCCGCGGTCACCTGGTGTTCTTCCATCGCCTCGAGCAGCGCGCTCTGTGCCTTGGGCGTCGCGCGATTCACTTCATCGGCGAGCACCAGTTGTGAGAACACCGGGCCTTTGTGGAACTGGAACGAGCTGGTCTCACGATCGAACACGGAGACGCCGATGATGTCGGCCGGCAGCAGGTCGCTGGTGAACTGGATGCGTTGATAGGACAGGCCGAGCGACTCGGCCAGCGCGTGCGCGAGGGTGGTCTTGCCAACGCCGGGAATGTCTTCGATGAGCAGATGACCGCGGGCGAGCAGGCAGGAGATGCACAGCCGCAGCTGATGCTCCTTGCCCAGGATCACCCGATTGAGCTGCGCCGTCGTGGCGGCAATCAGCTCAACGGGGTCGGCCTGCGTGATCAGAGTTGGGATGGCGGAATTCATGCGCTCTCCAGCTTCGCTCGCGGGCAGTGTCGGCAGTATGGCGCGAAATGCAAGTAGGTAGTTCGCATTCGCGCCAGCGCGCATGACAGATTCGCCAGAAGCCGACAGTCCTCTGGCGTGAGCGGCTTACAACTCGCCGATCCCTTTCTCCTGCTCCTCGAGCTGAGCAATCTGCCGTTTGAATTCGGCGATGCGCTCGTGGCCCAGCGCGACCACTTCGGGCTTGGCGTTGGCGACGAAGTTCGGGTTGGCGAACTTGGCCTCTTCCTTCTTCAAGTCCTGCTCGACCTTGGCCTTGCGCTTTGCCAGCCGCGCCAGCTCCGCCTGCGGGTCGGAGATCAGGCCGGCCAGCGGCGACGAAATGGTGCGACGGTCGATGATGGCCGTGGCCGACGGCGGCAGGGCGGCGTCGCTGGGAAGAAATTTCAGCTCGCTAATCTTGCCCACGCCGCGGACCACGTTGAGGCTGGCCGTCAACGAGGCTTCATCGGACGCTTCCGGTGTTTGATAAGCGACGGTGATCTCACGTGCCTGGGGGATCTCCAGCTGACCGCGAATCTGACGCGCGCCAAGAATGACCGCCTTGATTGCAGTGATCTGAGCTTCGGCGGCTGCATCACGCGGGAACTCCGCCGCAGTCGGATATGACTGCAACATGATCGTGTCGCCCTTGCGGCCGGCCATCGGCGCCACTGTCTGCCAGATCTCTTCGGTGATGAAAGGCATCAGCGGATGTAACAGACGCAGATACGCTTCGAGCACGGCGGCCAGCGTTTCGCGCGTGCCCCGCTTCTGTGCATCGCTCGACTGCTCGGACTGCAACGTCGGCTTCGACAGTTCCAGATACCAGTCGCAGTACTCGTACCACGCGAACTCATACAGCGCTTGCGACGCGAGATCGAAACGATATTCGGCCAGGCGGGCACGCGTTTCTTCGATCGTTGCGCCGAGGCGCGAGCGGATCCACAGATCGGCGGGAGAATATTCCACCGGACCGGTCGCGGTGGCCGGCGGCGCGCTCTCCAGATTCATCATCACGTAACGCGCGGCATTCCACAGCTTGTTACAGAAGTTGCGGTAGCCCTCGATGCGGCCCAGGTCGAAGCGAATGTCACGACCCATCGTCGCGAGCGCGCAGAACGTGAAGCGCAACGCGTCGGCACCGTACGACGGCATGCCGGTCGGGAACTGCTTGCGCGTGGCTTTCTCGATCTTGTCCTTCATCTGCGGCTGCATCAGCCCGGAGGTGCGCTTGGCGACCAGCGACTCCAGATCGATGCCGTCGATCAGATCGAGCGGGTCGATGATGTTGCCCTTGGACTTGGACATCTTGTCGCCGTTCTCGTCGCGGATCAGGCCGGTGATGTACACCTCCCGGAACGGCACGTCGCCGGCGAACTTCAGGCCCATCATGATCATGCGGGCCACCCAGAAGAAAATGATGTCGAAGCCGGTCACCAGCACGCTGGTCGGATACAGCGACTTCAGTTCTTTGGTTTGGTCCGGCCAGCCCAATGTGGAGAATGGCCACAGCGCGGACGAGAACCACGTGTCGAGCACGTCTTCGTCACGCTTGAGGGTCACATCGCGGCCCAGCTTCAGGCGCGCTTGCTGATAAGCCAGGTCGTACGTGCGGGCGACGTAGTGATTGCCTTCGTCGTCGTACCACGCCGGAATCTGATGGCCCCACCACAGCTGGCGGCTGATGCACCAGTCCTGGATGTTCTCCATCCACTGGTAATAGGTCTTGGACCAGTTCTCCGGCACGAACCGAATGCGGCCGTCCTTCACGCACTCGATCGCGGGCTCCGCGAGCGGCACGATGCGCACGTACCATTGATCGGTGAGCCACGGCTCGAGCACCGCGTTGCTACGATCGCCGCGCGGCACTTTCAAGGCGTGCGGCTCGATCTTCTCGACCAGGCCGAGCGCTTCGAGATCGGCCACGATCTGCTTGCGCGCGACGAAACGATCCAATCCACGGTAGCTCTCAGGCACTGCGTCGTTGAGCGCCGCGTTGGCGTCGAACACATTGATCAGTGGCAGCGAATGACGCTGACCGATCTGGTAGTCGTTGAAGTCGTGCGCCGGCGTGATCTTCACGCAGCCGGAGCCGAACGCCGGATCGACGTAATCGTCGCCGATGATCGGAATCAAGCGGTCGGTCAGCGGCAGACGGATCTGCTTGCCGATGAGATGTTTGTAACGCTCGTCCTCCGGATGCACGGCCACGGCGGTATCGCCGAGCATGGTTTCCGGCCGTGTCGTCGCGACCACGATGTGCTGGTCGCTGCCGTCGATGGGATAACGGAAGTGCCACAGCGAACCTTGCTCGTCGGTCGGCAGCACTTCGAGATCGGACAGCGCGGTGTGCAGCACCGGGTCCCAGTTCACCAGGCGCTTGCCGCGATAGATCAATCCTTCTTCATGCAAGCGCACGAACACTTCGGTGACCGCTTCGGACAAGCCGTCGTCCATCGTGAACCGATCGCGCGACCAGTCCACCGAGTTGCCGATGCGACGCTCCTGGCGGGAGATCGTGTCGCCCGACTGCGCTTTCCATTCCCACACGCGTTTGGTGAATTCCTCGCGACCGATGTCACGACGATGCACGCCCTGCGCGTTGAGCTGTCGCTCGACGACCATCTGCGTGGCGATGCCAGCGTGATCCGTGCCCGGTTGCCACAGCGTGTTCTCGCCCTGCATGCGGTGCTGCCGGGTGAGCACGTCCATCAGCGTGTGCTGAAAGGCGTGACCCATGTGCAGGGTGCCGGTGACGTTCGGCGGCGGGATGACGATGCTGTAGGGCGAGCCCTGGCCCGACGGCTTGAACCAGCCGTGCGACTCCCAGCGCTGGTAGGTGCGTTGCTCGATGTCCTTGGGGTCGTAGGTCTTCTGCATTTCTGGCCAGTCGGAAAGCGGGAAAATAGCGGGCAAGTATAGCCGCCATGTCAGAAATGCGGGCTGGGGCCTTAAGCGTGGATTGGCCGGCTATGTAGTCGCACGGTTGGGCGTGGACCGCTGTTCTAGCCCGTACAAGCTGCGGGCCGGCTCTGCCGGCCCGCTCCTACCCAGGCCGCTGCTTACAGGAACATGCCGCCCGATGCCTCGATGCGCTGGGCATTGATCCAGCGGTTCTCCGGCGACAGCAGCGAGGCCACCACGCCGCCGATGTCCTCCGGCCGGCCGACCCGGCCCAGCGCGGTTTGCGAGGCGATCATGTCGTTCACCTGCTTGTTGTCCCGGACCAGGCCGCCGCCGAAGTCGGTCTCGATGGCGCCGGGCGCGACGATATTCACCGCGATCCCGCGACTGCCCAGTTCCTTGGCCTGATAGCGGGTCAGCACTTCCATGGCGCCCTTCATGGCCGCATAGGCCGAGTAGCCGGGCAGGGCGAAGCGGGCCAGGCCGGAAGAGATGTTCACGATACGCCCGCCGTCCGCCAGCAGCGGCAGCAGCTTCTGGGTCAGGAAAAACGGGCCTTTGAACTGGATGTTCACCAGCTCATCGAACTGCGCCTCGGTGGTTTCGGCAAAGGACGCATGAATGCCGATGCCCGCGTTGTTCACCAGGTAATCGAAGCGGTCGCGCTGCCAGCGATTCTTCAACACCTCGCGGACCTGCTCGACGAACGATGCGAACGTGGAGGAGACGCCGACATCCAGCTGCAGCGCCGCTGCCTTGCGCCCCGACCGCTCTATTTCAGCGACGACGGCCTCGGCTTCCTTCTGATTGCTTCGATAGGTCAGTACGACGTCGACGCCGCGCGCGGCCAACGCCTGGGCCATATTCTTGCCGAGGCCTCGGCTGCCGCCGGTAACGAGGGCGATGGGGGTGTTCATGGGCGAGCTCCTTGGGAGGTGATGATCGGGCGAAGGAGAGCTTATTAGTCGTTTAAGAGTGGATAAACTGGCCAATTCTGAGCGTAGTGTTCGTATAATACGAACAATGAATCAACTCGAAGCCATGCAGATCTTCGTCCGCGTCGCGGAGCTCGCCAGCTACACGCGGGCGGCGGAGAGTCTCGGGATGCCGAAGGCCAGCATGTCCACGGCGGTCCAGCAGCTGGAGAGCGAATTCGGCACTCAGCTTCTTCATCGCACGACCCGGAAAGTTCAGATGACCCTCGACGGCCGCGCCTGTTACGAGCGCTGCAAGGATCTGCTGGCCGATATGGATGAGCTGCGCTCGATGTTCCAGCAGGGGCCGCAGGCATTGAGAGGACGGTTGCGCGTGGATATGCCCACCGGCATCGCGCGCACCACGGTCATTCCGCATCTGCCGACGTTTCTACGCCAGCATCCCCGGCTCGAAATCGAACTGAGCTGCACGGATCGCAAAGTCGATCTGGTGCGCGAGGGATTCGATTGCGTGATGCGGGTGGGCTCGGTGGACGATGTGAGCTTGATCGCGCGTCCGCTCGGCGCGTTTGTTGTAACCAACTGCGCGAGTCCCGAATACGTGCGCACGCATGGCATGCCACGCACGGTGGAAGATCTCGCGCATCATCAGCTGATTCACTATGTGGGCACGTTCGGCGCGAAGTCGATGGGATTCGAATATCACGACGGCGTCGCCTATCGCATGGTGGACATGCCTGGCGTGATCACGGTGAATAGCGCGGAGGCGTATCAGGAAAGCTGTCTGGCGGGGCTGGGCATCATCCAGGCGCCCGGGCCGGGCATGCTCAAGCTGATCGAGCAAGGGCTGCTCGTGGAAGTCGCGCCTGAGTTGCGGGCGGAGCCGATGCCTGTCTGGTTGCTGTACGCGCAGCGACGCAATCTGTCACAGCGAGTGCAGGCGTTCATGTCCTGGATCGCGGAGCTGTTGAAGCCGCATTTGTTGCCGCTCTCCG
Organism: Peristeroidobacter soli; assembly: GCF_004138485.1. Taxonomy (GTDB): domain Bacteria; phylum Pseudomonadota; class Gammaproteobacteria; order Steroidobacterales; family Steroidobacteraceae; genus Steroidobacter; species Steroidobacter soli. Next base: position 1,487,119 of record NZ_RYEV01000003.1, read on the forward strand.
GCTGATTGCGCGCGTTATGATGCTGCGATCGAGAGTCGAGGGACGATGATGAGCCGGTTCAGATATCTGCTGCGAACCCGATATAACGAATGCGACGCGCAGAAGGTCGTGTTCAATGCGCGTTACGGCGATTACACCGATCTGGCGACGGCGGAGTACTTTCGGGCGCTCGGCTACGAAAAAGAAATGCAGACCGGCGAGCTCGACTTTCAACTGGTGAAACAGACGACCGAGTGGCGCGCGCCGGCGCGGTATGACCAGGTGCTGGAGATTTCGGTCGCGACCAGACACCTCGGCAATACGTCGTTTACGTTGGCGACGGAGTTTCGTTTGGCCGGAGAGGAAAGGGTGATCGTCACCGTGGAGACGGTGTACGTACACGTCGACCACCACACGTTACAGAAGATGCCACTGACGCCGGCGCTGCGCGCGGCGCTGGAGCGTGGCGCGGCGAATGTGACGATCGATCACGCCGCGTATCTCACTTAAAGCAAGAAAGGTTCGGCACGGGACGAGAGTGACCGCTGCCGCCAGCACTGCGCGACGATGGTGAGGCTCTTAGTGGCTGACAATTTACACTGAAGCGTGAGGCGTCGCGCCGAGGGGTATTCCTCCTCCCGGCAGATTCGAAATACAGGGACGTGTTTTCGTATCAGCGCACATCAGGGGCTCGGCGGTGCCTTTCAGCGAAGCATGCTTCGCTCCGCCGAGCGGGTGTATATGGACGTACACCCTGGGCTTGCTCGGAGCAGGACTGCGCAGAGCAATGGGCGCCTCGGAGCGCAATGCGCGACGGGCGAGCGCGGTGCCGGGAGGAGGAATACCCCTCGGCGCGGCGCTGACCACCGACACCGCTCTCTTAGAGGTTGTGCGACTCCATCGCACAGCCCTGTTCGCGATAATGCTTATATCTTTCGCGAGCAGTGCGTTTCCGTTCCGGGTCGACGTCGACAATCTCAGCGATACGATCATACGCATTGACGTCGGATGGCATCGAATCCGTGAGATTGATGAGCAATCCGCGGTGTGATTGCGGGCCCAACTCCGAGCCAACCATCACCTTCACCCTGGCATGCGCCGCCTCCTGCCCACGATAGATCTCGTGGGGCAGGAAGCTGCCGTCGCTGAACGTCCACAGCATGTCGTCGAGTCGTTGCACATCCGGCGTCTGGATATATACCTGACACCCTTGCTCGACGGCGCGCTCCGCCAGCCTGCACGCGTAGCGCAGGCGGGCGTCGGGGGCGTCCGCGGAGAGGACGTAGAAGTCCACTCGACTCATGGCGGATCGTTATTTCTTGTTGATGAGGTAATCGACCAGCAGCGGCACCGGGCGGCCCGTGCTGCCCTTGGCGGAACCGCTCTGATACGCCGTACCCGCGATGTCCAGATGCGCCCAGCGCAGGCCATCGGTGAACTTCGCGAGGAAGCAGGCCGCCGTGATGGCGCCGCCCTCGCGGCCGGCCACGTTGGCCATGTCCGCGAAGTTGCTCTTCAGCTGCTCGCCGTATTCCTCGCCGATCGGCATGTGCCAGGCGCGGTCGTCGGCGCGCTCGCCGGCCGCCTTCAGATCGGCCGCCAGCTCATCGTCGTTACTGAACAGACCCGACAGATGATTGCCCAGCGCGATCACGCAGGCGCCGGTGAGGGTCGCCAGATCGATGACCACTTCGGGCTTGAAGCGGCGCGAATAGGTGATGGCGTCGCACAGGATCAGACGGCCTTCGGCGTCGGTGTTCAGTACTTCGATGGTCTGGCCCGACATGCTCTTCACGATGTCGCCCGGCTTGGTGGCGCGACCGCTCGGCATGTTTTCGCACGCCGGCACGACGCCGACGACGTTGATCGGCAATTCCAGCTCGGCCACGGCTTTCATGGTGCCGAATACGCTGGCGCCGCCGCTCATGTCGAACTTCATTTCATCCATCGCGGCGGGCGGCTTCAGCGAAATGCCGCCGGTGTCGAAGGTGACCGCCTTGCCGACCAGCACCACCGGCGCCTGGCTGCGCTCGGCGCCGTGGTATTCGAACACGATGAACGTAGCCGGCTCTTCCGAGCCGTGGGTGACGGACAGGAAGGAACCCATGCCGAGGCGTTTGCATTCGGCTTCATTCAACACGCGCACGCTGAGCTTCTTGTAATCGTTGGCCAGGGCTTTGGCCTGGCGCGCCAGAAAGCTCGGGGTGCAAACATTGGCCGGCTGATTCGCCAGATCGCGCATGAACGCCATGCCGCTGACGATGCCCTGGCCATGGGCGAGACCGCGCTCGGCCTGGCCCTTGTCACCGCGACTGGCGACAGCGACGCCGAACTTGGTCAGCGACGGCTTGGGACGCTTGTTGCCGGTCTTGTAATCGGGAGTGCGGTACTGCGAGGCCGCGACGACCTCGACGGCGACGCGAGCCTGCGCGTACGCATCGGCGTCGGCGATTTCGTCCAGGCCCAGATAGCTGATCGCATCGCTGGCGCCGGTCTTGGCGACCATGGCGAGCGCGCCGGCCAGCGCCTTGCGATATTGCTTGCGCTTGAAGGTGCTGCGATTGCCCAGGCCGATCACGATGACCCGTTCGACGGGCGCGCCGCTCAGGTCGGCGAGCAGAACCGCGTCGCCGGTCTTGCCACGCAGGTCGCCACGCTTCACCAGCTTGGCGATGCGGCCGCCGATGCGGGCATCGAGATCTTCCGCGGCTGCCGACAGAACGCCCTTGTCGTAGACACCGACGATGGCGCAGTCAGTGCGCTGACGGGAGGCAGAGGCAGTACTGACAAAAAATTCCATGAACCTTCCTCGCAAAGGGCGCGAAAAAGACGCTAGTCTACTCCATTCCGCGCGCCCCACCGCCGCGGAAACATCCTCACGCTGCGGGTAAAAAGCGGAACGAGCATTGCGAACCCTGGATCGATACCTCCTTAAGGAGGTTGCGGAAACCTGGCTGGCGGTCACCGGCGTACTGCTGGTCATCCTGCTGTCAAATCAGCTGGCGCGCGTGCTGTCGCAGGCGGCGGCCAACGACTTTCCGCGCGACGTGGTGTTCTCGCTGCTCGGCCTGACCTCGGCCGGCTATCTCACCGTGATCGCTCCCATCGGCTTTTTCCTCGCCATCATGCTGGGCCTGGGCCGCATGTATCACGAGAGCGAGATGGCGGCGATCCAGTCCTGCGGCGTCGGGCCCGCCGGCTTGTATCGGCCGATCGGCTATCTCGGCATATTCATTACCGCCTTGCTGATCTGGCTGTCGTTCTGGGCCATTCCCGCGGCGTCCGCGCGAGCCCAGCAGATCCGTACCGAAGCTTTGCAGAACGCGCAGTTCGGTCTGCTCGAGCCGGGCCGGTTCCGTACTTTCGGCGGCGGTAACGTGGTGTTTTACGCCGAGCGCGTCGATGACAACGGCATCCTGCACAACGTGAATGTGTTCGTGGACCGGACCCAGGATCCGGAGAGCGACGGCACGCTGGAGGTCTGGGTGGCGACGCGGGCTGAACAGCGCGGCGCCGGTCAGGCCGATCAAATGTTCGTGCTGTACGACGGCGAGCATTACAAAGGTGTACCGGGCAAGGGCGACTGGCAGATCACGCATTTCGCCGAGGGCGGGTATCCGATCCGGCTCGGTGAGATCGGCGGCCGCGCGGGCAAGGCGGGCATGAAATCCACCGGTGAATTGTTACAGTCCAGCGATCCGCGCGATCGCGCCGAGTTGCAGTGGCGTATTTCGACGCCGTTGATGGCGCTCATTCTGATGCTGATCGCCGTGCCGCTCGCCCGGCTGCGGCCTCGGCAAGGCCGGTTCGGCCGTATCGGCATCGCCATCCTGGTGTATTTCATTTATTGGCAGTTGCTGGCCGCCGCGCGCACCTGGGTCGAAGGGGGCAGCGTGCCTGAATGGGTGGGGTTGTGGTGGGTGCACGGTGTCGCGCTGGTGCTCGGATTGTGGCTGCTGTCGCGTGAGGCGCCGCTCGCCAAACCCCGGATGGTGACCGCATGACCTCCATCCTTTCCAGATATGTGATCAAAGCGGTGTTGGGTAACACCGCGCTGGTGATGCTCGTGCTGCTCGCGCTGAGCGGGTTGTATCTGTTCATCACGCAGCAGGATGAGATCGGCATCGGTCAGTATTCGGTCGAGAATGCGTTGATGTACGTCGGCCTGAACCTGCCGAAATACGCGTTCGACATGTTGCCGATCGCGGCGCTGATCGGTGCCTTGCTGGCGCTGGGCAATCTGGCGCGCACGCTGGAGTTGATCGTGGTGCGAGCGGCGGGCGTGTCCACGTTGCGTATCGCCATGTGGACGGCCGGTGCCGGTGTGATCCTGATGATCTTCACCGCGCTGCTCGGCGAGGTGATCTCGCCGCCGATGGAGCAATACGCCCGGCAGATGAAGACCTTCGCCAAGTTCAACGACTACAGCATGGCGGGCAACAAGAGTGCCTGGGCCAAGGACGGCGACATGATGATCTCGGTTCGCCAGCAGGCGGCGGACAACCGGTATGGCGGCGTTTATGTGTTCAAGTTCGATGGGCAGCGCCGGCTGCGCAGCGTGGGGCATGCGAATAACGCCAGCATCGACAAGAACAATCTGTGGCAGCTCGAGAACTACGTCGAGTCGAGCATCGGCAATGAGCGCGTGGCGACGAGCAAGGCGGCGGAGACGCAATTGCAGACGCGACTGTCACCGGAGTTTCTTGGCCTGGCGGTGCTGGATGCGGACTCGCTGCCGGGGCGAGGGTTGCTCAGCTACATTCAACATCTGAAGGCGAATGGCCTCGATGCGCGGACGTATGAGGTCGCTTTCTGGGCGCGCATCGCGCGCACGGTCGCGGTCGCGATCATCGTGGTGCTTGCGGTACCGTTCGCGTTCGGGCCGATGCGATCGACCGGCACTGGTGCGCGCACCGTGGTCGGCATCATGATCGGCGTGGTGTTCTTCCTGATGGCGAAGATGTTGGAAAGCGGCGGCGAAGTGTTCAACATGCCGCCGCTCGTGGTCGCCTGGCTGCCGACCGCGATACTGACTGTCATTACTACCATCGCTATCTCGCGCGTTCGCTAAATCATGAGTGAGTCCGTTTCGTCCGAACGCGCTGGCCTACCGAGCGCTGGCGTGCTGCGCCGGCTGGGCGCGATGTTCTATGACCTGCTGCTGGTGCTCGCCGTGATGATGGTCGCGACGGCGGCGTTCTTGCCCCTTACCGGTGGCGAGGCGATCACGAGTGACCGTTACGGCGCGTGGGAGTACGCGTATCGGGTGCTGTTGTTGGTGATCGTGATCTTGTTCTTCGGCCTGTTCTGGACGCGTCGCGGTCAGACGCTCGGCATGGCGGCGTGGCGGCTGCGTCTCGAGCGTGAAGACGGCGCTGCGCTGACCTGGGCCGATGTGATCAAACGCCTGGCGGCCGCGACGGTCTCGCTGGTGTTGGCGTTGGCCGGCTACTGGTGGATCTGGATCGATCGCGACAAGCTCGCCTGGCACGATCGCTGGACGCGGACTCGCGTCGTGGTGCTGCCGAAGAAGTAAGAGGGGGCGGCGCTTTGCAAGTGCCCCCGTTCGCCGCAACGTTCGGCGGTAACTTCGGGCTGTCAGCGGCCCCGGCGCGGAGCCGCCGACGTTTGATGGTTACTTCTTGATCAGCTCGTCGAGCGGCTTGAAGATCGCGTCGTACTTGTACGCCGGGACCTCGTACACCCAACCATTGAGCTGAGCATTCGCTTTCGCCGATTCCTCTTCGACGTTACGCGCCGCGGGCTTCGCTTCGGCCGGTTTGTCCGCTGCGGGCGGGGCGCCTTCGCCCTCTTTCTTGGCAGCATCGGCAGGCGCATCCTTCTTCTCGGTGTCCGCGGTCGCGACTTTGAATTTGTCGGCGAGCGCGGCGTCGTAGGACGTCTTCAGCGCGACGAAGTGTTTGTCGTCCTTCTTCCAGCCGGTGACTTCCGTCACCAGGCCATCGAACGTCCTGATCGTCGCCCGCGCACTGGGCGGATCGGTCACTTCGCTCGCGGCCTTCACGTCGCTCAACGTCAAACCAGCAAGGGCCGTGGCGAAGTTATCCGCCGCGGAAGGTGAGCTCAGCTCTTTACCCTTCGGCAGCCCCTCAACCGCGAAGTCCGCATCGGCGCGGGTCTTCTTCGAAACAGAGTAGGGCTTGCTCTTCTCGACGGTGACTTCGGCCGACTGCACACGGTCCGCAGAAACATCGATCACGTCTTTGCGCAGCCACTGATCGGCCGACGATGACGTGTCGATGCTCTTGTTCACCAGCCAGCTCTTCGGCTCGCCGGCGCGGCGCACGTATTGTGACTGCGCGCCTTGAGCCTGCTTGCCGACGATCACCTTGATCGGCTGCTTCGGTCCATCGAGCTCGAGTTGCACACCGCCGGCCGCCGCATTGCTGATGTCTTCGACACCGAGCGCCTTGTAGCTCTCCGGATTGGAGGTTTTCTCCTCGAGCACCTTGGCCTCGGTGAGGCTGGTGATGAGTTTGCGCAGCTTGGCTTCGTCGGCCGGATAGTTGTGACGGTCGACCACGACCCAGCCGTTGTCGCCTTTCTTCACTTCGAGCGCCGGCGTGCCGCCGGCTTTCACGATGCGCAGGTCCGTGATCGAGCCCAGCTCCTTTTTCAGATCGGGATACAGCGTCGCGGCTTCGCTCGATGCCGGCGAGGTCTGCCGGCCGCCGAGCCACAGTCCGGCGACGACGGCGAGCAACGCGACGACTGCCAGGATGGAAAGTTTTTTTGAAGTCATGAGCTAACCTCAGTCCATCAACCGGTGTGAGCGGCGGCGCGGCCGGCACGGAGCCGGCGACGACGCGTGATTTCGAGGAAGATCGCGCCGAGCGCGAGCAGCAGCGGCACCAACGCGATGTTGATGACCTTCAGCCGCGTGCCCAGCTTCTCGATTTCGATGTCGAGGCTGCGACGGGTTTCGCGCAGTTCCTTGCGAATGCGCACGCGCTCGTGCTGGAAGCGCTCGAGCTCGGCTTCCTGCTCGGGCGACAGCGACAAGCCCGCCTGATGACCGCCGCGGCCGCCTTCCAGCGCCGTCAGTTTCTGCTCGGTGTCTTTCAGCTCCTGATCCAGCTCCTTCTCCTTGGCGCGCAGCTGATCGCCGGCCTGGCGACGCAGCTCATCGACCTTGGTGAACGGACGGAAGAAGCTCTGACGGCCACGCACGCTGATCAGATCGGCGCTGCCGGCGAGGTTGTCGACGGAGTTGGAGATGAAGTCGCCGTTGTTTGCCCAGGCGACCGAGAAGCGCTGACCGAACACGTTCTGCGTGCGAACCCACAGCGGGTCCGAGAGAATGTCGGTGTCCGCGATCAAAATGATGTTGGCATCTTCCTTCGACTCGGTGAGATGCGCGCCAGCGGCGCCTTCAGCACCCGGCTTGCCGTTCGGGAACGCCGACTTCACTTTGCCGTGAATGCGGGCGGCGATGGTGTAACGCTCGCCGGTGGGCTTGAAGCCATCGAGCAAGGCATCGCTGTCGGGCAGGAACATCAACTTCGCGGCTGGCAGCAGCGCGGCGTTGGTGCTCGACTGAATCAGCGGTTCAAACTCGATGGTGGCGCCTTCTTTCTTCGACAGCGCACCGGCGGTCATCACGTTGATCGAATCGAGCGCCGAGACGGTCACGTCCTTCGGATTCATGCTGGCGCGATTCAAACCGAGAATGGCGATGTGCTGTGACGGCGGCTTGCCCTGTTGCAACGACACCGTCAGACCGAGCTCGCGATCGCCGACGATCTCATTCGTATCGAACTTCACGCCCCACGCATCGAGCAGCGGGCCGAGCGTCGAGGAGCGACCGCCCATCGGTGGCATGCCCATCTGCGCGCCGGCATTGTCATTCTCCGACTGCGGATCCATGAAGCTGATCAGCTTGCCGCCGCGCATGACGAACTGGTCGATCGCGTACTGCGTCTGCGGGCTCAGATCTTTCGGATGCACGACCATCAGCACGCCGATGTCGGCCGGAATGTCGTTGCCGTCGGCCTGCAATGTGCGCACATCGAGCGTCTCGCGCAGTTGCTGGATGCTGGCCCAGCCCGGTGCCATCTGACCGCTCATTTGATCGAAACGCGGCTCGACCGGCAGGCTCGAGATCAGGCCGACGGCGGCGCGCTTGGCGTTGCTCAACCGATAGATGAGGCTGGCGACGTCGTACTCCAGGAATTCTTCCTTGTCCGGCTGGAACAGGCCGATGATCTCGCGACCGTCGGTGGAGTTGGTGCCGGCGAGGCCGAAGTACACCGGCTCACCGCCCGGCGTCACCGACACCGGCGACAGACCGAACTCGGTGGCGCGGTCTTCGTCTTCCGAGAACGGCTGCGGATCGATGACGTTGAGATGCAGCTTGCCCTTGGAACGCTGAGCCATTTCTTCGAGCAGCTCGCGGACCCGCTGCGCATACGCGCGCAGCTGCGGCGATTGCGAGCTGCCTTCCTGCGAGAAGAAGAAATAAAGATTCACCGGCTCGGTGAGAGTGCTGACGATCTTCTGGGTGCCGGGGGCGAGCGAATACAGCTTGCTCTCGGTCAGATCGAGACGCGCGCCGCGCAACACGAACGTGATCAGAATCGTGACGCCGATGAATAACACGGCGAGTGCCACCAGCGCGGTGGCCCCATAAGTCTTGCGTGTTTTTGTAGTCATGTCAGTCGGCCTTTTTCATGTCGAGGACGATGGTGTTGGCGGCGAGCCAGACGCCGATCACGGTCCCGAAGTACAACAGGTCGCGCAGGTCGATCACGCCTTTGGAGATCGCCTGGAAGTGGGTGTAGAACGACAGCGACGCGAGCGCGTCCACCAGCGGTCGTGGCGCCCAGCCGGACACCATGTCGAGCACGATCGGGAAGCCCGAGAACAGGAAGCCGAAGCACAGCACCACCGTGAAGATGAACGCGATCACTTGATTGCGCGTCGCCGACGACAGGCACGCACCGATCGCGAGGAAACCGCCGGCCATCAGCCAGCTGCCGATGTAACCGGCGAGAATCGCGCCGTTGTCCGGATTGCCGAGATAGTTGACGGTGATCCACATTGGAAACGTCAGCGCCAGGGCGACGCCGGCGAAGGCCCAGGCCGCGAGATATTTGCCGATGACGGCCTGCCAGGTCGTGACCGGCAAGGTCATCAGCAGCTCGATGCTGCCCGACTTGCGCTCCTCGGCCCACAGCCGCATCGAGATCGCGGGAATCAGGAACAGATACAGCCAGGGATGAAATGAAAAGAACGGCGCCAGATCCGCCTGGCCGCGTTCGAAGAAATTGCCGAACTGGAACGCGAACGCCGCGGCCAGCACCAGGAAGAACACGATGAACACCAGCGCCAGCGGGGTGGCGAAGTAACTGGCGAACTCGCGGCGGAAGATGGTTTTGATGTTATGCATTGTTCACCTCACGCTGCGCTTTTCTGGCCGGTCGTGATCTCGCGGAACACGTCGTCGAGCCGGCCGCTCGGTGCGCGTTTCGCCAGTTCGACGGGCGTGGCGTCGGCGAGCAGCTTGCCGCCGGCGATGATGATGGCGCGGTTACACACCGCATCCACTTCTTCGAGGATGTGCGTGGAGATCACGATGATCTTGTCCTTCGCCATGTCGTTGATGAGCTCGCGCACGTGGTGCTTCTGATTGGGATCCAGACCGTCAGTGGGCTCGTCGAGGATCAGCACCTGCGGATCGTGCAGCAGCGCCTGCGCCAGACCGACGCGACGCTTGAAGCCCTTGGAGAGCGTTTCGATCATCTGCTCCAGCACGCTGTTCAGCTGCAGACGGCCGATCACGTCGTCCAGCCGCGCGCGCCGACGCTCGCCGGTCAGGCCCCGCACATCGGCGATGAACTCGAGAAAACCGCGCACCGTCATTTCGCCATAGCTCGGCGCGCCTTCGGGCAGGTAGCCCATGCAGGCCTTCGCGGCGAGCGGATTGCTCTCCACGTCATGCCCGCACACCGAAACGCTTCCTGACGTCGGTGTCAGAAAACCCGTGATCATTTTCATGGTGGTCGACTTGCCGGCGCCGTTCGGGCCGAGGAAGCCGAGCACTTGTCCCGGGCTGACAGTGAAGGAGATGTCGTTGACGGCAGTGAGCGCGCCGTATCGTTTGGTCAGGTTTCTGATCTCAATCATGCGAGGGCCCTGTTTGTGATGATCACAGTGGTCGTCTTCAGAGAGGTCGGATGGTCCATGCTCGACACTCGGCCTGCTAAAAAAATCGTCCCTTCAGACTGCGCTACGCGCCGCGGGTTCCTGAATGTGGTTATGGCGACGCAAAGAGGGCGGGGATTTTTTCCGGGTGGGCCGGCATTTTCAAGTCGGGTCTGGAGGAGAGGCGATGACGATCTCGTAATGAACGCATTAATGAACTTATCGCCGTGCCGCGGTCCAACTTGCCCTGCGGGACGAATCGGCAGGTTGATTGGGTGGATCTCGCGGCGGTTGGTGGAATTTTTTGCAATGCAAAGCTTGCGTTGCAAGGCGAACCGGGGTATCTTTGGCACTGCAAAATAAATGCGATAAATGATCCAGCGCAGGGCGCGGATGACCTCAGATCGCATGACGATTGCAACGAATTTGTAGGCTGCGCCAGCGACAATGGCGAGTCGGAATCGAATCCCCCTGTTGGCCGGATCACTGTCAAAAGTATCCGGCCTCTTTTTTTGTCCGGAGGATTCGTCAGGCCTGAGCGGCCTTCTCGATCTCGGCCTTGTGGGTGCGCAGCACCTTGCGGATCTCCGCGGCCGAGGGGCGTTCGGCGATTCGGGCAATCAGCTCCGCCAGCTCATGCCACGGCTTGCCCCACTTCAGCAGGCGCACCGCGTCGGCGATGATTTTTCCCTTTAAGTCCAATGGTGCCGCGGGCTTAGGTGCCTCCGGCGCGGGCGCGGGCGGGGGCGCAGGCGCGGGCTTGGCCGCGGACTTGGCGGCTTGCATGGCCGCCGGATTGATCTTCGGTGCGGGGCGGGTCGAGGGAATCGAGCGGGCGGGAACCGCAGCGGGTACCAGCAAATCCGACGCAGTCAGCCCGCCGGTGGGCTCGGCGTCGAGCAGCGGGAAGTCCTGTTTGACCTTCACCGCCTTGAGTTGCGGCATCTCGCGCGTCGGTTCTTCCGCGGGCGCACGGTTTCGCTGGGTGGGGGCGCGAATCACGGTGGGCGCTTCCACGGTCTGGCTGGTGCCAGCGGCCTGATCGGCCTTGGCGGGGTCGGCCAGGGGGATGAAGCGCTGAATGTGCTGAATGCCAACCAGGTTGGCCAGGAACGCCATCAGCTCCAGCGACTCGGAGAATTTGCTGTCGCCCATGGCCTGGCGCGTCTCGCAGTGCTGCTTCAGTTCCAGTACTTTCTGGCGCGCAACTTCGAGCACCCAGCGGGTCGGGCGGTCATGTTTCTGCCAGGGCTGAACGCGCGCATAAGCGGCGTCACTCAGCTCGACATACTGCAAATGCAGGTCGATGCTGGTGAGCCACTTGTCGATCAGCTCCGTGATGCGGCGATCCGCTGGCGTCATGACCACTCCGGTTGAGTGGGCACATTATGCACATGGAGCCTGCGGGAACGGCTCGAAAGGCCGCCGTTACTGCGCGTTTCTGTGCGCTGTGTGGCAAAAAGGCCCACGACCGCGGCGGAGGTGGCGCTCCCACGGGGATTCGAACCCCGGTTTAGGCCTTGAGAGGGCCCCGTCCTAGGCCTCTAGACGATGGGAGCGTATTGAGAGGCTGGCACTGACGTGCCGAGCAGACGCGGTATTATACGGGCCGTTTTTTGCGGCTCAAGTTTTTAAAGCTCCGACGGACGGTCCGCTACTATTGAACGATAACAACTCTCCCGCCGAGATCCTCGATGAGGCGGCCGCCCCGCATGTGGTGGCTCGTGACCAGCATCCGATCTCGCGTGCCAACATCTCCTCGAATGCGTTGAAGGTCCTGTACCGGCTGAAAGAGGCCGGCTACCAGGCGTTCCTCGTCGGCGGCGCCGTGCGCGACCTGCTGCTCGGGCTGCATCCGAAGGACTTCGACGTCGCGACCAACGCGCACCCGGATCAGGTGAAGCAGCTGTTCCGCAACTGCCGTCTGATCGGTCGTCGCTTTCATCTCGCGCACGTGCGCTTCGGCTACGAGATCATCGAGGTCGCGACCTTCCGGGCCGCGCATACGCCCATTGACGAAGACAACAGCGTCGATGAGGCCGGCCATCGCGTGCTCGATGACCGCGGTCGAATTCTGCGCGACAACCTCTACGGCACGATCGAAGAGGATGTGTGGCGGCGTGATTTCACGGCCAACGCGCTCTACTACAACATCAACGACTTCTCGGTCTGGGATTACGTCGGTGGTTACGAGGATGCGCAGGCGCGCGTTCTGCGGTTGATCGGCGATCCCGAGACCCGGTACCGCGAAGATCCCGTGCGCATGCTGCGTGCGGTTCGGTTCGCGGCCAAGCTCGACTTCGGCATTCATATAGACACGGCGACGCCGATTCCGAAACTCGCGTGGATGCTCGACGGCGTGCCGCCGGCGCGGCTGTTCGACGAAGTGAACAAGATGTTCCTCGCGGGCTACGCGATCCGCTCGTTCGAGCTGCTCTGGGATCTGGGCCTGCTCGAGCATCTGTTCCCGGATCTCGCGGTGTCGATGAACGCCGATTCGAATAGCGTGGCCGCGCGCGTTCTACGGCTGGGGTTGGAAGGCACCGATGAGCGCGTGCGCGCCGACAAGTCGGTCACGCCGACGTTCTTGTTCGCGGTGTTGATGTGGCCGGCGATTCGTCGCGCGTTCGAGAAATTGCAGGCGGAGCAGGGCGCGGAGATTCAGGCGCTGCTCGCCGCGTGCGATCAAGTCACCGCGCGTCAGCAGGCTCGCGTCGCTGTGCCCAAGCGGTTCACATTGCCTTTGCGGGAGATCGTCGGCTTGCAGCCGCGGTTCGCGCATCGTGAGGGTCGTCGGGCGTTGCGCCTGCTCGATCATCCGCGGTTCCGCGCGGCGTACGACTTTATGCTGTTGCGGGCGGCTGCCGGCGAAGTCGAGCAAGAAGTGGCGCAGTGGTGGACGGACATTCAAAACAAGTCCACCGAAGAGCGCACCACCATGGTCGAGCCGAGCGGCGAGGGCCAGCCCTCCGAGGGTGGCCAGAGGCGTCGGCGCCGACGGCGTCGTCCGCGACCGCCATCTGCTTGAGTGCCGCCGACTCCACAGCGTCTGCATTGTGGTTTCCCGCGTATGTGGCGCTCGGCAGTAATCTGGAACAGCCGCTCGTTCAGATCGAACGCGCGTTCACTGCGCTGGCTCAGCTGCCGCGGAGTCGCCTGATCGCGCGTTCGCGCCTTTACAAAACGCAGCCGCTCGGTCCGCAAGACCAGCCTGAATTCATCAATGCCGCGGCCGGGCTGCTCACCGCCCTCTCTCCGCGGGAGTTGCTGGTCGAATTGAAAAGACTGGAGCGCGAGCTGGGGCGCGCGGCGCCGATCGTGCGCTGGGGGCCGCGGGTTATCGATCTCGACCTGCTGGTCCATGCCGACGCCCGGATTTCGGAAGACGATCTCACGCTGCCGCATCGTGGTCTGCCTCAGCGCAACTTCGTCCTGTATCCTTTGCGCGATCTCGCCCCCGAGTTGCTCGTGCCCGGCCATGGCCGCGTGAGTCAGCTCGCGGCACGCGTCGGCGGCGCCGGCTTGGCGCTTCTTGCCGGCGTCCCTTGAACAACTCAGCGGTGGACATGACCGAGAAGACTCTCATTCCAGCGCCGCATCGCCTGATCGTGGTCGAAGGACCGATCGGCGTCGGCAAGACCAGTCTTGCCCGGCGGCTCGCGCGCAGTTTCGGCAGCGAGCTGATCCTGGAGCAGGCCGACGAGAATCCGTTCCTGGAACGCTTTTATAAGAATCCGCGCTCGGCGGCGCTGCAGACCCAGTTGTTCTTTCTGTTCCAGCGCACGCGGCAGCTCGAAGACATCCGCCAGCACGACTTGTTCGACACCGTGCGCGTCGCCGACTACCTGCTCGACAAGGACAAGCTGTTCGCGCAGCTGACATTGGATGAAGAGGAGTTCGCGCTGTACGACCAGGTCTATGCCCGGCTCGCCGTGGATGCGCCGGTGCCCGATCTGGTGATCTATCTGCAGGCGCCGGTCGACATTCTGCGCGAGCGGATCGAACGGCGCGGCATCCGCTACGAGCAGAACATCGAGAAGAATTACCTGGAGCGGCTCCAGGAAACCTACGCGCGGTTCTTCCACGCCTACGACGCCTCGCCATTGTTGATCGTGAATGCCGCGCAGGCGGATTTCGTCAACAACGACCATGACTACGGCCAACTGCTGGAGCAGGTCATCCGCACCCGGCGTGGGCGGCATTACTACAACCCCCTCAAGAGTGCGGTTTAAGCGTCCCGTATCATCTTGATAAGGCTGTCATCCGCCCCAGTTTGACTGTCGGGGCGGCCCTGGGCATTCTTCCCGCCCCGCCGTAGCTCACCGCCATGTACAAGCACCTCCAAGAGCGTTACGCGCCGCGCCCGCCGGTCAATGTCGGCACTCTCGTCAAGATGAAGGCGGAGGGCGAGAAAATCGCCGCGATCACCGCTTATGACGCCAGTTTCGCGACCCTGGTGGATGACGCCGGTACCGACGTGGTGCTGGTCGGCGACTCCCTCGGCATGGTCATTCAGGGCCACGACACCACGGTGCCCGTGACTTTGGCCGACATCGTGTATCACTGCCGCGCCGTGGCCAAAGGGCTGTATCGCCCGTTCCTCATCGCGGACATGCCGTTCATGACCTACGCATCCAAGGAGCAGGCGCTCGATAACGCCGTGCGTCTGATGCAGGAGGGCGGCGCCAAGATGGTGAAGCTCGAAGGCGGCGCGGGTCAGGTCGAGATCGTCGAATTCTTAGCGAGCCACGACATCGCGGTCTGCGCGCACCTCGGGTTGAAGCCGCAGTCGGTTCATAAGGTCGGTGGCTTCCGCGTGCAGGGTCGCGAGAACGAGGCGGCGGAGCGAATGCTTCGTGATGCTCAGGCGCTCGAAGCCGCGGGTGCCGATATCGTGCTGCTCGAATGCATCCCCGCGGCACTGGGCAAGCACATCACCGAACAATTGCACGTGCCGGTCATCGGCATCGGCGCCGGTCCCGATACGGACGGTCAGATCCTGGTGCTGTACGACGTGCTCGATATCACGTCGGGTCGCAAACCGAAGTTTTCCAAGAATTTCCTCGCCGGTCGCGACAGCGCGCTGGAAGCGATCAAAGCCTATACGCAGGCCGTGAAGTCGAAGGAATATCCGGGTCCCGAGCACTGTTTCTAAATGAAACTCGGGATCGGGCATCCTGCCACGACCCTCGTGCGGGTAGGCAAAAGGCGCGACTTTTGCCTCTCGCCGCCGCAAGCGGCGGGGTACATCCATGGTCCCGGGGTGGGTCTCGATACAGAAGTTGGTTTATCACCCTCGCGCGGAATGGAAAGCTGGTGAATGGCTAAGTTATTACAAGTGGTGGCGCGTCCCCACGAGTTGCGTGAGCGCGTGTCGCAGTGGCGTCGCAAGGGCGAGCGCATTGCTTTCGTGCCGACGATGGGCAATCTGCATGCGGGGCACGGCAGCCTGGTCAGTCGCGCCTCCGAGCTGGCCGATCACATCATCGTCAGCATCTTCGTCAATCCGTTGCAGTTCGGGCCGAACGAAGATTTCGCGGCGTATCCGCGCACCCCCGGCGAAGATCGTCAGCTGCTCGAGTCGTTGAACGTCGAAGTGTTGTTTGCTCCCGAAGTTCACGACATCTATCCGCGCGGTCAGGAAACGACGGCGCGCGTGCACGTGCCGGGTCTCGAAGACATTCTCTGCGGCGCGTTTCGTCCTGGCCATTTCATGGGCGTCGCGACCGTCGTCACCAAGTTGCTGAACCTGGTGCAGCCCGACGTGGCGCTGTTCGGCGAGAAAGATTTCCAGCAGCTGATGATCATCCGTCGCGCGACCATCGACCTGTGCATGCCGATCGAGATCGTCGGTGTGCCGACGGCGCGTGAAAAAGACGGTCTCGCGATGAGCTCGCGCAATCGTTATCTGCTCCCGGAGCAGCGCGCGGTCGCGCCGCAGATTTTCGCCGCGCTCGAGCGGGCACGCGTAGCGCTCGAGTCGGGCTCGACCGACTACTCCGGGCTGGAGCAGGTCGGCACCGAATCGCTGCAGAAGGCCGGCTTCCGGCCGGACTACTTCTCGATTCGCGACGCCAATACGTTGCAGATGCCGAATGGCGAATCGAACGATCTGGTGATCGTCACCGCGGCGCGTATCGGTCGGGCGCGTTTGATCGACAACGTTCGCGCCAAGCGAAAGTAACATCAGGGTTGCTGGCCGTCACGGCCGGCGCCGTGACTTGAGGATTATGCGGCGTGCTGGGCCAGCGCCCACGCGACGTGCTCGCGTACTAACTCGGAGGGATCTGCCCGACGAGACTCGAGCGCGTCGATGACTTCCGGGCTGGTCGGCGCATTCCCCAGCGCCACGGCGATGTTTCTTATCCAGCACTCGTAACCGATGCGCCGGATCGCGCTGCCCTCGGTGCGATCCAGAAACTGCTGTTCCGTCCACGCGAACAGCTCGACCAGCTTGGCGCCGTCGAGCGCATGTCGCGGCACGAAGTCCACTTCGCTGGTGAAGCGCGCAAATTTGTTCCAGGGACAGACGAGCTGGCAGTCATCGCAACCATAGATGCGATTGCCCAGAGCCTTGCGAAACTCCTCGGGAATCGAAGTGCGCAGCTCGATAGTGAGATACGAGATGCAGCGGGTCGCGTCCAGCTGGAAAGGCGCGACGATGGCCTGCGTCGGGCACACGTCGATGCAGGCGCGACACGTGCCGCAATGTTCGGTCTCGGGCGTATCCACCGGCAGCGGCAGATCGGTGAGGATCTCGCCCAGGAAGAAGTACGAGCCGGCGCGTCGATTGATGAGATTGGTGTGCTTGCCGATCCAGCCGAGGCCGGCGTTGCGAGCGAATGCTTTTTCGAGCACCGGGCCGCTGTCGACGAACACGCGATGGGACTGCGACGCGCTGTGTGCCTGAATCGTCTCCGCCAGCCTGGCGAGCCGACGTCGCAGCACCTTGTGATAGTCGCGACCCAGCGCGTAGCGCGACACATAGCCGAGCTCGGGATCCTCCAGAATCTGCTCTGGCTCCCGGGCCTGCGTAGGTAAATAATCCATGCGCACCGAGATCACCCGCAGCGTGCCGGGTACCAGTTCATGCGGTCGGGCGCGCCGGCGGCCGTGGCGCTCCATATATTCCATGGCCCCATGCCGGCCCCGCTCCAGCCACGCCATCAGGCGTGCTTCATCCTCGGGCACATCGATGCCCGTGATGCCGACTTGCTGGAACCCCAGCTCGCGACTCCATCGCCGGATCGAGCTGGCGAGCTCGGTGTAGTCATTCGGGGCGATGGCGGACATGGGGGCGATTTTGGCAGAAGACTAATTTCAGCAGTACCACAGTGCGATTTTGTTAACCTTTGACCCATGAAGCCGCTGCCATTGGCCGTGCATACCGCCGCACAAGTGCGAGCCCTCGACCGCCACGCGATCGACGATTTGCATATTCCGTCCTACACGCTGATGACCCAGGCGGGTGAAGCGGCGGCGGTGGCGCTCCGGAGTTGCTGGCCATCCAAGCAGCGGATCGCGGTGGTCTGCGGGCCGGGCAACAACGGTGGCGACGGCTACGTGCTCGCGCGCCTGGCGCAGTCCATGCGCATCGATGTCACGGCAGTGTCACTCAGCGACACGACCAGGCTCAGTGGCGACGCCAGGCGCGCTCATGATGATTTCGTGGCGGCCGGCGGTGCCGTTCAGTCCTGGAGCGAGGGCTGTCTCGACCCGGCGGAGGTCATCGTCGATGCGATCTTCGGCACCGGCCTGTCACGCGACCTCGATGCAACCATGATCGAGCGGATCAATGCCATCAACGATCGCGGCGTGCCCATCCTGTCGCTCGACATTCCCAGCGGGCTCGATGCCGACACCGGCAAGGTGTGGGGCGCGGCCATCGCCGCCGAGCGGACATTGTCATTCATCGGCCTCAAGCTCGGCTTCTATCTGGGCGAGGGGCCGAATCATACGGGCATCGTGTTGTTCGACGATCTGGATCTGCCGGCCGGTGCGAGCGAGTTCGTGCCGCCGTCGGCGCTGCGGATCGATGAAGACTTCGTCGCGCATCTGTTACCGCGACGCCGGCGCACCGCTCACAAAGGTCAGCAGGGAAGTGTGCTGGTCATCGGCGGCGGGCTTGGAATGGCCGGTGCCGCGCGCATGGCGGGCGAGGCGGCGCTGCGAGCAGGGGCGGGGCTCGTCACGGTCGCCACCTGCCCTGAAAATGTCGCATCCATCACGGCGAGTCGTCCCGAGCTGATGTGCCGTGGCGTCGAAAGCGCGAGCGATCTGACGGCGATGATCGAGCGCGCCGACGTTCTTGCGATCGGGCCGGGGCTCGGTCAGAGCGATTGGAGTCGATCGTTGCTCGACGCGGCGTTGGCAAGTGACAAGCCGACCATCATCGATGCGGACGCGCTCAATCTGCTGGCGCACGAGCCGTGTTCCAATTCGAAATGGATTCTCACGCCGCATCCCGGTGAAGCAGGGCGGCTGCTCGGCATCAGCACCGCCGAGGTCCAGAGCAATCGTCTGCAATCCGCGCGCGAGATTGCCAAAAAGTTTGGTGGCACGGTCGTGTTGAAAGGCGCCGGCACGCTCGTCGTCACAGGCGATTCGCTGCCGTACATCTGCGACCAGGGCAATCCGGGCATGGCCTCCCCCGGCATGGGCGACGTGCTCACCGGCGTCATCACCGGCATCGCCGCGCAGACCGCCGATCTGCCAGGGGCAGCTCGCGCCGGTGTGTTGGTTCATGCGATGGCGGGTGACATGGCTGCGCGTCGCGGTGAACGCGGTCTTCTGGCTACCGATCTATTTGGATATCTGCCCACGTGCGTGAACCCGGCACAGAGATTCTGAGCGTCGGCACCGCCGAGCAGATGCAGGGGTTGGGTCGAGCGGTCGGGGCGGCGGTCGACGCGACCGAGGGCACCTTCATCATCGCGCTCGAAGGCGAGCTCGGCGCCGGCAAGACCACCTTGGTTGGCGGCATCCTCCGCTCCTATGGCGTGACCGGCCCGGTCCGCAGTCCGACCTATACCTTGATCGAGCCTTACGAGACCGTGGGTCGCCCGGTCTATCACCTGGACCTGTACCGGCTGACCGATCCCGGGGAGGTCGAACCGCTGGGGATTCGCGACCTGCTGACCGGTTCGGCCCTGCTGCTCATCGAGTGGCCGTCGCGAGGGGCGGGGGCGATTCCCACCCCCGATCTGGGGGTCGAGATCGCCTATCCCGCCGTGGGAACCGAGGGTCGGCGCGTCAGACTGACCCCGCATTCCCTGAACGGCGCTAACGTCGTGCGGCATATCGTTGCAGCGATACCGGAATTGCGTCAGCTATCCTCATAATTTCGTTGAAAACTTGCGTATTGGCGCGGTAGATTACCGGCCCTATGCGAGGCTCGCGGCCCACTCCGTTTTTTTTCCTGCTGGCAGGCTGTGTCGGTCTGTTCGTGGCCGCCTTTGGCGCGCTCGCCGCCAAGCCCGTGACCGTCAAGGATGTGCGCCTGTGGGCCGGTCCGGATGGCACGCGGCTGGTGTTCGATTTGAGCGCGCCGGTCGATCACACCGTGCTGAAGCTCGAAAATCCCGATCGGGTGGTTGTCGATATCCCCTCGGCGACGCTCGAAAACGGACGCTCGATGCCGGATGGCCAGGGCTTCGTGAAGCAGCTGCGCGCGGCGGCCCAGCCCAATGGCGATCTGCGTGTGGTGGTCGATCTCACCGGACCGGCGCAGCCCAAGACTTTCACCGTCGGCCCTCAGCAGTCCTATGGTCATCGGCTGGTGCTCGATCTCGCGCCATCGAAAGGCACGGTTGCAGCAGCGCCGCCGGCGCAGCCTTCGGTCGTGAAGGCCGCGGCCGATGCGCACGGTCGCGACATCGTCGTCGCCATCGATGCCGGTCACGGTGGCGTCGATCCGGGCTCGATCGGCAAGCGCGGCACTTATGAGAAGCATGTGACGCTGGCGATCGCGAGGCGCTTGAAGGAACGCATCGATCGCGAGCCGGGCATGCGTGCGATTCTGACCCGCGACAACGACATGTTCGTCGAGCATCGCGAGCGCATTGCTCGTGCCCGTCGGCAGCAGGCGGACATGTTCGTGTCCGTGCACGCGGATTCGTATACGAACCGGGCGGTGGCCGGCTCCTCGGTGTACGTGTTGTCGGCCCGTGGCGCGAGCGACGAGTCGGCTCGCTGGCTGGCCGATCGCGAAAACGCGGCCGACCTGATCGGCGGCGTGAAGCTGGATGACAAGGACAGCGTGCTGGCGTCGGTGCTGCTCGATCTGTCGCAGGGCGCCAGCATGAGCGCCAGCGTCGATGCGGCCGAGCTGGTCATGCAGGAGCTGTACAAGATCGGCAACATCACCAATCGCGGCGTCAAGCACGCCGGCTTCCTGGTGCTGAAGTCGCCGGACATTCCCTCGATGCTGGTGGAGACCGCCTTCATCTCCAATCCAACCGAAGAGTCGCGCCTGCTCGATCCCAAGCATCAGCAGCGGCTGGCCGAGGCCATCCATCAGGGCGTGCGGGCGTACTTCTATGCCAATCCGCCGCCGGGCACCGTCGTTGCGGAATTGCGCGCGAAGCAGTCGGGCGCGACGGTGATAGCGAGCACGGCCGACGGCGAAAGTGCTGGCAGCACAGCGCACTAAGGCACGTCGCTCAGCCTGGCGGACAACGTCCGCAACCCCCGGTTATTGAAGCGGACGGCTTTCGCGCAATAATGGTGTGCTTTCCACCAGCGCAAGCCCTTCCCTGATGCCGATTCGAGTTCTTCCCGACCAGCTCATCCACCAGATCGCCGCCGGCGAGGTGATCGAACGGCCCGCCTCGGTCCTCAAGGAGTTGATCGAGAACAGTCTCGACGCCGGCGCCAAACGCGTCGACATCGAGATCGAGGAGGGTGGCGCGAAGTTGTGTCGCGTGCGTGACGATGGCAGCGGCATCGAACGTGACGAGCTGGCACTGGCGTTGTCGCGTCATGCCACCAGCAAGATCGCCAACATCGACGATCTGGAAAAGGTCGGTACGCTCGGGTTTCGGGGCGAGGCGTTGCCCAGTATCGCGTCGGTCTCGCGCACGAAAATCTCTTCGCGCACCGCGAACCACTCGGTGGGGTACAGCGTCAGTTCCGATAACGGCATCCTGAGCGAGCTGGAGCCGGCGCCGCATTCGATCGGCACCACGGTCGAAGTGCGCGACCTGTTCTTCAACGTTCCGGCGCGCAAGAAATTTCTGCGTGCCGAACGCACCGAGACGCAGCACATCGCACGCATGGTCGAGCGACTCGCGCTGTCGAAGTTCGAGACCGCGTTCTCGCTGTCGGCGTCGCGTCGTTCGCTGGGCGATTTCCCGGCGGCGCGATCGCAACTCGAGCGCGAGAAGCGGGTCGCGCAGATCGTCGGCGACGAGTTCATGGCGAACGCCATGTATGTCGAGCACGAGTCCTCGGGTTGCAAGCTCACGGGCTGGCTGTGTCAGCCGACCTACGCGCGGGCGCAGCCCGATTTACAGCATTTCTATTTGAACGGTCGCATGTTGCGCGATCGTTTGATCAGCAGCGCCATCAAGCTCGGCTACCGGGATGTGATGTTCCATGGCCGGCATCCGGCGTTCGTGCTGTTCATGGAGATCGATCCACGACAGGTCGACGTCAATGCGCATCCGGCGAAGCTGGAAGTGCGCTTCCGCGACGGTCGTCATATTCATAACTTCCTGTTCAAGACCGTCGAGCGGGTGTTGCGCGAGACGTATGCGGGCGCGGCCAGCGCCGCGCCGCCGCCGACGGACGCCGATCACCTGATGCCGGCGAGCGAGTCCACGTCGATGTGGCCGATGCGTGGGCCGAATCAGTCGTCGCTGGGGCTGCGCGTGTCCGAGCCGCCAATGCCGGCGTATTTCCGCCAGCCGTCGGCGGCCTATCCGTCGCCGCCTGCGTTCGAAAGAACCAGTGCGGTACCAGCGACGACCGGCGACATGCAGATGCCAGCGGTCGAGTCGCAGCCGCCCGAAACGCCGCCGCTCGGGTTCGCGTTGGCACAGCTGCATGGCATCTACATTCTCTCGCAAGCGCCCGATGGGTTGATCCTAGTGGACATGCATGCGGCTCACGAGCGCACGACCTATGAGCGCATGAAGGCGGCGATGGCGAACGGCGGCGTGGCCAGTCAGCCATTGCTGGTGCCGTTGTCCGTTTCAGTCGCGGCGTCGGAGGCGGATGTTCTGGAAGAGCATGCACCCTCTTTGAACAGACTCGGCCTCGATGTCGAGCGTTCCGGCCCGGCCAGTGTTCAGATCCGTGCCGTGCCCGCGTTCCTCGCGCAAAAAGATCTGGACGAATTGTTACGGCGGATCAGCGCCGACTTGTCGGCGGACGGTTCGACGCGAGGCATCGAAGAAGCGATCAACGAAGTGTTGGGCACGATTGCCTGTCACGGCGCCGTGCGTGCGCATCGTATTCTTTCCGTGCCCGAAATGAATGCGCTGCTCAGAGAGATGGAACGCACCGTGCGCAGCGACCAATGCAATCACGGCCGGCCGACCTGGACGTACGTCAGCATGGGCGATCTGGATCGAATGTTTCTTCGAGGCCGATGAGCGAGGAGCCGTCAGCGGTGCCGATTCCGCTCATCATGGGGCCGACCGGCGCGGGCAAGACGGATCTCGCGTTGCGTCTGGCCGCCCGCTACCCCATCGAGATCGTCAGCGTCGATTCGGCGCTGGTCTATCGCGGCATGGACATCGGTACGGGGAAACCCTCGCGCGAGGAATTGGAACGTTTCCCGCATCACCTGGTCGATATCCTCGATCCGTCGCAACCGTACTCCGCGGGGCAGTTCGTGCGCGATGCGTTGACTGCAATTGGAGACATTCGTAAACGCGGCAAGCTGCCGGTGCTGGTTGGCGGCACGATGTTGTACTTTCGTGCGCTTCGTCGCGGCCTCGCGCAGATGCCGCAAGCCGATCCGAACGTGCGACAGGAAATTGACGCTGAGGCCGCGCGCTCGGGCTGGCCGGCGTTACACAGGCAACTCGGGTCGATCGATCCGTTGACCGCGCAGCGAATCCAACCGAACGATGGACAACGAATACAGCGGGCGCTCGAAGTACACCGCTTGAGCGGTAAAACGATGAGCGAGCTGCACGCACAGACCCGGCCGGCCGATCCCACGATGAGATTCTCGGCGTTTGCCTGGGCACCGGGCGATCGCGAGCGGCTCTACCAGGCGATCGAGCGGCGTTTCGAACAGATGATGCGAGCGGGGTTGCTGGACGAAGTGCGAGGGCTGCAACAGCGCGGCGACCTGCATGCCGAGTTACCCGCGATACGTTCCGTCGGTTATCGGCAACTGTGGGAACATTTGCGGGGTAACGAGTCTTTAACTGCTTCGGTGCAGCGCGCGATTTTCGCAACCCGGCACCTGGCGCGACGACAATTGATCTGGTTACGAGCCGAAGACGATGTGCAATGGTGTGATGCCCTTGATTCCACCGCGGCCGGACCGATAGAGAATGCCGTCGCTACGTTTGTTCGAGGCATATAGTGTGATGGGCGCAGCGGTTCACTCATGACACTGATGCAGCTGCGTATTGAATCAAAGGCAGCTTCGACGGGAACATCGCTGTGCTAAACTGCGGCATCGCAGCGGTTACCGGATGGTGCCCGTAAGGCTGTCGCTCAGCTGCAGGGAAGCGGCATTAGTCGGCAAAGCTCAACCAAAGAATTCGAAGGCATAACAAGGAGATAAATGATGGCCAGAGGGCAATCATTACAGGATCCGTTCCTGAATACATTGCGCAAGGAGCGCGTCCCGGTCTCCATTTACCTGGTGAACGGTATCAAACTACAAGGTCAGATCGATTCGTTCGATCAATTCGTCGTCTTGCTGAAAAACAGTGTCAGCCAGATGGTCTACAAGCACGCGATTTCCACAGTCGTTCCGGCGCGGGCCATCCGCTTGCCGACGAGCGAAGAAGAAGGCGCGGAGCCGGTAGCGACCAGCGAGTGAGAATGACCGTGGAGTTCGTTGTTGTTTGAACGTCCTCGCAGCGGCGAACGCGCGCTCCTGGTCCGCATCGGGCTGGGAGGTCCTCCCGGTAAAGATGAGCTGAGTGAGTTCGAGGCGCTGGCCCGTTCGGCCGGCGCCGAAGTCCTTGCTGTGATCACCGGCACTCGCAAGGTGCCGGATCCCCGGTTATACATCGGCAGCGGTAAAGCCGAAGAGATTCACGCCCGGGTCAAGGAGCTCGGCGCGGATCTGGTGGTGTTCGACCACGCCCTGTCGCCCAGCCAGGAACGCAACCTGGAAAAGCTGTTCCAGTGTCGGGTGCTCGATCGCACTGGATTGATTCTAGACATCTTCGCCCAGCGCGCCCGCAGCTTCGAAGGCCAACTGCAAGTCGAGCTGGCGCAGCTCAAGCATCTGGCCACCCGGCTGGTGCGAGGCTGGACCCACCTGGAGCGTCAAAAGGGCGGTATCGGCCTGCGCGGTCCTGGTGAAACCCAGCTGGAAACCGACCGTCGCCTGCTGGCGGCGCGCATCCGCACGCTGAACTCCCGACTGGACAAGGTTCTGACGCAGCGGGCGACCACGCGGCGTGAGCGCAAGCGGGCCGAAATCCCCACCGTCGCCCTGGTGGGTTACACCAACGCGGGCAAGTCCACGCTATTTAACAGGCTGACCGGCGCCGGCGCTTACGCGGCCGATCAGTTGTTCGCGACGCTCGATCCCACGGTGCGTCGTCTGGAACTGCCGGATGCGCGTTTCGCATTGCTGGCCGATACGGTCGGGTTCGTTCGCGATCTGCCACACGAGCTGGTGGCCGCGTTCCGCTCGACCTTGCAGGAAGCGCGCGAGTCGACGCTCCTGCTGCATGTCATCGACGCCGCGGATCCGAATCGCAGCGAGCGCGTCGCCCAGGTCAATCAAGTGCTGAGCGAAGTCGGTGCAGGCGAGCTGCCGCAGATCGAGGTCTTCAATAAGGCCGATCTGATCGGCGAGGCCGCGCACGTGGAGCGGGGCGAGAACGGCGGGGCCCGCCGGGTCTGGCTGTCGGCTCAAACCGGCGAGGGCACTGGGCTGCTGATCGACGCCATCGGTGAATTCCTTGGACCCGAGCTGGTCCATCGTCATATTGTCCTGAAACCCGAGGAAGGGCGCGCGCGGGCGCGGTTCTTCGCGGCCGGGGCGGTACTGGCCGAGCAGGCGCTGCCGAGCGGCGCGGTGGACCTGGAAGTGTCCATGCCCCGGCGCGCCTTCGAGCACTTGTGCCGATCCGAAGGATTGCCCGAGGCCCTGACGGAAGGTTAAAAGCTTGTAACCTCCCGAAGCCATTCCTAAAATCGACCGTTTCGGGTCCGGCAAGCCTAATCGCCAGCTGATCCCCAAACCTCTCAAAACTTCTTAGCTCTCAAGACATAAAGTCATCCAACATGGCGTGGAACGAACCCGGCGGTAACTCCGGTGGCAAGCGCAACCCCTGGGGGGGCGGCAACAAGCCCGAGCAGGGACCGCCCGATCTGGACGAGGTCCTGCGCAATCTGCAGCGGCGGCTGGCCGGCCTGTTTGGCGGCAGCGGCGGCGGCAATCGCACCGTGGGCGGCTCAGGACCGGGCCGCGGCTTCGGCATCGGCACCATCGTGCTGGTGCTGGCGCTCATCTGGGCGTTCAGCGGCCTGTACACGGTCGACGCCGCCGAGCGCGGGGTGATCCTGCGGTTCGGCAAGCATGTCGCCACCACCATGCCCGGCCTGCGCTGGCATCTGCCGTGGCCGATCGAGACCAAGCAGATCGTCAACATCCAGACCATCGAGAGCTTCAGCGAGCAGACCCGCATGCTGACCTCGGACGAGAACATGGTCGATATCAACATGGAAGTGCAGTTCCGCCGCGCCAGCCCGCTGGACTACGCCTTCAACGTCAACGAGCCCGAGCAGACGCTGCGGGAAGTCAGCGAAAGCGCGATTCGCGAAATCATCGGCCGGAGCAAGCTGGATGGCGTGCTCGAGAGCGGTCGTCAGGAAATCGTGGCGCGCACCAAGGAGCTGATCCAGCGCACGCTCGATGCCTACAAGGTCGGTCTGGAAGTCACCGCCGTGAACCTGCAGGACGTGAAGGTGCCGAACGAAGTGGCGCCGGCTCAGCAGGATGCGATCAAGGCGCGCGAAGACCGCGATCGTCTGTCGCTGGCCGCGCAGGCCTATTCGAACGACTTGATCCCACGTGCCCGCGGCTCCGCCGTTCGCGCGGTCCAGGAAGCGCAGGCGTATCGCGCTCAGAAAGTCTCCAAGGCCGAGGGTGAAGCCGACCGCTTCCTGGCGTTGCTCTCCGAGTACGAGCGTGCGCCGGCAGTGACGCGCGAACGTTTGTATCTGGAAACGGTCGAGCGCGTGCTTGCCTCCAGCAAGAAGGTCGTGCTCGATACTCAGGGCGGTGCAGGCAATCTGGTGTATCTGCCCATCGATAAACTGCTCGAGCAGAACCGTCGCACGCCGCGCGTTTCCACGGGCGAGCCCAGCATGACTGTCGAGAGTTCCGATGGCAGCGACGCGACCAGCGTCTCCGGCGATCGTCGTACCCGAGGTACCCGCTAATGGCCGGCCGCGGTTTTCTGGTTCTGATCCTGGCGGCAGTGGTGGCCTTCGTGCTCGCCATGTCGACGTTCACCGTGCGTGAGACCGAGCTGGCCATGAAGTTTCGCTTCGGCGAGATCGTGCGCTCCGACTACGGGCCGGGCCTGCATTTCATGGTCCCGATGGTCAACAACATCCGCAAGTTCGATCGTCGCATCGACACCAAGGGCTACCCTTCGGAGCAGTTCCTGACCAGCGAAGGCAAGATCCTGCGCATCGACTTCTACATCAAGTGGCGCATCTCCGATGTGTCCACTTACTACCAGGCAACATCCGGTGGCGATCGCGAAATCGCCGCGGGCCGCCTGGGCAGTATCGTGAAGGACGGCATCAAGGGCGTGATCGCCCGTCGCACCATTCAACAGGTGGTGGCCGCCGAGCGCGCCGAGTTCACCGGTGAGATCCTGAAGCTGGCGGAAGACGCGACCAAGGGGCTCGGTCTGCAGCTGGTGGACGTGCGCGTGAAGAAGATCGACCTGCCCGAAGAAGTCAGCGAATCGGTGTTCAGCCGCATGCGTCAGGACTTCGATCGCCAGGCCAAGCGGCTGCGCGCCGAGGGTGAGGAAAACGCCGAGAAGCTGCGGTCCGAAGCCGACCGTCAGCGTACCGAGATCCTCGCCGAGGCCTACCGCGAGTCGGAAATCATCAAGGGCGAAGGCGACGCGAAGTCGGCGGACATCTATGCGAAGGCCTACAATCGCAATGCCGAGTTCTATTCGTTCCATCGCAGCTTGCAGGCGTACCGCGAGGCCATCGGCACCGACAACGACGTGCTGGTGATTTCGCCCGACAGCGACTTCTTCAAGTATCTGAATCGCGCCAACAAGCGCTGACGCGGCCGTGAACTGGTCGGACCTGTTCGCGGCGCTGGCGCTGTATCTGGTGCTGGAGGGCGTGATGCCGTTTCTCCGCCCGCAGTCCGTGAAGCGCCTGATGCAGGCGCTGTCCGGCCTGCACGATCAGCAGCTGCGTCTGTTCGGCCTCACGAGCATGATCGCCGGCCTGGTGCTGCTGTACCTCGTGCGCTCCTAGAATTCTTTCTTATCTCCGAGCCTGTAATGAGTAGCCATCGCAATGTTGTCGTCATCGGGGCCCAGTGGGGCGATGAGGGCAAGGGCAAGATCGTCGATCTGTTGACCAATCGCGTCGGGGGCGTGGTGCGCTTCCAGGGCGGCCACAACGCCGGCCATACGCTGGTGATCAACGGCCGCAAGACCATCCTGCGTTTGATTCCCTCCGGCATCCTCCACGACGGCGTCACCTGTTTCATCGGTAACGGCGTGGTGTTGTCGCCGAAGGCGCTGCTGGATGAAATCGCCGAGCTGCAGACCGCCGGCATCGACGTGCCGAAGCGCCTGCGCATTTCCGAAGCCTGTCCGCTGATCCTGCCGCATCACATCGCGCTCGATAAGGCGCGTGAGGAAGCGGCCGGCGCGGCCAAGATCGGTACGACCGGTCGTGGCATCGGTCCGGCGTACGAGGACAAGGTCGCGCGTCGCGCGATCCGCGTGCAGGACCTGTTCGCGCGCGAGCGTTTCGCCGCCAGGCTCGGCGAGGTGCTCGATTATCACAATTTCGTGTTGCGCAATTACTTCAAGCAGCCGGTCATCGACTTCCAGCAGACGCTGGATGAGGCACTGGCGTTGGGCGAGCAGTTGCGGCCCATGGTCGCGGATGTTTCCGGCGAAGTGAATGCGATGATCCGCAGCGGCAAGCGATTGTTGTTCGAAGGCGCCCAGGCGGCGTTGCTCGACATCGACCACGGCACGTATCCGTTTGTGACTTCGAGCAACTGCATCGCCGGCCAGGCGTGCGCCGGTGTAGGCGTCGGCCCGCAGCAGCTGCACTACGTGCTCGGCGTCGCGAAAGCCTACGCCACGCGCGTCGGCAGCGGTCCGTTCCCGACCGAGATCGAAGATGAAGTCGGCGAACACCTGCGAGTGAAGGGTAACGAGTACGGCTCCGTCACGGGTCGTCCGCGTCGTTGCGGCTGGTTCGATGCCGCGAGCCTGCGTCGCGCGGTGGAGATCAACGGCATCTCCGGTCTGTGCATCACCAAGCTCGACGTGCTCGACGGACTCGACACCGTTCGCGTCGCGACCGGTTACAAGGTGAAGGGCGAGCGTCGCGATCTGTTGCCGGTCGGTGCCGAAGCGCTGTCGATCTGCGCGCCGATCTACGAAGAACACCCGGGTTGGAAGGAAAGCACCGCCGGTGTGAAGACGTTCGAGGAGCTGCCGAAGAACGCGCAGTCTTACCTGCGTCGTCTCGAAGTGCTGGCCGGCGCGCCCATCGCCATCATCTCGACCGGCCCGGACCGGCTCGAGACCATCGTGTTGAAGCATCCCTTCGACTGATTTCGCTCTGGCTCTGTAAGCAAAAACTCGCGCGCGTAACCGATTTACGCGCGCGTTTTCTCGTGCGCGCCCGATTTGGAACTCACGCTGTTTCGATGAATTGTTTCCGCACGTCGGCGATCAATTCCTTGAGTGCGAGGAGATGCAAATGGCTTACAGCAATTACCGAAACGATTGGGGCCGCGATCGCGATCGTGACGAGCGCGGGCGCTCACACCGCGATTGGGACGATGACGATTCGCGTCGCGCACGGGAGTCGATGGAGCGCGACTACTACGGCAGCGAGCAACGCGGCGGTTACGGCGGCTGGCGCGGCGAGCGTGAAGGCCAGGGCCAGCGTTACAACCGGGGCTATGGTCAGGGCGACTATGACCAGAACTACGGTCAGGGTTCCAGCGAATATGGCTCGGGCGGCGGACGTTATAGCCAGAACGGACGCTTGAGCGAGAGCGGCTACGGCCGCGGTCGTGAATATCTGAGCGGCGGCGGCCGCCACTACGGCAACGAGCAGGGTGGCTGGCAAGGTCGCGAGGAAGAGCAATGGCGCAATCGTGACGCGCATGGTCAGTACGACCGAGACGCGAACTACGGTGGCTTCAGCAGCAGCGGCACCGGCAACTATCGCGGTTACGGCGGCAGCGGCGGGAGCTATCAAGGCGGTCGAGGTCGCTGGGGCGAAGCCGGTACGCAGTACGGTCAGGGCGGCGAAAGCCAGGGCGATTACAACTATCGCGGTTATGAGCACGGTCGTTCCGGGCAGAGTGGCTATGGTCAGAGCCAAGGTTACGGTCAGCGCCAGGGCCAATCGCAGCGTGGCTACGGCGGCAGTGCCAGCGGCTCCGGCGGTCAATATGGCAGCCGTGGCGAAGGAATGGATTTGTATGGCTCGCAAGGCTCCCAAGGACAGCAGCAATGGGGCCAGGAAGAGTACGGTGCCCATCGGGGGCGGGGCCCGCGGGGCTACAAACGTTCCGATGACCGCATCAAGGAAGAGGTGTGCGATTGTCTCACCGACGACGACCGGCTCGATGCCACCAATATCGAAGTCGTCGTCAAGGATGGCGAAGTCACATTGAGCGGCTACACCACGTCGCGCGAGGACAAGCGTTGGGCCGAGTCGCTGGCGGAGCGCGTTTCCGGCGTGAAGGAGGTGCAGAACAGTCTTCGCGTGCAGGATCAGCAGCGCAGTCAGAGCGGCACTCAATCCTCGACGCAGAGTTCCACTGCCGGCACCACGGGCACGAGTCGGCCCGGTGACAACAAAGGCCGGGAATCCAACATCCAGCATTGATCGGTCTTCGTCGGGGCGCCACGGCGCCCCGACATGCTGTGGAGAAATCGTTCATGAGCCCGGTAGCTGAAATTCCCGGCGAGCATCCGGTCGCCGACATGAAACGATGTATCGAGGACTGTCTGCGCTGCTCCCGGGTTTGTTTCAGCATGGCCATGAACCATTGCCTGGAGCAGGGCGGCCCGCACGTCGAGCCCACCCATTTCCGATTGATGACAATCTGTTCCGACCTTTGTCGGTTGACGGCCGATGCCATGATCGCCAACTTCATTCTTCATGAAGAACTGTGCCGCGCCTGCGCGCGCGTCTGCGAAGAGTGCGCCGCCAGCTGCCGCGACCTGGATGGCATGGAAGAGTGTGTCGACGCGTGCGAACACTGCTCGAAGAGCTGTGCCGCCATGCTGCGACGTTGAAGCCTCGCCGGGCGCAGTCTCAGCGAAACCCCGCAGCCGGCGTCGCAGTCAGCGGCTGCTTGATCTGCCGGGCCTGGTCTTCAGCCAAGCCCGCAGCACCTCGGCCACGCTCCAGGCCTGCGCCATGCAGCCGCCCGGAGAGAACGGCGGCTCGGCGTCGAAAATCTCACTGATGCTGCCGATGCCCGCGTCGTACAGATGGCCGGGGAATGCTTCCAACAAGGCTCTGGCGCCCGCCGGGTCCGGATACACGAGCAGATACGCGTCGATGTAGTGACCGAGCAGCCAGGGCCATACCGTGCCCTGGTGATAGGCCGCGTCACGCTCGCGCAGATTGCCGCGATAGTGTGACTTGTAATCGGAATGATCCGGACTCAGCGTGCGCAGTCCATGAGATGTCACCAGCCTGGCCTGAATCATGTCGATGACTTGTTTCCACCGGCTCTGATGCAACACCGGGTACTGTAACGACAACGCAAACACCTGATTGGGGCGAATCGCGTCATCATCGCCCTCCGGTCCGTCGATCACGTCGTACAGACAGCCGCGCCGTTCGTTCCAATAGCGCCTGTTGAACGAATCACGCACTTGCGTGGCGAGTTTCTGATACTGCTCGTGAGGCTCGTGCAGCTGGCTGGCCCAGTGCGCCATCAGTTGCAGGGCGTTGTGCCACAGCGCCTGAATCTCCACCGGCTTGCCCCGACGCGGGGTCACGACCCAGCCATCGACTTTCGCGTCCATCCACGTCAATTGATAGCCGTCGGCCGCGGCGGCGATCAGGCCGTCGTTGGGGTCGACGTGAATGTTGAAAAGCGTGCCCTGGATGTGATGCTGGATGATCGACTGAAGCACCGGAAACAGATTTCGGATCAGTGCGCGATCCGTCGTTATATCGACGTAGCGCGAGATTGCGTGGAAGTACCACAGCGTTGCGTCTACTGTGTGATACAGCGCTTGCCGTTCGCCTTCGGGAAACAAGTTCGGTAGCAGACCGTCCTTCACGTAGTGAGAGAACGTGCTCAGGATGGCGCCGGCCTCGCGGTAGCGGCCGGTCGACAGGGTGAGGCCTTCCAGGCTGATCATCGTGTCGCGGCCCCAGTCGCCGAACCAGTGATAGCCCGCGTAGATGCTGCGCAGCTCGCCGCCGGCGGCTTGGGCCAGCACGCTTTCCTCGAGACGGCTGCCGGGCAGCACGATGAATTGATCCGCCGCCATGGCCAGTTGTTCGGCCACGGGATCGTCTTTCAGCACCTGCGTGAGACTCAACAGATGATCGAGGCGTTGACGTTCGGCGTCGAAGACCGCCGGTGCATCGAACTCGAGCCTTTCCCACGCGTGCGTCGAGGCGACGAACACCGCGGGATGGTTCGGCCGGACGCTCGCCAGCAAATAGCCGGGACTGAAGGCGCTCTCGAATTCCGGATCGCCCCGATCGCGCTCGATGCGATACACGAAGTTGGACTCGTCGCGCTCCTCGGTGACGAAGGCGGTGGGACCGGGGCGCAAGCCAAAGCGCAGCACGATGTCGGAATCGGTGTGTCGGACTTCGTGCCGGCCCCGGCGCACTTCGAGCATGAACGAGCCCGGCTCGGCGCGGGGCGATTCGTCGTGACGGCGAAAAGAAACAAACGGCCGGACCTGCAGCTCGAGCGCTTCACCTTGCAACAGCCGATATTGCACGCACACGGTGTTCTGGTTGTGGACCATGGTGATCGATTTCTCGAACACCACGCCGGCGTACTCGAAGGTCCAGACGGCGATGCGATGATCCAGTCGGAACTCTTTCAGGAACAAGTGCGACTCGCCTTCGAAGCGTTCCGAGTCGTACTCCGCGCCACCCAGATGCATCTGACGATCGTTGATCGTGACGCATTCATCGCAGCGGGAAATGAGGATGTGCCGGCCTTTCGGTGACGCCAGGTTGGGAACGAACAGTCCGTGATATTTACGCGCCGGAATGCCGGCCAACGTACCGGACGCGTAGCCGCCCAGGCCATTGGTAACCAGCCATTCCCGGCTGCGCAGGAAGGTGGGGTCGCTGTCGCTGTTCCAGCTCAATACGATCTGCCGATCCCTAATCATCCGGGCACCTCGCTATCAACAGCACGGCGCATTGCGCCTGAATACGCCAGGCGCCCCGTCCGTGGTCGGCGACCGGCTCGAATCCACCCAATCCTCCATAGGCGGGTGATTCGCTGTTCCATGACGCTCGCCACTCGCGGCCGCTGGGAGGTGCGAGCAGCGGCTCGGCAATCGATCCGCCATTCAGCTCCTGATCCAGATTTACAATCAGCAAACGATCGCCGTGCTCGGCATCGAACCAGCGCAACGCCAGGCTGTGCTCGCTCAGCGTCGCGCCATCGATGGCGGCGACCTGCTGCCGTGAAATCACCGGATCGCTCGACCGCAAACGCAGCAGCTCGCGATGCAGGTTCAATATAGAGACGTTGCGGCCGCATTCCGACCAGTCGAGCTTGGAGTCTAGAAAGGTCCGCTCGGCGCGAGGATCCGGAATCGACGCCTGCAAGTGCGGATCCGCGTAGGCACCGAACTGGCTCAGAAATTCGCGCCGGCCGGCATGCACCTGGCGCGAAAGTTTTTCAGCGTGGTCGGCGAAGAACGTGAATGTGGTCGATGCGCCGAACTCCTGTCCCATGAACAACATTGGCGTCTGTGGGGCGAGCAGCATCAATGTCACCAACGCTCGATAACGCGCCGGGGCGGCGTTCGAATGAATGCGCACGCCGCTCGCGGTGTTTCCCACCTGATCGTGATTCTGCAGAAAGATCACGCAGGCGGCGGCTTCACGATCGTGCAATGGCGAGCCGCGACTCTTCTTTTGCCAGCCGTACCACTGGCCCTGATATAGAAATCCCCGACGTACACACGATAGAAATTCCTGCGCGCGGCCGTGGTAGTCGTGGAAGTAGCCGTCGCGGCTGCCGGTCAGCGCGACGCGGGCACTGTGATGAAAGTCGTCATTCCACATCGCATCCATGCCGAGGCCGCCGGCATCGACTGGCAGCAAGTGTTCGCTACACTGAGGCTCGTTCTCTGCGATGAAGAGAATGCGTCGCGGCTGTGCCACGGTGCGAGCGCGCTGGGTGAGCTCCGCGAGCAGGTGCGTTTTACTGGCGTCGAAAATGGATTGCGTGGCGTCGAGGCGCAAGCCATCGAGATGAAACTCTGCAATCCAGTAACACGCGTTGCCGATCAGGAACTCGCGCGCGCCGGTGTTGTGCTCGCCGTCGAGATTGAACGGCTCGCCCCAGTCGGTTCGATGGCGCTTGCTGAAATAGTACGGGCTGTAGTGGCCGAGATAGTTGCCGTCCGGGCCGAGATGGTTGTAGACGACATCCAGGATCACCGCGAGCCCGCGTACGTGCGCGCGATCGACGAATCGTTTCAATGCTTCGTGATCGCCATACATATGATAGGGCGCGTAGAGCTGCACACCGTCGTAGCCCCAGTTCCAACGACCGGGGCATTCGGCGACCGGCATGATTTCCACTGCAGTCACGCCAAGATCGCCTAAGTACTCGAGCTTGGTGGCCGCCGCGTCGAAAGTGCCTTCGGGCGTGAATGTGCCGACATGCAATTCGTAAATGATTTGCCGCTCGATGCCGGCGCCGCGCCAGTTCGCGTCGCGCCACTGAAAAGCGTTTGGGTCGACCAGCAACGACGGGCCGTGCACGCCGTGCGGCTGAAAGCGGGAGCAGGGGTCGGGCCACGGCCCGGTGTCATCGACGCGATATTTATAGAGACGGGCGGACGTGCGCGTGGCGCCGGCAAAATACCCACCGTGCTCGCGAGTCAGCGTGAACGACTTGCAATCGCCGCCCTCGAACACCACATCCACAGCGCGTGCGTCGGGTGCCCATACGCGAAACTGTGCGGTTCCGTCGGTCCATACCGCGCCGAGCAGTTCAGAATGCGAAGCGGGCGACATGCGGGCCATTCGAACGCGACGAGGTGATGACCACTGTGCGAGGAGCACAGGAGGTCAAGCACCGGGCCGCGAACATGGTTCCGTCGCGCTTGAGGCAGCGCCGCCGTCAATGCGGTACTATGGCCGCCTTCGTGTTTATTCTTCTTTTTATCAGTGAGAGATGGTGCCCAGGAGAGGACTCGAACCTCCACGGATCGCTCCACTGGTACCTGAAACCAGCGCGTCTACCAGTTCCGCCACCTGGGCAAGGAAGGGAACGCGGGGCTTGCCCCGCAAGAGGCGCGCAATGTACCGATGACGTTTAGGGCTGTCAATGACAAGCCCACGTTTTTTCCCCTGTGAATCCCTATGAAGTTAAGAAAAAAAACTGGTAAACCCAAAAAGACCTCCAAGCGCCCGGCCGTCCGTGCCGGCGCACCCTCCCGGCCCCGGGTCGCCCGCGACCTGCCCGGCATTCCCCAAGTCCTGCAGGCCGCCGGTCGGCCGCTGGAGTTCGACGAACTGGCCCAGCGCGCCCAGCGCAATGGTGCCTCGGCCCGCAAACGACTGACCAAGGAGCTCGAGGAGCTGCTGCAGTCGGGCACCATCATCCGCAACCGGCGCGATGAGTACTGCCTGCGCGAGCGGCTGTCGCTGATCGTCGGCACGGTCAGCGCCCATAAGGATGGGCACGGCTTCCTGATGCCGGACGATCGGTCGGCTCCGATCTACCTCGCACCACGACAAATGGCCGAGACCATGCACGGCGACCGCGCCGCTGTACGTGTCAGCGGCACCGATCATCGCGGCCGGCCCGAAGGCTCGATCGTCGAGGTGCTCGAGCGAAATACCCGTGAGATCGTCGGCCGCCTGTACGACGAATCCGGTATCTGCTTCGTCGTGCCGGACAATCCGCGCATCGGCCACAAGGTGCTCGTGCCTCGACAGCACCTGGGGCAGGCGCGGCCCGGCCAGGTCGTGCTGGTGAAGCTGATCGAGCAGCCCTCGAAGACGGCGCAGCCGCTCGGGCACATCACCCGGGTGCTGGGCGAGCACGCGGCGCCGGGCATGGAAACCGACATCGCGATTCACTCGCACGGCTTGCCGTTCGAATTTCCGTCTGAAGTGGTTGCCGAGGCCGAAACGTACGGCAACTCGGTGTCGGCGGCGGCGAAGCGCGGTCGTGAAGATCTGCGTGACTTGCCGCTCGTGACCATCGACGGCGAAGACGCTCGCGACTTTGACGACGCGGTGTATTGCGAGCCGCTGCGCGGTGGCAGCTGGCGTTTGCTGGTGGCCATCGCGGATGTCGCGAGCTACGTCGCGCCGAATTCAGCGCTGGATCGTGAAGCGACCTTGCGTGGCACGTCGGTCTACTTTCCGAATCGCGTGCTGCCGATGCTGCCGGAGGCGTTGTCCAACGGGCTGTGTTCGCTCAACCCCGACGTCGACCGGCTCTGCATGGTCTGCGAGATGCGTGTGAGCCCCGAGGGTAAAGTCACACGCGCGACGTTCTTCGAAGGGCTCATGCGTTCGGCGGCTCGCCTCACGTACACCAAGGTGGCGGCCTATCTCGCGACTCCCACCGCAGCTCACAGCCCCGAAG
The DNA here is from genome assembly GCF_004138485.1 of Peristeroidobacter soli. Classification (GTDB taxonomy): domain Bacteria; phylum Pseudomonadota; class Gammaproteobacteria; order Steroidobacterales; family Steroidobacteraceae; genus Steroidobacter; species Steroidobacter soli. The sequence continues at coordinate 1,523,489 of NZ_RYEV01000003.1, forward strand.
TGACGGCGGTGGGCTCGCAGCTGCAGAGCCTGTACGGCGTGTTCAAAGCGCTGCATCGACAGCGCCTGCAACGGGGCGCGCTGGACTTCGATGCGCCGGAATTGAAAGTGAAGTTCGACACGCAAGGCCGGATTGCTTCGTTCGTCGAGGCGCCGCGTAACGATGCGCATCGCCTGATCGAGGAGTGCATGATCGCCGCGAACGTGCAGGCGGCGCGCTTCCTGAAGAAACATCGCATCCCGACGCTGTTTCGAGTGCACGGTCAGCCCGAAGCGGACCGGCTGGAACAGCTGCGTCAGTTCCTGCAGGGCTTCAACATTCAGCTGCCGACCGATCGGGACATCGAGCCGACCGACTTGAGCGAGGTGTTGCAACGGGCCGTCGGCCATCAGGAGGCGCATCTGATTCAGACGGTCGTGATCCGCTCCATGCCGCAGGCGGTGTATCAGCCGGAGAACATCGGTCACTTCGGCCTCGCGCTGTCCGAGTACGCGCACTTCACGTCGCCGATCCGGCGCTATCCCGATTTGATGGTTCATCGTGGCATCCGGCACGTCCTGCGAGGCGGCAACGCCGAGACGTTCCCGTGGACGGCAGGCATGGTGGCGACGTTGGGACAATCGTGCTCGTTCACCGAGCGCCGGGCCGATGAAGCGACTCGCGACGCGATGTCCTGGCTCAAGTGCGAGTACATGAGCGACAAGATCGGCGAAGAGTTCGACACGCTGGTCACCGGCGTGGTCGACTTCGGCCTGTTCGTGCAGATCAAAGGCGTGCAGATCGACGGCCTGGTGCACGTCAGCGCGTTGGGTGCCGATTACTTCTCGCGCGACAAATCCGGCTATCGCATGGTCGGCACGCGCAGCGGTCGTATCTTCCGGTTGGGCGATCAGTTACGCGTGCGTCTGATCAATGTGGTCATCGATGAACGTAAAATCGACTTCGAGCTGGCCGAGGCGGGCGGCGGTCAACGCATGGTGCGCGGACCGTGGCAGCGTCGACGCAACCACAGGAATCGCTGATTGGTTAGTATTCCTGTACGTCGCCGGCTTCGATGGGCGAAGCATTTCGACCAACTGCAGACTTGCTAACCTCAGGGAACTCGATAACTCCGAGCTTCCGTAGGCAGATAATGACCGAATCCACGACCATTTTCGGACTGCATGCGGTCCGTACCCTGTTACAGCAACGGCCCGAGCGTGCCGCGCTCCTGATCCTGCAGAAGGGCCGGGAAGACGCGCGCATCGCCGAGGTGATGAAGCTGGCGCAGTCCAAGGGCATCAAGATCGAGCTGCGCGATAGCAAGGAGCTGGATCGTCTGGCCGGCGATGAGCGCCATCAGGGCGTGTGCCTGCACATTCGCAGTGTCGGCGTGCAGGGTGAGGGCGCGCTCGATGACTTGCTCGAATCGACCACGGCGCCGCCGTTCCTCCTGGTGCTGGATGGCGTGCAGGATCCCCACAATCTCGGCGCCTGCTTGCGTACGGCCGATGCGGCCGGCGTGACGGCCGTGATCGTGCCGAAGGATCGCGCGGCGGGCTTGTCCGCCGTTGTTCGCAAGGTGGCGTCGGGTGCCGCTGAAACGGTGCCGTTGATTCAGGTGACGAATCTCGCGCGGACGCTGCGATGGTTGAAAGAGCGGGATATCTGGATCGTCGGCACCGACGATCAAGCCGAGCACTCGCTGTATGCGAGCAAACTCACCGGGCCGCTCGCGGTGGTGTTGGGCGCGGAAGGCACCGGTTTGCGCCGGCTCACGCGTGAGAACTGCGACGCGCTGGTCAGCATTCCGATGCGGGGCGTCGTGGAAAGCTTGAATGTCTCCGTCGCGACCGGCGTGTTGTTGTACGAAGCCCTGCGGCAGCGTCAGTAGCGATCAGCTCGCCGTCTTGCGCACCTTGGCCGGTACGTACAGACGGCTCATGGTCGCCAGCGGATCGAACTTCTCCGGATTCCTGGCGCGCATCATTTCCGCGAACGCTTCCGGCTGGATCGCCGGGCTGCAGAAGAAGCCTTGATATTGGTCGCAGCCCAGCGAGCGCAGGAACTCCAGCTGCTGCTCGGTCTCCACGCCTTCGGCGATGACTTTCAGTTTCAGGCTGTGCGCCAGCGAGATGATGGCGTGCACGATGGCCGCGTCTTCGGAATTCGCGACCACATCCTTGATGAACGAGCGATCGATCTTGAGCTTGTCGAGCGGAAAGCGCCGCAGATAGTTCAGGCTCGAATAGCCGGTGCCGAAGTCGTCGATGGAAATGTGCACGCCGATGCGGCTGAGCTGTTCGAGAATGGCCGCCGATTCGCCGGCGTTGTGCATGACCGCGCTTTCGGTCAGCTCGATTTCCAGATACGTCGGCTCCAGATTGGCGCCTTCCAGCGCCGACTTCACGATGCTCACCAGATTCTTCTGCCGGAACTGCTGCGCCGACATGTTGATGGCGACGCGCACCGGTGCCATGCCGTTGACCTGCCACTGCCGGGCCTGCCGGCAGGCCTCGCGCAATACCCATTCGCCGATCTGCAATATGAGTCCGGTCTCTTCAGCCAGCGGAATGAATTCGCCCGGCGCCACCAGCCCGCGCTCGGGATGGCGCCAGCGGATCAATGCTTCGGTGCTGCTGATACGGCCGGTGGTGACATCCACTTTCGGCTGGTAATGCAGCTCGAGCTCGCCGTTGCCGAGCGCGCGGCGCAGGCCGTTCTCCAGCTCCAGGCGCTGCTGCGCGAACGCATTCATCGACGGCGTGAAGAACGAGTAGGTGTTGCCGCCCACTTTCTTCGAGTGATACATCGCCGCGTCGGCGGCAACCACCAGCTCCTCGGGTCGTGCGCCGTCGCTCGGATACATGCTGATGCCGATGCTGGGCGCGGTGTGAATGTCCACCGACAGAATGTGGAAGGGCTTGACGAAGCAGGCGAGCAGCCGCTGCGCCAGGATCTCGACATCCGCCTGGCCGTTGATTTCATCGGCGATCAGCACGAACTCGTCGCCGCCGGTGCGCGCCAGCGTGTCGCTCTTGCGCAGCGTGTCGCGCAGACGATTGGCAACTTCCTTCAACAGCTCGTCGCCGCCGTGATGACCGAGCGAGTCGTTGATCGTCTTGAAACGATCCAGATCGAGGACCAGCACGGCAATGCGGCCTTCGCGTCGTTCGGCGTACGTGATCGCCTGCGACAGCCGATCATCCAGCAGCAAACGATTGGGCAGCTCGGTCAGCGAATCGTGCGTGGCCAGGTGGCGCAGACGCGCGTTGGCGTCTTCCAGCGCAATGGCATGCTGGCGCGAGCGCGATTCCAGATGAGCGTCGTACATCAGCAGGATCATCGTGATCAGCAGCACGCCGAGCGCGAAGCCGCCGATGAGCAGGGCCAGGAAACCGCTGCTGGTGCTGGTGGCACCGATGCAATACGAGCCGGGCGCGAACTGCGACGCGAACATGCCGGTGTAGTGCATGCCCGAGATGGCCGCGCCCATCACCAGCGATGCGACCATTCGCTGCAGGAGGATACGCCACGAGGCGCCGCCTCGCAGGCGGAAGAACAGCCAGAGCGCGGCGAACGACGCCACGATCGCGATGACGATCGAGAGGATCAGCAGTTTCGGCTCATAAGTGATGAACGGCACGATGCGGATCGCGCCCATGCCCGAGTAATGCATGGCTGCGATGCCCAGGCCCATGAGGACCGCCGCGCCCACCAGGCGAGGCAGGGTGCTCTGTTTCTGGCTCGCGATGCTGAGGGCGAAGCCGGCGACCAGCATCGCGACGATCAGCGAGATCAGCGTCTTGCCGATGTCATAGGAAAGCGGGATCGGCAGCGTGAACGCGAGCATGCCGATGAAGTGCATCGACCAGATGCCGACGCCCATGGCGAATGCACCGCCGGCGAGCCACATGCGCACGTACCGGCGCCGTGCGGTGGCGACACGCGAGGCGAGGTTCAGCGCGGTGTACGACACGCAGACCGCTACCACGAACGATAGCGTCACCAGCCATGGATTGTAGGAACCGTTCACTATGTAAAACCCTGCCCGGGCGCGGGATTGCCTCCGCCGTTGGCTGTAGCGGCCGCTGCCGAATTGTCTTGATGCGCTCCAGCACCGAATCAGTGCCGCACAGGCGTCCGGTTCGGGGAAAACCCCAGGGGCGGGCTGCTTGTATTTGCTTCGGGCGGGGCGCTCGGCTAGTATCCGCGGCCCTGTTGCGCCCCGGGGCTTTTCCCGTGGTGGACAGTTTCTTTCAACTCCTTGCCGCACCTGGATTCTCGACCTCGGCGGCATCTCCACAAGGAGCAGCAATGCGACATTACGAGATCGTTTTTCTGGTGCACCCCGACCAGAGTGAGCAGGTTCCGGCCATGCTGGAACGCTACAAGGGCATGATCGCGGCCGGTAACGGCACCGTGCATCGCCTGGAGGACTGGGGCCGTCGGCAACTCACGTTCCCGATCGCCAAGGTTCACAAAGCCCACTACGTGCTGATGAACATCGAGGTCGACGGCAAGACGCTGGCCGAGCTCACCGGTGGTTTCCGCTTCAGCGACGCGGTGCTGCGCCACCTGGTCATCAAGATGGACAAGGCCGTCACCGAACCCTCGCCGATGGCGAAGGGCGACGAGGAGCGTGATGAGCGCTTCGCGCGTGACGATGAGGAAGAAGGCGCCTCCGCGTCGACTTGATTCCTGGACTGATCCGTCTCATCACTCTAGAGGTTCACCATGTCCCGCTTTTTCCGCCGTCGCAAGTTTTGCCGCTTCACCGCCGAAGGCATCGAGCAGATCGATTACAAGGATCTCGGCATCCTGAAAGCCTACGTCACCGAGACCGGCAAGATCGTTCCGAGCCGCATCACTGGCACCAAGTCGCACTATCAGCGTCAGCTGGCGGTCGCGGTCAAGCGCGCCCGTTATCTGGCTCTGCTGCCGTACACGGACCAGCACTAAGAGTTTTCCGCCCCGTGCTCCGCCCTGTGAAACCAAGGGGCGGGGCAGATACATGCACCGTGCAATTGCTGTCTGGCTGACAGGGCATCCTTGGCGCGCCGCCTTTGCGAGCGCCATGAGCGGAGCGCTTTCGCCGCAGCTGCCGCTGCCCTTCCTGGTGATTGCCGCTGCCATCGCGGTGCTGGTGGCGTTGCGTTTCGATCTACGCTACGCCGTCGGCATGGCGTTCACCGCCGGCCTGTCGGCGAGCTGGGTGGTGCTGTCGCTGGCGCGGCCGGGCGGCTGGCTGGTGTTCGGGGTCGGCGTATTGTTTTTCGGCCCGATGCTGCTGGGCTGGCTGCTGCGGCAGACCGGCTCGCTGAATCTGGCCTTCCAGGTCGCCTTGCTGAGCATGGCGGTGCTGTTGATAGGGTTGTTCGTGGTGTTGCCCGACCCGGTCGGCATCTGGCGCGAGCAGCTCGAGCTGGCCTGGACTTCGATGGCGAAGGCGGGCTTGCGGATCGAAGGCGATCGCGAGGTGATCATCGCAGCCTGGGCGCGCACCATGTGGGGCGGGCTGGCGGCACTGTCGCTGGGCACGGTCTTCGGTGCGGTATTGCTCGGCCGGTGGTGGCAGTCTCTGCTGGACACGCCGGGTTCGTTTGGTGTCGAGTACCGGCAGTTGCGCCTCGGGCGCGCGATGGGAATCGCGACCACGCTGTTGTTCATCGTGGCGCTGCTGACCGACTCGGCGCTGGTGGCTTCGTTGGCCTGGGTGGCGTTCGCCGCACTGGCCTTTCAGGGGCTCGCGGCCGCCCATCGCAGCAAGGCGGTCGGCCGGCTGGATCGCGGCTGGCTGGTGGCGATCTATGTATTGCTGATCGTGCTGCCGGTGACCTCGTTCGTCGTGCTGATGCTCGCGATCTGGGGCTTTGCGGATAATTGGCTGCGTCCTCGGACGCGTAGTGCTTAATTGAGCCTTCTTTTATTGAGGACGGGCTGATGGAAATCATTCTGATGCAGAAGGTTGCCAACCTCGGCAACATCGGTGACAAGGTCAAGGTCAAGGCCGGCTACGGCCGCAACTACCTGCTGCCGCAGGGCAAGGCCACGCTGGCCACGCCGGAAAACGTCGCCAAGTTCGAAGCCCGTCGCGCCGAGTTCGAGAAGGTCGCGAAGGAAGAGCTGGCCAGCGCCCAGGCGCGCGCCGCCAAGCTCGAAGGCTTCAAGCTGTCGCTCACGGCCAAGGCCGGCGGCGAAGGCAAGCTGTTCGGCTCGGTCGGCAACAGCGACATCATCGAGGCGCTGAAGAAGGCCGGTCACACGCTGGAGCGTTCCGAAGTGCGCCTGCCGAATGGCCCGATCCGTCAGGCCGGCGAGCACGTCGTGCAGCTCCACCTGCACACCGACGTCAACGTCGATCTGCCGGTCGTGATCATCGGCGAAGAATAATCTTCGCCGTTACCGATGGCCGAAGCCGACAAGAAGGTTTCGTTCGCGGGCTCGCGTCGCGCCCGCGATATGGATAGAGACACATCGGTAGACGACATCCGCGTTCCGCCTCACAACATCGAGGCGGAGCAGGCCGTGCTCGGCGGCCTGATGCTGGACAACCGCGTCTGGGACAACATCGCGGACCGCATCGTCGCCGAGGATTTCTATCGTCGCGATCATCAGATCATTTTCGAAGCCATCGCCGAGCGCGGCGCGCTCGGTGAGCCTTCCGACGCCGTCACGCTCTCCGAATGGCTGGAACGCAAAGGCACGCTGTCCGAAGTCGGCGGCCTGCCCTATCTCGCGCAACTGGTCCGTGACACGCCCAGCGCAGCCAATGTGCGTGCCTACGCCGACGCGGTTCGCGAACGTTCCACGCTGCGCCAGCTGATTTCCGTTGGCGGCGAAATCGCCAACGGTGCTTACGATCCGCAAGGCCGCGCGTCCGCCGAGATCCTCGACGAAGCCGAGCGCCGCGTGTTCGAAATCGCCGAGAGCCGCAACAAGACCGGCTCGGGCTTCGTGCCGCTGCGAAATGAAGTCGGCAAGATCATCGACATGATCGATACGCTGTCGCAGAACCCCGGTGCGATCACCGGTCTGTCGACAGGGTTCAAGAAGCTCGATGAGATGACCGCCGGCCTGCAGAAGGGCGACCTCATCATCGTCGCCGCGCGTCCCTCGATGGGCAAGACCACGTTCAGCCTCAACATGGCGGAAAACGCCGCGTTCGGCCCGAAGCAGGCCAGGGTGGGCGTGTTCAGTATGGAAATGGGTCGCGAGCAGCTGGCGTTTCGTATGGTGTCCTCGCTGGGCCGCGTCGATCAAACCAAGCTGCGTACCGGTCAGCTCGACGACGACGACTGGTCGCGCGTGCAGATGGCCATCTCGATGATGAAGTCATCGCACATCTTCATCGACGATACGCCGGCGCTGTCTCCTACCGAAGTGCGCGCCCGCGCGCGCCGCTTGAAGCGCGAGCACGGTCTCGATCTGATCGTGGTCGACTATCTGCAGCTGATGCAGGTGCCGGGCAACAAGGAAAACCGCACCGCCGAGATTTCCGAGATCTCGCGCTCGCTGAAGGCGCTGGCGAAGGAACTGTCGGTGCCGGTGATCGCACTGTCGCAGCTGAATCGCGCGGTGGAACAGCGCACGGACAAACGACCGGTGAGCTCGGACTTGCGTGAATCGGGCGCTATCGAACAGGACGCGGACATCATCATGATGATCTACCGCGAAGAAGTTTATAACCCCGAGACGCCGCGCAAGGGCATCGCCGACATCATCATCACCAAGCAGCGTAACGGTCCGACGGGTGACATCGAGCTGACCTTCCTCGGCAAGTTCACCAAGTTCGAGAACTACGCGCCCGAGGCGGCCTTCGGGGACGGACCTTTCTGATATGAACTCGGAACCGGGCCTCCTGACGGTGCGGTGATCGTGAGCTTCCCTGTCGCCACAATCGATGCCGCGGCGCTGCGCAGTAATCTGGCAGTGGTGCGGCGGATGGCGCCGCGCTCCCGGATCATCGCTGTCGTCAAAGCGAATGGTTATGGCCATGGAATGATCCGCGTCGCTCGTGCGCTCGCGGATGCCGATGGTTTGGGTGTGGCCCGTCTCTCTGACGCCGTAGTTCTTCGTGAAGCTGGCGTCGCTCAACGTATCCTGCTCCTCGAAGGCGTGTTCGGCGTCGAGCAGTTCGCGCTCGCCGGCAAAGAGCATTGTGAGATCGCCGTTCACTCGTTCGAGCAGATCGATGCGCTGGACCAGTTCGCCGGCTCGCATCGCTTCACGGTGTGGTTGAAACTCAACAGCGGCATGAACCGGCTGGGCTTCCGCGTCGAGGATTTCAGCGCCGCTCATGCCCGATTGCAGCGCTGCTCCGCCGTCAGTCAGATCCGGGTGATGACGCATCTGTCCGCTTCGGAAGAACGCGGTCATGTCACCGCGACTCAACTGAAGATCTTCGACGATCTCGTTTCACCGCTCGGTCACGAGCGTAGCGTTGCGAATTCCGCGGCGGTCATTGGCTGGCCCGAGGCACATCAGGATTGGGTGCGGCCCGGGTTGATGCTGTATGGCATGTCTCCCATGCCGAACCAGACCGCGTCTGAATTTGGCTTGCGTCCCGCGATGACGCTGTCGACTCAACTGATTGCCATTCAAAACATCGGCGTCGGCGAGCCGGTGGGCTACAACGGCATCTGGCGCGCCCAGCGCCCGTCTCGCATCGGCATCGCCGCTATTGGTTACGGCGACGGCTTCCCTCGCGCCACTCGCAACGGCGCGCCTGTGCTCGTCGCTGGCAAGGAAGCGCCCATCGCCGGGCGCGTGTCGATGGATATGATTTCGATCGATATCACGGACCTGCCGCACGCAAAGACGGGCGACGAGGTTGTCGTGTGGGGCGAAGGATTGCCTGCGGAGAAACTTGCGCCGTATGCGGACACGACTTGTTATGAGTTGGTGTGTCGCGTGACTTCGCGCGTGCCGCTGCTTTGGAAAGGGGCTTGAGCCTTTCCTTCGGAAAGGGTCCGCCCCAGAAAAAAATCAAAAGAAAAAAAATAGTTTTTTTCCCCGGAAGAGAAGATGACTCAGCATCTCTTCGCGTCCTCTCCGAAGGAGAGGGCAGCGACATCCGAGGCTTCGATGAACCGCGCGAGGTTATAACCCGGCGCGGTTATCCGTTAGATCTCAGCCCTCGAAGAACCCCATCTTCACACCCGCCAGCAGAATCACATCGTTGTCCGCCAGCTTGCGAGCCTGCTCGCCGATCGCTGAGCCGTTCACCGAGGGATAGTCGCCAGGTTTGCCGCTGTCGACGTGCACGATGAAGTAACCGTCGGCGCGGCGAGTGATCGCGGCGACCTGCACGCCAGGGCGGCCCAGTGTCGTCAAAGCCTTGTTCAACTCGAGCTCGCGACCCGCGAACGCGCCGCTCAATACCTGCAGCTTGGCTTTCGGCAGGGCGATGCCGGCGTGCTCGCCGGTGGCGGCGGTGCTGCCAGCGGGCGGCATGGGGCGCGTGACGGCGGGGGCTGAAGTGGAAACGGGTGTCGGCGTCGCTTTTGGAGCAGGTGCCGGCGGAGGAGGCGGAGACGAGGCAGCCGCCTTCTTTGCGGCGATGGCGGCCACGGCCGAGCCCGGCGTGATCACCATCGTCTTTTCGAATTCATCGGGCTCGCTGTCCGAGCTCTGGGTGTCGACGAAGCGCAGCTGATGATGACCGACGGTCACGACATCGCCGTGCTGAAGCGCATGTTTCTTGATCAGCTTGCCATTGACGTAGGTGCCATTGGTGCTGTTCAGATCTTCCAGGAACGAGTCGTTGAGGATATTGATCACCAGCGAGTGATGACCGCTCACCGCCGGGTTGTCGATACGAATGTCGTTATCGGGGAGGCGGCCAACGGTATACCGCTCCTTGTTCATGTTGTACTCGGCCATCACCTGACCGTCCAGGCTAAGGATCAACCGTGCCATTTGCTCGTCCCCGGGGTGGTGCCAGTCAGCGACCAGTGTGACTAGCCGAACCAGCGCAAGATTCTGTCAACTACCCCTGTTCGCGCTGCGAACGAGTCCACAACTTGCGCAAGGATGATTGACACATTGTCCCGACCGCCATTGTCGTTCGACAATTGAATCAATTGCTTAGCTACCGTTTCAAGGCTAGCACTAAAGGTGCTCATAGTTAAGTGAATGTCGTCGTCTTCGACCATGTCGGACAGGCCGTCCGAGCACAGACAGAAGAAGTCGCCCTTATCCACAGGTTGTTCATGGACCTCGACATCGACCGTCGGCTCCACGCCGAGCGCCCGGGTCACATAGTTCTTGTTGGTGGCCCGCTGAGCCTCGGCTTGGGAATAGAAACCGCGGTCGACCAGCTCCTGCAGCAGCGAGTGGTCCATGGTCATCTGCTCGAGCCGGTTCGCCCGCAGCCGGTACAGGCGCGAGTCGCCGACATGGGCGATGGCCACGCGGTTGTCGAAGAACAGGCAGGCCACGATGGTGGTGCCCATGCCTTCGCACTGGGGCTGGGTCTTGGCGGTCTGGTAGATGATCTTGTTGGCGCGGGCGATCGCATCACGCAACACGATGCTCGGCCGGGCCATGCCGGTCTCGGGATCGCTCGACGACATGTCCTGGTGTTCGACCGCTTCCTTCACCAGGCTCATCACCGTCTTCACGGCGATGCCGCTGGCGACTTCGCCGGCGTTGTAACCGCCCATGCCGTCGGCGAGCACGAACAGACCGATATCGGCGTCGACGCCGATGGTGTCTTCGTTGTGCTCACGGACGCGACCGACGTCGCTCAATCCTACGGAGCGGATCTTGCCTCGCACCTAGTAGACCCTCCCTGTCGGCAGCGTGCTTCCGGTCTCCCGGGGGATTTCCCCGGCCGTGTTCCTTGGGTCACACAGCCTTCGGGTCACGGCAGCAACCACTCGTGTTCGGCCTGTGCGGCGCTCTTCTCCGGCGGACCGGCGACGGCGCGCAGCGCCATGGCCATTTCCGCGCAGGTCACATAGCGATCGTCGGCCGACTTGGACAGCGAACGGTCGATGATGGCTTCGAGCTCCGGCGGCAGATCGGGACGGATCATGCGGATGGGATTGTGCGGCTCGGTGGCGATCTTCTGCATCAGGCGTGGCATCGAGTCGGCACGGAACGGCAGTTGACCGCATAGCAACTGATACAGGCTCACGCCCAGAGCGAATTGATCGGAGCGACCGTCGAGCGTGCGCCCTTCCAGTTGTTCCGGTGACATGAATGAAGGTGTGCCCAGGACGATTCCGGTTTTGGTTCGGCTTGTATCGGTCAGGCGTGCAATACCGAAGTCGGTGATCTTCAGCTCATCCGTTTCGGGATTGAACATTATATTAGCTGGTTTGATGTCGCGATGAACGACGTTCTGCCGGTGGGCATAGTGCAGAGCCTCGGCCACGCGGGCGACGAGCAGCATCACGGTTTTCGGCGGCAACAGCTGCTTCACGTCGGTGTGGGTGCTGAGATGATGGCCGCGCAGGTACTCCATCGCGATGTACGCGAGGCCATTGTCCTCGCCCGCATCGTAGACCGTGACGATGGCCGGGTGGTTCAACCGGCCCGCCATCTCCGCCTCGCGGAAGAAGCGCGCGCGTGCCTCGGCCAGATCGTCTTCCTCGAACTCCTCGGCCAGCGGAATCGCCTTGATCGCGACCACGCGATTGATCTTCGGATCGCGGCCCAGGTACACGATGCCCATGGCGCCCTTGCCGAGCTCGCGCTCGATTTCATAACGGCCGAGGGTGCGCTTCGAGGACCGCCCGGAGGGCGAGTCGAGCAGATCGGGCACGGTTGCTTCGTGGTCTTTCAGATCGATGGCGGGCTGTCGCGGCCGGATGGGGCGCGGCGGTTCGCGTTTGATGGGCTGCACGGGCGTGGCCGTGTCATGCGTCATCGATTCGCGGGACTCGTGCATCGACGGCCGGCGCGTTATCGGGTCGCGATTCAACGGCTCTTCACGCACGCGCGCGCGGCGCGCTTTGAGCTCTCGGTAGTTGGGATCACGCGTGGCGATGTAGCTGTATACCGCCGACGCCTTGGACAGTTGTGCGCGCCGCTCGAAGTCCATGCCCAGGTTGTAGAGCAGCTCCATGGTCGGTGCATCCAGCGCGCAGCGTTGATATGTCTCGAACGCGAGATCGAGCTGGCCCTGCTTGTGGAACGTCTGTCCGAGCGAGCGCAGGTTCGCGCCGGGATCGCGCGCGCCATCGCCCGCCCTGATGTTGGCGCGACGGATCAGCTCGCCCACCAGATACAAACCATAACTCGCGGCCAGTGCCACGCAAGGAAGTATGAAGTGCAGCCAGACCTGCGACGACCGCAACAGCATGATCTCGGTGCCGGTGAGCAGCACCATGAACAGCAGCGTGGTCATGCCGCCAATCGCGACGCCGGCGGCGGGCAGCATGAAGGCCGAGTACAGCAACACCAGTGCGACCACGCTCCATTCGATCACAGGTGCGTAGGCGGGTCGTGAATACATGTTCGCGGTCAGCGCGCTCGATACCGCACTGGCGATGGCAACCACGGGCGGCGTGGCTTTGCTCACGGGCGTCGTGACCGTGTCGTCCACGCTATCGCTGTTCATCAGTCCGATGAGCACGACCTTGTCGCGCAACTCGTCCTTCGGTACGCCGCCCGACAACACTTGCCAGTAGGGATATTGCTGAAATGCGTGCACACCGCTCGGTGGGAAGTAACGTGGCCGACTGTGCAAAGTGGAATCCAGCGCGATCTGGCGAGTTCCCAGGGTCAGCACATTGCTGGAATGGAAGATCATTTCATTGGGTGAAATGTCCAGGGCACGACCGGCAATGACGGCGGACAGCGACGGTACCAGTCCGGCGCCGAGATGAACCGCGGCGGCGTCGGTGCGCACGACGCTATCCGAGTCCGGCTGTATATATGTGTGACCGATGGCACTGGCTTCGGCGAGAAATACCGGCGCCGGCAACATCGTGATCTCGGCGCCGGCGGTGCGTTGTAACACCGATGCATCGATGGCAGGCGAGAAGCGCGCGGGAATCTGGTCGCCGTCAGTGGCGCTGTCGTTGAGACGGACATGCACCGGCAGAATGACGTTGCCGTGAGCGGCCATGGCGCGGGCGAGATGCGCATCGGGATCGCGGCCGGCGGCCGATTCGCCCAGCAGCTTGCGCAGCTGTCGGGCCTGTTCGGAATTGCCCAGGTTGCTGGACTCGAGCAGCGCGAGCGCAGCACGCACTTTTTCACGCTCGCTGGTGCGACGGGCAGTGTCGAACGGCACCGTGAATGCGACGACACGCGCGCCTTGCGCTTTCAGCTTGTCGATCAAGCTGGCATGCACATCGCGCGGCCAGGGCCACTCGCCGAGCTGAGCCAGGCTTGCATCGTCGATGGCGACGATGGCGACCTCGCGCGACGGCGTCACCTCGACCGACGTCATCATGCGGTCGTAGACAGCCGTTTCCAGCGGCTGCTCGGCGGGGGAGTAAACCCAATTGCCCACGGCAACCACCAGGGCTGCCGCCAGCCCACCGGGAAGCCAGGAGAATCGCGCCAGTTTTGCCGCCACGAATGAATACCTAAGACTTCAAAACCGAAACCGAACCGGTCGACTACCCTGGCCGAAACGAGCCTGATGGTCGCAAGACCATGTCGATCGAGGATTGTTGGCCAAGATTGTCAGTGACTTGGTTGGTACGGGCCCTAAATTGCGGCGCGAGTATAGCGAAGGACGATAGGTTAAATTGACGGTGGCGTCACACCCGCGATGCCCCCGTAGCCCCGCAAACGGCCTGAGGCAAACTCTGGAGCGCGGTGCTGCCGATCAGTTCACATCCGCCCATCGGAAATCATGGCCAAAACGAAGGAAATCTTTGTCTGCGAGCAGTGTGGTAACGAGAGCCTGCAGTGGCAGGGGCTGTGCCCGTCCTGCGGTGCCGCCGACACGCTCAAGCGCATGAGTATTAGCCGTAGCCCGCGCACCGGCGCTGAGCGGCGGCCGTTGGCGCTGGGTAGCGAGCGGCCGCGGCGACTGGTCGAGGTGTCCGAGGCGAGCGAGCCGCGGATCGCCACGGGATTGCAGGAACTGGATCGCGTCCTCGGCGGCGGCCTAGTGTTGGGTTCCGTGACCCTGCTCGGCGGCGACCCGGGCATAGGCAAGTCAACTGTGTTGCTACAAGCGGGCGATGCACTCAGCCGCGCGACATCGACGCTCTATGTCACAGGCGAAGAGTCGTTGCAGCAGGTGAGCCTGCGCGCGCGCCGGCTCGAAGTCGTCAGCGATACCTTGCAATTGCTTGCAGAAACAAACGTCGAGACCATCCTTCAGCATGCCCAGCAGTCCGGTGCGCGCGTGCTGGTCATCGACTCGATTCAAACCATGTTCGTCAACGATGTGGATTCCTCGCCGGGCTCGGCGACGCAGGTACGCGAGTCGGCCGCGGCGCTGGTGCGCTTTGCAAAGTCATCTGGCGTGTCGGTGATGATCATCGGCCACGTCACCAAGGAAGGCGTGATCGCCGGCCCGCGCATCCTCGAGCACATGGTCGATACCGTGCTTTATTTCGAGAGCGATGCCGGCAGCCGCTTCCGTCTGGTGCGCGCGGTGAAGAACCGCTTTGGCGCCGCGAATGAGGTCGGCGTATTCGCGATGACCGAGCAAGGGTTGCGTGAGGTGAAGAATCCGTCGGCGATCTTCTTGTCACAGCATCCGCAGCCCGTGGCGGGCAGCGCGGTGATGGTGGCGCGTGAAGGCAGCCGGCCGATGTTGATCGAAGTGCAGTCGCTGACCGATGAAGCGCAGGGCATGAATCCGCGTCGGGTCGCCGTGGGGCTGGAGGCGAACCGACTCGCGCTGCTGCTCGCGGTCTTGCATCGACACGGCGGCGTCTCGACGGCGGGCCGCGACGTGTTTCTAAACGTCGTCGGCGGCGTGCGCATTTCAGAGACCGCCGCGGATCTGCCGGCGGTGTTGGCCTCTGTGTCGAGCGTGCGCGACAAGCCGCTCGCGCCGCGACTGGTGTGCTTCGGCGAGCTGGGCCTGGCAGGTGAGGTGAGGCCGGTGCCTTACGGCGAAGAGCGTCTGCGCGAGGCCGCGAAACATGGCTTCGAGCGCGCCATCGTGCCGGAAGCGAACAAGCCGCGCCGTGAGATCGAGGGCCTGGAAGTCATCGGCGTCGAACGCCTCGATCAGGCGTTACGCAGCGCCTTTTGATTGTTCGAGCGGCGCGCCGATCGTGCGGATGCGCGCGGTCTTCACGCTGTTCTCCGCCGTCTGGAGAATCTCCACGGACAGATTGCCGAGCTTCAGCCCGGTGCCCGGCTGCGGAATCGTTTCCAGATATTCCAGGATCAGGCCGTTCAAGGTGCGCGGGCCATCGGTGGGCAAGTCCCAGCCGAGCGTGCGATTCAGCACACGGATGCTGATGGCGCCATTGATCACGAAGCTGCCGTCGGCGTCGCGATGGATGTCCTGATGTAACGCACCCGGTGCGCTCGTGAAGTCCCCGACGACTTCCTCGAGAATGTCCTCGAGTGTCACCAGGCCGCGGATGTCGCCGTACTCATCGACGACCAGGGCGATGCGCCGGCGATCGCGCTGGAAGTTCAACAGCTGCACGCTGAGCGTCGTGCCCTCGGGCACGAAGTAACCCTCGCGCTCGCGGGCCAGTTGTAACAACCGCTCGCGCGTCAGCTCGCTGTGCGCCAGGGCATGCGCGACCTTTTTCATGTGCATGATGCCGATGATGTTGTCGAGATTGTTCTCGCACACCGGCAGGCGGGTATGAGGAGTGGAGCGCAGCGTGTCGATGATGGTGTCCCAGTCATCGGCGATATCGATGTACGCGATCTCGCTGCGCGGGATCATGATGTCGTCGACCTTCATGGAGTCGAGGTCGAGCAATTTATCGGTGAGGCGGCGGCGGGGATTGTCTGGCGGCCACGGCATCTGCTGCTTGCGACGAGGCTTGGCGGGAGCGCGCATGAAAGTGCGGCCCACGAAGAACCCGATGGCCGCGGCCGCGAGGACCGCGAGGACCAACGTGCTCACCCAACCGATCGCATGCAGACTCAAATCCGTTCCTCAACCCCAGTGCCGGCCCAGAATGGTTTCCAGCACGATTTTGGAACCGAAGTAGGCCAGCCCGAGCAGGGCGAAGCCGCTCAACGTCCAGTTCCGCGCGACCCGTCCGCGCCAGCCGAAGCGCCAGCGACCGAACAGCAACACAGCGAAAACGATCCACGCGAGACAGGACAGCACTGTCTTGTGAATGAGGTGCTGCGCGAACAGGTCACGCACGAAGATGAAGCCACTGAACAGCGCGAGCGTCAGCACCGCGAAGCCAGCCCCGAGCGCCTGGAAGGTCGCCGATTCGAGCGCTTCCATCGAGGGCAGGATCGTGAGCATGCCGAGCGGTTGACGCCTGCGCAGTCGCCGGTCGAGCAGCGCCAGCGCGATGGCGAGTGCCACGGCGATGGTCAGAAGCGCATAAGCCAACGTCGAGAGCACGATGTGCACGGCGATTTCCCAGCTCTGCTGTTCGAGCGCGTAGCCGGCGTTGCCTTCCACGGTGGTCGCCGCGACCACACCCGCGATGGCCATGAGAATGGAGCTGATGCCGGCGAAGCGCGGCCGCGACCACGTGAGGATCAGCGCGATGAGGCCCGTGGGCCAGCCGATGAGCGAGGCTGTCTCGGCGACGGTGAAGGCCAGCTCGGGTTTGGCGAACACGCTCTGCCAGAGCAAGGATGCGTGGAGCGTGACGGCGATGGCCCCCAGTCCCAGGCCCGCGATCCGACGGCCACGCGCGGCGTTCTCGTCGGCGCGGTAAACGCTCGAAGCGAGCCATGCGGCGCAAGCCAGATAGCAAGCGAGGACGACGATGGACAGCACTGAGGTCGGGGACTCAGAAGGGATGACGGCTAGATGATAGCGGATCGCAGTTGGCCGGGTGGGGCAGTCGGCTGCCCCTCGGACGCCTCTTGGTCTTACACTAACGCCCAATCCCCAACTTCAGCCTGCCAATTTCATGTTCGACAAACTGACTGAACGCCTGCAAGGCGTCATGGAGAGCCTGCGCGGTCGCGGGCGCCTCACCGAGGAGAACATTGCCGACACGCTGCGCCAGGTGCGCATGGCGTTGCTGGAGGCGGACGTCGCCCTGCCGGTGGTGAAGGGCTTCGTCGACACCATCCGCGCCAAGGTGGTCGGGCAGGAGTTCGACAAGAGCCTGACGCCGGGCCAGATGCTGGTGAAGCTCATCCATGATGAGCTGATCGCGCTGATGGGCGCGGGCGTCCGGCCACTGAACCTGCGCGCGCAGCCGCCCGTGGTCATCCTGCTCGCGGGCCTGCAGGGCGCGGGTAAAACCACGTCAGCCGGCAAGCTCGCCAAGTGGCTGAAGGAGAACGAGCGCAAGAAGGTGCTGCTCGCCAGTACTGACGTTTACCGTCCCGCGGCCATCCTGCAGCTGGAACGGCTGGCGGCGCAGTTGGACGTCGCGTTCTTCCCGTCCGATCCCAAGAAGCCCGCCGTGACGCTGGCGAAAGAAGCGGTGGCCGAGGCGAAGCAGTCGCTGTACGACGTGCTGATCGTCGACACCGCCGGTCGCCTGCACGTCGATGACGAGATGATGGTCGAGATCAAGGAGATCGCCGGCGCGGTTTCCCCCACGGAAACCCTGTTCGTGGTCGACAGCATGGCGGGCCAGGACGCGGTGAACGCGGCCAAGGCCTTCGGCGCGGCGCTGACGCTGACCGGTGTCGTGCTCACGAAAACCGACGGCGACGCGCGCGGTGGCGCGGCCTTGTCGGTCCGGCAGATCACCGGTGCGCCGATTCTTTTCATGGGTACCGGTGAAAAGACCGACGCCCTGGAGCCGTTCCACGCCGAGCGCGTGGCTTCGCGCATCCTCGGCATGGGCGACGTGCTGTCGCTGGTCGAAAAGGTCACCCAGAACGTCGACCGCGAGCAGGCCGAAAAGCTGGCCCGCAAGCTGAAGAAGGGCAAGGATTTCGACCTGGAGGACCTGCACGATCAGCTGCAGCAGGTCGAAAAAATGGGCGGTTTGAGCGCGCTCATGGACAAGCTGCCGGCGCAGCTGGCCGGCAAGGCCGCGCAGATGCCCCAGGGCAATGAGAAGGAGATCAAGCGCCAGCTGGCCATGATCCGCTCCATGACCCGGGGCGAGCGGCGCTACCCCAAAACCATCGATGCCTCCCGCAAACGCCGCATCGCGGCCGGCTCGGGCGTGCATGTGTCGGAGATCAATAAGCTCCTGAAAAATCACATGCAAATGCAGAAGATGATGAAAACCTTCTCGAAGGGCGGCGGGTTGCGCCGGCTGATGAGCGCGTTCGGCGGGGGCGGATTCCCGAGGCCTCACTAGCCGGGCCAGTGCTCGCCCGCGGCGAGCACTGGCCAGGAAATGACGAGCCCAGCCGAGGCGCCTATTGGTAGGTCACCTCGGACGGCGCCAGTCATCGAGGTCTGCCAGGCCGGCGCCAGAGCTGGGACCCTTCCAACAAGGACCTGTTTTCAGTATAGTTCGCGCCCTTTTCCGGGAGCCCCGTGCCCGGACGCCCGGCTTTACGTATTGATTTCGAGGCTTTAGCACATGGTCACGATCCGGCTCACCCGTCGTGGGGCGAAGAAGACGCCCTTCTATCACATCGTCGTCACCGACAGCCGCATGCGTCAGGGCGGCACGACCCTGGAACAGGTCGGCTTTTTCAACCCGATTCCGACCGGCAAGCAGCGCCGCCTGGAGCTGAAGCTGGACCGCGTCGACTATTGGGTCGGCAAGGGCGCCAAGCCGTCCGAGCGGGTCGCCGAGCTGGTCAAGACGCATCGCAAGCAGGCCGTCGCGGCCTGATCTGACCGCTGCGGGCGCCGCCCCGGGTTGCGACTATGGGCGACGCGAAGACTGAAGACCGCTGGGTCGTGCTGGGCAAGATCGGCGGCGCATTCGGCGTGCAGGGCTGGGTCCGGATTACTTCGTACACCGACCCGCCCGACAACATTCTGGAATACGACCACTGGCACCTGCGCCGGGCCGGGCAGTGGGAAGTGGTCGAAGTCGAAGACGGGCGGATGACCGCCAAAGGTGTGCAGGCCAAGCTGGCCGGCATCGATTCTCCGGAAGAGGCCCGCTTGCAGACCGGCATCGAGATTGCGGTCCTGCGCAGCGAGCTGCCGCCGACGGCGCCCGGAGAGTTTTACTGGAGCGATCTGGAAGGACTGGAAGCGCTGACCCCGAGCGGTGAACTGCTCGGTCGCGTGGACCACTTCCGCAATACGCCGGGTGGCGATATCGCGGTGGTGAAGGGTGTCAAGGAGCACTGGATTCCGTTCGTGAAGGACCGGATCGTCAAGGTCGACCTGGATGCCGGGCGCATCGTGTTCGACTGGGGCGTGGACTGGCTGGACGATTGAGTTCGGGACGATGCGCATCGAAGTGGTGACGCTGTTTCCGGAGTTCGTGGCCGAAGCAGTTCGAGTGGGTGTACTGGGTCGCGCCATCGAGCGCGGCACCGTGGCGGTGAACGCCACCACCCCGCGCGAATTCGCGACCGACGCGCACAAGTCCGTCGACGACCGTCCTTACGGGGGCGGGCCGGGGATGGTGATGACGATCGAGCCGGCGCGGACCTCGATACGAGCCGCGAAGGCGCGCTTGCCCGAAGGCAGTCGCAGTGTCTATCTGGCCGCCGATGGAGCGCCGTTGACGCATGCGAAGGCGCAGGAGCTGGCGAAGCTGCCGGGCCTGATGCTGCTGGCGGGGCGCTACGAAGGCGTCGATGAGCGACTGATTCAGTCGGAGATCGACGAGTGCGTGTCCATCGGCGACTACGTGTTGTCGGGTGGTGAGCTGCCGGCGCTGGTGCTGATCGACGCGGTGGTCAGGTTGCTGCCGGGCGTGCTGGGCGATGAGGCCTCGGCGCTCGAGGATTCGTTCGTCGCCGGGCTGCTCGACTGGCCGCACTACACGCGGCCGGAAGTGTTCGAAGGGCAGGCAGTGCCCGCGGTGCTGGTCGGTGGCAATCATGCCGCGATCCGCCGCTGGCGCGAGATGCAGGCGCTCGGGCGCACCTGGCTGCGGCGGCCGGACTTGATCGAGAAACTGGCGCTGACGGCCGAACAGCAGCGCTTATTGAAAGAATTTTTGGCGGAACGCCCAACGTCGCAGACGGGGTCTCCGCCGCCGGTTTGATTTTTGGATGGGTACGACCATGAACATCATCGAAAAGCTCGAGAGCGAAGCCAGCGGCAAAGAAATTCCGGACTTCTCGCCCGGCGACACCGTCGTCGTGGAAGTGAAGGTGAAGGAAGGCGACCGCGAGCGCGTGCAGGCCTATGAAGGCGTCGTGATCGCCCGTCGCAACCGCGGCTTCAACTCGTCTTTCACCGTGCGCAAGATTTCGCACGGCGAAGGCGTGGAGCGCGTGTTCCAGACCTACAGCCCGTCCATCGGCGCCATCACCGTGAAGCGTCGCGGTAACGTGCGTCGCGCCAAGCTGTACTACCTGCGCGATCTGACCGGCAAGGCCGCGCGCATCGAAGAGAAGGTCTGACCGGCCTGGATTGCAGCGCTGGCGTGGGTGCAAAACTACACGCCAGCCGTTCGCTCCCATCCAAGTTGGCCGCGCGCCTCACGCGCGGCTAACTGCTCGGTCTCCCGGCTGGTTAAACTGTGTCTCCCCTGCAGGAGACACGATGTCCACCTCTCTGCCCCGCCTGCTGTTCAGCTTGCTCGCGACCTGTTGCGCGACAGCTGCGGTCGCCAGTCCCGCGACCGACAAGGTCCTGCAGAACGTTCGTCTGCCCGGCGGCTTTCAGCTCGAGGTCTACGCCGACAACGTGCCGGCCGCGCGCTCCATGGCGCTGGGCGCGCAGGGCACCCTGTTCGTCGGCACCCGTGGCACGACGGTCTATTCCATCAGCGGCTCGCCTGGGACGGGTCTCAAACCCACCGTTCGCGTGCTCGCGGACAAGCTGAACATGCCGAATGGCGTGGCCTTCCGTGATGGTTCGCTGTACGTCGCCGAGGTCAATCGCATCCTGCGCTACGACGGCATCGAGTCGTCGCTGACCAGCGTGCCCGCGCCCAAAGTGGTGCGCGACGATCTGCCGAAAGATCGTCATCACGGCTGGAAGTACATCGCGTTCGGACCCGACGGCAAGCTGTACGTGCCCATCGGCGCGCCCTGCAATGTTTGTAACGAGCCGAAGTACGCCGTCATCACTCGCATGAACGCCGACGGCTCGGGTCACGAAGTGTTTGCCCGCGGCATTCGTAACAGCGTCGGTTTCACCTGGCATCCGGTCAGCAAGGAGCTCTGGTTCACCGACAACGGCCGCGATTATCTGGGTGACGATTCACCGCCGTGCGAGTTGAACGTCGCGCCGCGCGCCGGCCTGGATTTCGGCTTTCCTTATTGTCATGGCAAGGACACCAAGGATCCCGAGTTCGGCAAGCTCGGCGACTGCGCGCACATGACGCCGCCGGTACAGACATTGGGCGCGCACGTCGCGCCGCTGGGCGTGAAGTTCTACACCGGCAGCGCGTTTCCCGAGAAATATCGCAATCAGGTTTTCATCGCCGAACACGGCTCCTGGAACCGCAGCAAGAAGAGCGGTTATCGTCTCACCCTGGTGCGCCTCGACGGCGACAGGGCGATCAGCTACGAGCCGTTCGCGACCGGATTCAATCAGGGCGACACCGTGTTCGGCCGCCCCGTCGACTTGCTGGTGCTCGAGGACGGCTCGATGCTGATCTCCGACGACAGCGCCGGCGCCATCTACCGACTGACTTACTCCGCGACTTAACGGCTGCTCCATGAAAGCGATCGCTTCCATTTTAGGTTACATCTGGCGCGGCCTCGATGGCGTGCGCAAGGTGCTGCACCTCATCGTGTTGCTGGTGTTGTTTCTGACGATCGGGGCGGCGCTGTCGCCGAGCATTCCCATCATTCCTCACAAGGCGGCGCTGGTGATCGCGCCGCAGGGCGCGCTGGTCGAACAGCTGGCCGGCGATCCGTTCGAACGCGCGGTCGCGGAGGCTTACGGGCAGGGCCGTCCTGAAACATTGCTGCGCGATCTGGTCGATGTCATCGATACGGCCACCAAGGACAAGCGCATCGAGTTGATGGTGCTCGACCTGAGCGGCATGAGCGGCGGCGGCATCGCGAAGATGCAGGAACTGGCCACGTCGATTCAGCGTTTCCGGGCGGCGGGCAAGAAGGTGTACGCGTACGGCGAAAGTTACGATCAGGCGCAGTACTACCTGGCCGCGCAGGCCGATGAGATCTATCTCGATCCGCATGGCCTGGTGCTGATCGAGGGCTTTGGTTATTACCGGACGTTCCTGAAAGGCGTGGTCGACAAGCTGGCGGTGGACGTGAACATCTTCAAGGCCGGCAAGTTCAAGTCATACACGGATCAATTCAGCCGCGCCGACATGTCGGAGCAGGAAGAGCAGGAGAGCATGGCGTGGTTGAACGCGCTGTGGGCTCAGTATCAGGAGGGTGTCACCAAGGCGCGCGGCCTGGATGCGGGCGCGATCGCCGCTTATGCGAATGAGTACGCCGAGATCGCCAAGGCCCATCGCGGCGACCTGGCCACGGCGGCGCTCGAAAAGAATCTGGTGACCGAGCTGAAGTCGCGCCGGGAGTTCGAGGATCAGATCAAGGCGCTGGTCGGCGAGGACAAGGACGATCATTCGTTCAACGGCGTGATGAACTGGGATTATCTGACTGCGGCCCGCTCCAGCGAGTCGCTCATCGAAGGCGATCACATCGGCGTCGTGGTGGCCTCGGGCGAGATCCTCGACGGCGCGCAGCCGCCGGGCACGATCGGTTCGGATTCGACGTCACGGCTGTTGCGTGATGCGCTGTATGACGACAAGGTCAAGGCGGTGGTGCTGCGAATCGACAGCCCCGGCGGCAGCATGCTCGCGTCGGAAGTCATTCGTCGCGAGGTCGATGCCTTGCGCCAGGCCGGCAAGCCGGTGATCGCGTCGATGAGCAGCACAGCGGCGTCGGGCGGTTATTACATCGCCATGGATGCAGATGAGATCTGGGCCAGCCCCGCGACGCTCACGGGCTCGATCGGCGTGTTCGCGGTGTTTCCAACCATCGAGCGTACGCTCGAAAAATTCGGCGTGACCATCGATGGCGTCGGCACGACGCCGTACGCCGGCTCGTTGCGCCTCGATCGCACGTTGAACGATGGCGCCAAAGAGATCCTGCAGAACTCCATCGATCATGCCTACAGCGTGTTCGTGAACAACGTGGCGACGGCTCGTGAGAAGTCTTTCGAGGACATCGATGAGGTCGCGCAGGGCCGGGTGTGGGCTGGCGTGGACGCGGCTCAACACGGCCTCGTCGATAAGCTCGGCTCGTACAAGGACGCGCTGGATTCCGCCGCGGAGAAGGCGGGCCTGGGCAAGGACTACAAGGTTCATTACATCGAGCCGCCGATGGGCTGGCGTCAGGCGCTGGCGATGCGTTCGCAAGCACTGGCGGCGCGCATCACCAGGGCGCTCGTGCCGGAACATGATTTGTTCGCCAACGCGCGCCGGGTTCTGGCGCCGCTGGAAGCGGAGCTGGCGCGCCTGGCGCGGTTCAATGATCCGCAGAATGTGTACTACTACTGCCCGTGCTCGGCGCCATGAGCTGAATGTTTTCTCTCCCTTCGGGGGAGAAGACGAGGGACGGTTGCTCAGTCCCTTGAGTCGCCCTCATCGATAGAAGATATGGTTGCCAATCCTGGCAACCATTTTCTTCGAGCTTGCCCAGTACGGCTGCACGCTCGTCGCGTGGTAGAACAGCGCGTCCGGTACCACCGGCTCGTAGTAGCCGTGATACACCGTCGTCGCGACGTCCATCGCCTGCTTCCAGGCCGGGCTCCCTGACTCCAGCCGCAGTTTGAACGCCGTCCACGAGAAGTGGGCGACGAGCCGCTGTCGTAACGGATCCCAGCGCGTGTCGTGCACCACCTCGCAGATCGTATCGGGGAAGTACGGCGACGCGAGTCGGTTCATGGTCACTTCCGCGACCGCGTACTGCCCTTGCAGCGTTTCACCGCGCGCCTCGAAATAAATGTTCTCGGCGAGACAATGAATCTCCCGGGCCCGTTCCTTGGCGGCGTCGACGCGTGAGCCGTCGATGGTCGATCGTGCGCTATACGCGAAGTAAACGATCAGGCCGACCACCAGAAACGGCACGCTGAGGATCGCGAAGAAGGCGAGGTCTCCCTGCTCGCGAAGCAGCCAATACAGGGTCCATCTGCGCCGGCGCAGGATGATCCAGGCGCGGGCGTCGTAGAACAACGATCTGAGCATCGGGTCGGTTCAGCGGCCGAACGTCACAGCAGGCCGTCGAGGCGCTCCAGGTCGTTGATCATTCGCCACCGTCCGCCGGCTTTCTCGACACGCTGCCGCCACGTGTCCACGCGTGCCAGATATTCGCGTGGATCGTAGTTGTCCGAGCGCAGCTTCGTCACATTGAGGGCCACGACTTCGAAGCCCTTCAGGTCGAACGGCACGTCGCGCACGTAGCCTTTCTCGAGGTCTTCCTTCAGATCCGAGAAGATCAGGATGGCCTTGCGGCCGGAGTTTTTCTCGTTGAGGAACTCGATGCCCTGGAGCAGCCCGCCGGTGATGTCCGTGTAGCTCGCCGCCTGCGAGTGTTCGACGAACACCTTGATCGCATCGGCGAAGGCGCGCTTCTGCACGTTTGCAGTACTGGGCCGATCGTCGAACGTCGCCTTGGCGATGATGTCCTTTTCACTGAAACTGCCGGTGTCGATGCGGGCCACCGCGAACGAGTCGGTCGGCTGCAGTTTGGTGAGCGTGTACAGAATGATGCTCTGAGCTTTCTTCAGTTCTTCGTTGTACGTGCCCGAGGTGTCGAGCAGCAGGTACACGCCTGTGTTACGAGGCGCAGTCGGCGCGCAGCCGCCGACCAGCAGTGCCGTCAGGACCAGGATGAGCCTTTTCATGTCTGGACCTCCTGGACGGGAGCCGGCGCTTCTTGAGCGCGTGCCTCGGTGGCTGCGGCTTTCGCTCGGTTTTCCAGCCACAAGGGCACGAACAGCGGCAGGTCGTAGAGGCGCTCGAGCAACTTGCCGATGTGCAGGAACGAGTTGCTGAGCACGCGGAAGATCAGCGCCACCGCTCTCAACAGACCGATGCCGCAGATCCCGAGCACGGTGCGCGATGAGTGCACGAACGTCTCGAACGGAATCGCTACGAACGTCAGCGCGAACGGCAGGATGAAGCCCATGCCCATCTGCGCGGCCGTCGTGATCCACAGGAACTCGTTCTTCAATCCGCCATTGTCTTCACCCCGCAGCAGCGCGCCGGTCGCCAGTTCGTCCTGAAGCAGCACTTCGCGCATGTAGGCCAGACCCGCCTCGACGCTGGCGAGCAATGTCAGCAGACAGAACGTGATCCAGATCATGCGCACGCGCATCTTGTCGGGCAGCGCGGCGATGACAGGAAACAACCGTGTGATACGCAGGGATTCCATCAGGAACAGACCCATCGAGATCTCGACCATGATGATCACGAGGGCGGCGATGTCGGCGGTCCGGAACGTGCCGATATAACTGGTGCCACCCACCATTTCCGACATGGGGCGGGCAATCAGCGAGAAGTTGATGGCCGCACCGCCGATCGCGATCATCAGCACCAGTCCCGAGACGAAGAACTGCACCACCGATGACGAGGACAGCGTCGATACGGCGTGGTCGTGGCCGCGCACGATGTCCTGATAATCCTGCATGTGCCGATCGATGGCATTGGACCGGTTCAGCAGACTCTCGACGGACGCCATCACGCGATCGAGCGTTTCTTTGATGACGCGCCACTCCGGCATCATCTTGCGCAGGAGGCCATGTCGCTCGGCGCTCGCCTCGCGATAGGTATCCATCGCTTCTTTGTGAGCTTTGACCAGCGACTTGTGGATGTCTTCGAGGATGGCGCCCGCGCCGTTCTTGCCTTCCATCTTGGCGACCGCATCGACCGCGCGCACCCAGCCCGGCGCTTCCGGCGGCACGTCGACGGCGGCCTGATGGTCTTCATCGATGCGCCGGATCGACTCGCTCAGCGCACGATGCAGCGTGGGATAGTTGGACAGATCCTTGCGCACGCTCTCGCTGATGCGCTCGAACTCACGTTCGATGATCCGTTCCTTCGCTTCGCGTCCGGCCGCCAGCAACACGTCGCGGTTGCGGGTCGCGAGCCTCGATTCGAGGTGGGTGGTCGAGTGAGAGGCCAGTCGCAGGCCGCGCGCGATCGCGCTGGTCGCCGTACGAATCGCCTGATGGGCCGTATCTCGCGCCAGGAACAGTACGAAGACTGCCACGATGAATAGGATCAGTAGGGAGAGAGTGGGCCAGGGTGTGAATTCGAGAACCGCGCTCAAGGACATAGCTTTCCCCTTGCAATGGGAGTCCGGCGCGGCACCCTGAATGAGGGTGCCGCTAGCAGTCTGAATTCGGCTGAACGGGGCGGGTGGATGCCGCCTGAATGAATGGGCCTGAAGAATTTAGACGCAGGTCTCAGGCCGCGAGACCTGCGCCGTTCAGATTTTCGTTCAGGCGGTTTCCCAGTCCAGCACCACTTTGCCCGACTGGCCCGCGCCCATGATTTCGAAGCCGCGCCGATAGTCGGCGATCGGCAGGCGATGGGTGATGATGGGTCGGACGTTCAGGCCGCTCTGGAGCATGGCGGCCATCTTGTACCAGGTCTCGAACATCTGGCGGCCGTAGATGCCCTTGATGGTGAGGCCCTTGAACACGACCTCGTTCCAGTCGATGGCGACCTCGGTCGAGGGAATGCCCAGCATCGCCAGGCTGCCGCCGTGATGTAACGTGCGCAGCATGCTGCGAATGGCGGAGGCATTGCCGGACATTTCCAGGCCGACGTCGAAGCCTTCCTGCATGCCGAGCTGTTTCATCGCATCGTCGAGGGAATCGCGCGTGACGTTCAGCGCCAGCGTCGCGCCCATCTTGCGGGCCAGGTCGAGACGATAGTCGTTCACGTCGGTGATCACGACGTTGCGCGCGCCGATGAAACGAACGATGGCAACCGCCATGATGCCGATTGGGCCGGCGCCGGTGATCAGCACGTCCTCGCCGACGACATCGAACGCCAGTGCCGTGTGCACGGCGTTGCCGAGCGGATCCAGAATGGACGCGATCTCATCGTCGATGGCGGCCGGCAGCTTGAACGCGTTGAAGGCCGGAATGACGACGTAGTCGGCAAACGAGCCCTGGCGATTCACGCCGACGCCGAGAGTGTTGCGGCACAGATGGCGACGGCCGGCGCGACAGTTGCGGCAGTAGCCGCAAGTGATATGGCCTTCGCCCGAGACCCGATCGCCCGGTTTGAAACCCTGCACTTCGCTGCCGACTTCGACCACTTCACCGCTGTACTCGTGGCCCACCGCCATCGGTACAGGAATGGTCTTCTGGGCCCAGGCGTCCCAGTTGTAGATGTGCATGTCGGTGCCGCAGATCGCGGTCCGCTTCACGCGGATCATCACATCGTTTGGGCCGACGGTCGGCTTGGGAATGTCTTGCAGTTCGATGCCGACAGCCGCATGGGCTTTGACTAGTGCGCGCATGATTGTTTGCTTGGGTTTGGATTGAAATAATTATCGAATGACGCCGAGTTCTTTGCCTACTGCGGTGAATGCGGCCACGGCTTTGTCCAGCTGTTGGGTGGTATGAGCCGCCGACATCTGGGTGCGGATCCGCGCCTTACCGTGCGGGACCACTGGGAATGAGAATCCGATGACATAGACCCCGTGATCGAGCAGCCGCTGCGCGAACTCGGACGCGACCTTTGCATCGCCGAGCATGACCGGAATGATGGGATGTTCGCCCGGCACCAGATTGAAGCCGGCCGCGCTCATCTGTTTGCGGAAGTGCGCCGAATTTTCCCAAAGGCGAGAGCGCAGCTTGTCGTCGGCTTCGAGCAGATCGAGCACCCGCAGGCTCGCGGCGGCGATGAATGGCGGGATGCTGTTGGAGAACAGGTAGGGGCGCGAGCGCTGCCGCAGCCAGGTGATGATTTCCTTGCGGCCCGACGTGTAGCCGCCAGCCGCGCCGCCGAGCGCCTTGCCGAGCGTGCCGGTGATGATATCGACGCGATCCATCACGCCGCGCAACTCATGCGTGCCGCGCCCGCGCTCACCGACAAAGCCCACTGAGTGCGAGTCATCGACCATCACGAGCGCATCGTAACGATCAGCCAGATCGCAGATCTCCTTCAAGCGGGCGATCACCCCGTCCATCGAGAACACGCCGTCGGTGGCGATGAGGCGCACGCGGCAGTTCGCGGCTTCTTTCAGGCGGGTTTCCAGCTCGTCCAGATCGTTGTTGGCGTAACGAAAACGCTGCGCTTTGCACAGCCGGATGCCATCGATGATGCTGGCGTGATTCAGAGAGTCGCTGATGACCGCGTCCTGCTCGTCGAGCAGGGTTTCGAACAAGCCGCCGTTGGCGTCGAAACAGGACGAATACAGAATGGTGTCGTCGGTGCCCAGAAAGCGGCTCAAACGTTCTTCCAGATCCTTGTGGATCTGGTGCGTGCCGCAGATGAAGCGCACCGACGCCATGCCGTAACCGTAGCGATCCAGCGCCAGCCGGGCGGCTTCGCGCACCGAGGCGTGATTGGCGAGGCCCAGATAGTTGTTGGCGCACAGGTTCAGGACCTCTTCGCCGCCGACCACCCGCACCGACGAGCTCTGCGGCGAGCTCAGCACGCGCTCCGGCTTGAACAGGCCTTGGGCGCGCAGTTGTTCCGTTTCCGCCGTCAGTCGCTGAAAAAAATCGCGCTTCACATGGACCTCACTACCCCTGTTCAGGGCGCGGATTGTGCCACTGTGCGGATGACGGCTAGCAGGTCAGCTAGGTTCCGCGGCTTGGAGTACAGCTTTATGGAACCGTGAATACAGGTCTGTAGTGCGGGATTATCCGGGGGCGCCCTTGCTCCACTGCGCCACGGCGGAATGCAGCACGTCGATGGGCACCGGCCCCGATCTCAACACCAGATCGTGGTAGAGCCGAACGTCGAAGCGGCCGGCCATTTTCTGGCGCGCGGCCTCGCGGGCGGCGCGGATTTCAGTTGCGCCGACCATGAAGCTGCAGGCCTGGCCGGGATAGACACAGTAACGATCGATCTCACGCTCGGTGGACAGCTGCCGTTCGCCCGCGTTCTCGACCATCCAATTGACCGCTTGCTCGCGCGTCCAGCGATGATGATGAATGCCGGTATCGACGACGATGCGAGCCGCGCGGAACAATTCCGATTGCAGCAGCCCGATCCGGCCCGCCGCGTTCTTCTCATAAATGCCCAGCTCATCGGCCACGCGCTCGGCGTACAGCGCCCAGCCTTCGGTGTAAGCGGAGAAGCGCACCAGTCGACGGAACAACGACAGTTCGCCCGCCGATCGCAACACGCTGAACTGGAAGTGATGTCCTGGAATGCCTTCGTGATGAGTCAGTGTCGGCAGACGCCACAAAGGCAGCTCGGCCGGCGATTTCAAATTAAGCGAGAACGTGCCGGGCGCGCCGCCGACGCCGTCGCTGTAGAACGCACCCGGCGCGCCATTCTCGATGGCGATTGGAATGCGCTTCACCAGCAGCTCGTCCTTCGGAATCGTCTTGAAGCCCTTCGGCAGCAGCGCACGAATCGCAGCGATGTCGTCACGTGCGGCGGCGAGCAACTGCTCACGTCCGGCATCGGTCTCCGGCACGAGGAAGCGAGGATCGGCATCCAGTGCTTTGATGCGCTCGCCGATGGGGCCTTTCTTCAGTCCTTGTTCCCGCAGGCTGCGATCGAGCTGCGCGGAAATGTCGGCAACGAGTTGCAGGCCGCGCTTGTGTAAATCGCCCGGCGCGATCCGGGTCGTCGTGTTCGAGAGCACGGACGCCGCGTAGTAAGCGTCGCCGTCGGGAAGTGCCCAAACGCCCGCGGATGTTTTTGCTTTCGGCGCGAGTGCGCGCAACGCATCCATCTGCCTTGTGAGTGCAGGCACGATCTGAGATCGGAATATTTCTTCCGCGCGCGGCCCGAGGTCGCCGAGCTTCTTCGCTCGGGCACGCTCGACGGCCGGGCCGATCATCGCGGTTCGAGCCGGTGGCGTCGCTTGCAAGGTCCGGATCTGATCGAGCGTTCTGGTGATTACGAAGCTGGGAGGAATCACACCGATGCCGGCGTCGTGACGAATCCTCTCGGTCTCCTGATCCAGCGCGCGTGCCACTGCGCTCATGCGCGAGAAATAGGCATCGACATCCGGTGCGGACTCGAGCGGATGACGCGAGCCGAGGAATTCCGGCAGCCAATAATAGGTGCCGTTCATCTGGCTGACCGGATACGGACTCGGTCGCAGATCGATATCCATGGTGCCGTAGCGGCCGGTTAGATCTTTCAGCGACGAATACACGAATACGCCGGTGTCGTAGTCGAGCCGGGCGCCGGCCCCGAGCCTGGTGCGATCGATCCGGGCAAGCTCGCTCAGTGCCCGGCTCGCCGATTCATGATCCTTCGCGGTGGCGGCCAGCGAGCGGTCGTCGAGCCTGGAGCGAAGCTCGGCATTGGCGCCGACATCGAATTCATATTGTGTCGCTTGTTCCGGGCTGCGCCGCAGATACTCCTCTGCCAACCGTTGCAGGAGAACATCGAGCGCGGGGGACGTGCCATTGGCTGCGAACGCGGGCAGCCCGCTGACAGCTGCAAGGCTGGCTCCGACGGCGGCGCGGAGTAGAGTGCGGCGGTTCATACATGTCCTCTGGTCGAAAGCGGCCAAGGCCCTTTCGACACGTCCGCCAAAAGGCGCGACTTTTGTCGGACTGCAGCTTACCCACTCCCGCCCGGGCCGGCCATGCGGGTACCAGCTAAGTTCGTTGCGAATCGAACAATTGCGCGACCCGGTGTCGTTGCGGTTCGTTCAAATGCAGTCCCAGCTTGGTCCGGCGCCAGAGTATGTCCTCGCCGCTACGGGCCCATTCATTGGCGATCAGATAGTCGATCTCGGCCTGGGTGAGGCCGGCGCCATAGTGCTCGCCCAGGTCCAGCATGGCTTGCGCCTTGCCGAGAATTTTCCCGACGCGCGTTCCGTACGCGTGCGCCAGCCGATTCGCCGTCGCCGCGGGCAGGAACGGCCAGCGTTTGTGGACGCCTTCGGCGAAGGCGGCAAAGTCCGCGCGCGGCAGGTCGCCGCCGGGCAGGGCCGCCTTATCGGTCCACTCACGATCGCTGCTGTTCAAATGGGGCTGCAGTTTTTCCAGCGCGCTTTCAGCCAGCCGGCGATAGGTCGTGATCTTGCCGCCGAACACGGATAGCACGGGCGGAGCGTCGGGCGTCGTTTCCGTCAGTTCGAGTTTGTAATCGCGGGTGACTTTGGAGGCGTTCTTCGATTCGTCATCCGACAGCGGCCGCACGCCGGCGTAACTCCATTTCACATCCGCGGGCGAGATGTGCTTGCGGAAGTAACTGTTGACGGTACTGCACAGATACAACACTTCTTCGGACGAGATGCTGACCCTGGTCGCATCGCCCGTGAACGGCACGTCGGTGGTGCCGACCAGCGTGAACTGATCCTGGTAGGGAATCGTGAATACGATGCGCCCGTCGGGATTCTGCAGCATGAAGGCGTGCTCGCCGTTGTATAGCCGAGGCACGACGATGTGACTGCCCTTGACCAGGCGCACGTGCGCTTCGTTATCCATCGCTGGAAAACCTTTGAGCACTTCCTGCACCCAGGGACCCGCGGCATTGACGATGGCGCGAGCATGCACCTGTGTGGTCTGGCTGCTCTTCACGTCTTGAAGGGTCGCTAGCCATTGCGAGTTGTCGACCTTCGCGGAGATGAAGCGTGTGCGCGTGCGAATCGACGCGCCACGCAGCGCTGCATCGAGCGCATTCAACACGACCAGCCGGCTGTCATCGACCCAGCAATCGGAATAAGAGAAGCCGTGATCCAGTCCGGGGCGCAAGGCGCCGTACTGACCGTTGGCCAGTCGCACGCCGCGTGACGCGGGCAGAATCTTTCGACCGCCGATGTGATCGTAAAAGAACAGGCCGAGACGCATCAGCCAGCGCGGCCGCAGCTCAGGCACGTGCGGCAGGATGAATTGCATGGGCCGGATGATGTGAGGTGCGATGCGCAGCAGCCGCTCGCGTTCCATCAATGCTTCGCGGACCAGCCGGAACTCGAAAAACTCCAGGTAACGCAGGCCGCCGTGAATCAGCTTGGTGCTGGCGGAGGAGGTGGCCGAAGCCAGATCGGCCTGTTCGACCAGCATGACTTTCAAGCCGCGCCCGGCCGCGTCGCGCGCGATGCCGGCGCCGTTGATTCCGCCACCGACGATGAGCAGATCGACGGCCGTCGCGGTCATGTGCTCAAGCCCAAGAGATAAAACCTCTGGTAATCGAAGCCACCCGGGTACATGGAAGTGCCCCGCCGCTTGCGGCGGCGAGAGGTGACAGTCACGCCTGTTGCCGAATCGCACGCGGGTCGCGGCAGGATGCCCGATCCCGCGTACGATGTGTATGCCCGTTCGTGCACCTGCGTTACGTGAACGGCGTACACTGCCTTCATGAGCGACGACAAGGCCTCCGGGGATCAGACCGGATTACGCATCGACAAATGGCTGTGGTTTGCCCGGCTGTTCAAGAGCCGTTCGCAGGCGACGGACGCGGTCGCGGGTGGCCTGGTGCATGTGAATGGCGATCGCGTGAAGCCCTCGCGTGTCGTGCATGTCGATGACAGGTTGCATATCACCAAGGACGAGACGCGGCTCGAAATCATCGTGCGGGGCATGCCGGTGCGGCGCGGCCCCGCGCCCGAAGCCCGGCTGCATTATGAAGAGACGCCCGGGAGCATCGCGGCGCGAGAGCTGCAGCGGGAGCGCAATCGACTCGCGGCCCCGGCGCCGGACGGCCGGCCCGATAAGCACTCCCGTCGAATCCTGCGCGATCTGCGTCGAGGCTAGCCCGGCGGCGCCTTGCTGAACGAGCCGCCTTCGCGACCCGCCATCACGGCCTGAATTTCGGCGACGATGGCCAGCGCAATCGCTTCCGGCGAGCGTGCACCAATATCGAGCCCGATCGGTCCATACAAGCGACCGCTGAGCCGGGCCGCTTGGTCGCCGAGCTCATGTAACAAGCGAATGCGTCGGGGCGCCGGGCCGAGCAAGCCCACATACGGAATCGAGCTGTCCGCGAGTGCCGCGAGATACGCTTGATCCGACAGCAGGTGATGACTCATCACGACCGCGGCGTCGTACTGCCCGACCTGCAATTCCTGTGGCAACTCGGCTGAGGGTTTGAGTGCAACCCGTCGGGCTCGTGGAAAGCGCTCCGCGACGGCGTAGGCCGGTCGGTGATCGAGCACAGTGACTTGCCAGTTCATCAGGCCGGCGATCTCCACGAGCGGCATGGCATCCGGCCCCGCGCCGAGCAGCAGCAGGCGCGGCGGCAGTTCGATCGGCACGACCAGAAAGGTCGCATTGTCCGCCTCGACCACCCGGCTCGACGGCCCGGCACCACGCGGCGTCGATATCTCCATCGCGGCGGCCACTGGCGCCGGCACCGAATGTTTGTTCTGAGTCCAGAACGCCGCGCCCAAAGGAAATTTCGGATTGCCCGACTGCGTGACCACGACGAAGCTCGCCTCGGTTTGATCGAAGCGGCACCGCGACGCGAACTGGAACGGCTGATAGTCGTTGGCGGGCTCCAGCCGGCTCAACAGGATGGTCATCGCGCCTTCGCACCCCAGGCCGATGCCCCAGATCACGTCGTCCGAGCTGCGCGTGTCGTAATGAACCGTTTCCGGCTCGCCGCTCTGGAGCACGGTCCGCGCGCGCTCCATGAGGTCCGCTTCCAGACAACCGCCGCTCAGCAGGCCGGCGACGCGTCCATCGCCGGCGATCAGCATCTGGGCGCCGGCCTTGCGATAGGTCGAACCCAGAGTCTGCGCGACGGTGGCGAGCACCAGCGGCTCGCCGCGGTCGACGTAGTGGCGAAAGAAGTCGTCGGCGGCGACGCCGCTGTGGATCAGGCCTGGCTGAGTCATGGCTGGGATTGGAACTGTCGCGACTGACAATCATCCCAGCTTCGTGGCGGCCGTGCATGCAAAACGGCACGCAATGCTTGCCTGATCCAGCAAGATTTCACACAGCAGTATGGCGCGGGATGCTGGCAATTCTGCACACACGCGCAGTTCCTGCATGGCCGGTACGCGCTTACAATGACTCGCCGAACCGATGGGGGAGATGACCAGCAATGCCGGGGCCCGAACCGCAGACCAGCACGCCAGCCTCTGACGTTGCTCTGATCGACGTCCTGCCTCAGCACCGGTTCGATGAAGCCCCCCTGTGGCAATACCTGCAGCAGCACCTCGAGGATTTCTCGACCCCGGCGCGGCTGCGCCAGTTTCAAGGCGGCCAATCCAACCCGACTTATCTGATCGAGACTCCGACCCGGAAGTTCGTGCTACGGAAGAAGCCGCCGGGCAAGCTGTTGCCATCGGCGCATCTGATCGAGCGCGAATATCGCATTCTGCGCGCGCTGCCCGATACGGATGTCCCCGTGCCTCGCGCGCGCCTGCTTTGCGAAGACCCGAGCATCATCGGCACGCCGTTCTATGTGATGGATCATGTCGAGGGTCGCGTGATCACCGGCGTGCATCTGCCGAATCTGACGCCGGCGGACCGCCGCGCAATTTACACCGACTACGCACGCGTCGCCGCCAGGCTGCATGGGGTCGACTACAAGGCCTGCGGCTTGAGCGATTTCGGCAAGCCGGAGGGATACGTCGCGCGCCAGCTGGATCGCTGGACCAAACAGTATCTGGCGTCGCAGACCGAACAGAACGCCGACATGAACGAGTTGATGGCGTGGCTCGGCGCGCATCTGCCGGCGAGCGATGAGACGGCGATCGTTCATGGCGACTACCGGATCGGCAACACGATTCTGCATCCCACGGAGCCGCGCATCATCGCGGTGCTGGATTGGGAGCTGGCGACCCTCGGTCATCCGCTCAGCGATCTGGCGTATGCCTGCATGTTCTATCGCATCCCGCCCAGCGATACCGGCGGCGGTGGGCTCGCCGGTCTCGACATCGCGGCGCTGGGCATTCCAGATGAGCAGGAGTTCCTGAGCCTGTACTGCAAGTACTCCGGTCGCGAGCACATCGCCGACTGGCCGTTCTTCCTGGCGTTTGCCTATTTCCGCATGGCTGCGATCACGCAAGGCGTGTACGCGCGAGCCCTGCAGGGCAATGCCGCCGATCGACGCGCCATCAAATATGGTGAGCATGCCAAGGCCTTCGCCGCCGCCGGTCGCGAGATGACACGCCGGGCGGGCTGACGAGCGCCGCTGTTTTGGAGAGAACTCATATGTCCGCACCACTGAATTCAGACCAGACCCTGGCCGCGTTCCGTCGCGACACTCGCGCGTGGCTGGAGGCGAATTGTCCTGCCGAGATGCGTCAGCCCATTGTCGATGAATACGATGTTTGCTGGGGCGGCCGGCGCGCCCAGTTCAAGAACGACGCGCAGCGTGTGTGGCTGGAGAAGATGGCCGAGCGCGGCTGGACCGTGCCCGAGTGGCCCAAGCAGTACGGCGGTGGCGGCCTGAGCAAAGACGAAGCGCGCGTGCTGCGTGAAGAGATGGCGGCGCTGAAATGCCGTCCGCCGCTCACTTCATTCGGCATCTCGATGCTCGGCCCCGCGCTGTTGAAGTATGGCAACGAGAAACAAAAGAGCGAACACATTCCGAAGATCGTGCGCGGTGAGATTCGCTGGTGCCAGGGCTATTCCGAGCCGGGCGCCGGTTCCGACCTCGCCTCGCTGAAGACGCGCGCCGAGGACCAGGGCGATCACTTCCTGGTCAACGGCTCGAAGATCTGGACCAGCTATGGCGACCAGGCCGACTGGATCTTTTGTCTGGTGCGCACCAGCTTCACCGGCAAGAAACAGGAAGGCATCAGCTTCGTGCTGTTCGACATGGAGTCGCCCGGCGTCAGCACCCGTCCGATCCGTTTGATTTCCGGTTATTCGCCGTTCACCCAGACGTTCTTCGACAACGTCAAAGTGCCCAAGGAGAACCTGCTCGGTGAATTGAACAAGGGCTGGACCATCGCCAAGTATCTGCTCACACACGAAAGGAACATGATCGGAGGCATGGGCACGCAGCGGGTCACGCCGCTCAGCCAGCTTGCGATCAGGAACCTCGGTCTAACTGCAGGTCGTCTCTCCGAGCCTGCGTTACGTACCGATATCGCGCGCTTCGAGATGGACGCGCTCGCGTTCGCACTCACCATGAACCGCGTGACCGATGAGGCGAAGGCGGGCAACGAAACGGGCGCGATGTCATCGATGCTGAAGTACTACGGCACCGAGCTCAACAAGCGCCGCGCCGAGCTGACCATGTCGGTGGCCGGCAGTGAAGGGCTGAAGTTCGGGGACGCGCACAGCGAGGAGCAACTGGCCGCGATGTGGTTGCGGACCAAGGCCAACTCCATCGAGGGCGGCACGTCGGAAATTCAACTCAATATCATCGCCAAGAACGTGCTGCGTCTGCCGGGCGCCTGACGCGGAGGATGAATTCATGACTCTGGTACTCACTGACGATCAATTGATGTTCCGTGACGCCGCGAAGCGCTTTGCCGCCGAGCGCACGCCGGTCTCACAACTGCGCAAGCTGCGCGACGATCTGGACCTGGACGGTTTCAGTCGACCGGTCTGGAAGGAAATGGCCGAGATGGGCTGGGCCGGCGTGCTCGTGCCCGAGGAGAACGGCGGCGTGGGCTTCGGCTTCGTCGGCGCGGGGCTGATTGCGACCGAGATCGGCCGCAATCTCAGCGCAACGCCGTTGCTGTCGAGCGCCGTGCTGGCCGTGGCCGCTCTGTTACGTGGCGGTACGCCCGCGCAGAAAGAAACATTGCTGCCCGCCATCGCCGGCGGCGATCTGCTGATCGCGTTCGCAAGCGATGAATGCGTGCGTCATACGCCGTATCACATCGCCACCCGCTGCACGGGCAAGTACAAGTTGAGTGGCCGGAAGCTGCACGTACTCGACGGCCACGTCGCGGACCGGTTGATCGTCAGCGCGCGCACGTCGGGCGACATCGGCTCGCGCGACGGCATCACGTTGTTCCTGGTCGATCCGAAGGCCAGCGGCGTCACGATCACGCGCTCATCGATGGTCGACAGCCGTAACAGCGCGGTCATCGATCTGCGTGACGTGGTGGTGGGCGAAGCCGACGTCATCGGCACCTTCGATAAGGGCGCGATCGTTCTGGACGCCGTGCTCGATGCGGGCCGTGCGGTGTTGTCGGCGGAATTACTAGGCGTCGCCGAGGAAGCCTTCGAGCGCACGTTGACTTACTTGCGCGAGCGCGAGCAGTTCGGCGTGAAGATCGGCACCTTCCAGGCGCTCCAACATCGTGCGGCTCACCTGTTCTGCGAGATCGAATTGGTGCGTTCGGTGGTGCTGCGAACCCTGCAGGCGCTGGATGCTCAGGAGCCGACGGCATCATCGCTCGTGTGTCTCGCCAAGGCCAAAGCCAGCGATGTCGCGCGCATTGCGACCAATGAAGCGGTGCAGATGCACGGTGGTATCGGTATGACCGACGAATTCGACATCGGATTCTTCATGAAGCGCGCTCGCGCCGCCGCGGAAACGTTCGGCGATCAGTACTACCACACCGATCGCTTCGCTCAATTGTCTGGTTATTGAGGCCTGTCTGGAAACAGGAGTTGGCAGGCTATTCGCATGACATAGCCTGTCACTACCTTGTAACCCGACCAGCGGAACCTGGGCTTCCAGCCATGCATTGGTCACGAAGCGTGTGCGAGACCGCGATTCGTGCGCGAAGGTTCACTTCAGGATGACGAGCTTGTGATCCGCTGCTCACGACCCCATTGGGGTTGCGGGTAGGGTGTCCAAATCGTCTTGAGCGTTGAGTGTCGAAGATTATGACAACCGAGCGAGAATACGATCCCGAAGCCACCCTCGAGATGCCACGCCCGGTATTGATCGATCCGGCACTGGAAGAGGTGGATCCCGAGAAGACTTTGGTTCGCGAGGACTGGGAGAGCACGGTGATCCGTCGCGTCGCTCCCCATGTCGCTGCCGTGCAGAGCGCGGTCGGCGAGGATGCCGCCGCCGAGGCCCGCTTTGGTTGGGAGGCTCAGACCCTGCGCCTGCTGTCGCGCGCCGTGACGCGCGAGCAGGGCGAATGATTCAGCCGATACTGGCTTTGCTGGTACCCGCGGTCACATCGAACTGCTGACCGACCTTCAGCTCATGGCCCACCCCGCCGGTCAGGATCATGTTCTGACCGAACAGCACGCCGCGTAGATTCCGATCGAAGCGGAATTCCTTCAGCGCCTTGAGCGGCTCGTCACTGGTGCGCTCGCCGGTGATCTGATCGGTAGTCGTGACCACGCACCGATCGCAGGGCTTCACCACTTTCAGTCGCACGGCCCCGGCGACGAATTCATCGACACTGTCTTCGCCGAACGGCGGCAGCCCGTCCACCACGATGTTGGGACGGAAGCGGTTCATCGGCAGCGGCTGCTCCATCCGGCGATTCAGCTCATCGAGCGAGCCCTGCGAGATCAGCAGCCAGGGATAGCCGTCGGAGAATTGATTCAGGGCCTCGACCCCGCCGGTCCACTTGGCCTCGCTGGCGCGCTTGTGGCGCTTGTCGAAACGGACCAGTCGCGCGGGCTTGCCGAGATGCTCGGTGAGCCAGGCCGCAGCCTCGTCGCCGGCGTCGAAGGCCTGTGCCTTGTCGCGCCAGATCGTGACTTCCCGCTCCGGGCCCGTCATGTTGAGCGGCACCGACAGATCGGCACCGTTCGGCTTGCGCAACACCAGCTGATCGCCCGTGATGGCGGTTGCCACCTGCGCCAGCTGCGGACGTTCACGCTGCGTCAGGAAGCGGCCCTCGGGCGTGATGACCAGCCACTCGCGGTCGTGCTCGAAGCCGGTCTCGGTGAGGCGTGCCTGCGTGAGCGCAATTCCGCGACAAGACTTGACCGGATAGATATTGAGTCCCGTGACCTGGACCATGAGCTGGCGAACCCTGCGAAGGAAGGATTCGAAGCATAACTGGTTCGCACCGGGGCGGCACCGGTTGCCGGGCTGGAAGTGGTGCATACTCGTACGGATCCAAAACTCCAATATCACCTGGTGAACCTTGGTTTCATCCGCTGACTCAGCCCGGCCGCCCGCCGGCGGCCCGGCCTCGCAGGCCATCGACCTGGTGGCGACGGCCGTGGTGGAACATCCCGTCGAGAACCGGGCGGCGAAGCTGTTCCTGGTGCTCGCCGCGTTCCTGGTCTGCAATGCCATCATCGCCGAGTTCGTCGGCGTGAAGATTTTCGCGCTGGAGCCGACGCTCGGCCTGGAGCCGTTGAACTGGAATCTGTTCGGGCAGAGCGGCTCGCTGTCGTTCACCAGCGGCGTGCTGCTGTGGCCGTTCGTGTTCCTGATGACCGACGTCATCAACGAATATTTCGGCACGCGCGGCGTCCGGTTCATTTCCTGGCTGACGGTCGCGCTGATCGTTTACGGATTCCTGGCGGCCTACGCGGCGATCGCGCTGACGCCGGCGGGCTTCTGGGTCGCGGTCAACAGCGGGCGCGGCGTGCCGGACATGCAGGCGGCCTTCAGCAATATCTTCGGGCAAGGGATGTGGACCATCGCCGGCTCGGTGACCGCCTTCCTGATCGGTCAGTTGATCGACGTGGCGGTGTTCCACCGCATCCGGATGGTGACGGGCGAACGTTGGATCTGGCTGCGTGCCACCGGTTCGACGGCGGTGTCACAGCTGGTCGACAGCTTCGTGGTGCTGTACATCGCGTTCGTGATCGGCCCGCAGAAGTGGCCGATGTCGTTGTTCCTGGCCGTCGCCAGCGTGAACTATGTTTACAAGCTGCTGATGGCGTTCGCGCTCATTCCGCTGATCTACCTGACGCGCCAGGCCATCAAGGGCTACTTGGGAGCCCATACGGCGCAGCAGCTGGAAGCGGCGGCGCGCGTCGTTCGTTGAGGCGCGGCGCTCAGAACAGCAGGCGCGCCATTTCCTTGCGGGTGCGCGCCACGATGGGATCGGCGTCGCCGATCAGTTCGAATGCTTGCAGCAGGCTGCGGCGTGCCAGGTCGTCCTTGTAGCTGCGATGATTGCGCATCATGTCGAGCCACGTCTGCAGCGCCGGCTCGACGTCCCCGCCCAACAGCTGATGCACGGCGAGTGCATGACGCAAGTCGAGATCGTTGCCGTTGCTCCCGACTCGTTCACGTAGCGAGCGAACATCGGGATACGCGGCGACGATATCGCTGAAGGCGAGTATTGCCGCCAACCGTTTCACCGCGGCGTGATTCGGTTCGAGGCCTCGCAGGCGTTCGAGCTCGGTGCGTGCGCCGTCGAGATCGCCATCCAGCGCCCGCAGCTCGGCCAGTTCGGTCAGATAGGTGATGTTCTCGCGATCGCTCGCCAGCGCGGTTTCGATGATGGCCCGCGCCCCGGAGAAATCGCCCTGGGTTTTCAACGCCTGCGCGCGTTCCAGCGGTGCGTCGGAGCTGGTGGGCAAATGCTTGTCGAGCAGGCGCCGGATCTGCGCCTCCGGCACCACACCGACGAAATGATCCACCGAAGTGCGATCCTTGAACAACACGACGGTCGGCAAGCTGCGGATGCCGAGCTGCTGAGCCAGCTCCTGTTGCTCATCGGTGTTGATCTTGGCCAGGCGAAAGCGGCCACCGTATTCCCCGGCGAGGCGGTCGAGAATGGGCATGAGCTGCTTGCACGGCCCGCACCACGGTGCCCAGAAGTCGACCAGCACCGGCACGCGTGCCGAGGTCTCGACCACTTCGGCCATGAAGGTATCCGCGGTGACGACTGTCGTTTCCTGGCTCACTGAAATCCTCCGGTCAGACCGAAAATAATCGTCGGCTCAGACATTGAGTTCCTGGGCGGGAATTTCAAGCGATTGTGACAACGCCCGCTGTCGCCATCTACGTACAGCGGGTACCGCACTGCGTGTGTATACCGGGGTTCCCTGCCAGAAGAAATAAACCATGCTGTCGTCTCGGCAATACACCAATGCTCGGCGGCCCATCGCCGACGCCATCAATAGGAACTATCTCGGCGACGAGGAGCAGATCGTTCGCAGGCTGGCGGAGGCCGCGCGCGTCTCGGAAGGGCAACGGGCCAGAATTGCGAGTCGGGCGCAGGCGCTGGTCGAAGGCGTCCGCACGTATCAGGCGCGCAGAACCGGCCTCGATGCGTTCCTGCGCAAGTACGATTTGTCCTCGCAGGAAGGCGTGATTCTGATGTGTCTGGCGGAGGCGCTGCTACGCATCCCCGACGATGCCACTGCGGATCGCCTGATCGCCGACAAGATCAAAGCGGGCGACTGGGCTTCGCACCTGAGCGATGCCGAGTCGCTGTTCGTCAATGCGTCCACCTGGGGCTTGATGCTCACCGGTCGCATCGTTCGTCCCAGTGATTCAGATATGCACGACCCGCGCGGCGTGCTGGCGCGTATCGCGGGTCGCATCGGTGAGCCAGTGTTGCGAGGCGCGTTTCGTCAGGCCATGCGCATCATGGGCCATCAGTTCGTCATGGGCCGCACGATCGAGGAGGCACTGGATCGTTCCGTCGGTGCCGAGAGCAAAGTGTATCGTCACTCGTTCGACATGCTGGGCGAGTCGGCGCTGACGACTGGGGATGCCCTGCGCTATCTGAAGGCCTATCACGAGGCGATCCAGAAGATCGGCGCGCACTCCAGCAAGCTGTCGGCGATCGAGCAGTCGCCGGGCATTTCGGTGAAGTTGTCGGCGTTGTTCGCTCGCTATGAATTCGCGCAACGCGCGCGCGTGCTCAAGGAGCTTGCGCCGAGGCTGCATGAGCTGGCGGTTGCGGCGAAGGCGGTCAACATTCCATTGACGGTGGATGCGGAGGAGGCCGAGCGGCTCGAGCTGTCGCTGGAGTTGATCGAGTACGTCGCGCAGTCGAGGGAATTGCAGGGCTGGGATGGGTTCGGCCTGGCCGTGCAGGCTTATCAGAAGCGGGCGATCGACGTCATTCGCTGGCTGAAGGCATTGGCGCAGTCGAACGGCCGGCGCTTGAACGTTCGCCTGGTGAAAGGCGCGTATTGGGACAGTGAGGTCAAACGCGCGCAGGAGCGAGGGCTGTCGGGCTATCCGGTGTTCACGCGCAAAGTGAATACCGACGTTTCCTATATCGCCTGCGCTCGCGAGCTGCTTGCCTCGGGCGGCGAGATCTATCCGCAGTTCGCGACGCATAACGCCCAGACGGTGGCGACCGTCATCGAGCTGGCGGGCGAGAAGGGGCGGAAGTTCGAGTTCCAGCGTCTGCATGGCATGGGCGAGGAGCTGTACGAGCAGATCGTCGGCGATCACAAGCTCGGCATTCCTTGCCGCGTGTATGCCCCGGTGGGTTCTCACGAAGACCTGCTGCCGTATCTGGTGCGCCGTCTGCTCGAGAACGGGGCAAATACGTCGTTCGTCAATCGCATCGTCGATGAGGAGCACGCGGTTGCCGACATCGTTCGCGATCCGGTGCTCGAAGTGTTTTCCTTGAAACAAATCTCGCATCCGCGCATCCCGTTGCCGCGCATGTTGTACGGCTCGTCTCGATTGAATTCCCTGGGGGTCAATCTCGCCGATCCGGCGGAGCGTGAGCCGCTGCTCGCGAAGATCGAACAAGCCGCTCAGCA
The DNA here is from genome assembly GCF_004138485.1 of Peristeroidobacter soli. Lineage (GTDB taxonomy): Bacteria > Pseudomonadota > Gammaproteobacteria > Steroidobacterales > Steroidobacteraceae > Steroidobacter > Steroidobacter soli. Next base: position 1,566,210 of record NZ_RYEV01000003.1, read on the forward strand.
GCGGTGGGTGGCCGGTGCCATCGTCAAAGGTCAGTTGCTGGGCGACGGTGGCGTCGAGGTGCGCAATCCGGCGAATCGGAATGAAGTCATCGGCACCGTCAAAGACGCGGATGCCGCGCTGGTCGACAAGGCGCTCGCGGCAGCGGTCCCGGCGCAAGTGGAATGGGATGCGGTGCCCGCGACCGAGCGCGCGGAAATATTGGAACACGCCGCGGATCTTTATGAAGAACGCATGCCGGAACTGATCGCCTGTTGCGTGCGAGAAGGCGGCCGCACGATTCCGGACAGCATTTCCGAAGTTCGTGAAGCCGTCGATTTCCTGCGTTACTACGCCGATCGCGCGCGCCATGAGTTCGGCGCGGGAATTCGCCTGCCTGGGCCGACCGGTGAGAGCAATGAGTTGAAGTTGCGCGGTCGCGGAGTGTTCTGTTGCATCAGTCCTTGGAACTTCCCGCTCGCGATCTTTACAGGCCAGATTGCCGCCGCGCTCGCTGCTGGAAATTCGGTGCTCGCGAAGCCGGCGGAACAAACGCCGCTGATTGCGACGCGTGCCGTTCAAATCCTGCTGGAGGCGGGCGTGCCGCCGGACGTTCTGCATCTGTTACCCGGAGACGGAGCGACGGTGGGTGCGCGCATCGTTGCGGATCCGCGCGTCGCGGGCGTTGCGTTCACGGGCTCGACCGATACCGCGAAGTTGATTCACCGCTCGCTCGCGAATCGAGAGGGTGTGATTCCGGTGTTGATCGCGGAGACGGGCGGCCAGAACGCCATGATCGTCGACAGCTCGGCGTTGCCTGAACAGATCGTGCTCGATGTCGTGCAGTCGAGCTTCAACAGCGCGGGCCAGCGCTGCTCGGCGCTGCGTGCGTTGTATGTGCAGGAGGAGATTGCCGACCGTGTCGCTGAGCTGCTCGCCGGATATATGGAAGAGCTGACGCTCGGCGATCCGATGTTACTGACGACGGATGTCGGGCCGGTGATCGATCCGCCCTCTTGCGACATGCTCCGGGCCCACGCGGAGAAAATCACGCGCAAGGCTCGCTGGAGTCATGCTTACAAGCTGCGTCCGGAACATGAGCAGGGGACGTTCTTCGCGCCGGCAGCGGTGGAGATCGAAGCGCTGTCGCAGCTGACGGGCGAAGTGTTCGGCCCCATCGTGCACTTGATCCGCTATCAGGCGCATCAGCTCGACAAGGTGATCGAAGCAGTCAATGCGACCGGCTTCGGCTTGACGCTTGGCGTGCACACTCGCGTCGATGCGACGGCTCGTTACATAGCCGCACGGGTTCGCGCCGGCAATGTCTACGTGAATCGAAACATGATCGGCGCCGTGGTTGGAGTGCAACCGTTTGGGGGCCGCGGGTTGTCGGGCACGGGCCCGAAGGCCGGTGGACCCTACTACCTGCATCGCTTCGCGACCGAGCAAACCGTGACCGTCAATACCGCGGCGGTCGGCGGCAATGCCAGCTTGCTGACCCTGGCCGGAGAGTAACCGGCCCGATCTGCAAAGTTCTTTGCCCGGATGGTACGGCCGGGCGGCGGCGCCGGGACTACCGTGACAGTGCCGGAAAAACGGCGCTGATTCGTCTTCAGTTGCATGTCCGGCAACACCTTCCTGTTCGACGTCTTCATGGCCTGCCGGGCCCGCCTCGCGCGGGTCGTGTCGCGCATCGTGCCGCCTCACGAAATCGAAGACATCGTCCAGGAAACCTACGTCCTGGTGTGCCAATCCAAAACCAGCCGGGACATCACGCGGCCGCTCGGCTTCATGGTGAAGACCGCCCGCAACCTGGCGCTCGATCACATCAAGCGCGCTGAATGGCGGCTGGCGTCCTCGCTCGACGAGCAGATGGAAGCGTTGCTCGAGGCTGGCGCCGACGCCACTGACGACACGTTCAAACAGGCTGCATCGGATGAGGAGTTCGCCCGCTTTTGCGAGGTCGTCAGGCAGTTGCCGGTGCAGTGCCGGCGCGTCTTCGTGCTGAAGAAAGTCTACGGTTACTCGCAGAAAGAGATCGCTCGCGAGCTGGGCTTGAGCGAACACACCGTCGAGAAGCATGTCGCCAAGGGGCTCGAGATCTGCGCCCGGCACCTCCTGGCAAGCGATGCGGCGAATGACAGCATGGACACCGCAAAGAGGCGGGCCGCCACGAGGGCGCGAGGATGAGCAACGTATATCGTCTTCCCGGTTCCCGCGGGATCTCTCCGGCTGCGCTTCCTGGGTCGCACAGCCTTGAGGGAGAACCGGCCGCTGTGGCCGGCGAGGCCAGCGAATGGATCGCGAGAATCGATCGCGGTCTGTCGGCAGTGGAGCAGCAGTCGCTGGAAGAATGGCTGGCTGCCGATCGAGCCCACGTCGTCGCCTTGATGAAGCTGGCCCGCGTCTACGACAAGCTCGACTCGATGGGGCGGCTGGCGGATCTGTTTCCCAGGCCGGAAGCACGCCCGCGTCGCTGGCTCCTGCCTGCTGCCGCTGCCGCATCGCTGCTCATCCTGATTGGCGCCGTGAGCGTCCTCGCCTGGCGCGCCACAGAGGCCCCTCACAGCGCAATGACGGCTGCGTTGGAGATTGCCGCCGGCGAGCAAACATTCTCGACGCCCGTGGGCGAGCACTCCACGATCCGTTTGCCCGACGGCTCCAGTCTGACCTTGAACACCGATACGCGCGTTCGCGCGCGCTTCACGGCTCGAACGCGCGAGTTGTTTCTGGATCGAGGCGAGATGCATCTGCAGGTGGCGCATGAGCGCGATCGCCCGTTGAACGTCTATATCGGCGACCGTTTCGTGCAGGCGGTCGGCACCGAATTCAATCTGCGCATCGCGAACGATCAGCGGGTGGAACTGCTGGTCACCGAAGGCAAGGTGCTGGTCGGGCTGCGCGGCGAGTTGCCATCGACGACCGAGCGCATGCCGGGCGTGGTTCCAGCGGGCAAGTCGGTGAAGCTCGCCAGCGCCGGCGATCTGCTGGTCGTGAACGATGCGTCGCCGGGCGACGCACGGCATCTGGCGCCGGAAGAGATCGTCGTTCGCTTGTCCTGGCGTGCCGGCAATCTGGTGTTTCGTGGCGAATCGCTCGCGGAGGCGCTCGGCGAGATCGAGCGCTACACGTCCGTGGAATTCATCATCTCCGATGAGCGCTTGAAACAGATCCGCGTCGCCGGCCTGTTCAAGACCGGCGACGTGGAAGGCCTGCTCAAGACGTTGCAGGAGAACTTCAACGTCAGTTACCGGCGCGTGGGCGATGACAAGATCATTCTCGCCAGCGCTCCTCAGACTGTTCTTTGATACGTTTCCTCGCGATGACATGGCGGAAAATTCCAGCACAGTCGTCCTTGGTTGCAGCGTGCGTGACGCACGCCGCTGAGGAAGACCGGAACGAATTGCAGCGATGCCTGGCCAGCATCGTGCTCGCGCTCGCCACGACGATGCTGTCGGCGGCAGCGTGGGCGGGCGAAACCATCGCCGGCAAGCGGGTCGCTTTCGATATTCCTCGGCAAAGAGCGGATCAGGCGCTCATCGAATTTGCTGAGCAGGCGGATGTGACCTTCATGTTTCCTTATGAAGTGTCGCGGGACCGGACGACCAACCAGGTCGTCGGCGTCTATGCCGTGGCCGAAGCGATAACGCTGCTGCTGCGGGATACAGGATTGCATGCCGAGTTCGGTGTCGATGGTGCATTGACCGTGAGTAAGGGGTCATCGGCTCCGGCTTATCGCCGGGCCGACCATGCAACGAGAGACGACACCATGGGCGCGAGCAAACAAAGAATTTCCTTCCTGGCACGAGTCACCGGCGCGGTGGGCTCGCTGTTCTCCCTCGGCGCGGCGGCACAGGTCGCCGACAACGAGACGACCAGAGTGGAGCCGACGACGGTCGAGGAAGTCGTCGTGGCGTCCTCACGCATCACGCGCGAAGGCTTCAATGCGCCCACGCCGACGACCATCCTCGGCGCGGAGGAGCTGCAGAACAGTGCAGTCGTCAACGTCGCCGATCTGCTCAACGAATCGCCGGCGTTCAGCGGCTCGGTCACACCGTCCACCACGGTGGTCAACTCACAGAACGCCGGTGGCAACTTTCTGAATCTGCGCGGCCTGGGATCGGCGCGCACCCTGGTGTTGTTGAATGGGCGGCGCCACGTGCCGACGCGCGTCACGGGCTCCGAAGTCGACATCAACGTCATTCCTTCGGCATTGCTGGAGCGTGTCGAAGTCGTTACGGGCGGCGCTTCGGCGGCCTGGGGCTCGGATGCGGTGGCGGGCGTCGTGAATCTGGTGCTGCGGACCGATCTCGACGGTTTCGAAGGCAAGCTGCAGTCCGGTATCTCCGAGCAGGGAGACAACGAAGAGACGCTCGGCACGCTCGCGTTCGGTACCGGCTTTGCCGGCGGACGCGGGCATTTCACTGCCGCGGCTGAAATGTCACGTAGCGAAGGCGTGTCGCCGCAAACCTCGCGCGATTGGGCGACGGGCGCCTGGGGCATCGTTGCGAATCCAGCTTACGCACCGGGCAACGGACAGTATCGTCAGTTGATCGTCAGCGGCTACGGCATGTCGAACGGCGCGCTCGGCGGCTTGATCGTGAACGGCCCGTTGCGTGGCACGCAGTTCGGCGCCGGCGGCGAGCCGATTCCCTATAACTACGGCTCGTACGTCGGCAGTCAGTACATGGCGGGCGGCGATGCCGTGTGGCTCGGTCAGAACATCGCGATCAAGATTCCGGTCGATCGCGACAACGTGTTCTCCAGCGCACATTTCGATCTGACCGACAACCTGCGTGTGTTCGCCGAAGCCTCGTATGCCACGTCGACGACCGAGAGCGATCTGGTGCCGACCTACAGTCTCGGCGCCACCACGATCTATCGCGACAACGCGTTTCTGCCGCAGTCGATTCGCGATCGGATGGCGCCCGAGAATCTGAATCTGACCTCGTTCCTGCTCGGCCGCTTCGATTACGACCTGCCATTGATCACCACCGATATCGAGACGACCACGCGTCGCGGCGTGCTCGGGCTGCAGGGCTCGTTGGGCGAGTGGAAATGGGAACTGGGCTACCAGTACGGCAAGAGTCGCTACGATTCGAAACTGCACGGCAATCGCATTCGAACCAACTACGCGCTCGCCACCGATGCCGTGCTCGATCCCGTGACCGGCCGCATCGTGTGTCGCTCGACGCTGACCGATCCGACCAACGGCTGTCAGCCGATGAACGTGTTCGGCGTGGGATCGCCGTCGCCGCAGTCCATCGCTTATACGACGGCAACGCAGTGGCTCGATGCGTACTACACGCAGCGTGCGGTCGACTTCAGCGCGCAAGGCCCGCTGTTCAACACTTGGGCGGGTGAGGTGTCCGCGGCCTTCGGTGCCGGCTATCGCAAGGAAGAGTTGAGCTCCGCGGTGGATGCGCTGTCCGCGAGCAACGCATTCCTGATCGGCAATCCCAAGGCCAACTCCGGTTCGTTCGACGTGAAGGAAGCGTTTGCGGAGGTGGTCGTGCCGCTGTTGTCCGGCCGCGCCTGGAGCGAATCGCTGGAGTTCAACGGCGCCGTGCGTCACACGGACTACAATCTCAGCGGCAAAGTCACCACCTGGAAGGGCGGCCTGTCGTGGCAGATCAACGATCAGGTTCGTCTGCGAGGCACGCGCTCTCGTGACATTCGAGCGCCGAATCTCGCCGAGCTGTACACGCCGTATCAGCTGAGCCTGGGCAACATCATCGATCCGGCGACCAACGTTCAGGCCAACACCTACTTCATCACCACCGGCAATCCGAATCTGGATCCGGAGGAGGCCGATACCACGACGTTCGGCATCGTGTATGAGCCGTCATGGGCGAGCGGCCTGCGCACGTCGGTGGATTTCTATGACATCAAGGTCGCGGGCGCGATCTCGACCATCAGCGGACAGAACATCGTCAATCGCTGCTACTCCGGTGCCGCGCACCTGTGCGCTCTGATTACCCGCGATGTGAGCTCGGGCGTGATCACGCAAGTTGCGCTCAGTGCAGTGAATCTCAGTGAGCTGACGACGCGCGGCGTGGATATCGAGCTCAGCTACGACCTGCCGCTGTCCGTCGGTAAGCTCGGGATGCGATTGTTGAGCACGTATGTCGATGAACTCGCGACCAGCGATGGCATCACGACCATCGATCGCGCTGGCGACGTCGGCGCCGGGCACGGTGGCGTGCCGCATTGGAAGGCGCAGGCGAGCCTGACGTACACGCTCGATCCCATCACCGCGAACGTCGAGGGTCGTTATATCGGCGGCGGCAAGTACGACAACACCTTCGGCCCGTACGACATCAACGACAACACCATCGGCTCGGTCTTCTATCTGGACACGGCCTTGCGCTACGCGCTCGACGCGGACGGTCGCATGGAAGTGTATGGACGCATCCAGAACCTGCTGGACAAGGATCCGCCGATCAACGTTTATAACTTTTCACAATCCATGGCCACCAACTTCGCGCTCTACGACGTGATCGGACGCTCGTATGTCGCGGGAGTGCGTTTCAAATTCTGATGCTGGAGAAAGCGCCTTGACTGTTGCCAATATCACACGTCGTTCAAGAGTCGCCCTGGTGGTTGCGCTGGCTTTGGCCAGCGCCTCATGCAGCCGCGAGAGCGTGCCGGCGTACGACATCGTCGTCGCCGGCGGCACCATCTATGACGGCTCGGGCGGTGAGCCGTTTGTGGGCGATGTGGGCGTGAAGGGCGATCGCATCGTCTACGTCGGCCCGAAGGCCGAGGGAGGGGCGAAGCAAGTGATTCAGGCGCAGGGCAAGGCGGTGGCGCCGGGCTTCATCAACTCCATGAGCCACGCCACGTATTCGCTGCTGACGGATCGCTCCGCCGAGAGCGATCTGCGCCAGGGCATCACGCTCGAAGTCATGGGCGAAGGCGGTTCGCCCGGTCCGCTAACCGAAGCAATGGCGGCGAAGGCGATGGCGGATTCCTCTCCGCCACCGCCTTTTCAATGGCGCACGTTTGGTGAGTACATGGAAGGCGTGGAGAAGCTCGGCGTTTCAGTGAACTTCGCCGGCTGGGTCGGCGCGACCACGGTGCGCAGCTACGTGCTCGGCGATGAGCATGTGAAGCCGACACCGGAACAGCTGCAACAGATGGGCCAGCTGGTTCGTGGAGCGATGGAAGAGGGCGCGCTCGGGTTGTCGACGGCGCTGATCTACTTGCCCGGTTTGTTTGCCGATGTTGACGAGCTGTCGTCGCTGGCGACGGAGTCGGGGAAGTGCGGGGGCATGTATGTGAGTCACATGCGCAGCGAGGGCGATCATTTCATCGAAGCATTGGATGAGCTGATCGAAATCGCCCGCCGCTCGCAGGCGCCCGCCGAAGTGTTTCACCTCAAGGTCGGCGATCCCAAGAACTGGCCGAAGATGGAGGCGGCGTTGAAAAAGATCCGCCTGGCTCGCAAGCAAGGGGTGAGGATCACGGCCGACATGTACACCTATCCGGCGTCCGGGACCGGCATGACGGCGTCGATGCCGCCGTGGGTGCAGGAGGGCGGGCCGGAGAAATTCCGCGCGAGATTGAAGGATCCGAAGATTCGTGCGCGGGTGATTGCTGAAATGCGGGAGCCGGTGACGGATTGGGAGAATGTCATGCGCGGCGCCGGTGGCGCGAAGGGCGTGATGCTGGCGTCGTTCAAGAATGAGTCGCTGCGGCCTTTGATCGGCAAGACGCTGGCTGAAGTCGCGCAGATGCGAGGCGTGAGTCCGGAGGAGGCGGCGCTGCAGCTCGTCGAGGAGGATGGCAGTCGCGTCGGGGTCTTCTACTTCACCATGAGTGAAGACAATCTGAAGATGCAGATCCAGGAACCGTATGTTTCCTTCGGCTCGGACGCGCCGGCGGTGACGGCGGCGGGCGAGGTGTTGAAGTCCGGCGCGCATCCGCGCACGTATGGAACGTTCGCGCGGGTGTTCGCCAAGTTTGTTCGTGAGGATAAGTTGCTCACGGTGCAGGAAGCCGTGCGGCGGTTGACCAGTCTGCCGGCGGCGAATTACTCGCTGTCCGAGCGGGGCTCGCTGAAGAACGGATACTTCGCCGACATCGTCGTGTTCGACCCGGCGACCATTCAGGACCACGCGACCTACGTCGATCCGCACCGCTATTCCACCGGTGTGTCCGATGTGGTCGTGAATGGTGTGCCGGCGCTGGCGAACGGCGAGCCGACCGAGGCGCGGCCCGGTCGTTTCGTTCGCGGGCGGGCATGGACGGGGCACGAGGGCGGAGGATGCAAGGCGTCGGCGACTGAGTGGAGCTGGGTGGGATAACGCAGCAGCTATCGTATTCTCTGCTGAGTTCACGGGTCCGGACTGAAGCGGCGTCGGTGGTTCGCATCGCCGGGGCGGGGTATCTCCCCCGGCACCGCGCTCGCCCGTCGCACATTGTGCTCCGAGGCGCACGTCCCTGATGTGCGCTGATACGAAAACACGTCCCTGTATTTTCGAATCTGCCGGGAGGAGATACCCCGCCCCGGCGATGCCGAGATGTTCGTTTGAATTGACGCAGCCCCGGAAGCGGAGCTGTGGCTACGCTAACCCGCCAGGTCCTCGAACTCACCCGACACTGCATCGCCGGCCAGTTTCTTGAACGGCCGGCGCTTCTGCTCGAATCGCTTGCGCGCATCCGGCTCGGATAGCGCGGTGTCGAGTGCGGTGTTCATCTCATACACGTTCGTGTCGTAGCCCGCTTCACGCATCGCGCGCGTGAAGGCGTCGACGTGGGCGGCGCCGGCTTGATAGACCATCGGCGCGAACTCCGGATCGATCTCCAGATTGTCGGGATCTTCGAACGATTGCTGGCAGCCGGCCACGTCGGTCGCGTGATAGTTGCGACAGGTCTGTGGGCGGGCTTCGTAGATGGAGCAGCGGCCGGCGCTCAGGAACGGGCATTTGACGTTGTGTCGCATGCGCTCCATGTCATCCAGGCCCTTCAGTGCAGTGCTATTCGCGCGCACCTCAGAAAAAATGCGCGCCTTCTCCTCGGCGGGCAGTGAGCGTTCAACGAAGTCCAGGATGGTGAAGACTTCGACCCCACGGATATCCACGCTGAAATGACAGCACCAGGTGCAGCCTGCGCGACAGGCGAGCGTGCTGACATCGGGTGCCGCGGCGATTCGGGCATCGTGACGGAGGCGCGAGTTCTCGTATGCCTGCACGACACCGAGCTCGCGAATCTCACGCTGAGCGAGCTGCTGTTCCTCGGCGAGCACGCCGAGTACGAAAGGAACGTCGAGGGAAATCTCCATGAGAGAAGAGCTGCTTCTGATAGCCCCTCTGCCTGGGCAGAGCGGCTGGGGTGAGGGTCAACGAGCGAGCCCGTTGACGCGGTGTCAAAGTAAGGAGCTGCAGCTAACAACTGCTGCAGTTCTTCGGATAATCCAGCTCGGCATTCACGCCGCTGTCCCATTCCAGCTCGCTCCAGTCCTTGATCTCGAACTCGACCGTATAGATCGCGCAGGTCGGCATGTTGTCGATCTCGCGCTCGGCCGAGACCCGGTCGGCGAACTCCGTCAGGCCGGGGTTGTGGCCGACGATCATCAGGTGCGGCACCTTCCCGCCGAGCTCGCGGACGACTTCCTTCAGCACCTTGGGCGACGCCAGATACAACCGCTCATCCTGCCGCATCTTCGCTGCCGGCAAATGCAGCTCACGCATGAAGATCTGCGCCGTCGTCAGCGCTCGCACCGCTGGGCTCGTGATCACCAGATCCGGCTTGAGCTTGCGCTCGCGCAGCCGGCGCGCCATCTCCGGCGCATCTTTCTGGCCGCGAGGTTCGAGCATGCGATCCCAATCTTCCTGACCCGAATGCTGAGCTTCGGTCTTGGCATGGCGAAGCAGAGTGAGGCGCATGGCAATCCTTGGTGGCTTTGGCCTTAGTCGGTTTCGATCTCGACCATGCCGTCAGTGACGCGGGTCGGGTAGGTGCGCACGGGCTCGTAAGCAGGTGGCGTCAAGGCCGCGCCGGTGCGCAAGCAGAAGCGGGCGCCGTGGCGTGGGCAGATGACGACGTCGCCGTCGACCGCGCCGCCGGCCAGCTCGCCGCCATCATGGGTGCAAAGATCGTCGATGGCGTAGAACGTGCCGCAGATATTGAACACGGCGATCAGTTGAGCGTCGATCTCGGTCTGCGCGTAGTCGCCTGGCGCAATCGACGCCGCCGGAGCCACGGGATGCCAGCTCATTACATCATTCCTGTCTGCAGGCGCGCCGCTTCCGACATCATGGTCTGATTCCAGGGCGGGTCGAACACCAGTTCGACATCGGCGCGCGACACCGTCGGCACCAGCTCGACTTTGTCTTTGACGTCCTGCACCAGTACTTCACCCATGCCGCAGCCCGGCGCGGTGAGCGTCATCTTGATGTCGGCAACGCGAGTGCCTTCGGGCGTGTGCGTGATGTCACACGAATACACCAGCCCGAGCTCGACGATGTTGATGGGAATTTCCGGGTCGTAGCAGGTGCGCATCTGATCCCACACCAACTGTTTCACGTCGTCGTCGGTGGCGTCGGGCGGCAGCTCGGGCGCGAGACTCGGCTCCTTGCCGAGCGCGTCCGCGTCCTTGCCGGGGATGCGAAACAGGTTGCCCTCCACGTAAACCGTGAAGCTGCCGCCGAGGGCTTGAGTGATGAAGCCTGTCTTGCCTTCGCGCAGGGTCACCGGGATGCCGGCGGGCACCATGATGGCTTCGACGTCGCGCTGTAGGGTTACAGGTTCGTTGTCGTGGCTGTGCATGAAAAGAACTAACTACTCTGTAGTCACTGGTTCGGCGGCGCGGTCCAGGGCTGCATTCAAGGTATGCCAGCACAGGCTGGCGCATTTCACGCGGGCCGGAAACTCGCGTACGCCGGAGAGCGCGGCGAGCTTGCCGAGCTTCGACGGATCCACCGCTGCATCGTGCTGAGTGAGCAGCGCGTGCACGTCTGCAAACAATTCCTTCACTTCCGACCTGGTCTTGCCTTTCACGGCTTCGGTCAGCAACGACGCGGACGCGACCGAGATCGCGCAGCCGGTGCCTTCGAATTTCACATCGGTGACATGCTCGCCTTTCAGATTGGCATACACCGTCAGCCGATCGCCGCACAGCGGATTGTGGCCGTCGGCGTGCACGTCGGCAGGATCGAGCTTGCCGAAGTTCCGCGGATGGCGGTTGTGATCGACGATGACGTCGCGATAGAGATCTTTCAGGTCCATGTCGTCAGCCCAACACTTTGCGAGTGTGTTCGAGCGCGGCCACCAGCCGGTCGATTTCCTCGCGCGTATTGTAGAACGCCATCGACGCGCGCGCCGTCGCCGGAATCTTGAAGAAGTCCATCACCGGCATGGCGCAGTGATGACCGGTGCGGATCGCGACTCCCTCGGTATCCAGAATGGTGCCGATGTCGTGCGGATGAATGCCGTCGAGCGTGAACGACACGACCGCCGCCTTTTCCGGCGCCGTGCCGACGATGTGCAAGCCGGGCAGGGCGCTCAAACGCTCGGTCGCATAGTCGAGCAGCTCATGCTCATAGGCAGCGATGCGCTCCATGCCGATCTTTTCCAGATAGTCGATGGCCGTCGCCAGTCCGATCGCGCCGGCAATGTGCGGCGTGCCGGCTTCGAACTTCCACGGCAGCTGATTGAATGTCGTCTTCTCGAACGACACCGACAGGATCATGTCGCCGCCGCCTTGCCACGGCGGCATTTTCTCCAGCAGTGCCTGCTTGCCGTACAGCACGCCCATGCCGGTCGGGCCGAGCATCTTGTGGCTGGAGAAGCAATAGAAGTCGCAGCCCAGTGCCTGCATGTCGACCGGCGTGTGCGGGATGGCTTGCGCGCCATCGAGTAACACGGGCACGCCGTGCTGTTTGGCGACCTTGATGAACTTCTCGACCGGAACGATGGTGCCCAGCGCATTGGAAACATGCGCCAGCGCCAGCAAGCGCGTGCGCGGGCCGATGAGCTTCTCGAACTCATCGAAGTCGACGATACCCTGCTCATTGATCGGGATGACCTTGAGCACCGCGCCGACCTGTTCGCGCAGCATCTGCCACGGAACGATGTTGGCGTGATGTTCGAGCGCGCTGATCAGAATCTCGTCGCCGGGCTGGAAGCCGGGACGCAGGAAGCTCTGGGCCACCAGGTTCACGGCTTCGGTCGTGCCGCGGACGAAGACGATCTCCTTGGTGTCGCGGGCATTGATGAAGCGACGGATGGTTTCGCGAGCGCCTTCGTACGCGTCGGTGGCGCGCTGGCTCAGCGTGTGCACGCCACGATGCACGTTGGCATGATCGTGCTCGTAATAGCGCGAGATCGCCTCGATCACGGACTTCGGCCGCTGACTCGACGCCGCGTTGTCCAGGTACACCAGCGGTTTGCCGTTCACCGTCTGGTGCAGGATGGGAAAGTCGCGCCGGATGGCGGCGACGTCGAGCGCAGTCGCGCTCCGCGTGGCTGTCACAGCAGCGTTCATGCTTTGGCCTCGTTCGCTAGCTTGAACCGCTCATCGATCTGTTTCTCGAGCGCGGCGCGCACCGGAGCGAGATCGATGGTCGAGAGAATGGATTCGGCGAATGCCCGGATCAGCGCGGCGCGGGCGTCGGATTCCGACAGGCCACGCGAGCGCAGATAGAAGAGGGCGGTGGCATCGAGCTGACCGGTCGTCGCGCCGTGACTGCATTTCACGTCGTTGGCGTAGATCTCCAGCTCGGGCTTGGTATCGATTTCGGCGGTGGCCGAGAGCAGCAGATTGCGGCTCGACTGGCGGGAGTCGATCTTCTGCGCATCCGGGCGGACGATGATCTTGCCATTGAAGACGCCGCGTCCGCGCCCGCCGGCGATGCCGCGATAGTCTTCTTCGCTGGTCGTGTGCGGGGCGATGTGATCCAGATGCGTATGAGCGTCCAGATGCTGATTGCCCATCGGTGCGAACAATCCGAACAGCGCGGCGTGCGAGCCGGCGCCTTCCAGCAGTCCGGTGATGCCCGTCCGGCCCAGGCTCGCGCCGAGCTGGATGTCATGAACGCAATAGCGGGCGTCCTTCGCGAGCCTCGTCTGGATGTGGCCGATGTGGAACGCGCGGGGCGCTTCCTGCTGAACCCGGAAGTGCGCGATCGCGCCACCCGCAGCGACTTCGAAGCGAGTGACCGAATTCGTGAAGTATTCAGTCTCGTTCGCGCCCAGGTAATGCTCGACGATCGTCGCGCGGCTGTTGCGACCGGCACGAACCACGATGCGCGGATGACTCATCCGGCCCGCCGCTGCGGTGGTCGATTGGTGCACGATATAGATCGGCTCGTCGAGGATCGTATTGTCCGCGAGATTCACCACGACGCCGTCTTCAAAGAACGCCAGATTCAACTGCTCCAGCGCGTTGCCGGTGAGCTGATCGTGTTCCTTCAAGTAACTGGCGACGGCGGCAGGGTCACGTTGCAACCATTGTTTGAGCGTGAGCACGGTGACGCCCGGCGGCTGTGCCGTTTGCGACGATAGGGCAGGCAGCCAATGACCATTGACCAGCGCGATCCGTGTGCCCGTCGTGGTCAGCCAATCGGGCTGGTGCGCGTCCAATGCGGACGCATCGGCGGACGTGAACGAGCGCGTTTCCAGGCGGCGCAGGTTGGTGTACTTCCAAGCCTCGTCACGCTGCGTCGGAAAGCCAGTCGACAGGAACCGATCGAGCGCGGCTCGACGCAGCGCTGTCAGCTCGTCATTACCTTGCCATCGCGCATCGAACGCGGCTTGGTACCGTTCGACCGGCGCTGCAGTGGCTTTTGCGTCAACGGCGCTCACGCCGCGGCCTCCTGCTTCACCCAGTCGTAACCGCGCTTCTCGAGCTCCAGCGCCAGCGACTTGTCGCCGCTCTTGATGATCTTGCCGCCGGAGAGCACGTGGACATGATCCGGTTCGATGTAGTCGAGCAGGCGCTGGTAATGCGTCACCAGCACGATGGCCCGGTCCGGGCTGCGCAGGCTGTTCACGCCGTTGGCGACCACACGCAGCGCGTCGATGTCCAGGCCCGAGTCGGTTTCATCGAGCAGCGCGAGCGAGGGCTCGAGCACGGCCATCTGCAGGATCTCATTGCGTTTCTTCTCGCCGCCGGAGAAGCCTTCGTTGACGCCGCGGTTCAGGAAGCTCTCGTCCATCTGCATGAGCTTCATCTTCTCGCGCACCAGCGTGAGGAACTCGAACGCGTCCATCTCGGACTCGCCGCGATGTTTGCGAATGGCGTTGAGGCCGGCTTTCAACAAATAAACATTGTTCACGCCCGGGATTTCGACCGGGTACTGGAACGCGAGGAACACACCTTCACGCGCGCGCTCTTCGGGCGACAGCGAGAGCAGGTCCTTGCCTTTATAAGTGACGCTGCCGCCGGTGACGGTGTAGCCCTCGCGACCCGCGAGTACCTGCGCGAGCGTGCTCTTGCCCGAACCGTTCGGACCCATGATGGCGTGCACTTCGCCCGCGCCCACTTCGAGGTCGAGGCCGTGGAGCACCTGCTTTTCGCCGGCGAGCGCGTGGAGATTCTTGATACTGAGCATGATTAAAACTGCGATTCCAGGTTGGCGATGGCTATCGAGTCGACTGTCAGCCGACTGAACCCTCGAGACTGACGGCCAGCAGGTTCTGCGCTTCGACGGCGAACTCCATCGGCAGTTCCTTGAACACGGCCTTGCAGAAGCCGTTGACGATCATGTTCACCGCGTCCTCCTCGGAGATGCCGCGGCTCAGGCAATAGAACAATTGATCGTCGCCGATCTTCGACGTGGTGGCTTCGTGCTCCACGCTCGCGGTCGGCGTGCGGACTTCCATATAAGGGAAGGTGTGCGCGCCGCACTTGTCGCCCATGAGCAGCGAGTCGCACTGGGTGAAGTTGCGCGCGTTGATGGCACTCGGCAGCACCTTCACCAGACCGCGATAGGCATTCTGGCCATGACCGGCGGAAATGCCCTTGCTCACGATGGTGCTGCGGGTGTTCTTGCCGATGTGAATCATCTTGGTGCCGGTGTCGGCCTGCTGATAATTGTTGGCCACGGCCACCGAGTAGAACTCGCCGACCGAGTTGTCGCCGGTCAGGATGCAGCTGGGATATTTCCAGGTGATGGCCGAGCCGGTCTCGACCTGAGTCCAGCTGATCTTGGAGTTCGCGCCCCGGCACTCGCCACGCTTGGTGACGAAGTTATAAATGCCGCCGACGCCGTTCTCGTCGCCCGGGTACCAGTTCTGCACGGTCGAGTATTTGATCTGCGCGCCTTCCAGCGCGACCAGCTCGACGACTGCCGCGTGCAGCTGATTCTCGTCGCGCATCGGCGCCGTGCAGCCTTCGAGGTAGCTCACATGCGAGTTCTCCTCGGCGACGATGAGCGTGCGCTCGAACTGACCGGTCTTGGCCGCGTTGATGCGGAAGTAGGTCGACAGCTCCATCGGGCAACGCACGCCCTTGGGCACGAACACGAACGAGCCGTCGGTGAACACCGCTGAGTTCAGGGCCGCGAAGTAATTGTCGGTGTGGGGCACCACGCTGCCGAGATACTTCTCGATCAGCTCGGGGTGCTTCTGCACGGCCTCGGAGAACGAGCAGAAGATCACGCCAGCCTTGTTCAAGCGTTCCTTGAACGTGGTCGCGACCGACACGCTGTCGAACACCGCGTCGACGGCCACGCCGGCGAGGCGGGCGCGCTCGTGCAGGGGAATGCCCAGCTTGTCGTAAGTCTCGAGCAGCTTCGGATCGACTTCTTCCAGGCTCTTGGGCGCATCCGTCTTGGGCTTGGGCGCCGAATAGTAGGAAATCGATTGGTAGTCGATGGGCTGGATGCGCAGGTGCGCCCAGTGCGGCTCTTTCATGGTCAGCCAGTGCCGGTACGCGCGCAGGCGCCAGTCGAGCATGAACTGCGGCTCGCCCTTTTTGCGCGAGATGAGACGAATGACGTCCTCATCCAGGCCGGGCGGCACGGTGTCGGATTCGATGTCCGTGACGAAGCCGTGCCGGTACTTCTGGGCAACCAGAGCTTCAAGAGTCGGATCGGTTTGCGGATTGCTTGCCATTGCTAACTTCAACCCAAAAATTATTCGTGCGAGACGCGCAGCCGGGTGAGCGGCACGGTGGTCGTCGTGACTCCGCGCGGCGCACCGGCCAGCTCGGCGAGCGAAATGTCGGTGAGCGCGCGACGGATCGCGGCGTTGACCTTCTGCCAGGTATGACCGACAGCGCATTTCGACTCGATGCCACAGGTGCTGTGGGAGCCGCTGCATTCGGTGATGGCGAAGGGCCCTTCGAGCGCGTCCAGGATGCGGGCGGCGGTGATTTCACCGGGCGGCTGGGCCAACTGGTAGCCGCCGTGACTGCCGCGCGTGGAGGTGACCAGACCGCTCCGTTGCAGCTTTTTCAGCAGCTTGCTGACGGTCGGCAGGCCGATATGAGTGGCCTCGGCCACCTCGGCGGCCGTCCACAGGCGGTCCGGCTGCCCGGCGAGGCGGGCCAGGATCACCGTGCCGTAATCGGTCAGCTTGCTGATGCGAAGCATGAGGGTTCTGTAAAGGAGGTCCGAAGAGGATATGGGACCATTCTAGTCCCAATACAACCGTATGACCACCCCGTGACACTCTTGAGCTTGGATTGCGTCGATTTTACCCGCTGGAAACCGGCGCCGGGCCGGATAGTCCAACGTTGTCGTTCCAGTACAACATGTGTATCGGCCGGAGCTGAAGGCGATTTGCTATCCTACGCGCCCCATAACTTGAGGCTTGCCGTCGCATCGCGCGCAAGCTCACCCCTGACGGTGGAGGATCGTATGAATCGCACTGAGCTCGAATCGATTGCGCGCGCAATGGTTGCAAAAGGCAAAGGCATCCTGGCGGCTGACGAATCCAGCGGCACCATCAAGAAGCGCTTTGACAGCATCCAGCTCGAATCGACCGAGGAAGCGCGTCGTACCTATCGCGAAATGCTGTTCACGACGCCGGACGCGGCGAAGTACATCAGCGGCGTCATTCTTTATGATGAAACCCTGCGCCAGAAGACCAAGGACGGCACGCCGTTCTCGCAGTACCTGACCCAGCTCGGCATCGTCCCGGGCATCAAGGTCGATGCCGGCGCCAAGCCGCTGGCCGGCTTCCCGAACGAAACGATCACCGAAGGCCTCGACGGCCTGCGTGAGCGCCTCGCCGAATATCACAAGCTGGGGGCCCGTTTTGCCAAGTGGCGCGCCGTGATCGACATCGCCAAGGACATCCCGACCCGGTTCGCGATCGACGCCAATGCGCACGCGCTGGCCCGTTACGGCGCGCTCTGCCAGGAAGCGAACATCGTTCCGATCATCGAGCCGGAAGTGCTGATGGACGGCGATCATTCGATCGAGCGTTGTGAGGAAGTGACCAGTGCCGTGCTGCAGTCGGTGTTCGAACAGCTGGATTCACACCGCATTCATCTCGAAGGCATGATCCTGAAGCCCAACATGGTCATCTCGGGCAAGAAGAACACCTCCCGCGCGGGCCGCCAGCAGGTTGCTGAAGCCACCGTGCGCACGCTGAAGCGTTTCGTGCCGAGCGCCGTGCCGGGTATCGCGTTCCTCTCCGGCGGTCAGAGCGCTGCCGAAGCCTCCGAGCACCTGAGCCTGATGAACAAGCTCGGCAATCTGCCTTGGGAGCTGACCTTCTCTTACGGCCGCGCCCTGCAGGACGAAGCTCTGAAGGCGTGGGGTGGCAAGGCGGATCAGTTCGCTGCCGGCCAGAAGGCGTTTGGTCGTCGCGCCCGGTTGAATGGCGACGCGCGCAACGGCACTTACACAGCCGCTTCGGAGCAGGCTGCTTAAGCCTGGCATAAGTATGGGCGCAGACAATGCATCGCGTGTTCATATCGGGGTCGTGAATGGTCTCTGCTGTTAGCACCGATGTGTCTGCCGCCCAACGCTCCACCGCCGCCGAATCGCTCATCGAGATTCGGGATGTGTCCTATTCGGTCGGCGGCCGGAGCATCTTCTCCGGCCTGAACCTGTCGATTCCGCGCGGCCGGATTACCGCGCTCATGGGGCCGAGCGGCACCGGTAAAACCACGCTGCTGCGTTTGATCACCGGCCAGATCAAGCCGACCAGCGGCACCATCCTGTTCGACGGCATCAATGTGTCGTCGCTCAAGACCCGGGATCTGTTTGCGCTGCGCCGGCGCATGGGCATGCTGTTTCAGAACGGCGCGCTGCTCACCGACATGAGCGTGTTCGAGAACGTCGCGTTCCCGTTGCGCGAACATACCGATCTGCCCGAATGTTTGATCCGCAACATCGTGCTCACCAAGCTGCAGGCCGTCGGCTTGCGAGGCGCGGCGCAGCTGATGCCGGCCGAGCTGTCGGGCGGCATGAATCGTCGGGTCGCGCTCGCGCGCACCATGGCGACCGATCCCGAAGTGCTGATCTACGACGAGCCGTTCACCGGTCTGGACCCGATTTCGATGGGCATGATCGTGCGACTGGTGCGTCACATGAACAGCGCGCTTGGAATTACCAGTATCGTCGTCTCACACGACGTGAAAGAGCTCTCCGAACTGTCCGACACCAGTTACATCATCGCCGGCGGCAAGGTCGCGGCGTCGGGCGAGCTCAAGAACCTGAAAGGTCATCAATCCGACATCGTCAACCAGTTCGTCAACGGACTGCCGGACGGGCCGGTGCCATTTCATTATCCGGCGGCTGACTACTACCAGCAGCTGCTGGGGTCCGAAGCATGAAATTACTGCGAGAGCTGACGGACAACGCGGGCGATTTCGCGGCGACCGTCGGCGGCGTCACACTGTTTCTCGGCCGCGTGCTCGGCCAGGTGCCGCGCGCGTTGATGCGGCCGTCGCTGGTCATCGATCAGATCCACAACGCCGGCGCGCTGTCGCTGGTCATCATCATGACTTGCGGACTGTTCGTCGGCGCCGTGCTCGGCCTGCAGGGGTATGACTTGTTGTTACGTTTCGGTTCGGAAGACGCGCTCGGCACGGCCGCGGCGCTGGCGCTGATCAAAGAGCTGGGGCCGGTTATCACTGCATTGCTGTTCGCCGGTCGCGCCGGCACCGCGCTCGCCTCCGAAATCGGCTTGATGCGTGCCACCGATCAGCTGACGGCAATGGAAATGATGGCAGTCGACCCGATCCGCCGCGTCATCGCGACCCGTTTCCTGGGCGGCTTGATCGCGATGCCGTTGCTCACGATCATCTTCATCGCCATCGGCATCTTCGGCGTGCAGGTCGTCGGCGTGCAATTGATGGGCGTGGACTCGGCCTCGTTCTGGTCGCAGATGCGCTCGAGCGTCGATTTCGATGACATTTTCGAAGGCCTGCTCAAAGGCTGTGTCTTCGGCTTCGCCTGTAGCTTGATCGCGGTGTACGAAGGCTACACCGCCGAGCCGACCGCCGAAGGCGTCGGCCGTGCGACTACCCGCACCGTGGTGATTTCCGCGGTACTGACCCTGATGCTGGATTACATGCTCACAGCCTTGTTGCTGTGATTGCGGAGCGATTATGCGTTCGACACGCACTGTAGAAATCTCGACCGGTCTGTTCGTGCTGCTGGGCTTCGCGGCACTGTTTTTCATGGTGACCCAGATCACCAACCGTGAACTCTCGGTCGATGGCGGGAGTTATGACGTCACTGCCCGGTTCGAGAACATCGGCAGCCTGAAACCGGGCGCCGCGGTCTCGATGGCCGGCGTCACGGTGGGCCGGGTCGATTCCATCAGCTTCGACCAGAATGTTTACAAGGCGGTTGTGAAGATGCGGATTGCCTCCAATTACAACCGCATTCCGAATGACAGCGATGCGGCCATCATGACCTCGGGCCTGCTGGGCGGTCAGTACATCGGCATCACCGCCGGTGGCTCGGAAGAGTTTCTGAAGTCCGGCGATCAAATCGAGTTGGTGCAGGACGCGCTGGTGCTGGAGAACCTGATCAATCAGCTGGTCGCCAGCTTCATGAGCAAGAAGGACGATCAGTCGTCCGGCTCGGGCGGACAGCAGAGTGGACAGAACAAGACGGAGGAAGCGAAGCAATGAGTATCTTCGTGCGGAGTCGTAGAAACATTCTTGCGGCCGGCCTGGCGCTCATCGCCACGTTCGGTCTGTTCGCCGCCGGCGCGCAGGCGCAGGACGCGGCCAAGCTGGGGCCGCAGGAGCTGATCTCCAAAGTCGCCAACGACACGCTGAAGGATCTCGACGCCAATCGTGCTGCGTACTCCAAGGACAAGTCCAAGGTGCACGAGCTGGTCGACAAGACCATGCTGCCGTACTTCGATACCGCCTACGCCGCGCAGCTGGTGCTGGCGAAACATTGGCGCACGGCGACGGCGGAACAGCGCAAGCGCTTCATCGACGCGTTCTATCAGTCGCTCTTGCAGAACTATGGCGAGGCGCTGCTGGAATTCACGCCGGATCGTCTGAAGATCCTGCCGTTCCAGGGCAACCCGACCGATAAGGTCGCCACGGTTCGCACCGAGGTCCGTCGTGACAATGGCAGCCGAGTGCCGGTGAACTACTCGTTGCGTCAGACCGAGAAGGGCTGGAAGGCTTACGACGTGCAGATCGAAGGCGTGTCGTATGTGAAGTCCTTCCGCACCGACTTCGGCTCGGAGATCGACCAGAAGGGTCTGGAAGCGGTGATCCAGCGTCTGGAGCAACAGGTCGCCAGCGGCACGGTGAAGAAGCCGACCGAGAAGGCGAATCCCGCTTGATCAAGCCGGCCACGACTCCCGGTCCCGCCAGGCTTGAAGCGCTCGGTGACGGGCGCTTCAAGGTCTTCGGCGCGCTCAATGCCGATACCGCGACCGAGCTGCTGAAGAATAGCGAGGCGGCTTTCAAGGGCGCCACGGCGCTCGACATCGACCTGGCGAATGTTCCGGAAGGGGACAGCGCGGGGCTGGCGCTGTTGATCGAGTGGCTGCGGCTGGCGAAACAGCGTCAGCAAACCATTCACTTTGAGAATGTGCCGGAGCCCATCGCCGCCCTGGCCCGGATCAGCGAAGTCGAAAAGCTGCTGAACTGCAACGGCAAGCACTGAGCTATCGGTTCATAATGCGTGCTCCGCCTCAGGCCGGTGTCCGCATGCTCTCTCAAGTCGATACATTCAACGCCCTTGCCATCAGCCGCCTCGCTCACGAGCTGCAGGCGCAGGGCCGCTCGGTCATTCATATGGAATTCGGGCAGCCGTCCACCGGCGCGCCCCGGGCCGCGATCGCGCGGGCCCATCAGGTGCTCGACAGCGATCCGGGCGGCTATTGGGAAAGCACCGCGCTCAAAGCGCGGCTCGCCAGGCACTATCTCGACAACTACGGCGTCAAGGTCGAGCCCGAACAATTCATTCTGACGTGCGGCGCTTCCCCGGCGCTCACGCTGACGTTGACCGCGACGTTTTGTGCCGGCGACCGGATTGCACTGGCTCGGCCGGGCTACGTTGCTTATCGCAATACATTGCGCGCGTTGCATCTCAAGCCGGTGGAGATTCCTTGCGGACCGGAATCGCGATATCAGCTGACCGCCGCCGGCCTGGCTGCACTCGATCCCGCACCCCACGGCGTCATCGTCGCGAGTCCGGCCAATCCGACTGGCACCATCATTGTTCCTGCCGAACTGGAAGCGATCGCGCGCGTGTGTCGTGAACGCAATATCACCCTCATTTCCGACGAGATCTATCACGGCCTGAGCTACGTCGGCCCGGCGCGCTCGATGCTGGAGTTCGAGCCGAACGCACGCATCGTCAACAGCTTCTCGAAATATTTCAGCATGGTCGGCTGGCGCCTGGGCTGGCTGCTCGTTCCCAAGGAGCACGTGCCTCGCGCCCGCGCCATCATGAGCAATTTGTTCCTGACGGCTCCGTCCCTGAGCCAGCACGCCGCCCTCGTGGCGATGGACTGTCACGAAGAGCTCGACCAATACGTCGCGACGTATGCCCGCAATCGCAAGCTGTTGCTGGAGGCTCTGCCCCAACTCGGCTTGAACAACATCGCCCCGCCCGACGGCGCGTTTTATATCTACGCCGACATCGCCCACCTCACCGATGACAGCCTGTCGTTCTGCCAATCCCTGCTCCGCGACACCGGCGTCGCCACCGCCCCCGGCGTCGACTTCGACCCCGTCGAAGGCCACCACTTCATGCGTATGAGCTTCGCCGTCTCGACCGCCGAAGTCGAAGACGCGATTGCTCGCATGACGCCGTGGTTCGCGGCACGTGCACGCACCTAACACGCTGTAAATAGGTCTACTGCTATTGGCCGAGCCCGCCCCGGAGGGGCGAGGCCCGCCGCCTTGCCGGTCTATACAAGAATTTGTATAGTGAGGGCGAGGCATGAAGCCCATCGAGTTCTGCGCTGATTCGCTGGACTGTCTGCGAGAGTTCCCCAGGGATGCCCGGCGTGAGGCCGGTTTCCAGCTTGATCGCGTTCAGCGTGGTCTGGAACCCTTTGATTGGAAGCCGATGTCGACAGTGGGGGCAGGGGTTCGCGAAATCCGGGTTCGAGAGGATTCGGGCGCGTTCCGAGTGCTGTATGTGGCCAAATTCGCGGACGCTGTTTACGTGCTTCACTGTTTCCAGAAGAAGACACAGGCCGCGTCCAGGCGTGATCTCAGTCTGGCGGAGCAGCGATACCGCGATTTGTTGAAGGAGCGGCAATGACCAAGAAGCGTTTTTCCTCCGTCTGGGACGCGATCGAGGATTCGGCGTCGGAGGCGGCGAGCATGAAACTGCGCGCGGAGTTGGCGAACGAGATCATCGAAAGATTGCGCGCCCGCAAGCTGACTCAGGCAAAGGCGGCGGAGCTGATCGGCGTGACACAGCCGCGGGTTTCCGATCTGATGCGCGGTCGGTTGAATCTTTTCTCGTTGGACTCCTTGGTGGATATCGCCGATCGGATCGGATTGCGCACGCGGGTGGTCGTCAGTCCCAAACGGGCGGCATGAACTGAAAATGAAAATCCCGGCCTTGGCCGGGATTTTCGTTAGCGAGTCTGCGATTGCCGCTCACTGCGGCGGCGGATTTTCCGGGGGCGTCTCGGTCTCGCCTTCTTCCGGCTCCTCACCGATATCTTCCAGCGTCTCAGGCGGCGGGTTGCCGTCGAAGATGTTGAATTCGCGTTGCTGGACCCAGGCGTCGCGGATGAAGACATAGGGGTCGTAGGTGCGCTTGAGGGTTTCGTCCAGCGGCAGCAGTTCCGAGCGCGTGTGGATCGGGTTGATGATGCGCACGGCCCAGTCGGCTTCCCAGGGAAGATCGGTGTATTGCAGCGGCGTGGTGAACCAGTCGACGACCCGCGACGGTGCATCACGCACCGAAGAAGGGCCGAACAGCGGCAGGTTCACGAACGGCCCGGAAGGCACGCCCCACACGGCGAGCGTCTGACCGAAGTCTTCGTCGTTCTTTTCCAGGCCGAGCGGGGTGGCCACGTCGAAGATGCCGGCGACGCCGAGGGTGCTGTTGAGCAGAAAACGGCCGGTGTCCTTCAGCCCCAGCAGCACCTTGCCCTGCAGGAACTGATTGAGGAACGTGCCCGGGTATTCGAGGTTGCTCAGCACATTGCCGATGCCGGTGCGGACGAACTGCGGGGTGACTTTGCGGTAACCCTTGGCGACCGGCTTCAGCGCGGCCTTGTCGATGGTGTCGTTGAATTTATAGACGCCGCGATTGAATCCTTCGAAGCTCTCCTTGTTCGTGGTGCGGCCTGGTGCGCTGGCGCATCCGGCCGCGGCGAGGGCAAGCAACACAAGCGCGGCGCGCAGTAACGTGGACATGCGTCGTGATCCTTCAAACAAACTCAGATGGGACGCCACGGCCCGGCGAAATCATTCGCCGGTGGGCAAAGTCGGGCGGAAGAGGATATCTCACACCCGACGGGTGCGAGGATTGTATCAATTTACGCGGCGGCGGCTGCCACTGCCGCCATTGCTGGCTTCGATGGGCCGGCGGGCGGCCCGCTTGGGCAATGCTTGCTGAATTTCGTCCAGCCGGGCTTCGAAGCGAGCGCGCTGCACCTCGGAGATCTTGGGCACAGCCAGGGCCAGCTGTAGCTGGTTGACGGCCAGCAACAGATCGCCGCTCATGATGTGGTACTCCGACATGTAGTAGTACGAATCGGCCACGTCGCCCGCGGCGTTCGCTGCCTGCGCGGTGAGCTTGGCCTGTTCCGGTGTCGGCGGGACGGTGTTGAACAGGTCGAGCAGAATTTCGTGCGCCTTCTTCGAGTCGCCCTTTTGCATCAGCGTTTCGGCATATCGAATGGTGACGGCCACATTGCGCGGGAACAGCTCCGAGGCGCGCTTCAATGTTTGAATGGACGCCTTGCCATCGCCCGCCTGCAATTGCGCCTGACCCAGCGCCGTGTGGTACTGAAGAATGGTCGGATCGGCCGAGCGCAGCCGTTCGAAAATCGGCACGGCCTTGGCGGGCTGACCGGCCATCATCAACGCCAGCGCCTGTCCGTAAGTCTGCGCGGGTGTCGCGTCGGGTTCGTTGGTGATCGTGGCGGCGTAATACGCACGCGGATCTTCGCCCGCCGGCGTCGAGAGCACGCGCAGACGTTCGCGCGTCAGCGCATAACTCGCACTCTGCGGAGCCGGTGCCACCTCGAGCTGCGCGGCACGTTCCTTGGTCTCGGCGATACGCGTGGTGCTCACCGGGTGGGTGCGGAGCATTTCGGGGATATTCATTTCGCTGCTGCCCGCCAGCCGGCTCATGGTCTCGAAAAATCTGGGCATGCCGTTCGGGTCGAAGCCCGAGCGCGCCAGAAAGCCCAGGCCGACCCGGTCGGCTTCGGTCTCGTTGGAACGTGTAAAGCTGATCTGCTGCTGGATGGCCAGGCTCTGCGCCGCCGCGACACCCGCCATCGCGGCATCGCCGCCGCCGGCCGCCGCACCGACCAGAATCGCCGCCAGCATGGCCGCCGTGGAGACCAGGCTCGAGCGACTTTGAGCCGCGATGCTGCGAGCAATGTGTCGCTGCGTAACGTGTGCAATTTCGTGCGCGAGCACGCCGGCCAGTTCGCTCTCGTCCTCGGTCTTCAGCAGCAAACCCGTGTTCACTCCGATGAAGCCGCCCGGCAGCGCGAACGCGTTGATGGTGTTGTCCCGGACCATGAAGAAGTTGAAGCGCTGCGCGCCGTCGTGCGCCTGGCTCGAGAGCTTGTAGCCCAGCGAGCGGATGTACTCGGTGACTTCGGGATCTTCGAGGATCTGATCCTGATCGCGCAGCCCACGCACGATCATGCGCCCGATCTGGTACTCGTCGTCCAGGGTCAGCATGGTCGACGCTGGACTGCCGATGTCCGGCAGATCGTCCGGATCGGCATGGCTCACGCCCCCGGCCATGACCAGGGACGCCACGGAGGCGCACAACAGCGCCTTGAACGTCGAAAAAGAAGGCATTTTCACAGCGAGCAGTGTGGTGCGGGCCGGCGAGGCTGTAAAGCGTCACTGCTTGGACCTTAACCGCCGCTGTACGTTCATCGCCGACCCAAAAGTCGCGACGGGTCAGGGAGTTGGAGGTCCCAGGCAGGGCCGGGGACCGGGCTGGAGGAGTACCGGCGCGCACGGCTCGATAATTCGTGACGGGGTCGGCGAACGGATTCCCCAGCCGCGATCTGTAGCAAAAACCCCTTTCTAGCCGCAGACGACTCCATTAGAATGCGCGGCCCCGCACGGAGAGGTACCGAAGCGGTCACAACGGCACCGATTCGAAATCGGTTGAGGGCATTACGTCCCTACGAGGGTTCGAATCCCTCCCTCTCCGCCACCTTCCGCCGAAGCCGCGGATTTTTTTCCAATTCTGATCGGGACTTGGACAAGTCGTGTGTCGACCTGTCCGCCATACCGTCCACCATAAAAAAGCGCGTCGCCAGAAAAGTTCACAGCCCCGTGGTCGCGAGGAGGTGTTCTGGATAACGCTCACCCTCGACCTGAATCGCTGCCGCGGCCCGCTGAATTTCAAACAGATTGCCTGCTGTCAACGTCACGTTCACCGCGCCGAGGTTCTCTTCGAGCCGATGCAGCTTCGTGGTGCCGGGAATCGGCACAATCCAAGGCTTTTGCGCGAGCAGCCAAGCCAACGCGATCTGGGCCGGCGTGGCTCCCTTCTCGGCAGCAATCCGCTTCAGCAGATCGACTAGCGCCTGATTCTTCTGCATGGCTTCAGGCGTGAAGCGCGGCAGGATGTTCCGGAAGTCGCCTTCGCCGAGCTTGGTGTCTTGACTCATCGCTCCGGTCAAGAACCCTTTCCCGAGCGGACTGTAAGGCACCAAGCCGATCCCTAGCTCCTCGCATGCCTGGAGAATGCCGTTCGTCTCCACGCCGCGCGTCCACAATGAATATTCGTTCTGCAGAGCGCTGATGGGCTGCACAGCGTGAGCGCGGCGCACCGTCTGAGCACCTGGCTCCGAAAGTCCGAAATGCTTCACCTTACCCGCGGCAATCAGATCCTTCACGGCGCCGGCCACCTCTTCGATCGGAACGCTCGGATCGACCCGGTGCTGGTAGAACAGATCGATCCGCTCGATACCCAGGCGCTTGAGCGACGCTTCGGCGACTGCCTTGATGTGCTCTGGCCGGCTGTTTAGTCCACTCTGCTTGCCGCCGACGATGTTGAAGCCGAACTTGGTGGCAATGACCACTTGGTCGCGCACGGGGCGCAACGCTTCACCGACCATTTCCTCATTAGTAAATGGCCCATATATCTCCGCAGTATCGAAGAACGTGACGCCACGATCCGCTGCTTGCCGAATCAGCGCGATGCCTTCCTGTTTGCTGACCTTGTTCGCGTAACCGAAGTCCAGGCCCATGCAACCGTAGCCGAGCGCGGAGACTTTGAGTCCGCTCTTACCAAGAGTGCGAGTTTGCATCGTGAAATCTCACTTAGCTATCGAATCAAAGCTTGATCATCACCTTGATCGACTCGCGCTCATTCATGGCGCGATAGCCATCTGGCACGCCATCGAGGTTGATGACTCGATCGAAGACGCGTCCCGGCTGAATCCTTCCTTCAAGAACATCAGGCAAGAGTTCCTCGATGTACGCTCGCACCGGTGCCGGCCCACCGGCGATCGTGATGTTTCGATAGAAGGTTTCCTCTGCATCGGGAATCTGGCCGTTTTGAGGGACGCCGACACGGCCCACAGCGCCACCAGGGCGAGCGATGCTCATCGCCGTTCGCGTCGATTCACCATGGCCGACACACTCGAGCACTGAATGTGCGCCGAGGCCGTTCGTGAGTTCCTTGACGCGCTCGATGGCCGCATCGCCGCGTTCGCTCACAACCTCAGTAGCGCCGAAGTCGCGTGCCAGTGAGATCCGGTCGGGATGACGCCCGAGCATGATGATTTGCTCAGCACCAAGACGGCGGGCGGCGACTACGCCGCAAAGACCGACAGCACCATCTCCAACCACTGCCACGATCTTCCCCGGAGAGACTTTCGCAGCGAGTGCGGCATGATGACCCGTACCCATCACGTCAGTGAGTGTGAGCAAGGAGGGCATAAGTGCGTGATCAGGGCCCACTGGAAGTCTGACGAGCGTTCCATCTGCAAGCGGCACGCGCACAGCCTCGCCTTGTCCGCCATCCAGCTTGGTTCCACCCCAAAAGCCGCCGTGGATGCACGAAGTTTGTAGACCGCGCTGACAGAACTCGCACGTGCCATCGGACCATGCAAAGGGTGCGACGACGAGATCTCCTTTCTTCACATTGCGAACCTGCGCACCGACCTCCTCGATCGTGCCAATGAATTCGTGACCCATACGGTTGCCCGTATCGCTTGCTTCCATCGAGTTGTAAGGCCAGAGGTCACTGCCGCAGATGCATGCCCGCGTGACGCGAACCAAGGCGTCGGTGGGCTCGACTATTCGCGCGTCAGGTACGTTCTCGATTCGAACATCGTGGGCGGCATACATAATGGTTGCACGCATGGCAACTCCTTCAACTGTATCTATGGGGATGAGGGCGCAGCAGGCGTACTCACTGTCGGTACTGCGTATCGGTTACCTGTTCCATCCAGGTCACGACGTTCCCGGCTTGCGATTCGGCGATCGCGATGTGGGTCATGGCGCTGCCCGTGGTGGCGCCATGCCAATGCTTGACTCCAGGAGGAATCCACACGACATCACCGAGGCGGATGGTCTGCTTGGATGCGCCTTCGCGTTGAACCCATCCGGTTCCCGCAGTCACGATCAGCGTTTGACCCAGAGGATGAGAGTGCCAAGCGGTGCGTGCACCGGGCTGAAACGTGACCGTGGCGCCGCCGACGCGCGCGGGGGCGTCGCGCTGAAATTGAGAGCGGACCGTTACGTCGCCAGTGAAGTTTCTTGCGCCACCCTGTACCGCGGCGGCGTCCGTCGCACGAAGGATCGTCAACGCCCCCTGGTCCGAGCCACCGCTGTTCTCCGCAGCCTCGACTGACGTTGCGAGGATGGAAGAGAGGATCACCAGACTCGGTCCTACAGGTTTCATAGCTACTCCGGGCGCTCTTCGATGCGGACAAGGTAGTCGCTGTCACCGAGCCGGACTAGTGGGCACGATCTGCTAGGGCTTATGAAGAGCAGTCATGAATCTCGGGGGAACTTCAACGACTACTTGCCTTCCTCGGCGCTTGTCCG
Source organism: Peristeroidobacter soli (assembly GCF_004138485.1). Classification (GTDB taxonomy): domain Bacteria; phylum Pseudomonadota; class Gammaproteobacteria; order Steroidobacterales; family Steroidobacteraceae; genus Steroidobacter; species Steroidobacter soli. Next base: position 1,594,799 of record NZ_RYEV01000003.1, read on the forward strand.
TGAGAAAAGTTTCCTGTAGCGGCGCAGATCCGTTTTGAAGTTGAATTCCAGGGGTGAGGTCGAAGCGAGGCCGACTGTTGACGAGTACAACCGTAGCGTTGCGCCTACGGACGTGCCGCACTTGGTTCTCCGAGGCTTGATCTGTGGTGTCAGCGTTTGTATCGAAGCGCCTCCACTAGCAAGCCGAATGCCGGGGATGTCTGTCGCCGGCTCGGGTAGTAAAGGTGATAGCCGGGGAAGGGCGCGCACCAATCCTCGAGCACACGTACTAGTTCCTTGCGCTGGAGATATGGCGTGACGGTGTCCTCTGGAAGATAGCCCAGCCCGAAACCAGCGAGCACAGCCTTCAAGATCTGTGGACTGGAGTTGAAGACGAGCTGGCCATCCACGCGCACCTTGAGTTCGCGCTGACCCTTCTCGAATTCCCACGCATACAGGCCGCCATAAGTAGGAAGTCGAAGGTTGATGCAGTTGTGTGCGGTCAGATCTTGCGGTGCTTTGGGCTTCGCGAGTTTCTCGAAATACGTCGGTGACGCGACCACGGCCATTCTGAAGTCGGGCCCGATGCGAACGGCGATCATATCTTTGGCGACCTGCTCTCCGAGGCGCACCCCGGCGTCGTATCGTTCGGCGGCGATGTCTGTCAACGCGTACTCGGCGTTGAGTTCGACGCGGATGTCAGGATAGGCCCGCAAGAACGGTTGCAGCTTCGGCCAGACGATGGTCTCAGCCGCATGTACTCCTGTTGTGATTCGAATGGTTCCGGTCGGCGTTTCTCTGAGGCCGCTTAGCGACGCGAGCTCGGCGTCGATCTCCTGAAAGTGCGGACCCACGGCCGTTGCCAAGCGTTCCCCCGCCTCGGTGGGCGAAACACTGCGGGTCGTGCGAGTGAGTAGACGCACTCCGAGTCGTGTTTCGAGCCCTCGGATCGTATGACTCAGTGCTGACTGCGAAACTCCCAGCTGCGCGGCCGCCTTGGTGAAGCTTTTCTCGCGAGCCACAGCGAGGAAGGCGAGTAGGTCGTTGAGATTTTCGCGCGGCACTGATGAATCCTTCTCATAGGTTCTATCCGATTCTGCCCGCTAATCGGTGATGGAAGAAGCCTGTAGCTTTGATAGGCGCCGGTCACAACGCAGAAAAAGTGGCCTTGAGGCAGCTGTCAGTCGGCAATTTCCAGGTCCGGTGACGATTCATGAACTCTCCTCATAGGACCTAGCGATTTTCAGGTGGAACCAGACTGGCATCCGGGTAGCTACTCAGGGAGCCGCACGCCTCCACGGCGCTTTGGGAGGGCGACAAGCTCACGCTCTGGACCTCGAATCAGATGGTCAATTGGTGCGTGCTCGATCTGGCCCAAACCTTGAACATTCCGAAGGAGAATATTCGCGTCGTGTCGCCTTACGTCGGCGGCGGATTCGGGGGGAAGTTGTTCGTGCGTGCCGAGGCATTGTTGGCGGCCCTCGGCGCTCGCATGGCCGGGCGCCCTGTGAAAGTCGCGCTACAGCAAGCATTGCTGTTCAACACCACCACGCATCGACCAGCGACGATACAGCGCATCCGCATCGGCGCGACTCGCGATGGAATCATCACTGCGATTGGGCATGAGAGCTGGTCGGGCGACTTGCCCAAGGGCAAGCCCGACGGCGCGGTCCATCAGGCACGCTTGCTGTACGCCGGTGCGCATCGGATGACGACGACCCGGATGGCCGTGCTCGACTTGCCCGAGGCCAGTGCGATACGAGCGCCAGGCGAGGCGACTGGCATGATGGCACTGGAGATTGCGGTCGATGAGATGGCGGAAAAACTCGGCCTCGATCCGATCGAGTTCCGTATCAAGAACGATACCCAAGTCGTACCCGATGATCCGTCCGAACCGTCGGGCGATGATCCGCAGGCGCGCTCATCGAACAATGCGCAGCAGGCGGGTCGGCGCTTTTCGAAGCGCTCGCTCGTGGAATGTATGAGGTCAGGCGCCGACCGCTTCGGGTGGAGCAAACGGAATCCGAAGCCCGCGAGCGTGCGCGAGGGTCGCTGGTTGATCGGCATCGGCATGGCGGCAGCGATTCGGGGCAATCAAGTCACCAAGTCAGCAGCGCGCGTGCGGCTGGATGAAAACGGTGTCGTTACGGTAGAGACTGACATGACCGACATCGGAACGGGCAGTTACACCATCATTGCGCAGACCGCGGCCGAGACGATGGGAGTGCCGATCGAGAGGGTCGAGGTTCGGCTCGGCGATTCGAACTTCCCTGTCTCTGCAGGTTCCGGGGGGCAGTGGGGTGGCAACTGTTCCACTGCGGGCGTCTACGCCGCATGTATGAAGCTGCGGGAGGCAGCAGTTCAGAAGGTCGGACTGAGCGTCGCGGATGCTGTCTTCGCCGATGGCGAGATCAGATCTGCCGGCCGAGTCATACCGCTCGCGCAAGCAGCCGCCCAGCAGCCGTTGGTCGCTGAGGACATTATCGAGTTTGGCCAGATGAACAAGCTGGCCCAGCAGTCAACCTTTGGTGCGCACTTCGTGGAAGTGGCGGTCGACAGTGCGACGGGCGAGATCCGTGTTCGACGCATGCTCGCCGTGTGCGCGTCAGGTCGCATTCTCAATCCAAAGACCGCGCGCAACCAAGGAGTGCCGGTGCACGCGGACATTCCGCACCAAGATGTCATTTTCCTGGATGAGGTCGATGCAATGTCCTCACCCATGAAGGCCAAGGGTGTCGCGGAGCTCGGCATCTGCGGCGTCGCTGCAGCCGTGGCCAACGCGGTTTACAACGCAACGGGTATCCGCGTCCGCGACTATCCCATCACGTTGGACAAACTCATTGATCGACTGCCAGTCATCACTTAGTGAGGAGTGGGCGGCGGAGCCACTGAGTGGTTCCGCAGCAGTTCTTAGCTCGCCAGGACCGATTTGACGTACTCCGGCCTCAATGGGATGCGCCGCGCGGGCCGACCCGTGGCGTCGAAAAATGCGGCAACGATCGCCGGCGCGGCGAGCGCATTGGCGCTTTCCGATCCTTGCCCGTAGACACCAAATTCCGGACGTCCGGCAATCACGACTTTGACCTCCGGCATCTCCGCCATCGTCAGAATTGGATACGTTCCCCAGTGGGTCGAGGTGATTGCGCCCTCATCGAACATCACTTCCTCGTGCAGCGCCTGGCTGACACCCATGAGACTGCCAGCCTGGACCTGACGCTTGAGTTGCAGCGGGTTCACGACGATGCCTGGATCAACGACGATGGTCAGTCGCTCCACCCTGACTTCACCGGTTTCCGGTGTGACCGCGACATGACAGGCACAGGCCCAGTAACCGTTGTCACGTAGCATGATGGAGGCGCCTTGTCCTCGCAGAATCTTTGATTCTTTCGCGCCCGCGCTGGGTGCGGGTGAAGGCCGCGTCTGCCATCCGGACTCCTCGCGCAGCCGCGCGAGAATCGTCTTGAAGCGCTCCTCTTTTGTGTGGTCGATCCGGAACTGAATTGGATCCGCACCGGCTAGCGCGGCAGCTTCGCTGATAGCAGCTTCGCGCGGAAAGTTCTGCTGGAACTGGATTGGCGTACGCATGGAGTGATCGCGCAGACCGACGCCGATGGCTGATTCGCGCTGGCCGATCTGATACGTGCCATGCCCTGCCTCGGCGACATTCGGCACCTCGGTATAGACCCATCGGTCGGCAACATTCATCGTCGTGCTATGCAAGCGCGATGCATTGTTCGGCCCGGGGGCTTCGATCGTCGGTAGGCCCGCCAGCAGCGCGCCGATCGGCCGGTCGTCCTGCATCGGCGGACCGCTATGGTCGGCCTGATACGTCTGAATCTTCCCTTTCTCATCGAGTGAGATACGAATCTTTGACATCGAGGCCGAAGATTGCGTCGACCATTGCATGTCATCGGGCCGCATCCACTGTACACGCACCGGTTTGCCGACTGCGCGTGACAGCAGCACTGCCTCATCTTCGGAGCCAGCATTGCCGCCGTTGGAACGACCGAAGTGACTCGCACCGGGATAGGTACGAATGACCACATCGGTTTCCGGTCGGCCGAGCATCTTGGCGATCGCCATCCGCAGAAATTGCGGGTTCTGGCTGTGAGTATGCAGCGTGACCGATCCGTTGGGCTTTACATCGGCGAGCGAGACGGTCGGAGAGATCGGCGCGTGCTTGTGATAAGGCACGAAATAAGTCCCGCTGTGGGTCTTGCTTGCCTTCGCCGAGGCGGCTACTGCGTCACCGGCCTGCGCGCCCTTGGCGGCCGGGATCTCGTTCCAGTCAACCTTGCTCTGCAGGTGCTCCAACAGATTCCGATGGCCGGGCAATCCCTTCCATTCGGACCATTTCGTGTTAGCGCCCACCACCTGCGCGGCGAGTATCACTTCCCACTCATCGGGCGCGAGAACGCCCACGAGATTGCCGATGACCACGACCTGCGTATTTGGGAACTGTGATTTGTCGACCTTCCCGGCCGATACGAGCGTCGATCCGAGCGTTGCCGGATGAACAACTCGTGCGTGCAGCATCCCCGGGAGTTTCACGTCGTTCACCCATAGCGCCTCACCGGACATTTTTGGACGCAGGCTCGGGTTCTTGATCGGCTGTCCGACGACGGTATAACTGGAGGTCGGTTTGAGCGGCGGGTCGCCGGCGACCTGCAGGCCACCGAAATCGGTCAGATTGCCTCGGACCGGAATCGTAAGCTGCAGCGACTCTCCGGCCACTAACGCGCCATAAGTGACGGACTTGCCGCCGCCTGCAATCACGCCGTTTGCAATCTTCAATTGCGTTCGCGGTACGCCGAGGTTGCGTGCGGCCAACTCAAGCGCCGCTTCGCGAGTGTACGCGGCGGCCTTGCGCAGGTTCATCACGTTGGTGCGTAACAAGCCGAAGGTGCCGCCGCCGTCTGGTGTGCGATCCGTATCACCGGAAATCACGGTCGTGATCGCCTCGACGGGAACATCGAGTTCTTCGGCGACGATCTGTCGATACGCGGTATAGATGGAGCTCTGCCCGAAATCGCATTTGCCGGTGCGGATCACCAAGGTATTGTCTGCGTGGATTTCGATCCACGAGCTCGGTTGTGTCGCATCCAGCGAGTTCGTCGGCGCGGCGACAGTATTGCTGGCAGCAGGCTTCATTCCCAACGCAACGACCAGTGAGCCGCTTGCGACCAGGAACGAGCGTCGGTTGAGTGTGGCGCCGTAGATGGAGAAGACGGTGTCGGGTGTGCTCATTTGGCACCTTTTGCCATGAGCCGCGCGGCATGGTGCACGCCATCGAGGATTGCGGCATAGCTTGCGCATCGACACAGATGCGGCGAAGGTCCAGAAGTCGTCAGTGCCGCCTTGATGTCGGCATCCGTTGGCTTGGGGTTGGCTTCGAGCAATTCAGTGACTTTGATCATCATGCCGAACTGGCAGATGCCACATTGGGGTACCTGCTCTTCGACCCAAGCTTCCTGCACGGGGTGCAGGGTGTCCTGAGCAGTCTGTGCGGACAGGTTGCGTTGCTTCGCCCAGCGGGCAGGCAAGCCTTCAACGGTGGTGACTTCTTTGCCTTCGGCCGCGGCGACTGGTGTGATGCAGGCCCTCATCTCGGCGCCGTCGAGCAGCACGGAGCACGCTCCACATTGCGCCATCCCGCAGCCGAATTTCGGCGTCATGATCCCTAGTTCGTTGCGGAGTACATAGAGCAGAGGCGTATCGGGCGATGACCTGACATCATGCTCTGTCCCATTTACTTTCAGCATCGACATTCGGAACATCCTCGAAAGACTGAGCTGCACTGGCGGACGTCTTGAGTCGATGAGAGTACCCCACGCGGTAGTGTCGGAGAGATGAGCAAACGACATAGGGTCTATGCGAGATATTCATGAATGCGAGGTATCAGGCTGAGGTCCCTGCATGGATCAAACGACCTTCGTCGACCTCGCTCGCATCAACGAAAGCGCCCCGATGGTCGATGCCCACGGCGCCCTTTCTACTCAGCTCATGCCCGTGGCCAAGTTGGTACGTCTCGCGCCAGCCACAACCATTCCCGTTCGTGACTGTCGCACCACGCTGGACAGCTCATGAATCGACTGCCAGTGATCACTTAATGCGACTTATCGATATGGCTCATGAGTGCAATCAAAAATCGCCAATAATCATGTCGAGGGGGACCGCGTACAGTGGCGTCAGCAACGCTAAGCCGCTCGGGCTATTCGATCAATGACCACATCTCGACGGGATTTCCTCAAATCCGCCGCGGCGACCAGCCTAATACTCTCCTTCTCATTGCCCTCGCGCGGATCCGCCGATGGTCCGCCCACCGCACTGAACGCCTACGTTCGAGTGGCCCCAGACGGACTTGTAACGATCGCTTCTCGCAACCCGGAGATCGGCCAGGGTGTAGCGACCATGCTGCCGATGTTGATTGCGGAAGAGCTCGATGTGGAATGGAGTCAGGTGCACATCGAGCAAGCCGCGAACAATGAAGCCATGTATGGCCGGCAGCTCACGGGAGGTAGCTCAGCCACGCCTCGAAATTGGGACGAGTTGCGAAGGGTCGGTGCGGCTGCGAGGCATATGCTAGTCCAGGCAGCGGCGCTCGGCTGGGGCGTGCCCGCGCCGGAGTGCACGACCGAGCGAGGTCGTGTCCGTCACGCGCCTTCGGGGCGAACTGCTGGCTACGGAGAGGTCGCGGCGCGAGCGGGCAGGCAGCCAATACCCGATCTGGCCACGCTGCCGCTCAAGGATCCGAAGAACTACCGGATCATCGGCCAGAGAATTCCCCAAAATGGCGTCGAGAAGATCGTTGCCGGGAAGATGGCCTTCGGCATCGACGTGCGGCTGCCTGGCATGTTGTTCGCCACCTATGAAAAGGCTCCGGTATTCGGTGCCAAGGTCGCTCAGGCTGACGTTGCCGCTGCCGGCGCAGTGAAGGGCGTCCGCAAAGCATTCATAGTCGAAGGGGGCAACGACATCGACGGGCTCTTACCTGGCGTCGCGGTGGTTGCGGACTCGTGGTGGGCAGCCAAGAAGGGACGAGAGCGTCTACAGGCAAAGTGGGCTGACCATCCAACCTCATCCCAAAGTAGCGTTGCATTTGCCAAGCGCGCCAGCGAGCTGAGCAGGGGCGAGCCGCTAACCATTGCTCGCAATGATGGTGATGCGCCAGGCGCGATGAAAGCCGCAGCGAAGACGCTCGACGCAGCCTACGCCTATCCATTCCTCGCGCATGCAACCATGGAGCCGCAAAACTGTACGGCGCATTTTCAGGATGGAAGGATGGAGATCTGGGCGCCGACTCAATTCCCTGAGACCGGCCGTCAGCTGGTTGCGAAAACATTGGGCCTCAAACTCGAGAACGTCGTCGTGCATATGGTTCGCGCCGGTGGTGGTTTCGGCCGGCGCGCGGTCAATGACTACATGGTCGAGGCCGCCTGGATCGCGCGCGAGGCCAACGCGCCCGTGCAATTGATCTGGAGCCGCGAAGACGATTTGCAGCACGATTTCTATCGGCCGGGCGGGTTTCATTTCCTGAAGGGCGGGCTCGACGCCGCAGGTAACATCATCTCGTGGCAGAACCACTTCGTGACCTATACCGCGAGTGGGCAGTTTGCAAACGACACGCGTATGAACGACACGGAGTTTCCGGCTCGGTTCATTCCGAACTATCGTCTCGGCGTATCCAGCATGCCACTCGGCGTGCCTGTGGGGCCGCTGCGTGCACCTATTTCGAACGGCATGTCGTTCGTGATGCAATCGTTCATCGATGAGCTTGCGCACCTCGCGGGTCAGGATCCGCTTGAGTACCGGCTGAAGCTACTCGGCGACCGAGAATCTGTTGGCGAAGGCCAGCAAGCTTACAGCGCAGCGCGAATGCGAGGCGTACTCAGGCTGGTTGCCGAGAAGTCCGGCTGGGCACAACGCTCAAAGCTGCCGAAACGCACCGCGATGGGAATTGCATTCCACTACAGCCATCGCGGCTATTTCGCCGAAGTTGCCCAGGTTACTGTAGCCACGGACGGCAGGATCAAGATCGACAACGTTTGGGTGGCGGGCGATGTCGGTCGTCAGATCATCAATCCGCTGAACGCCGAGAACCAGGTGCAAGGCGCGGTGCTCGACGGCATCTCGACGGCCTTGTATCAGAAGGTACTGATCGAGAATGGCGCAGCCTCGGTCGGCAATTTCGACACGTATCCTCTGCTACGAATTTCTGACGCTCCACCGGTGCAGGTTCACTTCCTGCCGAGCGACAACTCGCCGACCGGCTTGGGTGAACCCGCCTTGCCGCCAATCGTTCCTGCGCTGACGAACGCAATCTTCGCGGCAACCGGTGTGCGCATCCGCAATCTGCCGATCGACACAGATTCGTTGAAGGCGTAGCGAGATGGCTCGGAACGGTCTCAGAACGTCGTCGCAACGGCCTCCATCGCTGACCAGCCACCACTTCTACGTTCGTACTGAACAGTGAGTTGCAAGTTCCAGGTGCTCCGCACACCGTAGATCGTTGCTGTGACGATGCTTCTGCCTACGAGCACCGCGCGGTCGCCCTGGGAGTCGATGCGAACGGATTCTTCGCGGGCACTGTGGTAGCGCATTCGACCCGAATCGATAGCGGACAACCACTCCATCTTGCGCTGCCGGTAGCTTGTCATGTAAGTCAAGACAAAGCCCTCATCAAGCATGGCGCTTAACCGGTCAGTGCGAGCCTGCCTGCAGCATAGCTTGGTACATTTCTCGGTAGGTCTGGAGAACATCGTGTCTTCATCGTGATTGGATCGCACCTCATCAGTCATAGTCGTTCGAGCCTCTACGCCGTTCGCGGCATTCACCCGTAAACCTCGTGGTCCGTGCGGCGAGCGCCCTTGATCTGGATCTTCGATGCGACCGCATCAATCTCGCGCAACTCGTCGGCGCTCAAATCGAGGTCGGCCGAAGCCGAGTTCTCCTCTAGGCGAGCGAGCTTGCGGGTGCCTGGAATTGGTACGATCCACGGCTTCTGCGCGAGCAGCCATGCAAGCGCTATCTGGGCGGGCGTCGCGCCCTTGGCCGCGGCGATGCTATTGAGCAGTTCGACTGATGTTGGATTGGCCTGCATGGCCTCAGGGGTGAATCGCGGGAACCACGACCGAACATCGGATTTATCGACCTGCGAGTTAGGATCTACCTTGCCGGTGAGAAAGCCTTGCCCTAGCGGACTCCACGGCACGAAGCCGATGCCCAGTTCTTCGCAGGCCGGCAACACCTCCGTTTCCGGATCACGGGACCACAGAGAATATTCGTTCTGGAGAGCAGCCACTGGTTGAACCGCGTGCGCCTCTCGCAGCGTTTGCGCTCCTGTCAACCTAGGACGCCGCTCTCCCGAGTCCGGATTGATATTCCAACCGAGCTTGGTGGCGATCACTACCTCATCTCGGAACGGCGCCACTGCTTCGCCAACCAGTCCCTCGTTGGTGAAAGGTCCGTACGCTTCGGCGGTGGCGAAGAGAGTGATGCCACGCTCAAAGCGCCACGGATTACGCGGATCGTTTCCGAGCGACGCGGCGAGGGGGCTATAGCTGGATGCGAAGCTCATTGTCCCGAAGCCAAGTTCAGAAACGGCGAGGGATCCAAGATAACGAGATTTCATAAGCATGCCTGTGAGGCTGGGAAGCCTCCATGCGTTGGAATTAGGATCGGTGGGTGAAGACGCACGCTGCGCCGACATCAGCCTGGCGTAGGCAGCTTGCCAGCGCGCATGGCTGCGATTACACCGCCATCGATGAGAAGGTCGCTACCCGTGACGAAGCTGGCGTCCGGACCAAGCAGGAAGGAGGCGGCGACCGCGATCTCATCAGGAGGGGCCATTCGTTTAACGGCGGAGGCCTCTACCATCCCGCGGTAAATGTCACCTATTGGAGAGTCCAGCTCATGTCGGGCGAGCGGCGTCACGATGATGCCAGGACTGAGCGAATCGACTCGGGCGCCACGCGCGCCTCAGGTCATTGCCGCATGAGTCCCGCGCCGCCAGGCGCAATCACGCGCTCAAACTCTTCGAAGACGACAGCTGCGCCGTAAAGGTCTACCTGCAGCAAACGCTCGACCTTGGCCATGTTCGGAGATAAGCACGCGGTATTGACGACTTGCACCACATTCCCGAGTGCAGCCGCTGCGTCTGCAAGTTCCTTTACCGACTCGCGTGAAGAGACATCGACAAAATGTATCTCGGCGGAATAGCTGGCGCGACGCAGCTCCGCCGCTGCGGCGTTCAATGTTTTGTCATTGAAGTCGGCAAGCAGCAGCGTCTTTCCGAAACCCTGTCGACGGGCAATGGCAATACCGATACCGCCGGCCCCAATCACCACAACTACTTCTTCAGCCATCATTGTTTCTCCTATATCGCCGTCATCGGTGCGCTTCGCTGGGCGCGAGATCGCCATACCAATACGCCGCTGTAACTCCACCATCCATCAGAAAGTCACTGCCCGTGATAAACCCACCATCCGGTCCCATCAGTAGCGCGCCCAGCGTTCCGACTTCATCGGGTGTGCCCGGCCGCCCGGCAGCGGACACCTCGATCATCCGTCGGTAACCTTCGCCGCGCGGTCCCTTGAGTTCATCGTTGGCTAACGGTGTGATGATGATCCCTGGGCTGATCGTGTTGATGCGAGCGCCGCGCTTTCCCCAACGGACCGCCTCTGCCATGACACGCAGGGAGTTGCCGCGCTTCGAGAGCTGATACGCATGAAGGGAGTCGGTGATCTGATCTTTCTGCAGGAACGAAAGCTGAAGCAGTTCTTCCACCGGGGTCGTTGCGAGGGCCTTATTCTGCTCGGTAGAGAGCGCTGGCAGTCGATGTCCCGATTGCGACGCAATGACGACACCCGCCCCGCTGCGAGCGATGACGTTGCCAAACTCTTCCAGGACGAGGGCGGTGCCGTACAGGTCGACCTTCAAGATCATTTCCGGGGACGCCTGAGATGGAGAAACGCCTGCGGCGTGGATGAGGCCGGTGACATCACCAACCTTCGAGGCACTCTCGACTAACTTATGCACATCCTGACGCGATGACACGTCCACCGACACGACGCTCACCTCATATCCAGCATTCTCGAGAATTTGCGCGGCGGCCTCCGCGTTCGCTTGGCGCAAGTCGGCAAGCACGACGTGCTTGCCGACACCGACACGACGGGCAATCGCTTGGCCGATCTGCCCCGCACCGATCAAGACAACGACATTTTTCATAACAAGCCCTCCATTCAAAGCACGTAGGTCCAGCTCACTCACAAGGTATGGCGCGTTGCGCCGGGGCGGCTTCATCGATGGCGCGCAGCGCGTTGAGCGTGCGTGGATAGCCTATGAATGGAAGCAGCTGCGTCGTTACGTCGATCAAGCGACTGCGGTTGTTCCCGACGCGTAGGTTTGCCGCCACATGGCCTTTCACCTGCGGTTCGCAGCCGCCGAGCGAGACCAGCATGCTGAACGTGAGCAATTCGCGCATCGGAATATCAATGCCTCCCCGTGACACCCAGTCTCCGAAGCAATTCGCTGTGAGAAGACGCTGGATATGTTGCTGATCCAAAGGGGCCAACGCGTACATTTTCTCAACGGTATCCTTGCCAACGATGTGACTTTGGACATCGCGTCCGTTTTGGAGGCGGGTGTCGGGCGTGCTCGTGGATTGCGGAGCGAGTGGCAGCGCGATGCCGCGCTCGCTTAGTGCCTCGTTGGTGGCATGAAGGAATTCGAAGACCTTTGCCATCCCGGCGTACGGGACCGCCTGATAAACGATTTCCTTGACTTCAACGGGCGTCACACCGACAGTCAGCGCGGCACAGAGCATGACCCGGTATTCGCGAAGGGCCTGCGATGCGATCAACGCCGCCAGCTGGACCATCAGACGAGTCTTCGTTGGTAGGTTGCTGTCGCGTAAGACTTCATCGAACGCGAAGTTGTCGAAAACTTCGATCAGCTCGGGATCCGTCACTGCCAGCGTTGATATGTGGTCAGGGAAGAGAGTCTGGTGAGTTCTGGTCGCTTGCTCGTTAGGCATATCGAAGACTCCAAAAGGCGGCGCCGCTGCTACCTTCATTCGGGTTTGCTCAAGCCCAAGCTGTGCCGAACTTCAAGCTGCGGCGATTGGGCCAGCTTCACCACCATGGCGGCGACGCTCTTACGAGAGACGGTCCCTCCTTTGAAAGGCTGACCCTTCTGCGTGATCTCGTAGGCGATCTCATCTTCGTCCGTAAACCAGGCCGGACGCAGGATTGTGTAGTTCAGATTCGATGCTTCAATGACCTCGGCAGCTTTGCGATATGGATCAAGGATGCTCCGGTATCGCTGTCCTGGGACTTCGTCATAGATGCCCATGGAGCTGATGAAGATCAGGCGCTTGATGCCGGCTGATTCCATCGATTTCACGATGGTGGTTGCCATGCGCTCGAGCTCACCGGCCAAGTTTGCATATACGACATCCTGTCCCGACATCGATGCCTGCAGCTTCGCATTGTCGAATACATCGCCTTCAACGACGCGTACTCGATCGTGCTGCACCTGTTTCATCCGGCGCGCGTTACGAAGGTAGAGGGTCAGATTGGCATCGGTTTCGGTCAGGAACATATCGATCGCGATCTTTGCGATTGAACCGTTCGCGCCGATGATAAGGACATTGCTCATGTGAATCTCAGTCTCTAGGCTGGATCAATCTTGCCGAAGGTCATTGGACATTTTGCATCTCGATCAGGCGTCGCAGTTCAGAGACCGTGGTGTTGGCGCGAAATGCAGGGCTGCCCCGTTGAAAATTCGTCGCTGCTTTGAGATTGCCCACGGTGACTGGCTCGCAGCCTGCATCACGCACAAGCTGCTCCCCTATCTGCACCGCTGCTGCATCATCTCCAGCGAGAGGGACGCCCAACTTGTCGCTGGCTCGTGAGAACGATGCGGCCACCGCAGTGGCGTCCACTGCGCTGAATGCGCGAACCAACCGCGTATTTGGTAACAGTCGCGATGACAGCTCTCCGACGCTAGTCACGGATGTCTCTCGAACGAACGCTTCATATTCGGCGGCTGAGGGATTACACGAGTCAAGGACGACCTTGCCCCTCAGAGCGCCTTGCAGTTGACCACCGAGTTCGGTTAGCGCCCGATAGGGCACGGCAAACAAGATGACGTCGCCAAAGTCTGCGGCCTGAGCTGACGTGCCTGCGGACGCGCGCGGGCCTAGCTCTCGCGCCATAGCCGAGAGTTCTTCCGGGTGACGCGATGCGAACAGCACCTGATGACCTGCTTTGACCCACAAGCGACCTACGGTTCCGCCTAGGGAGCCCGCTCCAATGACCCCGATGCGCATCGACTCGGCAGCCGACGCTCCCTTCGGACCGAGTAGAGGCAGCGAGGCAAAAAGAGCCAACGCCTGTAGAACGGATCGGCGCTGAACTGGTTCGCTCATACCGGCGCACCATTGCGGGCGAGATCGGCGACGGCGAGAATTTGTCCGTTGTTTAATCTGTCGCCGTGCCGGCTTGCGCCTACCCCGAGACTTCTACTCTCCAGCTGCAGCTCTTGCATGGATCCTCTATCAGCGTAACGAGCGAGGCTCGACTGCACGAAAACATAACTGCTCATCGCAGGTGTGATTAGCCGGCACGCGCCGCTTGGGCATATGAGTCGAGTTCATGAATGGGGTGAACTCGATGCGCTCGCCTGACTAGCGCGCCTGGGAGAGAAAAGTTCAGAAATGCCACCCGTGATTTCGACCTTACGTAGTCCCGTCAGCTTCGATGGGTGTTATTTATAGGCCGATCCATGTAGGTGATTGAGCCAGTGGCCGAGCAAAACACCCGCGGCGCCTGTAGAAGGGAAGGTACGAAGTTCTCGCACGCGAAGCATGGCAGGGTATGCAATCGTGCCGCCGCGCCGTTACATTGATTAGGTGCGCTCATAACTGCATCCTGATTGGACCATCTAAAGCTTGGCGCGAGTGGGATATATTCGCTGATCATTCCGACGAGAGATGAGCTGTCGGCCCGCGGTGCGACGACCGACGGCTTTAGGACCCACTTGGCTATCGCGGAGTCGCTTGCGGGCGCAAGCGTCGCATCGATTGAACCTGTGAGTGGCGGCCACTATCGCGCACCTTAGGTGTGCCACTCGAAACATGTGGAGACGTGAATGTCCGCGACAATGGTGCCGAACAATCTTGGCCGACGCGCTGTGATGACTGCGATCGCTGGACTTCCTATGAGCGGCGCCGCTGGGAAAGCGATGAGCGCCGAGACACGAGGCTCGTCGCACACGTTGATTGCCTATTTCTCACGATCAGGCAACACGCGTGTGGTGGCGGGGTTGATACAGCGAGCGCTTAACGCGGATATCTTCGAGATCGCGCCGGCGGTGTCCTATCCCGCGGACTACGTCGAAACCGTAGAACAAGCACGACGAGAACGAGACAGCGGCTATGAGCCTGCGTTGGCGCGCAAGGTGCCCGAGATGGCGAACTACGATACGGTGTTTCTCGGCTTTCCCATCTGGGGCGAGACGGTGCCACCGGTAATTCGATCATTTCTATCGAGCCACAACTTGGCTGGAAAGAGCCTTATTCCGTTTGTTACTCACGGAGGTTACGGGCTTGGGAGCAGTTTAGACGTGCTTGCTCGTTATGTGCCTCAGGCGAAGCTGCTCAAAGGATTTTCGATGCAGGCCGATCAAGAGCGGCAGACGATGAGCCTCGTGAAGGACTGGATGCGGAATGGCGGGATTGTTCGTTAGCACTAGGATCGCTATGCGGCTTCTACCTTTGTCACCGCCGACGCAGCGTGCGCGCGTCTGTCCAAGTATGTCAGCGGGTCCCTTGTCGTGGTTGGACGGTGACGATACGACAGTGCGAAGGGGAGCCGGCTGACCCCTTTTCGGGCGAGGGTACATTCTGAGTCCGGCGCCGAGGGTCTGAATGCTTAGTCGGCGCAATCAGACCCTCGACGTGCCCTAGGCCGCCATCGGCTCGGATGAGGCGCAGAGGGAGGGCAGCTTCGGGCAGGGGTCGTTGCAGAATAGAGCCCACTGATCCATTAGCAACGCACGCTTCACCAGCAACGTGCCGCGCTGATACGCTGCTTCAGCCTCGTCCTTAAGTTTGTGGGCGAGGGCATGTTCGATGACCTCTTTGGGGAAGAAAGCGATCTCTGCGGCCCAATCTCGAAACGTGGAGCGAAATCCGTGTTGGGTCGCGACCCTATTCTGGACGGGATCCATGTATCCGATGCCGTCCCTCCTCAGATCCGCTTCGTGCATGTCGTCGATGACCGCGCACAATGTGGCATCTGAGAGTTCGCCACCTTCAGGCGCCGGGAACAATAGGTCGCATCCATCGACGCGCGGCAGGCTCTTGTACAACTCGATGGCAGCATCGGATAGCGGGACGATGTGATCCTTCTCGAGCTTCATCCGCTCTTTGGGGATGGTCCAACGCTTGAGCTGCAAGTTGATCTCGCTGTGTCGTGCTCCCCTGATTTCCTGGCTGCGCGTACTGGTCAAAATGCCCCATTCGAGCGCTCTCCGGGATACTCCATGGCGCGACCGCAAATCGGCCATGAATACGCCGATGCGCAGGTAGGGCAGGGCCGGGTGATGTCGCTTCTTGCGTTTCTTGAGCTTGGTTGGCGACGGCAGTTCGAACTGCAGATTGCCCTTCCAGCCGGCTGGGTTCTTCCCGCTTCGATGGTTGCGGTGTTCCGCCCAGTCCAGGATTGACTCGATGCGTCCACGAACGCGAGTCGCCGTCTCGGTTTTCGTGGTCCAGATCGGCTTGAGGATCCGCAGGGTGTGCTCAAGAGTGATGTCCCGTGGGTGGAGCGGACCGATCACGGGGAATGCATAGTCCTCCAACGTCGAAATCCATTGCTTGGAGTGCTTCTTGGACTTCCAGCCAGCCTCTTGAGCTGCGACATAGGTTCGAGCGCACCATTCGAAGGTGATTGGGCCTTCATCGCCGGCGGTATTGGCCGGTGTTTTCGGATTTGGCTCCGGTTGGCCCAGGTCAGGCTTCGTCGAAGCTGAGAGGACTTGCAGGGTAGGTAGAGCCGACGCTCCGGTGGGGTGGGCTGGTGCGGGCTGTGGGCGCGTCTTGCGCAGAGCCCAAGCCACCTCGCGGGCTGCTGCCAGTGAGACCGTGGGGTAGCTTCCAAGGCCTCGCTCCGGACGTTTACCGTTGCGCTTGACCCGCAACACCCAGGTCCGCGACGCGCCCTCGATTCGTAGATACAGGCCAGGGACCAAACCCACGGCATACCGACCATCACCCCGCAAAGACGCTACAGTACGAGCGGACAGTTCCCGTGCTCGTTTTGGCATGACTGACTCCTTCCGCCATCCCTGTCCGCCATAAAACACCGGATTACGGCAGCGCTTGAAGGACCAATATGGAACTCGCGCGCACCGTATTCTCAGTGGGATCAGGGGCTTGGCTTAGATCAATCAGCCCTCCGTAGACTTTGGTGGATGACTATGGACGAGACGCTAGACCGGGCTTTCGGGCTTCCTCTCCGCCATTTCTCACTCCCTCTCCGCCACTCTCTAACAAAATCAATAAGTTGAGTGGCTGCTTGATCGGTCTGTCCGCCATCCCGTCCATCATAAATCGTGCTTCGGCTCAAAGCTCGTGGCGCTCTCCGCTACCTCTTGGAACGGTCATCGAGAAAGCCGATGTGCTGCTCAATAGAGCAGTGACTTCGCTATGGTGGTTGGCTCGCCAACTCCTCGCAGCGTCAGCACGTCAGCACACACTGGTTATTCGCTGATGGCTGCCGATGGCTCTAGTAATCACGCTTAGCTCAACAGGCCGCGAATTCAGTCACGTCGATTACACAATGTGAATCGTCGTAGACTCTGTCCCTTGAAAATCGTCGGCAACGGCGTCGCGAACCTAACTAGTCGCGGCGAGCGACGGACGTAAACCGCATTCGCTTCAAGCTGGACTCTTTCGCGTCAATCGCTCGCGCCCAGCGGCCTTGATAGCTTCTGGGTCAAAGTCCTCCACGCGACCACTTTCCATATCTAACCATCCGAGTTCAACATCTCGGACTATCTCGCTCGCCGCGCTATAACTCTCGGTAGCGACTAGTTGCTCAGCGCATTCCTCGGGCTCCTCGTCAAGAGAGAGGTTCTTCGTCGACATGCAGCACATCCAACACCGAAGTTGACGTTGTTTAAGCTGGTGCGTAACGCCCGGAAAATCTTAGCATGCGACTTTTGCACGACGTAATGTGAGTAGCCTCGGCGGTTGGACTCCTTGGCAATCTTACGACTGGCCACACTCCAGCCTGCGAACGGCCTAGATATTTAGACCGGCCAGAGCATCTTGCACTCGGCCTTGCGCTGCTTGGTCGCCTACTTGACGTGAGGCGGTATCCGGTTCAACTATCCCGCCGCAGATGGGGCGACGCGGGCACCGGTTCCGGCGCTTTGTCACCGTGACTGTGAGAAACTACAGCCCCGCCTTTATGGTAGGTGGCATAGGCGCTCGACACTTCATCAACGCAAAGAATCCGATCGAAGTATTCGTTCAAACCGGCGCAGTTGCACGGGCCGCATCACGCTAAGGTCACCGCAGAGTTGCAACAACGGCAGCGGCAAAGGCGCGAGTAAATACAGCGGCACCAGATAAGCCGCGAGACAATAGGGGGAGTGTGAGTGTTTGGGGCCAAGGATGTCATCGACGAGATCCGTCGAACTGAATTCCTGCTGGATGTCGAGCTCTCGCCCGATGCGCTGATCGGTGCCCGCAATGTGCGCGCGAAGCTGCATCGTGCATTACGTCTTCTCTCGCAGGAGCTTTATTCGCGCGACACGCATTTCGTCCTTGAGCTCGTGCAGAACGCGGATGACAACCACTATTCTCCGTCTGACATTCCCAGTGTGACCTTCGATCTCTCCGCCGATCGGCTAGAGATCACCAACAATGAAATGGGCTTTGCAGCAGAGAACGTGCGAGCCCTATGTGATGTCGGTAACAGCACCAAGGCCAAGCGGGATGGATTCATCGGTGAGAAGGGCATTGGCTTCAAGTCAGTGTTCGCAATCTCCAGTCTCCCTGAGATTCACTCCAACGACTTTCACTTTCGCTTCGACACCACCGCTGATGACCTGCTGGGCTACGTAGTACCCATCTGGTTGGACGGCTTCGAACGGCAGGAAGGTACGAAGATTGCGCTGCCCGCGAAGCTCAATCACCCATTCACGCCTTCAACGCTCTCCGAACTCTCGGCTCAATTGCTGCTGTTCTTGAGAAAGCTCCGTCGCCTGGAAGTTCGCAACACGATCTCTCAATCCGCCTTTATCGCTGAGCGAATGGATCAAGGTCATCGCCTCACGCTCACCTCAACTAGTCGCTCGCTATCGAACGGGGCGGCGCAGAAGCGCATTGTGGCGGGGTACTTACGAGTAGAACACAACGTACCGACGGGGGGCCTTGAGGAGGAGAAACGTCCTGACATACAGCAAACGCAGGTGATCCTTGCTTTCCCGCTCAATGAGGATGGCACTGCACGCGCCGATATGACGCATCCAGTGTTTGCGTATCTGCCGGTACGAGACGTCGGTTTTAAGTTCGTCGTGCAGGCGGACTTTCTGTTGAGCTCGAGCCGCGAGGATATCCAAAAGAATTCACTGTGGAATATTCGCATCCGCGATGCCATCGCGGACGCCTTTGTGAGTGCCATTCCTCATTTCACGATTGACGAGCAGCTTGCACGCACCTTTCTTCACTATGTTCCGGATGACTTCGATATCGTCGATGATTTCTTTCGGGAGACAGTGGAACGCATCTGCGCGCTGCTTCGCGAGACGGCGTGTGTTCAGAGCCGTTCCGGTCGCTGGTGCACTCCCTCTCAAATCCTATTGACCGATGCCGACTTTCAAGCGCTGTTCTCGAACGAAGATCTACAACGGTGTTTGCAACTAGAGTATCCCATGCAGAGCTTCACACCCTCTGCACGAACTATCCTCGGCCGCATAGGTGCCCCGAGCGCCAGCCTGTCACACACGCTCGCGCTGCTGCAGGATGAAGCGGCCGTATCGCAGAACTCTGCCGAGTGGTTCTCGGCACTCTATGATTACTTAGCGCGGACGTATCCTGCCGAGCAGTCATTGAAGAAGATGCGCGTGCTCGCCTGCGTTCGCGTGAACGGCGGCACTTTGAGGAGTGCATCGAAGGATGAGATCTTCTTCCCTCTCTCACGTGGCAAACGGTACGGCTTTGAGCAGGATCTAAATATCGTAGACAGGGAGGTGCTCGGTGGGCCCAAGGATCGGACCGCACGGGTGCGAGAGTTTCTCGCCAACCTCGGCGTCCACGACACTTCGCCCTATGAGCTCATCGAGAATCACATCTTGCCGCAACACGCGGAAGACGAATGGAAGGCATCAAAGCTCGAGACGCTCGCCGGTCACGTTGCGTATATCAAGGATCACTTGGCGAGCTACGTTCAAGGGCACATCGCCACTGTGTTCGGATCCACGCCGAGCATGGCCACGGCGCGTCTCCGCCAAGGCTTGTACATTCAAAGCAAGAACGCCGACGACAAGCACACCTATTTTAGTCGGCCTTACGCGCTGTACCTGCCATCCGAATATTCGCCAGGGTTTGCGCTGGAGGAGCTTCTAGGCGCGAGTGTTGGTGCGGGGCTATTTGTCGCGCCGACTTACCTGATGTCCGCGGGAGCGGATCAAGCGGGACGCGCAGAGATCGTACAGGAGTGGCGCGATTTCTTCTATCGCATCGGAGTAAATCAATTTCCGACGGTCTCTCAAATCACATCGAGCGGCATCATCAACTTCCATGCTGGATCAGAGCTCAAGGGCATGCTTGCCTCGGCGGATGACGCCGTTGTCAACGCGGCATTCCGGTTGATCGACCGCAATTGGCGCAGCTACTACGGACAGTTCAAGATGCGCAAACATGCGAGCGGGTCGGCGACGACAACATCATCGAGCTTCGTGACGGAGCTACGGCAGACGCTCGCGCCAACAATCAAGAAGGGACGCGTTCCGATCGGCGAGACATTTCTGAATGCCGATGCGTTGCACGTTGTGTTTGGAAAGTCGCCCCCATACCTTGAGGTGGACCTACGCGACGAAGAGTTCATGGACGCGCTCGGTATCACACACAAGATCGACGCGGCTGCCTGTGTTCGACGCTTGGATCAGTTGCGTCAGGCTAATCGAGTGACGACAAAAGAGCTGCGCACGCTCTATACGGCTTTGGAGGAGCGTCTCGCCATAGAGCCATCATCCGTCACCGACGCGCTGACGCGGCAACCCCGACTGTATGCCCCCAACGCGAAGCGCTGGTGCACGGCATCTGAGGTGGTCTGGGAATCCACGAGTGCGCTTTTGGATTCGCTCTATCCGCCACTAGATCACGCTTATCCCGAGCATCGGCAGTTTTTCTGCAAGCATTTGGAGGTTGCAAAGCGCCCTTCGGAAGATGCACTTGTGTCGGCGCTGAAAGCGCTGCCGAAATTTGACGCCTTGCCGGAGCAGCGACAGCGCGAGGCCTACACGATTTATAGACGTCTCAATGCGGCGTTGCGAGAGACCCGCGAATCCGATCCTGAAGCTGTGCCTGATTGGCTCGCGAGACTGCGCACTGAGGACGTCTTCCTCGATCACGTCGGTCGCCTCGTCACTTCAGACAACGATCTGTACATCGATGATCAGCCGAAGCTCGCTGATCTTTTCAAGCAGCACCCGCAGATCTCTCTCGTTCCGATCGAGCGTTCTCACCTCTCGGCGGTGCGCATGCTGCTGGATGCCTGCCGAATCCCGACGGTGACGGATCGCGTTCAGTACAGACGTCTATCAGCTTCGGATCAAGAGAGCGACCACAACCTATCGAAGCGGGTCCGCGTGCGTGCGCAAGCCATCATGCGGCTATTTTTCCATCGTCATCACCGCTTGTTTGAGGATTCTCTGGAGAATGGGTCCTGGGCGCATCTGTCGCAGTTCGAGATCGTGTGGGTCGGCGAGCTGACGGTCGAAGCAACGCTCGCTGACTATGCAGCGCCATTCTCGGCGGAGATCTTGCGCACAGGCCATGCCGTCTATGTTCGACGTGATGTCCGTGCACCGCGTGACAAGCTGTGTATCGAGCTGTGTTCGATGCTGGGAGCTCACAGCGACGTTGCCGATGCAATCCACCGCGTTGTCTTTGCAGACACAGATGACGAGGTTGAGCAGCTCTTTGAGAATCGTGGTATCGAGCCGATTCCTCGCGAGGAGTTGGCGCGCCTCAAGAACACTAAAGCCCCCCTTGAACCGATCGTCGATGTAGATTCGGGCGTGTCCGAGGACGAGTCGGCGGAGGAATCTCTCGCGCCTGTATCCGACGACGTCCGGTTTGCGGTGCCCACCGCCGAACCCTCATCGCCGACGACAGCGACCCACGGCTCACAGTCGACGGCGGGTTGGTCCACTGACGGCCATTCGTCCGGTGGATCACATGGCAGCAGCTCGACGACTCTACAAGGCACTGCGCCAGTGCTCGACGGGGATCAAAAACCGCAGGATGACGGTCAAGCTGTGATCAGTGGCGAAACTGACGGTGACAGCACGCCGTTCGCGGCACGTAGACGAGATCGCGCGCGCTCATCTGGGCGATTGCTGAGCTACGCGGAGCCGCGCATCGACAATAACGGGCAGCCGTCCGAGGAGGCAGGCCAGGATGCAGAGCTGCGGCGTGAGATCGCGACGGCGGCGGTCAATTTTGTGATCGAACGGGAGCGTGAGGAGGGGCATCAGGTGCAGGAGATGCCCTTCAACAATGAGGGCTTCGATCTGCAGCGTACGGCCGCTGACGGGTCGATGGAGTACATCGAGGTCAAGGGGCAAAGTGGCCTTTGGACAGAGATGGGGATTGTGTTGACGCCCGCGGAACTGCGATACGCGCAGCGCTTCCGTGAGCGCTACTTCCTGTATGTCGTCGAGTTCGCCGATGATACCGAACGGCGCGCGCTCTACCGAATCCAAGATCCGTTCGGCAAAGTGATGCAGTTTCGCTTCGACTCCGGATGGAAAGCTATCGCGACCACTAGTGACATCATCGAGCCGGCTCCCGGTTTGAGGATTCAGTTGGAGGAAGGAGTCGGTACCATTGTGGGCGTGCGGCGCGCCGGGCAGTTCTTCTCACTGCAGGTGCAGGTTCTGGGGGATGCGTCCAAGACGGTGCTGTTTGTACCCGGAAAGCTGCGACTACTGAGTGCATAACGATGCCACGCATGCGACCTGAGCTCACGGAAGAACAACTGCGCGCGCTTCCATCGCGTGCCGAGGCGCGCGTCTACGAAGCGCTACGCGCACAGTTGCCCGACGATGCGTTGGTCATTCATTCGGTGCGGTGGCTCTATCGCACCAGGCGCGGCACCGTCAGTGAGGGCGAGGGCGACTTCACGGTTTTTCTGCCACAGAGTGGCTTTCTCACGATCGAAGTTAAGGGCGGTGGCATAGCGCTCGACGGCAGAACGGGCGCGTGGTCGAGTATCGATCAGAACCAGAGTTCTAATCCGATCAAGGATCCATTTCTTCAAGCCACGCGACAACGTTACGCGATCCTCGATCAGCTCCGTGGGCATACGGCGTGGCGTCGCTGGACCGGTCAGTGGTTGCATTGTGGTCATGCCGTTCTTTTTCCGGACGTGCGATCGCCCGCGCCGTTTGCAGGACCGGATCGACCGATCGAGATCATCGGAGTTCAAT
This sequence comes from Peristeroidobacter soli, assembly GCF_004138485.1. Lineage (GTDB taxonomy): Bacteria > Pseudomonadota > Gammaproteobacteria > Steroidobacterales > Steroidobacteraceae > Steroidobacter > Steroidobacter soli. Next base: position 1,617,506 of record NZ_RYEV01000003.1, read on the forward strand.
CCGATCTGCCGCGGTTAGCCGATTGGATCTCGCGCATTTTGCGATTTTGGACGGGTTCGAGGCCGACCGACCCTCTCGGCGTGCAGGGTGTCGACATTGCCGAGCAGATCTTCTGCAGCTCCATCTGCGTGAAGCCACTGCTATCCATCGCTCTGGCGAACGAAGAAGAAATCCGCATCCGCCTCACTGAACAGCAGGCTCGAGTGTTGCGAGTCATTGGAGGGCGCCACCGTGCGCTCGTCGGCGGTGGCGCCGGGACGGGCAAGACGCTCATTGCCCTTGAAAAGGCGAGGCGTGCTGCGCTCGAAGGTAAGCAAGCCCTGATGATCTGCTACAACCGGCCATTGGCGGATGTCTTGCGTGCGGCACACGCTGGCATCCCAGGACTCGACGTGCTGAGCTATCACCAACTCTGCGAGCGGCGTATCGCGCGAGCACGCGAGATAACCGGTCGAGATGTCTTGGTTGAGGCACAGAAGGCCTATGCGGGAGGAAATCTCTACGACATGCAGTTGCCTTTCGCGCTTGCGCTGGCGAACGAAGTTGTGCCTGAGAAGTACGATGCGGTGGTGGTCGATGAGGCGCAGGATTTCAGCGATGAATATTGGCTCGGCGTTGAGGATCTGCTCAAGGATCGAGAATCCGGCCACCTTTATGTGTTCTTCGATCCGAATCAGATGCTCTACAAGCGGCGCGGCAGCCTGCCCATCAATGATGAGCCTTTCTGGCTGACCGTGAATTGCCGCAACACACAGCACATTCACACGGCGGCTTACCGGTATTACAAAGGTGAAATTATCGATCCGCCCGAGATTGCGGGTGCGCCGCTGTCGGATCTTATTGCCGAAACCGGTGCCGCACAGGCTGATGCGATCGCGCGGGAAATCGGGCGCCTTCTCACGACTGAGGGGTTACGGCCGTCCGACATGGTCGTTCTGGTCATGGGAAAGCCTAAGCAGAGTTATTACGACTTGCTCCTGTCCAGAAGGCTCGCAGGAAATGTGCAGTGGAGTGTTGAGGTTCACGCTCCTAAGGAGATCTTGCTGGACACGGTGGCTCGCTTCAAGGGGCTTGAAGCGCCGATCGTGTTTCTTTGGCTACCGCCCGTGATCGACGAAGACCAGGATCGAGAGGCATTGTACGTGGGTCTCTCGCGCGCTAAGTCGTGTGTGTACGTCGTAGGTTCCCGGCTTGCTTGTGCCGCAATCTCGACGGTTGTTCGCGAAGCAGGTGCGCACGTGTCTGGCCAGGAGTGAGGCCACGCCGGTTTGCGTAGATGCTAGCGAACCCATCAGGGCATCCCCTTTTTTGCATGGAGAACCAGATTAGCTGTAGGGTGCTCGCGCGTTTTGTTACAAGCGGCCCATCTCGGGGCCGCTCTGTTTTTCGACGTCGGGGCGCCCTGGGGCAGCTTTACTGAGGTGGGCCGTCCATCGTGCCGATGGCATTGTCCGGGCTGCCCCTCAGCCTGGCAGCGAGTTGCAGCACCACATTTTTGGTCTCAATCTCAGCTTCGGAGCGGCGCCGTTCTTTATAGTCCACTGCGATGTCCTGCTTACTCCGTTTCAACTGGTCAAGTAGCCGGCCCAGCATGCGTGGCACCTCTTCGTTGCGACGCACGGCTTGCAGGATCTGTTCTTCACCGTAGCGTTGGCACAGCTGTTCGAACTGTTCCTCCCAGCGCAGCACGCGCCCACCTTCGATGAATGCCATCGCCTCTTCATACCTCGTGGAGGTCGGACGCGGCCGCTCACTTTTCAGATACAAATCAGTCAACGTGAGATCAGCGATCTCTTCGGAGAGCGGCACCACAGACAAGATCGCGAGGACTCGGTCGATGACCTCGATCTCTGGCTTCATGCGCAGGCGTGCTGCCGTCGTGAACGTCTCGGCTACATAACAGCCCCACCCGCTCGCAATGAAGAGCACATCCGGAAATTGCAGATACACCTCAGCGTCGGTGTAGTTGCCGTACACCACGATGCGACGAAAGCCTTGGTCGTAGGCACTCTGGATAGATGGCAGAAAAGGCAGCTCCTTCACTGCCTCGGGCACGTCCCAGTACTTCGATGGGGTCGAGCGCGTGCGTGGCATAACGCGAGCGGCAGGCCCGCAGTGATTGGTGAGTGCGAGGCAGGCTTCGACGAGCTCGATAGCCGAGTGCTCGCTGATGTCGCCGGCGCCGACTAGCACCAGGCCGGCTCGATGCTTCAAGAGCATCGACTGCATAAGTTCGCGTGCCGGTGCCGGGATCGCAGCCGGGCGTGCGGCGTGCTTCGGCTTAGCCGAGAACGCACGGTGCTGCTTGCCTTGGTGAAACGGTTTGCGTTCGATGAGCTCACCTTGCTCGGAGATCACGCCTCGCAGGGCGTCCTCGAGTGCTTCCGTCTCCGGGATCGAGCGCACCAACAGATGAACGTCCTCGCACACCCGCTCCGGTACCGGTGTGTTGACCAGCACCGCCACGCGATGTTGATCGAGATCCGCCTTGTAGCAGGCCATTTCAAGCCGCCCACCGCTGTCTTCCCAAGACGATTGTTCGAGGTCGATTGGGCCCACGACAATGAGTGTGCCGCTCGGTACTCGCCGTAGCCCGTTGGACCACAATCCGTTTTCGCCTAGATCGATGCTGCCCTCCCAGTGGCTACCGGCCTGCTCCGCGTAGATCACCGCTCCATCGCTGGCTTCCTCGAACCGGGCGAGCAGCGCGTCGATCGAGGCTTGTGACGTTGTGAGATACACGCCCGGCGCAGGGCCCGTCGGCCAGATCTCCGGCAGGTTTGGATCCGCCTTCGGATCGAGTGCGGCGAGCAACTCCTCGCGGCTCAGCTCCAGAGCGAACTGCCGCTTCAATCGAAATGCGAGCCTGCCCAGCGCCGGCCCATCGAGTTGGACGGTATCTAGGCGATGCGGGAATGCCTGAACCTCGGGCCAGTTTCGTAGGCCCGGGATGGCGGCGGCGATATCAAGGGCTTGGTTGTGCCCGACGGGGTGGTCGGCTTGCTGCAGTAGCGCACGAACGCGCGCCGCCAGCAGCTTCAAGTGCTGGATGTCCATTGACGTTCTCCTCGGGCGCTTTATCCGATGCACGCATTGCGGGCCGCCCAGAAGAACGAATGACACAGGGGTCGGTACGCATCTATCGGCCGTCTTCGTCATGCTCATTTTCTGAGCGCGTGCGGCAGGCGACGGCCAAGCCTTCACACAAACGATAGTAACTCCTAGGATGCGTGTCAACGGGCCCTTGAGGTGAAGGAACCAGGGCTCAAAGCCTGTTTGCCGCGACTCGGCACGGGCGCAGCCCACGAGCCCAATGGCAGAGCGCCGAAAAAGCAGCGCTGGAACAAAAACTTCATAAAGACAATGAATAGCTACTGGAACAAGCTCGAACAGCTCAGGGAGCCTACTGCAGATAATATGACCGCTCTTGGCGCCTGGGTGCACGATGAAGCCTTGCCGTGGCTTTGGAGTGAACTAGCTGGGGTCATTCTGGAACCGAAGAAGAAACATCCCAACGCGACGGCACAGCCGGCTCCAGCACAACTCAGGCCGATGCAGGAAAAGGATGCAGTTCGACATGGTCTATTCACGTCCACAGTCGACCGCAATAACAAAAGAACTGAACCGGCGTTCTACCGCGCCCAACTCACGATGCTGGATTCAGAGGCTAGGCGCTATTGCCGAAGCATTGACTGTTTTGCCAGTGAGAGGCCCGTTTTCGCAGCGGATGCCTCAGTCCACACTGTCCATCTTGCGTTGCTGGAAATGATGGGCCTTGCGATTGTCCTACTGGAGGACGCGGCCCGCGAAGTTGCGCAAGTCCCTGGCTACTTCGCCGCGTTCCGTCGCCAACACGAGAGTCCCTTCGAGGTATTCAAGGGCGCCGAGCAGATCATCTACGGCACGTACTCTGGCATGACCCACATGGACCGGGCGCCATACACAGCGGTGGCCGTGTTACGTACGGCTGTCGAACTGCGTCTGCGGGGTGCTTTCGGTGTCTCTGTTCTCATCGATCCAACAAGGCCCGAGGATTTCGTGCCGATCGACATGAGCAGTCTGTTCGAGTCGATCAGGAAGCGACAGAGCGACATTGATTTCTCTGTCGATCTGCATGACGTATGGAAGATCTATCGCTGGAGCAACTTTTATCTGCACGCTGGCCACCGCGACTATCCATGGGTTGCTGGCTTCCTACTGCAATACCTTCGACCGCTGTTTTCGGACCATCGCACCGGACCGAATGGCGAGTGGAACATCGACGGGGGGATTCGTATGAAGCGCGAAACGTGGCGCGCCGTGCGGGCCACGCTTCAATCTCCTTCGTTGAATAGCACGCTTGCGGCCTGTCACCGACCGGCATATTGGAGCCATCTAGTGATCGGCATATAGGAGCCAGTGGATGATCGGCGTAATGGAGCCACGGCGTGATCGCCATAATGGAGCCACTGGCTGATCGGCGTATTGGAGCCAC
>NZ_RYEV01000004.1 GCF_004138485.1 Peristeroidobacter soli
CGGGCTCGGTGGGATGAGCCTGTGCGACAGGCTCGGACGGATCGACTCTGGACATCGGCGGGCCACTCCTCGGCGCCGGCGGCGCCTCGAAAAGCGCTCCGCCAGGTGGTCCCCAACCGAGGAAATCCGGTGGTCCCGAACTCAGGAAATCAGGTGGTCCCCAACCCAGGAAACTGGGTGGGTCTCAACGGAGGAAATCGTGCAGCCAGCTTCCACTCGCGCGCTGATCGTACCTTGCCATCGTTGATATTGCGAAGGGCCAGCCAGAGCAACTTGATTGCGGCCTCATCGCTGGGGAAGTGGCCGCGGTTCTTGATGATCTTGCGCAACTGCATATGCAGGCTCTCGATCATGTTGGTGGTGTAAACGATCCGGCGCACTTCCGGCGGGAAGGCAAAGAACGGGATGACGTGCTCCCAGGCTCGGCGCCAGGACTGCACGATCGTTGGGTATTTCTGGCCCCAACCGCCGCTGGCAAAGTCCTCCAGCGCCTCGTGAGCGGCCTCCAGGGTTGCCGCTGCGTAGATCGGGCGCAGCGCTGCCGCGATGGCCTTTCGTTCTTTCCAGCTCGCGTAGTCGAGGCTGCTGCGGATCAGATGCACGATGCACGTCTGGACGGTGGTCTGTGGGAACGCGGTGGCGATCGCATCCGCCAGGCCCTTGAGCCCATCGACCACGGCGATGAGGATGTCATTGACGCCGCGTCTGCGCAGCTCGTTGAAGACCTTCAGCCAGAACTTCGCCCCTTCGGTCTGCTCGATCCAGATACCCAGCACGTCGCGGGTGCCGTCGGGCAGCACCGCCAGCGCCAAGTAGACGGCCTTGTTGCGCACGACCGCGTCGTCGCGGATCTTCACGCGCAGTGCATCGAAGAACACGACCGGATACATCGGCTCGAGCGGCCGGCTCTGCCAGGCAACGACCTCGGTCATCACCTCGTCGGTGACCTTGCTGATGAAGTCCGGCGAGACCTCGGTGCCGTACATCTCCAGCAGATAGCCTTGGATCTCCCGCACCGTCATGCCACGGGCGTACATCGCGATGACTTTCTGGTCGAAGCCAGTGAAGCGACGTTCGTGCTTGCCGACGATCAACGGCTCGTAGCTGCCTTCCCGATCGCGCGGCACCTCGATATCGACAGGGCCATCATCGGTGAGCACGGTCTTGCCGCTGGTGCCGTTGCGCTGGTTGGTCTGCCCGGGCGGCTTAGGTTCGCCATGCTTGTAGCCCAGATGCGAGGTCATCTCCGCGCTCATCGCGCGCTCGATAATGGCTTTCTTCAAGGCTCGGTAGATCGACTCGAACTCACCCTGGGTGATCGGACCGGGGATCAGCTGATCCAACAATTCCTTGGGAATCTTCGGCTCAGCGCTCTGCGCCTCGGTCGGGGCGTTGGACTTCTTCTTTCTCGGCATATCGACTCCTATAGGTCATGATATGCCTCGAACACAAAAATTCAGACAGGTCCGCCGCAGATTTTGCAGCGGCTGGATGCCGCTGTCGTCCAGGCTGTCGTGGAAAACCGGGTCATCAAAGAAATGACCATCTAAGCAACGCCAACGGTACGATTCGGTGTTCGGCGTTGCTGTCCGCTCACGTCAATGCGGCCCAGTCCACCCGCTTACTCCTTAAGTTCGTTCCACCCTGCCGAATCCGCGTGACTATGACTGTCGCGCGTACACCTCGCATTCCAGCGCTCTCCGAACAAGCACCCTCCACTCTTGAGTTTGCTCACATCGGGCCTTCCTTGTCTCCTGCTCGATATACATGCTCAACTCGCGCAACGTTTTACCGCTTTCGATACATTGCTTGATAATCAATGCAGCCGCACGAGGATTAGCCAAATCGATGCGTGGGACGTTTGGAAGGAAAGGCAACCCACTCATTGCAGCATCAGTGGCAACAAACGGCATGCCGTAAGCGGCGCACTCTGCGAGCTTCAGTTTGGCACCAAATGGGTTGCTTATAGGAGCGACGAATAGATCGTCACTTAGCAGATGTCGAACGATCCCCTCCCGGCCTGCGTCACCGAGGAACACCACACTGCTCGACCGCCAGTGCGCAGGCACGCAATCATCGGTTGCCCCGACGATACACATCGTTACCGTGTCGTCCAACTCACTCATTGCAGGCATGAGTCTCGTGCATATCCACTCGATGGCGTATCGGTTCGAAAAGTGCCTGATGTGTCCCACAAACAATAGCCGCCGACTTTTGGTATGTTCCCAGCCTCTGCTTTGCTCGCTGAGCAAAGGCGGGAGCACGGCCGTGAGTTGATTTGCAGGACGCATTTTTGGAATGTCATTCCGCGTCAGCACTACTATGGCTTGACATCTCCTAACGATTCGCTCGAATTTCCGGCGAAACCTGAATTGCGCGATCCACCTCGACCAACGATATGTAGTGAGATCGGATCCCAAGTAAGATAGCAACTGCTTGTGGAATGACACTTCATCGTTGAGCAAGATCAGACACTTGCGTACATTGCTATCGAACACGGCCGGCAGATGAAAGGCTGCCCAGATGTCGTTAATCATCACTAGATCTGGCTGAACGGTCTCTACGATCGCCTTGAACTCTCGATCGATATGCGACTGCTTTCGGATCAGCTGCTCACCTATGTGATCCGAGGCTCGCTGAATCGTCCGCTTGACGCCAACCCACCTCTCAGTCCCGGACGTGCCCGCTCCGTTCTCCCGCCACTGTATGGCAACATGCTCGAACGCGCCCTCGAGTATTGCGTCCGCGTGATCTCTGCTCCTCGATGAAGTCTCACTCGTCACGACCACGAAACGAATGCCCTCAATTTGGCGCAGCTGAAACAGCAGATGTCGTGCCCAAGCGGCCGCACCATCCTTCCCGCCCAGATCTGCCATTAGAAATATCATCACCGTAGGCCGTCGCGTCGTCATACGAAGCTCCTGCTCGTAAGTTCCAAACTCCATTCGCGCCGTCAATTTCTCTGCATCCATCCTTACTCCATCACGCAATCTGAGCAAGCCGCCGATCTGAGCAATCGGCACCAACTTGAGGCAAAGAGCGGCCTGAAGTTCCAACCGAACGGCCCAGAGCCTCCGAATTCCAGTCGAGACAAAGCCGGATCAGCTCGATGCGGGGCGGGATCGAACACCACGATCCCGCGGCTTACGGCGCCGCACAGACTTCGCTCTTACGCGCGCAACTCACCGCTTCCGGCCCATTCATCGCCAAAAGGGGGCATCGGAGCAGGCACCGGCGGTCGATCCACTGGGCCGGCAAATCGGCACGGAGACGAACATGAGCGTTGAAGGTAAGGTCAGGCAGCAAAGACTCGCTGTATTGGTAGCCACGAGCCTGATCATCATCCCCCTAGCACCGAAGAATGCACCTGCTGGAGTAAAGGGATGTGAGTCAGTCACTTCATCGAATCTCACCGTTGATCACGGGCATCGCTGGCGACCGCCGTTCGGTCTCGACCTTGTGGGAAGCCCCCTCGTTGCACACGTCGAGATCTCGTCCGAACAACCGACATCGGCGAAATACTACTTCACCATTTTTCACGATGACCGCCCACTCAAGCGGCAAGCGCTCGAGCTTTCAGTCAATCCGAGTGACTACGCCGGATTCAGCAGCTTCCTCGCAGAGGCAAGCCGTGGCAAGCGCTTTGCTCACGTGAGCCTTCCGCCAGCGGCCACTAGTGTAGTACTGGAAAGCCACTGCAATGAGCGTACCGAAATTCTACAGCGGCGGGAGATTACGCGCCCGGAGCTTGAAGCTGATGCCGTCGCCCACCCTCTTCACCTCGCCAATCCCGTCGATTTGGGCACCATATTGCCTCCCTATAAGGAATTACTGATGCGAAACGGCGAAAGCGCCACCGTAGACTTTGCTGCCCTCTCAAACTCGACACACCTGCCGGCCGCTCGTCTCGTAGCTTGGTTTCAAGGCGACGGGAAAGTGGAGAAGCCGCTCCCATTGCGAAAAGGAAAACGCGTCACGGCCTCACTCACACTCCCCTTGTCAAGCGAGGCCACCCAAACCACCCTACACATCCGCTTGCTCGACGGAAAGCATCAGCCGCTATTCTCGAAGGAGATCGGCGTGATGATAGCCCACCTTCCACGTCAACCTTGGCCCAGCTTCGGTGCGGTGGAAACGAAGCTCCGATACGACGCCCCCATTCCATCCTTTGACCCACAGAATGGATTGCCTCGCCGATCAATCTCGTATCAATCCGCCTGGGATGAGCGTCTCAAGGACATCGTCGTGTTCCTGCCAAACGGCTCCCGCTTCGTATTCTGGCGTGGCGCTAGCTATGTTCCATTCTGGGCTGGGCAGCACAACACCGGAACCCTGTATCAATGGGTCGAGAATTGCAATAAAGAACTGATGGTGCCCCATCCGGATGGCTCTACCGACTGCCCCGAGCCAATCTTCGACAGTGAATTACGCTACGGCCGCGTACACATTGTCGAATCAAGTGCGTCCCGCGTCCATGTACGCTGGGATTATCAACTCACTGACATACATTATGAGATTAATGGGGGATCCGCTGTCGAAGACTTTTACTTCTATCCCGACGGATTTGGCACTCGCGTCGTAACGTTCGTCGCTCCAACGGATGCCGATCCTCCGCAGCTCTCGGAGTTCATAGTTATTACCCCTCCTTCTGCATACCCACTTGAGGTGTTTCCAAAGTACTCGATCGAGGCGATAGAGTTGGATTCTGGCCAAAAGGAACGTGTCTCCCTGCCATACTCGAAGACCGAGCCCCGCGATCTCGAGAGTTCTCGTACACAGTTCTCGCAGCTCCCCCTGCTAGGCACGACTCCGACCTTATACCGAGTCTTCTCCCATAAGGATGATAGATCTTCTGCGATCTACGTACACTTCAATGGGCGAAGCGAACTCCGCGTGCTCGCTCCTTACATATTTCCACCAATATACGATCGCGGCGAGATCGTTAGTCCTGCGTACTGGGGCAATCACTGGCCAGTGACGCGGGGAAAGTGGACAGGATGGACAATCAACGATCAGATATCCGCCGGACCAGCGCACAGCAGTCTTGCAGTATGGATCCCAATTGACCCTGACTCAAACAAACTGCGATTTGAAATGGCTCCGTTGCAACAGAGTCAATGGGAGATGCCTGACTGTGCCGCTCCGCCCCGTCTCTGCAATCTCAACAGATTCGTTTGGATGATTGGAAATACCGATCTGTCAGATGCAGATGTCATCGAGATGGCGAAGAGCTACTTACATCCTCCGTCCATCACGGTTACCGGAGGGCGACCCGCCGTTCCCGCGTACACTCCTGAGCGGCGCGCACTGCGTGTGGTCGCCGAATCATCATCGATCACTCTCGACCTCAACTCTCCGCGTGCGATCATCAATCCGACATTTGAGATTGACGACGCCCCAAGCAAGCTTGCGCTAATCACGCTTGACGGAACGCCTCTCCCCGCGAACGCCTATCAATGGGACGGTTCAATTCTCTGGATCAGGACGCGCATCCAAACAGGAAAAGGGAAATTCGACATCCAATTTATTGGAGATGTTCGCGACCACTTTCAATCCCCTTGACTACCGATAGCTCTTGAACGTCGCGCCGCATTACATTCCAAAGCATATTCACAAGCTGCGCATTTCGCTGAAGCGGGCCGCTTTGTCCGCCGACAGGCGGCCTAGGCGTTAGAGGCGAGGAGCATTCTGAATTTTTGTGGCCCTTGGAATGGCTCGATGACTGCGATAACGATGACCGGCGGTTGCGGCTCAAGGCAGAACACGACGCAGGGAACACTCACGCACGCTGCCCCGAGAAGGGACGTTGTGTCGCGCTCTTCGAACACAGCATCTTGAGTGCCCAGTGCTTAATGACTCGCCCCCCCCTCGAGCCCATCAACGTATTGGTTCCAAGAGTCCGGGTGCGTCTTCTTCCATGGCGTGTGCGAGAGTTTGTACCGCTTGCCAACCGATGAGATTAGCAAACCCAGCCAGCGGGCTACCTTACGTGGCGTATGTCCCACAAGCATCGGAATCACCCTCGATCTAACCGATTGCAGGAGCGGACGAACTGACCGCTTGTACTCCAGCGACGAGTATGCCCCCACCGAACGAAGCGCTAAGAGATAAGTGAAATCCTTCCACGGCTCGGGATTTGAGAAGCTGATCTTTGTCGCTTCGGAAATAGGAAGCGACCAAATCAGCCATGGCAACTTTATGTACCAAACTAAAAAGCCGTCTCTAGCGTGCGTCTGCGCGTTGCCGAGGCGCAAGCTCATCAGTACCGACGATATTGCATATGCCCCCTGAGGCAAAGGCTGCTGAAATATTACCCCCATATGAATGAACCTGGAACCATAGTAGGCCTTCCGATCTCTCTCGAGCCATACGCTTCGCTTGATGACGACACAGCAGATGCAGATCAGGCAACGACCCAGATCGGCAAATAATCCATCCATGTCTCCGGCAGAATATACTTTGTCAGAGTCCATCATGAAGAAGTTGGGAACGTGAACTTTCGTCATAGTGAAATCGCGGTGCTCACCATTTACTAGCACCAAGCTAAAGTCGTCCTGAAGCACTCTGAGAACCGTATTCAATGCGCCTGTTTTGAGGAGATCATCATCGGAAAATAGCCAGCAATACTCACCGCGCGAGAGTTCCACCGCGCGGTCAAAATCCTGATCTATACCATTGTTTTCAGCCTGCCTGATGTAACGCAATCGTTCAAACCTGCGTCTCCGCGCTGCGACAACTTGAGCAGTGTCATCGGTAGACGCACCATCAAGAACGACGATCTCGCAATCGCTCGTTGCTTGATTGATTATGCTATCCAGAGTATCTCCAATGAACGATCCGCGATTCATCGTTGCAATACATATGGACAGTTTTATGCTCATATTCAGACAGCCCTCTCGGCTCGCTCGAACAACGTTAGAACGGCCCCAGTTTCACTCGAACGCCGTCGTGCCAGAATCAACCCAGTTCGTCCTGGCTCGATCGTGAAATCCAGAGACTCTTTGAGGACAGCAGGACCAGCAAACCTGTTAACGGCTGCACGAAGCAGCCATTCGCGCGAGTGCGCGCCCGGAGTTCCTGCTCCTTCTCAATCGGCTCAGTCTGACCGTCACCGATCAGCTGGCTCAAGATCGCGCTATTCCCTCAGGACATGAGCCACTGCAGACGCTTCAGCCATCCTGATAAGTGTCAGCGGATGGAATATTCTCGATCACCGTCCCTCGTGGGCAAGGCGTACAGTCTGCCGCAGTACCCTATGCCGTCAGGCTTAGCCGCACGCCAGACCTCATGAGCCGCCAGGCGCCGTACCTGTAGTTGAGGATCGCCAGCACCGCTCCCACCGCGGATGACATCGAGATGCTCCACCAAATTGCATCCGCTTGCCAGTAATCGACGAGTGTCGATGCGATACCTATTCTAAGAACAATCACTGTCCCCATGTCTATCAGCATCGGCATGACAACGGATCCGGATGCTCGTGCAACGCCCAACAGGACGATTGAGACCGCGGAGAAAGCGAATGACCAGGCCACGACGGCGTTGATCTGAACTGCAACCACCGCCGCCGCTGAATCCAACGGTAGGAATGCTTGATATACCGAGCTTCCAGCAAAATAGAGAACCAGCACCATCAAGGAGGTGAACGTGACGGCATAAATTAGGCCGACATAGGCTATCGAGCGGATCCGCAGCCAATTTCCGGCGCCAACGCACTGGGCCACCATCGCAGTCACCGCAACGCCAACGGAAGTTGCCGGCATCACCAAATAGCTCCACGTTTGGCTGGCCGCCCCAAATGCGGCGGTCATTTCCACACCAAAGCGGTTCACGAGAGCGACTAGCATGCCGCTGCTCAGTAGGACCAGAAGCACCGGCACGCCCATCGGAATCCCCATGCTTAGCACCCTTTTAGCGATGCGTAAATTCGGCCACAGCATTGGAAGATCTCGTTTTCGAATACAGAGAACGGTGTTCCATCTATATGCAAAAACCATAAGCACCGTTGCGCCGACCGTTTGTGCAATTCCGGAGGCAACTGCGCCCCCTACAATCCCCAATGATGGAATTGGACCTATACCGAAGATGAATATCGGATTCAAAGCGATATCAAGACCTACCGAGAGCATTAGAAAGTACAACGGTGTCTTTGCATCCCCAATGCTGCGCATAGTAGATACTATCAACGCGAAAAAGCAGGTGCTCGGAAGCGATACTAACAGTGCCTTCAGGTATGGCATTGCTAATGGAAGAGCCTCTAAAGGTGCGCCCATCATCATCAATATTTGTTCTGCAAGCCAAAAACTGCAGATCGCGAGTAGCACGGAAAGTAAAGCGATCATCGACGCCCCGGTGCCTACGACTCGTCGCACTTCCGAGACATCGCCAGCTCCCAGGTACTGACCGACAACAATGGCCGCCGCCGCTACGAGCCCGTAGACAACGCCGGCGAGGACACCCACGACGGTGTTTGCTACGACCACTGCCGCGAGCGCCGCCTCTCCTAGGTACTTTCCTATCCAGATTGCGTTCACCACACCGTTGAGTGAGAGAAGCGCGTTTGCGCATAATGTCGGTACTGCCAAACGAAGCATCGCTTCGCTAACGCTGCCTTCGGCCAGGATGGATTGATTCATACCGCTGGATGCGAACATCCCTTCACCCTAAGCGTCCGCTCACAGGCCGGCGCTGTCTTCAACGCTAGATTCATGTCGGAAAGAACATGAATCCATCCCGCCATACAAGCCTCATCAGTTAATTATGTGCTCACCTCCCACACTGAAGCGCGATGCAGCCCTGCGCGCGCACGAGGCTCCTTCAGCCCGCAGTAAGCACCGGTCGACGACGCAATGATCCGCCGCGCGCAGTGTCAGACCGAGACAATCGTCAATATCCGAGGTGTACAACCACGCGCTCGGCAATCCAACCGTCCCTCCATACGCTCGGGTGTGGCCCCAGCAAGCGCGCATTTGGACGTCGCGACGTTGGCACCCTGGGTCGCACGTGCCCACACAGCTCCATTTGACACGATGATCGTGCAGTAAATCTGCGCCACGCGAGGCGCCACTTCCCGGATCGTTGGGCTCATCCATCACCTTCGACCGGTCTGTCTGTTGAATAGCTCAGCAGAAGCCTCAGCCACGGATCAGAACCTGCAGCGGGGGCTCCGCGAATCTATCGGTCCGTCATCTCAAGATGCCGCCCCTATTGCAGTCTCCCGTCATGCTTCGCCTTCCGCCCAATGGTGGTCGATGACTTGCAGAGCGCCAAACGCGCCGGTCAAGACGCGGCTGATCATGGATCGGTGCGCCCAGAGCCCGGGTACAGACTCAATCCTTCTAAGTTGCCCCGCTTGCAACGCGGCGCGGTGAGCGGATCGTACTTACCTTGCTCTTCGGAGAGATCTGCATGTCAAGCCGTCGTGAATTTCTCAAACTGAGTGGAGTAGGAGTTCTTTCGGCCGGTGGGATCCGGCTTGCAGAGGGGGTTGATAGGAAACCAACAGACCGCCGTGCAGGGAATGGAAAGCTTCGGCTGGCGATCGTTGGCACCGGGCAGGTTTCACACAAGTTTCTCAAGCAAGCAGCAGCTAGCCAGCGTGCACAGTTTGTGGCTACGTGCGCACGTACGTCGGAAAGCGCAGAAGCTCGAGCCAAGGAATATGGTATAGGCCGCTGGTTCAATGACTACAACGCAATGTATGACGCCGTCAAGCCGGACGCCGTCGTCATCGCTACCCCAAGCTCAGTCCATGCCGCACCGACCATTGCTGCACTGAATCGTGGGATTCATGTCATGTGCGAGAAGCCAATGGCAACCACCTACGAAGATTGCCAGGCAATGGTGGATGCCGGCCGCAAGAGCGGAGCGGTGTTCCTCAATCTACCCTTCGACGCCACACCATCCTTCTACGCCGCCTTACAGCAGCTGAACGAGGCCGCCATCGGCGTTTTCACCGGTGCAGAAAGCCAATTACTGATCGACGGTCATTCGCGAGCAAATTGGTACTACGATGCGAGTGTCGCCGGCGGTGTGATGCTCGACACGCTGGTCTACCCGGTGAGTCGGCTCATCGCGATGCTCGGCCCCGCCAGCCGGGTCACCGGTTTTGTGAACACACTGATTCCTCATCGTATCGTTGGCGATAAGACCGTGGAGACCACCATTGACGACAATGTGAGCCTCGTTATCGAGTGGCCAGGTGGGCAGCAAGCCTTGCTGAGGGCACTATGGGCCGTCTCTTGGGGGCGCACGGACGCGGTGATCTATTGTCGTCATGGCACCATATGGACTCAGCTGTTCGGCGACGAGGTGGTCGTCCATTCACCAAAGCGGTCGATTCCGGGCGCCACGCCTCTAGCATCGGATGGCCGCCCGGACTGCTATCGCCTAGCTACTCGAAAGGAAACTGGGCCCAGTGAAGGAGCGGTTGAACACTTTGTCGACTGCATTCGGGGATTGGCGTCGCCCACTTGTGGCGGTGACCAACAGTTGCACGTGCACGAAATTCTTTTCAAGGGGTATCTGGCAGCGCGCATCGGTCGCGTACAGGAATTGCAAACCACTTTTACGCCGTGGCACAAGCTGGATCGCGCCTTTCTCGATACTCGCTCACGCCCGATCTAGCGAAGGACAGTGATGCGAACTCATTCATCAGCCCGCCGTCGGATCAATCACGTATTTCGCGAGATCATAGTCGGAGCGGCGCTTCTAATATCGGTCCGCCCTGCTCTTTCTGAAGATCAAATCCACTCGATGAGCAGAGCCCCGTGCGGCGCTGGCGACCGCACGGAAAGCGGACTTCAGGGACAAACCACCCTCGCAGAGAGATTCAGCTCCGGCCCTACACTGGCCTACAACTGCAATCTCGAACTGGTCGGCGCATTTGCTGGTGAAGGCTCGGGCGCCGATGTGGAGGCCTTCGACATCTGCGCGTATTACTCAACGGCAAACAACCCTGCCCTTCAGCATCCTGGGGTTACCGTTCTAGATGTATCAAACTCACGCCGCCCGACAATTGCCACGTATTTGAGTAGCCCGGCGATGCTGGACGCACACGAATCTCTTGACATTCATGTTGGGCGCAAACTCCTGATTGCTAGCCGTCCGGGATCCACTTTCGATATCTACGATCTTTCGGCGGATTGCCGCCGACCGGAACTCAAGAGCAGCGTCTCCTATCCGGGACTCTTCTCACATGCAGGCCAATTTAGCAGTGATGGCAATATATACTATGGAGCGACTTGGCCCCCCACGGTAAATGGTGCCGTAGATTCCTCAGTCTTCGCACTTGACGTGAGCGACCCATCACACCCACGGATCATCGATACCTGGAAACCCCCACAACGAAACTGGACCACTCACAGCGTTGGCGTCAACAAGGAAGGGTCTCGCCTCTACGTGTCGCTCAAGCGGATGACCGATGAATCGGTGCCCGGCGCCGGCCCCAACGGACTCGTGATTCTTGATGCGAGCGATGTCTCGAACCATCGATCGGGCGGACAATTCCGACTCATCAGCACGTTGTTCTGGAACGACTCACACGGGGCGGAGGGAACGACGCTTGCAAAGATCCGCGGCCGCCCATACCTCATCTTCACAGATAACTCTGGGACGCTCGCAACTTCGCACCCGTGCGACCTCAAGAATGCTTCGGGAGGATTCGCGAGAATCATCGATCTCCAAAATGAGCAACTCCCCCGAGTAGCTTCTCGTCTATTGCTTGAGGTCGCGGACCCAGCCAATTGCGAGCGGATTCGCTATGACGCAGGCGCCTACGGTGGCTTTGCGTGCAGCGTGGATGATCCTGAGGACGCCAAGCTTGCGGCTTGCGGCTACTTCGAGAGTGGTTTGCGCATCTTCGATATTCGAGATCCAGGACGACCGGAAGAGGTTGCCTACTACAAACCGCCCGCGCTTCGCACGGGCCATCGACCAGGATCGCTCTTTCGGGCACTGGCGCCAAAGGATAAACCGGCACTAGACAAAACGGCGGATGCTGTGATCATCGCCCCATTGTTTCGTCCGAATGGCGAAATATGGTTTACCAGTGCAGACAATGGCTTTCAGGTGGTACGCTTCACTGATCGCTTTAAATCCCTACGACCCGAGCTATTTCGGCACCGCGAGTAGATCAACGAAGCGCTCGGGTCTAGGCCTGGGTCGCCCAGAGCGAGCTTCCTACGGTATCGCGCCAACGTCGAGTCGTCCGAGGAAACCTCGACAATCCGTCGCGGCCGATCAGTTCGCCTCAGGTACTTGCGACATCGATGAGGCCATCTGCGGTATGCCCGGCAGTGCCTGAATCTGTTGCTCCAAGTGACGCACGATATCCGCCGATGCGCCAGGAAATCGCTCCAGAGGAACGTTTCCCACATACGCAATAGCGGCGTGCCCTTCGCGCGTCGGGTAGTAACCATCGCAGATCAACTCAATCAATCGCCGCGCAAAGGCTGAACTATCTTTGAAGTTGCATAGTCGATCAAAGACTGCAGCTTGTCCCGGGAGGTCCATTTGCGCAAACGGCCGTCCAAACTCCCCCAATGCCGCTTCGTCGAGCTTTGCCAAACCTTCTAAGATGATGAATCTGTCGGATTGCATTTGCGGGTAAGGTGCGCTGAGCCATTCGTCCAGAAACTCGTGTACTTTGAGCATCCCGCCCGACGGATGAGGCGGCGCGGCTGGGATCACGATATCGCAGAGAGCAGCCAGCAACGCCAGCTCCGGCGTGCTCAAAGTCCTGGCCCAATTCACCGGCCGTGTTCGTAGGTCCGGATCACTGCCATATCCGCGTGCCGGCGCTCCCGCGGCATATGCTGGAAGATCCCGCCCCCCGCGTGCCGCCAAAAGGATGAGGCCGGCATATTTCAGTGCAGTTCGACGCGTGACCCCGCTCGATTCCACTAGACCTCCTTGCGCACGAAGCGCTGTGCGAGGTTCTCGCTCGCCCGCCAGGCGAGAGCCATGATCGTATGCGTCGGATTCTTGCACGCGTGGCTAGCAAGGCTCGCGCCATCCGCAACATACAGGTTGGGGACATCCCATGCCTGGCTGAATCCATTCAATACCGATTCTGAGGGCTTCGCTCCCATCCGCGCGGTACCCACTTCGTGTATAGCTTGTCCGCCGCGAGACATCGTAGCCACTACATTCGGCTTACCCCCCATCGCTGTAATCATGTCGCTCGTCGTCGTGAGAGCATGTCGCGCTTGCTCGATCTCTTGGGCACCAAACCGCCAGTGAAACTTGAGCACGGGAATGCCCCACTGGTCCTTCACCTTGGGATCGATCTCGCAGTGACAGTGCTCGTTCGGAACCATACCGCCGCAGGAGGTCAGCCACAGTTCTGAACCGTACTTGTGACGTAACACTTCATGGAGTTGCTTGCCGTAGATCGGCTTGCCCGATTCATCCAAAATGAATTTGAATGAACCAACCGAAGGCATCGATCGGCCACCACCAGCAAACAGCTGGTACTCCGTCTGAAAACGCAGCTTGCCCGCTCGCTGGTCGCGGTGGCGCCACCATGGAACCAGACCGTGTGCGGCGGATGTCCCATCATCATTGAACGGAGGCAACCCGCACAGTGCCGGGATGACCCCTCTCACCGAGGTGACGACCGAGTCGGTCAAATTGCGTCCCACCTGCCCGGAACTGTTTGCCAGGCCAGCTGGAAAGGAGGCACTCCGCGAGTTGAGTAGTATCCGCGCACTCTCACATGCGCTCGCAGCTAACACCACCGCACGAGCTCGGACGAAGCGTCGAGCACCCGTGGACTTGTCTATATACCGGACGCCGGAGACTCGACCTCGATGATCGATGGGCAGCTCGTACGCCATCGCGTTCGTGCGGATCTCGAGGCACCCGGACGCCAACGCAGGAGCAAGCAATACGGTCGGGCTTTGGAAGCTGGCGCGGATTGAGCACCCTCGTACGCACGGCGTAGCGTAAAGACAGGCTTGCCGACCATTGAGGGGGCGCGTGAGAACCGCGACATGATTGGGAACCATCTGAATGCCTAACCGGCGCTTGAGGACCATCTGCACCCATAGCTCGTAAACGTGAAGTGGCGGCGGCGGCAGAAGCACGCCAGGCGGCGAATCTGGACTGTTTTCGATACCTTCGGCGGCTCCAAAGACGCCAACCAACCGCTCCACCCGCTCGTAGTAGGGGGCAAGATCCTCATAGCCGATCGGCCAATCAGCCCCCAGCCCAAAGCGAGTAAATGTTCGAAAGTCGTACGGGCCGTAGCGTAAGGTGGTCTGCCCCCAGTGATTGGTGCGCCCTCCGAGCATCCGTGCTCGCAGCCACTGAAACTCAGTGCCTTCTGCACGCGTATATGGCTCTCCCTCGATCTCCCAACCTCCGATGTTGGCGGCGTAAAAACCAAATGGTCTGTCTGGGGTCGCCGCACCGTTCAGCGGAGCGTCCGCTTGTACCTGGAACATTGCTGCTTCGGCGACAGGATCATAATGCCTGCCCGCCTCGATAATCAGCGTCTTCACCCGGCGTTTCGTGAGTACATAGGCGGACATCCCGCCACCGGCACCAGAGCCAACGATAACAACATCATACCCGTCGCTGTCTTTCACCGGCTTCCCTGCGCATTTACACGGCACTTGAACGGAGTTGACTGCCCCTGTTTAGCACACACCATATTGCTGTCGCGCTAAGGTCTCAACACCGACAACTCGCCTTGCATCCGCTTTCAATGGATTCAGATCGCAACTCATTTGTGTCAGCCGTGGCCAACTCGCCGATCGGCGGAGTACGCATATGAATCGCTGCCATCAGAGAGTGCACGGAATTGGATTGCGTCCGCAGGTGATCACGTCCGTCTGCTCTACTCCCCGCATTCCGCCTTTTGCCTTTCCACAAACCTGACTCTTCATCTTACGGGCGATCGGCGAAACGCATCGGTGCTTCAATCGCCGGGAACGTCTGATATCGAAGGTCAGACTTGATCGGGACTCGACATCGGCAAGTGTGCTCTACCCGTACAAAACCCACTCCCCTTCACTTCGATACTGGAAATTAAGATTGTTCGACGCCCAGCATTTTATTCATCGCTCTTCCGTTCGGCGAAATCCCACGGATACTCTTGCTGCCCTGTGACCAGCTCCTCAGAGATCCCTATCTCCATCGCAATTCCGCATAGATGCTTCAGCGTTACTCCTTGAGTGACAAACCAAGTCAATTCCATTTCAGCTGCCGGATCGATCACCCCTATGTGGACAAGACGCACGTTTATCACCCAGACAGCGCTCGCCGGCATGCTCGCTGCCACGGACCGTTCTCAGCAGAGTTATCAGCTGAGTGGTGGCGCCCCCCTGAGGCCAATGACGACGCAGAAGATCGCCCGAACAGACCTGGCCGTCTCTCGCATCGCTTACGGGTGTGCCAAGCTCGTGCCGCTCAACTCGGCTCCACTCGACGCATCCGCGATCTCATCAGCGGAGCGACTCGTTCAAACGTCCATTGACAACGGGATCACCCTCTTCGATCTAGCTGATCACTACGGCTACTTCAAAGCTGAAGAAGCATTCGGCAAGGTCCTGCATCGCTCACCGAGATTGAGGCAGAGAATCGTCATTCAGTCAAAAGCTGGGGTGCGCGGGCAGACTCAGCCGTGGCTCCCTGGCGGCTACTACCTTGATTGCAGTCGCGAGCACATTGTCAACAGCGTCGAGGGCAGTCTTCGCCGGCTCGGCACGGACCATCTAGATATTTTGCTCCTACACTACCCGGATGCACTCGGCGAACCACAGGAGATCGCCGCCGCATTTGAAGATCTAACAGCCAGTGGAAAGGTGCGCTACTTTGGCGTGAGCAACCATACCGTCAGCCAGATTGAGCTATTGAGGAAAGTGCTGCGACAACCCGTGGTGGTCAATCAGATTCCGTTGGGGCTCGCGCTCTGCGATGTCATTGCCGATGGGCTCAACGGAAATCTTGCAGATAGCACACGTGTCACCGGAATCATCGATTACTGCCGCCTGCATGATATCTGCCTGCAGGCACACTCTCCGCTGCAAGGCACGTTCGCCAACTTACCCGCGGACGCGAACCCCAAAGCGAAGGAGGCTGCTCGTGTACTCGCAAGGATCGCCGCAGCTCGAAGCACCACGCCCTGGGTCATCTCGTTGGCATGGTTGCTGCGTCATCCGGCGGCAATCCTGCCCATCATAGGCAGCACCGACGCGGCTCACATTACAGAGAACTGCGCCGCTGATTCCGTCCATCTTGATCGAGAGGAGTGGTACGGACTGTTGGTGTCAGCTGCGGCCGCGTTGCAATCGTAACTCGCACTGAGCACTGGCGTTCGGCCGCGGCTCAACGATCAGCCAAGGCCGCCTCACGCGCGCCGGCTCGCACGTACATGAATATCGCCCGAAGATCCGTGTCAGACACATGATCAAATGCAGGCATACCTGCCGAGGCTAGTGCTCCCTCACGCACAACGGACTTGAACGCATCGAAATTCGTCGCCAATTGAGACTCTCGCAGATCAGGAGCAATGGACGCGTAGCTGTTGAGCCCAAAGCCATGGCAACCGGAGCACCGATGATTATCGAAGGCAACCGCTCCTCGAGCTGCGAGCGCCGTATCGATCTGCAAAGTTGGAACATCGATCGCTTTGACACTAAATCGTGGAGGCATGCCCGGTGGCAACGTCGCGCTCTTACCAAGAGCGAAGACGAGTAATCGCCGCTGCTGCTCGTTGAAGCGCCACCCGTAGTCACCCGCTTTGTTCGAATTGGCGGTTCCGCCAAAGCCCACGAGTACCGCGACGTACTGCACACCGTCCAGCGCGTAGCTCATGGGCGCTGCATTGATGCCAAGGCCGGCATAGAATGACCAGAGCTTCTCCCCGCTCGCTGCGTTGTACGCATTGAAATACCCTCGCCCGGTTCCTTGGAACACCACGCCGCCGCTGGTACTCAATACTCCGCCGTTCCAGAAGCTATCTTGTAAACGCACTTCCCAGCGCTTCTTCTGAGTCCTCGGGTCCCAAGCAAGCAGTCCTC
Organism: Peristeroidobacter soli; assembly: GCF_004138485.1. Lineage (GTDB taxonomy): Bacteria > Pseudomonadota > Gammaproteobacteria > Steroidobacterales > Steroidobacteraceae > Steroidobacter > Steroidobacter soli. The sequence goes on from NZ_RYEV01000004.1 coordinate 17,025, forward strand.
CGGAGCCGTTGTCTTGGTCGGCAGCCGGATCGGTCGGATAGCCGAGCTTGATGGTCGGAACGTACATGAGCCCCGTATCAGGACTAAATGACATCGGTTGCCAATTATGCATACCGAAGGCACTAGGCCATTCTTCGGCGGGCTTTTTCTCGCCAGCAAATCTAGCGCTGACCACTGGACGGCCGGTCTGTAGATCGATGCGATCAGCCCACGTCACCTTGCCGATTTTTTCGGCTGAGATCAGCTTGCCCTCGACCCGGTCTATCACGTAGAAGAAGCCGTTCTTCGGCGCTTGCATCAACACGGCACGAGGTTGATCAGCAATGGTCAGGTCGGCTAGCACTATGGGGCTGGCGGCATCGTATTCAAGCGTATCGCCAGGATTCATCTGATAGTGCCACGCGTACTTTCCTGTATCCGCATCGAGGGCCACAATCGAAGCCGTAAAGAGCTTGTCGTTACTACGGGGAAGATCAGGTCGCATCGCACTGGCTGTGCCGAAGTACACCCGGTTGAACTTGGGATCGCACACGATGCTCTCCCAAACTGTTCCATGTCCGCCCTGCTTCCACCACTCTCCACTCCAAGTCTTCGAAGCCATCTCCATGGCAGGATCCTCAAAGCCGCTTGCCGGGTCACCTGGGACCGTGTGAAAACGCCACAACTTACGCCCGTCCTTCGCGTCGTACGCGGTGACATAGCTTCGCGTGAGGTCGTACCCTCCTTGGCCGATCACAATCTTTCCATCACACGCGCGCGGCGCGCCTGAGATGATTTTCTCCATGGCGGGTTCGTCGAAGGTCTGGGCAGACCAACGAACCTTCCCTGACTTGGCTTCGAGCGCAACCAGCCGACCATCAACCGTCCCGACGTACACCATTCCTTTCCAGACTTCGACGCCTCGATTTGCTCCGAAGATCGCCGCCCGAGAATGGGACGGATGAGTGGAAAGCTCCGGATCGTATTGCCATCGTACTTGGCCGCTGCGCGCATCGACGGCAAAGACCCACCCATTGGTGCCTGAAAAGTACAAAGTGCCGTCCACCTCCCGGGGCGTCGCCTGAAGCGTTCGCTGCCCGGGAAGGTCTACGTACCAAGCTAATCCCAGCTGTTTGACGTTGCTTGGGTCGATGGACTTTAGAGAGCTATGGTATTGAGTGAGATGGTCGCTCGGCGCGCTCAAGCCGGGGTGCGTGGGTACACTTTGGCTCAGTGCTCCTCTGGCATGCGCCCCAAAAGTCCCTAACGAAAAGCCGGTGAGTATGACGACAACTTTTAACATGATCATCCTTCCACAGAACCATTTTCAACCAGCTGCAATGAGTCGAGACGTTCACACTTGAGGTGAATACCTGCCGACGCAGCTTCGATTGCTGCACTTCAATGGGAAGTAGGGGTGTGTTGTCCAGCAACCATTCAACAAAGAGACTGCCGACTGACGCATCAGACCACTCGCGCAGGTTGACTCGAGCTGGTAATACGGCTTTCCATACGCCGAGGATTTACGACGGGTCCCATTTTAGAGATGGACTGATGGTCGGCGTTGCCCCCCCATCTTCTTAGAGACTGCGTTTGGAGCGCCCCATCGGCATCACGAAGATGGGCGTCCATCGCCGCCGACGGTGCACTTGTAATAGGGCTATGATCTTCCCCCGAGATCGCGGAGACATCGCTAAGCGACTTTGTCCATCGTCTCGAACTCGGCCGGTGAACGGTAGCCGAGCGTAGAGTGACGACGTTGCCGATTGTAGAACACCTCGATCCATTCGAAGATGTCCTGGCGTGCTTCATCTCGCGTGAGATAGCGACGATGATGCACGAGTTCGACTTTCAGCGTGTGAAAGAAGCTTTCGACCACTGCGTTGTCCCAGCAGTTGCCCTTGCGGCTCATCGAGCAGTCGATGCCGTGCGTGGCCAGCAGCCGCTGATAATCTCCGGCCGCGTATTGAACTCCACGGTCAGAGTGATGCAGCAGTCCGGGATGCGGCTTGCGCCGCCACAGTGCCATCGTCAGCGCCTGCGTCGCCAGATCCGCAGTCAGACGTTCGCCCATCGCCCAGCCGATCACGGCTCGCGAGTACAGATCGAGCACCACGGCCAGATACAACCAGCCTTGCGCCGTCCACAGTGGAGTGAGAGACCGGGCGTAGTCGAACTATTTCCCGGTCTCTCCGCCCCGAACCGGACTTGCACCTTTCAGCGCATCCGGCTCTCCATCTCAAGTGTTGCTCATAGCAAAGACGAGATCAGCGTAATGCGATTCGAATGTATTGTGCTTCTCTTCGCGCAAGATGTACGGATTGCCTTGCGGCAGCCGCCACTTGAACTGACCCTTCCGGCTCGTCACCAGTCGCCGCAGTGTGATTTCTCGGAAGGCTCCGCGACTATCCGGCCCTGGTAGGCCCCAGGTTTTGGCCCGCCCGGGTTCCGGAGCACGCACCCACTGACGACAGAGGGTTTTGAGGGTGGCTCGATATTTTCGACCGAGCCAGTGCCCGAGCTTCCAGAACACGATCCGATCCAATCGCTGGAACACAGTTGCCGTGTAGTCGGTGAACCGGTAAAACTCTGCCCATCCTGCGAGGATACGATTCAGAGATTCCACCTGGTCAATTTTGTTGATGCTGTAGTTGCCCGACAGTTCTTTGACAAGTTTCTGTGCAAGTCCCCGGTATTTCGCCCACGGTATCGTTGTGACGGGCCGCATGCTCCCACGAGGTCCTCGTTTGCGGATAATCCGGTGGCCGAGAAAGACAAAGCCGTCGTTCACGTGAGTGATATGGGTTTTCGCCATATTGAGCGTGAGCTTCAGTTTGCCTTCCAGAAAGGCCCGGCAGGCTTCACGCACTTCCTCTGCATGCGCCTTGGTACCTTTCACCACCACCGTAAAATCATCTGCATATCGGCAGTATGCCACCGCTGGCTTCCACTGCCGGCCTTCTCTCACAGTAATAGGTCGCCGCTTGAGAATGCCAAAGTTCCACGCCCACCGGTCTTTCCGCACTTTGCTTGCTCAGGTAGTTCGTTTCCATCCACTGATCAAACTCGTTGAGCATGATGTTGGATAGCAGTGGGGATAGGACTCCCCCCTGTGGAACGCCTTCGCTGGCAGCGCGAAAGAGACCGTGATCGACGCGACCGGCCTTGATGAGTCTCCACAACAATGCCAGAAAACGCTGATCTGCAATGCGCTTACGAACGGCTCTCATCAGCAGCCGATGATGGACGGTATCGAAGTAGCTGGCGAGGTCACCTTCAATAATCCAGCGACCAGACACGCTTGATTCATCGCCGTCCTGCAGCTGCAACTTGATCGTTCGTATCGCATGGTGGACGCTGCGTTCGGGTCTGAAGCCGTAGGAGAGCCGATGAAAATCGCTCTCCCAGATCGGCTGCATCGCCATCAGCATGGCCCGCTCCACGATTCGATCCCGCAGACTCGGGATGCCCAGAGGCCGCAGTTTCTTCTTGTCACTTGCTTTAGGAATATACACACGTCGCGCCGGCAACGGCTCATAAGTGCCCGCCAACAGCTCGTTACGTATCCTCGATAGCTCTGTAGGGAGATCGATCTCCATACGTTGCTTGTCGATTCCGTCTATCCCCGCCGTTCGCGCACCCCGTGAGGCCAAGGTCACGCGCGCAGCTTCCGCGAGCCAAGTTCTATCGGTAATCAGTCGCAGGAGTCGATCGAACTTGCGTTCTTTGTTATCCGTTGACCATCTCGCCAGCTTGTCCTGCATTTCGCCGATTATCAAAGGTCTTCACCTCATTGCAGTCGGCTAATTTGCCGCACAAGCTTCAGACTGCTCCCCTTCGCCATGTGACAGGCTTTCCCTGTCGCTGACTACTACGAGAGCTCCGCCAACTTGGACAGCCTCGGAGGGCACACCCCCTTAACATCTGTTCCAAGCCTTCCCTAGTTCACATGTCTGGACTCGAACACACGGGCGAGGTTGCCTATCGCAGTCTTTATCCTTGCTTGCCGCAAGTCGTCGCAGGTGGTTTGGTCTAGCGACGCTCTTCCCAAACCGCATCACCGGACCACCTACATGTTGGTCCAGCGATTTGCCAGTTGGCGCATACGTGTTACCAGTTGGCACACCCACGTCCTGCCTGTTAAGTCGTGTAGGCAGGGGTGACATTTCAACCCTCAGATGCGTTTCAAATAGGTTCGTGTTCCTCAACCGTCCCATGCTCAGCCTAGAGACTCATCTTGGCGTAACGACTTCGCCTCAAGCCCCGTTATCTGCGGACTTCGTCACCTTGTCAGTGTCCGACAAGTCACCGCCGCTTCGGCTCACTTCTTCTCGTAGCAGAAGAAGGGCATCTTCATAACTCGATGCATTCCACACATGCTCAAGCGCTGTTTCCCCCTCAATGCGGCGGGGACTGGCAGCGTCTAGGCGTACCGTAGCTGATGTCCCCAGCCCATACGCGATTGGGCTGAGCGACGCTGAACGCGCGGTCCAGCGTGTTCTCGGCCACCGGCCATCGATGAGCGGACAGCGTCGTCGCGCGCCACTTGCGAGCGCTCTTGGCGCGTATCTGGGCTGTTCTCATCAGTCCAGCGACACGGTTCTCGCCGACGCGATGGCCTTGGGCCCTCAACTCGTGGGTGATCCGCGGGCTGCCATAGGTACCCCGTGAACGCTGGTGAGCTTCGCGAATCTCCCCTAGCAGCTGATCATTGGCCCGCGTCCGTGCGCTCGGTGGTCGATCTCGCCAAGCGCAATAGCCGGAGACCGATACACCCAGCGCCGAGCACATCAAACCCACAGCAAAGCGGCCAATGTTGTCCCGGATGGCTCGGAACCTCATTTCACGTCCTTCGCGAAGAACGCCGCCGCTCGCTTTAAAAAATCGCGTTCCGCGGTCACCCGCGCCAGCTCTCGACGCAATCGAGCCAGCTCCTCCTGATCGCCCTTGACCTCACCTCGCGTTTTGCCTGCCGCCTGCGCGTCACGTTCTTCTCGTGACCATCGATGCAGCATGTTGTCGTTGATTCCAAGCTCACGCGCGATCTGCGACAGAGGCTTGCCGGACTCCCGCACCAAACGCACAGCCTCCGATTTGTACTCGTCGCTGTATTGCTTTCTCGTTCTCTGCTCTGACACTTCCAACCTCCAACTTCGCATTGTCCACCTTTTGGTGGTCTCCACGAAATCGGGGGACGATCACTACATTCCGCAGCGCTAGGTAGCGCGATCACGCGACAGAACGTCGCCCGGTTTTATCATCCTGCCCTGCACTCACTTCGATCAGGTGGTACCCGAGAGCAAGAGCCGGTGGAAACATCGCTAGATCGATGGGTGATCAAAGGTCCACTCCCACTCAAGATCGAGTTTCGAACTTCAATTTGAATGTCCGGATCTCATACGGCTTGAGATCGAAGACAATTCGATTCGACGCCGATGCGATCGCTGCGCCATCCTCTTCGATGAGACTGCTTTCATGGACCCTTCCAACATCACTGCTGAAATTGATACTTGCTCCTCGGGTCGGCCTACCAGCCGCTTCGTACACTCGCAGCACCGTCGCACCATCGGCTGCTAACTTCAATGCAGACACGACGACATTGTCTTGAGAAACAGAAAGCAGCCCCCAACTCGCAGCAACATCGCCAGGGTGAGATATTGCTGACTCCGCGAGCAGCGGATGATTGAACTCAAGACCTGCACGCCAGGGCAGCGTGGCTCGCCAATCGCCTACGTGGGGAACCAGCGCATAGTCGAGAGTGAACACTCGGCCCATCTCGTTTCTGCCGGCCTTGTTTCCCGTCGAGCGTCCCAGCGAAAGCATGAGCATGCCGTCGGCGACATTGCCGCCGGGCAAGCCACGGTTCAACAGCGTGAGTCCCTGATGTCCGTCGCTGTAATCGATCCAGTTCTGCGCGGGCCATTCTTGCATGGTCTTGCGCTCGATCGCCCCGAATGGAATTTCGTGCGTCGCGACGCCTTTCGTCATCACCGTGGGAAACACCGCTCGGTATCGAACGTGGTCCTCCTGGTTTGTGATAGTGGTGCGAATATCGATGCGGGCGAGGTCGTGGTACAAACGGACCCGCGTCGCGTAGCCGTTGGTGCCAAAAGGATGAGCGACATCGAACTGGGAAAACACCGGCCCAACCGTCGTCTTACCGCCATAGCTCGTGAGGGTACCGCCGCCGCCGCCGCCGAAGTCAGAACTCCACAGTGTGCGAGCCGGTCGGGGAGCCGGGATGGGCATTTGCATCGCCGTGAGCCGTCCGGGGTTGAGTTCCAAATCGATTTCGAACCAGTCTCCAGCATCGTCTTCGCGCGCGACGAGATTCCCGGATGAGGCGAGTACCTCCCAGTTCCTATCCTTGACGACGAGACTCGTCATCGCGCCCGTCCAGAGGTTGAACGTTGCCCTGTACAGGCTGTTCTCGATGCTGCTGGAGTCTTCATGCATGCTCGTGCGGGAATTGGTCGGTACATCATGTGGACCCGGCCCATGGGATATGGCATGGTAGATCGCAAGCCCCAGCGCGGGAACTTCCCGCGCAATGAAACAGATGCGGGCACGACGGATTCCTCCGTCCCTATCGCGTTCGGTACTCAGAATCTGAACGGGCACCGATCTGCCTTTCTCATCGAGCAGCCCGATCTGCCGCACGTGCGACTCCCGGAAGGCAACGTCCACTTCGGCAAGGTCGGTGCGCGACCAGCTCAGTGTGTTGAACACGGCGACGGGCACACCTTTGCCTGACGTGTCGATGCGCGCGAGAATGGTGTCCACGGCTCGCCCGGTCTCGCTCTGCGCCGTGCGCCGTGCCTGCCCATAGGTTCGCGCGACTTCATCGTAAACGTGATCTGCCATGACACCGATGGCCGGGTCGTGTGCCTGGTTGAACAGGACCTGCTCCCAGGCTTGTTCAAGGCCGACGGGACGGGCTTTGCCACCAAGGACCGAGGCTACCACACTGAGCTTCTCCGCCGTCAGGAGCAGTCCTTCGGTCTCCCGCATGGTCTGCTTCATTTCGATTCGGGTGCTGTATCCACCGCGGAAGATCGGATTGAGCTCCCCGGTCACGACGGGTTGCGTGGCACGCTGTGCAACGATCGTCTCGAAATCTGCTGGCGTTGCAAACTGAGTGCTGAATGGCTGGTTTGGTGATCGATTGAATCGAGCGAGCATGACCGGAATCACTTCTTCCGGAGGAAAAACGTCAGCGCCGGCAATCAGCGCCCGCTCATGACCTCGACTGAATGGCGTGAGCTGATCAAACACATCGACCAGTCGGTTGTCGAACTCGATCTCCGTGGTGGGGGTTTTGCCAGGGTAGAAAATGCCGTAGCCCAATGGCAACCAGAATGCCGGTATCCGCGTCCCATCGATGCCTTGCCATAGGAACTCGCTCGGAGTGCTGCGGTCCGGTGCGCCACGCTGAAACCAATAGGACTTCATACCAGCGAGCTTCAGGATTTGCGGCATTTGGGCATTGTGACCGAACGTGTCGATCGCCCAGCCCGTAGTCACGTCATAGTTCAACCGCTTCCGAAAGTAGCTTTTACTCATCAGATACTGGCGCACGATGGCCTCTCCAGTGGGCACGTTGCTGTCGTGCATCGTGTAAGTGCCGCCGACGATCTGCACTCTTCCCTGCCTTAGCAGCTCGCGAAACTCGCCTTCCTTCTCGGGATACCGATCGAGAAACGGCTTCACATAGCACATTTGATCGAGCACGAACCGATATTCAGGGTAATTCTCGAGCAGCTCAAGCGCTTTGAGAATATTTGGTAGCCCAATCTGTAGGTATTCCTCGCGCGTTTTGAAGACCTGCCCTTCCCAGTGTGAGTGCGGGATGACGAAGACTCGCTGAGTGAGCGCGCCTCCATTGGCCAAGGCGGACGTCGCAAGCAGTAACTGCAGTGCCAGTAGTCCGCAACGGACCAACCTCGCAGGGGGCGTGGCATGGAATGGCGTCATATCAAGGGGTCTCCGCGCGTTCGATGACTAGCAGCCCGCGAGCGCTGCATGCCGACATCGACCCGACATCTCGTTAGCTGCCGCGCGCGGCGTAGTACCATCGATGAGACACGCAATCCGGCTCGGCCAATGGAGCACCGCAGTGCGGGATCGTCGGAGTGATAACGCTCCGCAACTCAAAAGCCTACGCATGTGCGCGGTTGCGGCTCCCCGGAAGAATCGCATCGACAAGAAATGCCCGTGGCATCGATCGTTGGCATCGATCTGACCGGTTGAACGAGCCGGCCGACCCCAACGAAAAACAGATACAACGCCCTTCACAGGCCGCTCGCAGCGCTGCGTCGGCTCCTGTTACAGCCAGCTCGGAGCCTACCGCGGTCCAGCTACTGCCAGCCATTGACGCGACCAGGGTGATCGTGCCCTCATCGCGTACATACGCAATCTGGTTGCGGCGCTAGTCCACCGCCGTATTCTTCACGCACGGATGTCGCGAATGAATTCCTCCGATGACGCGGCTCACGTACCGTCTTCGGGTGGCGTAACCTCAATTTTCAGTATTCCAAGGCCGCCCCCCGGAGTTTTGTCAGGCTTTACGGTATAGGGAAAGTTCGCGAGTTCTTGTCTTGAGTACATTCTTGGTTCCGTGCCCCTCCAAAGATCGGTCACTCTGTATTTGGCTCCCGGCGTGTCACCGAGACGATCCACCGGAACTTTCAGCTGCAGCAGCGCCTCAGACTTCGTATCGCGATTCGCCATCACGATGATGGCCGTGTCTTCCTTCCATCGCATGTAGGGCACGGGCACATCGATGCTTGAAATATGGGGAACCGCCATGAGCTGCGGCTCAAGATCACTGCGCATCCACGGGGCGAGCACGGCACGCTCTTGCTTGCGAATCGCTAGCATTTTGGATACGTCATCGAGCATGTCTCGATGATGAGACTGCGTGAGTTCACTCCAGTCCAGCATGGACCCGTAGAGCCACCGACCTTTGCCAGGGCTTTTTCCGCCATAGAGGTTCGGGGAAAGCGTAGGTAGGGCATGAAATTTAGCATCGAACTCTTCGCCTGCCATGAAGATGGGAATCATGGGCGTGAACAGAAACGCATAACCGAACAGCGCTCGGCTTCCCTGGGCAACGTAGGGGTTCTGATCTAAGGAAAAGCCGTCCCAGCCGTTATCGTGGGTGCTGAGCAGTACTGATGACAGACCATCACCGAGCGTTCGCAGATTGAGCTTGAAATCAGGCAGCCATCCGTCAACGATCATGGCGCCCGTTCTAATGGGGATAGGGTTTCCCGCAAAATTCCCCAGAATATTGACCCCGCTCAAGGTCCACTGTGCCCCATCGCCCTTGCGTGTCACGATAATGTCACGAATCGGCCGCGTCGAGGCTTGGTCTTTTCTCGGCGCGCCCGAAACGCTCGTGACTCGCAACTGGACATCAGCGACTTCATCGGTTGGAACAAAGAAATCCATTCGTGGCGATACCTCGTCGGCGAGTCCGTTGAGCCGCACCTGTAGGTCATCGCTCTCTTCGGTCGTTCCGGTGGATTTGCCGCCGTCCGCAAATTGAATCTCAACCCTGTAACTGCCCGCCTTACCGAATTTCTGGCTGTAGAACGTGGATACATCGTCCGCGAGGTCGGTGGCGCGAGCGTCCCCTTGCTTGAAATCCGTCACCCCAGAAATCACGCGACCAACCTCCGGAAATAGGACAATGGGCCGCCCAGCGGCCGCGGCATTCTTCCGGATTCTCGACCATAGATCGGGACGATAAATGTCGACGTCGAGCCGAAACCCATCGACACCATATCGGACAACATAATCCGTCCAGACCTGCACCCACCAGTCGTCGAGGTCCGTGTGGCCTCCATACCAGTCGTAGTCGATCATTCCGAAGCTGCTGCCCCGAAACCAATGAGGATGCCGCTTGATCAATGGGCTTTCGGGCATGACACCGTGCGTGATTGCGTCGAGAAAAATCTTGATGCCGCGCCGATGCGCCTCGTCGATCATTGCCTTGAACTGTTCGGGCATGCCCAGAGATGGGTCGAGCTTGTCAGGTTCGATCGTCGCATATTGCGTCCAAACGTTGTAGAAGTGATGGGGATCGGAAAGCGAGTGGCCCGACAACCAGATAGCCGTAATTCCCAGATCCTGCAGGTAAGCAAGGCGTGCTTTCAGACTCTCGAAGTTTCCGCTTTCGGGACCACTGGGCGAGGTGAACGATTTAGTTGCGATCTCGTAGATGACGAGGTCTTTCGCCCATTCCGGCGTCGCTGGTAACCGGGAAGTCGGCGTGCGTGTCACATCTTCCGCGTGAATACCGAGAGCGACGAGTGCAGCGAAAACGCCAAAGAATAGCCCCGGACAAGACCTGGGCCGATCGATCTGAAGCATGGACGAATATTCTCCGGCTGGATTGAACAACAGCCCGGATTGGCCGGACTCCTCCGGTCGTCCATGACGTCACCTACCGTTGTGGTGACTCGCTCGGAAGCGCCGCGGCCTTGGTTAGCTGAAGCACAGCCAGATGATGCCGACGATCGCGATCACCATGAGACTCAGTACGTGATTCATTTGAGTACCGCGCCAGCCTCTTAGCGATAGACCGTCATAGTGGAGCACCAGGCCCTCTGTTTTTTCTCTCGGCGGAGCCTCAGTAAGGAGGCTAACTACCACCATGATGACGACGGCCAGTGCAAAGAGAAGCAGTGCAAAATGCAGAAAATTGATGCTTGCGAACTCGCGCCAGATTCCATGCAACCCAGCCTTGTTCATCTCCAGAAATAGTCTCGATGCGCCCACGACAAATCCCACCAGGAGCGCCGCCATGGCGCCTTTGTCGTTGGCTCGCGGCCATAGAACGCCGACGAGAAATGCGGCGGCGATCGGAGGCGCGATGTAAGACTGCACGCTCTGGATGTATCTGAAGAGTCCGTTTGATATCGCACCAATGAACGGTATCCAGAGCAGCCCTAGGATTACAGCGGCGAGCGTTGCAAGCTGCCCCACTCTCAAGAGTCGGTGTTCGGACGCGTTCGGTACAATCTTTCGATAGAGATCCATCGTCACGACGGTGGCACATGAGTTGAACACGGCCGACAATCCGCTCATGAGCGACGCCAAGAGTCCAGCGACGACCAGACCCTTGATACCGGCAGGCAACAGCGTGCCCACCAACGCGGGCAGGGACTGATCAGTGCGGTCGTAGTGCAGCAGCCCGCGCTCGGTGAGAACGGATGCGATCAGACCAGGTACAATAAAGATGAACAGAGGCAACTGCTTGAGCAGCGCCGCAAAAATCGTGCCCTTTCGGGCTTCATCGATATTTCGCGCCGACAAGGCACGCTGTACGATGAATTGGTCAGTACACCAGTACCAAATGCCCAGGATGGTGGTGCCGAATATGAGCCCCGTCCACGGATAGGTAGGATCAGACGCACTCCGCCAGAGGCTCAATGCACTCGGCTCGACTGACGCCTTCAGTTCATTCCACCCACCCAACTCCCGGAGTCCGATCACGGTAACCAGCACCGAGCCCCCGACGATCAGCACAACTTGCACCACATCGGTATACAGCACCGCGCGCAGACCACCGGCGATCGTATACAGGCCCGTCGCGAGGGTGACGATGATGGCGCCGGTCCAGAAATTCACGCCCATCAAAGTCTCGAAAACGATACCACCTGCGGCGATCGTGACCGAAATCTTTGTCAGCACATAACTAATCACAGAAATGACGGCGAGATACAGTCTCGCGCCAGATGAAAACCGTCGTTCAAGGAACTCCGGCATCGTAAACACACCGGACTTTAAATAGAAGGGAACGAACAGCCATCCCAGAATCAGCAGCGAAAAAGAGCCCAGGATTTCGAACTGCGCGGCTGGCATCTCACCCGCCGCACCGCTACCAGCCAACCCAACCACATGATCCGATCCAATATTGGCCGCGAAGATCGATGCGCCGATGACAAACCAGCCAACATTGCGGCCGGCTAGGAAGTACTGCTCAGACTCCCTGTTGCTCCTCTTCGATGATGGCCAGAAGGCGATACAGAAAACGGCTACGAAATACGCAGCGATGATGCTCCAATCGAGCAGGCTCAAGTGACCCATGGTTCGTATAGTCTGTGCTCTCAGGTATGATCAGAGCCCGCATCTCCCCCAGCACGCATCTTCCGCTGGGTATTCTTTACCTCGTTCCATGGAAATCGCCGGAGAGCGGGGTAGGGGCGGTCTGGAAGTACCGAACTCACGACCAGCGCCCTTCTCGGTGCCTCCGTAAGATTTGGCCCGGCATAGTGCGCCGTGCGATTGCGATGGATGGTGAAGCCTCCTGCAGGGAGTGGGCACGCCACCGCATGACGGATGACGCTATCATCGACGAGTTCGAGGCCATGAACGCGCGCATCACCGCCGATGCTGCGATGCTCCAAGACTTCCCACTCGTGGCTTCCATCGTTGAACCACAGACATCCATTCTCTTCGGTAGCAATTTGAAGGGGGATCCATATTGAGATGGAACGATACTGTCGATCAGGTTTCCAGTAGGCCTCGTCCTGATGCCAGGGCGTACGTACTCCGATCCCGGCCGGCTTCAGGATTGCATGGAAGATTTCCGTCTTCGCTTCCGGCCCCAAAAGTTGACCCGCCACGCTGTGCAGCCGATCCACGTATGCCCCTCGCAACTCGGGGAAATAACGATGGGGGTGTAGAATCTGAGACAATCGTGCTGGCTCATTCTCTGAATCGGGACCAGCGAGGTCAAACTGGTTGCCATCTGCACGACCTGCCTGCTCGGCAAACATTCGATCATACAGCGCGATGAGACGGTTCAGCTCACTCCCATCCAGCACTGGCTCAGCCACTGCCAGAAAACCCGAGTTGTGAAAGCTACGGATCTGCTCCGCTGTTAGTTTCACAGTGCCCGCCTATCAGTCAGAAGAGTTGCCTAGTTGTAATTCAGAATGCACGATCGCGTCGTTCACAAAGTCTTGGATGAAAAAATGAACATGTCTCGACGCCTCGTCTTCGGCTCGGGGAGCCGCGCCGGTCACCACCTGTTGCCGGAAGTCCTCGAACTCGGCCGGGGAACCTTCGCTGTCGCTGACGTGGGACATCTGCAGCCTCACTGCCACCCAGACGCTTACGAGCTGTGCTTCATCACCTCGGGTGAGGTTGAATGGGCCACGCCTACCTCACGCGATGTACTGCGCAAGCGCGATGTATACATCACCCATCCCGGCGAAATGCATTGGGGATGTGACTCAACCATGCACCCCTGCACTCTTTACTGGGTCATTCTGGGATCGTTGGATCACGGCTACACCTGGCCAGATCTGGATCAGGGTGCTGCGATGCAAGCCAACGACCTGCTGAGGCAAATGCGCCCTCATCGACTACGTGGAACGAGACGGGCTTTCGATGCCTTGACGGAGCTTTTTGAGGAGCATGCCGCCACAAGGACCCGCCCCACGAGTCAGCAAGCACTTGGCGTCGCCAACGCGCGCGCTGCGCTCCACCGTCTGGTGATAGAACTCGTACGCACATCAGACGAGCGGAACAAAACGCATACCCAATCTGCTGATCTTCTCGCGTCAACGCAAACGGCGATCCAGATTTTGCTTCGTGAGCCACACGATCCTCAGGTGATTCGGAGAATGTGTCGATCGATGGGAATGAACTATAACCAACTGAATGAAGCGTTCGTCGAACACCTCGGGGCGACGATTTCTCAGTACTGCCTGCGACAGCGGATCCGCCTAGCCCGCGCGCGACTTGAACAATCTGACGCATCAGTTACCGAAATTGCAGCAGAGTTTGGATTCTCTTCGGGCCAGCACTTCGCCACGACTTTCCGTCGCGTTACAGGACTGACCCCCAGTAGCTGTCGCCGTACCGCTATCTCGCTTCATTCGCCGGAGCCGACATCTTTGAATACCCAGAATTTTGCCAATAGGTAATTCCAAATTACAACCACGCACACTCCTGTAAACAAAAGCAACGCCGTTGGCAATTGAGTGAAGCTATCGCTGAGAAACAAGAACCCGGAGTTGATCGCCATCCCCCCCGACGAAGCAACGAGGAATCGCAAGACGGCACTCGCGTGAGCTCGGCGCGATCGAAACGTCCACGAGTAGTGGAGCAAATAATTGATGATGACCACCAGAAGAAATGATGCGGCGGCGCTGCCCATCAATTGCATACGAGCGTGGCGCATCAATAGCATGGTCGATGAGAAGTACGCCGCAGTACCCAGCAAACCGACGAGACCGAAGCGCACTGCCTGCCAAAATGACGACATTTCAGCGAACTCGATATCGAATTCAGGAGGGCGACTGGAGCCGTCTCACCGAGTACGTCTCACGACGTAATATTGAGTCCAGAGAATGCCATCACACGGCGTGCCACGTATCCTCTGCTCCAGCCACGCTGCGATTCGCTGACCAGTCACCCCCAGCAATTCGGCGACCAGTGGCAGGTATAAGCCCCCCTTGTACTGTTCGACAATCCGAAGCCCGGCCGCACTCATTTGAACCTGAAGCTCCCTCGCGGTCATCAAGTTGATGTGGCCAAGCTCCAGCACCGGCTCGCGGTAGAAAAGTCGCGTCAACCACAATAGTTCGCGGGATAGCGCCACGCGCGCAACGACCTCGAGCGAGCTATACCGCTGCGGCGTCGACAGCACGAGTATCCCGCTCGGCTTCATGACCCGAGCAATATTCCTCATCGCGGCAGATGAATCCGCAATGTGCTCCACGACCTCAGTGCACAAAACCAGATCGAAACTTTCATCGTTCAGTTTCGAATTCGTAATATCGTCGACGACAGTCCGGACTGCCGGATCGTCACAGTACAATGTTTCAATCGCTTCAAGGTATGCGTGCTCGCAATCAGACACGCAGACCTGGGCACATAGATCCTTCAACACGGGAATGTAGACACCCGAACCCGGACCGATTTCGAGTGCCCTTTCGCCTTGCGACAAGAAGCGTCTCATAGCAAGTTCGATCCAGTCGCGGCGAGAACAATGCAGCCATCTTCTGGTGGGATTCCGAGACTCGTATAATGCTCTCTGTAGCCTGACGAGTTCTTTATTGTCCATAACATCGACACCCATTCCGCGTCCGTCTTCAGCCTATGGCGCCTGTGATCGCGCGCCACTCAGATCCTGCGCACGTCCACGAGACAATCTATCCATCAGTTGATGAGTATTCCAGATATGGGATTTCATCACGCTCCCGGCGCCGTTCTGGCCTGCGCCGACGCGGATGTATCAATCGTTGGAACCAGCTAGGTACTAGCAAGATATGTCCGCGGTTCTCGGCCGAATCGCACGATTTACCCATAGCGCCTCATCACTTAGAGCAGAAACACAGTCCGAGCCCACGAGGCAACCTTGCAAGCCGGCGGCTGCCCCCATCGGCTAGTCACATTCTCGATGGATGTGGCGCTCATTTCCCTCTGGCATCTTCGCCCGCTCTCACAACGTTTTTAGAATCATCCAAACCCACCGCACACATGTAGACATCGAGGAGATACAGCGGTCTTCCCTTGGACTCCATAAAAATTCTCCCCACGTATTCACCGATGACGCCCATCGATACCAGTTGCACGCCCGCCAGCAACAAGATGACGACCATCAAGGAGGCGTATCCAGGAAGCGCGCGCCCAAATACCAATGTCCTAACCACGATGAATGCCGCATAGAACAGAGCCAACAACGCAGTCCCTAAGCCTAGGTATGTTGATAGCTTCAACGGCGAGATGGTGAATGAGGTGATTCCCTCGATAGCAAAATTCCACAACCGCCAATAGTTCCACTTCGTCTTCCCTGCAAAGCGCGGATCTCGGTCATAGAATATCTCAGTGCGCTCGAAACCAATCCAAGCAAACAGGCCTTTCATGAACCTCCTTTGTTCACGACATCTTGCCAATGCATCAAGGCATCGCCGACTCAGTAAGCGAAAGTCCCCTGTGTCCGCCGGGATTGGCGTCTCGGCAATTCTGCCCATGAGCCGATAAAACGCTCTCGCGGTCGATCGCTTTAGCCACGCTTCCCCACGACGCTCGCGCCGGCGCGCGCAGACCATGTCGTATCCTTGAATCCATTTATCCACCAGCAGTGGAATCAGCTCCGGTGGATCCTGCAGATCTGCATCGATTACGATCGCTGCCGCTCCTCGGGCATGATCCAACCCAGCCGTCACAGCGATTTCCTTTCCGAAATTTCGACTGAGATTCACGATCGCGACGCGCCCATCCAGATCCCTGAGTTTGTGAATGTAGCGCAAGGACTCATCCCTACTACCATCGTTCACATACACGATCTCTGAAGACTCGCTCAACGCATCCAACATCGCCACTAGTCTGCGGTGAAACTCTTCAATGACTTCTTCTTCGTTGAAAACAGGAACAACGATGCTAAGGATAGGCGCCGCACTCACTCGCACTGCCACTTCTCCTTGAGCAGCTCCAGCCTCCTCGCGTCGCGCCCAATCCGCAGTGCGATGAACGTCCCTATCTACCGCATTCATCGCCGAACTGGCGTATTGATTAGCAGTCATCATATTGAGCGTCAGCTCCGTCTCTCGCCTGCTCCAACCACCCCACGAGTAACCTCTACGCCTTAGCAAATTTGGCGTCAAGCCTTCCGAGGCTCGCTGCAGCATCGATCCTTCGTACGATCCGTGTCACACGCCGCACCTACCCGATCTCTTCTGTTCCTATCGAGCATCTCGATCGCTGATGTCTTTGAAAAGAATAAGAGCACGATTTTCCGTCTCCCGCTCAATCTCAGTGCCTGTTCGTATACATATCCTTCAAATCCCAAAAAGAAAATAATCACAAGAGTTTCTGCTTTCAACGCTCCTCGATGCTCCCCGCCTGAGACTCCCCAGATGGCACCGCTCTTCAGACATCACTAAATTTCTCTCCGCTAGCAGGCACTTCGATCACCTAGCAAGTGTCAGTCATTCCGTTGATCGCAACCTCGGGGCGCTTTGTCAGCCTTCCGCTCTGGTGATACTGATCCGACGGTATTTCGATCGCACCGCTCTAAGCAATTGATAGACCAGGAACAGCGAACGACACCCCCTCCACCATCATCATCTCAGCAATGACAACCGATTTTCACGCGCACATGCTTCATCGAAAGAACGAGCATTCTTCGCTCACACTCCGGCATCATCGCTACGAGTGCCTCGCGGCTTGCCGCCGGAACTAGAGCTGAGAACTCGCCAAGTGTGAGACACCAGGAATGGTGCTCTCAATGTCGCAGGTGGCACTCAGAACAGTCTTGCGGACCAGCAGCCAGGCGAGAACAAGACCGAAATGACGACATCGGATTGGCAACGGGCGTGCTCTTCCGCCGACTGACTTTCTTTCCCACTCACCTGGACGGGTGCATCGCCCCGAATTTGAGCGTGTACGATGAAGATCGATCTGCTGAAGCTCCGTCGCCGCACGTTTCTTCAGTTGCTGCTGGCGACCTCCATCACGCTGCTCATACGAATCGATGATGTTGGATATGCAGCCAAAAGCCTATGGGCGGACGATGGCTATGTCCTAATAAATCAATTATATGAAATTGGGGTCCCGACACTATGGACACCTGCCAATGGACAACAGTATCTGTATTTGCGGCTCGTCACGCTGTTAACTGGGCTGTCTCCGGAATCGACGCCCTTTATCTTCTTCTTCGGGTGGCTGCTCTCGTTCTATGCGGTGATCTACGTCCTGAGCAATCGCGAAAGAGACTCCGGTCTCAATCGCATCCAAATAATATTTCTTGCGTGCGCGATCGCACTTCAGCCCAACTACAAGGGCGATCCATTCTTTGCTCTCTACATCTCACACTTCTTCCTGGGGGTTGCGCTCGCATTCCACATCTGTATTCCCTCTCGCAATTCCGGCTCCAAGGCCGAGATTCTCTTCCTCACGGTAACCTCTCTCTCTGGACCATTCTCGGCGTTTCTGATTCCCGTGCTCGCTTTTCAGTGGGCGAACCTCCGTGACTTCTCCTCGAGGAGATCAACCTACACCATCGTTACAGCGTGCGGACTGCTCCAGGCCTGCTTCATTTTGCAATCACGACGCATCGAAACCACGCCGCTGAGCCCGAGGCTAGCCGACTGGCTCGACGCATTCTCGACGCTGCTGACTTTTGGAGGGCACGACACTCTCACGCGTGCAGCGGCGGGGGCTTTCTGGATTATCACCGTGATCTTTCTGGGCAAGTGGTCGTTCGGAACACAAAGAAGCTCCGACCGCCTTACATGGATATCTCCTCTCGCCGCGACACTCGCCGGGCTTTGGCTGTTCGTCGTCACCGCGCTAGCCGCTGGGGCCGGGCTTCTCCCGGAAATGAGCCCAATCGGCCTCGCCTCTAGATATTTCATCATTCCTTACTCCTTGGCGTTCTATGTCGCCCTCGTATGCACCAGCAACCACAAGGCCGCCAACACTGCCATCATCTCTTTGATCTGCATGATATGCGCATCGGCGCTCTCGATTCATGGGCGCGCTGACAGCGCTTCAAGATCGGGCGCTGCATCCCATCGTTACTCGATCCAATGGACCGCGCACGTGAAGTTTCAGCAGGTGAAGCCAGATTTGGTGATCCCGATAAATCCAATCATGGCCGTAGATCCGCCCTTCTGGAACGCTCGGCTCAAGGGCTATCGCGATGATAGATTGCGCCCGACGATGGAGCCGGTCCGGTTAACCCCCTTGCTACGACCAGCATCTGGCAACTCAGCCAGCTCCGCGGGCATCTCGAGCGTGTATTTCGACCTTCGAAACCACTGCGCCACCAATACTCATATCGCCCTAGAGATCGACATCTGGCGCGCCGACATGGGCTGGGCGCGGTTGTCTTGGGGAACACCAGAAGAGTTCGATGCTGCAAGAACGATGGAGAGATTCTACGCTGGTGGGAATACGACGATGCAGTTTGCGTTTCGCCGGGACACCTCCGACTACTTGATTCGATTGAGTCCGGCCATGGGGGTTCAGGCGGATTCACTAGACGACACCTTGTTCATGGGCATGCGATCGCTCCTGACTCAGGGAGGAGCCGTGGTGGGCACACCCACCCCTCCCGGCGGGGCGACGCGGATCGCTGAAACCCGACTGTATTGTCTGCAGTGACTCGAACGACAAAGGACTGTGACCCATGGTAACCATCCTCGCATCTTCTCAAAGATTGCACCTATGTTTTCCACGCTACACGTACCTAGCAAGCCTGGATAGGAACGGGTTCATCGAACGCTTCGACCGAACCGCGTGTATCAAAGCTTTGGATGCTCACTTGGTCGGCTCGATCCAGCAGATGCAACCGAACGCTCGGATGCGTGGATAACGAGCCAGAACCAAGAGGGCCCTCACGAGATACTTGGTCGCATGCCGCCCGCCATGCTCATGCCCGTATCCGTGCGACCCGCCGGAGCATCAGGGTGTCCGCCCGCCTACTTGACGGTGGAGCTTACGGGCAAAGAAGGATTTTCATTGAAGGGAGCACTAGATCAGCATGAGGAGACTTGATATGACGATGAGCCGGGTAAGCCTCGGAACATACTACGGGCTTCGCAAGCCATTCAATTTCACAGTTGCGATCCCATTCCTACTGAACGCGCTCGGGCTGTCCCTGGTGCTCATTGCGTTCATCGTTGCCCTTATAATGGGAAACCTAATCGTCGGAACTAACCGCTTCTATTTCTTTACGTACGTCTTCGCGCTGCTCCTCTGCGCCGCCATCTTTAGCAAGCACGTTCACTTATCACTCGCCGTCTTCCTGTGGTGCCTATTGGAGCTGGGACTCGCAGCGTCAAGTCGGGCGCTCGAGTCGGTCGTCGGCATCGCCCTTCTTCCGAGCAATACTTTCTCTGTGGCACGTGATTCACGATTCGCATACCACCCCCAGCTGCAACGTGTTCCAAGAGCAAACTGGTCAGAGACGATCCGTTACGACGGTCGCAACCAGAAACTGATCGCCCCACCATGGAACAATTTCTTCGAAAGTGGCTACTTTGACCAAGATTTCGTGTTCTCTCACAACTCCTTGGGGCTGCGAGGACCTGAACCTACGCCAGATGATCTACGGATGCCGCTGATCTTCGTTTATGGCGGATCCACTACCTACGACTGGACTGTGACTCAAGGGGACACTTGGGTCGAGCAACTACAGTCTGCCCTCAACAGTAGATTTACCGTGCTAAATTTTGGCGTCCCTGGTCACAGCACTACTGAGCACCTCATACGCACCGCCTTCTATCAAAGCATTCTAGGAAAGTCTCCAGCTTGTGCCATCTACTATGTCGGCTGGAATGACCTAACCAACACGTACGTGGAGAATCTCGACCCGACCTATGCAAACTATCACTCACTACTGTTGGCCGAGCGCAAGCCCGCAATCGTCGCCGCCAGATTCTCACCCACGATCCTTCTTGCCTACACCGCGGCCAGGCGCCGACTCGACACCATTCCTGAGGCTCCTTCCCTTGAGGCCCAAGCTCGCCCCGGCGATGTGAGCCAGCTCGAGCGATTCTTTGTCGAACACATCCGGACCATTGCAAGCATCAACAGAGGCCGCGACGTGAAGTCAGTGTTTATCGGCCAGATTCTGAATCGGGATCTATTGAACTCTGTGCCTGACGTTGGTCCATTTCCGAACCGAGTACGATACAGAGACATGTGGCCTCTTCAAGAGCGATTGAATTTGCTGCTGATGAATACAGCGACTGCGCTTGGAGCAACGTATATCGATGCAGGAATCAACAACTTTGGGAAGGAGGACTTCACCGACATGGGTCACTTTTCCGCAACCGGGGCTAGAAAGTTCGCCGAATTGGTGTCTCCAAGCGTAGAGACCTTCTGCAAGTAATCTGCATCAGTGGCAAATGTCAGCTATTGCACAGTGGGTTCCGGGCGCTCGATCGACGCTTTCGGGCACTGCGATATCGTCGCATGATTCCGTCGGAGCTGATTTTCGCCACTTTCAGATCTGCCGGCACGTTTGACCAGCTCATCGTAGATTGCATCTGCTTGTTCGATTCGCTCTCTCAGCAAGCACTGCTGCGCCTCCCAATGCTTATCGAAGACCTCTGATGTATCCCACGGCTCCGTAGTATCTGGCTGCCTCGGCTTGACGAGTACTTCCTGCATCTTTTCTTTCAGCTTCGCCACAATTGAGGGTACCTCTGAGGGCTTCCAAAAGCTTTCTCCATCAACCGCAACATAGATTGGGGCGCTCACGGCCGTTACATTCGGATTCTTCCCATGCGCGCGTAGGACATACCACGTACCATGTACCGCAGAGAGATCGTCATGAATCGCCACCTCCATTTGTCCCCTCTTTGGCGAAACGTTCTTGACGACATCAGATTGTTCGATTAGTTCCAAAGAAGCTAGCTCGTCGGTAGTTGAGTCGAGCGATGCCTTGCCGGTAATGTGCAGCGCTTGACCCTTACTCACATGAATTTCGGATCCAATGCCCTGCCCGTTGATACTGAACTCGAGCATTGGCCCGGAAGTGACAAAGACATGTCCCTTCTTCAATTCATCAAACCATGCCTGCGGGGTAAATTTCCCATCGATCTTCACATAGTTGCGCACCGCGCCCGGGATATCGACCCAGGGATAGTCCGATCCCGCCGATGGAGCGAGCTTGTAGCCCAAGTTCAAGAAATCGAACCAGATCGAATATCCAGAAACATGGCCTGTCATGATTTCTGCAAAATCCACGATCCCGAAGGGCACATCGATCGCCATCCCTTTCATAGACGCGTCAGCATTGAAGGGATCGAAGACATGCGCATAGCCGGTTATCCCACCCTGTTCTCGCACTTTTTCGAATAGCTCGTGGTAGAGCAGATAGCGGGCGGGATCGCGAACGGGCTCGCGAATGTTCAACTGAAGCGTGTGGCCGCGATGCGTAGTCCGAGGATCCTCCTGCCCCGGAACGAGCACATAGTTGGCCGCTTCATCGACGAACTGTGGATGCCAGTCTCGCTGGTGAAAGTAAGTACGAGCGATGTTCCCCATCTGAACCACGTTGGCCACTCGAAGGTCTTCGGCTTGGGCGAACATCGCCAATGCAAAATCGTCCGCAGCACTACCACGTGGGTGATGAATGTGGTCTTCACCCGAATACCAAGCTTTGGCCGCCATATCGGTCCAGCGCTTCAGCTTGATGCGAATCGCGCGGGTTTGATCGGCATCAATTGTAAAACGCTCTCGCGTCAAACGGTACTCTGGGCCCCGCGCAACAATAAGCTGGTAATCTCCAGCTGGCAGCCGCGTTCGATAGCGCCCGCTCGTATAAAACACGGAACGGTTTGTGACGGGCCACATCGACGCATCGCCTAAAGGAACGACGCGAGCGGGCCCACCCAAATACTGAACCGTTACCGCATCCTCGCTCGGCAACGGCATGTGTCCGAAAGAATCGTAAATGCCCATACGAGCCGGCACCCGATGCCCTGTCTCATTCACAATTTCGATTTCGGCCAGGCCGAACGTCTTCGTTGGCGTCCGGTAGGTGCGCTCAAGAGACAAGTTGCAGATCGTAAACTCAACCGGCTTTTCACCTTGCTCGTTGAGGCTGTAAAGTATCAAGTCCGACCTCAAAGGCCCGAGGTTCGCGAATCGAGCGTGCTCCAAGGGAATGCTAAGGGCCTGCCACTCGTGCTTGGCATTCTTTGCTAATTGAATGGACTTATGGATGTTTCCGGTGATCCCATCGTAGCTCACCATCATTTGATGGTTTGCCGAGGCCCCGCGCAGATCCAGGTGTAACCAAACGGTCTCGTCGAGATCGAACGCGTATGCATCGCGCACTTTCAAAGAAAAATCTGCCCCGGCTAGGCACGCTTTGCCGTCCACGAAAACCGTGCGCGCGGAGTATGAAATCGCTTGTTCAATCTGGTCTGTAGTCCAATCGAGCTGCGGAGGGCTCCAAAGCCGATCACCGTGTGCGAGGACACAGCCTGAAAAGAAGCTCAGCGATAAGCAGATTGGACGCAGCCATCGTGTCATCGAATTTGTTTTCTACTAATTGTTGGCAATGCAATTCGTCACTCACTCATCGCCGCCGGGCCGCGCGCGACCTGCGTTGTCTTCTATCGGGAGACCGGGTGATCGAAAGCACTGACCCTGAGGGAGCCGCTCTTCATCTTTGGTGCAATTTGGGGACGACTTGGCGGTTTCTTTGAGGTTCCGAGCGCCTTTTAGCCGCAAGTTGCCGGTCGCTAGGCAGCTCGACAGCTGGGGCATGCCCCTATGTGGTTGTCAAAGGGTTTGTGTGGCGGGCGGGCTGTAAAAGGTCCCCTCTCGTAGCGTGGCGAACAGGACATCACAGCGACTAATCGCGCGCTTCGGCACGTTCGGGCGCGTACCGACGCCGTTCCTGTTTCGTTCGGACAACGGCTTGGTCTTTACCAGTCGCAGCTACACGGCGCTGGTGCGAGCGCACGGGCTTCGCCAGGAGTTCATCACGCCGCACTCGCCGGAGCAGAACGGCATGGTCTGGCGCGTGATCCGAACGCTGAAGGACTACTGTATGCATCGCCACCGTTTCGAGACACTACAGCACGCGAGCCGGGTCATCAGGGACTGGATCTGCTTCCACGAGAACTGCAGACCTCATCAGTCATTGGGAGTGAGAACGCCCGCTGAGGCGTTCAAATTAGCAACCTGACCTGAGCAGGAATCGCTGGGTCACTACACGTCCGCGGAAGACGAATGGAGGAAAATTGATGGCGAACGCGTCGCGATGTCGAAGATTACACCGAACTCCAGGATCAATGGCGCTGAGGTCGGCCTTTAGGCGCAGGCGTAGCAGTGTGGAAGAGAGTATTCCATGGTGCCACGTTGCGTGTCGCTCTAAGACACTTCAGTCGAGATGTTATCGCTGCGTACTCCGCTCGCCGGCCCCGCCGCTGGTGAAACGATCACGGTACAGCTATCTTTCCGCCTTCTCTAGCGATGTGTGGAACTAATCCGGACTTTGAAATCCCTCAGAGAATTCTTTCCCGGATTCGCTGCAGATGAATACCGTCGGCACCATGTAGCCGGGCATACTCGACTCAAGGTACGCACGTAGCTGCGAGGGCACAGGCACCTCGTGCTCTCCCTCGACGTATGCGACGTACGAATCACCTCCGGTCTCGTTGCGACGCAGCGCGACCGAGGCGAATTTGACGCTCGGGTGCGATAACAATTCACTCTCGATGCGCACCGCTTCCGTTTCCCATTGTGCGTTCACGCGGGAGTAGAACACGAGTTCGAACTGTCCCTCAGGGGTCCAATAGCCTCGATCTCCAGTTTTGAACAGGAGCGAGTTATCGTTCTCCGCGAGCAACATCGACTCACGGCAGGCAAGCTTTCGAGCCGCACGACGGCTTCGGGCGACCCCATATCCCGCAACGTACAGATCTCCCACGACGCCGATAGGCACAGGCCGCCGGTAACGGTCTAAGATGTAGAGTCGGCAGCATGACAGTGGCTCCCCTCCGAGCAAACCCCGTGACACGCGCACTGCGTCGGCAAGTTTGATCGTCGACAAGGCGCTCGCGACGGTGATTCCGCGATGTCCACACAGGTAGATGATTCGTGGCCAGCGACGCCCCATATCGAACCAGGTCTTGAGCCTCGCCGCCCGCAAAGGCCCGCCGCTCAATATCACCGTATGCAGCGGATATCGTCGAGCATGATCCGCCACGTCAACCCACACGAGGAATTCACGCGGCGTCAGATTCGAAACAGTGATTCCAGTATGCGCGAGGAAATCGTCGAAAGATCTCGCATCTCTAATCGGGCCCGCGGCAACGGTCACCGGGCTTCCATGCAGCAACCCTCCCCAAAGTTCAATCAGAGCAACATGCGAAGATAATGAGTGCGTCAGCGACCACACATCGAATCTCGCGAAATGCAGCCGCTCATCCAACGCTGCCACCATGGATGTGATGTTTCCATGATCGAGTCGCATCCACCGACCTCCCCCCTTCGAATCGTCCCTTTTTACTACGCACGCCGGATCGAAAACCGTGCGATCACCGCGCTCCAGGTTCTCTTGCGATTCGGTGCTGATCTCATGAACGTCCGGATCGATCACTATGACTTGCTCGCCCGCCCTTCCCGCTCCAGGGCACACGATGCACATACGTAGACCATGAGCGCCCCGTGACCGAATAGTGCCATCCCGAAGATCTGTCGGCGTTGCTGCCCTATAGGCGCCGCCTGCCTTCAGCACGGCGATGACCGCCACGATGCCTGTGACGCTCGGATCCGCAGGCACCCCAATCATTTCGCCCCTGCGCATACCCCGGCAGCGCAAGACGCGCGCCAGTTGGTTGGCTCGTTGGTTGAGCTCAAGATACGAGAGGACTTCGCTGCCACCCGCCGATGTCACTGCCGGCGCATTTGGCGACAGCTCAACCTGACTCTCAAACATGGCGTCGATGAGCAGCGGCTCGAGCCGCCGCCCCTCCCCATTGTTAAATTCGCTGATCACCAGTCTATGCTCGCTTGGGGTCAGCATCGTAAGACGTGCCACATTCGTCCGCGGTGTTCTAGTCATGGCTTCGAACAATGCTATCCACCAATGGCACACTCTCTCGATCGTGCCCTTCTGGAACAACTCCTTCGCATACTCACACACGGCGATGAGGCGCCCGCGATGTGGCCATAGAGCCAACGATATCTCCAACGTGCACTCACATCGCTCCTGCCAAACCCGTCCGACTCCTATTCCGATGGAGGGAAACGTAACTCCGACAAACTCCTCCGACGATATCTCGCTGAGTGCAATAGCGGTTTGAACGATCGGTCGACCGTCTCGCAGTGCTCGGAGCGATTCGGCGATTGCTTGAATCGGAACGTCTCGGCGAGACGAAGCCATTGTCAACGCCGCATCGATCTTCGCGAGGAGCGTTGCGGTAGTGATCGCTGGCGCTACCGCAACCCGAATGGGAAGAACATTCTCAAACGGACCGATGAGACTATCACCGCCCTCCAGGGGACGGTTCGCAACCACTTGTCCGATCGTCACGTCATCCTGCGCCGACCATCGACTCAACAACACGCACCATCCTCCAAGAAGCACCGCTAGCACGGACACCCGGCGATGGGTCGCGAGATCATAGATGTCGCGAGTCAGCCTCTCGGAGATCTCGAAACGATGCGTCCTCGGCGTGTAGATCGTGCATGCCGAGCGCGGCCGATCCGTGGGCAACCGCACCAGATCTTGGGCACCGAGCAAGTGCGTCTTCCAGAAACTCAGTTGAGCTTGGAGCGAGCTTGGATCGAGCGCATCGAACTGGCGCCGCTCGACGCGCTCACGGACCATAGGCTGCGCATTCCTGCCGAGCTTGCTATCTTCATATCGGTCCCAAAGTTCCCTCAAGATCACGACCAGCGATGCGCGGTCGCACACGATCGGATGCGCGCTGATGAGCAGGAAATGCTGATGCGTCCCGCGTCTCAGTAGCCGTGCTCGGATCACCGGACCACTCGTCACATCGAAGTGAGCCCGAACTTCTTCGTGAAGAATAGATAGGAATTCCTCGTCGCCTCGAATATCCTGCTCCCAGAGTGCCATTCCCCTGTCGACGGGCCCAACCTCTGACAGCGGAACACCGTCAACGTACCGAAACACGGTTCGCAGTAGCGGGTGCCGAGCGACGAGATCATCGAGTGCCAGCCGCAGCGAGGGTCGGAACAACTCGCCAATGAGTTCGATCGCAATCGTCGTATGAATCGGAGCGGCAGGCCTCAGCCGTGCCGCTTGAAGCAGCCAATGCTGAGCGATCGACACCGATGGCGAACCCCATCGAGCGGTTGCATGGCTGTAGGTGTCCATTGTTCTTGTCGGTGCTTCGCGCATCTCCAATCGGGTCAATGCGTCAGTCGATATTCTCACATCACGTTGCTGCTCTCTGAGTTTTGCGTCCCTTTCGCGCATGGTCAAGATGCAACGAACCGCCAACCACCACGGACTCAATCATCTTTATCGACACGCAGGGGCCGCTCGGTGAAGACCTGTGAGGTTTGCTGAGAATTATCTAACAAGTAACGATCGGCCCTGATTCTGTCCGGAGCTATCCTTGACCGGTGGAGGTTTCGTGACCCAGGGCACGGCTCTGACACGCAGTCATTTCCCAACGCGAAGACGGGCCGCATGTTCGCGACCGCCGTTCGGCCACATACTGTTTCCGAGCCAAATACCCAAGAGCTGAGACCGACACCTCAGGTCTCGCTGCACTGTCGCGATTGAGTTCGTTTCGTATTAGAAAACAAACACTTGCAGAGGAAGAGGCCTTGGAATCGAAGCGCACGCCGCAGGCACGCTTCCCCAAAAGAAGCAGAGGTGCCGCATGATCTAGGCGGCCGACGACGGAGGCCCAGATTGGGCCGATTGAGAACACGAGCACCTGGTCCTCAGCATCTTTGACCCTCTATGGAACCATGGCTCTCAGACAGGAGACCCTCCGATCGAAAGTTCGGATTCACATTCGGGGCCATTCTCTTCGCTGTTAGCGCATACGGCACCTACAGGGGTTGGCCAACGATCATCTCGAGCCTGTGCACTCTCACGGGGGTTTCTCTCGCCCTGCTCGCTTGGCTTGCACCGAGCCGACTGAGCCCCGTCAATCGAGCGTGGTTCGCCATCGGTGAGCTTCTGGGGAGAGTGGTGAGCCCAATCGCGCTCGGCTTCATATTCTTCGCGCTGATCACACCCGTTTCGATCATCGCTCGCCTGTTTGGACGCGACGAGTTGCATCTGAACCGCCGCCCCGCCGCTTCGTATTGGATACCTCGAGAGACAACCCGCATCGACCCCTGCTCCTTCAGGCAACAATTCTGAGCAACTTATGAATGAGTTCATTCGAGAGCTGTGGGACTTTCTACGCGTACGAAAGAAGCTGTGGCTAGCTCCGCTGCTCGTATTGATGGTAGCGATTGGAGGCCTGCTCATTCTCGCTCAGGGCTCCGTGATAGCGCCCTTTATCTACACATTGTTCTAAGCGATGAACATCCTGGGCCTGTCCGCCTATTACCACGACTCCGCGGCCTGCTTACTGCGGGATGGCGAGATCATCGCAGCGGCCCAGGAGGAGCGATTCACTCGTAAGAAACACGACGCCCGTTTTCCAGCGAACGCCATTCACTATTGTCTGCAAGCCGGCAGAATCGATGCAACCGAAATTCACCATATCGTCTTCTACGACAAACCATTCGTCAAATTCGAGCGACTGTTGGAGACCTACCTAGCTTTCGCGCCGCGCGGCTTCGTGAGCTTCTCGAAGTCGATGCCTGTGTGGCTGAAGGATAAACTCTTCCAAAAAGCTACGATCGCTTCGGAATTGAAAGCCGCCCTGTGCCAGGAGGTGGACTGGAGCGCAAGGCTGCTCTTTTCAGAGCACCACCTGAGTCACGCCGCGTCCGCCTTCTACGCCTCACCCTTCGAGGATGCTGCAGTATTGACCATGGACGGCGTGGGAGAGTGGACAACAACGTCAGTCGCGATTGGTACCGGCAGTGACTTATCACTGCTGAAAGAAATCCATTTTCCACACTCATTGGGTTTGCTCTACTCCGCCTTTACCTACTATACCGGTTTCAAGGTCAACTCAGGCGAGTACAAACTCATGGGGCTTGCGCCTTACGGGGAGCCCAGGTATGTCGGGCTAATCCGGGATCATCTCATCGACATCAAGGACGACGGAAGTTTCCACCTCAATCTCGAGTACTTCGACTACTGCACGGGTCTCACGATGACGAACGGAAGCTTCGATGCTCTGTTCAAAGGGCAAGCGAGACGACCGGAGGGGCGGCTAACCCAGCGCGAGATGGATTTGGCAGCCTCCATCCAAGTAGTCACGGAGGAGGTAGTTCTGAAGCTCGCGAAGAGCATTCGCGATACGACGGGCCAATCGAACCTATGTTTGGCCGGTGGCGTCGCACTCAATTGCGTCGCGAACGGGAAGCTCCTTCGGAGCCGAATTTTCGACCAGATCTGGATCCAGCCGGCCGCGGGAGACGCTGGCGGCGCCTTAGGCGCTGCCCTCTCAGCACATCACTTGATGCTCAAGAAGCGGCGCAAGCCGAGCAACAAGGATCACATGCAGGGCGCCTACCTAGGACCTGAGTTCTCGCAGCAAGAAATAGAAGCTCGGCTCTCAAGGATCGGTGCGCGGTTCTCTTCTCTTAGCGAAGCGGCGCTGATCGAGGAGGTCGTCCGCTCACTGATTGAAGGCAAGGCGGTCGGCTGGCACCAGGGGCGGATGGAGTTTGGACCCAGGGCGCTGGGCGCACGCTCCATCATCGCCGACGCTCGCTCACCGACGGTGCAGAAGACTCTCAATCTGAAGGTCAAGTTCAGGGAGTCCTTTCGTCCTTTCGCACCGAGCGTGCTGCGCGAAGATGTCTCGGAATGGTTCGATCTAGATTCCGACAGCCCATACATGCTCCTCGTAGCAAACGTCCGTGCGGACAAGCAGATGGCAATGACCTTGGAGCAGAGACAGATGTTCGGAATCGACAAACTCAATGTTCAGCGCTCTGCGGTACCCGCCATCACGCACGTGGATTACTCTGCACGAGTGCAGACCGTGCATCGAGACACCAATCCGAAATATCACCGATTGATCTCCCGCTTCAAGGAACTGACGGGTTGTCCGGTCATCGTAAACACGTCGTTCAACGTGCGCGGTGAACCCGTGGTGTGCACCCCGGAAGATGCATTTCGCTGCTTCATGGGGACTGGCATCGAAGTCCTGGCAATCGGAGACTGCTTTCTGTCAAAGCAGCGCCAAGATCCAACACTGGCGACCGACTACACAAATGCCTATGAGCTTGATTGAGCGGCTTGGATGTCCTGGACCCAAGACTTCCAATCTCACGCACCGGACCATTCCGAGGTAACGAGGCGTCAGCGGATACTGGGTGCGAACGCATCTGCAAACGACTGCATCGCATAGTTCGCCTCTGGCAAATATCGCCACCCGCTCGCCGACTTTAGACAAGGAAAATCGCAGAAGCGGCAACCTATCGATTGTGGAATCTATAGTACGAGGCAGGGGAACCTGAATCCCGATCGACAGCACCAACGGCAACGCCACCTCCTGTTGGTTCGCGCGGACGCGCATTCTATGATTCAACGATTCTTGCTCATACTGATGCCAGATGCATGAGTGCCAGTGGCGGCTCCCATACTCGGCTTGCCGTCAGGTCCTCGCTCGCTATCGCGGCGCATCCACTCACCTATCACGTAGCAGGCGTGCTCAAACATCCGAAGCCGATGACGATGTACCGTACGCTCGTCCTTCGGCGTGCAGGGGGTCGTATGATCCCGTTCGCCACGCGTGGCGTGAAGCGCGATGATCGATGTTGCCCAAGGCGATCAGCGAGCTGTGCCTGCAACTCGGTGAATCCCACGTCATGGCCTGAATGTCAGAGGAGGCTTCGGTGCGCGAACGAGGCTTGCTCGGCTACCCAGTAAATGTGGCGATCATTGAGATCTGCCTATACGACGTGCGCCCGACCGGAATTGACATTGAAACGTGTCGTGCCGTATTTGAAGCATCTTCATCCCGCGAGGGTCGAATGGATTCATCTAAGGGTTTCCTTCGTTTTCTCTCTCCACCGTGCTTTCTCGCAACGTGCCTGAGCGCCTTCTTGGCCCTCGTGATCGTCGCACTAGCCCTGCCCACAACCCTTGATAAAATCACCTCGTCACCCTTTCCGGTCCGCATCGACGAGCTTAGATTCGGGATCGTCCACCGAAGCAACTTCATCGATCTCATCCCGTTTCGCGCCAAAGTAGCTCCCCGTGAGACTCTCTACATCGATGCAGTCGACGGCGGTCGGGTCGATCGGGTATTAGTAGAGCCAGGCGATCTCGTGCAGAAAGGACAAGCTCTAATCGAGTTGAGTAACACGACCTTGGCCCTTCAGGTAATCCAGCAGGAGTCGCAGCTCAATCAAGCGATCTCCCAGCTTCAGCAGAATGAGATTGCGCTCGAGCAAAACCGGCTCTCCAACGAACGGGCGCTCGCCGACATTGACTACCAGATCGTGCGCTTGCAACGTTCGGCGGCGCGCCATGACGTCCTCGCCGCAAGTGGTGCAGATTCGCTGGAGCAACGTGATCTGATCGCAGACGAGCTCAGTTACTACCGACAGCTAAGATCCATCCAGACCGAAAGCGGCCGACGGCAAGCTGAACTTTGCTCGCGTCTGCTGCCCGACATTCAACAGCTGCTGGTGCTCTTGCGGCACAATCTCGGCATCGTTCACGACAAGCTTGATGGTCTAGTCATAAGGCCCCCCGTCGGAGGAAGGGTATCGGTCATAGACCTGAAAGTCGGTGAAAACCGTAGCCCCGGGCAACGTCTCGCAGAACTAACGCCGGACCGCGGCATGAGATTGTCCGCGAGCATCGCGGAGATTTTTCTTGGGCGCGTGCACCCCCATCAATCGGGCACAGTCAGCGTTGCGGAAAGCGACACCCGAGTTATCGTACGGCGCGTGTCTCCAAAGATAAGGGATGGAGTTGTCGACATCGAATTGGATTTCGACGGTGGTACCCCGCCTGGATTGGTCTCGGGAGCCACGCTAACCGGTCATCTCGCCTCCGAAGGCAATGCACCCACGATGATAGTGCCTACCGAGCCGTTTCTAGAGCGCACAGGTGGACGCTGGGTGTTCGTAGTCGCAGATGACAACAGATCTGCGCACCGGCGAGCCATTCAGATAGGTCGTCACAGCCCTCAGCAGATCGAAATACTCAGCGGCCTCTCTCTAGGGGAGAAAGTCATCACATCAGACTATGCTGGAATCATCGACGAAGATCACCTCCTTTTCGTCGACTGAGATCCGCCTCTCGTTCGATCTCGGCAGTCAGCTTAGCGAACCGCTCGATCCGCTCGTTGACCCCTGACTTTCTTATCAGCATGGCGTAGGCCAGACGCTCGAGATCCTTGAAGAAGCCCAGCACGCGCGCAGACTCCTGGCGATGACGGGCCATGAACGCGAGCGCCGGGGGCATCCAATCAGTGAATTCGAGCCGATTCAACCATTCTAGGTGCGAATTGATGGCTTCCGCGTGGCTCGCGCTCTCATACGAGGCTCCCAGGATCTCGGCATAGGCTCGCGCCATCGGCTTTAGTACTTTATCCAGAAACACCGTCGGCTGCTTCAGCTCCGGCACATGCTCTCTTATTTCTCTCAGGAGCGTACCTTTCGGCTTGGCCTTGCGATAGACCATCCGGATGTGACTGAACAGGTCCGTGAATGCGTCGCGCCCCAAGTCTTCCTCGAAATCTTCCCACCTGCGGGTATAGGCGTCGCGCTGGACGACATCGACAGCGCCGACAATCTCGGACTTCAAAATGTCAGTTGCCGACAAATCCAGGCCCCGGCTATTGAGCACAGAGAAAATTCGATATGCAGAGTCGAGACCCGGCGTCGATACCACGACGAGATAGCAGCGGCGTACGATGAACTGGGCCAATCGCAAGAGCTTCTGTTCCGGAAGCTTGCATAACTGCTCGGCGAACATGCGAGCGTTGGTACGCAGGTGATGATGTGACTCAGGTAGCTCTTCTGTGAGCTTCAAGAGCTCTGCCATGCCGTTCTCTCTCTGAACGTACGTCTGAAATAACTCACGATCGCGCTCGCGCAGAGACAGGCGAAATTGGTCGGCGGTCCCGAGAATCTCACTTCCCTTCTGATAGATCAGCCGCGTCAGTTCCGACGCATTATCCTCCGTCATCTGCTTGCGGATCGCCGACCGCAGCAGCGTAATCGTCGTCAACCGCTGCTGACCATCTAAGACATCCGCCTCAGGGTTCGCTTCCTGCTTGATCAGCACGATACTGCCTAGAAAGTAGGGCAGCATATCCTCTACCCCAACGGGTTCCGGCTGCATGAACCCGAGCAGATCGTCGAATAGTTCACGAGCTTGCTCCGTGGTCCAGGCGTAAGGACGCTGATAGCCAGGTATTCGGAACACACAATCGTCACTGAAGACTCTGGCGATCGGCTGTTCATGAGCAACTATCGTTCTTGTAATCTGCTCGCCCCTCGATAAATCTGTACTGCATCGAATGCGTGGCGAGCTCAGCAAACTCATCGCATCAGAGCGACGCTGTACGGCACGATAGCGACAGCCCGTCGTGTCCGTTCGAGCCTGCCGCAAGCGCAAGGCGTACTGCAACGCCCCATCACCTCCGCGCCAGCGGCCGATCGGTGGGTGTCGCTCACCCCTCGCTACTACGCACAACTCGCATCGCACCCGCACTCACGTGGCGCCTCACGCGAAGCCGCGTCGCAAGTCACCCTCATCACTCGTCAGCCGAGCCGCAGGCGAGGTGGGAGTTCCCTCCGATCGTCGGGTCCATCGCCCCACAGTGGCGCCTCGCCCGTATCCACCACGACGCGCCACCGGGGATAGAAGGATTCGTCCTCCCGGGAATATGGCTGCTGCTCATCGCGACCACTCCGCTCTGCCATCTCGATGCCGGGCGCCAGGTCGGCCGTGGCGCGCAACGCCTCCGGCAGCCGGTCATGATAGAACGACTCACGCGTCGGCCAACGAAATGGCGCATACGCGCTCGCGTGCTGGCCATGCAATGGCGGACACGTGATGAGACAGCGCCAAGGAATGGCTTCCGGCTGCATGTGCAGCCACCCAAAGTGGCGGCAGCCACGCATCCGTATCGCATCTTCGACGACGCCGACCGGCACCACCATGCATCCGAGCTGCGTGGCGTCTTTATCGCGCTTGCAATTGAACGTCAGGACGTGCGGGGCAAAGTTGTAGAAACAGTAGATCGGTGCCGCTCGCACCGTTGCCGCATAGTCCTTCAGGACATCGATCTGATCTCGCCCGCGAACCACGTGCTTGAGCTTCTCGTAGCGCCAGCCGTTGAAACTGACCTTCTTTGCTTGCACGGCATATCGATACCATCCCTTGTGATCACTGCCCGTCCACATTTCGAAGTCACACCCCTTGTGTGCTTCATCGGCCCGGGCATCCTCGACCACCACGCTGCCAGGCAGTGAGGCGATCGCGTTCAAGTTGATGGAGGTGATCGCATCCTCACCAAAGGAAATGCGATTGCGGTTGGCACGCAGAATCGTGCGCCACGTGGTGCTCGCCAGGAGTTCGAACAGTTCGTCGGCTCGCATCGATTGCGCCTCCTCCATCTTCGATCGCGCCGAGATGCTGGCGCGGGTCTCACCGTTCCTTTGCACGACACGCAACCGGTGGCGTCTCAGGAGTCTTGCGACTCGAGTCTACGACGCGCAGCTCGCCGGCGTGCTCACGCCGAGCACGTCATCGACCAATCTGCGCAAGTCCGCCACGACGCGCCCTGCGCTACCTGAGACATCGATCGTCGCCATCGACAACACCTCGTTGCCGCCTGCGATTCGATGATGCGCAGTCACCTGCCGATCGGCCAGTCCGGCATGGTGCGGATACAACAGCAACAACTTTTCGCATCGATAGATTCGAGCGTATCCCATCATCTGATAGACATCGGCTTGACTCACGCCGCGCTTCGGATCTTCCGCGAGATGACTCAGGCGCTTCCACTTGGTATCGATCACCAGCTCGCAGCGTCCTCGATGCATGATGAGAATGTCCGGCTTCGTCATGAACAGCGACTGACCGTCGGAGACGCGTTCCAAACAATGGAGCCGACCGCCTTGCACGTGTACCGTGCGATCGGTGCCCGACAGCGCCCGCCCCAAGAGGCGGGCGATGTATCGCTCGAAGAGCGTGTTCATCTCGAACGACAGAGAGATCCCGGGGGCCGCACCGAGCGAGGTGTTCTGAAATCGCTCGCCGAGCAGCAGCTTCGCGAGCCTCGAGAGCTCCTTCCAGCGCAGGTTGGTGCGATCGATCACCACCTCATCCCACCGCAACGCGCTCACCGGCACCTCAGCGATGTCCGCATAGACGAAGTCGATCTCACGCAGCCGACGTTGCGTCTCACTCACGTGAGAAAGAGGCAGCAGACGCCGCACGGCCGCCTTCATGATCCGATTCAATGCTATATCGGGGCTCAGCACGTCATATCGACAGGCGAGCCGGTGGGGACTCGCGGCCAGCGTAGTGAACTGACGGGCGACGTTCATCCGTCCCTGGAGCGCGGGCAGATCCTCCTGCATGCCAACGTAGCGTCGCGTGATGCCCTCGCGCAGCGCATCGGCGAGCTTGCGCGCAAACAGGCCGATCAGAACCTCGAGGGGGTTGTCTCGCTGCCAGCCCAGCGCCGTCATCGCCCCCGCATCGACGGGGAGGTTCCAGGCGACCGCCAACATGTGCACCAACTGTCGGCGAATCCGCCCCGCCTCCTCCCCTGGGCCGCCAACATCGATCTTCGGTAGGATTTCGAGCGCACAGCCGGGCGCGGCAATGACACCGACGACCTGCGCGGCGCGCGCTTCCGTGCGTCCGAGCGTCAGTACCCGCGCGCCCTCTTCCCCGCCGAACCCGGATCGGCGCGCCACCGCGCCGAGACGATCCGCCGCCCACACGGGCAGGCACGCCTCGTCCTCTCCGTAGCGAATGGATTGCCACTCGAGGATCGTGCGTCGGATCATTGGAACTGGTCATAGCACGAGGGATCGAAGGCCGCCTTGATGCTCCAGCGGTAGCGCGGCTCGGCAGCGTGATCCGCCAGACCCTCCGGCGCTCGTAGCATCGACCTGTCCAAGAACGAGCCCTTGCCAGCACTGTCGCCCAACACGATGGCGACCTTCCCCCAGTCATCGTAAAAATATTCCGAGAGCAGCGGGATGATCTGGGTCCGCATGGCCTCATCGACCGCCGCACGCGAGGTGCAGTTCATGAAGTAGGCATGGCCGATTTGATGCTCGCGATCGAAGAGGTATTCGATGCGCTCATTCATCACCGCGAGCAGTCGAACGAGATTCACACCGGATTGGGCACTCGCCCCTGACAAGCGCTCAGGCTCCGGCATCAGCTCGCGAAACGAGAAGCGGCGCCTGAGCGCGGTGTCGAGCAGCGCAATCGAGCGATCTGCGGTATTCATCGTGCCGACGATGTGCAGGTTCGAGGGCACGCCAAATTGGCGCCGCGAATAGGGCAAGATCACCGTCAGCTGCTCGGGCCTACCCAACCGCTTGCCCACCTCGATCAACGTGATCAACTCCCCGAACACCTTCGAGACGTTCGCGCGATTGATCTCATCGATGATCAGCACGAACTGATCCGGCGGCGTGCCTCGCGGCTCGTCTTTCGTCGACAGCAGCCTCACCAGGGCGTCGCGCTTGAGCAGGCCATCACGCAGTTGGTAGCAGGAGCGCTGCACGAAGGGCTTCTCGTAAATGGTGTCGACCGACAGGGACTCATCGAAGCGGGCGAGCCAACGCACCGAGCGACGATGATTGTAGAGCTGGCGATCCGTGTCATCGAAATAGTAGGGCCCGGTCACCTCGGCAATGGCGCGAAACTGAGCGTTTCCATCCGATATCACCACCAAATCGCGCTCGCTCATGCCGGCGCGAAATTGCCACACCTGAGAGACGTTCGCGTCGCTTCCCTGTGTGCCCGGATGATCGCGGTTCCAGCGCTCATGAATGGCCTCCTTGCTCTCATAGCGCGCCTCCGACCAATCGATGTCTCCGCCCCAGCCCAAGGCGATGTAGTCGCCCAGTATTGCCGAATCGAAGATGTGCTCCTCGAGCCCCGCCCGGCCCAGCGACATCTTGAATACCCGACGCCCGCTCAGATCGAACGCCGCGGAGCCTGCGCCGCGCTTGCGCGCATCTTCCGCCAAGGTTGCGATTTGTCTGAAGATCCCCGGCTTCGGCACCAGCCGAAATCCAGTGCCGCCTTCACCGCCCTCGTCGCCCTGGGCGGCTCGATCGGTCGTCGGCCGCAGGCCCTCGACAAAATCCTCATATGAGTAGGATTGATGAAACGTGGTGAAGGCGATCTGCCCTCGGGCGACCAGATCATGGTATCGCTCCATGAGCGCCGCGCGATCGTCAGGGGCCGCACCCTCGCACAGACGAACCGCCTCATAAGCCGTGGCATAGGTCTTTCCGGTCCCAGGCGGACCATAGAGGATGAGGTTCGTCGGATCGTGATCGGGTAGCACGGCGTCAGCATCCTCTTTGGAGACAGTAGATTCGGTCGACGATTCGCGGCCGCTCGCGCGCTCGTACCAATCGAGCAGCTCGCGCAATTGCGCCATGGTGCGAAGGCCGACCCTCGCGACGGTCCGCGCGGCACCTTCGTTTCGGGGCTGCAGGCTCAGCCGAGACGTGAGCTCCGCGTGTCGACCCTGCGTCGGACCATGGACCGTATGGTCCAAACCCGACGGCGGCGGCCTGACCTGCGCCTCGATCCACACTTGTGCGGCGGGTTTGTCGCGCTCGAGTGCGATTTGCCGCCCATCGGGCAATGCCCAGGCCTTGATGTTCCGAACCTGTTTGATCGTTCGTCCAAAACGCCTGGACAGGGCTGTCTCCACCGTCGGCACCGTAAAGGGCTCGGCGGCCAGATCGAACTCGAAGACCGTCGTGGTGCTCCCAGGCGGCCCGACACGCCGTGGCGGCGACACGCCCGCGAGTGCTTGGAACTTTGGGCCTTCGATGGCCTGGCACACGTTGGCCCAGGCTTGCGAGAGTGCGAGCGCATCGTGGACCTGACGAACCGGCACCGAGGCGCTCCGTGCGCCCTCCTTGCGGGCAGGTTCGATATAGTTCTCCAAGACGTACTTGCGAATGCGGTCAGCATCCCGGGCGGGTGCGCGGCTCGCCGTTTTGAAAGTACGATAGTTGCCGAGCCACGCGGTGTAATTCGTGAGCCGTGGAATCGGTGTCTTGGAATTCGGCAGCAGCACCCGGAATTGCTGCCCCCCCTCTTCAGCATCCGCCTTGAGCCGCTCCAGCGCCTCCTTCGTCGACGCGAGCCGATCCGCCTCGAACGCATGATCCACCGTGGCGTGGAAAACTCCCAAATCCTTCAGGCACCGCTCGATGCGTCGCACGGCAGACACCCGGGTGGCGACGGCTTTGCCTTGCAGATTCTTCGCCTGGAGCCACGCACGAAAACCTTCTCTATCCAAGAGATCCCCTCCCTGCCCGTGCCCACGAAACATTCCCGAACGCGCCGTAAAACATCTCCGATCAACGTATCGGCACGATGCACGAGTCTACGTTGCATTCCGCGCAGGTGAAGCGCATCGCTTGATGCGTCGCGCCGCCGGTGCGCATGCCGACGCGCCTTGCCTCAGGCGGTCTCCGCGACCGGCCTGACACCGCGACATCGCGGATATGAGCGACACCCCCAGAACGGCTGGCCGGCCCGCGTTCCACGACTCGCCTTCCGCTGCACCATCGCGCCACCGCAGGCCGGACACCTCGGATCATCCGGCGTCATTCGAATGACCGGCTCCGTGCGCGTGGCCGGGATCGCCTCCTTCGAGGATGCCGGCGCGGGCGCGCGCGTCGCCGCGATCATCTCCACCAGTGCCCGGCCATCGATCAGTTCGATGGGGCACTGGCGCGCGAAATCATGCGCCTCGTTCGTATACGCCCCTGAGGCCACGAAGAATCCACCGGCCGCACCGCCCGCTGCGATGACACCCTGGAGTTCCCGAAGGGGCTTTACGCCAACCTTCGCTCGTTTCCACTGCTTGCACTGCACGTAGAACGTCGCCCCATGCTTGCGAAGCACCACATCGACGCCGCCGTCCGGCCCGTCGACGGCGTTCTCTTGGACCTGGTAGCCGCGGCGCCGGAATGCCTCGCCGACCATCGATTCGAACTCGCGCCAGGTGAGCCGCCGCAGTGATTCGATCCCCGAAAGATCGTCGAACTTGCGCCGGATGAGGTGCGCCCGGAACAGGCCGAGCACGCCGATGAAGAGGAGTCCCCCTGCGAGGAACGCTGCGTTATTTTTGGCCACGATGCCGAGGCTCGCCGTGTACCGGTGACCCGCGAGAAAGTGAGGGGCGACGAAGGCGAGCAGCACGTATGCCGCTACGGCCACGGCCACACTGACCCACCATGGGCGCATCGAGAGCTCGCGAGCCAATGATTCACGTCGCCTCGCCATGCGGACACGTTCCCTCTGTGACACGGGAGAGTGTATTCCGCCCCGCTGGAATCACCCGTGACCCGTGTCGCTTTCAGAGGCACGGAGAAACCCCGAAAGCGCCCGGTGATGACGATGACACCCGATGGGCACCGCCACGCCTCCGTTCTAGCTCTCACCTCCCGCGACCGATCGGGTAACCGACATCATCTCGGTGCAGTTGGTCGCATAGAGCATAAAATCGAAAGCTCGGCTCTCCCTTCGCTTTGGCATGAATCGCCGTCTGCAGCTTCCGAATACTCAGCGGAGTTGATAGGTTACCCAATCTCCCATTCCTCGCTGCTTATTACGATCTTCTCGAACTGAGGTCCCTTCCCTCCGTCATGGACTGCAGTGGACCATGACTGAAGGCGGTGATGCGATCGTTTGCAGCAATGAAGCGGTGTCGTTCGTCGCATTCACGCCCCCCCAAGATCGCCTCCGGCCAGAAGCCGTCCGCGACCTCATCGGGGGGCATGGAGGGAGTGACCGGTGCCTTGCATGAGCAGTCGGCCTCGGGGTACCTCCGCTGAGCTGGAGCCTCCTGCCTCCGGACGCCTTTGAGGAATTGTGCTATGAGGTCCTGCTTCGCAGCGGCCGGTTCGATGAGCATCGCTTCAAGAAACACGGCAAGACGAGATCGAGAGACCGGGGGCGCGACATCGAGGCTTGGACCCTGCCGCGATTGAATGAGCCGGGTAGGAAGTGGATCTTCCAGTGCAAGCTGATCACCTCCAACGTGGCGCTGAGCGCAAGCAAAGTGAATGTCGCGGATGTCATTGATCCGTACGCTGCCAGCGGCTTCGGCATCATGACCAGCGAGTTGATTGACTCGACGCTCTACGACGAGATGGATGCGATCGCCGCCAGCCGATCGCTCAGTCTGGATACGTGGGATGGCCTGCGACTGCAGCGATTCCTCTCCTCCCGAAAGGATCTTCTGCGGCAATACTTCCCTGGAGACGCAAGCTGAACGACTGCGCTCAGCACCGTTCATCTGAGAAAGAGACGATCCTCGATCCCTGAACGAATGTCATCACTGATTCATCCTTGCAGGAAGTGACAGGTCTCGACGATGCGCGCCTGCGCTCTGCAAGCATCTCGAGCTTGTCCTCGATCATCGTCACGAGTGCTCAGGTGAAGGACTGTCGCTCTTTCAGTGCGGATGCAATCCACGACTGAACCTCGTCGATGGAAAGCGAGGCAGCCTCGTCAATCAAATTGCTCTCGGCGTCATAGACACCGCAGTCGATGAAGGCATCGGTGTCCTCCGGCACGTAGCCCTCGCCGACCGTGTGCAGGAGGTGCCCTCCGTCATCAAAGCGATACACGAGCCCCGAGCAGTTACCGCCAGTTCCTTCCTCTTCGAGCTTCGGGAGGATCGCACGAATGTCACTGATCGTTGTCATCTCTGATCTCCTCCTGAGCAGTCACTGCGCGCAGCGTGGGCACTGGCCCGCGCTCGTGCGTTTGCAACATGATAGCGCAAAAATACTCCAGTGAAACTCTCCCCATCGATCCTCAGAAGGTAGCGCTTCCTCGAGACGGTCATCGCGCCGTCGATAAAAGGAATGCCCGTAGCTCGAGCGCGATGGGAAGAGGCGCATCCACGCGATGCGGCAGGTGGAATCTAATGTTTGTCTCATGCTCGGTAAACTCGAGCCAGAAATGATGCGAGCACTGTACCAACAGGGTCGCGGATGACCCTCGAACATTCATCGGTCGACGCGCCAGCGCGAGCGTGATGATCCGGGACTGAGCAAGGCAGCGGGCCGTGGTGAGAAGAAAACCGATGGGGAGGGAACATCTGGAACATCACCAGGCTCGATGACCATGCAGCGCGACCGGTGGTTGATCACGGCGTGGCTCCTCGGACGCCCCCTCTCGCCGACTCAGAAGGGCCGCAGGTCGCACCACTGACCTGGCTTTGGGCAGGAACAGAGGCGGTTGTTGATCCATTCCCGCCACCGCCGCCCACCACACCGCTGCACGATAGAACAGACGCGGCACCTTATTCGGGCAAGGATCATCGATGGCCTGTGGCGGCACGACCGATGCCTGAATTGCTCCAGCGCACGAGCCCGTCGGATGAACGGTTGATGACCGAAGCGCATCAGCGATGTCAGAGACAACTGCAGGGAAGACGAAGAGACCATGTTCGATCAGGGAGCTGTCTCGCCAAAAGAACATCCAAGCGTGTAAGCAGGATAGCCTCGCGACCGCCACCGGGTCACATCACGGTCTTCACGACCTGCCTGCAAGAGCCAGCAGGGCTGCATCGATGCGGCGCCAGCAACCTCGCCTGGTTCGTCGCGATCAAAAAAGATCGCGCAACTCAAATCAGTTGCAGAATACCTCTGGCTTCGATCATCGAAGCGGCGCGACCATGTGGGAGCCCCGTGGTCATGCAGACATGGATGCCGCCGTCATCACCGCCTCCCGCGATGCCGACCTGGACGTGTTCCTCCTGCACAACGATGGCTACAGCACCGTGTGCGGGCACGCGATCATCGCGACCATGACGCTCGCCTTCGAAACAGGCCTGGTCGCACGCACCGGCGACCGACGCGAACTTACGATCAATGTCCCCGCCGGACGCATCCATGCCCCCGCCCACATGGACGGCGATCGCGTCAACTGCGTGTCGTTCCGCAACGTGCCCTCGTTCGTCTATCGACACGATCAGCACATCCACGTGCCAAGCATCGGCAGCGTGCGATTCGACATCGCCTACGGCGGCGCCTTCTATGCCCTCGTCGAGGCGCCCCCGCTCGAGCCCACACTCGTGCTGAGCGAGCTCAATCGCCTGATCGATCTGGGCCGGCGCCTCGAGCATGCGGTCATGGCGACCACACCGATCGCGCATCCGTTCGAATCCGATCTCAGCTTCTCGTATGGCACGATCTTCACGGGACCGGCGCTATCATGGCGTCGCCCTCAAGAACAGCCCGGGACTCGCTCGTCGGTCACGATTTGAGGTCGCGGTGTGCCTGTCGCCGTAGGCTGCGAATATATCTGCAGCCATGACGCGGCTTTGTTTGAGGCCTCTGAGGCTGCCCGCCCGCCGCGCGCCACATAGCACCATTCCTCATGGCTTGCCGTGGCTCCTGCGAACGCATTGGCGCCGTGATCAGCAAGCCGGGTCGCCAGCTCCTGCGGCGAGAGGCACACGGGCGATAGTGGCGTGCCCTCGGTGACCTCCTCGTGCATCTGATAGTCCGAGCACGCCGGCTCAGGCCAGCGCGGCATGTAGCTCTCCCGGCCCGGAAGCTCCCCGGCATATTCCGCATAGTTCGAGGCGCGAAGATCCTCGGGCAGCGGGATCCGCATCGCTTCCAGGCGACACGCAATCACGCATCCCGGCTGGCGCCCCGGATCGCATCACGCTCGTACAACAGCTCGCGCAGCAGATCGCACGGATCGGTCGCAAGCCCGCCGCACAGCTCCAGGTATAGAAACAACGGACCACTCGCCTCAGCCGCCAGCACGGAGTACACATACGAGCGACTCACGCCACTGCGGCGGGCCAGGCCCGCCTGACTGATGCGACGAGGACGCCGCCCGGTCATCCGTCTGCGAACGACACGCGACAAGGCAAGTCGCGTCATCCTCTCGCGCTCCTCGCGCGTCTCACCCGGTGGATTCATCACGATACCTTCCTTGAGTGCCGGTTCAGGTGCGCCCCTGGCGCATGCGACACCAGCACACGCATGCCCACACCGGCGAATCGCCGAAGCCACTTCATCATTCTTCGATCTCTGTCGACGGTAGCTGGACCCGGCGCGCCAGACGGTTGATGGGGAGCGCCGCGTCCTCGATGATCTGAGACTCGAATTCTGTGTACTCCGCTATCGCCCCACAAGCAGTCGGCAAGATTTTGTCTACTATAGTCCCCACTCTCGTCGCGAGACCGTCTCACCGGCCACGCAGTGATGTACACGCGAGGCTTTCCACGGTAAGAAGCATCGATGTCTGCCTGACCATCACTC
This sequence comes from Peristeroidobacter soli, assembly GCF_004138485.1. Lineage (GTDB taxonomy): Bacteria > Pseudomonadota > Gammaproteobacteria > Steroidobacterales > Steroidobacteraceae > Steroidobacter > Steroidobacter soli. Next base: position 60,093 of record NZ_RYEV01000004.1, read on the forward strand.
GCATCCTGCCGATATCTGCCTGGTCACAGCCATTCGCGCAGGCAGCACCGCCGCTCTATGACATCGCGGAACTGATACACGATCATGAGCCGCCAGCGGGAGCAGCAGCAACAGGATGGCCTCGTGGTGGCCGATGGTCCCCGCCCCACATGATCGGCCAATATCATCAGCGCACGCGATCACCGCCGCCGGCGCACCGGGGCCCGACGGGACCCTCGACCGGTCTCCTCCGCAGCGTCCGTCACGGCTCCGCGACTGATCCGGCATGGCCGGCAAGGACCCACATCCCATGAGTTCCCTCTTTGATCAATGGCCGTGGCAGCCACCCGCCCGCATGCATCGGCTCACGACCGTCGAAATGCACACCGGCGGCGAGCCGCTGCGCATCTTCACCTCGGGGCTTCCGGAGCTGCCGGGCGATTCGGTGTTGGAGAAGCGACGTTACTTCCGCGACCACCATGATCATCTTCGCACCGCCACGATGTGGGAGCCGCGCGGTCACGCCGACATGTATGGCGCGGTGATCACCCCTTCGCGCGATGCCGACCTCGACGTGTTCTTCCTGCACAACGAGGGCTACAGCACCATGTGCGGGCACGCCATCATCGCGATCACAACCCTCGCCTTTGACACGGGTCTGATCACGCGCACGGGCGATCGGCGCAAGCTCACCATCAACGTCCCCGCCGGACGCATCGACGCCGTCGCGCACATGAGCGGCGATTGTGTCGATCATGTGTCGTTCCGTAACGTGCCTTCGTTCGTGTATCGGCGCGAGCAGCAGATTGAGGTCCCTGGCATCGGCACCGTGCAGTTCGACATCGCCTATGGCGGCGCCTTCTACGCCATCGTGGCGGCGCAACCGCTCGGTCTCACCCTCTCACCGACCGAGCTCAATCGCCTCATCGAGGCGGGCCGGCGCATCAAGCACGCGGTGATGGCGACGACCGCCATCGAGCACCCGTTCGAGCCGGATCTCGGATTCTTATACGGCACGATCTTCACGGGCCCTGCGCGCGAGCCCGGTCATCACAGCCGCAACGTGTGCATCTTCGCAGACGGCGAAGTGGATCGATCCGCGACGGGCTCCGGCGTCAGCGCCCGAGCGGCCTTACACCACGCCCGCGGCGAGCTGCCACTCAACGCCCCCATCACGATCGAGAGCATCCTGGGCAGCACGATGACGGTTCGCGCCGTCGAGACGACGCAATTTGGTCCCTACGCGGCGATCGTGCCGGAGGTGAGTGGCACGGCATTCATCACTGGCCGCAACGAGCTCTATCTCGATCCGCAGGACCCGCTGGGCAGAGGATTCAACTTTCGCTAAGCACCTCACTCACGAGGACATCCAATCCACCACGCTCTCATCGAGTTTCCCCAACACGCTCGCGTATGCCCGCGCCAGATCCCGCTGCACGAGCCTCGGCGTCATCCGAAACACTTTCGCGATCTGCTGATAGCTCATCCCCTCATTCACGTGCATCAACAGCATCCGTTGCTGTCGCACCGGCAGCGTCGCGACCGCCGCGCTCACCTGTTTCACTAACTTCTGACTGACCGGGCGCGCGGGCTCGATCTCCTCGCCCCCCTCGATCATCGCCACGCGATCCGGAGTCTCACAGTCCAGGTCACCTCGCGCCTCATCCACCACGTTCGCCGCCACCAGCAGCACCAGCCGCTGCGGCGCTTTCGCCAGCGTCGCCTCGTCATAGCGCGACAACCGAAGGAACGTTTCCTCGGCAACCTGCTCGAGCTGCGTCGACTGCGACGGCGTATTGCGCGAGAGCCAGCGGCGAAGCGCAATCTCCCAGTTCGACGATCGCTTCGAGGGCGGGGCGACGACGACCGGTTCGAGCACCCTCACGAGACCTAACCTCATCGCAGCTCACCTCCACCGCATCGCCGCTAAATGAACTTTATTCAGTTATATACCCCTATCTGTGAACGTTCGTCAAATCAAAGGAGGCCGATCGCGAAGCACGCACGGTCGTGTGGCGGCGAGCCCACGAGGCCCGCGCCACGACCGCGTCTAAACACCAATCGACGGTGAGAACGTTGCGCCTGGCGCACTGGCGCCAGGGCCACGAGATGAGGGAAGGATCACGAGAGAAATGTCGCCGACGGGCCAGAACGGCAGCGCCGGGCGCCACGAAAACCGTGGCGCAGAAATCAAAGCCTCAGCGTCGCAGGATCCGCAGGACTTCCTCGAGCTCGACGCGGATCTGCCGGACGATCTGTTGGGCCTGCGTCAGATCATCGCGCGCCTCATCGCCGCCCAGGCGATTGCGGGCGCCGCCGATCGTGAAGCCCTGCTCATATAGAAGAGAGCGAATCTGTCGGATGACGAGCACGTCCTGGCGCTGGTAGTAGCGTCGGTTGCCCCGCCGCTTCACCGGCTTCAATTGCGGGAACTCTTGCTCCCAATAGCGCAGCACGTGCGGCTTCACGCCACACAGCTCGCTCACCTCGCCAATGGTGAAGTAGCGTTTGCCGGGAATCGCCGGCAGTTCGCTGTTATTGCCTGCTTCCAGCATACGCTTCGACTCGGGCTTTCAGTTTCTGGCCGGGGCGGAACGTCACCACGCGACGGGCGCTGATGGGGATCTCCTCGCCGGTCTTGGGATTGCGCCCGGGGCGCTGGTTTTTATCACGCAAATCGAAGTTACCGAATCCGGAGAGCTTCACCTGCTCGCCAGTCGACAAGGAGGCGCGCAGTTCTTCGAAAAACAGGTCCACCAGCTCGCGAGCCTCGCGCTTGTTGAGACCCAGCTGGTCGAACAATGCTTCTGCGATCTCCGCTTTGGTCAGTGCCATGCTGTGGGTGTCCCGCTCATTGGTCCCGGAGGGTGGCGTTCAGCTGACGGCCCAGTTGTTCGACGACCTGCGCCACGAGGGCGTCGGCTTCGTTGTCCGTCAGCGTCCGGGAAGTATCCTGTAATTGCAGGCCTAAGGCTATGCTTTTCTTGCCTTTCTGCAACTGCTGCCCCTGATAGACCGAGAGCACGGTCAGGCGCTTCAACAGGCTGCCGGCGCTCGCTTGCACGACCGCCCGAACGGCCTCGACGGGCAGTCCTTCGTCGACGATCGATGCAATATCGCGCCGGATGGCCGGGTATCGGGAGATCTCCTCGAACTCCGGGATCACGGCCGCGAGCCCCGCCGCGGTCTCCAGCTCGAAGACGAACACCGGATATGTCAAATCGAGCCGTCGCAGGTGCTCCGGATGGACACCGCCCAGCCAGCCGACCGCGCGATCGCCGCGGTAAATTCGCGCGGATTGCCCCGGATGCAGCGCCGGATGCACTTCCGCTTTGAAGCGAAATTCCTCCGCGGCGCCGGTGAGGGCGATCAGCGCTTCGACATCGGCCTTCACGTCGAAGAAGTCGACCTTGCGCGCCTCGGCGTCCCATTGCTCGGGGAGCACGGAGCCGGTCGCGACGCCCGCGATCACTTCGGTCTCGCCGTCCGGCGCGTAGCGACGACCGACTTCGAACAGCCGGACGCGCGGCTGCTGGCGACGCTGATTGCTGCCTACCGCCTGGAGCAGGCCGGGCCACAGCGACACGCGCATCACGGCGAGCTCCGCCGAGATCGCGTTGCTCAGCGCGACCGCCGGCTCCGGGCACAGCGAGGCCTGATACGCCTGATCGGTGAATGCATAGTTGATCGCTTCCTGGTAGCCGCGATCGACGAGCAGATCGCTCGCCCGCTCGTTGCGCACGTGCGCCTCGGTCCAGGGCGCCGGTGTGTGCGTGCCGATCTCGGCGGCTTCGGGAATGTTCTCGAATCCATGCAGACGCGCGACTTCTTCGATCAGATCCTCTTCGATGCGGACGTCGAAGCGCCAGGTGGGCGGCGTCACCTGCCACTCCGCACCACTGCCGCTCACGATCATGCCGAGACGCTCGAGCAGCGACTTCACGATGGACGCATCGATCCTGGCGCCGAGCACGTGCTCGACGCGAGCATGGCGCAGGCGAATCGGCGAAGGCGCCGGGTAGTTGCGCTGCGCGCGCGTGACGACGAGCGGACCGGCCTTGCCGCCGGCAGCCTCGAGCAAGAGCTGCGTCGCGCGCTCGACAGCGCGTTCTTGCAGTTCGGGATCGACGCCGCGCTCGAAGCGTTGGGACGCATCCGTGATCAAGCCGTAGCGACGGCCGCGACCGGCGATGTCGTTGGGATCGAAGAACGCGCATTCGAACAGTACGTCGACGGTGCCGTCCGCGATACCGGAGTCCTCCCCGCCCATCACGCCGGCCAGGCCGAGGATGGAACGATCATCCGCGATCACGAGCACGTCGGGCGTGAGCGCGATCTCGCGGCCGTCGAGGAGCTTCAGTGTTTCCTTCGCCGTCGCGAAGCGCACGACGATGCCACCGCTCAATTTACCGAGGTCATAGGCATGCATCGGCGCGCCGAGCTCGAGCATCACGTAATTGGTGATATCCACCACCGCGCTGATGGGACGTAAGCCCGCGCGACGCAGCCGCTCCTGCATCCAGAACGGCGAGGCCGTGTTCGCGCGAATGCCACGAACGACGCGGCTCACGAACTTATAACAACCGACCGGTGCCTGGGCGGTCGCGCCGGTATCGATGCGCACGGGAAACGTCTCTGTGATCGTGGCCGCAACCGGTTCGATCACGGGCGCATGCAGCGGCTTGCCGCGCGCAGCGGCCGCCTCGCGGGCGATGCCCTGCACGCTCATCGCATCGCCGCGATTGGGCGTCAGGTTCACTTCGAAAATGGTGTCATCGAGGCCCAGCGCCGTCACCAGATCCTGACCTGCCGGAAGCTGCGCCGGTAGATCGTAGAGACCCGAGGCCTCCTCGTTGATGCCGAGCTCGCGCGCCGAGCACAGCATGCCGGCCGACTCGACGCCGCGCAGCTTCGCGCGCTTGATCTCGGTGCCATTCGGCAGCTTCGCGCCGATCATCGCGAGCGGCGCCTTCATGCCGGCGCGCACGTTCGGCGCGCCACACACGATCTGAAATTCCTCTTTGCCGGCCGAGACTACGCAGACGTTCAATTTCTCGGCGTCCGGATGCTTGGTCACCGACTTCACTTCACCGACCACGACGCCGGGCAGTTGCGGGCCTGCCTTCGTGATGCCCTCGATTTCCAGGCCCGCCATCGTCAAGGCGTGCGCGAGCGCCGGCACGTCGGTGCCCGTGTCCACCCAATCACGCAACCAGTTGAGGCTGATCTTCATCGCAAACGTCCCAGAGTCAAACGGTGGGCTTCAATCGTGTGGCGCAACGTTCAGGCGAACTGCTTCAGGAACCGCAGGTCGTTCTCGAAGTACAGACGAATGTCGTTCACGTTGTAGCGGAGCATGGTCAATCGATCGATGCCCATGCCGAATGCGTAGCCGGTGTAACGCTCAGGATCGATGTTCACAGCCTTCAACACGTTCGGATGCACGACGCCGCAGCCGGAGACTTCCACCCAGCCGGTTTGTTTGCAGACACGGCAGCCCGAGCCACCGCACGACACGCAGGAGATATCGACCTCGGCCGAGGGCTCCGTGAACGGGAAGTACGAGGGACGCAGACGCATCTTCACGTCCTTCTCGAACAGCTCGCGCATGAAGCTGTGCAGCACCGCCTTCATGTTCGCGAACGTGATGCCCTCATCCACGACCAGGCCTTCGACCTGATGAAACATCGGGGTGTGCGTCATGTCGGAGTCGTTGCGATACACGCGACCCGGCGCGATCAAGCGGATCGGTGGCTTCTGCGTTTCCATCGAGCGCACCTGCACGGGCGAGGTGTGCGTGCGAAGCAGGCGGCCGTCCGGGAAATAGAACGTATCGTGCATGGCGCGCGCCGGATGATTCTCCGGAATGTTGAGCGCGCCGAAGTTGTGCCAGTCATCTTCGATCTCGGGGCCATCGGCGATCGTGAAGCCCGCGTTCCGGAAGATCTGCTCGATGCGACGACGCACACGCGTGACCGGATGCAAGCCGCCGATCGTCTGTCCCCGGCCGGGCAATGTCACATCGACCGCATCGCTTGCGAGTTGCGCCGCCAGCTTCGCCGCCTCCAGCGCCGCGCGACGCTCCTCGAGCCCCGCCGTCAATGTCTGTTTCGCCTCGTTGATCTTGGCGCCGGCCGTGCGACGCGCGTCCGCGTCCATCGCGCCCAACGACTTCAACAGCTCGGTGACCGAGCCTTTCTTGCCGAGCAGACGAACGCGGATCTGCTCGAGATCCTCGAGGCTTGCGCACGCGGCGATCTCGGTGCGAGCAGCATCGATGAGCGCGGGCAGATCAAGAGCGGTGTCGGTCATGGCCTGTGTTTTTCCGGGTTCTACAGACGAATCGGGCGTCACTATGGACGCCCGATTCAATCAACACTATCGAGCGTGGTGCCCGAGGATCAGGCTGCCTGTTTGAGCAGACTGTCCCGAGCCTTTTGCGCGATCACGCCAAACGCCGCCGGATCGTTCATCGCGATGTCGGCCAGCACCTTGCGGTCGATGGACAGGCCCGCGAGGTTCAGACCCGCGATCAGCTTGCTGTAAGACAGGCCGTGAACGCGCGCTTCGGCGTTGATGCGCGTGATCCACAGCGCACGGAAGTTGCGCTTGTTGGTCTTGCGATCGCGATACGCATACTGACCGGCCTTGATGACGGCCTGCTTCGCGGCGCGGAAGACTTTGCGACGGGCGTTGTAGTAACCCTTCGCCTTCTTGAGGATCTTCTTGTGACGGGCGCCCGCAATGACGCCTCTTTTAACGCGTGCCATGGTTTATCTCCTCACTTCGCGTTCGGGAGCAGCTGCTCCATACGGACCAGATCCTGCTTCGCGACCATCGACGGCGCGCGCAGCTGACGCTTACGCTTGCTCGGCTTCTTGGTGAGGATGTGACGACGGTGCGATTGGGCTCGCTTGAACCCTTTGGCAGTCTGGCGAAAACGCTTCGCCGCTGCCCGGTTGGTCTTCAACTTAGGCATTGCACTTCTCAACTGATTGTTAGCCTTTGAGGAACACAGCCCACGTCTTGAGACACGGGGCTTAGCCCTGTCAGGCGGGACAGCGCCGCTTCTATTTATTAATGAAGCATTGCTGTTCGCTTGTTGCGCCCCTGTTCTTACGAATCGGGGCGCTTGTTTGTCCGACGACCTACTTCTTCTTAGGTCCGAACATCATCACCATCTGCCGTCCTTCCATCAGCGGGTTCTGCTCGACCGTGGCGTATGGCGCCAGATCGTTCTGTACCCGCGACAGTAATTCACGGCCGACTTCCTGATGAGCCATTTCCCGGCCACGGAACCGCATGGTCACCTTGGCCTTGTCGCCCTCTTCCAGGAAGCGGATCAGATTACGCAGCTTGACCTGGTAATCGCCGTCCTCGGTGCCGGGGCGAAACTTCACTTCCTTGATCTGTATCTGCTTCTGCTTGCGCTTCGCTGCGTGCGCCTTCTTGTTCTGTTCGAACAAGTATTTGCCAAAGTCCATGATGCGGCATACCGGCGGCTCCGCCGTCGGCGATACCTCAACCAGGTCGAGCTCGGCATCTTGCGCCATCTTCAGCGCGTCGAAGCGGCTCATGACACCCGCCTGTTCGCCGGCAGCATCGATCACTCGCAACTGGGGCGACGTGATCTCTTCGTTGCGTCGGACGCGTTTTCCAATGGGAGCAGCGATGCGTTATACCTCCAAACTAGTCTGGCCGCGGCTCGCGACCTCTTCGGCAAGCTTCGCGGCCAACACCTCGACGGGCATCGCCCCGAGATCTTTGCCACTGCGCGTGCGTACGGCCAGAGAATTCGAACCTGCTTCGCGATCGCCCGCTACCAATAGGTAAGGCACCCGCTGCAGGGTGTGTTCGCGAATCTTAAAGCCGACTTTTTCATTGCGCAAGTCCGAAGTCACGCGAAGCCCCTGATTTCTCAGGGTTTCAGTGACGCTTTGCACGTACTGCGCCTGGCCGTCCGTGATGTTCATCACTACGGCCTGCACCGGCGCGAGCCAGGTCGGCAACCTGCCCGCGAAATGCTCGATCAAAATGCCCGTGAAGCGCTCCAGCGAGCCGAACATCGCCCGGTGCAACATCACCGGGGTGTGCTTCTGACCGTCCTCGCCAATGTAGTGGGCGCCGAGCCGGCCAGGCATGTTCAAGTCGACCTGCAGGGTGCCGCACTGCCAGTCCCGCCCAATGGCGTCGCGAAGCACGAATTCAAGCTTCGGCCCGTAGAAGGCGCCCTCGCCGGGATTCAAGGTGTATTCGAGGCCGGCGGCGGTAACCGCTTGTTTGAGCGCGGCTTCCGACTGATCCCACACCTCATCCGAGCCCACGCGCTTGGGCGGGCGATCCGAGAACTTGATGCGCACGTCGGTGAAGCCGAAGTCGGCGTAAATGCCGAGAATCAGCTTGGTCAGATTCACGGCCTCATCGAACAGCTGATCCATCGCGACGAAGCTATGGCCGTCGTCCTGCGTGAAGGCGCGCACGCGCATCAGTCCGTGCAATGCGCCGGAAGGCTCATAACGGTGCACCTTGCCGAACTCGCAGAACCGCAGCGGCAGATCGCGATAGCTGCGCAGGCCCTGGTTGAAGATCTGCACGTGGCCCGGGCAGTTCATGGGCTTCAGGCAGAACTTCCGCTTCTCCACTTCGGTGAAGTACATGTTCTCGCCGAACGTTGCGAGATGCCCCGAGGCCTCCCACAGCTTCACGTCCATGACTTCCGGCCCACTCACTTCCTGCCAGCCAGCCCGACCCTGGTACTGGCGCATGTAGGCGATCAGATTCTGGAACAGCGTCCAGCCCTTCGGATGCCAGAACACGGCGCCAGGGGCTTCTTCTTGGAAGTGGAACAGATCCTGTTCCTTGCCGAGCTTGCGGTGATCGCGCTTCTCGGCCTCCTCTAACCGCGTGAGATACGCCTTCAGCGCCTTCTCATCGCCCCAGGCGGTGCCATAGATGCGCTGGAGCATTTCGTTGCGCGAATCGCCGCGCCAGTAGGCGCCCGCGACCTTCATCAACTTGAACGCCTTCAGCTTGCCGGTGCTCGGCACGTGCGGGCCGCGGCACAGGTCGACCCAGTCGCCCTGCCCGTACAGACTGATGTCTTCCTTCTCCGGAATGCTCGCGATGATCTCGGCCTTATAGATCTCGCCCTGATCCTGGAAGAACTTCACCGCATCGTTGCGACTCATCACACGGCGGCTGACTTTCTGATCGGCGTCCGAGAGCTCGTGCATGCGAGTCTCGATCGCGGTCAGATCCTCGGTCGTGAACGGGCGCTTGTAGGCGAAGTCATAAAAGAAGCCGTCCTCGATCACCGGGCCAATCGTGACCTGCGCTTCGGGAAACAGCTGCTTGACCGCCTGCGCGAGCAGGTGCGCGGTCGAATGACGAATGACGTCGATGCCTTCGGCATCGCGGCCCGTGACGATCGCGAGGTGCGCGTCCTTCTCGATGAGATGGGACGTGTCGACGAGACGGCCGTCGACCTTGCCCGCGAGCGCGGCTTTCGCGAGGCCTGCGCCGATATCGGCAGCGACTTTCTCGACCGAAACCGGTTCTGCGTAGGTGCGCTGACTGCCGTCGGGCAGGGTGATTACAGGCATGAGACGAAGGAATTCAAGCCGTTAGCGGCGACAAAAAGGACGCGCAGTATGCCCGGGTGCGTTATGGCAGGCAACCGGACCTGCGAGTGCCAGCCGTGCGGGTCACGGGCCCCGCGATTGTGCAGCCGATTCAGGGGGTTGGCCCAGTCACCGCGGGTCGATTCGCCAGGTCTCGACTTTCGCCGCTCACCGGCGCGAGGCCATGCCTCCCCGCCGCGCCCGAAGATCGCCGAAGCGTCGCGAAGAAGGCGTCCCCGCTCATTGAAGTCGCTCCGCGCATCGTTGTCGACGGGTCGCACCACCGCTTGCCCGATCCGACGAGCGTCGCTCGTTGACGAACCGCTCCGCGCGGCTGCCATGGCTCACCGCCCTCACCGACTCACAGCGGCCGCGGGCCGACCGAAGGCCGGCCTCCCGACGCGTCGCCTTTAAAAACACATTGAGATTTTTTCGAGGCGGCTGCACTTCAGCCAACTGTGGACCAAAACAGCGACGGCGTGACGCCCCATCGCTCGCGCAGACGTTCCGGGCCGTGATGTTTCACACCCTCGTGTTCGCACACGCGTCTGAAATTCAGCGATGACGCCTTGGGCATCCGTGCCGAGCGACGTTGCGGCTCACACGCAGCGGGCCACTGATCAGTGCTCTGCCGAGCCATCAAGCGCGACTGGCATACCGATCGGCGCACTTCTATGATGCTGCCGCGGGGAGGCTCATGAAAGAGATCACAGATCGACCAAAACTCAACTCATCGACCTGTATGGAGTAGTCATCAAGGAGGCCAGAATGACGATTTGGAGACGCGCACTCGTATGCGCCGCATTGATAGCTCAGGTCCCGCTCGCTTTTTCCCAACAACTTCCCATCCTGCCCGAGCCCAGTACCATCCCGGCGCTGGCGCGCACCGTGCCGATCGATCTGTCGCGTGAGCAGCCACTGAAGAGCACGAGCACGCCCGAAACCCTGGCGGCGGTGAATGCGAAATCTCTCGCTGCCGGCGAACCGCAGGCACTGCAGCTGATCGATCTGGATCCAAAACTGCTCCGCGCGCCCCTGGCCAACCGATCTCAGCCAGGACAGTTCTCGATCGGTGGCGAGTCGCGGCCAACGGCCGCCCTTCCATTCACCGTCACGCTCGAGGGGCGCACGCTCAAACTCGCGGTGATCGCTGAGACCTACAGTCCCAACACGATCGATCGCTACGTCACCGCGGCCGTGCTGAACGTACCCGGCGCCTATGCACGCTTCACGGTCGGCCTGGATCGCGTCGTGGGAACCCTCGTCACCCCGGAGGCGACCTATCGCTTGCTGCCGGCAGGCAGCGGACAAGTGTCGGTCCACAAAGTGGGCACCAAAGATGCGACCGGCACCGCCCGATACCGGCAGATCGAGCAGGCCGGCAGCCTGGATGCCGCGATGGAGCAACGGCACATTCAACTGGAGCGACTCGCGCAGATTCAGCCCACGCGGGCGTTTGCCAGTCAGTCGGGGCGCTACTTCAAAGCAGAAGGCGGCCAGCTCGGCACGCTGACGGGCGAGCCGTCAGCGCAGGCGGTGGCCTCGGTGCTGCGCGCGCTGGCCGATGTGAACTACGCGCCCGATCAGCTGCAGCTGCGAATTCGCGGCATCCACTCATCCTCGCGCGGCAGGCTCATCGATTTCCAGCAGACGATCCGGAACATTCCGGTGATGGGCTCCAACCAGCTGATGCTCGATGCCACCGGTAAAGTCATCGAGATCACGACCCAGTTTGTCGACCCGTCGCAGGCAAGCGATCTGCCCGTCATGTCAGAGGAGGACGCGCGCAAGGCCGCGATCCGCGAGGTGGAGAAAGAAACGAAGGGAGCGGTCTCCGAGTATGAGGTGCTCGGCCCGGTCACCTTGCAGTATGAGCGAGAGACCGATGCGAGTCTGGCTGCGTACTACACGCTCGCGCTGCGCCCCTTGCCTGCCGGCCGGGCGGTCAGCGTGCACGTCAACGCGCACTCGGGTCAGGCGACGGTGCTGATCAATCCGCAGGCGTTCGGTTGGCGCGTCTGCTCGCGCTATCAGGCCGATCCGGGCCCCGCGAATCCGACCACCTGCTCCGATAGCAATGCCTGGCTCATCTGGGACAATTCCTATGGCGCGGCGGCGGGCTGCGTGACCATCGTGCGCCCGAAGGATGGCGGCTATCCCGCCGGGTGCGGCAATGCCAACGCGCAAGGCGCGAACAATGCGATGAAGCACGCGGATATCGCGCTCAACAAGGTGCCGGCGCCCATCATCGGTGGAGGCGATCGGACCGTCGATGTGGTCTATCAAACCAACTCAGCGACCAGCGCCGCCGAGTACAACACCGCGACCGAGTCGATCGTTTCGAATACGACCAGCACCCTTCTTAGAAACGCGGAGGTCGTCTGGCACGAACTTGGGCATCATATCCTGGTGACTTCCGGCACAAATTTCAATTGGAAATCGACTTACAACCAGCCCGGCCGAGAGTTCGAGACGGCATTTGAGGAAGCCTTCGGTGATCTGATCTCTGTCGGCGTGGCGATGAACATCGATCCGACCACCGAAGTGTCCTACGGCACCGTGTGGACCTATGCGGACGGCACGACGACGCAGCGTCGACTGGATGATCCGGCGGTCACCTCGTTTTACTACATGAGTCAGGCGCCGGACCTTCACCAAGCCGGGCGCGCCATCAGCAAATACTTCTACCAGGTGTTTACTGCCGCGGGCCTGAATGCACAGCGGTTCCTCGAATTGTTACTTCAGGTCGGCCAGACGCTCCGGGATTTCGATGGCAGCGGAAAGATCGATCTGATCGACCTGCGGACAGCGCTGCAGCAGTCGGTGAGAGCGAACGAGACGGCGTTGCTCAACGCCGTGAACGCGCAGTTCGATGCCATGTACAACAACATCCCGCCCGGCCAGCAGCCGCCTCCGATCGGGGTGCCGGCACCGCCGGTGCCGGCCGCCGCTCCGTTTCCGATCGTCGCGGTGTTCACAGGCGCGTGCCCCGTGGTCAATGGCGCAAGAACCTCTGAGTGGCGCGTCGACTGGGGCGCCGTTCCGTACGCGGTGATTTACCGCGTCACTGCCATCGCCGGTGGCACGCTGTGGGACGTTGCCCAGACGCCGAGTCTGTGGACCTATGCGCAGACCAATCTCTCCAATGGAGAAGTGTACGTGCAAGGCTGCAATTCGATCGGTCAATGTGGCCCGCCCTCGATCCACGTCGCGGTCTATCACCAGCCGAGCTGCAATTTCTAAGGGCTTCGGGATCCGGGTCGGCGGGCCAATTCGCCCGTCGATCCGGCGCGAATCGTGCCCGGAATCGGCGATGACCAGAGCCGCGGTCGGAGAATCGAGGCGCTGCTGCTTGCCACCACCCCGACTCGCCGCTATTCTCTGCGCCCCTTTCGATCCGCCCGGATGCGCGCGTAGCTCAGCGGTAGAGCACTACCTTGACATGGTAGGGGTCACAGGTTCGATCCCTGTCGCGCGCACCACCCTCATCGCCTCGATTCAGTGACTTGCCCTCTATGGCGGATGGGTGCGCACGCAGTCATTGCGACGGCGTCGATCGCCTGCATCGCAAGCCGTGGTGAACGAGGTGCGGCCTACCCCGCCTTGCTCGTCGCGAGTCCCAGGCTCGCCTTGCGCAAGGTCGAGATCTGATCGCGAAGCTTCGCCGCCTCCTCGAATTCGAGGTTCCGGGCGTGCTTCAACATCTCGGCTTCGAGCTTCTTGATCCGGCGCATCACCTGATCGGGTGTGAGACTCGAATAGTCGGGCATCGCGTCCGCAATCTTGCGTGCCGGTCCCCGGCTTGCGTCTGAATGCGCGCCTTCCAGAATGTCGGCGACCGCCTTCTTGATCCCGCGCGGCGTGATGCCATTCGCTTCATTGAACGCGAGCTGCTTGGCGCGACGACGGGAGGTTTCCTCGAGCGCCTTCTGCATGGAGCCCGTGACCCGGTCCGCGTATAGGATCGCCTTGCCGTTCAGGTGGCGCGCCGCGCGGCCGATCGTCTGGATCAGGGAGTTCTCCGACCGCAGGAAACCTTCCTTGTCCGCATCGAGAATCGCAACGAGCGACACCTCCGGCATGTCGAGCCCCTCGCGCAGCAGGTTGATGCCCACAATCACATCGAACTTGCCCAGGCGCAGATCGCGAATGATCTCCATGCGCTCGACGGTGTCGATGTCCGAGTGCAGATAGCGCACCTTCACGCCGTGCTCATCGAGATACTCGGTGAGATCCTCCGCCATGCGCTTGGTGAGCGTCGTGATCAGCACGCGCTCATCCTTCTCCACCCGCAGCTTGATCTCGGAGAGCACATCGTCGACCTGAGTGCGCACCGGACGCACTTCGACTTCCGGATCGACGAGACCGGTCGGGCGCACCAACTGCTCGACGATTTCTCCGCCGGAATGCTCGAGCTCATACCGCCCGGGCGTCGCCGAGACGAAGATGGCCTGGGGCGCGAGGCGCTCCCACTCCTCGAAGCGCAGCGGCCGGTTGTCGAGCGCCGAGGGCAGGCGGAAACCGTATTCCACCAGGGTTTCCTTACGCGACCGATCGCCCTTGAACATCGCGCCCAGCTGCGGAATGGTTTGGTGACTCTCGTCGATGACGAGCAGCGCATCCTGCGGCAGATAGTCGAACAAACACGGCGGCGGCTCGCCCGGCTCGCGCCCCGACAAGAAGCGCGAATAGTTTTCGATGCCGTTGCAGTAGCCGAGCTCGCGGATCATCTCGATGTCGAAGCGCGTGCGCTGCTCCAGCCGCTGCGCTTCGAGCAGCTTGCCCGCGTTCTTGAGCTCGATCAGCCGGTCGTGCAATTCATCGCGAATGTGATCGACCGCGAGCACCAGCCGGTCGCGCGGCGTCACATAGTGCGTGCCCGGGAACACGGTGTAGCGAGGGATCTTGCGCTGGATCTCGCCGGTCAGCGGATCGAACAGCATCAGCGAGTCGATCTCATCGTCGAACAGCTCGACCCGCAACGCCTCGCGCTCGGATTCGGCCGGGAAGATATCGATCACATCGCCACGCACGCGATACGTGCCCTGCGTGAGATCGAGCTCGTTGCGCTTGTATTGCATGTCGGTCAGGCGACGCAGGATCGCGCGCTGATCGATGTGCTCGCCGCGTGAGAGATGCAGCACCATCGACAGATACGTCTCGGGCGCACCCAGGCCATAGATCGCAGAGACCGTCGCGACGATGATGGCATCGCGCCGCTCGAGGATCGCCTTGGTCGCCGACAACCGCATCTGCTCGATGTGCTCGTTGATCGAGGAGTCCTTCTCGATGTATGTGTCCGAGGACGGCACATATGCCTCGGGCTGGTAGTAGTCGTAATACGAGACGAAATATTCCACCGCGTTGTCCGGGAAGAATTCCTTGAACTCACCGTACAGCTGCGCGGCCAGCGTCTTGTTATGCGCAAGCACCAGCGTCGGACGCTGGATCTGCTGGATGACGTTCGCGACGGTGAAGGTCTTGCCCGAGCCCGTCACGCCGAGCAGCGTCTGGTGCGCGAGCCCCGCCTCGATACCCTCGATCAACTTGGCGATGGCCGTGGGCTGATCGCCGGAGGGCTTGAAATCCGCCTTGAGCGCGAACGGAGTCTGGGCCGGTTTATCGGTCATGGTTTGCAGCGAGCGAGGTGCGACGGGCATGGAGGCTCACGAGGGTTGGGGCTCGAACGGCCCGTTTCCACTCCAGGGCGGGGCCTTTCGTATAGAGCCGGGCGGCGAATCGCTCTACAATCGCACGAAAACGTCCCGACCTTTGTCAGGGATTTTCCATGATTTTCAAGTCACTCGGTGTCGCCGTGAGTCTACCAGTTTCGAAGCGCGTCCAGCGTGTGAAGCCCTCCCCGACCGTCGCCCTGACCGGGCGCGTCGCGCAGCTGAAGGCGGAAGGCAAGGACATCATCAGCCTGGGCGTCGGTGAGCCGGATTTCGACACGCCGCTGCACATCGCGGACTCGGGCGTCGAGGCCATCCGCAAGGGTTTCACGCGCTACACGCCCGTCGAAGGCGTCGCTGAGCTGAAAGACGCGATCATCGCGAAGTTCAAGCGCGAGAACGCGCTCGACTACAAGCGCAATCAGATCCTGGTCTCGACCGGCGCGAAACAGACCATCTTCAATCTGATCCTCGCGGTCGTCGATCCGGGCGATGAAGTCGTCGTGCCCGCCCCCTACTGGGTGTCGTATCCGGACATGGTGCTGCTCGCCGATGGCATTCCCGTGATGCCCTACGCGGGCCCCGAGCAGGGCTACAAGCTCACGCCGGCGCAGTTGGAAGCCGCGATCACGCCGAAGACGCGCCTCTTCATTCTGAACAGCCCGAGCAACCCGACCGGCGCCGCCTACTCCGCCGCCGAGCTGCGGGCGCTGGGCGATGTGCTCGTCAAACATCCGCAGGTCGTCATCTGCACCGATGACATGTACGAGCACATCTACTGGGCTAAAGAGCCGTTCGTGAGCCTCGCGCAGGTGTGTCCCGAGCTGTATGACCGCATCGTGACGACCAACGGCGTATCGAAGGCGTACGCGATGACGGGCTGGCGCATCGGCTACTGCGGCGGTCCGATCGAGATCGTCACCGCGATGTCCACGATTCAGAGCCAGAGCACCTCGAACCCCTCCTCGATCGCGCAGAAGGCGGCGATCACCGCGCTCAATGGCGATCAGGACTGCGTGCGCGAGATGAACAAGTCGTTCAAGGCGCGCCACGATTTCGTGGTCGCGGGGTTGAACAAGCTCCCCGGGGTCACCTGCCTGGAAGGCGCCGGCACGTTCTACGCGTTCGCGCATGTCGAGAAGGCGATGAAGATCGTCGGCGTGAAGGATGACAACGCCTTCGCCGAGCACCTGCTCATTCACGGCGGCGTCGCCGTCGTGCCGGGCAGCGGCTTCGGCGCGCCCAATCACATGCGCCTGTCCTTCGCGACCAGCATGAAGAATCTGGAAGAGTCGCTGAAGCGCATGGAAAAGACGCTCCGGGCCGCGCAAGCGGCCTGACCTGGAGCGGGCTCTAGCCGCAAGGGGAGCCGTATGCGCCCTATTGGCCAGTCCACTGACGATGGTGGGACGCCTGCTCGCTTAAGCACTCTGTAGCAGAGTATTGCGGCGATTGGTGACCTCCTTGGATCAGGAGGTGGCTCCCGGGCCGGACGCTAAACGACGCGTAACCTATTGACCGGAGAGGACTGAGCTGGGTGATCTGATTTCGTGTACCCCCAGCAATACCCCCGCATCTTACCAGTGGTCGCAAGAGCGCCGCCAGCCGTGGGTGCAACCACGACTGGCGGCTAACCAAAAACCTGCACAAACGAGGTGCAAGTCATGGCTGCTGGAGATTCTATCCCGTTGCCGCTGGCTGCCTATGCGCCGTCCATCCTCGGACGGCGGGGCGGTCTGGCATGAGCGAGCAAGAGGAATCGGTTCGGGAACGCCTAAACGGTCAGCTTCGGCGTCTGCAGAGGGCTGCCGCCGTCCTGGCGTGTATTCAATACGTGGCGGAATACGAGGAGGACTTTAAGTTTAGCTTGGCCGACGCGGTCAGCGTCGCGGTGGAGATGATCGAGGACGTGGCGGATGCGGTGAGCTTCATCGCGTCCGAGGTCGGCGACATGGAGGTGCGGCCATGATCAAGCAGGAAAGTCGCGCCTACTTCAAGGCACTCGGGGCGCACGTCACGGCGCTCCGCAAGTCGCGAGGCATGACGCAAGCGGAGCTGGCACGCGCTATCGGCGTATCCCAGCAGGCGGTGTTCGCGTACGAACTCGGCGAGCGTCGTATCTCGGTCCTCGTGCTTGCCAAGCTCGCGAGAGTATTCGCGATCTCGGTCGAGAGCATGGTCGGTCTGTCGAAGCCGCTGCACATCAGGAAGGGGCGTCTGTCTCCGCGTTGTGTGAGACACGCGGAGCGGTTGCAGGCACTGTCGAAGACTCAACAGCGCTTCGTCATCCGGATCATCGACGTACTCGAAGATGGCAACTGCCGTCAGGGATGGGCGCGATGACGCACAGGCCGATCACGGATGAGCTGGCCTGCCTGAAGCAAGCGATCGATCTCCTCAAGATCGCCGAAGACCTGGCGCAGCCCGAGAACATCGAGCACTACCCAGGCGCCATCGCGTCGGTCATCAGGTCGGCTCGGACGCTGGTGGAGGAGGTTATCGGAGCGCTTACCGCGTACTTCGTTGCGCAAGGGGGTGCGACTGACCGGACGGATTGAAGATCATCAGGGAGGCGGCGGCTCCGGCGTGAGCGTCGGAGCCCTCCCAGCCGCGCCACTACGGCGGGTGCCCCAGCCCCAATTCAACGAGAGGAGATTGGGCTCTTTCGGTGTTCCGTGCGGCTCGAAGCAATCCTGCCCGCGACCCAATCGGCCACTTCTCCCTCGACCCAGCCGACCGCCCGAGATCCGATCTTCACGCGCTGAGGAAATCTATCCTCTGCCTCCAATTTATAGATCATGGATCGGCACAGCCCGGTAGCGTGGCAGACATCACGAAGCCGTAGCAGCCGCTGCGGTTGCGTACCTGAGCCCAATGCAGTCGCCGGAGTTGTCTCGTGCCGCATGGACGCCATTGCAGTCTCCGCGTTTAGCGATGAACTGGTGATGATCTTAGGCGTACCACGGGCATCCACCAACGGGCCTTCTTGTCCTCTTTCGTCAAAAACAGATTGCAGGCTTGCTCGTGCGCGCACGATGCAACAGCCTGCGACAGAACGCGACAGGTGTCGCTGATGTCAGGTGGCTGCCGAAACTCCACAAACCGATCGGGCCTGAGTCGCACAAACATGTTTCGCGGGGAAGCATACAAACATGCGAGCGGTGCGTTTTTGAACAAAGGCGAGAGATTGGCAGGATAGCCTTTCGGCTGCTCGTGTCACACGATACGTCCATGAAAGCGGACGCATTCATTCAATGTCGAGTGACACCGGAGATGAAAGCCCTGGTCCGGCGGATCGCGCAACGAGAGCAGATCACTGAGTCTGCTCTCGTGAAGCAGCTCTTGGACGTCGTGCTGCGCAGTTCAGTGGTAGAGCAGCTTCCACCTGTTGAGGAGAGGATACAGCGGCATGCGCGCCTATCCGTGAGACTAGAACCGGGAGATCGCCTTCTACTGCGTGAGCGCGCCACCGCGCGTGGCCTTCCAAGTGCGACCTATGCTTCTGTGGTGATTCGGAGCCATCTGCGAGGGGTTGCCCCGCTCTTGAAGCAGGAGCGAGTACTGCTCAATCAGGCAATCGGGGAACTCAGCGCCACCGGTCGTAACCTCAATCAAATCGCCCGGGGTATAAATCAGGGTATCCACGTTGCCGGCCCGACTCTTGACGACTTGCGGGCATTGTTGCGTGCCTGCGAGGGGCTGCGGAATCACGTGAGCCGATTGTTAGATGCCAATCTCCGGAGTTGGGATATTGGTCATGATTAAACATTCGGCGCCGCGCCTGATCGGGAGGCTATGCCCACTAGCCTTGAGTTCAGCACGATAGTCTGCCCGCTCCATGGCGACGTCATTGGATCTCGGGCCTGGCACGGCCACGGCGTTATGTCGCGAGTGTCTATGCGCAGCGTCTGAGGATGGCTGCTTCCGTCTGAATCCGTGGTTGCTTAGGGCGCGTGAGCTGTTACCGCAGTATTACGCTGCGGAAGTCTTGACGATTCTGTCGGGCTTACGGGAAGCTCCTATCCTGCCGACCTTCACTAGCTACTAGATCGTGTTCTGCGCAACAACACTCACAAATAAGGGCGCCGCAGGTCGTCGTGAATTGCGCGACTTCGGTCGTCTATGTCCGGTTAGCCAGGAAAGAACCATGTTGAACGAGACATTTGCTCGGCGATTTGGGGAGCTCGAGAAAAGCTATAGCTCCATCCCATATGTTTCGAGCCAGCACTCTGGGCGCTACGTCCCGAACGGACAGTGGCATCGGTGGGCTACAAGTGTTCAAAATCTTGTTTTGGCGGTGTTCGGTGAGGCCTCGCCTCACTACAAGAACTTTGTAACGGTGTACGAGAAGTGCTCAGGCAGCGACTACGAAGTCGAAACACTTCGGGCGGTCTTCCTAAGTGCCAAAGAGGATTTTGAGGGAGGTTATGTCTTCGATGTCGATTTAAGGGTTTCTGGCGAGGTTTTCGGAGACTTTGTCGCGCTTGCTCGGCAATCGTTGGCTGAAGGACATAAGGATGTCGCGGCTGTGTTAGCTTGCGCTGCCCTAGAAGACGCGCTAAAGCGATACGCCACCGCGGAGGGGATAGCTGCAAATGACAAATCAATGCAGGACGTGGTCAACGCGCTCAAGTCCAAGGGTCTTGTGGCAGGAGCGCAGAAATCCCTGTTGGATACCATGCCGCGAATACGGAACTTCGCCTTGCACGCTGATTGGAGCAAGATTTCAGAACCTGATGTAAGCAGTGTCATTGGCTTCGTCGAGCAGTTTTTGCTTGCGAAGTTCAGTCACGGCTAACAATCGCGTGCAGTTCAGCTACATTAGAACATCGAGTCTTGACGGACGATATTTCACTCACGCATCGCATCTAGGATTTATATGTCTGTGTCGGCACTGAAAGTAGACGTATCAATTGCGCAGCCGTTTGTGGTAGCTGGTACGCCATTTACTTTGACGACGACGTTTGAAAACAACCATGAAGGTAATATAGAGGTACTTCAGCTGTCGTATCACGTGCCATTTCAGGTGCAATGGGTTGGCGAGCAGGCATATAGAAATCGCTTTGAAGAGACGAGATCAAATTTCCTAAAACGCGCTTTCCTTTCGCATCGCGCGTGGAGGGCTGGTGTCAGTGCTCCCGGGGCTGGTATGGTTTGGGGTGACGGCAAAACTGACTACAACACGGCCGTTTTCACGTTAGTTCCTGGTGAGTCTGGAACTTACTCATTCTCTGCAGTAGTGCGCCGCTGGCTATTCGCTGCGGGTGGTGACTTGGTTTTCCCCGGCCAAGTGAAATACAGATACAACGGAGAGATTCATCATCACACCTTTCAGGTGAGATTTACTCTTCGGCCTCCACTCCTGGCGAACTGCATTGGCGCAATTGTCGGCTCTGTTGTCGGACCAGTAGCGAGTGGTTTGCGTGACCAGGGTCCAACATTCTTTTCGTCCGTGGGGGTCGCGTTTATCGCAGGGGTCACACTCACGGCGATCCTCTCGGTAGTGGCCGTTATTTACTCCTCGCGCAAAACCGGTGAGGCGCAACCGATCATTACCGTTGAAGACTTCTGGGGCGGTCTTCTGGTTGGATTCTTGGTCGGCTTTCTTGGCAGCGACTTCTTTGGCAAGCTCGTCCCAATCGGCGCAGTTGGCTAGGGCGACGGCACATTCAAGCATGGCGGCAGACCCGAATAATGCGCTGATCCGACCTATGCAGCGACGCGCCTATGCTCGCGGCAGAGCGGCGCAGTTAATGCTTTTTAGAGATTCAGCATGAGAATTGATCAGGACTATTTGCGCACACTGCTCGGTGTCTTCCTCGATTCGCCGCGGTCGTTTGTGGAATTGGGCGATTTTCAGAAGGAAAGTATTGCCATCGACGACAAGTTCCTGTTTCACATGCAACTGCTCGAAGACCAATCGTTCGTGGAGCGCCTCAACAAGGACAAGAATATCGGTTACGTGATCGCAATCAGCGGAAACTTTGAATGGATCAGCCGGCCGCTGCGCCTCTCGGCTGCTGGACATGAGTTTGCGGACGCACTGAACCGAAAGGAGATCGCGCAGATTCTGAAGTCCGGTTTCAGGGACGCCTCCATGTCCACTCTAAAGTTGGCGGCAACGGAGCTTCTTACCGCGTTCGTCAAGACGCAGGCTGAGAAGCATTTGGGATTGAAAGCATAACAAATGCGGTGCACGCGTGCGTAAGACGCGTCCCGGGGTTAACGGCGACGGTGGGCCGAGGAGGATCTATCCGGTGTGGAATGATGTAGCTCTGCTTCGCGTCCTTGGTTTCTGGTTGCAATGGACAGCCATCGGACTTGTATTCATCGGTGGTCTTGTTCAGGTCGCAACATTTCTTGTTGATCGTCATGAAAAGGAGCTGTCTGATCAGCAGGCATTAGAGCTTGCGAAGCCAGGGGCGCAAATTGTCGGCTCCGGAACGGCACTCATTGAACTGATCGTTAACTCATCCGATGTGGTCAATGCGCACTATATGGATAGCGGCGCTTACGTGGCATTAGCGAAAGGCACCGACGCACTGATGGTTTTTAGATCACTGGATTCATTCGCCGCACAAGCTGGAAACAATCAAGTTCATTGGCGAGCCTCTTTGTCTCTCGATCCAACAGACCCATCAGTGGGGCGCCCTCTTGGCTCGCTAACGAGTGTGGAGTACGTTCAGCTGGGCTTCGGCCAGCTCAAAAGTGGTGCGCAAGTCGCTTCTGGAAAAATCATTGTCACGATTAACGGAGTTCACGGGTTTACGTTTCCAATCGGAGCACAGATCGTTGATCAAGACCGTCTCTTTGTTCGGACGATGGAAGGTTGGCGCGCTTGGTTGCGATAAGGCGGCCCAACAAGCCTATGCAGGCGACGTGCGAAACGCGCGCGCATGATGGCGGACGTGTTGGGCTTGAGAAAAATGTGAGTTGGACCGTCGATTGAATAGTATGGACTACGAAAGAAATCACTTTTCGTCGGGCGCTCTTGAGTTCGAATGCCCTCTGGTCCGTGGCGTGAGGCACGGACTAGCCCGAAGGTGGTATGAGAACGGCGCTCTTTTTTCTGAAGGAGATTATGTGCACGGAAAGCTAAGCGGCCAACTCCGAGAGTGGAGCCCAGACGGAGTCCTGACGCTGTGTGCGCATTTTCGCAACGCCGAACACGATGGCTCATATGAGTCTTGGTGGGATAGCGGTGTCCCAAAAGAGCGAGGGCACTTCATCCATGGAAAACGTGCGCCGGGCTATACATGGTTTTCCGAGGATGGCGGCGTGTGGAGCCGCATAGAATCCATATGATCGCGTAGACGCAACAAATGCGCTGGTCCCGACTCGCAAAGGCAAAGAGCGAGACGATGCGGCTCACGTGAGAGGCCGGTGGCTCAATCCGCCGTCCGGCGAAAAGGTATGATCTCTGCGCCGGCGCGCAGCGTGTCGAGGTAGTCCGCCCACGCCTGCATCATCTTTCGTCGTTCGGTCAGGCGAGTTGCGCGGTTGTACGCTGCGCGAACTTTGTTGCGCTCGGCATGCGCCAGCTGAAGCTCGATCAGATCAGGATGCCAGCCTTGTTCGTTCAAGCATGTCGAGGCCATCGAACGGAACCCATGCGACACCATTTCGTCGCCCGTATAGCCCAGCCGACGCAATGACGCGTTCAAGGTATTGTTGCTGATCGGCCGATCGCCGCCCCGAAGCGACGGGAAAACGTAGCGACCTGAGCCAGTCAGCGGGTGCAAGTCACGGAGAAGGGCGACGGCCTGGCGAGAGAGCGGGACGATGTGCGGCTCGCGCATCTTCATGCGACTCCCTGGAATCCGCCACTCGGCAGCATCCAGGTCGAACTCCGACCACTCGGCAGCACGCAGTTCGCCTGGCCGGACGAACACGAGTGGCAGCAGCTTCAATGCGAATTCCGTCGCTGGCTGACCTTGGTAGCCGTCAATGGCGCGCAGTAGCTGGCCAATCTTCACGGGTTCGGTGATGGCGGCGTGGTTGCGAACGACGACCGGAGCGAGCGCGCCGCGCAGGTCGCCGGTCGGATCACGCTCCGCGCGCCCGGTCGCGATGGCGTAGCGGAAGACTTCTCCGCATTCTGCGCGCACTCGATGCGCCGTCTCATGATTCCCGCGCTCCTCAATCCGGCGCAGGGCCGCGAGCAACTGCGGCGCCGCAATCGAAGTGATTGGCAGCTTGCCAATGAAAGGGAAGGCGAACGCCTCGAAACGGCCGAGCTTCTTGGCGAATGTGCGTGCGCTGAGGCTCTTTGACTTCAGCTCCAAGTATTCGCGCGCAATCGCCTCGAACGTGTCGGACGTAGCAGCGCGCTCGGCTTTGCGCTTGGCGCTCGGATCAACGCGGGCGGCGATCAGTCGTCGCGCTTCGTCGCGACGCTCCCGCGCGCTCCTAAGCGGCACATCGGGGTACTGACCGAAGCTAAGGAGCTTTTCGCGCCCCTCGACGCGGTACTTCATCCGCCACAGGCGCGCGCCGTTGGGCTGCACCAGCAGATACAGCCCGCCACCGTCGAAGAGCTTCACCGCTTTTTCGGGCGGTTTAAGGCTACGAATCGCCGAATCGGTCAGCGGTGGCATTTGGGGGTACCACTCCGAGCGCTGTGAGGGATACCCCCAGCTGTACCCCCAAATATGGTACGCTGTCAACGGATCGCTGAAGATACGGGTGGATCTGGAAACGCTGGATTTGTAGACTTTTGCAGCGTTTGGTGACCTTCCTTGGACCTCCTAAGACTAGGAGGTGGCTCCCCGGGCCGGACTCGAACCAGCGACCAACGGATTAACAGTCCGTCGCTCTACCACTGAGCTACCGGGGAACAGGTGGGTCAAATCGAAGGCGCGGGATTTTGCGTAATGCGCCGCGGGTGTGTCAAGGAATCGAAGCGACTTCCGTCGCAACTTTTTGAGTTGACTTTCTTTTCGGTCATCGAACGCCGCATTGCGGCAGGGCAATCCCGGGAGTCGTCATCGGCTGACAGACGCTTACCAGACCGCCGCACGCGCAATCTTGCGTCACCTTGGATCGGCATCTAACGAGGCTTGCGCGGTCGCTATCGCGCCGGCACCTCACCCAATGCGCGATGGACCAGCGGCTCGTCGGGCATGCTCATACGAGCTCGCCCACAACCACGCCGAGCTGCCAAGTCACTTGCATTCCGATGAATGCCAGCAGTGCCAGAACTATCGCCACCGTGGCCTTCTGCCACGGCAGCGCGCGGAAGAAGTAATACGGCACACCTACGGGAGCAAGCAGCCCCACCAGAACGGTCGCCCCCGGCGGACTGTTGATGTTCCGTTCCGCCACATCCGACTTGCACCACGTAAATAGAAGCACGGCGAGCGGGAGCCAAAAGATCGTCGCGATATCCTGGGGCCGCGCACCCATCGACGCCTCGGCCTCTACGATTCCTCCTGCCAGGTGCAGCCCGAACATCGCGCAAACGATTCTCCTGCTCTTCTTCATGCTCGGGCCCGGACCTTGGCGAGGCCCGCTCGACGGCGCGTCACCCACCCCATGCTGATCAGCCCCACGGCGAGTAAAGCCAGCGTGCCGGGCTCCGGCACATTGTGAATGGTGAGAGTCCCATGCCAGTTGCTGCCGAAGGTCAACTGATTGTTGAACCAGTTTCCATCCTGCAGGTAACCCGTGAGCCAGCCATTGCTGTAGACGAGATCGCGGCCGTAGATGTTGAAATTGACCCATTCGTCGATGAAGAAGCCGTTGCCGGCATTCCCATAACCGAACTGACCGCCCGAGATATCGAGCGTCGAGAACGCCGTCGAACTGTAGTAGCTGTGAGAATCAGAAAATGCGAGCAACCAATCGCCACCGTACGCGTCGAACGCGCCGCCGGTGATATTTAGCGAACTGACCGAGGCCTGGCTCGGCGTGATGAAGATGCCGCCGACCACTTGGCCACCCCGGAAGCTCCCGACGACATTGCTGGTGCGGATGCCGCCGTCGATATAGCCATCGGACATGGTCATATCGAGCCAGCTCGGAAGGCCGTGAACACCGCCGAGAATGGCGCCGCCGCTCATCGTGATCCGATGAAAATCCGCGCCTCCAAGAGCGACGGCGCCGACAATCGTACCGCCGCGCAGATCCAGATTCAGGGTAGTGAACCCCTGACCGCGAACATCACCTAGGATCAACGCTTGATCCTGAACTCGCATGAAGCCGCCGAGGGTCACGTTGCCGTTCACCACCGCGTGATCTTGTACAAACAACCGCGCCGAACTACTCAACTCAGGGTTGTACCCCGGCGACGCAGAATAAATATTCCCTGTGACGGATGCCTGGTCGCGAAGCGTGACCACCGCCCCGGTGCTGGTCAGGTCGATCGCGTTTGGGTTCGTGCCGGCGATGATCCGACCGTTCCCTGCCACCTCAAGGCTGCCACGCCGCACCTTGACGGCGCCCGGATAGACCGTTGGATTGCTGGCGTTCCCGCGTATCACACCATTATTGCCAACCACGACGTGGGCGTCGGCATTGTCCGTGAGCACGTCGTCGTCGACGGTCGTATTGATGAAATACGTACCGGCCGTGTCATACAGAATGGTGGCGTCGGCGTTGATGACAAAGCCCATCGCGACCAGGCAACTGACCGCCGTCAGACAGGTTCGATTCCGTTCCATATCTCCCCCTGAGTTTTTATTAGCTTGCCCGTGAAGCCACGGCGCACACCCCAAGGAGGATTATAACGAACGCGCGCTCCAAGAGATCTTTCGATGGATTTATTTGTTTTATATGTAAGTTACATCGACAACCATCGATGCCGATCGCTTCTCGTGATGCATCTCAACCTCGGCGTTGCCACTCCGACAGACACTGCGCGCACCGGACAAACATAAGGGAACCTGTCGTCGGATTCCCAGACCTCAGGTGGAATCGGATTCGAGGCGGACAACTGAAATCGCGTGGCACAGTCGCCGCAAAGCAGGTGCCCGACCAGCACCGTGCCATCGCCAATCATGTCAACCTTAAGTGTATCGAAACAAATGAGGGCAGCACCCGCGCTCGATGCGAGACGGACGTGATCGCAGCACGACACACCCGGATGCGTCCCATGTTTTTCACACGCCGCTGCGCCCACGCCCTACCTCACGAAAAATATAAAAATCCAAGGTCGCATTCAGGAAACACGAGCCACGGGTCCGTCAGTGAATGACATCCGGGAGCGACGGAGGATTCCTCGTCAGAAGCACACAATATCGCCCCAACGGCGACTAGCAACGCGGGCTGTGCCTGGCCGCATTCCGTGGTCCTCCGCGGCTGGCGGCATCCTTGCGGGCGCTGGTAAGATGCGCGGGTATCGCTGGAAGCACTTCAAATCACAGCACCCAGCACAGTCCCCTCTGGTCAATAGGTTACGCGTTGTTTAGCGTCCGCCCCGGCTCCTCTGATACCGACACGGCATCCGCACCGAACGCACCCCGCGATCGCATGACCAGGACCGATCCGGCGCTGTACCTGCCCCTGAGCGAATCTGCGCTGAATCGGGTCTTGAACGAAGCGCACAGCCTCGCGACCTCTCTCGCAGACTTACGAGCGCCACAGCTCGCGGCGCTGATGCTCCTGCAATCTCTGCCCACGATCGCACGACACGGCCCGGTGTTCGCCGAGCGCGTGCTCATGGAAGCCATCAAGGCTGCCCAGGCGAAAGTCGAGCGCGACGGTTCGGCCGCCCTGATCGATGAGGCGGTCGAATCGCTCGATCGGGCGAAGCTTCGGGCCGGTCACAGTCTGCTGCCCGATCTGGGCCTGTCGTTACTGGACGATGACCAGGCAGACAAGCGCGAGTACCTGACGAGCGAGGGTCAGTGGGACAGCGGCGGTCGCGATCGCTACAACGCGCGCGATCACGAGCTTCGAGAACAGATCCTGCTGCCCTCGGGCACAACGGCCTTCCTGACCCGCGAGCAGACCCGCATCTATCGGGAGATTCGCGCGCAGAGTGACGACCACCTGCACGTGCAGGGCTATGCCGGGACGGGCAAGTCGTATCTGATCAAGTCGCTGCTGGGCACGCTGCGCCACGCGCGAGTGCTGGTGCTGGCGGAACGACAAACGCAACTGAAGGCCTTGCTCGCAGGCATGAGCGAGCTGCCTCAAGTGTATCCGCGACGCTTCGATGCCCTCGCACGCGAGATGATTCCGGCGGATCTGACCGATCCCATCAACGCGCGGCTGAGTCTGCCCTACTCAGCATCCGCGCCGATCCCCGATGAGCTCGTCATCCGTCACTTGGGCAT
Organism: Peristeroidobacter soli; assembly: GCF_004138485.1. Lineage (GTDB taxonomy): Bacteria > Pseudomonadota > Gammaproteobacteria > Steroidobacterales > Steroidobacteraceae > Steroidobacter > Steroidobacter soli. The sequence goes on from NZ_RYEV01000004.1 coordinate 87,642, forward strand.
TCACGCAAGCGACACGCTACGGGCGCGCGATCTCGTCGTGATCGTACGCAGCACGGTCGCAAGCTTCTGCTACAGCGGCGATGCGGAGCTCGATGAAAGTCACATTCCGGCGCGTCATCTCTCGACGCTCGATGCGGCCACCAGACGCCTCGTCCTTCATCACGCGAGCGAGCTGTGGCATGCGATCCTGCTGCCGCCCTCGCGCGACTTTCAGCCACCGGTGCGCGGCGAGCATCGAATCAAATGGGCGGCGCTCAAGGGCTGGAAGATTCCGGCGCGCTACACGCACGTGCTCATCGATGAATGTCACGACCTGAGGAAACCGATGCTGCAGATTCTCGATGGCAGCCCGCAGGCGGTGATCAGCCTCGGCGATGAATATCAGAATCTGCAGGGCCGTCCGCAGCAGCGCACGAATGTCGTACGCCAACGCGCGGTCACCGCCTCCGTGCGCTCGGGACAGTTGCTCGAAGGAATCGTCAATCCGATCATCTCCGCGCATCCCGGCGACACGAAGGAGCCGTTCCTCGGCAACCCGCTGCATCGAACCGAGATCATCTATTACGACCGCCCTCGCATCCCCGACCAGCCGGCCGCCATTCTGGTGAACGACACCTGGGGCCTGTTCGAGTGGGCGCAGCGCCTCGCCGCCGAGGGATTGGATTTCGAGCTACTCAGCAGCCGGCAACAGCTCACCATGTTCGTAAGCGACTGCATCGAGCTGCGCCGGAATGGCAGCCGCCCCCGCCACGGCGAGATCTTCCGCTTCGGATCGTGGGAGGCGCTCGCCGAGAGCAAACAACACAACCCCGGCTTTCAGCGCATCGATCGGATGCTGCAGAAGGGCTACGGCACCGAAGACTGGACCCGCACCGTCGATCGCTTCACCTCGCCCGGCAAGTTCGCGCTGGGGTTGATCGGCGACGTACGCAACCGGGAATTCTCAGGCGTCATGCTCGTGCCGGAGCTGGTCGAGGGCGTCTGGGACCTACGCAGGTCCGACTACGCCGCCGCGAGCGCCGCGCTCTATGTGGCAGTCACCCGCGCTCAGCACCGGCTGATCGTGCCGGAGCGATTGCGACACTGGCTGGAAGAAATATCCGCGCGAGGTCGTTCGTCGCGACCTCAGCTGCTGCTGGGACGCTGACCCGGCGAGCTATCGCCAATGAGCAAACGGGCGCCTACACTCCTGTAAACCATGACGCTCACCGAACTGCGTTACATCGTCGCCCTGGGTCAGGAGCAGCACTTCGGCCGCGCGGCCGAGCGCTGCAACGTGAGTCAGCCGACCCTGAGCATCGCCGTGAAGAAGCTCGAGGACGAGCTCGGCGTGAGTCTGTTCGAGCGTGCCAAGCAGGGCGTGCTGGTCACCCCGCTCGGCGCACGCATCATCGCGATGGCGAGCGCGGTGCTCGAGCGAACCGCCGAGATCAAAGACGTCGCGGCCGGCGACGCCAATCAATTACAGGGAGCGCTTGCGCTCGGCACGTTGCCGACGGTCGGTCCCTATCTGTTGCCGCAGTTCATTCCGCTGCTGCGGGAGATGGCGAGCGGCATGCCGCTGTTCGTCGAAGAGGCGGCGGCCCAGACCCTGGCGGCAAAGCTGCGCAACGGCGATCTCGATGTCCTGTTGATCACCGGCCCGTTCAGCGAGCCGGACATCGTCACCCAGCCGCTGTTCGATGAGCCGCTCACGGTGCTGCTGCCGGCCCGGCATCGCCTGGCGAGCAAAGCGAACATCGACATCGCGGATCTCGACCCCGCCGAAGTGCTGCTGCTCGATGAGGGCCACAGCTTCCGCGAGCAGGTTCTTGCCGCGTTTCCGCAGCTTCGGCCCGCGGACGCCGAGCCCAACCTGCGCGGCGCCATGCGAGGCAGCACCTTCGAAACCCTGCGTCACATGGTGGCCTCGGGCCTCGGGGTGACGATCCTGCCGCAGGCCGCCGCGCATGCCCCGCTCTACTCGCCCGATATATTGGTGATGAAGCCTTTGACAGAGCCCGCCCCCAAACGCACCCTGGTGCTCGCCTGGCGGGTGAGCTATCCCCGGCACAAGGCCATCGACGTGCTCCGAAGGGCAATTCAAGCCAGCAGCGCCGCGTATTGGAATTACAATACGCAGCGTGAGCCGGCGGCGCCCGGCGTGATGATTGAGAACCGGGACTGGTAGACGGATGCAACCGTTGTCCAAAATCGTGGTGGTGGGAGGCGGCACGTCGGGGTGGCTCGCCGCGGCCATGCTTCGTCATCACGTGAAGCGCGAGCGGTGTGAGATCGAGCTGGTCGAGTCCGAGGACATCGGCACGATCGGCGTCGGCGAATCCACCGTGCCGCCGTTCGTCGGTCTGATTCAGCGCCTCGGCATCGATGAGAAGGACTTCATCCGCGCCACGAACGCAACCTACAAGCTCGGCATCCAGTTCGTGGGCTGGCAGCAGCGCACCGACACCTATTTCCATCCCTTCGGCGTCATCGGCAAGCCGATCGGCACGCAGGAGTTCTATCAGTGCTGGCTCAAGGCCCGGGCCATGGGCGAGCGTTCCTCACTGCAGGATTTCTCTCCATGCAACGTCATGGCGGAAAACGGTCGTTTCTTTCCACCCGCGAGCGCACGTAACACGCCGATCGGTGGCGCCAACTACGCCCTGCACGTCGATGCGAACGCGGTCGCGCAGTACCTGCGGCGCTTCAGCGAAGCTCGCGGCGTCAAACGCACCGAGGGTCTGGTCACCGACGTGCATCGACGTGACGATGGCTTCATCGATCACCTCACACTCGCCGACGGCACCACCGTTCGCGGCGATTTCTTCCTCGACTGCTCCGGCGCCCGTGCCCTGCTGATCGGCAAGGCGCTCGGCGTGGAGGCCCTCGACTGGTCGAGCTATCTGCCATGCGATCGCGCCATTGCCGTGCGCACCGAGAACAGCGGACCGCTCGTTCCCTACACCCGCGCGACCGCGCAGAAGTCCGGGTGGATGTGGCGCATTCCACTGCAGTCACGCATCGGCCAGGGCTACGTGTATTCGAGCCGGTTCTGCAGCGACGCCGAGGCGAGATCGACCCTGTTGCGGAACCTGGACAGTGCCTGTCTCGATGAGCCGCGCGTCATTCCCTTCACGAGCGGGCATCGGCGCGAGCTGTGGAAACACAACTGCCTGTCGATCGGTCTCGCGAGCGGTTTCATCGAGCCGCTGGAGGCGACCGCCATTCACATGATGGCGCGTGGCATCGATTTCTTCCTGCGCTACTTCCCGAGCCGCGACTGCGATCCGGCGCTCGCCCGCGAATACAACCGTCGCATGACGACCGATTACGAAGAAGTGCGCGACTTCATCGTGCTCCATTACAGCGCGACGAACCGTGACGATTCCCCCTTCTGGCAGGCCTGCCAGCGACTGCCCCTGCCCGACTCGCTGCGCGAGCGCATCGAGCTCTTCAGGAGTCAGGGCGCGATGCGTGATGGCGTGGATGAGCTGTTCCGCGCCTCGAGCTGGCAGTCCGTGTTCGAAGGCATGGGCATCCGGCCGCGCGGCTATTCCTCGCGCGTCGACAATCTCGACTACGCGCACATCGAGGCGACGCTGCGCACGGCCAGGGCGGCGATCGCCGGCATGGTCGAGCATCTGCCGACGCACGAGCAGTTTCTCGGCGGCCAGCTCGCCTGACCCGCGCTGCCAATAGCGAGAATCAATCGATCCGCGGTTGAGCGCCGCCGCCCCGCGCTTCTATAAACTCGCATCGCCCACGGGCGCCCGCCACCGGCCGGCCCCTTCCCAAGAACGATGACGGGGTCTCATGTCGGTCGCCAAGCTGTCGATTGCCTTCTTTCTGCAGATGTTCATCATCCTGGCGACCTGTCGCCTGGTCGGGTGGCTCGGCCAGCGCTATCTGAAACAACCGCAGGTGGTCGGCGAGATGATCGCCGGCGTCGTGCTCGGCCCCTCGCTGTTCGGCCTGTTCCTGCCCGACCTGCAGAAGGCGCTGTTCCCGGTCGAGACCAAGGGCGTGCTGTATGTCGGCGCGCAGTTCGGCGTCGGGCTCTATATGTTTCTGGTCGGCCTCGGCTTCCGAAGCGATCACTTCCGACACAATCTTCGCAAAGCCGCGGCGGTCTCGATCTCCGGCATGGCGGCGCCATTTCTGATCGCCGTCCTCGGCACGCCCTGGCTCATGACGGTGCCGGGCCTGTTCTCCGAGAGCGCCACGCGCTTCGATGCAACCCTGTTCATGGGCGCGGCGATCGCGATCACCGCGTTTCCGATGCTCGCCCGCATCATTCACGAGCGCGGCCTGAGCCACACCTCGCTCGGCACGCTGTCGCTCTCTGCGGGCGCGATCGATGACGCCGCGGCGTGGTGCGTGCTCGCGGTGGTGCTCGCAAGCTTCGGCGCGGGCGCCGGGGTCGCCGTCACCGCCATCGCCGGTGGCATCGTGTTCGCAACGTTCATGCTGGTGGTCATGCCGAAGCTGCTCGCCCCGCTCGGGCGCATGGCGGAGCGCGAGCAGGCGCTCAATCAACCGATGAGCCCGACGCTGCTCTCCTTCGTGCTGATGCTCTTCATGCTCTCCGCCTACGTCGCCGACGCCATCGGCCTGCACGCGGTGTTCGGTGGCTTCCTGCTCGGCACCGTCATGCCGCGCGGTGCGCTCGCCGACAATCTTCGCAAGCTGCTCGAGCCCTTCACCGTGGTGCTGCTGCTGCCGATGTTCTTCACCTACTCCGGTCTGAACACGCAGCTCTCGATGGTGAACAACGTCGCACTGCTGCTGATCGCGGCCGTGATCCTGGTTGCATCGATCCTCGCGAAGTTCGGCGCGTGCTGGGCGGCGGCGCGCCTCAGCGGTCAGGACAACAGAACCGCGCTCGGCATCGGTGCGCTGATGAATGCGCGTGGATTGATGGAGCTGATCATCATCAACATCGGCCTGCAAGCCGGCGTCATCGGACCGGCGCTGTTCTCCATCCTGGTGCTGATGGCCATCGTCACGACACTGATGGCCTCGCCGCTCTTCGAGTACGTCTACGGGCGCGAGGCACGCGCACGTGGCGAGCTAGGCTCGCTGCAGAACCCGGCACACTGAGGAGGCCGGCCAGCTGCGAGCACGCAGACCCGCAGCGGTCTGCGCAAGCTCGATGGGCGATGGCACGGCGCTGCCTGCCGCGTACACGATGGTGCGACGTGCACGCAGGGCGCCATCGAAGATCGTGACGAAGTGCTCGCGGGCACCGACGCGCCAATCGGCGGGCAGCAGGTCATCCACCTCGCTCGCCGGCATCAGGCGCCCGCCGACCTGCCCGATCCAGCCGCGACGATCGTGTCCACCCACGCCGATCACGGCCAGATCCAGGCGCTCCAACTCCTCGCTCAAACACGACAGCCAGCGATCCGCCTCGAAGCCGTGGGCCGCGAAGTCCTCTGGATGCGAGAACAGCAGCGACCAGCGGCCGGCGAGCGCGCGGCGCAGACGCTCGGCGGGTGAAAAGGCGATCGCCTGGATGACCTCCGCGCTGAAGTCACGGTTGACTGACAGTTGCAGCATCGCTCCTCCGGACTCTCGTTACAGTGAGTCCAGGATGCACCGCGTCGCTCTCTGAAGTCAGTCGGATCCGGGTTATGTAACGGTCACCATCCGCGCAGGACCGGTTGCCATAGTTTGTCAGCGTCCCCGCACATCCAAACCTGAATCGCCAACTAATCTGCAGTCATCCTGGAAACATTGCAGAGGACGGCATGGCGACGACGATTCCATCCCACGCGCTTTCGGGCTGGCGGGAGCGCTGGCGGCGCGGGCCGGGACTGCCGTCACTGGTGTTCGGGGTCCTGCTGCCGCTCGGCACCCTCGGCATCGAGCTGGTCACCGGCCTGTGCGCCGGGGCGCTGTTCGACCCGATGCCGACGCTGTTCCATCTGGTGCTCGTGGCCCTGGTGCCGGCGTGCAATCTGTGGGTCTGGTCATCCTTCACCCGCACGCACACGCGCCCTCGACGGCTCGCATTTGCGAACGGCATCGCGATCGCGGTCGCCGCGCTCTACACCGTTTTGTTTCTACCCATACTGCCGGTCGCGGCCGTCGCCATCGCGTACTTCGGTCTGGGCCTGCTGCCCTGGTCGCCCGCGCTCGCACTGATCGCGGCGCTGTGTCTGCGCGCACATCTCAAGCGGGAAGCCGCCGAGGCGCAGCGGAAGATCGCGACGTGGCCCGGGATGCTCTGTGGCGCGCTGGCGCTCTTCGCTGCTGACCTTCCCCAGACACTGACTGCATATGGCATGAGTCAGGCGACGTCCGCCTCGGCGAAGAAACAAGTGCACGGCATTCGCTGGCTGCGCGCGGTCGGTAATGAAGAGGCGATGCTGAGATTCTGCTACGCACGCTCGGGCCATGCGACGGGGCTGGCGAGCCTCCTCATGCGCACCCATCACGTGAGCCCGCTCGCAGCGCGCGAGGTGTACTACCGCGTCACCGGCCACGTCTTCAACACGCAGCCCGAGCCCACGAGCCTGCATCGGCGCGGCTGGATGAATTGGGGCGCCGATCAAGGCACGCAGACCGTGGGCGCGCGAGTGGACGGCCTGTCGCTCGCGAGCTCACGCATCGACGGCTCCATCGATGCCAAGGCAGCCCTCGCCTACCTCGAATGGACCCTCGTCATGAAGAATGACTCCTCGGTCATGAGCGAGGCGCGCGCCCAACTGGCCCTGCCGCCCGGCGCGGTGGTCTCTCGGCTCACGCTGTGGGTGGATGGAGAAGAGCGCGAGGCGGCCTTCGCTGCGCGCGGGCAGGTGACCGCAGCCTACCAGGCCGTCGTGTCGCGACGGCGAGATCCCGTGCTCGTCACGACTGCGGGCGCCGACCGGATCAGTGTACAGATGTTTCCTGTGCCGCCGAACGGCGAGATGAAAGCGCGCATCGGCATGACGGTGCCGCTGCAGCTCGATCACTTACGACAGGGCACACTGCCGCTGCCCTATTTCCACGAGCGCAATTTCGAGCTGGCAGAATCCTTCCGGCATGCGGTGTGGCTCGAGGCGAAGTCGCCGCTTGCGGCCGGCTCCCGCCGCGCTCAGCTGACACCAGCCGGTGCGTACTCGCTGCAGGTTGAGCGCACCGATGGCGCGCTCACCGAGCCGGGCTCGCTCATCACCGTGTCTCGCGATCCGAGCACGACGGCGTGGGCGCGCGATCCCGTGGCAACCGGGAAGGTCATCAACCAGGTCATCGAGCTCGTGCCCACCGTCGTGCCCGATCGACTCACCGTCGTCATCGACTCCTCGGCGTCGATGGCCGCCTTCGCGCAGCCCATCGCCGAAGCATTGTCCCGGCTGCCGCCTGGGGTCGAGCTGTTCGTGAGGTTCGCGGATGAGATGACGGACGCCCTCATCACGCCCACGACCCCGCAGGATGCCGCCGCCTCGATTCGCGGTCACGAGTTCATTGGTGGTGAGGACAACACCGCCGCGCTCGCGCAGGCACTCGACAAGATCCTGCCCACGCACAACGGCGTGCTGGTGTGGATTCACGGTCCGCAGCCCGTGGTGCTGCAAACGACGGAGGCGATCGAGCAGCGGCTCGAACGAGGCGGCCAGACGCGCTGGTATGACGTGCAGGTGACGCCCGGTCCGAACCGCATCGCCGAGCGCCTGGATGGCGTCGCGAACCTGCGAACGCTCTCACTCCCGGGACTGCACGCGCTGTTCACGCGCTGGCGCACCGGCGGCAACGACATCCTCGTGCATCGAAGCCAGGTATCTGACGCGCGGGCCGAAGGCGCCGCGGCGGAGCAAACATCGGATCACCTGGCGCGACTGTGGGCTCATGACGAAGTCAACCGCCGCCTCTACCTCGAGCACGCTCCGCGGCCCTCGATCATCGAGCTCGCGCACGACTATCAGCTCGTCACGCCTGTCACCGGCGCGGTTGTGCTCGAGACACAGCAACAATATGACGCCGCCGGATTGACGCCCGTGCCGGAGGGCACCGTACCCAGCATTCCGGAACCGGAAGAATGGGCGTTGATGATCGTCGCCGCCCTCGTCCTACTGTATGCATGGAAAGCTCGTCCGCGGATGATTCGCCATGACACCGTCTAGACGCGTGTGGCTGCTCGCGACGCTCGCGGCCGCGCTGTGGCCGGTGTGGCGATGGATGGCACATCGCTTCGCCGATGGCTCTGGCGATCGGTGGGAATGGCTCGCCGCGGCGACGGCAGTCGCGGTCCTGGTGCGCGATCGTTCGCTCATGCCTCGACACGGCGGCGCGGTGAATCTGTGGATGCCAGTGGCGTTGCTCGTCGCGTATGCGGTTTCATACAACCAACTATCGCCGCTGCCGCGAGCGCTGCTGGCCATGGCGGCGCTCGGCACCGCCTCGAGTGCGTCGTGGTACGGCAAGCGAGTCGATGTCGCGCTCTGCGGCCTGCTCCTGATCTCTCTTCCCGTGATGGCGTCGCTCAATTTCTACGTGGGCTATCCGTTACGAGTCGTGGCGGGCAGCATCGCCGAAGCGCTGCTGCAGCTGAATGGCATCGCGGCCGTTCGTGAAGGCGCGCAACTGCAGTGGAACGGCCAGATCGTTGCCATCGATGCGCCGTGCAGCGGCGTGAAGATGTTGTGGACCGGCGCCTACCTGAGCCTGTCGCTCGCCGCGATGATGCGATTGAGTGACCTGCGCACGCTCGCGCTGCTGGGGTGCTCGGCGCTGGTGGTGATGCTCGCGAACGCGTTTCGGGCGACCTCGCTGTTTTATGTCGAGGCCGGATTCATTCAGGCGCCCGATCAGCTGCACGACGCCGTCGGCGTCGTGATGTTTGCTTTCGCGGCCGCGACGGTCTTCGCTCTTGCGCGCACGCTCGCGGGGTCGGACCGTGCCTTCTAAATCCATCGTCACGTTCCTGTTGGCGTGTCTGCTGGCCGCGCTCGCGCCACTCGCCTCACCTACGTCCGCACCGGTCGTGACCACTGCCTTCCCCGGCTGGCCGGCGACGTTCGAAGGCCGCCCCCTTCGCGCCCTCGAGCTCACCGACATCGAACGGCGCTTCGCTCAGTCCTTTCCCGGCCGCATCGGCCGATTCAGCGACGGTCGGCGGGAGATCGTGATGCGCTGGATCGCATCGCCGACCCGGAAGCTCCATGCCGCCTCCGATTGTTTCAAAGGCAGTGGCTACCGCGTGACGCCGCTGCCACTGCAAACGACTGACGGCGCGCTCTGGGGCGCCTTCTCCGCCGAGCGCGGAAATCAACGGCTCACGGTTCGGGAGGCGATCGTCGATACGAACCGCCGGCGGTGGACGGATGTTTCCGCCTGGTACTGGGCGGCGGTGCGCGATGAAACGCCAGGGCCGTGGTGGGCGATCACTGTGGCGACGGTGGGACCGGCTGAACCATCAGGAGCAAACATGCCGCTGCTCGGCGCCGAGTAAATACCGAGGTCATCGATCACTTAAGGAGATGTGAGCAAATTGCCGCCACGTCATGTCGGTGTTGACACCGCGCCGCCCCCGAGTAATATGCGCGCCCCCGGCTCAACACCGGGTCCATCGGAGTCGGACATGCACGCATCGAACAATCTTGAAACGAACATGAACAACGCGCGTTGATCCGCAAGATGACTTGCGGAGCACGCCCGCTCCCCAAGTCAGGTGCGCCGCTTATGGCTCCGCTAAAACCCCTGGTTGGGAAACCCGACCAGGGGTTTTTTATTGGGCACCTGGCCGCAATAAGGAATATTCACTCATGCCAGTCCACATTACGTTGAACAAGGCTCGGGTGCCGGTGAAAGTCTTCACCCGCGACATCGAGCACGATGCGATCCAGCAGCTGCTGAACGTCGCGCAGTTGCCCATCGTCTACGGCCACGTCGCCGCGATGCCCGACGTCCATCACGGCATCGGCGCCACCGTGGGCAGCGTGATCCCGACTAGGCAGGCCATCATTCCGGCGGCGGTGGGGGTCGACATCGGCTGCGGCATGAATGCGGTTCGCCTGACGTTGCGCGCGAGCGATCTGCCGGACAACCTCGCCAAGCTGCGTAGCGCCGTGGAGGCACGCGTGCCGGTGGGCTTCAATCAGCACGCCTCGGACAAGGTGCGTGGCAGCCTGCATGCGCGCCAGGCACGCGTGCTCGATGATCGACTCGACAAGATCGTCGGCAAGCATCCGGGTGTGATGAAGATGCAGCGCCAGTTCGCACGGACCTGGGTGTGTCAGTTGGGCACGCTCGGCGGCGGCAATCATTTCATCGAGCTGTGCCTGGATGAGGAACAGCGCGTATGGGTGATGTTGCATTCCGGCTCGCGCGGCGTCGGCAACGTGTTCGGTCGTTACTTCATCCAGGCAGCGCGCAAGGACATGCAGCGTCATCGGGTGAACCTGCCGGATCGCGATCTCGCCTACTTCAGCGAAGGCTCCGATCTGTTCGATGACTACGTCGAGGCGGTGGACTGGGCACAGGACTATGCGCTGTTGAATCGCAGCATGATGATGAGGCTGGTGCTCGATGCACTGGCGCCACATCTGCCGGCGTTCAAGACCGATGGCGAGGCGATCAACTGCCACCACAACTACGTGGCCGTCGAGCATCACTACGGCGAGAAGCTGTTCATCACTCGCAAGGGCGCGATCAGCGCGCGCGAAGGACAGCTCGGCATCATTCCGGGCAGCATGGGCGCGAAGTCCTACATCGTGAGCGGCAAGGGCAATCCCGAGTCGTTCTGCTCCTGCTCGCACGGCGCCGGCCGCCGCATGAGCCGCACCGAGGCGAAGCGTCGCTTCAACCGCTTCGATCTCGCGACGCAGACCGAAGGCGTCGAGTGCCGCAAGGACGGCGGTGTGGTCGATGAGATTCCGGCGGCTTACAAGGACATCGATGCGGTGATGGCCAACCAGTCGGACCTGGTGGCCATCGTGCACACGTTGAAGCAGGTGATGTGCATCAAGGGTTGAGCGAGATGACTAACCGTCCAACCCTTCGGCCTTTCTCGCGGCTTGCACCGAGGGACGGGCGCGAACGCGCTCATACAGCGCCGTGACCTTGGGAAACTGGCTCAGATCGACGCCCAGTTTCTGGCGCCAGCTCAGGATGACGTAGAGGTAGGCATCGGCGACCGAGAAGTTCTCTCCCATGAGGAACGACTGGTCGCCGAGCTTCTGCTCGATGAAGCCGACGCGCCTGGCGATATTGTCCTTCGCGATCTGCTTCATCGCCTCCGGCGCCGACGGGTTGAATAGCGTCGAGAAATTCTTGTGCACTTCGCTGTTCAAATAGCCGAGCCATTCCTGCAGACGAAAGCGCGCGAGCGTGCCGGCGGGCGGTGCGAGCTTCGCGCCCGGATTCAAATCGGCAATGTACGGCAGCACCGCGGTGTTCTCGGTGAGCACCTCGCCGTCATCGAGCTCCAGCGCCGGCACGTATCCCTTGGGATTCACGGCGTTGTAGTCCCGACCATCGGGTACTTTCCTCGTCTTGCGATCCACCGCGACCGCCTCGAACTTCGCGCCGGCTTCGATCAATGAAATGAGCGAAGCCAGCGAGCACGCACCCTGCAGATAATAGAGCTTCATGTCTGGACCTTGTCGTCGGTTGGAAGTAAACGCTGAAGCGTGAGTTTATTGGGCACGATTCGCGGCGCCAAGAGGGTGTCGGCGACCTTGAGTCTACCTACACCTACCTCACGCGGACACCTTGCCCGCCACGCATTCATCGATGAGCGTTTGCAGCACCGCAAGCGGCAACGTGCCCGGGCGAGCCGCGCGGAACATATAGGACTTGATGTAACAGACCTGCCCGAATAGATCGTTCTCATAGACGCTCGCGGAATCGTGGCACAAGAATCGAGGCTGAAAACACCCGGATGCTCCAGCATCTGTCTTTGCTGATACAAAACCTCGGCAATAGCCGACTCACATCCAAGGGTTTGTATCAACACAGGCGGGTGGAGGCTCGCGCCCCCACCCGCACTTCACTCCAAGATCTTCAAGACGGCACCCGCGCCGACGGTCTTCCCGCCTTCACGGATGGCGAAGCGCTGTCCCGCTTCCATCGCAACGGGGCTGAACAGCTCGACGTTCACCGTCCTGGTGTCACCCGGCATCACCATCTCGACGCCTTCCGGCAACGTGATGGCGCCCGTGACATCGGTGGTGCGGAAGAAGAACTGCGGCTGATAGCCCTTCAAGAAGGGCGTGTGTCGACCACCTTCCTCCTTGGTCAGCACATACAGCTCACAGTCGAAACGTTTATGAGCCGTCACGCTGCCCGGACTGACCAGCACCTGACCTCGCTCCACCTCATCGTGCTTCACACCGCGCAGGAGCAGACCGGCGTTGTCGCCCGCCCGCCCCTCATCGACGATCTTGCGAAAGATCTCGATGCTGGTGCACGTGGTCGTCCTCGAAGGCTTCAGGCCCACGATTTCCACCTCGTCGTTCGGCCGGATAACGCCGCGCTCGATGCAGCCGGTGACCACGGTGCCGCGACCGGAGATCGTGTAGACCTCCTCGACCCGCATCAGGAACGGACCGTTCAGCACCCGATCCGGCAGCGGAATGAATCGATCCATTTCCGCCACCAGCCTGACGATGGACGGCACGCCCAGATCGCACGGATCGCCGGCGAGCGCCTTGAGCGCGCTGCCTCGAACGACCGGCGTCGCATCGCCAGGAAAGCCGTTCTTCGACAGCAGCTCTCGCACTTCCAGCTCCACCAGATCCAGCAGCTCCGTGTCATCGACCAGGTCCGCCTTGTTCAGGAACACGACCATGTGCGGCACGCCCACTTGGCGCGCGAGCAGGATGTGCTCACGCGTCTGAGGCATGGCGCCATCAGCCGCCGACACCACCAGGATCGCGCCGTCCATCTGTGCCGCGCCGGTGATCATGTTCTTCACATAGTCGGCGTGGCCCGGACAGTCCACGTGCGCGTAGTGACGCGCCTGCGACTGAAACTCCACATGGGCGGTGGTGATGGTGATGCCCCGGGCACGCTCCTCCGGCGTCCTGTCGATCTGATCGAAGGCCTTGAACTCGCCTCCATACAGATCCGACATGACCTTGGTGAGCGCCGCCGTCAGCGTCGTCTTGCCGTGATCCACGTGACCGATGGTGCCAATGTTCACGTGCGGCTTGGTGCGCTCGAACTTCTGTCTCACGATGATTCTCCTCGACTCTCGAGTCCACGTTGGAAATGGCCGGTGGACGTTCGGCCACCTGCCCCAACACGCTGAAATCAGAGAATCGAGGCAGGAAAACAAAAAGCCCCCTCCGGCAGAACCGAAGGGGGCTTGGTGTTCTCGCAGCCCGATGTGGCGCTCAAACGCTAGGCACGACCCTCCCGTCCCGCGTGGGGCAGGCTTGCAGATTCACCTAGTAGAGCGATTGAAAAACGCATGGCCGTAGTGTGGGGGCGCTTAGGAAACAAGTCAATGCGGAGCAAACATCGTCGTTGCCCGTGCTTCACGGGCACGTTCCCAAATGACCAGCGCCGCGCCGAGACCCAGAAACACCGCGATGAGCAGCAAGCTTGCGGCGTAACTGTTCGTATAGGTCTTGGCGAGACCGATCGCGGCCGGCCCGAGAAAGCCACCGAAGTTTCCGAGCGAGTTGATCAACGCGATGGCGCCGGCCGCGGCCGCGCCCTGGAGCCCGCGACTCGCGAGCGCCCAGAACGAGGGCAATCCGGAGTAAATGCCGACCGCGGCGAGACACAACGCGGCGAAGGCGATGACCGGCGCACTCGTCCAGCCGCTCACGATCAGCGCCGTCGCCCCGAGTAACATCGGCAAGGCAACGTGCCACGAGCGCTCCTCGCTCGCATCCGAATGCCGCCCCCACAACACGAGCCCGATACACGCGAGCGAGTATGGAATCATGGTGACGAGACCGACCTGCACGTTGGTCATCGATCCCAACGAGGCGATGATCTGCGGCAGCCAGAAGCTGAATCCATACAGACCGACGAGGATGCAGAAGTACACCAGGCCACTGCGCCACACCCGCGGCAGCATCAGCGCCTCGCGCAAACTGCCCGCGTGATCGTGACCGGCAGATCCTGCGTGCTCACGCTCAAGCTCACTCTGCAGCCAGCGTCTCTCCGCCTCATTCAGCCACCTCGCATCCGAGGGCCGATCCGGCAGCACCGCGAGAACCGCCAGCCCCAAGAGGATCGTCGGGATCGCCTCCAGCAGAAACATCCACTGCCAGCCCTCGAGCCCCATCGCCTCGATACCGAGCAGCGAGGTCGAGATCGGCGCGCCGATCACGCTCGACAGCGGCAGCGCGATCATGAACAGCGCGATGATTCGGGCACGGTGCTGCGAGGGAAACCAGCAGGTGAGATAGAAGATGATGCCGGGAAAGAACCCGGCCTCGGCGATCCCGAGCAGGAAACGAACCGTATAGAAGCTCTTCGGCCCCTGCACGAACGCCATCGCCGCGGACAGGAGGCCCCAGCTGATCATGATGCGCGCGATCCACAGCCGCGCGCCGAAGCGCTCGAGCATCACGTTGCTCGGCACCTCGCACAGGATGTAGCCGATGAAGAAGATGCCCGAGCCGATCCCGAAGGCGGCCGCCGAGATCCCCAGATCCGCGTTCATGGTGAGCGCGGCGAAACCGACGTTCACCCGGTCCAGGAACGCAAAGAAATAGAGGAAGCCCAGAAAGGGAATCAGGCGCCTCGCCACTTTCCGCAGCGTCAGCGGGCCCAGGGTGTCATCGGCCAGTGAGGTCATACGGAGCAGATGTTATCTGATTTGAGCGCAGCGACGCCGACCGCGATAGCATCGGTTGCACGAACTTGCCCGCCGCTGGCCTGACCATGATAAATGCTGACCCAACCCCGGCAGATGCCGGCCGGCATCCTCTTCTATGATCGAACAACCAACAACGATATCGAGGCCTCGCATGAAGCAACGCGCGCGTCCGTCCACTCTCCTCGCTCTCCTCGCCCTCCTCGCCGTCGGGCTGCTGCCCGGCCTCGCCGTAGCTCAGACGCCGCTCAAGCTGTACATCTCGGCCGATATGGAGGGTGTCGCCGGCGTGGTCAGCGAGCAGCAGCTCGGGCCGAGCGGCTTCGAATACTCGCGCTTCCGGGAGTTCATGACGGCCGAGGTGAACACCGTCATCGAGACCGCCTTCGCCGCCGGCGTCACCGAGATCGTCGTGAGCGACTCGCATGGCAACGGCCAGAACCTGCTGATCGAGAAATTCCCGAAGAAGGTCTCGGTGGTGCGCTCCTGGCCTCGTCCTCTGATGATGATGGAAGGCATCGACAGCAGCTTCGCCGGCGCCGTTCTGCTCGGCTATCACACGAGCACGCACAATGAGCATGGCGTCCGCGCGCACACGCTCTCCAGCGCACGCCTCGCCGACGTGCGCATCAACGACAAGCAAGTGGGCGAAGGCGAGATCAGCGCCGCGATCGCCGGCCACTTCGGCGTGCCCGTGATCATGGTGACCGGCGACGACCAGCTCGTGAAGGAGCTGCAGGGCACGCTCGGCAACGTCGAAGGCGCGGTCGTGAAATCGGCGATCGGCTTCCACTCTGCCCGCACGCTCACGCCCGCCGAAGCGAACGACGTGATTCGCGCCGCCACCGAGCGCGCGCTCGGCCGGATCAAGAGCTTCAAGCCCTACAAGGTCGCAACCCCGGTGCGCTTCGACATCCGCTTCAAGAGCTATCGCCAGGCCGACATGCTGAGCTATCTGCCCATCGTCGAACGCCTCGACTCGCACACCATCCGTTACGTCGCGAAGGACATGCCGACCGCCTCCAAGTTCGTCGAGTTCGTGAGCACGTATGAATCCGACATGGATCCGTGATCCGGTGAGCCTGTAAAAACTCCGCATCGTGTGAGGGGCAGGATGCCCGCCGCGAGCACAGGGACGTGCTGCCCCGCTGAAACCTGCGCGTAACGCGACCGACACATCGGCCGCCTAGCCTTATGACAAGCGCCTCCCCAGCCCCGTCATAGGAAGCCAGGTATGACCGACAACAGCAACGATCCCCGTTTGTCTCGTCGCTCCTTCTTGCAGCAGGCCGCGCTCGGCGGCGTCACGCTCACGGGCATCGGCGGCATTCTGTATTCGAAGCAGGCCCCCGCCGTGATTGCCTCGGACGCCGCGCGTCCCATGGCGAGCTGGGGCCTGCAGATCGGCGATGTGATCGACGATCGCGCCATCATCTGGAGCCGCGCCGATCGGGCCGCCCGCATGATCGTGGAATGGTCGCTCGATGAGACGTTCAAGCGCTCGAAGAAGATTCGCGGCCCGCATGCGCTCGATGTCACCGACTTCACCTCGCGGATCGACCTGACGCAGCTGCCTGCCGATTCGGAAGTGTTCGTGCGCGTGAGCTATCAAGACCTGGATTCCGGCCGCGCGAGCAGCGAGCCGCTGGTGGGCCAGTTCCGCACGCCGCCGTCGCGTCGTCGTGACATTCGTTTCGTGTGGTCGGGCGACACGGCCGGTCAGGGCTGGGGCATCGATCTCGGCTTCGGCGGCATGAAGATCTACGAAGCCATGCGCCAGGTGCGCCCCGACTTCTTCATTCATTCCGGCGACACCATCTACGCCGACGGTCCGATGGTCGAGCGCGTGACCGACACCGCCGGCAACCTGATCTGGACCAATGCGTTTCTCGATGAGGTGCCGGAGAAGCTGAAGGTCGCCGAGACCTTGCACGAGTATCGTCGCAATCATCTCTACAACCGCTACGACGCGAACATCCAGCGCTTCTCCGCCGAAGTGCCGCAGATCTGGCAGTGGGACGATCACGAAGTCACCAACAACTGGTCGGATAGCAAGGTGCTCGACTCGCGTTACACCGAGCAGCGCATTCAAACGCTGACCGCCCGTGCGACGCGCGCGTTCCTCGAGCACTCACCGATGCGCTGGCACAACCAGGCCGAGGAAGAGCGCGTCTACCGGCACATTCCTTATGGCCGCGATCTCGATGTGTTCGTGCTCGACATGCGCAGCTATCGCGGACCGAACACGCACAATCTGCAAGCTCAGCCGGGCGCGGAGACGGCGTTCCTCGGCAAGCCGCAGATCGATTGGCTCAAGAAGAAGCTCAAGGAATCGCGCACGACCTGGAAGGTCATCGCGGCCGACATGCCGCTCGGCGTTCAGATTCCGGATGGCACCGATCCGCAGGGACACGCGAAGTGGGAAGGCCCTGCGAACGGCAACGACGGCCCGGCCTCAGGCCGCGAATTGGAGATCGCCGATATCTTGCGCTTCATCAAGCGCGAGGACATTCGTAACATCGTGTGGGTCACCGCGGACATTCATTACTGCGCAGCTCACTACTACGACCCCAACAAGGCGGTGTTCCAGGACTTCGCGCCCTTCTGGGAATTCGTCGCCGGCCCGCTGAACGCCGGCACGTTCGGCCCGAACCCCATGGACAAGACGTTCGGCCCGCAGGTGATCTTCTCGAAGACCCCGCCGGCTGCGAACGCCCCGCCGAGCGCCGGCTATCAGTTCTTCGGCCAGATCGACATCGACGAGCACAGCAAGGTACTGAGCGTCGCGCTCAAGGACTTGAACGGCACGAAGCTGTTCGGCAAGCAGCTCGAGCCGCGCCCCTCGAAGGGCGACCACGATCGCTGGGACTGAGCCTCAGGCGTCCCACCCGCGATCCATGCTAGGATGCGCGCCCCCGGGCCGACCCGCCCGGGGCCGCCTCGTGCGTGGAAGGGTGGCAGAGTGGTCGATTGCACCGGTCTTGAAAACCGGCAGGCTCTCACGAGTCTCGTGGGTTCGAATCCCACCCCTTCCGCCAACCGCGGCAGGGTGTTCGCCTTTCGAGCGATGGAACAACAATAGTTACTAAGTTACGTCGCGTTCTTCCAAGCGGTAGTAGGCGACGCGGGCGCCCCGTCGGATGCGCAATGGAGCGCTGCAATTCACTTGGCTACTGTCAGCAGCAAGACTGCTAATGCTCTGATTATCAAGAAAAAGCCTAACAGAGGCATTGACCTGTCAGATGGGTGCCTCAAGATAGCCCCCGACAAGTCGCCCTGTGGTTCGCCGAACCGGCTCCGTATGGAGTACTTGCTACAGAATCCTGTAGCTAGGCACCGAGGACGCAACAACCAGCCCCGCCCGTCGGGGCTTTTTGTTGCTCATCGGAATCGCCATACATTGGTGATTCGACGGGTCAACATCTTGTGCCAACGCATGGGATCCTTCCTGTCCCGGTAGCCTCGAGCAATGGCACCAACGCACATGTCTGCCAGCTGCGCCAGTTGGTCGCGCTTGGAATCAACCATGGCGAAGTCTTGGATCTCGATCTCGCGCCTCAGATAGCTCTTGAGACTTCGTTCAAAATCCCGCCCACCGCTGCCATCGAGGCGAATCTTCGCCGCCGACAGATCGATGCTGCCGCCCAATAGCAGCTTGAGGAAATAGTTGTAAAACTTGTCGTGATCGGTCCGGAGCGTGGGACTGTAGATTTCTTCTTTCTGAACCACCATCGTAAAGACTCGAAACGGACAAGCCGCAACACCTTGGAAGAACCGGTCACGCACGTCGTGGCTGGTCTTGCTGAATTTGAATTCGGGCCTGTGCGGGATGCTGCCATGGAGTTCGCATATGGCAGACGTCGTGAAATCGGCGTCCTCACTGGTATCGAACACCACCATGCCGATGGCGAATATGGGATCGGAGCCTTTTGTTATCTTGAATCCTGGGCATCCACTTTCGTCGATGAATACGAGCATCGCCTCATCCCAGCAGCCCCGCACGAGCAACTGATCGAGAAGATCATTGGTTGACGCCCTTTAAGACCGTGTCAGCCTACCCTTCAAGCCCCTCTTGCTCGCCGACGCTCTGAGCCGATCTCAGCGCAACCCGATCAACGCACCAAACTCCGGATCCCCCTTCCCCTCGAGCGGCGATCCCGGCTGCACTCGATAATCCGCGGCCAGCAACGGATCCGACTCGATCACGTTCGCGCCCTTTCTCACGACTGCCGCGTCCTTTGCGAACAGCCCGCCTTCATTTCCAAACAGCGCACTGAATCCCACCCAGATCCTGCTGTTCTCCGTCGCACGCGCGACGTACGGTTTGTTGTTCAGGAATATGGTGTTGGTCGCATAGATGCTCGCCTCCTGCTCTGCATACAACCCATCATCGAGATTGCGATCGAACACGCAGTTCGCGACATGCGCCGATGAGTTGTTATAAGCGGCGACGCCGGCGGAGTCGTTGCCGCGAATGATGGCGTTGGCGAGACGCAGGTGCGCGTGCTCATCGAGCCAGATCGCGACGTGACCATCGAGAATGCGAAGACTCTCCGCGTCGAGATCGGAATTGCCACGGCCGGTGAGGCCCATCTTCTGATACTTCTCGATCGTCACGTCGCGCACCCGCACGCGGCTGTCGATCGCGAAGATGCCGTGGCCTTCGTAGATCTCATCTTCTTCGATGTCGAACTTGAATCCGCTGAGCGTGAGGCCGCGCACCTCGACGTTGGCCCGACGAATCACGAGGCCCGTGGTCCGCGGTCCGGTGCCGCCATCGAGCACGGCGCCGGGCTCGCCGATCAAGGTCAGCTGCTTGCCATCGATCACGACGAAGCCGCGAATCGTGTGGATCTTGTACGGCACGTCGCGCACCGAGGTTGCCGTATAGGTGCCTGGTCGAATCCGGATCGTGTCGCCGTCGGCCGCGGCATCGATGGCCGCCTGGATGCCGCTGCCGCCCGAGAAGGCACAATCGGCGGCGAGCGCCTGCGAGGGACACACCACGTGAACCTTGGGAGCGGAGGACGCCGCCGCGGGCGGACTGGCGCCCGGCCCGCGCGAGCAACCGGACAGAACGCTTGCGGCCACGAGCACGGACAGGCTGAAACGCACAGGCATGCGGATTCTCACTACGTTGGTGAGCCGAGTATGTTGGCAACCTGCCGATGCTCGTAGATGCGAAGTTGGCCCCGCCTGGTGCCGAGCCCACACCAGTGCGATGTCAGGTCTTGGTCAGCCCGACCGCCTATGCTGCATCCTGTGCCGCCAGCCCAGAGTCGCCAGCGCAAGTAGTTGAGAATGAATCGCGATCCCACCCCTCCTCGCCGTGCGTGTCATGCGACTGCTGCTCGTTGAAGACAATCCGCAGCTCGCGGAGCTCGTG
The DNA here is from genome assembly GCF_004138485.1 of Peristeroidobacter soli. Classification (GTDB taxonomy): domain Bacteria; phylum Pseudomonadota; class Gammaproteobacteria; order Steroidobacterales; family Steroidobacteraceae; genus Steroidobacter; species Steroidobacter soli. The sequence goes on from NZ_RYEV01000004.1 coordinate 107,771, forward strand.
CAGGAGGGACTTACGCGGCAGGGATTCGCGATCGACCGCTGCGGCTCGCTCAAGGAGGCGATGGTGGCGCGCGGCGCCGCAAGCTATGACTTGATCCTGCTGGATCTGGGCCTGCCCGATGGCGATGGCATGACCCTCGTGCGCGAGCTGCGCCGGGGCAACGACTCCACGCCCATTCTGATTCTCACCGCGCGCGGCGGCTTGAACGATCGGCTGATCGGTCTCGATGGCGGCGCGGACGATTATCTGGTGAAGCCCTTCGAGATCGCGGAGCTCGCGGCGCGCTGCCGGGCGCTCTTGCGTCGACCGGGCGCGAGCCTCGGGGTCGTCCTGCACCTGGGCAACGTCGCGCTCGACACCACGACGCGCTCGGTCACGGTGAACCAGCAGCGCATCGACGTTCCACCCCGCGAAGTCGCGCTGCTCGAACAACTGCTGCGACGGGCGGAGCAGGTCGTCCGCCGCAACCAGCTCGAAGAGTCGCTGTACTCCTTTGGCGAGGAAGTCACGCCCAATGCACTCGAAAGCGCCGTGTCCCGACTTCGCAAGCGCCTGACGGCCGCCGACGCGAATGTCCTCGTGCGAACGGCGCACGGCATCGGCTACGCCCTCTTTCAGCAGTCGTAACACGATGCAGGCCGGCCCCAGTCTCGTGCGTCAGATCTCCGTGCGCCTGGTCGCGGCGGCGGTGCTGGTCTCGCTGATCGAGATCATCGGCGTGCTCGTGCTCTATTCCGGTCGACGCCCGAAGCTTGCGCTCGAGCTCGTGACCGCGCATGCGGACACCATCTACGAAGCGCTCAGCTCCAGCGATCCTCGCGGCAATCTCTCGAGAATCTCGCCACCGCGGGGCGCCGATGACTGGACGTTCGTCATTCACGACAGCGCCCGCAAGGTGATCTTCGAACAGCAACCCGACCATCCCGGAAGCTTTCAGGCGCTGCCCGAGCCCACCGATCACGACTGGACCCGGCTCGAGCACGACAGCAGTCCCGTGATTCTGTACGGCTCGCGCCATCTGCCCAACAACGCGTGGGTGACGATGGCGGTGAGCGGCGAGACGCTGCCGCTGTTCTGGCGGGTGTTCGTCCGCGAAGCCTGGACTCACGTCGTCGTGCCCGTGGCGCCCGTCACGATCCTCGTACTCCTGCTGAACGTTTACATCGTGCGGCGGATGCTGGCGCCGCTCGCCGCCTCCGCCGCCGAAGTCGATGCACTCGATCCCTCCCGAATGGAGACGCGCCTCACCGTGCCGGCGACGCCGCGCGAAGTGCGAGCGCTGGTGCTCGCGATGAATCGCGCGCTGGACCGGCTCGAACAGGCGATGCAGACGCTCGAATCGTTCACGGCGGATGCGGCTCACGAGATGCGCACGCCGCTGTCCATCCTGAAGCTGCGCGTCGAGGCGCTCGAGGCGGGCCCCGCGAAGAATGCGCTGCGCGAGGACGTGTCCGCGATGACGCGCCTGGTGAACCAGATGCTGGATCTCGCGCAGGCGGACACGCTCGACTCGCAGATCACGCAGACGGTGGATCTTGCGACGCTCGCGCGCGATGTCGTCGAGCGCATGCTGCCGGTCGCGGTGGCGCGCGGCTGTGACATCGCGCTCATCGATCGAGGCGCTACGTCGGTGAAAGGTCATGCCGAGGCGCTCGCGCGCGTGCTCTCGAATCTCATCGACAACGCCATCGCCTACTCACCGAAGGACCGCAGCATCGATGTGATCGCAGGTCCCGGTGCGCGCCTCGTCGTTCGTGATCGCGGCCCGGGATTCTCGCCCGAGAGCGCGGCGCTGCTGTTCCGACGCTTCTGGCGAGGCGCCGGGCCCGGCCGTGCCGGCGCGGGCCTCGGGCTTGCGATCGCCCAGAGCATCCTCGCCCGACACGGCGCGACGATCACGGCCGACAACGCTGCCGACGGCGGCGCCATCTTTACGATTCAGTGGACCAAAGAGAGCCAGACATGAGAACTGCGGGAGTGCCGGCGATGGTGGCGGCACTGGGATTGCCGATATTTGCAGACGCCGCCGAATCACCGGATGGCAATTCAGCGCTGTCCCTCGAGGCGGCCTACACGGGCGAGGTGTGGCGCAACTTCAGCGGCGGCGCGCGCCAGGATGGCACCTATCTCGACAACATCGACGTGATCGCAACCCTCGATGCCGAACAGGCCTGGGGGTGGACCGGCACGACGTTTCTCGTCTCGGGCCTGCACAACAATCGACCGACGCTGTCGGATCGCATCGTTGGTGACATTCAGACGGTGAGCAACATCGATACGGAGGGCGCCACGCGCTTGTATGAAGCGTGGGTGGAGCGCGCATTCGAGACTGGCGCGATCAAGCTCGGTCTCATCGATCTGAACAGCGAGCTGGATGTAAACGAGACCGGCGCGCTGTTCATCAACAGCTCGCACGGCATCGGTCCGGATTTCAGCCAGGTCGGCGAGAACGGCCCGTCGATCTTTCCGATCACCGGCCTCGGCACCGTGATGCGCTGGGATGCGAGCGAGCGGTTGCAGATCCGTCTCGCGGCCTTCGAAGGCACGGTCGGCGACCCGACGCATCCTCGACGCACGACGGTCGATCTGGAGACGGACGAAGGCGCGCTGCTCGTGGGCGAGCTCACGGTGCATCCGAGCGATGAGAGTCGCGCCGTCGTCGGCGTGTGGCGCCATACCGGTCGCTCCACCGATTTCAGCGATGATGAGCTGCTGCATCGGAACGAGTCGCTTGGCGTGTATGCGCTGACCGAAGGTAAGTTACTCAGCCGCGGCGAGAGCGCGCTCTCGGGCTTCCTGCGCGTGGGCGTTGCGGACGCCGACGTGCATCAGATCTCCCGTTATATGGGCGCAGGGCTCGTGTGGTCGGGACCGATGCTCGCGGGGCCCGAGCGCGAGGAGCAATTGGGACTTGCGCTCGCCACCATCACCAACGGCAGTCCGTTCCTGCGCGCGCAGGCGGCGCAAGGCGCGGCCCACGATCGGCACGAGACGGCCGTCGAGCTGACCTATCGCGTGCAGGCGCTGTCGTGGCTCGCGCTTCAGCCGGACCTGCAATACATCATCAATCCCGGCACCGATCCGGGTCTGGACAACGCGTGGGTGGTGGGACTGCGATTCGAATTCAGCTGGAGCAACGAGCCGGGCTGACCGCCCGGCCCGGGAACAAACTCACGATCAGGCGGCCGCGGTGGCCGCCTGTCGCTTGCGAGCCCGCTCTTCGACCTTGCGACGGTCCAGATACATCATCCAGCCCGTGACCATGAAGAGCGGCAGCGCGAGGCTCGAGAGCATCAAGGCGATCGTGCCCACGAGGCCGAAGTAGCCGCCCTTGTGAATCGACAGCATGCTCGCGATCAGTCGTGCGCCCGTCTGTTTCTCAGCATAGCGCTCGTGCGACAGGATCTGCGAGTCGGTCGGATCGATCTTGATCGTGTTCACGGCGGTCGCATGCGGCGCATCCGCCAGCAGGTACTGAATGCGCAGCGGCTCCTCTTCCTTCTTCGGAAAACGCACGGCGATATCGCCCAACGCCTGCGAGCCGGTCGCCTGTTCGAAGGAGACCCACACTTTCTCCACGTCGGGTGCCACGAACGGCTTGCCTTTCATCTGCTCCTCGACCGCGGGAGGCATGCCCGCCATCCATTTGAGCATGTCGCCGTACCAGGCGTACGCGAAATACAAGCCGGTCAGCGCGGAAAGTAACAACAGCGGCAGCACATACGTGCCGATGACCGCGTGCATGGAATAGAGAAAGCCGCGACCGCGCAGTTTGCGATCGATCACGAACCAGGCACGCCAGTTGGTCGTCCGACGCGGCCAGCGCAGATACAGGCCCGTTGCAACCATCGCCACCAGCAGGATCGCCGCGATGTCGATGATCCGGCGGCCCACGTACTCACCGGCGAGCCGATCGGTGATCAGGCCTCGATGCACCTCCTCGACGATCTCGAAGAACTTCTCACCACGCGCACCGCCACTCAACCAGTCACCCGTGTAGGGATTCAGATAGCGCACGGTCTCGGAGGGGCCGGTCAGAAACAGCACCCGCACGGCGCCATCGCTCGCGCCCGGCACGGTCATCGTGCGCACGCTCGCCCCCAGACGCTGCGCCTCGGTCTGCGCGCGCGCATAGAGCGCCGGCATCGTGAGCCGCTCGCCCTTCGCCTCCACGGTGCGCGCATCGGCGTTCAATGCCGCGAGGATGGGATCCTGGAAGGACATCATCGCGCCGGTCAGCCCCATGAGGGCCAGCAAAACGCCGATGGTGATACCGATCAGCCAGTGGGCCTGAAACCAGAACCTGCTTTTAGCCATGAACGTGCGCACGAAAGAAGAAGGAAAACGGCGGCCAGCCTAGCCCGTACGGGCTGACAGAGACCTGACACGGGGTGCGAATTTCCACTGAAAAACGGCCCTCCGATGTAACGAATTGTGCCGGGCTGCTTTGCGGAGAGGCGCCTCCGTCACATCGTCGGCCGCCAGCGGCGTCGCTGCGCAGGCGCGGCGGTTCATGACAGGGTTTCTGACAGCGCCGTAAGGTTCAACCTCTTGTAATTCAAAAAGTTGCAATCACTTAGTGCCTCATCGCACGGCCTCTGTAGAATGGCGTGCAAAGGCGTTTTCGATCTGCAACTCGCGGCGCGGAACGCGGTCCAACTGGACGATATTCCTGGAGGAGTCGAAAGTCATGGCGTCTTATCCGAGCTCTGTCGCAAGTACCACGCGCGGCTCAGCGCTTGCGACCAACAAAGTTCTTCGCAACACCTATCTGTTGCTGGCCGCCACGCTCGGCTTCAGCGCGCTGACCGCAGGCGTCGCGATGGTGTTGAACCTCGCCCCGATCAGCCCGTGGATCACATTGATCGTCTACTTCGGCCTGTTGTTCGGCGTCGCCAAGACCGAGAACAGCTCCTGGGGTCTGCTGTTCATCTTCCTGTTGACCGGCTTCCTGGGCTTCACGCTCGGCCCCATCGTCAATGCCTATCTGAAGTTCCTGCCGAACGGCGCGCAGGTCGTGACCACGGCACTCGGCATCACTGCCGCGACGTTCGTGGGCCTCTCGGCGTATGCGATCAAGAGCGAGCGCGACTTCAGCTTCATGGGCGGCTTCCTCACGGTGGGCATCATCGGTGCCTTCCTGCTGGGTCTGGTCGCGATGATCTTCCAGCTCTCGACGCTGTCGCTGGTCGTCTCCGGCGTGTTCGTGATCGCGATGGCGGGCATGATGCTGTATCAGACCAGCGCCATCATCCATGGCGGGGAGACCAACTACATCCGCGCGACGCTGACGCTGTATGTGAGCATCTACAACATGTTCATGAGCCTGCTGCACCTGTTGGGCGCGGCTTCCAGCGACGACTGATCGGATTGTCAGAGTCTGAAACGACAAAGGGCGCTGCCACCGGCAGCGCCCTTTTTGTTTGCTCGCGAGCCGCGCGACTTACGGCCGGCGAATCACCGCGAGGCCGCCCATGTAAGGCCGCAACACCTCAGGCACGGTGATGCTGCCATCGGGCTCCTGATAGTTCTCGAGCACGGCCACGAGCGCGCGGCCCGCCGCGAGGCCCGAGCCATTCAGCGTGTGCAGCGGCTCGGGCTTGCCCGTCTCGGGATTGCGCCAGCGTGCCTGCATGCGACGCGCCTGGAATGCCTCGAAGTTCGAGCAGGAGGAAATCTCGCGATACGCCTGCTGCCCTGGCAGCCACACTTCGAGGTCATAGGTCTTGGCCGAGCCGAAGCCGATGTCGCCGGAGGCGAGCGCCATCACTCGATACGGAAGATTCAGGCGCTTGAGCACTTCCTCGGCGTTGCGCGTCAACGTCTCGTGCTCGGCATAGGAGTCCTGCGGCTTCGAGAAGTGCACCAGCTCGACCTTCTCGAACTGATGCTGACGAATCATGCCGCGCGTGTCCTTGCCGTGCGAGCCCGCCTCGGAACGAAAGCAGGGCGTGTGGGCCACGTAACGCAGCGGCAGCCGATCCGCCTCGATGATGGACTCGCGGGCGAGATTGGTGACCGGCACTTCGGCGGTCGGAATCAGATACAGGCCCGATTCGCCCTTGATGCCAAACAGATCCGCTTCGAACTTCGGCAGGTTGCCGGTGCCCGTCAGGGACTGCGCGTTCACCAGATAAGGAACATAGGTCTCGCGATAGCCATGCTCGCTGGTATGCAGATCGAGCATGAACTGAATCAGCGCGCGATGCAGTCGGGCGAGCGGCCCGGTGAGCACCGTGAAACGCGCGCCGGAAATCTTGCTCGCGGCCTCGAAATCCAGCTGGCCGAGCTTCTCGCCGAGCTCGACGTGATCGAGCGGCTTGTATGGAAACTGACGCGGCTCGCCCCAGCGACGCACTTCGACATTCGCGGTTTCATCGGGACCGACCGGCACGCTCTCATGAAGCATGTTCGGTAAGCCCAGCGTGATCTTCTCGAGCTCCGCCTGGACCTTCGCGAACTCTGCTTCCGCGGCGGTCAGCTCATCGCCGAGCGTTGCGACCTGCTTCAACAGCGGCGCGATGTCCTCGCCCTTGGACTTTGCCACGCCGACTTTCTTGGCATGGACGTTCTTCTCGTTGCGCAGCTCATCGGCACGCATCTGCCATTTCTTGCGCGACTCCTCGAGCGAGCTCAGCTGAGCCACATCGAGCTTGAAACCGCGCTTCGCGAGGTTCGCGGCAACGGCATCGGGATCGGAACGGAGCAGTTTTGGGTCGAGCATAGCCAGGTGAATGCGAAGTTCGGCGAGCGGCAGAGTCTAGCACTGAAGCGTGTTATCGCCGCTGTATGGCGCTGGCCGGGCCGCAGGCCGCTATTTCTTGCGCCGGGCCAGGGCCTCGGCAATCTTGATTTCCATGCCCCGGGGCACGGGCTGGTAGTACTGACGCGGCTCCATGCCTTCGGGAAAGTAGTTCTCGCCGGTCGCGTACGCATCGGGCTCATCATGGGCGTACCGATAGTCCTTGCCGTACCCCAAGGACTTCATCAGTTTGGTGGGTGCATTCCGCAGGTGCAACGGCACATCGAGCGAGCCCAGGGCTTTCGCATCCTGCATGGCCTCGCCGAACGCCTTGTACACAGCATTGCTCTTCGCCGCGCAGGCGAGGAACACGACCGCCTGCGCGATCGCGAGCTCTCCTTCCGGCGAGCCGAGCCGCTCGAACACCTCGCAGGCTTCCAGCGCCAGCGTATGCCCGCGAGGATCGGCGAGACCGATGTCCTCCGCGGCCATTCGCAGCACCCGGCGCGCGAGGTACCGCGGATCGCAGCCGCCATCCAGCATTCGACACAGCCAGTACAGCGCCGCATCCGGATCGCTGCCGCGTACCGATTTATGCAGCGCCGAGATCTGGTCGTAGAACGCCTCGCCCTGCTTGTCGAAACGTCGCAATCCGCCCGAGGCGACTTCGTTCGCGATGGCCTCGGTGATCATCGGTGGCGTGCCATCGCTCGCAAGGTCAATCGCAAGCTCGAGCATATTGAGCGAGCGGCGCGCATCGCCGTCCGCCGCCTTCGCCATCAACTCGAGCGCACGCTCTTCCGCGCCCGGCGCGCCGGGCTGTCTGGCGAGCGCTCGATCCAGCACCTGCCGGATGTCCGTTTCGGTCAGCGAGCGCAGCACATAGACACGCGCGCGCGAGAGCAACGCGTTGTTCAATTCGAATGAAGGATTCTCGGTGGTGGCGCCGACGAACACGAAGGTGCCGTCCTCGACCCACGGCAGGAACGCATCCTGCTGCGATTTGTTGAATCGATGCACCTCATCCAGAAACAGCACCGTGCGACGGCCCGCGCGGCGTGCCTCCGCGGCCTGTTCGGCGGCGGCGCGAATGTCTTTTACCCCAGCCATCACTGCCGAGAGCGCGATGAACTGCGCATCGCACTGGGCAGCGACGAGACGGGCGAGCGTGGTCTTGCCGGTGCCGGGCGGCCCCCACAGGATCATCGAATGTAGATGCCCACCTTCGAGCATGCGTCGCAGCGGCTTGCCGGGGCCGAACAGATGGGTCTGTCCGATATAGTCCTCGAGCGATGCCGGGCGCATGCGATCCGCGAGCGGTCGCGCGTCGATGGCATCCTCGAACGGCAGATTCACGGCTTCTGAGTCCCGGTCACGCGCGATCCCACCAGCGATTCCAGACGCTGCGCCCAGCCCCCCAGGAACCACCAGCACAGCAGCAGGCCCGCGACGATACCGGTGCCGTTGGCGAATACATCGTTCACGTCCGCCTGACGTCCCAGCCCCATGGCGCCCTGCGCGAACTCGATCAGTATGCCCATGACGAGCAGGCCGATGCCAATGACCCAGTAGCGCGTGCGTGGATAGATGCCGGCGAACCAGCACGAGAGCAGCAGATAGCAAATGAAATGCTCGGACTTGTCGCTCAGGCTCGGCGGCTGTGGCAGCTGACTGGAGGGCACCAGGCACACGATGATGGCGAGCGTGATGGCGAGCCAGCCCAGGCCCAGCCACAGGCGCGGAAATCTCAACGGCAACATGACCATCAATTCCTGGAGGTATCGCCGATCACGTCGGCACCAGGCGGCACAGTAAAGGTGAATCGTGACGGATCGAGGGCAGGATTGCGTTCCAATTGTGCGAATTCCAGATTGGTGGTCTGACCGAGCTTGTCGGCCAGCTGCATGAACTTGAGCGTATTGCCCTCAAACCCCAGGCGCACCCATTTGAAATCGGTGTCATCGCGCTTGGGCTCCAGGCGCACCCAGAACACCTGGGCTTCCTGAGCGGTCTGCGTGACGTTGAAGTTGTCCTGCAGATTGCCCTGACCACTGAGCAGCATGGCGGGCGTCGCCGACAGGGTGTCATCCAGCTTGCGCACCGTGACCTGTTCGAGATCCGCGTCGTACAGCCAGATGCGTGCGCCATCGGCGACGATGACCTGCTCGTTGGGATCGCGATAATCCCAGCGGAACCGGTCGGGCCGGCGGATCGCGAGCGTGCCGCTCGCCTGCTCGACGGTGAGCCCGTTGCGATCGGTGAGCGTTTGCTTGAACTGCGCCTGCAACGATTGCAGACCTTGCAGAAAGCCTTCGACTCTCTGCCGGCCCGCGGCCGGATCGGAAGCCGCGAGCGTCACCTGCGCGAGCATCGTCAGCAGCAACAACGAGAAACGTTTCATCGTCCTACTCTTCGATTGGCGGCGGCGCCAGCACTTCTCGGGAACCATTGGACTGCAGCGGACCGACCAGACCGGCTGCCTCCATGGTCTCGATCATGCGCGCGGCGCGGTTGTAACCAATCTTGAGCCGGCGCTGCACGCCGGAGATCGAGGCCTTGCGCGATTCGACCACGATCTTCACGGCCTGGTCGTACAGCGGATCGGACTCGGCATCGCCTCCCTCGCCGCCTTCGCCGCCCTCCTCGTCCTCTCCCTTCAGACCCGGAATCGGCGTGGAAGGTCCCTTCAAAATCTCATCGACGTAGGTCGGCGGCGAAGAGCCCTTCAGGCTGCCGACGACCCGATGGACTTCGGCATCCGAGACGAACGCACCATGCACGCGCACCGGCACCGAGGTGCCCGGCTGCAGGAACAACATGTCGCCGTGACCGAGCAGCGCCTCGGCGCCCATCTGATCCAGGATGGTGCGCGAGTCGACTTTCGCCGACACCTGGAAGGCGATACGCGTGGGAATGTTTGCTTTGATCAGGCCGGTGATCACGTCCACCGACGGACGTTGCGTGGCGAGGATCAGGTGGATGCCCGAGGCACGCGCCTTTTGCGCCAGACGGGCGATCAGCTCTTCGACCTTCTTGCCGACGATCATCATCATGTCGGCCAGCTCATCGACGATGACCACGATGAACGGCAAGGGCTCCAGGAACGGCACTTCGTTCGGATCGCCTTCGGGACCGAGCATCTTCAGCAGCAGCGGATCGCGGATCGGCGTCTTGGCCTCCTGCGCTTCCTTGATCTTGCGATTGCAGCCGGCGAGATTTCGCACGCCGAGCGCGGCCATCGTTTGATAGCGACGCTCCATCTCGGCCACGCACCAGCGCAGCGCGTTGGCGGCTTCCTTCATGTCGGTCACGACCGGTGCGAGCAGATGCGGGATGCCTTCGTACACCGAGAGCTCCAGCATCTTCGGATCGATCATGATCAGCCGCACGTGCTCGGCCGAGGCCTTGTAGAGCAGCGACAGCACCATCGCGTTGACCGCGGTGGACTTACCCGAGCCGGTCGTACCGCCGACCAGCAGGTGGGGCATGCGAGCGAGGTCCGCGCACATCGGACCGCCGCTGATGTCCTTGCCCAGCACCAGCGCAAGCGGCGAGGACATGTCGTCGTACGCCTTGGACTTGATGATCTCGCCCAACGTGACGATCTCGCGCTTCTCGTTGGGAATCTCCAGGCCCACGGTCGATTTGCCGGGAATGACTTCCACGACGCGCACGCTGATCGCGGACAACGCACGCGCGAGGTCTTTCGCGAGATTCGTGATCTGGCTGACCTTCACACCCGTGCCGAGACTCAGCTCGAATCGCGTGATCACAGGGCCGGGATTGACCGCCACGACCTCGGCCTCGACGCCGAAGTCCTTCAGCTTGATCTCGACCAGACGCGACATGGCCTCGAGCGCCTCGGACGAATAGCCCTGCTGCTTCGGCGGCGGGTCATCGAGCAGCGACAGCGGCGGCAGCTCCTTCGACTGCGGCGCCTCGAACAGCGCGACCTGACGCTCCTTCTCGACGCGCTCGCTCTTCTCGACTTTCGGCGCGACCGGCTCGATCTTCGGCGGCGGCCGCGCCGCGACGCGCTTCTTCTCTTCGCGAATGACTTCGCTGCGCGCCTCCTTCACCTCGCGGCCTTGTTTGATCTCGCGCGCGGTGTTGAGCCGGCCGGAGAGCCATTCGAACGCACGCAGCGTCGCGCGGCCCGTGACATCCATCACCTGGATCCACGAATGACCGATGAAGAGCGACACGCCCGCGAGCCACAGGGCGAGCAGCATCAGCGTCGCGCCGAGGAAGGACAGGCCGGAGTCCAGACCATGCCCGACCAGCGAGCCCAGCACGCCGCCGGCGGAGTCGGGGTAGCTGCGAATGGTGAAATGCAGGCTCGCAAGGCCGCAGCTGGTGGCGAGCGTCAGCAGGAAGCCCGCGCCTCGAAACGCGAGCGTCGCGCGCGACTGTGCATCGTCCTTGCTGCGATCCCGATACAGCAGCCAGCCGGCGAAGCCGATCATCACCGGGAACAGGAACGCGGGCGCGCCGAACAGCAGCACCAGCAGGCCCGCCATGTGCGCGCCCAGCGGTCCGATGACGTTGGCGATCGGCCCGGGCTCGCCGGTCGTCGCGAACGACGGATCGTGGCGGTCGTAGGTGGTCAGCGCCGCGAGCACGATCAGCGCGAGCGCGCCGAAGACCCACAGGGCCCCCTCGCGCAACGAGCGCACGACCGTGGACGCCAACCCCATTCCCTCGCGAGCGTCAGCCCTGCTGGCCAAATCGAGTCACCCCAACCAAGTGCATAAGAAAAGCTTCGTAAACCACTGATAACGAATATACATTAACCGGGGCCCGCCGGGCCAAGCCGAATCCTGAACGGGACGGACGGGATAGCCGGTGACGCTGTCCGTCGATGACCTGCATCGAACCCGTCTATTTGGCGCCGCCGGGGCGCATTCCTTACCATGCGCGCTCTTGGTCGTTCCCGAGGGGCGGCGGGGTTGCCGTGACACCGCGGCGTTGCTATTCGCGGCCGCTGCCCTCACAGATTGTCAGAACTCTCGAGTCGACGCGTTAAGGATCGTGAAGGTGAATCATACATGAGCACTCCCCGCCACTCCCGGTTGATCATTCTGGGGTCGGGCCCCGCAGGCTATGCTGCCGCCGTCTACGCCGCGCGCGCCAATCGCAAGCCGCTGCTGCTGACCGGCCTCGAGGAAGGCGGCCAGCTCATGACCACGACCGAGGTCGACAACTGGCCGGGCGACCCGCACGGTCTCACCGGACCGAAGCTGATGGAGCGAATGCGCGAGCACGCCGAGCGCTTCAACACCGAAGTCGTGAACGACCACATCAACAGCGTCGATCTGTCGCAGCGTCCGTTCCGCCTCGAAGGCGACCGCGGCGGTTACACCTGCGATGCGCTGATCATCGCCACCGGTGCGACCGCGAAGTACCTGGGCCTCGAATCCGAGCAGAATTTCCGGGGCCGCGGCGTGTCCGCCTGCGCGACCTGCGACGGCTTCTTCTTCAAGAACCAGAAAGTCGCGGTCATCGGCGGCGGCAACACCGCGGTCGAAGAGGCGTTGTATCTGTCGAACATCGCCTCGCACGTGACGCTGGTTCATCGCCGCGACAAGCTGCGCTCGGAGAAGATCCTTCAGGATCATCTGTTCGAGCGCGAGCGCGCCGGCAAGGTATCGATCGTGTGGAATCACAACGTCGATGAAGTGCTCGGCGATGACAGTGGCGTCACGGGCGTGCGCATCGCGCCCATCGCGGGCGGTGCGAAAAAGGATCTCGAGGTGACCGGCATGTTCGTCGCCGTGGGGCACGCACCGAACACGCAGCTCTTCGAGGGTCAGCTGGAAATGAAAGGCGGCTATCTCGTGGTGAAGTCCGGCATCGCCGGCAACGCGACACAGACGAGCGTTCCGGGCGTGTTCGCCGCCGGCGACGTGGCCGACCACGTGTATCGCCAGGCGATCACCTCCGCCGGCACCGGCTGCATGGCGGCGCTGGATGCCGACAAATATCTCGACCAGCTCGATGCGGCCAGACACAAGACCTGAGCCGGGCGCGCTCGTGGTGAGGAGCGCCTCGTTCGCGGGGCACTCTCTCGCCTGATCGGTAAGATCAGCAAAGCAATGGCTGCGACTCTCCAGGCACGCATCGTCACCAGCATCGATCGGCTCCCCGCCGCGCAATGGAATGCGCTGGCGCTCGGGGGCAATCCGTTCGTGCGGCACGAGTTCCTGCTCGCGCTGGAGCGCACCGGCTGCGTGGGCAAAGCCGCCGGCTGGCTCCCCAATCACCTGGTGCTCGAAGAGGCCGATCGACTCATCGCGGCCGTACCGCTGTATCGCAAGAGTCATTCGTGGGGTGAATTCGTTTTCGACTGGAGCTGGGCGCGCGCTTACGATCAGGCCGGCCTGCGCTACTACCCGAAACTCGTGAGCATGCCGCCGTTCACGCCAGCGACCGGGCCGCGACTGCTGATCGCCCCCGATGCGCCGGGCGATGCACGCACGCGCTTGAACACGGAGCTGCTGACGTACGCGAAGTCCGAGCACCTCTCCTCCGCGCATCTGTTGTTTCTGACCGATGAGGATCGTGCGGCGCTGAGCGATAGCGGTTACTCCTGGCGCAAGGACTGTCAGTTCCACTGGCACAACCGCGGCTATGAAACATTCGACGACTTCATCGCGACGTTCCGTTCCGACAAGCGCAAGAAGGCCTTGCGCGAGCGTCGGCGCGTGAGCGAAGGCGGCGTCACGTTTCGCACGCTCATCGGTGCCGAGATGGATGAGCGACTGTGGAACATCGTGTTTGGATTTTCCGCGGCCACCTTCGAGGCGCACGGTCACGAGCATTACTTGAACGTCGAGTTCTTCAAGAGTGTCGCCGCGGTAATGCCGGAATCCATCGTGATCAAGCTCGCGGAATATCAGGGCACGCCGATCGCAACCGCGATTTTCTTTCGCGGCGATGAGGTGCTGTACGGTCGCTACTGGGGCGCGGCCGCGAACTTCCACAGCCTGCATTTCGAGACCTGTTACTACCAGGGCATCGAGTACTGCATCGAGCACGGCTTGAAGCATTTCGAGCCCGGCACGCAGGGCGAGCACAAGGTGCCGCGCGGCTTCGAGCCCACCGAGACCTGGTCGGCGCACTGGATCGCCGATGCGCGCTTTCGCCGTGCGATCGACCACTATCTAAATGATGAGCGCGCGGCGATCGATCAATATATCCTGCAGGTCGAGGAACATACGCCATACCACCGAGGGCCTTGACCCATGCGCGGCTCGATTGTCTGGCTGTCGGAGCACGATTCACCGGATGCCTTCCCGCCGGTTGACCGGGCCCTGGTCGAACCCGATGGATTGCTCGCCGCCGGCGGTGACCTGTCACCGATGCGCCTGCTCGCCGCCTACCGGCGCGGGATTTTTCCCTGGTACTCGCGCGGCCAGCCCATCCTGTGGTGGTGCCCCGATCCGCGCGCGGTGCTGATGCCCGATCAGCTCAAGGTCTCGCGCAGCCTGCTCAAGTCCAGCCGCAATCGCGGCTTTGTCACGCGCATCGACACCGCGTTCCGCGATGTGGTGCGCGCCTGCGGCAGCAGCGAGCTGCGCCCGGGCGGCACCTGGCTGTCCCCGGAAATGCGCGCCGCCTACATCAAACTGCACCGCCAGGGGTTCGCCCATTCGGTGGAGACCTGGCTCGAGGGCCGCCTGGTCGGCGGCCTCTACGGGGTCGCGCTCGGCGGCATGTTCTTCGGCGAATCGATGTTCAGCACCGAGCGCGATGCCTCCAAAGTTGCGCTGAAACGGCTCTGCGAGGAGCTGATTTCGCGGGGCTTTCACATGATCGACTGTCAGATGTCGACCCCGCACCTGATGAGCCTGGGCGCCCGGATGATCCCCCGAGGGGAGTTCACCCAGGTCCTCGGGGAGCAGGTGGGCGCCCCCTTCCAGCCGGGTCTGTGGAACGAGGACACCCGGGCCGCCGGGAACGAAGCGCTGCCCGCGGACGTATGACGTCCAGCGTCAATTGCAATGGCTAGGGCCTTTATGCACAATTCGCGCGCCTTGCCGGCGGGCCCTGCCGGACAGTCATTGAGAGTGCATGTCGAAAGAAGATGCGATTCAGATGGAAGGCCGCGTGATCGACACGCTGCCGAATACCACATTCAAGGTGCAGCTGAATAACGGCCACACCGTCATTGCGCACATCTCCGGAAAGATGCGCAAGAACTATATCCGCATCCTGACGGGCGACGCGGTCACCGTGGAGCTCACGCCCTACGATCTGACCAAAGGCCGCATCGTGTACCGCGGCCGCTGACGAGCCCAACCTGAGGACTCTTCTTCGACAGACGCCCCCACTGCGCTGTCGACACTCCGCTCTCCGCAAATGGCCGGCAGCAGCGGTTACGGCTGCCGATCCACCTCGAGCAGCGCCTGCTCGGTATCCGCGCGTGCTTCCACTTTGAGCTTGTCGTCCGGACCGACCGTCACGAACGCGTGACCGCCGCCGACCAGCCGGCCGAATAGCAGCTCCTCGGCGAGCGGCCGCTTGATCGCTTCCTGGATCACGCGCGCCATCGGCCGCGCCCCCATCTTCGGATCGTAGCCCTTCTTCGCCATCCACTCGCGCGCGGCGTCGTCGATGTGCAACTGCACGCCCTTCGATTCGAGCTGTGCTTCGACCTCCACCAGCAGCTTGTCCACCACGCGCTGAATGGTGCGCGGATCCAGGCCGTTGAACTGGATGATGCCATCCAGGCGGTTGCGGAACTCCGGCGAGAACATGCGCTTGATCGCCTCCATGCCGTCGGTCGCGTGATCCTGCTGGGTGAAGCCGATCGACGGACGATTCATCTCGAAGGCACCGGCATTGGTGGTCATGACGATGACCACGTGGCGGAAATCCGCCTTGCGGCCGTTGTTGTCGGTGAGCGTGCCGTGGTCCATGACCTGCAGCAGCAGGTTGAACACATCCGGGTGCGCCTTCTCGATTTCATCGAGCAGCAGCACCGAGTGCGGATGCTTGTTGATGGCCTCGGTGAGCAGGCCGCCCTGATCGAAGCCCACGTAGCCCGGCGGCGCGCCGATCAGACGCGACACCGTGTGACGCTCCATGTATTCGGACATGTCGAAGCGGATCAGCTCCACCCCCAGGGCCAGCGCCAGCTGACGGGTGACCTCGGTCTTGCCGACACCGGTGGGACCGGCGAACAGGAACGAGCCGACCGGCTTGCGCTGATCGCCCAGGCCCGAGCGCGACATCTTGATGGCCGAGGCCAGCGAGTCGATCGCGGGGTCCTGCCCGTAGATGACCAGCTTCAGATTGCGCTCGAGGTTCTTCAGCACGTCCTTATCGGTCGTCGACACGTTCTTCGGCGGGATGCGTGCGATACGCGCCACCACATCCTCGATCATCTGCGTCGTGACCGTGGTCTCGCGCTCGCCCTCGGGCTTCAGGCGCAGACGCGCGCCCGCCTCATCGATCACGTCGATGGCCTTGTCAGGCAACTGCCGATCGTTGATGTGGCGCGCGGCGAGCTCCGCCGCGGACACCAGCGCATCATCGGCGTACTTCACGTTGTGATGCTCTTCGAAGCGGGAGCGCAGCCCCTTCAGGATCTCCACCGTCTCGGGCACCGTCGGCTCGATGATGTCGATCTTCTGGAAGCGACGCGCGAGCGCGTGATCCTTCTCGAAGATGCCGCGGTACTCGCTGTAGGTGGTCGAGCCGATACAGCGCAGCTCGCCATTGGCGAGCGCCGGCTTGATCAGGTTCGACGCATCCATCACGCCGCCGGACGCGGCACCCGCGCCGATGACGGTGTGGATCTCGTCGATGAACAGGATCGAGCCCGGATTCTTCTTGAGCTCCGAGAGCACGCTCTTCAGGCGCTTCTCGAAATCGCCGCGGTACTTCGTGCCGGCGATCAAGGCGCCCATGTCGAGCGAGTACACGGTGCTGTCGGAGAGCACCTCGGGGACCTTGTCCTCGATGATCATGCGCGCGAGGCCTTCGGCGATCGCGGTCTTGCCGACGCCGGCTTCACCGACGTACAGCGGATTGTTCTTGCGACGACGGCACAGGATCTCGACGGTGCGCTCGATCTCGGTCTTGCGACCGATCAGCGGATCGATGCGCCCTTCCATCGCCTGCTTGTTCAGATTGGTCGTGAACTTCTCGAGCGCGGTGCCGCCATCGGGCTCGCCCCGCTCCGCTTCGGTGCCCGGTGCCGACTCTTCCTTGTCGGGACGGTCCTCGGCGATCTTCGAGAGGCCATGGGAGATGTAATTGACGACGTCCAGGCGGGCCACGTCCTGCATCGAGAGCAGGTAGGCGGCGTGCGAGTGCTTCTCGCTGAAGATGGCCACGAGCACGTTGGCCGCGGTCACTTCCTTCTTGCCGCTCGACTGCACGTGGAACACCGCGCGCTGCAGGACGCGCTGGAAGCCCAGCGTCGGCTGCACTTCGCGATCGTCATCATCCTTTAACCGCGGTGTGGTCTGATCGATGAAATCCTTCAGGTCCTTGCGCAGCCGAGCGACATCGGCGCCGCAGGCACGGAGGATTTCCCGGACTTTCGGCGTGTCCACGATCGCGAGCAGCAGATGCTCGACGGTCATGAACTCGTGCCGCGCTTCGCGCGCCGACTGGAAAGCCTCGTTGAGACAAATTTCGAGTTCGCTGCTTAACACGGACTGACTCTCAGATACCTAAACACTTTAAAGAGTGGACCGCCACCTCGAGCGGAGGTTCGGGGGCCCGCCGCCGTCGGTTTCCAGCGTGGCAGGGCCACGGCGGGATGCGGTGAACCTCTTCACGTTTCTTCCATCGTGCACAACAGAGGATGCTGGTGCTGACGCGCATATGTGGTCACCTGCGCGACCTTGGTCTCGGCGATTTCAAAGGTGAAGACGCCGCACACCCCTTTGCCCTTGGTATGCACTTCAAGCATAACGCGCGTGGCGGTCGTACGATCCATGCCGAAGATACGTTCCAGCACGTCCACGACGAATTCCATCGGCGTGTAATCGTCGTTCAGCAGGACCACCTGATACAGCGGAGGCCGTTTGAGCTTGGGCTCGGCTTCCTCGGTGACCAGTCCCCGCTCATGCCGTGTGCTCTCTTCCGTCATCAACTTAACGCGCAACCAGTTCGCACTCTTTATAGGGGGGAACCCCGGACAATACAAGGCAGCATCCGACGCACTGCACTTTGGCTCCCCGCTACGGTCCAAACGCGTGTCTCAGCGGGTGCCCGGGGTCTTCGATCCCGGTCGGCGCGGCGTCGCGTCACGACGACGGCCGCAGCCACGGACTATGATCCGCGCGCCTGGATTGCTGCCGATTTCGCGGCATCGCCCAACCGCCGGGCGCTGTCGGTCCCAGCGGTCAGCCCGGGGTTTCGGATTCGGGCATTTGCGACAGTGTTTTCATCAATCGGAACAATCTCTTGTGACAAACTAACGCCACTCCGTATCATGTCGTGTCCGGCTGCCTTCGAGCAGCTGCACCGTAGCCAGCACTGATCTGCCGCCGGCTGCGAATAGGTGGAAGACAACACTGGTCGTCTAACTTAGATCTCGTATTCGAACGATGCCGCTGTCCGCCAAATTGCACGAATTTCAGGACCTCACGCCGCAGCAGTGGCTCGACCGGGTGTCGCGTACCGCGCCTCAGGTCGTGATGGTGGTGCTGGTGATCGCGATCGCCTGGCAACTGGTCCAGCTCACCTGGCTATTGTTGGATCGCGGGCCGCAACCTCAAGCCCCCACCGCACCGCCGCCGATGAACGTGGCGCCGGTACGCAGCGGCATCGACATTCAGGCCATCGTGAACGCGCATCTGTTCGACGTGGCGGCCGCGCCGGCCGCGCCCGATGCGGCCAATGCCCCGGCCAGCCAGGCCAACCTCGTGCTCTCGGCGGTGTTCGCCTCCGAGGATCCGACCAAAGGCCTCGCGATCATCGGCGAGTCGGCGCAGAGCGCGAAGGTGTTCGCGGTGGGCGGCATGGTGCGCCAGGGGCTCAAGCTGCATTCGGTGTACATCGACAAGGTGATCCTCGACCGCGGCGGCAGCCTCGAGGCGCTCGCGCTACCGAAGCCCAACTCGGCGCTCGTGATCAATCGCCCGCCGCCGCCTCAGCAGAATCAGGTCGCCGAGAATCTGCGACGCATCGCCGAGACGAATCCCAGTGCTTTTGCCGAAATCATCCGGCCGCAGCCGGTGTTCGCGAACGGCGTGCAACGGGGCTATCGCGTCTACCCCGGTCGCAACCGCGCGCAGTTCAGCAAGCTGGGCCTGGTGCCGGGCGATCTGGTGCTGTCGATCAATGGCACGCCGCTGGACGATCCCCAGCGTGGCATGGAGATCTTCAACACCATCGGCAGCGCCGGCCAGGTCAACGTGACCGTCGAGCGCAACGGTCAGACGCAGGAGCTGTCGCTGAACATGGCGCAGGTCAACGTGCCTGATGCCAACGGTGGTAACGGTGGCGCAGCGTCGCGACCGAACCCACGCCCGAATACACCGCAGCCGCCCGCCGAATGAGCGGTGGCCGCCAAGAACGAACGTCCGCCTTTGCTAGTCAAGGACCGTCCATGACGATTTCTTCAACCAACCCCGCTGCAGGGAAGCCGCAACGCGTGCTCAGCGGCAACCGCTCCGGCCTGCTCGCGCTCACCCTGACATGCCTGCTCACCTGCATGTCGGCGACGGCGCAACAACCGCCGCAGCCCAACGCGCAGCAGAGCACGATCACGCCGAATTTCATCGATGCCCAGCTGACCGACATCATCGATGCGGTCGCGACCATCACCGGCAAGACCTTCATCGTCGATCCCCGCGTGCGCGCGCAGGTCACGATCCGCTCCTCGACGCCGATGACGCCGGATGCGTTCTATCAGACGTTCCTGTCGATTCTGCAGGTGCATGGCTTCATCGCGGTCCCAAGCGGCGAGAACATCAAGGTCCTGCCCGATGCCAACGCGCGTCAGATTCCCGGCAACGATTTACCGAACAGCATCAATCCGAATTCGGACGAAGTGGTCACGCAGGTGATCTCGGTTCGTAACATCAACGCCGCGCAGCTGGTGCCGGTGTTGCGTCCGCTGATTCCGCAGAACGGCCATCTGGTCGCCTACCCCGCCTCCAACATGCTGATCGTCTCGGACCGCGCCAACAACATCGCACGCATCATGCGCATCGTGCAGCGGCTCGATCAGGCGGGCGATGAAGAGATCGAGATCATCCGCCTGGACAACGCGAGCGCCTCGGAAATCGTGCGCGTCGTGAACGCGCTGTCGCAGGGCGCGCAACAGCAGGGCGAAGCCCCCGGCCTGCAGGCGAAGCTGGTCGCCGACGATCGCACCAACAGCGTGCTGATCTCGGGCGAGAAGTCGCAGCGCCTGCGCCTGAAGGGCCTCGTCATGCATCTGGACACGCCGCTCGAAGCCGGCGGCGACACTCAGGTGCGCTATCTGAATTACGCCGATGCCGAGCAGATCGCCGGCAAGCTGAAGGAGCAGGTCACCGGCATCACGCAGGCCGCGCCCGGCGCGCCGGGTGCCGGCGCCACCGCGAGTCCGACCGCAGCGGCCGATCGCAACACCACGATCTGGGCCGACAAACAAACCAACGCGCTGGTCGTGACCGCCGCGCCGAAGATGATGCGTCAGATCATGGGCGTCGTGGACAAGCTCGACATCCGTCGCGCGCAGGTGCATCTCGAGGCGATTCTGGTCGAGATCACGCAGTCGCGCGCCGCCGAGCTCGGTGTGAACTGGGCGGTGTACAGCGAAGAGCAAGGCAGCACCATTCCGATCGGCACGTTCAATCAGCCTGTGGGTGGCACGAGCCTGGGCAGTCTCGCCTCCGCCATCATCAACCCGGACACGGCGACCACCGCGTCGCTGCCCACCGGCCTCACGCTCGGCGCCGGCATGATCAAGGATGGCGGCTTGAACTTCGCGGTGCTGTTGCGCGCGCTGCGTAACGATGGCAGCAGCAACATCCTGCAGACGCCCTCGATCACGACCCTCGATAACGAAGAGGCCGAGATCAAGGTCGCGCAGGAAGTGCCGTTCATCACCGGTCAGTACACCAACACCGGCACCACCAATCAGGGCTCGGTGAATCCGTTCCAGACCATTCAGCGTGAAGAGGTCGGCAACATCCTGAAGATCACGCCGCAGATCAACGAAGGCACGGCGGTACAGCTGAAGATCGAGCAGGAGAACTCCAACCTCACGCAGGGCGTGACCGGTGCGGTCGATCTGATCACCAACAAGCGCACCATCTCGACGACGGTGCTGGTCGAGGACGGCGGCATGATCGTGCTCGGCGGCCTGATCACCGAGTCGGCCAACGAGGGCGAGTCGCGCGTGCCCATCCTCGGCAATATTCCGATCATCGGTGAGCTGTTCAAGACTCGTAACGGCACGAAGGAAAAGCGCAATCTGATGGTGTTCATCCGCCCGACCATCCTGCGCGACGGCGTACAGGCGGCGATCACGACCAGCGCGAAGTACAACGTGCTGCGCGATCAGCAGCTGCAGCGTGGCAACCGCAAAGGCAAGGTGACGTTGCTGCCGGGCGAAAAGCAGCCGCTGCTGCCGCCGATCGAGGAGCTGTCGAAGTACGCCGACCCGACCGCGGGTGCGCAGGCCCCGGCGCCCGGCACGAATCCGGAGGCACCGCCGCCGGCGCAGACGCAGCCTCTGCCCGAGCAGACGCCGCCGCCGAAGCAGTAATCGGCTCGTCATCTCTCACGACATGGTGTTGTCATGAGCGCACAAGTTGAAACTCCCGTCGTCGCGCGTGGCGCGACGACCGTTCCCTCCACGGGGATGCTCTCGTTCACGTTCTGCAAGCGCCATGGCGTGCTGGTGCAGAAGGTGAATGAAACCTCCGCCGAGGCCGTTTATCGCGCCGGCGCGCAGCCCGCCGCCATCGCCGAGGTACGTCGCGTGCTCGGCGTGCCGTTGCAGCTGCGACGCGTGGACACCGATGCCTTCGATCAGCTGCTGCGTCAGCAGTACGAAGGCGGCAACTCGGCCATGCAACAGGCCGGCGCCGGCGTCGAGGAAGACACCGACCTCGCCCACCTCGCGCAGGATCTGCCCGAGCCCTCCGATCTGCTCGAGAGCGACGATCAGGCGCCGATCATCAAATTGATCAACGCCATCCTCACCCAGGCGGTCCGCGAGAACGCCTCCGACATTCACATCGAGCCGTTCGAGAATCGCCTGGTCGTGCGCTTCCGCGTCGACGGCGTGTTGCGCGAAGTGCTGCAATCCAAGCGCGCGGTCGCGCAGCTCGTGGTCTCGCGCATCAAGGTCATGTCGAAGCTCGACATCGCCGAGAAACGCCTGCCACAGGACGGTCGCATCTCACTGCGCGTCGCCGGTCGCGCCGTCGACGTTCGCGTGTCGACCATTCCCGCCGGTCACGGCGAGCGCGTCGTGCTTCGTCTGCTCGACAAGCAGGCGGGGCGACTCGAGCTGAACGCGCTCGGCATGGATCCGCGCACGCAGAAACTGCTGGATGAGCTGATCCACAAGCCTCACGGCATCATCCTGGTCACCGGCCCGACCGGCTCCGGTAAGACCACGACGCTCTACTCCGCGCTCGAGCGCATCAACGACAACACCCGAAACATCCTCACGGTCGAGGATCCGATCGAGTACTACATCGACGGCATCGGTCAGACCCAGGTGAACACCAAGGTCGAGATGACCTTTGCGCGCGGTCTGCGCGCCATCCTGCGTCAGGACCCCGACGTGGTGATGATCGGCGAAATTCGTGACCTGGAAACGGCGCACATCGCCGTGCAGGCCTCGCTCACCGGTCACCTGGTACTCTCGACGCTGCACACGAACACCGCGGTCGGCGCGGTCACGCGTCTACGTGACATGGGCGTCGAACCGTTCCTCTTGTCCTCGAGCCTGATCGGCGTGCTCGCACAGCGCCTGGTGCGCGTGTTGAATCCCGAGACGCGCGAGTCGTATGCCGCCGGTGAGTACGAGCGTCGTCTGCTGAACGTGCCGGAAGGCGCGGCCTCACCCACGTTGTATCGCCCCGGCGCCGATGCAGCCCTGGGCTTCAAGGGCCGAACCGGCATTCACGAGCTGGTGCTGGTCGATGACAGCATGCGCACCATGATTCACGACGGCGCCAGCGAGCAGGAGCTGGAACGTTACGCGCGCACGCTCACGCCGAGCATTCGCGACGATGGCCGATCCAAGGTGCTCTCGGGTGTGACCACGCTCGAGGAAGTCCTGCGCGTCACGCGCGAGGACTGAGCGCGCGTTTAATTACGGGGAGTCGCTTTGAGCGCTTTCGAATACACCGCGGTCGATGCATCAGGTCGCGAACGCAAGGGCGTGCTGGAGGGCGATACCGCACGGCAGGTTCGTCAACTGCTGCGCGATCAGGCGCTCTTGCCGCTCACGGTCAATGAAGTCACACAGCGCGAGCAGAAGCAGCAGAAGGCCCGCTTCTCCATCGGCAGCGGCGTGTCGGCGAGCGATCTGTCGCTGCTGACGCGACAGATCGCAACCCTGGTTCGCTCCGGCCTGCCCCTGGAAGAGGCGCTCGCCGCGGTCTCCGAGCAGACCGAGAAGCCGCGAGTTCGCAGCATCGTCATGGCCGTTCGTGCCAAGGTCATGGAGGGTCACACGCTCGCGGACGGTCTCGCCGACTTCCCCACCGTGTTCCCCGAGCTGTACATCGCAACCGTCGCTGCGGGCGAGCAGTCCGGACATCTCGACACCGTGCTCGAACGTCTGGCCGATTACACCGAGAACCGCGAGCAGATGCGCAGTAGCACGATCACCGCGATGCTCTATCCGGTGCTGCTGTTCTTCGTGTGTATTGCAATCGTCGCGCTGCTGCTCACGTTCGTGGTGCCGAAGATCGTGAAGCAGTTCGAGAACTCCAAGGCGGAGCTGCCCATGCTCACGCAGATCCTGATCGCGATCTCGGATTTTCTGCGCGACTGGGGCTGGCTGATGATTCTGGGCGCCATCGCCGTCGGCTGGCTGTTCAAGCGCTGGTTGCGCGATCCGAACGCGAAGCGTCGCTTTCATGCCCTGCTGCTGCGCCTGCCACTGATCGGCAGAGTGGTGCGCGGCTCGAACACTGCGCGCTTCTCACGAACTTTCTCCACGCTGACCTCGAGTGCGGTGCCAGTGCTGGAGGCGCTGCGCATCTCGGGCGAAGTGGTCACCAACCTGCCGATGCGCGATGCCGTTCAGGATGCGGCGACCCGCGTCCGCGAAGGCGCGCCCATCGGCAAATCGCTGGGCCAGGCGAAAATATTTCCGCCGATGATGATTCACCTGATCTCCAGCGGCGAGTCCAGCGGCGAGCTGGAGACCATGCTGGACCGTGCGGCGACCAACCAGGAGCGCGAGATGAACTCGATCCTGAGCGCGGTGGTGGGCATGCTCGGGCCCCTGATGATCCTGTTCATGGGTGGCATGGTGCTGCTGATCGTGCTCGCCATGTTGCTGCCGATTTTCCAGCTCAACACCTTGATCAAGTGAGCCGTTCCAGGGGCGCGCGCCGGAGCGCGGACGGACCTGGTTCACCGAATTGGCAAAGACGCTATTGCTAGCGGCCCGCCTTCCCTCTATATACTCGCGCCGTAAACACCCCTGGGGCGCTGCGGCAAGCTGTGGGATCGCAGTCGATGAGCGAGAAGCCGGAATCCGAAGAGTTCGATGAAGAAGAGGACGATGGCGGTGCCGTCGAGTCCTCCGAGGATCTCGATGTCGATCATTTGATGGCCGACATCGACAAGCGTAAGAAAAACGTCACCAAAGCCGGCGAGCCGGCCTGGCGGCGGCTCGAGCGCATTCGCGAGGAGCGCGAAACCGCCGCGCAGCTGTCCGATTTCGACGATTACGAGATCGGCATGGACGGCGATGGCGCCGACGACGACGCCTCCACGCTCGACGAAGAGTAGCCGCGTCATTGACCGCAATCGTCCGACGCGACGCGGCGCGTTGGAACCTGTCCGATCGTGCAATCGTTGGCTTTCGTCATGGGAGGCACCCGGCCATCGATCGGCTCCTTACGCGAAGAAGCCCGGCATTGCCGTGCCTGTCCGCTGTGGAAGAGCGCGACCCAGACGGTCTTCGGTGCGGGTCGCGCATCCGCGCGCATCGTGCTGATCGGTGAACAACCCGGTGACCGTGAAGACCTCGAGGGCAAACCTTTCGTGGGTCCGGCGGGCAAGCTGCTCGATCGCGCGCTGGAGCGCGCCGGGATCGAGCGTGCACAAACGTATGTCACCAACGCGGTCAAACATTTCAAGTTCGAGCCGCGCGGCAAGCGCCGCATTCACAAGAAACCCAACGAACAGGAGATCACCGCCTGTCGCACGCAGTGGCTCGATCGGGAGCTGCGAGCGATCGCCCCGACACTCGTGATCGCGCTGGGCGCCACCGCAGCGCGCGCTGTGCTCGGACGCGCGACCGCGATCGGCAGGAGTCGCGGTCACATCATCAAAGGTCAGTCGTTGGTCAGCGAGATCGCGGCGGACGTGATCGTGACCGTGCACCCCTCCTACCTGTTACGAGTGCCAGAGGAGGATCGCGAGAACGCGTTTGAGGAGTTCGTGAAGGATCTGAAGCTGGCGCGTCGATACGCGCCGGCCTGAGCGCCTCAATTGGGGCGGAAGTCGACCCGGTCGCTGGTGGCGGTCGGCACGCAGAAGATGCCGATCGGGCTCGAACGGCCGCGCAGCACCAACGATGGCAGCGGCATCGCGCCCACGTCGACCCCACGCTTGTCGAGCAGATTTTTCACCGCATCCGAGAACAGCATCTCCCCAGCACGCGCGCGCTGACCCAGACGCGAGGCCACGTTCACCGTGTCACCGATGATGGTGTAGTTCATGTACGCGGGCGAGCCGACGTTGCCGGCGATCACTTCACCGACGTTGATGCCGATGCCGAGGCCGGTCTCGACGCCGTAACGATCCTTCCAGCGATGCGCGAGCTCCGAGAATTTCTCCAGCATCTGTTTGGCCGCGACGATCGAGCGCTCGGCACCATCTTCCTGCGCGACCGGCACGCCGAAGCCCACCAGCAGACTGTCGCCCGCCATGCTGAACACCGTGCCTTCGTATTCGAACGTGATGTCGGTGAGCAGCTTGAAGAACTCATTCAGCAAGTCGACGACCTGCTCGGGGTTGAGCCGCTCCGAGAGCGCCGTGAAGCCGCGCATGTCGGCGAACATCACCGAGACCTGCGTGCGCTTGTGCGTGCCGGCGAACATGGTGTCGAGCAGCTCGGGGCTCGCGAGGATCTGATCGGCGAGCTTCGGAGAAATGTAACGACGGAAAGCCGCGCGAATCAGCTCGCGACGCTTCACCTCCTCGGCCAGTTGCTCGGCGGCGAGCTGCCGGCGCGTCGCACTCGCTTTGAGCAGCGAGCGCACCCGGACCAGAAACTCCTCCCGGCGCACTTGATGCGTGAGGAAGTCATCGACGCCCGCCTCGAACGCGAGCAGCCGCTGCTTGGAGGATTTCGCCAGGCCCACCAGCGGCACCAGCAACGTCGTCGGATTGGCCTTGAGCACGCCCGAGACACGCGCGAGCGCAGTCGCATCGGCCTCCACGTCGAGCACGATCAGATCGGGCGCACGGCGCGCGACGCTCGCGATGACCTGGTCGGGCTCGACCATGTCGTCGATGCCGATGTCGGACGCATCGAGCAGTCGCGTGAGCACCCCCCGGGTGCTCTCGGAACTGCTCACCAGCAATGTTCTGTACGTCGCGGACAGGGTCGCGGACATCGTCCGTAATTCCTCGTGGTCTTGAGCTCGTCCCCATCGTCTTCATTCAGGCGACTGCAGGAGGAGGGTCCTGGATAGCCCAACTTTTTCGGCCAGACGATCAGGGCATGTCACACGCACCGCCCGTCGTGCGAGCGCGCGACGGAAACTGCGTAACGACATACGCTTGGCGTCGCATCCTACCGACATTGCGCAACTAACGCCAAACCGCGCTGAGTTCTGTCAAAAGACCGTAAACTGCACCTCAGTCCTCGACCTCGACGGAATGCCCGTGATTGCCAGACTGTTCAGATCGCGCATCGGTCGGGTCGCCCTGCTCGGCCTCGCCTCGCTCGCGGCGGCGGGCCCGGCATTCGCGGCCAGGATCGCCTATTACGACGCCACCTATCGCGCGAGCTTCAAGCCCGGCGTCGATCACGCGCAGGTGGAGCTCGAGTTGCAGGGCGAGAAGCTGCCGAGCAAGGTCGTGCTGCAGGTGGATCCCAAGCGCTACAGGAACTTCCGCTCGAGCGAGCCGCTGGAGGTGGGCGCGAAGGAGATCGTGTGGCGACCGCAAGGTCAGCACTCGAGTCTGCACTACGAGTTCATCGTGAACCATCAACGCGCCTCGGGCAGCTACGACTCCTACATCACCGACAGCTGGGCGCTGTTTCGCGGCGACAAGCTCACCCCGAGCACGCGCGTCACCTCGGCGCGCAATCTTCGCTCGCGCACCGTGCTGCAATTCACGCTGCCCACCGGATGGTCGGCGGTCACCCCCTTTCCGTCCGCGGGTGAACATGCCTTTCGCATCGACGATCCGAAACGGCGCTTCGATGAGCCGGCGGGCTGGATGCTGATCGGCAAGATCGGCGTGCGCAGCGAACGCATCCAGCACGTCAACACGCTGATTGCCGCGCCCGAAGGCGAAAGCGCGCGTCGTCAGGATGCCCTCGCCTTCATCAACTGGAACCTGCCGAAACTGCTGGATGTGTTTCCGGACTTTCCCAAGCGAGTGCTGATCGTCTCGGCGGGCGATCCGATGTGGCGCGGCGGCCTGTCGGGCCCCGCCTCGATCTTTCTGCATTCGGACCGGCCACTGATCAGCGAGAACCGCACCAGCCCGTTGTTACATGAGCTGGTACACGTCGCACTCGGCATCCGCGGTGACAACGAGAGCGACTGGATCGTCGAAGGCCTCGCCGAGTTCTACTCGATTCAAACCCTGCGCCGCTCCGGCGGCATCGGCCAGAAGCGTTACGAGCAGGCGATGGACAACTTGAAGAAGTGGGCGCATCGGGCACCGACGCTGTTCGCCAGGGCCTCGACGGGCCCGACCACGGCGCGCGCCGTGCTGGTGTTTCAACAGGTCGATGCGGAGATTCGCTCGCTCACCCAGGGCAAGGCGAGCCTGGATGACGTCGCGCGCAAGCTCGCCGCCGACCGCGGCGAGATCAGCCTGATCCAACTTCAGGAGATCGCGCAAGCCGTCGCCGGCAAGCCGCTGCAATCGCTGCAGCGGGATCGACTCACGAAACCTTTGGTTGAACCAGGGCCGTGATCTTCATCGCGGTCTCGAGCGCGCGCAGCCCGTCCTCGCCCGTCACCACCGGCGTGCTGCGCTCACGCACCGCTTTCAGGAACGCTTCGATCTCGGCGAGCAGCGCATCGCCCTGATCGAAGTTCTGCTCCTCGATCGAGACCTGCGCGGGCGACTCCACCGGCGCCGCATCTTTCTTCCTGATCACGGTCAGGATCTTCTGCTGCATGTCGACGGAGAGATAGGCATCGTCCTGGAAGATGCGGATCTTGCGCTCCTGCTTCAGGCTGATGCGACTCGCCGTCGTGTTCGCGACGCAGCCGCCCTGAAAGCGCAGTCGCGCGTTGACGATGTCGATCTCGCCCGAGAACACGGTGGCACCGACGGCGTCGATGTGCTCGATGGGCGTGCCGACCAGCTCCTGGATCAAATCGATGTCATGAATCATCAGATCCAGCACCACGCTCACGTCGGTGCCGCGTTGTTTGAAGGGGGCGAGCCGATGCGACTCGACGAAGCGCGGCGTCTGCAGCCGCTCCGCCGCGGCGAGCACCGCCGGATTGAAACGCTCCAGATGGCCCACCTGCAGAATGCGCTTGTGGGTGCGCGCGAGATCCACCAGCTCGCGCGCTTCGGCGACGCTGGTCGCGATGGGCTTCTCGATCAGCACGTCGATGCCGTTCTTCAGCAACTCGCAACCGATCGCGTGATGCAGTGGGGTCGGCACCGCGAGGCTCACCGCATCGACGGCACCGAACAGCTCGCGATAGTCGCTCACCGCCTTCGTGCCCAGCTCGGCGGCGACCTTGGCGCAGGCCTCCGCATTTGCATCCACCACGCCCACCAGCGTCGAACCCGCAATCTGCGCGTACTTCTGCGCGTGGAATCGCCCGAGATAGCCAACGCCGATCACGGCGGTACGCAGCGGCGCGGCGTGGGTTGCTTCTGACATGTGCTTCGAGCCCAAAGGTAAAGATTGCGATGATAGCTGTTGCGAGCCGGGGGACTAGTCGCCAAGATGCGCGCCAATTTATCTGCACAGGCCCGCATGAACGCCGCAGCCCATAACGAGGACGATGTCTCCGAGGAGCAACCCCGCACGCATCGACTGCGCTTCGAGCTGATCTTCGGCAGTCTGTGGCTGGCCCTCGGCCTGTTCGTGCTGCCCGCGCTGATCTACTGGGTCGGCGGCGCCCTGCTCGGTCCCTATGGAGAGAACGCCAGCCTCGGCACGTTCTATAGCGATTTCTTCGGCGATCTGGCCGGCGGCTCCGGGCGCGCCTGGACCATCGCGCTCGGACCACTGCTGCTCATCTATCTGATGCGCGCGATCTTCATCGGCGTGAAGGCCGACGGCGTCGAACGTCCCTCCCTCGACGACGACGAACCGCCGCCGCCACGCCGCGCGCCGCCGCCCAAGGAAAAGGAAGCCAGGCGTCCCGCGCGCGTCGAGCCACGCATGGGTGGGGATTGAGTCGATCGAATCCGCCCAGCGCGCGGGCGCGAAGTTCATTCACAGGGATTCGTGACGCAGCTCACAATTCCCAGTGAAGAACCGGCACCCGCCGAAGCTCGGCGTGTACGCTGCAAGCGGTTGATATTAAAAAGAATCTGTTGGTTTTCTTTACACTTTTTTCGTTGGGAAGAACTGCAGTATGTGGCTGGCCCGGTTATTCGGCGGCCGGAAGGTGAAAGAGACAGAACCGCCCGCGCGAGTCGCGCCGCGGATCTCCGATACCCCCGCTCCGCCCGCGAAACGTCCGCTTGTCGTCGGCAATGCCAAGCGCGGCATCCATGCCGACAAGGTGAACAAGGCTAAGAGTGGCTTCGATCCATACAACAGCGGTTCCTTCGAGCGCGGCAAGGCCTGGGAACGGGTCATCCGCCGTTAGGCGCCCAGAGGATCTCCCCAGCGCCACCTTGAGGGTTTTCCCTCCGGCAGATTCGGGGGTAAAACCGGCGGCGCGGCCGCAGTCTAGATCGTCATTCCGGCCAGTACAGCGCCGCGATGCCGGCGACCACCGCCCACATCGCCAGCTGCGCCAGCCAGCGCCATTTCAGGGTCTTGAGCAGTCCGAGCAGGCTCGCGCCGGAGACCGCCGCGAGCACCAGGAAGACCCCGCTACTGCGCAGGAGCGCGGGGAACTCGCTGCCCATTGCCGGGTTGCTCCCCTTGAGGACCAGGAAAATGACCACCACACCCAGCAGGCCGAACGTAATGGCGGCCGCCGACCCAAAGATGATGGCGTTCAGGACGGCGAGGGGTCTCATGAGCGGCTCCCGCGACCGTGCGTGTTAAGTTCATGCAACCCACGATGGGTCCGTACTTGATCGGAGTGCAGCGTCTCTCTAGCCTTGCCCATAGAATGGATCTGTCCTGCCTTGCTTGCGGTTGAAGGTTTAGGTCGAAATCGGGACCGGCCCGCCTCAATGGCCACGGCCCCCTCCCCCTGATGAGGATGTGAAACAGTGTATCAGTCGCCCTCGCACGAACCCGCCAAGCAGCGGCGCACCACGTTGATTTTCAGCTTGCCCGCGCTGCTGGTGGTCTGTGCGTTACTGGCCGGCACGGCGCAGGCGCCGGTTGCCAAGGCGGTCGCGACCGCGAACCCGCAGGAACTCTCCCCCACCGAGCGCCAGCGACGCGTCAGCAAGCTGGTGAGCAACGTGATCGAGCGCTCGCATTACCGCCAGTCGCCGATCAACGACCCGGTGTCCTCGCTGGTGCTGGACCGTTTCATCGAACAGCTCGATGGCAGCCGCAGCTACTTCCTCGCCTCCGACATCGCCGAGTTCGAGCGCTATCGTTATCAGCTCGACGACGCCGTGGTGAACGGTCAGCTCGAGCCCGTGTTCGCGATCTTCAATCGCTTCCAGCAGCGCAACAAGGAGCGCGTGAAATACGCCGTGGACCTGCTCAAGACCGAGCCGGACTTCACCGTCGATGAATCCTTCGAGTTCGATCGCGCCAAGGCGCCGTGGGCCAAGACTCCCGAGGAGCTGAACGACATCTGGCGCCGTCGCGTGAAGAACGACGCGGTGTCCCTGATGCTCACCGAAAAGACCTGGCCGGAAACCAAGGACATCCTGCAGAAGCGCTATGAGCGCGTGGTCAAGCGCACCGAGCAGGTGACCAGCGACGACATCTTCGAAGTGTTCATGAATGCGTTCGCGCACGTCTTCGATCCGCACTCGAGCTACTTCTCGCCGCGCAATTCCGAGGAGTACCGCATTCAGATGAGCCTGTCGTACGAAGGCATCGGTGCCTCGCTGCAGCTGGTCGACGACTACGTGACCGTGCTCAACGTGCTGCCCGGCGGCCCGGCGGCCATCAACGGCACGCTCGGCGCCAACGATCGCATCATCGCGGTCGGTGAAGGCAAGAACGGCAAGATGGTCGACGTGATCGGCTGGCGCCTGGATGACGTGGTTCAGATCATCCGCGGCAAGGTCGGCACCACCGTGCGCCTCAACATCCTGCCCGCGGGCGCCGCGCCCGGCTCCCCGGAGAAGGTGCTGGAACTGCAGCGTAACAAGGTGTCGCTCGACGCCCAGGCCGCGCAGAAGGAAGTGCACACCATCAAGCGCGGCGATCGTGAGATGAAGGTCGGCGTGATCAACGTGCCGAGCTTCTATCAGGACTTCGAAGCCAAATCCTCCGGCGCCAAGGACTATCGCAGCACCACGCGCGACGTGCAGAAGCTGCTCACCGAATTGAAGGCCGAGAAGATGGACGCGCTGATCATGGATCTGCGCGGTAACGGCGGCGGTCATCTGACCGAAGCGACCGCGTTGTCGGGCCTGTTCATTCCGGCCGGCCCCATCGTGCAGCTGCGCGAGACCGGTGGTCGCGTCGAAGTGCTGGATGATCCGGAACCGGCCACCGCTTGGGACGGCCCGATGATCGTGCTGGTCGATCGCTACAGCGCGTCGGCCTCGGAGATCTTCGCAGCGGCGATTCAGGACTACGGCCGCGGCATCATCGTCGGCCAACAGACCTACGGCAAAGGCTCGGTGCAGAACCTGTATCCGCTGGATCGGTATGCGCTCGGTCCCGATCCGGGCTTCGGCCAGCTCACCGTCACCATCGGCAAGTACTACCGCGTGACGGGCGAGAGCACCCAGCACCGCGGCGTGCAGCCGGACATCTCGATGCCGACGGCCATCAGCCCCGAGGAAGTCGGTGAGAGCACGCGTGAAAGCGCCCTGCCCTGGGATCGCATTCGTCCGGCGGAATTCAACAAGGAAGGTCAGCTGACCCCGGCCATCGCCGCGCTCGAGCAATCGCACGAGCAGCGCATCGCGACCGCGCCGGACTACCGCTCGCTGCTCGCCGACCTCGACGCGTTCGAGAAGGTGCGCACCCAGAAGAAGCTGTCGCTGAACCTGAAGACGCGCGTCGCCGAGCGCGAGCAGATGGAGACGGAACGACTCGCCCGCGAGAATGAGCGTCGCAAGCTGCGTGGTCAGCCGCCGGTCGCGAAGCTCGCCGACCTGACCGGTCAGGAGCCGCCCGATGCGGTGCTGGATGAGACGGTCGAGATCGCCGCGGACTTGAGCGGCATGAGCAATCTGTATCTGTCGCGCCTGAAGGCCCAGGGCGACCGGTCGGATTCGACCCGGAACTAACCGCTAAACGAGCAACCTCAGGCGCTGCTCATTGCAGCAGCGCCTGATACAGATCCCAGTAATCGTCCACCAGGACGTTCACGCCCGCCTTGTCCTTGTTGCCCGTCTCGAGCCCCGACACCAGCGTCACGGCAACCGGCAACGTACCGATCGAGTCCGTCAGCGGCACCGTGTCCGCATCGCTGCGATAAGAGACCACTGCCCGTAACGCATCGGTGCGCTCCTTCAATCCACCGAGATCGTCTTTTTCGTTTTTGACGATGGCGAGCGCCTCGCGCAACAACATCATCAGCCGCGAGCATTCCTCGCGCGTGCCATATTTCATATCGAACACGCGCTTGGTGGTCGTCTCCTTCGCGAGCACCGCGAGGCCGCCGCCGGACAGCGTCACGACCAGCTGTTGCGCATAGGCGATCACCGCGGTATTGACGATGCGACGGCCGTCGATGGAGATTCCCTCGAAGGCCGGTGCGGCCCGGTCTTCGAGCGTATTGCGGTCATCGCTGAGATCGGTGACTTCGGTGGCCGCAAGATCCCATTGTTCACGCTCGGTCGCGATCTCCTCGCTCAGGCGCCGGCGACGCGCGTAGTTCCAGAAGCCGCGCATCTTCTCGAGTTTCACGTCCTGCAGCTTCAGCTGCGCTTCCATCATGTCGGCGCGCGAGCGCGCGGTCGCGATCCGTCGATCGAAATCGGCGAGCTGTTGACGACGCGCGCGATCGAATTCCAAGACGTGACGACGCTGCTCACGATCGGCCTGTTGCTGCTGCAGCTGTTGCGCGAAGCGTGCGACTTTCGCCGACGAGGCGCGCCACAGCGAACGCAATTGGAAATAAACCAAGCCGTGCGGGCCAGTCTCCGGATTGCCCAGAAATTCTTCGAGCTGCAACAGCTGCTCGCTGTGACGAACGTAACTGGCTTCGTGTTTGTTCAGCTGCTCGATCAGCTTGTGACGCTCATCCTGCAGCCGCGACAGCTCTTTCTTCAGCTCGGCGCGATTCCAATAGAGCTGCAGCAGCCGCTCATCTTCAGCAGGGGGACGCGCGCCCGGCGCGAGGAGCTGGCGCAGATTGCTCAGCCGGTCGGAGAATTCCATAGCGAGCCCGGTACGGGCAAAGGGAAGGACGTTCAGGGAGAGTTGATTACCACTCGTCGATTTCGGCTCTGATCAGCGAAGCATTTCACCCAGCTGCCACTTGCCGAAGTCGGGGAAGTCGATACATCCGAGCTTCCTCAGGTGGCTGTCAACGCGGGGAAGTGATGACCACGCTCGACGCAATAATCGAGCCATTTGTTGAGCATGACGTTGCGCAGCCAGCGATCGCCCAGATCGCGTGCCAGCTGCGAGCGCAGCGATTCGAGCATCGCATGACGATGCCAGCGCGCGCACGCCTGCACTTCGGCGAGCCGCGCATCGCGATACACGCGGATCAGCAGATCCGGATCGGCCAGCGGCCCGGCTTCATCGTCGAACACATAGGTGAGCCGCAGCGTGGTCGTGTAGCGGCTGCGCTCTTCGATCGCCAGATGCAACGGACAATCGCCGTCCACCACGGAAATCTGCGTGGCCGCCGCGCGCTCCACGTCCGGCACCAGCCAGGCAAGACGGATGTAATTGCTCTCATACAGCGACATCAAGCTGACGAAGCTGCCCGGACGGGAGCGCCAGCTGACGGGGCAATTCACATCGCTTGCTGTAAGGTCTATCGACATGGTCCGAATATAGCACAGCAGTTTCGCACTACTGCCAGTGGTGTGTGACTTGCGTCACGGGGCAATTCATGTGTCATCCACGCAGTTCCAATACATGCGACATGCGTGCCATGTGTGGGCACTTCGGCTCGCTTGCAAGGGCTCAAGGACGCAGCCGACGCTCCACGCCCGTCCGGTCGAGAATGCGGCTCGCGATCTCCTCGATGGAACATTCGGTGGTGTTGATGCATGGAATGTCGTAGCGACGAAAGATCGCCTCGGCGGTGCGCACTTCGAAGTCCACTTGTGAGGGTGAGGAGTAGTTGCTGTTGGGCCGGCGCTCGTTGCGGATCTGTTGCAGACGTTCCGGCGCGATGGTGAGACCGTACAGCTTGCGCTGATGCTTGATCAGCGCCGCCGGCAGACGCCCGGTCTCGAGCTCCTCGTCAGCGAATGGATAATTGGCGCCGAACACGCCGTACTGCAAGGCCAGGTACAGGCAGGTTGGCGTTTTACCGGTGCGCGAAACGCCGACCAGGATCAGATCGGCGCGCTCGTAGTCGCGCGTGACAGCGCCGTCATCGTTGGCGAGCGCGAAGTTGGTGGCGTTGATGCGCGTGGTGTAGGCGCCGAGGTCCTGCATGCCATGCGCCTTGCCCTGCGCGCGCGAGGACTTGATCTTCAGCTCCATCTCCAGCGGCCCCATGAAGGCGTCGAAGAAATCCAGGAACAGGCCGTTGGCGCGCTTGATGATCTCGCGCAGGTCCTCCTGTACCAAAGTACTGAAAATCACGGGCCGGACGCCTTCCGTCTCACCCGTCGCGTTGATGCGACGAACCGCCTCCTCCGCCTTGTCAACAGTGGAGATAAATGGCAGAGTCACCTGCCGAAATGCCTGCCCATCGAACTGCGTCAGCAGGCTGTGCCCCATGGTCTCGGCGGTCACGCCGGTCTGGTCGGACACAAAAAAAACCGTTCGTCTTTCCATTCTTCTGTCGCCAAGACTCACGCGCCATCGCGTATTGCGGTTAAAATCCCGGGGCTAAGTACATCGCTCGAGTGTCTACGAGGACCGCCCTTGACCGCTTACACAGTACCCTTCGAACAGCTCGGACGCCACGATGTCGACACCGTCGGCGGCAAAAACTCCTCACTCGGCGAGATGATCAGCCATCTGGCCAAGATGGGCGTGAGCGTGCCGACCGGCTACGCGACCACCGCGCAGGCGTATCGGGACTTCCTCAAGCACGAGGGGCTGGCCGAGCGCATCTCCAAGGAGCTCGCCACGCTCGATGTCGATGACGTGGAGAAGCTCACCGAGGTGGGCGCGAAGATCCGGCAATGGATTCTCTCCACGCCGTTCCCGCCGCAGCTCGAGAAAGAAATTCTCGCCGGCTACGAGCGCATGGGCGAGGGTCGCGATGTCGCGGTCGCGGTCCGCTCCTCCGCCACCGCCGAGGATCTGCCGGACGCCTCCTTCGCCGGCCAGCAGGAAACATTCCTGAACGTGCGCGGCAAGGAAGCGCTGATCAAGTGCGTGCACGAAGTGTTCGCCTCGCTCTACAACGATCGCGCCATCGCCTATCGCGTGCACCAGGGCTTCGCCCACGACGTGGTCGCCCTCTCCGCCGGCATCCAGTACATGTGCCGCTCCGACGTGGGCGCAAGCGGCGTGATGTTCACGCTCGATACCGACTCAGGCTTCCGCAACGTCGTGTTCATCACGGCCTCCTACGGCCTCGGCGAGACCGTCGTGCAGGGCGCGGTGAATCCCGATGAGTTCTATGTCTACAAGCCGACGCTGAAGTCGGGCCACGCGCCCATCCTGCGCCGTACGCTCGGCGCCAAGGCGATCAAGATGGTCTACGGCGAGCCGGGCAGCGGCGAGCGCGTGAAGACCGTCGATGTCGCAACCGAGGATCGCAACCGCTTCTCGATCGATGATGCCGACATTCTGGAGCTCGCCAAGCAGGCGCTCATCATCGAGCAGCACTACGGCTGCCCGATGGACATCGAATGGGGCAAGGACGGCGAGACCGGCAAGATCTATATCCTGCAGGCGCGTCCGGAGACCGTGCAGAGCCGCGCCGGCCGCACCGTGCAGCGCTACTCGCTGAAGAAAAAATCCAAGGTGCTCTCGAGCGGCCGCTCCATCGGTCAGCGCATCGGCGCCGGCCCCGCCCGCATCATTCGCGACGTGAAAGAAATGACTCGCGTGCAGAGCGGCGACGTGCTGGTCGCCGACATGACCGATCCGGATTGGGAGCCGGTGATGAAGCGCGCCTCGGCCATCGTGACCAATCGCGGTGGCCGCACCTGTCACGCCGCCATCATCGCGCGCGAGCTCGGCATTCCCGCGGTCGTGGGCTGCACCGATGCGACCGAGACGATCAAGGAAGGCATGGAAGTGACGGTCTCCTGCGCCGAAGGTGACACTGGCTTCGTGTACGAGGGCGCCCTGCCCTTCGAACAGAAAATCGTCGAGCTGGATGCGCTGCCCCCCATCAAGACCAAGATCATGATGAACGTCGGCAACCCCGACCGTGCCTTCGACTTCGCCGGCATTCCGCACAAGGGCGTGGGTCTGGCGCGTCTGGAATTCATCATCAATCGCATGATCGGCGTGCACCCGCGCGCGCTGCTCGAGTTCGACTCGCTCGCCAAGGATCTGCAGCAGACCATCCGTCGCCAGATGAATGGTTACAAGGATCCGGTGAGCTTCTACATCGACAAGCTGTGCGAAGGCATCGCGACCATCGCCGCGGCGTTCGCGCCGGAGCCGGTGATCGTGCGCATGTCGGATTTCAAATCGAACGAGTACGCGAATCTGATCGGCGGCCGTCAGTACGAGCCGCACGAAGAGAATCCGATGCTCGGCTTCCGCGGCGCCTCGCGTTACGTGGATGAAACGTTCCGTCCCTGCTTCGAGCTCGAATGCCGCGCGTTGAAGCGCGTGCGCGAAGAGATGGGCCTGACCAACGTGCAGGTGATGGTGCCCTTCGTACGTACGGTGAAGGAAGCCGAGCACGTCACGCAACTGCTCGCGCAGAACGGCTTGAAGCGCGGCGAGAACGGGCTGAAGGTCATCATGATGTGCGAGCTGCCGACCAACGCGCTGCTCGCCGATCAGTATCTGCAGTTTTTCGACGGCATGTCGATCGGCTCGAACGACATGACCCAGCTCACGCTCGGCCTGGACCGCGACTCGGCCATCATTGCCAAGCTGTTCGACGAGCGTGATGAGGCGGTGAAGGCCTTGCTGAAGCTCGCCATCGACGCCTGTCGCAGGCAAGGCAAGTACGTGGGTATCTGCGGCCAGGGCCCCTCGGATCATCCGGATCTCGCGCGCTGGCTGGTCGAGCAAGGCATCGAGAGCATCTCGCTCAATCCCGACACCGTGGTCGAGACCTGGCTGTTCCTGGCGGGCGGCTCGGTGGCCGCGAAGTAACGTCGTCACGTCGCGGCGGCAGGCATCCCTGCCGCCGCGAATCCGTCCTCAAACCCGCAGAAAGTTCGTCCGGTAGTGCTGCAGCTCGCGAATGGAATCGCGAATGTCGTCCAGCGCCAGGTGCGTCGAGCTCTTCTGGAAACTGCTGTACACCTCCGGCGACCAGCGCCGCGCCAGCTCCTTCAGCGTGCTCACATCCAGGTTGCGGTAGTGAAAATACCGCTCCAGGGCCGGCATCTCGCGTGCCATGAAGCGACGGTCCTGACAGATGCTGTTGCCGCACATGGGCGAGACGCCCGGCTCGATCCAGCGGCTCAGAAACTCCACCGTCTGGCGCTCGGCCTCCTCGACGGTGATGGTGCTGGCACGCACGCGGGCGGCGAGGCCCGAGGCGCCGTGCTGGCGACGGTTCCAGTCGTCCATGGCGTCCAGGGTCTCATCCGACTGATGGATGGCCAGGACCGGCCCCTCGGCCAGGGTGTTCAGGTGCTTGTCGGTGACCACGGTGGCGATTTCGATGATGTGGTCGGTGTCGGGCTTCAGGCCCGTCATTTCCAGATCGATCCAGATGAGTCGGGTCGGGTCGCGGTCGGTCACGGTACGCTCTGCGCATTAAAGATTTGATGGGACATCATAACAGCTGGCGTATCGGCTTCCCCGTCGGGTACAAGGATGTACCCCGCCGCCGCAGGCGGCGGCGAGCGGCAAAAGTCGCACCTTTTGCCAACTCGCACGAGGGTCGTGGCAGGCTGCCCGATCCCGAGTTTTGTGTGTGCCTCGGCACCCATTGGAAAGACTTCAATGCATTGGTTTACCGGATTGTTTCTATTGCTGCTGCTCGCCTCCACGGCGACGCGCAGCTGGCTGAATCAGCGCCAGGTCGCGGCCGTGCGGCGGCACCGCGGCCGGGTGCCCGAGGCCTTCGCCCAGCAGATCGACCTCGAGGCCCACCAGAAGGCTGCGGACTATACGGTCGCCCGCGCCAGCCTCAACCGCTGGGATGTGTTGCTGGATGCGGCCCTCGCCCTGGCGCTCACCCTGGGCGGTGGCATCGATCGCATCGATCACGCGTGGCGGGCGGCGGGCCTGTCGCCGACCTGGCATGGCACGGCCGTCGTCCTGTCGACTTTCCTGATAGTGAGCGCCATCGGCCTGCCGCTGTCTCTGTGGCGTACTTTTGGTATCGAGGCGCGCTTCGGCTTCAATCGCACCACGCCGGGGCTGTATATCGCCGATTTGTGCAAGAGCCTGGCGCTGGGGCTGCTGCTCGGCACGCCGCTGCTGTTCGTGATCCTGTACCTGATGCAGCAGGCCGGCGCGCTGTGGTGGCTGTACGCCTGGCTGGTGTGGGTGAGTTTTTCCGTGCTGATGACCTGGGCGTACCCCGCGATCTTCGCGCCGATGTTCAACAAGTTCACGCCGGTGACCGACGCAACCCTCAAGCAGCGCACCGAGGCGGTCCTGCAACGCTGCGGCTTCGAGTCCAAGGGCGTGTTCAAGATGGACGGCTCGCGCCGCTCCTCGCATGGCAACGCCTATTTCACCGGCATCGGTCGCAACAAGCGCATCGTGTTCTTCGACACCCTGCTCGAGCGTTTACAGGTCGCTGAGGTCGAGGCCGTGCTCGCGCACGAGCTCGGCCATTTCCGGCTGAAACACATTCGCTCGGGCCTGATCGTGTCGGTCGTGATGGCGCTGCTCGGCTTCCTGCTGCTCGATGCGCTGATGCGCTGGCCCGCCTTCTATGCGGCGCTCGGCGTGAGCACGCCCTCCACGCACGCAGCGCTGCTGCTCTTCATGTTCGTGCTGCCCGCCTTCACGTATTTCCTGACGCCGCTCGGTGCGTGGTGGTCGCGCAAGCACGAGTTCGAGGCGGATGAATTCGCCGCTCAACATGCGAACGCAAGCGAGCTTGCGAGCGCGCTCGTGAAACTGCATCGAGACAATGCGAGCACGCTCACGCCCGACAGCCTGCACTCGGCCTTCTACGATTCGCATCCGCCCGCGCTCGTGCGCATCTCGCGCCTGCAGTCGCTGGCGACAGCGCGCTCATGAGCGAGGCGGCTGAGGCGCCGGCACGCGTCACCGAGTCGTTCGGTCGTCGCGTCATCGTCGAAACCCACGCCGGCGAGCGCATGTCGGCCGAGCTCTTCGGCAAGCGACTCACCTGCGTGTGCGGCGATGAAGTGACGATTCGCGGTCCGTCCCAGAGCAGCGGCGACGTGGCAAAAGTCGTGAGCGTCGCCCCTCGCCGATCGTTGTTTGCCCGCACGGACAGTCGCGGACGCACCGAGCCGCTCGCGGCGAATCTGTCACTGATCATCGTGATCGTCGCGCCGAATCCCGAGCCGGATCTCTACATCGCCGATCGGTATCTCGCAGGCGCCGCGCTCGCAGGAATCTCGGGCGCGCTGATCGTGAACAAGTCGGAGCTGCCAGGTGCGGAGGATGCCGAGTTCCAGGCGCGCGTGAACGACTACGAGCGCGCAGGCTATCCGGTGCTACGTGTCTCGGCGAAGAACGAGCCGACGGTTGCGCCCGTGCGCGAGCTGCTCGCCAACCACAGTGCCATGCTCGTCGGCCAATCCGGCGTCGGCAAGTCCACGCTCACCAATCGCCTCGCGCCCGAGTCCGAGCGCGCCACGCGATCCTTGTCCGATTCGACCGGTGAAGGCCGGCACACGACGGTCTCGACCGCGTTGTTTCGTCTCGAAAGTGGTGGCGAGCTGATCGACTCGCCCGGCGTTCGCGACTATGCGCCGCCGCCGGTCGAAGATGCGATGGTGCAGGTGGGCTGGCCGGAAATGCTGAAGCTCGCGCACGACTGCAGATTCAACAACTGCCTGCATCTGCGCGAGCCGGGGTGCGCCGTGCTGGCCGCGCTCGCCGGCAACACGATCTCGGCGCGTCGCTACGAAAGTTATAAACGCCTGCTCAACATCATGCGCGGGCTCGCGCCGGAATACGAGCGCCGGCGCTGAACTGCGGCCTTCCGGGCGCCAGCCTCAGAAATCCTGACGCTCGGGCAGCGACGCCCTGTTGTCGCGCCCCCGCCTGCTTTGCTATCAAAGCAGCCATGACGACGCTCTACCATCCCGACCTGCTCCTTCAGCCCCCCGAACGCCTGAGCCTCGCGCTCGCGCCGACGCCGCTGCATCGTTTATCTCAGTTGAGCGAGTTGCTCGAGACGAACATCTACTGCAAGCGGGACGATCTCACCGGCTTCGGCTTCGGTGGCAACAAGATCCGCAAGCTCGAATATTTGCTGAGCGATGCGCGCCGGCGGGGCTGCGATTGCCTGGTCACCAATGGCAGCAACCAGTCGAACTGGTGTCGCACGGTCGCCGCGGCGGGCGCATCGCTCGGCATGGACGTGCATCTGGTGCTCGCAGGCCCGGTGCCCAACGCCGACACGGGCAACCTGCGCCTGTCTCGTCTCGCGGGCGCGCACATGACCCACATCGACACCGAGGATGACGCGGTACTGGAAGCGGCCTGCAACGAGCTTGCGGAGTCGCTCAGAGCGAGCGGTCGCCATCCCTATCAAATGATCGTCGGCGGCTCGACCGGCCTGGGCTCGCTGGGCTACGTGCACAGCCTGCAGGAGATCATGGAGTACGAGCAGCGCACTCAACTGCGGTTCTCACGAATCATCCACGCCACCGGCTCGGCGGGCACGCAGGCGGGCTTGGTCGCGGGCGCCGCGCTGCTCGGCTGGCCGGGCGAAGTGATCGGCATGGCGGTGTCGCGCGCGAAGGAAGAGCAGATTCCCAAGGTCCGCCGCGTGCTCGAGCAGATGTTGAATCCAGCGGCGCTGGCGCGCGCCAAAATCGTGGTCGAGGATGCCTACGTCGGTGCCGGCTATCGCAAGAACACGCCACAATGCCTCGAAGCCGTGGAGCTGTTCGCGCGCACCGAGGGGATTTATCTCGATGAGGTCTACACGGGCAAGGCGGCGGCGGGCCTGATCGACTACGCGCGCACCAAACGCTTCTCGCCCACCGAAAACATCCTGTTCATTCACACCGGCGGCTCGCCGCAGCTCTTCGAATAACGCCCACCTCCGCCGGAGCCTTCGCATGTCCGCCGACTTCGGTTGGTTGAGCCTCGTGCCGCCCGCGATTGCCATCGGCATCGCGCTTGCGACCAAGCGGGTGTTGATCTCCCTGTCCGCAGGCGTGCTGTGCGCGGTCGCAATCCTTCACAGCGGCGAGCTGCATGTCGTGCCGGCGCGCGCACTCGACCACCTGATCGACACCACCATCAAGCCGGACAACCTGCGCCTGGTGCTGTTCAGCGTACTGGTCGGCGGGCTGCTGCGACTGATGAAGGACAGTCGCGCGTTCGATGCGCTCACGCGGCTGCTGCAGGGACGCGAGCGCGGCTATGGCAAGCGCACGGTGTTCGGTCTGACCTGGCTGTTTGGCGGCTCGCTGATCCTCGAGACCTGGAGCAACGTGCTGATCAACGGCGCGACGATGGGCTCGCTCTACGACCGGCTCAAGATCGCGCGGGTGCGGCTCGCCTATTTCATTCATACCATCGGCATCAACGTGGTCGCGCTGGTGCTGGTGAACTCGTGGGGCGCCTTTTATCTCGCCCTGGTCCAGGCGCAGAACGTGCCGAACCCGCTGGATTTTCTGATCCGCGCCATGCCGTACGCGCTGTACTGCTGGATCAGTCTGATCCTCGTGGCGGTAGTCATGATGACCGGCCTCACCGTAGGTCCGATGCGTCAATTCGACGCGCTCGCCCCCGCCGGCACGACCGAGACCGCCGCGGCCGCAAGCGATGGTCGCGAGCCACGACTGCGTCACATGCTGATTCCGATCGCGAGTCTGATCGGCATCACGCTGTGGAGTCTGTATCTCACGGG
Organism: Peristeroidobacter soli; assembly: GCF_004138485.1. Taxonomy (GTDB): domain Bacteria; phylum Pseudomonadota; class Gammaproteobacteria; order Steroidobacterales; family Steroidobacteraceae; genus Steroidobacter; species Steroidobacter soli. The sequence goes on from NZ_RYEV01000004.1 coordinate 150,452, forward strand.
CAATGGCGACATCACTGCGGGTGACGGCTCGAAGTCCATTCTCTACGCCGTGGTGGCGACGCTGTTCATCACCGGCCTGCTGTTGCGCATCGATCGGGTCTTCGGCTCGCTGGACATCGAGAAGAAAATCATCGCCGGCAGCGCGGAGTTTCTCGACGTGGGCTTTCTGATCGTGCTCGCGCTCGCGCTCGGCAAGCTCACCCAGGCACTCGGCACCGGTCCCTTCGTCGCGCAGCTGTTACAGAGCTCACTGCCAGTCGCGGTGATTCCCGCGCTCGTATTTCTGCTCGGCGCCGTCATGTCCTTCGCCACCGGCACCTCCTATGGCACGTTCTCCATCATGGTGCCGCTCGCGCTGCCGATCGGCACCGCCACCGGCATCAGTCCCGAACTGTTGTTCGGTGCCTGCATCGCCGGCGGCGTATTCGGCGACAACACGTCTCCCATCTCCGACACCACCATCGTGAGCAGTGTCGCCGCCAACACGCCGGTGATCGATCACGCCCGCACGCAGCTGCCCTTCGCGCTGATCGCCGCGGCGATCAGCGTCGCGGGCTATCTACTGCTGGGTGCGCTTTAACATCCTGCCGAACTTGCCGGCAGGCTCGCCGCGCTCGTAGGCGAGCCTGCCATTGACATAGATGGCATCGACACCGCTCGGTCGAAGCGTGCTCTCGGTCCAGCTGGCGCGGCTGTGCAGATTGTCTGGATCGAGAATCAACAGGTCCGCCTTCTGACCGGCGGCGAGCACGCCGCGATCGAGGCCGAGCGTCTGCGCCGGCAGGCCGCTCATCTTGTAGACGGCGCGCTCCAGACTCATCTTGGGCGCGGGCCCCACGAACTCTTCCAGGATCTTGATGAACGAGCCGGCCGAGCGCGGATGACCGCTGCCCGGCGCGCCATCCGTGCAGATCATCACCTGATCGGCGTAGATGAAACGATCCTGCACGGCGTCCGCCATCAGGAAATGCGCCTGCGCCGGCCCGCCGTAGCCGATGTCATCGATCATCACCTTTTCATACGGCTTCTTCAGTTCGGCCGCGACCTCCGACAACCGCTTGCCGGCATGCGGACCGCCGACGAACAGGATCGCCTGCGCGCCGTTTCTCTCCTCCACGCGCTTGCGCAGATGAGCCTCCAGCTCGGCGCGACGCTGCTTTACCGCGACCTCGTAGGCCTCGCGACCCTTGGCCCATTCCGGATACAAAAAGTGCAGACTGCTGGCGCTCGCGAGATACGGATACACATCGGCGGTCACCCACTTGCCCTGGGCACGCGCGCGCTCGAGCTGCCCGAGCACGGCGTCCGCCTCGGCCGCGCGCTGGCCGGCGACGATCTTCAGATGCGACACGTGAACGTGCGCGTCGATCTGCAGCAGCTCATCGATCGCGCCGCCGATCTTGTCGAAGTCCTCCGAGCGCAGGTGACTCATGACGATGCCACCGTGCTGACCGACCAGATCGCCGAGTGCTTTCTGCTCGGCGATCTGCGAGTACCGGCCGGGTGCATATTCGAGCCCGAAGCTCAGGCCAAAGGAGCCCGACTGCATGTCCGCGAGCAATCGATCCTTCATCGCCTGCAACTGCCCCGCCGTCGGCACGGGCGCATTGCCGATGCCGGCGAGATCGCGCAACGTGCCATGGCCGGTCAGCGTAGCGACGTTGACCTCACTGCCACGCTGATCGATCAGGCTCATTCCAGTGGACAGCGGCAGCTTGTCATCGCCTGGATAGCTCATCGAGCCGCCATCCTGGCCGAGGACCACGGTAGTGATTCCCTGCGCCAGAAAGCTCACGAAGGACTGTTCGGTCGCATCGCCATGCGCATGCGTATCGATGAAGCCGGGCACGACCCATTTGCCTCGTGCATCGACCATGCGCTTCGCCTTGATCTTGCCCGCATCGACCGGACCGACCAGCACGATCTGGTCGCCGGACACGAGCACGTCCGCCTGGGTACGCGCATTGCCGGTGCCATCGACGACCGTGCCGTTGCGAATCCAGACATCGTAGACGGCGGGCGACTCCGCTCGCACCATCGATGCGGCCAGCGTCAGCGCAATCGCCGCGGATAACTCAAAGCTCATTTGCATGCCGGTTCTCTGCCTTGATCTGAGGGATGGACGATCGTGACACGCGCCGCACCGCCGCCGATGCAAGCGCGATCTGTCGAATCGCGGGCGTCACTTCCCGCGCGTAGACATGGGCGGCCTCGGTGAGCATCACGCCTCGTGCCCGCCGCACGAACAGCGTCACGCCAAGAAATGCTTCGAGCTCTTTGACGGTGCGACTCACCGCCCCGGCACACACGCACAGCTCACGCCCGGCGCGGGCGAAGCTGCCATGCCGGGCGGCCGCCTCGAACACTCGCACCCACAGCAACGGAGGAATGCGCGCCGCCATCACTGCAGGATCTTCAGTGCCTGTTCCTGGAGGATCGAGAAATAGCCGCGCCGGCCTTCACGCTCGATCCCATTGGCGGTATTGAAGGCCGCGACCACGCCGCGGCCGGTGACTGGATTGCAATAGAAGAACGATGAGAATCCGCCCTGGCCGCCGGTGTGACCGATGATCCGATGCGGACGCTCGCCGATGATGAAGAACGCCAGTCCCATGTAATCGGTGTCGGCGCGCTCGGACGTCGGATGACGCCGCTCCCACATCTCCTCGAGCGAGGACTGTTTCAGCACGCGCTCATAGCGCTGCGCCAGGCGCTCATCGCCCCTGGTTGCGCGCGTCAGGAACGCGATGTAGGCCGCCACATCCGCGAGCGGTGAGTTCCAGCCGCCATTCGGAATCGTGATGCCGGGATCGAACTCCCCGCCCAGATCCTCGAGCTTCGGCTGGCCGTCCGCGCCTTTGCTCAATATGTAACGATGCGAACGATCCTCGCGCAGATGATTCGGCGACAGGCCGAAGTAACTGCGGCTCATGCCGAGCGGTGCGAAGATGTGCTCGTGGATGTACGCCTGCCACGGCTCGCCGCTCAACTGCTCCTGCAGGTGCGCAAGATAGATCCACGCCGGATTCGAGTAGCTGAACTTGCTGCCCGGCGCGAAGGCGACTTCCTGATACGGCATCATCGCAACGACCTGCGACCACTGCGTCGGCTCGAACGGCTCCCAGGGCTTGCCCTGCTTGTACGGCCACGTGCCCGCCTGAAATCCCGCCGAGTGATCCAGCAGCATGCGCACGGTGATCGCGTCCATCGAGCCGAACGGGTTGTGCACCTGGCGCAGCTCCGGCACGTGCCCGGTGATGGCATCGTCCAACGACAGCTTGCCCGCATCGCGCAGCTGCATGACCGCGATGCCGTTCAAGGTCTTGGTGATGGACGCCCAATGAAACACCGTGTCGTCATCGACGCGCCGGCCGCGCTCCTTGTCGGCGAAGCCGTAGTTCTTCCGCGCAACCATCCGTCCGTTCTCGACCAGCGCCACGCTGCCGCCGACGATGCCATCCTCCTGCAAGGTCTGATCGAACATCGATACCAGCTGTTTCCATTCGGGCGAGCGGGTCGCATCGGCGAGCGACGCGGATGACCACGCCAGCAGGCCCAGCGTCACGATCCAGGATCCACGCAATGTTTGTTTCATGCTCTTGTCTCGATTTCAAGGACGGGCGGATTTGAGCCGCTGAAAATAACGATCCCGCAGGTCGCTCTGGCGCGAGCGCATCTCGATGGCCGCCCCGCCGATCCACACCTGCTCGGCGAGCGAGGACAGCTCCAGGGGATCGCCGCTCCACAACACCAGGTCAGCGGCCTGCCCCACCGCGATGTGACCCCGCGTGGCGCCCACGCCGAAGATCTCGGCCGGCGTCGCAGTGATCGCAGCGAGTGCGACCTCCCAGGGCAATCCGTGCGCCACGGTGTTGCCGGCGACCTGACGATTCTTGCGTGCGTTGTGAACGTGACCGGAGGAGAACGCGACGCGAACGCCCGCCCGGTGGAGCAACGTCGCGTTGTCCAGCCGCGCGCCCATCATGTCGAAGTTGTCCGGCAGGTTATCCAGCGGATTGAGCAGCACCGGAATGTTTGCACGCGCGAGCTCATCGGCTACGCGCCAGGCTTCGGCGCCGCCTGAGATCACGGGTTTCAAGCCATTGCGCCGTGTGAAATCGATCAGGCGGCGGATGTCGACGGCTCGATCGACGTTGAACACGATGCGCCCGCCGTTGAGATAGCCCGCGAATGCCTCGCGTCCGGCCGGCAGCATCAGCGCCCGATCCGCGGCGGCCGGCGGCGATCTCACTTCCCGAATCGCCTGTTGCATCAGCATGAAGAGCCCGGCGCGCGTGCCGCCGACCGAGTCGCCGTCATGCCACTGCACGAACAGCGAGCGACTGCCGGGAATCAGTGCGTCGTAACGACCGTCATAGGTGACCGCGCCGCCCTGCCCCGCAACGATGGAATCGCCGCGATAGGGCGCGAGCACGCCCCACGTCATGCCTTCGATGCGATTGACGGGAATCAGCGAGGACGCCGGGTTGTAAGCGAGCGTCACATCGAACTCCGGTCGCCATTGCTGTTCCCAGACGGGCATGCGCAGCCTGAAGCTCTCATCCGAAGTATCGGGGACCGCCGCCACTTCGACGACGCCCAGGCTGCCGACGCCGGCGAACAGGCCGGGCGTGAGCGGACGATGGGCCGCGTCGATGACAGTTGCATTCGAGGCGGCGAGATTGCTCCCGACCGCCACGATCTTGCCGGCGCGAACCAGCACATCCGCGCCATCGAGCGTGCCCGCACTCGTCATCGTGTGAACGCGCGCATTGCGGATGAGAATGTCCTGCGCGGCGACCTGCTCACCCATCAGCACGATCGCAAGCGCGCAGACGACTCTCGTGACGACCCTTCGCATCGTGCTCATCGCAGCTCCTCGTTCGCGTCCTGTCCCAGCATGAAGTCCGAGCGCGCCGGCGCCTGCGGCTGCGAGCGATCGAACTGCATCGAGCCGTCGATGAACACCTGCTCGGCGAGCGAGTACACGCTGAACGGGTCGCGATTCCAGATCACGACGTCGGCATTCATGCCGGTGGCGAGCGTGCCGATGCGATCGCTCAAGCCGAGCGCTTTCGCGGCGTTGGAGGTGAGCCAGCGGATCGCGCGCTCGGGCGGGATGCTCAATCCCAACGCGCGGGCGTGCGCCATCGATTTGGCCGATTCCTGATTGAGACGCTGGATGCCTTCGGAGGAATCCGAATGCGTGATGGCGCAGCTGTCTTGCGGATAATCGACCAGCGCGAGGTTCTCCTGGATGCCGTCGTACGCCTCCATCTTGAAGCCCCACCAGTCGGCCCACAGCGCGCCGCAGACGCCGCGCTCGGCCAGACGGTCGGCGATCTTGTAAGCCTCGACACCGTGATGAAACGCCGCGATCTTGAAGCCGAACTCATCGGCGAGCGCGAGCATGTTCGACATGTCATCGGCGCGATAGCAGTGGATGTGCACCCGGGCCTCGCCGTTCAACACCGAGACCAATGTTTCCAATTTGAGATCGCGCTTGGGCGGCGCGGGCGGCTCCTCCTTGCCTTTGTCGTCGTCGGCCTTCTTCTTGCGCGAATCGGCCGGCGCCGCTTCGGCCGCCTGGTACTTCGCGAGCTCGCGCTGATACTTCTGCAGCTGCCGCTGATAATCCTGCGCGTCGCTGAAGGCCTGTCGAAAGCCCGCGACGTTGCCCATGCGAGTCGAGGGCGCCGTGCCCTTGTCGCCATACACCCTCTTCGGATTCTCACCGCACGCCATCTTCACGCCGATGGGTGCGCCTGGAAATTTCATGTCCCGCACCGACACCGCCGGCACGTTCTTCAGCACGACCGAACGGCCGCCGACCAGATTCGCGGAGCCCGGCAGGATCTGCAGCGTGGTGATGCCGCCTTCCAGCGCGGTTTGAAACGCCGGGTCCTGCGTCCACACCGAATGCTCCACCCACACATTCGCCGTGACCGGATTGGTGACCTCGTTGCCGTCGGAGTTGGCATCGACGTAGGGGCTGGGCAGCACCCCCACATGTGAATGCACGTCGATCAACCCCGGCGTGACCCAGCGGCCACGCGCCTCGAGGATGCGCGCGCCCGCCGGCGCGCTGAGCCCCCTTCCCACCGCTGCAATCTTCCCATCGACGATCAGCACGTCACCGTTGTCGATGCGCGTGCCGTCGCCGATGAGCAGCGTGGCATTCCTGATCAGGGTCGGCGGACTGACGCTCGCCCGGTAGATCGAGCCGTAGCTGTCCGTGCCCGCCGACTCGGCGGCCAGTCCCACCGAGGCAACCCATGAAGTCAGCAGCGCGAGCGCCGCCCCCGATACCGCGTACCGGATGTTCTCGTTGACACGCATGAGTGAGCTACCAGCGCTTGGTGAAACGTGCGGAGATGAAGCGCCCGGTGGCATCGGCGTTGAACACGTCGTAGCCGATGTTGTAGATCGGCGTGACCGCGTGCGGCGGCTCCCGATCGGTGACGTTCATGACCGCGAGCGACACGCGCGTGCCTTCCAGGAAGGAGGACTGCGTGCGTCCGTCGAAGTTGTAAGTCAGCGTCAGATCCGCGGTGGTCCACGAGCCCACCGGCTCATCGTTCGCGAGACTGGTGTTGACGTAGCCGTCGGCGTAGTTGAGCACCATCGTCGTGCTCAGACCGCCACGGAGCCACGTGCCCATCAGGCGCCCGCGCCAGTCGAGCGGCTGATTGAACGTATCGACCAGATTGAACGTCGCGGTATCGTGGTCGAGCGAGGTGAGAATCTCCTTCAGATGCGTCACGTTCAACTGCAGGTCGAAGGCGTCGCGTGCCAGCTCGAACTTGTATTGCACGGTGGCATCGAAGCCGGTGAGCTGAGTTCTCGCCGCGTTCTGCTGGCGCAGATCGTAGAGATAGCGCACGCCGGTCGAGCCGATCTCCTCCCAGTCCATGAAGAACCAGCCCTCGGCGAGCCGCGCGTCGAGATAGGCGGCCGCGGCCGCATCGTTCGCGAACTCGCTGATGAACCGGCCATAGTCCCCGCGTCGCGCCAGCGCGCCGGCATCGAACGGCGCCGACTGAATCCGGTCCGTGTAGTCGATGTCGAAATAATTCATGCTCAGCTCCAGCCCCCGCAGCGACTCGGGACGGAACGTGAATCCCACGCCGATGTTCTCCGACTGCTCGGCGGTGATCGGCAGACTGCCGTTCAGATAGAACATCGGAATCAGGCCGCCGTTGCCGCTCGGATCATCGAACATGCCCGTCGAAACCTGCGTGGGACGTCCGACCTGCGCTTTCTCGGCGACCGCCGGCGCGCGGAACGAGGTGCTGTAGCTCGCGCGGATGTCCAGGCTGTTCGTCGGCGACCACACCAGACCGACGCGCGGATTGGTGGTGCTGCCAAAGTCGGAATAATCGTCGTAGCGGCCCGCGATCGACAGATCGATGCGCTTGGCCCACGCGAGGTTCTGCGCATCGCCGACGATCGGAACATACATTTCGGCGAACGCGGCCGTGACATCGCGCTCGTCGTCGGCACGCACTTCACGCCGCACGATCGGTATCAGCCGCCAGCGCGTCGAGATCAGATCGTCCTTGCGATACGAGGCGCCTACCGCGAGACGCACCGGACCGGCCGGCAGATTGAACAGCGTGCCGTCGGCCTTCAGATCGGTCGACCAGGTATCGTATTCGTCGCGATAGTCCTGGATCAGCAGCGTGGTCTCGCCGGTCTGCAGATCCGAATAGGTGAAATCGCTGTTCGGCTTGACGCGCGCGATCAAGCCGTCGAGCGAGATCCGCCAGCCGCCCGGCGCGTTGTAACCCAGGCCCAGCGTCGCGCTCCACTGATTGGTGTGCGGGGTCTGCCGGTCCATGATGTCCTGCCGCGTGCTCTGCGAGATAACCTCTTCGTACGAGTACAGAATGTTGGTGGAGAGATCGAAGTTCGCGGGCAGCCGCTGATCGAGCGTGAACAACATCGTGCCGAGCTTGCGCCGGGGCAGCAGATCCGTGCCGGGATTGCCGCCCGCCGCCAGAATGAAGTCGCGGTCCGCGACATCCAGATTGCTGCGGTGGTAGTACTCGGCGATGAACAGCGCATTGCCGGTGTCCCAGCGTGTGCCCACCGTCTGCGAGACGCGCTGATCGTCGAACGAGCCGTCGGAGGCCGAGCCATACTCCAGCCCGCTCTCCGCGCCCTGGAAATCCTTGCGCAGGATGATGTTCACGACGCCTGCGACCGCATCGGCGCCGTAGATCGCCGAGGCGCCATCGCTCAACACCTCGATGCGCTCCACCGCCGACATGGGAATCGTGCTCACATCGACGAACTGACCCTGCGCCGAGGGCGCGACCCTGCGTCCATTGATCAACGTGAGCGTGGAGACCGAGCCGAGACCGCGCAGATTGAAGCCCGTGCCACGCGTGAGATTCTGACCATATGAGGGCGCGAGGCCGAATTCGCTCGATTCGCTCGCGCCGGAGTTGCCGCCCTTGAAGTTCATCGGCATGGCGTTCACCACCTGTTGCATGTTGGTGAAGCCGGAGCGCTCGATGTACTGACGATCCATCACCGTCACCGGCGCGGTGTCGTTGGTCACGCCGCGAATGTGCGAGCCGGTGCTGACGACCTCTTCGAGAATGTCCTCTCGATGCACGTTCTGCGGCGCCGGCCCCTCGTTCGACTCGCCCGCGGCCGAAGTGGCCTGGGCCACGCGCAGGAATCGGGCGCGCGGCTCGTTCATCGCCGTGTCGTTCGAGATCGTCGTGACCTCGCGCGCACGTTCGTTCGGATAGATCGCCACCGTGCCCTGGTCGATGCGCTCGAAGGTGAGGCCGGTCGCGTTCAACAAGGTTTGCAACGCCTGCTCCGCGGTCATCTTGCCCGCAAGGTTCGGCGCGCTGCGCCCTTCGGCGATCTTGGTGAAGTACGAAATCTGCAACCCCGTCTGGTCGGCGAACTGGCGCAATGCGGACTGCAGCGATGCGCCCCGGATATCGAATTGATAGGTCGGCTCCGCCAGCGCCAGGTTGGTCACCAGCAGCAGAGGACCGAACATCGCGACGGCGCGCTTACCCTTCTTGCTCATCATGACTCCCCGTATGGCGATCGTTGTGGCCGCCTTGTGATGACATGACGGGAGAGCACGATGTTTTTGGCTACCGGCGCGGTGTGAGAATGATTCGATCGTCCTCGATGCGTGCCGACTCGATCACGTTGGCACGCTCGAGGAAGCGCACCAGCGCCTGCGGCTTGTCGGCATCGAACACGCCGCTCAACTGCTCGGCGGAGAGCTGCGAGTCTCGCAGCACGATCTGCGTGCGGTTGTATCGGTTGAACTCGGCGACGACCTCGGAGAGCGCCTGGCCATCGAAGATCAACCGACCCGACTTCCATGAGGTGACCGCCGCGATGTTTGCAACGGCCGATGTTTGAATGTCGGCGGCGACGATGTCGGCGCGCACGCCCGCCGACAAGCGCAGCGCCTGCGCCGGCACCTCGGCGCTCGCCGCGATGCTCGGCTGATCGAAGCGCGCGACCGCGACCTGCCCTTCGATCACGGTGACCACGGTGTCACCGTCATTTCGCCGCACGACGAAGGACGTGCCGATGGCCTGCGCGATGGCACCATCGCTCAGCACCCGAAACGGACGCGCCGGATCCTTCGCGACGTTGAAGAGCGCCTCACCACGCAACAGGCTCACGCGACGCATGTGCTCGGTCAACTCCACGCGTACCGCGGTGTCGGTGTTGAGCGCGATGGTCGAGCCGTCCTCGAGCTTGATCGTGCGCTGCTCGCCCACGCCCGTCGAATAACGGCCGGGCACGAGCGCCTGGAACGCGAACAGCGCTGCGACGGCGAACACCGCGCAGGCGGCCAGGGCCGCACCGAAACGTCGTGGCGAGCGCCGGCTCGGAGGCGCTCCGGACACCGTGGCAGCCGGCTCCAGCTCGATGACATTGCTGTCCTCAGCGGCGAGCAGGTCGGCCACGCTGACTGTTCTATCGGCATCCACCTCGCCGAGCTCGGTCCAGGTGCGCTCCATTTTCAGGTACTCGCCCAGATGCACCGGGGAGCGCTTCAACCAGGCGACGAACTCTCGCCGCTCCTTCACCGACACCTCCGGCGCGCCGAGCCGCACCAGCCATTGCGAGGCCTCATCGATGATCGCGTCCACGTTCCGGTTGGCTCGAAGCTCATCCATGGCTATTCCTCCCCTTGCGCACGGCCACGTTGCCGTTCCATCTGTTTCTGGCACGCGGCCAGTCCTTTGGCCATGTACTTCTTCACCATCGCCACCGACAGCTTCATCTCCGCGGCGATCTCCTGATAAGTCATGCCATCGCGACGATGCATGAGCAGCACCGCCTGGCATTTGGGGCTGAGCGTCGCGAGCACCTCGCGCAGCGCGTGCAGCCGATCCTGCTCCTCCAGCACATCGGCAGGATCGGCGAACTCCGCCACCAGCTGCTGCAACTCCTCCTCCGAGTGCTGCAGCCGGTTCCGGGCCAGCATGCGCCATTCGTGAGCGGCATGAGCCGCGAGGTGGATGACGAACGAGCGCGGATTGCGGATCAGGCCGACGTCATCCATTCGCAGCAGGCGCAAATAGACCTCCTGGGCCAGATCCTGGGCGAGATCGCCGTGCCCGAGCCGCGAGCGCAGGAAGCGCAGCAGATCGCCACCCACGGTGGCGACCAGCTCGTGGAACCAGCGCTCGCGACGATCTTGTTCGGTCTGCAAAGGGCAGCGACCTGCGCTTGAGAAAAGGAAGGCACGACAATGACGGGTCGAGCCCGGCGAAAAGGCTACCCCGGTGCGAGCACGTTTCGTGCCGCACCTTTGGCCAATCGCTTTCGCGTCCTCAACCCCAGACCTCGCCCAGCACGCGGGCGAAATTGCCCCCCAGCACTTTGTGGATACGCGCCTCGGAGTGGCCACGCGCCGAGAGCATCGCGCCCAGGGTCTGCAGACGCTGCGGGTGATTCAGGTCGGGGATGAACGTGTACAGCTCCGCCGGCCGGCCCTGCTCGAAGATACCGGATTCGACCATGCTGGCGATCATCGCGCGATTGTCGGCCTCGAACTGCGGGGTGCGCGCGATCTCGTTGATGGTCGCGTCGGTGCCGATGCCGACGTGATCCTCGCCGCAGACGTTGATGGCGTGCTCGATGTGCTCGATCACGTCGATGGCCAGGGGCTGCTTCACCTTGCGCAGGTACGGCCAGAAGATGATGCCCGCGACGCCGCCACGATCGGCGAGCGCCCGGAGCACGTCGTCGGTCTGATTGCGTGGCAGATCGGTCAGCGCGGCACAACCGGTGTGGCCGAGGATCGGCGGCTTCTTGGTGGCCTTGATGGCTTCCATCGTGGTGCGCCGGCCGCCGTGCGACAGATCGACCATGATGCGACGGGCTTCCAGCGCCTCGATCATCTGATGGCCGAAGTTGCTCAGGCCCGCGTTGCCCGGCTCCGTCGCGCCGTCGCCGACGAGGTTGCGTCGGTTGTGAGTGAGCTGAATGACGCGAACGCCGCGCTGGTAGAACCCATCGATGCGGCTCAAGTCCTCGCCGATCGGTGAGGTGTCCTGGAACCCGAAGATCACTCCGACGCGCTTCTCCTTGTGCGCGCGGGCGATGTCGGCGCCGGTGCGAACCGGCAGGAACGTGTCGGGATACCGGGCGAACCGGTCTTCCCACAGTCGGAACTGAGCCTCGCGCTTTTCGACCGCTTCCGGACCGAACCAGAACGCGCCCTGAGGCGCGATGGTGACATTGATCGCGCTCAAGCCCGTGGCGCGGATCTCGGCCAGCTCTTGTGCACTCAGCGCGTCATCGCCGTCGTTGCCGACGCCCGCCTGCAGGTCGATCGCGATAGTGTTGGCGTACGGCGCCCAGCGCAACGGCGTGTTCGCCCGGGCGAACGACGCCGGCGCCAATGCTCCCATCAGCGCCGCCGCGCCGCCCGCGACCGTGAACTCTCGTCGATTCATTTCCCCCATCCTCTGCGTCAGCTTCACTGACGCAGAGACGGGATTACTGCGGGGAAAGAGCTACCTGCTCACCTCGTCGCTGCCACAGCTGCCACACGCCGTACGTGAGCAGCGGCAACACATAGACCGCGATCAACACATACGACAGCGTGCGATAGCCACTTGCGATCAACGCCACCAGACCGAAGCGGTCGGCGAAGAACATCGCGATGACGAGCAGCACACCGGCGCAAACGAAACGCGCACGCGCCGGCAGATCGCGGTTGAACCGAGCGCGCCACACCTGCGCGATGCGCTGATTCACCGCGTGCACGCTGCCGGTGCCGCTTTCGAGCAGTGCCGCGAAGATCATCAACTGGAACAGCCCGTGAAACAGCGGGAAGCCCAGTCGCTGCAGCATGTAATCCGACGGCAAGGCCTCCGCCGAGATCTCCGGGTAATACGCCACCATGCAGACGAAGAACAGAATCGCCGGAATCATGGCGAGCGGCCCGCACAGCGCACCGGCGATGACGGCGTCGCGATTGTTCCGCAGGTGACGCAGCACCGGCAGAATCGCGACCGCGCCCACGATGTTGTAGCCGGTGTAGGTCACCGCCGCGAACGCCCAGCCATCCGTCGGCACGTCCAGCGCGAAGTTGGCCGCGATCCGGTCGCCGAACTTGCCCAGCGCCAGGATCAGAAACAGTCCATAGACGCCGTACAGGAAGAACGACACCCACTTGAACAGCTCCTCCACCGAGGCGTTACCGAAGGCGACGAACAACGCGATGCCCAGCATCAGACACAGCGTGCCCACCAGCGGCGGCCAGCCGAACAGCGCGGCGCCGAGCGCGCCGGCGGCGGCCCCGAACACCGCCAGGATCAGCACGATCAGCAGACAGTAGGAGATCTCGAACACGACCCAGCCCCGGCCGAGCAGGTGCTTGAAGAACGTCCGATAGTCGGCGCTGTGCGTGGCCCGGGCAAACAGGAACGTCGCGATACAAATGACGCTCCAGATCACCCCGGCGAAGATCATGCCCAGCAACCCGCCGTGCGGACCGCTCGGCAGGAAGAACTCGACCAGCTCGCGGCCGGTCGCATAGCCGCCGCCGATGACCACCGCCTTGAAGGCGAAGCCCGGCAGCAGGTAGCGTTGAAACCAGGACGAGGTTTGCATCAGCCGTTCAAGCAATGATCGAGCAGGCGCTCGAACTCATCGCCGCCGCGGATCGGATCGGCGACCGGCAGGCCCAGTCGTTTGCTCTCCGCAGCCATCAAGGCCCGCGCCTCGCTCTCCGAGAGCTTGGAGGTGTTGAGACTCACGCCGCCGCAGCGGATCGCCGGGTTGGTCCGCCGGCCCAATCGCAAATTCATATCGATGGTTTCCTCGAGGCTGGGTAGCGCATAGTCTGGCATGCCCAGCACGTGCGTGCGCCCTGCTTCGTGACACACGACGATCACATCGGGCTGGCTGCCATGGAGCAACCCGAGCGAGACGGCCGCATAGGCGGGATGAAACAGCGAGCCCTGCCCTTCGATCACGTCCCAGTGATCCGGTGCCGCCTCCGGCGAGAGCACTTCCGCCGCGCCAGCCTCGAAGTCCGACACCACCGCGTCCATCGGCATGCCGCTGCCGGCGATCATGATGCCGGTCTGGCCCGTCGCCCGAAAATCCGCCTTCACGCCGCGGCGCTTGAGCCCCTTCCAGATCGCGAGCGCGGTGTACTTCTTGCCGAGCGCGCAATCGGTGCCGACCGCCAGGATTCGCTTGCCACTGCGCTTGCGACCCGTGCCGGTCGGAATGCCTCGCGGTGGCGTGCGAACGTCGATCAGACGACGCCCGTGACGCTCGGCGGCCGCAACCAGCGCCGGCGTGTCGACCAGCCGGGTGTGCATTCCTCCGACCAGATCGAGCCCCGCTTCCAGGGCTTCGATCAGCGAGGGCATCCAGCTGTCCAGGATGCGCCCGCCCATGTTGGCCACGCCGATGATCATGGAGCGTGCGCCCTTCGCGTACGCCTGCGCCGGCGTGAGCTTGGGCAGGCCCAGTGAAATCGCATCGGGCGAGCAGGCGAGCTCGCCGACGCATTGTTCGGGCGCCCAGTCCCTGAGGCCAAAGGCCGTTTTGGCGAAGCCCGCCTCGGTCGTATCGCCCAGGAACAGCAGATACGGTTGCGGCAGATCCAATGTGGTCGAGAGGTTTGCTGTTGTCACGTTGAAGTCAACTTGTATCACTTAGAACTGGAAATCGATGCTCAGACCGACGGTGCGCGGCTGAAGCACGGCGAGGTCCAGACGCACGGGCTGATTGGCACCGTCGGTCGTGACGCCGCCGCCGGTAAAGGCGCGCTCGTCGGTCAGATTCTTCACAAACAATCTCGCCGTCACCTTATCGAACTGCAGCTCGCCGTAAAGGTCCACCACATCGTACGCGGGCAACGCATACGCAAGATTGTCCTCGGTCGTGACGACTTGCGACCAGCGCTCATCGATATAGCGCCAGCCGCCGCCGACGTTGGCCTCGTGGCCGCCGAAGGCCGTAAACGAATAGTTCGCGGTGATCGCGCCACTGTACTCCGGCACGCCCGGCAGCTGCTCGTCCAGCTTGTTCGGCAGATCCGACGGGGTGGACTTCAAGGTCGCATCCGTATACGCGAGATTCAAACCCAGCTGCAGGCCGTCGGTTACGTTGAATAGCGATTCGAGCTCGAGGCCCACGCTGCGCGCGTCACCGGCGTTATCCAGACCGCTCACACCGGCGAAACTGCGGGCCTGCTGGATGTCGTCCCAATCGATGCGGAAGATCGCAGCGTTGATCAGCGCGCGACCGTCCATGAACAGGCTCTTCACCCCCACCTCGTAATTGGTCAGCTCATCGGCATCCACCGAGCGCGGCAGGTTGAGCGAGATGGTGTTCGGACCGCCCGGCCGATAGCCCGTCGCGACACGCACGTACAGCATGGTGTCATCGCTCAGGTGCCAGCGCGGACTCACCGCGTAGGTGAAGACGTCTTCATCGGACTCGCCCGGATCGTTCGCGGTAGGCAGGACGGCACCGCCACTGACCTGACGAAACTTCTGATCGTTGCGCGCGAAACGCAACCCGGTGATCACATCGAAGCTGTCGGTGATCTTGAAGGTCACATCGCCGAACACCGCGAGCTCCTTGTATTCCGAGGGCAGCGAGGCGAACGCGAAATACGGCAGGAATCCGGGGATCGGCACGTAATTGAAATCGGTGGCGTCGACGATCTGCTCGTTCTTGCTGTCTTCCTCGGTATAGAACGCACCGACGCGCCATTCGATGGCGCCCTCGCCGCTGGAGGCGAGCCGGAACTCCTGCGTCCACTTCTCGTGATCGAGCTTGATGTTGAACTTCGCGAGGCCCGGATCGAAGGGCGCGCCCGGCAGTTCCAGCAGCACGCTGTAGATGGGGAAGAACGCACCGAACGTGATGCTCGCATCCTGCGTCTGCACGGTATGCGTCTTCGAATAACTGGTGGCGGACACGAACTCGCCCCACCCCAGGCCCCAGTTGAGCGTCGCCGAGTAATAGTCCACGTCCTTGCTGAACGGCTCCGCGTTTGCAATCGAGTTGCCGAGATCGCCGTAGGTGCGCGTGCCGCGATACGGATCGGTGCTGGTCAAGCCCAACGCCATCGTGCCGTTGGCGTCCGAATCCAGACGCTGCCACATGCCACCGAGCTTCAACGAGGCGTTCTCGTTGATCTGCCATTTCAGCGCGAGGCGGCCGCCGCTCTGCTCCACCTCGTTCACGTCTTGCCGGTTCGTGTAGGCGTTGTCGATGTAGCCTGGCGTGTTTTGCTGGAAGTAGCTGGCACGCAGCGCCACCGTGTCGCCGAGCGGGACGTTGACGCCGGCACGCGCACCCCAGCCCAGATCGTCGGCGCCACTCACATCGGAGCCTTCCACACCGGCGCGGAATTCGAGCGCCTCGGTGGTCGGCTCTTTCAATACATACTTGAGCAGGCCGCCCATGGAGCCTGCACCGTACAGCGTGCCCTGTGGACCGCGCAGCACTTCGACGCGCTCGATGTCATAGGGCATGAGATCGAGCGCGAAGCTGGTCGCGCGAGCATAGTTGTTGCTCGCACCGAGCGGCGTGTCATCGACATACGTTCCCACGACGGAGCCCGGGCCCACCGGCGCGATACCACGCAAGGTGATGCTAGTCTGACCGGGGCTGCCGCCGCTCGTGATATTGATACCGGGCATGTAGGCCGCGTAGTCCTGCAGCTGCGTCGCGTGTACGCGCGACAACTGCTCCTCGGCGAACGCGCTCACCGACACCGGCACGTCCTGCACGCTTTCGCTGCGCTTCTGCGCGGTCACGACGATCTCGTCGATCACGCCCGACGGGCCCTCCGCCGCTCTTACATTGGTCGCGCTCATCATCAGCGCGAAGGCGCTGGTCGAGACTCCTATCGTCATCCTTCTCGACAGACTCGAAACATTACTCATGGTCGCTCCCCGTATGTTGTCGATCACCGCACCACAGGCGGACTACTTGCTGTCTCCCCAAACATTGCTTGCGCAGTACACGCTGCCGTCCCGATAGGTGATGCTGGGCTGACGGTCTTCCGCCAGAAACACCGGCCCATCCAGATCCACGTAGTCGCACAGCTGCGCGACCACGAACGACGGCGCCATGGCGAGGCTGGTGCCCACCATGTTGCCAACCATGACTTGCATGCCCAGACGGCGCGCCTCGTGCGCCATCGCAAGTCCTTCCGTCAAACCACCGCACTTGTCGAGCTTGATGTTCACGACCTGGAAGCGGCCTTGCAGACCGCGGATGTCGGCGAGCCCCTGCACGCTCTCATCGGCAGCGAGCGGAATCGGGCTCTTGAATCCGTCGAGGTCGGCCTCGCGCCCGCGCGGCAACGGCTGCTCGACCAGCTTCACGCCGGCCTCGACGAACGCCGGCATGATGGCCTTCAACTTCTCGATCGAATAACCCTGATTCGCATCGACCCCGATCCAGATATCCGGACGCAGGCGGCGCACGGCGCGCACGCGCTCTTTATCCATCTGCAGATCGCCATCGAGTTTCAGCTTGAGCGCTTTGGCATGCGGTAGCGCTTCGGCTGCGCTCACGACCGCCGGCGGACCGTCGGCGCTCAAGGTGAATGTCGTGATTTTCGGCACGAGACTTTCCACGCCCGCCAGTCGCCACACCGGCACGCCGGCATGTTTGGCTTCCAGATCCCACAGCGCGCAGTCGAGCGCGTTGCGAGCACCGCCCAGCGGCAGCAGCTCAAGCAGCTGCGCCCGCGTGAGGCCGCTCTCGATGATCCGGCGGTGGGCCTCGAGCGTCTCAACGATCTGCTCGGGCGTGTCTTTGAGGTAGTACACACCGGCCGCTTCACCGCGACCGCGGGCGCGCTCGCTTTCCAGGGTCACCACGACCACGGGCACTTCGGTGAACGTGTAGCCGGAGATCCGGAACGGATTGCGCAATCGCAACCGCTCGATCTCGACCTGCATCTGCATGGGAACCGCGGTGCTCATCATCATCGACTCGGCAGTGCTCATTGTTTCCTCAGTAGTTCGCATCGAATGCGATGAGATGGAACGTCAGCGCGAGATACAGCAGCAGGAGCAGCGACAGCGCCACCACGACCGCCCAGAATTTCGCGTACCACTTGCGCGGGCCGCGCACGACCACCCAGGCATTCCAGACACCGAAGATCGCGCCGCCGACGAACACGACGAGCGACAGCAACTGCATCAGCCACACCCAGGCATCGGAGCTCTCCGAGAGCAGCACCAGGTTGCCCATCATCTTGCCGATCGTCATCGCCCAGCCGATGCACAGCACGACGGCGGCGGTCGCGGCGATGCGAACCCAGCGATGCGCCTTGGCATCCTCACCGGACAATCCGTAAGCCACGCCGTAGTGACGACGCACCAGCGCGGACACCGGCCAGGCGAGACTCGTGAGCAACAGCGCGATCACGCCGAGGATCAGCGCAGGCAGCAGCCAGCTGGGCGAACGCGACGCCGGCGTGCGATCGAACATCATGAACGGCGAGATCCCATCGAAGCTGAACCGGACGACCTGCCCGTCGGTCACCTGCGCGGACAACAGATTCTTGCCATCGACATCGCGATACACGAACGGCTCGATCTCACGCCATTTGATGGGCGCACCCGCGAGGTTCCGGGCCATCGACACGCTGATGGTGTGGTCCGGATTGGGCATGACTTTGATGGGACCGGCGAGGCCCAACAGCTTGAAGAAGCTCGAGTCGGCGCGACGCGAGTTCTCATACACCCCGGCCATCATGCGGGCGTGCTCGGCCGCGGTTTTCTCATCGACCTTGCCGTCGAGCGGCGCGCCCGGCAGATACCGGTCGGCGAACTGATCGAACAGCGTGCTGCGGATCTGGTGAGAGGCGCCCGGCTTGCCGGCGCTGTTCAAGGAGATATACATGCCGACGCCGTCGTCGATGAACAGATGCAGATCGCTGTGGAACCAGTTGGTGTCGCCGCCATGACCGAGCGCACGATGACCGTTGTAGTTCTGCTCATAGAAGCCGAGCAGCATCCGCTGCACGCGCGGCAGGATGGTGAGCGCGGTGGAGTGCATCTGTTTCGCGGTGTCTTCCTGCAGAATGCGCACCGAGCCGAACGCGCCGTTTTGCAGATGAGCGATCATGAACTTCGCCATGTCCGCGCCCGACGCGGCAAGGCTGCCGGCCGGCGACACACCGACAATTTCATACGGCTTGGCTTCGCCTGAAGAGGCAAGCTCATAGCCACTCGACATCAGCGGCTGCAGATTCTCGGGCAACGGCTGACGGAAGCTTGCATGCTGCATGCCCAGCGGCGCGAAGATGTTCTGTTCGATGTAGTCGTAGAACGGCACGCCCGAGACACGCTGCACGATATAACCGGCGAGCGCGGTCGCGTAGTTGGAGTACGCCGGCGTCGTGCCCGGTGCGAAGATCCGCTCCGGCACCCAGTTCTTCAGCCGCTCATCGAAGGGCTTCACCGACGCGCGATTCTCGCCCATCAAGCCCTTGAGCTGCTCTTCGAAGCCGGCCGTGTGGGTCATGATGTTGCGCAGGGTGACGGGCTGACCGTCGCGCGCCGGAATCTGGAAATCCAGATACTTGTTGACGTCGGCATCCAGATCGAGCTTGCCCTGCTCGACCTGCTGCATCACCGCCGTCCAGGTGAACAGCTTGGAGATCGAACCGGGACGAAACAGCGTGAGCTCCGGATCGACCGGCTTGCGGGCTTTCACGTCCGAGTAGCCATAGCCCTTCTGCACCAGGACCTGACCGTCCTTCACGACGACCACGACGGCGCCGGCGACATCGCCGGTCTGCAGCGCATACGGCAGATAGCCATCGAGCCAGGCCTCGACGTTCTCACGGGTCAGTGGCGCCGCCCCGGCCGGTTCCGCCGGCGGCACGGTCGCTTCGGTCGCAGGCCCCGGCGGCGGCAGTGGAGCGCCCTCCTGGGCCAAGCCCAGAGTGGCCCAGGAAAACAGGGCAGTACACAACGTCGCCCTCGTTATCGCCTTGGCTAAGCGCATCGCATCCTCACCTGACATCGGGGACCGCTCTGGCGGCGGCGGTATTTTCTCCTATTGGCAATAATAGTCCTGATTAGAGAATCGTCAACCTGATCATGCAAAACAACGCCGGTGCGCGCCTCGGCCGGTCCGTTACAATCCGACCTCAATGAAAACACCCAAAGCTGCCGAAAAATCCGCTGTTCCGCCCGCCGAGCGCCCCGCGGACAAGCCGACGCTCGGCCGCGTCCTGCGCGCCCTGCGGACCCGCAACGACTGGACCTTGAAGGAAATGAGCGATCGCACCGGCATTCCGCTGTCGACGCTCGCGAAGGTCGAGCACGACCGGCTGACGCTCACCTACGACAAGCTGTTGCAGCTGAGCGAGCGTCTGAAAATCCGCATGTCGGATCTGTTCGCCGAGTCGAGCGAGCCCACGGCGCAGCCGGTCACCGCCCGACGCAGCATCGGCAGAATGGAGCGCGCGATCCGCGTCAACACGCCGAACTACGATTATTTCTATTTATGCGCGGAGCTGCGCCGTAAACGGATGATTCCCATCCTGACGCGCATCCGCGCCAAGAGCGTCGAGGAATTCGGCGAGCTGGTGCATCACTCCGGCGAGGAATATATCTACGTGCTGGAAGGCCAGGTGGAGATCCACACCGAGTTCTACGATCCCATCGTGCTGTCCGCCGGCGAGTCCATCTATATCGATTCGAACATGGGCCATGCGTACGTCGCCGCCGAGGGCTGCGACGAGGCGACCGTGCTCGGCGTGTGCTCGAGCGCCGATGAGGAGGATCTGATGGAGTCGCTGATGGAATTGCACGGCGACGATCAGGTGCGCCTGTCGCCGCCGGAAGAAACATCGCGCGCGACGCCGGCCGCCAAGCCCAAAGCGCGCTCGAAAAAGACCGCGGCTTAAGTCAGCAGCTTCAACGTGCTGGCGCTGGTCAGGGCGATCGCGACAGCGACTGTGACTGCGAGCGCCACGATGCGGCCGCCGAGCTGACGCATCGAGTCGACCGACACTCCGAGCCCCATCGCGCACATCCCGGCGATAAGGAGCCAGCTCGACACGCTGCCGGCGACCGCTAGCAGCGCATTCCATCCTTGCCGAGCCACCGAACCGGCGCTCAACCAGGTATCCGCCGCCATTCGTAGCGCCGCGAGCGCGATGAACGCGAGGATGAATCCGGGCAGCACATCCAGCAGACGCGGCCGCTTCGATGCATCCACCGACTCGCCGCGCACATTCATCAGCGTCGCGAGCAATGGCACCAGGATCAGCAACGACAGATTGCGGAACAGCTTGGTCGCCCCCGCCATCGCGGCGGCGCCCGGCACGTCGAAGTGCTGTTCGTACAGCAAGGCGGCGCCGATCACCTGACTGGTGTCGTGAATGGACGTGCCCAGAAACACCGCGGCCGCGCGCGGATCGTTTGCAAACAGCTCCTGCGCAAGCCACGGATAGAACAACATCCCTGCGCCGCCGATCAGTACCACGCAGCACAACGCCGCCCCCGTTTCTTCCGCTCGCGCGCGAACGACCGAGGCCGTCGCTGCGATCGCGGTACATCCACACACGGCACTGCCCACCGCGAGCAGCGCCCGCAGCGGCGCTCTGATCGACAGCCACCTGCCGATGACCGCGCTCACGAGTAATGCCACGCTGATGCAGGCGACGATGACCGGCAGCGCCAGACCGATGACGGATTCGACGCCACGCAGCGTCAGCTGCAATCCCACCAGCGCGATACCGGTCCGCAGTAACTGGTGAGCAATCCATTCGACGCCAGGTCGCGATTCATCGGCCACGCCGTGCCAATGGCGCCAGCAGATGCCGAGCGCGATGGCAAAGAGCACGGGACTCAGCACCGGTTTGGGAGAATCGCTCAGCGGCGCGCTCAGCATCTGCGCCGCCATGGCACCGGCGAGCGCCAGCACCGACACCAGCACGATGCCCGGTGCCCGACCGCGCCAGCGCTCCATCCAATGGGCAAACGCGACCGTCATCGCGACGGCCAGTCGTGTGGGGACTTCATGCCGGCCAGCTTAGTCAGCCGGCCGGGCGACACGATTGCGAAGTTGAGGAAGCGGACCGCGCCGGACGCAACATTGTTGCGCCATCGTGCGCTGGTTGGATCAGCTCAGGGTGCGGCGGCCGGCGAGCGCATGGGCGAGCGTGCCGCCGTCCACATACTCGAGCTCACCGCCGATCGGCACGCCGTGAGCGATGCGACTGGATTTCACGTTGCGACGGGCGGCGATCTCGGCGATCACGTGCGCGGTGGCATCGCCCTCCACCGTCGTGTTGGTGGCGAGAATCGCCTCGGTGATCTCGCCCTCAGCCAGCAATGTTTCCAATTGCGCGAAGCCGAGCTCATCGGGTCCGATGCCATCCAGCGGCGAAAGATGGCCCATCAGGACGAAATACGTGCCGCGATAACTGCCTGACTGCTCGATCGCCGCGACATCGGCGGGCGACTCCACCACGCACAGCGTCCCGCGATCGCGCGAGGCGTTGGCGCAAATTGGACACAGATCCGCATCGGCGAACATCCGGCAGCGCTGGCACCGGCCGACGCCGACCACTGCCTTCTGCAAGGCATCGGCCAGCAGGCTGGCGGCGTTGCGATCCTTTTCCAGCAGATGAAACGCCATGCGCTGCGCCGACTTCGGCCCGACGCCGGGCAGACAACGCAGCGCCTCGATCAGGCGAATGAGAGAGGGTGGGTAGATCATTCGACATCAAAAGCGCCGGCCGAACGATGCGGTCGGCGCGAGCGGACGATTCCTTCAGAACGGCATCTTGAAGCCCGGGGGCAGATTCAGGCCGCCCATCAGGCTCGACATTCTTTCCTGGGTGGTGCGATCGACCTTCTGCACGGCGTCGTTGATGGCCGCGGCGATCAGATCTTCCAGCATGTCCTTGTCGTCGCTGCTCACGATCGACGCATCGAGCGACACGCGACGCACTTCGTGCTTGCCGGTCATCACCACCTTGGCCATGCCGCCGCCCGCCTCGCCCGTGACTTCGAGCTGGGCGATCTCGGCCTGCGCGCGCTGCATGTTGGCTTGCAGCTGCTGCGCCTGTTTCATCATGTTGCCGATATTGCCTTTCATAGCTGAAACACTCCGTCAGTGATTGTCGGTCGGCCGGATCGACTCGGGTGTGACCGTCGCGCCGAAGATCTCTTTCATGGCACGAATGTTGGGATCGTTCTCGATGGACGAGCGCGCATTCTGCAGCCGGTCATCCGCCGCGGCCTTGAGCTGACGGGCCGGCGTGTTCATCACCTCACCGCCGCTCGCCTCGCCTTCGACGAACTCCAGCACCACCGACTCGCCGTAGTAGGTGCTCAACGCCTGCTTCAGT
Source organism: Peristeroidobacter soli (assembly GCF_004138485.1). Taxonomy (GTDB): domain Bacteria; phylum Pseudomonadota; class Gammaproteobacteria; order Steroidobacterales; family Steroidobacteraceae; genus Steroidobacter; species Steroidobacter soli. The sequence goes on from NZ_RYEV01000004.1 coordinate 173,325, forward strand.
TTCTCTTCCATCATTGCCGTGCGGTAGTGCGCGCCTTCTGGCGCAAGCGACAGACGCACTTTGTTTCCTTGCCGGCCGAGGAACGCGCAATTCGCCGCGAGCTGACGCGTGATGCCACCGAGGCCCATCTGCGCGACCATCGCATTCCAATCGCCATCGCTGCCCGAGGCCGCCGCCGGTGCGGCGGGTGCCGCTGGCGCGGACGGCGCAGCGTGCGCCGCCTGAACAGCCGGTGCAGGCGACTGCGTGGGCGCAGGCGCGGCGGCCGCGGCACGCACGGAGGCCGGCACACCACCACCGGAAGAGGCACCCGCTGAACGAGCCGGCGCGGGCGCCGCCGACGGCGCACTGCCCGCCGAGGCCACCACTTCCTGCGCGCTGAACGCCAGCATGCGCAACAACACCATCTCGAATCCACCGCGCGCATCGGGCGCGAGCTCCAGATCGCGACGGCCGACGATGGCGATCTGATAGAACAGCTGCGCATCCTCCGGCGTGATCGCGGCGGCGAGCTTCTTATAGGTTTCTACGTCATCCGACTCATCGATCTGCAGATCGGGCACAGCCTGCAGCAGCGCGAGCTTCTGTAACAGCGACGCGAGCTCCGCGAGCACTTCGCGATAGTCCGGCGCGTGCTCATCCAGCTCGTTCACTCGATCGAGCACCTTGCGCGCATCGCGAGCCATCAACGCCTCGACGATGCCGAACACCTGCGCACGATCCAGCGTGCCGAGCATGGTGCGCGTGTCCTCGGCGGTGAGCTTGCCGCCACCGAACGCAATGACCTGATCGAGCAGACTGAGCGCATCACGCATGCTGCCCTCGGCAGCGCGCGCGACCATGCGCAGCGCGTCGATTTCGAACTCGATGCTCTCCTGCTCACAGATGAACTTGAGCCGGTTCAGAATCATCGCCGGCGGAAAGCGCTTCAGGTTGAACTGCAGACAGCGCGACAGCACCGTCACCGGCAGCTTCTGCGGATCGGTGGTCGCGAGCAGGAATTTGACGTGCGGCGGCGGCTCTTCGAGCGTCTTCAGCAACGCATTGAACGAATGCGTCGAGAGCATGTGCACTTCGTCGATCAGGTAGACCTTGTAGCGACCACGCGCGGGTGCGTACTGCACGTTGTCGAGCAGCTCGCGCGTGTCGTCGACCTTGGTGCGCGAGGCGGCGTCGACTTCGATCAGGTCGACGAAGCGGCCCTCGTCGATCTCGCGACAGGCGCTGCAGACACCGCACGGCGTCGGCGTCATGCCGGTTTCGCAATTCAGCGACTTGGCGAGAATGCGCGCGATGGTCGTTTTGCCTACGCCGCGCGTACCGGTGAACAGGAACGCGTGGTGCACCCGCCCGGTCTGCAGCGCGTTCACGAGCGCGCGCATCACGTGATCCTGGCCAGCCAGCTCAGTAAAACTGCGCGGCCGCCATTTGCGGGCGAGAGCTAGATAGGACATGCGGGAACCTTGATGGAGACGGCCCGCGCCGGCGCTTCTCCGGCGCCCGATATCACCGTTACCGTTGCTCCCTTCCGGGCCTGGCGGGGTTCGCGGCTGATCGTCGCGGAGAAACCGACGCGAGCCGCCATAGAAGCCCACGAAAATCGGCAGTCGATTTGAGGCGGCGGAATATACCAGACGCCTACGGTTTGCCGTAGATCTTGACTAACGAAACCTACGGCGCGCCGTAGCGACGCCCTGCTAGCCTCGCCCCCGGTACCCAGGTACGCCCTGGTCCGGCAGCCACAGGTCCTTGGGAGGCGCTCCGGTCTGCCAGAACACATCTATGGGGATGCCGCCGCGCGGATACCAGTACCCGCCGATGCGCAGCCAGCGCGGTTTCAGGAAGTCCACCAGGCGTGCACCGATGGCGACAGTGCAGTCCTCGTGGAATGCGCCGTGATTGCGGAACGAGCCCAGGTACAGCTTGAGCGACTTGCTCTCGACCAGCCACTGCCTGGGCACATAGTCGATCACGAGATGCGCAAAGTCAGGCTGCCCCGTCACCGGACACAGCGAGGTGAACTCGGGCGCCGTGAAGCGCGCAAGATACAGCTTGTCCGGATGCGGATTCGGCACGCGCTCGAGCGTCGCCTCCTCCGGCGAGGTCGGCCACGCGACGTTCGAGCCGAGCTGACTCACGTGCTCAGCGACATCCGCGCCGCGTTTCTTTTTTGAACCCTTCGCCATGGCTCAAAGAATCTCGGACGCGTAGTCCGCCAGGCGCGAGCGCTCACCCCGCATCAGCGTGATGTGCCCGGCGTGCGACCAGTCCCGGAACCGGTTGACCACATAGGTCAAGCCCGACGTGGTCTCGGTCAGATACGGCGTATCGATCTGCGCGATGTTGCCGAGGCACACCACTTTCGTGCCCGGACCCGAGCGCGTCACCAGCGCCTTCATCTGCTTGGCGGTGAGATTCTGTGCCTCGTCCAGAATCAGAAACCGATTCAGAAAGGTACGACCGCGCATGAAATTCAGCGAGCGGATCTTGATCCGGTTGCGCAGCAGATCGTTGGTCGCCGCGCGGCCCCAGTTGCCGCCCTCCTGGCTCTGCGTCAGCACTTCCAGGTTGTCCATCAGCGCGCCCATCCACGGCTCCATCTTCTCTTCCTCGGTGCCGGGGAGGAAGCCGATATCTTCGCCGAGCGGAATGGTCACGCGCGTCATGATGATTTCGGCGAAGCGATTGCTTTCCAGCGTCTGCGCCAGCCCCGCCGCGAGCGTCAGCAGCGTCTTGCCGGTGCCGGCCGGGCCGAGAATGGTCACGAAGTCGATCTCGGGATCGAGCAGCAGATTCAGTGCGAAGTTCTGTTCGCGATTGCGTGCGTTGATGCCCCAGATGCTGTGCCGCTCGTTGCGAAAGTCCCGGATCAGCTCGAGCACCGCCTCGTTGCCGTCGATCTTGCGAACGATGGCTTCGATGCCGGTCGCATCCTGCTGATACAGGAACTGATTGACGTGCCAGTCGCGCACCATCGGGCCGTGCACCCGATAATAAGTGCGCGTCTGCTCCTGCCAGGAGTGCATGTTCTTGCCATGCTTCTCCCAGAAGTTCGCCGGCAGCTCCTGCAGGCCGGTGTACAGCAGATCGGCGTCTTCGATGGTCTTGTCGTTGTAATAGTCTTCCGAATAGACGCCGATGATGGACGCCTTGATGCGCAGGTTGATGTCCTTGGACACCAGCGTGACGCGCGCATCCGGATGTTCCTTCTGCAAGGCCAGCGCCTGACCGAGGATGGCGTTGTCCGCGCCGTGACCGGGCAACGTGTCCGGCAGGCCGCCCACCAGCACTTTGGTCTGGAAGAACAGCCGGCCGGCGACGGCCTTCTTCTGGCCGTTGATATATTTGCTGGTCGGCAGCTCGATGCCCGCATCGATCGCCGCCTTGTCGACACCGACCATGAGCTCATCGAGGAAGCGGCTCACCTGCCGCACGTTGCGCGCCGCCTCCGACAACCCCTTCTTACCGGCGTCGAGCTCCTCCAGCACGATCATCGGAATGTAGACGTCGTGCTCGTCGAAACGAAAGATCGAAGTCGGGTCGTGCATCAGGACGTTGGTGTCCAGCACGAAGATCCGTCGCGGGCCGCGTTTGCCCGGGCGACTGCGCTTGTCGCCGGCCTTGTGTTCGCTCGATTCGGCTCTGGCCATGAGAGGTGTCGTCACTCCTTACGTGGATATGGACTGCAGAGTAGAGACTGGGTGTTACAGAGCTTTGGCAGCGTCGAGCACGGCCTCGGCGTGACCCGGCACTTTCACCTTGCGCCATTCCTGCCGCAGCACGCCGTCCGCGCCGATCAGGAACGTGCTGCGCTCCACGCCCATGAACTTGCGACCGTACATGCTCTTCTCCTTGATCACATCGAACAGCTGGCACAGCGCCTGGCTCTCATCCGAGAGCAGCTCGAACGGGAACCGATACTTCGCCTTGAACTTCTCGTGCGAGGCGATGCTGTCGGTGGAGACCCCGAGAATCACGGTGTTCGCTTTCTTGAACGCCGGCGCGAGATCGCGGAACGCCTCGCCTTCGGCCGTGCAACCGGTGGTGTTGTCGCGAGGATAGAAATAGATCACGAGGTTCGAGCCCGCCGCCGCGCTCGACTTCCACGAGCCGCCGCCCGTGACCGCACTGGAGAACGCGGGGACCTTCTTTCCTACCGCGACCTTGCCCGAGCCGCCGCTACTCTTGACCGGCGCGCTGTTGGCGACCGGGGCTTTCTTCGCAGGCGCTTGCTTGGCCGATTTCTTTGCGGCGACCGAGGTTTTTTTAGCCGGCATTGCTTAGGACTTGACGGGTTCGAGAATGGCGTCGAGGTTCAGCTGATCGCACAAATCCATGAATTCCTCGCGCAACGCCGCGATATGAATCTTGGCTGGAATGTGGACGACCATCTGTACGGAAAACATTGGCGCGCCGGTATGCGCGGCGGCGTAGCTGCGCGTGTTCAGCTCGGCGATATCGATGCCGCGCGCGCTGAAAAAACCGGCCAGGTTGTGCACGATGCCCGGCTGATCCAGGCACACCACGTCGACCGAATACGTGACCACGTCCTTGCGCGGCGGCCGCTGGTCGGTGCGCCGGAGACTGATGGTGATCCCGGAGGAATCGCTGAGCTTTTTCAGCTCGGTCTCCAGCTTGGCGAGCGTGTGCCAGTTACCGGACACCAGCAACAGCATGGCGAACTCGCTGCCGAACGAGCTCATGCGGCTGTCGACGATGTTACCGGAGCAGTCGAGCACCACGCGGGTCAGATCGTAGACCAGACCGGTGCGATCGCTGCCAAGAGCGGAAATGACGATGAACTGCATCGAGTGCCTGAGCGGGATTTACGGGTCGCCAGTTTACACGCACCGCGCGCTTGGCGTGCCTAACTGCCGTCAACTTTGGTAGGATCGCGCCCCTTCCCCTTCGAGGATGACCATGTTTAGCGGCAGCATCGTGGCGCTCATCACGCCGATGCAGGCGGATGGCACTGTGGATCACAGCGCCCTGGACCGTCTGGTCGACTTCCACGTCTCCAATGGCACCAACGCCATTGTCGCCGTCGGTACCACCGGCGAATCCCCGACGCTGAGCGTCGAGGAGCACATCGGGGTGGTCAAACGCGTGGTCGACCGCGCCGCCAGGCGCCTCCCCGTCATTGCCGGCACCGGCGCCAACTCGACCCGCGAGGCCATCGAGCTGACCCGGCTGGCCAAGGACGTGGGCGTGGATGCCTGCCTCTCGGTCGTGCCCTACTACAACAAGCCGACCCAGGAAGGCCTGTATCAGCACTTCAAGGCCATCGCGCAAGCCGTGAATGTGCCCATCGTGCTGTACAACGTGCCCGGTCGCACCGTGGTCGACATGAAGCCCGAGACGGTCCAGCGCCTGACCGAGTTCTCGAACATCATCGGCCTGAAGGAAGCCTGCTCCCTGGAGCGCAACCGCGAATTGTTGAACCGCGTCGGTGGCCGGCTCGCGCTGTTCTCAGGCGACGACGATCTGGCCTGCGAGGCCGTGCTGGCCGGCTTCAACGGGGTCATCTCCGTGACCGCCAACATCGCGCCGCGCCAGGTCCGGGCGGTGATCGACGCCGCGCTGGCCGGCAAGCGGGAGGAAGCCCGCAAGCTCGACATGAAACTTCAGCCGCTCCACAAGTCGATGTTCCTGGAGAGCAACCCGATTCCGGTGAAATGGGCCGCGTCCCGCCTCGGCCTGTGCGGCGACACCGTGCGCCTGCCACTGGTGCCGCTGTCCCGCCAGCATCAAGCGCCGATCCTGGAAGCCATGCAGGCGGCGGGGATTGCGTTCGTCTGAACGAGGCGCTGGCAACCTTTGCTCCATGAAAAAGCCCCTTCGCAGGGGCTTTCTTGTTTGATGCCGGCGCTCAGAATGAACCTTTGATGGCCAGCTCGAAGCTTCGGGGCGTGCCATAGCGGTTGTTGCCCACCGTCGTGCCGACGGTCTGATAGTAACGCCGGTCCGCCACGTTCTCGATGTTCAGCGCCACCAGCCACCGGTCCGTGAGGTGATATCTGGCGGCGGAGGAGACGATGGCACGAGCCGGCTCCGTGAACGAGTAATCCACCGAGGTCCCGGGCACGCACGCCTGGCGCCCGGTCACCGGATTCGGTACGTCAGGGGTACACGTCGTACCCGCCACATAGGTCGCGGTCTGCGCGTTGATGCCGAGGCTCAGCTCCAAACGACGCCACGCCCCCGACGGTCGCAACGTCGACCAGACCTTCAGCAGATGCTTGGGAGTCTGAGATTGGAACGACGTGCCCTCAATCTCACCGAACGACGAGCCTTCCTGGGAATTCTGGTTGAAGGTGTAGCTCGCCTGCAGCTCCAACATCGGCAGCACCTGCCCTGCCACCTCCAGGTCCACGCCCTGGCTCAGCATGGAGCGGTTGGGATCGGCGATGTAGCAACAGGTGCGGCCATTGCCGTAGTTCACACGCGGGACGCTCAGATCCGAGATCCCGAAATTCTTCTGCTCCAGGCGATAGAAATCGAACGTTGCGGTGAGTCTGCCATCGGCCGATTGCGCCTTCAGGCCCAGCTCCAGGTTGTCTCCGGTCACCGGCGCCAGCGGCTCGCCACTGGCCGTGAGCTGGTCTGCCTGTCCCCTGTTGATCGAGGCGTAGGAACCGTAGACCGACAGACTCGAAGTGATGTCGTAGATCACCGCGAACTGCGAGGGTTCGAATTCATTCCGCCGCCACAGATACACCGTCGGTGCGCGCGGGACGCCACTGCTCGAATAGCTCTGCTGCACCTGTTCGTACTCATACCCGCTCCAGCGCACACCCAACGGAAAATGCCAGCGATCCCACAGCGTCAGGTTGAGCCTCGCGTAGGCGCCCCATTGCTTCTGCCCCATGGCTGGATAGAGCGAGCGCCGGTAGTCACTCAACGGCTCAGGGAAATCGGTCGGCTCGAAGCTGAAAATATCGGGAATGGAAATGCCCGACTCTCCCGTGAACACATAGAGCTCGTATTCGCCGGCATCCACGTCCTGGTAGTTCGCCCCGACCGTCAGGCGCTGGCGCTCGCCGAACAGCTCGAACTCGCCGTTCAACGTGGCGTCCGCGACGAATTGTTTGCTGGAGTAGAACTCCCGCTGCGCCGACAGACTGGTACCGCCGCCTGTCTGCGTGCCGATGGCACCGTACAGCGCCGCGTATTTCAGCTTGGTCTGCTGATCGGTCCACGTGCTCTTGAGATCCAGGCTCCACCGCTCGCCCAGCCGCTGCTCGGCGCGCAGGAACACCTCGGACGACTCGGTGTCGAAGTAACCCCAGTCGACACAGGCACACAGATCCCTGGGCAGGTGCAGATCGGTGCCATCGAGATAGCGCGGCCAGCCTGTCATGAGGGGAATGGAATCGCGCTTCATGGCGCTGCCGCCGATGCTCAGCAGCGTACCGGGCGACAGGTCGGCCTCGAAAGTGAGCGACTGCGTCTCGAGCGTCGATTCGGCAACGTCGAAGAAATAATCCTGGTCCTGATAGGTGGCGATGAAGCGCGCGCGCAATCTGCCATCGAACGCGATCGGCCCGGTGGCATCGCCCACCAGTCGATACTTGTTCCAGGAGCCGGCCGACGCTTCGGTGCTCAGCTGCACATGCGACAGCGGCCGTTTGCGAACCAGGTTGATGGTCGCGCCAGGGTCGCCATAGCCGCTGAACAGGCCATCCGCGCCGCGCAGCACTTCGACATGGTCGTACTGCGCCATCTCGAACAGATTCTGATAGGAGTAAGTGGCGCCCATCGAGACCGGGGCACTGCCATCGACTTGCACACGCGTCACCTCAAAAGCACGCGAGTACGGCGTGAGTGGATTGGTACCGCCGCCCAGCATCGTGATGCCAGCCGCTTGATTCAAGACATCGCTCAGCGAGGTGAGATTCTGATCGTCCATCCGCTGACGCGTGATGACACTCACGGTCTGCGGCGTATCTTTGATGCTCTCGGGAGATTTGGTTCCGATGCTGATCGCACTCGTCGTGTAGCTGCGCGTGCCTTCGGTCGCGGTGGTATCGGTGCTGCCGTTGATGCCGGCATTCGCGTTGGCGCCCTGCACCCCTTCCACTCGAACCGGGCCAAGCGTGCGCGAAGCTTCGCGCGACACGCGGATCAGTGTCGCCGTCATGGCGCCGGTGAAGCGGGCTTCGAGGCCGGTGCCCGCGAGCAGCGCGCCGAGCGCTTCGGTCACCGTGTAGTCACCGGAGATGCCTGCCGTCTTCATGCCGCTCGCAAGATTGCTCGGATACACGAGCTGCATGCGACTGACCTCCGAGAACGAGCTGAGCGCCTTGCTCAACTCACCCGCGGCGATATCGAAGCGCAGTCGCTGCTGACTCGCGGACTCTTTCTTATCCGATTGCGCGTGTGCCGTTTGTATCGAACAGATGAGCGCCGCGCCGAGCAATCCGCCTGCAATCACGCCCGCGCCCGCATTGTGTCTGATCATTCCCGTCCCCATTTCTTTCGCGACCATCTACGCCGCAAAAGAGAGACCAGCCAATGAAAATTTCCCTAACCGCGCGGCGTGACGATCAACAGGAATGGCAGGCGTCGCAGCTGCAATCCTGAACCGGCGGCGAGCGCATCCAGACCGCCGTTGAGATCCTGCACCGACAGCGAGCCGCTCATCGGCATCGCCCCGATGTCGTCATCGAGAAGAATGACAAACCCACGACGATAGCGCTCGACGATGCGCAGCGTGTCCTCGAGGCTGGTGTGATCGAGCACGATCCGGCCGGCGCGCCACGCACCTTCGGCATGTGAATCGAAGCCGTGCACGCTCGCCGTTGTGCCGGCAACGAACTGCGCCGACTCTCCACTCGCAAGCGGCGTGACGGTGTCGTTGAAATCGACCTCGACGCGACCGTCGCTCACGCTCACTTGCAGTCGCGCATCGTGTGTATCGACGGTGAACGCGGTGCCGATGTCGCGAATCACGGCATTCATGGCGCGCACCTGGAACGGGCGACCCGCGTCATTGGCGATCGCCACGTGCACTCGCCCGGCACTCACTTCGAGCACTCGCGCTCGAGCATCGTTACGAAAATCTACCGCCGCGCCGCTGTCGAGCCACAGCGTGCTGCCATCGGGCAATCGCGCCTGACGCACCTCTCCGACCGGTGCGCTGAAGTCGTGCTGAAACAGCCACGGCATCACCGCGAGCAGCATACAAGCGGCGGCCGCGAGCAGCGCCGGGACGATGAATCTAGAGCGTCGCGGTGGCGCGCGGACTGCGGGCTCAACGGCAGCGAGCCCCGCATACATTCGTCGCGCGCGGTCGAACGCCCGCCGATGCGATGGATCGCGGTTCAACCACTCCTTCAGTTCCGCCACGTCCTGTTGGGAGACGGCGTCGAGCGACAGACGCGCGACCCAGCGCACCGCTACATCGGTCACGGTCCGCGGATCGTCTACGGCAGCCACGATTGCATCCATGGAGAAAGAGAGACCAGTGAGAATGCAAAACCCCAACCTGCCGGCGTCATCGCTCGTCGTCCTGGGTCGCTTCCAACAGCAGCGACAAGGCATTGCGCAGGTGTTTCTCCACCGCTGTGGTGGAGATCCCGAGCCGCTGCGCGATCTCCACTTGCTTCATGCCCTCGAACCGATTCATCGCGAGAATCTGCCGGGTACGCTCCGGCAACCGGCTCAACGTGCCGGTCACCCGGGTGAGCTGCTCGGTCGCGAGGAAATTGCGCTCCGGCGTGGCTTCATCGATGCCGGACCAGAGCAGATCCTTCACCTCTTCAGTCAGCTCGCTGCGCCGGCGAGCCACGGCTCGATGATTGGTGGCCAGATTGACGGCGATCCGAAACAGGAACGCGCGTGGGTCGTGCACCGGCTCGGCCGGTGGCGAATGAATGCGAAGGAAGACTTCCTGGACGATGTCCTGCGCGGTCGCACGACAGCCGATGCGGGCAGCGATGAATCGCAGCAACGCAGGCTCGTGCTCGCGGAACGAAGTGAGCAGGTCGACCGCAGCGGCCGATCCGCCGGCATCGATGTCGCCGAAGTCTGTCACTCCGCACGCTCCGCGAGCGCTGCGGCTCCCGGTGCGGTCATGGATCAATCCAGGGTCGAGGGGCGCCTACGGCAAAGAACGTCCGGGCCTCGGCGGGACCGCAATTCGCACCCGCCACTCGCCACTCGCCCGCCGACGGCGTCGCACCGGTCAGCGCAAGTCCCCGTTCCCGGTCGGCAATCCGGTCCCCGGCCCCTGACAAATTTCAGCAGTTTTCAGCGGACTTCAGCCCCTGGCACGGCCGGTCAGAGACCGGGGTTTGCCGACCCGCGCCGCGCCGTGTACCCTTCGCGCCCTGACCGGAGAGATGGCCGAGTGGTCGAAGGCGCTGGACTGGAATTCCAGTAACATCCTCACAGGTGTTCCAGGGTTCGAATCCCTGTCTCTCCGCCACCTATCCAAGAAAAATAAGAATTTACGAACGACTTCCCCGTTTGTACCCCAAACCAACCCTCAAAAAGTTACCGGTTGGAGGGGCTTTAATAGTTCGTTGGTGCCTATGCCCTGCTAGCTTTAGATTTCTCCTGGCATGAGCATCCCGCAAAACAGTAGCAACTTGCCAAGATCAATCTCGGCGCGAGTCCAGTTCTGCGGCATACCTCCTTCTTTGGAGTCGCACACGAACTGTGGGGCTGCATCTGCGGAGAACTGCCATCGGTAGCCCGTGCCGTGAATGACCTTATTCGCAATATCCCGGAGCGTCAGCGCGCGCGTTTGACCGCTGGCAACGATCAAGGTCCCGAACTCAACGTCAGTATGCTCCTTCATATGCTTTCCAACGTTCTCTTCGTCATCTAGTGCGCGCAGGTACACGGCTAGTTCTAAGAAAGCTTGTATTGCTCGATGCTCCGCCATTTCGAATACAACGACGCCCAAGTTCGCGAACTCCCCTCTGAAATTCTTCTGGCAGTAAATCTCAAGCGGCGTCCGGCTAAACGCAAATTGGAACACCACACACATGTTGCGTTCCATTAGCTGCTTCATTGGGAGCGGAATCTTTAGCGTACTCATAATTCAACGATGCACTTCAGTCATAGAGACCGTCAAGTTGGGTATAGAAAAGACCGGGCAGAAAGGACGCACTACCCGGCAACCGCAATCGCAACGCCGGCACTGAACTCTGCGATTAGTCGAAGCCGCCAACGCGGGAATTCATCTTGCTGGCTTGCAACTTATCGGCGAAGTACATGCACACTTTCGCCGCCGTCGCCTTGAACTTGACCGGTACATCCTGAAGCGCGTCGCTGCGCTCCATCTTTTCCCATACCTTGGGCCCATGGGTCTTGATGGCATCAAAGCGCATGCTGCTGTGAGCCTTCTCGTTCAATCCGAGTAGGAACGACTCGGAATTGAAAAGCACAATGACAATGTTCTTGTTCGTTCGAACAAGGTCATACAGCTTCGTAACACCGTCTTCCCTCGCAGCTTGTTCGCGAATGAATGTCATGATGGCCGCGTCGCATGCCAACTGATCAGTCGCTTGCAAGTAGCACAGGTCAACGCGAAATTTGTCTGCGGACGAGATTCAGTGTGTGCGAGCTGATGACAAGCAATGGATGCGCTCAGGACCTCCGCAGTTCCCATAGAACCGCACCACTTCTAACGCATCCACTGGAATTGCGCAGGGTTGAACGGAGCACTTCCCACCGCGCCCACGATCAGCGCGAACCCGATGACTCCGATGAGCCTTCTATTCTGTAATACACGATGGCGAGCGACGGCATAGATGGTGCGATCGATCAATGGCCAAACGAACTTGTGGAGCAGAACGACACCGAAGACGATGGTGAACACAGACGCGGTTACCACCAGAAAGGCTCGACTTGCCATGAGGAGCACCAGAAATGACCCCAGCCATGGATTCCGGTGCATAACGCCAGCAATCATTCCGGATTGCCCGACAGTAAGCAGAATACCTGGCGCGGCGAGATAGATAAGAAGTGATATGAGCGTTGGCAACAGCTTCTGCGATGCACTCACCTTGCGCGAGACCCACCGGACAAGTAATGACCACAGGAAATCGATTGGGACCGACAAGGCCAATGAGCCGACAAAAATGTAGTTGATGAGCAAGAATTCCGGGCCATATGGATCGGGGCGACGGACATACTCTGATGCAATCGTCCAAGTAAACATGATCAGGAATATTGCAAAAGAGAGTGGCAGCAGGAATATCAAGCGTTCGATCCTTCTGCCGCCCATGAGCGCCGGCAAACTGCCGAGCGCAACAAAAATGACTGGCATGGCCCATACTGCTGGAATATTCGGTCGGCCCGTGGCAGCAATCAAGTACACGGACATCGAAGCGAGCGCGTAGCTAAAGGACACCCCAACTGCTCGAACCGAAAACAGGGTGGGACCGAAGATCGCGTCAAATGCTCGCGAGCTTAACTTGGCAGTTTCGGTAACTAGGCGCCGTATGAATGTGCTTGCATTATCGGACCGATCGTTGACGCGAATCCATAAGTTCTCGAGAGCGTTATGCAGCCGGCTCTCTTCATCCTCATAGAGAAAGAACGCGATGTACAGACAAAGGCTGCCGACTGCGATTGCAAGGATTTGGATGGCCATTGTTGATGCTTCTGTCATGATCGATTTCGGACGACCTCCTCACACCGTAGTCATAGTCGGCGAATGTCAACTTCTCAGCGGGCCTGGTCCTGCGACACTGCGCCCAACGTTCCATAGACCCTGCCACACGGGAACGAGCCGGCAATGTCGCATTATATGCGAGAAGACGTGAGCAAGGGTCGGTCCGCACGACAGGAAATATTTGATCGAGTTCACGACCTTTTATTGGAAACAGCGGGTCAAGCCGATGGTACTGCTCAAACCGACAAAGGCGAACCGGCAGAGATCGACCAAGCCATCGACCGTCGATGGGGCTACGCGCGTTTCTTGAGGTGACCTAGACTGAGTTGCTTGATATTGCGACTAGCCAGGACTGGAAAACGAAGAAAGCCTATAACAACGGACTCACACCGCTGCGCCGTGCTTTCGCGTTCGAAAATCATCTGGACGGGAAGAACCCGGCGGAGAATCTGGAGAACTTTCGGGTCACGATAAAGATCGCCGACCGTCGAGGAGCCCTCACCGCGCAAGAGACCGCACTCATCATCGCGTCCATTCATGGCAAACGGGGGGCGAGCTCATCGGCAACTATGATGAGTTCCAGTTTTTCACCGGCCTGCGGTAGTCGGAGCAGATTACGCTATGTGCGCACAATGCAGCCGGTTGGACCGAAGAAGATATCGTGCGAACAAACAAGCAATGGCGGCGAGGTAACCGGCGGGCGCATCAGGGCGCCCTCGCATGCCCGCAGGCTCCCCAGCAAACGCAACTTGAAGCCATCCGCTCCGGTTGGGAACCAAGTAAGTCACTGACTTTAATGGCGACTTGAGCCCAAGGCCACCTGAAGTCCCCGCTCCTACCACCATAGCTGCCACCAATTGCGCGTCGAGGGCGCCCTCCAGCTGACTCTCTCCGAGCGTTATTTTTGAAAAAAATATTTAATCGTAGCCCTACTACGATTATCTTGAAAAATTTAAACTTTGGAGGAATACTTGTATTCGTAGCATGACTACGACACGACACACTATCCTAAAGACCGTCCTGGCGCGTTTGCCCGCCGGTGCTCCCGTGACCTCGGCCGACCTGACCGGGTACGGAGTTTCGCCGGACCTCGCCGTTCACTATGTTCGAGCCGGGTGGCTCAACCGGCTCGAGCGCGGTGTGTTTCTACGCCCTGGCGATACGTTATCGCTCGCTCCCTCTCTGCTGTTGCTAGAACGCAAGCTGACCGGATTGCATGTCGGTGGGAAATCGGCGTTGGAGTGGCACGGCATACGCCACTACGTCTCGCAGCAGACGACGCTGCATCTTTACGGCTGGGTGGCGGGTCGCCTTCCCGCGTGGTTCACAGACCAATTCCCCTCGGACTACCACCGCAAACGCCTTTTTAAAGAAAAGCCAGAGACCCCGCTGCATGTGGCTCGCTTCGAAGGGCTGCAAGCGGGCGGCAACCCACTGGTGTCGTCGCCTGAGCGCGCCCTACTCGAACTGCTTAGCGAGGTCGGCGTCCGCCAGCCACTGTCGGAAGCTCGTGAGCTCACCGAAGGCACTCACACACTGCGTGCTAGCGCCTTATCGAATCTGCTCAAACACTGCACGAGCGTTAAAACGGTCCGCCTCTGCCTCACGCTTGGACGGGAACTCTCCTCACCCTGGGTTAGCAAACTCGATCCCAAGCAACTTCCCACGGGCAGTGACAAACCGTGGGTGTCGCGATCCTCCGAAGGCACACTGGTATTGAAGCCGTGAATCAGGTGTATCTCGACACCGCTCGCTTGCTCACGCAAGTCGCACCTCTCGTGCTGAACACAGATGACTTTGCCCTCAAAGGCGGCACTGCAATCAACTTGTTCCTCCGAGACATGCCACGGCTGTCGGTCGACCTCGATCTCGCATTCATCGATCACACCCTCTCGCGCGAGGACGCACTCAAGCGCATCAGCGATACACTCCATGGAAGCCGAAAACAGCTGCAGCGATTGGGCTTCAACGTCAGAACCGTTGCGGTTGCAAGCGCTCCGGACACCAAAATGTTCGTCCGTCGACAGAACATCGAGATCAAAGTTGAAGTCAATTTCGTCACTCGCGGCCTGGTCGGCCGCGTGGTCTCACGATCACTCACGCAGCGAGCACAGGACGCTCTCCAGGCGGAAACCGAAGTCCCCATCGCCTCGAGCGAGGACGTCTATGCGGGCAAGCTGGTCGCAGCGCTCGACCGACAGCATCCACGCGACCTGTTTGATGTAATGCAGCTATTTGAGCACGAAGGCATTACACCAGCGATCCGCCGTGCGTTCGTCCTCTATCTCGCCAGCCACGATCGCCCGCTTCACGAAGTGCTCGCCCCAAAGCGTCGAGACCTCACGCTGGACTATGAAGGCGCCTTTAAGGGCATGACGGCTGACGTCGTTCCCCTGGATCAACTCGAGGGGGCACGCGAACGTCTCGTCGCTGATCTCCAACGGGACCTCGATGCGACCGAGCGCCAGTTCCTCCTATCGTTTGTGAACCTGACACCTGAATGGGCGCTGCTGAATATTCCGCACGCTGCAACCCTGCCCGCGCTTCGCTGGAAGATCTCGAACTTGGAACGCCTGCGGGAGAAGAATCCAGCAAAGTTCGCCCAGCAGGCGGATTCATTGGCCGCAGTCCTCAATATGTAGCTCGCGAGTTTCTCTCATTTTCTCGTCAGGCCGACGGCGACGAGACCATCGTGGCGCAGAGACGCGCGTGTTCATGTGCGCTGTGGGTATGCTAAAAAGCAATGGCCAATTTTCTTCGGTCGCAATCGCTGCCTTTTTCCAGACGCCGTCCTCGCCGGCTGAAAATCCATAGGAGTTTCGCAGTGCGCTTACCCGGGCCTGAGCCAGCCCGCTCGTATACAATCAAGCCGCTTAAGATGCTGGAACGGAGCGACGAGGCCTCGAACTTTCGGTACGCGCGCCGTCGAGCTTGGCGGTGAAGCCGGTACCCATTCTGTACCCAACAGAGGAAAAGCGAGCGTGATCTGGGGTAACGAAGAGCCTTCGAGTTTGGCTGTAACACCTTACGCTGGCTCATGTTAGCTGTTAGTCGCTGCTGTGAAGATGAGACTGGAATTCCAGTAACATCCTCACAGGTGTTCCAGGGTTCGAATCCCTGTCTCTCCGCCAGATCCCCCCCTCGTGCCGGCGCACGCCTCTCAATACTCCTTTTTGAATTGAGGGTGCACCCAGCGAAACTCCTGCCGCTTCGAGAGCACCCGAACCAGGCCGCCGTAGTTCGCCGCCGGGTCCACTCGCCTCAGCAGGGCATGGAACTCTCTCAAGCCGGCGCCATCCGCCACGACGACGGCGCCGGGACCTTGCAACCAACGCTCGCTCTCGGCGGCCGTCTCATCTAGGAGCTCTCCGGCACCGAGCGTCGCGTCGATCACCTCCTTGGAGAAATCGAGCTGATGCTCGAGCTCCTTGTACCGCGCCTCCTCGATGAGCAGCGGCGCGCCGGAAACCGCCACGGGCAGAACAAGCCTCAGCGCGGTATTCATCACCTTCAAATAAGGCGCGACCGTTTTGAACCAGGCTCGGTCCAGCTCGATCTCATACACCCCGACGCGCTCGTCGCCGCCCAGGAAATGGGTCGGCAGGCGCGAATGTTCGCACCATAGGGTGATTCTGAATTTCGCGGAGAGCCACTGCCGCGGATGAAACTTGCTTCGCTCGACGGGCGCCACGCTGATCAGACGCGGTCCGTTGACGGCCTCATCGGTCAAAGAGCGAACGATGGCGGCATAGCAACTGTCGGCGCGACTGAGCAGCTCGCGCTGCCCCGCCGTCAGCTCCGACACTCGAGCGATGAGCGCACCGTGATGCGCGGTGAGCAGTTGCCGGATGTCACGCAGCTCCTGAACGATGCGCGCGCCTTGTAAATCAGCCGGCACCGGCGCGGCCGGAAGCGCATTCCGAAGCAAATGGTCGATCTGCTGCCACATGCCGCACGTCGGACAGGGAAACTCGGAGCGCCCTCCGCGCTTGCTCGCCAGCAGTGGATCCACGCGAAACAGACCGGTGCCCGCCGCGCCCCGACCGCACGGATGAACGCATGGGACCATGACTTCGCACTCCAGTCCGGTCCAGTAGCTCTCCACCAGATATTTCACCTCACTGGTGAGCATCGCAAGCAAGCGCTCGGGGTAAGCCGCGCGCACCGTGATGCGAACGTTCGAATCGACGTACTCGAGCAACGCCCGGCCGTTGTAGCTGTCATCGACCACCAGTCCGCGCTGCCAGTGCACGCTGTGAGCGAAGTTCACACGCCCCAGCGAGTACTTATGCAGACGCACGATCAATTGATAAAACAGCCCCTCGGCCAGTGCCGGAGTCCCTTTGCCGTCGACGATTCTGCAGATCTGCTGCTGCTGCTGATCCCCGCTCTGGAGCGAGGCGTCGGGCCAGACCTGCTGCAGATCGACCATCGGCCTGACATCGGGAACGAGCTGAGCGATGAGGCTCGTGTAAGCAAGCGGGCGCGCGTCGATGACCGCGTGCGACACGTGACTGGCCGCCTGCAATTTCACCTGCTGGCTGAAACTCAGACTATCGATCGGCTCACCCGCGAGCACGACCTTGTAAGAGATGTCGAATCGTTCCATGAGCCGCAGAAACAATGGATGCAGATCGGGCGCATATCGGACTGCCTCGGGCCGCCGCGGATCGTTCCAGAGTTGACTCAGGCGCGTGAAGCTCACCAGGCCCCGGCTGTCCCGCGTGACCTTGTCGTCGAGCACGAAACTGATCGCGGTGGCGAGCCAATCCGGCTTGAGAATGACGAGATCGCGCAGCGCCAGATCGTGTTCGTAGTGAATCAAGTGGCCGAGCCGATGTGAGATTGCGAGGAACAGCGCGATCTCCTCGTCGCTCATCGCGAAGCCACGACAAATCTTCCGGACTGTCTCGACACTCAGGTAAGGCGCGCCCCGATGCAACAGTCGCTGACGGGCTCCGCGCCATTTGAGCGGTGCGACCCGTCGGACATCCGGTAACTCGAGCGCCGCACGGCCAATGGCCTCTCTGAGCTCCGGGACACCGCGACGATGCCGCTGGGAGTCGGGCTTGTTCTCGACATGAAAGAAATCGAGCACGGTGTCGCGCCCGAACAGATCCCACAACTCCTGTCGGTCGATATCGGGCTGCCGTTCATCCGGGCCACCGTGCGTGCCCACCACGAAGATTTTCGCGGCGGGCGCACGATGCAAGATCAGGCGAATCCACTCCTTCACCAGATTCTGCTGTGCCCCCTCGCGCGGTTTCCAGACCACCAGGTAAATCGCAGGCGCGGAGAAGAACAATTGATGCGTGGGCCGATAGACGCGCTGCCCGCCGAAATCCCAGCAGTTCAGCGACAGCCCCGGCGCCCCCGGTGCGCTGATTTTCATCGGCTGAACCTGGATGCCGTGCGTCGAGGAGTGTTCCTTCCACGGCCGCTCGCACAGCGCATCCAGCAGACACGTCTTGCCCACCTCGCCTTCGCCGACCAGGATGAGCTTCGCCTCGAACAGCGGCGCGTGTTCCAGCTTCTGCGCCTTCAGGTACGTCTTGAGCGACGGGAAACCCAGTTCGATCGCGGCTCGCAACTCGTAGGACAGCGGATTCTTCCCGCTCTCCAGATAGGAGAGATTGCACTCAGCCAACGACGGCGGCAGCGTGACGAGGTGGTTGCGATCGACCCAGAGGCTCTGCAGGCCCGTATTGCCGATCGAGTCCGGCAGGTTCATCAGCTCGTTCTCGGAGAGTCGCAACTCCCGCAGGTTCCTGAGAGCGCCAATGGCATCGGGCAACGACCGCAGCTTGTTGCGATGAAGAATCAAGACTTCCAGAGCGCGACACCGTGTCAGCTCCGCCGGCAATTCCGTCAGCGCATTGTTGTGAGCAAATAGCTCCCGAAGCGAGCGCCACTCACTGCAGTAGCCCGGCAGACTCTGCAGACGATTGTTCGAGATCAACAGCGCTCTGAGCGACGCCATCCCGCGCAGAGCATCGCCCATGCGCTCGATCCCACAACTGGTCAGATTCAGATACTCCAACTGCGACAACAGCCGCAACGACTCCGGCAGCGTCGGCAGATGAGCGCTCGCGAGGCTCAGCCGTTTCAAGGTTTTCAGTTGATAAAGCGACTCCGGCAGCGCGAGCAAACGCGAGCCGTCGGCAGCGGGCTCGAGCACCAGCTCGGTGGCGCCGCCGGCGCGCGCCGCTTCGATCTTGGCGGCAGCCTTGACGTAGGCTGCGTTGAGCGTATACGGGGGCGGCCCCTTGCCGCGATCTGTCATTCTCACGATCGTTCTTCCATCCCCTGTGTGAGCCCCGAAGAGCGCCGGGGCGAATGGCCTCTTCCAGGTAGACCGTCGCATTCTGAGTCATGAGCCCTGAAGAGAGGTGTCGGATCAGCGCGGCTCCTCCACACCATGGCCCGCGGCACGCAGGCTGGCCACGACACCCTTGCCCCGTGAGACCACGTGGATGGGTAACACCACCAGCGTCGTCTCATTGCGATTCAGCGCCCGTTCGAGCGCGCTGAGCAGCTTGTTCTCCGCCTCCAGCTGCAGCTGCCCCACTTGCTGCTGACTGAGAAAGGGCCAGCTGTACGCCAACGATTGAGCGTACGAAGCATCCGCTTCCACCAACGTCCGCAACACCTCCATGTCGCCCCGGGCCCAGGCATTCGCGCGAGCGCGCGCCTGTGTCATGTCGATTTCCAAACGATCCATCGTCTCGACCAGATAGTTGACGGCGTTCTGGCGAGACAGCCGCGAGCTGTTCTTGTCCGGTGTCACCGGCCCCATCTCATATTGCAGCCCGCGAATGGGCACCGCATGCGCGCCCGCGACCTGATAGATCCTGCGCCACACGTCATCGCCGTAGCTGAGCCCGATGCGCTCATATGCTCGCGACCGAAGCAGCAGGGCCGCCGCCGTCGGCAATAGTTTCTCCGTCTCGGGATCCTCGCCGATGTACTCGTCCCGCAACGTTCGCCACCGCGCATACACCTTGCGAGGCAAGACATCTTTGAGTCTGCTGCCTTGAGACTGATAGGGCTGCACCTGCTTCACTCGCAACGAAGCCGAGTACGGTCCCAGCACTTCGTTCGACGCCGCGATCACTTCTTCCACCTGCTTCGATCGCCACACCATTCCTCGGGGCGTCGGAACATATGTTCCGAGAATCCACAATGTGTGCGAGCCCTTCGTCACTTTCCAGAGCCCTGGTCCCGGCTGCTCGCCGAGCACCAGCACTTCTTCCGGCACGCCCACGGGAGTGCTTTCCTCCGACGCGCATGCATCCCATGCCACTGCAAAAAGCAGCCGGCAGAACCAGGCACAGCCCACGCCGATGTTTCTGATCTTTTCCATGAGACGCAGCTCACACCTCTCGTCACGAGATCATAAACGACTCCTTGACCTCTAACTCCACATATGTAGA
Organism: Peristeroidobacter soli; assembly: GCF_004138485.1. Classification (GTDB taxonomy): domain Bacteria; phylum Pseudomonadota; class Gammaproteobacteria; order Steroidobacterales; family Steroidobacteraceae; genus Steroidobacter; species Steroidobacter soli. Next base: position 193,386 of record NZ_RYEV01000004.1, read on the forward strand.
CTTATCGCCATGGCACGCACCCGACGCCCCTCCGGTCAGACGCTCAATCTGTTCCGCAGCCTCATCGAGGAGCCGAAGCAGTGGCGCCATGGATATGAGCTTTCCAAGGCGACGGAGCTCATGTCCGGCACGCTCTATCCCATCTTGATGCGCCTGTCCGAGCGAGGTTTGCTCGAACACAAGTGGGTACCGCCCGACGATGGCGGCCGCCTGCCCCGCCACGTCTATCGCCTGACCGCGAAGGGTCTCGCGCACGCCCGGGAACAGATCGAGCTGTGCGCGGCGACGAATGCACCGGCCGGTCGTCCCCTGCGTCACGCATGAACGATCTCATCTCACTGTGCCTGCGCCTCACGTCTGCGCTGATGGGCAAGGACGGCAGTGAGTGGTCGCGTGCGATGTACGTCGAATTGAATCACGTGCCCCACGACGACCGACTCTCGTGGGCACTGGGCTGTGTGATTGCGGGCATGAAATGGAGGATTGAAACCATGCGCAGCGGGAATCTTCGGGTCTCGCGCGGAGTGCTGTTCCTGGAATTGCTCCTTTGTTTCCTGCCAATCACGCTGGGCTGGTGGGATGCGGTGTTCGGGGCATCCGGCGTGCTCGGCCTGAACCAAAGCACCCTCCAGGACTACTTCCTGGCCACGCCACTCGGCCGCGCCATCCTGGGCATGATGATCGGCGGCGCCGTCATCGGCCTGTCGGGACCGATCGGATTGTTTCTAACCTCACGAGCGGTGATCACGGGTGCCGGCCTGCGCAGTCGCCCGCTCGGCATCGCGATGATTGCCGGCGTCACGCTCTTCATCCTGGCCTCCATCCTGCTGCGGCTGATCGCCGCGCCCGGCGCCTACGCCGCGAACTTCAGCTTCGTCGTTCTGATCGGCCTGTTGCCCGTGCTCGGCACGGCGCATCTCATGTATCTCTCACACACCGAGCCTCGCGCCGGGTTGTCCGTTTCTAGATAATTCCTGTCCCGAACGAACGAGTCACGAGCGCGCGATCTCGACGACTGGACGAGCCGACTCACCGCCGTGCATCATCGCGGCGGTTTTCCAACGTCCCGCGTGCGCAATGAATCCACGTCCTTCGCTCTTTTGCCTGCTCGCCCTGCTTTTCTTCGCAGCCACCTCCGCGATGAGCGCGGAGCAGCCGCTCGACGTACTCATCGTCAACGCGCGCATCGTCGATGGCGGCGGCAATCCCTGGTATCGCGGTAGCGTAGGCATCCGTGACGGGCGCATCGTTGCCGTCGTGCCCGGACCGCTGCAAGCGCCGAGCAAGCGCACGATCGACGCCGCCGACCGGGTGCTGGCGCCGGGCTTCATCGACCTGATGGGACAGGAAACATTTGTCTACCTGACCGATCCCGACACCGCGCGCTCTCGTCTGTATCAAGGCGTGACGACACACGTGAGCGGCGAAGGCTCCTCCCATGCGCCACAGAACGAGCGTACCCAGAGCAAGCCCGAGATGCTCGATGGCAAGCCGGTGCGCTGGCGCAGCTACAAGGAATACTTCCAGATCCTGGAGTCGCACGGCGTGCCCATCAACGTGGCACACAACGTCGGCGCGGGCCAGATTCGCTCGGTGGTCATGGGCGAGGCGGATCGAGCGCCGACGCCGGCCGAAATGGAACAGATGAAGAAGCTCGTCGCGGAGGCCATGGACGACGGCGCGTTTGGCCTGTCCACCGCGCTCATCTATCCGCCCGGCGCATATGCGACGACGCAGGAGATTGCCGAGCTCGCCAAGGTGGCGGCGAGCCGCGGCGGGTTCTACTCGACTCACATGCGCAACGAAAGCGTCGGCCTGCTGCAGGCCATCGATGAGAGCATTCAAATTGGAGAGCTGGCCGGACTGCCGGTGCACATCTATCACTTGAAGGCCGCCGGCAAGCGACAGTGGCCGCTGATGACCCAGGCCATCGACCGCATCGATGCGGCACGCGCTCGCGGACTGGATGTGACGTCCGATATCTATCCTTACATCCGCAACGGCATCGGTCTCGAGTCGTTCCTGCCGCCGACGCTCTATGCCAATGGCTTCGAGGCGGCGAAGAAACAGGTTGCCAAGGCAGCCAAGCGGCGCGAGCTGCGCACGGAGCTGGAGAATCCGAACACGACGTGGGAGAACTGGTATCAGCACGTGGGTGCCGACTGGAGCAAGGTGCTGGTCACCGATGCAGGCAAGTACCCGCGCGAGGCCGCGGGCCTGTCAGTGGCGGACATTGCCAAGAAGGAAGGCCGCGACGTCTGGGAGACCTTCTTCGATCTGTCGATGGCGCAAGTGACCGTGGCCCCGGAGAGCATGGATGAGGAACAAAAGCGCGCGGCCCTGCATGCACCGTGGGTGATGATCGAGACCGACACCCCGCCGGTCAACATCGCCACCGCCAAGAGCACCCATCCGCGCGCACTCGGCGCGTTTCCTCGCGTGCTGGCGAAATATGTTCGTGACGAAAAAGTCCTCACCCTGGAGGACGCCATCCGCCGCATGACCTCCATGGTGGCCAACCGCCTCGGCCTGACCGACCGCGGCCGGATCGCCCCCGGCATGGCGGCCGATCTGGTGCTGTTCGATCCTGCGCGCATCAAAGACGAAGCAACGTTCGAGCAGCCGTTGCGCTTCTCCAGCGGGGTCGACTATTTACTGATCAACGGCCAGCTGAGCATCGACAACGGCCAGGCGACCGGCGCGCTCGCCGGCCAGGTGCTGCGCCATAGTCGATGATGGCGCATCTCCTCTGCCTCAGGCGCTGAGCCGCAGGCGACTGACCAACGCCCGCAGCTCCGCCGGCGGCTTCTGCTCGATGCGACGATATTCGCTGCCATCGAGCGTGCGCTGAACCAGCCGCCAGCCGATCAGCGCCCGTCGCAGCAGCGCGTGATCGCCGAACACGTGCCAGCGCTTGATCCGCTCGCTGATTTGTTTCTCGGTAAAAGTCTCGCGACTTTCGAGTCGAGACCACAGCACCCATAAACAAAGATCCTGAAGCGCGGCCGCCGTCGGCCAGCGCAACAGTCGACCTTGCTCATCGAACAGGCGCACCGCTCGCTCGACGAGCGCGTAATCGACGGGCACGGCCACCGGTGGGGCCGGCAGTTGCAGACGTTGCTGGGCCTCGCTCACGCCCTTGCAATGCTGATAGTTTCTGAAGCCCGCCGACCGGCACAGCAGGTTCAGCATCTCGACGTGACCCGGCGGCTCGGGAAATTTGCCGAGCTGCTCACGCACGGATTTGGCGAACCCCGACAGATCGGGAATGTGTAACGACAGGGCGACTCTGGACATGACTCATCCTCTGCGCGCCGTTCTGTAACGAAACGTCGATGGTCGCCGGCTTTCGACAACGGCACGGGACAAGTGCGTGTCTATGGGAAATTGAGCAGGTTTAGCTCCCCTGGAATGGGGCGGCGACGCCTCGGTGAACTGCAGACCGTGGCGTCATGATAGCGGCATCCACGCCCGAAGGCGACAGCTCTTGTCACCCGAGGCCGCGGGGCCCGCGCGAGGCGTCACTTTAATTGTTGGTCGTGCCGTCGTTGTTCATGCGCTCGTGATCCTGAATGGGGCCACGCATTCTGGACAGATAATCGGCCACGGCCGTCGCCTCTTCGGTATCCAGGCTGTCGAAGTACCGCACCAGATCCGCATCGACATTCAGCCGATGCCAGGACGCGATCGAACGCATCTGGCGCACCAGATATGAGTAGTGCTGATCACGCACCGAAGGAATGAAGCCGTCGTCATCGCCACGGCCGTCCTGCTGATGACAGGAGGCGCATTGATCCTGAAAGATCGCTTCGCCCAGTTCCAGGCCACGGCCGTCGCCGGTCTGCGGGAAGCTGGCACGTGGCAAGGAGTTCAGATAGCCGGACAGATCGGCCCACGCCTGCTCATTGGCGATCTCGGGTTTGCTGATGACGGCGTGCATCTCGCGACTCGCACGCTCCTCTTCGCTGAAGTCCGCGAGCTGCTTCACCAGATAAGCGCGCCGTTGACCGGCAAGCGAGGGAATCACCCGGCTCGCGCTGCCGAGCGCCCGCTGCCCGTGACATTGCGCGCAGTGAGTTGCGTATAGCTTTTCGCCGCGCGCGGCATCCTGATCCAGCTGCAAGGCGTTGCGAATCTTCTCATCGACGCTCAACGGCGATGCGAGCACGGTGCCGGCAGCCATCGCGGACAGCAGCGCCGTGGCGACCACAAGTCGTAAAACGGGCATGTGGGAGTCGATGGCCACTGAAGCTGCACCCCTTGAATCGCTGCGGTCGGAGGACCGATAGAGTGTCGAACCTGAGCGCTCCTGTCCACCATGCGCGAAACGCCCTACCCGGTACGTGATCCCACCGAGTGACCCGGCCCGGCAGTACAGTAGTTTGTGCTCGCTTCCTGGCCCGAGATGCCCATGAATGAACACCCCTGACGCCAGCCCGCTCAAGCTCGAGTCGTTGAGCCAGGCCGAGGCGGCGCGACGGTTGAGTGCGGACGGTCCGAATGAGTTGCCCGGTCAAGGTCCGCGCAGCCTGGCCGGCATCGCCCGTGAAGTGCTCACCGAACCGATGTTTCTGCTGCTGATCGCGGCGGCCGCGATCTACGTCGTGCTCGGCGATGTGCGCGAGGCGACGATACTCGCGGCCTCGATCGTCGTCGTGGTCGGCATCACGGTCTTGCAGGAGCGTCGCACCGAGCAGGCATTGTCAAAACTACGCGACCTGTCGAGTCCGCGCGCACTGGTCATTCGCGATGGCGAGGAGAAGCGCATCGCCGGTCGCGATGTCGTCGCCGGCGATCTGGTTCTGTTACGCGAAGGCGATCGCGTTCCGGCGGACGGCGTGATGCTCGACGCCACTGCGCTCAGCGTGGATGAGTCGATTCTCACGGGCGAGTCGCTGCCCGTCGAGAAGCTGCCCTCCGCCGCCGATGAGCACGGCCGCGTCTACTCCGGCAGCCTCGTCGTTCAAGGCTACGGCACCGCCCGGGTCACCGCGACCGGCGCACGCACTGAAATAGGAAAGATCGGCGGCGTTCTGAAAACATTGGAGCCCGAGACGACCGCACTCTTCGGGGAAGTGCATCGACTCGTGCGATGGGTCGCCACCGCCGCGCTGATCCTCTGTGCCGCCATCGCTGTGATCTACAGCCTGTCCCGACACGACTGGCTGGCCGGCGTGCTCGCGGGCATCACGGTCGCGATGAGCGTGCTGCCCGAGGAGTTTCCGCTGGTGCTCACCGTGTTCCTCGCGATGGGTGCCTGGCGCATCTCGCGCGTCGGCGTGCTCACCCGTCGCATGCCGGCGCTCGAATCCATTGGCGCCGCGACCCTCCTCGCCGTCGATAAGACCGGCACGCTCACCGAAAACCGGATGCAGGTGATTGCGATCGAAACCCGCACCGACCGCATCGAAACGCAGGCCGGTGTATCGATCACGGAGGATGCTCGGGAGGTGCTCGGCATCGCCCTCGCAGCGAGCGAACGAGCTCCGTTCGATCCGATGGAAAAAGCCATCCATGCAGCCGCGCAGTCCTTTGCATCAGCGGCGGCGGAGCAGCTACGCGGAATGAACCTGATCCGCGAATACGATCTCACGCCCGAGCTGCTCGCCGTCACGCACGTCTGGCAGGCACCCGACGAAAATCAGGCGTACGTCGCCGTGAAGGGCGCGCCGGAAACGGTGCTGGCGCTGTGTCACGTCGAATCCGCCGAGCGCGCGGAGCTCATGAAGCGCGTCAACGCCAACGCTCAACGCGGACTGCGCATCCTCGGCGTTGCTCGAGGAACGACTTCGAGCAGCGCGTTGCCCGAGACCCCGCGAGACTTCGAGCTGCGATTCCTGGGGTTCGTGTGCCTGGCCGATCCCTTGCGGGACGATGTGCCGGCCACGCTCGCCGAGTGCAAGCAGGCCGGCATCCGAGTCGTCATGATCACCGGCGATCATCCCGGCACGGCACTCGCCATCGCCACGCAGGCGGGATTCGACGTCGGCGCCGGCGTGCTCACTGGCGCTGACATCGAAACACTGGACGATGAAACATTGCGACGGCGGGCGCGCGAGGTGAACATCTACGCGCGCTCCCGGCCCGAGCACAAGTTGCGCCTCGTGCAAGCGTTCAAAGCCGACGGCAACGAAGTCGTGATGACCGGTGACGGCGTGAACGATGCGCCCGCGCTGAAGGCCGCTCACGTCGGCGTCGCGATGGGCGGTCGCGGCACCGATGTGGCCCGCGAAGCCGCGTCGCTGGTGCTGGTCGACGACGATTTCAGATCGCTGGTCGCCGCCGTGCGACTGGGGCGTCGCATCTACACGAACATCCGCCACGCGATGAGCTACATCGTCTCGGTGCACATTCCGATTGCGGGGATGGGCCTGGTGCCGGTGCTGCTCGGCTGGCCGCTGCTGCTGTTCCCCGTGCACGTATTGTTTCTGGAGTTCGTGATCGATCCGGCGTGTGCCTTCGTCTTCGAGGCCGACCCGGAATCGGACGATGTCATGAAACGCCCGCCCCGCCCGCGCGAGGAGCCGCTGTTCTCCTCCGAGATGCTCAAGCGAAGCATCGGCCTCGGCACGTGCGTGATGGTCTGGAACGTCTGCGTCTATGGCGCGGCGTTGCAATGGCTCGATGAATCGAGCGCGCGGGCCCTGGTGTTCGTGAGTCTGGTGCTCGCCAATGTGGCACTGATCTTCGTCAGCCGCTCGCGCAGCGCCAGCGTGCGTGCGATCGCCAGACGCCACAACAATATTTTCTGGATCATGGCGGCGCTCGCGAGCGTCGCGCTCGCGTGCGTCATTTACATACCGGGCATCGCGGCGGTGTTTCGATTCACACCGCCGCAGTGGGAGATGATCCTGGCAGTGGCCCTGGCGACCGTCGCGCTGGTGCTCGTGACGGGGCGCTGGCTGCGAGTCAGCCCGTCCGCAGCTCGCCCTTGATCGTCACCGGCCGATGTTGAGTGAGATCCAGGAACGCCGCATCGCGCGCCTTGCGCGTTCGTACCTGTCGGGGCGGGAAGCGATGCAGGGCCTCGCTCACCCGACGCGGCGTGCCCAGATCGCTCCATCCACACGGCGGCACCGTCAGCACGCGCAACAGCTCCGGCGAGCACTGCAGGATGTCGCGAGAGAAATCGAGCGCCGGCGCGCGATCATATAAATCGGCAAGAGCGTCGGCCTGCGCCAGAGGATTGGGCGAGGACACGATCTCCCACAGGTCCAAGGCAAGCTGACGACAGCGTTGCTCGAACGCACGCAGCAACGTCCTGCCCCGAGCCGCGAAAATGAAAGAATTCCAGACGCCGCCGCGAGCGATCAGCATGCGCGCCACCGCCGGGCTGGGCTTCTCCACGAACTCGCTGACCGATCGCAGTCCCGATGCACGACTGGTGCGGGAGACGATGTAACCCAGCTCCGGATCGGCCTCGTCCGGCGAGATGCCGAGCATCACGATCCGATCCGGCTGTCGTCGAATCTCGCGCACCGCCGCCTGCAGACTCTCCGCGAGCACGGCCTCGTCGCACACGAAGTGATCCGACGGCAGCACCAGCAGCGTCGCGTTCGGATCACGATGAAGAATTTGTAACAGCGGCAGCAGAATGCCGATGGCCGTGCCGCGATTGGACGGCTGGCGAATGACGTTCGCCGAAGGAATCCGCAGATCCATCGCCTGCCACCACAAGCGGTGATGCTCGGACACCACGACACACGTGCGCGCCGGAGTCGTGACGGTCTGCGCCCGACGCAGCGCATCGTGGAGCAGAGACGCTTCGCCGCCAAACGAACAGAATTGCTTGGGAATCGCGACGCCCGAGGCGGTGGTCGTAAGCGACTGCAGACGACTGCCCTCACCTCCGGCCAGAATCAGGGCCCAGCTCTGGCCCGTCTTCGATGAGATACGAATCCGATGCTGTTCGTGAGGCATGATCGGCTTTCCTCCACCGCTGAATTTGCTGGCGGAGTAGCCTCTCACTTTGACATGACAGAATCAGTAGTGACTCCCACCGTACATCTACGTAACCACGCGCAGTCGCCGCGATCCGATCGCGGCGACTTCGTCGCCCCTCAGAAATCCAGGCTGACAGACAAGAAATAATTCCTCGGCCGCGAGTAGATCACTTCCGCATAGCCCGCCGACGTACTGAACGAGGAGTTGCCTGCGACTCGATATTGCTCATCGGTGAGATTGTTCACCCCTGCCCGCAGCCGCCACGCACCCCACTCCAGTGTGAGCGACGCATTGAGCAAGGTCACATCGTCGAGTTGCGCGACCTCGGCCGAATTGGCCGCGTCGAAGTACTGTTCCGAGGTGTAGCTCAGGTTGATCCGCGGCGTCAGCGTGGCGCTGCCCACGTCGAAGTCGTAACCCACGCCGAGGCTGGCCTGCCATTCCGGTGCGAACGGCAGCGTGTTGTTCGGCCCGACCGTTTGAGTCGTGCCCGGCACCACCGCGATCTCATCGAATTTGTTGTCGAGGTAACCTGCGCTCGCCTCCACCAGCAACGCACCCGGCGCGTAGGTCAGCTCCAGCTCCGCGCCTTCGATCGAGGACTTGCCGGCATTGAACAGCAACGGCACGATGCCCAGCCGGTAGGTCAATTGCATGTTGTCGTAGTCGGTACTGAAGATCGCGCCATTCAGGCGCAGATCGGCGCCCAGCTCCGTCTTGAAACCCAGCTCGAACGTCTCGGCGGTCTCCTCGTCGAACGCCACCGGCAGATTGCCCGGCGGTGCCAGGTTGTAACGTTGATTGAAGCCGCCGCTCTTGAAGCCTTGCGACCAGCTCAGGTACGTCATCACCGAGGGATTCCAGCGATACTGAATGCTGGCCGAGCCGGTGGTGGACTGGTACTTGTTCTGGAACTGTCGCGGAATGATATTGAGACCCGGACCGGCAACCAGCGGCGTATTGAGCGTCGTCGGAACGACCACGGGGGCCGTCAAGGGGGTGACTGTGAACGAGAGGATGCGAATGCCCTTGGTTTCCTCGGTGTAGCGCGCTCCCGCCGTCAGGCTCAGCGCCTCGGTCACGTCGAAGGTCCATTGCGTGAACAAGGCGAAATTGTCGTTGTCGATGAAGGCTCGCTGATAATCCAGCGAGCCCGGGATCGCCCCGCTGGCCACCAGCGGCGGCGGCGCCGCGAACGGCACCCGCAGGAAGTCGTCGATGCTCTCCTGGAAATAGAAAGCACCGACCACGCCGCGCAGCCGCTCGGTCTCGACCAGCGCCTGCAGCTCCTGGCTGAACTGATCGCCCGCGCTGGTGTAGTCCGTATGCAGCACCAGCAGCCCGGTGTTGTCCGCGTCACGACTGCCGCTCCAATCCAGCTCGCGATACGCGCTGATCGACTTCAGCGCAAACGTATCGTTCAGTTTCCATTGCAGCGTGCCGGACACGCCCCAGTTTTCGAGCGTGCTCTTCGCGGGCGCATTGCCGCCATTGCGATACTTGCCGAGATTCCACGTAGCATCATTGGCGCAACGCTGATCCACGACATTCTGCGGCACGGAGGGCGGCGGGAAAGTCGCGCCCGGGCAGCCTGCGCCGCGACTGATCGCGGCTGGAAACACCTGCGACTCGTTGATCGCGGCGAACACGAACGGCGAACCGTTTTCATCTTCCTTGCTGTAGTCGCCGCGCAGCGTGAGCGTGAGACTGTCGCTCGGCAGCCATCGTAACGACGACTGCACGGTGTATGTGTTTTCGTCGCCCAGATCGAGACCGTCGTAGACGCGCGTGACATAGCCGTCACGTTGACGCGCGCCCACCGAGAGCCGCGCGCCCAGCTCATCGGTTATCGGCAGATCGATGGCCGCGAAGCCTTCGTGCAGCCGATCATCGCCGATACCGACCCGCGCCGTGCCTCCAAACTCCTTGCCCGGCAAAGTCGTCGTCAGCAGCACCGCGCCGCCGATGGTATTGCGTCCAAACAAGGTTCCCTGCGGGCCGCGCAGGATCTGCACGCTGGAGACATCGCGAAAGTCGAGCACGCCGCCCACCGAGCGGCCCATATAAACATCGTCGATATACAGGCCCACACCCGGATCGACACCGGACGAGCCATCGCTCTGCCCGATGCCGCGGATGTAGACCTGAGCGGCGGAGTTGTTACCGGTCAGTGGACCATAGCTGGCGAATTGCAGATTGGGCGCGACTTGATCCAGATCCTCGGTGCTGGTGATCTGCTGACGTTCCAGCGCGGCGGCCGAGAAGGCGGAGATCGCGATCGGCGTATCCTGCAGGGATTCCTCGCGCTTGCGAGCGGTCACCACGACCTCTTCCAATGCCCCCGCCTGGCGGCCCTCGTCGGGATTCGCCGCGGCCCCCGGCGTCGCCATCCCCATGGTCAAAGTGATGAGCGGCACCTGCCATACAGCCGCTCGCACGCGTGTGTTCGTGATTCTTCCTCTCACATTCATCGCTGCCCCCTGTTTGATCATGGCCCGCGCCATGTCGATGTTTTGAACCCGATCTCAGTACTGCACGACCTCGTCGGCCTCGTCCGTCACGCCGCGATTTCGATCCGTACCACCTGCGGCGGCGGCTCGGTTCGATACAACGCCTCGACCCACGGCCCGCGATGGCTCAGCACGGCGCGTTGATTGATCGATCCCTTATCGGTGATTTCGCCTTGATCGAGCGACGGCGGCGTCGGCAACATCAGCGCTCTGCGCACGCAGCGGGTACTGGCCGGATTGCGCCGGGCATGCGCGCTCAGGCGCTGCTGAATCGCCGTCAACAGCTCGCGATTGGTGACCACCGCCTCGTGGCTCAGGGCTGCGCTCGAACCCAGCATTCGAGCGCAACCGCGCAGGTCGGGAATGATCAGGATGGCGAGATACTCTTCATTGATTCCCGCGACCACCACGTCCTGCGCCATCGGCGAGAGCGTCGCAATCAGCTCCGCTCGCAAGGGACCGACACTGACCCAGGTGCCATTGGACAGCTTGAAGTCTTCGCCGATGCGACCGTCGAACGCCAGTCCGCGCGCGGGATCGGCGTCGTCGAGCAGTCGAACCGCATCGCCAAGTCGATAGAACCGCTCCTCATCGAAGGCCGCGGCCGTCAGCTCGGGCTGGCGCCAATAGCCCGGCGTCACATTCGGACCGCGCACACGCAGCTCGAGCTTCTCCGCGACCGGTGCGAGTTTCACGAGATTGCCTTTCGCCGGCAGCCCGATCAGACCGGCGCGCCCGGCCGCGGGCGTCGTGAAGGTGACCGACGGCCCCGTCTCCGTTGCGCCCAACCCGGCGAGCATGGGAATGCGCACTCCGACTTCCTGCACCGCCGCCTCATCGAGCGCACTCCACGTGTGCTGCGCCAACGCCGCGCCTCCGAAGAAGTACGCACGCAGTCGGCTGTAGAAGTTGCGACGAAGCTGCGAGTCCGCGTTCAAGTGATGCGCCAGCATCTCGAAGCCCTTCGGCACGTTGAAATACACGGTCGGCGCGATCTCGCGCAGATTGCGCAAGGTCTCCTGAATGCCCGCCGGCGTCGGCTTGCCATCGTCGATGTAGAGCGAGCCGCCGTTACTCAGCACCAGCCCGACGTTGTGACTGCCGCCGAACGTGTGATTCCAAGGCAGCCAGTCGACCAGCACCGGCGGCTCGTCGACCAGAAACGGCATCGGCTGTCGCAACATGTGCGCGTTACTGCACAACATGCGATTGGAGGTGATCACCGCCTTCGGCTGACCGGTCGAGCCGGAGGTCAGCAGGAACTTCGCGATGGTGTCGGCGTTGGTGCGCGCGTGCGCGCTCTCCAACGCTGAGCCCGGCGGCGCCTCCAGCGCTTCGAGCGAGGTCACCGGGCCGGCATCGCCAACGATTTCGATCGAGCCCGACACGCCCTGCAACGCTCGCTCGAACGCGGGCGTATCGAACGCCGCAATCAGCCCCGGAGTGAGCAGATCCAACACGTAGCGCAGCCTCCGCAAGTCCGTGGAGACCTGCGAATACGACGGCGACACCGGACAGTAGGGAATGCCCGACCACATCGCGGCGAAGGCCAGCGTCAGATGCTCGATGCTGTTGCCCGAGAGAATGGCGATGGGCCGCTCGGCCGACAGATCGCGCGTCAGCAGGCCCGCCGCGATCCGTCGCACGCGCGAGAGCATTGCGCCGTAAGTGACGGTCTGCCACTGCCCACCTGCGACCCGGCGTGCAACGAGCACGCGCCGAGGCGACGTCGTCGCCCAGCGCTCGAGCGAGTCCATCAGCCGCTCTGGATACGCCGACAGCGCTTCCGCGGGGCGCAGATACACCGTGCCATCGGCGCGCCGCTCCACCTCCGTATGAAACGGATCCGGCGACCATGACAGCTGTCTCGGCAAGTCTTCGGCTTGCATTACTTGCGATGTGTCCGGCTACGAAAGCTTCAGGGCGCGAATCGCGTTGCGTTTCAGAATCAGATCGTGCACCTCGGGCTTGAACCCCGCTTCCTTGAAATCCTTGATCCAGCGATCCGGGCTGATCAACGGATAGTCCGAGCCGAACAGCATCCGGGTCTTCAGCTGCGAGTTCGCGTACTGAATCAGCTGCGGCGGAAAGTATTTCGGCGACCAGCCCGACAGGTCGATGTACACGTTGGGCTTGTGCAGACAGACCGACAACGCCTCGTCCTGCCAGGGCCAGGACGGATGCGCGATGATGACGGTCATATCCGGAAAGTCTGCGGCGACATCGTCGAGGTGAATGGGATTGGAATATTTCAGCCGCAGCCCGCCGCCGCCCCGCATGCCGGTGCCCATGCCCGAGTGACCGCTGTGGAAGATCGCGGGCAGCTGGTGCTCGGCGATGACTTCGTACAGCGGATACGCCAGCCGATCGTTCGGGAAGAAGCCCTGCAACGTCGGATGAAACTTGAAGCCCTTGATGACGCCATCCTTGATCAGGGCCCGCGCTTCACGCACGCCCATCTTGCCTTTGTGCGGATCGATGCTCGCGAACGCCATCATGATGTCGCTGTTGTCGCGCGCCGCGTCCGCCACTTCCTCGTTGGGGATGCGCCGGGCGCCGATCTGGTATTCCGAGTCGACCGTGAACATGACCAGGCCGATCCTGCGCTCACGGTAGTACGCGATGGTCTCGTGGATGTCGGGCCGCTTGCCCGCCTTGAAGTATTTCGCCGACGCCGCCTCGAACGGCAGCCAGGCCTCGTCCGGTTCCTGCCGGCAGGACACTTCGGCGTGCGTGTGCACGTCGATGGCGATCAGCTCGTCGATGTTCATCGTGCCCCCTCTCGCAGCCCGGCTCCCGTCCTCAGAGATTCGTAGTCGCCGAGGGGCAGCTTCCGTTGCACCAATTCCACCAGCAGCGGCGCCGGCTGCCAATGCATCGGACCGAACGTGTCCTGGTACTTGCGCATGCCGGCGAGCAGCACTTCGAGGCCGAGAGTCTCGGCGTAGAACATCGGGCCGCCGCGATAGCGCGGGAAGCCGTAACCTGCCGTCCACACCACGTCGATATCGGAGGCACGCAGCGCCACACCCTCGCCCAGGATGCGCAGCCCCTCGTTCAGCAGCGGATACAGGCAACGCTCGACGATCTCCTGCGTCGTGTGCCGACGCTGCGGCACCCGCAGCTGTTCGGCACGCTCGGCGATGATCCTGATCGCTTCGGGATCGTCGATGCGGGAACGATTGCCGGGCTCGTAACGGTAATAGCCCTGGCCGTTCTTCCGACCGAGACGGCCCGCGTCATGCAAAGCGAAGTCGGCCTGGTAATACGTCGGATCGGGCGGAAATTGCGCAGCATTCGCCTTGTGCACGTTGACGCCGACATCGATGCCCGCCATATCGAACACCGCGAGAATGCCCATCGCCATGCCCCACGCCTCCAGCGCGGTATCGATCTGACGCGGAGTCGCGCCTTCCAGCACCATGCGCTCGGCTTCGCGAGCGTAACCCTCCATCATGCGATTGCCGATGAAGCCGTAGCAGACCCTGGCCAGCACCGGCGTCTTGCGCAGCGGCCTGGCGAGATCCATCACGGTGCGAATCGTCTCGTCCGATGTCTGGCTCGTGCGCACGACTTCGAGCAGCGGCATGACGTTCGCCGGCGAGAAGAAATGCATGCCGATGACGTCCCGCGGCCGCCGGGTGACCGCCGCGATCTGTTCGATATCCAACGTCGACGTGTTGGTCGCGAGCACCGCGCCGGACTTCGCGACGCGGTCGAGCTCGGTGAAGATCCTGCGCTTCAGGTCCATGCTCTCGAACACCGCTTCGATGATCACATCCGCGTCCGAGAGGGCGTCGTACGACAGCGAAGTGCCGATCAGCGCCATGCGCCCGGCCTTGTCCTCGGCGCTCAGCCGGCCGCGATCCACCATCGACTGATAGGTCGCCTCGACATTCGCGAGGCCCCGGGTCAGCCCCTGCTCGTTGGCATCGAGCAGCACCACCGGAATGCCTGCGTTCGCGAAACAGATGGCGATGCCGCCGCCCATCGTGCCCGCGCCGATGATGCCGGCGCGCTCGATCGGACGCGCTGTCACGCTGTCGGCCAGGCCGGGGATACGACGCGTCTCGCGCTCGGCGAAGAACACGTGCACCGCGCCCTTCGACTCGACACTGTCTTTGCATTCGTTGACGCGCTTCGTTTCGTACTCGAGTCCTTGCTGGAACGGCAGCGTGGTCGCTGCCTGCACGACGTCGACCGCGACCTGCGCAGCGTTGCGATTCGGATAGAGCTTGCGAGCCTGCGCACGCGCGCGCTCGAACACCTCCGCGGTCGCGCTGGCAACTGCAACGGTCATCTCGCCGGTACGCCGTGGCCCTCGACCCGTCTCGACCAGCGAGCGCAGATAGTCGATCGCCCCGGACCGCAGCTCTGCCGTGATGATCTCATCGATGAATCCCAGCTCGCGGCCTCTGGCGGCGTCGACGGGACGCGCCGTGACGATCAACTCCAATGCCTGCTCGGCACCGATCAAACGGGGCAGGCGTTGCGTGCCGCCGGCGCCGGGGATGATGCCCAACGTGACCTCGGGCATGCCGAAACGGGTGCCCGCCGCGGCCACGCGATAATGGCACGCGAGGGCGATCTCGAGACCGCCGCCCATGACCGTGCCGTGCATGGCGGCGACCACCGGAACGCCCAACGCCTCATAGCCATTGAACAGCTGCCGATATTCCTGTTCCTTCGGCGGACCGCTGAACTCACCGATGTCGGCGCCGGAGCAGAACGTGCTGCCCTCACACAGCAACAGGACGCCGCGCAGGTCCTTGCTGGCCTGGAGCTGATGAAGGGCCTCCCGCAGGCCAGCCCTGACCGCCGCGGTGATGGTGTTGACCGGCGGATTGTCGATGATGACTGATGCAAGCTCGCCGTCGCGCTGCACGCGCACGACGCTGGACGATGACACGATTGAACCCCCTGATACGAGTCACTGACGGCAGTGATCGAAGGCGATTTCGCCTGCATCCCAGTCATTTGGAAAGAGCGGTAACAGGTATATAAGATATAAGCACCATGGATATCGCCGACGTCGATCTGAACCTGCTCGTCGTGTTCGACGCCCTGCTCCGCAGCCGCAGTGTGAGCGGCGCCGCCCGCACCCTGAAAATGAGCCAGCCGGCCACCAGTTTCGCCTTGAACCGGCTGAGAAAGATGTTTGGCGAGCCGCTGTTCGTCCGCACCGCGCGCGGCATCCACCCGACGCCCTATGCCGAGAGCCTGAGCGCACCGCTGGAGGCGATCCTGGAGCGGATCCGCTCCGACCTGCTGCAACAGCCGACCTTCGATCCGGCGACCGAACAGCGTTCGGTCACGTTCAACATGCAGGACATCGGCGAGCTGGTGTTCCTGCCGCGGATCCTGGGCCGCCTGAACAAGATCGCGCCGGGCGTGCAATTGCGCACGGTCAATCTGCCCGCGCCCCTGCTCGAGCCGGCCTTGCGCTCGGGAGAAGTGGATATCGCACTTGGACATTTCCCGGACCTGGCCGGCGCCGCGTTGTTTCAACAGCGGCTGTTCTCGCATTCGTTCGTCTGTATCGTGCGCGCCGATCATCCGACCATCCAGGATGAGATGACGCGTCGTCAGTTTCTCGATGGCCTGCATGCGGTGGTCCATCCGGCCGGTCACATGAACGACTCACTGGAGGCGGAGTTGCAGGCGCAGGGGCTGGTGAGAAAGGTGTCGGTGCGCATCGAGCACTTCCTCGCCGTGCCGACCATCCTCAGCCAATCGAATCTGATCTTCACCGTGCCCTATGCGATCGGTGAGGGACTTGCCAGGCTCGCGGACATCAAGCTGGTGAAACCGCCGTTCAAGGCCAAGCCGCGCGTCATTCACCAGCACTGGCACGCACGATTCCAGCGCGACGCCGCCAATCGCTGGCTCCGCTCGGTGGTGGCGGAGCTGTTCATGGACAAGGAGATTCGCCCGCGCGCGCGAACGCCGAAGCGCCAGGCCAGTCAAAGCGGCAGGCCGACGTAATTCTCGGCCAGCGCCTTCTGCGAGGATTCCGACTGAAACAGATACTGCAGCTCACTGCCGCGAATGCGGCCGAAGAAAGGATCCTCGCCCGGGAATCGATGCAGCAGCGAAGTCATCCACCACGAGAAACGGACCGCCTGCCACACGCGCCGCAGCGCTCGTCCAGAATACTGATCGAGGACCTCGCGCGGCTTGCCTCGGTAGTAACCGGCCAGCGCCTCGTGCAGATAGAACACATCGCTGGCCGCGAGATTGAGCCCCTTCGCCCCGGTCGGCGGCACGATGTGAGCCGCATCGCCAGCCAGAAACAATTGTCCATACCGCATCGGCTCGACCACGAAACTGCGCAGTGGCGCGATGCTCTTTTCGATGGAGGGCCCGACGGTCATGCGGGCCGCGACATCCTCACCCACGCGTCGCTTGAACTCCTCCCAGAACCGCGCATCGCTCCAGTGCTCGACCTTGTCGTCGAGCGAGCACTGCACGTAACAACGTATCCGCTTCTCCGAGCGCATGCTGGCCAACGCGAAACCTCGCTCGGAGTCCGCGTAGATCAACTCATCCCAGGCGGGTGGAACATCTGCGAGCACGCCGAGCCAGCCGAACGGATAAACGCGCTCGAACGCTGACAGCGCCTCGGCGGGAATGGAACGTCGGCTGACCCCGTGATAACCATCGCAGCCGGCAATGAAATCGCAGTCCAGCCGTTGCTCGATGCCCTGGTGAACAAACCTCACCCAAGGTCGGGCGCTGGTGAGGTCGTGAAGCTCGACCGACTCAGCTTCGTAGATCGACGGCGCGCCACAGGCCGCTCGCGCGTCCATGAGATCGCGCGTGACTTCGGTCTGGCCATACACTGTCACAACTTTGCCGACCAGATCTTTGAAAGCGATCCGGTGGCGACGCCCGCCCGTACCAATCTCGACGCCGCCATGAATCAACGCCTCGGAGTGCAAGCGCTCACCGACGCCCGCCAGATCCAGAATATCGACCGTGCCCTGCTCCAGCACCCCGGCCCGAATGCGGCCCAATACATGGTCCGGCGTGCGTCGCTCGAGAATCACGGCCTCGATGCCCGCCTCGTACAGCAGCTGACCGAGCAACAGCCCCGCCGGCCCCGCGCCAATGATCGCAACTTGTGTCCGCAACGCCCGTCCCCCTCGACACACGCACAAGATGCCGCGCCGGGGGCTCGGATGACGATGGAGAAAAAACAGCACTTCTTGGACATTTCCCAACCTGCCCGTCGCGGCTCGCGGTAGGATGTCGATCGACATCACCTTGGAGCGCACCGTGGCGCGGCGTGGGATTCCTCAATATTTCCTGTATGGCGAGGCGACGCACGACGTCGACGAGCGCTTTCTGCACATCGAATCCATCGCCGAACGCAGCCGCCTGCACGACTGGAAGATCCGGCCGCACGCTCATCAGGATCTATATCACTTCTTACTGGTGACTCGCGGCGGCGGCTTTTTTTACGCCGAGGGCGAGACGATTTCGTTCAATCATGCCGTCCTGATCTCGGTGCCACTGGCGTGCGTGCACGGATTCGATTTCAAGCCGGGCACCGATGGCTGGATTCTCACCGCGTCGGGCGCGCTGATCGAGCGCATCGCCCATGAGAACGCGGAGCTGCGACCGGTGTTGTCGGAAGCGAACGCGATGCCGCTGCCGGCGGAGGTCACCGGCGCGATGGCGACGAGGTTTGAATCGTTGATGATGGAGTTTCGCGGCAACCTGCCCGGTCGGCGTACCGCGGCCGAGGCGTTGCTCATCGGCATTCTCGTCGCGGCCCTGCGTCGGAAGCTGCAGCTGCTGCCGAACGAGGAGAACAAGACCGGCGCGGATTCGGTACTGGCCTCGAAGTATCGATTGCTGGTCGAACAACACTTCCGGACCACACTCAAGGTCGCAGACTATGCGAAGCGTCTGTGCGTGAGCTCGGAGCGGTTGCGACAGGCCTGCGTACGAAGCACGGCCAGCTCGCCGCTCGCGCTGCTGAATGCAAGACGATTGCTGGAGGCGAAGCGCTCGCTGCTCTATACGGGCATGAGCGTGGGATTGATTGCCGAGGCCTGCGGATTTCCAGACCCGGCGTACTTCTCGCGATTCTTCACGCAGCGAACTGGCGTATCGCCGATGGCGTACCGGACCAGACAGCAACGAGCACACGCGAGAGAAAGCTAGCTCAGCCGGCGTTCGGCGTCGCTTCTGTGTCGATCTCAGTCAGCGTGTCCGCAGGATAACGCGGGCCACTGACAGTCTCGGCATTGATCAGTCGTTCGAGGGTGTCGAGCGTCTCGGCCGACAGGCGCACTCGCGATGCGGCCACATCTTCTTCCAGATGCGCGATCGACGTCGTGCCGACGATCGGCAACACATGCGGCGCCTTCGCCAACAGCCACGCCAGCGCCAGCTGCGCGGGCGTGCAACCGGCTTCCCACGCCACCTTGTTGAACTCATCGAGCAGCTTTCGATTGCGAGCGAAGTGCGGCGGATTGAACCGAGGCATCGTGCGGCGAAGGTCCTTCTCCGTGAACTCTCTGGGATCAGCAACGCCGTTTGCGAGAAAGCCGCGCGCCAGCGGCGAGAACGCGACGAGTGCGACGCCCAATTCCTTGCACGCGCTCAGCAAGGCGATCTCCGGATTGCGAGTCCAGAGCGAGTATTCATTCTGCACGGCCGCGATCGGATGCACAGCATGGGCCTTGCGCAACGTGGCCGCGGAAACTTCGGACAGACCAATGGAACGAATGTGCCCCTCGCGCACCAGATCGGCGAGCCCACCGACGCTCTCCTCGATCGGCACTCTCTTGTCCCACCGATGCAGGTAATACAGATCGATGACATCGGTGCGCAGCCGAGTCAGCGCTTCCTTGCAGGTCTGTTTCAACGTCTCCGGCCGACCGTCCATGACGCGCGTGCCGTTGACGCCGGTCATGCCGCACTTGCTGGCGAGAAAGAAACGATCACGGAACGGATGCAGAATTTCGCCGACCAGCGATTCGTTGCGCCCGAAGCCGTAGAGCGCGGCGGTATCGAGATGATCGATGCCCAGATCGAGCGCCGCGTGAAACAGCGCCTTCGCCGCCGCCGGATCCGAAGGCGGACCGTAGGCGTGACTGACGTTCATGCAGCCGAAGCCGATTTCGGCGACGGCTCTATTGGCAAGGGTTCGCCGGTTCATCCCTGTGCCTGCAACTGCTGCTCCAGCTCATGCAGCGTGCGATAGCACCCCAGCACCTGATGCACGCTCGAGTTCGGCTCCCGCCGCTCCCGAATGGCCGCGAAGAACTCGCGATCCTGCAGCTCAATGCCATTCATGGACACCGCCACCTTGGACACGTCGATCTTCTCTTCCTTCCCGTTCACCAGATCGTCATAGCGCGCGATGTACGTGCCGTTATCGCAGATGTATCGGAAGAACGTGCCCAGCGGCCCGTCGTTGTTGAACGACAGCGACAGCGTGCAGATCGCGCCCGACGGCGTCTTCATCTGGATCGACATATCCATCGCGATCCCGAGCTGCGGATGCTTCGGCCCCTGCACGGCGTGCGCGATCGACACCTCCTCGCCCGTCTGATATCGAAACAGATCCACCGTATGCGCCGCGTGATGCCATAGCAGGTGATCCGTCCACGATCTGGGTTGACCCAGGGCATTCGTGTTGGTGCGACGGAAAAAATACGTCTGCACGTCCATCTGCTGAATCTTCAGCTCACCCGCCCGCAGCCGCTTGTTCAACCACTGATGCGAGGGATTGAACCGCCGCGTGTGGCCGACCATGCACACCAGGCCGGTTTGCTTCTGCAACCTGGCGACGGCCTGCGAATCCTCCCAGCTATCAGCGAGCGGAATCTCCACCTGCACGTGCTTGCCCGCCTGCATGCACGCCTGCGCCTGCGACGCGTGCATCTGCGTCGGCGTGCACAGGATCACCGCATCGACGTCGGGCCGCGCCAGGCTGTCCGACAGCTCGGTCGTGACGTGCCCCACCGAAAACTTCCTGGCGATCTCGCGCGTCTTGTCCAGCTCGCGCCCCACCAGCGACGTGACCTGCACGTCCTTGATGTTTTGAATGCCCTCGAGATGTTTGACGCCGAACGCGCCGGCACCGGCGAGCGCAACCCTGAGGGTGCTCATTGCGAATTCTCCAGAATCAGATGGCCGACGGCCGTGTTGCTGGCCGGCACGTGGTAAAAACGATGCGCCACCCGCGGCGGGCGATCGCTCATCGCACCTCGTGCGATCAGCCACATCACCAGCTCGATGCCTTCGGAGCCCGCCTCCTGCACGTACTCCAGATGCGGCAAGTCGGCCAGCGCCTCCGGTTCCGCGATCAACCGATCCAGAAACCGATTGTCCCATTCCCGATTGATCAATCCGGCACGCGGCCCTTGCAACTGATGACTCATGCCGCCTGTGCCCCAGATCTGCACTTTCAGCGGCTCGTCGTACAGCGCCACCGCCTTGCGAATCGCCCGCCCCAGATTGAAACACCTGCGGCCCGACGGCACCGGGTACTGCACCACATTCACTGCGAATGGAATCACCGCGCACGGCCACTGCTGTACCTGCCCGCATACCAGTGACAGCGGCACCGTCAGGCCGTGATCCACATCCATGCGATTGACGATGGTGAGATCGAAGTCGTCCTGAATCACCGAGTGCGCGATATGCGCCGCGAGCTGCGGATGGCCTTTGACGACTGGCACCGGCCGCGGCCCCCAGCCCTCATCCGCCGGCTGGTACTCGGCGGCGCAGCCGATCGCGAACGTCGGAATCATGTCCAGACTGAACGCGGTGGCGTGATCGTTGTAGACCAGAAAGATCACATCCGGCGTATTGTCCTTGAACCAGGCCTTCGACGGCTCATAGCCCGCGAACAGCGGCTTCCAGTAATCGTCGCCGCTCTTGCCCAGATCCAGCGCCGCGCCGATCGCGGGCACGTGCGAGGTATAAACACTGGCAGTGATGCTGGCCATCATCGTTTCTCCCGCGGATCGCGCAAGGGGCTGCCGGGCACGCGGCCCCCTTGCAACATCATCCTGGCGTATTCCTCCTGAGTCATGCCGGTCATGCTGGCCGCCATGAACTGGAAGCTCCTGCCGTCGGTGGCGCCGATCTTGGCCAGGAAATAAATATTGCCGCCCAGCTCGATACAGCGATTCAGGTCGCGCGCCAGGACGGCGAGCTTCTGATCCTCGCTCATCGGCCATTCATCCAGATAGGCGCGCTCGTTCGCTTTGAAACGCTCGCGGTTCTGCGCCTTCATCAGCGACATGCAGAACTGATTCAGGTGGTAGCCCCGGCGCGCCTGCTCCGCATCGAAGATGGTCGTGCCGGGAATGCTCTTGTACGGCTTGTCCAGCGCCATATCAGCGACTCCAATACAGGGTCATGGGGTTGTCGACCAGCAGCTTACGCTGCAACTCAGGCGTGCGTGCGATGCGTGGAATGAAATCGACCAGCTTGCCGTCGTCCGGCATGTGCGACTTCAGGTTCGGATGCGGCCAGTCCGTGCCCCACAATACGCGATCCGGAAACGTCTCGACGATGCGACGCGCGAACGGCACCACGTCGTCATAGGCATCGGGTCCGGTCTTCGACAGACGCTCGGGACAGCTGACCTTGGACCAGAAGTTGGTGTGCTCGCGCATCAGGCGAACGAACAGCTCGAACTCCGGGCCGTCGACCGGCTTCGTGACATCGGGCCGGCCCATGTGATCGACCACCACCGTCGTCGGCAAGGACGTGAAGAAGTCGTAGAGCTCGTGCAGCTCCGCCGCCTCGAAGTAGATGACGATGTGCCAGCCGAGCGGCTTGATGCGCTCGGCAATCGCATGCAGCACCTCGCGCGGCGTCGTGTCGACCAGTCGTTTGACGAAGTTGAACCGCACACCGCGCACGCCAGCGGCATCGAGCGCCCGCAACTCGTCATCCGTCACATCCTGCTTCACCGTGGCGACACCCCGCGCCCGGTCGTTGGACGCCTGCAACGCATCGACGAGCGCCCGATTGTCCGCGCCATGACACGTTGCCTGCACGATCACGTTGCGCTCGAAGCCGAGATGGTCCCGCAGCTCCCACAGCTTTTCCTTCGGCGCATCGCACGGCGTGTACTTGCGCTCGGGGGCGTACGGAAACACGTCGCCCGGTCCGAACACGTGGCAATGCGCATCCACCGCGCCCGGCGGCGGCCGGAATGCCGGCCTGCTCGGTGATGGGTGGAACACCAGCCAGTCGCGGTCCATCTGAAACGTTGCCATGACGGTCTCTTACTGTCCCCGCGATTTCAAGATTGCATCCAGGCGCGGGAATACGCGACGGGCATTGCCTTCGAAGATGCGACGCTTGTCCACCTCCGAGATATTCAATGCATCGATGTAACGCTTGGTGTCATCGTAATAGTTGCCCGTCTCCGGATCGATGCCGCGCACCGCGCCGACCATTTCCGAGCCGAACAGAATGTTCTCGATGTCGATCACCTTGACCAGCAGATCGATGCCGGGCTGGTGATAGACGCACGTGTCGAAGAACACATTCTTCATGACGTGCTCGGACAGTGCCGGCCGCTTCAGCATGTCCGCGAGGCCGCGATAGCGACCCCAGTGGTACGGCACCGCGCCGCCGCCGTGAGGAATGATGAAACGCAGCGTCGGAAAATCCTTGAACAGGTTGCCTTCGATGAACTGCATGAAGGCCGTCGTGTCGGCGTTGATGTAGTGCGCGCCAGTGGCGTGGAAGTTCGGATTGCACGAGGCCGACACGTGAATCATCGCCGGCACGTCGAGCTCGACCATCTTCTCGTAGAACGGATACCAGTGCCTGTCGGTCAGCGGCGGCGAGGTCCAGTGGCCGCCGGAGGGATCGGGATTCAAATTGCAGCCGATGAAACCGAAGTCCTTCACACAACGCTCGAGCTCCTGCACCGAGTGCGAGATCGGCACGCCCGGCGACTGCGGCAGCTGACACACGCCGACAAAGTTCTCCGGATACAGATCGACGACCCGCTTGATCAGATCGTTACAGGCGCGCGTCCACTGCTGCGACACCGCCTCATCGCCGACGTGGTGTGCCATCGCCGACGCTCGCGGCGAGAAGATCGTGATGTCCGCTCCCCGCTCCTTCTGCAGCTTGAGCTGGTTCTTCTCGATGGTCTCGCGGATCTCATCGTCGCTGATCTTCGCCGGCGTCGGCGTGGGCGCGAGCGGATCCTTCAGCTTCGCGAGCTGTTGATCTCGAAACTTCTGATGGGCGTCGGGAGCGGTCGTGTAATGGCCGTGACAATCGATGATCAGCATCAGGGTTTCTCCGCCGTCGCGCGGGCCAGCACCGCGTCCAGCATCGCATCCAAGTCTTCGATCGAGGCCGCGTCGCGGAAGCTCGCCGCCCAGTCCTGGCGTTCCGCGCAGGCCGCGCTCATGTGAGGCTGCAGTCCCGCTTCCTCCACGGTCCTTGCAACCTCGCGCATCTCTTCGGCCCGACGCTTACCATGGATGAACGAGCGCGAAATCATGTATCGAGCCAACGTCGACCAATCCGCCGTCGGAAACAAATTGCGCAGCGAGTCGATCACGGTCGACTCGACGCCGTAATGGCGCGCCGACAGCAACGATTCGGTCAACAGCGCCTCCATGCCTTTGATCATGACGCTGCGACACATCTTGGCCGCCGATGCCCGACCGATCTGATCCGAGAACACCTGCGCGCCGCTGAAGCCGAGCGCTCGAGCCAGCGGAAGAAACGCTGCCGCGTGCCGGCCGCCGAACAGCATCGGCGAGCCGACGCGTTTCGGATGGATCGGCGACATGACGACCGCTTCGACATAGCGGGCGCCGCTACCGTCGATCAACCCCGCCGCCTGCGTCTTCACGCCGGGAGACACCGAATTCACGTCCAGAAAATACGCGCCCGGCTTCATCGCCCCGACAACCGAGCGCGCGGCGGCCACGTCTTGCGCGGCTGTCACCGCGCTCACGACCAGATCTGCCGTCGCGACCGCTTCCTCCGCGCTCTTCGCGACCCGCACGTTCGTTTCGACGGCGGCGCGCGCGCAGGCGCTCGCCGGATCCTTGAACAGCACGTCGAATGCACTGAGCTGTGTGATCCCCGCGGCCTGGAAGTCCGCCGCCAGCGTCTGCCCGACTTCGCCGAAGCCGAGCAGACAAATGCGCTCGATCCCGCTCATGTCCCGCTCCACACGCGACCGGGCACGAACACGTCGCCGCTCATGAGCTTGCGAGCCGTCCGTAACAACGCCGAGCGCCGCACCTCGACCTTGCCATCCGTCACCGCGACATCGATGTCGACGGTGAAGAAACCGGTGGGATGCTCGACTTCCAGCCGCTGCGCCGAGCCGTTTCCAGACACCTTTGCAACCTGAGCGGCCACCGAGCCCGGGGTCACACAGGCGGTCGCGACGCTGACGGCACCGAGCACGCCGATGGACTCGTGCACCCGGTGCGGAATGAACGTGCGCGTGGAGATCGAGCCACCCTGCGTTGGCGGCGACACCAGGCACATCTTCGGCACCGTCTTCTTGGTCACATCGCCCAGGTTCATGCGCGGCCCGACGGCGAGCCGGATCGCTTCGACCCGCTGCTTCAAAGTCGCATTGCTCTCCAGCTGCTCGGGCGTTTCATCGCCGGACAGACCGAAATCCCCGGCACGCAGAATCACGACCGGCATGCCGTTATCGATGCACGTGACGGATACGCCATTGACCTCATCGACCGCAGCGCCCGTCGGCAACAACGATCCGCAGCTCGACCCCGCGACATCCAGGAACTCCAATGGAATGGCCGCGGCCGTGCCCGGAACGCCATCGATGCGTGCCTCACCCTCATACTCCACCGCGCCGCCCGGCGTCGGCACATACGCCACTGCGATGCTGGCGGTGTTCAGCATATGAATGCGTACGGGCGTGACATCACCGGCAATCGAGACCAGACCGTTCTCGATGGCCCATGGACCGACGCCCGCAAGAATGTTGCCGCAGTTCTGGCTGTCGCTGACCTCGGCCTTGTCGACCACCACCTGCAGAAACAGATAATCGACATCGGCATGCGCCACGGTCGAGCGACGAATGACCGCGACCTTGCTGGTCAACGGATGCGCACCGCCGACGCCGTCGATCTGCCGAACATCGGGCGAGCCCATGGCCGCCAGCAACACGCGATCCCGTTGCTCACGATCGGCAGGAAGATCGGCCTCGTTGAAGTACAGGCCCTTCGAGGTGCCACCGCGCATCAACGTACAGGGAATGGACTTCAGCATGACGAATCGACGTACTTCAGACCCTTCTCCGCGAGGCGCTGACGCATGCCATAGATATCCAGGCCCAACTCGCCAGCTTTCAGGCGAGCTCGCACCGCCGCTTCCTTCTTCTCGCGCGCGCTCGACTGTTCGAGCACGGTGGCGGCCTTCACCCGCGGCACCACGCAAACGCCGTCGTCGTCCGCAATGATCACATCGCCCGGCTCGATCGACGCCCCCGCGCACACGATGGGAACGTTGACGCTGCCCAGAGTTTCTTTCACCGTGCCTTGCGCGGACACGTAACGGGACCAGACCGGAAAGCCGAGCGCCGTCAGATCTCTTACGTCGCGCACGCCGGCTTCGATGATGAGCCCGCGAACGCCGCGTGCCATCAATGAGCACGCCAGTAACTCACCGAAATAGCCCGTGTCACAGGCGGACGTCGGAGAGACGACGAGGATGTCGCCCTCCTGACATTGCTCCACTGCGACGTGAATCATCCAGTTGTCGCCCGGCGGAATGCTGACAGTGACCGCCGAGCCTGCGATGCGCGCGCCGGCGTAAATCGGACGCATGTAAGACGCCAGCAACCCAGTGCGGCCTTGCGCCTCGTGCACGGTCGCGACGCCGGACTCGGCCAGGCCATCGATGAGCCGACGCTCGGCCCGCGGAATGTTTCTGACGACCACTGACATTGCTGATTCCTCGCTCCCACATGCCCCTGACACCAGGGTCTCCAGCGCGTCACCGCAGTGTGACGCGCCCGCCCGGCCCGGCTCATTCAATTTCGCACCAGGCTATCAGGCGACGCTATAGACAACAGGCCACCCTCAGTAGGCCGGACGGCGGCAAAAGCTCAGCGCAAAGACCGCCGCGCCCGCGACCGCCGCGAACGGCACCAGGAACTGCACGACGCTGCCGCTGCTGGTACCGCCGCCCATCAGCAGGCCGGGCAACAACGGCCCGGCGATGGAGCCGATTCGACCGACCGCCACGCTCGCACCCGAGCCGGTGCCTCTGGCATTCAACGGGTAGTAAGTCGCCGCGACGCCGTACAGCGCATAGTTCGCGCCAAGCAGGAAAAAGCCGGCGGCACCGCTCAACAGCACGGTCATCCCCAAACCGCTCGAGGTGCTCAACGCGATCAGAGACACGATCAGTCCGAGGTAGGCGACCGTCATGGGCCAGCGGATGTTCATGCGATCCACCAGCCGGCCCAAAAACAGCGCACCCGCCACGCTCGCGAAGTTGAAAGCCAGCGACGCCCGCGGCGCGACGGCGCGGTCCAGGCCGTTTGCGACCACCAAGGTCGGCAACCAATTCAAGATGAGATACAGAATGAGCAGCGTCGGCAGGAACGTGAGCCACAGCAGCAGCGTCGGAACCGCGCGCCCTTCTCCGAACAACCCATGCATGACATCGGTCCGCGGCGCGTGCGTAGCACGCTTGGTGAGTGTCTCTTGCATCAGGAAATAGATGGTCGGCGCCAGCAGCAGCGGTAAAACGCCCCCCACTTCGAACAACAGACGCCAATCGAAATCCGGCGGCAACAACTGCGTCAGCAGCGCCGACGTACCGCCGCCGATCGGCATGCCACAGAACATCGCAGCCGCCGTGGACGCCCGCTTTTCAGGTGCGCTCACCTCCGCAGCCAGCGCCATCATGTTCGGTAACGCCGCGCCGAAGCCCAACCCGGCGCAAAACCGCACGACGAGCAGCGATTCGTACGTGCCCACCAACGACGTGAACAGTGTGAACAAACCGAATGAGAGCACCGCTCCGATGAACACCGGCTTGCGCCCCACGCGGTCGGCCAGCCAACCGCCGAAGCTCGCACCGATCACCAGGCCGATGTTACTGATCGCAAAGATCAGACTCATCTGTTGCGGATTGAAGCCGAACTGCGGTGCCAGCCTGGGCGCCGCGACTCCCATGGCCTGGATGTCGAAGCCTTCGACCACGGCGACCAGGAAACACAGCGCCACCGTGATCGTCACGTTGGGCGTTTGAACCAGCGCGCTGCGCTCACGAGGCATGCCATCCCCCCAGCTCATCGTTTGGCCGATTCTGTGCCCGGGAGCGCCGCGCCGGCTAATCGAATTGGCACGCGGTCATTAGAGATTGCTATAGACCTCGGACGGCCGCGATCCGGCCATCACTGGCACTACTCGACGGCCAGGGCGCCGACGAAATTCAGCACGATGAACTCGCCAGCGCCCGCGTATTGCAAGGTGATGGCATCGTACTGCCGACCGCTGACCGATCCGACGGTGCCCACGGTGCTGCGCTCTCTCTGCAAGGGAACCGATGTGTGGATCCGACCGGTGACGACGGCACCCAGCAGCTTCATGCCATCCGCCGAGGACGCAACCGCGGCCCAGTTTCTTTGCAGCTCGCGCTCCCTCCAGCTCTGGCCGGCATCGCTCGATGCATAGAGATAGCCGCCGATCTCCGCCGCCAACAGTCGCTGGCCATCGGCGGAAGATGCGACGGCGAACCAGCCCCTGGTGGCGTCGCGCGCGGACCAGGTCGCGCCGGCATCCGTCGAGGTATGGAGTTGACCGAGAAATTCACTGGCAAGCAGCCGTTGGCCGTCCGCCGAAGCGGCGACAGCAGTCCATTCCCTGTTCGAATCGCGCGCTGTCCAGCTCACGCCGCCATTTCCAGAAGTGTAGATCTGGCCTTGCGAGACAGCCGCGACCAGTCGCTGACCATCGGAAGAGGATGCCACGGACACCCAGGCTCGGCTGGCCGCTCGCGCCACCCAATTCAGTCCGCTATCGCTTGACGTGTAGATACGGTCACCCGACGCGGCGGCCACGAGGTGTGTGCCATCGGCCGAGGATGCGATCGAGCACCAGTCTCTGGCGGACTCATATGTGGCCCAGGTCACGCCGGCATCGCTCGATATATATATTTGCCCGCCCGACTCCCCCGCGGCCAGGCGCTGACCATCCGCAGACGAGGCAACGGCACGCCAATACCTGTTCGCCTCCCGCGCGACCCAGTTCATCCCGCCATCAATCGATGTATAGAGCTGACCGCCGTAGTCAGCAGCGAGCAGCCGCTGACCGTCGGCCGAGGACGCCACTGCCTGCCACGATCGATCGGCTTCGCGTTCCGTCCAGGCCGCAGCGATTTCGCCCGCGAGATGACGAGTGACGATGAACTGGCCTGTGTTCTGAGCAATCCGCCATCCTCCCGCGCCCACACCGGTGATCTGCAGGAGGTCGCCTGGCGCGGGGGCCGATGGCAATGTCACAACCAGTTCCGCAGTGCCGCTGGTGGCAAGATAGCCGCGATTCGGGACTGCCTGTACGGCTGCGCCAGAAATGTCTTGCCAGGTGAGCCCCGCCCCCGGCGCACCGTTGCAAGCGTAGGCATTCACGGTGACTTCGCTCGGTTCGAGCAGCGCGTTGCCGTTTACATCGAGGCCCGCGCCGATACGCGTGCCGCCATAGGCACAATTGAGACCGGGCGTTTCGTTGTCGGTGCGGATCAGCGTGCTGGCGCCACTGGCACCGCCGCATACATACTGAGTATTCGTGACCTCGGCAGGATCGAGCGCACCGCTCTGGTTGATGTCGGCGCCGGAGCTCATTCGCACGCCACCGCCCGGACAATTCGCACCGGCGGGTTCCGCCGCCACAGCCGTCAGCGCAGCGACACCGGTGCCGCCGGGCTCGCCGTTACATATATACCCGCTGGTTCGAATCTCGCTGACATCAAGCACGCCGTCGCCATTTCCATCCAGGCCCGCGGTGAATTGTTTCCCCCCCGTGGGGCAATGACTTCCGGCAGGCTCATCGTGCATCTCGACCAATGAGACAGCGCCGCCGCCGCTACAGACATACTGCGTGCCGGTGATCTCCGTTGTATCCAGCACATCGTTGCGATTTGTATCCACGCCGCGATCGATGCGGCTGCCCCCGTTGACACAATTCTGGCCAGGCGCCTCGGCGGTGATCGAGAGCAGCGCGGGCCCGCCACTGGCCGTGCCGCTACTGCGCGAACCGCCCAAGCGCGCGTCATCATTGTCTTTGTCCAGGCGACACGCCACTACCGCGCTCGTCAGCACGAAAACAAGCAGAACTCGCGGCAGGCAGCGGTGGTCCGGCATCGACGTATCCTTGTCTCTCGAACGCACGCTCTCAGACCATCCTGGGAACGTTGGTTTTCTTTGTTTGATCAGGCCATGGCCGCGAAATCCTCGGACCGGCACGTCGATGCTGTCAAGACAAGTGACGGAGAACTGAGATCGGCCGCACGAATTGCCGTGCGGGGCGCCATGATGGCCCGCTCGATCCATTTGCGCCGCCGGTATTAGCGATTGCTATAGCCACGTGGGCCAGCGCGTGCCACGATGGCCGCATGACAGTGCCCAATCTACGCCATCTACAGGCTTTCCATGAAGTCGTGGCGAGCGGCAGCATCAGTGCCGCGGCGCTGCGGATGCATTTGACGCAATCCGCGGTCACGCAAGCGATCGCAGCGATCGAGCGATACTTCGGCGCCGTCCTGTTCACTCGCAGCCCTTATGGCATGCGTTCTACGGCGGCGGGCGCGGTCTGCGCCGATCGCATCGAGCGCGCGCTGACCCAACTGCGCGAGGGCATTCAGGAACTGGGCGGCTCGGACGCCGGCAAGCGGGAACAATTGTTTCGTCGGATCAGCGGGCCGCAGCTCAATTCGTTGATCACGCTGGTGGAGTTTCGGAACTTCACGCATGCGGCCCGCGCCACGGGCGTCTCGCAGCCGACCCTGCATCGCGCCGCCCGCACGCTGGAACGAACGCTGGATGCCAGGCTGTTCGAAAAGACCAGCTACGGTGTCGTCCCCACGCGCGAAGCGGAAAAGCTCTCCCGCCGCGCGCATCTCGCCTTCGTGGAGATCGCTCAAGCCCGCGCCGATATCGATGCGCTGGACGGACGCGAATCGGGTCGCACGGTCATCGGCTCGATGCCGCTCGCTCGCAGCTTTCTCATTCCCAACGCGCTCATCCGCTTTACGCGCGAGCAGCCCGAGCACGCGGTCGCCATCATCGATGGCACGTACGAACATCTGCTCGGCGCGTTGCAATCCGGTCAGGCGGACTTTCTGATCGGCGCGCTGCGAGACATCCGCGTCAGCGGCGGCATCAAGCAGGAACATTTGTTCGACGATCCATTGTCCATCGTCGTGGGCGCCGGCCATCCACTGGCGAAGAAGCGCAAGCTGACGGCCGCGGACCTCGCGAGTCATCCCTGGATCGCGCCGCGCGCCAGCTCGCCGCTCAAAGCGCACTTCGAAGCGCTGTTCAAGGACCGGGGTATCGAGCCCCCGCAGCGTTTCATCGAATGCAACTCACTCGGCGCCGCGCGTGCATTTCTGATGGGCAGCGATCACATGATGTTGTCGTCCACCAATCAGGTTCACTACGAGCTGCAAGCGGGCATGCTGGTCTGCCTGCCCCACCCAGCCGGCAAGGTCGTGCGAAAGATCGGGCTCACGGTGCGGGACGATTGGCGCCCGACGCGGGCGCAGGCGCGACTGCTGACGATCGTTCGGGAGACGGCGGGTCAGCTGTCACGTTGAGCTATCTCGGCATCACCAGCAGCGTGAGGTGCGATGGGCACTCTGCCCGAGCGACCCGCTGTTTACATAAGGACTTCTGGTTGCTCTTATCGACTCGCGCACCGCCGCGCTATGGCACAATGCGCGTCAATCACCAAACGAAACGGATCTTTTTCGAATGCGGATGCATGTGCGCTTTGTTGCTGTTTCGACGGCTCTGTTTGCTTTATCTGGATGCGGTGGCGGTGGAGGTAGCAACAACAATGAAGCACCTGCCCCGACGCCGACCTACAGCGTCGGCGGCAGTGTCAGCGGCCTGGCGGGTTCCGGCCTGGTGCTCACACTCAACGGCGGTGCGGATCTCGCGATCGGCAGCGCTGGCAGTTTCTCATTTCCCGCCCCGCTGGCGAGCGGCGCCAGTTACTTGGTGGCTGTCAAGACTCAGCCCACGAGCCCCCATCAGACCTGCGTCGCCACCAATACTTCCGGAACGGTCAGCGCCGCGGTCACGAACATCTCGGTCAGCTGCACCACCAATAGCTACTCGATCGGAGGCGCGGTCGGCGGCCTGAGCGGCGGAGGCCTGACGCTTTCTTTGAACGATGATGTGGAGCTGGCGATCGGCACCAGCGGGAACTTCACATTTCCCAACAATCTCGACAGCGGATCCAGCTACTCGGTCGAAGTAACGACTCAGCCAACCGGTCCCGCGCAAACCTGCGCCATCACGAACGCGACCGGCACGGTTGGCGGCGGCCCCGTGTTCAACGTTTCCGTCGCCTGCGCCACGAACCGCTTTCTGGTCGCTGGCTCGGTCAGCGGCCTGACAGGATCGGGCCTGCAGCTGCGCTTGAATGGGACGACGAGCTTGCCAGTGAGCGCGAACGGTGACTTCTCGTTTCCCGCCCCTCTGGCGAGTGGCGCCAGCTACTTCGTGACGATCCAGTCGCAACCCGTCGGCCCGTACCAGACCTGCCTGCTCACGAACGGCTCCGGTACCGTAACCAATGGCAATACCAACATCTCGGTGAACTGCACGACCGATCGGTATTCGGTGGGCGGCACGGTCACTGGTTTGACCGGCTCGGGGCTGGTCCTGCGGCTCAACGGCAGCCAGGATTTGCCCATCGCCGCCGACGGCGCGTTCGAGTTTCCGACCGAGCTGCTGAGCGGCCAGACGTACCAGGTGACAGTGAGCTCGCAAACGAGCGCTCATCGCGAGCTGTGCGCGGCCACCAACGCGAGCGGCAGCGGGGCGACGCTGGACGTAACCACGGTCAAGGTTGAATGCGCGACCGTGCTCGGCTTCATGTATGTGGTCGGTGCGAACAATCAGCTGGTTGAGTATGGCATTCGTCCCGACACCGGCGCACTGCTGCCGATCGGGCCGATAGCGACGGTAGGCAGCAACTCGAGAGAGATGATTGCCTCGCCCGATGGATCGACGTTGTATGTCTCCGACACTCCATCGAGCACGATCCGCGCGTTCTCGGTGGATCAGAGCAAAGGCACTTTGAGCCCGGTAGCCGCGCCGGTCGCTACCGGAGCCAGCGGCTGGGGCGCGGACCATCTCGCGATCACCCCGACGGGAGAGTTTCTCTACGCGACTCATATCAGCGCGGGAACGATTCATTTACTGACCGTCGATCCCGTGACGGGTGCGTTAACTCCGCAGGGCGTCGTGGCAACCGGCCTCATGTCCGGATTGAGCGCGAGCCATCGGGTCGCGATGACGCCGGACGGCGCGTTCCTCTATGCGCTGAGTTACATCGGCGCGTCGGCGAAGCTCGATACCTTTGCCATCGATCCGGCGACCGGAGCGCTCTCGCCGGTCACCTCATCGACGCCGAGCGATATCGATGGCATGACCATCGATCCACTCGGACGCTTCCTTTACTTGCGCAACCAGCTGCCCTCGGCCAATGTGACCCGCTCGGACACCACGGTGTACCCGTTCACTATCGACGCGGTCACGGGCCTGCTCACTCCGGTTGTCACCATTACCGTGGAGAGCAGCGGACACCAGATGACGATCGATCCCACCGGCCGCTTTGCATACCTGCTCGGTGCCTTCAACTACGTTCCCACCGACAATCACATCGACACGTTCGCGATAGACCAGACCACCGGCGCACTGACTGTCATCGGATCGCCGGTGCTCGTGTCGGGCCGTCCCTGGGCCGGACTCGCCTGCGACGCGACGGGGCGGTTTCTGTTCGTCGCAAACCAGAAGACCACGTTCAGCCCCTCGGCCCCTTATGATGCGTCGACCTTCCCCATTCACGGTGCGGGTCCCACCGAGGGACAGCTGTCGCCGGCTGGCTCGGGTGGCACCACCGAGGCTGTGAATTACGCGATCGTTGTAATCCAGTAACGCACGTTCGGCCGGGCTGGTCGGTCGCTGCTGCTTGCACGAAGCAAGCGGCAGCGAGACGACCAGCGCGCAACGTTGCAGCGTTAGAACGTCATCCTGAGTCCGATCTCTGCGGTGCGGCCCAGCGGATTGGCAGTCCACGGGTCGTAGCCGAACTCTTACTGCGCCGGCGACGGATCGCGGTCGAACGCGTTCGCCACGCTCGCCGAGAATCAGGTTCACTACGAGCTGCAAGCGGGCATGCTGGTCTGCCTGCCGCACCCGGCCGGCAAAGTCATGCGACAGATCGGGCTCACGGTGCGGGACGATTGGCGCCCGACGCGGGCGCAGGCGCGGTTGTTGGAGATCGTTCGCGAAACCGCGCAGCAACTGGCCTGAACGGCTGAAATGAATGCGCGCTGCGCTCAGCTGCCGCGATGGCCCCGAGCGCGCATCAGGAACAGCGGCGTCCGGGCACCAGCAGTCGCAGCCAGCGGGGCGTCCAGGCGAGCACCATGGCGACGATCAAGGCAGCACTGGCCAGGTTCATCACCCACACGAGCGAAGCCATCGACGCGTGATCGACCCGCAGACACAGCGCCAGCGAAGCCGCCAATCCCATCCAGCCCAGGATTCGCAGCCAGCGGGCCGTGGTGCGACCGGGCGGCTCGCTGGACCACACCTGACGCCAGTGTGCGTCCATCGCGAGCGCCAGCCAGCCGAAGCTGATCACACACAACAGCAGCGCGATCGCCAGCAACGCGGCATCAGACATGGGCAACCCCCACCGCCGGATCGCCTTCAGACACGCCAGCGCCGCGCGCCCGGGGGCTCGCGGCCCGTCGGCGTAAATGATTGGCGGCGAGCACAGCCACCGCCGCGGTCGTCAGCAAAGCCAGGTCGATGCCCGCCACCGGCCAGTAGCCGACGGCTAACGTATGCAGCAGGTGATCGCCCGTCGTGATCCAATTCAACACCACGGCGAGTACCGCCATGACCGCAATGATCCAGCATTGCTCCGACCACGCCGACGTCCGCTGCCCCTGAGCCACGGGACCGGTGCGCCAGAATGCATGCATGAGTGCCAACAGCCACGCCCCCCAGAAACTGCTTTGCTCGAACAGCTCCCGCGTCGTCAGGCTCTCCGGCAGCACTCGATTCGCGACCAGCAGGCTGAGCGTCGCAATCACCATGCCTGTGACAAACGTGACCGCCAGGGCGCTCACGACGCGCGCGCCACTCACTCCCTGTCTGGCGTGCTGACGCTTGCGCTTTTCGATGAAGAAGATGAATCCAGTGGCGATACAAACGGCGCCGAGCAGGCCGCCGAATACATATAGCCAGCGCAGCGTCCAATGACGGAAGTGCTGCAAATGCAGCCCCACCAGGAAATCGGTAACACCGCCGACCGCCGAGCTGGGCGGCTCCTCGTACAGCACTTCCCCGGTGCTCGCCTTGAAATGAATCCCTTCGCCGAGCAGCCCGATCCGGTCCGTGCCGGCGCGGAAGACACTCACATAACCGTTCGCATCTCCTACGTGTCGCACGATCAACAGACCGACGTCGCCGGATGCCCCACGCTGCGCCCAGCGCTGCCGCGCTTCGGCCACCATGGCATCGACGGATGCCAGCGGCGCCGCGACGCCGGCGCGATCGTGTGGCAGCCCCGTCTGCTGCTCCTCGAGCTTCTCGTAATACTCGTGAAGCGGCTCGAGCTGGACATGCGCGACCGGAAAATAGACCCCCGCCATGATCACCAGCCCGGTGAACGCAAACATGAAATGGAACGGCAGCGCCGCCACGCCACTCAGGTTATGCAGGTCCAGCGTGCTGCGCTGGAGTTGTTTGTCGGGCCGGAAGGTGAACAGCTCCCGGAACAGCTTGCGATGCATGACCACGCCGCTCACCAGCGCCACCAGCATGGCGAGCGCGGCCAGGCCGACCAGCCACTCACCCAGATCCAGCCAGTGCAACTGCAGGCTGTAGTGCAGTGGAAAAAAGAACTGGCTGCCGATGCGCAGTTGATTGTCGGGAACCACCGCGCCGCTGCGAGGATCGATGGTGCGCGAGCCGAACACGTCGTCGTCCGGATCGCGGGCATTGGGCACTTCGTAGATGGCGTTGAGCCGCATCACCGGATCGCGATGGGTCGTGTACAGCGTCCAGGCACGCACCGTGTCGAAATGCTCCGGCATCGGACCGTGCACCCGGCCCCGCATTTCATCGATGCTCTCGCGCGACGGCTCGATGCTCTCGAACACCGGCCGCAGCAGCGTATCGAACGACGGTAGCGGCTGCGCCTCGAACCGAGTCTGCGGAATGCCCCACCGATCGAACTCTCGATCGAACACCGACAATGCGCCGAAAAAGAACGCCACCATCAGCACGAAGCCCAGCACCAGGCCGAACCAGGTGTGCAGCCAGGTCATGGTCAAACGGAAGTTCTGGAACATCGGATCAGCCCCCGGCGGATCGAAGCACGACGTACTGAAGGAGCGATGCGGTCACCGCCAGCGCCGCACCGCCGCCCGCCAGCACGACCCATACTCGTGACAGGCTCAGGGCCGAGAACGCCCACAGAAAGGCCGCGAGATACAACAGGATCGCGAGCATGCCGCTCAGATTCTCGGCGTCTTCGAACGACAGGCCGGCACTCGGCAGCGCCGCGATCAGCAGCGCGACGGCGCCCCAGGTCAGCACATAGCTGCCCAGCACTCCCGCCGCGATACGCCCCAGAACCACACCTTGCGCAGATTGTTGTTTCATAGCATCGCCACGACTCAAGCCTGGACTTCCGGCCACCGCGGCCTCATGGATGCAATCCGATGAGCCGCGACACAGCGTCGAGCGCGCCCGCTCGTGGCCAAATCATAGAATGCGAGCACCGGCTGCGCGATATCTCGCCGGGGACAGAAACCGACGCGCCCAGGCCAAATCCGCGCGCCGCACCGGAAGGCGAACATCGCCCGGCGCACGATCGGGAGTTCCCGCTGTGGCCGCCTGCCCACCCGCTTGGCAACTCTACCGTGCCTCGGCCTACGCAGCCGCCACGGCCATGCCACGGCCATGAAGCATGGCCGTGAACGACGGCTCCTGCCGCACGGCTTCGAGCATCGGCAATGTCGGAGCATACAAAGTCCAGGCGGCGGCATCGGCCGTCGCGGCTCGAAACCAGGAGATCGCGCGCTTGGTCTGGCCGAGCGCGGCTGCAACCAGCATGGCGGCCTCCGCAAACGACGTCGATCGTTGTGCGTTCGCCTCGATGGCATGGAACTGATGTAGCGCTCGCTCACGCTCGCCGAATCGCGCCAGCGCGCTCGCATAGATGCCGCGAAATATCGGCGTACTCGGCGACAGCTCCACCGCGCGGCGCCCCAGCTGCACGGCGTCCGCTTGCCCCAGCATCATCGCATTCAACGCACTGAACCCGAGCGCGCCGGCGGTGTGCGAATCGAGTGCCAGGGTTCGTTGTAACTGTTCCTGCGAGTCTTCGAAGCGGCCCGCCATGTGTAACAGCTGGCCCAACTGCGTGTTGACGACGACGCTCTCCGGCGCGCGTGCCACCGCCAGATGCGCGACATGCACCGCAGCCTGCACACGCCCCTGGGAGACCAGAAAGTCCGCATACCACTGCAACGCCGCCGCGTTCGAATCATCCAACTGCATGGCACGCAACAGTTCCCGTTCGGCCGGCGCGAAGCGCATGCAAGCGAGGTGAACGAAACCACACGTGGAATGCGCCGATGCCAGCTCGGCATCGAGCACCAGCGCACGCTCGATATATGTCATCGCTCGCTGGGTCGCCACGTTTCTGGCCGCGCCGTCATACCAGGCGGCGAGAATTTCGCAGTCGGCCATGCCGACCAGCGCCGCCGCGCAGCCGGGATCGGCTTCGAGCACGGAGGAGAATTTCTTGCGTGCGGCCGCCAGACCCTCGGCGCTGCGGGCGGCAACCAGTTGTTGACCCTCCGCAAGCACCCGATAAGAACTGGAGCGACGATAGTGCCGCCAGAGCTGACGTCCGGTGTGGCTGCTGGTGGCCAGACGCAATTCTTCGATCAACCGCCCGCACAACGCGGCTTCCGCGGTAAAAGCATCGTCCAGGGCCGCGCGCTCACCCGAGGCCCAGCAGATCTTGCGATCCGGCAGCGTCAGGCAACGCACGCTCAAGTGCACTTCGGCATCGAGCACGCGGACGGCGGACTCGATCATCACCTCGGCCCGCTGACGCTCCAGCTCATCGAGCGTCGCGCCGACCACACTCACGTCGAGGCTGACTTCGGCACCGAGATGGGTAAGTAACGATTCGCGCAAACAGGCGCCGAGCCGTGCCGCCTCCGATCCAGCCGACAGTATCGCCGGGTCGAGCACGGCGATTTGCATTCGGGTCGGAGCCCGCAACACGATCTGCGCCAGCTCGAAAGTGGATTCGCTGGGCCGATACGGCACCATGAGCTGATAGCCGATGCGTGGCTCCGCCTTGATCGGCTCGATGCCGTCGAAGTACGGTGCCAGTTGCCGGCGCACCGCGACCACCAGCATCGACAGGGTTTTGTCGCCCACGTCGCGGTCGGGCCAGAGTTTTTGCAGCAGGAACTCGCGTCGCACGGGCGTGTCCGGCGAGCGCCCCAACAACACGATCAGCTCGACGCCGCGACGGCTGACCGCCAGAGGCTGACCCTCGACGCTGATACGCCGAAACATCTCATCCACCTGCAACGGTCCGAGCTTGGCTTTCACACGGTGGTCCTCTGCTGGGGAGTGTACCCCGCGACCGCGCCCGACACAGCGGGCCGTTCTCAGTCTCTTCCGGTGGCCACCCAACGACCGGTCTCGGCACTCTCATATATATGTAGCAGCGTCCGCAGCGCGCTGATGCCGAGGTCGATGCCGTTGGGGGCCGGCAGCGAGTGATCGAGTGCATGGACGAAGGCCCGCATCTGCCGCCCGAAGTGCTCGGGCGCGGCCCCGGAGGACACCGGGATCTCTCGAATTTCCCCCGGCACGGCCAGGAACAACCGGTTGGCGTAATGAAAAATGCGCAGCGCCCCGCGAGTGCCATGGACCCGAATGAAACTCGCTCCCGGCGTCCACTGACCGACGGCACCGACGAAGCCCGCGTTGTTGACCCAGCCGCGGCCGTGACTGAACAGCCCCTCCCAAGGCAGATCGGAACTCACGGTTGACTCGTCATAGGTCAGCATGCCGAGCGCGCCACACTCGTGCTCCAGCATCGCAAACTCCGGCTGCATGGCGCGGCCGGTGTAATTGCCGCGTCCCAGAACCCGCCGCACCGGGCTGCCCACCAGCCAGGGGAACACGTCGAGCAGGTGCACGCCGTGATCGAACAGCCCGAAGCTGCCGCCGCCCGGCGTTCCTTCCGGATAGTGAGCCGCCGACATGGGCACGAATTTGTCGGCGCCCTCGCCCACCACGCCACGCTCTTCGATCAATCGCACCTGGCCGATCACGCCGCTGGCAATCAACCGGCGTGCTTCGATGACCGCCGGCAGATAACGATACGATGAGCCGTACATGAGCTGCACGCCGTGGCGGGCGCAGCTTTCCTTCATCGCGACGGCATCGGCGACGCGATTGGCGATCGGCTTTTCGCACAACACATTGACGCCCGCCGCCGCCAGTTGCTCGGTGATGGCTCGATGCGAAGCCACTGTCGAGAGCACGCAGGCGATGCGAGGACGCACCTGCTCAAGCATCTGCCGGCAATCGGTAAAGCCCGGCGCCGCCACTCGCGCAGCGACTTCGCGCATCCGCTCGAGCCTGGGGTCGACGACAGCGACGATCTCGATCTCCGGCAACTCGCGATACGCGGCCAGGTGGGAATCGGCGACCGCGCCCAGGCCGATGATGGCAATCGGAACAGTTGGTGTGCTCATGGCGATAAGAGTGTCGCTCGCCGCGGTAAATCGACATCCCTGTCTCAGTAACGCGCGTTCAGCCGGCCCCACCGCCGCCTTTACCGGAATTCGCCGAGGATTTTACCGATCAGCCGCTACGGTCTGACCACCCGCGAGCGTCGCAGCCGTGGGGAACATGAATGCATCGCCAGCAACAACACCTTGGGGAGAACGGCGACTATGATCAGGAACCTTCACGGCGGACGGCCGCGGCTCGCATCCAGCCTCGCGCTATCCACGCTCTGCCTGGGGCAGCTCATCGGCGTCAGCGTGCGCGCGGACGATGCCGCCGCCGACACCGAGACACTCGATGAAGTGGTGGTGACCACCACCCGCTTCTTCCGTCCCATCGAATCCAGCTCCTCCACCAAGATGGACATTCCCATCGTGGAGACGCCGCAGGCGGTGTCCATCATCAACTCCGACATTCTCTCGACGTTCAATGTCACCAACGTCAGCCAGATCACCAAGTTCACCGCCGGCCTCGGCAACCTCACCGACAACGTCGGCGAACGTCCCAACTTCATTTCGCGCGGCTATGCGCTGGACCTGTTCGACGGCTACAAGCTCAACGGCATCTCCTACATTCCCGACCAGAACATCGACCCGATCGCGCTCGACCGCATCGAGGTGATCAAAGGCCCCACCGGCATCACCTACGGCCGCAACAGCTACGGTGGCGCGCTCAACTTCGTGCTCAAGGCGCCGCACCGGAACAATCGCAACTTCATCGAGCTCGCCAGCGGCAGCCGCGATTTCACCCGGGCCGCGGTCGACTTCACCACCCCGGTGCTCGACAACCTGACGCTGCGTCTGCCGGTGGCCTATGAAACCCGCGATGCCCAGGCCACGCCCGATCTGAAGAGCGTGACGTTCGCGCCCTCGCTGGCGCTGCAACTGAGCGACGATCTGTCGATCACCTTGTCGACGCTGTACCAGGACATCAACTCGCATCTCTCCTATGGCCTGAGCGCCATGGCGGCCGACGTGCCGACCCAGCAGGCCGGCGATTTCAACTCCTGTTACGCCACTCGGTGCGTGAGCCCGCCGGATCGTTTACGCAACCGCGAGTACTCGGTCGACTGGGACTTCGCCAAATCCAACTCGGTGCAGACCTTCCTGACCATCGACTATCGACTCAACGAGCGCTTGAAGCTCACCGTCAACGCCTCGAACTCCGATGGTCGCTTCGACAGCGATCAGCTGTACGTGAACGGCCCGATGGCCGCCGACGCCACCACCAGTTTCTATGTCGATCGCGTCATGTTCCGCACGCGCGGCCATTCGCTGGAGACCAATCTCACTGGCGATTTCGATCTGTTCGGCGGCACTCACCAGTTCTATGTCGGTGCCGACTACCGACGCTACCGCCGCTTCGAGCAGAACACCGCCGAGAGCGAAGTGCTGTATGCCCTGGTCGATCTGGACGAAGTAACCTCGCGCCGCACGCTGACCAGCATCTTCAACGACCGCGGTCTGACGCGGCCGACCTTCGTCGTCGACCGGCTGCGCGAAGGCACGCGCACCTACGCCGGCTTGGGCGCGCAAGTGATGGTCGACCTGCCCGGCGCGTTCAAGTCGCTACTCGGCGCACGCCTGGAGCGCTCGGAACTCGACTACGATGAAACACCAATTGCTCCCGGCGCGTCCTGGCTGGACTACGAGCTGCGCGACACCGAAATCCTGCCGCGCGCCAGCTTGATCTACGAATTCACGCCGCACATGAATATGTACGCGAGCTACACCGAAGGTTATGTGCCGCAGTTCGGCCAGACCCGCGGCGGCGGCAACATCGCCCCCGAAACCGGCCGGCAATATGAAGTGGGCCTCAAGGCCGAGTTGTTCGAGCGCCGCTTGCTCGCGACGCTGGCGGCCTACCACCTCAAGCGCGAAGGCGTGTCGATCAACGATCCCAACAACTTGCCCGGCGAGCAGTTCGTCATCGGCGGCCTGGAACAGACCAACAAGGGTGTCGAGGTGGAAGTGATCGGGCAGCTGGTGCGCGGCCTGAGCATCGCCGCTTCAGCCTCGGTCATCAGTGCCAAGCTCGGCGACTACGACAGCATTCTCGCCAACCGCTTCATCGCCGGCGTTCCCAAGAACACGGCCTCGGCCTTCCTCACCTATGAGACCCTGCCGGGCCAGGCGGGCAATCTCACGTTGTCGGGCGGCGTGGCCTACACCGGCATGCAGTATGGCGGCGCCGGCGAAGTATGGCGCATACCCTCCTACACCGTGGTGGACGCCGCCATCGGCTATCAGTTCAGCGACAACCTCAACTTGAAGCTGAGCGCCAGCAATCTGCTCGACGAGGTCTACGTCAACACCATCGGCTCACCGAACTATCTGACCCAGTTCGGCGAGCCGCGCACCTTCAAGCTGATCGCCAACATCTTCTATTGATCGAAGCCGCGGCACTGCCAGGGATGGCCATGCCGGCCCGAGCCGCGTGGATCGTTGCCGGGAATGACACAAATCGATGGACTAATCTGGCTCGCGGCTGCGTATATGTGTCATGGCTCCGCAAAAGTCGCGTTTCGATGTGGTCGGTCAACTGACCGCCCTGCGTCGTTACGCCCGCTCGCTGACTCGCGATGACACCAACGCCGAGGATTTAGTCCACGAAACCCTGCTGCGGGCCTATGAAAAGCGGGCCAGCTTCCTGGAGGGACGGGCGCTCAAACCCTGGCTGCTGTCGATCATGCACAACCTGTTCGTCGACGGGCAGCGTGCCCGTCAGGCCGAGAAGGAGCGCATCGAGCGAGCCGCCCGCCTGCAGGATTCGGTGAGCCCCGGCACTCAGGAACAGCAGGTCCGCCTGGAGCAAGTGCGCCGGGCGCTGGAGCAGTTGCCCGAAGATCAACGCGCCGCCATCCATCTCGTGGCGATCGAAGAGCTGAGCTTCGCCGAAGCAGCGGCGGTGCTGGATATTCCCCAGGGAACCTTGATGTCGCGACTGGCGCGGGCGCGGACTGCGCTTCGCGCGCTCGACGACACCTCCGCACAACGCCCCACAACCGCCGCGGCACGCCCGCATCTGAAAATCGTCGGAGGAGCGGATGAGCAGTCCCACTGATCCCATCACCGAAGCCGATCTGCAGGGCTACCTCGAAAATCAGTTGCCGGTGTCCCGGCGCATCGAGGTCGAGGCGTATCTGTCGACTCATCCGGACGATGCTGCACGCATCATGGCGGATTTGAGAAGCCGCGACGAACTGCGCCTCGCCTTTGCCGATGAGCCGCGGGTGGAGCACATCGAGACGCTCAAAGCCGCACGC
This sequence comes from Peristeroidobacter soli, assembly GCF_004138485.1. Classification (GTDB taxonomy): domain Bacteria; phylum Pseudomonadota; class Gammaproteobacteria; order Steroidobacterales; family Steroidobacteraceae; genus Steroidobacter; species Steroidobacter soli. The sequence goes on from NZ_RYEV01000004.1 coordinate 236,188, forward strand.
CGTCTGGAACGAGGCATGACGCGCGACCGGCTGTTTCGTCAGTTCCGGCGCATCGCCTCGATCACGGCGCTCATCGCCGTGGGCTGGCTCGCTCACGCGCAGCTGAGTCCCGGCATCGGCGCGGTCGCCTCGACGATGCCGCCCGCTTACGTGAACGACGCCGTCATGGCTCATCGCACCTCGCTGCTGCGAGCCGTGATGATTTCACAACCGGAAACACTCGAGTACGACCCCGAGGAGATTCGCTCGGCCACGCACATCGTGTTGCCGGCGTTGCCCAGCGACTGGAGCGTCCGCGACGTGCAGATCTTTCCGTCGTCCTTCGGGCCCAGCGTCGAGATCGCTCTGCATACCGCTTATGGCGAAATCTCGCTGTTCGCGGTGCATGCCGGTGCGGTCGCCACGATTCCCACGACTCACTCACAACAGAGCGACGTCGCTGCCGTGTACTGGCAACGCGCCGATGTCGCTTATGTGCTGGTCACTCGCGCACCGTCGGGAGATCTCGACAAAGCCGCGACCCTCCTTGCGCAATCGCTTTGAACTCACCTTACAAAAGAGGTCTGCAATGGCAAATCAGGATCAACAAATCATCCAGGGCTTGTTCACCCGGCTCGGCGAAGTGGAACGGCAAGCACCGCCGCGCGATGCAGCCGCCGAAGCCTTGATCCAACAACGCATCGCCGAGCAGCCCGCCGCGCCTTATTTCATGGCGCAAACCATCGTGATGCAGGAACAGGCACTCCAGCACGCGCAGGCCAAGATCGAAGACCTGGAGCGTCAGGCCCAGGAGCGCCCGGCCAGTGGCGGTTTGTTCGGCGGTCTGTTCGGCGGCGGGCGTCAGCCGGCTCGCACGAATGCGCGTCCTGCGGCACCGATGCAAACCGGTCAGTCCGGTGGTTTCCTCGCCGGCGCGGCACAGACCGCGATGGGCGTCGCCGGTGGCGTGTTACTCGGCAACGCCATCGGTGGCATGTTCGCCGGCGATGCGAAAGCGAGTGAAGCCGCACCCTCAGAACCCGCCGATGAGCCCGCGCCCGAAGAAGAGAGCGGCTTCGACGACAGCTTCGGCGGCGACGAGTTCTGATCGACAGCGACCCTCGCCCGGGCGGCGATGCCTCATCGCCGCCCGTTGCAAGAAACATTAGAACAGCGCCGACACCCCGCCGCGGAGTTCCCCGATGATGTTGGAATGGCTGGTCGATCCAGCCGCCTGGGCCGGGCTTGCGACCCTGGTCCTGCTCGAGATTGTCTTGGGGATCGACAATCTGATCTTCATCGCCATCCTGGCGGACAAGCTTCCCGAACATCAACGCAATCGCGCGCGCCTGGTCGGCCTGTCGCTGGCGCTGCTGATGCGCCTGGTATTGCTGGCCTCGATTTCGTGGCTGGTCACGCTGACCGAGCCGTTGTTCACGGTGTTTGGCAGCGACGTCTCCTGGCGTGATCTCATTCTGATCCTCGGTGGTCTGTTTCTATTGTTCAAAGGCACCCTGGAGCTTCACGAACGCCTGGAAGGCGGCCCGATCGCCGCCGCCGGCGGCACCACTGACGCCGTGTACTGGCAGGTGATCGCTCAGATCGTCGTGCTCGACGCGGTGTTCTCCCTGGACAGCGTCATCACCGCGGTCGGGATGGTCGGCGAGCTGTCCATCATGGTGATCGCGGTCATCGTCGCGATGGCGGTGATGATGCTGGCCAGTCGCCCGCTGATGGCGTTCGTGAGCCGTCATCCGACCGTGGTGGTGCTGTGCCTGGGATTCCTGCTGATGATCGGCTTCAGCCTGATCGTGGAAGGCCTCGGCTTCCATATTCCGAAAGGCTATCTGTATGCCGCCATCGGCTTCTCCATTCTCATCGAAGCGGCCAATCAGATCGGACGCCGCAATCTCGCCCGCCGAGTGACCCTGTCGGACGTGCGTGACCGGACTGCGCAAGCGGTACTGCGCATCCTCCGCGGCGGAAAAAATGCGCCCGTCACCTCGGAAGAAGTGGCGGCCATCGTTTCATCCGGCGGCCCCGAGCCCGCGTTCACCGACGATGAGAGCTCGATGATCGAGAGAGTGCTGACACTGTCGAACCGACCGGTGCGCTCCATCATGATCCCGCGCGTGGATACGGTGTGGCTGGATATCGACGATGCGCCGGAGCGGCTGTTGCAACAGCTATACGACAGCGGCCATTCGCGTTTCCCCGTGTGCCGCGAGACGGATACCGTGCTCGGCATCGTGCACGCCAAAGATCTATTGCGTCAGCAGGAACCAGGCGACGATCGGGACCTGCAGGCAGCGCTGCGTGCCCCGCTGTTCGTGACCGAAGCGATGCCGGTGCTGAAGCTGCTCGAAGAATTCAAGACGTCACCGGTCCACCTCGCCATCGTGGTCGACGAACACGGCGCCTTCAAAGGCATCGTCACCCCCGCCGACATCCTCGCCGCCATCGCCGGCCACCTCCCGGAGATTCTCGGCACGCAGGACTCCGCCCCCGCTGCTGCCGAGCCCGGCGTCTGGAGGCTGCACGGGCGCGTGCGAATCGATCAAGTCGAGACCAGCCTGGCGGTGACCGGCATGCAGGTCGATCCAGATTTCGCCACGCTCGGCGGCTTCCTCCTGCATCAACTCGGTCATCTGCCGGCGCCCGGCGAAGGCTACGAGTGGAACGGCTGGCGGTTCGAAGTCATCGACCTCGACGGGCAGCGTATTGGGAATGTTCGCGCCGTGCGGGTGTAGCGGAGCGGCCAGCCGCCGTTGGTGTACTCATCCAGCTTGGACGTTTCACTTTGCACCGGCCGTCCACATCGACGCCGGTGTAGTAGTACTGGCTGCCAGGTCACGACGCTGATGGATTGCAGAGTATCGGCAATGTCCATATCCAGACCGGTCGCGCCTGAGCGTCTGTCCGGACCGCTCGCTGGCTTTCGCGGAGCGCAGTCTATCTCATCAGCGGCGCGCGACGAAGAACGCCCTGAGCAGGGCCGAACATTCCTCTGCCCTCACCCCGGACTCACATTCCAAGCGATGATTCAGCGCGGAATGCTGGGTGATGTTGAAGATCGATCCCGATGCGCCGGCGCGCGGATCGGTGGCCGCATACACCAGACGTTTCACGCGAGCGTGAACCATGGCGCCGGCGCACATGGCACAGGGTTCGAGTGTCACGTACAGCGTCGTGTCCAACAGCCGATACGTCGCGAGGTTTTGTGCCGCCGAGCGCATCGCGACGATCTCGGCGTGCGCGGTTGGATCGTTGCTGCTGATGGGCCGGTTCCAGCCCTCGCCGACGATGACACCGTCTTTGACGATCACCGCGCCGACCGGCACTTCACCGGCGCGTTCAGCTTCACGGGCGAGCTCGATGGCTCGCGCCATGAAGACGGCATCGGCCTCAGACGCCATCGAAGAATTCGACGACGCCGGTCTCGAGGGAATATTCCGCTCCGACCACCATCAGGCCTTCGTTGCGGATCAGATTTTCCAGCAGCGCCGAGCCATGACGCAGATGATCGACCGAGGCGCGCACATTCGAGCGCACGGCATGACCGACCAATGTATGCAGATCGTTCTTGAGCTCGGTACGCAGCAGCCCTTCGACCGACGGCCGCACCCGATCGACGATGGAGCGCAGATTGATGGACTGATTTTCCTTGGGCCGTTGCAGCTCTTCGATGGTCGCGAGCACAGCGCCACAACGTGAATGACCGAGCACGACCACCAGGCGGGTATTGAAGCGCGAGGCCGCGAATTCGACGCTGCCGACCTGCGAGGGCGCCACGACGTTGCCGGCCACCCGGATCACGAACAGATCGCCCAGGCCCTGATCGAACACGATCTCGGCGGGCACGCGTGCATCCGAGCAGCCCAGAATGATGGCGAACGGCGATTGCTCCTGCGTCAGCTCCACGCCGCGCGCGAGGTGCAGATGCATTTCGCCACTGCCGATACTGGAAACGAAGCGACGGTTACCGTCGCGCAGGCGCTGCAGGGATTCTTGAGCCGGGATCATTCGTCGCTACCCTCCGGGTGCCGGTCGTGACCGGCTGAACTGTGTTGGGGTCAAAGATTGTAGCCTGTGCCGGCAGCAGTTTCTTAGCTCAATCCGCGCTCGGTCATGCGCGGAAACAGCTTCTGGAGCACGTCGCGATAAATGCCTTCCAGCAGCGCCGGCGACGCAATTTGCTCGGTAACGCCGCGAAACGCGCTACCCTCCGAGAGCACGGTGACGAACTCGACGCGCGCAGCGGCCTCTGCCTCGGTAAGTTCGGGATAATTGACTCGGACCAGCTCCACCGCCTGCCCTCGAAGGCGCCGGTCGGCTGCGCGCACGATGTCGGCGACCGCCGGATTGCGGGTCGCTTCGGCCGTGATTTCCAGGAGCAGGACGCGCTCGCTCCATTCTTCCTCGGAGGCATCGACATGACGACGATTGGCAAACCGAGCCGCGAAATCGATTTCCTGATCGCCGGCGACCATCCACTCCAGGCGGCGGGCGACGATGCGCTCGACGATGGCATGCACGATGGCTTCCTTGCTGGGGAAGTAGCGGTAGATTTGCCCGACGCTCATGTGAGCTTCGGCGGCGATCTGGCCCATGCTGGCCGCGTGGAAGCCATGACGAACCACGCACGCCAGCGCCGCGGAGACGATCTGGTCGCGTCGGAGCTGGTCGCGTAACTCCTTGACCGGCCTTTTCTTTTCCGTTTCCACAGACATGTTCACATTGTTTTCACATTTGGCCCCTGGGCCTTTGCGTTCGGGCTCGGCATAATGGATGTTGAGAATGAACGTTCACACTCAAGTTCGACCGCAGATTAGTCCAAGGCGTTTTAGCGTGTCCAGTCCGACGACTCCCTCCGTCCCCAAGCTCCGCACCGGCTTCGCAATTCTGATTGCCGCCCTGACCGTGACCCTGGCCGGCTGTGCCCAGGATCAGGCCGGCGGCCCCAAGCGCCCGCCCACCGAGGTCGGCTTCATCACGGTTCAGCCTCAGCCACTGGTGTTGCAGTCGGAGCTCGCCGGTCGCACGACCCCCTATCTGGTGTCGGATGTGAGACCGCAGGTCTCGGGCATCATCAAACATCGGCGCTTCGAGGAAGGCTCGCAGGTCAAGGCCGGCGCGGTGTTGTATGAAATCGACGCCGCCCCTTATGAAGCCGCGGCCGCCGAAGCGAAGGCCGGGCTCGCCAACGCCAAGGCGTCGGTCGATGCGACGCGCCTGAAGTCCGAGCGCTACCGCGAGCTGCTCGCCATCGAGGGCGTCTCTCAACAGGAAGCCGACGACGCGCAGATGTCCTATCAACAGGCGCTCGCCTCCGTCGCGCAGATGCAGGCCTCGCTTGCGAGTGCACAGATCAATCTCGATTACACCAAGGTACGCGCGCCGATCTCCGGGCGCATCGGCAAGTCGACGGTGACCCCGGGCGCGCTCGTCACGGCGAATCAGGAAACGTCGCTCGCCACGATCCGCACGCTCGATCCCATTTATGTGGACATGACGCAATCGAGCGCCGAGTTGCTGAAGCTGCGCCGCTTGATTGGCGAGTCCGGCATGAAGGCCGGTCAGGCCAAGGTGCGCCTGAAACTCGAGGACGGCTCGCAATACAAACAGGCCGGCACGATCAAGTTCCAGGAAGTGGCGGTCGATGAGTCGACCGGCTCGGTGACGTTGCGTGCCGAGTTCCCGAATCCCGAGGGCGTGTTGCTGCCAGGAATGTATGTTCGGGCCATGCTCGATCAAGCCGTCGCGACGTCCGCGATCCTCGCGCCTCAACAGGGCGTGACGCGCGATGCCAAAGGCAACGCGACCGCGCTGGTGCTCACCGCCGAGAACAAAGTCGAACAGCGCACGCTCGTGGCCGAGCGCGCCATCGGCGATCGTTGGCTGATCAGCAACGGTCTGGCCGAGGGCGACCGGCTGATCGTCGAAGGCACCAGCAAGGTTCGCGTCGGCGACACCGTGAATCCCGTGGATGTGGGCTCAGGTACCAAAGCTGCCTCCGCTGAAGCCGCCTCTGCCACGACCGGAGGCTGAGCATGCTCGCCAATTTTTTCGTCGGGCGCCCCATCTTTGCGTGGGTGATCGCCATCGTCATCATGTTGGCCGGCACGGCGGCCATCACCACGCTGCCCATCGCTCAGTATCCTGACGTCGCTCCGCCGACCGTGGCCATCAGTGCCACGTACGTCGGTGCGTCGGCGGAAACGGTCGAGAACAGCGTCACGCAGATCATCGAGCAACAGCTCACCGGTCTGGACGGTCTGTTGTATTTCTCCTCCTCCAGCAGCTCGAACGGCCAGGCACAGATTCAAGTCACGTTCGAACAAGGCACCAATCCCGACACCGCCCAGGTGCAGGTTCAGAACAAGGTGCAACAGGCGCTGCCGCGTCTGCCCTCCTCGGTGCAGCAGCAGGGTGTGACCGTGGTGAAGTCACAAAATGACTTCCTCATCATCGTCTCGGTTTCGGACGAGACCGATACCGCGACCGCGAGCGACATCGCCGATTACATGGTCAGCAACATGCAGGATCCGATCGCGCGCGTGCACGGCGTGGGCGGCGTGCAGGTCTTCGGTTCGCAATATGCGATGCGCATCTGGCTCGATCCGGCCAAGATGCTCTCGTACAGCTTGATGCCGAGCGACGTGCGCTCCGCCGTCGAGTCCCAGAACACGCAGGTGTCCGCCGGCAAGATCGGCGGCATGCCCTCACTGCCCGAGCAACAGCTCAACGCGACCGTGACCGCGCAGTCCAAGTTGCAAACGCCGGATCAATTTCGCGCCATCATCGTGAAGCACGATCCGAGCGGCGCGACCGTGCGCCTCGGCGATATCGCACGCGTCGAGCTCGGCAGCGAAAGCTACGACGCCGTGCCTCGCTCGAACGGTCATCCGGCGTCCGGTCTCGCGGTGAAGCTTGCGCCTGGCGCGAATGCGCTCACGACCGCGGACGGCGTCCGCAAGGTCGTCGAAGAGCTGCGCGCGTCCCTGCCCCAGGGCTATGTCATCTCCTTCCCCCGCGACAGCACGGCGTTCATCAAGATCTCCATCGAGGAAGTGGTGAAGACCCTGATCGAGGCCATCATCCTGGTGGTCATCGTGATGTGGGTGTTCCTGCAGAACTGGCGCGCGACCTTGATTCCCGCGATCGCCGTGCCGGTCGTGCTGCTCGGCACGTTCGGCGTGCTGCAAGTGTTCGGTTACTCCATCAACACGCTGACGATGTTCGCGATGGTGCTCTCCATCGGTCTGCTGGTGGACGATGCCATCGTCGTGGTGGAAAACGTCGAACGCATCATGCGCGAGGAAGGGCTCGGCCCACGCGAGGCCACGCTCAAATCCATGGGCGAGATCACCCCGGCGCTGATCGGTATCGCAACCGTGCTGTCGGCGGTGTTCCTGCCGATGGCGTTCTTCAGTGGCTCGACGGGCGTCATCTATCGGCAGTTCTCGATCACGATCGTCTCCTCGATGATTCTATCCGTGGTCGTCGCGCTCATCCTCACACCGGCGCTGTGCGCGCAGATGCTCAAGCCGCATCACGGTGAGCTGGAACATCGCGGCTTCTTCGGCTGGTTCAATCGCACCTTCGATCGCGCCGTGACCCGCTACGAGCATGGCGTCGTCAAAGTCATCAAGCGTCCGCTGCAGGGCATGCTGGCGTTCGGCGCGATCGTCGCCGTGATGGCGCTGCTGCTGCTGAGGCTGCCGACCGGCTTCCTGCCCACCGAAGACCAGGGCCAGGTCATGGTGCAGTTCACGCTACCGGCCGGCGCATCGGTGACGCGCACGCTGGAAGTGGCCAAGGCGGTCGAGAAACATTTCCTGGAGACCGAGAAGGACAACGTCAAGACGATGTTCACCATCTCGGGCTTCAACTTCAGCGGCAGCGGCCAGAACGCCGGCATGGCATTCGTGAACCTGAAGAACTGGAAAGAGCGCAAAGGCGCCAGGAACCGCGCCGACCAGATCGCGATGCGCGCCACCATGGCGCTGTCCTCGATCCGTGACGCTCAGGTGTTCTCGCTCAACCCGCCCTCCATCGCCGGCCTCGGCCAGTCGGGCGGCTTCGAATTCCAATTGCAGGCGAATGCCGGCGTCACCCGCGACCAGCTGCGACAGATGCGCGATCAGCTGATGGGCATGGCGCATGCCGATGCCTCGCTCACCGCCGTGCGTCTGGGCAGTCTCGCGGACACGCCGCAGTTGCATGTCGAGATCGATCAGGCGAAAGCCAGCTCGCTCGGTTTGTCACTCGCCGACGTCAACACGTCGTTGAGCGCTGCGTGGGCCGGCATCTACGTGAACGACTTCATCGATCGCGCTCGCGTGAAGCGCGTTTATATGCAAGCCGATGCGCCGTTCCGCTCGGCACCCGAGGATCTCTCGCAGTGGTACGTGCGCAGCGAAAACGGCACCATGACGCCCTTCTCCTCCTTCGCCACCACCAACTGGACGTACGGTCCCGAGAATCTGAGCCGCTACAACGGTCTGGCCGCCTATTCCATTCAAGGCTCGGCGGCCCCGGGCACGAGCTCGGGCACGGCCATGGACAAGATGGAAGAGCTGGTCGGCAAGCTGCCCGCCGGCGCAGGCTTCGACTGGAGCGGTCTGTCCTATCAGGAGCGTCTCGCCGGCGGTCAGAAGGCCCTGCTCTACAGCATCTCCATTCTCGTCGTGTTCCTGTGTCTCGCCGCGTTGTATGAAAGCTGGTCGGTGCCGTTCTCGGTGATGCTCGTGATTCCGCTCGGCGTCGTTGGCGCCGTGCTCGGCGCGACGCTTCGCGGCCTGGAGAACGATGTTTACTTCCAGGTCGCACTGCTGACCACGATCGGTCTGTCCGCGAAGAACGCGATTCTGATCGTCGAGTTCGCCGAAGCGGCGTACCTGCGTGGCGCGAACCTGGTCGATGCGGCGGTCGACGCGGCGCGGCTGCGCTTGCGCCCCATCATCATGACGTCACTCGCGTTCGTCGCGGGCGTGATGCCGCTCGCGGTCTCCACCGGCGCCGGCGCCAACAGCCGTATCTCGATCGGTACCGGCGTGGTCGGCGGCACACTGACCGCCACGGCGCTCGCCATCTTCCTCGTGCCTCTGTTCTTCGTTCTGGTCCGCAAGCTGTTCAAGGACCGCCCAGCCACTGCGCCTGCCCCGGAAGGCACTGTTCGGAACGAAGGAGCTCAACATGCGTAAGCAAGCGATTTCCTTCTCTCTCGCGGCGGCCGTCACCTTGGCGTTGGCTGGCTGCACGATGGCACCTCGTTATGAGCGCCCTGCCGCGCCCGTCGCCGACACCTGGCCGAGCGGCGCTGCTTACGATCCTGCGCAGGCAAGTGAGAAGACGGCGGCGGACCTGCCGTGGCGCGAATTCATTCGCGACCAGAAGCTGCAGAAGGTCATCGATCAGGCGCTCGCGAACAATCGCGATCTGCGCAGCGCGCTCGCCAATATCCAGGCGGCTCGGGCGCAGTATCGAATCCAACGCTCGGACTTGTTTCCAAAGTTCAATGGCGAATTGAGCGCCACCCGCCAGAAGAGCCTGAGCTCGTTCAATGGCACCACGGGCTCGCCCGTGGAGACCGAGTTCTACTCCGCCAGCGTCGGCTTGAGCGCGTTCGAGATCGACCTGTTCGGTCGCGTGCGCAGCCTGTCGAAGGCGTCGCTGGAATCGTATCTCGCCACGGCAGAAGCGGGTCGTGCGACGCGCATCAGCTTGATTGCCGAAACCGCGAGCGCCTATCTCACCCTGGCCGCCGATAACAGCCGGTACGAGTTGGCTCGCAGAACCGTGGACAGCGCCCAGCGAACCATGGAAGTCACGCGCAAGCGACTGGAAGCGGGTGTTTCATCCCGGCTCGATGTGCGCCAGGCCGAAACGGTATATCAGCAGGCGCGTTCGGACCTGGCCAGCACCACGGCTCTGATTGCGCAGGATCGAAATGCGCTGGAGCTGCTCACTGGCGGTCGCCTTGCGGATGAGCTGCTGCCGGCGGAGCTGCCGGAGAATCATCAATGGCTGGCGGAGGTGCCGGCGGGGTTGTCGTCATCGGTGCTGCTGGCCCGACCCGACGTTTTACAGGCGGAGCATCAGCTCAAGTCCGCGAATGCAAACATCGGCGCCGCTCGCGCCGCTTTCTTCCCGACGTTGTCACTGACGGCCAGCAAGGGGCTCGCGAGCCCGGAACTGTCGGATCTGTTCGACGACGGCGTGTCGGTGTGGTCCGTGGCACCCAATCTCGTGCTGCCGATCTTCCGAGGGGGCGAGAACGTCGCAAACCTGTCTTATGCGAAGGCTCAGCGGGACCTGTATGTGTCGCAGTATGAGCTCGCGATTCAAACCGCATTTAAAGAAGTCGCGGATGCCCTCGCCGTCCGTGGCACGATCCAGGATCAACTGGATGCGCAGCGCGCGCTGGTCGATGCGGCAGCAGACAGCTATGAGCTGGCTGAAGCGCGTTATACCAAGGGTGTGGATACGTTTCTCAACGCGCTGGATGCCCAGCGGACTTTGTATAACGCAGAGAAATCGCTCGTGTCGGCCCGGCTGACTGCGAGCGATAACGTGGTGACGTTGTATCGCGTATTGGGCGGTGGGCTCGCGGGCGAAGAGTAGCGGTTCAAGCCATCGCCGCAGCGGGCGGAGCGCTCACTCGATGACGACTCCGAGTGCCAGCGCGTGTCCGTAGCCTTGCGCGGCGCCCGGATGACAGCTGCCGTCGGTGTAGACCTGCACTCGCTTTCCCGCCATCTTCGCCGCGAGCAGCATTGCAAACATGCGCTTCTGGCGCTCGTCTGAAACGGGAAAGTAGAAGCCGCCCGCGTAAGTACAAGTCGCCGGATTGGCCGTTACGCTCGCGACGAAATAAACCATCTCGCTGCTGGGTGCAGCCGGAAAGCCCTGCACAAACTCTGTAATCTCACCCCAGTTGGTCCAGCCAGGCGCCGCGTTCGCCGCGGGAGCTGACACAAGAAGAGCTACCGCGAGGCAGCCACACACAGGACGTAATGCGCGAGTGATGATTGAAAAGCTCATGAATGCTTTTTCCAGACAGCAGTTGCTCAAGGCCTGAGCACGACGTAGTCCACGTTTTCCATGGTGCTATCGATAGTGCAGCTGCCTGTGCCGACAACCTGCAGGTGCTGTCCCGTCGCCTGCGCGGTCAGCACGACCGACAACATTGCTTTGGCCTTCTCGGTGCCCAGGAGAAACGCGTAACGAAAACCACTGGGATGCGTGGAGGCGCACGGCCAGCTTGTGTATGTATCGGATTGCAGCTCGATGAAAACCTGAGTATCCATTCGCCCGACCACCAATTGGCCGACGGTGCCCGTGCTATGCCCCGCGTGCGCCGACAGCGTGACAAACAAACCGGCCATCGCAACGAGTGAATATCCAATTTTCATTCAAATCCTGCCTGTCAGAGAGTAGTCGGTTTACATGATCACCGTGAGCGCTCGTGCATAGCCGCACGCCGTCTCGGTCGTGGTCTGTACGGTCACCGGCATTGCCTTGGTTCTGGAGGTGAGCAGCACCGCGAACGCTTCCATGGCGCCGGCGCTGTCGCGGGGTATGGCGAACCAGTCACCAGGGCTCGCGGGAGCAATACCGGTGACGCCCGTCAAACGAAAGAAGATGCAATCCAACGTTTCATGGTTGGGCTGGATCTGACTGACTGCGGCGGTATAGGTGGCACTGGCTGCAGTCACCGGGGTGACGCCGGCGAGAACGGCCACAACAACGGTCAGTAGACGGCGATTCATTCGTGCTCCCTGCAGATTGCGAATTCTTATTTGCTGTCCTGGCTCGTTGCTTTCACAAAAGACTGCTGCCTGAAATGGCGACTGTCAATGCGCAGGTTGGCTCTCGTCGCCCGATTCAGGGATTGGACTAGCTATTCGGCCGGCGCCGCGACAGTTGGCGTTGATTCTTTCGGATGCAAGCTGAATCGAGCGATCGGAAATAGATCGATAGGGAGATCAAACGATGAGAATCATCGCGCTGCTGTTAGTTGCCCTGGACCCGTCTGAAATTTGTGTTCGAGGCATATCATGATACGTCCGCGCTACCAGATATCGGGGGTCGCAATGCCACCGACCTTCGGGTAGCCGGACGTGCCCCCACCCGAACAGCCGTCATACAGTATGGAAACCGTCGATCCTTCGGCCTTGGCGGACAGTAACAGCGCGTACATGTCCTTGTAGCGCGTTTGACTCGTGTCGAGCATCGCGAACGAGTTGCCCGAGGCGCACCCTTCGGGGTTTTGCATCGTGCTGACTTTCACGTAGACCCAGGTGCTGTTGCCAAACATATATATGCCACTCACCGTGGACGCGGTTCCCCAGGTGCCCGCAACAGCGGCTCCAGACACGATCATCGACGTCATGCAAAGGAAGGTGGCAAACCGATTCAATCCCTTGTTCCTCATACACACCTCAGATTACGCAGCCAACCATTGATTCCGAGTCAGACCGAGGGGTCCAGGCTTTTTTGACACCGGTACGATGGCCGATACTGCTCGCGGCGAGGACATTTGTTATTCGCCCTCCCTGGTCTGTCGATGTCTCTTCTGCCTTAGGTTGCGTGCGCAACGATTCGCTGTCAATCGCTCCGGCGCAGCCGAAAATCGAATCAGGGAATTGCTCAACGTGGCGGGCGGGCGTCTGCGCCGGGCTTGCCGCCGATTCGCAATCGACCTGCGAAAGCAAACATGCTTCATCAGTGTCGACCCGAGACAATTGACATTGAAATTATCCGGATGCAAGCTGAATCGAGCGATCAAGAATAAATCGATACGGAGATCGAACGATGCGAATCATCGCGCTGCTGTTAGTCGCCCTGCTCCCCTGCTCGACTTTCGCCACCGTGCGAGAGACGATCACCACCATCGATCGCATCAACGCGTTGCTTCAGTATGGCGGTGGCGACATCGTCATCGACGTCGACACGCCGGTGTCGGGCTGTACCAAAGGTTTCTGGATGAGCCCGAGCGATGACCCGGGATTCAAGACGGCGTATGCGCTGTTGCTATCCGCCTATCACACCCAGACGAGCGTTCGCCTGCAGGGCGAGGATACGCAACTGTGGAGCGGCTCCGGCAGTCTCTATTGTCGACTCACACTCGCCACCTTGCTCTGATCACCACGCGACCTGTTCGAGGAAACAGCTATGAAAAAGCTGATGGTTCGGGCCACCGCCCTCGTAGCGCTCTCGCTGACCGCGCAGTGCGCCCTGTCGGACTGTGCATCTTCTCACTGCGAGGACGTCCGCGTGCTCACGCTCTATACACCGCCGGCACCGGACAACAATACGTATCTGAAAGTCAGCGGCACGACCGCGAACTTGGGTTGTTCGTTGTACGCCGGCGTCTACGTGCGAGTGCCATCGGCCTCGACACGCTTCAAGGAATACATCGCCAACCTGATGGCCGTGCAACTGGCGGAACGTGCGGTTTCATTCGGTGTCGACAGCGGCCAGAGCACCTGTACCCTCAACTCTCTTTGGACCAACACGCCGTAACCGGGGAAAACGACATGCATGGAATGACGAAGGTGATGGTGGCGTTGGCTCTATGCTCGGCGATGGGTGCGGCATCGAGCGCCGAATACAACGGGCTGGTCTCCGACATACAGCCCAATCACAGCACCGCCAATTGCTTCTTCTTCCGGCTCGAGGGCGTCACCATCACGCCGGCATCGCCTGGCAATTGGTTCGCCGTTTCCTACACCAGCAACGGCGCAAAGGAGACGTTCGCGTCGGTGCTGGCGGCGAAACTCAGCGGCGTGCCCGTTAAGGTCACGACGCTCAGTACGACCCCGACCGTTTGCAACTACGCCGAAGCAACGTACGTCGCGCTCTGAGCCGCACCGGAGCCACCGAAGTCGCAAAGGCGTCGCTCCGGCGCCTTGCCGCATCGGCCACAGGCAATGTCACTTCTTCTTTGAGGTCTTTCTCCCCGACGCCGCCCGCTTCTTCGAGGCCTTCTTCTTCGGCCATCCCTTCTCCATCCGATCGTACGACTCCTTGCTCACCGTCGAGCGCGACTTCGGCCGGCTCTTCCCCGCGCGCTTGCGCCGATTGATGTTCGCCACGAGCGAGTTCTTGCGCTTGCTGGCCATGCAACCTCCGAGACCGGGTCGACAATCACGCCTCGGTAACGGCTGCATTCGGGAATTGGTTCGCCTGTCGGTACAAATCGCGCACCCTTGACCGCGAGTGCGTCGGCATCGCGCCGTGGTGTACCCTGGGCGTCTAAATCGACACCGCGGGCTTTCCCATGAGCGACTCGAATCTGCAGCTGCGATCCCTGATCACCGCCAACGGCGAGCTGCAGCTCTCGTTGCGTCAGGCAAAAATACCCGAGCCGGCCGCGGATGAAGTGGTCATCAAGGTATTGGCCTCGCCGATCAACCCCTCGGACCTCGGCCTGCTGCTGGGCCCTGCTGATCTCTCGACCGCCCAAGCCGGCGGCACCGCGGACAGCCCGACGATCACCGCGAAGATTTCACCCGACCTGATGAAAGGCATGGCCGCCCGCATCGACCAGGCCATGACCGTCGGCAACGAGGGTGCCGGGGTGGTCGTGAAAGCCGGCGCGGATGCGCAGAAGCTGGTTGGGAAAACCGTGGCCGCACTCGGTGGCGGCATGTACGCCCAATACCGGCTCGTGAAGGCCGCGGCCTGTCTGGTACTGCCGGAAGGAACGACGCCTGCCGAAGGCGCCTCCTGCTTCATCAATCCGCTCACCGCCCTCAGCATGGTCGAGACCATGCGACGCGAGAATCACACCGCCCTCGTTCACACCGCCGCCGCCTCGAACCTCGGACAGATGCTCAACAAGATCTGCCAGAAAGACGGGGTCCCGCTCGTGAACATCGTGCGTAACACCGAGCAGGCAGCAACCCTTCGCAAGCTCGGCGCGAAATACATTTGTGACAGCACGTCCGCGAACTTCATGGCCGAACTGACCGACGCCGTCGCCGACACCGGCGCCACGCTCGCGTTCGATGCCATCAGCGGCGGCAAGCTCGCCAATCAGATTCTCATTGCCATGGAAGCCGCCATCAATCGCAAGCAGACGACGTACAACCGTTACGGCTCGCCCGTGCACAAGCAGGTGTATACGTACGGCGTCCTCGACACTCGTCCCATCGAGATCGATCGCAGCAACGTCGGCATGGCGTGGGGCGTGGGCGGCTGGCTGCTGACTTACTTCCTGGAGAAGATCGGTCCGCAAGCCACGCAGCAGCTGCGCGCACGGATCGTGGCCGAATTGAAGACCACCTTCGCCAGTCACTACACCGCGGAGATCTCATTGATCGAGGCTCTGCAACCCGACGTGATCAGGGCTTACAACCGGCGCGCGACCGGCGAGAAATACCTGATCAATCCGAACAAAGGTTTCTGACAGATCCACGATGAATTCCGGCTCCAGTCCCTCGGCGCAAGCCGACAGCGCCGGCGTGCGCTTCGAAGAAATTCCCACGCGACACGGATTCCGCCTGGGCATCGCACAGCTCAACGCCGAGAAATCGTTGAATGCGTTGTCGCTGCCCATGATCCGGGCGCTCGATCCTCAGTTGCGACGCTGGGCGAACGATCCGGAGATTGCGTGTGTGATCCTGCACGGCGCCGGCGAGAAAGCGTTCTGCGCGGGCGGCGACATTCGCAGTCTCTACAATTCACTCAAGGAACAGCCGGGCGCTCTGCCGCATCCGGTGGCGCTGGATTTCTTCGCCGAGGAATACCGGCTGGATTATCTGATCCATCGCTATCCGAAACCGCTGCTCGTGTGGGGCAGCGGCATCGTGCTGGGCGGTGGCCTGGGATTGATGGCCGGGGCGAGTCATCGCGTCGTCACTGAGACGTCACGCCTCGCCATGCCGGAAGTCACGATCGGATTGTTTCCCGATGTCGGCGCGAGCTGGTTTCTACGGCGCATGCCGATCCGCCTGGGATTGTTCATGGCGATCACCGGCGTGCAGATCAACGGACGCGATGCCGTCGTCGGTGGACTGGCGGATCATTTTCTACGAGCCGGCGATCGAGAGGCGCTGCTCGCGCGGCTGCCCGGCGCCGGATGGACCGCCGACGCAACAGAAAACCGTAAGGTGCTGTCCGCCCTGCTCCGGGAGTTCGCGAGTCAGGCAACGGGCCTCATGCCGGCGTCCAACTTCAAAGCCAATGAGCAAGAGATCCAAACGTTCTGTCGCGGCGACTCGGCCGAGGAGATCGTGTCTCGAATCGCTCGTTACGATGGCGATGAGGAATGGTTGCAGCGTGCTGCGAAAACGCTGGTTGCGGGCTCACCCACGTCGGCAGTACTGGGCTTCGAACTGCAACGCCGTGCGCAGCACCTCGACCTCGCCGATACGCTGCGACTCGAGCTCATCGTCTCACTTCACTGCTGCGCGCGACCGGACTTCGTCGAGGGCGTGCGGGCGCTGCTGATCGACAAAGATCACCAGCCGCAGTGGCAACCGCGCACGCTCGCCGAAGTCACGCCGGAGTGGATCGACGGTCACTTCATCGCGCCCGCCTGGCCCGGCTCCAAACATCCGCTCGCGGATTTGTAACCGCGTTATTTCTTCGGCGTCGGCGGAATGTTCAGGCCCGCTTCCACCGCGGGCCGCGACAGGAACGAGTGCAGCACCCGCTGCACGTTCGGAAAATTCCTGAAACCCACCAGCTCGCCGGCCTCGTAATAGCCGACGAGATTGCGCACCCACGGGAAGATCGCGATGTCGGCGATGGTGTACTGATCGCCCATCATCCAGCCTCTGCCTTCCAGGTGCTTGTCGAGCACGCCGAGCAGCCGCTTGGATTCGTTGATGTAACGATCGCGCGGCCGCTTGTCTTCGATTTCCTTGCCGGCGAATTTATGGAAGAAACCGACCTGGCCGAACATCGGTCCGATGCCGCCCATCTGGAACATCAGCCATTGAATGGTTTGATAGCGCAGGATCGGATCCTGTGGCATGAGCTTGCCGGTCTTGTCGGCCAGATAGATCAGGATGGCGCCCGACTCGAACAGCGCCAGCGGCTTGCCGCCCGGGCCGTTCGGATCGAGGATGGCCGGAATCTTGTTGTTCGGGTTCAGCGACAGGAATTCCGGCGAGAGCTGATCGTTGGTGTCGAAACTGACCCGATGCACCTCGTACGGCAGACCGATTTCTTCCAGCGCGATCGAGGCCTTCACGCCATTCGGCGTGGGCAACGAATACAGCTGCAGCCGGTCGGGGTGCCGGGGCGGCCACTTCCTGGTGATGGGGAACGCTGAAAAATCTGCCATGACGGGGTCCTCGGTAGTGCTGCCATTGTCGCACTATCGCCGCGCCCGGCGACTACGCGATCGAGGAATAAGTGTCATGTCAGATTTTCCTCGTGGACGCGGAGCCAATCTGCAACCGACCGTCTGGCCGGTTTGTGGCGTGCAGGCCGCTGTAATCCACGTAGGTCGGATGCGGGGTATCCATGGCGTGCTGATGTGTGGCCGTAATGACCACCACTGCCGCGCCCGCGGCTTCACCGGCTCGAATGCCTGCTGCCGCGTCTTCAAACACCACACAGTCATCGGCGGTCCAGCCGAGCCGTCGCGCGGCGAGTTGGTAGCACGCGGGGTCGGGCTTGCCTTTGGGAATGTCTTCGGCGGTGATGAACACGGACGGTGGCGAGAATCCGGCCGCGGCCAGGCGCCGATCGGCGAGCGCGCGCGGCGCCGATGTGACAATCGCCCAGCGATCCCTGGGCAGCGTCGCGACAAATGCCTGCGCCCCGGCAATCGCGCGCACGCCTTCGATGTCTTCGATCTCGGCCAGCATGATCTCATGAGCTTCGGCGACGGGATCGATGCCAGGAATGTTCAGCTGACGCACCGAGTCCACCGCTCGCTGGCCGTGAATGCCGTGCAGGAAGGTGCGGGCATCGATGCCGAAGCGGGCGGCCCAGCGAGTCCAGACTCGTTCGGCGGCCTCGATGGAGCTGAGCAGCGTGCCATCCATGTCGAACAGAATCGCCGCGAACGAGCGGCCGTCGAACAGAGCATCGGATTGAGTCATTCCAGCGCCGGATTTCCAGAATCTGACCGTAAAGTAACACACCGCGCCGGCCCGACGCTCGGGCTTGCCCGGTCGCGGGCAGCCCGCCCATTGCCTCGTTCGACGCAAACCCGGTGCGCGTGTCAAACTGCGTGCATGATCATCCACCTGGTCGACGGCACCTACGAGCTGTTTCGTCATTTCTACGGCCTGCGCCGCTTCAACAAGGGCAACGACAAGCCGCTCGGCGCGGTCAACGGCGTGCTGCACACGGTGCTGGAGCTGATCGAACAAGGCGCGACGCACGTCGGCGTCGCGACCGATCACGTCATCGAATCGTTTCGCAATCAGCTGTGGGCGGGCTACAAGACCGGCGATGGCATCGAGCCTGCGCTATGGGCGCAGTTTCATCCGCTCGAGCGCGCGCTGGTCGCGATGGGGGTCGCGACCTGGCCGATGGTGGAGCTCGAAGCGGATGACGCTCTCGCCTCGGCCGCGCACCTCGCCTCGCTCGATCCGCGTGTCGAGAAGATCTGCATCTGGACGCCCGATAAAGATCTCGCTCAATGTGTGCAGGAGGATCGCATCGTGCAGATGGATCGCAAGAGCAAGGCGATGCGCAATGCCAGGGACGTGCAGGACAAATTCGGCGTGCCACCGGCGTTGATTCCGGATTTCCTGGCGCTGGTGGGCGATACCGCCGACGGTTATCCCGGGCTCGAAGGCATCGGCAAGGTCGGCGCGGGACGCCTCGTCAGCAAATACGGCCCCATCGAGAAATTCCCCCCCGAGGTGCTGAGCGGCGAGCGATTGGAGATGGCACTGCTGTTCAAGAAACTCGCGACACTGCGTACGGACGCCCCGCTGTTCGACAGCATCGATGCGCTCCAATGGCGTGGACCCAAGGAAGAGTTCACGGCGTACGCGGAGCAATCTGGCGATGCGCGTCTGCTGGAGCGCTGCCGGAAAGCGGCAGCGAAGCTCGCCGCTTAGCTATCTCCTGGAAAGATACTGCCGCGCTTCCTTGACGGCGGAGCGCGGCGAATCGGGCACGGCCAGTTCGATCAGTTGAGCGTAATACGCTCGCGCATTCGCCTCGTCCCCCGCCTCGCGAGCCGCGGTCGCCGCACCCAGGACGCTGTTGAAACGTCGCGGATACAGCTGCAACGATTTTTGATACGCCGCCAGCGCGTCGGTCGGCTTCTTTTGCTCGGTATAGAGATCGCCGAGCAACTCGTACGCCGGCAAGGTTGGCGCAGGCGTCACGGGATGTTTCGGTGTCGCGCCTTCCAGCGCCGCCGCCTCGCGCATGATCTCGACGCTCTTCGCCTCCTCACCCTGCACGTGCGCCGACCACGCCGCCAGTTCCAGATTCAGCACTTTGATACTTCGAGCAAACAGATCCTCATCCGCCTTGCGGGCGACGCCTTCCAATGCATCGAGCCGCGTGAGCGCGACCTGCACCTCGTCGTTCTTGCCTGAGTGAGCGCATCCGAGGCCACGTGCGAATCGCGCCGTGGCTTCCGCCCACATGAACCGGTCCCAATCCAGATACGCAGGCATGCGCGGCTCGATCTTCGACGCAGCTTCCCAATCGCGACGTTCGAGCGCGTAGCGAGACTGCGTGGATGCAAGATGGAACGCGGTCTTGAACGTCGGCTCCAGCCGCGGCATGTCCTGCAATCGGTGCAGCTGTTCGGCCGCCGGGTCATCCGCGCCTTCCTGCAGATACGCATAGACCAGATATTCGATGGCATGCGCAAACTCGTCCCAGACAAACTCGCCCTGCTCGCCTGCCGGATATAGCAACGCCGCATCGGCGGCTCGCAGGTTGCCCTTGATCACCCCGTCCCAGTCGCCCAGACGCGTATAGATGTGCGTCGGCATGTGCAGAGCGTGCGGATTGTTGGGCGCGATCGAGTCGTATTTCTTGGTGATCTCCAGCAGCTCGTGCTCCCGACCCGGCACGTCGTTGGCGTGCACGAGGTAGTGCATGACGCCCGGATGATCGGGGTGCTTCTGATACACCCTCAGCAGAATCGCAGCCGACTCATCCGCGTGCTCTCGCAGGTTGCCGCTGGTCGGACTCGTGGCAAGGTGTGACAGCGCGTAGAAGATCGCCGCTTCGTCGTCGCCCGGTAGCGCCTCGTAGGCCTGCTTCGATGCCTGTTCCCAACGACGGATGCGCGCCCAGTAATCCGGCGACTCAGGCTGAGTGAAGAACGCTTCGGCCGCGTTGATGAACAACACTTCCCGCGGACTCGACGGCAGCGACTTTGCCTTCTGCACCTCCTGCCATCCGCGAGCGAGCGCAGCCGCGTTGGGACGCGTCGGCCACAACGGCTGAAACAACGTCATCGCCACGCCCCAATGCGCCATCGCACAGCCCGGCTCGGTCTGAAGGGTTTGCTCGAATGCCTCCCGCGCCTGCGGATATGTCATGTGATGAAGGAGCGTGACGGCTTGATTGAACTGCGCCTTCGCCGGTGCCGAGCACGACACCGGGAAATCGACGGTTCCGAGCGAGGCATGATCATGCTCAGTGGCACCGACCGGCCCGGCCAACAGCGCCACCAGCAACAACGTTTTCCGCAAGTTGGGCCTGACCGCCATGCTCGCCCCCTTCGTGATGAGGGCCAGCGTGGGCGCATCCAGCGCCCGTTGCAATGGTCAGAAGCCCACCTGGTAGAGCAACCGGAAGCTCCGCCCCAGTCCCTTGAAATACCGTACATCGATGGGACTGGTCTGTGAGTAGTACGTGAAGTAATCCTCGTTGGTCAGATTCTGAACCGCCGCGCTCACCATGCCGCCAAAGGCGGCGATGTCGGCGCTCAGATCGACGGTGGAGTAACCATCGAATTCGTTGATCGTGAACCCGGCGCGGTTCTCGAAATCCCGATCCAAGCAGTGCCGAATCGATTGGAAATGCTGTACGTCACGCCGTAATCGGTGCGCTCACCGAGGTCCTCGGTCTTAAAAGTACTGTCGACGCGAAGGCTCTGTTCGAGCTTCCGCGTCGGCCGCCTGGTGATCAGGTTGATGATGCCGCCCGAGGCGCCCAGACCATGAATGGCATTCGCGCCGTGCAAGACTTCGACGCGTGAGAGTACGGCCGAGTCGATGATGTGTCCGTCGCGGCCGCCTTCGCGCAGCGGGCTCGATTACCCAGAGTTGCCGGTTGGTCATGAGGGCGTCCACGAGAACGTGACGCGACGGGCCGGCGGGGGTCGCTAATGAGGTTTTAATGCCTCGCCATTATCATGGGGCCGGAGACTCCGATGCACCCCAAATGCGATCCGTTCGCATTCATTTGACTACTGACTGACCGCCAGTCATTATTTGCTCCATGACACAGCACGACGTGAGCCAGTGGCCGCTGGTCGTATCCATCATCGACAGTCAGACCCTGACCGAAGACCTGCGCGAGGTCGCCGCGCGCTGGCGGGACTGGTTGTCATGGAACGAGCCATTCGCGGCCCTGCAGATCTTCAGCGCCTGCGACGAAGGGCTGCTGGCTGAACGCGATCGCGTGCTCGGCTGGTGGCTGGATGCGCAGCGTCGCTCCATTCGACGCAATGTCATCGGGCTCGCCTCGGTCATCCCCTGTGCGCATTATGAAAAGATGCCGCGCCTGGGCACGCACGAGCTGTTCGGCATTCCGACCGCGACCTTCGCCTCGATCAGCACGGCGCTGGTGTGGCTCGAGGCGCGCGCGTTCCGGCCTCATGAGCTCGCGTTCAATCGCGCGGCCGTGGAAGCCACGCTCGCCGGCGTCGCATAAGTGACGGCGCCAGCGAAAGCGCGGGGTCGCCCCCGCACCAAGCCCGCCGAATTGCGCCGTGAAGAACTGCTCGATGCCGGCCAGCGGTTGTTCGTCGAGAAAGGCATCGGCGCCACCAGCATCGATGAGATCGCGACGGCCGCCCAGGTCGCCAAGGGCACGTTCTATCTGTACTTCCCTTCCAAGGAAGCGCTGCTGCACGCCATTCAGGAACGATTCGTCTCGAGCTTTCTGCAACGGCTGGAACAGGCCATGGACCGCTGCGGCCCGGAGCGCTGGCGACTGCGCCTGCAAACCTGGATCAAAACCCTGATCGAGGGCTATCTCGACCAGGTCCGGGTGCACGATGTGATCTTCCATGAGATCCATCAGGAATACGATCGACACTCGATGAGCAACAATGAAGTGATCGATCAGTTGGCGGCGCTCATCGGCGAGGGCGCCAGGGCCGGTGCCTGGACCAGCGAAGAGCCCCGCACCACCGCGATCCTGTTCTTCCACGCCCTGCACGGCGGTGTCGATGCCGCCATCGCCGACAGCAAAAAAGTCAACCGCGCAAAGTTGATCCGCAGCATCACCACATTCATCGAGCGGGCCCTCGCCGCCAAGTGAGGCACGATCCATGAAGCCTGTGAGAACCTGGTTGTTGACCGTGCTCGGCTGCCTGATCGCGCCGGTCACGTTGGCGCAGCAGTTCAGCGTCGCGGTGTTCAGCAAGACCGCCGGCTGGCATCACGAAGCCATCAACGAAGGCGTCACCGGGCTGCGCGGGCTCGGCAAGCTGCATCACTTCGAGGTGTTCTGGACGGAAGATCCCACTCGCCTGTTCAAGGATGAGGAGCTGTCCAAGTACGCGGCCGTCGTATTCCTGCTGACCACCGGCGATGCATTGAACGATGAGCAGCAGGCCACGTTCGAGCGCTACATCCGTCGCGGCGGCGGCTTCGTCGGCGTGCACAGCGCGGCCGACACCGAGTATCAATGGCCGTGGTACACGAAGATGGTCGGCCACATGTTCAAGCGTCACCCCGCCATCCAGACCGCGATGGTCAACGTCGAGAGCCGTGCCTTTCCGGGCATGGAACGCTTCGCCCAACGCTTCCTCGCGACCGAGGAATGGTACGAGTTCGACGCCTCGCGCTCGCCTGCGATCAAATATCTGTTGTCGGTGGATGAGTCGTCGTATCAGCCTTCGCCCGAGCGGCGCGCCGAGGCAAAGTCGGTGCCCTTCCATCCGATCAGCTGGTATCAACCCTATGACGGCGGCCGTGCGTTCTACACGGCGCTAGGTCACCTGCCCGCGACCTACTCCGATCCGTTCTTCATGCACCATCTGTACGGTGGGATCTACTGGGCTGCGACCGGAAGAGGCGTAGAGCCAGCAGCACCAGCACGCCGCTGATCATCACCGCCAGCGCGACATAGGTTGCGTTCTTCGACTCCGCATAAGTGATGCTCGAGTAGAGCAAGTAAGCGCACGTCGCGATGAACAGTATCGGCAGCACCGGATAGAGCGGCACCCGGAACGGCCGGGGGCGTGCCGGATCTCGTCGACGCAACACCAGCAGCGCGATGCCGCTCAACATGAAAAAGAACCAGAACACGGGCGCGGTGAATTCAACCATCGTGGAGAAACCATCCTTCTCCAGAGCGCCGAAAGCGATGAGCGCGAGCGCAATCGCCGCCTGCACGATGAAGCCCACGACGGGCGCGTGACGCGCGCTCTGCCACCGCCCCATGAACCGCAGCGCCGGCCAGTCCTGCGCCACTGAATAGTTACTGCGCGCACCGACGATCATGGTCGAGTTCATCGACGTGAGCGAGGCGATCGCGACGATCACACCGAGCGACTGAGCGCCGAACGGGCCGAACGCCTGTTCGATCACATCGATGCCGACGGCCTGGCTCGCCTGAAGTTGCTCGAAGCCCAGGCCATGCAACACGCTGGCGACGAAGAGCAGATAGGCGAGCGTGATGATGCCGATCGAAATGATCAGCGTTCGCACGATCGCCCTCGGACCGCCGCGCACTTCGGCGGAGACATAGGCGGCCTCATTCCAGCCACCGAACGTCAAGAGCACGAACACCATCGCCAGACCGAACGCCCCTGCCCCATCCGACGATGCTTGCGCGACCGCGGGCGCCGCCGAAGGTTCGATGGTCAGGCCCGCGACGGCGACCAGCAGCACACCGGAAATCTCCACCAAAGTGAGTGCGTTCTGCATTCGCGAGGAACCGCGCAGCCCGATGAGATTGATGGCCGTCAACATCACGGTCGCAAGCGCGGCGTACACCGCCGATGAGTACTCGCCGAGACTGAACAATCGGGTGAGATAGTCCCCGAGGATGAACCCGAGCAGCGCGATCGAGCCGGTGCAGATGACGGCGCTGCGCGCCCACGCGAACAGGAAACTCACATTCTTCCCATAGGCCCGCGTGAGAAACGTATAGTCGCCGCCCGCGCTCGGATAGGTCGTCGCGAGCTCTGCATAAGTGAGTGCACCGACCAACGACAGCACACCGCCCGACACCCACGCCGTCATCATCAGCGTCGGCGAGCCCGCGATGCCCGCGACCAGCGACGGCGTCTGAAATATGCCGGCGCCGATCACGATGCCGACCGTGATCATGGTCGCATCGAAGACGCTCAGCGTCGGCGTCGGCACGTCGGGGGCAGCGATCGCCTCGGTCGCACCGTCGAGGGCTGAGCTCATGCGCTAGCGACGCGTGCCGATGAACGTGGAGGTCACGTCGTTACGCGTGACCTGAGCTTCGATTTGATTGCCCTTCAACTCGCCCTTGAGGCGCGTCTGCACGTCCCCTTCGGAGAACATCATCTCGATCCTGTTGCCATCCATCTCTGCATTGCTGATCTCATCCGTGCCCTTGCCCACCGTGCCCGAGAGCTTCTGGAACGCCTGCTCCAGAGTCACCTCGAAGCTGTCATTGCCGCGCTGCTGCTTGAAGGTCCATTGGCCGGCGACCCCGGCGGGAACGATCCACAGATACGCCGCGCCGTCGGTGGACACCGAGCTTTCATCGGGCCGCCAGTCGTCCATCAGGAACGAATGCGATACCACGCGCGTGCCCGGCTTCATTTTCAGGATCGTGGGACGCAGGCGCAGATTCAACTCCGGCAGCAGGTACAGCGTGACGACGCTGGCCGCGCTGAAATCCGTCTCGAAGATGTCGCCCTGGACGACTTTGACTCTGTCGCCGACACCTTCGGCCTTCACCATGCATTGCGCGAGTTGCGCCATGTCGGGGTTGTACTCGACGCCGACCGCGCGGGCACCAAACTGCTTCGCGGCCGCGATGGCGATCTTGCCGTCGCCGGCGCCGAGGTCGTACACCAGATCGTTCTTACCGACCTTCGCCATCTCCAGCATGCGGGTGACCAGCGGATCGTTGGTCGGTACCCAGACCACGTCCTTACCGGCCTGCCCGGTGCTCGGCTTATAAGACTTTTCGCAGTCCTCGCGCCTGACCTCCGCACTGAGCGCCTGTGCCGCAATAGCGCTGATCAGGATCAGACCCGCCCCCCAGGCAGTCACCCACGGTTGCAAACGATGGCGAATCGGCATCGGCATGTTTGATCCTCCCCCGGGCAGTCAGGCTGAACGCGGCGTCACCTCGGAAAGTTCACCGACAATAGCGTCAATGAGTACTACGGGTGTGGCGCGGATTGCGCATCCTAATGCATCCCGCCGCCGGCTGCGTCAACGGGCGCGTGATTGCCGGAGGGCCCGATACCCACACGCGGCCGGATGAAGCTCGAGAACGTTTCGGTGCCGATCATATCGGTGTGCAGGCGTGACTGAGTGACGCGATCGGCGATGGTCCAGTGCGCCGAGGGCACCGACACGAAGCCGTCATTCGGAATGATGGTCTTGCACATGGTCGGCAACGCATTGCCCGCCAGCGACGCGAGCTGCACGCCGCGGCTCTGCGGGAAGCGGCGATTGAACGCCGCCATGTCGTCCTGACGAATCTCCTGGATGACGTAGGGTGTCGTGCCCGTGAGACTGAATGTGAGGTCCATGACATCGGCGCAGGGCGTGCCCAGGTTCGGCGTCCCCAGCATCAGCAGATGTGAGACCTGCGGCCGGCCATCCTGATACGGCGCCGGCATCAATGCGTTGATGTAGTAGCGACCGATGAGCCCACCGACCGAATGCGCGACCACATCGACGTGCCACGCATTCCGATCTTCCTGAGCATAGGTGATGTAACGGCCCAGCGCCGCGGCGTTGTCCGCCATGGTATTCGTCTGCTCGGACGAGAGCACGTCGCGGCCCGTGTTGATGATTCCCTTGCTGGTGACTTCACCGACCGGGAACGCCTTCCAATCATAGGAATGGCTGGTGGTCAGGAGGTTCTGCCACGACTCGAACACGGTCCAGTTGCTCCACAGCCCATGCACCAGCACCAGCGGCTTGGGTACGACCTTCAGGTTCTGGGTCATCTCGTTGACGACTCGATTGCGTTCCTTGAGCTCGGCCTTGATCCGCTGCAAGAGCCGCGGCCGCCCGTCGTCGTACCAGGCATAGCCGGAGGAATCCCAGAGCATTTCGACGTCCCTGGTCTCGCCCGGCCCGGCGCTCACCGACAACACGATATCGCCCAACGCTTTATCCGGTTTCGCGCCGTCCCACTTGTCGCCGCGATAGGTTTCCTTGAACACCACCTCGCCGCTCTTCTGCTCGGCCGAGGTGTTCAGCACCTTGGCTTTGATCTTCACCAGGTTGCCATCGATCGTGCCACGCTGCTCGACGATGGACTGCCACTGGTTCCAGGTCGGGAACTTCATGTCCTCGAACTCGAGGGCGATGAGGCGCCAGGGCGCGCCGCACTTTTCCAGATTCCAGGTCATGCGCTCGGTGACATTCACATTGGTCAGCGCATAGGAGCCCGAGATGCGGTTGGGATTGGAGCGATTCACCCGATCGCGGCCGCTGCTGGTCAGCGCGCCGCCCTCCACTTCCACCTGCGTCGGCGGCATGGTGGTGGTCTTGCCTTCCTTCGGCCGGCATTGACCGCTGTAAGTCGAGCTCTCCGACGCCGAGCGCTGCGCCTTGATACGCGGCACGGAGACGCTGACCGAGTACGTTCCGTCATCGTTCACGCTGACGATCACATTGGCGTCGTCGCTGCCATTGCCGGAAATCGACGACTGCTTGGTGAAGTTGCCGGTCATCGTCTGCCAGGTCTTGCCCTGATCGCAGGAGTTCTTCTCGGTGGATGACGCGGTTTCGTTGAACGTCTGCTGGTGCGTGACCGTGGCCTTGCCGATGCTGCCGTCAGTCTCGCTGTCCGGATCTTCGAGGACGGCGACGTTCGCCTTGAATTCGTAGTACAGCCGCGATTGCTTGTAATCCAGGCCGCGATTCGAGACGCGCTCCACGGTCTTCTCATCGTCGACCTGCAGCGTGCGGCTATAGGTCACCGAGCCGGTCCACGCTCCCGAAGCACATGAGGGCCCGCTCTGCGCGAGTACCGGAGCACCCGACCACAATGCGGCCGTGGGAATGAGCACGAACAAGGAATACGAGCGCATGAAACTCTCGAAGAATGCAGGTGGCGCATTGTTTCGATCTCATGCGCCCGCCGGCATCACTCCGAAGAGCCAGTCGAGGAACTACTGCCCCGAGGGTCGCGGAAACCGCTCCAGCCAGGTCGCGAACGCCTGCAGGAAGCCCGTCATGAACTCACGCGTCGGGGCATTCTGCAACCGGCCGCTGTCGTCGAATAAGGTCGCCACGGCAGGAATGTAGGCTTCAGGATGAGGCATGGCGGCGAGGTTCACTGCCAGCAACACCTGCCGCAGATGATGTGCGGCGGCCATGCCGCCGAGCGCCCCGGGGCTCTGGCCTATCACTGCCGCGGGCTTGCCATCCCAGGCGCTCTGACCCCACGGACGTGAGCCCACGTCGAGCGCATTCTTCAGCACCCCAGGAATGCTGCGATTGTATTCCGGAGTGATGAACAGAATTCCGTCGGCGCTGCGCACTTGGTGTCTGAAGCGCGTCCACGGCGCCGGTGGTGAGCCGGTCTCCAGATCCTCGTTGTAGAACGGCAGGTCACCGATCTCGAGTGTGAAGAACTCCAGAGACGACGGCGCAAGCTCCGGCAACGCGCGAGCCATCAACCGAGTGAATGCGCCAGTGCGCAGGCTGCCGACGATCAATCCCACCTTGGCCATCTGCTCCTCCAGAAATTACAGGGCCGCGCCGGCACTCATCGCCGGCTGGCCCGAAAAGAAATCACGCAGCGCCTGCACGTACGAAACCGGATCGTCCAACGCGCCGAGATGACCGACGCCGCTCAATACCCTCAGGCGCGCCTCCGGCAACGCCCGAGTCATCCGGGCTGCAATGGATCGACGTTGCGGGGAATCGTGCTCGCCACTGAGAATCAGCGTCGGCACGGACACACGCTGCAAGTCACGTTCGCAAAGCAACGGCAACTCCGCCGGTTCGTTCAACAGATCCAGCGCGGGATAGCGAACGACGATTTCACGCAACAGCGCGTGCGCGCACGGCGAGCCTGTATGGAGCTTCATGAAAGGATGCTGTAGCCACATGCTGCGAAATGCATCCACGCCGCCGACACCGATCCGCTGCCGGTATTCATCGATGGGAATCTCCTTCGCACCGACCGACTGCGGCCAGCCCTCCGCCGGCGGACCGTCCAGCACCAGACACGAGATTCGTTCCGGATGTTTCAAAGCCCACCGCAGGGCGACGCGCGCGCCTTGCGACATTCCGACCAGCGCCGCGGATGAGACGGAGAACGCGTCCATCACCCGCTCGATATCGTGCACATCCTGTTCGAGACCAGGCACGCCGGAGGAACGACCGAAGCCCCGCCGGTCGAAGGCGATCACGTGATATCGATCGGCGAGCAGATCGATCTGTGCCCGCCACATTTCCAGATCGAGCGCCCAGCCGTGCACCAGTACCACGGCCGGACCCGCTCCAGCACTGCGCGCCCGCAGACTTGCGCCGTCCACCTCGATGTATTGCGCGCCGCTCAGTGTCGCCCCCACAACCGGTTCGAGGCGATCGCCGCGCCCTCCGACAATGACTTCAGCTTGAGATAAGCCACATCGGGATCGACCGGCCCGAACCCGGCGAACGTGCCGAAGCCACAGTCGGTGCCGGCCATGACACGCTCGCGACCCACCACATCGGCGTATCGACACAGCCGTTCCGCGACCAGCAACGGATGCTCGATGTAATTGGTCGTGGAGCTGATGACACCGGGAATCAGCACCTTGTCGTCGGGCAGGGGCTGCTCACGAAACACCGACCACTCGTGCTCGTGGCGCGGATTGGCGCCCTCGATCAACAATCCCTGCACGCGCGCCCCGAGCACGATCGGCAGCAACTGTTCCAGCGGCACATCGTGGTGATGCGGGCCTTCGTAGTTGCCCCAACACACGTGCATGCGCACGCGGTCGGCGGGCACGTTACGCAAGGCATGGTTCAGTACTTCCACGTGACGCGAGGCGCTGCGGAGAAAGTCCTCGGCCGTATGGTGGCGATACATCGTGTGTCGCCCCATCGCAAGATCCGGAGCGTCGATCTGCAACAGCAGGCCGGCACCGGTTATCAGCTCATATTCGGCGCGCATCCCTTCGGCCACCGCTTCGAGATAGTCGTCTTGCGTGCGGTAGTAATCGTTGGGTTGAAACAGCGCGATCACGCCCGGCGAGGCGGCGTTGAGAAAGCCCTCCGCAGGCCCGGCCGCATGCACGGCCGCTTGCAGGTTATCGACGTCGGTCTGCGCCGGACGCAGATCGCTGACTCGAATCTCCGCCACGCAGCGAGGTCGCTGGTACCTGGCCGTTGCCCCCGTGTCCGCGAGACGCTTCAGGATGCGAGGGAAATCCACCAGATCCTGGCCCGGCTCACGCGGTGTATCCCCCGCAAATCCCGTCAATCGGTCCTTGATGTAGGTGGCATAGCTGATCTTGCTCATCTCGCCGTCGCTCACCACGTCCACGCCGCTGGCGACCTGGCGTCGTACCGCGTCGATGACTCCAGCGGCGATGGTGGCACGGGCGGCGAATTCGTCGAGCGGCTCCCCTCGCTCGCGAGCAAACAGCACGTCGGTGACCGCCTGCGAGCGCGGCAGACTCCCGACGAGCGTGACCAGTATCCGATCCGCGCTGGTCTTCAAGGTGCCCCCTCCCCGATCAACGGAACATGTTGTTGGAACGATGTTCGCCCGCGAGCCAGCGCTTGAGCTCCGCATGAGCATCGGCACGGCGCGTGGCGTTGATTTTTTCCACCTCGGGATGGTCGACGGTGAATTCGACGATCATGCCGTCGGGATCGACCGCGTACAGCGAACGGCAATAGCCGTGTTCGAGGACATACATCTTCGGCTCGGTATAACCGGCCGCGCGCAGCCGCTGCTCGATCCCCTTCTGCACGTCCGCATCCACTTTGAGCGCGACGTGATGAAACGGCGTTTCCGGCATCTTCGGTCCGAACAGCGCCTGATCCTCCGGCCGCGCGAATTGAAAAAACGCGAGCGCGCTGCCATCGCCGAGCCCGAAGAACAGGTGACAATACGTGCGCTCGGCACCGAACAGCTCGTCGGACTCGCACCAGGCCGCCATCAGCGGCAGGCCGACGACATCCTCGTAGAACTGGCGCGTCGCCTCCAGGTTCTTGGCAACGTAGGCCGTGTGATGCAGCCGGGACGGCAATTTGTTGGTGGTGGCCATGTCAGTGCTCCTGTGATCCTCGAACTAGAACCGGTACGTCAGATCGACGCCCCAGCGCCGCGGCAGCGCTTTGAAAACAAAGTTGTTGGTGTAGCCGGGATTGGGAAAGAACTGCGGGCCCGGCGACCACTCCGCGTTGTACTCCTCGTCGGTGAGGTTCTTCACCCACGCCGTCGCCGACCACCGGCCGCCGTCCAATCCCAGCCGCAGGTTCAGCAGCTCCACCGGATCGCGCTTGGTGAAGTTATCAGGATAGAACCACGTCGGCCCGATCGCCTCGAAATCCGTGCGCACCAGCACGCTCAACGTATCGCCGAGATGACGGCGATACTGTAGCCCGAGATTCGCACTGTACTCCGAGACCAGCGGTGCCTGGTTGCCCACATCGGTGGCGGCGCGGTCGGACTGCTTGATCTCGCTATCCGTATACCCCAGGCCGAGGAACGCATCGAAGCCCTCGGCGAGCGCCGCCTTCAGCTCCAGCTCCATGCCCTGATAGTCGACGCGATCCAGATTGCCCAGATTCTGGGTGCTGGTGTTCGGATCGAACACGAAGAAATACGAGCCCTCGGCGCGCGTGTAGTAAGCATTCACGCTCGCGCTCAGACGGCGGTCCAGAAATTCGGCCTTCGCGCCGATCTCATAAGTGTTGGCGGTCTCCGCGTCGAACAGATCCTGGATGCCGGCAATGCCCGCCGCCGAGACACCGGTTTGATTGAACCCGCCGCTGCGAAAGCCGCGGCTGTAGCCGGCGAACAGCATCGAATCGTCGGTGGGCTTGAACCGCAGCGTAATCTTCGGCTGCCACTCATCCCACGTGTGCTTGCGAACCTGCCCCGGCTGCGCCAGGCCGACCAGAGACGCCGGAATGAACTCGGCCGGTGTCTTGGTGGTGTTCTCGCGCTCGTCGCGGTCGTAACGCAGGGCGAGCGACATTTCCACGCGAGACGAGAGGTCAACGTCGACGTTGCCGAAGACCGCCCACGCGAAGTTGTCCTGCGAGTCCGCTAGATAGGTGAACTGCGGGTTGAACAGCGGCAGTGGCTGACGGCGCACCTGTGGCACCGCGCCGGTGCCCAGATCGAAGACGTTGCCGGTGGAGATGAAACGATCGGTGGCGATGCCATACACACCGGCGATCCAGCGCACGCGCTGCCCGGCCGGTGAAGTGAAACGCAGCTCCTGGCTGATCGCATCGACATCCAGGTACTGGTGCTGCGCCTGGTCGGCGCCGAAGAATTGAAACAGCACCGACTCGGGGATGGGCAGAAAGTTGAACTGGTCGCCGGTGAGGATTTCCTCGAGGGTGTCATAGGAGCTCACCGAAGTGAACGTGCCGGCGCCGGTCTCGTAATCCAGCTTCAGCGACAGGCCATACATGTCGCGCTCGTTCACTCCCGGATTGTTCACGCGCACCGGCAGGCTGGTGTCGTTCACGCTCTCGGTGATGTTGAAGTACAGCGCCTGCGTGTCGACCTGCGATGAATTGAACCGCAAATCGGCGGTGAACGCCTCGGACGGCTCCCATAGCAGGCGCACGCGCGTCGACACGTCCCGGAAAGGATCCGCCTCCTCGCCGAGGAACGCATTGTCGATGTAGCCATCGGTTTCGAAGTAGGAAGCGGCGACCCGGTATTTCAAGGTGTCAGTGATCGGGCCGCTGACGCTCCCACGCAAACGCTGCCCCGGGCCAGACTCGTAACCGGCAGTGAAGCTGCCTTCGAACGTGTCGCTGGGCCGCTTGGTGTTCACGATGATGGCGCCGCCGATGGCGTTGCGCCCGTAGAGCGCGCCTTGCGGCCCCTTCAGCACCTGAATGCTTTCGATGTCGACCAGCTCCTGGTTGAACTGCGCTGGATTCACCATCAGCACGCCATCGATGAGCACGGCCACGGAAGGCTCGCTGTTGCGCGCTTGTGAAATGCCGCGCACGGTGACGAACGACGTTCCCTGATTCTGAGTCTGCACCAGACTCATGTTGGGCGTGAGATCGATGAAGTCCTGCGGCCGCTCGATGCCCGCCGCTTCGATATCCGCAGCCGTGAACACGTTGATCGCCACCGGCACATCGAGCACGGACTCATCGCGCTTGCGTGCCGACACGATCACCTCCTCCAGATTGGCGCCCTGCACCTGTTGCTGATCCTGAGCGGGTAAATCGAACGGGCTCATGCACAGCACCGCAGACGCGCCAGCTAACACCAGCCCTCGCCTCTTGGTAGTCATTCTCGCTCCCCCCTGACTCGCCGTTAACTTTTTTCGGGCCAGCCTCCGCCTGCAGCCAAGGCATCTCGAATCGCCGCGCCGTGCTCGTTGAGCTGCGGCGCCGATGTCACTCGCTCCGACCTCACACCATCGAACTGCACTGGCGGACGCACCGCGCGCGTGCCGCCACTCCCCGCGTCCACCGGCACGATCAGTCCGAGATGGCGTACCTGCGGATCCTCGACGACCTGGTCGATACGATTGATTGGCGCGAACGGCACGTCGTTGCGTTCGAGCTGTTCAGTCCAGTGACGCAATGGATGGCGCGCGAACAGCGCGTCGAGCTCGGCGCCGAGCGCCTCGTAGTGCTCGATGCGCCCCTGTCGGGTGTGAAAGCGCGGGTCGGCGCTCAATGGCTCGCTGTCCAGCGCGCTGGTGAGCCCTTGCCAGAATTTCTCGATCGACGACAGATGAATCGCGATCAGCTCGCCATCGGCAGTGCGAACGATGTACGCCTGCGCCAGCCGCGGTCGATCACTCGACTTCGGCACCTGGTTCAGCGCGAAGAACGCGGCGAACGGTTCCACCGCGAAGTGGGCCATCGCTTCGAGCATCGAGACTTCGACGTGACGGCCACGAGCCGTGCGCGCGCGCTCGAACAAGGCGCCGAGCACGCCAAACGCCGCATATATTCCGGTGATCGCGTCGGCCAGCGCCGGACCGAGGAATCGCGGACGCTCTTCATCGACGACGACACTGAGAAAGCCGCTGAGCGCCTGAGCCACCGAGTCGTAGCTGGGTCGGTCGACATACGGTCCGCTCGACCCGAAGCCGCTGATGGAGCAATACACCAGGCGCCAATTCAGCTCGCGCAGCCGATTGACGCCGGCACCGAGGCGCTCGGCGGTGCCGGGCCGGAAGTTCTGGATATAAACATCCGCGTTTCGCACCAGGCAGTCGAATGCACCTCGGTCGGCTGACTGGTGCAGGTCGAGTGCGACGCTGCGCTTGTTGCGGTTGTAGGCCTGAAAGTGAGGTGAGAACTGTCCGCCCTGGTAACTGCGATACGGATCGCCGGCGGGACTCTCCACCTTGATCACATCAGCGCCGAGATCCGCGAGCATCATGCCGGCGCACGACCCGGTGATGAAGGTGCCTTGCTCGACGACGCGGATGCCAGAGAGAACGGATTGCATGACGGCTCGGTTGCCTGCGTTACTGATCGGATGCCACGAAGCCTTCCGGCTTGCGTCCGTCGTAGTCGATCGCTGCCGCGCCGGCATGAGAAAGCACGAAGCCGATGGGCCGAGTGCGCTCTTCCAGCAGGTGCGCAATGAGACTCGCGGTACGCGCAAGCAGCGGTGCTCCTCTCAGCGCGAGCAGCGGATAGCCCGCATCCAGAAGCGTCGCCGGAATGGCAGCCGATACGTTCATCGCAAGCGGCTTGCCGGTAATCTCCGGCAGCACGAGCGCGATGGCCTGCGCGGCCTCGGTGTAGCGGCCGCGAGCGCCAACTTCACTGGCAACTGCGAGCAACCGTCGCGCGCGCGGGTCGTAATCTTTGTGCAGCGGATGGCCGTAGCCCGGAATCGCTCGCTGCGCGGCTCGATACTCGCCAACGATCTCGCTGGCCGCCGCTCGCATCGATTTGTTTGATTCCGCTCGCGTCACCGTTTCGTGCAACAGGCGTCCGGCATCTTCGGAAGCCCCCAGAATGACCGAGCCACACCCGAGCAGCCCTGCCGCGACGGCGCCCTGCAGCGCCTCGGGAGCGGCGGCGAGCGTCATGCGGGCTGCCTGCACACTCGGCACCAGTCCGTGCTCGGCGATCGCGACCAGCACCGCGTCGAGCACGCGACGCTGTGCCTCGCTCGGCAATTCCCCGGTCACCAGCAACCAGACGTGATCGGTGAAAGAAATGCGCCCGACCAGCTCCTCGCACAGATCATGTCCACGCACGAGGATGGCCGCCTCGTTCGAAGTGGAGATCGCCGAGGCGCGATGAGTCTGACGACCGATCTTCATGCGCCCCCCCGCCATCCAGATCGCTGAGGTCTGGATAATTTTTCGCATACCGAATATAACTTCGTCATGCGAATCATGGTGAATCCCGCCACCGCCGGCCGTCAATCGCGATCGCGGCGTTTTTTCGCTAGCCGAAAAGAGCTGTTGTTCTCATGAAGAAATCCGCACGACGCGAGGCGATGGGCGGCCTCGCGAAGGGGCTCGAAGTCATTCGCGCCTTCACGTACGACTCTGCTTCGCTGACACTGAGCGAGATCGCCAGCAGAGCGGGCCTGCCGGCCGCGACGGCGCGACGGTGTTTGCTCACGCTCGCGGAGCTCGGCTACGTCATGCAGTCGGGCCGGGACTTTCTACTGCGTCCCAAGGTGCTCGAGCTCGGTGCCGCGTATCTCGATTCGATGAACATCGAAGTGCTCACCAGAACCTACCTGGAAGACCTCGCGCGACAGACCGGCGACTCCGCCGCGCTCACCGTGCTCGATGGAACTCACATCGTGTACGTCGCTCGCACCTCCGTGCGCACCTTGATGCGACTGGAAGCTCACGTTGGCAGCCGTTTGCCGGCCTATCCCACTTCGATGGGACGCGTGTTGCTCGCCGGCCTGTCTCCGGAACGACTGCAACAATATTTCGAGCAGGCGGAAATCAGTGCGCTGACCGAGCGCACCGTCACGGATCGCGGCAAATTGCGTTCGCTGATCGATGAATGCCGGCGCGTCGGCTACTCGGCTGTCGAGGACGAATTGGCTTATGGCGTCGTCGCGGTCGCGGTCCCGGTCTTCGACAAGGCCCGCCGTGTGGTCGCGGCGCTAAACAGTTCCAGTCACTCGAAGAAGACGACACGCACGAAGCTTGCAGCGGAGCGGCTGGAGCTACTGCGCAGCGTGAGCGCCCAAATCTCACGGGAGCTGCAGCGAGTGCCCGGACTGTCTCTCAGCGCCCAGACATGATCATCTAAACCCATGCTTGCAGAAGAGCGTCGGCCTCACGCACTATGTAAGTCTCCTTCCGAGAGGTTTCCCCAAATGTCGTCATCTGGTCACGGCCTCGCGCGATCCGTTCTGCTGGCGTTGGTATCAGCCACATCCATTGCTTCTGCCGCCGAGGTTACCGCGCCGCAGATGATCGATGCCTTCGAAGGGACCTTCGGCGCCCATGCCGGCCAACGCAGGAATCACATCAAGGGCACGTGCGCGGCGGGTGAGTTCGTCGGCACGACCGAAGCTGCGGCACTCAGCCGATCCGTGCTCTTCTCCGGCAAACCCATCCCGGTCGTCGCCCGCTTTTCGCTCGGCGGTGGCAATCCGGAAGTCCCGGATGCGGCGCCGGCCCCTCGCGGCATGGCGCTCGAGTTCCGCCTTCCCGGCGGCGCCTTGCATCACATTACGATGATCAATGCGCCCATCTTCGCCGCCAGGACGCCGGCGTCCTTCCGTGATGCGCTCATTGCCGCCAGGCCGGATCCGAAGACCGGCCAGCCCGATCCGGAGAAGTTGAAAGCCTATCTCGCCACGCACCCCGACGCGATGGCCCTGCGCGAGCTCTCCAGCGGCCACAATCCAACGGCGAACTACTATCAAACGCCCTACTTCGGCATCCATACTTTCAAGTTCATCGACTCGAAGAACGCGGAACACCTGGTGAAATGGCGCTTCGTGCCGCGCGATGGCGTGAAGGAACTGACGGCCGAGGAAATGAAGGCAGCGCCTCATGACTTCCTGGAGAAGAACCTGATCGAGCGAACCGGCAAGGCACCGGCGGTGTGGGACATGATCGTCTACGTCGGCGAGCCCGGCGACCCACAGGACGACCCGACGCTGGCCTGGCCGGAGACCCGCAAACATTTCAAGGCCGGTACGCTGACCATCACCCAGGCGACGCCCCAGCAGAAGGGTAAGGCGTGCGAGCCGATCAACTTCGATCCGCTGGTCATGACCGATGGCGTTGCGCCCACCAACGATCCCGTGCTGCTGTTCCGCTCCCCGGCCTACGCGGTCTCGTTCGGAAAACGACTCTCCGGCCAGTGAGGCCTGCGGCCGGCAACGAGCGGATGAGGCAGTTCATCAGCGAACGGCTGATTGGTTCCGTAAGGCGAGCGCGGCCGTCAGGGCCAAGCCTTGGGAAACAGGCGGCGGGCATTGCCACTGTAGACTTTATCGATCACGTCTCGCGGTAACGCGAGGCCCTGAAAAGGCGCTGCAAACTCAGCCGAGTGCAACGTGTCCGCGCTGCTGAGAAAACGCCAATCGTCTCGCCACGCCTGGTCCGCTTGAGCGGCGCATGCGCTGTCCTCCTGCGGCCCCTGACAGGCAATATCCGTGGCGTACAGGATGCGATCCTGGAACTGAATGAAGAAACGTCGCACCCGTTCCCGGTCGGTGCTCGCCTGCACCTGCAGATGCGACATGCGTGCGGCGAGATCCACGGACGCATTGGGATAGCGATTCAAGAACCCGGCGATGCGATCCACGCTCCACTCGAGCGAGGCCAGATGCACACCGACGAACCGTAGCGTCGGATGGCGGTCGAGCATGCGATCGCGCGCAGCGATCTGCTGCTCATAGGACGGCCACTCGCCATGCATCGCCATGTGATACTGCGGATGTTCCTTGAAATATTCGCGGTCGCCATTGACGGTCATCTCGGCCAGCGGCAGCCACGCGTTGCGGGGCTCGCCCAGATGACCGAGCACGACCGTGCCGCGCGCTTCGAGCATGCGAAAGATCGGCGTGAATCGCGGATCATCGATCATCACCGCTCGACCATCGGCGTCACGCTGCTGCATGCCGATGTCCTTCCAGACTTTAACCGCGACTGCCCCGGCATCGAGCGCTTCGATCAGCTGTCGCTCGACACCTGGCGCCCATCCTGGCCGATCGCTGCCGGCCGCATCGAAGGTGGTTGCGAACGCCACGCGATCCGGATACGACGCTCGTAACGCCAGCGCGTCGCGATGCTGTTGTGACAGTGGCGGGAAATCGCCGTAGTTGACGTTGATCGTCAGCAGCCGGAAGTTATCGGCAGCCGCGCGTGCCACGAAGGTCGGCAGGGTTCCGTGCAAGTGAAGATGCGTGTCGATCTTTTCGATCTTCACGAAATCGGCATCCTGATACGGCGGCTGCTCAGCCTGCGCGAGCGCCGTGCTCGAGAGCAGCATCGCGAGCGTCCACGCTAGGCCGCGCATTGCTGCCTCAATGTTTGTTTCGCCGATTCATCGAGCGACTGTGCCGCGAGCTGGGCCGCATATAACGCCGCCCCGATGTCCGGCGCATAGAGCGGCACGCGATACTCGAAGCCGGCGCTCGCGGATTCGAGCGCCCGGCGGAAGGCGTCGCGTGAGAAGCTCGTGCCGTTGAAGACGCCGCCAGTGTGCGACACCGGAATGACGACGCCGTCGGGCACCGATAGCGAGCGGCGCACCGCCGCCACGCACTCGACCAATTCCTGCGCACCTCGATCGAAGATCGCCTTCGCCTGCGCATCGCCCGCCTGCGCCGCCTCGTGCACCAGGATCGCGAACTGAGCAAACACGCTGCGCACGCTGCCCGACTCGCCGTAGATGCGGGAACACAAGTCGAGGTCGATCGAGAGCCCGAAACGTTCGCGCACCCGTTCGTGGAGCGGTCCGCGCGGCGCCCGGCCATCGCTCATGCGAGAAAACAGATTCAATCCTTCGCGTGCGATCCAGTAAGCGGAGCCCTCATCGCCGATCAGCTCGCCCCACCCGCCCGCGCGAGCGTCGCGGCCCGCATATTGGCCATAGGCGATGGATCCGGTGCCTGCGATCACACTGATGCCGTCCTGGCAGCCCAAGGAACCTGCCCAACTGCACACCGTGTCGTTACCGCATCGATAGCGACTCGCATCGAGGAGCGACGCGGGCATCGCGTCCATCGTGCCGGTCGTCGCACTGTCTTCACCGTACGCTGGCAGCCCCACGAACGCATAAGTCACTTTGGCCGGCGAGCTGGCCGCTTTCTCCAGCGTCGCGGCGATCCCG
This sequence comes from Peristeroidobacter soli, assembly GCF_004138485.1. GTDB lineage: Bacteria > Pseudomonadota > Gammaproteobacteria > Steroidobacterales > Steroidobacteraceae > Steroidobacter > Steroidobacter soli. The sequence goes on from NZ_RYEV01000004.1 coordinate 274,962, forward strand.
CCGATCAGCAGCTCTGTGGCACCTGCGAAACCCTCGGCCAGATGGCTGATGCTCGGCCCCACATGTCGCGCACGAATGCGACCGCTCGCATCGATGAGCGCATAAGCGGTCTTGGTGCCGCCGCCGTCAACGCCGAGGAACATGCTCGCGCTGCTCCGACCAGGGATGAATGATCACGCCTTGAACGACGCGATTCACCACGCCCGCCGCGTTCGGACGATCCGGCGTCAGCCCGAGCGCCAGGGATTGCAACAGGGCGTAGCTCTGGGCCATCAGGATGTGCACGAACGACAGCTCGAAATCGCCGCTGTCGCGCGGGGCGTCGTAAACCACGTTCTCTCCTTCGGGCATGCCGTCGTGCCGGGCGCTGAGCGCCAGAATAGCGCCGGCGCGGGCATCGCGTCGAAGTTCGGCGAGCAGGTCCAGATCATAAGCGCGCGTGTACGGGTCGTTCGAAACCATCACGACCACGAGGGTCCTGTCGTTGATCACCGTCTTCGGACCATGGCGGAACCCGAGCGTCGAATCGGCCAGCGCCACGACCTTGCCATCGGTCAGCTCCAGCAGCTTGAGCGCGGCCTCCGATGCCAGACCTCGCAGCTCGTTACTGCCCAGATAGACGACTCGCTGAAACTCGCGCGCCACCAGGCGCTGCGCGACCGGAGCAGCCTGTTGTAACACTTTGGCGGCGGCACTGGCGACGGACGCAACCGCCTCGGGCCTCACGACGCCGAACGCGAGCGCGGCCGTGAGCAGCATCGAGGTGAAGCTGGAGGTCATCGCGAAACTTCGATCGTTGGTCGCCTCCGGCAGCACGATCAGATGAGCGCTGCGCAGTTCACTGGTCCGTTTCGCCAGCGCTCCGTCGGCATTGCAAGTGATGATCAGATGATGCACGTCGGCCACGGCACGTTCGGCGAAGTCGACCGCGGCAACACTCTCCGGACTGTTGCCGGAACGGGCAAAAGAAACGAGTAGCGTCGGCACGTCGCCTGGAAGAAGGAAACGCGGACCACTGACGAGATCCGTCGTGGCGATCGACTCGACTCGTCGCTGCAGCCGGACTGTCAATACCGGCACGAGACAATCACCGATGAACGACGAGGTGCCCGCGCCACTCATCACGATTCGCAGCGAAGGCTTCGTCAGCAACGGCTGCAGGAATCGATCGAGCGGTGCGCGCTGCCCGGCGACGAGCCGCTCCACTTGCGACCACACCGACGGCTGCTGCGCGATCTCGCGAGCCGTCCATTCGGCGCCGCGGGCTTGCAGCTCTGCCTGCCCCACGCCGGGAAAATCAGTCGCCATTGACTTGTTACTCCTGAGAACCGGGCACACCGCAGGCGCGCATGTAAGGGCGCAGCGCCAGTGCGATGCCTTCGTTGAGCAGCGCGTCGACCTCGGCCTGCAAGCGGCCGGCACGCACTGCCTCGTATTGATGAGGCAGGAACTGACTGAGCAGCGTGAGCGGCAAAGCCACGCCTCTCAATCGCGCGAGCAACGATTCATACGCCTGCTTCACGCGGGGATTCGGCCAGTAGTAGCGGATGCGATCGCTCAGGCTGAATTGCAGATCGAGGGTTTCGCGCTCGGCGTCGTGATAGTAGCTGCGCCAATGCCGGGGATCGTTGCGCATGGCTTCGATCGCGGTCGCTCGCAGGTCTTCCTGAGCGGCGCCGCCCGGCAACTCATGCGCGATGGCCGCCAACCCCCACAGCGTTTCGCGCAGGGCATAGGTTGCGCCCGGCCCGACTTTCAAAATCGCGAAATGATCGCGCACCAGCGCTTCGAGATTCGGCGCGGTCTGATAGTCCGTCGAATGCGCCTCGAAAACGAACTGCCGATCATCCGCAATGAACGCACTCAAGGCCTGCGCTTTGCCGGGTCGATAGTCGATCACTTTATGATGATCGAACTCGACGCCCGGCTGGACCACCAGGGCGATGACGCGTGACCACGCGGCGTCGAGCCCGAGGTCCGCAAACGCCACTTGATGCGCTTGAATGGTCGCGCGAGCTGCGGCTGGACTCGTCACCTCCAACTCGCCGAGCGATTCGGTGGCACCACCCGGCACGGGCACCTCGGTGCCGATCACATACACCGGCGGTTCACCACCCGCGTCGTGCCACGTGTTCTCGGCAATCGCACACAAGCGCGCCGCCCTTCGGGCAATCAGGGCTTCCGGCAGCGGCTCCGGATCGCCGCTGCACGCCATGGAGCAATCGAGATGAATCTTGCGAAAGCCGGCCGCGACGTATTGCCGGATCATCTCGGCGGACTTCCCCAGCGCCACGTCCGCCGGTTCGTGTCGCCAGGCATTCGGCCCCAGATGATCGCCGCCGAGCCACAGCCTCTCTTCTCGAAACCCGACCTGCTGCGCGATGTCGAGCACGAACCGACGGAAGTCCACCGGCGTCATGCCGGTGTAACCGCCGAATTGATTCACCTGATTCGACGTAGCCTCGATGAGCAGCGGTGCGCCACTGGCGTTCGCCTCACGCATGGCGCTCTCGATCACCCGCGGATGCGCCGAGCACAGGGAATAGACGCCCGCCTGCTCTCCTCGCTTGTGCCGAGCCACGATGTCGAGCAGGGTCTTCATCGCTGCGCCGGCTCCTCCGGCTGCACGGCCAGCAACAGCGCGGCCGTGAGCGCGAGCACGATGCCTGCGATCTTGAACGGGCCAGGGATCGCCCCCGCCAGCATCAACGACAGCAGCGCGGTCAACAACGGCGCGCCGGCATTGACCAGCGGAGAAACGATGATGGCTTTGCCGTAACGGAATGCGAACACGAGCGTGAGCGCGCCCACCGCGTTCAAGACCTGAATCGCCGCGGCGAGGCCCGGGCCGTCGAGGGAATAGTTGATGGGCTGTGAGAAATCCGTCATGGCCAGCGCCACCGGACTCAACAGCAAACCGCTCAGCATCATGTAGAAGAAGATGCTCGCGGCATCCATCGTCGCGTTCGCAAGCTTGATCACATACGCCTGTACGCCCCACGCAGCGAGCACGGCGAGCGCCATCGCAAACCAGCTGCCATAGCCCGTGGGCTCCCCGTCCGCCCGATAGTCGAACAACGGCAGCGACAGCAACGCGAGCACGATGCCCACCAGCCCGAGCAGTCCCGTTCTTTCGCGCAAGAGTGCAAACGACAGGGCAATGGTGAGTGCCGGCGACAGCGAGATGATCGGGAAGATCAGATACGGCGGACCGATGCGAACCGCATGAAACAACAGCAGCTGTCCGCCTGCGCCGAGCAGACCAATGGCCAGGCCCAGCGTCACCGAGCGTGGATCCCGGAGCAACGGTTGGCCACTGCGGCTCAACACCAGAATGGCAGGCGGAATCATCGTGAGCGACCACACCACGTAGTTCAGCGTCTCGGGCAGGCCGTTCTCGCTCGGCAGCCCCGCCAATGCGCCCCACACGCCCCAGAGGACGAGCGTGGTCAGGGCGTAGAGCAGCCACGGTTTCATCGCGTGGACTCTTGCCTGGCGGCGTCGCTCACGGAACGGCCGTTCGCACTGGTCGACAGCTGACGAATGCGGAACACGCGTGCCTCATGGCTCTGTACTTCCGCCGTAAACGGAATGTCGTACGTGCCAAGATCGCGGTGCTGCCACAGGTCGCGGATGCTGTAGGTATCCATGGGCACCTGCAGATCCGCACGCGGACTGAAAGTCATCGTCGCCGTCGCTGCGCCTCGATTGAGCAACAGGACCGCGTGACTGCCGTCCGCCAGCTCTCTGGCGAACACTTCGAGATCACCGTCATCGCGCACCTTGCGAGCCACGTCGCCGGCGGGGTCCTGATTGAGCGCGATGATCTCCTTGTTGGTCAGCGTCTGGAGCGAATAGGGATCGAGCTTGCGAACGTCGGCGCCCACCAGCATGGGCGAGGACACCATGGCCCACAGGCTGAAGTGCGTGCGGTACTCGATGTTGGAGGCACCGGTGCCGACCAGCTGCTTGCTCTTGCCGTCGAGCCCGACGATGAGCATGTCGTAGTCGTTCCAATGGCCCGGACCGGAATATTTCTCCAGGCCCACACCGCGATCCAGCTGATCGAGCACGTCGAAATAATACTGCTCGCGATTGCCCGGATAGTTGAAGTCATCGGAGATGTCCTGACCGATGCGCCAGTGATTGATACCGAGCGCGCCCGCCCACTCCCAGATGTCGCCCCAGCCACAATGACACGCATGCAGCACGATGCCGCGCTGCTGTGACATCAGCGCATTCGACATGGTCCGGAAGATCTTCTGCAGCTCTTCCTTGGGCGCTTCGCGATGCGAGCAGCAGCTGTCGTACTTCAGATGATCGACGCCCCAGCTCGCGAACATCTTCGCGTCCTCGGCTTCGTGCCCTTCGCTGCCCGTGTATCCGGCGCAGGTCGTCTGCCCGGGCCCGGAGTAGATGCCGAGCTTCATGCCACGCTGATGGGCATAGTCGGCCAGATAGCTGATGCCGCGCGGGAACTTCTTCGGATCGTATTCGAGCGGATGATCCCGACGGGCGCCCTTGTAGCGCTGCCAGCCGTCATCGAGATTGACGAACACGTAGCCCGCATCGCGCATCCCGTTGGCGATCATCGCGTCGATGGACTCGATGACGATCTGTTCGTCGATGTCATCGCCGAAGTTGTTCCAACTGCTCCAGCCCACCGGCGGCGTCAGCGCCAGCCCGTTGCTCCGGGGCGCCGGCTGCGCCGCCGACAGCGTCGAGGCGAATGCCAGCGCGACGATCGCGATCAGCCCCTGCAACCCGCGGCAATGTCGTTTTCGATCGGCCACAAAGCTTCCTTGGTTAGAATTTCGCGCTCGCGCCCAACAGATACGATCGTCCCCAGGTCTCGAAGCCGGCCAGCATGTCGCTGCGTCCGCCGAGATAGACGAGGTTGTACTCATCCAGCAGATTGCGCCCTTCCAGCGAGACGCTCAATGCGTCGGTGATCTTGTAGGCCACCGAAGCGGTCACCCAGGTGATGGGCTGCGCCTTGGTCGACATGTCGGCGACCGAATCGCTCACCGCGGTATATTCGCCGCTGTAATCGGCGGCGAGCTGTGCGTCCCAACGATCGTTTTCGTACAGCACTGCGACGGAGTAGGCGGACTTGGATACGTTTTCCAGCGGACCGACGTGCACGCCGCCGACGTAGGCTTTCGTGTCGGTGTATGTGTAGTTGGCGCGCACGCCGAAGCCGTTGTCGAAGAAGTGCTGCATCCCCAGCTCCACGCCGAGCACTTTGGCTTTGTCGCCATTGATCGGGCGGCTCACGTCGTACAGCACCGGCGCCTCGCCCGCCTCGCCGATGTTGCCGACCACGCCGATATCGACGTTCTCCTGCAGTTCGGTGGTGATGAAGTTCTTGATGTTCTTCCAGAACACCGCGCCGCTCAGGATGGATTTGCTGGCGAAGTACCACTCGGCCGACACGTCGAGCTGATCGGCTTCCACCGGTTCCAGATTGGCATTGCCGTCGTACACCACGAAGTAATTGCGATCGAGCGTATTGTCGATGCGCGTCGGTGCGAGCTGGTTGAGCGACGGACGCGCCATTACCTGGGCAGCGGCGAGACGCAGCAGCACATCGTCGCGCAGCCAGTAACCGACGTTCAGTGCCGGCAGGAATTTGTCGTAGCTGCCCTTCTGTTTCAGCGGCTCGGCCTCGCTATACGTGACATCGGGGCTGGAGGTCGGAATCTCTGGAGTGGGATCGTCGACGAACACGATTCTGTTGACGGCGGTCCGGGCCGTCGTATCGGTCGAGACCCAGCGCACGCCGGCACTCGCGAACCAGGCATCGCCGCGGAAGTTCGCATTCAGATACAGCGCCGTGGTTTTCTCATCCACGTCGTAGGACTGCACCGGATTGAACGCCGGCGCCGTCAGCGACGAGTCGAACACCGCGCCGGTCGGATCGCCGTGCTCATCGAGGACGGGCTGGCCATCGAGTGCACGGATCGCATTCAGATACGAGCTTGCTGAGATCGATGCGAAGCGGCGCGGATAGCTGCCGCCGGCGTTGCGCATGAAATTCGGCAGCGACATTGGCCGAATCACCTGCTCGCCGAGGCTCGCGAAGGTGGTGCCGTACATGTTGCAGTACTGGCACGAGCCACCATTCGTATCGTTCTCGATGGTGTTGCGAACCTTGTTACGATCAGTGCTGGCAGCGCCGAACTGCAGCGTCTGAAGCGCGCCGAACTCCAGCTTCAGCTCACCGGCAATGGACAGGCCCGTGACTTCATCAGTCACATCGGTACCGGACAAACCGATGTAATGCAGGCCGTAATCGGCATCGCCCAACGCCCCGCTCTGCAGCGCCGTCGCAAGGTCGCGCCCGTCCTCCAGCGTCACGCTGATATTCGGCAGACCGCCGCTGCGCATGTCCACGCGTCCGGTGTGATGGCCGCCGATGCCCGACACCATCCAGGTGTCCTTGCCGCCGGAGTCACGCACGGCCTTGGAACGATAGGCATCGAAATTGAATTTGAGGCGGTCCGTGGTCTGCCAGCCGGCATTCCAGCCGAACTGCGTGGTGTCGACGACACGATACTCGGTGATCGTGGAAATCTCGGGCACCAGCTGATCGATGCTCATGCCCGTGACCCAGTGATCCCGAATGCTCACATTGCTCCAGCGATGCAGGCCCGTGTCCTCATCGAGAATGGAATCCTCGACATAGTAGGACTGGTGATAGCCGACCGTCGGCGCATCCAGGCGCGTGAACATGCCGTCCACCGTCATCTGAAAACTGTCGTTGACCTGCCATTGCCACACCGCCGTGACGCCGCTGCGCTTCTTTTGCTGGATGCGCGCGCCGAAGCTGGTACAGCACAGGCCGAGCAGATCGCTTTCCGAGTCGGAGATTTCCCCGTCGCCGTTGGCGTCGAACTCGCCCGGGGAGTCGGCCGTGATGAAGTATTCGTGCACGGCGTCGGAGCGCACTTCGGTGTCCTGATACACCGCCGTGAGCATCACGCCCATGCGATCTTCGGCAAACGTATCGCTGAACACGCCGCTGAATTTGTAACCGGACTTCTCGGACAGATCGTTGTAATCGCCTTCCACCGACAAGGAAGTGCGCAGGCCGGGCCGATCGAGCGGCCGCGCCGTGCTCAGATTGATCGCACCGCCGATGCTGCCTTCGAGATTGACGGCATTGGCGGACTTGAACACGTCCGCGCCCGCGATGACTTCCGAGGGCAACACGTCGAAGGCGAACTCACGACCGTCGCCATCGGTCGCGAGGATGCGATTGTTCAAGGTGACGATGCTGAACTCGGGGCCCAGACCTCGTATGTTGACGTACTGGCCTTCGCCACCGCGCGTTCGTTGCAGCGTGATGCCGGTGATGTGAGATAGCGAGTCGGCGACATTGTCGTCCGGAAAACGCCCCAGGTCTTCGGCGACGATCGAGTCCTGCACGATCGGCGCCTCGCGTTTCTTGTTGCGGGATTCGGCGAGCGCGGCGCGCGTTCCCGTCACCACGATTTCTTCGAGAGGATCCGAGGCGGTGTCTTGAGCCAGCGCCGCGGCGCCGAGCGTGACGCCGATCAGGGCGAGCGAGACCGCTTTATAAGTGTGAGACATGGAACCACCACATCCTTCTTTGGGCCAGCGCTCATCCTATGTGACGATATTCGAAAGCACAAGAAACTTTCGTTTGCTTTCGTTTTAGGTTGGACCGTAAGAATTAATGGGTTATGCTTTCGGCCATCGGCAAAACGAAAGCTCCATACCTGCCTATCGCAACCATGACCAAGCCCAACAAGACTGCCCGCGCAGGCACCAGCGCCCTGTCGATGGAGGAGCGCCGGCGTCGCATTCGCTCGCTCATCGAGACGAACACGCAAGGGTCGGTGGCTCAGCTCGCGGACAGCTTCGGCGTCTCCGCCGTGACCATTCGCACGGACCTGACGGCGCTCGAACAGATGGGAGTCGTGGTTCGCACCCACGGCGGCGCCCTGCCCCGGGGCGACAGCGATGAGCTGCCGATCAACGTCAAACAGACATTGCACCGGGCGGAGAAAGTGCGGATCGCAGCTGCCGCGGCCGAGCTGATTCAGGATGGCGAGACGGTGATCCTCGATTCCGGCACCACCACCGCCGAGATCGCAAAGCAGATTCGCACCTTGAAGCTCGCATCCATCAATGTGATCACGAACGCGTTGAACATCGCGGTGTTGCTCGCGAACTCCTCGCACGTGAACGTGATCATCCCGGGCGGCGTGCTGCGTCAGAAATCGTTTTCTTTGTCGGGCCCGCAGGCCGAGCAGGCGCTCAGCACGCTGCATGCCGATGTGCTGTTCCTCGGCGTGGACAGCCTCGATCCGCAGATCGGGCTGATGACGCCGTACGTCCTCGAAGCTCAGCTGAACGCGCAGATGATCCGGATCTCACAGCGCGTCGTCGCGGTCACGGATTCATCCAAGTTGTTGCGACGGAATCTGTCGGTCATCGCACCGGTGGATCAAATGGACGTGTTGATCACCGATACCGGCGCGGATGCGGCCTGCATCGACGCGATCCGGGCGCAAGGAGTCGACGTGCGCCTGGTCTGAGGCTCAGAACAGCTGCACGAGGCCGTACACGACCAGCACCGGAATCGCGATCAACAGCAGCACCATCAAGCCCAGCAGCAGAAAGAACCCCGCGACGAACCAGCGACTGCCCCGCCGGCTGCCCACGGGATCCAGCTGATACCGGGCGAGCAGCGCGAGATTGCGGGTGTTGGATTTGTAGGCCGCGTCGAACAGATCGCCCGCGAATGGCACCGCGCCGAGGACGGTGTCGAACATCACGTTGCTCATCATTCGCAGCAGCACACTGCGTGGCGCGCCCATCGAGCGGGCTTCATTGATGATGTACGCCGAAATCAATGCGCCGAACGCGTCGCCGAGCCCCGGCACCAGTCCGATGATGGCATCGAGGCCGATACGAAATCCGCCAGGCAGCGCAATGGAGTTGTCCATCAGCCAGGCGAGCGCACGCAGCCGCTTGATGCGCTCGGCGCTGTCGACTTCTTTGGCTGTGATCAGGGTACCGGTGACCGTCTTCATGTCTTAGTGGAACGCGCTTCGCATACGCGGGTTCCGCCATGAAGATTCTAAGCCGCCTCGGCGTCGTCCTTCTTGGCCGGCTCGGCCGCCAGCGACAAGGTGTCGCCCGTTTGCGCCCGGCCGTTGAGCTTGATGTTCAAGCGCAGCTCATTGGCGGAGTCGGCGTTGCGAATGGCTTCGTCGAAGGAAATCACGCCTTCGTTATAGAGCTCGAACAACGACGCATCGAAGGTGCGCATGCCCAGCTCCTGAGATTTGCCCATGATGGCCTTGATCTCGTGAAACTCGCCCTTCAGCAGCTTGTCCGAAATGATGGGCGTGTTCAGCAGGATCTCGACGGCCGCGCGCCGGCCCTTGCCGTCCGCGGTGCGCACCAGGCGTTGTGAAATGATGGCGCGCAGGTTGCTCGACAGATCCATCAACAACTGCTTGCGCCGATCTTCGGAAAAGAAATTGATGATGCGATCGAGCGTCTGGTTGGCGCTGTTCGAATGCAGCGTGCCCAGACACAGATGGCCGGTCTCCGCGAACGTGATGGCGTGCTCCATGGTCTCGGTATCGCGAATTTCGCCGATCAGAATCACGTCGGGCGCCTGACGCAGCGTGTTCTTGAGCGCGTTGTGCCAGGAGTGCGTGTCGATGCCCACTTCGCGGTGGGTGATCAAGGATTGTTTCGATTGATGCACAAACTCGACCGGATCCTCCACCGTGACGATGTGACCCGGCGAGGTACGATTGCGATGATCGATCATCGCCGCCAGCGACGTCGACTTGCCCGAGCCGGTCGCGCCCACGACCAGCACCAGACCGCGCTTGGTCATGATGATGTCCTTGAGGGTCTCGGGCAGACCGAGCTTGGCCAGATCCGGAATGTCGTTGGCGATGGTCCGGATCACCATGCCGACGTTCTGCTGCTGCACGAACACGTTGACGCGAAAGCGCGCCACGTTGGCAATCGAGATCGCGAAGTTACATTCCAGGTCGCGCTCGAACTCCTCGCGCTGTTTCTCGTTCATGAGCGAGTGCGCCAGCGCCCGCGTGACCTCCCCCGTGAGCTTCTGGTTGGTCATGGGCTTCATCGCGCCCTGCAGCTTCATCGAGGGCGGAAAGTCCCGGGAGACGAACAGGTCCGAGCCGCCCGCCTGGCTCATGGCCGTCAATAGCTTGACGATGTACGACTTGGCTTGTTCTTCAGTCAGCGCGCCCATTGCCTACCCATTAGCTGTCGCAAACCGGCCGATGCTAGCCAAGCCGCAACCTTTTGCCTGAGACGCTCGTCGCAGGCGGGCGCTTCCGATGAAATCGTGACGGTCATTCCGCGCGGTCGATGACTCGACCGCGCGAAACTCGAGGGGAATCGAGGATTATGACGGCTGGGTATTGCCGCGCTGGCGAGTCAGGTGACCGAGCAGGCCCCAGTTCTGCAACGACTGCAGATGGAAATGCAGCAGCGGCAGCCAGCCCTTCTTGTGCAGCTCGAGCACCTGCGCATCCTCCAGCGCGCGAGCGCGATCCGGGTTCAGCAGCTTGAAGCCACGCAGCGTGAACGTCTGGCCGCCGCCGAGATCGGCGCGGGCCATACGGTCTTCGAGCATGTTGTTCTGATCCAGCCACTCACCGAAGCGGCGCGTGTCCATGTAGTGCGCCTGGAACGTTTCGTTGAATTGCAGAGCGCGCTGCAGAGCTTCGCTCGGCTTGCCATCGGTGAACAGCGGCTGCCCCGAGTTGGCTTCGAAGTTCGACGCCCCCTCATCGATGCACAACACCAGGCGCTGCGACTCCGGCACCTCGGAAAAAATGAACGGATAGCGACGCACGTATGCCGGGATGTAGCTGTCATCCCGCCACGCACCTTCGGAATTCACGAACAGGTTCTCGCCATCGCGCAGGCCCACCACGGCAAACGGCACGATCGGCGCGTTCACCGAAAACACGATGGGATACGTGCGAGCGGCGTGCGGCATCTCCGACGCGGTCAACGGGATGGCATTGGTGCCGGCGGCGAAACGGAACTCGACCTCCCGCTTCAGCCCGGCCTGCCCATGGCGCGCCGGCTCCAGCGGTACGGGGTTCTTATAAAACATCGGCAAAGGCGCGGCGGGCGCGGCAGCGGCGTCAGTCATGAGCATTCCGTATCGGTAAAAAGGCGGCGCATTCTGAACCGCCCATCCGCGCGCGGCAACGCTAAATTGATGACAGCTGCGTCGTCGTTCCCGCCACGTTCAGCACCGCCAACGACCCTCGATGACCATCGTTGGTCAGCCTGGTCGCAATAAGAGTTGCAAACCGCCCCGGACTGGATCATCTTATGCCCAAGAATGATAGCGGTATCACCAGGGGATACACCGTGTCGTACAGGGTGGAACGACAACACGAGCACCGCGATTTGACAGCGATGTCAACACCTCGCGCCGCTTCCGACCGCCGCGCCCTGCCTGCGGGCCCCTGCAACCTTGTCGATATTTCCAGGCCGGCCGACTCGTTCGCCCGGCAGATCACCGGCCGTCGCTCCCCTCTCCCGCTTCGACGCAGCCACTGAAGCAGGCGATGAGCGCACGGACATTCAATGGCGATGGTAGCGGTATCCGCGCCCTCGCCCACTCACATCGGAGCGGTTTTCAAGCAGTGAATTGATCGACGTTCGTTAATCAGGGGGACTCGAGATGATGAGAAATAACAGGCTCGCGGTAGCCATAGCCGCGGCGCTGGCTTCGGTCGCGCCTCTGCAGGGCGCATTCGCCCAGCAGGCCGCCCCTCAGCAGCCCGCCGCCACCACACCTGGCCAGACCGAACTGGAAGAAGTGGTGGTGACCGGCATGAGGGCCAGCTTGGAAAGTTCGATGGACATGAAGCGCGACGCGATCGGCGTCGTCGATGCCATCAATGCCGAGGACATCGGCAAATTTCCGGACAGCAATCTGTCCGAATCGTTACAACGCATCACCGGCATCTCCATCGACCGTCGCAACGGCGAAGGCGCGCTGGTGACGGCACGCGGCTTCGGCGCCCAATACAACATGGTGACGCTCAATGGACGCACCATGCCGGCGGCCGACGCCTTTGCCGGCGGCAACTCCGGCGACGGCGGCGTGGCCGGCCAGTCGCGCGCGTTCAACTTCGCGAATCTCGCGAGCGAAAGCATCAGCGCCATCGAGGTATACAAGACCGGCCGCGCCGATCAGGCGACCGGCGGCATCGGCGCCACGCTCAATGTGAGAACCGCGCGGCCGTTCGACAGCGACCAGCCGGTGATGAACGTCGGCGTCAAGGCGGTTGCCGACACCACCAATCGCACCGGCGATGACATCACGCCGGAAGTTTCGGGCATCTTCAGCTTCGCCAATGATGACAAGACCTGGGGCGTCGGCCTGTCCGCGAGCTATCAGAAGCGCGACAGCGGCTCCTCCAGCTCCACCATCAACGACTGGAACATCCGCAACTGGACCCCGGGCAACCAGACGACGCGCTTCTCACCCGACGTCGTCATCGTCAATGCACCGGCCGACGGGTCGTTGTATGCCATTCCCAACGATATCCGCTATCACTTCTCCGATCGCGAGCGTGAACGCACCAATGCACAGCTGACCGTGCAGTTCGCGCCGACCGACACACTCACCCTCACCGCCGATTACACCTACGCGGAGACCGATCTGACCGAGGACCGCGGCGACCAGACGTTGTGGATGAACGCGAACCGCTACAACTATCTCGAGTTCGACACCGGCCACGCGGTCGCAACGCCGCTGGTGCTGCAGGAGGACGAAGGCACCGCCAAGGACTTCGGCTTCGAACAACAGCATCGCGAACAGAAGAACGAGCTGAAGTCCATCGGCTTCAACGCCGAGTGGCACGTCACCGACAACTTCTCGCTGGCGCTGGACGTGCACGATTCCAAGGCCGAGAGCTTGCCGGACGATCCGCTCACCGGCGGCGGCGAAACGCTATTCAGCTTCGCGGCTCGGGTCCCGAGCACCTGCGACCCCGGCAACCCGAATCTTTGCACCAACCGATTCGTGCAAACATTCCGGTTCAACAACGGCCTGCCGCTCGCGGAGCGAACGCTGTACGCAGCCCCCTCCACGGGCGTTCCGGCCAGTGGCGGCGATCCGAACTACGCGTTCACGCTCAACGACCTCGGCAGCCAGTACCTGCGCATCAACTATCAGGAACAGACCAGCGACATCACGCAAGCGCGCATCGACGGCAACCTGAAGTTCGAAAACGACAGCCGCGTGCAATTCGGCGTCGAGACTCGCGCCATGGAATCGCGTCAGCGCGCTTCCAATGCGCAAATGACGCTGGGCGACTGGGGCGTGGCACGTCCCGGCGAATTGCCGGCCGATCTGTTGCAGCCTTTCAGCCTCATCGGTCAGTTCAACGACTTCTCGACCGCGGGCGTGCCGCGCTCCGGCTGGAAAGGCAATGCCAATGCGCTCGCGCAATGGGCCGTGCAGGCCCAGAACTACGGCACCTGGCGTGACGCATCCAACACCTTCCGCGTGCTCGGCTACAACCCCGCCTTCGAACAGGATCACACCGTCTCCGAAGACACGGTGGCGGCGTACGCTCAGTACGGCATGCGCTTCGATCTTTTCAACCGGCGCTCCAATCTGTTGGTGGGCGTGCGCTATGAGAAGACCGATCTGGAGGCGGTGTCCAACCAGATCGTGCCGCTCGGCCTGATCTGGCAAGACAACAACGACTTCTCCGAGCAGCAAGGCACGGGCGTCTCGTCGGTCAAGGAAAAGAACGACTACGACTATTTCCTGCCGAATCTGGACTTCGACATCGAGGTCGTCGACAACGTCAAGGCGCGCTTCTCCTACAGCAAGACCATCGCTCGCGCGCAGTACAACCAGTTGCGCGCCGCCGTGGATGTGGGCGGCTCGCAAGGCTCGTCGCTCAACGGCTTCAATCCGACCGCGACCGCGTCGAACCCGCATCTGGAGCCGCTGGAATCCGACAACATCGATCTGTCGGTGGAATGGTACTTCGCCGATGCGAGCTATCTGTCCGCCGGCTTCTTCCACAAGAAGGTGGCGAACTTCATCGGCCAGGAAGTGAGCACGGAAGGGCTGTTCGGTATCACGGATCAAACCTCCGGCCCGCGTGCGCAGGCGGCGGTTGCAGCGTTGCAAGCCGGCGGCTACAGCACGGACGACACCAATCTGTTCGTGATGATGGCCATGATGTCGCGTCCCGGCGGGTTCACCGATGCCAACGGCACGAGATGGGACGGCGGCGCCGCGGCCTTCAACGGCACCGAAGCGCAGCACCTGGCGTGGGCCACCGAGGTCGACCTGCTGTCGACCCCGGCGGATGGCGATCCGGAGTACCAGTTCGACGTGACCCGCCCGGTCAACAACAAGGACGCCAACATCTATGGTTGGGAACTGGGTGGCCAGCACTTCTTCGGCCAGACCGGCTTCGGCATCCAGGCGAACTACACCATCGTCAAAGGTGACGTGGCCTTCAACAATGCCGGCGCTCAGAACCTCAACCAGTTCGCCCTGCTCGGCCTGAGCGACTCGGCCAACCTGATCCTGATGTACGAGAACTATGGTTTCCAGGTGCGCCTGGCCTACAACTGGCGCGACGAGTTCCTGCAAAACACCAACCGTGGCAACGACCACAATCCGGAGTACGTGGAGGCGTACTACCAGATCGACTTGAGCGTCGGTTACGAGGTGAACGAGCACCTCACGCTGTCGCTCGAAGGCCTGAACCTCACCGAACAGGACATCCGGTGGCATGGCCGGTCGGTCAATCAACCCTGGTACGTGGAAGATCAGGGCGCGCGCTACGCACTGGGTGCGCGGTACAAGTTCTAACGTCGATTCGGTGGCCGGATACCTGCAGAGGTATCCGGCCACCGCTCGCTCGTGGCGGGGCTCGGCGGTGCCTTTTAGCGAAGCACGGCTTCGCTCCGCCGAGCGGGTGTGCAGGGAGGGACACCCGGGGCTTATGCGGAGCAGGATCGCGCAGCATAATGCGCGGGCCTGAAGTTGATTGCGGGGGAAGTCTTGGCCAGGCATGTGATGCTCAATAACGTCGCCCACAAGGATTTGCGGGTGATCGCCCGGCACGGCGCCGAATTCGGCGACAATCTCGGCACGGTACTGACCTTCCCCACCGAGTACGGGGACGTGCAGCGCGAGTATCCGATTTTCTTTCGCAAGGAGGCGCAGAGCGGTGAATTCCAATCCATCGCCCTGCTCGGTTTTCAGCAGGACGAGAATCTGTTCCTCGATCAAGGCGGCTGGAATGCCTCTTACATACCGGGCGTGGTCGCGCGTGGCCCGTTTCTGATCGGCTTTCAAAACCAGGACGTGGACGGCGAGTTGCGCAGGGAACCGGTGATCCACGTCGACCTCGACAGTCCGCGCATCAGCACGACCGAAGGCGAGCCGGTGTTCCTGCCGCAGGGAGGCAATACGCGCTACCTCGATCGCATCGGCGCCATCCTGCAAGGCATTCATCAGGGACTCGCCCTCAGCAAGGCGATGTTCGAGGCCTTCACCGCGCACCAGCTCATCGAGCCGGTGAACGTCGAAGTGAAGTTCAACGCCGAGGAACAATTCAATCTGCGCGGGCTGTACACCATCAGCGAAGAGAAGCTGCGCGGCCTGAGCGGGGAAGCCTTGTTTCAACTGAACAGCGCCGGCTTCCTGCAGGGCGCGTTCCTGGTGATCGCCTCGCTCAACAACATGAAGAAGCTCATCGATATGAAACATCGGCGCCGGCGCCAGCAGGCGGGGGTGGCCACGGCATCATGACCGGTATCACTCAACGCACCCGCGAGCTGCACGGCTTCACCGTCGACACCCTGCCCTTACAGGAACTGCTGGCGGGCGACGAGCCGGTCGTGTTGAAAGGCCTCGTCGCGCAATGGCCGCTGGTGCAGGCGGGCCTGCGCTCGCATCGCGAGGCGATGAGTTACCTGCGCTCCTTCTACAACGGCAAAACCGTCGGGACCTCGCGCGGCGACCCGCAGATCCAGGGCCGCCTGTTCTATAACGACGACTACACGCAGCTGAATTTCGTGAGTCAGCGCGCGCCGCTCGATCACGTGTTGATGGACATCGAGAAACATCTCGAAGACGAGCGCCCGCCCACCAACTACATCGCATCGACGACCATCGACGCGTGCCTGCCCGGCTTCCGGCGCGACAACGACGTTCCCTTCGCCGCGCACGGCTACGAGCCGCTGGCGAGCATCTGGATCGGCAACCGGACCATCGCGTCCTGTCATTACGACGCGCCCAACAATCTCGCCTGCTGCGCGGTCGGCAGCCGGCGCTTCACGATGTTTCCGCCCGAGCAGATCGCCAATCTGTATCCCGGTCCGCTCGAGCCGACGCCGGGCGGCCAGGTCGTGAGCCTGGTGGATTTCGCGAAGCCGGACTTCGAGCGTTTCCCGCGCTTCCGGCAGGCCCTGGCGGCCGGCCAGTCGGTGGTCGTCGAGCCGGGCGATGCCGTGTTCATTCCGAGCCTGTGGTGGCATCACGTCGAGGCGCTGAGCCCGTTCAACACGCTGATCAACTATTGGTGGAGCACGTCGCCGAAGTTCATTCCCTCGCCGATGAATGCGCTGTATCACGCGCTCTGGGCGCTGCGCGATCGACCCGAGCGCGAGAAGCGCGCGTGGCAGAGTGTTTTCGATTACTACGTGTTCGGCCCCTCGGAGCAGGCTGGCGAACACTTGCCCGAGCAGGCGCGCGGCGCGCTCGGGCCGATGGATGACAGCAATGCACGGCGCATCCGGGCGATGCTGCTGAACAACTTGAATCGTTGATGGAGCGACCATGACGCCGATCAAACGAGTGGTCATCGCGGGCGGCGGCACCGCCGGCTGGATCACGGCCGCCGCCCTGTCGCAGCAGCTCGGTCCGTTGCTCGACATCACGCTGGTGGAGTCCGAGGAGATCGGCACCATCGGCGTCGGGGAATCGACCGTGCCGCCGATCCGCATCTTCAATCAATTGCTCGGCATCGACGAGCAGGAATTCATGCGCAGCGTCTCGGCGACCTTCAAGCTCGGCATCTGGTTCGAGAACTGGGGTCAGATCGGCGATCGTTACATCCATCCCTTCGGCCGTCACGGCAAGCCCACCTGGCTGTGCGAGTTTCATCATTTCTGGCTGCACGGCCTGCGCTCGGGCCTGAACTCCGAGCTCGGCGAATATTGTCTGGAATGGCTGGCCGCGAAGCAGGGCCGCTTCGGCACCTCGCCGCAATCCGACATCAACTACGCCTACCACCTCGACGCGAGCGCCTACGCGCGCTTCCTCCGACGCTTCGCCGAGAACCACGGCGTCAAACGCGTCGAGGGCAAGATCAAATCCATCCAGCAGCATCCGACCACCGGCTTCGTCGAGTCGCTCACGCTGGTCTCGGAGCGCGTGGTGCCGGGCGACCTGTTCATCGACTGCACGGGCTTTCGCGGGCTGCTGATCGAACAGACGCTGCACACGGGCTTCGAGGACTGGTCGCACTGGCTGCCTTGTGACAGCGCGGCGGCCGTGCAAACGGAGATCACCGCGCCACCCAATCCCTATACCTGCGCATTCGCTCACGAAGCCGGCTGGCGCTGGATGATTCCGTTACAACATCGCATGGGCAACGGCTTCGTGTATTGCAGCCGCTACATCTCCGACGACGACGCCAAGCAAAAGCTGATGCAGGCGGTGAGCGGCGCGCCGGTACGACCGCCGTTCACGCTGAAGTTCCAGCCGGGCCGGCGTCGCAAGACCTGGAACAAGAACGTCGTCGCCATCGGACTCGCGAGCGGCTTCGTCGAGCCGCTGGAGTCCACCAGCATCCACGTGATCATCACCGCGGCGACGCGCCTGATGCAGATGTTTCCTTTCGACGGCATCCATCAGCCGCTGGTCGATCAGTTCAATCAGGAGTCGCGCCTGGAGATGGAGAGGATCCGCGACTTCATCATCCTGCACTATCACACCACCGACCGCGACGACTCACCCTTCTGGCGCTACTGCAAGCACATGGAGATCCCCGACTCGCTGGCGCATCGGGTCGCGATGTTCGAGGAAAGCGCGCACGCCTATCAGGACGCCGGCGAACTGTTCCGCGTCGACTCCTGGATCCAGGTGCTGCTGGGCCAGGGCATCGTGCCCAGGCACTACCATCCCTCCCCGCGTGGCATGCAGGAGCAGGAGCTCGTACGGGTCTTGAATGGCCTCAAGGCGAGCGTCGCCCAGGCAGTGGCCAGGCTGCCGAAGCACCAGGACTTCATCAACAGCTACTGCCGGACTACGGCATAAGGCACGGCGGACGGGCTTCGGGCAGAATAGCGGCTTCCCTACGAAGCCGAACGCTGTCCCATGCCCGCCAAGTCCAAGTCAGCCGCCAAGCGCCCCGTGCCCGCCCCCGCCAAGGTCGTCAAAATCGGCAAGCGCCTGGAGACGCTCGCTCGCGAGATCAAGGACGCCGATGACTTCGTCGAGCACGTCGCGGGCCTCGCCAAACGCTACCGGCGCGAGCATGCCCTGCGGGTCGGCGATGCCCAGGCGGAGTTGCGGCAGTCGCTGCGCACGTTCCACAAGTACGCTACCGCCCTGGCCGAGTGGCTGGATCAAGCAAACAACGGCAAGGCCACCGCGATCGAGCGCAAGGCCTTCGATGCCTTCGGTACCAGGCTCTACGGCTCCCCCGTGCTCGCCCGGCCGCCGAGCGCTCAAGCGCTGGATTGGCTGACCCGCGCGGGTGAGGCTGCCGATGCGACGGTCACCGAGATGAAGCAAGGAGGCGTCGATGACGCTCTGCGGATCGCGGCCGAAGGATTGCGCGCCACGTTCGAACACCACAAGCTCAAGCTCGCCGCCGGCACGGACAAGAAGCCCGGCGACGCCGTTCGTCTGCTGTGCGCGATCGCGCGCGAGGGTGGCGAGACGGTCGAGCCGGCGGTCGCGAAGGCGGCTCTGCGAGACACCAATCGTCCGGCCGCGGCGGCGTAATCACGCGCGCGGCCATTGATCGAACGCCGCACGCATCGATCGGACAGCGACTAAGTCGCGTCGTGAAAGATCACGCCGAGCGTGTGCCTGTGACCCGATCGCAGACGGCTCACGCCGTGCCGCATGTTGACTCGATAGATCCCCCGCGTCCCCTGCACCGGCCGCTGATGAACGGCGAACACCACGGCATCGCCCTGAGCTAGCGGCACCACCTCCGCTCGCGACTGCATTCGCGGCCGCTGCTCGGTGAGTACGAACTCACCGCCCGTGAAATCCCGTCCGGGCTGCGACAACAGCACCGCGACCTGCAGCGGAAACACGTGCTCTCCATACAGATCCTGATGCAGACAGTTGTAGTCGTCCGCCTGGTACTGAAGCAGCAACGGCGTCGGCCGCAACTGACCCGCCGCGTGACATCGCGCGATGAACTCGTCGTGCTCGTCGGGAAAGCGCACGTCACTCGATAACAAGTCGTTCCATCGGTTCGCGATGGGCGCGAGATGCGGGTACAGCGCACGCCGCAACGAGCCGACGAGAGCCGGCAAGGGGTACTTGAAATACTGATACTCGCCGCGACCGAAGCCATGACGACTCATGACGACCCGGCTCCTGAACAACTCCGACGCCGCATAGAGATCGACGAGCGCCGAGCACTGCGTCGCTGGCACCAGATTGGGAATGATTGCGTGGCCCTGCGCACCCAACTCGTCGGAGATGCGCTGCCAATCGAGTGTCTGGAGCCGGGAAACATCGTTCTCTACCGAATCGGCCATCATCGAGCCTCACCCACTTGAGCTGCGCGCAGCGTAAGCCGAAGCACGCAGCTGCAACACTCCGAGTCTTGCGGCGATGGGCGCGCGCCGCGCCCGGTGTACGCGGAACTTGCCCATTCGCGAGGCGTTTTCTACGGCCTGAATACGGGAGGCGTCCATGGGTGGGATCGGACGGTTCATGCGGACGGCGGCGCGGATCTCGCGCACCCGGTATCCCGGATTCGTGTTCGGCCTGCCACTCTCGGCCCGCGAGATTCCGGTTTTCATCTATCACGACGTCGAAACGGCCGCCTTCGCGCGCGACCTGGACTTCCTGCAGCGGAATCACTACCGAACGCTCGGACTGGATGAATACCTCGCCGCCCGTGACGGCCAGGCTCGACCCGGGCGTTCCGTGCTCCTGACATTCGACGACGCACGCAAGAGTTTCGGCGAAGTCGCACTGCCGTTGCTCCGTCAATACGAGGCCCGTGCCGTACTGTTCGCACCGTCCTATTGGATGCAGCCGCCGCAGCGATCCGAGGACGATCTGTTCATGTCCTGGAAACAACTGCGCGCCTGTGTCGAGTCGGGCCTCGTGGACGTGCAATCACACGCCCATCGTCATGCGCTCGTGGCCACGGCACCTCAGGTGGTCGACTTCGCCAATCCTGCCGCGCTGGCCCGCTTCGATATCTACGACTGGCCGATACGCTTCATCGACCGCAAGGACGAGCTCGGCAAACCCTCCTTCGGCACCCCGGTGTATCGAGCTGCGCCGCTGCTGTCGGCGCCACGACGCTATCTCGAAAATGGCGACGTGACCCGCGCGTGTCGCGAGTTCGTCGACGGCCACGGCGGCCCGCAATTCTTCGTCCAACCGGACTGGCGCGTGCAACTGCAAAGCCATTTTGACGAGCGTGCCCAACGCGCACCCGGCCGCTTCATGGACGCGACCGCTTTCGAAGCCCTGGTCGCGTCCGAGTTCGAGCAGTGTCGTGACGAATTCAAACGTCACCTCGGCTATGCGCCCCACACCATCGCCTACCCCTGGCATCTCGGATCGACACTCTCATTGCAGCTGGCTCGCCGCAGTGGCTTCCAGGCAGCCTTTGGCGTCGCGATGGACTATGGCGCCGAGCGGCAGCGGTCGCGTCTGCCGTTGCCCGCCTACGGCCGGCTGAAATGCGATTGGCTGCAGTTTTTGCCTGGAGAACAACGCGCCAGCATTCTCGGCGCAGTCCGTCGGAAAGTCGCGGGGTTCAGCGCCGTTCAACATCTCGCTCACTGAGGCCAGCGATGCTAAAGCGAACGATCGCCGTCATGGCTCGATTGGTGGACCAGAAGGATGGTCTGGGCATCTACGGACAGTACCTGCTGCGCGAATTGATGAAAGCCGATCCCGAGACCCGCTATCTCATCCTGCTGGAGACCCCGGCCTGCGAGGAACTGTTCAGTGACTTTCATAACGCGCAGGTCGTCGTGATACCCGCACGCAGCAAGCTCTATTGGGATCAGGTGAGCGTGCCGAGAGCGGCCCGCCAGTTCGGCGCCGATCTGATCTTCAACCCGAAGTTCTCCCTGCCGTTCTTCACGCGCCGGCCGTGCGTATTCGTGCAGCAAGGGTCGGACTGGTACGTCAACCCGCAGAATTATCCGTGGTGGGACAACTTATATATCCGCCTGATGCTGCCTCTGTACAGCTGGAAGGCGACGCGCACGCTGGCGATCTCGCAGACCACGCTCGACGATCTGGCCCATTGCACTCGCATCGATGTGAGCCATTCCGTCGTGAGCTATGCGGGCGTCGGCTCGAACTTCACGCCGGAACGCGATGCGCGCGCCCTCGCGGAGTTTCGCGACGAGTACCACTTGCCCGAGCGCTTCATTCTGACCGTCGCCCGCGTCCTGCACGGCGCCCAGAAGCAGATCCGGATCTATCCAGGCGGCAACAATGAAACATTGATTCGGGCCTACCGGCGCTACCGCGCTGCCGGCGGCGATCTGCCGCTGGCGGTGGTCGGCGCTCACGTGGAGGAATATCTCCGAGGCCGCGCCTTCACCGATGCAGATCTGAAGGACGTGCGATTCCTGGGCTTCGTGCCGAATCAGCGGCTGCATCTGGCCTATCAGCTGGCGGAATGTTTCGTGCTGGCGACGCTGTGCGAGAGTTTTGGCATTCCGATCGTGGAGGCGTTCGCGTGCGGCTGCCCCGCCATCGTGCCGAACACGTGCTCGGCGCCCGAGATCGCCGGTGGCGCGGCCTTCCTGATCGATCCGCGCGACGAGGCCGACATCGCACGTGCGTTCACTGAGGTCACCGGCTCGGAGCAGCTGCGCCGGCGCCTGCGCGAACAGGGAATCCAGCGAGCACGGACACTGACGTGGAAAGAGACCGCTCGGCGGACGCTCGCTGTGTTGAACGAGGTCGTCCCGCTGCGCCGGAGCCCGCGTGCAACGTCGGCCATCATGCATTAGAGGCCTGGCGCCAGATCGTCGGTTCGGAACAGCCGGCTGTGTCGCATGTATCGAGCGCTGAACGTCTTGCCGAGATAGGTGTCCCGCAGCAGCCCGTCCATGTGACGCTCGAGCATGGATCGATCGTACTCGGCGGGCGCGTCCCGGAAATAGCCTTCCATGAAACTGCGGGCGAGCTCTCGCAGCTGCGGCCTGAACGCCAGATAGATCAATTGCGGCGGATACTTCGCGCGCACGAACAGCACGAACGTCGCGATGTCTCGATAGGGACTCTGCTGGTTGTAGCGACGAAACGCGCTGTATTCGGGCGGCGTGAAATCCACGAACACCACTTTGTCGGCGCCTCGCTTCACCAGCACGTTGTCGAAATCGAAGTCGCCGTGGATCCGATGCGTGCGCCGATGAAACTCCTCCAGCGCGGCACCACACGTCCAGAACATGCCCACGAGCTCCGCCTCCGACATTCCCTCGAACGCGCGATTCCGAAGCACCGTATGCAAAGGATTCCAGCCCTCGATGAATTCATAGTCGATGCGCATCTTGCGCTCATCGGCATTCAGCACTTCCGGAACTCGCAGCCAGGAGGATTGCTGCGCGGCCGACCAGGCACGCAGCGAATTCCGCAGCGTGGCGCGGAACAGCCATTCCTCGGCGAAATGTTTGCTGAAGCAGGACGGTGCCACTTGCGATGAGCTCGCGTGAGCGTGGAGATTCTCGGTATGTAAATGATCCGGCGACACGCTTGTTCCTCCGCGCTCAAGCCGATGCACGCTTCGCCAGGGGCCGCCCGCTCATCGCCAGCACGATTGCGCCGGGCAACAGAGAGATCAAGAACATCACCAGCTGTGTCATCAGCAGCACCAGCGCCGTGGAATAGTCATAGCCGAGAGCGACGAGCAGCGCGGCCGCGCTCCCCTCGCGCAGCCCCAACCCGCCATAGGTCAGCGGCAGACGCTGGATGATCACCGCGACCGGCGTGACGGCGAGACAGACCGTCCACGACAAGGGTGCCCCCAATGCGTACGACGCGATCCACATCGTGAACACGGGCGCGGTCTGTTCGATCATCGACAGGCCGAGATTGATGGCCAGGGTGAGACGCCGGCTGGAATAGACACGGGCCGCCGCCACATATTTCGCAAAGCGTCCGTCCTCGATGGCGTGCGGTATTCTCGAAAGCCGGAGCAGCGCGCGACCGAACGGTGGATGAAAAATCAATGTCGCACCGATGAAGCCCATCACGCCGGCAATGAGCGCCGCTGCGATAGCGAAATGTCGCAAAGCCGGCTGAGGCGCCAGCCTCGCAAGCACGACACCCCCGGCGACGATGAACGCCAGCGTCGCGATCACGCCGTTCAAGCGCTCCATCACCATCGATGACAGCGTCACGTGGGGATCGATCCCTCGGCCCTTGAGTCGCAGGAACCGCACGATGTCCGGACCGATACCGCCGAGCGGCAGCGCGAAACCGACAAACGTGCTTTCGTAATAGACGGCAATGGCGCTGCGGCGCCCGAGACGATCGTCGAGCACCCGTAACAGTTGATGCCATTTCAAGGCCATCAAGACCCGGTCCAGGATGTGGACCAGCACGATGGCCGCCAGCCACAGCGGATTGGCGCCGCCGATCAATGCCCGGCTGTGTTGCCAGTCGAGTCGAGAGAGCAGATACGCAAGCAGTCCGACGCTTGCGCCTAGCTGCAAAGCCACCCGAATCCTCGGCCCGATTCGCAGCTTCATTGCATTCCTCGATGCGCGGATCGATGCTACTCCGCCGGAACAGATTCGGATACGCCTGCATTCATCACACGTGAGTCACCGTACCGAGCAACGTTTCCACAAGAATCTGTACTACACGCTGCAATCGATGCGTGGCCGACACGTTGCTCCCTTCGTGCGACGCCTGCAGACGTGGGAACGACTGGATCGTGCATCGTTCGATCACCTTACACGGATGCTGCTGCGGGACGCTTTGAGTTATGCACGCACGCAGGTTCCGCTCTACTCATCGGGTGACTGGCACACAGCACTGTCTCGCGCCGACGCCCAGGATCTCGGCAACTGGCCGGTGCTGGAACGCAAGATGTTGATTACTCATCGCGCGCAGTTGCAGGCACGCCGATTCACTCCGGGCGTGTTCGCACGACACAGCTCAGGATCGACGGGCGCGGTCGTCAGTGTTTCTTATAACCCGCACGCGGGCGGATGGAGCTGGGCACAGGAGTATCGCTCCATGCACTGGTTCGGCATTCCCACGGGCAGTCGCACCTTGCTGCTGTGGGGCGGCGGTCACCCGCTGCTCGACTGGGTGCGCAACTGCCGGGTGTTCTCGACCAGGAATCTGACCTTCGATCAACTGGAGCGCGCGAAACACTATCTGCTCGAGCAACGTCCGGTGTTGTGCATGGGCCTGCCCTCGGCGATCGCGCAGCTAGCCCGCCACGTTCGCGCGCACACCCCGCACGCGCCCGAGCGACTCGTGCCGTTCGTCAAACTGGGCGGCGAACAGGTGTATCCCTTCCAGCGCGAGGAGATCGCGCAGCACCTCGGCGCGCGCGTCTTCGAATCGTACGGCTCGACCGAGATGGGGCCGATCGCGCACGAATGTCCCGCCGGCTCGCGGCACATCATGTCGGATCACGTGTATCTGGAAATATTCAACGGCGATGAGCCAGCCGGGCCGGGCGAGCTCGGCGATCTGGTGCTCACGTCACTGTTCAATCGCGCCATGCCGCTCGTGCGCTGTCGCATCGGCGATCGCGGACGACTCTCGCCCGATCCCTGCCCTTGCGGACTGCCGCATCCAGTGCTGTCCGAGCTGGTCGGGCGAGCCGCCGATATGTTCGTGACGACGGAGGGCACGCTGGTGCACGGCTCGGAGATCGGAAGGCGCCTGCAGTTGTTTCTTTCAAAGGCGCCGCTCGGCTCCGTCGGACAGGTGCTGTTTCAACAGAAAGACCCGACGCACTGGAACGTACTCGTCGAGAGCGCCGCCGGCTTCAACGATGAATTGGCCGCGCAGTTGCGACAGATCGTCCACTCGACGTTCGGCGAGAACTGCCGCGTCGATATCGAACGCGTGGCGCTGGTGCCTCGGGAAAAATCGGGCAAGTACCGTTACTACCGGCGCGCCGAATCGACGTGAGCGGTGCCTACGCCGAGTGCACCAGTCTCAGCTGAGGATGCGTGCGCGTGATGCGGCTGAGCGACTCCACCGACTCCGGCATGGCGATATAGATGCCCTGCGCATACTCGACGCCGATGTCAGCCAGACACTTGAGCACTTCGGCGCTTTCCACGCGCTCGGCGACGGTCTTCAGGCCCATGGCCCGGCCGATCTGGGTGATGGCCTCGACCATGCTGCGATCGACGTGATCGGTGGTCACGTTTTGAATGAACGAGCCGTCGATCTTCAGGAAGTCCACCGGCAGGTTCTTCAGATACATGAACGATGACAGGCCGCTGCCGAAATCATCCAGCGAGAACAAGCAGCCGCGCGCGCGGAACTCGCGCATGAAATGCACGACGTTGGCGAGATTGGAGATCGCCGCCGTCTCCGTGATTTCGAAGCACACGGCCCCCGGACTCAGGTCGTAGGTCTGCAGCTCGTTGATCAGGAACTCCAGGAACCGATCGTCGTTCAGCGACGTGCCCGACAGGTTGATCGATAGCGTATAGCCATGACGCGGATCGCCGTCCGCGCGATAGTGCGCGAGCGCGCCGAGCGCCTGGCTCACCACCCACCGGTCGATCATCGGCATCACGTTGTAGCGCTCCGCCGCCGGAATGAACTCCGCCGGCTGCACCAGTTCACCGTGCTCACCGCGCATGCGCAGTAGCAGCTCGTAGTGACCGCGCGTGTCGCGGGTCGCACCGATCGGCACGATGGGCTGGTAGTACAGCTCGAGCCGGTTCTCTTCGCAGGCGCGCGTCAGACGCGACACCCACTGCATCTCGCGATGGCGTTCCGGCGCCGAGCCGGATTGATACATGTGAACGCGATTGCGGCCCGAGTCCTTCGCCGCATAACAGGCCACGTCGGCCGCCGCCATGACGCTGCCAATATTCTCGCTCGCGCTATTGATCTCGACGATGCCGACGCTGACGCCGACGTTCATCGCGCCGTCCTGCCATTCGAAGCGGTATTCGCGAATCGCCTGTCGCAGGTTGTCGGCAATCTTGGCCGCGCGATCGGCGGTGCAATCCTGGAGCAGCACGCCGAACTCATCGCCACCGAGGCGCGCGATCGTGTCGCTGGTCCGGATGCGAGTCTGCAACAGCCCGGTGATCTGCTTGAGCAGACGATCGCCCGCCTGGTGGCCGCAGGTGTCGTTCACGAGCTTGAATTGATCGAGGTCGAGGTACATCAACGCATGCGTCGTGCCCTCATCCGAGCGCGCCGTCAGCAGCGCTTCGTTGAGACGATTCTCGAACTCACGACGATTGATCAGACCGGTCAGCGCATCGTGGCTCGCCTGATACGCGAGCGCCCGACGCAGCCGTCGCTCCTTGCTCACGTCATGGAACACCATGACCGCGCCGATGATCTTGCCGCTTCGATCGCGAATCGGCGCCGCCGAGTCCTGAATCGCGATTTCCTGGCCGCGACGATTCACGAGCACGGTGTGATCGGCGACCGCGATGACCTGCCCTTCACGCAGGGCGCGCGTGACCGGATCTTCCAGCGGCTCGCGCGTCGCCTCGTTCAGGATGTTGAAGACTTCCCGCAGCTTCCGGCCCTTCGCCTCGGCGCCGTCCCAGCCTGTGAGGTTCTCGGCCACGGGATTCAATGTCTCGATGCAACCGTTGGCGTCGGTCGTGATGACGCCGTCGCCGATCGACTGCAGCGTCACCTGCGCCTTCTCCTTCTCCTCGAACACCGCCGTTTCGGCGCGCTTGCGTTCGCTGATGTCGGAGATCGTGCCTTCGTAGCCGATGAGCTGTCCGCTCCTGTCGCGCACGGCACGCGCGCTTTCGATGACGGCGAGGATGGTTCCATCCACCCGGCGCATCTGAAACTCGGCATTGCGAACTTCGCCATCGCGCGCAATGGTCGCAATGATGGCCAGACGTTCGGCGGGATCGTGATACATGCTGGCGGGCGGCAGCGCCATCAACTCCGTCGGCGAGGCATAACCGATCATGCGAGCCAGCGCGGGATTCACGGATAGGAAGCGGCCGTCGCTGGTCGAGCTGTACACCCCTTCCATGACGTTGTCGAACAGGCTTCGGTAGCGGGCCTCGCTGTCACGCAACGCGTTCTCGGCCAGACGTCGTTCGATCGCGATGCCCGCGAGCTGCGTCATGCGCGACATCAACTCGAAGTCCCGCCGCAGCGGGCTCTTCGGCGTGCGGAAGTACAACGCCAGCGTGCCGAGAATGCGGCCATCGGACGAATGAATCAGCGTGGACCAGCAGCTGCGCAATCCGGCGCCGAGCACCGCATCGCGCGTGTTCTCCCACAATGCATCGCGCGCGATGTCAGCGACGATGACCTGCCGCTGCAAATAGACGGCTGCCGCGCACGAGCCGTTGCGAGCAGCGATCGCGACGCCTTCCATCGCCTGTGAGTACACGGCCGGCAGTCGCGGCCCGGAGCACAGATTCAGATGTTTGCCTTCGTCATCGAGCATGCGGATCGCGCTCACGCAATCCGGCGCGACTCGCTCGACGACGTCCGTGATCGCCTGCAACGTGATACGCAGATCCACGTTCGCCGCGAGACGCTCGAACACGCGCCGCTCACCGGCTGCCAGGAGCTCGGCGCGCTTGCGCTCCGTGATATCGGTGATGCTGCCGCGAATCAGGCGCTGACCATGCGACTGCAGCCGAACCCAGCGCACTTCACAAGGAATGTCGTTGCCGAAGCTGTCGCGGAACATCCATTCGAGCACCGGCGCTTCTCCCGCCAGCGTGCGATCCAGCTGCGCCCGGTTCGCATGCGATGACAGCGCGCCGTCCGGCTGATGCGGCGGACACAGCGTATCGGGGCTGCTCTTCAGCAGTGCCTCGCGATCCATCTTGAAAAAGCGCACGGCGTTTTCGTTCACGTCGACCAGACGATTCTGATCGAGATCGACCACCACGATGATCTCCGGCGCGTGCTCGACGAGCGTGCGATAGCGCGCCTCGCTGTCACGCAATGCCGCCTCCGCCATCTTGCGATCGGTGGTATCGCGCAGACACACGACGAACACTTCGCGGCGATTCATCTTGGTCTTGCTGACGGCGATCTCGGCGGAGAACTGCGTGCCGTCGCTGCGCTGGCCCGTCGTTTCATGAGGCGCGAGATCGACCTGCGTGTCATCGAGACGCGCGGCGAGCTGTTCCAGCGCGGCGGAGATGGTCTGTTTCGCCGTCATCTGCGGCAGCAGGAAGCTCAGCGGGCGGCCGATGGCATCGGATTCCGTCTGACCGAATACGCGTTGACCGGTGGCATTGATGGAGGCGATGTGACCGGCATCGTCGACGGTCATGATCACGTCCTTGACGTGATCGAGCACGGCCTGCAACTGGCTCGCGGTGCTCTCGCGCAGCTCGCGCGTCAGCGCCGTGGCCTCATCGGACATCAGCTGCATGGAACGCACGATGCCCCGGCGCTCCTCATCGGTCTTGCTATAGGCAGCCGTGATCGCGGCAAGCAACTTGCCGAGATCCAGCTCACCGTCCGAGCGCGTCGCTTCCCTGACTTGCTGTTCGAGCAGTCGATGCATGTCGTGCTTCTGACGACGCGGTCCTGCGCCGTCATCGTCCCCGCGTTTTTAGTGTGAACCACTACCGATGCGAGGCATCGTAAGGCGTTGACGCTCAAGGAGGTGTGAAATGCCTCCAGGTTTTATGTGAAAGCACGGCAAAGCACCGAGGACCCGGCGCGGGTTATGTCTGATGGCGCAGACAGGGCGGCGCCGGCGGCAATAATGCCGGCGCCCCTCAGGTGGGATTACTCGTCGGCGTCCTCGGAGGACGACTTGTAGCCGGCGCGCTTGCGGTCGTTTTCCTTCAGCAGGCGCTTGCGGACGCGAATGTTGTTCGGCGTCACCTCGACCAGCTCGTCGTCGGCGATGAATTCCATCGCCTGCTCCAGCGAGTAGCGGATCGGCGGCACGAGGATGAGGTTCTCGTCGCGGCCCGCGGCCCGCATGTTGGTGAGCTTCTTGGCCTTGAGCGGGTTGACCACCAGATCGTTGTCGCGGCTGTGAATGCCGATGATCTGGCCTTCGTACACCTCATCGCCGTGCGAGGCCATGAGCTTGCCGCGCTCCTGCAGGCTGAACAGCGCATAGGCCAGCGCCTTGCCCTGCCCGTTCGAGATCAGCACGCCGTTCTGGCGCTGACCCACTTCCTTGTCCAGCACCGGACCGAAGTGATCGAAGATGTGATGCATCAGGCCCAGGCCCGAGGTCATGGTACGGAACTCGGTCTGGAAGCCGATCAGGCCTCGCGACGGAATCTTGTAGTCCAGACGCACGCGGCCCTTGCCGTCCGGCATCATGTTGGTGAGCTGACCGCCGCGCTCGCCGAGCGCCTGCATGACATAGCCTTGCGAACCCTCATCGAGGTCGACCGCAAGCGTTTCCCACGGCTCGCACATCACACCGTCGACTTCCTTCTGCACGACGCGTGGCCGCGAGACCGCGAGCTCATAGCCTTCGCGACGCATGTTTTCGAGCAGCACGCCCAGATGCAATTCGCCACGTCCGTAGACCTGGAATTTGTCCGGATCGCCGGTGTCTTCCACGCGCAGCGCCACGTTGTGGCGTACTTCGCGCTGCAGACGCTCGCGAATCTGACGGCTGGTGACGAACTTGCCTTCCTTGCCGCAGAACGGTGACGTATTCACCTCGAAGGTCATGCTGATGGTCGGCTCATCGACCACCAGTGCCGGCAGCGCCTCGGGCTTGGCCGGGTCGCAGATCGTATCGGAGATCTGCGGATGTTCGATGCCGGAGAACGCGACGATATCGCCCGCGCCCGCCTCGTCGACTTCGACGCGATCCAGGCCGAGGAAGCCCAGCACCTGCATGATGCGCTCGTTACGCACCTTGCCGTCCTTGTCGACGACCGCGACCGGGCTGTTCTTGCGAATCTTGCCGCGCTTGATACGACCGATGCCGATGGCGCCGACGTAGCTCGAATAGTCGAGCTGGCTGACCTGCAACTGCAGCGGGCCGTCCTCGTTCACGTCCGGCGGCGGACAGTGCTTCACGATGGCTTCGTACAGCGCGGTCATGTCGGTGCCCATCTGGTCCGGCGCATTGCCCGCGATGCCCTTCAGGGCCGAGGCGTACACGACCGGGAAGTCGAGCTGCGACTCGGACGCGCCGAGCTTGTCGAACAGATCGAACGTCTGATCCAGCACCCAGCTCGGACGCGCCTCGGGGCGGTCGATCTTGTTGATCACGACGATCGGGTGCAGGCCGTGCGAGAAGGCTTTCTGGGTCACGAAGCGGGTCTGCGGCATCGGACCGTCGACGGCGTCGACCAGCAGCAGCACCGAGTCGACCATCGACAGCACGCGCTCGACCTCGCCGCCGAAGTCGGCGTGGCCCGGGGTGTCGACGATGTTGATCCGGAAGTCGCGCCAGCGGATGGCGGTGTTCTTGGCCAGGATGGTGATGCCGCGTTCCTTCTCGAGCGCGTTCGAGTCCATGACTCGTTCGGGCACGGCCTTGCGGGCATCGAGCGTGCCCGACTGGGTCAGAAGCTTATCGACCAGGGTGGTCTTGCCATGATCGACGTGAGCGATGATGGCGATGTTACGAAGCTGAGAGGTTGACACGCGGGAATTGGGAACCGGTGGGAGGGCAAAAAGGCGCGCATTGTAGAGGCACGGCGGGGGTTCCGGATACCTCCGCCGCATGATTTACGCAAAACCTTAACACTGACCCCGGGCTACGCCCGTCCCGGAGGGGCTTTCCTACGCCCCCTACCCGTCTAACGCCCTCATTCCGTCGGCCCGTTGCATGCCCGGTCCCGGTGCATGGGCCTCGTTCAGGGCCCGGGCACAGTCATCGCAACAGACTTCCACCGCTTTGCCGCCCACCGTCACCTCGATGCCGGGCCCTTCGATCCGGCAATCGCACGCCGCACAGGTCCGCTCCGTCATGGTCTCGCCCTCGTTTGCCCACCATGAGTGCAGTGTTGGCCTGGCGCCCGGGCGGCGCTGTCACAATCTTTAGCTAAAGATTTCGACAGCCCCTGTCATGGATGAGTGTTGAGCTATCGGTGGGTTGTTCGCCGGGATTGAGCCATTGCGCCAGCAGGAAGATTTGTTTTCGACGCGCGGATCGCTGGCCATCGATCCGACTTTCGCCAGCGCGCGGCGGACTGCGCTGGATGCCACGTCGTGGGTCGAGCTCGTGCCGGGGTGGATGTCGGGCCCGGAATGTTTGTTCGACGCGCTGGCAACGGCGGTGCCCTGGAGTCAGCACTACCGCACCTTGTTCGAGCAAAGATTCCTGGAACCGCGGCTCACCGCTGAATATCGCCGCCTGGACCGCGTGCCTCACGACATGCTGATTGCCGCCGCCACTGCCTTGTCGAGCCACTACGGCGTCGAGTACGACAGCCTGTGGCTGAATCTGTACCGCAACGGCGAGGACAGCACCGGCTGGCATCGCGACCGGTTCTCGTGCCGGCGGGCCGAATGTATCGTGCCGGTGCTCACACTCGGTGCGACCCGTCGCTTCCAGCTCAAGCCGCGCGCCGGCGGCCCGTCGATCTCGTTCGCACCGAACTCGGGCGATCTGATCGTGATGGGCGGCCGCTGCCAGCAGGATTGGGTGCATGGCGTGCCCAAGCTGCCCGAAATACGCGAGCCGCGGATCAGCCTGAACTTCCAAAGCTCGATGCAGGCCGGGCGTCAGCGCAAATTGGCGGAGCGTTGAAACTGCGCCGGCGTGCGACCGTAGGCCTGTCGAAACGCCGCCGTGAAATGACTGTGACTGGAGAAGCCGAGATCCACGCCGAGCGTCGACAGATCATCGTAGCTGCCAAGCAGATCCAGCGCGCGAGCCAGCCGCAGCCGCAGCTGATATCGATACAGCGGCACACCCTCCACCTGCGCGAACGCCTGCGTCAGATACACCGGCGACACACCGACCTCCGCCGCGATCTCGGTCAGCGTCCAGCGACGCGAGAGCTCGGAAGAAAGAGTCAGCTTGGCCCGGTCGACCAGCTTTTGCCGACCGTAGGTTGCGCGGGTCGTCGGTGACGTGCGTTCGCCCAGCGCGCGACGGATCAGCGTCAACGTCAAGGTTTCCGCCTCCAGCAGCTCGATCGATTTGTTGAGCAGGGTATGGCGCAGCAGCGCCACCAGGACCTGGGCTCTGGGTTCGATCCGCCAGCGCTGTTTGCTGAACGTCACGGCCGCGCCGTCATGCAGATGCTCGGTCGGCGCCAGCTCGCGCAACAGGTCTTCGCGGACCGAGATCGACAGACAGGCGTCGCCGCCCTGTACCGGATGACTGATCCGATAGCTCTCCATTTGATTGAAGCACAGGACCTGATTGGCTTCGGCGACCGCCTCGTTGCTGCCGAGGTGCCGCATGTAGACACCTCGATAAGGAAACACCAGATAGGTCGAGCTCGGACACTCCTCCGCGCTCTTGTGACGGCACTTGCCATCGCAGAGGACGTCGCGAATCGCGACGGTCTGCGTGTCCAGCAAGTCCTGAATGGCGAGCTCCGTCATGGAAAGCCGAAAGTCAGACTGGAGAAGGTCGTGTCGAAGTCTACCTCGGCCGGCGCCGGGACGGGCTTGCTCCAGACCACGTTCAACAACCAGGTCCCGTACGGTGTCAGCGGAAAACTCGCCCGGCCCGACGCGTCCGTCCGACGCGCCTCGACCGGTGCATCGTCATGCTCCAGTTGCGTGAGCTTCACGAGCGCGCCTGCGAGCGGCTGCCCCTCGAAATACACGCGCACCGGCAAGTCCCCTGCGCTCGCTGAGTAAGGACTGCGTTCCGGCACGATCTCCAGCGTCAGTCCCAGCGGCGTCGTGACATGTGCCTGAGATCGACGATCAACCGCTCCGTGCTGCACGATGGCCTTCGAGACGCGGCGATAACTCTCCGCCGTATCCGCCGACATCTTTCCAGCGCGCTCACGATAGTCGAGCGCCGGCGTGAGCCCTTCATCGCGAGCATAATCATTGAACCGCTGTGCCGGTAACGCGCTGCGGCCGCCATTGTCCGTTTCCAGCACGACGACATACGTACCCGGCGCATCGAACTGCAGACGACCGTCGTCGTTCGCACCGCGCAGATGCAGATCGGCACGCACGTCGTGCGATGTTCCATCCGGCGCGACAGTAACGAAGCGCGAGATCCGGTTGGAGCGGATCTGCGATCGCTGTCGCTGCGCGCCGTGCCCGACCTGTAACGTGATCGGAATCGACGCGTCCGGTGGCGACCAGTACTGCAGTGGCTGGATCCAGAAGTCATGCGCGCTCGCACCGGACGTGACGAAGATCCCAGCCAGCAGGATTGCGCCCCACATGCAGCGACGCGCGTCATTCCCGCTCAATGGATGACGGCACTTCATGGTGCCGCCAGGAATGGAAATTCCGTGATCGAATGTTCGTGGTCGTCGCGGTCGACACCGTCATCGATGCCGGTCGCCTGCCCCATCGACAACACCGAGCGATAGACATCGATGGCATCGTCATTCGGCGTCCTGCCGCCGCAATACATCATCATCGCGTCCTGACCGGCCAGGGCCGCGAACTCGACCGAGAAGAATTCGCCGCAGATCGTCGATTCGCTGTTGACCCAGAGCCGGTCGTCGGCAAGCACGGTGGCGAGCGCTCGATAGCGTGCCGGCGAGGCCGTCTTCATATCGGCCAGCAGCTGATTGCCGCACTTGCCATCGAAGCCATCGTAGATCCCCAATGTTCGCTCCATCTCGGCGATGAACTCAGCGCCAGTCGCCGGCGTCGCGCCGTTGTAACGCTCTTTCAGCCGATCGCTCGTTGCTTCGTCCGAGAACGATCCCAGGAGCGCATTGCCGGTGAGCGGGCGGCCCATGCGATCTATTTGTTTGTTTGCATTCGCCGTCGTTGCCCACACCGCGAGCATCGTGCCGCCGCGATCGACGACATCCAGATCCACCGAAACCACCAGCGACGCCGGCGTCCAGCCCACGAGGAAGTTCTTCGCCGGACCACCGCCCGTGTGACGCCACGTGTCGAGAATCGACCGGGCGGTTGCTTCGCTGAACATCGGACAGCCCGCGACATCGTTCTTTGCGCTGCCCATCATCGCGTCCGCGGCCACGGCATATGCCTCTCGCGTGCCCTTCACGTTGTTGTAGAACGGATCGTCACGCAGCCCCGCGAACACGCGCAGGTGCTTGTTCCGACCCTCCAGACCCTTGGAGTCGCTCGCATCGCCGCTCGCGACGTCGGCATTACCCACCTTACAAAAGACGTTGTGAGCCGTCGCAATCCGACAGACGATGTCCGTCGTTGCATTGGTTTGTCCGAACCGTCTGCCGCTATCGATGTGGAACACGTACTCGAGCTGTTCCGAGAACGTGTGCCCCACGATCGTCATGACCAGGTTGAGCCGGCGCGCGTCGTGCGAAGTCCAGGCAAATACATCGCCGATATCGGCGCGCGGGTCGGCGATCACGCTGGGTGTGTCGAGATGATCGGCTGCAAACAAGGGACTGGCGGCCAGCATCGCGGCCCCAACCAATGCGCGATTCCTGATTTGCTGTGTCATGCGTTCCCTCCATCGCCAAAGATGGACCAGACGATAGACACGGAGCGCCGACGGGGCTGTCGAAATCTTTAGCTAAGTGATTTCGACGGGAGGGTAACGGACGCGGCTGGACCGCGTCCGTCGAGGAGCGGACTTACTTCTTCTTCGGCGCGGTGGTTTCTTCGGCCGGCAGCGACTTGATGGACTCGCCGGTCGCATCCTTCGGCGGCGCCGCCTTCTGCTGAGTCACCGGCTGGCCGACCACGAACGGAATCGAGAAGGTCCGGTTCAGGCCCGAGCCTGCGATCTGCGTGTTCACCGAGGCGGTGATATAGAACACGCCGGTGCGATCCGGCAGGACGGAGATCTTGTGACGGTACGGCTTGTCCGCTTCCACCGACGTGAACGAGGCGGTCAAGGGCCCGGCGAGCGTGATGCCGTCCATGCCGGCCAGCGTCGCTTCCATCGAATCGACGCCGGCGCTCGGAATGAACGCGATATCGAGCTCGGTCGGCACGCCGAGCGTCGGCTTGCCGCTGAACTCATAACGGATGTTCACGGCCGCGCCCGGCTTGCCGTCGCCCACCGCTCTGGCGAACGTGGCGGTCTCATCCTTCGGAGCCGCTGCCACCGGCTTGGTCGGTGCCTTGGCGGGCGCCGCCGCTTCGGGCTCGGGCTCGGAGCTGCAGGCCCCCAACAGGGCCAGCGTGGCCACCGGAATACACACCAGCAAACGCCGCGGTGAAAGCTTCATCCTGATCATGCCTCTATTATGACGCGCTTCGGTCTCAACGCACGCGGTGGCTCAGAGTTCTTGAATGGTGATGTTCATGCAGCGCGGAGTCGTCACCAACGGATTGGTCGTGTCCGGATCGATCGTCTCGTAGGCGACCACCTCGATCACGTAAGTCCCCGCGGCGAGCAGTTGTTGCGAGATCGTCTCCTGACCTGAGACCTCGCTTCTGCCACTCGCCACAATCGTGCCGCGTAGATACACCTCGATGTCGGGATCGACAGCGGCGCCGGAACCGGCAACGGCTCCCGACGCCGCGCCGGTCGCCTGAATGTTCACCAGTCCACTGCTCGCCTTGACGTACCGCAGGAAGCGGCGGTTGCCGAGCTTGTTGCCGGCGCGCGAGCCGTTGGTGCTGCAAATGCCGGAGACGATCACGCCCGGAGTGATATCCGTGTACACGCTGGTGAAGCCGATGTCGTTGCCGCTATTTGTCTCATTCGCGCCGAACTCGCCGGTGCCGTTGATATTCTCCAGCAGCAACAGGTTCCGAATATCGCCCGACGCGCTGGCATTGTTGGTGCGCAGTGCATTGGCAAACGAATAAATGCTGGTCAGCGCCGGCGTGCTCACTTCCTGGTTCGTCATGGCATTGAAAATGGGCGTGAATCCGAGCGCCACGTTGTCGCCCGATTCATTCGTGCCATCGAACACGTCCCAAAGGAACTTGCCGACCGAGCCTTCCGAGTACCATCCCGTCGCGCCGCCGGTATCTTCGCCGGTTTCCAGATTGAAACCGTGGTCCCGAGTGATGCCGGCGTAAGAATCGCGATACACCGGATCGTTCAGCGCCATCGCGCCGAACGCGTTGCCCCAGCCCTCGCCGAACGCGACACGCAGGTCGAGAAGATCGCCTGCGTTGTGCTCGCCGCCGATGGAATCGGAGCGGCTGAAACGGTCCTCGAAATAATGTCCGAATTCGTGCGCGATCACGTGCTGATCGAACTCGTCGGTATCGGCCAGGCCGCTGTCGAAGGCGCCGAGAATGTAAATGCCGTCGGGCAGCACCGCCGACGGGCTGCACTGATCGGTCGTGGAGCGAGTCTCGTCTCTGAAATAGAACGAGGTACTGATGGCGCCGTCATCGGGGCAGATGATCGGGTCGCCATTCCCATCGACCACGTTGCGGTTGGTGGGATTCCAGTACAGGTTCAGATCTGGAAACTGCTGATTCGGCGCAGCGCCGCGGATGAGTTCCTTGGTTCGATACACCGTATCGAGAATCGCGAACGGCGCCGCTGCGCGCGTGCCGGTGTAGCTGGTGGTGCCCCAACCCGATGTCGCACGCAGATTCCGGGTCACCGCAGCGGTCCCGCTGTTGAAGGTGCTGCCATCCAGCGCATAGAGCGCAGCGGAGTCGCGGTTGTCGCGAACGGCGAAGTTCCAGATCGGCGCAGCACCGGTCTTTTGCATCTGGGCGCGCGCGCGAATGAACATGTTTGTATTCGCGTTGACGGTCAGCGTGTAGTCGCCATTGGCGTCGGTCGTCGTCGACGCGAGCACCGTCGAGCCGGACATCGCTTGCACCACCACTTCGCGAGCCGGCGATTCGACCGGCGTCGTATTCAATCCCTGACCGAGCGTAGGCTGGAACGCCAGCCGGTCGAAGGTGATCCTGCCGCTGACCGTGACGGTCGCACCCGTGGGCGGAGGATTGGGATTGCCGCCGTTACCGCCGCCCACCGACCCGCCACCGCCGCCGCAGGCGGCCAGCACGGTGAACCCGGCCAGGGTGGTGAACAACCGGGCGAGACGGGAGAATTCCTGCGGCATTTGTTCGGTACTCGAGCGCCCCTTGAGGGGGCGGATATTTGCACTGCTGTGAACGATTCGGCGCCGACCTGTCAGCGCGGGGACGCTATCACAGCGTCCGAACAGCAAAAAGTCGATGCGTTCGCATTCCCGATTGACGCAACGATGCATCTGTGACGGGCAGCGACATTCAGCAGGCGTTCAGCGCAAATCGAGCGGCCCCTCGGCAATCGCGCCCAGCTGCTCGCGCAACGACAGCACCTGGTTCTCCCAATAACGCGGCTCGATGAACCAGGGGAAGGCAGCCGGAAACGCCGGATCGGACCAGCGCCGCGCGAGCCAGGCGGAATAATGAATCATGCGCAGCGTGCGCAGGCTCTCGACCAGCACCAGCTCGCGATAGTCGAAATCGGAGAACTGCGAATAGCCCTCGAGCAACTGTGACAATTGCTCGCCCATGTCAGCGCGGTTCCCGGACAGCAGCATCCACAGATCCTGGATGGCCGGCCCGGTCATGCAATCGTCCAGATCCACGAAGTGCGGACCATCGTCGGTCCACAGCACGTTGCCGCGATGACAATCGCCATGCAGCCGCAGTTCCGCCACGCCGTGCGCGCTCTGAAATGTTTCATTCACCGCATCGAGCAGATCGTTGGTCAGCGAGTCGTAGGCCGTTTCCAGATGCGAGGGGATCCAGCCGTTGTTCAGCAGGAATTCACAGGACTGTTCGCCCATGCGCTCGATGTCGATGCGCTCGCGATGACGAAAGCGCTGCCGGCGACCGACCATGTGGATGCGTCCGAGGAACCGCCCCATCCATTCGCGCTCGGTCGCCGAACCGAGCTCCGGCCAGCGGCCGCCGCGACGTTCGAACAATGCGAAGCGAAAGCCTTCGTACTCGAACAGCGTGCGTCCGTCTCGCACCAGCGGCGGCACCACCGGCACTTCGGCCGCGGCCAGCTCCAGCGCGAAGCCATGCTCTTCATGAATCGCGGCATCGGACCAGCGCCCCGGCCGATAGAACTTCGCGATCAGCGGCGCGCCCTGCTCGATGCCCACCTGATAGACACGATTCTCGTAACTGTTCAGTGCCAGAATGCGGCGGTCGGAATCGCGACCGAGCGATTCCACGGCGGCAATGATCACGTCGGGCGTCAATCGGTCGTACGGGTGCGGATCGGGTCTGGGCATGTCACACGGGGCGTGGGCTCGAGGCCGCCAATGGTGACTGGCCGGAGGGATCCGCGTCCATCGCAGAATGTCTGGTACAAGCGACGCCTACGACGCGGATGGCAGCTGCTAGAATCGGCATCAACGTTCTCATCAACGGATCGACATTCACCTATGACCATCCTCGTCACCGGCGGCGCCGGCTACATCGGCAGTCACGTGGTTCGGCAGCTCGGCGAACGTCAGGAGAAGGTGGTCGTGCTCGACAACCTCTCGACCGGATTCCGCTCGGCGGTGTTGCACGGTGAGCTGGTGGTCGGCGACACGGGCGATCGCGAGCTGGTCAGCCGCATCCTGCGCGAGCATCGCATCGAAACCGTGATGCACTTCGCAGCCAACACCATCGTGCCGGAGTCGGTGTCCAATCCGCTCAAGTACTACAGCAACAACACCTGCTCGACGCGCAACCTGCTGCAAGGCTGTCAGGAAACCGGCGTCAAACATTTCGTGTTCTCCTCGACCGCCGCGGTGTACGGCATTCCGGTCGGCGGCCTCGCCGCCGAGGACAGCCCGACTCAGCCGATCAATCCCTACGGCACCTCGAAGCTGATGAGCGAATGGATGCTGCGTGACCTCGCCGCCGCCACTGCGCTGCGCTACGTGGCCCTGCGTTACTTCAATGTCGCCGGCTGCGACCCGGGGCAGCGGATCGGTCAATCGACCCTCAAGGCCACGCTGCTCACCAAGGTGGCGGCCGAAACGGCGGTCGGCAAACGTCCGCACATTTCGATTTTCGGCACCGACTATCCGACGCCCGACGGCACCGGCGTACGTGATTACATCCACGTCGAGGACCTGGCGAGCGCGCATCTGAAGGCGCTCGACTACCTGCGCGCGAACGGCGCGTCGGTGACGCTCAATTGTGGCTACGGGCATGGATACAGCGTCCGCGAGGTGATCTCGACCATGGATCGCATCACGGGCCAGCCGCTGAAGACCGTCGAGGAACCGCGCCGGGCCGGCGACCCGCCCTCGTTGATCGCCAAGGCGCAACGCGTCCGCGACTTGCTGGGCTGGGTGCCACAGCACGACGACCTCGACGCCATCGTCCGCTCGCAGCTGGCCTGGGAGCGCCGCCTGCAACAGGAACCGGGCTTGCAGAAGAACTGACCTCGCCAGGCTCGCGATCTGAGGCGGTGGCTGAAGCCGGCATGAGACCGGCCCTGCCCCCGCCCCTGAGATCGGCCCGGCAATGACCCGGATACGTCGCCCTTTGGCTGCACTTCCCGCGCAATGCGGTACTTCCGAGCGCTAGAATCCGCCCCCATGCGTCTGCCACGCCCGAGCTCCCTGAACAGCCTGATGCTGACCGGTTTCGCACTGGTTTCCATCCCGCTGCTGCTCGGGGTGGTCATTGCCGCGACCAAGGTCCGGAAGCTGTCGGAGGAAAGCGCGACCCTGGTCCGCAGCGGCGTGCAGACCACGCATTACACCCAGCAGCTGTTCCAGCAGATCGCGCCCATCGAGCGCAGCGCCAAGCTGTATCAGGTGCTGAACGATCCGGGCCTGCTCGAGGTTTACGGCGACAGCCGCGAACGGCTGCTAGCGACGCTCAAGAGCATCGAAACGACCGCGGCCGACCAGGAGCATGCGGTGCAGCTGCGAGCCATCCGCAATTCGCTCCGGCGCATCGACGCAGCCCTGCTTTCGCCGATCCCGCCGGCGCCGGAGGTGATCCGGGACGCGGTGGAGGCCATCCAGCCCATGTGGCAGGCGGCATTCGCGTTGTCGGCGGCCACCGGCGAGCAGGTCGAGACCGGTCTGTCACGGCTGCAGCAGTCGACCTCCGACACCCAGAAATATCTGTTCTGGCAGTCGGCGGTGCTGATCCTGCTGACCGCGATGCTGGTGGGCGTGTTTACGTTCCTGCTGATGCGTCCGATCCGCCAGATCGACATCGCGATCAGCCAGCTCGGCAAGGGCACGTTCTCCAAGTCGATCGCCGTGCGCGGCCCGGTGGACCTGGTGAACCTGGGCCGGCAGCTGGAGTGGCTGCGCGTGCGTTTGCTCGAGCTGGCGCAGGAACGCAATCGATTCCTGCGACATATGTCGCATGAGTTGAAGACGCCGCTTGCCAGTATTCGCGAAGGCACGGAACTGCTGATGGATGGCGCGGTCGGTGAACTGGACAGCGCGCAGCGGGAGGTCACCACCATCCTGCGCGACAACGGCATCAAGCTGCAGCAGCTGATCGAGAACCTGCTGGAGTTCAGTGCCTGGCAGGCGCGGCACGCGGGCCTGGAGATTTCCGAGTTCCGGCTGCGGCCGCTGATCAAATCGGCGCTGGAGACGCATCAGCTGACGCTGCTCGCGCAGCGGGTGCATCTGGATCTGAAAGTACAAGACATCGAGCTGCACGCGGACCGCGCCAAGCTCAAGCTGATTCTGGATAACTTGCTGTCGAACGCGCTCAAATACAGCCCCCGGGGCGGGACCATCTTCATTCATGCCAAAGCGGACAAGGATCAACTGGTGCTCGACGTGGCCGATACCGGCCCCGGCATCTCCAAGGAAGAGCGCTCCGCGATTTTCGATGCCTTCTATTCCGGCAGCGCGCCGGTCTCCGGCCATCTCAAGGGCACCGGCATCGGCCTGTCGGTGGTCTCCGAATTCGTGCAGGCGCACGGCGGCTCGATCGAGATTCTCGACGGCCTGTTTCCCGGCGCCCATTTCCGCGTCCGGCTGCCTCTGGCACCCGCGCTCGAAGGCGAGCCGGCATAGCGGCGCATGATGAAACTCACTCCGAGCATTGGATTGCTGTCCGTGTGTGCCGTGGCGCTGCTGTTGCAGGGCTGCGAGCTCGCCGAACAGTTCCGCCGGCAGGAAACGAACAACGCGGCGTCGACCGCGCCGGCCACGCCCGCTCCCGCGAGCGGCAATACGCCCGCCTATCTGGACATCATGAATGGCCTGAGCACGCCGGATCCGGCGCGCCAGGCGGATTTGTTTTATGAAGTCGAGCGCGAATACACCCGCGCGCCGACGACGGCCAGCACCCTGAGATATGCCGTTGCCCTGGTCACGCCCGGCCATCCCGCAAGTAGTCCCTCGGAGGGCAAACGTTTGCTGGAAACGCTGCTGGCCACCCCGGAGCGGCTCACTCAGGATGAGCGGACGCTGGCCTCGGTATTGCTGCATGAAACAGATGTTAGATTGAAACTCGAGGCTGAAAATCGTCGGTTGCTTGCGACACTCGACGACCGTAGCCGGTCGCAGGCAAACTCGGACAAGCGCATTCAGGCGCAGATCGAAGAGAACGCACGTTTGCGCCGTGCCCTCGCCGAAGCCCAGCAGAAGCTGGACGCGATCAAAGAAATCGAGAGGTCTATCATTGAACGCAGTCCCACGCCCCCTGGCAATCGCGATGCCGCCCCAAGTGAAACGCAAAGCCCGCCTGCTAGTCGTTGACGACGATCCGGGGCTGCTCCGGCTGCTCACGATTCGTCTGCGCGCCGAGAACTACGAAGTCGACGCGGTTGAAAGCGCCGCCGCGGCGCTCGCCGCCCTGGCTCGGGTCCGGCCGGATCTGGTGATCACCGATCTGCGCATGGATCAAATGGACGGCATCGGCCTGCTGAAGGAAATCCAGAGCCGGGCCCCCGGGCTGCGCGTCATCATCCTCACCGCCCACGGCACGATTCCCGATGCGGTGCAGGCGACCCAGAGCGGCGCATTCGCCTTCCTCACCAAGCCGGTCGACAAACAGGAACTGCTCGATCAGGTGCAGAAGGCCCTCAAGGTCTCCGGCTTCGCCGACACCACCGAAGACTGGCGCAGCGAGCTCATCACGCGCAGCGCGGTGATGGAAGAGCGCATGGCGCAGGCTCACATGGTGGCCGGCACCGACGCGCGCGTCATGATCACGGGCGAGAGCGGCACCGGCAAGGAACTGCTCGCTCGCGCCATTCACAAGGCCAGCCCGCGTCGCAATCGTCCGTTCGTGGCGATCAATTGCAGCGCCATGGCCGAGAATCTGCTCGAGAGCGAACTGTTCGGTCACGTGAAGGGGGCCTTCACCGGCGCGATTCGCGAGCACCGCGGTTTGTTTCAAGCGGCCGACGGTGGCACGCTGCTGCTCGATGAGATCGGCGACATGCCGATGCGCCTGCAGGTGAAGCTGCTGCGCGTCCTGCAGGAAAACCAGGTGCGCCCGGTGGGCAGCACCGAAGCGACCACGGTCAACGTTCGTATCATCTCGGCGACCCACCGCGATCTGAAACAACTGATCATGGGCGGTCATTTCCGCGAGGATCTGTACTATCGCCTGAACGTCGTGCACATCGAAATGCCGTCGCTCGCGAAGCGTCGCGAAGACGTGCCGCTGCTGGTGTCGCATTTCCTCGAGAAGGTCGCGCAGGAGACCGGCGAGCAACGTCACATCTATGCGCCGGAAGCGGTCGAGTTGCTGGTCAGCGCCGATTGGCCGGGCAACGTGCGTCAGCTCGAGAACGTCGTGCGCCAGAACGTCGCGCTCGCCACGAGCCCGATCATCAGCGCGGAGCTGGTGCAGGCGGCGCTCGGCGGCGGCCCGACCCGCCTGCCCTCGTTCGATGAGGCGCGCGATGAGTTCACGCGCAACTATCTGTCACAGATCCTGCAGATCACCGGCGGCAACGTGAGTCAGGCCGCGCGCCTGGCGAAACGCAATCGCACGGACTTCTACAAACTGCTCGCGCGTCATCAGCTGACGCCGGAAGATTTCAAGCAGCGTTGATGCTCACAGGGGCTGCCTTCGGGTGGCCCCTCATTCCGCCGGCGCCACGCAGATCAGTTGCCCTTTCGGGCTGTCCGTGAGCACATATAACAATCCATCCGGCCCGGTTCTCACATCCCGAATGCGCTGATTCAGCTGCTCCAGCAGGCGCTCTTTGTGGACCACCTTGTCGCCGTCCAGTTGCAGCCGCTCGACCATCCCATACAAACCGCCGGCAAACGCCTGCCCGCGCCATTTCGGGAACCGCTCGCCCGTATAGAACGTGAGCCCGCTGGTGCCGATCGAAGGCACCCAGTAGTACACCGGCGGCTCGATCCCCACGCGCTCCTGGCCGACGCCGACCTTGTCGCCGTTATAAGCAATGCCATACGTCACGAGCGGCCAGCCGTAGTTCGCCCCGGCCT
This sequence comes from Peristeroidobacter soli, assembly GCF_004138485.1. Classification (GTDB taxonomy): domain Bacteria; phylum Pseudomonadota; class Gammaproteobacteria; order Steroidobacterales; family Steroidobacteraceae; genus Steroidobacter; species Steroidobacter soli. Next base: position 318,834 of record NZ_RYEV01000004.1, read on the forward strand.
TCACGTGATTCAACTCATCGCCGCCCTTCGGGCCATGCTCCGTGATCCACAGCTCACCTGTGTCCGGATGCAGCGCCGCGCCCTGCACGTTGCGATGCCCGTATGACCAGATCTCCGGCTGCGCGCCCGGCACCAGCAGAAATGGATTGTCCGGCGCCGCGCCGCCCTCGGGCTTCAGGTGCACGATCTTGCCAAAGTGAGTTTCCAGATCCTGCGCGCGAACCGCGAAATGCTTCAGCTGCCGTTCGCCCAATGTCACGAACAATGAGCCGTCGCGTGCAAACACCAGTCGCGAGCCGAAGTGGCCCGAGCTGTCGACCGCCGGCGTCTGACGAAAAATCACATTGAGATCGGTCAGGCCCTGCGGCCCCAGCTTCGCTCGCGCCACCGAGGTGCCGTTGCCGCCGTCGCGCGGTTCCGAATAGGAAAAATAGATCCAGCGCGAGGTCTGGAAGTCCGGCGCGAGCGCCACGTCGAGCAGTCCGCCCTGCCCGGCCGCCGCCACCTTGGGCACGCCCGGTAATGGCGCTGAAATATTTCCTTTCGCATCGATGATGCGCAGGCGCCCCGGCCGCTCCGTGACCAGAAACTTCCCCTCCGGGAGAAACGCCATGCCCCACGGATGCTCGAGCCCGCCGGCGACCGTGGTCACACGCAGCTTATGTAACTCCGAGTCGAATATTCGTTCGTCGTCGGCACTGGCGACAGCGGCCGAGCATACGAACGTCAGGACGATTCCCGTCCGGCTAACGAAGCTTTTAAGCTGTGTCAGGATCGCTGGCATAGAATTCCCGTACGCCCCACCAACCAAAGAACACAATTATGGCGGCAATCATCGGTGCAATGCTGGTTCCTTCGGGACTCGCGTACCTCCTGTTCGCACTGGGCCTGGTCACCGCGTTCAAGGAACAGTGGCGCAAGCTCTCCTGGGCGCTGCTGGCCGTCTCGGGCGCCATCACCACCGTCTTCTCGACCGGCAGCGTCGCAACCTTGCTGCTGAGCCCGCTCGAATACGAGTACCCGGCGGTGCACGACACCCGCACTCATCGGGACATCAAGCACATCGTCGTGCTGACCGGCTACGCCGCCGATGATCCGGCGATGCCACTCACCGGACGGATGCACTGGGCCTCGGCCTACCGGGTGATGATGGCCTTGCAATTGCAACGGGGCGGCTGCGGTAACTGCGACGTGATCGTATCGGGCTCACCCATCACGGCCAGGATCATGGGCGAGTCTCTGGTCGCGCTCGGTCTGCCGAAGGAGCGCCTGATCCTGGAAGCCGACTCGGCCACGACCGCGGACAGCGCCGAGCATCTGGCGCCCATGCTGAAGGAGCCCTTCTTCCTGGTCACCTCCGCCGGACATCTGCGCCGCTCGCTCGCGGTCCTGCATAAGCAAGGCTTGCAACCCATCCCCGTGCCCACCGACTACCAGGGGCCGAGGGACTGGCGCAACGCCGAGGAGCGACCCTCGCCACAATCGCTCGTGACCTCGGACCTGGCCATGCACGAGTACATCGGCCTCATGTGGTATCGGTTGAAAGGCGCAATCTAGCTTCGGGATAATCGACGGCTCACGCAGCCTCTTGGGAATCCCATGTTCTGCACCGTGCCGCCCCCGCGCGTCGTATTCAGCGCGCTGCTCTGTCTGTTCTTCTCACTGGTCTGCACCGCTCAAGCGCCTATGAATGCGACTGCCTCCGTCGACAAGCACCTGGTCATCATTGGCGCCTCCTACGCCGCCGAATGGGAGAACCCGAAGCTGCCGGGCTACACCGTGACCAACAAAGGCATCGGCGGTCAGGAAAGCTCGGACCTGCGCGCCCGCTTCGAGCGCGACGTGATCGAGCTGAAGCCCGACACGGTCATGATCTGGGGTCATTACAACGACGTGGTGCGCGCCCAGCCGCAGACCATGGCCGCCGCCAGGAAAAAGGCACAGGATAACTATCGAGCGATGGTCGAGCAGGCACGCGCCGCCGGCATCGTGCCCATCCTGGTCACGGAGCTCACGATTCCGGTGCCGGACACGATCAAGGAAAAACTGCTGGGCCTGGTCGCGGGCGTGCTCGGCAAGAACGACTATCGCGCGCAGAAGAACACCGAGATCAAAGCGCTGAATGTCTGGTTGCGCGACTACGCGAAGGCGCAAAAGATTCAGCTGGTGGATCTGGAAACCGCGCTCGACTCTGGCAACGGCACGCGCAAGGTCGAATACACGCGCTCGGACAACAGCCACGTCAGTCCCGCGGGCTACGACGCCATCACCAAATACGTAGTGTCTCAACTCGGCTGAACCGCTGGCCCGCTCGCGCTTTCGCGATGCGCGAGTACATCGGGCCATGAGTACATCGGGCTGCCCCGGACGCGGCTGAAAAGGCGCACTCTATCTTCGCGATCTTCGCGATCGTCGCCCGCTCCGCCGCTTCGAGGAAGTTCCGATGTACTACGCACCGGCCAGATTTTGTCGACTCGACAATCTGTGTGGCGCGCTGATCTGTCTGCTGCTGTCACTCGCCTGCCCGGCCCGGGCGTCGGTCAACGCCAGTGCCTTCTTCCACAAGAATCTGGTCATCGTCGGCGCCTCCTATGCCGAGGAATGGCATACGCCGCTGCTGCCGGGCTACACCGTGATCAACAATGCCGTCTGCGGCCAGATCACCTCGGACATACGCGCCCACTTCGAACGCGACGTGATCGAGCTCAAGCCCGACATGGTGCTGATCTGGGGTCACAACAACGACGTGATCCGCTCCACGCCGGAGAACATGGTGCTCACCCAACAGCGAGCGGAAGAAAACTTTCGGGCGATGGTCGAGCAGGCCCGCGCCGCGGGCATCACTCCGATACTGGTCACCGAGGTCACGCTGCCCATTCCAGAGACGTTCAAGGAAAAGGTGATGGCCATCGTCGGCCCCTGGCTCGGCAAGACCGATTATCGGGTGCAGAAAAACATCGCGATCAAGGCGCTGAACGCCTGGCTGCGCGACTACGCCCATGCGCAGCACATCAAGCTGCTGGATCTGGAAAAAGCGCTGGCTTCAGGCAACGGCACGCGCAAAGCCGAATACGCGCGCAAGGATCACAGCCACATCACCCCGGCGGGTTACGAAGCGATCACCCAGTACGTCGTCGCTCAGATGACCTGAGCGCCCGTCTTGAGGCGAGTCGCGAGCTCCCTGCTCGCCTGCTCCAGCTGATCGAGCACGCGCTGCGCATGCGCATCGTCCAGCTCATAGGGATCGGCAATCTCAATGTCGCCGGGGCCGAACGCGCCCAGCCACACCAGCTTGGAATGATCCGCGCCGAGCTCGTCCAGCAAGCCCCAGTTGTGCCGGTCCATCAGCACCACGATGTCGGCCCACTGCAAATCCTCGGGCGTGATCCTGGTGGAGCGATGGCTCGACAGGTCGATGTTTCTGGCGCGGCTCATGATCACGTGACGCTCGGGCGATTGCCGGCCGGCGACCCGATGAAAGCCGGAGCTGCGCACTTCGATCTCGGGCGACAGCGCCTGCCGCAGACTGACACCCGCGAACGGCGAGCGATAAATGTTTCCGTAGCACACCACCAGGACGCGCTTGATGCCGCCTTGCCTGATACGAGCAACAGAAACATCGCGCGCGGCCGCCATCGCGCGTTTGGCGCGCACGCGACGACGCAGAGCGTTGTAGAGACGAGCGATCATCAATGGGCACCCAGCATTGCGGCCAACGCGCCCCGATCGCATTTGCCATTGGCATTGCGCGGCAGCTGCGACATCACATGGACCTCCGCGGGCACCATATACGCTGGCAGCTGCATGCGACAATGCTGACGAATCCGTTCCGTCATGTCGGCCGGCGCGGCCGGGGCCACCACCACCGCCACGACCACGCGTTGTCCCAGGTTGTCATCCGGCAGGCCCACGACCGCGGACTCCACGATCTTCGGCAGCTCCGCGATCACCTCTTCGATCTCGCTGGGGCTGATGCGATAGCCCGAGCTCTTGATCAGATTGTCGCGGCGGCCGATGAAATAGATGTAACCGTCCGTATCGGTTTTCACCAGATCGCCCGACCACACCGCGGTCTCATCGCGCATCAGTTGTGACAAACGTTTCGGCAACGGCTTGAAGCGCAGCTGGGTCAGCTGAGCATCGTTCCAATAGCCGAGTGTCACGAGCGAGCCCCGATGCACCAGCTCGCCCACTTCGCCCGGCGCGCATTCGTTGCCCTCGGCATCGAGCACCAGAATCTCCTGGCCCGGAATCGCCTTGCCGATCGAGCCCAGATGCCCCTCGAGCTGCGAGGGCTCGAGATACGTCGAGCGGAACGCCTCGGTGAGACCATACATGCAGAAGATCTGCGTATTCGGCAATCGAGCCTGCAGATTCTTGATCACGCTCACCGGCAAGGCTCCGCCGGAGTTGGTGATATAGCGCAGCGACTTCACCACCGCTTCGGGCCATTCGGTCGCGGCCAGATGCATCCACATCGTCGGCACGCCGGCGAGCGCGGTGATGCGTTCGGAAACCATGTCCTGCAGGAGTGCCGCGGGCAGCGAGAAGTTCGTGAGCACGGCGCACGCACCGACGGCGAAAGCGGTCGTGACCTGGCTCAAGCCATAGTCGAAGCTCAGCGGCAGCGCGACCAGGACGCGATCCGAAGCGGTGTTCTTGAGATAGCCGGACACGGTGAGCGCACCGGCGACCAGGTTGCGATGGGAAACGACCACGCCCTTGGGCCGACCGGTGCTGCCGGAGGTGTATAGCAAGGCGGCCGGATCGCTATCGATCGCCGGGCTCTTCACCCGCACCTCGTCGGTGATCAATCGGTCGTACCTGAGACCGGCGGAGGCCTCCTGAGCGGCGTCACACCACACCACGGTGGAGATCGACGGACAGCGCGGAATCGAGTCCTCGACCAGCACGGCGGCGGTCCGAGAGGCGATCAACGCGGTGGCGCCGGCATCGTTCAATACGTATTCGAGCTGCCGCGCCTTGAGCAAGGGATTGACCGGAACGAAGATGGCACCCAGCCGGCTGCACGCCAGCGCCGTTTCGATCACGACCGCGCGGTTCTGGAGATAGACGGCGACCCGATCGCCCCGCCCGACGCCGTGCGCGCGCAGGGCTGCGGCCAGCGAATGCGAACGGCGCTGCAAGTCGGCATAGGTGATGGTATTGCCACGGCTGCGCAGAGCTTCGTTGTTGGGGAAGCGCTCGGCGGAGACGTCGAACAGGTCGTGCAGCAGATTCATCGGATCGGCGACGGTGCCCTCTCTAGGTGGCCAGTCACACGATCCGGCCAGGTCGATTCTACTTCGCCCCACCCCCGGACCGCTCGGTATGTTTTGCCAGGTTTCCGCAGTCTTGGCCCGGCCTTCCCGCGGGATGACCGCACCCGCGCTCCTTGAGGTCGCACAGCCTTTCCGGCCTTAGAACTGGAAGTAGATGAACACCTGCTGAGTCAACGGCGGGAACACGACCACCATGGCGATGAAGTAGCCGTACAGCGCCACTCGCTGCCAGACCGGCCGGGACAGCGCCAGGAGCATCTCGTTGCGCCGGTACGCGAACCATTCGTACACCAGCAACGGCGCCGCGAAGAACAACAGCAGGGAACCCGCGTAGCTTGCAAAATCCGTCAGCGCAAATCCGTGACCCAGCGCTCCAATCAAGCCAAAGGCCTGCGACAGGGTCTCGGCCCGGAAGAAAATCCAGCCGACACACACGAAATGGAACATCGCCACCGCCTGCAGGACCGACATCGCGGGGTGACGGGCCGGTTTCTCGACACTCTCGGCGCCCGCCATCCGGTAGGCGATGAGCAGCAACCCGTGCCACGCGCCCCAGGCGATGAAGGTCCAGTTCGCCCCGTGCCACAGGCCCCCGAGCAGCATGGTCAGCAGCAGGTTGATGTGAGTACGGGTGGGCCCGCGACGGTTGCCACCCAACGGGATGTAGAGATAGTCGCGCAGCCACTGCGACAGACTGATGTGCCAGCGCTGCCAGAACTCGCTCGGACTGCGCGAGAAATACGGCATGCGGAAGTTATAGGACAGATCGATGCCGAGCCATTTCGAGACGCCCTGCGCGATCGAGGAGTAGCCCGAGAAGTCGCCGTAGATCTGGAACGCGAACGCGTACACGCCGATCAGCATTTCGGTCGCGGTGAGATCCGCGGCCGGCATGTCGAAGATTCGATTGGCGATGGGCGCGAGGTTGTCGGCGATGAACACCTTCTTCGCCAGGCCGATCAGGATGTGATACAGCCCTTCCGCGAAATCGCCCTGACTGAGCCGCCGCCGCGGATTCTGGATCTGCGGCAACAGATGGGTGGCGCGCTCGATCGGTCCGGCCACCAGCGGCGGAAAGTACGCGACGTACGTGGCGAACTCCGGCAGGTTGCGCGCCGGCTGGGCCTTGCCCCGATAGATATCGAGGGTATAGGCCATGCTCTGGAACGTGTAGAACGAGATGCCCACCGGCAGCACGATGTGCAGGACCGGCAGATGCGGCTCGAAGCCCAGGCTGGTCAGCAACGCGGCCATTTCATGGACGAAGAAGCCGAAATATTTGAAGAAGCCGAGGAACGTGAGATTCACCGCCACCGAGGTGGTGATCAGCAGCTTGCGCCTGCGGGCATCGTCCACCCGCACCAGCAGATAGCCGACGTAGTAGTCGACCACGGTCGAGAACGCGAGCAGCCCCAGATAGCGCCAGTCCCAGAAACCGTAAAAGATATAACCGGCGATCAGCAGCAGATAATTCTGACCGCGATGGGGCAAGCGCCAATACAGCGCCAGCACCCCGGCGAAGAACGCCCAGAACGTAAAACTGTTGAAGATCATGTCGCGCTCGCCAGCTCCGCGCGCAGATCGGCTGCGAGCGCTTTGCTCAGGATCTGCTGGCCGGCGCGATTGAGGTGCATCTCATCCACATAGTGCGAGCCATTCAGGCCCTCGACCTTGCGCAGATCGATCACGGTCAGTGAGTGAGTGGTCGCGAGCTCGCGCAGTTCCGGATCGATCTCGTACGCCGCCTGCACCGGCATCGCGACCACGATCACCTGCGTGCCCTTGCTCCTCAGCCGATCGACCAGCCCGGCGAACGTTCGATAGCTGTGCACCACCGGCTCGCCCGGATCGTGAGCGGCATCGCCCGGTTGCTCGCCGGCCCCCGCGCGTGCGGAGTTGCCGGCCTGAGTGAACGTCTCGTAGCCCGGCACGAGGCGCTGGAAAAAGCGATTACGCAGCGTGTCACGTAGCGCATACGTTCTCAGTACCGCCGCGGTCACGAATTCGCCGATGTCGCCACCGGTCTCGAGTCCGATGGTGCGCGGATTCGCCAGATCGCTCATCCGGCAGTACAGGCCGCCGAGCCGGGACGGATCGTTGCGCGCCTGATCGCTCAACAGGTGCCAGGCGAACCCGATCACGACGGTGTCGAACTGCACTTCGCGCCGCTCGATCACCTGATGATCCAGCAAGCACTGCCAGTCCCACAGCCCGGTCCCATCCGGCGTCACCTTGGCGACCGACACGCCCGGCAGCACGCCACCGATGACGGACGCCGAGACCCCGTTGTGAGTCAGCGAATTCCCGAGCAGCAGCAAGGAGTGGCTCTCCGGCCGACCCGCCGCCTCGATCAGCCCGGGGATCTCGGCGATGTGGGCGAGGTTGCCGGACAGGCGCGATTCCACCAGCCTCAGACCGATGTCCACTAGCGCAATCGCGGCGAGCAGGGCAAAAACCACCCGCGTTTCAGTGGCGCGCAGGAGCGCACCCAATCTGCTGATCATGAGAAAACTCTACGGTCCTCTAGTGCCGGCTAAAGAATCCGGACGCAGCCGCGCACCGCCGCGGCTCGACTCCAGGAAAGGAGCATTGGTTCACACGGCAGCCCGCCCAACCCGTTATGATTGCCGGCCATTCCGTAACAGCCGTTTTGCCGTGGCGCTCACAGACTCTACGTCATGAATTCTGCTCGACCGAGCCTTTCCGCCACAAGTGATCCGAAGTCGCAAAGCACCGACGCCGCTCGGCGCTTGCGCGTGTTGATGGTCAATTCCACGCTGCATATCGGCGGCGCCGAGCAGGTGGCGGCGAATTTGACCAAACACATGGACCGACGTCAGTTTGACGTCACCGCCTGCTTCCTCAAGGAAAACGGCATCGTCGGCAAACAGATGCTGGACGCGGGCGTCGATCTGATTCCGATCCCCGGCTATCGCGGCAAGAAAGACTATTTCACCGCACTGAAACTGCGCAGGTTGGTCAAGCAACGAGGCATTCAACTGCTCCACAGCCACGACATTCACGGCTTGATGGACGCGGCCTTCTGCCGGCTCACCGTGCCGGGCCTGCGTCACGTCCATACCTTTCATTTCGGCAACTACCCACACATCTCGCCGCGTTATGCGCGCATCGAGCGGCTGCTGTGGCGAGTGCCGGATGCCCTGATCGCGGTCGGTCACGAGCAGGCCGCGACCATTCGCAAGCTGCACGACATTCCCGCCGGGCGCATGCAGGTCATCTGGAACGGCACCGATGTGCCCTCCCCCGATCTGGCACCGGAGGTCGTCGCTCAATTGCCTCGCGACGGCACGCCCGTCATCGGCAGCATCAGCACGCTGATTCCGCAGAAGGGCCTGCCGGACCTGCTGCAGGCGGCGGCGTTGCTTCGACAACAGAACAAGCGCTTTCTGATGATCCTCGCCGGCGAAGGCAAGCTGCGCCGGGAGCTCGAAGCCCAGGCGCTGAGTCTCGGCTTGCAGGATCACGTGCGCTTCCTGGGCTGGGTCAGCGCGGCCTCGCGACGGGCGCTGCCCGCATGCGACATTTTCGTGCAGTCCTCGCACTGGGAAGCGATGTCGGTCGTGGTGCTCGAAGCGATGGCGGGCGCCAAGCCCATGGTCATCACCTCGGTCGGCGAGAACGCGCGGGTCGTCATCAACGAACAAAGCGGTCTGGTCGTGCCCGCTCGCGCCCCCCAGGCCCTGGCCGACGGCCTGGGTCGCCTGCTCGATGACGTGGAGCTGCGGCATCGACTCGGCGCGGCGGCTCAGCAACGATTTATCGAATTGTTCACAGTGCAGCAGATGGTTCACAACTACGAGCACTTGTACGCGCAGTTGATTCGAGGCGCAGACACGGTGACCACGGCGGAGAGAGCGGCGTGACCGGAAGGCTGGGCGATGAAAGAAGCACGGCCGCGGAAATCCCGCGGGAGACCGGTGAGCCGCAACAGAGGTTGCCGCGAACGCTCGCGATCAGCTGGGAACAGCATCGCCGCACGCGTGAGCTGTGCGCATGGCTCGGCCTGCCCTTGCACGAAGTGACCTTCACCGCGCCCCGGCTGAAGCGTTACGCCAAGCTCGCAAAACAAACATTGAGCCTGCTGTCACAACACCGCCCCAAGGTGCTGTACGTGCAGAATCCGTCGTTGATGCTCTCGCTGCTGGTGCTGGCCGCGCGGCCCTTCCTCGGCCGTTACAAAGTCATCATGGACGCGCACAACGAAGCTGTCGCGCCGTTCACGCATGCCTACTGGCCCGTCACCTCGCTGACCCGGCATGCGCTTCGTTCGGCGGATGTCACCATCGTCACCAACGCGGCCCTCGCCGATCAGGTACGCGATGTCGGCGGCACGCCTCACGTGCTCCCCGACCGATTGCCCACCCCGCCCTTCGCGCCCACCGAGCCGCTGAAGCTCGACGGGCCGCTGCGGGTCATGGTCGTTGCGACCTACGCCGCCGATGAGCCCATCGCGGAAATCATCGAGGCGGCGCGCATGCTCGGCGATCAATATCAGCTCAGCATCACCGGTCGCGAAACCAAGCTGCCCGCCGAGCAGCGCGCGCGACTGCCGGCCAACGTCCGGCAGACCGGCTTTCTGTCCGAAGAGGCGTACTGGGAGCTGATGCGCGACAGTCACATCGTGCTGGATCTCACGCTCAAGCCCAACTGCCTGGTGTGTGGCGCATACGAATCGCTGGCGCTGCTGCGACCGATGGTATTGACCGGCAATCCCGCGACCGTGGATCTGTTCGGCAAGGTCGCGCTGTTTCCCAATGAGCACGATGCCGCCAGCATCGCCGAATGTTTGCAACGCTCGCGTGCCCAGCTGGGCCAGCTCAACGACAGCGTGCTCACCGAGCAGCCGCGCTTCGAACAGCGCTGGCTCGAGCACGGTCGACGGCTGCGCGACAAGATCTCGAGCTGGATCTAAAACAACCGCTACTGCTGCAAGGCCAGCTGCAGCTGATCGGCCAGCGCGGCGGTGAAACGCCACCGGCCGTTCGAATTCAAGTGATATTGGTCCGGCTCGTAATCCGCGGGCGCGAGATCCTGATCGGTCAGCGGCGTCAGAATCGGCACGCCCAATTCCTTGCCCAGCTGCTGCAGCGCCGGTGTGTCTCCGGCGGTCAATGGCGGCATCAACACCACGATCAGCTTGGCGTCGGCCGCATCCGCAATCGCGCGCATCGCCTTCAGCCGGCGTTTGCCGATGGTGAGAATGTCATCCAGCGACGGCGACGGCGCGCCGAGACCGTGAGTGATCAGTTTCATCAGGTCCGGCAACGAGGGCAACAGATGCCCGAGCACGTTCTTGCGGATCTCCTTGCGCAGAGCCCACAACGCACTGGTATTCGCCACGAACAAATCGGCGGTCTTGCTCGGCGTCAGATCGAGCGCGCGCGCCACCTCGAGAGTGTCGCGGGTCCGCATCAAATAATAAGCAAACAATTCCGTGCGCACCGCCGAGGTGATGAGATGGCGAGGCTCGAAGCACACGACGAAGGCACTCGGCCGCGCCCCATCGGCCGTCAGGCGCTTCATGCCGAAATACCAGTCGTAATACGTGGTCTGCTCCATGCCGAAGCGCACGCCCCGCCAGGTCGGCTCGAGCGGCTGGTTGAGCTGCGCCACATCCACGCCGGCGATCAACAGGGAATTGCCGACGATCAGCATCTCCTTGGGCGCGTGGTTGGTGACCGCCATGGCCCGGGCGGCAGTCGCTTCGAGCCGGATTCTGCTCAGCGTGTTGCTCATCTTCGGCACGAACAGGCGCGCGCCGAACTCGGCGGTCACGCACAGCCCGAGCACGGCCACCAGCAATACTCTGGTCGCCCGGACCAGATCCGTTCGCGTGTTGCCCGTGGCGGCGTCAGAACTGGAAGTAGATAAAGGCATTGGCAGAGCTTCCTGCGAAGATCAACGTCGCCACCATCAGCGACATGGCCACCGCCGCGCGCTTCATCGCGGGCAGCCCCTCGAATACGTACTCTTCCCCGCGTCGCTCGTTCAGCAGATCGAGCAGGAACATCGGCAGCGTGAAGGCGATCAGGAAAATGAAGGCCGTGCCGTACTCCGGTATCCACACCAGAGTGCCGATGCCGGACAACATGTGAAACGCCTCACCCACCGACGGGGCGCGGAAGAACACCCAGCTGAAACACACCAGATGGAAAATGAAAATCCGGCTCAGCCAGACCGACAGGAAGCCGGCCGGGCGCTGCTGGGTGCCCTCCGTCGTCTCCACACCGAACAGGCGCCGCACGAAGCGCTCGACCGCCAGACCCGCGCCATGGATGCCGCCCCAGATCACAAAGGTCCAGTTCGCGCCGTGCCACAGGCCACCGAGCAGCATGGTGGTCATCAGGTTGCGATAGGTCTTCAACTCACCGTGCCGGTTACCGCCCAGCCCGATGTAGAGATAATCTCGCAGCCACGTGCTCAGACTGATGTGCCAGCGGCGCCAGAAGTCCTGCAGGCTGGTGGCGAGGTACGGCTGCCTGAAGTTGACCATGAAATGGAAGCCCATCAGCTGCGCCGAGCCGCGGGCAATATCGCTATAGCCGCTGAAGTCCCCGTAGATCTGCCACGCGAACGCATAGGTGCCGATCGCGAGCACCGCCAGGTTCGGCTCACCCAGCTTGCCGTTGAACGCCGCGTCCGCGAGCAGCGCGCAGTTGTCGGCGATCACGACCTTTCTGAACAGGCCCATCGCGATCAGCTGCAGGCCGCCGTAGAAACGATCGATGTCGAACACGCGCGCCGCCTGCACTTGCGGCAGCAGATGCGACGGACGCTGGATGGGTCCCGCGATCAGATGTGGGAACAGGCTGATGAACAACGCATAGTCGACCAGCGAGTCCGCCGGTTTGAGGCGGCGCTGATAAACGTCGACGATATAGGCCACTGCCTGGAACGTATAAAACGATATGCCCGGCGGCAGCAGAATCTGCAACGTCGTGTCCGACACCGGGATATTGAGCGTCGCCAGCAACGACCCAAACGAATCGATGAAGAAGTTGCAGTATTTGAAGAAGCCGAGGAAGCCGAGATTCAAACCCACCGAGACGATCAACGCGGTACGCCGTTTGATGGGATCGTCGGAGCGGTCGATGAGGTGCGCGCAACAATAGTCGACCAGCGTGGAGATCAGGATGAGCCCGAGGAAACGCCAGTCCCACCAGCCGTAGAAGACATAGCTCGCGCACAGCAACAGAACATTCTGGCCACTACGCCGCAGTCGCCAGTAGCAAAGGACGACGATCGTCAGGAATACGAAATAGACCGGCGTGTCGAAGAGCATGTGTGGCCGCCTGCTTGAGCTGCTCGCGTCGCAGGGGAGATTCAAGCACCGGGACTTGAATCGCGAGATCGAGCGGCCGCTAGGCTGCGCCTAAAGAGCGACTCCCCCAATACCCAATTCCCACAAGTCCCGGGTGCGGGTGTCGCACAACCCGGCTCGTGTTGGATATTGGACCTGCGGGCGCGACAGCGCTCGCGCCGGCACGGTCATTTATTATTATTCGTTGTGACTTTGTTGTGAGAATTCACCGGGAGGTGAATCGGGTCACAGGCCTCCCGGTGCTCGTCGTCAGATCGCCTTCTTCGCGGCGATCAGCTTGTCAAAGTATTCGACGGTCTTGACCAGGCCCTCACGCAGCGGCACTTTCGGGCTCCAGCCCAGATGCTGTTGCGCCTTCTCGATATTCGGACGACGTTGCTTCGGATCATCCTGCGGCAGCGGCCGCCGCTCGATCTTGGACTTCGAGCCGGTGATGTCGATGATGTTCTGCGCCAGTTCCAGCATGGTGAACTCGCCGGGATTGCCGACGTTGATCGGGCCGGTGACATCGTCGCCGCTCGCCATCAGCGCGATGAACGCATCGATCATGTCGTCGACATAGCAGAACGAGCGCGTCTGACTGCCATCGCCATAAATGGTGATGGGCTGATTCTGCAGTGCCTGCATCACGAAGTTCGACACCACGCGGCCGTCGTTGGGGTGCATGCGCGGGCCGTAGGTATTGAAGATGCGGATGACCTTGATGCGCAGCTTGTGCTGCCGGTGATAGTCGAAGAACAGCGTTTCGGCGCAGCGCTTGCCTTCGTCGTAGCAGGAACGCGGACCGATCGGATTCACGTTGCCCCAGTACTCCTCGACCTGCGGATGCACCGCCGGATCGCCGTACACCTCGGAGGTGGAGGCCTGGAAGATCTTGGCGCGCACGCGCTTGGCGAGGCCGAGCATGTTGATCGCGCCGTGCACGCTGGTCTTGGTGGTCTGCACCGGGTCGTGCTGGTAATGAATCGGCGAGGCCGGGCACGCGAGGTTGTAGATTTCATCGACCTCCACGTACAGCGGGAACGTCACGTCGTGACGCATCAGCTCGAAGTTCGGGTTGTCGATCAACTGCGCGATGTTGTCCTTGGCGCCGGTGAAGAAATTGTCGACGCACAACACGTCGTTGCCGGCGGCCATCAGGCGATCGCACAGGTGTGAGCCCAGGAAGCCGGCGCCGCCGGTGACCAGGATGCGCTTTCTGCTGAACTGACCCATTAAACGTTACTCGCTGTGACTGCGTGATTCGACGAGGTGGACGGCTGCGGCGCGGGCAGTCGCAGGACTTCCGCGTAGACGGCCATGGTTTTATCGATGCTCTGCTTCATGCTGAAGCTCGAGGCCATTCTTTCATAGCCGCGTTTGCCGGTGAGGCGCGCATAGTCCGGATCGCTCAGGAAACGATCGACCGCGGCAGCCAGGTCCTCGGGCTTGCCCGGGTCGACCAGCAGGCCGCTCTCGCCGTTCACCACCACTTCGGCCGGACCGCCGATGGTGGTCGACACCAGCGGCTTGGAGCGCGACATCGCCTCCAGGGTCACGATGCCGAACGGCTCGGGATGAATCGAGGTATGCGTGACCACGTCCATCAACTCCATGTAGTCGATGGCGTTGCGCTGGAAGCCGGCATGCACGATGTTGCCCGTCAGGCCCAGCTCCTTCTCGATGCGATCCAGACGATCGCCATATTCGCTGGGCCCCTTGCCGCGGTCGCCCACCAGCACGCAGCGGATGTCGGGATATTTCTTTTTCAGGATCGCGGTGGCGCGCACCAGCGTCTCCTGCCCTTTCCACTCACGAACGTTGCCGACCACGCCGATCACCGGCACGCCGTCGGGAATGCCGTGCTTCTGGCGCAGCTGCGCCGGCGTTTCCTTGATCTGATACCGGGTCAGGTCGATGCCGCAGTGGATGACCTGGATGTTCGGGTAATCGATGCCGCCATTCTCCAGCATCGCTTTGCAGATCGCATGCGACAGGCTGATGATGCGGTCCAGGCGCTTGCCAAAATACTTGGACAGCAACGAATAGCTCTGGTTGATGCCCATCTCGTGCGTGATGCACGGAATACCGACCTGCCGCGCCGCCAGCATCCAGGCGTGATTGCGCGTCATCGAGTTGTTGAGATTGACCAGATCGATGCGTTGCTCGCGCAAGTACTTCGCATGCACGCGCGCCTGGGCGTACAGACCGCGATACAGATTGCCGAGCCGCTTGATGGGGTTGAGCACGCCATTGAGCGCACCGAAGTCCACCGGTTTCAGGTTGTCGAACAGCACCACTTCGGCACCGGCGGCCCGGAACTGGTCCATCAGATAGTTCTCGCGGTGGAAGCCGACGATGGGCTCGTAGCGCGAACGGTCCAGGCCCCGGATCAGGTCGAGCAGCAGGAAATACGAGCCGCCGACCGTGCCATCGCGGTTGCTTTCGACGAACAAGATGCGCTTCGGCATTCGATTCCTTCTTGGGATCCAGGACTCACAAGTCGATTACTGTAGCCGTCCGGGCGGCGGGCGGGCTGTGATGCAAGCCCCAGACACCGGCGGCGGATTGTCAGCCCTGTCGACATCGCCTGCAGAGTCGGAATTTCGACTAGGGACCGGCCCTTTCGGCCGCTGTCTGGAGCATCGAGCGGCGGGCTAGCGTACTCAACCCGCCGCAAGGCGGCCATGGCCCCTCCGGACGATGCCCGGTCGGTGGTGACTGCGAACCAGACGACATCCCGCCCCGGGCAGTCAGGGTATCATTCGCCGTTCCAACCCGTCGCCAACTCCCTAAATCGCGTGACCGAGACACCTTTCTTTTTCGCTCGCGAGGATGCCCGGCTGTTCGGCATTCTGCATCTCCCGGCGGGCACGGCCAAGCCGCTCGCCTTCGTCATGAGCCATCCGTTCGGCGAGGAAAAACTGTGGAGCCACCGGGTCTTCGTCAGTTGCGCCCGCGCCCTGGCCGCGCACGGCCATGCGGTTCTGCGCTTCGATTACTTCGGTGCCGGTGACAGCAGCGGCCTGAGCGCCGATGCCAGCCTCGAATCGCATCGCGAGGACCTGCGGGCCGCGATTGGCGCGCTCGAGCAGCGCGCCCCTGCGATCGAGCAGATCGGACTGATCGGGCTGCGCATGGGGGCAACCTTCGCGGCCCTGCTCGCCGAATCGAACGTCTCCCCTCGCCTGGCAGGCGCGCCGCTGGTGTTGTGGGATCCGATCCTCGACGGCGATGCGTATTTCCAGGAGCTGCTGCGTTCCAATCTGAGCACGCAGCTGGCGGTCTACGGCAAGGTCGTCGACAACCGCGAAGTCCTCACCGCCCGCATTCGCGCCGGCGGCAGTGTCAATGTCGACGGCTATGAGATCGGCAAGGGCCTGCTCGACAGCTGCGGCGTGAGCACCCTGCTCACCACCGACGCCAAACGACATGCCGGTCCGGCATTGATCGTCCAGATCGCGGCGACCGAGGCGCAGAAAGAGCGCGCCGAGCTGAAGGCACTCGCCGCAAGCTATGGCCAAGGCACGCTGGCGCGAGCGGCCGAGCAACCCTTCTGGCGTGAGATCAAGCCCTTCTACCCGCGTGCGAGCCAGCTGCAGGAGCTGACGCTGCGCTGGCTGGATGAAGTCACGGGCGCCCCCGCGGTGGCGCCCCTCGAGACTGCCGCGTCCGGCGGTTGATGCGATCGCAATGAATTCGGCAGGAACCTTGAGCATGCAACAACCCGGCGACGTGAGCGCGGTCACATTCACCAGCAGCGAAGGCAATACTCTGTTCGGCACGCTGCATCTGCCCGCGCAGGTCCGTGAGGATCTGCCGGTCATCGTGCTGCTCTCCCCCGGCGTGAAAATGCGCGTCGGCCCGGGCCGCCTGTACGTGCCGCTCACGGACTCGCTGGTGGAAATGGGCTACCGCGTGTTTCGTTTCGATTTCTACGGTCTCGGCGATTCCTCGGGCGAGTTGCAGGAGACCATGCTCGCCGATGTTTATAACAACATCGAAGTGGGTCGCTATGTCGCCGACTCGCGCAGTGCCATTCAGTGGCTGCGTCAGAACACTGGGGCGAAGAAATTCATTCTCGGCGGGCTGTGCGGAGGCGCGATCACGGCGCTGCTGACCGCGGAGCGCGAGCCCGATGTCGAGGGCTTGCTGTCGCTCGGCATGACGGTCACGCTCGCCAGCAACGCGGCGACGCCTGCAAAGTATCTGACTCGCCAGCAGCTGGATTCGCGTCGGCAAGGCTACTACCGCCGGCTGCTGCAGCCGATGTCGTGGTGGCGTCTGCTCACGTTCCAGAGCGAATACGGCGTGATCTGGCGCTCGATGAAGCGGCTCATCATCAAGGAAAAGCCCATCGCGCAGGCCGCGCCGGTCGCGGCCACCGCCGAACAGCGTGGCAACGCGAATCCCCTGTTCCCCCCGGCGTTCTTCGCCTTCCTGAAACGCGGCGGCCGCGCGCTGATGCTGTTCAGCGAAAAGGATCGGCTGCAGTCGGAGTACGAAGAGAAATTCGCCGCGCCGTTCGCCGAACAATTGCAGCCCTACCTGCCTCAGCTGCAGCAACACATCGTGGCCGAGGCCAATCACGTGCTGTCCTTCACGCCATGGCAGAAAGAAATGGTCGCGGTGAGCCGTGGCTGGTTGCAGAGCCTGCACGGAGCGAAGTGAGATGAGCGACGCTCAGTCGACGGGCGGCGCGCCCGACTATCAGCTCGATCACGTCTGTCTCGCCGTGCGCAAGATCGCCCCGGCGCGCGCCGTGCTCGAGAAGATGCTGGGCTATACCGCGCGCACCGAGGTCGTCACCAATACGCGCCAGCAGGTGAACGTGCAGTTCATGCGCAAGGCCGGCTCCATCGATATCAAGCTGATCGAGCCGTCGTCGCTGACCTCGCCGCTGGTGGACTTCATCAAGGAGCGCGGCGGCGGATTGCATCATCTGGCGTTCAAGACCCAGACCGTCGCCGGTGGTGTGCAGGATCTGGAATCCAAGGGCGCTCGCGTGCTGGCCGCGCCGCAGCCCGGTGAAGCATTCGATGAAGCTGAGATCGCCTTTGCGTTCCTCGGCGCCGGCCTGAACGTCGAGCTCATCGACACCGATCGGCGCCGCAACGAAAAACCCTAAGCGACATCATGGCCGACCTACAGTCCTCGATCCTGTTCCGGGCTGCGAAGAACTATCGCGAGTACCGGCGCCTGCGTCGCTTGCGCAATCAGCCGCTGTCGGTGGCCCCGCAGACCTATCCTGCGTACGTGATCAATCTGGAGCGCAGTCCGGAGCGCCGGCTGTATATCACCAGCCACCTGCGCAGCCTGGGCATCGAGCCCACCGTGATACCGGCATTCGACGGCAAGAAGATGTCGCTCGACGAAGAGATTCGCGAAGGCCGTTACAACGACGAGGTTTCGCGCCAGAGTTTCGATCGTTCGTTATCGATGGCCGAGATCGGCTGCGGACGCAGCCACCTGTCGATCTATCAGCGCATGGTTCGCGACGGCACGCCGTACGCGCTCGTGAGCGAGGACGACGCGCAGTTCGGCGCCGACGCCCGTGAACGGATCGAGGCGGCGATCAAAGCCGCGCCGGCGGACTGGGGCGTCATTCAACTGCGCTTCGACTGCCGGCATTTCGAGCCGGCCGTCGACGGCCTGGTGCGCTTCAAGTTCGGCGAGTCCCTGCCCGTTGCCGCCACGGCTTATCTCATCAGCCAGCGCGCGGCCCGCGTGCTCGCGGAGAACACCTTGCCGATCCGCTATCCCGCCGACTCCCTGCTCGGGCGGGTCGATCAATGGGGCTTGCAGGCGCACGGCGTGTGGCCGGAGCTGGTCGGCGTGAACAACGTGTTCCCCTCGAACATTCAGGGCACCCGAAATTCGCGCTTCCGCGCCTCCAACTTCGTCAAGAACCTGTTGCTGAGAGTGTTCGGCTGACGAGTCATTTCTTCAGCTTGAGCACGGTCTTGATCATGCCGATGTTCATCGGAACATAGACCACGGCCCCGACCAGGATCAGCCACACGATCTCCAGCTTGCTGTCCGGCAGGAGCTGATCGGCGATCCAGATCGCCCCGCCCGCCGCGATGGATTTGACGGTCGCGGGCCACAGCGGACGCAACACCTCGCCCCAGCTCGCGCCCATCACCTTGGTGACCTGATACAGGCCATACAGCAGGTTCGTCACCATCACGAAGCTCATCGCCGCCGCCGCGCCCACCGTGCCCCACAGTTTGATCGCGGGCACGATCAGCACCAGGATGCTCACCACGCGGATGACGGCGATACGAAAGCCGATGTCCGGCCGGCCGATGCCGTTGAACATGTAACCGTTGACGGTGACGATCGCGTGGATCGCGCCGTAGATGCACAGAATGCGGAACGGCCCGACCGCATCTTCCCAGCCCGCGCCGTAGAACGCGCCGATCATCGTGCCGGAGGCGGCGGCCATGCCCGCCATGACCGGCATGACCAGCGATGCGATGACGTCGGTCACCTGAGCGAACGTCTTGCGCAACACCGGCAAGTCGTTCTGGATCTTGGCGTAGGCCGGAAACATGATGTTCGAGAGCACGAAGGCCACGTGCGTCGGCGGGAAGTTCGCCAGCAGGAACGCGACTGAATAGTGGCCGAGCTGCGCCACGTCGAGCATCTTGCCGATCACCGCGCCGCCCGCCTCCGAGGCGATGAACATCAGGATGGTCGAGGCCGTGATGAACTTGCCGTAGTGGAGCAACTCGATCGCGATCTTGCGATCGATGTGAAACACCGGCTTGCCGGGAATCAGCAGGTAGGACAGCGCGGTCTTGATGACGGCGGCGGCCACGAAGCTTGCGACCAGCGCCCACACCGAGCGCGTCCACCAGGCGATGGCGATGGCGACGACGAAGGACGCGAATCCGACCACGTTCTCGATGATCGCGACCTTCTTGAAGTCCAGCTCCCGGATGGTGCGCGACAGGTTGATGTTGGCCGTGCCGGAAAACAGAAAGCTCGCGCCGAGCACGGTGATCAACGCCACCAGCTCGGGCTTGCCGTAGAAGGCAGCCATGCCGTACGCAACCGGCACCATCAGCACGGCGAGCAGCAAGCCTCGCAACGCGAGCAGCGTGAAAGCGGTGTCCTTGGCGGAATCCCAATCGCCCTGGCGTTGAACCATGGCGCTGCCGAAGCCGGTCTCCGTGATCAGCTGCGCGCCACGAATGGCCATCAGGGACAGGGACATCAAGCCGAACGCCTCGGGGGCCAGCAGGCGCGCGAGGACCGCGGACTTGGCGAAGGTCAGACCATTGACACCGAAGGTCGCCAGCGCCTGCCAGAAGCCGGAGCGCAGGATCTTGCTTCTCAAGGAACCATCGGTTCGATTGAGAAAGCCGAACAGCTCACCGGCGCGGGAGGAGAGTTTGGTCAACATCCGCGCGAGGGTACATGCCCGGGAGGGCCAGCGTCACGAGCCACCGCACACTGCCGAGCGACGGAGTGTCAATGAACTCGACGGCGGGCCTTGCGCCCGCCGTCTGAGGATTACGACTTTGTTACTGGACGCTGTTCAGGACCGGCGGATTGGGCCGCACGGCATTGGCATCCGGATCGGTCTCCGACAGGCGCCAGTTGTCCCAACGCTGCGTGCCGTAGGCCGTCGTCTCCGTGACGTAGTTCGACATGATCAGCTTGTTGGGAAACACGTTGACGTTCTCGCGCAGCTGCACGTCGGTATGCTCGCCCTTGAGCACGCCGTTGACCCAGAAGCGCACCACGCCGTTCGCCTGACCGAGCGTATTCTGCTTGATGTACAGCTTCAGCTTGTCCCACTGGCCGAACCGCACCGTCGCCGGCGTGCCGATGTTCTGCGAGACGTTCGGCATGGTGCGACCGAAGCTGCCATCGGCGTTCCACTTCAGATGATCGACGAAATACTCGCCGTTACGCGGGATGACGTTGATGATGATCTGATAGCGGCGGCGACCGTCGTTCACGTCTTCCAGATTGATGATGGCGATCTTGTGCACGCCCGCACCATCGGCGAAATGAAAGCCCGTGTCGAAACGGCTGTCGAAGGTGAGCCACACGCCATCGTCGGCGACTTCGCCGCCGACGCGCCGGTTGTCACCAAACACGTATTCCTTGTAGTTGTCGGTCGAGCGGCCCGCGGTCATCACGGACTGCGTCGAATACCGGCCGTCCGTCGCCATCGAGGAGGTGACCGTCATCGAGGAATCCAGGCCACCGTTCCATTCGCCGAACGTGCCGGCTTCGAAACTGCTGGTGAAGGGCAGGCGGGCCGCGGCGCTGAGCGCCGGCTGAGTCGTCAGGCTCGCGCCGATCAGGCACAGCGCGGCCGCCAGGGAAGATGTTTTCGTGATCCGTACCATTATTACTGCACCGAAAGCGAGGACGGGGGATTCGGACGCGGGGTCGTGCCCGTGCGGAAGCCGGCCGGAGGACCGATGTAGGAATCGTCGATCACGATGTCATCGAGCATGAAATAGTTTTCGGGATCGGCGCGGACATTGCCCCAGTTCATGTAGCCGCCGATCAGGTCGACGTAGCTCCAGGTGCCGCCCGGGCCGGTGTCGTCCATATAGCGCTGCACGTACAGGCCCTGGAACTGGCCGTCCTGCGTGTCGATGTACAGCTTGATCATGCCGGTGCGGGTGTTGGCTTCCAGCTCGACGCTGATCCACTCGTTGGAGCGCTTGCCGTCGCCCTGAGTGTTGTTACCGAGGCGCAGACGCTCGGTGCCGTTCGGCCAACCCTCGCCGCCCTCGAAGCGGCACACGGTGCCGTCGCACGGCGCCCAGCTTTCCCAGTTGCCGGCCTGATAGTCGGTGGCGATCACCATCGGACGGCCGCGATTGCCGTCGCGATTCAGGATGATCAGCTTGCCGCCGGCGCCCAGCTCGTGCCACATGCGGCCCTGGTAGACCAGCACGCGAATGTTGATCTGCTCGGGGATCGTCGACAGGCCGCGAAAGTCGAACTGACCGACGGCCGCGTAGCCTTCGGAGTTCGGGCCGGTGAACTTGGCGGCACCGCGCCCGTTCCAACCGGAGGTCGGCATCCAGGTCTGGGTCGCGCCCTGGGTGATCCAGGTGAGGTCGCTGTAGTTGTTCGTGTCGAACGTTTCAGTGAACGGCAGCGAGCGAACCGTGCGAGCAGCCGAAGCCGAGGTCGCTATACTCATGCCGCCAGCAAACATGCATGCGAGCGCAAGTGCCCGCCCCCATCGTCGTGCGCCCGCGTATGCGCGGTGCGTGACTTCATTCAACTGAGCCATTAGCTGCTACTCCTAAATCACTGCCCGGACGAAGCGAGGGCTGGGCCCTCGATGCTCCTGAAACCAGGAATACTTACTTATACTCAATCAACCTACACAATCAATGCAGGCGGTGCCCTGCGCAACCGTCAACTCGATGCCGCCGTACACGAGGCGCCGGCAAGATATCCGCACCTCGGCAAACCGCAAAACTGTCGCCATTCCGCATCGAACTTCAGAACGCGAGATCACGAGGCGGCACTTTATGTAGGACACTTTCCAAGGTCACGCAGCAGCTCCCTGAATACCGTCCGAGTCCGTTGCCCACGTTGCCAGCCGGCGACAACGCAATTCGAGCGCCAGATTCCCGACGTTTCCTGATGACAAAGATATGAATACATTTTTTGCGCACCAATCCGTAGGCGCAAACATCCTTACAGGCATAGCAGATCTCGTACGTCAGCAGCGCGCGGCCGTAGATGTATTGGACTTAACTCAGGCCCGCGGCGTTCGCTCTGCGCAGCCGCTCCTCATCATCCACCAACAGATCGGCGCAAACCGAGAACCACTCGGCAAGATCGCGGCCTTCCGTCAGGTGTTAAATGCCACCGACCGGCCCGACTTCGACGTGGCGTTACTCAAGTTCTGCTATGTCGACATCGCCACGCAGGCCGATGCCGAAACTCTGTGGCAGCACTACCAGACGGCGATTGAGCAACTGTCGGCAGATCAGCCCGGCGTGCAGTTGGTACATTGCACGGTACCGCTGCGATCGTTGCCGGAAGGTCCGTATGCCTGGCTGCGACGTGCCCTGGGGCATCGGCATCCGTCCCTGATCGGCAATCGCGCCCGGGACTGGTTCAATCGACAATTGCGGGCGAGCTTCGGTGCCGGTCACAAACTGTTCGATCTGGCAGCGGTACAATCGCGCCGCGCCGACGGTCGCTCGTGCGAGGTCAACGATGAGGGCACCCGGGTGCCCTCATTGGCGCGGGAGTGGACTTATGACGGTGGTCATCTCAACGAGCGTGGCCGTACCATTGCCGCCGCCGCGTTTCTAGAATTTTTACAAACACTGCAGGACTCGAGAAAGCGCTGATGACTGTTGCCGTGGTTCCCCAAGCCGCACTCGCCGGTGCCAGCGCGCCGCTCTCCGTCGAGACCGCCAGCGCCGCGCACGCCACCGAGTGGAATGCGTTCCTGAGCCAGCAACCGCAGGGCTCCTTCTATCACCTGTTCGAGTGGAGCGGGATCAACCGCCAGGCGCTGCGCAACCCCGGCTTCAATCTCATCGCGCGCTCGGGCGGCGAGATCCGCGGCGTGCTGCCGTTGACGTTCGTCGCCAGCCCCCTGTTCGGTCGGGTGCTGTGCTCCATGCCGTTCGTCAACTACGGCGGCCCGGTGACGGTCGATGCGAGCGCGACCGACGCGCTGGTCCAGGCCGCGCGCGAGAAAGCGAACGAGCTGAAGGCCGACTACCTCGAGCTGCGCTGTGCCTCCGCCATCCAGACCGACATGGCCGTCTCGACGCGCAAGATCAGCATGCACATCGAGCTGGCGCCCGATCCGGACACGTTGTGGAACAAGTTCGCGTCCAAACATCGCACCAACATCCGGCGCGCGCAGAAGAACAATCTCGAAGTGCGCTCCGGCGGCGTCGAGCTGCTGGATGTTTTCTATTCGGTGATGGAGCAATCGTGGCGCTCGCTGGGCACGCCCTTCTACGCGCGCTCCTACTTCGAAACCATCCTGAAAGCGCTGCCCGGATACACCAGCATCTTCGTCTGTTCGCAGGGCACGACGCCGGTGGCGGTCGCCTTCAACGGCTACTTCAACGGCATGGTCGAAGGCCTGTGGGCCGGCGGCACCGAACTGTCGCGGCCGCTGCAGGCCAATTACGTGCTGTATTGGGAAATGATGCGCGATGCCTGCGTGCGCGGCTGCGCTCGCTATCACCTGGGTCGCTCGACCGCCGATTCCGGTGCCGAGGATTTCAAGAAAAAATGGAATGCGACGTCCAGCCAGCTGTATTGGTATTTCCATCGCCCGCGCGGCGGCGAGATGCCGCAGCTCAACGTCGACAATCCCAAGTACAAGCTCGCCATCCAGATGTGGCAGAAGCTGCCGCTGTGGGCGACGCGTCTGATCGGGCCGCCGCTGGCTCGATCGATTCCGTAAGGCGCCGCGCCCATGGCATTCGTCGCACCGGCGGGTACGCCGATCTCTCCAGTCACTTTCGTCGTGAGCCTGGCTCGCGGCTTGGGATCGTCCGCCGCGATTCCACTCGGTGAAGGCCTCGCGGCACATGCCGGACATCGTCGCTATTGGCTCGTGTCCACGGGTCGCGCGGCGATGGTGCTCGCGTTGCAGGCGATGCGCGATGTGAGCAAGGACCCGCAGCGAGTCGAAGTCATCGTCCCCGCTTACACGTGCTATTCGGTGCCTGCCTCAGTCATCAAGGCCGGGCTGAAGCCGCGCCTGTGCGACGTGGATCCGGCGTCGCTGAGCCTCGATCCCGAGGCGCTACGCAAGTTCGATTTGTCGCGCGTGCTGGCGATCGTCACCGCGAACTTGTATGGGATTCCCAATCATCTGCAGAGCATCGAAGCGATCGCGCGTGAGCACGGGGCTTTCATGCTGGATGACAGCGCGCAGGCGCTCGGCGCCACGCATGAGGGTCGTCCCGTCGGCGGCTTCGGCGATGTCGGCCTGTACAGCTTCGATAAGGGCAAGAACATCACGAGCCTGGAAGGCGGCGCGCTGGTCGCGAGTCATCCGGAGCTGTCAGCCGCGCTGGATCGCAGGCACGCGACGCTTGCGCCCGCCTCGGCGACGCGAACCGCCGCCACGATCGTCAAGCTCGCCGCATATGCGACACTGCTCCATCCCACGCTATACGGCGTCGTACGCAAGTTGCCCGGGCTGGGCCTGGGCCGCACCGTGTATGATGAGACGTATCCGGTCGAGCGTTACAGCGGAACGCTGGCTGGCTTTGCCGGGACCTTGCTGAAACGGCTGCCGACGTTGACTCGAGGCCGGCAGGACAACGCCCTGGCGCTACAGGCGGCATTGAGCCAAGTCCCCGGGGTGCGGTTGATCGACGTGCCAGCGAACTCACAGCCCGCCTACGCGCGCTATCCGTTCCTCATGACGGATGCGAGCCGACGAGCGGCGCTGCTGGAGAGGCTGGAGGCGGCGGGGATCGGCGCCACGGCGTCCTATCCGAGCGCGCTGAACGATGTTCCGGAAGTGGCCAGACACTTGCCGGCCATCGATCTGGAGATGCCCGGTGCCCGTCAGGTCGCGAACACCATCGTCACCCTGCCGACGCACGCCTACTCACCCGCAGACCTGCCGGCGCGCGTAGCCGCGTCGATGCGCGGCGTGGTCGATTAAGCCGCTTCGATCGCCTCTTCGGAATCGTCGTCGTCGACGACCGCGTCACGGGCATAGGTCAGCGCCGTGCTCAGGAGCTCGGCATTGAGCACGCGAATGTCGTAGCGGGATTGCGCGAACGCGCGCCCCTCCGCACCCAACGCACGCAGCTGCTCTTCGGACAAGCCCACTAACTTTCGCAGACCGGCGACCATGCCTTCCACGTCGCCCGGCTCGAAGCTGAACGGCAACATGGTCGGCGCCGTAGACTCGCCCACACCACCGGTGCGGCTCACGGCAGCCACGGCTCTGAACAGCATCGCTTCCTGTACGACGCAGGCCTGGTTCTCTTCCCAGGTGCCTGCCGGGATGCTCGGCAACAGGAATACATCCGCCTCGGTATAGCAGCGATACAACTGGTCCTGCTCGACCCGGCCGAGCATTTCGATGTGCCGGTCCAGGCCGTTGTCGGCGATGAAACTCGCGAGCTGTTTGCGCAACGGCCCGTCACCGGCGAGGCGCACCTTGATGTCGTGCCCTTCCTGGATCAGCACCTTCAACGCCTGCAGGCCGAGCATGAAGCCCTTCTCCTCGCTCAGCCGGCCGACCATGAAAATATTCAGCTTGCCGTCGCGCCGATAGGCACGCGGCTGCGGGTCGGGGAAGCCGCGCAGATCGAAACCGACCGGCGAAATCACGATCCGCTCCGCCGCCTGACCGCGACCGATGGCGTGCTTGCGGGAGCTTTCGGTGTTGGTGAACACCACATCGAAGCTGTCGAACGTCGCCTTCACCGTCGCCACTGACGGCGTCGGCACGCCGGGCACTTCGCCACCGTGGTAGTACATGGCGATGACCGCCTCGGGATAGATCGCCCGCAGGAACTGCAGGTTGGCGGCGGCTCGCAGATTGTGAACCAGCACCATGTCGGGGCTGTCGGCGGGCAGCAGCAGCGCGCGAGCCATGTTCAGGCAGCGATGCTTCAAAGACGCGGGATGCGCGAAGGCACGCAACGAGCGTTGGAGGGCCCGCCCGGGCCGGCGAACGAAGTCACGCAGGGCCTGCCCGAAGAAGCTCGGCAGCTCCCGCGCCGTCGGCGGCAAATACCGCGTCTGACGCACGAACGCGCCTTCCTGGCCGCCATTGCCCATACCGCCATCGTGCAGCCCGAAGGCATACACCGTCAGTTCGTGGCCATCCTGAAGGAAGCGCTCGAACTGGACGTAGTGATAGGCTTTGTAGGGACTGGGGAAATGCTCAGCAATCGCCAGCAGCTTCAAGACCGCATCCTTTGAGCGTTATCCAGCCCCGCTTGGCCGGTCGCTCGGTGTGTTCCGTGCGGCCAGAATGCGCTAAACACGTATGGCAGTGCAACTAAATACGCGGACAGGTTCGCGGGTTTGTGACCCACCGCAGGTACAATGCGCCGGGCGATAAATAACCGCAGAATTCCGTCAACGGCGCCGACAGCGCGTTTCCCCGAGATGCTCGATCTGTGATTGCGAAGCGACTTCTGAAGAGCGCGCTGGTCGCCGGCGCGTACCACACCGGACTGCTGAGCCTGTATCTCGGGCGCAAGCTGCGGGGCCGTGCCGTGGCGCTCACCTACCACCGCGTCCTGCCCGAACAGGAGCTGGCCCGCTCCTTCTCGACCGACGCCATCGTGGTCACTCCGGCGACCTTTCGTCGCCACATGCAGACCTTACGGAAATCTTTCAATCCGCTCACCGCCGAACAGTTCTCGGCTGCGCTCGCAAGCGGCCAATGGCCGGCGCGGGCCTGTATCGTGACGTTCGACGACGGCTGGCTGGACAACCTCGAGCACGCGCTGCCGATCCTCAAGGAATGTAACGTGCCCGCCGTGCTGTTCGTCGCGACCGATTATGTCGGCACCGAGCGTTGTTTCTGGCAGGAGACGCTGGCGCGCTATCTCGCCGCCGCGGCGAGCGTCCCGGAGCGCAGCGCCCCGCTGTTCACCGAGCTGGGGATTGCCCACGTTCTGAAGCTGCCGCCGGCCGATGCCCGCACCGCCACCCGGAGCATGATCGACTCGTTGAAGTCCCAACCGCAGGCGCAGCTCGATGCACTGCTCGCCCGCGTGCACGGTCTGTTACAACAATGGCAGGTCGAGCTGCCGCAGAATCACCCGGACCGGTTTCTATCCTGGGCGCAGGTCAAACAACTCAGCGAAAGCGGCGTGGTCACCATCGCCTCACATTGCTGCTCGCACACGCCGCTGACCAAGCTGGCAGCGGATGCCGTGCGCGAGGAATTGCAGCGCTCGCGCCGGGTCATCCAGGAGCGCATCGGCGTCGATACCCACGACATGGCTTATCCGAACGGCGATCACGATCCCGCCATCGCTGCCGCCGTGCGCGACAGCGGCTATCGCACCGGCTACACCACGATCCGTGGTCACGTGGCGCCCGCGGCCAACGCCTTTACCTTGAAAAGAATCAACATCCACGAGCGTGGCACGGCCACGCCGGGCGCGTTCCTGGCGCGCCTCGCCGGAATTTTCTAGTGGCTCGAATACTCGTTACGGACGGAGACAATCGCTCCGCGCTCGCAGCCACTCGCGCCCTGGGCGAGCTCGGGCACACCGTGTTCACGGCATCGGAGGCGCATCCATCGCTCGCCTCGGTGTCGAAACATTCGGCCGGCTTCGATGCCTACAGCAGCCCGTATCGCGCGCCGGATCAGTTCGTCAGAAACGTCGCAGCGATCGCCGAGCGCCGGCAGATCGACGTGCTGTTGCCGATGACGGAGATCACGACGATCCTGCTGACCCGTGCGCGGGATCTGCTGCCGCCGAAGGTTCGCATTCCCTTTCCGGACGCCGACATCGTCGCGACCGCCGCGGATAAGTCGAAAGTGCTGCAGCTCGCCTCCGAGATCGGCGTGCCGATTCCGAAGACACTGGTGGTCGACGCGCCCGATGAGATCGATCTGGTGTTACAGCGCGTGGAATATCCGGCCGTGTTCAAACCTGCGCGCTCCCGTGCCTGGAATGGCGAGCGCTGGATTTCGGGCGGCACCGGCTACTCGCACACCGCCGAAGATCTGCGCGCGCGGCTCACCAAACTGGATCCCGCCATTTTCCCGGTGCTGATCCAGGAGCGCATTCAAGGCCCCGGCGTCGGTGTGTTCGTCTGTTGCGGCCAGGATTCGCAAGTGCTCGCGACCTTCGCGCATCGGCGCCTGCGAGAGAAGCCGCCGTCGGGCGGTGTGAGCGTGCTGTGTGAGAGCGCGCCGGTCGATCCGGTCGCGAAGGAACATGCCATTCATCTGCTTCGAAGCATCGGCTGGCTCGGCGTCGCCATGGTGGAGTTCAAGCAGGACTCGCGCACCGGCGCTTTGAAGCTGATGGAAATCAACGGCCGCTTCTGGGGGTCGTTGCAGCTCGCGATCGATGCCGGCGTGAATTTCCCGCGCCTCGCGGTGGATATCGCATTGGAACAGGCAAAGCCCATCGACAGCTACCGCGTCGGCGTGCGCTCGCGCTGGTTCTGGGGCGATGTGGACGCGATGGTCGCGCTGTTGTTGCGCAGTCGCTCGCAGCTCAACCTGCCCGAGGTCCATCCAGGCCGCTGGCGCACGCTGCTGAGCTTTCTGAAGCTGTGGCAACCGCGCACCCGTTACGAGCTCGAGCGTGCCGGCGATCCGCGTCCCGCGCTGCTCGCCGCGCGACGCTGGTTGCTCAATCGGGACTGATCTTCAGGTCGCGGGAATCTGCTCGGCGCCCGGACGCAGGCGTCGCATCCCCGAACGTTTCTTCGCGGTGGCGGGTGCGTCGACCAATCCCGCCTCCTCCGCCATCACGCGACGCAGGGCCACGCATACGCCGACCATCACAAAGATATGCGGGTAATACGTCACCGACAGGAACCCACCGGCAATGGCGAGACCGATGACGCTGCCGTTGTAGGCGTTGAGCGCGCGAATATCGGCGGCGAATCGGGTCGGCTCCTTGAGTCGCACCTGCTCCTCTTCGAGCCGCTTGCGCAACCGTGCGTTGCTCCTGAAGTTGCCGAACACGAGCTTGAACAACATCAGCAAGCCCAGGATGCCCAGCTCACCCAGGATCAGGAAGTACATGGAATGCGCCGTCATCCAGCGCACCGGCGCATCGGGGCCGCGATACTTCGGGAAGTTGTTGGGGAAGTTGCCGGCGCCCACACCGAGCGGATTGTGTAACGCCATCTTGGTGCCGGCGCGCCACGCATGGATACGACCCTCGGCGGAGCTGTCCTCTTGAGGCGCGGAGAGCGTGCCCATGCGCTCGAAGTACACGGCCGGTGCATACAACAGCACGCCGAGCACGGCGACGATGATCGCGACGACACCCACGGCCTTGCGCGGGCTGCGCCACCACATGTAACCGAACACGCCCATCATGCCGAGCGTCGCGCCTCGCGACTGGGTACCGATGATGGTCAGCACCAGCAGGCCCAGCAGACTCCAGCTGAAGATCTTCTTGAATCTGGAGGTCTGATTGAGCGCGATGTTGAGCTGGAAGCCGAGCAGGATGCACATCGACATCGAATAGTCGTTGCCGTCGCCCAGGAACGTCGCGCCAATGACGTAGTGCCGCGTGGTCGGCGAGAGCACGACCTCGGGGTTCATGACCAGCAGGAACAGATGCGAGACGATCAGCGTCAACGCCACGCCATTCACCCGCTCGCGACTCGTACAGATGCGTACGATCATGATGTAGATGAACAGATAGCCGAGCATCTTCTGGAACACGATGAAGGAGTACCCTCCCACCGTCGCCCAGAGCATCGATGCCAGCACCGCACCCAGAAAGATGAACGGCCACTTGGCGAGCCCGTCGGCAAAGATCCGGTTCCACGGTCGCAGGCCTTTCGCGAAACACGTGATCACGAACAGCAGCAGCGGGATGGCGCTGTTCAGCGGCACGAGCGCCAGCGGCTTGAAGTAAGCGGCCGGACGGCCGTACTCGAAGAACAGGGCGAGCAGCAGCCACCAGTAGAGATACCGAGTACTCTTCTCGGCCTCCTCGGGGCTCATCTCCTTGGCTCTGGTTCTCACGAAGGTCTGCCGACGAGCGTCTGGTAGATTCGAGTCAGTTTCTCGGTGCGAACGTCGAACGAGTAGTTGCGCAGGATACCCTGGTGCGCGCGCTCCGCCATCCGCACGAAGTCCTGCGGTCGCTCCAGGAATTGCGCGATTCCGTCGGTGAGTTGCTGCAGCGTGGGCTGGATCAGCCAGCCGGATTCCTGGTGAGCAATGACTTCCGCGGTCCCGCCCACCGCCGTTGCGACGATCGGCACGCGCAGATACGCCGCCTCGAGGATCACGTTGGGCAACCCTTCGGTGAACGAGCTCTGCACGACCAGATCGATGTCAGCATACAGACGGGGCATGTCCTTCACGTAGCCGACGAATTCGACGCGCTCCTCCAGCCCCAAGTTCCTCGCCACCGAGCGCAGCTGTTCCTCGAGCGGCCCGATGCCCGCGAACTTCAGCCGCAGTTTCGGCCATCGCGGCGTCAGCGCGTGCATCGCGTTGAGCAGCATCTCCTGTCCCTTCTCCGGCGACAGGCGACCGACGTTCACCATCGTGACTTCGCCAGTTGGATCGATCGGACGACGCGGCTTGTTGACGGTCTCGCTGCCGTACGACTTGAGCACCAGGGCGTTACGCAACACCGTCGCCTGCGATTCCGGCAACCACCAGCGCGGCACCAGCGAGCGAGTCGCCTCCGACACGATGATCACGTGATCGAAGCGCCGGAACATCATCTTGTCGAGCAGACGCACGACGCGCCGACGCCAGGTATTCGCGATCCAGCCATGCGCGGTCGCGACCAGGCGCAGCTTCGGCCGGCGGCGTTTGATGATCTGAGCGATCAGACTGGAGCGAAACTCGCTGGTGTGCAACAGGTCGATCTGCCGGTCATCGATGATCTGCAGAATGGGATCGATCAGCTCGTTGCCGAGCCGGCCATGATCGGCCAGTGCCGTCACGCTGATACCGCGCTGCCTCGCCGCGTCCACCAGCGGATGCTCGCCTTCGCGCTTCGCCACCAGCACGCCGATGTGAAATTCCACGCGCGCCGGATCGAGGTGCGAGCCGGTTTCGAGAATCGTGCGGCCCGGCCCGTCGACCCAGGGCGAATCGCGTAAGTGCAGGACGCGGATCGGCGGCTGGCCGACGTTGCGAGCAGCGTCCTGGTCGCGATCGGTCTGGAACTTCGGCTGCGTGCTCATGCTATTTCGGCCGCTGCGTCGGCTGCCACACTTCGACGCGATTGCCGACCAGCCACAAGGCCAAGGCCTTGAGCGCGGCCGCGTTCACGAGAACGAAGAAGGCGCTCAGGCGCACCAGGGTGAGACGCGCGGCGAGCGCGGGCCAGACCATGCCGGCGACCGCGGCCACGTACAACACGATCTGCACGACGAACAATCCCAGATACAACGGCTGTCCGCGCAAGAGATAGGCCGCGACCAGGCACCCCACCATCGGCAGTGGCGCGAGCCAGCGCATCAGCTTGTGCGACCAGAGAATGAATGAGAACGCCGGATGGCGGAACGGATTCAACAGGCCCACGTTGCCGAACAACGCGGTGATGCCTCGCAGGAACGTTCGTACCTTGCGAGTGAATTCGGCGCGCTGACTGGACGTGGCGGTCATCGAGCCGCGAGCCAGCGGCTCGGCGAGTGCACGCTTGCCCTGACGGACGGTGTTGAGCACGGACAGAAAGTCCGGGGCCATGCCCGAGCGGAACGGCTCGCACAGCTCGCGCCGCTGACCGTAGAAACATCCGCTCGCACCGGCGATGGAATGCAGTCGTGCCTCTTCCCGGCGCAACAACAACTCCAGCTTGCCGTACAGGCCTTCGGTCTCCGAGCCCTCGATGTAATCCTCACCGGAGACGCAGCCGATCTCAGGATCGGTGAAATGCCCGACCAGATTTCGCAGCGAAGGACGATCGAGCAGGATGCCCGCGTCGGTGAACACGACGATCTCGCCGGTGGCGCGCTCCAGGCCCGCGTTCAGGCCCGAGGCTTTACCGCCGCGCCCCTCCAGCGGCACGACGGTGACGAGGCCCTGCCCCGCCGCCATCGCTCGCTCCAGGCTGTCGTCGGTGCAGCCATCGCCAATCACCAGGATCTGCATCTTGTCGCGCGGATAGTCCAGCGACAGCAGATTCTCGACCTTCGCGCCGATGCGCCGGGCTTCGTTGTGCACCGGCATGATGATGGTAACGGTCGGCTCGTGACGCACGTCGGCGACGTGCGCGCGTCGCCCGCCGAGCCGGTTGCAAGCAACCAGCACGAGGGGATAGATGGCGTACGGATACGCCACCAGCAACGCACAGATCCAGAACAACGCTTCCACGCAGATCGTCTCGCATCAGCAAACAAGCGGCGCGGCCCGTGCGCCCGATTGAAAATCAGCTCAGAGATTCAGTTCCGTGACGGGCTCGACCAGCACCGGCTTCAGGTGCATGTAGCGAGTCGCGCGACGCTTCGCCTCGATGTCGCGGAACACGTTCTGCGCCTGCTGAACCGTGACACCGATGACCGGCGCCAGCTCTTCGGCGCTATGACCATTGTTGAGCGCGTACAGCGCCAGATCCATCTGCGCGTACGGCAACGCGAAGTAGAACTCGTCCTGGCCCTGCGACAGGCTGTAAGTGTCCGTCGTCGGAATCGCGTCGCAGATCTCCTTCGGCAGCTGCATGTGACGCGCCAGCGCGTACACCTGCGACTTGTAGAGATGCGCGATCGGCTTCACGTCGGCGCTGCCGTCGCCGTTCTTCACGAAGAAGCCCTGGTCGTACTCCAGGCGGTTCGGCGTGCCGATGACGGCGTAGTTCAGGCGGTCGGCATGGAAATACTCGACCGTCTTGCGGATGCGCTGCTTGTGATTGGTCGCCGCGACGATCTGCAGATACTCCTTCAGGCCCAGGCGCTCCTGCTTCATCTCGCCGCTCGGGGTCTGCACCACCAGCTGGAAATGATTGATCTGGCCTTCCAGACCGCCGCTGATGACGATCTTGTTCTTCCAGCCTTCGCCGTACTCAGGAAACACTTTGCGGATCGCATCGTCGCGCCACTTGTAACAGCCGATGCCTTCGAGCGCCGGCGCGATGTCGAACACTTCGTACTTGATGCCCAGGTGCTCGGCGAGCTGACGGCCGCGCGAGGTGCTGAAGCCCGAGGAGTCTTTCTCAGGCAGCATCAGGCCATAGACCTTGTCCTTGCCCAGCGCCTTCACGCACAGCGCCGAGCTCACGGAGCTGTCGATGCCGCCGGACATGGCGCAGACGAAGCCGCGACGGCCCACGTCCTTGGATAGAATGGAGCGCAAGCGCGTAACGATGTGCTCGATGACGCGATCGTTGTCCATCTCCAGGACTTTCGGGTCGAGTTTGCGTGCGGCCATGAACAATCCTCTTGAACCTGTTTTTAAGCCAGTTTGAAACGTTGAACCTTGCCCGAGGCCGTGCGCGGCAGCACCGCGGCGAACTCGACGATTTTAGGCACTTTGTAGCTGGCCAGCTGCTGGCGACAATGCGCCTTGATGCCACGCAAATCCGCCGGCGCGCCTTCGCGCAGCACGATCACGGCTTTGATGGACTGGCCCAGCACTTCATCGGCGATCCCGGTGACCGCCACTTCCTGGACGCCGGGGAACGTCGCGAGCACTTCCTCGACTTCCTGCGGGCTCACTCGGAACGCGCCGACCTTGATCATCTCGACAGCGCGGCCGTCGATATACAGAAACCCTTCGCTGTCGAGGTGACCGAGATCGCCGGTGTGCAACCAGCCGTCACGCAACACCTGCGAGGTGAGCTCCGGCTCGCGCCAGTAACCCAACATGATGTTCGGGCCGCGCGCGCAGATCTCACCGATCTCACCCGTCGGCACGACCTGGCCGTCGCTGCGCACTTCGATCTCGACCCCGGGCAGCGGCATGCCAACCGAACCGAGCTTGGCTTCGAGATGTTCCGGGGCGAGATAGCTCAGACGAGCGGTCGCCTCGGTCTGGCCGTACATGATGAACACCTGAGTGTGCGGCAACTGTTGCCGCAGCTTCTCAATCTGCGCCCGCGGCATCGAGCCGCCGGCCTGCGTGAGATAACGCAGTTTGCCCAGATCGAAATCGCTCAACTGACAGCGTCCCAGCAACAATGCGAACGTCGATGGCACGCCGGGGAAGCCGGTCACGCCCTCCTCCTGCATCTTCTTCAGCGTCTGCTGAGGGAATGCAAAGTTGTCTTCCAGCAGCAGCTGCGCGCCCGAGATCAGGTTGCTGTTGAGCACCGAGCTGCCGTAGGAAAAATGAAACGGCAGACCGCACAGCACTTTGTCGTTCGGCGTGATCTGCAGATAGGCGGCGATGGCGCGAGCATTGGCCACCAGATTGCCGTTGCTCAACAACACACCCTTCGGGCGCGACGTGGTGCCCGAGGTATAGATCATCATCGCCGGCGCTTCGATCTGCCCCTCGGGCAGATTCAACTCAGACTCAACCGCGCCCTCGCCCGTCAGCGCCGCACAGAGCGCATCGCATCCGGCGGGACCCGGCTGCAGATCGAGCGTCACCACCAGCGGCACGTTCGCACCGATCGCCGCACTCAGCGTGCTCCACTCCTGATGTTGCGGATCGGCGATGACCGCGCCACAGCCGGCATGCTCGATCTGTCGCGACAACACGCTGGCGCGCTCCTGCACGTTCAACGGCACGGCAACGCAGCCAGCGGCGATGACACCGAAGTAACTCGCCACGTAGTGCGGCGAGTTACGCACCAGCAAGGCCACGCGCGCGCCCGGCTCGAGCTCGCGCAGCCTGCCCTGCATGCAACCGACCGCACGACGCAGCTGCGCATACGTCCACACCCCGCCGTGCCACGACAACGCCGGTGCGTCCGGCATCTGCCGGGCGATCCAGTCGAAGTCGTGTACCAGGGAGGCGCTCATGCGTGGCTCGATCAGGCAGCCTGGCGCTTGGCAACGAAGGCGGCGATCTTGTTCACGCCGTCCAGGTTGTCCGGCACCATCTCCTCATCCTTCACCTTCACGCCCAGCTGCTCTTCGATGAAGAAGATGATTTCCAGCATGCCGGTGGAGTCGACGATGCCGCGCTCGAGCAGCGAGTCGTCGAGGCCGAGCGCCGACTTGTCATCGGTGAACAAATAATTTTCCAGGATGAAACCGCGGATCTGTTCGCGCAGCGCATCGGTCATGAGTCATTCCTCGATTTACGAACTTAAAATTTTTGGCCCGCGACGAACTGCGCGTGCCACAACTGAGTGGACAGGATGCCGACGAAGGCCATGTTGTCGCGAGCCGCCGGGACTTTGGCCCGTTGCAGTTTCGCGACGAGGCGCGTGACCTTGTCGGGGTCGAAGTAGCCAGTACGCGCCAGGGCCTGTGGGCTCATCAATTCTGTCACATATTCGGGCGTCCGATCGCCCACGAACGCCGCGGCGTCCGGGGCACGATACGGTTGCTTGTGTCGCTGCAGGATGGCGGCCGGCAAGCGGTCGCGCATCGCCTGCTTGAGCAGGTGCTTCTCCTTCAGCACGCGCATCTTGTAACGCGGGTGCAGACGGTTCGCGAATTCGATCAGGCGATGATCGAGGAACGGGAAGCGCCCCTCCACCGAGCTCGCCATCAGCATGCGATCGCCCTGCGCGGAGAGCAGATAGCTCGGCAGCAGCGTCTTCGCTTCCAGATACTCACCCCGGTTGAACCGGTGCCAGCCGCGCACTTGCCCCGGCAACGAGTCGCGGAAGCGCTCCACCGCCGAGCCGTCGACCCGGCCGCGGAAATCATCCGACCAGAACAGCTTGCATTGCGCGGTGGTCGCCCAGCGCGGCAGATGCGAAAAGCACGGATCGGCCGGATTCTGCAGGCCGACCCCGAAGAATTCCTTGAGATACGCCGCACTCTGCGCCGAGGTCAGGTTCAAGTACGGATACAGGCGCTTGAGCAACGCCGGGCGCCAGCTGGACTCGGGCTGCTGTGCCCAGAAATGGCGCACCTTGGCCTCTTTGAAGATGTCATAGCCCCCCAGCACTTCATCGGCGCCTTCGCCCGTCAACACCACTTTCACGTTCGACCGGCGCACCAGCCCCGACAGCATCTGCATGGGCGCCGGCGCAGTGCGCAGGACGGGCATTTCGCTGTGATGGATGGTTCGCGGGAACGCGTTGGCGATATCCGCGGTCGAGCACTGGATGTGATTGTGAGAGGTTCGCAGGTAATCGACGACTGTACGTTGGTGCACGGATTCATCGAGACCGGCATCGTCGAAGCCGATGGAGAACGTGCGCAGGGTCTGCGGCACGCGCTCCTGTAATAACGCGACCAGCGTCGAGGAGTCCAGACCGCCGGACAGATAGGCACCGACCGGCACGTCCGCACGCAGGCGCAGACGCGTGGCATCGGACAGCACCTCACGCAGCTCCTGCTCCAGATCGGCCTGCGCCCCATGACGATGCGCGCCGGCTTCCGGAAAGCTCCACTCCCAATACTGACGGCGCTTCACGCTGCCGTTCTCGACGATGAGCATTTCACCCGGCGCGAGCTGATTCACGCCCTTGAACATGGTGCGCGGGGCGAGCGGCGCCCAGAACGTCATCAGCTCATCGAGTCCGTTCGGATCGAGCTCGGCCTTGACGGCGCCGCTGGCGAGAATGGACTTCACCTCGGAGGCGAACACCAGCTCGTCGCGAGTTTGTGCGTAATACAGAGGCAATATTCCAGCGCGATCGCGCGCCAGCACCAGGCGACGCTTGGGCCGATCCCAGATCGCGAACGCGAACTGACCGTTCAACTGATCGACGAACCGGTCACCGAACTCCTCGTACATGTGCACGATCACTTCGGTGTCGGAGTGGGTATAGAACTGGTGACCGCGCGCCTCGAGGTCCTGGCGCAGCTCGATGTAATTGAAGATCTCGCCGTTGTAGGTGATCCACACGGTGCGCTTGCCGTTGTGGATGGGCTGCGCGCCGCCGCCCAGATCGATGATGCTGAGACGCGCGTGGCCCAGGCCGACGCCGGGCTCGACGTGATAGCCGTCGCCATCCGGGCCCCGGTGCGCAATGGCCTTGACCATCCGCTCCAGACGGCTCTGCTCAGGCGCCCGCTGCGCGTCGAAATATAGGGTGCCTGCTATGCCACACATGCTGTTGAGTCGACTGAAAAGCTCGTCCGGCGCGAGCGGCAATTGTCCGGGATTTCGCTTTTTGCGGCGTGACCGGGGTCACGAGCACAGGCCGTGAACTGTCAGGCCCGGCGACACTCGCGCTATTCGCGTCCCGCCGCTGCCTGTCTGGCCTGGTTCCTTGCCCGCAAACGCTGCGCGAAGGCTCTCATTATGTCAGCGCCCAAGGCAACCATCCCTCGGCCGTTGTACGGATAGAATGCCAAGGTGCGATAGGCCCGCTCCTGCCGGGTCCAGATCGACAGCCACGGCTCGGCGCTGCCCAGCATCTCGAACGAGCTCAAGCGCTCCTCGAAGGCCGCATGCAGCGCGTCCCACATCAGCTGGATGCCGGGTGAATGCTCGGCCCAGCGCTCGTCATAGCCGATCTTGAGCACCCACCAGCGCCCGGCATGCACGACGCCAATCTGCATGGCGATGGGCACGCCCTCCAGTCGCAGGAAGCACACTCGCAACTGCCCCTGTCGCGCCAGCCGTTGGGCGAGCTGCAGGAAAAATCCGCTCAGCCGGGAATTGGTCAGCAGGGCGCTGCCACCCCGGCCCTTCCAGCTCGCCGCCTCGACCCTCATGGCCTCGGCCATCGTGGACTCGACGGTATCCGGCCCGGGTTTGAGAATCTGGACATTGACCGAGCCTGCCTTCTCGAGATTGCGACGCGCCCGGCGATAGTCCTGGCGCCGGCGCGACGACAGGCTCTGTAAATACTCCTCCCAGTTGGAAGTGATGGGCACGAACGGCGAGCCGGAGGCTTTGAACTCGAGCAACTGGCCCCGGCCGCGCGCGGCGCGCTTGAATGTTTTCAGCAGCGCCCCGTCGGCTTCGATCCGCTGCAGGACCAGCGGTCGGCCCAGGCCGATGACGGATCGACACAGCGCCGCCAGCGCGTCGTCGTCGCGATAGCCGAAGCCACAGGGCTCGAACAAGGTGGTCGCGCCGAGAATTTCCAGCCGCTCGACACCGCCCCCGTTCGTGACCCCCAGCGGCGCCAGCGCGACGATGTCATCGCCGCTTCGTGCCTGGACCACGCGCAACGCATCGGCGCCGTACAAACGTTCGGCGGCGACCAGCGTCCAATCGACGGATTGAGTGAATTCCTGCGCGATCTGCGGCAGCTGACGCCAGCGCGTCGCGAGCTCATCGGGGGAGTCGATCCGGCGCAGCGTCTCGACGGTGTAACTCGCCGCTGCGCCCCGGCTCATTGCTGAGAAACGCGAGCCGCCAGCTCACGCGCGCCATTCAACGTCGCGCGCATGCCCCGCAGCCCCCAGCCACTGCCAGGAATGCTGGCCAACAATCGCAGCACCGACTCCTGGATGGATTTGCGCTCGGTATCGATCGAGGCGGCACGTTTGAGATAGGCACGCGCCTGGCCGCGACGGGCCGACAACAAATCCCGCCTCGCCGCCTGTAACAACAACCCGCGCTGCACTTCATCGACCTTGTCGCCGAGCTTCGAATAGAACTCCCTATCGGCGCGCCACACCCGATCGATCATCGCGATCCGTCGGCCCAGTCGCACGCCCGGGTCGCCCCGAGTCAAACGCACGGCGTCCTCGTGACTGCGGTTGTAGGTGGTGGAGAGGTTCGTGTACACGCAGCCGCTCTGCTTCGAGAAGCGCGCGAAGAATTCCCAATCGCCGCAGGTTGCGATGATTTCGGGCAGGCGCAGCTGGCCCAGCGCCGATTTGCGAATCAACGAGGCACTCGGCAGGACGTACGGACAGACCAGCGACGAGGCATAGATATCGCCACCGCAGACCATGAATTCCTCGCTCGGCACCTGCAACTGCGGCATTCCTTTGATGGACGCGAACGAGCGCTCCCAGCGATAGGGTTCGATGCGACCCGGCACGTGATCGAGCCAGGTGCTCAGACCATCCGTGATCGGCAGGACATCCGACTCCGGCGTCGGGCCTTTGAAGATCAGGAAATTCGAGAACGTGAAGCCCACGTCGTTGAAATAGCGCAGCAGCGCGACCTGCAATTCGAGCTTGTAGGGCGCCCACAGATCGTCGCTGTCGAGCAGCGCGAGATACTCGCCTCTCGCTTGTTTGATGCCGAGATTGCGCGCGGCATTCACACCTGCGTTGGGGCGGCGCGTGTAGCGGATGCGATCGCCGTACTTCTGCACGGCGGCGGTGGTGTCGTCGGTCGAACCATCGTCGATGACGATGATCTCGGTGTTTTGATACGTCTGCGCCAATACCGTGTCGATCGCTTCGCAAACCAAAGCGGCACGGTTGTACGTCGGAATGACGACACTGACCAGCGGTGCACTCATGAGGACGGATCCGTCGTCTTCGATGTTTCAGCCGCCGCTTCCTTGTTCGCATATGGCGAGGGCCGCGGGCGATTCAACTTGCGACGCAGGCGACCCAGATTCCGCCGCACCCAGCGCCAGCCAGTGGCGCGCAGCGCGTTCGGCAGGCTGTGATAGATGCTCACCGTCACGTTGCTGCGAGACACGTTGGCGAAGCGATCCTTGAAGGCCTCCTCGCCGATGGTGAAGTCGAGCTCGACTCGCGAGCGCTGCAGGCCGTCCTCGATGATCTTGCGGGTCAGCAGCAACCCCGGTGAATGTTCGGCGTACT
Source organism: Peristeroidobacter soli (assembly GCF_004138485.1). Classification (GTDB taxonomy): domain Bacteria; phylum Pseudomonadota; class Gammaproteobacteria; order Steroidobacterales; family Steroidobacteraceae; genus Steroidobacter; species Steroidobacter soli. The sequence continues at coordinate 358,866 of NZ_RYEV01000004.1, forward strand.
GCACTTCGAAGGACGGCTTGTACCAGATGATGCTGCCGAAATAATCGAAGCCGAAATGAAACGCGATCGGCTGGCCGTTGAACTCGACCACCGAGAACAGCAGCCAGCCCGCCGAATGCAGCGCTGCTGCGAGGGCCAGATAGAACGTGCGCTGGCTGCCCGCATCGAACAGGCTCGGCCGTCCGGCGGCGTGCCAGCGACGCGCATGCTGATCGAAGAACGCCGGCAGCAGCGCCTGAATCTCGCTCAGCGCCGACACGTTGCGAAAGCGCACTTCGCCGCGCGAGGAAAACCAGTTGAGCGGCCGCTTGAGGCTGTATTTCTTGAGCAGCTTCTCGGCACCGGGACGATCGGCTTCCAGCCGCAACGCCGGGCAGCGCAGTTGCGCTTCCTGGACGAAATACAGACCGCGCCCCTCGCCCGCCTTGTGCAGCTCATCGAGCGTGCTCGACTGGCTCGGCACATTGCTCAGCCAGCAACTGCGCCAGCGCGAGGCATGCGCACGCAGAAATTTACATATGCTGACGATGGCTGCCGGCTTGTCGTAAGGGAGCACGAAGTCCTGGTAGTCGGCATTGCCGGTACCGACGAACTCCAGCCGCCGGCCGTGCCAGGCGAGACGGTGGATCATCATGGCGCCGAAGCCGATGACGCGGCCTTCCCGCCGCAGCAGCAGGAAGAACAATTCGTGGGCCGAGCCGAAGGTCTGCCACCAGGCGTCGAACCATTCGTAGGTCTGGAAGATCGAATTGGTCTCGTTATGGGAGACCAGGTCGTTCCATTCCTGGGCGGTCAGCGGGATTTGCTCGCGTCGCTCGATCAGCTCGACGGCGATGGGGGCATTGCTGGAGACATCCGTCGCCAACGGCCGCACGACGGCCGGGGCATCCACGCCACCCGTCAAAGCCGCCGCGCTTACCGACAATGAAGCCATTGCGGTCCCTGCAGGAACAGAACGCATCGACATGCACCCGAGGTGGCGTTGCTGAGAGATTTTGTCGCCACACCCCGACACGATACGCCATGCCCGCGGGCGTGGCTGTTCACCACGTCACACGGACGCTGCGGCGAGTCGACCGACCTGGGCGGCCTCGAGCTGAGAACGCAGCACTTCCTTGACGGTGGTGAACCTGAATTCACCGATCAGCTTCGCCAGCCGCGCCTCACACACATCCAGGTTCGTGTAATGGCGGAATCTGGATAGCCAGCTCGCGTTGAAGCGCGGCTGCTCCGCGTCGATCTCCCACGGATGCAGGTAGAAGATGAACGGCTGCTGCTGTCGTTCGTTAATGGAACGCAGGCCCCAGCGCGTGAACCAGTACGGCAGCAAGCGGAAATAGCCGCCGCCCGCGACCGGCACGCGCCGGCCGAACAACTCGGCCGTCGACAACGGAAACTCGACGATGCTCTGACCATTCTTTGCATGCATCAGTCCGGGGCGCGTCGAGGCGCCCGGAATTCCATAACGATCGTGCGCGATCGGAAAAATACTGGAGTCGTAACGGAAGCCCAACTCACAAAGGATGTCGATGGCCCACAACGAACGTGCGGTGATCGAATAACTCGCCGCGCGATAGCCGAGCACCGGCGCGCCGATCAGATCCTCCAGCATCGCTTTGGACTCGCGCGTCTCCTGACGAAACACTTCCGGCGTCTGCCGATACACCAGTTCGTGCGTCAGACCGTGACAGGCGACCTCGTGACCTGCCGCGTGAATGCGCTTGATCAGTTCCGGGGAGCGCTTCGCGACCCAGCCGAGCACGAAGAACGTCGCGCGCACGCCGTTCCTGCCGAATAGTTCCAGCAAACGATGGGTGCTCTGCTCGGCGCGATATTCCATCGCGTCCCATTGATCGCGCCGGATGACTTCCGCCAGCGCGGAGACATGGAAGTAATCTTCCACATCCACGGTCATGGCATTCGCGGTCATCGTGGTGTCGTGCCTCTGACTCATCGGAAACCGCCACCTGCGGCGGACGCGTCCTGAGCGCCCCAGTAATAAGCGAGCGTGACGAAGGCCCGGTTTTCAGTGAACTCGTTGTTGCCGTCGCGAGTGTTGCGGTCGTAGCGCTCGAGCATGAAGCGCATGCCCAATCGGCTCCACGCACGCCAGTTCAGCGTCGCGGCGAAGCGCAGCTCATCGTTCTCCTGGTCCGCATTCACGAACTTCTCATTGTCCAGGGTCGCTCGCAGATCGAGCGTCAAGGTGCTCGCCATGCGTCGTGAGACCCCGGCCGTGAAGCTGCTGCGCTTGCTGTCGAATTGGGTGGCGGACTCGTAGCTGTCTTTGGTGTGCGAACCACCGAGCAGGAAGCTGGTACGGCCGCGCAGATAGGTCCATTCCAAAGATACCAGCTGGCTCTTGAACGGATCGGACGTGGCGGTGATTTGACCCGCGCCGCCACCGACCACGTTGCCCGTCAGCTGCGCACGCAGCGAGTCGCCCGCGTCGCCCAACTGTTGGCCGAGCGTCAGGCGCAAGGTCGACGCCGCCGTCAGTTCGCGCGTCACGAATATATTGATCAGCGCGCTGCCCTGCTTGTCGCTGCCATCGCGCTGCAGCCAGGTGTAGCCCACGTTGGCGTCGATGGTGGTGCGCGAGCCATCCAGACCCCAGCCGACGAACACGCTGTCACGATCGTAGTCGGTATTGAATGCATCGGCGAAATCGACGCTCTCGGTCACCGCATTCAACGACAGCTCGGTGCGCGGATTGGGGCGACGGCCGATCGCGAGGCCCGCGGTGGTGCGCTCGGCATCGAGCGGACTGTCCTGATAGTTCGTCGACGACCAGCGCCCGAACAACCGACCGAAGCCGGTCGAGCCGAAGCGCATCGTGAGATCGGGACCGGTCGAGAAATAATTCAGGTCTTCACGCGTCGCCGGCGTGCTCGCGGCGAACGGATCGGACTGCGCCTGACCGAAGGAATCCTGCACCACCCAGTTCAGGGTCTCGGGCACGATGCCGAACGCCAATGTGCCATTGGCCGTGCCGACCACCTCGCTGTCGTAGGTGTTGTCCATGTATTCGAAATAGGAAAGATCGACGACGGCATCGCCGCGCAGACGACGCGTGCGCTCCTGCCACAGCAGGTCGAGCCCCACCGTGCCGATGGTCTCGCTGGTCTCGTCGGTGGCGACGCGGGTGATGTTGTCGGAGTAGCCGACGCCCGCTTCGGCGGAGGCGCTGATATCGGCTCGTGCCGGCGCGCCTGCGATCAACGCCATGACACCGGCCGCAGCCGGCGCTGCAACCCAATTACGCCGCGTGTGCCCCATGTACCTTGCCCTTCCCGATCGGCCATGACCCGAGTCGCGGCCATGACGTTTCTTTGAGATCGACTCAGCCGTCGGCGACGCTACGCCGCAAGGCGCCGTCGTCGCCCTCGGCGGTGTCGCCGGAACGGTCGTTATCCTTGTGGCCATAGTACTGGTAGTAATAGCCGGGACGGACCTGCTCATCGGTTTGATTCAACACCAATCCCACCGACTTGCCTTCGCCCAGAAGTTCAATGGCATCGAGCACCGCGCTTTGCGGCGTCACGCCGGCGCGTACCACCATCACGATCTGACCCACGACCGCGGACAGCGCCATCGCCTCCTGCGTGATCAGCAGCGGCGGCGAATCGAACAGCACGATGCGGTTCGGATAGCGCACGGTGATCTGATTGGCGATCTGTTCCATGCGTGAGCTCGCGAGCAGCTCGTTGGCCGTGTCGATCGCCTTGCCGGCCGGCAGGATGCTCAGGCCCGGCACATCGGTCGGCAGGATCAGCGATTCCACATCCAGCTGCTCATCGCGCAACAGATCCATCAGACCCAGCTCGTTGTGCACGCCGAAAGTGCGGCTCAGATGCGCCTTGGCGACGTCGGCGTCGACCAGCACCACGGACAAATCCTTTTCCATCGCAAACGACAACGCCAGATTGATGCTGGTGAACGTCTTGCCGTCGCCGGGCATGGCGCTCGCGATCATGATGCGATGACCGTTCGGAATCTTCGCGACGCCCCGGCCGAGGGCATTGGCGATCAACGGACGCTTGATCTGTCGATACTCACCGGAGAGCTGACGCTCCTGACTCAGCGGCGGCAACAGCTCCGACTGACGGAGCGCTTCGCGATCGATGTGAATCACGCGCGTCGGACGCGCCGGCTCGGGCGTCGGCACGGCGGTAACGATCGGAGCGGCATGCGTCACCGTCGGCTGCGGTGCCGGTGCGGGACGCTGCGCTTGCAGCGGCACCGTATTCAACGATGCCTGCGACGCATGTGCCGGCGGCACCTGCGAGCGCGACTCCTGAATCTTCTTCAATGCTCGTTCGACCAGACTCATCGTCCACTCCGGGCGTTAGCCCAACATCTGACGCAGCAGGCGCGACGCAGGCTGCTGTACGACCACAACCACGATGAATACGACGAACAGCGCCGCCGCGGCGACGGCGTAACGCACCAGACCCTGACGCAACTGAGCCTGATACTTCTCGACCCAGCTGCGAGTCACCGAGCCGAGCACCGGCAGCCCCGTCATGTCGGCCAGCCCGCGACTGGTCGAGAACACCGGCCGCATCATGTGCATGACATAGGCGACGGCGCAGCCGGCGCCGATACCCACCACGAACACGGCGAGCAGGAACAAGGGACGATTCGGGAACGTCGGCTTGAAGCTCGCGCTCGGCGGATCGACGATGTTGAACTTCACCACGCCGGTCTGCTCGGCATCGCCGGACAGACGCGCCTTCTCCAGGCGCTCGAGCAGGCTGTTGTACTGCGTGCGCGTGACCGTGTAATCACGGGTGAGGCGAGCGTATTCAGCTTCGACTTCCGGCGCGGTATCGACCAGACGGCGCAGCTCGCTCTCGTTGCGCTGATGATCGGCCAGCTGGCTGCGCAGGGCGGCGATTTCCACGTCGGCCTGATTCAGCGTCGTTTGAATGCTCTGATACACCGGATTGCTCGAGGCATTCGCAACCGCCGCGGCGCCCGGATCACCCCGGCGCAGCGCGGCCAGCTCTTCCCGCTGACGTGCCTTCAGCGCCTCCAATGTTTCCTTGGTCGCGATGACTTCAGGATGTTTCTCGGTGTAACGAAGCAGCAGGTCATCCAGACGGGACTGGGTCTCCTGGATGCGGGTCGCGGTGTCCTGCGGACCGGTGCTCGCGCCCGTCGCCGAGCGACCGCCCGAACCGGTTTCGGTCGGCGGCACGAACGGCGTTTCACCCCGCAGCTGACGCTGCAGCTCGGCGCGACGGCTGTTGGCCACACCCAGCTGGCTCTGCAGCCGCTTCACTTCCTGGGTCTCGGTGGTCAGACGCGCGAAGTAACCGCCCTCATCGCCCGGCACCAGACCGAGGTTCTTTTTCTTGAACTCGGCCAGCTGATTTTCGGCATCGGCCAGACGACGGCCGTAGTCGGTCAGCTGCTCCTTCAAGAAGCGCTGCGCGGACGCGGTGCCGTTACGGTCCGAGCCGATGGTGTCCTCGACGAACGAGTTGAGCAGCATGTCGACCACTTTCAAAGCCGTCTGGCGATCGTGGTCGGTGAATGAAATACGAAACAATGTATTCGGGATGCGCGGATCGCGGGTCATCGGCGGCTCGAGCGCGACTTCGACGCGAGCCATGATGCTGTTGAGCATCGCTTCGCGCTCCGGACCGGTGCGCGCCGTGACATCGAGGCCGGCCTGCTGCGCGACCTTCTCGAGGTTGGCCCGACCCAGCAATGCCTGACGCACCAGGTTCAGCTGCGACTCCACGTCCATGTTGACGACCAGGCCGTCGACCGCCTTGCTCAATGCCGTGCGCGTATCGACGTTGACGCGGGCGCTGGACATGTAGCTGTCCGGGATCGTGAACACCACGAACCAGCCGAACAGACACACGCCCCATGCCACCGCCAGCGCATAGCGCCGGAAGCGCCAGGCGCCGCGCAGCTCGTTCAAAACCTGATCGATCAGTGCCTGCATGGTGTGCTCAGAAGAAGGATTGCGGTACCACGATCACGTCCCCGGGCTTGAGCTCGAGGTTCTGATTCATCGCACCTTTGTTCACGAGGTCGTCGACCTTGACACGCAGCTCAGTGTCCTTGCCATCGACTTTTCGGACAATCTTGCCGCGGTTGCCAGCCGCAAATTCCGTGAGTCCGCCGGCCGCGAGAATCGCATCGAGGACGCGCATGCCTTCGCGATAGGGCAATGACTGCGGCGTGGTCACCTGCCCGATGACTTTCACCTGGCTGAACGCGCTGACCGGGTTGGTGACGATCACGTTCACCTGCGGCGAGCGAATGTATTCAGCCAGCACCACTTCGATATCGCGCGCCAGCTGAGAAGGCGTTTTGCCGACGGCGATCATGTCCTCGACCAGCGGCGTGGAAATCTTGCCGTCCGGACGCACCGGCACGGTCTGTGTGAGCTCGGGATTGCGCCACACGAATATCTGCAAGGTATCGCCGGGGCCGATGCGGTAGTCCGGTGCGACCGAGCTGGCCGCCATCTGCGGCATCGGTTGGGTGGCCGCCGGGCGGGTGTCGGCAGGATTGACACTTTCGGCGGGTTTGCTCGGCTGAGTGGCCGGCGCGGGGCTGGCTGTGGAAGGCTTGGGAGTCTGGCTCCAAACACTCGTGGCCCAAAAAAACATCAACATGGCCACGAAGTTGAGCGCCGAAATTTGCTTCTGCATTCGATTCGTCACAAGTGAAAGGTGGCTTCAGGGGCGCCACGCCCGCGACTGCAGTACGGCTCACGTCATGCATGCATCAACAGCTGCGGTAGCCTAACAGAAAAGCTGCCAAACCCGCGGAATAGCCCTTGAAACCGTGACGTAGCGCGCGCTTGTCGATACTGCCGTGCTTACTCCTGTCCGCCCAGTTCCGTTAACAGACGCTGGGCCGCCGCGCGGTTGTCGAAGGTCGTCTGACCGGCCAGCAACTGCGTCAGCTGTTCCTTGGCCTGGGCCTTCGCTCCCGTGCGAGCCAGAGCGGCGGCGTAGTGATACTTGATGTCGGCCGATGCGTTCGCCGCAGCCGCCGCCTGCTCGAGCAACGGCAACCCCTCGGCGCTCTGGCCCGAGTCGACCAGGATCCAACCGAGCGTGTCCATGATAGCGGGGACCTTGGGGGCAAGTAGATGAGCCTGACGGGCAGTCGCGAGTGCCCGTGGGTCCCGTTGCTCGTGATACAGCCACGCAAGGTTGTTCAACGACGGCACGTGCTTCGGCTGACGTTGCACGATTTGCTCGTACTGTGCGATCGCCTGTCTGGCCTCGCCGCTCTTGATATAAGCGTCGGCGAGCAAGGTACGGAACGACAGATCATCCGGATGCGCGCGCGACCAACGCTCCAGCGGCTCGAGCGCATTCGGCAATTTACCGGCGCTGCGCACCTGGTAAATCTTGGTGGCGAGCTCCGGCGCCGGCCGGATCGCCAGGGCCGCTTCATAGGCTCGCGACGCTTCCGGATACTTCTGCAGAACGGTGTAGACCTCGCCTTCCAGGGCCAGCAGCTGCGGGTTGTTCGGGCGTGTCTGTTTCAATGCGTCGATGCGGTTCAAGGCCGCACTGCCATTGCCCTCCTGCACCTCCAGGAACGCGAGCGCTCCGATCGCCGGCAACCACTCCGGCTGCAGGCTCAGCGCTTTTTCCAGCGACTCGCGCGCCGGACCGCGTTGATTCAAGCCCAGCTGCGCGCGTCCCAGGTTCAACCACAGCAACGGGTTGCCCGCATCGCTCGCGGTGCCGTCCTTGAACATCGCCTGCGCCTGATCGAAGCGGCCGCTCTCCAGATAGAGCAAGCCCGCGGCGTTCACCACGTCGCCACGCTTCGATGAAGCCTCGACCGCCGCATTGATGAACCCATCGGCCCGCTTCGCATCGTCCTTCGCGAGCGCCATCCGCGCCAGCATCAGCGGTGGCTCGATGGCTTTCGGATTGGCTTTGTGGAGCGCTTCGAGACGGCTCGTCGCCGCAGCCTGCTTACCTTGAGCAAGCTCCACTTCGACCATCGCGAGCTGCGCGCCGGTATTGGTCGGATCGAGATCGATCAATCGCTGCAACGCTGCTCGCGCCGCATCCTGACGGCGCGCGGTCCATTCGACGCGGGCGAGCGCAAACAACAGCTCGGGTTGTTTGGGGTTCTTCGCGAGCGCGTCATTGAGCAGCGCCCGGCCCTTGTCGAGATCGCCGCTCCGCGCATAGAACCCCGCCGCGATGCCCACCGCGGCCGGCTCGCTGCCGTACTTGTTCAACAGCGTTTGAACTTGGGCGCGCGCGGCCGCAGGGCCCTCCGCGACAGAGATGGCCTGAACCAACAGCGCCTCGCGACGCGGATCGATCTTCGGATCGCTCTCTCCCCGACGCAGCAGCGCGACGGCCTTGTCCGCTGAACCCGCCTGCACGTAGGCACCCGCCAGCTGAATCTGCAGCCCGCGGCTGTTAGGCGCATCGCGCAGTGCCTTTTCCAAAGTATCGATGGTTTGTTGGTCGGCGCCGGCGGCGGCACGCGCGCCCTCGAACAAAGTGGTCAGACGGGAGTCATCGGCGTTGGTCTCGATCGCCGGCACCAGCACTCGCAACGCGCCGTCCGGATCCTGCAGACGCATGCGCACCTGCGCGAGCAATTGCCGCGCCTCGAGATTCTGAGGCGCCTGCTGCACGACCTGACTCAACTCCTGACTCGCCTGCTCCAGATTGCCTTGCGCAACCAGCGTGACGCCGAGCAGATAACGCGCTTGAGTGAATTGCGGAGCGGCGTTCACCAGCCGACGCAGACCGCTCGCGGCCGCCAGATAGTCATTGGTCGCCATGGAGATGCGAGCCGACATCAGGGCGGCCAACGGCGAGCCGGCGGCGATGCGATTCATCGCATCGAGATTGGCGCGGGCCGCGTCGATGTTACGGGCGACCAGCTGCATCTCGATCAACGTCGACAGCAGCGAGACCTGCCGGGTCGCTTCGAGCTGTTTCTCCGCCAGTGCCTTCGCTTTGAGCAGCGCCTTCTCGGCCTCCTCCGTTCTGCTCGCGCGAGCGAGGATCGCGCCCTGCGAATACCACGAGAGCGCGGACTGTGGATGTTGCTCGGTCAGTTGCGTCGCGAGCGCCAGCGCTCCCTGCGCATCGCCCTGCGCCGCCAGCGTATCGATGATGCCGACCTGCGCATCGATCAACGCCGGATCGGCCGCGGCCGACGCACGAAATGCCTGCTGAGCCTCGGCGGTCCTACCCAGCCCCTGCAACGCGAAGCCGCGATACAAGGCGGCGCGGGCCGGCTCGATCTGCTCCACCGACGCAGCCGAGACCTTTTCCAGCGCCGGCGCAAAGCGACCCAGCGCCAGGTCGATGCGGACCCGAAGCTCCAGATGCGGATCCGCGCCGCTCGGCTTGGGCAGTTTGTTGAGCTCGGCCTCGGCGTTGGTGGGATCGCCCAGCCACAACGCGACCTCGGCCAGCAACGCACGCGCCGGAAGCAGCTCGGGGTCCTTCTGCAAGGCGTTCTTGAGTTCGACCAGCGCGCGCCGATAGTCGCCCTCCGCCACGGCGGACTGCGCACGCTCGTAGCGCTGTTCGGGGCTGACGAGAAAGTCACAACCGGCCGTCGTCAGCAGCATCGCGCCGAGCACGCAGCTCACCATCAACGTGCGGATCTTCAACATCACCTCTCCCGATTAGCGCCCGTCGCTGGACGCGAGGCTCGTCGTCATCTCGCGCAACAGATCGCGCGCGGCCGCGCAGTCTTCATCCTGACAGCGCGTTCTGAAGGCGACGACCGCCGACAGCGGCGCCGACAGCAGCGATTTGACGCCATATTGAACCTGCAGGGACACGCTCTGACGATACCAGCGATCGTCGAGACGATAGGCATACCAGAGCAGCCAGCGATCGCCGCGCGAGTCGGTCGCCTCCACTGCCATCCATTCGCCCGGCCCCGCGCCTCGCTGACGCGCAGTCAGCGTCTCGCCGGTCACCGAGTTGGTGAAGGACACCAGCTCCTTGCCCTGATGCTGATCGGCGTAGAGCGCGGCAAACCCTTCGACCGCATGCGCCTGCCTCGAATAGCGCACTCGCTGCGTCACATCGTTGCCGGCAAACACCGGCTGCCAGTCATCGGCAGCGCTCTGCTCCACCGACCAGCCCTGCAGCGACGCCGGCAGCAGGCGAGGCAATTGATCCGTCGGGATCGTATTGTTGTCCGCGAGCAGCCACAGCGGCGCCACCAGCAGGCTGACCGCAGCGAGCGACGCGCCCCGCCACGACACCGGACCGCTCTTGGGAACCGACTCCGCTTCGATCGACGGCTCCGGCGCCGCCGGCCAGCGACGCACGATCAGGAAATAGATGACCATCGTGCCGGCGAACATCACCCAGCCGAAGCTGTAATGCTCCTTGGTCACGAAGTAGTGCTGCATGTTGGTCACGTGCCCGGCGACGGCGATGATGAAAATGCGCACCCAGTTGGTCAGCAGCGCGAGCAGCGCCGCCAGCGCCACCAGTTTCACGCGCGTCCACAGCGAGTCGCGATTGATCTCGCCGTACAGCACGGCGATCGCGATACCGACGATCAGAAAGTGCAGACCGCTGCAGCCGCCGGCGATCTCGAGCGATCCTTCCGGCAGCGTGAACGTATTGCCTGAGAAGAACACTGGAATGCCGACGGTTCGCAACAGCATGCGAACCGCCCAGCTCGACAAGGACTGCAGCAGCGGATTGATCGCATCCCACAACGGGATCGCGAAATACAGAAACGCGAACGGCAGCCAGTTGCGGCGCGCCGCCTGGAACCCGTAGGCCGCGATGAACGCGCCGAAGATCATCGCGGGCAACAGCGCCTGATGCGCGATGCGAATGCCGGCACGGTAGGCGATCAGCCACACGACGCTCGCCGCCAGCACGCCGACGCAGGCGAGCACGCTGGGCCGGATCTCGACCTGCGACCAATCGCTACGATTGCGCCACACCAGCCACAGGCTCATCACGACGATCAGATAACCGTGCGTATACGAGCGGCGGATCGTGTCCTCCCACTGCTCGATCAGCGAGAGCGTGGTCGGCCAGAACAGCAGGAAGCCGAGTACGAGCAGTGCCATCGCACCGACCGCACGAAGATTGCGATTTCGGGCGACGGCGCGAGGATCGAGAGCAAGCGTCGCCGGATCCGTCGACGACCAGCCGGACATGCCCATTCTAGCGGGCCATCTCAGTGGACGATGCCGTACTTGATCATTTAGTGGACCATCTCAGTGCGCGATGCCGTACTTATCCATCAAGTCATAGAGCGTCGGCCGGCTGACGCCCAGCAGCTCCGAGGTGCGCGAGATGTTGCCTTCAGTGATCGAGAGAGCCTGACGAATCGCCTGGCGCTCGGCACGCGTGCGCACTTCCTTCAGGTTGAACAGCAGCTCGCCATCGACGCTTTCTTTCAGATGCAGATCCTCGGCGGTGAGCAGCGAGCCCTCGCCCATGATCATCGCGGTCTTGACCCGGTTCTCCAGCTCACGCACGTTGCCTGGCCACGAATAGGCTTCGAGCGCCGCCGTCGCCTCCTCGGTGAAGCCACGCTTCGGACGGCCGTGCATGCCGCCGAACTTACGCAGCATCGCATGAGCGAGCACGGTCGGTGCGCCCCGACGCTCGCGCAGCGGCGGCACGTCGATCGTCACTTCACCGATCCGGAAATACAGATCCTCCCGGAAGCGCTGCTCGGTGATCAGTTGCTTCACGTTCTTGTTGGTCGCGCACACGACGCGCACGTCGACCGGAATCTCCTGCCGGCCGCCGACGCGCTCGATGACGTGGTTCTGCAGGAAGCGCAACAGCTTCGCCTGCAGCGGCAGCGGCATGTCGCCGATCTCATCGAGGAACAGCGTGCCGCCGCTCGACAGCTCCACCTTGCCGATGGTCTGTTTCACCGCGCCGGTGAACGCGCCCTTCTCGTAGCCGAACAATTCGCTTTCCAGCAGCTGCTCCGGAATGGCAGCGCAGTTGATGGCGACGAACTTGCCCTCGCGACGGCCGCTCTGCTTGTGGATCGCGCGCGCGATCAGTTCCTTGCCCGTGCCGCTCTCACCCAGGATCAGCACCGATACCGCGGCCGGGGCGACCTTCTCGATCATGCGACGGACTTTGAGCATCGCATCGTCGGTGGCGATCATGCCTTCGAACGGCTCGGTGAACTGCGCTTCCTGCAGCTGACGGTTCTGGTTCTCCAGCGCGTGGATGTGGAAGGCGCGGCTGACGATCAGTCGCAGCACGTCGGTGTCGACGGGCTTTTGATAAAAATCATAGGCACCGAGCGACACGGCGCGCACGGCGTTGTCACGATCGTTGTTGCCGGTGACCACGATGACCTTCGTGGCCGGCGCGAGGCTCAGCGTCTCGCGCAGCGTCTGCATGCCTTCGTTGACGCCTTCCGGATCGGGTGGCAGGCCGAGATCCTGCAGCACCACCGGCGGCTCGAACCGGCGCAGTTGCGCCAGCGCTTCGGCGCGGGTGCCTGCAATCAGCACCTCGTGCTCGTCGAAGCACCACTTCAGCTGCTTTTGCAGCCCGAGGTCGTCTTCGACGATCAACAGTTTGGGCTTGTCTTCGCTCACGATTCTTCTCTCCTGTGAGAGCTCAGCTGTTCACGGCGTTGCTGTTCGGCGCAGCCGCGGTCGCGTCCTGGCCCTGAGAAAGCGGAAGGCTAACCGCAAAACGGGTTCCCTGTCCGGGACTGCTCTGCACTTCCACGTCTCCCCCCAGCAAACGTATGTATTCACGCACCTGATAGGCGCCGATGCCCATGCCCTTGGCGCCCTTGGTGCTGTCGAACGGACGGAACAAACGGTTGCGGATGAAGTCCGCATCCATGCCCGCGCCGGTATCTTCCACCAGAAGCAGGGCTTCGCGCCCGTTTTGTCCGATGCTCACCGACACCGAGCCGCTCTCGCTGGTGGCGTCCTGCGCATTGCGGATGATGTGCTCGATGACCACCGACAGTCGCTCGGCGTTGGCCATGACCATCGTCGGCGGCCCCGCCTGCAGTTGCGGCTTGGGCGCCCGATAGCTGCAGCGGGACACGGCCCGCTCGGCAAGCTCACGCAGATCGGCGGCGACGTGACGGTCGGCCGAGGTCGAGCCCCGCAGCTGCTCGATCAGCTTGGTCATCCGGTCGGCCGCGTTGGCAATCGTTTCCATCGCGTCGTCGATGAATTCCGGCTTGTGCTTGTGACGCGGAGCATTGGCGACGATGAGCTTCAGCTGGGCCACCGAGTTCTTCAGATCGTGCATCATGAACGCAGTCAGCCGGTTGTAGGCTTCGAACTGACGGCTCTCGGCCAGACGGCGGTCCGCATCCTGTTGCGCGATGTGGGTGGCCACGTGGCGGCCCAGGGTCTTCAGCAAGTCGCGGTCTTCGTAGGTCAATTCGAACGGCGGTGGCGGATCGTACAACACCACGAAGCCCACCAGCCGATCCAATTGCAGCATCGGCGAGACGATGCGCAGCTGCTCCTTGTCGAGCAGCCAGGGCGGCATGGCGATGTTGCCGTAGAAGTCCGGCGCGCGGCGGAATTCCTCGGTATCGATGATCCATTGCTTGCCGGCCAGAAACTGCGGCAGGTCGTCGTCCGCCGAGAGGCTCGCCGGCAGTCCCAGCGAGTCGATACTCATCGGCCAGGCTGCATACGGCAGGAATTTCTTGCCGGTCTCATCGCGCAGGAACAGAAATCCGCCGGGACTGGTGAAGATCTGCGCCATGGAGCGCAGCGCGGTCCGTCCCACGTCTTCCTCATCGGTCGAGGACAAGGTGCGAATGAAACGCAGCCACTCGATGCGATAGTCGTACTTGTTCCGGTAGAAGTGCTTGCTGATGAAGACGCGCGCGTGCCGCCGAAGCGCCGCCGACGTGACCAGGCTCGCGAGCACCACGACGGCACCGGCGAAGAACACGATCTGGCCGACATTGCCCCACGCGCCGCCGATCTCGCGGACATACAGCCCGCCGAGCGCCATCACCGTCAGATACGAGCCGATGACCAGCACCGTCGTCGTATAGAAAACAATCTGGCGCGACACGAACACGTCCAGCGACCACTCCGGATTGCGCCGGGCGGCAACGGCGATCAAAGGCATCGCAAAGGCGTTCAGGATGCCGCGCGAGGTCCAGGCATCGATGGACACGGCATGCAGCAGCTCGGTCTGCGAATACAGGAACAGATCGTAGGCGAACAGCGTGCCTACGCCGATGATGAAGTACTTCAGCGACCGGCGTGCCACCTGCGATGAATTGCGAAAGATCTGCTCGAGCAGGATCAACGCCAGCAATGCGACCGCGAGCCCCGCGCGAGACAGCAGCAGCGTCGGATTGACCATCGCGACGCCGTAGTGTTCGAGCGCCGGCAGCACGACGGCCGCCGCCAGCAAGATCACGCACAGCCCGCGCGCCGCCATGGCGAGCCAGGCAGGCGCCGCGATGCCGGCGACCGCGACCAGCGCGAGCAGCCAGGCGCCGCCCCGAATCGCCTCAGCGAGATAGATGACGAGCACCGGTACGTGGCCGGTATAGCTCTGCACAGCGAGGATCCCGGCCCAGATGGCCGTGACCGCGCTGGCAACGATGAGGTGCCCACCCTGCTGCCGACCACGCCAGGCCGTGATCAGCAGGAGGGTCAGCACCAGAAAGCTCAGCGCCGCTATGCCATAGCTGGCAATACCGAACGCATTCATTCAGGGAATCTCAACGCGCGCCTTTTCTCCACACGATCACTTCCACCGTCTGCACCAGGATGGCCAGATAGAACAGCAGACTGTGGTTTTTGACGTAGAACAGATCGTATTGCAGTTTCTCGATCGCGTCCTGCTCGGAGGATCCATACGGATAGCAAAGTTGCGCCCACCCGGTGATGCCCGGCTTGATGGTGTGACGCTCGCGATAATACGGGATACGCTCCTCGAGTTGTCCGACGAACTCGGGACGCTCCGGGCGCGGGCCGACGAAGCTCATCTCCCCCCGCAGCACGTTCAAGATCTGCGGCAGCTCATCGATGCGCGTGAGCCGGGTAAACGCGCCGATCGGCGTGACGCGGGAGTCGTTCTTCACCGCCCACTGCGCGCCGTTCTTCTCCGCATCCTCGCGCATGCTGCGGAACTTCAAGAGCCGGAACGGCCGGCCGTACTGCCCGACACGCACCTGGCGATAGAAGATGGACGCCTTCGGGCCTTCGACGATTTTGATGGCGAGCGCCGTCAGCACCATGATCGGCGCGGCGACCACCAGCAGCGCAAAGCTCGCCAGGATGTCGAACGCCCGCTCCAGCGTGTCGTGGAGCCGGCCGCGTCCGAAGCCTTCGGAGAAAATCATCCAGCTCGGATTGAGCAGATCCAGGCGCACCTTGCCGGTCTCGCGCTCCAGGAACGACACCAGCTCCAGGATGTCCACGCCCTCCAGCCGGCACTCGAGCAGCTGATCCATCGGGAAGCGGCGCCGGCGATCGTCCATCGCCACCACGATCTCATCGACCCGATGCCTCTCGCACAAGGTGAGCAGATCGACCGTGGTCGGCAGCTTCTCGTTCTCAGGCACCTCGGAGCCCTCGTCTCCTTCGGCCGGCACATAGCCGATGACCACGAAGCCGCGACGATCCGAGCGACGGCGCAACCGGGCGATGCTGGCGCCCCGCCGCCCCGAGCCGTAAACCAGCACGCGACGCTTGAACAGGTCCTCATCGACCAGCGTGTCGAACACGATGCGCGCGATCACCGAGCCGCTGAAGGCGATCACCAGGCTGATCAGTAGCGCGCCCCGGCCGATGTGCAGGTCCGGGAACAGGTAAAAGAGAATGGTGATGAACATGGCGCCGCCGAACACGCTGGCGGCGACCCGGGCGATCAACCCGGCCAGGCGCGAGCGCTGACGGGAGTTGTACAGGCCCATCGCGGCCATGCTGATGAACAGCACCCCGGCGAAGACCAGCCCCCGGGGCAGCATGGGCCCCAGCATCTCCTCGGCCAGCGGCTGCGAGTTGAAGCGCAGGTAGGCCGCCGCATAGGGCGCAAAAAAGAAGATCACACCCTCGATGACCGCGAGAACGGCCAGGTGCAGGTGCCAATAGTGTTGAAAAATTCGAATCGCCACGCGTTATTCGAGCCTTGTTCGCTGCTGATCGGTCCTACGGTTCCGGCCGGCTATTGAGCGCGAGTTGCCTGCGGTGCACCAGCGGCCGTAAGTCTAGTCATCTCACCCTCACCAACCGCGTGAAGGCAGTCACAGGGGCTACTGTCAAATCCACGATCTCGTCCCAGCCTGACCAAAAGCCCCGGAGATAGACCGTGGGCGGCGGCCGGCGTGCTGTAAGAGGAGTCGTCAATTGACAATCATTCGCATTTATATTTACATGATGGCCAATCGGCGCGACTCATGCCAGTCGCCAGGATCGAGAGCCTGCAATCATGTACATCTGTGTGTGCCATGCCATCAGCGATCGTCAGATCCGCGAAGCCGTCGACAAAGGCGCGGCATCGTTGCTGGATGTCCAAATGCGCCTGCCGGTCGCCAGCTGCTGCGGCCGATGCGAAGATTCTGCGCGAGAAGTGATTGAGTCTCATATCGAATCTGCGAATCGTCCCGTTGCCGCCTGAGCCGACCTGCGTATTCTCGCGGTAATTCGTCGATTCGTCTCCCCTCTCCTCATGCTGCGCCGACGCGCAGTTGCCTCGTTCCGCATCGCTCCTCCACCATTCACGGCTGATTTGTCATTCATTCGAGTCGGAAGGAGCACCCATGCAGGGTAACGCAACGGTTTTGCGTCATCTCAACGTCGTTCTGAAGAACGAACTGACCGCCATCAACCAGTATTTCTTGCATGCTCGCATGTTCGAGCACTGGGGCCTGAAGAAGCTCGGCGAGTACACCTATAAAGAATCCATCGACGAGATGAAGCATGCCGACAAGCTCATCAAGCGCATCCTGTTCCTGGACGGTCTGCCGAATCTGCAGGACCTCGGCAAGCTGCTGATCGGCGAGAACGTCGAGGAAGCGCTGAGCTGCGATTTGAAGCTCGAGATGCAGGCGCATCCGGACCTGCGCGCGGCGATCGCCGATTGCGAACAGGCGTCCGACTACGTGTCGCGCGAGCTGTTCGAGGACATCCTCGAATCCGAGGAAGAGCACATCGACTGGCTGGAGACGCAGCTCGATCTGATCAAGCGCGTCGGCATTCAGAACTACTGCCAGTCGCAGATGGACACGGACCAGGATTGATCAAAAGAAACGGGCGGTCCCGAGCCCCGACATCCAGGGATCGCGACCGCCCGTTCGGTTCGCTCGAGTCGTTCGATCAGCTGATGGTCTTGCTGGCCGTGTTGGACAACTGGCTGGCGACGCCGGAAGCGTTCACCGCCACCACCGCGAAGTACCAAGTGCCGGAGCTCAGATTCTCCACCACGTAGCGGTTGATCGACGGATTGTCGATGTTCGCCGTCTGATCCAGGTTGGCCGCCGTCCGGCCATACATCACTCGAAAGCTCGCGAGATTGGCCAGCGTGCTGCCGTCGGAGTTCTGGGTCGGCGGCGTCCACGACAGCGTCGCGCTGCCATTCGCATTGGCCACGTCGCTCACCGTGATCGTGAACGGTCCGACCGCCGCACTGGCCTTGCCGTCCGAAACCGTGACGGTGATGTTGGCGTACGAGCCCACCTGCGCCGCCGTCGGCGTGCCGGAGATCCGGCCAGTCTGTGCATTGAAGGTTGCCCAGCCCGGCAGGTTGGCCACCGTGTACGTCAAGGCATCGCCGTTCGCGTCGGTCGCCGCCGGTTGGAAGCTATAAGCCTGGCCGACCACGGCGGTCGAGCCCGGCGTTCCTGTCACCGTCGGAGCAGCATTGGTGGAGCTGGTCGGCGGATTCACATTGCTGGAAGAGTCACCACCGCCCCCGCCGCCGCCGCAACCGGTCAGCAATACAGAGCTCAGGAGCAGGCAGCCGGCTAAAAATCCCGGAAAATAAGTACGTCGCATGATTCTCCACTGTGGCGGTCCGGCGCGCGCTGCTTGGCATCGGCGACGCGTTTCCGCTGTAAGTCTTTGATATCTGTTCGATATCTGGAGCTGAGACTCGCTCGGCCCAAGGGCTTGGCGAGGGCATGCGGGAGTAATAACAAGACCTGTGCCAGCCGCCGGGGGGCACTGTTGAATCAGCGAGTTACCTAGTAACTATAATTTTTCGGCAGGGGTGGAACCGGGGCCTTTCGTCGCCAAACGGGGACGGTTTTCGGTCAGGGCACTTCAAGCCGGTCTTATAAACTGCTGATTCCCAAGGAATCAATCCTTTGTAGGCAAACAGAGACAGTGTGACGTCGTGCGCGCTGAGACCAGCCCTTAGGACCGAGGCTGACGGGCGCAAGACCTCCCTGCGTGCGGCTATTCGCTCCCCGAGCCGCGGCCGATTCACGCCAAGAGTCTCGCGACCGACACGGGTCCGCCGGCTCGACAAAAGCGCGGCCATTCAATCGCTTCTTCCCTCCCCTGCGCACTGGTGCGCGAGCGCGGTTGAGCGCACGACGCATCCAGTCCAATTAGGCAGGGGCATCAGAACCAAGGAGCGGATTCATGTACCGACAGATCTCCGAGTGCCGCATTTGCAAGAACACGCAGTTGGTCGAAGTCCTCGACCTGGGCATTCAAACGCTCACCGGCGTGTTTCCAAGAACGCGGGCACAGGAGATCACCGCCGGTCCCTTGAAGCTCGTGAAGTGCACTGGCGAGGACACTGTCTGCGGATTGTTACAACTTCAGCATAGCTACGATCTGGGCGAGCTGTATGGCGACAACTATGGGTACCGCTCCGGGCTCAACTCGAGCATGGTGGCGCACCTGCATGGCAAGGTCCGACGGATTCTCGAGCGTGTGACGCTATCCGACGACGCTCTGATCATCGATATCGGCGCGAATGACAGCACGACCCTGCAGGCCTACCCCGCGCGAGGCTGCACGCTGGTCGGCGTCGACCCTACCGGTGCGAAATTCCGGAAGTTCTATCCGTCGCACATCCAGCTCATCCCGGACTTTTTCTCCGCGGCCACCGTCCGCCAGCACTTCGGCGAGCGCAAGGCGGCCGTCGTCACCTCGTTCTCCATGTTCTACGATCTGGAAGCACCGATGACGTTCATGAAAGAGATCGCCGAGGTGCTCGACGACGACGGCGTCTGGGTGCTCGAGCAGAGCTACATGCCGACGATGCTGGCGCGCAACTCGTACGACACCGTCTGCCACGAGCATCTGGAGTACTACGCGCTCAAGCAGATCCAATGGATGACCGATCGGCTCGGCCTGAAGATTATCGACGTCGAGTTCAACGACATCAACGGCGGCAGCTTCTCATTGATGGTGGCCAAGCAAGGCTCCCGGCACACCGAATCGCCACAGGTCGCCGCGATCCTCGAAGAGGAAGCGCGCACCGGGTTGAATACGCTGCAGCCCTTCCACGACTTCGCGAAGAACGTCGCCGCGAGCCGAGCCACCCTGCGCGCGTTCCTGGATGAAGCGAAGCGCTTCGGCAAGACCGTCTGCGCGCTCGGCGCATCGACCAAGGGCAACGTGCTGCTGCAGTACTGCAAGATCACCGAAACGGACATCGCCCGGGTCGGCGAAGTGAATCCGGACAAGTATGAGGCGTTCACGCCCGGCAGCCTGCTGCCCATCGTCTCCGAACAGGAGGTCCTGGCCATGCAGCCGGACTATCTGCTGGTTCTGCCGTGGCACTTCCGGGGCTTCTTCGTCGAGCATCCGCGCTACTTCGGTCACAGCCTGGTCTTCCCGCTGCCGCAACTCGAGCTGGTCCGCACCACCGCGCCGGCCGACGTATCGCAGCCGACGCGCACGACGAGCGAAGCAGCGCGGGCCTAGGCCAGGCTCGTTCGTGGTCGCCGTTTTCGTCTGCGGCAGCGACAACCGCATCGATATCCTCGAGCGCACGCTGCCGGCGCTACAGAAGTTCTGGCCGGCGTGTCCCTATCCGATCCATGTCGGCCTCAACACGTGTGCTCGCCCGCTGGCGGTCGGCCGGCCGATCCTCGCCCCGCCCTCCGATTGGCGTCGCGAGTTCGGACAGCAACTGACGCAGCTCGATCATGAGCACGTGATCGTCCTGCTGGATGACTTTCTGATTCAGGCGCCCGTGGCTCAGCAGCGCCTCGCGACGCTCGTCGAGGATGCCGTGCGGATGAATCTCGACTATCTGCGACTCATCCCGATGGGACGCTCGCTGCTCGCGCGAGCCATGGGCAGCCAGCCCGCTGAAATCGCCCGCGGCATCCAGCGAATCCGCGAACGTCATCCGTTCTATTCGGCGCTGCAGATTGCGATCTGGCGCAAACGCCACCTGCTCTCGATGCTGGAGCAGCCGCTGAGCATCTGGGAGTTCGAGCGTCAGTCGCTCGGTGAAGCACACCACTGCGCGATCACGACCGACCCGCCGATCGCCTATCGGCATCTGGTCGAGAAGGGACGCTGGCTGCCCTATGCCCGCTCGCTGCTGCGCCAGGCGGGATTTCCGCCAGAGCTCGGCGATCGCCCGGCCTGGCCGGCCACGCGCTATGGCCAATTGTTGGTCGATCAGCTGCGCTGGGTCGTGCTCGGCTATGCCACTTGCTGAGCGGCGATGTCGGCGTCGACCATCATGGTCACGAGCTGCTCGAACGACATGGACGGTTGCCATCCCAGCACGCGCCTTGCCTTGGCCGCATCTCCCAGCAGCGGTACCGATTCCGGCGCCCGTCGCACGAGCGGGTCGGTTTGAACGTACGCCCGGTAGTCGAGGCCCACGTGATCGAACGCAAGATCACAAAACTCGCGCACTGAATGACTCACGCCTGTCGCGAGCACGTAGTCGTCGGCAGTCTCCACCTGCAACATCCGCCACATGGCGCGCACGTAGTCGCCCGCGAAGCCCCAGTCGCGCGTCACGTCGAGCGTCCCGAGAGACAGCGAGCGAGTCAGCCCCGCCCGAATGCGCGCCACGCTCATCGAAATCTTGCGAGTCACAAACTCCGGTCCGCGGCGCGGGCTCTCGTGATTGAACAGGATGGCCGAGCAGCCAAACACACCGAAGTTCTCGCGATAGGTCCCGACCATCCCGTGCGCGAACAACTTGGCGACACCATAGGGATTGCGAGGTCGAAATGGCGTGAGCTCGTTCTGCGGCGAGCCGGCGACCGTACCGAACATCTCGCTGCTGGAGGCCTGGCAGAAACGTATCCTGGGATTGACGGCACGGATCGCTTCCAGCATCCGCACGACCGCGAGCCCGTTGTATTCCGCCGTCAGCGTCGGATCGGTCAGCAGCTGACTGCTCGATGCCCTGGCCGCGAAGTTGTAGATCTCCTCGGGCTCGTGCCGCTCGAGCAGTCGCCGCAGCGATGCATCGTCCAGCAGACTGCCTGGAACGATCTCGAGCTGACTGCGGATGTGCTGGATACGATCCAGGCGCTGACCCGCATCCTCACGCACCAGCCCGACGACCCGATAGCCGCGATCGAGCAGCAGCTCCGCAAGATAGGAACCATCCTGCCCGTTGATGCCGGTGATCAGTGCGCTCCGCATGCGGAGCGCATCAGGAGGCGATGCGCGATCCGAACACCGCCGGGAATCCGTGAGGCTTGAGCAACTCCTCGCACTGCGCTTCCTTCAGATCTTCCTTGACCATCTCCGCCACCAGATCGGCGAAGCTGGTCTTGGGAATCCATCCCAGCCTGGCACGCGCCCTGGCGGAGTCGCCCAGCAAGGTTTCCACTTCGGTCGGGCGGAAATAGCGAGGATCGACCGCGACCACGCAGTTGCCGGCGCGATCGTAGCCCTTCTCCTCGACGCCCTCGCCGGTCCAGCGAATCTTCATTCCCAGATTGTCCGCCGCTACATCGACAAACTCCCGAACGCTTCGCTGCTCGCCGGTGGCAACGACGAAGTCTTCAGGCGCCGCCTGCTGCAGCATCAACCACGCCGCCTCCATGTAGTCGCGCGCATGCCCCCAGTCTCTCAACGCATTCAGATTGCCGAGGTACAGACATTCCTGCAGACCGCATTTGATACGCGCGAGCGCGCGCGTGATCTTTCGCGTCACAAAGGTCTCGCCCCGGTTCGGCGACTCGTGATTGAACAACACGCCGTTGCAGGCGTACATGCCGTAAGCCTCGCGATAGTTGATCGTGATCCAGTACGCATACAGCTTGGCCGCGGCATAAGGAGAGCGTGGATAGAACGGCGTCGTCTCCTTCTGCGGAATCTCCTGAACCAGACCGAACAGCTCGGAGGTCGAGGCCTGATAGAAACGAACGCGCTTCTCCATGCCCAGAATGCGCACCGCCTCGAGGATGCGCAGCGTTCCGAGCGCATCCGAATTCGCGGTGTACTCGGGCTCTTCGAACGAGACCGCGACGTGACTTTGCGCGGCGAGGTTATAAATCTCATCGGGCCGGGTCTTCTGGATGACTCGCATCAGGCTGCTGCTGTCCGTCATGTCTCCATAGTGCAGATACAACCGCGCATTCGGTTCGTGCGCGTCCATATACAGATGATCGATGCGATGAGTATTGAACAGGGACGTCCGGCGGCGGATGCCGTGAACGACATAACCCTTCTTCAATAGAAATTCGGCGAGATACGCGCCGTCCTGACCGGTAATCCCTGTGATCAAGGCCGTCTTCTGTTTCATGAGCAGGTATCCAGTTGCGCCGTCCGTAGGGCCATGGCTGGATTCTGCCCCGATCGTCGCGAGCGCAGCCGGCCCGCTCGCAGGCTGCGTTGGCCCGCAGTGCTTTAGCGTTTCGTATCGACCATTGGAGTCTTGCAGACCTCCGCTGCGTCGTCCTCGTCCGCTTCGCGCGGCGGGACCGGTGGCAACGCGACCACATTGGTGGCATCGGCGGGAATGTCCGGTCCGGCTGGCAACTCGAGGCCGCCCACCCGGGTATCTTTCAACAATTGTTCGAGCTGCACCAGCTCGAGCACTTCGCGGATGTGCTTCGGGGAGCGTTTCAGCCAGCGCACGTAACCGAGCTTCTGTTCTTCGGTCACCTCCTCGGACCGAAGCACGACCAGCCAGTCGGCCGCCTGCTCACTGATCGACCTGGACCGACTGCTCGACTTGGACTTGGGCTTTCGTTTCTGGGGACGGTTAGGCATCCGTCATCCTCGCCAACGCGCAACGGCTCAGGTGCGACGGATTTTTATCGATCCCGCTCGCTCCTCCTCCCCAGCAAGCTAGACCGGACCATGATTGTGCATGGCCCTTGACATGGATGGGACGCGGATCTGCCTTATCCGACCTTTCTGCGCACGGGCTGCTGCGCGTCCAGATCCGGCGAGCCCAGATCCGAGCGCAATTCGGCATAAGCGCGAGCGATGTCTCTTCGCACGACACGCGGGGTCAACTTCAGTTTGGCGGCAATCTGCTTATACGTCAGATCCTCCCGGATGTGGAGTAGCAGCACCTGGCGTTGCCTCGGCGGCAACCGGTTGACCGCTTTACGGACGTGCAGGTTCACCAGGTCGTGCTCGACGGTGCTCTCCGGCTCGGCGTCCGGTTCGATCTGCAGGTCAGACAGCCAGACATCGTCGTGAGGCAGGCTGTTGCGTGCCCGCTCGCGCCATTCGTTGACGACGTTGGTCGCGATCCGGAACAGATAACTCTGGGGATATTCGACGACCGCGTCGTCGCTGTACCGAAGCAACCGGAGGAAGACCTCCTGCGCCACGTCGTCCAGGTCCGCCGACTGCATCGAGGAGCGGCTGGACAACCAGCGTTTCATCGCGCCCCGCCAGCTCTCGAACCATTGGGTCAGACGCTCGTTGCGGCTTTGTGTATCGACGACGACTTCCCTGACTTCACCCTCTGTCGTGCTCTGGTCCATCGGGCAACGTTCGGGAATGGCGCTCACGTGAGTCGTACCCCGCTGCTTGCATCGTCACTGGTTCGCCGGTCTGTCGCGCGAGGTGGTGTGAGCATGGCCTTTTCCCCCTAGGACATTCACTTAGTTATTGGCAGGGCTGCATTTACCTGGACAGGTGATCCCAATAGATACGGGGTCTGTCCATTCAACTAGTCGGGTCTGGCGGCAAAAAGTCGGTAGTAGTTCTGTCACATTTTCGCCAAGTCAGTTTCATGACGCGGCCTCGATGCACAGCTGCTGCAGTGCTTTGTTGTTGTCTGCTCAACGAAAGTGTCGTTGTGCCCGATGCGTACAACAGTGATGCAGAATGACCACCGCAGCCCCTGATACCCGGCTCCCCTTCACTCTCGATGCCACGTCGTTCCGGACCTATGACAAGCAACTGCACCGTTTTCTGGCGCGCCGTTTGACGCAGCGCCAGGACGCGGAGGATCTGGCCCAGGAGGTTTATTTACGCTTGCTGCGGATCGACGCCGCCAAGAGCGTCCAGAAACCGGTCGCGTATGTTTTTGGAATTGCGTCCCATGTGGTCGCGGACTTCAAGAGAGGCGCGCGGCCGGGGTACGAGCGCCTCGAGGACCGCGAGGACGATTCGGACGAGCGCGCCAGCTCACCGGACGATCTGGCCGACCGGTTGAATCTGCAACAGCAGCTCGAGCGCGCCTTCGCACGCCTGCCTCGCACGCACGCGATGGTCCTGATCGCGCACAAGCACTGCGGCCTGTCGTATGAAGAGGTGGCCGCCGAGCTCGGGCTGAGCGTTCACACCGTCGAGAAGTACCTCACCCAGGCCAAGGCCGTCATCCGGACCATGACCTGGGAACGTTGAGGATCAATACATCGCGTCCTGATCGGTGCCGCTGGCGTGTGCCGCGGACTGTCCCATTTCCAGGAAGTCCTCGCTCGAGACGGGGTGGCCGCCCAGCCCGATCGGCATCATGTGCGACAGCGCGTCCAGCTTGAACAGATCCGGCTGCCGCTTCCGATACGAAGTGATGGTCTTGGACAGCGTCGAAGACACCCGGCCGAGATAGCGAGAGATCTCCGCCAGCGTCGCGATACCCCGCACCGTCGTGTGCCAGGCGATCACCGCGCGAGCGAGCGCCAGTCTGCGCAAACGCGACTTCGACAATACGTCCTCCCGCGTCACATCCAGCATCCGGCAGACATCGTGGATGATTTGATCCGGCGTCATGCGCGTCGATCGCTTCGGCCGATGACCCGCCGCCTCGGCCAGCTCCGGGCCGCCGAGAATGCCCGGCGTCTTGGGCATGCCCCGCTCCACCAGTTTCACCGACTCCGGCGTCGGCGCCTCGGCCATCAACCGCTGATAGGCCGCCAGCTGCTCGTCACGCTTGCCCAGCAGTCGTCGAGCGGTGCCGCAATGGAGCCAGGGCACCTCACGCGCATTCGTGTATGCATGATGACTGGAGTACGCGAACTCCTCCGGCCGATCCGCCAGCCCCTTCAGCACCGGTACAAAATGGATGTAGTGGAGCAATGCCGTGAGATAGGTTTTCGGATCGATGATCACCGAGTCATAACGAACCTGAAACAGATGCCCCCGCTCACCGAGCTTGCGTTGAATGCCGCGCGCATAGCGGCTCTTCACCCATTGCATGAAATGACCCAGCGAGATCTCATCGATCTGCACGGCCAGATATATGGCTTCGGTGGTCCAGCAGTAAGCGTGCAGCCGCGCGCCGGTACTACGCAGCGCCGCCTGCAACACCGATTCGAACAGTTCATAGTCCTCCGGCTGAGAGAAGATCGGACGCTGCCTGGTGCCGCGTTGGACGACATGATAAGTGCCGCCAGGAATGTGGATCCGTCGGCGATATGACATTGTTTACTCTCCGTTCAGAAGCAAAGACTCTTCCTAAGCACTTGCGACTGCTTTCTCACGCGCAGCGGAGGCGGAGCTTCCATCGCTGCTGTTGCCATTGATATGACATCGAGTGAAAGCCACCAGCGGCGCGCGATGTCTCGAAGTCTCACAGCAAGGTTATTTGCTTTTTCCTGAAACGCTGCGTGAGCGCTCGATGCTGAGCCTCGACGAACGAAGCGATGCGCCGTCGTAGCAGCGTGAACCAGCGAGCGGCACGCGAGCAAACAAGCGAACGTCTGCGCATATCGATGTCGGCCGGCGACACGACGCGAGCGCAATCAGCATCGCCAGTAACCCGGCCCACATTACGAACCGTTCACGATGCGCGGCGTCTGACACGGACTGTCAGAACTTCGGCTCCAACAAGTGCTGCACGTGCTCGTGCGCCGACACCAGCAACGTGGCATCGGCATGCGCGCGCAACGGATCGGAGGTATGGCAGGTGACAGAGACGATCTTGTCTTGCCGATCGCGAAACTGACGGCAGCGCCGATTGAGCGCGGCGTGTTGTCCGTGTTCGGAGAACGCATGGGCTGGCGCATCACGCAGGAGCCGATCGGCGGACGGATCGTGTGGCACTCCGGCGAGACCGTCGGCTTTCGCAACGTGATCATCCGCTATCCGCAGCGGCGACTCACCCTCGTGCTCTTGAGCAATCGCAACGACCCGGAGCCGTATCAGACGGCCGGGCCATCGCGAATCTGCTGTTGAGGTAACGCCGAAGCTCAACGCCGCGTCTTGCGCGGGGGATTTTCACGGGCGCGACTTTGCCAAAGGAATGTCGTCGAGCTTCTCGACGGCCAGTGCTTGCTCGCCCACACGAATGTCTCCTGTGCTGGAAGGTTGTGACAGGAGGATGACGGCGGATTTCACGGAGCTGTCATGCAAGCCACTTAGCTTGCACGCCTGTGCTGCCCGTTACTCTCATTGTCATCGCCAAGAACGAAGCGCCCGTGATCGGACGGTGCCTGGACAGCGTACCGTTCGCCGCCGACAAAGTAGTCGTTGATTCCGGCAGCATGGATGGCACGGCGGACATTGCCGCCGCGCATGGCGCGCGCGTCGTGCATCAGCAATGGCTGGGCTTCGGTCCACAACGGAATTTCGCAACCGGCGTCGCGAAACACGACTGGATCCTCGTGCTCGACGCCGACGAGCAGCTCTCGCCTGCGCTCGCCGCCGAGCTCGAGCGGCGTCTGCCCTCGATCATGGAATCGTCACTGGCCGGCGCTCATTTCCGACGGGCGACCCGTTTCATGGGCAAGGCCATGCGCTGGTACCGGCCGATGAGCGGCGAGCGGATCGCACGGCTCTATCATCGCGAACGCGCCCGCTGGAGCGACAAGAGAGTGCACGAGTCGCTGCAGTTCAAAGGCGCTGTCACGTCGTTCCGCGAACGATTGTTACATGATCACAATCCGACCCTGGTTCACCGTCACATCAAGATGCTCCGCTACACGGAACTGCGCGCGCAGGACTGGCACGAGCGGGGCCGCAAGGTGCGCATGTGGCTGTGTCCGCTGGTCTTCATCACTACATTTCTGAAAGATTACTGGTTGCGCCTCGCCTTCCTGGATGGCTGGCGCGGCTACATCGTGGCGCAGACCGCGGCGTCATATGCCGTTTACAAACGGCTGCGTTATTACGAACTGGATGTCGACCCCAGCTCCGCCGCGCTCGCCTCTGAATTGCTCAGAAAGCACGGCCTCGAGCCGTAGCACGGAACTGTAACTCAGCGTCCATCCAGCCTTCGCACAAACGTCCGTCGGACGTCACTTCGCTTCGGCACCTTGAACTCACGATGCGAGGGAGTCCGACCGTGCGAATTGCAGTCATTCTGAGCACCTACAACGCGCCGCATAGATTGGCTCCGACACTCACCGGCTACGCCGCCCAGCGTGGCGCCGAGTTTGAGATCATCGTCGCCGACGACGGCTCGACCGATGCCACTCGCGAAGTCATCGAACAGGCCGCGCACACCTACGGCATCGTGATCCGTCGCGTGTGGCAACCCGATGCCGGTTTCCGTAAGTGTCGCATTCTGAATCAGGCCGCGATCGCGACCGATGCGGACTATGTGATTTTCTCGGACGGCGACTGCGTGCCACGCGCCGACTTCGTCGCAACTCACGCGGCACACGCACGGCCGGGCCGCTTTCTCTCCGGCGGCTATTTCAAGCTGACCGATGAGACCAGCAAGCGGCTCACCCCGGAAGTCATCTTCAGCGGTCACGCCACCGATCCTGAGTGGCTGCTCGCGAACGGCACGCCGCGCTCCGCCAGACTCGGCAAACTGCGCGCACGTGGCTGGCACGCCAAGCTCATGAATGCCATGACACCGACGCGCCCGAGCTGGAACGGTCACAACTCATCGTGCTGGCGCAACGATCTGCTCGAGGTCAACGGACACGATGAGCGCATGGCTTACTGGGCGCAGGATCGTGAGTTCGGCGAACGCCTGGCCAACGCCGGCGTCACGGGCCTGCAGATCCGCTACTCGGCGATCTGCGTACACATCAATCACGACCGGCCCTACAAGACCGAACGCAGCCGCGAGCTCAACAAGCAGATCCGTGCCGAAACCAAAGCACGCCGTGCCACCTGGACCGAGCACGGCATTCTGAAAACGACGCAGCGACCCGATAGCTTCGCGACCCGCCTGGAGAGCGACGTGATCGTGGCCACGTTTGGGGGATCGCTCTACCGCCGAAGCGCGGCTTGAGCAAAGAGCCTGTGGCTCCATGGCCCAGAAGGCTTGGATGCTGAGCAAAGACGCATGCTTGCTGTCGGCTCGTTCACAGCGTCAGCGCGAAACGCAGGCCGCGGCTGATCGTTGCGGGAAGGACGCTCAAATGGGTTTCGCGCTCGAAGACGATGACCTCGACCTCGCGACCGGCGGGGGCTTTGGCACTCTTGAGTCGGTCGCCCAGCGCGCGGACCTGGGTGACCATGCCGAAGGCGGTCAGCATCGCCTGCATCTGTTCGCGTGTCACGCCTGGGTACGTCTTCACATGGTCGGCCAGCTTCTCCTCATATTCCCCGGCGGTGAGCAGCACGCGAGGCGCGACTTTGCCGGCCGCCAGTAACTTCACGAGATTGGCTTCGTGCTTCAGGATCGCGCCTTCGTTCCAGTTGATCGACGGGCTGTTGACCAGATAGGTCTGGTAGGCCTCTGGATGATTGAACAGAACATGCAGCGCGAACAGCCCGCCGAAGGAATGCCCCCATAAAATGGTGTTGCGGCGGTCGATCGGGTAGGCGGCCTCGATCACTGGTCGCAACTCCTCGGTCAGAAAGCGGTGAAAGCCCTCGGCCTCCCCGTAAGTGGCGCCCTTCGTCAATGGCGAGGCCTCCAGGGCAGCACGAGTGGCGGCATCGGGCCCGGTCGGAGTCAAGTCGGCGCAGCGCGTGCGCGACGCCGTCTGCCAATCCTTGCCGTAACCGATGCCGACAACATAGGCGGGCTGAACTTCCAGGCCGATCCCCTGCATCATCACTGCATCGGCGGCGGTTTGGAAATTGAAATCGCCATCGGTGAGATAGATGACTGGATAGCTTTTGGCGGGCGCCCCCAACACCACCGGCTTGGCCACATAGATGCGATAGGTCCGGCCAGTGATCCTGGAGGTCATATCCCACTGTTCGGCGCTCGCGCGTACCACAGGGGAACGACTCGGCGCCTCAGCGCGCGCCGTCGCTGCGTTGAAGCCAGCCGTACTCAACGCAGCCGTCAGCCCCACACCTGACATCAAAAACTCTCGTCGTGCAACCATTCCGCGTTCCTTCCTGCTGCTCATTGCAAACTTCATCTCAAATATCACCAGGTGCCGCGGGCCGGCACGGCTGCATCGGCAGCGAGCCACACTCTGGCGCCGGCGCTTGAGCGCTCTCGCCGGGCACCACGGGCAGACTCAACATCGAGCGATGGCGACTGGAGTGATAGACCTTGTTAATCGATGGTCCGCCCGAGGGCACACTGCCCATGACGGGGGAGGGAATTGGATTGGGTGCGAGAATCGACAGCTGGAGTCGATGGCCCTTGCGCACCACGTGGCCAATGGCGCCCAATGACAATTTGATCTCGTAGATCTTCCCGGGAACCAGCTTTTCGTGCCGTCGGAATGAGTGAGCGATGTAGTCCGGCGTGGTGCGGCTCGGATCGATCCTGCGCAGCGACGCTCGCAGGTACGCCCGTTGTAGAAACAAGGTGTCGCCACGGGCATCGATGTCCTTCAAAGTGAACAGGAAGTCCGTGTCCCGCTGATCCGAACTGAAGTAGAACGTCAGGATGGGGGTTCCCAACAGCGCCAGATCTTCGCTCATGACCTCCGTCTCATAGTTGAGCGAGCCAATCGGCAGCGGAGCCAGCGCAAAGTGTTCGTTACTCCCAACCAGCTCCGTGCCCATGGGATACACGTAGCTACGAATGCCTTGCTCGTCGCTCGACGGCGGCGGCTCTCGGGTCAGCTCACCACTGCCCGTCAAATAGAGCGCCTGCCGCTGCAGTCCAGGAACCGGCCAGCTCGGGTAGCTCGTGCTCCAACCCGAGGATCCGCTGCCGCCGTGCTCCCAATTGATGAGCACGGGCGGTTCGTTTTCGACGCCGTTCTTCTCTCCTTTCACCCAACGGTCGAACCAACGGATCAGGCGCGGTGTCGACGATGCATCTCCATGGCCCCCGTTCTGTACGACGAGCCGCTTGTTCTCGCCGCTCAATCGCTCGAACAGCCGCAGAGCGCCATCGGGCATGTCCCATGGGTCCTGCCAGGTCTGTTGTATCAGCGTGGGGACTCGAACTTGATGCACGGTATTTTCGAGGGCTCGGCTCTCCCACCACCGATCTTGCAAAGGGTGCGCGAGAACATCTCGATAGAAGCTGGTCTCGGCGGGGCGTGTGGCGCGGATCGCGGTGCATTCCGTATCGCCTCCCTGGATGCGAGCCTCCGCGCCGGCCCGCGCCACCTTCGGTTGCAGGTCGAAGGTCCAGCTCGCCGCCTCGCCCAGATGAATCATTCCACCGGCCGTCGCGCCCTCTTCTCGATACAAACTGCCGGCGATGGCGGTCGGTGCGATGGCTTTCAAGTGCGGAGGCCGTCGAGCCGCCACTGCAAGCTGACTCATGCCTGCGTTGGAACCGCCAAACATTCCGATATTTCCATTGCTCCACGGTTGTGCCGCGGCCCACTCCACTACCTCCGCGCCGTCCGGCGCTGCCTGAGGATCGAGGAAACTGTAGCCGTCCCCCTCCGAGCATCCCGTGCCTCGCGCGTTGACGCCGAGGACGGCATACCCCGCTTCGAGAAACTCTTTGGCGCGATTGAATGGCAGACCGCCGGCGTTGTATTCGCTGTAGGTGAGCAGCGTTGGATAACGCCTTTCTTTGCCGGGTCGCCAGAGGACGTGCGCGAGCCGGGTGCCATCCTTCAATGAGATGTACCCATATTCACGGTACGCATCCGCTTCCGAGAACGTTTGTTCCGCGATCCACTGGTCGACGCGCCGTTCGAGCAAGTCGAGCGGCATCTGGCCGCGACCGAGAATCGTGTCGTGGAAGCCGCGAATGTCGAACTTGCTACCGAGCCGCTCCTCGGCCCGCCTGCGCAGTTCCAGAATCTTGATCATGCCGATCTTGTAGCCAGTCGCCTGCCCCGGCGCGATGATGTACCGCTGCACCTCGGCTCGGATCTGTCGTTCGGCGGCCGGCGAATTCTCGCTGAAATATTTCACCGACTGCGCCTCGGTCCAGCCCTTCGAATGCAGCCCGGTGTCGATCACCAGTCGGATCGCGCGCCAGATCTCGGCACTCAGCCGACCGAAGTCGGAATAAGGATCGCGGTATGCGCCCATCTCCTTCGCGAGCTGCTCCGTGTACAGTCCCCAGCCTTCCTGATAGGCATTGATGGATAGATATTTGCGAAATTTCGGAATGTCCGTCAGCTCGCTGGCGATCGCGAAGTTCAGGTGATGACCGGGCAGCGCTTCGTGATACGCGATCACCTCCAGCTGGGGGATGGGCATTGCATGCATGTCCGAGAGATGCGCGTAGTACACGCCCGGCCGTGAGCCGTCCGCTGCCCCTATGAAATATTCCTGAGGCGCGCCCGGGATCTCGCGATACGCCTCGACGCGCTTCACGATCACATCGGCCTTGGGCAGGATGCCGAAGTACCTGGGCAACTGCTGCTTCATGAAGGCGATGTGCGCCGTGGCGGCGTCGATATACGCTTGCCGTCCGACATCCGTGTTTGGATAGTAGAAGCGCGGATCGTCACGCACGAATTTGAAGAATTCCTGCAGCGTGCCCGCGAAGCCGACCTGTTGCTTGATCCGCTCCATCTCGCCTTTGATGCGTGCGACTTCGTCGAGACCGAGCTGATGCACCTGGGCCGGCGTCAGCCTGGTCGTGGTCGAGCTGGCGAGCATCGCCTCATAGAAGGCCTGGCCGTTCGGATGCTTGCCGACGCCGGTCGCGATCGTATCGGCTTTGGTCAGTTCGGACTCGAACCAGGCGATCACTCGATCGTAGGCCGGCTGCCACTGCGCCAGCAGCGCCTTGCGCGCGCTGAGCTTGTAGGCTGCGGCTCTGGCGGAATCGATCTTGCCGGTCCTGACCAACCCGTCCACCTTGGCCTGAATGTCGGTCCACACGGCGCTGTCGCCTTCGCCACCGAACGGTGCGCCCGTGATCAGCGCGCGGGCCTGCAGGATCATCGCCTCATAGGAAAAGCGTGGCACTCGCGATCCAGCCGCCGCATTTTTCCTGGCGATGTCGAGAAGCTGGAGCTGTGCACGCGCGACACCACCGATGCGCGCGATATAGGCATCCATGTCCGCCGGCTCGTCGACGCGATGAACCTGCATCAGGAACTGCGGAATCCGAGTGTGCGGTCCGAGCAGTTGGTTGAAGACGTAGACGTTGCGCTTGAACCGGGCGAGCGACGCGGCATCCTGGTACTGGTAAACCCAGAGATCGTACGAAAGCTGCGCATCCGGCGGCAGCTTCGCCCGATCGAATTTCGCCCGCAGCTCTTCGACCGACTTGCGCTGCCATTCCAAGGCCCGATCCGCCGCCGCTTCGGACAGGTCGTCGATCTTGTCATAGTCCTTCTTCTCGCCCGCATAGGCGCGAGCCATCGGACTCAGATCGAGCTGTTCCTCATACTTCGCATCGAACCACGCGTTGATGCGTGCGGTCTCCTCTTGCGCCGCCGACGCGCTGGCAAATGCCAGCAGCGACGCGCCAATGAACCACGCCTTGGAAATATCCATCAGTAGCCGACCACCCGTCCGCCCATCGCCAGTTCGCGGATCGCGCCTCCCTGCAGCTCGCCGCTCTTCGAGTCGATTTGCACGCCGATCCAATAACCGCGCATCTGATCGTTCTCGACCAATGGCTGTCCGAGCCGGCCCACCTCGGCGATGAACTCAGGCTTGAATTCGTTCTTGCCAACGGTGAGCACCGCGCCACCGTCCGCGTCGAAGCTGAAGCCACCGAGGCTCGGCTCGTCGATCGCCCGTTGTGGTGTCATGCCGAAATCCAGAACGTTGATGAGCGCCGTCACCGTGCGTGAATGCAAGCCGGCACCGATGGCACTGAACCCCATGAACGGTTTGCCCTTCGCGACCACGAGGCCCGGGCTGGTCTGGTCCGGCAGTCGCTCGCCCGGAGTGAGTTTCGCGATCTCGGCGCGCTGAAACGACGCGGAGTCCGGGATGGAAACGCCCGCCACGTTGATGCCCGTCGCTCCCCAGCTCACGGCATTGATCGAGTGGCAGATCGCCGCGATGTTGCCCCACTGATCGATCGAGACGATGGCGTCCGAATGCGCGGGTACCGACGGAATCGCCGGCACCCTCGGCATCCGTCCAGAGCGCATGACGTCCCACAGCTTCACCGCGGATTCCTTTTTTGCTCGTGCTGCCAACGACCGATCCAAGCCGAGCGATTCGAAGATCTTCGGATCCATGGACACAAAGTCGAACAGCTCCGCGGGCTTGAGGATCTGTGCGAGCGTGAACGTCGCCTGGGGTGATTGCGCGTACCGGCCCAGCTTTGCGACATTCGATACATCCGCCAGATTCATCGCCTCGACCAGACCGACGCCGCCGGTGGCGGGCGCGCCGGGCACGTAGATGTCGTAACCGTGGTAGCTCGCATGCATCGGCTCGGTCCACATGACCTGGTAGCTCGCCAGATCGTCGAGCGTCATGCGACCGCCGTCGCGTTGCAGGGCCGCGATGAATTGCTTCGCCCATTCACCGCGGTACATATAGTCCGCACCATGCAGGGAGACCTGGCGCAACGTTTTTGCGAGCGCCGGTTGTTTGAATGTTTCTCCCGGTTGATAGGCCGTGCCATCGGCCTTGGTGAAGACTGCTCTGGTCTCGGGCAGACGACTCAGCACATCTTTGCGAAACGCATATTGCGCGGCGAGCCCGGGATTCCATTCGACTCCCTGCTCCGCGCAGCGAATGGCCGGCTCGAACACCTTTGCGAAAGGCAGCTTGCCGAACCGCCTCTGAGCGGCGTCCACGCCCGCCATGAAGCCCGGCACCAATGCGGTCCGTCCACTCGGTGGATAGCTGCCATTGCGCAGATCCTTGAGCAGTTCGGTCAGATCGACGCCAGGCATCGCCATGGCATCGGTCTCCGCCTTGACCGTGTTATATGCTGCGTTGAGGTTATAGATCTTCCCCGTGGCAGCGTCGAAATACATCATCGTCATGATGCCGGCATAGCTCACCCACGAGCCCGCGGCCATGCAGACCTGCGTAAGCGCAGTCGCCACGGCCGCGTCCGCAGCGCTGCCGCCAGCCTTCAATATCTCGATGCCTCCCTCGATGGCGGCCGAACCGGTGGTGGCCGTGATCATGCCGTGGTGAGCAGGCACCGGATTCGCCGTATCCGCAGCCTGCACTATTGACGAGGCAACACTCATTCCGAGCAAAAGCAGTGAGCACCTGCGCATCGATAACCCCTACGGAACGAAAGACTCAGCGGAAGCGGTAGCTCATGTTCAGGCCGACCGTGCGCGGGCGCGGTCTCGCGGTCGGCAGAGCCAGGCCATTGACCACGCCGGCGACGGACATGGCTGCGTTCTCGTCAGTGAGATTGTCGCCAAACAGGTAGATCCCCCACGATTGCCCTTCCGCGCCGAGCCGTGTACCGAGCAGCGTCACGTCATCCGACGGTGCGAGATTGTTGATGAGATCGACCTGGTCGGAGGTGTATTGGGCCTGCCCGAACACGAACGCATCGAGCGTGGCTGTCAGTGGCCAGCGATAAGTTGCCGACGCGGCCAGCGTGTTTTCCGGGACTCTGGTAACACGGTCGCCCTTGCGAACATTTACGCCCGCGTCCGCTTCGGTGTATTCCGCCTCCACGTGGCTGGCCGAGAGCTGCAGATTCAAGCCTTCGATCGGTTGCGCCGAGAGACTGAGCTCCGCGCCGATGGTCCGGGCCGCCGCGCCATTCTGCAGGGCACTCAACTGCGTCACCGGTTCGACGACGACGTTGAGCATCAGGTTCCGCCAGTCGTTGTAATAGACCGCAGCCTCGACGGACGCGCGACCAGCAGCGAACGTACCTTTGGCGCCGAGCTCATAGCTCCACACGATCTCCTCTTCGATGCCCACCGGTATGTCCATCCCGATCAGCGCCGCGGATATGAGCGATACCGTGGGCTGAACCTGACCGGCGCGAAAGCCCTTGGCAACGTTGGTGTACAGCAGCCAATCGTCGCTCACATGCCATGCCAGGTTCAGACGCGGATTGAGGGTGTCGATGGAGCTCTCGACGCGTCCGGTGAAACTCGGATCGATGGTCTGAATGAGCGCGAGCGTCGCCGGATCGATCGGATCCGCGCGCAGGCGATCGTCCTTGAAGTAGCGCAGTCCCAAGGTGAGGTCGAGCTTGCGATCGAGCAGCGGCCAGGTGCCTTCGCCGAAGACCGCATAGGACTCGCTCTGCGCATACTCCCCGAAATTCAGGCCGAGGACCTGGGCAGTGACCGGGCGTTCGATCTTTCGGTAGAAGAGTCCGCCGGTCCAGCGAAACCCGCCATCGTTGGATGAAGTCAGTCGCAACTCCTCCGAGCGCACCTCTTGCGTCTGATCGCTGAGCACGGGCAGGCCCAGCAACGTGCCGGCGTTGAACAGACTGAAATCCATGTACGAGGTGGCACTCACCAGATCGGCGAAACCCAGGTCGTAGCGCACCGTCAGGCTGTACAGGTCGTACGCCATGTCGTTGCTGACCGGCGTGAGATCCGTCGTCTGATTTTCGTAGGCGCCGTTGGAACCGGCCGCTTCCGAGTCGGTGCGCCAGAACGACAGGATCACATCCAGCCTGTCATTCGGCGCCAGCCGCAGCTTGCCGCGATAGGTGTCGATGCTGCGCTCGTTCTCATCCGCAACGCCCGTCGCAATGTTGTCGGTCCAGCCGCCGATATCTTCTTGTGAAGCCACCAGGCGCAGCGCCGCTTTGCCTGCCACGATCGGCAGATTGAGCATGCCTTTGGCCGCCCAGCTGTCCTCGCCGTGCTCGGTCGATGCGATCGTGAGATCGACGTCGCTCTGCAGATTGCTCAAGTTGGGCTCGGCCGTGAGCACGCGAATCGTGCCACCGAGGGAACCGTCGCCGTACAGCGTGCCCTGCGGGCCTCGCAGCACCTCGACCCGCTCCAGATCGAACGTGCGTACATCCGGCACCACGGGCTGGGAGATGAAACTGAATGGCAGCTCGTCGAGGTAGTAGCCGATCGGCGCGTCGCCGAACGTCGAATTGATGCCGCGGATCTGGATGCTCTGTGTTCCGGCCTGCGTATCGACGATGCTGACGCCGGGCGCCGCCTGCAAAAAATCGGCGAGCTGCACCGAGCCTTGCTCGCGCATTCTGTCGCTGGTGAAAGCGGTGATCGACTGCGGCACATCGAGGATGCGCTCGGCGCGCTTGGTCGCGGTGACGATGATCTCCTCGACGGCAAAGTGCTTCTCGGATTCCGAGGCAGCCGCACCCGCCTCATTTGTCGATCTACCGCCAGGCGCGCCGGACTGGGTCACCCACGTCGCCGATGTCCGCACAGCGGCGCTGACGATCAGCAAACCGGACTCACCGGTACGCACCCTCAACCCGGACCCGCCCAACAATCGATCCAGCGCGTCGCGAGTCGTGAATTCCCCCTTCACGGCGACGCTGCGCTTTCCCTTGACGGCCTCGTCCTCGAACACCACCTGCTGCAACGATGCCCGCGCGAAGGCTCGCAGAGCCGAGTCCAATTCCTGGGCGGGAATGTCGAACGCTTGCAGCTGCTCTCGTGCAACAGCCTGCGACGGATGAGTAGTGATCGATACGGCGAGCGTCGCGCAACTCAGCAAGATCGAGCGGCAACATTCTTTGAGCATCATCGTCGGTTCTCCCCGGTCCTGCCGTTGCTCGGCAGTGTTATCGGGTAGAACGCACCAGGGTCGCTAGCGGACAGTGGCGCTCGAATCTATTTTTGTAGCGACCGCGTGCAGCACCCGTCGGTCCGGGCGACGCTCGACCTGGACCGGAAAGAACGTCGTCACACCCTCGATGAAGGCATCGATATCGCCGGCGGCGAACACTCCGCTGATGCTGAAGGCAGCGACCTGAGCATCACCCAGTTCCAGCTGCTCCTTGGAATAGCGGTTCATCCGTTCCACCGCCGAGAGCAACGGCTCGTTGACGAAATTGAGCTGTCCGGCCTCCCAGGACAGCGACCGGGGCGCATCCGTCGGTAGAATTTTTGCCGTCGATCCGGCAGCTGCAACCAGCTCTCGGCCTGGTACGAGCGTGCGCTCTGGAGCCGCGAGACTCTCATCGAAGCGTAGCGGCCGCGGCTCGGCCACAGCGTCGACGTGCTCCAGCACCTCGATGCGACCTTCATATAGAACGACGCGGACCTCTTCGCGCAGACGTTCGACGCTGAAGCTGGTGCCGACCGCGACGACCACCTTGCCTTCCGCCTCCACACTGAATGGACGCAACGGATTCTTGGCGACGTCGAACTTTGCCCGCCCGGAGAGCAGCTCCAGCTTGCGACGCTCGTCAGTGAAACGCACCTCGACGCGAGTCGCCGCGTCCAGTGACAACTTCGATCCGTCATCGAGCACCGCGACGCGCCGCTCGCCGATGCCGGTCTCGTAAACCTGAACCCTATCGCCCATCCAATAGACCGCACCGCAGATTGCCAGCACCAGCGCTGCCGCCAGACCCGCCGGCCAACGCCACCCATCGGAGAATCGCTTCGCCCAGCGGCGGCTGTTCGCCTGTCGGAAGCTCTCCAGCGCCTGGCCACGAGCGCGAATCAATTCCGGTTGATCGTCGAGCCCCTCCAGCCCTTGCCAGACCGCGACCGCATCTGCAAAGGCTTCGCGGTGGCCGGCATGCGACAACCATGCGTCGAAGTCCCGCTGTTCCGCGGACGTGAGTCGCCCCTCCGCCATGCGCATGCACCAGGCTACGGCCTCTTCGTCCCTGCCCTCCGGGAGCTCCTGGTCAAAGCCGTTGCTCATCGGAAGTCCCTCACCTGAGCCATCAACATCGCCATCGCCTTCATCACATGTTTCTTGACCGCGCTCTTGGAGATGCCGAAGCTGCGAGCAATCGTATCCAGCTCCAGATTCTCGATACGATAAAGAATGAAAATGGAACGAGTGCGTTCCGGGAGCGCGTCCAGCCCGGTGATGAAAGCCCCGAGCGCATCGCGAGCGGCAACGACACGCGACGGATCCAGCCGTTCCGCATCCTGCTCATCGAGCAGCACTGCGTCCCGCAGATACTCCATCCGAACCTTGCTCCGGCGCGCACCGTCCCGAAGCAGGTTCATGGCGACCTGAAAAATGTAGCTATCCGGGGATTGGCTCGGCCGCCCGCCATCCGTCAGCAGCCGGGCGAACACCTCCTGAGTCAGATCCTCCGCCTCAGCGTGGTTGCGCACCCGGCGCAAAAAGAACGACATCAGCGCCGGGCGCCAGCGGCGGTTGAGGTGGTTCGAGTCACTTGCTGCCTGCTGAGACACGATTGCGACGCCGTCGGAAACCCGCCCATTTTGAACGAACGCTCGTTGAGCAGTGTAAGACGCACCAGCGCAGCGCGCGGACAGCACTCGTGAGCGAATGTTTCTAATTCATTGGAGCCAACGACCGCTGACCCTCGAAGAGGGCAGCGGCGCTGTCGAGCGGGAGAAAACGAGGAGTTTCGACGACGCGGGACGCGTGGCCAATCGCGTTCCGAGGGGCTCAGAGCCCCTGATTTCTCGCTACCATTCAGGTGGTTGGAGGCAACCACCACCGACGCCGTTGCAAAGTTGGCGTCCCCACGGGGATTCGAACCCCGGTTACTACCGTGAAAGGGTAATGTCCTAGGCCTCTAGACGATGGGGACACATCGAACGTCGGGACTTGGTGGAGCTAGCCGGGATCGAACCGGCGACCTCTTGCATGCCATGCAAGCGCTCTCCCAGCTGAGCTATAGCCCCACGCGAGAGGCGCGCAATGTAGGGAAGCGGCGCCGGACTGTCAAGGAGCGTTCGCCAAATAATTGTATTTGGCCGGATTTCGTGCAGAACCTCAGCCCTGCCCGCGCGCGTAGGCCAACGCCCGCTCCAGCCGCGCGATCGTGACGTCGCGTCCGAGCACCTCGAGCGTGACATCGATCGGCGGCGACACGGTGCCGCCCGAGACCGCCACACGAATCGGCTGAGCGATCTTGCCCATGCCCAGGCTCAGCTCGGTTGCGGTCTGATTGACCACGTCGTGCAGCGCCGGTGCGACCCACTCGGTCAGCGCCGACAGCTTGCTCAGCACCGCGGTGAGCGGCCCGACGGCTTCGGCGGTGAGATTCTTCTTCGCCGCCTTCTCGTCATAGCCAGTCACGTCCTGGAAGAAGAACAGGCTGTTCTGCGCCATCTCCTTCAGCGTCTTGGCCCGCTCCTGCTGCGACTTCGCGACGGCGGCGAGCTTGCGATCGTCGGTGACGATCACGCCGAGCGCCGCGAGCTGCGGCTTCAGGTACTTCGCCACGTGCTCGGGCGTCGAGCGCATGATGTGTTGCTGGTTCAACCATAGCAGCTTGTCGGGATTGAACGCGGAGGCGGACTTGTTCACATCCTTGATATCGAACAGCTGCGTCATTTCTTCCATCGAGAAGACTTCCTGATCGCCATGCGACCAGCCCAGACGCACCAGATAGTTGAGCAGCGCCTCCGGCAGGAAGCCCTCCTCGCGATACTGCAGGACACTGACGGCGCCATGACGCTTCGAGAGCTTCGCGCCGTCCTGACCGAGAATCATCGGCACGTGCCCATACACCGGGATCTCGGCACCCAGCGCCTTGAGCATGTTGATCTGGCGCGGCGTGTTGTTGAGATGATCGTCGCCGCGAATCACGTGCGTGCACTTCATGTCGCTGTCGTCGACCACGACGCAGAAGTTGTAAGTCGGCGTGCCATCGGAGCGCGCGATGATCAGATCGTCGAGCTCCATGTTGTCGAACACCACGTTGCCGTGAATCACATCTTCGACCACGACGCTGCCTTCGATGGGATTCTTGAAGCGCACCACCGGCGACACGCCGGGCCGCGGCTCGGTGCGATTCCGGCAGGTGCCGTCGTAGCGCGGCTTCTGTTTGGCCGCGAGTTGACGGTTGCGCATCTCTTCCAGCTCTTCCTTCGAGCAGTAGCAGTGATACGCATGGCCGGCTTTCAGGAACTCGCCGATGACCTCGCGATAGCGATCCATGCGGCGGGTCTGATAGAACGGGCCTTCATCGGCGCTCAATCCCAGCCACTCCATGCCATCCAGGATGACCTGCGTCGCCTCGTCGGTGGAACGCTCGCGGTCGGTGTCCTCGATACGAAGGATGAACGTGCCGTTGTGACGGCGCGCATACAGCCAGGAGAACAGCGCGGTACGCACGCCGCCGATGTGCAGCAGGCCGGTGGGGCTGGGAGCGAAACGAGTGCGGATTGC
Source organism: Peristeroidobacter soli (assembly GCF_004138485.1). Lineage (GTDB taxonomy): Bacteria > Pseudomonadota > Gammaproteobacteria > Steroidobacterales > Steroidobacteraceae > Steroidobacter > Steroidobacter soli. The sequence goes on from NZ_RYEV01000004.1 coordinate 399,655, forward strand.
CATGGCGCCTTGTCCATGGCGCCGGGATTCCACCCGAATCGTAAGGAGTGGTGGGCGGTACAGGGATTGAACCTGTGACCCCTGCCGTGTGAAAGCAGTGCTCTACCGCTGAGCTAACCGCCCGATGCCGGCCCCACGAACCGTCTGAGGTTTGAAGGGGCGCGTAGTTTAGGGATGACGATGGGCGCGGTCAATCGAGTCACGTGCATCATGTCACATGGACTGGCGGCGGCCGGTTCAGCATCACCCAGTACAGGCCCAGGCTGCTGACCGCCTCGACGAACGCCCCGAATTCGACCGGCTTGCGGACATAGCTGTTGGCGCCCAGGTTGTAGCTGGCGATCACGTCGGCGTCCTGGCTGGAGGATGTGAGCACGACCACCGGCAGATTGCGGGTCCGCTCATCGGCACGCAGCCGTTTCAGTACGCCCAGCCCGTCGAGCTTGGGCAGCTTCAGATCGAGCAGGATCACCGTGGGTGCATTCATCACGTCCCGGCTCGCGTACTGGCCGGTGGCGAACAGGTATTCGATGGCTTCCACGCCGTCGCGGACCACCACGATCTCGTGCGCCAGGTTGTTCTTGCGCAGGCTGAGCAGCGTCAGCTCCTCGTCGTCCGGGTTGTCCTCGACCAGCAGGATGTAGCGCTCGGTCATTGCGGCCCCTTGGCAATGCTGAAGTAAATCGTCGCCCCTTTATCGACGGCGGCATCGGCCCAGATGCGCCCGCCATGCCGTTGCACGATGCGCTGGACCGTGGCGAGGCCCACCCCCGTGCCGGGAAACTCCCCGGCCGCATGTAAACGCTGGAACACACCGAACAGGTTCGCCGCGTATCGCGGATCGAACCCGACGCCATTGTCCTGCACGAAGAACGTCCTCTGGTTTTCGTCTACGTCCGAATTCGTCACTGCGCCGAAGCGTATCTGGGTCACCGGCCGGCCGGCAGTGAACTTCCAGGCATTGTCCAGCAGATTCTCCAGCGCACTCTCCAGCAGCCCGGGATCCCCGTCCACGATCAGCTGCGGCTCGATGACGATCGCGGCGGCCCGCTCCGGATTCGCTTCGCGCAGCCGTGCCACGGTGGCACGCGCGTACTCGGACAGATCCACCTGCCGCCGCCTGAATTCCACCCGCGTGACCCGGCCCAGCTCCAGCAAGTCATCGATCAAGTTCGACATTCTTTGCGTACCGGCCAGTACGCGATCGATGTAGCGCCGACCGTCCGCATCGATCGTCTCGTAATGCCGGTCGCGCAGCAAGCCGGTAAACCCCGCTATGGCGCGTAACGGTCCCCGGAGGTCATGCGACACCGAATAGCTGAAAGCTTCCAGTTCTTTATTGGACTCCTGTAGCTCCGTGGTCCGTTTTCTCACTCGTTCCTCGAGCTCGGTGTACAAACGTGCGTTTTCCAGGCCGACCGCCGCCAGATCGGCGAGCTGGATGAGCACGCGCTCGTCATTGGCGGCGAAATCACCGCCCTGCTTATCGGCCACGCACAGCACGCCGATGTGGCGCCCGGAGGCCGCGGCCAACGACACGGTGATACCGCCGCACGCCTGCCATTCCGTACCCCACGCCGCGCCCTGCTTCATCGTGGACCGCTCGATGCGCACGACTTGTGGCGCCTGTGCCCCGCCCCGGTGGCCATCATCGTCGAGCAGCAGCGAGCCCGGCGCCACCAACGCATATTTTTGGGAATGCGAGGTCTTGCAGTTCTCGACCGTGCGCCCATCGGCACTCTTCAGGACACCGACCGAGACATGCGCGCCAACCAGGTTGCGGGCGATGTCTGTAATCACCTGCAACAGCTCATCCACCGTGAGCACCGAATTCACTTTGCGGGCCGCCGCTGCAAGCGACGATAGTTGCGTGAGATGCCGCTGCCGCTCGAGGTCGGCCTCGTTGCGCTCGGTCACGTCCTGCATCGTGCCGATGATGTGAGTGGTGCGTCCGGTCTCATCTCGAATCGCGCGACGCTCGGCGTGCACGTGGCGCACCGACCCATCGGGATGTCGTACGCGGAACTGCATTGCGCCGCCGGCATCGCCGCGATTCGCTTCACCGTAGGCGGCAATGAGCGTCGGCCGGTCTTCTTCGAGCACGACCGCGAGGAACGCCTGCAGACTGATCGAGCGCTCCGAGGGAATGCCCAGGATCGCGCTGGTCTCGCCATAGATATTGAGCCGGTCGCTCGACAAATCGCGCTCCCAATATCCCAACCGGGCAATGCTCTGCGCCAGCTCCACGCGAGTGAGGCTCTCCCGCAACTGCGTCTGCGCATTCGAATGCGCGATCGCCAGCGCCACCAGACTCACCGCCGCCTGCACGAGCACCAGCTCGCGATCGGTCGGTGCGTACGGATGCGGGTAGTAAACAGCTATGACAGCGATCAAGCGTCCGCGCGCCCCGAACACTGGCGTGAACCAGCAAGCTCGCAAGCCATGCTCAGTGCCGAGCGCGAGCAGCTCGGCCCATTCCGGATCGCTCGACATATCGGCGCACGTTGCCGTTTGCCCGCTGCGTAACGCGCTGGCGCATGCACCGTGCGGCATGCCGAGCAATGTATCCTGGACCACGGAGAGGAAACGCGATGGCAGACTCGGACTCAACGCGGCGCGCACGCGCTCACCCATCGCATCGAGCACGGTCACCGCGCATTTAGCATCGGCGTCGAAGGCTTCCATGATGGTGCAGATCCGGCGCAGGACGTCCGAGAGCGGCGCGCCGCTGACGATCAACTGCAGAACTTCACGCTGCGACTCACGCAGTCGCTCGGCGCGCTTGCGATTGGTGATGTCGCGCGCGACCGAATAAGTCGCGCCCGCGCCGTCGGCGCCCGCGATCCACGAGGACGTCCAGCTCAGCTCGACCGTCGAGCCATCCTTGCGAACATAACGATTCTCGAATTCGACGACTTGCGCGCCCCGAAGTATCGACTCGTGCGCAAGCAAGGTCGCCTGCAGATCGTCTGGATGCACCAGATCGAGAAACTTGCGCCCGTGCAGCTCCCCGGGCCGATAGCCGAGGATGCGGGCGGATGAGGCGCTCAGACGCAGGAAACGCGTCTGAGCGTCAGTCACGCACATCAAATCTTGAGAGAGATCGAAGACCCGCTGCAGATCGAGCAGCGCGTCTCCCGCCTCGACCGAGGCCGTGCCGGCGTCCGTTACCGATGCATCGCGCGAACCATGCTCTGCCACCGCCGATACTCCCTGGCGCGTCCATTGACGTTGTCGATGCGGTCACGCTCCTGTGACCGGAACGAGCCTACAGCTGCCGTGCGCGCCTGCAGATTGCTCGAAGTCGCACGTCCCTCACCGAATCCAGAGGCGGTGCGACTTCGCGGATTATCGGTGATGGCGCCCGATGTGGGCGCGCGATTAGTGCGCTTCCTCGCCGCCGATCATCTGCAGCAGCTCTGCAGTGCGCGACTTCATCAGCGCCTCGTTGCCGCGGCTCTCCACGTTCAAGCGAATCAAGGGCTCGGTATTGGAGGAGCGCAAGTTGAAGCGCCAGTCGTCGAATTCGATGGAAAGACCGTCGGTGAAATCGATGGCCTTGGACCCCGGCTGATAATGCTGCTGCACGCGGGCGATGGTGGCCTTGGCGTCGGCCACTTTGCGATTGATCTCGCCGCTGGCGGGAAACGCCGCGATACGCTCACCGACCAGCTGCGACAGGGATTTGCCCGTTTCGCACAGAATCTGGGCCACCAGCAGCCAGGGAATCTGGCCGGTGTCGCAATAACCGAAGCGACGGAAGTAATGATGCGCGCTCATCTCGCCGCCATAGATGGCATCCGCCTGGCGCATCACGTCCTTCATGAACGCATGGCCCGACTTGGACATCACGGCCTTGCCACCGAGCGAGGCCACCATGTCGGTGGTCGCCCAGGTCAGCCGCGGATCGTGCACGATGCGCGCGCCCTGCTCCTGCTTCAGGAACACCGAAGCCAGCAGGCCGACGATGTAATAGCCCTCGATGAAGTTGCCGTTCTCATCGAACAGGAAGCAACGGTCGTAGTCGCCGTCCCAGGCCACGCCGCAATCGGCCTTGTGTCGTTTGATGGCTTCGATGGTGGCGATGCGGTTCTGCTCCAGCATCGGATTCGGCACGCCGTTCGGGAAGCTGCCGTCGGGCTGATGATTGATCTTGATGAACTCGAACGGCAGGTGCGGCTCGAGCTGATCGACGATCAGACCGGCACCGCCGTTGCCGGCGTTGACCACGATCTTCAGCGGCTTGAGCCTGGAGCGGTCCAGGTACGACAGCAGGTGATCGATATATTTCTTGCTGACGTCCAGCGTGTGATGCGTGCCGGGCTTCGACGGCGTCGCGTACTGGTTCGACTCGGCGATGCGCTGGATATCTTTCAACCCGGTGTCGCCGCTGATCGGCCGAGACTGCTCGCGCACGAACTTCATGCCGTTGTAGTCGGGCGGGTTGTGGCTCGCGGTCACCATGATGCCGCCGTCCATGCCTTCGCTGAAGGTCGCGAAATACACGACCTCCGTGCCGCACAGGCCGATGTCATAGACATCCACGCCCGAGTCGAGCAGACCTTTGGTCAGCGCCGCGCACAGCTCTTCGCTGGACTTGCGGATGTCGCGCCCCACGATCACCCGCTTGGGCTTCAGGAACTCCGCATACGCCCGCCCGATGCGATAAGCCACCTCGGGATTGAGCTCGTTCGGAATCCGGCCACGATAGTCATAGGCCTTGAAGCCGACGATGGCGGAAGACGAAGGGTTGGACATGCGCACTCGTTCCTCGAATCAACCAAACAAACCGTTGTTATGGAGCTTGGGCACGGATGCCCTGATGCAGCGGGCACATGGACGTGCAGGAGCTGCCCGGCAGAGACTACTTCTCGCCTTCCCGTCCGTAGCGATCCTCGAAGCGCACGATGTCGTCCTCGCCCAGATAGCCGCCCGACTGCACCTCGATGATGTGCAGCGGAATCTTGCCCGGGTTCTCGATACGGTGTTTGACGCCCAGCGGGATATAGGTCGATTGATTTTCCTCCAGCAGGAAAATCTCCTCGCCGCGTGTGATCCTCGCCGTGCCCGATACCACGATCCAGTGCTCGGCGCGGTGATGATGCAGCTGCAGTGACAGCGTCGCACCCGGCTTGACCATCAGACGCTTCACCTGGAAGCGCTGGCCGTTATCGATGCTGTCGTAGCTGCCCCACGGCCGAAACACTTCACGATGCAGCGAAGTTTCGTAGCGGCCCTGTTTCTTCAACTGATTGACCAGTTCCTTCACGTCCTGAACGCGATTCTTCGGTGCCACCAGCACCGCGTCCTTGGTCTCGACCACGACGTGATCCTGCAGACCGACGGCCGCGACCAGACGGCTGGTCGAATGCAGATAGTTGCCATGCGAATCGGCGGTGAGCACATCGCCGAGCGCGACGTTGCCGTCGCCATCGGCCGGAATGGCTTCATGCAGCGCCGACCAGGAGCCGACGTCGCTCCAACCCGCATCGAGCGGCACGACCACGCCGTGCTTGGTCTTCTCCATCACCGCGTAGTCGAACGAATCGCTCGGACAGGCGCTGAACTCCTTGGTGGGAAGACGCGTGAAATCCAGATCGCGTTTCGCGGCGGTGACCGCCTGCGCGCACGCTTCATAGATCTTCGGGGCCAGCTCGCGCAGCTCGCCGAGCACGGTCGAGGCACGGAACAGGAACATGCCGCTGTTCCAGAAATATTCCTTCGACTCGACGTAGGCCTTGGCCGTGGCGAGGTCCGGCTTCTCCACGAAGCGATCGATGGCGTAGGCCGGGCCGGCGCCGCTCACTCGCTTGATATAGCCATAGCCGGTTTCCGGCTTGTTCGGCACCACGCCGAACGTGACGAGCTTGCCTTCAGAGGCAGCCTTGCGACCGATTTCCAGCGCCGCACGGAAAGCGGCCACGTCGCGGATCACGTGATCGGCGGGCAGGATCAGCAGCAACGGATCGTTGTCGTTGCCCGCGCCTTTGGTCTGCGGCAGATCGGCCACGGCCGCCATCGCGGCGACTGCCACCGCCGGCGCGGTGTTACGACCCACCGGCTCGAGCACGATGGCTCGCGACTTGATGCCCGCTTCGAGAATCTGCTCGGCCACCAGGAAGCGATGGTTCTCGTTGCACACCACGACCGGTGCGCCGAGCCCCTCGACTCCAGTGACTCGCGCCAGCGTCTCCTGCAGCATGGTCCCCTTGCCGACCAGGGGCAGCAGTTGCTTCGGATACAGCTCGCGCGACAACGGCCACAGGCGCGTGCCCGAGCCGCCGGAAAGAATCACAGGAATCAACATACGCTGTCACCCCGCCCGATGGCGTAGTACTTCAATCCAAACCGTTTCACAAAGGCCGGGTCATACAGGTTGCGGCCGTCGAAAATCACTTTCTTGCCGAGCTGCGCGGCGATCAGGTCGAAATCGGGGCTGCGGAACTCCTGCCATTCGGTGGCGATCGCCAGCGCATCGGCGCCTTGCAAGGCCTCGTTGGCGGTTTTCACCAGCTGCAGGTCGGGGCGGTCGCCGTAAATGCGATGGACTTCTTCGTGCGCCACCGGGTCGTAGGCCCGCACCTTGGCGCCGGCGCCCCACAACGATTCCAACAGCGCGCGGCTGGGCGCCTCACGCATGTCGTCCGTATTAGGTTTGAACGCCAGGCCCCACAAGGCAATCGTCTTTCCGGTCAGGTCACCGTCGAACACCGCGCGCATCTTCTCGAACAGCACCGCCTTCTGGCGCTTGTTCACCGCTTCGACGGCATTCAGCAGCTCCGCATTGAACTTATGATCGGCGGCGCTGCGCGAGAGAGCCTGAACGTCCTTCGGAAAACAGGAGCCACCATAGCCCATGCCGGGATAGATGAAGTGATAACCAATGCGCGGATCCGAACCGATGCCCTGTCGCACCCGTTCGATATCCGCGCCCATGCGCTCGGCGAGATTCGCGAGCTCGTTCATGAAGCTGATCTTGGTCGCAAGCATGGCGTTGGCAGCGTACTTCGTCAGCTCCGAGGAACGCACGTCCATCACGATCATGCGCTCGCGGTTGCGAGTGAAGGGATCGTAGAGCGCCTTGAGCAGCTCGGCGGTGCGCGGGTTGTCGGTGCCCACCACGATGCGATCGGGCTTCATGAAGTCGTTGATCGCCGCGCCTTCTTTCAGGAATTCGGGGTTGGAGACCACATCGTATTCGGCCTGCGCGCCGCGGGCCTGCAGCGTCGTGGCAATCTTGGCCTTTACCTTGTCCGCCGTGCCCACAGGCACCGTGGACTTGGTAACCACCACCCGATACTCGCTGATGTTCTTGCCGATCGTTTCGGCGACCGCCAGCACGTACTTCAGATCGGCCGAGCCGTCCTCATCGGGCGGCGTGCCGACCGCGATGAACTGAAACAGGCCATGCTTCACGCCCTCGACGGCGTCCATGGTGAATTTCAGTCGGCCGGCTTCGAGGTTCTTTCTCAACAGCTCGTCCAGACCGGGCTCGTAAATCGGCGACTCGCCGCGCTTGAGCATCTCCACCTTGCGCTCGTCGACATCGACGCACAGCACGTTGTTACCAACCTCGGCCAGGCAGGCGCCGGTCACCAGGCCCACATAGCCGGAGCCGAAAATAGTCAAACGCATGAGGGGGATAACTCGCTGGACTTAAAAGGAAAAATGATCCGCGAGCTTAACGGACCCGGACAGTGCGGTAAAGGCGTCGGCCGGCGGGGACGCGCGAGTTCATCTGCCGTAACCTGAAAAATTTTCAGCTGCTTGCGAGGGAGAAAGCGAGGCGTTGTCGCTTTATCTATTAGGAACAGCAGCTTTGCCACGGACGGCAATAGCTGTCCAAAGGAAGCGCGGGTCGTGCACGGAGGCACGCAGCGGTCGGATACCGACAGGATGTCGGCAGCCGGCTCGCGACTGCTACGGACCCAGTGGACTCGCAACTCTTCCTGAAAGTCGCCATCGCGCTGCTCCCACGGCTCGAGAACGACAGCTCACAGGGAAAGTGGTTGTCAAAAGAACAGGATGAAGAACGCGTGCGCCCGCGGTCCTGGCCAGGGAGGCTGGATCGCATGGCAGGCACTCTCGACTCGGTCGCCGCGAGTCGCCGCCCACAGCGGCTCGCGGCACCATTCGACCCGACTGAACACGCCCGGACCTTCGGTGAGAAGGCCGGGGAGCACGTCCTGTGCTCCCCGGGTTAGCTCAGGCATGCAGTTCCTGAGGATCGTCCAGCGGGTGGGAGGCACCGGACTGCGGGCGTTCCCTCGCCCTGGTTCGCATCATGCGACGCTCAGGGTGGCCAGAATGGCCTCAATAACGGGCGTTTCGCCCGGAAATTCGTTGTTTGTGGACGTCGAAAACGTGCTAACGGCGGTAGGCGCCGCTCAGTACGTCTCGCCACCAGGACTCGTGGGTCAGATACCAGTCGACAGTTCTTTCGATGCCGGTCTCGAACGTTTCCCGCGGCTTGAAACCGAGCTCCCGCTCGATCCTGGTGGCGTCGATGGCGTAGCGCCAGTCGTGCCCGGGACGATCGGTGACAAACGTGATCAGGCTGTCGATGCGTCGGCCGGATGCCGCCGGGCAGTTGGGGAAGCGGCCCGCAAGGGTCGGATCCGCCGCGAAACGTCGCTCCAGCAGAGCGCACAAATGCCGAACGATATCGAGGTTGCGCCACTCATTGCGGCCACCAACGTTGTAGGTCTCTCCGAGCGTGCCACGTTCCAGAATGGCTTCGATCGCGCGACAGTGGTCCTCCACATACAACCAGTCGCGCACGTTCTCCCCTCGCCCATATACCGGCAATGGCTTGCCCTCCAGCGCGCTGACGAGCATCAGCGGGATGAGCTTTTCCGGGAAATGAAACGGTCCGTAGTTGTTCGAACAGTTGCTGGTCGTGACCGGCAGACCGTAGGTGTGATGATAGGCCCGCACCAGATGATCGGAGGCCGCCTTGCTCGCCGAGTAGGGTGAGTTCGGCGAATAAGGCGTCACTTCGGTGAACGCGGCGGCGTCCGTGCTCAGCGAGCCGTAGACCTCATCGGTGGAAACGTGATGAAAGCGCACGTCGCTACGCCATTTCCCATCGCGACACCAGGCTGCCCGCGCGGCTTTCAACAGCTCGTGCGTCCCCATCACGTTGGTTCGAATGAATTCGTCCGGCCCCGTGATCGAGCGGTCGACATGAGATTCCGCGGCAAAGTGCACGACGCAGTCGATCTGCTCCTGCTCGAATAACCGGGTCAGCAGCGCAGCGTCGGTGATGTCTCCCTGCACGAAACGAAATGCAGGATGGCCGGCGACCTCCGCCAGATTGGCGCGATTGCCTGCATACGTCAGCGCGTCGAGCACGACCAGTCGCCCATCGCGCTGGCCGCGCAGCCAGTGATGAACGAAGTTCGCGCCGATAAAACCCGCGCCGCCGGTCACCAGCAGATGTTTCACGCCCGCAGTTCTCTCAATACTTGCCGAAGATTGGTACGCCAGTGCACCGGCGTCAGACCGAGTGCGGCCGTGGTCGCCGTCACGTCGAGCACACTGTAGCTGGGTCGCCGGGCTGGCGTCGGATAGTCCTTGGTCTGGATGGGCTGGAGGTCCACGGGTTTCGTCACCAGGCCAAGCTGAGTCGCCTCTTCGTAGATGGCGACCGCGAAGTCATACCAGCTGGCAACGCCCGCGTCGGTGAAGTGCGCGATGCCCGGCAGTTTGCCAGTGGTCGCGGCGCGCCACACACATTCACTCAGTGAGCGCGCGCTCGTCGGCGTGCCGATTTGATCTGCTACCACTCGGATCACGGACCGCTCGTTGAACAATCGCAACATCGTCAATACAAAGTTGCGGCCGCTGCTCGCATAGACCCAAGCCGTGCGCACGATCGTCCAGTCGAGCCCCGCATGGCCTGCGATCTTCTGCTCGCCGGCCAATTTGCTCGCGCCGTAGACACCGAGCGGATGAGTTGCATCGTCGGGGCGATAGGGTCGCCCCGACGTGCCGTCGAACACGAAATCGGTGGAGATGTGGATGAAACGAATGCCCTGCGCCGTGCACAGGCCGGCAAGACCGCCGACAGCCTCTGCATTGATGGCGTAAGCCCGCTGTGGCTCAGACTCCGCGAGATCCACCGCCGTGTGAGCCGAGGCATTGATCACGACTTGGGGTCGGTGCGAACGCATCGCCTGCTCGACCGCATCTCGCCGCGTGATATCCAACTGCGTGCGATCGAGAGTCACCGCATCGACACTGGCGGGAATGTTTCTGAGTAGCGCGCGGCCGAGCTGACCCGCCGCGCCGACGATCAGAGTTTTCATGGCAGGGTTTCGAGCCGACTCCAAGGGGCGCCGTTGCGATCCTTCTCGGAAACGACGGGCTCGACGCCCGCCGGTATCGGCCATTCGACCCCGATCGCCGGATCGTTCCAAAGCAAGGTGCATTCGCTGGAGGGATCGTAGTAGTCAGTGCACTTGTAGAGGAAGTCCACGCGCTCGCTGAGCACCAGGAAGCCATGCGCGAACCCGGGCGGCACCCACATCATGCGCTGGTTTTCGGCGCTCAGGCACTCACCGACCCATTGTCCGAACGTCGGCGAGGATTTGCGCACGTCGACGGCAACGTCGAAAACTGCGCCTTCGGTGACGCGCACCAGTTTGCCCTGGGTATGACGCAACTGATAATGCAGGCCGCGCAGCACCCATCGGCTGGAACGACTGTGATTGTCCTGCACAAAGTGCGCGTCGATGCCACCCTCGGCGAACTTCCGCGCGGCCCAGGTTTCCACGAAGAAGCCGCGCGTATCGCCAAATACCTTCGGTTCGATCAGCACGACCTCCGACAGGCGGGTCGGTTTGAAAATCATTCGATGACTCGTTCTTCCAGCATGCGCAGCAGGTACTTGCCGTACTGCGTATTCTTGAGCGGGCGCGCCAGCTCACGCACCTGAGTGGCGGTGATGAAGCCCCGCCGGTAGGCAATCTCTTCGGGACAGGCGACTTTCAATGCCTGCCGCGTCTCGATCGCTTCGATGAAGGTCGCGGCGGCAATCAGCGATTCGTGCGTGCCCGTATCGAGCCAGGCATAGCCGCGCCCCATGACCTCGACCTGCAATTCGCCCCGGCGCAAATATTCCTTATTGAGATCGGTGATCTCCAGTTCGCCACGCGCCGACGGCGCCAGCTGTTGGGCGAATCGATAGGCGCGCTCATCGTAAAAATACAAGCCGGTGACCGCGTAATTGGAACGGGGTTTGGCGGGCTTCTCTTCGATGCCGAGCGCACGGCCCGCCGCATCGAACTCGACCACGCCGTAGCGTTCGGGATCCTGCACGTGATACGCGAACACGCTTGCGCCGGCGGTCTTGGCCGCCGCCGAGCGCAGCAGCTCGGTCATGCCATGGCCGTAGAAAATGTTATCGCCGAGGACCAGTGCGAACGCTTGATCGCCATAGCGCTGACCGGCGATCAGGACGGCTTCCGCGATGCCGCCGGGCCGAGGCTGTTCGGCGTAGTCGAACTTCATGCCCCACTGCTCGCCGGTACCGAGCAGCTGACGAAAGCGCTGCAGGTCCTGCGGCGTGGAAATGATCAGATGCTCCCGGATCCCCGCCAGCATCAATACGCTGAGCGGATAGTAGATCATCGGCTTGTCGTAGACCGGTAGCAGCTGCTTGCTGGTGACGAGCGTCAGCGGGTACAGCCGCGTTCCGGAGCCGCCGGCAAGAATGATTCCTCGGTAAGCCACGGGCTACCTCTAGTGCGAGCCGGGCGCGGATGGCGGGCTCAACCTGGCACGACGCGTCTGCAATGCCGTGACGTTGGTCAGCTCGGTCTGCGCAACCTCGGTCTTGCGATTCCACACCAAGTCCTGGATGCCTTCGGTCGGCCGATATTCGGCAACCGTCTGCATCAGCAGCTGGCGCGCGCGATCGCAGTCGAAGCGGCTCAACGCCAGCGACATGTCATCCAGGATCTGTTGCACCTGATGCCAGGGCAACGAATGCTCCATGGCACGCATGATCATCGAATGCTCGGTGCCGGTGACGTTGGTACCGATCAGCAGCTCTTCGAATAATTTCTCCGCCGGACGCAGTCCGGTATAGACGATCTCGATATCGCCGTCCGGATTCTCGTCATCGCGGACCGTCAGACCCATCAGGCTGATCATGCGCTTGGCGAGATCGGCAATGCGCACCGGCTTGCCCATGTCGAGCACGAAGACGTCGCCGCCCTTGCCCATCGAGCCGGCCTGCAACACCAGCTGCGCGGCTTCGGGAATGGTCATGAAGTAACGAATGACGTCCTTGTGCGTGACCGTCACCGGGCCGCCCTTGCGGATCTGTTCGCGGAACAACGGCACCACCGAGCCGGACGACTCGAGCACATTGCCGAAGCGAACCATGCAGAAACGGGTATGCACGCTCCGTGCCTGCAGCCCTTGCAATACGATCTCGGCGAAGCGCTTGGTCGCGCCCATGACATTCGTGGGGTTCACCGCCTTGTCGGTGGAGATCAGAACGAAGGTCTCGACGCGGCACTCGAGCGCGGCCTCCGCGGCGTTCCAGGTGCTGAAGACATTGTTGTAGATGCCTTCGACCACGTTCTGTTCGACGATCGGGACGTGTTTGTAAGCGGCCGCGTGGTAGATGGTCTGCACGCCGTAGATCTGCAGAATCTCCCGCATGCGATGTTTGTGATGCGCATCGCCGAGCAGGCCGACGACATTGCTGTGCAGACCTTCGCTCGCGCTCAATACCCTCAGCTCGCGCTCGATGTTGTACAGGGCGAGCTCGGACATTTCGAACAGCACCAGTTGCGCCGGCTGCAGACGGAGGATCTGGCGACACAGTTCGGAGCCGATCGAGCCGCCGGCACCCGTCACCATGACGATCTTGCCCCGGATACAGGCATCCAGCAGACGCAAGTTCGGCGGGACCGGATCGCGTCCCAGCAGATCGCCTGCATCGACGTCCCGCACATCGTCGACACGCGCATGACCGGCGAGAATCGCCCCATAGTCCGGCACCGTTTGCACCAGCAATGCCAGGGGCTCGATGGCCTTCAAAATCTCCTGGCGACGCCGGCGCGACTGCGACGGCAATGCGAGCAGCACGGCCGCGACGCCTTCATCGCGCACCAACCCCGGCAAGGCCTGCAGCGAGAACACCTCGAGACCATTGATGATGCTGCCCTGGAGCGTGGTGTTGTCGTCGATGAATGCGACCGGGCAATAACGACCGCTGCGCCGCAAGCCGGTGGACAGCTGGACGCCAGCCGCTCCGGCGCCGTAAATCACCACCCGCAGCGTGTCGTTCGACCAGCGGTAGTTCAGCAAGGCACGCACGCCAAAGCGGCTGCCGCCGACGTAGATGAGCGCGAACGCCCAATAGATCGGCAGTGCCGTGACGGGAATGAATCGCTGGGGCCACAGCGCGGCCAGCACCGACAGCAGCACCACGGAGACCGTCACACCGACGAAGACCGCCAGCACCGCCTTGGAGCCGATGTAACGGATCACTGCCCGATACAGCCCCATGCGAATGAAGATCGGCAAGCTGGTGAGCAACGCCGCCAGATAGATCCATTCGGTTCCGACCACGGACTGCAGGCTGCCCAGGCGCAGCGAGATCGCCGACCACAGCACGAACGGAATACCCACCGTATCCGCAATCAGCATCAGCAGTCGTTTCTGCGAGCGAGGCAAGCGGCCAAGCTTACCCGCAAAGTCTTCGATCCAATTCTGCACAGAATCGGTCACAACCTTCGGCTCCTTGATGGGCGATTCCTGTTACGGCGCGGCCGTCCGCGATTGCCACAATACAGCGTTTGTTATTCGCATCACGACGGCTTTCAGAAACTGCGAAGTTCCTGAGTTGAAAACGATTTTGGCAAAAATACGAGTGTAATGCACTGACGCTGGATAGCGACAGCCGGCGACTCACGGCCGGCTGTCGGTGGCGACGAGCCCGGCACTGCCGCTTGCCTGGTCCGCGGGGCACGGCAGTGTCAGGCACTGATAATTAATGCTCGCTTAATCGAGCAGCGCCGCCGGCGGCATCCAGCCGGCGCTCGATGTCCGCGAGCCTCGACTCCAATTCCTGAACGGCGTTGATCAACATGTACTGCAGCGCCTGGGGCGACATGACCCGCACGTCCTTGATCTCCTCGCCTGCCCGGATCGACACCATCTGCGGAGCGACCCGCTCCACTTCTTGAGCGATCAGTCCCACCTGCGGGCGCTCGCTGGAGAGTCCTTCCAGGCCGTTGTAGTGGAAACTCACGGGATGCAGCTGGCGCACGACCTCCAGCCCCGCCTTGAACGCGGTGATATCCTTTTTCAGGCGTTCATCGGAATAAACGTCCCACACGCCGGTCTGGTTCACGGCATTGCCATTTACCACCAGGGTCGCCGCCGGATTCGTGGCATTGATACCCACGTTACCGTAGAGCAGCGTTTCGACGATGGCCGGGCTGCCCAGCACGGCCTGGTAATCCTTGGACGTCTTGGCGCGATAGCCGATACCGATCACACCGTCGTGCTGGGCCGGCGAGCTGGGCCCGGATTGATAGCCGACCCAGGTGTTATAGCTGCCGGTGACGTTCTGATTGGCGAGGTTTTCGGTGTAACCGGACTCGCCGCCCACCCCGGTGTTGCCCATGCCGGTTTCGACCCCTGGAATGGCATCCACGCCCACCCCGGTGTTCCAGCTGCCCGTGGTGTTGGAAAAATTGGCGTCGCGGCCGATCGCAACGTTGTTGTTGCCGGTGGTGTTGGAGTAGAGCGACTGTAGTCCGACGGCGGTATTCCATTGCCCGGACTGATTCAGGTACATCGAGCTGTGGCCGATCGCGGTGTTGTCGGCACCGGCGCCGTTGGTAGCGAGGGCGACGTAGCCGATCGCCGTGTTGTGATAACCGTTGAGGTTCCCATACAGGGCATTGGTGCCGATGGCGGTGTTCTCCCAACCGGTCTGATTCAAGGACAACGTGTTCGCGCCCAAAGCGGTGTTCGCCGACGCCCAGTAGGACGGTCCGCCCGAGGGAGACATGAAATCATTGCCGGCATTCACGCCGACGAATATGTTCTGGCCGTCGGAGAGCGGATCGGCGAAGGTGCTCAGCAAGCTTTCTTGCGCCGAAACCATCGGCGGCGTCGCAAGCAGGAAAATCAGCGCCCACTTCTTCATTACGAACTCCTCCTCGAAATGTCTTCTGCCCGAACACGCCATGTCGGTCTATAGGGCCTGTGGCCGACGGCGATTGTATGCGAGGGGGTCCGTGTAATTCCTAGCTTTGTGTCACTTTCGGGTCTCAATGTGAGACGCCGTCGCTCCGTATAACCCGCAACAGGGTCAGGCAAAGAATATAAACATCGAACTTGAGCGAGCGCCGCCGCAGATATTCCTCGTCGAAGCGGACCTTGACCGGAATCGGCAGGTCGTCCCGACCGTTGACTTGAGCCCACCCGGTGAGACCCGGCACCAGCTTGTGCACACCGCAGCGGGTACGCAGCTCGATCAAGTCATGCTGGTTGAACAGCGCCGGCCGAGGCCCGACGAAGGACATGTCGCCGCGGAGAATATTCCAGAGCTGCGGCAGCTCATCGAGGCTGGTGCGGCGAATGAACGAGCCGATCGGCGTCAGAAATTGCTCCGGGTCGGTCAACAGATGAGTCGCCACGGCCGGCGTGCCGATGCGCATGCTGCGAAACTTAGGCATGCGGAAGATTTGATTGTCCCGACCGATGCGCTGCGACCAGTACAACACCGGTCCCTTGGACGTGAGCTTGACCATCAGCGCCACCAGCAGCGTGGGCACGAGCAGCACCACGCCGGCAACCACCGCCAGAAGAAGATCAGCCAGACGCTTCACGCAGAAATCCCGTCGCCGCAATGGATAGAGCATCGTCGACCGCGACTGGCGGCACCCAGTCGAGCACTTCCTTATTCTTGGCGATGCTGACCTGTAGAGATCCGCATAAACGCTGCGCCACCCCCGCGCGTCCGAGCAGCGTGGCGGCCCCGATGAGCAGCTTCGCGGGCACTGGCACGAGCCGCGCCGGGCTGCCTAGGGCATTGCCGAGACGCCGCAACAGCTCGGTGGTCGAGAGGTCCGCGCCATCCGAGGCGAGGAATGCCTGATTCGCCGCGCCGGGATGATCGATACAAACCCGGATCAAATCCAACAGATTGTCCAACGCGACCAGACTGCGACGATTGTGGATGGCGCCGAGCGGCAGGGGCACCCCCGCTTTGAGCCATTTCATCATGGCGGCAAAGTTCGCCTTGACGCCGGGACCATAGACCAGCGGCGGACGGATGATGGTGACCTCCATGCCGGTCGCGGTCGCGATCTGTCGCAACGCCTGCTCCGCTTCGAGCTTCGTGGCGCCGTATGGATCCTTCGGCGCCGGGACATCGTCGGCATGGAACGGTCGATCCAGCGGCGTTTGCTCGCCATGGACTTTGATGGAGCTGATGAAAACGAAGCGTCGGACGCCGGCCGCCGCCGCCTGCTCCGCCAGTCGGGTGGTGCCGAGCACGTTGGCTTTGCGAAATTCGAGCAGCGGATCCCGGGCCGTCTCGTTCATCACATGGACACGGGCGGCCGTATGCACGACAGCGCGCGCGCCTCGCAGCGCCTTCGACCAGTCGGTCTCGGCGCTCAAATCACCGACGGGAATGAGATTGGCGTCGCCGGATCCGCCGGCAGTGGCGTTGCGAACAGCGCCACTGACGCTCACACCGGGCTCCCTTGCGAGTCGGCGCAGCAGCGCCGAGCCGACGAACCCGTTCGCGCCGGTGATCAGGATCACGACTGCACCTGCTTTCGTGCCACCGACCTCGCCTCGGTCGACGGCACGGATTCGGTATCGCGGCCCGCCAGTCCCGCAATGATTTGATTGACCGCGGTCCGCGGCGAAAACATGAGCTCGCTCAATTCGCGTCCCCGCCGGCTCATCGCCGGGCCCCGTTCCTGGTCATCGACCATCGACTCGGCAATCGCGCTCAGCTCGCCGGCGAGCTCGCCGACGTACACGCGGCCGACCGCCTCGCGTTCGATGAGATCGACGATGTCGGTACCGGCACTCACCCGCGCGAGCACCGGCAAGCCGCATTGCACGTAAGTGAGAAACTTTCCCGGGACGTTGTGAGTCTTGTGCCGTGGGTCCAGCGCCAGCAATCCAATGTGAGCCTGCGCCAGCAACCCGGGCATCTCCCGCGAATCGATCTCGCTATGGAACAGGATGTTGTCCAGCTTGCGTGCCTGGGCCAGGGCGCTCAAGCGTTCCGCATCGGTGCCGCGCCCGACGAACAGGAACCCGATGTCCTTGCGACGCTGCAGCTGTTCGGCCACGTCGATGAAGATATCCAGGCCCTGCGCCACGCCCATGTTGCCGATGTACAGCAGGATCTTGCGGCCGGCGAGCGCGGTACGCTGGACATCGATACTGCAGCCGATGTCCGGCGCCGGGGCGAGCCAGTTCTGCAGGACTTCGAGCCGCCTGCGCGGCGGCTGTGCCCAGTACCGCAGATACGCCAGATTCGACGGCGACTGCACGCCGATCACGTCGGCCATCCGATACTGATAACGAGCGACGCACTTGAAGAAGTAATACGCCGGCCCCTTGCGCAACAGCTGCAGATCGAGCGCCCACTCCGGAAAGATGTCGCGCAGGATCAGATACGAGCGGCATTTCGAGGCCGCCTTCAAGGCATGAATCAGCGGTCCGAAAAAGATGGTCGGCGAATACCAGACCACGCCGTCCCAGCGGGTCCGGTGCCAGGGGCTGCGGCGCAGGCTTTTGAGCATCGCGAACGGCAACCAGGCTTCGCCGAGCGCGCGCCGGAAATAGCCGGTCCCACGAGTGCGCGGCGCCGCCAGCCGGATCACCTCGATTCCGTCCAGGGATTCCCGCGCCCAGGCCGTCGGCAATGCTTCCGACGGTACCAGGACGATGGGCTCGTGCCCCTGCGACTTCAGCTCCTGGGCCAGGTCTCGCAACTGCACCGCCGCTGACGAACGCAGCGGCGGGTAGTCCGTGGAGATCAATGCGATGCGCACTATCGACTCGAGTGCGGCCGGCGCGCCGCGCTTAAAAGAAGTTGGTGATCTGACTACGGATCGCGTTAACGACGACTGAAGACGGCGAGAAATTTTCCTCCAGCTCATAGCGCGCCATCCAGGGCTGACTGACGGCGGTGATCACCGACTCGACGATGTTGTCGACCTCCATGCCGGACACGATGGTCGCGCCGCTCTCCACGGTCTCGATGCGCTCGGTCGCCATGCGCAGGCTGACGTTCGGTACCTTATAGAACAGCCCTTCCTCGGCTGCGGTGCCCGAGTCGGACAGCACGCAATAGGCTTCTTTCAACAAATGATTGAAGTCATAAAAGCCCAGCGGCGCCATGATACGTACCTGTTCGGACACCTGGATGGCGCTCAGCTTGCTCTTGGTGCGCGGATGCATCGGGTAGATCACGGGACGCTTGAAGTGCGCGGCGAGCCGGTCCATGGCCTGGAAGATGCGGCCGAGATACTCCGGATTGTCGACGTTCTCGCTACGATGCGCGGTCACCAGGATGTAGCCCTTGGACTCGAGCCCGAGGGTCTTGAGGATGTTGCTGGCCTCGATCTGCGGCGCGAACGCGCGCATGGCTTCGAACGTGGTGTTGCCCGTGACGATGATCTTCGAGGGATGAATGTTCTCCCGGATCAGGTTCTCGCGGTGATACTGGTTGTACGGCAACAGCACGTTGCTGATGTGATCGATCAGAATGCGGTTACGCTGCTCCGGCATGCGACGGTCGTAGGCGCGCAACCCCGCCTCCATGTGGAAGATCTTGATGCCGCGATGCGCGGCGGGCAGCACCGACAGGCCGCTGTACGTGTCGCCCAGAATCAACAGCGCATCGGGCTTGACAGCCGCCATCAGATCGTCCGACTTGCGGATGACATCGGCCACTTCCTTGCCATAGCTCGTGGTGTCGATGCCCATCTCGTAGTCGGGCTTGCGCAGTTGCAGGTCCTTGAAAAAGAACTCGCGCAGCTCGGGCGTGAAGTTCTGCCCGGTGTGCACCATGATGTGCTCGAAATTCAGCGCGTCGAGTTTCTTCAACGTCGCCCACATCTTGATCATCTCGGGCCGGGTCCCGAAAATCGACATCACCTTCATCGTTGACTCCGCAAGTTGAATTGGCTGCCCGCGGCGTCCATCAGGCCGGCCGCGCGGAATGGATGCTGACGCGCGGCAACGGCAGAATCATGCTGCCGCCGGCGTTCAGATAATCGGCGTTGCGCCGACGAATCTCTTCGAAGAAGCTCCACGCGAACACCAGCAGATGATCGGGAGCATCGGGCTGCTCGAGCACCTTGCTCGAGTGGATCTGGAAGTGCGAGCCCGGCGTGTAGAAGCCCGTCTTGGCGGGCGCGTCGTCGATCATGTAATCCAGCTGTTGGTGATTGATGCCGCAGTACTGAATCATCGTGTTCGCGCGTCCCGAGGCGCCGTAGCCGGCGATCCGGTGTCCCTCGCTCCGCAACCGGTCGAGCAGCGCGCACAGCTCGTCCTTGTGAGCGGCCACGCTCCTGGAAAACAAACGGAATGTTTCGTATCGATCGAATCCCTGGGCCAGCTCGCGCCGCTTGAGCTCGCGCACCGCCTCGCTCTCCTGCCGGGCATGTTTACTGCCCTTCTTGCAGACATAGAAGCGCATCGAGCCGGCGTGGATGGGCACCGGCTTCACATCGAATACGGTCATGTCGTAACGATCGAAGTGCGCCAGCGCCGACAGCAGCGAATAGTAATAGAGATGCTCGTGGTAGACCATGTCGTACTGCATCTCGTCGATCACCTTGCCAAGGTAATGAACCTCGAACACGAACACGCCGTCGTCCTTGAGCACCTGGCTGATGGCCCGGGTGATGCCTTGAATGTCCGGAATGTGCGCGTAGACATTGTTGGCCATCACCATGTCGAGCTTGCCGTGCTCGGCAACGATCCGTTGCGCGACCGCTTCGCCGAAGAAATCGTTGACGATGCGCACGCGAGCGTCGTCGATCGTGGACACGACGTTGGTGGCGGGATCGACGCCGATCACCGTGCGGATGCCCTGATCCGCCAACGGTCGCAGCAGCACGCCGTCGTTGCAGCCGAACTCCAGCACGCTGGCGTTCGGCGCGTCCAGAAAGCGAGCGGTCACTTCCGCGGCGTACTGCTTGAAGTGGTCGCGCAGCGTGCCGATCGAGGAAGAGAAATAGAAATAGTCGTGGAACAGCACCTCGGCGGGCACCTTATCGACCACCTGGACCGCGAAGCATTCCTCGCAGAAGAACAGACGCAGCGGAAAGAAACGTTCGTCGGCGAAGCGCTCGGGCTTGAGAAAGCCGCCCGCCAGCGCAACGTCGCCGAAATCCATGATCAGGTGCATCTTCCGGCTGTCGCAGAACGCGCAGACCGGAACCGTATCCCGACGCAGGCGCGCGGCCTCCGCCAGCGACGACTCGGAGCGATGCGACGTCGCCATGCCCCCGCTCATGCATTCCTCCAGCCACGCAACTCGCGCTGGATGTAATCCAGCTTGAGCAGCAGCTCCTTCACCTGCGCGACGTTCAAGCGCTCGGTGTTGTGCGAAGTGTAGTCGTCGGCCATTGTGATCTGCTCGGTGCCATCGGTGAAATACATGGCGTAGTTCAAATCGCGGCTGTCGGCGGGAATGCGGAAATACCGGTCCATGTTCTGCACTCTGGCCATCTCTTCGCGCGACACCAGGGATTCATAGAGTTTTTCGCCGTGGCGCGTGCCCACGATGCGCACCGGCACGTCGCGCTGGAAAATCTCCTTCAGCGCCTGCACCAGGTCGGCGATCGTGGAGGCCGGTGCCTTCTGCACGAAAATATCGCCTTGCTTGCCGTGCTCGAAGGCATGCAGCACCAAGTCGACGGACTCATCGAGCGACATCAGGAACCGGGTCATGGTCGGATCGGTCACGGTCAGCGGCTTGCCTTCCTTCAGCTGCTGCACGAACAGCGGGATGACCGAGCCGCGGGACGCCATCACGTTGCCGTAACGGGTCGCGCACAACAGCGTCTCCTCATCGGTCAAGGTGCGCGCCTTCGCCACCATCACCTTCTCCATCAACGCCTTGGTCTGACCCATGGCGTTGATGGGGTAGACCGCCTTGTCGGTGCTCAACACCACCACCTTCTGGACGTTGTTGGCGACCGCCGCGGCCATGACGTTCTCCGCGCCGAGAATATTGGTGCGCACGGCCTCCAGCGGATAGAACTCGCACGAGGGCACCTGTTTGAGCGCCGCGGCGTGAAACACGCAGTGAACGCCCTTGAGCGCCTGATGAATGCTGTCGTAATTGCGAACATCGCCGATATAGAACTTGAGCTTGGCGTTGTTCAGCTCGGTGCGCATCTCCTCCTGCTTCTTCTCGTCGCGGCTGAAGATACGAATCTCGCTCACGTCGGTCGCCAGGAACCGCTTCAGCACTTGCTGGCCGAAGGAGCCCGTGCCGCCGGTGATCGCGACAATCTTGTTCTTGAACATCACTGCCTCGCTAGGCCGAATCTGTATTCATACATTTCATGTACCAGCGCCGGCCACTGCGCGGGCTGATATCCCGTGGCCGCCGCGAAGCGCGCCGCATTCAGCGAGCGATCCATGACCACCCGCTCGTCGGGCAGCAGTTCGATCTGCTTGCCGTACTCACGCGCCACGAGCGCGAGCAAATCGAACTTCGAGATGGGGTGACTCGCCACGTGATAGATACCGGAGAGCTCCGGTCTGGGTAACACCACATCGCGCACGATCCGCCCCAGCACGACGGTGGGGAACCCGGAGAAAATGGCGCGGCTATAACATCGGCACTGGTCTTTCTGTCTCAGGAACCATTCCAGCAGCCCGGCCTCGCCCTGCAGCTCCGGACCGATGATGGAGGTCCTGAGCGTGATCGCATGGGACTCGTGCACTTCGCCGAGCACCTTGGCCGTGCCGTACAAATCAGCGGCATCGGGCAGATCGGTCTCGACGTAGCCGCCCCGCCGACCGGAGAACACACCATCCGAGCTGATCTGCACCAGTCGAGCTCCGCTCGCCTTGCACAGATGCGACAGCAGCTGCGGCAACAATCCATAGATTTCGATGGAGCGCAGCGGATCCGCGGGCGCGGGACGCCCAGGCGCGACGCAATTGATGACGACGCCCGGCTGCGCTCGATCGAACAGCTCGCGCAGCCGTGACCGATCCAGAAGATCGTCGACGACGACCAGTCGCGCGGCCAGCGCGGGCGTGAAGAAGTCCCGCGTGCGCGCGTCGCGGATGGACCCATACACAGCGGTCGAGGACGCTTCGCTCAGCACGCGAAACATCGCGTTGCCGAGCAGCCCAGAGGCACCGAGTATCAGCACACTCACGTTGCGTGCCCTCTCAAGCCCCGGGCAGATGGTTGCGGATGAGCTGATCGCGCTGGGCGGCACTGGGGTAATTGATGAGCACCGCCCGATAGGCGCCTTTGAACACGAACAGACTGCCCGCGGCCGCACCGATCACACCGAATTTGCCGATCAACTGCGCGATGTCCTCGAGCGAGCCGGCGCCGCCGAGCACGCTGAGCGGCACATCGACCGCCTCGCGCACCTGACTCACCATGGTCAGGTCGTAGCCCTTCATGCGGCCGTCGTTGTCGATCGAATTGATCACGATCTCGCCGACGCCGAGGCGCTGCAGCTCGCTGGCGAACTCCGGCGCGGTCTTGCCGGTGTTCACGGTGCCATTGTGAGTCCACACCTCGTAGCGCGAGCTGAGTCGTTTCTTTTTCAGATCGAGCACGGCCACGACACTTTGACTGCCGATCTCCTCGGCCATCGCCACGACCAGGTTGGGATTCTCGACCAGCGCGGCGCTCACCGCGACTTTTTCCACGCCCAGCCCGATGATGGTCTTGGCATGCTCGGCCGACTTCACGCCGCCGCCATAACACAGCGGCATGCGGCATTCGACCGCCAGTTGCTGAATCATCTTGTAGTCCGGGCCGTTGCCCTGCACCGTCGCATCGATGTCCAGCACGACCAACTCGTCGACTTCCTTTTCATTGAAGATCTTCACCGCGTTGATCGGGTCGCCGACGTATTTCGGATCGCCGAAGCCGACGGTCTTCACCAGGCCTTTGTTGCTGACCAACAGACAGGCAATGATTCGTGGGCGCAGCACCGTTACAGCTCCGCGAAATTCTGCAGCAGCCGGACCCCGAAGCGATGGCTCTTCTCGGGATGGAATTGCACCCCATAGATGCTTCCGGCTTGTACGGCACAGGCGAAGTTGCCGGGGTAGTCGCTGGTGGCGAGCACGTTCTGCGGCTGCGCGCACTGGAAATAATAAGAATGCAGAAAGTAGAAGCGCGCGTCGGTCTGCAAGCCGGCGAACAGGCTCGACTCGCGCTCGGGGCGCACGTCGTTCCAGCCCATGTGCGGCAATCGCACCGGCTGCCCGGAGGTCGTGGTGTCGATCTTTTTCACGACGCCATCGATCCAGGACAACCCGGACAGGCGGCCTTCGTCGCTCGATTTGCCCAGGATCTGCATGCCCACGCACACGCCGAGCAGGGGCACCTGGTTCGACAGCACCACTTCATCGAGCGCCTCGCGCATGCCCGAGGCATTCAACAGCTCCATGGCGTGATCGAACGCCCCCACGCCCGGCAATATCAGTTTCGTGGCCTCGCGTACCTGCGCGGCCGTACGCACGACCGCGACTGGCACGTGCAGCCGCTTGTAGACATTGGCGAACGCCAGGATGTTGCCCAGACCGTAGTCAATGATTCCGATCATCGGAAGATTCTGTTCTCGATACCGAGCAGGTTCGACAGGCGGGCTCCCAGCGTAATCAGAAAGTAATTGTTCTTATAGTCGCTGTAGCGCTTGTTCGGGCCCTTCAGGATGGCCTCGAATTCCTCCACCGTCCAGCCGAGCTTGGTGGCGACGTATTCGAATTCCTGCGCCATGGTCTGCTCGTCGAGCTCCGGACGCGAGATGCGTTCGAGCGCCTGCTCGCGCGTCAGCTGGCCGGTCAGCACTTCGCTCGACAGATACGCCCGGCGCTTGTCATAGCCGAATTTCTTGACCGTCCAGAACGATTCGAAAAAGCGCGTGAACCGCGACTCGTAATGCTTTTGCGGATAGGGCTGCCAACCGAAGCGCTCCTGCAGCTCGCGGATCGCATCCTGTTTGATGTACGGCACGGAGTCGAGCAGCTTGATGACCCGGATACCCTTGATCCAGCGGTAATAGGTCTTGTACTTGAGAATGTCGCAGGTCGGAAAGGTCTTCAGCGGCCGCGTGCCGAAACGGCGATGGATGTCGCGCACGTGACGCATGTCGGTGGAGAAGTAGGTCCACTCCAGCGATTCGCGGACACACTCGGTGGAGTTGTTGCCGCCGGTGATGACGTATTTGAAATCGTTCTTGGCGGCGAAGTTATAAATCGCCGA
This sequence comes from Peristeroidobacter soli, assembly GCF_004138485.1. Lineage (GTDB taxonomy): Bacteria > Pseudomonadota > Gammaproteobacteria > Steroidobacterales > Steroidobacteraceae > Steroidobacter > Steroidobacter soli. The sequence continues at coordinate 424,145 of NZ_RYEV01000004.1, forward strand.
GAACAGCGCCAGGTCCTGCGGCGTGTCGACGAACGGCACCTGGGACTTGAAGAAGGCACGCTGCAGATCCTTCATCTCCTCCCAGTTGACCACCTCGGTGACCAGATCCAGGTTGAGTCCCTCGATGATCTTCTGGATGTTGCTGACGCCCAGGTCCGAGTTCCAGCCGGCGTCGCAATGGAACAGCAGCGGCCGCAGGCCGAATTTCTCCTTCGCCACATAGGTGACGTAGGAGCTGTCCAGACCGCCGCTGATACCGATCAGGCAGTCGTGATCGCGGCCCCGCCCGTCGCGCTTGATCTTCTCGATCAGCGGCATGATCTCGCGAATGCCCTGCTCGCCCGGGTGCCAGTTGGGTTTGATGTTCTGGTGAAAATTGCGACAAAAATCGCACCAGCCTCGCTCATCGAAGGTGATGGTGGAGTCGCTGGTGTCCATGATGCAGTTGGAGCAGATCTGATAGGAACGTTTGCTCATGATGACCATTGTTGACTGAAGACACTGCGCCTGGTGCTGACCGGGCAAAGTGCCGCCCGCATCGAAGAAGGTCGTGGACGCAGGCAATGGCGCCCCCGCCCCGCCGCACCTGGGGGCGAGAACGACCGATACTCGCAACTAAACGCGCTAAAGGAACTTAGGGCCGGCACCGCGTCCGTCCGTGGCAGGCGCTCGAGGCTGACGCCGTGATATGCAGATTCCCGTCCAGCTCTCGTCACCTGTCGCTCGTTCCCGCCGCTCACAAGCCCTGCCGCCCGGTCCGGCACCCTGCCAGACATATGGGTAAGTATATAGCCGGCAGTCTTGCTACACCACGCAGGACCCTAAACGGCCTCAAGTTTTTCTTCCCGTTCGGCCCAGCAGACCGTCGCGAAGCGCGGCGGCATAGGCCGTCAGATAGGCGCCGCGGCCAGGAACCAGCAACAGCAGCAGTAACCGGTTCATCCACACCGACAGGATCTCGCGCCAAGCGAACAATGCCGGCACATGCGGACGGCGCAACAGCAGAAAACAGTTGCGCAGCTGGTAATAACAACGGATCGGCACATGAACGAACACGGTCAGCCTGCCCAGTTGCACCGGCCGTAGCCCGACCGAGTGCCGCATCACCGCGCCCGGTACGACCTCGATGGGAATGTCCTTGCCCCGGCAGCGCAGACACCATTCGGTGTCGACATAGTCGATGAACAGATCCTCATCGAGCAGCCCCGCCCGATCGAAAACTGCCAGGGTGGCCGCGGTACCCGACGCGATGACGATGTCCACCGGCTGGGGGGCGCTCGCGTCCCCGAGATACGCCGGGGTCGGCAAGCCGTGCCTGCTCAGACGAATCGACGGCAGCTCGCGGCCGCTGGCAGCATCGAAATAAACGGGCGCGGCGATCCGGGCCCCGCCCCTGGCCAGCGGCGCGACCAGCCGCTGCAGAAAATCCGCCTCGAGCGTCGAGTCCTGATCGAAGAAAACGACCACGTCCGTACCCAACGCGCGAGCGCGGGCGACGCCTACGTTCTGGGCATGGGCGATCCCGGTGTTCTCGCCCAGCGCCGCGATCGTGCAACCGGCCAGTGCCGCTCGCTCCGCCAGACGGCTCGGCACGGAGTTGTCGACCAGAATGACGTGGGCACCCGCCGCGGCCAGCTGCTGGCAGGTGCGCTCCAGCGCCGCCAGATCGGGGTTGTAACAAACGACGATCGCGGAGATCTTCAAAGCGGTCTCGAGCGCCCTAGCCGGCGCGCGTCTGCAGCTGATAATAGATATCCCAGAGCCAGGGAATCTGAGTACGCAGCGGCGTTTTGTTTGCTAACTCGAGCAGCCGCACCCGCGGCGACTGACTGAGCCGACCGGCCATGCCCGGCGCCTCCCGCGCGAGCGACGCCTCGATCCGTGCCAGCACGCTGGGCTCGATTCGGCGACGATTACGGCAGGCATCGATCAGCGCGTACAGATACGCGTTCTGGTGTCGATTCAGCACGAACCCCGCCTGCAGTTGCTCCGCCACCGCCCGCGACTCCGGATCGCGCTGCGTGAAGCCACGCAGGAACTCCAGGAATTGGTTGAGTCCGAGCAACATGGACGGCCAGGCCGACGGTAGCGATGCGGACTCGCTCTTGGGATGGATGCGGACCGAAAACGCCTCCCTGTCATCGGAGGCTTTGTAGCCGCGACCGGCCAGCGAGAGCCACAACGCATCGTCCGCGTAGAACAGTCGCTCGAAGCCCGGAATGCCGCCGAGCTCGTCGTAATCGCTCGAGCGCATCACATGACCGGTACCGAACACTTCGCGCTCCAGACGAAAGCGCGCGGCCAGATACTGCGCGGCCGTTTCCCGGTGCGGTACCGGCTTGCAGCTGCGAATGGTCGCGCCTTCGGCATTGATCAAACGCGATCCGGTCTGGAACAGGGTCGCCTGCGGATGCGCTTCGATCAAGGCATCGATGGTCGCGAGAAAATGCGCATCGAACAGATCGTCGTGGCCGATCAAGGTCATGTATTCGAGCTTGGGCTGTGTTTTGATTCGAGCCCAACTCGCCACGATCGACAGCGACTCGCTCGAGCTCACCAGCCGGATGCGTTGGTCGCGCAGCGAGCGCAGATAGTCGACCGTGCCATCGGTACTCTGATTGTCGAGAATGGTGAGCTCGAAGTGCGGATAGGACTGCGCGAGGATGCTCTCGACGCACTCCTGCACATACGGCCAGCCGTTGCGCACCGGCAGGAAGATGCTGTACCCCCTCACGATCGCGCTCCCGCTGCCGCCATCTCTCGCCTACCCTCGATCATGAATAAATTCGCCAGGACTACCGACAAGATCAGGATACCCATGGAAGAAAACAGATTCGGATTGGACAAACACATCAGCAGATAGAAGGCGTAGCCGACCACGATGTTCTTCTGCTCGAAGTCGCGGTTCATCACGAACGCGTACACGATCGGGAACGCCAGCAGCAGACACATGAGCAGCGCGCCGAAGATGCCGAAATTGCGGATCAGCTCCAGATAGGTCAGCTCGCTGGTGAAGAACGAGGTGCCCTTGGCGGTCCAATAGCGATAGGCGCCGAGACCTTCGCCGAACAACAGTCCCATGGTGTCGCCGAAGAAATCGCTGTAGTCGTTCAGCAACGCGAGCTTCACGCTGTTGGAGAACTCGCGCGGGTCGAGCAGCACCTCGATCTGGGTGGAAAATACCACGATCAGCCCGAATACGACCGCGACCGTCAGCACCGCGTTGATGGTTTTGTTCTTGGAATAGAGGAAGTACAGCGCAATCGGCAGCATGACCGACACAGCAAGGTTGTTACGCGTGCCGGCCAGCATCATCGCCCCCGCGTTGAGCAGCGTCAGCAGCGTGTATTTCAAACGCGCGCCGCCAGTGGCGACCCTGGCGGAATAGAAGTAATGCGCGATGGCGAATGCCAGCATCGGCGAAGTGACGAAGTAGACCTGCAGCATCACCAGGCCGTCGCCGTAGTCGCGCCGATCGACCAGCACGGTGCCGGAAACCTCGCCGAACAGATACAGCGCGCCATAGAAATCCGGCTGGAACGTCACGGTGAGATAGACCACGATGATCACCACCGACAGCAGCGACAGCACCCGCGACAGCGCCGACATCAGATCGATCCGGTTAATGAACAGCAGCGCGCTCAATGTAATGAGCAAATATCCCTTGAACAGCTGAAAGCCTTCGAAGGGCGTGCCGCCATCGATGAACCAGTAGCGCGCGATGGATAGCAGCGGCACTGCTACGAATATCAGCACGTAGATCAACAAGCCGATGTGCACCGAGCAGCGCTCCCGGCTCGCCGCGCACAGCACGATGGAGATGAACCAGGCCAGGACGAACAGCTGCACTTTGGCGCCGAGCAGTTTGTCAGCAGGATCGAACACGCACGACAGCAGGAACAGCACCAGCACCGGCATCAGGATCTTTTGCGACACCGAATATCGGCGCCCGCCCGAGCGAACGCTCGCGGTCTCCGGAATGCCGCTGACAGTCGCCTGCGTCAAGGCTCACCCCAGAACGCCATCGGCTCGTAGTCGGGGTAGGGATAGAAACCGAGATTCAGCTCGATGTTCCAGCCGTGCTCCGCGATCCAGCCTTCCACCAGCGAGCGCACGGACACCGGTCGGCCCGAGCAGATGTTCGTGACGCCGCGATCGTTGTCGCCGAGCGCAATCTCGACCAATTGGCGCGCGACTTCGCTCACCGGCAAATAATCCCGCAACTGTTCGCCGCCCGACATGTTGAATACGGTCGCGCCCTCGCCCACCGCGCGTTGTAACTGCGACCAGAGCGATTTCTCTCCCTGCCCCTCGCCATAAAAATAGAACAAGCGCGCCCAGGTGAGATTGAACGGCTGCGTCCGCTGCAAACTCTGCAGCTGCTTGCGCAGACAATCCTTCGCCAGCCCGTAGGGATTGTCGGGATGCGTGTCGCGCGAGGCGGCCAGCGGACCGGACTGCATGCCATATTCGAAGCAGGTCCCGGTCACCACCATCGCCAGCAGTCCCTGGCGCACCAGTGAGCTAAGAAACGCATAGTGCGAGGGCAGCTCGATCTCAAAGTGATGCAGCGAGCGATAATTCGGCAACCCGCCCCACGCCAGATGCAGCAGCACGTCTGGTTTGCCTAGCAACTCGTAGCTGTTGGCGGGGGGCCGAGTCAGATCCAGTTCGACCCAACGCAGCTTCGGCAGCACTTGCTGCCTCGCGTGTGCGGTCCGGGTCGTCGCAACCACGTCGACGTCGCGCCGGGCCAACTCGTTCAACACGTGTCGACCGACAAACCCTCCAGCGCCCGTCACTGCGATCCTCATCGGGCCCGCCTGTCAGGAGATTTCCAGCTTGGGAACGGCGGTAACGAACTGCGCGCCCCACTGCCGCGCGCCCGCCAGTTGCTGCGTCACCTCGGTGCGCAGATTCCACGGCAGAATCACGATGTAATCCGGCTTGTCGCGAACAATTACCGAATCATCCATGATCGGGATTCGGCTGCCCGGCATGAACTTGCCTTGTTTGGCATCGTTCCGGTCGACCACGTAGCGGATGAGATCGCCGCGGCAGCCGGCGAAGTTCAGCAGCGTGTTGCCCTTGGCCGCGGCTCCATAGGCGATGACTGATTTGCCGCCACGCTTCGCGGCGATCAGAAATTCCATCAAATCGTCCTTGACGCGCTCCGCCCGCTGCTGAAAGCCACGATAGTAAGCGGCCGTTCGCAGCCCAGCATCGATCTCGGCGCGCTCCAGTTCCCGCACGCGCTCGTGCACTGGATGTTTGCCGGTGTCGGCTCGCTGCGTGTAGACGCGCAGACTGCCACCATGCGTGGGCAGCTCTTCGACATCGAATACCTGCAAGCCGTTGCTCGCGCACATCTGCTGAACCGTGGTCAGCGACAGGTAAGAGAAATGCTCGTGGTAGATCGTATCGAACTGGTTGCCGTCGATGAGTCGTTGCAGATGCGGGAACTCGAACGTCACCGCGCCCTGCGGTTTGAGCGCGGCGGCGAACCCAGCCAGGAAGTCATTGATATCGGGCACGTGCGCCAGGACATTGTTGGCAGCCATCAGGTCCGCGGCGCGCCCCTGCTCCGCCAGTTGCCGGCCGAAATCACGTCCGAAAAAGACTTCGAGGGTTTCGATGCCTTTGCGCCTCGACGCCGCCGCGGTGCTGGCGGTCGGCTCCACACCCAAACAAGGAATGCCCCGGGCCTGCACATACTGCAGCAGATAGCCGTCGTTCGAGGCCACTTCGATGACACGACTGGCCGCATGCAGGTCGAACCGCCGCACCATCGCATCCACGTAGCGCTCGGCATGCTGCAGCCAGCTGGTGGAGAAGCCGCTGAAGTACGCGTACTCGCTGTCGAACAGCTCGCTGGCCTGCGTGAAGTCCCGAGTCTGCACCAACCAGCAGCGCTCGCAGACCATGACCTTGAGCGGATACCAGCGCTCCGGCGCGGACAGTTTCTCCTTGGTCAGATAGGCATTCGAGGGCGGAGAGCTGCCCAGATCGATCAGCTGCAGTTGCAGGGGTGAACGGCAATGGCGGCAATTCATACCTCGATTCCCTTGAACTCGTCTCGCAGAGCAGGATGTCCGCGATCTCGATCAGAAACATCCGTCACGGGCAGCGGCCAGCGAATAGCCAGTCGAGGATCGAAGGCATTGAGCGCACCTTCGCTGTCCGCCACATACGGCGCACTGTGCACATAGATCAGCTCGCAATCGGCGCTGAGCGTCTGGTATCCATGAGCGAATCCGCGTGGGATCAGCAACGCGAGATTGTTCTGTTCCGAAAGCTCCACCGCATGCCAACGAAGGAATGTCGGCGAACGGGTGCGCAGGTCCACGGCGACATCCAGAACCCGGCCCCTTACACAGCTGACCAGCTTGGTCTCAGCGTACGGTGGCCTCTGAAAATGCATCCCACGGACCGCGCCACTCTTTACCGTCAGAGTGTGATTGATCTGAGCCGCCGTCCCCTGCCAACCGGCCGCGGCCAGCTCCTCGGGATCGAACAGACGCGTCAGAAAGCCACGCTCGTCGGTGCGACGCAGGCGCTCGACGACCTTCAAGCCATCGATGGGAGTGTCGCTGACCTTGAAGCGATTCATGCCGCTGCAGCCTCGTAGGCATCGATATCCCGCGCGCACAACTCCGCCGCATCCGCACCGTCGATCTGTTCGCGATACCAGGTCATAGAGCGTCGCACCGCTTCATCGAGCGACCAGCGAGGTTGCACGCCGAGCACCTGGCGGGCCTTGGCGATTTCGAGCGCCAGCCACTGCGTCTCGTGTGGGCCCCTGGCGTCTCGTTCGAATTCGAAATCGCCGGTGCCGAACGCGGCGCGCGCCTGCTCCACGACCGTTTGCACGGTCGCGCATTCGTGCGTGTGCGGTCCGAAATTATAGGCATCGGCCAGCTGCGGCTTGCTCCACAGGCGCTCGGCGAGCTGCAAATAACCCGCGAGCGGCTCTAGTACGTGCTGCCACGGACGGACCGCGCTCGGATTGCGGATGCGGAGCGTTCGTTTGCTGCTCCAGGCACGTACGGCATCCGGTAACAGCCTGTCCTCTGACCAGTCGCCGCCACCGATAACGTTGCCGGCACGCGCGGACGCCACTGCCACGCCCTGCTCCTTCAGATACGAATCGCGATAGCTCGCGACCACGATTTCAGCGGCGGCTTTGCTGGCGCTGTAAGGATCATGTCCGCCGAGAGGATCTGTTTCTCGATACGGGAACGCCAGCTCGAGGTTGCGATACACCTTGTCGGTCGTGATCGCGACGACGACGCGCGTGGACGACGATCCGCGCAACGCTTCCAGCACGTTGGCCGTACCCTGCACGTTGGTGGCAAAGGTACCGAGCGGATCGCGATAACTGGCCCGCACGAGCGGCTGCGCGGCCAGATGAAACACCACGTCGGCGTCGGCGCCACGAATCAGCCTCGCCAGCGACTCAGCGTCGCGGATGTCGCTGATGTGGCTGTCGCCGAGCTCGCTCAACGCGAGTAGAGAAAACAAATTGGGCGTCGTGGACGGCGCGAGACCGATACCGGTCACGCGCGCTCCGAGACGCGTCAACCAATAGGCCAGCCATGCGCCTTTGAAACCGGTGTGCCCGGTCAGCAGCACCCGCTTGCCGCGCCAGAAACTCACCTCGGGCCGGTTTACGCCACTGCTCATGACCAGACCTTCCAGGGTGCCTTACCGGACTGCCACAGCTCCTCCAGCAGATTCTTTTCGCGCAAGGTGTCCATCGGCTGCCAGAAACCACGGTGCTCGAACGCGGCCAGCTGCCCCGAGGAGGCCAACTGCATCAGCGGCGCGGCCTCCCACGTGGTTTGATCGTCCTCGATCAGATCCAGGCAGCGCGGTGAGAGCACGAAGAAGCCGCCGTTGATCAGGCCACCGTCGCCACGCGGCTTCTCCGCAAACCCTCGCACATCCGTGCCTTGCATCTCCAAGGCGCCATAACGTCCCGGCGGACTCACCGCCGTGACCGTGGCGAGCTTGCCGTGGCGCTCGTGAAATTCGATCGAGTCGCGGATGTTCACGTTGCCGACACCGTCGCCATAAGTGAAGCAGAACGCAGGCTCGTCCTTGACGAACTCCGCCACCCGCTTGAGCCGCCCGCCGGTCATGGTGTTGTCGCCGGTATCCACCAGCGTCACCTTCCACGGCTCGGCTTTGCGCTGATGCACCTGCATCGCGTTGCTGACCATGTCGAATGTCACATCCGACATGTGCAGGAAATAATTCGCGAAGTACTCCTTGATGATGTAGCCCTTGTAGCCGCAGCAGATCACGAAGTCGTTCACTCCGTGCGCCGAATACAGCTTCATGATGTGCCACAGGATCGGCTTGCCGCCGATCTCGATCATGGGTTTGGGCCGCAGATGCGTCTCTTCCGAGATCCGCGTGCCCATGCCGCCGGCAAGAATCACTGCTTTCATAGTTCCGGCACCGTCAAGCGAAACGAGCGATCCGATTGCGCACCGAGGCGCGCAGACGCAGCGCATGTTTGCGCGCCGTTCTGAAGGAGTTCAGGCTCGATCTGTTCCATAGAAACCAGCGCAGGAAGATTTCATGGCGTTTCGCCGGCTGCCCGAACACGGCCGCCTGCAGCCGCGATTCGAGCCCGACGAATGCTTCGAAATCCCGTTTGTCCAGCTCGACGCCGAGGGCGCAGCCGATCTTCTTGATGAGCTCCGCCCCGCTGCTGCCGGTCAGCGCCGCCGGCGGCGTGCGCATGGCCTGCAGACGATGCAGGAAACCGTAGATGGCGCGGATGACGACGGCGTTCAGACGCACGCGCTCCGCCCAGGACCATTCCCGATCGACCACGGTGCAACCGCCGTCCCGCGGATAGACATTGGACCAGGTGCAATCGACGTACTCACCATCCAGATAGCGAACCCCTTCGTGCGTCGTGCTTTGTTCCTGCAGCATGCGCAGCCAGTCCCGGCACGGCTCGAAGATTTCCTGGAGCGAACGCCGGGCTGACCGGCAGCGCAGGTCCAGTGTGGTCTGTAGCGAATAACTGTCGATCCAGTCGGAGTGCGTTTCCCGCCAGCGCATGGGTCCGCTCTCGGCCGTGGCGCTGCCCCTCAGCGAGCGCTTGTGAACGCGCAGCGGGTGGCTCGGAGTCTCCGCGGCGATCGTGGTTCTCGTCCGGAATTGCGCTTGTCGCGGCGGCGAGAAGAGCACGCCCTGCTGGCCGAACGCGACACCCGCGAGCCCCTGTTTGCCGGCCACCACCAGAAAGGAATTCGCGAAGAACGGCAAGGCGCCATTGCGCGCCAGCTCCAGCGACACCAGCGATTCTTCCCAGCTGGGCCGCAGGTCGCCCGCGTAGTCGCGCGAATGCATTTGTGAAATCAGCTCGCCGCCGCGACCGGAGGCGACGAACTCCTCGGCCAGCACGCAGTCGGGCAGCTTGTAGTCCGGATAGGGATAGTAGAACTGCATCGCCGGGAAATACCGGCCGATGCGCCGCTGCAGCTCCTCGCGGCCGAAGGTGCGGACCTTGTTCGGCAAGCGGTGATACCCCTCGAGACCCTCGAACAGCGTGCCGAGGTGGTCCTCCCGAGCCGAATTGAAATATTTCAAGCCGAACTGATTTTCGATCGCCACGATCAGGATGCCATTCGGCGCGAGCATGTCGGCGAAGTACCGCAGCGCCGCGTCGTATGGATCGTCGCCGGCGACGAACGAGGCGGAATATTCCAGCACGCCTATGCAGAACACCACGTCGAACTTGCTGGTGAACTGGATCTCCTGGAACGGCGCGCAAACCACCGCGACGCTGTTCAGATCGCGGGTACGCTGGCGCGCCAGCCGGGCCCGATTGAGACTGCCTTCGACCGACACGACCTGGTCGAACGTCTCGCCCAGAAAACGGGTGATGGCGCCGCAGCCGCAGCCCACTTCGAGCACTTTCAGCTGGCGATCGAACTGGAAGCCGCTCAACAGCTGCACGCGTTTGCTGGTGAGGTGATATTCGCTCGGCCAGTCCTTGATGTGACTCTCGAGCTCGACCGAACCGGCGCTCAGATCGCGCGCCTGCGAGAACACGCTCGCGAGATAACGCTCCGACTCCGCGCCATCCGAATAACCGAAATTGCGATGATCCTTCAGGACCCAGACCGAAGAGTCATCCTGGACCAGCTCGTTGCTGACTATGTTCTGCGGATTCATGCTGACGACCTAGTTGTTCCGTGGGCGGATCGAGCCGGCCAGACAGGCGCGAGCCAGCCACCACAGCGCGATGGTACTCAAGGTGACGCGCACCACCCAGGCGATGGCGGCACCATCGATGCCCTGCCTGTCGATCAACCACCACAGATAGGGCACATACGCCAGCAACTCGGCGACGTGCAGCTTGGCGGTCAGATCCGGCCTGCCGTACGCCTGCACCAGCGCCTGCGAAAGATGACCGAAGCTGTTGATGAAAATCCCGACAGCGAGCAGCTGCGCGACCCGAGAGCCGTGCGCGGCAAAGTCCGGGTTGATCCACCATGCCAGCCCCGGCTCGGCCAGCAGATACACCACCAGCGCCGCCGGCGCCATGATGGCCGCGATGATGAGTAGGTATCTATTGTACAGGGATCGCACCATCCCGGGATCGCTCTGGAACAGCTGACTGAAGGAAGGAAACAACACGCCGACCAGCACGCCGGGAACGATCAACAGATTGATCACCACATCGTAGGGCGTCGAAAAATAGGCGACCGCCTGCGCCGAGACCAGCACGGCGATCAACAGTCTGCCCAGATACAGCAGCAGCGGCGCGGCCACGTTGCTGACGGTCATCCAGCCGCCGAAGGCCAGCAGTTGCCTGAGCATCGCGCCACCTACCGGGCGGAAGTTGCGTCGCAGTTGCGGGTGGTGATGCAAACAAATCAGCAGATAGACGACGAAGGAGATCACGCGTGCCGCGAGCAGCGTCGTGACCAGCGCCGGCAACTGCGTCGAAAACGGCAGCACCGCCAGCGGGCCCAGATAGCTGGCCAGGCCGAGCGGCACCCGCACGACGTTGACCAGGCCGAATTGCTGATACGCCTCGAGAATGCCTCGCAGCGCCGTGGTCAGGATCACGAAGGGAATGGAGACGGCGAGGATATAAAACGCGGTCAGGGTTTCCGCCTGCAGCTGCGGCGGCACTTGCAAGCGGTGGTGAACCAGCCAGGGCGACAGCAGCGCGACCACCACCGCGCCGAACAGACCGAGCGCCGTCATGATTCCCATGGCGGTGCCCACCAGCGGCGGTATCTCCTGCTCCTGCCGGCGGCCGAGCTTGTCGGCGATGAGCTGCGTGACCGCGCGCCCCAGACCGAAATCGAACAGGCTGAAATAACCGACCACGATCCAGGCGAGCGACAGAATGCCGAAACGATCCACGCCGGCCTGCGCGATGAGCGGCGGGATCGCCACCACGGCAGCGAGCATGGGCAGCGCCGTGCCCAGGAAATTCCACAGTACGTTCTTGCTCAGGCGTCGGTGACTGAACGCCTCCTTCCTCGGCTCTGCCTGCGACGATCGTTCAGCCGCTACCGTCATAGTCAACCAGCAATCCTTGATTAGGCCGTGCGCCGGCAACGGGTCGTGGCGAGCGTCTTCGGAGCGACGCTCGCCGGCGGCCTAGGCGCGTTTGAAGACGAGCGCTGCGCTGGCGCCCAATAACAGGCCGAGACACGCACCGATGGCGATGATCATCGCCTTCTTCGGGCGCACGATGTCTTCCTTGCGATCCGGCTCCAGCGCGCGATCGACGACGCGCAGCGCATATTCTTCGGTCACGTTGGCGAACATGCGCCGATTGATCTGCGCTTCCATCAACCGGCCGATCGATTGCCTGGCCTCGACCATGTTGGTGCCCGCCAGCTCGTTCTGCAGATAAGTCACCGATGAGTTGGTCGTGGCGATGGCACGCGCACGCATCTCCGCATTGAGACGGGACACCAGCTCGTTGGCCCAGGCCGCCGCGGTGGCACGATCCCGCCAGTCGATGTTCATGGTGATCAGCCCGCTCTTCTTGTCCTGCGACAGCCGGCGCACTTTCTTATCGAAGTATTTGCAGGCCTGCGCCAGCGTGGGGTACTTCTCCGGATCGCCCTTCCATTGTTGTTTGTCCTTGTCCCAGCGTTTTTCGAACAGCTGCGGCATCAGGTTGTTGTCGCGGATGAAGGCCTCGGTGAACTCGCGCGAGCGCAACACTGCGAGCGATTCTTCGGCGGCGGCATTGCCCGAGCCCAGATTCAAGCCAGCCAGCGAAGCCAAGCCGCCGAACTGACCCAGCGCCGAGCCCAGCATGCCCATACCGTTCTTCTCGATATCGACCGCGACCATCACGGTCGTGGCGCGATAGACCGGCGTGATGATAAACGCCGCGGCGGCCGAGACGAGGGTGAACAACACCACACATGCGGCGATCCACCAGCGGCGCGCCCACAGTATCGCGGCCAGCGTGGCCAGATCCACGAAGCTGGCGGGCTCCTGAGTGTGAACTTGCGTATTCAAGAACCCTCGCCTCAGAACGAGTTGACCGCAGCCGCCGCGATGGACAGGTTATAGATGATGGTGGTCACGGCGATCCAGAACGGCAACGGGCGCATTCTCTCGGTATCCAGCGGCGCGACGATGGTGTCGCCCGTCTTGATATCGACGCCGCCGCCGTTGAACCAGGCACTGCCCGAGCGCGTCACGACACTGCCGTCTGCTCTCACCACGTAGATGCGCTCGTCGTCGGCTCGCGGCGTCAGGCCGCCACTCATCGCGATGTATTCATCGCGAGACAGATCCTTGCGGTACAGATGCGAGGTGGCGCTCTGCACCTCGCCGATCACCGTCACTTCCTGCGTCACGCGCGGCACCAGCAGCTGGTCGCCATCTTTCAGGACGATGTCCTGTTCGGAGCCCTGCCGGGCCGCGCTGGCGCGATCCAGATCGATGACCAGGCGCCCCACCGGTTTGGCATCGCGCAGATTGGCCAGCAAAGACTGCCCCACGGCCAGCGCCTGCGTCGCGTCCTTGCCGGTTTCCTGTGCCGACATCAACGAGGCCTGCGCCAGATCGGATTCCATTCGGGTCGCGAGACTGGCGAGCTGCTTACGCTCGCGTTCCTTCAATTCCTCGCGGGTGAAGATCGCGCCTTCGGGGAATGCCAGATCGGTCAGGCCGCCGGCACGCTCCATCACCGAGCGCAGCGTCTCGCCCCGATAGATCGGATACCGGCCGGGGAAGCGTACCTCGCCGCGAATCTCCACTTCTTCCTGCGCCGCCCACAATGGCACTTCCTTGATCACGAGGTAGTCGAAGGGCCGCAGCGCCAGGTCGGCCGCCGGGTCGCCATCGAGCGCGCGACGCAGATCGATCGAGATCAGCTCGGCTTGCCGGGCTCCCGAGCCCGCCACCTCGTACCGCGTAAGTTCGGCCTGGCCGCCGTAGGCAGCTTCATCGAGGCTGCCGCCGGCGCGCAACAGGTCGCTGACCCGCATGCCCGGCTCGAGCGGATACTTGCCAGGAATCTTGATCTTGCCGGCGACGCTCACTTCGGCGGTGGGCTCGTCGATCCGCGATTGCAGGCGCAGCTCGCGCATCAGCGGCTCGATGATGCGGTCGCGGCCGGACTCCTGATCGAATACGAAGATCTGATCGCGCGGTGCCAGCTCGAAGTTCGCCGCGGACTGCGGATTCTGCAAGGCGCTGGAAAGGTCGGCGGAAAACACGCGGACGCGCCGGTCCGCAATCTCGCGACGAACCAGGATGTAGCGCTGATCGGCTCCCTGCTGCAGCTCATCCAACGACGGAATCACATCCGTGAGGCGCATGCCGGGACGGAACTGATATTCGCCAGGCCGGTGCACGTGACCGCTGATCGTCACCGAATGCTCCAGCACCGGCCGGATCGTCGGCACCCGCAACGTGTCGCCGCTGCGCAGCTGCGTGCCCCGTCCGCTCGCCGCATTCAGATTCACGTCGATCGTGATGCGCTGGCGCTCTTCATTGACACGCTCGAGCGTCGCGATGCTCGCATCCGCCTCGGGCAGCAGACCGCCACCGAGCTGCATCAGCTGCTGCGCCGTGGTCTCCTGCTTCAACTCGTAAATCGCCGGCCGCCGCACTTCTCCCGCCAGTCCCACGCTCGCCCCGACCGGCGGAATGAAAATGACGTCGCCAGGCAACAAGCGCACATCGTTGCTGGTGTCGCCGTGCAGGAGCAGATCGTAGAGGTCCAGTCTGGAGACCATGCGCCCGGCGCGCTTCAGTTCGATGTTACGCAACGAGCCGATCTTCTTGACTCCTCCACTCACGAACAATGCGTTGGTGATCGTGGACAGACCGCTGACCGTGTACGAGCCCGGAGTCTCGGCGTCGCCCAGCACGAAGACGCGGATCGAGCGCAACTCGCCGATGCTGACGCTGGCCTGGGTGCCGATCATCTGGTTCTGCACCCGAGCCTCGAGGTCCTCGCGCACCTCCTCGAAGCGCCGGCCACTGACCGCGACCGGACCGATCTCGGGAAAATTGACTCGTCCGTCGCGTCCGACCGACAGCGAATAACGTCCTTTGGTGTTGCCGATCAGCTGGACCTGAATGGTATCGCCGGGCCCGACCACGTACTCCGCCGGCACCGGCACGTCGGTGGCCGGCGCGAACGTCGACGGCGAGCCCGCGAACAGGTCATATCCGAACGGCTTCAGCGCCTGGGTGCCCGTCGGCTTCAGCGGCAGCCGGGTCACGGTGACGATGTAGTCGGTCAGGCGCAGCTCGGCGGACAGGCGCTGAGTCGCCTCCTCCATGGTCAGCCCCGCCAGCGGAATCGGCCCGAGCTCGGCAATGTTCAGAATGCCCCATTTGTCGAGTTTGTAAGGATTACGGCGCAGGACTCGTTCACGGAACTCTTCGAGCCGGGCAGTCTCATCTGCGGAGCGCTCGAGCAATTTGGGCTCCGCGGCGTTGTCCCCAGAACGCCGCTCCGCGCTGGGGGGCGCAGCCGGCAGGGTGACGCCACGCCCCGGGATGGCCGGCTGCGTCGCCGCCTGCTCCCGTTCGCGCCGCTCACGTTCCTCGATCTCGGGCGCGCGCCGCTGGTATTGACGAATCTCCAGCGTCAGCAGCACAGTGTCATTGGCTTTCAGTCGGGCTGGTTTCGGGACGCCGGTGGCGGTGAGCCGCCCGTCCTCATCCCCATCCTCGTTCTCGCCGGTCCGGGGACGTACCGTCTGGGGGAAGTTCAGCCGCCGGTCCGAACGCACGCCGCCGGTGCTGCCGGTGCCCAGGGAACCGGTGCCGCCGCCGTTGTTCAGAGATTCCAGAATCGCCTGCTGCTGCTCCGGCGACAGGTTGCGAAACATTTCGATCTGATCCGGGCTCGGATTCTGAGCCGCGGCGACCGACAGGAGGGTCTGCTCAAGAAAACAGCATATAGCAGCGGTAACCAGCCACAGCTTCCGGCCGGACAATCTGAATCTGAACATCAATGCCGCGCTTAATTGAGTTGTGGTCCCTGCGTGAGGGCCGCAAGTTTACACAAGAATATCCGCGTGGATGCGACTAATTGGCGGCCGCGCCGGTCCCCTTGTCTGAGCCCGCGACCGATGCGACTCCCGCGAGTGAGGTTAGCGCGCGTTCGCGGTGAACCAGCTATAGGTGGCTGCGATCCCCGCCCGCAGCTCGATTCTCGCCTGCCATCCCAGGCTGCTTAGCCGCGTCACATCCAGCAGCTTGCGAGGCGTGCCGTCCGGCTTGGACGTATCGAAACGCAGCTCGCCCTGGAAGCCGACGATCTCCCCGATCAGCGCCGCCAGCTCGCCAATGGAAATGTCCTGACCGGTGCCGACGTTGACCGGCTCGTAGCCCTGGTAGTTGTTCAGCAAATACCAGCAAGCGTCGGCCAGGTCGTCGACATGCAGGAATTCCCGGCGCGGCGTGCCGGTGCCCCATACCACGACCTCCCGATCGCCGCGTGCCTTGGCCTCGTGAAACTTTCTGAGCAACGCCGGCAACACGTGCGATGTTTGCAAATCGAAATTGTCGCCCGGGCCATACAGATTGGTCGGCATCAACGCCACGGCGTCGAAGCCGTACTGGCGCCGATAGGCCTGACACAGCTTGATGCCGGCGATCTTGGCGACCGCATACCACTCGTTGGTCGGCTCCAGCGGCCCGGTGAGCAGACAGCTCTCCGGCATGGGCTGCGGCGCGAACTTGGGATAGATGCAGCTGGAGCCGAGGAACAGCAGTTTGCGGGCACCGTGCCGATAGCTGCCGTCGATGACGTTGGTCTGGATCTGCAGGTTGTCGCGCAGGAAGTCGACCGGGTAGCTGTCGTTCGCCAGAATGCCACCGACCTTGGCGGCCGCCAGTACTACGATCTCGGGTCGCGTTTCGGCAAAGAAACGCTCGACCGCCGCCTGATCGCGCAGATCGAGCTCGGCGCTGGTACGCAGGATCAGGTTGGCGCAACCCGCGGCCTGCAGCCGACGCACGATCGCACTCCCCGCCAGTCCGCGATGCCCGGCGACAAAAATACGCGCATTCTGTGCAGACATGGTCATTCGTGGCGTCGATAGGTGCGAAAGCCTTCGCGCGCCACCAACGCGTCGCGCTGGGCGCTCTGCAGATCCGCCTCGACCATTTCCTTCACCAGCGTGTCGAAGCTGGTCTCGGCACGCCAGCCGAGCTTCGCTCGAGCCTTGGTCGGATCGCCCAGCAACGTGTCGACTTCGGTGGGCCTGAAATAGCGGCTGTCGACTTTGACGATGGCGCGGCCGGAAGTGGCATCGATGCCTTGCTCTTCGATACCCTCGCCCCGCCACTCGATCCGCATGCCGAGCTCAGTGCCCGCGAGCTCGACGAACTCCCGCACCGAGTGCTGTTCGCCGGTGGCGATGACGAAATCCTCCGCCTGCGCCTGTTGCAACATCAGCCACTGCGCCTTGACGTAGTCGCGCGCGTGGCCCCAATCCCGCAACGAATCCAGATTGCCGAGATAGATCGTGTCCTGCAGCCCTTCCTTGATTCGAGCCAGACCGCGGGTGATCTTGCGAGTCACGAACGTCTCGCCACGAATCGGCGACTCGTGGTTGAACAGGATGCCGTTGCAGGCGTAGATGCCGTACGCCTCGCGATAATTGACGGTGATCCAATATCCATAGACCTTCGCAGCACCATAGGGCGAGCGAGGATAGAACGGGGTCGTCTCGCGCTGAGGCACTTCCTGAACCTTGCCGAACATCTCCGACGTCGAGGCCTGATAGAAACGGGTCTTCTGCTCCAGTCCCAGGATCCGAATGGCCTCGAGAATGCGCAGGGTGCCGACCGCATCGGAGTTGGCGGTGTACTCCGGCGTCTCGAACGAAACGTGCACGTGACTCTGCGCGGCGAGGTTGTAGATCTCGTCCGGCTGCACCTGCTGAATGATACGGATCAGATTGGTGGCGTCGGTCAGATCGCCGTAGTGCAGGAACAGCTTGACGCCGCGCTCGTGCGGGTCCTGATACAGATGATCGATGCGATCGGTATTGAACGACGAGGCCCGCCGCTTGATGCCGTGGACTTCATAGCCCCGCTCGAGCAGGAACTCGGCGAGATAGGCGCCATCCTGGCCTGTTATTCCGGTAATCAGCGCTTTTTTCACCGCATCCTCGCATCAGACGACGCTCCGCTAGCCGCGCCAGCGGGCCACATGCTCCAACAGATTCTTCAACGACGCCTCCGCCCCCACCGCCGCGTCCGCCGGCTTCTCCAGCGCTGGGGCGAGCGATTCCGCCAGCTTCTTGCCCAGCTCCACGCCCCATTGGTCGAACGCGTTGATGCCCCAGATCACGCTCTGCGTGAACACCTTGTGTTCATACAAAGAGATCAGCCGGCCCAGCGTCTTCGGCCCGAGGCGCGGGAACAGAATCACCGTGCTCGGCCGGTTGCCCGGATGCAGCTTGTGCGGAATCAGCCGCGCGATCTCGCTGTCGCTGGTGCCCTTCGCCGCCAGATCCTGGCGCACCTGCGCCTCGGTCTGACCGAACGCGAACGCCTGAGCCTGCGCGAAACAATTCGCCAGCGCCAGATTCTGCTGTTGCTGGAACGGGCTCGATGCGTTCACCGGCGCGAGCAAATCCAGCGCCACTCGCGCCGTGCCCTGATGCAACAGCTGAAAGAACGAATGCTGTGCATTCGAGCCCGGCTCGCCCCACAACACCGCGCCGCTGTCGTACGACAACGCCGTGCCTTCCAGCGTCACGCTCTTGCCGTTGGATTCCATTTCCAACTGCTGCAGATACGCGGGGAAGCGATGCAGCCGCTGGTCATAAGGCAGCACCGCGAGCGAATCCAGGCCGAGGAAATTCCGGTTCCAGACGCCGAGCAATCCCATCAGCACCGGCAGATTGTTCTCGAACGGCGCGTTACGGAAGTGCTCATCCATCTCGTGGCCGCCGTCCAGCATCAGCTCGAACTGGTCCATGCCCAGCGCCAGCGCCACCGACAGCCCCACCGCCGACCACACCGAATAGCGACCGCCCACCCAGTCCCACATCGTAAAGCGGTTTTGTGGCGGAATTAAGAAAGCATCCATCGCCTTCGCGTTGGTCGACACGGCGGCAAAGTGCCGCGCCGGCGCGCCCTCGCCCAGGCGATCGACGATCCACTGGCGCGCCAGTTTCGCGTTGGTGAGCGTTTCCAGCGTCGAGAAGGTCTTCGAGCACACGACGAACAGCGTGCGCGCGGCATCGACTTTCTCCAGCACATCGCCGAGCTGCACGCCGTCGATGTTCGAAACACAGTGCAGACGCAGATTGCGATTGCGATATCTCGCCAGCGCCTCGGTCGCCATCACGATGCCCAGATCGGAGCCGCCGATGCCGATATTGACGATGTCGGTGAAGGTCTTGCCGGTGTGACCATGAATGCGGCCGCCATGAATGCCTTCGACGAACGCCCGCATCTTCTGCAGGCTGGCGCGCACTTCAGGCATCACATCCTGTCCGTCGACGAGGACGGGCCGGTCGGAGCGATTGCGCAGCGCCGTGTGCAGCACCGCACGGTTCTCAGTGGTGTTGATTTTTTCGCCACTGAACATGGCGTCGATGCGGGCGCGCAAGCCACGCGCGTTCGCGAGTGAGAGCAGCAGACGCAACGTCTCGGCGTCGACACGCTGCCTGGAGAAATCGAACAGCAGGTTGAGCTCGGAGGTCCGCGAGAACGTCACCGCGCGCTGCGGGTCGTTCGCGAACAGCTCCCGCAGATGCCGACCCCGCATGCTCGCAGCGTGAGATTCGAGCGCCTGCCACTCAGGCGTCGTGTTCGCTAGCGTCATGGGAAAGTCCTCCTGCAGGTAACTCGGCACGGGAATGGTGCCGGAGGCTACCTCACTGACGGCGCAGGGTGAAGCTTTTATGACGGGGCGTGGGCGCCGCCCACGGGCCTACTTGCCGTAGTAGCCCACGTACCACTCGATGAAGCGACGCACGCCCTCTTCCACCGGGGTCGCCGGCCTGTAGCCCACGTCCTGCACCAGATCGTCCACATCGGCCGAGGTGTCGGGCACGTCACCCGCCTGCAGCGGCAACAGGTTCTTGATGGCCTTCTTGCCGAGGTTGGTCTCGATGCACTCGATGTACTTCATCAGCTCCACCGGCGAGTTGTTGCCGATGTTGTAGAGCCGGTACGGTGCCTTGCTGGTGGCCGGATCCGGCGCATCGCTGTTCCAATCGGGATTCGGCTTGGCCGGACGATCCATGGCCCGCACCACGCCCTGCGCGATGTCGTCGACGTACGTGAAATCGCGGCGATGGTTGCCGTAGTTGAAGACGTCGATGGGCTTGCCGGCCAGGATGTTCTTGGTGAAAAGAAACAACGCCATGTCCGGACGGCCCCACGGGCCGTATACCGTAAAGAAGCGCAGGCCCGTGACGGGCAGGTTGTAGAGATGCGCGTAGGTGTGCGCCATCAGCTCGTTCGCCTTCTTGGTCGCGGCGTAGAACGACAAGGGATGATCGACGTTCTGATGCACCGAGAACGGCATCTTCGTATTCGCGCCGTACACCGAGCTGGTCGATGCATACACCAGATGCTCGACGCCGTTGTGCCGGCAGCCTTCCAGGATGTTCGCGAAGCCGACCACGTTGCTGTCGATGTAGGCCAGCGGGTTCTGAATCGAATAACGCACGCCGGCCTGCGCGGCCAGGTGAATCACGCGCTGAAACTTCTCCTGCTTGAACAGCGTGGCCATGCCCTCGCGATCGGCCACGTCCATTTTCACGAACCGGAAGTTGGGAAACTTCTGCAGGATCGCCAGCCGCGCCTGCTTCAACGTCACATCGTAGTAGTCGTTGAGATTGTCCAGACCGACGACCTCGTCGCCGCGCGCGAGCAGGATCTGGGCCGTGGTGAAACCGATGAATCCGGCGGCGCCGGTCAGAAGCAATTTCATATGCGGTTGGCGGTTAGCGGTTGGCGGTTGGCAAAAGACAGCGAATAACTCGGCGAACGGCCAATTTTTCAATCAACCGGGCCACGGCGACACACGTACCCTGGCACCTATGGACAAAATCATCAGCCACAAGGATCTGGTCGTATGGCAAAAATCGATCGCGTTGGCGTGCAAAGTGTACGCCTCGACCAGCGCCCTTCCCAGGGAAGAACGCTATGGCTTGCAAAGTCAGCTCAGGCGCGCTGCGGTCTCCATATCGAGCAACGTTGCCGAAGGATCCGCACGACGAAGTCGCGCAGAATTCATTCAGTTCCTGCATATCGCACGAGGCTCACTTGCGGAGCTCGAGAGCACCTATACGATTGCAGCCCGGCTGGCCCTGATCAGCGACGCGGCGGCGACCCTGGAACAAATTGCCGAGGTGGCCCGCCTGCTCAACGGTTTGATACGGAGCCTGGTTTCGTCGAGTCAGACGGCGCACGCCAAAGCCTGCGCCCACCAACCACAAACCGCCAACCGCTAACCGCCTCAGAGCCGGCCGTCGACCTCGTCGGCATCGAACACATACTTGATGTCGTACAACACATGCGGCTTCTTCGCGAACGAGCGGATCTCATCGATCCCCATCTCGCGGAACTGCTTGTGTGCGACCGCCATCACGATCGCGTCGTACTTGCCCGCGGCCGGCTTGCGGATCGGCTTGATGCCGTACTCGTGCTCGCACTCCTCGGCGTCGATCCACGGATCGAACACATCGACCTTGGCGCCGAACTTCTTCAGCTCGCCCACCACGTCGGCGACCTTTGAATTACGCAGGTCGGGGCAGTTCTCCTTGAACGTCAGCCCCATCATCAGAATGCGCGAGCCATTCACGTGGATGCGCTTCTTGATCATGAGCTGCGCGATGCGCTCGGCGACGTAGATCGCCATGTTGTCGTTGATGCGACGGCCGGCCAGGATCATTTCGGGGTGATAACCGATCTCCTGCGCCTTGTGCGTCAGGTAGTACGGATCCACGCCGATGCAATGACCGCCGACCAGGCCCGGGCGGAACGGCAGGAAGTTCCATTTGGTTCCGGCGGCTTCCAGCACTTCCTCGGTATCGATGCCGAGGCGGTTGAAGATCAGCGCCAGCTCGTTGATCAGCGCGATGTTCACGTCGCGCTGCGTGTTCTCGATGACCTTGGCGGCTTCGGCGACGCGAATGCTGGAAGCCTTGTGCGTGCCCGCCTTGACGATGCTGCCGTAGAGCGCGTCGACGAAGCTGGCCACCTCGGGCGTCGAGCCGGAGGTGATTTTCTTGATGGTGGTCAGACGATGCGTCTTGTCGCCCGGGTTGATGCGCTCGGGGCTGTAGCCGGCGAAGAAATCCTTGTTGAAAGTCAGGCCGGACAGACGCTCCAGGATGGGCACCGCCACTTCCTCGGTGCAGCCGGGGTACACGGTGGATTCGAACACCACGATGTCGCCCTTCTTCAGCACCTGGCCGATCAGCTCGCTGGCCTTCTCGATGGGCGTCAGGTCCGGACGCTTGTAGCTGTCGATCGGCGTCGGCACCGTGACGATGTAAACCTGGCACGGTTTCAGATCTTTCAAATTCGTGGTGTACGTGAGGCGCTTGGCCGATTTGAGCTCCGCAGGCTCCACTTCCAGGGTGCTGTCCTTGCCCTTCTTCAACTCGGCGACGCGCGCCGCCTTGATGTCGAAGCCAACCGTGTTGAAGGACTTGCCGAACTCCACCGCCAGCGGCAGCCCGACATAGCCGAGACCGATCACGCCGAGCTTGCAATCGCGCAGACTGAATTGAGACATAACTGTCCGGGGTGTAACCGAAGGGGTTGATCGCAAAGGGCGCAAGAATGCCACAGAACCGGAGTCAAAATAGAGACATAGGTCTAAAGGACGCTGATCGCACCGGCGCCCGGAACACTGTCGGATTGCTTGTCAAAGCAAGGTCAGCACGGCCCAGAGACCGCTCAGGGTCAAGGTGAAGGTGTAGGGCAACGCCATCCAGACCATCCTTCCATAGGACAGCCGGATCAGCGGTGCCACCGCCGAGGTCAGCAGGAACAGCAGCGCCGCCTGGCCATTGGGCGTGGCGATGCTCGGAATATTGGTCCCCGTATTGATGGCCACCGCCAGCCGGCCGAACTCCGGCGCGGTGATCGTGCCCTCCAGAAAGGCGGCCTTCACTTCCGTGATGTAGATCGTGGCCACGAACACATTGTCGCTGACCGCGGACAACAGGCCGCTGGCCAGGTAGAAGATCGCCGCCCTCGTCTCCCCCGGCTGCTGTAGCGCCCAGCCGATCACCGGCTCGAACAAATGCTGATCGTGGATTTGCGCCACGATGACGAAGAACACGACGATCAGCGCGGTGAACGGCAAGGCCGCCTCGAACGCCTTGCCCAAGCGCTGTTCCTCGGTCACGCCGGTGAACGCCGTTGCCAGAACGATCACCAGCAGGCCGATCAGCCCGACCGCCGCGAGGTGGAGCGCCAGTGCGAACACCAGAATCAATGCCGTGATGGCCTGCACCACGATGATGGCCATATCGCGCTGCGTGCGATGCGCCTGCTGTTGCTGATCGTAGGCTTCGAGCACGTGACGAACTGCATCCGGCAGGCGCGTGCCGTAGCCGAACCATTTCATGTGCTCGATCAGCACACAGGTGACGATGCCGACCACGAACACCGGCAGCGCGACCGGCGCGACCTGCGAGAAGAACTCCACGAAATTCCAACCGGCCTGCTCGGCGACCAGCACGTTCTGCGGCTGCCCCACCGGCGTCATCACGCCACCGAGGACGGTGCCCGCCCCCGCGTGCATCAACAGCCCTCGCAGCACCGCGCGAAACGCATCCAGATCCGATCGATGCAACTCACCGACGTGCTCATCGGCGGAGCTGTCGTGCGGATCGTGATGAGACTTGCCGGAGGCGACCTTGTGATAAACCTCGTAGAAGCCCATCGCGACCGTGATGACGACCGCGAGCACGGTGAGCGCATCGAGAAATGCCGCGAGTACCGCCGGCACCAGGCAGAACAAGAAGGCCAGCCACAGATTCGAGCGCACCCTCAGCAGCAGCTTGGTGAAACAGAACACCAGCATCTCTTTCAGGAAGTAGATGCCGGCCACCATGAAGATCAGCAGCAGGATGATGGGGAACGCGGTGAGCGTGTGCTGATACACCGAGTCGGAGTGCGTCAGCCCGAGCAGCACCGCTTCCAGCGCCAGCAGACCGCCGGGCTGCAACGGATAGCACTTCAGCGCCATCGCCAGCGTAAAAATGAACTGCAGCAGGATGAGCCACGCGGCGACCGTCGCGCCGTGCGCGCCACCCAACCACACCACCAGCGGGTTGAGCAGCAAGAAAGCGACGATGGTCAGCTTGTACCAGCGCGGCGCATGTCCCAGGAACAGATTGCGAAACGCGTGCAGCATGAGCCGTCGCGGATCAGGCCATGGCCGCCGCGGGTTGCGCCGCTGCGGGCACCGGCGCCGGTGGGATTTCAGGCAACGCCAATTGTTTGAACAGCGTCTTGCCGCCGCTGCTCTTGTCGATTGTCGTCAGCATGCGCTCGTGCGCGACCAATTCCTCCTCGGTCGCCCGCAGGACACGCAGCACGCCTCGAGGCCGCATGACCACAGCGACCGGCTCGAATCCGACATCCTTGCTGGCTGCAGTTTCCTCGCCGAGGATCAGCGCGGTCTGGCCACCGGTCATCGCCAGATAGACTTCGAGCAGGATCTGCGCGTCGAGCAACGCGCCGTGCAGCTCGCGATGCGAGTTGTCGATTTCGTAGCGTTTACACAGGGCGTCCAGGCTGTTGCGCTGACCCGGATGCATCTGGCGCGCGAGCGGCAACGTGTCGATGACGTTGCAGAGCTTGCGGGTCTGTCGCGGCGGCCCCGGCAGACGCTTGAACTCGGCGTCGAGGAAGGCCAGGTCGAACGCCGCGTTGTGAATGATCAGCTCGGCGCCGCTGATGAACTCGATCAGCTCATCGACCACGTCGGCGAAGCGCGGCTGCTGCGCCAGGAATTCGTTGGTCAGGCCGTGCACCTGGATGGCGCCGCGATCCACTTCGCGATCCGGCCGCAGATAGCGATGGAAGGTGCGACCGGTCTTGCGCCGGTTCATCATTTCGACGCAGCCGATTTCGATGATGCGGTGGCCCTGCTCGGGCTCGAGGCCGGTGGTTTCCGTATCGAGGATGATTTGACGCATCAGCCGTTAGCCCAACACCGATTCCTTGAGCGCGTTCACGACTTCCACCTGCTGTGCTTCGGTCAGATACGGGTGCATGGGCAAACTGATCACTCGGTTGCCGACGGCTTCGGCAACCGGGAACGTGCCTACGCCCTGGCCGAGGCTCGCGAACACGGGCTGCAAATGTAACGGCACGGGGTAATGAACGGCAGTGGGAACACTACGCGCCTTCATGCCCTGCTCCACCTTGGCCCGATCCGCCACTTCAACCGTGTACTGCGCATAGACGCTCGTGCAGTCGGGCGCGATGTACGGGGTGACGACCTTGCGCGCAGGATCGCTCTGCTTCGCGAACGCTTCGTCGATCAGCTCGGAGTAACGCGCGCCGATCCTGATCCGGGCGTCGACTTCGTCCGGGAAGATTTCCATTTTCGCCAGCAACACCGCCGCCTGCAGCGTGTCGAGGCGGCCGTTGATGCCGAGACGCGGATGGTGATAACGACGATCCTGGCCGTGCACGCGAATCTCGCGCATCAACTTGGCCAGATTGTCGTCGTCGGTGAACAGTGCGCCGCCATCGCCATACGCGCCCAGCGGCTTGGAAGGAAAGAACGACGTCGAGCCCACCTCGGAGACCGCGCACGAGCGCTTGCCTTTGTAGCTCGCACCGAAACTCTGCGCCGCGTCCTCGATGACCGGAATGCGATGCTTGCGCGCGATCGCGTTGATCGAGTCCATATCGGCGCACTGGCCGTACAGCGACACCGGCATGATGGCCTTGGTCTGCGGCGTGATCGCTTGCTCGATCAGCTTCGGATCGATGTTGTAAGTGCGCGCGTCGATATCGACGTACACCGGCTTCGCGCCGGCCAGCGCGATCATTTCGCCCGTCGCGATGAACGTGAACGGCGAGGTGATGACTTCATCGCCCGGCCCGATGCCGTACGCCATCAACGCGATCAGCAGCGTGTCCGTGCCGCTCGAGGCACCGATGCAATGTTTCGCGCCGACGTATTCGGCAAGCTTGTTCTCGAGCTCGACCGTCTCCGAGCCGAGGATGTACTGGCCGTGCTCCAGCACCGTGCGGATGCGCGCATTGACCGAGTCCTGCACGCGGCGGTACTGGGTTTTGAGATCGATGAAGTCCATGGAGAAACCCGGCGGTTGGTCGCAAACTGGCGCGCATGATAGCGCATGGCGCGACGTTGCTGATCTGCAATGATGCGGGTCAGCCGACCGGCTGGCGCGCCAGCATTTCGTCGATGGCTTGGTTCGCCAGCCGATCCGCGCGCTCGTTGCCCGGCACGCCGGCGTGACCTTTCACCCAATGCCATTCGATCTTGTGCCGCGCGATCTCGCGTTCCAGCGCCTGCCACAGATCGACGTTCTTTACCGGCTTCTTGTCGGCGGTTCGCCAGTCGCGCAACTTCCACTGCGCCATCCATTCGAGGATGCCTTTGCGCACGTACTGCGAATCGGTGTACAGCGCCACCTCGCAGCCGCGCTTCAACGCCGCGAGCGCCTGGATCGCCGCGGTCAGCTCCATGCGATTGTTGGTGGTGAGCGGTTCGCTGCCCTTGAGCTCTTTCTCATGGCCGCCCGAGCGCAGGATCGCGCCCCATCCGCCCGGCCCGGGATTGCCGCGGCAGGCACCGTCGGTATAGATCTCGACTGCGGCCATTTATTGACAGCGGCGGTGAATCACATGCGATTCGCGTTGCGCGGCGTGCTCGGCTCGATGAGACCGCCGACCACTTTGGGACGCAACCGCCAGCGCGGACGAATCGGCGTCAGCGTGTACACGCGTTTGCGTGCCTTGATCAGATAGCCGCCGGCGAACATCGGCCAGAGATAATTGCCGCTGCGCTCGAAAAATCGTTGCGACGACGGCGAGCTCGCACTGAACGGCAAGCTGAACAGATAACGTCGCGAGTCGACGATCTCGAACCCGAGCAGCTTGAGCCAGTCGCGCAACCGGCCTTCACCGATCATCCGCTCCATGCCGGGCGGAAATCCATTCTTCGCGAACCAGTGGCGCAGTCCCCAGCTGGAGAACGGCCGGAAACCGAACACGATCAAATGCCCTTCGCCAGACAGAATGCGTCCCACCTCGCGCACGATCTCGTGCGGTTCAGGTTCGTATTCCAGGGTGTGCGGTAACAAAACGGCATCGACCGAATCCGACTGAATCGCGAGCGAGTCGGTGCGCGAGCGAATCGCGGTCGCGGCCCCTGGCGCACGAGCGCCGTGCCAGGCCAGCACTGTTTTGCGTTGAGTACGCGCTTCGGCCATCAAACCATCGTCGTCGCCCCACTGGCCGATCTGCAGCAGCTGCCAACCGAACACCTGGGCGAGCGCCTCGCCCGCCAGCTTGCGCTCGAGCGCATAGACCCGCTGACCGAGCGGCGAGCGCAGCCAGGCTTGCAGGTCGAGGGCGGAGGGTTCGGTCATAACGCGAGAATAACGGATCCGCGGCAGCCTGGGTTCGGTACATGGATTAACTCTTGCCGCTCAGCGACATGGCATGTTTAATACCCCCTGGTACGGTTCTTTCTGGGGTCGGTCCACAACGATGCTGCAAGTGACCCCGGTTCGGGCATTTACTGACAATTACATCTGGCTGATTCATTCGCCACGCGATCCCTCGCACGTCGTTGCCGTCGATCCGGGCGATGCCCAACCTGTCGAACGCGCCCTCGCCTCCCGGAATCTCACGCTCGCCGGACTGCTGATCACCCACCATCACGGCGATCACGTCGGCGGCGTCGCTGAACTGCTGCAAAACCGCGCTGGAATTCCGATCTACGGACCGGCCAGCGAAGTCATTCCCGGCAATCCCCAGCGGCTGCGTGAAGGCGATCGCGCCCTTTTTCCTGAGCTCGCGCTGGCGTTCGACGTGCTAGACGTCCCCGGGCACACGGCCGGTCACATCGCCTACGTCGGTCATGGCGCCGTGTTCTGCGGCGACACCCTGTTCAGCGCCGGCTGTGGTCGATTGTTCGAGGGCACCGCGGAACAAATGCACGATTCGTTGTCCAAGCTTGCGGCCCTGCCTGCCGAAACGTTGGTGTACTGCGCCCACGAGTACACGCTAAGTAACTTGAAGTTCGGCCTGGCGGTGCAGCCGGATAACGAAGCCGCGGCGAGCTATATGGCTCAGTGCCGCGAATTGCGGGCTCGGGATGAGGCGACGATTCCATCGGACATCAGGCGGGAGAGGAATGTGAACCCGTTCCTGCGCTGTAACGATCAGACTGTGAAACAGGCCGCTGAAGCCTATGCCGGTCGCGGGTTACCTAGTGAGCCAGAAGTATTCGCTGTCATCCGGCAGTGGAAGGACAGTTTTCGCTAGTGTCCGCCGAGGTGACGGCATGCAAGGACACGGCACGTATTACGTTCGATATTCAAGCAAGGTGCACGGGCACCGGAGAGTGATGGGAGTCGCCCGCCGGCTCGGCTGACGCCGAGTATCAAGGGCCGACCATTTTTGTTTTGGCGCCTGCCTCCTTACGAATCATAAGGGGCGAGGCAGGTGGAGGGATCAGATGTATCAGTGGCGACCAGCGTCCGCGCTGCCAGCGTTCTTAGCAATGACCTTCGCGGTCCTGACGGCTGGCTGCAGCCACCTGGCCTCGAACGCCGAGGGCGACGAAGACGACGAAGATTCGGTCGAATTCGTGGAACTGGATCCCACCATCACCAAGCTCGATGAAGCCGCGATCGGCGTGTCCGGTCCGGAGCAGATCGAGGAAGCCATCGAAGCCCTCGACCAGACCGGTCCGCGCCTGGTGCGAGAGCTGGGCCAGGACGGCGCCCCGGTTCCCGAAGGCGGCGACCTGTTCGAACGCATCCGCAAGGGCTACACCCTGAGCGACGTCGATCATCCGTCCGTCGACGTGGAGCTGCGCTGGTTCGTCAATCATCCCGATTACCTGGATCGCACCTTCAAGCGCGGCGAGCGCTATCTGCACTACATCGTCGGTGAGCTCGAAGCCCGCAACATGCCGCTCGAGCTGGCGCTGCTGCCGGTGGTCGAGAGCGCCTTCAATCCCGTCGCCTTCTCCCGCGCCCGCGCCTCCGGCTTGTGGCAATTCATCGCCGAGACCGGCCGCCGTTATGGTCTGAAGCAGAACTGGTACTACGACGGTCGCCGCGACGTGGTCGCGTCCACCAATGCCGCGCTGGACTATCTGCAATTCCTGCACGACGAATTCGATGGCGACTGGCTGCTCGCCGTCGCCGCGTACAACTGCGGCGAGGCCCGCGTCGCTCGCGAGCTGGAAAAGAATCAGAACGCCGGCCTGCCCACCGACTATTTCAGTCTGAAGCTGCCGCGCGAGACCAAAGCTTATGTACCGAAGCTGCTCGCCATGCGCCGCATCGTCGGCGACCCGACCGCCCAGGGCCTGGCGTTCTCGCCGATTCCGAACTCGCCCTACTTCGTGAAGGTCGATGTCGGCGGCCAGCTCGATCTGCACGTCGCCGCCGAGCTCGCCGACCTGTCCAAGGAAGAGATCCTGGCGCTGAACCCGGCCTTCAATCACTGGATCACCGATCCGGACGGTCCGCACCAGATCCTGGTCCCGATCGATCGTCACGAGCGTTTCAAGACCGGCATCGCCGCCCTGCCCCCGATGGAGCGCGTGCGCGTGGTGTATCACCGCGTGCGTCGTGGCGACACGCTGGGCGGCATCGCCGACAAGTACGGCCTGTCGGTCGCGGCGATCAAGAGCGCGAACAAGATTCGCGGCACCATGATTCATCCGGGTCAGGAGCTGCTGATCGCAGCCGCGCCGACGGGCGTGAAACTGCCCAGCGCCGCGCAGCTCGCCTCGTATGAAGAGCCAACGCCTGCACGCAGCCGGGCGGCCGCCGACAAGCACGTCGTGCGCTCTGGTGACACGCTGTGGAGCATCGCCAAGACCTATGGCGTTCCCATGGAGCGGCTGGCGAACACCAACAACCTGGACAGCGACGACACGCTGAGCGTCGGCCAGAAGCTCTCGATCCCCGGCACCGCCAGGCTCGCCGCCACCGACAGCAGCAACGTGGCTCGTTCGACCACGTACGTAGTTCGCCGCGGCGATTCGCTGTCGACCATCGCCACCAAGTTCCGCGTGCGCCTGACCGACCTGCTGGGCTGGAACAACCTGACCAAGCGCAGCGTGATCAAACCCGGCCAGCGCCTGGTGATGTACATCGAAGACCGGCGCCGCGCGGGAATCTAGTATCCGTTAAACTACGCTCCAGTTTTTTCACTGGAGCGGTTCATGGCATTCCTCGCAGGCAAACGCGCCCTCATCATCGGACTGGCGACCGAGCGGTCCATCGCCTACGGCATCGCTCAGGCCATGAAGCGTGAAGGCGCGGAACTGGCGTTCAGCTATCAGGAACGCTTCAAGGATCGCGTCGAAGGCATGGGCAAGGAGTTCGGCGCGGCGTCCGTGTTCGAAATGGATGTGGCCAGCGACGAGAGCATCGCCGCCGGTTTCGAAGCTCTCAAGAAGAGCTGGGACAAGCTCGACATCATCGTCCATGCCGTGGCCTTCGCGCCGTCCGATGCGATTCGCGGCGGCTTCGTCGAATCGACGACGCGTGAGAACTTCCGCATCGCGCACGACATCTCCAGCTACAGCCTGACCGCCGTCATCAAAGCGGCCGAGCCGATGCTCGAAGGCCGCGCCGGCTCCATCCTCACCCTCACCTACCTCGGCGCCGTGCGTTCGCTGCCGAGCTACAACGTGATGGGCCTCGCGAAGGCGAGCCTGGAAGCGGGTGTGCGTTTCCTCGCCGCCGACCTCGGCCCGAAGAACATTCGCGTCAACGGCATTTCCGCCGGTCCGATCAAGACGCTCGCGGCCGCCGGCATCGGTGGCTTCCGCAAGATGCTGAGCCACGTCGCGTCGATCGCGCCGCTGCGCCGGAATGTCACGACCGAAGACGTGGGCAACACTGCAGCGTTCCTCGCCTCAGATCTCGCGGCCGGCATCACCGGCGAGATCATCTATGTCGACGCCGGCTTCAGCACCGTCGGCATGTCCTTCCCGGAAGGCGATTGATATCTCTCAAATGAAAAACGCCGCGGCTTCTGACGAAGACCGCGGCGTTTTTTTGCCTCGACATCGCCGGCGACTGCCCCTGCCGCAACGACGACCAGTTTGATTGCCGACCTTTCCTCTCCAAGCCGACGACCGGCTTGATTGCCGACCTTTCCTCTCCGAGCCGGCGATCAGCGTCTAAAAATTCAACGCGGCTGCGTTATTCGAAGACCTTGTCGTTGCGCACGATGTCCGCGTTGCGCTGAGCTTCGTCGACGTACGCCGTCAACTCTTCATTGCCCGCTCGCACTTCGGCCTGACGGCGACGCGCCGTACGTTCCTGCGCCGGCTCCTTGTCCGCCTCGCCGCTACGAACCTGCGAGACCGCCACCACCGCGTAGTTGCCATCGTCCGTGGTGACGCCAGTGACATACGGCTTGGCTTCGGAAAACTCCGACTTCGACGCCTGGAACACCGAGCGCAGCACCGCGGGCGGCGCAATCGAATCATCGCGGGTGACGAAGCGCTTGCCGACCGGCTTCAATCCCAGCGCGCTCAACGACTCCCAGCTCTCGCCCTTCTGCAGACGAGCCACCGCATCCGCACCCTTCGCAGCCGCGGCTTCGCGCGCCGCCTGCGAACGCAGACGCGCTTCGATCTGACCGCGAACTTCCGCCAGCGGACGCGGCTCAGCTTCCTTGTGAGCAGTGACGCGCAACACCACCGCCTTGTCCTCGCCAACCGCAACCAGCGGGCTGTTCTGCCGGCGATCCAGCACGTCTTCGCTGAACGCCGCGTCGATCACGCCCTTGTCGGCGCCGAACTCACCGCCGCCTTCGCGAGTGAAACCTTTGATGTCATGGAGCTGCAGGTTCATCGACTTCGCCACCGTATCGAGTTCGGTCAGCGCCGCGAACGCCGCGTCGGCCATCTTCTGCGAATCGTCGTAGAAGGCCGTCTGTGCCTTGTCCTTGCGGAACTCCGCTTCGACCTCGGCGCGCGCCTCATCGAAGGTCTGCTGACGACCGGCTTCGACATTCTCCAACTGCAGCACGTGGTAGCCGAACTGGGTCTTCACCGGGCCGCGGATCTCACCGGGCTTCATGCTGAACAGCGCATCTTCGAACGGACCGACGAACATGCCCTTCTGCGCCCAGCCCAGATCGCCGCCCTGCGCGGCCGAGCCCGGATCCTTGGAGTTCTGCTTCGCGAGCTGCGCGAAGTCGGCACCGCCCTTGGCCTTGTCGGTCAGCTCCTGCGCCTTCTTTTGAGCAGCGGCATCGTCGAGGCCGTCGGTCGCGGTGATGAGGATGTGACGCCCCTTGCGACGCTCAGGCGAGGTGAAGCGGTCCTTCACCTGCTCGAAATGCTCCTTCAACGCCTGCTCGCTGACATCGACCTTGGATTCCGCCTGCTCGCGCGTCAGCTCGATGTACTGCAGATCCACCGTCTCGGGCAGCAGGAAGTCCTTGCTGTTCTGCTCGTAGAACTTCTGGATCTGCTCATCGGTCACGGTCACCGACGGCAGGAAGTCGTTCGCTGCGATCAGCACGTAATCGACTTCGCGCTGCTGTTTCTCCAACGCGTAGCGCCGGTCGAGCTCGTAAGGCACGGCGAACGCCGAGTCCACCACACCCTTCTGCAACTGTTCCAGCAACAGATCGCCCTGCAGCTGCGACTCGAAGCGCGCCTCGGTCAGGCCGTTCTGCCGGAGCAGGCCGTTGTAACGGTCCGCGTTGAACTTGCCCTCGACCTGGAACTCGGGAATTTCCATCACGCGCCGGGCCAGTGCCTCGTCGCTGACCTTGTAGCCGAAGTCGTTGGCCCGCTGCGTGAGCAGCGTCTGCTGGATGTACTGATCGAGGATGGCCTTCTGCTGAGCCTTGGCCATCTCCGGCGGCAGTTCGTTACGCAGCATCTGCTGCAACTGGGACTGCCGGCGCTGCCAGGCCTGACGCACGGTTTCCACCGGAATGCGCTCGCCGTCCACCTTGGCCGCGAACGCGGCGTTGGTCGACTGGAAGTCGATCCCCCAGAACACGAACACGACGCCAATGGCACCGAGGAACAGTCCGGCGACCCAGCCGGTGATCTTGTCGCGGATGGTTTGTAGCATGTGACGGGCGGGTTTGGTCCCTAAGCGATTGATTCCGAACGACTTGCCGGGCGCGCCATACGGCCGGGGGCCGCGATAGTAACACGTACTTTATTTAGCGGCGGAGCGGCGGGCCGATGAATACCGGATCTGACAGCGATCGCAAAAGAAAGTGCGCCGGTGGGTGGTGCCCAGGTGGGCGCGATGCAGTTTGATCTCACAGCGCGGACACACGCCTTTGTTGTGGACCAGCCAGTGCTGCCTCAGCACGAACGCCCGCTTCCATTCCAGGAACTGGAAGCTGTAGATCCGCGCCTCCTCCACCATCTTGCGCAGCCTGGCGGGCGGTAGCGCGCCGACCTTGGAGCACGGATGCACGTGGATCCGAAACAGCACCTCGTTCTTGATGATGTTGCCGACGCCGGCGAACACGTTCTGATCCAGCAGTGCATCGCAGACCAGCGTCTGCGGCATGGCGCGCAACTTCTTGCGGGCAGCGGCGGCATCCCATGAAGCCGACATGACATCGCCGCCCCAGTCGTACGTGTCGTCGAGATTGCCTTCGATGTATCGAACCGCGCAGTTGTAGAAGTTCAGCTCCTGCCCGCGCGCGAAGCGCAAGCCGAGACGAATCGGCTTAGCCGGCTTGCGTTCGTTGATGCAGTAACGACCGAACATCAAGAGATGAATCCGGATCGTGAAGGCGGGAAACTCGATCAGGAAATGTTTGCCCCAGGTGCGCAACGACACGATGCGCTGACCGGCGAGGCGCGACTTGTCGATCTTCGAGTTGCCTTCGGCGGCAAGCACGCGCTTGCCTTTGAATATCTGCGCCTGCTCACGCAGGATGACCAGCGACGGACCTTCAGGCATGACTTTCCAATCCGGCGTGACGGGCGACGTCGCCCGCCTCTCACGCGTCATGGAAATAATCAATCCAGCACGCCAAGGTTCCTCATGTATCGTTGCGGACTGCCGCAGCGGCGCGTGCTTGCTCAGTGCTCCAGCCGCGCGTGTGGTCCAAGCGTCGCGCCGACGAATCCTCCTGCGACCTCGGTGCTCAGAATGGAGCCGTCATCGTTCTTCAGCAGCGGCTGCCAGCCGCGGGCATCGTAGTAGAACGAATACTCACGGCCTTCGCCGGTGATCTTCAGCTTGATGTCACCCGTCGATTTCAGCGTCGCGGCCGCCAGCTGCTGTGTCGTCGCGCCATTCTGCTTTTCCAGAAAAACCTGCACGGCATCGCCGTCTCGGCGCGCGCCCAGGAAGTACCAATGCTGGCCGTTTTGAAAGGCCGCGATGCCGGCCGCCACGCCCGGCTCCTTCGGCAAGCGCAGCGACGTGCCGGCTTCGAAGGCGAGATGTTGCTGCCGTCGGCCCAGGTAAGCGGGGTTGGCTTTGCCATCGAGACGCTCATCGGTGGGTGCGACGTTCAAACGACCGGGTTCACTCGCGAGATCGAACCACTGTCGCTTCGGCGCGCGCACTTGCAGCCAGGCCGGATTCAACTCGCGGCGGTCGAACTCATCGCGCCAGGTGAAATTGCCGGTCAGCGGCGCGACGTCGCGATTGGCATTGGGAAGCTTCGGCGCAGTCGCGATATGAGGAATGGGCCTGCCCTGTTCCAGAATCACCGGCCAATCGTTCTTCCAGGTCACGGGCAGCAGATAGGTCTCGCGACCGGTGTGATAATTCACGCCGTCATACGGCCGCGAGCCCAGCAACGTCGCCCACCACGTGCCATCGGGCGCTTCCACCAGGTCCGCATGACCGGCGTTGATGACGGGATTCGCGCGCTCCTTCGGTAAATCCCGCTGCGTCAGAATCGGATTGTTCTCATACGGAGCATACGGTCCCCACACCGCTCTGGAGCGCAGGATCACTTCGGAATGATTCACGCTCGTGCCGCCTTCGGCACACATGAGGTAATACCACTCGCCCCGTTTGAACAGATGCGGCCCTTCGATCCAGACCGGTTGCTTGGAAATATCCACTCCGCCATTCAACAACACACGGCGTGGACCGATCAGCTTCATCCGCTGCAGATCGAATTCCTGCATCCAGATCGCACGATGACCGTCATATTTCGGCGGCTCGGGTGGCACGCCATTGTTGAGCACGTACGCCTTGCCGTCTGCATCCACGAACAATGACGGATCGATACCGTCGATCTCGGCAAGCCAGACTGGATCCGACCACGGCCCCGCGGGGTTCTTCGCGGTGCTGATGAAGTTGCCGCCGCTGTCCACCAGCGTGTTCAGCACATAGAACACGCCGTCGTGATGATGAATCGCCGGCGCGAACACGCCTCGCGAAATCCCCAAGCCGTCGAAGCGCAATTGCGACGGCCGCTCGAGCACGTGACCCAACAGCCGCCAGTGCACCAGATCGCTGCTTTCGAACACGGGAATGCCGGGGAAATAGCCGAACGTCGAGTTCACCAGATAAAACTTCCCGCCGACGCGAGTGACGCTCGGGTCGGG
This sequence comes from Peristeroidobacter soli, assembly GCF_004138485.1. Taxonomy (GTDB): domain Bacteria; phylum Pseudomonadota; class Gammaproteobacteria; order Steroidobacterales; family Steroidobacteraceae; genus Steroidobacter; species Steroidobacter soli. The sequence continues at coordinate 459,405 of NZ_RYEV01000004.1, forward strand.
ATAGAAGCCGGCGAGGATGGGATTGCGATAGCTGCCGGCCGGCAGCGGCGATTCGAACACCGCATCCTTGCCCGTGTATTCGAACCAATCGAACGAAACCGTCGGCGCGCTGCCCTGTCGTTCCAGACGCGGTGCGGCCTGTGCAACGGAGAAGAATGCGGCGAGAAGGACCAGGACCCAGGCCATGCCGCGAGCGCCTCCCCCTCGACAGAAATCAGAACCGCTTTTGTATGAGTTAAGTATTCAACGGGCGTGCGCGCCTTGTCAAACCTGGGTCACGCGCAGGTTCGCTTTTCAGTCCTTCGCACCGAACCTGATGGCATTGCGCGCGCGGGCCCGCTCCGCCTCAATCTCGCGATTCTTCGGCTCGGCATGGGTGGTCATCGACTGGATCAAGGTGCGCGCGGCGGCGGCAACCTCCGCCACCGCGCGCTCGAAGGCCGCTTCATTGGCCTTCGATGGAATGGTGAACCCGCTGAGCTTGCGAACGAATTGCAGGGATGCGTCGTGAATCTCGCTGTCCGTGGCTGGCGGCTCGAAATTGAACAGGGTTTTGATGTTCCGACACATGCCGCACTCCGTCACAAACTGAACAACATCTCGAAACCGCCGAAAATCATGCGCCTTGCATCGATCGGCATTTCCTCGAACATGGCCTTCATGCGCGGATCTTCCATCACTTTCGCATTGACCGCATCGCGCTGCTGACGCGATTCATAGGTGATCCAGGAAAAGATCACGGTCTCCTCGGGCTTCACCTGCACGGCGCGCGGGAACGACGTGAGCTCGCCATAAGGAACATCGTCGGCGACGCATTCGACGTAACTCAAGGCGCCATGGCTCTTCCAGACCTCGCCACAGATCCGGGCCTTCTCTTTATAAACCTGCACCTGGTCCTTCGGCACGGGCACTACGAAACCGTCTACATAGGCCATCGGGGCTCTCCTGTCGGTGAATCTCACCTCGAGGACGTGCCGGCCAGGCAGGTTCCGACACTCGCTTTGACATTTTGTTGCGCCACGCCTTTGTCAGCCAAAAGTCAACTGCCTTGACGGGACATGGACCACGACGAAACGGCATGCGAGCCTGCGCGCATCCTACTACCCGTGCAGGAACCCCCATGAAGAAAGCGTGCGCGTTAGTGCTGCTCACCTGTGCCGGCACCTCGCTGGCCCTGGCCCAGGGCATCGAAGGCGAGAAGTGGAAGGTCACCAACCAGATGCAGATGGGCGGCATGTCCATGCCCGGCCAGACCTCCGAAATCTGCAAACAGCCCGGCGACGATTCGGCGCCGGTCCGCACCGACGACTCGTGTCAGATCTACGACAACAAGCGCGTCGGCAACGTGCAGAGCTTCAAAATGCGTTGTACCGGCGAGAATGCCGCCGAGGGCTCGGCGCAGCTCACCTACATGGGCCCCGATCACTACAAGGGCAAGATGGAAATCACCAGCGGCGGCGAGACCATGGTGATGAACTACGAAGGCCAGAAGGTCGGCAAGTGCGACGGCAGCGAAGTCAACTTCATGGCCAAGAAAATCCAGGCCGACGCCGAGCGCCAGCAGAAGCTCGCCGAGCAACAGATGAAACAGCGCTGCCACGAAATGGCCGCCGAAGCGAACGATCCTTTCTTCCTCGCTCAGTGCAAGGATCCCGCGGACAAGCGCACCTACTGCGACGCCGTGCGCAAGCCCGAGAACTTCCGTCGTCTCTCCCAGCAGGAACGCCGCGCCGCTCGCTTCAACCCGAATGATGCACGAGCCAAGCCGCTCACCGAGTCGGCACGAGCCTGCGGCTTCTCGCTCGAGCAGGAACGCGATTCGATGTGCAAGCTCGCCGAGCAGAAGAACGATCTGAACTACATCGCGACCGAATGTCCGACCCTGGCCGCGGGCCTCGCGGCTCAGCAGTGTGCCGGCCGTCGCTATACCGCGATCAACGAGCGTTATCGCAGCTTCTGTTCCGAGTACGCCAGCAACCAGGACGAGCAGCGGCGCCAGTCGCGTGCTGGCGGCGAATCTGCGCAAATGGATCCAACGGAGCAGCAGGCGCAGGAACAGCCGCAGGATCCGGAACAGCCTGCGACCACCGGCGAGAAGGCCAAGGGTCTGTTCAACAAGGGCAAGAAGGCGCTGGGTGGCCTGTTCTCGAACTGACAATCGTCACATCGCGCGCCGATCATGGAGGCAAGCCGTTGTCTCCGTGGCCGGCGCGTTGACATTGACGCTCACCTCGCCCCTGTACGCAGAGACGCCGGATCCCTACCCCTCGGCGGCACGCAGCTATCTGCTCGTACTCGATCAGCAACCGCTGTGGCAACGAGCGCCGAGCCAGCGACTGCAGCCCGCCTCGCTCGCGAAGTTGCTCACCGCACTCGTCGTTCTCGATTCGGATTGGAATGCGGAACGATGGATCGCTGTCAGCAAGTACGCCGCCAGCGTCCCGCCTTCCCGGCTCGGTCTGAAGGAAGGCGAGCAGATCACGGCGGGGGCGGCGCTGGCCGCCATGCTGATTCGTTCCGCCAACGACGCGTGCCGTACTCTCGTCGAGAGCGTCACGTCCGATCTCACCGTGTTTCGTTCGCGCATGAAAGCGCGTGCCGCCCGGCTCGGCATGAGCGATTCGAACTTCGTGGATCCGTGCGGCTTCGACGCGCCCGGCCAGTTCACCACGGCCAATGATTTACTGAAGCTCGCTCGCGCCGCGCGGGCGCAGCCGCTCGTGGCCCATCTCACCGCGCTGCCCGAAGCACAGCTGACGACTCGTGCCGGACGCACCCTCAAGTTTCTGAGCACCAACGCGCTGCTCGGGCGCCTGCAAGGCACCGAAGGCCTGAAGACCGGCAATACCTCGCAGGCCGGACAATGTTTGATCGCCTACGTGCGCCGTCAGAATCACGACGTCTGGCTGGTCATGCTGGGCGGCACGGAGCGATGGTGGCTGGCGCACGGAATGATCGAAGATGCGTTCGGCTCCCTCCTTGCGAACTGACACGAACATTCCCTGGCTCGCGCTGCTGCCGGCCCTGGCCGTGGTGGTGCTGTGGTGGCCGTCGCTCTGCGCGAGCTTTCAGTTCGACGATTGGAACGTCATCGTCAACGAGCCGCGCGTGCACTCGCTGGCCGCGTGGTGGCAATCGATGCCGGGCATCCGCCCGCTGCTGAAACTCAGCTACGCCTCGAATCTCACGCTCGGTTCGGATCCGATCGGCTTCCGCATCGTGAACGTCCTGATTCACGCGTTGAGTGCGACGCTGGTGGGGTCGCTGCTTCGAACCCGCGGACTGCGTGCCGGCCTGTCTGAATCGAGCGCATCGCAGGCCGCTCTACTGGCCGCACTGCTGTTCGCCTTGCATCCTGTGCAGACCGAGGCCGTCACATACATCTCCGGACGCTCCAGTTCACTCGCAGCGTGTTTGTGTTTGCTCAGTGTGTATTGCTGGGTTCGTAGCGAGGACAGCAAGCGAGGTTCGGCCTGGCTCGCGAGCTGCTGCGCATGTTTCGCACTGGCGGTCGCGACCAAGGAAACGGCACTGGTCCTGCCGCTCGCGCTGCTGCTCTACTCCGCCGATCGCCCGTGGTCGCAAACGCTGAAGCGCGTGACCCCCTTGCTCGTGCTCATGGCGGTCATGCTGGTGGCCGCGTTGAGCCTGCCGACCTATCGACGCCTGCTCGCCGTGAGCCTCGACACCCGCACGATCGGCGAGAACCTGCTGACACAGTCACGCGCCCTCCTCTATCTGGCCGGCCAGCTGATCCGCATTACGAATGGCAATGCCGATCCACAACTCCCCGTCATCAGCTCCCCGGCGGATTGGCTCAGCGCGCTTCTGTGCGTCGCTTGGGCAATCATCGGCGTCGGAGCATTGCTCAACGTTCGCACGCGGCCCGTGGGAGCGTTCGCGGCGTTGTGGTTTCTGCTGTGGCTGGCACCGACGAACTCGCTCTTGCCGCGCCTCGATGTGGCCAACGATCGTCAGCTATATCTGGCGATGATCGGACCGGCCTGGTGGCTGGCCGTACAGCTCACGTCGTGGCCCCGAGCTGTGCTGCGTCCGATGCTCATCGCTGTCGTGCTGGTCGCGCTGAGCTGGGCCACGTATCAGCGCAATCAGATCTACCAGACCGAAATCGCCTTCTGGGAAGACACCGCCGCTCGCAATCCCGACAACGCCCGCGCCGCGAACAACCTTGGCATGGCCTATGCGATCGAGTGTCGCTTTCAGGATGCCGAAACCGAGTTCGAGCGAGCCGTCGCATTGAGCGCCGATGATTATTACTCACGCATCAATCTGATCCTGCTGCGCAAGGGGCTGCTGCCCGGTGTCGATCGCAAACGCTGCCGGCACGCCACCTACAACTGACGTCGTCGGGAACATCCCGCCTCGTGCTTGCGTCATTGCTCTGTCCACGAGCATGCGAGCAAGGGTTGGAAATGCCTCCGTCCGTCGATCCCAACGAGATCGCCAGTTCCGAAGCGAATCGGGGACGACTGGCACAGCGACCGGTGGAAATCGCCTGGCGCGGCTGGTGGGATGTGATCTGGCGGGTGCAAGCTCAGCTGGACGCCGACAATGTGTCCATCGTTGCTGGCGGGCTCGCGCTGTTCGCGCTCCTGGCGGTCTTTCCGAGTCTCGCGGCCGCCGTCGCCATTTACGGCATCGTGGCTTCGCCCGAGGCCATCGCTGCTCAGATCCAATCGTTCAGCGGCATGCTGCCCACCGCGACCCTGGAAATTCTGCAGAACCAGCTGCAGAACCTGGTCACTCAGCGCAATGAGACACTCAGCATCGGCGTCGTGATCGGCATCCTGGTTGCGATGTGGAGCGCGCGCAAAGGCATGGTCGCGCTCATCACTGCCGTGAATGTGGCGTACAACGAGCACGACCGCCGCTCGTTCCTGCAGCGACTGCTGCTGTCTTTCACATTCACGGTTTGTGGCGTGCTCGGGTTCGTGGTGATGGTGCTGATCGGCGTCGCCGTCCCCATCGTGCTCGCATTCATTCCTTTGGGCACAGCGACGCAGTGGGTGTTGCTCGGTGTGCGCTGGCTGCTGCTGTGGATCGTCGCGGCGTTTGCCCTGTCGGTGCTATATCGTTTCGCGCCTCATCGCACGCGTCCGCGTTGGGAATGGGTCAATGCCGGTTCCATCATCGCCGCGACGTTGTGGCTGCTCGGCGGTGCCGTGTTCGCGATCTACGTTCGCAACTTCGATTCGTTCGGCCAGGCGTATGGCGCGATCGGCGGCGTGGTCGTGATGTTGATGTGGTTTTATGTGTCCGCGTACGTCGTGATCCTCGGCGCGGAGATCAACTCCGAGCTCGAGCGACAGACGGTGCACGACACGACCGTCGGTCCGGTCAAACCCATCGGCGAGCGCGGCGCGTTCTCGGCCGACACGGTCGGCCCGCGCGGCTGGGAATGGAAGCGCACCAGGCATTGAGCGATCAATAACGATATGTAATGTGCCCGGCCGGCCGGCTGGCGGCCAACCTGCTATGCTCCCGCCCGACTCGAACAACGACGACTGAAGGGAAAGCGGGTGAGTTCCGATTCGCGATTGAGCCGGGCGCTGTGGGGCGCCTCGCTCGCCATGCTGGCCACCCACAGCCAGGCCGGCATCAATACCTGGACCACCAACGGTCCTCCGGGCGGCATTTTTCACGACGTTCGGGCCAGCTCGAGCGACGCCAACGTCTTCTACGCAACCTACGGCAGCAGCGTGCATCGCTCGACCGACGGCGGTGTCCACTGGACCACCCTTCGGGATTTCGCCAGCCAGGCCAACACCCTCGCGGTCGATCCCACCGACGGCAATCGGCTGTACGTCGCCGTCATCGACGACGGCCTGTTTCGCTCCGACGATGGCGGCCAGAGTTTCGTGCAAGTGGCGTTGCCGGGCTCCGGCATGTGGGGCGTTGGCACCAACGGCGCGACCACCTACTACGCCATGCAGAATCAGGTCTATCGCAGCGTGGATCGTGGCCAGTCCTGGTCGCAGGCGACGACCACTGCCCTCGCCTACACGCCGAGCAAATTCGTCGTCGATCCGCAGAACGGCGACGTGCTCTACTCTTTCAGTGAGCCCAAGGCCGCTCGCAGTATCGATGGCGGCGTCACGTGGTCGGAGGCCGAAATAAATCCGGGCTCCACCACCACCAAAATTTATGACATCGCGCGGCTGTCGGCGACCCAGCTCATCGTCGCGGCCAACGATGGTCTGTATGTTTCCAACGATCGCGGCGACACCTGGAATCGCACCGCCAGCGGCTCCTTCCTCGCCGTCGCCGTCGATCCGTCGACGCCGGGCCGAGCCGTTGCCACGAGCCGCACCACCGCGCCGCTGCTACTGACGACGGACCATGGCGCGACCTGGACGACCTTCGGCAACCTGCCCGTTCTCAGATTCGAAGGCGCGAGCTTCGCCGCCAACACGCCCTCCCGCATCGTCATTCTCGGACAGCAGGGCGCGCTATATACAAACGACAATGCGTTGAACTGGACCGAAGCGGCGCTCTCACCCGCCGCGTCTCATCCGACGCAATTCGCCACCACGCCCGCCGCGAGCTCCAAGGTCTACACCTATACCGCGAATACCGGCGGCGGACTGTTTGCAACCAGCGGCGACACCGGTTGGCAGCGGCTGAATCTGGCGGCGGCGCAAGCGTTGAATCCGAGCGCCGAATTTGGCGAGGCCAGCCTCGCGGTCAAGCCGGGCGCGCCGGACTCGATCTTTTTCGGCGTGTTCAATCGCGGCGTGTTCCGTTCGACGGATGGCGGACAATCGTGGACCGCGCCCAACACGGACCTCGCAGGCTTTGCCGCCAAAGTATTCGCGTTCGATCCGCAGGATGCGAACACGATGTACGTCAGCGTTTCCCCAGCCTCCTCGGCACCCGCTGCGGGAATCTATCGCAGCACCGATGGCGGTGTGACGTGGTCGCCTCACAGCACCGATCTTCCCCCGGATCTGCTCAGCACGGATCTGCAGATCGATCCCGCCGATCCCACACGGATGTTCCTGGGCGTTTCACAAGGGAACGAGCCCGGCAGTCCGGGCGGCCTGTATCGCTCGACCGATCGCGGCCTCACCTGGGCTCAGTCATTCAATGGCCGGGACGTGAACAGCGTCGCGATCGATCCCTCCGACTCGGCACGCATGTACGTTGCGACGGAGAATGGTCTGCGGGTCAGCAACGACGGCGGCAGTTCCTTTTTCTCGAATACGGCGTTCAGCGCCATCACCAATAAATCGGCGAACAACGTCGTCATCGATCCGGTGGTGCCGACGACGCTCTACGTCGCGAGCCTCGATCCCTACTCGCCCGGCATGAAAGAGTCGTCCTGGATTCTTCGCTCGGTGGACGCGGGCGATACCTGGGAAGTCCTCCGTAGCGCTGCGGACGCCGGCGGCCCGTGGTATGTCGACCGACTCGCGCTCGATCCCAATCATCCGACGTTGCTCTATGCCGGCACCAGCCTGCGTGGCGCGGCCACGCTGGAAATCGCTCCGGACCTGCATGTCGAGATCAGCGATCACAGCGGTTCGCGGCCCAGAGGCGCGGAATCAACCTTCAACGTGCGCGCCGTCAACAACGGCCCCTATAGCGCAACGGTCGTGAAACTCTCGACCACCTTACCGGCCGGATTGACGAATGTGAGCATCACCGCCGATCGCGGCACATGCTCGATGACGACGTGCACGGTGCCCGTGCTCGGAGTCGGTGAGGCCGTGAACGCAGTTGTGAGATACACGACGCCCACAGCTGCTCTCTTCCTTCCCGTGACCGCGACCGTGACGGCACACGAGAACGACTACGTCGCGGGCGACAACTCGGCTCGAGCATCAGCGGTCGCCGGTGACGCAGGCGATCTCGGCATCACCATCGCCCCCTCCACCAGCAGTGTCACGCAAGGAAGTAACGTCACTTACACCGTGACGGTGACGAACCATGGCGCGACGAGCTCGGCCGAAGGCACGCTCGATTTTCGTCTGGGCTCGGGCTTCACATTGAGCACGCTACCCGGTGGCTGTAGCGCGGCCACGGGCGGTGCGACTTGCACTCTGGAGACACTTGCGACAGGCGCATCGCGAGTGTTCACATTCACCGCGGTGGCGACCAACGCCGGCTCGGTCGAAGCTACGGCGAATGTGATATTCGGCCCGACCACCGCCGACACCAACCCTGCGGACAATGTCGCGACCAGTTCGGTCACCGCGACGAGCGCCCCCTCGGGCGGCGGTAACCCGAGCAGTGGCGGCCATAGCGGCGGTGGCGGTGGTGGCGCGATGAATCTCGCGGCGCTGCTCGGTGGATTGCTTCTGCTCTTCTTCCGCCGGCGCTCGATGCGCGCGTAATTTGCTAGTCTCCGGTTACTTCTTGTTCCGGGAGTAACTCATGACTCAGCACACCCGCCCCTTCGGCCGCACTGGCTGGAACATTGCCGACATCGGCTTCGGCGCGTGGGCCATCGGTGGCTCGTGGGGCGACGTCGATGAAGCTCAGGCGCGCGACGCACTTCGAGCGGCACTGGAAGCCGGAACGAATTTCATCGACACCGCCGACGTCTACGGCGACGGTCGCTCCGAGCGCATCATTCGCGATGTATTGAAAGGCTGGCAGGGTCCGCGTCCCATCGTCGCGACCAAGGCCGGCCGTCGTCTGTCACCGCACGTCGCCGACGGCTACCACCGCAAGAATCTCGAAGCCTTCATCGATCGCAGCCTGCAGAACCTCGGCGTCGAGACGCTCGACCTCGTGCAGCTGCATTGTCCGCCCACCGAGGTGTACTACCGCCCCGAGGTCTTCGAAGCACTCGATGCGCTGGTGATCGTCGGCAAGCTTCGCTACTACGGTGTGTCGGTGGAGAAAGTCGAGGAGGCGCTCAAGGCCATCGAGTATCCGGGCGTTACCTCGGTGCAGATCATCTACAACCTGTTCCGCCAGCGTCCCGCTGAATTGTTCTTTCGCGAAGCCGCGGCTCGCAACGTGGCCGTCATCGCGCGAGTGCCGCTGGCCAGCGGCCTGCTCACCGGCAAGTTGACGCGCGACTCGCAGTTCGCGCCCGACGATCATCGCAATTTCAATCGTCACGGCGAGGCCTTCGACGTGGGCGAGACGTTCGCAGGCGTGCCGTACGAAGTCGCACTCGAGGCTGTCGAGAAGATTCGTCCGCTGGTGCCGCAGGGCGTGTCGATGGCGGCATTCGCTCTGCGCTGGATTCTGATGAACGACGCCATCTCGGTCGTCATTCCCGGCGCCAGATCGCCGGCGCAGGCGCTGGCGAACGCGGCCGCAACCGAAGTTGCGTCATTGTCCCCAGAAACAATGCAGGCGCTGCGCTCGATGTACGAGCAGAGCATCGCCCGCCACGTTCACCATCGCTGGTGACGTTACGCCGCCAGCACGCCTTTCGCTTTCGCGGTGTGAGTCGCGATCAGATCCATCAACGTCGGCGACAGGCAGTCGTACGGAGTCAGGCCCAGCTCGTTCAGACGCGAGCGCACCGCGCTCATGCCGTCCGGCTTGTAACCCGACTCGATGATGGAGGACACGAACGCCGCGAATTCCGGCGCCGCCCAGCCCTGATCGCTGGACAGCTCGGTGTGTACGAAGTCGAAGCCATAGAACGGATGGTTCTTGTTTTCGATGCGACCGTACATGTGCACGCCGCAGCCGGTGCAGGCATGACGTTGAATCGCCGCCGACGTGTCGACGACCTTCAGCTTCTGTTCGTTGGCCGTGACTTTGAGCTTGTCGCGGGGAATGACCGCGACCATGGAGAAGGTCGCGCCTTCCGGCTTCCAGCACTTGGTGCAGCCGCAGACGTGATTGAAGGCAACGTCGCCCGCCAGCTGCACCGTCACCTGATTGTCCTTGCACTTGCAAACCAGCGTGCCCCCCGCGAAGCCCGATTTGCCGGCTTTAACGCCGCCATCCACGGACGGATGAATTTTCAAAGCGCTCATGTGGATACCCTCAGTCGTTGTTGATCGAATCCTCAGAAGATCGCGACGCTACGAATCGACTCGCCCTTGTGCATCAGATCGAACGCCTCGTTGATGCGCTCGATCGGCATCTGGTGCGTGATCAGCTCGTCGATCTTGATCTTGCCCTCCATGTACCAGTCGACGATCTTCGGCACGTCGGTGCGGCCCCGCGCGCCACCGAACGCCGTGCCTTTCCACACACGGCCCGTCACCAGCTGGAACGGACGCGTGCGGATCTCCTGCCCGGCCCCCGCCACGCCGATGATCACCGACACGCCCCAGCCGCGATGACAGCACTCCAGCGCCTGACGCATCAGATCGACATTGCCGACGCACTCGAAGCTGTAATCGGCGCCGCCATCGGTGACATTCACCAGATGTGCCACCAGGTCGCCGCCGACCTCTTTCGGATTCACAAAATGCGTCATGCCGAACTCCTCGGCGAGCTTCACGCGGCCGGGATTGATGTCGACGCCGACGATCTTGTTGGCGCCGGCGAGCCGGGCGCCTTGAATCACATTCAAGCCGATGCCGCCCAGGCCGAACACGACCACGTTGGCGCCCACCTCGACTTTGGCGGTGTTGATCACGGCACCGATGCCGGTCGTGACACCGCAGCCGATGTAACAAACCTTGTCGAACGGCGCGTCCTCGCGGATCTTCGCCAGCGCGATCTCGGGCAGCACCGTGAAGTTCGCGAACGTGGAGCAACCCATGTAGTGATGGATCATCTCCTTACCGACCGAGAAACGGCTGGTGCCGTCGGGCATCACCCCTTTGCCCTGCGTGGCGCGAATCGCCGTGCACAGATTGGTCTTGCGCGACAGACACGATTTGCACTGACGGCATTCGGGCGTGTACAGCGGAATGACGTGATCGCCCTTCTTCAGCGTCGTCACGCCCGGCCCGACATCGACCACGACGCCGGCGCCCTCGTGACCGAAAATCACCGGGAACAACCCTTCAGGATCCGCGCCCGAGCGCGTGAACTCGTCGGTGTGACAGATGCCGGTGGCCTTGATCTCCACCAGCACCTCGCCGGCACGGGGCCCGTCGAGATCCACGGTGGTGACTTCGAGCGGCTTGCCTGCGGCATACGCGATTGCGGCTTTGACTTTCATACTCACTCCACGGATGGATTCACTTGACCTTGCCGCTGGCATCCAGCAGTGGCACGCGATAGCTCGCCAGGATCTCGTCGATCCTGGCCTGGTGCGTGTCGATCCAGTTGTCGAGCACGCCCTGCCATTGTTTTTCGCCAAAGCGCACGCCCATGGCGATTTCGTAATCGAAACGGATCTGCGGGTCCGGTAGAAAAGGCACGGCGCGCCACTCGGCCTGTTGCGACGACGCCGTGTGTCGCTGTACCAGATACGCAGCCATCGGCCCCCACAGGATGGCGACGTCGATTTTTCCGTCGCCCAGGTCCCGTTCGATGATGTTTGCGGGATTCTCGTGCACATCGCCGCTCTGCGGCGCGTAGGCGACCGCTTGCTCGATCAACCCATGACGTAGCAGCCAGTCCGAGCCGGGCGAGCGACTGAAGACGCCGAAACGCAACGCCTTCAGCTTCTCCGGCGGCAGCTTCAACAGATCGTCCGCCGTCTGCACGCTGCCCTGTTTCGCCAGATCGGGGAACAGCAGCGCATACGTCGAGCGCATGTAGGGCCGCGTCGTGGCGGTGAGCTCGTAACCCTTCGGCACGCCGATGATCACATCGCATTTGAATTGTTGAGTGGCCTCGTCGCGCTGACGCAGCGTGTTGCGAACGAAGCCCATGCGCTGGGGAAAGAAAGTGTATTCGACACGACGGCCCAGATCGCTCGCCAACGCTTCGGCGATCTTGTTCTCATAGCCCTCGCCGCGCTGATTGGACAACGGCAGGTTGTCCGGATCGGCGCAGACCCGCAGCACGGAGTCGGGCTGACCGGTCGCCGCCGCACCCGTTGCGACGAGCGACAGCAGGAGACAGACCAGCCCGGTCGTGCCCGTGAGCCTGCTATTCCATCGGATACAGGTGACCAGGCTGGATCTTGCCATCGGAGCGACCTTTCAAGTACGCGTACAGGCCTTCCCAGTTCTTGTTGACCATGGCGCTGCCGCTAAAGGGCGGCATGCCTTTCTCGGGTCGGCCGTTCATGATGGTGGTGTGGAAGTCTTCCTTGCTGAGCTTCTTCAACGACTCCACCAGCGCCGGCCCGACCAGTCCTTCCTGTTGAGCGCCGTGGCAGCGCTCGCAAGCGAGCGCGCGCCACGTCTTCCAGCCGTCCAGTGTTTTCGCATCGACTTTGTTGCCATCTTTCACCTGGTAGGGAGCACCCGCCGCGGGTGCGTCGTTGGCACTCGTGCACACCGCGGCGATGCTCAAAGCCAGGAACCCGATCGACCACGTCGCGACCCTCACTTTCGATGAGCTCATTTTCAATGAGCTCACTTCAACGCGGTCGTGGCCGAGCCCGTGTTGTCCGGCAGGCCGAAGACGAACAACGAGCCGCCGAGCGTCGTGTATTTCGCCAGGTCCTTGTAACCGCCCACCGCGCCGAGGCCTTCGGTGGATTCGGTCAGACCCGCGGCCATGCCGATGCCGGCCCAACCGCCGATGCCGGAGTACACGCCGACGTACTGTTTGCCGCCATACTCATACGTGAACACGTTGCCGATGATTCCGGAGGGCGTCTTGAACTTCCACAGCTCCTTGCCGTCCTTCGGCGAGACCGCTTTGATATAACCCTCCAGCGTGCCGTAGAACACCACGTCGCCGGCGGTCGTGAGCGCGCCCGACCACACCGAGAAACGCTCCGGCTTCGACCACATGATCTTGCCCTGCGCCGGATCCCACGCGATGAAGTTGCCCATGCCGCCGTGACTGCCCGGCGTCGGATACATGGTCAGCGTCGCGCCGACGAATGGCTGCCCCGCCGTGTACTCGACCTGGAAGGGCTCGTAGGTCATGCACACGTGATTGGTCGGCACCATGACCATACCGCTCTTGCGATCGTAGCTGGCGGGCTGCTGGTCCTTGGTACCGAGCGCGGCCGGGCAAATGTCTTTCACATTCACGTCCGGTCCGGTGGTGCCCGGCGAATATTTCTTATCGACGATGGGGCGGCCGGTCTTCATGTCGACCTTGGTGGCCCAGTTCACCGTCGGATCATATTTTTCGGCCACCAGCAGCTCGCCGGTATCGCGGTTCAAGGTATAGCCGAAGCCGTTGCGATCGAAGTGCACCACCGCCGGCACTTTCTGGCCCTTGATGTTCACATCGATCAGCAGCATCTCGTTGACGCCGTCGTAGTCCCATTCGTCGTGCGGCGTCATCTGATACACCCACTTGGCCATGCCGGTGTTCAGATCGCGGGCGAAGATGGTCATGGACCATTTGTTGTCGCCCGGCCGCTGCGAGGGGTTCCAGGTGCCTGGATTGCCGCTGCCGTAATAGACCAGATTCAATTTCGGGTCATAGGCATACCAGCCCCAGGTGGTGCCGCCGCCGAGCTTCCATTGATCGCCCTTCCAGGTCTTGATCGAGGAGTCGGCGCCGACCGGTGCCATCTTGCCGTTGGTCCAGGTCATGGTCTTGGCCGGATCGAGCAGGATCTCTTTATCCGGGCCGGTGCTCCACGCGGTCCATTTCTTCTTGCCGGTGGCGAGATCGTAGGCGATCAGGCGGCCGCGCACGCCGAACTCACCGCCGGAGATGCCGGTGATCACCGTGTCCTTGAACACGTGCGGCGCGTTGGTGTTGGTCTCGCCGATCTTCGGATCGCCGTTCTTCGCGCTCCACAGCACCTTGCCGGTGTTCGCGTCGAGCGCCACCAGCGTCGTGTCGGCCTGTTGCAGCAGAATCTTGCCGTCGCCGTAAGCGAGACCGCGGTTCACGGTGTCACAGCACATCACTGGGACAACCGACGTGTCCTGCTTGGGCTCATACTTCCATTTGTAGGATTGGTCCTTCAGATTCACTGCGAACACGTTGTTCGGAAATGGCGTGTGGATGTACATGGTGTCGCCGATGACCAGAGGCGATCCCTCGTGGCCACGCAACACGCCGGTGGACATCGTCCATGCCACTTGCATGCGACCAACGTTACTGGCGTTGATCTGTTTCAATTCGCTGTAGCGATGATTGGCGTAGTCGCCGGCCTGGGCGGCCCAGTTCGACGACTTACTCATGGCCTGTTCCACATCCGCGGCCGAAGCCAATGTGACGGTGGACGAGGCAGCCACCAGCAGGATCAAGCGTTGCTGACGTTTCATGTTCAATCCCCCGAGACTGACCGAAATTTTTTGTTGGCGGCCGTTGGCGCGTCGCATGCACAATCATGCTTCACACCAACTTCATTCCACCTCCGCGAGGCGACCATGACGATGCAACGCCTGTGCCAGCAAACCACTCTCGGGCTGATGTCGTGCGCTTTAGTGATATTCAGCCTGCCGGCCAGCGGCGACGAGGACGCGCCGGTGTACAACTACCCCACGCAGGCGCGCGTCGAATATGTGAACGAATGCATCGCCAGGCACGAGGACAGCCTGGCGAACATGTATCAATGTTCCTGCGCCATCGATCGCATCGCCAACGTTCTGAACTACGACGAGTTCGTCAATGCGATCACCTTCGCGCGCTACTCCGGCTTGCCCGGCGAAGGGGGCGGCATCTTCCGGGATTCGGATCAGGCCCGCGCCACGGCCAAACGTTTCCGCGAGCTGGAAACCCAGGCCCAGCGCGAATGCGGGCTGCTCAAATCCAAATCCTGAACGGATCAGGGCGGCGCCGGTCCGAGCACGATGCCCCAAGGCGATTTGCCGACGGGAATTCGTTTTACTTCCGTGAGCGCTCTCGTATCCACGACGCTCACGTCGTTCGATGGCCCATTTGCGGTATACAAATGATGTCCGTCGGCGGCGAGCGCCATCCCCCAGGGCCGCTTACCGACCGGAATCTCCTTGATCAGCTTCGGCGCCGCTTTCATATCCACGACCGCCACCGTTCCGCCGCGCCCGGTACTCAAATACAAGCGGTTGCGTGGTGAATCCAGGATGACGGCCATTGGCCGTGCGTCTTCGCGCAGCTGTAACAGGCGTTGCACTGGAGCGTCACCCGTGACAGACATCCGGTACAGCGATGCATCCATCTCGCCAGAAACATAGGCGGTGCTGCCATCGGGCGTGAATGCCATGTCGCGCGGCCGCTTGCCGACTGGAACTGTTTTCGTTCCCTTGAGTGTCGTCGTATCGATGACAGAAACCGAGTTGTCCGACTCGTTGGTGACCAGCACCCGGCGTCCATTCGGTGTCAGCGCCACACCCTCGGGCTCCAGTCCCACCTCGATGCGCTCGATGACCTTGCCGGCGTCCGCATCGACGACCGAGAGCGTCCCGGTGTCCTCGTTGGCGACGTACAGACGTTTGCCATCGTTGCTCATAGCGAACTGTTCGGGATCGGACCCGGCCGCCAGCACTTTGATGACCTTGCGCGCCGAGGTGTCGACGACGGCAATGCCGTCGGCCTGCAGATCGCGCTCGAGCCTGGCGCACTCCTCGTCGGGCACGGTGGGCGGACATTTCGGCAAGCCGCTCACCGCGACGAACAATCGCGAACCGTCGCGAGATAATTTCAAGCCGCGCGGCCGCTTACCCACATCGATCGTTGCGATAGTGGTCGCGCTTTGCGTATCCAGTACCGATACCGATGCACCGTCTTCGTTGGAAACATAGGCGCGGGCGCTGGCAGCCTGAGTGGAGGCTGCGGCAACTTCGAATATGTATCCGCAGACACCGCACGCGATCATCACCAGCAGTGGCCGCCAAGCGACAGGTGGCATGCGATGTCCTCGTTGAGTCATTAACACCGGTTTAGCATGCCGTATGCCAGCGGGTTCCATCTTGGTTAAACTTCGTCTCGCTGGCTGCGACGACACTGCATTGGATGCGGTGAGATAAATCAATCCGCGGGCTGAGTGTGTCAGGGGCGATACAGACCGTGACACTGTCACGGGACAGTTGACACACTGCCGCATCAGGATGAACCAAGGAGAATTCATGGACGCAACTGCAGTGCATGCGGGGAACGTGCTCGACTTCGTGCGCGAGCCTCAGGCGGGACAGAGGGCGCTGGCGGTCGGGCCACCTCTTACCTTGCATCCGGCCATCGCCGGTTCGTGGCGCCGCTGCGCCATCGACTACTCCATCGATCCGGGACGCCGCACCTATGCGCCGAGCGTCATCGACTCGGCCGTCCTCGCCGAGCGCCTGGTTCAACATGCCGATTTGTTACAGATCGCTTCTGCCGAAATCGACTGGCTGTACGAGCACATCGCCGGCTCCGGCTATGCGCTGGTGCTCACCGACGCGAGCGGCATCGTGCTCTATGAGAAGACCGACTCCACGCTCGTCGATGTGTTCCGTTCCGCAGGCCTGATGGTGGGCGCGGATTGGAGCGAGCGCGAAGAAGGCACCAACGGCATCGGCACCTGCATCGCCGAGAATCGCCCGGTGATCGTGTATCGCGAAGAACACTTTCGCGCGTGTCACATCGGTCTGTCGTGCTCGGGCGCGCCGATTCGCGATCCCTCCGGCCGACTGCTCGCCGTTCTCGATGCATCCACATTGAACGCACGCGACACGCGCGCGAGCCTGGCGCACACCATGGCGCTGGTGAGCCTGTCGGCGCAGCTGATCGAGAAATGTCTGTTCCTGCAACAGTTCCAGACCGAGAACGTGTTCCGCTTCCACGCGCGTCCGGAGTTCGTGAATCTTCAGCACAGCGGCGTGATCGCGGTCTCGCATGCCGGCAAAGTGGTCGCGGTCGATGAAACGGCGCTGTGGCTGCTGCGCGCGAGGAGTCGCGACACGCTGGTGGGTCGCGGCATCGATGAAATCTTCGAGGTGAATGCGTCGGAGCTGATCGAACCGGCCTTCCGCACCCAGCTGTCGTTACGCCCGGTGCGCGACCTGCTGTTCGGCCGCCACTTCTTTCTCAGTCTGGATCAGGATGCGGGCACGACGACTCGCTCGCTGGCCGGCCCAGCGCCGTCGCGGGAGATTCTGCAGCTGTCGTCCACCATCACCCGCAAGCCCGTGCTCTCGCTCGAAGATCTGGCCGGTGACGATCCGCAGATGGCACGCAATATAAGGAGTGCCCGGCGCATCGCGAACTCACGCGTGCCGGTCATGATTCAAGGGCCGACCGGCGCCGGCAAAGAGATGTTTGCACGCGCTTTGCATGCTGCGAGTGATCGAGCCGCGCGCGCCTTCGTGGCCCTGAACTGCGCCGCCATTCCCGAGACGCTCATCGAGAGCGAATTGTTCGGGTACGCGGCCGGCGCATTCACCGGGGCCCGCAAGGGAGGCATGAAGGGCAAGATCCTGCAGTCCTCCGGAGGCACGCTGTTCCTCGACGAGATCGGCGACATGCAGCTGAGCTTGCAGACCCGCCTGTTGCGCGTTCTGGAGGAACAAGAGGTCATGCCGTTGGGAACGGAGACGCCGATCAAAGTCGACCTGCGCGTGATGTGCGCTTCGCATCAGAACCTGCGGGCCATGATCGCGCGCGGCGCCTTTCGCGAGGATCTCTACTATCGGCTCAACGGCATCACCATCGAGCTCCCACCCCTCGCGCAGCGTACCGATAAGGAACGATTGATCCGCGAGTTCTTCGCCACCGAAAGCGGTGATGGCCGGCCGGTCGCGATCGAGCTGGATGCGTTCCAGCGGCTGCTCGATTACAGCTGGCCCGGCAACGTGCGCGAGCTGCGTAACGTGATCCGGACCATTCTCGCGATCTGTGACAGCGACGTGATCCGCATGGTCGACCTGCCCAGCGAGGTACGGCTGTGTCAGAGCCGCTGCGACGACGCGAGCGAGGTTGCACCGTCCATCGAACGCGAGGAACTCGTTCAATGCATCCGTGACTGCGACGGCAACATGTCGCGGGCGGCCGAAAAGCTCGGTGTGAGCAGAAACACGCTGTACCGCCGCTGCAAGCGTCTGGATGTTCCATTACAGCACTCGCGCGGAATCATCTAAACCAACAATACCAGGGACGGCAAGGAGTCCGGGGATGCGTATCGCCACGATCAGCACGGCCGCGCTGTCTGCGCTCACGCTATTGAGCACGGCGCGTGCGGACGAGATCATCGATACAGTAACGGTCATCGGCGTCACCCCGCTGATCGGCTCGCAAATTGACCGCAGCCGGATCGCAGCGCCCGTTCAAACCGCGACCTCTCGCCAGATCGAGCGCTCGCACGCGCTGGATGTCACCGCCTATCTGAACCGGCAGATCGGCAGTGTCTACGTCAACGATATCCAGAACAACGCGCTGCAGCCGGATATCAACTATCGCGGTTACACCGCCTCGCCGTTGCTCGGCACGCCGCAGGGACTCTCTGTTTATCTCGACGGCATGCGACTCAACCAGCCGTTCGGCGATGTGGTGAGCTGGGACCTGCTGCCCAAGGAGGCGCTGTCGTCGATGACCCTGATTCCCGGATCCAATCCGGTGTTCGGCTCCAACACGCTGGGCGGCGCGCTGTCGCTGCAGACCAAGGACGGCTTCAGCTATCCGGGCTATGGCGTCGAGGTCAATTACGGCTCGTATGATCGCCGCCGGATCGCGGCGACCGCCGCATCTCACGGCGACAGCGGCCTGCATTGGTTCGTCACCGGCAACGACCTCCGCGACGACGGCTGGCGCGACGATTCGCCGACCAAAGCACGCCAATTCTTCGGCAAGCTCGGCTGGCGCAACGAAACCACCGATGTTTCGCTGAGCGGCTCGTATGCGGATACCGACCTGACCGGCAATGGCCTGCAGGACCAGCAGTTGCTGAATCAGGACTACGAGAGCGTCTACACCAAACCCGACCAGACCAAGAACGAGTCGTACCTGTTCAATCTGGTGCTGACTCACAAAGTCAGCGACACGATCGCGCTGTCCGCCAACGCGCACTACCGACACATCGAAACCCGCACCTTCAACGGCGACATCAACGACGACTCGCTGGGCGAATCGTTGTATCAACCGAACGCCGACGAGCGGGAGGCGCTCGAGGAAGCGGGCTACACCGGCTTCCCGACCAGCGGCGAGACCCAGGCAAACACGCCCTTCCCGTTCTGGCGCTGTATCGCCAACGCGCTCACCAACGAGGAGCCGAACGAGACGTGCAATGGCCTCGCCAACCGGACTCGCACCCGGCAGCATGACGCCGGCGTGTCGCTGCAAGCGGCCTTCACGGCCTCCCTCGGATCTCACAGCAATCAGTTCATCCTCGGCATGTCCGGGTTGAAGAGCAACGCGACGTTCGAACAATCTTCGCAGTTCGGCTATCTGCTGCCTGACCGGAGCATTCAACCCGTGGACGGCCCCGGCGCCTTTGCCGATGGCACCCAGGATTCCGAGAATACCTTCGACTCCCGCGTCGATCTCGATGGCGACACGACCGCCTACGGCGTGTACTTCACCGATACATTCGAGCTGTCGCGCCTGATGCAACTCACGCTGTCGGGCCGCTACGACCGCACCACCGTCGACAATGTCGATGGCATCACCGACGCCGGCGAGCCCGGCTCGCTCACCGCCAGACATCACTTCAGCCGCTTCAATCCGGCGCTCGGAGTGACGTTCAATCCCAGTGAAGTGCTGTCGGGTTACATCGGCTATAGCGAAGGCAGTCGCGCCCCCTCCTCGATCGAGCTGGGCTGCGCCGATCCTGAGAATCCCTGCCGCTTGCCCAACGCGATGGCGGGCGACCCGCCGCTCGATCAAGTCGTCACCCGTACCGTCGAAGCCGGCGCGCGCGGTCTGCTGGCCAAGCGGCTCGCCTGGAACATCGGTGTGTTCCGCGCCGACAACCGCGACGACATTCTCTTCGTCGCCGACGACACCTCCGGCTTTGGCTACTTCAAGAACTTCGGCAAAACCCGCCGCCAGGGCGTCGAGCTCGGCGTCAACAGCCAGCTCGGGCCGGTGTATGTGGGCGCCAACTACACTTATCTGGATGCGACCTATCGCAGCCCCGAGGAACTGCTCGGTGAGGGCAACAGCAGTAACGAAGAAGGTCCCGGCTTCGAAGGCACCATCGAGGTCGAACCCGGCGATCGCATTCCCCTGGTCCCACGACACATCTTCAAAGCATTCGCCGCCTGGGATGTGACGGAGCAGATCTCACTCAGTCTCGATGCCATCAACATCGGCAGCTCCTATGCGCGTGGCAACGAGAACAACCGGCACCAGGCCGAGGCGCCCTATTATCTCGGGTCCGGAGAGATTGGTGGCTATACGGTTTTCAACCTGGGCGTGGAATATCGCCCCCTGCAGGCGCTGACGCTGTTTGCACAGATCAACAATGCGTTGGACCGGGAGTACTACACGGGCGCGCAACTCGGCTCGACCGGATTCAACGCGAACGGAGAATTTGTAGCTCGACCCTTCGCAGGCCCGGTCGTCGATGGCGAACGACCGCTATTGGGCTCGACGTTCCTTGCGCCCGGCGCGCCGCGCATGTTCTGGCTGGGCGCGCGATTCGCGTTCGCTGGCGCTGCGAAACGCTGAACGACAGCGACCCTGCACTTGTTACTTACCATCTTCCATATTGTGTTTCTTTGTTGCTGGCGCTATACGAACCCGGTCACAAACAATCTCGCGGCAGGGAGGCCATGGCGTTGAGTAACAAATCTCATGCTGCAGCTGGCCAGAGGCGGCGGCGCCCTTTGCTTGGTGTTGCTGTGTTCTTGCACTAGCAAGGCGCCCCCCGCGCCGCCACCGCCCGAAGTGCGGGTGGTCACCGCGAAAGCGCAATCCATCGAAAACATCACCGAAGTTCCTGGCCGCGTGCAGGCCGTTCGCACCGCGCAGGTGCGCGCCCGCGTGGACGGCATCGTCGAGCGCCGGCTTTATGAGGAAGGCACCGACGTCAAAGCGAATCAGACGTTGTTCGTAATCGACCCTCGTGAGTATCGATCCAACGTGAGCGCCGTCGGCGCCACGCTGACGCGCGCTCAGGCCACCGCGGCTAATGCTCGACAGGATGTCGAGCGTTACAAAGGCCTGGTCAAGGAACAAGCGATCAGTCAGCAGGAATTCGACGCGGCGATGGCACGCTTGCGCACCGCTGAAGCGGACGTGGCGCAAACGCAAGCACAACTCGAAAGCGCGAAGCTCAACCTGAGCTACACGACCGTGAGCGCGCCGATCGCCGGTCGCGCCGGACGCGCTCAGGTCACCGAAGGCGCTCTGGTCAGCGCCTCCTCGGCGACCCTGCTCACCACCATCGAACAGCTCGAACCGATCTATGTGAATTTCTCGCAGTCGAGCGCTTATCTGCTGGCCATAAGACGTGAAATCTCAGCCGGCACGCTCAAGGTGCCCGAGTTGGGCAAAGTCGCGGTCACGCTGAAGCTCGAGGACGGCAGCACTTATCCGCATGCCGGTCATCTGAACTTTCTGGATCTGTCCATCGATCAGGCGACCGGCACCGCGGCGGTCCGCGCAGAGTTTCCGAATCCGGAGCAGATATTGCTGCCAGGGCAGTTCGTGCGCGCACGCATCGAGGCCGGCATCCGGCCGCATGGATTTGCGATTCCTCAGCGTGCCATTCAACTGAGCTCGTCGGGAGCCGCGGTATTGACCATCGCCGAGGGCGACACGATCGCGCCCCGGCCCGTGAAGCTCGGCGATCAGCGCGGCGATCAATGGATCGTGCTGGACGGGCTCCACGATGGAGATCGTGTGGTCGTGGATGGCATTCAGAAAGTTCAGCCCGGCGCGCACGTTCGCGTGATCGACGCGGACGAGCCCGCTGCAAGCGCCGCCAAACCCGCGGAGCGCTGAGGCGTGTCGCCGCGCTTCTTCATCGATCGCCCGATTTTCTCCTGGGTGATCGCGCTCGGCATTCTGCTCGCCGGCACGCTGGCCTTGCGGTCACTGCCGATCGAGCAGTATCCCGCCATCGCCCCACCCTCCTTGACCATCGCGGTCACCTATCCCGGCGCGGATGCCGCGACGCTCGAAACCAACGTCACGCAGGTCATCGAGCAGGAATTGAACGGCGTCGAAGGCTTTTTATATATGGCCTCGACCAGCCGCTCGAACGGCACCGCGTCGATCACCGTGACCTTCGACTCGGGCACGGACATCGATGTCGCGCAAATGGACGTGCAGAACAAACTGCGTGCCATCGAGCAGCGGCTGCCCGAAGAGGTGCGCCGTCAAGGCATCCTGGTGAACGAGGCGTCGTCGAGCTTTTTGATGATCGTGGCGCTGCAGTCGAAAACGGGGGCGACGCCTTCGCTCGAGCTCGGCAACTTCGCGGCCACCCGCGTGATCGACGAGCTGCGCCGCGTGCCCGGCGTCGGCGACATTCGTTCGTTCTCTTCCGAGTACGCGATGCGCGTGTGGCTCGATCCGGACCGCCTCACGACCTACAGCCTGTCGGCCGCCGAAGTGCTGGCGGCGGTCCAGGAACAGAACACGCAGTCCCCCGGTGGCCAGCTCGGCGACCGGCCGCTCGCCAACCGGACCGAGCTGAACGCCCCCATCCTCACCCAGAACCGGTTCACGACGCCCGAGCAATTTGCATCGATCATCCTGCGCGCCAACCCCGACGGCTCGACCGTGCGAGTGGGCGATGTGGGTCGAGTCGAGCTGGGAGCGCAAAGCTATCTTTCCGACATGGAGCTGAACGGCAAGCCGGCCGCAGGCATGGGCATCCAGCTTTCGACCGGCGCCAATGCGCTCGCGACCGCGACCGGCGTCAAGGAGCGCCTGACACAACTCCAGCACTCCTTTCCGGAGGACATCACCTGGGCCGTGCCATACGACACCACCCCCTTCATCAGCATCTCGATCGATGAGGTGGTGAAGACGCTCGTCGAAGCCATGGTGCTGGTGTTCCTGGTGATGTTTCTGTTTCTACAGAACTGGCGCGCCACCCTGATTCCCACCATCGTCGTGCCGATCGCGCTGGCCGGCGCCTGTCTGGGATTGTGGGTGCTCGGCTTCTCCATCAACGTGCTGACCTTGTTCGGCATGGTGCTCGCCATCGGCATTCTGGTCGACGATGCCATCGTGGTGATCGAGAACGTCGAGCGCATCATGACGGAGGAAGGTCTGCCGCCGCATGAGGCGACCGTGAAGGCGATGACGCAGATCACCTCCGCAATCATCGGCATCACGCTGGTGCTGGTCGCGGTGTTCGTGCCGATGGCGTTTTTTCCGGGCTCGACGGGCGGTATCTACCGGCAATTCTCACTGACGCTCACCTTGTCGATTGCGTTCTCCGCGTTGCTCGCGCTCACGCTGACCCCTGCACTGTGTGCGACCCTGCTCAAGTCCGAGCCCCTGCATTGCCGTGCGGATGCCGAGCGATCCACCAGCCGGCTGGGCCGCTGGTCCGCGCGCTTCTTCGGCGGCTTCAACGACTGGTTCGGTCGGGTGACGCATCGCTATCAGGCGCTGGTCGGCGGCATCCTCGCCAGATCGCTGCGCTTCCTCGCCATCTTCGTATTGCTGGTGGGCATCGCGCTGCTGCTGTTCTCACGCCTGCCCGGCAGCTTTCTGCCGGCCGAAGATCAGGGCGCGATCATCACCGTCGTGCAAGCACCGCCGGGCGCCACGATCGATCGCACCGACGAGGCCATCGACCAGGTCCGAGGTTTCTATCGCGCCCAACCACAAACCCGAAGCATCATCTTCATCCGAGGCTTCAGTTTCTTCGGCCAGGGTCAGTCGAACGCCATGGCCTTTGTTTCGCTCACCCCCTGGGATGAGCGTCCCGGCGAACAGAACAACGCGCTAACCCTCGTCGGCAAGGCCAACGCCCTGCTCTCGCAAGTGAAACAGGCGCTGATATTTACGCTCAACCCGCCATCGATTCCGTCGCTCGGCGTCGCCGCGGGCTTCACGTTCAAGCTGCAGGATCGCGCCGGTCTCGGACAGCAGGCGCTGGTCAACGCGCGCAATCAAATCCTGATGGCCGCGAGTCGAAGCCCGGTGCTCACGGCGGTTCGACCGGAGGGTCAGGCGGACTCGCCGCAGCTGCGCGTGCTCATCGATCGGGTCAAGGCCCGAGCCTTGGGACTGTCGATCGCCGACGTGAACGCGACACTCGCCATCGCCTTTGGCAGTGCGTACGCCAACGACTTCAGTCGCGAGGGGCGCATCCTGCGCGTGCTGTTACAAGCCGACGCTCCGTATCGAATGACACCCGCGGACGTGCTCGCGCTCAGAGTAAGGAACACGCAAGGAGAGATGGTGCCATTCGGGGCGTTCACGACCACCGAGTGGACTGCCGGTCCGCCACAAACGGATCGCTACAACGGCTATCCGGCGATGACCCTCTCAGGCTCGCCCGCCCCCGGTCGCTCCAGCGGCGAGGCGATGAACGAAATGGCACGACTCGCGGGGCAGCTGCCGGAAGGGTTCGATTTCGAATGGACCGGCATTTCTTTCGAGGAGCAACAGGCCGGCGGCCAGGTGGGCGCCTTGCTGGGCCTGTCGCTGATCGTCGTGTTCCTGTTGCTCGCCGCCTTGTATGAAAGCTGGACGGTGCCGCTCGCGGTGTTGCTGGTCGTGCCGCTCGGCGTGCTGGGCGCGGTGCTGTTTACGATGCTCCGGGGGTTGCCCGCGGATGTCTATTTCAACGTCGGGTTGATCGCGATCATCGGCCTCGCCGCCAAGAACGCCATTCTGATCGTGGAGTTCGCGCTGGAAGAAGAAGCGGCAGGTAAATCCACCTTCGATGCCACCATGAACGCGGTGAAACTGCGCCTGCGCCCCATCATCATGACCTCGCTCGCGTTCATCCTGGGCATGGTGCCTCTGGTACTGTCGGCCGGCGCGGGCGCGGCCAGTCGTATCGCGGTGGGCACGGGCGTCATGGGCGGCATGATCGCCGCAACCGTGCTGGGCATCTTCTTCATCCCGGTGCTTTACCTGTCCGTGCGACGCTGGTTGACGCGCGGAAAGTTGAAGACAGCCCATGAGTAGGCTCTCCAACGCACTGCGCGCCCTCAGCATCGGAATGTTTCTTTCCGCGTGCTCGTTCGCACCTCGCGACGAGCGCCCTGCGCTACCGACTGCGCAGCGATATGCGGAAGGCTACGTCGACGGTCCCGCAGCCGGCACACGAGCCGTCGAATTCGGATGGCGAGATTTCTTTGCCGACCCACGGCTGGAAGTCTTGATCGCGACGGCGCTGAAAAACAATCGCGACCTGACGATCGCGGTCGCGCAGATCGAAGAAGCGCGCGGCCTGTATCGCGTCCAACGATCCGATCTGCTACCGAAGATCAACGTCAACGCAGAAGTCACGCGCAACGGCGTCGGTCCGGAGAGCGCCGGGCTCACGGGGGCGACACCGCTGGGCACCAGCGAGACGTTCACCCAGTACTTCGTGGGCGCGGGTGTCGCCGCCTTCGAGCTGGATTTCTGGGGTCGCGTTCGCAATCTATCTCGGGCCGCGCGCGCCGAGTATCTCGCGACCGTCGAGGCGGCCCGGGCGTTTCAACTTTCGCTGATTCGGGACGTCGCCTCCGCATATTTCGCAGCGCTCGAAGCCCGCGAGCGCCTGGAATTGGCGGAAGCCACCGTCGACAGTCGTCGCGAAGGCCTGCGTATCGCAAAGAAGCGCCTGGATGCCGGTGTCACGTCCGCTCTGGATTTCCGCCAGGCTGAAACGCTGCTGACGCAGGCAGAAACCGAGCTTGCATCATTACGCTTCACCAAGGCACAGAACGAGAACCTGCTCGCGACCCTCGTCGGCAGCGCCATCGCCGAACCGCTGCCCGAGCCATTGCCGCTCGCGGACCAGGACCGAATGGAAACATTGGCCGCGGGGATGCCATCGGATTTGTTGGTAAACCGACCCGACATTCTGGCCGCTGAGCATCGGCTGCGTGGCGCTCGCGCGAACATCGGCGCGGCGCGCGCGGCATTCTTTCCTTCGATCACCCTGACCGGCAGCTACGGCTTCGCGTCGACGGAGCTGGACTCGCTGGTCGGCAACGATCGACGCACCTGGTCCTACGGGCCGTCGATCTCGCTGCCGATCTTCGACTTTGGCGCCCGCCGCGCCAACCTGACCGTCGCCGAGGCGCGCCAGAACATCGCGATCGCCGACTACGAGCGCACCATTCAAACCAGCTTTCAGGAAGTCTCGGACGCGCTCGCCGGTCGCAAGTTTCTTGCCGAGCAAGTGAGTGCCCAGGAGCGGGGAACGAAGGCACAACGACAACTCGCGGAGCTCGCGCATCGCCGTTATAACGAAGGCGTCGTCAGCTACCTCGAGGTGCTGGATGCGGAGCGCAATCTGTTCTCAGCGGAGCAGGCACTGCTGCAGGTCCGTCGCGCCGAGGTGTCCAATCTCGTGTCTCTGTATATCGCGCTGGGTGGCGGACAGATCGAGACGCGCTAGGCGAGACGACTGGAATTCTCGCGACGCCTGAAGATCAACGGCGCCTCGGGCACCTGCGGCTGCTGCGCCCGGTCGAGCGCCGCCAGGACCACCTGATGATGCGGACTCTTGGAGCACACCGGATCCGCCACCGCCGGGTCATGGGCCAGCAAATACGCCTGACACCGACACCCGCCCAGATCCTTCTCCCGCTCCTCACAACTCGCGCACGGCTCTTTCATCCAGCCAAAGCCGCGAAACTTGTTGAACGCCTCGGACTGAAACCAGATCTCCCGCATGCCCTTCGTGCGAACATTCGGAAAGCTCAACCCCGGCAGCATCCTCGCCGTGTGACACGGCAGCGCCGTCCCGTCCGGCGCGATGGTCGCAAGCGTCGTGCCCCAGCCATTCACACATCGCTTCGGGCGCTGCTCGTAGTAATCCGGCACCACGAACAGAATCCGCATCTTGCCTTTCATCCGCTCGCGCCACTCGAGCATCGTCCGCTCGGCTCTCTGCAACTGCTCTCGCGACGGCAGCAGGTGCTCCCGATTCAGATGGGCCCACGAGTAATACTGCGTGTTCGCCAGCTCCAGATAGTCCGCGCCCATTTGCACCGCCATGTCGATGATGGTGTCGAGATGATCGATGTTGAGCCGATGGATCACGCAGTTGACCACCATCGGATAGCCGTGCGACTTGATCCACTCCGCGCAGCGCTTCTTCAGCTCGAACGTTCTGGTGTGCGACAGGAAATCATTCATCTCCCGGGTCGAGTCCTGAAACGACAGCTGGATGTGATCCAGCCCCACCCGTTTCAACTCACTCAAGCGCTCGCGCGACAAACCGACGCCCGATGTAATCAGATTCGTGTAGTACCCCAACCGATGCGCCTCGGCCGCGATCTGCTCGACGTCATCCCGCACCAACGGCTCGCCACCCGACAATCCCAATTGCACCGACCCGAGCGCCCGCGCCTCGCGCAGCACTCGCAGCCATTCCCCGGTCGTCAACTCATCCTCGACCTTGGCGAAGTCGATCGGGTTGTAACAGAACACACATTGCAACGGACATCGATACGTCAGCTCGAGCAGCAGCCACAAGGGCGGCCCGACAGACGGCGATGTTGTCACTGCCGCTTTCATGACACCGCCGCACTGAGCCAGCCTTGCGCTCTGGCCAGCTGCAGGAATTGTTCGATGTCGCCTTGCAGCCCCTTGCGATTGAACGCCGACTCCAGGTCCGCCACGATCTCATCGACACTGCGCTCGCCATCGCACCGACGCAGAATCTCCGCGGCACTGGTGTTCAACTTCACCATGCCCTCCGGATACAGCAGCACATATGCCTTCTGCACTTCCTCCCACTGCAGCCGGAAGCCAGGGCGCATGCTCGGCCGGTCGGCCTGGGTCATGACTGAACTCCGTAATGCTGTGCCATGGCGTCGTTCATCGCCCACAGGATGTCGAGCTTGAACTTCAGCACCTGCAACGCCCGCTGCTGTTGCTCGCGAGTCTTGAAACAGGCGAGCGTCACGGCCAGCCCGTGATTCACGTCGCGTTGGGCGAGCGAAACGCGGCTGCGAAAGTACTGCAGTCCGTCCTGCTCGATCCACGGATAGTGCTCCGGCCACGACGACAACCGTTGGCGATGAATGGCGGGCGCAAACAACTCCGTCAGCGATGAGCACACCGCTTCCTGCCACGGCGCCTGTCGGGCGAAATTCACATAGGCGTCGACCGCGAAACGCACGCCGGGAATCAACCACTGCAATTCCTCCACCTCGGCGCGTTCCAAACCGACCGCTTCGGCCAATCGCAGCCAGGCCTCGATGCCGCCGGGATCGTCGCCATGGCCGTCGTGATCCAGGATGCGTTCGACCCAGCGCCGTCGCACCTCCCGATCCGGGCAGTTCGCCAGAATCGCCGCGTCCTTGCGCGGGATGCTGATCTGATAATAGAAGCGATTCGCCACCCAGCCCTGGATCTGTTGGCGGCTCGCCTTGCCGGTATTCAGCATCACGTTGAACGGATGATGGATGTGATACGCCTGCCCCTGCTCCCGCAAGTGCAGCTCGAACTCCGCCTCATTCCAGGGAACGTCGCCGCTCACAGCACGATCTCCATACCGTCGTACGCAACCTCGATGCGGCGTTCGCTCAACAGCGCGCGCTCGGGCGAGTCCTCGACCAGGATCGGGTTGGTATTGTTGATGTGAATCAGCACGCGCCGCGTGGTCGCCGGCAGCCGGTCGAGCCAGGTGATCATGCCGCCGGTCTGCGATAGATGCCCCATGTCGGCCGCGCGCTTGTGAGATACGCCGAGCCGCACGAGCTCGTCATCGGTCCAGAACGTGCCATCGACCAGCACGCACTGAGCACTGCTCATCAACTCGAACAACCACGAATCGATGTTGGCGACGCCGGGCGCGTAGCACAGCCGCGCCTCGGTTCTCACATCCTCGACGATCAGTCCGATGACATCGCCCAGCGCCGGGGCACGCGTGGAATACGGCGGCGGCCGGCCGGGCAACGCGATCGCCTGCCAGCGCAGATCGTCGCTGCCTTCGACCGTGAACCACTCGCCCGTCACGATGCGCTGCCGGTCGATGCCACAGTACCGCTGCAGGACCTGCAGAATGGGGTTCGAGATCGTGAGATCGGCGAAGGCATTGTCCGTACACCACAGCGGCCACGGCCGCGTCGCCTCGCGTAGCATCAACAGGCCGGTGGTGTGATCGATCTGCGAGTCGGTCAGGACGATATTGCGGATACCGGTGTCGCGATAAGCCCGGCCCGGCTGCAGTTGAGGATTGGCCTGCAGTTGCGCCAGGATGTCGGGCGACGCGTTGACCAGCGTCCAGGCGGTTTCATCCGCGCCGCGGATCGCGATGGACGACTGGGTGCGCGGGCGGGCGTCAAGCTCCTCCCGTCGCACGCCGCCGCAGTTGGGGCAGTTGCAATTCCACTGAGGAAAGCCACCGCCAGCGGCAGCGCCTAGAATTCGTATGTGCATGGGCAAGGCGAGGCTCCGGGACACTCCCGGCAGCCCCGCCCTCTTTCAACGATCAACGGTGCTCGGCATACATGGTGATTTCCATGCCCAGACGCAGATCGATGGCCACAGGGGTTTCCCAAGTCATGGTGGACTCCTTGTAGGGACCAACCGCGGTCCCGACACCACCATGACGCCATCCCACCGCCCCGGCTACTCGACAATCATGATTCGCGACTCATGATTTTCATGAGCGCGGCCTGCCTCATACTTCGCGCCCCGCCGCCGGCAAGGAAGGACCGTTGAAACTTCGCACCCACGTCAACCTGATCGTCGCCAGCCTGAGCGCGGCCTTCGTGATCCTGGCGGCGTGGCTGCAATTCGACGGCACCCGGCGTGCAGTGCGCGAGGAGATCGCCGGGGCCAACGTCGTGGCCACCCAGCTGCTGAGCCGGATTCTGATCGGTTACGACCAGCGCGACGATGAGCAGCTGCTGACCTTCCTGCAGCACCTCGGCCGGGTGCGCGCCCACGAGATCACGGTGCGCGATGCAAACCGGCAGATCATCTATGAATCCCCGCCTTCGCCCTACAAGGCCGGCCGCGAAGCACCCGCCTGGTATGCATCCTTCATTCTGCCCACGACCCCGGTGCACATCTTTCCGCTCGCGAACGGCTCGGAGGTGCGGATCGAAGCGAATGCCTCGCGCGCCATTCTCGATGGCTGGGACGATTTCAAACATCTGATGATGGTCGGTGGCATTGCGTTCGCGATACTCAACGCCGCGGTGTTCTGGCTGGTCGGTCGCGCGGTGGCGCCCTGGCCCATCATCGTCGAGGGGCTCACTCGCATCGAGCAAGGCGATCTGCGCCACCGCCTGCCGAAACTGAAAGGTTACGAAGCCAACATGATCGGCTCGACCTTCAACCGCATGGCAGTGTCGCTCGAAGAGAAATTGCTCAGCGATCGCAAAGCCGTCGAAGCCGAACAGCGTCTGCAGCAGCGCCGTGAGCTCGACCAGCTCATCGAGCAGCGACTGGATGAGGAACGACGCGTCATCGCGCGCGAGCTGCACGATGAGTTCGCGCAATCGGTGACCGCGATTCGCAGCTTCGCGGTCGTGATCGCGAACCAACACCCGGTCGACTCGCAGACGGCCGAAGTGGCTCGGCTCATTTCAAGCGAAGCGGCCCAGCTTTACGACGCCATGCACGGGTTGATTCCCCGCCTCGCGCCCCTGACGCTCGATACCCTGGGACTGGCGGAAACACTGGAGGGCTTCATCAAGCAATGGCAAGGCCGTCATCCCGCGATCCGCTTCTCGCTGCATCACGAGTTGCCCACCGAGCTCGGGACCAGCGCCACCATCGCGGTGTATCGTGTCGTTCAGGAAGCGGTGATCAATGCCGTGCGCCATGCGCGTCCCACGCAGGTCGAGGTCAGTGTCGTGCATTCCGACTCGCACATTCGAGTACGCGTCACCGACAACGGCATCGGCCTGCCCGAGGACTGGTCGCGGCCGGGACATTTCGGACTGCGCGGCTTGCAGGAGCGCATGGCGATGTTGGGGGGCACACTTACTTTGAAGAACCGCGAGCCGGGCGGCGTGGCGCTGACGGCCGAGATTCCGCTGGGAGAGCACGCATGATCAGAGTGCTGCTCGTCGACGATCACACGGTGGTGCGCACCGGCTTTCGGCTGCTGCTGGAAACCGTGAGCGACGTGCGCGTAATTGCCGAAGCCGACAGCGGTGAAACGGCCTGCGTGCGTTTCGATGAAGATAAACCCGACGTGGTTGTGCTCGATCTTTCCATGCCCGGCATGGGCGGCCTGGAAACCCTG
Source organism: Peristeroidobacter soli (assembly GCF_004138485.1). GTDB lineage: Bacteria > Pseudomonadota > Gammaproteobacteria > Steroidobacterales > Steroidobacteraceae > Steroidobacter > Steroidobacter soli. Next base: position 490,621 of record NZ_RYEV01000004.1, read on the forward strand.
CGCCGCCTGCGAGCTCGCGACAAGGAGGTGAAAACCCTGGCCCTGTCCGCGCACGACGACGCCATCCATGCCCGGCGTGCACTGAAACAAGGCGCCTTGGGCTTCCTTTCCAAACGCACCGCCCCGGAAACATTGCTCGAAGCGGTGCGGATGGTCGCGGCCGGTCAACGTTACATCGATCCCAAGCTCGCCCAGGAGATCGCCCTGGCCGAGGTCGGCGGCGCGACGCTGGTCGATGCCCTGTCTGAACGGGAGTTCGAAGTGTTCCTGCGCCTGGCCAACGGCGCCGCCGTGCCGAAAATCGCCGCCGAGCTGAACCTGTCCACTTCCACGGTCGGCACCCATCTCTATAACATCAAACAAAAGCTGCACGCCGGCAATCAGGCCGAGCTGACCCTGATCGCGCTGCGCGCCGGGCTGATCGAGCGCTGAGGCCCGTCAAAAGTGTCGATTGCATCGGCCCCTTCGTCATAGCAGCAGGGAGACCAATGAGAGAGACGGCCGATGCGACAACTGCGCGATACGATCTCGACCGTGCTGTGCGGGGCCCTGCTGGCGGCCACCGCCCAGACCAGCCTCGCCGCCGACACCATCGATCTGGCAGCGGCACCGCTGAACCATGCCTTGATGAATTTCGCCACGATGTGCGGAATTACCATCACCGTCCCGGCCGATCTGGCTCGCAATCGCCTGTCCGAACCTCTGAAGGGCGAACGTTGTGGCGAAGTCGCGCTCCAGCGTCTGCTGCAAGGGTCGGGTCTTTCCTATAAGAAGGCACCGGACGGCGGCATCGCCATCGTCGCCATCGCGCCGTCCTTGCGGACCGCCGCCGCAGTGACGCCCGCACCGCGCCGACTCGCAGCTGCCGCAGCTCCCGCCCCGGCTCCGCAGACCAAAGCCGACGACGCACCCATCCTGGAAGAGGTGACCGTCACTGCCGGCAAGCGCGGTGAGGAACGGTTGCAGGATGTGCCCGTCAGCATCACGGCGCTCACTCAGGAAACGATCGTGCAGGCCGGCATGGACAACTTCCTCGACTACGCTCGCAGCGTGCCGGGCGTGGGCTTCAAAATCACTTCTCCTGCCGGCGGACGTGACGACCTGCGCGGTGGACGTCGCGTGAACATTCGAGGTATCGAATCCGGCTTCGACAGCGTACCGACGACGGCCTTCTATCTCGATGAAGCGCCAGTGCCCGTGATGGATCCGAAGCTGTTCGACGTCGAGCGCATCGAAGTCCTGCGCGGCCCGCAGGGCACGTTGTATGGCGCGAACTCGATGGGCGGCACGGTGCGCGTGGTGCTGAACAAGCCGCGCCTGGATGATTATTTCTACGACGCCGAGGTCACCGCCTCCGCCACCGCACACGGCGATGAAGGCTATCGCGTCAACTCGATGGTCAATGCGCCGCTGATCGAAGACAAAGGTCGCTCGGACTCACCCGCGCGCCGTCGGATTTCGACGCGGACGAGCTCACCAGCTATGAGGTCGGCTGGAAAGCGGAACTGGCCGATCGTCGCGTGCGCCTCAACACCTCGGCGTACTTCATCGATTGGAAGGACGTGCAGAAGACGGTGCAGATGTTCAATTGCGGCTTCAGCTTCATCGGCAACATCGGCGCGGCGGAAAGCAAAGGCGCCGAGATCGAGCTCGCCGCGACGCCGATCAACGGCCTCGACATCGGCGCGAGCGCCGGCTACACCGATGCGCAATACACCAAGAGCAGCGTCGAAGCCGGCGTGATGGCGGGCGATCCCTTTCCCATCGTGCCGCAATGGACGGCATCGGCCTCCGTGCAATACCGCTTCCCCATCATCGGGGGGCGTTCGGCGCACGTGCGTGCCGATGCTCAGTATGTCGACAAATCCATTTCGGATTTCTTCTCGCACGACGGCCTGCCGGTCGTGCAGCCTTCCTACGAGCTGGTCAACATGCGCTTCGGCATGGATTTGACCGAGCGACTCGCGGTGACGGTCTCGGTCGACAACGTATTCGACGAGCGGCCCGTGCTCGACACCGTCGATTACGGCCCGCCGTATGGATTCATCACCTCGACATCGCGCCCGCGCACGTTCGGCCTGACGTTTCGTTACAGCGGACGCTGATCGGGCGCGGGAAGAATGCGGACCTGCGTGAGGAGGCGCTGCGAGCCGCCCGCGCCGCGTACTGATCGATCCGACGCCGCCGCGCATGATGCGCGGAATGAACCGGTCGCTTCGTCTTTGCTCGTCGCTGCTAGCGAGCTTGCTGGCTCTGGTCCAGCCGGCGGCCCACTCTCAACAAACCCCACCGCAGCCGACGACGCCCTCCGCCGAAGATCAAGCAAAGGCCCAGCCCTTCAAGCCTGAAGAACTGGAGCAGATCGTCGCGCCCATCGCGCTCTATCCGGACGCGCTGCTGGCGCAGGTGCTCATGGCATCGACCTATCCGCTCGAGATCGTGCTCGCGGCGCGCTGGTCGGCGGACCATCCCGACGTCAAGGGCGACGCCGTTGCAAAGGCGGTGGAGAACGAGACCTGGGATGCGAGCGTCAAATCCATGGTCGCGTTTCCAGACGTGCTCAAGATGATGAACGAGAAGCTCGACTGGACCCAGAAGCTCGGCGACGCCGTGCTCGCGCAACGCAAGGACGTGATGGACGCCGTCCAGCGATTGCGGGTCAAGGCGAAAGACGCCGGCAATCTGAAGAGCGGCAAGGAACAAACGGTCAAGACCGAAGCCGCGCCGGCGGGCTCGACCGCGCCTCAGGTCATCATCATCGAGTCGCCCAGTCCCGAAGTCGTCTACGTTCCGACCTACAACCCGACCGTGGTCTACGGGGCCTGGCCGTACCCTGCTTATCCACCCTATTACTACTACCCGCCCGGCTATGCGGCCGGCGCGGCGTTCTTCACTTTCAGCGCGGGCGTGATCGTCGGCGGCGCGCTGTGGGGTGGCTTCAATTGGGGCCACAGCGACATCGACATCAACGTCAATCGTTACAACAATTTCAACCGCACCAACATCAACAACGTCAACCGCACGAATGTCAGCAATCGCTGGGAGCACAACTCGGCGCATCGTCAGGGCGTGGGCTATCGAGACTCCGCGACTCAACAACGATATGGCCGTGGCAGCAGCCCGCAAGCGCTGCAGGCCCGCGAGAACTATCGCGGCCGCGATCTCAACAACGGCCAACTCGGCACAGGCGGTCAACAGAACCGCGATCTGGGCGCCAATGAGTCGCGGGATCTTGGCGGTCGCACGAACGAAAATCGCAACCTCGGTGGCGGCGGTGAAAACCGCGATCTCGGCAATCGCGGCAATGAATATCGAGACCTCGGGGGTGGCGCCGAGAACCGGGATCTGGGCAGTGCGTCTCGCGACTTCGATCGCGGTGGCGGCGGATCGTCGGACGCGTTTCGCGGTGTCGACAGTGGAGCGAGCACGCGAGCCCACAGCAGTCGTGGCGCGGCGAGTCGCGGTGGCATGTCACGCGGTGGCGGACGGCGCAGATGAAACAGCAAATCTCATCCACCTTGCGAATATTCATGCTCCTGCTGATGATGGCAGCGGCTGCGTGCAATCGCGGCACTCAGAGGGATTTCGCATCGATCGATGACGCCGTGGGTGCACTGGTCGCAGCGGCCCGCTCGGACGACACGAGGGCACTGGTGAAAGTGCTCGGCGCCGAAGCCGAGCCCGCCATCTCATCCGGCGATCCCATCCAAGACCGAAATGCCCGCGAGCGATTCGTACGTGCCTACGAAACCGAACATACATTGAGTCGTGGCGCCGCCGGTGAAGCCACGCTGCTGGTCGGCACCGATCAATGGCCATTTCCGTTTCCGCTGGTTCAAAGCAATGGGCGCTGGCACTTCGACAGCGACGCCGGCACCGACGAAATCGTCAATCGCCGCGTCGGCGCCAACGAACTGGCCACCATCCAGTCCTGCCTCGCCTTCGTCGATGCCCAGCGCGAGTACTACATGCGCAACCCGCAAGGAGCTGCGCTGCTGCAGTTTTCACAGAGGCTGGTGAGCTCAAAGGGACAGAAGGACGGCCTGTATTGGCCAACGACCGGCAATGAGCCGCCGAGCCCGCTCGGCGAAGGCTTCGCCCGCGCGCAAGGCGAAGGCTATTTCCAGAATGGTCCGTCGAAGAATGAGCCGCTGCGCGGTTACATCTATCGGCTGCTGACGGCACAAGGCCCCAATGCGCGAGGCGGCGCGTATAGCTATTTGGTCGATGGCAAGATGATCGGGGGCTTCGCGCTGATCACCATTCCCGCCGAGTACGGGCGCAGCGGTGTAATGACCTTCATCGTGAATCACGACGGCGTCGTTTACTCAAAGGATCTCGGTCCCGATACGCCCACCGCCGCGCGGGCCATCCAGACGTTCGATCCAGATTCGAGCTGGCAGCCCGAAGTCGCAACCGGACAGCCAATGGCCGCGCAGATCGCCCCCGCCGTGGTTCAGTTTCTCGGTGAAGCCGGCTTCGACCACGAACGAGACATCCTGATGGGAATCCTGCGCTGACGCCGGTCGAGTGATACGCCAGTCACATCCCCTGCGCCGGCGCTGACGAGCCGAGTCGGTGCCAGCAGTCAGCCCTGCTCCGGCGCCGTTACAGAGCGGTTATATCGTTGCCCGTTATGGCGACATTCGGATTCATTCCTTCTGCGTCGGCTGGGCATACCCTACGCTGTTCCTCACTGTGAACGGCAACGACTCCATCATGTCCACCGAACGGCCCAACAACGTGATCGCTCTGGCGCCCTATCGTTTCGCGCACCAGGCCAGCCAGCGCCGCTCGCGTCCCTACGTGACGTGGTATCCCAACGTGGGCTTCGTCGCCCCGACGCCGAACACACTCGCGCCGATCCGTCAGCTGCGCACCGCTCGCGGTCCGGAGTCGATGTGATTTGTGGTCGACTCCAGCGCGCCGCCTCCGCTCCTGGATAGCGGACGAACGGCCGTGCGGACGGCCGTCCGGGCCGGAAGAGCGCTCAGCCGCCCTTCAGTTTCTGCACGATTTCCAGCGACTTGTTGACGTTCTCCACCGGGTTGAGGCCGCCGACCGTGGCCGCGACCTTGCCGTCCGGGGTCACGATGAACGTGGTGCGCTCGGCGAAGCCATGGTCGATATCCTGGCCCCGCGTGTCCTTCTTGCCGGTGCCAGCTTCACGCACCTGCAGTTCATAGGACTTCGCAATCTTCCCGTCCACGTCCGAGGCCGTCGGGAACTTGCCCGCGCAATATTCGGGGTCCTTGGAGAAGTCGTTGAGCCGCTCGATGCTGTCGAGCGAAACGCCGATGATGCTGGCGCCGGCGGCGGCGAACTTATCCTTGTTGACGGCGAACGTACGAGCTTGCACGTTGCAGCCGCCGGTGTACGCGGACGGATAGAAATAGACCACGACCGGGCCCTTCTTCAGCGCATCCTTGAGCGAATATGTAAACGGTTTGCCTGCCAGCGACGCCTGCGCCGTGAACTCGGGCGCCGGCGCCCCCTCCTGTAACGCGGCCAGTGCCGGCAGCGCGGTCAATCCCAACAGACCGGTCAAGAGCAAACCCTGCGTTTTCATGAGGACTCCAGCAGCAGTGGACGGAACGCATGCATCGTAGCCCTCCGGCGGCCGGGCGTCATCCGACACGGTGCGGGCCGGTCGATATCTTCCAAAAACCCGCCCGGCCGCGCATGACTGCAGTTCAGTCCTGGTTCACAGCGTTGCGCCAGTCTTTCAAAAAGCGCAGGCGTTTGATTTGATCGAGATTGGCCAGCAGTTCCGGCCCGACCCGGATCGCGCGCATGTTGGGCGCGTCGATGTGAGTTCCGGGCGGCGCGTCGACATCGCTGCGCACCGGCGTCATGTGCTTTTGAGCGAGGAACGCCTGGCCGCGCCTGGACAGGAGATAATCCAGAAACAGCTTGGCCGCGTCCGGATGACGCGCATCGGCGGGAATCAAGGCGATGCGGGACGCCACCAACGTGTAGTCGCTCGGCAGGATGACCCCGATGGCAGGATCGCGCGCCGCACGCTCCAGCGCATACGGTCCGATGGTGTTGTAGGCGAGCAGATGTTCGCCCGACGCCACGCGCTCGAGCATCGCGCCCGTCGACGAATAGAATTGCACCTTGGCTCGCCCCATGGCATGCACCAGACGCCAGTTGTCGCGAGTGACGCGAAGATCCTGCGTCATATAGAGGAACCCGGCGCCGGAGCGCTCGGGATCCATCATCGCAACCTTGCCGACGTAGCTGGGATTGTCGGTCAGCAAGCGCTCCAGGTCGGCGCGGGTGTGCGGAACCTCGGCCGCCGGCACCAGCCGTTTGTTATAAACCAGCACCACCGGCTCGGCCGTGGTGCCGTACGCCTCGTTCTTCCAGATCGCCCAGGCGGGCAGATTCGGCTTTTCCGGCGACGCGTACGCTTGCGCATACCCGTCGTTCACCAGTTTGATCTGCAGATCCATCGCCGAGCTCCACAGCAGATCCGCGCTCGCTTCCTTGGCCGCGACCTCGGCGATGAAACGGTTGTACAGCTCGGTCGAATTGATATCGAAGTACTCGACGCGGATCCGCGGATAGAGCGAACGAAAGTCCTGCAGCAGTTGGGCGACTTCGCGCGCGTCGGTGGTCGAATAGATGCTGAGCCTGCCATCCTCGTTCGCATCCGCGATTCGATTCGCGTACGAACGCGGATAGCTCGGCGGCACGGCGGCGATCGCCGACAGCGCCGTGGCAAGCAAGAGCACCGCGGCGGCCACTGTTTTCGCCAGACGCATCATCGCTTCGGTCGCTGTAAATGCTGTGGGCAATAGCATGCAGCCTATCCCCCTTGGCTCGCTACGTTAGGCATTGATACTGTCGCCAACCTGTCATGCAATTCGAGGCGTTCGCTTGGCCCGCATCCTGCTCGTCGAGGACGATCCTGCGCTACGCCGTGGCCTCGTGGCAACGCTGCGTGCCGCCGGCTATGCCGTGGACACCGCGGGCGATGGCACTTCCGGCCTCGAGATCGCCCGCAAGGAGCCGTACGCGCTCATCATTCTGGATGTCGGCCTGCCCGGCATTTCCGGTTTCGAGGTGCTCAGACGGCTGCGCAAAGGGGGCACGAAAACGCCCATTCTGATCCTCACCGCACGCGATACGGTGCAGGACCGGGTCACCGGACTGGACCTGGGCGCGGACGACTATCTGCTCAAGCCGTTCGAGCCGAACGAGCTGGAAGCGCGCATTCGCGCCCTGCTCCGCCGCTCGCAAGGCGATCCCTCGCCGGTCGTGACCATCGGCAACCTGGTCATCGATCATTCACTCGGCACGGCCACGGTCAACGGCCGCTTGCTCGAGCTGCGGCGACGCGAATGGGCCGTATTGGAGCGGCTCGCGGCACGTCCTGGCAAGCTGGTTGCCAAGGAACGATTGAGCGGCGAGGTCTTCGGCTTCGACGATGCGGTCGCGCCCAACGCCATCGAAGTCTACGTCGCGCGTCTGCGTAAGAAGCTCGAGCCCGACGGTCCGCAAATCCGCACGCTGCGCGGTCTGGGCTACATGCTCGATCCGTCCTGATGGTGGCCGTCAGCGGCATCGCCGCGCCCTCATCGCTCACCGGCCGCCTGTTTCGCGGGCTGGTGGCGCCAATGATCGGGCTCGCCCTGGTGCTCGGCGCGGGCGGCGCCTGGGCGATTCATAGCATCGTCGAGGCGGTGAACGATCGCTTGCTCGGTGCCTCGGCACGCGCCGTCGCCGAAACCCTCGAAGTCCAGGACGGCGCGATCACATTGGATCTGCCGCCGTGGGCGCTCGGCATGCTCGAAAACGCCTCTCGCGACAACATCTATTACAACGTGTTCGAAGGCGAGCGGCTGCTGACTGGCTATCCGCATCTGCCGCCGCCCCACGCCGGCGAGTTCGACCGGCGCAACACCACGTTCCGCTACGGCGAATACCGGGGTCAGCGCGTACGCATTGCCGCTGAAGCTCGCCGTTTGCCGCGCATCGACACCCTCGTCGTCGTTCAGGTCGCAGAAACATTGGAAGCGCGGCGCGCCTTATCGAGGACCATGCTGATTCAGCTGGTGATGCTCGAAGTCGCGTTGATCGCCCTCGCCTCGCTGTTGATTCCCATCGGTGTGCGCTGGGGAATGGAGCCGCTCACGCACCTTCGCCGCGGCATCGATGCGCGCACCGCTTCCGACTTCACGCCACTGCCCCTGGCCGAAGTTCCACGTGAGCTGCGCGATCTGGTGACGGCCTTCAATTCGCTGCTGTCACGACTGGACAGCGCGGTCGAAGGCATGCGTCGATTCACGGCCGACGCCTCGCATCAGATGCGCACGCCACTGTCGATTCTGCGCACTCACATCGGCGTGCTGAAGACGCAGATCGAAGCAGGCGCGCGAGCCGAATCGATTGCGGATATCGAAGCAGCCACCGACCGGCTGCAGCGCCTGCTCATCCAACTGCTGACACTGGCACGTGCGGACGGCGCCGAGCCGTCCGGACTGGCACTCACCGAGATCGATGTCGGCGCCATCGCTCGCAGCGTCGCCGAAGAGCACGCACCGCAGGCGTTGCGCGCGGGGGGCGAAATGCATTTGGCGGTCGAAGGCCGCGGCCCCTGGATCACGCGTGCCGACCCGGTTCTGCTCACCGAGTTGCTCAGCAACCTGGTCGACAACGCCGTGCGCTACAACGGCCATGGCGGCAACGTCATCGTGCGCGTCGTCGGTGAGAATGAGCATGTGGTCGTCGAAGTCGAGGACGACGGTCCCGGCATCCCGGTCGAGGAACGCGATCAGGTATTCACGCGGTTTTACCGCCTGAGTCGCGACCAGAACCGCCCCGGCAGCGGCCTCGGATTATCCATCGTGCAGGTGCTGGCGCAGATTATGGACGCACGCATCGAGCTGCTGAGCGGTCAGAGCGAGCGCGGCCTGCGGGTGCGCGTCATCTTCCGGCGACCTGTCGGCCAGCCCGAATAGCACGACAGCTTGCTGACAGCATCGACGCCTACCGTGCGCGCAGCAAGAGGTGTTGAATGAGCCCCCTGACTGCAGATCTGGTCGACGCGCACGCCGACAGCCTGAGCGTCTGTAACGCGCAGTTTCACTCCTACGGCGGTCGTGCCCGATTCCATGGCCCGGTGCGCACGATCAAATGTTTCGAGGACAACCTCCTCATCAAACAAATCCTGGCCGTGCCGGGCAACGGCGCCGTGCTCGTGATCGACGGCGGCGCGTCGCTGCGCTGCTGCCTGCTGGGTGACTTCATGGCCGAGCTCGGCCACAAAAATGGCTGGGCGGGTCTCATCGTCTGGGGCGCGGTGCGCGATACCGTCGCCCTCGGCAAGCTCGACATCGGTCTGAAGGCCCTCGGCTCGAATCCCCGGCGCCCGACCAAGACCGGCGCCGGTCTCATCGATGCACCGGTCGAATTCGGCGACGTCACTTTCCGCCCGGGCGATTGGGTCTACAGCGACGAGGACGGCATCGTGATCAGCGATCACAGCCTGGTCCCCGTCGAGCGCACCGCTGCCACCGAGGTGTCCCGACATGCCTTCTGATTCGCTCCCGAGCCTTCGCAATTCCCTGCTGGCGATCGTGCTCGGAGTGCTCTCCATCGTCGCAGTCACAACCAGCCCGCGCGCCGCGGCGGAAGAGCCCGCCGGCGGGCCGCTCAGCTTGCTCATCACCTATCGCACCGCTCCCGTCGATCGTCCCGCCTTTCGCACCTACCTGCAAAAGGAAGGTCGCGCGCAGCTTGCGAAGCTGCAACGAGACGGCGCGATCAAGAGCTATCAGATTCTTTTCAATCCGTTCGCGCACGGCGGCACCTGGGATGCGATGACGGTCGTGAGTTTCGCGCGTTACACCGACACGCAGCGCTGGATGACGCTGGAGCAAACATCGCCCGGCGGACTGACCGCCGCCGGCACGCGCCTGGTGCAGACCATCGACACCTACTCCGCCGACCTCACCTGGCAGGGCGACGCGGAGAACGCCAGTCACGCCGACGCCATCTATTACGTGATTCCGTATGAGTTCGGCTCCGCCAGCGAGTATGAGAAATTCGTCGACGGCTACGTCCTGCCGCAGGTCAAGGGCTGGATGCAGGAAGGTGTCCTCGGCAGCTATCGCATCTTCATGAATCGCTATCCGGTCGGCCGCCCGTGGGACGCGCTGTTCATCTACGAATACCGCGACCTGGAAGCCTTCGGCAAACGCGCCGAGACGGTGACGAAAGTGCGCAGGACGCTGGAGAACGATTCGGTGTGGAAGCAGCTTCACGCCATCAAGCAGACCCTGCGTAGCGAGACCGAGAACACCATCGCCGTGTCGCTGGCTCAGCCCTGAGCGATTCCATGCCGGCCACTCTCCCATCCCTCGGCGGCGAGTCATATCGCATCGCCGATCTGCGTGCGTTCGCGGGCGCGGAGCTCGAACGGCTGCCGTGGGTGCTGCGTCTATTGCTCGAGAATGTACTCCGCCACGGCTCGACGGACTCCGCGGCCGCCATTCTGAAATGGCTCGATGCGGGCACGAGCAGCGCCGAGATTGCGTTCTATCCCGGCCGATTGCTCATGCACGACACGACGTGCGTTCCCGCCCTGGTCGATATCGCCGCGCTACGCTCGGCCGTCGCGGAGGCCGGGCACGATCCGTCGATGTTGAATCCGGTGCTGCCGGTGGATGTTTCGGTCGATCACTCCATCGCGGTCGACTACTACGCGACGCCCGATGCGCTCCAACGCAACATGCAGCGGGAGATCGAACGCAACGCCGAGCGCTATCGCCTGCTCAAGTGGGCGACACTGGCCCTGCGCGGCGTGAATGTTCATCCGCCAGGCACCGGCATCATGCATACGGTGAACCTCGAACGGCTCGCGACAGTTGTGACCAGCGAGTTGCGCGACGGCGAGCGATGGGCCGTACCGGATACGCTGATAGGTACTGACAGTCATACGCCGATGATCAACGGCATCGGCGTGCTGGCCTGGGGCGTCGGCGGGCTCGAAGCCGAGAGCGTGATGTTCGGCATGCCGGTCATGCTTCGCATCCCTGATGTCATCGGCGTGCGTCTCACCGGTGCACTGCCCGAGGGGACGCTCGCGACCGATCTTGCGTTGCTCGTGACTGAGCGGCTGCGGCGGATGAAGCTGGCCGGCAAGTTCGTCGAGTTCTTCGGGCCCGGCGTGTCGACGCTGTCGGGCGGCGAACGTGCGGTGATTGCGAACATGGCGCCGGAGTATGGGGCGTCGACCGGCTTCTTCCCCGTCGATCACCGGACGATCGAATATCTGCTCGCCACCGGCCGCTCCGACACGCACACGCAGTTGGTCGAGAGCTACGCGCGTCAGCAACGATTTTGGTTCGATCCGGAGTGTTCGCCTCGATATACATGCACCCTGGAGATCGATCTGAGCGAGGTGCAAGTGTCGCTCGCCGGTCCGCGTCGCCCGCAGGATCGAATCTCTCCGCACGATACGCGCGGGATTCTGTCGCAGCTCGTTACTGAGCCGGGCAACCATGCGCAGCCACCTGCGGGCGCAGTGGCCATTGCCGCGATCACGAGTTGCACCAACACTTCCGATGCTCGCTTGGCTGTCGCTGCCGGATTGCTTGCGAAGAAAGCACGCGCGCTCGGCCTGCGTCCGCCGGCCTGGGTCAAAACGTCCTTCGCGCCCGGTTCGCCGACCGCCGCACGGTATCTGAGCCGGGCTGGCCTGCTCGACGCTCTTGAAGCGCTCGGGTTCGGCATCGTCGGCTACGGTTGCACCACGTGCATCGGCAACTCCGGGCCGCTGAACGAGACGATGCTCGATGCCGTGTCGCGCGGCGTATTGCCCGTCGCCGTGTTGTCCGGCAACCGCAATTTTCCCGGCCGCGTCCATCCGCAGATCGATGCCAGCTTTCTCGCCTCTCCGCCGCTGGTCGTCGCTTATGCATTGGCAGGCGACATCGATCGCGACATTCTCGAAGACGAAATCGGAACAGGCAGCGACGGTCGCGCCGTTTATCTGCGCGATCTGTGGCCCACCGGCGCCGAGATCGACACCGCCTGCGCGGCGGCACTCGACCCGCGCGATGTGAGCGAGTCTTACGAGCGCGCCGAACAGAACGAGCTGTGGCAGGCGCTCGATGCGCCGTCGACACCGCTGTTTCCTTGGGACGAAAAGTCCACCTACATTCGTCGCCCGCCCTTCGCCGCTGCCACGAAGACCTCGGCGCTGGGCCGATACGTCGCCCATCCATTGCTGGTGTTGGGCGACGACATCACGACCGATCACATCTCTCCCGCCGGTCAGATCCCCGCGGCGGGCGACGCAGCCGCACACCTCGTCGCTCGCGGTGAAAACCCGAACGACTTGAACGTATTTGCCTCCAGACGCGGCAATTGGGAAGTCATGCTGCGAGGTCTGTACACCAATCGCTCGGTGCGCAACCTCCTCGATGTTTCCTTGCCCGCCGGCACGACTCGACACGCCGGCAGCCGGCAGATCCTCCCGCTGTGGCAAGCAGCCGAGCGATACAAAGCGCAGGGCTCGTCGGTGATCGTCGTTGCCGGCGAGCGGTATGGCACGGGGTCGTCGCGGGATTGGGCGGCGAAAGGATTGTGGTTACTCGGCGTGCGCGCGGTGCTGGCCCTGAGCTTCGAGCGCATTCATCGCTCGAACCTCATCGGGATGGGCATCCTGCCGCTGCACCTGCCCGCGCAGCTCCCACCGGCCGCGCTGACGCTTGCGGCCTCCGACACGCTCGAGATCAATGCAGCGCCCCATCAGGTCGTGCCTGGCGGGGTCATCGTCGTATCGATCCGTCGCGCTGCCGGCGGCGTCGAAACGTTCGCGACCCACGCCGCCGTGGAGACGGCGCTCGAAGTCGAATTGCTGAAGTCGGGCGGAATCCTGCCGTATATCCTGGCGCGAGCGACCCAGTAGCACCTGTCAACCCTCAGTGGAGGGGTTGACAGGCCTAAGCGACTGCCGGCGAACCGTGTTCGTCGTCGATGCTGCGCGTCTGGCCGGTCTCGACATTCGTCCGAGTCGCATCGACCGTCGAGTACGTCCACAGGATCCGCATCGGGACCGCCGCACCCGGATCGAAATCCGTGATGCCATTGATGAAACTCGTCGAGCCAACCCGCCGGGTGACCAGCGGAGTCGTTCGCACGCCGCCGCCCCGTGCCTTCGGCTCGATCCGCGCGGGCCGCAGCACCGCAGGCTTCAGTTCCTGGGTCATGATCGCTGCCTCACAACTCATCGATGGCGGCACACACGGCCGCCGTATAAGAGGTGGTATCCAGGTCGCCGCCGATATCGCGGGTCCGTGTCTTGGGATTGTCGATGACCCGATCGATGGCGGCCGCGATCCGCGCGCCGGCCTGGATCAGATCCTCGCGCCCGTCACGACGACCGCGCCAGTCGAGCAGCATGCCGGCGGAAAGAATCAGCGACGTCGGATTCGCGACGTTGCGGCCGGCGATGTCCGGCGCCGAACCGTGCTGTGCCTGAGCGACACAAATATCGTCGCCGGCATTGATCGATCCGCCCAATCCCAGGCTGCCCGACAGTTCAGCCGCCTCATCCGAGAGAATGTCGCCGAACATGTTGGTAGTGACAATGACATCGAAACGTTCCGGCGAGCGGATCAACAGCGCCGCGGTGGCATCGACGATCAACTCTTCCAGTTGAACGTCCGGATACTGCTGCGCGACCTTGCGCACTTCGCGCAGAAACAACCCGTCGGACAGCTTCAGCACGTTCGCCTTATGCACCGCCGTCACCTTGCGACGACGACCTCGCGCGATCTCGAATGCCGCGCGCGCCACGCGCTGCGAAGCGCGAGCCGTGATCTTTCGAACGGCCAGTGCCATGTTTTCGTCCGGCATGAACTCGCCGCTGCCCGCATGCATGTTGCGATCGGCATAGAAGCCTTCGGTGTTCTCTCGCACGATGATCAGATCCATTGCCTTCGGCAGCACGCTGACCCCGGGACGTGAACGACTCGGCCGGAGGTTCGCGTAGAGATCGAACACCACGCGCAGCTCGGCCGATTGATTGATGCCGCCTTGCTGCCGGCTCGGATAGTCGTAGTGCGACACCGGCCCGAGAATGACGCCGTCCACCTCGGGGATTCGTTTCATGACCGCCGACGGCAGCGTCGTTTGCTGCGACTTCAGCGTCGCCAGGCCGATGTCCCGCACGTCCAGATCCAGGCGCAACGAAAATTTCCGGTCGACCGCGGCGAGCACGTCGATGGTCGCCCGGGTGATTTCAGGACCGATGCCGTCGCCGGGAAGGATGAGAATCTTCATGGGATCCGATAAGAGTGAGGCGCGTTTACTCTGCGACGGCAAGCTGTCACCGAGCTGTCGCCCGCGCGCGCCGAAGTTCGCTGGCCGACACGCCCGGGAGTCGTTACATTCGCGCTCACGAGCAGCAAGCGAGCCGCCGATGACGACAAGAAACATTTCATACGCCGGCCTTTCCGTGCTCGTGCTCGGTCTCGCCGGCTGCGCGACCCTGCCGGAATCCCGCTCGCAGAACGATGGGCGATTCTTTTCGGCCTGGGCCGCGCCGCAGGGTCGGCTCGCGGAGCAGGCTCCCGCGCTCGATGACGCCGCCGTGCGAGTCGTCGTTCGGCCGACCATCGGCGGCTCGGCCGTACGCATCAAGATCGAGAACACCGTGGCGGCCACGCCGGTCTCGTTCGCCGCTGCGTACCTCGGTGTGCTCGATCGAGGTGCAACCGTGATGAGTGGCACCAACCGAGCGTTGACGTTCGACGGGCAGTCGACGCTGACGCTCGCGCCCGGCGCCGGCTCGTACAGCGATCCGATCGATTTTCCCGTGCGCGCATTCGAACGTCTGGCAATCAGCCTCGCGGTACAGTCGGCCGAGGAAATCAGCACTCACGCACTTGGCCTCGCGACGACCTACTACGCGCCGGGACACAGCGCCGAGGCGGAATCCGGTGCCGCCTTCGTACCGTTGCCGACGCTGGCGCAAGGCGTCGTTTCGTTTCCTGTGTACTGGGTTGCGGCACTCGATGTGCAATCGACAGCCACTCGCGGCACGATCGTGACCCTCGGCGATTCCATCACCGACGGCCGCTGCAGCACGACCGACAGCACGGGCAAAGTCATCCCGGATTTGTATCAGCGCTGGCCGGACGTGCTCGCCGCGCGCCTGGCACCGTTGCCGCCCGCCTATCCCAAAGCCGTTGCGAACGCCGGGATCGCCGGCAATCGCATTTTGCAGGACGGACCGACCGGGCCGTCGGCGCTGTCTCGTCTGGATCGTGACGTGCTCGACCGCGCCGGCGTCACGCATGTCATTCTGTTCGAAGGGACCAACGACATTCATCGAGGCGCAACGTCCACTGAGCTGATCGCCGGCACGCAGGAGATCATCGATCGCGTGCACGCTCGCGGCGTCAAGATCATCGGTGCCACTCTCCTTCCTCGCGGCAAACCGGCGGAGGCTCCGGGTGAAGGCTTCGACGCGCCCCAGGAACGCCATCGCCTCGACTACAACGAGTGGGTTCGCAAGCAAGCGAATTTCGATGGTGTCATCGACTTCGACGCAGTAATGGCCGGCGGCGGCGTTTCTCCGACCGGTGCACAGATCATGAAGCGCTTGTACAGCTGCGACTTCGTGCACCCGAATGCGGCGGGACTGCGCGCGCTCGGAGACGCTATCGACCTGCGTTTGTTCGAGTGAGCGCCGCGCTGAACGAACGGCACGGCGCTCAGATCCGCAGCAGCCAGCGGCGCGGGCCGGCGGCTCGACTCACTTGACGACCGTGGGCCGAGTCGACGCTTCCCATACATCCGACGCCGTCGCCACCAGCTCTTTCATGTTCGTCCAGGGCCGCGCGCCACCGACACTGCTCTTGCCCTGAATCAGGGCCTCCGCGAAACCAACCATGCGCTCGCGCACTCTGCGCTGTTCGGATTCTGGCCACACTTCATATGGATGCGGCCCGCGGACCACGACCAGCTCTTTGAGGCCATTCACGCGCCGGTAGCTGTCCATCGTTCCCTGCAGAGACGCCGCGTAATCCCACAAGCCGCGCGCGAAGAACGCGGCCGGCCACTTGTGAATGCCCGCCAGGATCGCCGAGCTGGGAAAGAAAACCACGTTCTGCTCGACGGCGCTGCCGGCAATGAACAACGGACGATCGGTGCCCAGGCCGCGCGCCTCATCTTCCGCACTCGGTCGATCCATGACGTAGCCCGGTCCGCTGGTGAATTCGGCCATCAGCATCGCGCCTTTGATGCTGGTGTCGCCGACCGGCGGCTTGCAGCTGATGGCCGGCAGGTCATAGCTGCAATCCTTGTCGAAGTTCAGGGTCATGGCCCAGCCGGTCGCCATCGTGCCGCGAGAATTACCGAACATCACCACCGGCAGGCCAGCATCGGTGCGCGCGCTGCGAACCAACTCGGCAGCGGCCCGACCTTTGCTGGCCTTCCCCGCGGGCGCCATCGCGCGCATGCCTTCGCCGGTGCGCAAGCTCGCGATCATGGCGAGCAAATCTCTGCCCTGCTGTAGCGTGTTGGTGTCGCTGAAGCCGCTCGAGATACCGACGCCACGGCGATCGTGCAGCAGGACGTCGAATCCCGCCCGATGGAATTGCGTGGCGATCTGCCGCCACAGCTGCTGCCCCGTGCTACCGCTGCGCTCGGTGGGAAAACTGTTGATGTGAGTTTTGCCGGTTTCGTCCATCCGATACAAACGATCGTCCGGATGGGTGATCGCCGTGATGCGCCCGCCGCCCCCCGGCGTCATCACCAGCAGCGCGCGACGCTTGCCACCCTTGCCGTCATCGATACCGTCGCCGCGGATGTACCAACCACGCAGCTTGACCTCCTCGGTCAACCGCTGGTGGATCTGCTCGTGCGGGTCCGCCGGGGCGGTGAACTCCACGATATAGGTGCGATCGTCCAGCGCCGCGATGGCTTCGTGATACGGAGCCGCCGCAAAGAATGCCGGCCGGCGGATCGTCTTCAGATCGATCTCGCCCCGTGCGGTCACCTTGCCGAGCAAGTGCACGTGCTTCGGATCGGTGATGTGATATTCCTTGTTCGGCGGACGACGCGCAGTGACCTGCTTGGACACCCGCTCGTAACAGACCTTGTCCTGTTTGCACGCGACCCAGCGCTGACGCAGCTTCTCGTCGCTGAACTCAGCGACGTAGAAATCGCCCTGGTACCCCGGCGGCGGGTAGGCGGCGACCGTGGAGAACGGAATGCAGGTTTTCTCGCCCGCCGCGGTGGGGAGCAGATAGCCGAGCATCACGCGATCCCGGTCATAGCCGACGCGAGCTTCGCAATCCGGTGGCGGCGTGCTCCCCGGCTCGGAGGCGACCGTCGCTTGCAACGGCACACTCAACAGCGCGGCGACCGGCCAGGCCAGATGAAAATATTCCGGCATCGTTTTGCTCAGGTCCAGGTCGCAACCAGCGGCGGCAGGCGTGACTCGGCCGAATTGAGATTCACGCTGCGATCGATCGTCACGCTGTTCGCGTTGAACGTGCACAGCAATGTGTCTCGGAACGCGGTCTCCACGAACTGCCACGTCATCTCCAATCGATTGGGCGCGAGCCAGCGGGCACCAGCCACCACCGCCTGATTCTTGGGCCGATATTCATGATGCAGCCGATGGCCGGTCATGCTGGTGTGCTGTTCGAAATATTCCGCGAGGCCCGCCGTGATCTCATGCACGCCCTCGTCATCGCTCATGCGATAGGTGCATGCGCCTTCGATGAAGTCGAAGCAGACCCACTGCACCGACTGATCGTTGGTCTGCACCGTGAGCTTCTTGCCGTTGAGCTTGGCCGCGAGCGGCGAATCTGTCCTCGTCAATGGCGACAGTAGATGCAGCTGCGCGGTGCGTTGCGCCAGCTGTCTGGCCACGGGACTGGCAGGCAACCGGGCAGCGCCCAGCGCCGCCGGAAAATGTTTCCAGAGCAGCGACTTGAGTTTCTGACTGCCCTTGATCGCGGCAAACACCGCCAGCGACGTGTCGTGCTTGGGAAACACCACGGTCATCTGCGTGAACAGGCCCAGCGCGTAGTACGCACTATCGGGTCCCATCCACCATTGGTAGCCGTACGCGCCGCTCGCATCGCCATCCGCTTGTCGGGTGGTTGCGGCCCGCACCCACTTTTCCGACAGCACACGGTTGCCGTTCCACTCGCCGAGTTGCGAATGCAGCGCGCCGAGCTTCACCGATGCGGACGTGTTCCAGCTGAGGCCGTTGCCGCCGGGACTGATGCCGCCAGGACTCGTGTCCCACTGCCAGCGCGTGATACCCATGGGCTCGAAGAAGCGCGGCCGCAAGTACTCCGCCATCGACATCCCGGTCGTCTTGGTGACGATGGCGGACAGCATGTAGCTCGCCGCGCTGGTGTATTGGAAATGCGTGCCGGGCACATGCTCGACCGGAATCTTGAAGAACTCGGCGACCCAACTGGTCGGGATCGGACGCCACAGCGAGCCCGAGGTCTCCCGGGCGTGTCCGCAACGCATGGTCAGCAGGTCGCTTACCGTCATCGCGCGCAGGTTCGCGCTGGCATTCGCCGGCACGAATTCGGGGAAGAGCGAGACCACCTTGTCCTGCAGGTCGAATCGCCCTTCGTCGACGGCCAGCCCGGCCGCGACGGCGGTGACGCTCTTGGTCAGCGAATGCGTGATGTGCACGCGATCGGCGCGGTACGGCCACCACCATCCTTCGGCGATGACGTGCCGACTGCGCATCAACATGAAGCTGTGGAGCTCCAGGCCGGCGGCCGCCACTTCGTCCATGAACGCGAGAATCGCCGCCGAGGAAACGCCCTGCTCTTCGGGCGTGCTGCGAACCAGGCCGTCCCGGTAGGTGCCGTCGGCATGAACCGGGGCAACGCCCTGCGGCAGATCGCTCGACGCGCTCACCCTGGCGATGGCGCCGTCGACGAGCCAGTACGCGCTGCCGCCCAGGACCAGAGTGCCGAAGCGGCGACGGGACAATTGCATGGAGGACTACCGCCTGGTGGATTCGCAGTGATATCGCGATGTTGAAAGTACAAGCTTTCACGAGCCTGTCGCGCGCCGACGCAACGGCGCTTCGTTGACAGCCTGATGACAGCCGCCGCCCCTAGCATGCTCGCGCCTGGGGGCTAATGCCAAAGACGGCGCAACAGAGAACGTTAAGAGATGCTGGCAATTTTGGCATTCACGATGATCGCCACGTTCATGACCCTGATCATGACCAAGCGACTGTCGGCGCTGGTGGCGCTGATCCTGGTACCGACCCTGTTCGCGCTCGGCATGGGCTTCACCGCCGGCCTGGGCGAGATGATGATCGCCGGGGTGCGCGAGCTGGCACCGACCGGCGTGATGCTGATCTTCGGCATCCTCTACTTCGGGCTGATGATCGACGCGGGCCTGTTCGATCCGCTCATCAAGCTGATCGTGCGACTCGTGCACGGCGATGCCCTGCGCATCACCATCGGCACCGTGGTGCTCGCCCTGCTGGTCTCGCTCGATGGCGACGGCACGACGACCTACATGATCACCACCGCCGCGCTGCTGCCGTTGTATCGGCACATGAAGATGGACGTACGCATCATGGCCTGCCTGATCATCCTCTCGGGCGCGGTGATGAATCTGTTGCCCTGGGGCGGACCGACCGCGCGTGCGGCCACGGCCCTCAATCTGGATCCTCGCGACGTGTTCGTCGGCCTGATCCCGGCGATGGCGGTGACCGCCGGCTGGGTCCTGGTGGTTGCCTGGATATTCGGCCTGCGCGAACGCAAGCGGCTGGCCGCGCTCCATCAGGCTGCAGGCACTGACACGAGCGGCGAAGCGGTGGTCGCTCAGGATGCGGGCGATGTGAACGCAAGGCGTCCGCGCCTGATGTGGCTCAATCTGCTGCTGACCGCCGTGCTGATGACTTGCCTGCTGCTGGGCATGTTGCCGCTCGCCATTCTGTTCATGCTCGGCTTCGCAGTGGCGCTGATGATCAACTATCCGTCACTCCAGCAGCAGCGCGAACGCATCAACGCGCATGCGGGCAACGCGCTGGCGGTCGCGGGATTGGTCTTCGCCGCGGGCATCTTCACCGGCATTCTGTCGGGAACGGAGATGATCGATGCGATGGCGGACACCATCATCGCCTGCATCCCGCCCGCGCTCGGCCCCTACATGGCGCCGATCACGGCGTTGTTGAGCATGCCCTTCACGTTTCTGATTTCGAACGACGCGTTCTACTTCGGCATGCTGCCCATCCTGGCCAGGACCGGCGCCGAGTACGGCATCAGTGCCATGGACATGGCGCAGGCCTCGCTGGTCGGCCAGCAGATTCATTTGCTCAGCCCGCTGGTCCCCTCGACGTACCTGCTCGCCACCATGGCGGGCGTCGAGTTCGGCGAGCATCAGCGCTTCACCATGAAGTGGGCGCTGGGCAGTTGTGCCATATTCCTGCCCGCCTGCCTGTTGCTGGGCATTTTCCCTCTGGCCGTCTGACTGTCTCGCCCCTGACATGATCAAGCCATTGCAACGTCGGCCCCCGCGCCTCCTGCCCTTACTGAGCGCCGCCCTGCTGGCGGGCACCTCGCTCCAGGCACAGCCGTCGCAGTCGGCGGACTGCGAATCGTGCTTCCGAGACTTGTATGAGGAACTGGTCGAGACCAACACCACGTTGTCCAGCGGCGATTGCACGCTCGCCTCCGAGCGCATGTCTTCTCGGCTTCAGGCCGCGGGCTACCCGGGCGCCGACGTGCGCGTCGTCGTGCCGGAGAAATTTCCCAAGCAAGGCAATCTGGTCGCTCGCTTGAGCGGCACCGATGCCTCGCTGCCAGCGGTGCTACTGCTCGCTCACATCGACACCGTCGAGGCCAAGCGCTCCGACTGGGCTCGTGATCCATTCGTGCTGGTCGAAGAGAACGGTTATCTCTACGCGCGAGGCGCCATCGACGACAAGGCGATGGCGGCGGCATTCGTCGATGCACTCATTCGCCTGCGCAAGGAGGGCTTCCGTCCCCGGCGCACGGTGAAGCTGGCGCTGACCTGCGGCGAGGAGACCGATAGTTTCTTCAACGGCGTGCAGTATCTGCTGGCGACCGAGCCCGAGACCCTGCAGGCCGGCTGGGTGGTGAACGAAGGCGGCAAAGGCCAGCTCGACGAACGGGGCCAGCCGGTGTCGTTCGGCATTCAGACCGGCGAGAAGGTCTACCAGGACTTCAAGCTCGTCACGACCTCTCCCGGCGGTCACAGCGCGCGCCCCACCGAGGACAATGCGATCGATCGGCTCGCAGCCGCGCTGGTGCGCGTCGGCTCCTACAAATTCCCGGTGAATCTCACGCCGGTCAGCCAGGAGTTTTTCCGGCGCGCGGCCTTTCTGTATCCGGGCCGGACCGGCGCCGACATGGCCGCGATCGGCGCCGGTACAGCGGATGAGGCGACGTATGAGCGCATCGGCAAGGTCGATCGGTTGTGGAATGCTTTGCTGCGCACCACGTGCATCTCGACCCGGATCGACGGCGGCCACGCGAAGAACGCGCAACCTCAGCATGTCGAAGCCAACATCAATTGCCGCATCCTGCCGGGCGAGCCGGTCGAGTCGATTCGAGCCAGGCTCGAAGCGCTGATTGCCGATCCGAAAGTGTCGCTCAGCCTGTCCGATGCGCCGGGCCCGCAATCCGCCGCGCCGCCGCTGACCCCGCAAATCCTGCGGCCCGTGGAGGAAATCGTCGCCGAGATGTGGCCCGGGGTGCCGGTGATTCCGACCCTCAGCACCGGCGCGACCGACGGCCGCTTCTTGAACGCGGCGGGCATTGCGACGTATGGGATCTCCGGCGTGTTCGTGGATCCCGACGGCAACGGCGTGCACGGCCTCGACGAGCGCGTGCGGGTGAAGTCGTTGATGGATGCTCGCGTGTTCCTGTATCGCCTGGTCAAGGCGTATGCAGCAGGCCGCGCGGGAACTCCATCCCCGCTGCCTCATTGACGTTATTCGTCAAAGGAGATGTGTCATGCCCGATATTAGCAAAGCGAAGGTCCTCATTCTCGCCACAAACGGCTTCGAGCAGGATGAGCTGATGGTGCCGCAACGTAAGTTGAAAGAAGCCGGCGCGCACGTCGATGTGGTATCGCCCGAGAAGGGCAAGATCCGTGGCTGGAAGCTGAAAGATTGGGGCGAGAGCGTCGCGGTGGACAAATCGCTCGACGACGCCAACGCCGACGACTACGACGCAATCGTCCTACCCGGCGGCCAGATCAATCCGGATCTGTTGCGGGTGAATCCGCAGGCATTGCAATTGATCCGCTCGTTTCTGGAGGCCGGCAAGATCGTCGCCGCGATCTGTCACGCGCCATGGCTGCTGGTGGAATTGAATGCCGTGCGCGGTCGGCAAGTAACGTCGTATCACTCGATCAAGACCGATGTGATCAATGCCGGCGGCAACTGGGTGGATCGGGCGGTGGTCACCGATCAGGGCATCATCACCAGTCGCAACCCGGGCGACCTGGATGCCTTCTCGGCCAAGATCATCGAGGAGATCGAGGAAGGCAGTCACGCCGGCCGGCGTCAGAGCGGGAAAGCGGCGAAGAACGAACCCCGCCCCGGCGTGCATTGAATCAGTAAAGTGATGTCGTCGGGGCGCGCCCTCGCCCCGACGACATCGTCCCACGGCTCGCCCTCGAACTCGGTTCGCTGACCTCACCCAGAATCGCTGGAGGCATCGCCCTCACGCTATGACACGAATCTCACGACAGAACCGTTCCTGGGGAATGCCGACGGAACCATTCGACAGCCCGTCTCGTGTCAGGCTAAATGGAGATCATGGTCCTGCCGAAGCGCGCCCGTCCGACGCATGCCAACGCGGCAGCCGAGTTCGACCATCTGCTGCGGGAGCACGTCCCCGCCCTGTATCGCTCCGCCTATCGCTGGACGGGCACGGTGGACCGCGCCGAGGATCTGGTCCAGGAGCTGCTGGTTCGTTTGTATCCCAGGCTCGACGAGCTGCGCGGCCTGGATCGCATCCGGCCGTGGGCACTGCGGGTGATGTATCGGATGTTCGTCGACCAGGTGCGCCGCGAGCGCAGCTCGCCGGTTCAGTTTGGCACCGAGCCTCCCGACGACATCGATGAAGAAGAAGCCCAGGACCTGATCGACCCCGCCGCCGGTCCCGCCGAACTGCTCGAACGCGAGCTCACCCAGGAACGGATACTGGCGGCCTGGGACCGATTGGGTGAAGAACACCGCGTGGTATTGTCGATGCACGACATCGAGGATTACAGCCTGCCGGAACTGGCGCAGATCATGGGCGTGCCGGTGGGGACTCTGAAATCCCGGCTGCATCGCGCGCGGGCGAAACTGAAGGGCTTGCTGGCGACGGAACGAATGCCAACGCTGGATCGTGTATGAAACGTGTACAAAATGCCCGCTCCTGCAAGCTGGGCCGGTCTCGTGAGTAAAGACGACGACATTCTGCGCCGGGCGCTGCAGCGCCTCCCCGCGCCGGAGCCGCGTCCGGAATTCATCGAGCGCGCCTTCGCCACTGCCACTCGCGAGGCCGCGCCACCGCGCAGCCGGCTCGCTCATTTGATCGGTCGTTGGGAAACCTGGATCGGCGTGAGCGTCGGTGCCGCCGTCGCGGTGCTGATCATGCTGGTCGTGTTGCCGATGATGAAGCGCGAGCCCGGCATCACGCTGGCGTTGAACGAGATGCGGGACATCGATGTGTTGATCGATTCGGAACGCGCGCTCGACGGCGCCATCATTCGCATCGTCGCCACCGGCAGCGTCGTGCTCGACGGCTTCGATGACGAGCGCGAGATCGACTGGCAGACGCATCTGGAACGAGGCAGCAACATGCTGTCGCTCCCGGTCGTGGCTCGATCGACCGGCGCCGGGCAGCTGGTCGCGGTCATCGAGCATGAAGGCCGCACGCGACGCGTGACGGTCAACCTCACGGTACGCGCCCCCGAGGCATCCAGGACATGATGCCCATCACACGGCTGCGCTTGCCAGGTTCGCGCCAGACGACGATCATTCAGCCACGAGTGAAGCACGTAACGATCCTGGCCCTGTGCTTGCTGACGCACGGCGCACTGGCGCAACAGCAATCCGATTCCAAATCTGCGCCCGGGCAGGGACAGGGCGATCTCGACGTGACCATGCAGATCATCGTGGATCCTGATGCCAAGCTGCCTGACGAAGTCGTCCGCCGAATCCCGCTGCCAGAGCGCAAGTCCGCAGAGTCTGCCGCGGCGGCCAACGCCGACAAGAAGGCAGCCAAGGCAGCCGCAACCGAAAGCAAGCAGGCCGCTCGCGAAGCTAAGGAGCTGGCTAAGGAGGCTAGCCAGGCCGCCAAGGAAGAAGCTGCCGAACAACGCGAAGCCGCCCGGCGTGCTCGCGCCGAAGAGCGCGAACGCAAGAAAGAGGATCGACCTCCACGCGGCAATCCCAACGCTCCAGGTCAACAGCCTCGCTGACTCGCTGCGCCTCGCGCCGGCCGTCCTGACATTGCTCTTTGTTTGTTCCGGGGCCGCGTACGCCTACAGCGATGAGGCCGGCCGCCTGTTTCGAGCGGGCAGCAGCGCATTCCAGGCCGGTGACTACACGCAGGCCCTCGCCGCTTTCGAGTCCGCGCTGGCGCAAGGAATGTCCGGCCCCGCCCTGCACTTCAACATTGGCGTCGCCGCCTATCGCGCGGGCAACTACGCACGAGCCGAAGCGGCATTCAAAGAAGTTGCGAACACGCCAGCCATGGCGGCACTGGCTTATTACAACCTCGGCCTCGTCGAGCTGAAGCGCAACGATCCAGGCGCGGCAACTCGCTGGTTCGCACGCGTCGAGGCCGCGACCCAGGATCCGAAGCTGCGGCAACTCGCCGCCGCCCGGCTCGGTGGATTCGAAGCACCACAGCCCTCTCACACCTGGTTCGGGTACGCCGGCTTCGGCATCGGTCACGACGACAACGTCGCGCTCGTCTCCAACTCCGACGTGCTCGGCATCAGCGACCGCGCCGACAACTTCGCCGAAGCGCAATTCGCTCTCAGCATGCCCTTCGGCGAGGGCTGGAGAATCGATGGCGGCGTGAATGCCGTCGACTATCAGGAGCTGGACAGTTTCGACCAGCTCGGCCTGCAGCTGGGCGGCCGTTATCGCTGGCACAGCGGCGAGTGGCTCAACGATGCCGGCACACAGGTCGCGCACACCATGCTCGACGGCTCGAGCTTCGAAAGCCGACGCGCCCTGTTCATACAAACCAGCCGGGAGCTGCGTTCCGATCTGACGATGCGCGGCCGCTATCGATTCAACGACATCGACGGCCACGATGAATTCCGGGGCCTGAGCGGCCGACGCCACGAGCTCAGCGCCTCGCTCGACTGGCTGCAGGCCGCCTGGGATTTTCGTTTTGGTTATCTGCTCGAGATCGGCGACTACGACGACGCGGCCCTGTCCGCCACCCGTCACGAGGTGAGCTTCGATGCCGAGAGCGAATTCGCCACGGACTGGAGCATTCTGTTCGAAGCCTCACGACGCCTCAGCAGCTACGACGACAACACCAGCGGGAATGAACAGCGCACCGAGCTGGCACTGGCGTTAACCCGCACGCTGACTGCTCGCTGGCAAGTGTTCTTGCGCTACGCCTATTCGAACAACGACGCCGACACCGCTGAATTCGACTACACCGGCAACCGCTTGAGTGCCGGTGTCGAAGCGACGCTGTAAACATAGGTTAGCTGCGCGACGCGATGCGTCGTCCGCGTTCATCCCGCACCCAATCAAAATAGCACCTACGCCGGAACGCGCGGTGGGGCTGGCGCGTTCCCAACTCGCACAATTTACAAGTCAGAAGTTCGGGTGCGAACTTGCCCAAATTTCTATTAGTGGGTCCCTACGATCCACACTGTGGGGAATATACCTTCCTGGCGCCACCGTTAGGTGTCTGGCGACTGGCGGGAGTTCTGGCCGAGCAAGGTGTCGAAGTCAAAGTCTTCGATCCGAACTGCTGCGTCGGCCCGCCCGAGCGCGCGCTCGAGAAAGAAATATTGCGCGATACGTGGGATGTGATCGGCCTGTCCACGACCGGCATGACGTTGAAGTTCGATCTGGAGCTCGCGCACCTCGCCCGCCGTCTCGCGCCGCACGCGTTGATGGTCGCCGGCGGCATGGAAGCGACGTTTCGGCCCGACCTCATGTTCGAGCTCGGCCCGTTCGATCGGGTGGTTCTCGGCGAAGGCGAACGTCCGCTCGTTGAGCTGGCAACACGCATCCGCTCGCAGCAGCCACTGGTAGGTATCGTGGGCACGGTGGAACGTCGTGCCGATGGCACGCTGCTGCGCATGCCGCAGGCCGCGATGAATCACGATCAGTTGCGTGCCGCGATCTACTCGACCCCGTACGAGCACATGCCTTATGAAGCGTATTGGGATCGGCTCGAAGCCGCCTATCGCGTCGGCGGCCTGCCGACCAAGGCGGCACGCGAAGCCGCGCTGGCCGAAATCCGTTCGGTACGACTGATCACGCTGAACTACTGCCCCATGGGCTGCACGTTCTGCTCCTCGACCAACTTCCTGCACGAGGCCCAGGGCAGCGTAGCTCCGCTCGCGCGGCTGGATGCGGACGAATGTCTGGCCATGATGAAACGCATCGTCGCGACCCATCCGCGCGTACGGACCATCATCTTTCAGGACGACATCTTCGTCTTCACCAAGGACCGCCGCGTCCTGCCGCTATGCGAAGGCATCATCGCCGCCAAGCAAGCGGGCGAGCTGCCGCAAGAGCTGCAGTTCATCAGCACCAACCGGATCGACGCGATGACGCCGGAACGGCTCAGTGCCATGCGTCGCGCCGGCTTCCGCGTGCTCGGCTTCGGTATCGAGAACTTCTCGCCCAATGTGTTGAACGAATTCAACAAGGGGCAGATTCATCGCCACATCGAGCCGATGCTGAGCGCGACCCTGGAGCTCGGCATCACGCCGTTTCTGGATCTGATTCTCAGCTCGCCGCGGGCCTCGCTCGATGACGTCGCCGAGACGTTGCGCGAAGCCTATCGATGGTTGCGACAAGGATGTGAGATTGGCATGTATCCCTACGTCATCCCGTTCTCGGGTGCCGCGTTCGCGCGCGATCCCGAGCTGATTCCCCACACCCAGTATGCCCATCGACACGTCGACGGCACCAGTATCGAATGGGACCAGCCGGCGAAGATCCTGCCCATCGATGCCACCGTCAGGGAAGTCATTCTGGAGATCGAGCGCCGGTTCGAAGCCAAGCTGATGGAGCTGCAAGCGCGCGCCACGCATCTGCCGTCGCGGGTCCGCTCGCTGATCTGGATTCTGGTCGGTGTCCCGGTACTGGCCGAGCACGGCATCGTCGTCGCTCCCGAGCAGGAGGTGCGTGACGAGCTCGAATCCCGCTTGCCTCAGGCCCGGAGGGCGACGGCGAGACGCGCCGTCGCGATGGCGTGAAGTTCAATACACCCTGGAGCCTGCTCGCCCCGCTCGGGGTATGCGCACTGCTCGCAGGGTGGATCGCACTGTCGGCTGCGAATCTGCAGACGGCGAGTTTCTCGCTGCTGGTCTACGGACTCGCGAATCTGATCGTTTATACCGACGCGCTGGACTTCATTCTGCGCCTGCACGTACGTCGTCGTCACATCGCCACGGCGCCGACCGAAGAGAATCGTCACCTCTCGATCGATCTGTCCGCCGCCTTCCCCACCGGCTCGCGACAGCTGGTACCGACGCGCCCGTACGCAATCATCGCCTCCATTCATAACCTGGAGCCGTTGCTGGATGAGTTCATGGATGCGTTCGCGGCCTATCGCGACAAGGTCTGGTTGATCAGCGATGCCTCGACGGACGCGACCGTGCTGCGGCTGCGGCACGCCGGCTGGCGCTGTTTCGACGAAGGCGTGAATCGAAAAAAGCCCGGCGCGATCCAGCGCCTGCTCGAAAAGTTGCCGCCGCATATCGAAACCGTGATGGTGGTCGATCCGGACATTCGCATCCGTGGCAAGAACGGCGGCAGCCGCATCGACTTCGAACGCTTCATTCGCGACTTTCAGCAGTCTGGCGCCGCGGCCGTCTGTCCGCGCGTGATGATCGAGCCCGATGGCTTCCTCGCCCGCTTCCAGGCGTTCGAATATGCACTGGCGTTTCGGATCGGACGCGAAAGCCTGGCGGACTACAGCATCACCTCCGGTGTGTCCTGCTACCGGCGTGACGCATTGGTACGGGCGCTGTCGGAGCACTCGCAATCGGTCTACGCCGAGGATCTGCAGAACGCGCTGATCCTGCTCAGCCACGGCGAACGCATCTATTACGACGGCCGGCTCGTCGTCAGCACCGAAGGCCCGGGTAACGTGCGGCGCTGGTTCTCACAGCGCGTCGGCTGGTACTACGGGTTGCTCAAGGTGTACATCGAACGCTTCAGTGAGGTCTGGCGCATCGCCCGACGCACGCCGTTTGCCCTGTATCACTTCGTGGTCTACCTGGGCGGGCTGTCGCTGATCGTGCATCCGCTGAAGATCATCAGCGCGATCCTGCTGGTGCTGAGCTTCATCAGCGGTTTCGACAATCTGTTCCTGGCGAATATCTTCCCGCGCAACGCGCTGATCAATCCCAGTTATTTCATGGCGGCGATCGGCAGCTATCTGGCGCTCGGCGTGTTCGCGCTGTTTACCGTCGTGCCGAAACAGGAGCGCGCCTACATCGCGCCCATCGTGCCGCTGTATCTGTTCTACGCCATCACTCACATCGCTCCGATGACCGTCGGCTACGTCAACTGGATCGCAGTGAAACTCTGGGGTCGTCGCGTCTACCGCGATCACTACGAGCCACTGCCGAGCGCCAGCACGACGCTGCCGTTGGAGGAGAAAACCAGTCTCATGCGGAAGGCTTCATGAACGCACGCGGCGCACCGGCTCCCGAACAGTACCTGCCCCATCACTATTGGGAAGACCGCGCCCGGCGATTCGCGGCGGAGGGCTCGGGGCTCGCAGCGGTCTGCTCCTACGGCATGCCGGAGTTCTACAACCGGATGATTCATTGGAGTCAGTACCTGGCGCTACGGCCGTGGCTCGACATCCGGCCTGGCACGCGCGTGCTGGATGTGGGCTGCGGTGTCGGACGCTGGAGCACGCTGCTCGCACGACGACTCGGCATCGTCACGGGCGCGGATCTGAGCCCGACGATGATTGCGGAAGCCCGACGTCGCGCCGAGTTGCAGAGCGTGTCGAGCCGCACTCGATTCATCGTTCAGGATCTGGCGCGGCTCGATGCCGACGGACCGTTCGATTTGATTCTCGGCGTCACGGTACTCCAGCACATTCTGGATCCGCAGTCGCTGCGCTCGGCGGTAAAGCGAATGGCGGATCATCTCGCGCCCGGTGGACGCATGGTGCTGCTGGAGGCCGCGCCTGCAAACACCGCAGAACATTGCGACACGACCGTGTTTCGTGCCCGGCACCGACGCGTCTATCTCGATCTGTTTGCAGAGCAAGGACTGGAGCTGCGCGCGCTCAGCGGCGTCGATCCGGCGCCGTTCAAAACCTGGCTGCTGCCCCATCTGCGAGGACTGCCGCGTCCGCTGGGCATGTCGGCCCTGGCGGCGGTGACGCTCGCATCCACGCCGATCGATGTCCTGTTCGGCCGAATCGCCGTGGAACGCTCATGGCATGCGGTGTTTGTCTTGCAGCGTAACGGAGACGTCCATGCCGCTTAGCCGCCGCTCCACCGTTTCCATTGTCGTATTCGTGCTGCTCGCCGCCTTCGTCGGGCTCGGTTACTGGTACCAGTCCCACAAGGTCAAGCCGGGGCAGGTCGCCAACAACACCTCGATCGACGTGACCACCGGCAACGATCGCGGGCCCGGCTCATTGCGCGAAGCCATCTTCAAAGCGACCGCCGCCACCAACGAGGTGACCATCTCGCTGCAGGTCCCGAAGATCACGCTCGCCACCGCCCTGCCGCCCTTCGTCAACGCCCAGGGCATCCGAATGATCGCGGGTGAGAACGGGACCGAGATCGACGCGAGCGCCCTGCCCGATGGCCCCGTGCTCGACGTCTCCGGAGCGAATGTCGACATCGAAGGCGTACGCATTCTCAACTGCAAGGCGACCGGCATCGTGCTGCGAGCCGAGCGTTTCAAGTTGCAGACGACATCGATCGAGGGCTGCGACGTCGGCATCGATGTCGCGGAGAACGCCGACCAGCTCATGCTCGAGCGCAACCACTTTGCCAAGAACCGCATCGGCGTGCGCTTCGCGGCATCGAACAAGAACGCGATGGTCGTGAAGAACCAGTTCTCCGAGCACCGCGACGCCGGCATCTGGGCGGTTCGCAGCGAGCCCGACAACCGCGGCGGCTCGATCAGCATCCGGGACAATCGCTTCGACAAGGAGCGCATCGGCATTCTCGCCGCCAATGTCTCGGTCATCATGGAGCGCAACGAGTTGCTCGACTCGCGCGAAGCCGCGATGCAGTTGATGGGCACTGGCGCCGTCGCCCGAGGCAATCGCATCAGCCGCGGGCCGGCGATGGGCATCGTCGCCGAGAACGCGCAAGCCGCGGTGATCGAAGACAACGAATTCGACGGCCTCGAAGCCTATGGCGTCATGCTCAAGAGTTCGGCCGACACCGTCATCCGTGGCAATCGCATTCACAACAGCGGTTACGGTCTTGCGTTCGTGCTGGGCAATCAACGCAGTCCCAGCAGCGCCATCGACAACACCATCATCGAGCCGAAGTTCAACGGCATCGATGTGATCGGCGACTCGCCCATCCTGCGCGGCAATCAGGTCATGCGGCCACGCGCGCTGGCATTGAAGGTCGTCGACTATCAGCCCGAAGGCGGCGGTGAGCGCGTGCGCTCCGCGCCGTTCCTCGAAGGCAACAACTTCAGCCTGGGCGCCGCGACAGTCGCGGCGGGCGATGCCAAGCCGTCGCGCGACACCGTGCAGAGATGAACATCGGCGACACACAGATCATTCCCGCGCCGACGTGGACCGATCCACGCATCCATCTATTGGATGACACGTGGTTGCTGACCATCTTCGCCATCCTGCTCGGCACCGTCGTGCCCTGGCTGGTGAGCTCGCTGAACATCAACTTTGTTGCCGCCTGTCTCGGATTGCTCGCGCTCGGCGCCATCCACATTGCATTCACGGTCGTCGGCAAACCTGCGCGCGTCGGCGAGCGCCACCTGGTGCTCACGCTGCTGCATATCGCCGGCATCGTGGTCGTCGGTTTCATCTGGTTGAATGCCGGCGGCTTGCAGAACCCGGCCTTCCTGATGGTGTTTGCGTTGCCGGTCGTCGGCGCCATCTTTCTATCGCGCTGGCAGCCCTACTTGATGGCGATACTCGCCATCCTCGTCGCCGGCGTCGTGGCACTCGCGCAGGCGCCGGAGCTGCGTTGGTATGTGCCGGGCCTCAACGCCATTGGCTCATCGCTCGCCACCCTGCTCGGCCAGCAAGGATCGGCGTCGACCTTTCCCGGCTTCTACGCGCCGTCCGCTTACTACGCCGTGATGTTGCAAGTGTTTGCGATCCTGGTGCTCGCGTGTGCCGTCGCCGCGGAATATCTCGGCACCATTTTCGAACGCCTGCATTCGCACGTGGATGTCGCGCGCGCCGAAGCCGAGCGCGGCCACGAATTCTGGACCACGCTGATCGAAGCGATGCCGTTCCCCGCCCTGCTGGTGGACAGCGACACTTTGCAAGTGGTCTGCGCCAGCGCGCGGGCCGAGCGCTTCCATGATCGAGAGTCGACCGCCGGTCGCACGCTCTTCGAGGTGATTCGCTTCTCCTATCCAGAGATGGTGCAGGAAGCGATCGCAGGCGCCGGCGGCGTGGTGCCGCTCAGCATGATCAAAGTCGCCGACCGCCTGCGCGCCACCGAAGTTCAAGTGCGACATCTGACACAGACGGGCCGGCGATTCGCACTCGTGGTGATCCACGACAAGACCGAAGAATTCACGGCGCACGCGGCGCTCGATGTCAGCGGCCAGGCCATGCTGGTCATCGACTCGCAAGGTCGGTTGCTGTCATTCAACAAGCCGGCGCAGGCGTTGTTCGCGGCGCTCGCGACCGATGCCGATGCCTCGAAGATTCTGTCCTTGGGGGGCATGCCGCCGCGCTGGTGGGAACCGGGGCTCACCGGTCGGCGCAAGATGCACATCGAGATCGGTCCGCGCGTCTATCAAGTCACCTGTTCGGCTTCGCCGCTGCCTGGCGAGGACGAACGCCTGTACATCGTCGCGTTCCTGCCCATGGGACGCGCAGCTCTGGGCGATCGCGGCGATGTCACCGCGGCCGCGCAACTCGCCGACGCTCCAAAGAGTGCCATTTCCAATTCAACGTTGGTGACACCCCCATGAGATCTGGATCCGCCGCGCTGTGTTTGTCATCTCTCGCGCTCGCCGCGTCGGCCAGCGCCGCCGAAATCGATGCGCGCCCGTTCGATAAACTGACCTTGAGCGGCAGCTATTCGACGTTCAAGGACACCGACGACGAAGGCGGTGGCGCCTCCGCCGGCTATCTGCATTACTTCACGCCGGACGTCCTCGCCGGCCTGGGCATCGACCATACCTACGTCGAGGATGCGAAGCTGACCTACGGCTCGGTGCGAGCGGCCTGGGGTCGCGGCGATCCGGCCTCGCGATTCACAGTGGTCGGCGAGTACTACAACGGCGAGGGTGACGACAACGGGCGCAAATTCGACTACGGCGTCGGCGTGCTGGCCATCAGCCAGGCACTCACCAGCAAATTCTCGCTTCAGCTCGAGACCCGCCAGATCGACATCGACACCACCCACGGCAATCTGCCCAAGCTCGGTGTGACTTACGTGTGGTCGCCGCGCGTCGTGACGAACGTTGCCTACGCCAAATCGGTGAGCGGCAATCTGGGCACCGAGCTCACCAGCGCGCGCCTGGACTATTTCGGCAAGCACATCAATTTCCTGATCGGCGGCTCGACGGGTACCGCCAACCCCGCGGTCCTGGTCTTGCAGCCCGGCGTCGTGCTGCCCGCGAGCCAATCGAAGGAAGGCTTCGTCGGCATCGGCAAGACCTTCAAGCGCGGCGACGTGACGTTGCTCGGCGACTACCTCGACGTCTCGGGCAGCGAGAAATACACCGTGACCTTGAGCTTCACGGCCTATCTGGGCGCGCGGGGCCAATGAAACTCTCCTTCCTGAAACGCGGCTCGCAATGGCCCCTCACCTTGCTGGTGCTGGCGGTCATCGTGCTGGCCGGTGGCAGGTTGATTTCACTGAGCGTCAACGAGCGCGCTCAGCAGACGCGTGCCACGGCAGGCACCCTCGTAACGACATATAGCCGCGCGATTGAACGGCAGCTGCAAACGCTCGCCACTCGTGAGCGCGGCGCGGAGCTGGACCAGTTGCTGTCGAAACTGCAACTGAATCGCATCGTCGCTCCGGACTATGACTTCGAGCTCTCGAAGATCGACGCAGCGGGAGGCGCGCCACAGATCTTCGTGAGCAGCCGGATCGGTCGGCTCGACGATCCCATCGTCAGCCGCATTCGCTTGCCGGAAGGCTTTGCGCAGGAGTTGCCGAGCGGCTATGTGCAACTCGCTCTGCGTCCCAAGGCAGGTTGGTATCCAGCACGCGAGCTGGCGGCGGCCATCGCGCTGCTCGCCGTCGTCGCCTGGTTGCTGGCGTTCGCGACTCACGACCTCGTGCACAGCCTGCATCGGGCGCGCGACGCGCTGGGACTGTCGCGCCGCCAGTTGCAAACCACCCAACGCAAGCTTGCGCTCGAGATCGAACAGCGCGAGAACCTGCAGAAGAGCTTCGAGCATTCCCGGTATCACGACGCGTTCACCGGTTTACCGAACCGCCGCTACTTCATGGATCAGCTGGATCGCGCGCTGCGTGAAGTCCGGACGCGTCGCCGGCAACGCCTCGCGGTCATGCTCATCAACATCGATCGTTTCAAGCTGATCAACGATTCGCTCGGCCACACCGCCGGGGACGAAGTCGTCGTGCAGGCCGCCCGGCGCTTTCAAAAGGCGACGGCGCAGTTTGAATGTGTGCTCGCGCGCTGGAGCGGCGATCAGTTCGCGATGCTGGTCTACGACGTTCCCTCGATGGATGCCGCGCTCGACATCGCAGGCCTGCTGCAGAAAACACTGCAAGCTCCTTTCGAGCTGCGCAAACATCAGCTCAACGTTGCCGCTCGCGTGGGTGTCACCTGCATCGATTCGGGTCTGCAGCGTGCGGAAGAAGCGGTGCGTGAAGCTGACATTGCCCTGTCGATGGCGAGACGACACGACACGGCAACGGCCGTCGCGTATCAGCCCGCCATGGGCAGCAGCGCCGCGAGCCTGGTCAGCCTCGAGGCGGATCTGCACGTCGCACTCCAGCGCCGCGAGCTGCACTTGATGTATCAGCCCATCATCGATCTGCGCAATAACTGCGTGGCCGGCGCCGAGTCGTTGCTACGCTGGCGGCATCCGATCGAAGGTCTGCTGACGCCGGACAAGTTTCTGAGCCTGGCCGAGGAAGTCGGCCTGATCGTGCCCATCACCCGCTGGACCATCCAGCAGGTGTGCTCGCTCGCGGCGGAGTGGCGGCACCGCCTGCCGCGCGATCGCGACTTCTATTTGACGGTCAACGTGTCGGCCGCCGCACTTCGCGATCCCGAGTTCACTTCCTACGTCGCGCGCGTGCTCAAGGAAACGGGTGTGCCGCCGGAGTACCTGAAGCTGGAGCTGACCGAAGGCGGACTGATCAGCAACCCGGGCGCGGCCCGCGACATTCTCGACGGGCTGAACGATCTCGGCATCGAAATGATGCTCGATGACTTCGGCACCGGCTACTCGTCGCTGAGCTATCTGCAACTGTTCCCCTTCAGCTATGTGAAGATCGACCGGCCGTTCGTCGACCGCGCCGGCTCGGCGCACGCCAACAGTGCAATCGCCGCCGCGCTGGTGCAGATGACCAGCAGCCTCGGCCTGAAATCGGTCGCCGAGATCGTCGAGACCGGTGATGCCGCCCATGACTTGCGGCGGATGGGATGCGACTACGCGCAGGGATATTTCTATTGCGAGCCGCTCGAGGCGGAAGAAGCGTTCCAGGTCATGAAGAACGCCGACCGCTCGCTGCCCACGGCAAAGGCCGCGGCCAGCGCCGACGAGTCCGATGACAACTCACCGACGATCTCCGAAGCGGTCGTGCTCTCGGATGAAACGTTGATGCTGCCCGCCGACGAAGTGGCCGAACAGCTTCGGGAAAAGGCTGCGCAAGACCACTAGAGCCGGCGCGCGGTCTAGAACCGCCGTGCGATTTTCATCGTCTCCAGCCCCGCTGAATTAGGTACCTGGGACCGGAATCGAACCGGTACGGAATAGCCAGGAACCGGCGCTGGATTGGGCCACGGCAGGCAGCCTATCATCGGCCCTTTCCCGCTCCGAGTCCTCAATGGCCCCCGAACACGATTCCAACATGCTGGTCAGCGCCGTCGCCTTGCTGGGCGCCGCCGTCATCGCCGTGCCCCTCTTCAAGCGGCTCGGCCTCGGCTCGGTGCTGGGCTATCTCGCGGCCGGCCTGTTGATCGGTCCCTTCGGCCTGGGTCTGTTCTCCGATCCGCACGCCATCCTGCAATTCGCCGAGCTCGGCGTGGTGATGTTCCTGTTCATCATCGGCCTGGAGATGCGTCCGTCGCATCTGTGGCACCTGCGACGACAGATTTTCGGCCTGGGAACGCTGCAGATCGCGGCCTGCACACTCGGCCTCACCGGCGTCGGCATGGCTTTCGGATTCTCGCCGGTGGTGGCTTTCATCGGCGGCGCCGGCTTCGTGCTCACCTCCACCGCCATCGTCATGCAGCTGCTCGCCGAGCGCGGCGACATCGCTCTGCCTCATGGGCAGAAGATGGTCTCGGTGCTGCTGTTCGAGGATCTGTTGATCGTGCCGTTGCTGGCGCTCGTCAGCTTCCTGTCGCCGACGGTCGCGACCGAAACGAGCACGCCGCATTGGATTTCCATATTGATGGGCGTCGCATCGCTCGCAGGCTTGATCGCCGCCGGCGTATGGTTGCTCAATCCTCTCTTCAGCATTCTGGCGCTGGCTCGCACGCGTGAAGTCATGTCGGCCGCGGCGCTGCTCGTGGTGCTGGGCTCGGCGCTGTTGATGGAAATGGGCGGGCTGTCGATGGCGATGGGCGCGTTCCTCGCCGGCGTGCTGTTGTCCGAGTCGACGTTCCGTCATCAGCTCGAAGCGGATGTCGAGCCCTTCCGCGGCTTGTTGCTGGGCCTGTTCTTCCTGGCCGTCGGCATGAGCCTCGATCTCAAAGTGGTCTCCGAGAACTGGGCACTGATCGCCGCCGCCGTGCCGGCCATGATGGCGATGAAAGCGCTGTGTATCTATCTCGTGGCGCGAGCGACGCGCAGCTCACATCACGAAGCGCTGGATCGCGCCGTGCTGATGGCCCAAGGTGGCGAATTCGCGTTCGTCCTGTACGGTGCCGCCGCCGCGACCGGCCTCATCGATGAAACCGTCAACGCCAACATGACCGCGATCGTCGTGCTCTCGATGGTGTTGACGCCGCTGGTCGTGATCGTGATCCGACGCTTCATCAAACCCGCCAGCCAGTCCATGGATGGCATTCCCATCGCGGAGGGGCTCGAAGGCAGCGTGCTCATGATCGGCTTCGGACGTTTCGGCCAGGTCGTCAGTCAGGCGTTGCTCGCCCGCGGGGTCGATGTGAGCATCATCGATGCCGATGTCGAAATGATCCGTGCCGCTCAACAGTTCGGCTTCACCGTGTACTACGGCGATGGCACGCGACTGGACGTCTTGCGAGCATCGGGCGCCGGCAAGGCACGCCAGATCGCCGTCTGCGTCGAGAGTCGAGCGACCGCCGATCGTATCGTCGAGCTGGTGCGCTCCGAGTTTCCGCAAGCGCAGCTGCTGGTGCGTGCCTACGATCGTGAGCATGCGCGGTTGCTGGTCGGCGCGGGGGTCGACTATCAGATCAGAGAAACATTCGAGTCGGCGCTGCAAGCCGGTGGCGCCGCGCTACGCCTGCTCGAGGTGAGCGAATCGGAGATCGCCGACATTCTCACCGGCATCCGCGAGCGCGACGCGGAGCGCTTCGCCCTCGAAATCGCCGGCGGCGGCTATGAAGCCGGCATCGGCATGCTGTTACGGAACACGCCACAGGCGCCCTCGCGCCCGACGCCGTTCAGCAAGCCGCGCACGGCAGGCAAGGCACTCAACGAATTGCCCGCCGAGGGCATGACAGCTCGGTGACAGTATTCAGGATCATCGTCCCCGCCTAGCGTCGCCTTTCTCGTTTGCAGAACGCTAGCCAAAAAAACTGGGGAGAATTGATGACCATTGCACGAGCACGTTTGAGCCGGGCCGCCGGCGTCGTGGCCGCCTTCGCGACAGTTTCGGTCCCGGCACTGGCCCAGAACAGCGATACCACTTCCAATAGCAACGCCTCGACCAGCCCCATGCTGGAAGAGATCGTCGTCACCGCGGATCGACGCAATAGCTTCAGCGCCGATTTGGTGCAGGCGGGTAGCTTCCGTGGTGCGCGCCAACTCGACACACCGCTGACCATCAGCGTCATTCCATTGGAGATGATCCAGGCGCAACAAGCCCAGGGCTTGCTCGACGCCTTGCGTAATACTGCGGGCGTGACCAGCTCGCAGACTTCGCCGACGGTTTACAGCAACCTCGCGATCCGCGGCATCAACGTCGAGAATCGCGGCAACTTCCGCCTGAACGGCAGTTTGCCCATCATCAACCTGATCGACCTGCCGCTCGAGGACAAGGATCGCGTCGAAGCGCTCAAGGGCGCCTCCGCGTTGTATTACGGCTTCACCACGCCCGCCGGCATCATCAACATGACGATGAAGCGTCCGACTCAGGATCCGTACGTCGCCCTGAACGTCGCCGGCAATGAATATGGCGCGCTCACCGGTCACATCGACGTAGGCGGCACGCAGGGAATCGTCGGGGCGCGCGTCAACGCCGTTTATGGCACGGTCGATTCCGGCATCGACAACACTCGCGGGCACCGCGCGCTGCTGGCCGCCGCGATCGACGTCAAGCCGACCGATTCGCTGACGTTGAGCCTGGACTCCGAGTACATCTACAAGACCGTCAACGAGCCCGGCGTGTACCGCTTCACCACGCCGCCGAGGCCGACGATCGCCGACATGTACCCGCAGGTGGCACTGCCGCCGCTGATCGACCCCACCACCAACTTCGGGCCGGATTGGGCGAAGAACGAAGCCGAGGAGTACAACGTACTCGGCACGATCAATTGGCGCATCTCCGATGCGTGGGCATTGACCGTGAGCGGCGGCACCTCGCGACTGGTGCGCGACCGGCGCTTCAACACCCTGAATCCAGTCAACCTCACGACTGGCGAGGGCACGCTGGCCATCAGTCTGCAGCCGGATCTCACCTTCAAGAACGTGAACACTCGCGCCGAGCTGGCGGGCACATTCAACACCTGGTTCCTGACGCACGAAGTGCTGATCGGCGCGTCGCAGAACGTGCGCGACGCCAAGAACTCCACGTCCACGGCGGCCACCTGCCCGGGCGCGACGCCGACAGCGCCGCGCGTCACGTGCACGCAGAACTTCTTCGACCCGCGTGACATTCCCGAGACGGCGATGCCGTTGCGCAATGGCGATGAAACTCGGATCGAGGACCTCGGCTATTACTTTTTCGACCGCATCAAGGTGACCGAGTGGCTGCAGTTGCTGGGCGGCGTGCGCATGTCCGATTACACCGAATCGAGCCGCACCACTCACACGACGACGTTCGATGCGACGCCGACCTCGATCTCGTACGGTGCGGTGGTCAAGCCGCTGTCGTGGATCAGCGTCTACGGCACCTACATCGAAGGCCTGGAGTCCACGCCGGGCGCTCCGTCGACCGCGTTGAATCAGGGCGTTCAGTTGCCTGCGACGGAGAGTGAGCAGCGCGAAGCCGGTATCAAGATCGAGCCGACGCGCGGTCTGCTGTTCCAGGCGGCGTACTTCGAAATCGAGCGTGCTTCGACGTATGTGAACGGCGCAAACCTGTATGTTCAGGACGGCCGTGCCAGCTACGAAGGTTACGAGCTGAGCCTGAGCGGGGAGGTCACGCCCGAGCTGTCTTTGTACGCCAGCGCGCTGTTCCTCGATGCCGAGCAGGAGTCCGGTGCACCCACCGTGATCACGACCAACCCGGTGACGGGTGTCGTCACCGTCTCCCCGACCGCGGTGGGCAAGCTCATCGAGAACTCCGCGCGCGACACGTGGTCGATCGCGGGTGAGTATCGGCTCGACGCTCTGCTTCCGGGCTTCAGCGTCACCGCGGGTGCGTATCACACCGGTCGACGTGCAGTGAACGCCTTGAACCAGGCGTTCGCACCTGGCTACACGCTGTACGACGCGGGCTTCGCGTACGACACCGAGATCAACGGCGCGGAGATGACCTTCCAGGTCAACGCGCAGAACCTGACGAAC
The DNA here is from genome assembly GCF_004138485.1 of Peristeroidobacter soli. Taxonomy (GTDB): domain Bacteria; phylum Pseudomonadota; class Gammaproteobacteria; order Steroidobacterales; family Steroidobacteraceae; genus Steroidobacter; species Steroidobacter soli. The sequence continues at coordinate 530,100 of NZ_RYEV01000004.1, forward strand.
GAGCGCTATTTCTCCTCGACCGGTGGGTTCCTGCTCGCGCAGGGCGGTCCGCGAATGATCAAGTTCCTGATCTCGACCAAGTTCTGACCAGCACGGTCAGTCCCCCGGTGGGCGGCCCGAGCCGTGTTGCACGGCTCGGTGTCCGCCCGCCCCCTTTGCCCTCAGATCCAGTAACCGAACAGCTTCACGCCGAACTCTTTCATCCGCTGCCACAGCGATCGTTTCTGCCATCGCTCCAGCGTCACCGGCCGGGAGCCGCGCTCGTCGCGTTTGAAAACCTCGTCCATGCGCTGCCCGAAGTCACGATCGATGACGATGGCATTGACCTCGTCGTTGTGCAGGAAGCTGCGCATGTCGAGATTGGCGGAGCCGACGATGGACACGGTGCCGTCGATGACGACCGTCTTGGCGTGCAGCAACGCGTCCTTCAGCTCATAGATCTTCACGCCCGCCTGCAGCAGCGGCGTGAAGGTCGACTGGGTCGCGTTGAGGACGAGGCGCGAGTCGGTGAAGGCCGGCACGATGAGCCGCACATCGACACCCCGATGCGACGCCTCCTCCAGCGCCTCCAGCAATTCCGGATTGGGCGCGAAATACGCGTGCGTGATCCAGAGGCGCCTGGTCGAATGCGTGAATGCCGCGAGATAGGTTCCGTACAACGAGCGATCGTCCGACTCGCTGTCGTTACCGACGATCGTGATCAACGTGTCGCCCGCCGGCCGCGCCGGCGGCAAATATTCATCGCCGTCCTTCGCTTGTAACGGCTCGCCCGCCTCGGCCCACGACTGCAGGAACAACGTCTGCAACTGCTTCACCACGGGGCCTTGAATGCGCATGTGCGTGTCGCGCCAGCCGTCTTCGATCCCGCGTTTCGGCCCCGGACGACTCGATGACGGACTGGAATATGTGCTGTCGATGTTGATGCCGCCGGCGAAACCGACCTTGCCGTCGACCACGATGATCTTGCGATGATCGCGATTGTTGATGCTCCAGATGCGCGGGTTCTTCACCGGATTCATCGGCCGGAACTCACGCACTTCGACGCCCCGCTTGCGCAACTGCTCGAAGAAATCGGTCGGCGTGTCCATGCTGCCGATGCTGTCGTAGAGCACTCGGACTTCCACGCCTTCGCTGCGCTTCTGCGCCAGCAGATCGCCGAAGCGCCGGCCGATCTCGTCGGCGCCGAAGATGAACGTTTCGAGATGGATGTGATGCCTGGCCGCTTTCAGCTCCGCTTCGATCGCGGCGTAGGTCTGCGGACCATCGATGAGCGCATCGACACGATTGCCGCTGGTCAACGGCATGGATGAGCTCTGTCGTACCGCGGTCACCAGCTCGCGAACCGCCGCGTCGCTCTTATATTCCTCCAGCGCCGATCTCAACAACGGATCGCTCTCGTCCTCGGACAGCACGCGCTGCCTGGCGACGATGGGCGGCATCTGTTCAGATTTTTCGACGTGAGGATTCGGCGCGCACGCCGAGCTCAGCACCAACAAAGTCACCAGCGATGCTTTGAACGCAGCTCGCATCGACGCCGTGCCCCGCTCTCACGCACGTTCCGACAACACGCCCCAGAAACGAAATTCCCTACAGCAAAGTTCCTTGACGGCGGTGGCTTGTACGCATTGTTGCCTCATGCCCTGCTTGCCTAGTTTTCGCCTCCAGGCAAGGACGTGGCAGCGCTCGGACGCCATCGTCAGTGGAGGACATCATGGGGATTCGACGAACGCTCGCAGCCGTTGCTGGTCTGTTGCTGGCGGCAGTCACTCACGCAGCGACGCTACCTGCCGGCTTCTCTGAAACACGCATCGCCAGCGGCATCACTGGTCCAACCGCCATGGCTGTCGCCCCGGACGGACGGATCTTCGTCGCTCAACAGACCGGCGCTTTGCGAGTCATCCGTGACGGCGTACTCCTCAGTCAGCCATTCGTCACGTTGAGCACGAACACGCTGGGCGAGCGCGGCTTGCTCGGTGTGGCACTCGATCCCAACTTCGCCACCACTCCCTATGTTTATCTGTACTACACGAGCCCGACCGCGCCACCGCGCGTCAACCGTGTCGTCCGCTTCACCGCCAGTGCCAGCAACCCGGATGTAGCCGCCGCGGGCAGCGAACTGCAACTGATCGAGCTCTCGCCGCTCAGCACGGCCTACATTCACAACGGCGGCGCGCTGGCATTCGGCACCGATGGCAAGTTGTACATCGCCACCGGCGACAACTCCGATTCAGCCAACGCTCAGAGCCTCAACGTCACGCATGGCAAGCTGCTGCGAATCAATCCGGACGGCTCGATTCCGGAGGACAATCCGTTCCTCGGCCAGACGACAGGGGTGAATCAAGCCATCTGGGCGCGCGGCCTGCGCAACCCTTACACCTTCGCCATCGACCGCACGACGGGCCGCATTCACGTGAACGACGTCGGTCAGGATGCGTGGGAGGAAGTAAATCATGTCGTTGCGGGTGCGAACTTCGGCTGGCCGCAAACCGAAGGATTCACTCCGGGCGGTGCCGCCGGCGTGCGTTATCCGGCCTACGTCTACGCCAATGCCGGCACGAATTGCGCGATCGTCGGCGCGGCGTTCTACCGCCCCACCGTTTCGCAATTTCCCACCGCCTATGCCGGCCGTTATTTCTTTGGCGACTACTGCAGCGGATTCATCCGCACGCTCAGTCCGCCGGCCTACAGCGCCGCGACCGGATTCGCGACCGGCATCGCCGGACTGGTCGACATCGAAACCGGCCCCGACGGCTCGCTCTACTACCTGGGCCGCGGCAACGGCGGCGAGTTGTATCGAGTGCAGTACACGGCCAATTCAGCGCCATCGATTTCCGAACAGCCGGTGAGTGTGTCGGTGTCGGCGGGACAGCCCGCGACGTTCACTGTTTCCGCATCCGGCGTGCAGCCGTTGGCCTATCAGTGGCTTCGCAATGGCGCGCCCATCTCGGGCGCGACTCAATCCTCGTACACGATCCCATCGACGACGGCTGCCGACAACGGCGCGCTGCTTTCCGTGACAGTCACGAATCCCTACGGTTCGATCACCAGCAACGCGGCGACACTGACTGTGCTGTCGAATGGCGTCCCCAACGCAACCATCGTCTCGCCCGTGTCGGGCACGATGTATCGCGGCGGCCAGACCGTCACGTTCTCGGGCTCGGCCACCGATCCAGAAGATGGCACTCTGCCCGCCTCCGCGTTCACCTGGCGCGTGGATTTCCACCACGACGATCACACTCACCCGCACCTGCCGGAAACCAGCGGCATCACCAACGGATCGTTCACGATTGCCGATCGCGGAGAAACCTCGGCGAACGTTTTCTACCGCCTGATCCTGACCGTGCGCGATGCGCAAGGCCTGACCAACACGACGTTCGTGGACATCCAGCCGCGCACGTCGGTGGTCACGCTCACCAGCAACATTCCCAATGCCCAACTGACGCTCGACGGCGTGCCCGTGACAGCACCGCACACCTTCACCGGCGTGGAAGGCATCGTTCGCACCATCGGTGCGGTCAGCCCGCAGGTCTCGGGCGGTGTGACTTACCAGTTCGGCTCGTGGTCCGACGGCGGCGCCCAATCTCACGACCTGGTGACGCCGACTGACGATACGACGTACACGGCGACGCTTCAGAGCGGCGGCCAGTCCGCGTTGTTCCAGGACGACTTCGAGTCGGCCCGCGGTTGGGTGCGCACACCTGGTGCGAACACCGCGACCAGTGGTCTGTGGCAACGGGGCGATCCGCAACCGACCACTCAGAACGGCGTCACCCTGCAGCCGGATAATTGCGCCGGCGGCGTGGCCTGCATGATCACCGGCCTGACCGCGAGTGTGAATGCTGGCGTCAACGATATCGATAACGGTCTAACGTCGATGCAATCGCCATCGATCACGCTGCCGTCGGGACGGACGGTGACGCTGACCTTCAGATATTTCCTCGCGCACATCGATACCGCGACCAGCGCCGACTATTTCCGAGTGCGCGCGGTTGGATCCGACGGTGTGCCGGTGACGCTGTTCCAGAAGGCGGCGACATCGAGCAACGTCGGTGCGGTGTGGCGCTCGCAGTCGGTGAATCTGTCGCGATTCGCCGGCCAGACGATCACGTTGCGATTCGAGGCCGCGGACAGTACGAGCAACGGCGGAACAGTCATCGAAGCGGGCTTCGACGACGTGGCGGTGCGCGCGAACTGAACGTCAGACGCCGAGCTTCTCGGCCTGAACGTTCACCATGTGCAGCTCGGGCACCGAGCCCAGCATCGACATGGAATGCTTCGCCAGCTCGCGCGGCACGTGGCCCATGAGATGGATGAATCGCGCGCCGTTGTCGGGGAAAACGTCGAAGATGCCGTACTCGCCCTCTTCGGTGCGGATGGCGAACCATGCGGTCGTGTTGGGCTCTTCCATCACCATGGGCCGGGCCTCCCGCAGGAACTGCTCCACCTCGATCTCGTGACCGGCCTTGGCCTTGAACGTGAGCAACAGACCTTTGGTGTCCGCCGGCGTTGGATTCACCGGCAGCTTGTCCGCCAGTACTTCGATCCTCTGCATCCGCGGCTCACTGTCGAACAAGTCGCTACTGCGCTGCAAGGCCATGGCGACCGGCCCCTGCAGATGCTCATCGCGACCCGCGTCATCCATAAAGGTATCGAAGATGCCGTACTCGCCCTTCCCGAAACGCACCGCGAACCAGGTGCGCGTGCCGATCTCCTCTTCCACGAGCGGCAACGCCGACTTCAAAAACTGCTCGACTTCGCGTTCCTTGCCGGCGCGAGCCTCCAATCGAACCAGGAGTCCGGTGGCCATGGGGCACCTCCAGCGCAGCTTACCGACCCAGCCTGCCGGAAATCTCGCTCAGCCGCGCAGCCACCGCTACACGCACTTTCATCCATGCCCCAAGAAGGACACGGCAATGCCGGCCCTGTCCTCTGCCGGCACCACGCCCGGATCGTCAGCGCCCTCCTGCACGAAGGGCGCCGCCCTCACTATTTATCAGTCCCACTTCTTCCAGGGCCGCCCCTGATCCGGCCGGCTGTAATCGCAGACGCCGTCGGGGAAGATCAGTTTCAACTTCTGGACTTGCTCCGAAGTCGGTGCCCACGGCGCATACACGCCCTGCTTGACTGCCTTGTCCACTGGCTTCAATGCGCACTTATAGATGCCGCCCTCGATGGGCGCTCCCGCGACGATGCGTGACGTGGAGTAGATCGGGAAGCGCTGCGTGCACGCGCCTGCGGGTTTGTCGTCGAGAATGCCATCCCAGGCGTCGTCGCCCGCGTAGATCAGTTTCCCCGTGACATCGAAGCAGCTATCGACCGCACGCGCGGGCCGGTTGCGACGAATGCCTTTGTTCGGATTCTTCTGAATGTTTCGCAGCCACTCTTCCATCACCGCGATGGCATCCAGCGACTGGCTGGCCTTCGGCACGCCGGGCATGGTGTCGGTGAACCAGATCACCATCATGTCGCTGTTGCCCATCCTCTCGAGCACCCGCTGACGAACGGCAAAGCTCTGATGCACGTTGTGCATGTCGAGCTCGCGCTCCATGTACTGACGGTGATCGATCGTCGGCCGATCGAGCTGTCCATGGAACACCATTCCTGACGTGTAAGCTGCACGAATCGCGCGCATATCGCCGCTGGTACGGGGTGCCGGCTTCGCCGGATCGGTGCTGACGTTCATATTGCGCCGACTCCACGGATCGAAGTAGCCGGGCACGGTCAGCGCTTTGTTGATCTCGGTGGCCGAGGTGCCGAAGAACGGAAAGCCTTCCTGCACCATCTCACTCGGCTGCTTCCAGCCGCCGATGTTCCAATTCAGATCCAGGAACTCCTCGAACGTGATCTTGCTCTCCTGCAGCGAGCGCAAGCCGTACTGCACGCCGATGTTGTCCCACGTCGGCCGCGCCGCGCCCGTCTCATCGACGCCATAGATGTTTCTCAGATCATCCCAATGCGTCCAGCGGATGGCAGCGATGTCGGATTGCGGCTCGAAGTTCTGCTGATTCGGCGCCTGTCCGTACCAAGGATTCATCGCCAGGGGCGACAGTCCACGCCACGCCGGCACGCACTCGGTAGTGCCCAACGCCGTGCTGTAGCCGAGTGCGACCTTCAGTTGCGCCAGCGGGTCGTTCACTTTGTCGAACCCCTCCTCGGCATTCATGCCCACCAGCCAGCTGCGATTCCTGGTGACGCGCCACTTCGGATTGGCGCGATCGGTCGCGTCCATGTAGTACTCGAGCAGCTCGCAATCGCCGACATGGATGGTCTGCGTCACCATGTCGGGATACGACTGCACCGGCAGCAGCGCATCGAGCAGGCCGGGCAGATTCTGACCGAGGATGTATTGTTGAATGGCGCCGCCCGAGCCCCCCAGACCGACGGTGTAGCCCGGCACGGCGTAGCGCTCGATGAAGCGCTCCTTGGTCATCATCATGGTCTCGCCGGCCAGTTGCAGGTTGTAATTGGTGCCGGTGTTGTTGCCGCTCGAATGCGCGATGGCATAGCCGAGCCGCAGAATATCGGGATTCAGCGAGCCACTGTGTACCGTGCCCTGCGAATGACCGATGGCCACGCCACCCTGAAACCAGTACAACAACCGCCCGTTCCAGCGACTCAGGTCCGGCTTGCCCGGCTTTTCGCCGGCCGGCGCCAGCATCGCGAAGCTGTAGAGAAACCGATTGATCGATCCGACCTCACGACGCACGATGAAGTCGACGACGCGACCATCCGGCAATGTCACTTGCGCCAGATCCGCCGGACGACTGCCATCCGCCGGCATGGCGGCCCACGCGTTGCCGATCGTGCGATAGAGATAAGTCACCACCGTCTGGACCGAACAATCGCGACTGTATCCAATCACATTGCCGGTGCCGTCGAAAACGCGCGTGCCCGGCGGCAGCGCGCTCTCGATGATGGGCTGCTGACCGACACCACTCTGCGTGGTCGTGCAAACAAACGGATACTGTTGTGGACCGGAGAACATCGGGCCTGTGATGGGATAGTTGGTCAGCTTGAGGGCATCGCGTTCCCAGCGTCCCTGGATCAAGGCTTCCAGCCGGTTCTCCCCGGGAGCGAGGCCGGTGATCACGCCTTGCACACTGTCCCTGCCGACAGGTTTGAGATCCGCCGGCAGGCGGCGGCCGTTCAGATACAACTCAACTTTGTTCTGCAGACCGGGCGGCACGCGCACCTCGATCCGGGCATCCCCGCCTGAAACATAGCGCGCGGGACTGGACAGCACCCGCAGCTCCACCGACTTGCCCCTGCCGCCCCAATCGTGCTCATCCCGGTCGTGAGCCTGACCGAGCGCCGAGACGAGCAACGCCCCCAACGCCCATACCAATCGACGATGATCCGTCGTCATGAAGTGATCCCCCGTCTGATGTTTGCCTCGAGCCGCGGCCGAGGTTTTGTAGATTTCGCGCACCGTCTTCTGAGCCCGGTGCGCGCGATCCAGGAATACTCCCGAGTCCACGCGATTGCAATCTCGACTGCCGCGATCGGTAACGACAGATATTTTCTTTCCAGCGCTCGGCCGCCCGGAACTTAGGTTCGGCCTCCAACGTGTATCTGGCTAGCCGGAACTGGAACCCGACACGGACTCACACAGGAAGAGGTGTCCATGGCTGCTCAATGGGGATACGGCATCGGGCGTTGCATACAAATGTTTCTTGCAACGCTGCTCATGACGCCACTCGCCGGAATCGCCGGGCCACGGGTGTTGGAAGAAACGGCGCGCATCGCCAGCCCCGACTCCAGCTACGCCTGGCCCATTGCGGTTGCTACCGATGGCGAGTGGCTGCTGGCCACGGCCAGGCCGGCATCATGATGTACAAGACTCAGGCCGACTGCGACAACGTCGTCCTGAGCGCCAATCCACAAACCACGCTCGCATCCCATCGATTCGGCAGCCCGCGCGATTCGCTGACGAACTGGGACCGGACCGGCACGTGGAACATCCTCCCCGACACAACCTATGCACAAAGCGATATGACCTCGGGCGCGCGATCCATCACCGGCATCGCGACTGGCGACCAGGTCATCCACTCACGCATGCGTCGCACCGCCACCGCAGGCTCGAACAACTGGTTCGGACTCGCCGCCCGCTATCAGGATGACGGCAACTATTATTACGTGACTCTTCGCAACGACAACACTGTCTCACTCAAGAAGCTGCTCGATGGCACCATCATCGAGCTGGACAGCGCGCCACTCAGCGTCGCGACGAACAGCTGGTATCGCCTGCGCTTCGAAGCCATCGGCACACGGCTGCTCGTATATATAAACGACATCCTGCGACTCGAAGCTGTCGACACCTCGCATGCGACCGGTCGCTATGGCGCCATCATGTACAAGACGACGACTCAGTACGACGATATCGTCGCGGTGGAGCCCTGAGCGTTCTGTTCCTGTTGCGACTGTTCTGGCAATGGATCGGCCGCAAGCTGGTGCGGCGACCGACCGCCGCCTAGTCGCTGCTCCTCACCCGATCGCCTCGACATCGACGACCTTCGCCCCACTCGACAACGACGCGCGATAGGCGCTGGGCGAGATGCCGGTGCGCTTACGAAACAACCGGGCAAAATAGGACGGGTCGTTGAATCCCGCCATGGCGGCGACATCGCTCACGGACACTTGCGAGATACCCAGCAACCGTTTGGACTGCATCAGGCGCCACTCGGCGAGATAGTCCCGAAACGTAACGCCATGCGCGGCCCGGAAGGCACGACTGAACTCGAACGGTGACAGCCCACACTCCTTGGCCACGTCCTGTTCGCTGATCGGCTGGGCGTAGTTCTTCTCGATATACCCCAGGACGGTGTCGAGCTTGCCCCGGGAATTGCGCCTGGCGTGATAGCGCGCCTCATCCGGAATGGCCTCGGCCCCCGTCGCATTGGCTCGCGTCTGCTGAGTGCGCCGCGCCTCCAGAACAGGCGAGAGGCGTTCCACACAACGCAGCACATCCCGCGGCGTCAGCGGTTTTAACAGAACGTCGAAGATCCGGGCCCGCAGCGCCCACAGCACCACGTCCGCCGACTGTTGGGACATCAACATGATGATGGGCACGGACGGAAATCGCGCCTTGGTGTCGGCCATGAACTTCAGACAGCTCATGTCCGGATGCTCGACATCGAAACAAATCACATCCGCATCGCCGCCCAGCGACAACGCCGTCCAGAGATGGTGTTGATCCGTGGGCCGTACCTGGCAATGCCGGGAAAACTGCGCTGACGATGTCGCGACGCGCGCGCCGCAACACATGTCGACCCATAACAACATGACCTGATCCGCCCTCCCGAACAGCCCGCCGGCAATGACGATCCCGAGACTACGCGCCGAGCATCATTCCTTTAGTGATCTTGATCACTTTCTTTTCAGCGCCTGCGGCTGGCCACATTTATTCCGCATCGAGACTCGGTTCGTCACTGTGGCGACCACGTAGCCGCTGTTATTTCCAGCATTCGAACCCGTGGTATCAGCAAAAACGTCCTGGCCAATCGCAAGAACATGCGCGCTTCGCGCAACGCACTTACCGGAGAGTCCCAATCACCGCGGCAGCGGGGAAGAAAGGGGTCAGCACCCGGCCCAATGTTTCGGGTGGTAATAACGTTCAGGAGTCGAGCAATGATCAATCTGAAGCAGGCTGTGATGGAGTTCATTCGGGAGGAGGAAGGTCTGACGGTGGTCGAGTATGCGATTGCCGGCGGTCTGGTCGGGTTGGGCGTGGTTGTCGCATTCACCAACCTCGGCGACCAGGTGGAACGAATCATCGGTCTGATCGTCACTCGTCTGACCACGATCGTCTGATCTCTTCCAAAGGAGAGCACCGCGGACGGGTGCTCTCCTGCCCTCAGCCAGACGGTATCCTCGAATGCTCGCGACCCAAAGCCAACTCAGCGCTGCTTCGATCCTGTTCGTCGTCTGTGTCGCCATCATCGACTGGCGTACCCATCGCATTCCCAACCTGCTGTGCGCAGTCGCGGCAATCATCGGATTCGGCTCCCAAGTGTGGATGCATGGTGAAGCCGGGCTGCTGGCCGCGCTAGGCGGCAGCGCAGTCGGGTTCGCCATATTTCTACCTTTCTATGTACTGAAGGCCTTCGGTGCAGGCGACGTCAAGGCGATGGCAACCGTCGGGGCGTTCCTTGGAGCACAGACGACGCTGCTCGCCGTCGGCATGACGCTGATGGCCGGGGCAGTACTGGGCCTGGCAGTGCTGTTACTCGACAGCGCCTCGCGCAAGCGCTTCCCCTACGGGATTGCCATTGCGTGCGGCACGACTGCTGCGTTGATCGTGACTGGTTGAGCTGCCATCAGGACAACAAGAAAGTCATGTACAACAAGACTCCGCCGACAGACGAGCCGAGCCCCGACGCAGCTCGTGTCGCGCCCCGCCCGCAGACGCTTGCCGCGACCGGACTGCCATCGGCATTTCTCGGCGACCTCGTGGAGAAACATCTCTTCGAAGGCGGTGTGCTATCGATGCGCGAGCTGGTGAGTCGCACTGCATTGTCGGGTCGACTGCTGGAAGAACTGCTGGGCTTCCTGCGCCAGGAAGGGCGCGTCGAAGTCCGGGCTCAACATGGCGACAGCCCTGGATTGGGTTACGCATTGACTGAACGCGGTCGTGGTTCGGCCATGGCTTCCCTGATGGCAAGCGGTTACGTCGGTCCGACCCCAGTGCCGCTGGATTATTACAACCAGGTCGTTCTCACCCAGTCCGTTCGGGGACGCAGCGTCACCCGAGACCGCATGTTCGCGGCGTTCGAAGACACAGTGCTCGATCCGGAGTTGCTGGACCGGCTCGGACCGGCCATGAATTCGGGCAAGGCGATTTTCGTCTACGGGGCGCCGGGCACCGGCAAGACTTTCATTACTCAGCGGCTGGCGCGCCTGTTCGAGGACACCTGTCTCATTCCGTACGCCATCTCGATCGGCGAAACGGTGGTGCGGGTATTCGATCCCAGCGTGCATCGCCAGTCTCAAGACAACTCGCCGGTCGTGATGCTCACACGAGGCCACGATCCGCGTTACGTGCTTTGCCAGCGACCGCTGGTGATTACCGGCGGCGAGCTGACGGCGGACATGCTCGAAGTGCAGTTCGATCCAGCAACTCGCCAGTACCGTGCGCCACTGCAAGTGAAGGCGAACGGAGGCATGTTGATTCTCGATGACCTCGGTCGCCAGCGCATACCGCCCACCACGGTGCTGAACCGCTGGATCCTTCCCATGGAGGAAGGTGTCGATTATCTCAGCATGAATACCGGCCAGCACTTCCGCACGCCATTCGATGTGATCCTGGTGTTCTCGACCAACCTGCAGCCGCGAGACCTGGTCGACGACGCATTCCTGCGCCGCATTGGTTACAAGATTGGCTTCCAGGCGTTGAATCCCCGGCAATATCACATGATCTGGCAACGCACCTGCGAGGCACGGAGCGTGCGCTACGACGCCCCTCTGTGTCAGTTCGTCATCGACGCGCTGTACAAGCCGACGGCCACTCCCCTGCTTCCCTGCCATCCACGCGACCTGATCGGCATGGCGCTCGATCGCGCCATCTATCTCGATGATTGGTTCGGTCTGACCGCCGAAGCGCTGCAGTGGGCGTGGGACAACTATTTCGTAACCACGCCCGCGTCTTCGAGTGACGCCGCGGCAGACCTGCGGAGATCGCAATGATGAAGCGTCGAGGCATATTGATGGTGATGCTGTCGCTGGTGTTCGGAGCCGCGGCGGCATGGTCAGCAAAGAATTGGGTGGAACAGCGCACCCGCGCCAACAACGTCGCCGACGCGGGCTCCTCCGTCGTCGTCGCGGCGATGGAAGTGCCGTACGGCACGGTAATGGAAGGCCGCCATGTGAAAGTCATCACCGTGCCCACCGGTACGTCGTTGGGCAATCACTTCAGCAGCGTCAAGGAAGTCGAAGGCCTGGTCGCCTCGCAAAAGGTGCTCAACGGCGAAGTTCTGTTGAAAGAACGTTTCACCAAGAGCGGCGCCGGCAGCACGCTCGCAGCGCTCATCAAGCCGGACATGCGGGCGGTCACTGTACGCGTCGATGATGTCGTTGGCGTTGCCGGCTTCCTGTTACCGGGCAATCGCGTCGATGTGGTCGCCGCGCGCAGGGTCAACGAGCGCGCCACGACCGAAACCATCTTGATGAACATCAACGTGCTGGCAGTCGATCAGACTTCGACTCAGGACAAGAACGAGCCAGTCGTGGTACGCGCCGTCACGCTCGAAATGACGCCACAGGAGGCCGAGGTCCTGGTGCGCGCTCGTGAGGAAGGTCGCATCCAGCTCACATTGCGTAACCCGACGGACGATCTACGGCCACAGCTCGCCGCAACTCCGGAGGCTCCGCCGGCACCCGCGGCCAAGCCGACACGTCGTGCGCCTGCGCCGAAGGCTCCGGGCGTAACGATCATCCGCGGCACGCTGGTCGACAGCGGCCAGAGCAGCACTTGAACGAGCCCCTATTTGAACCTGCCACTTACCCAACCCTCAGGACGGACGTTTCTTCATATGCGTCAATCAAGCCCGCGATCGACCGTGTGTGCACTGCTGATCGGATTGACCGCCGCCATGGCGACGATCGAAGCACCTGCACAGGAGGGCGGCGATCAAGTCATCCGCGCCACCCGCAGCACCACGTTTTCCGTGCCCATCTACAAGAGCCGTATCGTCGACCTGCCCGGGCCCGTCAAACGCGTTTCCATCGGCAACCCCGACATCGCCGACGTGCTCTTGCTGGGTGATGACGGGCTATACGTGCTGGGCAAGGACCTCGGCGCCACCAACGTGATGTTGTGGGATCGCGAGGACCGGCTGGTGGCCGCGCTCAACATTACGGTCACGCACGATCTGGACAACTTGAAGAAACAGATCGCCACGGTGCTGCCCGGAGAAACCGTCGAGCTGTGGAGCGCACAAAGAAACATCGTGATGTCGGGTCAGGTCTCGAGCACCGCGAAGATGGATGCGGCCCTGCAGGTCGCGCGGGGCTATCTGGAGCAGATGGCCACTGCCAAGGACAAGATCATGTTCAAGCAGGAGACCGGCGGCGGGCAGGCGGCCGATCGAAAGTCCGGCGAGGTGATCAATCTCATGACCGTCGGCGGAGCGCACCAGGTCATGCTGCAAGTGAGGATCGCGGAAGTGAACCGCGAAGCCATCCGCAACCTCAATGCGCAATTCAATGCGCTCCAGAACACCGGCAAATGGGTCACGGGCGGCGTCAACGGTGGCGCGACCTTCCCTGACGCGCTGTTCCAGCCCGGCAACGTCCGCGTCCCGGTGTTCGGTGACGGCACCAACGCCAGCGGCAATCCCATCGGCCCGGTGTTTGACGAGTTCGCGCCCACCACGCCGACCATCAACAGCACGGGCCTGTTCGCGAGCTTTCTGAGCAATGACTTCCTCGCCAATGTGGTGCTGGATGCTTATCAGACCCGCGGGCTGGCGAAGATTCTTGCCGAGCCGACGCTGACCACACTATCGGGACAGGACGCGCAATTCCTGTCCGGTGGCAGCTTCCCGATTCCGGTATCGCAGGACAATGGCTCGATCGGCATCGAGTTCAAGGACTTCGGCGTGAAGCTGTCCTTCCAACCGCTGATTCTCGATCGCAACCGGATCAACCTCAAACTCAACGTCAGCGTCAGCGAGCTGGCCAATAGCAACTCTGTGTCGCTGCGGCCGATCGGCACGACGGCCGTGTTCACCATCCCTTCGCTGACCGAACGGCGCGCGGCATCGACCGTGGAGTTGAGCGACGGTCAGACCATCGGCATCGCCGGCCTGATGAACGAGAACATGCGCTCGGCGATCAACAAATTCCCGGGTCTCGGCGACATTCCCATTCTCGGCTACCTGTTCCGTAGCCAGAGCTATCAGAAAGGCGAATCGGAGCTGGTGATCCTCGTGACCCCCAGACTCGCCAAACCGATCAAGCCGGCGGACATCAAGTTGCCGACCGACGCGGTGACCGATCCCAGCAGCGCGCAATTCTTCCTCGGCGGCAAGATCGAAGGCAGCAAGCCGGCGTCGCCGCCGAGCAAGTGACCGTCACATCGTCAACTCGCAGGACTCGCCCATGAACATTTCCAAACCGTCCGCCGTCGTCATTGCCACCGTCGCGATCGGAGGCTGCGCCGAGACGCCGCTGGCCGATGCCGACTACGGCAACTCTTTCAGACAACTGGTGCAGGCCCAAACGCTCGATGCGGTAGCAGCCAGCAATCCTCCGGAGTTCGCACCCGAGATGACCGACGCCGCCCGGCTCGAGAACGCGCTCGACATCTATCGCAAGGATGTCGCGAAGGGCAACACGGAAGTGAAGCGGCCGATCGTGTTCGAGGTCGGCACCAACTAATACCGCCCGCACGAACGTCGCGATGAGGTCAGCCATGCAGCCATTCCAGTCACGCAGTGCTCAACGAGGCGCGGTCGCGATCCTGGTCGCGATCGCAATGGGCGCGTTGCTCGTCACGGCGGGACTGGCTCTCGACATGGGTCACACCTTCCTCAACAAGACCCGGCTGCAAAACGCGGTGGACGCAGCCGCGCTCGCCGCCGCCAAGACACTCGATGACACTGGCAGCATCACACTCGCGACCGACGAAGCCGTCGACGCATTTAGAAATAATGCGGCAGCAACGGGCAACCGTGAAGTGTCGACCGCCTACGGCAACGGCGCCGGCAGCCTCCGGGTTACCGTCGATTACTCCGCAACGTTGCCGCCGTTCGCCACCGGCGCGCCCTCTGGGCCTTACGTCCGAGTGCGTGCGACAGGCTTTGTGATGCCGGCGTGGCTGGTACGCGTCGGCGGCATCTTTCAGAAAACGGTTGCAGCCGCCGCCGTAGCCGGCCCACGCACTCTCAATGTCGGCAGCACCGTGTGTAACGTCGCCCCCATGATGGTCTGTGGCGATCCCGCTGTGCCCAACATGTGGGGCTACACGCTCGATGCGCCCGTGGTGCTCAAGAAATCCACGCCTGGCGGCCAATCTCCCGTCGGCCCCGGCAACTTTCAGTTGATTCAACTCGGCGGCTCCGGCGCCGCTGTGGTTCGCGACAACATGGCCGGCAGCTACGACGCATGCATCACCGGTGGCAGCACCATTCAAACTCAGACTGGCAACGAAGCCGGCCCGGTCGCACAAGGACTCAACACACGCTTCGGTCAATACAACGGCCCGATGCACGGCACGGAGGACACCTACCCCCCCGATGTCATCGTTCGTGCCCAGAACCCGGCATTGAACGCCGTGCAGTCCGGCAACACCTACAACGTTTACCAGAACGGCGTCCAGATCACCGCCCAGAACATCGCGGAAAGGCTCTATGACTATCAGGAATATTTGACCGACCTGATGGATCCCGCCCGCTATGACAACCGTCCCATGAATGACGGCGGCACGGGCGCATTCGAGCGTCGTGTGCTGGCAGTGCCCGTCGGTAACTGCACCGGCACGACCAACGGCCAGGGAGCGGTCCCGCTACTCGGCTTCGCCTGTTTCTTTCTGCTGCAGCCGGCGGAGCAGCAGGGTAACGATTCGTTTGTATACGGCCAGTTCATCAACGACTGCTCCGTGAACGGCACTCCCGGGCCGAGCCCCGTAGCCGGTAACGGACCGCACATCATTCAGCTGTACGACGACCCCAACAGCACCGATTCATGAAGGCGGGAGCTCACATGCACAGCCGGCGCGCGAGTGCGCTCAATCAGTGGGGAGTCGCAACGATCGAGTTCGCGATCTGCGCCCCCGTTCTATTCTTCCTGATGCTTGCCACGGCGGAAGTCGGTCGCGCGATATTTCAATACAACACACTCGTCAAAGCAGTCCGGGATGGAGCGCGCTACGCAGCGAACAATGCCGCGGTCGGCACCACCCGGGTCGTGAATCTCACCGCAGCGCGAATCAACGAGACACGCAACCTGGTCGTTACCGGCAACATCGCCGGGACCGGCACCGCGTTGTTGCCTGGGCTGACGGTAAACAATGTGACAGTTGCCAACGCCGGCAATGGCTTCATATCAGTCGCCGCCAGCTACACCTATACCCCGATGCTGGGCGCGACCTTGCCGATGTTTCCATCGGGTACACCGATCAATCTTTCCAGAACACTGCCAGCCACTGTCCTCATGAGGGCCCTGTGATGCGTCGTGTTCAACAGGGCGTCACGTGCGTCGAGTTCGCCATCGTCGCTGCGGTACTGTTCATGGTGATGTTCGGAGTCATCGAGTTCAGCCGGGCATTGTTCGTGGCCAATGCGCTCGTTGAAAGCACCAGGCGCGGCGCCAGAGTCGCCGCTGTCTGTCCGGTTGGCGATCCAGCGCCGGCACAGGTCGCGATTCTGGCCAATGGCGGCGGCACGAGCCTCATCGCACCGAATCTCACGACCGCCAACGTCGCGGTGTCCTATCTCAACCAGGCAGGCGCGCCGATCGCGAATCCGGGCGCCAATTACACGCAGATTCAGTACGTGCAGGTGCGCATCGTCAACTACACGATGCAGCTGCTGATTCCGTTCGTGTTACCCCGTTTCGCGATGCCTGCATTCACCGCGACGCTGCCGAGAGAAAGTCTCGGCTATTCGCCCACCCAACAGGCATTCGTTCCCTGCCAGGCGGTGTAAAGCATGACTCATACGCTCGACATTCTGCTCGTGTCCCGGCGCAAGGACGTTCTCGATTACCTCGAGCAAATGCTGCTGGCCGCGGGATTCACTCCGGCCCGACGACTGAATTCCAATGGGCACGTGGATCCGCTGCATGACGTGGACGCCCTTCCCGATCTGATCGTCCTGCACTTGAGCCACCTGTGGCGAGAAGAACTCGAAGCGATCGCGGCACGTTCGCCCGACCGCCGACCCGCTTTGATCGTGGTCGGCCCGGCCAACGACATGAATGTGATGCGACTGGCTATGCAGGCTGGCGCGCGAGATCTCATTCCAGATCCGCTCAACGAGAACGACCTGCTCCGAGCCATTGAGAAGGCACACGAAGAACGCCGCCGGCCGACGCCGGTCGCGGGGGGCCGGATCTCGGTATTCATGAATGCCAAAGGCGGCTGTGGCGCAACCCTGCTTGCCTGCAACGTCGCACATGTGCTCGCGGCAAAATCGAAACGGCGCACCGCGCTGCTCGACCTCGATCTGCAGTTCGGCGCAGCGCCGCTGTATCTCGATCTCTATCCGAAGCACGGCATCGCGCAGGCACTGGAGAATCTGACGCATCTGGATGAGGTCGCGCTCGATGGCTACTTTGCGAAGCATGCATCCGGCGTAAGCGTACTGAGTCACGGCGCGGACGAGCCGCTCGCGCCCGGCACTATTTCGGCGGCCGGCGTCAGCCGGTTGCTCGAGGTAACGCTACGTAGTCACGAACACGTCGTGGTCGACATGCCTCGCTGCGTCGACGCGGCCACGACAGCAGTGATGCAACGGGCGAGTCAGATCGTTATCGTCCTTCAGCAATCCGTGACCGCGGTTCGCGATGCCACCCGATTGATGCAGTGGCTGAGATCCGACGTCGGCGCTGTCAAGGATCAGTTGTGTGTCGTCATCAACCGTTATGAGAAAGGCGCCGAGATTGGGATAGCCGACATCCAGAGGACTCTGGCCTGCGGCGACCCTGCATTGGTGCCCAACGATTTCAAGACGGTGTCCGAATGCATCAATAGCGGCACTCCCCTGCTCGACTACGCAGGCAATGCCCCGATCACGCGCGCGGTGATGACTTTGGAGACTCGCTTGGGCGGGAGCTCCGCCCAGGTACGCTCCGGCGTTATCGCGCGCACCTTTTCCAGCTTGATGCCCGGGAGAACCCGATGAGCGTGGAATTCAATTCGGCGGCGGCAAAGCGTCCGGTCACCGCGGGTGAGAGTTGCGAGGCTGGCGACGATCGCATGCAACCGCTGTCGCCGGCAGAACGCGAGTGGAAGGAAATCACTTATCAGCGCTTGCTCAAAGTGCTCGACCTGTCGCTGCTCGGCGGTGTCGAGGACAAGGATGCCCGGCGACAGATTCGCGATGTCTGCGAGAACCTGATCGCCGAAGCGCGCGCGCCGCTCAGCATCGCCTCTCGTCAACGTATCATCCGCCGCATCGAGGATGAAGTTCTCGGATTGGGACCGCTAGAACCCCTGCTGGCCGACAAGTCCGTATCCGACATTCTCGTGAACGGCGCTCGCCAGGTCTATGTCGAGCGGCGCGGCAAGCTCGAGCTGACCAATATTACGTTCACGAACGACGCACACCTGCTGAATATCATCGATCGCATCGTGTCGGCGGTGGGGCGTCGCATCGATGAGTCTTCGCCCATGGTGGACGCACGCCTGAAGGACGGATCGCGCGTCAATGCCATCATCCCGCCGTTGGCCATCGATGGACCGACGTTGTCGATCCGGCGCTTCGCCGTCGAGCTGCTCACCATCGACGATCTGATCCGGCTCGGCAGCCTCACGCCTGCGCTGGCCCGGGTCATGAACGCCATCGTCAAGGCCCGCTTGAACGTAGTGGTCTCAGGAGGCACTGGCGCCGGCAAGACCACACTGCTGAACCTGATGTCGGGATTCATTCCCGACACCGATCGCATCGTTACGATCGAAGACTCCGCCGAACTCCAGCTGCAACAGCCCCACGTCGTGCGGCTGGAGACCCGACCGCCCAACATCGAGGGCCGCGGTGCCGTCACCCAGCGAGACCTGGTGAGAAACAGCCTGCGCATGCGACCTGACCGGGTCGTGCTGGGCGAAGTGCGTGGTGGCGAGGCGCTGGATATGTTGCAGGCGATGAACACCGGCCACGATGGCTCGCTCACGACCATTCACGCCAACACGCCCCGCGATGCTCTGGGCCGCATCGAGAACATGGTGTCGATGACCGGCATCAGCTTTCCGACCAAGGCGCTGCGCTCACAGATCTCCTCGGCTATCGACATCGTCATTCAAGTCGAGCGCATGGAGGACGGCCGGCGGCGCGTGGTCAGTCTGCAGGAAATCAACGGCATGGAAGGCGACATCATTACTTCGACCGAGCTGTTTGCTTTCGAGCGTCGTGGCATCGACGCCCAAGGCAATGTGCTCGGTGAGCTGAAGCCGACCGGTATCGTTCCCGCCTTTCTGCGCGAGGTACATGCCCGCGGCATCGAATTGCCCATCGAGGTATTCCGGACCGACGGAATGGCCACACCGCTCAACCGCAAGTAGTGCCCGGAGATACAACCATGTCGAACGGCATCTGGCTATTCGCGCTGCTGGTGTTCTTTACCGTCGTGTTGCTGTTGCAAGGAACCATCGTTCCAGTCTTCAGCGAATCTCGCAAGATGAGTAAGCGCATCCAGGCGCGCTTGCAGCGGCTCGCCGATGCGTCGGGAGGACCGGAGCTCACCTCGCTGCTTCGGGAGAAGTATCTCCGCGATCTGTCCTCATTCGAGCGCGCGCTGGAATCCCTTCCCGCCATGGAGCGTTTCGCTCGCATTCTCGAACAGGCGGGCCGGGATACTCCCGCCTATCGTGTCGTGTTGCTGGCACTGTGTCTGTCCATCGCCGGCATGCTGGTGGGCTGGATGATGTCGCGATGGTGGCCAGTAGCGCTCGCGGGCGGCGCCATCGGGTTGATGGCTCCATTCATCGTCATCCTACGTCAGCGCGCGCAGCGACTGGCGCGTTTCGAAGAACAGATGCCCGACGCAATCGACATGATTCAGCGTGCGCTCAAAGCAGGCCATCCCTTCGGCCATTGCCTGAAACTGATTGCCGAGGACATGGATGAACCCATCTCCCGCGAGTTCGAGCTGACGTTCGCCGATCTCAGTTATGGCAACGATCCGCGTCGCGCACTGCTCGGTCTGCTGCAGCGGGTGCCGAGCGTTTCGGTCACCGCGCTGATCACGGCAGTGATCGTGCAACGTGAGGCCGGCGGCAATCTTGCCGAAAACCTGGCGAAGATCAGCAACGTCATTCGCGGCCGCTTCCGCTTTCAAAGACGCGTAAAGACCCTGTCCGCCGAAGGCCGATTATCTGGCTGGATCCTGTCTCTGACTCCGCTGGTCCTGTTCGGAATCCTCTGGATGATACATCCGGAGTATCTGGGTCATCTGACCCAGCACCCCGCGGGGCCGAAGCTGATTACTTGCTCCGTCGTGATGGGCGCGATCGGCATTCTCTGGATCCGCCGTCTGGTCCGCATAGAAGTCTAGGAGCTGCTGTGGACTCAATACTGATTGCCCTCCAGGATTTTCTTGGTGACAGCGGCGGTGCCGCGATCCTGTTCATGGCGCTGGCCGCCGCAGCCGCCTTTGCATTGAGCATGGGCTTGTCGGCGTTCGTGATGGGCTTGATCGACCCCGTCCGCCGACGGCTCGGACAGCTAGGCTTGGGAACCAACGAGCGCCCCTCGGCGACAGCAACAATGGCCCAAAGCCTGAGCAACTTCGCGGCGCTCGTCACGCCTCGCTCCAATCGGGAGCGGCAACGCGTCGAACGCTTGCTCATGCATGCTGGCTATCGTTCGCCGAGCGCGCGCACTTTGTACTATGGAGTGAAAGCGCTGGCGGTCATGATTCTCCCCCTGGGCGTCCTGCTGGCCTCGCCTTTGTTTCCAAAGCTCACCACGAATCAGCTGATGTTGTTCGCCGCTGGCGCTGGCTATCTCGGCTGGATCGCCTGTTCCATGTGGCTCGATCGACAAGTTGCGACCCGTCAACGAGCCCTGCGCGCCGGGTTTCCGGACGCTCTGGATCTGCTGGTCGTATGCGTCGAATCGGGATTGGGACTGGCCCCCGCCCTGCAGCGAGTCGCCGACGAACTGGCCGTCAGTCATCCGGCACTGGGCGATGAGCTGGCGCTGGTGAATGCCGAGATGCGGGCTGGCGTCGAACGCGGCGTGGCATTGAAAAATCTGTCCGAGCGCACCGGCTTGGAAGACATTCGCGGCATGACGGCGCTGCTGGTGCAGACAATGCGATTCGGCACGAGCATTGCCGATGCTCTGCGAGTTTATTCGGAAGAGTTTCGAGACAAGCGCACCCAGGCAGCCGAGGAGATAGCTGCGAAGATCGGAACCAAAATGATCTTTCCTCTGGTGCTGTTTCTATTCCCCTCCTTCTTCCTGGTGATCATCGGACCGGCCGTCATTGGCCTGATCGAGGTGTTCGGCCAGATCGCCCACTAGCGTCATCACGTCGTCACGACTTCCGACGTTTTCAACAACTCCGCCTCCACCACTTCCTCCCCCACCAACGGCACCACCCTCCTCAACCTCAACGACGGCACCCCACCTCCGCGGCGCTCCGCGCACACCGCCATCAAATACTCCTGCGTCGGCCGGTACTGCCAGAAACTCCAGCGCTTCGCGTCATCGCCCAACGCCGGCTCGATCGCGATATTCACCGCCCGCTCGTGCGGGTAGTGGAAGCTGAACTGTCCGAGCGGAATCGACAGACCCATGCCGCGCGCCTTGATGTAAGACTCCTTGAAGGTCCAGTACTCGAAAAAGCGGTCCTGCTGTCGCTCTGGCGGCACGGTCGCGAGCTCATCGACTTCGGGTTTGGCGAAGAAGCGATCGGCGATGTCGAGGGAGACTTCGCGGGTTCGCAAGTTCTCCACGTCCACGCCCAGCTCGCGGCGGTGAGTGACGCCGAGCGCGATCAGTCCTTTGGTGTGCGAGATGTTGAAGCACAGGCCGCATTCATCGCGACTGAGGTTTGAGATCTCGGGCCGGCCGTAGTGATTGTTCGAGAAACGCCAGTCGGTGGGACGAACGTGCACATAGCGAGAGAGCACGGTTCGCACCATGGCGCGAGTCACCAGATAGCGTCGCTGGTCGTCGGCGAAATAGAAACGAAATTCCTTGCCGCGCTCCTCTTCGGTCAGCAGCGAGCGGTACGCCTCGTGCAACCGCGAGTCGGCGATGTCGTTGTAATAAGCCAGCCACACATCGATGTGGTTCTCACTGGCGACCGGGTTTTCTGAGCGTGATGGCGTCATAGCTCGTCGATGCAGAGAAGCTGGCGCGCGGTGATGCGCTCTTCGCCAGGATAGCCAAAGGCATTGTTGATGTACGTTACACCGTCGATGCCGATGCGGCGATTGATATGGCTGTGGCCATATACATGAATGCTCGATCCGAGTTGCCGCAGCTGTTGTTCGATCCGGGTGCTGCCGAGCACGGGATCGAGCAGTCGGTGCCGGCTCGAGACGTGCGCCGGGATCAGATCGATGCGTGGCAGGAAATGGGAGAACGTAATGACCCGGGTCGCGCCGTGCACCGACACTTGTTGATTCTGATCCATGAAGTGCTTTGCCACCTCCTGCGGCCCGAAACCCGCCGGCCATCGACAGGCATGGAAATCCATCCACATGTTGTACAAATCGGTGCTGGGTTCGCCGAACGAATAGTCGTACCAGCTCAACAAGGGTGCGAACAGCACATCGCCGTGTCGATGCAGTTGCATGGACGCGCCGCTACGCTCGACCGTTGCAGCCACGTCGGCGAGCTTCTGTAACGAGGTTCGCTCCGGCGACTCGCCCAACACCCAAACATCGTGGTTACCCGGTACGAACAGCACTTTGGTGAAGCGGGTCGCGAGCTCATTCAGGCAACTCGCCAGCAGCGAGAGCTTGTGAGTGACGTCGCCGGCCAGGATCAGAATGTCGTTGCGATAGTCCGCGCGCGACAGATTGCGCACCCATTGGAAATTCACGTCGTAGTCGACGTGGATATCCGACAGGGCGAAGACTCTGGTGGCCATCGACACAGCATGGGCCATGCCCCCTGCTGTGTCGACACCCGCGAGCGTCGTCAGGCGGCGATGCGGGCGGAGCTTCAGAGAATCCGCTTCATTCGCAAAATTTCGCCAGATTGGCCAGCGACGATGCGAGGCCGGCGGCGTGATCCTCGGGGCGGATGCCTCTGGGCACGTTCTCGCACCGGACCTCAACTCGCGTGCCCTCCGGCACCGGCATGAACGTCCATGTGATCTTCATCTCACCGGCGAACGCCGCGTCGTCGGAATCGAATGTGACGATTTGCGCGACCCGCCGGCCCGGCACCAGCTCGACGAACCGCCCCTGAACGGAATCGGAACTCTCCGTGGTCTTGGCCGCCACGGATGGTTGCTCATAAGTGAGCACCATTTTGTATGTGCCGCCGACGCGTGGCTCGAATTGCTCGATGCGACCGGTCATGCCCACCGGGGGCAGCCACACGATCAGCGCCTGTGGATCCATGTGAGCGCGATAGATCTTCTCCGGCGTCGCATGAATGATCCGGCTCGCGGAGTCGACGCGGTTGTAACTCTCGAATTCGTGCAGATAACACGCGGGCGAGCTGTACTCGCGCGGCTCGTCTTCGTCATCCGACGATCGCTGGTCGTTCACGCAGTCCCCTCGCTTTCGCCCAGCATATCGCATCGGTCGCGTCGCCGGCCATTGCGGCGAGGGACAGGAACGGCGCGCCGCCGGCAGCGATTCCCTTCGAACGTCCTCGCTCATCGCAGGAGCCCGCCATGGCCGACCAGCATCGCACGCTGACCACTCGTCAGGGTCATCCAGTCACCGACAATCAGAGCCTGCGCTCCGTCGGCGAGCGCGGTCCCGCGACGCTCGAGAATTATCAGTTCATCGAGAAGATCACGCACTTCGATCGCGAGGGATTCCCGAACGCGTCGTGCACGCGCGCGGTACCGGTGCTCATGGTTATTTCGAAGCGTACGGAAAAATTGGCAAGGAGCCCGCGTCCAGGTACACCCGTGCGAAAGTGCTGACACAGACCGGCATCAAGACGCCGGTGTTCGTCCGCTTCTCCACCGTGATCGGCGGCAAGGAATCTCCCGAGACGGCCCGCGATCCGCGCGGCTTCGCCATCAAATTCAAAACCCTCGCCGGCAACTGGGATCTGGTCGGCAACAATCTGAAAGTCTTTTTCATCCGCGATGCCATCAAGTTTCCGGACATGATCCATGCGTTCAAGCCCGACCCGGTTTCCAACCGCCAGGAGCCGTGGCGCTTCTACGATTTCGTGTCGTTACATCCGGAAGCCCTGCACATGGTCACGTGGGTGAAGAGTCCGTGGGGCATTCCCGCCGACTATCGCCACATGCAGGGCTCCAGCGTGAATACATACAAACTCATCGACGCGAACGGCAAGGCGGTGCTCTGCAAGTTCTCGTTCGAACCGAAGCTCGGCGTGGTGAATCTCACCAGCCAGCAGGCCGCCGAGATCCAGGCGAGAGACGTCGGCCATGCAACCCACGATCTCTACGACGCCATCGAGCGCAAGGACTATCCGGAATGGGAGATGCGCGTGCAGATCATGGCGGACGGCGAGCATCCCGAGCTCGACTTCGATCCGCTCGACGACACCAAGCGCTGGCCGGAAGACACATTCCCGTTGTTGCCGGTCGGGCGGATGGTGCTCGATCGCAATCCCTCGAACGTGTTCGCCGAGACCGAGCAGTCGGCGTTCGGCACCGGGGTGCTGGTCGACGGCATCGATTTCTCTGACGACAAGATGTTACAGGGCCGCACCCTCTCCTATTCGGACACGCAGCGCTATCGCGTCGGCCTCAACTACCTGACACGGATGGCGCGTCCGAAGACGATGCTTCGGCAGCAAACGTCGCTGCCCGGCCGGCCAGGAAGACGGGCGGCTCGGGACGCGACCTGCGGCATCGATGAGCAGCTGATCGAAATACGCAGAGTATTGCAGCTGCGCGCGCCGCGATCCGTGGTCGCACTGTGGCAGACGGCGTCGCTGAATGGTACTGTTCATTTATATGATGAATAGGACATTCAAGTCATCACCGTGATCGATACCACTCCCGCGGAGCTGCGGCTCAACCTCGGCCGAAACCTCACCCATGGCCTGCTCGATGCGCTGGGCCGTGCGATCGTCACCGGCAAATACGACGATGGTCCGTTTCCCACCGAAGCGGAGCTCGCGAAACAGCACGGCGTGAGCCGCTCGGTGACGCGCGAAGCGGTGAAGATGCTGACCGCGAAGGGGCTGGTGAGCGCCCGTCCCCGTCAAGGCACCA
Source organism: Peristeroidobacter soli (assembly GCF_004138485.1). Classification (GTDB taxonomy): domain Bacteria; phylum Pseudomonadota; class Gammaproteobacteria; order Steroidobacterales; family Steroidobacteraceae; genus Steroidobacter; species Steroidobacter soli. The sequence continues at coordinate 555,147 of NZ_RYEV01000004.1, forward strand.
TCGTGCAGCCACGCTCGTCCTGGAATCTGTTCGATACCGACGTACTGCGCTGGCTGTTGAACAGAAAATTCTCGGTGGAGCTACTCAGACAATTCAACCAGCTGCGCGCCGCCATCGAGCCCGAAGCGGCCGCGCTGGCCGCCGTGCTCGCTGATGAAAACGAGCTCGCGGCCATCAACGCCGGCCTGGAACGCATGAAAGCAGCCGAGACCGGCGGCGATCAGATTCTAGAAGCCGACATCGCGTTTCACGTCGCGGTACTGAAGGGCTCGAAGAATCCGTTCTTCGCGCAGTTCCAGGACGTCGTCGCCACCGCCTTACGCAGCTCGATTCAATTCACCAACCGCATCAAGGGACATTCGGCGAGCATTCCGGATCACGCCGCCGTGGCCCAGGCCATCCTGAAACGTCAGCCCGACAAGGCGCGCGCGGCGATGAAGAAACTGGTCAGCGACGTGCTCGATCTGATCGATACGGTCGAACCGGAATCCAGGAACGGCAAAGCGAAGCGCAAATAGAACGTCAGGCGAAGCCGTCCCTGGCCTCGTCCGACGGGGGATTCTTTATCGAGTGCCCGCGGCTTCGCGCGGCGAGCTGGTGAGACGCTTGATCAGCTCCGTTTCAGCCGCACGATACGGCGTGCCATCGGCACGGAACACGTCGTGGAACCAGATGGTCGGCTCTTCCAGCGTGTATGGCTTCTTCCACGAGTCCCAGGGCATGCGCGTCTGGGTCTTGCCGTCGACCAGGCCCCAGTTGACCATCGCGACGTTGTAGCGCTTGCCGAGCGGCAGTGAGTTGTCGAACGTCGAGCCGTTACCGCGCGCCATATATTCCGTGCACAGCAGTGGGCGGCCATAAGCCTGCAACTGCTTCACGCGACGCTCGAACGTTTCGGGCCAGCTGTAATCGTGGAAGGAAATCACATCGGACTGAGTGATCTGGATCTTCTCGATCGGATTCAGCTTGTCCAGCGACGACCAGTCGTCGTGATGCCACACACCGCTGGTCAGCGGCTGCGTCGGTTGCTGCGAGCGGGCCCAATCGAACACCTGGCCCAGCAGCATCTCGACATACTTCTGCTTGTCGACGTGCTTCTTGTAATTGCCGCCGCCGTCGTTGTCCGGCTCGTTCCAAACGTCCCACGCGAGAATGCGCGGGTCCTTCGCGAACGCGCCGACGACACCCTGCACGTATTCCCGCAGCTTCGGATAACCAGAGGCATCTTCCAGTCGCGCACGACCCGGCGCCTGCACCCAGCCCGGGTTGTGCACGCCCGGAATCGGCGGACGCTGCGGGCCGAGCTTCGGCTCCGGATCCCAGCAGCTGTCGAACAGCACGAAGATGGGCTTGATGTTGTGCCTGGCCGCGATCGCGAGGAACGCATCGATGCGCTGCTTGAAACCCTTCGCATCCTGCTCCCACAGCAGGTTGTGCAAATAGACGCGCATCGTGTTCATGCCGATGGACTGCGCCCAACCCAATTCCTTGTCGATGGTCGCGGCATCGAAGGTGTCGGCCTGCCACATTTCCAGCTGGTTGATGGCATTGGCCGGAATGTAGTTGGCGCCGACCAGCCAGGGCTGGCGGTTGTACCACTCATGCGCCTGCTGCTCCGTCCATCGCTCGGCCGCGGAGGCCGGCGACGACAGTGTCAGCAACGCCGCCAGTTGCAACAAGGCAACGAGCGCGGTCAAGCGGGGTTTATTCATGCAGTTCTCCTGTGAATGGCGGTGGCAGGCGCTTCAGTGCGCGCGCGCTCCGTTTACAAACAAACGATAGACGATGACGTTCCGATACGTCGTGCCCGGATCGAGTCGTGCCGTGCCCAGCTTGGGCTGATTCGGCAGATCCGGCGGCAACTGCGGCTCGAGCACCAGCGCATCGCCCTGGCGATAGGCGCGACCGGACTTGCCGATGACCGTGCCGTCCAGGAAATTGCCCGAATAGAACTGCAGCGCCGGCTGATTCGACAGCAACTCGAAGCCACGCCCGGTGGTCGGCTCCTCGACCCGCGCCAGCAAGCGCGGCTCCTTGGCCACGTCGCGAGCGATCATGAAGTTGTGATCGTAGCCTTTGCCGAAAACGATCTGTTGTTCGCGAGCTTCACGCACGCGCGCGCCGATCGGCTGCGGCGAACGGAAGTCGAATACCGTGTCCGCGACCGGTCGCAACTCGCCGGTCGGAATGAGCTTGTCGTTCACCGGCGTGTAGTGCTCGGCCGGAATGGTGAGCACGTGGCCCATCGCGCCCACCGCGGCGCCCTCGCCTGCCAGATTCCAGTAAGCGTGATTGGTGATGTTCGCAATGGTCGGCTCATCGGTCGTCGCGGTGTACTCCATGCGCAGCTCGTTGGCTTCGTTCAACGAGTAGGTCGCAAACACCGTCAGCGTTCCCGGATACCCCTGATCGCCATCCTTGCTGATATAGCGCATGCGGACCGACGCCGTGTCGCCGCGCTTCACCTCGACGACTTCCCAGAGCACTTTGTCGAAGCCGCGCTCGCCACCATGCAGCGAGTTGCCATGATCGTTGCGCGGCGTCTGATAAACCTTGCCATCCAACGTGAACTTGCCATCCGCCAAGCGGTTGGCAAAGCGACCCACGGTGCCGCCGAAGTATTCCGGCTTGGTGAGATAGCCATCGAGCGAGGCGTACCCCAATGTCACATCGGCCAGCGTGCCATTGCGATCCGGCATCACCAGCGACTGCAACGCCGCGCCGTAATTGATGACCGCCGCTCGCACGCCCTTGGCATTGCGCAAGGTGATCGCTTCGACCGCGCGACCATCGGCGAGCTTGCCGAACGAGGACCGCGCGTAGTCGGCGGCTTGGGTAACTGCAGGTGTCAGTGACATGGCGCACATCAGGCTTAGCGGTGCGACGCCGGCAAGCGTCGCACTCATCGAACGTTTCGACATCGAACTGCCCCTATCGACGGTGGTGACTAGTGACTGTCGCGCAGGTTGTCCACGGTCTGCGCCAGGCGCTGATACTTCACGGCCATCTCGAGCACCGCGCCGGTCTCGAACTGCCCGGTCAGCGCCCGATGGATTTCCTGCCACGGCGTCTGTGAATTCGGATACGTCGGCCCCGCCGCCTCGACTTCCTTGCGACGTGCCGCGAGCTCTTGATCCTCGATCAACACGCGCACTTCACGACGCCGCAGATCGATGCGCACGCGATCGCCGGTACGCAGCAGCGACAGGCCGCCACCGACCGCCGCTTCGGGCGACGCATTGAGAATCGATGGTGAACCCGACGTGCCGGACTGGCGACCGTCACCGATACAAGGCAGCGCATCCACGCCAGCACGAATCAGCGCGGCGGGCGGGCGCATGTTCACGACTTCCGCGCCGCCCGGATAACCGATCGGGCCCGTGCCGCGAATCACGAGGATCGAACGGTCATCGATGCCGAGCGCGGGATCGTCGATGCGCGCGTGATAATCCTCAGGGCCATCGAATACGACGACCTTGCCTTCGAACGCCTCCGGATCGTTCGGATCCGACAGATAGCGAGCGCGGAAGTCCGGTGAGATCACGCTGGTCTTCATGATCGCCGAGTCGAACAGATTGCCCTTGAGCACGGTCAGGCCGGCCGTGGGCTTCAGCGGTTTCGCGAAGGGGCGAATGACGTCCTCATCGAGGATTTTGGCATTGCCACAGTTCTCGCCGATGGTCTTGCCGTTCACCGTCAGTGCGCCGCCGGCGATCAGGCCCTGCCGCATCAGCTCTCCCACCACCGCAGGCACGCCGCCCGCGCGATAGAAATCTTCACCGAGATATTCACCGGCCGGCTGCAGATTCACGAGCAGCGGCACGTCGCGGCCGTGCTTCTCCCAATCTTCCAGCGTCAGCTCCACACCGATGTGACGCGCGATGGCGTTGAGATGAATCGGCGCGTTGGTCGAACCGCCGAGTGCCGAGTTCACGCGGATCGCATTCAGAAACGCGTCGCGCGTGAGAATGTCCGAAGGCTTGCGGTCCTGATTCACCAGGTCGACGATGGTCAGGCCGGTGCGATACGCACATTCCTGTCGATCGCGATAAGGCGCGGGAATCGCCGCCGATCCCGGCAGCGACATGCCGAGCGCTTCGGTCAGCGAGTTCATGGTCGTCGCCGTGCCCATGGTGTTGCAGAAGCCGGTGGACGGCGCCGACGACGCCACCAGGCGCACGAAGCCCTGGTAGTCGATCTCACCCGCCGCCAGCATGCTGCGCGCCTTCCACACGATGGTGCCCGAACCGACCCGCTTGCCTTCGTGGAACCCATTGAGCATCGGGCCCACCGACAAGGCGATGGCCGGCAGATTCACGGTCGCGGCCGCCATCAGGCAGGCCGGCGTCGTCTTGTCGCAGCCGATGGTCAGCACCACGCCGTCGAGCGGATAGCCGAACAGCGTCTCGACCAGGCTCAAATAAGCGAGATTGCGATCCAGGCCCGCGGTCGGCCGCTTGCCCGTTTCCTGGATCGGATGCAGCGGAAATTCCAGCGGAATGCCGCCGGCCTCGCGGATGCCTGCCTTGATGCGCTCGGCCAGCACCAGGTGCTGCCGATTGCAGGGCGTCAGGTCGCTGCCGGTCTGCGCGATGCCGATGATGGGCCGGTCGCTCTGCAGCTCCTCGATGGACAGGCCATAGTTCAGGTATTTCTCTATATAGAGCGCCGTCATGTCCGGATTGGACGGATTGTCGAACCAGGACCGGGAGCGCAATTTGCGACGGCCGTGAGGTTCCCGAGCAGCATCGATCATTCAAATCCCCTGGGCTGGCGGGCGACCCCGCTGTTGCTATTGGCGGTGTCGCAGTCTATAAAGCCTATATATCATATAAATCAGTTTTGCCGCGACGAAGATAGCCGCAAGCGCCCGCAAATGCCAGCGCCCTGTCTTGCCGTCGGCCCGATGAGGACTCGAACGGTGGGATCAGCGATACGACTGGCGCTCGTGGGGGTAGGTAAAATCGCGCGCGACCAGCATTTGCCGGCGCTCGCGCGCAGCAACGCTTTCGAGCTGGTGGCCGCGGTCAATCGCGACGGCCCCCTCACCCACGTGTCCACATTCACTGACATCGGCTCGATGCTGGCCTCTGGCATTCAGATCGATGCCGTCTCGCTATGTACTCCACCGGCTTGTCGTCACGAGCTGGCGCGCGAGGCAATCGACTCCGGACTTCACGTCATGCTGGAGAAACCGCCGGCGGCAACCGTCGCCGAGGTTAACGATCTGGAGCAACGCGCTCAGCAACGCGGGCGGACGCTTTTTACGACCTGGCATTCGCGCGAGGCGGCGGGCGTCGCGCCGGCGCGTGAGTGGCTCAGTCAACGCTCCATCGAGAGCGTGCGAGTCACGTGGAAGGAAGACATTCGGGTCTGGCATCCAGGGCAGCACTGGATTCTGCAGGCCGGTGGCATGGGCGTGTTCGATCCGGGCATCAACGCACTGTCCATCCTGACGCGCATCCTGCCAGGCAAACTGACGGTGCGCTCGGCGACGCTGGAATTTCCCAGCAATTGGCAGTCGCCCATCGCAGCCGAGCTCGCGATGTCTCATGGATCCGCGCGCGTCGATGCCTCCTTCGACTTCCTCTACGCCGGCACACCCTGCTGGGACATCGAAGTCGTCACCGCTCAGGAAACGCTACGGCTCTCCGAAGGCGGCAGCCGTCTGTACATCAATGAGACGCCGTGCCTCGCCGCCGCCGACCAGGAATACTCGCGACTCTACCAGCGCTTCGCGGAGCTGATCGCGACCGGCAGCAGCGACGTCGACTCATCACCATTGCAACTCGTCGCGGACGCCTTCAAGCTCGGCCACCGCCAGCAAAGCGCCGCTTTCCATTTCTGAAGCGCCCTCGCTGAGCGGCCCTCTGCGACGAAGAGCGACCACGGACATAGAACAAACCAACATGCAGCTAGCCACGCTCGATCTGATCATCATTGTCATTTATGCCATCGGTCTGTTCGGCCTCGCCCAGTGGGTGTCCCGCGAGCGGGGCGGCCAGGAGAAAGACTCCGCCGAATACTTCCTGGCGTCCAAGACCCTGCCCTGGTGGGCCATCGGCGCCTCGCTGATCGCCGCGAACATCTCGGCCGAACAGATCGTCGGCATGTCCGGCTCGGGCTACGCCATTGGCCTCGCCATCGCCTCTTATGAATGGATGGCGGCGCTGACCCTGCTGATCGTCGGCAAATGGTTCCTGCCGATCTTCCTGGAAAACAAGATCTACACCATGCCGCAGTTCCTGGAGCAGCGGTATGGCACACGCATCCGCACGTTGATGGCGGTGTTCTGGCTCGGTCTGTATGTCTTCGTGAATCTCACGTCCATCATCTGGCTCGGCTCGATCGCCGTGGCCAAGGTCGCCGGCGTCGATCAAACCTGGGCGCTGGTCGGGCTGGGTGTGTTCGCGCTCGTATATCAGCTGCGCGGTGGCTTGCGCGCTGTGGCCATGACCGACATCGTGCAAGTGACCTTGCTCGTGCTCGGCGGGCTGCTCGTTTCCTATCTGACGTTGAATGAGATCAGCGGTGGCAACGGCGTCGTGGCGGGCTTCGGCACGTTGCTGGAACGCGCACCCGGCCATTTCCACATGATCCTCGACGCCGCGCATCCTTATTACAAGGACCTGCCCGGCCTGTCGGTGCTGATCGGCGGCATGTGGATCGCGAACCTCAGCTACTGGGGCTTCAATCAATACATCATCCAGCGCGCGCTGGCGGCGAAGAGCCTGCCGGAAGCGCAGAAGGGTGTGATCTTCGCGGCCTTCCTGAAGCTGCTCATGCCGGTGATCATCGTGCTGCCCGGCATCGCCGCCGTGATTCTCGCACCGACGCTGGCCAAGCCGGATGAAGCGTATCCGACGATGATGCGCCTGTTGCCGACCGGTATCGCCGGCCTGGTGTTCGCAGCGCTGATCGCGGCGATCATTGCGTCCACCGCCTCCAAGATCAATTCGATCGCCACCATCTTCACGCTGGACATCTATAACAAGATGGGTCAGCCCAAGCCGGAGAAGCAGTTGGTGCTGGTCGGTCGCATCACCGCGGTGGTGGCGATCCTGCTCGCGATCCTGACCGCGCGTCCGCTGCTCGGCAGCTTCGATCAGGCGTTCCAATACATTCAGGAGTACACCGGCTTCTTTACGCCGGGCATCGTCGTGATCTTCATGCTCGGTCTGTTCTGGAAGCGCGCCACCGAAGCTGGCGCCCTCGCCGCCACCGTCGGCTCGTTCGCACTGTCCATCGCGATCAAGGCGCTGTGGCCCGGCCTGCCCTTCATGGACCGCATGATGGTCGTCTTCCTGCTGGCACTGGCACTCGCCGTGGTGTTCTCGCTGTGGCAGCCGGCGACCGCGGCGGCGAATCGGGTCAACACCACCGACGTGAGCTACAAGACCTCGGCAAGCTTCAATGTATGCTCGCTCGGTGTGGTCGCGATTCTGGTCGCGCTCTACACGGTGTGGTGGTAACCCAGGAACGTACGGGAATGACGGTATGCCCGGCGGTCGATGACAGACCCGGGGCGCGCTCGTACACTGCGCGCCAGCCGCGGGAATTCATGCTGGGAGACAAGCGGCGCTGAGCGGCTTTAAGATAGGCGGGTCAAATTTACCCGGCGCGACCGAGGGTCGCCGCCCGCCTATCACGGAGTTGCCCCTTGTTCGAGAACCTGCAAGCGCTGCCCGAGGACCCCATCCTCGGCTTGATGGCGGCCTTTCGCGCCGATACGGCCGCCACGAAGATCGATCTGGGTGTCGGTGTCTATAAAGACGAGCATGGCAAAACGCCGGTGCTGCGCGCAGTCCGCGCCGCCGAGCAGGCCGTGCTCGCCGACCAGCAAACCAAGAGCTACACCGGCCCGGCCGGTAACGAGCAGTTCAATGCGCTCATGACCGAGCTGGTTCTGGGCAGCAAACACCCGGCACTGACCAGCGGCCGTCTGCGTGCCCTGCAGGCCCCCGGCGGCTGCGGCGCCTTGCGTCTGGGCGCCGAGCTGCTGATGGTCGGCAGCCACCGTCCGACCGTGCACGTCAGCGATCCGACCTGGGCCAATCACGTGCCGTTGCTGAGCAACGCCGGCTTGAAACTGGAGCGCTACCCCTACTTCGAGCCTCGCACCGGCACGGTCAAGTTCGATGCGATGCTGGAGCGTTTGAGCACGCTGCCCGCGGGCGATGTCGTGCTGTTGCATGGCTGCTGTCACAACCCGACGGGCGCGGATCTGTCGATGGATCAGTGGCGCAAGATCGCCGACGTGCTGTTGCAGCGTCGTCTCGTGCCGTACGTCGATATCGCGTATCAGGGCCTGGGCGAAGGCATCGTTGCCGATGCCGAAGGCGCACGTTTGGTTGCGGCCACGGTGCCCGAAGCGCTCATCGCCGTGTCGTGCTCGAAGAACTTTGGTTTGTATCGTGAACGCGTCGGCGCGCTCATGGTGCTCACCGAGTCGAGTGCGCAGACGAACGCGGCCGCAAGCCACCTTCGCAAGATCGCGCGGGGCATCTGGTCGATGCCGCCGGATCACGGCGCGGCGATCGTTGCTCGCATCCTGAGCGATGAGAAACTGAGCGAAGACTGGCGTGATGAGGTCAACGCGATGCGCGAGCGGATGCTCACTCTGCGTCGCGCCCTCGCGGCGGCGCTCGCAAAGACGTGTAGTGCCGAGATGGCCTCCGTGATCGAGAAACAGCGTGGCATGTTCTCGACCATTCCCGTGACACCCGAGGCGGCCGATGCGCTGCGCACGCAGCACCACATCTACATGACGCGCGATGGTCGCATGAACATCGCCGGCGTCAGCCTGGAATCGGTGGACTACATCGCCAAGGCGATCGGCGCCGTCGTCTAAACGACTCGAGCGTCGCGCTCCTCGCGAAGGGGAGCACGACGCTCGGCGAGAATGGTTTGAATCCGCGCGAACTCTGCAACACTCAGCGGATAACGTCGGATGATCAGCACACCGACGAACACGCACAGCGCCGGCAGTACCGCAATCGTATAGCGAACGCCCAGCGCGACACCTTCGTCCGCCGATTCCACGCCGGTAAATCCAATCGTCGACAGCAGCACGCCGACCAGGAAGCTGCCGAACGCCATGCCGGTCTGCTGCACGAAGACCCAGGCGCCATAGATCGTGCCTTCGCGGCGGGCACCGCTGATCATCTCGTCGTACTCGACCGTATCCGGCACCATCGCATTGGGCAGCAGTTGCTCGCCTGCATTGAAGAAACCGAACACGATCATCAGCGGATACAACCACCACCACTGCCCCGCCGGCAACACCAGCAGCGCGAGCCAACACAGCCCGAGCCCCACGTAGGCGGCGATGCATGCCTCACGCTTGCCGAAGCGCGCGCCCAATTTCGCCCACACTGGCGTCATGAACACGCTCGTCACTGCGCCCAGCGGGTACAGCACGCCCATCACCGCCGGACTCTGCTTCGCGACGACCGTGACGAAGTAAATCAACATGCCGGCGAAGGCCGCGTCGGCGATGTTCGCGATCAGATACGCGATGCTCAACTGCGCGAGCGGCCGGTTCTGGCGCAACGTTTGTAACTGATCCCGCAACGTCATGGCCTGCGGCTCGAACGCTACGCAAGGGGCATTCGCGGTGGTCACGAAGGCGACCAGACCGGAGAGAACGATCAGCCCACCGAATGCGATGCCGACATAGCGGTATCCGGCCAACTGATCGGGAGCGGCGGCGATCAGCAACGGTGCAATGGAGATCGCTGCCAGCACCGCGATACGTGCCGCCATTTCTTTGTAGCCCACCAGTGAGAGGCGGCCGCGATAGTCGCTGACCATTTCCGGCGCCATCGCCGAGTACGGCACGTGATACAGACTCACGCCCGTATTCACGAAAAGAAACATCACACAGAACAACATCGCCGCAGCCGTGGGGCTATCCAACCGCGGCATGCAGAACATCGCGATGAATGCCGCCCCCCACAGCAACGAGCCGAACAGCAGGTAAGGCCGGCGTCGTCCCCAGCGCGAGCGAGTGCGATCCGAGATTGCGCCGACCAGCGGATCGGTGACTACGTTCCAGATTCTGGGAATGAGCAGCACCGCGCCGGCGAGCGCAGCCGGCACGTGATGCGCTTCAGTGAGAAAGAACAGCAGATACACACTGATGATCGCCATGTGACTGGCGATGGCCGACTGGCCGAAGGCCCAGCCGAGCCTGGCGGTCCACGTGAGCTGTGGTGTCTCAGACATTGTGAAGCTCGCGATATTGCAGAAGCCCCAGGCGCAGCCGCTCCATTCCGTCGGCCACGTCCCGGGCATCACGGCCGAAACCGATGCGCAGATGCCCCGGGCTGCCGAAGTAGCTGCCGGGCGCGACCGCGATGTCGTGATGCAGCCAGAGCCAATCCGTCACAGCGACATCGTCGACGTTGAAGACCAGGCGCGGAAAATACATGCATCCGAACTCGGGCACATCTCCGGTCAGCAGGCCCGCGCGCGCCAGCTCTCCGGCCTGCTTCATCACGACCGGTTGCGAGGCCGACAGGATCCCACGCCAGTGCGACTCGAATGGACGCATGTCCTCGAGCACGACGGCGGCGACGGTGTGCGCCACTTTCGACAACCCAAACTCGAATCGCTCATACACCGCATTGATCCGCGCCCGCGCCTCTTCGCCCGCGATGATCCAGCCGCACTTGAGCGAGAACAACCCATAGACCTTGGTCAAGCTGTTGACGCTGATGAAGGCCGGCGAGAGTCTCGCGGCCGTACCGAGGCTCACGAAATCGCCGTACACCTCATCGACGACAATCTTCACGCCCGCGCGCTCCGCGACACTCGCCAGCCTGAGCAACTGCGCATCGCTCAGATGGGCGCCAGTCGGATTGTTCAAGTTCGTCAGCACGACCAGTCGCGTGTTGGGACGGATCAACGCCGCGAGTTGCTCCGGATCGATCGCGTACTCCGGCGCGCGACGCTCGATGAAGCTCACCTGCGCGCCGTGATTCAGTGCCAGCGCCGGCAGAAAATCGAAGTACGGCCGCTCGACGATCACGTGGCTGCCCGGCTCCACGTAGGCATTGAAGATGATCGCGAGCCCGCTGCTCGCGCCTGTCGTGCACGTGATCGAGTCGCGGGGCACGTCGTAACGAGCCGCCAGCGAATCCAGTACGAAGGGATTGCCGTTGCCGAAGGTGCTGCGATAACGCGACGTGAGCGGGCCAGCGAAGCAGCGATTGATCCGTTCGCGCAGCAGCTCGGTCGGCTCGGCGATCGAGCTGTCGAACAGCAGGTTCGCCTGCGCATGGGATTGCGACTCCTCGACGATGCGGCGGCACCATCTGGAGTAGTCGTGAGAGTTCAGCGTGTCCATGAAACCTGGGGACCAATTGCGCCAGTAAGGCGCATCATTGACATTTGCCGCGCAGATCCCGGATCCGGCGCGAAAAGCTTGCAAATACTCGCGAAAGAGCGTCTATTTTTCACACGGCAGTTCCGCCGCGCCGGCACCGCAGCCAGGTGAGCTCGATGGTCGAGTTGGATTCGTTCGATGTGCGCATTCTCGAAGCCCTGCAGAAGCAGGGCGACCTGACCATGGCCGAGCTGGCCGAGCGCGTTTTTCTGTCGCACTCCCAGTGCTCCCGGCGGGTCAAACATCTGCGCGACACGGGGTTGATTCAGCGCTTCGCCGCCATTCTCGATCCGCGGGCGCTCGGGCTGGGCTTGAAGGTGTACATCACCGTCACGCTCAAACAGCACTCGCAGGTCGCCTCCGAATTCCACACGCTGGTCACCAACGCGCCGGAGATTCTCGAGTGCTGCATGGTGACCGGCGATGGCGACTTCCTGCTCAAGGCGTATGTGCGTGACCTGCAACACTTGCGGGATTTGCTCGGTCAGCTGTCGGGGGTCGAGATCGTCGGCACGCTCAAGTCGGTCATCGTGATCGACGACGTGAAGAACACTTCCGCCCTGCCCGTCTACGCGACCACGCGCCCGGCCTGAGATGCGGCGGATCATCCGGGCCTGCGCTCAGATGATCCGCACGCAGGCCCGATCAGAACTTCATCGCAAGCGACATGCCGATCGCGCGAGGCTGCATCACACCGACACCATACGCACTCAACCCGGTGGTCGAATTGCGCGGGGTGGCGCTCAAGTAGCCCTTCTCGTCGGTCAGGTTCTTGACGTACAGCGTCAGGTCCCAGGCGCCCGAGCTGACACCGGCACGCAGATCGAACGTCGTGTAGCTCGGCATCACGAAGCGAGGCGTCGTGGCGACGTTGTTGAACGGCGCGAGACGATCGCCCAAGTAAGTGACACCGCCGCTGACGAAGCCGTCGAGGCTGTTGGTGACCGGGAATTCCTGCGTCAGGAACAGCGTGCCGGTCCACTCCGCCGAGTACGGCAGACGGTCGCCGCTCAAGCCGTACGTGCCTTCCGGCGCGTTCTCGGTGAGCACGGCATCGGTGTACGCACCGTTACCATTCAAGGTCAGACCCTCGAGGATGGACCAGACGAAGCTCAACTCCACGCCCTGGCTCTTCGCCTGACCGCCGTTCGCGATGAACGACTCGCCGGTGCTCTGATCGACCTGGCGCAGCTGAATGTCGCTCCAGTCGATGTAGAACGCCGCGATGTCCATGGTAAGGGCGCGCGAGAAGAAGTCGCCCTTCAAGCCCAGCTCATAGCTGACCAGCTCGTCGGAACCGAACGTCGGCGGAATCGCCGTCGTCGAGATGCCGAGCTGCTGATTCTGACCGCCGGCGCGATAGCCCGAGGCAATGCGCACGTACGACATCAAGTGATCGCTGATGCGATAGCGCGGATTGAACGAGTACGTGAACACGCTCTCGTCGGAACCGCCGCCATCGTGGGTCTCGCCGCCGTTGAGCGGGCCGGTGATGTGCTCGCTGTAGTTCTCTTCGTTCTCGCTGTAGCGACCGCCGATCTGCACGTCGAAGCGATCGGTGAACTTATAAGAAAGATTCGCGAACACCGCCTTTTCCTTGAACGTGCTCGGCGTGGTGCCGTCGTACAAGGGCGCGAGGCCGAGGTTGTCGCCGCTCTGCGGGTCGACCATGCGCAGGCGCTGATAGCCCTCGCTGTCTTCCTTGGTGTAGAAGGCGCCGACCAGCCAGCCGAACGCGCGACCGTCTTCCGGCGAGGCGAGCCGGAATTCCTGCGAGAACTTCTCGGTCTGCAGCTTGTTGTCGATCACCACGCCCAGGCCGGGGCGACCGGCGAAGATACCGGTGAACTGACCGAACGTGCCGGTCACGTCCTGCGGGCCGTCGTGATTGATCTTGCCGTACGAGGTGATCGAGTCGAGGGCCGCCCAATTCAGATCGGCGGTGACGGTGGTGTCGAAGAAGCGGATGTCGCCTTCGAAACCGTCGGTCTGCGGCAGACGCTCATGCGTGTACTCGCGTGCCAGCGGCGTGTAGTTGAACGTCACATCTTCGTTCGGAGTCGCGCCAGCGCGCGCGTCCTGGAACAACGCCGACGCCTGCACTTTGACCTTGTCCGTCACATTCCACAGCGCGGCCACGCGGCCGCCGCGAACGCGAGCTTCGTTGACGTCCTTGGCGCCCGACAACGTATCGTCGATGTAACCCGCGTCTTCACGCTGGAACGCACTCAGCTTCACGCCGAGCTTGTCGGAGATGATGGGAAGATTCGTGCCGACGCGTACGCCGTAGCCGTTGCCGCCATGAGCGACGGTGGAACCGTCGACCTGCACTCGCGAGCTATATTCGTTGGTGTCGGGCTCGGCCATCACATATTTGACCAGGCCGCCCATGCTGCTCGCGCCGTACAGCGTGCCCTGTGGACCGCGCAGCACTTCGATGTGCTGAAGATCGGAGGGATCCAGATCCGGCACCATGAAGTCGCCGCCGCCGCGCGAGCTGGACGAACCGAACGGCGAGTCGCCGATGCTGATACCGACCGTCGGGTTGCCGCCCGTGCCGGTGGAGATACCGCGAAGAATGAGCTGAGTGCGACCCGCGCCGCGGGCGTTCATGCTCAAGCCCGGGACTTGCGCGAAGTAGTCGCGCAACTCGACCGAGCCCTGCTCGGACATCTTGCCGGCGTCGAGCACGGAGATCGCGACCGGCACGTCCTGCAGACGCTCGGAACGCTTCTGCGCAGTGACGATCACTTCCTCCAGATCGTTGACGGCGGGTTCGGACTGCGACTGCGCCAGGACTGGCGACATCGCGAGGCTGCACAGAACGCCGCTGGCCCAGAGAATCGATTGATCACGCATACGATTGGCATTCCCCGACGGCTTGACGCGTGCCTGCGCGCACAGCCTTATTTAAGAAGTGAACCCGGCGCCGACCGAAATGGGGGCGCCCCCGCGCGAGGCCATGGCCTCGATTCGCGTAAAAACTCTATAGCGGGCCCGCCGTTCTTAGTGTGCTTTCTTGGCCGGGAAATCGGACGGTCGCGTGGATTTTTAACGCGAACCCCGGGTTCGGCGAAAATTATGGACAGCTCTGCGGGAAATCCCAATGATTGCGCCCGGATCAACCTCGAGGACCGCCATGCTTCATCACCTGTCCTTCGCCGTTCGAGATCTCGAGCGTGCGGCTTCCTTCTACGACGCCGTGTTATCGCCCTTGGGGTTCGTGCGGGTGTGGAGCGACAGCACTGCGGTGGGTTACGGCTCGCCGGGCGGCGGCGACAAACTGGCGCTGAAGCTGGTAACCGAAGGGATCGCGATTCCCGGAGCGGGTTTTCATCTGGCGTTGGCCGCCAGCCGTCGCGATCAAGTCGATGAATTTCACGCCGCCGCGCTTCGGCATGGCGGACGTGACAATGGGCCGCCGGGGCTGCGTCCCCATTACGGCCCGCAATACTACGCCGCGTTCGTGATCGACCCCGACGGCTATCGCATCGAGGCCGTGATCAATGCGGCGGAGTGAGCCTCACTCGTTGAGATATTGCTCCTGGCCCTCGAAGCCGATGCGCTTCATGCCGTTGCGCTGAGCGCTGCCGAGCACGTGAGCCACCTGATCGTACTTCGCTCGCTTGTCGGGCCGGACGTGCAGCTCGGGCTGGTTC
Organism: Peristeroidobacter soli; assembly: GCF_004138485.1. Taxonomy (GTDB): domain Bacteria; phylum Pseudomonadota; class Gammaproteobacteria; order Steroidobacterales; family Steroidobacteraceae; genus Steroidobacter; species Steroidobacter soli. The sequence goes on from NZ_RYEV01000004.1 coordinate 570,195, forward strand.
GGTTTGGCCGCCTCGGCGCGGAACAGGTGCTCCAGTTGCGCCAGGCTCTCGATGACGGTGCCGTTCCAGACCATCGTGCCGTCGGACTCGATGGCCAGCTTGATGACTTCGGGCTGGGTTCTGCCGCCGTCGGAGATGGGCATGTCCAGTCTGATGTTGTGGTTCATCACCGGCAACGTGATGATGAACATGATCAATAGCACCAGCATGACGTCGATCAGCGGCGTCGTGTTCATCTCGACCATCGGCTCGTTGGTACCACCTGCGGAAATGCTCATCGCCATGACGTAACTCCTTCTGTGAGAGCTATCGACTGAAGCTGAAGCGGATTCGAGTGATGGATTGGAAAAGTAACGTAGCGCGCCGGCGCGCAAAGCCAGTACAAGCCACCTGAACTTTCCCTGCCGCCGTCGGTCGACAGGAGTTCGCTATTGCTATTGTTTGTTGATCGCCGTCACCAGCCAGGTCGCCATCGAGAAGCGCGCCTCGCCATTCTTTATATACGGCCGGAATGCCGCGTGCACGACTTCAATGACGCGAGCTCGCAGCGCCTCGTCGTTCATTTCTTTCAAGGCAAGCCCCACCGGGCCGAGTTTTGTCACATAGGCCAGCAACTCCGGCTGGGCCGCGGCGCCTTCCACATCCAGTCGTTCCAGGTTGATATCGCTCCAGCCACTGGCTTCCAATATTCGACGGACGCGATCGCCGTCCGCGAATGCGAACTGACCGGGTGCGTTGGGATCGGGCGCCGGCAGGGTTGGTAACAACGGTTCCGCCGCGCGCTTGGCCGTCGTCATGAACGGATTCTCCGCGGGACTTCGCCACGCGACGAAGGCGAGCTTGCCGCCAACGCGCACTGCGCGACGGATGTTAGTAAACGCGGCAACCGGATCGTCGAAGAACATCACGCCGAACCGGGAGATCACCGCGTCGAAACGGTTGGCATCGAATGAATGCGTCTGCGCATCCGCCTGTATGAACGTCGCCGTGCCCACTCCATCGGCAGCGGTCCCCGCCTTCGCGGCCGCGAGCAGCGGCTCAGAAATATCGGCACCGACACAGCGCCCGCTCGTCCCCAATCGTTGGGCCATCGCCCGGGTCGTCGCGCCGGCCCCGCAGCCGACATCGAGCACCTGCCCGCCCTGCCCGGGGAAGCCTGCATCGATCAGTGGGGCCTCGAACGGCGCGAGCATCCGATCGAGCACCTGTTGCATTTCCACCCAGGTGCGTCCGGACGCCTCATTCCACAGCGCCACCTGATCCTGATTGACCGCGCGTGCCTCGCTCATGCTGACTCCCGCCTCGAGTGCCCCTACGATGCAGCCCACTGTACAAACTCAAGTCGACTTGAGGTCAAGTGTGAAACTCCTGGACATCGCGCAAGTTGCACGACGCGCCGGCGTGCCCGCCTCGACACTCCGGTATTACGAGCAGGAAGGGCTGATTGCCTCCGTGGGGCGGCGCGGACTGCGGCGTCTGTTCGAAGCCAAAGTGCTGGAGCAATTGGCCATCATCGCGCTGGGCCGCTGGGCCGGCTTCTCCCTGCAGGAGATTGCCCAGACCTTCTCGCCGAACGGCGGCATCCAGATCGACCGTTCACGCCTGACGGCCAAGGCCGAAGAGCTCGATCAGGTCATTCGTCGGCTGACCGCGATGCGCGACGGGCTGCGCCACGCCGCGGCCTGCAAGGCGCGAAATCACATGGAGTGCCCGCGCTTTCTGCATCTGGTGAAACTGGCGAGTTCGGGCCGACTCGAATTCGAGCCGGAGAACAGGACGCGTCGAGTGCCCTCGCGCCGTCGATGACCTCGAGAATGCGCTACTTCTTGTCCTTTTCGCTGGCGAGCCGCTGCTCGAGCCTCTGCTTCGCCCCTTCGGCGTATCTCTGGCAGGCGGTTGAATCGATCAGCCTGGCCCGATCCCCCTTGCCGTTCTCATCGATCACGTCCCACATGCCCGACAGCTCCGGATGCGCCGTGATCAGCACATCGCAAGGCGCAGCGCTGATAGCTGCGATGCTCGACTTCAAATCGCTCGACGCCGTGGGATAGCGCGGATCGCCGCCGTATTTGAAGGCTTTGTCCGAGACTGCGTTCAAGCTGTCGCTGTACACCAGGTTCAAGCAGCGACCCGCTTCGCACGACTGCCACCGCCACGACGTGCCACCCGGCGCGTGGCCCGGCGTGTGCATCAGGCTCAACTTCAGCGGCCCCACCTCGACCGACTGCCCGCGCCCGATCGAAACGACATTGGCAACGGCCGGAAAAGGCAACAGATGTCCGACCTGCGGGTCATCGGCTCCGACCCGTCCACTGCGCAGGACCGTCGCGGCCTTGTCGCTTGCCACCACTCTTGCGCCGGTCAGCTGCTGCAACTCGGCGATGCCGCCGGCATGATCGTAATGAGTATGCGAATTCAAGATGATCTTCACATCGGTCATCTTGAAACCCAGTTGCTCGACGTGCTTTGCGATCAGCGGCGCCGACTGAGGCAACGCCCCGTCGATCAACACGTGCCCCTGCGGTGAGGTGATCAGTACCGAACTCAGGCCGCGCGGACCGACGTAGTAAGTGTTGCCGTAGATCTGAAACGGCGCCTGCTCCTTGTTCCAGGCTTCGCAATAGGAGCACTCGATCGCCGCGGCCTGCACCTGGCCAGCGACCGACAACGAAGCAGCGACGATACCGAGCGTCAGGATGCGTGACATGGTAATTTCTCCTTGCTCCACGAGCTTAGCGAGCTGCCGCGCGCAGATCGTGATCAATTGTGGCAGCAACCCCGAGTGTTAGCAGATCGCGACAACTGCGCATGCGAGCACCGCGCTGTTAAGGTTCGCGTTCAGCTGATGAAAGCCCACCAAGCTCAATACGTCCCGGGACTGGACCTGCTGCGGTTCTTCGCCGCCTGCATCGTCATGGTGTTCCACCTGGCATTCTGGTCGTGGGCCTTCCCCACCGGGCAAGTCGCGATCGCCTCCCACGGCGTGGCCAATTTCAAGGACTGGACCACGCTCGCGCCGTTCGGCTGGGCCGGCGTGCAGATCTTTTTCGTGATTTCCGGTTTCGTCATCGTCGTGTCGGCGGAGCGCAGCTCGGCCTATAAATTCTTCGTGAGCCGCTTCACGCGCCTGGTGCCCGCCGTGTGGATCTGCGCCACCATCGCGCTGCTCGCCTGGCTGCTGGTCGACGTGGGCACCCGGCCGCTGTCATTGCTCGCGATGTACGTCCGCAGCGTCGGCTTCTTCCCCAAAGGCGCCTGGATCGACAGCGTCTACTGGACGCTCGGGGTCGAGATCTGTTTCTACGCACTGATGTTCGTGCTGCTCATGAGCCACCGGCAGCGCTGGATCAAACCCATCATGTGCAGTATCGGACTGATCAGCACGCTGTTCTGGATCGGCTATACCGCGGCCGCCCAGGACCGGAACAGCGCGCTGTTCCAGATCTTCAGCCAGGTGCAATGGTCGAGGTTCGCACAGCTGCTGCTGATCCAGCACGGCGTGTTCTTTGCGTTCGGCGTGCTGCTGTGGTCGCACTTCCTGAAGCAGTCCTCCCGCGGCCAGCTCGCCTGGCTCGCGCTGTTCGCCGTCGGCGGCTGTTTACAGATCGCCGGCGAGAGCGTCCTGAAACTGGAAAAGACCGGCCTGTCCTTCTCGCCGCTCACGCCGTGCGTGATCTGGTTGAGCGCGATGCTGTTCTTCTGGATCGCGGTCGCCAACAACGCCCGCGCGCAGCAACTGCCGGCCTGGTGCCTGCAGCTCCTGCGGCGCCTGGGCTTGATGACCTACCCGCTCTATCTGCTCCACAACGTGACCGGCGGCGCCTTGCTGGGGGCCTTCATCGAAGCGGGCATTCCCTCCTCCGTCGCACTGGCCATCACCATCGCGGCCGTGCTGACGCTCAGCTGGTGGATCTCCAAGGTCCCGGAACCTGCGCTTCAGAAGGCGACGCGTGCTGTGTTCGATGCAGCCCGGGCACGTTGGCAGTCCACGAGCCGCAGCGCAGGCGTTCGCGACGCCAGTTAAAAGTCGCGCAAATCGCCCCGCGCAGACATTCTTCCACCGCTCCGCCCCGCGCCGCTTGATCGTTGCAAGCGGCCCGCCGTTTGCCGCGCGAATCACATGAACCTGTCCGCGGCCGTTACCTAAAATTACTTTTAACTACTACAAGGTGGCGGAAAGCATGCATGCGGGATACTCAATCGGTCGTGTACGGACTCGTCGCGTGCATTCCGTTTTCAGCGGCGCTCGCCGCTGAGCCCGCCCCGACCTCGGATCCCGAAGAGCCTCCCATCGGTGGCGCGTCGATCGTGGCCTTACCGGTGAATGCAGGCTCCGGCGTCATTCGCTACGAAGCAACGTTCTTCACTGAGTTCCAGCCGACCACGGCGCTGGACATGGTGAAGCGTCTGCCGGGCTTCGCGTTCGAGCCGGGCGACACGACCGTGCGTGGTTTCGCGGGCGCGCTGGGCAACGTGCTGATCGACGGTCAGCGCCCGACCTCGAAGGCAGTGTTGCTCGAAGATGTGCTTCGACGTATTCCGGTATCCGGCGTCGCCGCCATCGAAGTGATCCGAGGAGGCGCGCCGGGCATCAACATGCAAGGTCAATCGGTAGTCGCGAACGTGGTCCGCTCCAGTGGCGACATGAGCACGCACGCGGCTGAAATCACGGGCTTGTTCGCGGGCGATCACGACCCGGGCGTCGGCTTGCGACTGGAGTCGGCCAGCAACATCGATCGGCTCTCGCTCAACGGCACGCTGAATCTTCGTGACGAGCAGAAGTACGGCGACTCGGGCACCGGCGAGCTGATCCGTCGCAATGCCGCTCGCGACGTCATTCTCGCGAGCGACTTCGAGACCGACTGGCGTCAACGTCAGTTGCAGGCCAGCGGCTCGGCCGAATATCAGGGCCAGGCCGGGCTGCTGCGGATCAACGTGGGCGGCACCAGTCAGGACAACGAGCAGTTCGACATTCTCACGCCGCGCACCGGTGTGCCGCAGACGTTCGATTCGCGCGTCGTCACCAACATCAACCTCGATCAAGGCGAAGCCGGCGTCGACTACGAACATTCGCTCAGTGACGCGCTCACCGGCCGCATGCTGTTGCTGCAGACATTGGAAAAGAAGGTCATCACGGCCGACTCGATCGATGCAGTCAATCTGCAACGCTCCGAGGACGAGGCATTCCGTGGTGAATCCATCCTGCGCAGCTCGGCGACCTATCGCGCCTCTCCCGCCGTGACCATCGAGAGCGGTCTGGAGGGCGCGTATAACTTTCTGGAGGTCGACGCGAGCCTCACGCGCAATGGCACGGCGGTGGAACTGCCCGCCGACAACGTGAAGATCGAAGAGCGTCGTGGCGAGGCGTACGTCGATGTGCGCTGGAAGGTCACGCCGCGGCTCGCGAGCGACATCGGCATGCGCTACGAAAGATCGACGATCAGCCAGTCCGGCGATCATCAGGCCAGGCGCACGTTGAGCTACCCGAAGCCGCGCATGACGGTCCGCTTCGATCTGAACCCGGACATTCAATTGCGTGGCCGTATCGAACGCACCGTCAGCCAGCTCGAATTCCGCGACTTCGCCTCCCAGGCATCGCTCGACGCCGGCACCATCAACGGCGGCAATGCCGAGCTGCGCCCCGAGAACGCGTGGGAGTTCGAAGGCGGCATCGAGAATCGCTTCTGGGGCAGCGGCGCCATCGTGCTGAGTTATATGTACTCGCGAGTCAGCAACGTGGTCGATCTGGTGCCGGTCGGCCAGTTCGATGCGCCCGGCAATCTCGGCAGCGGCACGCGCGAGAAGATCGCGTTCGGATTGTCACTGCCGCTGGAGCGGATCGGTCTGTCCGGCACGCTGCTGCGTTTCAACGGCGACTGGAACTGGTCCAAGGTCGACGATCCGGTCACTCATGAATCCCGACGCATCACCAAGCACGCGCCGGTCGGCGGCGACGTGCTGATCACCAAGGAGTTCCCGTCGTTCGGCTCGACGCTGTCGCTCGAGAACTCCTATAGCAAGCGCGAAACTCATTTCAGGACCGGCGAGGTCCGCACCGATCATTGGGATCATTTCCTGCGACTGTATTGGGACTGGACGCCGAAGGCCGACACCGTGGTCCGCCTGATGTTCAACAACTTCACCGGACGCCCGAAGAGCCGGTGGCGCACGGTGTATGACGGCACGCGCGCCAGCGGCGAGATTCTTTATCACGAGGATCGTCACATCGACGCGCTCCGCTTCGTACAGCTGCAAGTCCGCAGAACGTTCTGATCGATCTTCGACTGGAAGCCGCGCGCCAGTTCCTGAGCGACGGCGCCACCGTCGCCATCACCGGCCGCTCGGTGGACGGCGGTGTCAGCGCCCTCTAGGCCGCCGCGAGGCTCGCCATTGCGTCCTTGATGCGCATCGCCGCTTTGGGACGCTCGTACATCCGCTTCATATAGGCGAGCAGCGTCGGACTCTCATCGAGCAGGCCGATTTCGTTGCCCCAATCGAGCGTGTACGCGGTCACGAAATCGCCGACGCTGACGCGATCGCCGACCAGATATTCGCGGCCCTGCATGTGCTTCTCCAGCACTCGCGCCATGGTCCGAAAATCCTCTTTGGCGAGCTCGATGTCCGAGGCCTGGCGCTTCTCTTGCGGATACAGGAAGGAGTTCTTCGCGATTCGCCACAATGGCTGCTCGAGCTCGGTGACGACGAACAGCATCCAGCGATTGAGCTGCGAGCGCAGCTTCAGGTCGGTCGGCAACAAGCCCTTCTGCGGATATTTCTCGGCCAGGTAGACCGCGATGGCGACCGACTCGGTCAACACGAAATCGCCGTCGACCAGCGCCGGCACCTTGCCGGCCGGATTGATCGCCAGATATTCCGGCGTCTGACCGGCGCCTTCGTTGAGTTTGACGACCACGGACTCGAACGGGATGCCCAGCTCCTGCAATGTCCAGCGGGCACGAATCGAACGGGTCGGGGCGAGCTCGTACAGTTTCATGGCGTCTCTCCTGGAAAGTTATCTCAAGGACGAACCAGAACGCGCCAGACCGACAGGGCATCGACGCATCGATTGCAGAGCCTGCCCCCATGAGCAGATTCAGCCGCGATGTCAGCCATTGCTGTCGCGTACCGGTCGCATGTGTCGCCAAGAGCCGTTGCTCCATTGGTATCCTTCACTGCTGAACGGGGCAAGCACCCGGACGCCAGCGGTGGGAGTGACAACTTTGACGGCAGTCCGATGGATTCGATGATCACCGCCGCCGCGCGGGCGCTCGCGGCGGGCGATCCACTCGGTGCATTGAAACGCGTGGCCCTGCGCGACGATGCGCCTGCCCTGGCCCTGCGAGGCATTGCCATGGCACAGCTCGGCGATTTTGTGAAAGCCAAGGCGCTGATCCGCAGCGCGTCGCGGTCGTTCGGCCCGAAAGAGACGATGGCCCGGGCCCGATGCGCCGTCGCCGAAGCCGAGATCGCGCTCGCCTCGCGCGACCTGCACTGGCCCCAGAAGGCACTCGATGCCGCCCGCGTGACGCTCGAAGAACACGGCGATGCGACCAACGCCGCCCTCGCCCGCTATCTGGAAATCCGCCGCCTGCTGTTGATCGGGCGCGTCGATGCGGCCGAAGACCTGCTCGCTCATCTGAACTTCGGGTCCATGCCGCCTGCGTTGCGGGCAGCTCACGAGCTCATCGTTGCCGGCATCGCGATGAGACGCGTCGATTCCACAACAGCCCGCGCCGCGCTGACTCGCGCCGGCCGCGCCGCTCGAGAAGCGCGGATACCGGCGCTCTACTCGGAGGTCGAGAACGCCTCACGAGTATTGAACACGCCGGCAGCCCGATTGATCGCACGCGGCGAAGTGCGACCGCTGCTGCTCGATGAAGTCGAAACTGTGCTGGCATCCAACGCGCTCGTGGTCGACGCGTGCCGGCACGTCGTTCGCAGCGGGAAGTCGACGACCTCGCTCGCGACACGCCCGGTGCTGTTCATGTTGGTACGAGCGCTGGCGGAAGCGTGGCCTGAAGATGTGCCGAGAGGCACGCTCATCACGCGAGCGTTCCGAGCCAAGGTCGCCGATGAGTCGCATCGAGCGCGGTTGCGCGTCGAGATGGGGCGACTTCGCTCCAAGCTGCGAACCGTCGCGAATGTGAGCGCGACGGAACGTGGCTTCTCGCTGGAGCCCAAGCCCGCACGCGACGTCGTCGTGCTCGCACGGCCCGTCGAAGAGGAATATGCGTCGGTGCTGGCCCTGCTCGCGGACGGTGAGTCGTGGTCCAGCTCGGCACTGGCGCTCGGGCTCGGCACGAGTCAACGCACCGTTCAACGCGCGCTCGACTCGCTGGCCGAGGGTGGCAAGGTGCAGTCGTTCGGCCGAGGCCGCGCCCGCCGCTGGATGACGCCGCCGGTCCCAGGATTCGCGACGACCTTGTTACTCCCTGCTCCGCTGCCGGGCGACTAGGATGGCCCCATGAAACGCACCAAAGCCAACATCGTTCGTGAATATGGTCCCTTCCCGGGTGTCGACGGCGTGCATGGAGTCACCTATGACGGCGCGCAGGTCTGGTTTGCCTCCGGCGACAAATTGAACGCACTGGATCCGGCGAGCGGCAAGACCGTGCGCTCGCTCGACGTTGCGGCCCACGCCGGTACCGCGTTCGACGGCCAACATCTGTTTCAGATCGCCGAAAATCGCATTCAGAAAATCGATGTAAAGACCGGTCAGGTGCTCGCGACCATCCCTGCACCGGGCAACGGCGGCGACTCGGGACTCACCTGGGCCGAGGGCACGCTGTGGGTCGGTCATTATCGGGAACGGAAGATCTATCAAGTCGATCCCGAGAATGGCGCCGTCCTGCGCACCATCGAGTCGAATCGCTTTGTCACCGGCGTCACCTGGCTGGAAGGCGAGCTGTGGCATGCGACCTGGGAGGGCGACCAGAGCGAACTGCGTCATCTCGATCCGGCCACCGGGGAGGTGCTGGAAAGCGTCGAGATGCCGGCGGGCGTCGGCGTCTCCGGTCTGGAATCCAATGGCAAGGATCAGTTCTTCTGTGGCGGCGGCAACAGCGGCAAGGTCCGCGCGGTGCGCCGGCCGGCTTAACTGAATTCGGAGTCAGCGCCAAACTGACGCAGACAAAACGTTGCCCTCGACCGTGGCCGAGCAGAATCCAGCTCACCAAGCTGGAAAGCTGCCAAAGAAACAGAGCCATGGTGATGCTCGAACTGCTTCGTGTACAGGCGCAGACCCAAGCCCAACTGCTCACCAACTGCGTGATCGCGCTGGCGCGCGATCCGCTCTCGCCCGATCAACTCAACGCCTGCGCCTCGGCGGCGCGCTCCTTCGAGGCGACAGCGCACATGGTCGGGCTCGAAGCCGGCGCCGAACTGGCGCGCTCGATGGAAGAGTGCCTGGCCGCGGTCCGGCGCGGCGACATCGAGCTTCAACAGCAGCTCATCGGCATGATGCTACAGGCCGTCGACCTGCTCGACTCGATGGCCAAGCTGCCGCGAACCACACCGATCGCGCCCCTGCCACACTTGACGGCAGTCGCCGAGCGGACCGAGACCCAGCCCAGCAAGCACAAGCCGGTCATTCTGGTCGTCGATGACAGCATGGAGGTCCGCGAGCTCGAGCGGAAGCTACTCCGCTTTCGCGGCTACGACGTCGTGACCGCGGCCGACGGCCTCGAAGCCTGGTACGCGGTCCTGAGCGGAAACATCGATCTCGTTCTGACGGACATCGACATGCCGCTGTTGGACGGCATCCAGCTGACCCGCCGGATCCGCAAGGATCCTCGCTTCAAGAAGCTGCCGGTGCTGATCGCCTGCGATAAAGACAACGTCCAGCAACGCTGGCGCGGCTTCGATGCCGGCGCCACCTATTACGTCATCAAGGGCACCTTTCATGACACGCTCGTGGAAGCCGTGGCCACTCGGATCGGACCGACGGAATTTTGACGCTCGGCGCGGGCCGCAACCTGCGTCAAATTGACCCAGACTCAGAGATCGAGTGTGGCGCCCGCCGCGAGCAATCGTTCCGCCGCCGCCTCGCGAAACTTCGCGAGCTCCCCTTCGAGCTCGCGCACGACGCTATCGACCTGAACGATGGAACCATGTAAATCTTTCTGGAGTTGAGCAGCGATCGTCGAGATGCGGTTCGCGCCGAGCATCGCGGCGCTACCTTTCAACGTGTGCATCGTCTCGACCCTCGCGGAGACATCCTGACTGGCCAGCTCACGAATGAAAGTGGCAGCATTGCCGAGGAATTTGCAATAGATCGCGGCAACCGCGGCTGGCGCGGCGAGGCTTTGGAGCAGATCCTCGAACACGGCGGAGTCGAGAACATCGGTCGAGAGAGCGCTACCTGGCCGGGCGTCTGCAGAATGTGACATGTGCTAAGTGGTGACAGTCTCGGGTCAGTATAGGGTACATTGCACACGGTCCACCTGTGGGGCCGGTACGTTACGAGTCCACGGATGAAATCGCAGCCTGGCATGCGTACTAACGAAGAAGCGGCGAACAGCCGCGTCCTGGTCATCGACAACGATTCCTCGATGGTGCTGTGGGTCCGCTCGGTACTGCAGACCGAAGGCTACGACGTTCGCACGGCTTTGAGCGGCGAGGAAGCGCTCGCGGTCCTGCGAGCTACACCTGATGTGCTGGTCGCAATCAGTGATATCCACATGCCGGGCATGGACGGCATCAGCCTGCTCAAGAGCCTCGGCTCGCTCAACGGTGCCGCCTCCGTGCCCCGCTTCATCTTTCTCACCGCGTACCCCGAAGTGGACTTCGCCGTTCAGGCGCTGCGTCTCGGCGCGGTGGACTTCCTGGTCAAACCCGTTCGCCCGCAGGAACTGCTGAACGCGGTACGAAGCGCGGTCGAGCGCATGGACCAGAACCGCGAGGCCATGAAGTTGACCGATCAGGCCGCGATGCTGGCACAACAAGCCGAAGCGCTCGCCGCGGCACTCAGCGTGTGGAAACATCCGCAGACCGAGTCCGCCGCGCAATCGGCTGAAGCAAACCGATGCAATCTCACCACCGTCGGTCTAGACCGCCTGCGTCGTCCTCGCCAGGCGCTGGAGCCCCTCGGTGAATTGGATGATGTCGCGTGGGATCTACTGCTCGAGCTACTGCGCGCGGACAAAACCGCGCAACGAATTTCCGTCTCCGCACTGAGCATCTCCGTACCGCATATCTCTCCGACGACAGCACTTCGTCGCATCCGAGAGCTGGTCAAGGCCGGACATATTCTGCGCAATCCCGATCCCATGGACGCGCGTCGCGACTTCGTCATGCTCGCGTCCGAGTGTCGCGCTGCACTCGAACATTATTTGGAACAAGTCGCAAAAGAGCTCGCCGCGGCGGTTGCCCCGCGTACGTAGCGACTGCGACGTATGCGTCAGATTGATGTAAGTCTCGCTTGTTGTAGTGACCTGTGTTCGGTAGAAACATCGCCGGCGCGAAAAACTCACGACCGACATAGAAACGGAGGACGCGATGGGGAAGATCGATCGGCGCAAGCGCTGGCTCTTGGGAGCTGGTGCGCTCGGTGTAGCGCTCACATTGTTTGTATTGGCACCGCGTGAAGAAACATCGGTAACGCCGGCTCCCGCCGCTCCTCGGACACCCGAGCCCGCGCCACAAACCGCGCCGCCGGTGCGCGTAGCGACCGCTCCCAAGGAACAGCAGGCGCCAGTGGGTGTTCGCCAGCGCTACATCGTGCAGGCATCGACCGCTGAGCTGGCTCGCGGCGCGGTGACGCGCGCCGGTGGCGTCATCACCGGAGATCTCACGATCATCCGCGCGGTGGGCGCCGAACTCGACGAGCGCGAGCTCGCCGCATTGTGGAGCGAGCCTGTCGCCGGTTTGCGCGTGTATGACGACGCAGCCGTCTCCTCGAGCGCGACGCCTGCCCTGCCCGAAACCTATTATCCAACTCAGGTCGGCGCGAGCCCGCTGCACACGGGAGGAATCACGGGACGAGGCGTCACGGTCGCCGTGCTCGACACGGGCGTGTGGCAAGAGAAAGGTCCGCTGCAACAGTCTTCGTCGGGGCGCAATCCGCGCGTGCTCGCGCAGTACGACGTGATTCTCGCGCGCCAGAACCCCAGCGCTTATCCGCTGCTGTCGCTGAACAAGTACAGTCGCGACATCGACGATCTCAACGGCCACGGCACCCACATCTCCTCCATCATCGCGAGCAGCGGCATCGCCTCGACGGGTCAGTATCAAGGCGTCGCCCCCGGCGTGAATCTGGTCTCGGTGCGCGTCCTCGACAGCAACGGCATGGGCCGGTACTTCGACGTCATCGCCGGCATCCAGTGGGCCGTGAACCAGCGGCTCGCGTATGGCATTCGCGTGATCAACCTGTCGTTGAGCGCGCCGGTGCAATCTCATTATTGGGACGATCCGCTCAATCAGGCCGTGATGGCCGCGTGGGGCTCCGGCATCGTCGTGGTCGTGGCCGCGGGCAATGCGGGCCCGGCACCGATGACCATCGGCGTGCCCGCCAACAATCCGTATGTGATTTCCGTCGGCGCGGTCACCGACGCCTATCACCCGTACGAGCCCGACAAATACAAGCTCGCGACCTTCTCTTCCGCGGGGCCAACGTACGAAGGCTTCGTGAAACCCGAGGTCGTGGCCATGGGCGGTCACATCCGCGCGTACGCACCGAACGACGGCGTCCTCGCGCAGCAGTTCCCGCAGTGGCTGGATCTTCGTTACCCGGATATGACCATGTCGGGTACGTCGCAGGCCGCGGCGGTCACCAGTGGCGTGGTCGCGCTGATGCTCGAAGCGAATCCGCTGCTGTCACCTAACAACGTGAAATGCCGCCTCATGGACGGAGCGCGCCCGGCGGTCCGCTCCGATGGCCACCTCGCCTACTCCGTGTTCCAGCAAGGCGCGGGCCTCGTGAACGCGCAGGATGCGCTCTACAGCACGGCGTCCAACTGCGCCAACCAAGGACTGAATGTCGCGGCGGATCTCGCCGGCATTCAGCACTACGGTGGCCGCGCGAATCAGGATGCCAACGGCAACTTCTACATCATGGAAGTCGAGGAGCCGATGGGGCTGCTGACCACGCTGTTGAGCCCGCTTGGCAGCTTGCCGCTGCTCGGCCAGCTGCTGGTCGGCCTCGCTCAGACACTGGATGGCCTGTTGTGGGATGGCAGCCCGCCGACCGACGACGGCGTGACCTGGAGCGGCGGTTACACCTGGAGCAATGGCTTCACCTGGAGCAACGGTTACACCTGGAGCAACGGCTACACGTGGAGTAACGGCTATACCTGGAGCAACACCTCCGCGCCGAGCAGCTCCGGCATCGAGCCGGCGCCCCAGGAATAATCAGCAGAAGCCCCGTGCGTCTGAAGTGGCTTGCTTTGCTCGCCTGCGCGGTATCGACCGCGCAGGCAGCAACACCCGTGCCCGAAGTGCGTCCGATGTACTTCGAGCATCTCACCATGCGCGACGGCCTGTCGCAAAGCACGGTGATGAGCATCCTGCAGGACTCGCAGGGCTTTCTCTGGCTGGCCACCGAGAGCGGCCTGGATCGTTACGACGGTTACTCGATTCGCGAGTATCGGCGCGAGCGTGGTAACAAGAACGGTCTCGCGAGCGACTACGTATGGAAGGTCGCCGAAGACGCGCGCGGTGATCTGTGGCTCGCGACCATCGGCGGCGGTGTCGCGCGCTGGGACCGGCGCAACGATCACTTCCAGCAGTTCCGACACGATCCCGCCGATCCCTACTCGCTGGCGAGCGATGCAATTCGCACACTGCACATCGATGCGAAGGGTCAGGTGTGGGCCGCGACCGAGCGGCACGGTCTCGACGTCCTCGACCCGCAGACGGGTCGTGCGCGCCACTTCCACCATATAGAAGGCAATCCGCGCTCGCTTTCGGCCGACGCGGTGTTCGCGCTCTACTCGGATCGCGCGGGCCAGCTTTGGGTCGGCACTGACAAAGGCCTGGGCCGTTACGAGCCGAGCAGCGATGACTTCAACAACGACATCGCCGAGGCCGGCGCACTCGATGGCGCGCGGGTGCGTGCGATTCTCGAAGACCACGCGGGCGCGATGTGGATCGGAACGTTCGACAACGGCTTGTATCGCCTCGACCCTCGAACCAGGAAAGTCACCTCGTTCCGCCACGACGCAGCCAACCCGCGCTCCCTGAGCAATGATCGTGTGCGCGCGGTCATGGAAGACGATGCGCGCCGGCTGTGGATTGCGACCTCCGACGGTCTCAACCTGTTCAACCGCGCTTCCGAGAGCTTCGTACGCTACAGCAGCGAGGCGAACAATCCTCACAGCCTGCGCGATGACGACGTGATGTCGTTGTATCAGGACCGCAGTGGCGTGATCTGGGTCGGCACGCGCGCGGGCGGCGCCAGTCACTGGAGTCCGCAGAGCTGGGCCCTCGGCCACTACCGCAGCAATCTGTTCGACAACACCGCCGTGAATACCTTCGCCGATGACGGCGAGGACACCATCTGGGTTGGAACGCGCGACGGACTGGTCGAGATCAACACCCGCGATCGCAGTGAGCGTCACTTCACGCGCGACTCCGACGGCCCGTTGCGACTCACCGACAACAGCGTGATGGCGCTGCTCTACGACCGTGACGGCGCGCTGTGGATCGGCACGATGAGCGGCGGCCTCGCGCGGCTGGATCCGCAGCGAGGTACGCTTCGCTCCTATCGTAACGACGCCAACGATCCGACCTCATTGCCCGCGGACGGCGTCATGAGCCTCTATGAAGACCGCGGCGGCGATGTCTGGATCGGAACGTTCGGCGGCGGCCTCGCGCGCGTCGATCGCGCGACGAGCAAGCTCATTCGCTATCCTCACAGCATCGATGAGAACGCGCTCAGCAGCCCGCGTGCCAGCGCCATCGCCGAAGACCGGCTGGGCAATCTGTGGATCGGCACCATCGGCGGCGGTCTGAACTTGCTGGAGCGTGGCACCGGCCGCTTCCACGCGTTCCGCCGCAACGACCGCGACCCCAGCAGCCTGAGCGACGACACAATCTATGCCTTGCACGTGGATCCCAACGGCAACGTGTGGGTCGGCACCGCGGGCGGCGGCCTCGATCGGGTCGTGGGCAGCTCCGAGCAACCCGACGCGATTCATTTCCAGAGCGACGCGCGACTTGGAGGCATGCCGAGCCAGGTCGTGTACGGCATCGAGTCCGACCAGCAGGGCGGCCTGTGGCTCAGCACGAACAACGGGCTCGTGCGCCTGGATCCGAACACCGGTGAGAGCCGTCTGCTCCGCGAACCCCACGGTTTGCAGGCCGACGAATTCAACTTCAACGCGCACCACCGCGGTCGCGACGGCACGCTGTACTTCGGCGGCAACGGCGGCTTCAACGCATTCCAGCCCGACATCTCATCTCCAAGCGCGCCGCCACCGCGCCTCGCACTCACGTCAGTCACGGTTCTCAATGAACAGCTGCCGTTTGCGAAGCTGCCGGCCTCGGACCGGCCGCTCACGCTGGAGCACGATGACCGGCTGGTGACGTTCGATTTCGCGGCATTGGATTTCATTTCTCCCACCAACAATCGTTACCTGTATCGACTCGAAGGCTTCGATCCGGATTGGGTGCAAGCCGGTGGGATGCATCGGGCGACTTACACCAACCTCGACGCGGGCGAGTACGTGTTCCGGGTGCGCGCGACCAATGCCAACGGCGTCTGGAGTCGAGAGGATCTGACGATTCCGGTGCATGTCGCCGCCGCGCCGTGGAATACGCTGACCGCGCGCATGATGTATGTAGCGACGGTGCTGCTGATCCTGGGCCTGCTCTGGCGCCTGCAACGGAAAAAGCGCCAACGTGAGCTCGACCACAACCGCGAGCTGGAGCAGATGGTGCGCGTCCGGACGCACGAGCTGGAAGAGCGCAATCATCAGCTCCAGGAGATGAGTCGCGCGAAGAGCGACTTCGTTGCGCGCATGAATCACGAGCTGCGCACACCGATGAATGGCGTGCTCGGCATGAGCGAGTTGCTGCTCGACACGCATCTCGACCCGGTCCAGCGACGCTTTGGCGAAGGCATTCACCGCTCCGCCGATTCCCTGCTCGCGATCGTCGACGATGTACTCGACTTCTCGAAGCTCGAAGCCGGACGGCTGCAGCTCGCACCGGTCGAATGCGATCTCGTCGAGCTGGTGGAGCAAACGGCGGAAATGCTCGCGGCCCGCGCGTCGGGAAAGAACATCGAACTGCTCTGCGACTCCCCTGCTCGCCCCGTGCCGCGAGTGCGCGCGGACGTCGTACGGCTTCGCCAGGTGCTGGTCAACCTCGGCGGCAACGCCGTGAAGTTCACCGAGCATGGCGAAGTGATCTTGCGCGTGACCCCGCCGGAGATCGAAGGAAGTCAGCTGCGCGTGAAGCTCGAAGTCAGCGACACCGGCATCGGCATCGAGCCCGTGAATCAGTCGCGCATCTTCGAAGAGTTCGTGCAGGAGGATGCCTCGACCACGCGGCGCTACGGTGGCACGGGCCTCGGCCTCGCCATCGCACGACAGCTCGTGGAACTGATGGGTGGACAGCTCTCGGTGACGAGCTCACCGGGCGTTGGCTCGACATTCAGTGTCGAGCTCACACTGCAACTCGCGGACCCCAACGCTCAACAGCGTCCTCAGCCCACGGATCTACTCGGCCTGCGCATCCTGGTCGCGGACGACAACGCGGTGGTTTGTCGCCTCATCATGCATGCACTCGACCAGTGGGGCGCGCATCCGGTGGACGTGGGCAGCATGCCCGAAGTGTTACGCGAACTGCGCGCCACGCCCTACAACGCCGTGATCATCGATCATTCCCTGCTCGATTGCGCGGTCGCAAGCGAGCTGCAGTCGGTCGTCTCGGAGCGCGCGGTTCGACCTCGCGTCATTCGTCTCGCCAGCTTCGTCAATCTCGCGCACTCCGAGGGCGCGGACCTGCAGTGCTTCGATGCCGAGATCACCAAGCCCGTGCGCCTTTCACAGCTACATCGAACTCTCACGGGTGACACGACGCCTGATACTTCTTCGACTGCACCACAGCCGGTGCCTCCGCTGGTGTTGGCGGATGGTGCGCGCGTGCTCGTCGTCGAGGATCAATCTCTCAATAGAGATGTCGCGGAAGGCATGCTCAAGGCGCTGGGCCTGGAGGTCGATACCGCGCACGATGGCAGTCACGCACTCGACATGCTCGCGCGCACGCGCTACGACGTGGTGCTGATGGATTGCCGCATGCCCGTCATGGACGGCTACGCGGCAACCAGGGAGTTACGTCGACGCGAGGGCGACGGCCCGCACATTCCGGTGATCGCACTCACTGCGGATACCACCAGCGCCGCTCGCGAAGCCTGCCTGGTCGCCGGCATGGATGACTATCTCGGCAAGCCATTCAGCCGTGCAACGTTACGCGCAGCGCTGGCGCGCTGGATTCCCGCCCGAGACACGCCGACACCGACCGAAGTTGCATCCATCACGCAATTGCCGAGCTGATCCGTCACGCCGCGCGACGTGCGCCGACCACGCAGCCAAGCACGCCGATAGCTGTAGCAACCAACGACCACGCCACCCGCTCCTGTAACAGCGCAGCTGACAACCCCATTCCAATCAGCGGCTGTAACAACTGAAGCTGTCCGACCCGCGACGAGCCGCCGACGGCCAGCGCGCGATACCAGAAGAAGAATCCGATCAGCATCGAAAACACCGCGATGTATGCGAGCCCGAGCCATGCGCTGGAATCGACGCTCGGCCATCCCGCCGGCCACGTGAAGGCAGCAACCGCGAGCATTGCCGGCGCGGCGATGACGAGCGCCCAGCAGATCACTTGCCAGCCACCGAGCCGTCGCGAGAGCACCGCACCTTCCGCATAACCGAGTCCGCAAACGACGATTGCCACCAGCATCAAACTGTCCGCCGTGAAGACGCCTTCGCCGCCACCGTTCATCAACGCGTAGGTCGCGAGCAACCCCGAACCCGCGAGGGCGAACAGCCAGAACGCAGGATGCGGCCGCTCGCCTCCACGCACCATGGCCCAGGTCGCCGTGGACAGAGGCAGGAGTCCGGTGAACAGCAAGCCGCGCGCCGAACTGATCTCGGTCATCGCGATCCCGCTCAGCAGTGGGTAGCCGACCACAACCGACGCCGCGACGACGAGCAGCGACGGCAATTCACTTCGACGCGGCCGGTTGTCCGCGAACAAGACCAGCGCGGCGATGGCGCCGAGCGTCGCGAGCAGTGCCCGTGCGGCAGTCAGAAACACCGGCTCGAACCCCGTGACCGCCGCGCGCGTCGCCGGCAGCGAGCCGCTGAAGATCACCACGCCAATCAGCCCCAATGTCAGCCCATGATCGCGATTTTTCATGGACCGGATCTTGGCCAGATCGCCGGACAATGGCCAAGGACAGTCCAGTACGATATAAGTGAACTGTCATGGTAGAAGCAGCCGAACAGTTGGAGCCCACCCTCGTCGGGCAAGTGATGCGCCTGATCCAGACGCGCATCGATCGACGCCAATACACGCCCGGCGCCCGCATCCCTTCGGTGCGCGCCATGGCGGATTCCATGGGAGTTTCGAAGTCCACCGTGGTCGAGGCTTACGGCCGCCTGGTGGCCGAAGGCATCGTGCAACCCCGGCTCGGCTCAGGCTTCTATGTGGCCGCGCCGCTCGCGCCACTGAATCTGGCCGAGCTGAGCACGGACACCGATCCGACCGTCGATCCGCTGTGGGTCATGCGCCAGTCGCTGCGTCCGGGCGAAGAAAGCCTGCGGCCCGGATGCGGCTGGTTGCCCGACAGCTGGATGCCACACGAGATGATGCGCAAGGCGCTGCGCTCCGCTGCTCGCGACGGCTCCGGCGCCACGCTCTTCGAATATGGCCCGGCACTCGGGGCCGACTCGCTGCGGGGACTGATCACCCGGCGCCTGCTGGATCAAGGCGTCGACGCCGTGCCCGATCAGGTGATGATCACCGACTCGTGCACGCATGCCATCGACCTGGTGTGTCGATTTCTGTTGGAACCTGGCGATACCGTACTGGTCGACGATCCCTGTTACTTCAACTTCAAGGCGCTGCTGCGGGCTCACCGCGCGAATGTCATTGGCGTGCCAGTCACGCCGGGCGGCCCCGATCTGTCCGTGTTTGCTTCCTTGTTGGAAGCGCATCGACCGCGCATCTACATCACCAACTCCGGCCTGCAGAATCCGACCGGTGCGAGCTTGACCGCACCCCTCGCGCATCGCTTGTTGAAACTCTCCGAACCCCACGGGCTCGTGATCGTCGAAGACGACATCTTCGGTGACTTCGAGGAGCAACCCTCACCGCGGCTCGCGGCCTTCGACGGCCTGGATCGCGTGGTACGCGTCAGCAGTTTTTCGAAAACGCTGTCCGCCTCCGTGCGCCTCGGCTATATCGCTTGCCGCTCCGACTGGATACGCGGGCTTGCGGATCTGCGCATGGTCACCGGCATGGCCTCGAGTCCGCTCAACGCCGAGCTGGTGGAGTCGATGCTGATCGACGGCTCGTATCGACGTCACGTCGAACGCATCCGCACCCGCCTCGCGCAACAACGACAGCTCGTGACCGCCAGACTCGCCAGGCTCGGCATCGTGCCCTGGACCGAACCCGGTGGCGGAATGTTTCTTTGGTGCGCGCTTCCCGGCGGCGCCGATGCGGCCGACGTTGCCCGTCGCGCGCTGGCGCAGAACGTGATCCTGGCGCCGGGCAACGCCTTCAGTGTCAGTGGGGCCGCCACCGGCTTCGTGAGATTCAACGTCACCCAAATGGAAGGCGACAAGGTCTATGCCGCGCTCCGGCGCGCCCTGGCCTGAATTTCATTTGTAAAATAATTTGCGCATCTGAACCGCCTGTGATCTGCTAGGCGCGGCCCGCTCCGATAGGGACGTTTGCGCATGAGACTCAGCCGACGCACGGTACTCCAGGCGGCAGCAGCAACGACGCTGCTGAATTCGCGACTCGCCCGCTCGGCAGGCACGCCTGCTCAATCATCCAACGTCCTCTGGTACAACCGCACCGCGCAGCAATGGGTGGAAGCTTTGCCCATCGGCAACGGACGCATCGGCGCGATGATCTTCGGCGGCACCGGCCAGGAACGATTGCA
This sequence comes from Peristeroidobacter soli, assembly GCF_004138485.1. GTDB lineage: Bacteria > Pseudomonadota > Gammaproteobacteria > Steroidobacterales > Steroidobacteraceae > Steroidobacter > Steroidobacter soli. Next base: position 590,314 of record NZ_RYEV01000004.1, read on the forward strand.
ACTGAATGAGGACACGCTCTGGGGCGGCGGCCCCTACGATCCGGCGAATCCCGAAGCGCGCGAGGCGTTGCCCGAAGTTCGCAAGCTCGTCTTCGCCGGCGAGTACGCGAAGGCCACCGAGCTCGTGGATGCCAAAGTCATGGCCAGGCCCGAACGCCAGATGTCGTATCAGAGCGTCGGCGACCTGCGGCTCACCTTTCCCGGCATCGACGCGGCCACCGACTATCGACGCGACCTCGATCTCGATGGCGCGCTCGCCACCACTCGCTTCACGAGCAATGGCGTGCAGCATGTCCGCGAGGTGTTCGCGAGCGCACCGGACAACGTGCTCGTATTACGCCTCAGCGCCGACCGGCCCCGCAACGTCGATGTCGATGTGACTTTTCGATGGCCCGTGCCCTCGCGCCCCGCCGATCCGCCCGGCGACAAATTGAAAGAACGCAGGATACAAACTGAAGGCCCGGGATCCGTCAGCTTCGACGACAGTGTGCCCGCCCCCGCTGGCCTCGTGTTACGCGCGCTCCCCGATGGCGACCTGATCATGCAAGGACGCAACTCCGCGCAATTGGGAGTCGCGGGTGCGTTGACCTACGAAGCACGCGCGCGTCTGATTGTTAGCGGTGGCAAGAAACAATCGAGCGCATCGAGCCTCAGCATTCGAGGCGCCGACAGCGTGATCCTGCTCATCGCGATGGCCACCAGTTATCGCGACTACCGGCATGTCGATGGCGATCCCGCCGCGCTCAACGTGGCATCGCTCGATCGTGCCGCCGCCCGCTCCTTCGATGAGCTGCTCAGCCGGCATCAGACCGATCATCGACGCCTGTTCCGTCGCGTCCAGCTCGACCTCGGCCAGACCGCCGCCGCCGATCGCCCCACGGACGAGCGAGTGCGAACGTCGATGACCGGTGACGATCCGGCACTCGCCGCGCTCTACTATCAGTATGGCCGTTACCTGTTGATCGCGAGCTCGCGACCGGGCTCGCAGCCCGCGAATCTGCAGGGCATCTGGAACGACATGTCGAACCCGCCCTGGGGCAGCAAGTACACCATCAACATCAACACCGAGATGAACTACTGGCCGGCCGAGGCCACCGATCTCGGCGAATGCGTCGAGCCGCTGATTGCGATGTTGCAGGACCTGTCGATCACCGGTGCAAAGATGGCGAAGACCATGTACGGCGCGCGCGGCTGGGTCACTCATCACAACACCGACCTGTGGCGCGCGACCGGTCCCATCGACGGCGCGAAGTACGGCATGTGGCCGATGGGCGGCGCGTGGCTGTGCCTGCATCTGTGGGATCGCTACGACTACGGCCGCGATGTCCGCTATCTCGAATCGGTGTATCCGATACTGAAAGCCGCATCCGAGTTCTTCCTCGATACCCTGGTCGAACATCCCAACGGCAAGTGGCTGGTGACCAATCCTTCCATGTCGCCGGAGAACGATCATCGGCCCGGGCTGTCCATCGCCGCCGGCCCGACCATGGACAATCAGATCCTCCGGGATCTGTTTACGAATACCGCGAAGGCCGCGGGGATTCTCGATCGTGACCGGGAATTCATCGCAGCGCTCGAAGCCACCCGCAAACGCCTGCCGCCCGAACGGATCGGCTCACAGGGCCAGCTGCAGGAATGGCTGGAGGATTGGGATGCGCAGGTGCCCGACATTCATCACCGTCACGTGTCACATCTGTATGGATTGCAGCCGTCCGGTCAGATCAGCGTCGACTACACGCCGAAGCTCGCTCAGGCCGTGCGCAAATCGCTGGAGATTCGCGGCGACAACGCCACCGGCTGGGGCATCGGCTGGCGACTGAATCTCTGGGCACGGCTGCGCGATGGCGAGCACGCGTATCAGGTGCTCAAGCTGTTACTCGGACCGCAGCGCACGTATCCAAATCTGTTCGACGCGCATCCTCCCTTCCAGATCGACGGCAACTTCGGCGGCACCAGCGGCATGACCGAGATGCTGTTACAAAGTCTCAAGTCACCGAAGGGCGAAGATGAAGTCTGGCTGCTGCCCGCTCTGCCCAAGGCGTGGCCTCAGGGTTCCGTCACGGGTTTGCGAGCACGTGGCGGATTGCGCGTGGATCTGAACTGGCGCGGCGGCCTGTTACAGCACTGCAACTTGAGCGCAGTTCGCGCTGGCCACTGGATACTTCGAAACGGCAGCTCGATGCTACCGATATCGATGAAAGCCGGCCGCAGCCAGGCGATCAAGCTGAGCGACGGAACCCTCAGTTCGAGCTGATCTTCTTCGAGATCTCGCCAGCGGCGTGCCGGATCGCGGCGATGGTGTCTTTCACCGAAAGCGCCTTGGGCGTTTCGATGTAGGGGCACGTCAGCGCGGCAGCCGCGCCGGCGGCGGCCATCACTGGCGCCGACAGATCGACGATGTGACGAGTCACGTCGCTATCGGCCTTCACATACTTTTGGCTGCGAGCGAGCGCGGCGCGCTCCTCGAAGCTCTTCCAGAGCTTCGGTGACACGGTTGGCGCGAGTCGCGTGCGCCAGTCCGCCCGGACCTCCTCGGGCTGGAAGGCATACAACACCAGACCCGACGTTGAATCGATCAGCGGCCGACGATAGCCGACCCGCACGGAGAAGCCTTGATTGCCCGGCGCTTCGATACGCGCCACCACGACCATCTGCTCGTCGCTCACCACGGCGAGATGACAGGACTGCCCGATCACGCGGCTGAGCTTTCTCATCTCGGGCAGCGCGTCCTCGAGCAGACTCTTGGTCGGCGCACGCGCGACGCCGAGCGCGAACAATTTGTTGGTCAGCTCGAAGCCGTCGCCGGATTCGGATTGAGTGACGTAGCCGCGATGGACCAGCGCATCCACCATTCGAAACAGCTCGCTCACCGAGCGACCGAGCTCCGTCGCGATCTGCGACATGGTGAGCGGCGTGCCGCGGGCAGCCAGCAGCTCGAGCACGTCCAGCCCCTTTTCCAGAGCGGGCGCGCTGTATTTGCGTTCTTCGTCTTCGCGGGCAGCCATGCGAGGGATTATAGACAGCCGCCGCCGGATGCGTCAGCGGGGAATCAATGAACTGCCGCCGGGATCGGCTGCATCGCACTGCCCGGCTGACGCCCGGCCGACCACGCGAACCCGCCGATCACCATGAAACAGACGGTCGGCACCAGAATGGCGTAGTTGATGGCACTCACGTCGGACACCACACCCATCGCCGCCGTGAGCACGGCCCCACCAATGATCGCCATCACCAGGAACGCTGACGCCGTTCTGGTGAGCGGCCCGAGATCGCGCAGCGAGTTCGCGAAAATCGTTGGAAACATGATGGACATGAACAGGCTGGTCGCCGCCAGCGCGTACAGGCCCAACTGACCGCCGGCGAATACGGCCACCAGCGTCAGACAAATGTTGATGGCCGCAAAAGTCGCCATGAGTCGCGTCGGACTGAACCGGCTCATCAACGCGGTGCCGACGAAACGCCCGATCATGAAGCACAGCAGCGACGCGGTGAGATAACCCGCTGCCGTTTTCTCGCCCATGCCCGGCACCTCGGCCTGCGCATAGCGAATCATGAAACTCCACACGCCCACCTGCGCCCCGACGTAGAAGAACTGAGCAACCACACCAAAGATGAAATGCCCTCGCAGCGCCAACGCGGCGATCGACTGGCGCATCGAGAGTCGCTCGGGATCGTCGGGCTGCGGCGCTTGCGCCTGAGGGGGAAACTTCGTGATCGCAACCAGCGCCGCCCACGAGAGCACGACCGCGGCCACGATGAGATAAGGCATCTGCACCGACTGCGCTTCGCCCGCCTGAAACGCAGCCAACTGCGCCTGACTCATCGCCGCCAGCTCGGCTTGGGTCGGCTCGACGCCCGAAAGTATGAACTCGCGCCCGATCAGCACGCCGGCGATGGCCCCGAGGGGATTGAAGGCTTGCGCCAGATTCAATCGTTGCTCGGCCCGCGCCGGATCGCCCAGCACCGTGATCAGAGGATTGGCCGAGGTCTCCAGGAACGACAGCCCCGCCGCGATCACGAACAGCGCCGTGAGAAACCAGCCGTACTGGAGCAGCTCGGCGGCGGGATAGAACAGCAGTGCGCCGATGCCGAAGGTCATCAATCCCAACAGCACGGTGACTTTGTAGCCGTAGCGCTGAATCACCCACCCCGCCGGCAGCGCCAGAAAGAAATACCCCAGATAGAACGCCGACTGCACCAGGCTCGACTGAAAGTCGCTCAGGAAGAACGCCTTGCGCAGATGAGGCATCAGCACGTCGTTCAGATTGTTCGCCACGCCCCACAGAAAGAACAGAGTGACGATGAGGACCAGGGGCGCGAGCGCGGTGCCTGTCTTGTTGTTCATCCATCCCCCCCCAAAACGATCAGGCGCCGCGCGGGAAACAGCCCGGGCCGCTGGGCTCGAACGACTTGTACGTGAGAATGAATTCACGATGGCCCAGGTCCTCGGACCTGGTGAGCTGCCCGCCCGCGACGGCCTCGACCAGCGCGACGATCTCATCGGCCACTTCACCCAGATCGCTCTCGCCTTCCAGAATGCGGCCCGCGTTCACATCCATGTCTTCGCTCATGCGTCGATAGGTTTCGGGGTTGCCGGTGACTTTGATGACCGGCGCAATCGCCGAGCCGACCACCGAACCCCGCCCCGTCGTGAACAACGTGAGGTGCGCACCGCAGGCCATGAGCTCGACGATCTCGGCATTGTCCGAGATGTTCGGAAAGCCAAACTTCGGCGCGCCATCGGGCACCACGTCGAGCAGATACAACCCCGGCACTTCGGGAATCTCCGCAGGCTTGATCACGCCCACGATAGAAGATGAGCCCGACTTCACATACGCGCCTGCCGATTTCTCTTCCTGCGAGCTGAGCCCGCCCTCGGCATTGCCCGGCGCGAAGCTGCCGAAGCCCATGGCGCGGTAGTAGGTTTCGGCCTTGGCGATCGAGGCGACGATGGCCTCGCCCACTTCAGGCGTGCTGGCGCGCACCGCCATCGGCCCTTCGCAGCCAATCATCTCGCCGGTTTCCTCGAAGATGCAGGTCGCACCGGCCGCAACCAGCCGATCGAATGCGCGGCCAACCGCAGGATTCGCGGTAATGCCGCTGGTCCCATCGGAGCCTCCGCAGATGGTGCCGACCACCAGCTCGCTCAGTTGCATCGGCACCCGGACCGCCGTGTCCGCAATGTTTTGTTTCATCGCTTTGGCGGTGATGACCCCCAGATCCGTTGCACGACGCGTGCCGCCCGCCTTCTGAATCACGATGGTCTCGACGGGTCGGGCGCTCGCCGCCACGTGCGCAGCCAGGGCTTCGCGGTTGAACGACTCACAGCCCAGCGACACCAGCAGCACCGCGCCGACGTTGGGATGGGTCGTCAGCGCTTTCATCATGCGCAATGCATATTCGTTCGGGTAGCAGCCGGGAAATCCAATCAAGTGCACGTCGGGATCGTCACAATGATCGACGATGCGCCGGGCGACGTGGTGCGCGCACTCGACCAGGTAGGCAACCGCGACGACGTTGCGAATGCCTTTTCGTCCGTCCCGCCGCAGATAGCCCTGAAAGCTCATGTCGCATCCACCCGCGCAGCGCGGGTATGCGCGCCGATGTAATCGCTCTTCATGTTGTGCAAATGAATCCAGCCCCCGGCCTGCACAGCAGCGGTCATCGAGCCGATCGGCGCACCGTATTTGATGACTTTCTCGCCCGCCGCCAGGGCACGGCGCGCCAGCTTGTGCCCGAGCTCCGTGTCCTGGAGCACATGGAGCGCTTCATCCGGGCTGATGTCGAATCGCTCACCGGCACGCACCGCCCGACAACACACGAGCACGTTGTCAGTCGGATGCAAGAGAAGGACGGGCGCGGCCTGAAGACGCTTCATTTGGACTACAGTCTCACATATGATTTTGATTTTATCTATAGAACCAGCGCCCGCCTGTGTCGGAAGTTGCCCGAACCTGGAACAGGCGGCGCGCTGCTTCGTTTCCCTACAGCGAATGCCGACTGGATGAGGAATTTCATGGCCAGAGCCAAAATACCCGCCGCGGGCCCCGCCCCACCCTGGTGGCTGATGGAGGGAGACGAGGAATGTCCCGGCTGCGGTCAGCTCTATATTTACGAGATGGAGTTTCGCTGCCCGGAGTGTGAAATGACGACCTGCGTCCATTGCAGACGACGCCACTCCGACGGCCGCTGGGTCTGTGTCTCCTGCACCGAGCCCCCGGGAGATACCGATGGCGGCTAGAGCGATCTGGAAAGGCGAGCTCAAGCTCGGCAAGCACAACGTGGGCGTGAAGTTCTTCTCCGCCATCGAAGATCGCAGCGTGCGTTTCCATCTGCTTCACGAGAAGGACCAGGCCCCCGTCGAGCAACACATCGTGCGCAAGGACACCGGCAAGGACGTGCCGAGGGAGGACATGCGCAAGGCGTTTGCAGTCGGCGCAAATACCGCGGTGATCCTGCAACCCGAGGAACTCGAGGAACTGGTGCCACCGGAATCCCGCGACATCGAGTTGCTTCGCTTCGTGCCGGCCGATGCGATTGGCGACCAATGGTACGAGCGCGCCTACTATCTGGGCCCCGATGGTCACACCGAGGATTACTTCGCCTTTGGTGCAGCGCTGTCCCGGAAGGAAGTCATCGGCATCGCGCGCTGGGTGATGCGCAAGAAACGCTACCTCGGCGCGATCAGCGTCGTCGATGGCTATCTGGTCATGACCACGATGCGTCGTGCGGAACAGGTGTTGAGCTTCTCCGGCGTCGAGCCCGCGAAGTCGGCAACGCCGCAAGCCAACGAGCTGAAGCTCGCCGAACAGCTGGTCAAGTCCATCGAGGCGGACTTCGATCCGCAGCAGTGGCAGAACGAATATCGCGAGCGGCTGCTCGAGCTCATCGAGGCCAAGGCGCGCGGCGAGAAGATCAAGCCGGTGCCCGTGAAGAAGAAGCGCCCGGAAGGCAGCCTCGCCGACAGCCTGAAGGCCAGTATCGCCGCCGCGAAGGAGAAGAAAGTTGCCTAGTCGCAAGCGTCAACGCGAACCCGAAGCGCGCGCCGACGAGGAAAGCGCCGGCGCCCGCGTGCGCTCCCTGTGGTCGGGCACGATAACGTTCGGCCTGGTCAGCATTCCGGTCGATCTGCTGACTGCCGTCCGTCCGCGCCAGACCGCGATGAAATTGGTGGATACCGAAGGACATGCGCTCGGCCGCCAGTATCACTGCTCGAAGGAAGGCAAGAAGCTCGACTACGACGATCTGGTGCGCGGCTATGAAACTGACGACGGCAAGATGGTGGTGATCACGGACCAGGAGTTCGAGTCGGTGGCACCGGAAATGTCCGCTGACATCGAGCTGCGCAGCTTCGTGCCCCTGGAGCAAGTCCCGGCGCTGTACTTTCAGAAGCCCTACTTCCTCGCTCCCGCCGGCAAGTCCGCCAAGGCCTACGTGCTGCTCGCGGCGACCATGGAGCGCACCGGTCGGGTCGCGATCGGCAGCTTCGTCATGCGCGGTCATGAATATCTGGTCGCCATCGTTCCCGACAACGGCGTGCTGCGGCTCGACACGCTGCGCTACGCCGATGAGATTCGTACCCCGGCGTCGATCGGCCTGCCGAAGCACTCCAAGCCCGCGGCCGCCAAGGTGACGCAATTCGCCAGGCAGATCGAGGCGCTCACTCACGAGCAGATCGACATCGCCGAGCTGCAGGATCAGGAAGCGAGGCAGCTGCAGTCGCTGGTGGAGTCCAAACAGAAAGCGCACGACGATGTGATTCATCCGAAGGGCGCCGAAGCCGCCGAAGAGACCGAGGCCGGCGGCGGTGCGAAGGTCATCGATCTGATGGAAGTGCTCCGCAAGAGCTTGTCCAGGAGCGCCGTCGTGCGGACGGCCGAAGCCAGCGAGCCCATCGATCTGGCGGAACGTCGCGCCCAGCGCGATGCTCGCTCGAGCGCCACGAAAAAGAAGTCCGCCCCGGCCAAGGCCAAGCGCAAGACGCCACGCAAGCGAGCCAAACGCAGCTAGCTCGCTCGACTCCGGTCGCCGGTCGCGCCGGAGCAAGACGGCCGCGACGGCGCCCACTAGAACTGACTGCTACGACGCCGGCTGAGCGAAGCCTTGTGCCCGCCCTTTTTGCCCCCATCCGTGGCTGGATTGGTACCCTATCGGTTTACCCCGGGACACTGCCATGAATGCCCCTCTCAAGATCGATTTCGTCTCCGATGTCTCCTGCCCCTGGTGTGTGATCGGGCTGAAGTCGCTCGAACAGGCGCTCGCGCAGCTCGGTCCCGACGTGAGCGCGAACATTCATTTCCAGCCATTCGAGCTGAATCCGCAGATGGCGCCCGAGGGTGAGGACATCATCGAGCACATCGGCAAGAAATATGGCTCGACGCCCGAGCAGATGGAGGCCAGTCGCGAAGGCATTCGCGCGCGAGGTGCGGAGCTGGGCTTCACGTTCAACATGGAGAAGCGCGGCCGCATCTACAACACGTTCGATGCGCATCGGCTGTTGCACTGGGCGGAGCTGGAAGGTCGTCAGCTCGAATTGAAACGTGCCCTGTTCGAAGCGTATTTCACGGACGGGCGCAATCCGAGCGACCATGAGGTGCTGATCGACGTCGCCTCACGAGTCGGGCTCGATGCGCAACAGGCGCGGGAAATTCTGGCGTCGGATCGTTATGCCGCCGACGTGCGTCAGCGCGAACAGCTGTTCGGTCAGCTCGGCATTCGCGCCGTGCCGTCGGTCATCGTCAACGACAAATATCTGATTCAGGGCGGGCAGCCCGTCGCGGTGTTCGAGCAGGCGCTGAGAAAGATCGCCAGCGAGTAACGTCGGCTCAGGCTTCGAGCGCCACGCTCTCGTCGGGGGCCAGCATGCCGTCGATGTCGAGCAACAGAATCATGCGCTCGCCGAGCGTAGCGAGTGCGGGCACGCAGTTGCGGTCGGTGACGGTGATACCGGAGGGCGTATCCTGGATGTCCTTCTCGCTCAAATGACTCACATCGGACACGGCATCGACGACCAGACCGAAGTCGCGGCGTCCGTTCTTGCCGATGACCGTCAGCACGACGATGACCGTGGTCGCAGTGCCAGCCACGGCGGGCAAGCCGAGGCGCGTACGCAGGTCGATCACGGGGACGATGACGCCTCGCAAGTTCAGCACGCCCAGAATGTGCGTCGGCGTTTCCGGCACGGCCGTCACCGGGGTCCAGCCGCGAATTTCGCGAACCCGCAGGATGTCCACGCCGAACACCTGCTGATCGAGATGGAACGTAAGAATCTGGGCCGGCGCGGGGCTGAATACAGAGCTCATGATCGATTGTTCCGCCATTGTCCCCGCAATTCTGACAAGGAGCTAAATCGTCACGCCCGGCAGCGACTTGAGCAGGCGGTCGCCGATTCAGGCGCCGCCTGATGTCCGGCCACGTCAATACGCCAGCCGCGGCGGAGTTCGAACCACGCCCGGCTCGTTCTGTGCGTCGCTCCGCGCCGGGACACGCGGATCGACCAGGTCGAAGTACGGCCGCTCGAAGACAAACAACAGCCGCGTCGCGCTCATGCGCCATTCTTTGGGCGCGCGCTTGCCCATCAATACCAGAGCAGCGGCGTAGGCTCGGGTTCGCAGCCGGTAATCGACGCCGTCGAGCAGCCGATCCGCCTCCTGGACACTGCCCCCTCGGCGGATCGCGGAAATGAAATCCAGCGTTTGCTGAGCCCCCTCGGGTGAGCTGTCACGGAAGGCAGCGATGTACGCGTCGGGGTTGCGACGCTCTCTCATCGCGAGCGCCAGTGAGACCAGTACCGTGTCGTCATCCAGCGCTTCGGTGGCCGGCAATGCCAGCGCGGTTTCGATCACTTCCGGATCCGCACCGTCGGAGGCTGCCGCCAGTCGCAGGACGCGTCGGTCGGGCACCTGGGCCTGCTTCAATTCCCGGACCGCCAGATTCGGCGCGCCACGACTCAAATGATAGTAAGCCTTCTCGTTGCCAGGCTGCAGCTGCCGCCCGAGCTCCACCGCGTCCAGAAACTGCAGGGTCGAGGAGCGCTGTTTGAGACCGGCCACCGGCACGTTGCCGTCGTAGCTCAGCATGCGACGGACCCGTAACGAATCGATCGCGACATGCTCGCTCATCGAGGGTGACATCTTGCTCAGCGCCGTGGCGAAGATGTCGGCGGCCTGCTGCCACCGACGCTCGTCCATGTGGGTATAAGCGACGGCGGCCGCCAGCCACCCATGGTCCGGCGCCTTTGCAAACAGATCCGCGAAGGCCTGGTTACGTTGCTGCTCGGTCCCCAGGCAGCGCGCGGCCAGATACTGCAGATCGATGTTCGACGGCTGCCCTTGCGCCATCGAGCGATGACGCTCGCAGATGGCGGCATGTTTGTCCTCACCCGAGTAGTCCTGCTCGGCTCGCATCGTCAGCACGTCACCCGGCTGCAGGGCCAGTCGAGCGCGCAATGTTTCATCGAAACCCGGCATGCGTGACGCCGCCGCCAGCCATTCCACGGTGTGCCGAGCGTCGCTCGAATCCCACACAGCGTGCATGGCGACCACGTTCTGGATCTGCCTCTCGTCTTTCATCACCTGCAGCAGCGCCGATGGACTGTCGTGACCGAAGGCTCCCATCACCGTGCGCGTGCCGCCGTCGCCATGGCGACTGGTGCTGATCGACTCCGGCGGCTCTTCGAAGATGAAGTTCGCATTCGACGTGGTCCAGCGCACCGGCCCGACGACGCGCTCCTGCGGCGCGCGGACCGAGCCGTACGTCGCGGTCCACTCCACCAGCAAGCTGGCGCCGCCGATGTTGTAAACGCTCTGATGCGAGCCGTAGGGAATCTCCACTTGGAACTGTTCGATCAGCTGGCCGCCCTCAGCCGTGGTCTTGATCGCGTACTGTTCCCGATCGCTCACCGTCAGCTTGGCGTGCGAGAACGGCGTCAGACGGGTCGAAGTGCCGCCGACATCGACGGTCACCGTCCGGCCCAGGCCGTTATAAATATTCACGATGGTCGAGCCCACCGTGGTACCGACGCTGAGCACGGCGGCGATGATGCCGCAGGCCACCGTCAGGCGGGCCAGCGTGGGCAACAGTCCATCGGCGACATGGAAACGATCCCACAGATCCAGTTTCTTCTGCCGCGGCCGCTCGTTGTGCCCGGGCACGAACACCGGATACTGCGACGGAATGAAACTCGGCTCGGGCGCCGCGCCCGGCTGCAATCTGGTTCGAACGAAGCGCGCCACCTGACTCTCGACCAGCAACAACTGTTCGAGCGCCGCTTGCCGAAGCGCGGACAGCGCCGACATGGCGCTTGCCACCCAACTGTCGATGGCCTGGATCCAGTCGCCCAGATTGTTCTCATCCGCCAGCGGCAGCTTGAATTCACCCAGCGCCACCTGCCAGTTGTCGACTTTCAACCGGCGCAACACCGTGCGATCGAGACGGATCTTCTGGCCTTCGTCGTCGTAGATGTGACGAAGCGCGTTGTGAACATCGGCGCAGGCATTGATCAGACGCTGACGCTCCTTGCCGGAGACGCGTCCGTCGGCGGTGACGACGGCGAGCACGTTACGCATCGCGCCGTATGCGTCGTCGAGGTTCGCCTCGTTGTGCTCGGCGTAGTGAAGTACCGCCAGCAATCCCCTCAGATACTCCTCCCAGCCATTGCCGAGCTGCTTCGCCGCCGACAGATGCACGCTCCGGCAGCGCTTGTCATGCGCCAGCACCGCCGTGCGCACTTTCTCCAGCTCTTCCTGGGTTTCATCGACGGCCTGCTGCAGATCGGCGCGCCGCAGTTCCTTGCCGCGATGGCGAATGATGCCGCCGGGTGCCGCGAGGAAACCGTCCTTCAACGCTCGCAGCGCCGAGTGCTCTTCTTCCAGCGAACGCAGCTGCTCCAGCTGATTCGCCAGCGAGTCTGGATAGATCGAATCGAGCTCGGCGATGATGTGCTCGTCACGCAACGTCACGCCATACAGCTCAGCGGTGTTCTGGGAGTGGTTGGTCAACGAGCGCCCGAGATACGCGCCTCGATAAGAGCGATCGTAATAGGCGCGGTTGAACTTCTCATCGAGCCTGGCCAGCGACGCTTCCACCGGCACGGGCTGCGCGTCCGTCGCGGAACGGAACACGTGCGCCGTCATGCGCTCCTTCATCGCGGGCACGTCGTCGAACAATTCCCAGGCGCTGCGCTCGTCGATGACCGCGGCGATATAAGTTCGCTTGGCGTTCTGCTCGCGCTCGGAATTCTCCGGGTGCGTGCTCCACATGCGCGGCGGCTGACCAAGCGAGGTCTTGAACACCCGGTGCTGTTCACGATTGGCTGCCGGCAGCGGATCGACCTCGCCATAAGCGGGGTTGTCGAGGATGTCCCGCAGCTTGCCGGTGACATGTTTCTGCACGGCGAACAGATCGGTCACCCGGCGCTTGTCGCGCAGCTCGGAATCGGCGAACGCGACCGCCCTGCTCCACGCATCGTCCGCGGCACCGAGCTTGTGGAGCGCGTGAATCAAGGCATCGCTGCCGGTAAGCGACACGGCCACCAGGTCCGCCTGCAATTCCATTTCGCGTGACAGCGCCCGCTGCGCGAGCAGGACGATGCGAAACACCGTTTCCATCATGGAGCGGATCGACCAGATGATGAGCGACAGCAGCCAGCCCACCCAGGCGATGCGCAGGTCGAACCGGGACAGGGCGCGCAGGAAACTGTCCAGGGCATCGCGCTTGGAAATGATGTGTGCGGCGATCTGCTGAGCAACGTAGACCCACCGCCCCACCGCCATGCTGCGCTGGGCGAAATGACCGAACTCGTGCGCCAGCACCGCCTTGAGCTCACCGAGCGTGAGGGTGTTGACCAGCGCCAGGCCGATCTCCAGATTCTTGCGCGAAGGAAACAGCAGATTCAGCACGGTCAGGTCATAAAAGACCGCCGCGTTGACCCGCGGCGAAAGAAACACCCGATGCGCTCGCGGTGCGCCCGCCTCGTCCGCGAGCCGGTTGATGAATGCAAACAGGCGCGGCTGTTGCTCGGCCGTCACCTCGATGTCGTCGATTTCGTGCCGGTGCTGAACGAAGAACAGCGCCTTCCACATGAAGATCGCCAGGAACGCCGAACAGGCGCCCGCCACGATGCCCATGAAGACATCGCCGCCATGGGTCATGCCGACGATCAGGCGCCACGCGGTCCAGGTGAACCAGGCGGTCAGGCCCAGATACAAGGCCACGAACAGCGCCAGCCCCGCCATGGCGAGCCAGGCGTGTAGACGATAGGTCTGGGTACTGCGAGTGAGGCCCGGAGGCACCGAGCCGGGACCTGCCGGGTAGACGTGTTCCACTGTCATGACGCCGCTCTTGGTTCTTCCCGCGAAGTTATATTTCGTCGTCCGTCGCGGATTGAATCAGAGCGGCGCCGCATTGGGAATGATTGGCTTCACAAAGGTCGACCGGACCGGCGGCCAACGGCGCGTGTTTACGGCAGAATGAGCCGGAAGATCGCCCCGCCGCCGGCGCTGCGCTCCGCCCACAGCTGTCCGCCATGAGAAGCGATGATCTTGTGCGAGATCGACAGGCCCAGCCCCAGGCCGGTCGGCTTGGTGCTGACGAAGGGATCGAAGATTCTCTCGAGCATGGCATCGTCGAGCCCCGGCCCCGAATCGCGCACCGTCAGCTCCACGCCATGCCGAGGACGCGCCGACGTGGTGATCCACAGGCGGCGCTGGTCCGGCGCGATTCCCTCCATGGCATCGCATGCGTTGACGATCAGATTCAGGATCACCTGTTGAATCTGCACCCGATCGGCCAGGACGCGCGGCAATTCATCGCCCAGGCTCTGAATGGCGATGACCTGCCGGCGATGCAGATCGCCGCGGGACAACGCCAGCGTCTCCAGCACCAGGTCGTTCAACTGCTCGAGCTTGCGATCCGTCTGGCTGAAACGAAGCATGGATTGCATGCGCCGGATGACCTGCGCGGCCCGGCGATTGTCCGCGATGATGTCCGCGACGATCGGCTTGACGCTGGCCATGTCGGCCCGGCCGCTCTGGAGCAAGGCCGCGGCGGCCTCGGCATTGGCCAGCATCGACGCCAGCGGCTGCCGGATCTCATGAGCCACGGCGCCCGAGATCTCACCCAACGTCGCCACTCGCGACAGATGCGCCAGCTGTTGATCCCGTCGCACGGCCTCGGCGACGGTGGCTTTTCTTTCCTGCAGAACCGCCGCCAGCATCAGCAACGGAATACACATCACATTTAGAAACAACACCGTGGTGAGCGCGTTGCGCACCGGCGAGTGGACGACGAACGGCCCCACCTCGTGCACCACTCCCCAGGTGGCGCACGCGCCGACCAGCAATACCGAAGCGCACACCCCGACGATCTCATAACGAACCGTCGCCCAGATCAGCAAGGGCAACGGTGCATACAACAGCGCCGGCGCGCGCTCGTCATGGATCCCAGGCCAGACGAATACGTACACGCTGACCAGCGCCAGGCAGACACCGATGCAGGAGGTTTCCAGCAGCATGCCCCGCGTCGGGATTCGCCAGCCACGGCCGGGCGCCTCGGCGAAGTGAACGATGAGCGGTACTACCGTGATGGCGGCGAACGCATTGGTGCTGGTACGCGCGATGACGGTCAACCAGAAGTCGTCGGTCAGTCCCAGCGACACGAACGCCATTGCCATGGCAACGCTGGTGATCAGCGGCGCGGCGATGCCGCCGATCAGCACCAGATTGGTCATCGCGCTCAATTGACCGAGCCGGCGTGGCTCGGCTTCGAGCCGTAACAAGGCTGCGGCGCTGATCAGAGCCTCGGCGCAGTTGACGACATATTGAATGCCGATCTGCGAGAACGGCGTGTCTTCGACCTGCGCGAGTACATGGCAAGGAAATATCGCCACCAGGTAGAGCCACCATCGGTTCACCGGTGCCAGCAGCAACGCGGCAAACAGAATGGCATTCGGTGCCCACAGCGCCGACACCGGCGCCGACGGAAAAGCCAGCGCTTCGCCGAGCGCGGCGGACAAGAGGTATGCGAGCGCAGTGACCGCGGGCCATAGAGCGGATCGGGCCCACGTCCCTTGACTGATCATCGGCGCGTCGCGCCGGACAGAATCATCGGTCCGATCGTGCAAAGTCGCGATCCTCGCTGCGACATTTCAGCAAAAAATGTTTGTTTGTCGCCGACGGCCTCAGATCCAACAGCGAAGATATCTGATTCGTCGACCGATGGTCGATGACGGCTTTGCAAGCCGGCTCGCACAGCTGCCAACACAATTAGCCCTAGGGCCAAGATGCAGCGCCGGGCGGACACGATTTAATCGAGCCTCCCATGCTGAGCAATTCGGCTGAGCAAATTCACCTGCAGGAGGTGCGGATGAGCATGCAAGCGCCACTGGCTCGGACTCCCCTTTCCCTGATCCGCTGCGACAGCAGCTGCGATTCGCCCACGGACGAAGAGGCAGGTCATCTCATGGCCGACATTCCATTGTCTCCCGACGCGAGCGTGATCGAGCACGCCTTCGAGAACAGTCACGACTGCATCGCGGTGGTCGATATGCAGGGCATGATCGTGTACATGAATCTGCCCGGCTCGTATCTGATGGGCCTCGACGGCCGTCCGCCCCGGCAGCGCGTGTCGTGGTCGGAGCTGTGGTCGCCCGAAAACCACGACCTGGCCGAATACAGCATCGATGAGGCCCGCTCCGGCCATCAATGCCGCTTCATGGCCTCCCGGCCGACCGCCAGTGGCCTGCCGCGCTGGTGGGACATCGCCGCCAACCCGATCTTCGACGCGCGCGGCGTGCCTTCACAAATGTTTTGTGTCTGTCGCGACGTGACCGAGCTGAAACAGGCCGAGCGCTCGCTGCAACAGCAGATCGCCTGCAAGGAATTGTTGATGGTCGAAGCCAGTCATCGGGTCAAGAATCATCTGGCGGGCATCGCCGGCGCGCTGGCCCTGCAGGCCCGCTATAGCGGCAATGAGACGGTACGCGCCTCGTTGCAACAGGCACAGTCGAGAATTCAAGCGGTGGCGTGCATTCATCGCCGGCTGCAGCACGGCCGGGGCAACGAACGAATCGAGCTGGGTCCGTCGATGGCCGAGATTGCCCGCGAGGCCATTGCAGCCTTGGGCGTGGAAGATCATATTGCCGTGACCATTTCCTGTCCGCAGGGATTGACCATGGCGACGGATCGCGGCGTGGCGCTGTTGCTCATGACCACCGAGTTGATCACCAACTCCCTGAAGCATGCCTACCCGAATGGCGACAAAGGTTCGGTGCGCATCACGGTCAGCGGCTCACAGCGCCAGCTGGTGTTGCAGGTCGATGACGATGGCCGCGGGCTGCCCGGCGATTTCGATCCTCGCGGCGGCAGCGGTCTGGGGATGAGGATAGTGCAAGGCCTGATCGCGCAACTGAGTGGCGAACTGCAGATCGAAGCACGCTCGCCAGGGGCGCATTTTCGCGTGCGCCTGCCCAAGGACGCGCCACGGGAGCTGGCCCGGCACCTGCCCACCGATCTGACGCCAGTGAGTTGATCGAGCGCTTTGATCTGTTGGCGGCCGTCGTCCGAGGGGAGACTACGTTGACCAGGATTGCGACGTGGACTGCGAGTCACGCAGGCTCCGCTGCCTTGCGCGGCGATTCCGCCGCGATCCTGGCACCGCTGTGCGGACTGCTTTACTACCTGGCGGCGAGTCTGGAACTGGCGCTGCGTGGCCCGGACGGCGTCCCGGTGTTGTCCCCACAACATGGCGTGCTGGTCGCACTGTTGATGGTGACTCCGTACGAACGCTGGTGGGCGCTCGCCGCTGCCGTCGTTCCCGCTCACCTCCTCGCCGGCTGGAACAGCGGCCCGCCCGTCTGGCTGCTCACCTGGCAAGCGCTGTTCAATCTCGGCCTGGCCAGTTCCATCAGCACCGCGTTGCGGCTGTTGCTCGGACAACGCCATCCCTTCGACGGCCTGCGGGACTTTTCTCAGTATGCGCTCACGGGCGCGATCGCCGGCCCCGCGTTGCTGAGCGTTTTCGCGCCGGACGTGACGCTCGCCTGGCTCTCCGGCAATCGCGATCTGGCCCTCGCCTGCTGGCAGACCGGCGCCGTCGCCAGCGCGCTCGCCATCCTCACCTGGACGTCGTGGATCTATCTGGCGCTGCTGCCTCGACCCGGCGGGCTGCAACGGCGGACGCCGCAACAATATCTCGAGGCACTGATGATCGCCGCCGCGCTGGTGGCTTGTTTCCAGCTCGCCTTCGTCAGCGACACCGAGCATCATGCCGCGTTGTATCTGTTTTTCATTCCCTTGCTGTGGCAATCGGTGCGCTTCGGCGTCGATGCCGCCGCCATGGCGGTCACGCTCATCGCCACCCTGGCGAGCGCGGCGGAGCGCATTCCTCACAGCGTGCGCATCCGCGACGCCCCGCAGGTGGCCGTCATCGATCTGCAGATATTCCTGATCGTGATGACGCTCATCGCAGTCGTGATCGCCATCGTCGTCGACGAACGCAGGCGCGTGGCGCAGGCCGCTTCCGAGAGCGACGCCCGTTACCGCGCCATCGTGGACAGTCAAACGGATTTCGTGTGTCGCAGCCTGCCCGATACCACGCTGACTTTCGCAAACGCAGCCATCTGTCGTTACTTCGGCATGCCCCGGGAGAAGGTGCTCGGGGTGCAATGGCTCCAGTTCGTTCCCAGCGACACCCGCGATGAGTTGCGCCAGGCGCTCGGCCGCGCCACGCCGGCCAATCCAACCTTCATGCTGAAACATCCGGTGACCCTGCCCGACGGACGCACCGGCTGGCACGAATGGACCAACACCGCCATCTTCGATTCGGAACAGCGACTGATCGAGTTTCAGGGCACGGGGCGTGACATCACCGCGCTCGCCCGCGCCGAACTGGCCTTGCGTCAGAACGACGAGCGGCTCTCCTTCATCGCGCGCGCCGCGTGCGACATGATCTACGAATGGGACATCGCGCGCGGCGAGATGTGGTCCAGCTCCGGCGGCGAACGCAGCGAGTGTGCGCCAAGCGTCCGACAGGTGAGTGTGGAGAGCTGGGGCAATTACATCCATCCGGTCGATCGAGACCGCGTCGCTCGCGACGTGAGCCAGGCGTTGCGCGGCTCGGCGACGACCTGGGAGTCCGAATATCTATACATCGGGCGCGGCGGGCCGCCGCGCTGGGTGCGTCACCGTGCCTACATCGTTCGCGATCGCAATGGCATCGCGGTACGAATGATCGGCGCGATCACCGATCGCAGCGATCGCAAGAATCTGGAAGAAGCCCACCGCACCCTCGAGCGCTTCGCCCGGCTCGCCATGGTGGGCCAGATCACCGCGTCGATCGCGCATGAAATCAACCAGCCGCTGGGTGCGATCCGTTACAACGCCGAAGCCGGCCTGCTGTTTCTGAATCGCGATAGCTACGATAAGGACGAGTTCCAGGAAATCTTCGACGACATCCGCCGCGACAATCGCCGCGCCAGTGATCTGGTGACCCGGCTGCGCGAGCTGCTTCACGATCACGAGCTGCGACTCGACCCCATCGACATCAACGACGTGATCCGGGACGTGGTCAAACTGATACGCGTGGAATCCAGGCAGCGGCACGTGCAGTTGGAAACTCAATGCAGCGATCTGCCCACCATGCTCGGCGACTACGGCCGCCTGCAGCAGGTGTTGCTGAACCTGATCCTGAACGGCATGGACGCCATGGCCACGCAGCCCGAGGCGTGCCGGCGCATCGCCATCCGCTCCATCCGCGTCGGCGCCACGCGCATTCAGGTGGAAGTTGCCGACCGGGGCTGCGGCATCGACCCCGTGACCCTGCCGAAGATATTCGATTCTTTTTTCACCAACAAAGCCCAGGGCATGGGGCTGGGCCTGGCCATCGCCCGCTCCATCGTCGAGGCACACGGCGGACGGATCTGGGCCGAAAACAACCCGGATGGGGTCGGCGCCACGCTGATCTTCCAGATCGACAGTCTCGGCTCGAAAGTAATACTGTCGGCGCGCGACAACACGGACCGGCACGGCGCGCGGCTGAACTGAACAGACCTCACAAAATTCACAGCGTATTTACGATATTTTCCACGCGCCAGGCGCTAGGTTATTGCGGCAAGTCGCGATAACGCGTACACCCCGTTTTGGAACACTGCGGTACTTCGGACGTTGCCCCGCGAATGTGCCGCGGGGGACGAAGCACGACCTGGCTCAATGAATCAGAACTACAGCCCTCGATAGGTGTACCTGGATGAATTGGCCGATGACTAGGCTCGGGCGCGACAGCGACGGATTCCGGACGCGCAGATGAGTGTGGTTCTCCTGATCGACGACGATCGGCGAATTCGCAACAGCCTCGGCCGGCTGCTCCGCGTGCTGTCGTATGACGTCGTCGAAGCCTCAGATTGGGAAACCGCGCTGGAGCTCACCGCCGGCCACCGGCCCGACGTGGTGCTCACCGACCTGCACATGCCCGAGCACAGCGGCGTCGACATCGCGCGACTGCTGCGGGGTCATCCCGAGTTCGGCGACACCCCCATCATCGCGCTGACCGCCACCCCGCCGCGCGACGACGAGACCATTTCGCTGTTCCATACGATTCTGGAAAAACCCTGCGCGGCCGAAGATCTCGAGCGCGCACTGAGCGCAGCGTTACAACGAGGCAAGCACTGACACGCGTCACAGCGCGTGATCCTGTGCTTGAAACTGCATCAACGCGCGCGCCGTCAGCGACGCGGAAAACAGAAACCCCTGCCCCATCTGCACGCCGGCCTGCCTCAGCACCTCGGCCTGATAGCGCGACTCCACGCCTTCGGCGATCACCTGCAGCTGCGAATGAACCAGCAACGAACGCAATCCCGGCAGCCACGCCGGTTCCGGTGCGCGCTCCATCAGTTGCGCGATGAGCTTGCGATCGATCTTGATCACCTCGAAGCGACCGCGCGACAGCACTGCCAGATTCGCACCGGTGAGAAACACATCGTCCAGCGCCAGCCGCACCCCCTGCTCGGCCATCATGTTGAGCGCATTCAATCCCAGTTGATCGGGCACGCCACGCTCGGTGATCTCGAGCAACACCTGGCCGACATGCGCTCGTAAGCCGGAGCGCACGGCTGCGTACTCCAACCCACCACGGCCGAGAATTTCGGGCGGCACGTTGATGCTGATATAAACATCGGCGTGTCCGGCCAGCCACTCGCCGAGCTCTTTGGCGATCGTTTCGATCACCCAATAGGTGAGCCGTCCCGACAGCGGTGTGTTCTCGATCTGCGCGACGAATTTGCTCGCCGGCAACACGGTATCATCGCGCCGCCAGCGCACCAGCGCCTCCGCGCCGACACCACGCCGCGTCACCAGCGAAACGATGGGTTGGTATTCGACGAACAGCTCGCCACGATCCATGGCGCCACGCACATCCTCGGTCGTTATCGTGTCCGCATTCACTACACGTTCCGTCATTGTGCGATCCGCGCGTCGAATGTAAGCCTCGAAGCGCAACCCGCGCCATGAGCACTAGGGCCAATGCGAACGGCCTGCTTTACCTGTTACGAAAGCTGGATGTTCTCTGAAGCGGACAGGTATTTCGCCATTCTGCTGGCCGTGCAGATCGCCGTCCTCATCGTGCTCGGCGTGCAGAGCTGGATGCGTCATCGTACGGCGCGCGCCAGAGCGCGACGGGACTATATGGAAATCGCTCACGTCGCGCGTCTCGCGCTGGCATCGGAGATCACCGCATCCGTCGCGCACAAAGTCACGCAGCCACTCAGCTCCATCCTCGCCGACATCGAGACCGCGCAGCTGATATTGAGCCGCAAGGAACCGGACCTCGCCGCGGTCCGCGACATCCTGGCCGATGTTCGCAAGGAAGATCTGCGCGCCAACCGCTTCGTCGAGAGCATGCGCTTGCCTCTGCGCAAGCACGAGCTGCACCTGGAGCGCGTCGACGTGAATGCCCTGACCGCCGAAGTTCTGTCGATCGTGCTGCCGGATGCCATGCGTCGCAAAGTCGCCGTGCAAAGCACCCTCGAGCCTGGCCTGCCTCGCATTCCCGCCGATCGCCTGCATCTGCAACAGGTGCTCTTGAATCTGGTCGACAACGCGCTCGATGCGATGGACGACTCGCCGGCCAGGTCGCGTCATCTGCTGGTCAGCACCGAGGCGCAGGACGATGACAACGTCAGGATCACCGTGCTCGACAATGGTCCCGGCATCGATCCGACCCACATGGAGCGGCTGTTCGATTCGTTCTTCACCACCAAGAGCGATCGCCTGGGCCTGGGTCTGTCGATGGCGCGTGCCATCGTGCACATGCATGGCGGAGATCTGTGGGCGGAGAACCGTCCCTCCGGCGGCGCGGCTTTCATCTTCACCATTCCGATCTCGCAGAAGACCGAACCGGCGCTGCCGCGGCCGCGCGCGGTTACGACTTGAGCGCTCATGTTCGAGGACCTGGCAGCCAGCGTGCGGGATCGTCCCATCGCCTGGCTGGCACTGCAGATCCTGCTGCTGATTCTCGCGGTTCTGGTCTCGTATCTGATCACACGCACCCTGCTGACTCGCCTTCTCGGTCGCGCGGCGCGCGTGACCGGGCCGCGCTTCGACGATGCCATTCTGGGCCCTGGCGTGATTCCCAGACTGGCGCAGGTCGTGCCTGCCCTGGTCGTCTATTACGGCTCCACGCTGCTGCCTTCCGTTCCTGGCGCGGTCCTCCCGGCGCTGCGTCGTGGGGTAAGCATCTATCTGGTCGTGGCCATCACCACCGCGATCATGAGTCTGTTCACGGCCATCGGCGCCGCTTACGAGCGCTACGATCCACAGCGCGCCCGCCTCCATCCGATCAAGAGTTATCTGCAGCTCGGTAAAATCATCGTCGGCATGATCGCGACCATCTTCATCGCGGCGGCACTGTTCGATCGCGACCCGTTGTTGATTCTGTCCGGACTCGGCGCGATGACGGCGGTGCTCATGCTGATTTTCAAGGACACCATTCAATCGTTCGTCGCCGGCCTGCAGATCTCCGCCAACGACATGCTGCGCGTGGGCGACTGGATCGAGATGCCGCAAGTGAAAGCCGACGGTCACGCCATCGACCTGTCGCTGCACACGGTGAAGGTGCAGAACATGGACAACTCCATCACGTCCATTCCCACCTGGCGCCTGTTCAGCGAGAGCTTTCGCAACTGGCGCGGCATGTTCGACTCCGGCGCCCGGCTCATTCAGCGCGCGCTGGTGCTGGATCAAACCTCGATTCATTTCCTCGGCGCCGGGGAATGGGAAGGACTGCAGCGCTTCGCGCTCATCGAGAAGCATCTGGCGCACAAGCGCGCGGAGTTCGTGATGGCCGCGGATCTGGATCCAGTCAACGTGCGCCGCTCGACCAATGCGGGAATGTTTCGAGTGTATGTGCGGGCGTATCTGCGAGCGCACCCGCACGTCCGGCAGGACATGCCCATCCAGGTACGGCAACTGCAGCCCGTCCCGAGCGGATTACCGCTCGAGGTCTACTGCTACACCGCGACGGATTGGCAACGCTACGAAAGCGTGCAGGCCGAGATCTTCGAGCATCTGCTGTCGATCCTTCCGGAGTTCGGCCTGCGGGTGTTTCAACAACCGAGCATGGAACCCAAAGCGCGACCGCGGTCTAGTGAGTGGCATCGCCCACGTTCGAGCGACGACGCTTCTGCGCATACTCCTCGATGACATCGGAGCTCGCGGACTCCGCCCACTCCATGCCCTCATCGACTTTTCGTCCCGCCGCCTCGGCCACGTCGGCGGCGCCTTCTTTGGCTGCGTCGACCGCCTCTTTCGCGTCATCGGCATCGAAGCCTTCGCGCAGATTTCGCTCCATGGCGCGCTGAAATTCCTCAGCGATCGCCGCACCGAACTCGCCTAACGCCTTGCGCTCGCGGATCCCCCAGAACACCAGCGCGCCGCCCGCGCAACCGGCCAGCACGCGACCGGTGATGCCCCAGCCGCTGGCGCCTCGCGCCGATCTGAAGGCGCGTCCTTCATCGATGGCGTATTCGCCGTTGCCACGATGCTCGCTCAGATGATCGGTCACGAGGAACACGCCGGGCTGACGGCGCACTTCATCGAGCAGACGCTGATGCTCGTGCGGCTGCAGGTGACCGCGAAGAATGACATGTCCGTGATCCACCGCTACGTGGACGGATTCCGGATGCAGCACCGCCTGCCGGATGACTCCGCACACGGACCGGCTCACTTTCCTGTCAGGCTGCGGGCGAAACATCGCTTTCGGGCGTGAGGCGAAGTAGCGCTCGGAGGCGTCCCTGCGCAGATCGCGAGTGCTCCAATCGATGCGTCGAGCCGCGCGCCTGGCTCGATCCTGCAACAGGACGCGACGTGAGCGTCCGTTCACCGGATCCAGAAAATATACGGCCGCGGCGGTGACCGCGGCGCCGATGATCGATCGTGCCAGAGAGTTCATGCAGGTCTCCTCGAGCTTGCAAAAAAAGCCGCGCCCGCAGTACGCGAGCCAACCGAAAAGATGCTACTCGGCCAGATTGGGGACGAAAGATGGACCTTGGGCTAACGCCGCGTGAGCCCGAGCCCCAGCGCTTGCGATCTGGATTCGTGCGCGCCGGCGCGCTCGATGAGTGCCGCCGGCTCGATGCCGTCCTCGAACGGCGAGTAGTTCCACGAAGCGCAGATCATCGCGGCGACCCGTCCGGCCCAGCCCGTGTGCGGCCCGGCGTTCGCGGCGCCTCGCATATAAACGTACTCGCAGAACTCCAGCAGCTTGGACCGATTCACCGCCGCCACACGAACGGCGACATGCTGATGCACGATCCATCGGCTCAGCTCCGACGCACTCAATATCGATCCTGCCAGCGGACATCGAACGCGAATCGCGGAACCATACAATGACTCTATTTGTGACAACGCGCGAATCAGCAACATCCCCGCGGGCAGCGTCGCCCACGCCGCGTTGCCCGCTCCTCCGAAGAGCCGATTCAATACGGCACGCAAATGCTCCGGCTTGCCGATGCGGTCCGCATGCTCGCGATGAACGAAGCGCACTTGCTCACAGAAGCCAGGCAATCCGGCGAGCGCACCG
Source organism: Peristeroidobacter soli (assembly GCF_004138485.1). Classification (GTDB taxonomy): domain Bacteria; phylum Pseudomonadota; class Gammaproteobacteria; order Steroidobacterales; family Steroidobacteraceae; genus Steroidobacter; species Steroidobacter soli. The sequence goes on from NZ_RYEV01000004.1 coordinate 614,383, forward strand.
GCTCGGAAAGCCACCGCGCCACTCACCGCGAGCAGGCCGACTGAGGACAACACCTGGAACTGCATGCGGTCACTGATGATTAGCCGGAAGCCCGGCTCCTCATCGAGCTCTTCCGCCCGCCCGTCGAGCATCGAGGCTTCGCAATCCAAAGCGGCGATCGCAGCGATCAAGGACACGTAACATTCGATCGCGCGTTGCTCGTAGCGCGCATCTTGAACCGCCAGCTCCAGCGCCATCTCGAGCATGCTTTGCGCGCGTACCGCCGCCCATCCGCCGCCGGCGGCCTGCGTCGACAGGATCTCGAAGTTCTCGACCAAGTCGCTGCGCGCGTCTTTCGGGCGACGCGGTCGCTGCAACCGATACATCAATAATGCAGCCCACGGCTTGAGCGCCTGCCATTCGTGATGCACCGGACTGAGCCGGTTGCTGCGATTCTTCAGCTCCCCCTTCAGCAACGAGCGCAGCTGATGAGCGGCGAGATCCGCATCGACACAGGCCAGGGCCAGGGTGTGCAACAGCCACGCGGGGGATTCCAGATGAGGACACTCGTGCTTGTGAGGTGGCGCGACCACTTGTGCCACCTTCAAACGAAACGCGGCGGGCTCGTGCGCCTCGCCCGCCGCAGCCGAGCTCGAGCGCCGGTCATAGAGCCAGCCCGTGACCGCCGATACCCATACGGCTTTGTTCCAGAGCATGTTGCAGAAAGCACGTCGCACGTCGAAAGCACCCGCCGGACTGTCGCAGGCGTAAGTGATGACGGAGAAGAATTCGTTCGCGTCGTGACGGTGCTGCTTCAGGCTGGCGAAGAGTTTTTCCAGCGAGGGCCTGCCGACCGCCGGCATCGTCGACGTGAGCAGCATGCGAACGCGCTGGACCGCGCGTGGCGCCAGGATCACCAGGTAGTGAGCGGCGGCTCTGGTGCCGCCACGATTCAGATCCACCGGCTGCGTGCAGCCCGTGAACAGGAAGGCTCCGGCCAGCTCACAATGCAAATAGTAAGCCCCCAGCTCCGGGTGGCGCGCGATCAGACACGGCACATCGGTCCGCCCCGCTGCGCGCTCTATCACGATCCGTGGATCGGCCAGCGCGCCCGCATCCTGCCGGAACCAGAGTTGCGGCAACACCTGCAGCGTCGCGGTCTCGCAGCCCGTGTTCTTGATCTCGATCTGGATCAGGATCTCTTCGGGCCCCGACTTGGCGTATTCGACCATCACGTCGAAGCACGCCGTCTCACGATGCGTCACCGGCCGCTGGCGCTCGCGATATCTATAATGAGCGCGCAGATAGGAATGTGTCGGCAGGTTGTCGGCCTGCGTGCAGCGTCTGGAGGGCTGCATCGGCACGGCAATCGGCCGTTCCTGCAGGGTACTGTCATCGCCGCTGCGAATGGCGATCGCGAAACACAGTCGCATCTGTTCGTCGCAGATGCCCACCGGGCCATCGTCACTGCACTCGTAGGCCCACGAACGCAGCTGACCTGGCGCGCTCGCCGGTTCTTCGTTGTCGGAGCGTGCCCGAGCGCCGGGACGCGCGCTGTCACGCAAATAGGGGCCCCACTTCCGCCATGGCACGCCTCGTTCGTTGGCCTCGCGCAGACGGCCATGTTCTGCGGTCATCGGTGCTCTCCCCGTCAGCTCCTGCGTTGGCGACGACTTTGGCCGCGATGCGCGAGAACCGGCAATTTACCCTTGGTCCAACATCTTCAACTTCGTTTGCCGAGCTGTGCACGGATGCGCTCCGAGAAGTCCTCGGTGGAGTCCGCGGCCTGGGCAGCTTCGTTGATGTGAGCCCGGCGGCGCAGTTCCTCGAAAGGCAAGGAGCTGTCGAGCAACTGGCGGTGATAAAGATAGCTGTCGAACAGGCCGTTCAGATAATGACGAATGTCGAAGCGTGATCCCGGGCTGATGGTGCTGGCGTAGCGCACGATATTGAGCGTGCAGTTGTTGCTCAACAGATGATAGAACTCGGGCCGGTCCGCCAGCTCGTTGATGCGCTCCATATAGATCAGGAACAGGCGGCGTGCATTCTCGGGTGTGGTGCTGATTCGATACAGATATACATCCTCGGCACGATAGTTGGTGCGCACCCCGACGAGGTCCCGCTCCTCGCCCACCACATAGATCAGCTCGAATTGCTTGAACAGCGAGCCGACCGGCGCGAAGCCCTCGTGAGCCTCGGGCCGCGCCTCGATGGAAATGCTCAAGGGTTCGGCGTCATCGAACGTAAAGCTCAGGAAAGTGTGACCGACCGGTCCCGGCATCCAGTAGGAGATATAGAAATCCACGCCGGTCAGATGCGACAGGTAGACCGTACGTTCCAGATAGCGCGGCGTGAAGTCGTCGGTGCTGCGGTACTCGAAGTCGCGGACTCCGACCAGGCGCACCTGATCGCCCGACACCACCGCCCGGGGCAGGACGGCGACTTCGGGCCGCCAGTCGCGATCCTGCTTCGGCTTGATGGTGCTCCAGCCGATCACCAGGACGACGTACATGGCCGCGAAGGTCAGCCATACCCGCCGTGAGCGCGTGAGCCACAACGCCCAGATGCCAAAGGCCGCGAACGCGATCGCCGCTGCGAGCCGTAACCCCACCCACTGCGTCGGCCAGAACCAGAGGGCGAGCGCCGCCCATAGGACCAGCAGCGCCTGGATCAGGTGGCCGGTCGCATGCGCGAGCCATCGCAGAGCCAATCGCGTCCGAGGCAGCACCGACTATCTCTGAACAGGCGTCGTATGCTCCGCTCGCTTCAGAAGGAATGCCGAGAGCAACGGCACTGGCCGGCCCGTGGCCCCCTTGCGCTCGCCGCCGACCGACGCGGTCCCGGCGATGTCCAGATGTGCCCATCGATAGCCCTTCGCGAACCGGGACAGGAAACAGGCGGCGGTGACTGCGCCGGCCGGTCGACCGCCGAGGTTGCTCATATCCGCGAAGTTGCTCTTCAACTGATCCTGATACTCATCCCACAGCGGCATGCGCCACGCCCGGTCGCCAGTGTCGGTGCCGCACGAATACAACTCATCCGCGAGCGCATCGTCATTGGCGAACAGACCGCTGGTCTGCGAACCGAGCGCGATCACGCAGGCACCGGTGAGCGTCGCGATGTCGATGACGCAACTGGGCTGGAATCGTTCGGCGTAAGTCATCACGTCGCAAAGCACCAGCCGGCCCTCCGCGTCCGTGTTCAAGATCTCGATGGTCTGGCCGGACATCGAGGTGACAACGTCGCCCGGCCGGCTCGCGTTGCCGCCTGGCATGTTCTCGACCGCGCCCACGATGCCGATCACGTTGAGCGGCAGCGCCAGACGCGCCACCATCTTCAACGCGCCGAACACGCTGGCCGCGCCGCACATGTCGTACTTCATCATGTCCAGATCGTCACCCGGCTTGAGCGAGACGCCGCCGGTGTCGAACGTCACGCCCTTGCCGATCAGCACGATGGGCTTCTGGTCCGCTTCGCTGCCGAAGTACTTCATCACGATGACCCGGCACGGCTGATCGGAGGCGCGGCCGACGGACAGCGCGGACTCCATGCCGAGCTTCGCCATGTCCTCGCGCTCGAGCACCTCGACCGGGAAACCGAACTCCTTGCCCAAGGCGCGAGCGGCATCCGCCAGATAGCCTGGATTGCAAACGTTGCCGGGCAGATTTCCCAGATCCTTGGTGAGCGCCATGCCTTCGGCGATGGCACGCCCGCTGCGCACCGCATATTCGAGCTCAGGCGTCACATCCTCATCGACCGACAGCGACAACTGCGGCGTCGCCGTGTTGTTCTTCGAGCTTTGCCTCGAGGCGAAGTGCGGAGCTGCGAACTTGTAATAGCCGTCGGCGAGAACGCGGCTCGCCTGCTGGACGCACCACGCATCGGAACGATCCATGTCGGCGACATCGGGCAATGGCAGATCGATACTGCGCGTCGTGCTCGATGCGAGCGCCTGCGCCGCTGTGCCCAACGCCTTGAGATAGGCCTTGCCGTCGAACTCCTGGCGAGGACCGAGGCTGACCAGCAACACCCGTCGCGTCGAGTCTCCGGAGGCGTAGTACAGCAGCAGCGTCTCACCGACTTTCGGCGGCAACTCCGCTTGTCTGGCGAGCTCCTGCAAGCGTCCGTTCAACGCCTCATCGAACGACTGCGCCGCGCGTGGCAACGAGCCGTCCGCATAAACGCCGAGCACCAGCAGCTCTGCCTTGCCCGTCTGCGACGCTGGTCGCAAGGTGATCTGTAGGGGCTCGCGCCGACCCACCAGCTCGGCTGGGTTGGCGTGCGATGAACCGTTCGACTTCAGACTCGCGGACATGTCAGCACCTCCGACGTTCACAGGCCCCACGGAATCCCGAGCAAGTGCCAGGCCGCGAGCAACAGGATCCACAACACGAAGACGATGACCACATACGGCAGCATCAGCGCGATGACCGTGCCGACGCCGGCCTTGGAATCGTACTTCTGTGCGAACGTCACGATCAGCGCGAAGTAGGCATTGAGCGGTGTCACTGCATTGAACGGCCCATCGCCGACGCGATACGCCGCGAGCACCGCCTCGGGATCGACGTTGAGCCGCATCAGCAGCGGCACGAACACCGGCGCGAAGATGGCCCACTTGGGAATCGCCCCGGTCATGATCAGATCCAGCACGGCGACCACCACCACGAATCCGATCAGCAGCGTCAGCGGCCCGAGACCGGCCTTCTCCAGCCAGTCGCCGAGATTCACGGCAGCGAGCGTCGCCATGTTGCTGTAGTTGAAGAACGCCAGGAACTGACTGATGACGAACAGCAGAAACAGCAGACTCGCCAGACTGCGGATCGCCTTCTCCATCGCATTGACGACGTCGACCGTGCTCTTCATCGTGCCCGCGCCCTTGCCATACGCCCAGCCCGCGGCAAGGAACAGGATCATGATGAACACGATCAAGCCATTCATGAACGGCGAGTCGCCGATGAGATCGCCAGTGTCCGGGTTGCGCAGCGGCGCGCCGTTCGGCAGGCTCAGCGCCATGAACACCGCCAGCACCAGAAAAATGGCGATGCCGGAGTAGCGCAGTCCGCGTGTTTCCTCTGGCGTCATCTCGCTGCGCTCGACAACTGCTTCAGTGCTGGTGTACGCACCGAGCCGCGGCTCGACGATCTTCTCCGTGATCAACGCCACCGCGACCGTCAACAGCAGCACCGACGCGGCCGAGAACCAGAAGTTCGCGGTGAGATCGATGGACAGGTTGGGATCGAGCAGATGAATGGCATCGTTGGTAATGCCGGTGAGAATGCCGTCCAGGGGTTTGATCAGAATGTTGGCCGTGAAAACGGCGGCGACGCCCGCGAATGACGCGGCCAGGCCAGCGAGGGGATGCCTGCCGAGACTAAGGAACGCCGCCGCCGCAAGCGGAATCAGCACCAGATAGCCAGCGTCCGCGGCGATGCTGGAGAGGATGCCGATGAACACCAGGATGTAGGTCATCGCCGCCGGCGGCGCGACGTTCACCAGTTTGTGGATCAACGCCTTGATCAGGCCGGACTCCTCGGCCACGCCGACGCCGAGCATCGCGACGATGATCACGCCGACGGCGTTGAAGTTCATGAAGTTCTGCACCACGCCTTCGTACATGAAACGAAAGCCGTCCGCGCTCAGCAGACTCTGCGCCGTGGTGGTGAGCTCTTCGATCTCGCCGGTGTCGGAATTGATGGACTGATACGTGGCGCTGGCGCCCATCACGTAGAAGAGGTGGGAGAGCAGGATCACCAGCGCGATCAGCATGACGAAGATGACGACCGGGTGCGGCACCTTGTTGCCGACCCGCTCGATCACGTCCAGGAACCGCTCGAACCCCGATTTGCCCGGCGGACGATGATTCCGCTCGTCGTGCAGGCCGCTGAGGTCGTGGGGACTCAACGTGTGAGAGCGCTTCGCCATGTCGCGCCCCGATCACGCGGCTTCGAGCGCATCGCGCAGCGTCTGTTCGGTGTCCTTGTCGAGCGAGGTCTGATACACCTTGCCCTTACCGGCGAATTCCTTCAGCCCGGCCACCACTTTGTCCACCGTCGCACGACGCACCAGCACGAACAGCGCCGAGGAGCCCGGTTTGAACGAGGCAGCGATGTCTTTCATCATCTGATCGTTGAGCCCGATGTCGGTGAACTTGCCGGTCACCGCGCCGGCGGTGGCGCCGATCGCCGCGCCCAGCAGGGGATTCAAGAAGATCAGGCCGATCAGCATGCCCCAGAAGCCGCCGCCGATCGCGCCCGCCGAGGTGAGACTGGTGGCCTGATCGAGCTTCGTCTTGCCGGACTCGGTCTTGGTGACCACCACCGAGTCCTCCAGATCGATCAGATACTCCTTCTGCATCTTCATCAGCGACGTGCGCATCTCGAACGCCGTGGTCGGGTCGTCGAACACAACAGCTATCAGCTTGCTCATCGCGCATCTCCTTCGTTGGGGCGCGAGCGAGCATCGAAGCGCGGCACGCAACAGTCTATTGGGCCAAGGCCCAACGCAGCGCGGGCGCGCTTGGCGGTATCAAGCTTTTGCATGCACGCGTCATCCGGCACCGACGACAGCGACGCTTCCATTCAGGACGGGACGCACTCCGTCTCATGGACGCCGATGCTCGTGATCGTGCTCGCGCAGATCATGATGATCTTCAACATCTCGACCCTGCAGGTGTCGATGGAGGCGATCGCCCGCAGCCTCGGCACAGCAGCCACGACGCTCGGCACCGCGATCGTTACTTATGCACTCGTGGTCGCCGCACTGATACTGCCGGGCGCACGCGTTGCACAGTTGATCGGATCGCGTCGCGTGTTCCGTGCGTCGGTGGGCCTGTTCGGCATCGGCATGATCGTCATGGCGGCGAGCTTCGATGTCACATTGATGATCGTCGCTCAGGTCATCGCCGGCATGGCCGCCGCCATGCTGGTACCGACGCTCGTCGTGCTGGTCGCGGACAACTATCGAGGTCAGCAGCAAGCGAAAGCGCTCGGCTGGCTCGGCGGTGCGCCGGCGATGGGCATCGTGCTCGCGTTCCTGCTCGCCGGAACGCTGACCGGCTGGGTGGGCTGGCGCGCCATGTTCGGAGTGCTCGCCGCGCTCGCGATCGCACTCTTGCAGTTCAGTAACAAACTGAGCGCCGAGCGCAAGCCATCGCACGTCGATATCGATTGGATCGGCGCCGCGCTGGCCGGCACCGCCGTGGTACTCATCAGCCTCGGCACCAGCAATCTGTCCTCGTGGGGCACCTTGCTGGCTCGCCCCGATGCCCCTTTCTCGGTGCTGGATCTGTCGCCTGCTCCGCTGATGGTTCTGATCGGCGTGTTTCTATTGCAGGCGTTCATTTCCTGGTCGCGACGACGACGCGAGCGGGGCCAGGACTCGCTGGTCGCCCTCGAAGTCGTCGCCGGCACGTCCGAGCGTGCCGCGATGTTCTCGATCTTCATCGTCAGCGCGCTCGCCTCCGCCATCACATTTCTGATCCCGCTCTACATCCAGGTCGTCCAGGGCCGAGGCAGCTTCGAGACCGCGCTGAGCGTGATTCCGTTCTCGGTGGCGAGTTTCATCGCGGCCGTGATGGTGGTGCGCTTGAAAGGCCTCCTGAGTCCCGCGCACATCGGCCGCTATTCCTTTCTACTGGTGACACTCGGCCTGGCGCTGCTCGGCGCGACGATCCGCAATGACTGGAGCCATTCCATGGTGATCTTCGGCATGGCGGTCGCGGGATTCGGTGAAGGCGCCCTGGTCACACTCCTGTTCAATGTATTGGTGACGGCCTCGCCGAGAGAGCTGGCGGCCGATGTGGGCTCGGTGCGCGGCATCACCAACAATCTCGCGACGGCGGTGGGCACCGCGCTCGCCGCCACACTGCTGATCAGCCTGCTCGAACGTAGCGTTCATTATGAGCTGGTCCACACGGCGGAGCTGCCCGATGAAGTCACCGCTCAAGTGGATCTGGACAGCATTTCGTTCATCAGCAATGCCCGGCTGGAGCGCGTGCTGGCAAATACCGACGCGACCCCCGGGCAGGTTGCCGAAGCCGTTCGCATCAACACGGAAGCGCGCCTGCTGGCGTTGAAAGCAACGTTCTTCACGTTGGCGGGATGCGCGCTGCTGGCGTTCTTCCCTGCTGGCGCGTTGCCCGGCTATGTTCGCGATCCGGCCGGGCGCGGCGCCGCCAGCGCCAAGGACGAGCCGCACCACCCCACCGCCTCGTCACCCGCGTGATCGGCAAAGTGCGATTCAACTGGCTGCCGCTGGCCATCGTGGCGAGCGCCCAGGTATTGCTGGTCTTCAATATCGCGACGCTGAAAATATCCATCGAAGGCATCATCGATGCGTTCGAGACCGGCTCGGGCATGGTGAAGACCGCGATCGTGATGTACTCGCTGATGGTCGCGGCCAGCATTCTGGCCAGTACCCGCCTCGTCCTCATCTTCGGCGCACGACGCATCTTTCGCAGCTCGCTCGCGCTCTTCGGGATCGCGATGGCGCTGATGGCGTGGACGCCTCATGCAAGCGTGCTGGTCGTCGCTCAAATGACCGCGGGAGGCGCGGCCGCGGTGCTGATGCCCGCGTCGGTGCGACTCATCGCCGGCCACTACCCCGAAGAGCAGCGAGCCCTCGCGCTCGGGCGCCTGAGCGCAACCCGCAGTCTGAGCCTGGCGCCCGCCTTTCTCATCGCCGGCGCAATCGCGACCTGGAACAACTGGCGCATCACCTTCGTGCTGCTGCTCTTCATGGCCGGCACCGTGTACTTCTGCAGTCTGTACCTGCGTAACGACCCAGGCCTGATCTCCGCCACGAAGCTCACCGGCAATGAAATGCTCGGGCTGGTGGCGGTCGCACTGGCCGTGCTGCTCATCGGCTTGAGCGTCGACAACGTCACCAATTGGGGCATGGTCAGAGCGCGACCGGGCGCCCCGTTCAGCTTGTTGACTCTGTCGCCCGCTTTGCTGGGCATGCTCTCGGGCGTGGTACTCATCAAACTTGTGCTGGTGTGGATGGTCCGGCGCCACGTCGGCGGCTGTCTGCGCGTGATGCGATTGTTGAATACGCCGATGCAACGATCCATGCTGCTGTCGATCTTTACCATCGCCGCCGTCAGCTCCGGCGTCACCTTTCTCATTCCGCTGTACATAGAGATCGTGCAAGGACGCAGCAGCCTGGCCACGGCCTATGCGCTCGTGCCCTTCACGACGGCCAGCTTCGTCGGCGCCCTCTTCGTCAGCCGCTACAGCACCGCCTCAGCCATGCGTAACGTGACTCGGCATGCGTTTCTCGCGGTCGGCACGGGACTGGTGCTGCTGGGAGCGATCGTGCGCAACGACTGGAGCGACGCGTCGGTCGTGCTCAGCCTCGCTGCCATCGGTCTGGGCGAAGGGGCGCTGGCGACCTTGCTGTTCAGAGCCCTGGCCGCGGTCGTCCCGATCGACGTTTCCGAAGATGTGGAACCGTTCTGTTCGGCAACCAGTCACTTCGCGGCGGCCGTGGGCGCCGCGATTGCAGGCGCGCTGGTGATCGGCATCCTGAGTCTCAATGTCAATCGACATCTGGCGAACGACCCGGCGATCGGGACGGAGCTGCGCGCGCACCTGGATCTGAGCCGCGTCGCCTTCATCAGCAACGATCAGTTGCAGCAGGTGCTGGAACAGCTGCCGCTCACGCCGGAGCACATCGCGAATGCCGTGCGGATCAATACCGACGCGCGGCTGTTCGCGCTCAAGCTGTCGTTCTTCGGGCTCGCCGCGCTGACGTTCATCGGCTTCCTGCCGGTCGCGCGCTCCCGCTGACTCAGAAGCGGCAGGTCGCGGCGACGCCGGTGTCGGTCGGCATTCGCTGCCTCGGGACGATGACGACCTGCCCCTTCATTCGCAGCACCAGGCCGGCGAGATCGCTCAGAACATCGCCGACCTCGGGATCGTTCAGCACGCCCCGCTCGATCCTGCCGGTGTGAGGATCGACGCGTCCCGGAATCTGCCGATCGGCCTCGACCAACAGATTCTCCACTCGGCCCGCGACCGCGGCGCCCGCCACCTCGGCCAGATCGTCGTAGCCGAGATCGTGTGCCTTCGCGATCTCGAATTCCCGCACCAGCAGCGCCAGGCGCTCCAGATACAGCGGCTCCATCTGCTCCCAGGCAAGCTTGCGCAGTTCATCCAGGCCGATGGCCCCGGGATCGACGTCCACGCCCATGCTCAACAGATGGGGATTGCGGCTCAGATTGCGAAACGGCGTGTGATATTCCTTCAATGCCACCAGCATCAGCGGCAGCCCGGTCGGCTTGGAGTGATGCTCCATCACGCCTCGATCGACCGCGCGGAAAAACCGGTCGCGATCCCGATCCACCTCTTCCTTCTTCTGGCCGACGCCGTGATAGATCGGCGTCTGCCCGGCCGCCGAGCGCACCGATCGATGCTGGTCGGTCAGCTCGGTGCCGAGCGCTTCGGTGAGCGTCGACGGCGTGTCGATGAGCTCGACCGGATCGAGCGCATCGCGGTTGCCCTCGTACAGCTGCGCCCGGTCGCGGCTCAGGCACAGGAGCTGATAACGGTCGGCCGACTGCGAGACACGCAGCAGCGGCTTGAGATAGAACGTATCGGCGACGATCAGATTCTCCTGCACCGGCCGCTGCAGCTCGAACACTTCGAACATGTCGGGCGCGGCCAGCATGGCGAGGCCGTCGGTGCGATGATTCCAGAACTCGCCGTCGTGGCTCAGCGGCTGGAACTTCTCCAGCAGCGAGCGCACTTCGCGCTTCTCATATTTCTGTCGCAGCGAGCCTTCCATCTCCCGCAGCAGGTTGCGATAGCGGATCGGGTCCTGCAGGCTGTCCGGGTGATGCCGATGGGTGTATTGATAGAGCGAGATGCAGGGCGGTCCATGTTTGTCCAGTAACGACAGCAGTTGATGGGTGGAGAATTGCCGCATGGCGCCCCCTCTAACTGTCAGTGCCTGAGTTGCTCGCCCGTAAGGCGTTCGGCGGTGAGCAACGACGAGACCTCCTCGCGCGACAGCAAACCGGATGCGACGACGACGTCGACGATGTCGCCGCCGTCCGCCAACGCCTGTTTCGCCAATCTCGCGGCGGGCTCGTAGCCGATGTGAGGAATCAGCGCGGTGATCACGCCGACGAATGAGCGCGAGCTCTGCTCGAGCCGGCCCACGTTCGCCTGCACGCCGATCACGCAATGCTCGCGCAGCGTCGTGACCGCCGCGGTCAGATATTTCAGGTTCTCGAACAACACGTGCGCCATGACCGGCACGAACGCATTGAGCTGCAACTGCCCCGCCTCCGCCGCCATGGTCAATGTCACATCGCCGCCGGCAACCACGAACGCCACCTGGTTGACCGCCTCGGGAATCACCGGATTCACCTTGCCCGGCATGATGCTCGAGCCCGCCTGCCGCGGCGGCAAGGTGATCTCACCGAAGCCGGCCTGCGGACCGGAGCTCAGCAGGCGCAGGTCGTTGCAGATCTTCGAGAGCTTCATGGCGCACTTCTTCAAGGCGCCGGACAGCTCCATGAAACAGCCGACATCGGTGGTCGCTTCGATCAGATCGGGCGAGGTTCGCAGTCCATAGCCGGTGAGCTCGGCGAGGTGCTGGCGCGCCGCGTCCCCGAATCGCGCATGCGCGGCGATGCCCGTGCCGATCGCAGTCGCGCCGAGATTGATCTCGCACAACTGATTCATCACGTGCTCGAAGCCGAGACATTCCTCGGCGAGCGCGATCGCGAACGCCTGAAACTCCTGACCCAAGGTCATGGGCGCTGCATCCTGCAGCTGCGTCCGGCCGATCTTCACGATGCCCGCAAACTCCGTGCCCTTGGCATGGAACGCCGTTGCCAGCGACACCATCTCGATCTGCAGCCGCTCCAGCGCCAGATGCAGACCGATCTTCAAGGCGGTCGGATACGTGTCATTGGTGCTCTGAGAGCAGTTCACATCGTCGTTCGGGTCGATGCGTCGGTAATCGCCTTTGTCGTAACCGCCCAGCTCGAGCGCCCGATTCGCGATCACTTCGTTGAAATTCATGTTGGTCGAGGTGCCCGCGCCGCCCTGCATGATGTCGACGACGAATTGATCGCGCAGCGAGCCATCTCGAATCTCTGTACAGGCCCGCTCGATCAGCTCCGCTTTCCATTGCTCCAGCGCCCCGACCTGGGCGTTCGCCCGCGCCGCCGCCTGCTTCACGCACGCGTAGCCATAGATGAGATCGGAGTACACGGAGATCGCCCGACCGCTGATGGCGAAGTTCTCGAGCGCCCGCGAGACATTCACGCCCCAATAAGCGTCGACGGGAACGTCCTTGTCACCCAGGCTGTCCGTCTCCGCGCGTACGCGGCCATCGCCCCGTGGCTGCGTACAGATACTCCTGCGAAATGCCTCATCCGCTTGAGGATCGCTCATGGTTCGCCCTCGGTGGTCCGTTGCCTTTGGCGAGGACCCTATCTCACCTCGCAATGAGCCTGCGTAGGACCAAGGTCCAACTGTCCGTCTCGGGGGCCGCGCCCAGAGTCGCAGGCAGTGAGCCGCTTCACGTTCCTCCATTCCACCTTGCTACGCGCAGCTGCCAGCGAGTACGTACGCGACTACGCGCACTACTTCGCCGGCGCCATGGTCTATTACGCACTGCTGTCGCTGGTGCCTCTGCTCGTGCTGCTGATGGCCGCGCTGGGATGGCTCTTGCGCCTGTCGCCCTTCGCAGCGGATCTGGAGCATCAAGTGCTGGGCACCGTGGCTGTCACGTTCGGTCCTGACTTGAGCACCGCGGTCGAGCAAGTCTCCAACCACTTGCAGCGGGGCTCGGTCCTGGCGACGCTGATCGGCGTGGTCGGCTTGCTGCTCACCTCGTCGAAACTGTTCGGCCATCTTCGCATGACCTTCCGTGCAATCTGGAAACAGGCCCCGCCACTCGCATCCGGATCGCTGCTGGGCGCGCTGCGGATGAAAGCCGCCGAGTATGTCATTGCCTTTGGCATCATGTTCGGCGGCGGCGCACTGCTATTGGCCCTGCTCGCGCTCATCGGCGCGTTGCAATGGATCGCAGCGCTGCCGGGTGAGCTCACGACGTTTGGCGACACTCTCAGCTGGTTGCTGCCGCTGCTCGGCTCCCTGGTGATTGCACCGCTGACCTTCGCGCTGCTGCTCCGGGTATTGCCACCGGTCCGGGTGAGCTGGCGCGATGTCCGGGTGGCGGCGATCCTGTCGGGTCTCACCTGGATCGTCGGCGCCGAAGTCCTGTCGGTGTACGCCGTGCATGCCGCGACGAAATGGAGTGCCTACGGCGCCATCGGCGGCATTCTGATGGTCATGCTATGGATGCACGCCATGAGCAAGATGCTGTTCTTCGGCGCCGAGCTCAGCAAAGTCACGCATCGCGCCCGGACTAGTATTGATAGAACGCATCCTGCACGGCCTTGCGATCCAGCTCGTGAGCCAGGCACAGCTGCAACAGTATCCGGCTCTTCTGGGGACTGAGCTGATCGGCGACCACGAAGCCCAGGTCGTCATCGTCGAGCTCGACCCCTCGCTCGACATCGCCGCTGCCGACGCGAGTGGCGCGGACCACGATGACTCCCGATCTCACCGCCTCTGCCAGCGAATTCACCACGGGCCCTGGCACGTTGCCGTTGCCGACGCCGGCGATGACGATGCCTCGCGCGCCGAGCGCCACACTCGAACGCACCAGATCGGCATGCATGCCGGCGTGAGAGAACAAGACATCCACTCGGGGCAGGCGACGCTCGCCATTCGCTGAAAAGCCCGACTGGGTCGTGTGCCGTCGCATCGGCCGACGGAAGTAACGAATGCGCCCCAAGCGCGCCGTCCCAAGCAAGCCGGGTCCAGGCGAGATGAACGTCTGCACATCCGTAGTGCTCGACTTCGTCACATCGCGCGCACTGTGCAAATCATCGTTGATCGCCAGCATCACGCCACGATCGCATGCATCCCGGTCCGCGGCGACGGAAACGGCGTTATATAAATTGAGCGGTCCATCCGCACTCAATGAAGTCGCCGGACGCATCGAGCCCGTGAGCACGACGGGCCGTGCCGATGTCACGGTGAGATGCAGGAAGTAGCCGGTCTCTTCAGCGGTGTCCGTGCCGTGCGTGACGACCACGCCATCCGCCGCGTCGCCCTCGAACAATTCGTTGATGCGATTCGCGAGCCCTCGCCACAGCAGCTCATTCATGTCCTGACTGCTGATCTGCGCGAACTGCTCGCCCGTCACTTCGGCCAGCATTCCCAGTCCCGGCACACTGTCGATCAAGTGCTCGATCATGACCGAGCCGGGACGATATGCCGACGAGGTATCCGTCGCGCCCTGTCCGGCAATGGTGCCGCCCGTCGCCAGAATGTGCACTCTTGCCATGCCTGTTTACTCCGTCGGGTGCAGCTTCACGAAGTTGTACCTTGCCGTGAGTCGAAAACGGGGCGCATCTTCACTGGCGCCACTCTTGTTCTCCACCCATCCGTAAACGAACTCGGCGCCCACATCCAGACTGCCGATCGGATTCCAGATCAGGTTCAGGCCGGAATAGCTACTCTTGTGATAGGTGCCGGGCGCTTGGAAAGCGGTGTTATCGACCTTCACGTGACCGAACGTCGCACTCGATCGCATCCTCGGGCTCCAGTAATGCTGATAGCTGCCATACGCGGCCAGGAGCGGCAGCGCTTTCAGAGACAGATCGGTCGGCGATTCGGGGGCTGCGTCCAGACCCGCGCCCGCGGTGTCGCCCACATACCGGGCGATTCCATGTCCGTAAGCAACGCCCAGCACGATGGAATCGCGGCCGAAGACCTCGATTCCTCCCGTGGCATTCACGCCCCATCCAAGCGTCGATTTGCGCGCGCCATCCGGCAACTGCACGCCCAGGTCGCGAAACACACTCGCCAACTGCAGATGGCCGAGCTCCCATTCGTTTCTGAATTTGAGCGTGACGTCCGGCGCGGCAGTGAGCGTCGTGACCGGCGTATCGGCGATCGAGAAAGCGATGGACGAGTCCGGATCCTCCAGAGAGATCGAAGCGCTCGCGCCGCCACCCAGGCCGAAGCTGTATCTGGCCTGCGCCAGACGCACGCTGACCGCCGCGTTCACTCCCTGGTTGTCGAGCTCGTCCCCGAACGCATCGGGATCCATGAAGTTGGTGAATGTCTGGCCGACGAGCACGTTGTTCAGCTGCGCATAGAAATGACGCAGCCGTGGCGCGGTCGTACCGTTGGGCCCGAAGAAATCATACTGAACGAAGGTTCGCGCCGAGCCGCTCTCGCCCACCGGAATACGAAAGTCCGCCATGAAGCGGCTGCCACGAATGCTGCCATTGAAATTCGACGCATCGGATCCGGAGGGAATCGGGATCGATGCCGGTATGAACCCATCGCCCATGGTCGGCAGTCTCGGGTCATAGATCAGATCCGATCTTGCCGACCCGTTGACTCGCAGCAAGGTGTGAGTGCCTGGCAGAAGAAAGAATCCCGGATACGTGGGATCCGTTGGTGCGTTGTAGAGGCGCGGCGCGTCTTCCTCGTCCTGTGCGAAAGTCTGGTGATGTTGAGTCGCCTCACCGATCGCTGCTTCCTGTTGCTGCGACGTGAGCTTTTCCGGAGCGGGTGGTTGAGTACTCACGATGGAGCCGGTCTGCGCCAGCTTCTCCGGATGGATCGCATCCAGCTCGGCCTGAAGCTTCGCCATCTGAGCCTTCAGCTCATCCATTCTGGCGTTGAGCTGGCGTATCGCTTCGGCTTGAGTGGTTGCTGTTTCCTGGGCGGATGTCGGACCCGCGCCGCAGCTCAGCGCCAGCAAGAGCAGACCGATCGTCTTCGGTGTCTTTCGCATGGCAAGTCCAGTCGTGAGGTGCGCGATCGTCTCCATCGGGACGACGTTACACCCACGTACCGAACTCGCTATTGGACCAAGGGCGCCATGGCCCCGATCTCACTTACCAGTGCGCCACTCCGCTGCCGATCGAGTGGCTGCCGCCGGTGGGCCCCATCGGCCCGCTGTATTTCACATCGTGCGCCGGCAACTCGCTGGTGCATTCCGGCCGATTCAGCACCACCCCCGAGGCCGCGATCAATTTCACCAGCTGCGCCAGCGAGCGCGCGCGCATCTTGTGCATCACCCGCGCCCGATGCACCTTGATGGTTTTCAGCACGGTGCCGAGGTCGCCGGCGATTTGTTTGTTCATGCGACCCTCGACGACGTGCGCGAGCACTTCACGCTCGCGCGGTGTCAGCGTCGCGATCCGCTCCTGCACGATTTGTTTCAATCCAGTCGCGCGACGCTGCTCTTCATCCATGCGAATCGCTTCCTCGACGGCGCCGAGCAGCTCTTCGTTCTCGACCGGCTTGGTGAGAAAGTTCACCGCGCCGGCGCGCATGGCAATCACGCTCTCGGCGATGCTGCCGTGACCGCTCAGGAAAATGATCGGACGATGACAATCCGAATCGGCCAGCGTCGACTGCACATCGAGGCCGCTGCGATCGGGCATGGCCAGATCCAGCAACAGACAGCCCGGCACGGTGGGATCGTGATGCGCGAGAAACTCGCTGGCGGACCCGAACGAGCGCGTGACATATCGGGCCGCGCACAACAGACGGGCCAGAGCCCGTCGCACATCGGCATCGTCATCGACGATGAACACGGTAGGTGGTGTCCTGCTCACGAAAGCTCCCGCTATGCACCCGATGATACATTTCGATGTATTTCGCGCGCTCCAAAACGTGGCCACATCCAGGGAGCGCGGTCCTGCAACCTGCCTGTCACGTCGTCGCTGCGACCGACCTGTGCAGTCAAGGACTTCCGCGCTGATCATGCGGCAGCAGCTTACGCGAGTAGATCGGGGTTTGCCGAATCGAAGTTCATTTTCGATGTGTCCATTTGTATATATCGGCAAACTTCCGGTCACTCGCGCATCCACTGTGCAGCATCACTCGGCCTTGGAGAGTTGAATCGCGGTGGCTTCGGTGTAGGTGACACGCACTTCGTCACCTGCTTTCAGCTTCTGCAGGAACTGAGCGGCCTTTGGATCCTCCACCGCGACTGTCCGGACAATGCCGTCCGGGCGTTTGAAGGTCACGGTGTCGAATGACTGGTCAACGGACTGGATGACGACGTCGGTCGACACCGAAGCCGTGACCGTCGCGGCCGGCGCTTCGCCCGGTTGCGACCGGGTCTTGGAGATCGAGGTGCGTGGCTCGCTGGAAGCCGACGCCGATCCTTTCGGCACCACTTCCGCCAGCAGCGCTTCGGTATAGGTCGCCTGGACCGTATCGCCCGCTTCGATCTGGTCGAAGTTGCGCACTTCAGGCCCTGCGACGATCAATGTATCCACCCCATCGGAGGTGCGCAGCACCAGCGAGCGGGTGTCGTGGTCGACGGACTGCACCGTCGCGGTCGCTTTAGTGACATTTTCCTTCGAGACCTTCTTCGGCTCGGCCGTCCAGCCGATCAGGGGCAGGCAGGCCAGGGAAACAACCACAATTTTCCGGATCATGATTCGACTCCTCGATAGAGTTTGTTGACGACCTACTTGCGTCGGAGCGCACGCAGACCGAGCACCGTACGCAAACTCAGCGCGGCGCAGGCCAGCAACACACCGAGGGTCGCGAAGAGGGGTGCGGGTCCAGCGGTGGCGGGCATCGCCGGCCCACTGTTCGCCGCCACGCGCTCTTCGGCCACCAGCGGCACGACCACCAATTGTTGTCCGCTATCGGCCGGCTCCAGGGCCATCACGGGACGGCTCACTTCGACGTAAGCCTTGAGCTCCTGATCCGGTGCAAGATCGGAAACCCGGGTCGGCGTGCCGTTGATCAGCACGCGAAAATCGCGGGGCGGTGTGACGGATTGCGTCGGACCGAACGAGCCGTCGGGCAACTTGAACCGCACCCGCAGGGTGTTTCCTCGCACTTCCACCAGCCGCGCGTTGAAGACTGCGTAATCCTGACCGCCTCGGGATATCACATCCAGACAGGCATCCGGCGCCCGTGGAAACCGGGCCAGCACATCGTCACTGAACTGCACCGAGGCGCACCCTGCCGGGTTCTGCGCCAGTGCTGCGGCGCTGGCGAGCGCCAGAATCGCGCCAGCAGTCACGCGAGAACGAATACCCATGATCTTCTCCCAATTGTTTCAGACGGTTTAAATGGCCGCGGTTTTCTCCCGAAGCGGCAGCGTTACGGGCGCGACGGCCTCGTGAGTCGAGTCGAGCAGACCGCGCACCACGAAGCGTCGCGGCGCGGGTCCCACGAAATGAAAGGGGTAACAGGTCACCAGGGTGATGGCGGCTTGGTCGGTGTTGCGCAGGAGCGCGGCGTCGGTGCGCTCGACGACGGCGATCGAGGTCACGTGATAGACGTAATGGAAGTCGGCGGTGCGCACCTCGATCGCCGCGCCGACCTGGATGTTCTGCAGCGGTCGGAACGTGCCATCGCGATGCGCCGCCACGCCCAGATTGCCGCCCTCGCCCGGGCCGGCCATGCCGGGGATGAGCCCGGCGCCACGATTGAGATTGACCTCGCTCGTGTCCGAATACAGCGGCGTGCGTAAACCCAGCGATGGGATCTCCAGCAAGCCCCGCAGATCCGTGGGAGTGAACGCAGTGATGGGCTGTGCAGCCGGCGTGACATTCGGTGTTGTTGTCGACGCGCCGGAGGTGAGCACGGTCGCCTGGGCCAGGTCGGCGTTGCCATTGATCGCCGCATCCGTTCGGGCCGCCACATAGAAGGCGATGCACACACATGCCAGGGCCCAGCACGCACGCTCTATCACCCTGGTCACGCCACTCGCGCTCGCTCGAGCCATGTTCGAAGCTCTGATTGCTTCTGGGGCGAACAGCGTCGGCTCAGACTGAACGAGCGACAATTAGCCCTAGGTCCAACCATTGCGACAGCCAGGGCCACGGGCCTAGACTGACCAAAAATCGCATGAGGTCGGCAGCCCATGACGGCGAAAGTGAAAGCGACGGATGTCTTGAAACTGCTGTCAGCCGCAGCCGTGATGCTCGCCGGCACGGCCCAGGCCGACGCGCCGGTCACGGCGGTTTATAAAGTCAAAGAGCTGTCCTTTCATTACCAGCTCCCCCGGCAGTTCCAGGCGTGTCACGAGCTGCAGCAGCGCGTCGCCCGCATCCTGGTCGCGATCGGCGCCCGGGACGACATCAAGGTCGATGTCCGCAACTGCGATGCATACGTCATCGGCGACGACGACATGATGGACCCGCTGCCCGGCCGCGCCGGCTCCGACCCCTTCGAGCGCGCCGATCCGTTCGAGCGCAACGATCCCTTCAACCGCTCCTCCTCCACCTTCGGCAACTCCGCCAGCCAGCGTCGGCAATCGGCGCACATTCGGATTCAGCTGCAGATGCCGGTGGAGATGACGCCGGCGGTGATGAAGGAAATTGAAAAGGACAAATCCCGTCGGGAGCTGGTCTCGCGCGTGACGCGCAATCCCGGCGCGGCGATGAACGATCCGATCGTGTTCGAAGCGCAACGCCAGCAAGTGACATTGTCGTCGCGCACCGTCAAGCTGCAACCCGAGGACTGCGACCTGCTCGAGCAGATGAACACCCAGCTGTTCCGCAAGCTCGATGTGAAAGTCACCCGCCGGACCGCCAGCTGCGGTCGCGGCGAGTCGAGCCACATCCCGCCGCAGATGGACGTCGAAGCACTGTTGCCGACCGGCCGGCTGCTGCCCATGCCCGATCCGGAAAAGCTGAAAAAAGGCAGCGCCACTGCGCCCGAAGGCTCGCCACCGGCGGAGCCGCCCGCCGCGGCCGCCCCACAACAACAATAAACGTCGGCTACCTCTTCAGGACGATCCCGCCCACCACCGGGTTTGCGTCACGCGCCGGATACTTGCCACTTTGGCGCGACCGCCAGTTGTTCATCATGGATTCAGTGCAGGACTGGAGGTCCCGTGCCAGCCGAAGGTGGAAGCACTGTATGAACGATTTGTGACGATGCTAGGATGCGGCCCCCATCACTGCAGCGACTCCACATGAAAACAAACTCACTTGCGCTCGCCCTGTCCGTGTGTCTGACGCTCGCGGCATGCTCGCCGAAGTCCGAGTCTCCCAAGGAGCCTGCTCAGGAAGCCGCCGCCCCCGCACAGACTGCGCAAGCACCCGCCGGCAGCTTCACCATCGGCACACTTTCCGCCGTCGCCTTGCGTGATGGCGCACTCGAGTTTCCGAACGACAACAAAATATTCGGCGTTGGCAAGACGCCCGACGACGTCGCCGCCGTGTTGACGGCCGCCGGTGTGCCCACCGACAAACTGAGCGTGTCGATTCAACCGCTGCTGGTGAAGAGCGCGGATCGCGTGTTGTTGTTCGATACCGGCGCGGGCTCCAACTTCGGTCCGGCTGGCGGTCAGCTCACGAAGTCTCTGGCGGATGCCGGTGTCGAACCCGCCGCCGTCACCGACATCTTCATCTCACATCCGCATGGCGATCACATCGGCGGTCTGTTGAACGCCGAAGGTGCACTGACCTTTGCCAACGCGACGATTCACATGGGCGCCGCCGATTGGGATTTCCTGAAAGGACTGAGCGCCGAGAAGGCCGCCGCCATCGGTGCCACCAACCATGCCGCGCTCGTCACGACGCTCACGCCGAAGATCGACGCCTTCGCGCCGGGCGCGGATCTGGTCCCGGGCGTGGTCAAAGCGGTCGATCTGCACGGTCACACGCCGGGTCACTCCGGTTATCTGATCGGCTCCGGCACCGAGACGCTGCTGTACATCGGCGACTCCCTGCACAACTACGTCATCTCGGTGCAGAAGCCGGAATGGACCGTCGCCTTCGATAACGATGCCGCCGCTGGAGAAAAGAATCGCGTCGACGTGCTCGCGAAGAGCGCCGGGAGCGGCCAGCGCATCTACGCCGTGCACTTCCCCTACCCTGGCCTGGGTAAGTTCGAACGCCGCGACGACGACTTCGTCTGGGTCGCCGAGACGCTATAACTACGATGAGATCCTGGCGGCGTGCGGCGATATCTGCACGCCGCCCTTTTGTTTCTAACGCTCAGCGAATCTTCTCATCGATCTTGCGCGCCAGCTCGGTGAGGTCGGCGCTCTCGTCGATGGAAATGTCGATGGGCGCTTCCGTTGGCTTCGGCTTGGGCTTCGCGGCCGGCAGCGGCGGTGGTGGGGCCACGGAGGCGCTCGCCTCGACCCGCGACGGCATGACCCAATCTCTTTTCTGTTCCATCCAGCGACGGTAGCGATCGAAGCTCCACATGCCATCCTCGCCGCCGGATTGAATGACCGTCGCGAGCTGGCTGAAGGCTCCGCCGCGAATGGTTCCTTTGGCGTTCGAGCTGGCCATCAACACTTCGCACAGCGGCACTCGCAGCTGATAGTCCTGCAGGTATTCCAGACGCTGACACACCACCGCGACCAGACAGTCGGCGATCTGCGCACGAATGCTGCCCTGAATTTCAGCGGCGAACGACATGCACATCCGGTTCAGTGCCTCGGCGCAGGTCGATGAATGCATGGTGGCGAGCACCAAGTGACCGGTCTCGGCCGCATTCAAGGTGAGTCTCATCGCCTCGGCCGTGCGCATCTCGCCGATGACCAGCACGTCGGGATTCTCCCGGAGCGCGTCGACGATGGCCTGCACGTCGGGATTCTCCCGGAGCGCGTCGACGATGGCCTGCTCATAACTCGGCGAATGCGTCGGCACTTCGCGCTGGCGGATGAACGAACGCTGGTTGGTGTACAGATATTCGATGGGACTTTCGATGGCGATGATGTTCTTCGCGCGCGATGCATTGACCTCTTCGATCAGTGCCGCGAGCGTCGTCGACTTGCCGCATCCGGTCGGTCCGGAAACGATCACCAGCCCGGTCTGCGCCTCAGTGAGCCTGGCCAGATCCGGATGCAGATTGCAGCCCTGCAACGTGTTCGTCGACGACGTGAGCAAGCGCACGGCCAACGCCACGCCCCGAATGGTTTGAAACAGATTCAGACGGCAGCGAGTGCCCGCAACGTTGATCGACAGATCCGCCGAGCCGCGCGCGCGAAACTGTTCCCACTGCTCGTTGTTGAGCAGTTCCCTGCTCATCTCGGCCACGCGCGCCGCCGGCAGCGCTTCACTGATCGCGGACAACTCTCCCCTGACCCGCACCACTACCGGCGTTCCCGCCTGTACGTGCACGTCGCTCGCCCCGAGCGCTCGTGCCTTCATCACCCATTCGGCGAGGATCATCTGGCGTCACTCCATCAATGCTGTTCCAGCTCGGCCAAGCCGCTGCCGCCCGGGCTGGCCGGATTGAGAAGGGCCAGGATACGCCGAACCAGCGGCTTGTAACTGGCACGACCGCCGTAGCTGTTGCCCAACAGGATCACGCCGGTTTTGCCGGTGCCGTCGAATTCATAAGAGCTCACGAAACCGTCGGGAAAGTAGCCACCGTGGCCGACCGCGACCAGTTTCGCGTCCGGATCGCGGACCACCGCGTAGCCGACGCCATCACCATATTGCAGATTCGCGTTGGTGGGCACCAGGAGCTGATACGACGCCTGCAATGCCTTGTCGCTGAGCACGCGCTCGTGCCCGCCCGACATCTGAAAGCGCATCAGCTTCGCAAGATCGCCTACGTCCGTGAACAGTCCCGCCGCGGGTTGTAACCAATCCTTTTCGGGTTTGAGCCACGGCATCTGGCCAGGCGCGTCGGGCTTCTTCAGCGAGTAGCCCAGCGCCAGTTGCAACCGCAGCTCCGGCGGACAGGTGAAATCCGAACGCCGCATGCCCAACGGTTCGAGGATCTCGGTGCGCACATACTCTGCGAACGGCCGCTTCGCCGCCCGGCTCAGCGCCAGCCCGAGGATGGAGTAACCCGCGTTCGAATAGCGACGCGCGGTACCCGGCTCAGCGACGTACTTGAACGCAGGAATGATCAGCGCGATGCCGTCCTCCCAAGTGGTCGCGGCAGCAAGCGCTGCCTCCTTCCCCGCCGGCGGTCCGCCGACTCCGCCCTGTACACCCGCCGTCATCGTAGCGAGCTGGATCAACGTGACCGGTGGCGCCCACGGATACGGGTTCTGCATCTGAAGCATTTCAGGAACGTACTTCTCCGCCGGATCGGAGAGATGCACCATGCCGCGCTCCACCAGTTGTAACAGCGCGATGCCCGTCACCATCTTGGTGGTCGAGGCGATCGGATAGATGGACTCGCGCGTCGCCGGCCGCTTCGCCGCCTCGTCGATGAAGCCGATGCCATGAGTCCACACCAGCTCGCCCTGCTCGACGATCCCGACCGACAGCCCGCCTCGCCCGTCCTTGGCCCACTCCTGCTCCAACAGCTCGCGCACTTCGTTGAAGCTGCGTGTCGAGGGCGTGGAACCGTGCGCCACGGCCAACGCAAACAATAGAATGATCGCTGCGATCCAGGCAGGTCGGCGGTGCATGGGAAAACCGAGAGCATTGGGGGGGAAGGTCGATTGTAGCGCCGTCAGGCCGTATCATTCGCGCCGTTCCTCGCGCGGAGAAGCTGAATGAAGTGTCCTGTGTGCAAAACGCCCGAGCTGCGGCCTACGATGATCGAGGATCTGTTGCCCTCGATGGGCTGCGGCAACTGCAAGGGGTCGCTGGTCTCGTTGCTCTACTACCGCCACTGGGCCGAGCATCACAAACCCTCGTCGGATGCGAACGAACCCGCAACCGTCTCGGAACTGCCCGCGGATACAACCAACGCCCTGCGCTGCCCGAAGTGCGAACGGATCATGACCAAGTATCGGCTGACCGGCACCGTCGCCAACCGCCTCGATGTATGCTCGCTCTGCGATGAAGCCTGGCTCGACGGCGGCGAGTGGCAGTTGCTCGAACAGCTGCATCTCAGCGACAAGCTGCCCGCCGTCTTCAGCGACACCTGGCAGCGGAAGATTCGCAGCGAGAACAGCGAACGCACCCGGCAGGAGATTCTGCGCCGGGACCTGGGCGCGGCGGACGCCACCAAGGTCGAAACGATTCGCGACTGGCTCAAGGACCATCCGGCCAAGAGCACCATTCTCACTTATTTATATCGCGACTGACGGGGCCGGCCCGAGCAACACCCATCGAGCTACCGATTCAGGTTGCTCGAACCGGTTCCGAGGCTGGACTTCCGTCGCGTCTCCGGCAATGCTGGCGGTCTATTCATCCGGTGCGAGGATAGCCCCATGTCCGCCGCTCCCCGACCCGTCTCATCGCAGTCCACCGAGGATTCCTCGGTGGGATTGCCCGCCTGGATCTACCGGGATCCCGACTTCTTCGAGCTGGAGAAGCGCACGATCTTTCGCACCAGTTGGCAGTTGGTCTGTCACGGCAGCGACATGCCGGACCCGGGCGACTATCACAGCTTCGACATGCTCGGTGAATCCATCGTGTCGGTTCGTGGCCGCGACGGTGAGATCCGCAGCTTCCATAACGTCTGCCGGCACCGGGCGTCGCGACTGGTCGACGGGCCGAAGGGGCACTGTGCAGGACGCATCACCTGTCCCTATCACGCCTGGACCTACTCGCTCGACGGCCGGCTGATCGGCGTCCCGCATCGGGAGACGTTTCGGGATCTGAAGCCCGAGCTGCATGGCCTGGTGCCGCTGGAACAGGAAATCTTCATGGGCTTCGTATTCGTGCGCCTGGAGTCCGGCCTGCCCAGCGTACGCGAGATGCTGGCGCCCTATGCGCATGAGCTCGCCGCGTATCGCCTCGAAGAGCTCGTACCTCAAGGACGCGTCACTCTGCGTCCGCGCACCGTGAACTGGAAAAACGTCGCCGACAACTATTCCGATGGCATGCACATCGATGTGGCGCATCCGGGGTTGTCGAGACTGTTCGGCAACAGCTATGGCATCGAAGCACAGCCCTGGGTCGATAAGATGTGGGGCGTGCTGCAAGACAAGCCGAGCAGCAACTGGTCCGAGCGGCGCTATCAGCAACTGCTGCCCGAGGTCGAGCATCTGCCGCCCGAACGCCAACGGCTATGGACTTACTTCAAGCTCTGGCCGAATGTCGCCTTCGACATCTATCCCGACCAGATCGATTTCATGCAGTTCATTCCGGTCTCACCGACCGAGACCATGATCCGCGAGATCGCCTACGTGCATCCCGACAATCGACGCGAGATGCGCGCCGCGCGCTATCTGAACTGGCGCATCAACCGGCAAGTGAACAAAGAGGATACGACCCTGATCGCGCGCGTGCAGGCCGGCATGGAGTCGAGCAGCTACACCGTCGGGCCGCTGAGCGAAGGCGAAGTGTGTCTGCGCAGCTTCACGCGTCGCATGCACGAAATGATTCCGGAGAGCCGCAGTGCCCGAAAAGTCTGATGTCCTGATCGTCGGCGGAGGTCACAACGGACTGGTCTGCGCCGCGTATCTAGCTGCAGCCGGACTGAAAGTCACGGTGCTCGAGCGTCGTCACGTAGTCGGCGGCGCGGCGGTGACCGAAGAGTTTCATCCGGGCTTCCGCAACTCCGTGGCGTCGTACACGGTGTCGCTGCTCAATCCCAAAGTCATTCGCGACCTGGCTCTGCACTCGCACGGGTTGCGCGTCGTCGAACGCGAGGTTGCCAACTTCCTGCCGACCGAAGACGGACGTTACTTGATGACGGGCGGCGAGCGCACCAAGCGCGAGGTCGCGAAGTTCTCGCAGAAGGATGCCGAGCGGCTCGACGCCTACGGCGACCGGCTCGACATCATTGCCGATCTGCTACGCGATCTGGTTCTGCAAACGCCGCCCAATGTCGTCGATGGCGGCTGGCGCGCAGCGCTGCCGCAGTTGGTGCATGCCGCCGCCCTGGGCAAACGTTTCAGCAAGCTCGACATGAACATGCGGCAGGAACTGCTCAGCCTGTTCGTCACTTCGGCCGGCGACTATCTCGACGGCTGGTTCGAAAGCGCGCCGATCAAAGCCGTGTATGGCTTCGACGGTGTCGTCGGCAACTACGCGAGCCCCTACTCGCCCGGCTCGGCGTACGTGTTGTTACATCACGTGTTCGGCGAAGTGAATGGCAAGAAAGGCGCCTGGGGTCATGCCATTGGCGGCATGGGCGCGATCACGCAGGCCATGGCGAAATCGGCGGCGAGTCGTGGCGTGGATATCCGCGTCAATGCCGGCGTGCGCGAAATCATCGTCGAACACGGCAAGGCCGTCGGCGCCGTCACCGAATCGGGAGAAACATTCCGCGCGGCCGCGGTCGTGTCGAACTTGAATCCCAAGCTGCTGTACACGAGCCTGATCGATGCAGCCGCGCTGCCGACCGAGTTCCGACGGCGCATCAGCCAATGGCGCTGCGGCTCGGGCACGTTCCGCATGAACGTCGCGCTGTCCGAACTTCCCGACTTCACGTGCCTGCCGGGCAAGGAGCGCGCGCCTCATCACACCGCGGGCATCATCATCGCGCCCACGCTCGGTTATATGGAGCGTGCCTACTTCGACGCCCGCACGCAGGGCTGGTCGAAACAACCGATCGTCGAGATCCTGATCCCCTCGACGCTGGATGACAGCCTCGCCCCCGCCGGCCAGCACGTCGCGAGCATGTTCTGCCAGCACGTCGCGCCGACCTTGCCGAACGGGGAATCGTGGGACACGCATCGGGAAAAGGTCGCGGACCTGATGATCGAGACGGTCAACGCGCATGCGCCGAACTTCAAGGCGGCCGTGCTCGGCCGGCAGATCAACAGCCCGCTCGACCTGGAACGCACGTTCGGGTTGATCGGCGGCGACATCTTCCACGGCGCCCTGAGCCTCGATCAGATGTTCTCGGCCCGGCCGATGCTCGGCCATGGCAACTATCGCGGGCCGTTGCCCGGCTTATATATGTGTGGATCGGGGACTCATCCCGGCGGCGGCGTCACGGGCGCGCCCGGACACAACGCGGCTCATGAAATCATCGGCGACTTCCGCCGCAAGGTGGTGCGGCGGGCGAGCTGATCAGACCAGCGCGTCGATCACCTTCGCGAGAGTCACGTCGCGCTCGCTCACGTCGCCGGCGTCGTGGGTCGTGAGCCAGATGTCGAGCTTGTTATAAACATTGGTCCACTCGGGATGATGGTCGGCCTTCTCCGCCTCGAGCGCCACGCGCATCATCAGCCCGATCGCCGCTGAAAAATCCTTCAGGATGATGCGCCGATAGAATGCCCGGCGATGGGCGTCATAGATCCAATGGGGTAACGCAGCCAGCGCGTCGGTGCGCTGCTCGACCGTGAGAGATGCCACCATGACGTTCTACCTGCCAGCTGACCTGGCGCGAGCATGCGCCTGCGTGCCGTGCGTGTAAACAAGGTCGCCCGGCAGAACGACATCCGTTTGCAACTCCGGCTCATTCCGCAGCCGCGCGTACAGCGGCGCGAAATCCGTCTCGACCGTCTGCCGCAACAAGTCCTCGAAGCTGTCGATCACGAAGTACGTCTGCTGATAGTCGTCGATGCGATAGTGAGTCCGCATCACGCGTTCCAGATCGAAGCCGAGGCGATTGGGCGACGGATCGTCGAGTGCAAAAATCGATTCGCCGTACGAGGAAACGATGCCCGCGCCATACAGCTTGAGCGCATCGCCCTGACGGATCAGGCCGAACTCGACGGTGTACCAATACAAGCGCGCCAGTGAATCGAGCGAGCCGAAACCATGCGCGCGCAATCCGCCCTTGCCATACGCTTGCATATAGTCGGCGAACACCGGATTGGCGAGCAACGGCACGTGACCGAACACATCGTGGAAGATGTCCGGCTCCTGCAGATAGTCGCGCTGCTCGGGGGTGCGAATGAAACGTCCGGCGACGAAGCGTCGATTGGCGAGATGCTCAAAGAACACGCTCTCCGGCACCAGCCCGGGCACGGCGACCACCTGCCAGCCGGTGGCTTTCATCAATCGTTCGGAAAGCTCGTCGAAATGCGGGATGCCGGGCCGCGTCATCCGCAGCACCTGCAAGCCCTCCATGAACTCGGGCACCACGCGCTCAGGCAGCATGCCGGCCTGCCGTTCGAACAGGTGATCCCACATGGCATGCTCCGCGGGACTGTAACGATCCCAATCCTGCGGGATCGTCCAGTCCTCAGCCGTGCCCTCGGGCCGCTGAAGTAATGCGTCTGCCATAGTGGGAGGTATTAACTCACGAGGTCAATTTGAGACCCAGGATGCCCGTCACAATGAGGGCGACACAGGTCAGGCGCGCTATTGTCATCGCCTCGCCAAACAGCACAATGCCCAGAAGTACGGTGCCGACTGCACCAATTCCGGTCCAGAGGGCATAAGCCGTCCCGACCGGCAGCGAGCGCATCGCCCAGCCCAGCAGCGAGATGCTGATCGCCATTGCCACCACCGTGCCAACGCTCGGCCACAGGCGGGAAAAGCCGTGGGTGTATTTCAGGCCGATGGCCCAGCCGATCTCGAACAGACCGGCGATCACGAGAACAACCCATGCCATGACATCCTCCGGGGTGCGCCAGCAGTGGCGCCGTTAGAGGGGTCGTCCCCGGAAGAGTCAACAGCGCGGGAGGGTCGTCCCTCCCGGCATGGCGATTAGACCCTCGCCGCTCAGCGAGTTCCAGTCATTCGCAGCAGCTCGCCGCTGCCCTGTCCGGCGCTTTCGTGCACGAGCGGCGCACGCTTCACCGAACACAGCAATTCGTAAGGACTGCGACTCGCGCCCCTGGCGACGGCCGTCACGGCAACTCGCGGCCCCCACAACTCGACCGAGCTGCCGACACCGGCATTCGGCAACTGGGTCAGATCGACAGTCAACATGTCCATCGAGACTCGACCGATCAGCGTCGTCGCCTGCCCATCGACCGCCGTCGGCGTCCCCGTCGCGGCGGTCTGCGGATAGCCATCGGCGTAACCGGCGCACACCAGTCCAACGCGGGTTCGTTGAGAAGCAACGAACGTCGCACCATAGCCCAGCGACTCGCCCGCCTCGAGCGTGCGAACATTGAACACGCGGCTTGCAAACGTCATGACCGGCCGCAGCTCGGGCACATCGACGCCATGCGTCGTCGCGCCGTACAACATCAATCCCGGCCGCGCCCAATCCCGGCGCGCCGACGGCCACGCCAGCAAGCCGGCCGAATTGCACAGGCTTCGATCGCCTCTGAGCATCGCCGTCGCAGCGTCGAACGCTTCGATCTGCTGAGCCGTCATCGGCTCGCCCGGCTCATCGGCACGCGCGAAGTGCGTCATCAACGTGATCGAGCTCACCTTGCCCGTGCTCATCAAGCGTTGATAGGCAGGCGCCGCATCGGTGCGACGAAAGCCCGCCCGGCTCATGCCCGTGTCGATCTTCAACCAGACGTTGAAGCGCGCCCCGGTCTTGCTCTCCTCGATCAGGCGGATCTGCTCCTGCTGATGCACGACCACCCAAAGATCCAGCTCATTGGCGATCTTCAGCTCGGACGCGTTGAAGCAGCCTTCCAGCACCAGGATGGGGTTGCGAACCCCGCCCTCGCGCAGCACACAGGCCTCATCGAGAAACGCGACGGCAAATCCATCCGCGACCGACGCGAGCGAATGCGCCGACGCCAGCGCGCCGTGGCCATAAGCGTTGGCCTTGAGGACCGCGAGCGCACGACCGCCGTGCACGCCGCGTGCGTGGAGATAGTTGTTTCGAAGCGCCGCTAGATCGATTCGAACGCTGGTCGGACGCGTCACGCCGTCTCCTCACCCGTGACCAGCCGCGGCCGGGGTGAGCTCACCTTCTGATAGCGCGAAACATCCAGACCATCGGTGCGAATCGCCGGCCGATAGCCGGTCACGAGGTCCGCGATGAGCTGTCCCGAGCCGCACGCCATCGTCCAGCCCAGCGTGCCGTGACCGGTGTTGATGAACAGATTGCGATATTCGCTCGCACCGACGATGGGCGTGCTGTCCGGAGTCATCGGCCGCAGGCCGGTCCAGAACTCGCCCTTCTTCAAATCGCCCGCGCCACCGTACAGATCGTTGACCACCAGCTCGAGCGTCTGACGACGCTGCGGCAACAGCTGCAGATCGAAGCCCGACAGCTCGGCCATGCCACCGACCCGAATGCGATCGTCGAAGCGAGTCACGGCGACCTTGTAGGTCTCATCGAGCACCGTCGACACCGGCGCCGAGGACTCATTCACGATGGGCAGCGTCAGCGAGTAACCCTTTACCGGATAGACCGGCAGATCGATATCGAGCGGCAACGCCAGATCGCGCGAGTAACTGCCGCACGCCAGAACATAAGCATCCGCGGTGATGCGCTCCTCGCCGAGACGCACACCCGTGATACGACCGTTGCTCGAATCGATCGCCGTCACATGCGCACCGAGACGGAACGTGACACCGAGCTTCCCGGCGGCCTCCGCCAGACGCTTGGTGAACAGATTGCAGTCGCCCGTCTCGTCATTCGGCAACCGCAAACCGCCCGTGAGTTTGCCCTTCACGTGCGCGAGCGCGGGCTCAGCGGACGCGAGCTGATGCGCTTCGAGCAGCTCATAGGGAACATTGCAACGTTCGAGCACGCGAATGTCCTGGCGCGCGGCTTCGAACTGCTTGCGGGTACGGAACAACTGCAGCGTGCCGCCGGTGCGCTGCTCATATTGAATGCCGGTTTCGGCACGCAGCGTCCGCAGGCAATCGCGGCTGTATTCGGCGAGGCGGAGCATGCGCTCCTTATTGATGTCGTAACGCTCCGGCGAGCAGTTGACCAGCATCTGCGCCATCCACTTCAGCTGATGCAGACTGCCGTCGAGGCTGATGGACAGCGGCGCGTGCTTCTGGAACATCCACTTCAGCGCCTTCAGCGGAATGCCGGGCGCCGCCCACGGGGTCGAGTAGCCGGGCGAGACCTGGCCGGCGTTCGCGAAGCTGGTCTCCGCCGACACCGCCGTCTGCCGATCGATCACCGTGACCTGGGCGCCCCGACGCGCGAGATACCACGCACTGGCCACGCCGATGACGCCACCACCCAGAACCACTACGCGCATGAACTCTCCAAGCCATCCGTCGAACGCGTCAGCAATTCTAGGGACAGCGCCGCAGTGACTTCCTTCGAAGTGCCGCGTTTGGCAGGGCTTTCCGCTGCTCCGGGGAGACATAACCAGCCAACGCCAGCGAAAAACACTGACGGTTCGCCAGTAGTGCCAGCTCATAACATAACGCGCCAGCACCAGCGAAAATCACTAGCCTCGACCGCTAATGCCAGCCCAGAACACTGGCATCGGGCAAAACCTGAACGTAATCTATGGGTCCTCTGCCCCCGTCCTCGCCCCCGACATGCAACAGTTCGACCGCATCGACCGCAAGATCCTGGACATCCTCCAGCGCGATGGACGCATCTCCATCACCGACCTCGCCCAACAAGTCGGCCTGTCGGCGACGCCGTGCGCCGACCGGGTCCGCCGGCTGGAACGCACCGGCGTGATCACCGGCTACCACGCGCGTCTGTCTCCCAAGGACGTCGGCCGGAATCTGCTGGTGTTCCTGGAGATCAAGCTGGCGGTGAAGTCGGACGAGGTGTTCGAGAAGATCAAGAACGAGCTGCACAACATTCCCGACGTCATGGAATGTCATCTGGTGTCCGGCGACTTCGACTATCTGATCAAGGCGCGCATCCCCGACATGCACAACTACCGCACCTTGCTCGGAGACATCCTGCAGCGACTGCCCTCATCCGCGCAGTCCCGCAGCTATGTGGTCATGGAGGAGATCAAGGAGACGTTCTACTTGCAGGCATGAGCGAGTTCTTGGCGATCGCGCCGTTCTTGATGATGACGACCAGGTTCTTCGCCGGGTCGTCGATCAAGTGAATGTTCTCCAGCGGATTGCCGTCCACCAGCAGCAGATCCGCGAGCGCGCCCTCTTCCACGACCCCGAGCTTGCCTGGATACGGATTGCGCTTGCCGGACATCGCCAGCAACTGTGCGTTGGTGCTGGTCGCCATGATCAGCACTTCAGCGGGCGTGTACCAACGGGTCATCACGGTCAACATCGCATTCTGTCGCTGCGTGAGCTGCGGCGAAAACAGAATGTCCGTGCCCCACGCGGTCTTGATCTTGTATTTCTTCGCAAGCGCATAGGCCCGGTCGGTGCCCTCGGCCACTTCCTTCTTCTTGGCAGCTTCCTGCGAGCCTTCCGGAAACTGACTGGGACCCTCGTTGAGAAACGGTTGCAGACTCCACCACACGGACTTCTCGGCCATCAGCTTCGCGGTCGCTTCATCGGCCAGGTGACCATGGTCGATACACTTCACACCGGCGTCGAGCGCCGTACGAATCGCGCGCGGCGTATACGCGTGAACGGCCACATACGTGCCCCAGTTTTCCGCCGCCTCGACCGCGGCTCGCAACTCGGGCAACGTGAAAGTCGACACGTCGAGCGGACTGTGCGGTGACGCCACGCCGCCGCCAGCGGTCAACTTGATCTGCGAGGCGCCCTGCATCAGCTGCTCGCGCACCCGAATCCTCACTTCATCCGGCGTGTCCGCGATGGCGCTGGCCCCAATCTGCTCCATCCGACTCGGCGGCCCGCCGATGGTGCGCGGGATTTCATACATCTGCCGGAAATCGCCGTGACCGCTCGTCACCGAGATCATCGCTCCCGATGGATAGATGCGCGGTCCGATTGCGACGCCTTCGTCGATGGCCTGCTTCAACGAGAACGCCGGCCCGCCCATGTCTCGTACCGTCGTGAAGCCTCGCAGCAACGTCGCCTTCGCCTGAGCCGCCGCGAGCAGATTCAAATAACCGACATCGCTCATCAGCCCCACCAATGGCGTGGTCGCAAGAAACATGCTGTGCCAGTGTGCATCGATGAGGCCGGGCATGAGCACGCGACCGCCGCCGTCGATGCGCGTCACGTTGCCTTCGGCTTCGACGTTCCCGATGGGCGCGCTCGAAATGCTCTTGATCACCGGCCCCACGATCAGCACGTTCGTCGGCCCCGACACTCGCGACGACTTGCCATCGAACACACGAACGTTTTCCAGCAGGAGGCTGGTGGGCGGTTCGGACGCGGCGAGGCTTGCCGATGTGAACGTCAGCAACACCAGGAGACTGCACAGGCAGTGACGGACGAGCGTCATCATGGGGCAACCTCGGTGCGTGCGAGCAATGTGGAGCGCAGCGCTTCATCGAGCACGTCGGCGACACTGCGACTTCGGAGAATCTCCGAGTGGGAAACATCGAAGCCATACACCCGGTAGGCCTGTTCCTGTGCCGTCCGCTCCAGCTGACTGGCGACGCTGGTCACCGCGTCGCCCGACAATCCGAACGACGACCAGCTCTTTCGATAGGAGAACAACAGATAGTGACGGGTCGCCGCGGGCAACTGCCGGGCGAACAACGAGCTCAGATACGGACTGCCGACGGCAATGTCGCGCCACGAATCGATCACCACGGGCGACAGGCGAACGCCGAGGCCGGCACTGGGCACCCCACCCCAGGGACTGGACATCGTGATCAGCACTGGAATGTCGACGCCCGCATGCGCGGACTGATTTAACACCACGTCGCGCGCGATCAAGCCGCCGATGCTGTGCGCGACGATGACCAGCGACTCCACGTCATAGCGGCTGTGAACTTCACCGATCGCCACGGCCAGGTCGCGACCGCTCTGACTCAAGCTCGCACCCGACGCATAGAAGAACACGCACGGTTGAAAACGACTGCGATCCAGATGCGCGATCAGGAACTTGAAGTCGAGAGGTGAACCGTTGATGCCGTGGATGAAGAGCACCGCCGTGCGCCTGGCGACCGGTGCGTCCAGGAAAAAAATGCCACCGCGCTCGGCACGCTCGAACTCGTCCGGCGACCACACGCCCTGTTTGATCGAAGCGGGCGAGAATCGAACTTCCTCCAGCCCTTTGACGTTGTCGCTGTCACGAGGCGCGAGCGAACAGCTTGCCGTGAACATCATCACCATCGCACTGATGAGCACTGCGATATAGCCACGCATGACTGCTACATCAGGGCAATCCTCCCACAGCAACCATTCGTAGCGGGGGCACAGCGCTGCGCCCGCGATGCCGATTTTTCGATGGACACGGCCACGCACGATGAACACCCTGGACATCGCGATGGCGGCCGTCTTGAGACAAGCTCACTTTCACTTCGGTGGCATCGCTCTCGCTCTCCTTGCGTTCACGGCGACCGGACACGCCGACGGCTGGCGCACCACCGGCTGGCTCTACGCACAGGGCGCCAACATGGATGGCTACACGGTGATCAACGGCAACCGCACCGACGTGAATGTGAGTGCCAGCGAATTGTTCGATCATCTCGACATGGCCGGCATGATGGCCGTGCGCAGCGAGACGGACCGCTTTGCACTCACGCTCAACGCAGTGTTCACCGGGCTCGGTGCAGACGGCGCCGCTGGCAATGGCAACTTCTACGACCTCGATGTAACTCAGGATATGGTGGAGCTCGCCTGGTCGTGGCGCCTGAACGAGCGCCACGAACTGTTCGTCGGCGGGCGCTATCAGTCGTTGTCCGTCGATCTGTCCATCAAGCGACCCGACGGCACCAGCGGCGCGACGGACCAGACCAAGAGCCTGTTCGATCCAGTGATCGGCGCGCGAGGCGCCTGGCCAATCGGTCAGGCCTGGACGCTGATCGCGCGCGCCGACATCGGCGGCTTCGGTGTCGGCTCCGATTTCACCTGGAGCACCATGGCCGTGCTCGACTGGAGTCTGTCCCGGAATTTCGGCCTGGTGTTCGGCTATCGCGCCCTGGATACCGATTACAGCCAGGGCTCGGGCGATGAGCGTTTCGAGTTCGACATGCGAGTCGCCGGTCCCCTGCTCGGCCTGCGTTACAACTTCAGCCCATGAATACACGACGCTGCGGATTCGTGATCTGGCTGCTCGCGGCCCCGCTGCTGGATGGCCCCAGCGCAACAGCCGGCGAGGATTCCGTCGCCGATCAAGTCGTCGACATGTCGACGTGGTCGCCGACTCGCATCGCCGCCTATCGCAACCATGCCATGCCGGAGCAGACACCGCTGGCGGTGCTGAAAATTCCGAGCATCGATCTGGTCGTTCCGGTGTTCGAGGGCACCAGCGAATCCATCCTCGATCATGGCGCGGGCCGCATCGAAGGCACGTCGCACTTCGGCACGCTGGGAAACACCGGCATCGCCGCGCATCGCGACGGATTCTTCCGTGCACTTCGCCACGTCAAAGTCGGCGCCGTCCTGCAAGTGGAACTGCCGCAGACCACGCTCACCTACAGAGTCGTGAGCACGCGCGTCATCGATCCTTCGCAGACGAGCGTGCTCGGCCCGGGCGATGAGCCGTCGATCACCTTGGTGACGTGCTATCCCTTTTATTTCGTCGGCTCAGCACCGCAACGATTCATCGTGCGCGCCACGCGAGTCGCGACGGATGAGGAAAGCCGGCTGGCCCGGGCACGGCGTTGACCACCATCTGCGTATGGTCTGCCCGCGGATCGGGGTTTCATATGATCGTTCCGAACAGCATGCGCGCTCGGTCCCCAACGATGCTCGATCTTCTACAGGATACTTTCACCCGCTTCTGGCACGACCTGCTCGCGCGGCCGAGCGGTCCGTTCGCGTTTCGTTTCCTGCTGCAGCCGACGATGGCGGCGATCGCGGCGATCCGCGCGGGCATCGTCGATGGGCGCACCGGTCGCTCGCCCTATTTCCTCGCACTGTGGACCGAGCCCGCCGAGCGTCGCGCGCGGCTCCATGAAGGGCTGTCGGCCACCGGCAGAATCTTTCTGCTCGGACTGGCAATGGACACCCTCTATCAGCTGGTCGAATTGAAAGCGTTTTATCCGCTCGAGGCACTGCTCGTCTCAGTGATGCTCGCCATCGTGCCGTACTTCATTATCCGTGGCCCGGCCGCGAGAGTCGCGCGCTGGTGGCAGTCCAGGCACAGAGCCGATCGCGAAGCCGCGCACCGATGAAGGCCACGACCACATTGCCCCCGCCATCGGAAGACGTTGCCGTCGAGCTGTCGTCGCGCCGGACGGGCATGTCGTTCCAGCGCACGCGCATGAGCGCGGACCGGACCTTGATGTCCATCATCCGCACCTCGCTGTCGCTGATCAGCTTCGGCTTCACCATCTTCCAGTTCTTCCAGAAGCTCGCCGACAGCAACGTCGTGAGCACCGCGCACTCGACCCGTACGTTCGGTACCACTCTGGTGTGGATCGGCATCGGCATGCTGGCGCTGGGCATCGCATTTCACGCGCAGTTCATGCTCGGCCTGCGGCACGAGCGCCGGCAGATGAAAGAGGAAGGATTGATTCACGGCGAAAGTCACTTCCCGGTGTCGCTCACGCTGCTCACGGCCATTGCGTTGCTGATCCTGGGCATCGCCGCGATCCTGAGCATGATGTTTCGCATCGGGCCTTTTAGTTGATCGAGCAGATCGAGGAGTTCCCATGGCACGTCGACCCAAGCAATCGGACAAGCCCAACATCCTGGTCATCTGGGGCGATGACATCGGCATCGCCAATCTCAGCTGTTACACGCACGGATTGATGGGCTATCAGACGCCGAACATCGATCGCATCGCCCGCGAAGGCATGATGTTCACCGACTCGTACGGCGAACAGTCGTGCACGGCGGGCCGCTCATCGTTCATCACCGGGCAAAGCGTGTACCGCACCGGGTTGTCCAAGGTCGGCATTCCCGCCTCGCCGGTCGGCATGCCCGACAGCATCGTGACCATCGCGGCGCTGCTGAAGAATCAGGGCTACGCCACCGGTCAATTCGGCAAGAACCATCTGGGCGATCTGAACCGGCATCTGCCGACCGTGCACGGCTTCGATGAATTCTTCGGCAATCTGTATCACTTGAATGCCGAGGAAGAGCCGGAGATGGCCAACTATCCCAACGCCAAGGACTTCCCCAACTTCCGCAAGCAATTCGGTCCGCGCGGCGTGATTCGATCGTTCGCCACCGACCGGGACGATGCGACCGAGGAACCTCGCTGGGGCCGCGTCGGCAAACAGAAGATCGAAGACACCGGGCCGCTGACCAGGCAGCGCATGGAGACCTGCGACGACGATTTCGTCGCCGCCGCCAGGGATTTCATCACGCGCCAGACCAAGGCGGGCACACCGTTCTTCACCTGGGTCAACACCACCCACATGCATCTGTTCACTCACACCAAGAAGGAAAGCCTGGGTCAGGCCGGCCGCTGGCAATCGCCCTATCACGACACCATGATCGATCACGACCGCCACGTCGGCCAGCTGCTCGATCTGCTGGATGAGCTCGGCATCGCCGAGAACACGTTCGTGATGTACTCCACCGACAACGGGCCGCACATGAACTCCTGGCCGGACGGCGCGATGACGCCGTTCCGCAGCGAGAAGAACACCAACTGGGAAGGCGCGTTCCGCGTGCCGCTGCTGGTGCGCTGGCCGGGCAGGATCAAGGCCGGCTCCATCTCCAATGAAATCGTCCAGCATCACGACTGGCTGCCGACGTTTCTCGCGATGGCGGGTGACGGCGACATCGTCGACAAGCTCAAGCGCGGCGGCTACCAGGCCATCGGCCGCGAATACAAGAATCACATCGACGGCATGAACCTGCTGCCCTACCTCACCGGCGAGCAGCCGAAGAGTCCGCGCAACTTCTTTTTCTATTTCAGCGACGACGGCGACGTGCTCGGTCTGCGCTACGACAATTGGAAGATCGTGTTCATGGAGCAGCGCTGTCACGGCACGTTGCAGGTGTGGGCGGAGCCGTTCACCCGGCTGCGGCTGCCAAAGTTCTTCAACCTGCGCACTGACCCGTTCGAGCGCGCGGATATCACGTCCAATACCTATTACGACTGGGTCATGCACAACGCGTACTTCGTTTACGCGGCACAGACCGCGGCCGGGATGTTTGCCGCGACCTTCAAGGACTTTCCACCGGCACAGCGGCCCGGCTCCTTCACCATCGACGAGGCATTGTCGAAGATGCATGAAGTGCCCAGCGGCGATTAGCCTGGGCCGGAGCGTGCGCACCCGTGAAGACCTGGCTGATAGAGGCAACGCACGTCGCGGTCAGCGTCATCGATGCAATCGCGGTGCTGATCGTTCTGTTCGGCACCGTGATCGCGTTCGTCTCCATGCTGCGCCTGATGAGCTTGCCGGCGCCCGGCCACGAACGCCGGCTGATCTGGATCGGCTACGCGCGCTGGCTGGTGGCCGGGCTCACCTTTCAGCTCGCGGCCGACATCATCGAATCCACCGTCGTGGAGAGCTGGGATGCGGTCGGCCGGCTGGCCGCGATCGCGGCGATCCGCACGTTCCTGAACTATTTCCTGGAACGCGACATCGCCGAAGTCCGCGAACGAGATACCGCTCGCGCCGAAGCTGCGTCGATACAACCTTGAGGTCGCCCCGTGAGCACGCCCTCTTCTCGCACATTGCTGGCGGCCGCGCCGCTGCTGGCCGCAGCCACACTGGCCTCGGCCGATCCACTGCCCTCGTGGGAGGATGGGTTCAGCAAGAAATCCATCGTCGAATTCGTCGAGCGCATCAGCCGCGAGGACAGCGCCGACTACATCGCGCCTCGGGAACGCATCGCAGTTTTCGACAACGACGGCACCCTATGGGCCGAGCAGCCAATTTATTTTCAGCTCGCATTCGCGCTCGACCGCGTGAAAATACTGGCGCCCGTGCATCCTGAGTGGCGCACCACTGCGCCATTCAAGGACGCGCTGAGCGGCAATACCCAGGCGTTGCTCGCCTCGGACCAGAAAGGCTTGCTGCAAGTCATCGCCGCCTCGCACAGCGGGATCACCACCGAGGACTTCAACACTATCGTCGGCTCGTGGCTCGCGACGGCAAAGCATCCGAGATTCGAGCGGCCCTACACCGAGCTTGCGTATCAGCCGATGCTGGAGCTGCTCGACTATCTGCGCAGCCAGAGCTTCAAGACATTCATCGTTTCCGGCGGTGGCGTGGAGTTCATGCGGGTGTTCGCCGAACAGGTGTACGGCATTCCGCCCGAACAAGTCATCGGCTCCTCCACCGCCACCAGGTTCGTCGCCGTCGGCACGAATGGCAAGCCGGCGTTGATCAAGGAGCCGCAGGTCGACTTCATCAACGACGGGCCGGGCAAGCCGTCGGGCATCAATCGGTTTCTCGGTCGTCGTCCCATCTTCGCCGTCGGCAACTCGGATGGCGATCTGCAGATGTTGCAGTGGACGGCGGGCGGCGCGGGGCCGCGCTTCGTCGCTCTGCTTCATCACACCGACACCGATCGCGAGTACGCCTACGACCGCTACTCGCAGGTCGGCAAGCTCGACAAGGCACTCGATGAAGCGGAACGGCAACACTGGCTCATCATCGACATGAAACACGACTGGCGAAGCATCTTCGGAGACTGACGCATGACCGTGGTGACTGCGTTGCGAGGCATGGTGTTCGTTCGGGGCGGCACGTTCCTGATGGGGTCGGACCGTCACTACCCCGAAGAGGCGCCCGCGCATCACGTCACCGTCGATGGCTTCTGGATCGATGTCACGCCCGTGACCAACCGGCAGTTTCGCGAGTTCGTCGACGCCACCGGCTATGTCACGCAAGCGGAGCTGCCGCCCGATCCAAAAATGTATCCCGGCGCGCTGCCTCACATGCTGAAGCCCGGCTCGCTGGTATTCACGCCGCCGAAACATCGCGTCGATCTACGCAACTGGCAAGCGTGGTGGCGATTCAAGTTCGGCGCTCACTGGCGCAGTCCATATGGACGCGCCGCGTCCAATCGTCACTTGAGCGATCATCCCGTCGTGCATGTCACTCATCAGGATGCACTCGCCTACGCACGTTGGCGCGGCAAGGAATTGCCGACCGAAGCGGAATGGGAGTTCGCCGCCCGCGGCGGACTGGCGGGTGCGGAGTTCGCGTGGGGCGACGAGTTCACGCCACGCAATCATCACCTCGCCAACACCTGGCAAGGTGAGTTTCCTTATCAGAATCTCGCCACCGACGGCTATCCACGCACCTCTCCCGTGAAGGCCTTTGCTCCCAATCCGTACGGCATCTACGACATGATAGGGAATGTATGGGAATGGACCGACGATTGGTTTGCCGCGAGCCACCCGCCCGATGCAACCAAGCCGTGCTGTATTCCGCAAAATCCTCGCGGCGGACTGGAGCGTGGCAGTTACGATCCCTGCCAGCCGCACATCATGATCCCTCGCAAAGTCCTGAAGGGCGGCTCATTCCTCTGCGCGCCGAACTATTGTCGACGCTATCGCCCGGCCGCGCGTCATGCGCAGCCCATCGACTCATCGACCTGTCACATCGGCTTCCGCTGCGTCGTCAGAAAGCTCTCGACTCACAGCGTCGCCAACGAACCGGCGGCCCGGGAGATCGCGTGATCAACGCCGGGCAGCATCGTCGCTGAACTTCATGCCCGAGGCGATGAACCACTCCCCTTTGGGATCCTTGCAGAACGGGAACGCGAACTGACTCTGCAAGCCACGCACTTGAGTCCGCAGCTGTAAACGCCGGCACTGCAGCCCTTCGGAGGAAGTCATGTCGCCCTGCGCCTGCACGCGCCCGGTGAATCCCGTCGCAGCATTCTCCCAGTCGCGCACGGCGCGCACATCGCTGCTCTTGAGCACTGCCACGACAGCGTCGTAGAGCAGCTTCTTGTCGGCGTCGTTCATATGCAGTAGCGGACTGTTGCCGAGGATATCAGTGGGTAACGCCGAGACCGCGCCAGGCAACGAAGCGGCGATGACCGTCGCAAGAAGCATGCGTGCGAGATATCTCATATCGGAGAAACTCTGTTACACGCGTGGGACTGAAGCCAGTGCGAGCATCGGGCCCGGCCATGCGCCCTTCGCACTTATTGCTGCCGCGCTTCGAAACGCGATGATGGCATTGTCTCGTCCCCCTGGAGGCCGTGGCGCTGACTCCCCGTGCTATAGCGCATCTCCTGGCCTCAACGCCGCCGGCTCGTGCTTCGCCCGAAGTGCCCCGGCGGCGCGATTTTTTGGAAGGAACGAAAATGCAGGCCGGATCCGCTCCCTTGTGGTTACTCTGTATCGCCAGCTCCGCCACGTTCGCGCAATCCGACGAAGAAATGAATGCAGCGAATAATCCGCTGCAACCGGCGCTGGGCCTGAATCTTCAGAACATCTACGTCGACAGTTACTACGGCCTCGACGACGCCGACAGCAACAGCGCGCTGGTCCGTGGCATTCTGCCCCACAAACTCTTCGGCGTGCCGCAACTCCTGCGCGCCACCTTGCCGATCGTCACGACCACGGATCTGCCCCCGTTGGGACAAAAGACCGACGTCGGCGATCTGAATCTCTTCGACATCCTGCTGACCCGGCGCGGCCAGGTCGAGCTGGGCCTGGGACCGCAACTCACCGCGCCCACCGCCGGTCGCGATGAGACCGGCACCGGCAAGTGGCAGGCGGGCCTCGCCGCGCTGGCGGTGAGTCCGAAACATTGGGGACTGATCGGTGGCCTGGTGACCTGGCAACACTCGTTCGCCGGCGACAGCGACCGGCGCACCCAAAACAATCTGCAGGCGCAGCCGTTCCTGATCGTCAACCTTCCCAAGGGCTGGTATCTGCGCAGTACCGCGACCTGGACCTGGGATTTGCACGAGGGCAGCCATTACATTCCCATCGGCGCGGGCGCCGGCAAGGTCTGGAAGGCCACCGCCGCCACCTGGAATTTCTTCGTCGAGCCGCAGTGGACCGTCGCGCATCAGGGCGATGCCATGCCGAAGTTTCAGATCTACGCCGGATTGAATCTGCAGTTTCCTCTGTAGCGAGCGGGCCACAGCGAGCCGGATCCCCTCCGAGTAGGCCCTTGGTCCAACTGGCCGGCGAGGATGGGCCATGCAATTTTAATTCGACCAACCCTGGCCCCCCGGACGCTAGCCGCTCATGACGGGTGACTTTCTCAGCTACGCCTATCTGATTGGAATCGTCCTGCTCGCGCAGCTGGCGTTGGTCGCGATCATCCTCACCTACGATCGGCACGGGAATCCGCAGCGCCATGGCGACAATCTGGGCGCCGAGGTGACGCACAACGCCCGCCTCGCGCTCGCGGGCGAGCTGACGGCGTCCATTGCGCACGAAATCGCCCAGCCGCTCAGCGCCATTCTCAACAACGTCGAAACGGCCGAGCTGATTCTCAAGCAATCCTCGGGACGCGCGGACGCCGAATCGCTCAGTCCGATTCTCGCCGACATCAAGCGCGACGACTTGCGAGCGAACGAAGTGGTCAATCGCCTGCGGGCGCTGCTGCGCAAACGCGAGCTGAAACTGGAACCCATGGACATCAACGCCCTGGTGAGCAGCGCGGTGATGTTGGTTCGAGCCGACGCCGGCCGGCGACTGGTGCAACTACGCACCGAGCTGGAGCCCGACCTGCCGCCAGTGGCCGCCGATCCGGTTCATATGCAACAAGTGGTTTTGAATCTGCTGGTCAACGGCATGGATGCCATGACCAGGACGCCGCCGCCCGCGCGCTGCCTGTATGTGCGCACCCGACTGCGCGCCGGCTCGGCGGTGGAAATCACCGTTCGCGACAACGGTCACGGGATCGATCCGGCCCACGCCGGACGTTTGTTCGAATCGTTCTTCACCACCAAGGACGGCGGCATGGGACTCGGGCTATCCATTGCCCGTTCGATCGTGCAAGCCCACGGCGGCACGATCTGGGCCGAGCGCGCCCGCGGCGGCGGCTCGGTTTTCTCGTTTCGATTGCCGCTACCACAACGCCAACATATCTCCCGAGTTGGTATCCCCCAGTTGACGAGCCCTGGAGGTTGATATGGAGCTGTACGAGCCACCCGCCTGTGAGCATCGGATATATATCGTCGACGACGATGACAGTTTCCGCGGCAGTCTGACTCGACTGCTCAGCACCGCCGGAATGTCTCCCGTGCCCTGCCGAAGTGTCGGCGACTATTTATTGGTCGATCATCCCGATTGTCCCAGCTGTATCGTGCTCGACATGTTGATGCCGGGCCCCAGCGGGCTGGAGTTGCTCGCCTCGCTGGCCCATCAAAGAAACGCGCCGCCGGTGATCTTCGTCACCGCGTTCAACGACATTCCCGCCACCGTGCAGGCCATGAAGGCCGGCGCCATGGATTCGCTCACCAAGCCGCTGGATATGGAACGGCTGCTGCAATCGCTGCGCGACGCCATCTCGCGCGATGCCCGCAGACGCACCGAGCGTCGCGAGCTGGAGCAACTGCAATCCAGATACTCGGAGCTGACGGATTGCGAGCGGGACATATATATAGGAGTGGTTCACGGCAAATTGAACAAGCAGATGGCGTTGAAGCTCGGCATCTGCGAACGTTCGATCAAGTCGCATCGCTCCAACGTCATGCGCAAGATGCGGGTCTCCTCGGTCGCCGGGCTGGTCAAGACCGCCAAACAACTGGAAATGCTGAGCGGGATTTCCGACGCCAGAACGCTGCGCCAGTAGTGCCCACATGCGCAACGCAATCGGGTCAGCCGAATGCCAGCGTGCCGCGCCAACGTCATCATCGTCGAGGACGACATGGGGTTGAACCGTGCCGTCGCTCGACTGTTGAACATTGCCGGCTTCCGCTCACGCAGCTTCGACTCGGCCGAGGGCTTGCTCGAAAGCGACTCGGCCCCGGGGGCGGATTGTTTCGTGTTCGATATCCATCTGCCCGGCATCACCGGCGTCGAGTTGCACGACCGGCTGGACGCGGCCGGCATTCATCGGCCGGTGATTTTCATCACCGCTCACGACGATCAGCACACGCGCCATGCGGCGCGAGCCGGCGCCTCTTATCTCACCAAGCCCTTCACCGGCCAGGCGCTGATTCAAGCCATCGATGCGGCGTTGATACCGCCTCCGTGAGCTCGAATGGAACCTCGCGGCGCTTCGATCGCTTCGGTCAGAGTCACCGGGCGGGAGCAGACCATGAGCATTTTTTCACGCATCAAAGACGCCATTTTCGGAGCCAGTGCCAAAGCGGCGCCGGCCCCTTCGCCCTCACCGGCGCCGAAGCCGACAGCAACGGCCGCACCCAGGCCAACGCCATCACCCGCTCCTGCAAGCCCTGCGCCGGCCGCAGGCCCCGTAGGCCCTGTCGATGTCGAAGCTGTGCTGCAGCAAATGGCGGCGAATCAGAAGCAGCCCTTGAACTGGCGCACCTCCATCGTCGATCTGATGAAACTGGTCGGGCTCGACTCCAGTCTGGAGAATCGTAAGGCACTGGCGAGTGAGCTGGGCTACCAGGGCGACAGCAACGATTCGGCAGCCATGAATATCTGGTTGCACAAACAAGTCATGAATCAATTGGCGGCGCATGGCGGCAAGGTGCCGACCGAGCT
This sequence comes from Peristeroidobacter soli, assembly GCF_004138485.1. Taxonomy (GTDB): domain Bacteria; phylum Pseudomonadota; class Gammaproteobacteria; order Steroidobacterales; family Steroidobacteraceae; genus Steroidobacter; species Steroidobacter soli. The sequence goes on from NZ_RYEV01000004.1 coordinate 658,614, forward strand.
CAAGGACTGAGCGCCGCGCCCGAACAAAATATTTCTTCAGCCGGTCGCCCGCGCTGGAACTCGAACGCAGGTCGTTTCGTTCGGGCCTGGCGAACGGATAATTACATCTCTGCCGGGGCAGCATGCGCACAGTGAAGTGGCGATCGGGGTTCGTGTGTCTGCTGGTTGGCGCGGCGCTGGCCTACTACTCCGCCAGACTCCCCGCGGCACCGCTTGTGCTGCCGGCACCGATCGCTGGGTCGGGCTGATCGCGCGCTATCGCGACGACGGCAACTATCACTATGTCACGCTTCGTAACAGTGGCTCGCTGGATATCAAGAAGCTGGTCAATGGCACCATCCAGAACCTGGTCACCGTGCCCTTCCCGGTCCAGCCCGATGTTTCCTATCGTGTCCGGCTGGAAGCGATCGGCACCCGGGTGCGTGCGTATGTAAACGGCACATTGCGGGCCGAGGCGACCGACGCGTCGCTCACGCCCGTTGCATCCCGAGCCGGCGTCGCGACCTACAAGGCGGCGCTGGATTTAGATAATTTCCTCATCTCGCAGCCCTGATCCGCTGCGCTTTCAGCGACGGCCCGTGCTAAATGGCATTGGCCGTCGTCGGTATTCAGGGCAGAATCCTCAGCCAGGTCCCGCTACCCGCAAGGAAGGAATCCATGGCTGAGTCTCCCCACGGTTTGGATCGTCGCGACTTTCTGGCCGCCGCTCTCGCAAGTGCCGGCGCCATGGCAATTGGCACGCCCGCGTGGGCTTCGACCACCGCCGCTCGCTACCCCGCGGTTCGCAAAGCCGCCGAGGCGCAACGCGAGGCCGCGATCAAGCGCATCCAGGACTGGATCGCGCATCCGTCCATCGCCGCCGAAAACCTCAACATGAAGGAAGGCGCCGAATACATGGCGACGCTGGCCCGCGATGCCGGCTTCGATTCGGCCACCATCGTTCCGACCGACGGCCATCCGGGCGTGTTCGCGACCATGGACAACGGCGCGAAACGCACGCTGGCTCTGTATTTCATGTACGACGTGAAACAGTTCGATCCAGCCGAGTGGTCGTCGCCGCCGCTCGAAGGCCGCATCGTCGACAAGCCCGGCTTCGGTCGTGCCATCGTCGGTCGCGGCGCCGTGAATCAGAAAGGTCCGGAAGCCACCGTGCTCGCCGCGCTTCATGCCATGCGCGCCGCCAAGGTGAAACTGCCGGTCAATCTGGTGCTGGTCGCCGAGGGCGAGGAAGAGATCGGCTCGCCGCATTTCCATCAGGTCGTGCAGAGCCCCAATGTCTTTGCCGCTCTCAAGAAAGCCGAGGGCATTTTCATTCCGGCCAGCTGGCAGGACATGAATGGCAGTGTCGCGGTCAATCTCGGCTCCAAGGGCGTGGTCGAGCTGGAGCTGATCGCGAGCGGCGAGAAATGGGGTCGCGGGCCGAAGGGCGACATTCATTCGAGCATGAAAGCCATGGTCGATTCGCCGCCGTGGCGTCTGGTCCAGGCGCTGAACACGCTCGTGACACCGGACGGCAACACCGCGGCCATCGAAGGCTGGTTCGAGAACGTCCGCCCGCTCACGCCGCGCGAGAAGGAGCTGATCGCGGAGATCGCCCGCAATGGTGACGAGGCCACGCAGAAGAAGCTGTTGGGCGTGAGCCGCTGGATCGACGATCTGCCCTATCCGCAGGCACTCGAACGGCTGGCCTCGCAACCCACGGTCAACATCGAAGGTCTGGTCTCCGGCTACACCGGTCCCGGCGGCAAGACCGTTCTGCCGGGACGCGCGGTCGCCAAGCTCGATCTGCGGCTCGTCCCGAATCAAACGCGCAAAGAGGCCGTGGAGAAACTGCGCGCGCATCTGGATAAGAAGGGCTTCAACGACGTCGAGCTCAAAGTCACCGGCGGCTACGACCCCACCGAAACCGCCGAAGACAGCCGCATCATTCGCGCCGAGCTGGCGACGTACCAGCGTGCCGGTGTGAAAGCGACGCTCAATCCCCGACTCGCCGGCTCCTGGCCCGGCGCCGTCTTCACCGCGCCTCCCGTGTCGCTGCCGGCCGGTCACTTCGGCCTCGGCCACGGCTCCGGCGCGCACGCGCCCGATGAATACTACGTCGTGGAATCGACCAATCCCAAAGTCGCCGGCATCGTCGATGCGGTCATGGGTTACGTCGACATGTTCCATCAGATCGCCACAGTGAAATGATTCGAATCTTCCGCTGCAGCGATTACATCGAAGCTCATCTGGTCGAAGGACTGCTCAGAGAGCGAGGGATCGATACATTCCTGCAGGGTGCGATGTTGCAAGGTGGCCTGGGCGAGCTGCCCGCCCTCGGCCATCTCGCGATCATGATCGACGAAGCCGACCGCAGCGCTGCCCAGCTCATCATCGACGCCTACGAGCGCGGCGAGCTGAAAATCGACGAATCCCAGGACGAGTGAGGCGTCATCGGGTAAGCTGACGGGCCTTGGACTGCGCCCCTTGCGGTCCAACACCCGACACCAACGCTTTCCTTGCACGCCTCCGCCTCTTTACATCGCCCCATCCTGGGCATCGCGCTGAAGCTCGTTTCCGTCGTCCTGTTCGCCGGAATGACCCTGTGCGTGAAGCTGCTCGGGCCGGCCGTGCCCGTCGGTCAGACCATCTTCGTACGCGGCGTGGTGTCCATTGCGTTGCTGGCCGCGCTGGCCTGGTACACGAACCAGCTGCATCTGCTGAAGACATCGAACCTGCGATCACATGCCCTGCGCTCGTTGTCCGGCAGCGTGAGCATGTATTGCCTGTTCAGCGCGGTGACCATGATTCCGCTCGCGGACGTGACGGCGATCTCGTTCACTTCTCCCATGTTCATCACGCTGCTCGCCATGGTGTTCCTGGGCGAAAAGATTCATCGCTTCCGCTGGACCGCGCTGGCACTGGGATTCATCGGCGTGCTGATCATGCTCGGCCCGCATCTCACATTCGCGGACGGCGCATCGCTCGGCGTGCTGGTCGCGCTCAGCGCGGCCATGTTCTCGGCCGTTGCGATGATCTTCCTGCGCATGATGAGCGGCGGCGAGCACGCGATCACGATCACGTTCTATTTCTCGCTGACTTTCATGGTGTTGTCCGCGCTGACCGCATTCAGCGGCTGGGTGGTGCCGACGCCGATGCAGTGGCTGCAGATCATTCTGGCCGGGCTGTTCGGCGTCACCGGCCAGATCGTGATGACCTATTCGTATCGGTATGCGCCCGCGTCCACGATCGCGCCGCTCGACTACAGCAACATGATCATGTCCGTGATCCTGGGCTATGTGTTCTTCGCCGAAATCCCCTCCGCCTCGGTGTGGATCGGCGCGCCGCTGGTGGTCGCGGGCGGCCTGATCATCCTGTGGCGCGAGTATCAGCTGAAGAAACGCCCCAGCCCGCCGGCGCCGGAGTCGACACCAGAAGCCTAGGGCCTGGTTACTTCATCAGCACCAGCTCTTCGGCCATCGTCGGATGGACCGCGACGACTTCGTCGAGCTGTGACTTGCGCAGCCCCGCCTTCACGGCCACCGCGAGAACCTGCAGAATTTCAGGCGCGTCGGGGCCGATCATGTGCGCACCGACAACCTTCTCGGTCGCCTCATCCACGACGATCTTGTAGAGCGCGCGCTCGTTGCGTCCCGCGAGCACGTTCTTCATCGGCCGGAAGTCCGCGGTGTAGACCTTGACGGCGCCGAGCTGATTGCGCGCCTCGCCTTCGGTCAAGCCCACACCCGCGAGCGGCGGATGGCTGAACACCGCCGAAGGAATGCAGTTGTAATCGACCTTGGTTGGCTTCTTGCCGAACACGGTATCCGCGAATGCCTGCCCTTCGCGAATCGCCACCGGCGTCAACTGAACGCGATTGGTCACATCGCCGACGGCATAGATGGACGGGCACGTCGAACGACTCTCGTCATCCACACGCACTGCCCCGTCCTCGTCGACCTCGACACCCGCGCTCTCCAGCCCCAGGCCACGCGTGTTCGGCACGCGCCCCGTAGCAAACATCACCGCATCGAACTCGACCGGCCCGCCCGGCATGTGCACGGTGAGCGCGCCGCTCGACTCCTTGACGATCTTTTCGATGGGCGAGTTGAACAGGAACTGGATGCCCTTGGTCATGGAGATCTGTAACAGCCGGTCGCGAATCTGCGCGTCGTAGCCGCGCAGGATGGCATCCGAGCGATTGACCAGCGTGACTTTCACACCGAACTCGTTGAACACGCCCGCGAACTCGTTCGCGATATAGCCGCCGCCCGCGATCATCAATCGCTTGGGCAGCGTCTGCAGATGAAACGCTTCATTGGAAGTGATGCCATGCTCACACCCCGGCTGGTTCGGCACATGCGGGCGAGCGCCGGTCGCGATGAGGATTACGTCGGCGGTGTATTCGCGCTCGCCGACGCGCACGCTGTTCGGCCCCGTGACGACTGCACGTTCCGGCAACACGTTCACTTTGTGATTGTCGAGCGTCTGCGTATACAGGCCGCTGAGCCTAGTAACCTCGGCGAGCACGTTGTCACGCAGCGTCGGCCAATCGAACTTCGGCTCCTGCACGTGCCAGCCGAAGCGGCGCGCATCCTCCAGGTCTTCGGCGAAGTGAGCGCCGTACACCAGCAGTTTCTTCGGCACGCAGCCGCGAACCACACAAGTGCCGCCGATCCGATATTCCTCGGCGACAGCAACTTTGGCCCCGTGAGCCGCGGACACACGCGCCGCGCGCACGCCGCCGGAGCCGGCACCGATGACGAAAAGATTGAAATCGCGTTGAGTGGCCATGGATGAAAATCTACTGGAGCTTTCGTGTCACCACGATGTCGACCGACTGGGATTGCGGGTCGAACATGATCTGCGCCTCGCCGCGCTCGAGCTGATGCAGGACGTGCGTCAGCTTCTCCTCGAGCGTGAACTCGCGCTCGCCGTACTCCGTGCCCTCGCGCAACACGAACGATTCGATGACGCCACGAAGCGCGTCGGCCGACAGCTCGGTGTGCGGCACCACCACCGGGGTCGGATCTTCGTCGTCAGGGGCTGGCATCGAGGGATCGAACGGCATGCCCGACGATAGCACAGCTCGAGCGCCCTAGCGGCCCCGCGCCAGGCAGCGCTCATACCGATCGTCGACGCGCTTGGCGAACCATTCGGTGGTGAGTTTGCGTGTGATCTTGGGGCTTTCCAGTCGGATGTTGGGCAACACGGCGCGGGGCACCTGAGTCTTCAGGCGTCGGTCCGCCAGGGCGAACACGCGCTTGAAAAGCTTACTGTCCTCGAACCCCTGCTCGCCGCCCAGCTCCAGATCGTGCCGGATGGCACGATTGTCCAGATCCAGATCGCCCGCCAGGCTGCGCACCGCCAGCTCGGTGTTGCTGGGATCGCTGGTGCCATGGATCAACAGATCGCCATCCAGCGCCAGTCTGGTCTTGGACAATTTGCTCACGGCATTTTGAAACGCGGCGTTGCGGCTGGCGTAGTGGCCGGCGTTGTAATCGGCGAAACGAAACAGCGGATCGCTGTAGTTCACCGGATAGTCGAGCAGATGCGCGATGCCGAAGTACATGCCGCCGCGTCGAGTGAACACTTCGTCGCGAACGCTGCCCGGCATCGGATACGGATAGCGCTTCTCGCGCGCGTGCGCTTCGGCGAACTCGATGCTCACTTGCATCGGGCCGGCGGTGTGCACCGGATTCAAGCTGCCGAACAAACGTTCGCCGAGCGGCACCATGCCGATGAAGTCGCCGAAGATGTCGCTCAGCTCCTGCTCGGTCTGCACGTTTTCGAGCCGCTCGCGATAGGTCTTGCCCGTCGGCGACTCCACACCGAGCGCCGCGTCGACCAGGAACTTTGGAATCTTGTAACGCGCCGCTCTCGAGTCGATCTCACGACGCGCGATGTCCGGCAACCCAGCCACGCTCGGACTGGCCTGGAACGTCGACTCCTGCTCGGTCACCGCGATCACGGAACAGATGTTCTCGGGCGTCGGCCGGATCGACAGCGCCTCGAACGCGGCGAAGATATCGACCGCCCACACTTCGCGGTTCTTCACCGTCGCAGCGATGCGCTTGACGATCTGCGCCCGCGCCACGTCCGGATCGACGGCCGGCTCGCGCACCACGGGCGTCGAACAACTGGAAATGAAGGCGATGCCAAGCAGCGTCGCCACCCTGCGGATCAGAAACGGACGTTCAGCGCCAAAGCGCGGGCGGGCCATCATGTGGGCGGGTTGTCAGCTCGCAGCTTCGCCCAGGCCAGCCGCGCCGGGCGGTCCAGCTTCTTCAACGCCGCTTCCGCCTTCATCGCCTCGGACTTGGTGGCAAAGGCCTCCGAGCCCAGCACGCAAACCGGCGGATTCGACCGGGTGAACTTCGCCCCCTTGCCGCGACTATGGACTTCGAAGCGGGCGGCGACGTCGGTCGCGATCCCCGCATAGGTCCGGCCATCCCGGCACGCCAGCAAATAAACCCACCAGCAGTCAGTCATATGCCGAGATTATCGCCGGGTGCCTGCATTCGGGCAAAGGGTGACTGGCGAGTCGATGGATGGGGCATCATAGCGTCATGACATACACCCTCTATTACTCTCCCGGCGCCGCCAGCCTGGCGGTTCATTGGATGCTGATAGAGCTCGGCATTGCGTTCGAAGCGAAGCTGGTGAGCATCGACGACGGCGCGCAGAAGTCGGCGGAGTATCTGCGGTTGAATCCCACCGGTCGCATTCCGACCCTGGTGATCGATGGCAAACCGCACGGTGAATCGACCGCCCTGCTGATGCTGCTCGCCGAGCGCCATTCGGAAAAGGGATTTGCCCCGGCGCCAGGATCGGCCGAGCGCGCCGACTATGTCGAGATGATGATCTTCCTCGCCAACACCATCCTGCCCGCCATGCGCGATTGGTTCTACGCCGACAGCGATGGCGATCCGGCGGGGGCTGACGCGGTGAAGGCGCTGGCGCGACGGCGAATCGAGGCCGCGTGGGATCGTCTGGATGCGCGCATGGCCGATGGCCGTACGCATCTATTGGGCAAGGAGCCCGGCGCAGCCGACTTCCTGGCCACCATGCTCATGCGCTGGTCGCGAAACATGCCGCGCCCCGCGACGGGCTGGAAGCACCTCGCGCCGTACATTCATCGCATGCGCGCCCGCCCTGCATTCCTCGATCTATACGCACGCGAGGGGCTGACGGAATGGCAGAACTAGCGCGCCCTGTCCGCCATCTCGCTAAGGCAATGTCGTAGAGCAGATCGCGCACCCCGCCGCAGGGGTGGTTGGTCCATCCGGCGATATTTGCTGCACGCACGCCGCTCGTATCCTCGTTGGCAGTTCTCGAATCGCCACCGAACTCGCCGAGGAATACGCAATGCAGACTCCGATTGCCATCTCCGTCGCCGCCACCGTGCAGAAGTCCCCCGATTGGGTGAAGTACACCGCGAAAGCCACCTTCCTGGCCCTGTTCATCAAGGGCACGGTGTGGGCCGGCGCGTCGTGGCTGGCGCTCAGGGGGTTTGGCGCTCTGTAATCCGGCCTTCGATGAAGTCCTTCATCCTCTGGAAATAGTCCTCGGGCTGACGCGTCGACACCCGCTCGCCGTCGGCCCCCGTCTCGAACTCATACATGCCGTGATCCGCGCCGGGAAAAACCACCGTCGCAATCGGGCGACCGGCGCTTCTCAACGCATCGAGCCGACGTAGCGTCTGCCTCGGTGGCGCATCCCGATCCTGACCGCCGAATATCCACAGCTGCGGCACCTCGAGATTGGCCAGCACCGGCATCGGGTCGTACTGGGCCGGCACGCCTTCGAGTAAGCGTGGGCCTTGCCGGCGTATCGTTTCCTCCGACTGCGACAACAGATACCAGGCGATATTGCCCCGGACCGACTTGAACCAGGGCTCGTTGCCGTACTTGCGCTTCACGGCGTCGAGCTGCTCATAGCCCTCGGTGAAGTTGGTCTCGACGATCCTCGCGACCGCATCGGCAATCTGCATCGCCTCGGCTTTGATCTCCGGGCCGAAGCCGGCGCGCTCCATGTCGAAATCGATGGCCTCGCGATCCTCATCCAGCGGCGACACCGCCAGACCGAAGCTCACGATGACGAAGTCCACCGGTTCGATGCGTGCCGCGAGCGGTGCCACCCAGCCACCCTGGCTGCCGCCCTGATAGCCGATGCGTCCCGCACGATCACCCGCCAGACGCTTCGCCTCACGCGTGGCATGAATGGCATCGGTGGCCAGCAGCAAATAGTTCTGCGAGTAGCGACCGGCCGAAGCCCCGGTGCCTCGCTTGTCATAGGCGAACACGCCGATGCCGACACTCGCGAACTGACGCTGCAGCGAATAATCCTCGAGCGCCGACGAATGCTCGGCGCCATGAATCAACACGACGATGGGCACCCGCCCCTGCCCTGGCGGCAACGTCAATCGCCCGGCCAGCTCGACGCCGCTGCCCTGAAAGCGCGTGTCGATCTGAATCAACGCCTCGCGCCGGCCGTTCAGGTCGTCGAAGCGAACTTCGCCGCGCTCGCAATTGGAGAATGTGACTCGATGTCCATCGGCTCGATCGGTCCAGCCGAGCGTGCTGGTCCAGCGGCCCTTGCCCTTCGACGTCAGCGCGCCCGTGGTGCCATCGAGCTTGCGCCAACGCAGCCGGCCGGATTCGCTCGCTGCGATGTCGAGTCTGGTTCCGTCCGTCAGGACATAACTACCGACTTCGCAAGGAATGGGACTGGCGGCCGGCGCCTGGGTGGCGCCGACCATGGCCAACAGAATCATCGACGTCGAAACCATCCAACGCATTGGCAACCTGCCTGGATTCGCAGCGGATGCGTCCATCGACGCACCAGCTGGTTGCAAGGTTGCAGCGACCGGCTGAAGAAATATCTAATCCAACCTGGACTGGGCCGCGCTCAAGCAATAGCAACGGCTGAAGCCGTCCGTCGCCGAGGCTCATAACGCAGCCTGCGCCAGCCGATCACGACGCCGATGACCGACAACAGCAATCCGCCCAGCGAGAACACGATCACGCAGATGTCCCACAGCGGACGGTGTTGCCACAACCACCAGATATCGAAGGAGTGCAGTCCGTTGTACAGCCAGCGGTAGACGCGATTGGTTCGCGTGCTGCGGTCGAGAATCTGCCCCGTGATCGGATCCAGATGAAACCAGGTGTGTTGCTCGTCATCGAAACGCACGCGAATGATGGGCAGCGGGCGCTCGCCCCGTTCCGGGTGGCGCGAGTAGTAATAGTTGTCGTACTCGGTCAGCACCGTCGCTTCAACCAGCGACGCCTCGGGAATCAAGCCAGGTGCGCGCGCCAGCATGGTCTCGGCATCGGGCAACGTCGTCGCCATGACACTGCCGGCAACCATGCGAGTCGAGCCATCCCGATCAACGACTCGATAGAAAGGCTGTCCGGCGTAATGGACCAGATCCGCTTCAACCGCGAGCGCCCCGAACCCGTGCGCCGGCACCGCGAAATCGCCGATCGTGAGCGGCTTGCCCGTATAGAGGAGTTGCTGATCCACCTCCGCCCGACGCGGCGGATTCAGATTCAAAGGATTCATGGACAACAATCCACTGAGCACCCACGTCAGAGTCAGCACACCAAAGACGATGCCGGTGAAGTAATGCCAGCGCATGAGCCCCTTGTAGGGCACCTGCGGCTTGCCGGGTCTGGCGCGGCGGTTCCACCGCAACCAGCCAATCCACAAACCGGTGATCGCCAGTACGACACCGACGCCCGAGAGAATGTCGACCATCCACTCCCAGAACTCCGGGTACTTGCGAACGAATGTCGGATACAGCCAGTGCGTAACGGCGGCGAAATAGTTCAGCACGCGCTCCGTACTGTGAGTGTCCCGCACGACTTCACCCGTGGTCGACGAAACATAGAGCACCGTCCCGTCACGATCATTCACAGCGTACTTGAATAGCGGCCGATGATCGTTCAGCGCGGCTGACACCGTCCATTGATCCGTTTGCAGCGTGCCGTCAAAGGCGATGCTACTGTCTTCGAGCGGCGCCGCAGGCGAGGCAGCGCTTCTCTGCACGAACCCTGCCACGGCCTCTTCCGCGGCCTTGGTGCTCACGTCCCGAAGCACCTCGCCGTTGTCCGCAAATACAACTCGCGGTTGCGCTCCATTATCAGCATGAATCACATACGCGGGTCGTTCGGCGATCATCGCCAGACGAATCGAGCGCGGCGTAGCTTGCTGCTCGGGATCTGTGACGGCGACTCGCTCGAGCGCATTCGGCGTCGCCTTGCGCGTGAAGTCCTTCCACTGCAGTTTCGCCATTGCGTCCGCCGGCGTGAGCGTGGCGGCTGAGAAATTCAGCAGCCGCGCCCCCGCCAGCCGCTCCGGCTTCGAGAGCAGCGGGAACTCCACGTACATCATGAAGATCCCGCTCACGAACCACAGCGCGAAGAACAGGCACAGCACGATGCCCGCCCAGCGGTGGAATAGAAACAGCTGCCGCTTGAAGCTCATGGCGTCAGAACGAGTACTTCAGCCCGAGCTCGAAGCTGCGCGGATCGGCCAGCCTCACCATCAAACCACTGCCCGACGCCCACTCGGCGTACTCTTCGTCGCTCAGATTGCGCCCGCGCAGAACGATTTGAGCATCGTTCCAACGGTAAGCCACGCTGGCATCGAAAGTCGTGTAGGCATCGAGCTGGATACCGTTGTTGTTGTTCGCCTGCCGTTCGCCGACATGGCGCGCGCCCGCGCTGAGCTCCCAATCGCCCAGCGGCTTCACGATGAACAGCCCGGCAACGAACTTCGGGACGTTCGGCGGGGTGTTGCCCCCGCGAGAGATCACACCTGAGCCGAGGTTCTCGAAGAAATCCTCATACTCGGCCTTCCAAGTCCAGGCCGCGTGTGTATCGACGCGGAACTCTCCGGGCAACGTGAACGCCACGGCAAACTCGGCGCCCTGCGATACCTGCTGGCCGATCTGAGAATTGATACGCGCGCCATCGACGATGTTGGTCGTCAACACGTCCTGTTTCTCGATATCGAACAGCGCGAGCGTCAGGTCCGTGCCCTGAATGGACGCCTTGGCGCCGACCTCGTACTGAACGCCCTTCTGCAGGCTGAAGTCGTCCTGACTCACCGTGAGGCTCACCAGCTGCGATACCGGCTGAGCGGCACGACTGTAGCTCGCGTACAGATTCAACGCGTCGCTCGCCTCGAAGATCACACCGAGCCGGCCTGTGATCGGATCGTACGATCTCGTGTAGGGATCGGCGCCGACGTAGGAGACGCGTTCCACATCGATCTGCTCGTACCGCAAGCCGCCCACCACCTTCAAGTGGTTGACTGGCTCGTAGATGTTCTCCACGTAGACCGCCGCGTTCTGCGTCGTCACCTTCACGGTGCGCTGGTATCTCACATCGGGGCCGTAGCCTCGATCGAAGCCCACCAGCGGCACGTTGGCCGGCGTCGGCGAGGCCGCATACGTCTGGCCGCTGTTACGAATCTGTTCGTTATCGTCGTAGAGCGCGCCGATCAGGAATGTGTTCGGCCGCCCCGCGAGCGCGCCGCTCCAGCGCAGGTCGACGCGATTGCCGAGCTGCAAATCGTTGCGATAGATCAGGAAGAAGCTGCTGCGCTCGACCAGCTGAGTTGCCGGATTCCAGACCGTGCTTTCGGTGTTCCGCCAATCCATGTGCTGAGTGGCCACGTAAGTCTCGTTACGCAGCGTCCAGCGATCGGACAGATTCGAATCGACGATGAACCGGGTGAACGAGTTGTCGGCCTTCGACCAGTTGTCGATGTTGTCGTAGCTGAGACGACGCGTGCGAGCGTCGATGCGAGCATTCACCAGCCGATCGGTCGCACTGTTGGCACGCCGTACCGACTGCGTGCCGTTCTGATCGATCACCGCATCGTAGACCAGCGGCGTGCCGTAATAACTGCTGACGCTGTCTTTCAGGAACGTGCTCTGCAGGGTGAGCGTCGTGTCGTCGGTGGCGTCATATCGCAAGGCGCCGGCGACTGCGGTGTAGTCGTATCCGCTGTCATCGACATAACCATCGGATTGCGACTGGGAAACATCGAAACGGTAGTGGAGCTTGTCCACGCCCGCCGGCCCGCCCACTCCAAACCCGGTTCGATAGGTATTCCACGAGCCGGCGCTGGCAATGATCTCGGCTTTGGTCGTGTCGTCGGGCAGCTTGGACACATAGTTGATCGCGCCACCGACCGCGCCTTCGCCGTACAGCAGCGACGCGGGACCTTTGAGCACCTCGATGCGCTCGAACAGGAAGCTGTCCAGCGGCCGCGACGATTGCGAGGCCGTGTTCTGGCGAATGCCATCGCGCATGACGGTGATGTCATTGCCCGCGAAACCGCGCGTGGCGTAGTTGGGAATCGAGCCGACCGACGTGCCGCCGGTCATGCCGACCGCGCTTTCGATCGCTTCCATCGCGGTTCGCGCGCCGCGCAGTTGAATCAACTCGTGCGAGATCACCGAGACGCTGGCCGGCAAGTCGAATGCATCGATGCCGAGCCGCGAGCCGGTGAGCACCGGTTCATCGAGCACCACCGTGCTGCGCTCACGCCGCCCCTCGACGATGATCGCTTCGGTCTCGTCCGTCTTGCGCTCCGCCGCGCCCGCCTGCAACGCCACGGCCAGCATTCCCAAGCCACTCGCCCATCGGGCGACCCCATGTCTGCTCACATTGCCTCGCTTGCTGATTTTCTCAACCGTGCGCATCGTGCGCACCGGCCGCCAGTTATTTACGGTTACGAGGCCGCCTGCCCGCGTTAAAAAACGCGAGCACGCCACGGCATTCGCTCCCGCGAGCGAAGTCGGGTCATCGATGGAAACAATGGAACAACGGAAGGCGCGATCGCCGGCGAACGCAGCGACGCGAACATCCGCCAGCCCCTTCCCACGAGAGCCCGACAGCCTGTGCGCGCCTCAACGACGCGCGATCCTCGGCAGGTCTTCGGGCTCATGGGCTTCGGCGAATGCCGACCTACTTGGCGCTGCTTCCCAGGCAAAAGCCCAGTGCTGTGTGCGCCGTTCGTTCCCAATTACCGCTGCGGGGCAGCCCCGGAATGCACGCGTTACAGCGTGGTCACCAGGTTCCCTTTTCAGCCTGCTCTACGTGGAGCAGGCACCGTGGACGGGGCGCAAGATATTGCGGTTTGCGAGGAGCGTCAACACCGGGTCATCGGCTTATTGCTGCCATAACTGTCCAGGCACGCCGTTAATCGTTGTTCTTCCGGCTGTTAACAGCCCTGTTAATGTCTTCAAACATTGTGTTGCCCTGACGGGCGGGCTGTCCGTTTTGGCGCTCGATCCACGTCGACCCAATAAGGGCGACGTTGGCGTCTCGCCGCGTCGGGGTACGACTGGAACTCGAGGGTGTAACCATGACGAACTTGTCGGCGCGAGTGGCTTTGGTTCTTGGCAGCGGCGGCCGATGAGGCGCTGGCACTGGCCATCGAGCTGTGGTCGCAGGATCTGACGGAGCGCCGTCGCTACCTCGAACGCCTGCTGGAAACATTCGGTCGTCACAGGCTCAGTTGTTCCACCAACCAGTCCCGAAACATCCGCCTCGCCCGGGATCGCGACGCTGCGCCGAGCAACCAATACGTCCCGCAGGGAGCGGCCTTGTCGAATGGCTTGATCAGCCTGCCCGCCTTCAAGTCATCAGCCGCCAGCAGATCGTCGCCCAACGCGATGCCATGCCCATTCACAGCAGCCTGCAGGACACATGACCTCGAAACACTTCCGGCAAGTCAAATCCCGGGCGAAATAACCGTCCCATAACCGCCCTGCGACTGACCGCATGACTGCGTCTGAGTACATTGGTTCACGGGGCTTTCCCCTGCGATGACCGTGAACTTCGATGCAATACTCATGGCCTCAGTGGCGCGCCAGTGTAGTGGCGATTATTCGATTCGATTTCAGTGAAGTGCTGCCGGACGTGAAGGACGGCGATATCGACTGGGAGTCGTGGCGCTCCTTCTTCGATGAAGGCCGCTCGCCGCAAGCCGCGGTCGATTGCGCTTTCTTGCGAGACCTGAGGAGATCCGGTTCCGCTTGACCTGGGTCTGTAGTTTCTCCCTGTCAGCGTATACAGACACTGCAGTTCATGGCTTTGACATCCGCCGCGGATGATAATCGCGCTTCGATCTCGAGAAGACGAAGCCGCACGAATGAAGCCGACCGACTCCACGCCGCTGCTCAGCTCCGCCTCGCGCCCGACGATCATGATCGTCGACGACGATGAAGCCATTCAGGAACTCGTCAACATCTACACGCTGGAGCAAGGATTTCAGACACGTTCCTGCGCAAGCGCCGAGGCCGCGCTCGAGGAAATGCGCCGATCGTTCTGTCCCATCGTAATTACCGATGTACAGATGCCCGGCATGGGCGGCCTGTCGCTGTGTCGAAGATTGCGGCACGGCAAATGGCCTGGCTACGTCTACATCATCGTCATGACCGGCCACGATCAGCAGGACGGCGTCATCGAGGCGCTCGACGCCGGCGCCGACGACTATCTGCACAAGGGCTCGCCGCCGGCTGAATTGCACGCACGCCTGCGAGTGGCGGAAAGGATCGTCACGCTCGAACAGCGCTTGCGACGCACGCTGGAAAGCAAGGCGCGGGAGGCTGCGTCCGATGCTCTGACCAGTCTCCCCAATCGCCGCACCTTCGATCGCCGGCTCAACGCCGAATTCAAACGCGCGCGCCGCTTCGCCGAGCCGATTTCAGTGCTGCTGATCGATGCGGATCACTTCAAACAAGTGAACGACCAATACGGGCACCAGGTCGGCGACGAAGTCCTGCGCGGTCTCGCGACCACGCTGCGAGAGAATCTACCCCGTGAGTACGATGTGATCGCGCGGATCGGTGGCGAGGAGTTCGCAACCATCCTTCCTCACACCAGCCGCGAAGACGCGGCGCTCGTCGCCGAGCGTTTGCGTGCCGCTGTCGATCGCTCCGCCATTCCAACGGCCGCGGGACTGCTCAACATCACCGTCAGCGTTGGCGTCGGCAGCCTGCTGAATCGCGTCAGCACGGAGCCTCAAACGACGCTGGACGTGCTCGACGAAGCCGATCGCGCTTTGTATGAGAGCAAGCGGCTCGGACGCAATCGTGTTACGTCGATTCCGGGCGCGGAGCCGCGCACGCTGCTCGAGCTGTCGAACTAGAAACGATAGCCGAGCCCGACGAAGAGCTCGTCCTGCAACGTCTTGGTGCCCCCGCCTTCGGTCAGGTCGAGCTCGAACCAGCGCATGCCCGCGAATGCTTTCATTTGCTTGGAGATCGGCAACTCCAGCTGCGCGCTGAAGTCGGTGACGTTGTCCGCGGACCCAAACGTCAGGATATCCGGTGCATAGTAAGCGTAGCCCGTGACGGCGAGATCGAGGTCCTTGTCGAGGACGAAGCGCAACTCCGCGCCCAGGCTCACCGCCATGATGTCGTTGTTCTCCTCGTTCAACAGCGCCGCGTAGACCTGCGGACCGATCAGCACGCTGAGCCGCCCGAAGTCGAAATCCACTGGAAACACCAGCCCCGCGCTCAACACGATGTCCCGATCCTCGCTCAGGAAGAATGCGCCGGAGAATCGACTGTTGTTGACGCCGACTTTGTTGCCGTTACCGATATACTTCAGCTGCAGCGTGTCATTGCTGAGCTGCACGTCGATCTCACGAGCGTTGGTGGAAGGGATATCGCCTGGCTTCTCGCTGGTCTGCGCCGCCGCCGTGCCGGCCACGCCCATCAGCAGGACGATCGCCAGATTGTTGTTGCGCATCTTCTTCCCCATCTCATGACCTGCTGAATGCATAGCCAATGAGTATGAAATAGAAAGGTTCCCAATCTGCCCCCTGGCGCAGTTGCATCCGGAAGTTATAAGTACAGAGGACGCTCCATGTCATACCGCAAACGTAAGTTGATTGCCGATCGGCTGAAGCACTTTCACCGCGCCGGATCGCCCCTTGGGCGGGGCCATCTCAAACGCTACTCGCAAAGCATCGGCGCCGAGGCCACCGGCTCCCAGGCCATCGGCGCCCTCGCCGTCGGCCCGATGCTGGTGGGCGCATTGGCCATAGGTGCTTTGGCCATCGGCGCCCTGGCGATCGGACGGCTCACGATCGGCCGCGCTCGACTTCGTCGCGTCGTGATCGATGAGCTCGTCGTGCGGAAGCTGCGGATCACCGAGCAGATGCAGTTGCCGGAGCGAGGAACGAAGTCATCAGCCGCAGCACCTCATCGCGCCGCTCCCGATGAGGCACGTGACCGCAGTCCGGCAAAAGAATCATTGCCGACGGACCGCTGACCCGGCCCGCAATCCGCCGGGGAAATTCCTCCGAGCCGTACTCGTCCCGGTCGCCGTGAATGGCCAGGACCGGGCAGGCAACGCGAGGGAACCAGGGATCGAGGCTCCAGTTCGCGAACTCGGGAGCCAGCCAGACTTTGATCCAGGCATCGAGAACCCATTGGGTCCGGTCGCCATGCCACTTCGCCAGCTTCTGCCGCTGGGCCGGGTCTTCGAACGACGCTTGCGCGGTCCGAATCCCCTCCAAGGTACGCGCCTCGACGAAACATTGAGCGGACTCGGTGATGACGGCTTCACACTGCGTCCTCACAGACGCCGCCATTCTGATCGCCATCGCCCCGCCCACACTGTGACCGAACAACGCGAATCGCTCCAATCCCAGAGCATCGCGCACGGCGGGAAAGAATCGCTCGGCTTCTTCGTCGATGAACTGGCAAGACGGTGGATCCGTTCGCTGCGTCGATTGGCCGAAACCGAGCCGATCATAGGCAATCACCGGCCGGTTCGATGCCTCGGCCAGCAGCGCCGGAAAATCCCGCCACAACTCGACCGATCCCAGCGAGTCGTGCAGCAGGACCAACGGCACGCCAGCGGCACGCGGGCCGCGCCACTGACGAACGAAAATGTTGCCGCCCGGTACGGGCACGAACGAATCGGTGGTCGCGAGGGTCATTGCCTGGCCTTGCACAGAATCCGCCGGGCTTTATAGGCGAAGTCCGCGGCCTCGTCCAAAAAAAAAGCCGCCTGCATCCCTTCAGGGACGCAGACGGCGAATATCAGAACGAAAAGCTTTAACGGTTGGCGAGCGTCGGCGACGCCGGCGTCCGGGGCGAGCGGCCTTCGACTTCAGCCGCCAGGCCGTGCAACCACACCTCGAGATTGGTGTAACCGCTCGCGGTCACCGTGTTCGGATCCGCCGGCAACGTCAGCGCGCGATGATTCTCCGCCAGCGTCGGATACCCGCCGCCATTGCGCTCACAACGTGCCGTGCCATTCGGCGCGACGCAATTGATGATTCGATTGGTGGAGTTACGCACGCCTTCGATGATGCGGCTATCGACGGCATCGCGATCCGCCGGTCGAGCACCCGCGAACTTCAACACGTAGTTCTTCACCACGTTGTTCGACGTCGGCATCGTGGTCAAACCGGCCGGCCAGGCCACCGGCGACGTGGATTTGAAGTTCGCGAGCGTGAGCGATCCATAGATGGTGCCGGCGGCCGACCAGTCGTCGTTCGCGGTCGATTCCGCCGCCAGATTGTCGGCAAGGAATACTTTCGCGCCAGAGCGTAACGTGCTCGCGTCGGCACGCAAACCGATCGGCGGCTGGCTGCCCGCGGTATCCGGACCGCGCAGATACACGTTACCCACGACGGAATTCTGAGTCACCGCGCCGTGACTCTGCAGATCGGTGGCCGTGTTGCCCCAATTGTAGATCACGTTGTTGACGATGGCGGTCCGAGTGGACGCAGTCATCGGCAGACGCGACTGCATGCTCGCCAACAGATTGCCCGCAAGCGTCACATTGCCATTCACCGGCCCGAGCAGCACGCCGAAGCCATGATTGCCTTCCGGATGAATGGACTGATGCAGCGGCTCGGCGAAGATGTTGTTGATCAGGCTGATGTTGTTCCAGTTCTGCCAGGCGCTCGCCACCTCGTCGATCGACCAGGTGAAGGTGCAATGATCGATCACGATGTTACTGATGGTCGTACCGGCCGGCCCTTCGATCTTCAGGCCATCGCGATTGATGGCCGGCTCACCGCCGGCATCGTCGCCGGGACGCACGCGAATGTGCTGAATGAGCACATTGGACGTCGTGATCTGCACACCCGCGCCTCGCAGCGTGATGCCGGGCGACGGCGCGGTCTGACCCGCAATCGTGATGTTTGGATTGCGCAGATGGAGGTCGCCCGTCAACGGAATCGTGCCGGACACTTCGAACACGCACACGCGCGGGCCACTCTGGTCCACGCACGCCTTGAGCGAGCCCGCGCCGTCGGCGTTGAGGTTGGTGACCCGAACCACGGTGCCCCCGCGACCGGCCGGCGTGTTGATACCGGAGGTCTTCGCACCAGGGATCACAGAGACAGCGCCTGCGTTGAACGAAGCAACACCAGAAGCGATGGTGGCTGCGGCAAGCAGCCAGAAGCGCACAGCGCGGGCCGCGGCAGGATGACGGTTCGAAACGTTCTGCGACTGTTCGGTCATCAAGTGGGGTCCTCGTCCTGTGTCTGGGCTGTCCCCGAGCCAGGGACTTTCATGGCAGCTACGTTACAAGTCCCCCTGATCCGATCCCATCGGAGAAGCCCTGAACGAGGGTGCAGATGGCCTGTCGATATGTAGTTCCTTCACCTGCCTGTAAGACTGCGTAGGTGAATGTGGACAGTCGCCGGAGACCGGCTACAATCGCCGCGCGCCGATATCACCAACATCTAACAATGGAAGCGGCGATTACCGATGGCTTCAGGACTGGCGGCTCTACTCGATGACGTTGCGGCAATCGCCAAGCTGGCGGCCGCGTCCCTGGATGACGTGACGGCGGCGGCGGGCAAGGCCGGGTCGAAAGCGATCGGAGTCGTCGTCGACGACGCGGCGGTCACGCCGGGCTACGCCATGGGCTTCACGCCCGAACGCGAGCTGCCCATCGTCTGGAAAATCGCGCTCGGCTCGCTGCGAAACAAATTCCTGTTCCTGCTGCCGGGTGCACTGTTGTTGAGCGCGTTCGCACCGTGGGCGGTGACGCCGATTCTGATGCTGGGCGGCGCCTACCTGTGTTTCGAGGCGGCCGAGAAAATCATCGAGGCGCTCACTCATGCCACCGACGGTGAGGAAGACCAACCTCAGGTCGAGCAGCTCGCGCAAAGCTCGGCGGAGATCGAAGCGCAGAAGGTGGCAGGGGCGATTCGCACCGACCTGATCCTGTCGGGTGAAATCATGGCGATCGCGCTCGCCACCGTCGCCGACCGTCCGTTCGCCATCCAGGCCGGCGCCCTCGTCCTCGTGAGCCTCGCGCTGACGGCGGGCGTGTATGGCGTCGTGGGCTTGATCGTGAAGATGGACGACGTCGGCGTGCATCTGGCCAAGCGCGGGTCGGCACTCACCCGCAGTTTCGGACGCGGGCTCGTGAAAGCAATGCCCCATGTGATGCAAACCCTCAGCGTCGTCGGCACGGCCGCGATGCTGTGGGTGGGCGGCGGCATCATCGTGCACGGCCTCGAACATTTCCACATCGACACCGTGCCTCATGTCATCGAGACGCTGTCGGAGAAGGCACATCAGGCACCCGTGCTGGGCGCGGTCGCTGCGTGGCTGACGTTTGCAGCGGGCTCCGCCGTCGTCGGGTTCATCATTGGCGGCGTCATCGTCGCGGTTCTGCACCTGATCCCGGGCCGCAAGCACTGAATCCGTCGGCTCATCCACGGATTCTTCTGGCCGTTGCACGCTCAGGGCAGCTCGCGCAGTGTGCCTTGCCAGTCCTTCTGAACCTCGCCCCGAGAGACAAAGATCACGTCGGGCATCCCTCTGCTCGATTTGACCGGCTTGTAGCACAATTCGCCGCGAGTGCGTCAATCCCGTCCAAGACTCGTAGCGCCCGCCGCGCCAGCATCGACGTTTGCGATCAATGGAGTAGGATCGAGCCCATGAGCAAGCCCATCAATATCCTGCTGCAAACGACGATAGAACCCACCGAGAACGATTGGCACATCGGCCGGTTCTCGATGTTGCGCGACTATCTGGCGTCGCTCACGTCACCCGAAGGCGAGCCGCTGTTCAATGTCACGGCGAGAGATCGCGATCCCGTGGGCGCGCCGGACTCCGTGCTCTGCGCGCTGGATCGCTCCGACTTCGATGAACTGTGGCTGTTCGCGGTCGATGTTGGCAACGGGCTCGACCCAGAAGATCAGGCAGCCATCCTGCGATTCCGAGCTCGGGGTGGCGGACTCATGATCACCCGCGATCATATGGATTTGGGCTGCTCGATCTGCGATCTCGGCGCGATCGGCGCCGCGCACGTTTTCCACACCCATAACGCAGGGCCAACGATTCCGCCGCCGGATGACACGGAGACTCCGCAGATTCAATGGCCGAACTTTCACTCGGGTGCGAATGGTGGGACTCAGCGGGTGGAGGCGATGATGCCGGTGCATCCGGTGATGCGTGACGCGGCATCGGAAACCGGGACGGTAATGTTTCTTCCAGCCCACCCTCATGAAGGCGCGGTGATCGCGCCGGCGTCGGCACCGCAGGCCCGGGTGATCGCTACGGGGCAGAGCCGGGCCACTGGCAAGCGATTCAATATCGCGGTGGCTTTTGAACGGACCGAGACGGATGGGCCGGCGATCGCGGAATCGACGTTTCATCATTTCGCGGATTACAACTGGGACCCGAGGCGCGGGAGCCCGGATTTTGTGAGCGAGACGCCGGTGTATGAGTTGCCGGATTCGCCAGCGATGACGTCGGTACATCGGTATGTGCGGAATGTGGCGCTGTGGTTGGGTGGGCGGCTTGCCTGAGGCCGCCCGCGCCTCTCACTCCCCAAACGGCGAATTCATCAGCAAATCGACTGCCGACGGTCTCTTGTACCCCGCCACGAACCGCTCCCCGAAATCCCGCGAAAAATTGTCGTAGGTCGTCTCCGCCCGCGTCTCAACAATCCGGCACACCGCCCTCGTAAAGCACTGCTTCATCCCCAACCGAGGATAAGCATCGACGACCGCGGCAATCAGCGAGGGCGCGAGCATCTCATATCCAAAGCCGCCCCAATCCAACCCGATGCCCGCCGTGCACAACGCCACCTCTGATTCCTTATAAAGAGCAATCGAGGGCGTCGAATTGAGCGCCACGCCGTCCCAAATCAATTGCGCCTGCCGCTCCTGCATTCCCAGCGTCCGTGCAAACTCACGCGCCGCATTGGCGCCCTCCACTTCGAATCGCAGCGGGCCGCTGAATTCCGCCACTAATCCAATGTCGTGCAACAACGTGGTAACGGCAAGAACCTCTGCATCGTGGGGCGCATTCCTCAGCTGAGCGACGGCCGCGGAGAACAGCCACGATCGCATCGAGTGATTGAAGAGATACGGCTCACAGTGCTCACGCGCAAACTCGATGGCGCGACTGACGATAGGTGTATCGGGCACGACCACGCCCGCGAGCAAACGAGTCGCCACCCTCGGATATAAGGTGCGATCCAGTATGTCCATCTCGATCTCCCGGCTGTGCCGATGGAATGATCCTGCTCGCTCATCGGCAGTAATGCTTGAAGAAGCGTGCCCCGCTTGGAACAGAGCGGACACCGCCATTGCATTCAACTGAAGAGCAGATTCATCAAGCGACGCGTCATCCCTTCATTGAACACTCCCCCAAGCGCACGCACCCGCGCGTGCAGGAAGTCACCATGGATCTCGACCAGGAAATTGCTTACGTACCGAACTGCCTCACTCGATGGTACGCCGCGAATACCTCGATTCGTCACTTGTGGGCCGTCGAGGAGCGCGACTCGCTCATGGTCGTGTTCATCACCCTCGAACCCACCTCCGACGGCGACGACGCCCTGCCCGTCTGGTTCGCGAAAGGACACGAGTGGGCCAGCGAGTTGGCCGATCTCACCCGTCGCGAAGTGCAATTGAGGCTGCTCGGCCCGAGCGACATGGAACGGCCGCCCGGCGCAGCCGCCACCGCGACCATTGCCGAGCTGAGCTGGCGCGATCCCTGGATCCGCGCATGATCTGTTCCCCAACCGAGGACTCTGCCATGTCTGTTGCAAAGAAAATCGTCCCCGTCATCGCCCTCGCCTGCTCGCTCGCCTCCAGTGCCTTCGCGGGCGAAGATGCGATCGTCACCGATCTCATGACCCGGCCCATGCCCGACGCTCCTGGCAAGGAATTGTTGATGATCAACGTCGTGTACCCGCCCGGAGCCGTCGATCCCGTGCATCGGCACGATGCGCATGCGATGGTCTACGTGGTGGAAGGCTCCATCATCATGGGCGTCAAAGGCGGCAAGGAAGTCACCTTGAATCCTGGCGACACGTTCTACGAAGGGCCGAACGATCTGCACACGGTCGGCCGCAATGCCAGCAACACCAAGCCGGCCCGGTTCGTCGTGTTTCTGGTGAAGAGACAGAACGCGCCCGTGCTCACGATTGCCACTGAGTAGTCGTCATCGCCGGCGACCACAGCGGTCGCCGGCGAATCTTTCTCACACCAACGTAAATCCGCCGTCGATGTTGAGCACCTGACCGGCCGCGAACGCGCGGGCGGCGGCGACGCCGAGGCCGCCGCCGCCCGTCACAACGACGACCAGATCCTTCACGTTCGTCATTGCACTTCTTCCGGCGCGCTGAGGCGGGCGCGACGCCAGGCGCGTGGGCTCTCGCCCACGATCCTGCGAAACAACCGCGTCAGGTGGGATTGATCGGCGAGACCGCAATCCAGCGCGATCTCGCTGAGCGAAGCTTCGGTCGAGAGCATGAGTCCTTGCGCACGCTCGACTCGCCGCCGGATCACATACTCGTGAGGCGGCTCGCCGAAGCTGTTACGAAAGGCGCGACCGAAGTGCGAGGCGTTCAGGCGCACCAGGCCGGCGAGATCTTCGTTCTTGATCGAACGATCCAGATTCGCCTCCACGTAGCTCGCCACCTTGCGTACCTGCCACGGCGACAGACCGCCGCGCGCAGGCTCTTTCGCTGCGGTCTCCGTGCCGCCGATCTCCTGCAGGAGTTCTGCGGCCCGTCGCAGGCTGTCTTCGGCGCAGACGCGCTCGTCGTCGAGCGCGCTCCGCAGAGCCGTGCACAGCTCCGTCATGACCGAACGAAACTGCCGCACGCAGACGCCCTGCTTGCCCACGACGTCCTGGGGCGGCATATGGGTTGCAAATGTGAGCTGGGGTGTAAACGTGTCCATGATCGCGCTCCGTTTCAGCCGCGCAGGAACGCGAGCAGATCCGCGTTCACCTGATCCTGATGCGTGGCCGTGACGCCGTGAGGGGCGCCCGGGTAGTAGATTTCCTGGGCATTCTTGATCAGCTTTGCGGACTTTCTCGCCGAATCGTGCACCGGCACGATCTGATCATCCTCGCCGTGCAAGACCAGCGCCGGCACGTCGATCTTCTTCAAGTCCTCGCTGAAGTCGGTCTCTGAGAACGCCTTGATACAGTCGTAAGCGTTCTTCAGGCCCGCCTGCATGCTCCACAGCCAGAATTGATCGAGCGTACCCTGAGACACCCTGGCGCCCGGGCGATTGGCGCCGTAGAACTGCAAAGCGAGGTCCTTGTAGAACTGCGAGCGATCGTTGAACACGGCCTTGCGCAGGCCATCGAACACTTCCAGCGGCAGACCTTCGGGATTCGCAGGCGTCTTCAGCATGATCGGCGGCACCGCCGCGATCAGCACGACCTTGGACACTCGCTTCGTGCCATGGCGACCGATGTAGCGCACCACCTCGCCACCGCCGGTCGAGTGACCGACCATGGTGATGTTCTTCAGATCGAGCGTTTCGATGACGGCCGCCAGGTCATCGGCGTAACCGTTCATATCGTTGTTCGACGACGCCTGCTCCGAGCGGCCGTGACCGCGACGGTCATGAGCGATGACGCGGAATCCCTGCTGTACGAGGAACTGCATCTGACCATCCCACGCGTCGGCGTTCAGCGGCCAGCCGTGTGAGAAGGTGACGACAGGGCCGCGGCCCCAGTCCTTGTAATAGATCTGCGTGCCGTCTTTGCTGGTAATGAGGTTCACTTTTCGGGCTCCTGTGCTCGGGGCGGTAGGGTGTTGAGTCGAGGCCACGGCGGCGGCGGACAATCCGGCGGTCGCGGTGGCCATGACGCTGGCAATGAGGACTTCACGTCGACTTGCGGTCATCGGGCTTCTCCGTGGGTGTGTTCGATCTCGGAGTCGAACTGTCCCACCGCGGCGGCGCAGGCACGAGTTCAGTTGTGTTAAACGCCGCTAAGCGGCGCGGCGCCGGTCGCGTCCAAGTCTCCGCAGACCCCATCAAGAAGCCTCCGCGTCCGTTGCGGACCATGTCGTTCGATCACTGCCCACCCTCGCAACGAAGAAGACGGGTCGTCAGCTCGTCGAGGGTGGGCATTTCCTTTGCACGGCAACGACAGGAGCAACATATGAAAATCGTCGTCATCGGCGGCACCGGCCTGATTGGTTCCAAGCTGGTGAGCACGCTGCGCGCCAAGGGCCACGAAGTGCTCGCGGCTTCGCCCGATTCGGGCGTCAACACGATCACGGGTGAAGGCTTGCCCGCCGCGCTGGCCGGGGCGCAAGTGGTCGTCGACGTGGCGAACTCACCGTCCTTCGAAGACGCCGCCGTGCTGAAGTTTTTCGAGACGGCTGGAAAGAACCTGCTCGCGGCGGAAGAGCGCGCCGGTGTGAAGCATCATCTCGCATTGTCGATCGTCGGCACCGACCGGTTGCCGGACAGTGGCTACCTGCGCGCCAAGGTCGCCCAGGAAAAGCTGATCAAGAGCTCGCCGGTGCCCTACACCATCCTGCGCTCCACGCAATTCTTCGAGTTCATCGGTCGCATCGCGCAGGAAAGCTCGGACGGCAAGAGCGTGCGCGTGTCGGACGCGATGTTTCAGCCCATCGTCTCCGATGACGTCGTTGCGACGCTGGCCGAGCTCGCCCTCGGCGCGCCGGTCAACGGCATCGTCGAAGTCGGCGGGCCGGAGCGATTCCGTATCGGCGAGCTGGTCCAGCGCGTGCTGACCGCCAGGGGCGATGCGCGCCAGGTGATCAGGGATGCCCACACGCCCTACTTCGGCGCCGAGCTCGACGATCAATCGCTGGTCCCGGGACCGGGCGCGCGCAGCGGAGCGAAGCGCTTCGATACCTGGCTGAAGGAATCGCACGCGGCCAAGTGAGCCCATCCAGAAGACAACGGGAGCTCGCGTCTGCAAGCTCCCTCGCATGGCTCGATCCGGCCGTAGTCGATCAGGGCGTCAGCGATCTCGCCGTGACGAACTGAGGTGCGATATCGACCGGGACCTGCCCCAGCTGATCGAGCACGCGTTGCACTTCGGGCCGGATCACGGACATCTTGTCCAGCAGCCGTTTGACGCCTGCGTAGTCGCCGTGCGCCTGCAGAGTCATGATCTGGCCGGTCAGCGACGTGACGGCCTTCTTGGTTTTGGGCACGTCGAGCGAGAACCGGCCTTGCGCGTCGATGCGAATGGCCCCCGCGTCGAGCAGGTTGTTCACCTGGAGCGCCATGCCCTTGGCATGCGCGGCGTTCAAGCCAAAGCGCAGCGTACGGAAGGTCGAAGCCAGGAACGTGACATACATGTTTCGTTCCCGCTTCTTGTCGAGGAAGCCCTTGTCCATCAGATGCTGAAGCGCCCACAGACCGGAGACATCGGCCTTCGCCTCTTCCAGCGGACCATTCAGTTCCTTCAGTTCCTGGCGAACCGTCGTCTGCCGGCCGCCGACGTCGATGGTTTGCGGTCCGAGGCCGTGCATCAGCTCGTGCATCAGAATGTGAGTGAAGAACGCATCGAACGACAGCAGCGATCGATCCTGCGGCACCAGTGCGATATCCGCGATCGGCGTCAGGACCTTGTCGAACTTGGCCTGCTGGAAGTTCTTCAGCAACACGCGCTTGGAGCCCTTCTCCGCGACCACGCGCTCATCATTCGGCAGGTTGTACGCGGCGGTCTGCACACCATGATTGGCGTCGCCCGCCGAGAACACGACGTTGACGACCCGGATCGGTGAGTAGCCGCCAAGCTTAGGCTTGCGGAATTTCTTGTCGATGGGCAGATGGTCTTCGAGGTCCTGCAGCTGCGAGCTGAAGCGCTTGAGCTTGTCCGTCTCCGCGGCGTCGGTCAGCGTGATGAAGGCTTCGAACGCGGCCTTGAAATTGAACCACTCGTCTTCGTAGACCTCGTAAGGTCCGATGGTCGGCTCGATGGAAGCATCCAGCTCCATCCAGGCCACGTCGCTCGCGTAGTAGTCGTTGGAAACGAAAGCCTCGGCACGTTTCTGCAGAAATGCCTGTAACGTCGGCTGTTGAGTGAGCGCCGCTGCCTCTCGCAGCAGACGCGCCATTTCCATCAGCTCGCCCTGATACTCGAGCGAGTACGGCACGGAGAGAAATTTGCCGTCCGCGCCCCGCCGGATGGTGGTGAAGAATCCGGTGGCCTCGGTCTTGTCCGCCTGCGGCAGACCTTGCATCCAGCTGTCGACCTGTTCGCGGGTCGCATCGGCCGGATAGAAATTGCCACCGGGCGGCTTGGCGGCCACACCCGGCAGGAATGCGCGATCCTCATCCAGCTCCGACCAGGGTCCTTTATTGAGCAGGAAATAATCGACCCGCGCGCGGCCGAGCGCGCTTCGATCCGACAGCAACTGCAACAGCAACGCGTTGTTACCCGCGAAACGCTGCCGCATGAACAAGGCATCGACATAACGGGACGCCTCGACCAGCTTGGCCAGCGCCGCCCTTTCCTGCGCCGGCAGGCTCGCCACGTCGACTTTCACCTCGACCGGCGCGAACCGCGCGGCCATCGATGCCAGCTGCTCCGGATTGGGAAGCGCTTCAGCCATCGACGCTACAGACCACAAATTGCATACAGCAAGTGCCGCACTGGCGAGCAGGATTTTACGCATGGGGCGCACTCTGCCCGCCGGCGATCACCGGCGCAAGGTCCGTGAATGCCACCGTCACGTCCCGTGCAATCCAACGCGATGCCATGCCATCGCGCCGTCACGCAGTTACATCGTCCCGTGCTGTCACGTTGTCATTCGCCTCTCAACTTGGGTAATAGCCCGGCTGATCGATGTCCGCGAGCAAGCCCGGACCGGTCGGCGTCCAGCCAAGCAGCGTCCGAGTGCGCTCGCTCGAGGCGCACATGTCCGCGCCTGCGAAGTTGGCGAATCCGCCGAAGTGCTCTCGCGGTCGCGATTCGACCGGCAGCCCCAGTCGCCGCCCGATCACCTCGGCGATCTGTTTGAACGGGATGCCCTCGTCCGCAACCGCATGGTATGCAGACTCGGTCACGCCCTGCTCCAGCGCCAGCCGATAGACGCGCGCGGCGTCGAGCCGATACACGCCGGCCCAGCGATTCGATCCTTCATCGATATAAGCGGACACGCCGTGGGCCCGCGCGATGCCGATCAGCATTGGAATGAACCCGTGATCGCCGAGGCCATGCACGGAGGGCGCGAGCCGGACTGATGCGACTCGCACGCCGCGCTCCGCCACCGCTCTCGCGGCCGCCTCGGACTTTCTAGGAAACGCCGGATCGGGCACATCCGCTTCAGTTGCAAGCCGCCCCTGAGCGAGATGGGCCAGCCCGGAAGTCACGAGCAACGGACGCTTCGATCCCTCGAGCACGCTACCAAGCACCTCGATCGTACGCCGGTCCTGCTCCGCGTTCTCGGCAAACCTGGAGAAATCATGATTGAACGCAGTATGGACCACGGCGTCCGCGGCCGACGCAGCTTTGCGCAAGACGTCGTGATCGTCGAGGGAGCCACGAACCGCCTGTGCACCGAGCGCGGTGAGCTCGGCCCCTTTGTCATCGGAACGAACCAGCCCCGCCACGCGATGGCCCGCGCTCAACAGATCGCGAACCACGGCGGAGCCGACCCAGCCGCTCGCACCTGTGATGAATACATACATTGCTGAATCTCCTATCGGATCCGCATCGACAGCTCGACGTCATCGCTGAACGGCACGGACAGGTAACCATTGGCGCGCGAGCGCACGCGTTCGAGATAGTCCGGCGAGAAGTTGGCGTTGTCGGCGACGATGAGCGCGCCGGGGCGCAGTCGACCTTCCACCAGACTCAGAATATCGGGATAAAGTGCCTTGGCGCCATCCAGCAACAGCAAATCGACAGTATCGGGCAAGTCGGCACGTAACGTCTGCAGAGCATCGCCCTCGCGGATCTCGACCAGATCGAGCACGCCGCCGGCTTGCAGGTTCTGGCGGGCTCGCGCCACTTTGGATGACTCGAACTCGGTGGTGATGAGGCGGCCGCCGCCGTTGTCACGAAGCGCCGCAGCCAGATGCAGCGTCGAGATTCCAAACGACGTTCCAAACTCGATGATGTTCCGTGCCTGCGAGCTGCGAGCCAGCATGTAGAGCAACGCACCGGTCTCTTTGGAGACCGGCAGCGGGAAGTCTTTCAGGCGGGAATAGAGATCCAGATATTCAGTCTTGCTGCGCATGAGCCGGTTACGTTCCTCCGGCGCCATGGCAGTGAACGCAGGATGCGTGTGCGGCCGGGCGGCGTCGGCTTCGAGGAACAAACGATCGAGCAGCGGCGCAATGGGCGCCTGAGTCAGAGCAGTCATGGTGATTTCCTTTCGGGAGTTGAACGCTGCATCGCGCCCGACCTAGAATGCGACGAATTCGTCAGGTTTACCAATCGCATTCCCGGCAGCCATGGCCACCCGTCGAAAAAACCAGATTTCCTCGCGCAAAAAGCCCCAGCAGGCCCGCTCGAACGAGTTGGTCGCGGCAATTCTGCAAGCGGCTATTCAGGTTTTGGAAAAGCAAGGTGCCCACCGTTTCACTACGGCACGCGTGGCCGAGAAAGCCGGGGTCAGCGTCGGGTCGGTGTATCAATACTTCCCGAACAAGGCGTCGATTCTGTTTCGATTGCAGAGCGACGAATGGCGTCAGACCACGCAGCTGCTGGCATCCATTCTTCTGGATGCTCGACACCCCCCGCTCGAGCGCCTGCGCACGCTGGTGCACGTTTTCATCCGTTCCGAATGCGACGAAGCGAAAGTGCGTATCGCGCTCCACGACGCCGCCCCACTCTATCGCGACGCGCCCGAAGCACGCGAAGCCCGGGCGTCGGGAGAACGCGCGATGGAAACGTTCATGAAGGAAGCGCTGCCCGACGCGCCGGCTGCGACCCGAGACATGGCGGGCAACTTGATCAAGACCACCCTCAGCGAAGTCGGCAAAGGCTTTTCGGAAAGCCCGCGAACCGCCGCCGAGATCAAGACCTACTCCGCCGCAATGGCGGATATGTTCTGCGCCTACCTCGAGAGCCTCACCAGGACTACTTGACCTGCCGCTTCAGCAGTTTGCGCGCCAGCGTGCGCCGGTGAATGCCGAGCCGCCGGGCTGCTTCGGAAATGTTGAAATCCGCATCGGCAAGCGTCTGTTGAATGCGCTCCCACTCGAGCGTCTTGATGGTCGAGGGTCGCGTGCCGAGCTCCACATCCGTGTCGCCCTCGGTCTTGCCGAAAGCCTTTTCGATGTCATCGGTGTTGGACGGCTTGGCCAGGTAATGCCGCGCGCCGAGCTTGATCGCCTCCACGGCGGTCGCGATGCTGGCGAAGCCGGTAAGGACGACGATGTTCATGTCCTCATCATGCGCATGCAGCGTCTGCACGCACGCGAGGCCGGAGGCCCCATTCAACTTCAGGTCGACGACCGCAAACTCGGGCGACTCCGTCTTCAGCAGCTCGACCATCTCGTCGTGACTCGACGCCGTCAACACGCGGTATTCCCGACGCTCGAACGAACGTTTCAACGTACGTGCCAGCGTCTCGTCGTCCTCGACGATCAACAGCAGTTTTTCCGCGCTGGTCTCGATCTCAGCCAAGATCTTTCTCTCGGTATGCCAAAGCCGCCAGCGGCAACTCGACCGTCACGGTGGCGCCGCCCGGCTCGCGATTGTGCGCGGCTACACTGCCGCCCAGTTTACGAATGACGTTGACCACCAGGAACAGGCCCAGCCCGGCGCCGCGCCGATCCTTGGTCGAGTGATAGGGCTTGCCGAAGTTCTCCAGCATCTCGGGCGTGAATCCAGGCCCCAGATCGAGCACTTCGATTCGCAGCATGTCACCGCGACGCTCGGCGTTCAATCGGATCCAGCCCGGCGACACCTCGAACGCATTGTCGAGCAGATTGGTGACCACCTGCTTGATCGCCGGATCGGACACGATCTTCACGTCCTCGCCGAGCGCGCCGCTGCCCGCATGATACTGAAGCGTCCCGTGGGGCCGGCCGTCCGACCAGTCCCTGGCGATCTCATCGAGAAATCGATGTAGCGACGTCACCACCGGCGCTTCGCCGCGAGCCTCGCCCGCCGACATCAGAATGCCGCTCAGAATGCTCTTGCACCGGCGGATCGCAGCCTGCATCTCGAGCAGCTCCTGGAGCATCTCGGGGTGTTGAGAGATCTCCGGCATGCGCCGCCAGTCGCCCAGAATCACGGACACCGAGGCCAGCGGCGTACCCAATTCGTGAGCCGCACCCGACGCCAGCAGGCCGAGCCTCACGATGTGATCTTCCTCCGCCGCCCGACGCTTCAGCTCGACCAGGTACGTATCGCGCTCCTGCAGATTCCGCGACATGCGACTGATGAAGACGACCAGCAGCACCGCGCCCAGCACGAAGCAAACAAACATGCCGAGGATGTGCAGCCTCAACAGGCTCGTGGGTGGTTGCACGGCCAGCGGTTGATTGATACCGATCAACGCGACGAACGCGACACAGGTCACCACGACGATGAGCCACGCCCCCCGGCCCGGCAACAGCACCGCCGCCAGTGCAATCTGTAACAGATAGAGCGCCGTGAACGGATTGGTGGCGCCGCCGCTGAAATACAGCTGCACCGTGAGCGCGGCGACATCCAGCAACAACGCGGAGAACAACGCCTGGCTGCTGATCTGCAAACGCTGACGCAGCCACACGTGACTGAGCGCATTGAGTGCCAGCAACGCGCCCAGCACCATCGCCATCGGGGCCAGCGGCAAGGGAATGCGCAACCCGAAGTGGACGACCGCGATGGTGACCACCTGCCCCAGCACCGCGATCCAGCGCAGCTGGATCAGCAACGCCAGATTCTTCCGGTTCGCGGTATCGATATGAGACGGAGCCTGCGGCTCGGTCAGCGCAATTGAGTTCACGTTGTCTGCGGCCTACGCAAGCGCCACTCGTGGCGGAGCACCAGGCCCGTGCCGGCAATCAACATCAACGCCAGCCCGAACCAGGTGAGCGCATACTGCAGGTGATTGTTGGAAAATGCGATCACGGTGAGGCCGCCGATGGGCGCATCGGGGATCGCCGGCTCCAGCGCCTCGGCATCGATGAAGTACGGTGCCACGTCGCCAATCCCCCGTTTGGCCGCGATGGCCGCCACGTCCCGTGAAAACCAGCGGTCGGTCGCCGGCTCATTGGCGCGCAGGTACCCGCCACCCTGTTCGGTCAAACGCAGCAGCCCGATCACGCGGGTCTCGCCTTCAATCTGACCTGGCGCCCGGGTCGCGGGATCCTTCTGGGGCGGCGGCACGAAGCCGCGATTGATCAGGACGGTGTAGCCCGCGTCGGTGACGAACGGCGTCAACACCCAAAACCCACCGCCCCGCTCGGTAACCGCCTGGACCCGCGTTTCTCGATCGTTCAAGTAACGGCCTGTGACGGCCACGCGCAGATATTCGCTGTTGGTCCGATTGACGTTGGGCCACTGCCCGCGCCCGGGAGCCGCGACGGGGTCCGCATGGACCCGCTGCTCGACGCGCTCGATCAGGTCGCGTTTCCAGGCCAGCCGATGCACCTGCCATACGCCGAGGCTGACCAGCACCGCGATGCCGGCCAGCGCCGCGATCGATACCGCCGCCAGCTTCAGCGGCGACAAAGGCGCACGAGAGCTCAACGCGGCTGGCTGACCTCGTGTTTGGGCATCATGTTGGTGTCCATGTGATACATCACCCATAGCGAACCGGCGAGCGTGATGACGACGAGGATCAGCGTAAAGACCAGCGAGGTCAGCGTCCAGCCGTCCTCGCTCTTGGGCGTCATGTGGAGGAAATAGACCATGTGCACGACCATCTGCACGGCCGCGAGCACCACGATCGTGAGCGCGATCGTCTGCTTGCTCCAGGACACCTCGCCCATCAGCAGGTAGAACGGAATCGCGGTGAGAATGACCGAGAGAATGAACCCGGTCAGATACTCCTTCAGCGTGCCGTGCGGCTCTTCGCCGTGGACCAGGCCGGCCTCGTGATCGGATGCGTGGTCGTGAGCGCTCATCGCAGCATGCCCATCAGATAGACGAAGGTGAAGACGCCGATCCAGATCACGTCCAGGAAGTGCCAGAACAGGCTCAGACACGCCAGCCGGCGCGCGTTCGCCTTGGTCAGGCCGTGCCTGCCGATCTGGAACATCAGCGTGACCAGCCACACGATGCCGAACGTCACGTGCAAGCCGTGCGTGCCGACCAGCGTGAAGAACGCCGACAGGAAGGCACTGCGCTGAGGCGTCGCGCCCTCATGAATCATGTGCGCGAACTCATAGAGCTCGATGCTCAGGAACGCCAGGCCGAACAACCCGGTGATGAGCAGCCACACCTGCGTCGCCGCCACTTTCTTCCGGTACGAGGACAGCATGGCGAAGCCATACGTCATCGAGGACAACAGCAGCATCGTCGTGTTGAGCGCGACCAGCGACAAATCGAACAGATCCTTCGGCCCCGGCCCCGCCGCGTAGTTGCCACCGAGCACACCGTAGGTGGCGAACAGCACGGCGAAGATGAGGCAGTCGCTCATCAGATAGATCCAGAAGCCCAGCAGCGTGCTGCCGCCGGCCTCGTGATCGTGCTCGTCGAGTTGCAGGAACAGCGTGCGATCGGCCGCTTGTTCGCTAGTCAGTGCGTGTCCCATTCGATTAACTCCGCACCGTGGCCAGCAACCGGGTGCGCTCTTCCTCGGCGCGGACGACTTCGTCCAGGGTCAAGTGGAAATCCCGCTGGTAGTTGAACGTGTGATAGATGGTGAAGCCCACGATGCCGATGAAGCTCGCGATCGCCAGCCACCACATGTACCAGACCATCGCGAAGCCGAACGCCGTGCTCAACACCGCGAGAACAAACCCCGCACCGGTATTGGCCGGCATCAGAATCGCCCGAAAGCCACCCAACGGCCGCTGGTAGCCGCGCTGTTTCATGTCCCACCAGGCGTCGCCATCGTGAATGATGGGCGTGAACGCGAAGTTATAAGCCGGCGGCGGCGACGACGTAGACCACTCGAGCGTGCGGCCATCCCACGGATCGCCAGTCGTATCGGCCAGCTCCTTGCGTTTGCGGAAGCTCACGTAGAACTGGATCAGCATTGCGCCGATGCCGATGGCGATCAGCCCCGCGCCCACCGCGGCGATCTGGAACCAGATCTGCAGCGACGGATCTTCGAAGTAACGCAGACGACGGGTCACGCCCATCAGGCCGAGCACGTACAACGGCGTGAACGCCACCCAGAAGCCGATCACCCAGAACCAGAACGACACCAGGCCCCAGAACCGGTCGAGCTTGAAACCGAACGCCTTCGGGAACCAGTAGTTGATGCCGGCGAACAGGCCGAACAGCACGCCACCGATGATCACGTTGTGGAAGTGCGCGATCAGGAACAGGCTGTTGTGGAGCACGAAGTCGGCCGGCGGCACCGCCAGCAGCACGCCCGTCATGCCGCCGATCACGAACGTGAGCATGAACGCGACGGTCCACAGCATCGGCAGCTCGAACCGAATCCGTCCCCGGTACATCGTAAACAGCCAATTGAATATCTTCGCCCCCGTCGGAATCGAGATGATCATGGTCGTGATGCCGAAGAACGAGTTGACGCTCGCCCCCGAGCCCATCGTGAAGAAGTGATGCAGCCATACGATGTACGAAAGAATGGTGATCACGACGGTCGCGTACACCATCGAGCTGTAGCCGAACAGCTTCTTGCCGCAGAACGTCGAGGTGACTTCGGAATACACGCCGAACAGCGGCAGGATCAGGATGTACACCTCGGGGTGACCCCAGATCCAGATGAGGTTCACATACATCATCGGATTGCCGCCGAAGTCGTTGGTGAAGAAGTTGGTCCCCACGTAACGATCCAGCGACAGCAGCACCAGCACCGCCGTCAGCACCGGGAACGCGGCCACGATCAGCACGTTCGTGCACAGCGAGGTCCAGGTGAACACCGGCATCTTCATCAAGGTCATGCCGGGCGCCCGCATCTTGATGATGGTGGCCAACAGGTTCACGCCCGATAACAACGTTCCCACGCCGGCTATTTGCAGCGCCCATATGTAGTAATCGACGCCTACATCCGGACTGTATTGGATGCCCGAAAGCGGCGGATACGCGAGCCAGCCGGTGCGCGCGAACTCACCGACGAACAGCGAGAACATGACCAGGATCGCGCCGGCCGTGGTCATCCAGAAGCTGAAGTTGTTGAGAAATGGGAATGCGACGTCGCGCGCGCCGATCTGCAGCGGCACGATGTAGTTCATCAATCCCGTGACCAGGGGCATGGCCACGAAGAAGATCATGATCACGCCGTGCGCCGTGAAAATCTGATCGTAGTGATGCGCGTTGAGATAGCCCTCCGAGCCTCCGAACGCCATTGCCTGCTGCAATCTCATCATCACGGCGTCGGCGAAACCACGCAGCAGCATGACGATGCCGAGGATCATGTACATGATGCCGATGCGCTTGTGGTCGATCGTGGTGATCCACTCGCGCCACAGATAGCCCCACAGCTGATAGCGAGTGACGGCGGCAAACATCGCGATGCCGCCGATAGCCACGGCAGCGAACGTCGCGACCACGATGGGCTCGTGCAACGGCAAGGCCGCGAGGCTCAAGCGGCCAAAGATCGGATCCAGAACTGGCGAATCTGCGTGCTGCATCGTCAATTACCGCGAGCTCAGCGAATCGATGTCCGCGAGCAATGAACCTGACCGGCCGGGCGTGGGTCGTGGCAAGCCCGCCCCTCGCAGCGGCGAGCGATCGACCTGCGGGAGCAAGTCATCTTCAAACGCTCGCACGAGCGGCGCCGCGCAGATGCCGATGACGTGTGAGTTGTCGGAACCGAACACGGCCCGAGGCGAATCGCTGGAGCGACGGGCCACATTGTAAATACCCGCCTTGCCCAAGCCGCCCCGCTCATCGATGGCCATCATGTCATGCATGCACATCTTGCCGCGCTCGACGCACATGCCGACGATCGAGTCATAGAGCTGGTTGTCGACCGTGGCGAAATAACGCACCGGCTCACGCTCCGACGGCTTCGCCAATTGCAGATAGGAATCGCGCGTCAGCGATTGCTGGGCGGCGCGTGCCGTCGCGATCCAGCGTTGAAATTCGGTATCGCTCATGCCGCGCAGCTTGAATTTCATGCCCGAGAAGCCGGCGCCGCTGTAATTGGCGGAAATTCCTTCCGACTCGCCCGCTTCGTTCAAGACACCGTGCAAGCGGGTCTCCATACCGGGCATTGCGTAGATCATGCCGGCCAGGTGCGGGGCATAGAACGCGTTCATCACCGACGAGGCGGTAATACGCAACGCCAGCGGCTGATTCACCGGCACCGCCATTTCATTGACGGTGGCCACGCCGTATTGGGGATAGATGAAGAGCCACTTCCAGTCGAGTGCCACGACTTCCACTTGCAACGCGCGCGTGTCCGCGGGAAGTTCCTTGTCCGCCGACAGCCGATCGATGGGTCGATACGGATCGAGCAGATGCGTGCCGAGCCAGGTGAGCGCGCCCAGACAGATGATGATGAGCAGCGGCGCCGACCAGATGATCAGCTCCAGGCGCATCGAGTGATGCCAATCGGGCTCGTAACGGGCTTCGCGGTTGTTGTGCCGATAGCGCCAGGCAAAAATGACCGTGAGCGCCATCACAGGAATGATGATGAGCAGCATCAGCCACGTGGACATGACCAGCAAATCGCGCTGCTGAGCGGCCACGTCGCCGGCCGGGTTCAGCACGACCATGTCACAAGCGGACAACCCCAACAGGATCGCCAGCAGGGGCAGCAGTTTGACAATTCTCAAGGGCTTCATCGGGCGAGCAGGATAGGCTGTCCGGTTGCGCGGCGACATTGGGCGTTTTGCCCAATGGTCCAGCACTTCGCGCGGCGCTATAAAGGGGGCCATGTTCCGCAGGAGTGATCTATGACCGCCGCGCAATCCCATGCGCCCACCTCATCGCTGGAACGCGATGCCCGGCGGACGAATGAAGCGCATGCGGGCGAGGTCCGGCCCGGCGACATCGCTATCGGTGTCATCATTGGTCGCACGTCGGAGTTCTTCGACTTCTTCGTTTATGCCATCGCCTCGGTGGTGGTGTTTCCGAAGCTGATCTTTCCCTACGTGGATGCATTGACGGGTACTTTGTACTCGTTCGCGATCTTCTCGCTGGCCTTCGTCGCTCGACCGTTCGGCACAGTAATTTTTACCGCCATCGACCGCGTCGCCGGGCGTGGCATGAAACTCACGATCGCGCTGTTCCTGCTCGGCACCTCGACGGTGGCCATCGCCTTCATTCCCAGCTACCAGGACATCGGCATCGCCTCGGCCTATTTTCTAGGCATCCTGCGCATTGGTCAGGGTCTGGCGCTCGGCGGCTCGTGGGACGGCCTGGCCTCGTTGCTCGCATTGAATGCGCCTCAGAAACGTCGCGGTTACTACGCGATGATTCCGCAACTGGGCGCACCGCTCGGCCTGATGGTGGCGAGCACGCTGTTCGCTTACATCATCGCGAACCTGTCGGCCGAGGATTTCCTGAGCTGGGGCTGGCGCTATCCCTTCTTCGTCGCATTCGCCATCAACGTCGTGGCGCTGTTCGCGCGCCTTCGTATCGTCGTCACGCCGGAATATACAAAGGCGTTCGAGACTCAGGAGCTGCAGCCGCAGCCCGTCATGGATACCTGGCGTCAGGGCGGCTGGAACATCGTCGTCGGCGCGTTCGCGCCGCTCGCCAGCTTCGCGTTGTTTCACATGGTGACCGTGTTCCCGCTGTCGTGGGTGTTCCTGTTCACGCAAGAGGGTCCGGCGCGCTTTCTGATGATCGAAGCGGTCGGCGCCGCGTTCGGTGTCGCGGCCATCGTCGCCTCCGGCTGGCTGGCCGATCGCATCGGACGTCGTACCCTCCTCGCCGCCACCGCCGCGGCCATCGCAGCGTTCAGTGGCTTCGCTCCTCAATTGCTCGCCGCCGGCGAGATCGGCGAAGTGGTGTTCATGATCTCCGGCTTCCTGCTGCTCGGCCTCTCCTTCGGCCAGGCCTCGGGCGCGGTGGCTTCGAACTTCCAGATGAACTATCGCTACACCAGCTCCGCGATCACGTCCGATCTCGCCTGGCTGTTCGGCGCCGGCTTCGCACCGTGGGTCGCGTTGGTGCTGTCGAGTCGCTTCGGCCTCGGCTTCGCGGGCGCGTATCTGTTGTCGGGCGCGATCGGCACCCTCGTGGCGTTGTTTGTTAACCGGCAGATGGTGCAGGACCGGTAACTCGCAGTTCATCCAATCCCTGATTCAATATCTCGAAGCACGATGATCCGTTGACAGCTTCGCGAGACTCTTGCGATTCTCTGGTGCGTGCAGGAACTGCCAAGGATGCGGCAAACCCCTCGGTTGCTTCGTCAAGGCAGCGTCAACCACTTTTGGGGAATCAACGGATGAAACCAATCGCACCCTTGCTTCGTCGAATCGCACTGCTGGCCGGAATCACCGCCACGGCCGCGTTGCCACTCAATGCTCACAGTACCGAGTACGAAGTGGTGAAAAGTGTCACACGACTGTATTCCTACCTGTTGACCAACTACGAAGGCCACATTGTCTTTCAAGTTGATAGTCCGCCTGCCGGGTGCGTAGCTTTCTGGTTCGATCAGGGCACGACCCCCGCCGCCAATGCTGCCGCCAAGAACTCTTATGCCCTGCTGCTATCGGCGTATCACACTCAAGCGTTAGTGCGCATCGTCGCAGTGGATACGCAACTGTGGAGCGGCTCCAGCCAACCTCACTGCAAGGTCACGACCGTCGCTTTGGATTGAAGCAGACTCAACGGCAGCAATGGAGGCATGCCTGTGAACGCATCTTTCGCTGGATCGCGTCTTCTCCTGATCGGCCTGTTGGCAAACTCGGCGTGGCAGACGGCGGCCGCCGAGCCTCGAAACTTTCTAATGGCGCTGTGGCGTAGCAACGACCAGGCCGCCAACATCGAGGAGGAACACACCGATCTGGCGTGGTTCTGGCCGTCGCTGCCGCAGCCGTCGCGCAAGGCGATTCTGCAGATCGATGGTTACTATCAGGATCCCACTGCCCTGACGCAGCTGTTGACCAATGCCAACTATGACTGGTCGAAGATCGCGGCAGTGTGGATCGATGAGCCGTATTTGAACGCCGTTGGGGCGGCACAGAATCCCTGCGGTGTCACTTCAGTTCATTACGGCGCGATGACCGCTACGCAGCTGCAGGTCGCGGCCGCCGCGCAAACGGTTCGCAACCTTTCGGCCACCACCCGTGTCTGGGTGAATTTCAGCGAGAACGAAATCAAGTGGATGCGGGATCACGGCTGCGATCTCAACAAGTCCTACCTCGATGTCGTCTCCATCGACGCTTACCAGGGGCCCTTCTTCGATGAAGTCGAACCCCTTTATTACTACCTCAAGACACACGCGCCGACGAACTATCAACAACGGGCGCTGGTGCCATTGGTGGGCAGCAAGCAGGCTCCCAACGCCCTCGCCCCGGCGAGCGTGGCCGGTTGGTTACCGGCGTACTTCGAATATGCCGCCTACGAAAATCAAACCTGCAATCTGCCGCTGGGCCCGACGGGCGCCACCGGCTTGTTCGACGGGTGTCCGGTATGGCTGATCGCCGGCTGGCCCGGCGTGCACTACACAGTCGACACCTATGTCGGCTTCTTCGATGACACATCCGAGCCCATCCGGGATGCCTGGCGCGCGCAACGCCAGATCATCAGAGCCGACCACTCGGGCGCGATCTCCAGCACGATCGACGCGATCCTGGAATGACAGCCCACTAGCGAATGAACGTGGCGGTGCATGGCCGGGAGCTGGGCATCACCCACTTCATCGACGATCGCATCGACGTGTTGCAGGCCATGCGGAGCGTCGTGCCGAACCTGTACCTGTTCGGTCCACAGTTCGGTCCGCAACCGCCCGGCATGCGACACGTCCACGGCTGGGCGGAGGTCGCCCGGGAGTTCGCTTAGTCGTATAGTCCTCCAGCCAGGCGCGAATGCCGCCTGCGCTGGAGACTTCGATGGATCACGCCAACAAACCTCCGCGCTCCGCCGCCATCGTGCCACCCGGCCAGGGCCGTGTTTATCCGATGGGGAAGATGCGCGCCGTGTTCAAGGCGGATCTGGGCGAGACGGATACGAGATATTCGATCTCGGAGTGGTGGCTGGAGCCGAACACGACGGGACCTGGGGCGCACTCGCATCCCGAAGATCATGTTTACTATGTGATCGAGGGCCAGCTGAGCGTGTTCTTCGACGGCGCCTGGTCGCAGGCCGCGCGTGGTTCCTACATTCTCATTCCCGGCGGCACGGCCCATGATTTCCAGAATCGTGGCACCCAGCCCGTCGGGTTCATGAGCATCAATGTCCCCGGCGGATTCGAAAAACAGATGCCGGGCATCGTCGAGTGGTTCGCCGCGAATCCGCCCGGCGAGGCGATTCCCAAAAGTTAATCCGACGACGCGTTCGCGGGCGCCGCCGTGCCTGCGCCGGACGCGCGCGCCTTGATCTGATCGAAGTCAGACAGATACTTCGGTCGCACCGTGCCGCACAGAAAATCCCAGATCGTCGTGTAGCCGCCGAAGTTCCATTTGAAATACTTGTGGTGCTGATCGTGAAAGGTCGCGGTGAACAAAGGGACGAAACCGCCGTTGATGACGGACTCGAGCGGGCCCACCGACAGGGTCGTGAGCAGGTTCGGCGAGGTCGATTCGTGATGGATCTTGTGGACCCAGGTGTACACCGGCTCGTTGTGCATCCAACGATGCAGCCAATAGAAGTAGGTGTCGAACGCGAAGAAATAGAACGCGTACTCCAGCGCGACCACCCACCACTGCACCGGGCCGGTCTTGAACGAAATGAAGCCCTGCCTGGTCAAAAACGCGGTCAACGTGGTCAGGATGAAAGCCGTCACGCTGACATTGAGCACGGCAAAGAAGAATTCGTTGCGCAGCGTGCGCCATTTGAAGCCATTGGGCTGGATCTTCCGTGCCCGCAGATAGCCCTGAAACAGGGTTGCCATGAACACGACGATCAGGAACATCGCCAGAAAGCGCCCGATCGGGTCGTCCACTACCAAGCTTCGCAGCGTCGCCAGCGTCTCCATGGCCGGAATCTTAATCGACAGTAGTGTTGATTAGCGATCCACGACGCCGGGGATCTGCGACACGCGTCTCGCACACGACTTCTGCCGTGCGCATCTGGCGCGCTTGTTTCGTCGCGTTGTCGGCGTAACACCGAGAGCGTGGCGCGTGGCGCAGACGCTCCATCAGCGGGAAGTGACCTCGCCCCGGCCCGCGCTACGGATGGCGAGCATCGACAACTGATCGTCATATAGGCCGGAAGTCATCAGGAGGCCTGTCATGCGCGCTTTGATCGTCTCGGGGATTTTTGCTGCTGCCAGCCTGCCGTGGTCCGCGTACGCCCAGGAGACCCGCCCGCCGGGACAGGAATTCGGATTCGATGTGGTCTATCAGCTGAGCCAGAAGGTCAAGTTCGACGGCGGCTCGACCGTCGACTTGAACGACGACCTCGGCGCCACGCTGTGGTGGGGCTGGCGCTTCAACGAACATCTGGATCTGCAGGCCGCCATCGACTGGTCCAACGTGAGCTACGACGCCAACTTCCAGTCGGGCACGTTTCCCGGCGTCTCGGCCAAGGTCAGCGGCGACATCGAAACGTTCGTGCCGAAAGTGGTGTTGAACTACAACATCCTCAAAGGTCCGTTGACGCCCTTCCTCAATGTCGGCATGGGCTGGGCGTTCGTCGACACCAATATTCCCAACAGCCGGGTCCAGGTCGGCTGCTGGTGGGATCCCTGGTGGGGTTACATCTGCACGCCGTACCAGAGCACCAAGTCGTTCGACGAGTTCACCTACCAGGTAGGCGCCGGCGTGCGCTGGGACATCAACAAGAGCTACGCGCTACGGCTGGTCTACGAGAAACATTGGCTCGATTACTCCAAGGCGAGCAGCACGCCGGACTTCGACCAGTTCCGGCTGGGCATGGCCTTCATGTTCTGATCGATACCGACAAATCGGCCATATTGATCCGCGTCACATGGCCAGCGCTTCAGGCGCCCTCGCGATGTGGAAAACTGAACGGCGTCCCAGTCCCACGGGCAAGCCTGAACGTAGAGTTCGCGTCGGTCCTTCGTCGTGAACAGCAATAGCAACGTGCCAGGTGGGACTTTGAGTCGTGTGATACTCGTCGTGGACGACGATCGCAGTACGCGTGCCAGCGCGCTGCGTCTCTTGACAGCTCGCGGCTATTCGGCGTTTGCGGCGACCAGCGAGACCGATGCGGTCCGGCAGGCCGCGCAGCTCACGCCGGATGTGATATTGATGGACTTGCATCTGCATCAGGGCAGCGGGCTCGACGCAGCTCGTCACATCAAGGCGCAACCCGCGCTCGAGCACATTCCCATCGTCGCACTGACCGCAACGCCACCGACGTGGGACGAGAAGATGCAATTGTTCGCGGCCGTGCTGACCAAGCCCTGCCCCACGGCTCAGATCCTCGACGCCATCGAAACCGTGTTGCGTCCCTGAGCGAGCGCCTCAGGATTTGGGCGGCGCGCCCGCGGGCTGCTTCGGGAACTTCTCGAAGATCTGGCTGACGACTTCGTTGACGGCCGGCTGCGGATTGTCGCGCGCCTTGTCGTGGATACGACCGACCGCGATGCCTTCCCACAACAGCTTCTTGGAAGCAACGTCGACGACATCCACGTTGAGCGTGCCTTCGGTGTAGTTGTCCACCGTGGTGGAGACACCGGCGCCCCAGCCATACATTCCATATCGATAGCCGTAGTAACCCCCGCCATAGGGCGTTTCAGTGACCTGCACCTTGTCCTTGGTCTGTACGTGGGTGTTGACCAGCAGTTGCGGATTCTTGCTCTTCTCGAAGCCGCGCAACTGCATCTCGTGATCGATCGCGTTCTTGATATAGGTTGTCGCGAACGAATCGTACGGCGACTTGCGACCGGTCACTTCGTCGAAATAGCCATAGGTTTGAAATCTGGAGAAGTCCGCCGTTGGATCGACATTGGAGCGGATGGTCGGCTTGCTGGCACAGGCGGCGAGCAGCGCCACCATGAGGGACAGCGTGCCTGTTGCGATTGACTTTACCGCGTTCATGGATGGCCTCGTTGTGAATCCCGGATCATCGGATCGGGTCGGCCGGCGAGCTATCAATTAATCGCATTCGCCGCCAGCGCCCGCCTCGCCTGCTCCTGGTAATGCAGCACCGAAGCGTGCACGTTGTCGTCCTCGATATGGAAAGGCGTCTGCGCTATGTACTGAAGGACGCGCGGCACGCCGAACTCCGCAATGAGCGGACGCATCAGCATCGACCCGCCCAGTTGCTGTACGTCTCGATAGACTGCATCGCCCTGACGCCAGCCGCGCGCACGCAACTCCTCCAGGTTGTCCGGCCAGAACATGTCGACCCGATTGGTATTGAACATGGGCTGTGCAGGACGGCGCGACGACCACGCGCCCGAGACCAGCATCTCGCAGCCCAGCCGCTTCTGAATGTCCAGCGACGCGCACTCCTGATGTGGCCACGTGAGTCCCTTGCGATGAGCGGCCTCCTGCAGATGAGTCATCCACAATGCATCGTCGATGACTTCGATCACCGGCAGCAAGGCCCGCATGTCGTCATTCTTGTAATAGGGCCAGTACGCTCTCGCCCACGATTGCACGCCGTGGCCCACCCAGCCGAGCAACTGTCGACGAAACGTCAAGGTGTGGCGTGACGGATCGTAGGCAGCCGCGTCGCGCGGATAGGAAGCGTCTTCGGGTACGGCGAACTCGAGGGTGATCTTGGTGCACGCGTCTTCGAGGATCGGTCCGAGCGCATTGTTGATGGCCACCTCTCGCATCACGACGACCTGGAGGAAACGCCGCTCCGCCGAGGGCGCCCGCGGGCGGATCATGAACCTCTCAGTGCTGGTCTCAGAGACCTCTCTGCCGACACTCACTCCCATTGCCGCAAGCAGCAGCGTCACGATCAGCGCCTTCACAGCCCCTCCGCCACGGCGATCGGCGGCGCGCTCGCCACGCAATCGCAACCGGTTCTATCGATGCGACCGCTGGCCCGGCCCAGCGTGATCGACGGCAGCTCACCGAATAGATCGTAATAATCCTTGGAGAACTGACTCAGGTGCCAGAAACCCCACTTCATCGCGAGCTGGGTGATCTTGCCGATCGAGTGCGGCGAGAAGTACAACTCACCCCGCACGCGTGACAGTCGTGCGCAGCGGATGTATGCGATGGGCGAGACGCCGTAGATCTCCCGGAACCCATACTCCAGCGCTCTCGGGCTCGCGTAGCTCGCTTGACACACGCTCGCGAGCGTCAAGGCACAATCCAGATGCTCGTCGATGTATTGCCGTGCCCTCACGGCAGCCTGGCACCGGGCCGTCGACGCGGGCGACGTCAAATCATCGCCTGGCTCCTCGCGCAGCCAGGTGTCGCACACGTCCAGCAGTGTGTTGGCTGCAACATTTGTATCGATCGCTCGGTGAGCACAGGCCTCGAATGTTCCCAGTCTCGCGGTCGACGCCTGCAGCAGCCTGGCACCAGTGCAGCGCGTGCCGACACTCCGGTCCGGTATCGACACAAAGAACGATTGATACTCGCGCTCGGTGCAGACGACCAGCTGCGCCGGACCGTGCGCGATGATCGCCTGCCCTGGCTCGACACCGGTCGTGCCCAATCGCGCGCGGCCATGCATCGGGACGAGAAAAATCATTTGACCGCGTGGCACATCGAGCCATTCGACTTTGTGACGATCCGCTCCCAGGTAACCGACCGTCAACTGCTCCATTCGCGCGACAGCGCCACGCGCGCAGGCCATGCCTCGTTCCAGTTGCACGTAGCGAATGTTTATAAAGGGTGCGAGCTGCTCGCAGGTCTCATCCAGGCCGTGGGCGTGAATCAGCGTCGATGCAGTGGTAGCCATGGCGCCTCGGTGCGTTACTTCGATCCGTGTTGTAAAGCACATAGGTAGCGCGGACGCCGACCGCGCGAGAACCGGTTCGAGTGAGCGCGTAGGTACCCTTACTACGGATCAGTCGGCCGCCTGGCGGACCAGCAGCGTCGGGGACGAGAAGAGCGGTG
This sequence comes from Peristeroidobacter soli, assembly GCF_004138485.1. Classification (GTDB taxonomy): domain Bacteria; phylum Pseudomonadota; class Gammaproteobacteria; order Steroidobacterales; family Steroidobacteraceae; genus Steroidobacter; species Steroidobacter soli. The sequence goes on from NZ_RYEV01000004.1 coordinate 703,032, forward strand.
TCGATGCATCCACCGGTTCCGGGATTTCGAAGCACACCGTCGCTCCCGGGCCATGCAGATTGTTCTCGGCAAAGATGCGTCCGCCATGCGCCTTCACGATGGCGCGGGCGATCGACAGCCCGAGCCCGAGACCGTTGGCCTTGCCGCTATGAAACGATTCGAAAATGGTTTCGAGGTGTTCCGGTGCAATCCCACAGCCGCTGTCGCGCACCGACACGCGCACACGGCCGTCCACGTGATCGCTGAGCACGTCGACACGCCTGGCTCCGGTCACGTCCACCTCAGTGGCATCCAGCGCATTGCCGATCAGATTGATGATCACCTGCTGAAGATGCACCGGGTCCGCGCTGATCGAGGGAATGTCGCCTGGCAAGAGGCTCAGTTTGATCCCTCTGCGCCGGGCCTGCATCCACAGCAGGTCCACCGCTTCGGCGAGCACTGCGTTCAAATTCACCGGCTCGCGAACCATCTCCCGGTTCTGCAGCAGCGCGCGGGTACGACGCACCACCTGGCTGGCCCGGAGGTCGTCGTTGCGAATGTCCTCCAGAATGGTTCGAATCGTTGCGAGCGGCGGTCGTTTCTTCTGCAGCAAGAACAATCCGGTCTCGGCATTGTTGAGAATCGCGCCCAGCGGCTGCGTCACTTCGTGAGTGATGCCCGCGGTGACCTCCCCTATGGTGGCCAGCCGGGCTGCTCGCGCCAGGGCTCTGGCAGCGTCTCGAGCCGCCCATGCATCGGTCATGTCGCTCAACGCGACCACCATCTTGCGAGGTTCGCCGGAAGGCTCCCGGACCAGAACGCCTCTGACTCGGACCGGGACGCGCGCGCTGTCCGGCCCCTGCAGCGTGAATTCGTTCTCCCAGACGTCACCGTTCCCCGCGAGGAAACGTTGCAGCTCGCGCCGAACCCGCTCGCGGTCCTGCTCATCCACACATCGTTGTAACAGCCGCCAGGCATCTGTGGGCCTGGGCGGGGTGCCGAAGTAGCGCTGGCCGTTGGCACTGCAACGGACCCGGCCGCTGCGGACGTTCCAACACAGGATCACATCATTACAGGCGCGTAATGTCAGTTTGTGCCGTTCCGTCCGCGCACGCAGTCGCGCCTGTGCACGCGTCAAAGCCAACCGGCTTCGGCGCAACCGATGAGCGAACACCGACGAGCTGCACGCGAGGATCAGCAAACATCCCGAGCACAGCGCCCATCCCTGGAAATCGATGGCCATAGGTTCACATCCGGAAGACTCGAACCGCCCCCTATGCCGCCCGCGACATCCCCCGCGCGAATGATTTACTCTGAAACAGCAAATATTTCAAGCAATAACCAATGTTTCTAAAAGCGCCATGCAGCCGAAAGCCACAACGTATAAGGATCCTTCAGATTTTCCAGATCCATGTACTCGTACTCCAGCAGGAAGTTGAGGTGATCGATCACCGTGACACCCGCCCCGACGCCATACGTCCATGCCTCGCCGCTGTTTTTCGAGCGCACGATCGGCTCGCTGGTCCCGGCGTTGTTGAAATTGGCGTTCAACTTCACGTCGTTCCAGTAATAGCCGGCCTTCGCGGACAGCTCGAAAATGGTGATGGGCAACGTTCCGATGACGTAAGCGCCGAAGCCGGACAGCTCCAGAGAATAGTTGCCATCCGATCCCGCCGCGTTGAAATTGCCGCGCGGATTGCCGAGGTCGATATAGTCGGCCTCGAGCGAAAGAAACTTGTTGAAGCGCCAGCCGAAGAACGCCTTCCACGCCGAGTCGTCGGTATCGATGTTGCCGACCACATCGGTGACCTCCGGTATGTTCTCGATCTCGACGTTGAACTGACCGTAGCCGGCGCCGACGTACGGACCGGAAGGGTTCTCATCCGCCGAGGCCCGCCCGGCGAAGGACGCCGCCACGAGCACTGCGCAGACGTATGGCAATGAACGCAAAATCGACGTGCGCATGGAGGTGCTCCTGATTTTTCTGCCGAGCGAAAGATGTTGCGTCCCGCCCTTCGCGTACGAGTCAGTAACGCGGGCACTGGCCACACACAAGTTCGAAAGTGCCGCGAATTCCCGTTGCACGTATCAAGTTTCCTGTCATGCCCTCCAGGACAGCCGCGCGTCATTTCACGTTGGCCTTCTCCCAGGCACGCACCCGGCGGCGCGCCTCATCGAACAGACGCTCGTAGTTCCCCTTGCGCAGTTTCTCGCTGGCTTCCGGCGTGAGCTGAGCGAACAGCGGCTGATAGACGTCATAGATCTGCAGATAGCTCGCCTGATCCGTCGAAGCGACTTCGTCGGTCCCGAGCAGGAAGCGATCCGGAAAGCGGTTGATGGTCTGCGCGACCCGACGGGTGGTCTCGGGCGTCGCGACGATGTACTTCGCCGTTTCCATCCAGGAGATATCGATCGACACGTGCGCACTGGCAGGATCGCTCAGCGCGCGCTCCAGCAGTTCCAGCTGATTCTCGATCGGCCTGACGAACTCCTTGTGAATCGTGAACTCGCCGGTCCCCGTGAACACGCCGGGGAACGTTCTCAGTACCCGCTTGATGTGATCCACCCCGTACATGTCGGCGGGATTGAAGCCGGTGATCATCGGATCGAAGCGCGCCCGATCATGCTCGGGCAGCGACAGATACGCCATCGCGATATGGGCGACGGTGAACGAATAATAGTAGAGCGGCGAATCTGTCTGCAGGTAATACGTCGGTGCGAAGTTACCGGTGTTCCGGTACGACCAGGTCTGTTGCAGCGGGATGCCGGACAGGGCGACCCGCCCGACCCGATCGCCCATGATCCGCAGCAAGTCGCGGATGTCGGTGCCCTCCTGAACATAGTTGGTCAAATGAAAGTGCGCGTCGTTGACCTGATACGCCGGCTGCGCCGATTCAGCGACGTGGCTCGCGCCCGCCGTCCATGCAATCGCGGCAACAACGGCAAATGGGCGCATATATTCCCTCTCAGAACAGCATTGACGCCGCTACGGAGTAAGTCGTGCCGGTTTGACCGCCGACATAGAAGCCGAACGTGCTGCTCACGGCGGATTTCTTGACGTCGATGATCTGCGCGTTCACACGCAACTTGCGCGTGTGCGCCGGGTAATAGTTCGCGCCAATGAGGTATTCGCGCGATTCGCCAAAGCCGGCATCGGTGTCGCCGAATACCCACGACGTCGCGCCATAGAGCTCCAGCTTCTGTTTGATCGGAAAGAACGCGCCCTGCACATAGAAGCCGTCATCGACGATCTTCCTGACCGGCACCGGGCCGTCGGCGACGAAGTGATCGAGCTGGCGCCGGTAATACTCTGCTTGCAGGAAGATGCCCCGGTACTTGATGCCCGCATCGATCGAGAGCGATTCCCAGTCGGCCTCCCGCACCGTGACGCCAGGCGCGAGCGATCCGGTTTCGAACAGCAGCAGGCTGTCCGCCAGCCTGACCTGAAAGTTCTCGGGCTTGGTGCTGTCGATTTCCTGACGATTCTCGCGGCTGCGGACATGCGAGAAGCCGAAGCGCGTCGCCAGGGTCTGGTGATATTCCCAGTCGCCGTACGAGCCCAGGGGACCGAACTCGTGCGTGGTCGGCATCCACCACATGCCGTAGCCGGTGCCGATGTCACGACTGAGCTGGCTGGCGGTGATGCCGAGCTGGCTCAGATTGTTGGAGAGCGCGACGTGGTACCACAGCCCTGGCAGCACCTCGCCGTTGGCCCACAGCGTGCCGGTGAAGCTGCCGCGAAAGAATTCGTCGGCCATGACACGATCGTTCGCGAGCCACAGCGGATGCGAGCCCATCACTGAACGCGAGCCGCCCGGCGTGTTGATGCCGCCGTACAAATTGAACCATTTGTTGAATTGATAGCCCAGGAAGCCGTACAGCGTGGTCTGGTCCGTCGACATCACGGTCCAGACCGTGATCTGGTAACGAAACTTCGGCGTATAGAACCAGCCCTTCAAATGGATCATCGCGCGATGGAACTGGATGTCCCGTCGCGTATCGATGTCGTGCTCATTGCCCAGGTGATCGACGAAGCTCTGATCGGCCGGCCGTTGATCGATGTAGCGCACCAACGCATACGCGCTCAGCGCGACCTGGCCGATGTCCTTGTTGTCGAACAGCACGATGCCTTGACCGGCCGTATCGAGCGCGCCCCAGATGGGTTTCTCGTCGGCCAGTCTCGGGTCGCCCTCGAAGAGCCGGGGTGTCGACGCGACCTCGGCATCCGACGCGGGCACGTCGGTCTCCTCGGCGATCGCGGTGCCAGCCAGGAGCAGCAAGGACCACATGGACAAGTGCAGTATGCGAAACCATGGCGACGATGCGCTCATGCTTCCCCTCGCTGTTTCCCGGCCGGCGTGATGTCACTGCTCGTTGGCAACCGTCGGTGCATATGGATTGCCGTGGAGCGTGTTCGACACGTCAGTGATCGCCCGCTGGGCTCGCACGCTATTACCCGCTTCGTCCAGCGGCGGCGAGACGACTGCGATACCGAACTTGCCCGGCGACACGGCGATGAGGCCGCCACCGACTCCGCTCTTCGCCGGCAGACCTGTGTGGAACAGCCATTTGCCCGAGTCGTCATAGAGTCCCGCGGTCGCCATCACGGCCAGCACTTCGGGCACATTCGACGACTTCATCACCTGCTTGCCGGTCACAGGATTCTTGCCTGCGTTGGCCAGCGTCGCCGCCATCGTCGCCAGATCCTTGGCGTTGACGCTGATCGCGCACTGCTCGGTGTAGATGTCGACTGCCTGCGCCGGGTTGTCCTTGATGAAGCCGTAGGCATACATCAACGAACCGATCGCCTGATTGCGCTGATTGGTCGCCGCTTCCGAATCGAACACTTCCTTGTTGACGCTGAGCGGACGGCCCGCGAACGCCGAATGAAAATCCAGGATGCTGTTCCAGACCTCATCCCGGGTGCTGCCCTTGACCATGCTGGTCGCGGTGATCGCGCCCGGGTTCACCAGCGGATTGATCTCCGGCCCACCCAACTCCTTCTCGGCGAACTCGACGGCGACGATGGAGTTGAAGCGCATGCCGGTGGCATCCACACCGATGCGCTTGGCGATCGCATCCGGGCCCTGCTCTTCCATGACCTTCGCCATGGTGAACACCTTCGAGATCGACTGGATCGACACCTCCGACTTCACATCGCCGGCGGTATAGATCTTGCCGCCGGTGGTGACCAGCGCGATGCCATAGATCTTCGGATCGACGCGCGCCAGCGCCGGGATGTAATCGGCATTCTTGCCGTCCTTGGAGTCCTTGTACTTCGTGTACACGGCGTTCAGCGCCTGCTGGACCTGATCCGCCGATTGAATCTGCGCCAGCGCCGGCGACATCGCCAACACGCTCAGCAGCGACGCAAGCCCGAGGAAACCGCAGCGCGAGCTCATCTCAACCTCCTCCAAAAGTGCGACTGAAGCTGTATTTGAATGAGAACTGCACGCGCAGATCGTCCGAAGTGAAGCCGTCGCGGAAGTTTTCCCGGCGCCCGTACTGGACCTCGGGCCCCCACATGAAATTCTTCACCGGCGTGAACAGCAGGTTCACGAGTGCGTAGTCGCCATGTTTGAACGCGTCGTCGGCCTGGCCGTCGGAGTTGTCGATGTCGACCATCGAGTAGCCCAGCGAGGTCGACATGTGATCGTTCCAGTTGATGTCGATGAAGGCGACGATGCCCAGCACCGGCAACACCTCCCCGACGATGGGCCGGCTCGGATTGCTGAAGTTGTTACGAATGCCTACGTCCGCAGGCGCGTCGTTCATATAGTTCTGGATGCCCTCGCCATACACGGCCTGCAGACGCAGGGTACTGTTGCCGAGCTTGATGTTGGAGCTCAGGTTCACGCCCCAGCCGATGTCGTCGCCCGACAGATTGAATTGATCCGCCAGCCGGTCCTCCCACTCGAGGTAACGCACGATGCCGGCGATCTCGACATAGCCCCACTCGCGGCCGAGTCGGAACTCGCCGGACAGATCGGGATAGGGAAAATGCGGCGAGATGTTTTGCAGCTCGATGCGATCGGCGTAGTTGCCCTGGTCGGCCGACGCGCCCGGTCGTTCCAGCGCGAACGTGAGCCGCGTATCGCCTTGAATCGGCATCCAGCGCACCTGGACGTTGCGGAAGAACACCATGCCGTTGGGTCCCCAGTACTCGATCGAGTTGGGGAACACGTCGATGTCCATGAACGGGCTCCACGTCTGGCCGGCGCCGAAGTGACCCAGTTCGCCGTAGGCGTGACGCAAACGGAACGTCGTCTGACCGGCGTCGACACCGGTACCGAACAATTCGAACTCGAACGTGGTCTTCAGATCGCCGAGCCCGGTCGGGGTGCTGGTCTTGACGCCGAAGCGGCTCTGCCGCACGCCCGCGAACCAGTTTTCGTCCGAGCCGAATTGATCCTTGAAGGCCGGCAGCTTGGTCGGCCGCACCACATCGAACCAGTCGGGATCGTTCTGCTTGCTCTGATATCCCATATCGAGCATGGCGAAGCCGTAGACGTCCATGGTCGAGCCGCTGTCGTCCTGTGACATCGCTGCGGCCGAGCACAACAGACTCGAGATTCCGAGCAGCAACGTTCGCATTATCCCGTCTCCCGCCAGCCCATAGCGCGTGCCAAGCACGCACAAGCTAGTCGGGTCTGCGAGATACCGACACTGTCTCGAGGTGAACGCCGAGCTGCCCTAAATCACAAGCTCAACGCATATCTGCGAGCCCCGAAGTGGCAAAGCCCAAATTCGATGCGCAAAGCGCGCGCTACGAACAGCGCGTAGCACGGAAGCCGCTCGGTCAGGGCTCGGGGTAGAGCCCGACGAAGTGATCCAGGATGCACGCGTGGTCTTCGAACAGTTGCGATTCCAGCGATGGCAACTGCGCGATCGGAATCCACTTCGCGAGCTTCGCATCGTCGGCGCCTTGCACATCGGGAAACTCCGCATCGCCAAGATCGAAATGAAACGCGTTGGTGATGATCCGGCCACGCGGCGAGCGCGCGGGATGATCGAAGACGGCGGAAGATTTCAGCGCCGCTCGCAATTGCCCAGGATGCGGCTTGTAGCCGGTCTCCTCCGCCAACTCGCGCACCGCCGCGGGGTAGAAACGTTCCCAGGGCTCGACGAATCCACCGGGCAACGCCCACAAGCCATGACCGATGGTGCCGCCGCGCTTGATCAACAGGACATGCTGTCGAGTGGTCACCACCGCATCCGAGGTCAGAGAGAACGGCGCGGTGTACTTCTCACGATACGCAACGACCGCCCGATGCTCCGCCTGGCACTGACGATAAGCAGGCAGCTGTGCCCACGCCTGGAGATAATCGCGCACGCCCGGCTCGACGTAGTTGCCGATCACGGTCAGCGCCGCCGAGATGTTCGGCGTCTCGAAGTACACGCGACGCAGGTCGCTGGCGCTGATGTCGACCTGCGGCTCGACTTCATGCACCGTCCAGCCCGGAAAAGCGTCGAGATAACTCGACGTGTGATCTTTCTTGAAGCCCACCAAAGTAACCTGAGCGCCGCGACCGGCAACGCGCTCCAGACCCTTGCGCACGGCGTCGCCCCAACGTTGATCGTCGAAGTAATCACGGACCGGCAGGAACTCGACGCGTTGCCGCTGCTCCGGCGTCAGCACCGCCTCGAACTGCTGCTTGCGCTCCTCCCACGTGAAGGGATTGTGAGCATCCCGCGCCCGGAACGCCGAGCCGATGACGATGAGCACTTGAGGCGCGATGGCCAGCGCCTGCTGCAGCAACGTGCCATGCCCACGTTGCAGGATTTGAAACCGGCCAATGATGACGGCGATGTTCGAGGTCATATTACTTCTAGAGACAGGTTTTTTGTTTCCCCCTGCGGGGGAAACGGTCGGTTCAAGTTGCCAGATCAGTATTTCGCGGCGATGGGCATCTGGCGCCCACTGCCGAAGGCCCGCGACCGCACGCGCAGAATGGGCGGTGCCTGCCGACGTTTGTACTCGTTACGCGCGATCATCTTCTTCACTCGTTCGATGAGCGCCTTGCCCGCGTCCGTCTTCGACGTCTCCCGCACGAACTTCATCGCCTCCTCGCCTTCCTTCTGCGACAGACGCGAGCCTTCGATGAGCGTCTTCAGGATCGGGTCCAGCACCTCGTACGGCGGCAGACTATCCGTATCCTTCTGACCCGGCGCCAGCTCGGCGGACGGCGGTTTGTCGATGATAGCCGTTGGAATGATCTCGCGGCCCGCCACTTCATTGTAATAGCGCGACAGCCCGAACACCTCGGTCTTGTATAGGTCGCCGATGACGCCGAGACCGCCATTGGTGTCGCCGTACAGCGTGCAGTAGCCCACCGAGATCTCGCTCTTGTTACCCGTGGTCAGCAGCAGGTGACCGAAGCGATTCGAAAACTCCATCAGGATGGTGCCACGAATGCGGGCCTGCAGATTCTCCTTGGACAGTCCCACCAGAGGTTCGCCGAACACCGTGCCGAATTGACCCGCATATTGCCCGACCAGATCGCCGATGGAGTGCGTGTACAGCTCAATCCCCAGGTTCTGGCACAAACGCTGCGAGTCCGTGACGCTGCCGGTGCTCGAGTAATGCGAGGGCATCGTGATCGCGACGACATTCTTCGCGCCCAGCGCTTCCACGGCGATTGCCAACGTCAGCGCGGAATCGATGCCGCCGGAGCAGCCGACCACTGCCGTCGAGAATCCGCAGCGACGAGCATAGTCACGCAAGCCCAACACCAACTGCTCGCGATAGAACTCGTTGGTCGAGAGACCTTTGACATTGATCGCACCGAGTTCCTTGCCCTCGCGATCCAGAAACTTCGCGCGCGAATGCACTTGCAGGACCATGAGGTCGGGCTGAAAGCGGGCGCCCTCCATCACGACGCCGCGCGCGGGATCGACGGCGAACGATGCGCCGTCGTAAATCACCTGGTCGTGGCCGCCAATCTGGTTGACATAGACCAGCGGCAGACCGTGACGCGCGCTCGCCTTGGAAAAGATGTCATGGCGCATTTCGCGCCGGCCGATGCTGGACGGGCTGGCGTTGATCGAAACAACCAGATCGGGCGCCGCGTCGGCCAGTCGTTTGAACGGATTGACGACGTAGTCGCGCTCTTCGTCGTTCCAACCGTCCTCGCAGATCATGAAGCCGACGCGCACGTCTTCGATGTCCAGGATCTTCGCCACATCCGGGCCCGGCTCGAAATGCCGGCGCTCATCGAAGATGTTGTAGGTGGGCAGCAACTGCTTGTGATACTGAAGCAGCACCTCGCCGTTCTTCACCACCAGCAACGAATTGAACAGCGGCTTGCCGATGCCCGTATTGGGCGTGGGCGCGCCGACGACCCAGTGCAGATCCGGCAGTTCTTTGCTGGTGGCGATCAGCGCTGCGACGCCCTTCGCCAGGCGGCGTTGAAAGTCGGGATCTTCGAGCAGGTCGGCCGGGTAGTAAGCCGTGAGCGACAGCTCGGGGAATGCAACCAACTGCGCGCCGGCCGCGTGCGCGCGCCGCGCGGCTGCAACGATCAGAGCCAGATTGCCGTCGATGTCGCCAATGGTGGGATTGATTTGAGCAAGCGCGATGGTCAGCGTGGGCATGATGTTCAGGCAGCCTGTTTGAAAACCTGGCGCAGATACGCCAGGAAGGTTTCATCGGTGCACAAGGTCTTGCCCGGCGTGTCGGACAGCTTCGCGACCGGCTGACCGTTGCACTCGGTGAGCTTCATGACGATGTTCAAGGCAGGAACACCCATGTCATTGGAGAGATCCGTGCCGATGCCGAAACCACACTGCACGCGGTCGGAGAAGTGCTCATAGAGCCGCAGCGCCTTCGGGATGTTGAGGCTGTCGGAGAAGACCAGGCGCTTGGTGTGCGCATCCACTTTCAAGCGTTGATAGTGAGCCAGCGCCTTTTCGCCCCAGATGACCGGATCGCCCGAGTCGTGACGCAAACCGTCGAACAGCTTGGCGAAGTACAGATCGAAATCGGAAATGAACGCATCCATGCCGACCACGTCGGTGAGCGCCACGCCCAGATCGCCCCGATATTCCTGTACCCAGGCCTCCAGCGCTTCCTTCTGGAAATTCTTCAACTGCACGCCCACGGCCTGGAAGGTTTGCAGATATTCATGAGCCATGGTGCCGATAGCGGCGATACCGTACTTCCTGGCCAGGTGAACATTCGAGGTGCCCTTGAAGTACTGCGGCACTTCGCGAGCCAGCGTCGCCACCATCTCCTCGTGCCAGTCGCGCGAGAAGCGGCGCCGCGTGCCGAAATCGAAAAACTCGAACGGGTGTCGGATCGTGTGCAACGCGCCGCCCTCCATGGGAGCGCTCGTGCCATTCGCGAACTTCAACACATTCGGCGCCGGCACCTCGGCAACCATGCTCTGAGTCCGAAAGTCACGCAGCATCAGAATCTTGTCCGCCAGCCGCCGGCGCCCCTCCGCCAGCACTTCGGGCGTGGTGAAGCGGCGGAAGTACAGCTCATTCACGATCGACAGCACGAAGATCTCGAAGCCCATCACATGAATCTGCGGTCCGCGCGCCACGACCTCGAGCGTGTCGCCCTCGGTGCTGACCGAGATGTAGCGCCGCTGAAAGTGGAAGATGCGCAGGAAGTCGATGAAGTCGCTCTTGAAGTACGATTTGGTCGCGAGGTAAGCCAGCTCTTCTTCGCTATAAGTGAGCGTACACAGATGATCGAGCTGCGCCTCGACGTCCGACTTCAAGGTCGCGAACGGATACTGAGGTGAGTTGCGACACACGAAGCTGTAGACCGCCTGATTCGCCGGAAACCGATGCAACATCGGCGACAGCATGGTCAGCTTGTATAAGTCGGTGTCGAGCAGCGAGCGAATGATGGGTGTGAACATGGGACGACTCGCCAGAGCTTAATTCGTGGAGATTTCAGTCAACGCCTGAGTACTGGTCATCGCCCGGGCGCCGCGTGCCACGGCGCCGTCGATGAAGCCCCGTGCCTCGGCTTCAAACCCTGCGACGGGGCTCATGCAATCCGATAGCAATATCACACGTCGGATTTCCTCATCGCTGAACGCTTCGAACAGGTGTTCGAGCGTCGCCGCCACACAGTGGCTGGCCGCCTCGCCCGCCACCAGCAGCAACCCCGACCCGGGTCGGCACTGCTCGATCAGCTCGCGATTGGTCTGAGTGCGCGGATCGTCCGCCGACGGCACTTCTGCACGCACGGCGCTGTATTGCTCCGTCAGCGGATTCTGGCCCTTCAGCACTTTGAACGCTCCGCGTTGAACCTGCGACTCCCATTCACCCACCGCCTCGAGCACCGCGCTCGGGATATTGTGTCCCCAGGCGCCGATCACACAGTGCACCGGCCAGACCATCAATTTATACCGTCCCTGCGCTTCCAGGGCTTGTAGATAAGTCAGGACCCGCGAACGCAACGAGGGCTCGATGGGGCTGTACTCGCCGGCCGCGAGCTGGGCATGGGTGATCTGAGTAAACGCGGCCACCGGCCCGCCATCGCCTCGACGCCAGAACGTCGGCCGTTCGATGGCCACGCTCGGGTGCGAATCCAGGGTCACGATGACTTCGCCCAGCTGGCGCCGGGTGGCGCGAATGAAGCCAGCCAGACGCTCCATATCCCCGGCCGCCCCCGGCACGAACAATGATCCCCGCGGATCGCAGAAGTCGTTTTGGGGATCGATGATCAACAGCGTGTGCATGTGTCCTGCTCCAACCGATGCCGCATCCTAATCCTGTTAGTGCGTTTATGCACTAACTATTTACGAGTACCGGGGCCCCTTCACCAAGGACAGCCGCGGCCTGTGCTATGTTAAAGCCTTGAACGCACTAACTGCGCAGCCCATCGTCACCGTGGACATCGTGCTCCTGACACTGCAGGAGAATGAACTGTGCGCGGCTCTGTTACAGCGAGCCCGCCCGCCCAACGAGGGAGAATGGACGCTGCCCGGTGGCTTCGTACACATCGATACCGATGAAGACGCGCTGGCCGCGGCCACGCGGATTCTGCGAACCAAAGCCGGCATCGACAGTCCTTATCTGGAGCAGTTGCAGACTTTTGCCAGCCGGCATCGCGACAGTCGCGGCTGGTCGGTCTCGATTGCCTATTACGCCCTGGTGCCCGCCGCCGCGGCCAGCGACGCACTCAAATGGCGGCCCGTCGATTCGATCCGCTCGCTGCCCTTCGATCATCGCGACATCCTGCGCGCGGCGGTGGAGCGGGTGCGATCCAAGACGGCCTACTCTTCCCTGCCCGTGCACTTGATGCCGCCGACCTTCACGCTGAGCGAATTGCAGAAAGTTTACGAAGCGCTGCTGAAAACCGATCTGGACAAGCGCGGCTTTCGTCGTCGCATCGAAGAACTGGACGTCGTCGAACCGGCACCGGCCCAGCCCACCACGCGCGGGGCACATCGTCCGGCGCAGTTGTATCGCCTGAAGCGCAAAGCTTCGAATACGGTCGCGATGGCCGAGCGCAATTTGTCGCGATAAGCGCAACGTTCCGGCAGCAACAATCGGTGCGCTCCATGAGTTGACCTTGGAGTAACCGTTGCTGACTGAGAACGATGCCGGGCCGAATTGAAGATTATGCATTGATTGGCGATCTCGAGACCGCCGCACTCATCGGCCGCGACGGCTCCATCGACTGGCTGTGCTGGCCCCGCTTCGACTCGGATGCCTGCTTCGCGGCGCTGCTCGGCACGCCCGAGCACGGCCGCTGGCGCCTCGGCGCCGTCGACGCGAACGTCAAAGTCAGCAGACGTTATCGCGACAACACCCTCATTCTCGAAACCAGACTGGAAAGCGAGACCGGCGCCGCCACCATCATCGACTTCATGCCGCCGCGAGGCAAAGCCTCGGACATCATCCGCCTCGTGAACGGCGAGCGCGGCAAGATCGATCTGTGCACCGAGCTGGTGATCCGATTCGGCTACGGCGCCGTCGTGCCCTGGGTGACCCATTCGGAGCGCGACACGTGGCAGGCCATCGCGGGCCCGGACATGCTCCTGCTACACGCCGATGTCGACATGAAAGGCGAGAACCTGAAAAGCGTGGGCCGCTTCACCATCAAACAGGGCGAGCGGGTCTCGTTCGTGCTCACTCATTGTCAATCGCATCTGGCGCCGCCCAACAAGCCGGACGTCGATTGCGCGCTCGCGGATACCGAACATTTCTGGCGCGAGTGGGTCGCGAAAGGTCAACAGGCCCAGCCCTGGCCCGACGCCGCGACCCGCTCGCTCATCACGCTGCGAGCGTTGATCTATGGCCCGACTGGGGGCATCGTGGCCGCGCCGACCGCGTCACTTCCCGAACAGGTCGCGGGCGTGCGCAACTGGGACTATCGATATTGCTGGCTGCGCGACGCCACGCTGACTCTGCTCGCCTTCATGAATGCCGGTCACTTCGACGAAGCGGTGGCGTGGCGCGAATGGCTGTTGCGAGCGATCGCCGGCAGCCCGAATCAATTGCAGATCATGTATGGCATCGCCGGTGAGCGCCGGCTCACCGAATGGGAAGTGCCGTGGCTGCCGGGTTACGAAAACTCAGCGCCGGTGCGCATCGGCAATGCAGCTCACTCCCAGCTGCAACTCGACGTCTTCGGCGAAATCATGGACGTGCTTCATCAGGCACGTAAAGGCGGCATCGCCACGCTGGAAACCGGCTGGAATCTGCAGTGCGAGCTGCTGGCGTATCTGGCAACGATCTGGGAACAGCCGGACTATGGCATCTGGGAAGTGCGCGGGCCGCCGCTGCATTTCACTCATTCCAAGATCATGGCCTGGGTCGCGTTCGATCGCGCCATCAAGGACGCGCGCGATTACCAGCTCGACGCGCCCATCGACGAATGGCGCGCGCTTCGTGACCGTATCCATCGCCAGGTTTGTGAGCGAGGCTTCGACTCGCGACGCAATTGTTTCGTGCAATCGTATGGCTCGAAGCACCTCGATGCCAGCCTGCTGCTGATCTCGCAGCTCGGCTTCCTGCCCGCCGACGATCCGCGCGTGCAAGGAACCGTGCGAGCCATCGAAGAGCGCTTGTTACGCGACGGCTTCGTGCAACGCTACGACACCGAAGCCACCGACGACGGCCTGCCGCCCGGCGAAGGCGTGTTTCTTCCCTGCAGCTTCTGGCTCGCCGATGCGTATGCCATGTGTGGACGGCTGGATGAGGCGCAGGCGCTGTTCGAACGTTTGCTGGCGCTGAGCAATGACCTGGGTCTGCTGGCTGAAGAGTACGACCCGGTCACGAAGCGGCTGGTGGGCAATTTTCCGCAAGCCTTCTCCCATCTGTCGCTGGTCGCGACGGCCTGCAATCTGGCACACGCCAAGAAGCCGGCTGAACAGCGCTCCGAGGCGAGGATGTCCGGACGCCAGAGGATTCGGGCATAACGTCGTAACCTGAGGGCCTGGCCGCCAGCGATCTGCGAACGCCCTACAGCACCGAGCCCTTCGCCTGGGACGCCGACAAACACGCCATCGTGTTCATCGGCCTGGTGCCGGGCGAGCGCGGCCGACACGCCTTGAAATATTGATCAGTGCCAGTTGCTGATCTTGACGTCGTTGGGCGACGGCTGGCCCTGACCCGTCTCGACCAGCGACTTCAGGCTCTGCAGGAACACGCCCCATTTGGTACTGCAGTGGTACATGAATTCGGCGGGCTCACGCCAGCCTTCGTGCTTGAACAGCACGACCGCGTAATCTTCTTCCTGCTTCAGCTCGAAACGAATGTTCGTGCCGACCCATTCCGGCGGTCCCTTCACTACTTCCCAGACCACGCGCGCGTCCGGACGCAACTCGCGAATCTTCATGTCGAAGACGCCGAACTCGCGGCCGGTCTGGTCGGTGAAACGGAACTTGATCATGCCCCCGGCCTCGTCATCGCCCGTGGTCTCGGTGGTCCACCACGCCGCGACGCCCTCCGGCGTCGCCAGCGCCCGATAGACCTCGCCCAGCGACGCCTTCATACCCACGCGATGCAGAATGTCGAACATGATTGCTCCTCGAAAGCTGTTTTGGATCGGACGAGGCACAGTCTGGTCGAGAAGCTCCCGCCGGCGGGAGTGACAAGTGAGTCGCGATTGGCGGGGATCACTCCGCCAGTTTCAGACGACCATCTCGGAACACCGGCTGCGTCCAGGCGCGGCGGCCGTTCGAGTCGATGATCTGAGCGCGCACGTATCGTTCGTCGCCTTTGAAACGATACGCGGGATTGAGCCCGGTCACCTCGGCAAGCAGGCGGCCGCCCCCGCCGATGAATCGCGTCACGACCCGTGTGTTCGGCTTCGAAGTGGCCGGGCTCCATTCCGGCGTCTGCACCAGGCGCATCGAAATGCCATGCTCGTCGGCCTCATAGCTCTGCAAAGTCACACCGGTGGAGGCATAGAAGCGGCCCTGTCGCAGCGCCGTCATGACTGCGGTCTGAGTAAGCTGCGCCGCCTGCAGAACCACCCAAGCCTGCCCCGGCGTGGGGCTGAGCCGGTCATCGAAGCGGTAATACTCGTGCGTATCGTCCGACGCCACGGCCCACACGACCTTGCCGGCGCTGAGCAGGCTATCCCACAGCGCCTCGGTTGAAGCCGCGACATCGCCAGTGTCGTCGATGCCGCCGAGGTTGTTGGACGTCGGAAACGCGTTCCACACTTCCATCAGGAAAGGCGATTCCAACGCCAATAGATCGTTCAGCTGCACCGACCATTGCAGATTGGGATGATTGATTTGCGGGATGCCGCCGGCTGCCTGGATCTGCGCAATGTTTCTCGCATACATGTCGACTGGCGCGATACCGCGAGCGCCAGCCGGATAGCCGACCGGCATGATGGCGCGTCCGATGCCGATGCCATTGATGTGAAAGTGACGTTTGCCAGTGGGGCGCGATTCATCGATCAACGCCTGCGTGATCTCCTGTCCCTGGATCACCAGGAAATCGCTGCGCCCCGCGTACTTCCTGTTCAGAGACGTGACGTCGGTCAGGAACTCATGGTCAGTGATCACCAGACACTGATAGCCGTGTGCCTTGTACCACTCGACCACGAACTCCGGCGACGCGTTGGCATCGGACTTGGGCGGCGCACTGGTGTGCGTGTGAGTATTGCAGCGATACCAGTTCATCGACTCGGCGACTGCTTCGGCGAGTGCATTGGCGGACAGCGCGCTCATGACGAGCAGCGCCGCCGTCTGCGGAACGATCGACGTCATGCCTGCTCTCCCGCGCCTCAGTAGCTGAAGCTCACGTCGATGCCGAGGATCCTTCGATAGTCCGGCGGCAGGAAATGCGTCACGACCTGGCCGACGACGATGCCGCTGGTGTGGAACTGGTCCGTCAGATTCTTGCCGTACAACTTGATATTCACGTGATCGTTCTGCGTCCGCATGCCGATGGACGCGCCGAGCAGACCATACGACGGTTCGATGCCGTACGGGCTGCCGAGCGGATTCCACTGAATGCTGTCGCGCCAGCCGTAGTCCAGCGTCGCGAAGCCGTTCCACGCGATGCCGGGTACCGTGAATCGATACTTGGTGAAGGCGTTGGCGTTCCATCGCGGCGAGTTCGGCAGGCGCTCACCCGACAGGTCCTGCACGCTCCCGACGCACTCACCAGCACCCTGCGGCTGCCCCGGATAGCACTGCGCGTTGGTAAAGCGATCGTATGTCGCATCGATGTAGGCCGCGTTGGCGCCGACCTCCAGCGACTCACCCACCAGGGCGGCGAACTCAGCCTCGAACCCCTGCGTCTTCAGCTTGCCCGCATTCAACAGCACCAGCCGGGCGTTTGGATTGCTCGGCTCGATCAGCCCGCCCTGGGTCTGAAAGTCTTCGAACGTCGACAGGAACGCATTGAGATTCAACGTCACACGGCGCTCGAAGAACTGCGACTTCATGCCCGCTTCGTAGCTGATGGACGTTTCCGGACGGACCGGCTGCGAATCGCCAATCGCGGCGATGTTCACATTGAAGCCCGGCCCCTTGAAGCCGGTCGCGACCGAAAGATAGAACATCCGGTCTTCATCGGCTCGCCACTGCGCGCCCGCGCGCCAGGAAACCTTGCTCGCACTCGCCTCATCCTGCGTCATGCCGAGCGGATGACGAAATCGCACCATCCCTGGGGCAACAGGCAGACCGACCACCTTCATGTCCACCTCGTCGTGGGTGTAACGCAGGCCGGCGGTGAACGACAGATGATCGGTCACTTCCGCCGTCGCCTCCGCAAACGCCGCGTAGTTCAGCATCTCGACATTGCTGAGCTGGTTGCTCGCCTGCCGGGTCGTCGTTCCGACCACCAGAGTGCCCGGATCGCGTATCCCGATCTGCGTTTCGTTGTTGAGCAGGTAGAGCCCGGCCACGTAATCGATGGGCCCGTCGGTCGGCGATGCGATACGAATCTCGGCCGAATACTGATCCTGATCCGTGTAGCCGAACTGATCGCCGTCGTTACGCGGCGTCAGCCAGGTATAGGTGCCCGCGTGGAAGTCCTGGTTGTAGGCGCGATACGCAACCAACGATGTGAGATCGTATGCACCGATCGCATGGTCCCACTGCAGCGCCGCTCCACGAGACTTCTGACGATTCTCGCCCAGGCTGCGCGAGTTGATCCTGTCGTTCTCAAGGCCGACGATGCTGCCCAGATCATCTATCACGTACTGCGGTGTCTGCGGCGTGAACGCGCGAATGATGTTCGCGCCGCCGCCGTTCTTCTGCTCGACATAGTCCGTGGACAGCTTGAGTCTATCGGTGTCGGTGGCCGCGAGCACCAGCTTGCCGCGAAAGCCGGTCTGTTCGTCGTCTTCCCACTCCGAGTTGTCGTAAATGTTCTTGACGTAGCCGTCCCTGGAACCGTGGTAGGCCGAAATTCGTCCCGTGAGACGGTCCTCGAGCAGCGCGCCGGACATCGAGCCATGCACGTCGATGGTATTGTAATCGCTGTAACCAAGCGCCGCTTCCGAAACGAACTCCTCGGTCGGATCCTTGGTCGTGATGCTGATGACGCCCGCGGAGGCATTCTTTCCGAACAACGTGCCTTGCGGACCGCGCAACACCTCCACCCGCTCGGTGTCGCTCAGATCGGGAAACGCGCCAGCCTTGGCGCGCTCGTACACGACGCCGTCGATGACGATCGCCACCGAATCCTGCACGCCCGAACCTTGTGTTTGCGTGCTGATGCCGCGCAGAGCGATGGCGGGGCCGGAGCCGAAGCGGCTCGGGTTGGTTACAAACGTCAAGCCCGGCGCCACGGCGTCGAGCTCAGTGACGCTCACCATGTTCAACTGGGAAAGCGTGTCCGCCGATGCGGCCGCGATGGATGCAGGAACATCCTGCAAACGTTCTTCGCGCTTGCGCGCCGTCACTGTCACCACCTCGACCTGACCCACCGCGGTCTCAGGCGATACCACTGCCGCACGCGTCGGACGGCTCGTGGGGCTTGTTTTCTCTGGCCCGGCCTGCGCGACTCTGCGCAATACTACCGTTCTGTCGTTGACACGGTCAGCGCGCAGATCGGTCCGCGCGAGCAACCGATTGAGCGCGTCGCTCACACTCAACGTATCGTTGAGTGCCGGCGCGCGAACATCGTTCGCGATCGGCGCTTCGTACATGATCTGCGTTCCCGACTGCTCGCTCAGCGCATCCAGTGCGTCGGCAAGCTGCCCCGATGCAATCTGGAAATGATGCGGCGTCTTGGCATCCGGCGTCGCGCTCAACGCGCTCGCGCTGGCCAGCGCCAGACAAAGAGTATTCCTGATCGCTGTGACGATTTCTGACATCGGTAATTCCCTGGTGCTGTGGCCATCCCACAACGGTTACCCGATGAAATGCCGCACGCTCCAGACGCCCTACCTTTGTCACAAAGGTTTCATACGCCGCGCAAGCACGATGCTGAGATCGTCCTGATGTGAGACGTGAAGATTCAACAGCACCGTCAGTGCGTCAGCCACCGACTCGCTATCGCCGATGGCAAACGCACCGTTGATGGGCGTGCCGTGCAAGGAGGAATCGTCGATGCGAATCTTCCTGGCGGAGTAACGATTCACTTCAGCGAGTACCTCCGCGAGCGGAGTGCCACGAAAGCGCAAGCGCCCCGTGCTCCAGCTCGACACCACATCGGTATCGACGTTGCGCCTCGCAACCGCAGTCTCGCCCGTGACGAAGTTCAACTGCTCGCCGGGCACGAGCAACGTTCGCTGTTGCAGCTCGGGACGATTCACCGCGACGCTGCCTTCGAGCAGAGTCACGGTGATCCTCGCATCGTCATCGCGCACCTGGAAACGGGTACCCAAGGCGACGACTTCCCCGTCCGCGGTTGCCACCGTGAACGGTCGCGTTTTGTCGTGCGCAACTTTGAACAGCGCTTCACCCCGACGCAATGTGACATGCCGGGCACGGTCGCTGAAACGAATCTCGACCTCGGTCGCAACGTTCAACGCGAGCACCGAGCCATCGGTGAGATCGAAGGTCTTACGCTCCCCGGCCTGGGTCGCATAGATGACCGTCGGCTCTTTGCGCTCAGCGGTATAGAGCAGCACACCACCGCTGACGGCGCCGACGACCGAAGCCGCGATGAACACGCGACGTGCCATCGACCGCGGCCGATGCGCGGTGTCAGTAAAAACCTGTTGGGTAAGACGCTCCATGTCCTCGCGGTGCGCGAGGGAGCCAAGGGATTGCCACATCGCTTCGGTCCGGGCGAAGGCGGCGGCATGTTCGGGAACGGCGTGCCAGCGCTCGAACTCCATGCGCTCTTCGGGGTGGCAGTCCGCGGCCTTCAAACGGACGTACCAGCGCTCGGCGTCGGCAAGGATCTGTGGAGGCGTGTTCCCGTGCATTTCAGATGTATCAATGCTCACGAACCGGAGTCACCTACCTCGGCCCGGCAAATGGCGAGCGCTTTGGTGATGTGCTTTTCGACCATTTTGACACTGATACCGCAGCGGGCGGCAATTTCCGGGTAGGCCATATCGTGAAACCGGCTGAGCACGAATACCTGGCGGCATTTGTTGGGCAGCCGTTGAATGACGGCCATGAGGCGATCGAGCTGCTGCCGATCGCCCAGTTGTTGTTCCTGCGACGGACTGTCCGCCGCGACGATGAGCTCTTCATCCACTGGCTGATGCTCGTTCCAGTGGCGCGCCCGCGCCCGCCTCGATCGCATGCCCATCAGATTGGCGGCGATCCGGAACAGCAGCGCCTTGAGCGACTCCAGATTCTGGTTCTCTCGATAGCGCAACAGCCTGACGTAGGCATCCTGCGCCAGATCGCGGGCTTCACTGTCGCAGCCGATCCGTCGTCGCAAGTACTGAACGAGCGGCGTGTAATGCTCCCGGAACGCCGCCTCGAACAATGGCTGCGCCTCGTGATCGAGCGGGCTCTCGATCGCGATATCCGGCTCAGAGATGACAGCGGAGCGACGACTCATGGCCCATAGCGTTCTGCGGAAATGATGACAGGTGCAACCGCACCGAGCGGCACAAGGACTCCCTCACCTTCAATGATCTTCCGCAACGCTGTTTTGAACCCTGCGCTGGAAATAAATAGTCAGTGTCATCGAACAGCAATAACTATCGTGTACAGCGCCGAACACAGCGTCTGACAAATGTCCGTCGCATTCGTGAGCCGGCAGGCTACCGTCACTCTTCATTCATCCAGGTGCTGCACTCTGTGCGTTCATATGTGAGTTCGCCGTGGATGGCATCCGAATGAGAGTTTCGACCTCGCATTGGGCCTGTCTGGCACTGCTGACGATGTCGGCGGGCGTCCCGGCCCAGGACTACAAGAACGACATCGGTTATGACGATCTCGTGAATCGCCTCGGCACCTCGGTTCCGACGGGTGCCGGTGTAACGGTGGTGCAGGTCGAGGCGCCGGCGCGCGTCGATAGCAGCAATCTGCCGATCTGGAGTCCCGTGACCGGATCGACCAGCAGTCAATTCTCCGGTGTGACTTTCAATTTCATCACCAGCCCCAGCGGTCGCTCATCGAGCACCTCCGGGCATGGGGTCAATGTCGGCCAGCTGTTCTATGGCAACGATGCGCCCGCTTCCGGGATCGGCACCGTGCGGCTCGGCAACGCCATCGATTGGTTGGCGACGGATTTCCTCGGTCTCGGCACACCGGCGCTGCCATCGATTACGGATGCGCGCGTCATCAACCATAGTTGGGTGGGTACGTTGAACGATCCCGTGGGTGACGCCGAGGCCCTGCGTCGCCTGGATTGGCTGGTTCAGCGAGACAACATCATCAACGTGGCGGCCGTGAACAACGGCAGCAGTAATCGCGCACTCCCGGGCAGCGCATTCAACTCCATCGCGGTCGGTGTGACGAGCGGCAATCACCCTCGTGGATCTTACGATCTGAGCGCGGTCGACCCGGTGTATGCCGCCGGACGGACGCGCCCGGACGTCGTGGCCCCGATGAATACCGCATCGGCCGCCGCCCCCGTCGTATCTTCATTGGCAGCTCTGCTGATCGAGACCGGACACACGGGCGCCGAAACGCTGTCGCACAGCTCGACGAGCAATCGTGCCGGCGCCACGATCTATAACGCCGAGCGCGCCGCAACCATCAAAGCCGCGCTCATGGCCGGCGCGGATCGTGAAACTCACAACACCAGCACCCCATCGCAGATCACCGACTATCGAGCGAATGGCACCGCCAACGGCCTCGACGCCCGTTACGGCGCCGGCCAGATCAACGCTTCGAACAGTCATCAGATCATCGCCGCTGGCGAGCATGAAGCGGGCTCGGTGTTGTGTGGCAGCTCACTACCGATCTGCGCAGGCTTCGATTACGTCGAAAACTTCGGCGGCAGTTATGGCTCGGCCACCGAGCTCAACTACAGCTTCACGGCCACTGCCGATCACAATCAGCTGAGCGCCTCGCTGGTATGGAATCTGGACGTGGACGCGGTCGGCAGCGCCGGCGGCGCGACCTTGCACAACCTCGGGCTGTCGCTCTACGACGCGACCACCGGCCAGCAGGTCGGCAGCTCGGTCAGTCTGATCGATAACACCCAGACCCTTTGGTATTCGCTGGTGAGCGGCCGGCGGTATCGACTCACCGTTTCCTCGCTGCAGTCCGCAGCGTTCGATGGCAGTTACGCGCTCGCATGGAATCTCTCCAAAGCAACGACACCTGTGCCGCTGCCGCCCGCAATCGTCCTGCTGCTGGGTGGATTGGCCGCGCTGGTCGGCGCTGCGTCGGCGCCGGGTAGCCCTGGCGCGCTGAGTGGACTCAAAAGGCCTTGGCCACTCGCAAGTAGCCCACCCGCTGCAACAGATCCCCCTGCGACAGATCGAAGCCCGCCGAGAGGCCGACCGAGGCGAACGCCGGCGTCTTGTCGAACACATTCACGACCCCAAACGCAACAGTGAGATCGCGGAGCCACGGGCTGTCCGTCGTTCTTGCCAGCTCGAGCGTCAGCTCGACGTCCACGATGCTCTGTGATGGGATCGTGCGCCCGGTCGGTTCCATGAACGCGTCCGCATAGGACGGCGTGTAGCGGAAGGTCGTGGATGCCCCGACGATCCCGCGCTGCCACGCCAGCGAACCGACGACGCGCCACCTGGGAATCGTTCCATAGGGACTCGCGATGCCGACGCGATCCGTGCCTTTGATATCCTGCACGTCCGCAGTCACATACTCATCGACCCAGGTGGCCATCAGTTTCCCCGAGATCTCTCCGAATGCACCGGCGTCGACATGCTTCGACACCAGCAAATCCATCCCTCGAGTTGCCAGGCGCCCGCTGTTCAGACGAGAGAAGTCGAGCAGCCGCAGCGGCCCGGGTTGACCCGCCGCGATATCCACAGACGTGGGCGCGTCGCGCACCACGCGCTCGCTGAAATATTCCTGGTGGTCGAGCAGCCGGGGCAGAGATGGCACGATCACCTGGTCGCGTAGCGCAATGTTCCAGTATTTCGCGCTCGCCTCGTAAGCTCCCGATTCAGGCTTCCAGGTCATCGCCACCGACCAGGATTCGACTCGCATCGGATCGAGATCGGGATTGCCACCGACGACCACACTGATGTTACGAATCTCGCCACGCCTGCTGGTATCCACCACGGTCGCTTCGCTACGCATCCGCGGCCGCATCATTTCCAACAACGTCGGCGCGCGATCGCTCTTGCCATAGGCCGCGACCACGGTGAGCGAACCGATCGGCTGCCATCTCAACCCGTACTGAAAGCCAGTCATCTCGCCGAGGTCACCGAGGTACTCGAGACGGCCGCCGGCGTTCAGACTCAGCGTGTCGTGCAGCGGCACACTCAACTCGACGAAACCGGCGGAGGTGCGACGCTGTAACGTTTGTTGTGCGATCTCGGCGAAGGACGAGCGAATGTGCTCGCCGTCCAGCCCGAACAACGTGCGCACTTTCCCCACCTTGCCGGCCAGGGTCGCTCGAACCAAGGTCGAGCTCGACGAGCTTCGCGCCAGGGTGGGCACATCGACGAGCCACTCGAGCAACTCGCGGCTGCCCGGACTGTCCGGATTGAATATGTTCAGACTGAGAGCAGGATCCGCCGTCGCCACCGCCGCAGCCACCCTGTCTTGTGGAATGCTGGTGAACGAAGTGACGGCCACCTCATCGCGTGTGTTGATGAGTGACAGCTGCCAGTTCCAGGACATATCCACGCTGCGCACACTCAAGACCGAACGCAACAGGTTGCTATCGGTGATCGTCCGCTGTGGCGGCATGCCCGCAATCATCAAATCAGCCACCAGCGGCATGCCGAAAGGATTGTATGGGTTGCTGGCAGGCACGAGAATGCCGGACAGAATCGGCGGGTTGCGCTGCTGTATGACTTCACGGCCGGTATAAAGAAAGTCAGCCGAGGCCAGGACCGCATCGCCCAGAGGCAGTTCCACCGCGCCGAAGGCGCTGCCACGTTCAGTCGCCGGCACCACGGAATAATACCGACTCAGACTCTCCAGGTTGACGCGTCCATCGGTCGCGGCGAAGTCCGCCGGCGTCAGCCCGACACCGTCACCGGCAGGAATGGCGGCGCGGGACGAGCGCAAGCCAGGCAGCCGCTCGCCGCTCGTTGAATGTATGTTTCCGGGGCTGCTGGTCGGCGCCCGATAGTCGACGCCGCCGAAGCGTCGATAGTCCTGGTCGCGCCACAAGTCGCGCTTCTCGCCCAACAGAAAATCGCGCTGCTGATACTCCAGGGCAAACGTGCCTTTGATCCTCCGGCCGGCACTGCCGGCGACCGAGAAGTAGCGCTCGCCCGCGCCGCCGCTGGCCGCCGAATATTTGAAAGCGACCCGCGTCTGCTCACGATCGCGGTCCAGAACGATGTTGACCACTCCGCCGACCGCTCCGGGAAGATGGGCCGGCGGCGGATCGGCGGTGATCTCCATCAGCTTCACCGCCGCCACTGGAATGGAGCTCAGATCGAATCCGCTCGCGCCATCGCCCGAAGATGCGGCCACTGGCAGACCATCGATCAGAATCATGGTGGTGCCTGGACCGAGACCACGCAGCTCCACGTATTGAGCACCGCTGGCGCGGCGACCATCCATGTTGTAGGGCTGCACGGGCAGATACCTGAAGAACCCCGCCAGCGAAGACTCAGCCTGTTTCTCGAAGTCCTCGCGCGTGAGAGTCAGCGTCTGGCCCGTGAAGCCGAGCGTGCTGCCGGACACACCGCTGACGATCACTTCCTCGAGCGGCGCCGGGCCGGATGCGGACGATCGCGACGCCCGAGCCGATGACCCTTGGGCCACTGGAGTGCCGCGACTGTTGACTGCTCTGCGCACCAGAATGGCACGTTCATTGATATACAAATATTCGTTACCCGTCCCCTTCAGCAGAGTCGTCAACGCCGCCGCGACCGAATAGCGCCCCCGCAGCGGCTCGACCATGGCGGGCTCGGCGCCCTGCCAGAAGACCTGCAAACCGGTCTGCACACTGAATTGATCCAGCGCTTCCGCCAGCGGCGCTCGTTCGATCTGGAATGTCAGCTCATCTCGCGGCGCTGGAACGTGCTCCGCTCTCGCCGTGGCCAGAGCCATCCCGAGCGAGAGAGACAACAACAAACTGTAGTTTTGCTTCATGGATCTCGCGCACAGCACCCGGCTGCATCGAGGTTGACCGCTCCACCGGTAGCGGTGATCCCTGCCACTCGCACTCGTCGCTGCAAACATTCGCAACTTCGATCCGGTGTAAACCCGGAAGAAAGAAATGTGAATAAAAAGTCGGTCTCACAACGTCTATACAGCAGCGAAGGGCAAACGAGTCATCACAGGGTAGAGCGACGTGCCAGACACGGTCATCTCGATAGCAGCGGTTGCAGCGGGCAGAGGCGGGCAATGAAATCAAACATACCGGGCGGCGTCGATCAGAACCTCATTCGTTGGCTGGTGGCGTGGCTGCGCCGGCGCGAATGGCAGATGCCCGAGGCGGAGGCGCGGGATGTAGTCGGTAGCGTGCTGGTGAAATATGTAGAGGAGCCTCCCGAGGAGATGCGCAGCTTGAAAGCTTTTTTCTGCTGGAAGATTCGCAACGAGGTGAAAGACCGCTATCGCCTGCGTCGGGAGCGGGAACGCCTCGAGG
The DNA here is from genome assembly GCF_004138485.1 of Peristeroidobacter soli. Lineage (GTDB taxonomy): Bacteria > Pseudomonadota > Gammaproteobacteria > Steroidobacterales > Steroidobacteraceae > Steroidobacter > Steroidobacter soli. The sequence goes on from NZ_RYEV01000004.1 coordinate 728,553, forward strand.
CGTTGTCGATGGACGCCGGGTTCTCGCAGCACGCGACCGAGATCGACTACGAGAACCAGTACGCTCTGGCGCGAATCATCGACAAGCTCCCCGCACGGGAGCGCTACGTGTTCCTGCAAAGTTGCGTTCATGAAGTGGCGCTGACGGAAATCGCCAAGGACATGAATGTGAGTTTCACGACGGTCTGGCGGCTGCGCAAGCAAGCCCTCACACGCTGCCACGCCCTAGCCGGGCGCACTCATGGAGATCCGAAATGATCGCACCCAAGTTTTCACGAGCCGAACTGCGCCGCCGCTTGAAGACGGCGGACCTCGCGATCCAGTCGCAGGAGGGAAGCCTGTCGGCCAGCGACCGGCAGGCCTGCCGGCAGTGGCGCTCGCAGCCCGGGAACGAGCAAACATTCCGGGAAATGGCCGCATTGCTGCGGGCGGCGAAGAAGTTGTCCCACCCTCCCCTCGGGATGCCCGAGCCGCGCCGGTCACTGCACGATTCGATCGCACTCAAAGCGGCCGCCGTGGCCGGAGTCGGCATCATCTGCGGACTGCTGGCGTTTCCGCCGACGGTCGAGAGCCAGCAGCAACTCGTCAATCAAACGACCCAATGGCACCCCGACAATCTCAAGGACGGCAGCGGTGTCTTTCTGGGCCCGGGCACCGCCATGGACTTCCAGGTGAACGATGACGAGCGCAAGGTGGCGTTCAAACGCGGTCAGGCCTTGTTCAAGGTCAAGAAGGACACCCGGCGGCCCTTCGTCGTGCGCACCGGCGACATCAGTGTCGTGGCGGTCGGCACGGAGTTCGCGGTCAAGCTGCTCGATGGCCCGCCTGAGGTCACGGTGACGGAAGGCACCGTGCGCGTCGAGCCCGCCCGGGGTCGGGGTAGGCCCATCTATGTCCATAAAGGCGAGCAGCTGACGATCGCCGAGGGCGCGCCGCTGGCGGTTCGCCGGATCAAGCTCGACGACCAGATCCAGTGGAGCCAGGGGATCTGGAACGCCAACGGCAAGACGGTCACGCAAGTCGTGGCCGAGCTCAATCGCCGCAACCTGTTGCAAATCGACATCGATGAGACGGCACTGCCCGCCGACACCGTGATCAACGCCACGGTGAAGCTCGACGATCCGATGACGTTCGCACAGGCGCTGGCGCTCGAGCACAATCTGGTCATCGATCGTCAGCGACCCAATGTTCTGCTGGTCACCACAGCGAAAACCAGCGCGCGGTGAATTTGAGTTCGCGTCGCGGTTCACGCGACGCGAGCCAAGTCATCCCCTATTTCCGCGGCCGTGGAAAGTACAACCGCGGCGCCGTCGGCGGTCTTCATCGCCACTTCCGCTTTGCCGTCGCCGTCGAAGTCGTACACCATGAACTGCGTGTAGTGCGCGCCGGCGCGAATGTTTCGTCCCAGCGAGATCCGCCACAGCTGCGTGCCGTCGAGATCGCCAGCGCTCGCGTCGTTCGCGCGATACGTGTACGCCTCGCCCGCTGGTGTCACAACATCTGCCGGCTTTTGCAACGGAATCGGAAGATACGAACCGTCCCACACGTCGGCGGAGTCCACGTTGTGACGGCCTCGTCTCAAAGCAGAGATCAACGCCGCGAGCGGATACTGACGGCCCATCGAACACACACCGCACGGAATAAATAGAATCCGCCGTTCCCGCGGAATCCAGACAGTTCGTGGTGTCGGTCAATGGCTTCCGATTCAGCTTGCTACCGTTGCGATAGAGGTTGAAGCCGGTGTCGTACGATTCGTTTCCCAGCAATCGCCAGCCGAGAAACACGCCTGAGTCGGTTTTCACCGCGACCAGTCCGCGATCTAAGAACTCCGCCTGCCTGGCAGGCATGCGCGGGGTGAGATTCCCCTTCGCGCCTGCATGAACAATCGGCAACAGGACTCCGATACAGCCCGCGGCAATCCCCCGCCGCCATCCTTTCAGCGGGTCCATCGAGCACTCCTTTATATATGAGTGGCCTTTGCCACTCGGATGACGCCCCCTAATCGAATTTGCTCGAATTTTTTCCCGGTTGATTCTTTTTGCAATCAAGTGCGACCCTGGACTGAGTTAAAGTAACCGCCTTTGGACTTTCAGAGGTTCTTTCGCATGACTTCAGCAACGGCGCACTACCCCATCGGCACCCCAGGCACTCCTTGGGGGGCGACCGAGCGTGCGCAGTGGCTGGCGCGTCAGGTTCGTCATCGCAGCTACCAGGACGATGTCGTGAAGCAACTCGACCGCCTGGCCGCGCGCTTCGATGTCGAGGAGTATGGCCGGCTGGATTACGCGCCCGACCGGTACCGTTTGTTTGCGGTCCGCAATCGAGGCTGGCGCGACGATCTTCCGGTCGCACTCGTGACTGGCGGCGTGCACGGCTACGAAACGAGCGGCGTGCATGGCGCACTACAGTTTCTCGATCAGCGTGCCGCCGACTATGCGGGGCGCATCAACTTGCTCGTCGCCCCCTGCGTGAGTCCCTGGGCTTACGAGCGCATTCATCGCTGGAATGCGAATGCCATCGACCCGAACCGGTCGTTCCGCGAAGACGGTCCTGCCGAAGAGTCGTCGGCCCTGCTGCGCCTGGTGGGTCCGCTGCGTGGACGTTTTCTGCTGCACGTCGATCTGCACGAAACCACCGACACCGACGAAACTGAATTTCGCCCGGCCCTCGCCGCGCGCGACGGCAAAACTTCCGAGCCGGGCCTGATTCCCGACGGTTTTTATCTGGTGGACGACACCGAAAATCCGCAGCCGGCGTTTCAGCAAGCCATCATCGATGCCGTGAGCAAAGTGACTCATATTGCTCCGGCGGACGACAAAGGGCAGATTATCGAATCGGACGTGGTGTCGCCCGGCGTCATCCGGTACGCCATGCGATCGCTCGGTCTGTGCGCCGGTATCACCGGCGCGCGCTTCACGACGACCACCGAAGTCTATCCAGACAGCCCGCGCGCCACGCCTGAACAATGCAATGACGCTCAGGTCGCGGCGGTTTGCACGGCAATCGAGTTTGCATTGGCCAATCCCAACTGAGCTTCCCATGAGTGACAACCTCGCCTCCCGCTCCGGGCCGATCGTCAACTACACGCTGGATGTATTTCCGGAGCCACCGCCGACGCTCGAAGCCGCCAGGGCGCATGCGTATTCGCAGCCACTGGCCGAGATCGACGTCGCCAATCCCAAATTGTTTCATGCCGATCTGGTCGGTCCGTACTTCGAGCGGCTGCGGCGCGAGGATCCGGTGCATTACGTCGAGAGCCCGACGTTCGGCGGCTATTGGTCGATCACCCGCTATCACGACATCATGGCGGTCGACATGAATCATCAGCAGTTCTCGTCCGACGCCGCGCAAGGCGGCATCACCATCAACACCACGACCAACGCGCTGCCGATGTTCATCGCCATGGATCCGCCCAGGCACGACGTGCAACGAAACGCGGTCCAGCCGATCGTGGCGCCCGACAACCTGCGCAATCTCGAACCGCTGATTCGCAGCCGCGCCGCCGCCATCCTGGACGAGCTGCCGATCGGCGTCGAATTCGACTGGGCCGATAAGGTGTCCATGGAGCTGACCGCGATGACGCTGGCGACGCTGATGGATTTTCCTCAACCAGAACGGCGCCGGCTGACCCGCTGGTCCGACGTCGCCACCGCCGTGCCGGGCGGCGGCGTGATCGACACACCCGATCAATGGGTCAAGGAAATGGGCGAGTGCTTCGAGACCTTTCAGAAGCTGTGGCACGAGCGCGCCGCCAGCCCCGCGGGCAAAGATCTGATTTCGATGCTCGCGCACGGCGAAGGCACGCGAAACATGTCGCCCTATGAGTACCAGGGCAACATCGTGCTGCTGATCGTCGGCGGCAACGACACGACCCGCAACAGCATCACCGGCAGCGTGCTCGCACTGAATCAGAATCCCGATCAGTATCAGAAATTACGCGAGCACCCCGAGCTGGTGCCTGCCATGGTCTCGGAAACCATTCGCTGGCAGACCCCGCTCGCTCACATGCGGCGCACGGCCGTACAGGACGTGCAGCTCAACGGCAAACGGATTCGCACCGGCGACAAGGTCGTCATGTGGTATCTCTCCGGCAATCGCGACGAAAGCATCATCGAGCGCCCCGACGACTACATCATCGGTCGCCCGAAAGCTCGCCAGCATCTTTCCTTCGGCAGCGGCATTCATCGCTGCGTCGGCAGCCGGCTCGCCGAGATGCAATTGCGGGTGATCTGGGAAGAAATCCTGAAACGTTTCCCGCTCATCGAAGTCGTCGGCGCGCCCGAACGTGTGTATTCCACGTTCGTGCGCGGCTATCGTTCGCTGCCGGTCAGGATTCCGCGCCGACACTGACCCCGTCTCCAGATGCAGCCGATCGAAAGCAGTGAACTGCGGCTGCGGGCGGAGCAGCGAGAGGCCATAGATGACGCGCTCGCTCGAATGCCGCTTGATGCTCATCGCTCAGCTGACACCACGCGCTTGCCGCTTCGACATCCGCAGCGCTCGCCTGGCCGGAGGTGAGAGGTGAGACGCACGACCCATTCGGTGGCAGCCCGGTCGAGACCTGAATGTTCATGGTCACTGAACGCTTCCGCCACTTGCTCTGGATTGACTGCTCGCGGCATCCTCTTCAGAACGAATGGATGCCGCGAGATCCGCAAGCCCAGCTAGGTGTGGAACCCCAGCAACTTGCCGCCGATGGCGGTTCGGCTTCCCAGCGCATCCCCCACCACCGCAGCGGCATCCGCCATCGGCACCCTTCCATCTTTGCCGCAAGCCAGACTGAACTGCGCAAACCGCCGCACCAGCTCCTTCATGAAAGAGGCGCTGGCACCTTGGGTAGCCGCAACCGTGGCGGCGATGGTGCCCTCTTCAAAGGTGAGCGCCTTGCCATAGAGCGCCAACAGCCGCGCCCGGCAGTCCGCGTCCGGCAGCGGCACCTCGATGGCCTCGTCGATGCGACCGGGCCGGGAGGCCAGCGCCTCCTCGATGGCGCCGGGTCGATTGGTCGTCAGGATGAACAGAATCTCCGCCTCTTCACCCAGCCCGTCCATCTCATTGAGGAGCCGGTTCAACGTTGCTTCGGTCGAACAGGCGCCGCCCATTCCCTCGCGCGATCGACCGATGAGATCGACGTCTTCGAGCACGAACACACTGGGCTGCAGCGCTCGCGCCATGGTCATATACATGCCGAGATTCGCCACTTGTTCGGCGGTCACCAGGATCGTGGTGTGCTCGGGCAACTGCGATGTGAGATAACGAATCAGATGGGTCTTGCCGGTTCCCGGCGGGCCGTAGAGCAGGATGCCCTTGCGCGTGGATTGCCCAAGCTCGCGAAGCCCCTGACGATGATAGATATGTTCGAGCACATGACGCTCGACGCGCTGAAGTGTGGCGTCCTCGAGAATCACCTTGTCCCGTGACACTGGCGGCACGCGATGCACGAGCATGTCGGAGCGCATGCCGCTGTAGTCGGAGGCGGATTCGAACGACAGCGTCTTGCCGCGATAGAGCTGCGATGTCTTCGCAGCGTTGGTCAGCGTCTCGAACAGGCTCGTCGTAAAGCTCACCGATTGGGGCAAAGTGATCACCTCGACGATCGAGTAACGCGCTCTGGGCTCGACCAGCCGCGACAGGATGACTCCCACCGGCTCGCCGTCCACTTCGAACAGCCACAAGCCATTGCTGATCGCAGAGAAAGGCTGATCGGTACCGATGTCGACGTCGAAGCGCTGCACCGGCGCGATCTGCAAAGCCTGATCGCCCATGATCAGCATGGCCGAGGCGTGCAGTGACTGCATCGGATGAGACTGATGCAGGCCAAATAAAACCGGCTCGTATCGATCCGCTTCAGCAATCAGCGCGGATTGCAGATCTGGTAGCACATGCGATGCGAATTGCCGCCGTGAGGTCACGATGGAGCTCAGTCTCTGCGCGCCGAAGTGATCCTCGAGCGCTTGCCTCGCGTAGTTGTAATGACGTTCCACTCTGTCTGACTCCTGCTCGCGTTGTTGACGGTGAGTCAACGAGCGACGCAGGTGGACGCCACACTAGGGCGCCCGTCGGTTGCGGTATTCGCGCGGCTGGCTCGTTTGCACCCAGAAGCCCTCATCCGCATCGATCCGCTCCTTCGACGCGCACTGGTCCGAGCGTACGCGTGCCCTGCTCCGACTCCTTCTGCAACGTCACCGTGTTGTGATTGGCGAAACGAAACCCGATGCCCGTTCCTTGCAACATCTGGCGCAACGCCTCTTGTGCCGAATACGTCCCCGATACGGCGCGCGACGTCACCTTGAGCTCGCCCGTGGAGGGATAGAGCAACTGCACGCCTGTCACATCGGTGAAATCTACGAGCGCGGCGAGCAGTGGTTTCGATGGAATGTTGAATCGAAACGTGCGTTCGACCTGCGCCGCGCTCTGCTGTGCGTGAGCTGGAATGCTCAACACGGTAACCAGCCCACAAACGACGCCCAGTCTGCGAAGACCTGCGAACATGCATTGCTCCCCAAGTGATACTCAAGGGAACAACGGATCAGCCTGGGCAGCTCCTCAGGTCGAAGATCAGCGATACAGCACGGTCACGACGCCGGGCACGCGAGTGGCACGGAGGTTCAGGCCACTGCGCAGGGAGTCGAGCACGGCTTGCCAGTCTCCTGCCTGGAACACGCCGGAGACGGTCAATGAGCCCAACGAATCCTCCGGAATCACGATCCGTCCCGCTCCCATTCGACTGAGCTCATGGGCCACGGTCGCGAGTGAAGCCTGATCGAACACGACCAGCCCTCGTCGCCAGGCCAACGATGTTTCCACGGACACGTTTTCCGGCCCACGCATCGCCTCGCCATCGAGCACGAGCTGTTGACCTGCGATCAAATATGTCGTGCCAGGATCCCTGGACGCCACCGCCACCCTGCCGCGCTCGACGGTGACCTCGACCGCTGCTCCTCGCCGTTCGACCGCAAACGCAGTGCCGACCACTCGAACATCGACATCGCCCGCGCGGACGTGAAACGGACGCGACGAATCGTGCTGGACGTCGAACCAAGCGCGTCCGCGAACCAGTTGTACACGCCGGGCGGCGCCGGAGAAATCGACATCGATGGCCGTATCGCCATCGAGAAACGCACTGGAGCCATCGGCGAGCGGCACCGTCGCCTGTTGTCCCGGTGCCGTCGAGCTGTCGGCGAAGGCACGGTCGACCAGACCCGGTGATTGAAACCAGAACACCAGCGCAAATGCTGCGATCGACGCCGCGAGCGCGAGTGTCACCTGTAAGCCGCTTGTTCGACGCGCGCCTCGTCGATACCGCCCATCCGCAGCCAACGTCGACGCCGGGCCTCGAAGATCTCGCCACAACTGCTCTGCTCTGTCGTATGCATGCGCGTGCGAGGGATCGAGCCCAAGCCAGGCATCGAACTGCCTGCGATCCGTGTCCGTGGCCGATGCGTCTTTCAATCGCAGGTGCCACCGCTGCGCTTCGCGCGTAATCGCGTCATTCTTCGATTGCAAGCTCGCGTCAGTCATTGAGACTGCCCCGGCAAGCATCGAGAGCCCGCATCATTTCCTTCTCGACGGTGCTCACCGATACGCCCAGTTGCCGCGCAATCTCGGCATAGGACAGCTCGTCGATACGATTGAGCAGGAAGATCCGTTGCGTGCGTTCAGGAAGCCCTCGCAGCGTTTCGACCAACGTGTCGAACTGCTGAGCCGCCACTGCGGACGACTGCGGCTCCAATGCTTCGGGGGCGAGCATCGCATCGTCAGGTGCGGCTTCGATCGCGCCCCTCGAATAGGCGGCGCGGACCTGACGGCTGCGAAGATGATCGATGGCGAGGTTCTGCGCCGTGCGGAACACCAAGCTGCGGTCCTGGTCGGCCATGGGCCGATGCCACAGCCGCAGCAGCGTTTCATGAGCGAGGTCCTCGGCGGCGTCCCGGCAGCGCACGATCCTCCGGATCAAGCCAACGACCCGATCCCGCTCGGCGAGAAAGATCTGCAGCAGCGCTGGCGGGGAGGTGGACATCGTTCTATTGAACGACCCGCCTCCGCCGAGACCGCAATCCGGACTACGCCAGCCGCGGCGGCCCTTCGACCAGCATGCTCACCAGCTGGGTCCGGGTGCGGATGTCGAGCTTGCGGTAGATGTGCCCCAGGTGGTCCTTGATCGTGCACACCTCACGATGCAGCTGTTCGGCGATCTGCCGGTTCGACAGCCCCTGCCGGACCAGCAGCGTCACTTCCCGCTCGGTGGGCGTGAGCTGAGCCAGAATGCTCAGTTGGGATTCGGACAGATGCGCCGTCGTGTGAGTGCGGGTCCGCACCCCGGTAAAGCGAATCAGGAACGTCGGGCGATGAACCGAGAAGCTGCGCACCTGATGCATGCTCACCACCGCGCGCAAGTCCTCGTCGTGTGGATGCTGAACCTTCTCGATGCAGCTGCCACTGTCACGTCGCTGCAACCAGGCGACCCGGAACTGTTCGCAATGCCTCCGCAACTCGGCGGGTACACGAAAGTCCGCGCGCGGATCGTGATGACGCAGGTTGGGAACGTTCCACGCCAGCGCCTGCGCATACCCGGCATCGTTGACGTACACGGGCTGCAAATCCCAATTCAGCAGAATCAACCCAATCGGCAGACCGCGTACGAAGTCGCCCATCGCGTCCTGCACGGCCTGCTGCTGATACTGATCGATCATCCGGAACAGCACCGCTTCGATCAACGGATGCAGCAGGGTCAGCCAATGACATTCCTGATCGGTGAAGTTGCCCTGCTCGTACGTCCGGTACAGCACCAGCGTGGCGCGTGTGAGGCCCTTCTCCCAGAAGGCGAGCGTCACGCCATGCTCCCAGCCCTCGGGACGCATGAAGCGCTGATAGAACTCGGTCGAGCGGATACGCTCGGCGGGCGCGATGTCACTGAGCCGATGCAGGATGGTGCCCGGGTTCTCACACAAGTACTGCGGCGTGAGGTGCGAGCGGCGACGATTCTCCCAATAGTCGGCCGAGCGCTCCAGCTGCGGGGCCTCGAACACCCGGGTCGCAAGGCTGCTGGTCGAGAAGTCGACGTAGTCGTACCAGAGAAACGTCGTGCTGTGAGGAACGTTCTCTTGTAGCAGGGCCACCAGCGCTTCCCAGAACAGCGACAGATCGGTCGCGCCAGCGATGCGCGACAGATGTGAGATGCTGCCGGTGAGAGCGACGGGCTCGGCTTGAAGCGCGCGTTTTCTAGCGGCCAATGATCCGTCCTCGACGGCTCAAGGGCTCGCCGCCGGGCTCGCCGGCGCCGCGTCCTGCGCAGCCGCCGCGGCAGCTGCCTGCTTGGCCTGGGCCGCCTTCTCCGCCTGGCGGGCCGCTTCAATTTCCTTTTGTTTCCTGATGGCAGCCTGAGTCTTCGGATGCGCCGGCACGGCGACGAACGAGCTGGCCTTCAGCACCTTCTCGCCCGACCACCGATAGGCACACAGCCGTCCGCCATACACCGCGGAATAATCCACGCAGGCCAGATTGGCCCGCATCGGTTTCATCTTGGCATCGAGCGGCAAGCTTTGATGTCCCGTGAACAGCGGCGGCGCATCGCTCGGATAGCCCCACAGCAGGCGCTTCTCCTGATCGGTCATCTCCCGGCGAGGCAGTTTCGAATTGCGTCGAAACGCGCCGTGCCACACCGTCGTGCCAGCGAGCTTGTCCGCTGACGCGTACCAGCGCACGCGTGTGGTCTTCTCCTTGCCGTCCTTCTCGTACGTGAGCCACGGGCCGAACAGCAATCGATCCAGATAGGCGCTCGGTTTGGTCTTGTGATCGGACAGCTCCATGTACAGCGACTTGTCGCCCAGATTTCTCTCGCGCCAGTACTCGACCGCATTGTGATTCCACGCCGCGTGCACCACGCGCAGCCCCGGCGCTTCGAATACCAGGGGCAACTTGCGCAGCCAGCTAATCCAATGCGAGATGAGCCCCTCTTCGACGCTCAGCTGCCGATGGGTCTCGCGCAATTGTTTCTTGCGTACCTTGTTGTGCTCGCGGATCGGCTTGCCGTCGCCGCGATTCATGTAGTAATAAATGAAATCCCGCTCGTGATTGCCGAGGATGCAGTGAGCGGCGCCGGCGTCCACCATGGCCGCGACGGTCTCCAGGGTCTCCCGGATCGCCGGACCCCGGTCGACCAGATCGCCGACGAACACCGCCTTGCGCTGCTTGTGACGCCACACGCCGGCCCGCTTGGAATACCCCATCTGCTTCAGCAGCGCAGTCAGTTCCAAGTGGCAGCCATGCACGTCGCCGATGATGTCGTAGCCCGCCTTGGTCAGCGGTGGTCTGGTCTTGCGACGGGCCGGTTTGGCCTTGGCGCGCCTCGATCGGGTTGATGCCATGTGAAATTACGAATGCGACCTGGGTCGTAGCAGCACAAGAACGAGCAACTGCCACACCCCCCGCAACGCAGTTGTAACATTCACCCGCTAGGCGCCCGCGCCCGCCCGATGCCGGGCCGGGTCGACCAGGGGCATGAACACCAGCGACACGGCAGCCAGGATCGCGGCCGTCGCGAACGTGGCATGCGGCCCGACCCGATCCCATATCAATCCGGCAATCACGCTCGCGAACAGCAACAGCACCCCGCGCATCATGTTGAACACGCCGAAAGCCGTGCCCCGCAGGTTGTCGGGCGCCGTGTCGGCCACCATGGCGATGAAGATTCCTTCGGTGAGCCCCATGTGCAGGCCCCACAGCGCCACGCCCGCCAGTGCAACCGCCGGCGTGCTGGCGTTCGCCAGTATCAGATTGGCCACGATGAGCACCGTGCAGCCCACCATGAGCAGCTTGGTACGTGACATGCGGTCGGCGAGGATGCCCGCGGGATAGGCCGACAGCATGTAAGCGATGTTCATCACCACCAGCACCATCGGCGTCCACGCCATCGGCAGGCCGGAGTTGGCACCCAGCAGAATCAGGAACGCTTCGGAGAAACGCGCCAGCGTGAAGAACGCCGCCACGCTCGCCAGCACCCAGAACGCTTTGGGCAAGTCGCGCGGGCGAAGATCGACGATGCGCCGCTGGGACGGTTGCAGATTCGGCGGCTCCTTCACCGCGAACCAGAGAATGGCCACCGCGATGAACGCCGGAATGACCGCGATCCAGAACAACGCACGCACGTTGTTTGCTAACACCATCAACAATCCGATGGCGAGCAGCGGTCCGACGAATGCGCCAACGGTATCCAGCGATTGCCGCAATCCATAGGCCGCACCCCGCTGCTCCGGCGTGGTGTAGTCAGCCACCAGCGCGTCGCGAGGCGCACCTCGAATGCCCTTGCCGACACGATCGATGAATCGCGCCATGAAGACGGTGGCCGTCGAGCCCGCCAGAGGAAACAGCGGCTTGGTGATGGCGGCCATGCCATAGCCCAGCAGCGCCAGCGATTTGCGCTTGCCCCAGCGATCCGACAGCGCGCCGGAGAAAACTTTGACGATGCTGGCGGTCGCCTCGGCGACACCTTCGATCAATCCCAGCCAGATCGTGCTCGCGCCCAGCGTACCGACGACGAAGATGGGCAGCAGTGCGTGGATCAGCTCCGAAGAGATGTCCATGAACAGACTGACGAACCCTAACGCCCAGACTCCGGCTGGCAACGCCGCTCGCCGGACTACGCTCTCGCTCATGGAAAACAGTCTCGCTATTAAAAGCAACTAACGAGCGAGAGCGTGGACACCCGCAAGGTGGATGTCAGAAGGTGCCGCGCAAGCTCAGTGTGAAGCTGCGAGGTGCGCCGTAGTAGTTGTCCTCCTCCGGCTCGCCCACTGTCTGATAGTACACCCGGCCGGTCAGGTTATTTAGGTTCAGCGCCATTTGCCAGCGATCGTCCAGCCGATAAGCCACTCGTGCGGACGGGAACGAGCGGCCCGTCCATCAGCCGCAACTGGTCACCGAGGAGGCTCCAGGTTCCGCCGGAGCAACAGATTCCGGCTGGGCGGTGGCGCGCGAGGCGCCCAGTGGCTGCACCAACGTCGGCTCGATGCTTCGTGAGTCGATGATCTCCCAGCCGCCGCCGACCAGCAGGCGCAATGCCCGGTCGTGGAATCGCAGAATGGTTTCGCGATGGCCGACGCTGATGAAGGTCGCGCCGGTTTCGATCAGCGCCTTGTACAGGCGCGCCTCGGTCGGAATGTCCACCGCGCTGGTGGACTCATCGAGGAACACATACTTCGGCCGTGAGATCAGAATGCGGGCGAACGAAACGCGCTGTTGCTCGCCGAGCGACAGCACCTTGCTCCAGTCGCGATCGGCATCCAGGCCGCCGGCCTTCTCGATGAGATTGGGCAGACACACCTTCTCCAGCACCGCCTGCATCTCTTCGTCGGTCATGTCCGAGCGACCGTGCGGATACAACAACTGCGCACGCAGATTGCCCAGCATCATGTAGGGCTTCTGCGGCACGAACATCGTGTCGTCTTCGGATGGCATGGTCATGGTGCCGGTACCGCGCACCCACAGACCCGCCATGGAACGCAACATCGAGCTCTTACCGACGCCCGTCTGACCGACGATGATCATGCTCTCGCCCGGTCGCAACGTCAGCGATACATCCTGCGCCAGCTGCTGCTCGCCTCCCGGCGTCTGGAAACAAACGTGCTCGAGCTCGATGAAGTCGCCGCGCTTGATGGTGATCTGCTCGCTATGGCGCGCGACCTGAGCATCCATGGCGTCGAAGCGCTCGACGATCTGTGCCAGACGGACCACTCGGGGCGCGATGCCGGCAAAGAGCGGAATATAGCTGTCCAGCGACATCAGCGCGGAGCGCAAGCCATCGGCGGCGGTCATCGCCAGCGCGATCGTGCCGTACTGGATCTCGCCGCCGAAATACAGCGGGTAGATCAGCACCAGCGGCGCGACCGTCCAGACCTCGCCCAGGAACTTGGTGATGAACCCGGTCTTGAGGTTGTAGTAATAGATGTTCATCTTGTTACGGATGACCCGGTCGAGACGCCCGGAAACCTGGTTCTCTTCCATGTTCTCGCCGCGAAAGAACGCGATGGTCTCGGCGTTGTCGCGCACGCGGAGCAGGCCGAAGCGGAAGTCCGCCGCCGCCGCCACTGCATCGAAGTTCTTGCGGATCAGCGGCCAGTAGATCACCGTCTGCACGATCATCGAGATCGACGAATACACCACGACGAACGTGGTCATGCTGGAGTTCACCTGCGACAGCAGCACCACGTTGGTGGTCAGGCCGAGAATGGTGCCGAGCACTTTGAGGGGCAGGTTGAGCACGACATCGATGAACGGCAGCACATTGTCCTGGATGCGCTCGTCGGGGTTGTCGACGTCATCGCGCATGGCGATGTCGTAGTACGTCTTGTGCGACAGATAACGCTTGACCACCCATTGGGTCATCCAGCGATACCACTGCATCTGCATCAGCGTGTTGAGCAGATCGATGATCAGCCCGTACAGCCAGCGCCCGATCCCGAGCAGGAACAGCAGCCAGAAAATCCGGTGCCACTCCTCGGGATTCTTCGACACCAGCGCGTTGGCCTGTTCGGCGCCGACCTGCGCGGCCCAGAAGCTGTAATAGGCCCAGGCCGGCCCGATCAGGATGCCAAAGATCATCAGCACCCAGGATTTCCAGTGCTTCGGATCGCTCCAGTAAGGCTTGGCCAGCCGCCAGATGCGCCGGAACAGCCGGCCGTCGAGCCGGTAGTCGCGCGGATCGACTTGAATGGTACGAGCGTCGGTCATCGATTACCCAGCATCCCGGCGTTCACTTTGAAATCAGGCTTGTCCTTGGCTGCCAGCAGCTCGGACTCGCTCCACAGCGCCAGGCCTTCCTGCTCGGCGCCCTGTGCCACCAGCGACACACTTACGAGAACCATGCTGGCGGAAGCAAATCGTCGCAACAGGCGTGCACGCACGGCCGCCTCGTTGTCGGTCTTCTCTTCGACGAGCAGTGCGCGCGATCGGCAATCAGCCAATTGTTTGTAAAGGGCGCTGGCGCCATCGACGTCCGGCTGCGTCGCCGGGGCTGCATCGAACGCCTGGGCTTTTTCATACAGCGGCCGGCATTCCGCGACCGAAGTTTCCAGACCCGCTATCGCAGGTTCGCGATCCAGCTTTGCCAGCATGGCCTTCAGACCGCCACGCAGGGCCGATGCATCGGCCTGCGCAGCCGCCGGACGCATGTTCACGTCGTTGCGCAGATAGCGGTATTGACGAGGCACATTCTGCAGGATCTGGTACGGGTCGCCCGCGGCGGCGGCGTACTTGTCCTTGATGTCCTGTTCGAAAGTGGGGTTCGGCGTGTCGTCACAGCCGCTCAGGCCCGTCAATAGCAGGCCGACGCCGCACACCAGACTCAGGTGCTTGCGCTCCATCATCGTGATCTCCTGTTCGATTCGATTCGCGCTCAGTGAACGAGCGGCGCAGCAGAGCGCCGCAACGTCAGTACAGCGCCTCGCCGTCCGAGGAGATGACGTGTCGAGACCCGAATTCGAGGTCCCGCAGCTGTGGCTCGATCTTCTGCAGATCTCCGGTGACGATCCACACCATGCGTTCGGGAGTCAGCATCGAGGCCAGAGTGGCATTCACCCGCTCGACGTTCAGCGCCGCGAGACGCTCCGGATACGCGCTCCAGTATTCCGGCGTGCGTTCCTTGCGAATCAGATACTCGATGGCGTTCTGCAAACCGCCGAGGCTGCCGATGCCGGTGCCGAAACGCAGCATCTCGGTACGTGCCACGCGCGCGAACTCTTCCTGACTCACCGGTCGTGCGCCAACGATGTCGCGCAGCTCGCGTTGAATCTCCATCACGCTCAGCGCAGTCTTGTCGATCTGCACCGGCGCACTCACATGGAACGGCCGCGGTCCCAGCATCGCGCTGAAGGAGGAGCGCACACCGTAAGTCCAGTTCTTGTCCTCGCGCAGATTGATATTCAGACGCGAGCCGAACTCACCGCCCAGCACCATGTGGGCAATCTTCACCGGCAAGGAAACGTCGTCTTCCATGAACGGCAGCACCGTCGCGGCCCGGATGATGGCTTGCGGCGTATCCGGCTTGTCGATGAGATACAGCGACGATGCGAGCGGCGCAGCGGCTGCCGGCACGGGCGGCGATGCACGCCACTCCGACGAGCGCCACTGCCCCAGACAACGTTCCAGCTTGGGCTTGATCTCCGACATCGTCGTGTCACCGACGACCAGCAGCACCGCGCCTTCCGTCCGGAACCAGCGCGAGTAGCAACGCTGCACCGAATCGCGATCGAGTCGAGATACA
Source organism: Peristeroidobacter soli (assembly GCF_004138485.1). Taxonomy (GTDB): domain Bacteria; phylum Pseudomonadota; class Gammaproteobacteria; order Steroidobacterales; family Steroidobacteraceae; genus Steroidobacter; species Steroidobacter soli. Next base: position 743,811 of record NZ_RYEV01000004.1, read on the forward strand.
TGCGATGCCACTCCGAAACCCGACATCGGCCGGCGATACGGATGGCCGCGCTCGAACAGCAGTCCTGGCTGTACGCGAGAGCCCGCCGATTCAGGCGTGGCCGCTTCCTGCGCGATCACCTCCAGGATTCGCTCCCGTTCCCGGACCAGGTGACTCTCGGCGAAGTGCGGACGCAGAATCAGATCGCCCAGCAACTCCAGCGCAGGGTCCAGCTGCCCCTTCAAGGTCGACATCCCGATCCCGGAGGCTTCGAAGTTGGTGTTGACCGAAATCTGTGCACCGATGCGACGACGTGCCTCGGAGAACTCGAAGGCATCGCGCAAGCCCGAGCCCTGCGTCATGAGTGCGGCCGTCAACCGCATCGAGCCCAGCGCATCGGCCGGATCGTCGACCAAGCCGTCCTTCAACATCACACCGATATTGACCAGCGGCAATTCATGGCGCTCCGCCAGCACGATCCGGATGCCGTTCGACAGCGTCTCGTGCTGAAGCTCGGGAAGCGTGACGCGGGCACGCGTGCCGATCGCGGGAATGCTGGAGCGATCGATTTCCTTGCCGGTCGCGCGCAACGTCGGGAACGGCACGACCTGCAGGACATACAAACCATCGGACAGCCAGCGTTGCGCCGCGTCTCGAATCGATTCGCAGGTCGCCTCGCGCACCCACTGCAGACCGAGCCGATACAGATCCGGCCGCTGTACGCGCACTTCATTGCTCGCCAGCATGGCGGCGATATTTGAAACACTGTCCAGCCCGCGGATGAAGTTCGACAGCTCTTGCGTGCGCACGCGCTCCAGTTCATCGGCTGTCGGCCCTTCGATCAGGAAACGTTCCAGCTCCTCGCGGATCGCCTGCTCCACGGCTTCCAGCGCCACGCCGCCCTTCACGGTGGCGGTGATGGAAAACTGTCCCGCGATCGTGCTGGCCGACACGCCAGCTTTGATACCGGAGACGAGCCCCAGCTCATGAACCAGACGTCGGTGCAACCGCGAGGACGTGCCGCTGCTCAGGACCTGCGCCGCCAGATCCAGCAACGTCACATCGAGCTCACCGGTCTGCGGCGTGTTCCAGACCATATACACGCGCGCCTGCGAAACGCGATCTTCGAGTGTCTCCCGCTTCACGCCCGTCATCTTGGCGATCCAAGCTCGGGATCTCAGCAGCGGCGGTCCCGGCGGGATGGCGCCGAAATATTCGTTGGCCTTGTGCCTGGCCGTCTCGGCATCGATGTCACCCGCCAGCACCAGCACCGCGTTCGACGGGCCGTAGTAAGTCTTGAACCACGCCTTCACGTCATCCAGCGTTGCCGACTGGATGTCTTCCATCGAGCCGATGGTGGTGTGTGCGTACGGATGGCCGAGAGGATACGTGCCGCGCACGATGCAATCGTGCACCAGGCCGTACGGCCCACCCTCGGTCTGACGCTTTTCGTTCTGAACCACGCCACGCTGAACATCCAGCGTCTGCTGACTGATGGTTTCGTAGAAATGTCCCATGCGATCCGATTCGGCGAACAGCGCGTAGTCGAGCGCTTCGGTCGGCACGGTCTGGTAATAGTTGGTGCGGTCGCGATTGGTGGTGCCGTTGAGATGGGTGGCACCGGCGCCGAGCATGTTGCTCAGGTACAAGCCGGGAAAATGCTTGCTGCCGCCGAACATCAAATGTTCGAATAGATGCGCGAAACCGGTCTTGCCGGCGGGCTCTTCCTTGGCGCCGACGCGATACCACACCGCAACGGTCACCGTCGGGGCGCGACGATTCTCGTGCACGATGACGGTGAGGCCGTTGTCGAGCTGAAACTTCTCGTAGGGAATGATCACGTCGTCGGCGACCACACCGGCGGCTCCGGCGGGCGCCGTGCCTGCTTCATTCGATTCGGGAGCCAGCTCGGGCGACAGGGAATTGCGTGGGGTCACTGACTTTCTCTCTTCCGAAACGTCAACCGTAAGCGCTGCGCCGCCGGTGCGCTTCCCCCCAAAGCAGGAATCAGCCCGGGTTGTCCGGACGCATGCCGCGCGGCCGCTGCGGGCGATTCATGCCCTGACGCTGCAAGCTGGTCTGCCAGGTCTGGATCTCGCTGATCTGCCGGTGTTGTTCGGAGCTGAGGATGGACGTGGCCCGGGCCAGCACGCGGCGATTGAATTGCTCGCGCCACTCCAGGTTGGTCTCGCGTGCCTTGGGATCGTCCCAATTCCACTTCGGCTGCGGGAAAGCCGCCTTTTCCTCGGTCATCGCGGCGATCATCTGCTCTTCCTGCTGATCGCTCAGCGCCAGTCCGAACGCATCGAGTTGCTCGGACAGCTGCTGGACCTGCATGCGCTCGCCCAACGTGGCCTGATAGTCGCTCAGCTTCTGCGCGGTGTTCGCACCGAGCACCGACGCGACCTGTGCCTGCGTCTGCGTCTGCGCGTCGCGCTGGACCGACTCCATCGCCTCGCGATCCATGCGGCCCTGACCCGAGCTGCGCGCCTGCCGGATTGCTTCGAACTCACGCTCCTGCTGGTCGGCCAGCGCGTTGAGCAGCGCTTCGGCCTCGGAGTCCTTCAGGCCGAGTTGTTTGATCAGATCGGCGTAGGCCCGCTTGTTCCCTACTTTGTTCATCAACCGCATCATTTCGCGGCCCTGAGTCGTGGCGTAGGGATTCATGCGCTCGCGACGCATGCCCCGGGCCTCGGGCGCCTCGGTTGGAAATTCCTGCGCCCCGGACTCGGTGACTCGCGCCCCGGGCAGCACGGTTGCGAGCGCGTTGGGGCCAGCAGTTTCGGTCGAGGTGTCTTCGATGGGCTCGTGCGCCGGAACGACCGGCACTGCCGTCCGGGCCGTCTCCAGCGCCGCTTCCGCGAGCGCGACCCTCTGGCGCTCGCCTTCGAGCTGGCGCCACAGATAAACGGACGTTCCCGCCAGGGCAATGGACGTCGCCGTCAATGCGACCGTGAGGGTTTTCATTGGAGCGTAACGAGCGGCTGTGCCAAAGACCGCAATTGTAGCGGGTAAAGAAGGAGCGCGCCGCACACCCACGGCGCGCTCCAGGATTGTCGATGAACACCGATGAACACCGACAACTCTCGCAGGAACGGTCAGGTCGCTCGACTCGTTTGGAATGCAGAACGAGCAGGACTCGCGCGATCCGCAATGTCGCGCTAGGAAACAGCCGCCCGATACTTCACCGCCAGATCCGCGGTGGCGACCAATCGACTGTTCGCCCAGCACAGATCGCGCACGGCATCCAGATACAACCCGGCAGCCGACACGCCCTCGCCTCGCCCCGAACAAATGGCGTCGAAGTGCCGGCGCGCGACCTGACGTTCGATCTGTCTGAAATTCTCACTGTCCTTGAGCAACTGCCGGGCGGCCTTCACGTCCGTGTACATGAACACGACGATGGACAGCTGCAAATGCTCCCGCAACGAATCGTAGAGCTGCTCGATCACCGACAGCTCGTCTTCCGACAGGCTCACCTGGCGCTTGATACGTTTGCTGGCCCGCTTCATCAGCAGTTGACCGAGCACGTCGCCGATGTGCTCCAGATTCACAGCAAAGGTGAGGATGGTCTGCGCTCGCAGGCGTTCGCGTTGTGACAAAGGCTGGCCGCCGACGCCGGCGAGATAGCGCTGGATGCTCTCGTGCAGCGAGTCCAGCGTGTCGTCCAGGGCTCGCACATCGGTGATTCGATCGCGGTCGTTGCTGGCAAAGATACCGCGCGAACGATCCAGCATCTCCACGACGATATCGGCCATGCGCAGCGCCTCGCGCTCCGCCTTGGTCAACGCCACGGTCGCAGGCTCCGCATCGCGACCGTGCAAATATCTCGGCAACGTCGGATCGTCGGCACGCACCCGCTCCGGAAACATCCTCGTGAGCTGACGCGCGATGACGGGCACCACCGGCAGGAACAGCAGCGCCACGGCCAGATTGAAGATCGTATGGAAGTTGAATACGACCCGCTGCGTGCTGCCGCCGAGCGAGTCGATCCATAGATCGGAGAACATCAGTGCCGGCCAGGCCAGCGCGCAACCGATGAGCCGCGTCAGGATATTTGCGGACGCGAGTCGCAAGGCGTCGATCTGAGCGGACCGGCTGTACAGCAGCGGATTGAGCGCCGTGCCCAGGTTCGCACCGAGCACCATCGCGAGCGCCGCCTGACTCGACAGCTCATCCACCTGCGCCAGCGACACGATCAGCAGAATGGCTGCGATGCTCGAATGAGACAGCCAGGCAAACGCAGCACTCGCCAGCAACGCGGCCGCCGGCTCGCTGCTCATGGAATGCATGACCAGCTGAAACGTGGGCGACTGCGACATCGGCGCCAGCGCCGCCGACAATCCATGGACCGAGAACAAGCCGATGCCGAGCGCGATGAGCACGCGCCCGAGATCACGGGTCGAGGCAAGCTTCCCTTGGCGGAAGATCACGAAGCCGGCCAGCGCGAACAGCGGTGCGATCTCGATGGACAGGAAAGAGAACGATTGCGCGATGAACGTCGTGCCGACATTGGCACCGAGCGCCGCCGCGATGCCGACACCGAGCGGGATCAGGCCCTGCGAGGTCCACGACGCCAGCGCCAGGATGGCGGTCGTGCTGCTTTGAAGAACCGTCGTGGCTGCCGCGCCCACCGCGAAACTGCGCAGCGCCCGATCGTTGCCACGATTCATGAGGCGACGGATCTGCGCACCCCAGGACCGATCGACACTGCGCTGGAGCATTTGCAGGCTCCAGAGCAGCAGACAGACGTGGCCGACCAATGTCAGCAGCGCATGGATCATCCAACCAGTTTAGAGATACACGCCGCTGACTGTATCCATCGAAAGCAGGAATCAGAACCGGCGCCGCAAGCAGCCGCAAAGCGCCCGGCGGGCGCTCAGCGAATGACGGTGACGAACCCGTAGCGATGCAGCTCGATGGGCTGCGAATCGGTCAGCGCCGCCAGCCAGTCGTCGATGTGAGCCAGATCGATCACCGCGTTCACGCGACGCGAACCGACGGCGTCGTTGGTGACGACGAACATGCCCGGGTGATACCGGTCGAGCTCGCTGATGACTTGCGACAACGGCTGGTCTTCGATGATGAGCCGGCCGCGACGCCAGGCCAGTTGCGAGTGCGAGTCGATGGCTTGCGCTTCGCGCAGCACCGCGCCGTTGAAGCGCACCTGCTGATTGGGCGTCAGCACGACGAAATCGACGCCCGCGCGAACTTCGACACGGCCGCGCTCGACCGTGACGAGCAATTGATCGCCGTCCTTGCGCACCGAGAACGCAGTGCCGAGCACGCGCACCTCGCCCTCGCCCGCTCTGACGATGAAAGGCAGGTCGGGATTGTGAGCAACGTCGAAGAAGGCTTCGCCACGCGCCAGCACGACGCGACGCTCGAGCGCGCTGTACTGTACGTCGATGGCCGTGTCGGTGTTGAGCGTGACGGTCGAGTTGTCCGCCAGCTTGATCTGCTCCTGCCGGCCGGTCGCGGTGACGTAGTCGTGACGCCAGTCGTGCAGCGATTGGTAAGCGACACCCGCGCCCAGCAGCAGCGATGCCGCCAGGGCGAAATAGCGAAACATGCTGGAGCGGCGCGACGGCGCTTCGACCGCCTTCTTGGCAACGGGAGCAGCGGGCGGGGCTTCTTCCTGAGGCTCGACCAGCACGCCTTCGAGCGACGCCCAGAGCTGGCGCGCATTACGCAATGCTGCCCGATGCTCGGGGCTTTGATTCGACCAGCGTTCGAACTGTGCTCTTTCGGCAGCATTCGCCTCACCGGAAGTGAGACGTACCAGCCAGCGAATCGCCTCTTCTTCCAGGGGCGAAACCGCGGGCTCCGGTAGATCGTCGAACTCGTCGTCCTTGTGATTGGAGGGCATGCTCCTGAAACGAGCGACACGCTCCCCCACCGCAATGAAAGTGGAGCGATATTAGCGCGTTAGTGGGTCTGTTGCAGCAACCGGGTCCGGCAGTGCAAGAGCGCCCGTACCATGTATTTTTCCACCAGACTGACCGACACGCCGAGCCTGGTGGCGATCTCGGCGTGAGTCATTCCCTCGACACGGCTCAAGAACAGCACTTCCCGGCATTTCGGCGGCAGCTCGGTCAAAGCCGACTCGATGACGCGCATCTGGTCACCATTGATCACGCTTTGCGCCGGATCGCTCTCCACCCCTTCGAACAACATCGCCAGCCCCGACAGGATCTCGGCGCGCCGACCCTCCACCCGGAAGTGATCGGTGGCGGCATTGGTCGCCATACGCAACAGGTAACGCCGTGCCTCTTCTTCGTTCGGCAACTCCGCGGCCACCCGCTGCACGCGGAAATACATGTCCTGTGCCAGATCGGCCGCGGTCTGCGGACAGCCGACACGGCTGGCCAGAATCCGCTCGATCTGGGCGCGTAGTCCGATGAATACATCCATCAGCTCGCCATGGCTCAACGCCGTCATCACTGATGCTCCCACCAATCTCGACAAGCCAGTTTGCACGCGGAACATTACAACTGTGTGAGCGCTGCAACAGCGGTGCCGCTACAACGTCGAATCACAGCAGATCCCTACTTTGGTCGGGATCGACGCTTCCTTCGGGGATTTTTTGGCGGATGTTGTGCGGGTCCCCCTGCGGCTGAACGTTTTATGACCGTGACCGAACCACCAAGGTGGTGCGTGGAGCCAGGTCCGTTGGCCGGTGCTGGTGCAAATGGAACGTCGCCGATTCCGCTCGGCGACGTCAAGAGCAACAGCGATCAGTTGTGCGCCACTTTGCGCAGGAAGAACTCTACGGGAACGACCAGTTCGAGCCGCTCGCCCTCGACTTCAGCGGGCGGCGGCGGCAACGGTGACGAACGTTCGATCAACGCCGACACTTCCTGATCGAGCAGCGCGTAACCACGGCTGCGTTCGATCGCGAACTCCAGGACCTTGCCGACGCGGTCCATGGCGAATCTCACATAAATCACATCCTCCTGACGGCGCCGCTGCGCCTGGCCCGGATAACGTTTGTTACGTTCCAGGTGCGCGAGCAAGGTGCTCTCCCAGGTGCGTTCGGCATTCTGGGCCACCGCATCGGTCGCGCCTTCGGTCGGCGCGGCCGGATTGTCCTTGGTCGGGGAGGTGAAGGTCGGTAACGACGCGGTCATCTCGGCGGGATCCGCCTCGCTGACTTCCTCCTCGTCCTTGGGTTCTTCCTTGGCGACGGCGAATTCCGGTGGCACCTCGGTCTTTACTTCCGGCGGCTGCTCGAACTTCGGTTCTTCACGCAACGGTTCGGGCTTGGGCTGCGGCCGCGCTTCGACCTGTGGCGGCCCGGGCGGAATCTCGGTCGGCGGGATCGGCGGTGCCGCCGGCTCGGGCGCGAGCTCGACCACCATCGCAGCCTGATCGGGCTGCGCCTGGGCGAAGTTGAGCTCGAGCATGAAGCCCGCCACGATCGCCACGTGACCGGCGCCGACCAGCAGCACGCTGCCGCTCCAGCGGTTGAAATCCTTGCGTCGATCGAATTCCAGCATCATGGCGCGGTTCCCGCCTGACCTTGCATGCCCACCAGCGCGACCTTGGTGAAGCCCGCCTCGCGCAAGCCGTTCATGACGTTCATCAGCTCACCATAAGGCACGGTGCGGTCGGCCCGCAGAAAGATGCGGCGCTCGGCGCTGCCACCGGTGATCGCTTTCAGTTCCAGACCGAGCGACGGCCGCGCGATCGGCTTCTCGTTCACGCTGAGCGACAGGTCCGCCTGCACGCTCAGATACACCGGCTCATCCTGCTTCGGCTGCGGCTGCGCCGTCGACACCGGCAGATCCAACGGCACATCGACGGTGGCCAGCGGCGCGGCCACCATGAAGATGATCAACAGCACCAGCATCACGTCGATGAAGGGCGTGACGTTGATCTCGTGATTGACCGACAGCTCGCCATTGCCCTTCGTCAGTTTGAAGGCCATGGCGTTATCTCACCGCGGCCACATGACGCCTCGGCTCGCCTTCCTGGGCGTTCGCGCGGCGATCCACTTCACGGCTGACGGCACAGCTTATATAAGTTGCCGCGTCGACCAGCAGCGCGCGATACGCCGTGATCGTCTTGGCGAAAACGTTGAAGAACAACACCGCCGGAATCGCCGCGACCAGGCCGATCGCCGTGGCCAGCAACGCTTCGGCGATACCGGGCGCGACCACCACCAGGCTGGTCGTCTTCGCCTCGGAAATGCCGATGAAGCTGTTCATGATGCCCCACACCGTGCCGAACAGACCGACGAACGGCGCGATCGAACCGATGGTGGCGAGAATGCCGGTGCCATTACTGACCTTGGCGCCCGCCGCCGCTTCGATACGCTCGAGTCGAGCCGCGACGCGCTCGGTCACGCTCGAAGTCGCGAGCTGCGGGCCGCTCACCAGCGCCAGCTCCTTGTGAGCGGCGGTCACCATCACGCCCACGATCGGATCGCGGGTCTCGCCATCGGCCGGCAGGTTCGGCGAACCGTTCAGATCCACCAGCGACTGCCGCAGGGTCTTGCGCAGCTTGCGCAGCTCGAGGGTCTTGGCGACCCAGATGGTCCAGGTGACGAACGAGGCGATCAGCAGGATCAGGATGACGGATTTGACGATGCCGTCGGCCTGTCGATACATCGACCAGGGGGACAGGCCATGCGGCAAGGCGTTGAACGAAACGCTGGCCTCGGCGGCCATGGCAGCTTGACTGAATGCAAGCGCAAGAACCGTTGCCAGTACGCCGGCCGCCACAGGCCGCGCGACGGCGCGCATCTGTCGATGGAATCTCAACTCTGACCCCTCCGCAAAAACTGCTGAACCCCTGTCATGCAAAACGACTGAGGGGGCGGGAGTCCGCATCTTTGTGCGTTGGTTCACCGCCCCCTCACGCGCAATTCGATCCTCCTCGCAGCGGGTAACCCTCAGCTACCCGCCGAAAGGATGAAACGTGCTTAGCGTGGAGCGCCGAACGCCCAGCGCAATCCCACCGAGAACGCGTGGCTGTTCAGGTCACCCTTGAAACTGCCGAGCTGCGGTAGGCCGGCGCCGACGAGGCGATTCGACTCGGGAATGTTGTAAGGCGGGTCGTTCGAAAGCTCGCGGGGATAGTAGTCCGTCAGGTTCGCGGCCTTCACATCCAGCTGGTCGCGAATGTATTTGTAGCTCGCATCGATGGTCGCCCGATCGGTGACGCGCCAGCTCATGCCAAGCTGCAGCTGATAGGTGAAGCCCCAGTTCGCCCCGCCGCCTACCGCATGCTCGCCGGGCGCGACCGGCGCCCAGTTCGGCAGTGCACTGCCATAGGTGGTCTGATACCAGTTGCGATAGACCTCGTCGGTATAGCCATCTAAACGCCCCCTGAAACCCACCTCGGCACGCGTGGCGCCGATGCCGAGCCCCACATACGGCCGGAAGCGATTGCTCGCGGCACCGAAGTCGCGAATCGCATTGGCCATGAAGCTCCAGTACGAGCCTTCGCCCTGCGGTTCATAACAATTGGTGAAGCGATCCTGCGGCGTGCCGATGAATTCCGGCGCATGGCTCAGGCTGCACAGACCGTAGGGCACGGTCTGATTGCCACCGATCCTGCCGAAGCCATGTTGACGAAAGCCGACCTCGCCTTCGGTGCGCCAGTGATCGTTCAAGCGATAGCCCAGGCGCGCGGCGAATGCCTCCGCCTGCGTCGTCTCGAACTTCCATTTCACCGGCTGCCCCGACACGCCCGCGCCGGTCGATTCCGCCTTCCAGTCCTCGGGCTGCTGTTGACCGAAATCGAGCGCGCCGTACCAGTCCCCCGGATCGCCGAATGGTGCCAGCCCCGTGGTCGGGCTCGGCGTGTAACCGCTGCGATCACCGCCGTCGCGCCAGGTCACTTTCAATAGCGCCGTGCGGGGATTGCCGATGTGATTCACGACGCTGCTGACGGTCGAGTAGTACTCGGTATCCGCGACGTTCTCGATCAGCAGCGACACCTTGACGTTGTCGCTCACGTTGTAGCTGGCACCCACGTCCCAGATCATCGTGGCGTCCTCCTCGTACGCGAAGGGTTCTTCAAAGACCAGCTCGTAGGTGACTGGATCGTATTCCGTGTGCGTGCCCTGCTCGAATATGCGCCCCGTATAGATCGCACCGACGTTCACCGACAGCGATGGCAGCCAGGGCACATCCCAATTCATGAACAGCTTGCCCAGCTTTTCCGGAGAGCGAGTGTCGAGGATCACATCGCTGGGCTTGTTCACGGTGCGATTGTCCGTATAGCTCAACGCCACATCGAGCTGCCCGAACAGGCGACCGGTCGCTTCGAGCTCATAGCCGGTGCTCTCGACACTGATGCCGCCACTGTAATAACAAGACGAAGTGGGCAAAGGGCCGCACTGCCCGCGCGTTCCCGGAATCGCCTGCGCGACATGATCCTGCTGGAGCCGATAATTCGACGCCGTCAGCAACCAGTCGGCGACACCGTACTTCACGCCGTATTCCAGGTTCTTGTAAGTCGTGGCGGGCAGTCGTTCGTTGCCGGGCGCGTAAACCTCTCGCGGCGGGTCCGAGCCTTCGCTGTAGCTGCCGTACATCGTCACATCCCGTAACGGCTTGAAGGCCGCGGCGTAGCTCGGCCGCCATTCGGGCGCGCGATCGCCGAGGCCGTCATTGATCTCGTCGTTCTGGATCTGGAACGGCTCGCCGTCGGCGCGCCGGCGCACCACTCGGGCACCGGAGGTCTGGTAGCCCTGCCGACGCGCGGACAGCGTCACTGAGGCGCGGTCGTGCCACGAAATCGTATCGGAGACCGCCAGGCCCCACTGCGAGGTCGTGTTTCGATAGTCGTCGTCGAAGGAGAAGGTGCCGCCGAAGTAGTACGCCGGCTTGGGCAAATAACGGACGTTCATGAAATCCGCCAGCGAATACACCGCCGGCCAGTTGGGATCGTACCGGTCCAGCTCGGCGTCGGCGCCGCTCGCCTGGTTGAAGTCGCCGGCGACATAAACGTTGTGGGTCAGAGCCCAGGTATCGAACTTGCCGGTGACCCGGAAGTCGGTGCTCAGATTGTCCCCGGTGTAGAAATTCTCGCGCGCCAGGATGGTCGTCGGAACCGGCCGGCACACGCCTTGATAACAAACTCGAAAGGCCTCGTCGGTGTTCGACATGATATTCACCGTGCCGTTGACCGCCGTGTCCAGGCTGCGCTTGTCCTGATTCGAATAGTTCAGGCCGATGTCGAAATTCCAGTTGTCCAGCAGCCGCACGTAGAAGTGGCTGAACAACTCCGTGGTCTTGGTATCGAGGAAGGCCCACTCGGGGGTGTAGTTGAACCCGAACGGCGTGTGCAGATTGGCGCCCTCGAAGCTGCGATACGAGCCCTGATAGAGGCCGTCCTCGTCGATCTTCAGATACCGCGCGCCCAGCTCCAGACGGGCGCGATCGCCGAACGGAATATCGAAGATGCCGTAGAGCGAGGTGCGCTTGAGATGATCGTTGCCCCACGGATACTGCTGATCCTCGTGGGACACGCTGGTGAGAAACGCCACCGGCGTACCCAGCACGCTCGGCGTCGACCAATCGACCTGTGCTTGATACCGCTGGTCCGTGCCGGCCGTGAGATTCACATCCAAGGAAGGCGCGCCACCCGGACGCTTGCGCACCAGATTGATGGTACCGCCCGGCGAATTGACGCCGGCAAACACGCCGTTCGCACCACGCACCAGCTCGACGCGCTCGTAACCGTTGAGATCGAGCAGACCGTTGTTGATGATATCGAGATAACGTGGCGCGCCGCCGTCGATCTGAACTGTCGATACAGCGAAGCCGCGCGAGTAGATCGCGCCGCCGACACCGGAGGCTTCGCCCCCCGAGCTGGGCAGACGCTCGATCATGGACAGGCCCGGCATGCGTCGTATCGCTTCGTCGAAGTCCTGGATGTCCTGCGCTTCGAGCTGCGCCTGGGTCAGCACGGACACCGAACGCGGAATATCTTCGATCGGGGTGGGCGCCCCCGTACCTACTCCCGCCACGACGGCTCGCAGTCCCCGCTCCTCTTGATTCTGTCCACCGCGAATGCCGCCCAACTGCGCAACACCTTCGCCGCGCACGGGCTTCACTTGATCCGCGCCCTCGACGCGAACCGGCCCCAACTCGCGCGTTTGAGCGTTGGGTGCGCGGACCACCGAGGCAGTCGTCGGCGAGCTGAAGCGCGCGACCAGGCCGGTGCCCGTCAACAAACTCGTCAACGCATCCGAGCCGGAATATTCACCGGAGAGCCCGCCGCTCTGCATGCCTTTGACCAGCTCGCTCGAGTACACCAGCTGAATGCCGGAGATCTCGGAGAAGCGCGCGAGGGTCTCGCTGAGCGACCCGGCCTTGAGATCGAAACGAAAGCGTTGCGCCCTCGCCGTCTCCTGCGCCTGTACCTGTTGAGCTACCGCGCATACCGACAATGTCGTTGCAATCGCAAGCGCGAGCTTCGACAAACCCGTTCTGACCGCCTTCATCCAGCCTCCGGAATACGACGCCGCGGAACCGTCCTGCGGCTTGCGTGCGATGAATCAGTCATCGCGTGCCACAAGGACAGTCGAGGCAGTGCTATTCCAACTTCGAATCGATGAAAGAGAGATTGCGGTCAGCTCGCACCGTGCACGATAACCACGCCGGGCAGCCTGAGCAAACGCACGCCGGCGGCATTGGCCAGCGAGTCGAGACCGCCCTCGATGTCGGCGATCGCGACGCTGCCGCTCACGGTTCGATTGCCGGCCGTGTCGTCCAGCACCAGAATCTTGCCGGTTCGATAGCGCCCCAGTTCGCGCACCACGCTCAGCAGCGGCACTTCCTTGAACATGACGCGCCCCTCGCGCCAGGCCGCTTCGAAAGTCACATCGAAATCGTAGGCGGTGTCCGGATCGTCGCCGTCAAACCGGGCCGCACGGCCCGCGCCGAGCGTGGTCAAATCGTTTCCTGCGCTGACTTCGACCAATCCTTCGCTGACGGCGACCTTCAGTTCGTCGTCGCTGACATCCACCGAGAACGCCGTGCCGATGTCGCGAATCACCGCATCGCGCGCTTCGACGACGAATGGCGCTTCGTTCTCGGCGACGACGATGTGAACCCGCCCTCTCGCAACCCGCAGCGTGCGGCGCCCGTCGTGCTGCTCGAAATCGACGGCCGCGCCGCTGTCCAGCCAGAGCCGACTGCCGTCGGCGAGCGGTACTTCGTGCACTTCGCCGACCGGCGAAACGAGATCGTGAGGGTTGAATGCGCCGATGAATACGGCAATCACCAGACACGCCGCGGCCGCCAGACCCGCCGTGATCGCGATGGGTCGACGACGGGGCAACGATTGAATCAACGGCGCTTCGAGCGGCGCGATGCCCGACCACAGTCGACGCGCCTCATCGAACTCACGCCGATTCGCGGCATCCGCCGCCAGCCAGGCTTTCAGCGCACGCAAGTCCTCGGCGCTGGCCCGCTTCGAAGCGAGCACGGCGACCCAGTCGCTGGCGCTCCTGGGCTCCGCAGAGGTTTTGCCGCTCGGGGGATTACTCATGTCACAGTCATGACAGCCAACCCAACCGGATTCCAACCGTCAGCGCGGATTTTTTTCGCCCCGGCTCGCGCACAGCAGATGGTCGATCGCCTTGCGCAGGTGTTTGTCCACCGCCTGGCTGGAGATCCCGAGGCGCACGGCGATCTGCGTGTTGCTCAGCCCCTCGAAGCGGCTCCACGCCAGGACCTGCCGCGTGCGCTCCGGCAGTTCTTCCATCGCCGACCAGACCTGAGTCAATTCTTCTTCCGCCAGCGCATGACGCTCGGGCGTGGCCGAATCGAAGCTGCCCCACAGCAGCTCCATGGCCTCTTCATTCAGCTCGGCGTGGCGGCGCGCCTGCTCTTTGTGATTGGTGATGAGATTGGCGGCGATCCGGAACAGGAACGCCCGGGGATTGACCACCTGCGCCCAACTCACCCGCTCCAGCCGGACATAAATCTCCTGCCCGAGGTCCTCGGCGGTGGCGCGACAGCCGACACGGGCCGCGATGAATCTGATCAGACCAGATTCATTCTCGCGGAATGCCTCGCTCGCGTTTCGGCCTTCTGACATCACACCGCTCCCGGCTCGCTCCCACAGGAACGAGCCAGGACGGCCGGGTCCGCAAGCGCTCAGCGGGCGCCGGCATCGAAGTTCCAGCGCAAGGCCAGGGTGAGCGATCGATCCTTCAAGTCGGCTTCGAAGCGCTTCAGACCATACTCGATCGGTCCTGTGTCGCCCGCGGAGTCGCTGGCCATCGACCAGCTCGCGTCCGGCACATAGAAGTAGCGATAGCTCAAATCGGCGCTCAAACGATCGGCCAGGCGCAAGGACACACCGGCGATGGCTTGCAGCGCGGGTCGCACGATGTGCGTATCCGTTCCTGCAGTTACTTCATTGCCAGCGGCATCGTGCACCGGCAAGCGTCCGCCCATCTCCACCTGCGCCACCGCGACGCCGACGCCGGCACCGAGGAACGGCATGAAGCGTCGGTCGTTCCAGGGTTGATACAAGCCGTTCGCCATGAAGCTGAAAGTGTCGAACCGGCCGCCTTGCGGCTTGCAAGCAGGAAACGCCGGCGCATCCCAGGCATTCGCGCAAATCGTGACCTCGTTCGTACCGGCTGTATGGATGCCATCGATGTCGATGGCGCGATAGCCGCCCTCCACTTCGATGCGCCAGCGATCCTGCACGTGACGACCGACGCGCCAGAACGTGGCGAAGTTCTCGCCCAGCTGCCAATCCCACTTCGCCGGCTTCGGTGAGCGGGCCTCGATCCTCGAGCCGTCGCGATAACCGAAGTCCAGCGCCGTGTACCAGCGGCTCGGATCGCCGAACGGGAAATGCCCGTTCATCGACGCGCGGCCGCCGCCACGACGCATCGTCGGATCCAGCCACTTGAACTGCAAAGAAACATTACGCGGATTGCCGTACAAACCGATCCTCGGGTCCGCAATGATCAGATAGGACTCATCCGTGATGTTCTCCGCCAGCAGCGCGAACTCCAGCGACGGCGAATATGCATATCGCACGCCCAGATCGAACAGATGATAACCCTTGGTCACGAAGTCGTACTGCTGCCAGCCCTGTTGCACGCCGTTGTTGTCGAGGACCGGCAGGTATCCGGCGAGATAGACGTCGCTGCGATACGAGTAGGCGGCGGTGAGCCGCACTGCCGGCCACGCCGGCGGCGTCCAGGCGATGGCCAGCTTGCCGGTCTCTTCGGGCGATTGGGAAAACACCGGCTCGTCGGTCGACGTGCTCGTGCTCTCGCCGAAGGTGTAGCTCAGCGAAACATTCAGCTGATCGAACAGCAGTCCGGACAGCTCGAACTCGTAGCCGCTGGATTCCACGTCGGAACCGCTCTCGTAATAACACTGCCCCATGCCGGTCGGACCGCAGGTCGTCACTCCCGGCATCCACTTGCCGACATTGGTATTGTCCGCGGTGTAGTAATTGGCGCTGGCCATCCATTGCGGCGTGGTATAGCGAACCATCAATTCCTTGTTCTGATACGTGGCCGGCCCCAGGCGCTCGCCGTTCAGGCCGTAGTAGAAAGATTGATCCGTGGTCCCTTCGGCATAGCTGGGCGCGATGCTCCAGCCGCGCCACGGCTTGAACACCATGGCATACGTCGGAGTTGCATCCGGCCTGGTCTGATACTTCTCGGCGCGGGTCGGGGACACATAGTCGCCGCCGTCGGGGAAGTAATTCACCCAGCGCGAGCCATGGATGAAGCGATACGAATCCGAGTTCATATAGCCCAGCGCCACGCGCAGGTCGATCTTGTCGCGCCAGCTGATCAGATCCTCGATCGAGCCCTGCACCCGACGCTCGGAAGTGCGGTCCAGGACTCGAGCCGATTTCACCAGCGTGAAATCGTCGACGAACAGCGCGTCCAGCGACGGCACCGGCGTGCCACCGTAGCTGTTCGCCCAGCCGGAGCTGAGGTGCGAGGAGTCGGAGTCGTAGTAGCCGGCCTGCGCGAACAGGTTGTGGGTCAGGCCCCAGGTCTGGAATTTACCGGCGACGCGGATGTCGCCGCTCAACAGCTCGATCTCATCGTCGTAGGCCATGGGATCGCTGTAGACCGTCGGGTTGCCGGTGGTCTGGCCGTTACTCAGCCAGGTGTTGTTGGCGATGGCGTCGATGACTGACACGGACTTGTCCACCACGGTGCGACTGACGCCCACGTTGAGCGTCCAGTCCGCCGAGAAATCGGTCTTGATGCGCGAGAACACTTCGGTCTCTTCGTAGTCCGAGTAGCCCCACTTCGGCCCGAAGTTGGTGCTGCGAGGAACCTCGAGCAACGGACCATCCGCATATCGATACACGCCGAGGTAGGGGCTGTCGGTCTTCGAGTTGCTGTAGCTCATGCCAAACTCGGCCCGCGAGCTGGCCGACAAGGGAACGTCGAAAATGCCGTAAGCCGTGCCGTTCTCGCGCTGGAACTTGTCGTAGAAGGCTTTGCTGGTCTGCAGATCGAGCACGCCGCGGAACGCGATGTTCGAATCGGCGATGTTCGCCACTGTGACGTCGTACATGCCCTGCCAACGATTCCAGCTGCCTGCGGTCAGCGTGAGCGAGTCCGACGATTCCGCCGTGGGCCGCTTGCGAATCAGATTGAGCGTGCCGCCGAGGGAGTTGTTGCCCACATAGGCCGCGTTCACGCCGCGTACCAGCTCGACACGTTCGTAGGCGGCCATGTTGATGGTATTGCCCATCTCCGGCCCGGACGAGCCTGAAGCCTTGAGAAAATCATTGATGTTCTGCGGCGTGCCGCCATCCACCTGAAAGCTCTGGATCTGTTGACCGCGTGCATAAATGCCGCCGGAGACCGCGACACCGGGCAAGCGATTCAGCGCCTCGCCCAGATCGTTCACGCCCTGATCTTCCATCTGCTCGCGGGTCAGCACCGACACGGCGCGCGCGTTGTCTTCGATGGGAATGGGACGGCCCGAGCCGACCGTGGAAACATTGGGCCGGTAGCCGACGGTTTCATCTTCCTGATGACCTCGCACGCCGCCCAGCGTCGAGATGCCTTCGCCAATGCGCGGCGGTCCCTCCTGCGTCTGCGCTCCTTCGACGCGCACCGGCCCGAGCGTTCTCTGACTGCCCGCCGCTTGAATGACGGCCGTGCGCGCATCCGTGAAGCGGGCCACGAGCCCTGTATCGACGAGCATCTCCAGCAACGCCTGACGAGGTTCAAACGTACCGACCAGCGCCCGCGACTGCTTGTTGTCGGCGAGCCGAGCTTCGTAAACCAATTGGAAGCCGGTGGTTTCGCCAAATTTGCTCAAGGCCCGCGCCAGCGGTTGAGCGGGAATGTCGAACGACAACTGAGCTCGCGATGTTTGCTCGGTGCGGTTCTGTTGCGCCTGAACGTTGCACGTGGCGAGCGTAATCGCCACCGCGGTGGCGAGTGCCGCCGATCGCGGCGAAAATCGATACCTGGACATGGAACTCCCCGTCTGCTCGTGTCGCTGCCGGATGCACGCTGCATCCCTCTGCAGGTATTACGAGCGGACGGAGCGCGAACCTAACCCGCGCCCGCGGATTTCTCTCAACGAGACAGCACGGTGAGCCACGGTGTCCAATTGGAAACATGCAGGCCCTGGCTCAACGCCAGCGCCTGCAATGCCTGATCGGTGCGCCGGAGGTCGAACTGACCGCTGACATGCACCTCGCCACGATCTCGCAGGAGGATGACACCGCGATGATAGCGGTCGAGCTGATCGATGAGCTCGGCCAGCGGCCGGTCGTTGACGATGAGTCTGCCATGGCGCCAGCTGTCGGTGGTCTCGTCCTCACCGGTTTGTGCCGACAGCTGCCCTTCCTCCGACCAGCTGCCCTGCATGCCGGCCGCGAGCGTGACTTCCGATGCGCCTTTGGCGATGCGCACGTGGCCCTCTTCGACAGCGACGCTGACCCCGCTTCGTTCGAGCGCCACTGAATACGCCGTGCCGACTGCGGTCGCCGATCCACCGAGCGCTTCGACGCGGAAGGGCTTGCTGCTGTCCGGTGCGACCGCGAAGAATGCGCGCCCTTTCAACAACGACACGTCGCGCCGCTGGTCCGTGAAAGAGATGTCGATGGCGGCGCCCGTGTCGAGCCACACCGTCGAGCCGTCGGGCAATGCGACCTCGTTCACCTGCCCGAGCGGTGAATGATAGTCGGCGTGACCGACGACCCACAGATGTCCGAGGATGGGAACGAGCAGAATGCCTGCGAGCGCTGCCGCCGCCAGCAGCGGCGCCTTGTATCGACGCGATGCGGGCTTCGTCTGGAACTTGTGCTCGACATTGCGCGCGTCGTGCCAGACCGCCTTCGCTCGTTTGAAAGCACTTCGATGCGTCGGGCTCTCGGCGAGCCAGGCGCGGACGCCGGCCGTGTCTTCGGCGGTGGCATGCCCGGACGCAAGCTTGAGTACCCACTCCCGGGCCACCGAGTCCACCGACGGGTTGGCTTGCTCCAGCCCGCTCATTCGAGCTGCGTCCGCAAGGAGGCCAGTCGTGCGAAAGCTTTCCGGAGATGTTTCTCCACCGCCGTCACCGAGATGCCCAATCGTTCGGCGATCTCTTTTTGACTATGGCCTTCGAAACGATTCATGCGGAACACTTCCCGGCTGCGCTCCGGCAACCGGTCAACGGCCTGTTCCAGTTGCGCCAACTCCTGCGCGGCCATCAGCAGATGTTCGGGCGACGCCTCATCCCGCTCATCGCTCAGCAGCTCGCCGATCTCGGCGTCCAGCTCCAGCCGCCGCTGCTGCACGCGATAGTGATCGGTGGCGAGATTGGCCGCGATCTGGAACAGCAAGGCGCGTGGATTCTGGTGGAGCGCCGGTCGATTGACCCGTTGCAGGCGCAGCCAGATTTCCTGTGCGATGTCCTTCGCGGTGGCTTCACAGCGCAGGCGGCGCGCGAGAAATCGCACCAGTCCCGGCCGGTGACTGCACCACGCCTCGACGAGCGCCATCTGATCTTCGCTGTGAGCCATGCGTTCAAGTCGCTTTCAGGAGGCGGGTCGACGCGCCCTCCGTGGCATCGAGCGCCACGAGATTCAGCACGTCCTCGCCTCTCAGGTTCAGCTCGTGCAACTGTTCGACCGGCCACCAGGCGGCGGCCTGCGTGTGCTCGTCGGCCACCGACTTCGGCGTGCCATCGCCGACCAGTTCGCCGCGAAACACGAAGCGCGTCCACGGTTTGGTCCCACGCCAGCGCTGCTCGATCGCGAGCAGATTGGTGGGCTCGATGTGCAGCCCCGCCTCTTCGCGGCATTCACGCCGCGCCGCTGCCAGCAATTGCTCACCGGGCTCGACACGGCCGGCCGGCAGATACCACGGCTCGCCTGGGAGATTTTCCTGCACCAACAGTACTTTCCCGCGCACCAGGACCACGGTCGCGACCACGAGAGTCATCAGTACACGTCGATACGTTCTTGCATGGCTCATCAAACGAGTGGGAGCCATCCCCGCCACAATGACGTATCATGCCCCTCGCTTCAGACTGAACACCGACAACCGCTGCCATGGGGAGAGCCGTCGATGCGCATGATGAGCCTGCTGGCCGTGCTGACCATTGCGACCCAGGGAATGTTTGCTCCGGCGCGCGCCGGGACGCAGGCCGCCCCCACTGAAGCTTCGCTACGCGCCGCCGATCAGGAACAGCGCCGGCAGGTGTTCGAAGGCAAAACCGACGAGTTGGCCCGTATGCTTCATCCCAATCTTCTGGTCAACGGCCCGTCGCGTCGCGTGCTGACCCGGGACCTGCTGCTGGAATCGGTGCGCACCGGCGCGATTGCCAAGGAGAAGTTCGAGCGCGTTGCCGAAGCCGTCCATATCACAGGCAATGTCGGCGTGCTGGTCGGTCACGAAATGGTGGTCGCGGCGCCGGGCAGCAGCGACTTCAAGATGTTCGGCGACACGCCGTTCCGACGGCGCTACACCGATATCTTTTTGTTCCAGGACGGCAAATGGTGGCTGCTGGCGCGCCAGGCGGGCATCGTCGCCGGATCGGATCAACCGTCCGGCGACGCGAAGCATTGACGACTAACGGCCGGTCGACGCCACCGGCGTCATCGGCAGAATCTCGCGCTGGATCGGAATGGTCTTGATCCTGGCGTCCAGCGCCTTGACCACGGCCGCGGTCAGATCGCCATTCATGTTGCCGCCGAGCGCGACGCCACGATCAATCAGCAACCCGCATTTGCGCTGCTTGTACACTTCGGCCAGCACCGGCTGCGCCTCGGTGGAGATCCGGTCGATGGCCTTCTGCCGGGTCGCTTCGATCTCACGGGTACGATGCTCGGCCTTTTTCTGCAGCTCGCTCCAACGGCGCGCCAGCGCTTGCTGTTGCTCGGTGAACTTTGCCGCCGGCAGCGAAGCCTTCTCGCCTTCGAGCTTGCGTGCCTCTTCTTCCAACGGCTTGCGCTGGGCCTCGAACTCCGCCTGCGATTGTTCGGTCAGCCTGGCGATCTGTTCGGAGGCGGACTTGCCCACTTCGGCGTTGGCGAAAATCGCCTGACGGCTCAGCAAACAAACGCCGGGGATTTCGGGACCACCCAGGCCTTGAGTCTGGGAGGGGGCGGCGTCTTCGGCGGCCACGGCATTACCGATGCCACCGAGTGCCAACAGCAGCGCGGCGGCGACAGGAGCGGATCGCATTTTGTATGAGGTCATTGGAGGATGGATGGCAATACGCCAGGACAGTGCCATCGGGCACGATGGGAGCCAACCATCCTAAGGTCGGGTTATTGCTGTTCTATGACAGCGGCGTGTTGACAATCTCATAGCTCAGCGAGCCCTTGTCGCTCAACAGATCCACGCCCAGCTCGGCCATCGCATCGTCGTCGACCTCGACCAGCCAGCGCACATCGATGCTCGCGCCGTCGCGCGCCGCCGAATCCAGCAATGTCAGCAACTGCTGCAAACTGCGAGTACTCGAGCTGTTGACGTACGCGAACTGCAGCGTCACTGTGGTCTTTCCGGACTGCGAGTCATTCATATATTGGCGGAGCGCCGACAGGATCGGCCCATAGAATTCCGCGGCATTCTCCGGATAAGACTCGCCTTGCAGGACGAACGCGCGGCTGGCGTAATCGAAGTCCACCAGCGGAGTGAACTGGGTGGCGGGAAGAGTCAGACGCTCCATTTGCTCTCTCCTGCTACTGAACCACGGTATGAATGGTGAGCTGCAGCCGGCCATCGTGAGACGGAACCGGGACCAGCTCGAAATCGATGGGCTCGACCGCGTTGCGCGCGATGGTGAGCAGACCCAGGCCAGCGCCGCCAGTGGGACTGGCGTCCGAGGTGTACTGCAGATTCGTCAAGCGCAGACGGAACTCGAAACGGATTTGTTCCGGCGTCAGATCCCGCAAAGTCTGCAGGCGCTGCGCGATCGGTGGTGCGTTGTCGGCCGAGATCAAACTCTGCGAACGCAAATGATAGCGTTGCTCTCGCTGCCACACGGCGACCGCGCCGCAGCGAACGATCTTCACATCGCGGGCCCCTTCGGGCTCGCCATGATGAATGATGTTGTAGGCCAGCTCGACGAAACTGGAAAATATCTTTCTGGCGCGCTGGCCATCCACGTTCAGCGACGCCAGCCGGGCGCGCAACGTTTCGCCGGTGGCGCCGACGATGCCGGCACTCACCGCGCCGGAGTAACTGAAGATTTCCCGTTCGGACGATTCCGGCATCGTCCGATGTGCAACATTGGAGCTCATCTAAACCTCAAACATCACTAGCGTCGCATCGTCACGGCGTGACTGAGATCCCTGCCACTGCCGGTAACGTGACAACGTTTCTTCGAAGTTATCCTGCAGCCCCGCTCCGGAAGCCGCACCCAAGGACTGCGCGAACCTCGCTTTGCCGTAAGCGATGGCGCGCGTTTCACCGATCTGATCGAACAATCCGTCCGTGGCGAGCGCGATGCGCATGCCCTTCTCCAGCGGCGTCTCGCTGATCGGCCATTCCGTATCGTCGGGCGTGTCCGCGTAACCCACGCCTGGACGACCTGCGGGCAAACATACCCACGAGTCGTGACCCGCATACGACACGAACACCGGCAATCGCGCACCGGCGAATTGCAGGCGTCCCTTGCGCCGATCGATCAACACGAGCGACGCGTCCATGCCATCGTCGGAACATTCGTTGGCAGCGCCGTCGGACTGCGGACGTTGCCGTTGTCCCAGTGCGGCGCGAGCGCGTCGATTGATGTTTGCCAGCAATGCGCTCGGATCCCAGCAGTCCACTTCCGCGATCGATGCTTCGAGATTCGCGGACATGATCATGGTCATCAGCGCGCCGGGAACGCCGTGGCCGGTGCAATCGAGCACGGCGACGAACACCCGATCCCGATCGCCGCGACAGAAATAATAGTCGCCACCGACCATGTCCCGAGGTTCCCAGAAGACCTGGTGCTGCGGCAGATGTTCGGCGAGATTCTCATTCGAGGTATGCAGGAACGCGCGCTGAATGCGACTGGCATAACGCACTCCTTCCAGAACCTGGCGGCTGCGCTCCACCTGCATGTCGGCGAGCACTTGCATGATCGTCGGCCCACTGCAGGTCCCCGAATACTTGCCCTTGGAGGTGACGATCACGCCGTCCTGCAAGGCCTTGCGTGAATCGCTGGCCGCGACCGCGCCCACGGTGGCGATCGAGTCGTCCTCGTCGACCAGCAGCGGCTTCTTGTCCATGAACAGCGAGCAGCTCTTGTTGCCGAACAGCTCGTGCTGGAAAGGCCGCGAAAAGCGCTCCAACAGGACGTGACGCGTGATCAACCCGACCGGCCGATCCTCGTTGACGATGGGCAAGATGTCGTGGCTCGGGTGGCCGGAAAAGTAATCCAGAGCCTCCACGCAGGTGTGGCGTGGAGTCAGCGCAGGGCCGGTAGTGGCGAGCTGTCCGATACGGAACATTGAACAAACAACGGTCTGAACAGATGACCGCGGCATTTTCCTCAAGACCCCGGGTGGCGAGGTAGGACGCAAGTCCAACTTTGGCCGGGGGTCACGAGACTGTCACATTGGCGGTCCGGAGTGCAGACCGGTAGTTACAATGTGTGACGATCGCCAGAGCGCCCCGACAGCACGCGCGCGATGATGCTCAGCGCCAGCACGAATGTCGTGATCAACAGTGCGCCGGTCCACGCCAGCGACTGCCAGTCCTGGTAAGGACTCATGGCGAACTGGAAGATCACCACCGGCAGATTCGCCATGGGCTTGTTGAGATCCGTGCTCCAGAACTGATTGTTCAACGCCGTGAACAGCAACGGCGCCGTCTCGCCACTGATACGCGCGATACCGAGCAAGGCACCGGTCACGAGTCCGCGCTTGGCCGCCGGATAGACGATCGATGTAATCGTGCGCCACGGATGTGCGCCGAGCGCCGCCGAGCCGTGACGAATCGAGTCCGGCACGATCACCAGCATGTCTTCCGTGGTACGCACCACGACGGGAATCAAGATCATGGCCAGCGCCACGGCTCCCGCGATCGCGGAGAAATGTCCCATCGTCGTGACCAGCAGCGTGTAGACGAACAAGCCGACGATGATGGACGGCGCACTCAGCAGCACATCGTTGATGAATCGGATCAGCATGCTCAAGCGACTGCCGCGTCCGTACTCGGCAAGATAGGTTCCCGCGAGCACGCCGATGGGCGTGCCGATGATGAAACCGATGAGCGTCATCGCCAGACTGCCGAACAGCGCGTTGAGCAGGCCGCCGGCATTGCCCGGCGCCGGCGTCATCTGAGTGAAGACATCGAGAGACAATCCGCCCAGGCCGCGAGAGATCAACGTCCACAGAATCAGCGCGAGGACGGCGAGACCGATGAGCGTCGCGAGCGCACTGGCGCTCATCGCGATCCACGCCGTGAACTTGCGTTTGCGTAGTCCGCGCATCGTCATTGCATGCGCCCCGTGCGTAGTTCCAGTCGCAGCAACAGCAGTCGGGCGGCGGCGATCACCACGAACGTAATAACAAACAACAGCAGACCGAGCGAAATCAGCGACGAGGTGTACAGGTCCCCCACCGCTTCGGTGAATTCATTGGCGATGGCAGCGGAGATGGTCGTGCCCGGCGCGAGCAGCGAGCTGCTGATTCGATGCGCGTTGCCGATCACGAACGTGACAGCCATGGTTTCGCCGAGCGCCCGGCCCAAGCCCAGCATGACCCCACCGACGATGCCGACCCGGGACGCAGGCACGACGACATCCCAAACGACTTCCCATTGGGTCGCGCCGACGCCGTATGCCGCTTCTTTCAACGCAATCGGCGTCATGCGAAACACTTCTCTCATCACCGAGGTGATGAACGGCAACACCATGATCGCGAGCACCAATCCCGCGGTGAGCACGCCGATGCCGTACGGCGGACCGCTGAACAACATCCTGATGCCAGGAATGGGCGCCGCGACGTCGATCAACCAGGGCTGCACGTGTCGTTGTAACAGCGGCGCCAGAACGAACAAACCCCAGATGCCGTAGACGATGCTGGGCACGGCCGCGAGCAGCTCGATACCGGTCGATATCGGCCCACGCAACCATCGGGGACAGGTCTCGGTCAGGAAGATCGCGATTCCAAAAGCCAGGGGAATCGCAATCAGCATCGCAATCGTCGCGGTGACGACCGTACCGTATAAAGGAGCGAGGGCGCCGAATTTCTCGGTGACCGGATTCCAGATTTCCGTGGTCAGAAACTGCAGCTTGAACGCGCTCAGCGCCGGCCAACTTCCGTGCACGAGCGTAGCGATGATGCCGGAGAGCAGCACCAGCACCGTCACCGCCGAACCGAGCGTCAAGCCGCGAAAGGCGCGCTCGATGCGAGCCTCCCGCGACATGAGCGCCCGAGTCGAATGCCGCGACCTGGCCGTCGGCGGCATCATCGACTCAGTAGCGGTGTGCTCGATCGATGTCACTTACCGGCCCACACCGCGGCACCGCCCGACTTGATCGACGACTTCCAGGTCTGCTCGACCTGCTCGATCAGGCTCTTCGGCAGCGGCACATAGTCCAGATCCTGCGCCATCGTGCCGCCGTTGGCATACGCCCAGGCAAAGAACTTGAGCGCCTCGCCCGCCGGCTGCTTTTCCTGCACGTCGCGATACATGAGGATGAAGCTCGCCCCCGTGATCGGCCAACTGCCCGCGCCCGGCTGATCCGTGAGAATCAAATAGTAGCTATCCGACTTCGCCCAGTCGGCGCTCGCGGCTGCGGCCTGGAACGCATTCGCATCCGGCGCGACGATCTTGCCGTCGCGATTCTTCATCCGCACGTGCGTCAGCTTGTTCTGCTTCGCATAGGCATATTCGACGTAGCCGATGGCACCACCGGTCTGCGCCGTCATGTTGGCGACGCCTTCATTGCCCTTCGCGCCGATGCCCGCCGGCCACTGCACCGACGTATTCGCGCCGATGTTCTGCCTGAACTTCGGGCTGGCCTTGGACAGAAAATCCGTGAACAGGAAGTTCGTGCCCGAGCCATCCGAACGATAGATCGGCGCAATCGCCAGATCCGGCAGCGCGACCTTGGGATTGAGCTGCTTGATGCGGCTGTCGTTCCACGTGGTGATCTCGCCCATGTAGATGGCGGCGATGGTCGCACCATCCAGCGTCAGCGCACCGGGGCTCACGCCCTTGATGTTCACCACCGGCACCACGCCGCCGATGATCATCGGGAACTGCACCAGGCCCGCGCTCTTCAGCTCATCCGGCTTCAAGGGCATGTCGGACGCGCCGAACGTCACCGTCTTCGCCTTGATCTGTTTGATGCCGCCGCCCGAGCCGATCGATTGATAGTTGAGTCCCACGCCGGTTTGTTTCTTATAGGCATCGGCCCATTTGGCGTAGATCGGGTACGGAAACGTGGCGCCGGCGCCGGAAATATCCGCGGCCTGAGTCACGGCCGTGGACGCGAGCGCGGCGAGCACGAGCGCTCCGCGTTTCAGAATCGACATCGTCATATGCATCTCCACCCACCAGGAATGGGCGGCGATTTAACGAGCCGGATATTTCAGTTCTGTTGCCGGCCCGGAGCGCGCACTTTGGGCGTACGGCCGCGCCCGTACGCTGTTATTTTGGCGTGGCGACCGACGTCATGAACTTGCCCTCGCAACATAGGGCAAGCCCGTACGTTCGCAGCCATCGCGACAGTCATGAATCCGATGAGAAAAAATTAATGCGATGACCGCGGCCAGCAGCGCGACCGAAGCCAAATTCTCGATTTCCGCGCAAGCACGCTAGCCCTTACCGGCGCGAGCCTGCGTACCGATTCGCACCACATCCGCCAGCGAACGACACTGCAGCTTCTCCATCATCCTTGCTTTATACACTTCCACCGTCCGTGGACTGATCGACAGACGTTCGGCGATGTCCCGGTGCTGCAACCCGTCCGCCAGCAGATCGAGTACCGCACGCTCGCGTGGCGTGAGCCGCTCCAGTCGCTGCGTCAGCTCGACTCGGGTTTCCACCGCTTGATAGCGTTCCTCATCGATGCGGATCGCGTTGAGCAGCACGTCCATCAGCACATCGTCATCGACGGGTTTTTCCAGGAAATCCACCGCGCCATTCTTCAGCGCCGTCCGCGTCGTATTCACATCGCCATGCGCCGTGAGCACGACCACCGGCAAGCTCACGCCTCGCTCCTGAAGCTGTGTCTGCAACTCCAGGCCGCTCATGCCGGACATCTTGAGGTCCGTCAGCAGACAGCCTCGCCAACTTTTCTGATACACGGCGAGGAATGCCTCGGCGGAGGCAAATACCGACGCGCGCAAGCCTTTCAACGAGATCAGCAGGCTGAGCGCGTCGCGCACCGAGGCATCATCATCGACAACGAACACAGTGGCGTCGGACATTGATCAGCTCTGCACCAGATCCGCGGGCAATTCGATTGGAAGCCGAATAGTAAACGCGGCCCCACCCAAAGCGGAACTGAGGGAGAATGACAATTCCCCTCCCCGGCTGCGAATCAGCGAGCGACTGATCGCCAGCCCCAATCCCATGCCGTCGGGCTTGCTGGTGACGAACGGCTCGAACAGCTGCTCGCCGATCGCGACCGGAATGCCGCGCCCCGAATCCTCGACCTTGAAGACGATGGCGCTGTCGACGACCTCGAGCGACAGCGCAATGGCGCGTTCGGCCGGCGGCCGGCTCAGCACTGAGTCCAGCGCGTTGGACAGCAAGTTGTGGAGCACGATCTCGAGCTGCGTGCGATCGCATTGAATCTGCGGAACGGCCGCGGCGTGCTCCAGCTCGAACGCCACGTCGTGACGTCGCAAACGCTCCTGGAAGGCGTTAGCGACACTCTCCGACAATGCGACCAGATCGACCGATTCCGGTTTCGAGACCCCGCCCTGATAGAAGTCTCGCAACTTGCGCAGCACTTCGGAGGCTCGTATCGCTTCACGCGCGGCTTTGCCGAGCGTGCCTTGCAGCCGATCGTCATTGCTGACGGACTGCGTCGCCAGGATCTCCGAGGCTCGCAAATAGGAAACGAGCGCGGTGATCGGCTGATTCAGTTCATGAGCCAGTGCGGACGCCAACTCGCCCGCGACCGCAAAGCGCATCGCCCGGGCCAGCGCCGCATCTCGCTCGCGGATCTGCTCGTCGGCGAAACGTCGCTCGGCCGCGTCACGCACGACCTGCTGGAACATCTTCGCACGCTCTGCCACGACCGCGCCGAGCATCAATCCGGTCAGGCTCAAGGTGAGCAACAGGAACTGGATATCGACATAGCGAGTGGTCGGTATGCGGACTTCCGCCGCAATCACCAGGCCAAACTGCACGACCAGCACCGCCAGCAGCGCGCCCGGCCAGCTCCAGCGCAAGGCGATCCAGATGATGGGCACGAACAGCAGATAAAAGAACCTGAGTTGCTGCGCGACCGGCAACATGAAAATCACCCAGACCGCCGCGACCAGGATGATGAGCTGCAGCGCTACTTCCCCGGGGCGCGACTTCACGGCATCGACCGCTTCACGCCAGCGATGCGCCTGCACCAGCAGCGGCGTGAGACACAGCACGCCGTTCAGATCCCGGATCCAATAGCGCGCGATGGCGGCGAGGGCATCGGACTCGGCGAGCCAGCCGGTGAGAAGGAACATTCCCACATAGACCAGCGCAATGACCAGCGTGGCCGCGCTCGACACCACCACGAACTTGACGACGCGTCGCGAACTGCTCCAGCCGCGCGCCAGAGCCAGTCGTTGCAGCAACGTTGCAAGCGCTCCATGGGAGAGGCCGACCCACAGCGCCGACACCAGCCCCAGCAACACGCCTACCGGCGCGCCGCGAACCCACAGCTCACTCAGGAAAGTGGCCAGCGCCACGACAGGGAACCAGCGCGGCCCCCACAGCAATAGAAAGGCCAGTGCCAGTCCGGCCTGCGGACTCCAGGGCGTGAGCCCGAGACCGAACTGCGGCCTCACATAGCTGACCCAAGCCAGCAGCCCATGGATCGCCACGTAGAGGAGAGCCACCAGCCAACCGCGACCGCGCAGGCTCGGACGCGAGCGCGAGTCGCTGATCCTCTGGCTGACGCTGGATTCCAATATTTGCACCACGCGCGCGGCGAGCGAAGAAATGCGCCCTCGCGATTCTAGCCCAGACCCATGCACAATAGCCGATTGGGTCTGAGCTGGAGCCACCGCCTAGTGGAAAGCATTACCGTCACATTGTTCCTGCTGCTGGCAGTGGTCATGAGCGGCTGGCTGCAACGCGGCCTGCCCTGGTCGGTGCCGCTGCCGATCGTGCAGATTGCACTCGGAGCGTTGATTGCACTGATCGCGAAGGCACCGGTGGAGCTCGACCCCGACGTCTTCTTCCTGTTGTTCCTGCCACCGCTGCTGTTCCTCGACGGCTGGCGCATTCCCAAGGAAGGCCTGTTCCGCGACAAGGACACCATTCTGGAGCTGGCCGTGGGTCTGGTGATCTTCACGGTGGTCGGCCTGGGATTTCTGATCAATTGGATGATTCCCGCCATGCCGTTGCCGGTGGCGTTCGCGCTGGCTGCGGTCGTCTCGCCGACCGATCCGGTCGCGGTCTCGGCACTCTCCTCCCGCGCCCCGATTCCCAAACGACTGCTGCACATTCTGGAAGGCGAATCGTTGCTCAACGACGCGTCGGGCCTGGTCTGCATGCGCTTCGCGGTCGCGGCGACGATGACAGGATTGTTTTCGCCGCTCGCCGCCGTCGGCACGTTCCTGTGGCTGGCGCTCGGCGGTATCGTCATCGGCGTGGTCTTCACCTGGACCATCACGACCCTCAAGGACTGGATGGCCCGCCGGATCGGCGAGGACACCGGCTCACAGATTCTGATCAGCCTGCTCATTCCCTTCGGCGCTTACTTGCTGGCGGAGCATCTGCACTGCTCGGGCATTCTCGCCGCCGTCGCCGCGGGCATCATGATGAGCTATGCGGAATTGACCGGCCGTGCGCTCGCCACCACTCGCATGCGTCGCACCGGTGTGTGGGACACGATTCAATTCGCCGTCAACGGCGTCATCTTCGTTCTGCTCGGCGAGCAGATGCCGAAGCTGATCGAGGGTGCCGCCCGGGTCGTGCAGGACGCGGGACACCACGATCCGCTGTGGCTCATCGTGTACGTCGTCGCGATCAACGCGGCGCTCGCCGCGCTTCGCTTCATCTGGGTCTGGGTATCGTTGCGCCTGACGCTGTTTCGCGCATCCAGATCGACAGGAGCCCAAGCCAAGCGTCCGAGCTGGCGATTGGTGGCGGTCACCTCGCTCGCGGGTGTGCGGGGCGCGATCACGCTCGCCGGTGTGCTGACGTTGCCATTGCTGATGCCCGATGGCTCGCCGTTCCCGGCACGCGATCTGGCAATCTTCCTCGCCGCCGGTGTGATCCTCAGCTCGCTGGTCGCCGCCACCATCGGCCTGCCGTTCCTGCTCGGCGGCCTGCATATTCCGCCCGAACCTGCGCACGACGAACAAGAGGACGCGGCGAAAGTCGCCGCCGCCGAAGCTGCGATCAAAGCGATCGAGCATGCTCAACACGAGTTGAGCCGGAATCGCGATGACGTCGATCTCTATGCCGACACGGGCGCGAAGATCATGGATGTGTACCGGGCACGCATCACCAGCCAACCTCACAGCGCCGAGGAAGTCGAGAAGATGCGGCTGATCGGCGAGATCGAACGTCAGCTACGACTCGCGGGCTTGCGAGCCGAGCGCGACGAGCTGTTCCGACTCGTGCGCGCGAGGCAGCTGCCCGAAGAAACGGTGCGAAAACTGGTGCGTGAAATCGATCTGCTCGAAGCGCGGCTGACGTCGATCTAGCCGCCGCTCAAATTCGAACCGCCCACTGCCAGCAGCAGCTGCGCGGTATTCACGAAGCGCTTGGATTGCGCATCCAGCAGTCCAAGCCGCGCCTGCAGGCGCTGCCGCTCAGCGTCGAGCACCGTCAGCACGCCAACGTTGCCCGCGCTGTAACTTCTCCGAGCGAGATCGACACTGGAACCGGCCGTCTCCACCGCTTCGGTTTGCGCCACCAACAGTTCTTCGTCATGGCGGGCCGCCTGCAACAGGTTCGCCACCTGCCCGAACGATTCCAGCACGGTCTGCCGATAGTTCGCCGCGCTCACCTGCACAGCCTGCAACGCCGCCCGACGCTCGGCTCGCAGCGTGCCGCCGTCGAACAACGGCGCTGTGATGCCACTGATCACACCCCACGCGAGGCTCGAAGCATCGAACAAACGTCCCGTGCTCGTGGACTGCATGCCCACGTTCCCCGACAGCGTGATCTGCGGATACAAGTTTGCGGTAGCCACGCCGACCGCAGCCGTAGCTGCATGCAGCTGTGCCTCGGCCGACAGAATATCCGGTCGACGTCGCACCAGCTCGGACGGCAAACTCACCGGCAACTGATCCGGCAGTCGCAGATCGCCCGCCGCCGCGAACTTCGTTTGCGAATCGGCCCAGTCAGCCGGCGCCTTGCCCATCAACACCGCGAGCGCATGTCGCGCCGTATCCAATTGCTGGCGCAACGGCGGCAGCAGCGTTGCATCCTGCGCCAGCTGAGATCGCGCACTCAGTTCGTCCACCTTGGTCACGATGCCGGCCTGCTGCGCACGAGTCACCAGATCGAGATTGGTGCGATCCTCCGCCAACAGTTCCTCGAGCGCCTGGATCTGCGCCTGCGTGAACACGATGGTGAAATATTGAACGGCCACATTGCCGGTCAGCGACAGCCACGCGGCGTCGAGCTCGCGCTGGTAGTACTCGGTCAGTGCCTGCTGCTGCTCGATGGAGCGAGCGACACCACCGGTGTAATCGAGCGTGTACCGGACATCGGCGCCGATGGAGTAGTAAGTGAACGTCGGCAGATGGAAATCACCGAGCGCTTGCGCGCCCATCTGCTGGCGACCCGTGCCACCGGTCAAATTCACTTTCGGCAAGCGTGCGCCGCTGCGTGCCGCCAGCATCTCTTCCGCCTGAGCCAGCGACGAGCGGGCCGCGGCGAGCGTGAAATTGCCCTCCTTCGCCTGCTGCATGAGTCGATTCAGCTCATCGCTCTGAAACACCGTCCACCAGTCGTTGGGCGGCGTCTCGCCATAGACGATGCGCTGAGTTGGATCGGCGAGCGCCGTATAGCGACTGGTCGCCGGCGCGTCCGGGCGCTTGAAGTCCGGCCCGACGGCGCACGCCGACAGCGCGAACATCACGCCGGCCGTCACGAAACTACGAAACATTCGACTCGTCATCCTCTTTAATCCGCATGCACGACGGCCGGTCCCGTGGTGTGAACCTTGCGCAAGAGCAAGACCAGCGGCGTCACGGCCAGAGTCATGAGCAACAGCAGCTTGAAATCATTGATGTAGGCGATGAGCGTCGCCTGATGCGTCACCACGCCATCGATGGCCCGCAGCCCGTGCAGCGTCGAGGCATCGAACACTGGATGGCTGCGCGTCGCCAGATCGTACGGCGTGACGTGCTCGACCAGGCGCGCATGCATGAACTGCACGTTGCGTGTCAGCAGCGCGGTGACCACCGCCACCCCGATACTGCTGCCGATGTTTCGGAGCAGATTGAAGATCGCAGTCGCTTCATTGCGCTGACTCGGCAACAGCGTTCCGAACGCAATGGTCGTCAGCGGCACCCAGGTGAAGCCCAGGCCGAAGCCTTGAATCACGCCGCTCCAGATCACCAGACTGTCGTCCATCTGCGGCGAGAAGCCCGTCATCATCCACAGCGACAGCGCCGTGGTCAGCAGACCGAACGTGAGCAGGACGCGCCCATCGATCTTGCCGATGATCCGTCCGACGATGAACATGGCCACGAACGAGCCTATGCCTCGCGGCGCCGTGACCAGACCGATGGTCACGACCGGATAGTCGAACAGGCCTTCCAGCAGCGGCGGCAGCAATGCCAGGGTCGCCAGCAGCACCACGCCGACCAGGAAAATAAAGATCGAGCCCAGCGCGAAATTCCGATCCTTGAACAGCCCGGGACTCATGAACGGCTGGCGCGCCGTCAGGATGTGCACGACGAACAGATAGAACGCGACCACGGCAATCGCGCCCTCGACCACGATCTCGGTCGAGCTGAACCAGTCGAGCAACTGGCCTCGATCCAGCATCAATTGCAGACTGCCGATGGCGAGGCTCAACATCGCGAAGCCGAAGAAGTCGAACGGCGTGCGTCGTAGCGGCGTTTCGTGCAGAAACCTCGAGGCGATCAGGAACGCCAGCACGCCGAAAGGAATGTTGATCAGAAACACCCAGCGCCAGCTGTGCGTCTCCGTCAACCAGCCGCCGAGCGCCGGGCCGAGAATCGGGCCGAGCGTCACGCCCATCGCCCACATCGCCGTGGCCTTGCCGTGCTGGTCCCTCGGATACAGATCGAGCAGGATGGCCAGCGACAATGGCACGAGGCCCGCCCCCGCGACGCCTTGAATGGCGCGATAGATCACCAGTTCCGTCAGGCTATGCGCCAGCCCGCACATCGCCGAGGACAAAGTGAACAGCGCGACCGACGCGACGAACACTTTCTTGCGCCCGACCGGTCCGGTCAGCCAGCCCGACAGCGGCGTCATGATCGCGACACCCACGATATAGGACGTGAGCACCCAGCCCATCTGTTCCTGCGTCGCCGACAGCGTGCCTTGAATTCGAGGCAACGCGACGTTGGCGATGGTGGTGTCCAGCGACTGCATGACCGAGCCGAGCATCACCGACAAGGTGATCCAGCCGCGATGACGCAGCTCCTCGGGGGATGCAGTTGGCAGCGAATCGCTCATCGATCGGTCGCAGCCACCGTTTCAGTGACCGGCTCGGCGACGGTTTCGGAACGCAAGCCGAACAGGGTGCGCTGGCGACGAGTGTCCACTTCGACGTTGGCGCTCAAGCCGGCACGCAGCGGAATATCCGCGGCGGTCTTCAGCTCCAGCCGCACCGGCAGGCGCTGCACGACTTTCACCCAATTGCCCGACGCGTTCTCGGCGGGCAGCAACGAGAACTCAGCGCCAGTGCCCGGGCTCACGCTGACCACGGTGGCGGCCAGCTTGTGGCCGGGATACGCATCGATCATCACTTCGGCCAGCTGCCCTTCCACCATGTGCGTCAGCTGCACTTCCTTGAAGTTGGCTTCGATCCAGACATTCCGCGCCGATACCAGCGCGAACGCCGGCGTCGCGGCGTTGAGATAGTCGCCGACCTGCAATTGCTCGACCTTGGTGACGATGCCATCCGCCGGCGCGTTGACCGTCGTATAGGAAAGATTCAACTTCGCGCGATCCAACGCGGCCTGTGCCTGTTGCACGCTGGGATGTTTGTCGACTTCGATGTTTGGATCGCCGCCGAGGCGCGCCAGCACCGCGGTGATCTGTTCGCGTGCGGATTCCAGATCCTGACGAGCCGCATCGCGCGACACCTGCGCCTTCTCGACCTGCGCCTGCGAGGAGATGCCCGGCTCGAGCAGGCCCTGCTGCCGCGCCAGCTCTTTGGTTTGATAGTCGAGAGTCGATTGCGCGGAGCTGCGGTCTGCCAATCGTTGCCGGTACGTGGCTTTCAACGATTCCACATCCAGTTTCGCCGAATCGAGCCGCGCCTGCGCCTCATCCACCGCGATCAGGAACGGACGTTCGTCGAGACGGAACAACAGATCACCCTTGTTGACCCGCTGATTGTCCCGAATCGCCAGCTCGCTCACGCGCCCGGCCACGTTGGCGCTGATCGAGATCTGCGCGGCACGCACGTAGGCGTCGTCGGTCTCCTCGTAGCGGCCACCGGTTACATATATATAACCCGCCACGGCCAGCGCCAGCACCGGCCCGGCGATCATCAACGGGCGGCGCCACTTGCTCACCGGCGGTTCATTCGAAACGGAGTCGGACACGGAATCGCTCATGGGTTGCGGGTCATTCATGAATCACTGAGCCTTCTTGCGGATCGGCAGCGCCGTCGCGGGCCTGGCGGCCGCGGCCAGCGGCTCGACCTTGGTGCTGACCAGGTTCTGGTAAACGTGCTCGAGCAGGCCCATCAATTGATTGCGCTGCTCGGCATTCAGGCCAGCCAGCGCTTCGGCGCGCATCTGCGCGGACAGCTTGTCGATCTGTTCCAGAATTGGGGTCGCGCCGGAAGTCACATACAGCGTGCGGGCACGGCGATCGTTCGGATCGGGCCGCCGCTCCACCCAGCCATCGGCCTCCATGCGATCGAGGATGCGCACCAGGGTCATGGGCTCGATCTCGCAGATCTCGGCGAGCCGCTTCTGACTGATGCCCTGGTTGCGAGCCAGATTGAACAGCGCCTTGCATTGAGCCAGCGTCAGCGACAGCTCTTGCGCCAGCATCTCGAAGCGCTTGGTGTACAGGCGCTCGAGGTTCTTCAGGATGAACCCGAAGTTCCGAATGCGATCCACGGCAACTCCGCGATGGGGATAGGGGTGGGTCGCCCGCTATCGGGCGATTTCGTACCGCACTATATGGTCATCGCTGAGATAGTATCAAGTGATATTATATTTATTGTGAGGCATTTCTCACGCCGGGGGATCAGCGAGCCTGATCCCCCTCGAACCCCGCATCATTTGCTGACCGCGCTGATCACCCCATACGCGCCGTCGCTCTCGTCGTTCGGGCCGGCCGCCCAGAACAAGGCGTTGGTCTGCTGTCCGGAAATCCCGTTGCCGAACTGCAGGCCCCACAGCCCGTCCACATGCAGGGGCTGACGATCGGCGCCCTTCAGGCTGCCCAGGAATTTGCCCGAGCGCGGACCGAACGCATTGATGGTGCCATCGCCGAGATTGCCGATCAGCAATGCCCCACCGAAGCCGCCGAAGCTCGCCGGCGCCAGCGCGATTCCCCAAGGGGCATTGAGCGGGCCGCGCGTGGCGATCCGGCGAATCAGAGTGCCTTGCGGGTCGAACACGTTGACGATGCCCAGCCCGGCCCCCTGCTGTTCCTCATCGCCGCCGGCCTCTTCCTGCTTCGCATAAGTGACGTAAATGTCGCCGCCGATCGCCTGAATGCCGAACGGCGCGTACAGCTTGGGGAGTTTCGGATCGGCAAAGCCGCCGGACACGTCGATTGCCTTGAATGTGCCGTCGAAGACGTCGATGCGCGCCTGGCTGAAGTTGGCTGCATATAAAAGATGGGTAGTGCCGTTGCCGCTGAGCGCGAGGCCGGTGTAGTGCGCCTTGCGAGCCGAGTTATCGACCGCGGTGAGCGCGTTCGTGGCATTCACATTGGGCGCCCAGCCAGCAATCGTTCCCTGCTCGGTGGCGAACAGAAAACGAGCCGGTCCATTCGTGGTGCCATTGGTGACGACGAAGTCCATGCCGCCCGAAAAAACGATGCCGGTGGGATTGCCGGCGCCGCCGCCGGGCCCGGGAACGGTCACGACCAGGGATTGTGGCTGGCCATTGCCGTCGTACAGCACCGACTTGCCCGCATCCGCGGCGTTCACCCAAACGAAGCCATTCGGGTTGAAGGCGACACCCCAGGCATTGATGAGGTTGGGATCGGTGAAATTCGCCGGAATGCCCCCATTGGAGACCAGAACCTGCGATTCATAGACCGCCTGCCCGCGGCCATTGCCGTCGTTGTTGTAGTCGTCATGCCCGAGCGCGGGCAGAGTCGGCAGAGTCAGCGCGATCCATGCGAAACTTGACCACGGAAAGAGTTTTACAGTACTCATGAGTTTGATCCCCCACGGCGCAAGAGTGGTTCGATCGCGCACGCCGACGTGAGCGTGTGCCCGGAAGTAAGTACCGGGTGATCGAGCCACGGTTCATCTTCGCGTGGAGCCTGGTCGAGCGATCATGCGTTGTGCGATGACACTTGTTACAACCAGAGGCACCATGACCAAGAAGACCGCAGCGAAAAAGACCCCATCCTCGAAAGCCGCGTCCCACAAGGGCAAGGCCGCCAAAGCCAAGGCGAGCTGGGCGGACACCATGAAGCAGGCTTTGGAAAAACGACAGTCCTCGGGCGGCTACCCGCAGCAACCCAAGCCGCGCGATTCCACCGTGCAGCCAGTGCGGAAGAACGCCTACTGAGACCCGTTTTGTTGTCGGCTCTAATAGATCTTCAGGCCGCCGAATCGCTTGCGAAGCCGGCGCGCCAGCATCTGATAGCCACCGGCAAAACTCACGCCTGCCACTAACACGATGGCGATCAGCCAGCCCACCCTGCCGCCGTCCGGCGCGATGCCAGCAAACGCGGCCGCCTGGATGGCGGCCTCCGGCGCGGGACACTCGACAGCCTTTGGACACTGAGCTGGCGGAGGAACAGAGACCGGTGCGGCAACACGCGCCTGCAGCTGACTGACCTGTCCCTGCAGCGCCGCCTTCTCTTTCTTCAGCTGCGCGATTTCGTCCGCCGATACTTTGTCTACTCGCGGCGCTGGATTCGTCTGCTGACCTTGTAACTCGCGAAGTCGCACGATCGCCGGCGCATCGCTCACCAGATAATTCGCGCCCACCCACCCTTCGCGACCGTCTTCCAGTCGGACCCGAACCTGATTGCCGGAACGTTCCAACGCTTCAACGGTATCGCCGGTTTGAATGGTCGCGACGCGTTCGCTGCCTTGGGTCGCTTCGGCATAAACATTCAACACCAGCTTGTCGGAAACGAAACGTTGCTCCTGAGCGTTGCCGGCCGCCGGCACCCATGCCGCAACGCTCGCCGTTGTCGCAAGGATCAGACAGTGAAACGCCGCTGATTTTTTCATAGCGGCGATGGTTTCAGAGTTGCCTGGCGCGGGCAACCGCCGAAAACTGAACGGCGCGGAACCTAGCGGAGCGTGCGCAGCTTGAACGCCGCGATGATCTGCAAGACACCGTAGACCAACGCGCCCGCCGCGATCCACCAGGCGGCGATGACCAGCCCGGTCAGCGGGCTCGCGAAGAACAGCACGCCCAGCAGAATGCTCAGCAGGCCGCTGAGCGCGATCAACCATTCACCCTTGATCTCCTCGCGCACGCGGATCGCGAAAACGATGCGATAGATCCCGGCGACGATCAGCCACGCGGCCAGAAACAACAACAGGCCACCTGCCGCCGCCACTGGATTGGTGATCGCGACGACACCGAACGCAATCGACATCAACGCATAGAAGATTGCCCAACCTTTGGACACCGCGATGTTGTCCCTGAACACGGCGAACACACTCACGATGCCTTCAGCCAGGGCCAGCACACCGATCGCCCACACCATCGCCGCGGCTGCGGACAATGGCCGCGCCGCCGCGAACAGGCCGAACAGCACGCCGAGGATTCCATATAACAACAGCACCCACCAGCTGCGGCCGACCATGGATAGAAAGCCTGGCAATGTTTCTCGTTCCAACGTGCTCATGCTCATCTCCTCATGACAGAGGTCAGAGATCAGACAGATCGGCCGCGAGGCACCCCCGGCACTCCGATCGCACACTCCAGCGCAGCCCGGTCCCACTTGCCAGTGACGGCCGCCGCTTCATACGTGGACTGAAGAAAGCTCAGCAGCGCAGCCGCCGGATCCCCGGCCCTGCGCACCTGTTCGTACGGCAACAGAAACTCACCCAAGGTCTCGCTGAAAGCAGCGCCCTGCGGTTGCACTCGATAGTCCTTGAAGCCCGGCGGCGGTGGATAGGCATAGGAATAGAACGCCGCATCGGCGCCCGCACCGCCCGGCCAGAAACCGGCACTGCTGACTTCGTGAGAATAGGCTTCTTGCATCACATCCTGACGCAAGCCCGGCGCCTTGCCGGTGAACAGCGGCGCGGTCCGCCCCGAGAAGCGCGTCACCGCCAGATCGAAGCTGCCCCAGAAAAAATGCACCGGACTGCTCTTGCCCAGAAAGCTGGTGCGAAATCGTTTGAGGACCTGATCGCACTGACGCAGCACCTGACTGAAACGCTGCACGTACTGCCGGTCGTACGAGGCGTGGGTGCGATCCTCAGAGAACGGAATCGCATCGGGTATCTCGCTGGGCTGATCGTCGATCTCGACTTCGATCCCGAGCGAGCGAAGCGCGGCGAACAGCGTGGAGCGGAAATCCGCGACCGACATCGGCTGCAAGCGGATCCGGCGATTCTGTGCATCGCTCACTTCGATATCCAGATGGTGTTGCAACAGGTCGAAGCGCAACTCGAACGTGCGATCGCCATCGGGAATCGGCGAGGTCGTGAGACCACTCGGCGTCACATACAGCGCCACCTGCCAACCGTGATTGAGCCACGGCGAGCGCGCCAACCGGATCTTGCCGACGATCTGCGTCCATAGATGCAGCGTCGTACAGGTGTCACTCCATGCCGCGTAGTGCAGCTCCGGCCAAGGGTCCAGACTCATGTGCAGTTCGCCTCGCGACAGGAAGGGAGCGGGCATCTTCCGGCCGCGAATGAGTCAACAGCAAGTGGGCTTCGCCCCTCATGGCGCGCGATGACGGGCAAGCCCGTCTACCCTTCGACGGAGCATGAAAAACCTACAGAGCGTCGTCCTTGCGTCTGCCGCCCGACGCGCCGGAGCTGCTCAACGATTCCCGAGTGGAGGCTCTGCAGGCGCACGAGCCCGCCCACTTCCATTCACGGGGCGCGCACGACTACGTCGAATTCGTCGTCGAGATTCAGCCCGCTCGCTAGGCGATCACGAAGCCCGACGCGCACGCACGGCGCTCGCGAGCTGTTCGAGCACGCGTACCGACGACTGCCAGTCGATGCACCCATCCGTGATGCTCTGACCGTACTCCGGCGTCTTGCCCGCGACCAGATCCTGCCGGCCCGCCTTCAAATGACTCTCCACCATCACGCCGCTGACGCGGCGTTCGCCGGCTTCGATACGCCGGGCGATGTCGGCGATGACGACCGGCTGGTTCTCCGGCTTCTTCGAGCTGTTGCCATGGCTCACGTCGATCATCACGCGCACCGGCAGTTTGGCGGAGTCGAGTTGCTTGGAGACGGCATCGATGCTGGCCGCATCGTAGTTCGGTTCCTTGCCGCCGCGCAGGATCACGTGACAGTCGCCGTTACCGCTGGTGGTCGCGATCGCACTGTGACCTTGCTTGGTCACGGCCAGGAAATGATGCGGGAACGACGCCGCCTGCACGGCGTCGATGGCGATCTTCACATTGCCGTCGGTGCCGTTCTTGAAACCCACCGGACACGACAGGCCCGAAGTCATTTCACGATGCACCTGACTCTCGGTGGTGCGGGCACCGATGGCGCCCCAGGCCACCAGGTCGCCGATGTATTGCGGCGTGATGATGTCCAGGAATTCGCAGCCCGCCGGCAGGCCGAGATCGTTGATGTCACAAAGCAGCTGACGCGCGATGCGCAGGCCGCGATTGATGTTGAAGCTGCCATCCAGATCGGGATCGTTGATGAGTCCCTTCCAGCCCACCGTGGTACGCGGTTTCTCAAAATAGACACGCATCACGATTTCCAGCTCGCCCTGGAAACGCTCGCGCTGCTCCCGCAGCAAATGCGCATATTCCATCGCCGCCTTCGGGTCGTGGATGGAGCATGGCCCGATCACCACGCCCAGGCGGTCGCTGCGCCCGTGCACGATGTCCTGCATCGATTTGCGGCCCTGCTCGACAGTCGCGGCGGCGGTATCGCTGCAGGGATACTCGCTCATCACTTGATGAGGGGTGACCAGTTCGCGGATCTCACGAATGCGCAGGTCATCGGTACGGGCGTTCACAGTGGGGCTCCAGTGGACCAGGGCGGGCGGTCAAAAAAAAACCGCCAGTTTGCTGGCGGTTTTTTGGGTGACTCGGTTGGGGTTTCGTCAAATCGAGGTCAGTCCATCCGCCAGCGGCATCGGATAGCTAAAGTAGAACCAATAGCGGGCGAAGGACAATGTCATGAGGTATTAGATAGCACAGGAATATTGAGCTCGGCAACTGCAACGATGGCCCGGGTGTCGAGGCACCTTACAGGGCCTCGCCCAGCGCCTTCTGCATGCAATAAAGCGCGTCTGTACTCCGAGGCGCAGTTCACAAAAAAGAACAACGGCCCGCGAGGCGCCCAAAGTAGAAAGCACGCCGAGCAGGAAACAAGGTCTTTATTGAATTGGCGCTGCGCTTGACGTCCGGTGCCACCGCTCTAATATCGTCGCCATGTTGGCGACCATGAAATACAGGCACTTATCGGCGCCGGCGGCGGCAGCATGACGGCCCGCGTCATGCTGGTGGAGGACGACTCGGTACTCGCCGGCGCCCTGACCAGCGTATTACAGGATGCCGGCATGGACGTGCTGGTGTTCGCGCAGGGCGAGCCGGCCAGCGAGCGGTTGCAGAGGGAGAACTACGACCTGCTGCTGCTGGACATCGGCCTGCCGGACATCGACGGCTTCGAATTGTTGAGTCGGCTGCGCACCCACAACACCAGCATGCCGGTGCTGATGCTGACCGCCCGGGACGCGATCTCCGACCGGGTGCACGGCTTCGATCTCGGCGCCGACGATTATGTGGTGAAGCCCTTCGCGGTCGACGAGCTGATGGCTCGCGTGCGCTCGCTGCTGCGTCGTCACCCCGCCCGCTCCGGCAAGCTCACGCATGGCTCGATCACCATGGACGTCGCCGCCAAGCGCGCCTTCAATGGCGAGCAGCCACTGGACCTGTCGGTGCGCGAATGGTCGGTGCTCGAGCACCTGATGAAGCACACCGATCGGGTCCTCAGCAAGCAGGAGCTGACCGAAGCGATTCGCGGCACCGACGCGAACATCTCGCCCAACGCCGTGGAGGTCTACATCTCCCGCTTGCGGGGCAAGCTCGAAGAGGCCGACGTGCGCATCCGGACGATTCACGGCTTCGGCTACATGCTCGAAAGCGTGCAGCCCGGAAATGCGCGGCAATAGCATCCGGCTGCGCCTGCTCTACTGGCTGGTCGGTCCGCTCGCGGTGATCGGCCTGGTCGGTGGCTTCGCCACTTACTGGCTGGCCTGGATTCCCGCGCGCAATGCCTACGATCTGGCGCTCGCCAACGCCGCCTGGGAACTGGCCACGCGCCTGCAGACCGCGAACAACGGCCTGCTCACTGAATTGCCGCTGCAGATCGAGCAAGGCCTGCGCGCCGATCGCTTCGATCAAATCTTTTTTTGCGTGCACGATCGTAACGGCATTCTGCTGAACGGCGATCGCGGCCTGCCCTCCGCGCCAGTCCCGCACGACCTCGACAAGCCGGTGTATTACGACGGCGATTACGGCGGCCTGCCGGTGCGATTGGTGTCGTTGCCCACGTTGTCGGCCGGCGAGCTGGTCGTGATCACCGTGGCGGAGACCACGCTCAAGCGCGAGCGCGGTCAACGCACCATCATCGTCACACTCGTGACGTGGGGATTGGCGTTGACCTGCGCCATCGTCGTCATCGGTTGGCTGGCGACCGGCCGCGCACTGTCGCGACTCGACTCGCTTCAGAGCGACATCGCCAAACGCTCGCTGCGGGATCTGGCACCTATCGACGAGTCGGTGGTGCCGGTTGAAGTGAGGCCGCTCGCCGCCGCCATCAACGCGCTGCTGGAACGAATTGCCGATGCCGCCCGTGCCCAGCAAAGCTTCCTCACCGACGTCGCGCATCAGTTGCGCACGCCACTGGCGGGACTGATCACACAATTGTCGGTCGCCGAACGGCAATCGGACTCAGCCGACGTTCGCAATTCGATCGCGGTCATGCAAGGCACCGCGACGCGCACGGTGCGTCTGGCGAATCAGTTGCTGGCGCTCGCGCGCGCCGAGCCCAGCGGCTTTCACGCCGAACGACTGCGGCCGCTGCAACTGCCCGACATCATTCAACGCTGCATCAACGATTGGGTACGCCTGGCCGACCAGAAATCCATCGAGCTGCATTTCGATCTGAATCCGGCGCCGGTGATGGGCGATGAATTCCTGTTACGCGAGCTATTGGACAATCTGCTGACGAACGCCGTGATCTACACACCCGCGGGCGGGCACGTGGTCATCGGCTGTCATGCCAGTGAGGGCGGCTCGCTGGTCTTCGTCGAAGACAGCGGCTCGGGCATCCCGGCGGCCGAGCGCAACAAAGTCTTCAATCGTTTCTATCGCATGCCCGGCACCACCGCCGACGGCAGCGGCCTGGGATTGACGATCGCGCGCGAGATCGCGCGCGATCATCTGGCCGAAATCGAGATCGCCACCCCGGCGAACGGCAAGGGAACCCGAGTCGAGGTCCGCTTTCCGCCGCCGGCAAAGGCGTCATCGACCTCGCGCTAAATCGCTGAGCATCGACCAGTTCTGCAACGATTGCAGATGGAAGTGCAGCAGCGGCAACCAGCCGCGCTTGTGCAACTCCAACACCTGAGCATCGTCCAGCGCGCGCAAGCGCTCCGGATTCAACAACCGGAAGCCTTGCAAGGTGAACGTCTGGCCGTTGCTCAACTCGGCGCGCGCCATCTTCCCTTCCAGCATGTCGTTCTGGTCC
This sequence comes from Peristeroidobacter soli, assembly GCF_004138485.1. Lineage (GTDB taxonomy): Bacteria > Pseudomonadota > Gammaproteobacteria > Steroidobacterales > Steroidobacteraceae > Steroidobacter > Steroidobacter soli. The sequence continues at coordinate 786,647 of NZ_RYEV01000004.1, forward strand.
AGCCACTCGCCGAAGCGGTGCGTGTCCTGATAATGCATCTGAAACGTTTCGTTGAACTTGAACGAACGTTGCAGCGACTCGCTGGGCTTGCCCTCCACGAAGAACGGCGCGGTCGAGCTCGGCTCGAAGATGTCCGCGCCCTCATCGACACACAATACCAACTGCCGCGAGTCCGGCACCTCGGAGAAGATGAAGGGATAACGTCGCACGTAAGCGGGAATGTAATAGCCCTCGCGCCACTTGCCCTCCGCGTCCACGAACAGATTCTCTTTGTCACGCAGACCGACGACCGCGAACGGTACCGCCGGTGCGTCCTTCGAGAACACCACCGGATAGTGACGTGCGGCATGCACGATCTCCGAGGCCGTCAGTGCAATCGCGTTGGTCTCGCGCGAGAAACCGAAGTCGATCCGCTCCCGCAGGCCGGCCGTCGCATGACGGCTCGGCTCCACGGGCACGGGATTCTTATAGAACAGCGGCAGCGTCGGGGCCGGTGCCGGTACGTTTTGCAGGGATTGATTCATGACTCTTCCACTAGGGCCTGTTAACACTCATTGGATGGGCTGCGTTGCGCCTCCAATCGCCTGCAGCAAGGCGCAAAGCGCAGCCCATATGTCGATATGGGCAAGCTTTGTAACGCAGCGGCAGACGATTCGAGGCGCAACCCATTTAATGAATAAATACATTTGATGGGACGAGCTATTGCGGTTCAGGCCGTCGTTGCTCCTCCCTTATGTACTGCAGAGTACACGGCGGTCGTCGCGCCTAGCCCTGAACCGCAATAGCTCGTCGCAGCCCATCCAATGAGTGTTAACAGGCCCTCGGTTACTTCTGCTCCGACTTCTCGTCGGTCCGGCAGTCCTGACGGTCCTCGGCGCATTCCTCGCCGTAGCCCAGCACCTTCACTTCGATGATGGACGGCGACTTGATGGCCGCGTTGTCCTGCACCTTCTTCAACGAGTCGAGCAGAGCGCCGGTGACCTTGGTCGCCTTGGCCGCCGCGTCGTCGATGTTGAGTGAGGTCGGCGGTGCCGCCGGCGGCACCGGCAGACCGGTGCTCACACCCTGCACGTCGATGTTGTCGGTGCCCAGGATCTGCACGGCGAACACGTTGAAGTTGCCGCTGACACGCAAGCCGGCGTCGCCGGCATCGACGATGCCGTTCGGCGCGATCAGGTCAACGTCCGCCACCGGCACGCCCGGCTGCGTCGCCAGGGTGCCGATGCCCGCGCCGGTGGGCAGACCCGCCGGCACGCGATCCATGTGCAGCCAGTTGCCCAGGCTGTAGTCATAGAACTGCGGCGTGATCGAGGTCTTCGCGCCCTTGCCCGCGGCGATATCGCCATACGACGACCAGATCATGATGTTGCCGCCCTTGGTCGTGAGAATGCGCGAGTTGTTCACGGTCACGCTGGACTTGGAGAAGATGTTGATGTCGCCACCGTCCTGAGTGATCACACCGGCACGCAACGCGTTGCCGCGATCGATCGACGAAGTCGGTTGACCCGTTTCGCCCGGCGTCGCGGACACGTTGGCGAGCTTGAAGCCACCGCCCGGAATCACGTACTCGACCTTGCCGCCGCCGTTGGAAATGACCCGGCTCGCGAACGTTTCGAAGTCACCCGCCCAGCGCGACTCGCCCTCGCTCAATGCTTCGCCGTCACGCTTCTGCGCGCCGGGGAACAAAGTGGCGATGGCGTCGTAGCCACGGAACGTGGTGTTGTGACGATCGCTGTCCGGATCGTTGACCTCGCGACCGGTGGTACGCAGCTCCATGAAGAAGGTATTGCGATACAACGGTGTCTTGTAGTCGGTGCTCAACGTGTTCCAGTAAGTCCAGGCCTGATCCAGATACGCGAGCTGCTCCTCTTGCGTCTGCAACGCCTCGAGGCCTTGCAGGCGACGCACGTAGTTCACCAGGCCCTCGCGACGCTCGGGCTGATAGAACTCAGGCTTCGCACCACGCGCCTTGGCTTCCGCCGGCGTCATGCGAGGCACCAGGCCGTCGTACGCGGTCGTCTGCGACGGCGGCAACGCCAACCAGTAGTTCCAGGCCTGATCGAGATAAGCGCTCTGATCCGCGGCCGTCGCCAACGGCGGCAGCCCTTGCATGCCACGAACGTAGTTGACGAAGCCCGCCGCCAGCTCGGGCGATGCAAACATCGAGTCGCTGCCATTGCCGCGCGCATAGATGCGATCGAACAGATAGATCGGCAGCTCGCGGCCGCCGCCCGCGTCATCCAGCAGATATTCCGCCATCTCGGCGACCAGCTCCGGATTCAGATAAGCATCTTCGAATGCCTCGTAGTTCGGGGTTTGGTTGAAACCGGTGCTGATGGCGATATCCGCGGCGGCCTGATCCGGATGCCACGGCGCGCCCGGAATGAGATCGTACGGATTCAGATCGGTGTAGGCGATGCGACTGCTCGTCACACCCTTCGCGTTGCTCGGCATCCAGAAGTCCTTGCCCGTCTCGATCTCCAGACGGCCCGGACCGGCCACGTTCACATAACCACTGCCGGAGAAATACAGACCCTCGCCGGCACGGATCAGCGACAGATCCTGCTCGCTGTTGTGTTGGATGGCGTAGTACGGGAAGTAAACGTGACGACCCGCCTGCACCCACAGCTGCTTCGGCAAATTGATTTGACGGGTGGTGACCACGTCGCCCTCGGCCGCATAGATGCGCGCCGGCACGGTGTCGCCGGCATGCAGGTCCGGCAGATGCAACTCATCCCAGCCCTGACTGCCGAGGTTGAAGCCGGTCTCGGTCAGGCCCGCCTGAGTGAACACGCCCGGATCGATGATGGAGCCGTAGGTCTGGCGGATGTTGGTGGCATCCGGCAGCGCGTCCATGCGGCTCTGGCTCATGAAGATGTCTTCATAGCTCGGGAAATAGTTCTGCGCGTCCCGGTTGAGCTCGGCGAACGGATCGTCGATCCGCGAGCCCTGCCCGAACAGCACGTTCTGTTTGGCCAGCAACGACAGGTTGCCCTTCGGCGCCGGCGCGAGATACATACCGCCCTTCACCACCACATCGCCCGCCGCGGCCACGGCGCTCAAGGTCGCGGGCCACAGCGTCGACACCTCGCCGCCGATGGAAACACCGGGGCTGCCCGCCCGGATGAAGTAGTGCTGGGGCTGCATGTAACTGCCACGCCATTGCAACAGCCCCAGATTGCCGTGATTGTTCCAGATGTTCACGTCGCCACCGGCGGAGAACAGATCCACCGACGCATCCGGCGTATAGCTCATGAACGCCACGCCATACAGTTCACGCAGTCGATCGTCACCCACGTACTGCTGGATGTTGTCCGGACCGAAATTGCCGCCACCGCCGTTCTTGTTGTTCTGCGCCTGCTCGATGTTCATCGGGTCGAGCACGGCGTCGATGTTCAGATCGCCGCCGCTTTGCAGATGGAAGTCCGCCGACGAAGTGAGCAGCGTGGTGTAGAGATCGTAGCCACGGATCGTCAGCGGCTCGAAGCCAACCTGGCGAACCGCCTTCACCTGACGTGACGAGTTGAACGAGCCGCCCGCGGTCAATCGAGCCGTACCCTCGGCGACATAGAAGATGCCGCTGCCGATGTTGCCGCCGGCACGCACGGACAGATCGCCGCCGCCACTGGTGTGCAACACTCGCTCGATGCCGTTGTAGCCACCGCTCACGCGTCCCGTATTCGGCAGGTTGACGGTGAGATTGTTGACGTCGCCGCCGGCGCTGATGTCGACGTTGCCGCCGCCGAGCGCACCGATGCCCGCCTGATACTTGTCGAATCTCACGAACCAGGTGGTCTGCTCGTAATCGCGGCCCAGGCTCTGGTTGCCGAGCTGACGGAAGTCGCCCGTCGCCTGGTCGAGCGTGCCATAGCGCCACAGCCATGCATTCGGCAACTGATCGCTGCTCGCACCGATGATGTTTCCTTGTGCGCGCATCAACAGATCGCCGCCGCCTTCGAGGTAATAGCCGCTCATCGGTCCCCACCAATCGCCCGGTGCGAACAACGGCAAGCGCGTCGGCGCATGGAAATCGGCGATCGGCGCGGCGGATTGGCCCGCCGTATAGATCACCGACGGCGCGTACTGCAGAACGATGTCACGACCGCTCGCGAGATTGATCCCGGCGGTGCCGGTGCGAACCATGTAACCGGTCGAGTTGTCCCACTGCACGGCACGGCTCTGACCGTACTGCGTGATCTGCGGCGCTTCGCCGTTCAGGAACTGATCGGCGCCGTTGGACTCCGAGTACAGCTCGGGCAAGGCCACCTTGCCGTAGTTGTTGGTTTCGACGTAGTCGCCGGTCACCGGATCCTTCTGGATCGGCTGATTGGTGGTCGGATCGATATACAGGCCGGTGGCCGCGTCGCGAGTCAGTTCCACATATCGGCCCGGCGGCGCGTCGTCGTTGATGCGAACCAGCTGACCGTTGCCATCCTTCAGATACAACCGATGCTCGATGGTGCCCGCGAGCGGGCCGGTCGTGATGTGGATCTTGTAGTACTCGATCGTGTCCGGCGTACCGCCGACGATGATCGAGCCCTTGCCGTCCGCCAGCAGGCCCACCGGCAACACAGCCAGCGAATCCGGGCTGGTGATGTTGGCACCGGCCGTGAGATTGAGGGTCCACGAGTTGCCGCCGAGCAGAGCGGCGTCGGAGGTCGAGCCATCGAAGCCATCGCTCAAGTTGCCGTTGATCAGCAGATCGCCCGCCGCGCGCAACGTCAGCACACCCGCGGATTGATCGGTACCGAAACGCAGATCGTGCAGATCCCAATCCTGGACCAGCTCCATGTCGCTGTCGCTGCGCAGCTCGATGCCCGGCGCGACAGTCACGCCGCTGCCGAGACGCGCTTGAATCGCCGCCGCGTTGGTCATGAAGCTGATGGCGTCGGCGGAGACCGTATCGATCACAGCCTGATCGATGGTGTGCACGTTGTCGTAAACACGGAAGGCTTCCGCGATCACCGAGCGTGCGCCGAGGATCGTGCCGGCGACCGGATCGATCGCCACGTCACCGCCGAGTTGCGGAGCGCGCAGACGAACGACGCGACCGCCCTCGCCCGTGCCCGTCACATCGATCTGCGAGCCGGCGGTAATGTTGATGCGGCCACCGTTTTCGCCGGTGGTTTCGAGGAACACCGTACCACCCGAGCTTTCACCCGCGTTCGCCCGCGCGATCAACCGGCCCGTCGAAGACACGGTGACATTGCGGGCCGCGGACAGCTGAATGCGTCCGCCGTTGTCGCCCACCGTCGAGATCGTGCCATCGACATTGATGCTGCCACGGTTTGCGACCGCCGCGAATTCCTGCACCGACACCGTGCTGGAAACATTGATGTCGCCTTCGTTCACTTCGAAACGACGGCTCTGGCGGAAGCCGCCGAGGTCGAGCTGCGCATTCAGACCGGTGAAGTCCGCGATGGTCCGGCTGAGCGAGGTGAACGACCCTGAGCGATAGCCGGCATTCGCCGTGCCGAGCACATTGCCGGCCAACAGCACTTCGCCTTCTGCGGCCGAAGTATGCAACGTACCCGCATCACCGCCCGCCGAGGTGCCGGAGATGTCGATGGTCGCGCCGCTTCTCATATCGATGTTGCCGTGATCGGAGGTGAGATTCACCGTGCCGCCGGCGACGCCGACTTCCACGTCGAAGATCTGGCTGGTGTTGCTCGTGACATCGATCGACGAGCCTTGCGCCAGCGTCACATTGCCGGAGCGCGCACGCAGATTGATGGTGCCGCCGGTCAAGCCCATGCGTCCCTGGTTCACCACGCTGGAACCGGTGACCCCGAGCGTCGCGCCCAGCGTCTGGAACGCAGGCAGGTTGGTGTTGCCGTTGTTGTTGATGGTGACTTCGCCCTGCGCGTCGAAGAACAGACGCGCGCCGCTGTCCGCGGTCACGTCGGCGGCCTGAATGTTCAAGCCGGCCGGAACGTACAACGTGTTGTCATCGCGACCGATGACCCGCTCGCGCGCCTGGATGTCGACGCTGCCGACCCCGGACAGCCACTTGTCTTCACCGGCCAGATAAATGTTGTCGCCTTCGAGCAGCAGACGCGTGGTGCCGGCGGTCGCTGTCGCTGTGCCGCCGTTGGTGTTGGTCAGCGTGAGCGACTTGCCCGCGATGGTGACCGTGCCGTGGTCGGCGTTCACCGCATTGATCTGACGGCTGTCGAGACTCAACGCACCATCGGCACGCAGCGTCGCTGAACCGTAGAAGTCGATGCTGCTGTAACTCTTGAGCAGGATGTCCTCGGCTGCCGCCAGCGCACCCAGCGAGCCACCGGCGAACACCAGTCCGTTGGTACCGGACGGCACTTCGCCCACGCTCACGCGAGACGCCGACGCACTGATCTGTCGCGTCGACACGCTGGCGCCCGACGACAGACGAGTATCGTTGGTCGCATCGAGCGCGAGCGAACGGCTGCTCGTCAGACGCGCGCCTTCTTCGATGAGCAGACTGCCACGATGCGTAATGGGATCGAGGCCTCCAGCAGCTCGCTGTGCATTGATCGCAGCGAGCGCCACCGGATCGGCGATCAACTGAGCCAGTGCATCCACCGAATTGATGTTGCGGAGGATGTCGACCTGTTCGCTCGACGACAGACGCAGCACGGCGCCTTGATCGAGATCGCCATGGACGAGGACGTCATCGCCCGCCCACGCGGTACCCCGGTCATCGGTGTAGCTCGCGATCGACGGCCGCACGCGCAAGTCGCCCGAGCTGCCGCTGATCGTGCCACGCGTTTCGACGGCGCTGCCCGCCTTGACGGTGATGTCGCCGCCGGAAGCAAACAACAGCTCCGGACCCGACAGCACCGAGCCGGCGTTGTCGATGACGATATCGGTCGCGCCGACATCGATCTCGACGTTCACCGCGCCCTGCTGACGCACGCCGCCCAGCAACAGACTCTCGGCGCCGAAGCCGTTCAACCGATCGCTGTCGAGCACCAGATAGTCCTGATACAACGACAGGTCGGTGCCCGCGCCCGCGACCAGAATCTTCTCGCCCTTGATGTCGGCGAAACCGCCGCGACCGCCTTCCGCCGCCGCTGAACGCAACGTTGCATCCAACGTGATGGAGCCACTGGCGTCGAGCACCACGCTGCCGCCGTCCAACGGAATGCGCGGCACTTCACCGACCGGACGGTTGGTACGCAACGCCTTCTTCAGGAACGCATCGGAGAGGTAGAACGTGTTGGCGCGCGTCTCGACGTATTGCGAACGTTCGCGCAACGTCGCACCCGGCATGACCAGGAAGCCATCGGTACGCTGCGCGGTGTAGCGCGGCGAACCATCGGCGCCCGGCATGAATCGATAGCCCGCCTGAATGGACGAACCATCGAGCAACGCACGGCTCTGCCCCGGCACCATGTTGCCGTGATCGCCGTAGTGATGATTCGAAGTGACGCGGAACGCACCCGGCAACAACGCATAACGTGCCGGCAACAGCGTGTAGTAACCCGCCGGCAGACCGCTGCCGCCGGACAACCAGATCCGTTCGCCGATCGCCGCGCCGCTGGTGTTGCCCAGACCGACCGGGGCGATCTCGGCGTCGTAACCCGGAATGACAGCAAACACATTGCTGGCGTCGTTGACCCACTCGTAGTCTTCGTTGCGATAACCGGTGGTCCAGTCCTTGGTGCCGCCGATACCCGGCGTGAACTCGGATGCAAACAGATCGCCGCCGCCCTTCACATCGAGCACGGCGCCTTCCCGCATGTCCAATGTTTCGGCTGTGAGATTCACGGACTTGCTCGGCAGCGCCGTCAGTTCCTGACCCGTGATCGGATCGATCCAGGTGTCGCCGCTCGCGGTGACGCCGTAAGGAATGACTTTGCCGTCGCCCGAGACGGACGTGAGACTGCCCGGCAGCAACGTGATGGTGTTCGCGCCTTCGCTGCCGTCCTCGACCCCGACCAGATTGATCGTGCCCAGCGGCGAGCGAATCGTGCCGCCTTGAACTATGCGCGGCGCGGTGAGCGTCAGCTCGGCACCCGCTTCATACGGGCTGGCGTTGATCGGCGTGCCCGCATCCTGCGGCAGGATCTCGATGGTGTCGTCGGACTTGATGTCGAATCTGCGTCCGGTCGCTGCGTACAGCTGGTCCGCCTTGAAGATCAGCTTACCGGCGGATTGGATGATTCCTTGCGGCGGCTGACCGGCCGCAGGAGGAGGACCACCGACCAGGCGGATGTCACCGCCGCTGCTCAGCAGCGTGTCCGAATAACCATAGAACTGCGCCGACTCGATCTGCAGCAGCTTGTCGGCGGCAATGCGAAGATGCGTGTCCTCGTTGACCGGATTCACGCCGATCTCGGAGAGCGCCACATCGTACATCGCCTGATCGACCGGCAGGCCTGATGCCTCGCCCGACAGGATCACGACATCGGCATTGATGTTCACGCTCGCGCCGTCCTGACCCATGATGCGCGGCGCGCTGAGTTTGATGCGATCGAAGATCGCGCTGCCGTCGGCGCGACGGCCGCCGAGCGTGGCATTGCCGGCGAACACGATGCCTGGCGAAGCGTCGATCTCCAGACCCGAGAACCCGCCCGCCACGATGTTGGACGGCGACAGACGCGTCACCGGCGAAGGCCGGCCATCCGGAATCGGCAGGAATTGGTATCCGCCCAATTGCTCGAGCAGCGCGCGCAGTGCCGGCTCGACCTTCGGCGCCAGCGGTCCTCCACCACCGCTGCCGGTGTCGGGGAGATTGTCGCCGACCAACAGCACCGGCGCGGCGCCGAGCACGGCGGCGTCATACGCCTTCAGCAAGGCGACCAGTTCTTCACGGCTGCCGACGGTGAAGCCCGGTGGGAACTGGAAGTCATAGACCTGGCCGAAAATATTCCAATCGACCTGGCTCAGATCGGTGCCGAAGAAACTGCTGAGCGGATTGCCGTTGACGTCGTTGATATAACCGTACTCGAAGTACCAGCCGAACGCGTCGTAAACGGTCTCCGGCGTCGGCGCCCAAGGCGGATCCCGGGTGAGCTCGTAACCGCCGGCCCATGACAACGAGAAGTTGCCGCCGCGCGCGCCGGCACCACCGGCATGCCCGAGGAACGTTGCGTCGTTCACGTCGAGCGACTGACCCGACACTGAGATGCTGCCGCCGTCGGACGCGACAGTGCGTGGCTGACGCACGACCGAGCCCGATGCCGATTGCGCCAGATCGAACATCGCGCTGGTGCCCGATACATCGATCACGGCGCCGCGCTCGATCTTGAGCGTCGGCGCACTCAGGTTGATGGTGCCGCCATTGAGCACTTCACCATCCACCAGCTCGCGGCCGCTGGAATCCATGCCGCGACTCAGAATGCGCACCGCGCCCGGCGCGAGCAGTCTCGCCGTCTCGTGAACGAGCACGCTGCCCTTGTCGACGCCACCGGACAGAGAGATCGTACCCGCCGGTGCCAACAGCGTGCCGTACACATCGACGAGGCCGGCACCCAACACCAGGCTGCCACCGGCTTCGGTGCTGAGCAAACTGCCTTCCCCGATACCGAGGGCGACGCCGCCCAGCGAGATCGCCATGCCATTGCGCAATCCAGCCGCTCGCTGTTCTGGTGGCAGATAGCGCGGGGTGGCGAGGTCGTAAATATCGGTGCCTGACGGCGCGTAGTACGCCGACAGCACGCCGTTGTGAAGCGTGCTCGGATCGAGCTGCAACGACGCGCTGGTGGCATTGACGTGCACGCCTTCCTGCAGAGTCACCGTGCCGTTCGAGGATTGGAGAGAAATCGCCGAGAAGCCGCTGTTCTGGAAGAACTCGGGACGGAACAGCATCGCCTCGGTCTCATCTTCCTCGACGGCCGGCAGCTCGGTGCCGATGTGGATGTTTCTTGCCACCCCCATCGAGAACTTGCCGTTGCCGCCGAGACCGTAAGCCCGCGCGCTGTCCAGACCCGACAGATCGAACTCGGGCACGTCGCCCACATTGACATTGATATCGCCGCCCTTGCCGGCCTTGAGAGTGCCATTGCGATCCACCCAGGCACCGCCGGTCGCATCGAGCAGCATCGTGGACGGCAGCGTCAAAGTCACATCGTCGGGATCCGTCTCGTCGCCGTACGCCGCGAGCGAAATATTGCCGCCATCGATACGCGGCACGCTGCTCAGCGCGACCGGATCGTTGAGCTCGTAATCGCTGTACCACGAGCCACGCGTGTCGATCGCCGAGCTCTCGCCGAAGCGCAACGACATGCCCGTCAGGCTGACATCGCCGCCTTCAGTGCGCACACTGCCGAGGAACTCGATGCGCTGCCCGGCAGTGATCTCGAGCGAAGCGCCATTGGCGAGATTCAACTGCGCGCCCTGCTCGACTCGTACCGCGGCGCCGTCCAACGGCACGAACGAATTGTTCACCAGGGTATCGGGATCGATACGTCCGTCCTGATCGAACGAGTACGAGCCCATGGTCGAGCGCCGGAAGAAATCCGCCGACGTGAGCGTGGTGTTGTCGAGCAACCGCCCCTTGCTGGCCGGCGCGTCGGTCTCGGGATCGAACTCGTCGCCGAACAGATCGCCGTACACGTCGCTGAGCATGTCGCGCATGCCGAAGCCGTCCGCCAGCGCCTGCTCCGCCGCCGTGATCAGAATGTTGTTGCTGACGTATTCCTTTTCGCTCTCGCCGGCGTTGTTCAATTCGAACACGCCCGCGTTCGGACGATTGGTGCGCTGGTAGCGACCGATGGTGGTGCCGCCGAGCAACGTTCCCTGCAACACCGTGTCCGGCGCCAGGATCTTGATGCTGCCGGCATTGCCGCCTTGCTCGTAACTGGTTTCGTAACGACCCTCCACCGAGGACATCAGCGGGATGTAATAAGTCCGTTGCGTGTTCCACTTGGTGTCGTACTTGGTCCAGGTATTGGCCAGACCCATGTACAACTCATCGGGATCCGCTTCGCGAATGTCGATGATGCTGCCGTCCAGACGCCGCAGCAGCGAGGTATAGACGAACCCGTCCTGATACGTGATCTTGCCGCCGGAGACGTCGATCACCGAGCCGGCCTTCATGATGAAGTCGTCGCCGATGTCCATGGTCAGCGAGCCGCCGTTGATCAGGAACTGCGCCAGCGTGCCCTGGCTCAAGTTGTCGAAGCTGCGCCAGTCGGCCACATTGGTGCCGAAGCGACGGTCGACCGAGATCTCCTGCCGATACAGCGCGCCATCCCGCTGCAGCGGCGAGTCCGCCAATTGCGCGGCGTACAGCTTACCGGTGACCTGGTGATAGCCCATGCCCAAGGTCGTTTCCCAACCGGACAGATCGATGGTCGCGCCCCGATCCATCAGAAAGCGCGTGCCGTCTTCGTTGTCCGGGTTTGCACCGGCGCCGCGATTGGAGAACACGTGCCCGGCGGCATCCAGCAGCACATTCATCGAGCCGCTGGGCAGATAGATGACGGCGTCCTGCTGCAGGTGGACGGAACGCGCGTTGATGGTGAGCGAACCGACCGACTGCGGACCTTCGCTGACTGGAATCGTGTCGGTGGCGTCGAGATCGGGCGTGATCTGGGTCAGGCTGCCACGGCCGAACACCACGTTGCCATTGCCTGGCACCAACGGACCGTTCTCGCTGTTGTTTGGATATTCCTGGTAGTCATACATCACCGGCGTGAAGCTGATGGCGCCACGGAACGCAGCCGTGGACGTCATCTCGATCGACCCCATCTGCTCCAGATTCCAGCCGCGGAAGTCGACGTGGCCACCACGCAGAGAGGTGATGATGCCTTCGTTGCGAGCGTGGAAGCCCACGTCAGCGACGCGACGCGCCTGTTGTTCGTTGATGTAGGCCGCGATGCGGTTGAACACTGCGCCGCCCTGTTCGGGCGTCATGACATCGCCCACCGCGAACGTGCCCAGGTCGGTACCCGCGGTCATGTTGTTGATGAAATCGACCCACTCGGCGGTGACGACGCCGCCGCCACGCCATGGCGTGCCGTTATAAGGAATATTGGCCCGCATGAAGGACATGGGGTTGTAAGCGCCTGCGTAGGCGGACACCACGCCGCCGCTGCCGCTGCTGACCAGATAGATATTGTCGCCGGCGCCCAGGATCACCTGACCTTCGTCCTGCACGCGAATGCGGCCGCGATTGTTGACGTTCGGGCCGAATAACATCACTTTGCCGCGGCTCGAGGTCTGAATGCTGCCGGTGCTGCCGATGGTCACTGCGTAACGCAACGGATCGTTGGGATCGTGCGCCGGCGGCGGCGGATCGTCGGCGTACAGCAGGCCCTGGTTCCACTGCGGGTCGATGTTGTACTTCCAGGTGTTGCTGAAGGTCGGATCGAAGCGATCGTTGTAGTTATCCGCCTGGGACATCAAACCGTGCGAGCTCAGGAACTGCGCGTCGCGAACTTCCAGCGACGAAGCAATGACCTGTTGCGCCTCGATCTTGCCGTCGATCGCCAGGCCCTCGCGCGCCACCAGCACCAGATGACCGTCCGCCTTGATGTCGCCCTTCAACTGCGTGGCCTGGCCTTCGAGCAGCGAGCGGTTGAGCGCGATCCAGTCCTTCTTCTCCTGCTGGAACTTGAGCACTTCGCCGGCCTGCGTGCTCATGTCGCTCCAGTTCAGGATGGCCTTGTCCTTGCTCTGTACGAGGGTCGTGGTATTGCCCTCGACCAGCACGTCGGAGACACCCCGGCCGGTCACGAGCTGACGGGTGTTGACGGTCGCGCCCTCGCCCATCAGCACGCCGTTGTCGTTGAGAATGAACACGCGACCGATGGCGCGGATCTCGCCGTCGATCCGGCTCGGGCTGTCCGAATGCACGCGGTTGACCGCGATCCAGTCGGCGCGCTGCTGCTGGAATTCCAGGATCTCGTTGGCCTGCAGCTCGAAGCGCTCCCAGTCGAGCAAAGCCTTCTGCTCGGTCTGTTCGATGGTCATCAGCGGCCGGCCGTCGGTGGCCGTGCCCACCACGGGACGGTTCGCGCCAGTCCACTTCGACATCGTGCCGTTGGGCAGGCGGACCATGCCGTTCTGCATGGCCACCATCGAACCGAACGGCGCGGTCTGCGCGAACGCGTGACTGCCGGTCAGTGCTGCCGCCACGGCGATGGCGATCGCCGAGGTACGTTTCGCCGACAGACGCAACGGCTTGCGTGCAGCCGACTTACGGAAACGGGAATGAGCGGGCTTGCGATCCATGGTGTTCACTACTGTGCTGCGGCTCGAACTTCAGGCGTTGACGTTGTTATCCAGGGGACGGCGCTCAGCCGGGCGGAGTGCGCCCGGTGCTGTCCGGCCCATTGCTGTTGGACTTATTGGCGGCGTCCTTGCGCAAGCTGTTCTGCATCTGTTTTTCCAGGCTCGGCGGCAGCGTGTCCTCGTGCATGCGCTGGCTGCGCAGCCGGTCCTCGAACTCCTGCATCAGGTTCTGCAGCTTCACTTGCTGGAGCTGCAGTACCGGCTCGCGCTTGGTGAAGCTGTTGAAGTCCTTGTCGCGATACATCGTGATCAGCTCCTGCGAGACCTTGTACATCTCCTGATTCCGGTCACGGCACAGACCGACCAGCTCCTGCTTCAGCGCCGAGTTCTTCTCGGCGTTGTCGAGCATGGACTTCATGTTCTGCACGGCCTGCGAGCTGCGCGCGCTATCGGCGCGCAGTCGTTCCAACTCTTCGCGCGTGTCTTTCAACTGTTGGGTCGTTTGATTGAGCCGGCTGGTCTTCGCCACCAGCTCGGCCTCATTGGAGTGGTTGTCGCCCTTCACTTGCACGGCTTGCTGACGCATGCGGTCGAACTCCACACGCTGCCCGTCCAGTTGCGCCTGCAGGCGCGCCAGCTCGCTGCGCAACGAATTGCGCTCCTGCTCGCTCTGGCGCAGTTGCATCTGGGTCCGGCGCAGCACGTCGTTGTCGGCGTTCTGCGCGTGGGCCAGAGAAACACTGGCCAGGACGCCGCAGATCGCCAGCGCCAGGAAATGTTTATTGGAGATCACTTTGCTGGTGGTCATGCTGATTGCTCCGTCAGAAGCGCGCGTTCACATCGAGCAGCACCACGTCGGTGCTGAACGGCGGCCGGTCGATGGAGTCGGCGCTGTCCCATTCCAGGGTCAGCCAGGTATTGCGTGTCAGGCCGTAGCTGGCCTCGACCGCGTAACCCTTCAGGTCCGTGCCGCCATACACGCCGAAGTCCGAATCGGTGAAGGCCGCGAGCACGGCATCCGTCTCGAGCTTTCGATACGTCGCGGCGAAGCTCCAGTCATGACGATCGGCGATGCGAACGTCGCCGACCTGGATGCGAGCCTGCCAGCCGGTGTCGCCGGCCGGCACGCCTGGCTCGCCGCGCAAGCGATCGATCTCGGCGGTGTCGAGCGCACGATTGCGCACGTAGTCGCCAGTGAAGCGCACGGCCTTGCCGTCGCCGAAGCGATACGCCACATCCGCGGTGATGTTCATCAGCTCGAACTTGGACGCGAGACCCGCAAGCGTGGTCAAGCCATCGGTGCGCATGTTGAACACTGAGTTGCCCGGTCCCAGAATCGGCGGCCGGGTGAAGTCGTTGAGACGCGAGCCGTCCGGCGGATTGAGCTTGCTCTGCACGTTGTCGAAGTCGTAGTACGCACCGGCCAGCGTGAATTCGAGATTGCCGAACGTGAGTTTGCTGCCGAGCTGGCCGGCGTACAGCCAGCTGTCGGATTCCACATCCAGCTCACGCAGCGGGAACGCACCGCCATTCAAGAACACGGTCGCCGGACCGAACGGCTGACGGAACTGCGCGGCCACGCCTTCCATGCGCAGATCGGTGTCCCACACCAGGTCGGTGGAGAAGAACGGATTCGCCATGCGACCGCCGATCAATGTCAGCTGCTTGAACGGCTGCGCTTCGATATAAGCCAGATCGATCCAGCCGGCGTCCTTGGTAAAATAGTCGCCGAAAGTCTTGTTCGTGGAGATGGGCCCGTTGTCCTGACCGGAAGCCAGGCCGATGCCGACCTTCACGCCGTCCGTCACTTTGGCGGTGAGCTCCATGCGGGCGCGATAGCGCACCCGATTGCGATCTTCGGTGGCGTTCACGAACGGGAAGCCGTCGGCGGTGGTCACGCCACCTGCATTGTTGATGGCCTGCACGTCCGGCACGAACGGAAAGTTGCCGCTGTCGAAGAAATCGCCGTGATAGCGCAGACGGAAATCGCCGCTCCACGAAATGCGATCGAGCCATTCGGGCAGCGCGTCCGGCGTGCCCCAGCGTTCGTTCTTCGCCTGCGTGGTGATTTCCTTGCGCAACTCCTCGCGCATTTCGTTCTTCACGCTTTCCGGAACGTACGGCACGCGCACCTGATTGCTCGGCGGCGGCGTCTGACGCTGGCGAGCCAGCGAGGCTTCGCGTTCGGCCGCATCGAGCAGCTGTTGAGCGCGCTCGAGCGTGATGACGCCTTCGCGCACCAGCTCTTGAATCAAGGCGATGGTGACCGACGATGTCTGTGCAGCGGACGCCGCTGCCGTCGACTCCGCCGCTTGCACCTGCTCCGACGGCGTCTGCGTCTGCGCATGCACCTGGTGGCTCGCCGCCGCGCCGAGGAGGATCAGCGCACAAGCATGCGCCAGCTTTTGATTCGCCACCGGATTCTGATTGCCCATGATAGGTCGCCCTTCGTACCGTTCGTTATCCATATAAAAGAGTTGCGCGAGCTAATCCTGAGTCGCGCGGATATTGATGCCCGTCACCATGAGCGGCTTGACGTTCGCCGGCCGGCCGCGGGACAGCGGCGGCAAGCGGCTGAGCACGTCGCGGATGGCCGCGTCGAGCTCCTTGTTGCCCGTGGAGCTCTGCAACTCGGCCCGCTCAAACTT
Organism: Peristeroidobacter soli; assembly: GCF_004138485.1. Taxonomy (GTDB): domain Bacteria; phylum Pseudomonadota; class Gammaproteobacteria; order Steroidobacterales; family Steroidobacteraceae; genus Steroidobacter; species Steroidobacter soli. The sequence goes on from NZ_RYEV01000004.1 coordinate 802,456, forward strand.
GCCGTTCGGATCGATTACAAACAACACTTCGAGATAGCCCGCCGCCGTGCTGGTGCGAGGATCGGCACGCAGCGCGCGCCGCACGTGAGTTGCCACGAACGCATCCCAGCTGCCGCCGCCACCGCCACGACCGAACAAACCGCCGCCCTTGCCCGCCGCCAGATGAAAACTGTCGGCGCCGATGTCGGCGGCACGGTTCAAGCCCGCCGCCAGATCGGTGCTCGGCTCGGGCGATGAGGTCTCGCTCACTTCCTGCACGTCCTGCTGAACCTCGGCCTCCTGTTTCGGCTCGATGATCTTTTCCGGCTCCGGCAGTTTTTCTTGCTGCGGCGGTGGCGGTGGCGGTGGCGGCGGCAGCATCGTGATCTGTTGAGTCACGTACTGCTTCGGCACCGGCGGCTCGCCCCGGTTGAGCACGAAGAAACCGATGACGAACGCGATGCCCGCCAGCACCAGCAACAGGCCCACTGGAATGCGCCGGCGCGGTGGCGGCGGAAGCGGAAAATTGGGAGAGATCCCCGGAGTAGTCATGAATGCGACGCTCATTGCCAATGACTACTGCGCCGGCGCCTGCCGCTCGCTCACCAGACCGAGCTGGGTGATCTGCAGCTTGGCGCAGATATCCAGCACTTCCATGATGCGTCCGTACTGCGCCGTGCGATCGCCCTTGATCACCACCGGGAACTCCGGCGTCACGGCCTGATACGAACGCAGCTGCGACTCCAGCTCCGTCATGGTCACCGGGAACGTGTCGAGGAACACGCGCCCGTCGTTGGTGATGGAAATGGCCTTGGTGGTCGGCTTCGCGAGGCTCTGCGCCGCGCTCGCCTTGGGCACGCTGATCTTGATTCCCTGCACCGAAGCGGTAGTCATGATGATGAAGATGACCAACAGCACGTAGGCCAGATCCAGCATCGGCGTGATGTTGATGTCGTCATAGGGCTTGTTGGTGTGAACTTTCATGACTTATCGTCGGTACAGCTCGGTCATCTTGCTGACGAACTCGTTGGCAAACACGGCCATCTCGGCAGTGATGTTGCTGATGCGCGTGGTCAGATAGTTGTATGCAAACAAGGCGGGAATGGCGACCGCGAGGCCGGCGACCGTGGCCATCAACGCCGCCGCGACACCCGGAGCGATTGCGTTGACGTTCACGTCGCCGGCCGCCGCGATGGATGCGAACGTGATCATCACGCCCACGACCGTGCCCAGCAGCCCGAGGAACGGACCGCCCGAGATGGCGATGGTGAGAAACACCATTTGTTTGTTGAGCAGTTGCTGTTCGCGGATCTGCGCCGAATCCAGCGAGGCACGCAGCGCCTCTGCGGTCTGCGAGTCGATCGAGAACGGCGAGAGTGTGGTCGCCATCGCGATGCGCTGTTCGATTTCAGCCGCGCCGGTGCCGTAGATGCGGAAGATCGAAGAGTCGGCGAGCTTGGCCGCGGCCGGCGTCGTCGGGATGGGCTGCACGCCGAGGTTGCCCGACTGCTTCTGCCGCGCGAGCGCCAGATACAGTTCCTGGAATTCTCGCAGGAAGCCCTGGTTGGCTTTGTCCACGCGACTCACATAGTCGAGGCGGCTCCAGATCACGATCACGCTGATGACCAGCATCACGCCGAGCAGCGCGATCACCACCCAGCCGTCGACGGTCACGGCGCTGAGCAGAATCGTGAAGTAACCGCCGCTGAACCAGTCGCCGCGAATCTCGGCCTTCGGCGCGAAGCTGATGAAGGAAGCATCCCTGCCCTGCGTCGCCGCCGCGAAGGCCAGCGACTGCGGCGTGCGGGGCGCGTTGGACATCGTCAACTCGTCCAGCGAGCCGATGAAACCGGCGTTCGAGCTGGCCGCGACCGAATGCAGGCCGGCGACCGCCAGGGCCTGCGAATCGGCGCCGATGGTCGACTCACCGCCCAGCTCCGGCAGCTTCGCCACCAGCACTGCGGCTTCGATGCCGTTTACATACAAACGAATCGAGTCGGAAGCGACCACGGCCAGGTGCAACCAGGACTGCGATTGCACGGGACTGGGTGCAATCGTCTCCTGCGCATTCCCGGCCGCGTCCACCACCCGAACGAACGGACGGTTCTGATCGAGGCCGATCAGCAAGCGCGCCGGGGAAGTTTCGCCGGCGGCGCTCAACTTGGTGAACACGACGGAGCGGGCTTGCGGACGCTCGGCCTCCGGCTTGATCCATGCGGACCAGGTGAGCGGCGCGCCTGCAGGCAGGCTCAGCGATGCCGACGGAGCGATCCGCACGTGCATGTTGCCGTTGAACTGTGCGCCTTGACGGATCAGCGCTTCGAACGAAGGCATCGCGGTCGAGCTGACGGCGTTGTTGCCGTTCGCAGTCTGATCGCGCGGCGGACCTGCGGTCTCGTTGAAGTGATACACCAGCGCCGTCTCGCCATCGTAAGTGGCGGGCGCGTTGCTGACGCCGGTGGCCTGTTCGTTGCCGTAGTACAGCCAGATGTGTTGCGGCTTGCCGGGTTCGACCGTCGGCACGTCCACCCAGATGTAGGCGAGGCTCGCGACGCCGTCGAATGTTTCGATGTGATAGTTCAGCGGCGTCTGATCGTCGGCCGCGACGAAGCGCAAGTCGGTGCCATCGCTGCGTGCATCGAGGAACGCGAAGTTGCCCTCGTGCAGACGCACCAGCAGGGGCACGCGCGTCAGCGACTCGCCCGGTGGCACGGTGAGCCGACCCGGATCGAGCGTGATCTGCGTGCGGAAGTTCCAGTCCTCGTTCCACCATGCCCAGCAGGCATGCGGCAGGCCCAACAGGCCGAGGAACAGGAGCACGATCGACTTCTTCATCTAATATTTCTCAGGCTTGGGAATAGTCGTGGGGATCAGAACTCGGCCCAGATGCGGAACTGCGCGCGGTACTGGTCGTTGATGTCCAGATCCAGCTCTTCTTCGTCCTTGAGCGGCTTGGCCAGCAACAACATCGCGTTGTAGTTGTCGAACATGCGCAGCCGCGTGCCGAGTCCATAGCTCGCGATCTCGATGCGATCGGTCTGCACACCGTTCACGTCGGCGAGCGGGTTTTCGATATAGACCTTGCCCCAGTCGCCGAACGCGAACACACGCCATTCATTGAAGGACGAGCCGAAGCGACCCGACAGCGACGGTGTTTCCAATTGCAGCGACGCACGCATGCCCGAATCGCCGAGCACCTGCGATTCGGCATAACCGCGGACGCTGTCGAATCCGCCGACGCTGAAGCCTTCGTTGCTGATCAGCGGCTCATCGGCGAGCTGCGCCGAGAACGACAGGATTCCCAGGAAATCCTTCGGCAGCTTCTGTGTACGAGTCACGTCCGCGCGCAGATACATGAAGTTCGCGCGCGCTTCGTCACGCTTGCGGGCAAACTCATCGTTGCTGGAAGCCAGACCGCGCGTGCCCCAGGTCAGGCCGGTGTGGAAGTCGGTCGAGCCCATCCCGTCCAGCGCCGACATCGAGTACTCGAGCGTCAGCGGGATGTAGTCGATGGGCGTGGCCGCCTTGTCGGCGCCGAGAATCAAATCTTCTTTGAAGTTCTTGTAGTCCAGACCCGCAAGGACCGAATGCGTGAACGAGTCGCCCGCTCCCGGCAGCGGCAGCACCGCACGCACGCCTACGATGTCGCCTTTACCCAGCACATCGATGCCGCTCACGGCCGCGACGTCGCTGTCCGAATGCATGCCGTACACCACCAGGCTCGCCTTCGTGCCGGGCAATGGCGCGAGATACGAGGCCGAGACGAGGAAAGATTCCTTCAGCTCCTCAGGCGTCGCTTGCACTTGCAAGCTCAGGCTGTGATCCCGCTGCCACAGATTCGCGTAGCTCACCGACGCGACGGCGCGCAAACGGCTGGTCTGGGTGCTGTAACGATCGTTGACCTCGAAGCTGCCATGCATGGGCGCGTGGTCTTCGACTTCCAGATCGACGTCGACGGTGCCGGGCGTGGAGCCGGCTCGCAGCGTCGGCGTAATCGTGCGATCGCGTGCGTTGTTGATCGTCGCGATGTCTTTCGCGACCAGGTCATAGCGCGGCACCTTGCCTTCGGCCAGCGACGGCACGCGGTCGCGAATCAGATCGGGCGAATAATATTTGGAGCCGGTGACTCGCAGTCTGCCGACGCTCAACTCCACGACGTTGAAACGTACGACGCCGGTACGCACGTCCTGCTCGGGAATTTCGACCGCGACGGTCTCGTAACCCAGCTTGCGATACTTCTGTTCGAGCGCGGTGCGCGCCTGCTGGATCTCCACTACCGAGCGCTGCGGCCCGAGAAACGGCTGCACCGCTGTTTCGATATCGGCCGCGCTGAGCACGGTGTTGCCGTCGATCCGATACTCGAGGACATCGACGCGACGCTCTTCAGGCGCCGACGCCGTTTCAGCCGATGCATCAGCCTCTTGCGCCGACACTTGAGCCGCCGCGCCCAGTTGCAGAGCGCCGATGAAGAGAGCCGCGCCCAAGGCGCGGTCGGAAACCAGTAGCACGTCGAAGCCCCTCCCAAATCCCGCGATTGGCTGGCGTACCCGGTTTATTAATAAGAGTGGCGCCCGCCGACGGCCTGCGGGCGTCTTGCACCCGTCAGTCCTGACAAATACCTTACAGATACCGTCAGGGCGCGATTCTTTCAGCTCATTGTTACTGGATTCTTACAAATTCCTGACGACTAGTCAGATTCGGAAAAGGGGCCGGGCCGCGCCGGGAGCGAGCTGGGTTATAGCCGAGTCACATTCCCGCGCATGCTGCTCTGATCGCAGCCCGGTATGAGCAGTGACTCAAACGTTACCGTCGCCTGACTGAATAGATACCGGCGACCTCCTACGATGTTTACATCGACAGCAGCCACAGACGCGCTGCTGCGCTGGCCATCATCGAAGGAATAGAACAATGCGCAGACTATCGTTACTCGCCCTGATCGTTGCGGGAGGCGCGAGCACCGCACACGCGGACGCGAATCCCGACACGAATGTCTCCGCCGATTCGCAGATCGAGAGCGTCACCGTGACCGCACGCCGTCGCGAAGAAGCCGTTCAAGATGTGCCGCTGGCGGTCTCCGTGCTGAACGCCGATAAGATCGAATCCACCGGCACCATCAACGTCGGACGGCTCTCGCAGCTGCAGCCTTCGGTGCAGTTCTATTCCAGCAACCCGCGCAATTCCAGCGTGAACATTCGCGGCCTCGGCACGCCGTTCGGTTTGACCAACGACGGCATCGAGCCGGGCGTCGGCATCTACATCGATCAGGTCTATTACAACCGCAACGCCACCGCGACTTTCGACTTCCTCGACGTCGAACAAGTCGAAATCCTGCGCGGCCCGCAAGGCACGCTGTACGGTAAGAACACGACCGCCGGTGCTGTAAACATCACCACGCGCAAGCCGACCTTTACTCCCGAAGCCCGCATCGAGCTGACTCGCGGCAACTACGATTACACACAGAGCAAGGCGTCGGTGTCCGGTCCGCTGATCGGCGACAAGCTCGCGGGTCGACTGAGCACGTCGTACACCTCGCGCGAGGGCACGATCTATAACGTCACTACCGGTCAACACATCAACGAGCTGGACAACCTGGGCGTGAAAGGCCAGTTGCTGTGGCAGGCGAGCAATGGCTTCAAGGTGACCTTCTCGGCCGACTACACCGAGCAGGATCCGCTCGGCTATGGCCAGGTGTGGGCGAAGACCGGCTCGACGCAGCGGGCGCCCGCTCGTCAGTACGCCGCGCTCGCCGCCGCGTCCAACAACTATCAGCCGCCCAGCTTCAATCCGTTCGATCGGCTCACCGACCTGGACTCCGAGCTCAGCGCCACTCAGCAGTTTGGCGGCGCGTCGGTGCTGGCCGAATGGAAGATCGGTCCGGGCCTGCTCACCTCCGTGACCGCGTACCGCAAGTGGGATTGGGGCCCGTCGAACGATCGCGATTTCGTCGGCTTGCCGATCACCACCATTTCCGAGAACCCGTCCAAGCAACGCCAATACTCGCAGGAGCTGCGCTATTCGGTGGCCGGCGAAAAGATCGACTACGTCGCCGGTGTGTACGGCTTCTATCAAACGGTCGATACCAACGGCGTGCAGGAGCAAGGCCCGCTCGCGAGCCGCTGGCTGCTGAGCGGTGCGAACGCCAACAATCCTGACATTCTGAACGGCCTGCGCTCGGAGAACGACATCGGCCTGAAGAACACCAGCGTCGCGGCCTTCGGCCAGCTCACCTGGCACATCACCGACGATCTGCGTCTGCAGCCGGGCCTGCGCGTCAACTACGACAAGAAGGAAGGCAAATACATCGCGACGGTGACGAACGGGACCAACACCGCGCTCACCGCCGCGCAGCTCGGCGTGCTCGCGCCGCAGAGCTACCGGCCCGTGTTCGACGACACCAACGTGTCGGGCGACTTCACCGTGTCCTATGACGTGAGCGACGATGTGCTCGCGTATGTGACTTACGCGCGCTCGTTCAAGTCGGGTGGCATCAACCTGTCTGGCTTGCCGCTGGATGCGAACAATCAACCGATCACGGCGGTGGAAACCGTCGAGCCGGAAAGCACCAATCATTACGAGGCCGGTCTCAAGACGCAGCTGTTCTCGCGCAGCGTGACGCTGAATCTGTCCGCGTTCTGGACCGACATCAGCGATTATCAGGCGACGGTCACCAACAGCCAGGCCAACGTGATTCGCGGCTATCTCGCGAACGCCGACAAGGTTCGCGTGCGTGGCGTGGAGCTGGAGTTGAATACGCGCCCCATCGACAGCTTGCTGCTGTACGCAAACGGCTCGTACACGGATCATGAGTATGTGAAGTTCCCGGACGCGCCGTGCCCGCCGGAACTGTCGGGCGGCCAGGCGGCCTCCGCTGCGAATCCACCGAGTGCGCCCGGCACGCCGAATGGATTCAGCCCGGCTTCGTGCGATATCTCGGGTCAGTGGCTGCCGGGCATTTCGAAGGTCGCGCTGTCGTATGGATTGGAATATGAGCTGCCCATCTCCGCGCTCGGCGAGGATGGCGGCGTGTACTTCGCCTACGACGGCAGCTATCGCTCGAGGTTCTCGTCGAATCCGTCGCGCTCCATCTACACCGACATCGGCGGCTATGGGCAGTCGAACTTCCGCGCCGGCGCCCGCTTCGGCACTGGCTGGAACGTGTATGGCTGGGTGCGTAACGCGTTCGCCAAGGACTACCCCGAGTTCTATTCCACGCAGTCGGGCAGCACCGGCCTGGTCGTCGCGCAGCTGGGTGATCCGCGCACCTACGGTTTGACGGTCAACAAGCAGTTCTGATCGAGAGGCGCACGGCAATCCCGCCGTGCGCCTTTTTTCTCAGGGCTTGTAGATCTGATGACAAGCCTTGCAGTTCCTGGCCGTGTCGCGGGCCGCGGTAATCGCAGCCTCCTGGTTCTTGCTGTCCAACGCGGCGAGCACGCGCGCGATCGTCACCTGTCCTTCAGCGGCAATCTTCACCGCATCTTCGACATTGCCCTTGGCGACGAAATAGTCGTGCACGTACTGCAGCCCGCCTCGTAACACTTCGGCACTGGAGCGCGCCGAATCGAAGTTACCGACCACCAGCACGGGCTCCAGATCCTTGAGCGCGTGCTCCATGTCCTGCATCAGATACCAATCGATGTCGCTGGTATCGATCTCGGCCAGCGCCATCCGACCGGGCATGAGCGCGCACAGCGCCATGCCCGCAATTGCAGCGAGTCGCATCCGATCGGCCCGCCCTATGCCAATAGATCCTTGACCACCGAGCCGTACACCACCGTCGGGCGTTCGGCGCGGCCGTTGTGCAGGAAGATGGTTCTGAGATGGTCGAGGCCCAGCAGTTGCAGAACCGTTGCATGCAGATCGTAGGTATCGACCTTGACGTCACTCACGGCTTTCAAACCGATCTCGTCGGTCGCGCCCACGGTCGTGCCCGCCTTCACACCCGCTCCAGCGATCCACTGCGTGTAACCCCACGGATTGTGATCGCGGCCATCGCCGGACTCACCCCACGAGGTGCGGCCGAACTCCGACGCCCACACCACGACCGTCGACTCCAACAGCCCGCGCGATTTGAGATCGGCGAGCAGGCCTGCCACCGGCTTGTCCACCATCCGCGCCATCGCACTGTGATTCTTTTCGATCTCGTTGTGCGCATCCCAATCCTTCACGCCACCGGACTCGCCCGAGACCACTTGGATGAACCGCACGCCCCGCTCCACGAGCCGGCGGGCGCGCAGCAGATTGGTGCCGTACGCAGCCGAAGCGGCATCGTTCAAACCATAGAGTTCCCTGGTCGCTGCCGATTCGCTCTTGAGATTGACGGAGTCGGCGGCCGCCTTCTGCATGCGAAACGCCAGCTCATTGGCTTCGATACGCGCACGCAGCTCGGTGTCGTGCGGGTAGCGATCCGCACGATGCTCATTCAGGCGCTTGAGCAGATCCAGACTGTTGCGCTGCTGCTCGATGCTGGTCAGCTTGGGACGATCCAGGAACAGGATGGGAGAATCGCCCTGTTGAAACGGCGTGCCTTGATACACCGCCGGCAGGAAGCCGGAGGCGAAGTTCACCGCCGATCCTCCTTCCAGACCGCGCCCGCCGTTCGACAACACGACGTAGCCCGGCAGGTCCGGGTTCTGCGTTCCCAGCGCATACTGCACCCACGCACCCAGCGACGGGCGCCCCGGATTCAGCTCGCCGGTATTGAGCTTGAGAATGGAGATGTTGTGAGTGGCGCCGATCGTGACACTGGATTTGATGAAAGCCAGATCGTCGGCTTGCCGCGCCAGATTCGGTAACAGATCCGAAAACCAGGCACCGCTCTCGCCATGTTGTCTCCAGCTGCGCTTGGTCGCGATCAGCTTGCCGACACCACCGGTGGTACTGGTGCGAATGCCGGAAAGAAACGACTGCGGCACCGGCTGACCGGCCAGCTTGACCAGCTCCGGTTTGTAGTCGAACAGATCGACGGTGCTCGGCGCACCGGCCATGTGCAGCCAGATCACCGACTTTGCCTTGGCCGCAAAATGCGGTGCCTTCGGCGCCAGCGGATTCAGCGCCGGCGCTCCCTCCACCGCGTCGGCGAACGCTCGAGGCCCCAGCATTCCGCCGAGCGCGACGGCACCCAGTCCCTGGGAGGCGTGCGCGAGGAACTCCCTGCGCGACTTGCTCTTGATACTCATACTCGACAGTTCTCCGCTTGCAAAGGGTTTCAATAGCGATAGACAAATTCGTTGGCGGCGACCAGCGAGTGCGTCAGGTCGACGAACGCCGCGAGTCGGACCGGATCGCTCGATGCTGTCGGCGCACGCTTCAGCCCGACGGGCAAGGCCACGGCGAACTGACCGGTCGGCAGCTGGGCACGAATGGCCGCTTCCTGCTGATTCAGAAACTGCGCGAGCACCTGGCTCTCGAACTTGTCCGGCGACCGCGCATACAGAATCCGATACAACCGCTCGAACTGCTCCGCCTGCTTCGAGCCCGCCTCGCTCAGCACTCGGCCCGCCAGTGCTCGCGACCAGTCGAACACCGCGTCGCTGTTGATGAGCACCAGCGATTGCAGCGGGGTCGTCGTCGTCTCGCGCTTGCTGTGGACGACATCGGCCGACGCCATATCGAACGTATTGAGCAACGGGTACGGCTGGCTGCGCTTGGTGAAGATATAAACGCTGCGCCGGTTGTAATCCGCTTCGTCCACCGAGGCACGCCAGTCATAGCGTCCCTGTCGGTTGTCGGTCACCGCGGTGGTGGGAATGGGCGGGAAAACGCTCGGGCCGCCGCGCGTCTCGTTGAGTTTTCCGGAAGCAACCAACAGCGAATCGCGGATCTGCTCCGCATCCAGGCGGATGCGCGGAAACGCACCGAGCAGCTTGTTGTCTGGATCGGCGGCCTGCAGATCCTCTCGATAGGCGGACGACTGCCGATACACGCTGGACAGCAGGATCTGCCGATGCAGCTTCTTGGTGCTCCAGCCCTCGGCGACGAATCGATTCGCCAGGTATTCGAGCAGCTCAGGATGCGTCGGCTCCTCACCGGCGCGTCCGAAGTCGCTGACCGTATTCACGATGCCCCGACCGAAGTACTGCGCCCAGATGCGATTGACATACACGCGCACGGTCAGCGGACTGCTGGAGGCATCGGCAATGAACCCTGCGAGCGCCGTACGACGGCCCGACGAGGTCTGGGTCGGTGCAATCGTCAATTCTTTCTTGCTGACATTGAGGATCGCGGGAATGCCCGGTTGCACCTCATCACGCGGCTGATCGAGCGAGCCCGTGAATAACAGATGAGTCGCGGGTGCCTCGGGATGACCGAGTTCGGTGATCGCCGAGATCGTGTTCGACGTGCCGCGCTTCGGCCGCAGATGATCGAACTTCTTCAATTGATCGTTGAGTGCTTTGTAACGCGCCAGGCGCTCCTTGTCGGCCGGATCCTGGGAATCCTCCAGGTAGTCGGCCAGATTGCCTTCGCTGCGATAAATGTTGTTGCGGTTGTTGACCCAGCGATCCTCGGGCGTCCACTGCTCCTGCGGCTTGCTCAGCGAAGCACGTGTGTTATCGAGGAAGCGCGAGATGTAATGCGCCTCGGCCTTCGCACGCACCTCATCGAGCACAGCCTTACGCTGTGCGCGAATGTCCTTGGTCTGTTCCTGCCAGAGCGCCTGCTGCTTGTCGTACTCCAGCTCGTACGTGCCCTTCGTCGCCGGGATGTCGTCGCGCGCACTGGTGTTCGCGAAGAACGCCTGCAGCTGGAAATATTCCTTCTGCGAAATCCGGTCGACCTTGTGATTGTGGCACCGGGCGCAGCCCACGGTCTGCGCAAGGAACACCGTGCCGACGGTATCGGTCATGTCGGTGGTGTTGTCGTACTTCTTGAGATACAGATCGCGGGAATTGCTGTCGTCCGGGTAGTAACGCAGGAAGCCGGTGGCGATCAGCGCCTGCTGGTCTTCGGGCCACAACTCGTCGCCGGCAATCTGCTCGCGAATGAACCGGTCATAGGGTTTGTCGTCGTTGAAGGCGGCAATCACATAGTCGCGATACCGCCAGGCATTGGGCCGATCTTCGTCGTTGGTGTAGCCGACGCTGTCGGCGTAGCGCGCGAGATCGAGCCAGCGACGTCCCTGGCGCTCGCCGTAGCGTGGTGAGGCGAGCAATCCATCCACCAACTTCTCATACGCCCGCGAGGAGCGGTCGTTGACGAACGCATCCACCTCCTCGGGCGTCGGGATCACGCCCCAGACATCGAGCGTGGCGCGACGAATGAACGCTGCGCGATCGGCGTCCCCGGACGGTTGCAGCTGCTTCTCCTCGAGTTTTGCCAGCACGAACGCATCGATCGGCGTGCGTACCCAGTCTCGATGTTTCACATTGGGAACGACCTCCGAGGCGAGCGGCTGATACGCCCACCACGCACGCGCCTGCGGTTGATCCGCCGCAAATACGACCGTGACCGCCGCGATACTCAGCGACAGCGCGCCACGCACGAGATTCTTCAACAGGGACATGTCATGAGCTCCTTACAACTTGCCGCTGACCACGATGGCCGCCCAACGCGGATCCGCCGGCGTGACCAGGTTCCAGGTTCGTTTGAAGGGCGTGTCGTCGTCGAACACGTTCTTCACCAACAGGCTGATTTCGAATTCATTGTTCTGCAGCGTCGTGGTGGCGATGCCCAGCGACAGATCCGTGATGCTGTGGCCCGGAATCCAGCTGTACTCGGACAGCGCCACGTCGGACTTGTACTTGCTGAGGTAAGCCGTGTTGAAGCTGAAACGGAATTCGCTGCGATCGAAGATGGGATGGCGGTAGTCCGCGCCCACGTTGAATGTGTACTTGGACGCGCCCGGCAACGTCAGGCCCGACGCATCCCGGTATGGAAGCGCCAGATTGCCGCGCTCCTCCGGCTGACCTGCATTGGGAAAGTCGCGGTAGTAGGCATCGTTGTAGGCGCCGGCGAAGCGGATCGACAGATGTTCGATGCCATCGTAGGAGCCGTCGATCTCCAGGCCCTTGGCTCTCACCTTGTTGGCATTGCCGGTGGCCGACATGTAGTAGAGATTGCCGTCGGCGTTCAGACTGGTGGTGTACTCATCGAAGATCTGCACCGCCTGCTGATAGTCCTCGATGTCCGTGACGAACACGTCGGCGTTGAGCGTCAAGGTACGATCGAACAGCGCCGCCTTGACCCCGAGCTCATATGAGCTGTTCTTCTCGGCCTTCGCGGGTGCCGAGACACCGAATCTCGCCTGCGAGATACCGGCCTTCTCGCCGTACTGCCAGGAAACATAGGTGTTCACGTCGTCGTTGATCCGATAGCTCGGGCTCACGACGAACGAGGGTTGCGTGTCCTTCCATGCGGGCGGGCTGAAGTCGTTCCACACGCGGCCGATGCGAGCGGCGCGGATCGATTTGGCCGCGGCCACCTGACGCAGCTGAGCATCGCTGAGTCCTGTGTAGGTCACGACGCCGAAGTATTTCAGCGCAACCGCATTCGCCACGGCGATCTGAGCCGGGTCGGTGGTATTCAGCGCGCCGGTCGATGTCGATGCGAATCCGCCCAGTGGCACGCCATTGACCGCCACCGGATTGAGCTCCGATGCATAGCCCTGCGAATAGATATAGGACGTGCTGTGCGAGGTCTTGCGATCCTCGCGAGTGAAACGCAGCCCGGTGGTCAACGTCAGCGCCGGCGTGAAATGCCAGTTGGCCTGGCCGAACAGCGCCTGGCTGGTGTTATCCAGATCCTGCTTGGGATTGCCGACGATGCCCAGGTGATCGATGGAGTTCTGCATCAGGTAGCGGCCGGCCGCATCCCGATCCAGTGTCGTGTACTGGCTGTTGTTCGCGTACCAGGCGCCGGCGTCCGCGCCGTAAATGGTGAGCGACCCCTGATCTCTCATGCGCGTGTTGATGTAGTACACGCCAGTCTGGTAGTCGACGAAGTCGCCGATCTGCGAGCTCAGACGCAGCTCCTGGCTCACCTGCCGGTAGTCGTGCAGATTGCCGCTGCCGATCTGAATGGCGAACGGCGTGCCCTCGTCGTTGTAACGCGCGTTGAAGTGATAGTCGTTGTAGGCGTTGACGGAAGTGATCGTGTAGCCGTCGCGCTGCCAGTTCAGCTCCAAGGACGCGCCCTTGCTGCCGGTGACCTGCGGGCCCTGGCCGTCGTTGAAGTGATACCTGTTGCTCAGATAGTCGCGCTCGTAATCGAAGTCCTGAAACTGGTCGAACCAGCGCCGTGCCAGACGAGTCGAGGCGTCGGAGCTGCGCGGGTTGGGACTGCCGTCCGCGTAGAACGTCGGCGTCGGTGTGTGCAGCTCCGAACCATTGGAGTTGTCCGTGGTGCGCGGCTGGGAGTTCACGCTCAGTCGCGCCGAGAAGTCGGCGGTCGGCTGCCACAGCAACTGTGCCCGGCCGGACACGCGATCGGTGTTGACGTAGGTGTCATCGGGGCTGCGGTATTTGTTGTCGTAGGCGCCCGCCCCTCTCTGCACGGACAAGGAGCCGCGCCAGGCCAGCACGTCGTCGATGAGCGGGCCGCCGCCGGACGCTCTGCCGATGAATGTCTCGTTGTCGCCGTAGCCCAGCGAATAGCTGGCCTCCGGAGTAAAGGAAGGCCGCTTGGTGATGACGTTGATCACGCCGAGCGTCGCGTTCTTGCCCATCAATGTGCCCTGCGGACCGCGCGTCACTTCCAGCGACGCGACATCGGTGTATTCGACGCTCGCGGCCAGCGGGTTGTAGGCGTAGTTGACGCCGTCGACAATGATGCCGACGCTCGGATCCTGCGCGTGCGTGTTGCTCATCATGCCGATACCGCGAATGGACGCGGCTCGATGCTGAGGGTTGTCTCGTTGCACGAACACGTTGGCAACGCGACTGGCGAACGAGCTCAGATCGACTGCTTCCAGCCGTTGCAGCTGTTCGCCGTTGACGACCGAGACCGACAGCGGCACATCCTGCAACTTCTCCTCGCGGTTACGTGCTGTGACCACGACTGTCGCGAGCGTTCCCCCTTCCACGCTGCGCGCGTCAGTGGCCGCGACGCGGATCGCCTCGCCCTCCGACGTTTCCGCTTCGCTCTCAACATCCTGTCCATACGAAACACCGCTCATCCACAGCGCGCATGGCAGCAGCGCGCTCGCCGCTACGGTGGATATCCCTGGTCGGTGACTGACAACTCTCGAAGCTCTGTTGAACATGACTCTCGTAATCCGCGTGAACCTACAGGCGGCTGAAGAGAGCAACCGTTATGCCAGCGAAGTCGGCGAGTCAGCCGGGCGCCGCGTGCAAGCGCTCAAACCTCGTAGTTAACAGTCTCTGCTGCTCACATGAAAAAATCACATATGGTCATAGCGACCTGAGCCCCACCCTTCAATGGCATTCAGCTGTTGCACCTGAGTCAGCGCCACGCCGGCGCCTGCCTCGTTCGGATCATCGGCAACGTTTGTTTTCAGTAACGAACAAATCACCGCGCGTAACCCGGTGCTCCGATAGAAGCAGCCCGCTGCTGCCGATCGCACACCCCCATGAGTAAATGCATACATCGACTTTTTCTTCACCCGAGCTCGCTGCGATACTGCGCGCACTGGCAAAGCGGACGCGTTCAAGTGACAACGAGAAATGACACGGCATTGGAAATCGACAAGGCCGTCATCTTCAACGATCCCAAATCCCAACAGGTGCTCGCTCAGATCAATCGGGTCGCGCTCGCCGACGCGCCGATCCTGATCGTCGGCGAAACCGGCACTGGCAAGGAATTGCTGGCGCGCCACGTGCACGCACGCAGTGAACGCGAGGGGCCGTTCATCGCGGTGAACTGTGGCGCGGTGACTCAGTCGCTGGCGGAATCCGAGTTGTTCGGTCACCAGGCCGGCTCGTTCACCGGGGCAACAGACTCGCGCGCGGGATGGTTCGAAGCTGCCAACGGCGGCACCTTGTTTCTGGATGAGATCGGCGATCTGCCGCACGCGCTACAGGTGAAACTGCTGCGGGTTCTGCAGGAACGTGAAGTCGTTCGGGTCGGTTCTCGCAAGCCGATTGCCATCGACGTGCGGCTGGTCGCGGCCACCAACGTCGATCTGCCCGAAGCCATCGCCGCCGGACGGTTTCGCGCCGACCTGTTCTATCGTCTGAACGTGATCACGGTGAACCTGCCGCCGTTGCGCGATCGTCCCGGCGACGTGCTGCCGCTCGCCCGGCATTTTGTTTCCGTGTACAGCCGGCGATTGAATGCGCCGCCACCGCTGCTCGCTGCTGAAGCGGCACGCACGCTGCAGCACCATTCCTGGCCGGGAAACGTTCGCGAGCTCGAGAACGTGGTGCACGCCGCAGTGCTGCTGGCGTCGGACGGCGAGATTCAGTCCCAAGATCTGAGATTCGCGAACCTGCCGGGCGCGTTCGGCGGAGCCGCGAACGCAGCTCCGCTCGATCTCATCTCGTATCAGCTGCAACGCTTGTTCTACGAGCCACCGCCGGATCTGCATCGACGAATCGAGGAACTCACTGTGCGCCGGGCCTTCGTCTTCTGCGGCCACAACCAGGTACACACCGCGAAGCTGCTCGGCATGTCGCGCAACGTGCTACGCAAGCTGCTGAAGCGTTTCGGGCTGATCGATATTCAGGCTAGACTGCGGGAACAGAATCTGCCGTCCGATCCTTACTCACCGTGGACCTCTCGCTGAGCACGTTTTTCAGCATCGCGCTGGGCATCGGCCTGGCCGCGGCGACTGGCTTTCGCGTGTTCGTGCCGTTGCTGGTGGCCGGCCTGGCCGCCCGCGCCGGCTATATCCCGCTGATCGACTCGTTCGCGTGGCTGCAAAGCACGCCCGCCCTGTTGGCCCTGGGGACCGCGGCCGTTCTGGAAACCGCCGCGTTTTATATTCCCGGCGTCGATCATCTGCTCGATGTGCTTGCGGGGCCGTTAGCGGTTGTCGCCGGCGTGGTGGCCAGCGCATCGGTCATGGTCGATCTGCCGCCGGAAGCACGCTGGCCCATCGCGCTCATTGCGGGCGGAGGCATCGCCGGCCTCACCAAAGCCGGAGCCGCCCTGTTCCGGGTCAAGAGCACCGCACTCACCGGCGGGTTGGGCAACCCAGTCGTGAGTACCGCCGAGACCGCCAGCGCCGCGACCATCTCGGTGCTCGCGATCCTCGCCCCCATCCTCTGCCTCGTGGCCGCGCTCGCTCTGATCATCTATCTCTTCCGCCGCTCCCGCCGCGCCCAAAGGTCGCTGAACAGACCCGCCGGAGATTAGTGGCGCCTCGCGCAACCTGTTTGCGAGAATGCGCGTCGTAATGCCAATTGCGACGGGGGACGCCAGTGAAGACGTTGAGCACGACGGTAGCGGCAATGGTTGCGTTGTGGGCGGGAGTTGGGAACACGGCGGAGCAATCGGCGCCACCGAATCAGAACACCGCGGCTCGGGTTGTCACGCTCGCGGACAACTATGTGGCTGAGTATGTGAAGACCTTCCCTGAGTCGGCCGTGTTCAGCGGCATGACGCTCGAACATCACGATGGCTTGAGCGACAACTCGCCGGCCGGGCTGAAACGTTGGCAGGCGCTGGAAGATGGCTGGTCGAAGGAGCTGGCCGGGATCGATGCCGCCCAACTGTTTGGCACACCCGAATGGGTGGTGCTGGGTTTCTTGCGTGAAGCGGTGGAATCGTCGCGTCAGTTGCGGGTGTGCAAGTACGAGCTGTGGCCGGTGAATCAGATGTCCGGCTGGCCGTTCCTGACCACTCAGCTCGCCGCCATCCAGCCGGTGGGCTCCGAACAGGCGCGTCGTGAGGCACTGGCTCGCTGGGGCAAGTTGCCGCGCTATTTGAACAATGAGCTGGATAACCTGCGCGAAGGCCTGCGCGCTGGTTACACCACACCCAAAGCGAACGTGCGGCTGTTCATCGAGCAGCTGGATGCCATCCTCGCGAAGCCCGTCGAGGAATGGCCCATGTACAGTCCGGCGTCGCGCGACGAATCGCCGGAGTTCAAGAAGGCCTGGGCCGCCTTGCTGAGCGGTCAGATCAAGCCGGTGGTGGAACGTTACAATCAGTTCCTGAAGAACGAATACCTGGGCAAGGCGCGCGAATCCATCGCCATCAAGGCGCATCCGAACGGCGAGCAATGCTATCAGGCGTCCTTCCGCAGCTACACGACGCTGGATCGCCCCGCCAGGGAAACCTTCGAGCTGGGCCGGCGCGAAGTGGAACGCAATCTGGCCACGGCGCTGGCCATCGGCAAGAAGGACTTCCAGGCCAACGATCTGCCGACGTTGCTGGAGCGTTTGAAACAAGACCCCGCGAACCACTTCACCAGCCGCGATGAGTTGCTGAAGTACGCGCAGGCTGCGGTGGGCCGCGCGAAAGACCACATGTCGAAGTGGTTCTCTCGCGTGCCCAAGGCGGAAGTCATCGTCGAGCCGTATCCGGACTTTCTGGAACAAACCGCCAGCGACAGCTACTGGCCCGCGGCCGAGGATGGCAGCCGGCCGGCCATGTATCGCATCACGCTGTTCCCCTATCAGCAAACGACGCGCGCCAACGCCGAGATCACGGCGTTTCATGAAGCGTACCCGGGCCATCATCTGCAGCTCGCGCTCGCGACCGAGCGCCCCGCCGCTCATCCAATCACGCGTCTGGTCGGCAACTCGGGATTCTCGGAGGGCTGGGCGCGTTACGCCGAGGCGCTGGCGGAAGAAATGGGCCTGTACAGCTCCAACTACGCCCTCGCGAATCGACGCTTATGGCCGGCGCGCGGCATGGTCGTAGACCCCGGCATTCATCTGCTCGGCTGGACGCGCGAGCAAACCGTCAAGTTCGTCGCCGAGAGCGGCCGCTTCGACGACAACACGGCGAAGGCATTAGTGGATCGAGTAGCCATGTGGCCCGGTCAGCTCACCGCCTACGACACCGGCGCCTTGGAATTCTTCGCACTTCGCAAACAGGCTCAGGAAAAATTGGGCTCGCGCTTCGACATTCGCGAGTTCCATACCGTGCTGCTGGAGAATGGCTCAGTGACGTTGCCGATGCTGCGTGAACAAGTCACGCATTGGCTGAAGAGCAAGAACTGATCGTTGCTGCCGTCGGCCGCGCACGTGACCTGGCATGCGCGGCCAGACAGGAAACGACGCTGAGAACCACCAGCGTGAACGCGACGCACTCCAGCGCGGTGGGCCAGCGCCGTTCCCACAGGAAGCCATAGATCAGCGCAAACAGCGTCTCGAACAGAATCATCTGCCCGACCAGCGTCAGCGGCAGCAGCTTGCTCATGCGATTCCACAACGAGTTGCCCAACATCGAGGCGAGAATGGCCACGCCCGCCGACACACCCGCGAGCCTGGTCCACGCGAGCGCCGAATGAGAATCGCTGGAAAGAACCATCGCGACAGGAATCAGCAATAGCGCTTGAGCTCCCGTCACCGCGCCGGTGAGCAGATTCCACTCATGCGCGGATACGTGATCGAGTCGCGCCAGCCAACGACTGTTGCCAACGGCGTAGCACGTCCACGATACCAGCGCGCCAACGCCACACAGCAGTCCTATCACTTGTTTCGTAACGGCCCCCGAGGCTGGCCCGGCAAGTGCCTGCCATCCGATGCAGACTGCGCCCAGCGCGCTGAGCGTCAGTGATGGAATCAGACGGCGCAGCGGCACCGCGCCTTGGTCGCGACTGCCGATGATGGTGACCGCAACCGGCAGGAAGCCGATGATCAGAGACGTCATCGCGATCCCGCCCAGGCGCACCGAGCTCGACAACAGAATGTAGTAAAGCGTGTTGCCGGCGAGCGCCAGCCAACCCAACGCAAGCCACTCGTGTCGTCCCAGCTTCGGTACCAGTCTGTGCCAGATCGGCGCGAGCAGGCACGCCGAGAACAATCCGTAGAACAGATAGCGGCCGATGGTCAGCTGTAATGCGCCGAACTCGCGGACCAGCTCCGGCGCCAGGAAAACCAGTCCCCAGAGCGCCCCCGCGCCGATACCATACGCGACGCCTGCAATTGTCCGCCTGTCGTTGCCCATGCTCGCAAGATAGGTCCAGGCCGGGCGCCCGGTCTTGACCGGGACTCTTGGGGTTTAGTCCCGGACTCTCGTCTGCCGGCGATAGGCCGCTGGCGTCAGCCCGGTCGCCTTGCGCATGGCGCGGGTCAAGGCGCTTTGATCCGCGTAGCCGGCACGATAAGCCAGCTCGGCGATCGACAGCTCGGTATGGATCAACAGGCGACAGACCTGCTCCAGACGCAGGTCCGTGAGCCAGGCGCGAGGCGACTTGCCGAGCGATTCCTGAAAAATGGCATGCAGCCGGCTGGCGCTGACCCCCACCCGCTGCGCCATGATTTCGACCGTCCAGTGCTTGGAGAGATCGCTCTCCATGGCAGTGAGCAACGCAGCCAGCCGTGAAGGTATTTGCGGCTCGTCGCCGAGCAGCGCATCCACCAGCAAGGGAACCCAGAGCTTCAGCTTGTGAGGAAGCACGCGTCCTTTGGTGAGCGACGTTCCCATGTAGTCGACGAGGTTGGCCGCTTCCGGCGTCATCGACATGTACGGACGTGAGGCCAGACGATCCGCGGTTCGTGCATCGAGATCGCGAGGCTGCAGATCCAGAATGAGCGCACGGTTCGCAACGTCGCTCACCTGATCGTGCCGGGAACCCGCTTCGACATAGGCGGCAACCGTTCGATCCAACACGGCTCCGCGCCCGGCGATGTCCATCGACAGCTCGCCCGCCAACGGCAACACGAGCTGAGAGTAGTCGTGAGTATCGAGCGTGCTCTGCGTTCCGTACGAACGCATGGCGATGGAATAGGTGGCGGCGAGCAGCATCGGTCAGAGTAAATCAACTTCTGCTTGTGAGTCGGATCCGGCGCACAGCTGATCGAACCCAAGAAAGTGCCGGAAATTGCGATTGTGCAACTGGTCTGGCTACAGTCGCAACCACTTGCAGAGTGCAACCAGTCAACCCGGAGGGGCCATGAAATTCATCGGTGTCTGCTACTACGATCTCGAAGGCTTCGCGAAGCTGCAGCCCGGCGACTTCCAGAAAATCGGCGAGCTGTGCGCGCCTCATGACGCCCGGCTCAAAGCCTCCGGCAAGGTATCGCTGATTGGTTCGCTGGCCCTGCCAAACGAATTCAGGACGGTGCGCGCCGGCAAGAGCGGAGTAACGGAGCAAGCCGGACCTTATGAACAGACCAAGGAACCGTGGGGCGCGTTCTTCATCGTCGAAGCGCAGAACATGGACGAAGCGGTCCGGATCGCCCGCCTCCACCCCGGCACGCACCTGGGCGAGATCTTCGGCGGCGGTATCGAGGTTCGTCCCATCGAATCGCTCGAACAGCTCAGCGCTTAGTCCCGATCACCGCGATCAAACCATCGGATAAGGTGCCTCGCCAGATCACATAGTCATGCCCGCCCATGAACTCGCGATACGTCACCTCGTAGCCTTTACCTTCGAGCACGGATCGCAGAATTCGATTGGGCAGGAGCATGTCCGCGGACTCCCACGCGCCCACATCCATGTAGAAACGAATCGGCTGGCGCGGCAGCGAGGCGACCTTCTTGATCATCCAGCCGGCGTTCTCGGACAGGAACACCATCTTGTCCACTGACTGGCAGCACTCTGGACTCCACCAGTACGAACCCGACTGCGAAACGACGTTGCCGAACACAGTGGGATTGCTCAGCGCGGTGTAGGTCGCCGCCAGCCCGCCATAGCTGGAACCGGCGACGACATTTCTATTCGGGTCGGCGCTCACGTGGTAGCGCTTCCGGATCAGTGGCAGCAGTTCGTCGCGCAGGAAGCTCTGATACTTGTCGTTGGGCGGCAGTTCCCGGCTGCGCGCGTCGCCATCCGGATCGTTGGTCACACGAGAGTCGATCAGCACCGCGACCATAGGCGGTATCGCCTCGTCGGCGAGCATGTTGTCGAGGATTGTCGGCGTCGGCACGTCGCTCGTATAGGAGAGACGGTCGAACATCAGCAACAGACCATACGCCGCGCCCTGCTTCCGATAGCCCGGCGGCGTGTAGACGGACACTTTGCGCTGATTCGAGAGAATCCTGCTGTCGACGTCGAAGGTCTCGACGTTGCCTCGCGCGATTCCCTCTCTGAATGTGACGAAGGGTTCCACCGGTGCGTCCGGCCCTTCGGCATAAGAGAAGAGCTTGCGCACGCCGTCGCGCTCCTGCGCGTAAGTCCAACGGGCGCGAGGATCGACCACGGCTTCATAAACGAGTCCGTTGCCTGCGGTGAGCCGATGAATGGTGTCGGTGCGTGGCGTAGCGCCTTCCGGCCAGGCCAGGTAGTAAGTAAATCGGGCCTTGCGTGAGATTCGATACGTGCGATACCAGACATCGGTTCTGGCCAGTCGCTGCAATGGATCGCCGACCTGTTCCCACGGAGTCAGCTCGCCGGGAATCACGCGCACGTTGGCCGCGCCCTGATCCGGCAGCCCGCGCCATAGAAATGTCATCAGCACATCGGGCGAGTCGGCGCCCTCGGCGTGTTCGATCAGCGGCGCACGTGATTCGTCGACAGAGCGCCAGAAGTTGCCGGCCGCGGCTCGATCTCCAGCAGCAACGGCGGCCACCAATTGCTGGAGCCGCGGGCTCGACGGCGGCGCATCGATGCCTGCTGGCACCTGCGAGGTCCAGACGAGCAGGCCCAGCGCCAGCACCCGAATCAAAACACTCATGCGGTCCCCTGTCAGGGCAAGTCCACCCGATAGAGCGGCACGCCCGTGACTTGCAGACGCAGCGCCACTCCGTCATCGAGCGTATCAAATCGATAGCGCTCAGGGCTGTGTGACGGCGACTCGGGTCGAAACACTCCGGGACTGACGGCCACCAGCTCGGACGCAAACGACAGGCTGGTCGCCGGCGTCACCATCAGACGCCCCCGACGCACGAACACCCGCACGTCCGGTCCTTCATCGCTATGATTCTGGTACCGCCCCACGTAGGCCCGATACTCAGCCGGCATCGTGACATTCTCGCGGACGGCGGCGCCCTCCTTCGTGTACCAGTCCGCGCCGTGAGACATCTCCGAATCGCCTGGGAACAGGTAGGCACCCGTTTCGCTGCCACCATAAATGTCTCGCCCCATCCTCCGCAGCTCCACTTGCTTGCCGTCCGATGGGCGCATGAGCAATCGACCGTCGTTCCCCTTCGAGAATACGACGCGCGCACCGTCTTCACGTCGATACGTTCCCTCATACCGCGACGTATCGATCGAGTCCTGGGGCGGCGGATTGAACTTTCGATAGGTCGCGGGCTGCCCGTTACCGCCGAGCGCTTTCGACGCAATGCTGATGACTCGTCCCACCAGCTCCGAATCGAGCCGCGCGTTGCTCAAGAACGTGAGCCCGAAGCCTTCGTCGATGTGCGCTTCGAAGTAGCTGTTGAAGCCGTAGATCGAGCCGCCGTGTCCGACGACCGTCTGCCCCGCCGTTCGCGACACGTTGACGCCGTACGCGTAGTCCTCCAATGCCGGCGTGATGAATGCCTCGAAAGCACGCGGCGACAGAATTCTTCGCTTCGGCCCGGCGCCCCGGTTCAATATGAATCTCACATACGCGCCGAAATCCTCGGTGTCACTCGCGATCCCGCCGTCGGCGGCCGTGTAAGGAAACCAGTTGGCCTCGACATAGCTGCCATCGTATGGCCAGCGCTCATAGCTGACCGCGAGCGACTGCCTGACGGTGTCGTCCATCTGCGGCTCGGTCGCGCGCATCCCGAGCGGTTCCAGAACGCGACGTTTGAGAATCGAAGCAAACGAAGCGCCATCGATGCGCTCGGCGACGTAACCGAGAACCTGATAGCCCGTATTTGAATACTCGAAATGCTCGCCGGGCGCGTAAGTCGGCTGGAAGTCGTGCAAGGCATAGAGCACGTAGCGCATCGAAGACAGATGCGGCAGGTAATTCGGCAGCCCGGAGGTGTGGTTGAGCATCGAATGCCCGGTGATGGCCGGATAGCTCGAGCTCACTCGAAACTGCGGCAGATACTCGTTCACCGGCGCGGCCGCGTCGAATTTCTTCTCGTCGGCCATTTGCAGCAGCACGACGGCGGTGAACGATTTGGAGATCGAGCCGATCGCAAACTTCGTATCGGCGGTCACGGGCCTGGCGGCTTTCACGTCCGCGTACCCATGCACCACGACGCCGAGCAATCGCTCTCGATCGCTGACGCCGATCGCTATCCCCGGGCCGTCACCCGACGCAGCGACCAGTTTCTGAATCTCTTCGAGCGCCGGTTTGATGCGCTCATCGGTGGCGGCACTCGCAAGGGGCAACCACGCGGTGATCAGCGCCGCAGCCATCCGTCTCGTAGCGGACATATGTTTCCTATGCCAGACAGGCGTCGACCAGTCGATCCAGCTCGTGACCGGGCCGCATGGGATCGGCCACCGGCAGATTCAAACTCACGCCGACCTCTCTCAGCAACTGCCGGGCCTCGGGCTCAGTCAGTCGCGACGTATTCAACGATACGCCGGCGCAACGGACTTTCGGATTCGTCAGCCGCGCCAGCCGCTCGGTCAGATCGATGGCCTCACGCAGATCCGGCGTCCGATAGTTCTCGAGCCCGACGATGCGCTCGCGTCCTGCTTCATGACACAGCACGAGCACGTCCGGCTGCGAGCCATGCAGCAGCCCCAACGACACTCCGGCATAGGAAGGATGAAACACCGAGCCCTGCCCCTCGATCACATCCCAATGGTCTTCGGCAGCATCCGGGCTCAACATCTCAGCCGCGCCGGCGACGAAATCGCTCACGACCGCATCGATCGGAATGCCCGCGCCGGAAATAAGAATGCCGGTCTGGCCCGTGGCGCGAAAGTCCGCATCGAGGCTCCGTGCCTGGAATTGTCGCTGCAACGACAGCGCGGTGTACTTCTTGCCGAGCGCGCAGTCGGTGCCGACCGTCAGCAACCGCTTGCCGGTGCGCTTGCGTCCAGTCGCGACCGGAATTCCCACTGGCGGCACGCGAATGTCGATCAACGCCCTGCCAAGACGATCCGCGGTCTTCTTCAAGATCGGCGAGCTGCTCAGCCTCGAATGCGCGCCGCTCACGATATCCAAGCCCGCTTCGAGAGCACGCACCAGATAATCGATCCAGCGCTCGTCGATCGCACCGCCGATGCTCGCCACTCCGATCACGAGGGATCGCGCGCCGGCTCGATAGGCGCTCGCGGGATCGAGATGAGGCAATCCGATGCTCACCTTGGTCGACTCGCAGCGATACTCGCCGATACACAGATCGTGGGCCCAGTCGCGCAGACCGAGCGCCGTCTTCATGAATGTGGTTTCCTGCGCGTGGCCCAGAAACAGCAGATAAGGCTGCGGCACCTGGATGACGCGCGCCGTGTGGAGCGCTGGAACGGCTGCCATTGTCTATCCCCTACTCACCATAGTGGCCATGCACGGGCTGGCCAGGAAATACGTTCTCTACCAACTTGCCGCGATCGACCACCAGCACGCCGTTGATCATGACGTACTGAAATCCTGCCGAGGACTGCATGGCGTCCAGGTAGGTCGCTCGTTCTCGCACCGTTGCTGGATCGAAGAACACGACGTCGGCATCGGCGCCGGCCTGCAGTCGTCCCTTGTGCTTCATGGCCGGCACAAACGCTTCCAAACGCTGCGCCGGCTTGAGGCTCATCTTCGCAATGGCATCGCTCAACGACAGCACGCCGGTGTCGCGCACGAAATGGCCCAGCACTCGCGCGAACGATCCCACTGTTCGTGGATGACTGAGCTTGCCCGCTTCCAGGTTGCCCGCGTCGCTGACCACGATCATCGCGGGATCTCGTAGCAGCGCGACGATGGTTGCCTCGGTGTTCATATGCATGAGCACGCCGTCCTCGCCCGTGCCCGAACGCAAGGCGTCGAATTCCGCGCGAGTGAGCCGTTTGCCAGTCGAGGTGGATTGCAGATCCTCCGGACCGACGCCCCAGCGCCGTTCCCACCCCGGATCGAAGATCACGCTACGGATGCTGTCGCTGGATGCGCCCCACGGATAGGTCTCGGTGCTCACATCCAGGCCGCGATCCCGCGCGCCGCGAATCAACTTCAGCAGCTCCGGCGACGCGGACATGCCCATGCTGTTCAGATGCATGATGTGCACGCAGCCGCCGGTGATCGCCACGTTGGCGACATTCTCCTGAATCGATTCCAGCGTGCTGCCCGGCTCGATCAGACTGCCGTAGCGAATGTGCGTGAACACGCAGGTTCGCCTCGTTGCCGCGAGCCGGGTCACATCCAGCAGCTCCCAATGATCGATGCCCGGCGCGTATTGCGGACCGCTGCCGATACCGATGGCACCGGCCTTCATTCCTCGTTCGAGCTCGGCGATCAGGCGGTCGCGCTGATCCGCCGGCAGCGCCTTATCGATGTCCTTGCGAAAGGAAATCATCGGGTCGGACTGCAGCAGTCGGAGTGCCTGCTCGTCACCGCCGTTCAGAAGATAAAACCGCGCCTCGTTGTGACTGACGCTCGCGCCGTAGTTGATCAGTTCCTTGCCGGCCTTCTGCTCATACCAAGCCTGAACGGGAAACACTCCGCCCTCCAGCTCCAGACGCGTGGTCACCCCGTCCTTGGCCTGATACTTCGCGGTCTGCAGCGTCGTCGAATGTGAGTGCAGGTCGATGAACCCGGGCGCCGCAACCAGGCCGCGAGCATCGATGGTCCGGCGCCCCTGCAATCGATCGGTCGACACGGCGGCAATCTTGCCGCCGGTGATCCCGATGTTCCTGATCTCATCCAGGCCGGTTTCCGGATCGATGGCACGCGCGCCGATGTAGACAACGTCGTACTGCGCACCGGCCGCCGTCGCGATCATGCCCAGCGACATGAGCACGACGGCGCAGGAGCGGCGGCTGAGGAGCGAGCGCACCATCAGAACTCGTAGCGGGCGGAGACCGACACGTTGGCCGGCTCGCCGATCACGTTGCCGTAGTACACCGTCTCGTAGGTATTGATGTAGTACTTCTCGTCGAACAGATTGTGCACGTTCAACTGAAAGCGCCAGTTCCGAAGCGCATATGAAGCCGTTGCATCGACGATGGTGTACGCGGGCAGATCCTTGATCGAATCGTCATAGGTTGTGTTGACTGCAGCGACGTAGCGCGCACCGACGCCCACGCTGAAACCCTCCAGCACCTCGTAAGTGGTGAAGATGCTCGCGGTGTGCTTGGGCAAATAGGTGATGGTCGCGCCCACCATCTCCGGCGCTTCCGGATTCCTGGTGACCTCGGCATCCAGATAGGCATAGCCGGCATGCACTTCCCATCGATCCGCGACGCGACCGATGGCCTCCAGCTCGGCGCCACGATGCCGCACCTCGCCCACCGCCTTGTAAGCGTCGCCGAGCGGTGTCGTTTGATCGAATTCCGGTTTGTTGCTTTGAGTGATCTCGAACAACGCCGCCGTGAACAGCGAGCGGCCGCCCGGCGGCGCGAATTTCACGCCGACTTCCTTTTGCTCGCCGATCAGCGGCTTCAACGGGGTGCCATTGACGTCGCGTCGTCGCTGCGGCATGAACGATTCGCTATAGGAAACGTAGCCATTGAGACCCGGCAGGAACTCGTACGTGAGGCCACCGCGATAGCTCACCTCGCCGTTGTAGTCGAACGAGGCGGGACCCAGATCGCTCGACTCCCGCTCGTAATCGGTGCCCGAATAGGACGCCCCCGCGAGCACCGTGAGCGAATCGAGGACTTTCACCACGGCCTGCGCCGAATAGGTGAGCAGCGAATCCTCGGTCTTCAGCGTGTATGTCTCATCCGACACCGGCGCGGCATTGACGATGTTTTCGATGGCGCGGGAGCCCTCGAAGATGTTGGCGGAGCCGATGTAGTAGAAGCGTCCGAGCGAGTCATAGATGCTGTTGTTGTAGACGGCGCCCACCGAGATGAAGCTGTCGGCGAGCCCCAGGTCATCGAGCTTGTAGACCGATGAGATGCCGGCCGAGAAGATTCTTCATCGGTGTGCACGCCTTCCTCGACGTACAGGTCGATGGTGCCGTCCGCTTGCAGGCCGCCGGAGAAGATCGCGGCGCCGGACTGATCGTTGGTGGTGTAGTTGCCTTTGACGCTGACGCTCCACAGATCGGTCACTTTCCAGTCGAGCCCCGCATTCACGTAGCTGCGATCGCCCTTGATCGCATAGCGCGAGTCGCCCGAACCGATGAAGAGCGAGCGCGGCACGCTGGGCTGCGTGCCGTCCTCGAATTGCGGAATTCCATCGAACGACGTCCGGGTATTGCTCTCGAAGCCGCCCCGGACATACGCGCTCAGCGCGTCGGTGATCGCAAAATCCAGCCCGCCATAGAGCACTGTGCGCTCGTGCTTCATGATGTCGATGAAGCTGTCGCCTTGCTCATAGGCGCCGACGCCAATGGCACTGATCCGGCCGTCCGAGTCGACGGCGCCACCGGCCTGCCCTTCGATCCGATACAAATTCCACATGCCGATATCGACGGCCAGATATTCGGGCGTCTGCGGCGTGGCCTTCTTGGTGACGATATTGACGATGCCGCCCGGACTCGAAGCGCCATAGACCACCGACGATGGGCCCTTCACGATCTCCAATCGATCGACCACGGCGTAGTCATACTCGCTCGCCGAGGTGCCGCTGCCGAGCGGCAAGCCATCCACCGCCTCGCCATTGGTGAAGCCGCGCAGTTTGATGTCAGTGCGGTACCCCTCGCCGTTACCGGAGAAAATCGCCCCCGGCGTGTACTGCGCCACTTCACCCAGCGTTTTGATGTCGGCGGCTCTGAGGAAGTCGTTGCTGATGAGACTGATGGACTGCGGCACCTCTTCGATGGGCAGCGGCAGATTGGTCGTGCCGCTGGTGTCCTCGTTGAGGAAGCGATAACCGGTGACCACGATTTCCTCGAGCGCCGGACCGCTCCTGGTGTCCTGGGCGGAAGCCTGCGCGCACATTGCGAAGGCACCAATACTCGTCAGCACTGCCCCATGCAGGGTTCGATCGATCATGGTTGTGACTCCCAAAGCTCGTTTTATTGGGTGCAGGCTCCGTTGCACATGGAGAATTTATTCCATTTATGGAATTTTATACGCGCATCTGGAATTGGTTGTCAAATGGGAGAAATGACTCAGGAGGGGCGGCGGCGGCGCTGTTTGGCCGCGGCAACGGTCCGCTTCGGCCTGGCGGGCTCGCTGGGTGGGCGGGCCCGGGCGGCCGCCACATCGTGCGCTTTCCGCATTTCTTCCTGCGGAGTGACGTTGATGGAAAGCGCGCGACACACGCCGGGCCCATGCGCGAGATAGGCGTGGCCCATGCGGCTGTCGAAATAAATGGACTCACCGGCCTTGAGCACGACCGGCGCATAAAGCTCGGTGTGCAGCTCGACAGCGCCTTCGAGCACGAACAGGAACTCCTCGCCGACGTGGTGCATGAACTCGCCGAACTCTGCCAGCGTGCGCGCACGGTATTCGCACAGGATCGGCGTCACCTGTTTTTTCAGCAGATCGGTGGAGAGATACCGCAACGTGTGATTCCGCATCTCGATCAGCTCGCCGTCGCCGAGACGATTCAAGCTGCGCCGGCCCTGCTGCTCAGCCATCGCTGGCGCAGGCGCCTCGGCCGAGGACACCAGCTGCGCCACGTCCACCGACAACCCCTGGCTCAGCCGAGCCAGCAGATCGTAGGTCGGCGATACCCGATCGTTTTCGATCCGGGACAACGTGGACGGCGGAATGCCGGTGCGCTTGCTCACGTCCGCAAGCGTCCAGCCATTGGTCTTGCGAAGCTGCTTCAGCGAGGCACCCGGCTTGGCGATCGGCATACGGTTCCCGGCGTTGGGGCGGAGACCGGCATGGTAGCCCGCCCATTGCGCAGGCTGCAAACTCGTTGCGTAAACGGAAACCGCGCTATTGGGCCGATCGCCCGACCCGCTCGGGCGAGAAGGTCGCGACCAGTTCGTGCTGATCGCCGGGGTAGATCAAACGCACGAAGGTGATAGCCGTCGATTGCGCGGATCGCGTCGTGCGTTCGATGGTGAGAACCGCCGCCCCGCGCTCGATGCCGAGCAGCTTCGCGCTGCGCGCTTCCGCCCCGGTGGCGCGAATTCGGTGCTCAGCCAACGTCCAGGGAACCCGCTGCAGCAGCCAGGCACCTGGCGCCGTTTCCTCAAAGGTTTCCTTGGCCGCCTCCGGCACCGCTTCGAGGTTGATCAGGCGCTGTTCGAAACAAAACGGCCGCTCGCCCGCGAGGTGCCGACACTCGATCTCCAGCACCGACACGGCGCGCTCGAACCCGAGCAGCTCGCGTTCCTCGGCGCTCGCCCTGCGACGGACCTTGTGCAAAACCTCGAAGCTGTAAGGCATGCCGAGCGCGGCCACCTCGGTCTTGATGTCGGGAATCGTGAGGACCGCCGATTGCGAATGCGGCCGGCTGACGAAGCTGCCGCTCTTGCGCCGCCGCTCGATCATGCGGGCATGAGCGAGCTGCGTGAGTACCTTGCTCACCGTCATGCGCGAACAGTTGTACTGCTTCATCAGCTCGTGCTCGACCGGGATCTTGTGCCCGGGCTGCCACGCGCCGGTCAGGATCAGCTGTTGAATGTCGTTGAGAATGCGCTGATGCAACGACTGGGGCTGAGGGCTTGAGTCACTCAACTACACAAATCCTTCATGACGGTTCGAAATCGGGCTCGGATCGGGTCTCGGGCCAGGTGCCTTCCGGCCTCGACGACCTTTCTGCCCGCGATCCACACGCAATCGACCAGGTTGCCGGCACTCGCGAATATCCACGCATCCAGCAGCGCATCGCGGTCACGCGAGTACAGCGCCGGATGCTGTGAGTCGAGACTCACAAAGTCAGCCGCGGCGCCCTGCTCGATACGGCCCGCACCACCGAGCGCTTGCGCTCCGCCCGCAAGGGTGAGTTCCATGATAGCGCGTCCGGTGGACTGTTGACCTCGCTTTGCCACGTTCCGCGCGCGCTGAGTCAGGCGCTGCGAATACTCGAGCAGCGACAACTCCGCAGCCACGCCGATATGGACATTCGAATCGGTCCCAACGCCCAGCCGGCCGCCATGACTCAGCAACTCGGGCAGAGGAAACACGCCGTCGCCGAGATTCGCCTCGGTTACCGGGCACAGGCCGACGACAGCCTTCGCCTCCGCGATGCCAGCGATTTCCTGCGCATCGACATGCGTGGCATGCACCAGACACCAGCGCTCATCGACCGGCGCGTTGTCGAGCAGCCACGCGACCGGTCGCTGCCCCGACCACGCGACGCATTCAGCAACTTCCTTGGTCTGCTCCGCGATGTGAATGTGAATCGGCGCCGAGCGCGCCATGTCGGCGACAGCGAGCAACTCATCTTTCGTGACCGCACGCAAGCTATGCGGGGCGACACCTACTGTCGACGCGGGCAGCTGGCGGCACCGCTCCAGCAACCGTTGATAGGAATCGAGCGAGTTGATGAATCGTCGCTGCGCCTTCCCGGGCGCCGCTCCACCGAACGACGAGTGCGCATAGAAAACCGGCAACAAACATAGTTCCATCCCGGTCGTTTCAGCCGCCGCCGCGATCCGGCCCGCCATCTCGCCAACGTCCGCGTAGTGGGCACCGTCCGCATCGTGATGCAGGTAATGAAACTCCCCCACCCGCCCGAATCCGGTCTCGAGCATTTCCACATAAGCCTGCGCGGCGATCGCTTCGAGCTGATCGGGAGTCATGCGCAGCGCGAAGCGATACATCACCTCGCGCCAGCTCCAGAAACTATCCGCCGCATCGCCAGCGATCTCCGCAAGACCGGCCATGCCGCGCTGAAACGCGTGACTATGCAAATTCCCCAAGGCCGGCACGATGACCGCATGGCGCTCGTCGCCCGGCTCGGCCGGAACCTGCGTTTGCAAGGTCGCGACGCGGCCGGCCCGCAATTGCAGCCGTACGGAATTGCGCCAGCCATCGGCCGTGAGCACCCGATCGGCGAACAGGGTTTGCATGAGTTCTCCGAAGCCGCAGTTGCATCCCGATTCATTATGCCTATACATTAACGTTTATGGCTATACATTAGCCGCCCGCCCGAGCCGAGCCGACCGTGAGCCTCGATCCCCCGCCCACCCCCCGCCTCTGGCTCGATGCACGACTCGCGACCCTGTCGCGAAGCGCGGCGGGCCTGGGCATCGTGGAGCGGGGCGCGGTGGCGGTGAGCGACGACCGCATCGTTTATGCCGGCCCCGAAGCTGACCTTCCCTCCGCACTGAAAGCCGGTGCCGACATTCACGACTGCGAGGGTCGATGGATTACTCCCGGCTTGATCGATTGCCACACCCATCTGGTGTACGCGGGAAATCGCGCCAGGGATTTCGAGCTGCGCCTGCAAGGCGTGAGTTATGAACAGATCGCGCGGGCCGGCGGCGGAATCGTTTCCAGCGTGCGCGCCACTCGCGAGGCCAGTCACGAGCAATTGATACAACAGTCTCTGCCGCGTCTGGATGCGTTGCTGGCCGAAGGCGTTACCACGATCGAGATCAAATCGGGCTACGGCCTCGATCTCGACAGCGAACGGAAGATGCTACAGACCGCTCGCCGTCTGACCCAGGAACGCAACGTCACCGTCTCGACCACTTTTCTAGGCGCTCACGCGTTGCCGCCGGAGTCGACGCGCGGCAAGGACGACTACATCGACAACACCGTCCTGCCCATGCTGCGAATATTGACCAATGAAGGCCTGGTCGATGCGGTCGACGCGTTCTGCGAGTCGATCGCGTTCTCGCCCGAGCAGGTTCAGCGGGTGTTCAAAGCAGCTGCTGAACTGGGTCTGCCCGTGAAGCTGCATGCCGATCAGCTGTCCAATCTGCGGGGAGCCGCACTGGCCGCCGATCATCATGCATTGTCGGCGGATCACCTGGAACATACCGACGAGCACAGCATCGCGGCGATGGCCGCTTCCGGCACGGTCGCCGTGATGTTACCCGGCGCCTTTTATTTCCTACGCGATCAACATCGGCCACCCGTGGCGCGGCTCAGACAACACGGCGTAGCGATGGCGGTGGCTACGGATTGCAATCCCGGCACCTCCCCTCTGACATCGCTATTGCTGGCGATGAACATGGCGGCCACGCAATTCGGCATGACTGTCGAGGAATGCATCGCCGGGGTGACACGCGAGGCCGCTCGCGCGTTGGGCATGGCCGCGAGCAAAGGCTCGCTGGAGCCCGGCAAGCATGCGGACCTGGCCATCTGGAATGTCGAGAGCCTGTCCGAGCTCGTGTATCGCATGGGATTCAACCCGTTATTCGCCCGTATCTGGAGAGGTCGATGACCGCCCTTGTTTTGAACCCCGGCTCGGTGACCTTGGCTGACTGGCGCGCCATCTATCGCGGCGCCAGCCTGAAGCTGGACGATGCCTGTCGACCGGCCGTGGCACGCAGCGCTCAGGTGATCGCAAAGATCGTCGCCGACGGTCATCCCGTCTACGGCATCAATACCGGCTTCGGCAAGCTCGCCAGCGTTCGCATCGAAGCCGCCGATCTGGTTCAGCTGCAAAAGAACATCGTGCTGTCACACTCGGCCGGCGTCGGTGAGCCGCTGCCAGCAAACATCACGCGCTTGATGATGGCGTTGAAGCTGGTCAGTCTCGGCCAGGGCGCCTCGGGCGTCCGCAATGAAACAGTCGACTTTCTCGAAGCCATGCTCGCGCACGACATCATTCCGGTGGTGCCGTCACAAGGTTCGGTCGGTGCCTCTGGAGATCTCGCGCCGCTCGCGCACATGACCGCGGCGATGCTCGGCGTCGGCGACGTATTCACGAAGAAAGGCCGGCTCCCCGCCGTTGAAGGCCTGGCGCTGGCGGGACTCAAACCGTTCACCCTCGGTCCGAAGGAAGGACTCGCACTGCTGAACGGCACGCAGTTCTCGACGGCTGTGACACTCGCCGCGCTGTTCGAAGCGGACGTCATATTCCAGACCGCCTTGGTCGTCGGCGCACTGACCACCGATGCCGCGCTGGGCTCCGACACGCCGTTCGACCATCGCATCCATCTGCTTCGCAAGCATCGCGGCCAGATCGAAGCCGCCGATGCATTACGCGACCTGATGGCAGGAAGCGCATTGCGGGCCTCGCATCTGGTCAATGACGAACGAGTGCAGGACCCCTACTGCCTGCGCTGCCAGCCACAAGTGATGGGCGCTTGTTTGGATCTACTGAGACAGGCCGCCACATTTCTGGACACGGAAGCCAACGGCGTTTCCGATAATCCGCTGGTGTTCGCTGACACGGGCGAAGCGCTGTCGGGCGGCAATTTCCACGCGGAGCCGGTGGCCTTCGCTGCCGACATGATCGCGATCGCACTGTGCGAGATCGGTTCGATTGCCGAGCGGCGCATCGCCATGCTGATCGATCCCGCGCTGTCGGGGCTGCCGGCGTTCCTCACCCCCAAGCCGGGGCTGAACTCCGGGTTCATGATTCCGCAGGTGACGGCCGCGGCCCTCGTGTCGGAGAACAAACAAAAAGCGTTCCCGGCAAGTGTCGATTCGATTCCGACGTCGGCCAATCAAGAGGATCACGTCTCGATGGCGGCGCACGGCGCCCGTCGCCTGTTGCCCATGATCGACAACGTCGCGGCAGTGATCGCCATCGAGCTGCTCGCGGCCGGACAAGCTTGCGACTTTCATGCGCCGCTGGCATCGAGCCCGGCGCTCGAAGCCGTGCGCGCCACCCTGCGCAATCGCGTACCGAAGCTCGAGGACGATCGCTACATGCAGCCTGATATGGAGACCGCCATCGCGCTGGTGCGCAGCTCCTCCATCGCGACTGCCGCCGGCCTGCAACTTCCCAGCCTCTGCGAATACAACTAATCCAGGAATCCGCCATGTCACGAGTCGACACATCGCGCGTGATACGCGCTCCCCGCGGCAACACCCTCTCCGCCCGCAGCTGGCTGACCGAAGCGCCGCTGCGGATGCTGATGAACAATCTCGATCCCGACGTCGCCGAACGCCCCAGCGAACTGGTGGTGTACGGCGGCATCGGTCGCGCGGCCCGCGATTGGGAAAGCTTCGATCGCATCGTCGCGACGCTGCAGCGGCTCGGAGCGGATGAAACCTTGCTGATTCAGTCGGGCAAGCCGGTCGGTGTGTTTCGTACCCACCCGGACGCGCCGCGCGTGCTGCTGGCCAACTCGAACCTGGTGCCGCACTGGGCCACCTGGGAGCATTTCAACGAGCTGGACCGTCGCGGCCTGATGATGTTCGGTCAGATGACCGCCGGCTCCTGGATCTACATCGGCTCGCAAGGCATCGTGCAGGGAACGTATGAAACGTTCGTCGAGATGGGCCGTCGTCATTACGGCGGCAGCCTGAGCGGCAAATGGATTCTCACCGCCGGTCTCGGTGGCATGGGCGGCGCGCAGCCGCTCGCCGCGACCATGGCCGGCGCCAGCTGTCTCGCCATCGAGTGTCGTCAGTCCAGCATCGATTTCCGATTGCGTACCGGCTATGTCGATGTCTGCGCGAAGGACCTGGATGAAGCGCTGCTGCTGATCGACGAGGCGACGCGTTCGGGCAAAGCTCGATCCGTGGCCCTGCGCGGCAATGCTTGTGAGATTCTGCCGGAGCTGGTGCGTCGAGGCGTGCGGCCGCATGCCGTCACCGATCAAACATCGGCGCACGATCCGATCAACGGTTACCTGCCGGGCGGCTGGACCGTCGAGCGTTGGGAGGCCGAACGCGCCTCCAATCCAAACGGCGTGGCCGACGCCGCGAAGCGATCGATGGCGGTCCATGTGAAGGCCATGCTCGAATTCCATCGGCTCGGCATTCCAACCTTCGACTACGGCAACAACATCCGTCAGGTCGCGCTCGATCAGGGCGTGACGGACGCCTTCGCTTTCCCCGGCTTCGTGCCTGCTTACATCCGGCCGCTGTTCTGCCGCGGTGTCGGCCCGTTCCGCTGGGCCGCGCTCTCTGGCGATCCGGACGATATTTATAAGACGGACGCCAAGGTCAAAGAGCTGCTGCCGAACGACAAACATCTGCACAACTGGCTCGACATGGCGCGGGCCCGCATCAAATTCCAGGGTCTGCCGGCCCGCATCTGCTGGGTCGGTCTCGGCGAGCGGCATCGTCTCGGCCTCGCCTTCAACGAGATGGTGGCGTCCGGCGAACTGAGCGCTCCGGTCGTCATCGGTCGCGACCATCTCGACTCCGGCTCGGTCGCCTCACCCAATCGCGAAACCGAATCGATGCGCGACGGTTCCGATGCGGTGTCGGATTGGCCGCTGCTGAACGCCCTGCTCAACACCGCTTCGGGCGCGACGTGGGTTTCACTCCATCACGGCGGCGGTGTCGGCATGGGCTTCTCACAGCACGCTGGTATGGTCATCGTCTGCGACGGAACGAAAGAAGCAGCCGCGCGCATCGGTCGAGTGTTGTGGAACGATCCTGCCAGCGGCGTCATGCGACATGCCGACGCGGGATACGAGTCCGCCGTCGAGCACGCTCGCAAGATGGGCCTGGATCTGCCGAGCCTCGGCTGATCGTGCGTATCCTCCGCGCCAGCGACTATCGGCGCATGCCTTGGAAGAACGGCGGCGGCGAGACCCGGGAAGTCCTGGTCTCACCGGCCGGTGCGCCCTTGAACGAGATCGACTGGCGCATCAGCCTCGCGACCATTGCCGCCGACGGGCCGTTCTCGACCTTTGCAGGCATCGAGCGAACGTTGAGCGTCATTCGAGGCGCGGGCATTCGGCTCACCGTAGGCAACGAAGCCCCCAAGCTGCTGCTCGACGACTCCGATCCCTGCACCTTCGCTGGCGAGTCTGCGACGAGTGCCACGCTCATCGCCGGCACCATCGTCGATCTCAACGTGATGACTCGACGCGACACCTATCGTCACGAGGTGAGACGCATCTCGTGCAACGGACCGCTGCGGCTGGAAACAAGCGCGAGCGCTACCATCGTCTTCTGCCAGCGCGGCGAGGTGCTCGTCGCATCCGGCCACCTGCAACCCGAAGACTGCGCGGTGTTCGACGACGACACCGTATCCATCGATCTCGGCTCAACCCAGCCCGCCGAGCTCATCGTGATCGAGCTGCGCTCACATCGAGCCTGAGGAGGCTCTGGTCAATCGACTTTGCCGATTAAAATGCTTCGCCGATCGAAGCCGATGAACTCGAGCAATGGCAATGGATCAGATGTTCCCTGACACCGGGTTCCAGTGAAACATGCCCTTCGCCAGCAGCACGATGGCGATCATGTGCCAGAACACACTCAGGTGGATGAATCGCGAGCGGCGCGCCGTCATCCGCCCTTGCAGGCTCCATGTGATCGCGCGAATGAAATGCCCGAGCACACTGAGCGCCAGCAGGATCTTCAGCGACAGCATCAATGCGAAGCTGCTCTCGAAAGGATGAGCCAGCGCGGTCCGATAGCTCCACGCCATCCCTGCTCCTGCGCCATACAGCACGAGCAAAACCCACGGCATCAGCCGGCGTGCCCGCTTCATGACGGCCACCTCGACCTCGCGCATCGCTGCTCGATCGACGTGTTTGCGCACGCCTTCGAGCATCAATATCTCGAAGAACACGGCACCGACAAAAATCAGCGCGCCGAACAGATGCAACGTCAGCAGCACCGGATGACTCATGAACGCGATGATGCGGTCGGCGCTGCCAGTAGCGCATTGATCTAAGTCAGAACAGCACGCCGCCGGATGCGGTGTACTCGCAGCATGAGCCGCATGCCCGACCATGTGTTTCTGGAAGATTGGGACCCCAAGGACCCGAGCGTCCTGCAGGATCAGATCAGCGCTTATGACAACATGAGGCGACGGTGTCCGGTCGCGCACAGCGAAGCCATGCACTGGTCGCTGTTCCGCCACGCCGACGTGGTACGCGCCCTGCGCGATCCTCGAACCTACAGCAACGAGGTCTCCACACACCTCTCGGTGCCGAACGGGATCGATCCACCGCTGCATTCGGATTACCGAGACATCGTCGATCCCTACTTCAGTCAGCAACGCATCGACACGTTCGAGCCGGCGTGTCGCGAGATCGCGGAAGGCCTGATCGGTAAACTGCCGATCGATCGAGCCGTGGAAGTCATGAGCGAGCTGGCGCAACCTTTCGCCCTGCAAGCTCAGTCGGCCTTTCTCGACTGGCCCGCGCATCTCCACGAGCCGCTGCGGCAATGGACGATTAGAAATCGCGAGGCCACGCTGGCTCAGGATGCTGTCGCAACAGCGGCGGTGGCACAGGAATTCGACGGTTACATCCGCGACCTGCTCGAAACGCGCAGGCAAGCAACCGAGCCTGCGGACGATGTCACATCACGGCTGCTTCGCGAGCGAATTCGTGGACGCCTGCTCACGGATGAAGAGATCGTCAGCATCCTGCGCAACTGGACGGTCGGTGAACTGACCACCATCGCGGCCTGCGTGGGCATTCTGGTGCAGTACCTGGCGGAGCATCCCAATGTCCAACAGCAACTTCGCCAGATGCCGACGGCGCTGCCAACGGCCATCGACGAGATCTTGCGTATCCATCCACCGCTGCTCACCAGTCGCCGCAAGACCACGCGCTCCGTCACCATCGGTGGCAAATTCTTGGCGGCTGGGTCGCGTGTCACATTGATGTGGGCTTCCGCCAATCGCGACGAGCGAGCCTTCGACGCACCGGATGAGTTTCAACTGGATCGCAATCCCGACGAGAATCTTCTGTACGGTCTGGGCATCCACGTGTGCCCGGGCGCGCCGCTGGCGCGTCTCGAATTGCGCGTCATCATGGAAGAACTGCTGGCCTACACCGAATGGTTCAGCCCGCAGACCCACCAGCCGCCGGTCCGAGCCATGTATCCGGCGAGCGGGTATTTCGAAACCTGGGTGGCGTTGGGCTGAACCTCAGCCCGGTTTGCCGTCCACGCGCGGTCGAATCAGGATCGGCGCGTAGACGATCAAATACAAAGCAAAGGCCACGCACCACAACGCACCGGCCAACGTCACCGCATATCGATAAGCATCGCCCGCAACCAGCGCGAACACTCGGACCAGCGCACCCGCCGTGAGCGCGAGGTATGCGATGGCAATCGCGCGACCGACCACCAACGGTCGACCGGTGTGACCCAGCGATGCACGAGTCGTGACGGCAAGAATCATGGTGGCAAACGCGCCCATCGTGAAGGCATGCAGCCACAGAGCCGCCCACGACACGTCACCCAGCAGCCAGAGAGCTTTGAGTGCAAAGCCAATCGGCAACCATGCATAGCCGATGTGCAATGCCCAGACGATGGGCTCGCGTAGTGTCTTGTGCCCGTACCAGCCAGAGAGCCGCCACGCATGCGCGATGGCTGCAGCGGCCGCGAGCACCCCACTCGCCAACGAACCACGCGCGACAAGATCGACGGCGGCGACGGCAATCGTCAATCCAATGACGGCTCGATCCAGCAGCGGCCGGGCCACGAGCTCGACGGTTTCACCTCGACGCCGCAAAGCATTGGCGGTGAACGACGGCACAATCCGTCCGCCAATGACCGTGACCAGTACCAGGATGATGTTGATCGCCAGGTGCAAAGCGTCCTGCGCGAGCACCTGATCGCCAAACCTCAGCGCACTGACGAAGGCAGCATCGAGCAGCCACAGCACGCCGAGCACGAACAGCATCGGAGTGTTTCGATTGCGCGCTCGAAGCAGCGGCGGCGCCAGCATCAGCATGACCGCCGGCAGAAAGCTCAGCTCCACGACGGCGATGAGCCAGACCGGCAATCGATCGCCTGCGAAGAACACCAGACGGCCCGCGACCCAAAGCAGCGTGAGCAGGATCAGCGGTCTTCCGCCGAACCCACGCGCGCCCGTCCAGCTCGGCACGGCAGTGAGCAAGAAACCAGCAATCGCCGCGGCGGCGAATCCATAGATCATTTCGTGGCCGTGCCAGAACTGGGGCGCGACGCCCGACGGCATCGTCGCCCCATGCGTGTAGATCCACAGCCAGGCGGGCACGGAAATGAGCGCATACACGCCGGCGAGCAGGAAGAACGGCCTGAAGCCGTACTCGAACAGCGCGAAGCGACGGGATTGGCAGGCCGAGGGTCGGCCCGAAAGAGTGGCGGCGTCCATTGGTTGCCAGTATGAGCGTCAGCTGCGCTGGCGCTCCTTGATCTAGATCAAGTGAACCACTCGATGCACGGGCTCTTCTTCAGCATCGCTTCTGTAGTGAGCCCCGCGATTGACACGTTGGCCGGCCGCCGCACGCATCATGTGTTCAGCGAGCCCCAGGCGCTGTCGTGTCAGCAAGGCGAGTGCCGACGTGCGCTCACGCAATCGAGCAATGCAGGTCAGCCCTTCCGACAGCCCCCGCGCATCACGCACGAGCCCCATCGATCGCCACATGCATTCGCGCAGCACCCGCTCGGTTTCCTCATCGACCCATTGATCGCTCACCACGGCGGACGCGATCAACTCGCTCGCAGGATGCCGATACTCACGATTCAATGCCTGACCGAGGCGGCGGCCGAGCACCACTGCTTCGAGCAATGAATTACTCGCGAGACGATTGGCGCCGTGAAAACCCGTGCAAGCCGCCTCACCCACGGCCCACAGGCCCGGCAGGCTCGATCGCCCATCGAGATCCACCGCGATGCCGCCCATGTGATAGTGCTCTGCCGGCGTAATAGGCACGGGCTCCTGCGCCAGCTCGAAGCCATAGGACAGACACGCCTGATACGCGGCCGGGAATCGCGAGCAAACATCGCGCACGCCCGTCGCATCCAGCCACACATTTCTGCCGACGCATTCGAGGGTATAGATCGTGCGGGCAACGATATCGCGCGGTGCGAGGTCGCCGAGTCGATGATATTCGCGCATGACGCTCACGCCGCGTTCATCCACGATCTTCGCCCCTGCTCCACGCAACGCCTCGGTCAACAGCGGCTGCGGCCGGGCATCGACCTTGAGTGCCGTTGGATGAAACTGCACGAACGGCAACGCCGTGGCTCGTGCGCCCGCGTCGATCGCCATTGCCAGCCCGTCACCGCACGCACCGATCGGATTCGTGCTTCGGCTATACAGTCCACCGATACCGCCAGTGGCGATCACGATAGCATGTGCGCGAATGGCGAGCGGCTGGCCGCCCTCTGTTATCGCGAGCACGCCGTTGACCGCGCCGTTGATCAGAAGACGAACCGCCTGCGTGTTCGGCAACATCTCGATATGAGAGGACTCCGCCACGTGCAGCCGCAGAGTCGCCATGATCGCGGCACCGGTTTGATCGCCGTTTGCATGCAGCACTCTCGCCCGACTATGCGCAGCTTCCCGATGTAACGACCAGGTACCGAGTTCCCGAGTAAACGGCACACCGAGCGCATGCAGAAAGGCGATCGTCCCCGGTCCCTCTTCGCAGACGAATCGCGTGACCCGGACCGCGTTCTCCTTGCAACCCGCGGCCATCGTGTCTTTCACATGCAGCGCCGGCGAATCATCCAAGCCCACGGCCGCGGCGATTCCACCCCGGGCGAGATCGCTTGCCGCGCCAGACTTGAGGGGATCGTCAGCGGTGAGAATGCACACTCGCCGGCCACGCGCGCTCAAAGCGGTCACGAGGCCGGCGGCGCCCGCGCCAATGACGACTACATCGGTATCGATCGTATTCATGAGGGCCGTCCACTCAGGCTCAGCATTCGTTGAACGGCTCGACGCGCGCCATCGGCAACATCGGCGGGCACCTCGACCGCGGGCGACAACGACTCCAGACACGCACGAATGTTCGCGAGATTGACTCGCTGCATGTGGGGACAGAGATTGCACGGGCGCAGGAACTGGGTGCCCGGGAACTCGCTCGATATGTTGTCGCTCATCGAGCACTCCGTGATCAGGACAGCGCGCTCCGGCCGTCGCCGGTCGAGCGCGGCGATCATTCCCGCGGTCGAGCCGACGAAATCCGCCGCCTCCTGGACGTCGACCGGACACTCAGGATGCGCCAGCACGAAGGCATCCGTGGTCTGCCGGTACTCACGAATCTGCTCGCCCGTAAAGCGTTCGTGCACTTCGCAGCGCCCGAGCCAGGGAATGATTCGAACGGACGTGTTGGCCGCCACGTAGGCAGCTAGGTACTCATCCGGAACGAAGATGACTTCCGGCGAGCCCAAACTCTGCACCACTTGAATGGCATTCGCCGAAGTACAGCAGGCATCGCATTCGGCTTTGACGGCCGCGCTGGTGTTCACGTAACAGACGGCCGGCACGCCTGGATAACGGGCGCGCAACGCACGCACGTCGGCGGCCTGAATCGATTCGGCGAGCGAACAGCCCGCATTCGGGTCCGGCAACAGCACCAGGCGGTCGGGCGCGAGCAGCTTGACGGTCTCCGCCATGAAATGGACGCCGCACATGACGAAGACTTCCGCATCGGACTCGGCGGCAATGCGCGCGAGCGCGAGCGAATCGCCTTGAACGTCGGCTACGCCATGAAAAATCTCGGGGCGCTGGTAGTTATGGGCCAGCACCATTGCACCATGCTGGCGCTTCAGCGCCTGAATCGCCGCGACCTGGTCGTAAACCGCATCCCACTCTTCTCTAGGCATCGCTCGCCGGACCCGCGGATAGCGACGCGTGTGTTCGGCGGAATCGTAGTGGACATGAGAAAAGTCGACGGCCATCGCGCAATCCTGAACCGGGAGGCACGCAGCCTAGCGATGACGGAACGAGCGCCACTTGATCCAGATCAAGTGGCACCGCAGTTGGCCCGGGTATAACGGCAACGACGTTTGATCCATGTCAATAGACCGCGAGAACGGCATGCGCGACGACGATACCTGCGACGGCTCCACCGCCGGCCCGATCCGATGCAGCAGCTGCGACCTGAACGAGGTCTGCCGCCTGTACGGCCTCATCGCCCTCGAGGGGCGCAACCGCAAACCGATGGGCACGCTGCGAACCATCCGCCCCGGTGCTCATTTATATAGAGCCGGCGCACCGGCAGGCCACCTCTACGCGGTCCGTCAGGGATTGCTGAAAGTGGTGAATGTCACCGCCGAGGGTGACGAGCAGCTCCGCTCGGTGGCCGTCCCCGGCGAAGTGCTCGGGCTCGAAGCTTTCTCCTCCGGCACATATGCCACCGACGCGGTCGCGCTCCAGCCGGTGGTCTGTTGCGAGCTTCCTCTGCCACTGCTGGAAGAACAAGGCATGCGAGTTCGCGAGCTCGCGGCGGCACTGATCCGATTGCTGAGCCGGGCAACCGCGCCCACCCTGAATCATGCCCGCGGCAGCATCCGAACGCGCATCATCGACTTCCTGCTCGATCTGTCGGCTCGCCTGAAACAGCGGGGCTACGACGGACGCGAGTTCACGCTCGGCTTGAGTCGCCAGGAAATCGCCAATCTGCTCGATGCCAGAATCGAGACCGTCAGTCGCATGATGCAGCGGTTGCATCGCGAGCGTGCCATTCAAATCAAAGGCAACAGCGTCACGATACTGCAGCTCAGTCACGCCGATTGACGCATATCAAGTCGTGACAGGGCGCGGACGCGTACCGTTCCGCCATGACTCTCGAATTGGTGTGCCCGGCGGGGACCTTGCCTGCATTACGCGCCGCTGTCGATCATGGCGCCGACGCTGTCTACATCGGCTTTCGCGGTGAGACCAACGCCCGGAATTTTCCCGGCCTCAACTTCGCTTACGACGACGCGCGCTCCGGTCTCAACTACGCGCACGCCCGGGGCGCCCGCGTATTCGTGGCGATCAACGTCTATCCGGGCCCGGGCAACTGGCAGGCCGGCGTCGATGCAATCAAACAAGCGGCCGATATCGGCGTCGATGCACTGATCCTCGCCGATCCCGGGCTCATGTCCTACGCAGCTGAACACCATCCCGAGCTGCGTCTGCATCTGAGCGTCCAGGGATCGGCGACCAATTGGCGGGCCATCGAGTTCTACCGGCGTGAGTTCGGCATTCAACGCGCCGTCCTGCCACGCGTGCTCTCCTGCACTCAGGTGCAGCGGCTGATCGCTCGCACCTCGGTCGAGATCGAAGTGTTCGGGTTCGGCAGCCTGTGCGTCATGGTCGAGGGCCGCTGTGCCCTCTCCTCCTATGTGACGGGACACTCGCCCAACATGCAGGGCGTTTGCTCGCCGGCGCATGCGGTGCGCTGGGAAGAAACGCCCGATGGCCGTCAATCGCGCTTGAACGGTGTGTTGATCGATCGCTACGCGCCGGGTGAAGCCGCCGGCTATCCGACCCTCTGCAAAGGACGCTTCCACGTCAACGACTCGGTCTTTCATGCGCTGGAGGAACCGACCAGCCTGAATGCCCTCGACGTGCTGCCGCGACTGGTCGCGAGCGGCGTACGCGCGATCAAAGTGGAAGGACGCCAGCGCTCCCCTGCATACGTCGCGCATGTGACGGGCCTGCTTCGTCGCGCACTGGATAGTTGTCTGTCCACCGGCGAGGACTGGACAGCTCCTCGCAATATCACCGCGGCACTCGATCATCTCGCCGAGGGACGCACCCATACGCTGGGTGCGTATCACCGACCATGGCAATGATGAAACTCGCCGTCGGTCCGGTTCTTTACCTGTGGGAGCGCACGGACGCGCTCTCGTTCTACGAGTCGCTGTGCGAGGCGCCGGTCGACATCGTCTATCTCGGCGAAGTCGTGTGCAGCAAGCGTCGAGTGCTCGAACGTGACGATTGGCCCGACGTGGCACGCATGCTCACGCAGGCCGGCAAGGAAGTCGTGATCTCCACGCTGGCGCTCCTCGAAGCCGAATCCGAGCTGGCCACGCTCGCCCGTCAGATCGACGGCGCGCCCCGGCTGTTCGAAGCAAACGACTACGCCGCCGTCGAATACGGCGCCGGTCGGCCCTTCGTCGCCGGCCCGCATCTCAACGTCTACAACACCTCGACACTCAACCTGCTCGCTCGACAAGGTGCACGACGCTGGGTTGCTCCGGTCGAGTTGCCGCTCGATACCGTTGCGAAGCTGGCCGCCACGCGCCCGCCCGGACTGGAAATCGAGATGTTCGCGTACGGCCGTCTGCCGCTGGCATTCTCGGCGCGGTGCTTCACGGCGCGCTCTCACAATCTCGCCAAGGACGACTGCGGCTTCATCTGCGGTTCGTATCCTGACGGGCTCACGCTCTACTCGCGCGAGGAACAGCCGTTCCTGACGTTGAACGGCATCCAGACGCAATCGGCTTCGGTGCAGAACCTGCACCCTCATGTCTCGTCATTGCGCGCCGCCGGCGTCGATGTGCTCAGGCTGTCCCCTCACTCTCTGGGCTTCATCGACGTGG
This sequence comes from Peristeroidobacter soli, assembly GCF_004138485.1. Taxonomy (GTDB): domain Bacteria; phylum Pseudomonadota; class Gammaproteobacteria; order Steroidobacterales; family Steroidobacteraceae; genus Steroidobacter; species Steroidobacter soli. Next base: position 846,689 of record NZ_RYEV01000004.1, read on the forward strand.
TGCGCGCATTCGACGAGGCGGTCAACACTATGGGCGCGACCGAGTTTCCCGAGCCCTATCTTCCCGGTGGTTATTGCGATGGCTACCTGGGCGGCGCAGCTGGCATAGCCCGGGCAGCACACGAGCGCGGTTCGCGAGCGCCTCCGTGAACCTGGCGACCGGCGCCGGCAGCACGGCGCGCAAGTGTCCCGGCACATCGTATTCCCAACCATCCAGCAGATTCTTCAGATGCAGCCCCGTTTCCGTTTCGCCCTCCACCGCCAGGCGGCGCTGAAAGAAAAGTGCATCGGGATCTTCTCGGCGCGCAGCCAGCGACGCGAAGTCCCGCAATGCGCCTCGAAAAGTCACATCGGCGTCGAGATCCGAGCGGCGCAGTCCAGCGGCTGTGATTTCGAACGTGAGCGCGAGCGGCACGTCCTGAACGTGCAGACAGAACCGCTTTCCCGCCAGCTCCGTCAGGCGCGGCTCAATGGACTGCCCCCGCATCAACCGGTTCACGAAGAACGCAATGGCTCGAGAATGAACCGGTGCAGGCGCGAGCCGGAGCAGAGGACGGAGCACGGTGGTGGGATCGAGCACGGACATCTCCAGCAAATGGAATCCGCGCATTCATGCCACGGCCACGGCTGCATCAGTTTGATCATAGTCAAATCGAGACAAGGATGAGTTACGCGAGCCTGCGCGACTTTGTGCGCGCATTGGAGCGCAAGGGCGAACTGAAGCGCGTCCCTTTCGCAGTGGATCCGAATCTCGAGATGACCGCGCTCTGCCAGCGCAGCCTGCAGTCTGGCGGCCCGGCACTGTGGTTCGAGCGCCCCCGCGGATCGAGCATGCCTGTGCTCGGTAATTTGTTTGGTACACAGGCGCGAGTCGCCGCCGCGCTTGACTATTCCGACGTCAAGGAATTAAGAGACCTGGGCACATTGCTGAGCGCGCTCAAGGATCCGCAGTGGCCCGATCGTCCGAGTGCGCTGCTCGAACGACTGCCGAGCTTTCTACCCTTGCTCAAGGCGACACCGCGCGTCATCTGGAACCCGCCGTGTCATCAGCACGTGTTGAGCGGCGATGAAATCGATCTCTCCCGCTTGCCCATCTGGACCTGTTGGCCCGAGGACGCCGGCCGGCTCATCACCTGGGGGCTCGTGGTTACGCGCGGCACTCGCAAGCCGCGTCAGAACGTTGCCATCTATCGTCAGCAAGTGATCGGGCGCAATCGGGTCATCATGCGCTGGCTCCCCCACCGGGGCGGCGCGCTCGACTTTCAGGATTGGCAGAAAGCTCATCCGGGCAAGCCTTTTCCCGTGGTCGTCGCCATCGGCGCCGATCCGGCACTGCTCATCGCCGCCACGGCCCCCATCCCCGACAGCGTTTCCGAGTTTCAGTTCGCCGGGCTGCTGCGCCGTCAGCGCAGCGAGATCTATCGGACCCGCGTCGGTCTCGACGCGCCCGCCACCGCCGAAATCGTTTTTGAGGGTCACATCCTGTCGGGCGACGAAGCGCTCGAAGGACCGTTTGGCGATCACACCGGCTATTACAACTCGCAGGCGAAGTTTCCCGTGTTCACGATCGAACGCGTCTGCATGCGAGAGCAGGCGTTCTATCACGGCGGCTACATGGGCCGCTCACCTTGGGACGAGCCGTCAGTGCTGGCGATGGCTCTGAATGAAATGTTCGTTCCCATGCTGCAGCGAAGCCATCCGGAGATCGCCGATTTCTATTTTCCGCCGGAGGCCTGTTCGTACCGGGTCGCGGTGGTCAGCATTCGCAAGGCCTATCCGGGGCATGCGCGCCAGGTGATGCAGGCCGTGTGGTCCTACCTGCGACAGTTCCTGTATATCAAATTCATCATCGTCACCGACGACGACGTGAACATCCGCGACTGGCAGGAGGTGATCTGGGCCATCGCCACGCGCGTCGATCCGGCGCGCGACACGCATCTGGTGCGACGGACGCCCATCGATTACCTGGATTTCGCCAGCCCGGTCGCGGGACTCGGGTCCAAGCTCGGCATCGACGCCACCCATAAATGGCCGGCCGAAACCAAACGCCGCTGGGGAAGGCCGATCGAAATGAGTCGCGACGTGCTGGAGCGCACCGATGCGATGTGGACCCTGCTGCATGCAAATTCAGCGACTTCAATTGACTCACATCAAGGTGACCTCACGCATCGTGCGCTCTAATCGGGCCCATGCACACCACGATCGCCGCCGTCGCCAGCACGGCACCGCCCCTTCGTCAATCGTCGTTCTCGAAACAGGAACTGATCGCCTGCGGTGAAGGCGAACTGTTCGGGCCGAATACGCCGCGCCTGCCGGTCGGCCCGATGCGCATGGTCGATCGCATCACCTGGATTGCCTCGCACGGCGGCGCTTACGACCGCGGCGAAGTGCGCGCCGAGCTGGATATCGATCCCGGCCTCTGGTTCTTCGACTGTCACTTTCGCGGCGATCCCGTCATGCCGGGTTGTCTCGGGCTCGATGCGATGTGGCAATTGATCGGCTTCTATCTCGCATGGAGTCAGCACAAAGGCCTCGGGCGCGCGCTGGGCGTCGACGAGGTTCGTTTCTTCGGCCAGGTATTACCGAGCGTCAAGCGAGTCACGTATCAAATAGACATCCGGCGCGTCATCGTTCGCAAGCTCATCATGATCACCGGTGACGGTACCTTGTTTGCGGACGGCGAGCGGATCTACGCCGCACGCGGACTGCGCGTCGGCCTGTTCGACGGCCCCGCCCGCATGGGCGGCATGACTCTCACGTCCGGAATCGAATGATGCGGCGGGTCGTGGTGACAGGCATGGGCATCGTCTCGTGCCTCGGGAATGATCTGCAGACCGTCAGCGAATCGTTGCGCATCGGCCGGTCCGGCATCCGCGCGATGCCTCAGTACGCCGAGTTCGGCTTGCGCAGCCAGATCGCCGGCGTGCCCCAGATCAACACTCAGGATCATGTCGATCGGCGGGATTTGCGTTTCATGGGCGACGCGGCGGCATTCGCCGCGATTTCCTTATCGCACGCCATCCGCGACAGCGGCCTGACTGAAACTCAAGTGAGCCATCCCCGCACCGGCTTGATCGCCGGCAGCGGCGGCGGCTCACCTGCCAACGTCGTCGAGTCGGCGGATACGTTGCGATCTCGCGGCGTACGCAAGGTCGGCGCAACGCGAGTGCCCCGAACGATGTGCAGCACCGTTGCCGCCTGTCTCGCCACGACGTTTCATATCAAAGGCGTGAGTTACTCCGTGACTTCCGCTTGCGCGACCAGCGCGCATTGCATAGGCGCCGCCGCAGAACAGATTCGATGGGGCCACCAGGATGTGATGTTCTGCGGCGGCGGGGAGGAAGAGCACTGGTCGTTGACCGCGCTCTTCGACGCCATGGGTGCGCTCTCCGCCGGACGAAACGATCGGCCGGAGACCGCCTCACGTGCCTACGACGCACAACGCGATGGTTTCGTCATCGCAAGCGGCGGCGGCATGATCGTGCTCGAATCGCTCGAGCATGCGAGTGCCCGAGGCGCGCCCATCATTGCCGAGCTCGTCGGTTTCGGCGTGACCGCCGACGGCGCCGACATGGTGCAACCCTCCGGTGAAGGCGCAGTCCGTTGTATGCACCAGGCGCTCGCGACCGTGAATGGTCCGATCGACTATCTCAACGCGCACGGCACCTCGACACCGCTCGGCGATGCGATCGAGCTCAGAGCGATCAGCGAAGTGTTCGGCGCGCAGATACCGCCGATCTCTTCGACCAAATCGCTCTCCGGTCATTCGCTCGGCGCCGCCGGCGTGCACGAAGCGATCTACAGTCTCCTCATGCTCCGCGACGGCTTCATGGCCGGCTCGGTAAACATCGAAGACATCGATCCGGCGTGCGCGCCCTATCCGATCCTGCGCGCCACTCGCGAGCAGCGCATCGAGACGGTCATGTCCAACAGCTTCGGCTTCGGCGGCACCAACGGAACCCTGGTGTTTCAGCGCTTCTCCTGAGGCTCCGGTTTCCTGGCGGCAAACGGATAGGCGGTGCCCTTTTTGTCGCCCGCCGGGATCCATTGGGACAGCAGCATCGAGGTCGCGAGAATGGCGGCGGTGACGCCGAGCGAAACGCCGACAGGAATCTTATAGATGTCGATCAACAGCATCTTGGTGCCGATGAACAGCAGCACGACCGCCAGTCCGTAAGTCAGCAGATGGAAGCGCTCGTGCATGCCGGCGAGCAGGAAATACAGTGCACGCAGACCGAGAATCGCGAAGACATTCGAGGTCAGCACGATGAACGGATCGGTCGTGATCGCGAAGATGGCCGGGATCGAATCGACCGCGAACACCACATCGACGATGCCGATCAATACCACCACCAGTGCAAGCGGTGTGGCCAGCCGCTGACCATCGATGCGGGTGAACAACCGTTCGCCGTCATAGCCGGGCGCGACGCGCATGCGCCGACGCAACCATTTCAGCGCGGGATTGGATTCCAGATCGGGCTCCTGCCCGGACGCCCACCACATCTTGATGCCGGTGAACACCAGGAACGCGCCGAATATATAGAGCACCCAGTGAAAGCGCGCGATCAGCCAGGCACCGACCAGGATCATGGCCGCGCGCAGCACGATGGCGCCGAGGATGCCGAACATCAACACGCGCTTCTGATACTCCCCCGGTACCGCGAAGTACGTGAAGACCATCAGGAACACGAAGACGTTGTCGACGGCGAGCGCTTTCTCGACCAGATATCCGGTCGTGAATTCCAGCACCTTGGTGTTTGCCAACGCTCTGGTGGCTTCGTCGGGACTCTGGCCCAGATACCACCACAGCCAGCCGGCGAACGCCGCGCTCACACCGACCCAGATCAGCGACCACACGGCCGCCTCGCGCATCGAGACCTTGTGCGCGCCCTGTTTATTGAGGGCAATGAAATCGACGACCAGCGCCAGCACCACGAATGCGGCGAACAGACACCACATCAGCGGAGTACCGATAGAGCTCATGACAGCCTCTCGCGAATAGAGCGGTCGACGCGAGACCGGCAGGAATAGGGGGAGGACCACGGCCGCTTCGGTCTTGCCACCCACGCTATGCGTGGTCTGCGGTGCCGGGAAACCTCATCACCCGCGTCGGGCGACGAGACTCCGTACTGACGACACGGCAGGAGCTGACGCTCCGGCTACTCCCCTCGAGAGGCGGCGCAATTAGACCACAAGCCCGGCGCCGTGGAGAACCCCTTTCGCGAAATTATGCGAACCGCGTCGGCCGGAACGGCGCCAACAGGTCCGGCGCGATGCCGTCCAGGATCTCCTGGGTGGCGAACTGCGCGACGGCTGGCGCAAGCGTAATACCACTGTGGGTCACGGCGAGATACAGGTTCCCGACCTTTGGCGCGTAGCCAAGGACTGGAAAACCGTCCTCGGGCAACACTCGCAGGCCATGGCTCACTCGCTCGATCCTTGCGTCCTTCAACGTAGGAAAGTACCGAGCCGCGTTCGCCAGAATGCGCTGGCCCTGCTGCTCCGGAGTGCCTCCGTCGCTCGATCCTTCATGACCGCTGCTACTCACGATGCGACCATCGAGACTTTGTTTGACCGTGCTGGTGGGCGCGAACACCACTGAGTCCAGCAGCTTCGGTTGCGGCGCCGTGTGAATCAGCACACCGATCGAGGGCGTCAACGGCAACTTCACACCGAGCGAGTTGGCGAGCCATTGGCTGCCGAGACCGGCGGCCACGACGACGGTATCCGCTTCGATATTGCCTTCGTTCGTCTTCACACCGCGGACTCGATCGCCCGCGACATCGATGCCGGTGACTTCAACCGGAAACTTTAGCGTCGCACCGAGCGACTTGGCTCGATCGAGCAGCACGCGAACCGCACCGACCGGATCAACGACGCCCTCCTCTTCATAGACGACCGCGCCGTCCACCCGACCCAGCGACGCCTTCGGCAGCAACCCTCGCAACTCGTCTTCATCGACGCGCCGACCAGGATAGCCCCACTCCTGACAGATCCGCAGCGTCGAAAGCAACTTCTCCGTGGCGGCGTTCTGGTCACGCCAATAGATGGAACCGCCCCACTGCAACGGCAAAGCGCCGCCCAACTCCGCTTGCCAGCGTCGCCATCCGGCCATGCCTCGCGCGTTGAGGTCGAAATACGGCCGCGACGACGATTTCGTCGATGCGTTGAGATAAGCGAACGAGTCGCCCGTGGTGCCGCTCGCCGGCGCGGTCTTTTCGAGGATCGTGACCTTCGCGCCCCGTCGTACCAACTGATACGAAATGGCCGCGCCGAGAATGCCGGCGCCGATCACCACCACGCGATCGCCTGATCGCGCGGCACGAGCGGAGGAACCGTAGGCCGCGGCAACCGCCGTTGCGCCCAGGAGCTGAAGAACCTTACGTCGATGCATGGCCGATTCCAATCAAGACCTGGCGAGCGACTGAACCTTTTCCCACACGCGCAGGAAATTGCCGCCCCACAGCTTGGCGATCTGCTCTTGAGAGTAGCCCCGTCGCAGCAGCTCGGCCGTGACGTTCAACGATTCGCCCTCGTTGTTCCAACCAGTGACGCCGCCGCCATGATTGAAGTCCGACGAAATGCCGACATGGTCGATACCGATCTTCTTCACGACATAGTCGATCTGATTCACGTACTCCTCGAGCGAGGCGCGGTACTCCGCAGAGCCCGTGACATCGTGGAACTCCTCGCTGTACTTCGCGAATGTTTCTCGAGACAGCACTTTCACGCCCTTCTCGGTGAGTGGCTGCACGCCCGCGATGTTTGCTTCCTGAGGCACGCCATATTTCGCGCGGATCGCGTTGAGCTTGGTTTGCGCTTCCGGCGGCAACGGACGCACCCACGAGCTGTAAGCATTGACCGCGACCACGCCACCATTCTTCTTGATCGCCAGCAACTGCTCATCGCTCAAGTTGCGCGGGTGATCGATGATGGCACGCGCATTCGAATGCGACGCGACGACAGGCGCCTTCGTCAGGCTCAACACTTGCGCCAGCGCGTTGCCCGACAGTTGCGACACGTCGATCACGACGCCCAGCTCGTTGAGACGTGCGACCGCCTTCTTGCCCAGCTCCGACAGGCCCTTGTGCTCATCGAGCTTGTCACCGAGCAGCAGATGCGGACGCGAAGAGTCGGCCAGATCGTTGTTGCCGTTGTGAGTGAAGCCGAACAAGCGCACGCCCTTGGCCTGCCAGGCATCGATCTGCGACAGATCGTTCCCGATCAGGCTGCCGTTGAGAATGCTCAGCACGATGGCGAACTTGCCCGCCTTCTCGATGCGCCGGACGTCCGCCGGCGTGTAGGCGATCTCGGCGCGGTCCGGATATTTCTTGGCGATCGACGTGAGGATCTCGTATTTCTGCTCGGCCTTGGCGCGTGCCTGCTGCACGCCTTCCGCGGTTCGCGGGCCTTGCGGAACGAAGATCGCGATGGCAGCGCCCTTCAGAATGCCCTGCTCCACTTTGGGCAGGTCGAATTGCGACTCGCCGTTGTTGGCCGCGTCGAGCGCGCCGACGCCGTACTCGAATGGAATGTCCAGGTGATTGTCGAACGTGACGATCTGCTTGTGGATGGCAGCGGCCTTCTGCAGGTTGTCCGCTGAGGGCGCGGCGAAAGAAGTCGTCGCAACGAGCAGCGCCACGGCGAGCCCGACGCGTGACTTACGAAACAGTGAATTGTGCATGGTCGTGAGTCTCCGAGTCGCGATTACGGCAGGCGGGTCAGCTGGCGAGCAACCAATTGCCAACCCTGCGGTCCCTTGGTCCAGACATCCAAGCCGGCGAGCCTGGCCACGCGAGGCTCGCTCCCCTGCTCGGCCACGTGGAACGCAAACCCTCCCGTCACGAAGGCGGTATTGCCATAGACACGAACCGCGATGTCGGTGAGATCGACATCGGTGAAGTCACGGTTCGGCACGATGGTGCGATCGATCTGCTCCTGTTTCGTCAGCACGGCGCCATCGGTGTGTCCATAGGACAGATCGGCGTGATACGCGCGCTCCAGACCGGCACGATCTTTCTTGATCACCGCCTGCTTCCACTGCTCGACCGCCTGCAGCACTTCGCGACGCTGTTCAGCCGATCCGGTTTCCTTCACGGGCGTGCTGTGTTCAGCCGCGTGGACCAGCGCCACTGGCGACAACAAGGTCAGCGCCACGAGCATGGGCTTGAGGGAGAATTTGTTCATGGGCCTCACTCAGAATGAGAAGTTGAAACGCGCGTAATAGATCGCGCCGGCGCCGCCTTCGGGCGACAGGTTCGAGTACAACGAGACCACCGGGTTACGCAGTGCCGGCAGCACCTTGTCCGGATGGCTGTCGAACAGGTTGTTCACGCCGAGCGTCGCGTTGAACGCGTCGTTGAAGCGATAGTCCGCGCTCAAGTTGACGACGTACTGTTCTGCGTAGCTCTGATCGAGCGCCGGGTTGCTGGTGTGGAACGTCTTGTATGTTCCGTAGCGAAGGCCGGCCAGGTGCGCGCTGAAGTTATCGAACGAATAGTCCGCCGCCAGCCGCACGAACGAGGTCGGATTGGCCTGCTCGATGATGCCCGCGCTCTCACGACCGATCAGCACCAGGTTGCTGCCGGCCAGGACGCTCGGTGTCGGCTTGCGCGCAGTGATCTCCGTATCGTTCCTGTTGTAGCCCAAGCTGAAGTTGAGATCGTGCCCGCCGCCGAACGTGAAGCCATAGCGGCCCGTGACATCCAGACCGCGCGTGCGCGTGTCCGCCGCGTTGGTGAAGTACTGCAAGCCTGAGAACGTCGAGAAGCCAGCGGCATTCAGCGCCGCCGTCACCAGCGGACCGGACAGCACTTCCGACAGCACGATGCGATCATCGATGTCGATCTGATACACGTCAGCCGTCAGCGAAGCATGGCTGGCCGGCGTCCAGACGAAGCCGGTCGAAAAGTTGACCGACTCTTCCGGCGTCAGGCTCGTCGCCCCCAAGGCACGTGCGAGCGCGCTGTCCACTCGGGCGAGACGGTTGGTGGCCAACACGCCATTGGTGATGTTTGGAATCGTGCGCGAGTACGCCGACTGACCCAGCGACGGCGCGCGATAACCTGTGCTCGCACTACCACGCCAGGCAAGGCTCGGCAGCACTTCATAACGCAACGCCAGTCGGCCGTTGGTCGTCGAGCCGAAGTCGGAGTAATGCTCGCTGCGACCGGACAGCGTGACTCTGAGCTTTTCGGTGAGCTCGTTCTCGAGCTCCACGTACGCGCCTTCAACGTCACGACTCAATCGCCCGGCATCATCCGGCGAAAAGCCGCCAAAGCCCTGCGATGCCGGCGTCGCGACCCGGCCCGCGTTCGGACCGTCGATGATGCGCACGCCGCCGTTGGCCCACGACCCGTAGTCGCCCTCGAACACCTCATAGCTTTCGTGGCGATAAGTCACGCCGGCCGCGAGCTGCAACGGTGCCGACAGCACCGGCACGTCGAACGAATGGGTCCAGTCCAGATTCACGCTGCTCTGGACGTTGAGCAGATCGCCGGTATCGAAGCGCGTGCCGCTGGCGGTGCCGAGGCTCGAGTTGTTCGTGTTCCACACGACCGACTCGACTCGATTGCGACCGTACGTCGCGCTCAGATCGAATGCGCCGAGCGAATCCGACCCGAACCTCGCGCCAAGCGTGGCGGAGGCATCCTGAGACTTGATATCCAGGAACGGTTGAAACCCGTCCGGAAACAGCGCGCGAACCGTTTGATCGGAATTCGGCTGACGCAAATTGCCGAAGCCGTGATCCTCGCGCCAACCGTACGAGCCGAAGCCGTACACCGTGGCCCAACCGATCGTGCTCTCGGCGTTGACGAAAACGTTGTAGCGCTTGGAGGCGCCGCTGCCGTAGAACCAGTCGCGATTGTCGTAGGTCGACTCGCGCGGATCGTTGGCGAAATACATCTGGCGCGTATCGATCGTCGACAGCCGCGTGGCGTCGATATCCCACGCGTCGAACGACACCGTGACGAAGCCATCGCCCGGCAGCGTCGAGCCGAGGCTGCCACCGACCGAATAGGTATCGCCATCGCCCTTGGCGTTCTTCGAGAACTGCGCCGACAGGTCGGAGCCCTCCGTGCTCTCCTTGAGCACGATGTTGACCACGCCCGCCACCGCATCCGAGCCGTACTGGGCGGACGCGCCGTCGAGCAGCACTTCAACGCGCTCGATCGCATTCAAGGGAATGCTGTTCAAGTCGACCGTCTGCGCGCCTTTGGTCACGCCGGTGGACGCATTGAGTTGCGCCGACGCGTGACGCCGCTTGCCATTGACCAATACCAATGTTTGGTCGGCCGCCAAGCCTCTCAGCGCGACGCCTTTCACGAAGCTCGCCGCGTTGCTCGAAGCCGCGGACGTCGGGAAACTGAAAGACGGCACAGTAGACTGCAGCGCTTCGCTGAGCGTTCGCGCGCCACTCTCGGCGAGATCGGCACCACTCACGACCTGAACTGGCGCGGCGCTGTTGAGCACCGTCGCCTCGCCACTGCGCGAGCCGATGACGACGACCGTGTCCACTTCCGATGGCTGCACGTTGGACGCGCCAGCATCGCTGTCTTGCGCGCATGCTTCGGTAGCCATGAGTGCTGCGCCATTGAGCGCCAGCAGCGTGGAGATGACCAACCTCAGTGAGGCCTTACCCGAATTCCGAGAATCATGCTGAGACATTTTTCCGACAACCCTTCGATACGAAGAACCGCGAGCAAAAGCAGCCCGTCGAGCACGACTCTTGGATAGAGTCGCGACCGCGTTGATCGATCCTTCGATGGGTAGGCGCTACGCTTGACGATGTTCCGATGCTGGAACTCGCGAGCGCCCGGCGTTTGCCGTGGCGTGAAATCAAACTGCGCAGCGATCCTAGCGTCGGCGAATCACTGTCGCCACGCTGCGCCGTTTTGAGATCGGGAAGTTGAAGAATGTGACCCGGCTGTGACCCGTCGACAACCGGTTATCGACTGCATTCCGCTGCGCTTGCGCAAAGCGGATCGACGCGACCTCTTCTGGGGCTATCGCATCAGACGCTGTGTCGGGACGCGCTACTTCAGTCGTTTGAACACCGAGCCGGTGCTGAAGTCGAACCCCACGACCTGCCCGGCCGGGTCGAGCCGGAAGCTCACAAAGAAATTTCGCGAGGCCATTTCGTAGGGCCAGCGCGGCCTGGCCTCGAACTGATCCTGATGCCAATGGCTCAGCTCGTACTGCATGCGGCCGGCATCGATGACCAGCTTGCCGTTCTCGACATGAACTCGCGACTCGCCGAAGGCACCGTTGTCGGCGAACGTGCCGGTGTATCGATCGAGCGGCAGCGAAGGCCTGGTGCCCTTGAGGCGAGCGGCTTCCAACTCAGCGCGACGCTTCTTGCCGGCCTCCGCATCAGCGAGGGCCATGCGGCGAAAGCTGTCGCTCCATCGACTCGACACACCGCGACCGAGCGCGGCATCGACCATCGTCTGGAATGCGGCCATCGTCAGCATCGACTGGTCGGCGTTCGTGAGTACGACGATGCCGATGTTGTCATCGGGCAGGAACCCCATGAAGGTGCGGAAGCCGTCGATGCCGCCGGAATGCGCGACAACGTCGTGACCGCGATACGTGTGTGTCATCCATCCCATCGCGTACGCCGGATGACGAAACGCGTCGTCGCCCTCGCCCGCCGCTTCCGACCAGGCGCGATTGGCAAAGCGTCCACGCTCGGGCGTCTGCGGCGTGCGGGTTTCTTTCAAGGCGGCAAACGGCAACAGGGCTTTGCCGTTCACGGCGCCATCGTTGAGCTGAAACTGCAGCCACAACGCCAGATCGTGAGCGGTCGAATTCACGCCGCCGGCTGGCAGCGCGTTGTAGTCCTCGTAGATCCAATCGATGGCCTGCTTCCGTCCCTGCACAGTGATATGCGGAGACGCAGCGTTGCTGTCTGCACGCGCCACCGTGTGGTCGGCGTTCGTGCGGGTCATGCCGATGGGCTTCCAGAGCGTTTCAGCGGCAAAGGCTTCCCACGGCGCGGCCGTGACCGTTGCGACCACTTCGCCAATCGCCGTGTACGAATCCGTCGTGTACAGATATTCGCTGCGCAACGGATGGCGCTGTTCGAGAAAACGAATGCGACGAACATGATCCGTCCGATTCGCACTGACGCGGCGGAACGTATATTCCGAACTGCCGAATCCGCTACGCATGCTGAGCAGGTCTCGCAGCGTGACTTCCGGTGTGTCGCGTTCACGAGGCATCGCGAACCACGGCAGGTGCCGGATCACCGGATCGTCCCAGTTCATGCGACCGTCGGCGACCAGCTTCGCGACCGTGGTAGCCGCAAAGCTCTTGGACAGCGAAGCGATCCCGAACAGCGTGCGCTCATCGACCGGCTGCTTGCTGCGCAGATCGCGGACACCGAAACCTTTCTCGTGAACGATGCCCTCGCGCGTGACGAGCGCGATCGCCATGCCAGGCTGATCCCATTCCTTCAGCATCGCCGCCATGCGGGCATCGATCTGCGCGATCGGCAGCGCCGGGTCGCTGGCGGAGGCGGGAACGGCGACGAATGCCGCCACGACCAGGACGAATCGAACCAGGAATCGCGCAGATGCTTGCATGAGGCCCTTTTAGACGCGGGCCTCGACAGCGGTCAAGGTGCCCCGGCCGCTTTAAGTGCTTTCACCGAAAATTCACGCCAGCAGGTTCAGGAACAGGGTGATGATCAGTGCGTTGGTGAAGTCCATGAAGAAGGCGCCCACCAGCGGCGCAACCAGAAACGCGCGCGGCGCCGGACCATACCGTTCCACCAGCGAACGCATCACTGCCATGGCGTTGGCGGTGGTGCCGAGCATGAAACCGGCGAAGCCCCCGGAGATCACGGCCGCTTCGTAATCGCGGCCCATCCATTGATAGAGCGGCCACACGAACGCCAGCATGACCAGCAACAATTGCGCGAAGACGATGACCAGCAACGGCCCCGCCAGGCTCGACAGCTTGAGCAGATCGAGCGTCATCATCGCCATCACCAGAAACAGCGACAGCGTCACGGCACCGGCGATATCGATATATCGATGCGGCAACCTGAGCCACCCCGTCACATCATCGAGATTGCGCAGCGCCGATGCGGCCAGCATCGCGCCGATATACGCCGGCATGGTCAATCCCGTGCGCTGGATCGCGGCGCTGATCCATGAGCCCAGCCACATCGCGATCAAGAATATCGCAATGGTTTTCAGCACCATCAGGACGCGAGCGCCCTCATCCCGTGGCTCTGGATGTTCTGCCGCGCTCATGGACGGAGATGAGGAACGCGCGACTGTCGGAGTCTTCAACCCATGCCGCTCGATGAGCGCAGTCGCCAGCGGCGCGCCCACCAGGCTGCCCAGGATGATTCCCGCCATCGCCGTGGTGATCGCAACCGTTCCCGCGCCGGCCACGCCCGCCTCTTCAAACAACGGTGCGAACGCCAGCCCGGTCGCCGGACCGCCCGTCAACGTGACCGAGCCGGTGATGACGCCGAACAACGGATTCAAACCGAACGCGCTGGCAATCCCGATGCCCAGCAGGTTCTGCAGGACTGCAAACACCGAGCACAACGCCAGCAACACCAGGACCTGTAAACCGCCCGCACGCAGCAAACGAACGCTGGCCGCGAATCCCAGGCTGGTGAAGAACGCAATCATGAGCGGCTGCTGAGGCGAGGTATCGAACTCGACCGCCGGCAGTTCCAAGAGGCGCGCGATCAGCATGCCCACCGCGGCAATCAATCCACCAATCACGGGCGCAGGCATGTTTACCCGCTCGAGCGGCGTGACGATGCGACGGATCGCATAGCCGGCGAGCAGCAGCAGGCTCGCCACGGCGGCGGTCTCGATCAAGCCGAGCTTCATGCGCCGCCGCCGGCGGAGGATGCGGGCAGATGTTTGCGCAGCTCGGCGATGAATCGCTGGCACACGCGAGACGGCGGTTGTTCTTCCAGCCAGATGCAGTACACCCCGAAAGAAATGCGGGGCGAAAGCCGTCGATACTCCAGCCCCGAGGAGATCGGTGCGCGCGCGGTGAACTCGTCGACGACGCTGATACCTGCGCCCTGCGCGACCAATGCGGCCGCGACATAGAAGGTTCGCACCGACGCGATCTCATTGACTTCCACCTGCTGGCGTTCGAGCTCCGCCGACAGCAACGCGCCGATCGGACCGCTGCCGGTGAGGCTGATGTAGTCGCAGCCAGCGAGCTTGCGCAGATCGACCCGTGAGTTGCTGCCGGCAAACGCGCCGTCCCGATGCAACAGCACCAGCTCACCCGAACCGACCTGGACGGATTTCAGACGCGGATGATTCGGGGCGACGAAGCCGACCGCCAGATCGCTCTCCCGCTCGTACAGACAGCGCAGGATGTCCGAGTGATCCAGCGTCTGGACGTCGAAAGTCACCTTGGGGTTCGCGGCTCTGAAACTCGCCACCGCCGCCGGCGTCACGCCCAGGCCGAGCGAAGGCAGCACCGCGAGACGCAACCGCCCTTCGCCGCCGGCGCGAAGATTCTTGATGGAAGCCTTCAGCGAACCGACGCGCTTATAAACTTCGTCGACCTCGCGGAACAGCAGATGCGCCTCCGGCGTGGGCACCAGCCGGCCCTTCTGCCGCCGGAACAAGGGGAAACCTACCTGCCGCTCCGCATGTCGCAGCGTCTTGCTCACCGACGCCTGCGAGACGTGCAGCTCCCGGGCGGCAACCGTGACCGAACCACTCGCGTACACCGCGTGAAAGATTTCGATCTGCCGCAGGTTCATGCTTGGCGGAAGGGGCTCATGTCCAATGCGGGCGGCCGCTGGGCGATGCAATCGGCGACCAGGCGCGCGCTGCCACAGGCGAGCGTGAACCCCAGGGCGCCCTGACCGGTGTTGAGCCAAAGATTCGAATAAGGTGTACTGCCGAGCACAGGCTTCCCACTGGGGGTCGCGGGTCGTTGCCCGGACCAACCTTGCGCCCGATTGTAATCGCCGCCGCGGGGAAACGCTTCACGAGCCTGCCTGCGAAGCAGATCGAGGCGGCGCGGATCGGCATTCGGACTGCCGGTGATATCGATCATGCCGGCGACACGCAGCCGGTCCCCGAGCTTTGCGTAGACGACCTTGTTATCGGAATCGGTGACACTCACGCTGGGTGCGTCGTGACCGGAGTCGATGGGGACGGTCAAGCTGTAGCCCTTCAGTGGATACAGCAGCAACTTTACAGCCAACGGGTCGAGCAGCCTCACACTCGACATGCCGGCCGCGACCACGAACGCGTCGGCCTCGACATCGCCGCGCTGTGTACGAGCCGCCGCGATACGTCCGTTCGAGACCTGCAGCTGCTGAATCTGCGAGCCGTAGACGAATTCCGCCCCGTACTTGTCGCGAGCCAATCGCGCCAGCTCGACGGTGAACTGGTGGCAATCGCCAACGTCTTCGCTGGGGGTGTAGATGCCGCCGGCAAGCTCGGAGCGCAGCGGCTCGACCGCCGGCTCCAGCGCCGTGCAGGCCATCGGACCGAGCGCCTGCTGCTCGCTGCCCAACGCCGCCTGGAATTCCATCTGCCGCTGAGCCTGCTCGAAAGCGCCTCGATCCCGGAACAGCACCAGCTTGCCGTTGCGCTTGTAGTCGAACTCGACGGACTCCTCGCGCACCAGGTCATGGAGCAAGGAGCGGCTATACAGGCTGAGCGTCAGCAAATGAGTGGTGGTCTGGGAAGCCACTTCCTTGCGACAGGCTCGCAGGAACGCGAACAGCCAACGCCATTGCAGGCAATCCAGGCGCGGCGCGAAGCGAAGCGCCGAATCCCGCATCAGAAGCAAGCCCGGCAGGCTGGGCAGGATCGACGGCTGCGCGAGCGGAGCCACATAGCTGTAGCTGAGCTGTCCGCCATTGGCAAAGCTGGCCTCCAGCCCGACGCCTTCACGCCGGTCGAGCAGCGTGACCCGATGGCCGTCGCGTGCCAGATAGTACGCCGTGGTGACGCCTATCACCCCTCCGCCGAGCACGCAGACATGCATCACTGAGTCACTTCTATTTCCCTGCCTCTAGTGTAGTGGGCGGTAACTACCGCCCACTACTGAAAAGAGCACCGAGTGACTTAACCCGCGGTTATGCCCGCCTCAGAACTTGGCGAGCAGCCGCAGATAATAATAGCCGCCGTTGTAGCCGAACGGGCTCGCCGAGGGATATCGGAACGGACCTTGTGGGTTGTTGATCGCGGTGTATTCATCGGGATACTGGTCGAAGGCATTGTTGGCGCCCACTGTCACCGTGTACTTGTCGCCGAAACGCCGGGCCACACTCACGTCCGCCAGCCATTCCTCCGAGAAGGTCTGATCGAAGATCGGATTGGCGCTGCCGGTGAAGTACTCGCCGTAGTACAGCGCCCGGGCGAAGAACGTCCAGTCGCCGACCTCGTACGTGCCGGAGAAATTGAACGTGCGCCGCGGCTGGCCCTTCGAGTAGGAAATCAGGCTGTCACGATTGAACAACGGAATCGACGTGATCGCCGCCAGCTCCGGCGGCGTCGCCGCGATCCGGGTCACTTCGCGATTGTTGAAGTTCATGGCCGCGGTCAACGTCAGCTGACTCGCATCGAAGTCGATGGTGTAGCGCCCGGTCACATCGAGCCCTTCCACTTTCGCGTCGATGGCGTTGGTCGGGAAGCTGGCACCGCTGATGTTCGGATAACCGTTGGCCGCGAAGAAGGCGCGTGCCCGCACGTCGTTGAAGGTGCTCGACGACACGATCTGATCGCTCACCTCGATCTGATACACGTCGACCGACAGGTTGAAGCGCGGGCCGCCATCGAGCACCACACCGAAGCTCACGCTCTCCGACTCTTCGGGCTCGAGATCCTTCGCGCCCATCAATCGCGCCACCGGATCGGAGGGCGGGAAGCGACGCGTGACGTAGGAAACGCCCTGGATGAAGCTGGAGCTGGTGCTGAGGTAATAAATATCGGCGAGCGATGGCGCGCGGAATCCCGTGCTGACGCCACCTCGGAAAGCCAGCCACTTGGTCGCTTCGAAGCGCAGCGCGAGCTTGCCGTTCAAGGTGTCGCCGAAGTCGCTGAACTTCTCATAACGTCCGGCGGCCGACACGGTCAGGCGTTCCCAGAACCTGGTTTCGACATCGGCGTACAGCGCATAGCTGGTGCGATCGACATCGACTTCGTCCGTCGGGCGCAGTGAGCCGAAGCCCTGCGAGCCGGCCGCCGTGACTGCACCGGCGTTCGGGCCGTCGAGCACCGGCACGCCGCCGTGGATGTAACCCGAAGGACTGCCCTGCTCCGTCGCAAAGTCATCCCAGCGGAACTCGGCGCCGAGCGCCGTATCGAGCGGTGCCTGCCAGCCGATTTCAAAGCTGCGCGTGAGATCGAAGTTGGTCACCGCCTGCTGCATGCTGTACTTGCCGGCGAAGAACCGGGTCGGACTGTCGACGCCGAGCGATGGATTCAAGGTGTGCGACGGATAGGGCCGCACGTTGTTCATGCCCCAGCCCTGACTCACATCGAAATCCCACGCACCCAGCGTGCCCTTGACACCGGCGGTGAGCGAACCGTCGGTGACGATGCCGACCATCAAAGGCTGGAAGCCATCGGGAAAGATGGCGCGCACATTGTTGTTGTCGAGCGGCGCGCGAAACACGAACGGCGTTTCGACTTCGCGACGCATGTAACCGCCGAATGCATAGCCCGTGAGCTCGCCCATGGGCAGCTCGCTGTTCACGAACAGGCCCATGTCCTCGCTTTCCGGATCGCCGACGCGATACGTGTTGTAGCGATCGATCTGGAACTCGCGCGGATCGAACGCATCGCCCGGCTGCAACACGGGCGTCGCATCGCTGGCGCTGGTGGTCGGAAAGACGATCGGATTGCCGTTACGCGTGCCGAAATACATCTGCCGCTTGTCGTAGCCCTGACGATTGGTCTTGTCTCGCTTGCGATAGTAGAGCGAGCTGTGCACGAATCCGCCGTCGCCGATCTCGAAGCCATTGTCGAGCGACACCTCGGCGACTTCGCCGTCGCCTTTATAGGTCTGCCCCACCGACGTCTCGACCTGCGTGCCCAGATCTTTTCGCAGAATGACGTTCACCACGCCGGCGATCGCATCCGAGCCATATTGAGCGGCGGCGCCATCGCGCAGCACTTCGATATGACCGATGGCACTGGTCGGCAGCGAATTGAAGTCCGCCGTCGCGATGCTGCCGTTGATGCCGAGATGCTTGCGCTTGCCATTGACCAGCACCAGCACCTGCGATGAGTTGAGCCCGCGGATCTGCACGCGGCGCATGAACGAGCCGCTATTGGCCGTGCTGGTCGGCGGGAAATACGCTGAAGGCACCAACACCGACAGCATCGAGGGCGTGTCGTTATAGCCACCACTGCGCAAGTTCTCCCGGGACAGCACGTCGACCGGCACGGGCGATTCGAGCTCGGTGCGATTGCTGAAACGCGTGCCCGTGACGATGACGGTCTGCACGCCTTCGGGAACTTCGGCGGTATTGGCCGTTGTCGACGCCGGCGATGACTGGCCGCCACCCGAACCATACCCAGAACTCTCGGTGACGTACGCAACGTTCATCGCCGTGTAGTTCGGAATCGACGGCGGTGTGCGAATGGCGGCCTCCGTCTTCAGCGCTTCGATGCCGATGACATTTTCGCCGGTGAGGCGATAACGCAGCTGCGTGCCTTCGAGCAATTGATCGAGCGCCTGCTCGACCGACATCTTGCCGTGCACGCCGCGGGTGTTCTTGCTGTCGGTGAGCTCGCCGGGCATCAGCACTTGCACGCCCGCCTGATTCGACAGCTGGATCAGCGCCGTCGACACTTTCTGAGGTGCGATCCCGAATGAAACAACCCGAGCCAGTCCCTGATCCTGTGCGTAACAGGCCACGCTGCAGGTCAACGCCGCGGTGGTAACCAGTGGACGGCTCAGCACGCGGCACAAATGACGAACGACGGACGACGACATGACCGATCTCCCCGATATTATTTGATGAGAGGACACGGCCGCGTTGCCGTGTATGTCATCAAGACAAACGAGCGGCACAAACCGGAAATGTTTCCTCCAGATTTTTGTTCATTGCCGCGTCTTGAGCGACAGCCCACCCAGCAGACGCGGCTCGAGCTGCACCGGGAACACTTGCGGAAGCGAATCGATCCACGCCTCCGTCGCCTGCGTGAATACCGTGCCCGAGAAAAGAATCTCGCCCGCGGCTGCATCGTCGATGACGATGGGCTGTTGCGAATACCGATTTACGTCGGCAATCACCGCGGCCAACGGTTCGTTGTGATATTCGAGCCGCCCTTGTTGCCAGGCCAGCGTGCTCGCTGCGGTGGCCGGCGTGATCGACGGCACCGAATCTCCCGAAACTTCCCACGCGATACGATTGCCCGCGGCGACCTTCGCGCTGCCGCTCGGCGTGGAGACTTCGACAATGCCCTTGGTGACACTCACCACGACCCGATCGTCGGCGTGGCGCACATTGAATGCCGTGCCGAGCGCGCGCACGTGCATGGTGCCGACTTGCACGACGAACGGTCGCTGCGGATTGTGAGCCACCGAGAAATACGCTTCGCCCGAGGCACCTTCCATGACCAGCAGTCGCATGTCTTCGCTGTAGCGCGAGGTCACCGTGGACCTGGCGGCCAGATCGACGGTGGAGCCGTCCGGCAGCGATGTCTGGCGCACTTCGGCCATGGGCTGATCCGGCGTGACCCGATGGGCACTCACCAGCCAGCCAATCGTGGCTGTGACGACCAACAAACTCGCCGCCAGCGCTGGCCACCAGCGCCGGCGACCCGGTTGGGTTCGTTCGTCGGGCATCGATTCGCGGCCCGCGAGCAGCGCGGCGACGCTGGCCGACTCGTCATCGCCGATCAATCGTCCAGACTCGTGCCAGAACGATTGCATCTCCTCGAAAGCGAGCCGATGGCGCTCGTCGGCCTGATACCAGAGCAGCCATTGCGCCACATCCTCCTGCGTAGCCCGCTCATCGCGCAGCTTCACGACCCAGAGCCACGCGGCTTCCAGCTCCGCCACGTCCACTCTATTCGTCATTGACTTTCGGTTCCTTCAGCTGAGCCTTGGCTTGCGCCGGCGTGCTTCCCCGCACGCGCAGCTTGCAATACAGCCCGGCCCGCACCAGGTAATTACGCACCATGCGCTCGTTGACGCCGAGCTCGATGGCAATTTGTTCCTGACTCCATTCCTTGAAGCGGTACAGGATGAAGGCGCGCCGGCAATTCGGCGGCAGCTCGAACAGCGCCCGGCGCAGCAGCCACAGCTGTTGTCGGCCCAACACGTGGCGATCGGGACTGAGCCAATCCACCGGCGGCGCCGGATCGTCCAGCCGATCGAGCGCGCCCCGCACCCGTCGTTGCCGGGCTCGATTGATGGCGATATTGGCGGCGGTCTTGAACAGATAGGCGCGCAGGAAACCGATCGCGTCGGGTCGGTCGAGCTGCAACAGCTGCACGTAGGCTTCCTGCGCGACTTCCTTCGCCTCCTGCGAATCGCGCACGCGAGTCATGAGGAACGCATGCAGCGCGCGATGGTGCAGCTGAATCAGGTGTTGCACCGTTTGAATGCGCGCATCGTCGTCGCCGCCGGACGGCGTTTCCACGGTCGATGTCAGCTGATACTCCAGCGCCATGCAGAGTTAGACACTCGACGCAGAGTAATCCGGCAATTCGAATTGCGGAATCGGCACCGAGTTGAGAGGGTATGCATTCGGGTTATGCGTCACCGAATAAATTTCCCACCCGCTCTGGCGGTTCACCGGGCAACAATGGAATGATCGCGACGTTGCTCGCGGCATAACGAGGGGATCCAAGTGAAGCGTCTATTAGTCTCGATCGTCTGCACGATCGCCGTCAGTCACGCCTTCGCCTCCGCGCGAGAAAAAAGCGTCGTGGATACCGCCGCGGTCGATGAAATATTCGCGCCGTTCAATGGCGACCGCCCTGGCTGCTCGGTCGGTGTATTCCGCAACGGCGAGACGGCGCTGCTCCGGAATTACGGCCTGGCTGACCTCGCGACCAAAGCGCCGCTGACCGCGGACACCGTGTTCTACATGGCTTCGGTCAGCAAGCAGTTCACCTCGCTCGCGGCGGCCAAGCTGATCGAAGACGGCAAGCTCGGGCTCGACGACGACATCCGCAAATGGCTGCCGGAGCTGCCGCGCTATCCGACGCCCGTCACCGTGCGTCGCTTGATGAATCACACCAGCGGCGCGCGCGAAGTGCTCGGCCTGTTCTCGCTGGCCGGCACGCAGAGCTATGAAACCCTGATGCCGCCGGAAGTGTTGCGCATGATGGTTCGCCAGAAGTCGCTGAACTTCACGCCGGGCGCGCAATATACGTACAGCAACGGCGGTTATTTCCTGTTGGCCCAGGTGGTCGAGCGCGCCGCCGGCGAGCGCTTCGATGTGTTCGCGCGCAAACGCATTCTCGAGCCGCTGGGCATGAAGAGCAGTTATTTCCGTTACGGCTCCAATCCGGGCGGCGCCAATCTCGCGCACGGCTATGTTCGAGACGGCGCCGGCTACTCGGTCCGCGATACCTATCCCGGCTTCAGCGGCTCGGGTGGATTGATGAGCAGCGTGAACGACATGGCGAAGTACGACCACGACTTCCATGTCGGTCACAAGATCTGGACTGAGAAGACGCGCGAGATCATGTTGGCGCCGGGCGTGCTCTCCGACGGCAAGCTCATCGATGCCGGCAACGGTCTCAGCTACGCCAGCGGTCTGCGCGTCGGCACCTTGCGCGGACAGCCGGTCGTCGAGCACAGCGGCGGTCACGCGGCGTTCACCAGCAACTATGTGACTTTCCCCAAGCTCAAGGCGAGCGTGGTTTCCATCTGCAACATCGCGGACAACCCGAGCGCCTACAACCTGCGTGTCGTCGAGGCGCTGTATCCGAAGGCGTTCACCGGTCCGAAGCCCAAGGCCGAGGAGCGAGTGAAACCGACGGACAATCGGCAACCGATTCCCGCGGACACGCTGACCGCGCTGGGCGTCGGCACGGCGCTGTATCGTTCGGAAGAGATCGACGCCGACTATCGCTTCATGCGCGACGGCGACAGCCTCGCGGTCGATGTGTTCTCGGATTTCGTCAGCGGCGGCCGGCCCGAAGGTTTCTCCGGAATCAAGCTCGACTCACCGGACGTGCTGCGCGGTGACTTTGGCAAGCTGCGACTGGAGCGCGGCGCCGACAACACCGTCACTGGCTTCGTGCTCGAAACCGGCCGGCTCGAAGGCGGCCTGAAGTTCACGCGAGTGGCACCGTGATGAGGTCCGCAATCCTGCGTGCCTGCTGTTTGGCAGCTGTCATTGGCGCGAGCGCCGGAACGCCCGCACTCGCCAAGGAACGCAGCGACGTCATCATCGCCAATGGCACAGTCCACGACGGCAGTGACGCCGCGTCCCGGCTCGGCGACGTGGTGATTCGTGGCGATCGAATCCTCTATGTCGGCAGCAACGCACGGGAGAAATACTCCGCCGACAAGATCGTCGATGCCACCGGCAAGATCGTCGCACCGGGCTTCATCGATCCGCATACGCATCCGGATGAGTTCATTCGTTCGAACGATCCGGCGCAGCGCTTGACGCCCGCCTGGCTGTTTCAAGGCGCGACCACCTTGATGATCGGCGTCGACGGCTACGGCACGCCCGATATCGACGCGGAAGACGCGCGGATCAAGAAGGACGGCGTCGGCGTCAACTTGGGCTCGTACGTGGGCTTCGGCCGCGTCCGTCAGAGCGTGCTGAAGCAAGACGCACGCGTCCCCACCGCTCAAGAGTTGCAGCAGATGAAGTCCATGGTCGCCGACGGCATGTGCCAAGGCGCCTTCGGTCTGTCGACCGGCTTGTTCTACGCGCCGCAGAGCTTTGCGAAGACCGAAGAAGTGATCGAAGTGGCTCGTGAAGCTGCCACGCGCGGCGGTATCTACGACACTCATCAACGGGATGAGTCGTCGTATTCCATTGGCCTGCTCGGATCCACGCGCGAGGTCTTGCGCATCGGTCGTGAGGCTGGGATGCCGGTGCACTTCGGACACATCAAGGCACTCGGTGTCGACGTGCACGGCGAAGCAGACGATGTGATCAAGCTCATCGAAGAGGCGCGCGCCGCCGGGCAAGTCGTCACCGCGGATCAATATCCCTGGCTCGCCTCGGGCACGGGATTGAGCGCGTCGCTGCTGCCTCGCTGGGCCGTCGATGGCGGGCGCCCCGCTCTGCTGAAGCGTCTGGACGATAAAGAAACCTTGCAGAAGATCCGCACGGAAATGCGCGAGAACCTGCGCCGTCGTGGCGGACCCGACTCTCTGGTGCTGACCGTGGCCGGCTCACCCTGGCATGGCAAGAAGCTCGGTGAAGTGGCGCGCGAGCGCGGTGAGGACCCCATCGACGCCGCGTTGTTCGTCATCCGCGATGGCCGCGACTCGGCGGTCTCGTTCAACATGGACAACGCCGACGTGATTCGTTTCATGCGCCAGCCCTGGGTCGTCACCAGCTCGGACGGCTCGTCCGGTCATCCGCGCCAGTTCGCCACGTTTCCGCAGAAATATCGCGAGTACGTGCAGAAAGGCGTGATCACGCTGGGCGAGTTCATTCGCAGCTCGACGGGACGCACCGCCGATATCTTGAGCCTGAAAGCTCGCGGCTATCTGCGCGAAGGCTACTTCGCCGATGTCGTCGTGTTCGATCCGAAGCAGTACGCGCCGAAGGCGGACTACTTGCATCCACGCGAGCTGTCCGTAGGCGTGACTCAGTTGCTGGTGAACGGCCAACTGGCCATCGATGGTGGCAAGCTCACCGGCGTTGCCGCCGGCAAGTTGTTGCGTCATGAGCCCAAAGGCAGTTGCCCGCAGAAAGTCTCGTCGCTCAATTAACCGGCCAGGGCCGCTAGCGCCTGCTTCGCGGCCCGGCGTCCTTCGGTGGCGGCCGATGCCCTTGATATCGCGGCGCGCCTCGAAGCCGTAGGCCGCGGGTACGTCGAGCTTGTCCAGATATTTCCAATTCGCAACCGCGACGTTAGCCACGAGGATGGGCGCATGATGGAACTGCGCGAATGCATCCGTGTAACGGCTCGGAAGATCGCGAACGACTCGTCGCGTGATCCACGAACCCGTGCCCATGACGACTGCTTTGGCTCGAACCCGCTGCAGCCGCCCCGAGCGAGGAGCTCAAGCCGACGGCTTTTGATGCGCGGTCGCCAGACACTCCGCAAATGCCCGCACCACGCGCGACGGCGCGGGTGAGCGACGGACCACGCTGGCGAAACGACAGACGTAACGAAACCGCTGGGGATGCACGGCGCGCAGCTGCCCGGCTTTGACGAAGCTATCGGCGTAATGGTCGGGCAGGAAGCCCAGATACGCACCCGACAGCACCAACGTCGCGATCGCCTCCTGATCGAAGCCGGTCGCGGCCCGCTCCAGCCGCGCCTTGTGACTCGCCACCATGTTGGGCGAGTGATAGCCCAGACCGGCGAACGGCAGTTTGCGGAGCTTGGCCCAGCTCAAGCCATCGTTGTCGGTACTGAACAGCGGATGTCGCACGCCGCAGTACATCAGCACGGTCTCGCCGAACAGATCGGTGTACGAAAGCGCCTTGGAGCTGCGGTGAGTGGGAATCACGCCCACGTGATAGGTGCCGTCGAGCAAGCCGCGCTCGATGCCGTTGATCGAGTCGACGTGCACGCTCAAACGCACTTCGGGTGCCAGGGTGGTGAATCGCTCGACCGCCACGTGGATGCGCGCTTCCGGGTTGCTCACGGTCTTGTCGAACAACGCGATCTCGAGCTGACCGCCCATGCGGCGATGGATATCGTCGATGCCGCCACGAAACGCCTCTACCGAGCCGAGCAGCTTCAGGATCTCGCGATAGACCCGGTCGCCCTCCGCGGTGAGCCCGAACCCACCGCGCCCCCGGCGGCACAGCCGCAAGCCCAGGCGGGTCTCCAGATCCTTGACGTGACGGCTGACCGTCGAGGTGCCGATGTTCAGCTCCAGCTCCGCCGCCGCCATGCCGCCGCACTCGGCTACCGCCTTGAAAACCCGAAGCAAACGCAGGTCCAGGTCGCTGACCTGGCCGAGGATGGCGCGTTCCCGAGGCTGCCGGCTTACTTTCATCGATGCGCAACTAAAGAGCGATGTTTGCTCATTTGCAAGAGTACAACTTTTCCCGATGATCCGCCCATGACACTCGACGCCTACTGGATGCCGTTCACCGGCAATCGCGCTTTCAAGCAGGACCCTCGGATCATCGTCCAGGCCGAGGGCGCTCATTTCATCGATGATCGCGGCCGCCAGATTCTCGACGGCCTGTCGGGCCTGTGGTGTACCGGGCTGGGCCATTGCCGCCGGGAAATCACTGAAGCGGTGTCACGGCAGATTGCCCGCCTCGACTATTCGCCGGCCTTTCAATTCGGCCATCCGCTGGCGTTCGAGCTGGCCGAGAAGATCCAGTCTTTCATGCCCCCCGGGCTGAATCGCGTGTTCTTCACCTGCTCCGGCTCCGAAGCCGCGGACACCTCGCTGAAGATCGCGCGAGCGTATTGGCGCGCGAAGGGACAGGCCAGCAAGACCCGCCTCATCGGCCGCGAGAAGGGCTATCACGGCGTGAACTTCGGCGGCATCTCGGTGGGCGGCATCGGCGCCAATCGCAAAGTGTTTGGCCCGGCGGTCGAGGCCGATCATCTGCCGCACACCTTGTTATCTGCGAACGCGTACTCGCGAGGCATGCCGGCCAACGGCGCCGAGCTGGCCGATCGTCTGCTCGATCTGATCGCGCTTCACGACGCGTCCAATATCGCGGCCGTGATCGTCGAGCCGTTCTCCGGATCGGCCGGCGTCGTCGTGCCACCGCGCGGCTATCTGCAGCGGCTTCGTGAGATCTGCACCGCCAACAACATCCTGCTGATCTTCGACGAAGTCATCACGGCTTTCGGTCGCTGTGGCGCGAAGACCGGTGCCGAAGCGTTCGGCGTCGTTCCGGACATGATCAACATCGCCAAGCAAGTGACCAACGGCGCGCAACCGCTGGGCGCGGTCATCGCGAACGACGACATTCACAACGCCATCATGGACGCGGGCGGCCCCGACTACGCGATCGAGTTCGCGCACGGCTACACCTACTCCGCTCACCCCGTGGCCTGCGCCGCCGGCATCGCGGCACTCGACGTGCTTCGACAGGAACAAATGATCGAGCGCGTGCATGAGCTGGCGCCCTACTTCGAACAGGCCGTGCACAGCTTGAAGGGTTCGCGTCACATCACCGACATCCGCAACTTCGGACTCGCGGCCGGCATCACGCTGGCCTCGCGGCCCGGCGAACCGGCGCGTCGCCCGATGGAAGCGGCGCTTGCCTGCTGGCAAAAAGGCGTCTATGTAAGATTCGGTGGCGACACCCTGCAGATCGCCCCTCCCTTCATCATCGAGAGGCCGCAGATCGATCGCCTGATCGACACGGTGCGACAGTCTTTGTCAGAGGTCGAATAAAATGAGCGTGCTTCAACATTGGATCGGTGGACGTGAAGTTGCAAGCAGCGGGACGCGAACGCAGCCCGTGTTCAATCCCGCCACCGGGCAACGCATTCGCGACGTGGCGCTGGGAAGTGTTCAGGACGTGCAGACCGCGGTCGACGCCGCGCTGAAAGCGCAGCAAACGTGGGCCGACACGCCGCCGATTCGTCGCGCCCGTCACCTGCTGAGCTTCCTGCAACTGCTGAATCAGCAGCGAGACGCCATTGCCGCGGCGATCACCGAAGAGCACGGCAAAGTGTTGTCGGATGCGCGCGGCGAAGTCATGCGCGGCATCGAGATCGTCGAGTTCGCCTGCGGAATCGCGCCCATGCTGAAGGGCGATTTCACCGATCAGGTCGCGACCGGCCTCGACAACTGGACCATCCGCCAGCCGCTCGGCGTCGTGGCCGGCATCACGCCCTTCAACTTCCCGTGCATGGTGCCGTGCTGGATGTTTCCTATCGCCCTCGCCTGTGGCAACAGCTTCATTCTGAAGCCCAGCGAGCGCGATCCGTCCGCCTCATTGCTGATGGCGCAGTTGCTGAAGCAGGCCGGCCTTCCCGACGGCGTCTTCAACATCGTCCAGGGCGATGCCACGGTGGTCAATGCGATCCTGCAGCACCCCGACATCAAGGCCGTGAGTTTCGTCGGCTCGACGCCGGTCGCGAAGCACATCTATACGGAAGGCTCTCGCCACGGCAAGCGCACACAGGCGTTGGGCGGCGCCAAGAATCACATGGTCGTGATGCCGGATGCGGATCTCGATCAAGCGGTCGACGCGTTGATCGGTTCGGCTTACGGCTCTGCCGGCGAGCGTTGCATGGCCATCTCCGTTGCCGTGCTCGTGGGCGATGTCGCCGACAAGATCGTGCCGCGCCTCGCCGAGCGCGCGCGCACGCTCAAGATTGCCGACGGCACCGTCGAAGACGCCGAGATGGGGCCGATCATTACCCGCGACTCGGTGAAGCGGATCAGCGGCTATATCGAAGAAGGCCGCAGCGGCGGCGCCTCACTCGTGGTGGACGGCCGCGTCGATCCGACTTCCGGTAAGCCGTTTGCGGTGAAGGGCCGTGAAGACGGCTTCTGGCTGGGCGGCACGCTGTTCGATCACGTCAAGCCGGACATGAAGATCTATCGCGAGGAAATCTTCGGCCCGGTGCTCGCCTGCGTGCGCGTGAAGGACTTCGCCGAAGCGGTGCGCTTGATCAACGCTCACGAGTTCGCCAACGGCGTGTCGTGCTACACGCGCGATGGACACGTCGCGCGTGAGTTCGCGCGACGCATCGAAGTGGGCATGGTCGGGATCAACGTTCCGATTCCCGTGCCGATGGCCTGGCACGGGTTCGGCGGCTGGAAGAGCAGCCTGTTCGGCGACACGCACGTCTACGGCCAGGAAGGCATTCGCTTCTACACGCGGCAGAAATCGATCATGCAACGCTGGCCGGAGAGCACGGCGAAGGGATCGGAATTCGTGATCCCTTCGTCGATCTAGCACTTCTTAGAACATCACCCGCGCGCCGACGTAGTACTTGCGCCCGATCACGTCGTAGATCGCGCCGTTGGTGGCGGCGTTCGAGATGAAGCTGAGCGGAATGACCGGCGGGTCTTTGTCCAGCACGTTATCGATGCCGGCGAAGATCCGCACCTGGCCATTGCCGAAGTTCGACAAGTCGTAGTGCGCGGACAGATCCACGTAGGTCACCGCACCGATGTCGTTCTCGCCGCTCGACAGATCTTCCGGCCCATAAGTGGCGTCGTAAACGCCCGAGCCGATGTAGCGCGCCTGTGCAAAGCCGCCCCAGTTCTCCAGGTCATAACCGACACTGAGCGTGGCTTTGAAATCGGGGGTGCCGAAGCCGGAACCGGTACCGACCTCGCCGGCGGTATCGAGCGGCAGGCCGCCCGAGGGCGCGATCTCTTTATGGATGAGGTAGCTGGAGATCAAGCCGATACTGAGATCGCCGTTGCCGAGCGGCTGCGTGTAGCGCAGCTCGGCATCGATGCCCTTCAAATCGAAAGCGCCGAGATTGAGGTTCTTGCCGGCCACGACCTCGATGTCGCCGCTGCCATCGGGGTTGAACGTGATCAGGTCGCACAGGCTGGTGTCGCCATCGAAGCATCGCTGCACGACACTCTGCGGCGAGAGGACACCGATCGTGTCCGTCAAGTCGATGTGATACCAGTCCAGCGAAGCTCGGAAGCCGCCGGTGGAATACACGACGCCGAACGTCGTCGTCTTGGCGGTCTCCTCCTTCAGATCCGGGTTGCCCATGGTCGGCGTCTCGACGCGATCCGTGGGCGGGACTTGTGGATTGATGAATGGATTGGAGACGTTGCCGAACAGCAGCACGGTCTTGACGAACGTTTCGCCGATACTGGGCGCGCGGATGTCCTGAGAGATCGAGCCACGCAAGCGCAGTGACTCGATGGGCGAGTAGACCAGACCCGCCTTCCACGTCGTCACACTACCGACGGTGCTGTAGTCGGTCACGCGAGCCGCCGCGTTCAGATCCAGCGACTGCTGGTCGGACTTCAACAGCGGCACCGCGAATTCCACGAACCCTTCCTTCGCCGTGAACTCACCGTTCAACGGTTGCGCGTTGACGATCAGGAACTCTTCATTGGCGTTCGGCGCGTTGACGACGCGATCGAGCCGCTCTTTACGCCATTCGACGCCGAACGTGCCGAGCACCGGGCCGGCCCAGGCATCGAACAGCTCGCCGCCCACATCGGCCATGAATACGGTCTGCTTGATCTCGGTGTCGGAGGTACCGCGACCGGTGATGTAGTCGAGCGACGCGGCGCTCGGCGAGCC
Organism: Peristeroidobacter soli; assembly: GCF_004138485.1. Classification (GTDB taxonomy): domain Bacteria; phylum Pseudomonadota; class Gammaproteobacteria; order Steroidobacterales; family Steroidobacteraceae; genus Steroidobacter; species Steroidobacter soli. Next base: position 876,020 of record NZ_RYEV01000004.1, read on the forward strand.
CTTGCCGAACAGATTGATGGGCGAGCAACCCGGTGCGCCATTCGCGCCGTTCAGATTGGCGCGGCAGACGATGTTGCCGCTGATGGGATCGCGCACGGCATCGGCCGCGAGCAGCAGATTGCCGACCAGCAGATTCTGCGGCTGGACATTCGAGAACTTGGTGCGACCGTACTGGCCCGACGCATTCCATTTGAACGAGTTGCCGAAGTCGCCCTTGAGCCCGGCCACGAAGCGCATGTTGTCGTTCTTGGACTCCGAGGTGATCGGCGCGAATTCCTCGAACGTGCGAAACAACAAGAACGACTGGTTGAGCGCCGCGACATTGGCGGGCAGGTAAGGATTGTCGGGCGTGATCTCGACATCGCCGAACGAAAACGCGTCGACCAGCTTACCGGTGGATTTCGACTGCGCGAAGCTCGCTTCGATGAAGGCCTCGGTCCTGTCGCCGATGTCGTGCTGAAGCGTCGCAAGGACGTTGAAACGTTCCGTGGGAATGAAGATGGCGCTGCGATCGCCCAGTCTCGAGCCACTGCCGCCGACCATGAAATCGCCCATGACTTCGCCGAGCTGCCGTGTCCGCGCCGTGCCGTCGGCGAAGAATTCGAGATTGTCCACAGCGGTGCCGGTCAAAGGCAGCGTCACGCCGTTGGGCGAAGCGATGAAGAGCGCCGCATTGTCACGGATCAGGTGCTGCGGAATGCCATCGGAAAGGCTGGTGTTAGCCGGGTTGTCGAACAGCGCCGGGCTGCGACGCTGCCAGGCTCGATCCTTTCCCTCGGGGATGCCCTCGTTCTTGTTGTAGTCCGCGGCGATCAGGAAATGACCGGCGCCACCGTTGAGCGAAGTCCCCCAGGCGGCGGCGAGCCGGGTGTCCTGGGCGTCGCCGTGCTCGGACTGCCCGTACTGAGCGTTGAACTTCATCCCTTCGAGCGATTCGTCGTAGATCAGATTGACGACGCCGGAGATGGCGTCCGAGCCCCAGGCCGCCGAAGCACCGCCGGTCACCACTTCGACCCGACCGATCGCCAGTGACGGCACGGCGTTCAAGTCGACGTTGCCGAACTCATCGAACGGCGTACCGCGCCGGCCATTCAACAGCACCAGGTTGCGATTGGTGCCGAGGCCGCGAAGGTCGACCGCGTTGATGCCGTTCTGACGGCTGTTCAAGCCGGTGGAGGCCGGTGTGATGGTGCCGGTGAACGCCGGCATTTCATTGATCACGTTGGCGATATTGGTGGCGCCGCGCTGCTCGACTTGGACCACATCCAGAACCGAAACCGGGGTAGGCGCCTGGAACCCGCTGTGCTCGATACGCGAGCCGGTGACCGTCAGCTCCTCGAGCGTGTCGCCCGGGTCCGAGGTGCTGGCTTCCTGCGCGAAAGCATATTGACCACCCAAAAAACACGCGATGCCGACAGCCGCGCGAACCAGAGAGCGCTTCGAATCGTAAGCCATGACCATCCCCGAACTCTTGTTTCGAGCTAGATTAGGACATGGAAATCCCAATAGTCAAAATTTTCTCCATTTGGAGAAAACCCGACCTGAATCCGGGACGGAACAAGAACGCGGCGCGGAGCCTGGGCTCGCGCACCGCGCTACATCGCTAGAACGTCGCGCCAATGCCCCGCAGACTTTCGACGGCATTCCCCGGGGGAGTGTATTCATTGCAGAGACCGGATCCCGCAATCCCGAACGGTTTGTCCATTGCAATCAGCGACAGCAGCAGCGCATACAGGTTCTTGCCCAGCTCGGTATTCAGCGGCAGCGTGTAGTGCCAGTAAGTGTTCTGGTGGCAAGGGGTGGTGTTACTCGGTGGCGCCGGATTGACGCGAATGAACAGGACATTACCGGTCGTCGTGCCCATCGTCATTTCAGCGATGGTTACGTTCGGCGCATCCCGGTCGGCATGCGCCGGAAGCACGCCACCGAAAAGGCACAAGCACATCGTGGCAATGGAAAAGTAACGACGCATGTCTCGAGTCCTCTGGTTGCAATTGTTCTTGATGACCGCAACGACCTGTGACAGTCCCAGAGGAGCGCGACGCCATTCCCTGGATCTGCTACACACACCGCCAGCGAATCGTTCAGCGGAGTGCGATGATGATCATGCTGCTTACGCAACAGGACACTGTCAACGATCACTTCGCGACCAAGGGAAGAAATCAGGACTTCCCTGAACGCGTCAACTCAGTAATTGAGCGAGCAATGTTTCGGTCTCAACGTTAGTGCTAGCGCCGCTGGGCGGCGATCTCGGTGGCCAGCGCCTTGGTTGATACCGAGCGCGGATGATCGGGCCCCAACTGCTTGACCAGAATTTCGTACGCAGTGTCGATCTCACGCTGCGCCTCGGCCAGGTTGCCGCGTTGCACGAGCACCCTGGCCAATTGACGGCGCGCATTACCTACGCGCCAGTGCTCCGGACCCAGCGCTTTGATCAGCGCATCCACACCGCTGCGTAACGAGCGCTCCGCCTCTTCCTCACGTCCGAGACGACTCAGTGTCAGCGCCCAGCTGTTGCTGGTGCTGATGGTGTCCGCATTGTCGGGACCCAGGTTGGCGCGCCGATTCTGTACGGCTTGACGGTAAAACGCTTCCGCCTCCTGCCAGCGGTTCATCGAAATGTAGAGCGCGCCGAGATTGTTATAAGTCGTGCCGAGCTCAACAGCCATCGGCCCGAGCGTGCGGCGCTGGATCTCCGCAGCCTGCAGATAGACGGTCGCCGCTTCGTCGTACTTCTGCGGAATATCTGAAATCGCGTTGGCAAGATTGTTCAGAGCGACACTGACCTGTGGATGCTCGTTACCGTAGAGCTGACGGGTCTGGTCCACCAACGAACGCAGCAACGGCTCGGCCGCAGCCGGCTCGCCTTTGATGACAAACGCATCGGCCACAGCGCTCTGTGCTTCGAGGGTCATCTCGGCGATCGGTCCGTTGGTCCGCAATTGCTCGCGATATGCCTGTTGTAACGTCTCGAGGCCCTGGTCCACATGCCCTTGGGCCAAGGCAACTCTGCCGGACAACAACAATGCGTAGCCTCGGGTCGCCTGGGCCTCAGCCGAGGTTCCGGACGTTGCCAACACTTGACGAACCAACTCCGCGGCCTCGTCGAACTCACTGCGACGTCGCAGGATGTTCGCCAGTTCGACCTTGGTTTGATTGAGCGCATCGGGATCGCGCCCGGTCGACACCAATGTCGTCATCGCCTCGCGAGCCAACTCGCTGGCACGAGTAAGATCGCCCTCCTCACGCTTGACCAAGGCCAGATCCAGCAGCGCCTTGGCGTAGGAGCCCGGCTCGGTTTGAGCATCGCTTCGACGCAGCGCTATCGCTTGTTCGATCAGCTTGGTCGCATCGGGATACGCACCGATGCCGCGATAGGCATTGCCGGCGGATTCCAACAGCGCCGCTCGAACATCCTGCCGCTGCTGATCCAGCTGCAATTGCAATCGTCGCGCGCCGGCATCCAACAGCTGGCGCGCGGAGATATCTTTGGTGCCGCTGATGATGGGATTGGCGAGCTCAAACAATCCCGCGGTGAAATTGGTGACCTTACGTGCCACCGCAGCTTCATTGTTCGCACGGTCGCGCTCTCGTTGTGCCTGTTGAGCGAGCTGCCTCATCGTGAGCCCGAACAGAATCGCGACCACGAACGCCGTACTCAGTCCCGCGACGGCCCACCGATGCTGTGACACGAACTTGCGCGCTCGATACAGCGCCGAGCCCTCCCTCGCACGAACCGGCTCGTCGTTCAAATAGCGAACCAGATCTTCACGAAGCGCGGCCGCCGTCGCGTAACGCTGCTTCGGATCGGGTCGCAACGCCATTTCCAGCACGGCGTCGAGATCGCCGCGCAACGCCTTGGCCCGCGCACCGGTCGCAAACTGCGACGCGCGCGGTATGCGCCCCTCCAGCGCAGTCTTGATGCGATCGGTACGGCTCGACGCCTTGGGCAACGGATGCTCGCCGGCCAGCAATACATACAACAGCATGCCGAGCTGATAAACGTCGGTAGCCGTGCTGGGCAACTCGCCGAGGATCTGTTCCGGCGCCGCATACTCCGGCGTCATCACGACTTCATCGATCTGGGTGAGCGAGCCGTCCATCTCCCCCTGTTGCTCGCCCAGCAGTTTGGCGATGCCGAAGTCCAGCAACTTCACCGAACCGTCGCGTGCCACGAGCACGTTCGAAGGCTTCAGGTCGCGGTGAATCACCAACTGACTGTGCGCATAGGCAACCGCCGAAACGGCGTCGAGAAACAATCGCACCCGCTCGCGAATCGACAGCTCGCCGAGCTCGCAGTGGTCGTCGATGCGTTCGCCATCGACATATTCGAGCACCAGAAACTGCCGGTTGTCCTGGGTCGTGCCGGCGTCGAGCAGACGCGCGATGTTCGGATGAGCCAGCTTGCCAAGCAGCCGGCCCTCACGCGTAAATCGATCCGCGAGCCGCGATTGAACGATGCTGCTGTCGAGAAACTTCAGTGCGACTTTGCCGTCGAACCGGCCGTCGCTGCGCGCGGCCAGCCACACTTCTCCCATACCGCCACGACCGATCATTCGCTCGATGGTGTAGGCGCCGACCACCTGACCGGTCAGCGACACATTCGCCGCCGCCACCAGTTGCGCCGCCGGGGTTACGTTGAGGAATCCTTCGGCGTTCAACACATCCTGCTCGGCGAGCAACTCACGCACGGCCCGGGCGATTTCGGGCTCGCGCAGGTCGAGATCGGCGAGCCAACGCTCGCGCGCCTCGCCTTCCAGATCCAGCACTTCATCCAGATAGGCTGTCACCCGGCGCCAGGTCGCGGGATCGAGCAAGTGGGCGGTCATTCGTGCGGCCCCGCTTCGAGTTCGTTCGGCCAATCCTAACCGTAATCGTAAAGCGGCGGCGCAACCCGACAGGGCAATATCTTCGGCCGGCGGGCGCCGTGTTATAAAATCGGCTCGCCGGTGGGGATGGCCGGCTCGGAGGTCGCGCCTTGAGCCCGCAGCAAGCAACACCAGAATCGCTCGACGCCGCTGCCCGTCAGGAGCTGTTCGTCAGCCTCTACGGCGATCTGCGCCGGATCGCCCAACGTGAATTACGCCGCAATGGCGGTGGCGCCCTGACACTCGGGGCGACCACGTTGTTGCATGAAGCCTACTTGAACATCAGCGACCGGCATCGCGCGCTGTTTCCCGATCGAGCGCATTTCCTGGCCTACGCCTCGCGGGCGATGCGGGGCCTGATCATCGATTACGCCCGCAGCCGCCAGGCCCTGAAGCGCGGCGGCGGATTCGAAATCACCTCGCTGCCCACCGACATTCCCGAACAGGCGGCCGATGTCGAAGAGCTGCAACGCCTGAGCGACGCCATCGAACAGCTCGCCGTCGCCGAGCCGCGCCTGGCCCAGGTGGTGGACCTGAAATATTTCAGCGGTTTCTCCTTTACCGACATCGCCGCGATGTGGGGCATGTCCGAGCGCACCATCCAGCGCGATTGGGAAAAAGCCCGGCTGTTCCTGCATCGCGCGCTGGCCCACCTGCCCGACCCCCTCCCGTCCTGAGCTTTTTTGAGGTCGATGTCGGCTTTGCCCGGCCGATTTCGATGACCCTGAGGCCAGAACCCTTTTCGCTGGCTTGGGGACATAGCAGTCATGAGCGCGACCAACGTGCAGGCAGCCCGGATGCGCGAAACCGGAGGCTTCGTCACCGGGCCTTTGCTCGAACGCGAACGTCACCTGCAGGAGCTGGCGCAATGGCTGGCGGCGGCCAGGAACGGCGGTCGGATCGCGCTGGTCGGCGGTGAAGCGGGCCTGGGCAAAACGTCGCTGATGCAGGAATTTGCCCGGCAACAGCGCAAGACGCGAGTGCTGTGGGGCGCCTGCGATTCGCTGTTCACGCCTCGCCCGCTGGCGCCATTGCATGACATCGCGAGGCAAGCTCGTGGCGGCCTGCTAACGACGGTCACAAGCGCCACGAATCGCGAGGTCATCTTCAACGCCGCGCTGGACGAGCTCGAACACGCCGAGACGCTGGTGGTATTTGAAGATGTGCATTGGGCCGATGAGGCCACGCTGGATCTGCTCAAATTCCTCGGTCGTCGTATTCATCGAACCAAGGCGCTGCTCGCCATCACCTATCGCGACGACGAGGTGCACGCCAGGCATCCACTGTGCTCAGTTCTGGGCGACCTGCCTCGCGCCGACACTCATCGCATGCTTCTGTCGCCGCTCTCGGAGAGCGCGGTCGCGGACCTGGCCAGACGAGCCGGTCGCGGCACGGAGGATCTGCATCGAATCACCGGCGGCAATCCGCTGTTCGTTACTGAAGTGCTGGCCGAGCCTTCAGCTTCGGTGCCTGCCACCGTCCGCGACGCTGTGCTTGCACGCGCTTCGCAGTTGTCCGCAAAGGCGCGCGCCATCGCGGAAGTGGTCAGCGTGATTCCGGCGAGAACCGAAGCGTGGCTGGTCAAACAAGCCGTCGCCGTGGACGATGCCAGCGTGGAGGAATGTTTGGGGATCGGCATGATTCGCGATGCCGACGGTGCCCTCTCCTTCAGGCACGAACTGACCCGTCGCGCCTTCCAGGACTCGCTCTCCAAACTGCGCCAGCTCAGTCTGCACGCCAAGGTGTTTGGAGTACTGGCGCAACGCTCCGGCGTTTCGGCAGCTCGCATCACCCATCATGCGAACGGCGCGGAAAACGCCGAGGCCGTGTTGCGTTTCGCGCCGCTGGCAGCCACCCAAGCGGCGTCGGTGAGAGCCCATCGCGAAGCCGCCGCGCACTATCGTACGGCGCTTCGTTATGAGGAGAAATTGAATCCCGAGCAACGAGCGCGTCTGCTCGAAGCGCTGTCGTACGAGTGCTATCTCACCAATCAGATCGATGAGGCCCTGGCCACGCGTCGCGAAGCCGCCGCGATCTGGCGAACCCTCGGCAACACACTGAAACAAGGCGATTCGCAGCGCTGGCTGTCGCGACTGAGTTGGTTCGCTGGCGTCGGCGCCGAGGCCATGAACCACGCCGTCGAAGCCATCGACACCTTGGAACGATTGCCCGCCGGCCCCGAGCTCGCCATGGCGTACAGCAATCGCGCGCAGCTCGAAATGCTCGCGCAGGAAAGCTCATCGGCAATCGCGTGGGCCGATCGCACGCTCGCCCTCGCCGAGCCCTGGGGCAACTGGGAAATCGTCAGTCACTCGTTGAACAACCGAGGTTCGGCCAAACTCAATGCCGGCGATGTCACTGGCTACGAGGATCTGGAACGCAGTTTACGGATCGCGTTGGAAGGCAATCTGCAGGAACACGTGGCGCGCGCATACACGAATCTGACTTCATCGTCCGTCGCCTCTCGCAACTACGAACTGGCGCAGCGTTACGCGGCCGAAGGAATCGCGTATTGCGAAGAGCACGATCTGGATTCCTGGGTTCTGTACATGACCGCATGGCGCGCGCGCCTGAAGTTCGAACTGTGCGACTGGGACGGCGCCGGCGAGGATGCACAGAAGGTGTTGCAGAACTGCTCGACCACCGTCGCGGCACAAGCCCCTGCACTGATCGTGCTGGGTCAGCTACGAACTCGTCGCGGCGATCCGCAAGCAGCCTCAGCGTTGAATGATGCTCGCACGCTCGTCCAGCTCACAAAGGAACTGCAACGAATCGTGCCGCTGACCGTCGCATCAGCCGAAGCCGCCTGGCTTGCGGGCGATCCGGCGGCAGCAGTCGCAGAGTTGCTGCCCGTGTATGAGCGCGCGCTGAAGACTCAGGACCATTGGATCAAGAGCGAGTTGGCAGCGTGGTTGCAAAGGCTCGGCGCGTGGGTCGTTGCTCCTGAGAAGACCATGGGTCCGTATGCGTTGGAGCTCATCGGCAAATGGCAAGAAGCCGCGCGCGCCTGGGAAGAACTGGGCTGCCGACACGATCAGGCCGAGGTGTTGGCGCGTTATGGCGGTGAGCCCGAGAAGCGGCGCGCGCTCGAAATGTTCGAGGAACTGGGCTCGACTCTGTTCGCTCAAGCGCTGCGCCGGCAGATGCGACTGGATGGTGTCCGCCGTATTCCCCGCGGCTCGCGCCGTTCAACGCGCGACAACTCCATGGGACTCACTCAACGTGAAGCGCAGATCTTCGATCTGATGTCACAAGGGCTGCGCAACTCCGAGATCGCCACCAGACTGTTCGTGTCGACGCGGACGGTGGATCATCACGTCTCGGCCATTCTCACCAAGCTCGGTGTGCCATCGCGCGCGGCGGCGCTCGCGATGGCACACAGGAGTCGTTGATCTCTAATGCCACCACAGCGGCGGCGCGGGCCGCCGGGTTGGCCATTGCTCTTCCAAGGTGTCGCCCTGGTAAAGCACGCCGTTCTTCATCACGTACCGAATCGATTCGGTGTGACGAATGTCGTCGAGCGGATTCTGGTCCAGAATCAGCAGGTCGGCGAGCTTGCCGGGCTCGATGCTGCCGATATCCTGCGAGTATCCCAGCGCTTCGGCGCCACACATCGTCGCGGCTCGCAAAGCTTCGTGAGCCGTGAGGCCGCCGTCGGCGTAGGCCCAAAGATTCCAGTGATAGCCGAGGCCGGCGAAGTTGCCGTGACTGCCGATGCAGACACGGCCGCCCGCGCGATGAATCGCCACCGCCGACTGCGCCAGTTGTGACGTGAACCGCTCATCGGGCGGTATCCATTGCGAACGTCGTTTGCGAGTCAAACCCTCGGCGGGATAGAAGCGGCGCAGCTTCGCATCGTCGTAGAGCGACGGGTTCTGATACCCCGGGCTCCAGCCCGAAGGCCCGCCATACGTTTCCAGGATGGCCGGCGTGTAGACGATGCCGGTCCGGCTGAAGAGTTGAATCACGTCGTCATGCACCGTGTAGGGCAACACGTGCTCGTTGCCTTGCATGCCATCGATCGCGTGCGTGATATCGAGGACGAGATCGCCGCCGCCTTCGGTGGTGAGCATCATGTTCAGCTGCCTGGCCGCTTCGATGATCCATTGGCGTTGCTGACGATTGCCGATCAGATAGGACTTGATGGTGCGAATGCCATAGTAATCCCGATAGCGACGGACGATTCTCAGGGCGTCGTCGAGCGACTGGATGTCGTTGGTTGGGAACGCCCCCGGACCGGTCGCGAAAGAACGATAGCCGAGCACTTCACCGGCCTCGATCAGATCTTCATACGCCAGCGGATCGACGGACACCGTCTGCGGATCGCGCCCCGTGGTGACGCCATATGCCAGGTAGTTCTGGAAAGGCCACGCCTGCATTTCGAATACACCGCGACGAAGCGCGAGCATGTGAGGATGCAGATCGACGAACCCCGGGATCAGCGTCTTCCCTGCCACATCCACACGCGCGACCTTCTCTGGAAGCTGCAACGTGCCGCGCGGGCCGATGGCGGAGATCCGGTTGTCGACGACCAGCACATCCGCGTCTTCGAGCACTTCGTCCGCCTTCATCGTAATGACTCGGGCACCGCTCAATACGACGGCGCCACGTGGAGTCGCTCTCGGCTTCTCGATTCGCAGTGCCAATGCATCTGGTTCCGCAGTCGTGACATTCGTCGCAGCACGAAACACCGTGGCGCCGAGCGTCCAGAGCGCTGTCGTCCCCGCTTTGTTCCAGGCGATGTCGTCGCTGCCGGCCTGATCCAACCGTCGCATGGGGATCTGCGCTGCCGCCACATCGACCACGAGCGGAGCAATGCCCGTCCACGTCATGGGCAACACATACACTCGGCCGCGAACGTGCGCGAGAAGCTGCTCACCGTCCGGACTCAGCAGCACCATCGGCTGCATTTCCATCGATCCTCCGCCGGAGCCCATCACAGGGACCTTCAACTCCACGACGGACCGACGATCGCTGCCATCGAGACGCATCGAGACCAGCCCCAGCCCCGACGACAGATAGACCCGATCGGCCTCGGGCCCGAAATGAGGTCGCATCAAACCAGGCGCCGAGGTGACGACGTGCGTGTCACCGCCGTCCGAAGGCAGCCACGCAAGATCCATGGCCGCCGAAGCGCCAGGCGATACGCCACTTTCACTGGCCTCCTCCACATGCTCATCGACACCGGCGAGCGACATGTCCGCCGCGCCCCGCGAGAAATCGCCTTTCGACATGCGCAACGCCAGCACACGCGCGCCATCGGGCGACCACACGGGATCGCGATAATAGGCAGTGTCCTTGGTGAGACGAATGGCGCGACCCGAGCCCGAAGAACGAATCTTCCACAGCGCGCCGCCCTCGGTGCTGGTCCACGTTGCATAGACGATCCAGCGACCATCGGCCGACCAGGCCGGCTGATAGCCGCCTGCAGGACCGCTCGTCAACGGCTTCGGCGCGCCGTCGGGCAATGACTTCACATAGAGCTGGCCGAACGCGGTGAACGCGAGCGACTTCCCATCCGGCGACAGCGTCGGTCGCTGCACGATGCGGGCGACGACGGGTCCCTCCGGCACTCGACTCTGGGTTTGTAACGTCGGCCCGATGTCACGCGACACCGACACGCTCATCGGAATGACGCGTGCCTCGCCGCTCGTCACGTCCACACTATGAATCTTGCCGTCGTACGCAGTAATGAGTCGCTTGCCATCGGGCGTGAACGCATAGCCAGGTAGCAGATCGCGATCCGGCTTCGAGGACTCTTGATCGTCACGTTGCACGCCCGCGATGAGCAGGCGCTCCTCGCCGGTGTGCAGGTCTCGAACCATCAAATTCGTGGACGCACGATTGCGCGTTCCATAGACCAGGTAGCGATTATCCGGAGACAGTACTGGCCGCAGGCCGCTGCCTGCCGCAGCCGTGACGTCCACCTCCTCTCCGGTTCTGCGGTCTCGCCGCCGCACCTGCCAGTACGGCATCGCCCTGGGCAGGCCCGCCTCATACGAGAAGTTCGCCAGGAAGCCGCGCGCAAAGGAGTAATACAGGTAACGGCCATCGCCCGATGCAACGGCGCCCATGGCGTTGTTCCAGGAATCCATCGACATACCCGGCGTGGGCTGGCTGCGAACGAGGGTCACGCCCTGACCGCCATCGCGATGATAGAGCCACAGCTCAAAGGAGCTCTGATAGGTGAACGGCTTGTGCCGCGAGACCAGGATCTCCTTGCCGTTCGCCGCGAACGAGGGCGAAACGAAATGAGTCAGGGTCTCGGACGTCAACTTGCGCGCGTTCGTGCCATCGACATTCATCAACCAGACGTTCTCGGCGCCGCTGGCATCGCTGACGAAAACGATCTCCCGGCCATCCGGGGAGAAGCGAGGCTGCATGTCGTAGGGCAGGCCGTGCGTGAGCGCGGTCGCCTGCCCGCCCTCTATGGGCAAGGTATAGAGATCGCCGAGCAGATCGAAGACGATGGACCGCCCGTCGGGCGAGACATCGAGCGACATCCACGTGCCTTCCGTGGTCGTGAACGATATTTCACGCGCTTCGGCGTGCGCCGGAGCAAGAGCAACCCACAGGCAAAACGCCCCCCAAATCGCCGCTGGAGCTGAGCGAATCATGCTTGAACCTCGCGTGAGAAGACCGCGAGACCGGGCCCGACCCGGCCTCGCCGCTAATTAAGACGATTGAGCCGACACCATCCTCACCAATGCCTGGAAATGCCGAAGCGCACGAAGCGCCCCACTGGCGAGTAATTGGTGGAATCGTAGGGATGGAAAATGGAGCTGCTGGTGTAGATCGAGTCGGGCTGGGCGTCGAACACGTTTTGCATCGACAGCATCAGTTCGATGTTCCGGAACAGCGAGGGGCCGTCCGGCACCTGATAGCGCGCCGTGAGATCCAGCGTCGTCATCGACGAAACCTCGCGGCTCGGCGTGATCTGCACGTCCTGCACTCCACCGACATAGTTGACGAAGGAACTGAGCGTCAGCGCGTCCAGCCCCCACACCACGCCGACGTTGCCGCGCAGATGCGGTGGATTGAACACCGAACCGGACAGATCGACATACGGCTGCAGGCTGCTGAGCTTCTGCTTGCTGTCCATGTAGCTCGCGTAGCCCGTGAACGTCAGCGAGCCTCTGGTTTGCAAGTCCCACGAATACGCCACCGTCGCATCGACGCCGCGAATGTTTTGTTCGGCGACATTGGCCGTGCGGTTGTCGATGATGGCGACCACGTCCGCTGGATCGTAGGGCCGACCGAGCTGATTGAAGAACGTGCCACCGCTCGCCACCGCGGCGGCAATGGCGGCAGCTTTGTCCCCATCCGAGGGCGAGAGATTCACCAGATCTCGATAGATCGGATCGCTCAGCGAGCGCGCGGAATACGTGATGGGCGCGAGAATGCGATCGGTGTAGTCGATGTTGAAGTAACTCAACTCCACCTGCAGATTGCTGATGGCGCGCGGATGCAAGTCCAGCGTCGCCGACCAGGTCTTCGCGCGCTCGGGTTTCAATTCACGACCGCCGACCAGCATGTACAGCGCGCTGGCATTGGCCGGGTAGCCAGTGCCACCGTAAATCGAGGCGGGACGCACGACGATGTTGGCCTGGACGTAAGTCTGATAGATGCTCGGCGCACGAAACGAGCGGCCCCACGATGCCTTGAGATCGAAATCCGGCGTGGGTGAATAGATCAGGCCGAGTTTGGGCGTCGTAACGTCGCCGATGTCCGGGTAGTCTTCATAGCGAACCGCGGCGCTCGCACTGAGCGTCTGGAACAACGGCAGATTCAACTCGGCGAACGCGAAGTAAGTCTCCTGCTCCTTTGCCTTGGCGAAGGTGTTGGTCTGCCGCATCGCCTGCTCGCGATAACCGCCACCCACCGCCGCCCGCACCATGCCCGCCGGCAGCGCGAACAGCGGGCCATCGGCGTTGATCTCGACCGACGCTGTCTTGTTGTTGAAGCCAATCGTCGCCGCAGAAATGATGGCGTTGTTGAGATAGGCTTCCTGATAGAAGTCGGCGTAGTCGTGACCAACCATGGTCGACAGCGACGTTCGCCAATCACCGCCCAGCTCCAGCTTCAGCGAGGGCGCGAGCACGAAAGACTCGGCCTGCGAATCCTGATTGCCGCCGTTCAATAGATAACTGCCACGCAGATCGTTCGCGTAGGTGTAGTAGCTCGTGCGCTCGGCATAGAAGCCGTCGAACTCGAACGACAGGTTCGATGCCAGCTGCTGGTGACCGCTGACCAGCACGCTCTGGTTCTCGAGCTCCGGCATCAGGCCCAGACCGGGCGCCCGGTACTTCGCATAACTGCGCTGACTGGCCTCGATGGCGTTGGTGTTCTGATACTCGGCCGCGACCAGGATGCCGCCGCCAGCCCACGTCGTGCCGGACGTGAGTCCGTACTGTTGTTGCTCGTTGCCGCCCTCAGTCGAGACGCCGAAGCGAGCGCTCGCATCCAGGCCGTCGTAGTCCCGCTTCAGGATGATATTGGCGACACCCACGACCGCGTCGGCACCGTACAGCGCGGAGCTGCCATCGGCGACGATCTCGATGCGCTCGACGGCGCCGAAGGGAATCGAAGAAATATCGACGGAGTTGCTGCTGGAGGCATAAGCGAGGCGATGGCCATTCAACAGCGTCAAGGTCGCTTGATTGCCGACACCGCGCAGGTTCAGCGTCGATGCGCCGGTGAGATTGCCCGAACCGGCCGCCGTCGAACCCAAGCCAAAGCCCGTGCCGGGATTCTGGCCGCCGCTGAAATTCTGCGGAATCGTGCGTAACACTTCGCGCAAGGAATTCTGGCCGGCATCCAGCATTTGTTCCTGCGTGCGCTTGACGACAGGCGAAGAGCTCTCGGCGCCGCGAATGTGGCTGCCGGTGACGACGATCTCCTGAAGCTCGATCGGTGCGCTGTCGCCGCGCGGTGAATCCGTTGCAGGAGCGGACGGCGGCACGATGGTGACGGTCTTCTCGTCCAGATACATGTACGTGAGCCCGGTGCCGCTGAGAATCTTCTGCAGAGCTTCGTCAGCGGTGACATCGCCTGACACGCCTTCGCTCAAACGCTGACCGACGATCTCGGTGCGATAGACCACCTGCAGATCGCAGACTCTGGCGAGCGCCTGGAGCGCGGGCTCCAGCGGTTGCGCCGGAATATGAGTCTGCTTGCGAATCGCCGCGCGCACTTCCTGCGCGACCGAAAGACTCACCAGGGAAACACAGATCGCTGTAGCAACCGCCGTCACGCGCATGAAAACTCCCCAGCCTTGTATCAGGCTTGCAAGTGCCGTCGAGCGAGATGCTGACGACTTCATGCACGGGTAGAGCAGGCGTGAACGAAAAGTGGTCACTTCAGTGGGAGAAAATCTCGATGCCGGAGGCCGATTCTTCGACGCGCAGATCCAGTTGCGCGCGCAGGAACCGCACCAGCGAGGCAGGATCGGTCGATGAGAACGTGCCGCTCACCAGAAAGCTGTCGAGCCGGGTATCGCGAACCAGCAGACGTCGTTCGTTATAGCGATTGAACTGTTCCGCCACGACCGTCAGCGGTGTCCCGCTGAAAACCAGACGCCGCTCGCGCCATGCCGTGGCATCTTCGACATTTACGGGTAACGCGCGCGGACGAGCGCTTTCGCGGACGATGGTTTGCTCACCGGCGGAAACAAACGTTCCGGACGTAGGCTCCAGCACCGGAGTAAGCGTCGTGGAAACATCCTGCGTCGGATCGGCGATCACGGCAACGCGACCTTCGAGCACCGTGACGACGGTGCCACGACGACTCCGGTCGACGTCGAACTGCGTACCAACGGCACGAATGCGCGTATCGCCGCTGTACACGACGAAAGGCCGGGCGGCGTCCTTCTCGACTTTGAACAGCGCCTGTCCTTCGAGCAGGATCACATCCCGCCGCGCTTCGGCGTAGCGCACGCGCACGCGCGAACGGGCGTTGATCTCGACAATCGAGCCATCGGGCAACGAGATCGCGCGCTGCTCTCCCACGCCGGTTTCGTAGGTCATGCCGCGGGTGGCCTGCAACCACACGAATGCCCCGATCACAAAGACCAGCAGCGCCGCGGCCGCCGCGATGAGCCACGGCCTGCCCTGCTTCACTGGCCGGACACGATCGATCCTTCGCTCCAACGGCACGACATTGCCGCCGGCCCGGGCGAGCTCGATCAACGCATCGGCGCTCGTGGCCTGAGCCGCATCGACTTTCGATGCGTCCTGCCACAGCGGAAACATCTCCAGATAGGCGCGCACGTGCTCCGGTGACTTGCGCAGCCAGGCATCGAACGCACGTCGCGCATTCCGATCGTCGTCGCCACAACTGAATTCGACGAACCACTGCGCGGCCTCATCGATGATCTGCGCATTGCGTCCCGCCACTGGGTCCTGCTTGCTCATGGGTTTCCTTACTCCTGCGCCGGCATGCGCTGTCGGCAATGGGACAGCGCCTGGGCCAGATATTTCTTGGCCATGCCGCGCGACATCCCGAGGTGCGAGGCGATCTCCTCGAGCGAGAAGCCGTCGCGACGATGCAGCACCAGCACCGAGCGCGCCTTGGGAGAGAGTTGCCTCATCGCCTGCTCCAGCTGAGCGACACGTTGCTGGGTCTCGAGCTGCATCGCCGGGTCTTCGACGGCGGACTGCATCTCGAACAGCGCGTCCAGCATTTCGGTGGGCTCCGGATTGGCGGCTTGGCGCAGGGCATGCTGATGCAAGACATGGCTCGCGATGGTGATCAGGTAGGCCTGGGGATTGCGGATGGTTTCGTGCTGCTCGACGCGCAACAGGCGCAGGAACACCTCCTGAACCAGATCGGGAAGATCGGCGGCCGCGTTACGCAGCCGCGAGGCGAGATAGCGACGCAGGTTCTGGCCGTGCTGCTTTTCGACGGCAGTGACGAAAACCTGCTTATCGGACGTGGACAAGGGCACTCAACTTGGCTGTGGCTCGTCCCAGTAGAGCGTGGACCGGAACAAAATGGCCACCTGATTTTTTGCCGGGTTGAGTGCCCCTGAAAAGTGCGGGGATCGCCTCAGGGCGACGCGGTCACCTCGACCGCAATGGTCCCCACGGCCGCGGGCCCTTGGATCTTCTGGGACGCATCCGGATTGTAGTCGGCCAGCGGTGGGCTGCCAGGATAGCGAGCGGCGGCGCGAATCTGATCGCTGCCGATGAGGATCGCTCCATAGGCTTCGCGCCCCTCCGGCAAAGCCTGCGCCAGCCAGACGTTCGCGGACGCCGTCCAGTGCGCGCCTATTGCACGCTCAACCGGCGCGTCGGTGACTGCGATGGTCCCGTACCGGGGGTTGAAGATCACGTCGCTGTACTTGTATTCGGCCCCACCCGAGGCAATGCGTGCGCCGTCAATGATCGCCTTCCACCGCCCTGCCCTGGGCAGGTTCACGACCACCGCTTCATTGCCCGCCTGATTGAGGCTGCTTCGCGCCGGCGCGCAGGTATCCCCGGTGCAATCGAAGAGATACAGATCCACGTCGGCCGCCGGCCCCGCATCGACATCCACACGCAATTGGGTCGAGCCGGCGGGAACGTCGATCTCATGGACCTGCTGTTCGCGATCGCGAATCGTCGCCGTCTTTCGGCTGACGCCGCCCATCGGGCCCGTCAGCAAGCCGCCCGTGAAACTGGCGCCGCGATTGACCATATTCAACTCACGCGTGATCGACTTGCCGGGCAGCAGCGGCCCCAGATTCACGCTCATCCTGTCCGCGCCGGCATTCAACAGCGACGCAGTGATCGTCGTCGGCGTGGGTGGTGCCGGCTGCGCCAAGCCCGGCGAGAACTTTCTCATGTCGCTGGTTTCACTGAGCAACACTTCCCACACGCCCGACGCCGGCCGGTCGACGATGTAGTCGGACGCTTGTACGAAAGCGAACCGGTTGTCGGGCGTGAACACCAGCTTCATGACCCCTTCCGGCACCTTGAAATCGAGCTTCAGCGTGGCGGCGCCGGCGGGCACATGCACAAAGAAACTATGCTTGCCCGGACGCGGCAGATCGGTTTTGTGCGTCAGTGTGTATGCGTTGGACGCATCCAGCGACGAGGCGGCCACCACCGTGTTCATCACTCGATACGCATGACCCGGAATCGATTCGTGATCCAGCGACAGCAGCGCGCTGTGCGTGCCCTCCGCCTTGGTCGAGATCTGTACCGGGAATGCGACCGGCTGGTTGAGTGGCAGAACCACTTCCGCCGCACTCTTGTATGTTTCAACATCGCCTTGCCAGGACACGCGGAACGTCATCGGGCGTGCGGGACCACCGGTGCGCTTGAAGGTGATGATTCGCTCAGCAGCATCGCCGGGCTTCCATCCTTCCCGCTCGAAGATACCGACGCCCTGATCCGGGGTTTCGAGCCATCCGCTCAGCGCGGTCTTCACCGGCGCGGAGCTGACAATGTTGACTGGCAGCGCCGATGTATCGAGTGTCTGCAGCAGGTCCCATGCCGCCTTGGCTTGCAGCAGCCCATTGCCCTGCTGATGCGTTTCGATGTCGCTCATGTACCGGCTGCTCATCGTGAGCGCATGACGCAATCGTGGCGCGTCGTATTTCACGCCACGCTGTTTGGCGGCACTGATCAGCAACGCCGCTGTGCCAGTCGCCACCGGCGTCGCACACGAGGTACCGCTGCAGAACATGTAACCCGGCGGCAACTGAAACAGGCCCTGGACGTTTCGCATCGGGTCATCCTTGAAGATGCCACTGAGCGAGATGATGGACGTCGGAGCGACCACGTCCGGCAGGATGGCGCCGTTGCCCGCGGGACCATAAGAGCCGACCCAATGCAGATTGTCCTTGTTGCGGGTCACGATGCCATTGCTGTTGAGATAGTTCGCCTGGCTCTGGTACGCACCGATCGCGAGCGCCGCGCCCGAGACCCCGTAGTCCGTCGCGCGATTCAATCCAGGCATATTGTCGCCGGGCACTAGAAACAACTTGTTGTACTTGTCGATCAGGCGCGCGATCACGAGGGTCGGCGTGAACCGGCCATCCTTCAGCCGATAGGACTGGTCGATGAACAACGATTGCTCGAACAGCACCACGTCGACGCGGCGATCCTTGAACGCGGCGATCAATCCTTCGACCACGCCGCCCGTGCTGAAACCGTAATCGATGGAGATCAGCTGTGCGTTGGGCGCGATCCCCGAGACGCGGCCGTCTGGAACCGCTTTACCATTCGCGGTCGCGGCGCCGGCAACGGCGCTGCTGTGACCACCGAACGCGCACAGAATGGCAACGAACTTATTGCGCTTGTCGACCTGGACGGTGAAACCCACGGTCTCGCGGATGGCCGTATTCGGGTCGTCCTTGCCGAACACGCCCACGTCGCGGGCAATCGCGAACTCGCGCATGGCTTTTTCATCGTTGAAGTCGCCGTCCTGATCGGTGTCGACCCAGACAGTGCCGGTCTTCTCCTCCCACAGGACGCCGAACAAACGACTGCTGCCCTCGGGATCGCCGTCGCGATTCACATCGAAGCGCGTCGGCCGGGGATAGAACTCGCCCTCATCGAACATGCCGACCCGGAACGTGCCGTCTTTCGGCGCACTGAACCGCTTGCCGTTGAACTCGAAGCTGCGACCGCGCACCGACACCTGCGTCTTCATCGCCACCCAGGGGCGAATGTTGGAGGTGTCGTCCTGCTCCAGCGGATCGCTCGCGGTCAGATAGTCGAGCACTTTCGGCACCGGCTTGCCATCGAGGCTCAGCGCCTGCTGAAACTCCGGCCGCAGCAGATCGACGAATCCCTCGACATGACCGATGACCACGCCTCGGCCGTCGAACGTGGGCGACTCAGCCAGCAACCGGGTGATGTCGAGGTCGTCGTACGCCGAGTACGGCTTCGAGATCGGATAGTCGCTGACCTTCGGCAGCCATTGCACCTCGGTCGCAGGCGGACTCGATGGATCGTCGGCAGTGGGCAGTTGAATGTCGGCGCGGAGATCGCTGTTGGATTGAATATCGGCGGCTTGAACCTGCGGAAACGCAACCAGCGCCTCGACCGCGTCCGGCGCGATTGCCACTCGCAGATAGTCGACCGAATCTTCTCGATAGCGCACCTCGCCGCCGAGCCGGCGCGCCTCTTCTGCCACCCGCGCGTTCATTCCTTTCGCGGAGGCGATGATCAACGAGATCTTGCGCTTGTCGTTGGCGCGCGCATCGGCCAATTCGCCGCGACTGTCCTTGAACAGGAACGAGCGCTTTGGCTCGGCGTTGGCCGCCAGACACACCATCGACAAACTCAAGACGCAAGCGAACCCCGCAAGCACTGGTCTCATGTCAGCTCCGAAGCAGAGGATGGAAAAGCAAGGGGCGCGGCATCACGCCGCGCCCCGATCGAATCGGGCTACTGCAGCAGCCCTTTGGTGAATCTCAGGATCACGAACCGGCCGAGCGGACTGGCATTGGTGCTGTCGAAGTTCAACCCGTCCACGGTATTCGCATACGGCGGATCTTTGTCGAACAGATTCTGCACCGTCAGGCTCAGGCGAGTCCGGTCGAGCCAATCGTTGCGGTGATTGTTCGTGTCGCCATAACTCAACGTCAGGTCGACCGTGGTCCAGCTCGCGATGCCGACCGGGTGCATCGGATCGCTCAATGTATCGGTGTAGTTGTCGATGTAGTTGAGCGCCGTGAACACGGTGAAGTCCGCCTGACTCCATGCCACCGTGCCGCGCGCCTTGAACTCGACCGGCCGATAGATCTGATCGACTCCTTCGACGGGTGCGGCCTGCGGCGACAAGGCGGTTTTGTAATCCATCAGCAACGAGCCGTTGAAGCCGAAGCTCCACCGACCGAACGAGGTGTCCAGGCTGTACTTCGCGCTCAGATCCATGCCGCGCACGTCCACGATCGAGAGATTGCGCGTGCCCGTGTCGAAGAACACCTGTACGTCCGAGGCGACCACCGGCAATTGATTGCCGTTGATGTCGAACACGCCCGAATAGAACAGCAGAGAGTCATCCGTCATGGCGCGGTCGATCAGACTCTGGATGTACGCCGGATCGGGTGAGCGGTCGATCAAGTTCTCGTAAGCAGGATTGCCCGCGGCCAGATCCGGCGAAACGAATTGAATCCGATCTTTATAGCTCACTTCGAAGTACGACAGCTCCGCGCTCAATCCCGGCAGCGAGCGCGGCTCGAACGTCAAACCCAGCGTGACGCTGTCCGCCGTCTCCTCGGTCAAGCCGTCGAGACTGTTGGCTCCGTAAATCGCCGCCGCATAGACCGTCCCGGGCGCCAGGCGAGGATCCGGCGTGCCGGTGTAGAGCGGATCGCGCATGCCGAGGATCGCCAGCTGCGGACGATTGCCTATGCTATAGAGCGGCGGTGCGCGAAAGGACTCGGAGTACGAAGCGCGAACGCCCAAACCCTCAACCGGCTCCCAAAACAAACCATAGCGCGGATTGAACGTCGTGCCGAAATCGCTGTACTCCTCGTAGCGCCCGGCGACACTCAGCTGCAATTGCCGAACGAACGGCACCTCGTTGTCCACGCCGACGAACGGCACCATGACTTCGCCGTACGCTGCCTTCACACGACGCGTGATGTCGGGATCGAACCGCCCGTTCGGCGGACTGGCATCGCGATAGCCCTCTTCGCGGTAGGAAGCCCCGAGCGCGACGCTGACCTTGCCGCCGTAAATATCGAACAGCTTGCCGCTCACCCGCCCTTCGAGCGTGAGAATGTCGTTCTCGAACAGAAACAGGTTGAAGTTCTGTCCGGTGTTGAGCACGCGGTTCTGGCTCTCCTCCAGCGAGTTGGCGCCATAGTCGGCATACACGCCGACGTTCCAATCGTCCGTGAGGTCGCTGTTGAGCTGCGCCGTGACGAAGTAGTTGTCGATGCTGAAGACGCGATGCTGGACGCGGTTGTACATGGACGTGGTGGACGTGTGATCCCGTTGCGTATACAGCGCATCGATGGTGAACGACGTACGCTCGCCCAGGTCCTGGGCAATCGACGCGTAGCCGCTCCACAATTCTTCGTCGGGGAGAATGTCGCCGCCGGCCAGCGTGCCGTAGTCGCTCTGGCCGATGAACGGACGGTCCGCCATCGCCAGCTTGCCGGTATCGGTGTAGCCGAGGTTGAGCACGGCGCTGCCCGACCCCCAGCCGAAGCCGCCGACGATGTTTCCTTGATAGTCCTGCTTGCCGCCCGAGGTGACCGAGCCCGCGCTACCGCTCACTTCGAGCCCGGTGAAGTCCCGGCGAGTGACGAAGTTGATCACGCCGCCGATGGCATCCGAGCCGTAAATGGCCGAAGCGCCGTCGGTCTGCACGTCGATGCGATCGATGATGGCCAGCGGCAGCGTCGACACGTCGACGAACTGCCCGGTCTCGGTGGCGGGAATGCGCCGGCCGTTCAACAACGTGAGCGTCGAGCCGGCACCGAGACCGCGCAGATCGACGCCCGAGCTGCCGCTGTTGTTGGTGACCGACTTGAACGGATTGATGGCGCGTCCACTGTAGAGCGAAGAGTTGCCGGCAAAGTTCTGTGGGATGGTCTGCAGGAAATCCTGCGCGGTTCGCGAGCCGGAGTATTCGATGTCCGAGCGATCGTATTGAATGATCGGCACGGTCGGATTGGACACGCCGCGAATGTTGGTGCCGGTCACGACGATCTCATCGATCTGACCGCGCAAGGAACTCGTCGTATCTTCGTGCTCCGGGCCGCTCGAGCTACGCGGCGTAATCAGAATCGCACCTGACTCGGGGTCACGGCGCACGGTCAGCGGCGTGCCCTCGAGCAATTTGATCACCGCTTCATTGGCGGACAGCTCGCCGCTCACGCCTTTGGTCTTCAGACCCTTGACCTGCTCGTCCTGATACACCAGATCGACGTTGGCCTGCTTCGCCAATGTTTCCAGCGCACCGAGCAAACTGCCGGCTGGAATATCCAATCGCTGCGCATCCGCCAGCGCGGCGCCGGCCAGCGACGCCGACACCAGTAATGCAGCGATCGTTGATTTCAACTTCGAGGTCTTCAGCACTTCACGACTCCCCAGTGGCTCTATGTGTGTGGCCATCGGGGTACCGTGACGACCCGGACAACAAAATCCCTGAGTGTCGCGACTATTGCGGATGACGACTGCTCACCAGCACGATGCGATCGTCGGCACGCTCGGCGCGCACCGGAAAGCCCTGTTCCAGCAACCGCACGAAGGCATCGAACTGGGTCGAGCGGAACTTGCCGCTCAAGCGGATGGTCGCAACCGCCGGATCGTCGATGACGAGCTTGCGATCGGTGTAGCGATTGAACTCCGCGACGGCATCGGCCAGCGCCACGTCGCGAAAGATCAAGTAGCCGGTGCGCCAGCTCAAGTCGCTTTCGATCTCGGGAACCGGTTTGTCCTGCACGAGCACGCCGTCGTCGGTGGCGCGCGCGACGCTGCCGGCGGCCAGCGTCAACAGCTTTTCGTCGACGCCTCCCTTCACCGGCTGACGCTCATTCGCGTCCTCGATGCGCACGCGGCCTTCGGTGATTGCGACCTGCACGTCGTTGCCGTTACGACGGACCGAGAAAGCCGTACCCACCGCGATGACTCGCTTGCCGCCGGCGGTGACGACGAAGGGTCGACTCGGGTCTTTCGCGACTTCGAAGAATGCCTCGCCCCGCTGCAGCTCCACGCCTCGCTCGGTCTCGGTGACAGCGATGCGGATCTGACTGTCCGTATTGAGCGTCACCTTCGAGCCATCGCTCATTGGCACCGACGCGACGCCTCCCACCGGCGTGCTGTGATCGGGGCGAACGGCGCTGACGTACCAGACGATGGCACCCACGACGGCCAGCAGCACGCTCGCCGCCACTCGCATCAACAGTCGTCCTTGGCCGCGCGCTGGAGATCGCGGCCGCTGCTCGATCATCCCGCCCTTGTCGAAGAATCGAGTGAGCTGCCACTGCTCCGGCGCGGGTACTTCACCCGGCGGCACGCCGTTGCTCAATGCCTTGAGCCGCTTCGCCTGTTTCCAGGCAGCTTCCAGACGCACG
The DNA here is from genome assembly GCF_004138485.1 of Peristeroidobacter soli. Classification (GTDB taxonomy): domain Bacteria; phylum Pseudomonadota; class Gammaproteobacteria; order Steroidobacterales; family Steroidobacteraceae; genus Steroidobacter; species Steroidobacter soli. Next base: position 898,910 of record NZ_RYEV01000004.1, read on the forward strand.
AACGCCACCAGATGCGCGGTGGATCGATTCAACCACGCCTGCAGCTCCGCCTGGTTGCCATCGCTCCAGTCGGCACCGTCGCGTCGAGCCAGCCACTGGCTGGCCAGCTCTTCAATCTGCCTGCTGTCCATGCGCGGAGTCCTCTTCGATATCGATAGCCTCATTGCCATCCGTTTGTTTGTTACGTGTCTTCCGGCTGAACAGCGCATCGGCCAGCAGTCGCGTGCCCTTCATCACGTGACTCTCGACCGTCTTCTCGCTGATGCTCAAGCGGCTCGCCACTTCCTTCTGCGACAGCTCATCCACCCGCCGCAGCCACACCACTTCGCGACACTTCGGCGGCAGGATGCTGAAGGCACGCGCCAGTTGCATGAGCTCCTGGCGGGCGTTCAAGCGTTGCTCGGGGGAAGCCTCCGCAATCGGGACGTTTAATGTGTCCAGATCCCCGACTGCCTCCATGGAAACGATCCGGCCCCGGCGCAGCCGGTCGGCCATCAAGTGTCGAGCCGTCGTGAACAGGAAGGACTTCGCGGCATAGGGCAACGCCTTCTGCGCGGCCTCGTACACCCGAATGTAGGTCTCCTGGCGCAGGTCGTGGATCTCGTCGCGATTCGGCCAGGTCCGGCTGAGATAACGCACGAGGGCGGCCTCGTGCACCAGAATCTCGCGGGCGAACCAGTCATTGAGCGCTTCGTTCACGCCCGCAAGATACCTGTAACCCATCCTGGAAATACAGGCAGTTGGCGTCGGATGGACGAATCCATGGATTTTGGTCGCGTCACTCAGGGATCGGCGCGGCTCGTTCGTCTAGATACGATTGACCCGTCAAAAGCCGGCACTGTCAGTGCGCACGCCCCGCCCCAATCCGCGCGTCGTACCACTCGAATACCCGGCGCCACTTGTCTCGAATGTTCTCCGGGTTGAACAGCAGATGGCCTTCGCCCCAATAGCGGACGAACACCGCCGGCTTGTTCAAGCGGTACAGCGCCGTGAACAGTTCCTCCGACTGGGCGATGTTCGTGATCGGGTCGAGATCACCGTGCACTATCATCACCGGCGTTTCGATACGCGCCACGCCCAGTAACGGACTGTTGCGAAGGTAACGCTCCGGGGCGGTCCATGGCAGCTCACCGACGCCCGCCTGTCCGAGTTCCAACCAGGCGGCGCCGTTCAAAGCGGGGCCTTCGGCTTCGGCACTCACCGTCTCGGCAGCGTTGAACTTGCCATAAGCGCTGAAGAGATCGTAAATCCCGGCTTGCGCCACGGCGGCCTTGAAGCGATTCGTCTGTGTGAGGATGGTCACCGTGGCGAAGCCGCCATTGCTCTGGCCTTGAACGGCGATGTTGTCGCCATCGATATAGCCTGTGGCCACTGCCGCGTCGACCGCGCTCATCAACAGTGCCGCCAGGCCCTCCGCCGGCTCTCTTCGTCCTTCGGTGCCACTGAGCGGCATCCCCGGATACAGCACGGCGTAACCGTGCGAGGCGAGCATGTAGCCGTTCAGATCGTTGCGATCTGCGATGCTCGGCCCGACGGTGAAGTTCGTTTGATTGTTCCGGCTGGGATAAACATCGCAGACCATGGGCACCGGACGCCGCTTGTCCGCTGACGGCGGCAACAGCAGCCACGAAGCCAGCGCCGCGCCGTTGGGGCCACGATGTTCCAATCGAATCAGCGGGCCTCGATCGATCTCGGCCAGAGGTCGGTTCACGGTGGCCAATGTCACTGGCGGCTGCGACGGCCTCATCAGGGTGAGTGTTCCCACGCCGGATGTCTCCTGCGCGAGAGTCAACTGCGCGCGTGTGTCCAACGCTGCGATCACGTTGCCTGTGGACGCGGCAGTCGCAGCGGCCAGCACCGCCGTTCTCGTGGCCGGCGCAATCTCACTTCCTGAGGGAGGCGGCACCTCCTTGGCGACACGATCCCCCACCAGATACCAGCGCTCCTCATTCGATGAAGCCGACGTTCCGAGCGCCGCAATCTCCTCGCCTCTCCACGCCCACTTGGGCCCGAGCGGAAAGGCGTTCGTGTGCATGGACAACTTCAAGTCACGAGTCGCAACCTGCCGTGTGACACCGGTCTTGCCATCGAAGCTCCAGATCCCAGCTTCCCGCCAGCTCGCGTTGGCAGATCGTGCGACGAAGCCAATCCGCCGTCCGCTCGCCGACCATGCCACGCCGGTCGGAGCGACATCGCCGCATGCATCGCAGAGGGAACGTGCCTGAGCCGAGCGCACGTCGTAGAGCATCAGCTGCTTGTTGGAACCGCGGGCGAACGTGTGTTCATCGATGGGAATGGCCGCGTCGAGCGACGCCGGTTGGATTCGAACTGCAGCGACGGCGGTACGATCGGGCGAGAGAAACCAGGAAACGAAATTTCCCTCGGCCAGCGTCCGCATGTGCCCGGTCAGCACGTCCACCAGGACCAGCTGACCTTTGTTTCTCGGCTGATCGTGGATCGACTTGTAACTCCCGCTGCCGAGCACGCTGACGGTTGCATCCAGGCCCGTGTGCGACGTCTGCCACGAACGCTGCAGCTCGCCCGGTGGAAGCGCGCGCCCGGAACAGGACGCCGATTGCCGTCCGTCCGGACTCAGCGCATAGACAGCTTCGCGCGGTGACACCCACACCGGCCGCTGCGGGGCATGCGTGAAATGGCAGTCGGGTGTGCCTCGAAACTCTCGACGCTGTCCCGACGCGACTTCCAATGCGCCATAGGTCAACCGGTCCGCCGAAGACCGGGCATACAGGATGAAGGCGCCATCCGGCGAGATGCCTCGAAGCGAATAGCCATCCGATCCCGTCGCTTCGAACAGCGGTCGCGGTTGCCCGCCGTTCTCCACGTCGTAGAGGAACAGCTTCGACTGTTCCTCGCCGTGTGAATTGACTCGACCGCGGCCGGCGGGGTCGCTTCGCGGCGGCAGATATTCATAAACGACATACCGGCCGAGCGGATCGAACTGCGCGCTTCGAATCGCTTCGATGCCCAGCAGATCGTCAATGGTGAAGGCGCGCCCGCCTTCCGCGTGCGCGAGCATCGCGGCCAGGCCAATCCACAAACCAAACGCACGCAGCAGCGCCGGAGCGATGCGAGACTGCGCGCGCTTCGTCCTCACGCCGGCGGGTCGAAGCAAGCTCACCAGAATGGATTTCATGACGACGTCCGGGTTGATTCAGACCACGCGGCATCGTTGCCGCGCGAGCCCGAGGTTCGAATCGACGGTTACTTGAAACGCTTGGTCAGCTCGACCGCGATGAAGCGATTGCGAGGCGACGCGTTGGCGGGATCGAACCCATAGATGCCGAAGCCCACATTGCTCAGGGTCTTGGGCGGGTTCTTGTCGAGCAGATTGAAGGCCGACAGGCGCAGTCCCAGGGTATCCATGTCGTACGCGAGGTTCAGATCGATCGTGGTCCACGAGCTGATGTGCGCCGAACCCGCCGTGTCGTCGATGCGATAGTCGTCCTGATAGTTCAAGTACAGATTGGCGGTCACCGCGGCGACGCGATATCCCACCCGCCCCCGCAATTTCAGATCGATCGGGTTGTAGAGCGAGTTCATTTTGTTGACCAGCGGCGTGTTGGACGCGGCGCGCTGGTCGTACGTCAGCAAGTAAGTGGCATCGAGCCCGAGCGACAAGTAGCCCGCGCCGGCATCGGCGCCATAGTTCACCACGAAATCCAGGCCGCTGACGTAGGTCTCGCTCAAGTTACGCAGCACGCCGGCCACGTTGATGATCTGCGCCTGGTACGGATCGGCCAACTGATTCAACGAGTACAGGCTGGCCAGCAGATCGGCGATCTGACCCTGCGAGGGATTGAAGATCACCGTGCCCGATGGAAACAGACTGGGATTGTTGAACGCCTGATTCGGCGCGTCGTACGCGTTGTTGGTCACCGGCACCGGCGTGGTCGCGAGTCGGTTGGAAAACTCGATGTCGAACCAGTTGACCGAGAACGACACGTCGTGACGGCCCCAGCGATCGTTGAAATCCAGCCCCGCGGTCCAGGCCTTGGAGGTCTCCGCTTCGAGATCCTTGCCAGTGCCGAACACAGTCAATGCAACGACATCCGCGATGGACGGATCGCCCGGCGTGAGATTGAATATGCCGTTCGTGTAGGAAGTCCGCGCCGACAAGGCGCCGAGGTCCACCGCGCCCACGCGGCCCAACGGCGGCGGATTGAATGAGGTGCTGTAAGAGCCGCGCAGTTTCAGCGATTCCACCGGTTGCCACAGCACACCGACTTTCTCGTTGGTGGTCGAGCCAAAGTCGTCGTAGTCATCGCGGCGGCCCGAGACATTCAGTTCCAGGCGTTGCACGCCCGGCAGCGCGTTGGCGGGACCGATCACCGGCACCAATGCTTCGCCATAGAACGCGTTGGCTCGACGATCGGCATCCCGATCCGTCACACCGCTGATGACGTTGGTGTTGCTGAAGCCTTCTTCGCGATAGTGACCGCCCAACGCCAGCATCAACTGGCCGCCCGGCAAGGTGAGCACGGGGCCCGAGGCTCTGAGATCCGTGGTCCAGATATCGGATTCGATCTTGCGCTTGCGTGGCCCCGTCGTGCCGGTCGTGTCCGTCTCGCCATTCACGTAGCTGTAGGCGCCGGACAGATCCACGTACCACGAACCGCCCACGCGCCAGGACAGATCGATCGAGCTGTTCAAGTTCTCCGAGGTCGGCTCGGAGTGAAATCGATTCGCCGCCGGGTTGTAGAAGTTCTGGACGGCTTTGCGTTCGGAATAGACGATGCTGCTCGATAGTTTCAGATCGTCGGTCAGCTGCTGGGCGCCCGACGCGAGCACGCTGTTACGTCGCTGTGCCGGCATCAGGTCGTTCGGCAGAGGCGCGCCACGCGAGAAATCGCGATCCGCCGCGCTCAATGCGCCCTGATCGAAATACTCATACACGAGCAATGCGTTGCCGCTGTCCCAGCTCGTACCCGCCGTGATGCTGGCGCGATATTCGTCCTGATCGCCCTCGGTCACGGTGCCATAGCGCAGGCTGGCTTCGATGCCGTCGTATTTATCACGCAGGATGAAGTTCACGACGCCGGAAACGGCATCACCGCCATAGATTGACGAGGCGCCATCGGAGAGCACTTCCACTCGCTCGATTGCCGAGGCCGGAATCATCGAGATATCGACGAAGTCACCGATGCCTGACGATGGTGCGATTCGCTGACCGTTGAGCAACACCAGTGTGCTGCCCGAGCCCAGGCCACGCAGATTCACGCCTGTGCCGGCAGTGCCGGAGGTCGCGCCATTGAAGCTTGCGTTGTCGTCGCCGGGCGCGCCCCATGAGAGTGTTTCCGTGGAGCCGCCACCGAAATTCTGCGGCAAGCGATTGACGAATTCCTGAGCGGTCGACGCGCCCGAGGCGATGATGTCTTCGCGGCCATAGATTCGCACCGGCGAGCTTTCGGCCGCCGCGCCACGAATGTTCGATCCGGTGACGACGATCTCATCGAGAACGACCGGCCGGTCGCCGAGCGCGGCGGTCGGCTCCTTTGGCGTCGTTTGTTCGCGCACCGGGGCGATCAACATGGCGCCGGTCTCATCGATGCTCAACTTGAGCGGCGTGCCTTCGAGCAGCCTGGTCACCGCGTCCTGCAGGGACAGATTGCCGTGGATGCCCCGGGTGCTGAAACCTTTCAGCTGCTCCGGGTTGTACATGAGCTCGGCACCGGATTGCTTGGCGAGCGCTTCGAGCGCTGTAACCAACTCACCCGCGGGAATGTCGAGACGCCCCGGCTCGGCGGCGTGCGCGCTCAACACGGTGGAACAGGCAAGGAACAGCGCGATGGATCGTGGCAGTACGGACTTCAACATTTCATCCTCCCCAGGGCGGCTCTGATAGGTCGGCCGCTATCTACCGGGACGAATGAATTCGACAAAGCCACCGGTGCGCGTCGTCGATCAATGCGCTTCGGGCTCGATCGACAACACGTCGTCGCGTCGCTCGATACGAACCGGATAGCCCTGTTCCAGCAACCGTGCGAAGCCATCGACATTGGTGGCTCGGAAGTTGCCACCGATGCGCAAGGTTGCCAGCGAAGGATCGCCGATCACGAGTTGTCGTGTGTTGTAACGATTGAATTCGGTGACGGCCTCGGCCAGCGCACGATCTCTAAAGACCAGATAGCCGGAGCGCCAGCTCAGATATTCCTCAGCCTCCGGCAGGGGCTTCTGTTGTACCAGGACGCCGGCGGGGCTCGCCGTCGCGACGTTGCCAGCGGCGAGCTGTGTCGGTGGCGCCGAAGCCGCGCGATTGTCTTCGACACGCACGCGCCCTTCCGTGACGACCACATGAACATCGTCGCCCTCACGTCGCACTGAGAATTTAGTGCCGACCGCAATGACCCGCTTGTTGCCGGCGCTGACGACGAACGGCCGGGTCGCGTCCTTCGCGACTTCGAAGAACGCTTCGCCGCGCTCGATATCCACGTGGCGTTCGGTATCGGAGAGGACGATTCGAATGCGGCTGTCGGTATTGAGCGTGACGTTCGAGCCGTCCGCTATCGGCACGCGCGCGACGCCGCCGACCGGCGTGTGATACGACGGGCCGGCGGGCCAAAGAAACCAGCCAATCGTCAGCACGCTCAGCAGCGCGCATGCCGCCATCGCCTGCCAACGCGGCGCTCGGCTTCGCCTCGCCGCTGGAGCAGATTGACCCGAGCCGCTCGCATCGGCTGTCGGCCGCACCGGCGACGCATCGCTCGCCGCCGCTGCCGTCGACGCGGCATCGAAAAACGGCGTCAACTGCCACTCTCCGGTCCCCGGCACCGTCCCACTCGGCAAGCCCGCCCCCAACGCCTTCAGTCGCCCCGCCTCCTGCCAGGCTGCATTGACTCGAATGAACGCCACACGATTCCGCGTCGACGCCTGCAACCATTCGTTGAACGACGACTCATCGGCGTCGGTCCAGCCTTCGCCGACGCGCCTCGCGAGCCAAACCGCCGCGGTTTTTTCACTATCGTTATTGCTGTCCATGCTCGTACTCACGCTGCTTCGACTCGTCCTCCGGTGGCTTGGTCGGGGCGCTCCGGCCCTGCATGCCGCCAAACAGAAAGTTCGCGAGCAGTTCCATGCCGCGTGCCAGATGTTTCTCGATGGTGCCGTGATTGACGCCCATGCGGTCGGCCGTGTCGCGCGTCGAGAGCTCTTCGACCCGGCGCAGCCAGACGACCTCGCGGCACTTCGGCGGCAAAGAGTCGAATGCATGCGCCATCCGCTGCAACTCCTGGCGGGCGCCGGTGCGGCGTTCGGGAGAGGCTTCATCGACGAGCAGGTTCAAGGCGTCGATATCGCCGGTGGCCTCGATGGAGACGATGCGTCCCCGGCGCACCCGATCCGTCATGAGATTGCGGGCGGTCGTGAACAGGAAGGCTTTGGGTGCCGCCGGCCGCGCTCTCAGGGCCGACTCATAAACGCGCACATAGATGTCCTGGCGGAGGTCGTGGACCTCATCCGGCTTGGGCCAGGAGCGCGCCAGGTAGCGCACCAATGACTCCTCGTGCACGAGAATCTCGCGCGCGAACCAAGTGTCCAGGGAGTCATCCATACCCCGGTGACATTACAACCAATGCTCACCGGGGGCAGGACTTTATTTTCGCGGGGAGACTGGGGGGACGGGGCGCCCCGCTCGTCTCACCAGATCTTCACGCGCTGGTCGGGCGGCAGGTACAGCTTGTCCGTGGGCTTGATGTCGAACGCCTGGTACCACTCATCCATGTTACGCACCGCTCCGTTCACGCGGAACTTCGAGGGGCTGTGTGGATCCGACAACACCTGCACACGCAGCGCCTCGTCGCGGTACTTGGCACGCCAGATCTGCGCCCACGACAGGAAGAAGCGTTGCTCGCCCGTGAGCCCGTCGATGACCGGTGCCGGCTTGCCGTGCAACGACAGCTTGTACGCATGCAAGGACATGCTGAGCCCGCCCAGATCGCCGATGTTCTCGCCGATGGTGATCGCACCGTTGACGTTCAATCCCGGCAGCGCTTCGAACGACGAATACTGCGCGATCAGCTTCTTGGTCTGTTCGGTAAACGCGGCGGCGTCCGCCTCGGTCCACCAGTCCTCGAGACTGCCGTCGGCGGCGAACTTGCGGCCCTGGTCGTCGAAGCCGTGGCCGATCTCGTGTCCGATCACCGCACCGATGCCACCGTAATTCACCGCGTCGTCCGCGTTCGGATCGAAGAACGGCGGCTGCAGGATGGCGGCCGGGAAGACGATCTCGTTGTTCAGCGGATTGTAGTAAGCGTTCACCCGCTGCGGCGTCATGTACCACTCATTGCGATCGACAGGCTGATCGAGCCGCGCGATGTCCCGCCGCCAATCCCACAGCTGCGCACGCTTGATGTTGCCGATCACGTCGCCGCGACGGACCTCGAGACCTGAGTAGTCCTTCCATTCATCGGGATAACCGATCTTGGTCACGAACGTGCCGAGCTTCTCGAGCGCACGCTTGCGGGTGTCGTCGCCGAGCCAGCTCGACTGCTCCAATCGCTCTTTCAACGACGCGCGCAGGTTCGCGACCAGCGCCTGCATCTTCGCTTTCGACTCGGGCGGAAAGTGTTTCTCGACGTACATGCGCCCGACCAGCTCACCGACGCCTTTGTTCGCCTCGGCGATCGCGCGCTTCCAACGATCGCGCTGTACCGGCTGGCCTCTGACGACCTTGCCGTTGAACGCGAACTGCGCGTCGTCGAATCGCTTGGGCAGATAGGCGGCCTGATTGTTCAGCGTGTGAAACGTGAGGTAGGCCTGCAACGTATCCAGCGAAGCGCGATTGACGAGTTGAGCCGCGTCGCGAATGGCGGTCGTGGGGCCCAACACGAAGTTCTCACGCGTCGGGATTTCCTTCGCTTGCAAATAAGCCTGCCAATCGAAGCCCGGCGCATAGGCCAGCAGCTGCGCCTTGGTGTAAGGATTGTAGGTGGCGTCCGCGTCGCGCAGCCGCTCGATGGGCCAGTAAACCTGAGCGAGCGATGTTTCGAATGCGAGGATCGCCTTGGCCTTGGCCGCCGCATCGCTCACGCCGCCGAGCGTCAGCATCTGTTCGATATAGGCGAGATACTGCCCGCGCACTTCCTTCAGCTTGGCATCGTCCTTCAAATAATAGTCGCGATTGGGCAAGCCCAGACCCGACTGGCCGATCTCCAGCGAATACTTGTCGGGACGCTTCGCATCGGGTGTGGCGAAGATCTTGAACACCGACGGCATGCCCGTGGTGCCGAACAAAGTGGCGATGTCCTTCTTGTCCTTCGCGGCCTGGATGCGCGACAGATCCGCCGCGATGGGCTCGAGCCCCGCCTTCTCGATGCCGGCCTCATCCATGAAGCTCGCGTAATAGTCCCCCACCTGCTGAGACGCCGAACCTTGCGCGCCGGGCGCGGCGACGGCGGCCTCGATCAACGAGCGCAACTGAACTTCGATGTCGTCGGCGATTTTCACGAACGGGCCGTAGGACGTGCGGTCCTCCGGAATCTGGAAGCTCGACAGCCATTTGCCGCCGGCATGGGCGAAGAAATCGTCGCCGGCCGGCACGGCCGGATCGGCCGCCGAGCGGTCCAGACCGAACGCACCGATGGCGGGCTTGGGCGCGGACTGGTTGGGACCCTCGCTGACACCACAGGCGGCAACGAGAACGGCGGCGGGCAGCAGTGCCAGCCAGTGCTTGCTGATCTGAACCATCGAGGCTATGGATCCTTTCGAGGAGGAAGGGCGGGTTTGAGCAAGGCGGCGTCCCTGCCGCCCGTGCTACAGGCCGGGCCGTCGCAGCGGCCCGGCCTTTGTCGGTCGCGGAGGGGGAAACCAACGCGATGACGACGACTGGTAAGACGATCCACGCCCCAAAACCCCTACCCAGCGCGCGAATCGACTTCGCTCTATAGAGCGGCTGGCGCGCGAAAATGGTTACCCGCGAGGCTCAAAAATTCTTCTTGACGCTGAGCCAGTAACGCGCCAGACGCGCGTCGCCAAAGGTGCTGTAGTAGCCGACGGTGAACAGATTGGCGTCGAACGGCGGTTCCTGGTCGAACAGATTCTTCACGCCCAGCGTGATCTGGGTGCCGTCGAGCAGCGACGATCGAGCGGCGAAGCGATAGGCGGCGAACACATCGTGATACATCTGGCTCGACACGCGCCCGCCCCGTCCCTGCCGCTGATTGACCGCAGCAGTGGTGCCAGCCGTGTATGAATCGAAGTAACGAGCGGTCCACCCGGCGGACCAGTTGCCCAGGCTCCAGTTGACGCCGCCATTGGCCTTCAACTTGGGTGGATTCGAGCTGGTGACGCCGACATAGTCGAGCATCGCGCCCTGCGGCGTGAACTGCTGCAGAAAGTGGGTCTGCCGCGTGGCCAGGATGAAAGGCGCGAAGCGGCCGAACGCGCTGTCGAACTCATAGTCGATCTGCAAGTCGTACGCTTCCACTTCGGCCTTCGCGACGTTGAGCAACGTCGCATCGATGGCGGTGATCGGCCCGGCCCAGCCCGCCGGATCGTCGGGCAGATTCGGGCCACGCGTCACCCGCTCCGGAAAGAAGTTGAGAATCGTGTCGGTCGACGGCGCGGAGATGTTGTTGGTCTTGCGAATCTTGGTGTAGTCGAGCGACAGGCGCAGGCCGGGCACGAAGGCCGGCGTGAAAATCGCACCCAATGACCAGCTCTCGGAATCTTCCGGCTTCAGGTCGGGATTGCCGCCCGACGTATAAATAAGTGTGCCCGCGACGGTATTCCCCCGCAGCGGATCGACACCGCCGGAACTCACGATCGGCGCCGAGGGAACCACCTGCCCCACGCCTGGTGGCAAGAACCCCGTGCCGTAGCTCATGCGCAGCGTGAGATCGTGAAGTGGCTGATACAACAGCGCGATCGTGGGATCGGTCGATGCCACGTCGTTGGTATGGCGCACGATCGGTGCGGTAGGCATGCCGTCGGCGCCCAACGCGACTCGCGCCGTCGAACCGCGAATCGTGTAATCGTCACGGCGCACCGCCAGCTGCAACTCCAGCGCTTCGATGCCGGTCATTCGATTGCGCGACGAGACCCAAGGCAGACGCAACTCGGCATACGCACTACGCACCGACTGCGAGCGGCTTGGATACAAAAATGCAGTGAACGTACCGCCCACTCCGGCAGCATTGAGACCGTTTCCCAGCAGTTCCTCTCGATACTCGCCGAGTACCGTCAGCTGCATGTTGCCGCCGGGCAGCTCCCACAACGGCCCCGCGAAACGCAGACTGGTGTCACGCAAAGTCACATCGTAATGCCCCGTGCCCGGCGGCCCGTCGTACAAGTACGAGGCGACGTTGATGCCGGCATCGCGAAACACGTCGATGGTGCCGGCATTCACTGCCGCCGCGAGCGTCGTGGGCAGCCCGGCAAAGACATTCAGAAAGTCGAGCTCGGAGCGGGCCCAGGTGTAATCGAGCCCGGCCACCCAGTTGCGCGGCAGTTTATAAATCAAGCCGCCGGACAGACCGCGCGTCTCGGTTTCGGATCTCAAGGTGAGCAACTTCGACGTGAGCGGCACCTGCACCAGGATGTCTTGTTGAAACGGATTCGCAGGCGCGGCCGCCGGCAGCCTGAAACTGGTCAGCGTCTGGCCGACCGTGGCATCCATCAGGAATGTCGCGACACTCTGCGAAGCACTCGCCTGAGCGAACAAGCTCAGGTGGTCGGTCACTTCCTGCCGCACCGTCAACGACAGCGATTTGAGCTGCGGGTCCTGTCCCATGCGAGTCTCGTTGCCGCCGATCGTATGCACGGTGTCAGGCGGCGCGATGTTATAGCTACCGGCCTGTGCGGCGAGCGCCGCGCCACCGTCGGAAGCAACTCCTGCATAGCCGACGGGAACATGGGTGATCGACGAGTTGAGCGGGGTGCCGTTGTCGAGCACCAGACTGGAGCCATTGGCGCTGCGAATGTTCGTGGTCGAACCGAGCACCGGCACACCGCTCGCGTCCAGCGCGCCGTAGTTATTGTTTGTGTTGGCGAGAATGGCCGCGCGGCCGCGTTCCCAATAACGATACTCGCCGTAGCGCGGCTGCTCGCCTTCCATGTAGCTGCCCGCGATCAGCACGTTGGTCTTGCCATTCATCAAGTTGAAGCCAGCGGCGGCATCCACTCGTTGATTGGGTGCGTCGGCGGAAAAGCTGTCTTCGTACTTCACGCCGATCTCGGCGCCTTGGTAATCACGACGCATGATCACGTTGATGACACCGCCGGTCGCGCTGCCGCCGTAGATGCCGGACGCCGTCGTGGGCAGCACTTCGATACGCTCGATGGCCGCGAGCGGAATGCCGTTGAGATCGGATTGCGCCGAGTCGCCAAAGTTGGGAAAGCCCGGCTGACGGCGGCCATCGACCAGAATCAGCGTCTGCGAAGCGCCCAGGCCACGCAGGTTGATCTGCGAATTGTTGGCGAAGGAGCCCAGCGCCGACTGACTGAGGGTCGCGGCCTGCGAGTTCATGGTCAGGCGCGATTTGAGAAAGTCCTCGACGCTGCCCGCGCCCGAATGCTCGATCTGACTCTGATCGAAAATCGTATAGGGCTGCGGATCGTCGCGGCTGCGCCGGATGTCCATGTTCAGCACGCGCGAGCCGGTGACGAGCACTTCGGGAATGCCTCTCACGTCCGCGCCGGTGCGCTCTGCAAACACCATCACGGTGCGCTCGTCGATGAAGCGCAGCTTCAATCCGGTGCCCGTCAGCAGGCGCTCGAACGCTGCCTGCGTGGTGAATTCGCCCTTGATCGCCGGAGCGTTGAGTCCCTCGACCAGCGGCGGATCGAACAGAACATTGATGCTCGCCTGGCTGCCTACGCTACGAAGCGAGACGGCGAGCGATTGTGACGGCAGATCGAATTGTGTCGTCGCCTGAGCTTCCGCGGCGGACGCATTCAAACAAATGACTTGCGCCGCGAGCGCGGCGCCCCACCAGAATCGTTGTTGCATCTTGATTTCGCCAGTGATCCTACGCGCCCCATACGCGAGGTTCTTGGCTTTTTAGACGCGACGATTCCACTCAATCCTCATCAGAAACTTTCGCGGCCGCTGCGATCACGATACGACGCGACTCATTGATCACGTGCAACCGGTACACCTCACCGACCGCGCGCGCGAAGCTTGCCGAATCTCCGGCACGGAAGATGCCGCTGATCGGGATGCCCGCGACCCTCTCATCGTCGATGACCAGCTCGATCGCACTGTATCGATTCATCTCCGCCACCGCATCGCCGAGCCGGGTCTTGTCCAGAATCACTTCGCCCCGTCGCCACGCGGTCACCGCTTCGATCGGCGGCTGATCGAGCCGCGGCGTTTCCGCCTTCGCGACTCTGAGGCGTTGACCTGGCATCAACACCGTCTTCTCCCTGGGGCCGGCGGTCTCAACGGCCGGCGTCACCGCGACCTTGCCTTCGATCAAGGTCACCGTCACCTGTTGCTCCTGGCGCCGAACGACAAAGGAGGTGCCCAGTGCGACCACCTGCTGATCGCCCGCCGTCACGATGAAGGGCCGCTCCGGATTCCTGGCGACATCGAACAGCGCCTCGCCGCTGTCCAGCCGGACGCGGCGCTCGGTGACACTCTCATCCACGCGCAGTCGCGTACTCGTGTTCAACAGGATTCTGGAACCATCCTCCAGGGTCAGCAGTCGCTGCTCGCCCACGCTGGTCGTGACCGCCGGGCTCCACAGGTAGGCGAACACGCCAGCGATCAACATCACCATCGCAGCTGCCGCAGCCACGCCTGACCAGACGAATCGGCGTCGCGGTCGCGCGTCGAAACGATCCACTCGCCGTGGCGAAGCGGCCGCAAAGACACTGCCACCAATGTCCCAAGCCTCGGTGGCCAACTCGAAAGCACGCGCATTGACGGGATCGGCCGCCAGCCAGCGCCGCAAGCCCGCCTGCAACTCTTGTGACTGACTCGCGCCGTGCAGCCTCGCCACCCACGCCGCAGCCTCCGCTCGCACGGCAGCCGGCATTGGCGCTTGCGATGATTCCGTGTTCATAACCGTTCCATTGCATCCATGATCGAAAGCACCGCTCTGGCGATGTGTTTTTCCACCGCGCTCACACTGATCTCGAAGTGCGCGGCGATGTAAGCGCAGCTGTAACCCTCGACCCGGTGCATGTAGAAGATCTCGCGCGTTCTCGGGCCCAGCTCATCCAACACCGTCGATACCTTTGCCAGGCGCTGCGCGGCCGCCAGCTCCTGCTCCGGCGAAGGGCGCAGATCGACCAGCACCAGATTGTCGATCGACTCGTCCGCGTACAGCTCGCGGTGCTCCTTGCGATGCAGGTCGATCGACAGATTGAGCACGGTGCGACTGAGGAAAGCGCTGCGCTTCTGCACCTCCTCGTTCTGGCAATACACGTGCAGCCGGAGGAACGCCTCTTGAATCAGATCGTCGGCATCGTCACGGTTGCGCCCCTGCCGCCGCAGGAGACTGCGCAGCTGACGGATGCATTGCTTGAAGCCTTCCATGCCGCCAAGATGCATGGAAATCGCCGGTTTTACCAGCACTTACGAGTTGCTGAGGATTTGCGCCCGCGGCCCGTCTAACCCATCCGGCCTAAGTCCTTGGGCCTGGGCCGAAGGGCCCTACAAACAAATGCGACGAGGTTGGCGCCTACAATAAAGAAACATTCAGTCTACAAAACGGATCATTTCATGACTGCCCGGCACGCGCGCTCACGAACCTTTGTTTCTTCATCGATCCTGCTGTCGCTGACGCTGTGCCCGCTCAACACCGGTGAGACGGTCGGCGTATGCATGGCGACCGCGACGGGCGAAGCGCCCATTGGCGCGGTCTTCACACCGACCAATGCTTATCTCACCACGAACGATGTATACATCCGACGCTGTCCGATCCGTGCGGATGGCACGCTGGACCCGTGTATCGACACGACGGATCCGCATTTCAATTCGACGTACGGCATCACTCTGCAGTGACGCGCCATCCTAGCGGCTCGGAATCTCCACGCTGGCGTGGCGCGAGCCCGCATCGCTCATCCAGCCGCGCAGCAGCTCGGCCCGATTCGAGCTCCACTGCTGTGCCGGCGCGCCGCCGACACGCTGGCGCAGGTGAGCGACCAGCCGGTTGCGCGTCGGCATCTGCATCATTCGCAACAGGCCGGAGACATAGTTCTTCACCGTACCCACGCTCAATTGCAGCCGGATCGCGATTTCCTTGTTGGAGGCGCCGCCCGCGAGTAGATCGAGAATTGCCTGCTGACGCCCGGTGAGCTCGCCCGGCGAACGCTTCGCGGTCGATTCCGGCTCGCCGGCGGCCGCGCGCCCGTTCAGCAGCGTTGCGAATTGCGGCGGCAGATAGACGCCACCCGCTATCATCAACTCGATGGCGATCGCGACGATCGATAGGGGTGTCCGGCGTGGAATCACCCCGGCCGCGCCTCGCTCGAGCGCATCACACAGCAATCGCGGAGAGTTGCCCACCGACAGCAGGCCCAGCGGCACTTCGGGAAAGCGCTGGCGCAGACAGTCGATGTTCTCACACGGCCCGCCGTTGACACTGCCACTGAGGCGCACGTCGATCAGGATCAGGCCCATCCTGGCATCAGTCACCGTGAGCGCCGCTTCGACGCTTTCGATCGTCACGAACTCGAAACGCGAGCCGACGTTTTCCCGCAGCCCGACCGTCAAACCGACCTTGATCAGTTCGTCGTCCTCGACCAGCAGAATCCGTTCCGATCCTGTCGATTCCGTTGGCGGATCCCGAGCGACCGTCGAGGAGTTGTCCGTACCATCCATCATTGCCTCGCGTCTGGAACGAATCAGTTTGCCCGGCGCAGTTAAGTACATTACGGCAACAACGTGCGTCCGAATTTTCCGCATCGCCCAAACGCTAATTCCCGCGGAGCGCACTGCAGTACGTAGCAAACATACAAATGTTACTTCTGGCACGTGACGAATGACGCAGGGCTGACGGGCTGCGGCAGACCGGTCATCAATGAATGAGCCTGAGATCTGCGCGAATCTAATGACTCTCGCGCGATATTTTGGGGTCACGCCGCTGCAAGGCTTGCAATCTTCCGCGCGTGGTCGCGTGTGCAAGCTTTAGCAATCCAGAAACATAATTCTTCACCGTCCCCACGCGCAGGCCCAGGCGCACGGCGATGTCCTTGTTGGACGCGCCCATCAACAATTGTTCCAACACCGCGCGTTGCCGGACAGTGAGCTCCGTATCCGCAAGCGCTGCCAAGGGAGTTCCGCTCGAATACGGGCTACCGGCGGCACCGCCCAGCGTGGCAATCAGGCTCGGAGGCAGGTACAGACCGCCATGACGCATCAGGTCGATAGCGGCCAGCAACAGCTTGGGCGACGTGCGTTTGCTGATGAATCCGGCGGCGCCCGCGGCGATGGCTTGCAGTACTGCGCTATCCGATTCGTCGGCTGAGAAGATACCGACCGGCACGTCCGGCGCTTCGCGTTTCAACGATTCCAGCGCATCCTGGCAAGCCTCGGGGCCGCCACCCGCCGCCGCCAGCTGCGCATCCAATAACACCAGTTCGACCCGCCGATCGAGCATGCCGAGCGCCTCCCGCAACGAGCGCGCGAACGACAGCTCATACGTGGCCATCCTCGCGCTGGTGCTCACCGCCCAGCGCAAGCCGGCGACGATGGTTTCGTGATCTTCGATCACCAGGACCTGGCCGTACTCGCCAGGGCCCGTCGAATCCTCCTCTGGGTCGCTCAGTTCACGCATGTTGGCGCAGAAGAAACCATGCCGCGCGATCGAGTCATAGATCTCTCTTGGCACTTCTCTTTCGATGGCCTCATGCCCGAAGGCACGGGATCTACCTAGGTTGCGGTGAGTTTCCTGGGCATCGCACCGCATGACCAAAGTCATGCGCGATGACACGCCGCCGTCATGCCCGCAGGCCCAAAGACATCTGTTCCGAGGTTGCCTTGCGCCCTAGGGTGCCAAACGAATGTTTGCTATCGCCGAATGCGCAAAGGAGCCGTGATGTATAAGTCCCTGTGTCATTTCCCGTACGTGCTCACCCTCAGTCTGGTCTCGACCGCGGTGCTGGCAGCCGATCCCGCTCCAGCAATCTCCGCCACCGCCACGCCCGAAGGACTCGGCGGCCCGGCCATTCCAGGGGCCTGCCTGCTGTCGCGCGAAGCGGTACTCACCAACGCGAAAGTCGGCCAGGCGGCCACCGCCCGCTTGCAGGAGCTCACCAATCAAGCTCAGGAACAAGTCAACGCCGAGCGCCAGCCCATCGACAAGGAGATCGAAGCGCTGAAAGTGCAAGCGAAGAAACTGAGCGCCGACGAGGCCCGCAACCGCGAGCAGTCGCTGGCCGCGAAGCTCGAACCGATTCGCGTGCGCGCCGATCAGCTGTCCCGTGAGATCGAAGCCACGCGCGTCAAGGTCGTGGAACGCATCAGCATGGAAGCGCAACCCATCATCGCCACTGTCTACAAGGAAAAAGGCTGCGGTCTGCTGATCGATCGCAATATCGTGCTCGGGGGCAATTTCTCCAACGATCTCACCGCGGCCATCGTCAGCAAGCTGGATCAGAAGATCACCACCATCAGTTTCGATCGCGAAGTGCTGCCGGCGAAGACCGCCAGCGCCACGCCCTGACCAAGGTCATCGTGCAACTGCGAATGTGCCCCATGTCACTCTCCATCCGGCATCTGTTGCTGTCTATCAAAACAGCTTTAGCTGCCGTCGAGGACGGAGGATGGAGGTCGAGGAGCGATGAAGAGTCAGATCATCCGGCGCGTGGTATGCCAGCGGTTGCAGCGTCAATGGGCCATCGTTCCCTGGCTGGGCATGTTGATCGTCATGCCCGGCCAGGCCCAGCAAGTCACGCCCACGGGCGACAACGGTCGCCTGACACCCCCGTCCGATTGCACAGTCTCGCCCGACCCGCTGCCGCTCACGTGCGGCACGATCGTCAATTTTCCGCCGCAAACCGCGACCACGCTGTCGACCACCGACTACATTCTGGTCGGCGCGGGCGCGGGTGACGGAACGACGGCAGGGACTGGCACGCTCACATTGAATGGTGTGACCAACGGCTCGCTCGGCGGGCTTCTGGTCGGACTCGCAGCGGGCTCGGACGGCACTGTCACGCTCACCAATGCATCGACCCTCAATGGTGGAGCGCAGGCTCATATCGGTGGTCGGGGACAGGCGTTGCTGGACATCCAGGGTGGCTCCGTCTTCAGCGCCAACACGGTGACCATCGGGCGCGGCAACGGCTCGGTCGGTCGGGTACACGTCTCGGGCACCGGATCTCAGCTCAACATACTCAATACCGGAACGATCGATCCAGGCACGTTGTATGTAGGACGCGATGGCAGCGGACAGCTCATCGTGGAGAACGGCGCGACGGCCAGCGTTCCGAACTACATTTACGCCGGCCGCTCGGCAGGCAGCACCGGCGAGATCATCGTTCGTGGCGCGAACTCCACGCTCACCGCCGGACAAACCGTTTACATAGGCTATGAAGGCACGGGCTCGCTGCTCGTGCAGAACGGCGCGGCCACGACGGCCACCACGCTCGTGCTCGGCTCACGAGCGGGAGGCTCGGGTTCGCTCACTGTCGACGGTGTAAATGGCGGCACCGCGTCTCGACTCACGTTGAGTGGCGTCCTGCGTATCGGCGATGCCGGCGACGGCACAGGGCATATCACCAACGGCGGCAGCGTGCAGGCGGACAAGACCTGGGTGGGCTCCGGCACCACAGGATCGGGCACGTTGACCATCGACGGCACCGGCAGCTCGTTATCATCCACGACGAATCTCTATGTCGGCTCCGTCAACCAAGGCGCACTCACCGTCCGGAACGGCGGCACGTTGACGACCCCCGGCACGAGCTACATCGGCTTCGACCGGGGCAGCACAGGAACCCTGACCGTGACCGGCAGCGGCACGACCTGGACCGGTCGGCTGCTCGACGTCGGCGAATCCGGGACGGGCACGTTGAACGTTCTCAACGGCGGGCAAGTAACGCTCGGCGGCATACGGCCGCGGCTCATCGTCGGAGCACTTGCTGGCGGCACCGGCGCGATCACCGTGTCCGGGACCGGCTCGACGTTGACTGCGCCGCTCGGCACCGACACCGTCGCTGGCGACTTCATCGTCGGAGAATTGGGAAACGGCTCACTGACCGTCGACAGTGGCGGCACCGTCAACGCCTACTGGCTTGGCGTCGGCCGAGGCGCCTCGGGCACGCTCGTGCTCCGAGGCACCGGCACTACGGTCAACACGACCTATAACGCCAACGGCTCGCTGGTCGTCGGGAACCAGGCTCGCGGCACGATTTCCGTCGAGGACGGCGCCGTGCTGAATGTCGCCGGCTTCGCGCATCTCGGCGGAGCGGCACGCTTCACCGCGCCCAACTCGGGTGGCCAGACCATCGTCACCGTCACCGGGACCGGCTCGACGTTCAATGCCGCCACACTGTATGTCGGCGAGTACAACCGAGCCGAGTTGAACGTCCTCAACGGCGGCAAAGTCGTCGTCTCGGGCCCGACCAGCCTGGGCGTCACATATACCAGCTCCGGCAGCAGCACCGGCGACGGCACCGTCACCGTTTCCGGCGCTGGATCGCAGCTGACCACCAGCAATATTCTGGTGGGCAACAGCTATGCAGGTTCCCTGTCGATCACCAACGGCGGTGTCGTCACCGCCACCACCGGGAGCGTCGTGATCGGCTACGGCACCACAGCCACCGGTAATGCGCTCATCGACGGTACGGGATCGCGCCTGACGGTAGGGACCTTCCTCAATGTCGGCTCAGCCGGCAGCGGCAATCTCGCGGTCAGAAACGGCGGCACTCTTCAGACTGGCACGAGCTCGAGCGTGGTGGGGCTCAGCTCCGGCAGCTCCGGCACCCTCTCCCTCTCCGGCTCCGGAAGCACCTGGACCGCGACCGGCTTGATCGAGGTCGGTCGCAGCGGCACCGGCCTGCTGTCGATTTCCGATGGCGCAGTCGTAACTGCCAACGCGAGCGGCACAGCGTTACTCAGCGCCAGCACATCGACGTCCACCGCACGCGTGCTCATTTCGAATGGCGGCCGCTTGACGCTCGCAAGCAGCCTACGCGTCGGCGATTCCGGCACTGCATCGTTCGACGTTGTCGACGGCGGAACCGTGCAGGCGGGAAGCGCCAGCTATATCGGCTACCTCGCCTCCGGCAGCGGAACGCTCACTCTGCGTGGCACCGGCTCGGCGGCCGCATTCAACGCCGCGAGCGGCGTCGGCCTGACGCTCGGCGCATCGGGCACCGGCACAATGAACGTTCTCGCCGGAGCCACCGTGACCGTGCCGACGAGCTCCCTCTGGGTCGGCAGCGGAACGACCGGCAACGGTGCTCTGATGATCAGCGACCCGGGCTCCTCGGTCACAGTGAGCGGCGCGAGCAGCCTGGTCAATATCGGCTCCAGCGCCACAGGCGTGGTGACCGTTGCGAATGGCGGCACACTCGCCGCGCAGCTCCAGATCTCCACGGGTGCTGGCACCGGCAACGGCACATTGAACATCGGTGGCGCCGCGGGCAGTCCCGCGACCGCGCCCGGCATCGTCAATACACCGTTGATATCGATGGCCGCCGGAACGTCCATCATCAACTTCAACCACACCAGCGGCGCCTACACCTTCGCGCCCGCGATCTCGAAGAGCACCGGCACCGGCACGATCAATCAAAGCGGCCCGGGCACGACCATTCTGACCGGTGCGAGCAGCGCGTTCGGTGCCGGCACCGTCAATGTCACCAATGGCCGGTTGGTAGTAAACAATGTCCTCGGCTCGACCACCTCGACCGTGAATGTTTCGAACGGCGCCGCACTCGGCGGCGCCGGCACGCTCGCCGGCACAGTGAACGTGGCCGGTGGCGCGCGCATCAGCCCGGGCGCCGGCACCGGCAGCGCCGGCACGCTGACGGTGCGCAATCTGGTGCTCGCCGACACTTCGATTTTGAACTTCGATCTCGCCAATCCCGCCACCATCGGCGGCGGCGTCAACGACCTGCTGACGGTGACCGGCAATCTGACCCTGGACGGCCGGCTGAATGTCTATTCCGCGGGCGCCTTCGGTGCCGGCACCTATCGCCTGATCAACTACAGCGGCACGCTCACGAACAACACGCTCGATCTCGGCTCGCAGCCCGCCGGCACGACGAGCACGATACAAACATCGGTCGCGAACCAGGTGAACCTGGTCACGACCCAAGGCAACGCCCTCGCCTACTGGAAGACCGGCGGCACGCAGGTCTGGCAAGGCGCCACCGGCAATCTCAACTGGAGCGATCAGACCGGCACGCCGACGCTGGCGTGGACCGACAACGCATTCGCGGTGTTTCAATCGGCTGGCAGCGCGCTCACGGTGGATACGACCGGCGGTCCGATCAATGTAACCGGCCTGCAGTTCGCCACCGACGGCTATTCGTTGACCGGCGGCGCGCTGACACTCGTCGCAGGAATGAACACCGTGCGTGTCGGCGACGGCACGGCCGGCGGAGCCTCCTATCGTGCAACGTTATATACGCCGCTCACCGGTACGGGCGGCATCAACAAAACGGATTTGGGAACATTGGTGCTCGCCGGCGCGAATACATACACCGGCGGTACAACTGTCTCCAGCGGTACATTGCAGCTCGGCGATACCACCGTGGAGGGCACTGTTGTCGGAGACATCGCGAACAACGCGACGTTGGCATTCGGCGGCGCTGGAACGTCGACGTATGCAAACGTGATCTCCGGCAACGGTGCTGTCGTTCAACGCGGCACCGGCACGACCATCCTGACCGGCACCAACACCTACGTCGGCGGCACGACCATCGAGAGCGGCCGACTGCAACTCGGCAACAGCTCGACGGCCGGTTCCATCATCGGCAATGTGAGCAACGCGGGCACGCTGGCGTTCTCGCAGGCCACCGCGATGACCTTCGGAGGCGCCATCTCCGGCGCCGGCAATGTGATTCAGGACGGCACCGGTGTCACGACCCTGACCGGCTCGAGCACATACACAGGAAACACCCGCGTTGCCGCCGGTACCCTGCAGATCGGCGACGGCACGGCCAACGGCTCCATCTCGGGCGGGGTCACCGTCGATTCCGGCGCGACACTTGCGTTCAATCGCTCCGACAATGTTTCCTACGCCGGCGTGATCACCGGCGCCGGCCGGGTCACCAAGGTCGGCACCGGCGAGCTCACATTCAGCGGCGCGAATACCTACACCGGCGGCACGCAGGTCAACAATGGACGGCTGCTTCTCAATGGCGATCAAAGCGGCGCGACCGGCGCAATCACCGTCGCATCGGCAGCGATTCTGGGCGGCACCGGCACGACCGCCGCAGCGGTGAATGTGAGCGATGGCGGCATCATTGCAGCCGGCCTCACGGGCGTCGCCGGCACGCTGACGACCGGCGCGCTGACGCTCGCACCGAACGCCGTGCTCAATTATCACTTCGGCGAGGGCCATGTCACCGGCAGCGGCGTCGCGGGCGGCACATTCAACGATCTGGTGCACGTAAACGGCAATCTCACGCTCGACGGCACGATCAACGTCACTCGCAATGGAACATTCGGTCTCGGCGTGTATCGGGTGTTCGAATACACCGGCTCGTTGACCAACAACGGCCTGGTCGTCGGCACCGCGCCGACCAGCACGTACTACGTGCAGACCTCGACCCCCGGGCAAGTCAACCTGGTCAACATCGGCACTCGCACGACTCAATTGTGGGACGCAACGGATGCTCGTCACAACGGCATCGTCAACGGCGGCACCGGCGTGTGGCAGGCCTGGGCGGGCAACGACAACTGGTCGGACGGCGCGGGCGGGCTCAATGCGGGATACATATCGGCGGTGGCCGGCGCCGCCACCACCATCATCACCGCATTCGACGGTCCCGCGGGCACAGTGACGATCGATACCAGTCAAGGCGCGGTAACGACGAACAACCTCGATTTCCGCTCCGACGGTTACGTCATCGGCGGCGGCCCACTCACCGTGGTCGAGCGCACCGTCAGCGGCACAAGCTCCGCCGGCGCCGTCAACGTCGCGACCGGTGCAACCGCGACCATTCAGTCCGACTTGATCGGCACCGGCGGCTTGACCAAGACCGGCAACGGCACGCTCATTCTCTCCGGCACCGGCTCCTACGCCATGGCCACCGCCGTCAACACGGGCGAACTGGTCGTCAACGGCAATCTCAGCGGCCTGGCCGCCACGACCAGCATCGCCACCACCGGAACGCTCTCGGGCACCGGCTCGATCAACGCCACTTCGTTGGGCGGCACTCTCGCGCCGGGCCGCGACGGCGCTGTCGGCACGTTCACGACCGGCAATCTCTCCATGCTCAGCACCGCGAAGCTGTCCATGGATCTCGGCGCAGCGGGAACGCCCGGCGGCGCGCTCAACGATCTGCTCGTGGTGAACGGCAATCTCACTCTCGATGGCACGTTGAACGTGAACGTGCCGACCGGCGGTACGTTCGGCGTCGGCGTCTATCGCCTGATCAACTACACCGGCACGCTCACCAACAATGTGATCAACCTGGGCACGATGCCCACGGGCGCGACCGGCTTCATACAAACCTCCGTCGCCAACCAGGTGAACCTGGTGAACAGCGGCAATCTGCCGGTGACGTTCTGGGACGGCCCCGGCGCCATCAACGACGGCACGATCGGCGGCGGCGGCGGCACGTGGTCGCCCACCAACGACAACTGGACCACCGCCGACGGTACGTTGAACTCGGGCTGGCAAGCGAACGGTTTCGCTGTGTTCCAAGGCGCGCCGGGCATCGTCAACCTCAGCAGCGCGCAGACGGTCGGCGGCTTGCAGTTCGCGGTCGACGGTTATCAGATCACCGGCGGGACGACACTCACGCTGGCGTCCTCCGGCTCCAGAATCATCCGCGTGGGAGACGGCACGGATGCCGGCGCCAACTACGTCGCGACCCTGCGCATGGGCTGGGGCGGATCCAACAGCTGGACCAAGACCGACCTCGGCACGTTGATCATCGCCACCGACATCTCGACCTCACCCACCACCATCGCCGAAGGCACGTTGCAGATCGGCGATGGCGGCACGACCGGTTCCATCGGCGGCGCGATCACCAACAACTCACGCCTGGCCTACAACCGCTCCAATTCGCTGGTCCAGTCGTCGGTCATCTCCGGCTCCGGCAGCGTGGAGCAGAACGGGACCGGCTCGCTGACGCTCGCAAGAGCCAATACCTACACCGGCGACACGATCATCAACCATGGCTCGGTGCAGACCTCCATCGCCAATGCGCTGCCGAGCGGCACCGATGTGATCATGGCCTCCGGCACGACGCTCAATCTGGGCAACTATGCGCAAACCATCGGCTCGTTGTCCGGTGCCGGCAACGTCACCTTGGGCAGCGCCACGCTCACCACGGGCGGCAACAACACCGACTCGACGTTCTCAGGCGTGATCTCCGGCACTGGCGATGTCACGGTCGCCGGCACCGGTACGTTCACGCTGACCGGGACCAACACCTACAGCGGCACCACGAATATTTCGAGCGGCACACTGCAGTTGGGCGACGGCGGCACGACTGGCTCGCTGGCCGGCAACGTCACCAACTCCGGTGGCACCATTGCCATCGCTCGCACCGGCGACGTCGCGCTCAGCACAATCGTCGGCGGCACGATCAGTGGCGCAGGCGGTCTCACTTATCGAGGCGACGGCACGCTGGTCGTCGACACACAGCAAACATATACAGGCCCCACGAACATCGAGACCGGCACGTTGCAAGCGGGCCTCGCGAATGCGCTGTCGCCGAACACCGCCGTGACGGTCGGTCCACACGGCACCTTCGATCTCAACGATTTCGCACAGATCATCGGCTCGCTCTCCGGCTCCGGCACCGTCGATCTCGGCAACGCGGTGCTCACCACCGGCGGTGACAACACCGATACGACCTACGCCGGCACGATCGCGGGCACGGGCGGTCTGGTCTTCAACGGCACCGGCACGCTCACGCTGACGGGCACGAATACCTACACCGGCGGCACCACGATCCAGCAGGGGTCGTTGCAGCTCGGCGATGGCGGCGAGACCGGTTCGATCGTCGGTCCCATCCAGCTGGTCGCTGCGGATTCAGCGCTCGCCATCAATCGTTCCAACCCCGTCGTGATCGAGGGCCTGATCACCGGCAACGGCAGCGTCGGCGTAGTCGGCACCGGCACGCTGGTGCTGACGGCCGAGAACACCTATACCGGCGGCACCAACATCGCGAGCGGCGCCACGCTGCAACTCGGCAACGGTACGACCACCGGCTCCATCGTCGGCCCCGTGGCCAACGAAGGCACGGTCGCGGTCGATCGCAGTGACAATGTGAATCTGAGCGATGTCATCGCCGGCTCGATGACCGGCACGGGCGGGCTGACACAGCAAGGCAGCGGCACGCTCACCATCGATACACAACAAACCTATACCGGCCCGACGACCATCTCGAGCGGTACCTTGCAAGCCGGCGTCGCCAATGCGCTCTCCCCGCAAACCTCGGTGGTCGTCGCCGGTGGCGCGACGTTCGACTTGAACGATCTGCCGCAAACCATCGGCTCGCTCTCCGGCGCAGGCTCCGTCGATCTCGGCACGGCGACGCTCACTACCGGCGGCAACAATGAGAGTTCGAGTTTCTCCGGCAGCCTGAGTGGCAGCGGCGATCTGGTGAAAGTCGGCACCGGCGAATTGATCCTGAGCGGTTCGAGTCCCAATTTCACCGGCGAGGCGCGCTCCGAAGGCGGCGGCAACATCACGGTGGGTTCGAGCGACGCGCTCGGCACCGGCACCCTCGTGGTCAGCGCGCCGGGTGCGTCCATCGGTCTGAGCGAAGGAACGAACGCTTCCAACAATGTCCGTGTCGAAGCGGACACCGGCGTCAGCGTCGATCAGGGCACGGCCACGCAGGCCGGCGTCATCTCCGGCAGCGGCGGCATCGAGAAGACCGGCGGCGGCACGCTCATCCTCGCCGGCGACAACACCTACAGCGGCGGCACCACGGTCACCGGCGGCACCTTGCAGATCGGCAACGGCATGTCCGGCTCGATCGCCGGCGACATCGTGAACAACGGCATCGTCGCCATCGATCGCGACACCGATCTGAATCTGAGCGATGTGGTCGGTGGCACGATCTCAGGTCCCGGCGGTTTCGTGAAACTGGGCAACAACACGCTCACCGTCGACACACCGCAGACTTACACGGGCACGACCGACATCGGTTCCGGAACATTGCAAGCGGGTATCGAGAACGCGCTCTCGCCCTCCTCTGCCGTCAACGTAGGTGCGAGCGCGATCTTCGATCTGAACGATTTCAATCAAACCATCGGCGGTCTGAGCGGCGCCGGCAATGTGAGTCTCGGTAGCGCCACGCTCACCACCGGCGGCACCGGTCACAGCACGTTGAGCGGAATCATCTCGGGCACCGGCTCGCTGGTGCAAACCGGAACCGGCACGCTCGTGCTGACCGGCGACAACACCTACACCGGCAGCACGACCGTGCAGGCCGACAGCACGCTGCAACTCGGCGACGGTGGCACCACCGGGTCCATCGCGGGCAATCTCACCGCCGACGGCACGGTCGTCTTCAATCGCGTCAACGATGTGACTTTCGCCGGCTTGATCGGCGGCAGCGGCACGCTGCGCCAGAGCGGCACGGGTATGCTGAGCTTGAGTGGCGACAGCAGCGGCTTCACTGGAGAGACCTGGATCGAACACGGCGTGCTCGCGGTGAATGGCAGCCTGGGCGGCACGGTGCGCACACTGACGAGCGGGCGCCTGCAAGGCACGGGCACCGTGGGCAATCTCATCGTCGAAGACGGCGGCACCGCGGCGCCGGGCAATTCCATTGGCACGTTGCATGTCAGCGGCGATGTCACATTCCAGGCCGGTTCGGTGTACGAACTGGAAGTGAACACCGCCGGCCAATCCGATCAGATCACGGCGCAAGGACGCGCCCTGGTCGAAGGCGGCACGCTGCGCGTGTTGGCTGCGGCCGGCGACTATACGCCTTACACCCGCTACACCATCATCACTGCGAACGGCGGCGTCTCCGGCGACGGCTTCGATCTGCTCGACGCCAACTTCGCCTTCCTCACGCCCGTACTCGAATACGGCGCCAATGACGTGACGATGATCCTGAACCGTAACGGCGTCGAGTTCGGCGACATCTCCGGCACGCCCAACCAATTCAACACCGCAACCGCTGTGGAAAGCCTCGGCGCCGGCAACGCGCTCTATGACGGCGTCGTCGAACTGGAAGAGTCCGTCGCGCGTAACGCCTTCGACCAACTCTCCGGCGCGCTGCACGCCTCATTACGAACGGTGGCGCTCGAAGACAGCCGCATCGTTCGCAATCTTGCGAACGAACGCACGCGAGCTGCGTTGGGTGGACCGGTCACCGACAGCGGCGCCGCTCTCGCCTATCAGGACGACAGCGAAGGCGGCATCTGGGCGCACGCCGTCGCGGTGGGCTCGTGGGGATCGTTCGAGGATGGTGACGACAACGCGTCCAAAGTCGACCGCGATCTCTCCGGCATCCTGTTCGGCCTGGATCGTCGCTTCGGCTCGGCACAGCTCGGCGTGCTGGCGGGCTTCACCACCTCCGACATGGACGATCAACTGCGTTCGAGTGCCCGCAACGAGAGCTACCACTTCGGCATCTACGGCGGCACCCAGCTGGATGCCATCGGTCTGCGCGGCGGTGTGACCTACTCCAATGCCAAGATCGAATCCCATCGCAATGTGAGTTTCGGCGATTTCGCCGATCGCCTGAACGCCGACTATGACGGCAATGTGCTCCAGGCATTCGCCGAAGCCGACTATCGCGCACAACTGGGACGATTCTCGCTCGAACCATTCATCGGCTTCACCTACGCGAAAGCGGACATGGACGGCTTCACCGAACATGGCGGCCCCGCGGCGCTGACCGTTCGCGGCTCGGACTTCGATATCACCTACTCTTCCGCCGGCGCCCGCGGCTCAACTCAATTGTGGTCGAACGAGCAGGCGAAGCGCGCCATCACGGCCAGCGCCTCGGTCGCGTGGCGACACGTCTTCAGCGACGACCCGCCGGAGATCACAAACTCATTCGGCGCAACGACTCCGTTCAAGGTCGGCGGCGTGCCGATGGCGAAGGACTCCGCAGCGGTCGACGTCGGACTCGATGCAAGCTTCGGCACCGACGCCTCCGCCGGCATCTTCTATTCAGGTCAGCTCGGCAGCGACGTCTCGGACCACGGGGTCTCGGCACGCTTCAGCTGGAGGTTCTGATCGGATAACCCGGTTTACTCACAGCGGACGAGATTCATATGCGTGCGGCCATTCGAGACGACGCGGCTTCCCGGAGAAAGAAACATTCGACGGGCGTCGCTCGGCTGCATGCTGCCAGCGCCCTCTCGTTGGCCATCAAACTGGCATTGGGTACCGCCGCGTGGGCCGAGCTGCCCACCGGCGCCAACGTCATCAGCGGAGCCGCGAGCTTTCAGGAGCAGGCGAATCAGCTGACGATCACGCAGAGCACCGCGAAGCTCAACACGCAGTGGGAAACATTCAACATCGGCGCCGGCCAGCGCGTGCAGTTCGTGCAGCCCGGCACCGACAGCGTCGCGCTCAACCGGGTCGTCGGTAACAGCGCATCGAGCATCTTCGGGGCGCTGGACGCGAACGGCAAAGTCTTCCTAGTCAATCCGAACGGGATCGTGTTCGGTCAGAGCGCGCAGGTGAACGTCGGCGGACTCGTCGCCTCGACGCTCGACATTCGCGACAGCGATTTTGAAGCAGCCAACTATCGGTTCGAACTGAACAACGGCGCGCGCAACGGCGTCGCGAACTCCGGCGACATCACTGCCGGCAGCGTCGTGCTGATCGGCCCCTCGATCAGCAACACAGGAAACATTGCCACGCCCGGCGGCAACACCACGCTGGCCGCCGGCGAAAGTGTCACGGTCAGCCTGCTCTCCAATGGGCTCGTGACTGCACAGGTGAACCGCGGCGTCATCAATGGCCGCATCGACCACTCAGGCTCCATCGCCGCGGATGGCGGCGAGATCTCGCTGCAAGCGGGCACGGCCGATGCGATTCTCGACACCATCATCAACACCGAAGGCGTGTTGCAAGCCCGCACCGTCGAGACTCGCAACGGTCGCGTGTTGCTGAGCTCAGGCGCGGGCGGCACCACTTACGTCGGCGGCACGATCGATACCTCCGGCACCGCGAGCGGCGACACTGCCGGCAACGTCACCGCACTTGGTAAGAATGTCGCGGTCGTGACCAACACGACAATCAACGCGTCCGGTCCCGCAGGCGGTGGCACCGTGCTCATCGGCGGCAACTGGCAAGGCCGCGGTCCGGAATACAACGCTGATGCCGTCGTCATGGATTCCACCGCGACCATCGATGCGAGCGCCACCGAGCAAGGCAACGGTGGCACGGTCGTGTTGTGGTCGGATGAGTACACCAACTTCAAGGGCAACATCGCCGTGCGAGCTGGGGATCTCGCCGGCGATGGAGGTCGCGTGGAAACTTCGAGCGCGGTCAACCTGCAAGTCAACGGCCTGGTCGATGCCCGGTCCCCGCTCGGCATCAACGGCGAATGGTTGCTCGATCCCGCCGACATCAACATCACCACCAGCACCAGTGGTGGCAGCTTCTCCGGCGGCGATCCAACCGTCTTCACTGCCACGGGCGGCAGCGCCAACGTGCTCAACACCGACATCAACGCGGCGCTGAACCTCGGCACGAACGTGACGATCACCACGACGAGCCCGGGTGGCAATCCCGGTTCCATCAGCGTCTTGAGCCCGATCACGAAGTCGAGCGGCGCCCGCTCCACACTGCGGTTGAATGCACACGCCTACATCGGCGTCTCCGCCGCCATCACATCGAGTTCCGCGTCGAGCCCCCTCGATGTCGTACTGAACGCACGTCAGACCGACGGAGCGACGGGCAACATCGACGTAGCGGCCGCAATCACTACGCGAGGCGGCAACATCACCATCGGCGGTGGCAGCGCGACTGGCGATGGTTACGCCGTCGGCAGCGGCCGTGGCATCAACATCATGGCTGCCTCTGTGCTCGACGCCGGCGGCGGCGACATCACTTTGCGCGGCAGAGCCAACACGGGCAACGGCATCGAGTTCTCGAGCGGTGCGGAATTGAGAACCAGCGGCACCGGCAACATCACGCTCGACGGTGTCGCGGCCGCGGGCGGCACGCACGGCGTGTTCATGACGGCCAATAACAAACTCACGACGGACGCCGGCAACATCACCGTCACCGGCAACTCCGCCAGCAGCACTGCCGGCAGCGCCGCCGGCATCGGCTGGACTTACGGCACATTCACGACCGGCACCGGCAGCATCAACTTCACCGGCACCGCGACCGCTGCAGGTGTGGGCCTGGTTCGCGAAAGCTCCCCGACCAATGCCACGACGTTCGTTTCCACCGGCGGAGGAAACATTTCTCTCACCGGCCGGGCGACCGCGGGGACCGGCTATCAAGGGATTCAGTTCGTCGATGTCGGCGCGGTGAGTATCACGACCAATGGTGCCGGCAGTGTCACTCTCACCGGTCAAGGCGGCTCGGCGTCGTACCTCGGGCAGCAGTCGGCAATCTCGACGTACAACGGCACCGTGTACGCCCCCGTCACGCTGAGCAGCGGCACCGGCGGCACCCTCGTGACCGGCACCGGCAGCACCAATGCCAGAAGCCTCACTATCAACAACACCAGCAATTTCAATTCGACCGGCGATGTGACCATCAACGGCAACTACGACATGAGCACGCTGCCCAATGTCAACGCGGGCGGCAATGTCGTCGTGGCGACGACCGCCGGCGTGATCTATGGCACGGCATCGAGCGTTACAGCGAATGGCAACGTCACCATGACGTCGGGGCCGACCAATGGGCTCTACACGCCGGCCATCACCAAGGACGGCGCCGGCACCATCACTCTCACCGGCGGCACGATCCTGTACATCAACGGTGCGATCACCAAAACCGGTGTCGCCGACGCGACCTTGCTGGCGCGGGCCGGCACCAACATCGATTTCTCGGGCGGTGGCAGCATCGTCACCGGCCCGACCGCGGGCCAGCTGGATGTCACGATCAACAGCCGCTATCAGGACTACGTGGCCGGCTATGTCCGCCTCGGCAACATCAGCACTAACGGCGGCGACGTGATCGTCGTCGGCGGCTCCAGTGGCAACGGCTATGCCATCAACTCCAACGGGCACAGCGTCTTCTTCTCGGCCAACAACAACCTCATCGACGCCGGTGGCGGCAACATTCTCATCAAAGGGGCCGCGACCGCCAGTTACGCAGGCATCAACACCGTTTACAGCAATGTCGAGGTGCGCACCTCCGGCACTGGAAACATCACCCTCGACGGCACCACCAACGCCGGCACCAGCTACGGAGTTCTCCTGACCAATACTCCGAAGCTCACGGCCGCTGCGGGTAACATCACAATTACCGGCGCGACCACGGCTGCGACCGACGGCTACGCCGTGAGCCTCTCCGGCGCAACGATCACGACCACGACTGGCGGCATCTCGATCACCGGCACCGCGGCTGGCGTCGCCGGAGGTATCACTGCAGCGACCACGACCATCACTTCCACCAGCGGCGACATCGCAATCACCGGTCGCGCCGCGAGCACGGGTTATCAAGGCATCGTCACGACTGGCACCGGTGCGGTCAACGTAACCACAGGCGGCGCCGGCAGAGTCACGCTGACTGGCGAAGGCGGCGCGGTCGCCGGCACGCCAGGCATCAAGGCGCCGATCGTCTTCAAGAGCTCCGGTGGAACGGTCACGCCAGTGACGATCACCAGCGGTACCGGCGGTATCGGCGTCACTGCGACCGGCGTCGGCACGCCCGACTACGCCTTGTACGCCGACAACACTTCCGCTTACGTGTCCACCGGAACAGTGGATATCACTGGGGATCGCGCACTCAACAACGTCGGCAACGTCACTGCCGGCGGCGCGGTGACGATCAAGAACACGCTCTCCGGCGTGGTCCAGTTCAACTCCATCACCGAAACCGGCTCGGCCGACATCAGCGTGACCGGCATCGCCGATGTCATCAGCATGAGCGGGTCGATCACGCGCAGCGGCGCGGGGCCCTCGAATGTGCTGTTACGTTCCAACACGAACGTGAACATGGCGAACCCGATCACGGCGGCCGCCGGGACCGGCGCATTGAATGTCACAGTAACGGCCCGTGCCACGGACGGCACCGGAAACGTCAACGTCGGCTCCATGACGACGCGCGGCGGCGATATCTCATTGGGTGGCGGCAGCACTGCAGGCGGTGTGGCCAATCGAGTCAACATCAACAACGCAGCCGTCGTCGATGCCGGCGGAGGAAACATTTCCGTGCGAGGCAACGGCCTCGGCAACTCCTATGCGGTTCTGATCTATCCGAACGCCGAGCTGAAGACCAGCGGCGCGGGCAACATCGATGTCTCGGGCATCATCGCCAGCGGCTCGGGCACCGGTGTGTATCTGGACACGGGCTCCAAACTCACGTCGGATGCCGGCAACATCACCGTCACCGGTACCTCGCCCGGCTGGATCGGCGTCGTTCTCACCAACGGCACCTACACCAGCGGCAGTGGCAATATCACTATCACCGGCACCGGCGGCGGCACGAGCAACGGTCTGCAACGTAGCAGCAGCACGCTGGCCACGACGATCACCTCGACCAGCGGCAACATCAGTCTCACGGGCCGCTCACCCGCCGCTGCCGTCGCCGGCGTGTTGGTCGCGGGCACCGGCGCGCTGACCGCGACCACCGGCGGCACCGGCAGTGTCACGATGATCGGTGAAGGCTCGGGCACCAACGCGTCGCTCTATCAAGGGGCCATCGCATTCACCGACGGTACGAACAACGCGCCCGTCACACTGACGAGCGGCACCGGCGGCACCATCGTCACCGCGACCACGCTGGGCGCGAACGCCAAGAGCATCCTCTCCAACTACACCAGCAGTTTCATTTCGACGGGCGATGTCACGGTGACCGGCGATCGGGACATCTCCGGACTTCCCGCCGTGACCGCGGGCGGCAACATCACAGTAACCTCGACGCTCGGCTCGATCATCACGGCAGCCATCACCAAGAATGGCGCCGGCACCGCCACCGTAACCGCCGCCACGAATCTGTTCGTTCAGGGCGTGATCACCAAGGCCGCCGCGGGCGACGCGACGATGTTGCTGCGAGCCGGTGGCAACATCGATTTCGCGAGCGGCGGCAGCGTCATCACCGGTCCTACCGCTGGCAAACTGGATCTCACGCTCAACAGCCGATACACGGACGGTGCCACGGGATTCATTCGCCCCGGCTCGATCTCCACGAACGGCGGCAACGTTTTGCTCGTCGGCGGTGCCGGCGGCACTGGCAACGCCGTCGCCGCAGCTGGCGGCAATGCCATCGTGGCCGCGGGCACCATACTCATCGATGCGGGCGGTGGCAACATTCTCGTGCGCGCCACCGGTGGTGGTAGTAGCGGCAATGCCATCAACTTCAATTTCGCCGGCTCTGAACTGCGCACCTCCGGGACCGGCAATATCGACCTGCTGGCCACCAACAACGCCAGCAGCAGCACCGCCATCAAGTTCGCGGCCAACACGAAACTCACCGCAGCCGCGGGCAACATCACCGTCAACGCGACGTACACCAACGCGACCGATGGCAACGCGTTCTATCTACTCGACAGCACCATTTCGACCACGACGGGCAATATCTCGATCAACGCCACAGCCACTGGCGTGGCCGGCGGCTTCTATCGAGCCGCCACGACCAGCGCAACCAATATCACTTCCGTCAGCGGCGACATTTCGCTCACCGGCCGCGCCGGCACGACGGGCTACGCCGGCATCGCGACCGAGAGCACGGGCCTGTTCAAGGTGTCCACCGGCGGCACCGGAAAAACCACGTTGATTGGCGAAGGCGGCGCGGTCGCGCCCTCCGCCCTCGCCATCAAGGCTCCGATCATTTTCAAGTCGCAAGCTGGAGTGATCACGCCCGTACAGATCGCTGCCGGCAGCGGCGGCATCAGCGTCACCGCGACCGGTGTCGGCACACCCGACTACGCCCTCTACGCCGACAACACATCGACCTACATTGCGACCGGACGCGTCGACATCACCGGCGATCGCGCACTGACCAACGTCGGCAATGTCACTTCGCAAGGGGGCACACGGATCCAGAACACGCTTTCGGGCGCGGTGAATTTCAATTCCATCACCGAGACCGGCTCGGGCGACATCGAAGTGTTCGCCATCGGCGATGCCCTCAGCACGACCACTGGCAATGCCATCTCCCGCACCGGCGCGGGCCCATCGAATCTGCTGATCCGTTCGAACGCGAACGTGAATGTGTCAGTCCCGATCAGCGCGGCGGCCGCGACCGCCCCGCTCACGGTCACGATGAAGAGCCGCTACGCCGATGGCACGGGTTACGTCAACGTAGGCAATATCACATCCCGCGGCGGAGATGTCCGGCTGGGCGGCGGCAGTGCCGCTGACGGCTACGCGAGCGAGGTCTATCTCATCGCCAGCCGCACCATCGATGCCGGCGGCGGCAATGTCTGGCTGAACGGCAACGGCGGTTCCTCCGTGCCATCGATCTATATCGATGCCAGCTCGGAAGTGAAAACCAGCGGCGCCGGCAACATCGATCTGTTCGGGACCGGGTTGGGAAGCCAGGTCGCCATCAATTTCGAAGAAGGCGCCAAGCTGACTTCGGATGCCGGCAACATCAATGTCACGGGCACCTCTGTCAACTCGGCGAGCATCCGTTTCCGCGGCGGCACATTCACCAGCGGCAGCGGCAACATCACTTTCACTGGAACATCCACCGGCACCGGCGCCCCGGTCACTCGAACCTCGGTCGCGACCGTCACCACGTTCACCTCCACGAGCGGCAACATCTCGCTCATCGGTCGCTCGCCAGCCGCAGCCAGCTTCGGCTTGTTCTTCGGCGGCGCCGGTGCGGTGAATATGACGACCGGCGGCGCAGGCGCCATCACGTTGACTGGCGAAGGCGCGGGCAGCAGTGGACTTGCCTATCAGGCGGCCATTGGATTCTACGATGGCTCGGTCTACACCCCCGTCACACTGACGAGCGGCACCGGCGGCACGACTGTCACTGGCACCACGCAAGCGGCGGGTGGCAGGAGCCTCTATGCCAACGCCACTGGCGGGTTCAACTCCGCCGGCGATGTCACGGTGACCGGCAATCGCGACATGTACGTCGTCCCCAACCTCTCGGCCAGCGGCAACATCCTGGTCGATACCGTCGCCGGTCACGTCGAAACCGGCACCATCACCAAGAACGGCGCGGGCACGGTCGCCGTCACCTCCGATTCCGGCAACTTGACCGTCGGCACCGTCACCAAGACCGGCGGCGGCGATGCCACGGCGACCTTCAAAGCCATCACCGACGTGATCGTCAACAGCAGCTCGAGCTTCGTGACCGGTCCAACGGGCGGCCGTTTGAACGTCCTCATCAACAGCCGCTTCACCGATGGTTCGGTCGGCAACATCTATCTCGGCCCCAGCACCACGAATGGCGGCAACATCACACTCGTGGGCGGCTCGAGCGGCAACGATTACGCGATCGGCTCGACGCACGGCATCCTGTTCTACGGCGGCGCACTGATCGACGCCGGCGGTGGAAACATTGTTGCGAAGGGCAGCTCGTCCGGCTCGCTCGGCAACGGGATCAGCATCGCGGCCAACGCGGAAGTTCGCACCTCCGGCACGGGCAACATCACGCTCGATGGTATCTCCGGCACCGTCGCGGGCGGCGCCAGTGGTTACGCCGTCAACCTGAACTCCGGCAGCAAGATCACCGCCGCCGCAGGAAATATCCTGGTGACGGGCAGCACCACCAACACGGCGAGCACCAACTTCAGCGGCATTCGTCTCTACGACGGCACCATCTCCTCCACGACCGGCAACATCACGTTGACCGCCGTATCGACCGGCGCGGCACGCGGCTTTCTCAGAGACATCACTTCGGGCGCAACGAACATTACTTCCACGGGCGGCAACGTCAGCATCAGCGGTACTTCGGCGGCGACGTTGGGATATCAAGGCGTGCAGCTCCTGGGCACCGGCGCGTTCAATGTGACGACCACCGGCGCGGGCAGTGTGTCTTTGTACGGTCAAGGCGGCGCGGTCGCGCAGAGCTCGACTCAGGCGGCGATCTCTTTCTGGGACGGCACGAACTTCCCTGTCGTCACCTTGAGCAGCGGTACTGGCGGCACGACGGTTAGAGGTCAGACGACCTCGGCCTCGGCAGTCAGCATCTATAGCAGCAACACCGTCGGCCTCTTCAGCTCGACCGGCGATGTCACCGTGACCGGCGACCGTCAGATCATGACGCCCACCATCACGGCCAACGGCAACATCCGAATCGAAAACGAAACCGTCAACCCGCTGTCGCTGGGCGCGATCAACAAGATCGGCGCCGGCACCGTCAACGCCACGACGTCGGGCAGCATCACCATGTACGGCACGGTGACCAAGAGCGGCGCCGGCGCTGCCACGCTGACCTACCGGGCCGATGGCAGTATCAACATGTACACCAGCAGCAGTGTCGTGACGAACGCGGGTGCCGGCGAGATCGACGTGCTGCTCAACTCACGTTACCTTGGCAGTGCGACCAGCGGCACCATCGTCATCGGCAACACCAACACCAACGGCGGTGATGTCACATTGGTCGGCGATGTCGGCGGCGCTGGCGCGGCAGGTCAGATTTCGGTGCAGGGCTCGTCGCTCGTCAACGCCGGCGGCGGCAATATTCTGATGCGGGGCGCTCTGAATGGCGGCAGCTTGGTCAACGCCATCGTTCTGGGCACCTCCGTGGAGTTACGCACGTCGGGCACGGGCAACATCGATCTGGATGGCACCGTCACCGCCAACAGCAGCGACGCCATCTATCTCTACACCGGCAATAAACTGACCGCCGAAGCCGGCAACATCACAGTGAAGGGGCGCAAGGTCAGCGCCCCCGCGGCGGCGGCGATTCGCATGGGTGGCGCCACTGTCACGACGACCACCGGCAACATCACGTTCGACGGCCAGGGCGACAGCACCAACGTCGGCTTCTCACGCAACGACAGCGTTGCCACGAACATTACGTCGACGAGCGGCAATATCAGCATCATCGGCCGCGCCACCACGGCAGGGACCAGCTTTCAAGGCATCCTCCTGCAAGGCACCGGCACCACGACGATCAGCACCGGCGGCACCGGCAAGGTCTCGTTGATCGGCCAAGGCGGCGCGGTCTCGAACGGCGGTGTCAAAGCGACGATCGCGTTCGGTGTTCCGGGCACACCGTCACCGGTGGCGATCACCGGCGGCAGCGGCGGCATCTCGATCACGACGACCGCCGTCGGTACACCCGACTACAGTTTGTACACCGCCGACTCCAGCGTGACGAGCTACACCGCGACCGGGCCGGTGGAAATCATCGGCGAATATGCGTTGGATGGAGTCGGCAACGTCACGTCCCGGGGCGGCACGACGATCAAGACCACCATCGCCGGCCTGATCAATTTCAGATCCATCACCGAGACCGGCTCTGGAAACATTCTGGTCGACGGTCAAGGCAACATCACCAGCGCCGGCAGCATCACTCGGAGCGGTACCGGCCCCTCGAATGTAGTGTTGCGCTCCACCGGCACCGTGAACACCACCGGTGCAATCAGCGCCGCCGTCGGCACAGGGGCGCTCGATGTCACAATGACCTCGCGTACGACGGATGCCGCGCTCGGCTATGTGAGATCCGGCAACATCACGACGCGCGGAGGAAACATCACCATCGGCGGCGGCAGCGCGACCGGCGATGGTTATGCGGCGGGCGGCACCGTCGATGGCTATCAGACGCCGACCAGCGGCACGCTCGATGCCGGCGGCGGCAACATCACGATCCAGGGTCGTTCCAGCACCCAGTATGGCGTGACGCTGCTCGACAGCTCGCAGCTCATCACCGCCGGCACGGGCACCATCACGCTCGTCGGCCAATCCAGCAACAACCCCGGCGTGCGCTTCGCCCCCACCACTCGCGTGCAGACAGCGGACGGCAACATCTCCGTCACGGGTACGGCGCTCGGCACATACGGCGGCATCAACATCGAGGCGCAGTTCAATGCCGTCGCCACTGGTGCCGGCAATATCTCTTTTGTCGGCACGGCTGCCGGCGCCAACGGTAACGGCATCCTTCGCTTGAACACGACCGCCGCGACCACGATCAGCTCCGGCACCGGCAACATCTCGCTCACTGGCCGGTCTCCGAATACAACCACCGGCTTCATGGGCATCCTCACGCTCGGCACCGGTGCCTTCAACATCACCACCGGTGGCGCGGGTGCCGTCACGCTTTTTGGCGAAGGCGGCGGAACGGCTTATCAAGGCTCGCAGGCCGCCATCGCTTTCACGGCCGACGCAGTTGGCAGCACGCCGGTGAGCATCACCGCCGGCACGGGCGGCATCAAGGTGGACGCCAGAGCCACGGGTGCAAGCACGATATTCGGCTACTACGGCAACAACGTGACGATGAACACGACGGGTCTGGCCGACATTCAATCGACCATTTCCATGCAAAGCGGCGGCTCGATCACCGCCGGCGGCGGTATCAAGATGAATACCGTCTCTGGTTCGCTGGTCGCGCCGACGCTCACGGCAACGGGCGGCGACATCTACGTCGGCTCGCCCACGTCGACGACCCGACTGGTCAACGTCACTCAGAGCGGAACGGGTCGCACCGACCTGTTCTCCGGCGGCAGTCTGCAGATTCAAAATCCGGTCAGCTCCACAGCCGGCGGGGCTATCACGCTCACCGCCACCGCCTTCAGCATCACCGGCACCGTCGGCGGCAACGGCGCACTGACGATGCGAACCTATAACGTCAACGGCACACTCGGCGTCGGCGACAGCGCGACTGGCACGACACTACTCGCCTCCACCCTGTTCTCCGGCGGCTCGCGACGCATCCTCGATGGCTTCAGCTCCATCACCATCGGTCGTGACGACGGCACGGCGGCGCTCAGCGTCGGCACCGCGACCTATACCGATCCGGTGAACTTCATCGCGACCGGCACGGGCGGCACGATCAATATCATTGGCACGGCGACCAGTACGGGCAACGACATCCTCGCGCGCGCGACCGGCGACGTGACTTTCTCCTCGACCGGTGTGCTGAGTGGCGGGAACGTTTACGTCGCCAGCGACACCGGCAACTTCATCAACAACCGTGGCGCGAGTGCCATCGCGGCCACCGGTCGCTGGATCGTTTATTCGAACACGCCGGCCGCGAACACTTACGGCAACCTTGTAAGCGGCCAGAAGGCCGTGTGGAACGGCAGCTACTCGACCCGTGCGCCAGCGACGATTCCCGCCGGCAATCGTTACGTGTTCCGCTTCGCGCCGAGCGCGTTCGGCACCTCGCCGGTGACGCTCACGAAGATCTACGGCGAGACTGTGGCGTCGGCGTCAGCGGATGTCACGCCGTACACGAATACTTTCGGCGGCATGTGGGTGGCCGATACTGCCGCCGATGTCGGCGTCGGCTCGGTGAGCCTGGTGTCGCCGGGCCTCGGCGCGCTGGCAAACGTCGGTACCTATGCATTGGACACCGACGCCATCGGCTACACGAGCTCCGGCTACAGCGCCAATCTTCCGGCCGGCTCGACATTGCAAGTCGATCCACGCGCCATCACGGTGACCGCGCAGGCCGATTCGAAAGTGTACGACGGGACGACCACCTCGTCCGCCGTGCCGTTGCTTACCAGCGGCAACCTGGTCAACGGACAAACGGCCACCTGGGTACAAACATTCGACAATCGTAACGCCGGCACGAACAAGACACTGACCGCGTCCGGCAGCGTCGCGGATGGCAACGGTGGCAACAACTACGCCGTGACGTTCGTGCCGAGCGCGGCCGGTGTGATCACGCAACGTGCCATCACGATCGTCACCACGAGCGGACAAGGGAAGATCTACGGCACCGACGATCCGGCCTCGGCGGCGAGCGCCTATTCGATCAGCACGGGAAACCTGGTGAGCGGCGACACGCTTGGCGGCAGCATCGGACGGCTGGCCGGAGAGAGTGTCGGCTCGTATGCGTTCACTCAAGGCTCAGTGGGCGTGGCCGATGGCAACTCCGGCAACAACTACGCCGTGACGTTCGACGGCTCGAGCCACCCGTTCGCCATCACGCAGGCCTCGCTCACCGTCAGCCTGCCGAATCAGACCAAGGTGTATGGCGCCGACGATCCCTCGCTCGCCAGCATCACACCGACCATGAGCGGCGCGGTCAACCGCGCTGTGACGGATCTCAACGGCAACGTCACAAACATCGACGACCGCGCGGCGACCTCTGTTTCCTTGACGAGCCTCACTCGCGAGATCGGCGAAAGCGTCGGCACGCGAGCGGTCACGGGCGTGACGTTCAGTGCATTGTCGGGGTCAGCGGCCAGCAACTACACCGGACCGACTCTCTCCGGCTCGCCGGTGCTGACGATCACGCAAGCGCCGCTCAATGTGAGCATCCCGAATCAAACCAAGGTGTACGGCCAGGACGACCCGTCGCTTGCCGGCATCATCCTGAACATCACCCCGGTCAATCGCACCGTCTCGACGTGGAATGGCAGTGTGGTCGTCGATGATACGGCCAACCTCAGCACCACGCTGTCCACATTGTCGCGAGCGGTCGGCGAGGACGTCGGCACCTACGCTATCAACGCTACGCTCGCGTCGCTCGGCGGAAGCTCCGCCGGCAACTACGCCGTCACGCTCACAGGTTCACCGCAACTCACAATCACGCAGGCGCCGCTCACCGCCACGCTGTCGAGCATCAGCAAGGTCTACGGCGATGCAGATCCATTGCCGTCGGCCGTCTCTGTAACGTTGGGCGGCGTCGTGCAACGATCTGTTGTTACCTGGAACGGCGCGGTCGCCATCGACGACAGCTCGCGAGTGGGCGCTTCGCTGACGGCGTATGCTCGTGCGCCAGGCGAAAACGCTGGCACATACTCGGTCACGGGTGCGACGATGAGCGCATTGACCGGCGCGAGCGCGGGCAACTATTCCACACCCGCCCTCGCCGGCTCCCCGACCTTCGTCATCTCACAGCGCGCGATCACGATCTCCGCGCAAACCGATACGAAAGTCTACGACGGCACACCGACATCGAGCGTCACACCGACCCTCACGGCAGGCACGCTCGCGACCGGCGACGCGTTGACCGGCTTGGCGCAAAGCTTCGACAGCAAGAACGCCGGCAATCGCACACTGGCGGTGACACCAGGATATGTGCTCGCCGACGGCAATGGCGGCAACAACTACACCGTGACGTTGCTGACGGCCGCCGGCGTCATCACGCCGAAGGACCTCACTGTCACAGCGACAGCGAACGACAAGGTCTACGATGGCACGACGCTGGCGACCGGCAATCTCAGCGCGCTCACCGGCATCATCACCAACGACGATGTCACATTCGGCGGAACCGCGTCCTTTGCGTTCGCCGACAAGGACGTCGGCACCAACAAGCCGGTGACGGTCAGTGGCATCACGTTGTCGGGTGTCGATGCCGGCAACTATCGAGTCAATTCGACGGCCGCCACCACGGCCTCGATCACCCAGGCGTCGTTGATCATCACCGCAACGAATGCATCCAAGGTGTATGGCGATGCCGATCCGGCGCTGACCTACACCTACACCGGCCTGCAAGGAACCGACACCGCCGCGGTGTTCACCGGCGCACTCGGCCGTGCCGCGGGTGAGAACGTGGGAACGTATGCCATCACGCAAAACACACTCTCCGCCGGCGGCAACTACGCGGTGACATTCAACAGTGCCAACCTGCTCATCACGCCGGCGCAGTTGACGGTCACGGCGAACCCATACTCGAAAGTCTATGGCGATGTCGACCCGACGTTCGGCTATGTGGTCAGCGGCTTCAAGAATGGCGACACTGCATCGGTCATCAGCGGCGCTCTGGCACGCACGACGGGAGAAAACGTCGGCACCTACGCCATCAATCAAGGGTCGCTGTCCGCGGGGAGCAACTACACGCTCGCATACACGCCGAACAATCTCACGATCACAGCGCGCGCAATCACCATTTCCGCGCAGACGCAGAACCGAGTCTACGACGGCACGCCGAACTCGAGCCTGACGCCCACCATCACCTCCGGCGCGCTCGCAGGCAGCGACACGCTGACCGGGCTGACACAAAGCTACGACAGCAGGAACGCCGGCAATCGCACGCTGACCGTGAACTCCGGATATGTGCTCAGCGATGGCAACGGCGGCAATAACTACGCCGTGACATTGCTGACCGCGCCTGGCGTGATCTCGCCGAAGGACCTCACCGTGACGGTGAGTGCTACAGACAAGGTTTACGATGGCACGACGCTCGCCAACGGCAGCATCGGCGCACTGAGCGGCATCATCAGCGGCGACAATGTCACGACCGGCGGATCAGCCTCCTTCGCGTTCGCCGACAAGAACGTCGGCAACAACAAGCCTGTCACGGTCACCGGAATTCTGCTCACGGGCACGGACGCGGCCAATTATCGGATCGACCCGACCGCCACCACCTCGGCGTCGATCACGCCCGCGGCCTTGGTCATCACCGCGGCGAATGTATCCAAGGTCTATGGCGATGCCGATCCAACGCTGACGTACACCTACACCGGCCTGCAAGGCACGGATAACGCCAGTGTATTCTCGGGCGCACTCGGTCGGGCCGCCGGCGAAGATGCGGGAACGTATGCCATCACGCTCAATACGCTCTCCGCCGGCGGCAACTACACGCTGAGCATCAACAGCGCGAATCTGCTCATCACGCCCGCGCAGCTGACGGTCACCGCAAATCCGTACTCGAAGATCTATGGCGACGCCGATCCAACGTTCGGCTACGTGATCAGCGGCTTCAGGAATGGCGACACGGCCTCGGTGGTCAGCGGCGCACTGGCGCGCACGACGGGAGAAAACGTCGGCACCTACGCCATCAATCAAGGAACTTTGTCTGCCGGCAGCAACTACACGCTGGCCTACACGCCGAACAATCTCTCGATCACGCCTCGCAACCTGGTCGTCACAGCCACGGATGCGAGCAAGGTGTACGGCGACGCCGATCCGCAGTTCGCCTTCACTCATGGCACGCTCTACAACGGCGACACTGTCGCGATCTTCAGCGGCAATCTGACCCGTACAACCGGTGAGAACGCGGGCAACTATTCGATCACGCAAGGAACATTGTCGGCGGGTTCGAACTACACAGTGCAATACACCGGCGGCCAGTTCAGCATCACGCCGCGAATGCTGACGATCGTTGCCGACGCGCGAGGCAAGGCGATCGGCGATCCCGATCCGGCGCTGACCTTCGCACATGGCACCCTGGTCAACGGCGACACCGAAAGCATCTTCACCGGCGGCCTGACGCGCGCGCCTGGCGAAAGCCTCGGCACTTACGCGATCCTGCGGGGCACGCTGTCCGCCGGACCGAACTACACCATCGACTACACCGGCAATCAGTTCGACATTCTGGCCGGCTTGCTCGTGATCAACGCCTACGCCCAGACGAAAGTGTATGGCGACACCGATCCGGCACTGACCTACAGCGTCAGTGGCCTGCGCAATGGCGACACAGTCTCAGTGCTCAGCGGCTCGCTGACGCGCGATGCCGGAGAGAACGCCGGAAGCTACGACATCAATCAAGGCACACTCAGCGCCGGCAGCAACTATGGCATTCGTTACTACGCCAGCAGCCTGACGATCACGCCCAGGAATCTGGTCGTCACCGCGGATGCCGCCACGAAAGTCTACGGCTCGACGGATCCAACGCTGACCTACACCTATGGAACGCTGGTCAACGGCGACACCGCCAGCGTGTTCACCGGCAGCCTCGGTCGCGCGGCTGGCGAGAACGCAGGCACTTATGCGATCGGTCAGGACACGCTGTCGGCCGGCGGCAATTACAACGTGCAATTCACCGGCAACGATTTGACGATCACGCCGGCCGCGCTCACAGTGAGCGCCGACGCGCAAAGCAAGA
This sequence comes from Peristeroidobacter soli, assembly GCF_004138485.1. Lineage (GTDB taxonomy): Bacteria > Pseudomonadota > Gammaproteobacteria > Steroidobacterales > Steroidobacteraceae > Steroidobacter > Steroidobacter soli. The sequence continues at coordinate 943,009 of NZ_RYEV01000004.1, forward strand.
TCTACGGCGAACTGGATCCGACGCTGACCTATTCCTACCAGGGTCTGGTCAATGGCGATACCGACGGCGTGTTCAGCGGCAACTTGCAACGCCTCGCCGGCGAAACCGTCGCGGGCGGCCCGTATGCGATCGACCAGGGAACGTTGTCCGCCGGACCCAACTACACCATCAGCTACACCGGCAACGCGCTGAGCATCGTCCCGCGCACGCTGACGGTCGGCATCATCGACAACATCGTCAAGGTCTATGACGGCACCACCGCCCTGCCCGAGGGTTTGAATGCGCTTCAGTGGAGCGGACGGCTCGGCAGTGACGACATCGACGTAACGGCGACACTGGCCTTTGACAGTCGCAATGCGGGCCGACGGACCATCGACGTTTCGAATCTCACGATCAACGGCGCCGACGCCTCGAACTACGTACTCTCGACTCCGACGCTGACCGGCAGCGGCTCGATTCTCCAGCGCGCCATCACGGTCGCGGCGCAGACCGATACACGAACCTATGACGGCAGCACGAACTCCGGTGCGACACCGAGCATCGTAGTGGGCTCGCTCGCGGCCGGCGACACGGCCAACTGGGTACAAGCGTTCGACAACCGCAACGCCGGCACCGGCAAGGCACTGACACCGAGTGGTGAAGTCGCCGATGGCAATGGCGGCAACAATTATCTGGTCAGCTTTGTCTCGAGCCACGACGGTACGATTCAAGCGCGCCCCATCACGGTAAGTGCGCAAATGGATATGAGAGATTACGACGGCACCACGCGCTCGTCGCTATTGCCAATCATTACCGAAGGTGAGCTGGCCGTTGGCGACACTGCGAACTTCAGCCAGCATTTCGATTCATCGCAGCCCGGCACGAATCGAATCATTCTCGCCGACGGTACCGTCGTGGACGGCAACAACGGCGGCAATTACCTCATCACGTTCCTGTCGAACGCCAACGGCATCATCGTGGCGCCGGAACAGCTTCCCAACGGCAATCTGCCCTCGGTGATCGATGGCATCCGCGACAGCACGCTGGTGAGCCTGCAGCAGCGGGCGGTCGAACGCTCCGCTGTAGCGTCCAGCCCCCAGCAAACAACCAGCATGCCCAGCTGTCACAGCCCGCGGGCAACGATCGACGTGATTCGCCTGCCCGCCGAACGAGTGGAAGCGCGCACGTCAGTGTCTGCTGGCGGTTGTCGCGTGCAGTGATCGCGCCGACCTGGCGCGATCTCATGCCTTTTCGCACGGTCCTCGCATCGCTGATGACAATGGTCACATATCGTGTTTCACCTGCAGTATTGCGCGCACGCGGGGTAACGTCATGAAACCTTAATTCGTGAGTGGCGGAAACAACGATGGATCGCAAGACTCACCTCGCATACATCCGCCGTACGAATGTGACATTCGCCACGTGGTTGCGCTTCCTGTTCGGCGCGCTGTTACTGACGATGTTCGCCGCCCGGCTGCAGGCCGCGAGCATCCAGGTCACATCGACCGCCGATTCGGGTGCCGGCACGCTCCGCCAGGCGCTCACCAATGCGGCGGATGGCGACACCATCTACTTCGCCGCCGGCCTCAACGGCCAGACCATCGTGCTCGCCTCGGACATCAACCTGTCCGGCAAGAGCGTGACCGTCGACGCCATGGCATTGGCCACCGGCGTCACCATCGACGCGGTCAATGCCTACACCCTCACTTTCACCGGCGCCGACCGCACGCTGCGTTTTCGCGGCGTGAATTTCTACCGCTGGCGCATGGTCGGCAATCCTCAGACCCTGATCGTCCTCGACTACTGCAACTTCACCGGCACCGCCCGGAATCTGCTGTACGGCTGGGGCGGCGTCCTGTACTCGGCAGGCAATGTCACGATCCGCAACTCCTCGTTCTACGACAATCACATGACCCAAACGCAGGGCGGCGTGCTCGGCTTCGGCGAGGAAGGCACCGTCAACATCACCAACACCACCTTCTACAACAACAGCTCGACCTTGAGCTTTGGCGGCGCCATCTACATCCAGTCGCCGAAGAAGCTGGTGTATATCAGCCATTCCGCGTTCATCAACAACTCCATGACGGGAAGCTCCACCAGCGCCGGCGGCGCGTTTCGCATGGATGGCTCGAAGGCGTTCATCCGCAACACCATCTTCTGGGGCAACAGCGACGAACCTGCCGGCATCGGCACGGACAATTTCTCGGTGAACTCCGGCAGCGTGGTGTCCCAGGGCTACAACATCATCGCGTCCGGTACCGGCATCACGCTGGCCCCCACCGATATCACTGGCAATCCAGCGCTGGGGGCGCTGGCCCTGAACTCCGCGCGGACCTACACCTCGGTCCCAGGCGACAATGGATCTGCCGATCTCACGCGCATTCCCGCCGGGACCAATGGCTGCAGTACCACGCCCGATATCGATCAACGCGGCCTGGCGCGAGGCCAGGGAACGGGCGGCTCCTGCACGATCGGTCCGATCGAGCTGAATCTGTCCGGCAGCGCTGCCTCCAGCGTGCCGCGAAACCGCACTCTCTCGGTCCTGTCGGATACCTCGTCCGGCACCGTCGTCTCATCGCCCGCCGGCATCAATTGCGGCAGCACCTGCTCCGTCTCCACCACCGAGCAGACGGCCACTACCTTGACGGCCACTCCGAATGCCAGCATCTACACAGTACGCTGGACCGGCTGCGACTACATTCCGAGCACCAATGTTTGCGTCGTGACACCGACTTTCGGCGACTCGGATATCACGGCCCGCTTCAGCGGCACCGCGCTCGATTACAACAACCTCACCTTCGATGAGGGCGCGGCCAACGACGGCAGCGTCACCGGCAGCGCCGTCATCACGCTGTTTGGCGATACGTTCACCGGCAACAACGGCGACAACCTGGTCGCATTGAGCAAGGTTACGTTCACCAACGTTCCCGCCGGACTGACGCCGGTTGTGACTCGTAACAGCGCCACGCAGGCCACGTTGACTTTCACCGGCAACGCGACGGCGCGTACCGCCGCGGCGTCAGTGCCGAATGTCGGCGTGGCGTTCCAGAACTCGGCGTTCACTGGCAATGTCGCCGCCAACGTGGCGAATTCGACCCGCTCGGATATCTCGATACGGTTCAGCGATCCCAACCTGTCGTATTCGCCGCTGCTCGTGTCCGAGTCCTCGTCCAACGACGGCTCCGTGCTCGAGACCATCAACGTCACTTTGTTCGGCGACACGTTCGTGTCCAACCTCGCCGGCCTCTACACGCCCGCCAACGTTCCTGCCGGACTGACCATGGTGGTGGAGCGCAACTCGGCCACGCAGGCGACCATCTATTTCACCGGCAACGCCGCCGCGCACGCCGATGCCAACACCGTCAGCAACGTTCGCGTGACCTTTGCCAATGGCGCATTCACCGGGGGCAGCGCGGCCGGCATCACCCAGTCGACCTCGCCGAATCTCACGATCCGGTTTTCGACGTCGACGCCGACAGCGCTGCGCAGTCTCGCCTATTCGCAGACCGCCTTCTCCGAAGCCCCAGCCAACAACGGCACCATCGTGGACACCGCGACGCTGGCGCTCTACGGCGATCAGTTCACAGGCGTCACGGGCGAGGATCTGGTGGACACCGGCAAGGTGCTGGTGACGAACGTCCCTGCGGGCCTGACGGTTCGAGTGCGGCGTGCCGGCATCACCACGGCGACGCTGTCCTTTGCCGGCGCCGCGACCAATCACACCGCGGCCAATTCGATCGCCAATCTCGGCATCATCTTCCTCGACAAGGCCTTCGTCGGCGACGACGCGAGCCTGGTCAGCAACACGGTGCGCAGCGACCTGGCGATCAACTTCCTCAACCCGCCGTTCTTCGTGGTGAGCACGAGCATCAGCGGCGACGGCTCGATTTCCCCGAGCAGCGCCAACGTCGTACCCGGCAACACCCAGGCCTTCACCGTCACGCCCAATACCGGTTCCAGCATCGGTACCGTGACCGGCTGCGCCGGCTCGCTGGTCGGCAATACCTATACCACCGGCCCGATCAATGCCGCGTGCACGGTCAATGCGACTTTCACGACGAACAATTACACCGTAACCGCCACCGCCGGCACCGGCGGCACAATCAGTCCCGGCAGCACGACGTTGCCTTACGGTAACGCCACTAGCTTCACCGTGACACCCAACATTGGATACTCGATCAACACGGTGACGGGTTGCAACGGCAGCCTGGTCGGCAACACCTACACCACCGACATCATCGTAGCTGACTGCGCTGTAAACGCTACGTTCTCGATCAATACATTCACGGTGACAGCCAATGCCGGCACGGGCGGCACGATAAGCCCCTCCAGTAACGTCGTGAACTACGGCGACGTGACCAGCTTCACCGTGACGCCGTCGACCGGATATAGCATCGGCACCGTCACTGGTTGCGGCGGCTCGCTCGCTGGCAATACCTACACCACCGGTACGATCACAGGGGCATGCGCAGTCAGCGCCAGCTTCACGCTCAATAGTTATACGGTAACGGCGAGCGCCGGCACGGGCGGCACGATCACACCGCCGAGCACGCCGGTGAATCACGGCTCGACGACGAGCTTCACTGTTACTCCGTCGACGGGCTATAGCATCGGCACCGTCACCGGTTGCGGCGGCTCGCTCGCCGGCAGCACCTACACCACCGGCACGATTACCGGCGCATGCTCGGTCAGCGCGACCTTCACATTGAATAGTTATACCGTGACCTCGAGCGCTGGCACGGGCGGCACGATTACACCGCCGAGCACGCCAGTGAATCACGGCTCGACGACGAGCTTCACGGTCACGCCAACAACGGGCTACAGCATTGGCACCGTCACCGGTTGCGGCGGCTCGCTTGCCGGCAACACCTACACCACCGGCGCGATCACCGGCGCGTGCGCAGTGAGCGCAACGTTCACGTTGAATAGTTATACGGTGACAGCAAGCGCCGGCACGGGGGGCACGATCACACCGCCGAGCACGCCGGTGAATCATGGCTCGACGACGAGCTTCACCGTTACACCCACGACGGGCTATAGCATCGGCACCGTCACTGGTTGCGGTGGCTCGCTCGCCGGCAACACCTACACCACCGGCACCATTACCGGGGCGTGCGCAGTGAGCGCAACGTTCACGCTGAACAGTTATACGGTGACAGCAAGCGCCGGCACGGGCGGCACGATCACACCGCCGAGCACGCCGGTGAATCACGGCTCGACGACGAGCTTCACGGTCACGCCAGACACCGGCTACAGCATCGGCACTGTTACCGGTTGCGGTGGCTCGCTCGCCGGCAACACCTACACCACCGGCACCATTACCGGGGCGTGCGCAGTGAGCGCAACGTTCACGCTGAACAGTTATACGGTGACAGCAAGCGCCGGCACGGGCGGCACGATCACACCGCCGAGCACGCCTGTGAATCACGGCTCGACGACGAGCTTCACCGTCACGCCGTCGACCGGATACAGCATCGGCACGGTCACCGGCTGCGGTGGCTCGCTCGCCGGCAACACCTACACCACCGGCACGATCACCGGCACTTGCACGGTGAATGCAACGTTCACACTGAATAGCTACACCGTCTCGGCGAGCGCCGGCACCGGCGGCAGTATCACTCCAGCCAACTCGTCGGTGAGCCATGGTTCGACGACCAACTTCACCGTCACACCCTCAACGGGCTATAGCATCGGCACCGTCAGCGGCTGCGGTGGCTCGCTTGCCGGCAACACCTACACCACCGGCACGATCACCGGCACTTGCTCGGTGAACGCAACGTTCACACTCAATAGTTACACAGTGTCGGCAGCGGCAGGCACGGGTGGCACCATCACTCCACCCAGCAGCTCGGTGAGTTACGGCTCGACGATCAACTTCACCGTCACGCCAGACACCGGCTACAGCATTGCCAGTGTCACCGGCTGCGGTGGCTCGCTCGCCGGCAACACGTTCACCACTGACACGATCACCGGCGCCTGTAGCATCAGCGCCGCGTTCGTACTCAACAGTTATGCGGTGACTGCGACACCCGGCCCCGGCGGCTCGATCAGTCCCGCCAGCGTTCCAGTGAACTTCGGCACGACAGCGACGTTCACGGTCACACCCGACACCGGCTATAGCATCGACAGCGTCACCGGCTGCGGCGGCTCGCTGAGCGGCAACAGCTTCACGACGGACACGATCACCGGCGCGTGCGCCATCAGCGCCACGTTCTCTCTCAACAGCTATGCGATCACGGCGAGCGCTGGCACGGGCGGCACCATCACACCGTCCAGCACGCCTGTGAATTACGGCAGCACCACCAGCTTCACCGTCACACCCGACACTGGTTATGACATCGATACGGTAACGGGTTGCGGCGGTTCGTTGAGTGGCAACACGTTCACCACCGACACCATCACCGGCGCCTGCGCAGTCAACGCCACCTTCGTGCTGAAAACCTATCCGTTGAACAGCGTGGTCGCGGGCGGCAACGGTACGGTGACGCCGACGAACATCACGGCGACTCACGGGGACAACATCGCGTTCACGCTCACGCCCGACACCGGCTACAGCATCGGCATGATCAGCGGCTGCGACGGCACGCTCATCGGCAACACGTATACGACGGATCCTGTCACGGGTCCGTGTACGGTCGCAGTGAGTTACACACTCGACACTCACCCGATCACCGCGACCGCCGAGGAACATGGCTCGATCAGCCCGACCAACGTGACGGCAGGCTACGGCTCGGAACATACATTCATCATCACGCCCGAATCGGGCTATTACATCAGCACGGTCACCGGCTGCGGCGGCACGCTCGATGGCGACGAATACACCACTGCGCCGATCACCGGAGCTTGCGCCATCACGGCGAGCTTCACACAAATCCTGCACATGGTCAGCGCCACCGCCGGCGTGGGCGGCACGATCAGCCCGAGCGAAACACCAGTGCCTGAAGGCGCGACCACGGTATTCACCGTCACGCCCAATGCGGGCTATGGCATCGAAAGCGTCACGGGCTGCGACGGCGGGTTCGACGGCGATGTCTATCGGACCGGACCGATCATGGATCAGTGCGCAGTCACCGCTACCTTCACGCAAAACACGTATGACGTGCAGGCCAGCAGCGTGGGCAGTGGCACAGTCTCGCCGACGCAATCGACCATCATCCATGGCGACAACGCGACGTTCCGACTGTCGCCCATGCAGGGCTACGGAATCGGTGAAATCACAGCCACGGGCTGCTCCGGCACGCTCAACGAGGACGACACGTACGTAACCGCGCCGATCACCTCGCCTTGCCAGATCACCGTGAGCTTCATCCCCACCGCCGATGTCGTAGTCACCAGTCGCGGCGGCGGCGGTTCATTCGAATGGTTGACGATGGGAGTGCTGCTCATGTTCGTACTGATCCGCCGACGTTCCCGCTTCGGCCCGCCGCTGGCGCTGGTCGTATGTTTGCTCGCCACGCAGGCCCAGGCGCAGGACCGGGACTGGAGCGTCGTCTACTTCGGCGGCCAGCTCGGACGCGCTTCGACCGACATCGATTCCGAGCAGGTCGCGGCCAGAATGGCCGAGCAAGGCATTCCCGGCACGCCGACCGTCGATGGCGCCGACCGCAAGGCCTGGCGACTGTTCGGCGGCTATCGGTTCAACGACTGGCTGGCCGTCGAAGCCGGCTATGTGAACCTCGACAAGATCACCACCAAGCTCACCGGCATCGGCGCGGTGCAGTTCAGCGACATTCGCGACGTGCTGCCCATCTCCGGCGACGGCGGCGAAGTGAAGATGTTATTGAGCTACTCGTTCGCATCGCGCTTCCGCGTGCATGCGCAGGCGGGTGCCTGGCGATGGAGCAGCAAGTACAAAGTGACCACGGTCGATGGCGGCTCCACCAACCACAAGATCGACGGGGTCGACATGACCTACGGCGCGGGCATCGAGGCCGCCATCAACCGCAAATGGCGCGCCCGGCTCACCTGGGACAATTACAAGACGGACGATGAAGATGCGTCGGTGTACATGATCGGGTTGATCCGCGAGCTGCGCTGACCGCCAGGTCAGAACTGATAGCCCGCGGACACCCACACCTGATAGGAACGATCCGGGCCCGCTTGGACTTTCTCGCTGCCACGGAACGCGATGGCAGCGCTCAGCGACCAGCCGTATCGATGATTCCAGTCGACGCCGACACCGGCGCCTTCGAGGGTGCGCTCGTTCTCTTCCACGTTCCACGGCTCGGCATTGATACGCACATGACCGCGATCGTAAAAGGCCGAGACCTGCGTCAAACCATCGAAAGGTCCGTCGAACAGCCGACGCAGCTCAACCGTGCCCAGATAGCCACGATCGCCCGCCGCTTCTCCGACGGGATAGGCACGCACGGCGTACGGCCCGCCGAGATACAGCTTCTCGGAAGAGTCGAGGTTTTCGGTGGCGACCTGTCCATTGAGACGCACGACCAGATTCCAGCGCGGCGCGAGCTGTTGATTTCGCGACAGCCACCACGCGAGCTTTTGGAACGACCCCTGCGTGCGTGCAGTGGCTGCATCGAACTGCAGCGATACCGCGTCCTTGATGTCATTCTTGCCGCCCGTATACGCCAGCGACATCCGGTTGCCGGCCGACGATCCGAACCACGCGTCGCTCAATGCAGCGTCGAATCGCGCGGTGTAGGTGGAAATGTCCCGCTCCCTGGCCAGATCGGTAACCGCCGTCTCGTCCTTGACCGACTTCTGCCCGTAGGTCGCACCGAAGGAAATATTGCCGCGGGCATCGCGTACCAGGATGTGATTGAAGCCGATCTCGCCGCCCACCGTGTCGCCTTCGGCTCCGAGCGGTCGGAATGTTTCCTGCAGCTCGTAGTCCATCCAGTAGCCGGAAATGAATGCCCGGGTGCCGATGTTGTTGACCGGCAGGTCATAGCCGAGCGCGGCATATTTGCTGCCGGAGGAGTACGCGGTCTGCAGATTCAGCTTGTCGCCCCAGCCGATCGGATTGGCGAGCGTCAGGGCGACCACCGCGCGCTCGCTGCCCACATACCGACCGCCCGAGTCGCTCACATTGAACTCGCCAGTGAGACGCCGCCCTGGCGCCACCGTCACCAGCAGATCCGCGCTGCCAATCTCCTGGCCCGGTTGCAGCTCACCACGCACCGCCACGCCTGGCATATCCGCCAGTCTCAGCATCCCTTCCTCGAGCTGGCGGTCGCGAACGAATTCACCGGTACAGGAATCGGCATGCGGACACGACGAGCGCGCAACGATGGCGCGAATGCGATCTTCCGACAACGACGAAGAGTTGATGATCCGCACCTCGCCATATCGGCCTTCCAGAACTTCGATCCGCACCAGGCCGTCGCTCACGTCCTGTGGCGGCAGATAGGCGCGCGCCACCATATAACCGTGGCGTCGATAGTATTGAGTGATGACCGCGGCCACCTCTTCGAGCTGCGACAATCGCAACGTGCCGGTGCGGTCGTGAATCAGCGCAAGCAACTCATCAGCCTGGAACACTGTATTGCCGCGCATGGCATAGCCACGCACCGCCACCAGCGTTGAATCTTCCGAAGAGCTCGCATTCAGCTCCTTGGCCGTGGAAATCGGTGGCACGGGCGACTCGGGAGTACGCTGCCGTCGCAAAGGCGGCACGCGCTCGAGTTCCTGCAAGATCTGCCCACTGTCCGGTCTCGGCGGCGGGGGCGGCGGCTGCTGCGCCTGGACGACCAGGGGCGAGCCACCGTAACCGAGCAACAGCGACGCAAAAATGATGGGTTTACGATGATGGCGGTACATCGACGATCAGTGCCGCATGAGTGCTACGCACCTCCCGGAGCAGATGCGATCACCTTAAGTGCAGCGATGACTGATCGATACGTGCCCAAGGACACAGGACCAAGGACATCAGCAATGACCGAGAGGTCACCGGCTATCCAGCGCGCGTGCTCGCCCGCTCCACCAGGGTCGGTGCGATGAACGACTGTGCGCTCGGTGCCCAGTCCCGCTCCAGCAGCGCGACCGCATTGCTCACCATTTCGTCGATGCGTTGATCGAACGTGGTCAATTGATAGGCGGACCAGCCGGTGGCCGCGATGTTGTCGTAGCCGGCGATCATCACGTCCTGGGGTATCTTCAAACCGAGCTCGACGCGCAGCGCATCCATGGCGCCGAGCGCAACCAGATCGTTGACACAGAACAGAGCATCCGGCGGCGCATCCGTAGCAAACATTTTTCGAGCCGCTGCATAACCGCCTTCGTAGAAGTAGTCAGCCTGCTCCCATGCGCAGTCGGTGATGCCGACGGCCGCCAGCCCGCGGCGGAATCCCGCTTCACGCTGTTGTTGCGACGGGCTGTCGCGAGGACCAGCGATATATCCAAACCGCTTACCGCCGCGCCTCCACAGCAACTGCGCGATACAATCGCCCGCCATTTCATTGTCGGATGAAACGGTCGCGCTCCATTCGCTGATGTGGTCGGAGTTCAGGGTGATCACGGGAATGCGCATCCGATCGATGAGTGCCGTGACATCGGGAGAGGTGATTTCCAACGGACTCACCACCGCGTCGACACGATAACTCGCGAGCTCGCCGACGACCTCGTCCAGCGACCGATCGAAATTCGTTTGCACCAGCATCACTTGCTTGCCCAATGCCTGCAGCTTGCCGGCGAACGCCTGCAGCGCCTTGGAGTGATAGGGATTGGCCAGACTGCCCACCACCACCGCGACGATGTTCGAGCGGTTCTTGAGCATGATGCGAGGGATCAGGTTCGGCCGATAGTTCAACGTCTCGGCCGCGGCCAGCACCTTGGCCTTGGTCTCCGGCGAGATGCTCGCCCCGGGCGTGAATGTGCGCGACACGGCCGACTGCGAAACGCCCGCGAGACGCGCGACGTCGATCGATGATGGCGGCTTTGCCATGGCTCCCGATCCCCCTCTCTTATTAATAGCGCGGCCGCAGGGTACGCCCGATTGCATAGCTATGCAAATCATGTTGCAATGCTATGCAAGCCTCCCCTCAGCGCCCCGGATTTCCATTGCAAGTTACTGATCAGCCACGCGTTCCTTCCGTCGGACTGCTGTTCCTGGCGCTTGCCATGGGCGGCTTTGCCATTGGCACGACCGAATTCGCCTCGATGAGCCTGCTGCCCTACTTCTCCGTCGGGCTCGGCATCGATGCTCCCACCGCAGGCCACGTCATCAGCGCCTACGCTTTGGGCGTCGTGATCGGTGCCCCCGTGATCGCGGTACTCGCCGCGAAAGTAGCCCGACGCACCCTGTTGATCGCGCTCATGAGCGTCTTCGCCATTGCCAACGTGATGAGCGCGCTCGCTCCTTCCTATGAATGGATGCTGTTGTTTCGATTCCTGAGCGGTCTGCCGCACGGCGCGTACTTCGGTATCGCCGCACTCGTGGCCGCCTCGGCGGTGCCTCCCAATCAACGGGCGCAAGCAGTAGCACGCACCATGCTCGGACTCACCGTCGCGACCATCATCGGCGTGCCAATGGCGAATTGGATCGGTCTGCTGATGGGCTGGCGCTGGGGTTTCGGCGTGGTCGGCATTCTCGCGTTACTGACCGTGATGATGGTTCGAAAGTATGTTCCTCATGACGAACCGCCCAAGGGCGCGAGCCCGCTGCGAGAGCTCGGTGCATTGAAACGTCGACAGGTGTGGTTGACGCTGGGCATCGGCGCCATCGGCTTCGGCGGTCTGTTCGCCGTGTACACATACGTCGCCTCGACGCTCATCGAAGTGACTCACGTGTCGAATCGATTCGTGCCGCTGGTCCTGTGCATGTTTGGACTCGGCATGACGGCCGGTACGTTGGTTGCGGGCTGGCTCGCCGATCGCGCCGTGATGCCAACCGTTGGCGGCATTCTGTTGTGGAGCGCGGTGTCTCTCGCGTTGTTTCCGTTTGCAGCCGGCAACCTCTTCGCACTCTCTATCGTCATATTCATGATCGGCTGCGGCGGCGGACTCGGCACCGTCCTGCAGACCCGTTTGATGGAAGTCTCGGGCGATGCCCAAACCCTCGCGGCAGCCCTGAATCACAGCGCTTTCAACGCAGCCAATGCATTGGGACCGTTCCTCGGCGGCCTCGCCATCGCTGCGGGTTGGGGCTGGACTTCCACCGGCTGGGTGGGATGCGGTCTCGCGCTCGCGGGCCTGGTGGTATGGGGAACGTCGCTTGCAGTCGGTGAAGACGACGATGTTTCCGCCGACGCGTGCGTTGCTACTTGCGCGCGCGAATAGCAACCACCTGACGGATCGCCTCCGCCGCGCTGGATAGCTGTTGATCGTTACGCGTCATCAGCCCCACCGCTTTACGAATGATAGGCCGCGTCAGTTGCACGCTTCGCGCGCCGAGCGCGGTCATTTGCCGTTCGCACAGATTCGGCACGACGCTGACCCCCAACCCTGAGGCTACGAACTGCCCGACCGTCACGAGCTGGTGACATTCGACGCCGACTCGCAGCTCCATCTCGCTGGCGGCCAGCGATGTTTCCAACAGCTGCCTGACGGTCGACGGCCGTTGCAGCGTGATGAAATTGTTGGTCAACAATTGCGCCCACGACACGGAGCGCAACTCCGCGAGCGGCGAGCGACCCGGCACGATCGCGACGAAACGATCCATGAACAGCGGGTGGAAGCTCAACTGACTGGCGGTCTCGGGCTCGAACCCGAATCCCAGCTCGACCCGTCCGTTGGCCACCATGCGCACCACGTCCTCGTGAATCACGTCGTGCACCGTCACTTCGATGTTCGGAAAATTGCCGCGAAATTCAGCGAGGATCTGCGGCAACACATTGCCCGCGAACGAAGGCATGGCCGCGATCGTCACGTGCCCCCGTCGCAGCGTGAAGTGCTGACGAGAGCGCTCGCGCACGTTCTCCCAATCCGCCAGCAGTTGAATGGCTTGAGGCAACAGCGCCGCCCCTTCCGGCGTCAATTTGACCTGCCGGGTCGTGCGCGACAGCAACCGCCCGCCGAGGGAATCCTCGAGGCTGCGGATCGCCAGACTCAGCGCCGGCTGCGACATGTGCAGCCGTTCGCAGGCCCGGGCAAAGCTCAGGGTCTGCGCGACGGCCACGAAAGCTTCCAGTTGGCGAGGGGTCATGGACTCATTTACCGGGCAAAAGAATCGGCAGGAATTTCCAACTTAACAACTGAATCGTCGCATGCCAAGCTGTCCCCATCCGAACCCACGGAGACAGGCAGTGGCAGGCTTCGATAAACGAGTCGACAGTTACCAGGCGGCACTCGCCGGCCTCACCGACAACATGACAGTCATCGCCGGCGGCTTCGGCCTGTGCGGCATCCCCGAGAACCTCATTGCCCAGATCCGGCGCATGGGGGTGAAGGGGCTGACGGTGGTTTCCAACAACTGCGGCGTCGACGACTTCGGTCTCGGCATCCTGCTCAAGGATCGCCAGATCAAGAAAATGATCGCCTCGTACGTCGGCGAAAACGCCGAGTTCGAACGGCAGCTGCTCTCCGGCGAACTGGAGGTCGAGCTCACTCCGCAAGGCACGCTGGCCGAGAAAATCCGCGCTGGCGGCGCCGGCATCCCGGCCTTCTTCACCGCGACCGGCTACGGCACGCCCGTAGGCGAGAACAAGGAAGTGCGCGAGTTCAAAGGCCGCAAGTACATCATGGAAGAGTCGATCAACGCCGACTTCGCCATCGTGAAGGGCTGGAAGGCCGACTGGTACGGCAACGTCGTCTACCGCCACACTGCGCAGAATTTCAATCCCGCCGCCGCAACCGCCGGCCGCATCACCGTGGTGGAAGTCGAAGAGATCGTCGCGCCCGGTCAGCTGGAACCCAGCCAGATTCATACGCCGGGCATCTATGTCGACCGCCTGATCCAGGGCACTTTCGAAAAACGCATCGAGAAGCGCACCACGCGCGCCGCTTGAGGTCATCATGGCACTGACTAGAGAACAGATGGCGGAACGCGTCGCTCGTGAATTGCGCGACGGTTTCTATGTGAACCTGGGCATCGGCATTCCGACCCTGGTCGCGAACTACGTGCCCAAGGGCATGGAAGTGATGTTGCAGTCGGAGAACGGCCTGCTCGGCATGGGCCCGTTCCCCACCGACGGCGAAGTCGACGCCGACATGATCAACGCCGGCAAGCAGACCGTGACCGCACGCGTCGGCGCGTCGATTTTCTCCAGCGTCGAATCGTTCGCGATGATTCGCGGCGGCCACGTCGACCTCACCGTGCTCGGTGCCTTCGAAGTGGACGTGCAAGGAAACATCGCGTCGTGGATGGTGCCGGGCAAGCTCATCAAAGGCATGGGCGGCGCGATGGATCTGGTGGCCGGCGCCGAGAACATCATCGTCACCATGACGCACGCCTCGAAGGACGGCGAGTCCAAGCTACTCGACAAGTGCAGCCTGCCGCTGACCGGCAGCGGTTGTATCAAGCGGGTGCTCACCGACCTCGCCTACCTCGAAATCGCCGACGGTGCGTTTCATCTCAAGGAGCGCGCGCCAGGCGTGAGCGTCGAGGAGATCAAGGCGAAGACCGCCGGTCGCCTGATCGTTCCGGACTCGGTGCCGGAAATAAAGTTCTAACGTCGTAGCGAGAGTCCGTCATGCCTGAAGTCGTCATCGTCGCCGCCACCCGCACCGCCATTGGCGCCTTCCAGGGCTCGCTCGCGAAAGTGCCCGCCGCCGAGCTCGGCTCGATCGTGATTCGATCGCTGCTGGCCAAGACCGGACTCGCCGCCGATGCGGTCGATGAAGTGGTGATGGGTCACGTGCTCACGGCGGGCGCCGGGCAGAACACCACACGCCAGGCCGCGATCAACAGCGGCGTGCCGGTCACGACGCCGGCGATGACGATCAACAAAGTTTGTGGCTCGGGCCTGAAGGCAACGCATCTGGCCGCGCAGTCCATTCTGCTCGGCGACGCCGACGTGGTCGTAGCCGGCGGCATGGAGAGCATGAGTCTGGCGCCCTATGTTCTGCCTGGAGCACGCACCGGCTTGCGCATGGGCCACAGCCAGATCATCGACACCATGATCGTCGATGGTCTGTGGGATGCGTTCAATCAATATCACATGGGCATCACGGCCGAGAATCTGGCCAAGCGCCATGGCATCTCGCGTGAACAACAAGACGAATACGCGGTGTTGTCACAGACGCGCGCGAGCGAGGCGATTGCCGCCGGTCGATTCGTCGATGAAATCACGCCGGTGACGGTGCAGTTGGGTAAAGGCAAGACCGCCGAGTTCGCTGTTGATGAACAACCGCGCGCCGGCACCGATCTCGCCTCGCTCGCCAAACTGCACCCTGCTTTCGACAAGGAAGGCACGGTGACCGCGGGCAATGCGTCCACGTTGAACGATGGCGCCGCCGCCGTCGTCATGATGTCCGCCGAGCGCGCGGCGAAGCTCGGTCTGCCGGTGCTCGCGAAAGTTGTTTCTTATGCCAGCGCCGGCGTCGATCCCGCCTACATGGGCGAAGGCCCGATCTCCGCCACTCAACGCTGCCTGAAGAAGGCAGGATGGACCCTCGGCTCCGTGGATCTGATCGAAGCAAATGAGGCGTTCGCCGCGCAATCGCTGACCGTGGCGAAGAAGCTCGAGCTCGACATCGCGAAGGTCAACGTCAACGGCGGCGCCATCGCGCTCGGCCATCCCATCGGCGCTTCGGGATGCCGCGTGCTGGTGACCTTGATCCACGAAATGGCTCGTCGCGACGTGAAGCGCGGCCTTGCCACGCTGTGCATCGGCGGCGGTCAAGGCGTCGCGCTCGCCATCGAGCGCTGATCGCTCCAACTCCATTAAGTCGCTGATTCAAGAGGGAGCTTTGCTCCCTCTTCGCGTTTCTGGCCCGACCCGTTCACAGCTTCCCCCAGCAATTGGGGTTGCATCCTTTCGTTGGCGCATGATATTTGTTACATCAAATTTCATCTGGTGTAGCGAATGGGGTGGGCAATGAAATTCAGAACAACAGCCTTGGCCTGCACGGTGGCGGCCGTGGAGCTATTGGCGAGCAAGGCGGGTCATGCACAGACGCAGGACTCACCCGCTGCCGAGAACATCGGCGAGATCGTGGTCACCGCGCAAAAGTCCGGCAGTGAAACGCTGCAGGACGTGCCGATCTCGATCAGCGTGTTGAGCGGCGACAAGCTCGATACCGCCGGCGTGTCGAGCGTGAACGACGCGATCGGGCGCCTGCCCGGCGTCGCGGTGTATGAAACATTCCAAGGCAATGGCTCGAAATTCTCGATCCGTGGCGTTTCCGCCAGCCCGTCCATCTTTTCCGGCAGCGGCACCACTGCGTACTACATGGACGAAGTGCCCTTCGCGCTGGTCAAGACGCCGCTGACGCCGGATGCGAATGCCTATGATCTGGATCGCGTCGAAGTGCTCAAAGGTCCGCAGGGCACGCTGTATGGTGCCAGCGCTCTCGCCGGCGTCGTGCGAGTGCTGACGAAGGATGCGAACGTCGACGCCTTCGAAGCAAAAGCTCAGGGCGGCGTCTCTTCCACCGAACACGGCGGCGACAATTACAAGGGCGACATCGCGGTCAACGTGCCGCTCATCACCGGCAAGCTCGCGATCAGAGCGGTGGCGAGTTATGAGGACTTGAGCGGCTGGGTCGATCGCCCCGCCGTTCCCGAGAAGGACTACAACGGCTCGCGAACTGAATCCTATCGCGTGAAAGTGGCGGCGAAGCCAACGGATCGGTTCACGGCCAATCTGTCTGCGTGGATCTCGCGCTCGAACCTGGACGGTTTGAACTCATCGTACGCGGACATGACCCTGCCGACCGTGCGCGATGAAAGCACGCTCACCGAGTATCAGATCTACGGCCTCAATCTGGCCTACAGCTTCGATAGCTTCAGCATCGAGGCGCCGACCAGTTACATCGACTACAAGAACGATGGCGATTTCGAAGTCACTCGTGTCGAGAGCCAGCGCACGCTGCTCGACGCACAGACTTTCACTCAGGAATTGCGCGCGTATTCGACTACCGACGGTTTGTGGAGCTGGTCGGTGGGCGCGTCGTATCGAAATGCCGAGGATTCACGGCTCGTGGTCATTCCGGTCACCTACTCCCACGACGCCATCGACGCCAACAAGTCCGAATCCGTGGCGGTGTATGGCGAGGTCGGCCGCAAGTTCGCCGACGAACGTTTCGAGCTGCGCGGTGGCCTGCGATATTTCCACGACGACGTGTCGCTCGAGGAAAAAGATCGCCTCACCGGCATCACCGGCGCGCCCATCAACTCCTCGAGCACCTTCGAGAAAACCACACCGCGTGTCGTGCTGTCGTGGTTTCCGAGCTCGCGACACACGCTTTACGCGTCTTACTCACAAGGCTTCCGCAGCGGCTTCGAACAAAGCGGCGACGCCATCGCTGCCGCGCCCGGACTCAGCGCCGTCAAGCCCGATCTGCTGACGAACTACGAGATCGGCGCCAAGGGCTCGGCGGGCATGATGAGCTACGAAGTCGCGACCTACTATCAATCCTGGCAGGACCCGCAGGTTCGTCAGTTCGTAAACATCGGGACCGGTGCGATTCCCGTCTACATCGCGACACCGAGCAACGGCACGGACGCCAACGGCCTCGGCGTCGATGCAACGCTGAACTTCAGGATCACCCGCGGCCTCACCATTGGCGGCTCGGCGAGCTGGAACGACCTCTCCTTCTCCGAGAACGTCTACGCTCGCACTCTCAAGATCTACAACAAGGGCGATCGGCTCGATGAAAGTCCCGAGCTGACCGGCTCGTTGTATGCCGACTATGGATTCGACTTCGGGTCCACCGGCTACGCCGGCCATTTCTCGACCGATGTGAATTACGTCAGCAAGCTGATGACCAAGAACGAGGGCACCGGCGCGGTGTTCGAAGGCGACAACATCACCACGGCGTCGATGAGCTTCACGGTGACCGCGCCCTACAACTGGTCCGCCAGGTTCTTCGTCGACAACCTGACCGATGAGGACGGCGTGGTCCGCCCGACCACTTCGGTTCGGCAGTATCTGGTGTCGCGCATGCGGCCGCGGACCGTCGGCCTGCTGTTTTCCTACAAGTATTAGCTCAGATCCCTGGAGCCAGACGGGGCGGCGCGTAGGCGTCGCGCCCCTTTTCGTGCCGGCGAAAGTGCGCCATGATGCGTGAGATGCGATATTTGATGCAACGACCGCTCGTTGCGATCAGAATCTCAAGGACTGAATGGAAGGCTTGGCATGAGCGCACTTGCTCCTATCGATCGTGACAAATCCCTCGGCGCGCACGTCTATGACCGGCTGAAGCGCGCCCTGATGAGCGGCGCGTTTCAGCCCGGCCAGAAGCTGACGGTGCGCTCCGTCGCCGAAGATCTGCAGGTGAGCGTGACGCCGGCGCGTGAAGGCCTGAACCGGCTCATCGATCAAGGCGCGCTCGAAATGCCGAGCGCCAAGACCATCCTCGTGCCCGTGCTGACCGTCGCGGCGCTCAAAGAAGTCGCGACCATCCGGCGCTCATTGGAAGGCACGGCAGCCGAGCTGGCCACAGCAAATTTCGGCCCGAGCGACATCGCGAACCTGTTGAGCCTGCAGGCCGAGCTCGAGAGCGCGATGAACAGCGGCGACTATCGCCGGGTTCTGGATCGCAACGAGTCGTTTCATTTCGGTGTCTATGAAAAGTGCGGCATGCCCCGCCTGGTCGGACTGATCGAGGCGCAATGGCTGCGCGTGGGCCCGTCGCTCAACATGTTATATCCCGAGTTCGCGGTCAGCCGGCGCGGCGTCTCCAATCACATGCGAGTGCTGGAGGGTCTGCAGAAGCGCGACGCTCAGGCGGTGCGGGCCGCGTTCGAGCACGACATCGACGATGGCTACGCGACTTTGAGTGCCGCGCTCGGCAAAACCTGAAAATTTTTGTTGCATCAAATAACATCCATCATATTATGATTCCCGTCGCGATGAGCGAGCGGGGATCCCATGCATCGAGTCGAGCTTCGATCGGCACAATTGTTTGAGCGCGGCCAGCGCGTCTTTCCTGGCGGAGTGACCCGGACCACCGTGGTCCGTCATCCGCGGCCCATCTATGTCGAGCGCGGCGAAGGCCCCTGGCTCATCGACGTCGACGGCAATCGCTTGCTCGACCTGAATGCCAACTTCACGACGCTGATCCACGGTCACGCGTTCAAGCCGATCTCGGACGCGGTCGCCGCTCAACTCGAACGCGGGACCTGCTTCGCCAATCCAACGGAACATGAGCTCGCGCTCGCGGAACTGATCTGCGGCCGGATTCCCGCGGCTGAGCGCATTCGCTTCGTCAACACGGGAACCGAAGCAGTCATGTTCGCGCTCAAGGCGGCACGCGCATTCACTGGACGCTCGCAGATCGCAAAGCTCGAAGGCACCTATCACGGCGGTTACGACTGGGCCGAGATCAGCGAGCACACCGATCCGAGCACCTCACGAGCGCAGCCACCGATTGCTTCGAGCAACTATCGGGGCGCGCCACAAAGCGTCGCGGCGGAAACCATTGTTCTCGCGCTGAACGATGTCGAACGAACCTCGACCGCGCTCGCCGGCACGGAAGGAAAACTCGCCGCCATCCTGATCGATGTGATGCCGAGCCGCTGCGGCCTGATTCCGATCGAACCGGAATATCTGGCGCTGCTGTCGGACTATTGCCGTCGCACCGGCACGCTGCTGATCAGCGATGAAGTGCTGAATCTTCGGCAGGACTTCGAAGGCGCCTCGGCGCGGTTCGGCATCAAGCCTGACCTGATGACGATGGGCAAGATCATAGGCGGCGGCCTGCCGATCGGTGCCATCGCCGGACGACGCGACGTCATGGAGATATTCGCTGAGCGCGACAGTCACGGCTGGCTGCTGCCGCAGGGAGGCACGTTCTCGGCCAATCCGTTATCGATGGTCGCGGGGCTGGCATCCATGCAGGCGCTCGATCGCGCCGCCTTCGCCAAGCTCGAAGCACTGGGCGATGCGGTTCGCGACGCATTGAACGCCGTGATCGCCAGGCGCAACGTCGACATGTCGGTCTACGGACGAGCGTCGCTGTTTCGAATTCAACCCTCGCGCCACATCCCGCGAACCTATCGCGAAGCCTTCGCGACCGAAGGACCGAACTCACCCATGCCGCGCCTGTGCGAAGCCCTCCTTCGCCACGGCGTGAATCTTCCACGACACGGCACTGGTGTCCTCAGCACGCCAATGGCAGACGCCGAAGTCAGTCATCTGAGCGATGCATTCACCGCCGCGCTTGCGGACATCGGACTTTGACGGAATCGCACACATGACCGAAGCCACTCTGCTCGACACCGCCACTCCAACAGCCGCGCAACGCATCGCGCGACGCCTGAAACATCATGGCGTGGAAGTTATCTTTGGCCAGAGCCTGCCCTCTGCGCTCATTCTTGCTTGCGAGGATCTCGGCATTCGCCAATTCGTGTATCGCACGGAAAATGCCGGCGGCGCGATGGCCGATGGCTTCGCACGGGTTTCCGGCAAGATCGGCATCGTAACTGCGCAGAACGGCCCCGCCGCGACGTTGCTCGTGCCGCCGCTTGCCGAAGCGATGAAAGCCAGCGTGCCGGTCCTGGCGCTGGTCCAGGACGTCAATCGCGATCAGGTCGATCGAAATGCGTTTCAAGAGCTCGATCACATCACGCTGTTTGCGTCCTGCACGAAATACGCGCGACGCGTCGCCGATCCGGCGCGTGTCGAGGAATACATCGACGCCGCGATCATCGCCGCAACGTCGGGTAGAGCCGGCCCGGCCGTTCTGATGTTGCCCGCCGACATGCTCATTTCCAACGCGCCCAAAGCACCTTTCCCACGAGCCGCGACTCTGGGCCGTTGGCCGCTGGAACGTCCCGCGCCGGATCCGGAAGCTATTGCGACCGCCGCCGCGATGATTGCCCACGCACGTCACCCCATCGTCATCGCAGGCGGCGGCGTTCACGCGGCCCGTGCTTATGCCGCGCTCGAAGACCTGCAAGACTACGGGTTGCCCGTCGCCTACACGATGATGGGCAAAGGCGCCGTCAGCGATCGACATCCGATGACCATCGGCCTCATCGGCAACGCGATGGGACGCCATTCGCTCGGTCGTCACATGCGACCGCTCGTTCAGGAGGCGGATGTCGTTCTTCTGGTCGGCACGCGCACGAACCAGAACGGCACCGATAACTGGACGCTGCTGCCACCGAGCGCTCAGATCATTCAGATCGACATCGACCCGATGGAAATCGGCCGTACCTACGAGGCCAAGGTCCGCATCTCGGCCGACGCCCGCGCATCGCTCGAAGCGCTGGCCGCGCGATTGCGCGATCTCTGGCCTGACCATCGACGCAGCACTCAACAATCATTGGCGCAACGTATCGCCGCGGCCCGTCAGGATCGCGCCACCGAAATCGCGCCGCTGATCGCCAATCAGGGTCGCCTTCGACCCGAGCAGGTCATGGCGTATTGTCAGGAACTGCTGGACGACGATGCCGTGGTCGCCGCCGACGCGAGTTATTCCTCGATCTGGATCACCGCCTTTCTCGAGGCGCGTCGTGCCGGTCAACGATTCATCGCGCCGCGCGGGCTTGCGGGCCTGGGATGGGGACTGCCACTCGCCATGGGCGCGAAGCTCGCCTCGCCTGGCTCGCGGGTCGTATGTGTCGTCGGCGATGGCGGCTTCGGTCATTGCTGGTCCGAGCTCGAAACGCTCAAACGCATGGGCTGCGCGGTCACCCTCCTGGTCCTGAACAATTCGCTGCTGGGCTTCCAGATGCATGCGGAACTCGTCAAGTTCGGCCGCTTCACCTCGGCAATTCATTTCGGCGCCGTCGATCATGCAGCCATCGCGCGGGCGTGTGGATTGCCTGCGCATCGGGTCGAAACGGTGCAGGCGCTGCGCGATGCGCTGTCCACTTCCTTCGCCGACGATGAAACGACGCACGTGATCGACGTCATCTGCGATCCCGAAGCGGTGCCGCCGCTCACCATGTTCGACGGCAAATTCGCACAGTCATGAACGCCGTGCCTCAGGTTCAACCGTGGTGGGAACGGGTCGCGGCACGCGTTCCCGATCCAGTCACGATATTTGTGTGCCTGAGTGTCATCACCGTGGCGATGAGCGTATGGGGCGCATCGCGAGGCTGGGGAGTCCACCACCCGACGACGGGTGAGTGGGTTCCAGCTCGAAATCTGCTGGCGCCGGAGATCATTCGCCACCTGTTGAGTGACATGCCGAAGATCTTCACGGGCTACGGTCCGCTGGGCGTCGCGCTGCTGACGTTCACGGCGGCTGGCTTTGCGGAGAAGGCCGGATTCTTCGGTGCGTTGGTCGAAGGACTGGCGAGACGAATTCCGGCTGCCCTGCTCACACCGGCGATTTCGTTGCTGGCCATCCTCACGCACGTCGGCGGCGACGTGGGCTTGCTCGTGCTGATGCCGCTCGCCGGCATCATATATATGTCGTCCGGACGTCACCCGGTCGCTGGCATCGCTGCGGTATATGCCAGCCTCTCGGGCGGCTACAGCGCGAATTTCATCATCACACCGACCGATGCAGTGCTGCTCGGCATCGCGAACGAAGCGGCACGCGCGGTGGATCCGTCGTCGTCGCTGAACATCGGCGCGAATCTGTTCATCAACATGACGTTCGCCGTGGTGGTGATTGCGATCGTCACTTTCATCACCGACCGCATCATCGAGCCCAGACTGCGCCAGCTGCATCCACACTCGCCGTCAACCGAACCTCGCGCTCGCCCCGATCGACGCGCGGTCCTTGCGGCCTCCTTGACCATGATTGCCGTGGCGCTCGGATTCGTGGCCCTGGCCTTGCCAGGCGGACCGCTGCGTGGTGAGGACGGAGATCTCGAGCCGTTCTACCACGCGCTGGTCGCGATGATCTTCGTGATGTTCGTGCTGTCCGGCATCGTGTTCGGCGTCATGACCGGCAAGTTCAAGAGCGACAAGGACGTGGTTCGAACCCTGCAGGACTCGGCCAGGGAACTGGGCTTCATGATCGTGCTGCTGTTCTTCGTCTCGTACTTTCTCGAATTGTTGAGCAGCTCGAACCTGACGACCATTCTGTCCGTCAAAGGGGCCGATGCCCTGCGTGCCTTCGCGCTCCCTCCGCCGTTGCTGGGCATCTCGTTGATCCTGGTCGCCTCTGGATTGGATCTGCTCGCACCGGCCGCCACCGCGAAATGGGCGATGATCGCGCCGGCGGTCGTGCCGATGTATATGCTGCTCGGACTGGAACCGGCGGCTGCAACGGCCGCGTACCGGATCGGCGACTCGGCCGTCAATATCATCAATCCCTGCAGCATCTATATGGCGTTCACGCTGGTCGTCATCCGGCGGTTCCTGCCCGAGTTCTCCTTGAGCTCGCTGCTGACCCAGATGTTTCCTTATGCCCTCAGCATTCTGCTCGCCGGCATGATGCTGATCACGACCTTTGTGCTGTTCAACATTCCCATGGGATTTGGATCATGAGTCAGGTCGCAATCGTGAGCGGTGGATCGACCGGCATCGGGCTCGCTACTGTCCGCGCGCTGCGCGCTGCCGGATTCAAGGTCGGCTTTTTCAGCTCCTCCGCGCCAAAGGTCGAAGCGGCTGTTGCCGCGATTGCCAGCGAGCCCGGGCCCGACAGCCACGGCGCCGTCGTCGATGTCACCGACGACGCCGCGGTCTCAGCATTCCACACCGACGTGGAAACAAAACTCGGCGCGGTCGGCGCGTTGGTGTGTAACGCCGGCATCTCGCCGAAGCGAGACGGCAAGCGCATCCCACTTCATGAAACCACACGCGAGCAATGGGAAAGCACGCTCTCGGTGAATCTCGACGGGGCGTTCAACTGTGCTCGCGCCTGCCTGCCATCGATGATGTCTCAGCGTTACGGACGAATCGTCCTGGTTGGCTCGATCGCAGCCCGCGCGACGCCGAAGCTCGCAGGCGCTCCTTACGTTGCATCGAAGTCCGCCCTGTCGGGACTGATGCGCTCGGTCATCAGTGAGTACAGCGCCTACGGCATCACTTGCAACATCGTCGCGCCCGGCAACGTCGTGACCGACATGGTCGCCGCCTTGAGCACCGACCAGCTGGCGCAACTTGCCGCACGCGTTCCTGTCGGGCGCCTCGGCAAGCCCGAGGACATCGCCCTCGTCATCGAGATGCTCTGCCGTCCGACCGCCGGCTTTGTGAACGGCGCGGTCATCGATGTGAACGGCGGCGAATTCGTCGCCGTCTGACCTGCCCTGTCGAGGAATACTTCAGTGAATGTTTCCAAGCGCCGGCTGCTGATTGGCCGCATGTATCACGAGTCGAACTTCCTGCCGAGCTTCAGAACCGATGGCTCCTGGTTCAACGAACACCGCGACGCGGCCGTGCTTCAAGAAGCCAGCGGCTCCAGCAGCACTCTCGGCGGCATTTATAAGAAAGCCAAGGCGCTGGGCTATGAAATGATCGGCGCCGTCGACATCGCTGCGCCGCCGAGCGCGCTCGTGGACGACGATTACTACGCCGCGATTCGCGCCGCATTCGTCGAGCGCGCCAAACGCCGCAACTTCGACGCGATCGCACTCGATCTGCACGGCGCCATGGGAACCGGCGCGATTCCCGATGCGGACGGCGATCTGCTCGCAGCGCTGCGCGAGGCCGTCGGCCCCGACATTCCCATCGGCGTCGGATTGGATCTGCACGCGCACATGACGCCAAAAATGCTGTCGTCGGCGCAGATCGTCATCGCCTGCAAGGAGAACCCGCACTCCGATACCGTTGAGTGCGGCGAACGGGTCGTCGAGCTGCTGGATGAGTTGCTGTCGGGCCAGCTGCATCCGGTCAGCACGCTGGCCCGAGTCCCGATGATTCTGATGGGGAATGCGGAGACGAATGCCGGTCCGTTGCAGGAGCTTCACGCGCTGGCCCGCGCGCTGGCCGCAAAGTATCCGCAGGTCCGCGATGTTTCTTTGTACAACGTCATGCGTCTCATGGACGATGTCGACATGGGCCAGAGCGTCGTGGTGTTGAGCGATGGCCCGCTGCCTGCCGCCGCGCAGATCGCTGAGAAGATTGCCGGTGAGTTCTGGCGACGACGCGAGGAATTTCGAGACGACCTGCTCACCATCGATCAGGCGCTCGAGCTCGCCGCCCATCCGACCAAAGCATTGCCCGTCACGCTCGGCGACATGGGCGATCGAGTCACGGCTGGCGCTCCTGGCGATGGGGTCTACATTCTGCAGGCCGCGCTGAAGCGACCGGGACTGCGCGGCGCCATTCCGATCACCGATGCGACGGCGGTCGCGAAAGCCAAAGCGGCCGGCATCGGCGTACCGATCACGCTCGAGGTTGGCGGAACGATGACGTCGATGTTCGAACCGATGACGATTCGCGCCAGGGTCCGCAATCTTTCCAATGGCGTGTTCACCATGGCGGGACCGTTTCATGGCGGCGAACGCTCGGATATGGGCGAGACCGCCGTGCTCGATCTGGAGAACGGCCTGGTGCTGCTCGTCACCAGCCGGCCGGCCTACTCGCTCGACCCACAGGCCTTCGAAAGCCAGGGCATTGCAATCGGCGCGCAGGACTTCGTGGTCGTGAAGAGCGGCCATCATTTCAAATTGAATTTTGCCGGCCTGGTCGAGCCCTTGCTGGTCGCCACTCCCGGCATTGGCTATCCGTTCCCCGGATATCACCCCGGCACACGCGGCCGTTTCTATCCGGAGCACGATGTCGGCGAGCCCGCCATCAAAGCGCTCTCATTCACGCACCAAGGCAAGCGAACGATTTGAGCGCCGCTCATGTCGGGGGCGCGTCTCATCGGCCGGTAGGACAGCGCCATGGCTCGGCCGCGCTCATGTCGGGCTCCACGATCGGCTCGCCACCCGCCGTCCATTTGAGTTCGCTGATATGCATCGCGCGGCAACGATCCCTCTGCCCGTTGGGCAACACGTTCCACGCGTGATAGGCCATGACGGTGCGGCCCTGGAAACTCAGGATCGACTGATGACCGGGGCCGAACCAACCCGAGGGCTGCGCGGGTGTCGCCAACAGCGGTCGCGTGCTCGCATCCTTGCACGGGCCGAGTGGCCCATCGCAGCGTGCGTAGCCGACGGCATATTCCGGTTTGTCGTAGGCGTTGGCTGAATAAAACAAATAGTAGGCGCCCTCATGCACGAGCATCGTGGGCGCCTCGATCACGCGACCTTCCCACGGCTGATCGTTGCTCAGACCCAGCCGCGCTGTTTCACCGATCAATGCGAGACCCGCCGCATCCAGCTCGCGAGCGAAGATCCAGGTTGGCAGATTGCAGCAGTTACCGTCGTTCTTGAAATAGAGATAGATCCGCCGGCCGTCGCGAAACGGACTCACATCGATCACGCCTTCCTCGAACTCATCGCAGATCAGCGGTGTGTCATCGGGAACGAACTCCCGATCGGGATGTTTGCTGACTGCGGTGCCGACACACAAGCGACCGATGCCGTCCGGCCGCACCAGCGTCGAGGAGCGCGCGCTGAAGTACAGTACATAATGGGAATCGAAGCGCATGACTTCGGGAGCCCATACATCGGGCTTGTTTTGATTCACCCAGGCCGGCAAATGCGCGAGGGCCTCGGCCGGCGGCAACCAGTGCTGAAGGTCGTCGGATGAGGAGACCTGCACGCGCCTGCCGCCCGAATTCGTGGCGTACGCATAAATGCGCCCCTCGGCCTCCAGCAGGAACGGATCGGGAAAATTGGCACGCAGCACGGGGTTGCGGATCGGCAACGGCGCCGACGCTGACAGCGTCTGACACGCGGTCAACAGCCACAGACCGAGGCCAATCGCGCCCCCCAACAGGCCCAGCCGGCCCGCTTCCGTCTTATAAGTATGATAAATCCGTTCAAAGCGGTTCTCTTTTATCATACTAATCATTATATTCGCGTCAGCAGCTGCAGGGGCTGCGATCAGGAAAGAGTTTCAGGGGGCACAGTGAAGCGGCATATTGCTTTTTGTACGGCGTCGGCCTTTGGCCTGCTCGGCGCGGCGGCGCAGGCGCAGACCACCGATCAGAGGACCGAAGTCGAAGAGATCATCGTCACCGGCATCCGCGGCAGCCTCGAAGCCGCCGCCGATATCAAGCGCCAATCCGTTCAGGTCGTCGACTCGATCGTGGCCGAGGACATCGGCAAGTTCCCGGATCCCACCACCGCCGCCGCGCTCCAGCGCGTGCCGGGCGTGCAGGTGTCGATCGGCAACAACAACGAAATCGTCGGCGTGCTGATTCGCGGCTTGAGCGACATCCAGACCACGCTCGACGGGCGCGAGCTGTTCTCCACCAACACCCGCAACTTCCAGTTCCAGGACCTGCCCGCCGACGCCCTGGCCCGCGTCGACGTGATCAAGTCCGCCACCGCCGATCTGATCGAAGGCGGCATCGCCGGCGTCACCGATCTGCGGCTCCACAAGCCGTTCGATTTCAACGAGCCCACCGTCGTCGTCGGCGCGCGCGCCAACTATTCGACCAATGTCGAAGAAGTGAATCCGCAACTGAGCGTGTTGCTCACGGATCGCTGGAACACGGGGATCGGCGAGCTCGGCGCATTGCTCAACGTATCGTGGAGCGACACCGACTACAGCCGTCCGGTCACCTACGCACCGATTCGCCGCTCCACCGCCTTTCGCTTCAATCAGCCCGGCTTCATGGTCCAGAACGTGGCCGGCGGCGTGAATCACTATGGAGACTACCAGCGCCCGCAAGCCAACGCGGCGTTCCAGCTGCAGGCGACCGATGAGCTGCAGTTCTACGCGGACGCGGTGTTCACTGGCTACCGGTCCGAGAATCAGTCGGCGTTCGTCGAAACGCAGTTCTTCAATCCCAACACTGGCATGACTCTGGGCGGCTCGAGCGGCGACTGCTTCCTCGCGCGCGTCTCGCCGAGCGGTCTCAATCCGAACGCGGTGGAGCTCGCCAGCCACAACTTCACCGTACAGAACCTGTGCAACGTCCCGACGGCGTCGTTCACCAACGCCACCGCGTTCGCCAGCGCGCAATCGCGCGATGAGGAGACCAACAACTATCTCGGTGCGCTGGGCGCCCGCTATCAGGGCGAGCGTCTGGATCTGAAGGGCGAAGTGTCGTTCCAGGACTCGACGTTCGAGCAGGAGATCTTCATCGTCGACATCGGCAAGCGCATCCCCGTCACCAACGTGAATTCGGATTTCAACCAGGGCGGTCTGTACGATGCGCCGGGCAATCCGCTGGGGTCGGCGGACGGCATGTACTTGCGCAACGGCCTGAACCAGAACTTCAACAAAGCCAACGGTGACCAGATCGCGATAGCACTCGACGGCGCCTACCGCCTCGATTCCTTCATCACGAAGCTGCAGGCCGGCGTGCGCTACGCGGACCGCGGTGCCGAGTACGATCAAGCACAGGTCAATCGTGCGGCACCCGGCGGCGATCTGGCAACCCTGGTCAGCGCCACCGGTCTGGGCGATGAGTTCTATGCCTCCATGCCGGGCATTCCGCGCATCAACGGCGGCAGCTCCGTGCTGATCCCGAACCCGGACTATCTGCGCTCCGCCGCCGGCCGCGACCGGCTCCGTCAGATCTACGGCTTCGGCGCTGGCGATCCGGCCTATGCGCCGGAACGTCACTTCGAAGCGACCGAGAAAACTTACGCTGCCTACCTGCAGGCGAGCTACGAGTTCAACGTCGGCGGCACAGTCATCGACGGCGTGGTCGGCGTGCGCCCCACCCGCACGGAACGCACGATCAGCGGCGCAGGCATCGTAAGCAACGTGCTCACGCCGGTGACGGCGGATACGACGGATAGCGAAGTGTTGCCGAACTTCAACGCACGCTGGGTGCTCAGCGAGGACTGGCAGGCCCGCTTCAACTACGCGAAGACCATGCGACGCCCGGGCTTCGATAGCCTCAACCCCGGCATCAGCTACATCGTCGCGACCAACCCGAACGTCATCAACTCGGGTAACGCAGGCAATCCGGACCTGAAGCCGCAGATCTCGGACAGCTTCGACGTGACGCTCGAGTACTACTTCAAGTCGGGCTTCCTGGCGGGTGGCGTGTACTACCGCGACATCAAGGACCGCGTCATCAACGGCACGACCGCGGAAGTGATCGACGGCATCACCTACAACATCTCCCGTCCCCGTAATGTCTCAGCGGCGGAACTGTCGGGCGTCGAGGTCAGCGGCCAGATGTTCTTCGACTTCCTGCCCGGCGCGTGGGCCGGCTTCGGCGTGTTCGGCAACTACACGTGGGCCGACACGGAAGTGACCGGCGACAGCTCGGCCACCAACTCGCTCAAGGGCTTCCCGCTGCAAGGGGTGTCCGAACACAACTTCAACGCCGGCCTGTTGTACGAGCGCTCCGGCCTGTCCGCACGCATGGTGTACACGTATCGCTCGAAGTATTACGACGAAGACCTCACCGGCGGCAACGCGCTGCGCCCCATCGAAGCGGATCGCGCCGACGATCTGAGCTACAACCCGGTGTGGCTCGGCTACGTGCGCGCCGCGGGCCGTCTCGATATGAGCGTCGGCTACGACATCACCGACACGGTCCGCGTGGACGTCGGTGGCACGAACATTCTGGGTTCGAAATATCGCAGCTACATGGGCGAGTCGTTCTTCAACCGCGACTACCGGTATGATGATTCGATCTACACAGTCGGCATGAGAGTGCGCTTCTAATGACAAAAGATGTTCTTTCACTCGCGCGGCTTGCATTGGCGATGGCCGCGCTGTTTGTCGGCAGTTTCGCCGGCGCGCAGGACCGGCCGAACGTGGTGATATTCATCGCCGACGATCTGGGTTGGCACGACATGGGCACTTACGGCAACCCCGACGTGCGCACGCCCAACATCGACAAGCTGGCCACCGAGGGCACGAAGTTCAATCGAGCTTTCGCGGCATCACCTACGTGCGCGCCCTCACGCGCGGCACTGTTCACCGGCCTCTACCCGATGCGTAATGGCGCGCACGCCAATCACAGCATCATCGAGCCGAACGTTCGGACCTGGCCGCAGTATCTGTCCGAGCTCGGCTACCGGACGGTGATCGCCGGCAAGACGCACATCGGTCCGCGCGAGCAGTACCCGTTCGAATATCTGGCGAACTCCAACGTCAGCCCGCCGGGCAAGCCGGAGGTGCTGTACACCGACCTCGGCGTGCCGGCCATCGAAAATCTGCTCAAGACCCACGACAAGAAGAAGCCGCTGGCGCTGGTGGTCGCAGCCCATTCGCCACACGTGTATTGGCTCGAAAATCAGGGCTACGATCCCGCGAGCTTCACGGTGCCGCCGTATCTGGTCGACACGCCGATCACGCGCAACGCGATGGCTCGCTACTACACCGATGTCTCGCAGGCAGACAAGGAAGTCGGACAGGTGCGCGCCGCGCTCGATCGCTACGGCTTCGGCAAGAACACGCTCTTCATGTTTACCTCCGATCAGGGCCCGCAATTTCCGTTCGGCAAGTGGTCGCTGTACGAAGCCGGCATGCGCGTGCCGCTCATCGCCGCATGGCCCGGCAAGATCGCACGGCATGCAACCAACGACGCCATCGTCTCTCTGGTCGACGTGCTGCCGACCGTCATCGAAGTGGCCGGCGGCACCGCACCGAGAGATATCGACGGCCGCAGCTTCGTCGACGTGCTCGAGGGTCGCTCCACCCACCATCTGGACGCGGCGTTCGCAGCCCATACGGGCGATGGCAAGATGAATCGTGCGCCGATGCGAGCCATTCGCACGGAACGTTACAAGTACATCGTCAACCTGGCGCCGGAGATTCCCTACGGCAATCACATCAGCGACGCAAACGGCAAGGACGGCCGCGACTACTGGGACAACTGGGTCGAGGTTGCCAAGACGGATCCGGCAGCCGCACGCATCGTTCAGCGCTTCCGCCAGCATCCCGCCGAGGAGTTGTACGACCTCGCGCACGATCCCTTCGAGCTCACCAATCTCGCGGGCGATGTGAACTACGCTCACACGCAGGTGGAGCTGCGCGGCAAGCTCGACACCTGGCGCGTACAGCAGGGAGAACGTCTGGATTTCGTGCCGATGCCGGAAGACGCCCGGCACGGTGAGTTGAAGTATCGAGAGTAAGATCGAAAACGGCGCGGAGTGGAACGCCCCACTCCGCGCCGGTCGCTCATTGAGGCAAGGTCTTGCGCCAGCGAACGACCTTCCCGGTGAGCGAAGCGGCAACGTCAGGATTCTCCTTTGCGACGTTGCGTGACTCCGACACATCAGTCGCGAGGTTATAAAGCTCGGCGCCGGTCCCATCTCCACGCGCCAGCAACTTCCAATCGCCGGAGCGAACCGCGAACGGCGGACTCACATCGCGATCGAGAAACGGACGCGGCGATTTACCCGGCACACCGAAGCCGCCATACGCGTAGAAAATGTCAGGCCGGGATTGGATCGGCGCCCCGGTCCACGCGGCGGCCAGACTGACACCGTCGAGTGTCGCTGGAGCTTTCGCACCAGCCAGCTGCGCCAGCGTCGGATACAGGTCGACGCCATTCGCGAGCGTCGTGTCATCCCGCTTGCCAGCCTCGATACGACCCGGCCAATAAACGATCAACGGCTCGCGCAGGCCGCCTTCATAGAGACTGCCCTTTCGCCCACGAAACTGCAGCGCATCGCCTGGCGGTGTCGCGTCCTTCTCGTAATACTGCGCGGAGCCACTCGGGCCGTTGTCACCCGTGAGCACGATGAGCGTGTCGTTCAACTTCCCGGACGTACGCAATGTATCGATGAGCCGGCCGAGCTGCGCGTCCATCGCCACGAGCACAGCAAAGAAACGTTCTTCATCCGCATCGTCACCCTTACCACGCACCGGCGGCATCTGCACTTCATCGGGATGCCACGGATCATGCACGTCGTCGAGCCAGAGCTGGACGAACCAGGGACGATCGCCGGTACGCTGGATGAAATCGAGCGCCTTCGAGACATATCGCTCGGTCAGCGTGGACTTCGGCGCCCACTCGATGGGCCCGTGCCCGAGCGCGGCGCTCTGCGATGCGAGCCTGGCGGTGTCCTCTTTCATCAGCACACGCGGGCCGAGGCCTTCAAACTGCGTATAGCTCTCATCGAAGCCGTACTCGGTGATCAGCGGCGCTTCGCCGATGTCGCGCCCGCCGCCGAGATGCCACTTGCCGATGTGAGCCGTCGCGTAGCCCGCGTCGCGCAGCGTTCGCGGCAGGGTCGGCAGCGCTGGATCGAGCCAGTTCGCCTGCCCCATCTGCTCGTTGTGCTTGCGATTGCTGATGAAGCTGAGAATTCGGTTCCTGGCGGGAAAGGTGCCGGTCATCAAGCCCGCGCGAGATGCCGAACAGATCGGCGCCGCGACCGAGAACTGAGTCATGAGCAATCCCTGCTGAGCCAGACGATCGATGTTCGGCGTCGGTACTTTGCGGTTGCCCGTGACGGAGAAATCCGCATAGCCCAGATCGTCGACCAGGATGAACAGGATGTGCTTCGGTCGCTGTGCCTCGGCGTGTGACTCGGGCTTGGTCGCGCAACTCGCGAGCGCGAGGCCGCAACACACCAGCAATCCGCGAATCAATCTCGGGTACGGTCCAGCCATCTTTCGTCTCACCCCTGTCGATGCTTGCACGCAGTCCGTCAATTATAGGATAAATAGGCCCAAGGAAGCTCTGGTCAATCGACTTCCCTGGCCTCGGCAGGTCTACAACTGATTGAAATGCTTCGCCGAGCGAAGCCGATAAAGTCGAGTAGTGGCAATTGATCAGATGTTTCCTAATGCAATCACGGGGTTTTCAACGGATGGTTCGCTGTAGTTGGTACAAGACGCGCTGGCTGATCGGCGCGGGAACGCTCGCGATGTTCGCAGCTCGGGTTGCGTCCGCCGCGGACGCATCGACGTACACCAATCCCCTGCTGCCCGGCGGCCCCGATCCCTGGATCACCCAGGTGGATGGGGTTTATTACTACATGCACACGCTGGGCAATCGGATCGCTCTGTGGCGCACGGACAATATCGCCCACCTTGCGCAGGCAACGCCGCTCGTGGTCTGGACCGCGCCGACCACCGGCCCGAACGCACACTCCATCTGGGCGCCCGAGCTGCATCGCCTGGATGGCAAATGGTTTCTCTATTACTCAGCGACCGCGAGCGGCTTCACCGATGACAAACATCGCGCGGTGTTCGTGCTGGAGAACGATGCGGCCGATCCGATGAACACCCACTGGATCGATCGTGGTCGCGTCAACACGGCGCGCCCTGGCATCGACGGCACGGTGTTCACTCACGCGGGCAAACGTTACTTCGTCTATTCGCCATACACGGAAACGGACACGTCGCTGGCGATCGCGGCAATGAAAAATCCCTGGACACTGACCGGCCCTGAAAATGTGATCGCCCGCCCCAATCAGCCGTGGGAACAACAAGGCGGTCGCAAGATCGTCGAGGGTCCGGAATTCCTGCCCGGCCCCAACGGAGATTTGTTTCTGACCTATTCGGCGAGCGCCTGCTGGTCGGATGGCTATTCGCTGGGACTGTTGCATGCGGCACCGGGCGCCGATCCGCTCGATCCCGCCGCGTGGAGCAAATCTCCGCGGCCCGTGCTGAAGAGTGCCAACGGCGTGTATGCGACCGGGCACAACGGGTTTTTCATGTCGCCCGATGGCAAGGAACATTGGATCATCTATCACGCCAATTCCGCGCCCGATATGAAGTGCACGCAGCAGCGCGCTCCGCACATTCAGCGCTTCGACTGGACCGACCAGGGCTGGCCCGACTTCGGCGAACCCGTGGCCGAAGGCGTGCCACTGCCGGTGCCGTCGGGCACGCGCTAACGCGTCTCGGCGGTTTCGTTCCAGCGATTGTCGAACACGAACTCCTGAAGCTGCCGGCCGACCGTCCACCCCTCCAATTCGAGCATGGGAGCCGGGTAGAACGCATCGACGTGCCCGAGGCATAGAATCGCCACGGGCTTCGCGCCGGCGGGCATGTCGAGCAACCGCGCCAGCGCTTCGGGTTCGAACAAAGAAACCCAGCCCATGCCCAAGCCTTCGGCGCGGGCGGCGAGCCACAAGTTCTGAATGGCACAGGCCACCGAGGCCAGATCCATTTCCGGCAACGTGCGGCGTCCGAAGATGTGCCGCTCGCGACCATCGGCCAGCGCGGCGACCAGCACCTCGCCACACTCGAGCACGCCCTGCACTTTCAAGCGCATGAACTCATCGCTACGCTCGCCGAGCGCGGCCGCTGTTGCTACCCGTTCCCGTTCCACCAGCTCGTGAATTCTCACGCGCAGGGCGCGATCGCTGATTCGAATCAAGCGCCACGGCTGCATCAGCCCCACGCTCGGCGCCCGGTGCGCCGCGCGCAACAGCCGCCACAACGTCTGCTCGTCGATGGGCTCGCCGTTGAAGTGGCGCATGTCGCGACGTTCGGCGATGGCGCGATACACCGCGTCGCGCTCGGCATCGCTGAAACGATTTTTGGCTGAGTTGCTCACGAAATCATTCTACCTGCGCAGCAGGACGCCTCGCTCGCGCGATCCCCAGATTTCATTCTAGTGAGGCCCGAATCCCCACGAAAACTAATAGCTCTAATACACGCAATAAAGTAGCCTAATGTCCATGACCACCCAGCTCGACATCGATCTGCTGAGAAATTTCGCAGCCATCGCTGAAGCCGGCGTCATGAGCCGGGCCGCGGACCGGGTGGGACGAACCCAGGCGGCATTGAGCCAGCAGGTGAAACGGCTCGAGATCGCCGTTCAGCAGACGCTGATGATCCGAACGGGTCGGGGCATCACGCTGACCTTGCAGGGTGAGCGCCTGCTCCAGCACGCACAGAAGATTCTCCGCACCCACGATGAGGCGGTCGCGGAGCTGATGGGCGTGAGCCTGTCGGGCAACGTGCGGTTCGGCTGTCCCGACGATTACGCGAGAGTGTTTCTTCCGCCGCTGCTACAGAGCTTTTCCCAGCAGCACCCGCAGGTGTTCGTCGAAGTGATTTGCGCCCCGACGCCACGGTTGCTGGAGCAGCTCGACGATCAGGCTTTGGATATCGCGATCGTGTCCATGCCCGACAGTCCACAGCGCGATCAGTTCTTGCGTCGCGAGCCGTTCGTCTGGGTGTGCGCCAAAGGCAGCACTGCCTATACGCTCGATCCGATACAACTGGCGCTGTCGGATGTCGATACCCTCGATCACCAGGCCGCAACGTCGCGCCTCGACAAGATCGGGCGCAGCTATCGCGTCGCTTACGCGAGCGGCAGCATGACGGGGCTGACGGCCGTGGTCCGCTCCGGCCAGGCGATCACGGTGCTGACTCAAACCGCCGTGCCGCCGGATCTTCAGGTGATTCCCCTCTCCACCGGCCTGCCCAAACTTCCTTCGGTGGGCATCACGGTCAAGACCGGCCGCAGCAAGTCATCGAGGCTGCTCAAGAGCTTCGAAACTCACATCCGCTCGGTCCTGCCGACGCTCTAGGGCCTAGAATGTCCCAGCCCGTCCCGCTTTCGCCGTGCGTCGGCATCTGCACGCTCGATCGCAGCAACAACACGTGCATCGGTTGCGGCCGCCTGCTCTCTGAAATCGCCGCCTGGTCGCGCATGACCGACGAAGAGCGAACCACCGTGTGTCGGCTCGCCGCCGCGCGCCTCGATCGGCAACGCCGAACAAACAAATAGTCCACGCCCCCAACCTTCCCCGGCCGGGTGATAACGGCACCTGATACTCGGCATAAGATCTCTTAAATCCGGCCGCGCAACGAGCTGCTATAGAGTTTCGTCGCAGAACATTCAAATACTGCGACTTTCCGGAGGTTGGATCGATGCGAGCTCCCCACAAGGCCACGCTCCTGGCGCTGGCCATCGCCGCGTGCTTGCCGGCGTCGGCACAGAACACGCACTACAAGGATTGGGCCGAGATCGAGGCCGATCTGGTCGACAAGAAAATGCTTCACCGGCCGGTGCCGATGCGAGACGGCGTGCAGTTGGACGCCAGCATCTACCTGCCCAAAGGCAAGGGACCGTTCCCAGTGGTGCTGTACCGCTCACCCTACCTGCCGGACATGTTCTTCACGCCCGGCGTAATGCCCTTGAACGATCTGAATGCCGTGCTGCTCGAGAACGGCTATGCCCTCGTCCACTCGAATGAGCGCGGACGTTATTGGTCCGGTGGCGAGTATGAGTACCTGGCGAACGCCGGCGAAGACGGTTACGACACCATCGATTGGATCTCGAAGCAGCCCTGGTCCAACGGCAAGGTCGGCACCTACGGCTGCTCCTCCACCGCCGAGAACCAGCTCAAGCTCAACACCGCCGCTCATCCGGCGCACGCCGCTGCCATCGCATTGGGGCCAGGCGCCGGCATTGGCAAGATCGGTCCCTACAGCGAACAGGGCAACACCTTCCGTGGCGGAGCGCTGCAATTGCTGTTCGCATCCTGGTACCGCGGACTCATTTTCTACGGCAAGTACGGCGACCCGCGTCCCCAATATCCCGCCGATCTGACCGTTGAACAACGCGAACGCCTCGGCGAGACCTTCCGTCTTCATCCGAATCGCGGCGACTTCAGCACGTCACCGGGCTTCGACTACGACAAGTACTTCCGCTCTCTTCCCGTTCGCGACCTCAACAAGGCCGCCAACGGGCCGGTCACGGATTGGGACCGGTTCTCCGCTCGCACGCCCAGCGATCCCGCCTGGAAAGACATCGCGCTCTCCAACGAAGGCGACAAGTTCGGCGTACCCATGCTCTGGGGCTTCACCTGGTACGACATCGGTGTCGCCCCCAACGTCGCGCTCTACAACTACGCTCGCGACAACACATCGACAGACCGCGCGCGTGGTGCTCAACAGATGTTCATCGGGCCCACGTCACATTGCATGATGGGTGCCGAGAAGAAACAGACGCTCGTCGGTGAACGCAATGTCGGCGACGCCCGCTACGACTACACCGCCCGCTACCTGGAGTGGTTCGACTACTGGCTCAAGGGCATTCGCAACAACGCGCTCCAGCGCCCCAAGGTGGACTACTACCAGATGGGCGCGAACAAATGGGTCAGCAGCGACACCTTTCCGCTGAAGGGCACGAAGTACGTCGATATGTATCTGACCAGCGAAGGCCGCGCCAACACGC
This sequence comes from Peristeroidobacter soli, assembly GCF_004138485.1. Lineage (GTDB taxonomy): Bacteria > Pseudomonadota > Gammaproteobacteria > Steroidobacterales > Steroidobacteraceae > Steroidobacter > Steroidobacter soli. Next base: position 980,074 of record NZ_RYEV01000004.1, read on the forward strand.
TGTACGGCGACGGCACGCTGAGCTTCGATCGCCCCAAGAAAGCAGCCGCGGATACGTTTGTCTACGATCCCTTGCGACCGGTGCAGACCTATGGCGGTGGCGCCTGCTGCATGGGAACGGTCAAAGCCACGGGCTCGTTCGATCAATCGACGCTCGAAATGCGCAACGACATCCTGGTCTACAACAGCCCCGTGCTGGACAAGGACCTGACCGTCGCCGGCTTCATCGAGATCGATCTCTACGTCTCCTCCGACGCCAAGGACACCGACTTCACGCTGAAGCTCATCGACGTGGATGCCGACGGCGTGGCGTACAACCTGGACGACAACATCCTGCGAGCCCGATATCGCAACGGCTACGACAAGCAGGTGTTCATGAAGAACGGCGAAGTCTACAAGCTGAGCTTCGCGCCCATGATCACCGCCAACACGTTCAAGAAAGGCCATCGCGTGCGACTGGAAGTGTCCTCCAGCAACTTCCCGCGCTACGACCGCAACCTCAACACGGGCGGCAACAACTTCGATGAGTCGAAGGCAGCGGTGGCACGCAACAGCGTCCACCACTCCGATAAGTACCTGTCGCGGATCCGGCTGCCGGTCTCGCCCTGACCGTCACTGCTTGCCGAGCGGACTGCGACGGTAGCCGTAGAGGAAATAAACTACGGCGCCGATCGCAGTCCAGATCGCGAACCGGCCCTGAGCCAGCTTCGGCAGACTCGAGAACAGATACAGGCACCCGGCCACGGCCAACGGCCCGACCAGCCACAGCGTCGGACAGCGAAACGGCCGATGACGATCGGGCTGCGCACGACGCAGCACCATCACCGAGATGCTCACGACGACGAACGCGAACAACGTGCCGGTGTTGGACAGCTCAGCAATTTCGTCGACGGAGAACAGCCCCGACACCACTGCGACGAACACGCCGGTCACAATCGTAATGATGTGCGGCGTGCGAAAACGAGGATGCACCGTGCTCAGTCTCTCCGGCAGCAAGCCGTCGCGGGACATCACGAACAGGATGCGCGTCTGCGCGAAGACCATCATCAGGACCACAGTGGGCAATGCGACGATGGCCGCCAGCGCCACGAGATTGCCCACGGTTGGGAAGCCTAATGAGCGCAGGATCGACGCCAGCGGCTCAGTGTTGCCAGCCAGCTCCAGGTAAGACGTGGTGCCCACCGCGCCCGCGGCCACCAGCACATACACCGTCGTGCAGATCACCAACGAGCCGATCAATCCAATCGGCACGTTTCGATTCGGATCGCGCGTCTCCTCCGCGGCCGTCGACACGGCATCGAAGCCAATGTAGGCAAAGAAGATCAGCGCCGCTGCGGCCATCACGCCCTTGGCGACACCGCCCTCCTCGGTCGTGCCGAATCCATAAGGCATGAAGGGCTGGAAGTTGGCCCAGTCGATCCGGGGCACGGCGATGAAGATGAACGCGCCGAGCGCCAGCATCTTCACGAACACGAGCGCGGTCGTGAAGTAGACGCTCTCACGCGTGCCGACGATGAGCAGTCCGGTCACTGTCAGCGTGGCAGTCACGGCGATGAGATTCACGCCGCCGCCTTCGACGGCAAACACTCCGGCCTTCAGAGCCAGCGGTATCTCGATGCCCATGCTTTGGAGCAATCCGGTCATGTAGCCGGACCAGCCCACCGCCACGGCCGCGCCCGCGACCGCATACTCCAATATGAGATTCCAGCCGACCAGCCAGGCGACCAACTCTCCGATCACTACATAGGAATAGGTATAAGCGCTGCCCGCGACCGGCACCATCGCCGCCAGCTCGGCATAAGCCAGCGCGGCGAACGCGCACACAGTCGCCGCAATCACGAAGGACAACAACAGACCCGGCCCGGCTCGCTCCGCGCCCACCGCGGTGAGAACGAAGATGCCCGTGCCGATGACCGCACCGACGCCGAGCAACATCAGTTGTATGGGACCGAGCGTCCGCTCCAGACCTTTGCGCTCAGCGCTCTCGATACAGGCTTCAACAGGCTTGATTCGCCGATTCATAGGATCCCCGAGTCATAGTGGTCCCCCGGCTACAGATGCCGCTGCTGAAATCGGTGGCTGGGGCGGGTTGTTATCGTTTGCGGTCGTGCCGCCACAGCACTTCCGAGCCATGCTCGTGACGAGCCAGCACGCGCGCGATCACGAACAGCAGGTCCGAAAGTCGATTCAGATAGCGCGCCGCTTCGGAATTGACGTTTTCCGGTGGCGACGGCGCTGATGTCTCCAGCGTGATCAACGTCCACACGCGGCGCTCCGCTCGACGCGCAATCGTGCGTGCCACGTGACACGCCGCCGCCATCGGCCCACCGCCGGGCAATATGAAATCCTTCAGCGGCGGCAATGGCTGGTTGAACGCATCCAGCTCCTGCTCGAGTCGTTCAACTTGCGGCGCGGTGATGGCGCGACTGCCTGGAATGCACAGCTCGCCGCCCAGATCGAACAGTTCGTGCTGAACCTCGGTGAGACAGGAACTCACTGCCGCCGGCAGCGCCGGATAGGCGAGCAACACACCGATCGAGCTGTTGAGCTCATCGACGGCGCCATACGCTTCGACGCGCTCGTGATCCTTCGCCACGCGCTGCCCGTCACCGAGGCCGGTCGTGCCATCGTCGCCGGTACGCGTATAGATCTTGCTCAGACGATTTCCCATATGTGCGCCTTCAGCCCTTGGCTTCGGGCCCGAGCAACTCGTCCACTGCACCGTAGGGATCGAGCCGCTTGCTCACGACCTGGGACACCACGTCCTCGATCTGTTTCGGATCCATGCGACGCTCCAGCTCTCGTAGCACGCGCTCGCGCATCAGTGCCTGGATCTCGGTTCGCATCGCGTCCGCGTTGCGTCTCTGGGCCTCGCCGCTCTGATTCGCCCATTCCCGATGTTTCCGGACCGCGCCCATCAGATCTTCGATGCCGGTGCCCAGATTCGAGGACGTCTTGATCACCGGCGTGCGCCAGTCATTGCGCGGCGTGCCCAGATTCAACATCTGCATCAGGTCTTTCACGGCTTCATCCGCACCGGGACGATCCGCCTTGTTGACGACCAGCAGGTCGGCGATTTCGATGATGCCGGCCTTGATCGCCTGGATGTCGTCACCGGCGCCGGGAATGGTCAGCAAGCAGACGGTATCGACGACGCGCACGACGTCGATCTCCTGCTGACCGACACCCACTGTCTCCACCAGGATGACGTCGAATCCCATCGCATCGAGCACGCTGACCACGCGACGGGTGGCACGCGACAATCCGCCCGACTGACCGCGATTGGACATGCTTCGAATGAAGACGCCCTTGTCGAGATACTGCTCGCGCATCCGAATCCGATCACCGAGGATCGCGCCGCCGGTGTAAGGGCTCGATGGATCGACGGCGACGACAGCAACCCGCGGCACCGTCTTTCGATAGGCCGCCGTGAGCGATGACACCAGCGTGCTCTTACCCGCGCCCGGCGGCCCGGTGAAGCCGACCTTGAGCGCCCGCCCCGTCTGTGGATACGTGGCGCGAATGACTTCGGTCGCGCCCGGCTCGTCGTTCTCGACGATGGACAACAGCCTCGCGATCGCTGCGGTATGCCCCGCACGCGCGGCCGTCAGCAATTCGGAGACCGTCTTCATTTCTTGACCGCGCGCTGCTTCGGTACCGGAACCACGGCCACACAATTCGCCTTGACCACGAGCAGCGGCTCGGCGAGCACATCAGCGGCCGAATCTTCCGGGTTCACCAGTTGCACGATCTTGTGAGCCGTGCACTCGAGCTTGCGCGAGGAATTGCCGGTAGACACGAGCTTCGCCCGGATTTCGAGAAAGTCGCCGCTGCGCACGGGCGCGAGAAACTCGGCATTCATCGTGCGCATCAGGCCTTCGTCGCCGTCGTTGTGAATCAACACTTCGGTGACGGCATCGCTCATCAGCTGCAGGATTCTGGCGCCGTCGACCAGGCCGCCGGCGTAGTGGCCATCGGCCGTGGACAGGCGCAAACGAATCAGACTTTGCATCGAAACCTCTGGAGTTAGTAGCTGCCGGTGGCGAGCAGTCGCTCGCGAACCACGCGACGCGCGATCTTGCCGATCCCGGTTCTGGGCAGATCGGCCACGATATGAATGGCCTTCGGACGCTTGTAGCCGGCCAGGTTTTCCTGGCAGAACACTTTCAAATCCGCCTCGGACACCGCGGCTGCCGACGACAGAATCACGAACGCGTGCACGGCCTCGCCCCATTGCTCGTCCGGCACGCCGACTACCGCGGCGTCGCTGACCCGAGGATGGGCCATCAGCGCGGCCTCTATCTCGTTCGGAATCACGGTCATGCCGCCGGACTTGATGATCTCTTTGACGCGTCCCTTCAAACGCAGGAAGCCGTCGTCATCGAAGCTGCCGACGTCGCCGGTCCGCATCCACTGATCCACCATCACTTTCGAGGTCGTCTCAGGGTCTTGCCAGTAGCCGGCAAACATCGTCGGACTGCGGGCCACGATCTCGCCGCTCTCCGTGCAATACAGTTGAGCACCGAACATCGGCCGCCCCACTGTCTCGGTCTTGGTCCGATGATCCGCCGCGGTCAGCACCGTCAGGCACAGATGCTCGATCATTCCGTAGAACTGCACGAAGCGAACGGTGGGCATGCGCTCCATCAACGACTTGATCAGGGGCTCAGGCATGCGCTCGGAGGCATATGAGATCATGCTCAGTGAGGACGGAATTTCAGCAGGCGCCGCTTTGAGCAAGCGACGTAACGTCGTCGGCACTGCATCGAAGTGCGTGACCTTGGCATCGCGAATCGTCTCCCACACCGCGGGCTCGTCGAAATGCGGCAGCACGATGTGCGTGGCTCGCACCAGCGTGAGCGGCAACAGATGTTCCAGGCAGGAAGAGAACAACGGCAGGAAATGCAGCGTTCGCTCGCCATCGCCCAGGCCGAGTTCCAGGCACATCGTCGAGGCGGTGGCCGTCAAACTGCCGTGAGTATGCACGGCGCCCTTGGAGCGCCCCGTCGATCCGGACGTGAACAGGATGACAGCCGGATCGCTCGCTACGACCGGCGTGCATTGTTTCAGCCGCTCGGCGCTCGCAATGGCATCCACATAGGACTTGAAGCCGCTGCCCTCGGGCGCCTCATCCAGACACAACACATGCTCGATGCCGACATCGCGAAGCACGGCCCGTGACTGAGCGGCAATCGCCGCCTGCGCCGGACCGACGATGAGCACCTTTGGACGGATCTGCGACAACGCAACGTTCGCATCCTTCCAACCCCACCAGAAATCCAGCGGCGCGCAGATCGCACCGAGCATCGGCACGCCGTAAAACACTTCGACGAACTCGGGCCGGTTGTGGGTCCACAACGCGACCCGGTCGCCCTTCTTCACCCCGATCGCAGTCAGGGCGCCGGCGAGACGACGGGCGCGGTCATGCACCACGCCGTAGCTCCAGCTCTGCCGATTGAAGACGACAGCCTCGCGCTTGGGATCGGACAGCGCGGCGCGCGCCAGAATCGCGTCCAGACGCGGCACGCTGCCGTGCTCGACTCTGCTCATTGGGCCGCGTGCCACTTGCGAACGAAATCGATGATGGTGGTGGTCGGCGTACCGGGGCCGAACACCTCGGCGACGCCCGACTCCTTCACTTTCGGAATGTCCGGCGGCGGCAGAATTCCGCCCATCACCACCAGCACTTCCTTGGCTGCCTGCTCGCGCAGCGCCTTGCAGATCTCCTCGGCGAAGTGCAGATGCGCGCCCGACAGAATGCTCAGGCCGAGCACGTCGGCATCTTCTTCCACCACCGTCCGCACGATCATTTCCGTGGTCTGGAAAATGCCCGTGTAGATGACTTCCATGCCCGCGTCGCGAAAGGCACGCGCGATGATCTTCGCTCCCCGATCGTGACCGTCGAGTCCCGGCTTGGCCACGACCACACGCAAAGGCTTACTCATGATGTTTCCGATCTCTGTCTTGATTAGTAAACGAGCGGTGCGCGGTATTCGCCGAACACTCCACGCAGCACATCGCAGATCTCGCCGACGGTGGCCTGCGCCTTGATCGCGCGCACGACGGCCGGCATCGTGTTGATATTGCCGCGCGCGGCAGCTTCGATTTCTTTCAGTGCACTGGCGTGTTCGGCCTGAACACGCGAACGACGGATCCCTTGAGTGCGGCTGATCTGACGCTCGCCCAGGCCCGGATCGAGCGTGAACGCTTCGAACGGCAACTCGCCGGCGGGCTCGACATGAATATTCATGCCGACGATGTACTCAGTGTGCCTCTCCAGCGCGCGCTGATAATCGGCCGAGGCATCGGCGATCTGCCGTTGAATGAAGCCGTCTTCGATCGACTGCACCATGCCGCCGCGATCCAGCACCTGCTTGATCAGGGCCTCGGCCTCTTCTTCGAGCCGCGTCGTCAACGACTCCACGTAGTAGGAGCCGCCGAGCGGATCGACCACATCGGCAACGCGGTTCTCCAGCATCAGGATCTGCTGGGTGCGCACGGCGATCTTGATCGCCCCTTCGGAGGGAATCTGAAACGCCTCGTCCTTGGAGTTGGTGTGCAGCGACTGCGTGCCGCCGAGAATCGCGGCGAGCGCCTGCACCGCTGTACGAGCGATATTGTTGTCCGGCTGCTGAGCGGTGAGACTGACACCGGCCGTCTGACTGTGAGCGCGCATCGTCCACGAGCGCGGATCTTTCGCACCGACCCAGTCGCGCATCATGCGGCCCCACAGGCGACGCGCCGCGCGCAGCTTGCAGATCTCTTCGAAGAAGTCGTTGTGGATGTCCCAGAAGAACGAGACGCGGGGTGCCACGAAGTCGGCCGACAAGCCGCGCTTGACGGCTTCGGTCACGTAGCAGTGCGCGCCGGCGAGCGTGAACGCCAACTCCTGCACGGCATTCGAGCCAGCTTCGCGGATGTGATAACCCGACACGCTGATCGGGTTGTAACGCGGCATTGTCTTCGCCGCGTATTCCATCGTATCCACCACCAGACGCACAGCAGGCGCGGGCGGATAGATGTATTCGTTCTGTGCCGTGTACTCTTTCAGGATGTCGTTCTGACAGGTGCCGGTGATCTTGTTGTCCGGCACGTTCTGCTCTTTGCAAACCACTTCATACATGCCGATCAGCACGAAGGCGGACGCGTTGATCGTGTACGACGTCGACACCTCATCCAGCGGGATGTCCTTCATCAGCAAACGAACGTCGTCCACCGTATCCACCGCCACACCGATCTTGCCGATTTCCGGAACGGCGATGCGATGGTCGGAGTCGTAACCGAGCAGCGTCGGCAGATCGAAATCGGTCGACAGGCCGGTCTCGCCATGAGCGAGCAGATATTTGTAGCGGCCGTTGGTGTCCTCGGCGGTACCGAAGCCGGCCACCTGACGAATGGTCCAGGGCCGGGCGCGATACATGGTCGGGTGCACGCCGCGCGTGTAGGGATACTCACCGGGAAAACCGATCTGACTCGGCACGTCGATGTGCTCGACATCTTCGGCGGAGTACAGCTCCTTGATGGGCAGGCCGGACAGCGTGGTGAATTGCTCCTGACGCGTCGGCATCTTTTTCAGGCTGCCCGCAAGCGTGCTGTTCTTCCAGGTTTCCTGATCGGGCGACGCCGGCGCCGCCGCTGCTTTGCTTGCCTTATCCACTCGCACTCCCCGATGAACGGATTCGAAATGAGTTCTTGCCGAGAGCTAGTTTGCCGCCGGCCTTTTGATTGCGATAACTAATAGCTCTAATACGGGAGATAAGGCGGGATAATGGCGCGCCGTCCTCGCGACGGCGCGCCGGAGGCGCTATTTGACGACCGGCAACAGCACTGCGCTGGGCTGCGCTTGCGAGCGCAGCACGCTGATCTGTGCCTTCCGATAATCGCCGGGTTTGGCGTTGAAGATATTGGGCACGTAGGTTTGCGGATTCCGGTCGTAGGCCGGGAACAGCGTCGACTGGATCTGCACCATGATCCGGTGTCCCGGCTGGAACACGTGGTTCACGTTCGGCAGCTCGAAGCGATACTGCTGCGGCTTGTTGGGCGGAATCGCGCTCGGGTGCTCGAAGCTGGTGCGATAGCGGCCGCGCAGAATGTCCATGGCGATGGGCAACTGATAGCCCCGCATCTTTGGATTGTTGGGATAGTCGGCGGGATACACGTCGATGAGCTTCACGACGAAGTCACCGTCACTGCCGGTGGTCATGGCACGCAGATCCACGATGGGAATGCCCTGCACGCCGACCGGCTCGGTGAGCACCGGCGTTTCATAAGTGAGCACGTCGGGACGACCGTCCACGAAGCGCTGATCGGTGAACAGCGCATCGCCCCACCCGCTCCAGGAGCCGCCGGCCATGTTGGAGAACGGATCCAGGATGGGCCGCGGGATGAACGGCACGGGCTTGGCCGGATCGCTGGTGTAAGTATCGGCCTGCTGCCCCGAGGCGGTGGGCGCCTCGAAAGACAGGGTCGAGCCCTCTCTTATATATAGGGCTTTCATGCCGGTGGCACAGCCACGCTCGCAGGCGGTCGGCCAATCGTTGAAATGCTCCCAGCGGTTCTCACCGGTGTTGTAGACCGTCACGCGCGGCAGCTTGTGATCCGGCCCGTCACGCAGGTAATGCTCGAAGAACGGCAGCACCATGTCGCGGTTGTATTGTTTGGACGTGTCGCCTTCCCATTTCAACGGACCCATCTCATAACCGGTGCCATTGACCTGGCTATGTTTCCACGGCCCCATGACCAGCCAGTTGTTGTCGATCTTCCCGGCCGCCTTCTGCGCCCGCCACGCCTGATTCGCGCCGTAGATATCGTCCGAGTCCCACAGGCCCTGCTCCCACAGCGTCGGCACCTTCGACGGGCGAGCTGCCAGCAACTTGTCGAGCGCCTGGCCCTGCCAGAAGGCATCGTAGGCAGGATGCGCCATCGCACGCGCCACCCACGGCAACTGATCGAAACCGTAGGTCCTCACATAGTCGCCGGCGGAGCCCGCACGCAGAAACGTGTCGTAGTCATCGTGCGTATTCCGAGACGCGTCGCCGCCCAGCCCTGAATAGATGCCCGCCTCGCGACTCGAAGTTTGCATATAGATGTAGGGCAGCATCATCTGGCGGAAGGCGCCGTTGTGAAACCAGTCGTCGCCCATCCAGCCGTCCATGACCGGACTCTCCGGCACCGCCGCCTTGAGCGCGGGATGGGGATCCATCAGCGCGATCGCGGTGGTGAAGCCTTCATAGGACGACCCGATCATGCCGACCCGGCCGTTGGACTCCGACAGGTTCTTCACCAGCCACTCGATGGTGTCCCACGTGTCGGTGGTATGGTCGACCTTTGCGGAATTCAGTGGCCCGCGCACGGGCCACATCATCACGTAGTCTCCTTCGGAACCATACTTGCCGCGCACGTCCTGAAACACGCGGATGTAGCCGGCCTTTGCGAACTCCTCGTCGCTCAGCGCCAACGTATTCACCAGCAAGCGGCTCTTCGAACGCTCGATACGCGCAGCCGCGTTGTACGGCGTGCGGGTCAACAGGATCGGAGCATTCCTGGCCCCCTTCGGCACCATGATGATGGTGTGCAGCTTCACACCGTCACGCATCGGAATCATCTCGACCCGTTTCGTATAGTCGCGCTCGACCGCCGGTGCCTTGAACTCCTTGGGGAAGTCGCTCACCGAGGTCAGGTCGCTCGCTGAGTCCGTCGCATTCGCCGCCGACAGGACGCAGGTTCCAACCACCGCCAGAACACTCATCACACCGAACTTGAATCTCATTCGTGCTATCCCCTTAGAAGCTGGCGCGCAAACCCGCGTAATAGAAACGGCCGATCGGATCGTAGTAAGGGCTGCCGCCCGTGAAACGACCGGTGCGCGATCCGGGCGGTGGCTCGGTGTTGAAGACATTGTCGACCCCGAGCGAGAACTGATAACGATGGCCTGCGAAACCGAAGTCATATGCCGCGTGCACGTCGCTGATCGTCTCGTGACCCACCGTGTACGGGTCCTGGGTTTCGATCGGATTCGCCACCTCGACACGGGTGAATCGCACGCCGCCGATGTAGCGCAGCTGATAACCCAAGGTGAGATGGTTGACGTTGTAGCCCAGCTGTACGCCGCCACGAATCTCCGGATTGCGCGGCCCGCCCACCAGCTCGTTCGACAGCACCGCGTCGGCCAGCGGCTTTTCCTCATAGCTATCGACGTAGTTGGCGATGAGTCGCGCACTCAAGGCGCCCGGTCCAAGCATCAAGCGATAGTCGATCTGGAAGTCGACGCCCGAGGTCGACAGCCTGGCCAGATTTCGTGTCGTGAGCACGACTGTCTGAATCGCGCCATAACCCAGGCTGCTCGGATCCGGGTAGCGGGTGATCAGCGCGCAATATTGATTGTCGATGTTGTCGAAGTTGTCGTAACAGCCGCTGACCACACTGGTGGGATCGGGCGATGTGATCACCCCGTCGATCTCGATATCGTAGAAGTCCAACGACAGGGTCATCTCCGGAATGAACCTCGGCGTATAGACGAATCCATACGTCAGCGATGTTCCTTCCTCTTCCTTGAGCTTCGGATTGCCGCCAGCGATGCCGCCGTACGAGAAGCCGATGAAGCCGGGATTGAGCGCATAGGTGTTCGGATCGAGCCCGAACCGCGCCAGATCCGCCGTACAGTTGGCGAGACGACGGTCTGGTGCGGGCCCCTGATGCACATAGGCGGCCAGACACGGATCGTCGGGCACAGCGACCGTCCCCGATTGCGGCGTGAACAGCTCGCCGATGTTGGGCGCGCGCACCGACTCGGCGTACATGCCACGAAAACGAATATCTCGAACCGGCGCCCATTCGGCACCGACCCGCCAGGAGTTCGCACCGCCGGTCACACTGTAGTCCGACGTACGAAAGCCACCCTCGATCGCGAGCAGCTCGGCGAACGGCTTGTCCTTCAACAAGGGCACGCGGGATTCGATGTATGCCTCGGACACATCGTATTTGCCGATCACAGCGGGCGTCGCGCCGGTGTAGGTCTGTCCCGTGACCTGCGCGCTGTCCGGCAGCGTCTCGCTCTTCTCCTGCCGATACTCGAGTCCGGCGGCAAAGCTGACTGGACCCGCGGGCAACTCGAACACGGTGCCGTTCAAGGACGCGGCACCAACCATTTGTTCGACACTGCGCTCGGTCAACAGGTCGATCAGGAAATAGTTGTACGCGTCGCGGCTGATGCCGCCGGCACCGAACAGATCGGCGGGCCGGCAAGCGACGACATCCGGATCCTTGGGACCTCCCGCCAATGCCGCGTTGAGCGTGGCTCGGCACACGGGGCTACCTGGCGCCACACCTGTCACGCCCGCCACATCCGTGACCGGATCGGTTGCCAGTTGCCACCGGCGCGGATCGCGATTGTTGTGCTCGCGGTACTCCTCCGAAGTGCGGCCGTACTGACCGTAGACTTCGAACCGCCAGTCGCGAAAGCCGGTCTCGCCTTCGACACCGGCCACGAACCGATTCAGGTTTCGATGGATATCCGCGTAACGCTGCGGAAAGTCGCCGTTCGAGCGCGACATGGTGACCAGGCCGAAATTATCGGTGAACAACTGATCGAGCATCGCGCTCTGCGGCAGGAACGGATTGTCCGGGTAGACCAGGAACAGATCGCCGGTTTCCGGGTACGTGATGGCATCGAGCATCGGCGTCGACAGCACGGTCGTATCGGTCAGATAGGACTTCGCCTCGAAAAAGAAAGTGGTCTTCTCGGTCAGCTGATAGTTGAGGCTGGCGAACATCGACTTGCGTTCCATCGGCGTCGAGATGGCCAGGTATTTGCTCATGTCGATACCGTCGCCGCCGATCACATTCAGGAAGTCGCCCGCGCCGACGCCATTCGCGAAGGGGCGAATGGTGCCGTGGTCGAACACCAGATTGCCGCCATCGAGCAGGCCGAAAACGCTGCTCAGATCGCTGACGACGTTGGTCAGTCGACCGTTCGTGGCGAGCACCTCCGCCGGGATGCCGTCGTTCGGTCCGGTGTCGGCCGGATTGCCCACGAATGCGTAGCGCTTGCGCATCCATTCGCGTTGATTCGACGTGATGCCCCCGAGGGAGTTGTATGAGGCGCTCAGCACCGCGTTACCGCGTCCGTCGGCGAAGTTCGAGCCGACCGTCAACGCCATATATTTATTCTCGCCACCGCCCTCATCCGTGTCGCCGTAGCGCGTGTCGATCTGCACGCCTTCGAAGTTCTTTTTCATGATGAAGTTGACGACACCGGCGATGGCGTCCGCGCCATACGCCGTCGATGCGCCACCCGTGCTGATCTCGACGCGCTCGATCAACGCGGTTGGAATCGAGCCCACGTCGACTGCGGTCGAACCGGCCGTCGAACCGACGTGACGTCGACCGTCGACCACCACCAGTGTGCGATCCACGCCGAGATCGCGCAGATTCAAGCGTTCGGTGCCGGCGGTTGCCAGCGGCTTCGCGGAGTCGGCGCCCGACACTTCGGTGACGCGGCCGCTGTTGATACCGAACACCGGCAACTCCCGGATGTAATCCGAGATCATGGTGGCGCCGGAAGTATCGATATCGTCGGAGTTGACCGAAGTCACTGGAATGGGCGCGCTGGCATCGGGTCGAAGCAACTTCGAGCCGGTGACAACCACCTCTTCCAGCTCGACATCCGCGGTGCGCTGCGAGCGTTGTTGGGCAAGTGCTGAACCAGGTGCCACGGCCGCGCTGCCGAGTACCGAGAAAATCACTAGGTTTGAGAATCGCACGATCATGTCGTCCCTCCCCTGTCGTTACATTTTTAATTACGCGATGGGGACAGCTGTTGGTTTGTTACGCCGTCCCGGAATTGGAATGCAGTTTCCCCGCCCGGCGCCAAAGCGCACCGGGCCCCTGCAATGGAACATTTCAAATAATGGGCACGCCGCCCAGGGAGCGGAACCAAATTCTGGTAATGAGCTCCATAAGACAGCCTTAACGGTCAGCCACCGGACTCCGTGACTCGCACGATGTTGTCGTTCGAGTTACGGTCGATGAAGTTGATATAGGGATCGATGGCCGCGTACACCGGCTTGCGATCGGTAACGATCTTTATTTCCTGCTGGCCGGTGCGCACCGACAATCGTTGCATGGCCAGCACATTGGCCGCACCGAAGTCCGAATCGCCGGGCCGGGCGCTGAAGACGCCGATATCGATCGACTCATCCAGGGGCGCAGCGGTGTCGTTGCCTTTGCCGTCCGAGTAGAACTTCGCAGCGTCGACCAGCAACGTCGTTTCGTACTGTCCGTTGGTAAGCTTGCGCACGTTCGCCTGCTTGGTCGCGAGGTCGTAGAGCGTGATGCGGTAGAACTGATCGAGGATCAGCTCGCGTTCCGCCGGCGTGCGAGCCAGTGCCAGCAAGCCGTCGACCAGGTCGCTCGACCTCGCATAGGGCGCGGTCTTGAAGTGATAGCGGTCGATCAAGCCGCGCAACACGGTATTCACGCGCTCCTCACCCAGACGATCCTGGATCAGGTACATCACGATCGAGCCCTTGTTGTAATGGATGTAGCCCTGCTTGTTCACGCGAGCGAGCGGCTTTTCCTCGGCAGCTTCCTGCCGGCGTCCCTGCAGGTAGTAATCGAGCTCGTACTTCAGGAACTGGCGGATCTGATCCGGCCCGTAGCGATGTTTCATCACCATCAGCGCCGAGTACTGCGACAGGGTCTCGGTGATGACTTCGGCACCCTGCACATCCGCGGGCATCACCTGATGGAACCAATACTGGTGCGCCAGTTCGTGGGCGGTGACGTAGCCCAGGAAGTCGAGCTTCTTCGGATCGCGGAAATCCATGGTGAAGCCGGCCTTCTCCGAATAGCCCACCGTGCCGGGCGCCGAGTTCGCGCCGCCACCGTAATCGGGCCGTTCGATGATCCGGGCATAGGAATATTGATACGGCCCGTAATTGGTGCGGTAGTAGTCGAGCGCATCCTTCATCACGCCGAGCATGCGATCGATGTTCATCGGATGCTTCGGGAAGTAGTAGACGCTGGTCTTCACTCCGCCGGCGTCGGCGGTCTTCACGTCATAGCGCGCCGATTGGATGGTGATGAAGTTGAGCGTCGGGATGGGCGACACGAACCGAGCCGTGCGACGGCCGTTGGCGACGGTGTTCGACACCTCCGCCCCCGTCACGACCAGCGTCTGATCCTCATCCGTCGTCACCGTGATGTCCGTGTTCACCCGGTCGACGCCCACATAGCTCTTGGCCAACGCCGCCGTATCCTCCAGCTCCGGTGTCGGCAGCTCTGGCGCCAGGCCGTGCTTGCGACGCACGTTGTTCCCTTTCAGGAAGGACGAACGGTCCATGCCCAGCATCGGCGCGAACCCGAGATTGGTGAGATAAGCGCCGTTGCGCGCCGGCTGCGCATCGATCTCGTACGCTTGACGATCGCTCGGCAAGGACGCCAGGCTAGGCTTTCCCATCATGGTCTGAAAGGTCAGCGTGCCGCTCGCGCCTGGCTGTAACGGCTGGTCGAACCGGTAGATACGATGCTGGTTGACCTTGTCATCGCTGATCAATTTCGCGCCGGGCACCGAGACCTCTCGCAGCGGAATCATCGGGATCGTCATGCGGACATGCAGTGTCTCGATGGGTACTGCGGTCGCATTCACGAAGCGGTAGGTACCGTCGAACTGCACAAAGTGTTGCGCGGGCTGCAAATCGACCTCCAGCTTGATGTCGGTCAGCGTCGGCTGCGGCAGGTCGATGTACTTGGAGTACTCCTTCTCATAACGGGCAGTGCGGGTTTCCTCTTCGTCATCGCTGCCGAAATGATTCAGGACGTTCATGTTGTAGTAGATGAAGCCGCCCATGACGATCGTGACCAGCAGCGCGCTCGCCAGAACCGCCAGCGGCTCGCCATGCAATCGCGCCGGCAAGGTGCGCCACTGGGCCTTCAGCGTCACCGCCGTTCCACGACGCCACATCAGATGGCCGATCACGACCAGGATGACCGCAACCACCGTCCAGAAGATGCGCAGCCACCAGGACGCCGCGCCGTGATAGTTCGCCCCATTCATATCCGACAGCGGCATGGCCACTTCCGCGTAGTTGAGCAGCGGATGATTCAGGCCCAGGCCGGCAAAGACCGTCCCGGCGATCAGATACAGCAGCATGAGTCCCCAACCGACGAACTTGTTGGGGCTGATGGCCTGGATCACGATCGCCAGCACCGAAATCTGCAGCACATAAAGTGCGCTGGGACCGACGAACCACGCCAGCCACTGACCGAACTCGACGTCCGTGAGGCCGCGCGCGAACTGGAACAGGATCGATTCCAGCAACACGACCGCCACACACAGCACCAGCAGCGCACCCAGCACACCGGCGAGCTTGGAGATGAGGAAGATCCAGTTGGGCAGCGGGGTCGCATCGACGATCTCGTTGAAGCGACGCTCGCGTTCGCGCCAGACGACTTCACCGGCGAAGTAGATCGCCATCAGCAGCGTGATCAGCGTCGACGTGGCGCGAACCGTGTCGACGATTGCGAAGGTGCGCGGCCACATCGGAATGTCGTAGGCACGCCCGGCCAGATTCAACGTCGAGAACAGATTGATCGAGGTAACGAACGCCAGCACCCAGAAGGCCGGGCTTTTGAAGATCAGCTTCATCTCGAACACGGCACGCGTGTACAGCTGATGCCAGCCTGCAATTGCGGGCGTTGTGGCCGGCAGCCGAGCGACGACGACCGGTTTGACCGCGGTCAGCTTCTGCTCGCGAGCCGCCTGCCGCCTGGCGCTGCTCTTCGACACGCCACGATCGGCGAAACTGAAGCGCCACACCGCGACGGAGACGATAGCTGCGGAGATGCCCAGCCACACCAAGCGATGGCCGAGCAACAGCGAGGTGAGTTCCAGCGGCAGCGTGTTTGCCTGCGCCGGGCTCAGATAACGGATGCCCAATCCATAGGCGACCGTGCCAAACGGCTCGAAATAAGCGGCGAGCGACAGGTCCGGCCATTTCTTCAACATCGCGGTCAACGCGAAGTAGACGAACATGAACAGGATCACGGTCAGGTAGCTGTACGTCACCGACCGCGTCCAGCAGGCCACGGCGAAGAAAATCGCCGAGGTGATCAGCAGATTGGGCAGCGCCAGCACCAAATAACTGAACAGATAATCCTGCAGCCGGTTCGGCCCGAGGAAATCGGGATTGACCCAGGGCATGAATGTGCCGATCCAGATCGCCAGCGGCACGGCCAGGAACGCGACGGCGGCGCCCAGGAAAGCACCGCTGAAACGACCGAACATGTAAGGCAGCTTGCCGACCTTGGTCGAGCGGATGATGCCGCCGAAACCCGACTCGTCATCGCGCACCACCACGTTGCCGACGAACGCCGTCGTCACGAACATGAAGAACAGCGACATGATCAGCTGTATCTGCGCGATGGCGGTCGGCGCATTGGTGTGAATGTTTCCTCCGCTGCCGAGGCGGATCGACTCGGCGGTCGTCGCTCCGAAGGTCAGCAGAAAGAACATGATGGTGGCGACCCAGAACACCGGGTTGCCTATCTGATAGCGCAGCTCGAAGCGCGCGATTGTGTAGAACATCGTGCTGCCCCTTACGCGGCCTTACGCACGGCGCCGCGGCGGGCTCGCGTCAGGGTCGAGAGATAGACGTCTTCCAGGTCGCCCTCGACCAGCGAGAAACCGTTACCGGGATCGCGCTCCGAAAGCACGTGGACCACGGTTCGCCCGGCGAACAGACGGGTCGAGATCACTTCATACTTCGACTGCACTTCTTCGAGCGCGTCGTGCGGGATGGTCTTCGCCCAGACAGTGCCGCGGCTGCGCGCGATCAGTTCGCCCGGCGCTCCTTCCAACTGGAGGCGTCCCGCGGCCAGCACGGCCATGCGCGGGCATAGATCGGCGACGTCCTCGACGATGTGAGTCGAGAGGATGACCACCACGTTCTCGCCGATCTTCACCAGCAGGTTATAGAAACGATTGCGCTCCTCGGGATCGAGACCGGCGGTCGGCTCATCCACGATGATCAGTTGAGGATTGCCGATCAGCGCCTGCGCGATACCGAAGCGTTGCCGCATGCCACCCGAGAAACCGGCGATTGCCTTGGTGCGCACCGCCCACAGATTGGTTTGCACCAGCAATGTCTCCACCGTGGCGCGCCGATCGGCTGCCGACACGATGCCTTTCAGCGACGCCATGTGATCGAGCATGTCGTACGCCGAGACTCGCGGATACACACCGAAGTCCTGCGGCAGATAGCCCAGCGTTGCACGCAAACGATCGGGCTGCGCGAGCACGTCGATGTCGCCAAACTTGATCTCACCCGCCGTCGGCGTCTGCAACGTCGCGATGGTCCGCATCAGCGAGGACTTCCCCGCGCCGTTGGGCCCGAGCAATCCGAACATGCCCTTGCCGATGGCAAGCGTCACCCCGTCCAGCGCCCGTGTCCCGTTGGGATACACGTGCTCCACACCTTTCAAATGCAACAAGATCGTCTCTCCCCTGTCTATTTATTCGAGTTCGACCGCTAAGCGATGGATGCCAGCGTGTACAGAAATTCCGCGTACCCCATCGTCGCCTCGCGCAGGCCCGCAATCCGAGGATTGTTACTTTCGATGAGATAGAACTCGTCCGGCGCGTGCGCTTTGCCGCCAAACCCGAGTCCGAATTGATTGAAGGGCTTGCGCAGAGGCTCGCCGGTATAGATGTACCCGGGATAGGAGCCTGCGATGCGCGGCGTGATGGTGTGCTCTATCCCCCGGCGCCGGAGAAATTCCTGTTCGGCGAGTACCAGGCCGCTCCTTTCAGAAGTCTCGGTGGGATCGTAGTTGCCGATGACCTTGATCTCGATGTCATCGAAGCCGCGCTTCGACAGGTGCGCGCGCAGTTTCGCCAGACAGTCCGCGGCCTTCATGTCGGGCACGATCCGGAAATCCAGCTTGGCCGTGGCACGCGTGGGCAGAATGGTCTTGCCTCCCGGGCCAGTGTAACCCGCGACCAACCCTTCGATGTTCACGGTCGGCTCGGAGGTCATGCGCTCCATGGCCTCGGCCAGCGGCAGGTCGTCGATCCATTTCTTGACGCCGAGCGATGCCTTTACTTCCGCGTCGGTGCTGGTGCCGTTGAGCTTGGCGAGCATCACACGCTGCCGATCGGTGAGCGGACGATAGTGCTCGAACCAGCCATCGATGGCTGGCGTGTTGCCGCCATCCTTCACCAACGTCGACAGCGCTTCGACCAGTCGCCACACGGGACTATCCACGGCGGCCTTCATGCCCGAGTGGATGTCGTTCACGGAGCCTCGATCCCAGCGCTCACCGCTTGCGATCAGCTCCAACTCGATCATGCCCTTGGCACCGAGGCTGATCGCCAATTCGCCCTTCAGGCCTTGCAGGCCCGTCGGCATGAAGACCGCGTCGGTTCGCTGCAATTCGGCGAGCACCTCCGCATCCTTCAGAGCATTTTTCAGGTTGGGCGAGCCGATCTCCTCTTCACCCTCGGCGAGCAACACCAGATTCACCGGCAATGGCACACCGGCGGAGCGGAATGCATGAATGGCGGCGAGAAAAGTTCCTTCAGGCCCCTTGTGATTGCACGCGCCCCGCCCGCGCAGCGCACGGCCCATGGGATGATCGAACATCACGGGCTCGAGCGGCGGCGACGACCAGCCGGGCTCATCGTATTGCTTCACGTCGTACATGAAGTAGAGCCCGATCGTTCGCTTCGCGCCCGCATCGAGCACGCCGAACACCGCGGGATTGCCGCCCGTGGCAACTTTGCGCACACGAGTGAAGCCTGCGTCGGCTGCGAGCTTCGCCATGTAGTCGGCGCCCTGCTCGACGTTGAGCTTTTCGGCAGCGACGGTCGGCAAGCGCATCCAGTCCTTGATGCGAGTCAGCGAATGTTCGAAGTCGGCGTCCACCGCACGACGGATCGCTTTCAGCTTGTTGGCAGG
The DNA here is from genome assembly GCF_004138485.1 of Peristeroidobacter soli. Taxonomy (GTDB): domain Bacteria; phylum Pseudomonadota; class Gammaproteobacteria; order Steroidobacterales; family Steroidobacteraceae; genus Steroidobacter; species Steroidobacter soli. Next base: position 999,029 of record NZ_RYEV01000004.1, read on the forward strand.
CGGCGCCGAGGCCAAGGCCGCAGCGGACGAGAGCGTCGCGGCGGAGGCGATGGCGCCTTTGATCAATGTGCGTCGATCCATTATTTCTTCCAGAGCCAACGCGCCTGAACCGATACTAGCCAGCCGGTCCGTTGCCGGTCACTAATAGATCTAATGTGGAGGATTAGCCGCGCTTATCGCGCTGGACGCCTCATTTCGGCAGCGACGCCATCACCCGCTCGCGCACCAGCCGACGCGCGATCTTGCCAATACCGGTGCGCGGCAGATCCGCGACGATATGAAACTCTTTCGGTCGCTTGTAGCCCGTCAGCCGCTCCTGGCAGAACTGCTTGAGGTCGGCTTCGAGCAGCGCCGTGCCTGGGGCGAGCGTGACGACGGCATGAACGGCCTCGCCCCAGCGCTCGTCGGGAACGCCGATGACCGCAGCTTCCTTGACAGCGGGATGTCCGAGCAGAATTCCCTCGACCTCGTTCGGGATCACCGTGAGGCCGCCCGTCTTGATCATCTCTTTGACGCGTCCGTCGAGTACCAGGAAGCCGTCCTGGTCGAAGCGGCCGAGATCGCCGGTTCGCATGCCCTTGCTGGTGAGGATCTGGTGGGTCGCCGCTCCATCCTGCCAATAGCCGGCGAATACCGTGAGGCTGCGAGCGACGATCTCACCCGACTCGCCGGGCCCGACCGGCTCGCCATCCGAATTCAACAGGACGATCTGCGCGCCCAGCATCGGCCGGCCGACCGTACCGATCTTCCGAAGCTGATCGGCGGGACTGCAGACGGTGAGACACAGCTGCTCCATCATTCCGTAGAACTGCACGAAGCCCACGTTGGGCATGCGTTCGATCAGTGCGGTGATCAGTGGCTCGGGCATCCGCTCCGACGCATAGGTGATCGAGCGCAGCGACGTGGGAATTCTCGCTGGCGCGGCGTCGAGAATGCGACGAAGGGTCGTCGGGACCGCGTCGAAATGGGTGATCTGATACGCCTCGATCGCCTCCCACACGGCGGCCGCATCGAAGTGCGGCATGATCACATGCGTGGCCCGCCGCAAAGTCAACGGCAGCAGATGCTCCATGCACGATGAGAACAACGGCAGGAAGTGCAGCGTGCGCTCGCCATCGTGCAGATCGAATTCGAGCGCCGCGGTCGAGGCGGCCGCGAGCAGACTGCCATGGGTATGCACGGCACCCTTGGAACGGCCGGTCGATCCTGAGGTAAAGAACACCACCGCCGGATCGCTTGGAACCACCGGCGTCAGACTGCGCAGCTTCGATGCCGACGCGACCAGCTCCGCATAGGAATGGAACATCTTCTCCGGCGGACACTCCTCCAGACAAAAGACCCGTTCGATGCCGGCGGCCTGCAAGGCTTCGCCCTGCCCGGCGACGGCTGCGGCTTGCGACGGGCCGACGATCAGAACCTTGGGGCGAATCTGTTCGAGCGCCGCGTACGCGTCCTTCCAGGTCCACCAATGATCCAGCGGCGAGGCCATCGCCCCGAGCATCGGCACACCGAAGATGATCTCGACGAACTCGGCGCGATTGCCGATCCAGAGCGCGACCCGGTCGCCCTTGACGATTCCCAATCCGGCCAGCGCGCCGGCCAGCCGCCGGGCCCGGTCGTGAACCTCCGCATAGCTCCACGCTTTGCCCTGAAAAATCACTGCCGTGCGGCCCGGTTCGGAGACCGCCGCCCGGGCAAGGATCGCATCCAATCGAGGCTCGCTGCCGTATTCGTGCGTGCTCATCTGTTATGGCGAGAGTTGTCTGATGTGCCCGGATCTTAGCCAGCCGCGCCCGCCGGCATCTCTAATAGCGCTAATACACGGCATAAGCGCCCATTAATCCCGCCCGACATAAGAGGGATTTATCCGCTCCATTATTTCTATTCGCTGTCGGCGGACCGGCCGCGCGCCTAGAATTTTCGGCCTATGACATCCAAACATGGTCCGTCCACGGTCGCCGCGGCGATCGCCCATTTCATCGCGGCACAAGGCGTCAGCCGCGTTTACACCTTGCCCGGCTCGCATGTGAAACCCATCTGCAGCGAACTGGCGCGCCTCGACATCCGTATCGTCTCGACGCGCCACGAATGTTCGGCGGTCCACATGGCGCATGCCGAAGCGGATCTCACTGGACGCATCGGTGTCGCCATCGTGACGACCGGCCCCGGCCTCACCAATGCAGTCACCGGCATCGCGAGCGCCTATCTGTCGCGCACGCCACTGCTGGTCATGTCAGCGCGAGTCCCTGATCCGCAAGCTGGCATGGGCGCGCTCGAAGAAGTGCCGCAGGCGGCGCTGGTTCGTCCCGTGTGTCGTCACGTTCGTGAGATTTCCGATGCGCGCCACGTGCTGTCCGGCCTGCATCAGGCCGCGACTTTGGCTTTGGGCAGTGACGGGCCGCCAGGCCCGGTGTATGTCGACTTCACGCCCAACCTGCTCAAGGAGTCCATCCCGCAGTGGTATCTGGATCCGCACTGGTTCAATCCCGTCGTGCGTCCTGCTCGCGTACCGCATGACGAAAGCATCGAGCGTGCGGTGGCATTGATTCGTAACAGCCGTCGGCCGCTCGCAATCGGCGGACGTGGCGTGCAGGGCGCTGGCGCGGCGTTGGAGAAATTCCTGCAGATGTCCGGCTGCCTGTATCTCGACACTCGCGAAAGTCGCGGCACGCTGTCACCAGACAATCCCTGCTCCATCCCTGCGCTGCGCGGTCGTGCGATTGCCGAGGCGGATCTGGTCATCACCCTCGGCCGGCGACTGGATTTCGAGCTCGCTTACGGTTCAGGCGCGGTGTTCTCTGAATCTGCGCGCTTCCTTCGTATCGGTCGTAGTGCGGAGGAGCTGTCGGAGAATCGCTGCGGCGACGTTGAGGTCTACGCCGATGTCGATGCGACGTTGGAAGCGCTCGTGAATGCCGGCGCCAAACCGGCGGATGCGGATGTCGCCTGGAGAGACGAGCTCACTCGTGCAAACACCGCGAAAACTCGCTCGAAAGCGCCGAGTAAACCTGCGGGCGCCGACGGCCGTATGCATCCGCTCACGCTCATCGATGCCATCAACCGCGTGACCGACGACGAGACCATCAGTATCGTGGACGGCGGCGATATCCTGTCATTCGCTCGTATCGGCCTGCGCGCGAATACCTATCTCGATCTCGGACCGTTTGGATGTCTCGGCTCCGGCGCACCGTATGCCGTGGCCGCAGTCCTGACGTTTCCCTCTCGCAGAGTCGTTGCGCTCATCGGCGACGGGTCATTCGGATTTGGCGCGATGGAAATCGAAACGGCCGTGCGCACCGGCGCGCGCGCGCTGTTCGTGGTGGCGAATAACGATGCCTGGAACATCGAACGCCAGGATCAGCTGATCAAGTATCCGGAGCAGGAGCTCGGCACGACATTGTCGCCGTCCCGCTATGACCTGCTCGCTCGATCGTTAGGCGCCTATGGCGAACGCGTGGAGCGTGCCGAAGATCTCGCGGCCGCCTTCGAACGCGGCCTGGCCAACCTACCGGCGGTGATCGATGTCGCGGTGACACGCGATGCCGTGTCGCCGGACACGAAGAGCGGCCTGGCCAATGTGCCGCCGCTCCACGCGACTCAATCGTGGGAAGATGCCGAGCGCCGCATGCTGGCGCGCTGACTACCGCAGCCCCAGCACCTGATGAATAAATGCCTGCGCGCCGCAGGCGGTGGAGAACTCACCGCCGTACGCCGCAAGAGCGAGCGCAATCAACAATGTCGCAAACAGACAGTCTCGCTGACTCACGCTGCTCCTCGATTGCTCAGTAGCGATAGAACCCGCGGCCGGTCTTGCGGCCGAGCCAGCCGGCCGCAACGTGGTTACGGAGAATGGTCGCCGGACGATACTTATCGTCGCCCAGATCCCGATGTAACACTTCGGCGATGGCCAGACACGTATCGAGACCAATCAGGTCGGCCAGCTGCAGCGGTCCCATCGGATGATTCAGGCCAAGACGCGCGCCGGCATCGATATCCTCGGCCGTGCCCACGCCTTCCTGCAGAACGAAGCACGCTTCGTTGATCAGCGGAATCAGAATGCGGTTGACCAGGAAGCCCGGCGCGTCGTTGCTGGTCACGACCGTCTTGCCCATGGCCTTGGCGAGCGCGACGGTCGACTCGTAAACGGCGTTGTCGGTCGCGAGGCCGCGAATGATCTCGACCAGTTGCATGACCGGCACCGGGTTCATGAAGTGCATGCCCACCACGCGCTCCGGCCGCTTGGTCTGCGCGGCGATGGTGGTGATCGAAATGGACGAGGTATTGGTCGCCAGGATCGACGCCTTCTCACAGGCCGCGTCCAGCTTGGCGAATAGCTGCTTCTTCAGCTCGACATTCTCGGTCGCCGCCTCGATGACCACGTCGCAGTCCGCCAGGCCCGCAAGCTCGCCCACCGGCGTAATGCGCCCCAAAATCTCCGCGGACTTCGCCGCCTCGAGCTTGCCCTTCTCGACCAGCTTGGCGAGCCCCCTCTCGATCTTCTGCTTGCCGGCGGTCGCCGCGGCCAACGAGATGTCGGCCAGCGCCACCGAATAACCGCTCTGTGCCGCGACCTGCGCGATACCGCCGCCCATCTGACCGCTGCCGAGGACGCCGACTGACTTGATCTGACTCATGCTCTACTCCCGCGAAAAGCGCTTCAATACTAAATCTTACAGCACTGAGCAATTTGCCACGGTTACACGATCATCGGCTCCTCGTACGCCCCCCAGACCTCGCGCAGAGCGCCGCAGATCTCGCCCAGCGTCGCCCTCGCCTTGGCCAGCTCGATGGTCTTGGGCAACAGGTTCACATCGGACGAGCGCGCCTGCTCCTTGAGCTCTTTCAGCAGCCGCTGGACCAACGCGGTGTCGCGCTTGGCACGCACGGCATTCAATCGGTCGATCTGCAGTTGCGTGCATTGCTCGTCGTACGGATGAATCTCGGCGTCGAGCGCGCGGGCATTTTCATCGACATAGCGATTCACGCCCACGGAAATCTTCTCGCCGCTATCAATCTTCTTGAAGATGGCATAGGCCGAGTCCGCCAGCTTCTGCTGGAACCAGCCCTCCTCCACCAGCTTGACCGCGCCGCCCAGCTGGTCCACTTCATCGAGCACTTTCCAGATCTCCTGCTCCATGTCCCAGGTCAGGCGCTCGACGAAGTACGAGCCGCCGAGCGGATCGACCACCGACGTCACATTGATCTCGTCGCGGATGATCTGCTGAGTGCGGATCGCAAGCTTCATCGCCTCTTCGGTGGGAATCGCAAAGGCTTCGTCGAGGCCGTTGGTGTGCATGCTCTGGCAACCACCGAGCACCGCGCCGAGCGCCTGGATGGCCGTGCGCATCAAGTTGTTGTGATACTCGACCTTGGTCAGGCTCATGGCCGCGGTCTGCACGTGCACGCGCAGGCGCATGGACTCCGGCTTTTTCGCTTTGAAACGCTCCGACATCACTTTCGCATAGACCCGTCGCGCCGCTCTGAACTTGCAGATCTGCTCGAAGAAGTCCTGGTGGCTGATGAAAAAGAACGACAGCCGGGGCGCGAAGTCGTCGATATCCATGCCGGCCGCGATGACTTCCTCGCAATACGCGATGGTGAACGCCATGATGAACGCGATTTCCTGGATGGCATTGCCGCCGACATCGGACAGGTGATAGCCGCTCAAGCTGATCGGATTGATCTTCGGCGTCACCCTGGTGCTGTAGACGATCATGTCTCGCAGCAGCCTCACCGCCTGTCGCACCGGATAGATCCATTCCTTCTGCGCCACGTACTCCTTCAACGGGTCGGCCTGCAAGGTGCCCGCGAGCCTGGTCAGATCGCAGCCACGCTGCTCGGCCACGCTGATGAACATCGCGTAGATCACCCACGCCGACGGATTGATGGTGAGCGAGACGGAGATTTTCTCCAGGTCGATGCCGTCGAACAGCCGCTCGATGTCTTCGATGGTGTCGATGGCCACCCCGACGCGCCCGACTTCGCCGAACGCCATCGGATCGTCCGAATCGAAGCCCAGCAGCGTCGGCAAGTCGAAGTCGGTGGACAGGCCGGTCTGGCCGGTCTCGATCATGTATTTGTAGCGACGGTTGGTGGCCTCGGGATTGCCGAAGCCCGCCACCTGACGAATGGTCCACGGGCGACCGCGATACATCGTCGGATAGACACCCCGAACGAACGGATACGCGCCGGGAAAGCCCAGCTCGTCGGCCGGAATATCGGCAACGTCGGCCGCGGTGTAGACCCGCTTCAGAGGAATGCCGCACTCGGTTTGATAGTCGGTTCGTTCCTCCGCCCGACCCTTGAGCGCGGCGGCGAGCTCGTTCTGCTCCCACTGCGTCTGTTGCTTGCGAAGGTCGGCGATCGCCGCGTCCGAGAAAAGCTTCATCTCTATCTCTCTTGATTCCAGCCCAGCAACACGTTGGCGGCGGTGCGGGGATCGGATTCCCGCCTCACCACGGCTTGCAAGTGCTGCTCGAGATCGTTGGCGCCCGCATCGAACTGCTGCTGAAACAGATGCCGGGCCATGTTGAAGATGCGCGTCCTGCAGTTGTTACGCTCGCGAGCCGCGAACTCGCCGCTGTCCTGCAGATGTTTCCAGTGATTGCGCAGCGTCGTCTGCAGGCTTTCCATGTGTTCGCCGGAGACCGAGCTCACCGCGAGGACGGGAGAACTCCACGTCGAATGCGACGTGCCGCTGCCCAATGCGAGCATGCCTTTGATCGCTGCGACGGTCGCCGCGGCTTCGGGTTTATCGGCCTTGCTCACCACGTGGATGTCGGCGATTTCCAGAATGCCGGCCTTGATGGCCTGGATGTCATCCCCCAACCCGGGAGCCGACAGCACGACGACCGTGTGGGCGGCGGTCACGATCTCCACTTCATCCTGACCGACGCCGACAGTCTCGATGATGATGGGCGAATAACCGGCGGCGTCGAGCACATCGACCGCTTGCAGCGTCGAAGGCGCAAGGCCGCCAAGATGGCCGCGCGTCGCCATGCTTCGAACGAACGCCTGGTTTGCTTCGGCCGCATCGTTCATGCGCACTCGATCGCCGAGGATGGCGCCGCCTGAAAATGGACTGCTGGGATCGACCGCCACCACGCCCACCTTGTGACCTTCCAAGGTCAGCGCTTTGATCAAGGACGCCACGAGCGTCGACTTGCCGGCGCCCGGCACCCCCGTGATGCCGATGATGTGTGCCTTGCCCGTATGTTTGTAGATCTCAGCGAGCGCTGCCGATGCTTCGGCGTAGTTGCCTTCCGCTCGCGAGATCATGCGAGCGATGGCCAGCCTGGAGCCGGCCAGCACCTCCGGCACCAGCTCGAGCGAAGCAACGTACGTCGGACGCTTCGCTTGGTCGAAGCGGGCAACGCTAATCATATGCGCCCACGAGCTTCGACCAGTTCCGTGATGGTCGTGACGATCAGATCGGCGCGTGCCTCCTGAGGAATGATCACATCCACGCCGCATTCCCGCAGCGGCTCATAGTCCTGCTCGGGAATCACACCGCCCGCGACGACGAAGATGTGCTCGGCCTTGTGATCCCGCAGGCATTTGCAGAGCTCGCGGAACAACGGCACGTGCGATCCGGACAACAGACTGACGCCGATGACGTCCACGTCCTCCTGGATCGCTGCGTTGACCACCTGCGTCGGCGTTTTGTAGAGGCCGGTGTAAATGACTTCCATGCCCGCGTCACGGAGGATGCGGGATACGACCTTGGCGCCGCGGTCATGGCCATCGAGTCCCAGCTTGGCGACCAGGACGCGGATCTTGTTGGTGCTCATTTGACGTTTCGTTGTTTGTCGAGGGGAACGACGGCGACATCCGTCATCCTGGCGACCAGCAAGGGCTCGGCCAGCACATTGGCCGCCGAATCGTTCGGATCGACCAGCTCGATGAGCTTGTGCGCCGTGCACTCGATGGTTCGCGACGATTTGCCCACGGCGACGATCTTCGCGCGAATCTCCAGAAAGTCGCCGCTGCGGACCGGCGCGAGGAATTCGGCGTTCATCACGCGCGACAGGCCTTCGTCACCGTCGTGTCGGATGAGAAGCTCGGTAACGGCATCGCCGAACAATTGCACGACGCGCGCCCCATCCACCAAGCCGCCCGCGTAGTGACCATCCGCCGTGGACATGCGCACGCGGATGACCCCTTCCAATGATCCGGACATTCGTACTCCCCTGGCAGTCGAGCAAAGATCTTAGCCGTGCCCCGGATCGCTCATCGCTAATAGCTCTAATACGCGAGATAAGGCGGCGTAATAGCGGCGGCATAACGCGCTCTTATGAGCGCCATTACCGCAATTTTCTTCCGCTGCCGGCGCCGCTTACCTACGATGCCCGCTGAGAAAACCAACAGTCGCAGGGGACGGATCATGACTATCAGCAGACGCGGATTCATGCAGGCGGGCGGTGCGCTGGCGTCCGGCGCGGCGCTGGGCTGGGCGCTGCCGGCCCTGGGCAAGGCTCAGGACGTTCCGGTCCTGATGAAAGAAGCCGAAGATCTATACGCGCGCTCCATCATCGTCGACATGCTGTGCGACGAGTTCCGCGACCAGGAAGGCTTGAAGTTCATCAAGGACAGCGCCGTCACTTGCATGAGCACCACGCTCGGCGTTCGCAAGCCGGAGCGGGACAATGCCAAGGGCTCCTACATGCTCAACGCGTTCCCGCTGGAAGCCGCCGTCGAGGATTGCGCCGCCTGGAACCGGTTCATCAAGGAGAACAGCTCCGTCCTGGCACCGGCCCGCTCCGTTGGTGACATCCGTCGCGCCAAGCAGGAAGGCAAGCGCTCGGTGATGCTCAACTTCCAGAACTGCCCGATCGAGGGCCGGCTGGAAAACCTGGAGATGTTCCAGGCGCTCGGCGTCCGCACCATGCAGCTCACGTACAACGAGCGCAACGACATCGGCGACGGCTCGACCGAACGCACCGACGCGGGCATCAGCACCTTCGGCTTGTCGGTGATCGAACGCATGAACGAGCTGGGCCTCATGGTGGACAGCTCGCACTCGGGCCACCAGACCAGCTTCGACGCCATCGAGTTCAGCAAGAAGCCCTCGATCTTCTCCCACACCAATTGCGCGTCGCTCAATCAGCATCCTCGTAACAAGACCGACGAACATATTCGCAAGCTCGCTGCTAAAGGTGGCGTGATGGGCCTGACGACGGTCAATGTCATGGTCAAGCGCGATCTGCCGGTGACCATGAGCGACTTCATCGATCACATCGACCACATCGTGAAGCTGGTGGGCATCGATCACGTCGGCCTGGGCAGCGACACCCTGGTGCGCGGCTGGCCCACCGACCCGAAAGACAAGGAAGCCTTCCTGCAAGCCTACGGCGAGCCCTACTTCAAGGACACCTATCGCTTCCGGTATCCGCTGGGGACGGAAGGCTTGAACGACGAGCACAAATGGAAATATCTGACCGCCGGGCTGATCAAGCGCGGTTACAAAGAGGAGGCCATCGTGAAGATCCTGGGCGGCAACTGGCTCAGGGTGTTCGGTGAGGTCATCGGCTGACGACCTCATCTCGTACGGGCACCCACATCAACAGCGCCACGGCATCAGAGCCATTTGCCGCGGCCACGGCTCGCGCCTGCGGAAATCTCACGCCCTGCACGCCAACCCGAAACATCGCAGCCAGCTCGAAGCCTGCAGGCGCTGGCTGCCTCGGCCACAGATTCAGATCCACGGACCAGGCATCGCCAGGTCGACGCTGAATCATGCCATCGGTCGTCGCTAGCGAACCATACGAAGGATGGGCCATTGCCTCGGTGAGTCGAACGCTCGCCGCTCCCCTGCCTCGCGCAACACTCACCACTTTCCATCGACCCGCCGATGGGTTCGCCACCACGATCTGTCTGTCACGAGCGTAGCTGTCGTGATTTTTGGCGGGCAGGCACGTAGCGCCGCTGCAATCGTAGAGATGAATGTCGACCGTCGCGGCATCCCGATTCGTTACCTCAGTCCCGACCATCAGCCAGGACGCGCCGGCGATCACCTCGATCTCACGCTCCACCCGCTCGCCGGCGCGCAGCTGCAGATTGGTTTCTCTCCGTGCCGCAAGCGGCGCGGACATCAGGCCGCCGACGAAAGATGCATAACGATTGCTGAGCGTCGCCTGCCCGTTTTGCTGCTTTAGATCGACGGAGTAGATCGAAGCAGTGGTCGTCACTGCGGCCGCCGGCAGCACCTCGTTGGCCGGCACCGACCAGTCGTGCTCGGTCGCATCGGCGGAATCGACCAGAGTCACCTGCCAGACACCGGGCATGGGGCGGAACACCGACAGTCCACCGGACGCCGACAGCGTCTCGATGGTGCCGTACTCGACCATCTGGTAGTTGTCGGGCGCGTGCAGAAACACGCTGATCTTCGGGCGTTTCGAACCCGCGCTGAACCGGAACAGCTCGACCCCCTCAGGCACGTCGAAGAAGAGATTGTGGCGACCCGGCCGATCCAGCGAGACCTCTTCGCTGACCTCGAAGCGATTCTCGGCCGTGAACGCGTGCGGCACGACGATGGTCACAGGCACCGTTGCAATCTCGACACCTGCGCGCTCCAGCCGAAGCAGATCGCTGTAGACCCGCGGCTCATTCACCGCGATCTGAATCTGCAGAGTCACCGCCTGGCCGAGTGGCAACTCCACGGATGCACGAGTCTCGAATGCATGCTGACCGGCTCCTTCCCAGGACAGCGCGTACTGAACGGGCGTGCGCGGTCCGGTCTTCCGCTTCAACGTGATCTCACGCGTGCCTCGCATGCCCGGCTTCCAGCCGTCGCGCTCGAACAAGCCACTGCCGACGTTCGGCACAGGCAACCGATCGCTCACCGCCGTTCGAACCGGCGCGGAGACTTCGATGATTTCGACAGTCTCGCGAGCCGCCGCCTGCAGATGGCGCCAGGCTGCATCGACCTGAACCAGCCCGCGCCCTTGTTTATAAGTATCGATGTCCGGCAGGCGGCGCGCGGACTCGCGCATGGCCCGGTGTACACGATTGCCATCGACCGCCAGTCGCTCACGCTTGGCGGCGCCAACCAGCAGCGCCGCTGCTCCCGCCGCTACAGGCGTTGCACATGAAGTGCCGCCGCAAATGTCATAGCCGGGCGGCAGCTGGTAGACGCCACTGCGTCGCGCGCGATCGCGATCCCATCTGAATCCTACGGCAAGCGACATCGGCGTCGCCGGCGCAATCAGGTCCGGCTTCAACGCGCCCGTTCCGGCGGGCCCCTCGGAGCCGACCCAATGCAGGCTGTCCGCATTGCGGCTGTGAATGCCGAGATTGACGTAGCTGTTCTCGGCGCTCTGATACGCGCCAACGGCAATCACAGACTCCGCCAGCGCCGTGTCCATGACGTTGCCCATGCCGATCACGTTGTCCGCCGTGACGAACGCAGGCTTCGAATGTCGTGCCTGCAGCCTCTCGATGATCGTTGCCGGCACGGAACGGCCGTCCCGCGCCAGATGATAGACGCCCGAAAGATACAAATTGCCCTCGATCAGCACCACATCGACCTGAGGATGCGTGAAGGCCGTGATGAGCCCGCGAACGAACGTCGCGATGGAATCGTTGCCGTGCGCGGAGATCGCCAGCAACTGCGCCCCCGGCGCAACGCCATCGATGCGGCCGGCCGGCGCCCGGTTCGCAGCCGCGGCACCGGCCACCGCGCTCGCATGGTTGCCGACCCCGAAGTTGAACGACAGCCGATCGCCTTCCCTCTGCAGCGCGTACGCAACCGTATCCCGCACCGGCGTTTTCGGATCGTCGCGGCCGACGATGCCGAATTGGTGCGTGCGACGATATTCGCCCACCGCAAGCTCATCCGAAAAATCGCCGTCGAGATCGGTATCGAGCCAGGCTTGCTGGCTGCGCTCGGACCACAACACAGGATAGGAGATCAACACTCCCGCGGCCGTCTCCTGTTCGGTGGCCGGCACTGCATTCTGCGACCAGACCTTGTGGCCGATCTCATAAATGCGCTGTACGCCGCCGTCAGTGGACAGCACCGCCAGACGCGCCATGCGAAACGCGCCGTCGAAGGGCACCGAATACGTCTGACCTCGATGCGTGATCTGCCGAGAACGCGACGTGAGCGACGCCGAGAAGCGCGAAGTCCAGAATTCACCCATGCCCTCGGACTTCGCATCTAGCGTCGGTAGCGTCGCGGGCAGATTGATCACATCCAGAAACTTCGGAATCCGCTCGCCGCTGGCGGACCACGCGGTCTGCAACTCGGGCAGCAGGAAATCCGGGAACCATTCCACGTGCGCAATCACGACACCGCGAGCGTCGTTGCCACCGAGACGTTTACGAAAAGCGACGCCGTCCATGTCTTTCAGAATGTCGTACGGATGTTCGAGGTTCGGCGCTCCGAGCTGCGGCGGCCAATCCGCACGCACGTCCCGCACAGGCGTCGCGGGTTTGTCGACCACGGCCTCAGCCGGCGCTTTCGGTGGCGACCACGGCGGCGACTCCCAACCGAACAGCGCCTCGCCATAGCGCCCCCGAAAATTGTCCAGCTCGGCCGCGGCGATCGACGAATGATCCAGAAACTTCCGAATGCGCACTGTCGGCAGCACGGCCGTGAGGTAGTCGACGTCCTTGCGAACATAGTCGACGCGACCGCCCTCCTTGCGGACGCGATCGATCACTTCCCCGGTCTTGCCCTGCGCAGCAGCGATGGCAATGACCACATAGGGCTCGCCATTCGCTTCATACAGCGCCAGCTTGCTGGATTCGACCGCGTCGAGGCTCCATGCGCGCGAGGTCAGCAGCGCCAACCACGGCGCCAGCCATAGCAGATTCTTCATCGTGTGCCCTCGAGGCCGAACGGGAGTTATTTGTTCTGTGTCGTCAGGTTCGCGTCGAGCCACGCGATGATCTCATCGACCACGTTGCGCACGTTCGCCGGCGACTGGCGCAGCCCGTGATCTTCGCCCCAGTACCGCAGCAGCTTGGCCCGCTTGCCTTGATGGTACAGCGCGTAGAAGAACTCTTCCGCCTGCGTCATCGGACCGCGAATGTCCTGCTCACCGTGAATCATCAGCAGCGGCGTCTGCACTCGATCGACAAAATACAGCGGCGAGTTCCTCAAGTAGTGCCACAAGTCTTCCCACGGCGGCACGCCCATGCTGACCTGGCCGTGCTCCAGCAGCCCCCAGTTGGCCGACTTCTGATGCTCGATGCCGCCATAGCCACGCGCAGTGGGATCGAACTGTCCGTACAAGCTCACCAGCTCCGTGATGCCGGCCATCGCAATCGCCGCCTTGAAACGATTCGTGTAAGTCACCAGCGAATACGTGCTGTAGCCACCGTAACTCTGGCCCATCACGGCGAGCCGGTCGGGATCGGCGATGCCCAGCTCGATCAGCTTGTCGACGGCGGGCATCGCGCCCTTCGGCAGGTCGATGTAATCGTCGTTTTTCCCGCCATCGGGCGCGAGCGGCATGCTCGGCATCATCACGACGTAGCCCTTCGCGGCGTACAGCCGCATGTTGTACATGCCGGCGTAATAGGCATTGAAGAAGTCGCTGTCGAAGCCGCGCACGGTCGCGCCGGCATACACCCACATCAGCATCGGATACTTGCGACCCGGCACATAGTCCGGCGGCAGAATCACGCCGGCCTTCAACGACTGGCCTTCGATGCCGCGATACTCGATGAGTCGGGTCTCGCCCATCGCCACCTCGGCCATGTGCTCATTGATGGACAGCAACTTCCTGGCGTCCGCGCCAGCCGCGTTCGTCGCCCACAGGAACGTGCCCGTCGGTGCCCGATCTTTGAACAGCAGTCGCGTGCGTGCCGCGTCGTACGATTCGAATCGGGCGGTCGAGCTCGGCAGCTCGATGGACGTCACCGTTGCAGCGTTGTCCTGAATCTGTGCCCGCACCCAGGGCCGCACTCCGTCCTTGCCTTTGCCCGCGATCAACAGCTCGAATGTCGCGCTTCGTTGCGGGCCGGCCCACATGACTTCGGCCCCTTCCGGCAGCGGTGCCGACGCAAGTCGCGTTGCCTCGCCGCTGGTTGCATCGAGCGTCCACAGCGCATTGCCGGCGACTCCCACCAACCGGCCGTTCGATGCGACCCGATGCAAGCTTGCCGGCACGTGCTCCATCTTCGAGCTGAGATTGACAGGTTCGGCATCGTCCCGGAGCAGCCACCAGTCGGCGCGAGGGACGCTGCGCGAACGAGCCTGACGGATCCACCACTCCAGCGGCGACAGCTCCTCATCGGCACGCACCGCCTTCGCAATCAGCCCGCCGGTATCGGTCCAGATCACACTCGACGTGTCCGGGATGTCGGCGCCCGACGCCGCTGCCGCCACCGACAGCGTTTCGGGGCTCACGCGCGTGATGGAAAGATCGCGAGCGGACGCGACGAACATTGTCAGTGACAGCGTCGATATCCTGGGACGCGCACGAACCGCCACCGTGCTGCCATCGTTCGACCAGGACAACAGGTCCAGCAGATATTTGCCGGTGGCGGGCAACGGTGCCCAGCGCACCGACGAGCCGGCGACGAGATCGACGAACCCGAGCTGCTTGTCCACCGCCCAGGACCCGAACGGATAAGAGAACTTCTCGCCGCCGCCCGGCGCAGTCGCACGAATGGTCGCCAGCAGCGCCGCCGATTTCGCATCCGGCGCGACCACCATCTGCAGGTCGCCGTCCAGTGGAAACACGGGCACCGACGCGATCTCCTCCGATCGGGCATTACGAGCGTTGATCCGCAGCAGCGAGACGTTCAATGGCGCGGCAGACTCCGTGCCCGCGCTCTCAACCGGCGATACGGTTGGCTCGTCACCTCGCTCGAGCGACTTCAATGTCGCGGACGCATGCTTCAAGCTGCGCGAGTACGCATCGAGCAACCCGGAAACATTTCCTTGTGGAAGTGCCACTGCGAGCAGCGAGCTGTCGTCGACCCACACAAACGGCGCGTTCTCCTCGTCGCTGCAGCGACCGGCGTTGTGAGCCTGGTTGAACTGATTGCGCAGATCGACGCGATACAGCGCCGAGCCTCCCATGGTCTGCGTCATCATCGCCCGTGAGCTCAGCCGCTTGATTGCCCCGCTCGACTTCTCCCACACGTGCAGGCGGATATTGTCGCCACCGCGCGGCTCCTTGCCCGCGGGTTTGGTCGAGAGCATGGCAAGCCGTTGCCCGTCAGGTGACCAGGTGGCGCACCAGAATCCACTCGCCTCGCGCGCGCCTTGCGTGAGATTGCGTCGCTCGCCGGTCTTGGTGGAAATCAACCAGACATCGGCGCGCGTCACATCCGCTTCATAGTAGGTCCGGCCATACATCTCGCCCGGCGTCACCGGGCGGATGATCACCGCCGCGATCCACTCGCCGTCCGGTGAGACGGCGGTGTGATTGACGACGCTGAGCTTGAACAGATCGTCGAGCGTGATCGGGTGCTGCGCGAACGCGCTGCCCGCCACGCACAGCGATACCAACAGTCCCCACAACTTGGCCAGGCAGGTGCGCATCACGATCACCACCGCTTGGACACGCCGAAGGTCACCATCCGCCCGAGCGGACTGGCGTTGGCGCCGTCGTAGTGCGAGTTGCGGCCGGATGCGGCGACGTACGGGGGCTGTTCGTCGAGCAGATTGATCACGCTGAGCGACAGAAACAGATTCTTGTTCGCCTCCGCCGCGTTGCCGAGCTCATAGCGAAAGTTCGCGTCGACCGTCACATAAGAGCGGATCGGCGCATCGATCGCACCCGACGTATCCACATAGGAGTCGGCGTAGTTCACCGCCAGCGCCGCATCGTACTTGCCGCGCGACCACCAGGCAGTGGTGCGAATCCGCCAGTCGAGCGGATTGCCGGTGGTGTCCACCAGATCCAGCGCCGGCAGGCCGGGCGCGAACGAGCTCATGATTTCCTGCAGGTGGCTGGCGTTGAAGCCGAAGCGAAACTGGTTGTCGCGCCACTCGAAACCATAGTCGAGCGTCAGGTCGAAGCCGCTGATGTCGACCTTGCCGGCGTTGATCCAGCGACTCTCGTAGGTGTAGCGCGTACTGTTCTCCGGGTTGGGACCGAAGAAGCCGCCGGCATAGCTGGGCCCCGAGACGTCGTAGTAGCTCACCGGTCCGTTCACCAGCTGTGCCAGGGCGGCCTGCAGGGCTGCCGCCGACGCATATTCGGTGACGAATGCCTGCAATGTCGGATCCAGCAGCGCGCCGCTGTCGAAAGGCGGCGCGATGATGCGATCGGTGTACTTGATGTCGAAGTACGTCAGCCCGATCTCCAGCCCCGCCACCGATTCGGGACGAAACGTGAGCCCCACCGTCCAGTTCTTGGACTCCTCCGGGACCAGCGGCGATGAGCCGAACAGCTGGATCACGGGCACGTAGCCCACGCCATCGGGCGCCGTGAACGAGTAGATGAACATCAGCGGATCGATGCCTTCGTTGCTGTCGGCGAGCTCGCGCCCCGCCGAGGGCGCGCGAAAGGAAGTGCTGTAGCTGCTGCGCAGCTCGAGCGAATCGATGGGCGACCACGAAATGCCGATCTTGGGATTGGTGGTGTCGCCGAAATCCGAGTAGTCGTCGTAGCGCGCCGCCAGCGACATCTCCAGTCTGCGAATGCCCGTCATCGCATTGTCGTGCCCGACCAGTGGCACGTGCAGTTCCGCGAACATGGATTCGACGGTGCGGTCCGCCGCCTCGACGTAGTTCTGCGATGGAACCTTGCGAAAGTAGTCTTCCGAACGCTTGGAGGCACCGAGCGCGAGCCCGACGCTGCCGCCCGGCAATTTGAACAGCGGGCCCGTGACCTTGATGCCCGAGCTCCACTGGTCCTGCCGCTGATCCTGCACGTACGACTGCGCCGCATTCGGCGCGCCGGTGGCCACGTTCCTGGCGTCGAACCGCAGGTCGATGTCTTCCCGGCTCACCACGCCATCGAGAGAAACTTCCCAGTCGCGACCGAGCTCGTAGGTCAGACCCAGCGCCGCATTGATGCGATCGATGGTGTTGGGCTGCGCGGCGGTCAGCGTGCCGCCGCTGAATGTGAGATGGCCGAAGCGCTCCGAATGCGAGAACTGCACGTCGGCCTGGGCGGATAACTTCTCGGCGAGCCGCTGCCGGCCCGAGAACACGAACGCGATTTGTTTGTTCTCGGGAAAGATCGAGGTGGGATTGCGCACGGTGGACGTGACAGCGCGATCCGCGGCCAACAGCTCGCTCTGGTTCTTGTAGTCGATCACGAACAGCGCATTGCCGCTGCCCCAATTCGAGCCCACCGTGTGAGTGAGCTGCCATTCGTCGAGACCGTCTTCGGTGGTGAAGCCGTACCGAGCCTGGCTCTCCGCCCCCTCGAAATCCTGCTTGAGGATGAAATTCACCACGCCGCCGACCGCGTCGGCACCGTAGATCGCCGACGCACCGTCGCTCAGGATCTCGATGCGCTCGATGGCGCTCAGCGGGATCAATGAAATGTCGGTGAACGTGCCGGAGCTCGATGCCGCGATCCGGCGGCCGTTGATCAGCGTGAGTGTTGCAACCGAGCCGAGACCGCGAAGATTCACGCCCGTGCCCTTGGTGCTGTTGACCCCGGCCAGCGAGCCCGCGCTCAATTCGCCGTCGGCCGTCGCGCCTTCGGAGCCGCTGCGCACGTTCTGTGGCAAGGACTGCAGCAGCTGTTCGGTGGTGCTGTAGCCGCTGCGCCGGATCGTCTCCTTGTCGATCACGATCACCGGCGAGCCGGCCGGCGCCACGCCTTTGATGTTGGTGCCGGTGACGACCACTTCGTCCACGTACAGCGACTGCGCCGGGTCGCGCAGCGCCCCTTCCCTCGATGTTTCTTTCGGCTTCACCACCACCGTCGCCTTGCCGTCGAAGCTGACGCTCAGGCGCGTGCCTTCGGTCAGCTTGGTGATGGCATCGACGGTGGTGAACTGCCCTTTGAGCGCAGGCGCGGCGATACCCGCCACATCTGCACTAACATAGACGATCTGTAAATTGTCACGCTCCGCAATGGCGCGCAGCGACGCTTCCAACGATTGAGCGGGCAAGTCGAATTCGAGACGGCTGGTCTGGCCCCAGGCCAGCGAGGTGGCGAGCACGCACGCGGCGAGCTGTGCACGGACGGCCAGGCAAACGGAACGGCGCGGTTGACCCATGATGTTGACCCTTCAAGCGCATTGTTATGATCGGACGCTCCCCTGTGAAGTACTTACGGCGCGCTCGCGAGAACCCGACAGCCGGCGAAGATATTTTCCGTGGGCCTGAAATTCGTGGCAGTCTTGGTCTCATGTCCGAATCGCCCGTCGCCCGGCTCTTCAAGTCGCAGGGGAAACGCGTCCGCAGTTTCCTGCGACGGCGGCTGCGCAACGACGACGATGCGCAGGACGCGACCCAGAATGTGTTCCTGGGCCTGGTCAAACGCGAACAGGCGGGGGCATTGGAAGAAGACGCACGCGCCTATATGGTGAAAGCGGCCTACAACGCCGCCACCGATGTCCAGCGCTCGCGTGCCACTCACCACGCCGACGATCACTGCACGCTCGACGAAAACACGCCGGCGGGCAGCAAGGCCGAAGCCAGCGAAATTCTTTATTGGCGCGAAGGCTTGCGCCGGGTCGTCGACGCGCTGAATGAGCTGCCCGATCTGACTCAACAGGTCTTCGCGCTCTATTATGTCGAAGGGCTGCCGCACGCGGGCATCGCTCGCCGGCTGCACATCTCGATCCGCAGCGTCGAGCGGCACATGGCGAAAGCACTCGCCCATAGTCAGGAACGACTCAAGGACTACCTGCGATGAACACCCCCTCGATATGGACTCACCTGCGGCACGTGTTGGGCGGCTATCCCAACACCGCGGCCGAATGGGCGGTGCGCGTTCAATGTCCCGACGTGACGCGCCAGGAATTGCTGGTGCTGGATCAATGGCTCAAGGCCGATCCGCGCAACGCGCAGGCGTATGCCGAGATCAACAAGATCAGCTATCTCGGGCTGCAGCTGCGGGAACATCGCGCCGAGCTGCCCCGCCTGGAAGGTTATCGACGACTGCGCGCAACCGAGCGAGAGAGCGGAAGATTGGTTCCGGCGCGCCTGTCCCGACTGACTCCGTCACTGGCCGGCGGCTGTGCCCTGCTGTTGCTCACCGTCATGGTTGGCTGGTTCTGGTACGCGAGCAATCGCTATTCCGTGGGCCACGGCGAGCAGCAGCGAGTCACGCTCTCCGACGGCTCGAGCGTCATCGTCAACACCGACTCGGAAGTGAAGGTGCTCTACAGCGATAGCTCGCGGGTAGTGGCCTTACCGCGCGGCGAGGCTTTTTTCGAAGTTGCCAAGAATCCCGAGCGGCCATTCATCGTTCGCACCGACGATCTCGAAGTTCGCGCCATCGGCACCCGGTTCAGCGTCCGCCGCACCGAGGGCGGCACGCAGGTCGTAGTTACGGAAGGCCGCGTACGAGTCTCGCGCATCGACACTGTGCGTACGCCACCGGTCGATCTGATCGCGAACATGCAGCTGAACGTGGCGCCGGAAGTGCCGATTCCCGCACCTATCGCGATCGATGCCGCCGCCGCCACCAGTTGGACCGGCGGCATGGTTCAATTCGACGATGAGCCGCTGCTCGATGTGCTCCGGGAAGTGAATCGCTACACTCTCAAGCCGTTCGTCATCGCCGACCCGGCGTTGCAATCGGTCCATCTGTCCGGCCGCTTCCGGATCGGCGACATGGAATCGGTCACCTTCGCATTGACCAACCGTTTCGACATCGCAGTGACGGAGGAACAGAAAGAGATACGAGTGCACCGGCGATAGCCGACTCTACGACTCGGCTCCGAGCGGCACCAGGTTGTCGTCCGAGTTCCGGTCGACATACTTGTTATAGGGATCGAACCCGACGAACTTCGGCTCCTGATCCACCACCACCGTCACCGTATGCTTGCCGCCGCTCACATGCTGGCGCTGCATGAACAGCACACTGCTGTCCTTGAACCCCGGCTTGCCCGGCTCAGCCGTGAACACGCCGATGTCGAACTCCCCTTCCAGCGGCGCTTCCGTTTCCTCGCCCTTCGCATCCGCGTACAGCTTGCGAGCATTCAAATCGATGGCGACGCTCCACTTCCCATCGGCCTGCCGGGTCGCGCGACTGCCAGTGACCTTGAGGTCGTACAGCGTGATGTTCTCGAACAGATCCGTGATGAGATCCTGCAGTTCAGGCTTCGCTTCCGCCCGCAACCGTGCGATCAAGTCGCGCGAAGTGGGATACGGCGCCGGCTTGAACGCATAATCCCGGATCAACGCCCGCAACGCCCGGTTCACGGCGTCTTCGCCCATCAGATCCTTGAGCAGATACATCACCATGCCGCCCTTCTGATAACGGATGTGCGCCTGATTCTCGACCCGCTCCAGCGGCACTTCGCCAATGAGATCGCTGGCACGGCCCCGCAGGTAGCTATCCAGCGATCCCTTGAGGAACTTGCGGATCTCTTCAGCTCCATACATCCGCTCCATCACCATGAGCGCCGCATACTGCGCCAGCGTCTCAGACAGCACAGTCTGACCCTGCATATCCGCGCCGATCACCTGATGCGCCCACCACTGGTGCCCGGCTTCGTGGGCTGTGACATAGGTGATGAAATCGATCCGGTCGCGATGCGTGGCGTCGAAGATGAAGCCCGCCGCTTCCGAGTACGGAATGGTGCCCGGGAACGCCTGTGCGAAGTTGGAGTACGCCGGAAACTCCACGATCCGGAATTGATTGAACTGATACGGGCTGAAGTTGGTCGAGTAGTAGTCCATCGACGCCTTCATCGCCGTGATCATGCGGTCGACGTTATATGGGTGCGTGGGATGGTAGTAGACCGCCAGATTCACGTCGTTCCACTTGTCCTCCTTCACCGCGTAACGCGCCGACTGAATCGAGAAGAAGTTCTGAATCGGCGCCTCGGTGCGGAAGTGCGAGACGCGCCGGTCGCCTTCAATCCTCGTGTCGAGCTGATGACCCGGCGCCACGACGACGTGATCCGCGGTGCTGGTCACCGTCACGTCGGCGTTGATCCAGTCACTGTCGTGCCTGAAGTAATGGTGGGCGCGACCGCTTTCGTCTTCGAGCGCGGGCGGGCGAATTTCATCGGGCAGGCCGAACTTGCGACGCTGCGTCCGGTCCGCCAGCAACACGAAACGATTCGGTCCGAGGATGGGCGCGATCTGCCAGTTGTCGATGAACACCCCGTTCTCGACCACGCGCATTTCGTTGTTGGTGTTCTTGAAGCCGCGCTGCTCGCGCACGGTTTCGAAACGCACCTCGGCGCGCTGACCGGGCGCCAGTGGCTGATCGAACGTAAAGATTCGGTAGTGCAGATCCGGGAACTCGCGCGTCATCTTCGCGCCCGGCACTTCGAGCGAACGCATCTGCACCTCGGCCGTCACGATCGGCCCGAGGAACGATTTCAACTCGAGCTGACGCGGCCACGACACGTGCACCTCATTCAGCGGTCCATTCGTCCGGTTCTCGACGACATAGGTACCACGCGTCACCACTCGCGGCTCGGTGGGATAGATGTCGACGTTCAAGTTCACATCGACGATACGGGGCTGAGTGACCTTCTCGAACGGCAGCACCGTCTTCTCGTACTCCGCCGCCCAGCGCGTGCTGTCGATGAACGTCCGGTACTCGTTGAGAACGTTGGTGTTGTAGTAGATGTAGCCGCCGACCGCGACCATGACCGCTGCACCACCCGCCGCCATCAATCCAGCGGGCCCCTTCAATCGCGACGGCAGACGCTGCATGCGGCCTTTCAGTGGCGACGAAGCACCTCGACGCCACAAACCGTACGCGAGCACAGCGAGGATGGCCGAGAACGCCGCCCAGTACAGACGGAACCACGCCGCATGCTTTGCGAACTCGCCCTGCCCGTTCATATCGGACAGCGGCACCGGCGAGGAGCTGGCGAAGTGATACAGGTTGTGCTCGAAGCCCAGCTTGGACAGCGACATCTGCGCCACCAGCACCAGTAACGTGATCAGCAGACCGCCGAACTTGTGTGGCACCAGCATCTGGACGAACACCGCCAGCACGGCGTACATCACCATGTTGAGCAGCCACGGCAGCACATACCAGACCACGTAGTGGCCGAGCTCGAAATCGAAATAGCCCTTGACCGCCTGCACGCACAATGCCGCGCCCACGCTGATCAGCGCCATGCTGAACAGCACGATGGCAATCGCGATGATCTTCGGCAGCACGAACGCCCAGTCGGCCGAGGGCGTGGCGTCCACGATTTCGTTGACGCGACGTTCGCGATCCCGCCACACCAGCTCGCCCGCGTAGTACGCGGCGATGATCAAGGGAATCAGCGTGAACTGATCGATCAGCGTCTTGATCATGATGCGCGTGACCGGCAACGTGATGCTCACGTTGTCTTCGCCCGCGTACCACAGGCCGACCACCGTGTTCATGAAGCCGATGCCGAGCAACACGATGTACGCGGGGCTGCGTAGCACGCTGAGCACGTCGAACTTCGTCAACGCGACCAGCGGCCCCCAACCGAGAGCCTGCGTGTCCATCGACGGCGGCGGTAACGGGCCTGCGGTAGGCGCCTGCTTATCGGCTTTTTCTTCAGTTGGACGCTTCGCTGCCTTGGTTGCGGAGTTCGACTGGTTCTTGAACGTCCGCCACGTCACCGCGAGCAACGCGAACCCAATCGCCCCCCACAGGAGGCGATTCTGCAGAAAGCGCCCGACGATAGGCGTCAGCAACGAATTGCGCTCGCTCGCCGTCCAATGCTGAGTCACGCTCCTGAAGCCCGACATGCCGAACGGATCGAGCAGCGCCGCGATATCCGCGAATTCCTTGCGCGCAAAGTACGTGGTGGTGAGCAGATACGCCATCAACACCACCAGCGCCACGATGTACGTGGCGATCATCGAGCGCGTCACCGTCGCCAGGCTGAAGAAGCTGGCGGACAGCACGAACAGAGTCGGCACACACAGCACGAGGTACGCATATAGATAGGCGCCGGGACGGAACGGCCCGACGGTGCCCGGATCGAGCCAGGGCATCGCCGACGCGATCAGCACGCCCAGCGGCACGCTCAGAAACACCAGGCACGTGGTCAGGAACCCGCCAGTGAACCGGCCGAACAGATAGTCGAATCTCGTCAGCCGCGTGGCATGCACGATGGGCCCGAAGCCGCTTTCATCGTCGCGCAGGATCACGTTGGAAACGAACGTGGTGACGATGAAGATGGCGAAGATCACCATGATCATGCACATGGTGGCGATGGCGAACGGCGAGTTGCGAGCCACATAGCCGCCCCAGCCGATGCGCAGGTCGTCGGAAGTCACCAGCGTGAAGGTCAACGCCAGAAAGATGAAGCTGGTGATCCAGAAAATGGGCGAGCGGATCTGATATCGCAGCTCGAAACGCGCGACTTGAGTCAGCATGCTTGCATCTCCTCAGGCCGCGCGACGCAGCGACGACAGCGTCGAGAAATACACGTCCTCGAGACTGCCTTCCGCGGTATCGAATCCCGGCCCCGGTTGCCTGTCGGCCAGCACGTGGATCACGGTACGGCCGCTCGACAGTCGGGTCGCGATGACCTCGTGCGCCTTTCGATGCGCTTCGAGCTCACGCTTGTCGATGACCTTTTGCCAGATGCGACCGCGCAGTTCGCCGATGAGATCCAGCGGTGCGCCGACCCGCACGATCTTGCCGCCGACCAGCATGGCCGTGCGCGGACACAGGTTCGCAACGTCCTGCACGATGTGCGTCGAGAGGATGACGACGGTGCTCTCGGCGATCTCCGCCAACAGATTCAGGAATCGATTGCTTTCCTCCGGATCCAGACCCGCGGTGGGCTCATCGACGATGACCAGTCGCGGCTGACCGATCAGCGCCTGCGCGATACCGAAGCGCTGACGCATGCCGCCGGAGAATCCAGCCAGCGCCTTGTGTCGCACCGGCCAGAGATTGACCTGATTCAACAGCGCTTCGACCACCGTGCGCCGCTCGCCACTGGCTGCATAACCCTTGAGCACGGCGATGTGATCGAGCATTTCATAGGCGGACACTCGCGGATACACACCGAAATCCTGCGGCAGGTAACCGAGCGTCCGGCGCAACGCTTCGGGATCGGCGAGCACATCGATGGCGCCGAAACGAATGCTGCCGGAGGTCGGCGTCTGCAAGGTGGCGATGGAACGCATCAACGACGACTTGCCGGCGCCATTCGGCCCCAGCAGCCCGAACATGCCGGGCGGCACCTGCAGCGATACCGAGTCCAGAGCGCGCGTCCCGTTGGGGTACACGTGAGAGAGATTGTCGATTTGGAGCACGGCAGTCCTCGCTGTACAGCGCGGCCTCCCTGGGCCGCAATCGTTATTTGCAGGCACCGCGCGGCATCAAGACGCGGGGCGTCCCCATTCATTCTCGGGTCGAAAGCGGCCAAGGCCGTTTCGACACGCCCGGCAAAAGATGTGACTTTCGCCGGGCCGTCTTTTATCGCCTCTGAATCTTAGCCAAGGGCGTCGGTGCGACGCCCCTAATATCTCTAATGCGCGCCATAAGGAGGTGTTATCACCTCCTGCGCGCCATGCGTTACTTCACCACCGGCAACAGAATCGCGGTCGGCTGCGCCTTGGAGCGCAGGATGGTGACCTCCGCCTTCTTGTAGTCCGTCGGCCTGGCTTTGAAGATATTCGCCACGAACGTCTGCGGATTCCGGTCGTACAGCGGGAACAGCGTCGACTGGATCTGCACCATGATGCGATGGCCCGGCTGGAACACGTGGTTCACGTTGGGCAGCTCGAAGCGATACTGCTGCGGCTTGTTGGCCGGAATCGCGGTCGGATGTTCGAAGCTCTCGCGATAGCGGCCTCGGAAGATGTCGGTCGCGATCGGCAGCTGATAACCGCTGGCGCCGGGGTTGCTGTAATCCTTGGACGGATACACGTCGATGAGCTTCACGACGAAGTCGCCATCGGTGCCCGTGGTCGACGCACGAATGTCGGCGATGGGAATGCCTTGCACTCGTACCGCCTCGGTCAGCACTTCGGTTTCATACACCAACACGTCGGGCCGGCCGGCCACGAAGCGCTGATCCGTCGACAGCCATTTGCTCCAGGGCTCGTAGGCGCTACCCAACCCTCCGGTGGCGCCGAACTCACCGAACGGATCGACCACCGGCCGTGGCAGGAACGGCACCGGCGTGGCCGGATCGCTGGTGTAGGTGTCCCCCCCGCTGGCTTGCGCCGCTTGCTCAAATGACAGACTGAAATCCGGCGTCAGATACAGCGGCTGCAATTTCGTGCCGCAGCCCCGATCGCAAGCCGTCGGCCAGGTCGTGAATTTGTCCCAACGCTTCTCGCCCGTGTTGTACACCGTGACGCGCGGCAGGTTGGCTGGCGGTCCATTGCGAAGATGCTCGTTCAAGAACGGCAACAGCATCTCATTGGTCCATTGATACGACGTGTCCGTGGGCCACTTCATCGGGCCGATGGACGTGCCGCCACCCCACGGCTGAATGTGATTCCACGGGCCCAGCACCAGCCAGTTGTTGGCTTCGTGACCGGCGGCTTGCAACGCCCGCCAGACATGATTCGAGCCCCACATGTCTTCCTGGTCCCACAGGCCCTGCGTCCACAAGGTCGGCACTTTCGACGGACGCTGGACGATGAGCTTGTCGACGGCCATTCCCTGCCAGAACGCGTCGTACGCAGGATGTTCGAGCAACCGTTGCACGAACGGCAACTTGTCCAACCCGTTGCTGGCGGCGTAGCCGGCCACCGAGCCGGCACGAAGGAACTCTTCGTACTTGTCGTAGATCTCGCTCGGCGCGATCACCCCCTCGCCACGCTGCCCGGTCTGCATGTGGACGTAGCCCAGCATCATCTGGCGGAAGGCGCCGTAGTGGAACCAGTCATCGCCCATCCACGCGTCCAGCAGCGGCCCCACCGGTACGGCCGCCTTGAGCGCCGGGTGTGGATCGAGCAACGCCATCGCCGCGGTAAACCCGTCGTATGAGTTTCCGATGATGGCCACACGGCCGTTGGACTCCGACACGTTCTTTACCAGCCAATCGACGGTGTCCCAGGTATCGGTGACGTGATCCGTGCTGGTGGGATTGAGGGGCCCACGCACCGGCATCGTGACGACGTAGTTGCCTTCGGAACCATACTTGCCGCGAATGTCCTGATAAACGCGGATGAAACCCTGCCGCAGGAACTGGTCGGCTTGCATGCTCGATTCGTAGCGCGCGGCGTTGTAAGGCGTGCGCCCCATCAGCATGGGCGCATCCTTCGCGCCCTTGGGAATGAAAATCAACGTATGCAACTTCACCCCATCGCGCATCGGAATCATCTCCACGCGCTTGATGAAGTTCTGCTCGAAGACCTTGGCGGTGAATTCCTGGGGAACATCGTTGAAGGGCGGCGGCGATTGCCGGTCCGTATCCGCCTGCGCGGTCGCGGTGACGATCGACAGGGACAGCGCCAGCAAGCCGAAAGTTCGAAGTCTCACGATGGTTCGCTCTCTTGACGGAGGTAACGCCCGATTCTAGGCACCGGCCTCCGGCCGGCGATATCAAATCATTTTGATGGCGGCCATAAGCGCCACTGACAGACCTAACGCGGGCTTATGACGAGCATTAGAACGATTTGCTACCGCTGCGCGCCGGTCTGTTTCAAATTAAGAGAAGAATCTTTCCGGGCCTTACAACTGCACCAACATGGGGACACTATGAAGATTCATGCAACATCACAGATCACAGGAGCTGTGCTGATAGCACTGTACGGACTGCCGCAGCCGGCCAGCGCGCAACAGCAGTCCGATGCGAAGCTGGATTCGCTCACCGAAGTCATCGTAACCGCGAGCCGCCGCCAGCAGACAACGGAAGAAGTCCCCTACAGCATCTCGGTCGTGAATCCGGTGCAGCTGTCGAACGCGGGCGTCACGGATCTCGCCTCGCTGGCCCGCCAGGTGCCTGGCGTCAGCATGTCGGATCGTGGCGCGCGCTCCAGCTCCACTTCATTTCCAATCATCCGCGGCTTGAATGCGAGCCCGGGTGCCGGTGGATTCCGCACGTTCGAGCAGGCTCCGGTGGGAACATACATCGGCAACTCGCCCATCGATGGCTATTTCCAGCTCAACGACATCGAGCGCGTGGAAGTGTTGCGTGGTCCACAAGGCACGCTGTACGGCGCGGGTGCGCTGGGCGGCGCGCTGCGAATCATCCCGGCTTCGCCCAAGCTCGGTGAGTTCTCGGGCAACGCCGAAGCCCGCATCGGCATGATCGATAACGCCAGCGATCCCAGCTACGCGACGACGGCGACCGTCAATCTTCCCATGGGCGATACGTTCGCGTTCCGCGCTTCGGCGAACTACGAAGATCTGCCGGGCTTCATCGATGCCTACGGCCTGATGAAACTCGACGGCAACGGTGCGCCGATCCTGGCGAATCCCGCCGATCCGGTGGACAGCCCCGCCGTGTACACGTCCAAGAAAGATTGGAACGAACAGAAAACATTCACCGGCCGCGCCAGCCTGCTGTGGCAGCCGACTGACACGTTCAACGCGCAGATCGCGTACATGTACTCCGATCTGGAAGGCATGTCTGGCCGCACCACCACCTCCTACTTCCCCGGCGGCCCCTTCGCTGGCGATCCGCGCATCATTTTCCCGGCGGGCGGCGACTATCGCCGGTTTGCCGGCGCCGAAGAGCCTTACGATCGCAAAACCGATCTCGCGAGCCTGGATCTGAGCTACGACGCCGGCTTCGCGACGCTGTCCTCGACGACTTCGTACTTCACTACCGAAGGCCAGACTCAGAGCGAAACCAGTTACTCGCTGTATCGGCTGCCGCAGTACATCGGCTACTACACCGGCACGACGCTGAGCCCGCGCTTCATCCTGCCGCAGGTCTATGGCGACCGTGCACACACCTTCTCTCAGGAAGTTCGCTTGGTGTCGAACAGTCACCCCGATAATAAATTCGATTACGTGGTGGGCTTGTTCTATCAGAAACAAACCCGCAACGGCACCTGGATCGTCACCAATCCCGGCTCGGTCGATCGCGCGCTCGCGCAAGGCTGTACCGGCGGTTATTACTTCGGCGCGGAGTTCCCCGACTGTATTCCGCTCACCGCCCCCGGCGGCGTCATCATCGATCAGACCGACAAACAGAAGTTCGAAGACAAGTCGGTGTTCGGCGAGTTGACCTGGCACTTCACCGAACGCGGCCAGCTCACTGCCGGCTTCCGGCACTTCAAGCAGGACTTCGACGACAGTCAGTACCTGGAGCTGTACGCCTACGGCCTCTCGGTACCGGCGGAAACACGCACGTCGTCGGCTTCGAAGACCACCTGGAAGATCAACCCTTCCTATGAGTACGCCGACAATCATCGCGTATATGCGGTCTGGTCACAGGGCTTCCGCCGCGGTGGCTCGAACGCGCTGCCCCTGGTCGGTCCGTTCGCCGACAATCCGGAGCTCGTCACCTATCGTCCCGACACGGCGGACAACTACGAGATCGGCCTGAAAGGTCATTTCGCGAATGGCCTCGCGTACACGCTGGCGGCATTCGACATCATTTGGGAGAACCCGCAGATCGGCGGCACCACACCGACCACGAACTTCGCGGTCTGGAACGCCAAGGAAGCGGAGTCGCAAGGCGTCGAGCTCGATATCAGCACCCCGCTGTGGGTCGACGGCCTGAGCGTCATGGTGAGCGGTGCTTACGCCGACGCCACGTTCTCGAAGGATTATCGAATCGCCTCTACATTCGGCGACATCGTCGGCATGGAAGGTCAGCAGCTGCCCGGCAGCCCCAAAGTGAGCGCGGCCGCCACGCTCAACTATGAGTTCGAGTTGAGCAACGGCTACCGGATGGCGATGTCATTGAACGACACGTATCGCTCGAAGGTGCTGCTGTCAAACTTCGGCATCCTGGGCAACGCCCCGCTCGCCTCGGCGCCGATGAACATCATGAATGCGTCGGTGGCGCTCAACAACGACAAGTGGCTGGTCGGCCTGTACGCCACCAACCTGACCAATAAGCGCGCGTTGCTGTCGCCGGGCAATCTGGATCCCGTCACCAGCAACCTGGCCACGCAGAGCCTGATCAATCAGCCGCGTGAGGTTTATGTTCGGCTCCGCTATAACTTCTGAATGAACCGCCGGCGCTACGCGCCCGGCGTTTAGCATCCCGCCCAGCATCGGCCCCGGCATTTGCCGGGGCCGATCGTTAGATGACCCGCTCTCTCCGCAGCGCTTGAATCAGCGGCTCGAGATGTTTCTCATAGCGCCGCCATCGTCCTGACGACGAACCGTAAATAGGCCGCCGAACCTGCGCCGCGCTCGCGGTCAGCGAGACACTCGATCGCTTGTGTACCTCGACGGCTGCGTCGTTCCATTCCAGCCCGCAATAGGCCGCGACGCTTGCACCTACACGGGACGGTTCCTTCACGAGATCTTCGTATGTGACCTCGTATAGCGCTTCGCCGAGGCTGGCGCGCCAGTGGTCCATCAGACGCTCGTAGGCGGCGTAGTATTTCGCCAGATCGTCGAAGGCGTAGCTGAAGGGATAGGCTTCGCCGAACAGGATTCGATACATCGCGAAACAGCTGTCGACGGGATCGCGATTGACCAGGATGAGCCTGGCGCCCGGCAAGGCGCGGTGGATGGCGCCGAGGTACAGATAGTTCATCGGCAGCTTTTCGATGACCCGCACCGCCGTCGCCTCGCCGTTGGCTCGCTCCTCGTGTCCTCTCGCAGCGCCCGCGGGATTAGTGGCCGTTGTCTCGACGTGAGCTCGTTCCTCGTATCCTCTCGCAACGCCAGCCGGATTAGCGGCGTTTGTCTCGACGTGAGCTCGCTCCTCGTATCCTCTCGCAACGCCAGCTGGATTAGCGGCGTTTGTCTCGACGTGAGCTCGTTCCTCGTATCCTCGCGCAACGCCAGCTGAACTAACGGCCGTCGCTTCGCCGCCGGCTCGCTCCTCGTATCCTCTCGCAACGTCGGCTGGATTGGCGGCCGCCGCGCCGGCGAATACGTCGCCTCGGTCCCGCGGGGCCGCCGCTAACAAAGCCTGGCTGAAGTTTTCAGTCTCGCCGTTGGAACGGACACCAGCCAGACCGAGCAGCATATGTTCGAGCAGCGTCGTGCCCGAGCGAGGTAGGCCCACGATAAAGATGTGGTGGCTGCCGCGCGGACTGCCACGAATAAGCCCCTTGGGACGCGCCACCGCGCCGTCGGGAACGGCCAGGTTGGAACGTCGCGCTACGTCGTTACGAATGAACTCCTTCGGAAACACCGTCGCGATCCGTTCCAGCTTTCGCTGATCCATCGCGACGTCGTACGCGAGATTGCGTCTGCGAATCGCGGATGCCTCCGCGAGATGCGGGAACGCCTCATCATACCGCTGCAGATCGTCCAGCTCTTTCGCCAGCGCGTAGCCAAGAAACATGCGCGCACGATCGTCAGTCCCGTTGCGCGACAGCTCCCGCTGTAACTCGTCCACGTGATTCGCATCGGCGGTCTGCACGCGCAGCTCGGAGCGCAACAGATAGGTTGCATAGCGCGTCCGATCGCCAGCAGGAATTCGCCGGCCATGCTCATCGGGTCGCGCCGCGCCCGGGCCTCGCGCGAAGTCCGCTTGGCCGTACGCATCGGGCGCCGCTTCCTGGTCCAGCGCGATGGTCCGATCGCACGCTTCCTCTGCCTCGCGTAACCGACCCAAGCTGCGTTCACTGGACGCGAGGTTATGCCAGAACCTCGGATCATTCGGCGCCAACTCAACGATACGCCGATACAACGTATTCGCCCGCTCATGCTGCCCGAGCAGCGCCGATACATGCGCCAGCGCGTCGTACGCGTCCGCAGATCCCTGCGGATACTCCAACGCCTGCTGAATCACCAACTCCGCATCGTGACGCCGACCCAGCCGCACCAGTATCGTCGCAAGCATCCCATGCGTCGGCGTGCACAGACGCAACCCAGCGACGACACTCCGCGCCAGCGGTAGAGCTTCAGCTAGCCGGCCCGCAGCCATCAATCTATAAGCCTGGACCTCAACGTCGCTCATGACCTCGCCACCAGGCAGAACACCATCGACATGCCTATGAGCAGCACGCTGATGCCGCTACACACGAGAACGCCCGAGCGATCCCTCTCCCGCAGGTAAACCGCCCCTGGCCTTCGAACGAAAGAAATACGCCACGACAACCACCGCCGCCGCCAGCAAACTCGCATACAACTGCGTCGCCAGACTCCCGGTGAACAACATCGCCACCATCACAGCCACGATCGCGCCGATCGCCGCATAACTGAGCCAAGGGAACAACCACACCCGGTTCGTGAGCCGCTCCGGCTGCTCCCGCTCCATCCGACGCCTGAGCCTGATCTGCGCCATGCACACCAGCGAATAGACCATCAGCATGATCGCCCCGGACGCATTCACCAGAAACGCGAACAACACCTCCGGCGCAATCACCGACGTCATCACCGTGGCATAGCCAAACACGCTGCCGATCAGAATAGCCCGCGCCGGCACCTGGCGCTTGTTGAGCGCCACCAGCGACTGAGGCGCATCCCCTCGCGCCGCCAGCACGAACAACGTACGCGAAGTGACGTACAAACCCGAGTTGAGACACGACAGCACCGCCGTGAGCACGATCAAATTCATGATCGTCGCCGCCCCGGGAATATGAGTCTTCGTCAGCGCCGCCGCGAACGGCGACGAGCCCGGCACGACCTCGGTCCAGGGCACGATCGACACGACCAGCAACACGGACAGCACATAAAACAGCAGGATTCGAATGATGATCGTGCCCGTCAGTCGCGACATGGTGCGCGACGACTCGCTGGACTCCGCAGCTGCAATGGTCACGATCTCGGCACCGCACAGAGAAAAGATAACCGTCGTCACACCGGCCAGAATGGACACGGCCCCGAACGGCGCAAAACCATCATGCGCCGTGAGATTGGCGAACGTCGGGCCGTCGGGCGACGTGAGGCCGCACGCATAGGCGCCGGCGATGAGAATGAAGACGACGATGGCCGCGACTTTGATCGAGGAGAACCAGAACTCGAACTCGCCATAAGAGCGCGAGGACATGAGGTTCACCGCCGTGAGCGCCAGCATCAACGCCAGCCCGATCTGCCAGACCGGCAAGTCGATCCACTCGTGCAGCAACGCCGCGCCGGCGATCGCTTCGATCGCGACCACCACCACCCAGAAATACCAATACAGCCAGCCGCTGACGAAGCCCGCCCAGTCGCCGAGCCCCAACCGAATGTATTCGATGAACGAACCGAGCCCCGGCGACCCCGACGCCATTTCGCTCAACATACGCATGATGACCAGCACCACCAGACCGGCGAGCGCATAGCTCGCGACGACGGCCGGCCCGATTGTCGCAATCGCCGAGCTGCTGCCGACGAACAGGCCCGCGCCGATGATGCCGCCGATGGAAATCATCGCGACATGGCGCGAGCGCAGGCTCTTCGCCAACTCGGGCGCCTCGGGCCCGGCGCCCTCTGCCGTATTTCGATTCAGGATCACTGCGGCCTGGCTCCATTTCTGGAAACGATGGCGCGAACTTCATCGTGCGGCAATCCATACACCCGGTGACCATCCCGACCGGTCATGGTCCTGGCAGCCACCATGGCATTGAGAATGGCTTCCTCGGTGGCCTGAACCACGCCCTCGAACAGCGGATTCAACAGCGGGTTCGGATAGGTCTCGACCGAGATCTTCTCCATCTGCATGCTATTCAGTTGCGGATTCGCCGTCGAAAACGCCATGAAAATATCGCCGGAGCTTTCGCGGCTGATATCGCCGAGGCGGCCCATCGCGTGGCCCGGGCGCTTGGCCAAGCGCTTGAGTTGATGCGGTAACAACGGCGCATCGGTGGCGACCACGACGATCATCGAGCCATCGCCCGGTTTGTCGTCGGGCTTGGCCTTGCACGCGGGAACTTTGTCGTTGGGCGCAGGAGTTGCCGTGCACGGGGCGTAATTCTTGTTCAATTCCTGACCGACCGCCGCGCCGGCAATGCGCAGATCGGTCTGGACACCGAAGTTGCATTGGACCAGCACGCCGACCGTGTACTGCCCGATGGGCGTCGTGACGATGCGCGACGAAGTACCGATGCCGCCTTTGAAGCCGAAGCAGATCATGCCGGTACCACCGCCGACCGCGCCTTCGGGCACCGGCCCCGGCTTGGCGATCTTCAACGCCTCCAGCGCGTGCTCGCTCTTCACATGGAAGCCGTCGGTATCGTTGAGGAAGCCGTCGTAGGTCTCCGCCACCATCGGCGTGAACCACGAGCCCGGCCATTTGTGATCGACGATCCAGCCAACCACCGCGTCGCGCACCACACCGACGCTATGAGTGTTGGTGATCATGATCGGGCCATCCAGATAACCGCGCTCTTCCAGCCAGACGGTGCCGGTCATCTCGCCGGCGGCGTTGCTGGTATTCCAGGCGGCATACACCGGCGCGGTCGAATCCTTGCCGCGAGGAATGATCGCTGTGACGCCGGTACGCACCGGTCCCTTGCCACGTTGAAGCGCACCGTCGCCTTTGATCAGCGTCACGTGCCCCACTTCCACACCCTGCACGTCGGTGATCGCGTTGAGTGCACCGGGCTTGCCCTGCAACGGTATTCCTATGTCCCGAGCGCGCGGACTCTCCGCGATCGCGATGCTTGAAACGGCGAACAAACAAACGGACGTCAGAGTCAGCGCGCGTCGAATCATCTTGTTCTCCCCTGTCGTTGGACGATGGATTGTGCTCGGTCCCCGCCGCCCTGCCCATAAATTCTTGTAATACCCGGCATACGGATTCGTTGCTTGACCTCAGGCGCGGTTCGCCCGCATCCTTTACCTCGCGTCGAGTTCCCACTGCGGTGGGATTAAAACGGGAACCGGGATAGACCCGGGCTGCCCCCGCAACTGTAAACGGTGTTGGCCGCGCTAAAAACCACTGAGCCCTCGAGGCTTGGGAAGGTAGCGACGGCAGTAAGCCGAAAGCCAGGAGACCTGCTCGCCGCCGTCGTCCATTCATCGGCCGGGGTGCGCCGAGTGAACGGGAGTTCCCGAGTGACGACCGGTAGGGGTCGCGCTCGCCTGCGAGACGATCCCCTGTGTCTTCGCCTTGCATGGGAACTCGTCACATGAGCGCTGCCATTACAGATCCTTTCACTCATCACGGTGCGCACTTAGGACTGGCGCGCAGCCTATGGCCGGACGCGCCCAAACCGTGGATCGACTTGTCGACCGCCATCAATCCCAGCCCCTATCCGGCGCCTCATCCCAGCGTGCAAGCTCGCGCGCGGTTGCCTGATCCACAAGAGCTCCAGAATCTGGAAGCCGCCGCGGCGCGTGCCTTTGGCGTCGACGATCCCGATCGCATCCTGGCCACGGCCGGCTCCGAAACCGTCGTGAGATTCCTGCCCCACGTTCTGCCGGCCGTGACTGCGGCCTGCATCGTCTGGCCCACCTATTCTTCGCACACCGATATCTGGCAAAGCCTCGGCGTGCCGGTCGGCCGTGTCTCCGGCATCGAACGAGCGTCATTGGCCGAAGGCACTGTCGTCACGCTGGTCAATCCCAACAGCCCGGACGGCACGATGACGCCGCGTGAGCAGTTGCTCGCGGCTCACGACAGGATCGCCGACCTTGATGGCTTTCTGGTGATCGACGAAGCCTTCGCCGACGCGGATGCTTCCTGCAGCGTCGCTTCGTTGGCCGGTACCGAACGTTATCCGCGCATGATCGTGCTTCGGTCGTTCGGCAAGTTCTACGGACTGGCCGGCGTCCGTCTGGGCTTCATGATCGGCGCACCGGCGCTGGTCAAACGGATTCGAACGGCGCTGGGCGACTGGCCGGTGGCCGCCGACGCCATCACCGCCGGGCTCGCGGCATACAACGATCCGTTGTGGGCCGAACGCACTCGCATTCGTTTGCGAAGCGCGACTCGTAAGCTCGATGCGCTATTGATTCGCAGTGGTTTCGACATCGTCGGCGGCACCCCGCTGTTTCGACTGGCACACAGCGATCTCGCCCAGGCACGCTTCAATCAATTGCTCCGCGCGGGCATTCTGGTCCGCCCTTTCACTCACGATACGAAACTCCTGCGCTTCGGCCTGCCACATGGAGACGCAGCTTGGCGACGCCTGCGCGAGACGTTGAGAGCGCGACCGTGAGAAATTGGAGCGCCCTGCCTACGCTATGGATCTCCGCCCAGGGTCGAGGCAACTTGCACTCATGAGCTGGAACACCTGGTGGCTGTACTTCGTCACCGTCTTTCTGCTGTCGGGCGCGCCCGGCCCCAACATGCTCCACATCTTGTCGCGGAGTGTGTCGCTTGGCGTGAACCGCGCCATTCCCGCGATGCTCGGCTGCCTGGCGGCGCTGGTCGTGATGCTGGTGGGCTCGGCCCTGGGGCTCGGCGCCGTGCTGCTGGCATCGCCGAAGGTCTTCGAAGTCCTGCAATACGTCGGCGCCGCCTATCTCATCTGGCTCGGAATCAAAGCATGGCGCGAGGAGACTCCCGATGCAGACAACGGCACGGCGATGGCGTCATCCGTCGTGTTGACCAATCGACAGATCTTCCAGACCGCCTTCGTCATCTCCATCAGCAATCCCAAACTGCTGCTGTTTGCGGCCGCGTTCCTGCCGCAGTTCGTGAACCCGACCAGCCCGAAGATTCCCCAATTCGCGGTCCTGGTGGCAACCTTCTCGCTGTGCGAACTGTTCTGGTACGCGGTGTATGGTCTGGGCGGCAACCGCCTGCGCCACTACCTGTTACGACCCGCGTTGCGACGGATGTTCGATCGACTGACCGGCGTGATGTTCGTCGGCTTCGGGATCATGCTGCTGCGGTTTCGTCCTCAGTCGTGAGCCGCTAGCACCGCTCCGGTCCCGGCCGATCCGGCATCACCGCGAATCGAGCGAGCCTGCTCAACGTCCCGCCGGGCGAGCTCACGCGATCCATCACATTCAGATCCGCTCTCAGCTCAGCAGGCGTGATGTCGAATGTGAAATAACCGCGCTGCGCATTATTGAGCGCGATGTTGGGATTGTCGGCGAGCAACGTTTCCGAGCCCGGCAACACGGGCATGCCATCGCCCCCCGAGCTGATCGACGTGCCCAGGAATTCGCTCGCCATCGCCTCACCGTCGGGCCGGTGGCGATCTGCCGGCACCCGGCCGACGAAATACTGATGCGAATCGCCCGAAGCCACGACGACGTTGGTCAGTTGCCGTTCGCCGATCGCACGGACCAGGCGCTCACGGGACTCGGGGAAGCCGCCCCAATGATCCTTATAAGTAGAGACCAGCCGGCCGGAGTCGGCTGCGCGACGAAGTAAAGGCATGAGCAGGACCTGCTGAGCGATCAGGTTCCAGCGCGCATCATTGCTCAATCCGCGATAGAGCCAGCCTTCCTGCGCATACCCCAGCATGGTCTCGCCTGAAACACGATAGCTTCGAGTATCGAGTACATGCATCCGGAACAAACGACCGTAGTCGAGCCGGCGAAACATTCGCAAACCGCCCGGGCTCGGAAACTGTTCGCGGCGCACCGGCATGTGCTCGTACCACGCCTGCATCGCCGCCAGCTTGCGCAACTCGAACAACTCGGGCGGCGTGTCGTCCTGGGCGTGCTCACCGCCCCAGTTATTGTCCACTTCGTGATCGTCGAAGGAAGAAATGAATGCGACGGCCTGATGCGCAGCCTGTAAGTCGGGGTCGGTTTTGTACTGTGCGTATCGTCGCCGATAGTCATCGAGGCTGTAGAGCTCGTCGCCCAGATGGCGCCGGCCCGCCATCGGGTCAGCAGTGATGCCAGATCCTTCATAGATGTAATCACCGTAGTGAAACACCGCGGCCAACTCCGGCTCCTGGCTCAGGTAGCGCCACGCGCCGTACCACCCGCTCTCATAGTGCTGACAGCCAGCGACCGCCAAACGCACCCGTTGCGACAATTGGCCAGCTGCGGGCGCCGTTCGTACTCGACCGACCGGACTCGCCTCTCCGCCGCCGATATAGAATCGATACCAGTAGGGACGATCCGGCTGCAATCCCGCAACGTCCACGTGCGCCGCATGTGCCAGCTCGGGATGAGCAAGCACCTCGCCCGCGCGAGCAATACGACGAAACCGCTCGTCCTCCGCCACCTCCCAATGCAACGAGACGCTGCGCGCCGGCATGCCGCCGTGAGGCTGCAAAGGTTGCGGCGCCAATCTAGTCCAGATCACGAAGCCATCGGGCGTTGGATCGCCCGATGCAACGCCGAGCGTGAATGGATATTCCGCGAGCGCAGGTTTGCTCCACACCCGGGCTGCCGACCCAGACAGCAGCAGCCCACCCATCCCTCGCAACAGAGATCGACGATCCACGGATCAAAACACCGCGCGGAAACCGAGCGTGCTGGTGCGACCGAACTTCTGATAGTACGTGTTGAGCGTGGGAACACTCTCTTGCGCCGGCACCGTCCGACTGTACGGCGAATCGAGCAGATTGCGCACCGAGAAGAACACCTGCCACTGCCGGCTCAATTGATAGCTGCCAGAGAGATTCGCCTCGACGCGATCGTCCACCACGACGCCGGTGGAGTCATACGGCTTGTCATCTGCCCACACCGTATTGAGATTCAGACCGAATCCGCCGCGCGAATACGACAAGGCCGCGGTCACCATGTGCTTGGCCATGCCGAGCATGGTTTCCTCGGCTTCGCTGAAAGTGTATGAGCTGCGCAGACTCAGGCCACGAAACGGATCGGGCAGGAAGTCGAACGACTGCTGATACTCGATCTCGGCGCCACGCACGGTGATGGTCTCGTCCGACACAGAACGCGTGGTGCGGAAGGTGTAGTCGTCGTAGATGCCACCGGCGTAGCCATATTCCGCCGCCGTCAGGTCCACGGTCTGGAACAGGCCTTGAATCTCGTTCTGAAACAGATTGACCGCAAACAAGCCGGTGGGCTCGAAGTAATGCACGGCGCGGATCGACACGTTGTCCGAAAGCTCCGGCTCGAGTCCCGGATTGGGCACGCTGACGATGCGCTCTGCCTCGTCCACCGTCTGCACACCGGCGAGCACGTTGACCTGCGGACGACGAATGGTCTTGCTGTAGCCCAGCTGCAGCTCGGTCTGATCGTCGAAAGCGTATTTCAGCGACGCGCTCGGAAAGAAGTAGTCGTACTTGCCAGTGCGATCCACCTTGGGCCGCGATTCATATTGATACTTCAGTCCATCGATGGTCGTCGCGCGGCCCGTGGCAGCCGAAGCGGCATAGCCCGCAGCCACGACCTCCGAGTAAGTCAGCGGATCGGTCTGTCTCGCGCGCGTTTCGGTCTGTTCCCATCGCCAGCCCGCACGCAAACTCACGCGCTCGCTGAAGTCGACCGTGCCCATCAGATAGGCCGCGTTCTGATCTTCCTCGAAGTGCCGGACGTTCGCGATATACGCTGTGTAGTAATTGGCAGCGGTCAGCGTGCGAGTGAAGTACTCCGGATGACTGAGCAGCAGTTGCCCGATTTGATAGTTGCTCGGCATGAACAGGCTCGAGGCGCCGCTGGTCGTGCTCAGATGAAAATCGTTGTCGTCGAACGACAGCTGCACCGGGCTGCCGTAGTTCTGCCAGAACTGCCCCACCGACAGCGGACCGACATAGGTGTACTGATGCGCTTCGCGCTCGTTGCCGAAGTCATACGTGTTGCGCGCCAGCTTGAATCCGGTCTTGAACGTGACGGCCGTGGGCGCAAGCCACGCCTTGAACGTGAGATTCATTGCCGCGGAGTTCAACTCGCTCTCGGCGTAGCGACCATCTTCCGCCTGAATCACCGGCCGGCTGTAACTCGACGGGTTGCTCCAATCGTTGCCGCTGAGCTGCGTGATGTTCCAGTTCGGCTCGCCGAGGCCGGAACGCTCGGCCGAGAATGCACCGGATGCTTGCAGCGAGCCCACGGAAAACACCGAGCCGTGCCAGTCGAGCGGATCGTAGCGGCTGGTCGAGCTGGAATGAGCAAGGCGTCCGTCGAGCGTGACTCGATCGCCGGTCCACTCGAAGCTGGGAATGGCGCTCACGATACGTCCCCGCTTCGCCACCGCCAGCGCCTCCGAGTTCGCGCGGGCGCTCGAATGTCGCGTCGTGAAATCCGTGAGCACATCGCCCGTCACCGACATCGAGCGATCACCCGTGGTGAACAGCCAGGAGCGCTGGCCCGACCACAGATCCGATTCGTTGTACATGGTCAGCAGCGACAGGATCAGTCGATCCGTCGCCTTGAAATCCACCGTCAGCGAAGTCGCGAAGCGCTCCACGGTCTGATTGATCTGTTGGGCGCGCATCGCAGTCAGCGCAGTCGCGTTGCCGTTGGCTGCAGTCGGCGTGAAATCCCATCCCAGGGTCATGCGCTCCTGCTGGATGTAGGTTTCCGAGTTGCTGAGGCTGAGCAGCACGCCGAGGCGGTTGTCGAAAAACACATCCGAGTATTCGAGCTGCGCCCCCGGCAGGAATCGATCCTGATCGCCGTCGCCCGGCCCGCCGTCATGATCATCCCAAAGGTCGGACTGGGTGCTCGCGCTGATCTGCCCCGCGATGCGCCGGCCGTTGCGGTCGAAGGCGCGCTTGGTGCGCAAATTGATGGTGCCCGCCGGCGCATTCGCATCGACGTCCGCGCTCACCGTCTTGGAAATTTCGATGGCATCGATGCTGCTCAAGGACACCTGCTCGAAGCTGAACGTGCGAGAGGCGCTCGATCCGAGATTGGCATCCGCCGATGCCAGCTCCACGCCGTTGATCGTGACCGACGTGTACTCCGGCGGCAAACCTCGCAAGCGCACGGTGCGCACCGTGCCGTCGACGCCATCGGTATCCACGCCTGGCATGTACTTGATGAACTCGCCGACATTGCCCTCGGCAATGTCGCCAAACGCTTCCGAGGACAGGCTGTTCTTGATATCCATCGATTCGCGCTGGCTCATGATGGCCCGCGCATCGCCGTCGAGCATGCCGGCGCTCACGGTGATCTCTTCGAGAATGTCCTCGGTGCTGCCCAGGCGTAGCAGATCGAAATCCAGTTGCGCCGACTCGCCCGCCTGCAAAGTGACCGTGGCGTTTCTATCGCTGCGCCCGGTGAAGCTCACCGACACTTCGAACGTGCCGGCCGGCAAGCCGACGAATCGATATTCGCCGCGTTCGCCCGTGGTCGTAGTCTGCCGCATGCCCGAATCGGACGTCGCACGCACGATGGCATTGCGCAGATATTCGCCAGTCGCCACATCGAGAACGCGGCCTTCGATGACGCCTGTTCTGATTTCTCCCGCACCACCGGTGCGCGCAGCCGCGGAGGCATTGATCAGGGTGAAAATGCCGCCCTCTTCGGAATCGATCGTGAGCTGAGTGCCTTCCAGCAACTGCGTCAGCGCGGCGCGCACTTCCATTTCGCCAACGACCGCAGGCGTCTGAATGCCTCGCAGCTGACCCGCGGGCGCGACGATCTGCACACCCGCCTGGCGAGCGAATTCCGGTATCGCCATTACCGCCGATTGCGCTGGCACGTTGAATGATTTCGGCTCGGCATGAGCACGCGCGCCGGCCACGAGCAAAACGGCCGCCACGCAACGCGCCAGCAGGGACTTCGAAGGAAACATCTCGAGCTACGCTCCACGACCGCGTGTAGCGCAGTCTTCTGACGCGTAAGAGCCGCCGGCGCGGCTCAACCCCTATGTGTCACCAAACTTTAATATGGCGAGTCAGCGCGACAGCACGATCGCATCCGGCTGTACCGAAAGGTTGGCGCCGAAGATGCGGGCGACGGAGCGGCTGAACCCCACCGGGTCGTTGGCGGAGAACAGGCCGGTGATGGACTCGTTCGCCAGAGCGGGATCGGTGATCTGAATGTGAACATCGCTGTAGCGCGCGAACGCCTGAGAAGCGAAGGCGAGCGTCTCGCCATGCAGCGCAATCTTGCCCTCCCGCCAAGCGAGCTGGCGTGACAGAACCTCCGGCGCGACGGCAGCGGCTTCGGCACTCGTCAGCACAGAGTCGTCACGAACGGTCATCGCCAGATGAGTATTGGCGGTCAGGCTGGTCGCGCGGCCCGGTTTCAACAGCTCGATGTTTCCAGAGCGCACCAGCACGTCGACCGGGCCGCCTTCCAGACGGCGCACCATGAACGCCGACGCCGACGCGCCGAGCTGCTGGCCGCCGACCTCGACGACAAACGGTCGTCGCGCATCGGCGGTCACTTCGAAATACGTCTCCCCCTCCAACACCCGCACCAGCCGGCGCTCCGATCCAAACTCCACCTCGACACTGGTGGCCGTGTTCAACAACATCGTCGAACCATCGCCGAGGGGGATCAGACGCATCTCGCCTCGCGCGGTCGCATAGGCCTGCGAGCTGCTCAGCGACAGTCCGACGCCAACGGTCACCGCCAGACTCGCAGCCAGGCCACCGCCCCACGCAAGCATTGTTCTGCGCGACAGCCGGGGGGCGGCAGCGGGTGTTTCAGTGAAGTCGTCGGGGTTGTAGTGCGGCCCGAGCGCACGCGCCGATTCGCTATACATCGAGACAGCTCGTGCACGAAACAACGCGCCCGGCCGACGAGAATCGCCCTCCAGCCAGTCCTTCAAGGCCGCGGTTTCCTGCGGGGTCAGCGGCCCGTTATCGATTTTCGCGGCCCACTCCGAGGCCGCGATATCAACGCTTTGACTTGTTTCCCGTGATTTCATCTCGGGCTGCGCCTTGCGATTGATCGTCGGAGCCTGGGGACACGGTCACATCACGAGTGAAGCGCTCTGCCAGCAGCCGCAGTCCCCGTGCGATGTGTTTCTCGACCGTGCTCTCCGAAATTTTCATCTGTCGCGCGATATCCCGGTGCGACAGCCCACGGACGCGGCGAAGAATGAATGCCTCGCGCGTCTTCTCCGGCATCACCGCGATCGTTTCGGCCAGATAGCGCAGCTCGTCGCGAGCAATCGCGCCCTGCTCGAGCGACGGCGCGGCGCCAGCCGTGTCCCATTGATCCAGATCTTCCACCGCCTGGATATCGACGATGCGCGCCCGCCGGATGTGACGAACGACCAGCGAGTGCGCGA
Source organism: Peristeroidobacter soli (assembly GCF_004138485.1). GTDB lineage: Bacteria > Pseudomonadota > Gammaproteobacteria > Steroidobacterales > Steroidobacteraceae > Steroidobacter > Steroidobacter soli. The sequence continues at coordinate 1,041,113 of NZ_RYEV01000004.1, forward strand.
TCTGGAACAGATAACCGCGAGGATGACGGATGGCTTGATAAGCCGGCTGCGAGGCCAGGATGGTATAGGCCTCCTGGACGATGTCGTCGACATTGATACCGGAGCGCTGCTTCCGGCCGAGCCAGGCGCGCAGCGCCGGCTCATGCGGCAGGATGTTACGGAGGAACCAGCGGGTTCGCTCGGGATCGCTCACGGTCATCGGAACATGTCATCACGGTCCGCCGGGATTCGCCGGCAGCCAGCTGTCTAAGTGACATTCGTTACAGCTTGATGACAGCAACCGCCCGTCAGCGCGGGAAATCCTCTTCCCAGAATTCGCCCGCGGCACGTTCGCTGCCAGCGCGCAGCTCTACTTCTGCCGCACGCAACTCCCCACGGCGAATTTTTCCGGAGATGGTTTTAGGAAGCGCGGCGAACTGCAATCGACGAATGCGTTTGTAAGGAGACACGCGGGCGCGCACATGCTCCAGAATCGATCGTGCGGTCTGCGCATCGGGCGTGCCCGTCGCGCCGAGCACGATGAAGGCCTTGGGCACCGAGAGTCGCGTCGGATCCGGGCTCGGCACGACCGCCGCTTCCGCGACTGCCGCGTGTTCGATGAGCACGCTTTCCAGCTCGAACGGACTGATTCGATAGTCGGACGATTTGAAAACATCGTCCATGCGCCCCACGTACGTGAGATATCCGTCCGAATCGCGGCTCGCGACGTCGCCGGTGTGATAGAAGCCGTCGCGCATGACGGCGTCGGTCCGCTCCGGATCGTCGAGATACTGTTGCATCAGTCCCAACGGACGTTGCGACAGGTCGATACAGATCTCGCCTTCGTCGCCGATGCGCCTTTCGGCATCGATGAGCTCGATGCGATAGCCCGGCAGCGGCCGTCCCATGGAGCCGGGCTTGAGCGGCAATCCCGGGGAGTTGCCGACCTGCGCGGTCGTCTCGGTCTGGCCATAGCCATCCCGAATCGTGACACCCCACGCCTGCTCGACCGCCGCGATCACTTCCGGATTCAACGGCTCACCGGCGCTCATTGCCTCGCGCAGCACCGGCCTCCAACGCTTCAAGTCCTGCTGAATGAGCATGCGCCACACGGTCGGTGGCGCGCAAAACACTGTAACTGCACAGCGCTCGATGACATTCAACAGCGCGACTGGATCGAAACGATCGTACTGATACGCAAGCACCGTGCTTTGCGCATTCCAGGGCGCGAAGAAACACGACCAGGCGTGCTTCGCCCACCCCGGCGAGCTCAGGTTCAAATGCACGTCGCCCGGCTTCAATCCGAGCCAGTACATGGTCGAGAGATGACCGACCGGGTAGCTCGTATGGGTGTGCGCGACGAGCTTGGGCTTGGCCGTCGTCCCCGATGTGAAGTACAACAGCAGCAGATCGTCGGCACGGCTCTGCGCGGCGTCGATCTGTGTGGGCTGCGCGAACGTCGCTTCGTAGTTGAGCCAGCCCTTCACGGCCGGCCCGACGACGATCTGTACGGCCGCCGCGCGAAGCTTCGTAAACCGTTCCGCGAGATGAGAGTGCGTGATCACTGCCTTGACGCGACCACGCTCCATGCGATCCTCGAGATCGGTGCCCTCCAGCAGCGTCGTCGCCGGAATCATCACGGCACCCAGCTTGATCGCCGCCAGCATCGTCTCCCATAAGGGCACGACGTTGCCGAGCATGACGAGCACACGATCGCCCTGCCCCACGCCCTGCGACGCCAGGAAGTTGGCGACTTGATTACAGCGTAGGCGGAGCGACTCGTACGAGTACGCATCGTCGCGTCCCGAATCGTCCACGACTCGTAGCGCCGCCCGCGCGTTGCCGACGGCGATACGATCGAAGTAGTCCGCCACCCAGTTGAAGTTGGCGAATGCCGGACGCCGGAACGCACGACATGCGGCCGCCAGATCTTCTCTGGCGGCCAGCAATGCATCGCGGGTGGCAATGAACTCTCGCGCTGCTGACATAGGCGCTCAGAACTTGATGCGAGTCTGCACGCCGTACCAGCGCGGTTCGCCGTACGTCGTGTAGGTTCCTCCGAGCGGCGCGCCGGAAACGTCGAAGGCAAACGTCTCGCGCTCCTCGTCGAGCAGATTGTTCGCGAACACGGCAACCGACAGCCGATCGTCCATCAACGAGAGCGTGACGCGCGCGTTGACCAGCCAGCTGGCCGGGATCTTGGTCACCGGCGCGTTGGTCAGCTGAGCGTAGAAATCGTCGCCGTAGCTCGCGGTCACATTCACGTTCAAGCCGCCGAACTGGAAGTGCGTGTCCTTGCTGGCGGAAAGGTTGGCAGTGTAGCGCGGCGACTGCGGAGCTTCACGGCTGACCCGTCGATTGCCGATGGGCACATCGTCCACTTTCGTGCGCAGGTACGCACCGCCGACAGAGAACAAGTAGCCGTCTCCGGCGCTGAGCGACAGCTCCGCGTCCGCGCCGTACATCGAGGCCGTGGTATTGAACAGCGTGAAGTTGAAGCCGCGCTGGTCGAAGGCCTGATAGTCGTCGTAGTCGTAGTAGAACACCGCGCCGTTGAGTCGCGCACGATTGTTCAGGAACTGGAACTTCTCGCCGATCTCGTAGGCGAGCAAGCTCTCGCCCTTGAAGCGGAACATGGACAGCGGCGCCTGGCCGACGAAGCCGGCGTTGTAGTTGAACGCTTTGTAGCCCAGGCTCACGCTGGAATACAGCAACAGATCGTCGGTCGCCGACCAATTGAGCTGCACGCGACCCGACGTTCCCGTTTCGGCATGCTCGTCGCTCGTGGTGCCGTTGGCCGCCAACGTTCCAGGCTGGATGAACAGCGGGCACAGCGCGCCTTCGCACACTTCAGTGTAGTTGTACTTCTTTTCGTCGCGCGTCACGCGCACGCCGGTCGTCAGGCGCACCGAGTCGGAGATGTCATATTCGCTTTGTGCGAACGCCGACGCCGACCGCGTGTCCACGCTGTAATTCGCTCGCGGATACGACGCGAAGGCCGGCAGATTGAAGCCCTGGAAGTAATCGCCGTCGATATACAAATAGTAAACACCCGCCGTCCAGCGAAAAGCGCCGTCGGCATCGATCAGGCGCAACTCCTGAGTCAGGTGGGTCGCTGCCGCATTCTGCTGGAAGATGCCGATGGGATACGGCGAGAAGTCGTTGTCCGAATCGTAAGTGCTGTCGAGCTTCTGATAGCTCGTGATCGACGCCAGCGTGAGCGTGTCGAACTGATACTGAACCTTCGCGCCCGCGGACCAGGTGCGTCGCTCCAACTGGCCGGGATAGTCGAGCGCGCCGGTGTACGGATCGCCGTCGGCGTCGACATAACCGAAGCCCGTCGGTGAGCCGGGCGGCAACCGAATGCCCAAGCCGTCCGCGTCCGGAGCTGCGCCGGTGATCATACTCGCACCGGTATAGATGGGACGGATCTCGTAGTAGTCGGCAAACAGCGAGATATCGAGCTGATCGGACGGCTCGATCTTGACCTGCACGCGACCGGCGACGGTATCGTCGTTGGCGTAATCGGGGCCGATCGCATTCTTGAAGTAACCGTCATTCCGGTTGTAGAGCACGGCGGCTCGCGCCGAGACCGTGTCGCTCAACGGTCCGCCCACGGCGCCTTCGAATCCGAGTTGATCGAAGCTGCCGACCGTCAGTTCAGCAAAGCCGTCGAGCGACTGCGTCGGCTGACGGGTGATCACATGTAACAAACCGCCAGTGGCGTTGCGGCCGAACAGCGTGCCCTGCGGTCCTTTCAGGACTTCGACGCGCTCCACGTCGTACAGCCGCTGCACGCTGGTGGCGTTGGAGGGCTGATACACCTCGTCGATGTAGTAAGCATTGGCGGGTTCGATGTGGCCGGCGAAATCGTTCTGCGACACGCCGCGAATCGAGATCAGGCCGGCGATCGGCGAGCCACCCGGATCGGCGAATTGCAGGCCCGGCGTGAGCAGGGCCAGATCGGTCGAATCCCGCACGCCGCGCTGGACCAGATCGTCCGAGCTGAACGCGCTCAGGCTGATGCCCACGTCCTGAAGATTGGCGCTGCTGCGAGTGGCGGTAACGACGATTTCAGTGAGGCCGCCGAGCTGTTCCGACGTTTCGCTCGACTGTGAGTACGCAGGCATGACCGCCGCGCACGCAAGAATGGAATGAAGGCCGCAGGCGACACGCACAGCGGCAGACGTGCGATTGGACATGATCCCCCCGTTTTGAGCGCCACTCGGATGTGGCGTCTGTTCGGGGAGGACTGTGACAGAAGGGTCAAACGGCCCACATGACGTGAACCACTCATATCAACGACCGATCGGACCTCCTGTCACGACGGTCGTGGCTCCTTGGAAAAAAGCGTGGTGTTTTTCCAGGAGCCCGCCACCTGCGGCGGCGAGGCACATCCATGTACCCGAGGGTTGCTATTGCAGGCGTAGTAACTTCGACACCAGCTGCGTACGGCTCGAAACATCCGCCTTGGCGTAGATGGAACGCAGATGATTCTCGACCGTCCGCAGGGCAATGCGCAGCTCGGTCGCGATGCCGGCGTTGCATAGACCGGCGGCGACCAGCCGGGCAATTTCACCTTCTCGTTCGGTCAAAGCGAACAGCCGCGTCGATGCATTCAGCAAGCGCGCCGTCAGCGGCTCGCTGGTGATCAACAAATATCGCTCACGCCCGCCGGGACTGCGCAACCGGGACACTGAAATCTCCAGCGGCCGGATGCCACCGGTCGTGAACACGTTGCGTCCATCGCCACCGTGGCCCGAGACCTCGCCGGAAATCAGCAATCGACGCACCTCGCCGAGCAGCGCCGCGGTCCCGTTCGCAGGACTCACATCGAGATCCGCCAGACCGCGAGCGTTGGCATTCTCGATGGCGAGATCGTGGTCGAGGATCACGTACCCCACGCCACCGCTCATGCTCAAGGAATTCAGCACATCGTGCGACAGACGCTCGGCATCCTGATAGGCCAGCAGCCGCATGGCCGAGGTGATCGCCGGCGCCAGTCGTTCAAAGGTGCGGACCTCATGCGACTGGAACGGCCGGTCATCGACACAGCGATGAAAGCCGATGCACATGAGCTGCGGGCCGGACGCGATCGGACACGGCACGATCAACGCCATGACGTGCCCGATGTTGTACCGATACAGAAAGGCATCGCGATACGCATGGTCGTGCAGATCCACCGCGCTCGCCGACAGCCCCGACACCAGTTCAATCGGTGCCTGCGGGTGATGCAGCCAGCGCAGGCCCGAACGCACCACCGGGTCGAGGCGGAAATAGTGATCCAGGTAGACCTCGGCTGCCTCCGGCGTGTCGCCGGCGTACGAATAGCTCGCCGCGTAGCAATCCGCCCGGGGCGCGCTGGCAAACCGGAAATAGACACCGCTGGTCGCAGCGATGCGGGCCGCGACCGGGCGCAACAGCTGCGCGTCTACAGTGCTGTGATCGGTGCAGGCAAGAATCTTCGCAACGGCTGACTCGATCGAGTCGTCAGCCACTTCCACGCCGTGCATGGAGCCCCCCATTGGCGCCGAGCCAGGAAAGGGGACGGATACAATCTGCCCCCGTCCCGCAAACCTACACCAGGCGGCCCGGGCGACTCAACCGAGGCGTCGAATCGGGTCGGCACCGTCCCAACGCTGGCCCGACTCCCGGATCATCGCGAACAGCTCGATGACCGGCGCGGTCATCTCGATCACCTCGATCATGCCCTGCAAATCCCGACGCGCATCGACATAGGCGGCCTGGGCGCCGATCGAGACCCGGGCATCCAGCACCTTGTCATAACCGCGCGCCACATAATCGTCCACGGTACGCTGATAGTCCGCCGGCGCCACGCCGACGGCATAGTGATGAAAGCCCCAGCCCCGCTCGCGCTGTACTTCTTTATAGACGCTGGGCAGATCGTCCCGCTGCTGAATCAACTCGTACATCATGCCGCCCGACATGCCCAGACACAGCGACAGCTTCGCCTGCGACGGCACGCCGCGATACTCGAGCCGCTCGAACGGAAAGTTGTCGAAGTAGAACCAGGGACCGATGCCGAGCGCCTGCGCAAAGCGCGGCATCGCCGCTTCGATGTTCTCGACGAAGTAGGCCATCTGAATGACTTGCATGATGTTATCTCAATGAGCCAGCACGTAGCCGCCGTCGCAGGCAATGGCTTGCCCGGTGATGTAACGCGCCTCCTCCGAGGCTAGAAACAGCACCAGGTTCGCCACATCCTCGGGCTCCTGCAACGAGCCCATCGGGATCTGCGCCACAAACGCCGCTGTGAACTGCTCGACCGACGCGCCGGCTTGACGCGCCATGCGCTCGAACAATGCTTCGAGCATCGGCGTACGCGCCTGGCCCGGATGCACGGAGTTGCAGCGAATGCGGTAACCGGAGGTCGCACAATGCAGCGCCACCGACTGAGTGAGGTGCTGCACGGACGCCTTGGCCGCGCCATAGGCAGTCAGAAACGGCGTGGGCACCAGCGACGCGATGGAAGAAACATTCACGATCGAGCCGCCGCCCGATTCCGACATCAGTGCAATCGCGTGCTTGCACGCGAGGAACACGCCGGCGCTGTTGACGGTGAAGATCTTGTTCCAGTCGGTCAGCGGCGCGCCCTGCGGATCCTTGGGCGCGCTGGGATCGCCTTCGATGCCCGCGTTGTTGACCAGGATGTGCAAGGCTCCATGCGCCTTGCGGATCGACTGCAAGATATCGATCCAGCCCTGTTCGGAGGCGACATCCTGCACGATCGCGTCCGCATTCAGACGCCCCGCGGCCTCCTGCAACACAGCCGCGTTGAGATCCGACATCACCACGATCGCGCCCTCTTCCTTCAAGCGCTTTGCTGCCGCGAATCCGATGCCTTGCGCGGCTCCTGTGACCAGTGCCACCCGACCTTCGACTCGTTTCATAGATCGCTCCAAACCTTTATTCGAAATGCGCGGACGGCGGACCCGCGAGCTGCGCGCCATCGACGATCAAGGAAGAACCGTCGATCATGATCGCATCGTCGGAGGCCGCGAACGCAATGGTGCGAGCGATATCGTCCGCCGTCGCCACACGCCCCATCGGCACCTGACGCGCCATGCGCGCCAGCAACTCCGAACGACTGCCCATTGCCGCCGCGACTGGATCGAGCATCTCGGTGTCGACATAGGTGGGATGCACGGAGACGCAACGGATCGGATAGCCGCGTTGCGCGCAGTGTAGTGCTACCGACTTCGTGAGAATCGTGACGCCGCCCTTGGAGGCACAGTAGCCCGCGATATCGGCAATGCCGACCAATCCACCCACCGAGGAAACATTGACGATGGCGCCACTGCCCCTGGTGCTCTTGATCGTGCGCACGCCATGCTTGCAACCGAGCATGGTGCCCGTCAGGTTGACGGCCAGCATCGCATTCCAGTCTTCGAGCGTGACATCCTCGATGGAGCCGCCGCGACCGATGCCGGCGATGTTACAAAGGATGTCGAGCCGTCCGAACCGGTCGACCGTCCGGCGCATCGCCTGTTCCCATTGCGATTCGTTCGCAACGTCGAGCGTCAACGCCAGCGCGTTCGCTCCGATCCGCGCCGCCGTCCGCTCGGCGCCGTCAGCGGAAATGTCGGCCGCCACGACGCGGGCGCCCTCCGATGCGAATAGCAACGCCGTGGCGCGCCCGATGCCGGACGCGGCACCGGTGATGAATGCCGTTTTACCTTCGAGCCTGCCCATGATCCCCCGCTCGCAATCTGCCCGGCGAGGCTGAAGTCGGGCGCAGGCGGCGGCAATAGCGTATTCCACTCAGCCCCTCGGGGCTGCACCTCCCGCGGGATTTCCCCGGCCGCGCTCCTTGGAGTCACGCGGCCTAAGGGGTATGAGTGGTTCTCGTCATGTCCTGGCCCACGACGGCCCTCCTACCATCCGCCTCACAACAGTTGACGGGGGATTGGCATGTCGAGCGTATCCATCAAGCGCAGCGAGAACAGCACGGTCAAGGCGACCGCGACTCACAAGTCGGCGTTCTTCGATCCGTCCGGCCTGCCCTGGGCCGACTGGGTCATGCCCGGCACCTGGTTCAAACTGCTCAACGTCAACCCCTACACCGGCGGCTTCTCGATGTTGCTCAAGGTGTCGCCGGACAACGCCGCAGCGGTGCACGGCCATCTGGGCGCGGTCGAAGGCATCCTGCTCGAAGGCGGCTTCAGCTACGGCGAGGATCGCGGTCGGGCCGGACACTATGTCTACGAAGGCGCCGGCATTCGCCACGAGCCGACCACTCATCCGGACGGCATGATCATGTTCGCCGTCGTGCACGGCCCGTTGGCCGGCTATCACGACGATGGCGCCGTCGCCGCCGTCGTCGATGCGCGCTTGATGTACGACCTCGCGGTCGCCGCCGGCGCAGCGGATCACATCGAACGGCCGTCGCACTGGTGATCCGCGACGTGTCGTTGGAACCCATCGAACGCGCCAGCCAGGACGAACTGCGCGCCCTGCAACTGCACCGACTGCAATGGTCGGTGCGGCATGCTTACGAGAACGTACCGCACTATCGACGGATGTTCGCCGAGCGCGGCGTGCATCCGGACGAGTTGCGGACACTCGACGACCTGGCGAAGTTTCCGTTCACGACCAAAGCCGATCTGCGCGCCAACTATCCGTTCGGCATGTTCGCCGTGCCTCGCGAACGCATCAGCCGGATTCATGCGTCGAGTGGCACGACCGGCCAACCCACCGTCGTCGGCTACACCGCCAACGACCTCGACACCTGGGCCAATCTGGTCGCGCGCTCGATTCGTGCAGCGGGCGGCCGACCCGGCGACATCGTGCACGTGGCGTATGGCTATGGATTGTTCACAGGCGGTCTCGGCGCTCACTACGGTGCCGAGCGTCTCGGTTGCACCGTGATTCCGATGTCCGGCGGGCAAACTCAGAAACAAGTGCAGCTCATACGCGACTTCCGGCCCGACATCATCATGGTCACGCCCTCGTACATGCTGGCGATCGCCGATGAGTTCACCAGGCAAGGCCTCGATCCGCGCGAATCTTCGCTCAGCCTCGGCATCTTCGGCGCGGAGCCCTGGACGGAAGCCATGCGTGCCGAGATCGAAACGACCATGGACATCGACGCCGTCGATATCTACGGCCTGTCCGAAGTCATGGGCCCGGGCGTCGCCAACGAATGTATCGAGACCAAAGACGGCCCGGTCATCTGGGAAGATCATTTCTATCCGGAAATCATCGATCCGGAGACCGGCGCGGTGCTGCCGGACGGTGAGCTGGGGGAGCTCGTATTCACCTCGCTCAGCAAGGAGGCGCTGCCCATCATTCGCTACCGGACGCGCGACATCACTCGATTGCTGCCACCGACCGCACGCTCCATGCGACGCATGGCGAAGATCATCGGCCGTTCCGACGACATGATGATCGTGCGCGGAGTCAACGTGTTCCCAACCCAGATCGAGGAGCTGATTCTGCGTCTGCCCGAGCTCACGCCTCACTATCTGCTCGAGCTGACTCGCGAGGGACGGCTCGACAATCTGACGATCCACGTCGAAGCCGAGACCTGCCCCACCGCCACCGCCGCTGCGAACACGCTCGGAGAAGCGGTGAAAGCGCACATCGGCATCAGCGCCGATGTGCGAATTGCGCCGAGAGGCTCCATCGAGCGATCGGTCGGCAAGGCGCAACGCATTCGCGACAATCGACAGCGCGGCTGACGCTCAGGTCTTGGGCGAGAAATCCTTGAACGTGCAGATCTGGCCGTTCACGCCGATGCCGGTGAAGCGGTCCATGTCATGGAAGCTCTCGGTCACCAGCGAGAAATCCTTCATGTCTTTCAGCGGTGCGCAGTCCTGCGTGAACTTCATGTTGAACTTGTGACCGGCCTCGTCCGTGACTTCGAGCTCGCGATCGTTGATGTAACGAAAGCTGGCTATCCGGTTCAGATCGATGGCCTGCGTCAATGCATCTTCGGCCGGCGGCGGAATCGGTCGCCACTTTGCGAAGTCGCGATCGCTGGCGGTGCCAAAGCCGACGATGGCAATGGCGCAAAAGGCGACGCCGGTGGCGGCCACGATCAGGCGGTTGAGCGGGATGTTCATGGCTGTCTCCTCACCCCTGTGCCGCGGCGGAGTCGTCAGCATCCGGGCTGCGCTTGGCCGGCGGGCCCTCGCTGACCGAGAAGCTGCCGAAGTAACAGCGGCCCCAACCGGGCAGGATCACAGAGCTGAAGCGATCCAGCGTGTCCATGGGCTGCGCGTCGAAAACGATGGAGTAGGCAAAATCCAGACCGACGCACGGTCCCACCAGCGACGCGTAAAACCATTGCCGATGCGCATCCTCGACCCACAAGCCCTTGTCGCCATCGGCCTGCCAGTCGCGGATGCCCCCAAAATTCACGAATGGGATGGAAGCCCGGGCTGGGGTGGGCTGCTGGTTGGCGGCCAGCACGCCGCTCACGGGCGCAAACGCCGCGGCCGTCAGCAAGCCGGCCGCCGCGGCCTTGACGATCTTGTTCATGACATTTTCCTCATCGAGCGTGACCGGATCGGATCACGGCTGCAGAATGCGAGCCGAGGCTGACGCGAATCTGACGTTCGGGGGCCAGGGGCCTATGCGTGTGCTGATCGTCGAAGACGATCCGTTGATTGCCGACGCCGTCCGCCAGGCGTTGCTCAAGTCGGGTTTTGCCGCGGATATCGTCACCAGCGCGGAGGCCGCCGCATCGGCATTGCAAGCTGAATCCTTCGACCTGGCCGTCGTCGATATCGGTCTGCCGCGCGAGGATGGATTGCACCTGGTCCGTCGATTGCGCGCGGGCGGCAAGTCCACGCCCATACTCATGCTCACAGCGCGTGACGGTTTGTCCGATCGCGTCAACGCGCTGGATCTCGGCGCAGACGACTACATGACCAAACCGTTCGAGGTCGCCGAGCTGGTCGCACGTTGTCGAGCGTTGATCCGGCGGGCGAACTCCGCAGCCAACAACCAGCTTTCGTTCGGCGGCTTGCAATTGGACATGACACATCACGCGCTCAGCATCGGCAGCAGGCCTGTGGAGCTGACACAGCGTGAATGGTCCATTCTGGAATGTCTGGTGCTCAACGCCGGACGCATCGTATCGAAGGACAGACTGATGAGCTCGGTCACCGACTGGACCGAGGAGCTCACCCCCAACGCCATCGAAGTTTATGTCTCGCGCCTGCGCGGCAAGCTGGGCGACGCGGCCCGGATTCGCGCCGTGCGCGGCATGGGATATCGCATCGATGAGAAAAACAAATGAACGCGGCCCCTCGATCCGCCGGCGGCTGTTCACGCTACTGCTCGTTCCCGCGGCGCTGGTGCTCGCAGCGGGCACGCTCACCGACTATCTCGCTTCACGCTCACCGCTGAGAGATGCCTACGATCAGGCGCTGATCGATGCAGCGATCGCCATTGCCGCCTATGTCGAGCCGGATGCTCGAGGCAATGCAACGCTGACGCTGTCCCCTCATGCCATCGCGCTGCTTCGGTCGGATTCATCCGATTCAATTTATTTCCAGGTGAGTGGCGCCAACGGTCGATATGTCGCGGGCGACGCCGGTCTGCCGCAACTTCATCAAACCGTGAGCAATCCGGCGCGCGGCGACGCCCACTATGGCGGCGAACGCATTCGCATGGTCGCGTATCGGGCGATGACGACGGCCGGCCCGATCATCGTCACCGTGGCAGAGACCATGCACAAACGCGACAACACGTTGAACCGCATTCTCTCCAGTGCGCTGCTGGTGGACGCCGCGCAGCTCAGCCTGGTGTTACTGCTGATCTGGCTCGGCGTGCGACTGGCGATGGTCCCGCTGCATCAAGTTGAAAAGCAGATCGGCAGCCGTTCACCGCGCGACCTCGCAGCGTTACCGACGGCGGAGGTGCCGGTCGAAATACTCAGCCTCGTGAAGACGATCAACCGGCTGTTCAACGTCCTGCGCGATACCGGCTCGGCGCAACGGCGCTTTCTCGAAAGCGCTGCTCATCAACTGCGCACGCCATTGACTGGCGTGCAGGCACAACTGGAATTGCTGGCGGCCGAAGCGACCGAGCCCAACCAGGAGCGGCTGGAGCGCGTGCTCGATGCGACCCGACGCCTCGCTCACACCACACATCAACTGCTGACGCTGGCCCGCTCGGACGAAGCAGCAAACCTCAACTGGGATTTCACCTCCCTCGACCTGGCACAACTGGTGGAATCGATCGTCACGCAACGCCTGGCCACGGCGGATCTCGCCGGCATCGACCTGGGCGCGCAGATCGAACCCGCGCGCGTTCGTGGAGTTGCGTGGTTGCTCGAAGAAGCATTGGGCAATCTGGTGAACAACGCCATCGCGCATACGCCGGGCGGCGGGAGCGTCACCGTCCAGTGCGGCAGCGAGCACGGCGCCGCGTTCCTGGAAGTCATCGATACAGGCGTCGGCATCCCACCCGCCGAACGTCAGCACGTGCAGGAACGTTTCTTCCGAGCCAGCAACGCGCGTGGCAACGGCACGGGCCTCGGCCTCGCCATCGTGAATGAAGTTGCGCAGTTGCATGGCGCCGGTCTCTCCATCGACGCAGGCCCCAATGAGCGCGGTACCGCGATCCGGCTGACATTTCCACCCGAAGCTGGAACGTCAGTTTGATGTAAGGCTGCGGGCCTACTGTGAAGCTCCAAGGAAGAAAACCGAGCTTCCTGTAGGAGTCGAAAATGAACGCTTCATTAACAAATGTTCAGCGCCGCCTCACCGCCGCGATTGCGGTCGCCTGCACACTTGTAGCCGCTGCCTCGCCGGTGCTGGCGCAAGAGCCGGAGCATCTGCGCATGCATGGCTTGGCGCACGAAGACCGCATGCATGAAGACCGTGGCATGCCCGAACGTGGCTTCGATACGCAGCGCGAAGGAGCCCTGCCGGAACGTGGCTTCGATACGCCGCGTGAAGAAGCCCTGCCTCAACGTGGCTTCGATACGCTGCGTAACCCGCTGCCGCAATCGCCGGCACAGCGCTATGCGCCCGCTCGCTTCACGCCGCCTCATGGCGCCGTTGTTACGCACCTGCCGCCACAGACGATCGTCGTTCAACACGGGGGCGTGTCGTACAACGTTTACAACGGCGTGTGGTATCGCCCCTATGGCCCGCGTTTCACCGTAGTCGCAGCGCCCATCGGCGCGTTCGTTCCGATGCTGCCTTCGTTCTACACGACGGTGTGGTTCGGCGGCCTGCCCTACTACTTCGCCGACGATGTCTATTACTCGTGGCGCCCGGAGCAATCGGCCTATGAGATCGTCCAGCCGCCGCCGGGCGCACCGCAGCCGGTGGTCAACGGCGATCGGGTCTATGCCTATCCGCTCGAAGACCAGAGCCCGACGCAGCAGGCCCGCGATCGCTACGACTGCCACGTATGGGCGAGCGACGAAATCGGCCTCGCTTCGTCACAGACCACGAACTCCATGACAACCGCGCAATCGGCGGACTACGACCGCGCGCTGACCGCCTGTCTCACCGGCCGGGGTTACAGCGTGAAGTGAGTGGCCACCGACGTCCGCTACGGTTTCGAATCCCGCGCTTGCAACGTGACGCGATACTCGTGCGCTGCTATCTCTCGCGTCGAGATTCTCTCGGGTTGAACTTGCACGACATCGAGTTGCAAGCCGCCGACCGCGGCGGGCTTACCCGCCGTCAGCTCGTGCTGAACGGCTTCGGCGCCGCCGCTCCGGGTCGCGAGTTGTACTTTGACCTCGCCCGCCCAGACGCATGTCACATCGGTAGGACAGCGCGAATCCTCAACGACGCGTACGAATTCCACGTCGAGCTTGCGCGGCCCGAACAGCGCCCGTTCCCCGGGCGCCAATTGAATTTCCTGATCGAACGCCGCTTCGCGCGGCGCAGGAGCGCCCGCCGAATGGCAGGCCGCCAGCGCCACCGTCAACAACAGAAAGTAATGACGTCTCATATCGTGAGAATAACAGCGCGGGCCCGAATAGGCCCGCGCCGCCTGAGAGTTTCCGGCGCTAGAAACAACCCCTCATTGCTGCGTAATCCGCACGTCGTCGATGCCTGCTTCAACCAGGCTCGCCGTGCCCGCATCGGCCGCTTCGATCAACAGCCGCACGGTCTGGCCGGCAAAGGCATTCAGACTGGCCGACGCCGTCGACCACGCGCCATCGAGATTGGATGCCGCGCCCAGGCGCTGGAACACCACACTGGTGGTGGTACCAATCACACTCACCCGCAGAAAGTCCGCGTTGGTCGCATTACTGCCATGGGCGAGATACTGACTGAAGGTCAAGGTCAGCGTGCCCGTCGCTGGCAACGTGATTGCTGGCGAACGAATGGAGGTGACGCCGCCGTCGACATCATTCTCACCCGCGCTCGCACCGGCCAGGCGCGCAGTGACCAGACCGTTCGTGCCGCTGGTGGTAGTGCCGAGTTGCTTGGTGCCGCTGGATGTCGTCGCCTCCGGATCGCCCCGCTCCCAGGCACCGGACACCGCAGTGTCGGTCCCGTTCGGATTGGTCTGCCAACCCAGGCTGGTCTCGAAGGTATCTTCGAACACCACCGTCCCACCGCCCCCCTGACAGGAAGCCGGCACATCGAAACCATTCGTCGGTGTCGTGCTGGCCGAACCGCCACTCACCGCGTTCGAGCCGAGACCGAACGCCGCAAAGGCCTGCCACACCCGACAAACATCTTCACCCCCATGATTGTCCATCGCGGCCTGGATGATGCCATCGCGGACCTGAGTGAAAGTCGGATTGCAGGCGGTGTTCTTCAAGCCTTCGTTCACATACAACATCATGCGCTGGTTGCCGGCGCTGCCGGTGGCGTTGTAGAGATTCGCATTGAAGCCCCATTGATCGACGAGCTTCCAGTACACCTCCCACGCCGCCTGCGCCCACACCGAACCGACGCCGTGTGGAACCGCCATGCCGTTGATGCTCGCATACGTCCACGTGTTGACGGCTGGATCCGTGCTGTAACGCTGAGTGCGGATGCCCGCGCCGCTGTTCGCCTGACCCAACGCGTAGGTGCCCATGCCACGAGGAGTTGCGCCGGTGTCGCTGGCTCTCGCGGTGTATGCGAGGGCCCACCAATCCGACAGTCCTTCGCCCGGCTGCTGACGATTCGTGAGGCAATTGACGTTGGACGGTCCGCCGATGAGACGGTTGGATATGCCGTGGCCGTACTCGTGCACCACGATGCCCGCATCCAGATCGCCGTCACGATCCGGGTTCGGACTGGTCCAGATATACATCTGCATGCGCGGCCGCGAACCGTCGGCGGGCGTGGCGAAGTTGGCGTTGTTGGTGCCACCGCCGTCCTGCGCTTCGGCTCTGACCGAGTCGTTGCCCGCGCCGCCGCGGCCGTAGTTGTTCACTTGGAAATTGCCGGCTGCCTCGTCGAACCCATACTGATACTGAACGTCGTGAATGATGTTGTTCCAGTAGAACAGGTTGGTCACGGCGCTCGGACGATAGGTGCTCGGCGCAGCCGAGAGATTGATCGCAAAGTCGAAGTTCAGCGCCGAACCGCCGCTCGGACTCGACCCGGAATCCGGCGAGTTGTTGTTGTCCGTATCGGTGTACGCCTCGACGTTGTTGCCCTGAGTCGTCGTAAACTCCGCGCCGGCAGCGCCATTCGTGTCGTGCCACCCGAACGGAGACGCGAGCGTGTTTGCAGGATTCACCACGAGCGTGCGGCCATCGGCAGGCGGCAGCGGACTGGTATGCGTCGGGCTCTCCACCGGCTGCGGATAAACACGATATTGATCCGCGACCGTGCCGTCGAAGCGCGTCCAGACCTGACCGTTCTCCGCGTCGACCGTGAAATCCCACGTGTGCTGCTCATCGAGCGTGTCGATCTGGAAGTTCCAGACCAGACGCGCTTCGCCTCGCCGGATCGGCAACAACATCAGCCGTCCCTTGGTGGCCTTGGTCGGCACGGCGATGCCCGAAAACTTCGCAGCCGCACTGACTGCCGCCGGCAATGGCATGCTCGGTTTCAGAGCACGCACCGACTGCGCCAGTCCCGGCAAAAATGAATTGTTCACACTGACGATGCGACCGTCCCGATTCACGTTGACCTGCAGTTGCGCGTTGTACACCGGGATGCCGGCATGACGCTGCTGCAGATAAATGTGCGTGGCCCCGGTCACGCGCGAGTAAACGACGTCCGAAACCACATTCCCTTGCAGGTCGGACGCCTCGAGCCCCAACGCAGCGACATTGCTGCGAACAAACGCCACCGCCAGATCCATGGGCCGGCCCTTCGAGGGGCCCGTGAGATAACCGCGCTGACTGGAAAGCGAGCTCACCGCTCCCGTTGTTTCATCGGATTCGACGGTGAGCTCTTCGACATTGGCCACCAGTCCCTGAATCGACTGAGGCTGAACGGCCGCGGCGGATCGGGAAGCGGCGAAGCCGCGGTTGAGATCGAGCCGGGCATCGAAATGACGCTCGGCATCCTGAGTGGGTGATATTTCTTGCGCGCCCGCCAGCGTGCTCCAGCACACGCCGCAGGCCAACGATAGCGACGCGACTGCGAATCCTCGGCATCGGTTCATGATGCAACTCCTTCCGTGAGCAACTGAGGAATGTGGGTCGGGTGCGATTCAGTGGCAGGCGCCACTTCGTGTCAACGCGAAAGTGACCACTGCGCCTAGCAATCTTTGCTACGAGCGTTGTTTGCTGCCGTCAAGGACGTTCGGTTCAGCTGGGTGTCAGAGGTGGTTTGGTCACAATGCGCGCGTCGATGAGCGATTTCACTGCCAATGACCGCCGATCGCCTGAATCAGAGAGACAGCTGCCGACTGCCGATCGACGACAGCCTGTATCTCCGCCTGTCGGGACGAGAGCGCCGCCGTCTGCGCGACGATCACATCCGCGTAGCCGATCTGACCGGCGAAGTACTGGTTGTATGCAATTTTCTCCGCGCTCTTTGCCGCCACCGCAGCTGCATCCCTCTCGGTAGTTACGATTTCCAAGACACGCAAGGCGGCGAGCTGATCTTCGGTTTGCTGAAATGCTGTCAGCACCGTCTGCCGGTACTCGGCAACCGTCTGCTCATACGCGGCACGCGCCTGATCCACTCTGGCCGAGCGCGCCCCGAAATCGAGCAACGTCAACGCTCCGGTCAGCCCAAGCGACCAGATGCTGCTGGCGGATTCGAACAGATCGCTCATGTTTCGGGAGTTGTAGCCGGCGTCGCCGCTCAGCTGGAACGTCGGAAAATAGGCACTCCGCTCGATGCCGATTGCGGAGTTCGCCGCAGCGACGCGACGCTCTGCGGCCGCGATGTCGGGCCGCCGCTCCAACAGCGATGCCGGCAACACCCCAGGAATCTCCGGCACATTGCGACTCCACTCGCCACTCGGCAAACTGAAGTTCGATGGATTGACGCCTACCAACACCGCAATCGCATGTTCGAGCAACGCGCGTTGGCGACCGAGATCGGCAACGTTCGCCCGTGCATTTCGCAGTGCCGTCTCCGCCTGCAATACGTCTGATCGAGCGGCCACGCCCGCGTTGTAACGATTGGTGGTGATGGTCAGCGCGCGCTCATACGCCGCAATCGTTGCAGTGAGCACTTCCTCCTGCGCTTGCAGTCCGCGCACCTGAATGTAGTTGAGCGCCAGCTCGCCTTGCGCGGACAACGTGGCATTGGCAAGGTCAGCTTCGCTCGCCTGAGCCAACGCGCCAGCTTGACGCACGCTGTCGCCGATACGCCCCCACAGATCGGGCTCCCATGTCGTGCCGATAGTGACCGAGTAACGTGAGTTACCGCCGGTGCTCACCGAGCCCGTGCTGCCGACCGTTGGATTTCCAGTACCGAATGAACCGACCTTGGTGCCCGACGCTGTCAGATCGATCACGGGCAACAGCGACGCACGCAATTCGCGAACCGACGCACGCGCCTGATCGTAGGCCGCTTTCGAGGCCGCGAGATTCTGATTGGACAGCACCACCTGCCGTTGCAAGTCCGAGAGCACGGGATCACCAAACAATTGCCACCACTCCCCGCGCGCCACCGCATCCGACGGCGTCGCCTCGCGCCAGCCCGGCGCTTCCTTAAATGACGGGGGAATCTCGGCAGTGGGCTGCCGATAAGTGGGCGCGACGCTGCAAGCGACGCAGCTCACTCCACAGATGATGAGTACGGCGATCCTCATGTCGGTGCCGCTCCAAACGCTGAATCGATCGTGCGGGAACCCGGCCGACGGAATCGATCGAGTGCCAGATACACCACCGGGGTCGTCAGCAACGTCAGCAACTGACTCGCAATCAAGCCACCGACGATGACGATACCGAGCGGACGACGCAGCTCCGCGCCGTCGCCGAAGCCGATCGCCAAGGGCACCGCGCCGAAGCCGGCCGCCAGGGTCGTCATGAGAATCGGACGAAAGCGCAGCAGTGAGGCTTCGCGGATCGCCGCAATGGGAGACAAGCCTCGGGAGCGCTCCGCCTCCAGCGCGAAATCGATGATCATGATGGCGTTCTTTTTCACGATGCCGATCAGCAGGATCAACCCGATCAGCGCGATCAGATCCAGATTGAGCTGGCCGATCAGCAACGCCAGCATCGCGCCCACGCCCGCCGACGGCAACGTGGACAACACCGTCAGCGGATGGATGGCGCTCTCGTACAACATGCCGAGCACGATATAAATCACGACCAGCGATGCCACGATGAGTAGCGGTATGGTCGCGGTCGATTGAGCGAACACGCGCGCGGTGCCGGCAAACGCACCGGTGACCGTCGAGGGCAAGCCCGCGCCCTGCTTCACTTCCAGGATGCGTTGCGTCGCCTGGCCCAGTGACACGTTATTGGCGAGATTGAAAGAGACCGTCGCGGACGGCTGCCCGTCCTGATGATTCACTTGGGCCGCGGTCGAGTCGGTGCTCCAGCGCGCAATCGTCGACAGCGGCACGATGTTCGATGGCGCGAGACTCACGGCCGCACCCGTCGACACATCTCGACCCGTGCCGGTGGTGGACACGGGCGCCGAGCCGGCGCCCGTCGTCGTGGTCGAGGCCGGCGTCGCCGGCACATAGACATGATCGAGCATCGTGGGCGAGCCATTGAACTCCGGCGCCACGCCCATGACCACGTGATATTGATTCAGTCCCGAATAGATCGTCGCGACCTGCCGCTGTCCAAACGCGTCATAGAGCGCCGCGTCCACGGCCTGCGTCGGAATTCCCAGCTGCGCGGCCCGATCGCGATCGATCTGAACCAGCACCTCCGCCCCGCCCTGTTGTCGATCGATGTCGACGTCGACCAGTTGCGGTTCCTGCTTCAACAGTCGGACCAGCGTATCGCCCGCTCTCTGCAACGTGTCGACGTCGTCAGCCTTCAGGGTGAATTGATAGGTGCTGCTGGCGCCGCGTCCGCCGATTTGCATGTCCTGCACTGGATTCAAGAACACCGCCAGTCCGCTCACGCCGGCGAGCTTCGGTCGCAGGCGTCCGATGATCTCGCGACTCGACGCACGTCGATCGCGCGGTTTCAGAATGACGAACATGAAACCGCCGCCCGCTCTCGAGCCACCGGTAAACGCCACGACGGTAGCCACATCGGGATCGCCCCGGATGATGCCCGCCACCTGGGTGATCTTCCGCTGCATCTCCTGGAACGAGATGCTTTGGTCGGCCCGCAGACCGCCTTGCAGTGACCCCGTGTCCTGCTCGGGAAAGAATCCCTTTGGCACCGCCGCCATCAAGAACAGATTGAGCACCACCACACCGGCCAATATCACCAGCACCGTGGGACGATTGTTCAAGGCCCAGTCGAGCCCGTGCGCATAACGCAGTTGCAGGCGATCGAACGCGCCAGCGGCGAGCGCGCTGAATCGATTGGGCTTGCCTCGCCCACGTAACAGCAGCGAGACCAGCATCGGCGTCGTGGTGAGCGAGATCACCAGACTGATCAGCACCGCAACCGACAGCGTCACCGCGAACTCACGAAACAACCGGCCGATGATGCCGCCCATGAACAGCAACGGAATGAACACCGCCACCAGGCTGATGGAAATCGACACGACAGTGAAACCGACTTCCCTCGCCCCGAGCAGCGCCGCCTGCCGCGCCGGCATGCCCTTCTCCACGTGTCGGGAAATGTTCTCCAGCACCACGATGGCGTCGTCCACCACGAATCCGGTGGCGATAGTCAGCGCCATCAACGACAGGTTGTTGAGCGAGAATCCCAGCGCATACATGACACCGAGCGTCCCGAGCAACGACACCACCACGGCGACAGCCGGCACCAGAGTTGCGCGCAACGACTGCAGGAACACACTGGTCACCACTACGACCAGCAGCGTCGCGATGATCAGCGTTACCTCCACTTCATGTAACGACGCACGGATCGTGGTGGTCCGGTCGGAAGCGACCTGCAGCTTGATGTCCTTCGGCAGCACGACTTCGAGTGCCGGCAGCTGTGCCTTCACCGCATCGACCGTCGCGACGATGTTCGCGCCGGGCTGGCGGCTGATGATGACCGTGACGGCGCGCTCACCGTTGAACAATCCCATGGTTCGTATGTCTTCGGGTCCGTCATAGACCGTGGCGACATCGCTCAACCGAACCGCCGCCTCGCCGCGCCAGGCGATCAGCAGATCGCGGTAGTCGGACGCATGCAGGCCCGGCTCGCTGCCCTCGATCTGCCACGCAAGCTCATCGTTCTCGATCACGCCACGCGGCCGGTGAGCGCTGGCCGACGACAGCGCGCTACGCACATCCTCCAGCGCAATTCCAAAGCGAGCCAACGCCAGCGGATTCAGATCGATGCGTACCGCCGGCAACGCGGCGCCGCCCAGCTCTACATCGCCGACGCCATCGACCTGCAACAGTCGTTGTTGAATTACATTCGACACCGCGTCGTAGATGGACGCCGGCGAGCGGGTCTGCGAGGTCAGCGCCAGAATCATGATGGGCGCATCGGCCGGGTTCGCCTTTCGATACGTCGGATTGGTCCGCAACGTCGCGGGCAGATCCGCGCGCGCCGCATTGATCGCAGCCTGAACGTCACGAGCCGCGCCGTCGATATCCCGACTCAGATCGAACTGCAACGTCACGCGCGTCGAGCCGATGCCAGACTGCGACGTCATCTCAGTCACGCCGGCAATCACGCCCAGGCGCTTTTCCAGCGGCGACGCGACGCTCGACGCCATGGTCGAAGGACTGGCGCCTGGCAAGCCGGCCGTCACGCTCACCGTGGGAAAATCCACTTGCGGCAAGGGCGCGATGGGCAACACGAAGAACGCGGCCATTCCGGTCAACGCGACGCCGAGAGTCAGCAGCGTCGTGCCGACCGGCCGCCTCACGAATGGGCCCGACAGGTTCACGGCGGCGACTCCAACGCGGGGGAGGCACCGCGGCTGCGTCGTTGAACCAATCGCTCAAAGGCCAGAAACACCACCGGCGTCGTGAACAGCGTCAACGCCTGACTGACGATCAGGCCGCCGGCGATGGCGATACCCAGCGGTCGACGCAGCTCCGAGCCCATGCCGAAACCGAAGATCAGCGGCAAGGCGGCAAACAGCGCGGCGAACGTCGTCATCATGATGGGCCGAAAACGCAGTAACGCGGCTTGCCGGATCGCGGCACGCGCCTCCTTGCCTTCCACGCGCTGCGCCTCGATGGCGAAGTCGATCATCATGATCGCATTCTTCTTCACGATGCCGATCAGCAACACGATACCGATGATGCCGATCACGCCGAGGTCGCTGCCGGTCACCAGCAGCGCCAGCAACGCGCCGACCGCCGCCGACGGCAGCGTGGACAGAATCGTCAACGGATGAATGAAGCTTTCATACAGCACGCCGAGCACGATGTAGACGACCACGATGGCCGCCAGAATCAGATAGAACTCGTTGGCCAGCGACGCGCGAAATGCACTGGCCGCACCGGTGAATTGCGTGGTGATCGACGCAGGCACGCCGATTTCCCGTTCCGCCCGCGTGATCGCATCCACCGCGGCGCCGAGCGACACCCCTGGCGCAAGATCGAATCCGATGGTCGCGGCCGGAAACTGCGCGACCCGCGAGATCGACACCGGCGCACTCTTCAACCGAAACGTCGCCAGCGCACTCAACGGTGTGACAGTGCCTGAACCGGTCGGCACATAGATCTGCGACAGTGCCTTCGGATCGGCCAACATGCCCGGCGAGCTTTCCAGGATGACGCGATACTGGTTCGACGGCGTGAAGATGGTGGAGATGATGCGTTGACCAAACGCGTTGTACAGCGCGCTATCCACCGTCGCGGCGCTGACGCCGAGCCGTGCCGCGACGTCGCGATTGATGTCCACCTCCACCGCTCTGCCGTCTTCGAGCACGTCGGAGGTCACATTGCGAATCTGATCCACGTCGTGTAGCGCCGTGAGCAGGCGATTCGCCCACTGGGAGATGTCAGTCGCGCTCGCCGCCTGCAGGGCAAAGCGATATTCATTGGCGCCGCTTTGAGTGTCGATGGTCAGATCCTGCACCGGCTGCAAGTACAGCGTGACTCCGAACGTCTCGCGCGCCTTCCGCTGCAACCGTTCCATCAAATCCTGCTGCGAGCCGCGCTCATCGGCATCCCTCAGGTCGATCAGCATGCGTCCCTGATGAAGCGCCAGGTTCTGGCCATCGACGCCGACGTTCGAGCTCAGGCTGGCCACGTCCGGATCGTCGAGCACCAGCGCGGCCACCTGCGACTGGAGCTGCGCCATGCGCGGGAAGGAAATATCCTGGCCGGCGACCACCACGGCACGCAGTTGCCCCGTGTCCTGTTGCGGAAACAGACCTTTGGGGATGAGCACGAACAGCAGTGCCGTCATCACCAGCGTGGCCAGAAATACCAGCAGCGTCTGCGGCTGACGATCCAGCACCCAGTCGAGCCGGCGTGCATAGCTCTGCGCCAGCCGCTCAAACCAGTGCAGACTGCGCTCGATGAGCGGCAAGCGACGCTGCTCCCGCTCCGGTTTCAACCAACGCGACGCGAGCATCGGCACGAGCGTCAGTGCCACGATCGCGGAGATGAAGATCGTCACCGCCAACGTGATCGCAAACTCGCGAAACAATCGCCCCACCACGTCGCCCATGAACAGCAGCGGGATCAGCACGGCCACCAGGCTGACCGTCAGCGAAATGATGGTGAAGCCGATCTCACGCGCGCCCCGCAGGGCGGCGGCGAAGGGCGACGTGCCCGCTTCGATGTGACGATTGATGTTCTCCAGCACCACGATCGCATCGTCGACCACGAACCCCGAGGCGATGGTCAGCGCCATCAACGTCAGATTGTTGATACTGAACTCGAGCAGATACATGGCCGCGAAGCTGCCGACCAGCGACAGCGGCACGGCAATGCTGGCAATGACGGTAGCCTGCAGGCTGCCAAGGAAAAGGAATATCACGATCGTGACCAGCACCACGGCGAGCAGCAGTTCGAACTGCACGTCGGCCAGCGAGGCACGAATCCCGACCGTGCGGTCGCTGAGCATGGTCATCTTCACATCGGCCGGCAGTTGCAACTCGAGTGCCGGCAAGGCGGTACGGATCGCAGCGACCGTGCCGATGACATTTGCACCGGGTTGGCGCTGCACGTCGACGATAATGGCGGGCGTGCGATTCATCCACGCGCCGATCCGGGTGTTCTCGGACGAGTCGACGATGGTCGCAACATCGCCGAGCCGCACCGGAGCGCCGTTGCTATACGCGACGATCAGATCCCGATATTCCTGCGCCGTGGCCAGTTGATCGTTGGCGTCGATGGTCCACGCACGCGTCGGCCCGTCGAAACTGCCCTTCGCGCCGTTGACGTTGGCGCCCGCGATCGCCGTTCGCAACGCATCGAGCGACAGCCCACGCCCGGCCAGCGCCGGCACGTTTGCTTGAATGCGCACCGCGGGCCGCTGACCGCCGGACAGATTCACCAGGCCGACGCCGGATATCTGCGACAGCTTGTTG
Source organism: Peristeroidobacter soli (assembly GCF_004138485.1). GTDB lineage: Bacteria > Pseudomonadota > Gammaproteobacteria > Steroidobacterales > Steroidobacteraceae > Steroidobacter > Steroidobacter soli. Next base: position 1,065,028 of record NZ_RYEV01000004.1, read on the forward strand.
GCGACGCGCTGATCGACCAGATTCTGCACTTCGGCGAGCGGCCTCGACGTCGACGTGACCCCGAAACTCACGATCGGTGCATCGGCAGGATTGACCTTGGCGTAGATCGGCGGCGCCGGCAGATCCGACGGCAGCAACGTGCTGGCCGCGTTGATGGCCGCCTGCACTTCCTGCTCGGCCACATCCAATGCCAGCTCCAGTGAGAACTGCAGCGTGATCACCGACGCGCCCGCCGAGGACGCCGAGGTCATGCGATCGAGGCCGGCCATCTGACCGAACTGACGTTCGAGCGGACCGGTCACGGTGACCGCCATCACGTCGGGACTCGCGCCTGGATAGAGCGTGCGCACTTGAATGGTCGGATAGTCGACCTCGGGCAGCGCCGACAGCGGCAGCACGCGAAACGCCACCAGACCGGCGAGCAGAATCGCGAGCATCGACAGCGTGGTCGCCACCGGCCGTAGAATGAACAGACGGGACGGCCCGCCTTCATGGGGCTCTATGGTTTCTTCGCGCTCGCCGGCCATTTGGCACCAGCCATCATGACGCGCGCGCCGTCGTTCAGTCCGTCCGCGCCTTCGGTGATCACGGTTTCGCCGACTTTCAGTCCGCTGCTCACGACGATCTGTTGCTCGTGGATCACCCCGGTTCGCACCGCTCGCGATTTCACCGTCCGGTCGGTTTGCAACACGAACACGAAGTCGCCCTGCGCGCCATGTCTCACACTCGACACCGGAACGGTCACGGAATGTGACAAAGTCTTAACCCATAAAGAAACATTCACGAATTGATTCGGAAACAAGGTCTCAGCGCCGTTGTCAAAGCGCGCCTTGGCGCGCACCGTACCGCTGCTCGCGTCGATCTGATTGTCGAACGTCAGAAATTCGCCTTCCGCCAGCACGCGCTCGCCGGCCTGATCGGTGGCTGTGACGTGCAACTTCCGGCCCTCGCGCAATTGCGCCTGCACGTCGGGCAGCTGCGCCTGAGGCACGCTGAAAGTCACATCGATGGGTTGGACCTGGGTGATGACGACGATGCCCGTGGCGTCGCCCGGCGTCACATAGTTGCCGATATCCGCCTGCCGCAGCCCCGCCTTGCCGGCGACCGGTGCGGTGATGGAGGTGTAATCGAGATTCAAAGTCGCGACGCCGATGGCCGCATGATCGGCCGCCACCGTGCCTTCGAGTTGTTTCACCGTGGCGGCCTGGGTATCCAGCTGCTGACGAGCAATGGAATCCTGCGACCACAGCGTGCGGTAGCGCTCCAGATCGGCCCGGGCCTGGTCCAGCAGCGATTCGTCGCGGACCAGATTCGCACGTGCCTGCGACAACGCCAGCTGATAGGGACGAGGATCGATCTTGGCCAGCAACTGTCCCTGCTTCACCTGCTGCCCTTCGGCGAAGTGCAGGCTGAACAATGTGCCGGCGAGCTGAGAACGAACGGTCGCGGCGACGATGGGCTGCACGGAACCGATGGCACTCAAAGTCACGGGCACATCCATCGCAGTCGCCTGTGCCGTCCCCACGGCAGCGGCGGGCCGACCGCGACCCGGGCTTCGTTCCGTGCCTCGGGTGAAGTGCCACGCTGCCCATCCCACCACCGCCAGCAGCAGTAGCGCGATGACGCTATTACGCAGTTGCACTGACGCGGGACGCGCGTTTTTCAGTGACATCGACTGCTTATACTTCGCGTGCCGCCCACCCGCAATGCGCATTGAGAGTGGCGCCCCGACCCTTCCCGTACCCAAACCCAGACCCAGGAACCCGTCCCATGCAAGTGTGGCAATGGTTGTTGACCGGCTTGGTGGCCGGATGGATCGCGCGCTTCGCAATTCGTGGCACCCGGCTCGGGCTGCCGGTCGACCTGGCACTCGGCGCCGCGGGCGGACTGCTCAGCGGCTCGATGTTTCATCTCGGCGGCATCACCGATTCCGACTCAGGGATCGCGCACATCGTAACTGCGCTGGTCGGAGCGATCGGGGCCCTGGTGTCGATCCATCTGGTCGTGCGGGCCACGTTGAATTCGGCCCGCGTGGTCGGAGCGGCGTTCGCGACACCGAACGCCGGCCCGACCGTCACCGGCGACAGCGTGGAACAGCGCATCTGGCGCAAATTCCTGCAACACAAACCGGTGGCGCAAGATCCCAACAAACTCGATACGCCCACGCTGGGCGAGCGCGCCGCGGATCGCATCGCTGAGTTCGGCGGCAGCTGGACCTTCCTGATGCTGTTCGGCGCGTTCCTGGTCGCCTGGATGATCTTCAACGTGATCGGCCAGCCGCACTTCGATCCTTATCCGTTCATTCTGCTGAACCTGCTGCTGTCGTGCATAGCCGCGGTGCAGGCGCCGATCATCATGATGAGCCAGAACCGTCAGGCCGATAAGGACCGGCTGCACGCACGGCTCGACTACGAAGTGAACTTGAAGGCCGAGCTGGAGATTCTCGCCTTGCACGAGAAGCTCGATCTGCTCCGCGAACAGTCCTGGAAGGAACTGGTGGAGATGCAACAGCGGCAGCTGGAGCTGCTGACCCAGCTCCGCGAGGCACGACGCCCGCTCGGCGGCGAATCAGCATCAGATAACCCGTGACGCAGTGTCATCTGTTGAGACAGAGCAACGGTGCCAGCCACTGTTGGTAGGGAGCCCACTTGGGCGCATCGCGAATCACCACACCACTGCGCACTTGAACCGCGCTGGCGGTGACGACCCCGCGACGGCGTGAATCAAACTCCAACATCGCCGGATCGAACGACAGGCCGCAGAATTCCGCCACCCGCCGCAGCTGCGTTTCCGGTTCTGTCAGGAGCCGCGCATATTCCACATCGAGGATTCGCCCGGCAAACCGCGCGTGCCAGTGCTTCATCAACTCAGCATACCAGCCGTAATAGTCCGCGAGCTCACCCAGGTCATAGCTGTAGGGATTCGCGTCGGAAAACAGCTCCCGCAGATTGGAGAAACAGGTCGCCACCGGATCGCGAACCATGTGCAGAATCTTCGCCCGCGGTAGAGCGCTCGCGATGAAACCGATGTTCAGAAAGTTCGAAGGCAGTTTGTCGGTGAAGTATCGCGAGCCGCCCAAGCGCCATTGAACGCCGTCGAGATAGCGCTGGCCCGCGACGCTCAGATCGACGCCATGCGCGCGCTCCACCAGCGTCGCATCGATCACGCCCTTGCAGTGGTGCCCCGTCGCGTAACGCATCCCGCTGGTGAAGTCATATAACTCGCCGAGCGCCGCAACCTCCGGATGTCCGGCGAGCATCTGCTCCAGCAAGGTCGTACCGGATCGATGCATGCCGACGATGAAGATCGGCGTTGGACCGGTATCGGCGCCGGTCGCCTCGCCCGGTTCGAACGTCGACAGGACGTCGAACAGCTGTTTCATCCTGCGGCCGTCATAGTTCAATCGCGATCGTTTCGCGCGACACGCCTGCATCAATGCGTGCCACGCCTCGTCGTATCGCTGCAAATCATCGAGCTCCTTGTGGAGCGCGAAGGACAGCAACGCGATGTCGTCCGCTGTGCGCCCCGGACGCGTCAACTCCCGCCTGATCGCGTCGATGTGATTGCGCTCGGCCGTCTGCCGCCGCAGCCCCGAGCGCAGCCAGTATCCCTGCGCGATCTCAGGCGCGCGGCGAATGGCGCGCTCCACATCTTGCCCGGCTTCATCGAAGCGTCCGAGATAGGTGAGAATCTGCGTACGCGCGAGCAGCGTCGTCGGATAGTCAGGGTCGGCCCGCCGCGCCTCATCGAGATAATCGATGGCGCGCTCCGGAAGATTCAGATAGCTCAGCTGCGCCCCGGCGGCGATCAGCAAAGGAATGGACATCCTCGCCGGCGGCCCAGCCCGTTCGATGCACGCCAACAGCTCCGGCCCTCGGTTGAACGTGCGCAGGCGCGGCAGCAGCTCGGTCAGAATCTTTTCATCCGTCGTCCCGGTTCGTGCCGCGGCGAGCGCGAACTCTTCGGCGCGACGATAGTTCCCGCGCAGCGAATACATATAAGACAGCTGCACGAGCGTGTAAGGCTCGTTTGGCACCTGCGCCAGAACCTTTTCGTAGGTGGCAATGGCACCGTCCCAATCCTGCTTGGTAGCCAGCGCCTCGGCACTGGCCAGCATCGGTCGCACACTCGCGGGAATTGCCATCAGCCCTGCAGTCTCGCAAGCATCGGTTGCAACTGCCGCTCATAACGTTTCCATGCGCCGATGCCGCGCTCATGAATGCGCTCACGAACCTGACTGCTGCTGGCCGTCGAGACGGGGGCGCTGTTGCGTGTGATCTCGTGCAGAGCGCCTTCCCTGTCGAGACCGAGAAAGTCGAGCACCGCCGCCGCCATCTGCTCCGGAGCGCGCACCAGATCCTCGTAAGAGACGATCCGCACCGAGTCCGGCGCCCTGCTTTTCCAATACCGCAACCAGGTTCGGACCCGCAGACCATGATCCGCCAGATCGCTCAACGTATAGCTGTAAGGATACGCATCCGCCTGAAACAGCTCCTTCAGATTGGAGAAGCAGGCGTCCGGCGGATCGCGCTGTAGACACAGCACGCGCGCCGCGGGTAACGCTTGCAGGATGAGCGGCAGGTTGAACAGATTCTGGGGATTCTTGTCGATCACGTAGCGGCCATTCGTGGCCAGGCGGCGCACGCGCTGCTCGTAGAGATGACCGACCTTTTTGAAATCCAGCTCTCTTATCAACTGCAAGCGATCGCCATGAAGCGGCGATCGGAAGAAGTGCCCGGACGCTTCGCTCACCGCCGCCGGGAAATCGTTGCGCTCGCCCAGCGACTGCACCGCTGAGTGATTGCTGAGGATACGATCGAGCAGCGTCGTCCCGGTGCGCGGCATGCCCACGATGAAGATGGGAACGAGCCCGGCGGCCACGGCCGGCTCCGGCAGCGACACTGGCATTCGTATCAATGCCTCCAGCCGCGACGCCTCGAGCAGCGAATCGAACGCCACCCGGCGACTCATGATTTCAGCTCCGCTCGTCAACGCCGACCACGCCTCTTCCCGCCGATCCGCCGCATCGTATTCTCGAAACAGCGCGTAGAAAAGATGGGCCTGCTCGATGCCGTTGGCTTGAACCCGGCTCAACGCATCGAGGATACGGACCACGCGAGCCAACGGCGGCCGCGCCTTGGAATGAGTAGCCAGCGCCCAATGGGCATCGGCAAAGTCCGGCGACAGGGCGAGACACGCTTCATAGTCTCTATCGGCCGCCTGCATGTCGCCCAGATAACGGTATACATTCGCGCGCGTGAAGATCAGCAAGGGATGGGCATGCACCTGTTTGGCCATCGCCTCGAGAAAACGTAGTGCGCCTCGATAGTCACCCGCCAGCCACAGCTGCTGCGCAAGAACCGCGGACTGGGAAACGACATTCGGGTCCGACCAATCCACCGCATTGATCAGCGAGACCACCGCCGGCTCTTCGGCAAAGTCCAACAGGCGGGCGGTCACATAACCGATATGTCGGGTGCTGCCATGCTCGCGGACCGCTTCCGCCGCTCGCAACGCATGTTCTTTCGACGTGAGATAGCGATCGGCGAGCTGCTCGAAGCGCGACAGGCGCAGCCGGGCCGGAACGTGGCGAGGCTCGAGGATCAGAATCGATTCATACAACGCGCGTGCCTCGTCCCACAGGCCGCGCAGCTCATATTGTTGGGCACGCGCCCAGAATTCGCGAGGAGACACGGCCGCCGACGGGCGGCCGTGTGAAGGAAATCCGTTCCCCTCGTTCAAAAGTTATAAACCAGCGAGAACTGGAATTCGCGTGGTGGCTGCAGCGACCGAGGCACGAGATACGTGCTCGCCGGCGTGCCCGTGGCGGCATCCTCCGCCCGATCTTCCACCGCGGTCTCCTCCTGCTGGTTGAAGACGTTGAACACATCCATCTTGGCGATCAATCCTTCGGCCCAACGCGGCGAGTACGCGAAGCTCAGGTCGACCTGATACGTCCAGGGCAGACGACCCGCCGTCCCTCGCGGCTTCGGCTCCGACGGACCATCGCGACCGCCCGCTACCGTCGTGCCACAGCGGAAGAACGACGAACCGTACGGGTGAATGCCGCCGTGATACGGATACAGCACGCCCAGACAGTTCTTCGGCCGGCCGGACTGCACGGCCAGATTGGTACCCACCGAGACTTCGTCGGTCAGCGCATAGCTGCCGAACACCTTGAAGGCATGACGGCGGTCGTTCGGCAGATACCCGTACGAGTCCACGGCCAGCTCCTTGTAATCGAAGTCCTGGGTGACGTTGGTGTCGTCCTGACCGATATCGGATTTGACGCCGCCTTCGGTATTGCCCTTGCTGTAGGCCAGCGTATAGGACGCCTGCACGAAGGTCCGATCCCAATTGCCGTCCCAGAACAACTCCAGCGCCTTGTAGGTACGACGCGCCTTCGGCGACAACAGATCGCCGTCGATGGTGGTCTCGGTCAGCGTGCCGTTGCCATAGAAGTCCGTGAGAAACACGGCATCCTCGCCGGGATTGAACATGCGGCAATAAGGGAAGCCGTTGTTCGGCAGCACGAACTGGTCCGGATCGAGCCCGGCGGCCACGCCCGCCTCCAGGATCGGGTTGTAGTCGCAGTTGTCGTCGATGGCGGCCTTCAGCTCGCGATAGATGGCACGCGCACCGATGTTCTGATGATTGGTGATGCGCATCTGCGCGCCGAGGATGTACTCGTCCTGATACATCGGATCCAGATTCTTCGAAGCGATCGTCTTGGCGTTCTTGCCTTCGCCGAACTCACCGTTGATGTAGCGGAACGTGCCGAGCGAGGTCAGCCCGGTGGGCGCACCCGTGGCCGGATCGACTCCGCTGAATGTGTAGTCCTCGCGAGTGAACAACGAAGCGCTCGCGCCGCGAATCGCGACACTTGCCGTCAGTGGCAACGCATAGCGGCCGGCGTTGCCGTACAGCTTCATCGACGAGTCGCCCTTCACGTCCCAGGAGAAGCCGAGTCGCGGACCGAACTGGTTGTTGATCTCGACGTAGGTCTCGCCCTGCCCGTTCAGGTTCTCGAAACTGTCCCAGCGCAGACCCGCCGAGAACAGGAATCGATCGGTGATGTTCCAATTGTCCTCGACATAGAACGCGCGCTGCTTGACCTCCACGGTGGCGCCCTGATTCACGATCTGCTCGCGCACCACGTCGGCGCCCGCCGAGTTGGTCGAGTAACGCCACTGCCGGCCGCCTTCGATCGATTCGCCCGCGACCGACTCGAAGTCATCCAGGTCGTAGCCGAAGCGCACCAGGTGAGCGCCGAGCTGCCATTCGGCATCGACGCGGAACTGATCGCGCTCATCGCCCGCATCCTGGCGTTCGATGCTGCCCGCACTCGCGAAGGTCGACGTTACCGTGCAGCTGCTCGCATACGTACCGGTGAGCGCACGTCGCGCCGCTGGACGAGCGTCGACGATGACGGGACAGCCGGTCGCAGGCGTGTTGAGATCGCCGCTGTAGGCCACGCGTCGCCCATCGGCCGTCGTCAGGTGCAGACCTCGCGAGTACTCGCCGTGACCATACAAAGCCGACACCGTCAGATTGTCGGTGATGTAACTGGTGTACTTGCCCACGACATTCAAGCCACCGCTTTCTTCATACTGCGTGCCGATCAGGCCGAGCCGGTTGGCGCTGCCGAGCGTGTTCAGATACACCTTGCTGGTGGTCTCGTCCTCGTCGGAGAAGCCGGTCAGCTCGAACGAGTTGGCGTCGTTGATGTGCCAGTCGAGCTTCACCAGCCAGGTCGGCGTTTCGGTGTTCTGACTGACATTGGCCGGCTGCGTGACGTTGCCCCAGCGGTCCTGATCGTGCTCGGAGTAGCCGATCAACGCATAGGCGAACAGTTTGTTCTGTATCAGCGCGCCGCTCGCCCAGACATTGGCCGTCCACTCCCCGGTCTCCTCCTCGGAGTTGATGGAACGTACCGTGCCGAAGCTGCTGGGCTCGAGCGGGTTGGAGTACATGTAGTTCTTGGTCTTGCTGCGCAGGGCCGCCGGCGACCAATAGACACTGGACCCCGACTCGAACTCGTTGGTGCCGCGCTTGGTCGTCTGGCTGACGACGCCGCCCAGCGAACGGCCGAACTCCGCGCCATAGCCGCCGGTTTTCACCTGCTGCTCGGCGATCGCTTCGAACGGAATCCGGGAGAAATTCAGACCGCGGAACGAGTTCGTCACATTGAAGCCGTTCACGTAGTACTGGTTCTCCGCGACCGAGGAGCCGCCGAACGACGGCAGCTTACCCTCCGAGAATGCGAAGTCGCCGCGTACCGCGCCAGGCGCCAGCAGCGCCGCCGACGTGAGATCCCGCAGGACCGGGATCTTCGACAGCTGATCGGCGGACAGAACTGTCACCGATTCCACGGAAGAAACATCGATCGGGTTGACGCGCACGGCGGTGACGACGATGTTTTCCATCTGCGCCGAGCCGGCGTTCGTCGTCGCTACAAAGCTCACTGGCGTACCCGTGCCGGCGCTGACCAGCACGCCGTCCCGGATCACCGTCGTGCCATCCTGATGGCGCAATGTGACTTTGTATCTGCCCGGCGAGAGCGCGGGCACTCGATACGAACCATCGGCACCCACGGGAATTTCCCGCCGGAACCCGGTCCCTTCGCCTTCGACGATGACGGTGTCTCCCGAGGTCGCCTGGCCAAACACGCTGCCGCCCGTGCTTTGGGCGAACGCCGCTGGCGTGGTGGCAATCAGGGTGGTGGCAAGCGCGCCGGCCAGCCGACTGGCACTGCGGCGCCCCGCTTGAGAAGGATCGGCTGCTGTCCCACTGACCGAAAGCGCGTGCTTCACGGCCAAGGCAAGTGAATTTCTTATCAACATCGACTGCTCCTCCGTAAGAGATGTTGGTTTTTTGCGCCCCATCCGCATCCGCGCTGACGCGATTGGAATCTCCGCTACCGGTGTCTCCCCCTTAACTTTTGCCTCATCTACTGGCCGGTGCCGGACGGAAGCCGTTGCACGGACGCATCAAAGCGTGTTTCGAGCATACAACTGCAATTTATCGAATGAAAGCCAGATTGCTTGATGTCGCATGAAGTGATAAATCGGAAAAAAACACGCACGAAACCAGCGCATTGCTGTATCCATTCCGGGGCGTAACAAATCGGTTCGTTGTATACACGTGGCGCTTTCACCACGTTCAGTTTGATTTGATCGCGACCGTCGCTCGGGCGATTAGCAGATATGGCTCGCAACCAATGAATCAAAATCAAGGAGATAAAGGTCGAATCCAATCTGTGTCCGGACCGAATATCAGACGGATGAGCGCTGAACCGAAACCCACAACACTCGGCACCGCCTGGACGACATGGGAGCACCAGATCGTCGACGGCCGCTTTACTTTGCGGCGTCATCTGGGCGGCTCGGACCACGCTGCAGTCTTTCTCACCGAGCACAAGGCCAAGAATCTCGCCGAGGCCGCGATCAAATTCGTGCGCGCGGATGCGTCGCAGGCGAAGACTCTGCTGGTGCATTGGCAAGCGGCCATGGCGCTGTCCCATCCTCATCTGGTGCAACTTTTCGAGGTGGGTCGATGGCAGTTCGCAGGGCAGGACTATCTGTTTGTCGTGATGGAATATGGCGACCAGACGCTCGCCGAGATCCTTCGTCGGCGGGCGCTGAGCGCGGAAGAAACATTGGAGTTATTGCCGCCCGTTCTGGACGCGCTGACGTTTCTGCATCGGCGGCAACTGATTCATGGCCGGCTGCGGCCGTCGAATCTCCTGGCCGTCGGGGATCAGCTCAAACTAGCCAGCGATACGATTCGCCGCGACGACCCTGGCGGCTCGACCGCCGGCGATGTTTGGAGCCTCGGCGCGACGCTGGTCGAGGCGCTTTCCCGGCGGGTGTTAATCGCGGGCGATCACTCATTTAATATGGCGTGGTTGCCGAGTGGTTTGCCGGCGTCGCTGGTGGAGACCGTGAGTCGCTGCTTGGCCCCGTCGGTCGCGGACCGCCCGTCGGTCATCGAGCTCAGAGCTGAATATAAACTTCCCTCGCCTTCCTCAGAGGCGACGGCTGCGCCAAAGCCATCGCCCGGCACTTCGCATGCTGCTGCCACTCAAGCGGCACCGCCGAGTGCTTCGCGGCCCAGCTCTCCACCACCGTCGGTGCCCAACTCTTCGCAAGCTAACGGCCTGGCTCAGCCGACGTCGATTGCTTCGCGAGCACACGCCTCGGCTCAGCCGACAGCATCACGAACAGACGTTCCGCCTCAACCGGCACCGATTGCCTCGCGACCAAGCACTCCACCTCAGCCGGTGCCCAACGCTTCACACGCAAGCGCCACGGCTCAGTCGACGTCGATTGCTTCGCGAGTAAACGCTGCAGCTCAATCGACACCGAGTGCCTCACCAGCAGGCGCTTCATCTCAATCGGCTCCCATTGCTTCGCGACCAAGCTCTCCACCTCAGCCGGTGCCCAACGCTTCACACGCAAGCGCCTCGGCTCAGTCGACGTCGATTACTTCGCAAGTTAACGCTGCAACTCAGCCGACACCGAGTGCCTCACCAGCAGGCGTTTCGTCTCAACCGGCACCCATTGCCTCGCGACCAAGCACTCCACCTCAGCCGGTGCCTAACGTTTCACACGCAAGTACTGCGGCTCAAGCAACGTCGATTGATTCGCGAGTAACCGCTCCCACTCACTCCACACCGACCGCCTCATCAGCAAGTATTTCGTCTCAATCGACGCCCGTTTCTTCGCCACCAGGCACTCCACCTCAGTCGGTGCCCAACGTTTCACACGCAAGTACTGCGGCTCAAGCAACGTCGATTGATTCGCGAGTAACCGCTCCCACTCACTCCACACCGACCGCCTCACCAGCAAGTATTTCGTCTCAATCGACGCCCGTTTCTTCGCCACCAAGCCCCCCATCTCAGCCGGTGCCTAACGCTTCGCACGCGAGTACCGCGGCTCAAGCGACGTCGATTGCTTCGCAAGTAGGCGCTTCAACTCAGCCGACACCGACTGCCTCACCAACAGGCGTATCGTCTCAATCGGCGCCCGACGCCTCGCGCACGGGTGCTTCGGCTCAGTCGACACCCAGCACTTCGCAATCGGTCGCTCCGCCTCAATCGACACCCAGCACTTCGCAATCGGTCGCTCCGCCTCAATCGACTCCCGGCATCTCGCAATCGATCGCTCCGCCTCAATCGACTCCCAACGCCGCGAAAACGGCCGTTCGGCCTCAGCCGGCAACCGAAGCCGTACGCGAGACCGCTCGGAGTCAGCCGACATCCACTAGTACGCAGGTAAACACCGCCACTCAGCCGGAGATCGACGTCCTGCGACCAAGCGCTCCGCTGCGATCGATAACGGGCGCCACACAATCAGGTACTCCGCCTGAGCCAGTACTCAAGACCGTACGCGAAGTCGCTCCTGTTCAATCGGCACTTGGTATCCCTAAAGGGAGCGCCCCGCCTCAAACGACACCGAGCACTTCACACGCAAGCGCACCGCTCCAGCCAGTACCGAGCACTTCGCGAGTAAACGCGCCGTCGCAGCCAATATCAGGGGTGTCGCGGGAAATTACTCCGCCTCAGCCGTCGCCGAGTACTTCGCGAGCAAGCGCTTCACCTCAGCCAACCCCGAGCAGTTCGCAAGCGAGCGCTCCGTCTCCGCCGGACCCGAGCACTCCGCAAGTAAGCGCGCCGTCTCAGCCAATGCCAGGAGCATTGCGAGAGATCACTCCGCAGCACCAACCGCAGAGCACCTCGCGACCACGCGCATCGTCACCGCCAGCACCGAGTGCTTCGCAACCAATCACGCCGGTGGCGACTCCAGAAGAGGCGCGAACTAGCGCGCCGAAGTGGCGTTTGTTCGTATCGGGCATAGCCGCTGCCCTGTTGTTATTGCTCGCGATCTGGGGTGGATCTCGGTTCGCGAATGAATCTGAACCGCCCTCGCAAACAACCGCCATCCAAAACCCCACGCCCCCAGCACAATCAGCAACCCAGCCGATAGCCAAGCCTGAACCGACGCCCTCTCAACCGGCGGAGCCGGCAAAACAATCCGCCCAGCCACCAGCAGCGAACGTACTGAGCGAAGTCCTCCCCACCGTTCCAGCAAAAATCCAAAACAAAATCCAAGGCCGCGTCTACGTCACGGTGCGCGTGCTCGTGGATCCCAACGGCAATGTCGTCGGCGTCCTGATGGACAACCCCGGCCCGAGCAAATATTTCGCCCGCCTCTCCGACCAGGCCGCGAGGCAATGGCAATTCGTTCCGGCAGACACGGAAGACTCCCGCGTGTGGCTACTGCGTTTCCAATACACCCGCGACGGCGTCGCGGTCCGCACGATCGAGCAGTGACGTCAGCGAGCCACGACCTCCGCCGGAGACGACTTGAGCTGCAGGGGCGATTCGAAATCGGCGAGATAGAGCAATCGATCCGGCGCCAGTCCATTCACCAGAGCGATGCGCGCCCGGGCAGGCGCAGAGCCGCCCGGCGGACCTTCGGCCAATACAGCGACGCCTCGGTCGAAACCACTCACCTCACTGAGACGAGCCGCCTGCGCCGGCGTACCAACAGACTGCGTCGTGCCGAACGCACCACGCGTCGTAACAACGAGCACAGGATAAGGAATGAGACCGGAGAACTGTGCCTGCTGTACGAGCACGATGTTTCCCGTCGAGTCGTACCAAGCCGTACCGCCAGCCGCGACCATCGCGTCAGACCCGCCGACGAGATCCCGCTCGAATATCTGACCGCTCCTCGCATATAACAACGCACCGTCGTCAGGCCGCAGCCCAACGACCTCCGCCGAAGTCGCCACTTCACGCGGATTGGGCGTCGCCGACACCTCCGCAACGTAAGCTCGCGTCGCCAGCGCCGCCGTGCGAACGGTGTAACCCACACGCTGCCCGACAGCTCCGCCAATCGTGCCCCCCGTCAATGAAACCGTGCTCGCGCTGATCGTTTCGCCGAACGCCAGCGTGTGGCTCACCTGCAATTCCGTCTGCAACTGGCGCGCATCGATAAAGAACAGCCCCTGCCGTCCGGCACGATTCGCCTGAATCAAAATCGACGATTGATTCGCGGCGATCGAGTAATCGAGCACGTCATCCGACGTCGCCGGATCGCTGAGCGCCGAAACCGCAACCGTAGTACTGGGACCAGCCGGGGTCACCGTGTAGAGCGACTTGGTACCGCCGCCCGCAACGGGAGAGGCAAGAAAAAACAAACGCGAGTCGTTCGAGAAGCGCAGCCGGCTGGCGAACACGGCGTTCGTCGGGCTCACCCGGGCCAGCGCGCCCGGCGTCGCGGCGTTGAAAACATACACACCGTCGACGCTTCCCACCCGTGCAACCAACGCAATCCACTGCCCATCAGGGCTGACAATGAACTGATCCGTGTTGCTCGCATCGAGCGGCAACGTCGCCCCCGCCGGCAACGGCACCGCGCCTCTCTGAACCGGCGCCGTGGTGCGCACGAACCCAAGATCGACTCGAGCGGCATTGGTTTGATCTTCCCGTCGATAAGCGACGGTCGTGCCGTTCCGGGACGCGGCGAAGCCACGCAGCCGCATGGTTCCTTCGGTCGCGGCCGTCAGCACGGTGGGAGCGGAAATGAAATCGCTGAGATAGATTTCAGAAGAACCATTCGCCGCCGGATCGCCCGCGAATACGACGCGAAACGGCTCGACGCCGACGAACACCGCGGCGATGCCGATGGCCGAGGCGGCGCTCGAATCGGTCACGCGATATTTGAAACGAGTCACGCCCTTGAAGCCCGCCGGCAGCGCGCCGATGCTGATCGAGGCATTCGCATTGACGGTCGCAGTCCCGGCGAGCGGCCCCTCTTCAATCGTCACGGTGAGCGGATCGGCATCCGCATCGGTGTCGTTCGCTAAAACGGTAACATTCGCCAGTGCCGCGCCGTCCGCGCGCAAGGCGTCGTTCGTTGCCACGGGAGCGCGATTCGGATGCACGTTGATGTTGACGACGCCGGCAACCGTGTTGCCACCCGCATCGCTCACCTGAACCCGAAAACTGTCGTCGCCGAGAAAACTCTGCGAAGGCCGATAAACAAAGGCACCGGCGGGATTGAAGCTGACGAGGGTGCCGCTGCCGGGATTCGCGACGACGGAGAAGGTGAGCGCCTCGCCAGTGGGATCGGTCGCGGCCACCTGGCCCTGCAGATCCGTGTTCTGTTTCGTGGAGAATGCCAGTGGCCCGAACGCGGGAGGTGCATTCGAAGCGCGGCCGCCGCCCCCACCTCCGCCGCCACACCCCGTCAGACTCAGTACGACGACCCCAATCAACGCGTGGTTCACCAACGTCTGCTTCGAGGCGTTCTTCATGACCCCCCCTACACATTCTCAGGTGCTGGGTCACAAAATACTGCAAGAAAGTCGCAAGCTCAGCCAGCGAAACACCTACGATTTCAGCTCGCAGGTCGGAGCGGCGACCGGAAGCGGTCGCCGCCCCATACAAACAAAGGAAATCAATTCACCCGTACCATGGAGAGACGCTCGGCCGGCGTGAGCTCGGACTCGAGCACGACCACGAAGCCGTTGTTGTTCTTGATCAGCTCGGCCTGGCCGCCGGTCAGCTTGCGATCGATCTTCTCCGGCGCGATGTTCCACATGGCGCCCGTTGCCGGATCCACCGCCAGCATGCCGATCAGGCCGCCGAACAGCAGATTGCCCCAGTACCAGCCGGACATCTTCGGAGTCAGCTCGACCTCGGTGACCTTGTAGCCCGGCAATTCCAGCCGCAGCGTATAGCTCTGGCCCGAGAAGTAGCTCTTTTTGGGGTCGAGCGAAATCGTGCACGGGGTCTTTTCCACCGCCACGACATCCGCGATGCCGCCGCCGCTCTTGCGCACCGACGCCGTCGCGCCGGGCGGCTGGGTAGCGATGGAGATCTCACGATTGCCGCCGTTGACGATGGAGGCGCAGCCGCCTGCAAACAGGCTCGCTCCCAGAATACCGAACGCCACCGCGCTCCGAACCAATCCGTTTCGACTCATACGTCCTCCGCCGAGTGTTATTTCTTCTAGCCGTTTAGCAACGGGCGGAGGACGCTAGCCGCGCGCGCCTGACTACGTCAACGATTTCCTCACAAATTCATGACGTAGTCGTCATCCAGCGGCAGCTCAACTCACATTCCTGACAGGATCGCGCAGGTAGACGAAGCGGCCGGCATCGATGGCGCCGAGATCGACGGAGCGCACTTCGGCGTCTCGATGCGGCAGGCCGGCGTGTCGCGCCTCTTGAAACAACTCAGGGGACACCACGCCGCCGACCGCGATGAACTTCACGGATTCCGGCGCTCGCCAGCCGTCGCGAATGGCAGCAACTAGCGCATGAAGCAATTCCGGCGTGAGCACCATGCTGTCGGGCGACGCCGCGTCGATGGCCTGTAGCAGCAACGGCAATTTCAAGCTGGTGTGATTGACGCCCATCGTGTGACGCGGGCGAGCGATCACTTTGGCACCCATCGTCAGCGACACATGCACGCCGACGATGTTTTCCAGCAGGTCCGCCAGCGGCAGCAGACACAAGTGCGTCTGAACGCCGAGTCCCGCGATATCGGCGACCAGAGAATCCGTCACGGCTTGAACGGCATTGTGTTTCAAAGACACCCCCTGGGGCCGATCCGAGGGATAGATTACTTTGCTGATGCCCTTGGGCCATGAGCTGGTCGCGGCCGGCGGGTCGTCACGGCGTAGCAGCGCCAGCCCCGTTCGATGCGAAGTCGCAACGTAGCTGAATGCCGGGTGGTCCTGAGTGAATCGTTCGGCCGAATCCGTGAGGACCCACTCGATGCCGGCGTCCTCGAGCACCTGCGCCACTCGCTCGTGGCCAAGAGAGGGGAGCAAAGGAACATTCACGGCCTCGCTGGCGAGCAGCGCCAGATCGCTGAGAATCCAACGCGCACTGTTCTCGGCGAGCAGTGCGCAGCGACGCACTTTCAAGGATTGGAACCAGCGCCGCTCTGCTGCAACCGAGCGCTGCACATCAGCGTAGCTGAGTCGAAGCGACCCATCGTCGATCGCGGGCAACACGCCGCTGATCGCACTGAGCATGTCGAGAACCGTGCTCGACATGCTCATTTCACCTGCGCTTGCGTCATCTTCGCGCCTACCTGGTGCCTGGCTACCAGGTAAGACGCGGGTTGCGAGGCCGACCAATCGGCCCCGGGATGACAGATGCTTAATTTTGCGCCACGGCTCCCGTGCCGGCTGGCACCAATGGCAGCCACACCGCGCTGGCCGAAGCACCGCCCCGCTCCAGGGTCACGGTTGCTTTTTGATAGTCCTCGCGCTTCGCCAGGAAGATGTTGGTGACATATTTCTGCGGGTTCCGATCGTAGAGCGGGAACAGCGACGACTGCACCTGCACCATGATCCGGTGCCCGGGCTGGAACACGTGGTTCACGACCGGCAGCCGGAAGCGATAGCGCTGGGTTTTCCCGGCCGGGATGGCGCTCGGCCTGGCGAAGCTGTCGCGATAACGGCCGCGGAAGATATCCAGACTGAGCGCCAGTTGATAGCCGCCCATCTTCGGATCGCGCGCCACTTCGTCGGGATACACATCGATCAGCTTGACCACGAAATCGCCATCGGTGCCGGTGGTCTTGGCAAACAATTCCGCGATCGGCGCGCCGGACAGACGCACTGGCTCGGTGAGCACGGGCGTTTGATAGGTCATCACATCGGGACGGCCGTCTGCGTGACGCTGATCGCTCAACAGCCAGTCGCCCCAGCGACCGTCGTCGAAGTTCACCGGCCGCGGCAAATGCGGCACCGGCTTGGCCGGATCGGAAACATAGCTGTCTGCACCCGCGGCGTCCTTGTCGAAGCCCAGGCCGCCATTCGCTTTCAGATAAATGGGCTTGAGCGGTGACGGACAGCCTTGCTCACAAGCGAGCGGCCAGTTGGCGAATCGCTCCCAGCGATCCTCGCCGGTGTTGTAAAGAGTCGCGGCGGGCAGTTTCACGGCCGGGCCGTCTTTCAAATATTGGTTGAACAGTGGCAATACCATTTGCTCGCGGAACTGTGCGGCTGTATCGCCTTCCCACAGCATCGGCCCGAGCGACCGGCCCTCGCGATTGATCTGGCTGTGACGCCACGGCCCCATCACGAGAAAGTTGTTTCCTGTCTTTCCTTTGGCCTGCAGCGCTTGCCACGCCGTGATCGCGCCGTACATGTCTTCCTGATCCCACAACCCTTGTTCCCAAAGCGTCGGGATGTTCGAGGGGTTGGCGGCGAGCAACTTATCGAGCGCCTGGCCTTGCCAGTATTCGTCGTACGCAGGATGCGCGACCATCCGCTGCCACGCCGGCAACTGATCGAAGCCGGACTGCTTCGCCCACTCATCGGCGCCGCCAATGCGCCGAAACTCTTCATAGTGATCGTAGATGCCCGTGCCCGGCTTCTTGCCCGCAGACTTGTAGCCGGTCTGCGTGCCGATCCAGCCGATGTTGGCGAGACGGAACGCGCCGTAATGAAACCAGTCGTCGCCCATCCAACCGTCGATCATCGGGCTTTCCGGCACCGCCACTTTCAGCGCCGGATGCGGATCGAGCAGCGCCATGACCACGGTGAAGCCTTCATACGACGAGCCGATCATGCCGACGCGGCCATTTGATTCGGGCAGGTTGGCCTTGTCGACCAGCCAAGCGATGGTGTCGTGCGCGTCGGTGACGTGATCGACCTTGGTGTCGTTGAGTGGTCCGATCACCGGCCGGGTCAAGACATAGTCGCCTTCGGAGCCGTACTTGCCCCGCACGTCCTGGTAGACACGGATATAACCTGCCTCGACGAACTGCTCGTCGGCCAGTGGCAGCGTCGAGAGAATATTGGGACTGATCATCCGATTGGCCCGCTCGGCCGCGTTGTACGGCGTGCGGGTGAGGATGATCGGCGCGTTGCTGGCGCCCTTGGGAATCACGATCACCGTGAACAGCCTGGTCCCGTCTCGCATCGGAATCATCTCTTCACGCTTCACATAGTTGCGCGCCTCGATCGGCGGCTTGAACTCAGCGGGAATATCCCCCGCCGGCGGCGCGGGCTGTTCCGACGCCATTCCGGTTCCTGTGCCCGCCACTAGAGCGGCGGCGACGATCCACTCGAATTTGAGCTTCATCCGCGCTGAGTCCTTTGAATTCACGGCCAACCCCGTGCAGGAATTCTAGACGACTTTCGGCGGATGACAGCGGGGTGACAGTCATTTCATCCCGCCACGGAGCCTGCCCCTGCTTGCGGTGCCGGCACCAGAACTTTGATTTTCTCGGCCAGCATGCCGGAGCCGAAATTACGCAGCCGTTCGAGGAACGTCGGCGTGATCTCGAAGCCACGAGGGACCAGCAACGTTCCCATCTGGGTTCTCAAGTCTTCCATGAGGGTCATGCCAGGCTGCACCAGCCGCAGCGGCAGCTCATGAATCTCGCGACTGCCGGAAGCGGCGCCGAGGAATGCGGCGAACCTTTCGATCAATGACTCGCCGTAGCGCGCAGCCCTGCTGCGTACGGCCTGCATGGCGACATCGCAGCCATGCCCCTGGGCGACCAGGCTGTCATGGTCGAGCACCAGGGCCAGGATCCGGGCGCCCAGGCCGATCGTGCCCTCGCCGAGCACTCGTAGTTCAGCATCCGAGGCATTCAGTGCAGCCAGAATCTGCAGGACGGGCTCGAGACGCGGAATGTGCCCGAGCAGTTTGCTGGCAACGTGCGGAACTGCGTCCGCCAGGGCTTGCTCCTCGGACGTGAGCCGTTCGCCATAGTACAGTTTCTCGACCAGCTCCACGGGCAAGGACAGATAGCCGAGCTGCGACAGCATCGATGCCGCATCGAGCTGCCAGAAATCCGGGCAGCCGAGCTCAGCGGCAAAACTCATCGCCTGTCGCCGCACGCGGCTCGCCCGGCCGAACGCCACCGGATTGGTGATGGCCAGCACGTCGATCAGCGCTCGAATGCAGCCGATCAATGTTTCCTGGAGTATCGAGCGTTCGGCATGCATCAATCGATGCTGCATCACCGCCGCATCGATGGCGGCTTTCAGCTGATCGGGCGGGCACGGCTTGGTGAGAAAGCGAAAGATCTGTCCCTCATTCACCGCCAGCACCGCCGCGTCGCGCCCGGGATCGCCCGTCAGCAGGATGCGGCTCACGTCCGGCTGCGCTCTCATCACCCGCTTCAGGAACGTGGCGCCATCCATCGCGGGCATGCGCATGTCCGACACGACGACCGCCACCCCCGGCAATTCCTTGAGTTTGCGCAGCCCCTCCTCGCCGCTGGCGGCAGTGTGCACCTCATAGGCCTTGCGCAATGAAAGTGCCAGGCTCTCCACTACCCGAGCCTCGTCGTCAACGCACAGAACGATCGGCCGTCGCTGTTGGTCGGTCACGTCACCAGGCCTCCGGTTTGATCGGTCG
Organism: Peristeroidobacter soli; assembly: GCF_004138485.1. Taxonomy (GTDB): domain Bacteria; phylum Pseudomonadota; class Gammaproteobacteria; order Steroidobacterales; family Steroidobacteraceae; genus Steroidobacter; species Steroidobacter soli. The sequence continues at coordinate 1,084,432 of NZ_RYEV01000004.1, forward strand.
ACACGCGCCGTTGTGCTTCGGACCAGTCGAATGGCGCACTCAGCATTTGCAGATATCGATCGTCCAATGCCGCGCACGCGTGATGCGGAATGCCCACGATGAGCGGATCCTCGGCCATGACCAGACGCTCCGCGGTGACCAACGCCGCGAGCACGTCGAACTGCCTCGCGCCTGACCTCTCGGGCTCGTATTGAAATGCAATCGCTTCGACGACGGCGTAAGGCAGGCCCCACAGTCCGAGCAGATATGCGCCGACTTCCGCATTCGATGCGCCGATGACCCTGCGCTCGGCCTCGTGCAGTGGAATGTCTCGAGCCCTTGCCTCAGCGCTCGCCCGCGCCAGATCCTCCGGCCGCTCCTGCAAGAGCACCCGATAGCCAATGTTATAAAACAGCCCCGCCAGCAAGGCGTCGTCGAACATTGCGGTTCCGTGCGAGAGCGCGCTGACCGCCGCCGCGACTCGATGAGCGCGCGCTTGCAGCCGTTCCGGCTCGAGGCCGGCCACGATGACTCCAGGCTGCCACAAGGAAAAAACCTCGACGGACAGCACCGCGGTACGGATGGCGTTGAAGCCGAGGTAGCTGATCGCCTGGTCGATACGCGTGATCCGGCGTGTCACGCGAAAGAACGCGGAATTGACCATCTGCAGTACCTTTGCGGCGATGGCCGGGTCCTCGTGGACAATGTCGGTCACTTCTCGCACACATACATCGGGTTTCAGCAACGCGGCATGCAGCTTGGCAAAGATCCGCGGGATCGCCGGCAAGCGCGCGAGGTGTCCCACGCTTGCCCGCATTCGGGAATCGGTCAGCAGCTCGTGCATCTGCAGGCACCGCTCCATGGCGCTTTCGATCTGGTTCTCCTCGCAGGGTTTACCAAGATACTGATGCGCGAGCGTCAACAGGCGTTTCGACTGCTCGTTCTCGGCGTGGCCGGACAACACGATGCGGATCGTCTCCGGCCAGCGATCGCGCACGATCGAAAGCAACTGCGCACCGTCCATCCCGGGCATCCGCATGTCGGACACGAGCACATCCACTGGCCGCAGTTCCATCTCCGCGATGGCTCGCGACGCACTTTCCACGAATATCATTTCCCAACGAGAGCGCAGCCCGCGCAATCTGCCGCGCAATCCATCGAGCAACGCGGGCTCGTCGTCGACAAAGAGCACTCGTTTCATGCGGCGACCTTGCCTTCGCGGCCGCGCACGGGAAGCAGGACCGCGAAGCGGGTGCCGATATCCAATGTGCTGCTCACCTCGATTCGCCCGCCGTGCTTATCCACCACGATGGAACGGGCGATCGCCAACCCCTGTCCGGTGCCGCGTCCGACCTCCTTGGTGGTGTAGAACGGGTCGAAAATCTTGTCCAGATTTTCGGGGGCGATACCGCAGCCATTGTCCGCGATGGCGATCTCGACCCGCTCGCCGAGCGCTCGCGTCGTGATCGTAATCCGGCCCGTGCAGGCATCCTTGTCGGAGTCCTGGATGGCGTGCGCCGCATTGACGATCAAATTGAGGAACACCTGGTTCAGCTCGCCCAGGTTACAAACGACCGCCGGCAGTTCGCCGAGCTGAAGATCGATATGAGCGGCATACTTGTACTCGCTGCGTGCCACGGTGAGGGTAGTGGCGATCGCGTGATTCAGATCCGCGGCGACGTGTTCTTCGCCATGTGGATATGCGAATTCGCGCATCGCGCGGACGATCGACGCGACCCGCTCGGTCCCCTCGAGCGAGCGGACAAAGGCTTTCGGCACCTCCTCGGAAAGGAAATCCAAGTCGCAGGCGGTTTCGAGCGCCGTCAGACGGTCCCGGGCATCTGCGCTCGAAGCGCTGCGCGGATCGTGTGCCGCCGCTCGATATTCCTGCAGCAAGCTCGCCAGGTCGGCAAAGGCCGACTGCAGGAAATGGACACTGTCAGCCACGTACTGGATGGGGGTGTTGATCTCGTGGGCGAGACCGGCGGCGAAACGGCCGATCGACTCGAGCTTCTGCGCGAGCCGAAGCTCCACTTCGACCCGCTCGCGTTCGCTCATTTCCATCTGCAGCCGCCGTTGCAGAGCGCGTTCCATATCGTCACGTTCGCGGCGCGCGGAGATGTCCGCACCGAGCGTGACGTAGTGAGTGATCTCGCCTGCTTCGTTGCGGAGTGGCGTGGTCGTGAAACCCGCCCAGAAGGTCGACCCGTCATCGCGGGCGAACTGGGTTTCGAGCGCCGCCGGGCGCCCCTCGTCCAACGTGCGCCGGAGCTGGTCTCGAGTGGCGGGATCGAGGATGCGATCCGCTATCACCGTCACGCTGCGACCGATCAGGTCCTCGGGATGTCGGTAGCCATGCGCCAATGCCAGGGCCCAATTCACATAGACGATGGGTCGCCTCGACTGTCGCGCGTCGACGATCATGAAGTGCGTGGTGGACGCATTCAGGGCGGCATTGCGCAGCTCCAAGGCGGCGCTGACCTGATTCGTCGCCGCGACTTGTGTTTCGAGCTGCGCCTGCAGCTGCTGCAATCGTCGCTGCGCAAGCAACAAGTCTTCGCTGATTGACATGGACCGGCCTGTAGTGTCGACAGGTCCGACTGCGCCTGCCATTCCTCGACGGTATCGGCAGACGCCACTCCGGAACTGAATACGGAATGTCAACTAATCTCCGCGCCGACTTGCGGCGCAACAGCCTGGGCCGGCCGCGGATCAGCTTACGCCCGTTTCCAAGTCAACACGCAGGCTCTCCCTGATTTGTCGTTCCCTCCCGCCAGCGCGCCCTCAGAGGGTCGTTATCAGGGTTATCTCTTCAGCGCGCCGGCGATTCGGACCGCGCGGACCCGGGCGGTTCATCGGCCGAACGGCGCGTCGATCGAGGCCTGCGGCTGCGTGAACCATTTCGGTCCCTGCTCGCTCATGTAGAAATGATCTTCGAGCCGGACGCCGAACTTGCCCGGGATCACGATCATCGGCTCATTGGAAAAGCACATGCCCGGCGCGAGCGGTGTGCGATCTCCACGCACCAGATACGCCGGTTCGTGAATGCTGAGCCCGATGCCATGGCCGGTACGATGCGGCAGGCCGGGCAATTTGTAATCCGGGCCCAGCCCCGCGCGCGTGAGAAACCCGCGCGCGGCGGCATCGACCGCCTGGCATTCGGCCCCCAGCTGTGCGGCGGCAAACGCCGTCGCCTGCGCCTCATGTTCGAGATCCCAGATCCGGCGCTGCTCTTCGGTCGCTTTGCCGAAGATATAAGTGCGCGTGATATCCGAGTTATAGCCATGCACGGCCGTGCCGGTATCGATCAGGACGATATCGTTCTCGCGCAGCTGCTGTTCGCCCGGCAAACCGTGCGGATACGAAGTCGCTTCGGCGAAGTGCACGATACAGAAAGTGTTACCGGCGGTGCCCAACTTGCGATGCGCATCTTCGATGAAACGACGCACGTCCGCAGTCGAGATGCCCGGCGCCAGAACGCGCGCCGCGCGGCGGTGGACTTCGAGCGTCAGGTTCTTTGCGTACTGCATGAGTGCGAGCTCGGCCGCCGACTTGTACATGCGGCAACCGTTCACGACCGACGAGCCATCCTGCTTTTTCAGCGTCGGCGCGGCGGCGCCGAGGCGCACGACCATCTCGTAAGGAAGCGCCGGATCGATCGCGACAACATTCGCTTGCACGTCACGCAAGGTGCTGGCGACCAACGCGAAGGGATTTTCATCCTCTTCCCACAAACGCACGTCCGCCTCGATCTCCAGCACCGCTTCCAGCGAACCGCTCTCGAACGTGGGACAGATCATGACCGGCTTGCCGTTGACCGGCAGGATCATCGCCACCAACCGTTCGCTGGCGCCCCAGGGAACGCCCGCGAAATATCGCAAGCTCGCGCCTGCATTGATGATCGCCGCATCGGCACCGGCATCACGCGTGAGACGCCGCGCGCGTTCGAGCCGCTGCAGTCGTTCGTCGCGGCTGATCGGCGGAGGAGCGGCAAAGTCCACTTTGAGAGCAGCCAGCTCAGCCGCGATTGTCGATCCACCAATGCTCATATGCGCTCCCCAACAACATCCAGGTTCAGCCGAAGCGATCCGGCGAGTATGCGCGCGCATCGATGAACGGCGCGCGTTCCATGACGTGGTCGGCAACCAGGCGTCCCGTGGCCGGCGCCAGCGTCATGCCGAGCGTATTATGCCCTGCCGCGATCATTACGTTACCCAGCCGTCGCGGCCGACCGATGATCGGCAGACTGTCCCGATCGTGGACTGACGTGCTTGCTCAGCGGTGCAGCGTCGCGCGAATTGAGCTCACGGGGCAGGAATGCCGTTACGGAACGGATCTTCGGGCTTTCTCACCAGGGTTCCTTCCGCACAGATGTAGGCGCGGCCACGAATGGCCGGCACGACGCGTCCTTCCGCATCCAACCGATAGCTGGCCTGGAAACGACCGCCGATCACGCTTTCCTGAGTCCATACCTCGCCCGGCTTCAATTGACCGTGGGCGGCGAGACACGCGAGCTTGGCACTCGTTCCCGTGCCACAGGGCGAGCGGTCGTATTCATCCCCCGGGCATAGAACAAAGTTCCGACTGTCCGAGCCGGTGTCGGCGGCGGAACAAAACAGTTCGATGTGGTCGATCTCGGCACCGTTCGCGCCCGTGATGCCCCGCTCGCGCAAGGCCCGGCGGATCTGACGGGTCACCTGAGTCAGCTGAGGAATGCACTCCGGGCGGATCGGCGTGTGAGTCCAGTCCACGAGGAAGAACCAGTTGCCGCCCCACCCCACGTCGCCGCGCAACGGCGGATAGCCGTCGATGGCGACGGTGACATCGGCGAGATGCACGAAGCTCGGCACGTTCTCCAACGTCGCTTCATTGGCACCATTCATCTGCAACGTCACCACGCCGACCGGCGTTTCGAGTTTGATCTGCGGAGCGCGAGCGCGACCGAGATAGGCCAGCGTCACAGCGACGCCAATCGAGCCGTGACCGCACATTCCAAGGAAGCCGGCGTTGTTGAAGAAGATGACGCCCGCCTCGCATTCCGGATCGGTCGGCGGACACAACAGGGCGCCCACCAGCGCCGCCGAACCCCGCGGCTCCAGAATCAAGGCACGCCGGACGTCGTCGAAGTCCCGCGCAAACACGGCGAGCTGCTGCTTCAATGTGCCGCCGCCCAGGTCGGGCCCGCCCGAGATCACGACCCGAGTGGGTTCGCCTTCGGTGTGCGAATCAATGTAGCGCATGGGGCGTCCTCAGAGTCCGGGGCGAAAAAAAGCAGCCGGCAGACCGCGACAAGCGTGCCGGCATTTGGTAAATGTCACGCTGTCCTTTCGGCATGACATTTACGTGAACGCTCCATTGCCAGTCGCCTCGTTCCTGAGCAGCCTGCGCGATCCGTTCACAGCCGGCACGTTGTTCGATCATCTGCCCGACATTGTCTATTTCATCAAGGATCGAGCCGGGCGCTATCTGGAAGCCAACGAAACACTCGTGCATCGCTGTGGCGTGACGCAGAAGGCCGACGTCATCGGCCGCACGCCATCGCAGCTGTTCGGCGCGGATTTCGGCGAGCACTACGAAGAACAGGACCGCACGGTGCTGGAGCACGGCCGTTCGCTGGTGAACCTGCTCGAAATGCACATGTACAAGAACCGGCACGTCGGCTGGTGCCTCACCACCAAGCTGCCGCTCTACGACAAGTGCAACGCCATCATCGGCCTGGTCGGCGTCTCGCAGGACCTGAAGATGCCGGACGTGAGCTCCGAAGATTTTCAGCACATTGCCGCCGCGATTGCCGTGGCCCAGGACAATCTCTCGGCCACCACCACAGTGGCGAACATGGCGGAAGCGGCGAAGATGTCTGAGTATCAACTCGACCGCCGCATGAAACGGGTGTTCGGCATTTCCACCGGCGAATGGTTGCTCAAGACCCGGCTCAGCGTCGCGCGCCACCGGCTGGTCGAAACCGACCTGCCCATCGCCGCCATCGCGCTCGAAGTCGGCTATGCCGATCAAAGCTCGTTCGCGCGGCAGTTCCGGCAGACCATCGGCCTGCCGCCGCTGCAATTCCGCAAGCTCGCAAGCCGGCGTCACGGCGAAAGCTGACTGCTCGAAGCGCCGGCAGCCGTGCCCGGCTTCGCCAGTTCACGCAGGAAGAACTCGAACCGCCGGCGATTGTAGTGAGGCAACGGCGCCAGCCAGTGACTGCCATTCGGCACGATCAACAGCTCGAAGGGTTTGTTGGCCACTATCAGCGCATCGACCAGCCGCAGCGTCGCCGCGAGCGGCACGTTCTCATCGAGCTCTCCATGGGCCAGCAACAACTTGCCCGCGAGCTTCGGCGCCCAGGTCACATTCGAATTGTCCATGTAATGTTGGCCGAGCGGATACCCCATCCATTGCTCGTTCCAGATGGCTTTATCGAGCCGGTTGTCGTGGTTGCCGGAAGCGGACACACCCACCTTGTAGAAATCCGGCCGCTCGGTCATCGCGCGCACCACATCGTACCCACCGGCCGAAAAGCCATAGATGCCCACAGCCGACGCATCCATATAAGAGCGCTTGGCCGCCAGCGACTGGATCGCCGCGATGTGATCATCGAGACCCACGGCATGCAGGTTCTTGTAGGCCGGATCGAGGAACGCCCGCCCTCGCCCCGACGTGCCTCGGCCGTCGACCACGACGACCACGAATCCCAACTCCGCCATCGAGAAAGCCGCGTCCACTCGCAAGGCATCCTTGAACGATTTGGGCGCCGTGATGGCGTGCGGTCCCGAATAGATGTATTCGACGACCGGATAGCGCTTGCCCGGGTCGAAGCTCGAAGGCTTGTAGGTCGCGCCATACAGCGGCGTCCTGCCATCCGCCGCGAGCGTCGTGAACGGTTCGGGAAGTCGCAGGCCCCGTTGCGTCAGCTCGCTGATGTCCGCGCGTTGCAGTTCCATCACCACCGCACCGTCACGCGTACTGCGCAGAACACTGCGGGTCGGCTGCTCGATGGTCGAGATGTTATCGACAAAGAAGCGACCATCCGGTGAAACGTACGTATCGTGATCCGCCGCCTCCGGCGTCAGCAGCGTCATCTTGCGACCGTCGTTCTCGATGCGATAGAGATGGCGCAGGTAAGGATCACGTCCCTGCTCCCGCCCGCGGCCAACGACGAACACCGCCTTGCCTGACGCATCGTTGCCTGCGATGTCCACCGCCGTCCACTTACCGGAGGTGAGCGCGGTCTTTGCGCCTCGCGGACTCACTCGCAATACTTGTTTCCAACCCGCCCGATCATCCGACAGCCAGAACGCGGCGTTCGCCTCGAGCGAATAAGTCCAGCGATGCCCATAGAAATCGACAAAGAGATCGGACTCGTCGGCGTACAACTGCGTCGACCGCCCAGTGGCTGCATCGGTCGAGTACAGGCGCACCGCCTGGTAGCCACGATCAGCAATTCTCTGCAGGACGGCACCGCTATCGCGGGTCCAATGGAATTCCGGTGCACCCCACCAGTAGAGCATCTCTTTCACTGGCGACTCGACCCGGGTCACCGCGCCCGTTGCGGCGGTAACGATGACGGTGTGTGCCGTCGCCAGATGCTCATCACCGGTGAACGGGTAGATATAGTCGAATACGCGCGGCGGCCCTCCATCGGGAGGCGTCGACTGAACCGCGCTCAGATGCCGCGCTCCCGCCAGATTCATCTGATAAGTGGCGAAGCGCTGAGAATCCGGCGACCACTCGACATACACATCGAGCACTGGCGTGGAGGTTCCTTGCGCGGCCATATCCTTCAGACTGGGAATGGGCAGCGCATACGGCGTTTGCGCAGAACCGTCAGTGGTGAGCTGGCGCACCTGGCCACTCGCGGTCTGTTGCAAATAAAGGTTGTAATCGCGAACCAGCACGCGCCAGCGCTTGTCCGGCGACAGAGCGACGTTCGAGACGCCTTTGCTGAGCTCGTGAGTCGTCGTCGAATACGTCCAGCGTTCGCCTCGTAGCTCGAACGAGAACGCCTTTGTATCGAAATCGAAGCTGGCATCGTCGAACTCGCCCGGGCTCGCCTGCCCCGTCGCCGCCTCGAACGCGGCCGCGAGTCGCGCCCGGTCGAACAGCGGCTCGATCGACTTCTTCGCCGGATCCACTCGCAGATACTCGACGCCACCGACGCGATCCGCCGCGAACCAGAACTGCGAGGAGCGTGCACGCCACTGCGGCGTCAGTTGTTCACCCCGGACCAGCTTTTCCAGCTGGTCCGGGGTCACGGACAGTGCGCGCGAGAGCAACGTTTCCAACGATGAATCGGCCAGCACCGGTGCCGACATGACACCGCACAGGAACACCCCGAGGAGTCTTTTCATCACGATCCGTTCGCCCTCGACGAAACCAGCCAGCGATCAGAACTTCTTGTTGAGCTCGACGAACGCCACCCGCCCACGCACGTCGATCCGGCGCGGATCGTAGGGCGAGGTTCGCCCGTCCACCAGGTCGATGAACGGGAAGTCTTCATCGAACAGATTGCGCACGCCTGCCGTCACCGCAACCCCCTCGAGCAGCGTCGAATCGCCTCGATATCGATAGCTTCCCGACAGATCCACGGTGGTGTAACCATCCACCTCTTCCTTGACCGCGGAGCCAATGCCGGCGGGAGGATTGTTGATCGAGTAGGCCTGAATCGTATTGGTATAGCTCGAGCTGTTGTGCACGGACAGATTGCCCGTCCAGTTGCCTTCCGGACTTGCCCAACCGGCACGCACCGTCGCGCGCAGTCGATCCACGCCTTCGTAGGTGCCGCGCAATTCCTCGACCGGCCCACCGTCGTAAACCTGCTCCTCGAACGTATCCGTGTACACACCCGAGGCGCCCAGCGTGAAGAAATGCCCGCCGCCGGTCCGCCATCCGTACGTCAGATTCATGTTCCATGCATGCGAAGTCTGACCGGCGATGTTGATGTTGCGCAGGAGGACATTGGTGAGATTGCCGCTCGCGTCGCGTAGCACGGCGTTGCCGAACAGCTCCGGATGGCTCACGACGAAAGACGCATCCTGGCTGAAATAGTTGTAGACCCCGGAGATACGATCGGTGAATTCAGTGTTGTTGTAAGTGAGCGATGCCTTGAGGCCCGCGCCCGTCGCATCGAGCCACTCCCAATCGGCGCCGACGGTCCAGATCTCGGCCTTCTCGGGTCCGAGGTCGGGAGAAGGAGCATAGGAGACGTGCACGGGCACCTGCGCCGCGCCGCCCGGCGCGAGCGGATCGAACACCTGAGTGTCGTAGTCATAGGATGCGCCGGCGAGATCGTGCACGACCGGAGCCCGGAACGCCTTGTTCCAGCTGGTGCGCAATCGCAGGTTCGAGATTGGCCGCCAGGACAGGCCGACCATCGGGCTGGTGTCCGAGAACTCTTCCATCTTGTCCCGGGTGCCGTCGTGATTGAAATCGCCCTCGGCGTTGTACCGATCCCAGCGCGCGGCCAGCGTCAACTCGAGGGACTGACCGGAGCCACCCGCGGCGCTCATGAGCGGAATTGCAAACTCCGCGCCCAGCGACTCAGCCGTACGATCGCCCTCGGGTTGATTGGCGCCAAAGCCGGCCCACTCGAGCGTGTCCTTGCGACGCTCGGCTGCGAACGAGGCCTTGACGGCGCCCGACGGCAACTCGAACAGCTCACCGTCGGCCTGCAACGCGAACGCAGTGAGCGTCGACTCGATCTTGTTATGCCGCTGGCCCATCCAGAAGCTGACGATGCGGTTCAGCGTCGCTTGATTCTGGGCGGTGCCGTTACCGAACAGGTTCAGTGCGGTCTGGGGATTGGAGTCCGCCAGCGCCGCGATGACCGCGGGATCGGCGGTGGAGACCCACGAATACGTATGGAGCGACTCCTCGTTCGCGCGAGTCCCATACACCTGCAACCGCCAATCGCGCGGCAGGGTGATGGTCGCACCGAACGTTCCCTGCAGGAGCTCCTGATCCGCCTCGCGATAAGTCGAAGGAATGCGGCCGGCATCGCGTTCGGTGTCGAACAGATAGGTCACGCTCACCGGCGTGCCGTAGGGATTGAAGGCGTTCGAGGCTGGCACCGAGGCCGAGTACACGGCGAGTGGAATTTCGTAGTTGTCCGTGTCGTTCTTCGAGTAGAACGCATCGAGGAACAGCGTGACGTTCGCGCCCACATCCTGCTCGACGTTGATGTAAGCCGACGTCGACTTCAATTCCGGCGACGCGTATTCCGCGATCGATGACGTGGGAACCCGGTTCGCGGTCGAAACGTCACCGGGCACGAAACCGGTGCCGTCGTTACCCGCCGGCAAAGTACCGAGGCCAGTGATCACGCCCGTGGCCGCAAAGGTCGTCGAGCGCAGGTCATAACCACCGCGGTTCCGGAAGTCCTGCGTGGTGAAGCCCAGCTCTTTGTTGGTCACCGGATCGGAGTGGCGATAGCTCGCAACGCCGGTGAAGCGCCCGGTCTCCCAGCCGAAACTCAAATCCTGCGACAGGCTGGAAGCGTCGCCGCCGTTGCTGCTGTTCTCGTAGCCCACCTGAGTGTTGGCTTCGAACTGCGTGCGCTTCTTGAGAATGATGTTGACCACGCCGCCGACCGCATCGGCACCGTAGATGGCCGCGGCCGCGGTGGGCAACACTTCGACCCGCTCGATCGCGCTGACCGGAATCGTGCTCACGTTCACCGAATCGCCATACATGATCGAAGAGCTGGCGGTGCGGCGGCCGTTGATCAGCACCAGCGTCGACTTCGCGCCGAAGCCGCCCAGATCCACCTGCGAATGCCCCACCGACCCGGCAGGCACCTGACTGTTGTTATCCATCGCACCCATCGAACCGCGACCGAATGCCTGCGGGATGGAGCGGAAAATGTCATCGGCAGTCGACAACCCCTGCAGCTTGATGTCCTCGCTGGTGAGCGTCAGGACCTGGCCACCGGGATTTTCGTGACCACGGATTTGCGAACCCGTGACAGTGACCTCTTCGATCTCCGAGGCATCGACCTTATCGGTGGATTGAGCAACGGCGCCCGTGGCAACCATCAACTCGGCGAGTGCAAGCAGCGGCAGTGTAATTTTATTCATGTCTATCCTGGCCAGTGAGATAGCGGCGACCGTGTCGGTCGGACGGGGCGAGACTTTCACAGCCGAACGGAGCAACGCCAGCACATCGAGGATTTTTGCAATTTGAGCAGTCGCTACTCAGCCAATTTGCACAGGCCGGCGACGGACGACCGAAGTCGTGCGCAAAAGTGCGTGCGGGTTGCAGCGACAACGCACTGCTGTGCGAAGCGCCGCTGACGAGATTGGTGCGCGAAGCCCGGGCGACGCACGTTCGCGGTGCGCGCCGGGCCTGAAATTACCGCGTTAAATCAGACAATTTGTATCGGCAGCAAACAAAGTCAACGTGTTGCTCTCTTTCTGTTTGGAAACATCGTCACTGACAACGATGGACGCCAGCGCTCAATACCCGACCGCCCTGCCCCGCTCATTGCGTCCATCGCTCGCACCCAGCCGCTGTCCGGTCGCCAGATCGATCTGAATGCACTCGCCGTCGCCGCCGAGACCGAAGCCGATGCTGTGACCGCGAGCTTCGAGCAGTTTGATGGTGTCGGGCGAGAAGCGGTTGCGCTCCATCTGGATCCGATCGGGGATCCATTGATTGTGGAAGCGAGGCGCGTTGACCGCTTGCTGGATGTCGAGGCCGAAGTCGGCGACGCCAACCAGAATGTTCGTGACCGTGGTGATGATGGTCGGGCCACCCGGCGAGCCGAGCACCAGCCAGAGCTTGCCGTCCTTCAGCACGATGGTCGGCGTCATCGCCGACAGCGGACGCTTGTTCGGCCCGACCAGATTGGCGTCGCTTTGAATCAAGCCGAACATGTTGGGCACGCCGGCCTTGGAGGAGAAGTCGTCCATCTCGTTGTTGAGCAGGAAGCCCAGCGAGCCGATGGTCACCTTCGAGCCGTAGCTGCCGTTGAGCGTCGTGGTCACAGCGACCGCGTTACCGTCTTTATCGACCACCGAATAGTGGGTGGTCTGGGTGGACTCCGGTGCCGTGGCCTTCACCGGATTCTTCTTCGCATACGCGGCCAACGCCTTCGACACCTGCGGTCGCTCGAGCCGCGCTGAGGCGCTGGCCCGCTGCGGATCGATGGACGCACGCCAATCGACGGCGTACTTCTTGTCGGTCAACTCGAGGACCGGCAGATTGCTGAACTCCGGATCGCCCAGAAACTGCGCACGATCGTAGAACGCGCGGCGATAGCTCTCCGTGATCAGGTGAATCGCTTCCGCCGAGCCGAAGCCCGCCTTCTTGATGTCGAAGCCTTCGAGGATGTTGAGCGTCTCGACCAGTGCGATGCCGCCGGACGACGGCGGCGGTGCGCTGATGATTTCGAGGCCGCGATACGTGCCACGCACCGGCGTGCGATCGACGACATCGTAGTTCTTCAGATCCTGCACCGTGATCAGGCCGCCGCCCGCCTGCATGAACTCGGCGATCTCACGCGCCATCTTGCCGGTGTAGAACTCATCGGGATCGGCAACGATGCGTTCCAGCGTGCGTGCCAGCTCCGGCTGTTTCAGTACATCGCCCTGATGCCAGCCTTTGCCGTCGTTCTGGAAGATGCGTCGGGAGTCGGGAAAATTCGGCATGTTCTTGTCGTTGGTGAGCGCGCGCGCCTCCGCCCAGTCGAGCTCGAAGCCTTCCGTCGCCAGCCGGATCGCCGGCGCGACCACTTGCGCGAGCGTCAACTTGCCGAACTTTTTCTGCGCGTGAACCATGCCTTTGACGGAGCCGGGAACACCGACGGCCTTGTAGCCGACACGGCTCAGCATCGGCACCACATTGCCGTCCTGGTCCTGATACATCGTCGACGTGGCTTTGCCCGGCGCCTTTTCGCGGAAGTCGAGGAAGTGGGTTGCGCCCGAGCTCATGCGCACGAGCATGAACCCGCCACCGCCCAGGTTGCCCGCGGCCGGATGCACGACGGCGAGCGCAAATCCGGTCGCAACCGCCGCGTCGATCGCATTACCGCCGGCCTTCATCATGTCGACGCCAGCCTGCGAGGCCAGCTCGTGCACGCTCGCGACCATGCCATTGTCGGCACGCTCGGGCTGCATGCCGCTCGCCAGGCACAACGGCGCGACGATCAGGGTAAAAAAGAACACCAAACATCGAGCTTGCAGCTTCATGCGACCGGCCTGTATGTCCGAAGGAACCCGCGCATTGTAGTCCCTCACACGCCACGATTGTCATCGTTCCGACATGATTGCGTCACACGTGCCACGCCCTCGCGAGCGCAGACTGCCGCCTCCCCTCACATCGAATGGAGTCTCGATGCACATGATCCCAAGAACGTCCGCTCTCGCTTCCGCCGTGTGTTCATTGCTTGCCGGCGCGGCACAGGCCGGGCCGTACAACGCCCTGGTCTTCCACCACGCGCCGGTGCACTACCAGGACACGGATTCCAGCGACTATCCGTCGGACTACATCACCGCGTTCGACTACGACTCAGACCGGATTTCGACCAACAACTGGGACAACCGCGCCGGCGGCCTGTGGCCCGCGACGGTCTACTACTCAGTGGTGGAAAGTTGCAGTCACTACTTTGTTACCTATGCGTTCTTTCACCCGCGCGACTGGTCGGACACCATTTTCGATCAGGAGCACGAGAACGATCTGGAAGGTGCGCTGCTGGCCATCCGCAAGGACGGCACCAGCTTCGGCAAGCTCGAAGGCATGATCACGGTATTCCATACCAACTTCTTTTCGTTCACGCCGGCCGGCAGCGCGCTGACCGACGGCAACGAGAGCATCGATGGCACGGTGTCCTTCGAAGCGCACGACGGCGTGAACCGGCCGAAGACCGTGCAGGAAGCGAAGGGACATGGCTTGAAGGCGTGGCCGTATGCGTCCGACTTCAATGGCGGCGCGAATCAGGATGGCATCATCTACTACCCGACCCAGGGCGCGGCCGACTATCCCACCTCGGGCAACGATCGCTTCGTTCCTTATCGGCTGGTCGATATCCACGCCGCCAATGGCATGTGGGCTGCGGCGATCGACGATGCCAATGTACCGGGCGGCAGCGCGCAGACGTTCAATTCCTGGGGAACGTTCAAAGGCGATACCAGCGGCGGCTGCGGATCGGGATTGAAATCCTGTAGCAGCAACTCGGCCAACACGCCCTGGGGCTGGGACGACGGCGACGATGGCGGGAGTTATCGCGGCGAGTTCGCGCTCGACCCCGCGCACCTCGTCGAGCATTACTTCAACGGCACCGGCACCTTCAGTCAGCAGTACGTGAGCAACCCGTACCTGCAAGGCCTGCGTGCAGCCGGGTTCAACAGTGCTCACCTGCCCTCGGGATTTCCGTCGCAGCTGAATCTGGATGCGATGTACTCGAAGCTGACGGCGACGTGCCCTGCTCAGTGATCAAATGGAGAGAATCGCAGCCTGATAGACCACTGGACCGGTCGCCGCGCCCGTGGGCGAGCCGCCGACCGGTTCCAGAGTGACGGCGAGTCCTTGTGCGCCCGCGAGCAGCGGGCGCAACTCGGCGGGCAATTCCGTATCGACCGATCCCGTGCCGGTCGGCAACACGCCAAGTGAGCGAGGAGCCGCGCCGCCCGCCGGCAGAATCCACAGTTCATATGAATTCGTTGGCGCGGGCGCCGTCGCATTGATCGATTTGATTGCGAGCCGCCCCTGTCGCGCATCGACGCTCACGACCCACAGCGGCTGCGACTGCGGTCCATTCACGACGGCGATATACTGCTGAGTCAGCGGCGTTACTTCCGTTGGCGTGCGCGCGAGCAGCACCGCGAGCACGACGGCCGCAGCGGTCGCGGCCAGGCTCAAACCGCGCCACAACCCGAGCCGTTCGAACCAAGGCACGCGAGCGATCTCACGCTCCGCCTTCGCGCCCGTACGTTCGAGCACCTGTTTCCAAACCTGCGGACGGGGCTGGACACTGCTCGTGGCTTGCGCGAGCGGACTGAGCTGTCGTTCCCAATGCCACACGGCTGAACGGACTTGATACGAATCCCGCATCCAGCTCTCGAAGCGGCGACGCGCACGGCCGGTCAACGTGCCGAGCACGTATTCCGACGCGAGCCGCTGCACGAGTTGTGGGTTGCTGTATCTCATTGCTCGAGACACTTCTGCAGGCTGAGCAGACCGCGGCGGATCCAGCTTTTCACTGTCCCGAGCGGCGTCTGCAACTTCTCGGTGAGCTCCGCGTGCGTGAGTCCTTCGAAAAACGCCAACGTCACAGTGCGCCGCTGCGTGTCGGTCAACGTGTCGAGGCACCGGCGCACGCGCGCAGCCATGTCGTCGCTCATCGCCATCATGGAGGGATCCGGTCCGTCGGCTGCCAGCGTGTTCGACATATCTTCGTCCAACGCCTCGGTCGGCCGCTGCGCCCGCAATTTATCGAGCGCCAGATAGCGCTGCACCGAATACAGCCAGGTGAGCACGCCGCCACGTTCGGCCTGATATTCCGACGCGCGATGCCAGACCTTCACGAACAGGTCCTGCAAGACATCCTCCGCCAGTTCGCGCCGCTTGAGCATATGGACCCCGGCACCCAACAGCTTCGGGGCAGTCAATTCATACAGACGAGCGAAGGCCTGGCGATCGCCATGCGCCGTCGCCTGCAGGAGCCGAGCGAGTTCTTGTTGCTCCGCCATCGACTAAAGCCTTTCCACCTCTGAATCACTGGCCGCCGGCCCGGTCCGCCGTCCAGAACTTACCCTTCCTGTACGTGGCGGCAGGCCAATTGGACGCAGTCGTCCATAAAAAATCTACCCGCTGCATCCGCCGCCCGGCCTCGCCCCGTACTTGCCTCCGCAGATCACATCTTATGTTCAGCTCGCCAGGAGGATACCTCATGAGCAGTCCAGTGCGCCGGTCCGTGCTTGCCGCCCTCGCGGTGGGGACTGCGCTGATCGCCAGCTTGCCGGCCCAGGCTTCCAGCCACCGGGAAGCGCCCTTCATCACCACCATGCCGCGCGTGGACGGCACCGACTTTTATATGTTCCGCAGCTACGAGGCCGGCCGCGACGGTTTCGTCACGCTGATCGCCAACTACCTGCCCCTGCAAGATCCGTATGGCGGACCGAACTACTTCGATCTGGAATCCGATGCCATCTACGAGATCCATGTCGACAACGACGGCGACGCCCGCGAGGACCTGACATTCCGCTTCAATTTCGCCGATGTCGTCGCAGATCTCAAGGTGCAGGCCGGCGATCGCATGGTGTCCGTGCCGCTCAAGAACATCGGCGGCATCGGGCCGGGCCAGGACGGCACGGGCGCGCTCAACGTGCGCCAGACCTATACGATCGATTTCATTCGCGGCAGTCGACGCACCGGCAACTCGCGCTCCATCACGTCGAACTCCGGTGAAACGCGGTTCCGCAAGCCGGCCGACTACATCGGCACGAAATCCGTCGCCGACTACGAAACCTACGCCCGCGATCACATCTACGACATCGTGATTCCAGGATGCGGCAACGGTCGCGCCTTCGTCGGTCAACGCAAAGAGGGATTCGCGGTGAATCTCGGCCCGGTATTCGATCTGGTGAATCTGAATCCCCTCGGCCCGCCGAATGCTGTTCCCAATCCCATCGGCAATCAGAACATCACCACGCTCGCCCTCGAAGTGCCGATTTCGTGCCTGGCTCGCAGCAACGAACCAGTCATCGGCGCGTGGACGACCGCAAGCATGCGACAGGCGCGCATCCTCAATCCGAATCCGATCTTCGACAACAATCGCCGACCGCAGATCTCCGGCGGCGCGTGGACGCAGGTGTCACGCCTGGGCGCGCCGCTCGTCAACGAAGTTGTCATCGGCCTCAAGGATAAGGATCGGTTCAATGCCAGCCAGCCGCGCGACGATGCGCAGTTCGCCACCTATGTCACCAATCCAACATTGCCTGAGCTGCTCGAAATCCTGTTCAACGGCGTAGCCGTGGCGCCGAACATGTTCCCACGCACCGATCTGGTCGCCGCGTTTCTCACGGGCGTGCAGGGATTGAATCAGCCGGCGAACGTTCGGCCCGCGGAGATGATGCGCTTGAATACCAGCATCGCCGCGAAACCCGCTCCCAATCAGAACACGCTGGGCGTGCTTGGCGGCGATACCTCCGGCTTCCCGAATGGTCGTCGACCTGGCGATGACGTCGTCGACATCGAGCTGCGCGTTGCCATGGGCGCGCTGATCCCCGATGCGAGCGTCGCGCCAAACAACACAGCGCCGCTGACCGATGGTACGGCGGTGAGCGCCGCCGATTTCGATGAGCGCTTCCCCTATCTGCGCTCGCCGAACCCCGGCGCGATGTAAGGAGCAGGACCATGAACTCCAATCTCGGATATCTGGTGCTGGCGGCGCTGCTCGTCGCTGGCTGCGGCGGTGGCGGGTACGAAGGAAGCGGTGGCAACGGCAATTCTCAACCTCCGCCTGGCGCGACTGGTACGGCATTCACACCGTTCATCAAGGCGCAGTTGACGCAGACATCGAACACGGCAGAGCCGACGGACGTGAACGACAAACAGTTCGAGTTCGATGAGGACGAGACTTCGTTCGATGACGTACTCCAATAACAACAGCGCCATACCAGGGCGGCCTCTCCTCGCCGCCTTGGTTCTTCTGTGCTCCGCGCTGGCGTCGGCGCAGGCTGCGCCTTACCTGCCGCGATCCGATGCGGTCGTGCTTGCGACTGTTCCAGCGGGTGTGCGCACGGCGGCACTGCGTCCGAAAGATCTGCAAAGTGCAACGACCCAAGCGGCCGCTGATGTCGAGTCGGCTCGCATCACCGGCGATCCTCGCTATCTCGGTTACGCCCAGTCTGCGCTTGGACCGTGGTGGGCGGCGAAGGATGCGCCGCTCCCGGTGGTACTGATCCGGGCTCAGATTCATCAACACAATCATTTATTCGAGATGGCGCTCGTTGATCTCGATCGTGCGCTTGCACTCGATCCTCGGAATGCGCAGGCACGGCTGACTCGGGCAGCGATTTATCAGGTGCAGGGCAACTACTCGGCGGCGGCAACGGACTGTCGCGGTCTTGCGCTGCTGGTTGAACCGCTGGTCACCATCGATTGCATGAGTCGCGTCAGCAGCCTTCGTGGTGAGGCGAGCGAGGCGTACCGGAAACTGGTGTTGTTACGGAATCGTGCCGATGGCATGGAACCTCGTCAGCGCAAGGAAATCGAGCTGACGCTCGCCGATATCTCGAAGCGGCTCGGAAATGACGAAGCGGCTCGTCAGCACTATGGGATCGCGCTCTCGGCCACGCCGCCGGATGCGTACACGTTGCTCACCTTTGCTGATTTTCTGCTGGAGCGGCGTGCGTATAGCGAGGTGACCGCGCTCTTCGGACGCTACCCCGAATATGCGGACTTGCTGCTTCGAGCTACGCTCGCGGCGCGCGCCATGCGTGTGCCGAACGCCGGCGCGCTGGCCCAGCAGCTTCGCGAACAATATGCCGCTCATCAGCGTCGCGGTGACTTTGTTCCGACGCGTGACTACGCGAGATTTCTGCTGGATATCGAAGGCAAGGCGGCGGCCGCGCTCGATGCCGCGCTCGTCAACTGGCGCAGCCAGCGCGAGCCCGCCGACGCAATCATCGTGGTTCGAGCGGCGATTGCCGCCGGCCGGACGGCGGCGGCGGCGCCGGTGGCAACGTTTATTCGTGAGAATGGGTTGGAAGATGTGCGCTTAGCCGCGTTGCTTGCACAGCTACACGTCCCGCCGCACGTACCATCCGAGCATTCTGCCCAGCCCGGTCTCGTGCACACCGCCGGCCATCGCGAACAAGTATCGCCGGAGCCGGCGGCATGAGAATCTTCGCCCTCGCCCTTCTGCTGCTGCTCGCGCCACAAGCTCTCGCTCACAAACCCAGCGACAGCTACCTCCAGCTCACTCCGACCGCACACGGCTTCGCCGGCGAGTGGCGCATCGCTCTGCGCGACCTCGAACCGGCGATCGGCCTGGATCGCGATGGCGATCGCAAGATCACGTGGGGTGAACTGCGCTCACGGCACGCGGAGATCGCCAGCTATGCTATCTCACGCCTGGCCATCATCTCGCGCGACTCCCCCTGCGACGTCCATACAGGGCCGCAGCTCGTCGATGACCTGAGCGATGGCGCTTACACCGTGCTGCCACTCGTCGTAACGTGTGAACGCAACGTGGCACCGTGGAGCATCGATTACTCACTGTTATTTGATATCGATGCAACTCATCGCGGCCTGATCGCACTCCACGGCGCGGGGGCACCGCAGACGTTCGTACTGTCGCCGCAGAACACTCACGCAACGTTGTCCGTCGACGGGCCGAGCCCGGGCCGGCAATTCATCACCATGGCACGCGAAGGCATCTGGCACATCTGGATCGGCCTCGACCACCTCCTGTTCCTGCTGGCGCTGCTGCTTCCCGCCGGCCTGCGCTCACGGGATGAATCCACCGGCTGGGCGCCCATGCTCAAGGATGTCGTGACTCTAGTCACCGCCTTCACCGTCGCACACAGCATCACTCTGTCGCTCGCGGCACTGAAGATCGTCTCTCTGCCGCCACGACTCATCGAGACGACCATCGCCCTGTCCATCGTCGTCGCAGGCTTGCGGCTGCGCTACGCAATCACACGGCCCGCGACCTGGATCGCCTTCAGCTTCGGACTCATCCACGGCTTCGGCTTCGCCAACGTACTCGCCGACATGCAATTGCCGTCCGGCTCGCTGGCGCTGTCGCTCTTCGCATTCAACATCGGCGTCGAGCTGGGCCAGTGCGCCATCGTCCTGCTCACCCTGCCCATGATCCGGTACGCACGACGCCACGTTTTCTATGAGCGCACCTTCATGCCCGCCGCCGCGCTGCTCATCGCCACGATCGGACTGGCGTGGTCGGTCGAGCGTGTC
The DNA here is from genome assembly GCF_004138485.1 of Peristeroidobacter soli. Classification (GTDB taxonomy): domain Bacteria; phylum Pseudomonadota; class Gammaproteobacteria; order Steroidobacterales; family Steroidobacteraceae; genus Steroidobacter; species Steroidobacter soli. Next base: position 1,104,325 of record NZ_RYEV01000004.1, read on the forward strand.
GTGGGTTAGCCGGCCTACCAGAGGAAGGGCAACAACCGATGCGGCACCCTGTGCGCATAGTCGCTGTAGCCGGCCAGATTCTTGAGCAGAAATCGTTCTTCCTCCAACAACCGCCACGCCAGCACGGCCACGTTGGTAATTATCGTTAGCAGCCCCCACCACGAGCCGAGCGCCAAAGGAATGCCCGCCAGCATCACTACAGCGGCGCTGTACATCGGATGACGGACGATCGCATAGGGCCCCGTCGAAATGACCGTCTGCCCTTCCGCCACTTGAATCGCGGTCAGCGTCATCCAATGCCTCACTGAGCGGGCTCAATTCGAAGTCGCGGTCGTACGCAAATTCCCGCTCGGCATCGTCATGATGTCATCGGAGGACACTCCACGAACTGGGCGGCCCCGACCGAGGAAGCCGCGCTGGCCGAGCTTACAAAATACTGTCCGGACGCTGTCATCCTCGCCATTGCGCCAGATCGTGGCCGCGGTCGCAAAGATTCGTGGATAATCCCGGCCGGTTGCTTACAAGCTTGGGGATCACAGTGGCGGGACGACCGGGTCGGGACGACAAACCTCTTTACGAAGCGCTCATCGATGCCCAGAAGCTGGCGTTCGCGCCGTTGTCATTTCATGCCACGCTCGCCTTGAGAGATCTCGGCGTGCTGGCGGCGCTGGCGGAGTACAGGTCCGAAGGGCTCACCGCCGAACGCATCGCCGAGCTCACGCGCCTGCCGCTCTATGGCGTCAAAGTGCTGCTCGAAGCCGGCGTGGTCGCCGACCTGATCGCGATCGAAGGCGAGGTCTTCCATCTGCGCCAGCTCGGGCTGCTGGTCCTGCGCGACCGGATGACCCGGGTCAACATGGATTTCACGGCCGATGTCTGCTATCGAGGGATGGCGCATCTGCGCGAGACCATCACGACCGGCAAGCCGGCCGGGCTGAGCGAGCTGGGGCCGTGGAAGACGATTTACGAAGGTCTCACCCAACTGCCGCCGCAGGTTCAGCAGAGCTGGTTCGCCTTCGATCATTACTATTCGGATCATATGTTTCCAAACGCCCTGCCGCGGGTGTTTGCGGAACGGCCGCGGCGGCTGCTCGATGTCGGCGCCAATACGGGAAAGTTCGCGCTCGGCTGTCTGGAGCACGATCCGCAGGTTCACGTCAGCCTGCTCGATCATCCCGGCCAGCTCGAACTGGCCCGGCAAGCGATCGAGGCGAAGGGTCATGGCGCGCGTGCCAGCTATCACCCCATCGACTTCCTCGATCCCTCGCGCGAATTCCCGGCCGATCAGGACGCGATCTGGATGAGCCAGTTCCTGGATTGTTTCGGCGAGGACGAGATCGTCTCGATTCTCCAGCGTGCGCGGCGCGCCCTGTCACCGCAGGGGCGTCTCTACATCGTCGAAACGTACTGGGACCAGCAGGAGCACGCCGCCGCCCGCTTCGTGCTCACCATGACTTCGCTGTATTTCGCTTGTCTCGCCAACGGCAACAGCAAGATGTATCTGGCCGAGGACATGCGTGCCTGCGTACAACGCGCCGGGTTCAGTATCGAGCATGAGTTGGAACGCTTCTCGGCCAGTCACACGATGTTCGTGTGCCGGCCGAGCTGAGACGAGGTGGCGAAGTGACTCATTATTCAGTGACGGAAGCGACAGTGACTCGAGTCACGGGCATGTGACTCCAGACATCATCCCGCCTCGCAATGCCAGGCCCGCGCGTGACCGGCGGCACTATCGAAATGCCATCGACCTCCGCATCATCTGGCGACGATGCGGCGACACATTCTCACCTACGGAACGGCTCTGCTGGCCACGCTCGGCTCCGATTGCCTGGCGCAGACGCCACCACCGCGACCGGACAGTGGACAGATACTGCGGGAGCTCGAACAAGCGCCCACGCTGCGCAAGCCTCGAACACCAGCGCCAGCCACGCCTGATGTCGCGGTACGCGACACCGATTTGACGCCCGAATCGGCCGCAGCTTCGCAGACGCGCGTCGAGGTCAGGGGTTACCAGGTCAGCGGCAACACCGTGTTCTCCGATGAACAGTTGCTGGCCCTGGTCGCGCAGCAGACCGGCAGCAAGACGCTGGCCGAGATCGAGCAGATCGCCGCAGTGATCACTCGCTACTATCGCGATCACGGCTACATGGTGGCCCGTGCATATCTTCCCTATCAGGAAATCCGCGGCGGCATCGTTCGACTCGACATCCTCGAAGGCCGCTACGGCGAGCTGCGTGTAAAGAATGGATCGAAGATCGCCGATCGCCGACTGCACGCCACCGTGGAGCGAGCTGCCTGCGGTCGTAGCTGCACCGGCGAACTGATTCGGGAGCGGCCGCTGGAGCGCGGCATGCTGCGGCTCTCGGATCTGCCCGGCATCCAGGTGCGTGGCGAGTTGCAGCCCGGGCGCGAAGTGGGAACCTCCGACGTCGTTGTAAACGTCGAGCCCACACGTGGCTTCCGAGGTTCGGTCGATGCGACCAATTACGGCGGCCGCTATGTCGGCCGCGAACGAGCCACGCTCGCGGCCGCCTATGCCAACCCACTGGGCATCGGCGATCAGGTCAATTTCCAAGGCGCGTACTCGCAAGGCAGCACCTACGCCGGCCTCGGTTATGACTTGCCTGTCAACTACCGCGGCACTCGCTTGTTCGTCTCCGCTTACCGCATGGATTATGAGTTGCAGGAAGCGTTCGAAGCGCTGGGCGCCGAGGGCGACACGGTCGGTGGCGAAATCGGCCTGACGCATTCGTTGTTCCGCGACTCGCGACGCAGTCTCGGCGCGCGCGTGACCTATGCGTACAAGTCCGTCAAGGACGACGTCGCCGTGGTGGAAACGTCCAACGAGCGCAGAGCCAGCACTTACGCTGCCACACTGGACGGCGCACTCAATGATGATTGGCTGGGCCGCGTGGCGACCAATCGCGTGTCGCTCGGCTACACCGCGGGTGAACTGGATATTCGCGATCCGCTCTCGGCCGCGATCGATGCGGTCACGGTGCGCACCGATGGTCATTTCGACAAGATGGTCTACTGGCTGTCGCGCACTCAGTACATCACCGATCGCTGGAGCGTGTATCTGCGAGTGACAGGACAGATCGCCGCTCAGAATCTGGACTCGTCGGAAAAGTTTTATCTGGGCGGCCCGAGCGCGGTGCGCGCCTATCCGGTCGGTGAAGCGGCCGGCGATCGCGGCTATCTCGCCTCCGCCGAAGTGCGACGGACCTTTTTCGGACCGTTCGGCGGCATCAGCGAAGTCAGCGCCTTCTACGACCGCGGTCACATTCGTGTCGACGCGCAACCCTGGCAAGGAGCCGCGATCGAACGGACGCTGGACGGCGCCGGCGTCGGATTTGACTGGAGTCAGCAACGAGGCTGGTCGCTCGCCGCGGCCGTCGCGTTCCGCGGTTCCGAGAGAGCCACCAGCGGACTGGATCGCGATTATCAGTTGTGGTTGTCCGGTGGCTACCGGTTCTGAGTTGTCCAAGGAGCTGTTCATGACCTCGCAAACATCCGAGTCCGACACCCCGCTGTTCTATCGGGATCCGCAGCTGATCTCGTCCCGCGATCATGCGCACTGGCGTATCAGGGACGGCGGTGTCGAATTTGCGCAGCAGACCATCGCCGTCCCCATCGTCATCGGCGAGTTCATCGCGGCGGCCCGCTGCTTTCCCATCCTGTTCAGCGCCGCGGGCGACACCATCAACCCAATCGCGCTGCTCGGGCTGGATGCCAACAATCTGTTCGTCAAGAACGGTCGATGGATCGAGGGTGTCTATATACCCGCGTACGTCCGGCGCTATCCGTTCGGCTTCATCGAGCATCGCGACGGCGTCGCGCTCGGCATCGACGCCGCCTCCGAACGCATCGTGCGCGACGGAGATGAGGGCCAGCCACTGTTCGAGAGCGGCGAGCCGACGGATGTGACCCGGCAGGCCCTGCAGTTCTGCGACGCCTATCGCGCCGAGGCCGACGTGACACAGGCCTTCTGCCAGGCACTGCAAACGCAGAATCTGCTCATCGACCGCCGCGCCGATGCCACGCTTCCCAACGGACGCAAGTTCGCCGTCGACGGCTTCCGCATCGTGGATGTAAACAAGTTCCGTGCGCTCGATGCGGCCAGCGTCGTCGAGTGGCATCACAAGGGTTGGCTGGCACTCGTGCATCATCACCTGGCCTCGCTCGACCGGTTCGAGGACCTGCTGGCACGGCGTGGCGCGCGCGATCGCGAATCACTGTCGGATCAAGCTGTCGCTTAGTAAGTGAACGAGGCGCGCCGGCCGTGACTCAGGTCACGGCCGCTGACGCCCCGATGTCGCATGTCACACCCGTTCGGCATCTGTCCGGGACGGGATGCTCGTTCTAGCGTTGCTGACGCCATGCCCGGACACACAAGACACCCAACCCATCGCCTCAATCCACCCGCACGCCTTGCAAGGCTGAGCGTACTCGCGCTGGCAATAAAACTTGCATGCGGTAGCGCCCTCGCCGCGGAACTGCCCACTGCGGGCACGGTCACGGCCGGCAGCGGCAACATCTCTCAATCAGGCAATTCGCTGACGGTGTTACAGAACACTGCCAAGCTCGGCATCGAATGGGAAACCTTCAATGTCGGCGCCGAAGGCCGCGTGACTTTCGTTCAGCCCGATGCGAACAGCATCGCATTGAACCGCGTGCTGGGCTCGGACCCGTCGCGAATTCTCGGCGCGCTGGACGCCAACGGCAAAGTGTTCCTGCTCAATCCGCACGGTGTGATTTTCGGTAAGAACGCGCAGGTCAATACCGGCGGCCTGCTCGCCTCCACGCTCGATCTGAGCGATGCAGACTTCATCGCTGGGAATTACACGCTGCGTAACAACGGCCGTGCGGCGTCCATTCTCAACGAAGGCTCGCTCACGGCGGGCAGCGTCGTGCTGGTGGCACCGTCGATCACCAACACCGGCAATATCACTACGCCGGACGGCAACACCACGCTCGCCGCCGGCAACACGGTCACCGTCAGCGTGTTCGCCAATGGTTTGATGACCGCGAACGTCGACGAAGCCGTGCTGAACGCCAGCATCGTCAATCACGGCCGCATCGCCGCCGACGGCGGTTCGATCTCACTACAAGCGGGCACCGCCGACTCGGTGCTCGACTCGCTCCTCAACACCGACGGCGTGCTACAGGCTCGTGGCATCGAAGAGCGCGATGGCAAGATCTTCCTGGGTGCTGGCGCCGGCGGTACGGCCTACATCGGCGGCACCGTTGATACTTCGAACACTGGCGCGGCCGGTTCGGGCGGCGACATCACCGCACTCGGCAAGAAGGTCGCATTGGTAAAGGATGCACTGCTGGATGCTTCCGGCACCAATGGCGGCGGCACCGTGTTGATCGGCGGCAATTGGCAAGGCGCCGGCCCCGAGTACAACGCCGACGCAGTCGTGATGGATCAGACCGCGCGCATCGATGCCAGCGCCACACAACACGGCGACGGCGGCACAGTCGTGCTGTGGTCGGATGAATATACAAACTTCGCCGGCTCCATCGCCTCGCGCGGTGGCGCGCTCGCGGGCAACGGCGGCCGCGTTGAAACCTCCAGCAAGAACAACTTGCAGGCGGTGGGCCTGGTCGATGCGTCCGCGCCGCTCGGTAGCGCCGGCGAATGGCTGCTCGATCCAACCAACGTCAATGTGAGCACTTCGGCGACCAGCAGCGGCACGTTCGACGGCGGCAACCCGAACATCTTCACGCCAACCGGCACCACCGCGAACATTCTCAACACGCAGATCAATACGTCGCTGAATGCCGGCACCAGCGTCACGATCACGACCGCGAGTGCCGGCGCCAGCCTCGGCGACATCAACATCAACGCGCCGATCACCAAGAGCGCCGGCGGCGACGCGACGCTCACGCTGCTCGCCAACCGGCATATTTTCCTCAACTCCGGTAATGCAATTTCGTCGACGGTCGGCAAGCTCAACGTGGTCATGCGCGCGCGTGCCGCTGACGCGGCGACCACCGGCACCGCGCTGGGCGGCATCTGGCTCGACGGCAACGTCCTCACGAACGGTGGCGATTTCACGGCCGGCGGCGGCAATGCCGCGGGCAGCTATGCCTACAACAACGGCGCGCAAGCGTTTCGCTTGTTCGCCAACAGGATTCTGGATGCCCGCTCGTCCACCGGCGGCGGCAACATCAATGTCTGGGGCAAGTCCGTCGGCGGCGTTACTGCGGTCGATATTCAAACCAGTGCGAAGATCTACACCAACGGCACTGGCACCATTACGTTGCGAGGCGAAATACCGAGCGGCGGGACGGGCTTTGGTCTGTGGCTCGTCGACGGCACATCAGTCACGGCGGAGCAAGGCGCGATCGATATTTACGGCGAGGCGCGCGGCGCATTCGCGGGCCTGAATATGTCCCCGTCGACGGTATCGACCACAACCGGTGCCATCACGATGACCGGCGTGAGCGACATCAATACCGGCTTCTATCGCACCACCGCCGCCGGCACCGCGGCCATCACGTCGACCAGCGGCAACATCACGATCAACGGCCGCGCCGGCTCGGCGGCCATCATTCCGACTCATATCAGCACCGGCACCTTCAATGTCACGACCGGTGGCAAGATCACATTCAACAGCGACGGCGGCAATTCCGGCGCGGGTCTGGAGCTGAATTCCCCGGGCAGCGTCTCCGCCGGCACCGGCATCGAAATCAACCATACCGGCACGACGTTGTCGAGTTACTCGCTCAACAACACCGGCGGCGTGACGTTCGCCACCACGAGCGGCGACGTCGTCATCAACGCACAGCGCGCGATCAACAACCCGTACGCCATCAGCACCGGCAACGGCGCGGTGACGATTACAAACACCGCGTCCACCGGCGGTCAGGTCAACATGCTGGCCGGCATCAGTTCGGGTGGCGGCAACATCAACCTGAGCCTCATCGGTCCGACGCAGATTTCGGGCGTCGTGAACGCCGGCGCCGGCAACATTTCGATGACCTCGACCAGCGCGACCGGCGGCGCCCTGTCGCTGATGTCCGGCTCGAAGCTGCAGACCACGGGCACCGGCACCATCTCCGCCACGGGCATCAACAGCAGCAACAACTCCGTCGGGCTGTTCCTCAACACCGGCGCGGAAGTCACCAGCGCCGCGGGCGCAATCACGCTGATCGGCACCAACAACAACGCCGCTGCGGCCGGTGGTGCCATCGGCACATACATGACCGGCGTGACCGTCACCAGCGGCACCGGCAATATCTATATCAAAGGCGAGAACCTTGGCACGGACGTGGCGTTCTATCGCCCCGCTTCATCGACCACGCCGACGAATATCACGTCGACCGGCGGCAACATCACGATCGAGGGTGCGGGCAACGGCCCGAATGTCGCGCAAGGTCTGCTGTTCGACACCACCGCCACCACTGCGGTCAACATCACCACCGGCGGTGCGGGCAAGGTCAGTGTGCTCGGACGCGGCGGCACTGGCCGTTGGACCGCGGATCGCAGCTATGCGGCAATCGAATTCGGACAGAACATTACCACCGCGACCGTGGTCAACCTGACGGCCGGCACCGGCGGCATCGCCATCACCGGCACTGCCTCGAGCGCGAGCACGCAATACATCATCGACACCTACGGCACCGGTTCGACGATGACCTCGGCCGGGCCCATCGTCATCAGCGGCGACGGTGCGTTCGGCTTCGGCGGCACCATTACGACGACCAGCACTCTCGCCGCCACAGGCAACCGCGCGTACGCCTCGCGGCTGGCAGGCGTCACCGCTTCGGGGAATGTAAACATTGTCACTCTCAGTGACTTCACGCTCGGCTCGTTGACCAAGCCCGCGGCGGCGTCGACAGCCTCGCTGTTGAACATCTCTTCCGATACAAACATCACGACCGGCGCCATCACCGCGCTGGCCGGTGCCGCTCCGCTCAATGTCGTTCTGAACAGTCGCGCCCACGACGCAGCATCCGGCACCATCACGCTGAACGGCTCGGTCACGACACTGGGCGGCGATGTCACCGCGTATGGCGGCTCGACGGCCGGCGGTTACGCCATCGGCCCCACGACCGGCATCAGCGTTGCAACGACCATCGAAGCGGGTGGCGGCAACATTTCCTTGTTCGGTTCGACCGCGGGTTCAGGCGCGGGCGTCAGCGTCGCAGCCAACGCCATCGTCCGCACCAGCGGTGCCGGCAAAGTGACGTTGACGGGCACGAACAGCGCCTCCGGGTACGGCGTCGGCTTCGGCGCCGCCGTGACCATCACCTCCGGCACCGGCGGCCTGCTGCTCACGGGCAGCAGCAACGCCACTCACGGCATCGCCATCCTGAGCGGTACCTATTCCAGCGCCGGCGACATCGCATTCATCGGCAGCTCGGTCACCGGCAATGGCATCGGGCGAGATTCCGGCGGCGCGGTGACCACGGCCATCACCGCGACCGGCAATGTGAGTTTCACCGGCTCGACCACCGCCTCCGCCGGCGTCTCCGCCGGCATCTGGTTCAACGGCTCGAACCAGTTGAACGTCACCGGCGCGGGCGTCTCGCTCACTTCCACCGGCGGATTGAATTCCACGCGTCTCGGCCAGTCGGGCAACTCGTCGGCCATGAACATCAATGCCGGAGCCAACGGCATCACCATCAACGCCACGAGCAACGGTGCCGCCGGCACCAACGCCTTCGACACCTGGGGCAACACGGCGACGATGGTCTCGGCCGGCCCGATCAACATCACCACCAATCGCGGCTTCTATTTCCGCGGTTCGATCACGCAAACCGACGGCGGCGCCAGCGCGATCACGGCAGGAGGCACTGTCGTCCTCGGCACCACCGCGCAAAATGCAGGTGCGCTCACGGTAACCGCCAACGGCGGCAGCATTACCAACGTAGATGGCCCCATGAGCGCGGCCGGCGCCCTGACGCTGAATGCCATCGGCGGCACTATTGGTGTGCTGGCGTTGAGCGCCGGCGGCGACCTCACCGGCACGTCGACGAGCAGCATCACGACGAATGCCATCACGCAGACCGGCAACGGCATCATCAATCTCAATGCCGCCACGGATCTCACAACGGGCGCGATCACGACGGCCGGCAGCGGCGATATCACGTTGCGATCCGTCAACGCGATCACCACCGCCGCGGTCACGAAGCAAGCTACCGCGGCGGGACCTTCCACGCTTCGCGTGAGTTCCGACGGCAATGTCATTGTCGGCAGCGCCATCAGCGCGGCGTCGGGTGCCGGTGCGTTGAATGTCGTACTGAACAGCCGCGCGAGCGACGCCCCGGCTGGCGTCATCAACGTGAACGCCGCCATCACGACTCGCGGAGGCAACATCACCGGCTATGGCGGGTCGACCGTCGGTGGCGATGCCATCGCGTCGAGCTCTTACGCAGTTTCGATTGCCGCCGTAACGCTCGATGCCGGCGGTGGCAATATCGACTTCAACGCGCGCACTACCGTCAACGCGAACGCGATGAATTCCTCCGACGGCGCGCAGCTGCTGACCAGCGGCAGCGGCGCCGTCCGCTTGCAGGGAACCGCTGCCGCCGCAGGCCGCGGCATAAGCATCGGCACCGCGACGATAACGGCGGGCACGGGCGGTATCTCCATCACCGGTTCATCCAACGGCAACGCCGCCGTCGCGTTTATCTCGGGCACGCACAGTATCACCACGACGGGCGACCTCACCGTCACCGGAACGTCGGTATCGAACAACGGCCTGTGGCGTAACGCGACGGGCACCAGCACCTTCTCCGGTGCCAATGTCACATTCACCGGCAACTCGACCGGCGCCACCACCAGCCAGCAGGGCCTGATGTTCGATGGCGCCGGCGCCGTGGCGATCACCGCTGGCAGTGCCGGCAAGGTTACGCTGCTTGGCTCGGGCGGCGCGGTCAATAGCCTCTCGAGCAAGGCCGCCATTGCTTTTGGCGAGAGCGGCATACTGACACCCGTGGCGATCACGGCCGGCACCGGCGGCGTGCAGATCACCGGCACCGCCGCGGACGTAGCCACGCACTCTCTCGACACGTGGGGCAGCACCAATTCGATCACTTCCGCTGGACCGATCAACATCAGCGGTAACAAAGCCGTCTACTTCCGAGGTGCGATCACACAGAGCGCCGGCGGCCCGAGCACCATTGCGTCGAGCGGCGGCAACATCCTGATCACGAGCGTCGCGCAGAACGGTGGCGCGCTCACGCTGGATGCACCCGCCGGCTTTGTGAATCTGACGGGTGTGATGTCCGCGGCGGGCGATCTTACGGTCCGTGCCGGCAGCGGCACCATTACCGCAGGCAACGTCAGCTCGGGCGGCTCGCTGACCGCGACGTCGTCGAGTTCCATCTCGGTCGGCACCGTCAATCTCACAGGCGACACCGCAAGCTCGATCACAGCAGCCACGACACTCGCGACTGGCGCTATTACGCTCGGCGGCAGCGGCGATCTGTCGCTGCGCTCAGCCAGCGCGCTGACCCCTGCTGCCGTAACCAAGACTGTTGCAGGAACCGGCGCATCGACATTGCGCATCACCTCGGACGATGCGGTCACTGTGTCTTCAGCGATTCAAGCCGCGGCTGGCGCGGGCCCGCTCAATGTCATTCTCAATAGCCGCGCGCAGAATGCAGCGAGCGGTTTGATCTTCGTCAACGCAGCGATCACCACGCGCGGCGGAGACATCATCGGCTACGGCGGCTCGACCGTGGGTGGCGATGCCATAGGAGCCTCGACCAACTATGGCGTCGAGATCGGCGTGGTCACGCTCAATGCTGGTGGCGGCACGATCGACTTCACCGGACGCGGCCTGGCCAGCGGCAACGGCATAAACACCACCGACGGCGCCCAGTTGCTCACGAGCGGTAGCGGCGCCGTTCGTTTGCGCGGTTCGACAGCGGGTACCGCTCGCGGCGTCAGCATCGGCACCATCACGGTGACGGCCGGGACCGGAGGCATTTCGATCACCGGCACGGCATCGAGCGCGACCGGCGTCGCGTTCGTCGCGGGCGCGCATTCGCTCAACACCACCGGCGACCTCGCCATTACCGGCACTTCGACGACGAGCAACGGCATCTATCGCACCTCGACCGCCGCGGACACCTTCGCCGGCGCGAATGTCACATTGACTGGCAACTCGAGCGGCGGCGCGACGAGCTCGCAAGGTATCTTGATCGTGGGCACCGGCGCGGTGGCAATCACCGCTGGCAGTACGGGCCAGGTCACACTCGCCGGCACCGGCGGTTCCACCAACACCTTCTCCAGCAAATCCGCCATCGCGTTCGGCTCGAGCACCGAATCGACCGCGGTCGCCATCACTGCAGGCACGGGCGGTGTGGCGATCACCGGCACTGCGGCGACGGCAGCGACGCTCTCGCTGGATACATTCGCAACCACCAACTCGATCACCTCGGGCGGCGTGATCTCGATCAACGGCAACAAGGCCATCAACTTCCGCGGCCCGATCACTCAGTCTGCTGGCGGTGCCAGCAACGTCACCGCCACCACCGGCGATGTCACGTTGACCAGCTTCGCTCAGAACAGCGGACCGCTGACAGTTCAGGCGACCGCGGGCAATGTCACTTCCACAGGCGCGCTCTCCACCAATGGTGGCGCTCTCGTCGTGCGAGCCGGCGCGGGAAATGTCTCTACGGGCGCACTCACCGCCGGCAGCCCGCTCACCGTCACGGCAACGGGCAGTCTCAACACAGGAGACATGACCAAGGCCGGCACGGGCGATGTGACCGTGACCGCCGGTACGACGGCGACCATCGGCAATGTTTCCATTGCCGGCAGCGGCGTGAGCAACTTCACTGCCGGCACGACGCTGACCACGGGAACATTCAACGACGGCGACACCGGCGCGACCACGCTTACCGCCGGCACTACGCTCACGACCGGTGCGATTACGATGTCCGGCGCCGGCGATCTCACACTGTTCTCCGACAGTACGCTCACGCCGGCGGCGATCACGAAGACAGCTACCGGAACGTCTACGCTCACCCTCCGCGGCAACGGCGACATCATCGACCAGAACCCGATCACCGCCAACGTCGGCGCCGGCCCCTTGAACCTGGTCGTCAACAGTCGGGCCGGCGGTGCCGCGGCCGGTAGAATCCAGTTCTCCTTGAACGCCGACGTGACCACGCGAGGCGGCGACATCACCTTCTATGGCGGCCCGACCGCGGGCGGTGCAGCCATCAGCACCACCGTCGGACAGACCGGCATATTCATCGGCGGCCGTACCTTCGACGCAGGCGGCGGCAATATCACGATGACGGGTGCCGGCGGCGGCACCAATACCAGCGGCGCCCTGCTCACTCGTCAGGCAACGCTGACCACCAGTGGCGCGGGCGGCATCACACTCAACGGCAATGCGGGCACGAACGGGCAATGGGGCGTGGACATCGAAACATCCACGCTGACGAGCGGCACCGGCGGGACGACGCTGTCAGGCCTCTCCACTGTCGGTGCCGCGACCTATGTACTCAACAGCACGCTGACGAGCACCGGCGATATCACGGTGACGGGCACGGCGAGTGCGCTCGGCGGCATCGGCGTGCAGTTTCTCACCACGACCGGAAACACACTCGGCATGACTGCCGGCGGCAACCTGACGATCACCGGCAGCCAGACTCACACGGTGTCGGGCGCGAACAATGCGATCTCGATGACGGGCCCGGGCGCAATCAATCTCGGCTCTACCGCGGCCGGTTCAGTAACCATCAGCGGCACCAACACCGCGAGCGACTCCACGTCCGTGCCCATCGTGTTCGGCACCTCCTCCGTCTTCACGCCAGTAAACATCACCGGCGGCACAGGCGGCGTCACCATCACCGGCACAACGGCCAGCACCACGGCGAATGCGATCACTGCTTACGGTACCGCCGGCTCCATCGTCGCGAGCGGCCCCGTGCGACTCACCGGCAATCGGAGCATCAGCTATCTCTCGCCGATCACGGGCAATACCACCGCGGGCACGATCACTGTGAATCCCAGCGTGGGCAATGTGACGCTCGGTGCGATGACCGCTGACGGCGATATCTTCGTGAACACGCCGGGTACGTTCACATCATCTGCAAACATCACCGCACGCGGCACGGCCAACATCACGCTGCGAACCAACGGCATGACTGGCTTCACGGGTCTCGCGAGTGGCCCCAACCTGTTACGGCTCGAGCCGTACGACATCGCAAGCTCCATCGCAGTCGGCACCGGCGCAACCGGCGTACTGCAGTTCGCATCGACCATGTTCAGCGGCGCCTCGCGCCGCTTCGCCGACGGTTTCAGCCAGGTCGTCATCGGCCGCGAGGATGGCGCAAGTGCCATCAGCCTCGGCTCGCTGACATTCACCGATCCGGTCTCGCTGATTGCCCCGGCCGGCGGATCGCTGAGCGCGAACAGCACCGTGTACAACACCGGCGGCGGCCTGACCGTGCGTGTCAGCGGCAGCATCCAGTTCGGTTACAGCCAGACCATCTCGACCTCCGGCGGCACCAACAACGACATCGTGCTGTCGTCGAACACGTTCTTCGATCAGTCGGGCACCGCGAATCCGCTCATGCCCACCGACGGCCGCTGGATCATCTATCTGCCCGAGCCCGGCTCCGCGGATTCCGGCTCGACGCCGCTGATCAGCGGCAACACCGCGGTCTGGGGCAAGACCTACGCCACGCTGGCGCCGACCTCGGTACCGGCCGGCAATCGTTACGTCTTCGCGCTCGCGCCTGGTCTGAATATAAACACCACCAACGTGAGCAAGACCTACGGCAACGATGGCAGTGCCATCGTCGCGGCGGCCATCACCGCCACGTTCACTCCGCAAGTTACGGCGATGAACGGCTGGGGCACCTTGTACAACGCGATCACGCCCGCCGAGGCGTTGGGCGACGTAAGTCAGTTCGCGCTCACGTCTCCCGGCTCGGCGGTGACCGCCAACGTCGGCACCTACGCGATCACGTACGGCAACAAACCGACCACGCTGGCCTCGGGCTTCACGCCGTACTACTACCAGTTCGGCCAGCTCACCGTCGCTGCACGGCCCATTACGATTCAAGCGAACGCGGGTCTGACCAAGGTGTATGGCACGGACGATCCCGCCGGACTCGGCACTCAGTTCACCGTCATCGGCGGACTGGTCAATGGCAACACGATCACCGGCAGCATGAGCCGCGCGGATGGCCAGGACGCAGGCAGCTATGCCTTCGGCATCGGCTCGCTGACCGCGAATGACGGTAACAGCGGCCTCAACTACACGATCACGGTCGACGGCGCGACCAATCCGTTCGTCATCACGCCCGCGCCGCTGACTGCGACGATCGCCAATCAAACCAAGGTCTACGGTGCGAACGATCCGACGCTCGGCGGCATCGCCGCCACCGTCGGCGGACTCATCGTCAATCGCACAGTCAGCGACGTTAATGGCAATCTCACAGTCATCGACGACGCCGGTCTGGTCACGGCAACCGTTGCTTCGCTGACCCGCGCCGCTGGCGAAGACGTTGGAACGCGCAACATCACTGCGGCGACTTTCAACCTCAGTGGCTCCGCGGGCGGCAACTATACTGCGCCGACATACAACGGATCGGCGACGCTGACCATCACCCCCGCGCCGCTCACCGCCACAATTGCCAATCAGAGCAAGGTCTATGGCAACGCCGATCCCGCGTTGAGCAGCATCACGCCGACCCTCAACGGCGCGGTCAATCGCGCGGTCACGACGTGGAATGGCACCGTCAACGTCAACGATACCGATCTGGCGGTGACACTCAGCTCACTCACGCGCGCTACCGGTGAAGACGTAGGCACACGCGCCATCACGGCAGCCACTTTCAATCCGCTCACCGGCACGAGCGCGAGCAACTATCAGGCGCCGACACTGACGGGAACGCCGATATTGACCATCACGCCGCGCGCGCTCACGGCGAGTATCGCGAATCAAACCAAGGTGTACGGCCAGAACGATCCGCTGTTGTCCGGCATCGCGCCGGTGCTCGCGAACGTGGTCAATGGCACGTTCTCGACCTGGAATGGCAACGTCACGGTCAACGACGTTGGCCTGGTAGCAGCGACCGTCACGGGCCTCACTCGGGCGGCAAACGAGGACGTCGGCACGTACAACATCACCGCCGCGACGTTCGGCTCACTTACTGGAAGCCGCGCGGGCAACTATTCCGCCCCGACGTTGACGGGCACGCCCACGCTGACCATCACCCGGGCGCCGCTGACCGCCAGCATCGCCAATCAGACCAAGACGTACGGCAACGATGATCCGTTGCTGAGCGGCATCGCGGTCACGCTCAATGCGGTGAACCGCACCGTCACGAGCTGGTACGGCTCGACTGCGATCAACGATACGGGCAACGTTACTGCCACCGTCACGGGACTCACTCGCGCCGCAGGTGAGAACGTCGGCAGCTACAACATCACCGGCGCGACGCTCTCGACGCCCACGGGCAGCCGCGCGTCCAATTACAGCAACAGTGCGACATTCACGGGCACGCCCACGCTGACCATCTCGCAGCGCGCGCTCACGGCGACGCTGGCAAACCAGAGCAAGGTCTACGGCAACGATGATCCTCTGCTGAGCGGCATCGTGCCGACGCTCAACGTGGTCAACCGCAGCGTCACGACATGGAACGGCGCCGTGACCGTGAACGACACAGCCAACGTCGCCACGACACTCACCGACCTCGATCGCGCGGCGGGCGAGAATGTCGGCAGCTACAACATCACCGGCGCGACCTTCACCGCGCTTACCGGCAGCTCCGCCGGCAACTATCTCGCGCCAACGCTCAGCGGCACGCCGACACTGACCATCACCGCCCGCACCCTGCTCGCGACGGTCTCAAACCAAACCAAGGTGTACGGTGCCGACGACCCGGCCCTGGCCGGCATCGTGCCTTCGCTCAACATCGTGAATCGCAGCGTCGTCACGTGGGACGGCACAATCAACGTCAACGACACCGGCAACGTCTCCACCACCCTCGCCTCGCTCACTCGCCAGGCCGGCGAGGACGTCGGCACTCGTAACATCACCGCGGCGACGTTCACTGCGTTGACCGGCAGTCGAGCCGGCAACTACACCGCGCCGACGCTCAACGGCACACCGACGCTGACGATCAGCGCCGCGCCGCTGTCGGCCACCGTCGCCAATCAAACGAAGGTGTATGGCAATGCCGATCCAGCGCTGGCCGGCATCACGCCCACGCTGAATGGCCTGATCAACCGCAGTGTCACGACATGGAACGGCGCCGTTGCTGTCGACGACTCGAGCGTTGCAGTGACCCTCAGTTCGCTCACTCGCGCGGTCGGCGAAGATGTGGGCGTTCGTAACATCACCGCGGCGACGTTCAATGCGCTCACAGGCAGTGGCGCCAGTAACTATCAAGCTCCCACGCTGTCCGGCACACCGACTTTGACCATCACAACGCGACCGCTCACGGCCACCATCGCGGATCAGACCAAGGTCTATGGGCAAAACGATCCGCTGTTGTCCGGCATTGCGCCGGTGCTCGCGAACGTGGTCAACGGCACATTCTCGACCTGGAACGGCAACGTCACGCTGAACGATACTGCGAACGTCAATGTCACGCTTGCTGGCCTGACTCGCGCGGCGAATGAAGATGTCGGCACATACAACATCACCGCCGCCACATTCAACGCGCTAACCGGCAGCCGCGCGAGCAACTACTCCGGCCCGACACTGACGGGCACGCCCACGCTGACCATCACCCGCGCGCCGCTGACCGCCAGCATCGCCAATCAGACCAAGACGTACGGCAACGATGATCCGTTGCTGAGCGGCATCGCGGTCACGCTCAATGCGGTGAACCGCACCGTCACGAGCTGGTACGGCTCGACTGCGATCAACGATACGGGCAACGTTACTGCCACCGCCACGGGACTCACTCGCGCCGCAGGCGAGAACGTCGGCAGCTACAACATCACCGGCGCAACGCTCTCGACACCCACGGGCAGCCGCGCGTCGAACTACAGCAACACCGCGACGTTCACCGGCACGCCGACGCTGACCATCTCGCAGCGTGCGCTCACGGCGACAGTCGCGAATCAAACGAAGGTCTACGGCAACGATGATCCTCTGCTGAGCGGCATCGCGCCGACGCTCAACGTGGTGAATCGCTCGGTGACGACGTGGAATGGCGCGGTGACCGTCAACGATTCGGCGAACGTCTCGACCACGCTCAGCGATCTCAATCGCGCCGCTGGCGAGAATGTTGGCAGCTACAACATCACCGGCGCGACCTTCACCGCGCTCACCGGCAGCGCCGCCGGCAACTATCTCGCGCCAACGCTCAGCGGCACGCCGACGCTGACCATCACCGCCCGCGCGCTGCTCGCAACGCTTGCCAACCAGACCAAAGTCTATGGCGCCGATGATCCAACCCTGGCCAGCATCGTACCGAGCTTGAACATCGTGAATCGCGGCGTCGTCACGTGGGACGGCACAATCGCCGTCAACGACACTGGCAACGTCTCTACCACCCTCGCCTCGCTCACTCGCCAGGCCGGCGAGGACGTCGGCACTCGTAACATCACCGCTGCGACGTTCACTGCGTTGACCGGCAGTCGAGCCGGCAACTACGCCACGCCGACGCTCAACGGCACACCGACGCTGACCATCACCGCCGCGCCGCTGACCGCAAGCATTGCCAACCAAGCGAAGGTGTACGGCAACGCCGATCCGGCCTTGGCCGGCATCACGCCCACGCTGAATGGCCTGGTCAACCGTACGGTGGTCAGCTGGAACGGCAACGTTGCCGTCAACGACAGCGCCAACGTCATAGTGACCCTCGCAAGCCTCACACGCACCGTCGGTGAAGATGTCGGCACTCGCAATATCACCGCGGCGACATTCAATGCGCTCACAGGGACAGCCGCCGGCAACTACAGCGCGCCAACGCTGTCCGGCACCCCGACCTTGACCATCACAGCGCGGCCACTCACCGCCACCCTCGCGGATCAGACCAAGGTCTACGGGCAGAACGATCCGTCACTGTCCGGCATCACGCCGGTGCTCGCGAACGTGGTCAACGGCACATTCTCGACCTGGAATGGCAACGTCACAGTCAACGACACCGCGAACGTGAGTGTCACACTTGCCGGCCTCACACGCGCCGCGAATGAAGATGTCGGCACGTACAACATCACCGCCGCCACATTCAATGCGCTGACCGGCAGCCGCGCGAGCAACTACTCCGGTCCCACATTGACGGGCACGCCCACGCTGACCATCACCCGGGCGCCGCTGATCGGCAGCATCGCGAATCAGACCAAGACCTACGGCAATGATGACCCGCTACTGTCCAGCATCGTAGTGACACTCGATGCCGTGAATCGCACCGTCACCAGCTGGTACGGCTCGACCACCATCAACGATACCGGCAATGTCACTGCCACCGTCACCGGGCTCACGCGTATCGCGGGCGAGAACGTCGGCAGCTACAACATCACCGGCGCAACGCTCTCGACGCCCACGGGCAGCCGCGCGTCCAACTACAGCAGCTCGGCGACGTTCACCGGCACGCCGACGCTGACCATCTCGCAGCGCGCGCTCACGGCGACAGTCGCGAATCAAACGAAGGTCTACGGCAATGACGACCCGCTGCTCAGTGGCATCGTGCCGACGCTCAACGCGGTGAATCGCAGCGTCACGACGTGGAACGGCGCGGTGACCGTGAACGACACCGCCAGCGTCGCCACGACGCTGAGCGATCTGAATCGCGCGGCGGGCGAAAACGTCGGCACGTACAACATCACCGCGGCAACATTCAACGCGCTCACCGGCAGCTCGGCCGGCAACTACCTGGCGCCGACATTGAGCGGCACGCCAACGCTCACCATCACCGCTCGCGCGCTGCTCGCAACGCTCGCCAACCAGACCAAACTCTATGGCGCCGACGATCCGGCCCTGGCCGGCATCGTACCGAGCTTGAACATCGTGAATCGCGGCGTCGTCACGTGGGACGGCACAATCACCGTCAACGACACTGGCAACGTCTCCACCACCCTCGCCTCGCTCACCCGCCAGGCCGGCGAGGACGTCGGCACTCGCAACGTAACGGCCGCCACGTTCACCGCGTTGACCGGCACCCGAGCCGCCAATTACAGCGCGCCGACGCTGAGCGGCACACCGACGCTAACCATCACCGCCGCGCCGCTGACGGCCACGCTGACCAATCAAACGAAGGTCTACGGCAACGCCGATCCGACTTTGGCCAGTATCACGCCCACACTGAACGGCCTGATCAACCGCACGGTGGTCAGCTGGAACGGCAACGTCGCCGTCAACGACTCCGCCAATGTCGCAGTGACCCTCGCAAGCCTCACGCGCGCCGTCGGTGAAGATGTCGGCACTCGAAACATCACGAGCGCGACCTTCAACGCCTTGACCGGCACCCGAGCCGGCAACTACAGCGCGCCGACGCTGTCCGGCACGCCCTCGCTAACCATCACGCCGCGCCCGCTCACTGCAACGCTGGCGAATCAGACCAAGGTCTATGGCGCGGACGATCCGACGCTGGCCTCCATCGTCCCCATACTCAACGTCGTGAACGCCACGTTCGCAACCTGGAACGGCGCAGTCACCGTCAACGATACTGGCGCGGTCGCGACGACTCTGGCCAATCTCGATCGCGTCGCGGGCGAGGATGTCGGCACGCGCAACGTCACGGCCGCGACGTTCAACCCACTGACCGGCAGCAAGGCAGCGAACTACAGCGCGCCGACACTCTCCGGCACGCCGACGTTGACGATCACGCCTGCGCCACTCTCCGGTTCCATCGCCAATCAGACCAAGATCTATGGTGACGACGATCCCTTGTTGAGCGGCATCCTGGTCACGCTCGCGCCAGTGAATCGAACCGTGACGACCTGGGATGCGCCGGTCGCCATCAACGATACTGGTAACGTGACTGCGTCTGTCACGGGAATCACCCGCACTGCCGGCGAGAACGTCGGCACCCACTCGATCACGGCAGCGACGCTGTCGACACCGAGCGGCAGCCAGGCGCACAACTACAGCAACGTCGCGACGTTCACCGGCACGCCGACGCTGACCATCACGCAGCGCGCGCTCACCGCCACACTCGCCAATCAGACCAAGGTCTACGGCGACGACGATCCTTTGTTGAGCGGCATCGTGCCGACGCTCAACGCGGTGAACCGGAGCGTCGTGACCTGGAACGGCGCTGTCGCCGTCGACGACCGTGCGAGAGTCGCGACGACGCTGAGCGATCTGAATCGCGCGAGTGGCGAAACCGTCGGCACCTACAACGTTACGGGCGCCACCTTCACCGCGCTGACCGGAAGTTCCGCAGCCAATTATCTCGCGCCCACATTGAGCGGCATACCGACGCTGCGGATCACAGCGCGCGCTGCTTGCGACGCTCGCCAACCAAACCAAGGTGTACGGCAACGACGACCCGGCGCTCGCCGGAATCGTCCCCGCACTCAACGTGGTCAATCGCAGTGTCTCGACGTGGGATGGCGCAGTCGCGGTGAACGACACCGGCGCAGTGACAACCACCGTCGCGTCGCTCACGCGCCAGGCGGGCGAAGATGTCGGCACGCGAAATATCACAGCGGCAACTTTCACGGCGCTGACCGGAAGCCGCTCGACCAACTACGCGCAGCCCACGCTCAGCGGCACACCGACGTTGACCATCACCGCCGCGCCGCTGACGGCGACGCTGGCGAATCAGAACAAGACCTATGGCGATGACGATCCGGCGCTCGCCGGAATGACGGTGACGCTGGCGGCAGTCAATCGCGCGGTGACGACATGGAACGGTCTCACGACCATCGACGACAGGACCCGAGTCCAGACGTCGGTTACCGCATTGAGCCGCGACACCGGTGAGAATGTCGGAACGCGCAACGTTCTCAGCGCCACTTTCGCGGCACTGACTGGCGACCACGCAGGAAACTATCAAGCACCGACCCTGGCTGGCACACCAGTTCTGACCATCACACCACGCGCATCCACCGCCGTGCTGCCGGACCAAACCAAGGTCTATGGCAACGACGACCCGGCGCTCGCGGCAATCACGCCGACACTGAACTACGTCAATCGTTCGGTCGGCACCTGGAACGGCGCGGTAACGGTGAACGACGCCGCAGCTGTCGCCGTCACCGTTGCGAACATCGATCGTGTGGCCGGCGAAGACGTCGGCACGCGCACGATCACCAATGTCACATTCAATGCGCTCACAGGCAGCGCCGCCGGCAACTACCTCGCGCCGACCCTCAGCGGCGCGCCGACGCTCATCATCACTCCGGCGCCGCTCACCGCCACGCTGGCCGATCAAACCAAGGTCTATGGCAATACCGATCCGGATCTGTCGAGCATCCCGGTGACGTTGCAGCCGGTGAATCGAAGCGTGACGACCTGGGACACGGTGGTCGCCATCGACGATCGCGCGCGTGTCAGTGCCACGGTCGGTGGACTGACCCGCGAGGTCGGCGAAAACGTCGGCACCTATCGAATCACCGCAGCGGTATTGAATGCGCCGACCGGCCCCGCCGCGGGGAACTACGGCGGCAGCGCCGCGGTCAGCAACGTCGCGCTGCTGACCATCACGCCGCGACCCATCACGATTTCCGCCCGGAGCGATACCAAAGTCTACGATGGCAACGTGAGCTCGACTGTCGTACCGCTGCTGACGGCGGGCACCCTGGCGTTCGACGATACCTTGACCGGTCTGGTGCAGACCTTCGATTCCAGAAACGCCGGCAGTCGCACGCTGAACGTCACGGGCTACGTGCTCAGCGACCACAACAACGGCAGCAACTACGCCGTCACCCTGCTGGGCGCCTCGGGCACGATCACGCCCAAAGCGCTGACCGCCTCGATCGTCGTCAACCACAAGGTCTATGACGGACTGCTCGCTGCCACCGGTACCGTCGGTCCACTGGTCGGTGTGATCGGCGCCGACAGCGTCAGCCTGTCGGCGCCGACGCTGCTGTTCTCCGACAAGAACGTCGGCATCGGCAAGACCGTCACCGCCAGCAATCTCACATTGAGCGGTGCGCAGGCCGGCAACTATACGTTCGTGACGCCGACCGGCCTCACCGCCAACATCACGCCGCGCACCGTGTCGATCGTGAGCGCCGTGGCACATGACAAAGTTTACGATGCCACCGTCGCAGCCACTGTCTCCGGCGGCACGCTGAACAATGCGGTGAGCGGAGACGACCTGTCGCTGGTGCTCGGCAGTGCCGTGTTCAACAACAAGAATGCCGGCACCCACAAACCCGTAACGGTGACAGGTTCCACACTGCAGGGCGTCGATGCTCGCAACTACACGCTGGTCGAGCCAGTCGGACTGACTGCGACGATCACACCCGCGCAGCTCGCCATCGTCGGCACCACCGCCAACGGTCGCGTGTACGACGCCACGACTTCGGTTGCCCTCAACACGTCAGGCTCGCAGCTCTCCGGCGTGTTACTGAGCGACGCGGTCTCACTGGTGAGCACCAGCGCAACCGGCAGGCTCGCTGACAAGAACGTGGGCACCGCGAAGGCGGTCACCGTGAGCGGCTTCACCATCGGCGGCGCGGACGCTGCCAACTACACGCTGCTGCAGCCGACCGGCCTGACGGTCGATATCACACCGCGCGACCTGCCGGTGCTCGGCGTCGTTGCGCTGGATAAAGTATTTGACACGACTCGCAACGCGACGCTCGACAATACGCACGCGGTTCTGTCGGGCATTCTCGACAGCGATCACGTGCAACTGTCGACTGCCGGTGCGGTCGGGTTGTTCGCCACACCCGATGTAGGCAACGGCAAGCCCGTGACGGCCAGCGGCTACACCATCTCCGGTGCCGATGCAGGCAACTACAATCTGATACAGCCGCAAGGGCTGGCGGCATACATCAGTCCGTTCGTGCTCGGCACCAACGGCACGTCGGTGAGCGGCACCACCGCCGCCGATAAAATCTATGACGGCACACGCACCGCCACGCTCAACACCAGCGGCTCGACGCTCGCCGGGCTGCTGCCTGGTGCCGAAAACGTGCAATTGGTGGCGACCGCCGCGGTAGGCTTGTTCGACGACAAGAATGTCGGTACCAACAAGACCGTGACCATCACCGGCTTCACGCTGAGCGGCTCCGATGCTCACAACTACATTCTGAGTCCCACCGAGACGACCACGGCCAGCATCACGCCCCGAGCCATCGACGTGCGTGGCGTGGTCGCCAACGACAAGGTCTATGACGCGACGACCTCAGCCTCGCTCACGACCGGCGGCGCCTTCCTCGACGCGGTGATCGGCAATGACAACGTCGTGCTCGGTGGTAGCGCGATCGGCGCGTTCGCCGACAAGAACGTCGGCAACGGCAAGGCGGTCACGGTGACCGGCTTCACGCTCAGCGGCTCCGACGCCGGCAACTACACGCTGAATCAGCCCACCGGGCTCGCGGCCAGCATCACTCGAGCGCAACTGACGATGGTCGGTGTCACCGCACAGGACAAAGTGTATGACGCGACCACGACTGCCACGCTGTCCGGTGGCACATTGACCGGCGTGCTCCTCAGCGACAACGTGACAGCAGGCCCCGGCGCCGGCAACTTCGCGGATAAAAACGTCGGTACCGGCAAAGCAGTCACTACGACCGGCTTCGAGCTCGGCGGCGTGGATGCCCGGAACTACGAGCTCATTCAACCCACCGGTCTCACTGCCAACATCACTCCCGCATCGATCACGGTGGCCGGCGTGATCGCCGACGACAAGGTCTACGATGCAGGCGTGACGGCGACCCTGTCGGGCACAGCGACGATGTCCGGTGTGCTCGGCACCGACGTGGTCGCACTGAGCGGCACGCCGAGCGCTCTGTTTGCGGACAAGAACGTCGGCAACGATATCGCCGTGACAGTGTTCGGTTACTCGCTCGCCGGTGCGGATGCCAGCAACTATGTTTTGACTCAACCCACCGGACTGGCCGCGGACATCACACCCGCCACACTCACGTTGGCTGGCTTGACGGCGGCGAACAAGGTGTACGACACGACCACAGCCGCAACGCTCTCCGGCGGCTCACTGAGCGGCGTGCTCGGCAGCGACTCGGTGCAATTCACTGCCGGCACCGGCGAGTTCATCGACAAGAACGTCGGCGTCGACAAAGTCGTCACGCTCAGCGGTTATGCCTTGACGGGAACGGACGCCGGCAATTACGTGCTCGAAGCGCCGGCCGACCTCGAGGCGAGCATCACGCCCGCGACGTTGACGCTCTCCGGCGTAGCCGCACAGAACAAAGTGTACGACGCCACCAACGCCGCGACGATCAGCCAAGGCGTGTTATCGGGGGTCCTGGGCAATGACGACATCACGCTGGGCACCGGCACCGGCTCGTTCGCCGACGCGAACGTCGGCATCGGCAAGACCGTGACGGTCAGCGGCTTTGGACTCTCAGGCGCCGACGCCGGCAACTATATTCTGGTCGGGCTGACCACGCTGACCGCCGATATCACACCGGCACCGCTGGTGGTCACCGCGACGCCGGACAACCGCGAGTACGACGGGACGATGCTCAGCGCGGCCACGCCCACGATCGTCGGTCTGCAAGGCGACGACAACGCCGCCGCGGGTCAGGTATTCGACACGCGCCACGCGGGCGCGAGCACCCTTACACCGATCCTCCTGGTACTCGACGATGGCAACGGCGGTAACAACTATTCCGTGAGCTATGTAACCGCGTCTGGAACAATCACGCCTCGGGCGATCACGGTCGCGGCACAGGCGGACGTCAAGGGCTACGACGGCACGACCGCATCGAACGCGACGCCCATCATTACCAGCGGCTCGCTCGTGAGCGGTGATAGCGCGACCTGGTGGCAGGCCTTCGAGAACGCCGAAGCCGGCAGCGACAAGTCGCTGCGGGCGGGCGGGACCATCGTCGATGGCAACGACGGAGGCAACTATCTCATCACATTCGTCGATTATCCCAACGGCGCCATTCTTACTCCGCCGCAGACCCAGTTCGAGAACGCCGGCCTGACGAGCCGCATTGCCGTGATCCGCGATTCCACGTTCATCTCGGTGCGGGCGATCGGCACAGACGCGATGTCACGTTCGAGTGTCGAGCCGGAGTCCTCAGACACACCATGCGCGGGCAGCGACGATAGCGGGATCCGCATGCCCGAGCGGCCCGTCGAATTTCTCAAGAAGGACGATCAGCGGCGAGACCGCTCCTGCAGTTTCTTCTGAGGGTCAGCCGGCGCGAACGCTGCCGGCCCCCTCTCCCATCCATTGCGCCAGGGTCTCCAGCGGCACCGGCCGGCTGATCAAATATCCCTGAGCCTCCTCGCACTGCATGTCGCGCAGCGCCGTGAGTTGCTCGCGCGTCTCGACTCCCTCCGCGACCGCCGTCATCCGGAACGCCTTTGCGAGTCCGATCACGGTGCCAACGAGAGTGCGGCCGAGTGGATCGCGCGGCAGGCGCAATACGAAACTGCGGTCGATCTTGAGCGTGTCGATCGGCAGCTCCGCGAGACGGCTCAGCGACGAATAGCCAGTGCCGAAGTCGTCGATCGCCACGCGCACGCCCGCCTCACGCAGCGCATGCAGTTTTCTGATCTCTGCATTGGAGTCCCCCACCAGCATGCCTTCGGTGATCTCCACATCGAGGATGGTTCGCGATCCGGTCTCGGCCCGCATCAGCCGCAGGAAACGTTCGCTGAAATCGGTGCGTCGGAACTGCAACGGCGAGACATTCACGGCCACGCGAAAGTCCGCCAGCGCCGGCCGCACACGCTCCGCGTCTCTGGCCGCCTGCGCCACGATCCATTCGCCGACCTCTTCGATCAGCCCACTGCTTTCCAGAATCGGCAGGAATACCGCCGGCGGCACCAATCCCGTCTCGGGATCGCGCCAACGAATCAGCGCTTCGGCGCCGGCCACACGTCGATCGTGAATGGCGATCTTGGGTTGGTAGTGCAGCTCGAACTGGCCGAGGCTCAGCGCGTTGCGCAGCTTGTGTTCCAACGCGAGCCGCGCCACCACCGCGGCGTGATGAGCCGCACTGTAGAGCCGATGACGCGTGCCCGAAGCCTTGGCTTCGCGTAACGCCAGCTCCGCGTTCTCGATCAGCGAATTCGCATCGGCGCCATCGTTGGGATACACCGCCAGTCCGGATCTCGCCAAGACCGGAATCCTCCGGCCGTCGATCTGGAAGGGCTGCGCGAACAACGCATCCAGATGGGCCGCGAGCAGGCTCGATGGTGAGTCATCCGCGGCCATGTCGAGAACGATTGCAAATGTTCCACCGCCCAACTGCGCCAGCAACTCGGTGTCGCCGACCCGGCTACGCAATCGATCGGCGACGTGCTCCAGCAACAAGTCGCCCGCGTGGCGCCCGAACGAGTAGTTGATGACACTGAACTGCTCCAGGTCGAACACGCCGACCCCGAGCGCCCGATCCGTGCTCAACGAGCTCAAGCGCAGCGCCAGACGCTCGCTGAGCAGCGCTCGTTTGGCAAGACCGGTGCGCGCGTCGAAGTGCGACAGCATCTGATGCTGAAGATGCTGGAGCGCGAACGACAGGTTTGCGGCGATCTCCTGCAGTGTTCGCAATTCCTCATCGCTCACGATCCAGGCCTGCGCCGACGTCAACAGCAGCACGCCGACGACGGTCTTGTCCACGATCAACGGCAAGGAAACGGTCGACTGAAAGCCTGCGGCCTTCATCAGAGTGCTGATCCGCGCCGTCGCCGCTGGATCGACCAGCGCATTACAGACGTAAGGCTGACCCGTGTTGAGGACGCGGCCGATCGGCCCGCTGCCTTGGGTCGCAGCGCTCGACAACGCCGCCCGCAACTGCTCCGTCAACTGCGTATCGCGGCCAGCGCACGCGATGGCTTCCAACGTACCTTTGGTGGCGTTTCTCAGCATCGCGACCGCCGAGCTGTAGTCGCCGATGGCCACGGTCAGCCGGCACGCCTCTTCGAACAGCTCAGTGCGGTCTTCCACTCGCACGATGAGCGTGTTGATCCCGCTCAACAGGCGCAGCGTTCGTGTCGTTCGGACCAGTTGCTCCTGCTGCCGACGGCTCTCGATCAGCGTGGCAGCCAGATCCAGCGCACGCTCGATCGCCGGCACCAGTCGTTTCAGATTCTGTTTGAGGATGTAGTCGGCCGCGCCTCGATGCAGGGCCGCGATCGCGCGCTCCTCACCCAAGGTGCCCGAAACGAAAATGAAAGGAACGTCCTCGGCCAATTCACGCGCGATGCGCAGCGCTGCATAACCGTCGAATCCCGGCAGACTGAAGTCGGAAAGAATGACGTCCGGCTGAAACTCGCGCAGGCCGTCGTACATTCCCGACTCGGTGTAGACACGCCTGAAGATCCCCTCGAGCCCGCCGTGGCGCAGATGTGCGATGACGATCTCCGCGTCCTCTTCCACATCCTCGATCAGCAACACCCGTAACGTGCGTCCCGACGGCGCATCGGCAGAAGAGATCGCCACATTCCGGCTCATGCGTCCAAGAAAACATGGCGCCGTACCAAGAAACAGATCTCTTTTGGCACACGCAGCTCCGGCACTAATGCGCGCCGGAGATGACTCACGACAGTGTCTTTGGATGCCGGTAAATCACCGGCGATACGTGCGGCGGCTGGCTCCGAATCTGCGCCGGAGGCAGCCGCCGATGACGCTCTATTACATGGGTTTGTACGTCAGCACCGTGAACGTGTTCGGATGCTGTTCGGCTCCATCTTGATGTAGTCCCAACCCGTGTTGGTGCTCGGAAGCACGGCCGACCGATCCAGCGTGTAGAGCAAACCACCATCGGCGTGCGCCGCGGCCATCCCCAAGGCGAGCACGGAACCGAGCAACAGCGATCTGGATTTCATCGAGGCGTTCTCCGAACAATGGATGTTCTGTTCATCTTCTAGATTCTTGGCGCGCGCAGACAGCCGGCGACATCGCTCAACCCGACCGGCGCAGGCTTGCCGGCCCGATCGAGCACGTCGGGATTGGCAGTGACGGTGCGGGCGACCGCCGGCGACAGGCGAAAATCACCCGTGAGCTGCGGATCGACCTCCGCGATGCCCGTGCCGAGCTTGACGACGCCTGCATCCGCGGATGACGTTGCGCCCTTCTCATTGGCGAACAGCACGCTGTGACTCACCCAGGCCTGCGCGTTGTTTTTGGTGCTCACACCCCTGGGCTTGTTGCCCGTGATGATTGAATTGGTGACCAGCGCGCTCGCGTCCTCTTTGAGATACACGCCGTCGAGCTCATTGGCCTGCAACACCGAGTTATAAACCCGGATCGATGCGTGAGCCGCGCCACCCACACCGACACCGTGGTTGCCGCGAATGACGGAGTTGCACAGGCGCAGCTGCGCCGTTTCACGGACCCAGATGCCCACGTGTCCGTCGACGATTCTCAGATCCGTCGCGGTCACGTTGCTGGTACCGCGCGCGCTCAAGCCCATCTTCTCGAAGTGATCCAGCGCGACGCCACTCACAGCCGCGGTCGAGTTCATGATGAACACGCCGTGACCGTCGTAGATGTCGTCCTCATCGCTCGCCACGTGCAAGTTGCGAAACGAAAGATTACGCAGCGTCACATCGCTGCCCTTGATCAGCATCGCGGTGGACGCCGGGCCATTCTTGCCGTCGATCACGGCGCCCAGCTCCCCGGCCAGATGAAGTGTTTTGCCATCGACCACGACATACGCGCGGATGACGTAGTCCTCGAACTTCACATCGCGAGGCTTCTCGACGGCATAAGTGCCGGCGCGGATCAGCACGGTATCGCCATCGGCGGCGCGATCGACGGCGGCCTGAATCGCTTGATTGCCCTTGAACGCGCAGTCCTTCGCCGTCGCGCCCGCCGGACACACGACCCACGTTTTCGGCGCGGCGGCGGACGCTGGCAACGCCGCCACGATTCCTGCGAGCAAAACGGTCCCTAGCAGCGCAAAACTGCGCCGCGCACGCACTGTCATCATGATGATTGGCCCTTAGGTAGCTTCGATGGGTCGCTGCGCGAACTGTCGCGACAGCACTCCGGACATCAACGTAATCAGCACGGCACCGCTGCCGACGACAGCACCGTGCAGCAACCAGAAC
This sequence comes from Peristeroidobacter soli, assembly GCF_004138485.1. Taxonomy (GTDB): domain Bacteria; phylum Pseudomonadota; class Gammaproteobacteria; order Steroidobacterales; family Steroidobacteraceae; genus Steroidobacter; species Steroidobacter soli. The sequence continues at coordinate 1,133,415 of NZ_RYEV01000004.1, forward strand.
TCAGCGGGCGACAGCGCTTCGTAGAAGCGTCCGAGCCAGCCGCTGAAGATGCCGCCGAGGAAAATGGCGAGGTAATAAGCACCGACCATCGTGCTGTTCACGGCTGGCGGCGCGGCGCGCGAGACGAGCGCCAGCGTAATCGGCCACACGTAGAGATAGCCGATGGCGCACATGAAGTGAAACACCGTCGGCCACAGCACGGAGACCGTCGCTCCGCCGGAGAGCCACTCGCTCACGCCCAACAACACGCACGCCAGGGCAAAAGCGACACAACCGATGGCGATCTTCGCGAGGTCGCGCGGCTCCGCGCCCCGCGCAGCCTGACGTTTCCACAGCCAGATCACCAAAGGGGCGAGCGCCAGCACTGCCAACGTATCCAGCGACTGAAACCAGGTCACCGGAATCGACAGATCGAACACGCCGCGGTCGACCCGGTCCCGCAACCAGATCGGATACGTGTTCCAGACCTGGGTCTGTCCTGCCCAATACAACGACGTGATCGCGATGACGCCGGCGAGGGAGACGACGATGCGACCGTCGCCTGGCTGCAGCTTCGGACGGCTCGTCGTGGCGTCGAATGTCTTGTCCGCGGGAATATAGCCACGACCGCTCAGATAAATCACGATGCCGACCAGCATGCCGATGCCCGCGGCCCCGAAACCGTAGTGCCAGCCATACAGCTCGCCCAACGTCCCACACACCAGCGGCGCGACAAACGCGCCGGCGTTGATGGCGAGGCAGTACATGGAGAAGGCCGAATCCCGGCGCTTGTCATTCTTCGGATACAGATCGCCGACCTGAGCAGCCAGATTGCCTTTGAGCAAGCCCGAGCCAAGAATCAGTGCAGCCAGCGCGAACAGGAACGCCGCCTCGAATGCCATCATGAAATGACCGGCGGCCATGAGGATGGCGCCGATCACCACCGCACGGGTGCGACCGATGAATCGATCCCCGAGCATTCCGCCCAGCACCGGAAAGAAATAGACCAGGCCCACATACAAGCCGAAGATCTGCGACGCCAGCGCCTGCAACGACAGCGGCCCGAAGATCGATTCGACCACCGCACGAAACTCAGTGAATGCCGCGACGTGCTCGATCTGCCCCGGCTGCAACAGATAGCCGACCATGTACAGCATGAGCAGCGCCTGCATGCCGTAGAACGAGAAGCGCTCCCAGCCCTCCGCGAACACGATGTACGCCAGGCCACGCGGATGACCCAGAAACGTGCGCTGGTCAGGAGCAGCCTTCGTCGAAATCGCGGCCGCGCTCGAGTCGCTGCCGTTGCGAGCCCGGCCGCTGGCGGCCATCGCTCCAGACACCGCCTGGTCGTTACCGCTCATTGCGCGCTCCACGATTCGTTCCAGTCGATACCGTGGTAGTCCTCGCGCTCCCAGTAGAAGCGCGACCGCGGCCGCTCGTAGTTGCCAATCTCGTTCATGCTGAGGGAATCGTAGAGTCGGCCGTTGAGCATCGTGTAGCGCACCGTGTTGGTGTTGTGGATGTCATCGAGAGGATTGGCATCGAGCACGATCAGGTCGGCGAGCTTGCCGGGCTCCAGCGAGCCGATCTGCGCGTCGAGCGCGAGCGTCCTGGCGCCGTTGAGCGTCGCGGTCCGCAGGATTCGATGGTTGCTCATCCCGCCTTGCGCGAGCAGCCACATCTCCCAATGCAACGACAATCCCGGCACCTGGCCGTGCGACCCGGCATTGATGACCACGCCCGCGTCATCGAGCTTTTTCACAGAGCGGGAGACCGCGCGAAAGCCTACGTCCCACAGCTCATCCGCGACGTTCACGCCCGTCATGTTTCTGACGTGGGCCGGCGCAGCGCCCGGCGCGAGCACCGGGCTATAGCTGCTCGACACTTCCTGGACGAAGGCCCGGACCTTTGGATCTTCCCAGGCTCGCTGGGTCTGATAGAGATAGTTCTCGCCGAACAGCTCACCGAAGATCACCAGCAACGTCGGCGTGTTCGACGTCGTGCCGTGTTTCATCAACTGCACGAGGTCGTCGTAGTAGTTCGCCACCGGGAAGTTGTGTTCGAGGCCGGTGTGACCGTCGAACAACGCGGTCACCATCGTGTAGAACTGCCCCTCGCCCTCCACGTCCACCATCACGCCCGCCTCGCGCCCCGCCTTCACCAGCATTTGCCGCTGAAAGCGCGCCGGCTGGCGATAGCTCTTCACGAACGTGCCGCCCTGGGCCAGCTTGCGTGTCATCAACGCCTGCGCATCGGCATAACTTTCGATGGGCACATAGCTCGAATCGGACATCTGCGGCCGGCCGTAAGTCGCCAGACCCGCCGCGATCCAGCGCGGACTCACCGTCAGTCCTGCCTGGTTGGTTTCATTGCTCTCGTAGGCCACCAGATCGGTGTTGTAGGAATATGGATCGAAGTTGGTGGTCACGCCGAAGGACAGCTGCGCATATCGCGTCGGCTGTTTCTGCGGCATGACGCCGGTTCCGTTACAACACTCGGTGTGCCCGTGCATGTCGACCAGCCCCGGCAGGATGGTCTTGCCCGAAGCATCGATGACTGTTGCGTTCGCGGGCACGCTGACTGAATCGGCCGGGCCAACCGCCTCGATCTTGTTGCGCTCGACGACCACCGTGCCGCGCTCGATGACTTCATCGCCGCGCATCGTGATGATGCGCGCATTAGTGAACGCGACCACGCCCTGCGGAACGTCACCCGGCGCGGTCACATCGACCTTCGCATAAGGTTGGGCCGCAACGAAACTCGTCGATACTTTGGATGGATCGGCTGGAGCACGGGTCGACAGCCTGGCCACATCGGCTCGATAAAGATCGGGCCCCAACGTCCAATGCAACGACGAAGAATCGTTCGCCCAGGTCAGCGATGCGCCGCTGCTTGAAGTCAATTTGAAGACCGGTGCAGCCTGACTCTGCGCCGACACTGTCAACGGGCTGCCGGTCTCTCGATAGCGCGTGACGTAATACTGCTGACGATCGCGGAACGCGATCCAACGCTGGTCCGGGCTCAAGCGCAGGTCGAGCGTATCCACATCGGGCGTGCGTACGTGCTCGCGCTCGTCGAATCCTTGAACATTCACGCTCATCAGCTTGCGAACGCCCTGCGCCGCAATGACCACATAATAGAGACGAGAGCCGTCGGCGGAAAATCTTGGCGTCTCGTCGGCGTCAGTCACAAAGCGCGCCTTGCCGCCAGCGGTAGGCACGACGTAAAGCCCGGGCTTGGCACGGAAGCCGCCCAATGTCTTGTCGCCGGCATTGATTCGATACACCAGCGACTGCCCATCGGGCGAGAACGACGGCTCGCGAATCACACCAGTCGAGCTGCTGACGGTGCGCGCGTTGCCTCCCCGTGCTGGAAGGATCTTGAGAGTGCTGCCGCGATCGTCATCCCATTCGACATACGCGAGCTGCTTGCCATCGGCCGACCACGCGGGTTCGAACTCAAATGCGGTGGCAGACGTGAGTCGAGTCGACTTGCCGTCCGGCAGCGGCTTGCGCCACAGATGCCCGAGGGCCGTGAACACCACGCTCTTGTTGTCGGGAGCCGGCGCAATCTGGCGAACTGCACGCGCCGTGACTTGGGCCGGCGCGAGATCGTGCGAGAAACGGATCGCGTCGGTGATGCGATGCCTGGCAGTGGCCTGGAAAGGAATCTCCACCGCTTCGGCACTGCGCGTATCGACGCGATAGAGCTTGCCCTTGCCCCAGATCGCGATGTGTCGATTGTCCAGGAACCAGCTGAAGCGCGGGTAATACGCGCTCTGCTGTCCATAGGAGGCTTGCATGTCGCGGTCGAGTCGATCGTAGACCGGCCGTTGTACGGCACTGTCCACGTCATAAACAAACAACACCGTTTTCTCTTTGACGCGTCGGACGAACGCCAGCTGTCTGCCATCGGGAGAAATCTCCGGCGTGGTCGCGCTACCGAAGCCGCTGACCAGCGACTCGGTCTGGCCTGTGGCGAGATCACGACGGCGCACGGCATAGTTGATGTGATTCGCGTCGACGAAAACAAACGTCGATGCATTGGTACGCTCGGTGTAATAGAGATATCGGCCATCCGGCGAGAAACGTGGCTCCTGCACATCCAGGCCGTTTCTCACCGACTGCACCACCGAGCGTCCTTCGCCGCCCGCGAGATCGACCTGCACGATCTCCGGTGAGTTGCGTTTCGGAAACGCCGCATCGAGCTTGACCGCGACGATCGACTCATCCTGCGGTCCCCAAGCCGGCGCACTCAGCATGTTCACGGACTCATGCGTGACCTGGTGCGGCTGGGAACCATCGATGTTGGAGATCCAGACATTGTCGACGCCGCTCGCGTCGCTGATATAGACGAGGCGGCGGCCGTCGGCGCTGAACGCCGGCATACGTTGCATGGCCGGTCCGCTGTGAACCACAGTCGCGGTGCCGCCCGTTGCGGGCAGCGTGTAGATGTCACCGAGCAGATCGAAGGCGAGCGTCCGGCCGTCGGGACTCACGTCCACGCTCATCCAGGTGCCTTCGGTCAGCGTCAGCTGCGCTTCGCTGTAAGGCTGGCCGGTGTCATTGACGTCCCAGCTGCCGGCTGCCAAGGCCGTGCCGCACAGAATGAGCGCGGACGCTCCGACGAACCGAAGCAACGCTGGTGACCCCATTCGCTCCCCCTCACGCGATATCGACGACAGGAGCATAGCCAGCGAGCTTCGACTCAGGGTGCAAATACCGAAGCCGGTGGTGAGACCGGTGCACCCCGCTACGCTCGAGGCGGCTTGAGCTCAGGATGCTCGGCGAGGATGCGCGCGGTCAGCCATTCGCGGAAACGCTTGATCAACCGCGATTCCCAGCGATCCGCCTTGGCGATGAAGTGCCAGACGCCAAGCGCCGGCGGCATGAAACTTGGCTGGCCCTTGCCGATCTCGACCAGCCGGCCGGCGGCCAGGTCCTCGGCGCCGACCAGGCAATTGGTCAGCGCGATGCCTCGACCGTGACGCGCGGCATCCAATGTTAAATGGCCCTGCCACAGGCGCGGACCTGCCAGATCGACCGCGGCACGCACGTCGTGAGCCGCCAGCCAATTGCGCCAGCGGTCGAAGTTATCTTCGTGCAGCAGCTGGTGACTGAGCAGATCGGCGGGCTGATGAACCTTGGGCGAGCGCGCCAGATACTCGCGGCTGGCGACCGCCACGATCGGCGCATGTGCCATTTCGACGCTGCGAAAGCCTTCGGGAATCTCCGACGGCATCCCGTATTTCGCCACCAGCCGGATGTCGAGATCGGTGTTGTAGGAGACGAAGTCGGGGCTGCGGTCCGAGGGCCGCACTTCGATATCGAGCCCGGGATTGGCCTGTTCGAACTCGCCCAGGCGCGGCGACAACCAATGCAGCGCGAACGCGGGCATGCAGCGAATCCGCAGCCGATGGGCGTCGCCGCCGTTGATCAGGTCAAGGGTTGCGCCAGCAATGCTGTCGATGGCCGCCGAGATCTGCCGGTGATAACGCTGGCCCGCCTCGGTCAGCACCGCCCCACCCGGCGTGCGCTCGACCAGCTTGGTGCCGATCCAGTCTTCGATGGTTTTGAGGTGCCGGCTGATGACGCCATGGTCGCGGCACAGGGATTCGGCCGCGCGCCGGATGCCCCCAAACCGGGCGACGGCATCGAAAGCCCGCAAGGCTTCGAATGGCGGCAGAGCCCGGCGCGAGTGAATCGGCCCTGCGGGAACGTTCGACTGGGATTTCGGGTCGGCAAGCATCGCGGAGCCTCCGGTCGCGGTCCGAACCACGTCCTTCGGCCCGCGCTCAGTCTGAGAGTTGTGATAGCTATGGTGCCACGCTGAGCGCCGACCGCAACCTAAACTGCGTTGGCCCATCGACGGCGCGGCGACGGCAGTTGGCCGCCGCCGCGCCAGCTATCATCCGGTGGCTGATCCTAAAACTCGTAATTCACCCGCACGCCAACCACGCGCGGCCGCGTGCGGTTCGCGTTGTTCCAGTTGTAGTACGGATCAATCCACTTGTTCTCATTGGTCAAATTGGTGCCGAACAGCTCCACCGTGGCCGCATTCCAGGTCACGCCGACGCTGGCATCGAGCAGGCCGATGGCATCCGAGGTCTGCGGGATGTACTGCGGCAGGAATGACGTGCGATCGATGTAGGTCACCGCGTCACGATAGTTGTAGTCGACGCGAATGAACGACGGCAACGCCGCCACATCGAAGCCGACCCGACCGCCCACTGCGTAGCTCAGCTCCGGCACGTAGTCGACCGGATCGCCGGCGATGCTGGTGGAGTTGAGCGCATCGACTTCCTTGATCTCGCTGTCGGTGTAGGCCGCGTTGGCATAGAACGTGAGCGCCGAGGCGGGCTGCAACGTCACACCCGCTTCCACACCCTTGACCTCGACCTTGCCGATGTTCGAGGTGTTGGACTGCAGATTGTTGAGCGCCGGAACGAACTGCAGGCCTCGACGCAACATGTCCTTGTAATCGCTGTAGAACAACGCAACCTCGAAGCCCAGGCGGCGATCCAGCACCGAGCCCTTGGTGCCCAGCTCGTAACTGATCAACGACTCCGGCTTGTAGTCGGGCAACGTCGTGCCGCGATTGAAGCCACCGCTGCGGAAGCCCTTGCCCACGCTGCCGTACATGTTCACGTTCTCGGACAGCTTGAAGCTGGCGTACACGCGCGGATCGGTGGAATGGAAGCTCTTGCTCTCGAGATAGATGCCATCCGAGCCGGTCTGATCGTCGACGAAATAGCGCACGCCGGCGCCGAGTTTGAAGCGCTCGGTGATGCGATAAGCCGCATCGGCGAACACCGACGTCGATTTGTATGTGTCGTCCTGACGGAAGAAGCTGCGCGTCACCAGGCCCGCGGCCGAGCGCGACAGGCCGTCGCGATAGAAATAACGCTTGGCATCGCGGTAGAACGCACCGAGCGTCCATTCGAGCGCGGCATCGCCCGTCGACGTGAGCCGCACTTCCTGCGCGAACTGCATGGCCGACACGTGACGCTCGTTGGAGCTTTCAAAGCCGGCCGAGGTGGTCTGCGGGCCGGAGATCGTGGTGTACGGATATTGATTGTCGTGATCGATATACGTGGTTGCGCTCAGCAGCTGGAAGCCGCCGAAGTCGTACGTCATGGTGAGATCGTACAGATCGTAATCGTATTTCTTCGGCACCAGCGCCCAGGCGCGATCCACGCCGACGGTGACGGTGTGATCGGCGTTCTCGTAGCCCTGGCCGAGCTTGATCTCGTTACGATGCGCGATGATCTTGGCGTTGATCGCGAATTCGTCGGTCACTTGCCACAGGGCGCGCACGCGCGCGTTGATGACGTCCTGACCATTGCCATCCTTGATGCCCGCCTGTGGCTGATCCTGCCAGCCACCGCCCTGCTCGGCGACCGCGGCGATACGGATCGCGAACTTGTCGGCGACCAAAGGAAGATTGATCGCACCATTGATGGTCTCGCGCTCATCGCCGCCCGACACCGACGAGATCGACCCGCCAAGCGTGCCTTCATAACGATCCAGCACCGGCGCCTTGGTGATGTAACGAATCGCACCGGCCACCGAGCCCTGTCCGTACAGCGTGCCCTGCGGGCCTTTCAGCACTTCGACGCGCTCCATGTCGTGATAACGCGTGTCGAGTTGATCGAAACCGGTCAGCGAAATCGGCGCCTCGTCCAGATACACGCCGACCAGCGCGCCGGTGCCGTACTGGTTGCTCAGTCCACGCATGAAGATGGTGTAGCTGCCCGGGCCATCCTCGCGCATGGTCAGGCCGGGCACCGCGAATGCCAGGTCCTGGATGTTGGTGAAACCGCGATCCTGCAGCATCTGGCCGTCCAGCACGGCGATGGCGATCGGCACTTCGATGATCCGTTCCTCGCGCTTCTGCGCGGTGACCACCACTTCTTCCAGTCCATTGTCCGCGTTCTGGCCGAAGCCGGTCAGCGGCTGCAAAACCGCAACCATCGATGAGATCAGTAGTGTCGTCGACTTGGTGCGCATGGCACTCGCTCCCCGTGTTTTGTAATTGCGATACTCAGAATAGAAACAGCACGCGGAGCCTGGGTGCGAATGCGACCGTCGTCGGTGTGCCTCACACACCATGCTCGCGCGTGGCGCATCAAGGCTTCAATGTGACCCGCTGTAGTGCGACTGCGTTGACCTTCGCGGCGCCGAACGCGATTGGGAACGGCTCATTCCGGCCCCACGCCTCCGCCAGGTCCGCGTAATGCGGGCTGCCGATCTGCGATTCGTTACCAGGCGTGTTCAGGCCGACCGAACGGTCCCAGTCCTGCACGTCGAAGACGAACATCACCGACGCGCCCAGCCCTTGATCGGCACCGCTCTCGCGCGCCGACCCGGTCAACTGAATGGTTTGCGAATCGCCGCCGCGAGGCACCGGTGGAATGTGGACCAGCGACGCATTCTCCGGCGTGACCAGCGGGTGCGTGAAACGAGCCTGATGGATGCTGCCCCAGGTCCACCTGGACGGATCGTTACCCGCGAGCCTGGTCAAGTTGGCGAGGGCTTGATCGAGCGCGGTCAGCAAAATGCGGTCACGCTCTTGCTTCGGGTTGGCGCCGAAATCCGCATCGGGCTGTTCCAGCCACTGGATCAGTCGCCGGATGTCGTAGCGGTTGTAGCCTCGCACCGTGTCCGGCAGCTTTTTCGCGTAAGTCAGCGGATTCAACTTCAACAGCCAGTATTCGTAGATCGCCGCCGCGACCGAGTCGGCGTCGACATTGTAGTCCCACTGCAGCAGGCGCTGGATGGCGTCGCGTAACTTGGGATCGTCGCTCGTGACGTTTTTGAGCAACGGCAGCAGACGACGCGCCGGCAACGACGCCACGTCCCCTTGCAGCCGCGACAGGTCCTGCAAGCTGAACTTGCGGTCCTGACTCAACACTTCGACGATGCGGTCGTAACGATACGGCGTGAGGTACTCGAACGTGAAGTCGGGTACCGGCTGATTCGGGAAGATGCTCGGGAACACGTTGTTGTTGGCCGAACCGTAGAAGCCGCGTTCGCCGTTGAGCGAGCGTGGCAGCTTGCTGGTGGGCACATAGCCGGCCCACTCGTACTTGCCCTCGTGACCGGGCACCGGGAACAGGCCGTCCCAGTTCGGACGCACCGGCGTCAGACCCGTCGAGACGTAACCGTAATTGCCCTTGGTATCCGCGTACACCAGGCTGTGATGGCCGTACCAGGCGTTCGCCACTTTCGCGGTGAACTCTTTCCAGTTCCGGGTCTGCATCAGACCCAGCGAACCGAGATAGCCATGACCGCCGGTTTCATAGCCGGTCCAACGCATCGCGTAGGCGCGTTGACGAGCCGCGTCTTCGTACACCAGCGGCCCGTGGATCGTGGTCTTCACTTCGAAACGTTCGCTCGGCGCGCCCTTCACGGCGATCTGCTCGACATCGACCTTCATGGTGCGCCACTCGCCCTTGTAACGATAGCGATTGACGTCGGTCGGATCGGTCTGCTCGACGTATAGATCCTGCTGGTCGCCATTCAGAATCGTGAAGCCCCAGGCGACGTGCTCGTTGTGACCGATGGTCACGCCCGGCAGACCGGGCTCGGTGGCACCGATGACATTCCAACCGGGCGCCACCAGATGCACCCAATAACGTAACGCCGGGTTCTGCACTTCACGATGCGGATCGTTGGCCAGCAGCGGCATGCCGGTCGTGGTCTTGCGACCGCCCACCACCCAATTGTTGCTGCCGATGCCGCTCTCCGGTCCGCGCACCGGCAGGTACGCCTGCGAAATTTTCGGCGTCGGCGCCGTGGGCTTGAACTTGAAGTCGAAATCGCTGGCGTCGCGCGTGATGTTCAACAGGTTGGGATTGATATCGTTGAGGTCGAGGCCTTCCGGCACTCGCAACGGCGTCGGCGGATCGGTGATCATGACTTCGGCGGTCTTGGCGAGGCCCATGCTCTTCACCGCGAGCGCTCGCGCCACTTCGCTGGAAGCATTGCGAGTGATCGCCCACACCGGCATGCGGCTCAGCAAAGTCTGCGGTGTCCAGGCCGGCTCCGGCTTGAAGCCGGACAATTCGAACTCCACGGGAAGCTTGTTCTGTGCGAGGGCGAGGCGGATCGCGGTATTCACGCCGTCCGCGAACGCCTTGAAGATCACCGGCCCCTCAGGATGATATTTACGGAACTCGGCATCCCAGTCGCCGCGATACTTCATCACTCGCGCGAAGCGATCGCGCTCGACATAGTCGGACCCGAGCACTTCGGCGAGCTTGCCTTCGGCGTTACGACGCCACAGCTCGATGTTCCACATCCGATCCTGTGCGGCGACGAAGCCCTGCGCGAAAAACAAGTCGTGCGTGTTCTTGGCATAGATGTGCGGAATGCCCCATTTGTCACGCACCACGTCCACCGGCTGCTTCAGACCGGTAACGGTGAGCTGCCCTTCGTGCTGCGGTTGAGCGGCCCTGGCGCGCTCGGCGAAGTCCGCCGCCGTGGCTGCCGGCACGCACGCGAGTGTCGCCAGCAACGTGGCAATGCTCATGCGTAGCTTTGTTCTATTCATGATGTCCCCGTCGATAGAGAATAAAGAAATTTCGCGCGCTTACGGCGCTTCCTTCACCACCAGCCATCGGCCGGCCCACTTCGCCGGCTTTACGTTCTCGACGCGCTGCTGCTTGCGCCCGGCCTCGGTGAGATACGTCACTGCCACCGTCACCGGCGCGTTGCCCGGCAATCCGAAATGCACGGGCATCGCACTCTGCGAGTCGTAGCCTTCGGTCGGTGACACCAGCCGTGAGGCCAACAACGCGCCCTTCGCGTCATACAGGCGCACTTCCGATCCGGCACGCGTCAGATGGCCCTCGCGATCGAGCACCTGCACCAGGAGGGAATATCGCTGCGGCTTCGCCGGCAGATCATTGCGAAGAATCAGATGATGGCCCGCCGGGTTGTAGGCTTCGGTGAACGACAGGTCCAGATCGCCGTCGTTGTCGTAGTCAGCCCAAAGCGCGGCGTGATCGCCCGCATGCAAGGCGCTGCCCGGCGCCAACATCTCGACGAAGCGGCCACCTGTGTTACGCAACAGGTGATCGACCGAGCGATATTTCCCGTTCTCGCGTTCGTAGCCGGCGATGACCAGATCCAGCAGACCGTCGTTGTCGTAGTCGCCCCAGTTCACGCCGACGGCCATCTTGTCGCCCGTGATGCCGACTTCCTGCGCCACGTCGCGGAACTTGCCGCCGTCGTTGCGATAAAGAATGTTGGCGCCATACACCGTCACGTACAGATCGAAGTCACCGTCGTTGTCGTAATCGCCGACCGCGCAGTTGACTCCGCCCTCTTCCAGCGAGCGATTCGGCTGCTGAATGTTCAACTCACCGGCGATATCGGTGAACACGCCGCCGTCGTTGCGGTAGAAGCCGTCCTTGTCGCCCTGCTGATTGGCCACGAACACATCCAGGTCGCCGTCCTGGTCGAAATCGAACCAGCACGCGCCGACGCTGCGGCGGGGATCGTTGATCTTCGCCTCGCCGCTCACGTCGACGAAGGTGCCCCCATCGTTGCGTAACAAACGATTGGACGAGGCGCGCTGCGTGACGAACAGATCGAGATCGCCGTCGTTGTCATAGTCGATCCAATTCGCCTGACGCGCGTTGGGCCCGGGCGCCGCCACGCCCGCCGCCTTCGCGACTTCGGTGAAGCGTCCGTTGTCGTTACGGAACAGCAGGCCGCCGACGATCGTCTCGCCGAGACGCCCGACCGTGCCGCCGCGCCCGGAAGTCGCCGCGTACAAATCCACATCGCCATCGTTGTCGTAATCGCCCCACGCGAGACCGCGCATTTCCGCGCCTTGCGTGGGGAAGCCGACGTCCGGGCCCACGTTGGTAAACACGCCCTTGTCGTTTCGATACAAACGCAGCTCGCCGGTGCCGAAAGAGACCGCCAGATCGACATCGCCGTCGCCGTCGAAATCCGCCCAGGCGGATGCCAACGCGCCCTGCTTCGCAAACAGCTCCGGCTGCACCGGCGTAAACGCAGGCCCTGGCGCCGGACTGGAGGCGGCGCTGGCCTGCGCCGCGACGACGATGGACAACACACCCCAGCGACGAAATAGCTCGTTCATGGCAGGCTCCGTGGTGCCTTCGGATCAGCGATACAGATCCGAGACCGCGTTGAAGAAATCGTTGTCGAGAATGACTTCGGCGAAGCGCGGCTTGGATCGCGCGCTGAGCGTGACGATCACGAGCTGCAAGGCCGGATTGATATAGATGTACTGACCGAAAATGCCGCGCGCACTGAAGGCACCGTCGGCGAACGTGCCGTCGCGTCCCGGCACCGGCCACCACATGTAGCCATAGTCGACGCGCTGGCCGCCGATCGTTCTCGAGGTGCCGGCTTCTCTCATCCAGCCCGGCGGCAGGATGCTTTCGGTACCGACGATGCCGCCTTCGAGGAAGAACTGACCGAAGCGCGCGTAGTCACGCAATGTCGCGTTGATGCCGCTGCCGGCAGCTTCGAGACCGCCCGGAGCTTCCAGCCACCAATGCGCGGAATGTTCCATGCCGATGACCGACCAGATCTTTTTCGACAGATAGTCCGATACCCAGCCGCCGGTCACAGCATTCAACAACACGCCGATGACGTGAGCGTCGCCCGTGCCATAGACAAAGCGGGTCCCGGACGGAGCGATGCGCGGCCGACTGGCCAGATAACGCAGCACGATGCCGGGCTTCTGCTCGATCTGCAGCTCCAGCATGCGCCGCCGCTCGGACGCCGCCAGCGTATGCGTCTCGTCCCAGCACAATCCTGTGGTCATCTGTAACAGATGACGCACCGTGACGCCGTCATAAGCGGTGCCCTTCAACTGCGGCAGGTAGTGCGTCAGCTGATCTTCGACACTCTTGATCAACCCGTCGCGAATCGCCGCGCCGACCAGCGTCGTGCCCACAGACTTGGCCACCGACATGGAAATCCAGGGCGTGGTGGCATCGTTACCGAGCTCGTACTGCTCGAGCGCGACTCTGCCGTTCTGAAGAATCAGCAGGCCGGCGACACGATTGCGCGATACGTAGTCGACCAGATCGTATGAGCCGGCCGCGGTCGCAATCGTGACATCGTCGATCTGATCGGCGGCCCGATGCAGCGGTCGCACATGTTTGCCTCGTGGAATCTCCCGCTGCGCGAAGATCCAGCCCCGATTGCGAAACAGATCGAGCTGCGTCCCCGGCATCACCTTGCCGGCGTAGAAGTTGCGCGTCAGGCGGGCGGCATCGCTTTCTTCCTCGTCCACCCCTTCGGCGCGCAGCGTCTGCGCCGCCCCTGCCTGCATCTCGTGCATGACTCGACCCCATCCGACTGTTTCGTGATGGGATCGTTATACGGAGCGAGAAAAAAGCCGCGGTTGCAAAAGTTGCGGCTCCCGGTGTCCCGCCGACAACGCGGCGGCCGGTCCGCCGATCATCTCTTATAAGACGCCACCGCCACATCATCCAAACCCACGCGGTTCAACAGGACCGGATAGTGAGGGTGCTGTCGCAGGGGTTTCAGGCGGGGATCGGTGCGTAGAAACATCAGACAGTTGGAGCGCTTGGCCACGGCATCATCGAGCAACGTGATCGCGCGCTCCTCATCGCCGATGCTGAGATAGGCGGCGGCCGACTCATACGGACAGACATAGGTGCCCGCGCTCGCCGCCCTCTCGAGCAGCGGCATCACCTTCTCTTTTTGTCCCGCATATCCGTAGGCCTGTGCCAGCATGATCAGCGCAACCGGCGAGCCATCCAACTCGGCGCCCCGCTCCGCAAGTTGCACGGATCGTCGATAGTCACCCGCGACGTAGGCACCCACGCCTGCGCCAGAAAACACGGGCCCGACATCCGGGTGTTGTTCCATCTTCTTATCGACCCACGCTCGCGCGGCCTCGCTCTCACCCACCATGAACAGCGCCCAGTTACCCCAGTCCGCCATTTCGACGTTGAGCGGATCGAGGCGATTGGCGTCGGCCAGCGCGCGCTTGACCTTCTCCGCCTCGCCGAGCCCCGAGTAGTACAACGCAAATCCCAACTCCGTCTGTGCCAGCGTCGGATCGCGACGCTTCGCCTTGCTCAAGGCGATCCAGGCATCCTTCCAGCGCCACGCCATCACATAAGTCAGCCCCAGGGAAGACCAGGCTTCGGCCGAATCGGGTCGCAGCTGCTGCGCCTCGGACAGTGAGTCGACCACCTTCTGGAGCATGTTGATCGGCGGTTCGAAATAAGCAAACAACTGCCGATAGGCATCGCTGCGAGCGATAAAAGCATCGAAGAATTTGGGATCCAGGGCGATGGCCTGATCGAACAGCTCGATCGCGCGCGGCAGGGAGTCATGGCTGAGCAGATCCAACTGATAACGCCCTGCTACATAGGCCTCGTACGCTTGCAGATTGGTGGTGGGAAACTCATCCAGCGCGCGTTGTTCTCCCGCGAGGATCGCCACCTTCAAAGACTCCGACACCGCGCCGGCAATGGCGGACTGCATGGCGAACAGATTCGTGTCGTCAGTGCGTCCTTCATAGTCCTTGTCCCAGACGACGAGGCCCTTACGCAGGTCTTCGAGCTCCACGGTGATGCGCAGCTCGTTGCCCGCGGAGATGCTGACGACGCCATCGAGCACATATTGAACGTCGGGCAGCTGACGTCGGATGTGATCGCGCGATTTGTTGTCCCGGAACGTAAACGCGGACGGCGCCGGCACCACCCTCAGGCCCGAGATCTTCCTCAAGTTACGAATCGCTTCACGAGTGACCTGATCCGCGAACGGCCGCCAGGTATCGGGCGCATCCCCCGAAACATCGAAGGGCACGACCACGACATAGGGCAATTCGGGTGCCGGTTGCGCATGCCACGATGCGAACGTGCGCCACCCAATCAAAGCCACGAGCAGCACCAGGCCAGCGGCAATCACCACTGGCACGCGCCAGGTCGGTGCAGCGGAGACAGCAACAGCATCGGTCACAGGCGGCGGCGCCGCCGACGGGTCGCCTTCCGGAATGACGGTGACCGGAGCGATGAACTGATAGCCCCGGCCGCGGATGGTGAGGATGGTCCGTTGCAGCTCGCCGCTGTCGCCGAGGATCTTCCGGGCGGTCTTGACGTGATTGCTCAACGTCGCGTCCGACACCTCGCGCCCGTCCCAGACTTCCCGAAACAGCTCTTCCCGGGACAGCACCCGGTCGCGATGCCGGATCAGATACACCAACAGATCGAAGACCTTGGGTTCCACGGGGACAGCCGCGTCCCCGTGACTGATCCGGTACCGGGTGGTATCGATGCTGTAGTCGGCAATCTGGTATTTCAGAGGCAGTCCCTGCAACCGTTATCGAATCATTACCCAAAAATTATCCAAACACCAAGCAGCCTTACGTCACGGCGGCCAAGGTGACACCCGATCGAACCACAACCACCTCGGGAGCGCTCCATGCCTACGCCGCTACAGATCCTGCTGGACCCCATCTCATTGACCGTACTGGGGCTATATGCCGCCCTGATCCTGTTGGAAGCGCTGTTCCCCGCCCGGGCACTGCCTCAGGTCAAGGGCTGGAGGACCCGGGCCCTGATGGTGTTCTTCATTTATTTCTTCGCCTCGTCCTATCTGCCCCTGCTGTGGGGCGAGACGCTGTCCCGTTACCAGCTGTTCGACCTGACGGCGATCCCTCCTCTGGTCGGCGCCGCCATCGGGGTGCTGGCTTATGAGTTCCTGGTCTACGTCTGGCACCGGACCATGCACCGGGTGCACTGGCTCTGGCGGTCCTTTCACCAGATGCATCACAGCGCCGAGCGGCTGGACAGTTATGGGGCGTTCTATTTCAGCCCGCTGGACATCGTCGGCTTTACCTTATTGAGCAGCATCAGCCTGACCGTGGTGGGGCTCAGCGCGCAGGCCGTCACGTATTTCCTTTACGCCACGATGTTCCTGGCCGTCGTCCAGCACATCAACGTCCGCACGCCGCAATGGCTGGGTTACATCGTACAGCGGCCCGAGAGCCACAGCATTCATCATGCGCGTGGCGTGCACCAATACAACTATTCCGACCTGCCGCTGTTCGACATCCTGTTCGGCACGTTCCGCAACCCGAAGGAATTCGCCACCGAAGCCGGCTTCTACGACGGCGCGTCCGCGAAGCTGCCACAGATGCTGGTGTTCAAGGACATCGCGGGGAGTGACTTCGATCCGGCGCTGGATCTGGGCAAGCGCTGACTCGAGCCGATCGGGCTAGCGCCTGCTTCCCCATCGCAGCGTCGGGTGGAATCGGCCCGCCTGACTCTGCAGGAACTCCCAAGAAGGGATGGGCTCGGCCGGCTCCAGCGGCCTGAGTCTGTTGAGCCGGGGCGGCGGCGTCACCGGCTCACTCCTGGCGGGTTGCTGAGCGTCCGTTGATTCCAGGACCGTCGCTGAACTCGAATCCATCTGCCGCACTCCCCCGTCACAATCACGGAATCGCAATCGACCACCACAAGCCCGCGCCGCCATCCATGGGCGTGCCCACATTGACGACGTAGTTCGGATCGTCCGAGACCACGATGTCGTAGCTGTCGTGGCCGTTCATATCGCCGGGCTTCAGATCGCCGGCATAGGTCCACAGCGCATAGCCTTGATACACCCACTGTTTCTTACCGTCGGCACGCGTGGCGACATCCCAGAATCCGGACGGCTGCGCGTCGTCGGCGGCGAGGAAGGGCTGCCAGTTCTTCTGACATTCTTCATCGCAGCGAGCGTTCGTTCCAAGATCGCGACCGACCGCGGGTCGTGCCGGCTGCCCGCGACGCAAGCTGTGACCGCCGCCTGACTGCAAGATATAACCATCGCGGCGATATAAAGTGAGACCTTCCGCCGTCGCAAGCACCCGCCCCTGCCCAGCCGTTGTTTGAATGCTGACGGCTGGCGGCATGTAGTAGCGCGCGACCGCCGCCACCTCCAACTGTTGATCGACGCTCAACCCGTTCGCGTAGCCCGGCGCAAGATCGCCAGTGAATGTATATAGCGGTCGGCCATGGAACGCCCATTGATGCGTGCCGTCGCTGCGCTCGACGATGGTGAAGTCGCCGAGAGCTTCCGCCAGCTGCGACGCTGTGAGCACTTCCCACTGCCTGCATGCATCGGTCGTGCAACTTTCAATCTGTTCGGCGCGACTCGCATCCGCCGCGTAGACGGTGTGATTGCGACGATCCACCAACACGAACGCTGCCGCATCCGGCAGTTCCTTCACGGCCAGGCCCGCGGGCAATTTCAGATCGGCGATGGGATACGCCAGCGCCGGCTTCCAACCCTCGGGCATGGGATCCGCTTGGGTCTTGCCCCCTTTGAGATCGCCGCGATAACCGCCGCCCACCATGACTCCGGCGCCGTTGCGCCTGAGTGCGCCGAGGTTGGCGGGACTCTCCCCGCCCAGGCTGCCCGGATCGACGTCCTTTATATAGGTGTACAGCGCCTTGCCTTTCAGTGCCCATTGTTTCTGACCATCGGCAAGGTCGATCAACGACCACTCGCCCGAAGCCGCGGCGCCAGGGGCCGCTTTGAAGGCGACAAATGTTTTGGCGCACTCGTCCACGCACGTCGCCTTGCCCGCAGGATCTTTGTCCCACGTGTAGAGCGTCATGCCGCGCGTGTCGGTATAGGCGATCTGATCGCGCGCAATCGCGGATGCCGTGCTCTTTCCCAAATCGTAGCCTTGTGCTTTGCCGAGTGGCTGCATGGTCACGCCTAACGGCGTGAGCACCGATATCGCTCGAGCCTGCGATGCGTCGGCGCCCGATGACGTTTTGGAAAGCAACGAGAACCCGGTGGCCGCGCCGGCAATCGCGATCCCGGCACCGATGCATGCGATCGTTACTGTCTTCATGCGAGCCTCACGCGATGATGTCAGTCAACGGTTTGGAGGTTTCGTTCGACAGACGCCCCCAGGAATTGAGCGGCACTCCCATGACCTGCTGCACCGTCAAACCCACGCGCGTGCTCGGATCGCCGGTCGCAACCACGTGCAAACCTGTCTTGAGCCGGCCATTGCCGCTGCCCACCGTGAGAATCGGCAGATCATCCATGGTGTGAGTGCGTGCATAACCGTGATCGGTCTGCCACAACACCAGCGTGCGATCCAGCACCGACCCCGGCCCTTCCTTGTAACTGTCCAGCGTGGTGAGGAAGGACGCGAACGTCTTGGTCGCGAACTCGATGAACCAGGTCACGTCCTTCTGATAGCCGAGCTGCGGATCGATGGGCTCCTCGTGCGTGAGACTGTGCCAGTCGCGCACGCCGCCGGGCGTCCGCAAGCCCTGCGTGCCGAAGTTCATGTTGAATACGCGCGTTTGACCGCACGCGATCGCATGCGCCAGCAGCCCGGCAAACAATTGGTTGTTTCGTTCCACCGCCGCGACGTTGCGCCCGGGCTCGGCCTGCTCGATTTTCTCCGGAATGCTGCAAGCGGCCATCGGCGCGGGCTTTTGCAATTCCATGTCGAGTTGCTGCTCGACCTGGCGCAGCGAGGTGAAATATTCATCGAGCCGCGCGCGATCCGACGCGCCGACCCGCTGCATCACGGCCTTGCGCTCCTCGCTGACCGCAGAGAGCACGCTTCGACGCGCCATCACCTGAGGATCGGGCGTGAACTCGGCGCTGTTCGGGTCCCTGAACTCGGGCCCGAACAGACGCGTGTACAGCGCCGCCGGCGAGGGCTCGGACGGATTGATTGCACCGCCTTTGCGACGGCTCAAGCTTTGCCGACCGCCGCTCAACGCGATTTCGATGGACTTGAAACGGGTGCGGTTGCCGATCACGTCGGCAATGGTGGTATCCAGGCTCGGATCGGAATTCACGCCCAACGGCAACGAGCCCATGGTGGCGATCTGCACGCCGCTGACGTGAGTTTCGAGCGGCCGGCCATCCAGGAAATATTTGGTGCCGCTGATGACGTTGATACGATCCCGGAACGGATCGAGCACTTTCATCTCGGCATTGTTCTGGTAGTTGGCGCCCAGCGTCGCCGGCTTCCAGCGGCCCGGATTGAAGCCGAGATTCTGGAACCACGAGCCGAACACCACCGGCAGCTCACCGCCGGTCGCGGCGAGCGCCGTGCCGTTGGTATTCAGGAAACAATCCAGAAACGGCAGCGCGACCGAGACAGCGGTGCCGCCGAGCATGCCTCGCAGCACGGTGCGGCGATTCAACCCTTTACTCATGATGACGCTCCAGCTCGGCTGTGATGATTTCTTCCGTCGGGGGCAATCGATTGGCGGGCGCCGCCTTGGGCGGACCGACCCGATACAAGGCATCGCTCAGCGCAATCTCCTGCATCAGCGCCGGCAGACGATGACCGCTCTTTTCGAAGTCCGCTCTGAGCTCCCTGAGCCACTTGCGCTCTTCCTTCATCGGCGTGCGCCCGAGGGCTCGCGCGGACAGACGATCCACCACACACGTGACGGCGGCGGGATTGTCATAGATGGCTTGTCCCAGACCGCCGGCATCCCGATACGAGATGCCGTCGATCTCGCCGGTCGGGTCGATGGGCGAGCCATTCTCGGTGGTACGAAACTCGCCCGCGCCGTCGAAATTCTCCAGCGCGAAGCCGATCGGATCGATGATCTTGTGACAACCGGAGCATGACGGCACGGTCGCATGCGCGGCGAGGCGTTCCCGGGCGGTCGACGCACCGTGCGCCGTGTTGTTTTCAAACTCGGTGAAACTCACATCCGCTGGCGGCGGCGGGACCGTCTGGCAGAGCGCGATCTCTCGCACCGCCTTGCCACGCAACGTCGGCGAGCCACGACCGGCCGGTGAATGCAACGCCGTGAAGGCCACCTGCGTCAGAATGCCGCCCCGCGGATCGTCGGCCGCGAATTCATATGGCTGCCACTCGTCGGGCGACCCGTTCGGCCCTTCCTTGAAGATGGGCACCTGATAGATGGCCCCCAGCTCCGGCGTCAGGAAGGTCTTGCGAGTGGTGAAGATCTCGCGATAGTCCGCGTTGCGAGTCAGCACCACATCGAGCACCGTCTTCATCGTTTGCTCGCGCGCATCCGCCGCCGCTTGCGCACTGAACTTCGGGAACAGCGCGGCATCCTTGGCCAGCACCTCGAACTCATCGAAGCGCAGTTGATCGACGAAGAACGCGCGCACGCCTTGCTCCAGTCGGGGCGACGTCATCATGCGCTTGACCTGGCGCTCCAGGCCGCGCCGGGTCTGCAACTCACCCGCGGCAGCCGCCGACAACAGCATCGAATCCGGTGCCGAATTCCATAGAAAGAAACTCAGCTGAGCGGCGACTGAGTAGTCGTCGAGCCGGAAACCGCCCTTGTGTTCCGGATCCGGCTCGACGATTTGTTCGACGAACAGGAACGACGGCGAGGACAGCATGCTGGCCAGGCTCAATCCCAGGCCCTGATAGAAATCGCCCGTGATGCGCGTCGCCTCGGACGCCGCGGTCAGGTAGGCCGACAATTGCTCCTCGGTCAGTGGCCGGCGATATAACAACCGGCCCACCTTGCTCAGAAACTCTCGCGCGCACTTCTCATCCGCGGCGACAGGCGACGCCGGCTTGCACGGCACCAGCATGTCACGATGATTGGCATCGACGGCTTGAGCGGCAACCGCGCGTCCCATCGCGTCGTACTGCTCCATGCCGGCGGCCGTGATGCTGACCTGACTCGCGCCGACGGCGAGCAAGCCATCCACACGCATATCGGGTTCGAAACGTCCGCCAAGATCGATATCGCCACCAAACACGTCCTGAACGATGTTTCGATACTGTTCCGCCGTCAGGCGCCGCGTAACCGATGGCCCCGCGCTGAACTTGTGATCGTCCGAGCCTGGCAGGAGCGTGACCGCAGTGACCGCTGCAACAGCAACCACGACGGCGGCGCCTATCAACCGGGACTTTTTCATCTTCGCTTCACTCATCGGCGCGTCACCTGCGGCGTCGGCGCCCCGGCGTCCTTCACGAACGCCGGCACGGCCTCGATGTAGTACGTCGCCGAGATCGATTCGTTCTGACCGGTGACAGGATCGGGATCGGCATCGGCGTACCGCTTCAACAAGTGGTAGAAGCCGGGAACGTCACCCGTCACCTGCTGTTCGCCGCCAAAGCCGACGCCCGCGATGCCCCAATAAATCGGACGCCACGGCGTGTAGCCGCCCATGAAACCGCGCGCGGAGCGATCGGCTTTCAACTCCAGACGCAGATGCACGTCTTTCAAGTTGAATTCGGGCGACACCAGCGGGTTCTGTAACAGCCGCAGCTTGCCGTGCTCGGTGATGGTGACGACGCCGTCGCGCAACTCACCTTTGAATTGGTTTCGCGATCTCGGGTCCGGATCGACGCGATACGCCATGTCGAACCGAGGTGAGCCATCGCTGTTGGAACGCAGATATTCGTAAGCGCGATCGATGCCGACGGTGACCGGACCGTCCTTCTTCAGATCCGCGCCTTCGAGGGTGATCAACCAGGCGGGCTGCGAATCCTTCAGCTGCCCCCAGGCCCACGCCCAATAGGTCGGGCGACTGGCCAGCGAGCCGCGAAAGGCCCGCGTGCAACCGAGTGCGCGATACAGATTGTGATCGACGCCGCGCTCCTTGGTTTCGGGGTCTTGAAAGCTGCCGGGCTGATCGGCCCCTTTGCCATCGAGGTCGAAGCCGAACCCCTCCTTGCCGTCCAGGCCCGGCAAGCTGAGGTCGACGACCGAGGCCGGGTGGGTGTAGGGATTGACCGGTTTGCCGTCGATCCGGCCGCGATTCATGATGAGCTGGTCGAGATCGCGGACCTCGTCGCCATTCATGATCTTGCGGCGCCACTCAGCCACTTGCTGAGGTGTCGCGCCGAGCTTCGCGGCATAGCGCAGATACACTTCCTCGACCGCCGGATGCACGCCCTGCGAACAATCGTGATCGTTGCTGTACGTCGCTTGAGAGAACCAGCTGATCGCGAAGTGACGCGTCTCCGCCGCCGCATTCGCAAGCGGCAGGCACGCCAACGTCAAGGACGCCAACACGATTCGCTTCATTTCGGCAGGCTCCCCGCGGTGATCACCCACTTCTGAATCCGCTTGCCGGCGGCCTCGGCGGTGAACACGTTGCCCTTCGAATCGAAGGCTGCTTGATGCATGCGATTGAGCTGGCCGGCGTAGTTGCCGAAGTCACCGAACGTTCCAATCGCCGCACCGGTCGCGCGCCGCACGAAGCGAACCTGAAAATTGCCCAGATCGGCCAGTGCCAGCACACTTTGCTCGCGATCGGGCGAGAAACTGATGTGACCCACCGTGCCCGGCGGACGAGTTTCCTTGCCGTAGATATATTCGGCGACGAAGCTGCCGTCGCGCTTGAACACCTGCATGCGGTCGTTGTCGCGATCGCAGACATACACCAGCCCGTCGCGCGACACCTTCACGCAATGAACGTTTCTGAATTGCGATGAGGGCGACGCGGATGGCTCGTACGGCCCGACGTTGTCGTCGGTCGGTGGCTTGCCATACGCGCCCCACATGCGCTTGAAGGCGCCGGTGTCGGCATCGAACACGATGATGCGATGATTGCCGTAACCGTCGGCCACGAATATTTCATTGCTGGACGGATCGATGGCGATATCGGCCACCCCCGCCAGCTGGGAGCTGTCCAGACTGCCTTTCGACGCACCGGCATGCCCGATCTGCATCAGGAATTTGCCGTCGTGAGTGAACTTCAACAGCATGCCGTCGGGCGGCTCGCCCTTGGGACCCGGTCGGGTCGAGCTGCCGCCCACCCAGACGTTGCCTTTGTGATCGACCAGGATGCCGTGCTCGGTGCTCGGCCACTCATAGCCCTTGCCCGGCCCACCCCAGGCCTGCACCAGGTTGCCTTGCGGATCGAATTCCATGACCGGTGGCGCCGGCACACAGCAGCGCCCCGTCGGCGGATCGAGCGCGGCCGCCTTTTCCCAAGGAAACAATGTGCCCGGACGCTGCACCACCCACACATGGTCGTTCGCATCCACGAACATTCCGCCCATCTCGCCAAACGTCCATTTGTTCGGCAGCGGCAGCTTCGGCCACGAAGTATCGACGGTGTAACGTGGCATCTGCTCCGCTGGAGCATCCGCCGCCACGGGCGCAGCGGATCCCAGCAATGCAAACGCCGCGGTCAAGAACAAATTCGCGGCGGTACGCATCACATCTTCATCCTCACACCGACTCGATAGACCCGACCCAGAATGTCGTACAGCGACGCATTGATCGGCGCTTGAGCGTAGGCCAGCCCGGCCGGTCCTTGCGGCACCATCGCCGGATCCTTGTTGGTGAGATTGGTCACGCTGAAGAACGTTTCGACGTCGGTGGCGGCCCAGTTCATCTTGTAAGACACCGATGCATCCACGTAGAACGCGCCGGGCAACGAGTTGTCGTTGATGGTGGGATTGTCCGCGGTGGACACAGGACAGCCAGTGCTGCACTCGATGTATGTATTCGAGTACGTGCCGGCGCTGAAGCCGCGGCCCGTCAACGACGCGGCGATTCGATCCCCGCTATACGCGAGCGTTGCGCGATACACCCAGTCCGGCGGGCCGCTGGTGCCGAGACCGTTCAAGCCGGAGTTGCTGCCCACCGAGTCCGCCGGCGGATTGACGCCGTTGTCCTGGTAGTTCTCCAGATAATTGGTCGCGAGCACACTGAAGCGCATCGAGCCGCTCAGGCTGCTGAACAGCTGGTCGATGCCGAACACGTAGCTCATCTCATAGTCGATGCCCCGTGCCTTGAGCCCGACCAGATTGAACGGCGACAGCCGGATCTGGGTGATCTGATTGACGCCGCCCGCGCCGACGCCGCGCGTGATGGCATTACAGAACTCCTGCATGCCGGCGAAGCAGTTGTCGACGATGTTCTGCGCCGCCACGTTGCCGATCGCATCGGTGATCTTCACGTCGTAGTAATCGACCGAAGCGGTGAAGCCTTCGAGAAATCTCGGTTGCATCACCACGCCGAAGCCGAGCGTATCCGCCTTCTCCGGCTGCAGCAGCGGGTTGCCAACCGCCAGGCCCTGATAGGGTGCGTTCTGGTTACCGTTGAAGGGATCGGTCACGCTGTTGGTATTCGCCGTGCCCGCTGCAAACAACTCGTTCAAATTCGGAGCACGGATGTCACGAGAACGCGTCACGCGGAAGCGCAGATCGTCGATCGGCTGCCAGGTCGCGCCCGCCTTCCACGTCGTCACCAGGCCCGAGGTGCTGTAGTCGGTGCGACGCACGGCCGCGTTCAAATCGAGCGAACGCGCGAACGGCAGATCCTTGGCGAGCGGCACCACCGTTTCCAGAAAGGCTTCGGCCACGTGATAGCTGCCGAAGGTCGGCAGATAGTTGCCGGCAAACCAGCCGTTGATCATCGAGGTGGCGTCCGATTCGCCGCGGACCTTCTCTTCGCGCCGCTCGACACCCATCGCGATCGACACCGGCCCCGCCCAGGAATCGAACGGCTCACCGCGCAAGGTGGCGGCAACGACTTCCTGTGTGAACCGTTGATCGCGATGAGGCGAGCCGATCAGCCACGCAATCGCCTCGGGCGTGTTCACGTTGATGCCCATCGGGTTGTAAGGAAGGCAACCGTTGTCCGGAGCAGTGAGCGTGCTGCGACAGATCGGTTGACCGTTCGCGGGATTCACGACGGTGTCCAACGCAGCCGCATAACGTGCTTTGGCCGTGATGTTGTGACCCGTCTCGGAGCTCTCCGTGGTGCCGAGCTGGTAGTACGCATCCCAGTTCCACTCGCTGCCGAACAAATCGAAGCTGCCCTCGAAGCCCGCCATGTAGCGGGTCACCTCACGCTCACCGGTGAAGCTGATGATGGGGATATCGCCATTCATCGTACCGAGCGTGAACTGAGTGATGCCGGCGTTCGCCATATCGGTTGCGACCGATGCGGGGATGAACGGGTTGCCGGCGCGGATCACCAGGTTCGCAAGATTGAACTGCCGCAGTTGCCACGACAGCGTTTCCGATTCGTTGCGCGAGGCCTGCGCGAACACGCCGAAGTTGTCCGTGATGGAGAAGCTGACGCGCGCGAACAGGCCGGTGCGATCGACTTCCTGATCGAGCGTGTTGTATTGATTGAATTGATTCGAGGCCCACTCGCCGCCCTGCATCCAGGGATCGCGCACCGAGGAGCCATATTGGAACTGACGCGGCGTGCCGCCTTCACCGAAGGTTCTGCCCCGAAGCGCGGTGTTGGTGATGATGCCGCCGAGCGTCGCGGTGGTCAGACTCGCGTTGCTCACGACGAGACGCTCCGGCAGTCCGCTGGTCGGTGTGTACGCCGGATTGTTCATGATGTACCGGCCGTCGTTGTTCCAGCTGCGAGGCACACCGTAGATGCCATCGCGATGGGTGTATTCGCCATTGAGCAGCAAATGACCCCGGCCATCCGCGAACGGCAGTCCGCCGGTCAGCGTCACTTTCCAATTGTCGTCATCGCCATAGTCGGTGCGGCCGCCGGACACCTCGCTCTTCAGGCCGGTGAAATCCTTGTCGAGGATGAAGTTGACGACACCGGTCATGGCGTCGGAGCCGTAGGCCGCGGAGGCACCGCCAGTCACCACCTCGACGCGCTCGACCAATGACTGCGGCAGATCGTTGATGTCGACGATGCCCGTGATGGCGGAAGGCACCGAACGTTTGCCATCGAGCAGCACCAGCGTACGCACCGTACCCAATGCGCGCAGATTCAGCGCATTGATGCCCGCCTGACCGTTACTGAAGGAAAGATTGGAGGTCTGCGGAGTCGCGCTGCCGACCATCGACGGCAGGTCGTTGACGAAGTCCGCCAGGTTCTCCGGCGCGGCTTGATTGATCTGCTCCACGCCGAGCACCGTCAGCGGTGTGGGCGCCTCGAAATTCTCGCGAGAGATCCGGCTGCCGGTCACCACGACCTCTTGCAATCCGGATTCTGCCGCCGCCGGAACGTCCTGCGCCTGCGCGACCAATGGCAGGACCGAACCCACACACAACGCCAGCCAGCTGCTCTCCCCCGCCTTAATCCAACGACACCCCGACCTTGTTACCGTGCGAACCGACATGAATTCCCCCTGCAACGCCCGACGCCCACGAGCGTCCGGTCGAGTCAGGGCTCGACCGGGCGTTGCGGGTCTGAACAGGCGCTGTGATTGCTTCGTTCACTGTAATTTCGTGCTTGCCCGTCGGCGCAGGCCGCGGGCTGCACTTACTACGTTCGAGCGCACGAAAATGGAAACAGCGACGGTCGGATCACCAGCGCAGGCGGATACCGGCCCGATAGGCGCGGCCGACGGTGTCGTAAAGCAGCGGATTGACACCGGGATCGACAAAGCTCACGCCGGCGATGCTGCCGACCGGCGGCGGATCGCGATCGGCCAGATTGTCGACTTTGAAGAACAGCTCGCAGTTGCGCAGGCCGCCGGTGTCGTGCAGCCGGTAGGTGAGCGACAGGTCCAGGTACACAGCGCCCGCGACGCGGTTGTTATCTATGGTGCGATTCACGACGCTCGGCGCCGGACAGGCCGAGGTACATTCGACGTATGCGTTTTCCAGCTTGCCGCTGCTCACGCCGTGGCCGATCAGACTGATGCCGTAATCATAAGTGTCGTAGCTCGCCATGCCGAGCCAACGCCACTGCGCCGCCGAACCACTGTTGTCGCCCGCAAGCTCGGTGACCGTGATGCCATCGTCGATGCGACGTTCGATGACATGTGTCGCAAGTGCCCGCAGGGTGAGATTGCCGCCCCATACCGGCCGACGATAACTGGCTTCGATATCGACGCCCTCCGCGGTCTCCGATAACAGATTGACCGGCTGCACCGTGACCTGCGTGATCACGCCATTCGCGTCACGCACGATGGCCGAGCACAGCGCCGTGTTACCGGCAAAGCAGCGATCGACGATCGCCTGCTGCTGAATGGTGGCGATGGCCTTGTCGACGTCGATGCGATAGTAATCGACCGACATGCTCAGGCCCGGCGCCAGGCCCGGCTGATACACGACGCCCACGCCCAGCGTGTCCGCCTGCTCCGGATCCAGGTTCAGATTGCCGATCATGGGCCGCAGGATCAGCGCGGTGGCATTGGCTCGAAACGGATCGCTGACCTGTTGAGTATTCACCTGGCCGGCCAGGAACAGATCGTTCAAGTTCGGCGCCCGAATATCCCGGGAACGCGTGCCGCGAAAGGTCAGATTGCGCACCGGCGAATACGTGGCGCCGAGTTTCCAGGTCACGACCTGCCCCGAGGCGCTGTAATCGGTCCAGCGCACGGCCCCGTTCAGATCCAGCACCTGCGCCCCGGGCCGCTCGCTCAGGATCGGCACGACGCTTTCCAGAAAGCCCTCGATCACATCGAAGGAACCGCGCGTCGCCTTGAAATTGCCGACGAAGTAGCCGCTCGCCTGCGCGATGGGATCGGCATGCGAGATCACCGACTCCTGCCGGTACTCGACGCCACCCGCCATCGACACCGGCCCTGCCCACGTCGAAAAAGGCTCGCCTTGCACGCTCGCCGCGATCACATCCTGCTGCAGGCGTTGGTCGAGTCGCGCGGTGCCGAGCACATAGTTCACGGCCGCTGGCGAGTTCACGCCGTAGCCGAGCACGTTGTAGGGAACACAACCGTTGCCGGGATCGGTCAGCGTCGAGCGGCAGACAATCTGGCCATTGGCATCACGCACCGAATCGATCGCCTCACGGTAGTTGGCGACGATGGTCGAGGTGACATCGTTGACGATATTGCTCGTGCCCCGCTGCGCATACGCATCCCAGCGCCAGCTCGGGCCGAGCCTGGGAAGTTTGCCGTTGATGCCGGCGACAACACGTTTCACATCCCGTTGCGAGTAACCATGGATGGCGCCGAGATCCTGATTGGTCGAACCCACCGTGAGGGTATCGAGCTCGAGACGCTGCATGTCGGCGCGCACGCTGTCGGGCAGGAAGGCGTTGTCGCGTTGAATGGTGATGTTGTTGAGGTAGTAGTTCCAGCAACACTGATTGTCGGTCTCGGAGTGCGCGTATGAGGCGATCCCGAAGATCTGCACATCGTCGGTCAGCTGCCAGCTGGCACGCGAGAAAAATGTTTGACGCTTCACGGCCGCTTCGAGATCGGGCGTGCGCGATCGATCGGAGATTTGCCAGTCGCCCCCCGACATGACGGGCGGCGAGTCGATGGCGCCGTACCGAAACTGGCGCACAGCTCCGCCTTGCGTGAACTCGGTGCCTCGCAGCGGGCCGCTCGTCACCAACGCGCCCGGCGTGGCCTGACTGATCGCGGATTCCGGACGCAACAGCAGCTCCGGCTGGCCGTTGCCCGATGCGTAATCCGGATTGTTGAGGACTTTCCAGCCCCGGTACCACGAGCGGGCGATACCTCGCACGCCATCCGCGTCACTGAAACCGCTGCTGAACAGAAAGTGGCCGCGCGTGCCCGCGAACGGCATGCCGGCGGTGAGCGATACCTGATATTTACCGCCATCGCCGTGCTCGGTCATGCCGACCATGGCATCCGTTTTCAGACCCGTGAAGTCCTTGTTGAGAATGAAGTTGACGACACCGGTCATCGCGTCCGAGCCGTAAGCGGCCGACGCGCCGCCAGTGACGACATCGACGCGCTCGATCAACCCGTCCGGCAACTGATTGATGTCGACGACGCCGGTCAATGCCGTGGGCGTGAGCCGCGCGCCATCCATCAATACGAGCGTGCGATTGGCGCCCATGCTGCGCAAGTCCAGCGTGTTCGTACCCGCTTGTCCGCCGCTCACGCCGGAGTTGCCGGAGCGCGGCGTCGCGCTGCCTGCGAGCGCGGGCACGAAATTGACCGCATCGGCGACGTTGCTCGCGGCCAATACTTTCAGCGTTTCATTGCTGACCACCGTCGTCGGCGTCGGGGCTTCATAGCCATCGCGGATCACGCGCGTCGCGGTGACGACGATCTCATCGAGCACGTCATCCTCATCCGCCCGCTCGAGGTGTTCGACTCCTTTGGAACCGGCGGCAAGCGCGGTGTCGGCGGCGTGCTCGGACAACTTGGGATGAATCGAGATGATGTCCCGGCTCAGCACCGTGTAGCGCAGATTGGTGCCTTTGAGCATGGTCTCGAGCGCATCGACGATACGATGGCGACCACGCACCTCGGCCGCAACGCTCTGCGCCACTTCCTCGCCCGAGGAGATCACCTGCAGGTGTGCTTGATCCGAAAACTCGATGAGGGCTGTCGCGAGCGACTGGGCGGGAATCTGGAAGACGGCCTCGCGCGAGCCGACATCTTCGATGGCGCCGCGGCTGGGGTCAGCATGAGACGCGAAGACAATGACCAACAGACTCATCAGCACGACGCAACGCTGCAGCCGCATGACGCAGCCCGCGGGCCCGTCCGCGCTGAATCGCACCATCATCCGCCCCCCGACTCACCATCGCATCCGTCCACTCGGCGTGGCCCGGAACTCTTCTAGTAGTGCGGATATATACTTTCGAACGGCGCCGGAGGGAAGCAGCGATTGGCGCTCAGCCGCGAGGAACCAGCTCGATGGCGTCGCCCCGCTCCCGAACCCGCAGCGGAAAGATGCTCTCGAGCGCCTTGAGCGTGTCGTCGATGCGCGAGCTGAATACCGTGCCGGTGAAAGGCATGGCGCTCAATTGCGCATCGCTGATGATGATGCGCTTGTTGTGATACCGGCTCAGGTCCTGAGCGACGCTGCCCAGCGGCTCATGCATGTACTTGAGCACGCCGCTGCGCCACGACGCCACGTCGTTGGCGTTGATCGCCGCGATGGTGACGGAGCGCGACTCGCTACTGTAAATGGCCTGTTGACCGGCCAGCAGCGGGGTTCGCACGCTCTTCGGTATCAGGTCGGCACCGTCAGCGGACTCACTACCGCTGTTCAGTTGTACGCGCCCTTCGCTGACCGAGATCACGACCCGCTCGCTGTTGCGCCTGACGTTGAATGCCGTCCCGACAGCGGTCACTCTCATGTCGCCCGCATCCACCAGGAACGGACGGCTCGGATCCTTGGCCACCAGAAAGTAAGCCTCGCCGGCATCGACACTGATGAAACGCTGGCTGGCGGTGTAGCGGGTGGTGATGCGTGAGTCCGCGCCCAGTTCCACTCGCGAGCCGTCGGGCAGCACGCTGCTGCCGGTGCCGGCGATCGGCGTCGCATAACTCTGCAGCAGCTCATCGTGATCGTTACGCAAGAGCGCGAACGAGCCGATCCCGACCGCGATCAACACCGTCGCCGCGAGACCGAGCCACACGGGACGATGCATTCGCCATCCCACCACGCCGACCTGCCGTTGCGCCAGCGGCGCTTCGGGCGCGGCCGGATTGGCCGCGTGCCACACCAATTGCGCCGACTGAAATTCTTCCAGGTTGCGCGGATCCTCTTCGCACCATTGCAGCCACGCGACGGCCAGCGCTTCGTCGCCCGGCGCATCGTGCAAGCGGACCAGCCAGTCGGCGGCCGCCGCCATCCGGTCCAGGTCTGCAGTGGTGGGGATCGAACCTGTCATCGCTTCAGGCGCTCCAGCGCCTCCTCTTTGCTTGCGCCTCGCAGGCGCAGCTGGCAATACATCAGCGAACGCGTCAGGTGGTGCCGGACCATGCGCTCGGTCACTTTGAGCTCGACCGCAATCTCCGCCACGCTCAGGCCCTGCACCCGATGCAGGTAAAATGCGCGCTGCGCCGACGGCGTCAACTCGTCCAGACACCGGTTTACAAAACCCAGCTCCTCGGCCGCCAGGGTGCGACGCTCGGGATCGTCCCGGACCGTCAGCTCATCGAACAGCTCGGCCTCGACCGCGGCAGCCGATCGATACCGGACATTGCGCTGACGCAGCCGGTCCACCGCCAGGTTCGAAGCGATCCGAAACAAGTACGCCCGCAGCAGGCTGGCCGCCCCGGGCCGATCCAGCTGCAACAGCCGCACGTACGATTCCTGCGCCACTTCCTTCGCGTCCTGCACCGACTTCAATTGCAGCGTCAACAGACTGACCAGCGCCTGGTTGTGCTCACGAAACAAGCGCTTGACGAGCTCCGCCCGCGCGGCGCTGTCGGCGTCGTCGCTCGGGGGCTCAGTCACGAACGGTGGCTCTGGGACGTAGTCCGATGGCATCGTAACCTTCTGGCGCGCTGGCCATGCCTATATACGTTCGAGGCTGGCCAGACGGAAACCGGGCCGGCACTTTACTCCGCCCCGCTCAGCGCTGCCTGGCCACTTGCGCTTCGGTGACCGCGCCGCCGACATTGCCCCAGGCATTGCGCAGGTAGCTCGCGATGGCCGCCACTTCGTCATCGGCGAGCTTGTCGCCGAAGTGACCGGGCATGTCCTTCCAACGCTTCGGGCCAGGCAACTTCGCCAGGTGCGGGCCGTAAAGAATGACGTTGATGAGCGACGCCGGATTGCTCGCCTGCACCACCGGATTGCCGACCAGCTTCGCGCCGGCATCGAAAGCCTGAGCGCCGAGACCGTTGGGCTGATGACAGGTGCCGCAGTGAACGCTGTAAAGGGCCTCACCGGCGCTCAGCACCGCTTCGCTCGCGGGTTTGCCGATGGCGCCTTCGTCGGCCGGCAGACTCTTCAAGTACCTGGCCATGGCAAGCGTGTCCGCATCGGTGAGGTGCCGCGTGCTGTTCAAGATGACTTCGTTCATCGGGCCGTGCGTCTCGCTGAAGGAATTGCGCCCGGTCTTGAGATAGGTCGCGACCTCCTCCACTGGCCATGGGCCCAGACCGTTCTTGGCACTGGTGAGATTCGGCGCCGACCACGGACGGCTCTCGCCGGTCACGACCTTGTCGGTGTATTCGCCGCCGGTATAGGCCTTGCTGGTCTGTTCCGCGCCCAGAAAGTTTCGAGGCGAATGACACGCGGAGCAATGACCCAGGCTTTCGACCAGATAGGCGCCGCGATTCCATTCGGGCGATTGCGCGCTATCGGGCTGGAAGCGCCCTGCGTCGAAGAACATCGTCTTCCAGAGACCGAGCGCCCAGCGTTGATTGAACGGGAACCCCATTTCGTTCTGCGGTGGCTGCTCGCTCACCGGCGGGACGATCTTCAGGAACGCGTACAGCGCGGCCACATCTTCATCGCTCAACTTCGTGTATGCCGTGTATGGAAACGCGGGATAGAGATGCGCGCCGTCGGGGCGCACGCCTTCGCGAACCGCGCGAACGAATTGCTCCTCGGTCCATTTGCCGATGCCCGCGTCGGGATCGGAGGTGATGTTGGTCGAATAGAGCTTGCCAAACGGCGTCTCGAAGCCGAGACCGCCGGCGAAAGGCTGTCCTCCAGGGGCAGTGTGGCAACTGACGCAATTTCCGGCACGGGCAAGATAGCGGCCGCGTTCGATGAGCGAATTGCCTTGATCGCCGGTGGCGGGTACGGAGCTGTCAGCCTTGGTGGAGCTCGCGAGCGACAGCCCGGCCAGAGCCGTCAGACCGAGCGCTCCCAGTACAGCGGCGACACGAGCGTGTCGACCGCCGTCGATTGTCGACGTCGTCATTAGTTATCGAATCCCCCACCATGGCACGCGGCCCAGCCGTATATACGTTTCAGCGTGGGGGGATGGAAACGGGCCGATTTGGAGATTCCTGGCAGCGGCGTGCACAATCGCCCTGTTGCCCGAACCAGAGCGTTTCGCTCCGATCCGCAGACCGATGACAGCGCCACCGCCTGCCCGCGACTTTCCACCGTGGTTACTGCGCTCGCGGATCTCACCACCGCGCCAGCAACGCCGGTTGGTCGCTCGTACGCGACTGATGCAGCTCCTCGACAAGGCACAGCCTGGGCATATCGTGCTCGCATGCGCCCCGCCCGGATTCGGCAAGAGCGTGACGCTTGCCGAGTGGTCCGACAGAGTCAAAAAGAATGGCGGCCACGCAGCGTGGCTGACGCTGGATGCCACCGATGAGCCCGCCACGCTGGTGGAGTATCTGAGGTTCGCTTTCCATGGCTCGGGTCTGCCGATGACCTCCGCAGAGGAAGCCTTCCCAAGCGCGCCCATGCTTCGGCTGCAACTGCTTCTGGCAATGGTGGAGGCAGCCGACGTTCCTTTGTTACTCGTGCTGGATGATGTGGAGCGCGCAACGCCGGCGATGACTCGAGTCCTGGAGGCGTTGTGCCGATTCCAACCACAAAACCTGATTCTCGCCCTGGCCACGCGTGAAGCCAGCGTCCTGGATCTCTCCAGCTACGCCGAGCGCGGCCTGCTCACCACGCTCGACACTGACGCGCTACGGTTCGACCGGGAGGAAGTGCAATCACTCTGGGGCGCATCGGCGACGCGTGCGCAAGTCTCCACGGTGGAGCAGCGAAGCGGAGGATGGCCGGCGCTGCTGCAACTGATGTTACAGCACGGCCTCACGTCGCACTTCGATACGGGTGCAACGGCATCAGGCAGTGCGTCCGCCGCGGCATCTTTTTTCGAGAAGCGCCTGCTGCTGCGGCTCGATACAAATGTTCGCGGTGCCTTGCTGCGACTATCTTTACTTGCTTCATTTACGCCGAGCCTGGCCGCGGCACTGCTCGATACCAGTGCCGCCGACGCCGAGACGACGCTGGCCAGATTGTCGATGCTCGGGGTGATCTCCACGACCCGGGTCGATGGCGGCCCGGAGACGGCCATCTACCCTCTGCTACGCGATTACCTCGCCGAACGTTTCCAGACACAAGAGCCGCAAGCCGCGGCGGACACTCATCGCAAGGCCGTCCAGCTGTTCCTTCGGCAGAAAGATTTTGTCGCCGCGACCCGTCACGCGGCGGCGTTGGGCGATGATGAATTCCTCGCCGATGTCGTGGAAACCGTGGACCCGCTGTTGCTCGGTCTTCGCGAAGGCTTTCCCCGGTTGCGCCAGATCATGCGCTTCATCCCGGATGCCATCGCGACCAGCCGGCCGCGCATCGGCTACGCATGCGTCGCGAACAGCATCAAGGCCGGGCGACTGAAGGAAGCCGAGCGTGTCTTCATGGCACTCGAAGCGCTCGCCAGCAAGCGCGCACGCTCGCCGACGGTGCAATTCGAGCGTGCCATCGCTCTGTCGCTGCTGGCGATCTACAAAGGCACGACCATCACCGAGCGGGACATCGGTGCACTGGATGTTTTCCTCGCGAAGACGCCGTCACTGGCGCCGATCGTGCGCAGTCTCATAGAAACATTGCGCAGCTTTGTCTATCAACAGCGCGGGCGCTTTCCAGAAGCGGAAACGGCGACCCGAGTGTCGATGGCGTGCGCCGAGGAAGCGGGCTCCGCCTATGTCGCCTACTTCAGCTATTGCGATCTCGGCATGTTCGCCGGCCTGCAGGGCCGCACCCAGGAAGGACTCGCGCACTTCGACGAGGGCGATCGTGCCTGCGCATCGGTCGTGCGTAGCGACGAGCGACTCGGCTCGATCCGCGATGCCTTTCGCCTGGAACTCCAGCACGAGACAGCGCCTGCGAACGCGAGCCCGGCGGCGCGTCTGAAAAACATATGTATCCGGCTGCCCAGCCTGGAGGGTTGGCCGGATGTTTACTCGGCCGCCTTCCGGACGTTCTCGGAGCAATTGTTCCTGAGCGAGGACCTCGCCGGCGGGCTCGCGATTCTCACCGTCGGGCTCGACTATCTGCGGGAACAGGGAATCTCCGGCGCGCCCACGGTGCTGCTGGCACAACGCGCCATGCTGCTGGCGCTGGCGGATCGAGTCGATGAAGCGCGTGAGGAATTGCGCCACACGCAGTCGTCCGAGTTGCCGGCGTCACAGTTCTTCGATCGCCCCTGGCGAGAAATAGAAGCGCTGCTCGAAGCAGAAGCCGCCATCGCATTGGCGACTTCCAGCAAACCGAAACATCTCACCCGCGCCATCGCCCATGCGCAGCGCGCTGGCAACGTGCGTTCCGAAATACGGTTGCGCAGATGGCAGCTCGCCATCGATGGCAAAGTCGACCCAGCCGGCCAGGCGCGGCTTTCGAAGCTGGAACATGCCAGCGGCTTCCGCCGCACGGAGGTCCTGCTCGCTGGCAAATTGCAGAAACACGGCGGCCACTCCGCCGGGCCGAAACGTGCCAACGTCACCGTGCTCGCCTCGCCGGTACGCAGCCCCTACTACCTCACGCCACGCGAGTTCGACGTGATTGCCTGCCTGGAACGCGGCCTCGGCGACAAAGCGATTGCCAAGGAACTGGGCATTACGGCACATGGGGTGCGTTACCACCTGAAGCGCATCTACGCGAAGTTGCACGTGAGCGATCGCGTGGAGGCCCGCAAGAAGGCCGGCAAGCTCGGTCTGATGTGACCCCTACTAACCGGACGCCGCCCCCTACTAACGTCGCCCCTTTCGCGCCCGGCCACGCACGGCAGAATCGGTCCGGGCGCAGGCTACTGGGTTTCGACATGGCTCGATCAAACGTTCGAATCGGCTGGCTCACCGCGATGTACGGCGCGAGCGCGCTGACCGCTCCCGCATTCGCTCAGCAAACGGACGATACGGTCCTGGAGCAAATCGTCGTCACCGCGCAGAAGCGCGAGCAGAACCTGCAGGATGTCGGCATCTCCGTGGCGGCTCTCGATTCGGAGGCCTTGTACAACCGGGGCGTCACCGCGAGCACCTCGCTGGGCGCGATCACCCCCGGATTGGTAGTCACCGACTACGGCAACCCGGTAATCACCGTGTTCACCCTGCGAGGGGTGAGTCAGTTCGACTTCGCCGATCATCAGGAAGCGCCGGTCGCCGCGTTCGTCGACGGCTCCTATGTGCCCTACCTCAGTGCGGTCGGCATGAACTTCTTCGACCTGGAACGCGTGGAAGTGGCGCGAGGTCCGCAAGGCACGCTGTTCGGTCGCAACGCCACCGGCGGTGTCATCAGCCTGGTCAGCGCGAAGCCCACGGAGAACCCCGAAGGATATGCCGACGTGCGCGTTGGCAACTTCGGCGCGCTGCGTGCCGAAGGCGCCATCGGCGGACCGCTCAGCGACAGCGTGCGTGGCCGCCTCTCGGTTCTCAAAGATCAGCACGACGGCTATTTCAAGAACGCGCTCGGCCCCGACAAGGGCGACGCCGACAACGTCAGCTGGCGCGCTCAACTCGCCGCGGACCTCGGCGAACGAGGATCCTTGGGCCTGATCGTTCGCGGCTCACGCGATCGATCCTCCACCAGCCCCTATGAAGCTCGCGCTGCTTACCCCGATCCGACGACGGGAGCCATTCGTAGCGGCGATGCCCAGGCGCACCGGGACTTCTGCGCAAGCTATTTCGGCGCGGACATTCCGAACGGCGCCGTGGATTGCCTGAGCGGCGACATCGCCACCGGCGATCCGTACCGCATCCGGCACAATCGCGGCGGCGCCTTCGAACGGGACTACTACGGCGCGACCGCCACCGTGAACTGGGACTTCGGCGCGGTTCAGCTCGCCTCGATCAGCTCTTACGGCACACTCGAAAAGAAATACGACAACGAGGATTCGGACGGCACTTCACTCGACACTCTCTACTTCGGACAGAGCGTCGATGCCGATGATTACTCGCAAGAGCTGCGCCTGTCGGGCGAAGGCGAGCGGCTCAACTGGGTTGCGGGCGCCTACTATCTGCACATCGACGGCGACTATGGCGCATCGACTGGCTATTTTCTGTTCGATCCCACCCTGCAAGCCGAGTCGGTCAACCAATACCGGCTCACCACTCGCTCCTGGGCTGTGTTCGCGCAAACCGAGATCAAGCTCAGCTCCCGCCTGACGCTCACCGCCGGCGGTCGCTGGACCGACGATGACAAACGATTCGCGCTCGCCACCGACTGCAGCGGCGCAGGCTGCGACGCGCTCGGCCTCACCGATCCGTCGCTGGTTCAAGGCACCGGCTTCGACGCGTCGGTGCCCGGTGCGGATACCACACGTTCATCAGGCAACTGGGACGCCAAGCTGCAGCTGGGCTTCCAGGCGAACGACAATCTGTTGCTCTACGCCGGCGTCACTCGCGGCACCAAAGCCGGCGGTTACAACGGCGGCGCGAGTGCCTTCTACTCGGTGGATCAAGTCATTTTCGACGATGAAGAGCTCACCAGCTACGAAGCCGGCGTGAAGAGCCTGTTCGCCGACGGTCGCGTGCGACTGAACGGCAGCGTCTGGTACTACGATTACGCCAACGTCCAGGTCTTCAGTCAGCTCGGCCCCGCCACCGTCACCTTCAATCGCGACGGCGAAGCGCATGGCGCGGAGTTGGAGCTCGCCGCGCGCGTGGCGCGGGGTTTCGATGTGGGCATGGGCATTTCGATTCTGAGCACCCAGCTCGATCCGATCGATGTGCAGAACATTCTTACCGGGGAGATCTCACAACGCGGCCAGGAGATGGTCAACGCGCCCGGCGCGACCGTCAATGTCACAGCTCGCAAGGAATGGCCAGTGGGTCCGGGCCGACTCTCGCTGCAAGCCGACGCGACCTGGTCGGACGATCGTAAGCTCAACTTGATCGACAACCCCGCCACCCGACAGTCCGCCTACACCCTGGCGAACCTGCGGCTCGGCTACGCAGCACCCGACGATCGTTGGGAAGTGGCGCTGTACGGTCAGAACGTGACCAACGAGGAGTACCGCACCGTCGCAACTCCATTCGTGAATTTCACCGGAGCGGTTCTGGAGCTCTACGGCCCGCCGCGCACCTATGGCGCTTCTCTCAGGGTCCGCTTTTGACGTCCGTCATTCACATCGATCCGCCCAATGCGCGGGATCTCGGCATGGGCGCGGCGGTACTGAGTGCCGGTGGCGGCTCGTTCCCGTATCTCGAACTGCTCGCGTTGCTCGAACAACTCTCGCAAGCGCCTCCCGTGAAACTCGTGGCTGCCGATTGCGTGTCGGACACTGCGCGGATTGCGCTCGTGGCCATGATGGGAGCGCCACTGCCGATGTTCGAGCGGTTCGCCGATCCCCAGCACTTCGCGCGCCCGGTCCGCGTGCTGGCGAGACATCTCAAAAGCGAATTCGACTATGTGATGGGTTATGAGATCGGCAGCATGAATGCCTTGATTCCGGTGATGGTCGCGGCCGAACTGGGCTTGCCACTGATCGACGCCGACACGCTCGGCCGCTCGTTTCCAGAGATCCAGATGTCGGCGCTGTCCATCGAAGGCGTCGACATGACGCCGCTGGCAGTGAGCGACATTCGCGCCAACGACATCGTGCTGGACCACGCCGCCAATGGCGCGTGGGTGGAGAGATTGCTGCGTCCCCTGGCGACAGCCTGCGGCTCCATCCTTGCGATGGCGGGCTCGCACACTGGAGCGCAAATCAAGACATGCGCGCACCATGGCACTTACTCACGCGCCATGCGCATCGGCAAGGCGATTCGCGAAGCACAGACGGCTCACCAGGATCCCGTGGACGCGCTGCTCAGGCACGAACGCGGACACATCGTGTTACGCGGCAAGATCGTCGACATCGAGCGACGCGCCGATGATGGCTTCGTGCGAGGCCGGGCGCTCATCCGGCCTGAGGGTGGCGGCGATCCCGGCGTCGTGCACTTTCAAAACGAATATTCACTGGTCGAGCACAACGGCCGGCACGTCGCGATGGTCCCCGACCTGATCGCCCTGCTCGGCTCGGAGCGAGGCGAGCCTCTGGGCACCGAAGCGCTGCGCTACGGCCAATACGTGAGCGTCCTGCGACTGCCGCCGATGCCACGACATCTCACCCCCAAGGCGCTCGCGGTGCTCGGCCCCCGCAGCTTCGGATATGACTTCGACTATATGACCCAGGACATGGAGACGCGCTCATGAGGCGCATCGGAATCGATGTCGGCGGCACCAATACCGACGCAGTGTTGATCGATGGCTCGCGAGTGATCGCATCGCTCAAGACGCCGACGACGGAAGATGTGACGAGCGGCGTGACGCGCGCCCTGAAACTGTTGATCGAGCGTGCGGGCGAAGCCGCCCTGGCCACACGCATCGTGATCATCGGCACGACGCACTTCGTCAATGCGGTGGTCGAGCGCAAGCGCCTGCGACGCGTCGGCGTGTTGCGGCTTTGTCTGCCGGCGTCCGCGTCGGTCGCCCCTTTCATCGATTGGCCGGAAGATCTGCGCGACATCGTCAAAGGCAGCGTCCATCTGTTGCCCGGTGGTTATGAGATCGACGGCCGCGAGATCGCGCCCCTGGATGAGCAGGCGACGCGCGAAGCTGCGGTCCGTCTGCGCGATGCCGGGCTCACCGACGTCGCGATCTCGTGTGTGTTCTCGCCTTTGATATCCGAGCAGGAACAGCGCGCGGCGCAGATCGTGCGATCCGTGATGCCGGAGGCGCGTATCACGCAGTCCAAGGATCTCGGGCGCATCGGGCTGCTCGAGCGCGAGAACGTCACAATCCTGAATGCGTCGCTCGGCGAGCTTGCCCGAAAGACGACGCAAGCTTTCCGCTCAGCCATTGCGGCGAGCGGACTGACCGCTCAGCTGTATCTCACACAGAACGATGGGACCGTGATGTCGGCGGAGATTGCCGAGCAATTTCCCGTGCTGTGCTTCGGCTCCGGCCCCACGAACAGCATGCGGGGCGCCGCCTTCCTGAGCGGGCTGACAGATGCTGCGGTCGTCGACGTGGGCGGAACGACCAGCGACATCGGAATGTTGAAGAACGGTTTTCCGCGCGAAGCAAACACGGTGGTGCAAGTGGGTGGCGTGCGCACCCTCTTCCGCATGCCGGATGTCATTTCAGTGCCCTTGGGCGGAGGGACCCGCGTGCGCACCGATCCCCGGCAACTTGGCCCCGACAGTCTGGGCTTCGGGCTGCTGGAGCATGGTCGTGTATTCGGCGGATCCGAGCTGTGCACCACCGACATAGCAGTCGCAACCGGCCTCATCGACCTTGGCGATGCAACTCTGGTGCGTGACATCGGCAGGGACACCATCGACTGGACTCTGAACGAAGCCCGCAGGCGGCTGGAAGATGGCATCGATCGGATCAAGACCCAGGCGGGAGACATTCCGTTGATCGCAGTCGGCGGCGGCTCTTTTCTGGTACCGCGCCAGCTGCAGGGGATTTCCGAGATCATTTTCGTTCCCCATCACGATGTGGCGAATGCCATCGGCGCCGCCATCGCTCAGATCAGCGGCGAGGTCGATCAGATCTTCCGCGACATGTCGCGCGCCGATGCGATCTCCAGCGCCACCGAGCTGGCCCGCATTCGCGCGGTGCAAGCCGGCGCCTCGCCCGGATCGCTCGAAGTGGTCGAAATGGAAGAAATGCCGCTCAGCTACATGCCCGGCGATTGTCGGCGCGTGCGCTTGCGGGTTGCCGGCGACCTTGCCTGAAAGGAGCAACGATGCCGAGCGGATCTGTGAATGCAGCGGACGTGGCGGAGCTCGCCGACGGCTGCGCGCTGTTGGGCTCGGGTGGCGGCGGCGATACGCACGCCCTTGGTCTGGTGCTGCGGTCCTCGCTCATCGAACGCGGCCCGGTGAGAGTCATCGACGCGAGCGAACTGTCTGAGCACGCTCTGGTCGTCAATGTCGGCTTTGTCGGCGCGCCCATCATCGCGGTGGAAAAGCTGTTCGCCGAGCGCGAGGTGCTGAGCGCGCTCGATGCGATGAGCCGCCGGCTCGGCCGGAAAATCGATGCGGTCATGGCAGCTGAAATCGGCGGCGGCAACGGCCTCACTGCCTTCATCGCCGGCTCGCTCCTGGGCGTACCCGTGGTCGACGCGGACGGCATGGGTCGAGCGTTTCCACAGAGCGATCAGATCTCGTATTCGATCTACGGACGCTCCGCCTCGCCGACCATGGTGGCCACCGATCAAGGCGACGTGGTTTGCGTGGAAAGCGACAGCAATCGCCGGATCGAGCAGCTGGTCCGGGCCGTGTCGGCGGCGGCCGGCCACAAGTGCTTCGCTGTCGACTACGTCATGGAAGGCAAGGACGTCCGCAACTGCGCCGTACTCGGCACTACGACGCTCGCACGACGGATTGGCGCCGCGCTACGCATGGCGCGCGCACAGCACGAAAGCCCCGTGCAAGTCCTCGAAGAGGCGTTGTCGAGTCATCCGGGACTGGTCGCGCGGATGCTGTTCGAAGGCAAGATCATCGGCTGCACGCACGAGACCCGAGGTGGCTTCAGTTTCGGTACAGTGCGAGCCACGACTGTGCCGGCGGGCTCGGAGCTCTCGATCGATTTCCAGAACGAATTTCTGATCGCGCGCCGCGACGGCGAAATCATTGCAACGACGCCGGATATCATCTCGCTCATGGATGCGGACACATTGCGAAACATAGGCTCCGAGGGCGTGCGGTACGGACAGCGGATCAAGGTGATCGCGATTCGAGCCCCTGAACTGCTGCGCACTCCAGCCGCGCTTGCGGTCGTAGGACCGCGAGCATTCGGCATTGGCGTCGACTACCGTCCGATCGGATCCTCGTCTTGAACGGCGAACGGTTCCCCGCGCTCGCGCACTTGTGGCAGGAACGACGACTGCTCGCCTCCGCGTTTGCGGGAGCCAACGGCGTGGGATTTCTGCCGCTGCTGGTGCTGCCGTGGACGCTGGGAGAATTGATATCGAGCGGCCGCTATAGCGCAACGATGGCGGGCTGGATTGCCACGGCGGAAATCTGCGCTCTGGCAACGACGTCGCTGCTGTTCGCAAAGGCCGCGACGCGCACCGGCCGTCGCTGGCTGGCTGCGGGCGGCACCATCCTGGCACTGCTCGCCAACGTCTGCTCCATGCTGGTCCCCGGCGGCACTGCCTTCGTCGTCACTCGTTTGCTATCGGGCGCCGGCCTGGGATGTGCTGTCGCGGTGGGCAACGCAACTGCATCGAGTTCTCTCAACCCCTCGCGCACCTTTGCCGGAATGTGGTTCGCGATGGCCCTGTGGCAATTGATCGTCTACAACGTGACGCCCTGGGTGATTCAAAGCGGCGGTCTCGCCGCGGCCTACGGATTGCTCGCGGCTGTGTGCGCGCTGTTTCTGCCGTTGATCATTCTCACGCCAGATCCGCGCCGCAATCCGATCGAGACAGCCGACGGCACGCAGCCCGCCCGAGCTCCGCTTCGCTGGTTGCCCGCTACGCTCATGATCATCGCGTTCGTCACTTTCTGGTTGAGAGATGCGCTGGTTTACTCGCTGTCCCAGGTGGTGGCCGCCACGCGCGGCGTGAGCGCACAGCAACTCGGCCAACTGCTCGGACTCGCATCCCTGTTTGGATTCGTCGGGCCGGCACTTGCGGCGCGCTTCGCGGAGCGCGGTGCCCGAACTCCGGCGCTCGCCGCGGGGCTGATCGCCGTTCTCCTGGTCTCACTTGCGATCACAGCGGGCTCGTCCGCGAGGACATTGATGGCCGGACTCTTCTTGATGCCACTGGCGGGTCTGTTCACCACGCCGCTGCTTTCAGGGCTCGCTGCACAGGTCGACGAGACCGGCCGCCTGCCAGCCCTCTGTGCAGGCGTCGGGTTCTTCAGTCAGGCATTCGGCTCGGCGATCGGCGCATCGCTGCTCGAATCCGGAGGACTCGAAGCATTGACCGTGGCCGTGCTCATCGCCGGCGCGGCCACCCTGCTCTCCGCAACCAGCTGCCGGGCTTAGAAACTTGGTGAGTCAGGAGCGGGAGCGCGCTTCAAGACTTTGCCATGCAAGCCCACCGGCCGGCCGTTCTCGAAGGCCACGTCGCCGTTGACCACGATCACGTCGAGACCGGTGGGACGCAGCGTCGTCTGCGTCCAGGTGGCATGACTGCGAAGCCGATCCGGCGACAGCACGACGATATCGGCCTTGCGGCCCGGCGCCAGCACACCGCGATCGATGCCGAGAATCCCGGCGCTCAGGCCCGACATTTTATGAATGGCGCGCTCCAGACTCATCTTGGGCGGCGCACCGACGTGCTGTTCCAGCACCTTGATGAATGAGTCGGCCGAGCGCGGGTGATGCATCGACGGCCCGCCATCGGTGCTGATGCCGACCTGG
Organism: Peristeroidobacter soli; assembly: GCF_004138485.1. Lineage (GTDB taxonomy): Bacteria > Pseudomonadota > Gammaproteobacteria > Steroidobacterales > Steroidobacteraceae > Steroidobacter > Steroidobacter soli. The sequence continues at coordinate 1,176,285 of NZ_RYEV01000004.1, forward strand.
TCGGCGCGAATGAAAACACTCTGCACCGCCTCGGACATCAGAAAGTGTGCCTGCGGGGGGCCACCGTAGCCGAGCTCGTCGATGATGACTTTTTCATAGGGCTTGCCGAGAGTCGCGGCGATCTGCGATAGCCGCTGATCGGCATATTTGCCGCCGACGATGAGAATGGCTTCGGGCCCGTTGCGCTCCTCCACACGCTTGCGCAGATGAGCTTCGAGCTCGGGACGCCGATGCTTCACTGCCTCTGCGTAGTCCTGCTCGCTGCGAGCCCATTCTGGATATAGAAAGCGCAGATCGCTGGCACTCGCCATGTAGGCGTACACATCGGCCGTCACGGTCTTGCCGGCTGCTCGCGCCCGGGCCAGTTGCTCCAGCACCGCATTCGCCTCATCCGCCCGACGTCCCGCGACGATCTTCAAATGCGAAACATGCACGTGCGCGTCGATCTGTAACAACTCCTCGACCGCTGCATCGATCTTGTCGAAATCCTCCGAGCGCATGTGGCTCATGACCACGCCACCGCGCCGGCCCACCAGGTCGCCCAGCTCCTTCTGCTCGGCGGCCATCGAGTAGCGTCCCGGCGCATATTCCAATCCGAAGCTCAGGCCGAACGCGCCGGCGTCGAGATCCGAACTCAGAATCTCTTTCATCGTCGCCATCTGCCCGGTGGCAGGCACGGGCGCGTTGCCGACGCCGGCGATGGTGCGCAAACTGGCATGACCCGACAGCGTCGCAACGTTGACTTCGCTGCCGCGAGCGTCGAGCAACCGCATCCACTGCGCCAATGTCACAGGCTCTTTGGTTGCCGCGGCCGGATTGGCGATCGCCGCCCGCCACGCCGCCAGCGACGGTTCCGGATAACCCTCGGCACGCGCGGTATCGCCATCCTGGCCGAGCACCACCGTCGTGATCCCCTGCGCCAGGAAGTTGATGAACGATTCCTTCGTCGGATCGCCGTGCGAATGCAGATCGATGAATCCCGGCGTGACGACCTTACCGCGTGCGTCGATCGTCTTGCGTGCCTTCACCGCCGGATCGACGGCACCGACATGGACGATGTTGTCGCCAGACACGAGCACGTCCGCCTGGAACCGGTCGCGTCCCGTGCCATCGATCACGGTGCCGTTGCGAATCCAGAGGTCATAGGTTGTGTCGCCCGCGGCTTCGGCTCGCGCCAATAACGCCGTGACAACCGCAACCGCGGTGAAGCTCATCCTGAAACGTGTTCGCATGATTGGTTCCTGTCGACGGGTTCCGTCTCGATTGAGCTCAGCCGTGCGGCATGCACCTGCGCGCAAGCCAATGCGATCTGGTGGATTGCCGGAGTGATGGCGCGGGCGTAGATACGGGCGATGCTGGTGAGCTGCACGCTGCGTGCGCCTCGAACGAACAGCGTCACGCCCATGAATCCTTCGAGCTCCTTGACGACGCGACTGACGGCGCCGGGCGTCACGGACAACTCCTTCGCCGCCGCGACGAAGCTCTCATGCCGCGCGGCCGCCTCGAACACGCGCACCCAAAGCAAGGGGGGCAACCGTTTCAATCGAACACCCTCATGGCCTCGCGGCGCACGATGCTGATCGCGCTCGGCGCACCCTCGGGCCGCGCCTCGTTGTTGGTGTTGAGAGCACCGACGATGCCCCGCCCCGTGACCGGATCGCAGTAGATGAAGGACAGGAATCCGCCCTGGTTGCCGGTGTGACCGATCACGCGATGGCCGCCCTGGTCGGCAAGAAAAAAAGCCAGCCCGATGTTCTCGCCCGTCTCGCGCACGCCGGCCGGATACTGTGGCTGCCACATTTCTTCCAGCGTCGAGCGCTTCAGCACCGCATCGTAACGGCGCTTGCGCTCGGCATCGCCGCCGGTGGCGCCCGTCAGAAAGGCGACATACGCGACGGCATCGGCGAACGGCGCGTTCCAGCCGCCATTGGGAATGGTGATGCCCGGATCGAACTCGCCGCCGAGATCGTCGGTGATGAACTTGCCTTCGGGCTCTTTGCGAACCACGAATCGGCTCGAACGCTGCGAGGTCAGATGCACCGGCGTCTGGCCGAAGTAACTGCGCGTCATTCCCAGCGGCGTGAAGATGTTCTTCTGCACGTAGTATCGCCAGGGATCGCCGCTGAGCTGCTCCAGCATTCGCGACAGATAGATCCAGGTCGGATTCGAATATAGAAACCTGCTGCCGGGCGCGAACTCCAGCTGCTGATACGGCATCATCGCCACCAGTTGCTGCCAGTCGGTGGGCTCGAACGGCTGCCAGCGCGAGCCATCGCCGTACGGCCAAGTCGAATGCTGAAAGCCCGAGGAATGATTCAGCAACATCCGCAGCGTGATCGCATCCATCGAGCCGAACGGATTGTGGACCCGGCGCAGCTCAGGGACGTAGCGTGTGATCGGCTCGTCCAGAGACAGCATGCCGCGATCTCGGAGCTGCATCACCGTGATGGCATTCAACGTCTTGGTGATCGAGGCCCAGTGGTAAATGGTGTCCGCGTCGACACGCCGGCCCCGGGCTGGGTCGGCGAAGCCATAGTAATGACTGGCGACGATCTTGCCCTGCTCCACCAGCGCCACACTGCCGCCCACGACTCGATCGTTTGCCAACGTCGTGTCGAAGGATTTGACCAGGCGGGTCCATGGCTCAGGCAGCGGTGCCGCCACAGCCGCGGCGTTGACGACGAGCAATGCGAACCCGATGACGTACTTTCGCATCATGACACTCCGCCCTGCGCCGCACGAGCCAGGTACTCATCGACCTGCTCCTCCAATACATCCAACGGCAGCGATCCGCCTTCCAGCACCGCTTCGTGAAAGGCGCTCAGATCGAACTTCGCGCCCAGCGCGGCTTCCGCCTTGCACCGTAACTCATGAATCTTCAGCTGGCCGATCTTGTAACTGGTCGCCTGCCCCGGATGCGCGAGGTAGCGATTGACCTCGCGCGTCACATCCAGATCCGACAACAGCGTATTTTCTTTGAAATAAGCGATGGCCTGCGCGCGCGACCAACGCCTGGCGTGCAAGCCTGTGTCCACCACCAGACGCGCCGCCCGCCACGCGTCCTGTGACAGACGGCCCAGCTCCGAGTATGGATCGCGATACAGACCGAGCTCCTTGCACAAGCCCTCCGCATAGAGCGCCCAGCCCTCCGAATACACGCCGAACCCGCCGAAGCGACGCAGCTTGGGCAGGCCCTGCGCCTGCATCGCGTAGTTGAACTGGAAATGATGTCCGGGCGCGCCCTCGTGGCAGGCGATGCCTTCGAGCTGAGGCTTCAACGTCTGCGACAGATCCGACAGGTTGACGTACACGACTCCCGGTCGCGCTCCATCGGGCGATCCCGGGTTGTAGAACGCCACACCCGCGGTCGCTTGCCGCCAGGCTTCGATGGCTCGAACTTCCAGCCCTGACTTCGGCATGCGAGCAAACATCGAAGGCGCCTTGGACATGACTTCCGCGACCACGGCGCGCGCATCCGTCAGATATTGTTCCCGCCCTGCATCCGTATTCGGATAGTGAAACTCGGCGCCGGCATTGATGTGCGCGAAGAACTCGGTCAGCGTGCCCTGGAAGCCCACTTTGACCTGGATCGCTTGCATCTCCCGCTGAATGCGCGCCATCTCCTCCAGACCGATCTGGTGAATCTCGTCGGCGGTGAGATCGGTCGTCGTGTATCGACGTAACAGGCTCGAGTAATACGCGCCACCGTCGGGCAAGCGCCAGACGCCGTCGTCGCTGGTCGCCAGTTTCGAAGTGGCCTCGAGCGTCGCGATCACTTTGTCGTAGCCGCGCCGTAACGGTCCCGTCAGCGCGGCCTGCGCTTCCGCCAACAGGCGTCGTTTGGTCGCATCGTCGGCATCGAGCTTGCCGACCTTGGCTTTGAAATCGGCCCACAGCGCCGTGTCTTCCCCCACACCGAACGGCGCACCCGATGTCACTTTGCGTGCATCGGCAATGATGGGAGCGAACACGAAGCTCGGCTCGACGACACCCTTGGCCACGCGCTGGTTCAATTCGTGCGCCAACTCGCCCATGACGCGTTCCGTGTCACGCAGCCGAGAGATATAAGCCTCCGCGTCGGCCACGCTGTCCACCGTATGCGTGTTGATGAAGAACGCCGGCACCATGCCGGTGGGTGCCCCCATCGTCGTGAACGAAAACGCATGATCGCGCCAGCGCGCCCGCTCCTCCTCTTCGGCGATGGAGCGCTCGAACAATCGATACGACAGACGCCCCTGGCCCGTGAGCTTGCGCGGATCGAAGGAACGACGCATCTCCGCCAGTTGCGCTCGCGACAACGCCAGCTCGCGATCCCGACCGGCCGAGGTGTAATCGTCGAGTTTGCCGTAGTCACGCTTGATACCCATGCGGGTCATTTGTTCGGGCGACAGCGCCAGCTGCGCATCGAACGCGGCGTCGAGGAATGCCACCAGACGAGCGTCCTCAGTCGCGGCATCCACGGTCGGATCGGCTCGAGTTACTGAGCGATTCGGCGATTCCGCGCCCGGCTCAGCACGAGTTACTGGCTGCGCCGGCAATTCCTCAATCGGGAGCATCAGCTGGCTGGGATATCGCGCATCGTGATGCAGATGAATATGCGCCGTGCGCGCATCTCGCGCCGTCTCGTACGCGACGCTGCCGCCCGAGTTGTAATTCTTCTGGGTATGGATCGAATTCGGCGACCGCACCACCAGCCGCAAACGACTGCCGACCGCGACCTCACGCGCGAAGTATGAGAACTGATCGAAGTCGTACTGCTGGACCTTGCCCGGCGGCACCGGCGTCGCCTGCCGCAATGACTGCCGATATCGGGCGCGCAGCGTCGCCCCCGTGAGCTGAATGCTCTTGCCGTCGCCTTGAATCTCGTAAAGATTCGCTTCCAGATCCGTATCCGGTACATCCATCGACAGATACAACCGCAAGCGTGGTTGCCCGGCGATCTTCGTAGCTTCAGTGAACGGCGCGGTGTGATACACCACGCCCGCGCCGCCGAGGTTCATCGCATCGGCCTGACTGAGATAGCCAGACAGCGATTGCTCGACCGGCGCAACCAGTCCAGGGCGCGTATCCAAGGGATCGTAGACCCAACGGTCCGGCTTGCTCGCCCGGCGAGGCATTTGCTCGCTCAAGCTGCCCGCGCCGAATACATCGTTTGCTCGCCCGTCGACCGAGCTCAGATGCAAGGTTCGCGTGGCGTTGGACACCGCATCCAGAGAGTCCGCGTAGCGCCACTCATCGTTGCCGTTGCCCGGCAAGTAATACGCCACGCGTGCTTTGAGGAATTCGGGCTTCGGCCCGCCCTTGAGCGTCCAGTCGTACCATTGCTGATGCACTCGATCCAGGTCGAGCATCGAGCCCGGTCCGAAACTCAGCCCGCCCAGCTCGCGTCTCGGGGCACGGGTACCGGCGTGATCCCAAGGGCCAATGATCAAATAGTGGCGCTCGCGAGCCCCCGCTTGAGCCGCCGCGAGATGGTTACGGTAATAGGCCAATGCCCCGAGTTGATCGCCGTCGTAATACCCGGTGATGGTGAGTACCGGCAGATCGATGCTCGCGTATTCCTGTCGACTCGGCGTGAGCGAGTCCCAGAACTCATCGACCTCCGGATGCTGCAGCCATCGCTGGAATGTTTTCGAGGGCGTGCCGAGCAGCTGTTGCAACGATGCAAACGGCAGATGCTGCCGATAGATCTGGCGGGCGACGCCTTCGAACACCGTATCGCTCGCGAACAGATTACCATTGAGCGTGCGGCCCGCCGTGAAGATCAGCCAGCGAGCGGGATACGTGCTCATCCGATTCTGCAGATAAGGAAAGTCGACGCCCGGATGCGCCGCGGCTGCAGGCACGATGGTCGCGAGATGAGGTGGACGCGTTTTCGCTGTGGCCCACTGCGAGAAGCCGCTGTATGAGCCACCCCACATCGCCACCTTGCCATTGCTCCACGGCTGCGCGGCCAGCCATTCCACCGTGTCGTATCCATCGTTGGCGTCGTGCAAGAACGGCTCGAACTCACCGTCCGAATTGCCGCGGCCACGCACGTCGACGAGCGCGAATACATAGTCACGCCGTGCGAAGTACATCGCGCGGTCATGAAACATATCGGCGATGTAAGGCGTCGCTATAAAAATCACGGGCAGCGGACCGGCGCCGCGAGGACGATAGATCGTCGCGGCCAACGCACGACCATCGCGCATCGGTACCCTGCGATCCCACAGTACTTCGACGTCACTTGCGTCGATCACTCGCGCGACTTGCGCAGGTGCGCTGGCGCCGCACACGTTTCCAAACAGACACAGCAGCATCGCAAGCGGCAGCAACGCGCGAAGATTCATGGCGACACCTCCGCGCTCGGCACCGTGCCCCGCAAAGTCTTGCCTCGCACGGGATAGGCAGGACGCGTCGCCTTCGGCACCGGATGCTTCGCGAGTTCCTCCATGACGACGGCGATGGCCCGCTCCAACTGGGGATCTCGTCCCGCGATCACGTCCGCCGGGGTCTGCTCCACATCGATGTCCGGCGCGACTCCCTCGTTCTCGATGATCCAGCCCTCCTCGGGCGTCCAGATAGCGACGTTCGGCGCGGTGACCGTGCCGCCATCCAGCAACGGTGGATAACCGAAGGTTCCGACCAGACCGCCCCAGGTGCGCCGGCCGATGATGGGCCCCACTTCGAACTTGCGGAACATCCACGGCAGCAGGTCGCCGCCCGAACCCGCGCTCTCGTCGATGAGCAGCGCCTTCGGTCCGGCGATCGAGGCGAACGGCGTGCGCATATCCTCGCCGTAACGCATGGCCCAGTTGGCGATGAACGGTCGCCGCAGCAACTCGATGAAATAGTCGGCGACCAGGCCGCCGGCATTGAAGCGCTCATCGACGATGATGGCGTCGCGATTCAGCTGCGGATAGAAGTAACGCTTGAAGTATTGATAGCCGGGCGCGGCCGTGTTGGGAACGTAGACATAGGCGACGCGACCGCCGGTGGCGTGTTCGACCTTCTGCAAATTCCCTTCCACCCAATCGCGATTGCGCAGCGCCGCCTCGCTGGCAATGGGTGTCACCTGCACATTGCGCACCCCCGTGCCGTCGGCGTTCGGCCCCAACTCGATGTCGACGATCTTCTCAGCCGTGTTCTCGAACCAGCGATAGATGTTGTCGGTCGCACGCAGCGGCCGGCCATTGACGGCGAGCAGATAGTCGCCCGCCCTGGCATTCACGCCAGGCGCGGTGAGCGGCGAACGCAGCTGGGGATTCCAGTTCCGCCCGCCGAACACTTTCTTCAAACGATACCGGCCCTGGGCGATCTCATAGTCGGCCCCGAGCAGCCCGCCGGGAATCGTGGCGATCTGTGCGCGCGTGTCGCCACCGTTCACGCCGTGATGACCGACCGTGAGCTCGCTGCACATCCACTGAATGATCCGGCTCAGGTCATCGCGTGTCGTCACATGCGGCAGGAACGCCGCGTACTTCTCACGCTGCTTCGCCCAGTCCACGCCATGCATGTTGGGGGCGTAGAAGAAGTCCCGGTTGATCCGCCAGGCTTCATCGAACATCTGTCGCCACTCGAGCATCGGCTCGACACGCACTTCCACCGCGTCCGCCGCAATACGACCTTCGGCCGGCTCCACCTTGCGCGTGGTGGGGACGATGAACCAGTTGCCGCCGTTCTGATACAGCAGCTTCTGGCCATCGTGAGAAACGATATAGCGCTGTACCTCCGGCAGCACCACTTCGTTCTTACGAGTGTTGATGTCGTAGCGATTGAGCGCGTTCTTGCCGTCTGTCGCTTTCAGATAGAACAGCTGCCCCGCCAGACCCGTTTGCAGACTGGAGAGCTCCGCCACGGCCAACGGCAGATCGAGGATGCGGCGCTCGATGCCGTCGAAGTCGATGCGGAACGGTCGTTCCTCGGCGGCACTGGCCGGTCGCGGCGGCTCCTCATCGCTTTGCTTCGCGAGCGGCGAGAGCTCGTCGTTGCGCAGGACGGCGACATACACGCCGAACGTCGCGCGCATGTCGGTGCTGGACAGCGCGAACCAGTCCTTGACCGGGCCGGCGTCCGTCGAGGCGAGAAAGTACAGATATTTGCCGCTGCGATCGAAGACCGGATCGCGCACTTCGCTCAACCCATCGCTCACTGCAAACGCTTTGTCCTGGGCGACCGAGTAGACGGATACCTTCGTGAGCAACGCGCTGTCATGCATCGCGTAGGCGAGCCATTGCGAATCCGGCGACCATTGGTATCCCAGGTCCAGCGTCGGGCCGAAGAGAGATTGTGCGGCAATCTTTTTAGACACGCCGCTGGCTACGTCCACCCAATACAGACTTTGCGAGTTGTCCTGGTAGGCAATCCGCCGCGAATCGGGTGACCACACCGGCTGGTTGTAGAAGCCTGCGCCCGCGACTGCGATGATCCGCGCCGGACCTTTGCCGTCCTGACTGCCGATGTGCAGCCGATACTCCCCGGAGCTGTCGGAGAACCAGGCGATGGAACGACCGTCCGGCGACCACGCGGGCGAACGATCGTGTGCGCCGGGGCTGGCGGTGAGATTGCGTGCATCGCCTTTCTCAGCCGGCACGGTGACGATCTCGCCCCGCAGATTGAATGCAGCGCGCGCACCGCTCGGCGACAGCGCCGCTTCACGAATCCATTTCGTTCCTTTGACGTAACGAGGCCGCGTGTCGCGCAAGTCGGAGGCCACGTCGACTCGCAACTGCTGGCTCGTCCCCGACGTCAGATCCAACAGATGCAGCGCGCCCGCCTGCTCATAGACGATGCGGCCCGCGGCACCCGCGGCGTTGAGCACCGGAAAGTCCGTGTGTCGTGTGAGTTGGCGAATCTGCCCATCGCGCGCGCCAAAGGCAAACAGATTGAACTCGCCGTTGCGATCGGAACGAAAGTAGATCGTGTCGCCGAGCCAGATCGGATCGGCATCGTTGGCGCGCGAACCCGGTTGAGGAACGCGCTGGATCGCGTGATCGCGTGTGTCGTAGAGCCACAGCGTGGACACCGCGCCGCCCCGGTACTGTTTCCACTGCAGATGACGCGGACTGATGGGACTGTAAGCGAGACGCAGGCCATCGGGAGAGTAAGTGGCGCGTGCCGCGTTTGGGATCGGCAACGCTTGCTCCGCTCCGCCTTGCACCGGCACCGTGAAGAGCTGCGTGTTACGAGACGTGAAGACAGCTCGCGGCGACGTGAAGAGCACCGCCTTGCCATCCGTTGTAAAAGACTGGACCAGATCCGCGTCCGGATGCCAGGTCAGTCGGGTCGGCGCGCCGCCGCTGACGGGCACCGTATAAACATCGATGTTGCCGTCGTACTGTGCGCTGAACGCGAGGGTCTGACCGTCCGGCGAGAACACCGGATTGCTTTCCACGCCATCGTCCGCAGTCAGCCGGCGCACATTGCTCAGCGCAGGCGCGCCTTGCAGATCGGCAATATACAAATCGCCCGCGTAGATGAATGCGATCTGCGTGGCGCTGATGGCGGGCTGCGTCAGCAAGCGCGCATCCGTCGCCCCGTTTGCATGGGCAGGCGCGCACACGCCTGCCCATGCGGTGAGGATCAGCCTCACCGCGAGCCCATGGTCGCGAGACATATCAGAAGTGCGTGCGGAGATTGAGCCCGACGGTACGTGGCCGCGGCCGCGTGGCCGCCGGCAACTGCCCCGTCATCGCCTGATTGCTATCGGTGATGTTGTCCACGAACAGGAACAATCCCCAGGCGTCCTTCTCGACCCCGATGCGACCGTTCACAAGAGTCACGTCTTCGCCGCGACCGATCGCGTTGGCACCGACGCTGTCGCGTGGCGAGTTGTATTGCACGCCGAGATAGGTGAAGCCCCGCAAGCCCGCGAGCAAGCCATCGGAGCTCAATGCACGACCGTAGCTGACTGAGCCGTTGAGCGTGTATTTGGGCACGCCGGAAATGCGCTGGCCCTTGCGGATGACGATGCCGGTCAGATCGGCGACATCTTCATCGTAGGTCGCATCGTTGTAGTTGCCGTTCAAGCGCAGGTTCAGACCGCTGAGCGGCTGGAAATCCAGACTCAGATCCAGACCCTGGGAGCTGGCGCTGCCGACGTTCAGGATGCCGACGAACGGCGGGCTCACCGACACACTCACGGGGGTCTGCAGATCTTGCCACTCGTTGCGATACACAGCGGCTTCGGCCACCAGTCGTCCGCCCGCCAACGAGGCTTTGACACCGACCTCATACGACCAGAGCGTTTCGGCATCGATGCCCAGCGGCAGATCGGGATCGAACAGGCGCGGCGTGGCCAGTTGCGTCTGGCCGCTGCGGAACCCCTTGGCCACGTTCGCGTACCACAGCCAGCCCGGCGCCGGCTTGAATGCCAGGTTGAAGCGCGGGCTCACCGAATCGAAGTTGGCGATCGTTCGCCCCGTCACCGTCGTCCCCAGGGTCTCCACGGTCTCGCGCTCGTCTTCGAAATATCGCAAGCCGGCGGTGGCCTCGAGCATGCCGTCGAGGAACGCATACGTGCCTTCGCCAAACACGGCCCACGACTTCGAAGTCTGCGCCGTGAGGCTCGGACCGAAGAACGGGAAGCCCGACGGCAGCCCGATGAACGCATCGGTGGACAGGTCCTGATAAATGCCGCCTACGGTCCAGCGCATCGCGCCGTCGCCACGCGACGCGAGGCGAACCTCCTGCGTGAAATTGTCGGCCGGCGAGTTGAACGCCACCGGCGCGGGCAGCCCGAGATTGGCGAAGAAGTTCTGGTGATAATCGATGTACGAGGTGGCGCTCAGGATATCGACGCCGGGTGCCTGATAATCGATCACCGCGCTGAACAGGTCATATTCGACTTCGATGCGGGGATCGTTGGTCGAGGTGGTCTTGCGGTTCCTGAGCGAATTCGAGCTTTGCCCGATCTCCTGCCGGCTGAACCAGCCCGACAGGGTGATGTCGAGCGCATCGGTGGGCGCGAAGCGCAGCTTGCCGCGATAGCTCTGCATGTTGCGATCGTTGATGTCCTTCTGACGCGGCGAATCGACCCAGCCGCCCCAGTCCTCATAGCTCGCGACGCCACGGAACGCGAGCTTGCCCTCCACCAACGGCACATTGACCGCGCCGTGCAGCTGATAGTTGTCGCCACCGTCTGCCGTGGTCGAGCCGACCACGTTGGTGCGCACTTCGAAATCGTTCAGATCGGCATTGCGCGTCAGGATGCGGATGGTGCCGCCCATCGAGCCTGCGCCATACAACGTTCCCTGCGGTCCGCGCAGCGCTTCCACTCGTTCCAGATCGAACGCCCGCACGTTCGGCAGATCGGCCAGATTGACCAGACCGAAAGGCAGCTCATCCAGGTAGTAACCCACCGTCGCGTCGCCATTGACCGAGCCGATGCCCCGGATGGCGATCGACTGATTGCCGTCGCCGGCGTCGACGACGGTCACGCCGGGAGCTTCCTGCAGGAAATCGGCCAGTTCGTTTGCACCGGTCTGCTCGATCCGTTCGCCAGTGAACGCGGTCACCGCCAACGGCACATCGAGCAACTTCTGTGTGCGACGCTGCGCAGTGACGACAACCTCGTCCAGATAATTTACGACGGGCTCCGTACCCGCCGACTCAACCGGCGCCGAGTACGATTGCATCGGTGCAGCGGCCAATTGGGTCGTTGCCGACATCTGTGTGATGCGCGCGGCGGTCTCGGTGCTGGTCGTGCGAGCTTCGCGTTTGCGTACGATGGAGAACGTGTCGCCGTTTCTGACGAACGTGTATCCGGTGCCCGTCAACAGTCTGTTGAGCGCCTCTTCCGGCGAATACGTTCCTTCGAGCGGCGCCGCGAGCAGCACCGACTCGGCAGTCTCGGGCGAAAAGATCTGAATCCTGGATTGCCGCGCGAATTCCAACAGTGCACCCGCCAGCGGCTGCTTGGCGATGACGTAGCGCTGCCTCGGCGGCTCCTGCGCGAACGCCGCTCCCATCAGCAGCGTGCATAACATTCCGGTTCCGACAATCCGCACTCGCATGGACATGACGTTCTCCCCGTAGCTTTTTTTCTAGCGCATCGGAAGACGCCTGAGCGCGAAGCATCCCGACATTTATTTATCGCGCCCCATCATGCTCTGGTCCCACGCGATGTCCGGGCTCGCGGTTCGTTCCCACAGGAACGGCATGCGTGCCCGTTTGCGGTTGCCGGTCTCATTCATTTCGACCGCGTCGTAGAGACGTCCATTGGCCATCGTGAAGCGGACCCCGGCGGTGGCGCGAATATCCTGCAAGGGATTGGCTTCGAGCACCACCAGATCGGCAAGCTTGCCAGGTTCCAGGCTGCCCAGCTGCGCTTCGAGCCCCAACGTTCTGGCGCCATTCAACGTGGCGGCACGCAACGCCTGATGGGCGCTCATGCCGCCTTTTTGCAGCGACCACAACTCCCAATGCGTGCCGATGCCAAAGATCTGACCATGCGCGCCGACATTGACGGTAACACCGCGGTCAGCAAGCTTTCGATGCGCACGCGCGACCGCCAGGAACTCCGATTCGTAAACTTCATCAGTGGCCCGCGGCGTCCACATCGCACGCAAGTAAGTGGGCTTGTAACCGCCGTGGAACATGTCGAGCGCATCCGGCACATAACGTTTGATGCGCGCATCGTCCCAGATGCGTTCCTTGTCGTACCAATAGTCTTCACCCCACATCTTGCCGGCGGCGACCAGCAACGTCGGCGTTTGCGACGCGCCTGAATGCAAGGCCAGCTGGATCACGTCTTCATAGACCTCATCGACCGGCAGGCCATGTTCGATGGTGGTATGCCCATCCAGCATCATGGACAGCACGTTGTAGAAATTCAGCCCCGCCTCAGGTGCAACCATCATGCCCTGCTCGCGTGCCGCCGCGATCAGCCACTGTCGCTGGTTGCGGCGTGGCTGCATATAACTTTTGACGATGACCGCGCCCATCGATGCCCGTTGCGCCACGTGACGACGCGCGTCGTCGAGGCTTTCGATAGCTGCGTAAGGCGCACCTCCGCTGAGACCGAGAATCGGCGAACCTGTGGAATACACTCGCGGCCCGACCGCCACGCCAGCCCTCACCTGCTCGGCACGTGCCAGCGTCGCTGCAGTTTCCGCCGAGGGATCCATGATCGTCGTCACGCCGAAAGCGAGCATGGCGTAGTACGGCGGATACTGCTGTGGCGCCAGCTCACCGAATGTATGGTGGATGTGAGCATGCATGTCGAACATGCCAGGAATGATGGTCGTGCCGGCGGCATCGACCACGTACGCATCGGAGGGCACAGCGACAGCGCCGCGCACACCGACGGCCTCGATGCGATTGCCAGACACAACCACCACGCCGTCCTCGATCACCTCGTCGCCTTTCATGGTCACGAGGCGTGCGCCGACGAAGGCCACTTTGCCCGTCGGTTTGTCCGCGGCCGTTTCCAGACCGAGCATTCGGCCGTGATCGCGAGGCTGCCACGAACCGGCGGTCGTCTCTCGAACGGGAAACACTTCGGTCACGAGAGCGCTGAAATACTCGGCGCCGGAGACCCAATGCACGGCGCTGCTGTCCGGGCTCCAGTGCAATTCGCGCCCCAGCCCCGTGGCCAGTCGACGCGTGGGTACTTCACCTCGCCCCAGTGCAACGAATGACGCTGCACCGCTGGCGCTGTAAGGTGCCAGGTACACCACGCCCAGCTCTTCGACGGCGATCCAGCGCCCGTCCGGGCTCAGCGCGAGGCGGTCGGCGGCCTCCGTCCTGACATGCATGCGCTCGTCCAGACCATCGAGACGCACACTGAACAGCGCCACACCGCTCTGCTCCGGACGGCTGAAGTAAATCCGCGTGCCATCCGGCGAAAAACTCGGGCGACTGCCCCGGGCCACGACGAATGTTTCTTTCCCCTCGTCGAGCCCTAGCCGGTAGATTCCGACGCGCGTCCCTTGCCCGCCGACATAGGTCTCGGCCGATGCAAGCTGAAACACCACCTGTCGCCCATCGGCGGAGAACGCGGGCGCACGCACCAACGCACGCGAATGGAACAGCTCGCGAGTGTGCCCCGACTTCAAATTCATCACGCGCAGCGAGCTGCCGGTGACGTCGTTCCAGGCGACGAACAGTAACGATTTGCCATCGGCCGAGAATGCCGGCTCCACTTCCAGATCCGTGCTCTGCGTGAGACGACGAGGAGCCGCCGTGCCCTCGCTGCGCCACAATCGCCCCAAGGCGCCGAACACCAGCGTGCCTGAGCTCGAGCGGGCCGGATGGCGGATCACGCGCACCGTGAATCGATCGTCCGTCACCGCAGGAGAAAACTGCAGACGACGCTCGATGCGATGAACCGCTTCGGCACGAAACGGAATCGGTTGCGCGGTGCCCGCGACTGTATCGACCCGCAGGATCTTGCCGTGCGACCACAGCGCGACGTGACGATTGTCGGGAAACCAGGCGAACGCCGGATACCAGCCGTGGCCGGTGGGATTGAGCTGGTTGTCCTGGCTGAGATCGCCATAGACCGGTCGCTGCGTGCCGGTGTCCAGATCCGCCACGAACAACACCGATCGCTCGCGCACCCGACGCACGAATGCCAATTGCCGGCCGTCGCGGGCGATCTGCGGAGCGAGCGCGCCACCATACCCTCTCACGACGTCTGTTTTCTCGCCGCCATCGAGCGTCAACCGTCGCACCACGATGCCGTTCTCACCGGGATTGCGAAACACCACCGTCGGCCCGGTGACATCCTGCGAGTAATAGAGGAAGCGACCATCGGGCGAGAACCGCGGCTCGGTCGCATCCTTGGTCTCTTTCACCAGCCGCACGCCGCTGCCGCCTCGCGGATCGAACATCCACAATTCGCCCAGCATATAGGCGGTCTGTGTGGAAACATTCTTGCGCGCGACGATGCGCCGTCCGTCCGGATGCCAGGTGGGCTCGGTCATCAGATCGCGCGTCTCGCGGGTGAGCTGAGTCGCCTCGCTGCCGTCGCGTCGCATGGTCCAGACGTTGTCGCAGCCATCGGCGTCGCTGATGAAAACCAGCTTTTGACCGTCGGGCGAGAAGCGCGGTTGTTTCTCGATGGCCGGACCACCGCGCAGCAAGCGCGCGGTACCGCCCGTCGCTGGCATGACGTAGATGTCGCCCAGCAGATCGAATGCCAGCTCCGAGCCGTCGGGACTCACGTCGACGCTCATCCAGGTACCTTCGTCGACCGAGATGGTCACGTCGTCATGCGGCTCGGCCTGCACACTCCCGAACACACTCAACGCCGCCAGCGCCAGCCATCGACAGCAATTACTCATCGCGCGCCACCAGCTCGATACGTCCACCCCGACCGACCTTGGCTTCCACCGGCAGAATGAGCTCCAGGCTGCGGGCCAGCTTCGGCAGGTCGCCGGCTTCGAACACGGCCGTCAGTTTCAGGCCGTTCAATTGCTCGTCCACGATCACCAGTCGACCCTCGGAATAGCGATTGGCGTCGGCCACCACTCTTTCCAAGGTCTCGTTCCGGTACTCGAGCAATCCGACCCGCCACGCCCCGACGTGGCTCATGGAGCCGACGGCCCGACGTTTGATCTCGCCGTGGTCCTCGTAAACGGCCTCCTGCCCCGGGATCAGTCGCAGGGGAATCTCCGGCTGTTGTTCGCGCATCACTTCGACGCTGCCTTCGAGCACCGACACCGTGACGCCGCCGGGCCCTTCGTGCACGTTGAACGAAGTGCCGAGCACGCGAATCAAGCCGCTGCGTGCCTGCACGGTGAACGGACGCGCCGGGTTGCGAGTCACCGTAAAGAGAGCCTCGCCGTCCCGTAGCACCACGTCACGACTGGCGGCGACGAAACGCACTTCCAGGCGCGTTCGCGGACTAAGATCGACCTGCGTGCCATCTTCCAGCCGCACGCGGCGCACTTCTCCGGTATTGGTCGCATAGACGGTCGCGCCCCAGCGCCCGGACTGTTGCAAGCCGATCCACGCAACGCCCAGCACCGCCACGAGCAACACCGCCGCCAGACTCCAGGCGATCGGCATGCGAGTCACGGGTGCGGCCGTTACCACCGCCGCCGTCGAATACTGCTCCGCCAGCGAATCCAGCGAGGTCCACAGATCCTGCTGATAACGCAACGCCTGCCGGTTGAGCTCGGAGCGTTGCAGCCATGCGTCGAGTCGCCGCTGGTCCCGGCTCGACAGCGGGCCGGCGGCCCGGCGTACCACCCAGCGACGCGCCTGCCGGTAGGCCCACGCCGCTCTCAGGTTCCTCACCACACTCATAAAGACTCCATGAAGCCGCGTCCTTCGGCCGAATTGCGAAACGAGCGCTGCAAATGCCGCTCGATCCGCGCCATGCCGCGCATGATGTGTTTTTCGATGGCGCGGTCGGTCAGCCCAGTCTCTTGGGAGATCTCGGCGTAACTCATATGCTGGAACTTGTGCATGATCACGATGCGCCGGCACTTCGGCGGCAGCGCCCGCACGGCGTCGTCGAGAATGCGCACGGTCTCGCGCGCCAGGGCAATCCGCTCGGGGTCCATCTGATCCACGCTGGTGGCGCGGATATCGGCCGTATTGGCGGCCGTATAGAAGTGACGCACGCGGTCGCTGCGCCACTTGTCGTTGATCAGATTGAGGGCGATCGAGTGCAGGAAGGCGCGCGGATGCTCGATACCCGCCACGTCCTCCCGGCGCGACAGCCGGACGAACACTTCCTGCGCCAGGTCGTCGGCCTCTTCCCGGTCGCGCACCAGCCGGGCAATGTACTTGCGCAGCGCCTGCGAGTACTTGCTGTACAGGCTGGCCAGGACAGCGGCCTTGTCATCGCCCATTCGCCCCCCCTCGAGATCAGCGGGGACGGGATCTCGCTCCGCCGTGACAGCGGCAGGATACCGGTTGAACGCAAGCGAAGTGGGCAGTCGAAGCTTCTTCACGCCCCTGTAGACGGCCCAGCCCGCGCCGCTACGACATTAATTTTGACGGGGGGCGGCAGCAGCTTGCCAGTCTGCCAGGCCAGCATGGTCCGACTCGCGAAGAGCGGCGGCGGGCGCTACTCGCCGTCAGTGCGGTGAGCGCTGGGAATACGGCGAAGTCTGGCCTGCGAGCCACGGGTCGGCGGTATCGCGACGGAACTCGAACAGTTGCTTGCGAAGCTCCGTAAGTACGGCCGCCGCGCGAGGCTCGCCGGCGAGATTGACCAGCTCGTCGGCATCGTTCTTCAAATCGTAGAGCTCCTCGGCCGGCCGCTTGAGATAGGCGGCCTGAGTGCGGCGACCCAGCCGAATGTCCGGGCGCGCACTGATTGCCTTCCAGCTGGGCGAACCTTCGACGTCGCCGGCGATGGGATAGTCGAGCGGATGCGCGAGATTGACGATGTAATTGTGCGTTCTCGTGCGCACGCTCCGCATCGGGTAGTACTGGTTGATCTCGTGAAAGTCGTGCGATGCGAAGATGCGATCCCAGCCACTCGCCCCGCTCTTGCCCAGCAGCGGTAACAACGACCGTCCAGGCAACGCACGTTCCGGCGCCGGCGCGCGCGACCAATCGAGAATGGTGGGCACGATGTCGATGAAGCTGACCATCGCATCGTTGACGGCCTGACCGGCCGCCCCGGGCGCGTGCACGATCAACGGCAGATGCAATCCTGGATCGTAGAGATTGGTCTTGGCACCCGGAAACGGACGGCCGTTATCGCTCAGATAAATGATCAGCGTGTCATCGGCGTGGCCAGCGTCTCGCAGGCCATCCAACAGCAGCCCCACGCCGGTATCCAACCGGCTCACCGATTGATAGTACTCGGCGAGGTCTCGGCGGACTTCAGGCACGTCCGGCAGATGCGAAGGCAGCGGCACGCGCGCGGGATCGTAATGCACCGGCTCGACCCGCGGCCACGCGCGATCGTTTCCATAGTTCACCGGAGCACGATGCGGATCGCTGTACGCCACCGTAACGAAGAAAGGCCGGTCCACGCCACGAATGAAGCGCAACGCCTCGTCGGCCATGAACGCGACATCGCGAATGCCGGAACGCTCCGGCGCCAGCTCCGCGTCATAGACGAACGCACTGTCCGGTCGAACGTGCTTCTTGCCGACCAGTGCGGTCGCGTAGCCCGCGCGTTTCATCATCAATGGCAATGTATCGACGCCGTCGAGCAACGACTGGTTGTGCACGTCGTGCGCCAATCCATACATTCCATTGCTGTGCGAATACAAGCCGGTGTAGATCACCGACCGGCTCGGACTGCACGAGCTGACCGCTGCGAATGCCTGCGTGAAGCGCGTGCCACGACGCGCCAACGCATCGATGCGCGGAGTCGCGATGCCCGTGCCGTAACAACCCGCGTCGAGCCCCTGATCGTCAGCGATCAGCAACAAGACGTTGCGTTTTTCAGCGGACGCGGCCCGAACACGCCGCGTCGACAGCAATGTCGAGCCCAGAACTGCGCCCGCAGCCGAGGCAAGCAAAGTACGTCGTTTCATCCGCACGTCCCCCGATAGGGCAATGGCACTCAGTTAAGGGACTTTGCCGCCCTAGAATCGATAAGCCGCCGTCGCCTGATAGGAACGACCGAAGATCGAGCGGCCGATCACCGCCGCGTCGGTCGTGCCGACGATGCGCGCGTTGCCTTCGGTGAGGCCCAGCTCATTCGTGACGTTCATGCCGGTCACCTGCAGATCCACGGCGCCCATCTTCAGGCCGACCCCGAGATCCAGTGTCTCGTATTCGGGCAGCTTCTGCAGATTCTGGATATCCGAGTACCGGGCATCGACATGCGTGTAGGCCGCGAACAGCGTCAGATCGCCGATGGCCAGCGGGATGCTGTAGCTCGGCGACAGGCGCGCCTGGAAGCTCGGCTGACGAGCCACCTCGTTGCCATTCTGCACGCCACTGGGCGCGCCGTTGTGGATGCCGGTGTATTCGGCGTTGAAGTAGGTGAAATTGAAGCCGATGGACAGGCCGTCGAGCGGTTGCCACGCGCCGTCCAGCTCGGCGCCATAGGCCTCGGAGCCGGCGACTGCCACCAGATTGCTGATCGCGCCGGTGACCGAGTCGACGATCTGTTGGGTGTAGGTCTGACCCAGGAATTCGTTGTAGAACAGCGTGAGATTCACATCCAGGGTATCGAACGCGGTCTTCAAGCCGAGCTCGTACTGGTCGACCTCCTGCACCACGCGCGAGCCTACGCGCACTTCATCGAACGTCGGAAAACGATAGCCCGAGTTGACGCGCACGAACGTGCTCAGCTCCGGCGCGAGCCGGTAGTTGGCGCCGAACGTGAACGACGTCTTGGCGTCGTCGTACGTGAAGTACTGGCTGGTGCCGTTCTGCACCGACACCGAGTTGTTATAGAACGTGAGCAGATTGCCATCGAGGTTGCGATTGGTCGCGAGCCCGACCGTGCCGTCGGTCTTGTAGTCCTCGTGGCGCACGCCGCCATCGACGCGCAGCCGATCGGTGATCTGCCATTCGTCGGCCAGGAAGAACGCCAGGTTGCGGCCGTCGAAGTCGTCCACGAAATGATTGGTCGCATAACCGGTGAAGCCGTCCTTGGTGATGAGCACGCCGTTGTTCAAGGCAACGTCGATGCGACGCGCGTGCTTCTCGAAGGCCAGCAACGCGTTGTTGCCCTGGTACCAGAGGTCCTGGATGGAGTGATAGGCGAAGTAGTTGCCCGCCGTCAGGGTGTGTGCGCCGAACGTGCGGCTGACGCGAAAATCGTTGCTGACCGTTTCGATGTCTTTGTCGACATACCAGAAACCGGCGACGATCACCGGCGTGTTCATGTCGGTGATGGCGGCGCCGCTGGTGGTATAGCGCGCCGATCCTGCGGTGGCGGCACCACCCGCGGCGGCGACAACCGGAGCAGTGCCATTCACGGCGGCGATGCGACCGTTGATATAAGAACCCAGCGTCAACGGCACCGCGCTGGTGAAGATCGCGCGAGTATCGGCGGTGCCATCGAGATAGCCCAGACGATCGGTGATCTCCCACTCGCCCACATTGAAATCGAAACTCACCCCGAACTGCTTCAGGTCGACGGTGCGTCCATCGCTGAAGTCGGTCGACAGCGTGCTGGGCGTGGCACCGGGACCGATCTCGAATTGCAGCCGGGTGGTATCCGGTCCGGCCAGCGTGTCCTTGCGCTGATCGAAGAACGGATACACGTCCAGATCGCGGCCATTGTTGGTCGACAGCAGCGGCGCGCCCGAGAAAAAGATATTGGAATCCTTCACGGCCCGGCCGGAGAACGTGATCTCGCCGCTGTCCCAGCGACGCGTCAGTGTGGCGCTGAGCTGCCCGCCCTTGTCGGCCGTGAAATCCGGATCGCGAACGCCATCGCTTTCCCGATAGAAGCCGCCGACCGTGCCATACCAGCCTTCGGCGAGCTTGCCGCCGAGGAAGCCGTCGAAACGATACAGCCCTTCGGCCCCCAGTGTGATGCGGCCGCTGCCCTCGGGCACATCGCCGCCCTTCTTCTGGATGAAGTTGAGCGTGATGCCGGGCTGGCCGCTGGAGAACAGCGGGCTCGGCCCACCACGCAACACCTCGACGCGCTCCACCGTATCGTCGACACGAAACAGGCTGTAGCCCTCGATGAAGCTCAACGTCATCGGCGGCAGCAACGTCGTGCCATCCAGCTCGACGGATGAGAACTGGCCACCGCCATTCATTGGAAAGCCGCGAACGTTGACTCGCAAGCCCGCCACGCCGCCGCTGGATTCCACGTAAGTGCCCGGAACATTCTTCAGCACGTCCGCGGTGCTGAGCGGAGCGATCTGGTGCAGGCTGTCCGCGGTGATGGAGTTGATCGAAAAGCCCGCATCGAGTCGATGCAAACCGCTGGCTCGCGCCGTACCGGTGACCACGACTTCCTCGAGTGCCCCTGGAGTCGCATTGGTCGGCGTCTGCGATCCAGTCGCTGTGGATTCCACCTGTGCGAGTCGCAAACGTTCGCGCACCGGCTGCTGAGGAAGGGCGACGGAAGCGCCAGTCTGAGTGACCGCTGGTGCGACTGGCGCCGCGTGGGGAGCGGCCGGTGTGCTCACCGGAAAGATCGTGACCGTGCTGTTATCGAGCAGGCGGTAGGTGAGCCCGGTTCCTCGCAGCATCTGGCTCAACGCTTCCTCGATGGTCACTTTGCCGGACACGCCGGCGGTCCGCACGTCGAGCACGTCGTCGGACGCGAAGATCACTTGCACATCGCACTCGTGCGCGAAGCTCTGCAAAGCGGGGCCCAGGCCCTGCGCCGGAATACTGACATCCCTGCGCACCGAACCGGCGGCTTCCTGAGCCACCGACAAACCGGCGATCGACAGGCACAAGGCCGTCGTGGCGAGCACATTACGCATCCAGAATCCCCCGTTCGCACTGAACCAAGTGAGCACCGTCGTCATGGGCGGCGCATTCTTGATGAGTAAGAGTGAACGCGGAATCGAAAAGGAAACCATCGTAGAGAAATATTTGCAGCCGGCACGCGCGCGTCGACGCGGAAGTAACATTCCGGTCACGGAGTGTCGGAGCGTGGCCGCCGCGAGAGATGGATCTGGCCGTCGGCGGTCGTTGCCGTCACATCGAAGCGCTGCTGCAGGAACTGCACCAGATAGTCGACACCGCTCGATGCGAACACGCCGCTGATACGAATCTCATCGAGAGCGGCGTCATCAAGGATCAGCCGTTGACGGCTGTAACGGTTGAACTCCGCCGCCACTTCGGACAGCGGCGCGGCATCGAACATGAGTTTCTTCTGGGTCCAGGCAACGGTTGCCTCGACGTTGGTCGGCTGCGGTGGGAGGATCGCGGTTGGCGTGACGACGATCTGTTCGCCGGCGGATAACAACGCCGGCGTGGACACTCGCGCGGTGTCTCCGGATACGGCGACCCGGCCTTCCAGCACAGTGACCACCGTTCCGGCGCTCTTGCGATAGACGTCGAATTGCGTACCCACCGCGCGCACGCGGGTCTTGCCGCTGACGACGACGAACGGCCGCGCCGGATTCTTCGCCACTTCGAACAATGCCTGGCCGTCGATCAGTTCGACGGTGCGCACCTGCTCGCTGAACGACACGCGCAGCCGCGATTGCGAATTGAGCTGCACCACCGAGCCGTCGGCCAGCGTGATGCTCCGCTGTTCACCCGTCTCCGTTACATAGGTCAAACCCCGGTCGACACGCGTCCACACCGCGAAGCCGATGATCGCGCTCAATAACGACACGCACGCGGCAACGGCAAACCGGCGCCCCACGCGACGCGCCGGAATCTGCGGCGGTGGAACAGATACATTGGGTACAGCATTCGGCACGACAACGGGCGTGCGTGCTTCCGCTTGGCGCAACGGAATGACATTGCCTTCGCTGGCGATCTGCCGGGCCAGCGCTTCCAGCTCCGCCGCGTCGAGCTTCAGCAGCTCGGCATCTTCCCAAAGCGCTGCCACCTGCAAGTAAGCGCGCACGTGAATCGGTGAAGTACGCAGCCATTCATTGAAGCTCGCCAGCTGGTCCGGCTCGACGTCGCCCACGCTGAAATCGACGAACCAGGCGGCGGCCTCTTCGGCGACTTGTTTGTTGAATCCGGAATCGCGCGCGCCCATCACTCTCCCTCCGCCAGCCGTTGCTGGCAGAACGCGAGTGCCTTCACCAGATATTTCTTGGCCATCACGCGTGACACGCCGAGCCGTGCGCCGATCTGTTCCAGCGTCGCGCCTTCGCAGCGATACATCAGCAGTGTCATATAGGCGCGAGGCGACTCCTCGTGCAGGGCCGCGCCCAGCTTCTCGAAGCGGTCTTCCAGCTCCGCCTCCTCGGCGGGATCGCCGGCCAGGAACGAATCCAGATCCGCGACCATGTCGGCCGGCAAAGTGCTGGTCGGCCGGTTCGAAGAACGCAACGTATGTTGATGCAGGACATGCAACGCCACGGTGTAGAGATACGCCTGCGGATTGCGGATGGACTCATGGTCCTTAATCCGCAGCAGCCGCAGAAACACCTCCTGCACCAGGTCCGGCACATCGGCCGCGGCATTGCGCAGTCGGTTGGACAGGAACCGGCGCAGCTGGCGGCCATGCGACTGCTCCATTCCCGAAACGAAGGCTGGTGTACTGGTCACTCGATGAATCCACTCAGGGCCCACCCGCAACCGTTGCGCATGGACACCCTATTGGCATTAGAGCGTGCGACCGGGTCAAAAGGAAACCGCCGGCAAAAAAAGATTGCCGTTGACGACGCGCCGGCGGCCGATGCAACGTAATCGCATGTCGAAACCCGCCTGCCTCGCCGCCGGTCTCAGCGTTTTTCTGCTCTCCAGTCCGTGGCTTGCAGCGCTCGCCGCGCCCCCGCCCGGGACCGTCCCGATGCCGGCTTTCGAGCTGCCGCCGTCCAACTACATGAGCGCCGAGGCGCGGGCCGTGCTCCAGCAATCGCTGGACCATCCCGATCCGGCATTCGGCTCGGACGTTGCCGCCGCCCGCGCCTTCTATGGACGTTTCAACGACGACCGTCTCGCCGAGATGCGGCGTCGATATGCCGTCGAGGTCCGACGCGAACCGCTTGGCGGCGTGACCGTGGACCGGGTGATTCCCGCTTCCGGAATCGCGCCGTCGAACCGGCGCCGCGTCCTGATCAACGTACACGGCGGAGCGTTCATGTGGGGCTCGGGCAGTGGCGCGCTGGTCGAGGCCATTCCCATCGCCGCCGTCGGCGGTATCGAAGTGGTCACAGTGGATTATCGACTGGCGCCGGAGCATCGCTTTCCGGCGGCGTCGGAAGATGTCGCGGCGGTCTATCGCGCCCTGCTGAAAACTCACCCTGCCGCGAACATTGGCGTCTATGGCTGTTCGGCCGGCGGCATCATCACTGCGCAAGCCATGGCGTGGTTCGATGCCAACCGGTTGCCGATGCCCGGCGCGATCGGCACCTTTTGTGGGACGGGCTCACCGTATGGCGGCGATAGCGCGGTTCTTTCAGCGGCCTTCAGCGGACGGGCTCCAACCGCGCCCACAGATACGCTGCCGACCCTATACATGAGCGGCGTCGAAGCCACCAACGTGCTCGGTTATCCGCTCACCTCGCCAGCGTTGCTCGCGAAGTTTCCACCCACCTTGCATCTAGCCGGCAGCCGCGACTTCGCCGCCAGTGCGCTGACGCTGTCTCATCGCAAGTTGCTGGCCCGAGGCGTCGACAGTCAGCTGGTGCTGTTCGACGGCCTCGGCCACGCGTTCTTCATGCGCCCCGACCTGCCGGAATCGCAAGAAGCCTACGCCATCATCTGGCGCTTCTTCGATGCGCGGCTCGCCCGACGCTAGCGACCCATGACGTCCTTCAGCGATATTCCCATCACGTTGTCGCGAAAATCGTCGCGCAGCCAGAACGCTTTGAAGCCGTTGCGGGCCCCATTGAATTCACCATAGTTGTCGCCGTTGGCATCGCCCGGCTTCTCATCCTCGCCGTAGGTGTACACCGGCCGATCGCGATAAGCCCACACCGAAATCGCACCGCTCTCACCTTGCCGGGCGCGGGTGCCCGTGGCCGGATCGATATCGATCACCGACCACAGTGCGCTGTCCGCGGTCGCGCCAGGCCGCGCTTTCACATACGGGAACGTTTCCTGACACACCTTCGCATCGAAGTTCCCGCAGATGGCGAGACGATACTGTTGCGGCGACTCCGGGTGATCGCACGATTGCTGATCGAGCGCGTCGTCATTGCAGTGATACAGATAAATGGTCTTGCCGTTGGCATCCGCCAGCACCTGACCGATGCGCGAATCCTGAATCGTGAATTCGGACGGCGGCAGATGGGCACGCTGAGTAAATACATTGTGCCAACCGGGATTGTCGCTGCCGGTCATGCTGCGCGTTCGTTTCTCCAGGCGATAGGTGTAGAGCGGCTTGCCACGGAACGCCCATTGCCGGATACCGGGGGCGCGATCGACGATGCTCCATTCGCCGTGACGCTTCGCGAGCTGAGGCGCGGTCACCGGCGCCCAATCTCTCAGGCACTCCGCCGTGCAATTGGATTGGTTCGGACCGTCGGCATCGGAGCTGTAAACCGAATATCCCTTGCTCGTGATCAACAGATGACCGGTGCGAATCGGCGCGACTTCCAGTTCCGGTGGCACATCGGAGGGCGGCCCGATGGGAAAGCGCGCAGCACCTTGCTCACCCACGATCATGGATTTGGTGCCGCCGAGCACATCGCCCGGCTTGCGATCGCGATCCGATGTGTACAGCGGCAGGCCTTCGTAGGCCCACTGCGACTCGCCGTTCTTGCGCTTGATGACGGTCCACTTGCCGACCGGCCTGGCATCGGCGGGCGCCAGTTTCGGCTTCCACAACTGGTCGCAGCCACGCCGCTTGTCCAGATCCGGCAACAGAAAGCCCGGTGGATACGGGCTCATCAGGCCCGATGTTTCGTTGTAAATCGTATCGCCGCAGGTGGAGACGCCGCTGTTGCGCCGATCGCCGAGATTGCCATTTCGCAATTGCTGCTGCGGCCAGATGTAAAGAGTCATGCCCTTCTCGTCCGCGAACACCGGCCCTTCCAGTTCCGTCGGCATGATCTGGATGCCCGGCGGGAGTTGCAGCGAGACCGACGCTTCACGCTGCTGGTCGGTTCGCGAATTCCAGAACGGCTCCGCCGGCAGCGCCGCCCGGCTCAGCTCGGCGCTGGCCAGCAAGACCATTCCAAAAGTCAGCGCGCCGGCGCGCAATCCTGGCAGTGAACAGCGCTCTGGCGCATGAACGCCGCGCTCCGATTTATATGAATTGAGCACGTGAACCTTCGTTGGATCCCCCGACCCGGTCACGATAGCTCAAGGCGTTGAAACTGCAACTCACTCCAGCCGCGCTGCCGCCGGCATCCAAAAGAGCCTCATCTGGCGAATGATTCATGCATCCGACGCCAGCGCCGATACTGCTCGGCCCTGGCGGCATCCGCATCTTCCCTGCCCAGCAGCCAGAAATCGAGCCAGTCCAGATTCTCATGGCTGCGAGCCGATTGCTCGGAATGTGGAAGATGTGAGTCTCCTGTGAGGTCGAGGTCTCGCCTCGATAGAACGTGATCTGCGTCGGCTTGCCGGCGGTGCGAAGAGCATCGAACAATTCGATCTGCGACTGATGCAGACCAGCGAGCTGCTGCAGGATGGGCCCGGCGGCCTGCGCGGCCCGGAACGTTGGCGGCGCGGCGAAGGAAACATTCAATAGCGCCAACCTTATTAAAGGTTATAGCCAGAACTGTTAACAATGAGTTCCCTATTCAAGGTTTCTCGATGCGCAAGTCCGACCTGCATCAGTCCTTGCAGTCGATGATTCGACGCGGAACAAACGCTGAACTGCGTCCGTGCATATACGCTCGGCGTCGCTCGCATAAGACACGCGGCACGCGCAAGCACGCTACCGTGTGGCGTGTCGCTCATCTCCTGCTCGGTCAGCCCGTGGTTACCGTAACGGCCCTGGTCGAACGCATGAACGTCACATTTCCAGCCGTCAACGCAGCCATTGCGACACTCGTCGACCTGGACATCGTGCGCCCCCAGGGACAGCAGCGACGCAACCGCGCGTTTCACGCGCACGAGGTCATGAATCTCCTCTACACCGGAATCGATGCCGTGTTGGAGGACGTCGCAACGCTGCGCAACTATCGGAGCTGACGTGATAGCCGGACTGACTGAGCTCTCGGCATTCAGCCGAGAGCTCAGCGCTGCACAGATCAGCGGCCGCCGAACGACACCTTCACGCCGCCATAGTAGAAGCGCCCGACCGGGCTGACCGGGTAGATGGTGGTGTAGTCGGGGCGTTCGTCCGTCAGGTTGTTCACACCTGCGTAGATGCGATAGCCGCCGGCGAAATCGTACGAGGCCGAGAGGTCGTGCGTTGCACGCGCGTCGTAGTAGATGTTCGAGCGCGAGGCCTGATCGGGATTGCCGGCCAGGGTCTGCAGCGAATAACGCGTGGTCTTGCTGAAGTAGTTGTAACCGTAGTTCACGGTCAGGCCGTGATACTCCCAGGTCGTGTCGAACACGGTCGTCCACTTCGGCGCGTAGGTGCCGCTGCTCAGATCGGCGGTGGTGCGCTGGTCGATCTGTTCGGCCCCCAGGGTCGGGATGGTGGTCAGGCGGTCGAGCCGGCTGCCGACCAGCGAGAACGCGAACGTGCCGATATCCGCATCCATGCCGAGCCGCACCGGATCGAGCCGATAGTCGATGTTGAAATCGATGCCGCGAGTCCGGAACGACGCGACGTTCTCCGGCTGCACCACGAACGTGCTGATGGCGCCGGAGCCGGCGGTACGGGTCAGCGAGTCGCAGAAGACATTGTCGATGCTGGGCTGGTCGACGCAATTGTCGGCGACATCCTGAGCGTCGGCGGTGTTGATGGCTTGTTTGATGTTGATGTCGTAGTAGTCGATCGACACCGCCAGGCCGTCAACGAACCGCGGCCGGAACACCGCGCCGAAGGTGTAGGTGCGCGCGGTCTCCTCGCTCAAGCTCGCATTGCCGGTGGACATGCCGGGGATGGTCGCGGAGTTCGGATCTGTGAACGCCCCCGGATTTGCCACGCCCAGCGCGGACAGGATGGCCTGGCAGTTCGCGACACGATAGCTGCTGCCGTTGGCCAGATTGGCCGTATCGCAAGGATCCAGGATGGACTCGAACGTCTGACTCTGGGGACTGAACAGCTCGGCGATATTGGGAGCACGCACCGATTCGGCGATGGTGCCGCGGAAGCTCACATCCCGCACCGGCACCCACAACAGGCCGGTATTCCAGGTGGTCGTGCTGCCCACCGTCGAGTAGTCGGACACCCGCACCGCACCGGAAACCTGCAGCCGCTCGACGAACGGTTTGTCGGCGAGCACCGGAATACGAACTTCGGCGAACGCCTCCTTCACGTCGAAGTCGCCATCGGTCGGCAGGATGACGTTGCCGAACGTCTGCCCCAACTGATCCGCCAGCGGCGGATTGGAACGGCTGCCCTCGCGGCGCCATTCCACGCCCATCACGGCGTCGATGTCACCCGCGGGCAAGGAGATGCCCGGTACCGGGCCGGACACGAAGGCGTTGAAAACATTCTGGGTCAATCGCGACGTGGTCTTGTTGTTGAGCATGACCCAGGCCAGCGCGGCCGGATCGGCCACGCCTTCGCCGAAGATGTTCAACGGCCGGCAACCGCTGTTGGCGCCGGGAGTGAAAGACAACGGCCCGGAGAAGTCGAAACCCTGCGCCGGCTGATACGGCAAGGCGCTCGGATCCAGATTGGAACGACACGTCGCCTGCCCGGTGAGCGGATCGGTCACCACGTCGATCGCCGCGAAGAACCGGTCGTTGTAGCGGTTGTTCAAGGCAAGCGAATCGATGTCGGACTGGCCGTAGGTATACGACACTTCGTAGTGATAGCGACTCCAGACATCGCCGTTCACGCCGGTCACGAAGCGCATCGTGTCGCGCGTGACTTCTTCGCCGCGCACCCCGAGGTCGAAATTGTCGCGACTCACCAGCACGCCGTCGGGTGCCGTCGGGTCCTCGAAGCTATCTGCCATCGCGCCCGGAACGACTCGCGCCGCCACGGCAGCCGGCAGATACGGGTTATCCGCATGCTCGAACAGGTAGAAGTCGAAGGTCGGCTGGCCATACGCGGTGGCTTTACCGTGCACGAACTTCGCTTCGCCGAAGAAATTCACCGCATCGCTGACCTGGAAGTGACCGAAGACGCTCGCCACCGTCGTCTTGGCCTCCGGCAGCAGATCGCCGATGTAGTCCGAGAGCGGCGTGCCGCTGCCGCCCTGCGAATAGTACGGTGAGACGAATCGGGGAATCTCATAGTCGCTGCCATCCGGCAGGGTATCGGGCGTGAAGTCGATATCGGTGTCGATGGCACCGGCGCGGGCGCTGTCGAAAAAGCGGATGTCGTTGAGCGGCACTTCGTCCGGGATGCTCGGATCGTCGCCCGGATCGTCCGGATTGCGCCTCATGGTCGTATAGTTGGCGCCGCGCAGGTAACTGCGATCGCTGGCCCGCAAGCGACCACGATCCGTGTGCTGGATGGAGCCGGAGATGTTGCCCCGGCCATCGGCGAAGTTCAGGCCGCCCGTCAAGGTCGCGAGCACGTCGTTCGCGCCGCCGGCCTCGCTGCCACCGTACTGCACGCGCCCGACCAGGCCTTCGAAGTTCTTCTTCATCACGAAGTTCACCACGCCGGACACGGCGTCGGCACCGTACACCGCCGATACGCCGCCAGTGACGATGTCCACCCGCTCGATCAAGTCCATCGGGATGGTGTTGATGTCGACCGCGGCGGTTTCCGGCAACTGCGCCACGTGGCGCCGTCCGTCCACCAGCACCAGGGTGCGCGCCTCGCCGAGATTGCGCAGGTTCAGCAGGTTCAGGCCGGTGCTGCCGATGTAGCCCTGCGAACCGGTGTTGGTCAGATCGTCCTCGGAAGACAGCAACGCCGGCAGGTTCCGCAGGTAGTCGGTGAGATTGGTGGTGCCCGCGCGCTCGATGCTTGCGGCCGAAATGGCCACGGTTGGGGTCGGCGCGTCGAACTCGTTCTGCTTGATGCGCGAACCCGTGACGATGACCTCGGTTACCTCGCCCTCATCCTGGGCATGCACGGGGGCCAGCCCGAACAGGCCTGCACACACCGATACAACTGCAACTCCGCGCTCCAGCCCGGTTCGATTTTTCATGTAGTGCTCCGATACGACGCGACAACCTCGGCATTGTAGCCGCTGATGTGCCCTCACTGCCGCATGGCCATTGGTTGCAGCTGCCATTTCCGTGACGCAGATTCCGAACAGGTCACATCCGCCATGGCAGGAACGGCTTAGTCTTGGCGGCATGGTCAAGGGGGCACCACTGAATCTCGCGGCAATGCCGGGTTCGCCGCAGGCGGCGGAGCTGGTGCGTGCTCAACAGGAGCTGCGGTTCAGCCCCGCAATGGAGGCGGAGTATGTCCGCACCCATCTGCTCGGCAGCCGGCTTCTCATTCGTGTGACGTGCGTCCTCGCCGCTGTGCTGTCGATTGCCCGGGCCGTCGAGCAAACGGCGGCCGGCTTCCCGGTAGGCGGCCCCGCCGCCGCACTTGCCGTCGTTACCATTGCTTCGGTGCTACTGGCGTCCCTGGCGTGGAGCTCGGCTTTCGAGCGCCACTTTCTACCCGTGGCCCGTGTAATCGTTCCAATCAGGAACGTGGTCGTGGCCGGTTGCATCACCGCCGCCGCCGCCGAGGGTCAGCGTGAAATGCTGATGATCCTGCCGGTGCTGTTGTTCGGCCCCTTCTTCTTTTTGGGGTTGAGCTACCGGACGGCGCTGTTCACGGGCGTACTGACAGCGGTTTCCTTTGTCGTTCACGCCACGCTCGCCGGGCTCGCGCTGCCCGTAGCCCTGCGCGCCATCACCTTCCTGCTCATCGCCCTGGCGGGCTGTGCCCTCGCCGCCCGGCATCTGGAACGACTGTCACGCACCACCTTTCTGGAAACCCGCCTGATTTCGCAGCTGGCTCAACACGACACGCTGACCGGTACCAAGAACCGCCGCGTTTTCGACGAGCACCTGGCGCGCCTCTGGCCGCAGGCTGTCACGGAAGGGCGCACGATCGCCATCGTGTTGATCGACGTCGACCATTTCAAAGCCTACAACGATTGTTACGGACACCAGGCAGGCGACGTGACCCTGCGGCGGATCGCCGAATGTCTGCAGTCGCTCGTGCGGGGTCCGCTCGATGTGTTGTCCCGTTATGGCGGTGAAGAGTTCGTCGCCATGCTCTACGACGTCGACACCGATCAGGCCGTGGCCCTCGCCGATCGCGTGCGCCGCGGCGTCCACGAACTGGGGATGGAGCATCGCGGCTCTCGCACGTCCGCGACCATCACCATCAGCGTCGGCGTCGCCGTCATCGAACCGTCCGCCGCAAGAACCCCTCGCGGCGCCCTGCAACTCGCCGACCAAGCGCTCTACGCAGCGAAGGTCGGCGGCAGGAATCGCGTTCGAGTGATGAACGAGACCGACTACGGAATGCTCGTGACCGGCGTGTTCGACAAGCAACCCGGCGCGGCCAGGGCTTAGTCCTTCGCGAAGCCGTCGAACCAGTCGAAGACCCGCTGCCACATGTCGCGGATGTTGGCCGGGCTCTCGAGCACATGCCCCTCGCCCCAGTAGCGAACGAAGCGGGCGCGCTTTCCTTGCCGATAGAGCGACATGAAAAACTCCTCGCCCTGTTGCAGCGCGACGTAGTCCATGTCGCCCTGGACGATCATCAGCGGCGTCTCGACCCGATCCACGAAAAACACCGGGCTGTTGCGAATGTATCGGCCGAGGTCCTGCCAGGGCGGGCTGCCCATGCGGATCTGCGCCGACTCGGTCAATGCCGCCTGAAACAAATGCTCGTGGGGATACTCGGTGTAGCGCATGCGAGCGTCGAACTGCCCGTACAGACTGATGAGGTTGGACAATCCCGCGAACGAGACCGCGGCGGTGAACCGTTTGGTCTGCGTCACCAGTCCGTAGGTGGAGAAGCCGCCGAAGCTCTGGCCAGCAAGAAACAAACGCTTCGGATCGGCGATGCCCAGCTCGACGACCTTGTCGACGGCCGGCAACACGCCGTTCGGCAGCGCCAGCATCGGATCGTCCGTCATCCCTTCCGGCTTCAGCGGCATGCTCGGCAGCAGGACGACGTAGCCATGCGCCGCCGGAATCTGCATGTTCAGCGAGCTCGCATAGGCGATGCTCTGATGGAACGGTGGTTCGGGCCGCGCCACCGAGCCCGCGTAGACCCAGGTCAACAGGGGATATTTCTTTCCCGGCTGGTAACCGGGCGGCAGAATCATCCACGCTTTGAGCGGCTGACCGTCGAGGGCCGTGTACTCGATGGATTTGAATTCGCCTTCGTCGATACCGCGCAGGAAGGTATTGGTTGCGATGAGCGCATCGGCAGCTCGTTCCCCGGCGGGTTTGCGCCACGCAAACGTGCCCTGCCTGTCGTTCGAGGAATAGATGGCGCTGCCGGTCCTCGGCTCGAAAGACACCAGCGCCGCCGAGGGTGCGGGCTTTTGCAGCGACGACACCGCTCGCGATTTCAGATCGAGCAGATGGAACTCATGGGTCGCATCGGCGCGAACGTCCAGCACGACCTTGCCATACGTCCGCCCCGGCCGCGGTACCTCGTCGTTGCCAAAGATGCTGGATGACGGCCAGGCCAATTGCACGATCGCGGGCTCGAAGGTGTCCGTGAGATTCTCCACTGCGCTTCGATCCAGCCGGATGCGCCACAACTCACCGTCCGCCAGACCGACGAACGTTTTTCTGCCGTCCTCGGGCCACACTTCCGCCGGCGGTGTCTTCATCGTCGCCGTCAGCATCCGACCGCGACCGTCCCTGCCAATCAGCCACCAGTCGCGCCGGTCGGTCACCGCAGGCTTCTTCTGATCCTGGCGCATCACGCCTTTCGCGATGAGCTCGCCCTGCGCCGTCCATTCCAGCTGCGGCAGCAAACGAATGACCGGATTCAGATCCAGCTTGCCCAACTCAACCCGGGTCACGGCGCCGGTCCGCGCGTTCACACGGAATAATGCTGGAGCATCTTCACGCGACGCTTCGAAGCTGAGGAATGCGAGCTCGACGCCGTCCGGCGACCAACGCAACGACTCGACGATCACATCCGTCGGCAAGGCTCTACTCAGTGCAACCGGACTGCCACTCAACGTCCGCAGCTCCACCGTGTGACTTCCACTCGCACCGAACGGCAGCGGTTCATCGGCCTTTGGCGTGAACATGCTCACCTGGCGACCATAAGCAACGTACTGGCGTGACGGTGCGAGCCGCCAGCCGCGCGTCGGCCCCGACGTGACCACCCGACTCGAGCCATCCGTCACATCGATCAACAACAGCTCGCCGTTCGGCCGCTTGCTCAGGTCGGGCGTCACGCCGCTGTCCAGCACGCTGCTGGTAGCTTCCACCCCCTTCTCGGTCTTGGGCCACGCAGCTCGCGCGATCTGAGTCGACTGTAGTTCCGCTCGCATTCCCAGCGGCTGCTCACCCTCCGCCAGCACCGGGCACAACACATGACGCTCGTCGACCCAGATCAGCGGCCGCTCACGAATGTCCTGCAGATCGACGCCGCGCGACGTCAGTTGCTTGAACTCGCCGGTGTCACGCTGCCACACCCACAACGTGACGTTGTCACCGGTCTTGGTCGACATCATCGTCAGCCGCTTGCCATCCGGCGACCATTGAGGCGCCCACCAGCCCGCGCCATCCTGATCGCCGCGCGTCACCGGGACGGGCGCGGCACCCGGCGCGGGCTGCAACCAGACATCGGCGCCGTTGCTGCCCCACAGATATTCCCATTTGTGATTGGTCCACGACTTCTTGGCACGCACCCGGGTGAATGCCAACGCGCCGCCGTCAGGCGCGAAGTCATAAGGTCCGCCGTAGTACCGGCCGATATCCTCCAACTCGAACAGATCGTCGACTTGCATCGGGCGAAGCGTGCCGTCGGCCGCCGCGATCGACGCGGAACAAACCCCAATGCAAGCAGCTACGAGCGCCAGCGCCCGTGGGAACGAAGCAGCCATGGAAAACTCTCTCCAGCGGTTGAATCAGAACGACTTGCGGACGCTCAGGTGATAGGTGGCCTGGCGTGGCGAGCTCAGCGTGGCGTCGAAGCCGAAGTTGCCCGAATAGGTGACCGGGGCGTAGAAGTACGGCGGTTCGCGATCGAACACGTTGATCACGCCGGCCGAGATGCGCACCTGCTCCGGCAATCGATACGACAGGTGCACGTCGAACTCCTTGATCGCATCGATCTTGCGTGCCGGATTGAACACGCCATAGCCCGTGATCGAATACGAGTGCACGTAACGGAATGTCACCCCGGCATCCAGAGCGCCGCGCGTCAGGAACAAGGAAGACAGTCCCTGCCACTTCTTGGGATACGTGTACTCACCGAGGCGGTGCACGACACCCTGGCCGGGCGCGAATGTTTCATCGAACTTCAGCGTATGAGTGCCCAGCACCGAGAAGTTGAACTTGCCCAGCCAGGTGTCCCAGCCATAGTTCACATCGAAGTCCAGGCCCGACACCTTGGCCCCGGCGAGGTTCACATAGCCCAGGCTGATCGCGGAGATCGGTCCCGCCCAGCCTTGGGCGATATCCTGCGCACTGGGCGCTGCGCGCGTCACGTATCGACCGAAGGCATCGCCATACTGCAACGCCTGCTCAGGAAACAGATAAGCAAACTTGTCCTGGTAGTCGATGCGATAGTAGTCGACCGAGGCGGACAGGCCGTGCAGCATGCCAGCAGGCTCGAACAGCAGGCCGGCGCTGAAGTTCTCCGATGTTTCCGGACGCAACTCCAATGCGGCGTACTCATAGGTCGTGAAGCTCGACATCTGATTGCCGCGCAAAGGATCGATCGCGGAACGGACGAATGTCAGAGGTGCACTGCCGGCTTCATTCGCGGTCGGCGCCCGGAACGACGTACCGATCGATGCTCGCACCATGAACGACGGCACGATCTGCCAACGCAGCCCCACACGCGGATCGGTGGTTTCGCCGTAACGCCCGAGATCTTCGTAACGAGCCGCCAGCGACAGCTCGAGGCTCGAGACCAGTGGCACATCCTGACGCGGCGTGATGAGCGGCACATCGACTTCGGCGAACAGCGATTTGGTCGTTCGAGTCTGCGCCTGAAGCACGCCCCTGAACGCGTCCGACGCGTTGCTCACATAGGCCTGCTCGTACTCGTCGCGCCGATACTCGCTGCCGATCGCCGCTTGCACCGGATTGCCGAACAGACTGAAGAGCTCGCCACGCAACGTGGCGTCGACCATGCTCAGCTTGCCCAGCCCACGGCCCAGCTCGTAGCCCTGCAGGACCGCAATCTTCGTCGCATCGTTCACCGCGCCGACCGCTGCGTCGCCAAACCAATTGAAAGCCACTGCGGGATCGGTCGACGCCGCATTCGTCGTGCCCCGGCTGGGGTGATAGGGATTGAATCCATTCTGGGTGTTCGACTCACCATAGTTGAACGCCGTCTCCCATTCCCAGCCGCCGAACCAGCGGCCACGCAATCCGCCGATGACGCCGTAGTCATCGTAGTCGTTGCTTCGTTTGCCGTCGCCATACTCCGTGACGATGTTTTTCTCGACACGAACATCCACGCCGAACGGGTTGTAGGGATTGCTCGCTGGAATCACCAGTTGACCCAGACTCACCTGCCCGGCATTTGGAATCAGCGCGTAGCTGTTGGTGTGTGAGTACGCGGTCTGACCGAACAGGGTCACCTCGTCGGTGATGCGGTAGTCGAACGAGCCGATCACGTTGATCGTGTTTCGCTCCGGAACGGTCGTCATATATGCGTTCTGATTCAGCAGATCGCGAACTCCCGCGGTTGCGTTGAAATCCGCCGCGGTCAACGCCGTGCCGTCCTGCCCTGCAGGAATCGCTGCGAACGTCGCGGGCTGACCGTTCGCAAGAAACACGCCGGGCAAGGTTTGATTCGGCATGGCGTACACCGTGCCTCGCGTTCCCGGAAACACCCGCATGTCCAGGCCACCGCGCGAACGCTGATCCGCGCTGGCGGAGAAATCGCGATCGCTGCCCATCATGGAATTCTGACGATACATTTCGACCGTCAGCAGTCCGGAGCCACGCTCTCCGGAAACGCCGCTGGTCACGGAGCCGTTGACGATGCCGCTGTCGGTATCGAACGTGTTGTTGTACGAAAGATTGATTTCCGTGCCGTCGTAGTCCTTGCGCAGGATGATGTTCACGACGCCGGCGATGGCATCGGAGCCGTAGATCGCCGACGCGCCGTCCTTCAGCACTTCGATGCGCTCGATCGCCCCCATGGGAATGGCGTTGATGTTGTAAACGTTGCCGCCATTGATACGCGAATTGCCCGACAGCGCGAAACGCCGGCCGTTGACCAGCGTCAGCGTCGCACCGTTGCCCAGGCCGCGCAGGTTGACGTTGCTCTGCCCGGTGCCGACGTTGCCGGAGTTGGAATGATCGCTGATCGAATTCGATTGTATCGGCAGCGCGTTACGAAGCGCATCGGTCAACGTGGCGGCGCCGGTGCGTTCGATCTTTTCACGCGTGATCACGACGACCGGGCTGGCGCCCTCCACTTCCGCTCGCTTCAATCGAGAGCCGGTCACGATGACTTCGCTGACCTCGGCGGTGCGCGCGGCATCCGCATCGGACGGCTTCTTTCGCAGTGTGATGATCGAGCCGTCGTCCGCGGCGATCTCGAGACCGGTACCGATCAATAAACGTCGCAATGCTTCGCGGGCATCGATCTGACCCTGCACCGGACGCGTCTTGATCCCATCGAGATCATCCGCGGGCGCAACGATCTGCACGCCCGCCTGCCGCGCGAACTCGGGAATGGATTTAACCGCCTCGCTGGCGGGAATATCGAACGCTTTTTGCTGAGCCCATGCTGCCGATGCCGAGCACAGCACCCACAGCGCCGCGACGGTACCGCCCGCCGCTCGACGACGAACCTGATGTTTCATTTCTCCCTCGCTTTTTTGTTGCCGTGAGCAGCGCCGCTCCGGCGTTGTTCGAGGGATAGATCACTGAACCGCGATCTTCCGCCATGCCACCAATCAATCTCGCAGGACGACTCGATCGGCTTGCACGTCGGCGGACAGATTCATGCTCAACGCTACCGCGCGCGCGAAACCAGCAGGATCGTTGGCGGCGAACAATCCGGTCACTTTGCGATTGGCGATCGCGGGGCTGGCAAACGTGATGTGCAGATCGCTATAGCGCGCGAATTCATCCGCCGCCTGCTGCAGACTCACTCCATCCAACGAGATGACACCCTCGCGCCAGACCAGATCGCGAGCGACTTCGGCGCTGGGCAGCTCGGTGACTTGTTGAGGCGCTTGGGGAGGAACGATCACTTTGACGTTGGCCACCGCGCGCACGGGGGCTTGCGATGACGATGCCTGATCGCGGGTGATCTCGACGACCCCTTCCCTCACCAGCACTTTCACTGTGCCACCCGGCATTCGTCGCACCGAGAAGCTGGTCCCCAGGGCACGCACTTGAGTGTCCGCCGCCGTAACGATGAAGGGCCGGGTCGCATCTTTGGCGACGTTGAACAGCGCCTCGCCCTCCAGCAACTCGATGCGACGGTGAGCGTCGGTGAATGACGTGGATATTCTGGTCGCGGTGTTCAACACGACCGCCGAGCCGTCGGGCATGGGCACCAGCCGCACTTCGCCCCGGCTCGTGGACGTTTGATCGGCTTGCCACACCAGCATCGTGCCGATCGCGACGGCGACGAACATCGCCGCCATCGCACTCCATCGTTGCACACGGCTTCTCGTGCCCGACGGTGCCGGCGCGGACTCCATCGGCAAAGAAACTTCGCGCAATGGCATTTGCCCGGCGCGCACCAGCACCGCTTGAGCGCGCGCGAGCGCACCCAATCTGCGCTGATCTCCCGCAAGCCACGCCTGCAGATCCCGCTCTTCGTCCGGCTGCAACGGGCCGCGATCCATGCGCGCCGTCCAGCCGGCGGCGACCGCGTCGATCTCAGCGGCTGTCTCGCACTTTGCCATGTGCTGGTCCTTCCTTTTCTTCGACAGCCGCCTCGGGTCGCGCGGCGGGCGCCCCACCCGCGAACGCACTCATCAATATTCGTAATGCCTTGCCGATGTGTTTCTCGATGGTGTTTTCCGACACTCCCATCTGCTCAGCCACTTGTCGCTGCGACAGCCCGTCCAGCTTGCGCAACAGAAAGGCCTCCCGGCATTTCTGCGGAAGACCGGCAATCGCCTGCGTGATGCGGCCGAGCTCTTCGCGATCGGCCACCTGCCGCTCGGCGGACGCACTCTCCCCTAAGATACTCAAGCGGTCGATTTCCGCCATCGAGTCGATGGAAACGATTCGGGCCCGGCGTACGTGGCGAAGAATCAGCGACTGCGCCACTGAAAAGGCATAGGTGCGCGGGTTGTGGATATGTTCGACCGAGGGCAGGCTCGCCAGGACTGCGTAGGTCTCCTGGACGATGTCATCTATTTCCAGATTGATGACCCGCCGGCGCGACAACCACGCACGCAGCGCCGGCTCGTGCGGCAAGACCTCCCTTGCCAGCCATGTCGCCCGGTCGTTGGAAATACCCGCCATGCGCGCGAGTATATGAGCGCAACGCCGGTCGGCTGCAAGCCCTTTGTGAGATGTGGAATCAACGCCGCGTGCTTCTCGATTGCCGGCGTGCTCCTCGCGGGGTTGTCTCGAGCTCGGCGGCTCGTGCTTGCGCCAGAGCCACGAACAGCTGGGCCGCGGGAGATAGCGAGGCCGCGCGATAAGCAATCGACAGCTCGGCCATCACCTCGTAGCCGCGAATCGGTCGGCACACGATGTTGCTCGACTGGATGGAAGCGATCGATTGGGGCGCGAGCACGACACCATATCCGGCGGAAGCCATCGTTGCAGCGGTGATGAAATCTCGGACCCGGTAGGCCAGACGGGGCTCGAACTCGCCTCTCGCGCCAAGCGCCGCCAGGTGCTCGACGAATCCCGAAGCCTCGTCGAACTGAGGCGCGATGAAATCTTCCTTGGCCAGCGCACGTATGCTGACCTCGCGAGTCGCCAAGGGATGTTCCCGTCCTACCGCAAGTACCAGTGGCTCACGATGCACGGCGAATGCCGTCACGCCCTCCGGATAGTTCGCGCGCGGTCTGATGATGCCCACATCGAGCAAACCGGTGCGCACTCCCTCGATCTGGCGTGGCGTCTCCATCGACACCAGGTGCACATCGACGGCCGGGTGCGCCGACCGGAAGTTACGAAGCATTTCAGGCAACAGGCC
Organism: Peristeroidobacter soli; assembly: GCF_004138485.1. Classification (GTDB taxonomy): domain Bacteria; phylum Pseudomonadota; class Gammaproteobacteria; order Steroidobacterales; family Steroidobacteraceae; genus Steroidobacter; species Steroidobacter soli. The sequence continues at coordinate 1,215,061 of NZ_RYEV01000004.1, forward strand.
GCTCAGCGCCGCCGACAGCACATAACCGACTTCGATGCGGCCGATCTCGCCGCGCGCGGTTCGCTTGGCGACGACCTCCGCGCGATCGAGCTGCTTCATCGCGACCTCCGCCTCGATCAGGAGCGCGGCGCCCGCATGAGTGAGCGAAATCGAGCTGCGTCGGCCGCGATTGAGCAGCCGGACCCCCAGCTTGCGCTCCAGCTCCAGCAATTGCCGGCTGAGCGCCGACTGCGCGATCTGCAACCGGTCGGCCGCACGGCCAAAGTGCAGCTCGCGGGCCACGGCGACGAAGCATCGAAGCGCACGGCTGTCGAGCATGAGCCTTTACCTATGATCGAATAATGTGTTCATAACCCCATATTAAATTATTGAACAGATCAAAGCATTCCGGCGTAATCGGCGTCCGCGGCCAGCCGGCCGTCATTCCAGCCCCGAGGCACTATGTCCGCGAGCCACCCCCCGGCAGCATTCGACTGGCAAGACCCGTTCCTGCTCGATGGCCAGCTGAGCGAAGAAGAACGGCTGATTCGCGACTCGGCACGGACCTTTGCCCAGGAAACGCTGCAGACGCGGGTGACCCGGGACTACCTCGAGGAAGTCACCGATCCCGGCATCTTCCGGCAGTACGGCGAGATGGGCCTGCTCGGCGTCACGCTGCCGACACAGTACGGCGGCGCCGGCGCGTCCTACGTGGCTTATGGCCTGGTCGCGCGCGAGATCGAGCGCGTCGACTCCGGCTATCGCTCCATGATGAGCGTCCAGTCCTCGCTGGTGATGCATCCCATCTATGCGTTCGGCAGCGAACAGCAGCGCATGAAATACCTGCCCCGCCTCGCGACCGGCGAATTCATCGGCTGCTTCGGCCTGACCGAACCCGGCGCCGGTTCCGACCCCGGCAGCATGCGAACCCGAGCGGACAAAACCGCGACCGGCTATCGCCTGACGGGCTCGAAAATGTGGATCACCAACAGCCCGATCGCCGACGTGTTCGTGGTGTGGGCGAAGTCCGCCGCCCACAACAATGCCATTCGAGGCTTCGTACTGGAAAAAGGCATGAAGGGCCTCAGCGCCCCGAAGATCGAAGGCAAGCTGTCGCTGCGGGCGTCCGTCACCGGCGAGATCGTGATGGACGGCGTCGAGGTCGGCGAGGAACATCTGCTGCCCGGCGTGTCCGGACTGCGCGGCCCGTTCGAATGCCTGAACCGCGCCCGTTATGGCATCGCCTGGGGTGCAATGGGTGCCGCCGAGGATTGCTGGCACCGGGCCCGCAACTACGGCATGGAACGCATCCAGTTCAACCGTCCGTTGGCCCAGACACAGCTGTTCCAGAAGAAGCTCGCCGATATGCAGACTGAAATCGCGCTGGGCCTGCAGGGCGCGCTGCGCGTCGGCCAGTTGTTCGATGCCGGGAAGATGGCGCCGGAGATGATCTCCATCATGAAACGAAACAATTGCGGCAAGGCTCTGGAGATCGCCCGCGCGGCGCGCGACATGCACGGCGGCAACGGTATCAGCAGCGAATATCACGTGATTCGCCATGCGCAGAACCTGGAAACGGTCAACACTTACGAAGGCACGCACGACGTCCACGCACTGATTCTCGGTCGTGCGCAAACGGGCTTGCAGGCGTTCTACTGAGACCCGCGCGTGACCGCTCCCCTCGCCGGACTGAAAGTCGTCGAACTGGCGCGCATCCTGGCCGGTCCGTGGATCGGTCAGACGCTCGCCGACCTGGGCGCCGAAGTCGTCAAGGTGGAATCTCCCGAGGGCGATGACACCCGGACCTGGGGACCGCCGTTCGTGCATCGGGACGATGGCACGCGCGACGCCGCCTATTTCCTTTCCTGTAACCGAGGGAAGAAATCCGTGGTCGCGGATTTCAGCAGCGCGGCGGATCGTGAGCTGGTGCTGCGGCTGATCGATCAGGCCGACGTCGTCATCGAGAACTTCAAGACCGGGGGGCTGGAGAAATTCGGTCTCGACTACGCCACGCTGGCGCGGCGGCGTCCCGGGCTGATCTATTGCTCGGTCACCGGCTTCGGCCAGAGCGGCCCCTACTCGCAGCGCGCCGGCTACGACGCGATGATTCAGGGATTGAGCGGCATCATGGATCTCACCGGCGATCCGCAGGGCGAGCCCCAGAAGATCGGCGTCGCCTTCATGGACATCATGACCGGACTCTATGGCGTGATTGGAATCCAGGCCGCGCTCGCTCAACGCGAACGTACCGGGCGCGGTCAGCACGTCGACATGGCGCTGCTCGACGTGGGCGTGAGCGTGCTCGCCAATCAAGCGCTCAACTATCTCGTTTCGGGTAACGCGCCCCGGCGCATGGGCAACGCACATCCCAACATCGTCCCTTATCAAACGTTCGCGGTTGCCGACGGCTACGTGATGATCGCCGTAGGAAACAACTCGCAGTACCGCAAGCTGTGCGAAGTGCTCGAACATCCGGAGCTCGGCACCGATGCTCGCTTCGCCACCAACGAGGACCGTGTCCGCGAGCGCGCGCTGCTCGTGACAACACTCAGCGAGCTGCTATCGAAATGGCAAAGCGCAGCGTTGCTGTCACGTCTGGAGCAAACCGGCGTACCGGCAGGCCCGGTCAACACGCTGCGCGATGTGTTTGCCGATCCGCAGGTGCTGCATCGTCAGATGTCAGTTCGGATTCCCGCGCCGGGCGTTACCGGAGGCACGGTTCCATCCGTGCCCTCACCCATCAAGTTCTCAGATGCGCAGCTGTCCTTGCACCGGCCGCCGCCGCGCCTCGGCGAACACACCGAAGAGATGCGTCGCGAGCTCGGGCTGCCGGCGAACGTCGGAGTGTCGCCGAAACTCAGCTGACCGGAATGACGGCACTGGCGAGCGCGACCGGTTTCGCCGGACGTTTCTTGTCCTCAGGCGCATCGGCGGGCGCGAGCGCGAGAATTCGCTGAGTTTCCGCATTCTCCAGCGCCTCATCGACCAGCTCCAGATAGAGCACGCGTTCGCTTCCGCCCTTCGCTGCCGGCTCAGGACGCGCAATGCTCGCGCGCCACGTCGCCCCATCCCCCTGCAGCTGACTACGGGCGGCTTTGCCGCCGACGATCTGCTCCAGCGTGAATCCGCCGCTGCCGTTAGCGGCCGGTGCTGCATTCACCGCTACCTTCCACCGTCCCGCCTTGGGCATGCGCACAGTGATGATTTGCTCGGCGGCTGCAAGGCCCGCGTATGAGTGCCAGAAGCACTGGCCCGTAATGCAATCGTAAAGGAACATCTCGATCTCGCTGCCGCCCGGCGCTGCCGTGGCGCGAAGCTTCAATACGCCGGCGTCGTCCGGCACATCCACGGTGAGAATGCTCGGCTCGCCATTCGATCGCAGGCTCTCGGTGCGTCGATCGCGGGTAGCCGCATAAACATCGACTGCAGGAGATTCCATGCCGCTCGCGTCGCGTGGCGCTCGAATCGACACATCCTCACCGCTGAGGACACCTTCGATGCTGCTCGTCAGCGCGGTGAACGCCAGCGAATATTGCGCCTCGTCGGTTGAGACCCGCGTCGAGTCCTTTTCACGCCAACCCGAATCGTTGGTGAGACCGAGATCCCAAGTGCCCGCGACCGGAGCCGGCACCACCCAGGTGTACTTGCCAGGCTGCAGCTGGACATACTGCAGAGGCCGGAGGTCCTCGGTGTTGGAGGACGGATCCATCGAGCGAATGCGCGCGCTCAGCACGCCCTTGCGAACCTCGATCTGGACTTTCAATGCCGCCACGCCGGCAGGCACCGAAATGTAATGATCGTCCGATTGCATCAACGGCACCCGCCCGTCGAGCTGGAGCTGCAAACCCGGTGTGACCGGACGCGGCGCGACCACTGTCAGCATCACTCGATGAACGATCACATCGTCGCGCGAGTCATGCAGGTTCAGAATGGCGCTGTGTGGACCGAAGGAACTCACCTTGATGCCGACGGGCAACGACTTCGTTTCGTTCAACGGCAGGCTCAGCGACTGGGCGGCGGTGAACGTGCCGTCGTTACCAGTCCAGCTCAACCGGTAGGTGCGTGCGCCCTTCGCTCCGGTGGCACGAGTGAACTGCATCACTCGATCTCCGGATTGCCCCGGCACCCAGCCGCCGAACTCGAAGAGCCCGGGCCCCTGCGCGCCGCCCTGGGCGTAGCGAGTCAGCGGCTGCGCGACCGGTGCGCTCACGCGAATGTTGGGAACATCGACGTCCCGCTGTAACTCTGTCCACGCGGCGTTGATGTCCAACAAGCCCGCGCCCTGCGTATAAGCGGGCGCGCCGGCGAGGTACTTTGCCCCTGCGCTCATCGCACGCCCCAACGATTCACGCGACACTTTCAGATTGTTTTGCCGGGCTGCGCTGATCAGCAGCGCGGCCATGCCTGTCGCGTAAGGACCGCTCGCCGAGGTGCAGCAGCTGATGGAGTAACACGGCGGCAACTGAGTGGTCGGCTTGTTCTTGGGCAGGAAGATTTTCTCGTCGCTCGCGCACTTGTCGGCGGAGATCCGATGCATCGGCGCGATGAAATCGGGCTTCAACGCACCGTCGCCGCCCGGGCCTTCCGACATCAGCGGATGTTTCAATTCACGCGGCAGCTCGGCACCACCGTACAGCGCGGCATAAGTCTGCGGACTGATCGAGCCGCCCACGGCAAACATGCCGTCCATCGCCGACACCAGGCCCATGCCCGGAAGATTGTTGCCCCCGCTATGAAACACCGGTTTGCCCCACGCCTTGGCGATGCGCTGGAACGCCATGCCGTAGAACTCCTGGGTCATGTTCGGCATCGGCTCGACGCCCCGCGAGTCCGAAAGAATATCCACGTCAGGTCGCGCGGCGATTTGCGCATAGCCTTCGATGAAATCGTAGGCCTGTACCCCGAACTCTTGATTGCGCACGAACAGCACGCGCGCATTGGGCGCAACTCCCGACGCAAGTCCATCGGCGGTCAGCGAACCCACTGCCACACTCGCAGTCATCGCCTGGTGTCCGCCGCGCGACATGTAGATATGCAGCGCGTCGGGCTGCTCGGCGGCGCCGACGATGAAGTCCATCGTATAGCTCATGGGCTGAGTGAACGTCAGCTGACGAACGTCGAATCGCTCGTCGACCTGGCGCATCGGCGGTTGATTCGCAAAGCTGGCATCGCCATCGCCGTCCACCCAGATCTCGCCACTCCCGGTGTTCCAGAGCACGCCGAATCGCTGCACCAGATTGCCGCCCACCGGCACGGAGAAGATGCCGAAGCGATAGCTGCCCGGCGCGGGAAGAATATAGGTACGACCCTCGATACGCTGCCAGGTGCCCGCGGCTTCGAGTTTCGTGGTCATTGCCACGCGCGTGTTGTCACCGGAGCGTGGATCGTTGGTGTTCAGAATGCCCGCGATTTTCGGCACCGGCCGACCTTGGAGGTCGAGCGCTGACCGCAACGTCGGGTGCTGGAACTCGGGCTGTGCGCTTTCGAGCACCGCCACCGTCACACCGCGTCCATCCCACTTCGGATGTTTGGCGCGCCAGGCCGTGACACCCGTATCATCCTCGGCGGTGAAACCAGCGGCACGCGATTGCGCGGGCGTAAGCGTTGGCAGTCCAGCCAGCGCCTGCCATTGCTGCTTCGCTGCTTTGGAAACATTCGATTCGTTTCGTGGCGGGTTGGGTTCATAGCCGCGATACATCGCGGCCGTGGCTTCGTTGCGACCCTCCTGCTCCCAGAGCATGTTGGCGCCGGTCGCGATCTGGTAGCGCTCGACATCGGCACGCGCGGCGATATCGAGCAGCTTCGCTATCTCGAGCTCGACGCGCAGATATCCGATCGCCGGGATCTCCTTGCGTAGCAAACCTCCCGCCTCGCTCACTGCGCGCCTGACGGTCTCGATACTGCCATCGCGAACCAGCAACATCACCTCGATGCGTTGCTGGCCGGTCACGACCGCGCGGTTCAACAGCTGGCGATTGGAATAGGACATCGGCGCGGCGGCCTGTGCGCAGGCCGTCGAACAGATGAGCCAGACAATGGCCAGGAGCCAGGGGCTTTTCGATGTCATCGGAATAGTCACGCTCATAGTTGTTGGGGGCCATAGAACCCGGTGTCTTACCGGCCCGGGAGCAACACGCTCACGGGCCACCGAGTAAGACACTTTTTAGAACGACATCCTCAGCGACAGCTGGAAGCAGCGGCCGCGGGCGTCGCCAAAGAGACTGCCCCAGGTGTTCACGGCGTCGAACGACGGATTTTCATTGAAGATGTTGGTGAGGCCGAGGTTGATCTCGGCACCCGCGAGCGCGCGCGACACCCAGCCATCGCCATTGGCGGGCACCCGATACGTGCCGTACAGGTCGTTGTAGATCTGGTCCTCGACCATCGCGTCCCCGCCCTGGTCGAGGATGTACAACGGATAGTTGTAAACAAAGTACGAATCGAAATAGCGCGCCACCCAGCCGACGGTCCAGGCGTCGCGCGTCCACGTAAGCCCGGCATTGGCTTTCAATTTCAGCGGGTTGATGTAGGCCACGCCGACGTTCTCCACCAGCGGCGCTGTCGGGGTAACGCGCGTCTGATAGTGCGTCTGCCAGGTAGCCTGCGTGAAGAATTCAAAGCTGCCGAAACTGCCGGTGTTCCACTGATAGTTGAGCGCGACGTCATACGCCTCGATCTTCGCGGTCGCGAGATTGACGGAAGTCGCATCCACCTGCGCGATCTGGCCGACACCAAACGGATCGCCCGGTACCGGCGTCGCGCGTGTCACCCGCCCCGGCAAGTAAGCCTCGTTGTCGATGACTTGCTGAGTGGTCAACGTGACGATGCCGTCGGTCTTGGTGATGCGCGTGTAGTCCACCGAGAGACGCAGGTTGTCGATGAAGCGCGGCTTCAGGATCAAGCCCGCCGACCAGCTCCTGGAGTCTTCGGGCTGCAGCGTCGGGCTGCCGCCAGCGATGGTGGAAACTTCGGCGGTATGCTCATTGGCGCGCCTCGGGTCGATGTAACCACTGTATGAGAACGGCGCTCCGGGCGTGAGTTGCGTCACCGCGGGCGGCATGAAACCAGTCCCGAAACTCGCGCGCAAGGTGATGTCCTGGATCGGCGAGTAACGCAATCCCAGCGTCGGATTGGTCGACTCGACCGCGGAGCTCACGCGCGATACCGGCGCATCCGGGCTCGATACCGTATTGGTGGAACCGTTCAGCTCATATCGATCCCAGCGACCGGACAGTTGCAGGTCCAGCGACTCGATGCCCGGAAGCGCATTCTTCGCCGAGATCACCGGCACCCACGCTTCGAGATACGCGCTGTCGATGGTCTGCGATCGGCTCGGGTAGATGTACCGCAGCCCGTTCTCGGAAAAACTTGCGGTGGCGAAATCCTCGTCGCGACGTTCGATGAGCCCGGTGATCGTCACGCTGCCCGCGGGCAGCTCGAGCACCGGACCGCCGACACGCAGCGACAGCGAGTTCTGGGTCGTCTCGAACGGCTTTATCGTGGATGTAACGAGGCTGGCGCCGGGAAGGACCGACGCAAAGTCCGCCGAGGTGAGGTTGTCGCGGAAGATATCGAACGTGCCATTGGTGAGCGCAGTGGCCAGCGCCGGACCAAAGCCCGCCGGGCGCGCGAACTGCAGCTTCGAACTGCTCCAGGCATAGTCGGCATTCGCCATCCACCGATGCGGCAGCCGGACGATGAGACCGCCCGCCATGCGTTGCGTGTCCAGCTGCGTATGCATCTCACCATCGGCCGCCCCATTGTTGAAGCGCACCTGCACGTCCTGGTTGAAGGGATTGATGGATGAGGACGCGGGCACGACGTACGTCGTCGTCGACTGATTGGAGTTCGTCACGCCGCGGTTCTCGGCGACGTTGGCCTCGACGAACGCTTCGATGCTGTCGGTAAACGAGCGCCGGACCGTGGCGCGAAGCGACTTGACGGTGGGACTGGAGGAGATCGACTCCCGGGCATTGCCGCTGCCGGCGAAGTTGCCCATCGCAAGGTTATAGGTGCCGGCGTTCGCCACCAGTCCGGCACCGCCGTCGGACGCCACGCCCGCGTAGTTCGCCGGAACGTTGGTGAAAGAAGAGCCGAGCGACGTGCCGTTGCGCAACGTGAGAACGGAGCCGTCGACGCTGCGAATGTTTGGTGTCGCACCCAGCGGTGGACGATAGTCGGCGTAGTAATGCGCGGGATTGTTCGCCAGGATCTCACGCACGCCGCGCTCCCGCAGATGCTGCCGATCGCGAACTTCCAAGCCATTCACCTCGGAGTAGCTGCCCGTCAGCACCACGCTGGTACGCCCGTCCTCGAGCGAAAAGCCGCCGGTCATGTCGATACGTCGGGTCGACGCATCGCCATCGAAGGCATCGCCATAGGCGATGGTCGTTTCCAGACCCTCGTAGTCACGACGCGTGATGATGTTGATCACACCGCCCGTCGCGCTGCCGCCGTAGATGCCCGATGCGGTGGTCGGCAACACTTCGATGCGCTCGATGGACGACAACGGAATTCCATTCAGATCCGGTTGATTCGGCGGCAGGCCGACGTAGCTGGTGGCGGTCGAGGCCATCCGACGGCCGTCGATCAGGATCAGCGTCTGGCCGTTGCCGAGCCCGCGCAGGTTGACCTCCGATGCATTGCCGGTCACCCCCAATCCCTGCGTGTGGGCCTGAGTGTTCTGGGGCAGACGTTGCTTGAGGAAGTCCGTGAGGTCCTTGGCGCCGGAACGCTCGATGGCTTCGCGGTCGAATACCACATAGGGCTGAGGATCGTCGGCCGAGCGGCGGATGTCCGCATTCAACAGCCGCGAGCCGGTGACCATCACCTCGGGGATGTGCAGATCGATCTCTTTGAGCTCCGTCGCGGACGCATCGCCGGCAGGCTCTTGAGCGTCCGCACGCGCCAGTCGTACGCGATTCGAGCGCTGGCGGTCGTTGGAGGTATCGAGCGAAATGGCTTCCGGGCGAGCCTCGGACACGGCCGGAGCAATGAGCATCGCGCCGCTCTTGTCGGTGTGCAGTTCCAGAGGCGTCCCTTGCAACAGCAGCTTGATTGCCTGCTGTGTCGTCAACTCGCCACGCGCACCGCTGGTGGCGATTCCCTGCACCTGCTCCGGGCGATACACCAGCTCCGCGCCGTACACCTCCGAAAGCTTCAGCAGTGCCTGCCGCAAATCGCCGGCGGGGATGTCGACCGCTTTGGTCGAATCCGCCACTGCGGGCAGCGCCATTGCACAGGCAACGGCCAGCAGCGTGGCACGAACCTTCTTGATACTCGGCATCGATGACTCCCTGGTGAGTTCGTTGTTGTTCGAGACTCACTAGGTGACGATCAACTTCGGCAAATCCCTCCCACGCGTTCCATCGCCTTCCCTCGGCTCAGCGCGCAGTCAGCACGATTCGATCCGCGTATTCGTGAGCGCGCACCGGAAAGCCGCTCTCGATCAACCTGACGAACGCATCGACGTTGGTCGCGCGGAAGTTGCCTTCGATCTTGAGTTTCGCAAGCTCGGGATCATCGATCACGATGCGGCGCTCGTTGTAGCGATTGAACTCGGCAATCGCCTCGCCGAGGTTGCGGTCGCGGAACACGAGCACACCCGCGCGCCAGCTCAACTGCACCTCCGCCTCGGGCACACTCTTCCGTTGCATCAGCACCCCCGCCTCGCCCGCTCGCGCAACGCTGCCTGCAACGAGCAAGACATCGGCCGGGTCAGACGGGGATGGGACGTCACCTCGCACTTGGGTCGACGAATTCTCGACTTTGACTTTGCCTTCCGTCACCACCACTTCGATCTCATCGCCGAAGCGACGCACCGAGAATCGTGTGCCGACGGCGACCACCCGCTTGTTGCCGACTCGGACCACGAACGGCCGGCGCGGGTCCTTCGACACATCGAAGAACGCCTCGCCCCGTTGCAGCTCGATACGACGCTCGGCATCGGACAACGCCACCTGAATGCGACTGTCGGTATTGAGCGTGACCTTGGAGCCGTCCGCGATCGCCACCGACGCGATCATGCCCACCGCGGTGCTGTAGCGACCCGCATCGATGACGAATCGCCAGTAGCCCGCGGCCACCAGAGCGATCACCAGCGACGCCGCGAAGGCAATACGACCGACGCGCAACCTGGGACGCGACGCGCCCGATACCGACGGCGGCGCGCTGAAGAACGGCGACAGGTTCCAGTGTCCAGGCGGTGGCGGACCATCGCTACGCACGCCTGCCCCAAGCGCTTTGAGCCGCGCCGCGTCTTCCCACGCCAGCTCCAGACGCAGAAACGCGACCCGATGCAGGGTCGATTCGTTCAACCACTGATCCAGGCGCGCCTGCTGCGCTTCGGACCAGTCGCCCGACTCCCGCCGCACCAGCCAGTCGCTGGCGATTGCTTCAATCTCCGATGCCGTGCTCACGGGCAGCCTCGTGCTCATCCTCGATCCCCTGTTCCTGTCCCGCGCGCGACGCGTCCTGCCGTTGCGACGACGGCATTCGCACCGTCGATCTCAAGTAGTGCGCCAGCAGTCGCGCGCCATCCCTCGTATGTTTTTCCACTGTTTTCTCCGCCAGCCCCAGCCGGCGGGCGACTTCCTTCTGCGGCAAGTCCCGCACCCGGCGCATCCACAGCACTTCGCGACACCGTTGCGACAGGCGGTCGAATGCCTGCGCCAGCCGCACCAGTTCCTGCTGAGCCACGGCGTGCTGCTCCGGAGAGACTTCATCCACCAGCACGTTCAGAAAATCGCCGTCGCTGCCGGCGTGGATCGACACGATGCGCTCGCGGCGGATCCGATCGGTCATCAAATGACGAGCGGTGGCGAACAAAAAAGCCTTGGGCGTCTGTGGCCGTACGCGCTGCGCGGCTTCATACACTCGTGCGTAGGTTTCCTGGCGAATGTCCGCGACTTCCTGCCGGCGGGGCCAGACGCGCAACAGAAAGCGCATGAGCATCTGCTCGTGGCTGAGGATCTCGCGCTTGAACCAGGCGTCCAACGACTCTGTCATGCGCGCAGCCTACCTTGTTTTCAGTGGCAATCGCTGGCGTGAAAATATTCATAGGGATCGGCCGGGCTGGTTCGTCTAAGTGTTTTCAGGGCCCCCTCATCTTCTCCCAGCGTGCGTACTGCTCAGGATCCACCGGATCCGAGGCTTTGCGGCCCTCCAGCCAGAACTCGAACCACTGCAAGTTGCGGCGATAGATATTGATCCGGTGCCGCGGCTGCCATTTGACATGGTGCTCGTCGGGGAACACGTGCATCTCCACGGGCTTGCCAGCATCCTGCAGGGCCGCGACCTCTTGAATGGAGATGTCCAGTTCCTCGTCGCTGACGTTCACCAGCAGCGGCGCACGAATGCGCTGCACGTTCCAGGCGTAGGACAACGCTCTATAGCTCTCCAGCTGTGGCGACGGGATGCCGCCCCAGTACTGGCGCAATTCCTTGCGGACCCGCAAAGTATCGGTGTAGTACCACCACGCCGGCGTTGCCACGCTGCTGACCGCCGCAGCCGCGATCCGATCCGAATTGACCAGCGCGAAGTGCACCTGCTGAGCGCCGTCGCTCAGGCCGGTCATGCCGACCCGGCTCGGGTCGATCAATCCCCGGCGATCCAGCATATCGAGCATTCGTTCGATCGACGTCCAGGTCGAGCGACGGTGAGCCAGATTGCGTTCGCTCGCCTCGGCGAGCTTCGCCAGCGGCACGCGCGAACGGTTTTCGATCTCGAACGGCTGCGAAGCGCACAGGACCATCAAGCCCGCCGCCGCGAACGCATGAGCCGGATATTCGTCTCCAGTATCTCCACGTAAAAAACCCGTTGCGTCGTACGGCAGCACCACCAGCGGGTAACGTCGGCCTGCGACGTAGTCATTGGGATAGATCAGCCGCCCGAAAGCAGGGTTACCAAAACCGTCCTGCCAATGCAGCGTCTCGATGCGGGTGAGCCGCAGACTGCGAAACTCCGGATTCGGATCGTAAAGCACGCGCATACGTCCGGACTGCAGATCGATGGCGACGAGCTGACGCGGCGTGGCCGGACCTTCGTGCAGACAAATGACCTGCCGCTCCTGCGGCTGACAGTCCATGATCTTGTCGTCGGTCTCGTAGATCGTGCGCACGGTGCCGGTCCGTGGCGCCCATGCGTAAAGCCCATAGACATTGCCGCCGACGAAATCGAGGCGAGAGAAATAGAGCTGCTTGCCGTCGGCGCGCCAGCGCACGATATCAAACGATGAATATCCGGAACACTGCTCGGCAGCGCAGGCCGTGACCTTGTCGCCTGTCTTCGCATGCAGCCGAACGACAGGTCGCGCCGCCGTAGCGGTCGCGGGGTCCATCACCTGAAGCCAGGCTGTGTCGCCGTTGCCGGCGGACGTCTTCATGCGTTCGAGAGGATCCGCGGGCTCGCCGGACGATGAGTCGCCTGACATTGCCTGCCGCTCCTCATCCGACGCCGCACGAGCACGCCCGGTGTCCAGCTCCAGCACGCGCACCTCAGGATCGCACTTCCGCTCCAGCAGCACCGCATTCATTCGTCCTTCGCCGCACCAACGTCGCGCGGGAACCCGGCCCGAATAGGGAATGAAACGGTCGTCGAACAGATAACCGCGCTGCGCCTCCTGCGCCAGCTCGCCCTCACTTTGCCCGCGAGGAAGCGCGACCGTATAAAGCACGCGCTTGCCGTCTTCGCTCAAATTGAAGTCGATCACATCGGCGTCGTCGCGCGTGACCTGCTCAGTCACACCGCCATCGACAGCGCTGCGCCAGACGTTCACCGTCCCCGCCACGAGCTTGAGATAGAAGATGGACTTCGCGTCCGTCGACCACCGTGCGCGCTCCGGCGGCCGATACCCCGCCGCCAGGTAGAACTTGGCGCGATTCCTCATCAGCTCGCCGCCGTCGGCCACGGCGCGCGTCTGCGCCTTCGCGCCAGTTGACGACACCAGCCACGTCAGCTGATAGGTGTTGCGCTCCACGTCCGGCACTTGCAATTGGAACGCCACCATCGAGCCGTCCGGCGACACGCTGAGCGCGCTATTACTCGCACTGACGGCGAGGCCACCGATATCACGCAGGCCGCTGAGGTCCTCCACGTTGAGCGACCGTGCCATCGCAGGCGCCGCGGCCAACAACGCGCTCGCGAGCATCGCAGCGCTCAGCGAGCGCTGCTTTCCAAAGTACGTACGCATGACGTCAGAACCGCTTGGTGAGATTGAGATAGCCGAAGCGCTGACGCATGTCGCTGGTGGTCGCGTCGAACCCTTGCTGGGTGCTGTTCGAGAACGATGGCGCACGGTCGAACAGATTGTTCACGCCGAGCCTGATGCTCGTGCCGCGACCCAGCCAGGAATCGCCGAACGCGTCGAAGTCGATACGCGCCTGCAGATCCACGAATGTCTGCTCCGGTACGTGCAGCCCGTTGGGCACGCCGAACGTGCCATCGGCGTAGCCGGACATGTAACGCGCCGTCGCCGTCAGTCCCACGCCGTTACGCAGCCAGTCGAGCGCCGCGACGGCACGCCATCGAGGAATGGCCCCCATCGAAGAACCACCGGCGGTTGCGACGCGCTGAACGGCGAGCTGTCCGGGAAAGTCGGCCACTTCATAGCTGCCGATCCAGGTCGTCGCCACGGTCGGCGAGAACCGGCCGAACGCGCTGTCGAAGGGCCGCGACATCTCCAGGTCGATGCCATGAACTTTCAAGCTGCCGAAATTGACGGAGGTGGAGTCGACACTGATCAACCGCCCCGGCACGCCGGCCGCGATATCCGCCGGCGTTTGCGGCTCACGCAGCACTCGATCGTGAAACAGCGCCTCGCTACGCACGATCAGCAAAGGATCGAGCAAGTTGATGCGCAGGTCCTGCGAGATGCGCCAGAAAGAGGCGGCAATCTTCAACCCGCCCTCACCCTCGGGCATGAACACCAATCCCGCGGTCATCGAATCGGATTCTTCCGGCTGCAGCGACGGATTGCCGCCGAAGCTGCGGACATAAACCGCCGTCTCATCGTTGCGCGCCGGATCCTGCATGACCGCATTGGGCGTGATGTACTGAGGCGCGTAAAGATCCCACAAGCTGGGCGCGCGATAGTTGGTGCCGTAGGTCGCTCGCAGCAGCAGCGACTCGATCGGATACCACTCCACTCCATATTTGGGATTGAACACGCCGCCGAAATCGTCGTAATTGTCGTAGCGCCCCGCCAGCGTCAGAGCGATCCGGCGAGCACCGGGCACCTGCATCGATTCGCCCACCAATGGCACGCGAGTTTCAGCATAGGTCGCCCAGGTCTTGCGGTCGCCGTTCACGACATAGTTCATGCCCGTGACGCGAATGCGCGCATCTTCCTTCCGACTTTCCGCGCCGATGACGAGTTGCACATCACCGGCCGGAAGCGTGAACAACGCTCCTCGCGCGAAAGCACCCAACTGAGTTGCCCGTGACGTGGTGAAGAATCGCGACGGCAGCGGATCCGCCACCAAAGAGCGCAACAACGCATCGCTGCCACCAGGACCGTCTTGAAACGGATTGAATGCGGTTGCGGGGTCGCTCGATGCCAACGCTGCTGTCAGTCGAGCGGTATCGATGGCATTACGCGAATTGTCCTGCCACGCCACATCTTCGAAGCCAACAGCGGAGATTTCCCAGTCCCAACCACCCAATTCACCTTTCAAGCCACCGACCGCACGCCACGACTCCGACTCCGCGTACTGCGCACGACCGAGGTCATTGGTAAAAGCGTAGTTGACGCTCACAGTCTGGCCGAACGGATTGAAGGCGTTGCTGGCGGGCACCAGCATGTTGGTGCGAGGCTCGGGGCCAAGCCGGTTGCGACTCTCCAGGCGATTGAACAGCAGCTCCGCGAAAGCCGTCACCTGGTCGGTCAGCGAGACATCGCCAAAGATCAAACCGCCCTTGCGCTCGCTCGACGCAATCAAGTCACGATAGCGCCCGAGCGTGTCGCGATTCTGCTGGCCCGCCGTGGCCGCGAAGTCCGCAGGCGTCAGCCCAACGCCGGTGCTACCGACAGGAACCACCGCACACGGAGCGGACAGACCAGGAAGATTCGCACCGTTCGTGGAACAGACATTCGCGGGGTTGGTAGCTGTGGTGCGCTGGTCGGTGCTGCCGAAGCGACGGTAATCCGCATTCGAGGTGATATCACGCTCACCGCCGAGCATCCCGCCGCGATCGTAGTAATCCATTACGACGCCGACGCGCGCGCGCTCCCAGGAATGGCCGATCGATCCCGAAGCACGGCGCTCGCGCCCGCCACCGTCGGCCGTTCCGTAGTACACATCGGCGGTAGGCGCCTCGATCTCGCTCTTCAGTACGATGTTGACGACACCGCCGACCGCGTCGGCGCCGTAGACGGCCGATGCCGAATCGGCAAGCACCTCGACGCGCTCCACCGCCGCGAGCGGAATCGTGTTCAAGTCGAAGAAGTTCTGTGACGTGCCCAGACCGGACACGACGGCGCGTCGACCGTTGATGAGCACGAGCGTCGTGCCACCCGCCAGACCTCTCAGGCGCACCTCGCGCGCGCCGCCCGGGCGATTCGCATCGCCGGCCCAGGACGCCTGCTGCGTCAAATACTTCAAAGCGTCTGCAACGTTGGTCACGCCGAGCTGATTCAACTTCTCGCGTGCAAACACCGTCAGCGGCGACACGCCTTCGGCAGACTCCTGCTTCAGACGTGAGCCCGTGACCAGCACCTCTTCCGCGCTGATCTTCTGCGGTGTTCGAGCGGAATCGCCGCGCGGCCCCGCGTCGCTTTCCACTGCCTGCCCGCTCTGTGCAGAAGAAACATCGGCCTGCGCGAGCCGAAAGCGCGACCAGAACGGCCCCTTGTCGTGACTGTTCGAAACATCGCCCGTGCGTCCGCCGGGCGCCGGCGGCACGATCGTGATAGTTCGCTCATCCAGATATCGGTAGCCCAGGCCTGAGCCGCCGAGCAGTTGCTGAAGCACTTCATCCACCGTGAGATCGCCGGCGACACCGGTGGTGCGCAGATCTTTCACCAACGTCGAGCGAAAGATGATCTGCAGATCGCGCTGCCTGGCGAAGCCCTGCAGGGCCGTCTCCAATTCCTGGGCGGCGATGTGAGTTTGTTTGCGAATGGCAGCCTGCGCAGCGGACGTTGCTGAGATGGCGACCGCCGACAGCGCAATGGCAACGGCAATGGATACACGCATGATTCCTCCCCAATGGCCTCTAAGGCTCGTTGTTACCGCCATCCCGTGTGTGAATGGTCGGTTCATGGGGTGATTAGAGTGAGGAACATGCGAAACAGGACACCGCGAATTTTTTCACTGCGGTGTCGGGAGAGACGACACGCGAATGCTGTCACCATCGGCACGCACGGTGAGATCCGGTTGCGTCCTCAAGAACTCGACCAGCGCGTCGTAATCGGTCGTGGCGAACACCGCGGTGATCGGAAAGTCATCGACACCCTCGTCGATGACCAGACGCTTGCGATTGTGACGATTGAACTCTTCCACCACGGCGGAGAGCGGCGTCGAATTGAACATCAATTGTCCACGCGTCCACGCGGTGGCGGCAGCAACGTTGGCAGCCTTCGGCAGCGGCACGGATAACGGTTCAATCGTCACCTGCTCACCTGCTGCCAGCAGAATTTCACCCTCGGGCAAAGCATCCAGCGGTGCGGATCCCGACGTCACCGCGACCCGTCCTTCGACGACGGTCACCACCGTTCCGCCTTGCTTGCGATAGACGTCGAAGCGCGTGCCGACCGCTCGCACCTGTGCCTGCCCACTGCGCACCAAAAAGACGCGCTGCGGATCCTTCACCACTTGAAACATGGCCTGCCCGGACAGCAGATCGAGCGCGCGTTCGTGTTCGGAAAACCGCACGCGGATGCGCGACTGAGCGTTCATCTCGACCTTCGAGCCGTCCGGCAAGGTCAGCGTACGCAACTCACCGATGCCAGTGACGTAGGCTGGAGCACGCAGCAACGGCAGCGCGATGAGAGCGGCGACCACAACCAGCACAGCACATGCGGCGGCCATGACACGCGGCCAGGCACGACGGCGGATCCCTGCCTGACCCGACTGGCGGCCAACGGCGGGAACCACGGGCTGATCCAACGCCACCACATTGATATCCGCTCGCGCCATTGCCGTCAGCGCGTCCGCATCGAGCTTGCGCTCTGCATCCACCAAAGGCAGATCCGACCACAACGCAATGATGCCGAGATAGGCACGCACGTGCTCCGGCGAGATGCGCAACCATGCGACGAAGCGGTCCTGTACCGCCGGATCGCCCGGTTGCTCACGCAACGCCGTGAACCACTCCGCCGCCTCATCGAATATCTGTCCGTGGATCATGGCGGTCCTACTCGCGATTCAGCTGCTCGAAGCGTTGCCGGCATACCGACAGCGCCCGGGACAGGTATTTCTTGACCATGCTGCGCGAAACGCCCAGGCGCCCGGCGATCTCGTCCAGAGAGAAGCCGTCACGACGATGCATCAACAGCACGGCGTGCGCCTTGGGCGGCATCTTCTCCAGCACGCGCTCGATCTTTTTCAGGCGCTGCTGAGCATCCGCCAGCATGGCTGGATCGTCTTCGGGCAGGGTGTGCAGGTCGGCGACCAGCTCGTCGATATCGACCGTGGCCGGCGCCCCATTCTGGCGCAGCGAGTGTTCGCGCAGCAGGTGACTCGCCACCGTGATGAGATAAGCCTCGGGGCTGCGAATCTCCTCGTGCCGTTCCACCCGCAACAGGCGCAAGTACACCTCCTGCACGAGGTCCGGCGTGTCCGCCCGGTTGCGCAGCCGCTGCGACAGGAATCGACGCAGCCGCCCGCCATGGCGCTCGGCGATGGTCGCGACAAAAGATTTCCGGTCTTGATTGCTCAACTGCGGCCCTGGACGGACACCCACCCTGTCTGTATCAGAGTGGGGCCGGGCCGAAAAGGGACACCTTTATTTTTCGATCGAGGCAGATAGGCCAAGCCAGGCTGGAAACCTGACCGGCGGCATCGGGCGCAGGGGCGCGCGGATCCTATTCCTTCCTGGCATGCTTCACATATTTATCGAACCAGTCGAAGCTCTCCGCGAGCACGTGCAAACGCGATTCCCTGGCCGCGTAGATGTGGTCTTCGTGGGGATACATCACGAGCCGCGCCGTCGCCCCCAGCCCCTTCAGCGCGTGATACATGCGCAACGTCTGGATCGGATAGGTGCCGGTGTTGCTGTCGGCCTCGCCATGGAACATCAGCACCGGCTCCTTGAGCTGGGTCGCATGAATGAAGGGCGACATGGCCAGATACACCTCGGGCGCTTCCCAGAAGGTGCGACGCTCGCGCTGAAATCCGAACGGCGTCAGCGTCCGATTGTAGGCGCCGTTCATGGCGATGCCCGAAGCGAAGATATCGCTGTGGACCAGCAGATTCATGGTCATGAAGGCGCCGTAGCTGAGACCGGCGACGCCCATGCGATCGCGATCGGACACGCCCATCTCCACCAGTTTGTCGACGGCGGCCTGCGCGTTGGCCACCAGCTGAGTCACATAGGTATCGTTCGCCTGCAGCCCGCCGACGATCGGCATGGCGGCATTCGCCAACACGGCATAACCCTGTGTTAGAAACAGCATGTAGTCCGTGGCAGTCGACATCGACAGCCCGGAGTATTGATAGGACGAGCCGCGCACCTGGCCGGCGCCTTTCACGTCGGCAAACTCGCGGGGATAGGCCCAGATCAAGGTCGGCAGGCGCTGACCTTTTTGATAGCCAGGCGGCAGATACAGGGTGCCGCTGAGAGGAACGCCATCGTTACGGACATAGTTGATCTGCTGCTTGACCGCTCTGGTCAGCGTCGACGGCACTTGCGTGAAGTCGGTGAGCGCCGTGCGTTTATCGCCGGCGAGCTCGTGCAGATAGTAGTTCGGATAGTCGGTGCTGGTTTCATAACGCGTGACGACGCGTGCGGCGCCATCGTCCAGCACGTCGACCACCGCTTCATAGTTCTGCCCTTGGGTCGCCAGCAGACGCTCGGTCTTGCGCGTCGAGAGGTTGTAGCGAGCGAGGAACGGATGGTCGCCATCGGCAGACCCGCCCTCTCCCGATAGATACATCCAGTCGCCATGCTGGCGCAGCACCGCCGCGCCTTGCGCATTCATCTTGAGCACGGGCACGCCGGGATCGCCGTACCAGTCATCGTCATTGTGCTCCCAAAGCAAAGCGGGGCGCGTCCCTTTGCCCGACTTCGCGAGCCACATCTTCGAGCCGCGTGTCGCCCACGCAAATTCCTTCACCAGCGTGGCTCTGCCGTCTGCCGTGAACACGAAGGGATGCCCGCCGGCGTAATCCCCATTGCTGTTGACGACACGGTTCGCGGTGCGCATGAGCTCTCTCGGCTCGGCCTTGAATGGCGCCTCCAGGATTTTCACGCTGTCGCGAAACTCCGCCTCTTTCTTGGGATCGCCGCCGTCCAACGGTGCCACGAACAGAAGCGATGATGAACCCGGCACCCAGGCGAAGCCGCGGGCGCCTGCCGGCGCCCAACCCATGGACTCGGGACCTGCGTTATTGACCGGCAGCGTAGCCACGTTCTTGATGATCTCACCGCTCTTGCCGAGGATCGTCACGTCCTTTGGGAAGCGGCTCGCCGGAACCAGATACGAATACGGCGGCACGATGCGGACCGACAGCAGATATTTGCCATCGCCCGAAGGCGTCAGTTGCTGATAGATGGCCGGCGTGCCGAATGCTTTCGTCGCACCGCTGCTCGCATCGATCAGCGTCGGCTGCGAAGTCATGTAGTAATCGTAGAGCTGCTCGTCATGTTTATCGGCGAGCAGGTTCGTGAACGTCCATACCGGCGCGGCCTCACCGTGAGTTTCCTGGATCGCCGGCCCGGCCGGAACTCCCAGGACCGGCGCCTCGCCGCGGTTCGCCGGCACCAGATGACAAAGCAGCTGCGCCGAGCTCATCCATGAGCAAGGCGCATCCGATTCTCGATCGATACTGCGCGCCGCGTTGATGACGGGCCCCGTCAGCGCACGCGCTGTGCCCGACGACACGTCGACGACCCACAACTCGATACCGCTGGCGGTGGTATGCAGGAACGCAAAGCGGCTGCTGTCCGGCGACCAGAACGGCGGACCGAGCTTCTCGGTGGGCACGGCAAGTTCTTTCTTGCCGCCGCGACCCAGGTCGATGAGCCGATAGCTCGTGCCCGTGCCCGTATATGAAGAGTGATCGTCGTAGCGCGGCGTGTCGTAAGGACCGTTCGTCTTCACATTGACGCGCACACCGCCGAGAGCAGCCATCGGCGCGGAGCGATCCGCAATCGTCGGCATGGCCTTCAACGACGTAACGACCATCCAGTGGCCGTCGGGACTGACGCTCGCTGCCGGCGGCGGCGCGATGTCGAGAATATCGACGGCCTCTTTCGGCGGCACACGATAGCCGTCATCCGCGACGGCGACGTTCCCCAGGCTCACGGCCAGCACGATCGACAGGAGTCCAGATCGAACCTGCATTGCGTTTCCCTCGAAGCTGCGATTTTTCATGAGGCGCGACCTTCAGAATGCCTTCTTCAAGCCGAGCACGAAGTAGCGCCCGATGTTGTCGTAGAGAGAAGCATCGCCCGCGCCCGCATTCAGCAACGGCAGCTGCGGCGGCTTCTGGTTCATCAGATTGTTCACGCTGAACGACACATCGGTCTTCTCGAACAACTCATAGCCGACGAACAGGTCGTGATAGAACTTGGCCGGCACGCCGTACACATTGAACTCTCGGGACCGCTGCGCGTCGAGCGAGGACGAACCGACATAGCGAATATTCCAGCTGGAGGTGAGCTTGTCGAGCCGGTAGCCCACCGAGAGCAGGCCGCGCCAGGTCGGGTCTTTGTATTCGCCGTCCT
Source organism: Peristeroidobacter soli (assembly GCF_004138485.1). Taxonomy (GTDB): domain Bacteria; phylum Pseudomonadota; class Gammaproteobacteria; order Steroidobacterales; family Steroidobacteraceae; genus Steroidobacter; species Steroidobacter soli. Next base: position 1,235,926 of record NZ_RYEV01000004.1, read on the forward strand.
TGATGAGCAGCGAGGTGGGATCGTTGGCATCGACCAGCTCCTCGAGCTCGGCGAGATACACGAGCGACAGCCTGAGGTCCAGATTGCCGGCCAGCGCGCTCCACAGACTATCGGCGTCGAATCCATAGGCCACGCTCACATCGACACCCTTCGCGGACAGCCGGCCCACGTTGACCTGACGCAGATCGATTCGCGAGATGGCGTACGCATCGTTGACGCCGATCAGATTGCCGCGAGTCACGAGCGGGCAGAACACGTTGTCCAGCGAGGGCGAGTCGACGCACTTGTCCACGATCGAGTTGCCGTCCAAGGTCTGGATCGCATCGTCGATCTCGATCGTCCACCAGTCCGCGGACAGGCGCAGACGCGGCAGGAAGCTCGGCGTCAACACCACGCCGAAGGTCCAGGACTTGGAGGTCTCCTCCATCAGACTCTGGTTGCCGCCGAGCACGGTCAGCAGCGCCAGCGACGCGGCCGGATCGATCCAGCCCGCGGGAACGCCGAGCGCGCGACAGTTCGCCTCGCGATTGGGCGCGAGATTGATCGACGAAACATCGCAGGGATCCTGCGTGATGTTGAGCGTCCCCCGGCTCTCCGGGCCGAACAGCTCGATGATGTTGGGCGCTCGCACGCTCTCCGAACGCGTCACGCGGAAGCGCACATCCCGCACCGGCGCCCATTCCGCGCCGAGCTTCCAGGCAGTCGTCGAACCGATACTGCTGTAATCGGAGAAACGCAGCGCGCCCTCCACCTCGAATCGTTCCACGAAGGGCACGTCCTTGAGCACTGGCACCACGGTTTCGACGAATGCCTCCATGACGTCGGTGCTCGCGTTGACGGGCTGCGCGCCGTTATCCGTTCGATAGAGCTCGCCACGCGCGGCGAGCCCGTCGTCCGACGCGCTGAGCGTGTCCTTGCGATACTCACCGCCGAATGCGAACCCAAGCGGACCGGCCGGCAACTCGAACAGCTCGCCGGTGAGCTGAAAGCCCGCCAGCGTCTGCTCGTTCTCCACCTTCCGGTTCAACGCATAGCTCCAATAAGCCTTCTCCTGCGCGGTGGCCGCGCGACCGGAAAAGACATCGACCGGGACACAGCCGGCGGCGCGTGCCGTCGCGCTGGCGCAAACGGTCGCACCCGTGACCGGATCGGCGATCGCATTCAGCGCCTCGAAGAAGCGCGCCTCGATGCGGGTGTTGGAAATCTGGTAGTTCTGGGTCCGGCGACCGTACTGCGCGAACGTCTCCCAATCGAAGCGCTCCGCGAACTTGCCTTCGAAGCCGAGGCTGAGCGTGAAGGTGTAGCGGTTGTTCTCATATTGTTTGTTGCCCAGTCGATCCTCCTGCACCGAGCCGACCGTCAGCCGCGTCAAGCCGTTGGCATCCATCAGCGCCGCGACTTCATCGGGAATCGTTGGATTGGCGCGCGTCAGGCTCATGCCGGTGTCGAAGAAGCTCTGACCGTTGGTCGCCGTCTTCGCATAGGAGAAATCAAAGCCGGCGAGAAAATTCACCGCGGAGGTCAATTCGTAGCGCAGGTTCGAGATCGCCGACACGCCCGTGCGGGGGTTGCGCAGCGTGCGTTCGCGATTGTTATAACCATAGGGTCCACCCGCGCAGCTCGATGCATTGTTGTAACAGTTGCTGGGGTTGAAGGTCACGAGACCTTCGTCCCACACATAGCGCTGACCGGCGATCACGAAGGTCGGCTGATAGGCACTGCCGATGGTGTGCGGGTCGTAGATCATCATGCGGTCGGGGATGCCGTCGTTCGGGCCGGTGTTGGCCGGGTTGTTCACGAACGCGACCGCGTCCGGGCCGAATGCGAAGTCGCGATCGGTATAGCGCAGCACTTTCGATTCCTGCGCGGACAGACCGAAACTCGCATGGCCCCGGCCCTCGGCGAAAAAGCCGCCGCCGAGCAGATTGGCCGAATAGCTCTCGGCGCCGCCTTCTTGCGACAGGCCGCTGGTGATGCTGGTTTCGAAGCCTTCGAAATTCCGTTTCAGCTTGACGTTGACCACGCCGGACACGGCATCGGCACCGTACACCGCCGATGCGCCGCCGGTAATGATTTCGATGCTGTCGATGATGCCTGGAGGAATCGATGCCAGATCGACCTGCGAACCCTCTCGCGAACCCGAAACTCTGCGACGGCCGTCGATCAGCACCAGGGTCCGGTTCTCGCCCAGGCCGCGCAGGTTGATGAAGCTCGAGCCCAGATCGCGATTGAATGTATCGTTGGTCGCGCCCAGGCCGACACTGATCTGCGGATTCTGCATCATGATCTGGCCGGTATCGACCAGACCCGTCTGCTGGATCTGCTCGGTGGAGATCATGGTCGTGGGCGTCGGCGTGTCGAAGCCGCTGCGCGCGATGCGCGAGCCGGTGACGATGACCTCCTGGACGTGATCGGCCAGCTTCTCGGAGCCGGCAGATGAGCTCGAAGCCGGCGGTGCGACGGTTTCGGCCTGAGCGAGCCGTAGCGGTGGGCTGTCGTGGGAGATGTAGTTGGTCGGGACGAAGGCCGCGGCAGGCAGATGAGTTTCGGCGACCTTGCCGATTGCAATTGAATCATCGCTCGCCACCCGGTAGCTCAAGCCCGCGGGGTCGAGCAACTCGCTCAGCGCCGCTCGGATCGAGCGCTCGCCGGTGACGCCGCGCGTGGCCTCGCGACGGATGTCGCCATTCACGACGACCTGAATGCGTGTCTGCTGTGAGAACCGGAATAGCGCCGTGCCGAGATCCTGGGCGGCGATGTTGAAATCAACGGTGCGGTCCAGATCCATACCGAGCGCCGACAAGGGCGACGCGAGCAGGCCCGTGGCGAGGACCACCGCGGTGACCCGGTTCCATGCACGTCGGAGGCGCGATCCAACACATCGTTCAGCCGTCATCACACTCTCCCTAAAGTGTTGCCGCCCCCAGATTGTGTCGTCCCCGCCCCACCGTCGACGGCGGGTGATTGTTCTTGTCTGGGAGCTATGACGAATGGCGCGCGCGTTGTTGTACGCCGGCCGTGAATTTTTTGTGACGCTGCGAGCGTCTACTTGCGACTCAACAGCACGTCGCCGTTGGCGAGCGGTTCGATGTCGATGTCATAAGCTTGATTCACGCCCGCCAGCCAACCATCGAGCGAAGCGGCGAAAGCCGTGCCGGTGAATGGAATTCTGGCCACTTCGGGATCGGTGATGATGATCTTGCGCGTCGAATAGCGATTCAGATCCTCGACCACCGAGCCGAGCGGCTCGTAGATGTAGGCGAGCTCACCGTTGCGCCAGGCCAGCACGGTTGCAGGATCGACGCTGGCGAGCGATGCGGTTCGTTGCTTCGCGAAGTACGTGAGCTGATAGCCCGCCTCGGTTCGCCACACAGCCTCTTTGCGATCCTGGGTCATGCCGCGCACCTCGACAGTGCCTTCCTCGACCGTCACGGTGATCTTGTCGCGATACCTCCTGACATCGAAGGCCGTGCCCACGGCTGTGACACTGACTTCCCCCGCACGCACCACGAAGGAGCGCGCCTCGTCATGCTTGACCTTGAAGTAGGCTTCGCCGGAAGACAGATCGAGCTGCCGATTGGGACCGTTGAAATCCATGTTCACTCGGCTGCGCGCGCCCAGAATCATTTTCGAACCGTCCGGGAGCGTGGTAGCGCGATGGGGCAGCGAGGCCGTGGATTGTGTCGGCGCCGTTGCGCTCGTGACGTCATATCGCGACATCAATAGGGTCGCAGTGATGACGGCGATACCGGCGGCGATCGCCCACGCGGCGATGAGCCGCGGGCGCTGCATCCGGAATCCCGGCGCTTCCTTGAGCGCGTCCAGATTGCGCCATTGACGCTGGACCTGCTCGAACGCGGCAAAGTTTTCCGGGTCCTCGTCGCACCAACGCAGCCAGTCGAGATATTCGGCCTCGGTCCGGCCGGCTCCCTCCAGGCGCACCAGCCAGTCGCTGGCCTCGCTCAGTCGACGCGCCCGTCGCTGATCGACCGCTCGCTCCGTCGATGTCATGGGATGACCTTCCATGATTCCGCGGAGGAATGACCTTCACACCGCAGACAGATATAAACCAGTGCACGACGGATATATCGGCGCACCATGCGCTCCTTCAAACCGGTGAGCGCCGCCACTTCTTCGATCGAACGATCCGCCAGCTTGTGCAGTGTGAATATTTTACGGCAGGTGTCGGGCAGCTCGGCGACGGCCTGCTTCAGGAGGATGAGCTCCTGAGCGGCGATCGCCGCGCGCTCACCGTGCGGCTCGGCGAACAAATCGTCGGCCGGCTCCAGCCGGTCGATCTGGCCCCGGATGCGTCGCTGGCGGATCCGATCGATAGCCAGGTTCTCGGCGATCCGATACAGGTAAGAGCGCAGGTAGCTGATCGCGCCCGATTTGTCTTCGAGCTGCAGCAGCTTGACGTAGGCCTCCTGCGCGATCTCCATGGCCTCCTGCTCATCCTTGAGCCGGGTCATGAGCAGGCCCACCAGCTTGCGATTGTGCTCGCGAAACAGGTGGACGACGGCGTCCGCATGACGATGCCCGGCCGTTGCATCCTGGTCGGGTGGCTGCGCCTGTGCGGTGAGCTCGGTGGAATTCACAACGACTCTGCGACCTTCCCTCCACTGTATAGCTATGACGTATGAACCGGGAAAACCGGTACTCGCCGCAACGACCGGCCCTCAGCCCGCTTCCTCGAGCGGTGGCGCAACTTCTTCGAACCACGCCTGGATCCGCTCCAGCAGGTCGCGACTGTTGGCCGGGCTCTGGATGCCGTGCCCCTCGCCCCAATAACGAACGAAGCGCGCCCGCTTGCCCTGGCGATAGAGCGCGTTGAAGAACTCCTCGCCCTGCTGAATCGCCACGTAATCCATGTCCCCCTGCACGATCATGAGCGGGGTCTCGACCCGGTCGACCGCGAATATGGGGCTGTTGCGTAGATAACGATTCAGATCTTCCCAGGGCGGTGAGCCCATGGCGGTCTGGCCGCTCTCCATCAATTGCATCATCGACAGGAACTCCTGCGGCTCGCTGGCGTAGCGCCTGCGAGCGTCGAACTGACCATACAAGCTGATCAGATTCGACAATCCCGCCAGCGCCACGCCGCCGGCAAATCGGCGCGTCTGCGTGAGCAAGCCGTAAGTGGAAAAGCCGCCGAAGCTCCCGCCCATCACGAACAAGCGCTTGGGATCGGCCACGCCCGTGGCCACCGCCGCATCCACGGCAGGCAGCACGCCATTCGGCAGCTTGAGCATGGGATCGTCGGTCTTGCCCCACGGGTTCAATGGCATGCTCGGTAACAACACGGCATAGCCGCGCGCCGCCCAGATCTGCGGACTGTAGGCACTCAGCCACCGGCCAAATTCGAGGCTCGACGGCGGCACCTCGGAGTACACCGAGCCGGCGTACACCGAAGTGATCAACGGATAGCGCCGCCCCTTCTCATAGCCGACCGGCAACAACAGCCACCCCTTCAATGCATCGCCATCGAGGCTGGTGTACTCGAGCAGTCGCCGTTCGGGCTGGATGAGGTCACGCAGAAAGCCGTTGGCGTCGATCAACAACTGTGTCGGGGCGCCTTGGGGGGCGAGCCAGAGGCGCAAGCCGTCGCCATCGTTGGCGTAGAACGCGGCTTGTCCGCTACGGGGCGAATAGCTGAGCAACTCCGCCTTGGGCGCGGGTGTCGCCAACGCCGCGACCCGATTCGCCGCGAGATCGACACGATGCAATTGCAACTCAGCGGCGCGCCGTATCCCGAGCACCAGGTCATCGTACTCGTGCCCTTGCTCGGCATACTCCGTCAAACCATCGTTGGTGGTGGCCGGCCAGACGATCCGCTCGATCTTCTCGCCGAATGCCGGCAAGGCGCGGGAGACGCGGCCACTCGCAACCTGCAATCGCCATAGCTCTTCCTTGGCGAGCCCGACGAACGATGCGCGTCCCCGCTCCGCCCAGAATTGTTCCGGCACGACGGCCATGCCCTTGGTCAAGTTGCGACGCTTGCCGTCCAACGAGACTCGCCACCAATCGCGACGCGCATCGGGTGCCGTGGCTCGCTCATCTAGACGCTCGGCAGCTCGAATCAACAAAGCCCCATCCGCGGTCCATTCAATCTGCGGCGGAACCCACCAGGCGCCGATGGTCGTGGTATCCAGCGGACCAAGCTCGAGCATCTCGACGGTGCCACGCGCGGGCGTGCCAACATAAATCCGCTGCGACCCATCGCCCCCTTCGGCGAACCCAGTGAACACGACACGATCTCCCCGAGGCGACCAGCGCACGGCGTCGACGCGAGCGTCGCTTGCGACCTTCTCCGCTGTCAGCAACCGGCGGCCCGACAGATCGACCACATCGATCGTGTAACGTGTCTTGCCCGATTGAATCAATTTGATGCCGGCCTGCGGAACACTCACTCCGACCTGGCGACCGTAGGCGATGTACTCGCCGCGTGGCGAAGGTGTCAGCGCGGTACTCGAACGATCCGCCACGATCGACGCTTCACCTGTGCGAACGTCGAAGCGCACCAACCGTCCTTGCGGTCGTTTGCTCACATCCACGGGCACGCCGCTGTCGAGCACGCTCACCGTCGATTGCTCGCCGCGCCGGGTTTTGGGCCATTCCTCGGCGGCGATGCGCTGGCTCTGACGCTCGATCTCCAAACCGATGGGACGCCCGCCCTCGGGCAGCAGCGGACACAACACGTGCCCGGCATCCAGCCACAGATGCGGCGGACGATAAATCTTGCCGTCGATATCCACGCCGCGCTCACTCAATCGCCGTAGCGTGTTGGTGCGGCTGTCCCACACCCACAGCCACACGTTGTCGGCGATCACCGGCCCCCGCGTCGACAACATCGCAAGATAGCGACCGTCCGGCGACCAGACCGGCGACCACCAGCCCGAGCCATCCTCGGCGCCTCGCGTGACATTGACGGGCTCGGCCGCACCCGGCGTCTTCACCCACACATCGGCGCGATCGTTGTCCCACAGGAACTGGATGGTGTAGTCCCGCACCGTCTGGTCGCTGCGACGGCGGGTGAACGCCATCGACTTGCCATCGGGCGCGAATGCCACAGGCCCGCCGTAATAGGTCCCGAGCCCCTCGAGACGATAGGTATCTTCCAATGTGACGGGACGCTGAGCGGCCGGCGCTGCATCGGCTATTGAAACAATCGACGTGAGTGCCGCCATGACGACGGCACGGCGAACCATTTGCAGAACGAACATGGAAACTCCACTGAAGAGATCGAACTACTCTGGCCGGCTTTAGCGACCGGCACTCCATTTCTCGCGCATCGCTCGCCAGCGACCGTATTGCTCCGCCTTGGCCGGATCGGAATCTTCCTTGCCCAGCAACCAGAAATCGAACCAGTCGATGTTTTCCTGCATCGCCGTCAATCGGTTCCTGGGCTGATGGAACAAGTGCGACTCGTCGGGGTAATACACCAGCTCGGTCGGCACACCGGCGTCGCGAAGCGCGGCATTGAGCTCGAACTGAGTCGAATGTCCGCCGGCGACCTGCTGAAGCATCGGACCAGCGGCACGAGCCGCGCGAAACGTGGGCGACAGGCGCTCATAGCGCGGCACCGCCGCGCGATCATAAGGCGAGCCACCGTAGACAGCCCGATAGGATGAACTGTTCGAGAAATATCCGGACGGTTCGAGATAACCGCCATCGCCACTGGAGGCCACTCGAAACATCTTCGATTGAGTCATGGCGACGTTGACCATTTGCGATCCCGCGCTGTAGCCGGCAATGCCCACCCGGCCCGCATCCACTACTCCCTGCGCCGCGAGATCCTCCACCGCCGCTTCGAAGCTTCGCACCGTATTGATCCAGATCAGATCCTGGACCCGTTCGAGGGGCAGTGAGCCCGACCCGCCCCACTGCGCATACGCGGCGGTGAGCTCGGCCGAATCGGACATCGCCGGCTCATTCATCGCGATGACGATGTAGCCGCGTTCGGCCCAGGCCTGGACCGGATAGTCCCATTGAAACTCGACGCTCGCGAATCTCTGATCCGCGTCACCGCCGTGAGTGACGAGGATCGCCGGATATTTGCGAGTCGCCTCATGGTTCCTCGGATACACGACGTAGCCACTCGCCTTGTAGCCATCGCGATTCGTCCACATCCTCGGCACGATTCGCAACGGTGCGATGGCGGAGTGACTCGGAGAAAGGTCGACCACCGACGTCACGTTGCCCTTGCGGGGATTCAGGCGCACCAGCTCCGGCGGCGAGACCATCGACTCACGAATACAAACACCGGCCGTAAATGCACGATTGACTGAGCAATGGGTCAGGCTGCCCTCGACCCGCACCTCATCCACGCCGCCGGATCTCGTGACCCTCACCAGCCCATATCTCGGGTTTTCGTAGTACCGGATGCCGATCAGCGCAACGTCGCCCTCGGGTGACCTCCAGTTCTGCGACGCGCGCGGATCGCCGAGCCTGAACGCAACCCGCCCACGCTCGATCACCGAACCATCCCGCAACGTCTCGATGAGCTTGCGGTCGTTGCCGAAGCCCGTCGTCGTCAGCGAACCGCCGCGCGGTCCCGGGATGTCGTGCCTCGGCGCGTAGAAATCCGACTCACGCCCGACGACCTCGGCCTTCGATTGCTTACGCGACCATCGACGATGCTCGAACGATTCATGATCGCTGGCGCGCGCCCAATAAGTTAAGGAAGAAGCGTCGGCGCCCCACTCGACAGCATAAAAGCCTGCGGCAGTCGCATCGATACGGTCCAGCATCACATCGCGACCGTCGGCACCCCTGATGTGCAGCTCGATGGGGCTACTGCCATACGCTGTGAACAGCGGCAGGAAGCGAGGATTCACCGTCCGCGCATCCGCGGCCTTCGACGTCCTCTTCGCATACCAATAGCTTTTGCCATCCGGTGCCCAACCGTAATCGGAGATCCCGAAGGGGTGCAGCCCCTCCATCGCCGAGCCCACCTGATCGAGATCCCGATTGACCAGCACCGCCTCAAACCGGCCCGTGCCATCGATCCGATACAGCTGCACTCCCTCTCCTATATCGGCCAGCACGCTCAAGTCGGTCGAGCCTGGAATGATCCGCAGCTCGCTGAGCCATGAGGAGGACTTCAGCTCACGATCGACTCCCGTCGCAAGATCGACCCGACGGAGACTCGACAATTTCGCGTTCGTCGCGAGATCGCCGCGGCGGATGATGTATGTCGCTTGCTTGCCGTCCTCCGATATCAGGAGGTCGACGACCTCCGGTGCCGCCGCAATGTCCTGCAACGTCCAGGCGCGCGGCGGTGAAACCGGCGTCGCGGCAAGCGCGGCGATGGAGATCGACATCATCGCCACGCCGGAAATCAAACGGCCCCGTCGCGAGACCCGCGTTTGTGAATTCATTCTTGTGCTCCCGAAGTCTCTTACCAGTGCTTTGCCACGGAAACGCTCAGGAAGCGACCGATCACCGACGCGTTGGTTGCGTCGTAGCGAGGCACATAGACCGAGGTGTATGCAAACAGCGGTGGATCGCGGTTGAACAAGTTCTGCGCGGACAGCGACCACTCGAGACCCGACCACGCGCCCGCCTGTTCGCCGGTTCGATACTGGAGCGTGGCATCGACAGTGGTGAATGACGCCGTCTTCTTGGTGGCCCCGGTCGACCAGAAATTCTCCTCGACGCCACCGGTGTAGTTGGCAAAGGCCGATGCACTGAACCCGCCCAGGTTCCACACCGCGCCGAGGCGTGCGTTGAGCTTCGCAGGATTGTAGATGGAGCCGGACAGATCGTAGCTGCTCTGTGCCGAGGTCGTCTGTTGCGAGCTGTCGAGCCAGCTTGCCGAACCACGCACTGTCAGTCGGCCTGCACCGATGTGCAATCCGTACGACGCGGACAAATCGACGCCTCGTATCTGCTGTTTCGCCGCGTTGACGTAGGTATTGAAGAACATCGCAACGACGTTGGCAGGATCGTACGGCGCCCCCGTATTGTTGTTGAAAATGGAGTTGACGATGACCGCGGCCAACTGCTCCGGCGTTGGCGAAAGGACCACGAACTCCGAATAGATGGGATTGCTGAGGGCTTCGGAAGAATTGCCGATCGGCATGACCACGCGATCGGTGTAGTCGATGTCGAACCAGGTCAGCTCCGCCTTCAGATCGGGCAGCGCCTCGGGATGGAACGACAGCGAGGCGCTCCAGGTCCGTGCGTGTTCTGGGCCCAGCTCGGGATTGCCGCCGATGGTCGACAACAAAGCGGCATTGGCGGGATAACCTGCGCCACCGTAGTAGCGTGGCGGATCGAGATAGGCATATTGCAGACCGGAGGTCTGGTACAAGGTCGGCGCCTTGAACGACTTGCCCCAAGACCCTTTGAATGTGAAATCCGCATTGGGGCCGTAGACGAAACCGAGCTTGGGCGTGGTCACGCTGCCGAAGCTGTCGTAGTCCTCACCGCGCATCGCCGCCGTCAGCATCAGGCGCTGGCCTTGGTCGCCAGAGGCAGCGGGACCGATCAACGGCAGGTTGAGCTCGGCATAGACAAACCGGCTGCTTTCTTCACCGTCCGCGGACATCCTGCCCGATCGAGGTAGGTAGAGTTGCAGACTGGTCGTGCGGTAGCCGGCGCCGACGGCAAGCCGCGCATCGCCGCCCTTCAATGCGAACAACGGACCTTCGGCTCCCAGCTCGTAGGTGCGACTCTCGTTGACATACTCCGCTCGGATCACGGGTGTTGACACGCCGGTCGCGAGGGTCACCATGTCGGCGTAATTGAGCGTCTCATCCTCGCCCCAGGTCCCGCCGAGCGACAGCATCCAATCCCGAGGCAGCGTGAATTCGATCGTCGGCGAGACCAGCGAAGTCGTGGTCGTCGGCGTGTAGTGGTAGTACATGCTCGTGAAGCTGGCGTCGTACTCCTGATCGCGTTCCGTCCGCATCGCATCCAGCCGCACTTCGACGACATCGCCGAGCGACTGATGCACACTCAACAAGCCGCTGTCCTGCTCGATGCCCGGGTAGAGCGAATACGGATTCGGCAGGTTCGCCGCATAGTCCCGCTGGTTCGCATAGATGGGATCGATGGAGGAATTCTTGTAGGTCGCGATGACACCGCCGCTGGACCAGGTCGTGCCTGCGGTGACGGTGTACTCACGCGTCGTCATGCCGTCGTTGGTCGACGTGCCGTAACGTGCCCCGACCGTCACGCCCTCAAAGTCACGCTTGAGAATGACGTTGCCGACACCCGCCACCGCATCGGAGCCATAGACGGCGGAAGCGCCATCGGCAACGATCTCGATGCGTTCCAAGGCCTCCACTGGGATCGCGCTGATATCGACCGACTGTGCAACGCCGCCGTAAGCCATGCGCCGGCCGTTGAGCAGCGTCAACGTGGCATCCGGCCCCAAGCCACGCAAATTCAAGCCCGAGCCGCCGGTCAAGTTGCCATTGGCGATGTCACCCAGTGACGCCGACGTCGAGACCGCCCCCGGGTTCTGGCCGCCATTGAAGTTCTGCGGCAGGCTGCGAATCACTTCACCCAGATCGGAAAAGCCCTGTTCGCGAATGCTCGCCGCATCGATGCTGATGACCGGCGAGGGCGTTTCTCCACCGCGAATGTGCGACCCGGTGACCACGACGGTGTCGGTAACATCGCCACTTGCGCGCATGACTGAAACGGTGTGGTCATCGATGCTCTGCCAGGACAGCGCCGTTCCCTCCAGCAACAATGCCAGCGCCTGCTGCGTCGTGAAGCTGCCGTCGATCTTGCGCACCTGAACGCCCGCCACGGCATCCTGAGAAAACACCAGGGTGATATTGGCCTGCTCCGCGAACTGATTGAGCGCACTGGCCGCCGACTGCGCGGCGATGGTGAACGCCCTCTTTTCCGCCTCAGCCTGGGCGCTCGCGATATCGACGACGCCGCCCGTTGCCAGCGCAATCGAGAGCGCGCTCCAGAGCAATCTTTGCCGATAAAGATTCCGCGTCGAATGACGACTCATGCTCATGCCTCTCCCCTACTTGTTGTTCGAGCCAGTGACGCTGTCACCGCTTCTAAGACGGGGCTGCGGAAAATTTCCGCTATCGTCACGCGAGCCAGTTACCGATGTTTCGGAGGCTGGCCCGCACGCCTCGGGAACGCAGATGAGATACGCGCCCTCGCTGGTGCGCCGGTAATCCAGCGAGGTGCCCGCCAGCAGGCGACTGAGACCTTCCTCCACGCTGTAGCTGCCATATAACGCGCGACTGCGCATTCTTGCGACCGTGTCGTAAGAGAAGATCAGTGTCACATCCGCCTGCCGCGCAAACTCGTTCAATGCGGAGGGGGCCGGCCGGAGCGTGATGTCGAAGTGTTTGTGATCTGCATCGGCCCGCACACAGGCGCACAGCGCCCACGCGACCGCGAAAGGAATGATTCTGAACCCGTACCCCATGCAGTCCGCAGTGACCTGGCGACGCCATTGCGCCGGTCCAGCGGAGACGGGTCAGGCGCGCGTTTCCGCCATGCCCCTCGCGGATGTCGCCTGTTAGGGCCTGTTAACACTCATTGGATGGGCTGCGACGAGCTATTGCGGTTCAGGGCTAGGCGCGACGACCGCCGTGTACTCTCCGTACATAAGGGAGGAGCAACGACGTCCTGAACCGCAATAGCTCGTCCCATCTAAGGATATTTATTCATTAAACGGGTTGCGCCTCCCGATTCTCATGAAACATGGGCCTGCAGCTGCGTTACAAAGCTTGCCCTCGCTACGCGAGGGCTGCGCTTTGCGCCTTGCTGAAGGCGATTGGAGGCGCAACGCAGCCCATCCAATGAGTGTTAACAGGCCCTAGTGGCGCTCGCGTGCCTCGAGATAGATCACATTGTCCGCACCGCGCTGGACGGCGACCGGGAAGGCGCGCGTCAGCGCCGCAACGAAGCCATCGACGTCGCCCGTACGGAAACGACCGCCCATGCGCATCTCGCGAATGGCTGGATCGACCACGATCAGACGTTTGTCGCTGTAACGATTGACCTCTTCGATGGCACGCGACAACGGCTCGCCGTCGAACACGATTGCGCCCTCGCGCCAGGCCAACGCTTTACTCAGCAAGGCACTGGGCAGCGCCTCCACTGGCGATGGCGACTCCAACTGGAACCGCTGGCCCGCCAGCAGTTGCGTCGGCAGTTCGACATGAACTTGCGGCGAAATGACTTCTGCAGCTACCGATGGCGTCGGCTCCTGCCGCACTTCCACCTTGCCCTCAGTCACGATCACTTCGACCTGCTCGTTCTCGCGCAGGCGTACGTTGAAGGCTGTGCCGATCGCGCGCACGCGCGTCTCACCCGCGATCACGACAAACGGCCGATCCGCATTTTTCGCGACGTGAAACAAAGCCTCGCCCTTGCGCAGGCGAACCGCACGCTCCTCGGGTGTGTAGAGCGTCTCTACGATGGTGTTGGTATTGAGCTCGACCGTCGATCCATCCGCCAAGCGAGCGCTTCGGTGCTGACCTACGGCCGTGGACAACAACTGTGCCTCTGCGCTCTGCCGTTGCAACAGCACGCCAATGCTGACGAGGACCAACGAGGCCGCCACCGCCGCGCCAACCCAGCGTGCCACCCGATGCGGACGTCGCAGTCGTTCGGGTTCCGCCTGCAATCTGCGTTCTTCGGCGAGGAAGGTGGCAACCTTTTCCTCACGCTTCGCCTCGGCCAGCGTGTCGAGCGATTGCCAGACGCCGCCAAGCTCCTCGAATGCACGACGATGTCTCGGGTCGCGACGCAGCCATTGCTCCAGCGCCGCTCGCAGCTCAGGCCCGCCGCCATCATCCATCCGCCACACCCAGACCGCCGCCTCCTCCTCCACCTCGGCGAGTGTTCGCAGCTTCACCAGTTCGCTCATCCAAGCTCTCCTTCGCCCGTATGCTTGCGCCGGATCGATGCAACATCCGCGGCCGGTGCGGCGTTCGTGAAGCCACGCTCCCGCAAATGATCGCGACAACGCACCAGTCCCTTCGCCACGTGCTTCTCGATGGTGCTTTCGGAGATACCGAGCACGGCGCTGATATCCGCCTGAGATAATTTGTAGACCTTTCTGAGCACGAAGACCCGCCGGCAGATCGGCGGCAAACTGTCCACGGCAGCACAGAACGCTTCGAAGCGGCGCCGTGCGTCGAGTTGTTCCTCCAACTGCGGTCCATTCGCAGCGACACCGATGACATCCACATCCGCCACCGAGTCGGTGGCGCGACTGGTGCGCCGTCGTCCCGACTCCACCGCCAGATTGTGCGCGATGGTGAGCAGCATCGCCTTGGGCGACTCGACTGCGCTGTAATCGGTGATGCCGTAGATACGCAGATAGGTATCCTGGATCACATCTTCAATGTCCTCATCGGAGGTCAGATACCTGCGCAGATACTTCCGCAGCATCGGCCGATGGCAGAACACCTGATTGAGAAACCATTCCTGACGATCGGGCGGCATGAAGACGAGCAACTGAGACAGCCGGCAGGAACACCAATGAACCTCAAACGCCGCCCCAAGTAAAGCCTTTGGGGCGCTGTAACCTGCTGTTTCCGCGAATCACAGTGACGAGTGGCGGAAATCGATGCCTGGCCCGTCTTCAGACCTCCAGCCCGAAATTCGCCTCCGCCATGCCGGTCAGCGACTCGCTGCCCGGGTCGGCACTGCCGGGCCGGCATCGGTCATTTCCTATGCCGGCGGCCTCTCGAGCATCCTGATCCAGCTGGTGCGTCGGCCGCGGTAGGCAGCGGACGCACCATCGCGATCTGATCGGTGACGAGCGTGGCGGTCGACTCAGCGTTGGTCTCGCATCCCGAACCAGAGCTTGCGTTCGCTGTCGGTTCTCGGTCGATACCACTCGACCTCGATGTGCCAGTCGTCCCCGTTGGAGCCGCCTCCTCCCCCTTTTTGCGCGATATCACTCCACGGCTGGCGCACGATTTCCTTCGCCAGCCGGTCGGCGATGTCTCTTGCCTCAGCTCCCGTACCGGTCATCTGCAACTCACAGAACGTCGTGCGGCAGTCGATTTTCAGCGTCGTGTACCGATCCGCCGGCAGATGCGACTCGATGTGCTGCCGTATCAGCATCTCCGTCGAGTACGCCCAGCTGGCATCCTTGGGTTCAGCCTCCTTCTTCGCCCGTTCGCGCTGCTGCTGCAGTTGGTAGGCGCGGCTGGCGAGCGCGCGGGTGTCTTCCTCGCTCAGGTTTTCGATCGATATGCATCGCTGCTTCACGAACGCCGGCTCGCTGGACGAGGCCTGCGACTCAGCACGCACGCTGGTTGCCGTTTTTTCCAAGGCCTTGGCCGGCTCAACCCTCGAGACAGGCCGAACATTCGGACAGGATTCCCGTTGCTCCGGTTCAATGTTGACGGGCCCAATGGAGCCGGCCGGCAACTGTGCCGGCGCGGCGGTTTGCATGACTGGAGGAGCAGTGACACGGAGCACTGCGAAGCAGATGAGTGCGCCGACCACCGCACCGAACGCGAACATTTTCATCGTGCCGCTCCGTGGCTTGCCCTTGAAGGCTTAGGTAGCCAGATTCCCTGAATTTCAGATCGACTTCAACCCGCCCGGAGCCAATTTCACCTCCCCAGCAGATAAAACAGCGCATCGTTCAGTGCCGGCGCGAACACCGAGGTGTGGGTCTGGCCGTCATAGATTCTGGAACGCCACTCCAGCTTGTCGTTGGCGGCCCGGTTCAGCGCGCTGATGGTGCGATTGAAGTGCTGGCCCAGCTCTTCATATAAAGCGACGCCGCCATTCAGCTCTCGCGAGCCTGCCGACAGGAACATCCGGGTTGGATGAGCCAGCTTGCCCTTCAGCAGCGTTTCGAACTGCCCGACGTAGTCCGCGTCGGTGCTGAAAATGCCCGGGCTGCCGAGCCAGTAACGGTCGAACAGTCTGGATTGCTTCAGAAAGGCGTAAAAGGTGAAGGTCCCGCCGAAAGAACTGCCGAGAATACCGGCGGGCTTCTTGAGGGTGTTGTATCTGGAGCGGATGAAAGGATCCAGTTCCTGCTCCAGGAACGCCAGAAACTTGTCCGCCCCGCCGGGCGTGGTCGCGGGCGTGGTCGAGAGGCCGCCTTTCATCGAGGCGGGCACTGCATCCACCATCGTGTAGTCGCGCGTTCTAGCATTGGGTTGCCCGACCGGATAGTCGACGCCCACCAGCAGCACGGGCGGGAAGCCGGGATTGATCAGATCCGCATATTGAAGCATGCAGATCGCGGCGCTCATGTTGAGCGCGAAGGATCCGTCCAGAACATAGATCACGTCGAGCGGCGGATTGTCGCCCAGCGGCGCGATGTGAGGCAGCGTCTTGGGCGGCGACCAGACACCGATGGCCATCTTGTCGCCCACCGCCCGCGACTGATATTCGAAGGCGTCGGTATTCCGCACCGGCCAGGGCTGTCCGGTAGGTTTGAATCCGCTGGAATCCGCGGCGTGCACTACTCCTTCAACCCCCAAAGCGGCGGTCAAACCGACGCCCGACATCAGGAACTCTCGTCGTCCGAACATTTCCAAATGCTCCTTCAAGTGCAGGGGCCGCGCGACCGGCACACGCGGCCCGCAGACTCACCCCTAGAAACCGGCGGAGAACGCCAGCGTGATACTGCGTGGCTGAATCACCGTTGCCACGTTATTGGCCACCGACAGATAGGCATGTTCGTTCAACAGGTTCTGCGCCCGGAGCTGGATCGTGTAACGATCGAACTCCACGCCGCCTCGCAAGTCGACCGTAGTGATCGAAGCGAGCGTTCGCTGTGCGGCCGTAGTCGAGGCCGCGTAGTTGTTCGGCATGTCCGACTGATAGCGCAGCGTCGCGCCGAGCAGACCGGTCATGTCGTTCGTGAGCGAGATGCGCTGATCAGCCGTGAACGCCACCGTATATTCCGGCGTGAGCGGTAGATTGTCGCCGACCCTCGCGCCCGTGGCGGTCGAGACGCCCGGCAGCACGGAGACGATGCGCGCGTCGGTATAACCGGCATTTGCAGTGAGCGTCAGGCCCGAGATCGGCTGTGCTATCAATTCCAGTTCCACGCCATCGACCTCGGCGTCACCGCCGTTGGTTTGCAGCAGCACGCCGGAGGCATCGAGCGCGTTCAACTGAATCTTCTTCCAGTCGATGTGATAAACGGAGAAGTTGGTCGACAGCGCACCGTCCAGGAACGTGCCTTTGACACCTGCTTCGTAGTTCCACACCGTGTCCGGATCGATGAGCAGCGGCGCGCCGGGAGGCGGATTCGAATTGGTTTGCGGACCGCCGGGACGATAGCCGCTGGCCGCGCGCAGATACGTGCTGATGCTATCGCTCGGGCGCCAACGCACCGTGGCCAGATAAGTGGACTGGCTGTCCTCGAACGGGAACTCCAGCTTGGGCAGACTGACATAAGCATAGAGCGCGTTCGGCCCGCGGATCGAGGCGCGCTGTTCGTTGCGCGCGTAGCGAATGCCGCCCTGAATATCCAAACGGTCGGTGATGAAATAAGTCAGGTTGCCGTAGCCCGCCAGCTCTTCGTAATCCGACGTGGTCTGCGTGTGATACAGCAGGTCGAGCGGCGACGGCAGGTTCGCGCCAGTCGCCCTGTCTTGCAGAAGGATGTCGATGTCATAGACCGAATCCTCCTGCGTGTAGAACACGCCGCCCATGAACTCCACCGGCCCCATGCGGTTCGAAACGAAACGAACATCGGCCGTGAACTTGTCCATGCTCGGGCTGGGATTGGCCAAGGCGCCGGTGTTCGCCGGGATCGCGGTGCCGAGCACTACCGGGGCACGAGCTTGAGCGACTGGCACATAAGTGGACGTGGCGTCGCTGCGGGTATTCACGTCGTACTCGGCGTAGCTGGCGGACGCGATCAGCGAACCGGCGTCGAGACCGGCCCAGGTGAGCGTGGCGTTCGCCAGTCGATATTTCAGGCTCGAGCCGAAGTTCCGGTAATGGTCGTACTTATAATCTCCATACAGCGGCCGTTGCGTCCCTGGCACGAGACTCTCGTAGGAATAACCGTCGTTCTCGATGTTTTGAATCAGTCCGCTGACATCGATGGTGAGATCGTCGGTCGGTGTGGCACGCACGACGACACGACCGCCGTACAGATCGGAGCTGTTCGCGTCCTCGGTGCCGGTCGCGACGTTGTCGGCAAATCCGGGCAGGCTGCGCTTGTAGCCGGCCGCCTGAATCGCGAGCTTGTCGCGAACGATCGGGGCGTTGAGCGAACCCCGGATCATGTAACCCTCCTCGCCACCGCTCATCGTGGTGAACTCGGTGCGCACGTTGCCGTAGGCCTCGCTGGCATCCGGCTTCTTGGTGACGATCCGAATCAGGCCGCCCAGGCTGGATGCGCCGTACAGCGTGCCCTGCGGTCCCTTCAATACTTCGATGCGATCGATCTCGGCCAATTCCGGCTCGGGCGTGACCAGCGCGCCTTGAGACAAGAAGCCGCTCGCAGTAAACACCGTGTCATCGACGTAATAAGCCGTCGTGTTGGTCGTTTGCTGTCCGCCGGTGTTCATACCGCGCAGGATGATGGTGCCCAGGCCGGGCGCGCCCGTGTCACGCTGACTCAGGCCGGGAACGAGTGATGCATAATCGCGAAAGCTCTGGACGCCCATCGTTTCGAGGTTCGCGCCCGTGATCGCGGTGATCGCCGACGGCGTGTCTCGCAGGCGCTCTTCTCGCCTGCTGGCGGTCACGATGATTTCCTGGAGCAAGGACTCCGATTCTTCATGTCTGGGCGTGCCGTTGACGGATGTTTGCTCGGCCAGGGCGACGCTCGACATCGTCAGGCATGCGGCTGCAACTACGTGTGCTGTTTGCATAGTGTCTACCTTCCCCATTTGAGTTATGAGAGTGCGCACCGCGTAAGACGCAGTCTCCGGGCTCAGCCGCAGCGGCCTAGCCATTCGGTTAGGTACGACTCGCAGGGGGTCAGTGGAGCAATTTCACGTTGTCGTCCAGATTGCGTTCGATGAAGTTGTGATAGGGATCGACCACCACGGCACCCGGCCGTTCGTTCACGATGAACTCGACCTGGGTTCGTTCGGCATCGATCCAGCGGCGCTCCGAGGCCAGCCACCGGGCGCTGTAACGATCGCCGCGGTTGATTTCCTCATCGACCACGGCGATCTGCACGGGTTCGTGAAGCGGCACGGACTGCTCGCTGCCCTCCGCGGTCCGCTCCATCTTTTTTGTATGGATCGTGGCGATGACCTTGAAACGCCCGCCGGACAGGGTCTCGACGCGCGCCTCGCTCACGCTCAGATCGTGCAGCAGGATGCGCTCGAAATAATCGGTCAAGGTCTGCTGATACTGTTCCGGGGTGTGCGCGCGAATGATCGCCAACAGGTCGAGCGAAGTTGGATACGGCCCGCTGGCGAACGCCCACTTTGCAAAATACTCGCGCAACGCCTGGTTCAACGCCTGTTCGCCGATCAACTCCTTGACGCCGTAGATCACCGGCGCACCCTTCCAGTAATGCACGTAATCGGTATCCGAACGCGAGCGATAGATCGGCACCTCGGCGAACTTGGATTTATTCCGGTCCGCGTTGTACTTCTTGATACTTTCTCGCAAAAAGCGCGCGACCATGGCTTTGTCGTAGGACTTCTCCAAGGTCATCAGGCCGGCGTATTGCGCGAGCGTCTCCTGGAGCATGGTCGCGCCTTCGACTTTGGCGGAGGTCACCATCAGGCCCCACCAGTTGTGGCCGGCTTCGTGGCCGACCACGTGCGTGCCCCAATCCACCGCGGAGTTCTTGCTCAGGTCGCTGACGAAGCCGGCGAACTCGCCCAGGGTCAGCTGACCCGAGTTGGAATTGGCGCCGGCGTCGAACGCTTTCTGGATGAGCCGGAACTCCGGGTACGGGAACGGTCCGAACTCGGCGGTGAAATATTCCACGGCGATCTTGAAATGCTTCATGAACTCCGCGACATGAAAATCGTCCGGCGGGTTGTAATAGATGGCGAGGTCGATGCCGGCGGCACGATCGCGCAACACCCGGTACGCGCCCTGTTGCAAGGTCAGCGCCAGCGAGATGGGCGTTTTCGACCTGTAATGAAAGAACGCCCGATCGCCCTGCTGCCAGCTGCGCACCAGCTCGCCGCCCATGAAGGCCACCTGGCCTTTGTCGACGCTGTACGTGCCTTCGAAATCGATGTTGTCGCTCTGACCGAACAAGCCATTGAAGTCGCGCCCCCAAGGCTCATCCAGCGTGGCGATGTGCGCGCGATCCTCGGGCAGGCCGTGCTTCGCGCGTTTCCTCGGGTCGCCCAGCGCGCTGTAGGACGAATAGCCGAGCACGTCCGGCATCACTTCCGACAGCGACAGAGCGGTGCCGCTGGTCTCCAGCCGGCTGCTGAGTTGTCCGCCAGGAAAATTCGAGAAGTCCACGTCCAGATCGAAGCGCACGGTACGCGTCTCGCCCGGCTGCATCGGCGAGGTAAAGCGGTAACGTGCCACATGAATATCGGCAAAGTCTTGGTCGACGACACCGCCCTCGACGCTCAGCTGCTTGACCTTCGCCAGCGGCGTGAGCGCCACATACAAAGTGTCGAAGGGCCGGTCGTGTTTGTTTCGAAGCACGATCTCGCCGCGGGACGTTGCACGTCGCGTCTGCAGATCGGTCGATAGATCCAGTCGCACCGACTTCATGACCGGCAGCGGCTTGTTCTCCAGCGGCCGCATCACCTGCTCGTAACGTAGCTGAGTCGCATCGGTCACGGCGTCGCTCGGCGGGATGGGATTGTCGACATAGTCTTCGACATACAGCCAGCGGCCGATCCCGGCGAACGCCACCAAGCTGATCGCCAATGTGGCGGCCTGCGGCACACCGATGCGTCGCTTTGCCACGCGCAGGCGTTTGGCGATCCCCTCGTCCGTGCCCCGCCGCCACAACAGATGCGAGAGCATCACCAGCACGGCCGACAGCGCCGCCCAATACAAATCGTATTTCAATCCTTCCAGTCGATAGAACGTGCTGTTCGCGAGCCCCGAGATCGGGCTGGTCGGATGCGAGCCCGGCACCACCAGCGAGGGCATGTCGAACAAGGTCGAGCTGGCCAGGCTCACGGCGATATAGATCACCATGAACAGCATGCCCAGATATTTGTTCGGCGACAGCACCTGGCCGATCAGCGCCAGCGCACCGACCCACAGGAACGGCAGCACGCGATATCCCATCTCCCGTAAATACATGCTCGCATCGATGGGCGTGCCCTTGATCAGCTGCAGGATCACCATGGCGGCGATCGACACGGCCAGCAGCGCCGCCACCACGGTCCACAGCGCCAGCAGTTTGGATAACAGGAACACGGTATTACGCGCCGGCATCGCATCGACGATCTGGTCGAGCTTGACCTGTCGCTCACGCCACACCAGCTCGCCCGCGTAGTACGCGATCACGATCAGCAGCGGCAGGGTGAGACCGTCGCCCAGCGACTTGACGGCCACCCGTGTCAGCAACAACGGCGGCGCGCCGAACACCGGATCGACCAGCGAAGCGAGCGCCCAGGCATTGACGAAGCCGAGGATCATCAGCACCACGAACGGGATCGAACGGACCACCGCACGCACTTCGAGCCCGACGCGTCCGACCAGCTGCTGCCAGGCGGTGTTCCGGTCGTGCACCTGAGTTGCAATCGGTCGCTCGTCGACGTTTCGTTGCCCGGTCTCGGCGGGAACGTTTGCTTTGATCTGCGGGCTGCGCGGATAGGGATTGAACCGCACCAGTGTCCACGCCATCGCGGCGACGCCAACACCGAGCCAGATCAGGCGATTCCACAAGAACGTACCGGCGAGCGGCGCGAGCTGAGTGTTGAGCTCATAGGGCGTCCAATAGCGTGTGGTCAGATTCAGCGTGCTGATACCGAACAGATCCACCAGGAACACGAACGGCTCCATGCTCTCATCATTGATCGCGGCATTGCCCAGATTGAAGAGCACGAAGATCAGCACCGCGCCGGCGTAGGCGGCCAGCGTCTTGCGCGTCAAGGTCGACACCGCGAACAGCAGCGCCGACAGCACGAACAAGTTGGGCACCGCCAGCACGACGAACGCATACAGATAGTGCCAGGCGTGGAACGGCCCGACGGTGCCGCTGGACCACGGCCCATGAGCGCCGGCGATCAACCCGGGAATGACGAAGGCGTAGCACAGGCAGGCCGCGAGCAGACTGCCGATGAAACGACCCAGCAGATAGCCGCGCCACGACACCGGACAGGAGAACACCACTTGCCAGCTGTCGATCTCGAAATCGCGCGTCACCGACGAGGCCACCATCGAGGCGACCAGGAACATCGCGAAGAAGCTCAGGATGTTGACGAACAGAATGATGTTGTTGGGGGCGTTGACGTTGATGTTGCCGCCGCCGACGATGTCGCCGGCGTACGCCATCAACACCACACCCATCGCGGCGAACACCAGGCCGATGAACCAGAACTGTCGCGAGCGCGTCAGCTGCGCCAGCTCATAACGCGCAATCTCGCCGACCACCGCTCAATCCTCCGCGCCGATGATGGAGAAGTACAGGTGTTCGAGCAGCGGCTCGACCGGCGAGAAGCCATTGGGCTGCGCATCCGCCAGCACGTCGACGACCAGAGCACCGGACACATAGCGCGACAGAATCAATCGATGTTGTGCCTTCACCTTGGCGAGATCGTTGCGGCCAATCTCCTTGCGCCAGAGCTTGCCGCGCAACTGCGACGTGAGCGCATGCGGCGAGCCGTGCGCGACGATCTGGCCGCTGTTCATCACGGCCATCCTCGGGCATAGATCCCACACGTCCTCGACGATGTGAGTCGAGAGGATCACCACTACGTTCTCGCCGATCTTCGCCAGCAGATTGTTGAAGCGATGCCGCTCTTTCGGATCGAGACCCGCGGTGGGCTCGTCCACGATGATCAGGCTCGGCGTTCCGAGCAGCGCCTGGGCGATGCCGAACCGGCGCAACATGCCGCCGGAATAGGTGCTCACCGCTTTGTTTCGTTTGTCGTAGAGATGCACGAGGTTCAGCATGTCCGACACGGTGCTGCGCCGGGCACTCGCGGGGATGCCTTTCAAAGTCGCGAAGTGCATGAGCAAATCCCAGCCGGACACGCCGGGATAGACGCCGAAGTCCTGCGGCAGATAGCCCAACCTGGCTCGCAACGTCGCCGGCTCCGCCAGCACGTCCAGGTCGTCGAAGCGGATGCTGCCCTGGTCGGGCAACTGCAAGGTCGCGATGGTCCGCATCAACGAAGATTTGCCGGCGCCGTTGGGCCCGAGCAGCCCGAACATGCCGGCGGGCACGTCGAGCGACACGTCCTGCAACGCGTGCACGCCATTGGGATAGGTCTTGCCTAGATTCTGGATACTGAGCATGAGTCGTCTCTGGTCGTCGTCTCGAGCGCTATCAGCGGGTCGCCATGCTCAACCCGATACCGATCTGGCGCGGACGCGGTCGCGCCCCCGAGAAGGACGTGTTGAACGGATCGATCTTGCCGTCCTCGTCGGTCAAGTTGCGTCCGAACAAATAAACGTCCAGCGCCTTGAAACGAGCGCCGACGCGCGTGTTCAGAAAATACAGATCGTCGGAATAGCTGGTCAGCTGCGTCTCGGTGTACGGCATCCGCTCTTGATATTGGCCGGTAATATTCAGATACGCGGGCACGGCACCGAGGCGGAACTCGTAGTCCGCGGTCAGCGAACCGGAGAGGCGCGCCACGAAATCCATCGGGTCGTCTTTCTTCTTGTCGAGCGTGGCGACGTCGTACTGGGCATCGATGTAGCTGCCGCCAAGCCCGAGGGTCAACGCCGGCGTTGCCCGCAGACGAATGTTCCAATCGAAGCCCGTGCCCGTAGCCTTGCCGCCATTGGTGGTCACCGAAAACGGCGAGCCGACGAAGGGAGTGAACAAGGACTGAACGTCCTTCCATTCGTTGTGGAACACGGCTCCTTCCAGAACCAGCTTGCCCTGCGCGAACACCAGCTTGGTGCCCACCTCGTAGGTCCACAGATCTTCCGGATCGTAGCTCGGTGCAATGACCACGCCGGGAGGCGCGACTGTCAGATTGAAGCCGCCGCTGCGGAAGCCCTGCGCCGCGTTGAAATACACCATGCGATCGTTGGAGAAGCGGTACGCCAGGTTGAAACGCGGCGTGAGCGCATCGAACGTCGCCTCGCCTTCGGTGACGGTCGTCGGCAGGCCGGGCGTCAGCGTGCGGTTGACCTGGTGCTGCTCGTCCTCGTACCAGCGCAGGCCGACGGTCGCCTCGAGTCGTTCGGTGAGTTTCCAGGACGACTCGCCGAACACCGCCTTCGACTTGGATGTCATCGGGGCATAGGCCGTCAGCAAATTCATGTCGGGGACGATGCCGGGCAGCGCGCTGACCACGCTCAGTTGGGTGTAGCTGTCCTCCAGATATTCGAACTTTCGATAGAAGGCGCCCGCGGTCCAGGACCACCGGCCATCGGTGTTGGAGGTCAGACGGAATTCCTGACTGAAATCTTCGGTGCCGACCACACCGTTCAGCAGCGCGCCTTGGAACAACGGCGGGCTGGGCGGGGGCGGATTGAAGAGCGCCGCATACCCTTCGACCGACACCGCGACGCTGTAATCGCGATTGACCTGAGCGGTCGAGCTCAGCAATTTCACGGCGCCGAAGTCGTAGTCGACCGTCAGGTTGTAGAGCTCGTATTCGTCCGACAGTGGCTGGGGCAGAGAATTGGTCGCGAGCCCGTCCCCGGTCCCGGAGTTGATGCCATCGCCTTCGACCTTTTGCTTGAGCAGCATGAAACCGATCTGCAACGACTCGGTCGGCGCCCACAGACCCTTCAACCGCCCGGTCCTGGTCTCGACGTTGTTGATGTCTTCCCTGCCCAGCACGGTCTCGTCGAGCCAGCCGCCCACATCCTGAGCCAGGCCGACGACGCGTAGTGCGAACTTGTCTTCGACCAATGGAATGTTCGCGAAGGCGCTGACACTCGTGCTGGCATCGCCGCCATTCGTGTCGTAGTACTCGCCGTCGACCCCGAAGCTGTAGGCGTCGAGCCGAGGCTTGCGAGTGATGATGCGAATCGTGCCGCCCATCGAGCCCTCGCCGAACAAGGTGCCTTGCGGCCCGCGCAACACTTCGACGCGCTCGATGTCCAGAGGACGCACGTCGGTGCTTTGACTGGCGTTGCGGCTGCCGGTGGCGACTTCATCGAGATACGTTCCAACGGTCGGCAAGCCGCTGCGGGAAGCGATGCCCCGGATGAAATACTGCTGCTGATTGGGCGCGGTGTTGATGGCGGTGAAGCCCGGCACCGAGTACGCCAGATCGGCGAGAGTGACGGCGCCGCTGGTGGTGACCTGATCCGAAGTCAACACGGAGACGCTCAGTGGCACATCGAACAGCCGGGCTTCGCGCTTGGTCGCGGTGACCACGATTTCTTCGAGGCTGATGGTTTCTCGCGAGCTTTGCTGTGCGGCCAACTGCAACGGCTGCCGATCCGACGCGAGCGGCATCTGTTCGTTGCTCTCGCCGAGTGCCGCGGTCCTCAACAGCTTCGCTTGATTGTTTCCAGACTTCCGAGCCTTGGCCGGATCGCGGATCAGCAGGACGCCCGAAGGCGTTCGATCGGCGATCAATCCCGAGCCCGCGAGCAGCAGATCCAATGCCTGATCCGTGGTGTACGCACCGGCCACCGCCCCGCTGCGCTTGCCCTCGACCAGCTCCTGAGAAAACAACAATTGTTCGTTGGCCGCGGCGGACAGCGCTTTCAGCGCGTCGGACAGCGGCTGAGAAGGAATCGACAAGTCGTGCACGATGGCACGGGCGGCGGCGGGCTGAGCGGCGAGCGACGCTGCGCCGGCCAGCAGAATAGCGCTGCAAGCAGTTGCTGAGAGGGCCAGCCGGATGCTGCCTCGAATGCCCGGGGTCGTAGCCATGGCGTACCTTTGCTGTTGTGAGTGTGGCCAGATTCAGTGACTCGACACTCATTCCGACGGACCATCGGAGCAAACCCGCAGCAGGCCGTTACAATTTTGTTGCTGGTTTTATTCTGTCGCCGCGGTGAGCTGAATCTCCGCGCTGCCGGTGCGCTCGCTTCGCACTGGAAAATAGGTCGAGATGGCCTCGACGAAGGCATCGGCATCGCCTGCCGTGAAGACGCCGCTCACTTCGAGGTTGGCCACGGACGGACTCACCTCGATCTGCAATTTCGAGTAACGATTGACTCGCTCGGCGGCGCTCGCCAGCGGTTCGTTGTCGAAGAACAAGCGGCCGCTCTGCCAGGCCGTGGCCCGCTCCACATCGATCTTCGGCACCATCGTGGCCCGGCCGTTGGCACGCACCGTCAGTCCCTGACCGGCCGTGAGCTCGACGACCGACGCCGCTGAGTTTCTTTGTCTCGGAGGCAGCGCCGACGTTTGTTCGGCCGCGGCGGCCGGCGGCGTCGGTGCACTTGATGCTACCGCGATACCCGTCACCGCCACGCGCCCTTCCAGCAAGGTCACGAGTACGGTCTCGCCCATGCGCTCCACGTTGAACTGCGTGCCGTGCGCGACGACCGTCTGATCGCCGGCCTGCACGCGAAACGGTCGCAGTGGATCGCGGGCCACGTCGAAGCGAGCCCTGCCCCGTTCGAGCATGAGCAGCCGCACGCCGTCTGTATATGCCACTCGAACCCGCGACTTCGCATCCAGCGTGACCACCGAACCGTCGTCGAGTCGGAGCGCGCGCTGTTCGCCGATGCCGGTCGAATACACGCCTTGCTGTAAATAGAAATAGAGCGCGCTGCCGATCAGCACGACACAGACCGAGGCAGCCAGCGCCACGTGATGGGAGAACCAGGCTCGAACCGACCAACGTCCGCTGGCGGCGCGGCGGGCATCGTCGAGCGCGTTGCGTCGGGCGACCATGACCTCCGGAGCCGCGGCGTGCGCACCGATGCCGGACCAAGCGGCCGCGACCTGCCGATAAGCCAGCTCGTTGCGCTCGTCGCTATCGATCCAGCGCTTGAACTCCGGCAGATCTTCGACCCGCGCGTCTTCCGAACGGACGCGCACGAACCATTGCGTCGCCTGCTCCAGGCGATCGTCCGACTCCGGACCCGGCATTGAATCCGTCAACTTGCTCACTTGGAGTGCATCCGACGCGTCAGGTGCAACAGCGCCCGGCTGATCTGTTTCTCGACGCCGCTCACCGAAATGCCGTACAGCTCGGCGATCTCGCGCACCTTCAGATTCTCGAACCGATACAAATGGAACATAGCACGAGTCCGCTCGCCCAACTCGTCCAGAGCCGACAGCGCCTCCTGCAGGGTCCTCTCCCCCAGTACGACGCGCTCCGGGGACAAACCCTCAGTGAGCGCGTCGGCGAAATCGGCCACGGCCTCGGAGGGCAGCGGTTCTTCGACGCCATGCGAACGGACTTTGCGGGCCCGATCCCGCAACAGATTGACGGCGATACGAAATACCAGGGCTTCGGCATTCAGGATCGGGCCGTGTTCCAGACTGCGCAGCACCCGTTCGAAAACGTCCTGAGTCAGGTCTTCGGCCTCGGCGGCGCTGCGCACCCGGCGGCCGAAGTACGCCAGCAACGCCAGCCGATAGCGACTGTCGAGGTGCGCGAGCAGTGCGCTGGGCGCGTCACGAGTCGCCAGGCGCAACGGGCTCTGCTGTCGTGACGAATCGTTGGCCATGGGATCTTCAGGAGGCTGGTTCGGCGGCCGGCACCGGGGACGGCGGCTCCTGCCCGAGCAAATGCCGGACGAAGAAGTCCCAGGTCCGGCGGATGCTATACGGATTGCGGCTGTTGGCGTGGTTTCTATTGGGAAGATACAGCAACTCGAAATCGCGGTTGGCCGCGATCAACGCATCGACGAGCTGCAACGTCGAGCCGGGCACGACGTTCTCGTCCAGCTCGCCCATGATCATGAGCAGCTTGCCCCGTAACCGTGCCGCCTGCTGTCGCCCATCCGCCGCCGTCCAATTGCGGGGCACTTCGGTGGGCGAAGGCCGCAGCTCGGAACCATCGCTGTAGACAGGTCGGCCTTGAAACGTGGTCCAGTGATAGTCGAGATACATGTCGTGCATGCTGCCCGGAGGCACGCCCGCGACGCCGACTTTGTAGAAGTCCGGAAATTCGAGCATGCCGCGCAGTGAACTCCAGCCACCGTAGGACGCGCCGGTGATACCGACGCGTTGCGCATCGATGTAGGCGAAGCGCTGCGCCAGTTGCTGGAGGGCGGCGACGTGATCGTCGAGTCCATTGATGTTGAGTTTGCCGAAGCCCGCTTGCGAGAACTCGCGCGAGCGATACGCCGTACCGCGTGCATCGATCACAACTGCGATGAACCCGAGACGTGCGAATGCGGCGGCAGATGCGATCCCCGGCGGACCCTGTAGCGCCTGAGTAAAACTGCGCGGCACGACCGCCGTCAATGGACTGGCGTACTGCGTGTCGATGACGGCGTATTTACGATTCGGATCGAAGTCGGCCGGCTTGTACATCACGCCGTAGAGATCCGACTTGCCGTCGGCGGCTTTGACCACGAACTCCTCGGGGGCTCGAAACCCTGCAGCGAAGAGCTGAGTCGCATCGGCCGTTTCGACGACCGCGACCCGGGCGGCATCGTCGGTCCGGCGAATCAGCGTTTGCGTGACCCCGTCGATGGGCGAGCTGTTGTAGACCGCGAACTTGCCGCTGGGTGAAATCACGTCGTAGCCCACGGCCCCGTCGATGGACAGCACGTCGTTCCAGGGACTGGTGATCAAATGATCGCCGGGCTCGGGCGTCAACAGTTTCAGGTCCGAGCCATCGAAGTTCACCCGATACAAGTATCGATAGTAGGGATTGCCCGGCTCGCGCCCGCCGGCGGTGAAGTAAATGCGTCGACGCCGCTCGTCCACGTGCACCACGTCGCGGACCAGCCAGTCTCCTTGCGTGATGCGATTCTTCAACGTGCCGGTGAGCGCGTCGTATAAGTAGAGATGTCCCCAGCCATCGCGTTGTGAAAACCAGATGACTTCGCGACCGTCGGCGGTGGCGCGCACGTTGGGAGGATTGTAGGAGGTGCTGTTGAGATCGACGCGTGGCTCGCCCCGCTCTTCGATCACCGTGCGCACGGCACCGGTCTTCAAGTCGGCATCGAAGAAGTACGCCGATTCCATGTTGTCGCCGAACGCCACCGCCAGCAGTCGTTGGTTGTCCGGACTCCACCAGGTCTTGCGAATGGCGAGCAGATCCTGTTGCAGCACCAGCAGCTTGTCGTACGGATACTCGATGCGACGATGCTCACCGGACGCCACGTCGAACACGAACCATTCCAAGGTCGCGGGCCGCTCGCCCACCAGCGGGATGCGAACCTGGTGCACCTTGGGCCGGAAACTGCCATCGGCCGGCGCCGATTCGAGGAATGGATATGCCGCCACGTGTCGCTGATCGACGCGCGATACGATGAATCGCCTGGAATCGGGCGACCAATAGGATTCCAACGGCGGCGGGCTGACTCCGGAACGCAGCCGGGGTACGAACGCCGCTTTCCAGCCATCGGGCGTGATGCCGTAGCCGAAATTCGCTTCGCCATCGTCGGTGAGCGCGCGCTCCTGACCATTGATCACATCGCGCAGCCAAAGATTTCCGTCGCGCGTGAATGCCGCCCACTTTCCATCGGGAGAAACGATCATTCCCGCGGTGGTCTTCGTCGCCAGCGTGCACGCCGCAGGGCTCAACGTACAAACGTAGTCTTTGCCCTCGATGGAGGCGCGCAACTTGGATTGCGTCCACTGGCCCGCGGCATCGATGCCGGCGACTGGCAGCTTCTTCGCATCGACCGGCTTGCCGCTCGCCTCCGACAATGCATTGGCCAGGGCGCGATGCTCGAAGGCCGGACGCTTGCGGCCATTCGCGGCGTCGACGATCACGAACTCCTGACCGGTCGCGGTTTCGCGCCGATACCAGAACTCATCGCGCCCCGGCAGCCAGTGAGGCACGACGCGTTCGTTGAGTACCAGCGCACCGATGCGATCGGACAACAGCGCCTCGGCCTGAACATAATCTTCATGGGTGACGGCCGCCGCCGGCACGCAATTCACAAAGGCAAGCGCCACCAGCGCCTTGCTGACGTTTCGCATCTGAGCCGGTCCTCATCGATAATTCCCCTGGCGCATAAAAGACGCAGGCGGGAGAATCATCCTCAACGCTCGCGCCCTGCTATTGCAAGGCCGACCGCCACTGCGCCGGCGGCGGCGCGACGATCTCATAGTTGTCGGGCGGCGTCGCTTTCAGCAAGTGCTCGACGAAGTAGTCCCACTTCCGGCGAATGAAATAGAAATCGGTGCGCGCGAAGTCGTGCGTGCGCCCGGGCAGGTACAGCAGGTCGAACGACTTGTTGGCTTTGATCATCGCAGCGGCGAATTGCAAGGTGACGGCCGGATAGGCATTCTCGTCCAGATCTCCATAGACGATCATCAGCTTGCCTCGCAGCCGCTCCGCCAACGCGCCGTTGTCCGCGCTCCGGTAGTTTTCTGGAACTTCGCGGCCCGTGGGATTGATCGACTGACCGTCGCTATAGACCGGCGCGCCCAGGTACGAGATGGGATACATGCCCTGATAGTTGTGACTGCCGGCCGAGGCCACGCCCACCTTGTAGAAATCCGGCCGCATCAGCATGGCATGGGCCGCGCCATAGCCGCCGAAGGAATGCCCCTCCACACCCACCCGGTCCAGATCCATGAACGGATGGCGCTTCGCCAGCTGCGTCAACACGGCGACATGATCGTCGATCATGTAGTCACCGTAGTTTTGATACAGATGGTTGCCGAAGCTCTTGGAACGTTTGATGGTACCGCGCACATCCATCACGACCATGACGAAACCGAGTTCTTTCTCGGCGTTCACATACTTCGGGTCCATCACCGCCTGCATGAAGGTACGTGCCGTAATCGCCATCTGCGGCCCGCCGTAGAGATGTTCGATCACCGGATAGCGGGCGTTGCTATCGAAGTTCGTCGGTCGATACAGCAAGCCATACAGATCCGTGATGCCGTCCGCCGCCTTGGCGACAAACGGCTCCGGGGGCTGCCAGCCCGTCGCATATAGCGCGCTGGCATCGGCTTGCTCCAGCGTCGCAATCAGTTTTCCTTCGGTGGTTCGCAGCACCGACACGGGCGGCTTGTCCACCGTCGACCACGTATCCACGAAGAAGCGGCCATTCGGAGCAACGGCCAGCACCGAGGCGCCACCGCCGAGCGCGGCGGCAAATGCGGCGTCCAGCGGTTGTGAGATCTCGTGATCGCCCTGCTCCGGCGTCAGCAACTTCAGCCCTCGACCATCGAAGCCGACGCGATACAACTGACGGTAGTACGGATTCCAGCCAGGCTCGCGGCCCGCCGCGGTGAAGTAGACGAAGCGTCGCTCGCTATCGACATGAATCACATCTCGCACCAGCCATGAGCCCGAAGTCAGCCGGTTCTTGAGCTTGCCGGTGTGCAGGTCGTACAGATACAAATGTCCCCAGCCATCCGCCTCGGAGAACCAGATGACTTCGTGAGAGCGCGGCAGGATTCGAATGTTCGGCCCGCTGTACAGCGTGTTGTTGATGGAGATGAAGGTGTCGCTGGATTCGGTGAGTACCTGACGCACTCGAGCCGTGCGTAGATCGAGATCGAACACGCCAGCGATTTTGTGTCCGCTGATGCCGAAGAAATAATAGTGCCGTGCGTCGGCACTCCACTCGCCACCTCGCACGGCGAAGTCGGCCAGCGGCACGGTGTAGGAACGTTGCTCGCCACTGGCGACATCGATGACGGAACGATGCTCGACCGCCTTGTTACGATCTCCGGGCAACGCGAGGCGCAGTTCGTGAGCGACCGGTCGCGCGCTGCCGTCGGCTGGCACCGATTCGAGGAACGGATATCGACCCAGCAGTCGTTCATCGGTGCGTGACACCAGCAGGCTCCTGGAATCGGGCGACCACTCGACGCCGAACGGTGCTGGCGGCGTCTTCGCACGGCGCATGGGGATGGCGCGCAGGCTGGTATCCGCCAGTTTGCCGTAAGCGAAATATTCCTCGCCGTCGCTGGTCAGACGCCGTTCTGCGCCGTTCGACAACTGGCGCACCCATAGATCGTGCTCACGCGCGAACACCGCCATCGATCCGTCCGGTGAGATCGACGTTCCCTCCGGCGCGACGACGGGCGCGTCCCCGACCGGTGGCTTCGCAAGCGTCTCGCGCTTGCCGGTGGCTGCATCGACCACGACGACCTCTCGCCCATCCGCCGTGTCGCGCCAGTACCAGAAGCGCTTGCCGCCTTCGAGCCAGTGCGGATCCACTCGCGAATTGCGCACCTTGCCCATGAGGTTGAACGGTAGAAAGCTCGCCGCGCGGGCGTAGTCGTTCTCGTCGACTTGCCGTGCCGGAGCGGCATGCACCGGGATCGATAGAAACGCGACCAGCAAGCCGCACCAACTCGTTTGTTTCATGAAGGAAGGTCCTAGCCGACGGGGGGACGACGCGCTTGCACGCCGAGGCGGGCTTCCAGGATTCGCGCCAGTGCGATCATCCTGCCCTCCTCGAACAAGCGGCCGTGAAAAGTCACATTGCGCGTGATCGTATGCCGCGAGCCCTTGCTGTCGGCGGGCGCGAAGAAATTCTCGATGGACCGGGCGCGGCTCGGGCTCTGCGCAAAGCCGGCTCGCAGCGTCAGCCCGGGGTGGCCGGTGAAATTCATGATCGCGAAAAACTCGAACGATCCATACGTGGGACCGAACACCATGTCGACGTCACTGTACAGCGAGTGGATGTGCTGCATCACCAGCCGGCGAAATCGTTCCAGCTGCAGATAATCCACCGCCGAGAGCTGCCGCGCCTTGCGCCAGTTCGCCGGCCAGCCGACCCGATTCACGAGCTGAGCGTCGCGGCCGGACAGTCCCAGATCGTCGAACACCGCCGCGGATTCCACATACAAATTTTCCAGCAACGCCATGTACGGCAGCTTCGGCAGCTCCACTGGCACGAGAGTCACGCCGATGTCCTTCAATGCCTGCAAGGCTGCGAGCTCGGCGGTGGCAGCGACTTTCTCCTGCGTCTTCTCGAAGCCGACCTGACCGAACCAGGCCTCCGAATATCCGATGCGCAGCTTGCTGGGGTCGATAGCGGCGTCGTAGCTGAATCCCATGTCGATGGAACACGCGGAGCTGGGATCGCGACCATTGATCGCGGCGAGCACCAGCGCCGCGTCTTCGACGCTTCGACACAACGGCCCGATGCGTTCGAGACTGGGAGTCAGCGGCATGGCGCCCCGAACCGGCACGCGGCCGAAGGTCGGGCGCAACCCGACGATGCCGCACCGGTCGGCGGGATTCAGGACCGATCCCAAGTTGTCCGTACCGATGGAGAACGAGCACAACCCTGCCGCGGTCGCCGCGCCGGATCCGGAACTCGAACCGCCTGCCGGCTCCTCCAGATTCCAGGGATTCATGCATTCGCCGCCGAACCACTCCCAGCCATTGGCGAGCTCGCCCATGGCCACTTTACCGAGCAACACGGCGCCGGCCTCCTGGAGCATGCGAGTGACGGCGGCGTCCTCGGTCGGCACGCGATCGCGAAACAGCGCGCAGCCCCAAGTGGTAGCGATTCCTTTAGTATCGAACGTGTCCTTCAAGGAGTACGGCACGCCGTGCAACGGGCCACGAATCTTGCCTTGCTCGAGCTCAGCATCCATCGCGGTGGCCTGCGCTCGCGCCAGATCCGCAGTCACCGTGATGTAGTAGTGAAGTTTCGGCTCCAGCCGCGCGATCCGCGCCAGATAGATTTCCGTCAGGCGCCGCGATGAAATCTGGCCAGTGCGCAACCAATGGGATTGATCGGTGACGGGCGCGAACGCAATGTCCGTATCGCTCGCCGGCAGCTTGGGAATTCTCCGCGCGGCCAGCTGCAGCGAGTTCGTCTGCGGAGGGTATTCGACGCCAGGCAATCTGGGATCGAAATGCACGGCCGGCTGCAACGAGCGAGGCAGATCGAGATCGCGTAACGCCGCGACGGTTCTCGCTTGCGCCGGCAACGTCACTCCAGAGTCGGACGCCGGTTCGGCACCGATGGCGGCCAGCGGAGCGACGGCAGCGGCTAATACGCCACCGACAAAGAGATCTCGTCGTTTCATCCCCCTTCAGACGCAGGCAGGACAGCGAGCCTCAACGCGGCCGGCCAGCGCCGGGCCATGCCGCGGCCACTCGCAGTTCCGTTCCGAGCGGCACGGCGATTGACGGCCGGTGGAGATTGGCTCCGTTCGAGCCGTACGGCGATTGAGGGCCCGCTGGGGATTGGCCCCGGTCCTGCGTCTTTATAGAGTCATGAGCATTCAGATCGTTTCCATTCTCGGTCAGTCGCCCTTGATGCCAGCGTCGTTTCGACCCGCTTCGAGCATCGGGGTCAACCCGCTGACCGCGATGGCGTCGCCCTCGGAGGTGACGACGCAGGCGATTCTGCCAGTGCGCGCACCGGCGCCTCGGATCTGGCCACATATCCTTCATTCCAGTGCGTGGCGCGACGATCCGATGCTGAAGCCCCTGCCGCCGCTGAACCAGCGTGCTCGTTTCAAAGCAGTCCACCGCGAAGCCCCCGACGATGTTCTGTACTACCTCGACATCGTCGAAATCCTGGAAGAACAGCGGAAGATCGCGCGCCTGAGTGCACCCGACCGCTCGCCCCTGGGCTATGAAAGTTGGGTGCTCACGCCACAGGATGACGTGACCATGCTCGAATACTGCGTCTGTGGCTCGCCCGCCATCGCCGAACATCGCAGCCGCTACCGGATCGTTCGCGAGCTGGAAACCTTGAAACGAATCGTCGAGGGCGCCGCCACCGGATTGTGGCAACCGCCGTCGCCCGCGTCTTAACTTTTTCCCAGCCGAGATCCGACGTTTGGCGCACCCATCGGGCATGTTCTCTCAGCATCCGCGCGGTCTGTTCATCTGCTTCGCCACCGAGCTGTGGGAGCGTTTCAGCTACTACGGGATGCGCGCGCTGCTGATCTTTTATCTGATGCAGCACTTCCTGTTCTCCGAGCAGGAGAGTTATCTCATCTACGGCGCCTATACCGCGCTGGTCTACATGACGCCGGTGCTCGGCGGTGCCATCGCCGACCGTTATCTCGGCGCACGCAAGGCGGTGACGCTGGGCGCCGTACTGCTGACCCTGGGTCATTTCGGAATCGCTTTCGAAGGCTCGCTGCAAATCTTCTATCTGTCGCTCGCGCTCATCATCGTCGGCGTCGGTTTCCTGAAGACCAATGCCTCCACGCTGGTCGGCACGCTGTACCCACCCGACGACGCCCGGCGCGACGCCGGTTTCACCATCTTCTACATGGGCATCAACATCGGCGGTGCCGCCGCGCCGTTGTTGTGCGGCTGGCTCGGACAAACCTATGGATGGCGCTATGGATTCGGCCTGGCGGGCATCGGAATGTTGGCGGGATTGCTGTTTTTCCTGCGCGGCCAACCGCTGCTGATGGGTCATGCGGAGCCGCCGAATGCCGCCTGGCTGCGTGAGCCGGTCTTCGCCCGCTTGAGTCGGGAAACCGCGATCTACATTGCAACGATCGCACTGGTCCTGGCGGTGTGGCTGATCATGAATCGGCGCGAAGTCGTCGGCCCCATGCTGGCCACGTTCGGCACCCTCACCGGCATCGTCATTCTTTATTACGCATTCGCGCGTTGCACACCGCAGGAACGGGACCGC
Organism: Peristeroidobacter soli; assembly: GCF_004138485.1. GTDB lineage: Bacteria > Pseudomonadota > Gammaproteobacteria > Steroidobacterales > Steroidobacteraceae > Steroidobacter > Steroidobacter soli. The sequence continues at coordinate 1,271,611 of NZ_RYEV01000004.1, forward strand.
CTGCTGGTGTGCGCGACCCTGCTGGTCTTCACCATCGCCTTCTGGGCGCTCTATGAGCAGATGGGCAGTTCGTTGAACGTGTTCGCCGATCGCATGGTGGACCGGCGCGTGCTCGGCTACGAGATTCCCGCGTCGATGTTTCAATCGCTGCCGTCGATCTTCGTCATTCTGTGCGCGCCGCTGGCCAGCAGCTTGTGGTTGTATCTGGGTCGACGCAATCGCGAGCCCTCCGCGGCCGTGAAGTTCACGCTCGCCATCGCTCAAGTCGGGCTGGCCTTTCTGGTGCTGAGCCTCGGCCTGAAGCTCACCGAGCCCGGCCAGAAGATCGCGTTGGGCTGGTTCGTACTGAACTTCTTTCTGCTCACCAGCGGCGAGCTTTGCCTGGCGCCGGTGGGCATGTCGATGGTCACCAAACTGGCGCCCCAACGAATCGTCGGCGTCATGATGGGCGCGTTCTTTCTGGCTTACTCGGCGTCGAGTTTCATCGCCGGCCGGATCGCGCAGCTCACGGCGACGGGTCACCCCGCCACCTTGGAAAGCTACGCTCAGATCTACACCACGCTGGGATGTGTGGCGCTGGCCGCCGCGCTACTGCTATTGCTGCTCGCGCCGGTGCTGACGCGACGCGCACAGGAACGCGTCGCCATCGGACCATTGCCGCGCCCTGAAGTTAGTTGATGTCGTTACGGATGAACTCGCCGGCTCGCATGATGACGGACAGATGCCGGCCCTCCGCCAACAACGACAGATTCTTCAGCGGATCGCCATCGACCACGATCAGGTCGGCGTAGGCATCCGGCGCCACGCAGCCCAGTTTTCCCTCGTGCTGAAGTATCGCTGCGTTGTTCGAGGTTGCCTGGCGCAATATTTCCACGGGCGAAAACACCTCGCTTCGTAGCGTGAACTCGCGCCGCTCCTGCACGTAGGTATCTCCGAGCAGGTCCGTGCCGAAACCCACTCGCACGCCGGCCTTGCGCATCGATTCCATGCCGGCGATCGCTCGCTGACGTGCGTATTCGATCTTCTCCTGACTCGCCGCGGGAAAGCCCAGCTTCTTGCCCATCTCGGAAATGGCGAAGATCACCGCCATCGTCGGCACCACGAACGCGCCCTTCTCGGCGATGAAGCGAGCCGTGTCGTCATCCATCAACGTTCCGTGCTCGATACAACGCACGCCCAGCTCGACACAGCGTCGCGCCGAGTAGGCCGGGTGACAATGCGCCGTGACGTAACTCCGGCGCTCCTGCGCCTCGTGCACGATGGCGCTGATCTCGTCGTCGCGATATTGATTCATCCAGATGGGATCGCTGGGTGAAGCGACGCCGCCCGAACCCATGATCTTGATGCAATGGGCACCACGACGCAGTTCCTCGCGCGCGGCTTTGATACATTCATCCAGGCCATCCGCGACCACACTGAGCGTGTTGGAGTGCCCGCAAGAACAAAGTCCGCCATCCTCGTGCTGGCTGTCACCAGGTTCGCGGAAGTCGCCGTGCCCGCCCGTCATCGACAATGCCTTGCCGGCGTAGAAGAACCGCGGTGCGACCAGCAAACGTTCGTCGATGGCGCGCGCCAGACTCCAGTCGCCGCCGCCGACATCTCGCACCGTTGTAAATCCACTTTCCAGTGCGAATCGCAACATACGAATCGCATGCGCGGTCCGATACGGCGTGCCGGAATGATCGACTTTGTGAATGTTCACGTCGCTCGCGTACACATGAATGTGCGCGTCGATGAGGCCGGGCATCAGCGTCTTGCCCGCAACGTCGATCACATGCGCGTCGGCGGACTTGATCGGTGTCGCCGACACCTCTCGAATACGATCGCCCTCGACCAGGACCTGCATGCCTTCCTGACAATCTTCGCTCGTGCCGTCGAATACGCGCGCATTCTTGAACAGAATCCCACTCATGATTGTTACCCCTTGAGGCCATCCGCGACCGCGCAGCGACGCGGGTCCGCCACCGCCGTGTACTTGCCGGTTTTTTCGTCTCGCGCGATCACGGAGAAAGATCCCATGTGATAGTCGTAGCTCGGCGTCACGCTCACACGCACGCCCAGCTTGTGCAGATCCTCCACCACGCCCGGCGCCAGCCGGTCTTCGATCACCACGCCCCGGTTTTCGGTCATGGCCAACATGCGAGGCGCATCGACACTGGCGTAGGGATCGAGTTTGAAGTCGAGCGCGTAGGTGAGCACTTGAGGCACCGTGCAATGAACGTTGCCGGGTGAGCCCGCGGACAGCACCGGACGACCGTTCTTCAACACCATCGTGTTGCCGATGATGCAGCGGACTTTCGCGCCCTTCACCAACGTCGCATCGATGGCGCTCGCGAGCGCGCCGAACGTCGCATGACTGCCCACCATCGGCACGCCGCCGATGACCATGCCGGGAATGCCCGAGCCCTGCAGCGTATTCATCATCTGCACCCAATTGCCCTCGGCATCGACCACCGCCAGCTCGCACGAGCCCGACGGCTGCGGATTCTCGGAGCGACCGAGTCGCGGCCGGCCGCCGGAGCCCGAGATCAACGACAGTAGATCTGCGCCGCCGGAGGGGCCGTCGCCGCTCAAGCGCAGATGTTCGGTGAGATCGACTTTGGGACGCGACGTTCTGATCATCTTCGCGAGGTGCGCGTGATAGGCGTCGTCGAGCAACTCGTCGCGCGGCACGCCGTAGACCTGATCGTCCTGCGCATATTCCCAATGCCGCGCGCCCTGCCGAAGCGCATGCCCCATGGCCCAGATGTGATCGGCGGAACCCGGCTTCATCTGACGAATGCCCAGATGTTTCAACACACCGAGCGCGATGGCGGTGTAGATGCCCTGGGCCTGCGGCGGGCCGAGACTCACGATCTCGTATTCCTGATGGGCGAAACGGATCGGCTCCACCCAGCGTGGCGGTGTCTCCGTCATGTGCTCGGGCGTGATCTTCCATCCCATCTGGTTGGCCTTTTTCACGAACTGCCGGCCCCAGGCGCCGGTGATCATGTAGTCCGGCCCGTGCTCGGCCACTCCCTTGAGCGTCGTAGCAAGCCCCGGCGGCACGAACACGTCGCCCACGTTCGGGAAGAAGCCCTTGGGCTGATAGAAGTCGCGACCTTCGGGGAAATAACAAACGAACTTCTCGCCGAAAATGTTCACACCGAATTCGAACGTGGAGACCGGATGGCCCTGCTCCGCCCAGGTGACGGCATCCCGGCACAGCTCGCCCCAGGGGCGAGAGCCGAAACGTTCGTGAATGGCTTTGAGCCCGGGCATGAAGCCGGGAATGATGGCCGAAGGCGGCAGGTTCGCGTACGGTCCCATGCCTTGCGGCACCGGCTTGAACGGCGGCAGACCGGAGGGAAACGCGCCGAGACTGTCCAGCTGATGGATCTTACCGGTCTTGGCTTCGTAATAAAGAAAGGTCACGAGGCCGGCGTGATTGGTCATGAACGGCTCGACTGCCGCCTGCACCAGACACCCGGCGATGCCCGCGTCGGCCGCGTTTCCGCCGCGCTTGAGCACGTTCACCATGGTCTCGGTGACGATGGCGGAATCCGTGGTCACCGCCGCGTCGAGCCCACCCACCGGCGTCTTCGGGCCGGGATTCAAAATATAACGAGAGAGGTCAGCGGTCACGAGCGCTCCTATCTGCTGGCGGCGAGTGAGAGAGCAAAGACGCGGCCCGAGCCGCGACCCACAACGATTGTGGGACGACGACCGAGCTGCGTCTGAGAGTACGTGAAAAACCCTCCGATCACGCATCCCAGCGAGTTGTACAGCCCGGTGCGGCAATGGTCGCTGCTGGCGGTGTTGTTCCTGGTCTCCACCTCGAACTTCGTTGATCGCAACATCATCTCGGTGCTGCTCGAACCCATCAAGGCGGAGTTCGGCGTCTCCGATACCTTGCTCGGTCTGCTCACCGGCATCTCATTCGCGGTGTTCTATGCGACGCTCGGCATTCCGGTGGCACGCCTGGCGGATCGCGGCAATCGCAAGATCATCATCACGCTGTCGCTGACGATCTGGAGCGTCATGACCGCGCTGTGCGGCCTGGCGCAGTCTTTCTGGCAACTCGCATTGGCGCGCGTCGGCGTCGGTGCCGGCGAAGCGGGCGCGCTGCCGCCGGCGCAATCGCTCATCGCCGATTACTTCGGTCCGACCCGTTGCGCGCGAGCGCTGGCCATCTTCATGTCGTCGTCCATGTGCGGCTATCTGCTGGGCTTCGTGGCCGGCGCGCACATTGCGACGATGTATGGTTGGCGCGCGGCGTTCCTGATCGTCGGCCTGCCCGGCCTGGCGCTCGCGGTCCTGGTCCATTTCGTTTTGCACGAGCCGCGAACGCTGCCGCAGTTCCGTCCGCTGCCCGGTTCGCAGGAATCGCTCGGCGCGACCTTTCGAGCGTTGGCGGCCAAGCGCTCGTTCGTCTATCTGGTGATCGCGATGGTGATCTACTTCCTGATCGCCTACGGCGGCATCGTCTTCCTGCCTTCTTACATGGTCCGCGTGTTGAAGGTGACGTTGGCCGAAGTGGGCACCGCCTACGGCGCGGTGACTGCCGCCGGCTCGATCGTCGGCACCGTGCTCGGCGGTTTCGTGACCGATCGACTGTCCAAACGAAACATCGCCTGGCTCAGTTGGTGGCCGGCGCTCGGACTGGTGTTGTGCTGGCCGTTGTACGAAGGCATGTTGCTCGCGCCCAGCTTCGCCATCGCACTGACGTTCGCGGGATTGGCGGGGATCATGCTCAATGCCGCGGTCCCCGCCATGTTTGCCTGTCTGCATGCGATCTGCGGTTCGGCACGACGTGCGATGGCGGTGGCGGTCGTGTTCTTTTTCGCCAATCTGCTCGGCCTGGGACTCGGCCCCGTGCTCGCCGGCGCGATGAGCGATGCCTTCAGTGCCGTGTATGGTCCTGTGGGAATCCGTTACGCTCTGCTCATCGTATTCGTCCTGCTGTTACCGTGTGCCTGGCTGCTGGTGAAGAGCGCCAGGCACGTGGCAACGGACGTAGAGGCTTAGCCCTACGCCGCCTTTCGTTGGCGTCGAGTCGCTTCCGTCGCCGCCATATCCAAAGCGTACGAGCCCTCGGCGCCGGTGATGACGACACCATAGTCGCGCTGGCTGCTCTCCAAACTGACATAGCCGCCGATGACATCTTTCAGCACCAGCGCCGGATCGCGATCGAGCGGGTTGCCCCAGCCACCGCCGCCGCCCGTCTGAATCAACAACCGCTCGCCCGCCGGCAACGCCCAGCCGCTCACTTTGCCGATGCGACGCTCATGAGGCAGACCGGCACTGATGAGCATGTCGTTCGGCAACGCATCCGCGCCGCCATCCACGCCCCACGCCGGTGACTTGGTCTGCTCGATGGTGCCGATCAGCTTCAGATCGATGAGCGCCTTCCATTGTTTGCGCACACCCAGCCCGCCACGGAATTTGCCGGCGCCGGCCGAGTCTTGCCACAGCTCATATTTCTCCACCAGCACCGGCCAGCGCTCCTCCATGATCTCCGCCGGCACATTGGAGGACTCGCCGAGCGAGTACAGGATCAGCGCGTTCTCACCGTCCCGATCCTGACTCGCGCCCTGCCCGCACCCTTCATCCGCTCCGCCGGCGAAGTAGCTGCCGTCCGCGAGATGACCGGAGAACATCACGCCACCCAGATCGCCACCGGAACGCGCCACCGATTTTTCCGGCGCGATCTGCGCGACGATCCGGAACAGCGACTCGCCCATGATCATCGCCGCCCAGCCATAGAGGAACACCGGCGCGGGCGCCTTGGGATTGAAGATCGAACCCTCCGGCGAAATGACTCGCAGCGGACGAAAGAAACCCTCGTTGGCGTCGTAGTTGGGCCCGATGATCATTTTCATCACCAGCCGCACCGCCGACACCGTCGACGGAAATGGCGAATTCACCGGCCCCACCTGCTGAGGTGCCGAGCCGGTGGTATCCACGGTGATCTCATCGCCTGAAATTCGAATGGTGGCTTTGAGCGGCACGCTGTCCTGACCGATGCCGTCGTTATCCATCGACGATTCCACCGACCACTCGCCGTCGGGCATGGCTGCAATCGCCTGCCGTGCCACGCGCTCGCCATGATCGAGAATCTGGATGGCTGCCTGTTCCACCGTGCCGGCGCCGTATTTCTTCACCAGCTCGCCGATGCGCTGAGCACCGTAGTTGCAGCAGGAGATCTGCGCGGTCAGATCGCCGACCACGCTGTCGGGCATGCGCGTATTGGCGCGAACGATGTCGACGATTTCCCGATCGAGCTTGCCGCGCTTCATGACCTTGACGCCGAACAATTGCAGACCTTCCTGCCAGATGTCGGTGGTGTCCGTGGCATAGATGTCCTTGGCACCGAGATCCATCCAATGCGCCTTGACCGCCGTGTAGCCGAAGATCTTGCCAGCGACGAAGATCGGTCGAATCACCGCCGCGTCCTGCGAGTGCGACCCGACCCAGTACGGATAGGTCGACAACAGCACGTCGCCCTCCTCGATATTCTCGACGCCCAGATACTCGACCACCTGACGGATGGTGAAGGTGAGCGTGCCCATGAAAAATGGAATGCCGGGCCCCTCGGCGATCAGCTCGGCATCGCGGTTATAGATACCGAGGCTGAAATCGATCATCTCGTAGATGATGGGGTTGAACGAGGCGCGCACCAGCGTATTGCGCATCTGGCGCGCGGTGGACTGATAGAAGCTGCGAATCACTTCGACGGTGATGGGATCGGGCCGCGCCGATGGGCTCGACGCGATGGCCGGTACAGTGGCTGATTTCAGCATGGCGGGAGATCCTCAGCGTCGGGTGATGATCAGGTTGCCGACACTGTCGACGGCACAGGTGTGATGATGGCGGACCACCGTGGTGGTCGTGGCCTCTTCGATGAGCGCCGGACCGACGATGACATTGCCGGCCTTGAGTCGCGCCCGATCGAAGATGCGAAACTCTCGCGCCTCGCTTTCCAGAAAGTCGTGGACCGTGCGGCGCCCCTTGCGAGCGCCTTCCGGATCCGGCCCGCCGCGCTCGATCGGACTCAGTGCCGGCGCTGGAATTTTTCCAATGGCCTTCACCCGCAAGGTCACGATGTCGGCGGGTGCGCCGAGCCGATAGCCATACACCGATTCGTAGACGCTCTGAAATGCCTCATAAAGCTTCGACATGCTGTCCGGCCCGTCGAGCGAGGACGGCACCGGCACGGACACCGAATGCTCCTGACCGGCATAGCGCAAGTCGGCGCTACGAAACAATTGGCGTCGATCTTCCGGCACGGCTTCGCGCACCAGTTGTTCCCAACCACGTCTTTCCAGTGTGGCGAATTGCCCTTCGAGACTCCTGGCATCGGTGCCGTCGAGGCGCTGCGCGATGGTCTGCACGACATCGTGTCGCAGATCCACCATCAGCATGCCCCAGGCCGAGAACGCCGAAGGCAGAATGGGAATGATGGCCGCGGGCAGACTGAGCTCGTCCATCAGATGAGCGCCGAACAGTGCGCCGCCGCCACCGAAGCACAGCATGCTGAAGTCACGCGGATCGTCGCCGGTCTCCGAAGTCATGCTTCGGATCGCTTCGGCCATGTGACTCATTGCAATACGCAGAATGCCGCTGGCCGCGTGGTTCACCTCCAGGCCCAGGGGTTTGGCGATCTGTTCGCGAATGCCCGCGATAGCGCCGTCTACATCCAGCGCCATGTTGCCGCCGAGGAAGTTGTCGGGATTGATGAAGCCGTTGACGACGAATGCGTCCGTCACGGTGGGTTGCGTGCCGCCGCGCCGATACGCAATCGGGCCAGGTACGGCACCGGCGCTTCGCGGACCGACATACAACGCCCCCGCGCTGTCGATGCCAGCGAGACTGCCGCCGCCTGCACCGATCGTGCGAATGTCGAGTGTGGAAATCAGAATGGGATAACCGTTCACCTTCAACTCGCGTTGCGTGCCGGCGTTGGCCGCCTTGATGGTGGCGATGTCGAAGCTGGTGCCGCCGACATCCATCGTGATCAAGTTGGGACGCTCCAACACATTGGCGAGATACAGGCCGCCGATGACGCCGCCCGCGGGCCCCGAGAACAGCATGTTGATCGGGCTGCCCTTCGCGGCCTCCGCCGTCATGCCGCCGCCATCGGATTTCGTCAGCACGATCTCGCCGGCGAAGCCGCGTCGAGTCAGCTCACGTTGCAAATTGCCGATCCAGCGCTCGACGACAGGCGCGAGATACGCATTCAGAATGGTCGTCATACTGCGTTCGAACTCACGATGCTCGGGCACCACCGAGGACGAAATGGCGACCGATACGTCCGGCAGCTCTTCGAGCAGAATCTCTCGCGCCCGGCGCTCGTGCACAGAGTTCTTGAACGAATGCAGAAAACAGACGGCCACGGTCGAAACATCGGCCTCCCTGATCTTCCGCGCCGTCGCTCGCAGCTCCGCTTCATCCAGCGGTTCTAGAACTTCGCCGCGCGCATTGAGACGCTCGGTCACTTCGAAGCGCAGTTCGCGGGGCACGATCTGCTGCGGCTTGTGATACTTCGGGTTGTACATCTCGGGGCGGTTGTATCGCATGATCTCCGGAACGTCGCGGAAGCCACGCGTCGTGAGATAGGCGGTACGCACGCCTTTGCGTTCGAGCAACGCATTGAGCGCGGTGGTCGAGCCATGCACGAAGAATCGATCGACCTTGCGCAGATCGACGCCGGCTTTGTCGATGGCCGCGAGCACGCCTTCCAGCGTGTTGTGCGGCGTGGTCGATGCCTTGTCCATCGTGAACGTGCCGGCGGCCTCGTCCAGCACGACGATGTCGGTGAAAGTGCCGCCGGTGTCGATGGCGAAACGGGTGCCGGTGCTTTGAGTCTGGGTAGCCATGAAGTGGGTCGTCAGTAGCTGTAGGTGAACTCGATGCCGTAGCTGCGTGGCTTGTTCATGGCGCGCGGATAACCGCCGGCCAGCTGCACCACTTCGAGCTCGGCCTGGCGAGTGCTGAACAAGTTGCGAGAGAACGCCACCACCCGCCAGTTGTCGCTCTCGACACCGAGCCGCGCATCCACGAAATCTTTGGCGGGAATCCGCGAAGTCTCATTTCTGCCGAGATACATCGAAGCGTTGTAGCGGTAGTCGATGTGGCCGATGGCGTACCAGTCGCCCATCAAAGGATGCCGCGTATTCAAGGACACGTTGCCCGTGAGCTTCGGCGCGAACGGCGACCGGAAACCATCGACATCCTTCGAGTCGAGGTAACCCACGCCCGCATCCAGACTCACCGCGCTGCTCAGCGCGATGGAAGTCTCCAGCTCCACGCCGTCGATGTCGGTTTCGGGCAAGGTCACCGGCTGGCGATACGGCGGCTGATTGATGACGGTCGAGAACTGTTGATCGGAGTAGTCGATGTGGAAGGCCGAGACGTTGGCCATCATGCGGCCGTCGAACAGCGTCGACTTGAGGCCGACTTCGATGTTCTCGGTCGACTCGGGCCGCGTGAAACCGCCCGAGGCGAAGAAGCCGGCACGAAAGCCTTTGGACCAGGTGGCATAGGTCATGAGATCCGGCGTCCAGCGATAGCTCAGCTGCACCTTAGGCTGCACTTTGCTCGCGGACTCTTCTTGGGAGTTCACCAGCGCACCGTTCTTGTCGCGCACTTGAACGATCGCGGTCTCGTTGCGATCCGTATAGCTGGTATTGGTGTAGTCGTTCTCGTCGTAGCGGGCGGCAACCGTCAGCTCCATGCGATCGGTAAGATCGCCCGAGATCTGGCTGTACACGCCCCACCATTCATCCTTCTTGCCGTTCCAGAGCGGAAACAGCGTCAGCAGACTTGCCGTCGGCGCCAGGATCCAGCTGGCATCGAAACCGTTGAAGCTCTCGCGGTGAAGATAGGAAGCGCCGGCGAGCCAGCGGATGCGCCCGGCGCCGTTGGAAACGATGCGCAGATCCTGAGTGAAGGTCTGCAGGTCGTCGACGCTGCTGAACAGATCGTCGATGGGCTGACCGGGCGCGGCGTTCGAGCCGAACGCCGGCCCCAGCAGACACGCCGCCTGCACGCCGGGCACGCTGGGATCGTCGATCGCGGGATGGTCCGGATCGTCGTAGCACACGCTCGAATCGATATCCTGTTTGATATCGCTGTAGCCGCTCACCGAAATCAGTGAGGCCTTGGCGAAATCCACCGTGGCTCGCAAGGAAATATTGCCGAGCTTGCGATCGTCCTCGCCGGGGAAACGGCGGCGCGGTTCGGTGCTCGCGCCGAAATCGTCGATCTGATCGGGGCTCGACAATTTGCCCTGATAGGTCGAGCCGTTCTGCTCGCGCACGTACTCGCCGCGCAGATCGAGCTCCACGTTCGAGGTCGGGGTGTAGATGAGCCGCGCGCCGACTTTCTGTTTCTTCTCGAAGTCCAGGTCGAGCCCGTTGCTCTTGCTGTCGATCAGGCCGTCGCTGTCGCGATAGCTGCCTTGCAGCTGGAAGCGCAACAGATCTTCGCTCAGCGGGCCGGAGACCATGCCGGCGACCGAGCGATCGTTACCGTTCGCGTAGGCTGCCCGCAGCCTGGCGCGAAACTCGTCGTCGGGTTTGCGCGTCACGACGTTGATGGCGCCGGCGATGGCGCCTGCCCCGTACAACGCGCTTTGCGGCCCGCGCAGCACCTCGATGCGCTCGATGTCGTCGAGCGAGCCGCTCTTGATGCTGTCGAGCGAGCTCGATGGCACGCCGTCGATCATGAAGGTGACCGGCGCCCAGCCTTCCTGGCCGTTGCCGATGCCACGCATCGAGATGAAGGCATAGCCGCTGCGATAACTGGTGCCATCGCGGAAGGTCAGGTTCGGCACCTTCGACATGAAGTGTTCCACCTGCGTGATGCCGGCCGCCTCGATCCGGTCCGCCGTGATCGCGGTGACGGGATCGGGCACTCGCTGCAGGCTTTCCTCACGCCGGCGCGCGGTCACGACGACGTTCTGGAGAATCACCGCGCCCGGCTCCACCGATTGCGGTTGCTGAGGCTCTTCCGCCAGCACGCCCCCCGTCATCCCCAACAGGACGGCCGTGACTGGAAAACTGCATGCTCGAATCATGTCGCCCTCGGGTCGTGCCCTGTTCTGTTCTGATCTGTCTGATCCAGCGAAGACGCGAACAGACTAACGACGCGACACCGACACGCTCAATGCACACGGAGGATGGAACGGCGGCTGAAAAAGAACGAGGGTCGGAGGGCTCGCACCTATTCGTTTGGATAGGGGTCCTCGCCATCCTCGCCTTGCGACGGCTCGGAGGCGGTGGCACTCTCGGACAGTGACCGACAAATCGCTCGTGGTCCACTTCACTCAGCCCTCGGCGAGCCGGCCGGTCGGCTCGCCGTATCGATTCGTTCCTCAGGTGGGGCTCGAGACGCCGGTCGAGCGTGCCGATCTCCACACGACGTTCGCAGCGGCACCAGCTCGCGGCGTCACATTGCTACAGGCGCCCGCCGGCTACGGAAAAACCTATGCCCTCGCGCAATGGGCCAAGACGGCGCGGGCCGCGGGATCGACGGTCGCCTGGATCAATCTGACCAAAGCGGATCGCGGCAAGCGCGCCTTCGTCGCCGCACTCACCGATGCCCTGGCCGCCGCGCAGGTCATGCCGCATGGCTCGGAGCGCCCGATCTCTCATCTGCACGAAGATGCGCTCGACGCACTCGATGGGCTCATCGTCACCGCCGCCCGACATCCAGCCGAGCTGCTCATCGTTCTGGATGACTTTCACAACGTCGACGGTCCCGACATCGCCGCGATCCTGGACACGCTGTTCGTGCGCCTCTCCAGCAATGTGCGAGTGGCCATCAGCAGCCGATTGGCGGTCGGGCTCGCCTCGTCTCGCCTGATTCTGCAAGGCCGTCTGCAACGAATCGACCGCGCCGCGCTTGCCTTCAGCAAGAAGGAAGCCCAGGCGCTGTTCGCCTCCTCGTTCACGCCGGCTCAATTGAAGGAGGCGTACGCGCTCTGCGAAGGCTGGCCCGCGATGTTGCGATTTGCGCAGCTGTGCGGTGAGGAGTGGCGCCGCTCCGAGCGCATCCTGGAACAGGTGCCCACGTTTGCGAACCACGTGAAGGACTTTGTCGTCACCGAGTTGCTGGCCGACCTCGATCCGGCGTCGGTGGACTTTTTGATCGAGACGTCGGTCATCGAAGTGCTGCGTCCGGATTTTGCCGATGCCGTCCGGCAACGAACCGACAGTCGCGCGATGCTGGACGATCTCACGGCGCGAGGTACGTTTCTTCAGTGCCTGGAAATCGCCAACGTTTCCTGGGTGATTGCTCCGTTGGTGAGGCGCGTGCTGTATCGATTGCTTCAGAGCCGTCGGGATCTGGATGCGAGCACTCTCCACAACCGCGCGGCCCAGTGGCTCGTCGAGCACGCGTCGCTGCGCGACGGCGTCCTGTCGTTCATCGCAGCCGGCAATCCGGAAGCGGCTGCGCGAGCCATCGAGCAAGTCGGTGCATTGAATGTCGCGGTCAGTCGCGGCGACACCGCGCTACGAAACGTTCTCGATCTGCTGCCACCGGAACACATCCGGGCCTCGCCCCGACTCAGCCTCGGCAAGATCTTCGTCGATTTCAAACAAGGAATGCAAAGCGAAGCGCAGCAGATGTTCGAGGAGCTGAGTCGGGTCACCGAAGGCTTCACGCGTGAGCGCGGCGGTCCCGGCAGCGCCGAGCTACAAGTGGACGCGTTGCTGGTCCGCTGCCTGATGCAGTTCTACATGGGCGGCACCTTGTCCCAGGCGCGCTTGAAGTCGCTGGAGCAAGAGCTCTCGCTGATGAGCGGCGTCGAATACCGTCGCTCGGTGATGATCTATATCTTCCTGGGCCTGTATCAGCACATGCGCGGCGATCTGGATCTGGCGCACGACAGTTTGCTCCAGGCGGAGCGCGCCAACGTTCAGGAACACTCGGCATGGGAAGCGCTCTGGCTCAAGCATCACTTTGCGACGGTGGCGTTGGCGCGCGGCAATCTCGCCGAGGCGCGCCGCATGTTCCACGCCGGACAACGGCAGTGGCGCGAGGAGATTCAGCACGAAACCAGTTTCTTCAGCCTGACCAAGGTGCTGCTGGCCGAAATCGACTACGAACTGGACGATGTCAACGAGGCACGCAGCAAGATCGACGAGGCCACGTACACCGTCGAGCACGTCGAAACCTGGTTCGAGATGCTGGCGTCGCTGTACGAAACCGTGGCGCTGACCAGTTACACGCTCAACGGCGCGTCGAGCATCGAACCGATGCTGGCCAGGCTGGAAAGCATTCCGCGTTCGAGCAAGCTGCTACACAACTTCCTGCCGGCCCTGCGCATGCGGCTCGCCCTGCTCAACGAGGACGACGAGGGGGCCGCTGAGATCTGCAGCCGTCACCGTTTCGCCGCTCGCTGGCACGATGCCGCCAGCCTGGACGAATTCGCCTGGCGCGAGTGGGATTTGATCGGCCTGTCGCTGGCGGAGCTGGCTTTCAACGAACGCCGGCCCGCCGATGCCACCGCGATTCTGCAACGTCTCGAATCCGATGCCAGCCGTCGCGGACGCAAGCGAGCCTGGGTGCGCGCACTCGTGCTCAAGAGTGCTCTGGCCCATGCGAACGGTCAGAGCGACGCCGCCCACGCGACACTCGTCGCCGCGCTGGAGATCGGCTCGGCCAATGAATATCGGCGAACGTTTCTCGACATGCGGCGCTATCTGCGGCGACCGCTGGAAGCGCTGCTAGCGAGCCGTGCCGTCCCGCTGGAAAAGCATTTGCAGACATTCGGCTCCAAACTGCAGACCCTGCTGGGCCGGGGGACGAGCCCTGCCAAAGCATCGACCCCTGCGTTATTGAGCGCGCGGGAACACGAGGTGCTGATCGAGATCAGCCTGGGACATTCCAACAAGGTGATCGCGCGCAAGCTGGGGCTGTCCGAGCCCACGGTGAAATTTCACGTCCAGAACATCTTTCGCAAGCTGGACGTGCGCAAGCGCACGACGGTGGTCGCCGAAGCTCACCGGCGCGGCGTGCTTCCCTGAGATCAGCTTCTCTTGCGCCGCTTCGATGTTTCTTTCGCGACCGCCCTGGTGCGGGTTTTGGCCGGCGCCGCCGGCTCGCCCTTGCCGATGGCCCGCAACGCATTGAACAGGTTGTCGCTGGCCTCGCGGCCGGTGAGCACCTTGTAGTAATAGGGAATCAGGCGCAGACGCTCTTCCTGCGGCTCTCGCATGGCGAGTGCGTGATAGCCGACTTGATGGAAATAAACCACGCGGGCGCGCACCAGCCGCTCGGACTCATCGTAGGTCTCCGGTGAGAACAGCAACTGCACGAGATTGATCCACTCGTTGTCCACCCGATGCATGACGTCCTCGACGGTCGCATCGCCTCGCGCCCAGGTGCGAATGGCCATGCCGAACGCCGGCGACTCGGTGCCCTCGCGCACCCACCACTCGATGAGCTCGGTCAGGTCGGGCGTGGAACTGGCCCAGCGGGCGCGAATGGTCGAGATGGCGACGTAATTGTTGACTTCCCAGTCGTGCAGCAGAGCATTCAACAATTCGTCGCGATCGGTGAAGTGCCAATAGAAACTGCCGCGTGTGGCGCGCAGATCGTTGGCGAGACGATCGACCTTGACGCTGTCCACGCCGGATTTCACCAGCACCTTGCGCGCCGCCGCGATCCAGTCCTCGCGCGACTTCCTTCTGCCCGTGACGGTGAGCGAATCTGCGGCCACTTTGCTTCTCTTGGAATCCGGTCGAAGGGCTGCATATTAGCCCAACGTCGGTCGCGCCGCTTGACAGAAGTGACCCCTCGAAACTCCAGTACTTTAAGGCTTGCGGATTCACCGGGGTAGGCTATTCTGTACACAACTGTATGGAATATTCATGAGCGCCAGAATCATCGATGGAGTCCAGCATGCCCGGCGCTTGCGCGCCGGCCTGGCGACGGAAATTGCCGACTTCGTGGCGCGCACTGGCGTCCGGCCCAAACTCACGGTCATCCTGGTCGGGACCGACGCCCCTTCCCGGCTCTATGTTTCCAACAAGGCGAAAGCATGCCGCGATGTCGGCATCGAGTCGGCGACGGTCGAGTTGCCCGCCTCGATCACGCTGCCAGAACTGCTTGCCGTCATCGATGCCGCCAATGAGGACAACGCCGTCCACGGCATCCTCATGCAATTGCCGTTGCCAGCGCATTTACCGGTGCGCGCCGTGCTCGAGCGCATCTCGGTCGACAAGGATGTGGATGGGTTCCACATGTACAACGTCGGCGGCCTGGTGCTGGGCTCGACCGTGTTCTCGCCATGCACGCCGTTTGGCGTGCAGAAACTGTTGGAAGCCGAGCAGATTCCCATCGCCGGGCAGAACGTCGTCGTGGTCGGCGCCAGCAACATCGTCGGCAAACCGACCGCGCTGATGCTCATGCAGCGCGACGCCACTGTTTGTATCTGCCACGCGAAGACGCGCGATCTGGCTCAATTCACCATTCTGGCCGACATCCTGGTGGTCGCCGCGGGCCGGCCCAATCTGATTCTGGCGCCGATGGTGAAAACCGGCGCCGTGGTCATCGACGTGGGCATCAACCGGCTGCCCGATGGACGCATCGTCGGCGATGTCGATTTCGACGCCGTGCGCCGCAAGGCGTCGCACATCACACCCGTGCCCGGTGGTGTTGGCCCCATGACCATCACCATGCTCCTGCACAACACCTTGGTGGCGGCGCGCGCCTTGAGCTCAGAACTTCCGGCTCACGACGGCGCCGAACGTGCGCGGCTCTAGCGGCATCACCAGGAACTCGGCGGGCGATGCGGCGACGAAGCCGTTGTAGCTGATATTTGTATAGTCGAAGCTGTCGAGCACGTTGCGCACGAACGCCGACACCTTCCACTCGCCCAACTCCATCGTCGCCCGCAGATCGAGCCGATCGTACGCTTCGACCCGTTGGGTCTGTCCCAGCGACGCGAGGAAGCCGCCGTCCGACACGACGTATTCGTCGACGTAACGATAGTTCACATTCAACGCCAGGTCGCGGCTGCTCATCACCGGGAATCGGTACTCCAGCGTCAGGGAGCCAGTGATCTCCGGCACATATTCAAACGGCTCGCCATCGCGGACCACGAAGGCGCCGCCCGCCGCCCGCTGCGTGAAGTCGGTGAACTCGGCATCCGTGTAAGCAAATGACAGCGAAGCATCGAAACGCGGCGTCGGCGAGAACGACAGTTCGAGCTCGGCGCCCTGGCTGCGACTGCTGCCGGCGTTGGTGATGGTCGTCACCGGGACGCCGTTCGAGTCCGGCGTGACGGTCTGCAATTGTTGATCCTTGATGTCGATGTAGTAGACCGCGACATTGGCGGACAACCGCTGCGCCGGCCACATGCCTTTCAAGCCCACCTCGTAGTTGATCGAGGTTTCGGCGTCGTAAGGCAGGACCGCATTGGCCGTGCTCGGGTAACGATTGAAGCCGCCCGCCTTCCAACCTTGGGCCGCGGTGATGTAGGAGCTCACCGAGCTGTTCCATTGATAGGAGAGCGAGGCGGTGGACGACACATCGCTGAACGTGTCCTCGCCATCCAGCGTGAAGAACGTCGGATTCGCGTTCTCGATCTGCGTGATGTTACGCAGCCGCTCGCCATCCACCGACACCGTCTCTCGCGAGAAGCGCGAGCCGAGCGTGAGCTCGATCTTGTCCGTCGCCTTCCAGCTGCCCTGACCGAACAAGGCCCAGCCATCGCGATCGGTACCGAAGTCCTCGCGGATCGCCGTGCCTGCCAGGAACGCCACCGCCGGATCGATTCTGACGCCGCTGCCGATGTCGAAGGCGCGCTTCTGATCCTGAGTCTGATCGAAATAATAAGCACCGGCCAACCAGTCGAACGCACCGGCCTCGCCGGTCACGCGCAGTTCCTCGCTCCAGAATGTCTGCTCGACCTGCGAGCGCTGATGCACCCCTTGGAACGTGATGGGGCCCGGCGCGACGCGCGATCCGGGCCTGCCGTTCGCGACCGTCACGGCCTGATTCGTGCGCTCGCCGTCGAAATCGATGGTGATGTCCGACTCGACCTTGCGCAGACCGCTGATGGAGGTGAGCACGAACGCATCGCTCGCCTTCCACTCCACCGTCAGCTGCACACCGCTATTGTCCTTGGTATCGTTACGATCGTTGTCGCTCTGGATGTCGTAACACTCACACGCCAGACGACTGCCGAGCGCGATCTCGTTGCCACCTCGATGAGACACATCCGCGGCCAGCGAGATCTCCACGTTGTCCGCCGCCAACCACCGCAACGTGCCGCGAGCCGAGTAACGGTCGTACGGAGCGCCGGGCTTGCCGGTCAGCGTGTTGTCGAGATAGCCATCGCTCTCGCCGTACTCGGCCGAGATGCCACCAAACAAGGTATCGGTCAGCGGGCCGCTCACCGCACCGAGGACGCGGTACGTGTTGTATTCCGACAGCTCCATCTCCACCCGTCCGGCGAGATTCTGACTGGGCTTGCGCGTCACCAGGTTGAGCGCGCCGGCCTGCGTGTTCCGGCCGAACAACGTACCTTGCGGGCCGCGCAGGACCTCCAATCGTTCCAGATCCAGGAAGCCGATATCGAAGCCCAGCTGCGGTTGATACATGCCATCGATGAACACGCCGGCGGCAGGTTCCTGGCCACCGTTGAAGCCCACGCCGCGCATCACGATGTAGACGAAGTCGGAAGTCGGCGCGGCGCCGCCGGACTGCGTGAAATACAGGCCCGGCACGCGTCCGTACAAATCGTCGACGGTGTCGATGCGATTGTCTTGTAGCGCCGTGGAGTCGAGCACGCTCACTGCGAGCGGCACTTCCTGCAAGGTCTCGGCGCGCTTACGCGCGGTCACCACGACTTCTTCCATGCGCGATTCCTGCGCAATCACTGGCGTCGTCGCCGCCGACGTCGCCAGAGCTCCCAACAAGAATCGCGCGCCAAGCCGGTTGCGGGAATACATGTGCCAGTTCTCCGATGCTGTACGAGTCGCAGCAAAGACGCAGCGTATGCGTCGACCCACAACAGCTGGACGAACTAGCGAGGCACGCTCCCGAAATATTTCAAGAACCAGTCGACGTAGCGCGTGGTGGCATCGAGCACTTCTGGAAACGAACGGATGCCGTGGCCGGCCGTGGGATAGGTCACGAGCACCGACTCGACGCCCTGCTCCAGCAGTGACCGATGAAACTCCAACGCCTGCGTCGGCGGCGTGTTCTGGTCCAGCGCGCCCGTGAGCTGCAACGTCGGCGTGCGCACACGGCTGGCATGCATCGACGGGCTGCGCTCGAAATAGTGGCCGCCGGGTTGATCCGGTTTGCCCTTCAGAAACATGGCATCGAAGTGCGGGATCTGCGACGTGCGATGCTGGCTGTACCAGTTGCTGACGCAGCTGATGGGAGCCGCGGCAGCGAAGCGCGTGTCCTGCGTGATCAGCCAGGCGGACATGAAGCCACCGTAACTGATGCCAGTCACGCCCAAGCGCTTGGGATCGGCGGTGCCATTCGCGACCAGCGCATCCAGTCCGGTGAGATAGTCGTACGTGTCCTCACCGCCCATGTCGCCGGCCACGTGTCGCGCGAAGGCCTGCCCACGGGCGCTGCTGCCTCGGGGATTGGGATAAAACACCGCGATGCCGTGATCGGTGAGCAACTTGGCGCCGCGCAATCGTCCTTGCCAGCGATTGCGATGACTCCACACCGGCCCGCCATGAATATCCATCACGACCGGCATCGGCCGGTCGACCGCGGGCTTCACCAGCCAGCCGTGGATTTCCAGGCCATCGCGGCCACGCCACATGACCGGTGCGATGTGCGCCTTGGCCGCTTCACGCTTCGGCCTGGCATCGAGCGACAGCATCACTTCGTAGTGACCGTCGCGAATCAGCACGATTTCCGGCGCGACCTCGTAGGCTTCGCCGACAGCGACGCAGCCACCCGAGGCCAAGGGCCATACCACGGGATACCAATTGCCGAACGTGCGATCGGTGCCGGCCCATTGCTCGGCGGCCTTGCCGGTCTCGACATCGACTTCGCCGACCACGGTCTCGAAAGCACGATGACCGGTGAACATCAGGTGACGCTCGTCGCGCCAGGCGACGTGCGTGACATCGACGCCCGCGGTGTCGATGGTACGAACCCTGCCCGTAACGGTATCGATCAGCTTCAAGTCGCCGCAGACGATCAGGCGATCGCTGCACACGGCCTCGATGATCGCGACTCTGCGCCCGGCCGGCGATCCTGCCGGCACGCCAATCTGATCCGACGGCGTGAACAAAACATGCGACTCGCCGCCGCTCAGATCGAACGATGTCAATTGCGCGCGATACCACGATCCCTCGCTGTGAGAACGCGAGGTGACGGCGGCGATGCGCTCATTACCCACCCACGTCGCTTCCCAGGGATTGATACCGTCCATGGCCAGCGCAGCCATCTGCTCCGCCTCGACTCGGAATACAAACAAGCGGCGCCACAGATTCGCCGCGTCGCCGGTATCGACCGTGGGCATCCATGCTGGCAACTGCGCGGACTGCGCCTGGCTGAAGGTGGTGTTGCCGCCCTGACAGCCCGCCAGATCCGCGCCGAAGCCCGCCACCAGCAACAGAATGCGCTGACCGTCCGGCGACCATTGCAATGCTTCGATGATGCCGTCGACGGCAGGCGCCGCTCGCACGTCGCTGCCATCGCCGCGAGCCAGATGGAGTTGGAAATTTCCCGCCTGGGCGCGATCCGAAATGAACGCCAGCCACGCGCCGTCCGGCGACCAGCGAGGCAGGCGATCGCTGCCATTGCCGGCTTCGACCCGCGAGAGCTTGCGACTCGTGAGATCCAGCAAACAAACCCGAGTGAGCGGCGCGCGCGACAGGTCTTCGTGCAGCGTGCCGGTGAATGCGACTCGCCCACCATCGGCGGAAGCGGCGAGGTCCGCCGCATCGACAATCCTGTCCTGTCCGACCGCGTTCAAGGTCCGGAAATAGTCGCAGACCTTGCCATACAGTTGTGTCTGTCTGATGTCCCGATCCACGCTCAACCCTCGCTGTACTCGACGCCTGCGTTACGCAGAGCCGCGGTTGCCTGACTCACGTGCTTCTCGACCATGCTGACGGAAATTCCCATCTGCGCGGCGATCCGGGCGTGCGACCAGGCCTCCAGTCGATATAACAAGAATGCCTCGCGTGTGCTGGGCCGCAGCTTAGCCAGCGTCTGCGCGACGATGCCGATCATCTGCATGGATTGCACGACGCTGGAGGGCTCGCCCTCCCCCATGTCGGAGAGCTGCACGTCGCCGGCCGGCACGGCCTGGCGCATCATGCGGGTGTAAGTGCGCCGGCTGCGGTCCTTGACCAGATTGCAGGCCATCTTGAACGCGAAGGCCTTGAAGCTGCGAATCTCGCTGGGCGCGCCCATGCGCCACAGTCGCAGAAAAATCTCTTGAACCAGATCCTCGGCATCATCCAGCGAGCGCGTCTGTTGCGCGAGGAATGCGCGTAACGGCGCATCGAGCCCCCGGAACACATCGGTCATTCGCTCGCTGGCCATTCTTTCAGCTGCCACCGCCATAGGCGCCCCACCCCTGTTTCTTTGTCGGTCCAGAACGCTCGCCAAACCATACAATTCTGTATGGTTGGCCGAGCATACAACAGACCGGACGCTTCCGTACAGAAGTGTTTAGAAAGCGCCTTTGCGGCGCAAAAGAGGCGGATCGACGGATGGCTCAGAGAGCGGCGATGAGCACGGCGCAGATGGCGACCGGGCAGATGAATGCGAGCAGGATCCGGCAGCACCGGCGCAGGATCGGCGCGTCCACGGCCAGCTCCTGCTCGCCCAACGATGCCGGCAGGCGCCAGCCGATGAAGGCGCAGGTGAGCAAGGCGCCGACCGGCAACAGGATGTTGGAAGAAACGAAGTCGACGACATCGAACACGGTCTTGTGTTGAAACAGCGAGGTCCACGCCAGCGGGTGCCAGTCCTTCCACACGTTGAACGACAGCACGCTGCCCAGCCCCAGCCCCCAGACGATCGCGACCGAGCAGAACACCGCCTTGGGGCGCGAATAGCCACGACGTTGCTGAAGCCACGCGACCACGGGCTCCAGCCCCGCGATGGTCGGCGTCAGCGCGGCGAGCACCAGCAACAGAAAGAACAACGTTCCCACCAACTGCCCCGCGGGCATTTCCACGAACGCGGTCGGAAGCACGTTGAAGACCAGGTCCGGCCCTTGCGCGGGATTCAAGCCATATTGAAAGACCAGCGGAAACACCATGGCCGTGGCCAGCACCGACACGGTCACGATCGAGGCACTGATCAACAGCGCGGAGCGAACCAGCGACACGTTGTTCGGCACATACGCGCCATACGCCAGCATGATCGCCATGCCCACACCGGTCGCATAGAACGCCTGACCGATCGCGGCGAGCACCAGGTCCGCCGAGAGCTTGCTCAGATCGGGCTGAAACGCGAATGTGAGACCGCGCACATCGCCCTGCACCAGCGCATAACCCACCAACGCCAGCAACAGAATGAGCAGCCCCGGCGCCCGCACCTTGTTCGCGATCTCGACGCCGCGATTCAATCCTCGCGCCGAAATCCAGCCGACGATGACCAGAAACAACAGGTGCCAGAAGCCCAGTTGCCAAGGGCTCGCGAGGAAGCCCGAGAAATGCTCGGCGATCTCGGGTCGTGACAGCCCCATGATCTGACCGGAGGCGCACTTCCATGCATACGCGATCACCCAGCCGGCGATCACGGTGTAGCTCGAAATGATCAGCACACAGGCAATCGTGCCCAGCACGCCGATCCAGTTCCACGAGCGTGAGTAACCGAAAGTCGTCGCGAGGTGCCCCGCAGCCTCCGGCGGGCTCTGTCGCGATCTGCGGCCGATGATGAACTCGGCGACCAGCAGCGGCGTCGCGATCGCCACGCAGGCAAGGATGAACACCAGTAAGAACGTGCTGCCGCCATTGGTTCCCGCCAGATACGGGAACCGCCAGATGCTACCCAATCCCACCGACGCGCCCACTGCCGCGAGGTTGAAAGCAAACCATGAAGACCATCGGCCGCTGGTGGAACTCATGCGATAGCCTTTGTCGTTATCTCAGGAGCGCAACACGACGGTACGATTGCCGGTGACGAAGATGCGATGCTCGGCGTGCCAGCGCACGGCGTTGTTCAGCACCATGGCTTCGAGGTCGTGGCCGATCTCGACCAGATCCTCGGGCTGCTGCGTGTGATCGACGCGCTGGACGTTCTGTTCGATGATGGGACCTTCATCCAGATCCGCGGTGGCATAGTGCGCGGTGGCGCCGATGATCTTCACGCCGCGCTCGTAGGCTTGATGATAGGGCCTGGCGCCCTTGAAGCCTGGCAGGAACGAGTGATGAATGTTGATGCACCGGCCGGCCAGCCGCCGACAGGTCTCATCCGACAGCACCTGCATATAGCGGGCGAGCACCAGCAGTTCCGCGCCGGTGGACTCGAACAGGTGAAGGATTCGCGCCTCCTGTTCCGCCTTCGCGCCGGGCTCGATGGGATAGTGATGAAACGGCAGCCCGTACCACTGCGTGAGCCGCTCGTGCGTGGCGTGATTCGACACGACGCCGACGATGTCGATGGGCAACGTGCCGATGCTCCAGCGATGCAACAGGCTGTTGAGGCAGTGCCCTTGCTTGGACACCGCCACCAGCACCTTGCAGCGACGCTCCGCTTCATGCAGGCCCCAGTCCATTCCGTACCGCTCGGCCGTGACCGCGAACTCCTGGCGCAGCGTATCCAGCGACGGCAACGTGTCGCCTTTGAACATGGTCCGCATGAACGAGCGTTGCGACAACGCATCGACGAAGTGCGCCGCTTCGATGATGGAACCGGAGCGCTCGGCGATGAAACCGGAGATCGCGGCGACGATCCCGGTGCGGTCGGGACAGGAAATGGACAGCGTGAACTGGGGCATGATACTCAACGATTCAAGAAAGGATCGCGCAGCGCATGGGTCAGCCATTGACCGAGGTAGTCTGCAAAGCTGCGGTCGTAATAAAGATCGAACGACGTCTCGTGATGGCGATGCGCCACCACCGGCACGGCTGCGAATCGAGTGCGCGTGCATCGAGTGGACCAATCGATACCCGCCCCCATCGACAACAGCGCCGGCGCGGTCTCACCTCGAACCGTGGCGCAATTGAGCCCCGCCGATACATCCACTGCGTGATGTCTCACGGTCGCGAACTCGCTGGCACACATCGCGATCAGCTTTTCCGCCGACAGCTGATCGCTCACCAGCAGCCACTGATCCGGTCCCAGCGACAGCACCGTCACCTCGCCCGACGTCTTCGCCTCGAGCATGCCCGGCAGCCCATATCGCACGGCCTCGTTCGCCGCCGACATCCCTATACGCAAACGAACCTTGGCCCGCCGCGGATGCGCGTCCATCTCGACCAGTCTGTCAGCCATTCATGCGCTCTCCGGCAGGGTCGAAAAACGCAGGCTTGACCACTCGGGCCTGCAGTGTGCGCCCCTCATCGAAAACAGTGACGATCTCATCGATGCGCGCATGACCTCGTTCCAGCAACCCCAAGCCGATCGACCGTCCCAGCGTGGGACTGAAAGCCGCCGACGTAACGAATCCCTGGCTACGCTTGGGTGACGTAGAAATGACGTGCGCGCCAGCCACCAGCGAGGCCCCCGCCTCCACCGGTTCCAAGCCCACGAACTGACGTCGCGAGGTCTCCTGATCGGCGGTGCGCAACAGCGAGCGACGACCGACGAAGTCGCCGGCCTTTTTCTGGACCATGGCACCGAAGCCCAGGTCCAGCGGATTGGTGGTGCCGTCGGTGTCCGATCCCACGTGCAGAAAGCCCTTCTCCAAACGCAGCACCAGCCAGGCTTCGAGCCCGATGGGCGCGATGCCGAGCTGCGCCCCCCGCTGCATCAGCTCGTCCCAGAACGCTTCGGCCTCGTTGGCGGGAACACTGATTTCATAACTCAGCTCGCCGGTGAAGCTCACGCGCTGAACACGCGCACGCCGGCCTGCAAGCTGCCCTTCCCGATAGTTCATGTGCGGGAACGCGGCGGCGGAGAAATCGATATCGCCCGGCAACTGCTGCAACAGAGTCCGCGCCGCTGCGCCGGCCAAGGTGAGCACGGCCCACTGCGTCGTCACCGGCATCAACACCAGATCGAGATCCGGCCATTCGCATTGATGCCACTCTTCGAGCCAGCCGGCGATGCGCTCGGCATTGGCGCCCGTGGTGCTGACCAGATAATGCTCGGGCGACAGACATGCGAACACGCCGTCATCGATGACGATGCCATTCTCGTTGAGCATCAGCCCGTAGCGCACTTTGCCCGGCTGCAGCGAAGTGACATTGTTCATGTAGATGCGATGTAAGAAGCGTGCGGCATCGGGGCCCCGCACTTCGATCTTGCCGAGCGGCGAACCTTCGAACAGACCGAGCGCCGTGCGCACCGCTTGCACTTCGCGGTTGATCGCCGCTTCGCGAGTCTCGGCGCCACGCAAGTAACAAGCCGGACGTTTCCATCCGCCGTAGTCGTCGAGCTGTGCACCGTGCCTGACATGCCAGCGATGCGCCGGCATATGACGCGGCGGTACATACAGATCGCCCGTGGCGCCGCCGGCAATGGCACCGAACGTCACCGGCATGAACTGCGGCCGATAGGTGGTCGTGCCCAGCGTTTCGATCCCACGCCCGGTCAGATCCGACAGCACGGCCAGTGCATTCAGATTGCTGGTCTTGCCCTGATCGACGGCCATACCGTTGGTGGTGTAGCGCTTCAAGTGCTCGACCGCGACGAAGTTTTCGCGAACCGCCAGCTCGATGTCGGACGTGGTCACGTCGTGCAACAGGTCCACCCATTGCCGTGCCGCTGAAGCCTGCGGCGCGCGACGAACGGCGCGGATTCCATTCGTCTCCGATCGATGCTCGCGACCTGCGTCTCTTGGCACAGGTCGGCTCTCGGCCGCCGCTTCTCGTCCCGCGTGAGTGCCGCTCGCGATCGCGCTCGAAACTGCAAACTCCGCATTCGCGGCGCCGACGATCCGCACGCGCTGACGACAATTGTCAGGAAGAATGCAGGCCAGCGACGAGTCGTAGCGCACCTTGCCGCCGGCCTGTGAATACAGATGCACCGTCGGATTCCAGCCGGAGGACACGGCCAGCGCATCGCACGGAATCCAAACCCGGTTGGCGCCGAGACTGCGACCGTCGTTGGCGAGTTCATCGACCGCAACGGCTTTCAACGTGGTCGAACCGCGCGTGTCGACGACCATGGAAGAGCGAAGCACCTTGATGCCTCGTTGCTGGATACCCTCTTCAATGTTTCGCGCCGCGTTCGTCCGGGCATCGACGACTGCGGCGACCTCGATACCCGCATCATGCAGGTCGAAAGCCGTTCGATACGCATCGTCATTGTTGGTTGCAATCACCGCGCGACGGCCGGCGGCCACGCCATAGCGATTCAGATAAGTCCGCATCGCGCCTGCGAGCATGATGCCGGGACGATCGTTATGAGCGAATACGAGCGGCTGCTCGATGGCGCCCGTGGCGAGCACGACCTCGCGCGCACGGATGATCCAGAACCGTTGTACCGATCCGTCCGGATGTTCTTTATCGGACAGGTCGAGCGCGGTGAGCACGTTGTGATCGTAGTAGCCGGCCACCAGCGTTCGCTTCAGGATCCGGACGCGAGGCGCGCGTGCAAGCTCGCTCACCGCGGCGTCGATCCAGCTCTTGGCGGTCCGACCTTCAACCTGCACTCGTTCGTGCAGCGCTCGTCCGCCGAGTTCGCCATCCTGTTCGATCAGTGCCACTTGCGCACCTGCACGGCTCGCTTCCAATGCTGCCGCGAGACCGGCAATACCCGCACCGACGACCAGCACGTCGCAACGCAAGTGATGCCGGAAGAACGAGGTCTTGTCGTCGCCGGTCGGCAAGGTGCCGAGGCCCGCCATGCGACGGACCGCATCCTCATAGGTGTGCCAGTTCGGCCACTTGAACGTCTTGTTATAAAAGCCGGCCGGCAGCAACCCGTGCACGCGGTCGAAGATGCGGCCCAGATCGAAGTCGACGCTGGGAAAACAATTCTCGCTGGTGACGACCATGCCCTCCACCAGCGGCTGCAGGGTCGCACGCACCAGCGGCACGGCCAGACCGTCGATCTCGACCCGCAGCAGCGCATTGGGCTCTTCGACACCGGCCGAGAAAATGCCGCGAGGACGGTGATATTTGAAACTGCGCGAAACGACGCTGATGCCGTTGGCCAACAGCGCCGACGCCAGCGTATCGCCAACGTGACCGACCAGCGCGCGGCCATTGAAAGTGAACGACACCTTGCGCGCGCGGTCCAGCTGCCCCCCCTTCTCCACCCGATGGGCGCCGGAGCGGCTCATGACAGACTTCCTTCGCTCGTACGCACG
Organism: Peristeroidobacter soli; assembly: GCF_004138485.1. Classification (GTDB taxonomy): domain Bacteria; phylum Pseudomonadota; class Gammaproteobacteria; order Steroidobacterales; family Steroidobacteraceae; genus Steroidobacter; species Steroidobacter soli. Next base: position 1,298,021 of record NZ_RYEV01000004.1, read on the forward strand.
CGCTTCGGTTGCGCTTCGCGCGCCGGCGTCACTTCGGACAGCTGCGGCTTCGCGGCGCCCATGAGATAGACCGCGAGGATCTCGTGCGTCACGGTGTCGCGTGCCACGTTGAACCAGCGGCCGCAGCCGTACGAATGCAGCCAGCGCTCGTAGGCGATGCCTTTCGGATTGATACGATTGAACAAGTAGTCCGCCCAGACACGATCGTCGACGTCGAGCGCGGGGCGAGTCACGTGCGACTCGCCGCCGAAACGAAATTCTTCTTCGTCGCGCACGCCGCAGTAAGGACAAGAGATTTGTAACATCAGTGAGCCACTCCAGCCGCCGCGCCTTCATCGATCAGCGCGCCGCTGGTGAAGCGCTCCAGGCCGAACTTCGCGATCAAGGGATGGGCTTTGCCCGTGGCCACGGTATGCGCCATGGTGTCGCCACCCGCCGGGATCGCCTTGTAACCTCCGGTGCCCCAGCCACAGTTGACATAGAGCCCGGGCACGGGCGTGCCGCCCATGATGGGTGTCGTGTCGGGTGTGATGTCGACGATGCCCGCCCACTGGCGCATCAAGCGCAACTGACGGAAGGCCGGGAACAGTTCGAGCAACGCGGTGACGTTCTGATAGAAGGCCGGCAGACCGCCGCGCTGCGCGTAGCTCGTGTAGATGTCCGCGCCGCCGCCGAACACCAGTTCGCCGCGATCGGATTGACTGACGTACATGTGCACCGTCGGCGACAGCACGACAGTATCGAGGCAGGGCTTGATCGGTTCGCTCACCATCGCTTGCAGCGCCATGCTGCTGATGGGCAAACGCAGCCCCAGCTTGCCGGCGAGCACAGTGGAGTGACCCGCCACAGACAGGACGACACTGCCCGCGGCAATCGTGCCCTGAGAAGTCTCTACGCCGACGACACGCTCGCCCTGCCGGCAAAACCCCGTGACTTCACATTGCTGAATGATGTCGACGCCCAGGGCATTGGCACCGCGCGCGTAACCCCATGCGACGGCATCGTGTCTGGAAATGCCGCCGCGTCGCTGGATGAATCCGCCGTGCACGGCAAAGCGTGCCTCCATATTCATGAGCGGCACCAGCTTCTTGATCTCCTCGGGCGTCATCAGCTCCGAGTCGATGTCGTTCACCTGAATGGCATTGGCCCAACGACGCAGACTCTCCAGCTCATGATGACTGTGCGCCAGGGTCAGGATGCCGCGCTGACTCAACATCACGTTGAAGTTCAGATCGCGACTGAGCCCCTCGTAGAGCTGGAGCGAGTGTTCGTAGAACGCCGCGCTCTCCGGCCAGAAATAGTTGGACCGCGTGACCTGCGTGTTGCGCCCGGTATTGCCGCCGCCCAGCCAGCCTTTTTCCAGCACCGCGACGTTGCGGATGCCATGCTTCTTGGCCAGATAGTAGGCGGTGGCGAGCCCGTGGCCGCCGGCGCCTACGATGACGACATCGTAGGCTTTGCGGGGCGTGGGGCTGCGCCATGCCTGGCTCCAGCGCCGGTGTCGTCCCAGCGCGCCGGAGAGCAAGGAAAAGAACGAGTAGTGATGCATTCGACGAAAAGACTGCTTCAAGGGTCGTGTCTGCCCTAAGACGCAGCAGCTGACTGTTTCCTCAGCGGACCTTTCTCGACCCGCCGGACGCCCTCAATCGCCGTACGGCTCGGATAAGACATCGCCTGCAGTCTCGCAACTATGTCATATCCCGCCGGCGCGGCCCGCGCGGCGCGGGTCGGTGCTCGCACTGAGCAATCCCGTCTGCGGATCACGCCAGGCCTGCTGATAGGACCCCATGTGGAAGTCGTAGGGCGGCAGCGGACTGAGCTTTGCGCCGATTCGTGCCAGGTCGCGCAACACCCGTTCCGGAATCCGCGTCTCGATCTCGATCGTATTGTCGTCACGCATCGGCAACATGCGCGGCAGGACGGCGGCTTCGTACGGATCGTAGCTGTAATCGAGGACGTTCGACAGCATCTGCGGCACCGTGCAATGAACATTGCCGGGCGAGCCAAACGACAGATAAGGCTTGCCGTCCTTGAGCACCATGGTGTTGCTCATGACCGAACGCATCCGACTGCCCGGCACGCCCAGCCAGCCGGCGATCGCCGCCCCCATGTCGAACGCCGCGTGGCTGCCGATCATGGGCACGCCGTCGCACACCATTCCGGGAATGCCGCCCGACTGCAGCGTGTTCATCATCTGCGCCCAGTTGCCTTGCGCATCCACGCAGGTGAGCTCGCAGCTGCCCGACGGTTGTTTCGGTTTGGTATCCGGCCCCGACGCACTCCAGCCGAAGGCCTGCAGTTGCCCCCTGGCGGTGGTGAGCTCGATGTGCCGGGTGAGATCGACGTTGTTCTTCGGACGCGAGCGCTTGAGAATTTCCGCCAGGCGCGCGTGATAGTCCTCCGACATCCAGATGTCGAGCGGCACGTCGAAGAACTGCGGATCGTGCAGATGACCCAGTTCGAAATGGGCACGGCGCAGCGCGTGGCCCATGTAATAAAGACTGTCGGCCGACTCGCTGTAATGACCCAGCGAAGCAACATCCAGATGCTTCAGGATGCCGAGCACCAGGTTGCAATACAGGCCCTGACGCTCGGGCGGTGCCGGCTGCGCGATCTCGTAACCCTTGTGCCGATAGCGCAGCGGCTCCATCCAGCGCGGCGCATTCGCCGACAGATCCTCGATCTTGATCTGCCAGCCCACCTGATGCGCCAGCTCCACGAAATGTCTGGCCCAGTCGCCGTGCGTGAAATATTCCGGGCCCTGGTCGGCCAGCTTGCGCAGCGTCTTGCCGAGCTCGGGATTCTTGAGCCGCTCGCCCACCGAAGGCGTGAAGCCATTGGGCGTATAGAGCGCCCGCATCGCTGGAAAATACGTGTTGCCGTCGAGCTCGAAATCCAGCACCGAGCGGGTGAATTCATCGAGCGGAAAGCCCTCCTCCGCCCACGGAATCGCCGGTTCGACCAGCGACGCCCAGGGGCGACTGCCGAAACGCGTATGCATCGCCTGCATGCCGGGCATGAAGCCGGGAATGCACGCCATCGGCGGACCGGCCGCGACACCGCCCAGCCCCGGTGGATAGGTGCGCATCGGCGGCAAGTCGGGATGCAACGTGCCCATACTGTTCAAGTAATGCGTGGTGCTCGACTTCGCATCCCAATACAAACAACTCACCGTGCCGGTGTGGTTGGTCATGTCGATCTGCACGGTCGCTTGCGTGATCGAGCCGGCGATCACCGCATCCATGGCATTGCCGCCGGCCTTCAACACATCGAGCATGGTCTGCGTCACGATGGGATGCTGGCTGCTGGCGACGGCGCGCTTACCGCGCACCACTTCTTTGGGACCCTGACGAGACAGATCCTTGAGTGAGAATTGCCCATTCTGCGTGGAGCCACGGGCCGCGGCATCGGCGACCGAAGTGCCGGCGGCGAGGCCCGTTGCCACCAGGCCCGCGCCTCGGATGAATTGACGACGATCAGTAGCCATGCAACTTCTCTCCGATGATTGAAACGCCTGCCGTCCAAGACGCGGCAGGCGGCCCTCGCCACAATGGCGCTGGCTCGCGCTCAGAACTGCGCGGTGAAGGACAGCTGGTAGGTTCGATCCGGTGTGAACCCGATCTGCACGGGTAACCCCATTGCGTCGGCGGTCGCGGCCGACACCGCCAACGACTGCGAGGCCGCCGCGATCCTGTGCTCGCCGGCCACGTTCAACACCTGCAAGTTGACGCCAAACCGATCGTTCCAGCTGATGGCGGTGCGGGCGTCCACGAACAGCGTCGAGGGAATCGTATAGAACCGCGTGCCCGTGTCGCCGGGAAAGCTCGAGTCATATTCGCTGCGATAACGCAGTCCGCCGCCCAGGCTCCAAAGTTTGTTGCCGCCAAACGGCAGTGAGTAGTCCGCCAGCAGGCCAGCTGCCCATTCCGACGTGAGCGGCAGACGATCGCCCACCACCGCGCCGCCTCGTGCTCCCGGCAGCAGACGGGTCATCTCCGCATCGGTGTACGAAACATTCGCCGACACCGTGAATGAGCGGACCGGCGCAAACGTGCCCTGCAACTCCACGCCCCGGCTGCGCGCATCACCCGCGTTGCCGATGACGGTGTTGGTGCCATTGAAGTAGTTGAGCTGGATGTTGGTCCAATCGATATAGAACACCGTCGCGTCCGCCCGCAGCCGGCCGTCCAGGCCCGCGGTCTTGAAGCCGATCTCATAGTTCTTGGTTTCATCCGGATCGAACGATGAAGTGCTGGTCGGACCGCCCGGCCGCCAGCCCGTCGCGTAGCGGGCATACAGCATCGACTCTCCGGGCAGATGCCAGCGCACTCCCAGCGATTCGGTCAGCACATCCTCGTTCGACTCGCCCCCCGAGCGGGCGGGAAAGAGGCCGATCAGCTGCAGGTAGCCGCTCGCCGTCACGTCGCGGTCCTGCTCGTTGTGGCTGTAGCGAACGCCCGCCGACACGTCCAAGGTCGATGTGATGTAGTACGTGACGTTGGCGAAGCCCGCGTACTCGGTCGACTTCGTATCGTTGATCACCGTTTGATAATTGGACAGCAGGGCCAGCGTCGGCGCCAATGCCGGTGGCGGCGGCGCGCCGTAGTTATAAATGATATTGGTGCCGCTGACGTAGCGGTTGTCTTCATCGGTATAGTACAGGCCGGTCATCCATTCGAACTTCTCGCTCGGCGCGGACGCCAGGCGCAGTTCCTGAGTGAATCGCTCGGTCGACGGCGCCACGGGACCGGCCGCCTGCAACAGCGACGCCAGCGCGCCGAACGACGGCACGAATGCCGGCACGTAGATGGTCGTGTAGTCCGAGAGCATGCTGACCTTGAAACGGGAATTGCTGGTCGCCGAAGTCAGCGTCATGCCGTTCGCGAAGTCATAGTTCACGGTGGCCTCGGTCACCGTGTAGGTCGAGCGCCTGAAGCCGTCGACGTAGTTGAATCCCGCAAACTCGCCGTAGATCGGCTGCAACGTCTGTGCGTTGCCGTCGACGGTGCCGACATGCGGCGTGTTGCTCTCATCCACGAACGCCGTGAGATCGATGGTGAGCGGATCGCTCGGCTTGATCCGCAACTTGATCCGGCCACCCTGGCTCGATCGCTCCTCGAGGCCGGTGCGTCCCGTACGCACATCCGTCAATGGCCCGTCGTTGTGAGAGTAGAAGCCGCTCAAGCGCACCGCCATCTTGTCTCGCCACAGCGGAATGTTGGTGCCGGCCCGCGTCGAATAGCCGTCCGTGTCCGTTCCCGTCGAGCGACCGTATTCCAGGCGCGCATACGAATCCCAGTTCTGCAGATCCGGCTTCTTGGTCACATATTTGACCAGGCCGCTGAGCGTGCTCGCGCCATACAACGTGCCTTGCGGTCCGCGCAGCACCTCGACCCGCTCCAGATCGAACGGATCGATGTCGGGGCTGAACAGCGCGCCCAGCGCGAACCCCGAGCTCGAGCCGAACGGCGCATCGTCGATATAGACGCCGACCGCCGGGCTCAAATCGCTGCTGCCCGTCGACACGCCGCGCATGATGATGCGGTTCGATGAGCCAGCCGAAGCCGCGACGCTCACGCCGGGGATGTAGGCGGCAAGATCGCTGAGATCCTCCGCGTGCACGCGCACCACCAGATCCTCACCGATCGCCGTGACCGACGAACCCACTTTCTCCAGCGACTCATTGCGCTTGTTCGCTGTGACGATGATTTCCTCCAGCACGCTCGCCGCGTCGCTCTCGGCGGCAAAACTGACGACGGGCACGCTGACTGCGCCGGCCAGCGCCGCAGTGATCGGCAGATACAACACACGAGAATGTGACATCGACACGGCAACCTCCCATGGATCATCTATTACTTATCGGACGCGACCAGGCGGGCGGCTCAGGACGCCGCCTCCAGAGTGTTTGCTCAATACCCCACAGCGCGACCGCCCAGCGCCAGCTCACGAATGGCGCCACCGTGCAGCTCACCTGTCTTGGGATCCACCTGCACACCAATCCAATAACCGCGCAGCGAGTCGTTCTCGACGATGGGCTGTCCCAGCTCGCCGACCTTCGCGATGAACTCCGGGGTGAGGTCGCCTTTGCCGACGGCCAGCGGCGGCCCGCCTTCGGCCTGCACGCCGAACAGGAACGAGCCCAGGCTCGGCTCGTCGATCGCCTGTTGCGGCGTCATTCCGAAGTCCATGACATTGACGAGCGCGCCCAGCGTGCGGTTTTGCAGGCCGGCGCCGATCGAGCTGAAGCCCATGAAGGGCTTGCCGTTCAACACCACCAGGCCGGGCTGGGTCGGATCGGGCAGGCGCTCGCCGGGCGCGACCTTGGCGATGGCTTCGCGCTGAAACGAAGCGGAGTCGGGAATCGAGACACCGTCGACATTGATTCCCGAGGCGCCCCAGCTCACCGCGTTGATCGAATGGCACACAGCTGCGATGTTGCCCCACTGGTCGATGACGACGACGGCATCGGAGTGAGCCGGCTTCGGGTTCGCGGAAGAAACAGTGGCGGCACGGCGCGCCTGCATCTCCTTCCAAAGGGTCGCGGCTGTTTCTTTCTTGACGCGCGACGTGAGGGACAGATCGATGCCGAGCTTCTGCGCGGCGCCGGGATCGTATTCAAAGAGCATTTGCACTTTGGCGATCTGCGCCAGGGTGAACATGGCCTGCGGCGACTGCGAATATTTCCCCATCTGGGAGAGGCCGGCGATTTCCGCGAGGTTCATCGCCTGCACCAGGTTCACGCCGCCGTCGGCGGGCATCCCATGCACATAGAGGTCATACCCGTGATAGGTCGAGTGCAGCGGTTCGGACCAGATGACTTTGTAGTTCGCCAGGTCCTCCAGGGTCATGCGGCCGCCATCGCGCGCCAGAGCGGAGACGAATTTCTTCGCCCACGGGCCGCGATACATGTATTCCGCGCCGTCGTTGGCGACATGGCGCAGCGTCTGCGCCAGCGCGGGTTGTTTGAATGTCTCGCCCGGCTGATAGGCGCTGCCATCAGGTTTGACGTAGACCGCCTTGGTCTCGGGCAGACGACCGAGCACGGCCTTGCGGAATTCGTATTGACCTTGCAGTCCCTTGCTCCACTCGACGCCCTGCTCGGCGCAGCGAATGGCGGGTTCGAACACTTTCTGCCGCGGCAATTTCCCGAAGCGTTCATGCGCCGCCTCGACGCCGGCCATGAAGCCCGGCACCAACGCGGTCCTGCCACTGGGCTGATAGCTGCCGCCGTGCAGATCCTTTGCCAGATCGACCGGATTGATGCCGGGCAGAGTCGTGGCGTCCGTTTCCGCCTTCACGGTGTTGTAGGCGGCATTCATGTTGTAGGTCCGACCGCTGGCGGCGTCGAAGTACACCATCGTCATGATGCCGGCATAGCTCACCCACGAACCGGCGGCCATGCAGACTTGAGTGAGCGCGGTCGCCATCGCGGCATCCGCCGCACTGCCGCCGGCTTTGAGAATCTCCACACCGCCTTCGATCGCCGTCGATCCCGTCGTGCCTGTCACCATGCCGTGACCGTGTGCGGCTGGCACGGCCATGACCGCGGCACTGAGTAGCAACGCATGTTTCTTCATGTCGGATTTCCTGTGGCACTCAGAAGGCGACGGCAGCACTGTTGTTACGATTGTGAGACGCGGCTTCGAGCCGACCGGTCGCTGGGTCGCGGCTGATGCCGACCCAGATACCCTCTCCGGCAAACCGCGATTGTTCGCTGTCCGCTTCGTCGTAGTCGTAGCCCATGGCGTCGAGCACCGACTGTTCGAAGCGTCCCTTGGGCACGACCACGGTGAGTTGCATGGACTTGGGATCGGTGCGCGGCATGAAGAAGTCCGGTGCATCGATGGCCTCGCGCACCGACATGCCGAACTCGGTGACATTCAACAGCGCCTGCATCGTGCGTTGGTGCAACCCGCTGCCCATCGAGGCAAAGCCGAGCACCGCCCGTCCGTCCTTGAACAGAATTCCCGTTTCGGTGACCGCCGGCAGACGTTTGCCAGGGCCGACCTTGGCAATCTGCGCTTGCTGAAAGCTCGCCGGATCGCCGATCGAAATGCCGTCGACGGAAATCGCGGTCCGTCCCCACAGTACGGCATTGATGCTGTGAGTGATCGCCGCGATGTTGCCGTCGCGGTCGATCACGACTACGTCATCCGAATGACGTGGCTTCGGCGTGGCGAAACGAAACGGCGTCACGCCCGCCTGCATCCGCTTCCACAAATCGTTGGCGTGCTCCGGCGTGATGCGAGCCTGCGGCGAGAAGTCCATGCCCGGATAGAGTTGCGCGCGCGTTGCGTCCGGCAAGAAATCCAGCCACACCATTTGCGATACATCGATGGCCTTGCGCAACGATGCGCCCGACTTGCTCCAGTGCTCGCCACCGGGCAGCCCGGCGGCACGCGCCAGCTGTTGCGCTTCGATCAGCGCGGCGCCGCCACTGTTGGGCGCGGGATTGGTTTGGATCTGATAGCGACCGACGTTCGCGATCAGCGGATCGCTCCAGATCACGTCATAGGCGGCGAGATCCTGGAGCGTCATCTTGCCGCCGTCGGCCTGGATAGCCGCGACCGCCTTCTTCGCCCAAGGTCCGCGATAGATATAGTCGGCGCCATTCCTGGCGATGCCCCGTAACGTTTTCGCCAACGCCGGCTGACGAAACAAATCGCCCTGGCGATACGACGAGCCGTCCGCTTTGGTGAACGTTGCACGCGTTGCCGGCAACCGACGCAGATCGGCATCGCGGAACGCGAGGTAACCGGCGAGACCGTCGGTAACCGGCATGCCCTGCTCGGCGACGTAGATCGCGGGTTCATAGAGCTGCGCAAACGGCAGACGACCGAAACGTTTGTGGGCTGCCTCCACGCCTTTGGTGAAACCGCCGACCAGCGCCGTGCGACCGCTCGGCTGGCTGCCACGGAGCGCATCCAACGATCCGCTCATGGTCAGCGAACCCGGAATGCTCATGGGCTCGGTTTCACCACGCACCGTGTTCCACTCGGCGTTCATGGTGTAGACCTTGCCGCTCTTGGCGTCGTAATAGACCAGCGACAGGATGCCGAAGTAACTGATGGGCGCGCCGGCGGTCAGCGCGACTTGCATGTTGGCGGCCGTCAACGCGGCATCGATTGCGTTGCCGCCTTGCTTGAGCGCTTCCAGGCCTGCGCGCGCCGCCAATCCGTTATATGCAACGGTCACCGCACCATTGCTGCCCGAGGCATGACCCGCTTCGGTGCGTACGACATTCTGATCGCTCAGGAAGCGTTCGTAGTCGGCCCGCCACTGCGTCGGGTTGAGATCAGCCGCGGGGCTGGGCAAGGTCGTCGCAGCCATCGTGAGTCCCGCCAACGCCGTGAATATGAATCGCATCGTTCCCTCCACTGTCTCACGTTAGGACGCGAGCGCTCGGGACCGGCCTATGCAGATCGTCCGGACGATCATGCGATTCGTCAGACTTGCACCCGCTGCAGGGAACACGTTTACTTCGCCAGGTGGCGAAAATCACATCCACAGCGTCATCCACGGCCGCGCCGGAACCGCCGAGCGTGATCGACCTGCGCGCGATCTGTAACGCGCCGGCGCTGGAGATCTATGAAGGCGACACCGACGTGAGCGCCGTCGAACTCGCGCCGGGATTGGTGGAAGTCAAATACGAATCGGCCACGATGCAGGGGCGCCAGTGGATGTGCCGCCCCCGACCGGACCTGTGCGTGATGGTGTCCGCGCTCGACAAGACGCCGGTCTTGAACTATTCAATGGCCGGCGACGCGCTGCTGGTGGTGCAATTGAGATTGAGCGGTTACGCCATTCACGGCGAGCAGGTGGACGAGAACACCGCGTCCGCCATGATCACTTATTTTCCACCCGGCGCCCGCATGCCGTGGCAACTGCCTCGCGTGGGCCCGTGGTACACCATCGCGATCTTCGGCACGCTGGACGCCATCGAACGCCAGTGGGGCCTGGGGGTCGCGATGGCTCAGGCACTGGACCACACACCCGCCACGTTGGAACGGTGCACTCAGATCCTTCGCAAACCCTGGATGATTACGCAGGGCGCGACGGAGGTGCTGCGAGATGTCCTCGCCTTTCGTTTCACCGGCGCGGTCGGGCGTGCTTACACCGAAGCACGCGCTCAACAGTTGTTGTGCGAGGCCTTGATCGGAATGGGCGATATCTGTCGTCGCCGTCCCTCGCCGGTCCGAACGCGACATCTGGTGCAACGGGCACGCGCCATCATCGCCAACCATCCCGAGCGACCGCACACGTTGCAATCGCTGTCACGCTCGCTCGGCTTGAATCGCACCCTGCTGGCGGAAGGATTCCATGCCGAGTTCGGCGAAACCGTGTTTGCGTTTCTACAGCGTGAACGACTGCGGCGTGCCTGGACGCTCCTGGAAAATGCCAGCGAACGCGTGGCCGCCGTCGCCGCGCGAGTGGGCTACCGGGACGCGGCCAGCTTCACTCGCGCCTTCAAGGCACACTACGGCGTCACTCCCCGCCACGTTGGCCGGCGATGAAACGCTCGATGCGTTCCGTCAGCACATCGAGCGGCATCGCGCCGTCACCGACGGCGGCGGCATGAAAGCGGCGAATGTCGAACTTCTCGCCCAGCTGCGCCTCGCTGGTGCGCCGTAGCTGCCAGAACTGGTCGTAGCCCAATCGATAATCCAGCGCCTGCGCGAACAGGTCCGTCGAATAACGCAGCGTCTCGGAGGCGATCTGCACGTCGGATTCGAACGTGTGCTCCTTCATGTACGCGCGCGCTTTGTCGAGCGGCCAATCGAAATAGTTCAGGCCGGTGTCCACGACCAGACGAGTGGCAAGCATCGACTGCAATAGCAGATGTCCGTAGCGATCGTACGGATCGGAGTACAGCCCCATCTCCATGCCCAGACTCGCGGCGTACTCAGCCCACCCCTCGGTGAACGCCCCGAACAACAGGAACTCGCGAATCGGATGCACCGACTCATTCTCGGCCTGCAGCGCCAGGTGCAGATGATGACCGGGAATCAACTCGTGATAGATCAGGTGCTGGGCGGACACCAGCGAGCGCTGATCGAGGCTGGAACCGTTGTAGAAATACGTGCCCGCCGGATTGTCGGGCGACGGCTCCTGATAGTACCCATAGGTCATGCCCGGCTCCGCCGCCGGATCCAGCCGCTTCACACCGTACGCGGCCTTGGGCAACACCGAGAAATAGTCGGGGATCTTGGGCGCCATGCGTTCGACGTAGCCGAGATAGCGCTTCTCGACGTCGGCCGGCGTCTTGGCAATGAAGCGCGGGTCCTTGCGCAACAGCTGATGAAAGGCTTCGCGATCGCCCCTGAACTTCAATTCCTCGCGAATCGCCTTCATCTGCGCGTCCAAGTCGGCGACCGCGGCGAGCCCACGATCGTGAATCTCCTGAGGCGTGAGCGACAGGCCCGTGCCGTAAGCGATCCGGCGCAGATAATTTTCCTTGCCGCCGGGATACTGCGACAAGCCGACGCGCTCCGGCGCCGCCGCCACGTAGGCATCGTCGAAGATCGCAATGATCCGGTCGTACGCGGGCAGCACGACCTGATCGAACTTCTGCTTCAGCGAGCCATGAAACGTCGCCACGTCCGCAGGCGCGAGTGCACTAGTACGCGCTGGCGCGACATCCAGAGCGGTCACGACGCCACCGCGCAGCCCCGTCAGTGACGTGCGCACACCGGCAATGGCTGGCTTCGGCACGCGAATCCCGCGTTCCGCCTGCCCGCGCGTCTTCGCCGCCATCTGGTCGATCAGCGTCGCGTATTCATCCACGAGGTGCAGATACCGCTGTAGGTCATCCGCCGTTTCGAACTTCTGTGCGGCGAGCACCCGCTGGATGCTCAGCACACTCATCGCGCCGCTATAAGGCGTCACCGCGAAGTTGAGCCAATAGTCTTCCGCCGCGTTCGCTCCCTGTTCGTAGGTGTGCTCCAGCAGTCGAGCCAGCACCCAGCGATCCTCCGGCACACCCGACAGATCGATCGTCCGCAAGCGTGTGAGCGCCGCGCGATTGAAGTCAGCTTCCTGCTGTGCTTCCTCGAACGTGAGATCCTCGATCTGCGTCACGGGAAGATTGCTTTGCATCCGGACCAGCGAGTTCCGGACACGCCAGCGTTCCAACAACTCATCCGCCAGCCCATCGACCTCGGCCGTCGCGTTGACCTGCCGGTTGCCCGTTTCCTGCGTCGGTTGCTGTTTCTGCCCGCAGGCGCCGAGCAGGCTCAACGCCACCATCGCCACTAGGATCTTCATCGAACGACCTCCCCCCGAGTCTGCTGATGCACCTCCTCAGACGCAGTGGCATGCGCGACCCACAACGGCGACCGTCAACTCATCCGCCGGCGGCCGCGATCATCCGACCTCGCATGATCCGACCCGGAGCCCTCGAGCCATGTGAGGCGCCGGAAAATGAACATCGATGCCTTCGGCACGGGACTTCTATCTGACGATCCAAGCTGCCTGGAGCAATCTGATGCGACCTTTGCCGATGATAGATCGCAGGTGCAAATCCCCTCTTCGCTATGATTCCACTGAAGGCCACCGGCTTCCACTGAGAATGCCGTCTACGCCGAACGCGACTTACCGTCGCGGTGATTCACATATGGGCGAAAGTCGTGCGTCGCTGCCGCGCTTGGCGATGGACATGAATTGCGCGACCATTGCGGCCAATGCCCAGACCAATAGCCGCGCCGCGCGGCACCCAACTCAACCGTTAGGACATTTATCCACATGGCGTTCGAGAGAGTCTTCATGGTCTGGGACATCTACGACGGCGCGCGGAGTGGTCTCGCTTGCCTTGGAGGGAAGCCGCACTACTTCGATTGCGAGATTGATCGCGTGCACGGCGGATACACTGACGTCTACCAGCTGTGGCTAATCGATGAAGAACTGCTGACTCTAGCCACTGCGCAGTGGGAGCTCTATAGAGCATGGGAACTCAAGTTTCATTCGGGTGAGGCATCACTTGAGACACACCCCGGGCATCGCGGAAAGAACGAGCGCTATGATGACCTTGAGGATGAAATCGACCGACGGCTAGGTTTGCTGGGCACTCCCACATGTCGAGCTCTGGCTGACTTTCGAGCATGCGACCATCAGCCAGAACTTCCACCGGGCTGCCTGAAAGAACTGGAGGTACAGTGGGTCGCAGTTGCCTAACAGGGCCGAAAGAAAACGTCTCGCGGTCATCGCACTCGGACCCGCACCGAGACTGCCGGAACAGCGTGTAGCGCTTCATCGGAACTGCCTGCATCCAATGACCTGTAGTGACCGCTCTGGAAAGCGACAAAAGCACGCTTGTGGGACGCTAACGGCCACCCATCCGCCTCTCTCCCAAAACGGTCACCATGTGGCTTGGTCCGAGTCGGCGGCACAATTGAGTAACAGGCTCTCGTTTCGCATGGCTACTTTTGCTATCGTCCCGCTGTTCGCAGAGCATGGTGAACTGCGGGCATCTAAGGATTTCATCCGAGCCGAAGTCGATTCTCTGCGCTCCACAACTGAAGCGACGCTGACACGAGAGCAAGCCTCTGTGGAGCCTTAGCACACTACAAATGAAGAAGCTCTGGAACGGATTTATATGGCTTTTCGTCCTGTCTGGATTTCCGCTTCTTGTGTGGGCGGGCTTCGGCCTTGCATCAGAGACATATGCCTTCTGGCGATACGGCACCGAAAAGGTGGCGCGCGTCGTGGCACTGGACCACACCAGCCGCGCCCCTAAGGGCGGTACCACCTTCTATTACCTCATCGAGATTGACGGGCACCGCTTTGTGAAGGACTTTCGTGTGCGGCTGCCGGAGGGAGGGGAAGTTGCAGTTCTGTCTTTGCCTGAAGACCCCAACAACGTGGTAATCGGCACCAGCAAGAGCACCGCATTCGAGATCTTCTCATATTCCATCGGCGGCAAAGTTTGGGCCGTTCTTGTGCTTGCAATGTTCTGCTTTATGATTTGGGCAGGCCCCAAGGCGCTCGTCGCCTGGATTAAGGCTCGACGAGAAATCATAGCGGGATAGAGTCTCAGCGCACCCGCACTCGCACGCAGACCGCCGGAACAGCGTGTAGCGCTTCTGCGGAATTATCTGCGTCCACTGACGGCTGCTGAGCGCTTAGGAGCGCCGGTTGAACAAGTGCACCGAGCAGCAAGTCTCGACCCGAAGCGGACGCCAACGCCGCTGTTAAGAGGCGCCGCTTGGGGCGGACCCAAAGCGGACACGAGGCAACACACAATGGAGGCGGTGAACGAGGTAGTTTTCCCGAACCCAGTTGCATGTTGTTGGATCGGAATGACGTAGAAGCGAAGGACGATGATGACTTTCGCCTCCTCTCGGGGCGATACCAAGTGGCGCATGGCTGCTACGATCGGCTGGCCAGTCACGCCCGGGCACCTCTAGGGAAACTGGCGTGGCGCGTCGTCCGCAGCTATCCTGCCTACGAACACTAAAGCCTGGGCACTCCGTACGCGCATGAATTCCAACGAGCAGAGTCCCACGCATAAGCCGTGCGTGAGCGCGGTACGGCGACGATGGCGATGGGCCTTCAACAGAGGGATTTGCCTCACTCTATTGATAGGTTTGTCCGCGTGTGAAAAGTCGCCTAATAGCGAACGCGTTCAAAGCGATCAAGGATCAATGCGTGTGATCTTGGGCCAACAGCTGTCGGAGTTCTTGTCGTTGAATCGCGGCTCTAGTCCGACCGATGACGTTTTCTTTTCCGGCGGTGCTGGGCTCAATTTTGGCTCTACAAGACGAGTCGAGATTTTGGGTCCAGATCTCGATCGGCCACTACGGATCGACAGCGCTCCGGACTTTGACGGCTCTGCGCTCGTCTCCGCTGATTCACTCGAAAGCGAACTCATTGGCACTGTCGAGTTTCACCCGACTTACAGCAACAGCTCACCCGAGGTCGCTGAGCGAGTCCTTAGTCGCGTGATATCTCAGCTCTCAGACGGGGCATGTGTGATGGTCTCTAACGACGCCTTCGAGGATACAGACGCGACGGAGCAAATGCCGACAGTGGAGGAATTGGAAACAGCCCTTACAAGCGGATGGTTTTGGTGGAGAAGCTGGGACTATCGATGCGGGGGAGTCTCAGCCGTTGTTGCCATCGAAAAGAGCCCGGTCTCCAATCCACACAGAGCCGATGGCTTCTATATCAGGATCTATCTCCAGAGGTTTGCGGAATGGGAGCGGCGCATGAATGAGCGAGAAGACAAAGCTCGCTCCCTGATTCCGAACTAAACGAGAGTCGGAGCAGTGGTTGGATATTGCTCCGCTCCTGGCCGAAAACGACGTCCCGTGGTCGCCGCACGCGTACCCGCACGGAGACTGCAGGAACAACGTGTAGCGCTTCTTCGGAATTGCCTGCATCCACCGAAGGCTACTGTGTGCTCAGGAGCGCCGCAGCGGCGGGCGGCTTTCGACCCCAAAACAGACGTGCGCTTGTGCTGAAAGTATGCGACCTGGCGGATTTTTGCGTAGCATAGTGACGGACAAAAACGTGGCGGATGTTTATGACTGAACGGACTATCGCCTCAAACGGCGCGGAAATTTGCACTCAGAGCTTTGGATATAGCGGCAACCCGACAGTCTTGATGATCATGGGCGCGACGGCATCCATGCTCTGGTGGCCGGATGAACTCTGCGAGCGGTTGGCACAGACCGGACGCTTTGTTATTCGTTACGACAATCGCGATACCGGCCGCTCAACCACCCAAGCGCCTGGCGCACCAACCTATACGCTCGATGACTTGGCCGATGACGCGATATCAGTGCTCGACGCCTATGAGGTCGAATGTGCGCACCTCGTCGGCATGTCGCTGGGTGGCATGATTGCTCAAGTTGTCGCACTGAAGCACCGTTCGCGCATAGCAAGTATCACAGCTATTTCCTCGAGCAAGTTCGGCGATGACGACCCCGAATTGCCCGGGATGGACAACCAATTTCTCGAACACTTCGCTACATCGGCCTCACTTGACTGGTCGAATGAGAGGGCCGTGACCAACTTCAAAGTTCACAGTTGGCGTTTGTGCAAGGGAGCTGATCGCCCGTTCGACGAAACGCGGGCAGCCGATCTCGCGATCCGCGAGTTCAGACGTGCAATCAATGCACAGAGCATGATGAATCACGCAATGCTAGGAGGTGGTACCGAGTGGCAAAACAAATTTGCAGAAATCCGAGCTCCATTCCTTGTGATTCACGGCACCGACGATCCCATATTGCCGTACCCTCACGGCATGGCTCTGGCGAAGGCAGTGCACGGCGCCCAACTGGTGACGCTCAAGGGCGCGGGCCATGAGTTGCACCCTGCAGACTGGAACACGATTACGAGTGCTATTGCCGATCATACGTCTTGAATCTACTTGCTAGAGCGTCGACGTGAGAGCGAACCATTCCTTCCTAACCGACCGGCTTCTGGCCGAAAGCGGACGTCTCGTGGTCACCGCACGCGTACTCGCACGGAGACTGCAGGAACATCGTGTACCCCATCTTCGGAACCACCTGCGTCCACTGAAGACTACTGAGCACTCAGCAGCGCTTCAGCGTTCGCGGCGGCCCGGGCACAGCCCGACCATGCCCACCTGACCCAAGCACCGCGTGCATTGCCTCGCGTTTTGATACGCTAAACACAAGCAGTCATGACCTCGTCTAAGGACACGACCGAGGACCAATGTACCTACAAGCCAAATTCGGAGTCGTCGCGGCGCTGCTCGCGGGGATACTGAGCGCGCTCGGAGTCATGCTCGCCAGTGGATATGAAACTCACCCGTCCGAATCAGAAATGCGCGAGGCTCTGGAACGTGAACTCGATCGCTTTGCTTCCCTTGAAATGACGATGTGTGGCCTGGTCCCCAGAGGTCACGACCGAACGGATGCAATCTCGTGTGCCGTCGAGAGCATCGACAAGAAGACTCCGTTCCTCGTTGCATCTCAGGAGCGCGGCGAGGATTCAGACGTATGGGCCGGACTCGTCGGCGACCCGCAAGGTGGATTGCAGTTCTTGGTACTTGATTCGAGTCCCCACGGACAGCCGCAAGTCCGCGCCGAATATTTCGTGACGACACACGAGTGCCAGGAACCCGCGCTCTCAGATAGCGGCGACGGCGCTGTGAGATGTCGAAATTATGGCATACGGTAAAGCAGTCCTGACCGAATCACCTTACTCGTACCCGAGCGGTGACTGCCGGAACAGCGTGTAGCGCTTCGCCGCCATCATTCCACTGAAGGCTCCTGAACGCTCTGGATCATCCGAGCGACGGTGACCGACACGGACATGCCCCCCAACCGAACTAGAATCCGGCTTCCTCGTACACGTCTTCAACCTTCCAGAGCAGCGTCCCTGGCTCTCCCGAGAGGAACAACTGGCTTGCCAACCATCCGAAGATGACTATAATGACTATCCTGACCAACTGAAGGAGAGCCATCGTGGACAATGACTTTTGGACGGTGGCAGAGGCAAAAGCCAAACTGAGCGAAGTCATCGAACGTGCTCAGAAAGAAGGTCCGCAAGTTATCACCCGTAACGGGCGTCGTGCCGTGGTTGTCGTTGACGCTGAAGAATGGGAACGAAGAACAAAACGCAGTGGCAATCTCGCCGAATTCTTCGCGGCGTCTCCTCTGCGCGGTTCGGGTTTGAAGGTCCGCAGACCGAAAGATCGGATGCGCCCGACTGATCTATGAATTTCCTGCTCGATACCAATGTCGTTTCAGAATGGACGAAACCCCGCCCAGATGCCGGTGTCGTGAGCTGGCTCTCGGAGATCGACGAGGATTCCGTTTTTCTGAGCGTGATCACCTTCGCTGAATTGCGGCATGGTATTGAAAGGCTGCCGACGGGCAAGCGCAAGAAGCAGCTCGATGAATGGCTAAAGGGAGAGTTGCCGCTCCGGTTCGAGCAACGCATCTTGCCGGTGGATGGAGCCATAGCTGATGAGTGGGGTCGCTTAGTAGCCCGCCACGAATCGCTCGGTCGCCCCATCCATGCAATGGATGCAATCATCGGAGCCACCGCTCAAGTGCATGCTCTTACCTTAGTCACTCGCAACGCGTCGGACTTCGAAGCCTCCGTGAAATCCATAGTGAATCCTTGGAAGTAGTGCCGCTATCTGACACGCACACGCCATCGGGCCGCTCGTCACGAATTTCGCGCGATCATGAGCTTGCAGCTTCAACCGTGTCTCGGGCCATTTTCAATCAAGGCGGTCATCGCAGCATGCCCGCAAGCGAAGCGAGAAAGTCGCGCTCGGGAACGCTGCGCCGCGAGCGCTGTAAGACATCGCACCATCTCGCTGTAACAGCTGTTCTTGGTCATGACTGTCCTCCGCAATAATCTCGTCTGACCGTCCCTGGGCGGTCGGATTTTTGTTCACGCGCGCGCCAGCGAATACTCATGGTGCAACCCGCCGAGTATTGCCTTCGCATGCACGGAACGAAAGTCGTCGAGCCGATGCCGAGAAGACGACAACGGCACGGTCAAACTCGCGGGAGGGTCAGGAGCGCCTGGACCCAACGCTGTATGCGGACGTCCTCTGTTGTAATGTGTCACCCAAGCTTTGAACGTCTGACGAAGATGCGCTTCTGAGAGCGGAATGCACCAGTCCAAGCACTCTCTGCGAATCGTCCCGATGACCCGCCGCGTACAGTCACGGCCGTCGCTGTGGGGCACGTAAGGTCCATGGTGACAATCTCTTTGGCGATAAATACCGTCACCGCATCTTCCGCCGACGAGTGCTGGGCAGCTGCGACGGCGGCAAACAGGAGATGGGCGCTCACACCGAGTGCAAACCGATTGAAGGTAGGTTGCATCACCCTGCACTCCCGGAAACGGTCACATCCGAATCGCTACTTGCAGGTATCGACGTGACAGCGGGTGAGTTCAGTCGTCGTGACTGGGCATATCCATCACTCCGGCCATCTTGAGGGCGAATGTCGCCGCCCGGATGCACGGTTCCGATTCGGCGCAGCTGCGCAGGCGGTCGGCGGTTCGCTGTGTTGATTCACGACGGAAAACGCTCTTGCCCTCCTTGATCGTTTCCATGACCTTGATCTTGTCGATCGTCATGGGGTCACCCTCCAACGGGTTACGATCCAATATCACGAAGTCCGCCAGTTTGCCGACCTCGATCGAGCCTTTGCTCTTTTCCTCGAAATGCTGGTACGCCGACCACAGCGTGTGTGCCTTGAGCGCGACCAGGGGAGAAACCCGGTGCGCTGGTCCGAGCACCTGACCACTGCGTGTCACGCGATTGACCGTCGCATGTAGGACCCGCATCGGGTCCGGCATGGCGACAGGTGCATCGTGGTGCGAGGTAAAAATCATATTGCGTTGCCTGGCCCAGCCCAATGGCGAAATGTTCGCCGCACGCTCAGGCCCAAGCACCGAGTCGCGATGCCAGTCTCCCCAGTAGTAAGTATGCATTGGGAAGAAGGAGGGCATGATGCCCAGATCGTGGAACGCCTGGACCTGATCTTCGCGCGCGGTTTGGGCATGAATGGCAACGGGCCGGCGATCTGCCATGCCCTGTTTGGCTTCGGCGGCACGCACAGCGGAGATAAATTGATCGATGGCGGCGTCGCCATTCACGTGCGCCAGTACTTGCCAGCCCTTCTGGAATGCCTGCTCGACGAAGCCGTTCACTTGCTCGTCGGAGAATGCCGGATAGCCGCGGTAGTCGGCGCTCCGGCCCGCCGGCACCTTGTAATATGGCTTGCTGAGCCAAGCTGTTTTGCCTTGCGGAGAGCCGTCCAGCGTGAGTTTGATGCCCCCAATACGGAAGTGCTGCGTGTAGCTGCGCGAGAGCCAGGGAGCTTTCATGGCCTGCGCGCCTACCGTGATGTCCGGATAGGCAACCACATCGATATCCAGATTGCCGCTCTTGGCCACCGCTTCCATGGTGGCTGCCGAACCGAGCGAGGCCTTGCCCTCCTGCGCAGTGGTGTAACCGAAGCTTTTGTAGAGCTTCACGCCGGCCGCAAACAGTGCTGTGTTGGCATCTGGACCGAGCTTGCTCATCAAACCGAACAGGGGGCCGAAGAACGCATTCTCTTCGAGCACGCCATCAGGCTCCTGGCTGCCGTCCTTGCGGCGGATGGTGCCGCCGGGAGGATTCTTGCTCGCAGCCGTGAGGCTCAACATTTGCAGCGCCTTGCTGTTCATCACACCGAGATGGCCCGACTGATGAACGATCACCACCGGCAGTTCCGTGGACACCAGGTCGAGGTCTTCGCGTGTCGGGTGACGTTGTTCCTTGAGCTGCGCGTCGTCATAACCGAAGCCTACGATCCAACCGTATTGTCCCGTGATCCTGCCGTTCTGAGCGGCCCAGGCCTTGAGCGTCGCCTGCAACGCGGGAATGTCATTTACTGCGCCGTCCGGCGCGGGCAGAAGGTTGGCTGAAACGGCCTGAATGCCAGTATTGAAGACGTGGCCGTGCGGGTCGATGAAGCCGGGCAGCAGGGTCGCGCCATCCAAATCGACCAGCTTTGTCTGGTCTGCTTTGAGCTTCATGACCTCGTCGCGATAGCCCACCGCGATGATCTTGCCGGCTTTGATGGCGACCGCCTCGGCTTCGGGTTGGAGATCATTGACGGTTACAACCGTGCCGCCCGAATAGATTACGTCGGCAACGGGCCGCGCGGCGTGGCAAATCGATGACATCGAGAATGCCAGGGCGCCGTGCGCCAGACCACTAATGATCGTGGGAAGTCGGTACATGCCGATCTCCAGTCAACAATGCAATAAGAGGATTGGGTCGCGAGCACTGGCGCTCGACTGATGAAGGCATAGATCCGGCGGCCGGAATGGTGGTTGTTTCGCCCTTGTGGATGTACTGAAGTTCCCGGGTGCCGTACACCAACAACTCAGCGGCTTCGCAAACCGGGCAGCTCATGATCACACCTCGTTGATCCACTCGATACCGTGTTTTAGTCAGCATGGCAACCGCTCGCACGCGCTTGCGCTACCCGTCGCTGGCCGTCAGCTTCATTTGCGAGCTGCCGGCCTGGATGACTCTTGCAACCCTTCGGCAGCTAACGCACTTGAACTCAAGTAGCCTGAAGCCACGACGAATACAAGGAATCTCTTTGCCGCATTGACCATCACACCCGCCCCAATGCGGGAATATACGACCGCCTTGTTGATACTGATCTTCCCTGCGGCTAAATCGCAGTCGTGGACGGTCAACGCAATCTGCTCGGATTGCCGCAGCCCAGTGAAGAAACGAAGCTCTTCGCAGTTGCCATGCGCGAGCCCAAACTCCTCATGCGAGGCGGCAATGATGATCCCGGCTCGAGGTACACAATATTGCGAACGAATGCTCTGCTCGTTACATACGCTCCCGCTACATATGGCGCCGTGGACTACAGCGGCGAAATCGATCTGGGAGAGATGAAGCACCGAATATTTCAATCGCAGCCGAGCTGCGTCGCCGCGTACACCGAGCAGGTCATCTTCTGGGGTGATAGAACGACGGTTGAATGGACAACGCTCCAGGACTAACAGATGTTCATTGGGCGGAGTCTCTTCGGGCGACGACCAAAGTTTTACCGATCCATGACCTGCATGGTCTCTTCGCGCCAATGATGCAAAAAGATAGTCACCGTGAGTCCCTCCGGTAGGCTGGACCAAGTGGTATCCCCTATCCGACACGGGGAATTGGCAGCTCCCTCGAGACGACAGGTTCCATATACAGTGCTCGAGGATTGGCCCGTTTCTCTCGTCCCCAGGCTCTGCATGGGCTCAGCACGAGGCCATTCGCCGCGACTGCGACGGACGATACATCACGAGTGCCAGATCTTCAGCGCTCAGGGATTCTGTGGCGGCGTTTCTGGAAAACATTGTCGACGTGATCCGCCGGAACGAGGCTTAATGGCGAAAGGATGGATCTCGCGTCGCTCGATCGTTGGATCCGGAATCGAACCGCTTCTCATCGGTAGCAGTGCGCCTCTTTCCAATACGATGTGATATCTCATACGCCAGGTGCATCTGACATCGGCTTTGGTCGTAACCGGTCAACGTCGACCACGCGTCAAGCAATCCACTGCGAGCGATACGCTGGGCGGTCCAGGTCGCGAAGGTTGACCTCGCCGACTCGATCGAAACAGCCGCCCGTAGTTCGCTCCATCCAATCAAGAGTGGTGCCGAAGGATCGCGACGATGTACATATCCCGGCAAAGATGCATCGATCAACACACAGGAGTTCACCGCGATCACCTGCGGGGGTGCTTGCGCGGCCGAAACCCGGGGAGTGGATCCACGGGTAGACGTGCGCCGAGTAGCGAACAATATGCCTGTATAGACGGCGGGAGCGGCCGATGCACGTCAATGGAGCACCGGTTTATGCATACATCGCACTTGCTACGGAAACCTTTCGCTGTGGAATGGCACCACAAGCATGGTTCTACGCGCACATCGACAAAGAGGACGCTGACGTGACCGGTGCTTCTACTGCGCCGGAGACATGTCCGCGGAGCTCGGTGGAACTGCTCGCGCTGCTCGAGCATGCGCCGGACGGAATCTTTATCGCAGACTCGGAAGGTTGTTACACCTTCGTCAACGAAGCGGGCTGCCGGATGCTCGGATTCTCGCGCGAAGAGATGACAGGCAAGACGATGGTCGATCTGCTTACCGCGGACGATGTCGAACGCCTGCGGAAGGCCAAGGCGCTCATGTCGCGCGGTACAACTCACGTTGCCGAGTGGTCATTGCGACGCAAGGATGGTTCTTGGCTTGCGGTTGAAATGAGCGCAAAGATTCTCCCTGACGGTCAATGGCATTCCATAGTGCGTGACATCTCCGCGCGCAGGGTGAACGAATCGGAACGCGAGGCGCTATTGCAGCAAGCAAAAGTCATTCGTGACAGCCAACGTTTGCATCGAGCCGTGTTCGATCTGCTACCCGTCGGCGTGTGGATCGCGGACCGAACCGGGCGCATCGTCGACAACAATCCTGCCGGAGAGCGCATCTGGTGTGGCGCTCGCTACGTCCCGGTCGAAGAGTTCGAGCAGTACAAAGGATGGTGGCTCGAAAGCGGCAAACCGATCGCCGCCGAGGAATGGGCGCTCGCGCGGGCATTGCAGAAAGGGGAAACTTCCATCGGCGAGCTGATTCGGATTCAGTGCTTCGACGGAACCTTCAAGACGATCATTAATTCCGCGGCACCGCTGCGCGACGAACAGGGAGAAGTCTGCGGCGCCATCGTCGTGAACGAAGACATTACAGCGCTCGTCGACGCGCAAGAAAAGTTGCGCGCGAACGAGCACCTGCTCAGAACGGTCTTCGAGTTGCTGCCTGTGGGTCTATGGATCGCCGACCGCAAGGGAACGATCACGTTGACCAATCCAGCCGGAGATCGCATCTGGCAAGGAACGCGCTACGTCGGGCCCGAGCGTTTCGGCGAGTACAAGGGGTGGTGGCTCGATACTGGCGAGGCGCTGAAGCCCGAGGACTGGGGCATCGCTCGCGCCATCCGTAGTGGCCAGACTTCGCGGAGCGAACTGCTCCGCATTCAATGCTTCGACGGCTCATTCAAGACGGTCATCAACTGGGCGGCCCCGATCCGCACCGAGAAAGGAGACGTCATAGGCGCGATCGCTGTCAACGAGGACATTACCTTCCTGCAGCATACTCAGGAGCAGTTGCGTGCAGCCGTGCGCGATCGTGAGGACATTCTTGCAGTCGTCACGCACGACTTGCGCAATCCGATCGCCGCCATCTTGGCGACCGCCGCTACAATCGACAAAGTCACACGCAACCCCCTGCACGCCGAAGTAACCACACGCGAGCTGACCGACGCGCTGCGCACCACAGCCCTGAGAATGTCGGGTCTGGTGGAAGACCTGCTCGCCGTCACCATGATTCAGCACGGGCGCCCGATGTTGAAGCTGGAGCCTGTCGCCCCGACGGAGCTGGCGATCAAAGCAGCAGAGGCCGCACGAGCGCTGCTCGAGGAAACAGATTTAACGCTCGAAGTCCGTGCAGGTGCTGATCTGCCAGTACTGAAAGTCGACGTCGAGCGCATACTGCGGGTCCTCGCCAACCTGTTGGATAACGCACGAAAATACACCCCACGGCCGGGGCGCATCCTCATGTGTGCTGATAGTGTCTCTGGAGGCATCCGTTTTTCGGTGGCGAACAGCGGAGAGCCGCTGCCCGCTGAGCAGCTTGAAGCGATGTTCCAACGGTTCTGGCAGGCCGCGAGCGTCGATCGCTCCGGCGCGGGATTGGGCCTGGCAATCTGCCGCTCCATCGTCGAAGCACATGGCGGCAGCATTTGGGCAGAGCCCGCCCAGGGCGAGCGCGTTAGAATTTGCTTCGTGCTGCCGCGGAGCGGCAGCACGATACTGGAAGCCGATCAGCGTCCGCAGACGCCAATCCCATAGTATCCACCGCTCGAGGACCGCATCGCCGCCCCGCAAGAGCACCGGATGCACCTTAAATCCACTCGAACGGCCGTCCCGTCCTCGCATCGGACAAGGATCTTTGGGTGATAAAAATTCGGTGGACCTATGAGTCAACTAGCGGGAACAGCAGCTCGGTCAAACAGCTCGCGCGAAGTTAAGGATTCCACGTAGCCTCAGCGTAGTTGGCCGTGTAGCTATCAGAGATCATCGATGCAAGGCTTCAATGAGCTGTGAAGCGCATCCGTCGCGGACGCGACATCTGACGGCCTGTATTCGATTGAGCGTACCTATCGAACTCATCTAGGCAATCGACTTTACTCGCGTCGCTGCCGCACGTAGCGTCACTCCGATCGTTCATTTCTGGAGACTAACCATGTCGGCCGAGCCCAAATGTCCTGTCCACCGCAGTTCCGGCAGCGGGACGTCGAATCGCGACTGGTGGCCCAACCAATTGCGACTGGAGCTTCTGCATCAGCATTCCTCGACATCCAACCCGATGGGGGAGGACTTCGACTATGCGAAGGAATTCGAGAGCCTCGATTTCGCGGCACTGAAGAAGGATCTCGCCGCGCTGATGACCGATTCGCAGGACTGGTGGCCTGCGGACTTCGGGCACTATGGGCCGTTATTCGTTCGCATGGCGTGGCACAGTGCGGGTACTTACCGCATCGGTGACGGCCGCGGAGGCGGCGGTCGAGGCCAGCAACGCTTCGCGCCGCTGAATAGTTGGCCGGACAACGTCAGCCTCGACAAGGCTCGACGCCTGCTGTGGCCGATCAAGCAAAAGTACGGCCGCAAGATTTCCTGGGCCGACCTGATGATCCTCACCGGCAACGTCGCGCTCGAGACCATGGGCTTCAAGACCTTCGGCTTCGGCGGCGGTCGCGAGGATGTGTGGGAGCCCGATCAAGACGTGTACTGGGGTCGAGAAACCAAGTGGCTGGGCGGCGACGAGCGCTATGCGCACGGTTCCGGAGGCGTGGAGAAACCCGGCGCCGTGCTGCCCTCCGACGACACTGCCGACGGCGACATACACACGCGCAAGTTGGAAAATCCGCTCGC
Source organism: Peristeroidobacter soli (assembly GCF_004138485.1). GTDB lineage: Bacteria > Pseudomonadota > Gammaproteobacteria > Steroidobacterales > Steroidobacteraceae > Steroidobacter > Steroidobacter soli. The sequence goes on from NZ_RYEV01000004.1 coordinate 1,323,490, forward strand.
GGCAGTCCAGATGGGATTGATCTATGTGAACCCGGAAGGCCCGGATGGGAATCCCGATCCCATCGCCGCGGCGCGCGACATCCGCGACACCTTCGGACGCATGGCGATGAACGACGAGGAAACCGTTGCGCTGATCGCCGGCGGCCACACCTTCGGCAAGACTCATGGCGCCGCTGCAGCGACCAACGTAGGCGTCGAGCCTGAAGCTGCCGGTCTCGAATCGCAAGGTCTTGGCTGGTCGAACAAGTTCGGCGCCGGCAAAGGCGCCGACACCATCACCAGCGGCCTGGAAGTCACCTGGACCACGACACCCACGAAGTGGAGCAATAACTTCTTCTGGAATCTGTTTGGCTACGAGTGGGAGCTGACGAGGAGCCCGGCCGGCGCACACCAGTGGGTGGCCAAGGGGGCGGGTGCGACGATTCCGCACGCGTTCGATCCGTCGAAGAAATTGATACCGACGATGCTGACCACCGATCTGGCGCTGCGCTTCGATCCGGCATACGAGAAGATTTCGCGTCGCTTCATGGAAAATCCGGATCAGTTCGCCGACGCGTTCGCCCGCGCCTGGTTCAAGCTCACGCATCGTGACATGGGGCCGCGCGCGCGTTATCTCGGTCCGGAAGTGCCGAGCGAAAAGCTTATATGGCAGGATCCGGTTCCTCAGGTCGACCATCCTCTCATCGACGACAACGACATTGCGTCGCTCAAGGCCAAGGTGCTGGCCTCCCGACTGCCTATTTCCAGACTCGTGTCGACGGCCTGGGCTTCCGCGTCCACCTTCCGCGGATCGGACAAACGTGGCGGCGCCAACGGCGCGCGCATTCGCCTCGCACCGCAGAAGGATTGGCAGGTGAATGAGCCGCGTCAGCTCAACGAAGTGCTGCAGGTGTTCGAGAGCATTCAGTCCGACTTCAACCGGTCAGCACCGAACGGAAAGAAGGTGTCGCTTGCGGACCTCATCGTGCTTGCCGGATGCGCGGGTGTCGAGCAGGCCGCGAAGAATGCCGGCGTCAACTTAGTGGTCCCCTTCTCTCCGGGACGCATGGACGCCTCGCAGGAACAGACAGATGTGGAATCGTTCGCTGTGCTCGAGCCGATCGCCGACGGATTTCGGAACTACCAGAAAGCGAGGTACTCAGTGCCCGCCGAGGCGCTGCTCATCGACAAGGCGCAGCTGCTGACACTGACAGCCCCGGAGATGACGGTGCTGATCGGCGGACTGCGTGTGCTCGACACCAACGTCGGGCAGTCGAAGCATGGCGTCCTCACGAAGCGACCGGATGCGCTGACCAATGATTTCTTCGTCAATTTGCTGGACATGGGGACGCAGTGGCTGGCCACGTCGGATACCAAGGAGGAGTTCGAAGGGCGCGATCGTAAGACCGGCGAAGTGAAATGGACCGCCACCCGCATCGATCTGGTGTTCGGTTCGAACTCTCAGTTGCGAGCGCTGGCCGAGGTCTACGGCAGCTCAGACGCGCAGGAGAAATTCGTCGGAGATTTCGTGGCGGCCTGGAACAAAGTCATGAATCTAGATCGCTTCGATCTGGCGTGATCGAAGAGCGCGTTGGCGCGGCAGATTCGCATATCGCCAGATTAAGCTAAGCCCAAGAATGCGGCGGCAGGCGGGAGCTAATTAACAGGAATCGCTCCTTCTAAGATCACGTCGGATACGCCAACAGCCAGGCGAGGATCTAGCCGTTTCATTTCGATGATCGCTGCAATCCGTTCCGAGGCTGCTCCGTTCTTGCCCGAGCGACCGCCTCGGTGGGGATGGCAAACGATATCGGACGTTCAATCGCCGCTCAGAGCTCCAACGGCTTCAGCTCACGAACCAGCTCGATGAATGAGCGCAGGGGTTTCACACAAACCTCCTACCCGGACATGGAACGGCCGAGTACTTCCGGGGTGAGCCATCGCAATTTACCCGCCATCTACTCCACGATGGAGCAAATATTCCGGGCCAGGATCTTTTCTTCGCAGAGATACACCTGCATGGTGGCCCTGCGCCGGTACGTCGGTTTCTGCCGCACCTCATCGATCTGATCACGAGTAACAAGATCGATCCGGGCAAGGTCTTTGACCTGACGCTCCCGCTGGCACAGGTCGCCGAAGCTTATCGCGCCATGGACGAACGCAGTGCCATCAAAGTGCTGCTGCGGCCATGAGTGGCGATAGTCCAACCCAGAGGTACCGCACCACGTGCTTCGAAGAACGACGCGCCCCGATCGTCGTGCCACCTACCGACGCAATGTACTGGCTCCGCGCCATCCTGGTTGTGCCGATCCTGCTCGCCAGCCCTCTCACGCTCGCAGAGGAATCGTGCGCGGGCAAGGATGCACCGCTGCGGGAATGCTCTGACCCACAGGTGAATCAAATGAAAATCCGCATCGTCATCGGTGACACGACGCTGAATGCCACGCTGGAGAACAATGCAACAGCCAGAGACTTTGCGGCGCTGTTGCCCTTGACCCTACAGCTGAATGATTACTCGCAAACGGAGAAGGTCAGCGACCTACCACGAAGGTTGTCGACGGCTGAGGCCCCGGCGGGCAGCGATCCCGCGATCGGCGATATCGCGTACTACGCGCCATGGGGCAATCTGGCCATTTTTTACCGTGACTTCAGCTACTCCAGGGGCCTCATCAGGTTGGGACACATCGAGTCTGAAGCTGAGACCTTGCGAACGGCGGGCCCGCTCACAGCGACAACGGAGTTGTCGACAGATTGAATGGGGGTTGCCGCCCGCTCATGCGCTGACCCCTTCGCAGAGAGGCCGCTCCGCTCAAATCAGCTGTATGTCAAGAATGGGCGTCGATGCTCCGCGGTAGCTTTCATTTTCATCGTGAGTCCAGCAGGTATCAAAAGGTCCAGACACTCTTGTTGCACCGAACGCCGGGCTACTCGATGTGAATCTTGTACGTCACATTCCGGTAGGTGTTGAGTGCGGGCAATTCACCGCCGAAGCTGATTGTGTGGTCGCCCGGCGGCAGGGGCTGAAGCATCACCCACGTGCCATAGAAGATTGCATCCTTGACGACCGTCTCACCCCGACCACCCCGAATGGTCACGCATTGCGGCGTGTACGGTCGGTAGTCATAGAGCGCATCGAAGCGCTGCCCGTCGAGCACGATGAAGTCCGCTTGGATGGCCCCGGACCCGTTTGCCGCCAGTGCTTGCGACTCAAATTGCGTACACGATATTGGCACGGGCGCATCCAGCCTCGATGTCATCAACTGCGCAAAAGCCGGCAAGAGAATGTACTTCCCTTGTGGGACCGTGCAGCGACGATTGATTCGCGCCTTCGCGTCGCCGCCGGCAAGGAACCAAACCGGACCGTTCTGATTGGCACCGCACAGATCACCTGTAATGTCCTGTGTCGGGTTGCGCTCGCGGGAATGCGACATCAGCCAAACCCAGTAGCGCTCAGCCCATATAGGCAACGTTTCGCCCGCCGTGCGCTGGTAGTACGGGACGATCCACTCGACGGGCGGCTTCTCTTCAGCATTTGAGGGTGGCACATAGAACGCTTGGTAGGCGGCTGGTGTCTGGTAGCGAAACGCATCACGTCCGGTATTGATGCGGAGAAAGCCCAGGTGAAGATCTCGGGTGATGGAGCGGCGCCCCGAAATCACACGAATGGAGTAGCGTTTCCCGGGGTTCAGCTTGATGCCGTTGACGCTGCCCGGCTCCCCGCCTCTCCATTGGCCATTCTCGCCCCAGTACACCACCCGGTTGTCGAGGTCGATCGCGAGGCTGACCACGTATTCGCCGTTTGCGTCAGCGAGCCGCCTCATCTCGGCTTGCATGACCTGAGTACCCGCGAGGGATTCTCCATCGGTCACGGCTACCTGCACGTACTCCTTGTCTGCCTGATCGTTGCCCTTCGCCAGGAAACTGATCTCCGCGTACCACTTGCCCGAAGAATGTGACACGGGGAAGGTTGTCTCGCGACGATCAGTCAGCTCCGCCAGATCATCGAGCGTACCGGTAGGCAATTTGCGCAACTCATCCAGGCGCGCCCGCGTTGTCGCATATACGCAGTTGAACTTGTCCGGGTCGCTCGACAGAACCTTCATCCAGTCGCCACGCTGGCTGAGGTTGCCAAGCTCGCAAGTTTGATCGCGGCTTCTCAGCCATTTGCGTTGACCCGCGCGTACCTCGCCGCGCTCGCTTTCGCTGCGCGTGCCGAGCACCTTCGAGTACACCGCGTTGAGATCGCCATCCGTTTCAAGCAGCGCTTCGAGTCGGCAAACCGGGCGACTGAAATCAGTGCATGCCGCGTTCGCAGCTGAGCTCAGATGACTGACCAGGAGCAGGGCGCAAAAACGTGCGACCTTGTGCATCCGTGCGAATCCTCGATATGTTGTTCCGTCGCTCCACGGCCGCAGCACTCGTTTCTGCCGATGCAATAACGACCGGCAATCCTGGCAGCAGATCGCAGACTGCTTTGAAATGCGGGAGGCTCGAACACAAAGGTACGCGATCAGCACGCGATGCGGCTGTGCTCCTTTTCTCAGTCTCGACTTGGATCGCCAGGCGTCCCGCTTGTGCCCGAAATCAGACGATCCAGCGCCACCTCACGGCGCTCAACTGTTAGCCAGTAGAGTGCCCCATGTCGCCCCGACAGCATGACTCCCCAAAGCTCGCACCACCTCCAGCGCCAGCCGTGGGCGTACGCCTTGAGACTTGGCTGCCGGGTCATCAAATGCCGAAAGCTCAGCGCTCGCAGTGGCCCGCGTTCTGATGCGCTGGACACGAGCAGTCATGACCTCGTCTACACGGAATATCTTGCCAGACTCGGAATCGTCGCGGCGCTGCTCGCGGGGACACTGAGCGCGCTCGGAGTGATGCTCGCCAGTGGATATGCAACTCACCCGTCCGAATCAGAAATGCGCGAGGCGCCGGAGCGTGAACGCGATCGCTTTGCTTCCTTGGACACTACAGTGTGTGGCTTGGTCCCAGAGGTCACGACCGAACGGACGCAATCTCGTGTGCTGTCGAGAGCATCGACAAGAAGACTCCGTTCCTCGTTGCATTTCAGGAGCGCGGCGAGGATTCAGACGTATGGGCCGGACTCGTCGGCGACCCGCAAGGTGGATTGCAGTTCTGGGTGCTTGATTCGAGTCCCCACGGACAGCCGCAAGTCCGTGCCGAATATTTCGTAACGACACACGAGTGCCAGGAACCGAGAATAGCGCCTCGATGTCGGATGGCAGCGCTTCGCGGAATAGGAGTTCCATGTTGCTCGTCCAGAAGACTCGTGACACGCACTTCACCGCCGACAAGCTACCTGATCCGCACTCGTACTTGGACTGCAGGAACAGAGCAAATCCTCTCCTCGGAGCATTCCACTGAGCCGCCTGTGGGTTCCTGGCGCTCCATACCACCGCCGATACACAAGCACGTTGACTTCTAGCAATGATTTGTTGTGTAATCGAAACGATCCACCGCGTAATTCGGTCATCTACTTGAGCTTATACAACAGAATCGCTGTTTTTCGCGCAGAGCGGGGCCTGTCTCGGCGGCAATTGGCCGAAGCGGTCGGGGTGAACAATCAGACCATTGGTTATCTCGAACGCGGTGACTACCAACCCAGCCTGGAGCTCGCCCTGAAAATCGCGCGTCATTTTGGGGTGGCTGTCGAGATGCTCTTCTCCCTCGAGCACTTCGAATCGATCGCTACGACGCTCAAGCGCGCAGGAGAAGATGAATGAAGACCGTCCGCGAAACCGTTCTGTCGAGGCTGGACAACGCTCTGCGCTGGACAGGAATCCCCGCCCGGGTCGCCGATCAGATGTCCGATGCGCCATCGATGGATTACAACCATCAACCATTACGCTGGGGCCCGATCTGGCCGATCGCATTCTCGTGCGCCCTGTTCATTTTTTCCTTGACCTGGCCGCCAGTGCTGGACCGGCTCTCCCCGGGCGCCGGCATCAGCATCCTCGCCGGGCTCATGGCTTCCATCGTGGGCACCGCGCTGGCTATCCATCCTAGCGGGCCCTTGGGAAAACCTTCGCTCGAAGATGATGAGCGCGAGGCGGCGCTGCGGAAGGACTCCCTCCTGTTTTGCTTCGGGCTGCTCGCCTTTCTCAATTGCCTCGGCCAACCCGTCCTGGTGATCCTGTCTCATTGGCAGAACTGGCAAGCCCCACGCAGCCTGGTGGTCGCGGCATCGGCCTTCATCCTGAATGTCACCTTGTTTGGATGTTTGCCGACGCTGTATGCAAGCTGGAAATTGCCGCGGTTGCCGAAAGAAGGTTGATGCAGGCTGCCGCGGCGATTCACTCATTTTGCAATGACGATGTCGCCGCTTTGCAAAGCACGGTCCCTCTCAGCCCATAGCACTCGGATATTGCTGAAACTGACGGGCATGCCATTGCATTGAAGCGCGCTCGATCCGGCACACAACTGAAAGTGCAGATGCGGCTCAGTCGAATTACCCGACGAACCCAGTCGGCCCAGCAACGCACCTGCCGCGACGCTCTCTCCGGCGCGAACGCGTACGCTCCCCGGTTGCATATGGGCATACAGGGAGTACTCGTGATTGCCATGATCGATGATCACGTGGTTGCCCATGGGCCCATTCTGGCTCTCCATCAGTTTGGCCTGGTTCTCGTGCACGCGCGCGAAATAGGCTTCGGTTGTTTCATTGGGCCGCTGTAGCAGGGTCGCATCTTCCGACACATCGCTCACGGATTCGATCACCTTGCCAGCGGCCGCCGCGTATATTTCCGTGCCGTACGCGTAATAGTCGGAGAACCGGGTGCCTTCACCGCGATAGGTCAAGCCACTGCCACCCAATCGGGCGATATCGAGTGCGTACGCCTCAGGCAATACCCAGCGATGCGCGGTGTGGAGGCTAGCTCCCCAGCCTACATAGCTCACACCGCGGACAGGAAAGAGCCAATCGGTTTTGGAGATTTTGCTGGTCACGGGCAGAGTAGCCGAAAGCTCTGCGCCCTTCCCTGCCACTGTGCCTTCGACGCGTACCCGAAGGGTGTCACGCTCACGGTTGAAGGCGAAGACTTCGTTGGTCACCACCAGCCCCTCATTCGCGTGCAGCACCGGGCCGGCAAGTTTGATTCCAGGCGCGATCAGCTCAGTGCCGCAGAACATGAACGATGCTTCGCGCGCCAATGCCTCGATTTCGGCACTGTTGCCCGCCAACCTCTGCACGTCTGCCGCGTTTAGATGGCGCGTATCGAGGAGCTGGCCGCCCTTGATCAACTCGAGGTGAATCGCATTTACGGTGAATGGAGCATCGGCGTGATTGATCACGGCGATATGCGGCAGCAGTAAACTCTGAACCCGGGCACGACTATCCAGAGGATACGTGCGAGCCACATCGGCCGGACAGAAACGAATTTCCTGCGCATCGCTCGCATCCGCGTCCCGCAGACAACCGATCAGAACCAGTGTCACGAACAGAAGTCGCATACAGGTCCTCGATACATATACGCCCGATGGGCTCCGTGGACGCACTCATGCCCCGGCCTGCCGCGTCCTTCTCTTCGGCCGGCCCACTCGAACCATCAGTTGATCATGGCTCACCGTGACATGTCCATGTTCGCCGTCCGCTCTGCAGCGGCCCAGGTCGATTTCTGGCGGCAGAGCCTCGCCGTCACCTCACTCATATCCGCATCGAGACTGCGGGAACAGGACAAATCCCTTCCTCGCGACCGTCCACCCACAGCGCCTTCATAAACCGAAGGCGCCCACTTTCGAATTCGTTTCCGACAAACGGTTGCCTTTCGAGCCGGAGCCCTGCAACGAAATGCCATGCAGACCGGCCTTGTTCTTCAACGCCGATTCGCTGCGCTTCAGGATTCTCGACATCGATCGCAGCGACGTACCGCTGCCAGCGAGCTCGCGCAGCTTGCCGATCTCCTCGCGCGACCAGGCGTTTCCAATTCTGGGCCGTCCATTCATTGCGCGGACCTGTAGCTCACGAAGTACTTGGTATAACCCCGAGTATCCCAGCGGCCCTTCCAGCCTTTGGGAACGGTAATGGCGTCGCCGGCCTTGAGTCGGGTCACCGTGCCATCGGCGGCCGTCAGCGTAGCCTCGCCGGACACGATGTAACAAAACTCATCCGCCGCGTAGGAATCGAACTCGGCGTAGCCGGCAGTGGAGGAAAACACGCCCGAGGCGAACTTCTGATCGTCCGACTTGAACATGGGCACGGACGTGGTCGTTCGGATGTCCGTCGTCTTTGTCACGGCCGCCGGCGACTGCAGGAGCGCCTCGAGCTCCGCGCCGGCGAATCTGACCACGGCCTTCGACGCACTCGCCGGCGCCGGAGCTTCGGCGAGCGCCACCATCGCGACGCCCGCCACCACAATCATCACAGCATGTTTTGCGATCGACATGATTACCTCGAGGAGCCGGCCTGAGTGGCCAGCCGCTTCTGATCCGCTTCATAGGTCTTCCATTGCAGGTCGATGATGAAGGCATGAATGGCCTCGGCATCCTGCAGCGTCATCTTCGACTGCACCAACGGATAGTTCTTGCCGCCGTCCGAGAAGCCCGGCATTCCCTTTTTGCGATTGGTGCCTGCCATCACGATGGCGATGAAGCGCTCGTGCGCATCCTTCGACATGTAACGCAGGTCGGGAATCGCTCCGTCCAGAATCCAGGCGCCGCTGCCGTCGAGATGCGAGCCATGACAGTTGGTGCAACGGAACCTGTCGGCCGCCTTCTCGCCGCGACGAATGGTTTCCGCATTGGCCGTCTGCACGGGCGGCTTCGGCACCGGCGGCACCACGATATTGGTCGGCGGAAATGGCGTGTTGCCGCCGAGCTTGAATGCCAGCAAGCGTGCCGGTCCGCGCTTCGACTCCGGCGTTGCCATGGTGCTGTTCGCGCCGAACAATCGTGAGCTGGCGCCGAAACCCACCGGCATCAAAATGTATTGCTCACCCTTGGCCTGATAACTGACCGGCACGGAATGAATGGCCGAGCGCGTGTCGATCGACCACAGCTTGCGTCCATCCGTCGCGGCATACGCGGTGAACGTGCCGGTGCCCTCGCCGTGAAACACCAGGCTGCCATGGGTGGAGAGCACACCGCTGTTGACCGCGAGTTGCTCGGGAATCGACCAACGCGCCTGCTGTTTCAAGGGATCCCAGGCCAACAAGCGCCCTACCGGCGAGCCGCCGTAGCCACCCTCGACGAAATCGTGGACGGGGACGTAGGCCAATCCCGTGTCGGGATTGAAACTCATCGGCCACCAGTTGCGGCCGGTGGCCGTGCGCGGCTTGCCGTCCCCGGCGGGCGGGCTGAGTTGATCCTTCGGTCGATTGGACATCGACTCATGCGACAGCAACTCGCCGGTCTTGGCATCGAAGACGAAGAACACACCCGACCGTGGCGCGGTCATCGCAACGTGCCGCTTCTTGCCGTTGATGGTCAGATCGGCCAGCACGATGTTGTGATTGTCTGGATTGCCCGGATAGTCCGCGGCGTCCGGCGAATAGCCCTTTGCATGTTTGGCGGTGTGGTAGTGCCACACATATTCGCCAGTGTCCGCTTTCACCGCGACGATGGAGCCAGCGAACAGCCGATCGCCGCGCGTCTGGATCGCGAAGTCCGGACCATGACCCGGCGTGGCTGTGCCATAGAGCAGCAGCCCCGTGTCGGCATCGTAGGTCATCGTGTTCCATACGGAACCGCCGCCCGCCTCCCACCACTTGTCGCCCGACCAGGTTTTGGAAGCCATCTCCAACGCCTTGTTGTCGTATCCCTTCGACGGATCGCCTGGCGTATTCCAGAAACGCCACGCGAGCTTGCCCGTATTCACATCGAACGCGACCACCGACCCTCGCACGCCGGAGTCGGAGCCGTTGTAGCCGATGAATACCTTGCCACCGCCAACCGTCGGCGCACCGGTAATACCGGTCTGCGTCGTATCGACACACACCGGCGCTTCCCAGATCTGCTTGCCGGAGACCGCATCGAGCGCGATCATCCGGCAATCGCCGGTGCCGACGAACACCTTGCCTTCCCACACGGCGACACCGCGATTGGTGCGCGCCGCCCAGGAGTTACGCATCGCGCTCAGATCGGTTTTCGGATCGGCCTTCCACAACAACCGGCCCGACGTCGCATCCACCGCATACACGCGGTCCAGCGAGGCCGCGATATAGATGACACCGTCGACCACGATGGGCTCGACCGCCAGGCCCATGGGACTGTCGATGTCGAGCGACCAGGCGAGTCCCAGCTTGGAAACATTCCGGTCGGTGATCTGTTGCAGCGGACTGAAGCGTTGCGCGGTGAAATCCCGGCCGTTGATCAGCCAGTTTTCGCCGCTGGCGGCATCGGCGCGAACGCGCGCCTCAGTGACATTTCCGGCGTTACTGGCCGACCGCGCCGGGCTCACGCTCAGCGCCGCCACGATGCAGGCAGCGAGGCCGCCTGCCAAGGTACTGGTTTTCATGATCGTGCTCCCGGCTCAGTACCGATAAACGAACGTCACACCCAGGGTGCGCGGCCGCCACGTGGTGACCTGGTAGTAATCGCTCTGAGTCGAGGAGGTCCGGCTGGTCAGCGGCGCCGAGTCCAGCAGGTTGTCGATGAAGATCGAAACATCGTAGCTGCCGAAGTCCATGCCGCTTCTGAGCCTGACCATGTGCGTTTCGGGCAGATACGGGAACGGCGGATTGGCGAGGTATTGAGTGGTGGTGCGATCTTGCGTCGGTTGCTTGTCGCTGCGCCGGCTGCCGTACTCGTAAGCCGCCCGGAAGTAACTGTCCTTGCCCAACGCGAAGAAGTTATAAGTAACACCGAGCGCGGCTTTGAAGGGCACCACGTTCGGCAACGAGTTGCCGTCGTTGATCAGGATGCTCGCTCCCGGACCGGCCGACGACATCACCCGCGCGGTGTACTCTGAGTTCATGTAGCCCAGCGATAGATCGACCAGCACATCGGTGACCGGCACCGCCTGCAACATCATGTCGATGCCCTTGGCGCGCGCCTCGCCGAAGTTGCCGATGTAAGAGCCGCCGCAGGCCACCAGCGTGTTGGACTGCTGAATGCCGGTCCAGTCGATGGTGTAGGCGCCCACGTCGTAGGCGATCCGGCCATCGCCCAGCTTGCCCTTCGCGCCAACGTCGTAGCTCCACACGTAGTCGGAATCGTAAGAGGCCACATTGCCGAGTCCCAGGTCTCTGATGTTCTGCGCGCAACGATCGAGAAGCGCGGCGCTGTTCGCTCCGCCACCGCGGAAGCCTTTGCCGGCGTTCGCATAGACCATGAGATCGTCGGTCGCGCGATAGGTGACGTTGTAACGCGGCGTCAGCGGATACTCCTTGGTCTTGCCGCCGCTGTAGGTCCAGTCCGCCTGGGTATTGCTGGCTCGTCCCGCGATGAACTCGAACTCCACTTCCGAGTAGCGAATGCCCGCGCTCAGCGACAGCTTGTCCGTCACCTTCCAGGTCGCGTCGGCGAACGCGGCCTTTTGTTTCTCCCATACCACGGTGTCGGTGATGTAGCTGTACTTGCCTTCGAACAACGGGAAGCCGAAGCGCTCCAGAATCGTCTGACCGAACAGGCGTTGATACAACCGGTCGTAATCGGCCACGCCGTCCGTGTTCACGCCCGACTCACCCTCCTCCATGTTCTTTTGCTCGGCGTCGCTGTAGTACAGACCCAGCACCCAGGTGACGCGCGCGTTCGGATTCGCCGATTGCAGGCGCAGCTCCTGGGTGAAATTGCTTTGATCGTTGGTGAACTTGCCCGGCGAATTGAAGTACGGCACGCCCGCCGAGTCGTTCGGACCCAGCCGCGTGAGCAGCGGGAAGCCGAAATTGAACTGCAGGTTCGACAGACGCCAGATGCCCGCGTCGTTGACCATCAGACCGTCGCGCTGGAACCAGGCGCTGTTCGAGACGATCTGATAATCGCCCAGCTCATACTCCACCTTGAGCGCCGGCAGTGTGAAGCGATCCTCGTTGGTGTTGGGAATGTTGTTGGCGTACTTGAATTCGTGCTTGCCGAAATCCGACCAGAACTGCGCCATCGTGCTGGAATTGTCGGAGCGCTGATCCTGATGAAACACGCTCGGCGTAATGGACAGACCTTCGATGGGCTGCCAGGTCAGGGCCGCGCGATACACGCTGGTGCCCACCGAGTTGGCGTCTTCTTCACGCAGCCGACCGGTGTTGTAGTCGATCCAATCGACGTAGCCGCCCTCGTCGCGATTGAACGCGCTGATGCGAAAGCCCAGTTTGTCCTCGACGATCGGTCCGCCCACGGCGAAGCCCGCTTCATACGTCGGCGAACCGCCTTCGGTGAACGCCACTTCACCGCGCCCGTACATGCGAAACGTATCCAGGCTGGGCTGCGGCGTAATGAAGCGCACCGTGCCGCCTTGCGAACCCGCGCCATAGAGCGTTCCCTGCGGACCTCGAAGCACCTCGATGCGCTCCAGATCGAACACCGCAGGCAACACCGCCGCCGGCGCGCTACCGAACTGTCGAATGTGCACCGGCGCGTCGTCGATATAGACGCCCGTGGTCGCAGCACCCGCGCTCGAGGAGATGCCGCGAATCGCGATCAGATTGTTACTGCTGCTGAAGGTCACACCTGGCGTGAACTGCGCGACACCGGAGAAGTCCTTCACGCCAGCAACGTCCAGCGCCTTGCTGTCGTAGGCCGAAATACTGATCGGCACATCGCGCACCGATTCGGAGAAACGACGCGAAGTCACCGTGACTTCCGAGATCAGACCTCGGCTGCTTGCTTCGGTATTGTCCACTGCAGGGACATCCTGCGCATACGCCGTCGCAACGAGCTGCGGAGCGGCGACACCGAGTATTGCCAAGCGTAGCGGCCACCGTCCACCGCGAGCATGACCGGAATTTTTGCTGCGAGTCATTCGATTAATCCCCCATCGCGCATGACTTGGAATGACGAGACGAGTGTGAATGTATCGCCATGAATGAAACGTTCGTAAGATGCCCGGGCGATCGCGATTGGTGCTGAGAAAACACCGTGCCGCTCAGGCCCGCAGATCTCTGCCCTTGGTCTCTGGCAGCAACAGCACGCCGACCACCAGCGTGAGCGCCGCGCCGATCAGCGGATACCACAGCCCGGAATAGATATTTCCTGTCGCCGCGACGATGGCGAATGCCACCGGCGGCAGAAAGCCACCGAACCATCCGGTCCCCAGGTGATAGGGCAGACTCATGGAGGTGTAGCGGACCTTTGCCGGGAACAGCTCGGTCAGCAGCGCCGCCATCGGCCCATACACCATGGCGGAGAAGCTCATGAGGACCACCAGAATGAGCAGCACCAGAGGCACATTGATCTGCTCACGCTCGGCCGTGAGCGGATATCCCGACTCTTTCACGATCGCCGCGGCCCGCTTCTCCCAATCGGCCCGCCTGACTCTCAGCTCCGAGTTGGAGAGTGCATCACCGCGAAATGAATCCAGTATTTGCGCCCCCACTCGCAGTTGAGCGAGCGAACCGGCCGGCGCCGCCTCGGTTTCATAACTCACGCCGGCGCGCGCCAGATACGAGCGCGCGATGTCGCACGAGCTGCTGAACATGGCAGTGCCGATGGGATCGAACTGAAACGTGCACTCCTCTTTATCCGCCCACACCGTGACTGGCGCGGTCGCCACGGCATGCGCCATCGCCGGATTGGCGGCGGCGGTCAGCGCTTTGAACAGCGGGAAGTAAGTGAGCGCCGCCAGCAGGCACGCACCGAGAATGACCGGCTTGCGCCCGACCCGGTCCGACAGCCAGCCGAAGAAAACATACAGCGGCGTGGAGATGACCAGCGCCACGGCCACCAGCAGATTGGTGAGCGCCGCGTCCACTTTCAGGATCCGTTCCATGAAAAAGAACACGTAGAACTGCGCGGCGTACCAGATGACCGCCTGACCGACCATGGCCCCGAACAGCGCGATCAGGATCAGGCGCAGATTGGTCCAGTTGCCGAACGCGTCGGTGAGCGGCTGTTTCGACGCCTTGCCCGACGCCTTCATCTCCAGATACACGGGGCTTTCCGACAGTCGCATCTGAATCCAGATCGTCATGCCGAGCAGCACGATCGACAGCAGAAACGGAATGCGCCAGCCCCATCGATTGAAGTCGTCCTCGCCCACCAGAGTGCGGGTCGCGAAGATCGTGGCCAGGCTCAGCGCCATGCCGATGGTGGCCGTGATCTGAATCCAGCTCGTGAAAAAACCGCGACGGCCGCTCTCAACGTGTTCCGCGACGTAGGTCGCGGCGCCGCCGTACACGCCGCCGACCGACAACCCCTGCAGCATGCGCAGACCCACGAGAATCCAGGGCGCGGCGGCACCGATCTGATCGTAGGTCGGCAACAGGCCGACGCAGAACGTCGCGAGCCCCATCAGCGCCAGCGTGAACAGGAAGGTCTTCTTCCGGCCGAGCAGATCGCCGAAGAAGCCGAACACGATCGCGCCGAACGGCCGTACCGCGAAGCCCGCCGCGAAAGCGAGCAATGCCAGAACGAACGCCGTCGTCTCGTTCACGCCGGAGAAAAAGTTGCGGCTGATGACCACCGCCAGCGCGCCATAGAGAAAGAAATCGAACCACTCGAATACCGAGGCCACCGACGAGGCGGCAATGACAGTGACGTTCTCCCGGCCGAGGCGCGGTGCGTCCGCGGTGGCGACCATTCGTTCTTCGATCATGTTTCGATTCCCCACGGTTTCAATCGTTCGTCTGCGGCTGAAGCGCCGTACAGATCAACTTGATGTCCAGATATTCCTGGAGGCCGTACGCCGAGCCTTCGCGCCCCAGCCCCGACTCCTTCACGCCGCCGAACGGCGCGACCGCCGTCGAGACCGCGCCACTGTTCAAGCCCACCATGCCCACCTGCAGCGCTTCGCAGACGCGCCAGGAACGACTCACATCGCGAGTGAATACATACGCGGCCAGTCCCGCGTCGGTATCGTTGGCGAGCCGGATCGCTTCCTGCTCGGTGGCGAAGCGCATCAGCCCGGCGACCGGGCCGAATGTTTCTTCGCTGGCGAGCAGCATCTCCGGCGACACTTCCGTCAGCACGGTCGGTTCGTGAAAGTTGCCGTGCCTGCGCGTGCCTCCCGTCAGCAGCACCGCGCCCTTCCCGAGCGCATCGGCGACGTGTCGCTCCACCTTTTCGACGGCGGCGCCGTTGATGAGCGGCCCTTGATCAGTCACGCCTTCCAGGCCGTCGCCGACGACCATCGCTGCGGCTCGTTGCGCGAGCCGTCGCGCGAATTCGTCATAGACCCGGCTCTGCACCAGAAAGCGGTTGGTACAGACGCAGGTCTGTCCGGTATTGCGAAACTTCGACTGCAGCGCGCCTTCGACGGCGGCATCGAGATCGGCATCGTCGAAGACGATGAACGGCGCGTTGCCGCCCAGCTCGAGCGAAACGCGCTTCACCGTGCTCATGCAGCGGGCCGCGAGCATCTTGCCGACGCCAGTTGAGCCCGTGAAAGACAGCTTGCGCACGCGTGAATCGGCGATCACCGCCGCGCCGATCGGCTGAGGATCGCCCGTCACCACGTTGAGCACACCCGCGGGCACGCCGGCCTCCTCGGCGAGCAGCGCCAATGCAAGTGCTGAGAACGGCGTCAGCTCGGAGGGCTTGAGTACGACGGAACATCCCGCCGCAATCGCCGGCGCGACTTTCCGCGTGATCATCGCGGCGGGAAAATTCCACGGTGTGATTGCAGCGACGACACCAACCGGCTGCTTGATCACCGTCAACCGCTTGTCGGCCTCGTGCCCGGGAATGACGTCTCCGTAGGCACGCCGCGCCTCTTCGGAAAACCATTCGACAAACGATGCCGCGTAAGCAATCTCGGCCCGCGATTCGGACAGCGGCTTGCCCTGCTCGGCGGTCATCAATCTGGCAAGGTCTTCGGCGTGCTCGACGATGAGCTCATACCAGCGCCGCAAGACGATCGACCGATTTCTGGCAGTGCTGCCGCGCCAGCGCACGAAGGCACGATGAGCCGCATCGACAGCCTGGGATGTTTCTTCCATGCCGAGGCGCGGCACTTTACCGAGCATCCCGCCCGTCGCAGGATTGCGAACCTCCAGAGAAGCGGGCCCGGCGACCCACCTGCCGTCGATGAACGCCAGTTCGCGCAGCAGTTCAGGACGTTTGAGCGCCAGCCGAGCCCGTTCCATCGTCATGTCCTCGTCTGCGACTACCGCGTCTCGACCCCCTCGCCTGCGCCGCCCTTGCTCTCATAGGCATTCCAGGCTTCGTTGGTGATGTGAGCGCGCACCGCTGCGATCTGCTCGTCGGTGATGTCCGGGAACTGCGGCATGCCCAGCGGTTTCAGAATTCCGTCGCGCAGGATCTGTGGCAACAGGCGCAGCCGTGCCTCACGAATGTTTCTCAGATCCGGAATGCGGCCGTTACCGGAGGTGACCACGTTCTGGCCGTGGCAACGGCTGCAGTTCGGGCCGTAGAACTCCTTGCCTCTGTCGGCGAGCGCGGCCGGCTGACGCTCGAGCACCGGTTTCAGAATCACCTTCTGCGTCGGCGGCAGCACGGCATTGCCGCCCAGAGCAAACGCGAGCAGCCTCGATGGCGCGGCGTACGCCCGATCAGTTCTCGACAGACGACCTCGGGCCGAGCCGATGGCCGTGCCGTCTCCCGAAGGAACCAGAACGATCTGCTTGCCCTGGACCGTGACCGTAGCTGGACCGCCACGAATCACACTGTGAGTATCGAAGGACCACAGCTTGGTGCCATCAGTCGCGTCGTAGGCCACGAACGCTCCGCTTGGCGTTCCTTGAAACACGACGTTGCCGCCGGTCGAGAGCACGCCACCGCTCATCGTGACCGGATGCTCGATCTCCCAGCGCTTCTTTTGCGCGATCGGATCCCAGGCGATCAACAGGCCCTTGTTCTTGAATTTCGCATCGTCGGCGAAACCATACTCGGCGTACCGCCCACCCAGCTCGTACGGCATGATGAACGCGGGAATGTAGACCAGCCCGGTCTTCGGATTGTATGAAGTCAGCTCCCACGCGTGAGCGCCGTAACCGCCCGGCTGCAGCACCATGGTCTTGCCCGGGTGCTCCCAGAAACGCAGCTCGTCCTTGAAATGCAGGGTTCCGGTTTTCGGATCGACCGGCTTGTAGCTGACGGTCGGAACGTAGTTCTTGGTCGAGATCACCGCGCCGCTCGCGGCATCCAGCACATAGAAATAGCCATTCTTCGCCGCCTGCAGCAGCACGTGCCGGTCACGGCCCTGGATCTTCAGGTCCGCCAGCTGCATGTGAGCCACGGCATCGCCCGGGTGATACACATCGCCGGTCGTCAACTGCCGGTGCCACACGTACTCACCGCTCGCCGCCTGCACGGCGATGATCGAATTGGTGAACAGCATCTCCTTGTCCACGTATTGTTTCTCGTGGCCGTCGGTGCCGGGATTGCCCGCGCCGAAGATCAGCAGATCCGTCTTCGGATCGTAGATCATTCCCTCCCAGACGCTGCCGCTGCCGCCGCCAGGCAGATCGCTCCAGTAGCGGTCCCCCCAGGTCCTGGCGGCCAACTCCATTTGTTTGTTCTCGAACGGCCTGGCGGGATCGCCCGGCACGGTATAGAAGCGCCACAGCTCCTTGCCGGTTTTCGCATCGAACGCGATTGCATGTCCGCGGCCAGTGCCGCTCTGCATGTTGTTGATGCCGACGAAGACCTTGCCCGCACCGACGCGCGGCGCGGAGTTCGATCCATAATTTCCCGATGGATCGCAGATCTCGGCGCGCCAGCGCTGCTCGCCGGTCTTGCGATTGATACCGAACAACGAGCAGCCGCCGGAGATATAGACGTTGTCGTCGTCGATGCCCAGGCCGCGGTTGGTGCTGGCTTGATGGGCGGCCCTCAGGCTGTAACGTTCCAAGCCGAGATTGGGAACGAAACTCCACAGGGTCTTGCCGGTAACGATGTCGGTCGCCACGGCCGAGCCATAAGGTCCGCCTTGATAGACCGCGTTGTCCGCCACCAATGGATTGCCGACCAGACCTTCGCCGATGGGCAGGTCGGAGTACCAGAGCAAGCCCAGCGACGCTACGTTTTTACTGTCGATCTGAGCGAGCGCGCTGTATTGATTGCTCTGCGGGCTGCCCCCCAGATATTTCCAATCGGTTTCCGCGGCGCCGGCGGGTACTGCCGCAACCACTCCGAGTATCGCCAGCGCGGCCGCTTCTTTCAGATACATCATCGGCACTCTCCAGTCTTCGTGACCTGCGCCGGTGATGGACCGGCGCCATGGAGTGTGCACTGTGAATACGATGCAAGAGGAGTTGTCGAAGTGATCTCGAATGGTGTTGAACCGTCACCATTCGCGGGCCGGGTGCAGGAACGCCACCTCGGCGGAACTATCTTCGTTGGTCAGCGGGCAGACGCCGGCCGTCATGCGCTTCAACCAATGTCTGAATCGAACGGTCGTGGACGACTGCCAGCGATCCGCGCGAGCAGCGAATACATAGGACCCGAGCGCGATGGATTTGCTCCT
Source organism: Peristeroidobacter soli (assembly GCF_004138485.1). Taxonomy (GTDB): domain Bacteria; phylum Pseudomonadota; class Gammaproteobacteria; order Steroidobacterales; family Steroidobacteraceae; genus Steroidobacter; species Steroidobacter soli. The sequence goes on from NZ_RYEV01000004.1 coordinate 1,341,998, forward strand.
GCCGCCGAAGACATCGATCAGCCTGCCGGCCTCCAGATCGTCGCCGAGCAGAAACGGATTGGCGAGTGCAATGCCTTGTCCGCGACGCGACGCCTCGACAGTGAGATGTGCATGCCACAAACGCGGGCCCTGCAATTGATCCGGCACGATCACGTCGTGCGCGGACAGCCAGCTCTGCCACTGACGAGGATTCTCCTCGTGCAGCAGCGGCGCACGTAGCAGATCTTGCGGCTGACTGATCCACGAGAGTGTCGCAAGGCACTCGGGACTGGTCACCGCGACCACCGGCGGCCTCGCGATTTCGAAACGCCGCAAGCCGTCGCAGACGGTTGCCGAGGAAATCGCTTCGCTGCCGATCACGTAACGAATGTCGATGTCCGCCTCGTACCGGGTGAAGTCGGGGCTGGTGTCCGTAGGGCGCAATTCCAACTCGATCTCGGGATTGGCCACCTGGAACAACTGCAATCGGGCGGTCAGCCAGGCGCTCGCGAATCCTGGAACGCACCAGATGCGCAGCGACCGGTCCGTACTCTGACTCAGCAGCTCTTTGCCTGCATCGCCAATCTCGGCCAGCGCGGCTGCCACGCGAGCGTGATATCGCTGTCCTTGCGGGGTCAACACGGTGCTGCCGCGAGCACGATCGAGCAAGCGGACACCGCACCAGTCCTCGAGGGCTCGCAAGTGACGACTGATGACGGCGTGATCGATACGCAGCGTCTGAGCGGCCCGGCGGATTCCACACAGCCGGCCGACTGCTTCGAAGGCGCGGAGCGCCGCGAATGGCGGCAGTTCGTTCCGATCTTCACTGGGATTGAGCACGCGGTTCCCCCTTCCTCAATATCTGTAGACGACCGTCACGCCAAGAGTGCGCGGACGCCACGTCGAGACCTGATAAAAGTCGCTCTGTGTCGACGAGGTCCTGCTCAGGAGCGGCGCCGAGTCCAGCAGGTTGTCGACAAACACCGAAACGTCGTACGAGCCGAAATCCATACCGCCCCGCAGCCGCACCATGTGCGTCTCGGGCAGATACGGGAAGGGGGGATTGGCCAGATACTGAGTGGTGGTCGGATCCTGGGTCGGCAACCGATCGCTGCGCCGACTGCTGTACTCGTAAGCCGCCCTCACGTAGCTGGCGTTGTCGAACGCAAAAAAATTGTAGGTCACTCCGAGCGCCGCCTTGAACGGCACCACGTTCGGCAGCGAGTTGCCGTCGCTGATCAGCACACTCGCGTCCGACTCGGCCGACGACATCACCTGCGCCGTGTACTCGGAGCTCATGTATCCGAGCGAAAGATCGATGAGCAGATCGGGGACCGGCACCGCTTGCAACATCATGTCGACGCCCTTGGCGCGCGCCTCGCCGAAGTTGCCGATATAGGAGCCGCCGCAGGCCACCAGCGTGTTGGACTGCTGGATACCGCTCCAGTCGATCACATAGGCACTCACGTCGTAGGCGACCCGTCCATCGATCAGCTTGCCCTTGGCGCCGAGGTCGTAGCTCCAGACGTAGTCGGAATCGTAGGCAGCCACGTCGCCGAGTCCCAGGTCCCTGATGTTCTGCGCGCAACGATCGAGAACCGCCGCGCTGTTCGCACCGCCGCCACGAAAGCCTTTGCCTGCGTTCGCATACATCATCAGCTCGTCGGTGGCGCGATAGGTGAGATTGAAACGCGGCGTCACCGGAAACTCTTTGGTCTTGCCGCCGCTATACGTCCAACCCGCCTGCGTATTGCTGGCGCGCGCGGCATCGAATTCGAACTTCATTTCCGAATAGCGCAGGCCCGCGCTGAGCGACAGCCGGTCGGTCATCTTCCACGTCGCATCCGCGAAGGCCGCTTTCTGGTTCTCCCAGACCCAGGTGTCGGTGACGTAGCTGTATTTGCCGTCGAACAATGGGAAACCGAAACGCTGCAACACCGTCTGACCGAACAGGCGTCGATACAGGCGGTCGTAGTCGGCCACGCCGTCCATGCTCACGCCCGATTCGCCCTGCTCCATGTTTCGTTGCTCGGCGTCGCTGAAGTACAGGCCCAGCACCCAGGTGAAGCGCGCGCCCGGATTCGACGATTGCAGGCGCAACTCCTGCGTGAAGTTGCGCTGATCGTTGGTGAACCTGCCCGGTGAGTTGAAGTACGGCACGCCCACCGCATCGTCCGGCCCCAGCCGCGTCAGCAACGGAAAGCCGAAATTGAACTGCAGGTTCGACAGACGCCAGATGCCGGCGTCGTTGACCATCAGTCCATCGCGCTCGAACCACGCGGTGTTCGACACCAGCTGATAGTCGCCCAATCGATACTCGACCCTCAGGCCGGGCAGCGTGAACCGATCCTCGTTGGTGTTCGCAATGTTGTTGGCATACTTGAAGCGATGCCCGCCGAAATCCGACCAGAACTGCGCCATGACGCTCGAGTTGGCGGTGCGCTGGTCCTGATGGAACACGCTGGGCGTGATGGACAGTCCTTCGATGGGCATCCAGGTCAGCGCCGCGCGATAGACGCTGGTCTGCACGGAGTTGGCGTCGTCTTCGCGCAGCCGGCCCGTGTTGTAGTCGATCCAGTCGACCCAGCCGCCCTCGTCGCGATTGAACGCACCGATACGAAAGCCCAGCTTGTCTCGAACGATCGGCCCGCCGACGGCGAAGCCGGCTTCGTACATCGGTGAGCCCGCTTCGGTGAACGCCACCTCGCCGCGGCCATACATATGATAAGAATCGAGACTGGGCTGAGGCGTGATGAAGCGTACCGTGCCACCCTGTGAGCCGGCGCCATACAGCGTTCCCTGCGGACCGCGCAGCACCTCGATGCGCTCCAGGTCGAACACTGCCGGCAGCACCGCCGCCGGTGCGCTACCGAACTGGCGAATGTGCACCGGAGCGTCGTCGATGTAGACGCCGGTCGTCGCGGCACCCGCGGTCGAAGAAATGCCGCGGATCGCGATGAGATTATTGGTACTGCTGAACGTCACACCCGGCGTGAGCTGAGCAACGCCGGAGAAATCCTTGACACCGGCCAGGTCCAGCGCCTTGCGGTCGTACGCCGAAATGCTGATCGGCACATCGCGCACCGACTCGGTGAAACGCCGCGAGGTCACGATCACCTCGGTAATCAAGCTCATGGCGCCGTTGGACGTCTGCGATGTACCGGCTGCAGTCGGACTGGCGGTCTTGGCGGCTTCGACCTGCGGCATGCTGAAGGTCGACCAGGTGCCGTTGGAGATCGGTTCGGTTCGGGTGGTGAATGTCTTCTCACGCGGCACGGCCGAGGCACTGGTCACCGCGATCGGCAGGATGCTGACCGTCTCCCGATCGATATAGCGGAACGTCAGACCGGTGCCATCGAGCAGCAACAGCAGCGCTTCATCCACGGTCAAATTGCCACGAGCGCCCTGGGTTTGCAGCCGGCTCACATCCTCGTTGACGAAAATGATATGAATCCGGCGGTCCGCCGACAGCGTGCGCAACGCTGCCATGAGCCCGCCGGCCTGGATGCTGGTATTCGTTCTGACCGCCTTGCTTTCCTCCGCTACCGATAGAGTGACCACCGACAGGCACACTATTGCCAAGGCAACGGCGCTGCGCATGAAGACTCCCCCTGGCCTCGATCAGGCTCATATGGCCACCGGTCGTACTCGCCGATGGCTTCGTGGGCTATGAGCGCGCCGGTATCGAAAAGGAAACCGGCGTCAGAAAATTTTTTTCGGCTCCCCCGCCGGGCTGGCATGCTCGCGGCCGGACAGCTCGATATCCTGTCCTGCGCTGTCCACGACCACGCCGAAGCGCTGGCGCAGGAATTCGATCACGCGACTGGAATCGGTCGACGGAAATACGCCACTGACATGGAAGTCGAACAGATCGGGATCGCGAATCACCAGCTGCCGGCGGTTGTAGCGATTGAACTCCTCGACCACCTCGCGCAATGGCGTCGACTCGAACACCAGCTTCTTTTCGGTCCACGCCGTGGCGATGAACGTGTCGACCGCCGCCGGCGGCGCAACTTCGATGGGCGAGACGATGGTTTGCTCACCGGCCCCGAGCATCAGCTGCTCCAGGCCACCGCCGCGCGTCGGTCTCTGATTGGGATTGACCGCGACGCGACCTTCCACCACGGTCACCACGGTCCCGGCTCGTTTGCGATAGACATCGAAGCGCGTGCCGACGGCACGCACGTGAGTGTCGTTGGTGGTGACTACGAACGGCCGCTCTGGGTTCTTGGCGACGGTGAAGAGTGCCTGCCCCTCGACCAGATCCACCGAGCGCGAGTTTTCCGTGAAACGCACGCGCAATCGCGACCGTGCGTTCAGCTCGACCATCGAGCCGTCTTCCAGCGTGATCGATCGTTGCTCGCCGATTCCCGTCGTGTAGACGGAGGCGACATAGCTGGAGTACCAGGTGACAAATCCCGCGCCCGCCGCGACAACGACCGAAGCGGCGGCCAGCCAGACCCGCTTGACCGAACGCTTCGTAACGACAGGCCCGGCGTTTGGCTCGGCGGCGGGCCGATCATGAGCCACAGTGCCTAGATGGAAGATGTTCTGTTCTGCCCGCGCGCGCGCGATCAGCCCCTCCGTATCGAGCATCGACCACTTCTGGTACGCACCGGCATCCTCCCAGAATGCCGAGACCTGCAGGAACGCGCGCACACACTCCGGCGAACGGCGCAGCCAGGCATTGAACGCCTCACGGCCGGCCGCGTCGACCTGGTTCTCGTTGAAATCGATGAACCAGGCATTGGCCTCGTCCAGGAGCTCGCCGCTGAGTTTTGCAATCCGCTTGTCCATCGGCATTCCTATTGCATTTCCTGCAAGCGCTGTTGGCAGTACGTCATGGCTTTCACCAGATATTTCCTGGCCATGGCCCTCGAGACCCCCAAGCGCTGGCCGATCTGTTCGAGGGTCGCTCCTTCGTAGCGATACATGAGCAGCGTCGCATAGGCTCGCGGCGAGAGTTGCTCCAACCCCCGATCGATCTCCTCGAACTGCTCTTCGAGCTGCGCGACCGCCGCCGGATCGCCATCGGCGGAGGCTGCGATATCCGCACCGATGTCCAGCGGTGCCACCACTTGCGCCATGGCCGCCTGTCGCAGCGTGTACTGATGAAGCACATGGCTGGCGATGGTGTAGAGATACGCTCTTGGGTTGCGGATCGATTCATGGTCGGGAATACGTAGGAGCCGCAAAAACACCTCCTGAACCAGGTCGCCCACATCCGCGCTGGCGTGGCGCATGCGGGCGGCGAGGAAACGGCGCAGGGCACGGCCGTGGTCCTCCTCCATAGCCACGACGAATTGACGACTGCTGTTGGTGTCCAAATTGAACGGGTCTCCAGGCATCAGCCCCTTTTGCCGCCTTAGAGCGCCCGGCGAGGCAAAAAGAAACCTGGTTTCAAAAAAAAGAAGGCGCGAATGACGCCGGACGCTTTACCACCAGAAGCGCGGTGCCTCGCGCACTTCGGGCCAGATCATACGCAATGTGTCGGCCTCATATACGAACCCGTTCTTGATCACATAGCGCAAGGCTGCGGAATGACGGAGGTCTTCCAGCGGATTGGCATTCAGCACCAACAGATCCGCCAGCTTTGCAGGCTCGAGACTGCCAATATCCTGCGCCAGGCCCATTCCTCTGGCGCCACACATCGTTGCCGCGCGTAACGCCTCCATCGGCTGCCACCCGCCCTCCTGCATCGCCCGCAGATTCCAATGAAATCCCACTCCGGCGAAGTTGCCGTGGCTGCCCACGCAGACCTCGCCGCCAGCACGGGCAATAGCGAGCGCGGCGGCCGCCTGGGCGCGCGTGTAACGCTCGTCCGACGGCGTCCACTGACTGGCACGTCTGCGGTCCAACACTGGAGGCGGAAAGAACCGGCGCACCTTGGCGTCGTCATAAAGCGCATCGTCCTGGTAGGCTTCGGGCTCGCGGATCTCATTGCCTTTATCCAGATACTGTTTGACCCGCAGGAAGGTCTCCTGGATCAAATCCTCAGCATCCTCTCGCGACTGTCCGCGTCGGCGCAGGATTCTTTCGAGACGGTGGAAATGCGCCATCAGGGCATCGAGCATGTCCGGACGATGACACAGGAACTACGGCTGTTCCAGGGCAAAAAAAGAGTGATGTTTGCTGCGCTCTCAAACGTCTAACGAGATCCACCGCCATCTGCGCCGGCAGCGATGACGCATGAACCCGGAAATCGGGTACGCTCGTTGCAACGATTCCTTCTGTTCGGTGCTCGCGCATGCGTTGGATCGCTCCGGTCAAGGTCCTCATCGTTTGTGGGGCCGTCATCTACGGCTGCTTGCAACCCGCGCTGGCGGATGTGAATGCCGGGGTGCGCGCATTCCGGGCCAAGGATTACCCATCGGCGTGGACCCAGCTCTTCGAACCGGCGCAGCGAGGCGACCCGGTCGCACAGACTCACATTGGCATGATGCTCGCCATGGGCGCCCGCGGCGGCCCCGATATGCCGGGGGCGGTGAGCTGGTATCGAAAGGCGGTGGCCCAGAATTACGGCCCGGCCATGTCACAGCTCGGGATGATGTACGTGATGGGCATGGGCGTACGGCAGGATTTCAAACAAGCGGCGGAGCTGTTTCAGCGCGGCGTCCAGGCGGGAAACAAAGAGTCCATGACCAATCTTGCGCAGTTGTATGAGACAGGTCAGGGCGTGCAACGGGACCCCGTGCGTGCCCGGCAGTTGCGCGAACAAGCATCCGGCCGTGGCGAGAAGGTCGCCGCTGAGCAGTTGCGCGAGGATGCACGATCACCGGGGGCGGCGGAGTTTCGCCAGGCCACGACGCTGCGTTCGACTCGACAATATTCGCAGTCACGACAGTTCGCCCAGCAAGCCGCCGCCAAGGGCAATGTCGAAGACATGGTGCTGGCCGGCCGGCAAGCCATCATCGGCGAAGGCGGCGCGAAAGACTATGCGGCCGCCCTGCGCTACTCCGAGCAAGCCGCCCGGGCCGGCAACCGCGACGGAATGTTTCAAGTCGGTTATTTGTACGAGTTTGGCCTGGGCGTGCGACTCGACAAGAAAACCGCGCTCAGCTGGTACGACAAGGCGGCGGCGCGCGGCAATCTGGTCGCCAGACAGGCGGCCACCAATCTGCGCTCAGCGGACTACGAGCCCGCGCCTGCCCCCGCCGGAAACTCCGATGAGCTTCAAGCACGCGAGCGCAAGTACCTCGGTGCCGGCGGACAGTTCAACGGGTTGACCTGCGTGAAAATCGACTCGGGCGGCCAATCCATGCCCTGCTCCAACGGCATGTTCGGCAACTACAGCTGCCCCTGATCGGCGGCCAGAACGACCGGCGGCAACGCCGAATGTTCGGTCTTGTAACTGCGCAATTGCTTGAGTCCTTCCTGGATGAGGCCAAACACGATGACCCAGGCGATGGCCCCCAACAGCAACTGCTTCGCCTGAAATGGCAACTCGATATCCGCGTTCCACAACATGTGCAGAGCGACTGCCACCAGGAAGACGCGCTTGAAGCGCGCATCGTTCAACATGCCGATCTGGAAATCGGCGTCGCCCTTCACGCGCCATAGTGCCGCGGCGGACATCGCCGTCCAGACGATGTGACCGAACGGTGCCATCAACCCGCGCGACAGAATGATGTCCTGCATCGAGTAGCCGTCCAGCGCGTAACGTAACGCATACCCGGCCGACTCGAACGCGGCGAAACCGGTGCCAATGGCCGCTCCGAACAACAGACCGTTGAGAAGGTGCGGATAGCGCCGCTTGTTGACGACCAGCATCAACGCGAGCAATTTGCCCGGCTCCTCCGCCAGTGCCGCCACCGACGCGCCCAGCCAGCTCAACCGCAAGGCGTCCGTCACCTGGAACAGCACCAGGGAAAACATCAATGACAGCACGCCGCCCAGCATCACCAGCTTGATCACCTGATACAACGAGACATTGCGCGCGGCATTCATCTCGAAGAAGAACACGAGGGTCGCGAACGGCACCGCGAACGAACCGACGATGATCAGTCCCGGCACGAGGTTGACGTTGCCGTACTGGTTCCAGGCTTGCACGAAGCACAGGTAGACGATCACCGAGATGACGAATGCACGGAAAAACAGCCAAGGCCTCGGCCAGCGCGTATCGACTTCTTGCAGAGACGGCGTGGTCTCCGGCGTACCGACCGTGAAATAACGCTCGATCTCCTCGTCGCTATGCTTGGAGAACACGTCCGAGAACATGTCCCGCAGCGAGAAGCCTTCCAGCTTCTCGACCCCCGCGGTACTCGAAATCTTCTCGGAAAAGCGGGCTATGAACGGCGCCTGCTGGGACCTCTCCGCGCTCGAGGCGGGGACCCGAATCGATGCCTTACAGTGTGGACATTCGATCGTCTGATCCCACGAGGACGCCGTCGCCTGCACCAGGAGCGTGCAATTTGGACAAGCAATATTGGTTGCCGACACAACCCACTCCCGGCCGACGGACCGCTGTTCTTGTAAGAGTGCCGACTATAATCGATTACCTGTGTTACAGCCCTTCATCGGCAAACAGGCCGGTCACAAACTCGACGAACGCCCGAATCTTGACCGCAGGCTGACGGTGAGGATACAAGACCCACACTGGCCAGGTTGCTCCCTCATTCCATTCTGCCAGCACCGGTTGTAACAACCCCGCGGCGATCTGCGTCTCCACCGTAAAGTCCAGAGTACGGACGAAGCCGGCACCGCCGACGGCTGCAGCGACTGCCGATTCCGGGTCGCTGAAGGACAGCGGCGCGGACGGAACGAGGGTGTGGACCTCGTTGCCGCGGCGGAAGATCCACGGCCGAGCCTGTCTGCGGTCCGGATGAAACATGGCGATACACTGCTCGGGCTCGAGATCGGCGGGCGTGCGGGGTGCACACCCGATGCGCTCGATGAGGTCTGGTGAGGCGCAGGTCAGTCCGCGCAAATGTCCTACGCGTCGTGCGACCAGACTGGAATTGCGCAACGTGCCGACCTGGATTACCGCGTCGATGCCTTCCTGCACCAGGTCGAGGGCACGGTCACTCATGGCGATCTTCACCGCAAGCTCGGGATGCTTCTCGATGAAGCGGGGCAGTGCCGGAACGATGATCTTGCAGCCCAAGGAGCTCGGCACATTCAAGCTGAGGATGCCGCGCGCCACAGTGCGCGACTTCTCGACTTCGCTCTGTGCCTGGGTCAGATGCTGTAGAGCCTCGCTGCAGCGGTCATAAAAACCATGCCCCTGCTCGGTCAGACTCAACCGGCGCGTCGTCCGATTGAGGAGTCGAACGCCCAGGCTCTGCTCCAGACGACTCACCGCCTTGCTCACACCGGACTGCGACATCCCGAGCAGTTCGGCGGCGGCCACGAAGCTGTGAGTCTCCACCACCCGTACGAACGTTATCATCTCCTCGTAGCGGTCCACCTCAGAGACCTCCGGTTACATTCCTGCCTCGGCGCTTCATGTGTCCGCGCATCCACACCGCTCGAGCAGCTCGACGCGACGTTCCGATGTGATCCGATAGGTCCCATAGATGTCCGCGAGCCACAGGCCGTCGGCGAGCAGGCACAGATGCAGCTCTTCCAGCGACATCTGCTTGCTCCAGCAAAGCCGGGAGCGCTCACCCACGCGTCCGCGGATTCGATCCGCATATTCCGGGTGAGCGGCGCAGATGAACGTCAATGCCTTGCAGAGCTGCTGGGCACGCGGCAACTCACCCATGTGAGCAATCGCTCGAAGATAGGCACGAGCGCCTGCGATGCCTTCCACCACGTCGGAACGCAGTTGTTGGTCGACTTCCTTTTCCAACTGCGCCGTCAAATCGTCCACCAGCGCTTCGAGCAGCGCGGTCTTGCTGTCGAAGTGATACAGCAAGCCGCCCTTGCTCACATGAGCCGCATCGCAGACGGCATCCAGCGTCAGATGGCCGGCGCCCTTCTCCAGAATCAGTCGGGCCGCCGCGTTGAGGAGTTGTTCACGGCGCGAACTGTTCGTGCCGGAACGGTGCGTGTGCCTGGCGCCTTGCTGGTTCAACCTGCCCCCATGCCGATCGTCATGTCGATTCGCTCCAGCCGCCGCCGACGGCCAGCACGAGGTCCACATACGCGGCGCCACCATTGCGTCGTGCTTCGGCCACGGCCAATCGAGATTGGAGCAAGCTGCGCCGCGCATCGAGCACGCCGAGATAATCGGAATAGCCTTCATCGTAGCGGCGCTGCGCGAGTCGCAATGCTGTTCGGAGCGCATCGGACTGCTCGCTACGAGCCCGATACACAGCATCGGCCGCTGTGCGCGCGTCCAAGGCGTCGAGCACTTCGCCGAACGCCTGACGGACCGTCGCGCGATACGACTCCGCCAACTGATCGCGACGCGCTTCACTGATCTCGATAGCAGCGTTACGCCGCCCACCATCGAATATCGCCTGCGTGACCGTGGCCGCGACGGACCACACGCTCACGCCGTCCTTGAACAGATCCGACAGGTTCGTTGAAACCTCACCCGCCGATCCGGTGATCGCAATGGCTGGCAACCACGCACGACGAGCGGCGCTCAGATCGGCGCCGGCCGCAGCGAGATTCGCCTCCGCCGCCCGAAGATCCGGCCGGCGATTCAACAATGCAGACGGCAGCCCTGTCGGCACGGTCGGCAATACCGCAGGCGGACGTTCCTCGCTTTCAATGTTGATTCCAGCGACTCGCTCGTCCGTGGGCAACTGACCCGCGAGCAGCAGCAATGCCCGCTGCACGGCGCGCAATTGTTGTGTGGTCTCGGCGAGCTGCGCCCGTGAGTCCTCGAGCTCGGATCGAAAGCGCTGCAGATCCAGCTCCGAGATCGCACCGACGTCGTAGCGACGACGACTCAGCCGGAGTTGGTCATCCAACACTTGAACGTTTTCTTCGAGCACGGCGCGTGCTTCGGAGAGCGACTGCGCCTGCAAGTAGCCGCGCACGAGCTCCGCCGCGACTGTCAGCCGTAGCGACGCCAATGTGTATCCTTGCGACAGATATCTCTGCCGCTCAGCCTCGGTTTGCGAAGCCAGCCGGCCCCACAAATCCACTTCATAACTGACCTGGACGCCGTAATCCCCCGTCTCGACAATGGTCGAATCAGGCAAGCCTGTGACGAGAGTTCGCTGCCGGGTGCCACCCACGAACGCGCTGACCTCCGGCAGTTGGGCCGAACGGACGGCACGCACCGTCGCACGAGCCTCGCGCAATCTCTCCGCAGTGACGACGAGATCGCTGTTGTATTGCAGGCCCTGCTCAACCAGCGCAGCCAGCTTCGGATCATCGAATGCTTGCCACCAGGTTGGAGACGTGCCGGTATCCGGCATTGCGATGACGTTGGTGAATCGATCCGGCAACGTGCCCGGGACGTCCGACGGAACATTGCGTTCCGGCATCTGCGCACAGGCACCCAGCAGCGAGGCGACCGCGACGACGATGAGAGTTCGTCGCATCTTCAGATCTCCTGCGACACGGCGTTGGCCGACACAGCTGTTTCACGCCGCTCGTCACGCCGCATCACCCAGCGAAAGAAGGACGGGATGAAGAACGTTGCGACCACCGTCGCCATCAACAAGCCGCCAATCACGCCTGTGCCGATCGAGTGGCGCGCATTCGCACCGGCGCCCGCGCTGATGGCGAGTGGCACCACGCCGAGAATGAACGCGAGCGAGGTCATCACGATGGGACGGAAGCGCTGCTTGGCCGCAAGCAACGCCGCGTCCTTGACGCGCATGCCGGCGTGAACGTTCTCAGCCGCGAACTCGACGATCAGGATCGCATTCTTCGCCGACAGGCCGATCAGCGTGATCAACCCGACCTGGAAATACAGATCGTTCGTCAAGCCTCGCAGCAGAACGGCCAGCGCGGCACCGAACAGCGCGAACGGCATGCACAGCATCACTGCCATCGGCAATGACCAGCGTTCGTACTGCGCGGCCAGGATCAGGAACACGAACAGCAAGCCGCCCACCATCGTCAAGGACGAGGACGCCGACACTTGGTTCTGCTGATACGCCGATCCGATCCACGCCACGGTGTAACCCTGCGGCAACGTCTCCGCCGCGATTCGTTCGATCGCCGCGATCGCCTCGCCCGGTGCGACGCCCGGTGCCGGATCGCCTAGCACCTTGATGGCCGGGAAGCTGTTGAAACGTTCGACCTGTTCCGGACCGATGCCCTGTTCGATGGTCACGAGCGTGTTCAACGGCACGAGCTCGCCGCTGTCGGCGCGCACCGAAACATTGCGCAGGTCTTCGATCTCGTCGCGTGCCGAGCCCTCGGCCTGCAACTGCACTTGATAGGTTCGCCCATCGCGATTGAAGTCGTTCACATAGAACGCGCCGAAGGTCGCCTGCGTCGCCTGGAACAGCTGAGTCAGGCTCACGCCCATTTGCGCCGCCTTGTCGCGGTCGATGTTCAGATGGATCTGCGGCGCGTTGGCGCTGAACATCGTCGTCACGCCGTGCAGCTCGGGATCCTGGTTGGCCCTGGCGATGAAGTTGCCGACGACCTCGGCGATCTTCCGATAGTCGGCGCCGACGCGGCTTTCGATGTACAGCTCGAAACCGCCCGTCGTCGACAGCCCGGGGATGGGCGGCGGATTGATACCGAGCACGAACGCATCTCGCACCTTGCCGCCGCCCTCGCCCATCAGCTGGGCCGCGATCGCCTCCGAGCTTTGATGGGGCTCCGGACGCTCCTGCCAGTCTTTCAGGCGCACGAACTGAGTCGTCGCGTTCGGCTTGAGCGCACCGGTCAGCATGTCGTAGCCCACCAGACTGACGACCCGGTCGACATCGGGGTGCCGAGTCTCGTACTCGGTCAATTGATTGACCGCCGCTTGCGTGCGACTGAGCGATGCACCGTCCGGCAAGCTGGTCACGGCGATGGCGACGCCTTGATCCTCATTCGGCAACAGCGACGCAGGCACCGACCGGAACAGCACCGCCGCCGCGATCCCGATGGCGATGAATAAACAAATCGTGAGCGCGGTGTGCCGGAGCAGATACGCCACCCCTTGCGTGTAGCGGCCCGTGAGCCTGCCGAACCACTCATTGAAGCGATCCAGCAGCTTCCACTGCGCCTTGTCGTCCGGTCGCAGCAGCAGCGCGCACAGCGCCGGCGTCAGCGTCAACGCGACCAGACCCGAGATTGCCACCGACACAGCGATGGTGATCGCGAACTGCCGATACATCACACCGCTCATGCCGCCGACGAATGCAACGGGCACGAACACCGCGCACAGCACCAACACGATCGCGACCACGGGCCCGGTGACCTGTTGCATGGCCTTGATGGTCGCGTCGGTCGGCGACAAATGCTCTTCGTGCATGATGCGCTCGACGTTTTCGAGCACCACGATGGCGTCGTCGACCACGATGCCGATGGCGAGCACCAGGCCGAACAAGGTCAATGTATTGATGGAGAAACCGAGCATCGCCATGCCGGCGAAGGCGCCGATCAATGAGACTGGCACGGCGAGACTCGGAATCAAGGTCGCGCGCCAATTTCCCAGGAACAGGAATACGACGGCGAACACCAGCAGCATGGCTTCGAACAGGGTCTTCACCACTTCTTTGATGGAGATGCGCACGAACTCGGTGGTGTCGTAGGGAACGCTGTACTCGATGCCATCGGGAAACGCCGCGCTCAACTCGTGAACCCGCTGCTTGACCGCATCCATCGCCTCGAGTGCATTGGCACCGGGACTCAGGAACACGGCGACCGGCACCGCCGCCTTGCCGTTCAACTGCGAAGTGAAGTTATAGTTCTGTCCGGCGAGCTCGACCCGAGCCACATCCTTGATACGAACGACGCCGCCATCGGCGTCGCGCCTCAGCACCACCTGACCGAACTCCTCGGGCGTGTACAACCGTCCCTTGGTCGTCATCGTGTACGTGAAGTTCACCGGCTCGGTCAGCGGCGGCGCGCCGATGCTTCCCGCGGGCAGCTGCGCATTCTGGTCGCGCAATGCCTGAATGATGTCCGAGGGCGTCATGCCGAGCGCACGCATGCGATCGGGATCCATCCAGATGCGCATGGAGTAGTAGCGCAGCCCGAACAGCAACGCATCGCCCACGCCGGGCACGCGCTTCAGCTCATCTACGATATTCAGCAAGGCGTAATTGTTCAGAAAGACGTCGTCGTATCGCCCGTCGGGCGACTGGATCGCGACCAGACCCAGAATGCTGGACATCGACTTGCGCGCCGTAACGCCGAGGCGGCGCACTTCTTCCGGCAGCATCGGGGTCGCGGCGGCGATGCGATTGTTGATTTCAACCAGCGCCTCGTCCGGATCGGTGCCCGTCTTGAACGTCGCGGTCAACGTCATGCGGCCGTCGGAACTGCTCGAGGAGTTCATATAGAGCAGGCCCGTCGCACCGTTGACCTGGTTCTCGATCGGCGCGGCGACAGTCTCCGCCACCACGTTGGCGGCGGCGCCCGAGTACGTCGCGTTCACCGTGATCTGCGGCGGCAGGATCTCCGGATACTGCGCGATCGGCAGGCCCGCCATCGCGCCCAGGCCCAGAATCACGATGACGATCGACAATACCGTCGCGAAAATCGGCCGGCGAATAAAAAACTCGGCAAACATCTCAGCCGCCCTTGCCCGCGCCGGCGGCGGGCTGATCCTTGGCGGCCTTGCGCGCGGCCTCCTGCTCCTTGGTCAGTGCAACGACTTCCACACCGGGTCGCACCTTGAGCAAGCCTTCGACGATCACGCGCTCGCCCGGCTGCACGCCTTCCTGCACGATCCAGCGATCGCGCCAGCTCTCCTGGATCTGCACCGGTCGCGGGCTCACCTTGTTGTCGTTGCCGACGACCCAGACCATCGGACCGGTCTGCGCAAACAGTACGGCGGCTTTGGACACCGCCAATGCATCCGCGATCTGTACGCCGCTCAACTCGATGGCCAGATACTGACCTGAGACCAGACAGCCGCTCTGGTTGGGAAACACGGCACGCGCACGCACGGTGCCGGTGCTGGTGTTCACGAAGGTATCGGCGAAGTCGAGCTTGCCCGTGCTTTCGCAGCTCGAGCCGCGCACGATGCGGACCGGATACTGCGTTTGTTTGCTGTTGCGCTCGAGCAGCTCGCGAAGCCGCAGCAGCTCAGCTTCGGCGATGGAGAACTCGACATAGGCGGGATCGGCTTGGATCACGGTGGTGAGCAAGTCGCCGCCAGCCGTCGCCGCGCCATTCACGAGATTGCCGACCGTGACCGCCTCTTTACTCGCGACGCCAGTGACTGGCGAGCGGACCTCGGTGTAGTCGAGATTCAAGCGCGCAATTTTCTGCGCGGCCTCGGCTGCAGCCAACCCACCTTGGGCTCTGAGAAACGCCGCTTCGGCCTGATCGTATTCGCGCTTGCTGACGGCACCCTCCGCGACCAGCGCCTTGGCACGCTCGTAGTCACTCCTTGCCTGCGTGATCGCGGCTCGCTGCATCTGAACTTCCGCGCCCGCCTGCTCGTGCGCGGCTCGATAGTTATCCGGCTCGATGCGGAACAGGAGATCGCCCGCCTTCACCGGCTGACCTTCGCGATAGCTGCGCTCGACGATCACTCCGCTGACCCGTGCCCGCACTTCGACGACACGCGAACCCGCCACACGTGCCGGGTACTCGAACGCCAGCGGCAAGTCGCTCCGTTGCACGGTTTCGACGATGACATCGGGCGCGGGTGGCGGCGGCGGCGCCTCTTGTGCACAGCCGGCGAGCGCGAAAACGACAGTCACGACGCCGGCGGTCGCCATGAAACGGGAGGATGGACGGGGCACGGAATCACCACTGATCTCAGGTTCGAATAATTATACATACACGTCTGTATGTATATCAAGCCAGCGGTTAAGATCGCGCTCCGATCCGAGACGTCCGACACATTCATGGCTCGCAAGACCAAAGAAGACGCCGAAGCGACCCGCTCCTCCATCCTGGACGCGGCGGAGCTGTGCTTTCTGAAAAAAGGCGTGGCGCGCACCACCCTGGACGACATCGCCGCGCAGGCCGGCCACACCCGGGGCGCGGTCTACTGGCATTTCGCCAACAAGCTGGAAGTATTCGAGGGGGTGATGGAGCGCGTCGAGAGTCCCTTCATCACTCAGCTCGACCAGATCGCCTCCAGCAACGGCGACCAGCCGCTACAGACACTGCGACAATTTCATATCACGGTCTTCGAGGAGCTCACTCACAACGAGCACACGCGCAATGCAGTGGAGATCTCCTATCTTCACTGTGAGCTTGCCGAGGAGACGCGCCCTATCCTGAGTCGAGAACAGCGCGGCGCGACTCAATTCCATGAGCGTATGAAAGAGACGTTCGCTCATGCCAGGCGGCTGAAGCAATTGCGCGCGGACCTGGATCCCGCGGTCTGCGCGATGACTTTTCGATGCGCGACCAGCGGCCTGATTCGTGAGTGGCTGCTCAATCCGCAGCTGATCTCGTTACAGCGCGACGGGATGGCGATGGTGGATGCGTTGTTGAACAGCTTCCGAGCATGTTCCGATGCACCTGTTCGAGCAGGCTCATCAACTGATCGCGCTCGCCGGCGCTGAGTCCGGCGAGCACTTCGCCACGGATCTGCGCCGTGACCCTGCCGACTCGTTCCAGGATCGGAGTGGCGTCGGACGTGAGGTACAACGCGCGGGCCCGCCGATCGACGGGGTCCGTGCGTCGCTCGATCCAGCCGTCCAGCTCCATGCGATCGAGGATTCGCACCAGGGTCATCGGCTCGATGTCCGCGATATCGGCCAGCCGGGTCTGGCTGATTCCTTGATTGCGAGCCAGATGGTTCAATGCCTTGCATTGAGACAGGGTCAGCGGCAGCTGGTTCGCCAGAGTCTCGAAGCGCTTGACGTACAGGCGCGAGACGTTGTTCAGAATGAACCCGAAATTCTGTGCCCGATCCAAAGAGTGCTCCGCTACGTGAGCTTTACCGGAAATCGCGCGTACTTTATCCCATCCACCGCCGTGAACAGGTCTCTCGCCACCGCATGAGCGGACGTTGGCAGCTCGCTGGGACTGACCATCTTCGACACGGGCACGTCGACAGCGGTCAAGCGCTGAATCACCTCATCGGCTGGCAAACTGCGAATCGCCGCCGCGAGCTGCGCATTGATCGCCAACGCATGCTCCGAGCGCCGCGCATGCGTGGAGTGGTCGATGCCGTCGAGCGCGATGGGCAGCGCTTTGATCAACCGTTGCCAGAACGCGTCTTCGAGCGAAGCAATCGCGACGAATGTTTCATCGGCGGTGGCGAAGACGCCGTAACCGGGCTTGTTGAAAACATCCTGTCGCTGCTGCTCCAATGTCTCGAGCCGCGCCTGCTGAAAATGTCCGAGGCGCGGATTCATCCAGTGAGTCAGGCAATCCACGATTGAAACATCCAGGTGCTGCCCTTGGCCCGTGGCTCGTACCTGTAACAACGCGGCGAGAGTCGTGGACAAGGCATACAAGGAGCCGCAAAAATCGCTGATCGGCAGCCCGATCGCATCCTTCGGCGGCTGACCTGCGCCACCCGACAGAGCGGTGACTCCGGCCATGGCCATGTAGTTGATATCGTGCCCACCGCGTGCCGCAAACGGTCCCGACTGACCGAAACCCGTGATCGACACATATATGAGAGCGGGATTGGCGGCGCGCAGCCGGTCGTAGCCCAGCCCCAGTCGGGTCATGACGCCGGGCCGGAAGCCCTCCACCAGAATGCCCGATTCCACAGCGAGCTGAAACACCTGCTCGGATGTGGCCGCGTCCTTCAGGTCGACTCGCCTGCAGTCCTTGCCTACGTTCAGGACCTTGAAGCCGCCCGGTTGCAAGGTGCGCGCCTGATCGCCTTGCGGGCGTTCGATCTTGGTAACGCTCGCGCCCATCTCGACCAGGCACTGAGTCATGAATGGTCCGGGGGCCAGCTCGCTGAAGTCGAGCACGTGCACTCCCGCCAACGGCTTACCGCTCACGCTGTCACCGCCAGCAGCTCCAGCATCTCCGACGTGGAACGCAGATCGGCAAACACCGCCCGCAGATTCAGCAGTGCGGCGTTGTGCTCCTCATCGGTCAGCGCCGCCGTCGCATCCGAAATAAAGAACACTCTGAAGCCCAGCATGAACGCGTCGCGCGCCGTGCTCTCACAACAAACATTGGTGGCCGCACCCACGATGATGACCGTATCGGTGCCCGCCGCACGCAACTCGTCCTCCAGGCGGGACGAATGGCGGGCGAATGCGCTGTAACGGTACTTGTCGATCGTTACATCGTCGGGGCGAACCTCCAGACCTTCATACAAACCGTGCGCCGCTCCGCCGGCACGCACGGCCTCACGAGCCAGGCGAACTTTGGGACTGACTCGTTGCTGCCACTCCGGCAGCGCCTGTGGCGGCTCATCCGTAAAGGTCTGTCGAAGAAAGAACACTCGGCCACCCGCCGCGCGCGTCGCCGCCGACAACCGATTCACATTCGGCACGATGGCTCGCGCACTGCCGGACGCGAACGGCTGCCCTTCGGCGACGTAGGCCTGCTGCAAGTCCACGACGATCAACGCCGTCCGGGCCGGCTCGACGCGGTCGAAATGATTCATGTTTCGACCACGTCTCACCATCCAATCCGGAACGTGGACGTTGTGCACCGGATGGCTCATGCGTGCCTCAACGCGCTTTGAAGTTCGGTTTACGCTTCTCGACGAAGGCGCGCCCCGCTTCGGCAAAATCCTCGGTTTCGGCCAGTCGGGTCAGCTGCATTTCGTGGTCGAGCTGAGTGGCGTGGCTCACCCACAGGCGACGGCTGATGCGCACCCCGTCGCGCACGGCCAGCGGCGGCGCTTCCAGCACTTTCTTCGCCAGCTCTTCAGCGGCCTGCAAATGCTGGCCGTTCGGCACGAGTCGATTGATGAGCCCCAGACGGTACAGCTCGGAGGCCGGCGTACGCGCGCCCGTGAGCAACATTTCGTTGGCCACCTTCGAGGGCATGAACGTGCGGATCTTCGCCCACGTGCGCGAGCCCGACATGCCGCGGGCCGTTTCGCTGATCGCGAATGTCGCATCTTCGGAAGCGACGATCAGATCGCATTCGGCGGCAATGTGAGCGCCGCCGCCCAGCGCATAGCCGTGAACCGCGGCGATCACCGGTTTGTAGTTGATGGTGCGCCCCATCCAGCCTTCACCGCCGGTTCCTTTCAGGTGCTGCGCCGGTCCGATCTCACCTTTCTTGAGTGCGGCGACTTCGCCTTCGTGGCGCGACTTCGCATCCTTGGCCAAGGCGAACGAGCCGTGCGATTTCAGATCCACACCGGCGCAGAAACATTTGCCGGCGCCGTGCAGGATCAGAATCCAGGCGTCATCGTCCAGGTCGAACTCGAGCAGCGCCTGGCGCACTTCGGCCTCGAGCTGATCGGTCATGGTGTTCAACGCATCCGGGCGGTTCAGCATCAGGTAGGCGATGCGATCCTTGCGTTGGTAGTTGATGGTTTGATAGTCGCTCATGCGCGAGGGTCTCCGGTTCGTACTCGCTTACAGCGAGCGGGCAATCAGCATCTTGAGAATTTCCGACGTGCCGCCGTAGATGCGCAGCACGCGGTTGGACGTATAGATTCGGGAAATCGGCATCTCGTCCATGAAGCCCGCGCCGCCCCACAACTGCAGGCAGTTGTCGATGACGCGGACACTCATCTCCGTGAGCCACAGCTTGGTCATGGCCGTGTCCGCCTCGGAACACTGGCCGGCGCGGACCTTGCGTACGGCCGAATGGAAAAAGGCGCGTCCCGCTTCGAGGTCCGCCTTGGCCTCGGCGAGTTTGAACTGGGTGTTCTGGAACTCGAGCAGCGTGTGTCCGAACGCTTTGCGCTGTTTGACGTAGTCGACCGTCAACTGGTGCGCGAGTTCGGCCTGCGCAAGCGCGCGTCCGCCGATTTGCAAACGATCGGCGTCGAGGCTCGACGACAGCAACTTGAACGCGCCGCCCTCCTCGCCAATCAGATTGCCCACCGGCACACGCACGTTCTCGAGATACACCTCACCGGTGTTGCCGGCGGGGAATCCCATGGTCTTGAGCGGCCGCTGCGTGACGCCGGGCCGATCGGATTCGACCAGCAGCACGCTCATGCCACGGCCCCGCTTGGTTGGATCGGTCTTCACCACCACATAGATCACATCGGCCATGTCGGCATTGGTGATGAACGTCTTCTGACCGTTGATCACATACTCATCGCCTTCGCGCACCGCCGTCGTCCGGATCGCGGTCGCATCGCTGCCTGCGTTGGGCTCGGTCAGCGCCAGACATTGAACGACTTCACCGGAAAGAATTTTCGGCGCCCAGCGATCCAGCAACGCCTTCGAGCCGCCCTGGACCAGCATGCTGGTCGCCAGATCGGTCGCCACAAAACTGCCGATCGTTCCGTACGAGGCGGACCGACCGAGCTCATAAGAAAGAATGACATTGCAGAGCGTGGACGCGCCGGCACCGCCAAATTCCTCGGGGATGCAGGCGCCGAGAATTCCCGCCTCGCCCGCCTTCCGCCACAGCTGCCTGCGCTCCGGACCGCGTGCTGGAATCTCCAGATAGCGCGGCTCGAGCTCGCGGCTGATAAAGGTGCGCACGGTCTCGCGATACAGCTCCTCTTCTTCAGTGAAGGGAGAACCCCAGCTGGCGGTGGTTGAATCTGTCATTTGTATACTCAGGCAATGACGCGACTGTCGCGCAGCCGCTGTATGTTTTCAGGCGAGTAGCCAAGCTCCGCCAATAGCAGCTCGGAGTGCTGACCGAGCGTCGGCGCGGCACGCAGCGCCGAGGCCTCGATCTTCGAACGCGAGAAATTCATCAGCGGACCGAGGCAGCCACTGACGGAGCCGTAGCGCCCATCCGGAACGTCGACGATCAATTGCTTGTCTCGCGCCACATCGTCCGCACACAGCTCGGCCCAGCCATCGGCGATACATCGCTCCGCCCAGACGTCGGCCCTGGCCAGCCGGTTCAGCAGATCGTCGCCATCGAGTTGCCCGATACGTTCGGCCAATGCACCGCGCTCGTTGTGACTCCATATCGAACGGGGTGGCAGCGTCAACTGCAAAACTCCGGCGAGACGTTCCGCCATGGCATCGGTGCGTGCCGAGATCGCGATCCAGCCATCGCGCGTCCGATACAAACTTTCCGCGGGATGAAATCCGGTGCGCTCATGATCAAGCAATCCGACGCCCCGCAGTTCGCCGGCCGGCTCCTGGACCAGCTCGGACATTAGAAACAATGCGGTGTTGAGCAGGCTGACCTCGGTATCGACCGCCATACCGGTGGTCTGCCGGCGCACCAGCCCCGCGACGACGGCAATCGCACCGAGCGCCCCGGTCGCGAAATCGACGAATGGCGATCGATACCATAGAGGTGGATTGGCCGCCCCGCCGGCGCGCATTTCATGGCCGCACAGCGCCTGCGTCACCATATCGAACCCTGGATGCGTCGCTTTCGGCCCCGAGCTTCCATAGGCCGTTGCATGCAACACGATCAGCGACGGATTGCTCTCACGCAGCCGTGCGCTGTCGACACCTAAACGCTCCGCGACACCGACGCGAAAATTGTGATGCACGACATCCGCCGTCGCGCACAGCCTCGCCAGGACTTCGTGACCTTCCGGCGTCTTCATATCGACGCACAGACTGCGTTTGCCGCAGTTCGAGGCGTAGACGGTGCGGTAACCGGAGATCGTCGCGGCACCCGAAGGCGGATCGACTTTGATGACGTCCGCCCCCAGGCTCGCGAGCAACCGTGAAGAGAACGGCCCGGCGACGAAGTTGCCCAGATCGAGCACCCGAATGCCATCGAGCGGCGCTGCGCTGGTCGCGCTCGCAGAAGTCCGCGACGCCTCGCCCGCCTGTTTAGCGCCGATCGGCGCGGCACTTGTCGCGCTCGCAGAGCCACGCGACGCCTCGCGCTCCTGTTTGACGCTGGTCGAACGCGGCGCCTCGCCCGCCTGTTTGACGCTGGCAGAACGCGAAGCCTCGCTCGCCGGCTTCATCCCGATCGGCGCACCGACATATCGCCAACCTGCACGGTCGCGACGAACGATGTCGTTGTTCTGAACCTGCTCGTCGTTCCAGCACTCGCCAGGCGCGAGCACCGCTTCGGCTGCGAGCCCCGCCTGACGAACCGCCGCCAGCAACTCGGCGCGCCGCCATTTCCGAACTCGGGGCGCAATGAGCTCATGGTCGCCGAAATATTTGCTGAGCGGCGTGTTCGGCTTGGGATGACCGCGATCGTCGGCCGCGACGGCCACCTCGATCCCCAATACGTCATAGAGCTTGCGAACCGCGCCCGGCACGCCCATCACCAACTGAATGTAGTCGCCATCGGCGCATTCGAAGATGAGGTGTCGCACATCCTTGGGCGTGATCGTGTCGAAGGCGGCGTCCGGCCGCTGCGCCTTCATCCAGAACGGTGACCAGAACAGCGCCGTGCCCTGTTGCATCGTCGCGCTGACGACCTGCCCTCGACCGCTGCGCGAGCGCTCGAACAACGCGGTCCACAGGCCCAGCGTCCCGAGCAGCGCGGCGCCGTAGGTCGGCAGCGCCGTCGCGAAACAGACCGGCCGTTGTGAGAATTGCTCGAAGCACAATCCGGTGCGCGCCTGAATCAGCAGGTCGACCGCTTTGGTGTTCGCACTCAGGTGCGCGCCGAGATCCAGCACGACCAATCGCGGATGACGGGCGGACAGGTCGGCGGCGTCGAACGTCCGTTGCAGCTCGGGATGATCTTCCCCGCCGACGATACAAACATCCGCCGTCGCGAGCAGCCGATTCAGATCACCAGCGGGCGCAACGGCGCTTGCCGATCGCAGCAGACGATACGACGGATAAACATTGTAGAAAGGATCGCCCGATTCAGGCTCGATGCGAGTGACGCTCGCACCCAACTCCGCCATCAGTTTCGCGACCAGCGCGGCCGACAGACCGACGCCCAGATCGAGCACGACTGGCGGCCAGCGGCGCTCGATCGTCATGCCACTGCTCCGACGCAGCGAGCTGAGATTTCCCACAATCTCGCCGCCGTCTCCGGATCCAAGGCGTGCGGCAACACACCGCCCGGCCGATCGGTCGAGCCCGGCAATGCCTGGGCACAATCCTCCAGATACAACCCGCCGACACCGTTGAGCTCCGTGGCGCTCGCGGCCCACAGCGTCGTCGCCGCGCCTTCGGCCAGATTCTTGCGGATCGGCTTCATCTGCTGTTCGAGCGCGGCGAATTCGTCGGCGGTCATGTGTCGCATGAGACTGGTGTCGAGCACGGCACCGGGCATGACGGCATTGGCGGTCACGCCGTCAGCGCCGTAACGACGCGAGAATTCGACGGCAAACAACGCGTTCGCAGTCTTCGATTGGCCATAGGCGCCGGACGGATCGTACGGCCGCGAGCGGAAATGCAGGTCGTCGAAATCCATCGGCCAGCGCCGATGCGCGCCGGAGGAAAGTTGCACGACGCGGGACGGTGCCGCCCTGCGCAGTCCGGGCAGCAGCAACAGGGTGAGCAAGTGGTGACCGAAATGATTGATCGCAAGATGCGATTCAAATCCTTCGGCCGTGTAGGACAGAGGCAAGCGCATGACCCCGGCATTGTTGATCAGGCAATTCAGCGGCGCGTCCGCCCAGCGGCGGGCGAAATCGCGCACCGAGCTCAGGCTGGCCAGGTCGAGCGGCTCGTGGCGCCAGTTGGCGAACCCATCGAGCGCCCCCGGCGCCGGCGCCGAGCGCGATGCGACGATCACACTTGCTCCCACTGCCAGCAGCGAACGCACGGTTTCCAGTCCCAGCCCCCCCGCGCCACCGGTCACGATGACCGACCGGCCCGTCAAATCCAGGCCCGCCAGCACCTCACGCCCCGTCGAGCGCGCCCCGAATCGCGATGTGATCCGCCCCCTCATCATCCCCCTCGTCGCGACTACAGGTCCAGCACCAGCCGGTCGGTTTTACAGCCCGAACAACAAATCATCATGGTCTGGTTCGCAGCCCGCTCGCGCTCGCTCAGGATCATGTCCCGATGCTCCGGTTGCCCGCTGATGACGGCCGTCTCGCACGCGCCGCAGACGCCCTCTTCACAGGAGGACTGCACGTCCACGCCGGCCTCGCGCACCGCCTTCAAGATCGTCTCGCCGCTCTTGACGAAAATCTCGCGGCCGGACTTTTGCAACACCACGGAGAAACCGCCCTCCGAAGCCGGCTTCACATCGGTATTGAAATACTCGAAGTGCACGCGTTCGGACGGCAAGGACGCCGCCGCTCGCTGATAGGCCTGGAGCATGCCCATCGGGCCACAGCAGTAGATGTGAGCATCGGCGGGCAGAGTCGCCATCACCTGCTCGAGATCCAGCGGTGCACCGCCGGGCTCGCCGTCGAAAGTGAATTGCACATCGCCGAAGCCCACGGCCGCGAGACGCTCGATCTCTTTCACGAACGCCGCCCGGTCGCGAGTACGCACGCAGTAGTGCAAGCGCCACTTCCGGCGCAAGGCGTTCAAGCGCGTCATCATCGGTATGAACGGTGTGATGCCGATGCCGCCGGCCACGAACACGGTGAACGGACTGTCCTCCGCTAGCTTGAAATTGTTTCTGGGCGCGCTGATCTCCAGCTCCTGACCCGCCCGCAGATTCTGGTGCATGAACACCGAGCCGCCGCGGCTCTTCGGATCGTTCTGCACCGTCAGCCGATACAGGCCGGCGTCGCCCTCGCCATTGGACAGCGAATAGCTGCGCATCAACGCGCCGGTAGGATGAACATCGACATGCGAGCCCGGATCGACGCGCGGAAACTCATCGACATCCAACGGCGCGAGCACGAACGACAGAATGTCTCGGGCTTCGTAGCGAATGGCAACGATGCGCGCCTTCACGATCACTCCCACCCGTAGATTTTCAGCGTCGTCTCGCCGGCTTTGAGCCGCTCGACGATCGTGCGCTCCGCATCGGCGCGCTTCGCGGCGGCATCCAGCACTTGAGCAGCACGCTGCGCGGGAATGACCACGACGCCGTCTTCATCGCCGCATACCAGATCGCCCGCTTGAATGGTGACGCCGTGAACCAGCATGGGATAGTTCACCCAACCGCGCGCGCCGAAATCCTTGCCCGTGCCACGAATGCACAATCCACGGGAGAACACAGGGAAACTCATTTCACGCAGCAGCGCCACGTCTCGCACGCATCCGTCGATGACGAGCCCGCCGAGTCCGCGCACCTGCGCCGCCGTCGACATGATCTCTCCCCAGTAGCCGTGATCGAACTTGTCGCTCACATGCACGACCAGCACATCGCCCGGCTCGGCTGCATAGATCGCACGATGCAACCAGAGGTTGTCACCGCCCGGCGATTGCACCGTCACCGCCGGCCCGCACACTCGAAACTGTGGCGCGACGGGTTTGATCGCATGCGGCATGACACCGATCTTGCCGGCCGCCTCGTGCAGCGTTGCCGTGTCGAACGCGCGAGCACGCTCGACCAGCTCCGCGCTCACTCGTGTGATCTTGCGGCGAATCGTCTCTTCCGGATTCAGCCGCGTGCCGTGCACCTTGACGCTCATGATTTGGTCTGCAACTGGTGATAGCGATTCGCCTTGCGCGCGTCATCGAGCCTCGTGCCCGAACGCACGGCGTCGCGAATGCGATTTTCCGCCGCTTCGATCTGCTCGGCAGTGTCGAGAATGGCGTCCTCATGTTCCTTCGGCAGGACCACCACACCGTCGGCATCGCCACGCAACAGGTCGCCCGGCTGCACACGCGCATCGCCAATGTTGACCGGAATATTGGTCGCTTCGACCTGGACACGATCCTTACCGGTGCGCATCCAGTGACCGCGCGAGTAGACCGGATATTGGAGCTTCAGACTCAAGGCCACGTCGCGGCAGATGCCATCGATCACCGTTCCCGCGATCCCGCGTCGATGCGCGATCTCGGTGAGAATGTCGCCCCACACGGTGGCATTGTCGCGCCCGCCGTTGTCCAGCACGATCACACTGCCGGGCGGCACATCGTCGATGTAATCGCCCACCGTTCCCGGGGGCGTGCCGGCCGGTCCATACAGGATGGTGAAGGCGCGGCCACACATGCGGAACGATGAATCGCGGGGTGCGATCTTGTAGCACTGACCGTTGATGCCGAGCTTATCCATGGCATCGCTGAGGGAGGCCGTATCGAGCTTCGCCGCGCGCTCGCGATTCTTGTCTGTCTCTGCTGTCACGTTGAATTCAACCTCTGATCCGCGCCCACGCTCAGGTCTTGAGCATGTTTTCGTAGTTGCCGCCCATCACTTCGGAAATCGGCACGCCGGCCAGCAGCGCCTTGGCCATGGCGGCTTCCTTCGCGGCGATAGCTTCGGCCGCGTCCAGCACGGCCCCGACCTTGCCGGCCGGAACAAACACGACCGCGCTGCCATCCGCGATGACGTAATCACCGGGCTGCACCTCGAACTCGCCGATGGTGATGGGAACATTCGTGCCCTTCTCGACGATGCGGCCACGCGCCGTGCGAGCCGTGAGGGCGCGGGAAAAAATCGGCAAGCCATAAGCGATGGCTTCATCGATGTCGCGTACGGCGCCATCGGAAATCACGCCGGCAACGCCGCGGACCTTCGCGCCCAAGGTGAGAATGCCGCCCCAGCTGCCGGCTTCGATGCCGGTGCGCTGCTCGACGACGATGACATCGAGCGGACTCGCCGCTTCGATGGCATTGCAGCCGAGGTGACGTGGCGGTCCGGGTGGCGGCTCGCCCGTACCAAGCTTCATCGTGACGACCCGGCCCGCGACTTTGCCGACGCCCGAACGTTGCGGCAGGCCGCTGACCGCGCCGCCGAGTTTCAGACGATCGAGCGCATCGGAAACCGCGCAGCAGTCGAGCCGGCGCAGCCGCTCGACGCAGGTCGCGACGAACTCGATCGAATCCGTGCCGGTCACGCCTTCGCCCTCAGCGCATCGAGCGTCGACAGCCGCGAGAACACTTTACGAGCATTGCCCTCATAGATGGCGTGACGATCCGCCTCGGTCAGGAATTCGATCCGATCGATGGTGTACTTGAAATCGTCCATCGGGCGACCGGTCGCAAGATCGATACCGCCGCCGCTGCCCGGCCGCTCCGTGCCGAACAGACAACGATCGGTGCCCACCGTCTTGAGCAGCAGCTCGATGGACGCCTTGTTGTGCACGTCGGTGTCGAACCACAACTTGCGCAGCTGCTGATCGAAGGTTGTGAGATCGGCCGGCGGCGGCGGTGGCGGCTGATTGGTCCAGCCCGCCTTCTCGAGCTCGGCGAAATACTTCGCGATGTGCGGATGATGCGCGGCCTGCTCCATGAACCAGTGCGAGCGCCAGCGACCAATCTGATAGGGAATCGAGCCGCCGCCGTGACTGATCATCAATTTCAGCTTGGGGAAGCGGTCGAACACTTCGGAGTGCAGCACCGAAGTGATCGCCATGCTTTCCTCGGTGGCGAAATGCTCATCGTAGGTCTCGCGGCCACAGCAGCCCGCGCTGTGAATCAGCGCCGGCAGATCCATGTCCACCAGCTTCTCCCACAGCGGGTACCAGTACGGATCGCCGAGGCGCGGCGATGCGCCGCCACCTTCATCCGGATCCGGATTCAACAGCACGCCGACGAAGCCCAGCTCGTTCACGCAACGATCGATCTCATCGAACACGATCTCGATGGGCTGACCGGACACCTGCGGCAACCCGGCCATGCCGCGAAAGCGGGTCGGATGCATCTGTACCGTCTTGTGGATGCAATCGTTCTGCAGCTCGATCCACACGCGCACGTCTTTCGGCACGCGATGCGAATGCATCAACGTAAAGGGCCGCGGCGAGATCAGCTGCACGTCGGTGCCGACCTGATCCATGATGGCGATACAGCGATTCGCCGTCTTGACCAGCTCTTCCTCCGGCAGATACCGCTTGATGTACCACTCCTTGGAATGCTGGCCGTTGGACGCCTGCAGGATGGTCCGGATCGCGAAGACCGCGGCTGGCGTGAGAATATGAGCGTGAGCGTCGATGATCATTGATTGAGTTCCTATCGCCAGGTCCCGAAGGCGAGACCGATGCCGGTGCCGGCGGGCGTTCGATACACCGGCAGGTAGTCGAGCCACTGGCTGCGCAGGCCTTCGAGCGCGCCGCCCAGCATGATCCAGTTGAGAATTTCCGATGAGCCGGATTTGAATGCACTCGGCGGCAACGAGCGCAGCGTCGCGCTGTCGCCGGTACGCAGGGCCTCCAGCACCTTGCGATCGAAGTCCGCGTCGGTGGCGAAGTGGCTCAAGCCGCCCGAGGCGACGATGGCAACGCGCTGATTGCCGGGCAGCGCGTCCACTGCCTCGCGCAGCAGCCGGCCGACCTCGACACACCGCGCCGGACGGAGCACGTTTGGCGGAAAGTAAGTGTTCAGCAGCACCGGCACGACCGGAATGCGCTTACCTTGAAACAGACGTTCGATCACGAAGCCGTACGCGTGGCCGAAGCCAGCCGCTCTGGCATCGGTCACTTCGGACGACGCACCGATGTCGACGTTGCGTTCGATCAGCGCTTCGATCAACGCCTTGGAGTATTCCGGCGCGCCTCGATGCACGTGAGCCGCGTCCTGGCTATACCCCTTGAGCGCGGCCTGATGCCACGCTGGCAGATGCTCCTCCGCCTCGGCGGTTGGATGCATCACGATCTTCTCGCCGTAAAAAATCGCGATCGCGGGCATGTGCGTCAGGTTGAACAGCTCGTCCTGATCGTCGCCGATCACGATGACAACGTCGGGCGCCGCGTCCGCCAGATCCTGTGCCAACCGATCCAGCGCCTGCTGTGCGGCCGCGTGTTGTTTCTTGAAATGATCGAGGACCGCGAGCTCGGCGTAACGATTGCCGGTGTCGGCGGCGAGTTGCTCGTAACTGAGCACACGTCCGTCGCACAGTTGAATCCGCGTGCGTTTGTAGTCGTCACGCGCACGCTCGACCCACATCTCCGGCTGCATTGCCAGCAGAGGGCTATGTGACGTGCCGATGCCGATGACCATCTGGCTCATGCCAGGCTCTCCCGGGAACGATGAACATCCAGAAACACTTCGCGACCCTGCAGCGCGGATTGCAGAATCGCGAGACAAGCTGCGACAGTGCCGCGCGCGAAACGACCGTCGTGTGGCGCGGACGAGCCGCCGACCACCGCGCCGAACAACTCATCGAGCACTTCAGCTCGACCTGGGCGACCGGTGACGGCCGGCAATGCGACTTCGCGTACACCGTCGCGCGAATAGACCAACACGCCGTCGGGCGACTGACGCAGATCGCCCTTCTCGCCCGTCACGATCACCGTGCCAAAATGGGGTTGATGCTTCGGCGTTGCCGCCGCGAGCGACACGCTGCCACCGTAGCCATAGCGACGGCTACGCTCTTGCGCTTCCTGAGCGGCGTCGGCGAACGATTCCCAGGAGCGCTGGGTCGCGCCGTGGGCGGGCTTCTTCAAATAACCGCCTTCGCCGATCCAGCCATGCAATTCGTCGCTGTCGAAATGGTCGTAGCCGCTGTAGACGACGGATGCCGAGCAACCATTTGCAAAGTTGAGCAGCGCCATACAACAGCCTTCTGTCGGCCGGCGCGGATCGAGCTTCCAGGTCACGGCTCGCACGCTCGTCACCTCGCTGCCGGCGAGGAACCGCGCCACATCGACCTGGTGCGGCACTTGATTGAAAAGAATGCCGCCGCCCTTGGCGGTATCGAGCTCTTCGGGCCGACGCGGCCGATACAGGAAATCGGTGTAGTTCAGCATCGAGAGCATGGCGAGCCGGCCGATCTCACCGCTCGCGATCAACTCGCGCATCCTGGCGATGGCCGGCGCGAAGCTGTGCGTGTGACCGACGATGAGCGTCACGCCATTGCGCTCCGCTGCCTCGATCATGGCGTCGCAGTCATCGAGGGTGAGCGCCATGGGCTTTTCGACGATGACGTGCTTGCCCTGCTCAGCGGCAATCACCGCGTGCTCGCGATGGAACTGATGAGGCGTGGCGATGTAAACGGCGTCGATGTCATTCCGCCGCACCAACTCGGCGACATCCGCAACGACCGGCTCACTACGCACCCGACTGAAGTTGGCCCGCAGCTCTGCATTGATCTCAGCGGCACCGGCCAATTTCATCCGTGGATGCTGATCGATCACCTGCGTCATCAAGGCGCCCGCCATGCCGAGCCCGATGACGCCGATTCTCAGTTCTGCCTCCGCGGTCATGACGATACGTGCCCGGCTTAGCGCGACGGCGAGCGACGCACGTGAGCTTCCTCACCGTACGTTTCGATGAACGCATCGAAGCTGGCGACATCGCAGATCTTGCTGATCGCACGCACCCGGAACGCCTCGGCATCGGCGATGAAGCCCGGCTCGATGCCTTCCTGCAACTCACGAACCATTTTCAGCAGCGAGCGCCGTGCCGTGACGATGGCTTTATCGGCACTGACCAGATGCTCCTTGGTGCGATCCAGAATGCCCGGATCGGCGCCGCCGAGCTTGCGCGAGTTCTCCGCGAGCGCGCGGTCCTGATCATGCACGCCCCAGATGCCGGTGAAATTCACGGTCTTCTGCATTTCCCGGTCGATCTCGTAATCGTTCTCCTTGCTCGCGACCGGCAGGAACGTGTCGATGAGATAACCGTCGGGCAGCTGGAATTTCGCGGCCTTCATGCGCGGCGGAAACAGCGCGCCGCTCTCGTAAGTCTCCAGCTCTTCCTTGCTGAACGGCCGATCGTTGCGATAACCGAACGTGAACACGTTGACGTGATTGTCATCGATCGGCGTCCACGCGCGCCCGCCGAACGATGCGAATGGGCCCGGCGCATGCGGAATGAAACTGAACATCGGCGCGACCCAGTGATACTGGCGCCAGAAGTACTGACCATTGAGATTGCGGCGCGCGCCGTAGGTATAGCCGGTCGCCGTCTCGCGAATCTCCATCAATGGCGCGGCGTCGGTGGCGAGCTGCGCGCCGGCCGATTTCATCTTCGAGGACTCGGCATCGAAGTCCCGATGCAGCCAGCTGATGTGCGAGCTGTCGATCTCCCCTTCCAGGCCTTGCAGCCAATTGGTCCGCTGCAGCCAGCGAGCCGCATACGCCTGGCCATCGGGCGCGCTGGCGTAGTCGAACTTCGGAAACGGCGGCATCTTGCTCGCCTCGCCCATGTACACCCACACGACGCCGTTGGCTTCGCGTGTCGCATAGGAAGTGATGCGAGCGCGCTGGCGCATGTCGGCCTTGTCGGACTCGGAAATGTTCGGGATCTCGAGGCATTCGCCGTCGACATTGAACTTCCAGCCGTGATACGCGCAGCGCAACCCGCACTGTTCATTACGACCGAAGAACAGCGGCGCACCCCGATGCGGACAGTAAGCTTCGACGATACCGACTCGACCGCTGCTGTCGCGAAAGCTCAGCAGGTCTTCGCCGAGAATGCGCAAGCGCACCGGCGCGCTGTCGCTGCGAACCTCATTCGACATGAGCGCCGGCAACCAGAAGCGGCGGAACAGGTTTCCCATCGGCGTGCCCGGGCCCACGCGCGACAGCATTTCATTGATCTCTCTATTCAACATGGAATATCACTTCCTGGCTGAGCGTTCCGGCAAGCGATTGCGCGGATCCTGCGAAAGCACCACGTCCCAGAGCTCCTTGCCGATGGGCGCGGTGCTCTCCTCCATGATGTGACCGATCAGGCCGGCGCAACGGCCGACCAGCGCGAAGCCTCGCGCGAGGGGTGTCGGCAGATCGGCGTCGGCGATCATGGCGCCGACGGCGCCGGCGGTGTTGGCGGGCAGACGCCGCTTGAGTTTCTGCTGGCTCACTTGGTCGAGGGCGAGCAGCAGCTTCCAATGTTTGCCGAAGTAGCCGGTGCGCTCCGAAACTTCTCGCAAGGCGGGAATTCTGGGATCGCCGTTGATATGGATATTGTGACCGAGCCCGAACAACTGCTGCCGGTTCGCGCGGCGTTCATCGATCACCTGCGTGGCAAGCTCGATGAAGTCCTCGTTGGATGCGTTGGCATCGATGCGGTTGGCATACTCGCGCAACATCAGCGCCGCGTTCTCCATGGAGCCGAGAAACACGCTGCCGGCGCCGAGCAATCCAGCGGCAACCGCAGCCTGCGAGGCCTCGGGCGCGCCCATATAAGTGAGACGCGCCGCGACGGCGCTGGGCGTCAGGCCGTGATCGGTCACTGTCACCAGAATGGTGTTGATCAGCTCGCGCTCATTGCCCTGACACTCACGCCCCAGGATGACCAGCATCATCATGTCGATGAAGTCGATCTTGCCGATGAGCTGAGTTGCCAGGTCACGGCCGCGCACCGTGATGGCTTCGACCGTCGTGTAGCCGATTTCAGTCTTGATCACGATTGCGCTCCCGAACGCGTCACCAGCACGGCATCGAGGGCCACCACGCCCTGACCCTTCGGCCCCACCCACACAGGATTCAGCTCGAGCTCCTCGAGCGTGTCCGCATGTTTGGTAACGAAATCGGAGATGGCGAGCAGCATAGCCTGCAAGGCGTCGGTATCCGCAGCCGGCTTGCCACGCAGACCCTGCAGCAACTTCGAGCAGCGCGGCTCGTTGATGAGCTCGCGCGCCGATGCAGAGGTGAGCGGCAACTTGCGACGTGCCACGTCCTTGAAGAGCTCGACGTAGATACCGCCAAGACCGAATGTGATCACCGGCCCGAACACCGGATCGCGAACCACGCCGATCAGAGCTTCGAAGCCGCCCGACGCCGCCATCTTTTCGATCAGCACGCCTTCGATCGCGGCGGTGGGCTCGGCCTGCTTCGAGTTTGTCAGCACGCGCGCGAAGGCTTCGCGAACCGCAGCCTCGTCGGCCAGACCGATCGCGACGCCGCCCACATCGGATTTGTGAGTGATGGCAGCGCTCACGATCTTCGCCACCACGGGATAGCCCATTTTGCCAGCGATCTTCACCGCTTCATCCGCGGTCGCCGCAACAGCGCCTTGCGGTACTGAAACGCCAGCGGCGGCGAGCAACGCTTTCGCGGCGGGCTCGGTGTGAGTGACTTTGTCAGCAGTGCTGGCTGCCTCGGTAGGCAAGGGCTGCCAGCCCGGCTCGAAGGTCGAGCGCCAGGTTCCCCAATCGATCCAGCGACGCAACGCCTTGACCGTTTGTTTCACACTGCGCGTGGGCATCAGCCCGCCCTTGACCAGCTGTTGAAAGCCTTCGCCCAACCGATCCGACTGCCACACGGGAACGATCGGCACCTCGGTCTGCGCCTGTGCCTTGGCCACCATCTCAGCGATAGTGCTGGTGATTTCCATGTAGTCGCAGGGGAACGGATACAGGATCAGATCCACCTCGGGATCGTCGGCGACAGCGTTCAAGGTCGCGCGGCCCACCTCGGGATTGGTGATGATGTCGGAGGTGGCGTCGACTGGATTCTGAATGGCCGCGTAATCGGGCAACGCCTTGCGCAACGTATCCAGCGTTTGATCGGAGAACTTCGCGAGCGTGAGCCCGCCCTCGCCGACACCATCGGCAGCGAGCGCACAGGCGCCACCGGAAAAACCGAACACCGCGAGCTTCTCGCGGCCGGTGGGCAAGCGACGGCTGCGTGCAAACAGCGCGGCCGTATCGATCAGCTCATCGATGTCGTCCACTTCGACGATACCGACCTGACGGAACACGGCCGAATTGATCGCGGCGCTGCCGGAGATCGAGCCGGTATGCGACATGGTCGCCTGCACGCCGTAGTCGGAGCGACCGATCTTCAATGCGATGACGGGTTTGTTGCGCTCGGCCGCGTATTGAGCGGCTGCAATGAGCTGACCGCCGTCGCGAATGCCTTCCATCGCAGTGGCAATCACTTTGATGTCGTCCGCGTCCGCCATGTAACGAATGAAATCGGCGACGGTGAGATCGACCTCGTTGCCGGTCGATGCCCACAGGCCGACACCGATGCCACGCTCCATCGCTTGCAGGAAACAGCGGCCGATGCCGCCGCCCTGGGTCGCCAGCCCGATCGGCCCGGGCAATTGGTCGACCCGATACGAGGGCGAGAACATCAGACCGAAGCGCTGGTTGAGATTGCAAAAGCCGGGTGAGTTCGGACCGTAGATGCGCATGCCGCTGTCGCGCGCGATCTTGGCCATCTCAGCCTGGACGGCGCGCCCTTCTTCACCCAGCTCCGCGAATCCCGAGCTGAACACGAGGCTGTAACGCACGCCGCGCTCGGCGCAATCGCGCAAGGTGGCTAGTACTGATTTGGCCGGCACGACCAGCGCCGCGACATCCGGCGCTACGGGCAGATCGCGCACATTGGTCTGGCACTTGATGCCGCGAATCTCGGGCTTGTTCGGGTTGATGAAATACACCTCGCCCTTGAAGTCCGAGTAATCCAGCAGGTTGGACACCGTGCGCTCGCCGAGGCTGCCGGCACGATCCGAAGCGCCGACGATCACGACCGATCGGGGCGACACCAGTCCATGTAATGAAGCGTTGGCGCCGGGGCTGGCGACCTCGGTCGCGGTCGATCTGAAATCCACGTCGTTATCTCTGTCGATGCTGCAAACCGCCGCGGTTGTCATCGACCCGGAAGCTGCGCTGCGCGGCTGCCAGGCCGCCCCCTGCCGACGGAACCTGGGGAGCATGCTACGACGGTATATCGTCTATGTCTACGGTATATCGTGACTGATTACGACAGATCTGGCCCCGCACTGTATTCTTGGCGATTCCTCCTACAACGATATACCGTGACTACCTCTGGCAATTCGTTGCTGCTGGCGGCACCAGCTGCTAGGCTTGGGGCAGCTTCGGGGGGTTCATGACAAGCACATCAGAGTCGCCGGCCAGCCTCGGCCGCAATCTCATCGAAGGCCGCTGGCAAGCGGCCGCCAGCGGCGAGACCATCGCTTGCTTCAATCCCTCGAGTGGCTCGCAAATCGGTTCCGCACCGGCCAGCAGCGCCGCCGACGTCGATCGAGCCGTCAGCGCCGCGCGTCGCTCATTCGAAAGTGGCGCCTGGACGGCACGCGCGCCGAACTGGCGAGCCCAAATCCTGCAGAAGGTGGCCGCGCTGATCGATCAACAGGCGGATGAGATCGCCCAGCTCGAGACGCGCGACAACGGCATGCCAATCACGCTCGCCCGTGCGCTGGTCGCGACGGGCGCCGAAACGTTTCGTTATTTCTCCGGCTGGTGCACCAAGATTCGCGGCGAAACGGTGCAGATCTCGGCGCCGGGCGACTTCCATGCTTATACATTGCGCGAGCCCGCCGGCGTCGCGGCGCTGATCACGCCCTGGAACGTGCCGTTCACCATGGCGTGCAACAAGATCGCGACCGCCCTCACCGCCGGCTGCAGCGCCATTCTCAAGCCGGCGGAAGAGACACCGCTTTCGGCCCTGATGCTCGGTGACATCCTGATGCAAGCGGGCGTGCCCGAAGGCGTCATCAATATCGTCTGCGGTCGCGGCAATGTCGCCGGTGCCGCACTCGCCGCCCACCCCGATGTCGACAAGATCAGTTTCACCGGCTCGACCGACGTCGGTCGCAAGATCGTGGTCGCCGCCGCCGGCAACTTGAAACGGGTGTCGCTGGAACTGGGCGGCAAGTCGCCCGTGCTGGTGTTTCCCGATGCGGACCTCGACCAGGCGGCGGCGGGCATTGCACGCGGCATCTTCAGCAACTCCGGCCAGGCGTGCATCGCCGGTTCGCGAATCTTCGTGCATCAGAAAATTCACGACGAGCTCGCCGCTCGACTCGCCGTCATTGCGCGGCAAATGAAAGTCGGCGATGGGTTCGAGGCCGGCGTGAATCTTGGGCCGCTGATTTCGCAGCGTCAGCTCGACCGCGTCAGTGGCCTGGTCGCGGAAGGCGTGCGCGACGGCTCGCAAGTGATCGTGGGCGGAAATCGACCGGATCGACCGGGCTATTTCTTCGAGCCAACGATTCTGACGGCGCCGCGACCGGGCGCTCGCATCCTGCGAGAAGAGATCTTCGGACCGGTCGCGAATCTGATTCCCTTCACCGACATCGACGATGTAGTGCGCCAGGCCAATGACACCCAGTACGGTCTGGCGGCCGCCATCTGGACGCGCGACATCGGCATCGCGCATCGCCTCGCCAGGCGCGTCAAGGCCGGCAACATCTGGTTGAACTGTCAGCTGGTGGTCGATCGTTCGATGGCCTTCGGCGGTTACAAACAATCCGGCTGGGGCCGCGAGAATGGACTCGAAGGACTGGAGGCCTTCCTGCAGACCAAGAGCGTGTACGCCGCGCTCTGACCGCCACTCACCTATATAAGAGAGCATTCCCCTTGAAGATCCAGGCGGCCATCACCCGTGCCAAAGACGCGCCGTTCGCCATCGAGCCCATGGAGCTCGCGGCCATCCGGCCCGGCGAAATTCTGGTCCGGCTCACCGGCACCGGCATTTGCCACACGGATCTCGCCATCGTGCATCAGCAATTCGCCATTCCCCTGCCCTTCGTCCTCGGGCACGAGGGCGCCGGCGTGGTCGTGGAAACCGGTTCGGAAGTCGAATCGCTGGCGCCGGGCGATCCGGTGGTACTCACTTTCGAAAGCTGCGGCCGTTGCGACAGTTGTCAGTCCAGTCATCCGGCGTACTGCGATCACTACGCCGCGTTGAACTATGGCCGTGCCCGTAACGACGGCTCGCCGTATTTCATCGATGCGAACGGCAACGCGATCGCCGGTCGTTATCTCGGCCAATCTTCGTTCGCCACCCACGTCATCGCCTCGCCGCGCAACGCGGTCAAAGTCCCGAGAAGCTTGCCGCTCGCAATGGCCTGCGGCATGGGCTGCGGTTTCATGACGGGCGCCGCTGCGGTGCTTGGACTGGAGCGCTGGAACGAGAACGCGACATTCGCCGTGCTGGGCGCGGGTGCGCTGGGTTTCGCAGCGATGTTCACTGCCGGCATCCGCGGCTGCCAGAACATCATCGTCGCCGACCGTCACGAGTCGCGGCTCGCGCTGGCAAAGCAACTCGGCGCAACTACTGTCATCAACACCAGCCACGACGATTTGGCGACCCGACTGACCGAGCTCGGCGGTCTCGACTATTGCATCGACACCACCGGCTTCGCGCCGGTGGTCGAAGTGGCCGCCAAAGCGCTCAAGAAACGCGGCACCCTGGTGCTGCTCGGTGGCAGTCCGCAACGAGTCGCCGCCATCGACGTGGTCGCGCTGATCCAGGGCAAAACCTTGCGCGGCGAGATTTTCGGCGACGCCGATCCGCATCGGCTCATTCCGCAGTTGCTGGAGTGGTACGCGCAAGGCCGCTTCCCGGTGGACAAACTGATTCGCACCTATCCGTTCGATCAAATCAACAGCGCGGCCGCGGACGCCGCGTCGGGCGCGACCATCAAGCCCGTGTTGTTGTTTTGAGCCTCGCCCGCACGATTTTCCGGAGATGTCATGAGCAGCATGCAGATCGACTTCAGCCAGGCCAAGCACCTGGGCAACAAGCTGCTGGAGCAGCTCGATGAGCTGCGCGAGCAAGCGCCGATTTACTGGAGCGACAAACAGAACGCCTGGATCGTCACCGGCCACGAGCCGGTGATCGAAGCGTTCCGCGGCGAGCTGCCGCTGTCCGCCAATCGCCTGCCGCGCATCTTTTCGTTCATGCCCGATCCCGCCGAGCGCGAGCGTCGCATTCCATACGTGATGCAGACCTTCAGCCGCATGCTGCTGAATCTCGATCCGCCGGAGCAGCCTCGCCTGCGTCAGCTGCTGATGAAGGCGTTCAATCGTCACGTCGCGGAATTCTACCGTCCGTACGCACGCGAGGTGATCGCCGATGCGCTGGACGACGCACAGAAACAGGGTGAGTTCGATTT
The DNA here is from genome assembly GCF_004138485.1 of Peristeroidobacter soli. Lineage (GTDB taxonomy): Bacteria > Pseudomonadota > Gammaproteobacteria > Steroidobacterales > Steroidobacteraceae > Steroidobacter > Steroidobacter soli. Next base: position 1,379,788 of record NZ_RYEV01000004.1, read on the forward strand.
CATCGAAACCGTGGCCCGCAAGATTCCCTCGCGCGTGATCGTACGACTCATGGGATTGACCGACGACTACATTCCTCGCCTGCGCTACTGGGCCTGGGCGACGCTGTCCGGTGCCGGCGGTGGCGGCACGACCAAGGACATTCTCGACGAGACGGAGAAAGCATTTCACGAAATGCGCGCCGCGTTCATGGCCGAAATCGAGAAACGCCGCGGCAGTACCGCCAACGACTTCATCTCCTCGCTGCTGTCGGCGCAGGTCAACGGCGAGAAGCTGACCGATGAAGAAATCGTCGCCACTTGCATCATGTCGCTCATCGCCGGCCACGACACCACTGGCAACACCATCGGTCTCGGCTCGCTGACGCTGGCGCGCGATCCCAAACTCTGGAATGAACTGCGGGGCGTCGCGCCCGAGGAACAGCTCAACGCGATCATGGAATTGCAGCGGGTCATCGGCATGTCCACCACCCAAGGCCGCGTGGTGTCGAGCGACTTCAGCTGGCGGGGCCACGACTTCAAGCAGGGTCAGATCGTGTATCTGATGGTCGCCAGCGCCAATCGCGATCCCAAGGTCTTCGACCAGCCGCTGCAGGTCGATCTGCAACGCTCACAACAGCACAATGCGACGTTCGGTCCGGGCTTGCATCATTGCATCGGCCATCTGCTCGCGAAAATGCAGCTGACCGAATTCTTCCCGGCCCTGGTCCAACGCTTCGACGGCATGGACATTCTCGACGACCAGCTCGATTGGGGCACGATGATCGGTTTCCGCGGACTGCAATCGCTGCACGTTCGCGTGCATCCGCGCACCGTTCGCGAAGCCGCCGTCAACTGAGGAACGTCGCCGTGGATCTGAGTCTCAAAGGCAAAACCGCCATCGTCACCGGCGCTGGTCGTGGCATCGGCGCGGCAATCGCGCTCGGCATGGCTCGCGCCGGCGCCAACGTCGTCGTCTGCTCCCGCAATCAGGATCAGCTCGACCGGATGGCCGCGCAGATCGAGCAACTTGGCACCAAGGCACTCGCCATCGCGACGGACATGAGCAGTCCGGACAGTGTTCGCGCGATGGTCGAGCGCACGCTGCAGACGTTTGGTCACATCGATGTGCTCGTCAGCAATGCCGCGGGCAGCAGTGTCATCGCCCCGATCGAGAAAGTACCGCTGGTCGACTGGCGCGCCCTGCAGGCCGTCAATGTCGAAGGCACGGTATCGCTGTTGCAAGCTGCCGGGCCTCACATGCTCGAGCGCGGCTCGGGCAGCGTCATCATCGTCTCCAGCACCTTGGGCATGAACGGCAATCCCAACTCCAGCGCCTATGGCGCATCGAAGGCGGCGCTCAATCACCTCACTAAAACCGTGGCCGCCGAATGGGGTTCACGCGGCGTGCGGGTCAATGGCTTGCTGCCGGGCCCGACAGCGACGGAGCGCGTCAAAGCGGTCACCGACGATCCCGCGAAATATCAGGCGATCGCGGCGTTGATGCCACTCGGGCGCTGGCCCACCGGCGAAGACATGGTCGGCCCCGCTTTGTTTCTTGCCAGCGAAGCTGCCGCTTTCGTCACCGGCCAATTGCTGGTGGTCGATGGCGGCTTGAGCGCGGTGTGCAGGGAGGCCGGTCAAGCCGTCGCCGCCAGGCGTGCTTGAGGAACGACTCGCATGGCGCCTGGCTGCGCGCAGCCTTGCGCAGCTCGGTCACTGATCCGCATCCGTAGGAGTTGTCATGTTGTTTCGAGATAAAGTTGCGCTGGTCACCGGCGGCGCCTCAGGCATCGGTCGAGCCACTGCCCTCGCCTTCGCACGCGAAGGCGCCAGAGTCGTCGTGGCGGATATCGCCGAAGCCGGCGGACGCGAAACCGTCAAAGCCATTGGCGAACAAGGCGGCGAGGCGCTGTTTCAGCGCGCCGACATGCTGAAGCCCGCTGACATTCGGGAAATGGTGGCCGCCACCGTCGCGCGCTTCGGCCGGCTCGACTGCGCCTTCAACAACGCCGGCCATCGTGGCGGCTCCACCAACGTGGTCGATTGCACCGAGCAGGAATGGGACATGGTGCTCGGGCTGAATCTCAAAGCGATCTGGCTGTGCATGAAGTACCAGATCCCCGAGATGTTGAAAGTGGGCGGCGGCGCCATCGTCAACACCTCGTCCGGCCTCGGCAACTTCGCCGCGCCATTGACGGCGTCCTATTCAACCTCGAAACACGCCGTCATCGGGTTGACCCGCTCGGCCGCGGTGGACTTCGGACCGAAGAACATTCGTATCAACGCGTTGTTGCCGGGCGCGACCGACACGCCGATGCTGGCGCCGGCCGCGCAGGGCTCGAATCTGAAATTGCAGGACATGGCGAACCGCATTCCATTGCGTCGTCTGGGCACGGCGGAAGATCAGGCCGAGGCGGTGATCTGGCTATGCTCGGAACGCGCCGCGTTCACTCACGGCTTGTCCTTGATCTGCGATGGTGGGCTGTCGGTACTGCGCTGACCAGCACCGGCCAGGGTCGTTATCGCTCGTCGCGATAACGGCCCAAGGTTGCGAACAAGATCGCGGCGACGATCGATCCAGCGGCACCCGCCAGCAGCCACGCATCGAACGAGCCAGTGGATCTCAGCAATGCACCGGCGACCGCCGCACCCGCGGCGAGCCCCAGCGCCAGCGCCGAATAGATCCAGCCGAAGATTTCGGAGAACGACTTCAAGCCGAAGTAGCGACCGGCGATGTAAGCGCACAGATCGCCCTCCGCTCCCGACGCCACGCCCAGCGCGGCGGCCGCAATGACGATGGCCACCGATCCTTGCGCAAAGTCGAACAACAGCAGCGCGCACGCGGTGAATGTAAACAAGATGCCGCCGACTACCGTGCCATGCAGCCGATCCAGCGCTGCACCGACCGCGAGTCGGCCGACGATGATGGCGATTCCGTAGATCGACGCGGCCGACACGATCACTGAAGCATCGATGCCTTTGCGCGCTAGCAGATCGGGCAGGTTGACGTGCGTGCCGATGATGGCCGAGGACACCAGGATCACGCCCACGAGCATCGCCCAGAACTGCCGCGTTCTGAGCGCCTCACGCAACGTCATGCCGTCTTCCGCCTTGGCCGCCGCCGCGACGGTTCGCGGACGCTCTCGTAACAGCAACGCAGCCGGCAGGATCACCGCCAACGCCAGTAAACCCAGCGCGACATAGCCGCCCCGCCAGGTGTATTTCTCCACGATGGGCGGCAACATGAAAGGCAACACCGCCGCTGAGATGCCAGGGCCCGACATCATCACGCCCAATGCAAGCCCGCGAGCACGATCGAACCACGAGCTCACTACTCGCGCATACACAGCGTAAGTCGTGCCGCTGCCACCGACGGCCAGCAGGAAATAGCCGGTGTACAACACCCACAGCGGCCCGTTGAGACGACTGATGGCGAGCAACCCCAACGCATACAGCACGATCGAGGGCAGGATGATGCGACGGGCGCCGAAGCGATCGCACAGCCGGCCCGCGATCGGCCCCATCAACGCCAGGCCCGCGACGAGGAAGCTCGCCGCGGTCGTGACATCGGTGCGCTGCCAGCCGAACTCCCCGGCCAACGAGCCGGAGAGAAACGGCAGGCTGTACACCGACAACCCGATCATGCCGACCGCGCAGCCGACCATCGCGGTCAACAGCAGCGCAATGCCTTGCTTGATCTCGGCGATCGCGCCGGCACGATGCTCCGCCGCGTTCGCCCCTTCACTCACCGTATCGAACGGTTGCCTGGCTGCCGACATGGGACTTTAGAAATTCACCGAGAGTGACACGCCGTAAGTACGCGGTGCGCCGGGAGCGCCGATGGGCGGCTGATTGTTCGCGGTCTGCATCTGATTGTAGTACTCCTCATCGAGCAGGTTCTTGGCCCACAGGCGCACACGATAAGCATCGTTCGGCGCCGACCAGGACACTTCGGCGTTCACCAGCGAGTAGCTCGGCTGTCGCAACTGGTTGTCCGGCTCGAAGTACAGGCCGTCGTTGAAATAGTAACCGACGTTGAAGCCCAACTCGCCGGCCGCGAGCGGCTGACGATAGTCGACCGCGGCGTTGAAGGTAAACTCCGGCGTGCGTTGCAGATTGTTGCCGCTCACGTCGAGGATGGTCTGCGCGCCCAGCCCGGTCACCGGGTTGGTGACGAAGGACACGGCGTTGTCGAACTTGACGTACTCGCTCTTCAACGCCGACGCGCCCGCCATCAGCGTCCAGCCGGAGCCGATCGACGCTTCCATCTCGACTTCCAGGCCGTACACCTCCGCGTCCGCCGCGTTTTGCAGCTGGGTCGCGGTGCCAGTGAAGCGAGTGAGCTGCAGATCGGTGTAGTCGTAGTAGAACGCGGCCACGTTCAAGCGCATCGAGTGGTCGAACAGCTCGCTCTTCAGGCCGGTCTCGTACGCAATGATTTTCTCGGGGCTCACCGCCGGCTGAGTCGGCGTCGTCGCGTTGAACAGGCCGCTCTTGAAGCCGGTGTTCACGCTCACGTACGCGAGGATGTCGTCAGTCAGCTTGTAGTCGAGCGCGGCCCGGAAGGTCGGCTCATCGAAGTCTTCGTCGGTATCCACGGTCGACAACAGCGCCAACGCGGTGCGCACCGTGCCTTCCACTTTCTTCTGGTCCAACGTGTAACGCGCGCCCAGCGTCAGGCTGGTGCGGTCGCCGAGCGGGAAGGTCGCCTGCGCGAAGGCCGAGTAGCTGTCGGTCAGCAAGGACACGTCGATCTGCTGATACAAGGCAGCGCCGAGCGCCACGTTGTTGATCTGCAGCGGATGCACGCCGTCGTCGGCATGGAAGTAGTAGAGACCCGCGATCCATTGAATGGTGCTGTCGGCCGGCGACAGGACCTGGAATTCTTCGCTGAAAGTCTCCGCTTCCTGCTTGTCGTAACGCGCCGAGGAACGATTGCCGGGCGTGGTGTCGAGATCGAGCAGCGTCAAACGCGACAGCTTGCGGGCGGCCGCGATGTTGACGAAGCGCAGACCGCCATTGTCGTACTCGGTTCGCAGCGCCACGCCGCCGCCTTCGATCTCGTCGATCACCGGCGAGTTGGTCTGCGAATCATAAATGTTGCCGTTGAACGAGATCGAACCGAGCGCCGCCGGCGTGGTCGGCAAACCGGGCAGCATCTGCCGTGCCGAGCCGAGATCCGATTTGATCTTGTTGTAGTCCGCCGTCGCCGTGATTCGCCAGGCCTCCGAGGGTTCCCACAACCATTTGGTGCGCAGGTTCAGATCGTCGCGGAAATTCACATCGACGTTACGGAAGGTATCGCGGCCCCAGCCCTCGCCCTGATCGTTGTAGTTCACCGAGAAATCCGCAGCCAGCGTGTCGCTGAAGCCGCCCGTGACATAGGCGCTCGCGGAGGTGGTGTCGTAGTTGCCGTAGCCGACCGACGCTTTGCCGCTGAGATCGTGCGAAGGGTCTCTGGTCACCACTTGCAGCAGGCCGCCCGTGGTATTCCGGCCGAACAGCGTGCCCTGTGGACCCTTCAACACTTCGATGTGATCCACGTTGTTGAAGGAGGACAGGTCGGAGACCATCGTGGCGTAGTACACGCCATCGACATAGAAGCCGACGTTCGGCTCCTGGCCCGGATTGGTGCTGTTATTACCGACGCCGCGCAGATACAACAGGCCGGTCGAGATGCTGCGCGAGACATTCAGGCCAGGAATGGCGACGTTCAAATCGTCGGTCGTGCGGATACCGCGCGCCTCGACCATGGCGCCGGTCACGGCGGTCACCGCGATCGGCACGTCCTGCAGATTCTGTTCGCGACGCTGCGCGGTCACGATCACTTGCTCCAGGCCACCCGTGGCCACGTCCTGCTCCGATGCCGTTTCCGTCTGCGCCATGACCCCACCGACCCACAGGCCCGGCAGCAATGCGATGGCAGAAGCGCTGAGATAGCGGCGCGGGCTGGACAGCGCGCGGCCTGAAGTAATAGCAGTCATGGACCCCCCGGTCTGAATATCGGACCCGGACACACCAGCGCCCGGGGCGCGGGAACCTAATGACTGGTCCCCGATTAATCGAATGATACCCCGGTATATCGGGATCTAGTCAACCCATTTTCCGTCACCGGCCGGGCGATACCCTACCAATGAGAATGGCTCTCGCCCCGCCGGCCTTTGGAATGGGGTGGGTTTATGCGCCACGAATATTCGTGGCACAATCCAATAGCCCGTGATTGTCAGAGCGCGGGCGACACTGCTCAACGAGGGGGTTTTGCCATATGTCCGCCGCCGCCGCACACCATGAACTGCTCACCGACGTCGCCGTCGGCAAACCCATGAATCAGACCTTGAGCCGTTACTGGTGGCCTATTGCCTTGTCATCGGACTTCCCGACGCCCGACAGCGATCCCCGCCGCATCACTCTATTGTCGCGCGACTTTGTTGCCTTCCGTGATACCGCCGGCCGCATCGGCTTGCTCGATGAGCGCTGCTGTCATCGCTCCGCCTCGCTGTGTCTCGGACGCGTCCAGGAAGGCGGCATCCGTTGCATCTATCACGGTTGGAAATTCGACGTCGAAGGCCGTGTGCTGGAGATCCCGACCGTCAAGGATCCGAAAGTGAAGGACCTGCGCCGTCAGGGTTCTTATCCCACCCGCGAGGCCGGCGGGTTGATCTGGGCTTATATCGGACCGGCGGAGCTCGCGCCCGCCTTCCCTCACCATCCGTTCTTCGATGTGCCCGAGAGTCATCGCTTCGCGGAGATCGTGGTGGCCTCGGCGAACTTCACGCGCACCATCGAAGGCGTGCTCGATTCTTCTCACGTCGGCATCCTGCATCAAGATGTAGCGAGCCCCGAAATCCTCAACGATCTCGCGCCCGCCATCGAAGTGGCCGACACGGACTACGGCTTTTGTTACGCGGCACTTCGTCAGGCAGTGAGCGCCGAAGGCCGCCCCGAAATCGTCGCGCGCATCACCGCGTTCGCCCTGCCCACCGCCGTCTACGTCAATGCCTCGCAAAAGGTGCTGCTGATTTCGGTGCCGGTGCACAGCGACCGCACGCATTTCGTGATGATCTTCTGGGATCCGGACAAGGCGCTCGGCGTCGGCGAGGAACGCGAGCGTCTGCGCAAGTTCTATGGCATCGACGATGCCGGCATGGATTACTGGGGCCTGGGCCGCGACCGTCACGATCTGCCCGGCCGTCCGAATCGCGACAACAACTATCTGCAGGACCGGGCCGCCATGCGCGCCGGCAAAACCTTCTCCGGCATGCATCGTTTCATTCCGGAGGATTTCGGGGTCGCCGCCTCGATGGGACCGATCGCCGACCAGCCGCGTCAGAATCTGGTGCATTCGGATATCGCCATCATCAAGATGCGACGACTGCTGGCCGAGAATGCCAAGCAGGTGGCGGCGGGCAACGAGCCCGCGGGTTTGCGACCGGCGCTGTATCCGGCTTCCATCACCGGCCGGATCGCCACCGACCAGCCCTGGACGACGCTGCTCAAGGAGAGCTTCGTCGCCAAGAACACCGCGGCGAGTGAAGCTTGATGTCGAGCATTGCTGCCGATGTGAAGGTCGTCGACCTCGCAGTGGGCTTGTCCGCTGCGGTGATCGTCAAATCGTTGACCGACAACGGCGCGCAGGTGACACGCATCGCGCCGCCTGGCGGCGATCCCTTCGCCACAGTGTATCCAGCTTATGAGGCGCTCAAAGGCGGGGCGCGCTCACTGTCAGCCGAAGTCATCGATGCGCAACTCGCCGATGCAGATGTTTGTTTGATCGGCGGCGAGGACCATCCAGGACTGAGCTGGCGCTTCGATGCCGAGGCGCTGCAGGCAAAGTTCCCACGGCTGGTGATCGTGCAACTCAGCGGCTATGCGCTCGATCCTTCGCGCCCCGCCGTCGATTTGCTCGTGCAGGCGCGCACCGGACTGGTTCACGAACAACTCAACGATCAACCGGTGCAGTTCGCCGTGGCGTTGCCGAGCTATGGCGCGGCACTCAGCGGGCTGATCGGCTTGTGGGCCGCGCTGATCGAGCGCGAGCGCAGCGGCCTGGGGCAGATCGTCCGCACCAGCATGCAACGCGGCCTGGCACTGTTCTGGTCGCAGATCTGGATGGAAGCCGAGCGCGCCGATGCACTGTTCGACAAGTTGCCACCCAAGGATGTGCAACATCTCATCTTCGAATGCGCCGACGGCGATTACATTCATTTCGTTCTCGGCGTGCCGAACGCGCTGGCCAAGCTCTATGCCGTGCTCGGCATCGACATCGCCGTCGATCCGAACGAACGCGGCATTCCCACGCTCGCTCGCGGCCCGCAAAGCTACTTCGCCGATCGCTCCATCATCGAGCCCTTCATCAAACGTCGCCAGCGCGCCGAGCTCGTGGCGGCATTGAATGAAGCGGGCCTCGCCGCCGAACCCGTGCTGATGCCGGGCGAAGCGTGGTCGCTCCCGCAAGTGCAGGCGAGCGGTCTGCTCTCACAACGAGAAGATGGCTCGACGCTGATGGGCAACCCATTGCGCTTCGAGCAGGTATCGACGCCCAGCGCGGGGGCTGAGCTTTCGCCGTCGAACGCGGCCGGCGCACTGGCGGGCCTGCGCATCGTGGACTTCGGCAACTTCATCGCCGGCCCCTACGCCTCCAAGCTGCTCGCCGATCTGGGCGCGGACGTGATTCGAGTCGAGCCACCGACCAGCCTCGCCGCGCTCACGGGCATGAGAAACACGGTGGTCGCCAATCGCGGCAAGCGCAGCATCGTCATCGATATGAAATCGGCGGAAGGCCTCGAGCTGGCGCACCGGCTCTGCGCCTCCGCCGATGTCAGCACTCACAACTTCCGTCTCGGCGTCGATGCGCGACTCGGCATCGACCCGGCGAGCCTGCGCCGGATTCGGGCCAATATCGTCACCCTCGCCACCACCGGTTACGGCTCGATCGGACCGAAAGCGAAGGATGCCGGCTGGGACATGGTGATGCAGGCCCTGTGCGGCCATGAAGCGCGAGCCGGCGGCAAGAACAATCGACCAATGTGGTATCGCTCGGCGTATGTCGATTTCGCCACGGGCGCGCTCGGCGCGATTGCCATTCTCATGGCAGTCTATTCGCGGCTGCGACATCACACTGCGACGGCGGCGGAAAACAGCCTGCTGGGCACATCGCTGTTCCTGATGTCCGAGCTGCTGCTAACACCCGACCGGCAATTCGTCGGCGCACCGTTGCTGAACTCACAGCGCACGGGCTTTCATCCCACCGAGCAGCTGTATCGCACTCGTGACGGCTGGATCGCGATTGCCGCTCGCGGCGAGACGATGTCGGCAACGCTGGCCCGCACTTTCGAGCTGCAACCGGCACCTGCCACGCGCGCCGAGTGGAACGAACACTCTGCGGCCCAACTGGCAGATCGTTTGTCGTCGCTCAGCAGCGCCGAAGCAGTGGCGCGGCTGGAATCGGCGGGCGTTTGGGTGGAACGCTGCAATCCGGCATCGTGGCAGACATTACGGGACGATCCCAGAGCACGCGCAGCCGGCCTCGTCGTCGAAGCGCAGGACAGCGCTTATGGACGCGTCCTCTCAACGTTTGGTCCCGTGGTCACGTTCTCGCGCTCGCGCGCTCCGGGCGCGCTGCGTTCATCGCCGGCACATGGCGAGCACTCGCGAGAAATTCTTGCCGAGCTGGGCGTGGCCGCCGAGCAGATCGAGTCGCTGCTCGCGAACGGAACGGTGCGCTGAGCTATTTGGATCTCGGCGCGCTTTCGGGCAGCGCCGAGATCCGGCCGACACCGCCATCGACGGGAATGACGGTCCCGGTGACGTAGCCGGCGAGATCCGACAATAGAAACAACACGACACCGGCAATATCGGCCGGCGTTCCTGCGCGACGCAGGGGAACGGCCTGTTCGATGCGCGCCAGCGTCTCCGGCGAGATCGGCACCACGCCGGAAGAAACGATTCTGCCCGGCGACACCACGTTGAAACGGACTTTGCCCGGACCGAACTCGTGCGCGGCCGCGGCGGCGAGCTTGTTGACGGCGGCCTTGCCGACCCCATACAGCGCGATGTTGAGCGTACTGACTTCAGCGGCCAGCGAACCGACGAAAACCACCGAGCCACCGCCTCGCGCGGCCAGGCGGGGCGCCGCCAGCTGCGTTACGAGAATCGCCGGGCGCAGCGTCAGATCGAGCTGCCGCTGCGTCTGTTCATCGTCCAACGCAGCGATCGCGCCGGGCATCGGCACTCCCACGACATTGACGACGCCGGCAAACGACCCACCAAACTGTCTTTCGGCCTGAGCGAACACAGCCTCCATGTCGGCGCGATCGGTAACGTTCGCGGCCGCGGCGATGCCACCGAACCTGGCTGCGGCAGCCTCCGCAACCTCCTTCTTGGAATCCACGCACAGCAGCTTCGCGCCCGCTTGCGACAAGGCCGCGCACACCGCCGATCCGATGCCAGCACCGACGCCGAGCACGACGAAGCCGCGACCGGTCAGTTGCTGCCGGGCCAGATAATCGATGGTCGCGGCGTCGTTGCTCATCAGAAAGGCTCGCAGTAAGGGCGAATGTCCATCTCGTGCGTCCACGCATGGCGCGGCTGCGTGAGCACCTGCCAGAACGTTTCGGCGATCGAATCGATGTTCACCATGCCATCCTCGGGCCGCTTGTCCTTGGCGTGCGGGAACGCGTTGTTGAGACGATCGCCATCGATGGGTCCGTGCACGATGATATTCGCGACGTGAATGTTCTTCGGACCATACTCTCGCGCAAAAGCTTGCGCGATGGCGCGCTGCCCGAACTTCGCCGACGCATAAGCGGTCAGCTTCGGACGACCGATGACACCGGAAATGGAGCCGGTGAACAACAGCACGCCGCCGTTACGCTCCAACATCAGGCGCGTTGCCTCGCGGGCCACGATGAAACTGCCGAGGCAGTTGGTCCGCCACACATCCTCGAAGAACTTGGTGTCCATTTCGAGCGGATTCGGCCGCCACTGACTGCCGCCGGCATTATAGATCGCGGTGTGCAAACCGCCTTCACGGCGCACGATATCCAGCGCGGGCTGTAAACCTTCGTCCGTACCTGCATCGGCGGGCGCGGCGATCGCCACACCGCCGCGATCGGTGACATCGCGCACGATTGCATCGACCTTCTCGGGCGTGCGGCCGGTGACGACGACCTTCATGCCGGCATCCGCCAGTCGACGCACGATGGCGCCGCCCGTGCCCTGAATGGCACCGACGCCCACCACCCACGCGAGGCTGCCCTTCGGCGGCGCCCCACCATCCAACGGCCACTGTCTCGACTCACTCATAGCTTGCTCTCGGTAAATGTGTCACGGCAATTCGTGACTGTTCACGAATCACCGAAATCGTCACAGCGCGGACTGCTGCGTCTTCGGCGTGTTCACCACCAGCCCATCGAGCTCCTGCGTGACTCGAATCTGGCAACTCAGCCGCGAAGTGGGCCCCACCTCGCTCGCGAACTGCAACATATTCTTTTCCATGTCGCTCGGCGGACCGACCTTGGCCATCCACTCCTGGTCCACCAGCACGTGACAGGTGGCGCAGGCACAGGCGCCGCCGCATTCGGCATCGATGCCGGCCACACTGTTGTGGATCGCCCCTTCCATCACCGTCAGCCCTTCCTTGATCTCCAGCGTGCGCTTGAGACCCTCATAACTCACATACGTGATTTTCGGCATACCCCAACCTCTGATCAGGCCGCCACGTCGCGCACGGGCACCGTGGCATCGGCCAGCTTTTCACGAACGATGGCGGTGCGACGGGCGATCAGCATGCGCCCGACCATGAAGTCGGCGGGCGCGTTGACCGCTTCGACGGCTTCGATCTGCTCGCCGCGCAAATGGAATATCGAGAAGCTGCGCGCTGACAGGTCGCCGCGGATCACAATCTCATCGCAGTCGAATGCCATGCCCGCGATCTGCAGCTTCAGGTCGTACTGATCCGACCAGAACCACGGCAGCTCAGCTTGCGGTGCCGGCGCGCCACAGATGGCTGCGGCCGCCTGCTTGGCCTGCTCCAAGGCATTGGGCACGCTCTCCAGTCGGATCTGGCGGTCGTAGCGCTGCGACGGTCGACGTGTGACATCGCCGATGGCGTAAATATTTGGATCGGCGGTGCGTGCGTGCTGATCGACCACGACACCGTCCGCACAAGGCAAATCGCAGGCCCGAGCGAGCTCGTCGTTGGGAATCGCGCCAACGCCGACAATGGCGATGTCACATTCGATGACGCGTCCGTCGCTCAAGCGAACGCCACGCACCTGCGTCTCGCCGATGAATTCCGCGACTTCGGCGCTCAACTCGAAGCGAACCCCGTTGGCTTGGTGCACGCCGCTGAAGAATTCGGACAACTTGCCGCAGGCCACGCGAGCCAGAATGCGCTGCTCCCGCTCGACCACCACCACCTGCGCGCCGAGCGCACGCGATGACGCCGCGGTTTCCAGACCGACATAGCCGCCGCCGATGATTGCGATTCTGGACTCGGGACGGATCAGCGCCTTGAGCCGATCGGCATCGGCCAGCGTTCTGAGCATCAGCACGTTGGACAACGTCGCGCCGGGAATCGAGAGCTGGCGCGCACGAGCGCCCGTTGCAATCACCAATTGCTCATAGGGCACAGCGACGCCGTCGGATAGCCGAACCTGTCGGCCGCCGCGATCGATCGATTGCACGCGCGCCGCCAGATACAGAGTCACATCGTTGTCCGCATACCAGCTCGCTGGCCGCAGGGTGAGGCTTTCCAGACTCGCCTCCCCCTTGAGCCAGGCCTTGGACAAAGGCGGCCGTTGATAAGGCAGCACCGGCTCGTCGCCGACGATCGTAATGGGCAGCCGATAGCCGCTTCGTCGCAGCTCGAACGCCGCGCTCGCGCCCCCGTGCCCACCCCCGATGATGACAACGCTCATTGTCGAATAGGTATTCGCTATCCAGCTTGGCTCGCAGGTTACTACGATTTGCCGGATAGTACAACGATATGCCGTTGTCTCGACTGGCTCAGCCCGCGATCAGATTCCTCACGAGCTCGCGCACGTCGTCGGCTCCATCGATCGCCCATACTCGCGCGAGAGCGGCGTCGGTACTGGCCTCACCCAAGGCCGGCACACAGAAGTTGCGGAACTTGTTGGCAAGGTCGGCGTCGCTGCACTTTGTGTCGGCGCTGTACGGATCGCCTTTGGAATATTCCACGCGTGCCGAGTAATCGCCGCGACTCGTGACGATCCTCAATGAGCTCGGCATTCGCGCGTTGTGACCGAGAGCGCGCAAGTCGGCCGCTGCGATCGCCGCCGCCGTGGGCTCGAGCGCCACCGTCACCTTCTTCATAAAACGTTTGATTCGCTCATCGGCCCGCGCCTCCGGCGTATGCCAGGAGGGGCCAGGCGGTCCCGCGTAAGCGGCCGCCGCCAGCAGATACGGCGCACTGAAGCAGGCATCGACCATGGTCACGACGTTCGGATCGTCCATGTGTTTCGCGAGCGCCGCGCCATGCAACCCAATATCGATCCGCTCGATCTCATCGACCTCGATGCCGTGACGACGGCACAAGTCATAAAACATATCGATGGCGGCGTTGAGGAACCGGCAGCCCGGATACACTTTGTAGATCACTTCTTCGACGGCCCAGCGCTCGCCGAGCCGCGCCGTCAATGCATCCCAGTTGCAACCCAACGAGCCGACGACGCGCCAGAATCCCTGCTCTCCATCGAGCACGCCGCGCTCCGCCGTGAACCCTCCTTGCGCAAGCAACGCGGCGACCACACCCGACTCCGCAGTCGTGCCATACATCGCATATTTGGTCATGGGCCGCGGCAACACCCGGCCGAATTGTGAGGACGCGGGCAACGGCGCCGACGCAGCAGTGATGCCGAACGCATGCAGCATCTGTTCGCGATTCAAACCGAGCAGACGACCGGCGCACACCGTCGAAGCAAAGGCGATACAGCTATAGCCGCTGACGGGACCGAACTGAAACTTGCCCTCCTCGGTCACGATCAGCGATCGCAGAGACATCGCGATGCGCCCGGCGACTTCATAACCAACGATCACGGCGGACAGAAAATCGCGACCGCTGCTGCCCATCCGTTCGGCGATCGCGAGCGCCGGCGCGACCGCGGCGGCGGCAATATGCGCCTTGTAATGCAACGTATCGTCGGCATCGATGGCGTTGCCGATATGCGAGTTCACGTAACTCGCGAGGGCGGCAGGCAAGCGCTCGCCGCTCACGAGTACCGTCGCTTCGGGACTGCCACCGTACGCAGCGATGACTCGTCTCACGATACGGCTCGAAGGCATGTCGTGACCGGCGACAGCACAGCCCAATGTGTCCAGGATCAACTGTTTGCCGGCGTGCACGGCGCCCGGCGGCAACTGATCGAAACTGACCTGGCAGGCGAAGTCGGCGAGCGTCTCGGTGTAATTCATCGCCGACCGAAATCTATCTGGCGCCGCGCGCTCTGGCTCCGGCGGCGGCGCGCTTGACGACGGAACCGGCCGGAGATTGCGCGCTCAGTCCTTTGCCTTCGAACACCATCTGCTGCGCCTCTTTGAGCTGCTTCAGATAGGCATTCTTGTTCGAGACGAAACGATCCGACGGCCCGACCATCGCCAGCCCCACCAACCGAGGCCCGATCCAACCATGCACGGCGAACGAGGACACGCCCTGTCGTCCTTCGCCGACCGCCTGGTAGTACCCGAGCTTCTGATGTGCCTTGATCTCTTTTTCCAATTGCTCGGGGCTGGTCTTGGTCGCTTCGGTCAAGGCACGCAAGGGCTTCAACCGCAGCACGCGATCCCGCTCCTCATCGTCCAGGCCGCCGAGCAGCGCCTTGCCGATCGCGGTCGCATGGATGGACACCCGGTCGCCCGGCAACACCACATAGCGCAAGCGATGGCTTCCCTCGCTGACCGCGACGATGCGCACTTCGGTATCGTCGATCTCGCCGAAGAAGCAGGTTTCGCTCGATTGCCCGCTCAGCAGCGCGGTCGCCTCGGTGCCGATCATCAATACCTCATCGTATTCGGCGATCGATTTGGCGATTTCGATCAGACGCCCGGTGGGGTAAAAGCGCTTGGTGCTGACCGTGCGACTGACGTAGCCCAGCTCATGCAGCGTGTTGAGCAGATCCGAGCAACTGCTCTCTGGCAAATCCAGCAGCCGGGCCAGCTCCGACTTGAGCAGCTCGCGCTTCTCCCGGGCAAACACCTCGAATACCGCCAAGGTGCGCGCCGCCGCCGGTACGGTGGTCGTACCACCTGAAGTCTGAGCCATGATCCTTCCTTTTTGGGTGACGCCGCCCCGCCGAGGCTCGACAGGGGCTCCGGTATCCTGGAGCATTCTACGACAAATCGTAATGATGGCGTCAATTCAGCGCCAAACCCGCCTGAGGCCGGTATTCGAGCCCACCCGGCAGCAACGGCCTATCGTAAAGCCCGGCGCATGATCGATTGGCAGTCATCGCTACTTGAATACCATTCACAAGGTATCTTTGTAGCGCGGCCACCAAAAATACTAGAATGCGCGAGCCTCTTTTCCGATGACGCGCGCTTTGAACAACCCTCCCCAACCCGGCCCGGTATTGAACGATGTCAGCGCGCACTGCCGGGCTTTGTGGCAACCGCCCGGCATGGCGGTGGGGCTGTGCACCCCTGCCGGCCTGATCTGGTCGCGCTGTGTCGGGGAGCGCCGCCTGGGCTCGGGGCTGCCGATCGACGAGCACACCGTGTTCGCGCTCGCCTCCGGCACCAAGACATTCGCCGCGGCCTCCATCGCACATCTCATCGGCGCGAACCAGATCGACTGGGACACGCGTGCCATCGATATCGACCCGAGCTTCGATGCGGGCGACACGCGCGTGACCGAACTGCTGACGTTGAGAGACTTGGCATGTCATCGCGTCGGCTGGACCTCATCGGAGGGACGCCATCGAGGAGCGGCGTCGACCCGCGCCGATCTGGTCCGACGTCTGCGTCACCATGGGTTTCGACATCCGTTTCGCCAGAACTTCGCATACTGCACCGACGGTTTCAGCGTGCTCGGTCATCTGGTGGACATCGCGACCGGCATGTCGTGGGAAGACTATGCGCAAACCAACCTGCTCGCACCGCTGGGGATGAATCGCACTTCTTTCTCGGTCGTCGACGCGGAAAGCTCGGGGAATGCCGCTCAGCCCCATCTGCAACTTCTCGATGGCGAGCGCGTGGCCACGCCCTGGTACTACGAAGACCATGTCGCGACGCCGGCCGGCGGTGCCAACTCCTGTCTTGCCGACCTGAGCAAATGGCTGGGCGCCTGGCTTGCAAACACGCACGCCGCGACGCCATGGCCCGTGAATCAGACCGCCATCATGCAAACACCCCAGATCGCCGACGCCGGACCATTCGCCGATAAAGAGCTGTCGTGCGCGGTCGGCGAGGATCTGACGGACGAAGCCTATGCGCTCGGCTGGTACACGCATCGCTATCGCGGCGAACGAATATTCCATCACACCGGCTCGATCCGGGGCTTTCGCTCCATGATCGCCCTGCTTCCCGAACGGCAACTGGGCTTCATTGCGCTCGTCAATGCGGACGACATCTATCTGCCGCGCGCATTGTTTCAAGCAACGCTGGATGGATTGCAGGGTGCGGATCCGCTGCGTTGGACGGCAAGATTCCATGAGCTCGAGCGAGCCTGGCATGCAACCAACGCGGGACGATATCGTCGCGATAGCGACACTCGGCTCGCGACCAATGGCGAGTGCCTCAGCAAAGTCGCCGGCGCTCAGCAAACGGCCGGCACCGAGCTCATCGGCAGCTACGATGACGACGGCCGCTTCGGCCGGGTCACCATCTCCAGGAGCGATCAGGGGCTGATGTTTCGGGCCGGCGGACTCCAGTACCGAATCGTCGCGACCGGCAACGACCGGTTTGTCTGCGAGCAACCTTGCGGCCCACTCGTGATCGATCAAGGTCAGCTGCAGGTCGACCGCGACAATGCGCGACGCATCGCCGGCTTCGCCTACCAGAACGCGACTTTCAAACGAACGGCTTGAGGTCCGCCACCGACGCCTGCAATAAATTCGCGAGCGAAACGAAGTCGAGTACCGGCAGCCCGGTCTCGGCGCGGATGCGCGGGCTGAATGGGCACAGCGCCGAACATTCGAGCAGGATGCCACCCAGTGTTGGCGTATCGGTGACCAGTCGCCGAATCAGCAGCATCAAATCGTCGCCGATGGCTTGCAGCGGCAATTCCGGCTCGGGCCGGCTCAGCTCGTGCCAGGTCCGCGTGCCATCCAGGCCAAGGATCTTCAGCCGCGATACATCGCTCGCGGACACACCTGACATTTCGAGCAGCGCCGGATCGAGCTTGTGCCGATCGAAGGTGATGACGCCGACCGCGCGCTCGGTCGACACGAGCCGTAGCAACAGCGGTAACAACAACAAACTCGACGTTGCCACCGGCACCTGCAGGCGGCGCGCGATCTCGGATTGGTAGGCGACGTTGAATCCGCACGTGGTCAGCAGCGCCTTGATTCCCTGCTCCTGCAGCCGCTCGCCTTGCCGCACATAGTCCGCGGCCACCGCCGGATCGCGATTCAAAATCCGATCCGCGAACGCAGTGGCGGCGCCGGCATAGACGACCGGGTAAGCAAACGTTCCGGGATGACCGAGATGACCCGGATGGCGCAGCGGCTTGTTGGCCATCTCGACGATACCCAGAGCCGCCTGCGCCATCGATTCGGTCATGACTTCCTCAGAACTGTTTCTTGAAGCCCGCGTAAACGTAACGGCCGCGGTAGTCGGCAATGTATCGATCCCAGCCGTCGGAGCTCTCGGCGACGAACGGCAGATCTTCGTCGAACACGTTCTCGATGCCGAGATACACGCGCGTGCCGTTCAGCAGACTGCCTGCGCCCTCGTGGCCGTCGCCGAAATCGTAACTGCCTTGCAGGTCGACTTTCACGTAAGCATCGGCGTCGCGCTTGATGACGTTCAGAATCTCGTCCTCATAGCCGCCGGTGTAACTGATCGTGGTGACTGCATTCCAGCCCTCGCGAGCCCACTGCACGCTGTTCACCAGTCGCAGCCGGGGCATCGGCCCCACGGTGGTGTTGTAGGTGCCGAGGTACTTGGCGGTGATGCCGTTGTTGCTGTCTTCGAACTTGGTGAGATAGGTGCCGTTGAAGTCCAGCGTGAACGTACCGAGCCCGGTCGGCAGACGATAGCTCGCGCCCAGGTCGAAGCCGGACACGTCGCGATTGCCGCCGTTGTCCAGACGCAGATCCAGCGTCGGATACAGCGTGACCGGATCGCGAGTGACCGTGCCGCCGGTCGCCTGGCCGTTGAGCAGCGCCTGGCCGTCCGGCTGAGAGATCAGATCCGTCAGCTCCAGCGTCCAGTAATCCAGCGTGAACACCAGGTCCGAGTTGCCCATCGGCCGGACGATCAAGCCGAGATTGATGGTTTCGCCGAGCTCCGGATCGAGGCCGACGTTGCCGCCCTGGATTCGATCGACGGGCAGGAAGCCGCCACGGACCGGATCGTAGTAGAAGCCGCCCGGCTCGGTGTTGCTGGTCACCGGCGAATACAACGCGTCGAGGCTCGGTGCCTTGAACGATTCGGCGTACGAGGCCCGCAGCACCACCCTTTCATCGGCGAACGCGATGCGGCCGGTGAATTGAGTCACGGTCGACGAACCGAAATCGCTGTACTCCTCTTTACGCACGGCACCGGTCAATTCGGCGCTCTGCACGAATGCGCCCTCGGAGCCTGCGTCGAACACAGGCAGGCGCACCTCGCCGAAATACGCTTTCACATCGCGCGACTGCGAGATGGGATCGCCGGCATTGCCCAGCCACCAGTAGCTGACGCTCTGCCAGCTTTCATCCGGCTGGAAATCGTAATCGACGATCCGCTTCTCGACGCCCACGGCGAAATAAGCAGTGCCCGCGTACCAATCGAACAATTCGCCATCGACCTTCGCATCGACGGTACGCACGGCATTCTCACGCTCATAGGTGCTGGTGGGACTCAGCCCTTCCAGCTGCGCCGGCGTGTTCGCCCAATAGCCGAACGGATTGAAAGCCGTGGCGTCGGTGCGCGCCGCAGCCGCCTGCGCCGCACCGTAATCGATGTCGTTGCGATAACTCTCGTCGACTCGCTTCTGATAGCTCGAGTACGCCACTTCGTAGTTGAAACGGCCGAGCGTGCCTTCGAAACCCGCCGTGCCCAGGAAGTTGGTCGTGCGGAAGGTTTCCGTCATGTAGCCCAGCTCATTCGGGCCGAACAGATACCAGACGTGCACGTCCTGGCCGAACGGGTTGTAGGGATTTGCGGCCGGTACCGCGACATCGATGATCGGCGGGTTCGCGTAGAAATCCTGATGCCGGCGATCCGCATAGCCGCGCGTGAAGAACACCAGCTTGTCGTCGATGAACCGGTACTTCGCCGACCAGTGACCGGACATGCGATCGTAGGGCGGCGACGTCCCCAATTCATTGGTGGAGTAAGCCTGATCGCGACTGAAGGCCACGTAGTCGGCCGGATTGCTGCTGTAACTGCCGGCGTTGAAGCGCGACAGGTCCAGCGACAACGGATGCGTCGGATCCGAGCTCAGCACGATCTGGTGCGGCAAGGAGACGCGACCGCTGCGACGATCCAGACCGCCGTAGGCGCGGTAGTCGCGGCTTGCGGTGAGATCGCGATCGAACTTGGTCAGGCCGTCGCGCTTCTGATACGACAGGCTGCCGGTGAGGCTGAACTTGTCCTCCGTCAAGCCGAACACCGCGGCGGTGCGCACGAACGACTGGTCGCCTCGCGAAGTGTCGCCGTAAGAACCGTGCAGCTCCAGGCCGCTGAAGTTTTCTTTCAGACGAATGTTCACTACGCCCGCGACGGCATCGGAACCGTAGATCGATGAAGCGCCGCCTTTGAGGATTTCGATACCTTTGATCGCCTCGGCCGGCACGGCGCCGATGTCGGGCACGTCTTCACCGCCGAAGCGGCGCCCTTCCACCAGCACCAGGGTGTACTGATCGCCGATACCGCGCAGATTGATGCTGCTGTTACCACCTGCGTATTCGTCGGTGGTCGGCGAGTTCGACAGACCGGTGTTGATCGGCATGGTGCGCAGAAAGTCGCCGATCGACTCCGCCGGCGTGTTCTGGAACTGCTCCTCGGAAACGAACTGGATGGGCTGCGCCATCGTATCCAGCGCGGCCGCCTGGGTGCGAATCGAGCTGCCGGTGACGGTGATCGTATCGAGCACTTCCGTGTTCTGGTCGGGCACCGTCTGCGCCATCGACAGCGCCGGCAACAGACTGGCGGCGCCCGCGCTCCACAACAATGAACGAATCAATCGACCAAGGTTCGAGCGACCCGAACCCGAATTGCACGCGTGCATCAAACTCCTCCCGGCGTTGTCGTTATGGTCTGGCAGTCGTTGCAGTCATCGTACATACCATTCACATGCAATGAAAGTTGTATTTTGACATCGGATCGGCGCCGCTCGGACGAGCGCCGTCAGGTAATTACTCGGTACCTGACAGATGCTCCGCGAGGTATCGCCACGAGCGCCGGCGCACATAGCTGTCCGCGGTCGCGTCTTTGTAACGAATGGAGTGATCGCGCCCGGGCAGGATCAGGAGGTCGAACAGCTTGTTGGCACGAACCAGCGCGTCGACGACACGCATCGTGTTCGCGACCGGCACGTCGCTGTCGGTTTCGCCGTGAATGAGCAGCAGCGCGCCTTGCAACCGCTTCACCTCATCCATGTTGGTGGCATAGCCCCGCGGGCCGCCGGCCGGACCGGTGAGCGGATCGCCCCAATAGAACTCGCCGGAGTTCATCTCATAAATATTGTTGTCGTGATTGCCGGCGGAGGCGATGCCCACCTTGTAGAACTCAGGATCATGCAACATCGCCGCCAGGGTCATGAAGCCACCGCCGGAATGGCCCATCACACCGACCCGTCCGAGATCCATCCACGGGCGGCTCGCGCCCAGCGATTCGATGCTTTCTCGCAGGTCCGGCAACGGGTAGTCGCGAATGTTTCCTGACGTTCTGGCGTGGGTCTGATACTCCACACCGCGGGAGGACGCCGAGCCTCGGGTGCCCGGTGAAATCACGATGAAGCCGAGCTGCGCGAGCGCCGCGTTGACATGAGACGGCGAGAATCGCGTCGGCACGTAGTCGCCGGAAGGCCCGGGGTAGACGACGGCAACCACCGGATAGCGGCGCTTCGAATCGAAATCGAATGGTCTCCACATCACGCCATACAACTCAGTGGTGCCATCCGCCGCCTTGATCTTATAACGCTCCGGCGGTTGCCAGCCCGCCGCGCGCAGCGGGCCGGGCTCGGCAACCGCAAGTTCCTTCACGATACGACCGGCGCGATCTCTGAGTACGGTGCGCGGTGGCGTCGTTACAGTGGAGAAGCTGTCGATGAAATATTTCGCTGCAGCCGAGGGCGCGAAGCTATGTGTCGCCGGCTCGGTATCGAGTCTGCGTTGGCCACCGCCCCCCAGGCTCGCACGAAAAGCATGCACGTAGTAAGGATCGCCGCCCTGCCCGTCTCCATAGGCTTCGAAGAAAAACTCGCGCTTCCCCGCATCGACATGCAACACGCGACTGACGGCGATGGCTCCGGAGGTGAGCTGACGGATGAGCCGCTTGCGGCGCGCATCGATCAGATAGTAGTGCACTCGTCCATCGCGGTCGGACTTCCAGATCAACTGTTCGCCTTGGCCCACGAAGGCGACTTCAGGAGCGCGCACGGTGAAATAGGAGTCGCGCTGTTCGCGCCAGATGACTTCCACTTCGCCATTCGGTATCGCGACCCGGCACAACTCAACGACTTCGTACTGGCGCTGCATGCGTACGAAGTACAGCGAGCGGCCATCTGGCGCGGGGAAGATGCCGCCGCCACCGACGTCCATGTTGCCGACGTACGCCCAACCGTCGTTGGCGATGAGGCGTCGTTGCCCGGTCGCGGCATCGATCAACCACAGCTCCGCTCGGGGAATGTTTTTATCGCCCGGATAGGCGCGTCGCTGCTCGATGCTCGCCGGCCTCGGAGCCGCGGTCGAATCGGCGAGCCACACCGAGCCTACCTGACGAAAATCCCAGCGCTCGGCGACCAGCCAGGAACTGTTGCCCAGGAACTGGACCAGCGGCGCCTGTCCCGAACGAATCGGACGAGCTTGTGGATTGCTGTCCGCATAGCGCGGATCGAACGTTCGCCACAGCTCGCCGTCGTCGGTCAGCTGGCGCGTGCCGGCGGCATCGACCACGAACAGATTGTGATTGTCGGCGTAGACCTGGAACCTGCCGTCGCTGGAGCTCACCCGATCAGCTGGCGCGGCGACGGGCGCAGCCATGCTGTTTGCGACCGATGTGACTTTGCCACCTGGCAGCTGGATTCGCTGACGCTGGCCATCCGCCGCGCTCCATTCGAGCCACGAATCGTCGTCCGCCCAGCTCGGCGCCAGCGCGTCGATCGATACGTCGCGGGGCAGGATGCTGGCAACGCGCGGCTGCACGAACGTTTCAGCCCGATCGAACCGATCCCCCCACTGCCCGGCAACGGCCTGTGCCGTCACGGCCCACAGCAGTATCGATCGGAGCGTCGTTCTCATTTTCATACCATCCAAAACGTTTGTAGATGGAGCCGGCTCGACCGCCGTGTCGAGGCGCGCTTCAGACGATGACGGGAACCGGTTCGCGGCGGCGTCTGGCGCTGGCTCGCGACGTTCCAGTGGTTTTGCGAGCGCTGCGCAGGGAAGCGGCAATGCTGTCGATGAGCTCTTCCAGAATGGCGTCGGTCTGCGGCCCGAGGCGCAGATAGATCTTGCGGGCGGCCAGACCGCTCAGCGTCAGCACCACGATGTTGCAACAAGCGAGGCTCTGCGCTTCGCCGGCGGCCGCGTCTTCGAAGATATCCAGCCACAGCCGCTCGATGCGCGTCGACAGGCGGGCCAGCGACTCCACCAGCTTTTCATGAAAGCGCACGTCGGCCCGCGTGCCACGGACGATCTCGACCATCGCGAAATAGTCCTGGCTGCTGTAGACCTCCCAGATCAAATTGACGACGGTCGCGACCCGCTGCCGAAGATCGCCGCCACGGGCCTCGGGGCGCGCGTCGAGCTGCTGAACCAGCGAATCGGAAACCCGCGTCGCGACCTGTAGCAGCAGCTCGTTCTTGTCGCCGAACAAATGCTGGGCGGCGCCCCAGGTGACCCCGGAGGTCGCCGTCACATCGCGAGCCCGCAGACCCGCATAGCCCTTCTGACGAATCACCTCGATGACGGCGTTGATGAGCCGGTCACGGGTCAACGTGCGTCGCTCTTCCTGAGTGCGGCGGGGCGGGCGCGGGGCTGCCCGTTTGGCACGGCGAGGCTGATCCATCTGGCGTCCTTCTGGCGGTATTCGAATCGTTTACCAGTGCGGCAGTCTAGCATAGCGCGAGGCATCTACATTTCACCAGAAATGTATCTGTTGCCAGACCGGCCTGCTCTGCCCTACGCTCGACGCGGTGAGCTCCCCCATCGCCAGCCCCGTCGCCGCCCCATCGCGCGCCAAACCCTCGTTCCTGGTCATGCTGCGCGAACAGCCGCCCGGCCTGTACCTGGTGGCGATCACCGAGTTCTGGGAGCGCTTCAGTTATTGGGGCATGCTCGGCCTGCTGGTGCTGTTTCTCACCGCAGCGCCTGCCACCGGCGGATTCGGCTGGACCAGCGCCGAAGCGCTGACCCTCTACGCCATCTATACCGGCGCCGTATTCTCCGCGCCCGCGCTCGGCGGTTTTCTCGCCAGCCGCTACTTCGGCGAGCGGGCCTGCATCCTGTGGGGCGGCGTCGCCGTCACCGCCGGGCATTTCCTGTTATCCGGACCCGCCGTGGGTCCGTGGTTGATCGAAGCGGTCTCGGGATGGCCGGTCGGGCAGTGGCTGAATTCGTGCGGCATTCCATTGGGCAAGGTTCTACCGTCGCTGACTGTCAGCAGCGCGCTCCAGTCCGGCAAGTGCGCCACCGACAGCGCGGGGACGAGTGCCGTCGCGCTTGCCTACCACCTGCAAGCCTGGACCTTCCTGCTGGGGTTGGTCGCCATCGTCGCCGGCACCGGCCTGATCAAATCCACCGTCTCCTCCATCGTCGGCAAGCTGTACGCGCCCGGCGATGCCAGACGCGACGAGGGCTTCGGCATTTTCATGGCGTGCATCTATCTGGGCGCGCTCATGTCGAATCTGGTCGCCGGCACCATCGGCGAATTGCTCGACTGGCACTACGGGTTTGCGGTCGCCGGCATCGGCATGGCCGCGGGCCTCGCGGCCTATCTGTCGCGACATCGGCAACTGCTGGGCGACATCGGCATGAAGCCCGATCGCGCGCAACCCATCCAGGACGACGACACTCAGCGCGTCCCGGCTCATGTGCAACGAGGCCGCATCGCCGTCGCGGTCCTGATGAGCGTGTTCGTGGTCCTGTACGCGCTGTCGTTCTATCAAAAGGGCGGCCTGCTCAACCTGGAAACCCGCGAGCACGTCGACCGCCACGTATTCGGCTTCGAGCTGCCGACCACCTGGCTGCTGAGCATCAGCACCCTGGTGTTCATTCTGCTCACCTTGCCCGCCGCGCGTCTGTGGCGCTATCTGGCGGCTCGTCATCGAGAGCCGGACGTGGTGGCAAAGCTCGCGCTCGGTCTGGCTGCGCTCGCCTGCGGTTATGGAATATTCGCACTGGGACTGGTCGAGAAGACCGTGTCCGCCGACGGCCGTTTCAGCCTGTGGTGGATGATCGGCATGTACTCGTTGTTTGCTCTGGGCGACCTGCTCGTGTGGCCGACTCAGCTCGCCGCGGTCAGCCGCCTCGCGCCGCCACGACACGCGGCGTTCGCTGTCGGCAGTTGGTATCTCACCATCGGGCTCGGGAGCTGGCTGACGGCGACCACGGCGCCGATCAACGATCGCTTCGGCATTTCGGCCGTCGCGATCGTGTTGATGAGCCTGTGCGGTGGAGCGGCGCTGCTGCTCTGGCTGAGTCGCGCGCGCTTGATCAAGCTGACTTACGGCGCGCTCGACACCCGGCCGACATCGTGATTGCGAAACCAGCCGAGCGCGAGGACGACCGCAAAGCGTAGCGTGTTACTTCGACGAATCATCCGCAGCTCCGACAGCGCTCTGCACCGTCCAGCGACGCGGCCCGTACGGACGCGAGCGCGGCCAGACTTCATCGAGCGTGTCGCCTTCGTACAGGCGACCATCGAGCATGACCCGGTCGATCTTCACCGAGTTGCGCAGATCCGCGAGCGGATCGGCATCCAGGATGACCAGATCGGCCAGCTTGCCGACCGCGATCGACCCTAGATCGCGATCCAGTCCGAGGTATTGCGCGTTGCGAATGGTCGCCGCTTCCAGGACTTCGACGGGATCGAGCGCAAAACCGAACGTCCACATTTCCCAGTGCGTGCCGAGGCCCTGCTCCTGGCCATGCCCGCCGATGCCGACCCGGCCGCCGGCGCGCACGATGTCCTTCACCGCTTCGACGGAAAACACCGCCGGATACTCCGACAGCGGACGCTGCGTCTGATTTTTCTTGCGCATCAGCTGATCCCAGCGAACCCAGCGCTGTTGTTTTGGATCTTCAGTCAGATGCTCGCGCGACAGGAAATATTCCAGCACGTACAGCCCCTGCCCCGGCGTGATCAGCTCCGGGTTGTAGACCACGCCCGAGCGCGCCAGGAACTGGATGACATCCGAGTACAAAGGAATATCCAGGATGGGATGCTCCCAGGCCGTCTGTCCGTCCATGACCATGCTCAGATCGTAGGCGAAATCCATGCCTTCGCCGGTGACGAGCACATCGCCGCGCCGGCGCGCGACCTCACTGACCCACTGACGCTGTGCGCGCCGGGGCTGGTAATACTGCTTCAGACCGTGCGCGCCCCAGGTTTGCAGCCGATCGGCAACGCGATTCGCATGAGCCAGATTTTCCAGCGCCATCGTGCCGCGGGCACCGACGATGACTTCGCCAGTGCTATACAACCTCGGGCCAATCAATTTTCCAGCCGCAGTGAGATCGGCCGCGGGAAAGACCAGCTGCGATGCTGCCGCTGGATCGAACGTCGTGGTCACTCCATAAGCCAGATAGTTGGCCGACTCGGCCCGATGCGGAGGCACGATCTCGCCGTCCAACGCGCCCGAATGATGATGGGCATGCACATCGATGAGGCCGGGAATGACGGTCTTGCCGCTCAGATCGATGACTCGATCCGCCTTGCCGAGGGCAACCTCGCCGACGCCCACGATGCGATTGCCCCGAATCAGGATCGTGCCGCGATCGATGACCTTCCGATTGTCGAGCGTCACGATGCGGGCGTTGGTCAGCGCGATCGTGCCGTGCGGCTTGTCACGTGGCAGTCGCAGGTCGAGCGGCCACTCGCGAGCAACCTTGCCACTGGAGTCGAGCTCGTAGGCACGCGGTCCGCGAACAAAGACCAGCTTTCCCTGCGAATTCCAACGAGGAAAGAATCCACCGCTCGGACCGATCTCTCGCACGCCGGAGTTCGGCGCAAGACGATCGATGAATGGCGCGGTCGTGCCGGAGCTCGAAGGCAACGCTGCCAGATACACGGTCTCGGCGGCACCAAACGCAATGACTTTTCCGTCCGGCGACAACTGCGCGTCGGAGATATTTTCAAACGTCGCGTGCGTCTTGCCGTCGCTGCCATCGGGCCGGACGGAGCGCAACGCCGTCGACGCCGCGGGCGACGACTTCATATCCTCCGCCGTCGCCTGAGTCATGAAGTAGATGCGGCCCTCACTCGAGTAGCTCGCGCGAATGTACTCCTCACCCGCTGGAATGATGCGAGCGACCGTTTGCATCTCGCCGCCAGCGACAGGAAGCCGCACCAGCTCATTCCATGGCGTGCGAGCCGTGCCTTCTCCGCGAAGCGCGCTCCCAGAGCCGCGGGTGACGACGATCTCGCGCCCGTCCGGACTCCAAACGGGATTCAAATACTCACTCGCAATGGTAGTGAGCCGCTGCGGCTGCCCGCCCGATGCCGGGATTCGCCACACATGGCCGCCGACTTCATCGCTCCAGGTGGTGTATGCGATGGACTTGCCATCCGGGGACCACGCCGGCGACAGCTCGACCGTCACCGCTTCGCTCGCACCGGCCGGCGTCAACCGCCTCGGCTTGCCGCCCTTGCGATCTTGCAGCCAGAGTGCCCCCGCTGCTTCGAACACCAACGATCTTCCATCCGGCGACAGTGACGGCCACCGCGGAAACTTCACATCGAACGAATCGTCAGCCACACGGAACGACGGCCGGACCTGCTCGGAAATCTCACGCTTCACTTGCGCACGGAACGCAATCGTCTCGACGCGCTTATCCGCCACGTACCCGCGTCGCAGCTGGCCGCCTTCGGAATAAACGATCGACTGACTGTCGCGCGCCCAGGAATAACCCGGCAGCAGGCGGATCTGATACATCGTGTGGGTTTCGAGCTGATCGGGCGTCAACGCGTCGATCGCCAGCCGCTCTTCTCCGGTCTCGAGACTGCGCAACCACAGACCGGTGCGTTGTGAGTATTCGACGTTGTTATGCCGCGTGACGCCGCCAGGCACGCGCCGCGCGTAAGCGAGCCACTTGCCGTCGGGAGAAATCGATGGCGCGAAAGGATAGAACGGCTCGCGGTGATAGTAGCGTCGCGCGGCGGTCTCGCTCACCACCTGATCGATGCCGGTCGTCATATCGATCCGGCGAATCTCGTGCTTCGTGCCGATCTTGTAGTAACCCTCGGCGATCACCGGCAGCGAGCTGCTGTGGTAATAGACGAAGCGTCCATCCGGCGACACGGAGGGGCTGTCGACCAGCGTATTCCTCGAGGTGGCCAACTCGACCGGCGCACCGCCCTCCAGCGGAAATTTCCAGAGCCGATTGGTTCGACTCCACGGCCCCATCGAATGTGGGTAGTAACGTACGGCGACGATGGCCTTGCCGTCGGGAGACCACGCGGGCTCGGCAACAGGTGTATCGAGATCGGCGAACACCTGCCGCGGATTGCGACCGTCGGCATCCATCACCCACAGATTGTTCTGACCGCCGCGATCGGAGACAAATGCAATCCGCCGGCCGTCCGGCGAGAACTTCGGGTGATAGTTGAGCGCGATGCCGCTGTTCTGAGTGAGACATTGCGCCTCGCCTCCGCCCACCGGCACGCGATACACCTGCGATAGCAGATCGAACACCAGCCACCGGCCATCGGGCGAAATGTCGACCGACATGCCGGTGCCTTCGGTGGTGGCGAACTCGATGGTGCGCGTCTTGCCTCGCGGCTGCGTCACGTCCCAATTGGCGAAGCCGATCTCGGTATCGGCATGCGTCGGATTCGACGCCCATACCAGACTGGCGCAGCAGGCCAAAGCCCGAAACGCGCGACGCAAACGGATTGCTCGACTCACATGAACTCCAGTCAGCGACGACAAATTGTCACTGGCGCAGGAACGGTTGTTACCAATCAGCGAACGACAGCTCCGGTCGCATCGATGACCTGCACCGTCCCCAGTTGCAAAGCCCGCACCTCGGTCTCGATCTTCGCCAGGTCACCTTGAATCAACCAGGTGAGCGCTTCGGGTTGCAGCAGCCTGGCAGCGGCTGCGCTCAGCTGCGGTGGCGAGAGCGCCGCCAGCTGCGTGACGTAATTCTTCACGTGATCCTCTGGCAATCCGTTGACCAGCATCTCCGTGTAGG
The DNA here is from genome assembly GCF_004138485.1 of Peristeroidobacter soli. GTDB lineage: Bacteria > Pseudomonadota > Gammaproteobacteria > Steroidobacterales > Steroidobacteraceae > Steroidobacter > Steroidobacter soli. Next base: position 1,408,509 of record NZ_RYEV01000004.1, read on the forward strand.
TACTGGCCCAATCGCTCAATGTTTCATTCTTTCCGGCCAGCGACAGCGTCAGCCCGTCGCGGGCGAACTGAATCTCGCTTGCAGTCGGCGGGCGCGGCCCCCGCACGGCGCGCAACTCTTCGAGGATCTCTTGAATGGCAGGTGCGGTCTTGTCCGTCTGCACGGGCGCTTCGACCATCAGCGTGCCGCCGCTGCGAGCGCCATTGAGCATGGAGCGCGCTACATAAGCCCAGTGCTTGTCTTCACGAAGATTCAAGTTGAGCCGCGAAATGAAGGTGCCGCCCAGCACTGCGTTCACGATCTCGAATGCCGGATAGTCGGGCGCATTGCGGGCGGCGGCCGGGGAACCTGCCATGATCAAAGACTGGGTGGCGCCCGGGCGGTCGACCAGAAAAACGCGCGCCTGACTCGGCGATGCCACGACAGCAACAGGCTTCGTCGGCAATGCTTCCGCCGGTGCTCGCCACGCGCCGAGGTGCTGCTCGAGGACGGCCGCGAGTTGGGTGAGCGTCGTGTCGCCAACGACCAGCAACGTCGCATTGTCGGGGCGCACCCAGCGACGATAGAACGCTTGCACGTCAGCCTGCCGCAACGCTCGGATGGACGATTCGGTACCGCTGCCGGTGGCGCCCGTCGCATAGGGATGATCGACGCCGTAAATCTGTCGCGGCAGCAGACGCATCGCCAGCCCTCGCGAGTCCGCTTGCTCGCGCGCAATGGTTGCAAGGCGCGCCGCTTTCAGCTGATCCAATGCGCTTTCGGCAAACACCGGTTGCAACAGAATGTCACCGAACAGCGCTAACGAGGCGCCCAGTTGCGGCGACAATGCGCTCAGGCTGAGGACCGACGCATCGAGCGACGAAGAAACATCGATTTGCGCACCGAGCGCGGCGGCATGCTGCGCGATCTGCAGAGCGCTCTGCTTGCGAGTGCCCTCTCTCAGCATGTCGAGAGCAACCGACGCGGTGCCGGGCGCTGCCTGCGCATCGGCTGCGTGGCCGATGTTCATGATCAACCTGATATCCACGGCAGGAACGTCGTGACGCTCCGCCAATGCAACCTGCAAGCCGTTGGACAAGGTCATGCGCTGAAGCGCACTCAAGCGGGGGACGGACGGCGCCCCTGGCCCCGGCAACTTGCTGCGATCGACGTGACTCGGCGTTGTTTCATACTTAGGTGTGGTCCGGGCTTCCAACACCAACGCGCCGTCCGTCAGCCACTGCCGGGCGACGCTCCGCAGAGTCTCGGGCGTGGCACCTCGAATCCATTGCAGACGCGTATCGTGGAAGTCAGGTGAGCCTGCATACAGCTCTCCCAACCCCAGCAGCATCATCTTGCCGTTGCGAGCAACGCCATTGACCCTTTGAATGGCCTGCACGTAGCGGGCGTAGCTCATCGTCACCGCCCGCTGCACTTCGGCAGCGGAGGGTCCGTCGCGTAACAGCCGCGACATCTCATCGTCGAGCGCGGCTTCGATAGTCCGTGGTTCGACGCCCTCTCGGGCAGCGACCATGATCTGCAACTGCGCGCCGAGCTCGAACACCGTCACTTTGGCTTCGACGCCAGTCGCCAGCTTGTCGGTCTGCACCAGTCGCTGATAGAGACGACCGGTTTTCGGCTCGCCCAGAATGCTGGCGAGGACCTCGAGCGAGGCGTGCTCGCGCGTGGCATAGCCTGGAACATTCCAGATCTTATATAGGCGGGGCTGCGGCACCTGGTCCTTGACCACCACACGTTGCTCGCCGCTCTGCTTCGCCACCCAGGCCGTGCGTCGTTCCAGTACGGGTCCGGGCGGCAGATCGCCGAAATACTCCTGCACCTTCGCGCGCACCTCGGCGGGATTGACCGCGCCGGCGATGACGATCACGGCGTTGGCCGCACCGTTGTAGTCCCGGAACCAACCACGCACGTCGTCGAGCGTGGCCGCGCCCAGATCTTCCATCGAGCCGAACTCGTTGTGTGAGTAAGGATGCTCGGGCGGATAAGTATGGGCGGCGATGATGCTATCGATCTTGCCGTAAGGCATGCCCTCGTATTCCCGCTTTTCGTTCTGGACCACGCCGCGCTGGACATCGAGCTTGGCCTGATCCGTGACGCCCAGCAGCCGCCCCATGCGATCCGATTCCAGCCACAGGGTTCGATCCAGAGCCCCGGTCGGCACGGTCTGGTAATAGATCGTGTAGTCGCGCTTGGTCCAGCCGCTCATGTCGACGGCGCCGGCCTCACGCATCGGCCGGAAGAATTCTTCGTTGTGATTGTCCGAGCCCACGAACATCAAATGCTCGAACAGATGCGCGAAGCCGCCGCGCCCGGCGCGCTCTTCGCGACTGCCGGCGCGATACCAGACGCTGACCGCGACGATGTCCGCCTTGCGGTCCTCATGCACGATCAGCGTGAGGCCGTTCGGCAGGACCGAGCGTTCATAGGGAATCTGATTCGCCGTTGCCCGCGTCGACGCGAATGCGCCGAGCACGAGCAGCAGCACCAGAAGCAGCCCCTGGGTCAGGTCTGACTGTGAAACAACTTGCGTGGCACGTTGCAGAGACACTCGACCCCCGATCCGGTCACCAAGAGCGGTTCGCTGATGACGATGCTGCCGCCATCGGCCCAGATCGCCGGCAGGAAATGAATGGTCGCGCCCGGCCGCAGTACCGTCATATCCCCGGCACGCAGGCTCGCGGTGAGCTCGCCCCCGGTCGGTGGAAACGCGATGCCGATGGAGTAGCCCGAGCGCGATTCCTTGGCGATGCCGTGACGACGCAGGATTCGCTGGGTTTCATCGCTCACCTGCCCGCAGGTCATGCCGGGCTCGATGAACCTCAGCATGTGATCGATCACTTCGAGCGCCACCGCTTCGAGCCGCAGCATCGTGGCCGACGGCTGACCGACCACGACCGTGCGTCCCATCGGCACCTGATATCGCAAACGATTGCCCATCAATTCCAGATTGACCGTGGTCTGCGCAGCCAACGGCTGATCCGTCCATGGCAGATGCGGCGTATCCGCCCGAGCGCCCGACATCACCAATGCGGGAGTACTGCAGTAAACCCCGCCCGCCTCCGGCACGCCGCCGATTTGCGCGGCACATATTCTGGCGACCACATCGCATTCGCGCACGCCCGGGCGAATGGCTGAGATCGCCGCCTCCATGGCGGCTTCCAGCAAACGTGCCGCCTGACGCATCACCGCGATTTCCTGCGGCGACTTGATGAAGCGCACCCAGTTGACCAGATACGAGGCATCGACCAGCTCCGCTGCCGGCAGCGTCGCCGTCAGGATCTCGAAACTCGCCACCGAAAAATAATAGGCCTGTTTTTCGATGCCGACGCGGCGCGGCTTCCAGCCACGCGACGCGATGGTCTGCGTGATGAAGCCGTAGGGCGTCTCGGCTTCGTTTTGAATCAGATGCTCCGGGTAGCCAATGATGTCGTCCGCGGACAGGCACGACGTCAGTCCCACGCCCCGCACATCCATGCGTCGCCCCACCCACGCCGGTGCACCGACTGCAGGCACCAGCAATACCTGCGGGGTGTAGAACGACCAGCCGTCATAGCCGCACAGGTAATAGATGTTGCACGGGTCCGTCACCATGAGCAGGTCGAGCCCGCGGCTCGCCATGACCGCGCGAATTTGAGCCAGGCGCGAGTCGAACTCGCGCTGCTCGAAGATAGGATGCGGCAACCGACTCTCCCTCGGTCTAGAAGCTGTAAGTCACCCGCCCCTTGATCAGGGACGGATAAGCGTAGGCGATGCCCAGATCGGGCGATCCATACTGCGACGTATAGATCTTCTCGTTGGTGATGTTCTGCGCGTTCAGCTCCAGCAACAGCTGCGGCGTCGCCTTGTAGGACATCCGCAGATCGAAGCGCGTGTAGGACGGCAGTTGATAAGTCCCCAAGGTGTTCACTTCACGCTCGCTGCGACTCACGACACCGCCGCCGAACGTCAGCGACTTCAGCGGTCCACCCAACACTTCATAGGTCGCGAACAGCGAGTAGGAATGGGCGGGCGATGCCGGCGGCGTCTGCCCGACCTCGGCCGGCCGCGCCGACTCCCTCACATCCACGTCGAGATAGGCATAGCTCGCCAGCAGGTTGAAGCCGGGGAAGATCTCGCCCTGAATCTCGGCCTCGATGCCGCTGTGGACCTGATCGCCGACGTTGATATAAGTGGCGGGCTGACCGGGCGCCACGACGATCGACGATGCCGAATCGGTGCGTTCGATACGGAAGGCCGAGACGCTGTACTGCGCGCGCTGATCGGCGATCTTGCCCTTGAAGCCGACTTCGTATTGCACGCCGGTCTCCGGATTGACCGGCGTTCGATCGGCGCGCAACAGCGTGGCGTTGAATACGATGCCTTCGCTGTAGCTGAAGAAGACGTTGTGATTCTCGGCCAGCTTGTACACCAGGCCGGCGCGTGGGACCCACTGGTGGTCCTTGGCATCGTCGATGATGGTCGTGCGGCCGTAGGTGGTCGGCAGGTAGTCGTAGCGATTGCTCTCGATACGCGAGTAGCGCATGCCCAGCAACGCCGACAGACGTTCCAGCGGCTTGAAGTAGGCCATGGCCGTGACGCCGGAGAAGATCTGCTTGGTGGAGAAGAACTCGCCCGGCGCGGCCCGACGCGTGTTGACGAAGTCGAGCGGCTCGGGATTGAAAATATTGTCCGCGCCGATCGGCTGATTGGCGAACGCATCCTGCATCAGCTCGTTGCGGCGCCAGTCGGCGCTCACCAGCACGCGCTGCTCGCGGCCCTGCCACTCGAACACCTGCTCGGCCGACGCATCGAAGCTCAGGTCTTCCTTGGTCTTGTATTCGATGGACGGATACTGAGTCGAATTGCCGTTGGCATCGGCCCCGAACAGATAGGTCGAGAAGTTCTCCATGCGGATGCGCGAGTAACCGCTCTTGAACGACAGCTTGAGGCTGTCGGTCGCCATGTGGTCGACGCCGGCGAACACGAACGTGTTACTGCTGTCGATGTCGGCGGCGGTGGTGCCGTTGTTGGAGCTGCGCGGCACATCCGGCATGGTGTAAACGCCGTTGATGCGAATCAGCGGAAAGCCATCGCTGCTCGCGCCGGTGCGCTGGTCGTAATAGCCCTGCAGCAGTACGCTCGTGTCACCGAAACGGAAGCTCGCGCTCGGCGAGATCAACTTGCGATTGTCGCTGGTGTCGCGAATGAAGGTGTCGCTCTCCTGCCAGGCGGCGACTGCGCGCACGCTGACGACGTCGTTCAACGCCGTTTCGCCGTCCATCTGCACGCGCTGGAAATCGTAGCTGCCGAACTCAGCGCCGATGCGCGCGCCGGAGCGGCCGGTGGGCGCCTTGAGCACCCGATTGATGGTCGCGCCGTAATCCGATTCACCGTACAGCGAAGAAGCCGGGCCGCGCACGAACTCGACTCGATCCATGGCGAAGTAATCCAGATCCGACTCGGAGTCGGCGGACAGCCCGTTGATACGGAACGAACGATCCCGATTCACCTGGAAGCCGCGTGCAAACAAATTGGCTTGCGTGCCATCGCCGATGCCGAGCAACTCGATGCCGGGCGTATAAGCGACCACGCCCGCGGTATCGTTGATCGCCGCGATATCCAGGAACTCCGAGGACATCACGGTGAGCGCCTGCGGCGTCTCGATGACGGGCAGCGACAATTTCGAGGCCGCGTTGGAAATTTCCGGCAGGAACTTGCGCTGCGCGGTGACGACGATGGTCTCGAGCTCGGTGGCGCTACTTTGCGCCAGGCTGATCGTCGGTGCAGCTGATACCCCGAGGCTCACGGCCAGCGCGGCGACGGGCGTTGAAATTCTAAACGTCATTGCAATCTCCCCATGGTTCTTTGGGAACGAACCGGCGGGTCCAGCGCCAGCTCATCAACAGCTATCGAGTCAACGTATCCGTCCGCTGCGTTTGCCGTTCGACCTCGGCGCGACTGAGTGGCGCAGGCAACAGCCGCTTGTCCACATACGCAGGCAGCTGATCGGCAATGTGTGGCGAGCCTGGGCGCGAAGCATTGCCGTAGACCAGCAACGTTCCCGCTCGCGGGCCCTGCGGCGTGAACTCGACGATTTGGATGTACCCTTCGCCGCCCACCGCAATACGCCGGCCCTTCTCGTCCGGCGCGTTGTAATTCATCTTGGCAATGATGCCGACCGAATCTTCCGAGCCATTGGCCGGCACATCGGCGATCGGCTTCGGATGAGTGAAGTTCGCATCGCGGCTGACCAGCACCACGCGATTCGCTTCGCCCCAGGCCACATCGAGCACACCATAGGTTGCGACCGTGGCTCGAGCGGCATCTTTCAACGCAGCCAATGCCTGCGCTCCATCCGCGAGCCCCGCGGGCGTTTCCAGCGGGCGCGAAGGATCGTACTGCTCACGAAACTTCGGATCGCGCACACTGGCGGCGCGAGGCGAAGCGGCCATGCGCTTGCTGTATTCCTGCCACCACTTCACGAACAGCACCGAGCCCCGGCTGTTGCGATCGGAGGTGCGATCCCACTCGCGCAGCAGCTTCGCCGCGGCACTCACCTGCTCGTCCGCCTGATCGCCGACCTGCGCCAGCAACTCCGGCAACAACCGATCCGCCATCAGCATGCGCGTGGAAAATTTGGCGCGCACCAGCTCGTCATAAGAGAACTTCGGCTGCGACAGCAGTTGCAGCGCATTCGCTTCGGATCGTGCCCACATGCGATCGAACGACAGCCACGCCGGAAAATCCCTGGCATGCAACACCGCGGGGAACGTGCTCGTCCACGGCGAGTCGTTGGCGTTCAACACGAAGCCCGACGGCGGATCGATGACCTTGGGCAAGGAACGCCACGGCACGATTCCTTTCCACACTTGTTTCGGATCGTCGCCGGGCAGAATACGGTCGTAGTCCTCGTAGGTGCCGCCCTGACGCACCGGCCGGCGTCCGCCATCGACGATCATGATGCGACCGTCGGCGTCGGCGTAGATCACATAGAAGAACGGCATCTGCAAGCGGCTGAACGCCGATTCGAATTCCTTGAAATTACGCGCACGCCCCATGTCCCAGTACTGCGCCACCGGCGACGGTGCGTCGAGACCGGTCACACGCAGCGCCAACGCCTTGTCACCTTTGCGAGCCACGATCGGACCGTGGATCGATTCAGAGATGGTGAAGTCGCGGGTCTCGCAGTCATTGCTCGCGCGACACACTCGAACGGCATCGGTCCGCGAGCTGAGCGGCTGCAACTTCTGACCGAAGCGGTAGGACTCGCCGCTCAGCGAAAGCTCATAGAGGCTCGCGGTCTGGGCCCGATTGTCGGTGTGCGACCACGCGATACGATCGTTGAAGCCAATGGAAATGGCAGGCAGACCGAGGAAACCGGCGCCGGTGAGATTCACTGTGGGTCGCTGCGGATCGCCGACGACGACGTGCGCCTGCATCCATTGCCAGGCGCCGCGGTCCGGCGCTTGCTCACGCTCCGGCGACAACACCCCGTTCACACCGAAATCGAGGTGCGGGTTGCCCATCAGCATGGTCGTGCCGGCCGTGCTCTTGCTGGGTGCGATCGCCCAGGCATTCGACGCCGCGCGCCGCTCTTCAGATTTTGCCGGAGGCGCAGCTTCCCATTGCTTTTTCAACTGCAGCGGCCCGAGCGCCTGGAAGCCGAACTGCATGGTCCATTGCCACACCGCCAGCGGGTCGGTCTCGGTCAAAGGCAGGATGGCGCGGATGGCCGGTGGAATGGTGTCTTTGTGATCCGCCGCGTAGGCATTTGCGCCTGCGACGAAGGCGCTCAGATATTTGCGCTGGACATCGCCGCCCTGAACGAGCCACTGCCGCGCGCGCCGCTCCGACCCCATCGTGCGGATGAATATGTCATGCGCGACGGATTCATCGTTGGTGCCCGGGCCGAAGTATTCAGCGTAACGGCCGCGTGCCGCCGCGACGTTGACCAGCAACTGCTCGGCGTGATTCGTCATCTGGGCATAGCCCAGGCCGTAGCACACGTCCTCTACCGTGCGGCCGTAGATGTGGGGAATCCCGTAACGATCCCACCGGATCTCGACCTCGGCCGCTCGAGCCGATTGCGTCGCCTGAGCCAACCAGAGCAGTAACAGACAGGACAGAGTTCGCAGCATGATTCGATGCTATCGATTATTTCATACCATTTGCAAGGTATTTTTCTGAGCCGTGCAATCGTCAGGGTGCGCGAGGACCACCCTGACGGCAGTGACTAACGGGGCATCGGCCCGAAGGTGCGCTCGAAGAAATCGAAGACTCGTTGCACTGGAAACAAACCGTGCTTCGCGTCCGGCACGATGTAGAACTCCGTCGGCGTGCCCCGCTCCATCAACCGGTAGCCGAGGTCGATCACCGATTCCATGTGACCCGCCGTATCCAGCTCGCCCATGATGAACAGCGTCGGTGCGCGCCACGTCGCGGTGTGCGACGTCGATGAAGATTCGAACGCCAGATCCTCGATCTTCAGCCGCTCGGACAACCGGATGAACTCCGGCGGCTCGCTCGGCCAGTCGGCGGTCTCGCCATCTTTTTTCATCTCGACCACCCAGTCGGCCACGCCGCTCATGTGAACGCCAGCCGAGTAATCCTCCGGCAACCGGCTCAATGCCAGGCCGACGATGTGCCCGCCGTAGGAATGCCCGACGATGCCGATGCGCTTCGGATCGACGTCGGCGCGCGATTTCAGATACTTCGCCAGCGCCGCGAGATCCTTGACCTCGCTGCCGCCCGTGGCGCCGCGCTGCTCCGGGAATCGATAGTCCAGCCCGAAGCTCGAGCCGCCTCGATAGTTGATCTCCAGGAAAATGTAGCCGCGACTCACCGCATACTGACCCAGCGGCGTGTAAGGCCCGTAGCCCGCTCCCGGAGCCACGCGCCCGGTCGGGCCACCCTTACTCGACACGATCACGGGATAGCCACCCTTCGGCGGCTGACCTCGCGGCACCATCATCAAGTGATGAGTCACGACACCGTCGTCGGCGCGCACCGGGACCACCTCGACATTCACAAACTCATCCCAGAGTTTCTGGAACTTGCGATTCTCCTCGGACTGCGGCGTCAGCGTGATGACGCGCTTGCCGTACTCGACGACGCGACGATTCGGCATCCGGCCATTGGTGTTCGCGACGTAGACGAGCGCGCCGTCGGACGTCAATCGAACATTGCCATCGACGCCCTGGCCGGAAGTCACGCGCTGCGGCCGGCCGCCCTCCAGCGACAGTTTCCAGACATGCTGACGCGGCAAGTCGCCGATGTTCGATTCATACACCACGCTGTCGCCAGTCGCGCTCAGCACAGGCGCCGTGACCTCTCCCTCACCCGGCGTCAACAACGTCGCCGTGCCGCCCTTCGTGGGGATGGAATACAGCAGCTGCCAACCGGTCTTTTCCCAAACAAACAAAATCCGGTCCCGCGCCCAGATCGGAGCGATCAGATCCGGCGGCGGCGCGCTGCCGATCCCGGGATCGGCGCGCCACAACGTTCGGACCGCACCACTGCCCGGATCGGCGAGCTCCAGACTCCACGGCACGCTCGTTCGATATTCCGAGAACCGATACGCCATGGTGTGATTGGCTGGAATGCGCATGAAGACCAGCTGCTTGCCGTCCTGCGACCAGGAAGGTTTCAGATCCGCGAACACGCCCGGCGCGAGATAGCGATGCGCCAATGTTTGCAGATCGACCACACCGATATAACGCTGCCCGGCCTTGCGGATGCTGGAGAATGCGACTCGTGCGCCGTCCGGCGAATACACGATGTCGTCGATGCCGACTGCCGCGTAGTGCTCGGCGTTGTTTTGTAACAGCGGCCGCCGCGTCCAGCCCGCCGCTTGCTGCCGAAACTCCCACAGCATGTTGCCATCGGCGAATGCAAAGGCACGACCATCCTTGGCGAACGACATTGCCCCCGACGGCACATCGGCGCCGCTCGCGAGGCGCTTCGAATCGCCGCGATCCACATCCATTTGCCACAGCTCTCGCGTATCGCGTTCCGGATGCGGCCCGAACGCGGGCTGCTTGCGCCCACGGGTGTAAAAGATCGAGTGCCCGTCGGGCGAAGCCACGATCTGCCCGAGGCTGATATTGTCGGTATGAGAAGTTGCCTGCGCCGGCTTGAACTCCGGCGGCAGCGCGACGAACAGATTCTTGCCGTCACTCCACGCCACGAACTTGCCCCGGGGCGTGGCGATCAATGCCGGGGGATCCCAATCATCCATGCTCCGGTGGGCTGCGATCGCCTCCTCGAGCGTGAACTTCTCCGGTGTCGACGCCCCGAGCGCCATGGGCAGGAACAGCAACGCCGCCAGTTGAACCCTGAGCATCGATCGACCTCGCGCGAACGTGGAAGCATCAGCCTACGACATTCGCGGCCAACCCGATCGCGAATACCCGCCGTCGATCATCGCGCCCGGGCCCGCTGCCGGATCGGCGGCGCTGGCCGAACAACGATTCGGTCAGAGCCACCGCCAGTACCGCCGTCCCGAGAGGTCATCGAAGGCCGATGAGCGCCACCCGATTTGCGTCGGGTTGGCGTGGCCCACAGCTCTCGCGCCACAAGTCGCCCGCCTTCGACGACGATCTCATAACTCACATCGGGCGAGTCGCAGCGCCAGTGACCCGCCAACGCCTCGAGCTGTGCAAGGGGCACGGTCGCTCAGAAGTCGTAAGACACACCGAAGCGATAAGTGCGAGGCTCGCCCGGCATCACGAACGTGCGGCCGTAAGACGCGGGGAAATAGTCTTCGTCGGCGAGATTGTTGACGTTGAAGCGCAGTGTGTACCGGTCTCGATCGTACGACACGCCGGCGTCGCAGACCGTGTACGACGGCAGCTCGAAGGCGTCGCTTTCCGCACCCACGTATTTCAGATCGCCCGCCTGCGCGCTGTAGTGGCGCACGCCGGCACTGAAGCCAAGACCGCGCAGCAGGCCATCCGCAATGACGTACTTGGTCCAGACATTGAAGCCGTTCTTCGGGATATTGACCGTCGGCGAGCCAACCACGAGCTCGTTGTCGCGCGTGATTTCCGCATCGGTGTATGAGTAGTTCGCGATCACTTCCCATGTCGAGGTGATGCGTACCACACCGTCGATCTCCAGGCCGCGGCTGCGCTGCTCACCGGTAGTGATGAACACATACTCTTCGGAATTCGGATCGTCGGTGGCGAGGTTCTGGCGCGTCAGCTGATAGATGGAAATCGTGCCGGCCAGCCGATCGCCGAACAGTTCGGTCTTCAGGCCGATCTCGAACTGTTCGCCGGTTTCGGGCGGCAGCGGCTCGCCGGCTGCCGTGACATACCCGCCCTGCGGCTGGAACGACTTCGCATAGCTGGCAAACACGTTGGCACCGGGCACCACCTTGAAAGTGACGCCGGCACGCGGAGTGAACTTGCGGTCCTTGGCATCGTTGTCTTCGGTCCAGTCGTAGCGCCCGCCGAACAGGACCGAGAAGCGCTCGGTCAGCTCGACCTGATCTTGAAAGTACGCGCCGACGCGTTTGAGCCGTGTCGGGATCAGCCGGCGCACCGAGAAATCCGGCACTACGGTGCCGTACTGCGGGTTGAACAGATCGATCGGCGCCAGCCCCGGACCGGAAAAGCTGTAGTACGCGAAGCCTTGGTCCTGGTCGAATCGATAGTAGTCGACGCCCCCTACCATCGTGTGCCGCGCACTGCCGGTCGCCAACTTTGCGATCAGCTGATTGTCGACTGCGTAGGCCTTCGCCTCCACCTTCTGCTTGCGCGCATAACGATTCATTGTGCGCAAGTCTTCATCGACATACCACGGATAGATCGCCTGGAAGTCCACGTCGATGGCACTGGCACGCGCCATTTGCCGAAACGACAGCGCGTCGTTGAAGTCGTGGGTGAAATCCCAGCCTGCCTGGCGTCGCTCGATGTCCGCGCCGTCGCGGAACGCCGGCTCGCCGATGGCGCGTGTGCGTGGAATGCTCCCGGCGGGATTGGGGAGAACGGTTCCTTCGGCCGGCAGCGGCTGCGCAATGCCGGTGTCTTCGCTGATGAATTGCCCCAGCAAGGTGAGATGCGTGGCATCGCCGATATCCCACGTGAGGGCCGGCGCGAGGAAGTAGCGCTTCGCCGTGGCGACGTTATCCACGAAGCTGCCGTGCTCCCGGTAGAGCGCGTTCACTCGTAGCGCGACGCTCCGGCCGATTTGCGTATTGCCATCGATGCCGATGTCCCGATAGCCGTAGCTGCCCGCGGAGGCTTCCAGATGCAGAAACTGTTCGCGCTTGGGTCGCTTGCTCACCAGGTTGACCAGACCGCCGGCCGGCGACTGACCGAACAGCCCCGAGACCGGACCTTTCAACACCTCGACCTGTTCCATGCCGAACAGTTCTTCCTGCGTCCAGAAGGTCTGGTCCGCGAGCAAGCCGTCGAGGAAGGTGAAGCCGCTCGAGTCGAAACCGCGGATGCGATAGAAATCGAAGCCCTGAAAGTAGCCGCCCGGGACCACGCCGCCGGCATTGCGTAACGCATCCTGCAGCAGCACGACGTTCTGGTCGCTGAGCAGTTCCCGATCGATGATGGCGACCGACTGCGGCAAGTCGATGAGCGCTACGGGTAGTTTCGCGCCCTGCGCTGGCCGAGTCATCGCATGACGCTTGGCCAGCACGGTAATTGCCTCGAGCGTCTCGACGCCCTCCTCGTCAACATCACCAGCCGATGCGTCTTGCGCCAACGCCGCGGTCGCTGCAAATCCAAACGCGGTGGTCGCACCGACGGACCAAAGAATACGAGCAAACATTGTCATGCCCCAGTCTCCCCAAGTTGTATTCGTTGCCCGCGAATCCCTGGGCGCTTGCCGGCGCGAATTGCGCGGCGGTTCGTCGAGACAAAACTTACCAGTGGCCCCCTGCACATCCTGTCTCGTCCGGCACGGGCGGTATCGCGACAGGGCCAATGCAAGCGCAGTTGCTTCCGATACGCGGCTCGCTGTGCCACATTCGCACCGGTCTTCCAACACGGTCCTTGTGCGTGATCAAGATGAAAATATTCGCGCCGCAATCTCTGGCGATCGTTGCGATGTTGATCGGGGCCGCCGCCGCAGCCGCCGGGAACAGCGCGGAAGTGCCCGAAATTGCGGCCATCCGCTCAGCGACACCCGAGACACGGGCCGCAGCTGTGGCGACCCTCTGGAGCGCAGTGGCCAAGCGTGGCACGCCACTACTGCAGTTGCTGCCGGAACAACCGGGCCGCATGCGCGCTACCTTTGTCTGGCAGCAGCCCGAGACCGAGAACGAACCCAACGTCGCGCTCATCGCCAGCTTCGCTCCCGGCGGCAGCCGACAGGTCGTGCCTTTCGAACGTCTGGCGGGCACCAACGTCATGCAGACGAGCCTACTCGTCGATGCACGCGCTCGATACCGCTATTACCTGGCTTGGCCGCGCGGGCGCAACGACGACCCGCAGGCCATCTGGCGCATGCAGGCGAACGGCCTGACGTACGAGTTGTTTACAGATCCTCACAGCCGGCATAGCTATGTTGACGATTTCGAGGGCGCGCCAACACCCACATCGTACTTCGAAGGTCCGGCCGCGCCGGCCGAAGCGTGGCTGCAACCGGATCCTTCGATTGCGCCCGGTTCGATCGACACCTTTGAAATCGCCAGCACCCTCCTCAACAACAGCCGCCGCGTGTCCGTCTACACGCCGGCCGGATATGCACGCAGCACCACCCGCCTGCCACTGCTGGTGCTGTTCGATCGCGAGGGCTACCTCCTCTCGGTGCCGACGCCGACGATTCTCGACAACCTGATTGCGGACGGCACCGTACCGCCGCTGGTCGCCGTGCTGGTGAGCGCCATCGACGGCACTCATCGCAGTAAAGAGCTGTCGGCAAACGCGCGGTTCGCGGCGTTTGTGGTCGATGAGCTGCTGCCTCGCGTACGCAAGGACTATCGCGTGACGCGCGACCCCCGACTCACGGTCGTCGCCGGCTCGAGCCTTGGCGGACTCTCCTCCGCCTACCTCGGCTACCTGCATCCGGAGACGTTCGGCAACGTGCTGTCCTTGTCGGGATCCTATTGGTGGCACCCATCGGTCGACGGCGATGATGAGCACTCGACGGACCAGGGCAGCGGCTGGTTGCCACGCCAGTACGCAGCGCGCCCGCGACTGCCGTTGCGCTTCTATCTGGCAGTCGGCAGCGCGGAGGGGGCGCCGATGCTGACCCCGAACCGGCTGTTTCGCGACGTGCTCACCGCCAAGGGCAATCCATTGCGCTATGACGAGTTCCAAGGCGATCACAGCTATCTGAATTGGCGCGATGGATTGGTCGCGGGCCTGCGTTTCCTGCTGACCCAGCGAACCCCATGACTGCCATCTCGGGTGTTGATTGCGTTATGGCGGGGGCGCGCCTATAAACGTGATCACCGGACACGGGTCGATCCGCCTTCGCCAGCTAAATTCATGGTTTCGAAGCGCACGCCTGCCAAACTCCAAAACATCCCCCGTCCGCTAGCCGCGCTAGCCGAAGAGTATCCTGCGGGACATGTCGAACCCGCACACCGTCATCTTCGAGGACAGTTGCTCTATGCCAGCAAGGGCGTGATGTCAGTGCTCACTCCGGCGGGCGGATTCGTCGTACCACCCGAGCGCGCGGTGTGGCTGCCGCCGATGACCCCGCACGAAGTGCGTTGCCGCCAGAATGTTTCGCTGCGTACTCTCTATATCGATTGTCAATCGAGCCCACGCCTGCCAGGTACCTGCTGTGTGATCGAAGTGTCCGAGTTGCTTCGTGCGCTGATCGTCGCGGCCGTGGATATTCCGGTGGAGTATGATTTTGGCGGACGCGAAGGTCACATCATGGCGCTGATCCTCGATGAGATTGGCGCGATGCCGATCGCACCCTTGTCCGCCCCGATTCCGGCGGATTCCCGCCTGGCGCGAATTTGCCGCACGTTGTTTCGAGAGCCGTCACAGAATCAGACCCTTGCCTATTGGGCACGGGCCGCGGGCATGAGCCGACGCACACTGACGCGGCTGTTCAGACAGCAGACCGGAATGAGCTTTGCCGCCTGGCGCCAGCAAGTACGCCTGCTCGAAGCCCTGTCACGACTCGCCGCCGGTCAATCCGTGACCGCCGTGGCACTCGATGTGGGTTACCTGAGCCCCAGTGCCTTCACCGCGAGATTCCGTCAGACCTTCGGCACCACCCCGACGCGCTACTGCGCACAGGGTACCGACGCCGAAGCTGGCGTCGCCACGCACCTGCCCAAGCGTGCGTCGGGGGAGCCAAGGACAGCACGATTGATATAACAAGTACGCCATGGCACGCCAACAGCCGAAGACATCGAGAAGCGCATCGACACCGGCAAGTTCAACTTCGTCGAAGCGTTTCCAGATGACCCGTTCCGGGACGAGATCGAGGCCGCCTCCACGAACAACTCGAAGCTGACATGTTGACAGGTCTTCGCTAGCTTCATCGTTCATTGCGAGATGCGAGTCGCATGACGTGGCGCCTTGCAGCGATGGACGCGTGGGCTGACCGAACTGAAACGTTTGTTTGACAAAGAAGCACGCAGGAATGTCGTCCATCCGTTGGGCGCATCATTGCCCGGCAACGGGCAACCGACGGCAATGGCAGGAAAGGAACATTTTGTTTACTCCCTGGGACCGGCGCATTCCAGTGGCGGTCGCGCCCGATCTCGCACGACCCAACTATCGAATGCAGACCGACCTGACGATTCCGCCCGCGTTTCAAAAAAACGCCGCGCCTTGATCTCGGAAGTCCCGTCCGGCAATCCAGCCAGTGGCGCTCGCGAGCACGAGCCCGTGCGCACGAGAACAGCAGCTCAGAAAGACCGCAGTTGCCGCACGAAGTCTTCCTTGACCTGCTCCTCCAAAGCGCATTCTTGAAAACGCACGGTGGGATCGCTGGCAAACGTACCGTGCCGGATCACGAAAGACCTGTTCAGCATGCATCAAGCGGGCGCTGGAACGATCACCAGAGCCGACCTATCCACACGCGAGCACGATGGGTTTCGTCCCCAGGATTTGCCACGGGAGAATGGCAGGGGGCGCCTGAGCTGGCGCAAGAATTTGGACCGAATCATCTAACAAAGGAACTGGCGGAGCGGACGGGACTCGAACCCGCGACCCCCGGCGTGACAGGCCGGTATTCTAACCAGCTGAACTACCGCTCCAGCCGCTAGAACCTTTGTTGTGACTTCGAACCCTTGCGGGCGCAACTCTTGTCACTGAGTTGGTGGGTGCTGAGGGGATCGAACCCCCGACATTCGCTGTGTAAGAGCGACGCTCTACCGCTGAGCTAAGCACCCGTTCGTACTGATCAGTACTCGCGTAACCCGCTCAATCAGAACCCTGGCGAGCGAGAGGTTGTTCAGACCCCCCGTTTCGAAGGCGCGCTAATTTACAGCATCCTTCAGCGCCTTACCAGCTTTGAAACCAGGAACTTTGCTGGCAGGAATCTGGATGGCTTCGTTGGTGCGCGGATTACGTCCGGTACGGGCTGCACGAGCCTTCACGACGAACGTGCCGAAACCCAGCAGCGACACGGAGTCGCCGGCCTTCAGCGCGCCCGTGACGGCATCGAAAACCGCATCGACGGCACGCGTGGCTTCCGCCTTCTGGAGGCCCGTCTTGCTGCTCACGGCGTCGATCAGTTCCGCTTTGTTCATATCCGGTTTCCTTCTTGTAGAAAGCCTCGTTCCAGACCAGTACGTCAGGAACGGGGGCGCGTTATAGCAGCGGGCGACTGAGAAAGGAAGCGCCGCGCGGCAGTGGCTGTCGGGGGATTTTAGACGGAGCGCGGCAGAAACCGGGCTGGCATCGCGAAATTTATCGCGATCCAGCCCCGGTGACGGTCCTGTCAATGCGCCCTGACCTGCTTGCTGGCGCGCTTGGCGATCCGCCGCTGGCGCGGTTTGTCATTGCCGCGCGACGGCTCAGAAGCGGCCGTGGTCGGTGCAGGCATGTGTTTGAGTGCTACCTGCAACACCTCGTCGATCCATTTCACCGGCTTGATCTCCAGGTTGTCCTTGATGTTCTGCGGAATCTCCGCGAGGTCCTTGGTGTTGTCGTCCGGGATCAATACCGTGCGAATGCCGCCGCGGTGAGCAGCGAGTAATTTTTCCTTGAGTCCGCCGATCGGCAGTACCTGTCCGCGCAACGTGATTTCGCCCGTCATGGCGACATCCGAGCGCACCGGCACCTTGGTGAGCGCCGAGACCAGCGCCGTGCACATGCCGATACCGGCGCTCGGGCCGTCCTTCGGCGTCGCGCCCTCGGGCACGTGAATGTGCACGTCTACCTTCTGGTAGAAATCCGGGTCGAGGCCCAGCACGGCCGCACGGCTGCGCACGACCGTCATCGCGGCCTGAATGGACTCCTGCATCACCTCGCCGAGCTGGCCGGTGTGAGTGAGCTTGCCCTTGCCTGCCACGATGGCCGACTCGATCGTCAGCAGTTCGCCGCCAACCTCGGTCCAGGCCAGTCCGGTCACTTGACCGATATGATCCTGCTCCTCGGCCCGGCCGTAACGGAAGCGACGCACGCCGAGGTATTTCGACAGATTCTTCGGCGTGATCGAGATGTGATCCGGTTCGCCCTTGGTGAGCAACTGCTTCACAGCCTTGCGACACAGCTTCGACACTTCGCGCTCGAGGTTACGGACACCGGCTTCGCGCGTGTAGTAACGAATGATGTCGAGCGTGGTGCTTTCGGAGACCTTCAGCTCGTTGTCCTTCAACCCGTTCTGCTTCATCTGCTTCGGGATCAGGTAACGCTGCGCGATCGCGGACTTCTCGTCTTCGGTGTAGCCAGGCAGACGAATGACTTCCATGCGATCCAGCAGCGGCGCCGGAATGTTCAGGCTGTTGGCGGTACACACGAACATCACCTCGGACAGATCGAAGTCCACTTCGAGGTAATGATCGTTGAACGTCGAGTTCTGCTCGGGGTCGAGCACTTCGAGCAGCGCCGAGGACGGATCGCCACGGAAGTCCATGGCCATCTTGTCGATCTCGTCCAGCAGGAACAGCGGATTGTGCACGCCGGTCTTGACCATGTTCTGGATGATCTTGCCCGGCATGGAGCCGATGTACGTGCGACGGTGACCGCGGATCTCGGCTTCGTCCCGCACGCCACCGAGTGACATGCGCACGAACTTGCGATTGGTGGAACGCGCGATCGACTGACCCAGCGACGTCTTGCCCACGCCCGGCGGACCGACCAGACACAGGATCGGACCCTTGAGCGTCTTCACGCGCTGCTGGACGGCGAGGTACTCGACGATGCGCTCCTTCACCTTCTCCAGCCCGTAGTGATCCTCGTCGAGCACTTTCTCGGCGAGATTGATGTCGTTGTGGACCTTGGTCTTCTTCTTCCAAGGTGCCTTGACCAGCCAGTCGACGTAGTTGCGCACGACGGTGGCTTCGGCGGACATGGGCGACATCAGCTTCAGCTTGTTCAGCTCGCTCATCGCCTTGTCGCGCGCTTCCTTCGGCATGCCGGCCTTCTGGATGCGCTGCTCGAGCTCGGCGAGCTCGTTGGGCGCGTCTTCGATTTCGCCCAGCTCCTTCTGAATGGCCTTCATCTGCTCATTCAGGTAGTACTCGCGCTGGCTCTTCTCCATCTGCTGCTTGACGCGGCCACGGATGCGCTTCTCGATCTGCAGGACATCCATCTCGCCTTCGATCAGCGCGAGGATGTGCTCCAGACGCTTGCGCACGTCCTGGATCTCCAGAACTTTCTGCTTGGCGTCGAGCTTGAGCGACATGTGCGCGGCGACGTTGTCCGCCAGGCGGCCCGGCTGTTCGATACCTGCAAGCGCCGTCAGCACCTCCGGCGGCACTTTCCGATTCAGTTTTACGTACTGCTCGAACTGCGAAGTGACCGAGCGCGCGAGGACGTCCATCTCGCGCTCGTCGTAGTTCTCGATGTCCTTGAACGGGCTGGTATCGGCGGAGAAGTACTGGCCGGTGACCAGCTTCTCGATCTTGGCGCGCTCGGCGCCTTCCACCAGCACCTTGACCGTGCCGTCGGGCAGTTTCAACAACTGCAGAATGGTCGCGACCGTGCCGAGGCGGTACAGGTCCTGCGCACTCGGATCGTCGACGTCGGCCTGCTTCTGCGCGACCAGCAGGATCTGTTTGCCGGTGCGCATCGCTTGATCGAGGGCGAGGATGGATTTCTCCCGGCCGACGAACAGCGGGATCACCATGTGCGGATAGACGACGACGTCGCGCAACGGCAGGACGGGCAGCGCCGCTGGCGGAGTCTTGTCGGATTCGGGAGCGTCAGGGGTATCGGTGCTCACGCGCTGTACTCTTGTGGTGAGCGCCGGCACGAATCACCGGCGCCGCGATAAAGAAGATCTGTTCGGACCGAAAATACCGGAAGCAACGCAGCCCTGCCAGTTCTGTGCCACGCAAATGCGCTCGGGTTTTCCGATGTATGGAAAAACTGTGAGGCGGTGCGTGTCGCGACGAACGCGATTTACAGGGTCGGGCTGATTGCCCCGGATAAGAAAAACCCACCGCCTCATCGCTGAAGCGGTGGGTCTGTTGCTACGTCTCAGTGGTCGCTGCCCGTCGGGCGGCGCTCTTCAACCGCGGCGAGACGGCCGTCGTCGGCGTTGCCGTACAACACATACGGCTTGCTCTCTCCGAGGATGACCTGCTCATCGACCACGACTTTTTGCACGTTACGCAGCGACGGCAATTCGTACATGGTTTCGAGCAGCACATTCTCCAGAATGGTGCGCAGACCGCGCGCGCCCGTCTTACGCTGCATGGCTTTCTTGGCCACGGCCTTGAGCGCGTCGGTGCGGAACTCCAGCTCCACGCCTTCCATGTCGAACAGCTTGCGATACTGCTTGCTGAGCGCGTTCTTGGGCTCGAGCAGGATCGACACCAGCGCGGCTTCGTCCAGCTCATCGAGCGTCGCCACCACCGGCAGACGGCCGACGAATTCCGGAATCAGGCCGAACTTGATCAGATCCTCCGGCTCCACATCGTGGAACACGTCGGAGCCATGCGGACGCTCGCTGGTCTGACGCACGTCGGCGGTGAAGCCGATGCCCGTCTTCTGCGTGCGGTTCATGATGATCTTTTCCAGCCCCGCGAAGGCGCCACCGCAAATGAACAGGATGTTGCTGGTGTCCACCTGCAGGAATTCCTGCTGGGGATGTTTACGACCGCCCTGCGGCGGCACCGAGGCGATCGTGCCTTCGATGAGCTTCAACAGTGCCTGCTGCACGCCCTCGCCCGACACGTCGCGCGTGATGGACGGGTTGTCGGACTTGCGCGAGATCTTGTCGATTTCGTCGATGTAGACGATACCGGTCTGCGCCTTCTCGACGTCGTAGTCGCACTTCTGCAGCAGCTTCTGAATGATGTTCTCGACGTCCTCGCCGACGTAACCGGCTTCGGTCAGCGTCGTGGCATCGGCAATCGTGAACGGAACGTTCAACAGACGGGCCAGCGTCTCGGCCAGCAACGTCTTGCCGCAGCCGGTCGGGCCGATCAGCAGGATGTTGCTCTTGGCGAGCTCGACTTCGTCTTTGGCGCGCGCTTCCGAGGTCTTGGTCTGCAATCGCTTGTAGTGATTGTAGACGGCCACCGACAACACCTTTTTGGCGCGCGGCTGACCGATCACATACTCGTCGAGGACCTTCTTGATCTCGTGGGGGCGCGGGAGTTTGTCTCGCGTGCGCTCGGCGCGTTCTTCGAGCTCTTCACGAATGATGTCGTTACAGAGCTCCACGCACTCGTCGCAGACGAACACCGACGGACCGGCGATCAGCTTGCGTACTTCGTGTTGGCTCTTGCCGCAGAACGAGCAGTACAGAAGCTTGCCGTCGTCGTGTTTGCCGCGGGAATCGTCGGACATGCATTACCCTCGAAAACCGGGACGAATCAGACACTTCTTCAGGTCCCAGCGTGTTACGAAATCGCGTCACGGTCGCGACACTATTGCGTCCGGGCTATATAGCACGCGCCGCTATCAGGCTGCAAAGACGCTCTTTCCAGCGTTTTTGCAGGCTTCTCCCCCGCCAGGGAGTGCAGGGAAACCCCTACCGAAATCGCCCTTCCTGTATGCCATCAATGAGGCCGTCGGAGACGGCCTTCAATGGCTCTTCAGCGCCCGCCCGCCACAGCCGCCACCAAGGCCGGCTCGCCGCGCTTTTCCATCACGCGATCGATCAGCCCATAGCCCACCGCAGCCTCGCCGCCCATGAAATTGTCACGGTCGGTGTCTTTGCCGATGCGTTCGACCGTCTGGCCGGTGTGCTTGGACAGGATGCGGTTCAGCCGCTCGCGGGTTTCCAGCACCTCGCGGGCATGAATGTCGATGTCCGAAGCCTGGCCCTGGAAGCCGGCCAACGGCTGATGAATCATCATCCGGGAGTGCGGCAGGGCATAGCGCTTGCCCTTGGCACCGCCCGCCAGCAGCACGGCGCCCATGCTGGCCGCCTGGCCGACGCACATGGTGCTCACGTCCGGCTTGATGAACTGCATGGTGTCGTAGATCGACAGGCCGGCGCTGACCGAGCCGCCCGGCGAGTTGATATACAGCGAAATGTCCTTGTCCGGATTTTCCGATTCCAGGAACAGCAGCTGCGCCACCACCAGGTTGGCCATGTGGTCCTCGATCGGACCCACGATGAAGATCACGCGCTCTTTCAGCAGCCGCGAGTAGATGTCATAAGCGCGTTCGCCGCGAGCGGTCTGCTCGACGACCATCGGGACAAGATTCATGGTGGCCATCTATGGTTGCTGCTTTAACGTAAACGGTGAAGAAAGCGGGTCAGCGATGAGTGGGGTCTAGTTTAGAAGAGGCAAGTGCCCCTGCACTAGCGACCGCCGCACGCCGTTCCCGCTTTCTGCCAGGAAGTCAGGATTACGCGCCGAAATTCATGATTTCCTTGAAACTCGACGCCTTGTCGGCGACCTGGGCGCGCTGCGCGAGCCAGTCGATGACCTGATCCTCCAGCACCGCCGATTCCATCTGCCGGCGGAACTGCGGATTGGCGCGGTACTGCTGCAGGGCCTGGCCCTGGTCCGGATACTGCGCGGCCAGCTCTTCGAAACGGGCCTGCACCTGCGCCTGGTCGACCTGGATGCTGGCGTTGCGGATGATCTCGCCGATCAGCAGCGACAGCGCCACGCGCCGACGCGCCGGCTCCTGGAAACCGTCCGGCGGCGGGATCTGCGAGGCGTCGCGAGCGCCCATGCGACGGGCGGCGTCGAGCTGCAGCTCACGCACCTGGGCGTCGACCATGGACTTCGGCAGCTCGATCGGATTGGCGGCCAGCAGGCCGTCCAGGATCTGCTTTTTGACGCGCGCCTTGATGGCCTCGCCCAGCTCCCGCTCCATGTTCTCCTGGACTTCGGTGCGCAGGCGCTCGATGCCGCCCTCTTCCACCCCGTAGACCTTGGCGAACTCGTCGTTCAGCTCGGGCAGCTGGCGCTCTTCGACCTTGTGCACAGTGACGGCGAATTTGGCCTGTTTACCGGCCAGATTGGCGGCATAGCTGGCCGGGAAGGTCATTTCGATGTCCTTCTTGTCGCCCGCCTTGGCACCGCGCAGACCGGCCTCGAAATCGGCCAGCATGCGGCCGGCACCGAGGTCGATCGGGAAGTTCTCGGCCTTGCCGCCTTCGAACGGCACGCCGTCGATGGTGCCGTCGAAATCGATGGTGACGCGATCGGTGTCGCGCGCTTCACGCTCCACGGCGTTGTAGGTCGGACGCTGCTCGCGCAGGTTCTGGATCATGGCGTCCACGTCGGCTTCGCTGACCGTCGCGGCCGGACGCTCGACGTTCAGGCTCTCGACGCCCTTGATCTCGATCTGCGGCACGACCTCGAAGATCGCGGCATATTTCAGGTCCGCGCCCTGCTCGAGATTGATCGGTTCGATGCGCGGGCCACCGGCCGGCGTCAGCTTTTCCTGCACCACGGCTTCGTTGAACGTGCTCTGCATGACATCGCCCAGCACTTCCTGACGGACCTGCTGGCCAAACTGCTGGCGCACTACTTTCACCGGCACTTTGCCCGGCCGGAAGCCCTTCAGGCGTACCGTGCGGCTCATGCGCTGCAGCCGCTCGTCGACGGCCTTTTCGACGCGTTCGGCCGGAACCTGCACTTCCATCCGGCGCTCCAGGGCCCCGGTCGATTCAACTGAAACCTGCATGGTCGAAACCTGCCTCAAGTCACGAATGAGTAATGCGTTAAAGGCGCCTGGTGCGAAAGGAGGGACTCGAACCCTCACGGGGTTACCCACTGGAACCTAAATCCAGCGCGTCTACCAGTTCCGCCACTTTCGCGGTCCACCGCCGCCGAGCCGTCGTTCAAGACCGCCTTCGGCCCCTAACCCACACATATATATGCGTTTTGGGACCGGCTCAGCCGGCCTCCCCCGCGGGGGGCCGCGGAGTATACCCGAGCAGCCCTTGCCATTCGAGAACGCCGGAGAACCCAAGCCCTGAACCCGACGCCCGGCGCCCGGACTGTCGCCATTCGGCCATGGCGCGGGCCACATCTGTTGTCCGAGGGGTGGCGAACATCCAGGAGCTTCCGGCGCATCCCCCGCGCCGGGCTCGCCACTCAAGGACGTTCATGAACCCAACTCTCGCTCGCAACCAACGCTGGTTGTTGTCGCTGCTGTTACTGGCCGCGATGACGTTGTTCTTCTCGGCCTCCCACGCGCAATCGATTCCCGCGTGGGCACCCAACACCGCGTATGCGGTGAACTCAAAGGTCACTTACCAAGGAGCTGTTTATCAATGTCGTCAGGCCCACACGTCGCTCGTCACCTGGGAGCCGATCAACACACCGGCACTGTGGCTGAACATCGGCACTGACACCGGCGGAGGTGGTGGAGGCGGTGGCGGTGACACTCAAGCGCCGACCGCGCCGAGGAATGTGAGAATCACCGGCACGACGTCATCGAGTGTTTCGCTTGCGTGGGATGCATCGACCGACAACGTCGGCGTGACTCGCTACGACATCGTTCAGAATGCCGCCACACTCACGGGCAGCGCGGCGACGACGTTCACCTCTTCAGGTCTGTCACCGAGCACGACGTACACCTATTCCGTTCGCGCTCGCGATGCCGCGGGCAACCTGTCTCCTGCGAGCAATCAGGTCAGCGCGACGACGCTGCCCAATAACAATGGCGGCGGTGGCGGCGGACCGGTGCCGGGACGCACGTTCGTCGGCTACTGGCACAACTTCGAGAATGGCTCGGGCTTCATCAAGCTGCGCGACGTGTCGCGCGATTTCGATGTGATCAATCTGTCGTTTGCCGAATCGGCGCCGGGCAGCCGATCGCTGATTCAGTTCGTTCCGGACACGCGCACGTCGCAGGCCGAGATTCAGTCGGACGTGGCTCAGTTGAAGCGCGAAGGCAAGAAAGTGCTGCTGTCGATCGGCGGTGCGAACACGGTCGTCGAGCTGAACAATGAGACTGACAAACAGAATTTCATCAACTCGGTCGCGAACATCATCACGGTGTATGGACTGAACGGCGTCGACATCGACTTCGAAGGCAGCTCGCTGAGTCTGAACGCAGGCGATCTGGATTTCCGTTCGCCGACCACGCCGAAGGTGGTGAATTTGATCTCGGCGCTGAGGACGCTGAAGTCACGTTTCGGTAGCGATTTCATTCTGTCGATGGCGCCGGAAACGTTCTATGTGCAGGTGGGCTTCCAGGCCTACGGTGGCGCGGCCGGCGCGTATCTGCCGGTGATCCATGGCGTGCGTGACATTCTGACGTTCATTCACGTGCAGCACTACAACACGGGCACGGTGCTCGGGTTGGATGGTGTGGCATACGCGTCGGCTACCGCGGACTTTCAAGTGGCGATGGCGGAGATGCTGATGACCGGCTTCCCGGTCGCCGGCAATCCAGATCGTTTCTTCCCCGCCTTGCGCCCCGATCAAGTCATGATCGGCCTGCCCTCGTCCCCTCAGGCCGCCGGCAGCGGCTACACGCCGCCTGCCGAAGTTGCTAAAGCCATCAACTATCTGGTTCGCGGCCAGTCGTACGGCGGGCGCTATGTGCTGCGGAATCCCGGCGGATATAACAACTTCCGCGGCGTGATGACGTTCTCGATCAACTGGGATCGGTTCAACGGGTTTGTGTTTTCACGCGGCGTGAGGCCGGTGTTGAATGGCCTGCCGGCTGTAACTCGCTAACTCGAGGTAGCGTTCGGCGGCGCGGGCGTCAGTGGCCCGCGCCGCCCCGGGCTGACCATCTCCTCCCGGCACCGCGGCGCACGCCGGAGCATCGCTTCGCTCGCGCTGTCGCGCGCTCCGTTGCTGTACATCCATGTAGCTGCTATCGGACCACCGTCCCCGGTGGATCCAATTGCCGGGAGAACATAGTCAGCCCCGGCCGTCGCCACAACGTTTGTCTCGATTGCAAAGAGGGCCGGAATCGGCAGCCCTAGCGAGCGTTGGCCTCAATTGCAAAGAGGCCGCCGGAATCGGCAGCCCTAGCGAGCGTTGGTCTCAATTGCAGAGGGGCCGCCGGAATCGGCAGCCCTAGCGAGCGTTGGTCTCAATTGCAGAGGGGCCGCCGGAATCGGCAGCCCCAGCTAGCGTTGGTCTCAATCGCAAGGAGGCCGCCGGAATCGGCAGCCCCAGCGAGCGTTGGTCTCAATTGCAAAGAGGCCGCCGGAATCGGCAGCCCCAGCTAGCGTTGGTCTCAATTGCAAAGAGGGCCGGAATCGGCAGCCCCAGCTAGCGTTGATCTCAATTGCAGGAGGCCGCCGGAATCGGCGGCCCCAGCTGGCGTTGGTCTCAATTGCAAGGAGGCCGCCGGACTGCGGCGGCCTCTTGCATCAGCGGAAATTGCAAAAAATTAGCGGCGGCGTTATGCGGTAAGGTCACGACGCCCGCAGGTTCTCCTTGAAAAATTCAATCGTCCTCTTCCACGCCAGATCCGCCGCCTCCTTGTTATATCTCGGCGTCGTGTCGTTGTTGAAACCGTGCTGTGTCCCGGGATAGATATACGCCGTGTACTTCACACCCGCCTTCTTCAACGCCTCTTCCGACGCCGGCCACGCCGCATTGATCCGCTCATCCGTCTCCGCAAACTGCAGTAACAACGGCGCCTTGATATTGCCAGCCTCTTCCGGCGCCGGCGGCGTCCCGTAGAACGGTACGGCTGCAGCGAGATCGGCCACCTTGGTGGCGAGGAAGTTCGCAACACCGCCGCCGTAGCAGAAACCGGTCACACCGACCTTGCCACTCCCGCCCGGCAGCTTCTTCAAGTACGCCGCGGCCGCGACGAAATCTTCACGCGTCTTGGCCTGATCCAGTTTCTGGAACAGCTCGCGCGCCTTGTCCTCATCGCCCGGATAGCCTCCGAGAGGAAACAATGCATCCGGCGCGAACGCGATGAAGTTCTCCAGCGCGACTCGGCGAGCCACATCCTCGATATGAGAATTCAAGCCTCGGTTCTCGTGCACGACCAGCACCGTCGGCAACTTGCCCTTCGCGGAGGCGGGCTTCACCAGATAGCCACGCAACTTGCCGTAACCCGGCACCGGAATCTCGACGTACTCCGCCTTGATGCGCGCATCCGTCGGTGCGATCTGCTGGGCTTCAGCGAACTTCGGATTGAGCGCATCGAGAATCGCCGCGCCGCTCATGCCAGCGACGGCAAACGCGCCGGCGCCGTCGATGAATTCACGCCGCGAGATCGCGCCGTGCACGTACTTGTCGAACAGCTTCCAGACTTCGGGCGGAAATTTTTGGGTTGGGTTGTTGCTCATGGGCTGCCTTCACCTGACGGGAGAGTCCATCGCGACGATCTATAACACAATCAGTGTTGAGCCGCCGCCTGTGCATTTTTCTGCTGTCCGGCCGGCGCCTTGGGCGCAATCCTGGTGAGCTTGCCGCCCTCCGCCTCATAATTTTGCACGCCGACGCGACCGACCACGTTGAAGCCCCTGGCGGCGAGCAGATCGCCGGCCTTACCGGCGCGGCCCGCGTGGTTGGACACGGTCACGATCTTCCGGTCCTTGGGAATCCATGCCAGGCTCTTGTCCAGATCCGCCGCCTGAATGCTGAGATAGACCGGCAAGCCACCGACCGTGGTGAGCTCATCCGGGCGCCGCAGGTCGATGATGAGCAGTTGGTCCGGCCTGGCCAGCAATTGATCGAACTGCGCGCGCGTCAGGACCGGTGTCTTCGACTCGTCCTTGCCTTGAGCGAACGCGAGAGACGCAACCAGACTGACCAGCAGCACGGACAGCGCCCGGAACGAAAACGAACGTGACACTCGCATGACAGACTCCAGCGGAGATTGGAAAAGTCCGCGCAGTCTAAGAGCCGCTCAGCGCGGCCGTGAGAGGTAACAATGCATTTACAGATAACGTTTCCAGCTGTGACAAACCAGTCACGGTCCGATTGCTCATGAGCTGATATCGCCCCGCTCTTTGTGCATGGATTGCGAGTCGTCAATACTGGTTGCGTCAACCACCCGCGGAATTTTATGAGCGATCCCCACGGACGATTACTCGTGTATCCCGACGCCTCCGCTCATCCCACCTCGATCCGCGCCAAGGCGGCGATCTTCGCCGATCCGAAATCGCGAACGCTGCTTCAGCAGCTGGATCGAGTGGCGCCGGCCGCTGCGCCGGTGCTGATCGTCGGCGAAACCGGCACCGGCAAAGAACTCATCGCGCGTCACCTGCATTCGCAGAGCGGACGCAAAGGTGCGTTCGTCGCGGTCAACTGCGGTGCCTTGTCACAATCGCTGGCGGAAGCGGAGCTGTTCGGTCATCAGGCCGGCTCGTTCACCGGTGCCGATGAAACTCGCGCCGGCTGGTTCGAAGCGGCGAACGGCGGCACGTTGTTTCTGGATGAGATCGGCGATCTGCCGTTGCCGCTGCAAGTGAAGTTGTTACGCGTCTTGCAGGAGCGTGAGGTTGTTCGCGTCGGCTCACGCAAGGCGATCCCGCTCGACGTGCGGCTGGTGGCAGCCACGAACGTCAATCTGGCTGAAGCGGTGACCGCCGGACGCTTCCGCCTCGATCTGTACTATCGACTCAACGTCGCAACTTTTGACCTGCCGCCACTGCGTGAACGGCACGGCGACATCATGCCGTTAGCCGAGCACTTTCTATCCAAGTACGCGCAGCAGCTGCGTGTGCGCCCGCCCGTGCTGGGGTTGGACACGCGTCGAGCCCTGCTGAGTTATGCGTGGCCCGGCAACATTCGTGAGCTGGAGAATGTCATTCACTTCGCACTGCTGTCGGCAGACGGGGATATTCGTCCGGAACATCTCCGCTTCGCCGCCGCGCCTCAGACCGCGGCACTGACTCCAACGTTGAGCCCGATCGAAAACATTGCCACGCAGCTCGACAAGCTGTTCGCGAGTTCGCCGACCGAGTTGTATCAGTCGCTGGAAGAATTGATCGTGCGCCGCGCGTTCTCTTACTGCAGCCAGAATCAGGTGCAGACGGCGCGCTTGCTGGGAATCTCCCGCAACGTCCTGCGCACGTTGCTCAAGCGCCTCGGGCTCATCAGCAACGACGCGGTGGCGGATGAATATCCAGACTTGCGACTCGTTCCCGCATCCGACTGAACGAGCGCGGTCAGTTGGTTTGTCCGGCACAGCGGTCCCGAGGGCTGTCGCTTCCCGCCCCAGCCGGGCCCGCCGTGCTGTAGGTTGAATCGTCTCGCCGGCGGCACTGGCTCGATCACGGCGCCTGCGATGTCATCATTGCAGGCGCCTGACTTGTCCACGATCAGGTCGTCGGCGAGTAGATCTTGTCGAACACGCCACCATCGGCGAAGTGCTTGGCTTGCGCCTTGGTCCAGCCGCCGAAGTCGGCGATGGTCACCAGCGTGCCAATCTTCGGGAAGGTCTTGCTGTACTTCGCCAGGATCGCGGGCGTGGTCGGGCGATAGTAATTCTTCGCCGCCACTTCCTGACCCGCGTCGGTGTAGAGATATTCCAGATACGCCTTCGCAACGGCGCTCGTGCCATGACGCTCGGCGTTCTTGTCGACCACCGCGACCGGCGGCTCGGCGAGCACGCTGACCGAGGGCGCGACGATTTCGAACTTGTCGGCACCGAATTCCTTGAACGCGAGGAACGCTTCGTTCTCCCACGCGAGCAACACATCGCCCAGACCGCGCTGAGCAAACGTCGTGGTCGAACCGCGAGCGCCGCTGTCCAGCACGGGCACATTCTTATAGAGCTTCTGCACGAACGCCTGCGCCGTCGCATCGCTGCCGCCCGGCTGCTTCAGCGCCCAGCCCCACGCCGCGAGATAATTCCAACGCGCGCCGCCCGAGGTCTTCGGGTTCGGCGTGATCACGGAGATACCCGGCTTCACCAGGTCACCCCAATCCTTGATGCCCTTCGGATTTCCCTTGCGCACCAGGAACACGATGGTCGAGGTGTACGGCGAGCTGTTGTGCGGCAGGCGGGCGGCCCAGTCGTTCGACAGCAGCTTGGCATGGTCGGCGATGCCGTCGATGTCCGCGGCCAGCGCGAGCGTGACCACATCCGCTTGCAAACCATCGATCACCGAGCGCGCCTGTTTGCCAGAGCCGCCGTGCGACTGCTTGACGATCACCTTGTCGCCGGTCTTCTGCTGCCAGTAGGCGCCGAAGACTTTGTTGTATTCCTCGTAGAGCTCGCGCGTCGGATCGTAGGAAACATTGAGCAGCTCCACGTCCTTGGCCTGGACGGGACCGCCCAGCAAAGTGAGGGTCGCAGCCGCGGCGGCCAGCAGACTGCTATGGATGAAACGGCGTGACATGAAGGATCTCCGGAGTTGGGAATCTGATGTGAGCAACATGTGTGCCAGCGTAAAAGATCCCGGTTGGCGCGGCTTTTGCGCTGCTTCGCCGACCCAGGCTGCACAGGACTCAGCAGCAATGTCGGTGGAGTGTGCAAGTCTCAGCAGTTGTTACAATCACGTGACGGCTAGCTCAGCCCTTTGGAGGCCAGCAGCACACGTGTGTTGTCGAAGTAGATAGCTTGCTTTTGCTCGGACGTAAGCGCGGTATCGAGCGTATCGAGTGCCGGCCCGACATCGCCGCGATCCCCACCGCCGACACCATAGTCGGTGCCGAACAGGATGCGGTCCGCGCCGATCTTGTCGCACGCGTAACGCACCCAGCCGGCGTTGCGCACCGAGTACGGGCCAGTGTCGATGTAAATCCGTCGCAGCTTCTGCAGCGGGTCCGCAACACCGTTGGCGCGCGCTGCCGGAATGATGCTGTCGAACAAATGAGTGAAGAAGCCACCGAGCATGATGATCTCGACACTCACATCCGGATACGGATCGAGGAAGTCGGTCAGCCCGAGCGTGATCGCGCCGGCCGCGAGATGCGAGTTGCTGATGAGATTCCAGCGCGCGTAGGCCGTGTCTTCCGGCACGACCAACGGCGGCTGACCGGGGACGCGATCGCTGGCCGGACCGCGATGAATAAAAAAATGACTGTTGAGCTTCTGTGCCGCATCGAACAGCGGCTGCAACGTCCGGGCACCAGCCAGCGTGGAGAACGCATTCAACGGCAGCGAACCACCGATGAAGCCCAGCTCACGATGCGCACGCGTCAACTCTTGCGCGGCCCAGACTGGATCCGACGCCGGCAGCGCCGCCACCGCAAGGAACCGCGGACGATGCTTCGAGACGATCTCAGCGAGCTCATCGTTGAATGCGCGATACAGCGTGCGCTGTTCTTCGATCGGCAAGCTCGCATCGAACCCCAACGCCACCGTGTGCGTGAGCAGCTGTCGTTGAATGCCGTTCTTGTCGAGATTGCGCAGGCGCGCCTGAATGTCGGACGGCGCAAAGGCGCCCGGTCCGCCGACGGCAGACACCGTCGTCGCGTTGTCGAGTTGAGTGATGCCCTCAGCGCCAGTCACCAGTTTCGGTGGCTGCGTTCGCGTCGCGAGGAATTTCATTTCGGCACGCGACACGTAATGACTGTGCCAATCCACTAACGCTCGCGGTGTGCCGGCCGCAAAGAGCGGACGGGTATGCAATCCAGTCGAAAGCGTCGCGGCCGTAGCGAGCGCGCCATTGAGAAACTGACGTCGATTGAACATGTGAACTCGCGCGCCGGGAGCCGGCAGCGCCTCAGCTGATTCGAGTTGTTTTTAGATCAGAGCACTCACGCCAGCAGCGGCGATGCCCGCCAAGGCGACAGCAGACAGGAGAAACTTGCCGAGCAATCCGCCGAGGCTGACCGTCGGCGTCGTCTCCACTTGCTGCCAGTTCTCGGCTGCCGCTTCTTCGCGCGACTCCAAGCGAAACTTGTGCACGTAGCCGTCGATCGGCACGCAGCCGCGATACTCGCGCGGCGGAGCTGCTTGGGTGAGCGACTGCATGATGGGCTCGCGGGTCGGAACAGACGCAGCAGTCTAGTCCCGGCCGGGTCACGAACTCAGTCGCGAGCCGGTTTCATTTCGGTCACGTCGAGTCAGTCTTCGACTACGACGTGCGAGCCGACGGCGCCGCGTTGCCAATAGCCCGCCGCTTTCACCCAACGCTTGTCGAAGCCCCGCCCTTCGACCAGATATCGACGAATCGCGCGGACCGCCTGTGTCTCGGTCGCCGCCCAGGCAAAACACCCTTCCTTCATGATCGGCAGATCGTCCAGCGCCCCAAGTAGAGACTCACCTGTCACGGCGTTTGGATCCGTTCTCGGCACCCACATGACTTGCAGATTGGCGCGACTCGACAACGGCAATTCAAAACCTGGCGCCACTTCGGCAACGACCAGAGCATTCGTCCCCGCCGGCAGTTCCTCCAGGCGACGAGCGATAGCGGGCAACGCGGTTTCATCGCCGATCAACAGATGCAGGCCGATGCCTTCCGTGGAAATGACCGCCGAGCCTCGCGGCCCACCGACGCCGAGCACGCTGCCGATTCTGGCATTGGCTGCCCAAGTGGTCGCCGGCCCGTCGTCGTGAATCACGAAGTCGACCGCCAACACGCCGGCCTCCGCATCGAAACTACGAGGCGTGAAGTCACGCATGACTCGTTCCGACGCGCCGTCCGCGCCCGGTGGAGCGAGGTTCAACTCGCCGTCCGGATTTGGAAAAATCAACTTGATGTGATCGTCGAAGCCGAGCGAAGTGAAGCCGCGCAGCTCGTCGCTCTTCACGGTGATTCGCTTCATCTTCGGCGCGATCGTTTCGACGTGCGACACGACCGTGCGCCGCATGCGCACCTCGTGTCGCACCCGAGTGATATTCGGCAGGTTACTCATTGTCGCGACCTTGTGAGATTTCCTCGGCGGCAGCTTCGATGATCCGGCGCACGCGCTCGGTCTCTGCTTCGCTCCAACCGCCACGATGAAACATCAGCGCCGCCCGCAACGTATGCATGGCGTGATGCAGATCTTCCGGCGGCATTTCGCCCGACGCCGCGCGCGCCGCCATCGCCATGCGCTTTCTGACGCTGTTCAGCATCGCTTCGTTCTCGCGCAAGTAACGCCGACCCTCGTCGGTGATCTCGTACAGGCGCTTGCTGCCTTCGGTCGTGGTGGAGCGCACCTGCCCCAACTCTTCGAGCAGCGTGAGCGTGGGATACACCGAGCCGGGACTCGGCGCATACGAGCCACCGAACTTCAGCTCGAGCTCCTTGATCAGCTCATAACCGTGGCGCTGCTTCTCCTCGATCAAAGACAGCAACATCAATCGCAGATCGCCGGGCCCGAACCGGCGACCACCGCCGCCACCGCCCCGCCCGAAACCGCCGCGGCCGCCCGGGCCGCCGAAAAACATGCCGCGCGGCCCGCCGCCGCCCCCTCGACCACCCCAATGACCGAAGTGATGGTGATGAGCATGGCGCTCGAAACCCTGGCCATGGTGGCCAAAAAACATTCTATGAAACATGAACTTAAACCTTTATTGGTACTTGAGTACGGGACAAACGATATATCGTTCCAATGTATCTTTCAAGAGCATCTTTCATCCGACCAACCCGTAAGGCCCGTCCGCGCGCCACCTCATGGCAAGATGCGCGCGCCCAGAACAAACACTCCAGTCCGCGCTCATACCGAGCGGTCGTCCATGCTCACCGATCCAACGTTCTATCTACTCGCCATCCCCGCGGTCATCCTGCTCGGCCTCGCTAAAGGCGGCTTCGCCGGCGTCGGTGCCATCGCCCTGCCCTTGCTCGCGCTCAGAATTTCGCCGGTGCAGGCGGCCGCGATCCTGCTGCCGGTCCTCGTCGTGCAGGACGCGGTGGGGGTGTGGGCCTTTCGAAAGAATTGGGATCGCGAGGTGCTCGCGTTGATGATTCCATCCGCGATGGCCGGCATCGTCGCAGCCTATTTTCTGGCCGCAAAAGTATCCGCGACCGTGGTGCTCGCGGTTCTCGGCGCGATCTCAGTCGTGTTCGCGTGCTATCGCCTGTGGATTTCTCGCGGCGGCCGCGTGCCCGTTTCCAGCAATGCCCCTCGCGCACTCGGCGCAGCGCTTGGCTTTGCATCGGGATTCACATCGCAAGTCGCGCATGCAGGCCAGCCCCCTTTTCAAATGTGGGTGCTGCCGAAAGGGTTGTCGCCTCAAGTGCTGGTCGGCACCACGGCGATCTTTTTCGCGGTCATCAACCTGTTCAAGATTCCGGCGTACATGGCGCTCGGACAGTTCACGCACGAGAACCTGACCGCCGCGGCGGTGCTGGTGCCCCTGGCAATCGCCTCGACCCTGCTCGGCGTGTGGCTGGTCAGGCGCGTCAACGCCGAGCGCTTCATCACTATTATTTATGTGTTGATGATCGTGGTGGGACTGGAATTGCTGTTCAAGGCGTGGCCCCACCTTGACCTCATAGATTAGAACCGATAGGTCAGTGTAGCCCCGTACATTCGTGGCGCCCCGAGCGAACCCGCACGGGAGGGAGCGGCACCGGGCTTCACGTTGGCCTGACTCAGATAACGCTCATCGAACGCATTGCGTATCCAGCCGGAGAGCGACCAGTCATTGTCCGCTGAGCTGAGCGCGAGCGAGGCGTTGAGCAATCCATAAGAGTCCTGCACGTTCAACGCGTCGTTATAAATGTGCCGGCGTGCGCAACTGGGGCCGGGCCGACGAGTTGCTCGGATTGATCGACTCCGCCCGCCGCGAGCAACCCGTGCATCTCGATTGCTATCCCTATACAGCCGGCTCCACCATCATTCGGCCCGACCTGGCCGACGGCGAGGTCGAAATCCTGATCAACTGGTCCACCCCCCACCCCGAAGTGGCCGGACGCACGCTGAAGAGCATCGCCGAAGAGTGGGGACTGACCGAAGCGCTCGCCGCCGAGCAACTCATGCCTGGCGGCGCCAGTTATTTTCAGATGCGCGAGCAGGACATGCGGCAGATCATGCAACACCGCCGCTGCATGATCGGCTCCGATGGATTGCCCCACGATTCCTTGCCCCATCCGCGCTTGTGGGGCACGTTTCCCCGCGTGCTCGGTCGTTATGCGCGCGATCTGCAGGTGCTCAGTCTGGAGACTGCCGTTCACAAGATGACCGGTCTGTCCGCGGCAACCTTCGCTCTTCGCGATCGTGGCCGGATCGCGGTGGGCATGAAGGCCGACATCACTGTTTTCGATCCGGAAACGATCATCGACCGCGCCACCTACGAATCCCCTGCTCAGATGGCCGAGGGAGTGGTGCATGTTTTCGTCAACGGCGCACTCGCATGGACCGAGCGCGCCGCGACGCCGACACGCAACGGCCGATTCCTGCCTCGTACTCTCTGAGTCTCAATACGGCCCACCGCTGCTCCCGTTTGAATTCGGGTTCACATTCTTGATGCATGCGCAGGGACCGATGAGTGGCCCAAGCTTCTCTTTCGCAAGCTGTTGCATGATGCGGTAGCCCGCTCGGTTTGGATGCACACCGTCGTTGCCGAGCTCTGGCTTGAGCTCACCGGCGGCCCCAGCGAGCGCTGCATGATAGTCGATGTATTCCAATCGATTCTGGGCCGCGTACTCACGCAACCAGGTATTGAGCGCCCTGATTGCCGGCACAGGGTCGATCTGGGGGCGCCAGTTGAATGAGGCAGTGGGCGGAATGCTGCCTAGAACGACACGGATGCCATTGGCCCGCGCCAGCTCCACCATGGAAAGGATATTGTTCTTCACGTCCTGAGCCGTCGTTGGCCCGGTGTTGCCGGCAACGTCGTTGGTACCGGCCATGATGTGCACGACCGTTGGCTTGAGCGCAACGACATCGGCACGAAAGCGCACCAGCAGCTGCGGTGTCGTCTGCCCGCCGATGCCTCGATTGACCACACCCTGCTCGAAAAATTTGGGATCCGCGAGCAACCAGTTCTCGGTGATCGAATCTCCAATGAAAACCACGCGAGGCCGTTCACCGCTGGCCTGCAGAGCTTCGTTGGCCGCGCGGTAACGACACAAGCCCGCCCAGTCCTGGGCACCGAGCCGACGATTCGCCTCGACGAAGCGGCTGAAATCGGGATCCTTGATCAGCCGCTCGATGTCGGCAGGCTCGAGCCGGCGAGATTTCATGAACAGATCCTCGAGCAGATCGCGTGCGCCAGCACTGAGAGGCGTGGCGGCAGGGCACGGCTGGTCGACGATACCCACCGGCGCCTTGGTCTGCTGAGGGTCCGCGCTCTGAGCCTGGACCAGCGGTGCCAGCAATAGCGCGGTCAGCACCGGCATCGACGACCACATCGGTTTCATCAGTTCCCCGTTTACTCTGACGCGCCCCGCGAGCGACATTAATCCCTTATGCAAACGATTGCTACAACTTTGCAGACAGATCCGATACAGTGCTCCCGCTCAACGAATCCAGGGGGAGTTCATGCGCATCCATCGCCTCCGGCGTGGCAATCGTTGCCGCGCCATCCAGCTTCTGGCGCTCGCCGGGCTGTGCTTCGCCGTGTCGAATGCAAGCCTGGCCCAGACCGCCTCGACACCACCGGCGGTCGAAATCGACCAGGACGGCACTGTGCATGTTCCGTCGCACAGCGTACCGATGTCCGCGTTCCTGAGCCCAGCAGGCAAGGCGTACGTCACGGAGCATCTGCTGAACATGCAGAACCCCGCGATGCGCGGCGAAGAAAACGGCATTCCTGTGCTGCTGAAAGGCTATCTCGCGCGCCAGAAGGCGCTGTTCGAAGTCGAGCGCAAAGACATTTCACTAGGTGGCGTGCACGCCTACGAGTACCTGCCGAAGAGCGGCGTGTCCTCGCCCAATCGCAATCGGGTGCTCATCAACCTCCATGGTGGAGGATTCATGGGCTGCTGGCCGGCATGCGCGGAACTGGAATCCATCCCGGTCGCCGCAATGGGACGCATCCGGGTGGTGAGTCTCGATTACCGGCAAGGTCCTAAACATCGGTTTCCCGCCGCGAGCGAAGACGTCGCCTCTGCCTATCGCGAACTGCTCAAGAGCTATCGAGCCGAAGATATCGGGATCTATGGTTGTTCCGCCGGCGGCATGCTCACCGGCATGGCGGTGGCGTGGTTTCAGCAGCATTCGCTGCCTCGCCCGGGAGCGGTGGGAATTCTTTGTGCGGGTATGACGCTCGCGCCAAACGGATTCGGCGGCGACGCCGCGTATACGAGCGCTGCGATTGGCGAGAGCCGCGTGCCGCCGCGCGCACCTCGCGGAGACACACCTGCAACTTCCGCCCTTCCCTACCTTGCCGGTGTATCGATCACCGATCCTTTGGCCGCCCCAGCCAGCTCGCCCGCGGTTCTCGCCAAATTTCCTCCCACGCTCATCGTCTCGGGTACGAGAGCTTTCGATCTGAGTTCCGCCGTGCACACGCACGCTCTGCTCGTGAAGCAAGGCGTCGAAACGGACCTGCATGTCTGGGAGGGCATGTTTCACGGCTTCTTCTACAACGTCGACGTGCCCGAATCTCGCGACTGCTACGACGTCATCGTGAAGTTCTTCGACAAACATCTGGGGCAGAAGACATGACTCGCCTCGACCGCCGCCAGCTGCTCACCGCAGGAGGCTCGCTGCTGCTGGCAGCAACTACAGCCCACTCGGCCGCCGCAACGACCAAACCCAGCGCTCCGCGCCGTCCCAGAATCCTGCCGCAGAGCTGGATCGATGCGCCGACCCTTCCGGTCTGGCCGGGCGACGCTCCCGGCGCATCCGATTTCAAGCCCCAGCCATTGCCGCCGGACTCACCGCCGGTGTTCTTGCGTAATGTTCTGAAACCCGATCTTCACGTGTTTCGACCCGAGCGCGCCAATGGTCACGCCGTGCTCGTCATCCCCGGCGGCGCGTACTGGTTCGTATCGGTGGCCAACGAAGGTGCGGAGCTTGCAGAACGCTTGACTCCCATGGGAATCACGGTCTTCGTGCTCACGTATCGCCTGCCTGGCGAAGGTTGGAAACATCGTGCCGACGTGCCGCTCCAGGATGCACAGCGGGCCATGCGTGTCATACGTTCCAACGCGTCGCGATTCGCGATCGACGCCGACAAGGTGAGCGTATTGGGCTTCTCGGCCGGCGGACATCTGGCCGCGACGCTCGCGACAAGCTACGCCGACCCAGCGTACGCCCGTGTCGATTCAGCAGATGAGCTGAGTGCGCAGCCACTCGCCGTCGCGCTGATCTATCCCGTGATCACGATGGACGCAAAGTGGACTCATGAGATGTCACGCAAGCTGCTGCTCGGTGACCAACCCAGCGATGCCGAGATCCAGCGGCGTTCGGCGGAACGACACGTCAGCGCCGGCACACCGCCTGGCTTTGTCGTGCACGCATACGACGATGAAGCCGTCCCCGTCGAGAACAGCATCCGCTTCGTGGACGCGATGCGCGCCGCGAAGCGACCGGTCGAAGCGCATTTTCTGCAGCAGGGAGGCCATGCGTTCGGCGTCGGCATCCCCGGCACATCATCGGACGAATGGACGCCGACCTTTGCCAAATGGCTCGCCAGAACGGCGTGACGCCCCTGACCTGAGGTCAGGGGCTGGCGGTTTCGCCGATCAGGTCCAGCAAGCCGTCGACGATGGCGGTTTCGGCGCAGCCGGGCTTCAGTTTCGAAGACACGACCTCGAACGTGTTGTAGCCGAACGCCGCATCGTTGGGGATGTAACCCGACGGTGCCGCGCCATTGGTGAGCGTCGCCATCATCGTATGTTTCAGCGGCGATTCCGACTTCAAGCGCTGGGCGATGGTGTTGAAGACCTCTGCGTTGACGCCGGCGATCGCGATGTCCCCCAGCCTCACCAGGCTGAGCTGAATCGGAATCGGATCGGCGTCCACGTACGTGCCGGCAAATCCAGCGCGACCGGTATCCGTGCGCTTGCGCCCCGGACAGCTCACTGATTTCTGCGCGCCCGCAATCCGTGCCTCGGTCATCGGACGCTCTGCATTCGCGCGCATGACGTGCAGCACCTCTTCGCCGAGCATCTGCCCCATCGAGTTTGCCATCTGCCGCTGTTGTTTCATCAGCTTCGCAACTCGGGGGTCGCGCTTGTTCAGGCCCTGCCCTCCCGGTGGCATGGCATTACTGATGTCGATGCCGCGAGTCGCATGTTCCTTGATACGAATGTCCCGTAAATCGTAGGTCTGTTGAAAGTAGATCGGATTCTGATCCCCGGCCGCGCCCGTGGACCAGACCGCCACAGCTTGATCGTCGAGGGAGTCCTCGATGTATCGCGAGGCCGCGCCGGGAATGTCGCCGCTGATCTGATCGAGCTGTCCATTCAGCACGGCATGCACGGCGTAGTTGTAGTACACCGCGATGGGGCGACCATCGAGCGCCTCGAAATCGAGGACCGCGACCGTCTTGTCGGAAACGCCTTCGTAGTTCGGCCCCTCCCACCACCGATGCGTCTTGGGATCGATGATGTTGCGGTTGACATTGATATAGGAAACACCCGTGCCGTAAGCGATGCGCGCGGGCTGCAGCCGGCCAGCTGCTTGCGAGATCGCCGCGACGATACGCGGCGCTAACTCCCGTGCGATACCGAAGGGGACGCTGTGGGTATGAGTGGCGGTGAGCAGCACATGACTCGCAGGAATTCGAAGCTCACGCTCCGCCTGCTGACTGACCTGTGTATAGACATCCGTGGGTAGGCCGCCAGCATCGACTGTGACCAATGCGGCCCGAGTCGCTCCGTCATCGACCACGATGGCACGAATGAAAATCGGATCGTTGATGCCCTCGTACCCTTTCGGTAGCGCTTTCTCACTGGGCGTGATGTCGGCTCGCGCCGCACCGACGCTCAGCGCCGCGCTGACTGGCGGCGAAGCGAGACAGCCAACCACCAAGCCAGCGACCACGAGCGATTGAAATGTCATGCGAGCTCCTCGATCGGTTACTGGAAGTCCGCTCGAAACCGCAGACCGACCGTGCGAGGCGTCGGCCCCGCACCGGAGTCCCGCCCGGCGTTGCCGATAATCGAAGGTCCTCGCTCGTCGGTGAGATTGTCGCCAATGAGCGCAACCTCGTACGCGCCCAAGCGCACGCCGAGCGTTGCGTTTATCAGGCTGTATGAGTCGGCATACTGCCCAATCGACTGCAAACGGTTGCCGACCTGGCCATAGCCCACGTTGCCGAAGCCCTCCAGCGCGTCCGTGAAGCTGGT
The DNA here is from genome assembly GCF_004138485.1 of Peristeroidobacter soli. GTDB lineage: Bacteria > Pseudomonadota > Gammaproteobacteria > Steroidobacterales > Steroidobacteraceae > Steroidobacter > Steroidobacter soli. Next base: position 1,448,055 of record NZ_RYEV01000004.1, read on the forward strand.
GCTGTAGGAAACATCGAGGCGCGAGGTGCGCTGGATCGAGTTGACCATGCGCGAGCCCGGCCGGAACAACGGCAGCGCGGCTTGCACCGCCGGAGCGACTCGATCGAACTCCGATTTGTTGGCGTTACCGACCCAGCCGACGATGAGTCCCTCGAGCGGCGTGTGCCATTGGATCTCATAATCCAGCCCCTTCGAGGTCGCATCGCCGAAGTTCGAGAATCCGTTCACGCCGACGATGCCACCGGGAGTATTCGTCTGCAGGTTTTTGTACTCGGTCTGGTATAGATTCAAGCCGATCGAGAGATCGCGGCTCGGCAGGCGCCATTTCAGTCCGACTTCATAGTTCTTGGAAGTCTCCGGCTCGAGCGCGATGTCCGCTGGCACGCCCGCCAGCCGCAGCGACTCGGCTTGCACCTGCGATTGGACGATACCCGCCCGGAAGCCGGTGGACGCAGTGACGAACATGGTCAGATCGTCGGTCGGGAGCCAGGAAAGGTTCACACGCCAGGTGTCGACATCCTTGGTCGACTCCAACGAACTGGTCGCATCCTCGAACGTGCGCTTGTCGTGATACGTGCGCAGTCCCAATAGCGGCACGAGCTTGCCATCGAACAGGTCGTAGCTGACTTCACCGAAGAACGCGTAGTTCTCCGTCAGGGTGTTGTTATCGGCATCGATGGAGACGCCGGGGCGTTCGAGCTGATTGTCCTGCGGTCCTTCACCGTCCTGGTAGGACGCACCAACGACCCAGTGCAGCGGTCCCGCGCCGGTCGAGTACGCGCGCAGCTCTTGAGCAAACATTTCAGGATAGAACTGACTCGAAAAGAAGCCCGACGGGGATTGCGGAATGTTGATGCCGAAGTGACCTTTCAGATCGCTGGTGGCACTGGTGATCGAGAAGCTCTCGAAGTCGATGTTGGCGGTGAAGCTCCACAACTCGAAATTGCCGTCCGCAAAACTGTTCTGTCCAGCCGTATTCTGATAGTACGACCCCGAGACCGAAGCCAGATTTCCCGTGAACCCCTGCCTCGGACGAAACTTCCAGTATTGACCGTGCAAGCTGATGTTGTCGGTGGGCTTGAACAGCGCGGCGACCCGGATGTCGTCATCGTTCACCTCGTTGACCCCCTTCCGATCCGGCGTGCCGTCGTAAAGCCCGTTGTACGCGTCCGCCCAGCCCGGGTTGTACGAGTGACCGCCGCTGATACGAACGGCAAGACGATCCTGGAGCAACGGGATCGAAACCGCGCCCGCAACGCCATAGTTCATGGAGTCGGCGCCCTCGGTCGATCCGACTTCGGCTTCACCGATGAACTTGAAATCGTTGAGGTCCGGATCGCGTGAGTGAAAGATGAAGACACCGCCGGAAGAGCCCTGGCCGTACAGCGTTCCTTGCGGACCGCGCAGCACTTCCACCCGCTCTATGTCGATGAATCGCACCGGCGGTGCGATACCAAAATTGGTGACGATGAACGGCACATCGTCGAGGTAGTAGCCGATCGGCGAATCGCCGTTGGCATTGCTGCCGCCGGCACCGCGCAGATTGTAGGACCGCGACGCGACCGACTGCCGCTGCCCTTCGAACGCGCCGGGGATGGCGGTCACCAGATCGTCGATGGTCGCGATGTTCCTTTCCTTCAGCGACTCACCGTCGAAAGCCTGGATGGCCAGCGGCACCTCCTGCAACGATTGCGCCCCGGTCTTCGCCGCCGTGACCGTGACCTCTTCGAGTCCGGTACGCGACACATTGGAACGTTCAGCGTTCTGCGCCAAGGCCAGATTGGACATGGTCGCAAGCATGCCCAGGCTCACCAATCTCACTCTATCCACGATGCGCCCCCTTCTCGTTCGTTATCGGCTCTTCTAATTTGCAATCGGCAGCTCGAGCGCCGCGACGCGCCGGCTCCATCGGTTGCGGATGACGATACCCCGACTTTCCCGGTAATGCAATCGATTGCGCAACCGATGCAGGCGAGCCTACAGTCAGGCCATGAGTACAACGGTAGCGTGCATCGGCGAGTTGCTATGGGACATCCTGCCGGCGCACCGCGTGCTGGGCGGGGCGCCCGCCAATGTGGCCCATCATCTGTCGCGGCTGGGATGGGACTCACGGCTCATCACTCGCGTCGGCACCGACGAACGCGGCGAAGCTGCGCTCAGGACCTTGAACCAGCGCGGCGTACGGACGACGGACGTTCAAGTCGACCTGGCGCTCCCCACTGGCGCCGCCTATGTGAAGCTGGAAGGCGCGCAGGCACAGTACGAGTTCGAGACCCCTGCCGCATGGGATGCGATCGAGGCACCCGCTGCTCGCATGGATGCCGTGATATTCGGCTCGCTGGCTCAGCGTGACCCAAGATCCGCTGCAGCGATTCGCAAGCTGGTGCGCGAAGCCTCAATGTCGTTCTACGATGTGAATCTGCGAGCGCCATACACCAAACTCGACCTCGTCATCGAATCGCTGCAGCTTGCCACGGTGGTGAAGGTCAATGAAACCGAGATCGCCGCACTGGCATGTGAGCTTCGTCTGCCGATTCAGCCAGCGGAATTCTCAGCTGCCATCGCTGGCATGTTTCCCGTACGGATGGTGTGTGTGTCGTTGGGAGCACGAGGCGCGGGCCTTTGGAGCGGTGGCCGATGGATCGAACTGCCGGCTCCGCGTATCGCAGTTGTCGACACGATCGGTGCGGGCGACGCGTTCTTCGCGGGCCTGGTGGACGGCCTGTTGAGCGCGCGCTCGCTCGACGACGCGCTGTCACGCGCCATCACATTGGGCAGTTTCGTCGCAACCCGCTCGGGAGGCACGCCCGACTATCAGGCGCAAGACCTGGCACTCTGAGGACTCAAGCCGACGGGGTGGCTCGAACCTCGAAGCGGCGGCGGCGCAAGTCCACGTCGAGCTCGAGCTTGTGCCGTTCGAGCGACCACTGCATCGACAGTACATGCGAGGGCGCATCGCGTAGCGTGAACGTACCCTGCATCGCCGGGTGATGATTGCGTAGCCGGATCAACTCGAACAGGCGCTGCGTCATCGGTTTCGCAAGCGCCTCCTGGATTTCTTCCGGCGAGAAATAGTGCCGGTTGATATCTCGCCCCACGCCCGTGCGCGCGAGCAGGTCCATGTCGTTCGTGCCTCCGAGCAGACCGACATAGTAGATCTGAGGAATACCCGGCAAGAAAAGCTGGATGGCACGCGCCGCAAGATATGCCTCGACATCACGGCCACAAGCATCGAAGTAAGTGCAGTTCACCTGGTAGAGGTCGAGGTTGGATGCCGACTCGCCCGTCGCGAGCCGGCTCTGCCCACGGCTGTTTTCGTGAATGTAGTCCACCAGCTGCTCCAGCTCGCCTGGCGGCACCAGCCCCGGCCGACTGCCGGCGCTGCCGATATCGACGATGCCGATACCGTCGTGTGTATCCAGCACCGTGATGGAATTGTTCGGACGCAGCTGGATCCAGCGGGCCAGTGGGCCGGCATTCCCATGGCAGAACGCGTGCAGAATGAGTGGCGGCAATGCGAAGTCGTAGACCCAATCCACTTGTGCCGCGATGGCGAGCTGAGTCTCATAGTGCGAATGAATTTCGACCAGCACTTCCATGCCCCGCCGGCGCGCGTCATCGGTGAGCTCGCGAATGAAGGCAAAGGTCTCGGGCAGCATGAAGCAGCTCGTGCCACGCCGTTTGATGGCGTATCCCACCGCATCGAGGCGGATCGAACGCACGCCCGAGCGCTCGAAGCGCTCGAGGATCGAGGCGAGATAAGCCTTCCCTGCCGCGCCCTCCACATCGATGTCGATCTGGTTGCGGGTGAATGTGGTCCACACCTCGCGGGTCTCCCCACTTGCCAGTGTTACCTCACTGAAGGGGTGTGCGGACTGTGTTCGGTAGATGAGATCGAGTTCGGCCTGCGTGGCGCCACCGGGAAACACGGCACCCGGCTTCAGGACCAGGCCGCTCCAGGGCGATGCATCTCCTCGCGCGATGAAGTCGAGAAACTGCGGCGACTCGCTCGAGATGTGATTCACGATCAGGTCTGCCATCACCTCGACGCGCTCGCTCAACGCAGCGAGGTCGCTCCATGTGCCGAGTCGCGGATCGATCTTGGTATGATCCTTCGGATCGAAACCCGCATCGGCGCCGTCGATGGGATCGAAGAACGGCAGCACATGGACGCCTCCGAACAAACCCGCCAACGGACCGTCGAGCAACGCCGAGAGCTGCGCGATGCCGCCACCCGAGAGTCGATCGACATAACATACCAGTTGGGTTTGCGGCTTCATGGAGGAGCATGCTAGCGGTTTTGCAACAGTATGCAAACGATTGTAATCTGTGTAAAGTACGCCATCGCCGCTAGTGGACACCATGACGCGCACAGATCATCCGGCCACCGACTTCGTGCTCCGCGCCCTGCTGTGCGCCATGTTTTTCGTATTTGCGATGACCACCGACGCGGTCGGCAGCATCATTCCGCTGGTCATCGATGAATTTCATCTGTCGCTGTCACAGGCCAGCGCCTTTCAGTACGCGACCATGGGGGCCATCGCCGTAGGTGCCGTGCTCTTCGGATCCCTGGTCGAAAAGCTCGGACGCAAAGCGACCATAGTGATCGGCCTGAGCGCTTACGCGGCCGCCTGCCTCGCGTTTCTCGGCGGCAACTCGTTTGTGATATTCACCGCACTACTCTCTCTCGGGGGTGTGGGGATTGCCGTGTTCAAGGTCGGCGCGCTCGCATTGCTGGGTGATATCTCCCCGACTCAGACACGGCACACCTCGACAATGAACCTGATCGAAGGATTCTTTGCCGTGGGCGCCATCGTCGGTCCGGCACTGGTTGCGCTCCTGATCGCAGCAGACATGCATTGGAAATACTTGTATGCAATCGCTGCCGGGTTTTGTGGGCTACTCATCGTCATTGCGATAGCCACGCCTTTCCCGCGATATCAGCACGCCGGCACGGAGCGCGTCAGCCTCTGGCGCACCCTCTCGTTCGTTCGCGATCCGCACGCGCTCGGCTTCTCCGTTCTCATCATGCTGTATGTCGGCATCGAAACCGCCATCTATGTCTGGATGCCTACCTTCCTGAAGCTCGGCCCGTCCGGCGCAGTGTCCGCCTGGGCACTGAGCGCTTTCTTCATGTGCCGCGCGATCGGCCGTTTCCTTGGCGCCTGGCTGCTGACCCGCTTCTCCTGGCAAGCGACGCTAGGCGTCTTCAGTGTGGCCATCCTCGCGTGCTTCGCAGGCAGCTTGTTCGGCGGCCCCGCGCTCGCTGCGTACCTCCTGCCGGCCTCCGGCCTGTTCATGTCCGTGATGTATCCGAGCCTCAATTCCAAGGGCATCAGCGGATTTGCGCGTCATGACCACGCGGCGGTGGCAGGACTGATTCTGTTCTTCACCGCGATTGCCGCTGCAGCGGCCCCGCTGGCGATGGGCGCAGTGGGTGACGCGTTTGGGGGCGTCGGCGCGGGCTTCGGGCTGGCGACAATATGGGCCGCCTTGCTCGCTCTCGCGCTCATCTATAACTGGCTGCGCGATCCCGCCGGCAGTCGGCTGGCCAGAGTGGAAACCGAACGCGCTTCAGCCGTCCCGGGCCTGTCGTAAGACATGGGGTACACTGCGCCCGACGCAGGTCACCGACTGCCGGCTCCGAATGACCAAACGCACTCGAAAAACAGCTGACAAAGCCCCAAAGATGGCCGACATCGCCCGGCTCGCGGGGGTTCATGTATCGACTGTATCGCGCGCGCTCGCCGGCAATCCGTTGGTGGAAAGCACCCAACGAGAGAAAATCCTCAAGATCGCCCAAGACCGTGGCTATGTGCCGAACACAGCCGCCGCCAACCTGAGACTACGGCGGACCCAAACCTTGAGCGTGGTCATCCCGCTTCATCACGAGGCCGGCCAGGCGCTCACCGACCCCTTCTTCGTCAGCATGCTCGGCCACCTCGCCGATGAGATTACGCAACGCGGCTATGGGATGTATTTGAAGAAGGTGCTGCCGCCGGCGACCAACTGGCTGCAAGGGCTGGTTCAGTCGCATCGTGCCGATGGCGTCATTGTCATCGGGCAAAGCACCGAGCACGCGGCTATCGAAGCCGTCTCGAAAACCTATCCTCCATTGGTTGTTTGGGGCGGCCACTTGCAGCAGCAATCCTATTGCACGGTGGGTAGCGACAACGTGGGTGGAGCGCGTGCAGCCGTGGAGCATCTCATCCAGAGCGGACGCAAGCGCATCGTGTTCATGGGCGATTCGAACATCCCCGAGATGCGCCTGCGTCAGGACGGTTATCGACTGGCGCTCGCACAAGCATCACGGAGCGCCACTGCGGATGTGCAGATTCCCTCACATATGACCGCAGACGCTGCATACGAGGCGATGCGAGCATACATCCGCGAGGGCGAGAAGTTTGACGCCGTTTTCGCGGCCACGGATGTCATTGCCATCAGCGCTATTCGCGCGCTTGCCGCGTCCGGCCTCTCTGTGCCGAAGGATGTCGCCGTTGTCGGGTTCGACGACATCCCGATGTCCGCCTATACCAACCCACCGCTGACCACGGTGCGTCAGGATTTGCAGCGTGGCGCGAAGATCCTGGTCGACCTCGTGCTACGACGCATCGATGGCGAAGACACGCCTTCGGCCACCATGCCGGCTGAGCTGATCGTTCGGGAATCGAGCGGAGCGCGCCGCAAGTAGGATGCTTTCGACCACGGCGCGGCGGTAAGCCGCTGGAAAGTGCTCCCGATGGACACTCCTCACTGCAACGGGCCGCCTCGTGAGGCGACGTACTGCGACAGACACAGAGCCGTTCATGGCCGATAGGCCCAAAAACGACCTCTAAGAAATAGCATAATAATCAATAAGATGCGTTGCAGATGGTCGCATTCAGTTGCAGCCTGTGACACGGCTGTTAACATGCGCGTCCCGTCGGGGCATGGCGCAGTCTGGTAGCGCATCTGCTTTGGGAGCAGAGGGTCGCAGGTTCGAATCCTGCTGCCCCGACCACCTCACCCTGGAGCAGGGTTGCAGGGTTTAGCCGGATCAGGCCGCTCGTTCGTTACCGGACAGTCTCCCTCAACGTCGCCACTGCTTCATCACGCGCCACCGCGCGTACTGCTCGACCTTCGCCGCATCGTCGTCTTCACGATCCAGCAACCAGAAACTGAACCAGTCCAGATTCCGCTGCATCGAATAAAAGCGGTGCTCGGGTCGGTAGAAGCTATGTCCCTCCGCTGGATAGACGTAGAGCTCGACCGGGACGTTGCGGGCACGCAAGGCTGCGTACATCTCCATCTGATAGTGGGCAGCGAACGCATCCGCCTCCACCAGCACGGGCGCGCGTACCCGATGAGTACGCAATGCCGGCGACCTGGCAATGTAGTTATCCAACGTTGGCGGATATGGCGGACCGCCCCAATAATGCTCCTGGACGATCCGTCCGGCTTCCTTGCCGGTGTACCAGTACGTGCCAGGCTCGGCGAGGCTGCCACCATTCAGCACGCCAGCGACGCGGATCAGATCCGGCCTCTCGGTGATAGCGAATTGCACCCAAAAGCCGCCCCAACTATGGCCCGTGAAGCCTACCTTGTCGCGATCGATGAGCCCCTCGCCGGCCAGCCGTTCGATCGCGGCTTCGAGCGTCGCCAACGGCTCGAGCGCCAGTGCCGCCAGGCCGCTGCTGCCGGTCACACCTTGGTCCACGCGAGGGCCGTTGATCAGTAGCACGGCGATGCCCCGCTCGCTCAAAGGCTGTGCGGGATAAGACGTGAGCTGAGCGCTGGCGGCAGTCACGAATTCGCCATTGAAGTTGTACGCCATCACCAGCAACGGATAACCACTTTCGGGACGCTGCGTGGTAGGCGTCAACAAATAGCCGGTCGCCTCCAGGCCGGAACGATTGCGCCAGCGCAGTTCCTGCACGTGAGTAAGCGTCGCCGTGTCGAGGTCGGGGTTGATGAGCACGTTCTTCAGTACACGCTGCTTGCCCGAACGCAGATCGACGATGGCCAGTCGCGGCGGCAGATTGGGTGACTGCACGATGCACGCCACCTGCGTGCCCACCACCACGCCGCAGTCCGACACCTTGAACTCTTCCGAGGACAATCGCTGCAGCCGCGAACCATCGCCAGAAAGGTGATACAGACCAGTCTTGGCTCGACGCTCGCGCGTACCGGTCAGCTCGACGACAAAACCCGCTGCGGATTGCAGGAACGGTCCGAACTGCGCTGCGATGTCATCACGGATCTGCGTCTCTCGACCCGAGGCAATATCGATGTCGCTCAGCGTCCGACGCTGCAACATCTCCTGATAATGCATCACGGCCAGGCGCGCACCGTCGTTCGACCACGCCAGAGCATCGTGAGATTCGGAGACGTCCCACGCCTTGGACAACACCCTCACCTGCCCGCTGTTCATCTCGAGCAACGCCACGCCTGCGCCGAGATCACTCTTCGTTTGCTGGCCCTCGAAGGCGAACGCAATGCTCGCCGCATCGGGCGCCCACCTCAGCAGCGTGATCGCGGCGCCTTGCGCGGCTGTCGTTTGCCACAGCAATCGCGGTGCCTGCGAGTCCAAACAGTGCACGAACAACTGCGCCACGTACTGGTGATAGAGCGAGCCCATCGACATGTTTCGGTCGTCATACAGCACGCCCGCCCGCACATGCTCATCGCCCGCGACGGGAAAGACCTGGCTTCGCGCCGTAAAAGCGATACAACGCCCATCGGGCGAGGCCACGTACTCAATGACGCCGATCGGTGTCGTCTGCCCCGGCGTCATTTGCTTCGACCAGTCATCGGGCGCCGTCGTTCGATGCTGAATCAGCGGCGTCACCGTCCCATTCAGCGACGTCCGCCACAGCTGCTTCGAACCGCCGCGCGTCGACAGAAACGAAAGCGCCTGACCGTCGCGCATCCAGTGCAGCCCCGAGATTTCCTCTTCCTCGATGAGTTTGCGTGGCGCCCCGCCCGACACATCGGCCAGGTACAAGGCCGCGCGATAACAGTCGCAATCACGGAACGCCTGCTTCACCACGAACGCCACCTGGCGACCGTCCGGCGAAAGCTGCGGTTCACGAAACTCACGCAGCGAAACGATCTCATCCAAAGTGATCGGCGCCGGCGCAGTCGACGACCGAGTGCGCGTCAGCGCGATACGTGACTGCGCCTGAGGCTCGGCGAGCGCCGGTAGCGAAGCTAATGAGCACAGTGCTATCGCGCTGAGTATGGCCACCCCCGCAGGAGTGCGCATCATTGCCACCGCCCCGTCAGCTGCACGTAGACGTAGCGGCCGCGAATGTCCCCTTGCGCCGGGTCGTAGCCGACGATGCTCGATTGGAAGCTCGACACTTGCGGCAGGCGATCGAGCAGATTGACCACTCCCACATCGATGGCGAACGACTGCATCAGCCGGGACTGCGGCAGATATGCGCCGGGGTTGATCTGAGCGCTGGCGTCCATCAGCCAGAAGTTTCCGATCCTACGGTCACCGTCATAGTCGGTGTAGCGCCCCACGTAGCGCCCCACCACCCTCGTGCTGAGTGCCGCGGACTGCCACGCGAGCGAAGCCGAACCTCGCCATCGGGGTGCCCAGTTGCCGCTACTCTGCGCAAAGCCCGCTGCGTCGACGCTTGGCGCGCCAGGAATCAAGCTCACGTCGTACTTGTAAGTCTGAGTCGCGGCAAGCGATGGCTGCAGCTTGCCGCGACCGATCGCAATGGCATACGCAGCTCGATAGTCGAGGCCCGCGACCTGCAACTCTCCGAAGTTCACCGCGGTCGAATCGACTCGCGTGATCGGACAAGGCAACCCGCCGATACAGCTCGACGCTCGTGTAACGTTCGCACCGAACAGCGGCTCGTTGTCGATCAACGTCTGTGGCGACAGCGACTGCACGGCATGCTCCAGTCGCAGGTCCCAATGTGTGATCGACAACTGCAGATCAGGATTCTGCTCATCGGCGTACACCACACCAAACGAGGTCGACCGGCCGGTTTCCGGATCGAGCCCGGGATTGCCGCCGCTCACACAAGTCGTGATCCCGCCCTCGTGGTTGCGCAGGGGATCGACGATGGTGCAGGTGTTGGACACTACTTGCGGCCGATGCAGCGCGTACAGCGACGGGGCCTTGAATGCCCGGCCGTAGTCGGCACGTATCAGCCATGCCGCATGCGGCCGCCACTCCAACCCGACTTGCGGCGTCCATTCGCTGCCGAAGTCGTCGTAGTCATCGAAACGACCGGCGAGCGTGATGCCGAGCGTGTCGCGACGAGCACCCGACGCGTCGCCGCCGATCAACGGCAAGCGAGCCTCGGCAAACACGCTGCTGTTCTGGCGTCGGTACTCGCTGTACGTGTTGAGCGGGTAGTACGGCAGCTCGTTGATGATGTTCGTCGACAGTCGGGTCCGGTTGTATTCAGCTCCCACGGCCAACTGCATCGCGCCCGCCGGCAGCATCAGAGGCTCGCCCCGAAGCAGCGCCGAGACGGTCATCGTGCGGCCCTCATAGGCACGCCGCCAGTCGAAGAACAGCGAATCGAGCACCGCGCTTCTGGCAGGCACACCCGTGGTCAACGGATTGAGTGCGGTGGCCGGATCGCTGGAGTTCAAGGCACTCTGAATCGCCGCGACGTTGGATCCGCCGTGAGTCTGTCGCGTGTCGCTGTCATCACGCGCATCCGTGAACACCAGCTCCCAATCCCACATGCTGCCGAACTTGCCTCGGGCGCCGCCGACGAGATTCATGAAATCGCTGTGCAGCTCCAGGGTCGGAATCGGCACGTGATCGAAGAAGTAGGTGACGCCGACGGCCTGCCCGAAAGGATTGAACGGATTGTTCGCACCCAGCGTATACGCGGAATAGCGCGAAGCCGGCACCCCGATCAGATTCTGGCGAACCACGGCACTGGCCTGATCGACACGCGTCAACATGGCATTGAAGAACAACTCGGTCGCAGGCGTGAGCGCGTACTCTCCTCGCACGATCATCCCTACTCGTTCCGACTTCGGAATGATTCCGCTCTCGCCACGCACGTTGCAACTGTTCAAGGTGCCCGCGGTTGGCAAGAAGTCCGCTGTCGTCAACGTGCCACTCGCGCCGCTCGGAACAGCCGCGTATGAAGCGCCGCCAAGACCGGGCAATGGCGAACCATCGAGGCTGAATACATTCCCTGGATTGCAGGCCAGCGGCTCGATCGAGCCCACTGCATTGGTCGTCACTTCGCGCTCATCGGCCGTGAGTGTGGACCGCGTTTGATAGCTGCCGATCACCGACAGGTTGCCGCGCTCCCAGGTGCGCCCCCAACCCAGGTCCGCAAACTGCTCGTCCGTATCGTTCGCCGCTCCGTAGCGCAGATGCCCTTCGAAACCGTCGAGGTGTTCCTTCAAGGCGATGTTCACGACACCCGCGATGGCATCGCTGCCGTAAATCGCCGACGAGCCTTGCGCCAGAATCTCGACTCGCTCGACCGCCGCCAGCGGAATGTTGTTCAGATCGAAGTATGTGCCCCCCTGCGCGCCGGAGGTCACCACCCGCCGCCCATCCACCAGCACCAGGGTCGTGCCGAGCGGCAGGCCGCGCAGTTGCACTGTCGTGGCGCCGCCGAGGCTGGTGTAACCATTCTCTGTCCTCGCGACCGAGACTTCGGGCAGCGTATTGAAAAAGTCCGCCAGCGTGGTCTGGCCGCTCTGTTCGATCTGCGCGCGGCTATATCGTTTGACGTCCTGCGGACCTTCGGCGGCTCGCGCAATACGCGAGCCCGTTACCACGATCTCCTGAAGCTGCGCACCTTCCTGCAACGACTGCTTTGGCTCCTTCACACGAATCGCCACGGTTTTCTCGCTCACGAATTCGAATTGCAAGCCGGTCCCTGCGAGCAGTTTCTCGAGGGCCTCCCGACTCGTGGCGGCCACGTGTAAAGCCGGCGCCATGACATCGGCAACGACCGGTGGATCGAACAGAACATTCAGTCGGGCTTGCGCACCCAAGGCGCGTAATGAATCTGCCAGCGGCTGCCGCGGCAAATCGAACTGCATGGCCGATTGAGCGAAGGCCAGCGTGGCCGCACCCATCAGCAGCGTGCTCGCCACGAGATGGCGAACATGACGACGAACATTGAAAGACATGTGGTTCACTCCCCATTGCCGCCTTCCCTTGCGACGTTGCTGTTATCGAGGAGTTAGACACCGCGGCACCAGGTAACCCCCTCGCTACCTGGCGTGCCCCGAAATGACGATGCGTTCGGGCTCTTCCCGAATCATCAGACCGTGCGTCCTGGCCAGAGCGCGGGCGAACTCCACTGAGTCGCCGGCTTGAAAAATGCCGCTCACGCGCACTTCATTCGCTCCGTCGCCGATCTCGATCGGCAGGCCACTATAGCGATTCATCTCGGCAACGGCTTCCGCCAGCGGCGTCCGGTCGAGGGAGATCAGACCACGCTGCCACGCCGTGGCGCGTTCGATGTCCGGCCGGTCCAGGGTCGCGGGTCGATCGGTCGACAGCGTCAGACGCTGCCCTGGCGCGAGCACGACGGCTTGCGATACCGCGGGGCCCGCGGTTACCGGGTCGGCAGGAGCAATCGACACTTTTCCCTCGATCAGAGTGATTGCAATGTCATCGACAATCTTCCGCACGGTGAACGAAGTACCCAGCGCGCGGACCTCCTGCTCGCCAACCGCCACCACGAACGGCCAGGCCTCGTCGCGGGCGACATCGAAGCGAGCCTCACCGGATTGCAACAGCACCCGCCGCTGCGATCGATCGAAGCTCACCCGCAAGCGAGTCGCAGTGTTGAGCGTGACTCGAGTGCCGTCATCGAGCTTCACCGTGCGCCGCTCTCCCACACCTGACGACAGCGTCGTGCCGCCCAACCCCGGCACCAGGAACGCAAACGCAAGCATGGCGATCAGTATGCAAGCCGCCGACGCGCGCAACCACGCTTGGCGCCTGGAGGCTGCTTGCGCATGGCTGTGCGCCAACTTGCCTCGCTGACGGCTGAGCACGTTGCTCTTCAGACGGGACGACTGTTCCCACAGCTCCGTCATACGCTCGAACACCACGGGATGCACCGGGTCCGCCGCCAACCAGCGTTGAAAACTCTGCTCGTCCGCTGCGGTCCGATCGTTGCCATGCAGGCGAGCGAGCCAGGCCGCGGCTTCGGCTCGAACCGCCACGGACGACTGCGCCGCCGCCCCTGACTCGCGCGTCATGTTTTCTCCCTCTCCTCGTCGGCCTGCGACAGCGCCAGCATCGCACGGGCAATGCGCCGCTCCACCGCCTTGGCCGTCGTGCCACAGAGCGCTGCGATCTGCGTGTAACTCAACCCCTCCACCCGATGCAGCAGAAAGGCCTCACGGGTCGGCTCGCTGAGGCACCCGAGGGTGCGCTCCATCCGCCGCAGACTTTGCTCGGCTGCGAGCAACTCGTCCGATCCGGGAGACGCAACCTCGTCCTCCAAGATCAACATGCCGGCCTCGGCATTGAGTCGACGGCGAACATCGCGATGGGCGTTGATCGACAGCCGTATCGCGGTTCGAACCAAGAAAGCCTCCGGCTCGCGCACTTCTCCGCCTTTCTGGTAGTACGCCTGCAGCCGCAGGAAAGCGCTCTGGATCACATCCTCCGCATCCTCGGCTCGCTGAACCCTGCCGCGCAGCAGTCGCTGCAGCCGAACTCGCAGACTCGCCAATACGGACGTCGCAGTCATGTCAACGCAGTATGGATAGGGGAGCGCTACGAACCAAGCTGATTATTTTTGTGGATGTCGCGGGGGTTTCGGGACGCGGAGGTGTCCTTGCAGACAGCAGGCCGTACCACGGATGCGCATGCTTCCGGCCCACCAAGCGGTGAGTGAAGCTCGCCTCCTATCACGAGGAACCGAATCGAACCGTGCCGAGCCGCGCGTCGGGATTGAACAGTCTCTGCAAGTCTCCCGCGATCGCCAGGCGGTTCGCGGCGGTGTAGCGCTCATACATGGCAACGTTGTAGGGCCCGACGCCGTGCTCGGCGCTGAAGCTGCCACGAAACTGCCGCACGAGAGCATCGTAAACAAACTCGCGCACATGCTGGATGGTTGCCGCATCGGGCGGCACGCCGCAATCGTGCGGCCACACCAGATTGAGATGCAGGCCGCCATCGCCGAGGTGTCCGAAATCGCAGACCTGCAGGTGCGGCCAACGTTGCCGCAATTCCTGGATCATGAAGTCGCGCAACGCCAGTATCGCCGAGCGACGCACGGAAATATCGAATGCGATGACCGTGCCGGCGTCCCGCAAACAGTCGCTGATCCCATGTCGCAACTGCCAACTCTCCTCTGCCCGTCCAAGCAGTGCGTCCGCCAACGGCGCTTCGTCGCCATCGGCCAAGGCAGCCAGAGCACTTTCGAGAATACGTTCCAGATCGACGCCCATCGACGTGGACGCCGCCGATGTGAGCTCGACCAGGATCGCCAGTTCCGGCACGTCCGCGTCGAAAGGATTTCGGACCTGCGGACGAAAACGAAACACACACTCCATCGCGGCACGAGACATTGCCTCGAACGACGTCAGCAACTCTCCACAACTCATTTCGAGGGTACGCAGCAGTTCCATAGCTGACGCAGCAGTCCGCGGCACCAGTAGGGCTGTTGCACGCTGCCGCGGCAACGGATGGACTTCGAGCACAGCCGCAGTGATAAATCCGAAAGCGCCACTGGTTCCGACGAAAAGTTGTTTGAGATCGACGCCCGAATTGTCCTTGCGCAGGCCACTCATCAGCTCGAGGTGGGTGGCGTCCTCGTTCGCCAGCACGACCTCCAACCCCAGCAGGTTGCGCCGGACATCGCCGTACTTCATCAAGCGGGCGCCGCCGGTATTGGCGGCAATCATCCCGCCGATCGACGGATTGGCGCCGAGATCGATCGGGAAACAAAGGCCATGCGGGCGGAGCCGATCGTTCAAGGACTGCAGCAGGACCCCGGCGCCGACACGAACGGTACGGTTGTGAACATCCAGATCGATCTCGTGCCGCATGCGCTCGAAGCTGACGATGACCTGATCGCCGCTGTCATCTGGCGAAGCGGCTGCGACCAGACCGGTATTTGCTCCCTGCGCGATCAGACGCAGCCCATGCTTGTGAGCCCATCGCACGATTTGCTGAACTTCAAGCGCATCGCGAGGGCGGACGACACACGCGGCGCGGCCTGAGCCATATCGCGTGCCGCGCTCATATCCCGCAAGCTCGGCGGGGTCGGACAGCACAGCCTTAGGCCCGAGAAGCGCGATCAACTCGGTAAGCGTCGCATCCCGATCGACCATGTTTCGAAGATCCTTACGCGACCGCAGTCATCTTGAAAATGCCCTGCGCGTTGCCGCTGTCGAAGCTCAAGTCGAGCCGGCCTTGTGAGTCTGGCAGCGGATCGCGCTCGATAAATTCATAGAACGAACCGGGCACTGCGCGCTTCACCAGAGCACCCTCCTGGGCAACGAAATCGCGCTTCACGCTGGCAGCAAAATACGCCGTCTGCCGCACGCGGCCTGAGCCGGAGATCTCGACCGCGGCCTTCATCGGGCGCCCGAGAGCCTTCTGAGCATCGGCCACGGCCCCGATGTGTCGCACCCGCTCAGTGACGTGATTGAAAGCGTTGCCTTCCGTCGCGATCCAGGCCATCTCCGCCGATTCACGCAGCAGGGTCTCATAGTCCGCCAGGTTTGGTGCCGCGTGCTGTCGCTCGAAACACGGCACGATCTGCGACAACAACGTGCGCGCCTGGTCATAGGGCAGCTCACGCTCATGACGCAGGCGAGCCAGGGACAAATGCGCCTCCTTCGGTAAGGGGTCACGAGAGGTGCCGATGACGCGCTCCGCCGCGGCTCGAAACTCAAACGAAAAATCTGTCAGCGAAATCTCGCTGACGAAGAACTGCGCGATATCTTCAGGGTGATCTTTGTGAGTAAAGGCCCGCCCCACCATGTGAATGCGCGGCAGCGGGTATGTTCCAGTCACCTCGAAGCCCAGCGGTTCGAGAATGCGAGCAAACGCGTGATGACCACTGGGCAGCGCGAGCGGCGTCGAGCATGCGACCGTGCGTAGAGCGCCGTGATCGAAGTGCACGCGACCGCCTTCACTCACAACGTCGCCGACTCGCTGCGCGGCCGCTGGCACACGTTCCAGCAGATCCGCGAACAGAATCATATTCATCGCTTGGGCGAGCACCGCGCGCGGGACGCGGGCGTGGTGATCCTCGAGCAAGGACGGCGCTACGAAAACCTGCGCCAGAAGATTTCCCGCCCGCACTGGACCGACGCAGTCACGCAGCAGCTTTTCGAGGGTCGACGGTGTTGGATTGGTCATGGAAATAGTGTCACGGCACGTCGGCACTTGCGCAAACGATGTTGTCTCGTGCCATCATTAGAAAAACTCATGACCCCGGACGACGACCCATGCTGCGCTTCCTGCCCTCGATGATCAGCCTGCAGGCTTTCGAGTCGGCTGCACGTCATCTCAGTTTTTCCAAAGCCGCGGAGGAGCTGAGCATCACGCAAAGCGCGGTCAGCCAGCAGATGCGCTCACTCGAGACGCTGCTGCGAGTGAAGCTGTTTCACCGCACGCGACAACGGCTGTCGCTGACCGAGGCCGGTCTCGCCTATCTTCCGGACGTGCGGCAATGCCTGTCGCGCATGGAAGCGGCAACGTTGCAGCTGATGTCGCATCAGGGCACCGGCGGCGTGCTCAACCTCGCGATTCTGCCGACCTTCGGCACCCGCTGGCTCATTCCCCGCATGAGCTCCTTCGGGCAGGCTCATCCTCACGTGACGGTGAACTTCTCCACTCGTGCGGTGAAATTCGATTTCTCGACGGAACGGCTCGACGCGGCCATCCACTTTGGCGACGTCGCATGGCCGGGAGTCATCGCACACCGCTTGATGGGCGAGAACGTCGTGCTGGTCTGCGCCCCTGCCCTGCTCAAGCGTCTGCGCTCACCGAAGGACCTGGCACATCACACGCTGCTTCAGCACGCGACGCGTCCACATGCCTGGCAGGAGTGGTTGGCCGCGGTGGGCGTACCGGACGTGAATCCCATGAAGGGCCCCCGCTTCGAGCATTTCTCGATGGTCATCCAGGCCGCTGTCGCGAAGCTCGGCGTCGCCATCCTGCCCGAATTCCTGATCCAGCAGGAACTCGCCGCCGGCGAGCTGGTTCAGCCTTTCGAACATCCGGTGCGCAGCGCCCATGCTTATTATCTGGTGTACCCGGAGGAGAACCGTGACTTGCCGGCGCTCAAAGCATTCCGCGAGTGGCTGTTGAATCAAGTGGCGGCCGCCTGAGGCCGGACTCCCGCTCACGTTGGAAATGCGCGCTGGATCAAATCGGTGCACCGGCAGGCAAGCCCCTGCCTCGATGGCTCACTACTCTGAGGGATCGCAACCGGGGATGCCTCAACGATGAAGACACAAGCCGCAGTCGCCTTTCAGGCGGGCCAGCCACTGGAGGTGGTGACGTTGGACCTGGAGGGTCCGCGAGCCGGTGAAGTTCTGGTGGAGCTCAAGGCAACCGGCGTCTGCCACACCGATGAGTTCACACGCTCCGGCGCCGATCCGGAAGGCATCTTCCCCGCCATCTTCGGCCACGAAGGCGCGGGTATCGTCGTCGACGTCGGACCCGGCGTGACTTCCGTCAAGAAGGGCGACCACGTCATCCCGCTGTACACGCCGGAATGCAGACAGTGCAAGTCATGCCTGTCACGCAAGACCAATCTGTGTACCGCGATTCGCGCGACTCAAGGCAAAGGATTGATGCCTGATGGAACCTCGCGATTCTCTTTCGACGGCAAGCCCGTGTATCACTACATGGGCTGCTCGACGTTCTCGAACTACACGGTACTCCCGGAAATCGCCGTCGCGAAGATTCGCGAGGACGCACCGTTCGACAAGGTCTGCTACATCGGCTGCGGTGTCACGACCGGAATCGGTGCCGTCATCAACACGGCCCAGGTCGAACCTGGCGCGAACGTCGTGGTGTTCGGGCTGGGCGGCATCGGTCTCAATGTGATTCAAGGCGCGCGCATGGTGGGCGCGAACAAGATCATTGGCGTCGACATCAATCCCGGGCGCAAGGCACTCGCCGAACGGTTCGGCATGACTCATTTCGTCGATCCCAAGGAAGTGGGCACCGATCTGGTCGCGCACCTGATCGGCTTGACCGACGGTGGTGCGGATTACAGCTTCGAATGTGTCGGCAATGTCGATCTGATGCGCCAGGCCCTCGAGTGCTGCCATCGCGGCTGGGGAATGTCCGTGATCGTAGGCGTCGCGGGCGCGGGCCAGGAGATCAAGACGCGGCCATTCCAGCTCGTCACCGGCAGAGTCTGGAAAGGCACGGCATTCGGCGGCGCGCGCGGCCGCACCGATGTGCCCAAGATCGTCGACTGGTACATGGAAGGCAAGATCAACATCGACGACCTGATCACTCACAAGCTGCCGTTGAACCGAATCAACGAAGCCATCGATCTCATGCACAGCGGCGCTTCGATCCGGTCCGTGATCACTTACTAACCCAGGAAACCGACTCATGCCAATTTCGCTCCACCCCGCCATCGATAACGGCATTCAACCGGGCGTGAAGGATTTCGCCGGCGGCACGCTCACCTGCAAATGCGCGAGCGCTCCGGTCTGCGTCAGTCTCAAAGGCAATGTCGCCTTCAATCACGCCTGCGGCTGCACCAAGTGCTGGAAGCCGGACGGCGCGAAGTTTTCGATCGTCGCGGTCATCTCGCGCGACAATCTGAAAGTCACGACGAACGAGAGCAAGCTGAAGATCGTCGATCCGGCCGCAGTCATCCAGCGCCATGCCTGCTCCGGCTGCGGCGTACACATGTACGGTCGCATCGAGAACAAAGCTCATCCGTTCTACGGCCTGGACTTCGTTCATGTCGAACTGTCGAAGGACCTCGGCTGGGCGGCACCGGAGTTCGCTGCATTCGTTTCTTCCATCATCGAAGGCGGCGGTGCCAAGCCGGACGAAATGAGCGCAGTCCGCAGCCGGCTGAGCGAGCTCGGCTTGACGCCCTATGACTGCCTGTCGCCGCCCCTGATGGACCTGATTGCCACGCACACGGCCAAACAGAAGGGTGTGCTGGCGGCTTGAGATCAGCAGTCGTGGCAGTTTCGGCGCTGAGCACTCAACATCGCGGACGGCGACTGGCCGTAGCGACGCTTGAAGCTGCGGCTGAAATGCGATGAACTGCTGAAGCCGGCGGCGAAGGCGAGCTCGGTCAAGCTTGCCGTCCCGCCGGCCTTGATGATCTCGCGCCGACATCGCTCCAGTCGCGACGCCCAAAGATATTCGCTGGCGGTCGTCCCCTCTTCCGCGAAAGCGAGCTGCAAATAGCGCTTCGAGCACGCGAGTGCGGCGACGACCCTCTCGATATCCAACGCCGGATCGCCCAGATGCTCATCGATGTATGTCTTCGCTCGCCTCAGCAACGACGCGCGAGGCGTCAGATGCGACCGCGACCCGGCCTGCTGGAGCGACAATCGCAACGATCGTAGCAACAGATCCGCCATCTGTTCGCTGGCGCCCGCATCGACCCCGTCGAGCGAAGCTTCCACCAGCTCGCGCGTGACGTGACCGATGCCGCGTTGAGCCGCGAACCTTTGCGAGCCTATGTCGGCAAGATGCAGATCGTAGCTGGCCGCAAGATCCTGTGGGATGACGACGACGAGATGCTCGCTCAACGACGGGCTCAGCACGATATGCGGTCGAGAAACATCGTAGGCGAGGCAGTCACCCGCGTTCACATAGACGCGCGTCGCGTCCTGTTCGAAGACCGAGCTGCCCCGAAGCTGCAACATCACTTTCACGACTGCATGCTGCTCATCGCCGCGCGCATCGCTCACCGATGACAGCCGATGCGGGCTTGCAACGATGCGACTGAGCTTCAATCGCTCCAACGTTCGCGTCTCGATGCGTCCATCGATCGATTCCACGCCGTAGCCGCCCACCCTCATCGGCCCACACAGGCCCGCGAGCGTCCTGCCCCAACGAAACAGCCGTTCACCCGCAGCGATGTCCGCAGTCTCGAATACAGTTGTGCTCACCAGCCGGCTCTCGTTAGTTGGCCTGCCGGGATTCTAGCCCGGCCGCGTCGCTATTTCGCCGCGCTCCGCAGCGAAATGCCGTGCAGCCCCGCCTTGTTGCGAATGGCCGACTCCGTTCTGCGCAACCGCAGGGCGATGTCGGCAGGCGCAACTCCTTCTTGCGCGAGCTGGCGCAACTCGCGCAAGTCTTCCGACTTCCAGAGCTTGAGAGAGCTCGACGGCCGGCGATACGACACGGAGGACTGTTCGGGCAGGGACATCGTCAACACAACTCCAATGATCGGATTGACTGGCGCGGTCGAGTCCGATTAACTACGTTAACTATGTGATCAAGAATGAAGTGCCCCGCTGTGCCCTGTCAATCGATCATTCCCCGACAGCGGCCGCGCGACGGGCATTGAACGACTGCTGACTTCGATCGAGGAAAGTCGATGCGCACGACAATGTTCGGCGGACTGATGACCATGTTCGCGACCCTCACATCGGCGGCCCCGCCGACACTCTCCCCGCTGCTCGGCACGTGGCAAGCGGACATTGATCATTCCACCTTTCAGGGCCGCGCACCGTATCGCTCCGGCACGATGACCTTCTCGGCCGTCGATGGATCGAAAGTCCGCGTCGTGTCGGATGTCATGACCGCGAGCAGCGTGCCTTTCCATTTCGAGTACCAGGGCGCGGAAGACGATACTGTCGTGCCAGTCTCCGGCAATCCTTACTACGACAGCGCATCGAATGCCTGGACGGACGAGCGCACGCTGACAAGAACCGAGCGCCGAGCCGGCAAAGTCACGGGCACGACGTCGATGCAGCTCGCGCCCGATCGAAAGTCCTTTACGGCGAAAGGCCAGCGCCTGACGCCTGACGGCGTGAACTACGTTACGTCGATCGTGTGGACGCGCGTCGCTGCGAACGACGCACCCGTGCCGACGAAATCGGCAGCCGCCTCATCATCACCTGCCGGTGATGCAGCGAGAGGCAAGTCACGAAGCGGCGAGCTGTACTGCGACGCCTGCCACGGCGTCAATGGCAACAGCGAGAACGCAGAGTGGCCGTCGCTGGCGGGCCAGAATGCAACATACATCACCAGACAATTGCAGCTGCTGCGTTCGGGTACGCGATCGAGTTCTGAGATGCAGCCGATTGCCGCCACATTGAGTGACTCCGACATCGTCGATCTGGCCGCGCATTACTCTGCTCAGGCCTTGCAAGCCAGCACCGCAGACACCTCCGAGTCGAAGGCCATCGAGTCGTTGTATCGCGATGGCGATCCGACGCGTGCGATCGTTGCATGCAGCTCGTGCCATGGCGCTGACGGCCGTGGCAACGCGGTGACGGGCGATCCGGCCCTTCGCGCCCAGCAACCGGTTTATTCCAGCCGGCAGCTCGAAGCTTATGCGAAGCGCACGCGCTACACATCCGAACAGAAGAGCGGAAATCTGGAGACCATGTACACGATCTCGGAGAAACTCACGGCCGAGGAGATGCGCGGCCTGGCCGACTATCTCCACGCCATGCATTGAGCTCTACACCTCGAGGAGCTCGATCAGCTCGCCGGCGTGACCGACGATGGTCGCGACCCGGCCGCCGAATTCCTTCCCCAGCGGATTGTCCACTGGCGCCGCGATGAACTTCGACGCATGCCGCTCGAAACTGGAGCATTCGAAAGTGGCGATGGCGAGTCCGGGCGGCAGGCCTCCGGCGACACGCGGTCGAGGACGGCCCGGGCCCCTGTGCTCATCCACCTCGAGCCTGGAGCCGTTACTCAAAGTGACCGTCGCCAGCGCGAACGATGGCAGTCGACGGATCGGACTCGGATTGTTGCCAAACGTGCTGCGATAGAAATCGATCGAGCCCTGCAGATCCGGCGATGTTTGTGCCGCCAGAAAGCAGCGCCCCACGAACGACTTCGCTGCTGCCAGGTCCGGTCGCGGCTCGGTGATCCAGGTGAAGGCCAGGCGCTCACCGCCCGGCCCTTCCGCGCCCAGCGGACGAAAATACGGATAGATGGGAATCGTTCCCGGCGGTCCGCGCATCTTGAAAGGCGAGTCTTTCAAACGCGCATAGAGCTCGTCGCCATTTTGAACGGTGATCTCGGTGGTGCGCCAGCCGAAGGTTTCTTTGAGATCCAGCCCACCCCTGCACCTATGAGCTGCCGTCTGCTGATCATGATTTCTTCCCGAGATCGATAATCTTTTCTCCCAGCAACTTCCCGAAGGTGAGCGCTGGAGTCACGCTCGCACCGTTGGTGTGCGCTTTGCCGCCGGTCGAGGCGCCGAGAACCTCGCCCGCGGCGTAAAGGTTGGGAATGACTTTGCCCGCCTTGGTGGTGACCTGCAGATCCTTGTTCACGCCCAGCCCGGCGTACGATTTGAGCGTCCAGGTCTGCGATCGGATCGCGTAGAACGGTCCATTGGTGAGCGACACGGGCCGATGCTCGCGCATCAAGGGATCGCTCTTTTGTTGCTCGATGGCCTCGTTGTACGTCGCCACGGTTTTCTGCAGCGTGGCGGGATCGACTCCGGCGCGTACGCCCAGCTCCGTCCAGGTCGCGCCACGATGAAACATCGGATGTTTGTTGAATGCCTCGATCAATTGCTCGCGCTTCCAGCGCGGAATGAGCAGCGGCGCCTCATCGAGTACACGCTGGTCGAACACGGCCCAGAAACGATGACCCGGTTGTCGATCCATCGTGCGATCGCGCTCGCTCATGCTCGGATGATCCTCGCGAACGAATCGTTCGCCGCGCATGTTCACGTAGATCTCCCAGGGCTTGCGAATGCGGTGATCGATCATCATGTCGGCCGCAGCCGTCGACGGCCACTGATCGCTCTGAGCGATGGAGCCGTAATAGCCCACGTAATTCTCGGCGCAGCGCAGATAGCCGCCGGCAGCGAGCCCGAGCGTGAGCCCCGCCCCCTGGCTCGAAGGCATTGCCGCCCGTCGATAGAGCGGCACGCCATGCAAGGCTTCGAACATGCTCGGATTGCCCGCGCAGCCCCCGGTTGCGACGACGGTGTTGAGACCACGCACGTCCGAACGTTTGCCATTGCTGTCCTCGACCACGACGCCGTTGATCGCGCCTTTCGCATCCTGGATCAGATCGACCGCACCGGCGTCAGTCATGAGCGTGATGCGCCCCGACTGCACCCGCTTGTCGAACTCGGGTTTCATCACGGCGAGGATGGAGCGGCCGTTCTGCGCGCCCCAGTGATAGCGGGGCACGGAGTAGTAATCGTAGAGAGTGCCGACGGAGGGTTGTTCGTCCGGAATCTTCAGGCCGATGTCGGCGAGCCAATTGACCATGGAACCTGCGTTGTCCGCCCAAAGCCGCGCCATCTCGGGGACCGCAGTGTTGCTGCTGATCTTCATGATGTCGTCGTAGTGCTGTTGGGCCGAGTCCCGAATGCCCTTGGCCTTCTGGAACACGGTGCCGGCAGCGCCCATCATGCCGCCGGAAACCACCAGCGTGCCGCCGACGCTCGCACCCTTTTCGATCACGATCACGTTCGCGCCGCGGTCGGCAGCGAAGATCGCCGCGATCATGCCGGCGGTGCCGCCGCCGATAATTACGAGCGGGTTGGCTTGTTGCGCGTAAGCCTTTCGCATCGACCACGGCAATGTCGAGAGTGCGGTGGCCGCCGCGGCCGCTTTCAGCACGGAGCGTCGAGAGAAGGACGGAGTGTGCTCGCTCCGATCATCGTGGTTCGGCATGGGCTCGCTCGAAGAATGGGAGATCAGATTCGTTCGTCTTGATAGCGGCGCATGGCGTCCGCTATCGGACCGGGGTTGTTGTGCAGGTCACGCAAGACGAAGTTGTCAGGCAGCACCTTGGCCTGCTTCGACGACTTGAGCATGCCGACGACCTTCTCGCTCATCTCGCGGGCCGAGAACTTGAACAGGCCCGACTCTTTCGAGCCGTCTTCGATCACGATGAGCGCCACCGGTTGCGTGAGTTGGGCGAGTCGGGCATCGAAGCGCTGGCTGTATTCGAACGCCGCGGCATGACCGTATTCGTAGCGAGTCAATGGCCGCAGTTCCTCCACCGCCATTCGGCCCCACACTGTATCGTCGACTCGAGATTTTTCGCGCGACTTGATTCGCTTCGGCAGTCGCTCACAGAACAGCGTGAAGGCTTCTTCGGAAGACTCGGGGTGATGGACATTGTCCAGCAGCTTCTTCATCTCTTCCGGCGGCACGACCGACACGCCCGAGAGCCCCATCATCACGCGACGGACCATCCCGGGCTCGGTGGCCGCAATCTCGGCGACGATGCGCGAGCCGGTGTGGAAGCCGAAGACATCGATCTGACGCTGCGGCCCGTAGCCCAGATTCTTCAGTGCGACGCGCATCGCCGCCGCATAGTCTTCGATGCGGGGAATTTCCTTCGGCCCGTCCGATCCGCCGTGTCCCGGAGTGTCGAGCGCGATCACGACCCGGTCCTTGCCGAGCGCCTGCACCAGCTCGTTGTACTCGACCGAGGAATTGGGCGACTGGTGGAATAGAACCAGATCCGGTTTGTTCTTATCGCCGCCGCCCGGCGGCGCGACGGTCGAGTAGTGCAGCTGACCGTACGGCATATCGACGTAACCGTGGCGCAACGCCGGCTCGTCGGCGGCGCAGGCCGGCGCATGCATCGCAAGCACGGCCAGGCATGCCAACGCGGATCCGCAGCGAAACATGAACTTCTCCTCTGACGGGGACTTTCTCTCTCGTAGTTAACTACGTTTTCTACGCCAACCCAGAGGCAAGAGTCGCCGCAACCCTCGACACCTGTCAAGAACCAAGATCAGCGTCGCGAGGACAGCGCGATACCGCCGACGATGAGCACGAACGCGACGCCGTGAAACCAGCGAGGGGGCTCGCCCAGCACGGCGGACGACAGAATCGCCGCGAAGACCGGCGTCAGATTGTTGAAGAAGGACGCGACCGCCGGCCCGGCCCGCTCCACGCCCACGCCCCAGCAGCGATAAGCGATGAGCGACGGTCCGATCGCAACGTAGATCAACAGCGCCACGATCCAGCCGCTCCATTCCACATGCGCCAGTCCCGCCGACCATTCCCCGAACGCCGCGAGGCTCGCCCACAGAGCGCCGAACATGACCTGGGCCAGCAGGAACTCGGCCCACGGCCAGGAACGAATCGACGGCTCGCGCGGCCGCGCCAGCATCCAGCTATAAAAAGACCAGGAGATGATGGCCACCAGCACGAACAGATCGCCCGTAACGAGCTGCACGTTCGCGAGCGACTTCCAGTCGCCGCGGGACAATACGAGAAGCACGCCGGCGAGCGACACCAGGGCGCCGAGGATCTGCATCCGGTGCGGCTTTTCGCCGTACCAGAACGCGCCCACGCACAGCGTCCACACCGGCAGGCTCGACGTGATCAGAGTGACATTGATGGGCGTCGACGTTTGTAGAGCCAGATACTGAAAGGCGTTGTAGCTGCCGACCCCGAGTAGACCGAGCAACAGGAAGTAGCCGGCACGGCGCCACAGCGGACCGTCGGCACGCAGGATCCGGTGCCCGAGCGGCAACAGGATCGCGAAGGCCAGCGCCCACCTGAGCGCATTCAGTAACAAAGGCGAGATCGATCCGACCGACATCCGTCCCAAGATGGCATTCCCCGCCCACAGCAGCGGCGGCAGCATCAACAGGAGCGCGGTACGAGCAGTGAGTCCAGGGGCCATCGAGAATCGTCAGCGTCAACTTGGCCGGCCATGGTAGTGCACGCGCCCGGTGCATAGGTAATTTCCGGCGCCCCCGAACCGCGCGATGTACTGCTCCACTATAACAACCTAGTGCACATAGATAACTAAGTGTTGACGGTTAAATAAGTGAAGAGTTAGCCTGATTTCGAGAGCGGCAGACGCGCCTCGCGTCGCATTCCGCTGGCGAACAACTTCAACATGGGGAGCTAACGATGCCGATCCGTTTACCTGTCCGCCCGTCCCTTCTTGCCACTCTCACCGCGCTCGTTCCGGCGGTAGGTGGCGCTCAAACCGTATCCACGCCGCAATCGGAGGGGACGACGCTGGAGGAAGTCAGCGTGACCGCGGAGCGCTACCGCGCTACCGTTCAGACCACTCCGGTTGCCGTCACCGCCATTTCCGCCGAAGCCCTCGCCGATCGTCAGGTCGGTAACGTGCTGCAGGCCGCTGCTGACATTCCAGGCACGGTCATCATGCCGAACATCAACAGCAGCAATAACGCGCGCATCGTCATGCGCGGCGCCGGCCAGGAAAACAGCGGCATCAACTTCGACCAGGGCGTCGGCGTCTATATCGACGATGTGATTCAGCCGCGCGTCAACGGTGCCTTCTTTGATTTCTTCGACGTGAGCTCCATCGAAGTGCTGCGCGGTCCGCAGGGCACGCTGTACGGGCGCAACTCATCGGGCGGCGCCGTCAAGATCATCACCAAGCGCCCCTCCTTCACCTGGACCGGCGGCGCCGAGGCGGCCGCGGGCAACTGGAATGCGCTCAACGGCAAGGCCTATCTCAGCGGTCCGTTGATCGGCGACAAGCTGGCCTTCTCGTTGAGCGCCTCGAGCAACGAGCGTGACGGTTATTTGTACAACCCTTACTACGACAAGCGCGTCGGCGACGTGAAGAACAGCGCCGAACGCATCAAGTTCCTGTACACGCCCACCGACAATCTCGAGTTCCAGCTCGAATATCACTTCATCCAGGATTATTCGGAGTCGACGTACGGGGTGCCCCTGCTGGTGGCACCGAATGTCGTCGGCACGCAAGCGAACGGCACGCGCAATCGCAGCCTCACGATCACGGAGAACCTGGGCACGCCGGGCAACCCGTTCCTCTACAACGACGGCGGCTCACTGCACGCGAGCTGGAACGACGGTCCGTTTTCGGTGAATTACATCGGCGGCATCGGCAATCTGCGCACCTTCAGCGACGGCACCGTGCAGCTCACATTGACCCGCGCAGCGCAAGTCGCCTACGAGAACGGTACCGAAGCGCCGGCCGGCGCCAACGAAGGCCGCGCCCGCGTGCAGTGGTATAGCCACGAGCTCAACTCGACCTACTCGACGGAGCGCATCAAGGGCGTCGTCGGTCTCTACTATTACAACGAAGAAGGCTCCAGCCGATCCTTCGCGGCCGACAGCCCCACGATCGACCAGGACCGCGGCGTCGATGCCTGGGCCGCATACGCGCAGGGCACCTACACGCTCGACAACGGCCTGGGCTTCACAGCGGGCGTCCGGCATACGGAAGAAACAGCCGACTTCACTCAGTACTACCGCTTGCAGCTCGCCGCCCCTCAGTCCGATACAAAGACCTTCACTGCCGACACCATCAAGCTCGGCCTCAATTGGCAAATCACGGATGACATCCTGACGTACGCCTCCTATACCGAAGGCTTCAAGTCCGGCGGCTTCAATCCCGTGCCGCCAGCCAACAGCATCGGCGGCGGACAGATCGGTCGTCCGGTGCCCTACGATCCGGAGAACGTGGAGAGTTACGAAGCCGGCGGCAAATTCACGATGTTCGATCGTCGCGTGCGCCTGAACCTGGCGGTGTTCCGAGCCGAATACTCCGGCATGCAGCTGCCGCAGTTCTTCCCTGGCACGACCACGAGCTACACCACCAACGCCACCGGCGCGATCGTCGAAGGCATCGAGTTCGAGCCCACCTGGCAAGCGCTGGATGACCTGCAGATCTACGCCAGCGGCTCGTTGATGAGAGGTCACTACACCGCCTCGTTCAATTGCTCCCTGTCGACCACGCAGGTCGTCGATTGCTCCGGCAACGACCTGAAGGCGCTGACCCCGCGCAAGATGACCTTGGGCGTCAAGTACACGCCGCAGCTCGCCTTCGTGCCGGGACAGCTGACGTTCAATGGTTCCTGGAATTACAACAGCAGCTTCTACACCAACCTGTCGAACGAGCGGGCGGTGTTCCAGCCGGAACAGGCGGACCTGTTCAACGCGTCCATCGCCTGGACGGATGACTCAGGCAAGTACAAGGCGGCGCTCGAGGGTCGCAACATTCTCGACGACCACTTCATCATGAACGGCGTGCAGCTCGCGAGCCCGACGGCGCCGCAGATCACGGGCTATCCGAACGAGCCCCGCACCATCATGTTCCGGCTCGGCGTGAACTTCTGAGACATCGGTACACGGGCGCGGAGCGATAACTCCGCGCCCTCTGCACACCGCCCGGCATGCGAGCCCGCACCTGAGAAAGGCCGCCCCCATCGCGAGACCGCCGCCCACCCATCGGACCCGAGCAACAAAAAAGCCGTGACGCCGGCGTATCGGCGTCACGGCCTGGTTTGGAAATTCTACGCTTGTTACCTGGCGATATAGGTCGGCGCCTCGATCGGCGTCGGCGTGTCGGTCCAGCGGGTGCCCTTCGCGTAAGTCACTTCCAACCACACGACACCGCCCGTGCTGGCGGCGCTGGGCGACAGACCGACGATGGCCATCGGCGGACGCTCGAAGTAGAAGTGCTTGGACAACTTGAAGGTCTCGGGCTTGCCGCCGGGCGCGGAGTACGCGTCGATCGACAGATCGCCGTTGATGACGAAGTTGAACTGATGAGCGTCCTTGTAATAGTACGGCCGCAGCTGCGCCGGCGTCTTGGCATTCGCTTCCAGGAAGTACATCGTGGCGCGATAGCCGTGCGAGGGATCGTCGATGAGATATTTGACGTTGAGGCCGGGCACATCCTCGACCGGCTGCCACGGCATCTTTTCGAGCGTATCGATGATACGCGGCGTCGACCAGTGCTGGATCTTCTTGTAGTCCGGGTTGTATTTCATGCCGGGACCGGTGCTCGGCGGGCTGTTACGAACCGCCGGATCGACCGTGAACGAGCCCGCGTTCACATTGCTCTCTTCCATGATCATGATGACCGCGCCGATCTGCGAGGCCATATGTTTCATACGGCCCTTCTCGCCACCGTGCAGGCTGTAAGGCGGCCGCGACAGGAAGTTGCCTTCGCGGAAACGCTGCAGTGGACCAGCGACGTTGTCCGGCGTCGTGGACTCGTTGTTGGTGAAGTCGCCCTGGATGTTATAGGCCCACTCGTGGAACTCGTGATAGTGCACGTAGGCACCTTCGGCACCGGGCGGCACATACAGGATTCTCAGCGCGCCGCCATCATTGGGGGCCTGGAACAACGTACGTGTCCCCCAACCCGAACCGGCGCGAGGCGCGGCGATCGGCATTTTCTCGACATCGATCACGCGAATGGCGGCATGCGGCGCGGCGGCCGTCGATCGCTTTTCGTGCGCGGGAACATCGGCAGCGATCGACGGCGTCGCTACCAACGCCGCCGTGGCCCAAAGGGCGGCCGCGGCCAGGCGGTGAGTGTGCACAACTGAAGGCATATTGTTCTCCCGGGTCATTCTCAGGTTTCCACAAGCTCGATCAGCTCCCCGGCATTGCCGTACATCGTCGCGCAGGTCTTGCCGGAAAAAGGTTCGAGAGCATTCGGAGCAGCGGGCGCAATGAAGTCGCGCGAGTGCCTGGCCAGGTCGGAGCAGGAGAAAGTGACAACCGCCATGCCGGCCGGCAGCCCCTTCCCGATGCGCTCACGTTTCTTGCCGCTCGGCCCGTGCTGGTCCACTTCGATCTTGGCGCCGTCTTTCAAAGTGACGACGGACAGCGCCATGCTGGGCAGCTTGCGGATGGGGCTCGCGGTGTTGCCGAAGCGGTCCTTGTACCACTGCAACGAGCCCGGCAGGTCCGGCGACAGTTGCGTGGCGATGAAACATCGACCCACGAACGATTTCGCCACGGCCAGATCGGGACGGGTCTCGGTGATCCAGGTGAGCGCCAGGCGTTCGCCTGCCGGACCGACGGCGCCCATCGCTTTCAGATAGGAATAGGTCGGCACCAGTTGCGGCGGCCCGCGGACGATGAACGGCGAATCCTTCAGCCGCTGATACAGCTCGTCGCTGTTTTGAACGGTGATCTCGGTGGTGCGCCAGCCGAACGTATCTTTATCGTCGTGGCCGGCCGGGGCTGCCTGTTCGACGAAACGCAGGTACGTCGGCTCACCGCTGTCCGGCCCGAGAATGACGTATCCCTTGCCGGCCAGATCGGGTGCGCCCCAACTCGCCGCGGTCGCGGCCGGCAGCTTGCCTCGACTGACGAGGCGATAGCCCATGTACTTCGTCCAGGCCTGCTCCACTTCGGGCAAGCTCTTCGCCGTATGCGTGACGGCACGAATCGCGCCGAGCGTCGCATTTGGCGCGGGCGGTGCCGGTTGCGCACGTGCCGACATGCCCACCGACAGCACTGCGCTGCCACCCAACATCTGCAACACATCGCGTCGATTGATCATCGCAGCTCCCGCGTTTGATTTGAGAAGTGGTTCGAGTCGTGGCCGCTCAGGGCAGCGGCACCAGGCTGGTCTCGATGGCCCGATACTGCATGTCCCAATGATTGAGTGCGTGGGGGAACAGCACTTTGGTGACGCGCTCGAGACGATCGCCCTGGTTGCCGAGCGCCTCCCAGTTCTTCTGCATGATCTCCAGCAGCTTCGCGCCCGGTGGCGTTTCGTAATAAGTGATGATGGTGTAGGTGTTCTTGAAGAACGATCCGAAGTTGATGGAGGTGTCGGTGCGCACCTCGCCGTCCATCGTCACGCCGGGCTGCGGCACATAGAGCTGCGAGGATCCGCCGAGCTCTTCATTCTTATAACCAGTGCGGGCCGCCTCCGCTCCCTGCGGCGCCAGGGTCGTCACGATCGTCACTCCCCGGTAGCCGGGAATGCCTTTCATCACGGCATAGGTTTCGTTGTACGCCTCGAGAAAGGCCGACAGCTGCTTCGCCTCGACCTGGAAATATTCCTTGAACCAGTTGGTGCTGGAAGGATGCGGCTCGAGCGACAGTCCATCGGCGTCCTTGCCGCCGCTGGCCGTGCCCGGCTCGACCGGCAGACCGGTCTTGATCAGATGAAAACGTTCTTCCCAGAAATTGTTGGCCAGCGGATAAAGCGTGCGCGCCAGATACTCGGCGTACTTCTCTCCTTTGTGAGCGGCCGCGTGCCGGCTCTCGAGGTTGCCGCGGAAGGTCGCGGCGTCCTGCCACGTCTGCAGACTGTGCACGATCACGACATTGTGAGTCCGGCGCAGCAGGTTGCCGACGTTGATGACCTTCCTGGTCAGCGTCTCGCCTTCGAGGTGCACGCCGTAGTGCCCGAGAAACATTTTTTCGCCGAACAGGTTCGGCCGCGACGGATTCTCCGGATCGGGCGTATTGGTGAGGAACGTGTAGCCGCGGTATCCGGGAATCCGACGAGCCAGCGAATACACATCGCGTTTATAGACTTTGACGAATTCATCGAAGCGCTCCGGCTTCACATCCCAGTATTCCTCGACCCAGGCGGCCGGCCCGGTGCGCAGCCCCGCGGGCTCCTCAGCCCGGGATTCATTGGTCAGAAAGGCGGCACAGAGCAATACCAGCGACAACGTCAGCAGACCGCGGCGTGATCGAATCACAATCCATCTCCCCTGGCTCTTGTTGTGACCGCGACTTGCATCGCAGCTGAAAGTCAGGCTAGCTCACCTAGTTATCTACGTCAATTACGTTATCCAGACTCAGTCGCGAGAGGCCGGCGTGCTCAGATCGATCGTTACATTCGCGTTGGTTGCATTGCTGACGACATTGGCGTCGCCGGCGCATGCGGCGAGCGATGCTCTGCTCGGCCAGTGGGTGTTCGACGCCAGCCGCTCGACGTTTGACGGCGCCATGCCCTACCGCAGCGGCAGATACACATTCACGCGCACCGCCGGTGGCG
The DNA here is from genome assembly GCF_004138485.1 of Peristeroidobacter soli. GTDB lineage: Bacteria > Pseudomonadota > Gammaproteobacteria > Steroidobacterales > Steroidobacteraceae > Steroidobacter > Steroidobacter soli. The sequence continues at coordinate 1,479,892 of NZ_RYEV01000004.1, forward strand.
TGCAAGTGCTGGCGGAAATCGTCGAAGCGAACGGTCAGCTGTTGCGCTTCGAATATCTGGATCGCGAGGACGGCAGCTTCGTGCCAGTGAGCGGCAACCCGTTCTATGACAGTCAATCGACAGCCTGGGTCGACAGTCGCACCGCCGTGCGCACCGAGCAGCGCCAGGGCCAAGTCACCGGCACTACGACATTCAGTGTTTGCGCGGATGGACGCTCCTACTCGGCACGAGCCAGTCGCAGGCTGCCGAACGGGCGTTTGTACACCTCGGTGATCTTCTGGAACCGGGCGCAGACCGCGCCGGGGTCTCGGCGTCAGTGATCGCGGTGTATACTTACACCTAGTTAACTTTCATAGACATGGAAAACCAATATGACCAGGACGAGCGCCGCTCCCGTCAAGGCCGCACGCCCGCGGCAGGCCATCCAGAAGTCCACCAGCGTGGTGGCACCGAAGCTGTCACACATCATCGCCGACCGGCTGCGCGAGCAGATTGCCCGCGGCGAATTGCGCCACGGTGACACCCTGCCGCCCGAGGCAGAGCTGGTACGGCAGTTCGGCGTGTCCCGCCCCATCCTTCGCGAGTCGTTGCGCGTGCTCGAGGCGGAAAGTCTGATTGCGCTGGGCCGGGGGGCGCGCGCCGGCGCCATGGTGCTGTCGCCGAGCACCAACACAGCGGCGAAGTACGGCGGGTTATATCTTGCGACTCACGGCACGACGCTTGGAGAGATTCACGAGGTGCGCACGCTGCTGGAGCCGACACTGGCGGCGCTGCTTGCCGAACGCCACGACCAGACAGTCCTCGACGATCTGGCCGAATGCGTGGCGGACCAGCATACCGCGGCGGAGGCACGTGATCACGCCGCCACGATCGGCGCCATCAACGAATTCCATCAACGCATGATCGGCCATTCGAAGAACAGCGCCCTGCGCCTGCTGGTTGGCATCATCAGCGAGCTGTCGGTGTCGAGCTATCCGAAGCTGTTGCTGAGCCGGCCGAACCAGAAGGCCATCTGGACTCGAACCGAGGAGTCCGTCGCTGCCCACGAACAGGTGTTGAAGTTGATCGCGGGTGGCAAATCGGCCCAGGCGGAAACGTTCTGGCGCAAGTACATGCAGGAGACCGCGGACTTCCTGGTGAAGCACGGCCTGGCCAGCATGCGCGTCGACAGCATCTGACCCCCACTCCGAAGGGTCGACAGCACTGATCGCTGTCGACCGCTGCGCCGAGGGCCCGCAACTTCAGGCAGGCTTGCGCGCGCTGATATAAGTCCAGGGAAAGCGCCACGCCTTCACGGCCGCGAGATCGACGTCGGCCGTTTCGCTGAACGGTTCGATCCTGATATCCACGAACCCCTTCGCAGCGAGCGTCTTCGGCAGGTCCAGCTCCGCCAGCGGCTGCATGTAGGGTTCGTTGTTGCGACGGCCATGCCCGTAGTGCAGGAAGCGCGTGAACGGATCGGGCATGTGCCAGAAATCCAGGTGTACCATCCGCCCGCCCGGCTCGAGCAGCCGGAAACACTCATCGAGGACCCGATCCAGCACCTTGAGCGGGATCTCGTGCAGGAACATCGTCGATGTGACCAGATCGAAACTGGCGTCGGCGAAACCGGGATTGCTGGCATCGCGCTGGGCAAAACTGACATTGGTCAGTCCCGCCTTGGTCGCGTTGCTCGCTGCCAGCTTCAGGCAGGGCGCGGCGAGATCGATGCCGCGAATCGATGCCTCCGGCAGTTTGCTGGCAAACGGCATCGTGCTCTTGCCGAAGCCGCAGGCGAGATCGAGCACGCGCGCCGGCCTGCCGCCCTCGAGAATCTTGTCGGTGAAGCGGGCGTGCAGATCGCCGTGCGAGGCGCCTAACAGCGGCGTCGTGCTGCGCGCACCGTGTTGATACACAAGTCCTGCCGTGGGCTCGGACCACACACCGCCCGGGTGTTGATGAATATCGGTCGCGACGTAATAAGAAGGCATGCGCAGCGCCGGATCCAGCTCAAGATTCGACGACTGTCCCGCCGCGCCGTCGAGGTCTTTCAACACCTCATCGGCATGCTCGCGATAGTAATGCGCCAGACCGTAACGCCCGGAATACTTGGCGATCTGCAGGTGGCGCTCCAGCCAGGCGAAGTATCGATACACGGTTAGATCTTCCGCGACCGCCGCCACTTGCGGGACCGTGGTCGGCTCGACGCCCTGCGCGGCGCACCGCTCACCATACTGCTCTCGCAAGTTGGTATAGAGCTGCGTGGTCCAGAAGCCCTTGGCCGCCAGAATGAAACGCTGCGCGGAATCGAATGAAGTCTCGGCGGTCACTGCGGATTCTCCTCTGTACGCGCGGTGCGGGCGAGACTGAATCTGCCAGCGGCGCCGCGCGCCTGTTGCACACCCAATAGCGGACGAAACAACGCTTCCGCCAGCGCCGCGGCATCGGCGTGCTCTGCGGCATGCGCCTCTGCATCGGGAACCAGGCCGGCGGCGCTCAGCCGACGCTCGAGCACGTGCACGCGATCGAGCAACACGTAATGCTCGGTCGCGAGCGCGAGGACCACGCCCATCAGCCGGTCCACGGCCGGATCTTCGAAGAACACCTGCTCGCTGCGCTGCTCGCCGTCGCTCTTGTCGCTCGTCATATACATCCGCCCTCGCCCACTCGGTGGCGCGATTGTAGAGGGCGCCGGGTTAAATATTCAACCTAGTTAACTATGTTCTTCCCCGTAACGGCTCCGGGGAGTTGCGCACTTACGGTAAACCTAGTTAACTTCGTCGGGAATATAACGGGGAGCGGATTGCATGAACACAGACGAGCGCGACCAGGGCGACTACCCGAGCGCGACCTATAGCTGGTATGTGGTCGCAGTACTGACGCTCACCTACACCGTCTCCTTCGTCGACCGGCAGATCATGGCGCTGCTGATCGAGCCGATCCGCCGCGACCTGCAGATCTCCGACACGCAAGTGAGCTTGCTGATCGGACTGGCGTTCGCAGTGTTCTACACGCTGCTCGGCGTTCCCATCGCCCGCCTCGCCGACCGCCGCAGCCGGCGCGTGATCATCGCGGCCGGCATCACCATCTGGTGCTTCATGACCGCGGCATGTGGCGTAGCCCGCAACTATCTGCAACTGTTCGCGGCCCGAATCGGCGTCGGCGTCGGTGAAGCCGCACTGAGCCCGAGCGCGCTGTCGATGCTCAGCGATTACTTTCCGAAGCGCACGCGAGGCCGGGCGGTCGCCGTCTACAACACAGGCATCACGTTGGGTACCGGCCTGGCGATGATCGTCGGCGGCCAGGTCGTCATGCACGTCGCCAATGCGCCGCCAGTGGTGCTGCCGGTCGTCGGCCAGCTGTACGCCTGGCAGACGGTGTTCATCGTCGTCGGCCTGCCAGGTTTGCTGATGGCGTTGCTGATGACGACGGTGAAAGAGCCGCGACGGCGCGAACAGATGGTCAACGAGCGCGGCGATGCCAACCTGGCCTTCAGCGAGGTCGTGAAGTTCGTCGGCGACCGCTTCCGCATGTACGGCAGCCATTTCTTCGGCATGTCGACGGTGGCCATTCTCGCTTACGGCTTGTTTGCCTGGGTGCCCTCGATGTTCATTCGCACCTGGGGCTGGACGATTGCGGAGATCGGCCTTGCCTACGGCATCGTCACACTGGTGGCGGGCCCCGTGGCAGTGCTGTTCGTTTCCATGGTGAGCGAGCGGCTCATTGCGCGCGGCTATCAGGACGCACAGATGCGGACCGCGCTGATTTCCATTCTGGTCGGCGTAGCCGGCGCCATTGCTACCGCGCTATCGCCCTCGCCCGAGCTCGCCGTCGCGATGCTGCTGCCAGCATCGGTGGGCACGACAGCGGCAACTGCCGCAGGACTCTCGGGCCTCATGACAGTCACGCCCAACCAGATGCGCGCACAAACATCTGCTCTCTATTATCTGGTCGTAAATCTGTTCGGCTTGACGGTCGGCCCGACCGGCATCGCGATGTTCACGGACTATGTGTTCGCGGACACGAACATGCTGCGCTACTCGGTCGCGTCGGTTGCCACGATCGCGGGTGTGATCGCAGCCATCGTGCTCTCTTACAACTTGAAGCACTATCGCCGCAGCTTCGCGGAGTCGCAGAGCTGGAGCGTGAGCTGAGCCCACAAAAAACCCGTCATCCAGCCACTGGATGACGGGCGCTCGAGACGCTCAGTCCTATTGAATCCGCTTCACATCTTCGATCGGGCCGCCGCCGTGCTTCAGGCCCTTGGCGTACGTGACTTCCAGCCAGATCGCGCCACGCTCACTGACCGAGCCGGGGCCATAGCCCCAGATCGAACGCGGCGGCTGATAGATGAAATAGTCCTCGGATACTTTGACAGCCTTGCCCGCGTCCTTCGGATCCTTGAACTGCCACACCTTCATCTCGCCCCATACCATGTAGCGCAGGCGATTGGCGTTTTCGAAATACGTCTTCTGCCACTCGGGCGGCGCGGTCCAGCCCGGCGGAATCTTCACCAGCTGCGAACGAAAGCCGTCGGCGGTCGCATCGTCCAGCCATTTCACGAACCGACCCGGCACTTGCGGATCTTCTTCCCAATCCACGTCGCGCACGCTGTCGAGCAACCACGGACGAGTGAACTGCTTCACCTGACGATAGTCGCCGACCGTGCCGGGCGGCGGACCTTTGCCGTCGCGCCCGCGATACACGCCGGGCTCGCCATTGCGGTTCGTGTTGATCACGTGACCGTCGCCTTCTTCGAAGATGATCAGGTTGTAAGGCAGCTGGTTACGCATGCCGCCGACGTTCCAGGAGCCGCCGTGCAATGAATAGGGAGGCCGCGACAGCCAGCCGCCTTCCTTCTTGCGATAGAGCATGCCGTTGTGCTGCTCGGGGCTGACGGGCTCGGGCATGATGGAGTCGCCCTTCAGCGTGTAACCCCACTCGTAGAACTCGTGGTAGTGAGACACGCCATCGGGCTTGCCCAGGTTCATGTTGAACGTCGGCTGATATTCGAGATGAATCAGCTGGCCCACCGGCAGCTCGCTGCCCGGCCCGGCTTCGGGACTCTGGAAAATGGTTTTGGAGGTCGGTCCGAGCGGCGGCTTCTTCAGCGCCGAGCCCGGCGTCGCGTCGAACGGATACTCGCGCACGTACACGAAGCCGAGTTGATTCCAGGTGTCCGGCCTGGCCTCGAGAATGCCGATGATGGGCTTGGTGTTCGCCGGCGGCGCCGGAGTCGTGTCCTGCTTGGCGTTCTGTGCCAGCGCCGCGCTGCTGAGCACCGCGGTCACTGCGACGGCGAGCCACGAGCGCCGCCAACTCTTAGGTTTGTTCATTGTCCGCTCCCACTAGATTCGTAAAACGATCGAATCGATTCTCAGAACTCCGTGCCGAAACGCAGGAAGTACTCGCGCGGCGCGTTCGGGAACGCGCTGACGGCGGGACGCACGGCATTGGTCTGCTGCAGACCTGCCAGCGAGTAGTGCTTGTTGGCGATGTTTCGTACATCCAGCGTCACGTTGTAACGCTGCTGCGGGCTGGTCCAGCTGAGGCCCGCGTTGTAGATGCTCGCCGCGACCGTGCGCACCAACGGACCCTCGTTGGCCACGTTGTTGAAGTAGTCGCTGTGATTGTTCCAGGAGCCGTTGATGCGCAGCTCGCCGGGCATCGGCAGCATCGGCGAGAAACGGAAGCCCAGTTGATACTTCTCCGGAATCAGACCGACCAGGTCGCGATCGCGACAGTCGATGAAGGCGCCGTACTGGTTCGCGCAAATGAACGAGCCGGTGTATTCGCCGGTGTTGAGCGAGGCGTTACCGTACAGCTGCAAGCTGTCGAGGACCTGCCAGGTCGGCTCGAACTCGATGCCTTTGACGATGCCGCCGGTCGCGTTCGAGGTGTAGATGGTGCTGGTGCCAGGGAAGAACACCGGCAGTTGCATGCCATCGTACTCGGCGCGGAATGCCGCGAGATTGAAACGCATCGTCCGATCCGGCGTCGTGTACTTGATGCCCACCTCGTAGCTGTCCACTTCCTCGGGATTGTACGGCGTCGGCGAACCGATCTGCCCGGTGCCGGTGTTGGAGCTGGGCGGAATCGGATTGAAGCCGCCGCTCTTGAAGCCCTGCGTGTACGAGGCATAGAGCAGCAAGTCATCGGTCGCCTGCCAGTTCACGCCGAACTTCGGCGTGGTCGCGGTGAACGTCTTGCTGGCGCTCTGCGGAGTGGCGAGTTGTTGACGATAGAACTGGGTGAAGTCCGCCGTCTCGCGCGTGTAGCGGATGCCAGCCGTCAGACCCACGCCCCAACCGACCGTATACGTGCCCTGCGCAAACACCGCGCTCGCCTCGGTCAAACGGTCTTGATCGATGGTGGGACTGTCCGCGGTGGTCGCACGACTCTGACCCTCTTCATCGAAGTAGAACAGACCCACCACGCCTTTGAACTGCTCGCTGCTATAGGTCGCGACGAACTCCTGACTCCAGAACTCGTTGCGCGTGGTGCCTTCGTTGGTGCTCGGCGCGGTCACGTTCAGGCCCGCGTCTTTCTGCGCCTGCTGAGCCAGCGAGACGAAGTTCGTCGAGCCGGTGCTGTAGGTACGCTGATTGCCGTAGCCGGTGATCGACGCCAGCTCCAGGTTGTCGTTGACGGAGAAACGGATGTTGAGTGCGCCGCCGGTGTTGTTGATCGAGCCGGCGCCGAACGGGCCGTAGATCTCGGTGCGCGTCAGATCGCGATTGAAGGTGCCGTTCGCCTCCGGCATGTTGATGCCAGGAAATACTTGCAGCGGCACCGGCACGCCCGCTTCCGAATAGTCCTGCAACGCGAACGCGGACAGCTCGACCTCCAGCCGATCCGTCGGCGTGTACAGCAACTTCACCCGCTCGCCGCGAGTATCCATGTTACCGATACGACGGCCGTACTCGACACCATAGATATAGCCGTCACGCTTGCGCATCAGGCCGCTGGCGGAAAACGCCAGCTTGTCGGTGATCGGGCCGCTCAGCCAGCCTTTCGCGGACCATGCATCATAGTTGCCGGCACCGATCTCGGCCTTGCCGGTCCAGTCGAACTCCGGACGCAAAGTGGCGAGCTTGATTGCGCCGCCCGAGCTGTTACGACCGTACAGCGTGCCCTGCGGGCCGCGCAGCACCTCCATATTCGCCAAGTCGAAGAACTCGAAGAACGCGCCGTTGATTCGTGGCTGGTAGACGCCATCGATATAGATGCCGACGGCGGGATCGAAATTGATGCCGGCGGTGCTCTGCCCGACGCCGCGCATGATGATGCGAGCGCTGGTGTTGCTGCCCTGAGCCGGCGTGATCATCACGCCCGGAATTTCGGTGGCCGCGGTCAACACGTTGGTCACCTGTCGTTCCATCAGAGCTTCGGCGCTGATCGCCGTGATGGCCACCGGCGAGCTCTGCACGGTGGCGGCGAAGCGCTCCGCCGTGACTGTCACTTCCTGCAGAACGGCGCTCGACTCGGTCTGCCCCGTCTGGTCCTGCGTCGCCTGCTGCCCGAATGCGTTGACCGCCGTCAACGCCAGACCGGCACACAACGCAGAACGCCCCGAACGAACCACGAACTTACTCAACGTCATGACTCTCAACCTCTCCCCTCTTCTGTAATATTTGATGCGTCGACGGCTGCTGCCTCATCGGGCCAGCTTGTTTATTGCGTGATTCTCCAGGTCGCGGGCTGTCAAACACTCACTTGGTTAACTACGTTCACTCAACGGTGCCCAACCCGGGCTCCCCTGTCAAGCGCCTTTGGCAGGCGCTCGCGGTCCACGGCCGGCGCGCGGCCAGAGCCTGCTCGAACGCCTCGATCTGCGGCATCTGGCGCAGCGCGAGGCCGATCTCATCGACGCCCTCCAGCAGGCAGTCGCGCCAGAAAGCGTCCAGGCTGAAAGCGATCGGCTCGCCGTCGCCGTACCGGATCGTTTGCGATGGCAAATCAACGGTGAGCGACGGATCGCTCGCGGCGTGCAGAATTTTTCTAAGCGCGGCCGCGTCGACGACGCTGATCAGCGCCGGCAGCACACCGTTGCGCAAGCAATTGTTATAGAAGATGTCACCGAAGCGGGGAGCGATCACGACACGGATACCGTAATCGCCGAGCGCGTACACGGCCCCTTCTCTGGATGACCCGCAACCGAAATTCTCGTCGGCCACCAGGATGCGCGCGGCACGGAACGGGTCGCGATTGAGGATGAATTCCGGTCGCTCCCGCCCCTCCATCTCGAAGCGCAGGTCATGAAACAGAAAGCGTCCATAGCCGGACGCGCGGTCGAACTTCAGGAAGCGCGCGGGAATGATCTGATCCGTATCGACATTGACGCCTTCGATCGGTGCCGCGATGGCGCGGAAGTCCCGGAAGTGGCTCACGCGCGTTTCCTCGTCGGCAGGCGGCGAACATCCGAGAGTCGTCCCGTGACCGCAGCGGCGGCCGCCATCGCCGGACTCATCAGATGCGTGCGAGCGTTCGGCCCCTGTCGACCCATGAAATTCCGGTTCGAGGTCGATGCGCAACGCTCGCCTGGCGCGACAACGTCACCATTCATCGCGACACACATCGAACATCCGGCGTGTCGCCATTCGAAACCAGCGGCGAGAAAGACCTGATCGAGCCCCTCGGCCTCCGCCGCACGGCGCACCGACTCCGAGCCAGGCACGACGATCGCGGGCACGACCGCTTTGCGACCGGCCGCAACCGCGGCCGCGGCTCGCAAATCTTCGATGCGACTGTTGGTGCATGAACCGATGAACACCCGATCGATGGCAATGTCGGTCAGCGGCGTGTTCGGCTGGAGCCCCATGTATTCCAGAGCTGCGTGCGCGGTTGCCCGCTCAGCGCCGCTCAGCCGTTCGGGATCGGGAACACGCGCATCGATCGGCAACGCTGCATCGGGACTGGTACCCCAAGTAACCATGGGTGCGATGGCGGAGCCATCGATCTGAATCTCCTTGTCGAACACTGCGTCTGGGTCTGAACCGAGCGTTCGCCAATAGGCGACCGCGGCATCCCAGTACTGTCCGTCCGGCGCGAACGGCCGCCCAAACAGGTACGCGAACGTCGTGTCGTCAGGCGCCACCATGCCGCAGCGTCCACCCAACTCGATCGACATGTTGCACAGAGTGAGCCGCTCCTCGATGGACATCGCGGCAACGACGCTGCCGGCGTACTCGATGGCGTGGCCAACCGCCCCTGCCGATCCGACCTGCGCGAGAATCGCGAGCATCACGTCTTTGGCGGAGACGCCCGACGCACGCGAGCCCGTGACATTTATCCGCATCAGAGACGGCCGCTTCAGCCAGACGGTCTGCGTTGCCAGCACCTGGGTCGTCTCCGACTGACCGATGCCGAACGCAATGGCGCCCAACGCCCCGTGCGTGGAGGTGTGGCTGTCGTTACAAGTGATGACCATTCCGGGCTGCGTGAGCCCCAATTCCGGAGCGGCGACATGGACGATGCCTTGCCGCTCATCGCCGATATCGAACGCACGGATGCCACTCCATCGCGCGTTATCACTGAATTGCTGAAGTACCTTCGCGATGGCAGGTGTCGCGGCACCGGCAATGTCACGTGCCTTGGTGGGCACGTAGTGGTCCGCAAATCCGACGACGCGCTCGGGACATCGCACCTGAAGGCCACGGCGTTTCAGATCGCCGAACGCGTGAAAGGCACCTTCGTGCACGAAGTCCCGATCGACGTACAGCAACGACGGTCCCTGCGGCCAGCGCAGTATCTCGTGTTGCTGCCACACCTTGTCGAATAGCGTGCGAGGCGAGTCAGCGGCGGCTTGCTCGGCGTGCATCGTTCGACCTCAGCGCGTCGTTTGCCTGCGGAACTCCGCCGCAATGTGCTGCCCAGTCGCCACCCATACCTTGTCGTGACCGGCGATGTATTCGAGCGCTTCGCGCAGATAGGTCGCCCGATACGGGACTCCCATGATCCACGCGTGCAGCGGCAGACTCATGATGCGGCCCCCGTAGCGCTCGGCCTCGCGGTACAAAACGTCGAAACGATCTTTGGTCTGCGCCAGCCAGTCTTCCTCGGTGTGACGGAACTCCTGCAGAATCATTCGATCGTCACTCTCATGCACCAGGGGCATGGACAGCACGTCCTTGCCGCTGGTGTGCATCTCATAAGGCATGTCGTCGTTGGCCCAATCGCAGCAGTACTCGATGCCGTGCGCGGCGAGGATGTCGAGCGTGTGCCACGACTGCGAGCGGCCCGGCGAGAGCCAACCTTTAATCGACTGACCCGCGGCGCTCGCGAGAACATCGCAGGAGCGTTTGACCAGCTCCGCCTCCTGCACCTCGCTCAAGCCGCTGTGATGCAGATGCCCCATGTCGAGCCCATGCCCGACGATCTCGATCTTGCGACCGACCAGGTCGCGCAGCAGCGAGGGATAGCGCTCCGCAATCGCTGCGTTCACGAATGTGGACGCGGCGAGCTTGTAACGATCCAGCAGATCCAGAATGCGGAAGATGCCGACTCGATTGCCGTAATCGCGATTCGTGTAGTGACGATAGTCCGGATACGGCATGGTCAATCCGCCCGGCGCGAGGAACGGCGTCGCCGTCATGTTCAGCGGAAACCACTGCAGGATCGGCGTGACCCACAGCGCGACGCGTGCTCCGCCCGGCCATTCGATCCGAGGCCGGTCGGTCAGGCTCGACCACGGATAACGGTCGTGATCCATGCCATGACGGCGCATCGGATATTGCATGTATTCCGGCGGCAGACTCATGACTTCACCTCCGCGCCGGCTGTCAACATGTCGTCGTAATAGTGGCTGTAGAAATGCTCGGCAATTTCACGGCCGGTCGCGAGCCAGACATCGTCATGTCCCGCGATGTGCTGTAACGCCTCGGCAAACGGTTGAATGCGATGCGGATGACCGACCAGGTACGGATGCAGCGGAATGCACATCACCGTCCCGGAGCGCTCGCCTTCGGCGTAGAGCTGGTCGAACTGACGCTTGATGGTCTCGCCGTAATGGCGCGGCGGGCACTGATTGGTCAGATAGGCGATGACGTCGTTCATCTCCAGCGAATACGGAATGCTGATGAGCTTTCCGGACTTCACTGCGACCGGCATCGGCTGATCGTCGTGGAACAGGTCGCACGTGTAGCGAATGCCCGCCTCGGCCAGCAGGTCCATGGTCCACACGTTGTTCGACAGTGCCGGCGACAGCCAGCCGGCGATGCTCTGCCCGGTCCACTTGCGCACCGTCTCGATGGAGTCGACGATGATCTCGCGCTCCTGCTCGATCGACATGCCATAGGTGTAGCGCGTGTTGTAGATGCCGTGCGAGTAGAACTCCCAGCCGCGCTCGTTACATTCCTCGATGATCTCCGGGTGGTGCTCGCACATTGCGACATTCAAGGAGACCGAGCCGCGAATACCGACGGCGTCCATCGCATCCATCATTCGCTGCCAGCCGGCGCGATTGCCATAGTCACGATGCGAATAGGCCAGCACGTCCGGCAGCGGCCGCGCCCACGGCTTGCGCTTTGGATTGGGCGGCGGATCGAATTCGTAGAACTCGATGTTGGGGGCCACCCACACCGCGATGCGGGCGCCGTTCGGCCAGGTGATTTTCGGGCGCCGGTGGTACGACAGGAAGGAGTAGAGCTGGGGATCGGCCTGATTCGTCATGCATGCGCACCGGGTTCGCAGGTCTCGTAGTAGCGCAGCACATCGACCACCGGCAGCACGCCGCCATACTTGATCGCAATGTCGTACAGGTTGGCGAAGTGCGGGCTCTCGTGTTTGTCGGCGACGCACTCTTCGGCGACCATCGTGCGATAGCCGCGCGACACGCTTTCGACGACGCTTGCCCGGACGCAGCCCGACGTCGAGCCACCGGTGATGATGAGCGTGTCGCACTGATGCCAGACCATCAGCGACTGCAGATTGGTCTCATGGAACACGGACGGCATGCGCTTGTGCATGATGATGTCGCGCTGGGCATCGATCTGCAGGCGCGGATCCAGCTGCGCACGCTCCGAGCCATGTTTGATGTTCTGTAACGAATCGGGCGTGTTGGTGCGGGTTCCCCATACGCCGCAGTCCTCTCCGGATTCGAGATACGCCACGTACGTCCACACCACCGGCAAGTGCCTGGCGCGCGCCGCGGCGGCCAGCTGATTCACGTACTCGAGCTGACGAGGATCGGTTTCGTAAGCAGTGGCGAACGTGCCCACCGCGGTATATGCCTTCTGCAAATCGATGTTGACCAGCAAAGGTCGGCGCCCGAAGGGCATGTGGGGACGATTGGGACGCTGCTGCAACTCCCGGTAGAGCTGCCGAGCCGTCTTGTCGGAAGATTCCATTGAGCCTTTCCCGCGGGGGCGATTGGATGTACTCTTACAACTAAGAACACTTAGTTACCTACGTTTGATAATCGCCACATCCGGTTGGCAAGTCAAGCACGCAACGTCCCGGTGCACGGCCCCGCCGCAGCGCCCCCCGATCGCACACAACAAAAGCCATGCTGCATTCGACGCAACCCCGCTCGCAGGCCGCCATCGCCGCCCGACTGAATTCGCTGGTAGGCGCCGACCGAATCACGATCGCCCCCGGTTGCTACGATGCCTTGTCGGCAACGCTGATCGAGCGCACGGGTTTCGAGTGCGCGTACCTCTCGGGTGCGAGCATTGCCTACACGCGCTTCGGCCGACCCGACATTGGATTGGTGTCGATGAGCGAAGTGGCCGAAACGATCTCGGCGATCCGCGAGCGCACTCCCATCCCGTTGATCGTTGACGCGGACACGGGCTTCGGCAACGCCGTCAACACGTACCGGACGGTTCAGCTGTTCGAACGCATGGGCGCATCGGCTATCCAGCTCGAAGATCAAGTCATGCCGAAGCGCTGCGGACACCTGCGCGGCAAAGCGCTGATCTCCGGCACAGAAATGGCAGGCAAGATCGATGCCGCCTGCAGCGCGCGCGTGCATCGAGAGACGATGATCATCGCTCGCACCGATGCGCTCGCCGTCGAAGGCTTCGACGCCGCGCTCGAGCGAGCGGAACTCTACGCGCAGGCCGGCGCCGACATGCTCTTCATCGAAGCGCTGCGCACCCATGAGCAGATGGAGATGGCCGTCGCGCGCATCGAGGACAAGGTGCCCTTGCTGGTGAACATGGTGGAAGGCGGCGACACGCCCATGGCAAGCGCGGCCGAGCTGGAACGACTGGGATTCGCCGTCGTGATTTTTCCGGGCGCTCTGGTCCGCGCCCTCACCTTCCAGGCCCTGCAGTTTCTCGAAACGCTACACCGCGACGGCGACACACGCGGCTTCGCCGACCGGATGATGAATTTCCCGGAGTTGCAGGCGCTGCTCGGAACGGAAGAGATTCTCGAACAGGGACGGCGCTGGGAGCGACCGTAGCCCCGTCATCACCTGCTCCAAGGCGGAGCTTCTTCGGCATCGAGTTGGTACCGCTCGACGGCGGCGGCAACGATATCGTCAGTTGCGTCACCGGCATCGGCCAGCGCACTCAGCGCGGCCACGGCGATATGTTGCCGATCCACCTCGAAGAATCGTCGCAAGGCACAGCGCGTGTCGCTGCGGCCGAAGCCGTCGGTGCCCAAGGCGACAAAGGGAGCGTCGACGAAACTTGCGATGAGGCCGGCGTATGCGCTGACGTAATCGCTCGCCGCGACAATCGGTACGGCTCCAGTCAAACACTCACTCACGAAACTGGTGCGCCGGGTTGCTTTACGATGCAGCCGGTTCCAACGCTCGACCTCCCGTGCCTCGCGCGCCAGCTCGCTGAAACTCGTGACGCTCCAGACCTCCGCTTCGATGCCCCAATCATCTTTCAACAGAGTCGCCGCCGCCAGCGCCTCTCTGAGAATGGCCCCCGAGCCCAGCAGCCGGATCTTCGGTGCCGTGCACGGCGAGATTCGATACATTCCTCTGATGATCGACTCGGCCACGCCCTCGGGCAGCGAGGGTTGCGGATAATTTTCGTTCATCACCGTGATGTAATAGAAAACATCCTCGCGACGTTCCAGCATCTGTCTGGCCCCGTGATCGAAGATCACCGCGAGCTCGCTCGCGAACGCAGGATCATAGGCTCGGCAGTTCGGAATCGCGGCCGCGGCGAGGTGGCTGGAACCATCCTGGTGCTGGAGCCCTTCCCCGCCCAACGTGGTACGACCCGCGGTAGCCCCGATCAGAAATCCACGCGCCCGCTGATCCGCCGCCGCCCAGATGAGATCGCCGACGCGCTGGAAGCCGAACATCGAGTAGTAGATATAGAACGGCAACAGGGGCAGGCCGTGCACGCTGTACGAGGTTGCGGCCGCAACCCACGACGACAGCGCTCCCGCTTCGGTGATTCCCTCTTCCAGCAACTGCCCATCGCGCGATTCACGATAGGCGAGCATCGAGCCGCCATCTTCGGGCGTGTACAGCTGCCCGACGGGCGAGTAAATGCCGATCTGGCGGAACAGATTGGCCATGCCGAAGGTGCGAGCCTCGTCGGCGACGATGGGCACGAGGCGCGGCCCCAAGGCTGGGTCGCGCAACAGATTGCTCATCATTCGGACGATCGCCATCGTGGTCGACATCTCTTTGCCATCGGCGCGCAGAGCGAAGCCCGCGTACCCCTCGATCGCCGGCACCGTCAACGACTCGCTCGCCGAGCGTCGGGCGGGAACGCTGCCCCCCAAGGCGGCGCGGCGTTCCCGTAGATAAGTCATCTCCGAACTGTCGCTCGCCGGTCGCAGGAAGGCGAGCGAGGTGACTTGCTCATCGCTCAATGGCAACTTGAAACGATTGCGGAACTCGAGCAGAGCCTGGTCGTCGAGCTTCTTCTGCTGGTGGGAAGTGTTGCGCGATTCGCCGATCCCCCCCATGCCATAGCCTTTCTTGGTCTTGGCCAGAATGACCGTCGGCTGTCCGCGATGCTCCTGAGCCGCGCTGAATGCCGCATACAGTTTGCGAAAGTCATGACCACCCCGCTTCAGAGCATCGACCTGCTCCGCGGACATGTGCGCTACGAGCTGTTGCAACTCCGGAGTGAGCTTGAAGAAGTGCTCCTTGTTGTACGCGCCGTCGTTCGCCCCCAAGGTCTGGTAGGCGCCATCGACTGTTGCGGCCAGCTTTCGCAACAGGACATGCTGCTCGTCACGAGCGAACAGCGCATCCCAATCCGATCCCCACAGCACCTTGATCACATTCCAGCCGGCGCCGGCGAACAGGCTCTCCAGCTCCTGAATGATCTGACCGTTGCCGCGCACCGGACCATCGAGACGCTGCAGGTTGCAATTGATGATGAAGGTGAGATTGTCGAGCTGCTCGCGCGCCGCCAGCGTCAGCGCCGCGATGGACTCCGGCTCATCCATCTCGCCATCGCCGAACACGCCCCAGACATGTCGCTCGCCGCCGTCCATCAAGCCGCGGTGCTGCAAGTAGCGCATGAAACGCGCCTGATGGATCGCACTGATGGGACCGATGCCCATCGAGCCCGTCGGGAACTGCCAGAACTCCGGCATGAGCCAGGGATGGGGATAGGAACATAGCCCACCGCCGCCGACTTCCTGGCGGTAGCGCGCCAACTGTGCTTCATCCAGCCTGCCTTCCAGAAAGGCTCGCGCATACACCCCCGGCGCCGAATGCGGCTGGAAGTAGACCAGATCGCCCGCGAATCCCTCGCCGGCGCCGCGAAAGAAATGATTGAAACCGATCTCGAAGATCTCCGCCGCCGAGGCAAAGCTGGCGATGTGTCCGCCGAGCTCGCCGTAAGCCTTGTTGGCACGAACCACCATGACGAGCGCGTTCCATCGCATGATCGCGGTGATGCGCTCTTCCAAGGCGACATCTCCCGGATGTGGCGTCTGTTGATCGAGCGGGATGGTATTGCGATACGCCGAGTAGGGCCGGTTGCGAGACAGGGCCCCCAACTCGTGTGCCCGGGACTCGAGTTGGCTCAGTAAATATTCGGCTCGTACCGGACCGGCCGCGTCGATGACTGCCTCGAGCGACTCGAGCCATTCCAGGGTTTCGCCGGGATCGGTGTCGGCTGCGTCGATCGGGCCAGGGTCTCGGTGAGCTGCCATATATTTTTCGTCTGTCGTTCGGCCGCGTGGCTGGATCGCCCAGTGTATGATCGGCGCACACGCACCTTCTGCTGAAATGAGCCGGCTGCGGCTGAGTCGCCGGCACTTCGTGCTGCACTTGCCGGCTTTGGAAGCACACTATGCTGCCCGTCAATCTGGACCGCATCGATATCCGTATTCTCACCGAGCTGCAAAACGACGCTCGTTTGACCAATGTCGAGCTGGCACGACGCGTCAACCTCTCTCCTTCGCCGTGCCTGGCAAGAGTCCGCGCATTGGAGCGAGCCGGTATCGTGAATCGGTATGTGGCCTTGGTGAATCCCGCGGCCGTCGGCCTTGGGCTCAACGTGTTCATCCACGTCAGCCTGGAACGACAGGTCGAAAAGACCTTGCAACAGTTCCAGAGCGCGATCCATCGCTACCCGGAAATCGTCGAGTGTTATTTGATGACCGGCGACGCCGACTTCATGCTGCGCGTCGTGGTGCCGGACGTGCAGGCGCTGGAACAGTTCATTCTGAATGGCCTCACCAGGATCTCCGGTGTTGCCAGCATTCGTTCGAGCTTCGCTCTGAAGCAGGTGAAGTACGACACCGCGTTACCGCTGGCAGCGCTCAAATCCGGTACGACGATCGAGCGCCGGGCATCGAAGCGCAGCGCGTCGGGCGCGTCGCCTCGCGCGAGGCAGATGCGTGGCTGACGTCGACGGTCCGGAGGTACTGTGACCTGATCAACGATCACGGACCTCCCGCCGCCGTCCAGCCGCTTTCCGCCGCTATCGCCGCAACCAGCGACGACGCACAGCTCGTGAGATTCTTCTCCTGAGCGCAATTCACCGTGATCTGCTTGCGAGCGTCGTTGACAGCGAGGACCAGCCGCACTTCGATATGACCCGCATCGGTCTTGTACAGACCGGTCGGCTTCACCGCGCCAGCCATTCGATCGGCGTCGACGAAGACAAAGGCCGGCTCGGCGCTCTTGGACTCCATCTCGCGAATCGCATCGGTCAAAGCATCGCCGAGCGCCAGGTCATCGGCACCCGACTCGTGCAATAGAACGGGCCGCAGCACCAGCATCTTCGGCGTACGCAATGGCACGCGCTGTCGGGAAGCGCTATCCAGCAGACCGATGTCGAAGCTTCGGGTCTGCCCCTTGGGCGTGGCCACGTAGGGCTTCTGCACACCGCCCACGCCCCGAGCCAGCTTCACGACTTCGTCGACCGCATAGTCCATCAGCGGCGCGACATTGACGAACTTATCCTCGCGGAGCATCGCGCCTCTCATGGCTTTCAGGATCGCGTGAGTCAACAGTCCCTGACGATAGGGAGTGGCCTCGTAGCTGACGCGATCCGCCGCCGCGCCGATGAGAACGTAGAGCCCCGCGCGATCCTTCATACGATCGATGGCGCGGACCTGATCGGTCGGCACACTGCGTTCCACCGTGAGGCTGCTTTCGAACGCCCCGGCCGCGCAGGTATCGAGCACCACCGCCTGTTTCTCCGCGTCGGTCTTGAGCCAGGCGGCGATCTCCCGGCCGCTGATGGTCCGACTGGCTCGAATGCCGGGATCGGAAAGGTCGAGGGAATCCACCTCCTGGGTCGGGAAGAAGTACTCACCTCCAAACGACAGCCCATGACCCGAGAAATAAACAACGACCACATCCTCGGACCTGGCGGCGCCCAGGCGTTCGAAGGCCGCTTTGATATTCTGCTTGGTGGGCAAGCGCTCGGCGCGCTGACCGCTGGCGAGTAAATTGATATCGATATTGCCCACACCGAACAGCTGCGCACCTCCCAATTCCAGGGCATAGGCGATATCCGCGGCGTCCTTGGCCGCGAACTTCAGATCGATTTGTCGGCTCGGCTGCGAGTAATTGGAGACGCCCACGACAACGACCCAAAGTTTGGGAGCGACCTCATCAGTGCGGGAGTCCGGCGAGGCGAAATAGGTACCGCCACGGCTGCGAAGATAGCCCTCTTGATTGAACGCCTGGACCTCGAGCGCATTGTCGCGGCCATCGCGCAGTCGCGAACGATACTCCTGCAGGCTGACATGAATTTCCGCTCGAGCGGCATTCGGATCGAGATCCCGTGGCCGGGCGTCTTCCGCGATCTCTTTGCCATTCAACTTCAATCGCACCGGCCCGATGCCGCCACCTCGATTCGAGAGCTTGATGACGAGGTCCGAGTCGACCGCCGGATCGCCAATGACTTCCACGCGCGGGTGCAGAGCGACCTGACCGAAGCTTGCCACCGACGGCAGTTGCTCGGAGCTCATCTTTCGCGCCAGCAAGCCCGGCACGAAGAACCGCTCCTTCAGCTGATCGAGCTCGATCGTCTCGCGACCGACCACCCAATACAGCGGTGAGGACTCGCCGCCCTGAGGCGCGTCGAATCGACCGTCCGGGTCCACGACCACGGACTCGCGATCTCTGAAACTCACGATGGCCGCCAGCTCGCTGCCGGTGTCCTCGCGCCAGATACGCAACGTGCCATCACCACTCGTCGAAGCGATCAATCCATCCGGCAGATAAGTGGCCGAGCTCACCCAATCCGTATGCCCTGTCAAACGTCGCGTGAGCGAGCCGGTGGCCGCATTCAATATCTGCACGCCGCCTCGACCGCCGCCGATGAGCATTCGGCTGCCATCGGCGGAAAGTTCGAGCGAAGTGGACTGACCGTCGACATGAAACTCGCCGACAGTCTCGCCATGTTGTAGCGTGAGTACGCGCACCGATCCGTCATCGCTGCCCGCAAAAACTCTGCTGCCGTCGGCGGATAACGCGAGCGAATTGATCCCGGGCATGAATGTGCCGCCCAGACCATTGGACACGGCCACGGCGCCACCCGCTTCCCAAAGCATGCGCTGCCGCTTGATGTCCCAGAGCCGGACCTTGTTGTCCCCGGCGCCGGTGACGAGGAACTGTTCGTCCGGCGAAAAGAGCACGGCGTGCAGTCGTCGCGCGGAATGAACCAATGTCGCGCTCAGTCGCCCGCTGTCAGTTTCAAACACACGCGCGATGCCATCTGCGCTTGCAGTGGCCACTCGCGCGCCACTGGCGCTGAACGAAGCGGCATTCACGTTCGTCGACGGGTCGTTCCCCATTTCATAGACGGGTTCCGCTCCAGCGCGAGGGGCTGCGGCCGGTCGAGCGCCGGGATCGCTTTCATAGGTCTGAAGAAGACGTCCGGTCTGTGCGTCCCAGAGCTGCGCCCGACTCGCCGCGGAGGTCAGAAGTTTTGCCGAATCGGGCGAGAAAACGATCGATGCGAGGGAATCGGTTCGAGACAGCGCCCACGTGGTGCCCGCCCCCGTTGCGATCGTAAACAATCGAACGGTGCCATCGCTGTTGGCCGAAGCAAACTTGAGTTTGTCGGGCGAGACCACCGCCGCTCGCGGTACCGCGACTTCGCCGCCGAGCCGGACATCGAAGCGCTGATTCGTCACGTTCCAGCGCCGCACCACGCCTTCGTCGCCGGCGATCAAGATGGAATTGCCGTCGCCACTGAACACCGCGGCCCGGTTCGCCGCGCGGGGCCGTTGCACGGCCAGCACCTCCACGAATCCCGGATTCGCGCCGTTGCTCCACAGGCGCACGGTGCCATCGAAGCTCGCGGTCAAGATCTGGCGACCGTCACTCGAGATCGCCACGCCACTCAAATTCTGGGCGTGACCGCCGAAGTGGCGCAGCACCTTGCCGGCGCGAAAGTCCCAGAGCCTGGCATCGTTGATGTCACTGACCCCCGCCTCATAGCGACCGCCGCCTGTCACCAGCTGCGCTTCATCGCGCGAGAACGCGATGCTTCGCACCGGGCTGCCATGCTCGAGGCGTCGTAGCAACTTGCCATCGGCGGCGCGCCAGACTCGGATGGAGCCATCCAGACTGGCCGAAACGATCTCGCGGCCGCCGGACAGGAAACGAACCGCCATGACCGCCTGCGAATGACCGGACAGCTCACGCATCAGCCGACCGGTGTTCGCGTCCCAGATGCGCACCGTGTTGTCGAGTTGCATGTCGGGCGGATCGTAGCCGCCACCGGTCGCCAGCCACTCTCCATTCGGCGAAACCGCGATGGCCTGGATGAAACTGCGATGCCCTGCCATCGTTCGCAGCAGCGCGCCCGTTTCCAGCGACCAGACTCTCAGCACATTGTCCGAGCCGGCCGCGTACATGCGCTTGCCATCCGGCGAAATCGCCACACTATTGATGCCGCTGCGAGGCGCGTCGAATCGATAAATCTCGCGACCGGACTCCATGTCCCAGAGGCGGACGCTGTCGTCCCATGAACCGCTCAACAGCCACTTGCCATCGGGCGACAATGCCAACGAGGTAATCACCGAGCTGTGGCCCAGCGGCACCTTCAACTCCGCGGTGTCCACGCTGTCGAGGCGAGGCGCGGCGAGCACCGGACCGCTGAAGACCGACGCGACAGCGAGCAGCGCCAGCCTCCAGGCAATGACAATCGCCCCATTCATCCGTTGCATCTCGTCCCTCACTGTCGTTGTTTTATCTGGATGTCACGACCGGAGCCGAAGTCGAACAACACCGGCTGCTGCAACACCCGTTGTTGCAGGCCGGCCTCGCCATCGGCGGCCGGCACATAGTTGCCGCCCTTGATCTGGAACTGCCCCGCCGCCAGTTCCAGATACAGTTCCGGCACACGCGTGACGGCGTAGTTCATCCATTCGGTCAGCATGATTTTGTTGTCGCGACTCACGTCGGCCCGGAATTCCTGCAAGCCATCGTTGAGCAATGCATACATCAACAATCCGAGCCGCGTACGGCTGGTCTCGCGCGCGTACTGGTCCTTGCGACTGCCGACCAGAATTCTCATTCTTTTATCGTAGGCCAGCTGCCCCAGCCCGCGATTGCCCAGCGGCGCCGGCTTGAAACCGCCGTGCTGCAGGCCCGCTTCGGCATGGCAAGCATCGACGATCATGACCAGATCGCGGGCATCGACGCCACGCAACCAGCCGGCCAGCTGATCGCTCGATATCGCCCTCTCGAACAACGCCGGCGGCTGCAGCCCATGGTCGATGTTTGCAGGCAGCAGATAGAACTGCCCCGCCGCATCCACCAGACCATGGGTCGATACGATGATGAACACCATGTCGTCCGGATTGGCCCGGCGAAGCTGGTCCGCATTCGCAACTCCGGCCAGGGCGGCCATCTGCTCTCGATCTCCGGCGAGAGCTCTGATGGCGGCGCGAATATGCTCTCGGCTCGCCTGCATGACCGCCGGCTGTCCGGACGGCAGCGCTGCATGAGACAACAAGGAAACCCAGACCACCTCATCCACAACCGTTCTCAAGCCAGCTTGGAGCATCGTGCCCGATTCCACCGCGTCGTTCATCGCATAGCTGAGATTCCACGCGGCATCGCTGAAGGCATTCACCCCGACGGTCAGCAGGTACGCCCGTCGCGGAATTTTTGGCCGGTTCGGCAAGTCGACCTGCAAGGTCGCGGCCTGGCTCTTGATTCGATTCACATTGAACGCATACGCCGAGAACACCACCCGCTTCGCATCCATCGGCACGCGCACCTTGAACGGGAGTTGACGAGGGCCGTCACTCAGCGCCACGACTTTGTGAGTTCGCTGCCAGCGCGACAGTGCCTGCTGAGACGTTTCATTGGCGGGCGGCGCGTCTTCGACATCCGCGGGGAGCTGCTCTATCAGTTGGCCATCGCGAAACAATCTCACATCATAGACATCGGTGGCGTGCGTCTCATGTCGATCGCCGATGCTCACATCGCGCCGGGCGCCGGACACTTCGACCATGACGAGCATCGAGCTCGCATCGTCGGGCGAGGGCTCCGCGGAGAGTATCTTCACCGTCGGCTGCACCAGATTCAGATTCGACGGCAACGGCTCGCTGCTCATCCCTTCGCCAGCGAGCAAGCGCGGCCCGACACCCGGTGAATAGCCGTCCCGATAAAACGCTTCGATGGGCAACACGCCGTCCCGCAGCGGATGGCGAAATGACAATCCCAGCGTTTGATCGACGTTATCAGTATCGAAGGCGCCGGAGGGCGACGCCACGATCCAGCCACTACGCGCCAACTGTTTCAACACCAGCAGGGGCGGACTCGCCGTGGGCCGGTCCGATGCCGCACGCCACAGCGCCACGGCGTTCCTCGACGTGACCCCGACCACCAGGGACATATCATTCTGCTCGGCGACGCGAGCCACGGCACCGGGCGCTCTAACGTAACTCAACGATGCGTCGGGGTCGTCACGATTCCAGAGGCGCAGCTCGCCGCCGTCGGTACTCGCCGCCAGCCGTCGCGAGCCCAGAAACTGCAAGTACGTCAGCGTCGCGCCGCCGATCCGCAATGTTTCCGCACGCGTGATCTCTTTCTTGCCGACGTTCCATAGATCGACGCGCCCGTCGCCATACCCCACCGCGAACGCCGTTCCATCCCCGGCGACCGCAATGGCGCGCACCGTGCCGGCGCCGGTCGGCGGCGGAACAGTTCCCTTGCGCTTCGGCCGCACCAGATATTCCACCCGGTCGCCACCATAGTGCCTCAGCAAGAAGTTGCCATCGTCGCTGATCGCGAGCGCCGCCGGGTGGGTTTCCTTATCCAGTGTCCAGAGCTTCTTGCAGGCGTCGACACTGAAAACCGCCACCGCATCGTCGGCCCCCATCCGGCCGCCCGCGATCACGATGGCTCGCGCGTTCTCGGAGAACGCGTGCGAACGAAGCCCGAGAACCGGCCGGCCATTGAGCGAGCATCGGGACAACTTTGCGCCCGACGGCAGCGCCCGCCGTTCGATGGCAAAGTCATCGTGAAAGCCCTCGAACACGGAACGGATCAGATTGGCCTCGCCCTCCTCGCCAAAGATCACTAGCTCGGCGCCCGCGGGGTCGCTCGCGGATTTGCGGAGCCTGGTGACACCACTTTGCTCGCCGTCCACGTCCATCGTCCTGGCAAACGACGACAACGGCTGATCCGAACGCAGGTCGAAGGTGCTGACATTGCCCGCGCCGTTGTTCACCACCAGGCGGTTTCCGGCAAGAAACATTGCATCCAGCGCGGGACGCGAGCTCGCCGTCAGTCTGCCGACGTTGACGCCGCTCAGCTCGATGGGAGATCGAGCAGCCTTGGTGGGAGCCGCGGACATGAACACATCGCGGCCCATGCCATACGCCAGCCACTTGCCATCGGGTGAAACCGACACCGAACCGATATCCGGTTTCGGATTCCATCCCCGGTGGTCAGCCTGCAATTCCCGGATCAACCGGCAGGTGGAAACATTGTAGGCGACCACTCTTGCGTCCGGCCCGTAGATGACCACCTGCGCAACGGCGACGACCCCGTCGGCCGTTGCGAAATAACGCCGGGGATTGATCCGGTACTGTGCAAAACCCAAAGGATCTTTGCGAATGTCCTCCGGGCGCAGCGCCGTGAGCATGGGAATACGACAACTGTTGTTCCGCCACCGGACGGCGTCCGCCCGGATCTCGGCGCTGACATCGAATGATCCCGGATACTGTTCATAGGCCACCTGCCCGTCCGCCTGCCAGGCCACTCCGAGCGGCTGCTTGTCATCCGGATCCCCGAATCGTTGGACGGCAATCGTCGGCTGACGCCCCGACACGTCCACCATCAGCAATCCATCGGGGGTCGTCAGCGCCAGTCTGGTTCCGTCCGGCGACAGCGCGGACGCCTGCCATTGAGGAATCTCCTGCGAGCTCAACTCGCGATGTTCCGCCAGACTCCAGAGGGTGAAACGACGTTCCGCAACCACCATCAGTCGGGAATGATCGGAGTTGAGGTGCAACGAACGAACTTCACCGCCGCGCACGCTGAACCGCTCACGTTCGTTTTGCCGTCGCAGCTCCCAGAAAACGACCTCGCCTCGACGCGTTCCCGCCAGCAACAGATGGTTGCGTACGCTCACCGCCAGCGCGGAAATCTGTTCTCCACTCGAAACCGCACCATATTCGCTCGCGTACGCCACGTCCCACAGATGTATCGCGCCGCCCTCGTCCGCCGACGCCATGACGCTGCTGTCTTCGGAGAAGATCGTTTGTATGACGTCCGCGGAGTGGCCCGCCTGGACATAGAGATCGAAACTCACATCGACGGCCTCGGCGCTCCACGCCGACGCCCGGCTGTCGAACAAACTTACAAACAACGCACTCGCAGCGAACGAGACGATGGCAATCACTGCGCGCCGAGCTAGACTGCATCCCTGCCTCACTGATGTATCACCAAAAAGAAAGGGACACAGAATGTATCAGGAAAGGTGCAAGCGGTTCGGCATTCACGGGGCACATCTGATTCTGGGCGCGTTCGCGACGTTGCTGGCGGCGGGATGTTCCTCCGACGCTCAGACTCAGAATAACAAAGCCGCGAATATCACTTCCGTCGCCGCGACCGGCGGCGGTGCGAATGAATGGTGTACCCTGGACGCGCCCGCCCAAGTCAGCGCGGACGGCATCGTACGGCTCGGCCTGATCGTCGGCGTGGGCACGTTTCAAAACAAAGACATCAAGCCGCTGCTCGCGCCCGCCGAGGATGCACGAACGCTGGCGGATCTGATCACCGCGCCCACCGGCTATGGCTTTCCGAAATCGAATGTATGCGTGCTGACCGATCGGCAGGCCACTCGCCCGGCGTTTGTGAGCTCTTTCCAACGCGCGCTGAGCGATCGAGCGAAAGCGATCGGCGGCAAGCACCCGGTCCAGGTGCTGGTGTTCTTCTCGGGTCACGGCAGCTACACCGTCGACCATTCCAAGGATGAGCCGGACGGCAAGGACGAGTTGCTGATCCTGCACGATTCCTGGGCGGGCGGAGTCAGCCCGCTGCGCGACGATGAATTCAACGGCATGATCGCCGGCCTGCACCGGCAGACACAGGACATCGTAGTCATCCTCGACTCCTGCCACTCCGGCTCGGCCACCAAGGGCCTGAGCACGGAGGACGTCGTCGAGAAAATGACGCCCCCCCAGAGCGGGGTCGTCAGCGGCGACGACAATGGCCCCGAGCTCGACAGCTTGCCCGGTGTGGTTCGGCTCGCCGCCGCACGGGACGGAACCGCGGCATTGGCACCGAAGAATGGCGGCCGAAGTTACTTCACCGTGGCACTCGAGGACGTGCTGGCGAAAGTCGAATCGCAACCGCTGTCCTGGGAACAAGTCGCGCGCCGCATGCGCATCCAGTTGAGTGAGGCCACGCTGGGACGGCAACTGCCCGTGTTCCAGGGCGACCTGACCAAACTGGTGTTCTCCGACCAGGATCGCGCCCGCCCCTATGGCTGGGTCGTCGATACCATCCAGGGTGAGAATTTGAATCTGCGCGGGGTGCCGCTGCCGGGCTGGAGCCTCAACGCCGAGCTGCGCATCTATGCTGGCAATGTCGATCGCGGCGACGTTTCCGACCCGCAGGCCGCGAAGGCATCGGCCAAGATCATGGACTTCCACGGCATCACGGCCAAAGCGAAAGTCGTCGAGCCGCCCAAGTCGGAAATAAAGCCCGGCGACATCGCGGTGCTGAGCATTCGCGGCGAGGACTCGTTACGTCTGCCGGTAACGATCGCGACCACGGGCAAATACAAGCTGTCGCCGAAGAGCGCCGCGGAAATCACCGCGCTGATCAA
The DNA here is from genome assembly GCF_004138485.1 of Peristeroidobacter soli. GTDB lineage: Bacteria > Pseudomonadota > Gammaproteobacteria > Steroidobacterales > Steroidobacteraceae > Steroidobacter > Steroidobacter soli. The sequence goes on from NZ_RYEV01000004.1 coordinate 1,505,562, forward strand.
TTCACCGGAGTACAGCGATTTCATGACGCTCTCCGATAAGAGCGGCGCCTTCATCGTGGAAAGCGCGGGCTCGGGCCAATTTGCCATCCGCGGACCGGAAGGTGTCGTGCGCATCTCCAAGCTGGGCCCGGCGCCAGGCATGGTGCCGCACAGACTGAAGAGTTTCGCCCGCCAGCAAATCCTTCTGTCCATGGAAGGCGAGCCCGGCATGAGCATGCGAAACAACGACACCCTGCGCGTGCGCCTGGTGCGGCTGCCGCCCGCCGAGCGGGATGAATGCCCCTATCGCGAGCGCGCCCTTCAACAATGGGTCGAGCAATGCCCCAACCAGGAACATCTGATTCCGGTCTGCTCGCAGTGGCGGGTCGAAGTCGCCAACACCGGCTCGCGCTCGCTGCGGATCGGTGGCGCGGTGCTGTTCAACGACGGAGCAACCCTGGGCCTGCCCGTCGACGGCGACAATCTGGTGCTGCCGCCGGACGGCACCTTCCATCCGCTCGACCCGGGCGGCATCGAAAGCAAGCCGCCATTGAACGTTCCGGAGTATGTCGTGGTATTCGGCACCGACCAGACGCTGGATATCGATTGGGGCCTGCTGCAGGACCCCGTCACCCTGAGGAAGGGCGGCGAACATCCACTCGCCAAGACCATGCGGGGTCTGCTCGGCGAGGGCATCGCGAAGAGCGGCAACTACTATGCGAACACGGGCACGACGCCGTGGACGTCGACGACGCTGCCCTATCGCGTCCTCACCAATCCACAGTTCGAAGCTCGCGATGCCGCGGCCCGCAGTTGCCCGACGCCGGACGATAAGGAATATACGTTGGCGGCGTTCGATATCGACCCGTACCTGCCCGCCGCCGACAATCCGCTGCACAAGGTCCTGAGCTCCGGCTATCAACTCGCCAATCGGGCCTTTGCCAACGGTGCGCTCGACGGTGTGCCGTATCGTCAGCATGGCTGGAGCAAGGGCAGCGGCAAAGCGCTACCGGCGGATGACGCGGCGAACCTGAAAGAAGGCATCGATTGTTCACGAGCCATCTGGTACGCGTTCACGCGCAGCGGTGCGCCGTACACCAGCCGCAAATGGCATGGCGGTTACCTGTCGACGGCGGAAATGTTCGACGCCGAGGCCGGCAGTTGCTCGACCAGCACGCCGAAGAAATCGCTGATGCACGAAAACTTCGACAGCTGCATGGGCGAGGACCTGCGCACCGGCGATGTGCTGGTCTATCAAGGCCCGCATCCCGACACCGGCAAGTGCGTCGGTCATACCGTGATGGTCGTCGACCCCGAGCAGTTCGTCGGCTGGGGCTCGCATGGCTGGGACGGCTCGACCGACGATGAAGGCAAACGCCTCAACGACACCGGCGTGGAATATCAGAAGATCCTGCAAGCTCGTTGGAACCGCTGGGATCGCACTCAATACAAACTGAAAGCGTGCTGGCGGCACCGCCAGTTCGTCGAGAAAAACCAAACCGTGGCGATCGCCAAGGAGCAAGCACGATGAATGAATCGAGACGTCACGCCCTGCAAGGCATGAGCATGCTACTGGCGGCCGCGGCTTGCGCCGGGTGCAGTCCGGAAGCGACACCCGCCGCAGCAGCGGGCAATCCGAGCGAAGGCGTTCCCCCTCCCACGGCGGCCAACCCATCGGCTGAACCGAAGATCGACGAGGCAACCCTCGACTTCTGGACGAAATCGGTTCGTGAGCCGGCCGAGCTCTACGCCGCCGGCATGGAACCGATGTCCGCAGCCATCGCCAATCCGGAGTTCCTGTTCTATCACCCCGAGAAAGGATTTCTGATGGCCTCGGACCCCGAGGCCGGCGCGTTACCCGACAAGGGCAACCTGCAAGCGATGCTGCGCGTGGAACGGTTTCGGCCGGCCGCGAAGGACCGCACCGACCTGGGCAATCTGCAGCAAGGCTCGCTGCGCATCGATTTACAGCAAACCCAGCCGATGCCGGGGCTGGCGGAAGCGCTCGCCTGGTCGGCGGTGGCGGCATTTCTGCCCGAGACCGGCGGCAAGCTGCCCGCGCTGAAGAATCTCGAGTTCAACCCCGGCACCGCGTGGGGCAATCTACAGACCGTGCCGATTCCCGAAGGCCTGGGCTTCTGGAGCTGGAACTTCTTCGTTCAGCGCAAGGAAAGCAACTGGAGTCGCTTCTTCTCCTTCCTTCGCGAAAGCGCACAGGTCGCGGTGCCCTTCCTCGGCCTGCCGGCGATCGCGGTGAGCGCGCTTCAACAGGTGGATAAGCTGGTCGGTTATCTCCAGTCGACCGACCGGACCCAATGGCTGCTGCAAAGCACGGCCATCCCGGTATTCGGCACCAAGGCCGCCGCCGATAAAGTGGGCAGCTCGGGAGTCGGATTGCGCACCGGCCGATACCTGGTCGTGCCGACCGACCAGGTCGGCAAGATCGCGGATGTCGCCTCGAAGGCGATGCTCACTCGCGAAGGCCTGGTGGTACCCAAGGGCACCAATCCGTTGAAGGTGTTCGAAGCCGCGGAACAGTTTCTCCCGGAGGTGCGCTACCTGAGCGTGTATGTGAAGGCGGACGTCTCGTAGTCCGACTGCGCCATACCAGAAATCAACGAGTTGCTCTCCATCGCCGCTCGACCGTCGGTCGGGCGGCGCTGCCCGCCAGGTAGAGTTTTCCTCGCTCCCTCCTCGACTTACCGGAGCCGGATCCGTACCATCTGCGCCCCTGGTCGCCGGGACAGTGCCAGTCGGGCCCGCGCCGACCGCTTTGTCGTTTTCCGGACGCAACGCGCCCGTAGCTCAGCTGGATAGAGCATCGGCCTTCTAAGCCGGTGGTCGGGGGTTCGAGTCCCTCCGGGCGCGCCAATTTTTGTCGCCTGGCAACGCTCGAACTTCTAGTGTTCCAGGCGAGTTCGTATATACTCTGCGCCCCGCGTCGGACGGCCCCTCGATGGACCGCTCGCCGGGAGCCACAGCGATGTGGCGGATTGGACAATGGTGGACGTAGCTCAGTTGGTAGAGCCCCGGATTGTGATTCCGGTCGTCGTGGGTTCGAGCCCCATCGTCCACCCCAAATTCTAAACGGCGCCGGCCTCTTTCCGGACGCCGCCACGAAGCGGAATAAGTGGGCTGCTAGCTCAATTGGTAGAGCAGCTGACTCTTAATCAGTTGGTTATAGGTTCGAGTCCTATGCGGCCCACCACTTTCCCGCTTTGAAATCCGCGAGTTACGAGCTCGGCGCGACTACGAAACTCCTGCTTCCATAAAATTGGCTATAAAATTCGTTTCGGCAAAAAAAACGGCCTCGCACCGGCGGTTCGACGCAACAACTTCATGAAGGGCAAGCCGGCGAAGAGAGCTTGAGCCACCCTCCTGTGATGCGCAAAAATCACTCCAGGCCGTTCTCGGCTGGATCGATTTGATCACGCGCGCGCCAGCGAGTACTCGTGGTGCAACCCGCCGAGTATTGGCTCGCCATGAACCGAGCGAAAGTCATCGAGTCGATGCCGTGACTTCGACAATGGCACCGACAGATCGGCGGGAGGATCGGGGACGCCTGGACCCAACGCAGAATGCGGGCGTCCGCGGTTGTAATGCGCCACCCAAGATTTGAGCGTCTGGCGCAGATGTGCTTCCGAGAGTGGAATGAGCCAGTCCAAACACTCTCGGCGAAGGGTGCCGATGACGCGTTCACAAATGGAATTCGCTTTTGGACTTCTCGGCAGGCTCTTCAATACGCGCAGACCCAACCGCTGGATGCACTCATCTACCTCGGTCGAGAAGATGCTGTCCCGATCGTGCAACAGGTACGCGTATTGCTCCTCGTATCCGACCGCCTCGCGTAGTTGCTGCCGCGTCCATTGCGCGGTCGGATGCGCTGTTACGTTAAAGTGAATCAGTCGACTGCTATGATGTTCGATGACGACGAGCACGTACAAGACCCGGAACGTGCTGGTCACCGCAACACAGAAATCACACGCGATAATGGCTCGTGCGTGATTGCGAAGGAAAGTCGACCATCGTTGATCGCCGCGTGGCCGTCCTGGTGCAGGTCGCGGCATGTACTTGCCCACCGTGCGTGGTGACACTTGCAGGCCGAGCTTCAACAGCAATTCGTTCGCGATGCGCTCTTGACCCCATGCTGGATTCTCTCGTGCCATCCGTCGGATCAGTTCGCGTAGCTCTTTCGGAATGGGTGGCCGCCCTGACCGACACTTCCACCGCCACCACAGCCGGAACCCCGCTCGATGCCAGCCAATCAGCGTTTCAGGCCGGACAATCACCAATGCAGATCGCCAGTCGAACCAGCGCGACAGGAGCGTCAATGTGACCCGGGTGGCGGCATCGACCCGCCTCGGCTTCACACCGCGTTCGCGATACAGCGCCAGCTGGCGACGTAGAAACAAAATCTCCGCTTCCAACGATTCGCGCGGCCGAAGCAAGAGCCCGCACCACTGGAGCAGGTCCCAGGCCAGGCGAACGATGATGGAGAACGCGCTCAGCACGCCGCGATGATGCCATAGTTACGGCAACTGGCCACTCCAGAGGCCGAGATCGAATTTTTGCGGACCACAGCGAATATCTCGACCAAACCTTCTTCTGGAACGGCCTCGATCTCCATCGCAAGCTGGATCGTTTCGCCCTTTATTACAACCACCGACGCGTTCATGCCGGATTGAATGGTCGGACGCCTGTCCAGCAATGCGGCATGACTGCGGGCGCGCGATTTGCTGGTGTGGAACCAATCGAAGCTCCGGGCTGGCGCTGTCTTCTCAATCACTGCCGCGTCCTCAGTGCGCAGTCGGATCCGACATCAAATTGCAGTGGGCCAGTCGTCAGCACCGACCGCACCACCATCAGAGCGTTATACCAATCGAAACAGCGCGACAGCAGCGCCAATGCCAGTCGGGTTGGCGCATCCACCCGCCTCGGCTTCGTCCCGCGTTCGCAGTACAGCGCCAACTGCCGGCGCAGAAGCAGTATCTTCGCCTTCAATGACTCGCTCGGCCGAAGCGAGAGCCGACACCTCAGGATCAGATCTCAGGTCAGTCGGACAATCATGGAGGACGGGCCCAGCACGCCACGATCATGCCCACGGCTGCACGTCGGCCCCGCATCTCAGAGACCAGATCGAATTTTCGCGAAGGACAGCGGACGATCACCGGAATGGCGCGAGGTGTTCGCCGCGAGTCCCGCGCCCTGCTGTTGGCGGTAGGCGCTCCGGATGTCGTTTTACAGCGTGCTGCCGGACGATGCTGGCATCGCGCAGGGAGGCGAGCGGCCTGCGCCCGGTCATGGAAGAATTCACACCTCTCCACCACCCACCCATGGGTGAGGCTGCAACAAATGCTCGTCCCGATTGAGGGCTTCCACAGGACGCAGGTCTACCGCTTACGGGCGGAACGACCGCGACGGTCAAGAAAATCGCTCAGCGCTTGCGCCACTCGATCATTCTCTGGGTGCTGCGCGCTCAAGCGCTTCAGAACGTCGATGGCGCGATCGGGCGAGTTCTTTTCGAACAGCGCAACCGCGTATACATAGCCGTAGGTGACGTCACTCGGTGACAGTTCGTGAGCACGCTTGAGATGTTTCAGCGCTTCATCGTACTCTCGCGACCTTACTTGCTGCAGGCCCATGGCGTAGTGAACTGCCGCGGCGTCTGGCGCGAGGTCGAGCGCTTGATCGAGCGTGACCCGTGCATCGCCTTCTCGTTGCAGCTGACGATATAGATCAGCGAGATTCAAGTACGCTGGGATAAACTGGCGATCCAATCGCAGGGCGTCGCGATACGCGCTCTCCGCCAAGGCTGCCTCACGCCGATTCACATAAAACAGCCCCAGGTTCACCAGATTGCCTGGCATGTCGGCGTTAGCGCGCATCGACGCAACGTATTCGCTGAACAACGCCACCAACTGAGTGCGCTGCTCGGCGGCCAAGCCGCCCGTATCGATAGCCGAGAGCAGCGGCGCGACCTGCATGCGCACCGACTTCGAGGGATCGCCGGCTAACGGCCGAAGCATCTGCAACCGCTGCGCGGGATCCACCGCCTCAAATCCCTCCGTCGCTGCGCGCCTCACCAGCGGATCCGAGTCGCTAAAGTATCGGCGCGATTCATGTAACGTGTTGCTGCTGGGCCGCTGCCCCAAGCTGCTCAATGCAGCGGCACGCGCGATGCCCGGCATGGTGGAGTCGGCTGCGAGCTGCAGCCAGGCCGCGTCGTCGGCACTGGTCAGCAGATCGCTGAAATGCCGGGCAACTTCCTTGTCGGCGCTCCGCCGCCAATCCTCAACGCGCGCAGCCGCCCACTTCGGCCCCTGCTTCGCATGACATTGACCGCACGCGTTGGGCATGCCGTACTTCACCGAAAGATCGGGCCGCGGAATGCGGATGCTGTGATCGCGCCGGTCATCAACCACCATATAAGTCGTTACCGGCATGTGACAATTGGCGCACTCCGCCCCTTTCGAGCCTGCGGCGTGATGATGATGAGCGGCCCTGTCGAACACGCCCGGATCGTGACATTGAGCGCACACGTCGTTATCGGTTGCGCGCAATTTTAAGGAATGTGGGTCATGGCAGTTGCTGCACACAACACCGCGCGCGTGCATCTTGCTCTGAAGAAACGAACCCAGCTCGTAGTCCTCATCGAGGATCTGCCCATCGGCATGATAGGTCGGCGGCATCGGCAAACTCAGAGAATACGCCTGGTGATACGCTGGCATGCGAAACTTCTGCTCGGAACTCACGAGGACTTGGCGGCGAGAGTGGCACGGCCCGCACGCATCCAGCTGCCGGCTCGATTGTGCGGTGGACAGGCTGGCATTGGTCGCTTGCGCGGTCGCTACCCCCGGCGCACGTGAAAACTTCGCTTTGGCGGCGACATCGATAACGAGCCCCTTATCCGCTGACGTCGCAGCTGCCGAATTGGGGTCTTTCGCCCACTTCACATGTTCGCTGCCGGCGCCGTGGCACGCTTCGCACGCGACATCTATATCGGTCCACGTCGTTGCATAGGTGCCCTGGGCGGCGTCGTAGTTCTTGCGCAGGCCGGTGCTATGACACTCGGCGCAGCGGCTGTTCCAGTTGTAGTAGGGGCCAGTCCAGTGTAGCGGATCGTCGTGCCGGACGCGCTCCCCAGCCTGCAAATCAAACCAACGCTGCCCGCCTTGCGCTTTGGGCCGGCTGTCCCACGCGGCTGTCAGTGCTTGATAGCGTCCGCTTGGAAACGCAACGAGATACTGTTGCAGCGGATATGCTCCGAACGTGTATTCGATCTTGAACGCCTCTGGCTTTCCCTGGGCGTTGTCGGTTTCGACCCAGTACTCCTCGCCGCGCCGAAAGAAGCGCGTGGCCCCGCCGAAGCGCCGCAATGCCGCGTTCTCGAAATCGCCCAGCACCGCCGGGTCATCGGCCGGCTGCATCGCCAGGTCATGATGCGAGCCGCGCCATGATTCGTACTGAGCGCGATGGCAACCGGCACACGCAGCGCCGCCCACGAAATCGGCGCTGCTCGCCTGCACCCTCTGCACCACTGGCGCTTGGTGTCCTTTCTCAGACTGCGGCTTCTCTGCCCGCTCGGATCCCTCGCAGGCGCCAAGCGCGCACAACACGAGCCACAGACATGCCACCCTCCATCGCACCCAACCCCGACACTTGAAATCGAGCGACGATCGAAGTGACCAACAAGCCTTAAACGATGGGGGCGATGGCAACACGACCTGGCGACCGGTGAACGACGCCTTCGCCTCGCTGACGACTAGCAGCCATCGGAACACTCGGCGCTTGGTGATACTCGGTCGCAAGTTCCCGATCCGCGACGCAGTTCCATGGCACTGCTTACCGACTGACTGGCTTCCAGCAGGTCGTGACCTCCGCTTTGAGAACCCGCGTAGCTCAAACGGTGACCGATTCAGGGTCGCGAGCTGAGCGAGTCCGACAGAGAGATCTTCATTCGGGTCATCAAGTTGGTAGCGCAATCGGATTCTTTGCCGGATACTTGCAATCCCACGGCGGGCTGCTGCGGCAGCCGCGGGCATCCACAATTGAGTGGGCGATTGAATTCACTCTCACCGCTTGACGCCGGCCGTTCGTGCTTCGTCGACAAGCGCTATTACTCATGCTCCACTTCTACACAAGTGTCGCCGATCGATCTGGACACATGCCTACGACTGCGTGGTAACGGCGGACGGGTTTCAGCCCAGGTTTCAGCCCTCCCCCCCCCAGCTCCGCCTGCTCCTCAAAGGACTGGCGCACACAAAATCTTCGAAGTCGTGCAGCCGTTCAGCACGTTCGACCACCGCAATTGCGTGGAAGATCTCACGCACCTGAGCAGCTTAGACAGAACAACACTAACGGTCACGATCAACTATCTTCGGATGACAATGATCAATGATCCAAATCTCTGACGATTGATACCGCTGCGAGTTCCGTACTCTCAATGCGCTGAGCAACCTCTCTATATAACCGCCATCCGAAAACGTTTGTGCCCACGCCCTAGGTAGAGCAGCGAAAAACTTTCGCACCACTCATCGGAACGGCATCGTCTCGTCTCGCGCAGAAGAGAGAACCTCTAGAGACGGACGCGCCCACGGATACTCAGCATGGTACCGTGATACGCCCGTCTAGCCTCTCGAGCGCAACGGAGCATCGCATCTGCAATCTCGTCCAGAGGATTCCGCAGTATGGCTCGTCAAGACATCATACTGATTCTGGGAAGCGGTCGTTCCGGCTCGTCCGCGCTCGCACGCGTTCTATCCTTGTGCGGATGCTCGCTTCCCGCATTGGTTTTTGGCGCCGACGAGGGAAATCGCAGAGGGTTTTGGGAACCCGCGGTCGCAGCGAATCACAATCTGGATTTCTTGCAGCGGCAAGGCTGGTTTGCGGCCAACTCCATCCATCATCCTCTCAGCAAACTGTCGTGCTGTGACAATGATCGAGAGGAATACATCGCCAAGATCCGCGAATTCCTGGCGACGTGTGCCGGCGACGCGCCACTGATCATTAAAGAGCCGCTGATCGACGAACTTACCGACTTCTGGTTCGAGGCCGCACGCGACACGGGGCTCTCCATTAAGATCGTCATTACGATCCGCCCACCCCACCAAGTATTCGCATCAGGTCGAAAATTTGCGTCTGAACTGGCCTGGACCCAGCACCCTCTAGAGCGACAAAGCGTCTGGTGGCTTCGGACAAACTTGTTGGTGGAACGGCAATCCCGCAACCATCAACGTGTCTTCGTCGACTACATCAATCTAATGAAGGACTGGCGCGTTGAAATTAACCGAGTGTCAAGAGCACTGTCGGTCGATCTGCGCCCCGACGAGGCGGCCATCGATCGCTTTATGAGCCGGGACCTTCACCGGCAACGCTCCTCGGCTTCCCAGAATCCAGAGACCTTTGCCTCTTCGTGGATTCAACGCAGTTACGATGTGCTCTCCAAAGCTGCCCAGGGTGAGCCTTTGGACCTCGCGCAGTTGGAGGAGATTTCCCGCGAATTCAGCAAGAGCGAACCTGCGCAGAGGGAGCTATTGGCGGGAATCGACCTGCAACCGTTACGGGAGTATTTCGGTCGCCGACCTGTTTGGCGGGCCGGAGTAGATTATTAGGCCCAGCTCTTCACCGGTACCGCTGCTTCGAAGCGGTGGCACCAGCGCGCAATGTCACCGCAACATCCCCACGTTGTCCGTCATTCGCCGTTCCAGCCACCCTGGCCAGTCTGCCTGCTCTACCGAAATTACTCGCGATCCACTGCGCCGGAGCTCGATGTGCGCTCAGTGCCACGATAGCGATTCAAACGTTCGGTGAGTTGCTCGACGAGCTTCGGGTGCTGCGCATACACGTTCTCCCGCTCGCCGAGGTCATTTGAGAGGTCATAGAGTTGCCCCGGCGGTTGGCCCACCGGCGGACGCTGTGCGCACGGATTGGAAAGCAGGGCGCCCTCGCCGAATCCCTCAAACATCGATCTCATGCAGCCTGAAGGAATCCATTTCCACTGATTCCAGCGCAGCGCTAGCAATCGCCCGTCGGGCCCTACTGCTTCGTGCACGAGGACTTCGCGTCCCGACTGGAGAGACTTGCTGAGAAAGACAGGCAAGAGATTAAAACTGTCCTCGGCTGTGCTGGCTGGAATTGTCTGCCCAGTCACACTGGCCACGGTGCCCATGATATCTGTGAAGGAAACGAGCGTCGTACTCGTCGTGCCTGCAGCGATTTCCCCCGGCCAGCGTGCGACAAACGGGATCCGATGGCCGCCCTCCCAAGCATCGCCTTTCATGCCGCGAAGACCACCCACCGCTCGATGGCCGTACCTCAGGATATCCGCCTCGTACCACGTCGGCCCGTTATCACTGGTGAAGAGAAGCAGCGTGTCGTTTGCTTTACCTGCACGCTCCAGCGCGTCAACAATCCGTCCCACCTCCGCGTCCATCTGCATGACGAAATCCCCGTACATGCCGGCGCCGCTTTGGCCGCGGAAGGGTTCAGTGGGCAGCCACGGCGGGTGAGGCGCGGTCAGAGCGACATACAAGAAAAAGGGTTGTCGGGCGCCCGCCTGCGCTTGGAGATACTCCACTGCGCGATCCGCCAAGCGCCCCAACACCTCTTCATGCTTGAAGTCTGTGCTGATCATGCCGGCCCGCCAGAACTCGCCCTGAATCGATCTCATGCCTGGCGTATGGTGCTCAGGTATGCTCGTGCGTGCGCCTTGCTGGAACCGATCGTCCTGCAGAAAGACATACGGCGGAACGTCTAGTGAGGCGGCGAGCCCAAAGTAGCTCGAAAAGCCGTGGCCTATGGGCCCGCCTCGTAGTGGCTGAGTGTAGTCAGAAGGGCTGGGATGCACGCCCAGTCCCTCGAATCCCAGGTGCCATTTCCCAATCATCGCCGTCGCGTAACCGGCTTGTGACAGCACCGACGCGAGCGTGGGTTGCTGAGGCGCTATGAGCGCCTGCGTCTCAAACTTTCGATCGTTACGAAACAGGCGCCGTCCCGTAAGCAACTCATAGCGACTCGGCACACAGGTTGCTGCCGAGTGCGCGTCCACGAACCGCATCCCCTGCCGAGCCAATTGATCAATGTGAGGCGTGCCAATCTTTGATTCGGGGTTGTAGGCGCCCACGTCGCCGTATCCGAGGTCGTCGGCTAGGATGATGACGATGTTGGGCGGGGGCGCCGCAATAGCTGACGAATGGATGCAGAAAGCCAGGAGCACTGCAGCAACCCGGGGCAGCGCCGATGCTATCTCACGCTCGAATATGACTCGATGAGCCGAGCCTGTTAACTCAATAGATGCCCTCATTCTTCGGAAGATCGCCTGAGAGGCGACACAGGCCCGAGGCGTCTTTCAGATCGATCCGCGCGCGGGCAATACTGCTCCAGGTCAACCACCTGGAATCAGCGCCGCAGACGATGAAGCGCCGACGGCTGAGCGTGGATGCCTGATCGGAGATGGTCGAGAAGTTCAAAGCCAGCGGGCAATCCGAGGGGTGTTCGGCCAGCAAGCACAGTGAGCCTAGCGAGCTTGCGCAGATGGCACACAAAGTTTCGGTTGGAGCCCACCGGGAAACGGCCTGCGACGCGCGAGAATACCGCAGCAGGTGCTGCGCTACCTCCTTATCCGATCTGGGCGGACCACCGGCACGCAGCGGATAGTTGGAAGCTCGATTGGACTTCAGTGGCGGCAGTGGTTCTTCAACTGTCACGCAGTTGGTGGACGCACGATGTTCCTCCGGGAGGGTTGGCTCATCAACCGAGCGGCAACGTAAGGATCCACAGTCCCAGCATCGTATAGGTGATCATGAGGATCAGTAGCGGCAGCTGACTCAGGAGCGCCGCGCCTCGTTGCGGAAAGGCTCGCACGGCCTCGTAGTGCCCCAACACCACGCTCATCACGTGCCCGAGCAGGCCCACGGTAAGCTGCATATGCCACACTACGCCATGTCCAACGCTCCCCCGGGCGACTTCCTGCAGCGAAGCCTCGCGCATGAGTTCGACGCCGATTAGGCCTGCGAACGACGCCAGCCATACCCGACACTGTACGATGAGAAGCGTATAGTAGTGCGCGAATTGATACGCGAAGGCGATGGGCACAAGCGAATATGTAAATCGAAGTGCGAGTTCTCGCAGCGCGAGCGTCGATCGGGTCAGCCCCTTGGCGACGAGCAGCGTCGCCATGAAAATCACGAGGTAGATGACTGGAAACACCAGCAGGCCGAGCTGACGGTACGCGAGGAACATTCCCACTAACAAATTCTGCGCCTTGCCCAGATCCTCCCCCAGAGAGGCTGTAGCCACTTCAGCATGTTCGTCCAGAAGAGCCCCGTCCACAGCTGCGTGTCGTGGATGCCGTCATAGGCGGTCGAGGAGAGCATGAAGAGGACGAAGAGCAGCAGGCTGATGCGCTCGGGACCCTCGCTTAGCAATCCCGAAAATGGTGCACGCAGGCGAATCGCGCGAAGACCCTCCGCCTCATCACGGAGGTACTCCACCGGCGCCATCTTTCCACCGATGCGGAAGAGCACGGCGAACACGTCAGCCTGCTCGAACCAGTCACGTCTGCCGAACAGGGCGATGCCCAGCAGCGTCACCGCAGTGTAAGCGAGCAGCATCCTCGACGTCTGTTCGAGAAATAACACAACGGCTGCTCAGCACGCCTCACGCACCTGGCACCTCATCTATGCATCGCGTGGTGTCATCGAAAAGGTGATTTAGCATCAATGAAATCAATCCGGTACCCCCCCGCCTGCGAGCTACGCTACCCGAGTATGACGACATAAATTTGCACGGGAGGGTATCCAGGCACCCGAACGCCTTCTTGTGATTCACACTGCGGACTACGGATGTATGGCATGGAGGCTACTACAGTAAGCCGCTCCATATAGGATCTCCACCCCAGAGCGGATCAGATCGACGATTTTCTGGAGCAGCGACTCTATCATCATCGACATACGGATCAGCTCAACGACTCATCGCAGACGGCGATCGAAGATATCTGGGTGCTGCGTCTTTACCAATTTCTTCCGCGGCGGCCAAGGATGAGCGCATGGATATGAACGGTGTCGACGAACTCTACGCAGCGTACCGCCCACGAGGGCCGCAATTTGGCCTGTTCACGCCCGAGCTTGGCACCACGTTGAATGAATACTTTCAGCGTCGGCCAATCTGGACAAAAGGGCGAGAATACTGAGCAGCACACTTGCAAAGCGATGCCTTCGATGCTTACTCCATGCGACAAGATTCTTACGTTGATCGTCCTATTCGCCCTCCACGTTACTTTCGCTACACCCTCACATTGCGCTTCTTCCTCAGACAATTCCAATGATGTCGACTCAGTTCAATCCGACGCGAACAACTGGCCGATGGTCGGACGGGATCATTTCAATACGCGCTACTCTCCGCTCGCACAGGTAAATGCGGACAACGTGCAGCAACTCGGCGCCGACTGGGTTTCAGAGCCGTTCGATGAGAGCGGGACATCCTCGGTCACTCCAGTGATCGAGCATCGAGTGATGTTCGTAAGTGCCGGGAGAAAGGTCTACGCGTTGAATGCCCGCACTGGCAACCGCCTTTGGACATACAATACCGTGCCTGATAATCCCTCGGAATCGGCGCGGACAGCACGGAGCGGCAAGCGCGCGTCTCCGCACGCCGCACCGAACCGACGGGGCGTTGCCGTCGGGAGAGGCTTGGTCTTTGTCGGTCTGATGGACGGCCACGTGATCGCGCTCAAGCAGACGACGGGCGAACTCATCTGGATCCAACAAACAGGAACCGAAGAACCGAAGAAGGAACAGCGCGCATCGCCCGCACCTACGTATGTAAACGGCGTGGTTTTCTCGGGACTGTCGAATGGTGACGCGCGTCTTCGCGGACGACTCACTGCGCTCGATGCGGCGACCGGACACGTCCTGTGGCAGCTGTTTGCGATTCCAGCGCCCGGAGAACCCGGGCACGAGACGTGGCCATCATTCAACGATGCTTGGAAGCTCGGCGGCGCCGGGATTTGGACCAACGCGGCGGTAGATCCGGAACTTGGTCTGGTCTATGTGACGACAGGCAATGCCGTGCCACCTTTCGCTGGGGATTTCCGGCCGGGAGATAATTTGTACACGTGCTCGGTTCTGGCAGTGGACATGAGATCCGGGAAGCTGCGATGGCACTACCAGCTTGTACGACACGATGTATTCGAAGCTGACGCCGGGACGCCTGTGATCCTGTACGATGCAAAGGTGAACGGCCGGATACGCAAGGCACTTGCGGTCGTAAGATCTGACGGCTACCTATACCAACTCGATCGAGCAAACGGCACGCCACTTCTGGCCACAGAAGAGCGACCAGTGCCTCAATTGCGGTCTCAAATGACCTCTCCCACACAGTCCTTCCCCGTCGGTGGCGAAAGTATCTTGATGAACTGTGAACAGTGGAAGAAGGAGAGCATTCCGGCGGGCTTCGTTCTGGGATGTATGTGGACACCGCCGGCATCTCCCCCGCCCTCGAAAGATCCCCCCAATGTCTTGGCCCCGATGCCGTGGGTGCGCACAAGCCCCATGGCGTATAGTCCACATACTGGATTCTTCTACGTGCGAGGGATTTCTTGGTTGGGCTGGCCCAGGCGGGCGCATGACCCCTACTACTTCGACTTCTCAACAGCACCCGGGCTGAAAGTGCATGGAGAGTTAGCCGCTATTGACAGCAGAACGGGAAAGATCGCTTGGAAGCGACGAACACCGGTCATGACCGTAGCGGGCCTGCCGACTCAGGTTAGAAGCGGCCCCATAGTGACAGCAGGTGGAGTCATGTTCCTGAGCGCGGAAGATGGCAACGTCGAGGCCTACGATTCACGAACGGGAGATGTTCTCTGGAAATACCAGACCGGCGCAGGTAGTGGCGCCGGCTCTCCAGCCTCCTACGAGATTGACGGAGAACAATACATTGCCGTACCCATGGGCGCGCGAGTTTGGGCGTTCAAGCTTCGTAGCCGGGAGATCGCGCCCGCGCTCAGTACACCCAGTCTGCAGGAAGAGGAAGCCTTCTCTGGTCCAATCGTGGACACTGAGGAAATCGAGACGACCTCCCTAAAGCGCTCACTCTTTGGGTCGGGAACTCGGTACTTTATCGATGAGTACTCATTCAACCCGTATCGTGCCCGCGTGAAAGTGGGAGCCAAGGTGCTATTTGTCAACAATGGCAACCTCCGCCATGAATTCGCAGCAACCGACGGTTCCTGGAGCACGGGACCGCTGAATCCTGCTCAAGAAGCCTGGATTACCTTTGATACAGTCGCGCGGCACACCTATATCTGCAGGGATCATCCATGGAGTTATGGGCAGATCATCGTGTTAGACGCACCCACAGATTCCCATCGAACGTCAACCACCTCACCTACTCCACCGACCCATCGAGGCGAGGTCACTGAGCAAGTGAATCGGGGCAAGGAATATTTCAACAAGAGCTGTAGCGTATGTCATGGGGAAGATTTGAGCGGACGAGCGGCAGCACCGGCGCTCCTGGGCGCGGCCTTCACCGCACGCTGGAGGAATGCCACCGTCGTGGATCTATTCGACAACGTGCGCGCGACGATGCCGCAGACGAGCCCCGGGAGCCTCGATCGACAAACCTACATCGACATCGTCTCCTACCTCCTGAGGGCCAATGACCTTTCCAGCGGTGCGAATCCCCTGACCTATGACCCCGAAGCGTTGAGGCACATCAAAATTGAGTCGATCAAGTGATCGAGTAGTCGATCGGTATCCACCCGATTCATTCGGGGCGCATCCAGCACATTCGCTCCGCGAGCCTACCCGCTAGCCTAGATGGGTCCATCGTGCAGCAGTTCGAGTGCGATGCCATTGCAATGGTCAGCACATGACCGCGCCGATCAATGGTGAGGCGCTGCCTCACGGGAGCTGCTATCACACTGCACCGATTGCTATTTCGAAGCGCCGCAGAACTTCAGATGGTGCGACTGGGAATTCGGAGAGCGCGACATTGCCGACGTAGCCAATGGCGATGTGTCCTTCGCGGGAGGTGTAGTAGCCAGCGCAGATCAGCTCTATGAGTCGATGCGAGAAATCTTTAGTCGACGGCGTGATAAGCGAACAGGCAAATACAGCATCTTGGTCTTGTCGATTTGCATCTGAAAACGATGTACCGATCTCTTGGCGCGCCAAATGATCCAGCACAACAAGGCCTTCGAGGATGACGATGCGGTCCGTACGCATTTGCCGGTACGGTGCGCTGAGCCACTCATCCAGAAACTCATATACACCCAAGTCCTTCGCCGATGGGTGCGGAGGCTCGGCAGGCAGCACAATCTCGGACAGATCGCTGAGCGTCGCCAGCTGTAATTTGCTCAGTGTGCGCGACCAAGTGACCATGCGCTGCAGCCTATCCGGATCAGTGCCGTAGCCTCTTGCCGTTTGCATGGTGATTCGACCTGCAGAGGCACGCTGGCTATTCGCCGCCAACGCAATGACGCTGATGTACTTCAATGCCGTGCGTCGAGTCATGCCATCTGCAGGCATTCAGATCTCCTTCCGGATGAAACTGTCCGCGAGATGATCACTCGCCCGCCACGAGAGCGCCATGATGGTATTTGTTGGATTCTTGTCAGCGTGACTGGCGAAACTTGCGCCATCCGCAATATAGAGGTTACGTACGTCCCAGGTGTGACCAGACTTCGTCAGTACCGAGTTCCTCGCATCTATCCCCATGCGGGCGGTGCCCAGCTCGTGAAAGAGCTCCCCGGCCCCAAAGATGGGGCTACCGATGGCATTCTTCAGTACGCGCGGTGTGCCGCCCATTGCAACGATCATGTCGCTCATTGCCGAGACGGCGTGCCGCGCTTGCTCGATTTCCTGGCGACCGAATTTCCAGTGAAAGCGTAGGACTGGAATCCCCAGCGATCCTGCACGCTCGGATCGATCTCGCAATAGCAATTCTCGTTCGGAACCATGGCACCGACCGACCCCAATGTAATCTTCGACCCGAACTCATAGCGCAGTCGCTTTCGCAGTGCATGGCCGTAGAGAGGCCGGCCGGCACTGCTTGGAGTTTCTTTAAACATCTCGACGGTGGGCATGACCCGTCCTCCCTGCATCTGTATGTGATACTCGGTGGAGAATGACAGTCGGCCGGTGCGTTGATCTCGATGACCCCACCAGGGCACATAGGAATGCCCATTGTTGGAAGTTCCGTCGTCGTGAAAGGGAGCTAGCTCTTGCAGTACGGGAAGGTGGCCAGTGACTGCTGTCGCTACGGTATTGCACGATTTCCTCCGTTGAGACCCACCCAGTTTCCTGGGTTGGGGACCACCTGATTTCCTGAGTTCGGGACCACCCGATTTCCTCGGTTGGGGACCACCTGGCGGAGCGCTTTTCGAGGCGCCGCCGGCGCCGAGGAGTGGCCCGCCGATGTCCAGAGTCGATCCGTCCGAGCCTGTCGCACAGGCTCATCCCACCGAGCCCG